>NZ_AP046142.1:0-4966831 GCF_059725275.1 Kluyvera fluvialis | reverse complement strand
CATCATCCTCCAGGCAAACCTGTAGGCTACCTCTGAAGATCCTTCCGTCAGCACAATACTGTCGGGGATTCATTCAGTTGCTGCGCAAATGCAGCCCGAATGATGCTGTGTATAAGATTAAAAATTCGTGATTTTTGGCACACGTCGAAAAGACCCGATGCAAGCGGGTGACGTGCGAACCGCTATCTGCGGTTTTTGACGGCCATCCCCAGACTCAATGCTGAAACGGCGCGTCTTTCCCCTTTACGATCCACCGATCGCGATCGGGCCGAGGATCATAGCGTAAACTGCGCCAGAGATCTTCTGTTTCTCACAGATTCTTCCCGATTTATCCACAGGGCGGATCCAGAAGCGCTAAGTGTAAACGATCCCGATGGAGAGAAGGCAGGATTTCCTTCGCATATTGGAAAAATTAATGACTAGTGACAAATTTCTGCTTAAATGATCTCACAAAGATCCAGGATGATCCTTGCTCTTTAGTGGGCAGGCCGTATAATCCTCCACCCGGCGTTGTACCGCTCGAATTTCAGTGAGGGACGCTGCTCATTTAGCGGGCAAAAAACTGCGCCGAAACGTGGTTTTTTACGCGGTAAATAAGGAAAGAGAATTGACTCCGGAGTGTACAATTATTACAATCCGGCCTCTTTAATCACCCATGGCTTCGGCGTCCGTCGTTCAATTTTCGTTCGGATATCCAATAAAGCCATTGAATTTATTCAAGTTTAGGTAGAAATCGCCATGAAACGCACTTTTCAACCGTCTGTACTGAAGCGCAACCGTTCTCACGGCTTCCGTGCTCGTATGGCTACTAAAAATGGTCGTCAGGTTCTGGCACGTCGTCGTGCTAAAGGCCGCTCTCGTCTGACCGTTTCCAAGTAATAAAGCTAACCCGTCGAGTGGTTAAGCTAGCATTTCCCAGGGAGTTACGTTTGTTAACTCCCAATCATTTCACATTCGTCTTCCAGCAGCCACAACGGGCTGGCACGCCGCAAATCACCATCCTCGGCCGCCTGAATTCGCTGGGGCATCCCCGTATCGGTCTTACTGTCGCCAAGAAAAACGTTAAACGCGCACATGAACGCAATCGGATTAAACGTCTGACGCGTGAAAGTTTCCGTTTACGTCAGCATGAACTTCCACCAATGGATTTCGTGGTGGTGGCGAAGAAAGGGGTTGCCGACCTCGATAACCGTGCTCTCTCGGAAGCGTTGGAAAAATTATGGCGTCGCCATTGTCGCCTGGCTCACGGCTCCTGATAGGCCTTATTCGGGTCTATCAGCGCCTGATTAGCCCGCTACTCGGGCCGCATTGCCGTTTCACTCCAACCTGTTCTCAATACGGAATTGAGGCATTGCGCAGGTTTGGAGTGATAAAAGGCTGTTGGTTGACAGTGAAACGCGTATTAAAATGCCACCCTTTACACCCTGGTGGTGACGATCCCGTCCCGCCCGGACCATTTGATACCAGAGAACACTAACGATGGATTCGCAACGCAATCTTCTTGTCATCGCTTTGTTGTTCGTGTCTTTCATGATCTGGCAAGCTTGGGAGCAGGACAAAAATCCTCAGACCCAGCAGCAGACCACGCAGACTACGACCACAGCAGCGGGTAGCGCCGCCGACCAGGGCGTACCGGCCAGTGGCCAAGGAAAACTGATTACGGTTAAAACTGATGTGCTTGAGCTGACTATCAACACCCGTGGTGGCGATATTGAGCAGGCACTGCTTCCGGCTTACCCGAAAGCGTTGAACTCTACCGAACCGTTCCAGTTACTGGAAACCACGCCACAGTTTACCTATCAGGCACAGAGCGGTTTAACCGGTCGTGATGGCCCGGATAACCCGGCTAACGGCCCGCGTCCGCTGTATAACGCTGATAAAGATGCGTTTGTACTGGCTGACGGCCAGAACGAAATCGTCGTTCCGCTGACCTTTACCGATAAAGCAGGCAACGAATTCACCAAAACCTTCACCCTGAAACGCGGTGATTATGCGGTGAACGTGGCTTACAACGTGAAGAACGCCAGTGAAAAACCACTGGAAATCTCCACCTTCGGTCAGTTGAAGCAAACTGCCGCACTGCCAACAAATCGTGATACTCAAACCGGTGGCCTGTCTACCATGCACACTTTCCGTGGTGCTGCGTATTCAACCTCCGATTCGAAATACGAAAAATACAAATTCGATACCATCGTCGATAACGAAAACCTGAACGTTGATACTAAAAACGGTTGGGTTGCCATGTTGCAGCAGTACTTCACAACGGCATGGGTTCCACACGACAACGGGACTAACAACTTCTATACCAAGAACCTCGGTGACGGCATTGTGGCTATCGGCTACAAATCTCAGCCAGTTCTGGTACAGCCAGGCCAGGTTGATAAGCTGGACAGCGTACTGTGGGTTGGCCCAGCCATTCAGGACAAAATGGCGGCCGTTGCGCCACACCTGGATTTGACCGTAGACTACGGTTGGTTGTGGTTCATTTCTCAGCCGCTGTTCAAACTGCTGAAATGGATTCATAGCTTCCTGGGTAACTGGGGCTTCTCCATCATCGTTATCACCTTTATCGTTCGTGGCATCATGTACCCGCTGACCAAAGCGCAGTACACCTCCATGGCGAAAATGCGTATGTTGCAGCCTAAAATTCAGGCAATGCGCGAGCGTCTGGGCGATGACAAACAGCGTCAAAGCCAGGAAATGATGGCTCTGTATAAAGCTGAGAAGGTTAACCCACTGGGTGGCTGCTTCCCGCTGATCATCCAGATGCCAATCTTCCTTGCGCTGTACTACATGCTGAGCGCCTCGGTTGAACTGCGTCATGCGCCGTTTATCCTGTGGATCCACGACCTGTCTGCACAAGACCCGTACTACATCCTGCCGATCATCATGGGCGCAACGATGTTCTTCATTCAGAAGATGTCGCCGACTACCGTGACCGACCCGATGCAGCAGAAGATCATGACCTTTATGCCGGTCATCTTCACGGTGTTCTTCCTGTGGTTCCCGTCTGGTCTGGTGGTTTACTATATCGTCAGCAACCTGGTAACCATTATTCAGCAGCAGCTGATTTACCGTGGTCTGGAAAAACGTGGCCTGCATAGCCGCGAGAAGAAAAAATCCTGATTCGGTTGTAAGCCGGATAAGGCGAAGCCGCCATCCGGCAAACGGAACTAAAATCAAAGGGCGGTCGAATGACCGCCTTTTTTTATTGCCATACAGTAGAGACAAACCATGAGCCATAACGACACTATCGTCGCCCAGGCAACCCCACCGGGACGCGGTGGTGTGGGCATTTTGCGTATCTCAGGCCAGAAGGCGCGCGACGTCGCGCAAGCGGTGTTGGGCAAGCTGCCAAAGCCGCGATATGCCGATTATCTGCCGTTTAAAGATAACGATGGCAGCGCACTGGATCAGGGGATTGCGCTGTGGTTCCCCGGCCCGAATTCCTTTACCGGTGAAGACGTGCTGGAGCTGCAAGGCCACGGCGGGCCGGTTATCCTCGACCTGCTACTCAAACGTATTTTGACGCTGCCGGGCGTGCGCATCGCTAATCCCGGTGAGTTTTCCGAACGCGCGTTCCTCAACGATAAGCTCGACCTGGCGCAGGCGGAAGCCATTGCTGACCTGATTGATGCCAGCTCTGAACAGGCCGCCCGCTCCGCGCTGAACTCTCTCCAGGGCGCATTCTCCACTCGCGTTAACCACCTTGTGGAAGCACTCACTCACCTGCGCATCTACGTAGAAGCGGCTATCGATTTCCCGGACGAAGAGATAGATTTCCTCTCCGACGGCAAAATCGAAGCACAGCTTAACGAGGTCATTGCAGACCTCGACGCGGTACGCGCTGAGGCGCGTCAGGGCAGCTTGCTGCGCGAAGGGATGAAAGTGGTTATCGCTGGCCGCCCAAATGCAGGGAAATCGAGCCTGCTGAACGCGCTGGCGGGCCGTGAAGCGGCTATCGTCACCGATATCGCCGGAACTACCCGTGACGTGCTGCGCGAGCATATTCATATCGACGGTATGCCACTGCATATTATTGATACCGCCGGGCTGCGCGACGCCAACGATGAAGTTGAGCGTATCGGTATCGAACGTGCCTGGCAGGAAATTGAGCAGGCCGACCGCGTGCTGTTTATGGTCGATGGCACCACCACCGAGGCGACCGATCCGGCGGAGATTTGGCCGGACTTTATCGCCCGTCTACCGCAAAACCTGCCAATTACGGTGGTGCGTAACAAAGCGGATATCACCGGCGAAACGCTGGGGCTAAGTGAAGTAAATGGTCACTCACTGGTGCGCCTCTCCGCGCGTACTGGCGAAGGCGTTGACGTACTGCGCAACCATCTCAAACAGAGCATGGGCTTTGAAACCAATATGGAAGGCGGCTTCCTGGCGCGTCGTCGCCACCTACAAGCGCTGTCTGACGCCGCAGAGCACCTGCAACAGGGTAAAGCACAGCTGCTCGGCGCATGGGCCGGAGAACTGCTGGCAGAAGAGCTGCGCCTTTCTCAGCAGGCATTAAGCGAAATCACCGGAGAATTTACCTCCGATGATCTGCTGGGGCGGATTTTCTCCAGCTTCTGTATCGGTAAGTAACGCACCTCTCCTCGCCACGCCTGATAGGCGTGGCGATTTCCTTTCAGGAAATCACAGTTGTCCAAATGGCAACTCGTCTCATTTCCCACTCCCCTTTATGCTGAGCGCCACATTCCTCACGAGGTGGCTATGACACGTTTTCTGATTTGCAGTTTTGCCCTGGTTTTACTTTATCCCGCCGGTATTGATATGTATCTGGTGGGATTACCGCGTATTGCCGCCGATTTACAGGCCAGCGAGGCGCAACTGCATATCGCCTTTTCGGTCTATCTAGCGGGGATGGCCACCGCCATGCTGTTTGCGGGCAAGGTGGCAGACCAGTCCGGGCGCAAGCCGGTCGCGATTGTTGGGGCCATCATTTTTATCCTCGCCTCAACCTTATGCTCGTTGGCGCACAGCGGGACTCCGTTCCTGGTCGGCCGCTTTATCCAGGGTGTGGGCGCGGGTTGCTGTTACGTGGTGGCCTTCGCGATTCTGCGCGACACGCTGGACGACCGCCGTCGGGCAAAAGTGCTGTCGCTGCTCAATGGCATCACCTGCATCGTCCCGGTGCTGGCTCCGGTAATGGGGCATCTGATTATGCTCAAATACCCCTGGCAGAGCCTGTTCTACACCATGATAGGCATGGGGGTTGTGGTGTGCCTGCTGTCAGTATTTATTCTGCGAGAAACCCGCCCGGCGACGCCGTCATTATCGTCGCACAGCCATCCGGCGGCCGAGTCCCTGCTGAACCGCTTTTTCCTTAGCCGCGTGGTTATTACCACGCTGAGCGTGTCGGTTATCCTGACGTTTGTGAATACCTCGCCGGTCTTGTTGATGGAGATGATGGGCTTCGATCGTGGTGAATACGCCACCACGATGGCGATGACGGCGGGTATCAGTATGGCGGTGTCGTTCTCTACGCCGTTTGCCCTGAGCCTGTTTAAGCCCCGCACACTAATGCTGGCTTCACAGGTGCTGTTCTTGTCGGCAGGCGTGGTGCTCACCCTCGCCAATACGCATACGGCCACTCTTTTCGGCCTAACGTTAATTTGCGCCGGTTTTTCGGTTGGGTTTGGAGTCGCGATGAGCCAGGCGTTGGGGCCATTTTCACTGCGCGCAGGCGTCGCCAGCTCCGCGCTGGGCATCGCTCAGGTTTGTGGGTCATCGCTGTGGATTTGGCTGGCGGCTATCCTGGGGCTTAACGCGCTGAATATGCTGATCGGGATTCTGATTGGTTGTAGCATAGTGTGTATCCTGCTGATTATCACAGTTGCTCCTAACCGGTCTGCGCCCGCACATGAAGAAATCCCTCGCCAGTCTCGATCTTAATTTACTGTTATGTTTGCAGCTCCTGATGCAGGAGCGCAGCGTGACAAAAACCGCCAAGCGGATGAACGTGACGCCATCGGCGGTCAGTAAATCGCTGTCAAAGCTGAGAGCCTGGTTTGACGAGCCGCTGTTTGTGAATACGCCGTTGGGGCTAACGCCAACGCCGCTGATGGTGAGCATGGAGCAAAGCCTGGCGGAGTGGATGCAGATGGGAAATCAGTTGCTCGATAAGCCGCATCATCAGTCGCCGCGCGGGCTGAAGTTTGATCTAGTGGCAGAAACACCGCTGGTGATGATCATGTTCAATGCGCTGTCTCAGCAGATTTATCAGCGTTATCCGCAAGCGACTATCAAAGTGCGCAATTGGGACTACGACTCGCTGGACGCGATTATTCGCGGTGAGGTCGATATCGGTTTTACTGGCCGCGAGAGTCATCCGCGCTCACGCGAGCTACTGAGCCTGTTACCCCTATCGATTGATTACGAGGTGCTGTTTACCGATATCCCCTGGGTTTGGCTACGAGAAGATCACCCTGCATTACAGGAAGAGTGGAATCTGGAGACTTTTTTGCGCTATCCCCACATTAGTATTTGTTGGGAACAAAGCGACACCTGGGCATTGGACGATGTGCTCAAGGAGATGGGACGCGAACGAAATATTGCGCTCAGCCTGCCAGGATTCGAGCAATCGCTGTTTATGGCAGCCCAGCCGGATCACTGCATGTTGGCGACCGCGCCGCGCTATTGCCAGCACTATAACCAACTCCATCAGTTGCCGTTAGTGGCACGCCCACTGCCGTTCGATGCTGCCCAACGGGAAAAATTACAGGTTCCGTTTACGCTACTTTGGCATAAAAGAAATAGTCACAACCCCAAAATTATTTGGCTGCGCGATACGCTTAAATCCTTATATCTTGCTGTTTCCTGAATCAAATTTTTTAAGAAATACGCGTTTCAGTTAGGGTGAAGTGTAAAAGTCTCGAAATTCCCCTTTTCAATTGTGTTTTTACGCAGTAAAACCTGATCGTAATTGGCGTAAATGCTACCCTTGTAGTTATCACAGTCCATTAATCACGGAGCGAAAAATGGCGACCCACTTTGCAAGAGGGATCCTTAAGGACGGGCATCTGCTGTCCGTCAGATTGTCATCCGCCAGCCACAACATCGCGCGCCAGCTACCGGCTTATCGCCGAACTCGCTATCTGGCGTCGCGCGCCCTGCTCGCCGAACTGCTCTTTATGCTGTACGGCATCGGCGAACTCCCGGAAATCATCACGGAAAAAGAAGGCAAACCGCATTTTAAAGATAGCCAACTGCCTGATTTTTCTATTTCCTATGCCGGAAATATTGTTGGCGTCGCGCTAACAACTGAAGGCCGGTGCGGCCTTGATATGGAGCTGCTACAGGTTCTGCGCAACACGCCGCAGGCGGCGATGATGGAAAACTACCGTTTTACCAGCAACGAAAGTCTATGGATTAACAACCAAAACGACCCGCATGAGGCTCGCGCTCAGCTGATTACACTGCGCCAAAGCGTGCTCAAAATAACCGGCGACGTTCACAACGACTCACCACAAGCTCTCCAGCTCTTACCCGGCTCAGGCCGCCTGCGTTCAGCAAATATCGCTCAGCTTGAAGCACTCTGTGACGCCGAAGATGTATTGGTTTGGTCATTATCAGCGTCACCATCGATTGAAAAACTGAAGGTATGGGAGTTTGATAGTCAGTCTGGATGGCGCAGCCTGCCCGACGCACAAGCACGGGCAAATGAGCCGTCGGCACGGCTGATGAGGTTCACCAGTTTACCGGCAGAGAAAGCGCTTATACTCAACTGACCTGGCTTAAAGACAGCCATCATGATGCAAAGGAGTAATCATGTCTGACGCGTTGAAAGTTGTTACGTTACTGGGAAGCCTGCGCAAAGGTTCATTTAACGGTATGGTGGCTCGCAGCTTGCCAAAAGTGGCTCCGGCGGGCATGAGCATCTCTCCGCTCCCATCGATTGGCGATATCCCGTTGTATGATGCAGACCTCCAGCAAGAAGAGGGATTCCCACACAGCGTTGAAGCGCTGGCTGAGCAAATTCGCCAGGCGGACGGCATCGTTATCGTGACACCGGAGTACAACTATTCCGTGCCTGGTGGGCTGAAAAACGCTATTGATTGGCTGTCCCGACTGCCGGATCAGCCGCTGGCAGGTAAGCCGGTTTTAATTCAGACCAGTTCCATGGGGGCAATTGGCGGCGCGCGTTGCCAATATCATCTGCGTCAAATTCTGGTATTCCTCGATGCAATGGTTATGAATAAGCCAGAGTTTATGGGTGGCGTAATTCAAAACAAAGTAGACCCGCAGACCGGTGAAGTGGTTGATCAGAGTACGCTGGATCATCTGGCAGGTCAGTTGACGGCATTTGGTGAGTATATTTCGCGCGTAAAAGTGTAACTTTCTCATTCACATGCCAAGAGCTGCGTTGCCAATAATTTATTTTAGACTTATTGGTAACGCGGCTCTTTTTTATTTAAAAATATTACAAACAAAAGTACAGGAAATTATATTTCCCGTACATGGAAAATAACATGCCGCAGCAAAGGAAATACTGCATCCTCTTTTGTAATTAAATTTACAAGGTGACAATCACGACATGAAAATAAGCAATGGCTTCCATTTAATACTTTATATTTTTAATGTTTAGAATTGTTAATCGGATTATCTCGATAGATAAACAATTTAACCACATCGATAACCCTATGTTTATAAAAGAATATTATCATTTTATTATCTTTTAACGATCGTTTTAACC
The DNA here is from genome assembly GCF_059725275.1 of Kluyvera fluvialis. Classification (NCBI taxonomy): domain Bacteria; kingdom Pseudomonadati; phylum Pseudomonadota; class Gammaproteobacteria; order Enterobacterales; family Enterobacteriaceae; genus Kluyvera; species Kluyvera fluvialis. The sequence continues at coordinate 4,958,121 of NZ_AP046142.1, read as the reverse complement.
AATCAATGGTCGAATATCGATCGATGGCATCTGGCGTTCACCCCTGTATTTATTCGATCGATTTCATCGATCGATGTTTGTTAATTCAATCGTCTTTGACAATTAAAGCGCCGGATTGTAATATTCTCATCCAACAAAAAAACGTCCACGTGTTAATCCTTTGTTCCTGTATTGCAAGGAAAAAGACTAAATATTGGCGTTATCAAATGTCGTATCTCTAAGCTTGATGATTAACAAAACCAAAACAGGCTTAACTAAAAAAGAAATGCAATCCGTCAGTTACTGCTTCGCTTCAGCATATTGGCTAATAAAAATATCCTCGTATCGAAAGTAGTGATGTTCAGAATTGCCAGAGAAACTAAACCTCTGCGCAACAATAATATAAAGAGTGCATTGTCCTGATTGGTGATAATTATGGCAAAACCGAAAGTGAAAAAAGCGAACTACACAAAATTAATCGGCAGTAAAAAAAAGATACGAATTAACGCCTTCCTGATTTTCATCGCCATGATGATTATCTCCTCCCTTATGGTTATCCAGTTGGAGCAACGCAGCATTCATCGCTATATTCAAAGCGAAGCGGAAGAAGTTCGCGAAGAGATTGAAGGCTTGCTGGCGGATACGCGTTTAGCCATTCAGGAGGCTCGGCCCTGGTTAGGACAAGCTTGCACTAGCGAGCTAGAGAAAAAACTCAACGCGCTGCCTAATGAAACAATGCACGTATTAGTGGTAAACCTCATGCGTGGCAACCAAGTTTACTGCTCGTCGCTACTCTACAATAAAGGTAAAAAAATCACTGCGTCGCACCTGGTGAATAACGAGGTACGCATCACCAAATCTCCCGTATTATCCGGCGTACCGATCATCACCACTGTTGTACGCTTTGAGGAAGGCAACATTTTAGCGACCGCCGACCTTCGTTTTGTCAGCTCCATCGTGAAAAGCACCGAAACCACCGGCAACTTTGTCTTGCAGGTTAATGACAAAATGCTGACTCCAGATGGCGTTATCAACAGCACGCTAAAAGATCCGCACTTTAGCCATTATGTGCAAATTGAGGACAAAGATGCGCCATACATCATCGCCTACCAGCGCCCTACTCTTCAGGCTATTCTCGGCTCAATTATGCACTCCTGGCTTTACGGGCTACTGATTATCTCCGTTTCATTGATCCCTACTGTGCTGGTTTATCAGCACATGTCGCGCAGAATGTCGTTTTACCAGCACCTGAGCAACGCGATTCACCAGGATGAGATCTCTCCGCACTATCAACCGATTGTGTGCGCCCGAACCAATCAAGTACTGGGTGCCGAAGTGCTGGCGCGCTGGGTTCATGAAGAAGTCGGCTTTGTCCCACCGGATGTGTTTATCCCGGTTGCTGAAAGCAGTGGCCTTATCGTCGAACTCACCGAGCGCCTGCTGAATAAAGTGCTGGCCGACGTTAAAAATGCCCCAGAAACGTTTTGCCCCAACTTTAAGCTGAATATCAATATCAGCCATACCCATCTGATCGATGGCTCATTCTATGAGTTCACCAATAAATACGCCTCTCGCTTTAAAAAGCTCGGCTTCCAGCTGGCGTTTGAAATTACCGAAGGCAAAGACGTGAGCGTGAACCAGGACATTACCAGCAAGATTGAGAACATCCGCAACAACGGAGTACTGATCTCACTGGATGATTTCGGCACCGGTTTTTCTAACTTCGCCTGGATTTCGAACCTGAATCCCGACAGCATTAAAATAGACCGTTTGTTCGTTAACCAGATTGCGCAAGATTCCGCGACGCCGCTTATCGACTGTGTGATTGAGATGGCGAAGAAGATGGGGATTAAAACGGTCGCAGAGGGCGTAGAGCACGACTATCAGGTGAGCTGGCTGAAAGCGAACAACATCGATTTCTTCCAGGGCTATTACTTCTCTAAACCGCTGCCATTCCCGGGGTTTGTGGCTTATATCAAAGACGCGAAGAAGGCGAAGAACTGAGAGGTTTTAAGTCGCTCTTCGCCTGTACAAGGGAAGAGCGACTGATACGCGACAGGCGAGAGATTAATGCCCGTCGATAAAGATAATCTTCAGAATGAACAGCAGCGCCACGATAATCACACATGGGCTCAGGTCGCGCAGACGACCAGTACCTATCTTCATTACGCAGTAAGAGATAAAGCCCAGCGCGATGCCTTCGGTAATCGAGAAGCTAAACGGCATCATCACTGCGGTAATAAACGCCGGTACAGATTCCGTCAGGTCTTCCCACTTCACACGCGCCAGACTTGAGGTCATCAGCACCCCAACGTAAATCAGCGCGCCCGCAGCCGCGTAGCCCGGCACCATTCCCGCCAGCGGCGACAGGAAAATCACCAGCAGAAACAGAATGCCCACCACAACCGCCGTCAGGCCGGTGCGGCCACCCACAGAAACACCGGAAGAAGATTCGATATACGCCGTCACAGAAGAAGTACCGATAAAGGAGCCAGCAACAGAGGAGACGCTATCCACGTACAGCGCCTGCTTCATGCGTGGGAATTTACCTTTATCATCCGTCAGACCGGCTTTATCCGTTACGCCGATCAGCGTGCCAGAGGAGTCGAACAGGTTAACCAGCATGAAGGAGAAAATAACCCCCGCCAGGCCGAGGTTAAATGACCCCGCCAAATCTACCTGACCCACCACCGTCATTACGCTTGGCGGCGCAGAAACGATGCCGCTGTAATGCACATCGCCCATCATCCAACCCAGCAGGGTGGTCACGACAATAGAAACCAGTACCGCTGCATGAATATTACGCGACGCCAGAATAGCGATAATGAAGAAGCCCAGAACGCCTAACAGTACGCTGTGAGACGTCAGATTACCAATCGCCACCAGCGTGTCCTGGTTTGCGACGATAACGCCCGCATTTTTCAGCCCCATCATGCCGATAAACAGGCCGATACCGCTGGTGATACCCACACGCAGGCTCACCGGGATGTTCGCAATCATCCAGTAGCGAACGCGGAAAATAGTTAACAGCAACAGGCCGACTGCGCCCCAGAAGATGGCCCCCATGCCCACCTGCCACGGCAAGCCCATCGCCTGCACCACCACAAACGCGAAGAAGGCGTTTAAGCCCATCGCGGGAGCCAGCGCCACCGGCAGGTTGGCGAATACGCCCATCAGGATACTGCCCAGCGCCGCAATCAGGCAGGTGGTAACAAACACCGCACTGGTGTCCATTCCGGCAACGCCCAGAATTTGCGGGTTAACGAAAACGATGTAGACCATCGTCAGGAAGGTGGTAAAACCGGCGATCACTTCGGTGCGTGCCGTTGTGCCGTGCTCGCGTAGTTTAAACACGCGCTCCAGTATCCCCTGGCCAGAAGCTTGGGTAGTGTGTTGCTGACTCATTATCTATTTCCGCAAAAAAGGAAGGAAAATTCGTCGCTATCCTATACCAAAATGCGACAATAGGCGCGGTTGGGTGATACTTTTTTTCATTGGTTTTGCTTATACGGCAACGATTGCGTCCCCCGATTCAGCATTACGTAAACGTTAAACTTGTTAAAAAGGAAATGACATGTCCGGAGTTGAAGCGGTTTTTTTTGACTGTGACGGTACGCTGGTTGATAGCGAAGTTATCTGTTCACGGGCCTACGTCCACATGTTTAAAACATTTGGTATCACGCTCGATCTGGAAGAGATTTTTAAACGTTTCAAAGGCGTAAAGCTCTACGAGATTATCGACATCATTAACGCAGAACACGGGGTTAACCTGGCAACAGCAGAGTTGGAACCGGTTTATCGCGCAGAGGTCGCCCGCCTGTTCGATACAGAGCTAGAGGTAATCTCCGGGGCTAATGCACTGCTGGATGCGGTGAGTGTGCCAATGTGCGTAGTGTCGAATGGCCCGGTCAGCAAAATGCAGCATTCACTGGGCAAGCTGGAGATGTTGCATCACTTCCCGGAAAAACTGTTCAGCGGTTACGATATCCAGCGCTGGAAACCAGATCCGGCACTGATGTATCACGCGGCAAAGGCGATGAACGTCAACGTTGAAAACTGCATCCTGGTGGATGACTCTTCGGCGGGGGCACAGTCAGGTATTGAGGCCGGAATGGAAGTGTTCTATTTCTGCGCCGATCCGCATAACAAGCCTATCGATCATCCCAAAGTGACGACTTTTACCGATTTAGCGCAGCTACCAGAATTGTGGAAGGCACGGGGCTGGAATATCACGCGTTAAACCAGCACATCTGGATTAGCCGCCAGGATAACCGCTGGCGGCTCCCGTACTATTTACTTAAAGAGTTTTTGTACAAACTCAATATATGCTGGCCGCCAGACATCCATTTCATGACCCAGACCAGGATAGACCTGATAGTCGTTATGGATCCCCTTCTTATCCAATAACGCCTTCAATTCCTTGATATCTTTACCTGTAACATTGTCTTTTTCACCTATCACCAGGGTGAAGTTTCTGAGCTGTTGATTCACCGCCTGTGGGTCATTAAGACGCAAAGCGACGTCGCTATCCGGCACGGTGATCGTCGTTACCGCGCTGAACAAGCCCAGCCAGCCAAAGGTTTCAGGGTGTTTAAATACCGAGAGTTGCGCCTGATATCCGCCTTGAGAAAGCCCAGCCAGCGCTCGTCCGTTAGCATCTTTTCGCACATTATAACGCTGATTAATCAGTGGGATAATATCGTGAATCAGCTCTCTGTCGCCGAGACTGGCATTAGGGTGGTAAAACTGCGAGCGGATATCGCTATAGCGAAAATTTTCAGGGATCGTTTGTGGCGTATCGGTTTCAGTTTCCAGCACGACCACCAGCATCGGTTTGATTTTCCCTTCCGCTAATAGATTATCCATGATTTGCGGAATGCGCCCCTGGTTAATCGCCGAAAGGGTCGTATCGCCAAAACCATGATAGAAATAAAGGACGGGTAAAGGCTGCTCAGAGGGTTGATATCCGGGCGGCGTCCAGACATAGAGATGGCGCTCTGACTTTAATTCATTTGAATAGTAAGTCAGTATATTCATATCGCCATGAGGCACTCTACGGGCATCAAGTATGCTTCCCCGAACCAACAGTAAGCTCGTATTGACCTGGCGCTGCGGCTTGGCATGAGCGCGACCCGGATCGATGGTGCGTAAGCCATCAACATCATAAAAATACTCATACATATTTGGCGCCATCGCCGAAGACGTCCACGTCCAGACACCACGTTCATCTTTCTGCATCGGGTGAGCCACGCGGCTCTCGTCGGTTGCTCCCGTGACCACATTTACCGTTTTAGCATTCGGTGCCCATAGCCGGAAAGTGACGGTTTTATCTGGGTTAACTCGCGTAATAAACTGACTTACCGGCGCTTCTTCCCCCGGTCCTGGCAGCGTTGACTCTGCCTGAGCCTGATAAACAAAAGAGCTTAGGGCGAGCGTAACCGCTACGCCAAGTGGAATTATTTTCATTAGCTTATCCTTACAAAAGTACGATTATCAGGCCTACACCATCCTGTGAATTGCAATGCAAGAAAATAATAACCATGAAAATAATTTCACGTGTGACACATGGCAGAAATGGGGAAAAATCAGAAAACGCTAACGCGATACATTCGGTAAGAGAGGCTAATTCAGAAGGGTTAAAGAGAACCACGATGTGGTTCTCTTCATTTTTACACTGGCAGCGATTTAGTGAACAACCCGTTATTCTGGGTAAATTAGGAGGCGTTACTCTTTCGAATCGTCACCCGCCAGCAATTTGTCCAGTTCATCACCGCCCACGTGACGGAAATCCTGCCCTTTCACGAAGTAGAAAATGTATTCGCAAATATTCTGGCAGCGGTCACCGATGCGTTCGATAGAACGGGCGCAGAACAGCGCTGTCAGTACGCTTGGGATGGTACGCGGGTCTTCCATCATGTAGGTCATCAGTTGACGCACGATGCCTTCATATTCCTGGTCAACTTTCTTATCTTCACGATAGATACGTACAGCTTCATCCAAGTCCATACGCGCAAACGCATCCAGCACATCGTGCAGCATCTGCACCGTGTGGCGGCCCAGTGATTCCAGGCTTACCAGCAATGGCTGGTGCTGCTGAGAGAACTTCTCCAGCGCGGTGCGGCAGATTTTATCCGCGACGTCACCAATACGTTCCAGCTCGGCGATCGTTTTGATAATCGCCATCACCAGACGCAGGTCGCTCGCCGTTGGCTGACGTTTCGCGATAATGCGCACGCAGGCTTCGTCGATCGCGACTTCCATCATGTTGACGTGCTTATCGCCATCGATAACGCGCTTCGCCAGTTCGCTATCCTGGTTGTGCATCGCGGTGATGGCATCAGAAAGCTGCTGCTCCACCATGCCGCCCATCGTCATCACCTGGGTGCGAATGCTCTCCAGCTCGGCGTTGAACTGGCCGGAAATGTGTTTGTTAAGATTGAGATTGTCCATAGTTCCTCCAGATGCCCAAAAGATTTCTGGCTGTAACAAGGCGGCAACTGCATGAATCCCCAGGCGTCACTGGGTGAGTAAAGGCAGCCAACGCGGGTACAGCCTGAAAGATGAAGGGCATATCAACCGTAGCGGCCAGTAATATAATCTTCTGTTTGTTTCTTCGCGGGCTTAGTGAACAGATCGTCCGTGTTGCTGAACTCAATCAACTCGCCCAGGTACATAAACGCCGTGTGGTCGGAGCAACGCGCCGCCTGCTGCATGTTATGGGTCACGATAACGACGGTGTAATCTTCTTTCAGCTCGGTAATCAGCTCTTCAATGCGCCCGGTAGAGATAGGGTCAAGCGCAGAGCACGGCTCATCCAGCAGCAAAACTTCCGGGCGAATCGCGATACCGCGCGCGATGCACAGACGCTGCTGCTGACCACCAGAAAGAGAGTATCCGCTCTGGTGCAATTTATCTTTGGTTTCATTCCATAATGCGGCTTTGGTCAGCGCCCACTGCACGCGCTCGTCCATATCGGTACGCGACAGCTTTTCAAACAGACGCACACCGAAAGCAATGTTGTCGTAAATCGACATCGGGAACGGCGTCGGCTTCTGGAACACCATGCCCACTTTAGCGCGCAGTAACGCAATATCCTGGGTGTTGGTGAGAATATTATCGCCATCCAGCAGAATTTCGCCTTCCGCGCGCTGCTCTGGGTACAGTTCAAACATTTTGTTGAAGGTACGCAGCAGCGTCGATTTACCGCAGCCAGACGGACCGATAAACGCCGTCACCTGGTTTTTGGCAATATCCAGGTTAATATTCTTCAGGGCATGGAATTTGCCGTAGTAGAAGTTCAGGTCACGAACTGAAATTTTACCCGGAGTGGTGTTAACCATACTCATCTCAATCTCTTCCTCATCCAGCGCCGCATCCGCCACGCCGTAAAATGATGCCTGATGGCGTTTCGCTTATCAGACCTACAAATGTGTTCAACCGTAGGCCGGATAACGCGCGCTATCCGGCAATGTGTTAACCGTGTTTCTTCTTGGCGAAAATAACGCGCGCCAGAATGTTCAGCAGCAGTACGCACAGGGTGATAATCAATACCCCGGCCCAGGCCAGTTGTTGCCATTCGGCAAACGGGCTCATCGCAAATTTAAAGATGGTGACCGGCAGGTTGGCGATAGGCTGCATCATGTCCGTGCTCCAGAACTGGTTCGAGAGCGCCGTAAACAGCAGCGGAGCCGTTTCACCAGCAATACGCGCGATAGCCAGCAGGATACCGGTCATAATCCCGGAGATAGACGCTTTTAGCGTTATCGCGGAGATCATCTTCCACTTTGGCGTCCCCAGTGCGTAAGCCGCTTCACGCAGGCTATCCGGCACCAGTTTCAACATGTTCTCGGTCGTACGAATGACGATAGGCACCTGCAATAACGCCAGTGCAATTACGCCTGCCCAACCGGAGAAGTGCTGCATCTGTGCAACCACAATGGTGTAGACGAACAGCCCCACTACGATAGACGGCGCGGACAGCAGAATGTCGTTAATGAAGCGGATAACCTCAGCCAGCCAGGATTTGCGCCCGTACTCCGCCAGGTAGATACCGGCCATAATGCCAAGCGGCGTACCGAAAACGGTCGCCCACAGGATCAGCAGGCCACTGCCCGCCAGGGCGTTCGCCAGGCCACCACCTGCGGTGTTCGGCGGCGGCGTCATTTCGGTGAATAGCGCCAGCGACATGCCGTCGATACCACGCGTAATGGTGGCCATCAAGATCCACACCAGCCAGAACAGACCGAAGATCATCGTCGCCATTGAGAGCGTCAGCGCAATGCGGTTTTTCATGCGGCGCTTCGCCTGCATCTTGCGGCGGGACTCCGCCAGCGCAGCGGTGTTTTGCATTTCCAGCGTTGTCATGAGCGTGTCCCCTCATTTTTCGCCAGGCGCATAATCATAAACTTCGATGCCGCCAGCACGATAAAGGTAATCGCAAACAGGATAAGACCCAGTTCCATCAGTGCTGAGACATGCAGGCCAGATTCCGCTTCGGCAAACTCATTCGCCAGCGCGGAGGTGATGCTGTTGCCCGGCATATACAGCGAAGCGCTGTCGAGCTGGTAGGTGTTACCGATGATAAAGGTCACCGCCATGGTTTCACCCAGCGCGCGGCCAAGGCCAAGCATGACACCACCAATCACCCCGTTTTTGGTGAACGGCAGGACAATGCGCCAGATAACTTCCCACGTGGTGCAGCCGATGCCGTAGGCCGACTCTTTCATCATCACTGGGGTTTGTTCGAACACATCACGCATAACGGCAGAGATATACGGAATAATCATAATGGCGAGGATAACCCCAGCCGCCAGAATACCGATACCAAACGCCGGGCCGGAGAACAGAGCACCGACAAACGGGATGTTAGAAAGGATGTTGCCCACGGGTTCCTGGAAGTAAGTGGCGAACAGCGGAGCAAAGATAAACAGACCCCACATGCCGTACACGATACTCGGGATCGCCGCCAACAGTTCAATCGCGATACCTAACGGGCGTTTGAGCCAGTTGGGGGCGAGTTCAGTCAGGAAAAGTGCGATGCCGAAGCTGACCGGAACGGCAATCAGCAAGGCGATAACGGAGGTGACGAGCGTACCGTAAATGGGTACTAACGCGCCGTAGATGTCGTTAGGCGCATCCCACTCTTTGGTCCACAGGAAGGCGAAACCGAACTTCTCCATACTGGGCCAGGAAGAGATGACCAGAGAGACGATAATCCCGCCCAACATCAATAGCACAATCAGCGCAGCCAGTCTTACCAGCGCGCTGAATATCATGTCACCCTTTTTACCCGGAGGGTTAAAAGCAGGCTTAGTTGCAGCCATAAATTACTCTTTCCGTTAACTCGTTTACGATGTTGCCCATGCCGGATGGCGCTACGCTTATCCGGCCTACAGTCGGAACCGTAGGGCAGATAAGCGTAGCGCCATCCGCCAACTCGCTAATATTGCCTATTAGTACAGCGCTTTACCGCTGCTATCTTTTACGCTGGTCTTCCATGCAGCACGAACCTGCTCAACCACGCTTGCCGGCAGGGTAGCATAATCCAGCTCGTTAGCCTGTTTGCCACCGTTTTTGTAAGCCCAGTCAAAGAACTTCAGCACTTCAGCGCCCTGCTCTGGTTTCTTCTGCTCTTTGTGCACCAGGATGAAGGTGGTGGAGGTAATCGGCCATGCGCCTTCACCTTTCTGGTTGGTCAAGTCCTGAGCGAAAGATTTGCTCCAGTCAGCGCCTTTTGCAGCGTTAGCGAAGTTTTCTTCCGTCGGGCTAACCGCTTTGCCATCGGCAGAAATCAGTTTGGTGTAGGCCAGGCTGTTCTGCTTAGCGTAAGCATATTCAACGTAACCAATCGCGCCCGGCAGACGCTGGACGAATGCTGCGATACCGTCGTTACCTTTGCCGCCCAGACCGGTCGGCCAGTTCACGGTAGAACCGGAACCCACTTTAGATTTCCACTCTTCGTTCACTTTCGCCAGGTAGCTGGTGAAGACGAAGGAAGTACCGGAACCATCAGCACGGCGCACAACGGCGATGTTCTGTGAAGGCAGTTTAACGCCAGGGTTCAGTTTGGTGATGGCTTCATCATCCCACTTCTTAATTTTGCCGAGGTAGATATCCCCCAGGGTTTTGCCATCCAGCACCAGCTCGCCTGATTTCAGGCCAGGGATGTTAACAGCCAGCACTACACCGCCGATAACGGTCGGGAACTGGAACAGGCCTTCCTGCGCCAGTTTTTCGTCAGACAACGGGGCATCGGATGCGCCGAAATCAACGGTGTTTGCGGTAATTTGCTTTACGCCACCGGAGGAGCCGATACCCTGATAGTTAACCTTGTTGCCGGTCTCTTTCTGGTAGGTATCCGCCCATTTGGCATACACCGGCGCAGGAAAAGTTGCACCTGCACCTGTCAGGCTTGCTGCTGCGAAAGCAGAGAAAGCGCTCATCGATAAGGTCGCGGCGACAACAGTTGCGACAGTGGTACGCATAACTTTCATAATGTCTCCTGCAAGAATCCGTAAATGATTGTTTGAGTGGCTACTCTGAGCAAAATAGGACAAACAGGTGACAGTTATATGTATGGAATATGACAGTTTTATGACAACCAAAGCCACACAAAAAACAAAAGAATTAAAGCCAGAAAAATCATAAAGATAAATAATTTCATTACCGTGAAACGGCAGAAAAATTTTCTTTTTATGACAGCCAATTGACGGGGTTTTATGACAGGTATAGCAGAGGATAAAAAATCCGGCTATGCCGACAGCACAACCGGATTGATAGGTTATTTGTGACGATTATTCAACCGTCACAGACTTCGCCAGGTTACGCGGCTGATCCACGTCGGTGCCTTTAATCAGCGCCACATGATAGGCCAGCAGTTGCAATGGAACGGTGTAGAAGATAGGCGCAATCACTTCTTCGACATGCGGCATTTCAATGATGTGCATATTGTCGCTATCGGTGAACGCCGCGTCTTGATCGGCAAACACATACAGTTCACCGCCACGCGCGCGCACTTCTTCAATGTTGGATTTCAGTTTTTCCAACAGTTCATTGTTTGGTGCAACCACGATAACCGGCATTTCGGCATCAATCAGCGCCAGCGGGCCATGCTTCAGCTCGCCTGCAGCGTAGGCTTCCGCATGAATATAAGAGATTTCTTTGAGCTTCAGTGCGCCTTCCAGCGCGATCGGGTACTGATCGCCACGCCCCAGGAACAGCGCATGGTGCTTATCAGAGAAATCTTCCGCCAGAGCTTCAATGCGTTTGTCCTGCGACAGCATCTGCTCAATGCGGTTTGGTAACGCTTGCAGGCCATGCACAATGTCATGCTCAACGGAGGCATCCTGGCCTTTCAGGTGCGCCATTTTCGCCACCAGCAACAGCAAGACCGTCAACTGAGTGGTAAAAGCTTTCGTCGAAGCAACGCCAATTTCAGCACCAGCGTTGGTCATAATCGCCAGATCGGATTCACGCACCAGCGAGGAACCCGCAACGTTACAAATCGCCAACGATCCTAAGTAGCCCAGCTCTTTGGTTAAGCGCAGGCCTGCCAGAGTATCGGCGGTTTCACCGGACTGCGACAGCGTGATCACCAGGCTGTTCGGGCGAACGGCCGATTTGCGATAGCGGAATTCCGAGGCGATTTCGACATCGCACGGCATACCCGCCAGCGATTCAAACCAATAACGCGCCACCATGCCGGAGTTATAAGACGTACCACAGGCGATAATCTGGATATGTTCTACCTTCGAGAGCAGCGCATCCCCCTCTGGCCCCAGCTCGCTTAAATCGACCTCTCCGTGGCTGATGCGCCCAGATAAGGTGTTTTTGATCGCGTTCGGCTGTTCGTAAATCTCTTTCTGCATGTAGTGGCGATAGATGCCTTTGTCGCCAGCGTCATACGTCAGGTTAGATTCGATTTCCTGGCGCGTTACAGATTCACCAGTTTTATCGAACACACTAACGGTACGGCGCGTCACTTCCGCAATGTCTCCCTCTTCCAGGAAGATAAAGCGACGAGTAACCGGCAACAGCGCCAGTTGGTCGGAAGCAATAAAGTTTTCACCCATGCCCAAACCAATAACCAGCGGGCTACCAGAACGCGCTGCCAGCAGTGTGCCTGGATCACGGGAATCCATGATAACCGTGCCATAAGCACCGCGAAGCTGCGCGATAGTGCGCAAAACGGCTTCACGCAGCGTGCCGCCCTGTTCCATTTCCCAATGCACCAGGTGAGCAATAACTTCGGTATCGGTGGCAGAAACAAAGACATAACCACGCGCTTGCAGCATTTCGCGCAGCGGTTCGTAGTTTTCGATGATGCCGTTATGCACCACCGCAATGTGGTCAGAAACATGCGGATGCGCATTGCCTTCTGAAGGTTCACCGTGCGTCGCCCAACGGGTATGCGCGATACCGGTTCCACCGTACAGTGGGTGTTCTTCTGCTGCTTGCGCCAATACCTGTACTTTGCCCAGGCGGCGCAGGCGGTTCAGATGGCCTTGATTATCAACCACCGCCAGACCTGCGGAGTCATAGCCACGGTATTCCAAACGACGAAGGCCTTCGAGAAGGATTTCAGCTACATCACGTTGCGCGACTGCGCCAACAATTCCACACATAGTTTTATGTTCCGATTTTGGCATTATGCCATGCGTTGTCGGTCAACCTGTTGCCCGTATTCCGGGCGCCCCGAGCCTTGTAGAGAGTGGGGTTATTTTTATAGGTACTGCTTTTGGGCGGGAGATTATGTTATCGCCTCACCCGTTGTTAGCCTGACGGCATTAACGCCTTATCAGGCCAACAAAAGAATTGCCGGGATAACCCGGCTGAATTACTTTTTCTTCACCGGACGTTGCCAGCCTTGTTTATGCACCTGCGGTACACGGCTTAGCACCAGTTCGTTATCCGCGATATCACGCGTTACCGTTGTGCCTGCGGCAATCGTCACGCCTTTACCGATGGTGACTGGGGCCACCAGCTGAGAATCAGAGCCGACAAAAACATCATCGCCGATAATGGTTTTAAACTTGTTCGCGCCATCGTAGTTACAGGTAATCGTCCCCGCGCCGATATTCACGTTGTCACCAATTTCCGCGTCGCCGAGGTAAGCCAGATGACCGGCTTTCGAGCCTTTGCCCAAACGCGCTTTTTTCAGCTCAACAAAGTTACCGACGTGTGCGCCTTCCAGCAGTTCAGCGCCCGGACGCAGACGCGCGAACGGCCCAATGGTACAAGCGGCTTGCAGGTTGGCGTCTTCTACCACGCTGTACGGGCTAATTTCACAGTCATCGCCGATAACCGCATTTTTAATCACGCAGCCCGTGCCGATTTTGACGCGATGGCCCAACACCACGTTGCCTTCAAGGATAACGTTAGTATCAATTTCAACATCACGCCCGTGAGATAACGTACCGCGCAGGTCAAAACGCGCCGGATCACGCAACATAACGCCCGCCAGCAGCAGTTTTTCTGCCTGCTCGGCCTGGTAAACACGTTCCAGACGCGCCAGTTGTAAGCGGTTGTTCACCCCTTCAACTTCGCTCAGGCGGTCAGGATGCACGGCGACAATCTCACGCCCTTCCTGGTAGGCCATAGCGATAATATCGGTGATATAAAACTCGCCCTGCGCATTGTTGTTGTCGAGGTTCGCCAGCCAGCGCTTCATATCTGCGCCATTGGCAATCAGGATACCGGTGTTGATTTCAGGAATTAAACGCTGCTCATCGGTCGCGTCTTTATGTTCCACGATACCGGTCACTTTGCCATTTTCACGGGTGATACGGCCATAACCGCTAGGGTCATCAAGTTTAACCGTCAACAGGCCGATGCCGCCCTGTGGTTTAGCGTCACGCAAGCGTTGCAGCGTTTCAACCGAGATCAGCGGAACATCGCCGTACAGCATCAGAATATCTTCGTCATCGGCAAAGAACGGCGCAGCCTGCTGCATCGCATGGCCTGTGCCTAATTGCTCGGCCTGTAGCACCCAGTTGAGGTTGCTATCCGTTAACGTCTGCTTGAGTAAATCACCGCCGTGGCCATACACCAGATGAACCTGGCTTGCGCCAACATGATTAGCAGCATCAATGACATGCTGCACCATCGGTTTACCCGCCAGGGTATGCAGCACTTTAGGAAGTTCGGAATACATGCGAGTGCCTTTGCCTGCGGCAAGGATCACAACGCTCATGGTACGGTTAGACATAGGTATCCTGTCTGTAAATTAAGAATGAAGTAAACCGCTTTCACGTTGAAAATTCTACATATTTTTCGCCATGAAATGGTCTGATTATAAAACGTTCAACATAGCCTTGCGTACGGTTTTTCTGTGCTTATTTTCGTCCATATCAAAACCATTTGTCTTGTAAGAAATCAGACCGGAGGCCGAATTACACGCTATCTCTCTGCTTATGCTGTTCTTTTGCTACCTGAATAAAGGCTAGTAAAAATCAAAACAGTGTTTTATTTGATCATTATTGTGACGTACAAAAAAGAAACAGTGTTTTGATTTAGTGATAATCATGCTGAATCATCATTCAGGAAGATAATATGAACAATAAGATACCTCTGGCTCTAACTCTCTGTAGCGCAGCGCTCTCTCTTTCGGCGCAGGCTCACCCAGCCCAGCAATGGAAGGCGATAGCCTTTGGGCAATCCACCGACGTTAACTTCTCCTCCAACGTTCTGCCGGAAAAAGTGGGCGTCAATAATGTCACCATCGACGGCAAAACATTGACCCCACAGCAGGTGGCAGACCTCAGTAAGCCCATCACGATTGAAAGCCGTGGCGGCAAAATTGCCAACTCACACGATGGCCTGACATTTTTCTACACCACGCTGCCAACGGATGAAAACTTTGTGCTGGCAGCAACAGTGACCGTCAACCAGTTCGGCCCGGAGAATGGCGCAAAACCAGCCGCTCAAGAAGGGGCAGGCTTGCTGGTGCGCGATATTATTGGTGTCCCACGCCAGGAACCGTTGAAAGAGGGCTATGAAGAGTTTCCAGCGGCGTCAAACATGGTGATGAACGCCATTATGACGCAAGATAAAAAAGACCATGAGCACGTTAAGCTACAAGCTATTTCACGCAATGGAGTTGTGCAGCCGTGGGGGAACGCCGGAGCTGAAATTAAAAAGGTGAGCTACAAAGAGGGTATCGACCTGCGTCAGTCGCCAACGTTCCGCCTAAAGCTCGAGCGCACTAACGATGGCTTTATCACCGCCTGGGCTCCGGCGGGTAGCGAGGAGTGGGTCACTCAGCAAGTACCCGCCGCTGACCTTATCTCCGTGCTGGATAAAAAACAGTATTACGTCGGTTTCTTTGCATCACGTAACGCCAAAATCACCGTTAGCGATGCCTCTCTGACCACCTCGACAGCGAAAACAGTCACCTCGAAACCGTTCGTTGCTAAATCCTGGCCTGTGGTGATGCAAATTGCATCGGGGTCAAAGAGCCTGAGCCAGAATTATACGCTACAGGCACGAGCCAACTATGATGGGCTGTTCACCGTTCGCCACAATGAAGTAGTTATCGGGGAGAATAAACCGGTGAAAGCGGGTGAGATGTTTACACTGCCCGCCACACTTAAAGATAAAAATAGATTCCAGATTACCTTTACGCCCACCAGCGGTAGCGACAGCACGCCGGTAGAGCAGCAGTTTACGGTAAGCCAGGAGAACACCACTTCGGCCAGCACACTGTACGTTGCAGCGGACGGTAAAGCGGATGCTAAAGGCACGGCTGAATCACCGATGACATTAACCACCGCGATCAGCCTGCTACCGCCGGGCGGAAAAATAATTCTGGCCGCCGGTAATTACCCGAAAACCGATATCCCAATCAGCGCCAGCGGTCTTGAGAATGGCCACAAAACGCTGGAGGCAACGGGTAAAGCGGTCATTCACGGAATGCTGCTGGACGCCAGCTACTGGACTATTCGCGGGATTGATATTACCGAGAAAAGCCTGCGTATTCAGGGCAGCCATAACCTGATTGAAAATGTGGTGGCTTATCATAACGACGATACCGGGATTCAAATATCTTCCGTCGATAAAATCGGTCGCCCGCTGTGGGCAAGCCATAACCGCGTGGTGAACGCCGAGTCTTACCGTAATGAAGATCCGGGCAAGATCAACGCCGATGGTTTTGCCGTGAAGATGCGGGTGGGCGAAGGTAACCGTCTTGAGGGCTGCTACTCGCACGACAACATCGACGACGGTTTCGATCTGTTCAATAAGATTGAGGACGGCGCAAACGGCGTGGTGGTGATTGAGAACTCCATTGCCCGCGATAACACCAGCAATGGCTTTAAGCTAGGTGGAGAAGGCCAGCCTGTCGCTCACGAAATTCGCAACAGCATTGCCGTGGGTAACCATCTTGATGGGTTCACCGATAACTTTAACCCAGGCAAGCTGGTGGTGGTGAATAACGTTGCCGTTGATAATCAGCGTTTTAACTTTATCTTCCGCCCAAGCCCATACGGCGATGCCGCAACTCAAGGTGTGTTCAGCGATAACATTTCACTGCGCAGCCAGCCGGGGAAATACGACGATGCCGTAGTGGGGAATATTGATGCCACTAACTACTTTATTGAGAAAGGCAAAAGCGTGAATGCCGAAGGAAAGGAACTGCGTGCGGGAGATTTTCAGTCGCTGACCTTACCACAGCCGCTGGAGCGCAACGCCGACGGCAGCTTTAACACCGGAAACTTTCTGGCTAAGGATTAATTTGGTCGGCCTGATTCATCAGATGATGGTCGCTATACCAGAAAATACAAAGGTCGCCATCAGGCGACCTTCTTCATTTTGGTTCTGTTAAACACCGCATGTGTTGTGGTTTTCGTTAGCGGTACAGCGTCTTACAGAACGTTGTCTGACCCGCATCACGCGGCCAGAGCGGATACCATTACAGATTGAAGGTACCGAAAGAAATGTTCATAGAGCTGAAAAGTGCGATGATTTTGTTGATCAGTTTCATGGTTTTTATCCTGCGATAGTAGCGTTAATTTCTGTGATTCTCATCACAAAACGAAGTCTACTCCTCTCATTTTTATCGATCAACAGTTTTGTGACTCAAATCACAAAATATTTAAAACACTTTTTCAGTTTCATTTAAACTAAAACAAGACATAAAAAAAGCCAGCCTGGAAACCAGACTGGCTTTTTGACTTTCAAGCCGGTGTTACATCGCTTTTTTGGTCAACTCGATAACGCGCAGTTTAGCGATCGCTTTGGCCAGTTCCGCAGACGCCTGAGCGTAATCCACGTCACCATGAGAGCTCTTAATGTGCTCTTCGGCCTTACGTTTCGCTTCCAGAGCTCGCGCTTCGTCGAGATCCTGGCCGCGAATCGCGGTATCAGCCAGAACGGTCACTGTGCCAGACTGCACTTCAAGAATGCCGCCGGACAGATAGATAAACTCTTCATGACCGTGCTGTTTAACGATGCGAATCATACCAGGCTTAATGGCGGTGAGCAGCGGTGCGTGCCCTGGGTAAATACCCAGCTCACCTTCGCTACCCGTTACCTGGATTTTTTCGACCAGACCAGAGAACATTTGTTGCTCTGCGCTGACGACGTCCAGGTGGTAAGTCATTGCCATATCACCCTCCGATTAAGGCGTTAAAGTTTTTTGGCTTTTTCCACTGCTTCGTCAATGGAACCGACCATGTAGAACGCCTGCTCCGGCAGGTGATCGTATTCGCCGTCCATGATGCCTTTAAAGCCACGGATGGTGTCTTTCAGCGCAACGTATTTGCCCGGAGAACCGGTAAATACTTCTGCTACGAAGAACGGCTGGGACAGGAAACGCTGAATTTTACGAGCGCGTGCTACCACCAGTTTATCTTCTTCAGACAGTTCATCCATACCCAGGATGGCGATGATGTCTTTCAGTTCCTGATAACGCTGCAGGATGGACTGAACGCCACGCGCGGTGTCGTAGTGTTCCTGACCAACAACCAGCGGATCCAGCTGACGGCTGGTGGAGTCCAGCGGGTCAACGGCTGGGTAGATACCCAGAGACGCGATCTGACGGCTCAGTACCACGGTTGCATCTAAGTGAGCAAAGGTGGTTGCTGGGGATGGGTCAGTCAAGTCATCCGCAGGTACGTATACCGCCTGTACGGAGGTGATAGAACCGGTTTTGGTAGAGGTGATACGTTCCTGAAGAACACCCATCTCTTCCGCCAGAGTCGGCTGATAACCTACCGCAGAAGGCATACGACCCAGCAGTGCAGATACTTCTGTACCGGCCAGGGTATAACGGTAGATGTTATCGACGAACAGCAGAACGTCACGGCCTTCGTCACGGAATTTCTCAGCCATGGTCAGGCCGGTCAGTGCAACGCGCAGACGGTTTCCCGGTGGCTCGTTCATCTGGCCATACACCAGGGATACTTTGTCGATAACGTTGGAGTCGGTCATTTCGTGGTAGAAGTCGTTACCCTCACGAGTACGTTCACCCACGCCTGCAAACACAGAGTAACCGGAGTGCTCGATCGCGATGTTACGGATCAGCTCCATCATGTTTACAGTTTTACCAACACCCGCACCACCGAACAGACCGACTTTACCGCCCTTCGCGAACGGACACATCAGGTCGATAACTTTGATGCCGGTTTCCAGCAGTTCCTGAGAGTTTGACAGCTCTTCATAGGATGGTGCTGCGCGGTGGATAGCCCAACGCTCTTCTTCGCCGATGTCGCCTTTCATGTCTACCGGTTGACCCAGTACGTTCATGATACGACCCAACGTTGCTTTACCTACCGGGACTTCGATCGGGTGCTCAAGGTCTTTAACTTCCAGACCACGACGCAGACCATCGGAAGAACCCATTGCGATGGTACGTACGATACCGCCGCCGAGCTGCTGCTGAACTTCCAGCACCAGAACTTCATTACCATTCTGTACCTCAAGAGCTTCGTACACGCGCGGTACGGAATCCTGAGGGAATTCGACGTCAACTACGGCGCCGATTACCTGGACAATTTTTCCAGTAGCCATCTTGAATCCTCTACGAATTAACCTGGTTATACCGCGGATGCACCACCGACGATCTCGGTGAGTTCCTGAGTAATGCTGGCCTGACGAGCTTTGTTGTATACCAACTGCAGCTCTTTAATCAGGCTGCCGCCATTGTCGGTCGCGGCTTTCATCGCCACCATACGTGCGGCCTGCTCGCTGGCCAGGTTTTCTACCACGCCCTGATAAACCTGAGATTCGACATAACGACGCAGCAGGGTATCCAGCAGCGCTTTCGGATCTGGCTCATACAGGTAATCCCAGGATTTCCGCTTCAGTTCTTCATCTTCTGATGCCGGCAGCGGCAGCAGTTGAGTGATAGTCGGAGTCTGAGACATGGTGTTAATAAATTTGTTGCTGACAATATAAAGCTTGTCCAGACGACCTTCGTCGTAGGCCTGCAACATCACTTTTACCGGACCGATCAGTTCGGACAGGGCAGGTTTATCGCCCATACCAGTAACCTGAGCGACAACATTGCCACCTACGGTATTAAAGAAGGACACACCTTTAGAGCCGATCATTGCGAGGTCGCACTGAACGCCTTTTTCGGACCATGCCTTCATATCCGCCAGCAGTTTCTTGAACAGGTTAATGTTCAAACCACCGCACAGACCACGGTCGGTAGACACCACCAGGTAGCCCACGCGTTTAACGTCGCGTTCTTCCAGGTACGGGTGCTTATATTCCAGATTACCGTTCGCAAGGTGACCAATCACTTTGCGCATGGTTTCTGCATAAGGACGGCTGGCCGCCATGCGATCCTGCGATTTACGCATTTTGGAAGCGGCGACCATCTCCATCGCTTTAGTGATCTTTTGCGTGTTCTGGACGCTTGCGATCTTACTACGTATCTCTTTTGCGCCGGCCATGAGCTTCTCCTCAATGCCTACGGCCTGCCCTAAGACAGGCCGTCAGACTTTACCAGGACTGGGTTGCTTTGAAGGAATCGAGGATGCCTTTCAGCTTGCCTTCGATTTCGTCGTTATAGCCACCGGACTGGTTGATCTCTTGCATCAACGGAGCGTGATCACGGTCAACGTAAGCCAGCAGAGCGGCTTCGAAGCTACCGATTTTCGCCAGTTCAACATCCGCCAGATAACCACGTTCTGCTGCATACAGAACCAGAGCTTGTTGCGCGACAGACATCGGCGCGTACTGTTTCTGTTTCAGCAGTTCAGTTACTTTCTGACCGTGGTCCAGCTGCTTACGGGTTGCATCGTCAAGGTCAGATGCAAACTGGGAGAACGCTGCCAGTTCACGATACTGTGCCAGAGCGGTACGGATACCACCGGACAGTTTCTTCATGATCTTGGTCTGAGCAGCACCACCCACACGGGATACGGAGATACCAGGGTTAACCGCAGGACGAATACCGGCGTTAAACAGGTTGGTTTCCAGGAAGATCTGACCATCGGTAATGGAGATTACGTTGGTCGGAACGAACGCAGAAACGTCACCCGCTTGGGTTTCGATAATCGGCAGAGCGGTCAGAGAGCCGGTTTTCCCTTTCACTTCACCTTTAGTGAAGGCTTCGACGTAGTCGGCGTTAACACGCGCAGCACGCTCCAACAGACGGGAGTGGAGGTAGAATACGTCGCCTGGGAATGCTTCACGTCCTGGTGGACGACGGAGCAGCAGGGAAATCTGACGGTATGCGACAGCCTGTTTAGACAGGTCATCGTAAATGATCAGCGCATCTTCCCCACGGTCGCGGAAGTATTCGCCCATTGCACAACCGGCATATGGCGCCAGATATTGCAGTGCAGCGGATTCAGACGCGGTTGCCACAACAACGATGGTGTTAGCCAGCGCGCCGTGTTCTTCCAGTTTACGTACCACGTTAGAAATGGTGGACGCTTTCTGGCCGATAGCCACGTAGACACACTTGATGCCGGAATCACGTTGGTTGATGATGGCGTCGATTGCCAGCGCGGTTTTACCGGTCTGACGGTCACCGATGATCAATTCACGCTGACCACGACCGATTGGGATCATGGCATCAACAGATTTATAACCGGTCTGAACCGGCTGATCTACGGATTGACGTTCGATTACGCCCGGTGCGATTGCTTCAACAGCAGAGAAGCCGTCGTTATCCAGCGCACCTTTACCATCGATTGGCGCACCCAGGGTGTTAACCACACGGCCCAGCAGGCCACGGCCAACCGGAACTTCCAGGATACGACCCGTACACTTAACCGTCATGCCTTCGGCGAGGTCAGAGTATGGACCCATCACAACTGCACCTACGGAGTCGCGCTCCAGGTTCAGTGCGATAGCGTAACGGTTACCCGGCAGGGAAATCATCTCACCCTGCATACAATCGGCAAGGCCGTGAATGCGGATAACACCGTCACTTACAGAAACAATAGTACCTTCGTTGTGAGCTTCGCTCACCACATTGAACTGAGCAATGCGCTGCTTGATCAGTTCGCTGATTTCGGTGGAATTCAGTTGCATGCTCCAGTCCCCTTAAGACTGCAAGACGTCTGCAAGGCGATCAAGACGGCTGCGTACGCTACCATCAATGACCATATCACCCGCACGGATGATAACACCTGCCATTACAGACTTATCGATTTTGCAATTCAGCTTAACTTTGCGTGACAGACGCTTTTCCATCGCGGCGCTGATTTTCGCAAGCTGTTCTTCACTCAATGCGGTGGCGGAAGTGACTTCTACCTCAGAGGTAGCCTCACTCGCGGCGCGCAGGTGAACAAACTGCTCAAGAACATCAGGGAGCACTTTCAGACGACCATTTTCAGCCATAACCTTAATCAGGTTCTGACCATTTTCGTCCAGTTGCTCACCACAAACAGCGATAAACGACGTTGAGAGCGTTTCCGGTGCCAGTGCACCAGACAAAAGCTCTGTCATTTGTTCGTTCTTCGTCACTTCGGCGGCAAACGCCAGCATGTCCTGCCAGTGTTCTACACAGTTGTGTTCGACGGCAAAGTCAAAAGCTGCTTTGGCGTAGGGGCGAGCTACCGTAACAAATTCAGACATCAGCCCCTCCCTCCTTACAGTTCAGCGACAAGTTTATCCACGATGTCGCTGTTAGCAGCTTCATCCACGGAACGTTCGATGATCTTCTCGGCGCCAGCAACAGCCAGGATAGCGACTTGCTTACGCAGCTCTTCACGAGCACGTTTACGCTCAGCGTCGATTTCAGCCTGAGCTTGTGCCACGATTTTAGTACGTTCCTGTTCTGCTTCAGCTTTAGCTTCGTCCAGAATCTGAGAGCGACGTTTGTTCGCCTGCTCGATGATTACCTGGGCTTCCGCTTTCGCTTTTTTCAGCTGGTCGGTCGCATTGGCCTGTGCAAGGTCCAAATCCTTTTTAGCTCGTTCTGCAGAAGAAAGACCGTCAGCAATTTCTTTTTGACGTTTTTCGATGGCAGCCATTAACGGCGGCCATACGTATTTCATGCAGAACAGAACGAACAGGACAAACGCGATGGCCTGGCCGAGGATTGTTGCGTTAAGATTCACAGCACAATGCCTCTTATCTAGTTAACGTTCTGATATTGCTCTTACTTAATTCAAAGCAACGCTTACTACGCGACAGCAAACATCACGTACAGACCCAGACCAACAGCGATCATTGGGATAGCATCCACCAGACCCATAACGATAAAGAACTGAGTACGCAGCAGTGGAATCAGATCCGGTTGACGCGCTGCGCCTTCCAGGAATTTGCCCCCGAGGATGCCGATACCGATCGCAGCACCGATTGCCGCCAGACCCATCATCAAAGCGGCAGCCATGTACAGCAGATCAACATTCAGGTTTTCCATGACAATCTCCAGTTTGTTTCAGTTAAAACGTAGTAGTATTGGTAAATTAATGCTCTTCAGACGCCATCGACAGATAGACGATCGTCAGAACCATGAAGATGAAGGCTTGCAGCGTAATAATCAGGATGTGGAAAATGGCCCACGGCACATTCAGAATCCACTGTGACCACCACGGCAACAGACCAGCAATCAGAATGAAAATCAGCTCACCGGCATACATATTACCGAACAGTCGCAGACCAAGAGAAACTGGTTTGGACAGCAGGCTTACCCCTTCAAGGATTAAGTTGACAGGAATAAATGCCCAGTGATTGAACGGCTGAAGCGTCAACTCTTTCGTGAAGCCACCGATGCCTTTCATTTTGATGCTGTAGAACAAAATCAGGATAAACACGCCCAGAGCCATCGACAGAGTGATGTTCACGTCAGCAGACGGAACCACACGCAGTGCAGGCAGACCAAGGATATGCTCGCCAATGTACGGCAGCAGGTCGATAGGCAGTAAGTCCATCAAGTTCATCAGGAATACCCAGACGAAAATCGTCAGGGCTAGCGGAGCGATAACCTTGCTTTTGCCATGGTACATGTCTTTGACACTGCCATGAACAAAGCCGATTACCAGCTCAATCGCGGTCTGAAATTTGCCTGGTACGCCGCTGGTTGCTTTTTTGGCAACGCTACGGAACGTAAGCAGGAACAACAGACCCAGAACCACCGAGAAGAACATGGAGTCAATATTGAGCGTCCAGAAGGTGGCTGGGGGGTTATGCGGATCTACCAGCGAGAATGTACGCAGGTCCAGCTGAAGGTTATTCAGGTGGTGCCCTATGTAATCCTGCGGCGTCATATTTTCTGAAGCCATGATGCCTTTACCCTTTGTTGTTAATTACAGCAGGTGCCAGTATCTGAACCACTAGCACCAAAATCCATGTCACTATTAGCGGTGTAAATACCGCCTTCAATACCGCCAGCGCCACTATCAGCAACACTAACATCGCCAGCACCTTAAACGCTTCACCAAAAGCGAACGTCCAGGCCACCAGGCCTTTAGCGGGAGTATGTACCTGGTGACGCCAGGCAAAAATCATAAACAACATATTAGGCAGTAACACTGCCAGGCCTCCACAAACAGCGGAGATGCCCCAGAAGGGGTCTTTAAGGCTGAACAGCAATCCACTTGCTACCACTGCCAGAAGCTGAATAGACAGAAGCTTACGAGCAACGTTTCGACTCACGAGCGACATAGACATCACGTTTGAACTCCTGCTCCCTTCGAGGTATGCCGCGTGTCGTATAAAACGTTCTTTAAAGCTCGGAGTCAAGCCTCAAAAAGCGGACAAATTATACGGTGACGCTTCGTGATTTCAAACAATAAGTAGCCAAAAGGTGAATAAATATTTAAATATTTTTCATTCGCGCTATTTTTCTACATTTTGTCAAAGTGTGAACCATCGTACAAAAATGCAAATACCGCGAAAACAGCAATCACAAAGCGTGCTCACGATCACATATTAAACATTTACGAGTTAAGCCTTTGATTAAACGTCGCAAAATATTACTTCTCATCGTTTTGATATGTAAGAATAAATTTCCATATTCTTTTAAAAACACATCGATACAGAACAAAAACCATTCATTGACATTTATAATAACTTATTAACATAGCTAAATAGCCTCAAACCTGACTTATAGCAGGCTGATATTTTCCATGTTTACTATTTTTATCGTTAACAAAAAAAGCTCCGTTACTATCAAGATAAAAACAAGTTAAGCTATCGTTAAATTAAACGGTTCACAGGTACTGCGAATAACGCATTTGTTAACACCTGAAACCGCATTTTTTTTCCATTTTTTTTGATAAAAATTAAATTTTATTTGGTGTAATTATCACCAAATGACGCTCCCCTTCCAACTGAGGAACCCGTAGTTCAACAACGGATTCAACGCTGAACGCTACTGGAAGCTGCGTAATTTCATCTTCAGGCAGTTGGCCCTTAAGTGCATAAAAACGCCCTTCTTTGCCCGGCAGATGGTGACACCAGTTGACCATATCGGTCAGTGAAGCAAATGCACGGCTGATAACCCCGTCAAACGGCGGCTCGGCGGGGAAATCCTCAACACGACTCTGCACCGGCGTAACGTTTGTCAGCGCAAGCTCATGCTGCACCTGACGCAGGAAGCGTACGCGCTTACCCAGACTATCCAGCAGCGTAAAATGCGCATCTGGACGCACGATGGACAGCGGAATCCCCGGTAGACCAGGGCCTGTACCGACATCGATAAAGCGTTCGCCTTTCAGAGACGGCGCAACCACGATGCTGTCGAGAATGTGGCGCACCAACATCTCATTAGGGTCACGAACGGAGGTCAGGTTGTATGCCTTATTCCATTTGTGCAGCATATCTACGTACGCCACAAGCTGGTTTTTCTGGTGATCGGTGAGCGAAATTCCTGCTTCATCCAGCAGACGAGAAAGTTTGTTTAGCACGGAGGTTACCTGTTAACGATGATTTAGAGGATGTGGGCTTCGCCTTATCCAGCCGACGTTGTAGTTGTAGGCCCGGTAAGCGTAGCGCCACCGGGCATTATTCGATTGATTATGCGCTACGGCGCAGCAAACCTTGCTTCTTCAGCCATACCAGCAGAATGGAGATAGCGGCTGGAGTAATCCCGGAGATACGCGATGCCTGGCCTATCGAAACGGGTTTGTGATCGTTGAGTTTAGCAATCACTTCGTTAGACAAGCCGTTCACCTGACGATAATCCAGCGTCGCTGGCAGCAGGGTATTTTCATTGCGCTGCTGCTTTTCAATCTCGTCTTGCTGACGCGCGATATAGCCTTCGTATTTAACCTGAATCTCAACCTGCTCTGCCGCCTGCGAGTCTTCTAGTGCAGGGGAGAACGGCGTTAATGCCGTCAGCTGTTGGTAGGTCATTTCCGGGCGGCGCAGCAGATCTTCACCGCTGGCTTCGCGCGATAACGGCGCGCTCAGGTGAGTATTCACTTCGCCCGCAGATTCAGAAGATGGCGCAACCCACGTTGATTTCAGACGTTGGCGCTCACGTTCGATATTTTCCAGCTTCTCATTGAAACGCGCCCAGCGAACATCATCCACCAGACCCAGTTCACGACCCGCTTCGGTCAGACGCAGATCGGCGTTGTCTTCACGCAACATCAGGCGGTATTCCGCACGTGAGGTGAACATACGGTACGGTTCTTTAGTCCCCAGAGTACACAGATCGTCTACCAGTACGCCAAGGTAAGCCTGATCACGACGTGGCGCCCAGCCCTCTTTCTCAGCAGAGAAACGAGCAGCATTCAGACCGGCGAGCAGACCTTGCGCAGCAGCCTCTTCGTAACCGGTTGTACCGTTGATTTGGCCAGCAAAGAACAGGCCGTGGATGAATTTGCTCTCCAGCGTTGGTTTCAGATCACGTGGATCGAAGAAGTCATACTCAATGGCATAACCAGGACGAACGATCTTCGCGTTTTCCATTCCCTGCATGGAGCGGACAATTTGCATTTGCACATCGAACGGCAGGCTGGTGGAGATCCCGTTCGGATAAATTTCGTTAGAGGTCAGCCCTTCCGGCTCAAGGAAGATCTGATGCTGATTACGATCGGCAAAACGCATCACTTTGTCTTCGATAGACGGGCAATAACGTGGGCCGATCCCTTCAATCACACCAGCATACATCGGGCTGCGATCGAGGTTATTGCGAATAACGTCGTGTGTTTTCTCATTGGTATAGGTGACGTAGCACGGAACCTGACGCGGATGCTGAGATGCCTCGCCGAGGAATGAGAAAACAGGCATTGGGTTATCGCCGTGCTGCTGAGCGAGAACGCTGAAATCGATAGTACGCGCGTCGATACGCGGTGGCGTCCCAGTTTTCAGACGGCTTACGCGCAGCGGCAGTTCACGCAGACGACGAGACAGCGGGATAGATGGCGGATCGCCAGCACGGCCACCGCTGTAGTTATCCAAACCGATATGAATTTTGCCATCGAGGAACGTCCCGACGGTCAGTACAACCGCTTTAGCGCGGAATTTAAGCCCCATCTGGGTTACCGCACCAACCACACGATCGTTTTCGACGATCAGATCTTCCACCGCCTGCTGGAAAATCATCAGGTTCGGTTGATTCTCAAGCGCAGTGCGCACGGCTTGTCTGTAGAGCACACGATCCGCCTGCGCTCGGGTTGCCCGAACGGCTGGGCCTTTGCTGGCGTTTAGTATCCTAAACTGGATACCCGCATGGTCAATTGCTGTTGCCATCAGGCCGCCAAGCGCATCCACTTCTTTTACCAGGTGTCCTTTCCCAATGCCGCCAATCGCCGGGTTGCAGCTCATCTGCCCTAGCGTGTCGATATTGTGTGTCAAAAGCAGGGTCTGTTGACCCATACGCGCTGCGGCCATCGCGGCCTCAGTGCCTGCATGACCCCCGCCAATGATGATGACGTCAAAAGGATCCTGATAAAACATGGTGGTTTGCCTCGCGTAAAGCGGTTTGAAAATGGATTGAAGCCCGGGCCGTGGATTCTACTCAACTTTAGTCGATGGAGAAAGAGTCCGGATCTTGAGTATTAAAAAGAAGATCTTTTTATTTAGAGATCTGTTTTATTGTGATCTCTTATTAGGATCGCTAATGTCTGTGGATAAGTGCGATCCGCATTTTAAGATCAACTGTTTAAGGCGGATCGTTATCTGTGAATGATCGGTGATCCTGGTCAGTATAAGCTGGGATCAAAATGGAGGGTTATGCACAGGGCAAAAACTAGCCAACGGTTATTCTTTGGATAACTACCGGTTGATCCAAGCTTTTACCCATAGTTATCCACACAATAAATGTCGATCTTTACAAATCTCTGAGCAAAAGATGCCAGGATCCCAACCAAATTTCGGCCGGATCTTCGGGAATTTCATGTTCCAGCACGTTTATTTTGAGCGTCTCGCCAATCTGTTTGGCTCCACAGGCTTTCAGTTCGGCGTCTAATTTGTCGATTGCGCCACAGAAAGTGTCGTATTCGCGGCTACCGATACCTATCGCACCATAGCGAACCCCTGAGAGATCCGGTTTTTGCTCACGCAATGCATCATATAAAGGTTGCAGGTTGTCAGGAATGTCACCTGCACCGTGCGTGGAGCTAACCACCAGCCAAATTCCTTCACTCGGAAGTTCATCCAGCATCGGGCCGTGCAGCATTTCACTGGAAAAACCAGCCTCGTCCAGCTTTTCAGCCAGATGTTCTGCTACATATTCCGCACTGCCAAGCGTACTGCCACTGATAAGCGTGATATCTGCCATGCTGCCCACCTTTATAAAGAAGGCGTATTGTACGCTGTGAAGGGGCTGGGATCTACCTGTGGAAAAGTATGGGATTAAAAAAACCGATCACGGCTTGATGGTACGCATAATCGGGTTTTGCAGCACGATCAATGTTTCAGTGGACTGAATTTCATCAATTGTTTGGATCTTGTTGATAAGTACCTGCTGAAGGGCGTCGATCGACTTACACATCACCTTTATAAAGATGCTGTAGTGGCCGGTGGTGTAGTACGCCTCAGTTACCTCGTCCAGGCTTTCCAGGCGTGCGAGTGCGGAAGGGTAGTCTTTGGCGCTCTTCAAAATAATGCCAATAAAGCAGCCGACGTCGTAGCCCAACTGTTTAGGGCTAACATCGACGTGCGCGCCGGTAATGATCCCCGCCTGCTTCATTTTCTCTACGCGAACGTGAATAGTTCCAGGGCTAACGGCGAATTGTTTGGCTAATTCGGCGTAGGCGGTGCGGGCATTTTCCATCAATGCTTCAAGGATGCCGCGATCCAGATTGTCGATCTGATAATTTTCCATAGGTTTTTCTTATGCTGATTGATGATTCACTCTATTTTAGCTGTTTATTTTATCGAATCAAAAGTGAGTAAGGCTTTTTATTGTTTGATTATTGAATTGATGCCCCTTTTTGTTGCTTAATCAATGGCAACAGGACGCAGGAGTAAAAATAATGAAAACCGCATACATCGCAAAACAACGCCAGATTAGTTTCGTTAAATCCTATTTTTCCCGTCAGCTGGAAGAGAAGCTGGGGCTTATTGAAGTTCAGGCTCCTATCTTAAGCCGCGTGGGGGATGGGACGCAGGATAACCTGTCTGGTTGCGAGAAGGCGGTTCAGGTGAAAGTGAAAGCACTGCCAGACGCCCAGTTCGAAGTGGTTCATTCACTTGCGAAATGGAAGCGTCAAACCCTGGGACAACACGACTTCAGCGCGGGCGAAGGGCTGTACACGCACATGAAAGCCCTTCGCCCCGATGAAGACCGACTCTCTCCGATTCACTCCGTTTACGTTGACCAGTGGGACTGGGAACGCGTGATGGGTGATGATGAGCGCCATATCGGTACGCTGGAAAGCACCGTGCAGGCTATCTGGGCGGGAATCAAAGAAACGGAAGCCGCTGTGAGTAAAGAATTTGGTCTGACACCGTTCCTGCCAGAACAGATTCACTTCGTTCACAGCGAAACACTGCTGAGCCGCTATCCGGGGCTGGACGCCAAAGGGCGCGAACGCGCCATCGCCAAAGAGCTGGGCGCGGTCTTCCTGATTGGGATCGGCGGTAAATTATCTGATGGCCATCGCCACGATGTGCGAGCGCCAGACTACGACGACTGGAGTACCCAGAGCGCGTCCGGCTTTGCCGGTCTGAACGGTGACATTCTGGTGTGGAACCCTATTCTTGAAGATGCGTTTGAGCTTTCTTCAATGGGGATTCGCGTTGACGCAAAAGCGCTGAAACACCAGTTAGCGCTGACCAGCGATGAGGATCGTCTCCAGCTTGAATGGCACCAGGCGCTGTTGCGCGGCGAGATGCCGCAGACTATCGGCGGTGGTATTGGTCAGTCACGCTTGACCATGCTGTTGCTGCAACTCTCGCATATCGGCCAGGTGCAGTGCGGTGTGTGGCCTACCCAGGTGCGCGAAAGCATCACTTCTCTTCTTTAATATTAACGCCGCCAGCGTCTCAGCAGGCGGCTACGCAACCCGGTATCGAAGCGCCAGATATGATCAAAGATGCGCATGATGCCGGGTTTGCCATGTGCAGACATCGCCACCGCATGAAATCGGTGCTGATGCTTGTGCTGTAAATCCGCCACCGTTTTCACTACCTCATCCGGCAGCCTTTGAGCGATAAAGTCGGAAATCACTACCGCGTCGGCATCCTGCCACTGTGGGTTTTGTAGATGTTCAAGGATCGCGCGAAAACAGCTCGCCATGTCTGTGCCGCCGCGAAAACGCTGGCTTAAAAAGCGAATCGCCTGCTCCAGCCCCTGAGTGTGGGTTAGCTCGTAGCGCACCACTTCGTTAGAAAACAGCATGATGTAGCAACGGCGGTTATCCGCCAGCGCGACGCGCATCAAGGCCAGACAGAAGGCTTTTGCACACTGTTCATTGAAGCCGCCCATCGAACCGGATGTATCGACGCAGACGATAAACGGCCCGCGCGGTTGTTGGTCTTCATCCTGACGAATGACCGGACGCTCGGTAATTTTTTCCCGCCAGGTTTCGCCGTGCAGGCGGTAGGTCAGTAGCTGTTTTTCCACCAGCCGACGGTAAAATTCATATTCCAGCTCGGTAATGCCCAGTGTCGCCAGCTCCGTCGGCAGCAAACGCAAGATATCATCGCTTTGCTGGATACCGTCAACCTGCTCAGGAACAATAGAAGGCTCGCGCACTAACGTGCGGAACGTTTCCATCGGTGCATCTTTCTTGGGCACTAATTTGGCCTGTCGGGAGCGCCCTAGCTGTTCGGCCAGGCGCATAAGCTCCGGCTGCTGGCTAAGAAAATCACCGTATTTGACGATAAGCTGATAGTCACCGCGTTTAAGCTGGCCTGCGCTCATATCCCACAGCCGCCCACCAGCGTTGTCGTTTTCCACCAGCACCGGCTCAAGCTGGCCACTGAGGGTCATCCGTTCCTGCACTTCGCTGAGCAGTTGTTCACGCTCTTCTTCCAGCAGTTGCTGGTTAATCGACGTGACCTGCACCACCAGGCTTAAGCGCCAGCGCTGAAGAAACAGCGTATGCAGCGCTGGGGTAAACGTGCTGTTGTTGGCGACCAAGTGCTGTGCCTGCGCGGCATAAGGTGACTGTACGCGTGTTAGCAGCGCCTGAATTTGCGGTAACTGCACAATAAATTGTGGCGTGGATAAGAGCTGGCTTTGCTGATAGCAAATCACCTCTTCTTCCAGTTCTGGCGAAATCTGCACGCTTTTCAGCCGGTTCTTGAACGTTTCTTGCAAACGAGGCAGATCATCGGTGATAGCGCTTTTTAAACGTGGGAATTTCTCAAAGAAAATCGCTAACTGTGGCGAAGCCAGCAGGGCGATGATCATCTCTTCGATCATCCCCTCCTCGCTGACCGCTAACATGACGTTGAGCGTATCAACGGTCAGCATTGCTGTGCCTGTTTGATTTGCGCGGCGACATCTTGCAGGCTGGCCTCAATACGCCCCAACCACTCTTCATTAATAAACAGGCATTTTTGCTGCTCGCTAAAGCGGTTGTGCTGCTGGTGCCACTCTTCGTTCAGGGCATCCAGCTGTTGGCGAATCTCGGCAGGCATATTTTCCGGTGTTTCAGAGCCTGGTAGTGACAAGCGCGATCCTTGCAGGCTCACGTCGCGCACCACCAGATGCTGAGCGCCATCGACTTCCATATTCAACGTTAACGCAAAGCCGATACCGTTGAGCTTGCCGCGAATCTCCCCGCCCTTTTCCAGCCAGTTTGCTAATGCCTGGCGTTCGAAAGTGATATGAATCACCTCGATATCGTGCAGTTTTAGCGGCTTTTGCAATAACAGTGTCACCGTCGGCGACTGGATTTCTGGCGGTAGTTCGTAATGCGGTTTACGGCTGAACATGCCTCCCAGGCGGATGACTTTCAGCGCGGTTTTGTCGCTTTGCTGCTGTTGTAGCTGAAGGCGCTGTTGCGTGATTGCGCCCAACTTATTCAGCATAGCCTGTTGCTGCCACGCATGTCCGGTCATCAAAATATCTATCTGTTGTTGCAGCAAATTCCGGCTTTCTGCGTCGTGCCACAGGCACTCCTGAAGCAGGATCAGATCGATAGGTGCGATCGCATCGCGGCCGCTGAAAAAGGCGCAGGCTTGCAGCAGACGAATGGCTTTTTTCCAGCGTCGGTCGGAAACGTACGGCGCGCTGGGCAGATTATCTAACTGCTGACGCAGGGTGAAAATCAGCTCAAAGACGGCATCCGGTAATTTGACGTTACCGATGTCTTGCTGCCATTTGAAATACTCTTCATCCGTCACCTGTAAACTGGCGGGAATCAGGTCGCCGCTCTCATCTTGCTGGCTAATCAGCATTGAGCGAAAATTCCCTTTATCCTGCACTTTATCGAGCCACAGACGAATCAGCATACGGTCGTATAGCGCTTCGAGGCTGCTTTCGGCTTCCGGTAGTTCGTTCGAGGCAGCCACCAGTAGACGCATAGGGATCTTCTCGACGCTTGCGCCGTTGCGGAAGTGGCGTTCGTTAATCGCCGTCAGTAAGGTGTTGAGGATGGCCGGGCCTGCTTTCCAGATTTCATCCAGAAAGACTATCTCGGCTTCCGGTAAATAGCCTGCGGTCAGGCGCTCGTAACGGCCTTCATCTTTCAACGCTTGAATAGACAGCGGCCCAAACACCTCTTCCGGCGTGGAGAAGCGCGTCATCAGATATTCGAACGCGCGGGCGTGCTGAAACGCGTATTTCAGACGGCGGGCTATCAAACTTTTGGCGATACCTGGCGGGCCAAGTAAAAACACGCTTTCGCCGCTCAGCGCCGCTAACAGGCATAGACGAATCGCATGACTGCGTTCGAAAAGACCTTTTTCCAGCGCGCTACTTAACCGCGAAATTCTTTCGGCTAATAAATGTGGTTGGGCCATAATTAACATGCGTCCTTTCGCCGTTTGTCCGGCTAACTGGCTGAGTATAGTCGTTTAAGTCTCGAGGTGAATAGCTTGAATAGAACTCGCAATTGCTTGAGCCAGATTAAGATGAGGTAATTAAGGGGTACGATTTTACTGTTAATCGTGCATACTGTGCGCTTTTAGTGGGCCAAGGGACTAGGCACACATTTGTTTCATAAACGAAAGACTAGTCTATGAGCACTGATAAGAAACAATCTCTATCAGCGATAACACTCGCTGCAATCGGCGTGGTATACGGCGACATTGGTACCAGCCCTCTCTACACGCTTCGTGAATGTTTGTCCGGTCAGTTTGGTTTTGGTGTCGAACGTGACGCGGTTTTTGGCTTTTTGTCATTAATCTTCTGGCTGCTGGTTTTTGTTGTCTCCATTAAGTACCTGACTTTCGTCATGCGTGCAGATAACGCGGGTGAAGGCGGTATCCTGACGCTGATGTCACTTGCCGGGCGTAATACCTCGGCGCGGATGACCTCAGTGCTGGTGATTATGGGGCTAATCGGCGGCAGCTTCTTCTATGGCGAAGTGGTGATAACCCCGGCCATCTCGGTGATGTCGGCGATTGAAGGTCTGGAAATTGTCGCGCCGCAGCTCGATAGCTGGATTGTGCCGCTTTCCATTATGGTACTGACGCTGCTGTTTATGATTCAAAAGCACGGCACGGGAATGGTCGGCAAACTCTTTGCGCCGATTATGCTGATTTGGTTCCTGATCCTCGCTGTGCTGGGGCTACGCAGTATTATCACCAACCCTGAAGTGCTACAGGCGCTAAACCCTATGTGGGCGGTGCACTTCTTCCTTGAGTACAAAACGGTCTCCTTTGTGGCGCTAGGCGCCGTGGTGCTGTCGATTACTGGGGTAGAGGCGCTGTATGCCGATATGGGCCACTTCGGTAAGTTGCCGATTCGCCTCGCGTGGTTCTCGGTGGTATTGCCGTCTCTGGTGCTGAACTACTTCGGCCAGGGCGCGCTGCTGTTGAAACACCCAGAAGCGATTAAAAACCCGTTCTTCCTGCTGGCTCCTGACTGGGCGCTGATTCCGCTGCTGATTATTGCCGCGCTGGCGACCGTTATCGCGTCACAGGCGGTTATCTCTGGGGTCTTCTCGTTGACGCGTCAGGCGGTGCGTTTGGGCTATTTGTCACCGATGCGCATCATTCACACCTCAGAAATGGAGTCCGGCCAGATTTACATTCCGTTTATCAACTGGCTGCTGTACTTCTCGGTTGTGGTGGTGATTGTCAGCTTCGAGCACTCCAGCAACCTGGCGGCGGCGTACGGTATCGCGGTAACTGGCACTATGGTGCTGACTTCTATTCTCTCCACCACCGTGGCGCGTAAAAACTGGCACTGGAACAAGTATTTTGTCGCGCTGATTCTGGTGGCGTTCCTGTGTGTGGATATCCCGCTGTTCTCGGCGAACCTTGATAAAATTGTCTCCGGTGGTTGGCTGCCGCTAACGCTCGGTCTTATCATGTTCACCATCATGACCACCTGGAAAAGCGAGCGTTTCCGTCTGCTGCGCCGTATGCATGAGCACGGTAACTCTTTGGAAGCGATGATTGCCTCTTTAGAGAAATCGCCGCCGGTACGCGTTCCAGGCACTGCGGTGTATATGTCGCGCGCGCTGAACGTTATTCCGTTCGCCATGTTGCACAACCTTAAACACAATAAGGTGTTGCATGAGCGCGTTATCCTGCTGACGCTGCGCACGGAAGATGCGCCGTACGTTCACAATGTGCGTCGTGTACAGATAGAACAGCTATCGCCGACTTTCTGGCGTGTGGTTGCGAGCTACGGCTGGCGTGAAACGCCAAACGTTGAAGAGGTGTTCCACCGCTGTGGCCTGGAAGGGCTGAGCTGCCGAATGATGGAAACCTCGTTCTTTATGTCGCACGAGTCGCTGATTGTCGGTAAACGTCCGTGGTATCTGCGCCTGCGCGGTAAGTTGTATCTACTGCTGCAACGCAACGCCCTGCGCGCGCCGGATCAGTTCGAAATCCCGCCGAATCGGGTTATCGAGCTGGGTACTCAGGTCGAAATCTAATGCTTATCACGCCCTCCCTCGTTTTGACGGAGGGCGTTTTTTCTCTCTTTCCTCTCATCTTGCGAAACGTTTCGATGGCGATCACATTTCTATAACCTGCCAATGGTTATCGGTGCATTCTTACGGCTACACTTATAACAGCGAAACGTTTCGCTAGTGGAGCAAGAAAACAAAATGAAGAAAGGCACGGTACTCAATTCTGAAATCTCATCGGTCATTTCCCGTCTGGGCCATACCGATACCCTGGTCGTGTGTGATGCGGGTCTCCCCATTCCACGTAGCACTTCGCGCATTGATATGGCGTTAACCCAGGGCGTCCCTACCTTTATGCAGGTGCTGGGCGTGGTCACTCAGGAGATGCAGGTCGAGGCCGCCATTCTCGCGACGGAAATTCAACAGCATAATCCGCAGTTCCACGAAACGTTGCTCAAGCATATTGAGCAGCTGCAACAACACCAGGGAAACACCATTGATATTCGTTACGTCTCACATGAGCAGTTCAAACAACAAACCGCAGACAGTCAGGCGGTGATTCGCAGCGGGGAGTGTTCCCCGTATGCGAATATTATTCTCTGTGCTGGCGTCACCTTCTGAGGCCATCATGGACGCACTCTTACAATTAAAAGGGATCGATAAATCGTTCCCTGGCGTAAAAGCCCTCTCCGGTGCGGCGCTGAACGTTTACTCCGGGCGCGTGATGGCGCTGGTAGGTGAGAACGGCGCCGGCAAATCCACCATGATGAAAGTGCTGACCGGTATCTATCAACGTGATGCCGGTTCATTGCTGTGGTTGGGCAAAGAGACGACCTTCAACGGTCCGAAATCCTCCCAGGAAGCCGGTATCGGCATCATCCACCAGGAGCTGAACCTGATTCCCCAACTGACAATTGCCGAGAACATTTTCCTTGGCCGTGAGTTTGTGAATCGCTTTGGCAAAATCGACTGGAAAAAGATGTACGCCGAAGCGAACGTGCTGCTGGCGAAACTGAACCTGCGCTTTAGCAGCGACCGCCTGGTGGGCGACCTCTCCATCGGCGACCAGCAAATGGTGGAAATCGCCAAGGTACTGAGCTTTGAGTCGAAGGTCATCATTATGGATGAACCGACCGATGCGCTGACCGATACCGAAACGGAATCCCTGTTCCGCGTTATTCGCGAACTGAAATCGCAGGGGCGCGGCATTGTCTATATTTCTCACCGTATGAAAGAGATCTTCGAGATTTGCGATGACGTGACGGTGTTCCGTGATGGGCAGTTTATTGCTGAGCGCGAAGTGGCAAGCCTTGATGAAGATCGGCTGATCGAAATGATGGTGGGCCGTAAGCTGGAAGATCAGTACCCGCATCTGGATAAAGAACCGGGTGACGTACGTCTGAAAGTTGATGCGCTGTGCGGGCCGGGCGTTGAAAACGTCACCTTTACCCTGCGTAAAGGCGAAATTCTTGGTGTCGCTGGGCTGATGGGGGCCGGGCGTACCGAGTTAATGAAAGTGCTGTACGGTGCGTTACCGCGCAGCAGCGGTTACGTCACGCTCGATGGTCATGAAGTGGTGACGCGCTCACCGCAGGACGGCCTGGCGAACGGCATTGTGTATATCTCCGAAGACCGTAAACGCGATGGACTGGTGCTCGGCATGTCGGTGAAAGAGAACATGTCGCTGACCGCGTTGCGCTATTTCAGCCGTACCGGCGGTAGCCTGAAACACAAAGATGAACAGCAGGCGGTGGGTGATTTTATCCGCTTGTTTAACGTTAAGACGCCATCTATGGAGCAAGCCATCGGGCTGTTGTCCGGCGGTAACCAACAGAAAGTTGCCATCGCGCGTGGCCTGATGACGCGCCCGAAGGTGTTGATCCTCGATGAGCCAACGCGCGGCGTTGATGTAGGGGCAAAGAAAGAGATTTATCAGTTGATCAACCAATTTAAGGCCGATGGCCTGAGTATTATTCTGGTTTCGTCTGAGATGCCGGAAGTATTGGGGATGAGCGATCGCATTATTGTGATGCATGAAGGGCATCTCGGCGGTGAGTTTTCACGCGAGCAGGCCACCCAGGAAGTATTAATGGCTGCCGCTGTGGGCAAGCTTAACCGCGTGAACCAGGAGTAAAAAAGATGACAACCCAGTCTGTGGCGGGTCGCCGCTATTTCACTAAAGCATGGCTGCTGGAGCAAAAATCGCTGATTGCCCTGCTGGTGCTGATAGCGATTGTATCGACCATGAGCCCGAACTTTTTTACCGTCAATAACCTGTTCAACATCCTTCAGCAAACCTCCGTGAATGCGATCATGGCGGTTGGGATGACGCTGGTCATTTTAACGTCGGGGATCGATCTGTCCGTCGGTTCCTTGCTGGCGTTGACCGGCGCGGTCGCCGCGTCGATTGTCGGCATCGAAGTCAATGCGCTGGTGGCGGTTGCTGCCGCACTCGCATTAGGTGCCGCAATCGGGGCCGTTACTGGCGTTATTGTTGCCAAAGGGCGCGTACAGGCATTTATCGCCACTCTGGTGATGATGCTGCTGCTGCGTGGCGTAACGATGGTGTACACCAACGGTAGCCCGGTCAACACCGGGTTTACGGATAACGCCGATGTCTTTGGCTGGTTCGGTATTGGCCGCCCACTGGGGATTCCTACGCCGGTGTGGATCATGGCGATTGTCTTCCTGGCTGCCTGGTACATGCTGCACCACACGCGTCTGGGCCGTTATATTTATGCGCTGGGCGGTAACGAGGCGGCAACGCGTCTTTCCGGCATTAGCGTGAATAAAGTTAAAATTATCGTCTACTCTTTGTGCGGGTTATTGTCGGCACTGGCGGGCATTATTGAAGTGGCGCGTCTCTCCTCGGCACAACCAACGGCGGGGACGGGCTACGAGCTGGATGCCATTGCGGCGGTCGTGCTGGGCGGTACTAGCCTCGCGGGCGGTAAGGGGCGTATCGTCGGTACGCTTATCGGTGCGCTGATTCTTGGTTTTCTGAACAATGGCTTGAATTTGTTAGGTGTTTCTTCTTATTACCAGATGATCGTGAAAGCAGTGGTGATTTTGCTGGCGGTGCTGGTGGACAACAAAAAGCAGTAACTAACGACACTACAGGACATCTTAGATATGAACATGAAAAAACTGGCTACCCTGGTTTCTGCGGTTGCGCTGAGCGCCACCGTAAGTGCGAACGCAATGGCGAAAGATACTATTGCGCTGGTTATCTCAACGCTCAATAACCCGTTCTTTGTTTCCCTGAAAGACGGCGCACAGAAAGAAGCCGATAAACTGGGTTACAACCTGGTGGTTCTGGATTCACAGAACAACCCGGCGAAGGAGCTGGCTAACGTTCAGGATTTAACCGTTCGTGGCACTAAAATTCTGCTGATCAACCCAACGGATTCCGACGCTGTGGGTAACGCTATCAAGATGGCTAACCAGGCGAAAATTCCGGTTATTACCCTTGACCGTGTCGCGTCTAAAGGTGAAGTAGTCAGCCATATCGCGTCCGATAACGTACTTGGCGGCAAAATCGCTGGCGACTACATTGCTAAGAAAGAAGGTGAAGGCGCTAAAGTTATTGAATTGCAGGGGATTGCCGGGACATCTGCCGCCCGTGAGCGTGGTGAAGGCTTCCAGCAGGCGGTTGCCGCACACAAATTCAATGTACTGGCTAGCCAGCCAGCAGACTTTGACCGTACTAAAGGCTTGAACGTGATGCAGAACCTGCTGACCGCGCACCCAGATGTGAAAGCCGTATTCGCACAGAACGATGAAATGGCGCTGGGCGCACTGCGTGCGCTGCAAACTGCCGGTAAATCTGACGTGATGGTGGTGGGCTTTGACGGTACGCCAGATGGCGAAAAAGCGGTTAAGGACGGCAAGCTGGCGGCGACCATCGCTCAGTTACCGGACCAGATCGGCGCGAAAGGTGTTGAAACCGCAGACAAAGTTCTGAAAGGCGAAAAAGTACAGGCTAAATATCCTGTTGACCTGAAGCTGGTTATCAAGCAGTAATAACGCGAATGCGATTCAGGCTCTCACAGCCTGAGGGACAACATCTATAAGATAAAGCAGGGCACGCGCCACCGGTTTATCGGTGGCGCATCTTAATGGACACTCTGAAAATGAAAACCGCAGGTAAACTCGTCGTCCTGGGCAGCATTAATGCCGATCACATTCTCAATCTTGAATCTTTCCCAACGCCTGGCGAAACCGTCACCGGTAACCATTATCAAGTTGCTTTTGGCGGCAAAGGCGCTAACCAGGCGGTCGCCGCTGGGCGTAGCGGCGCGGATATCGCGTTTATTGCCTGTACTGGCGATGATGATATTGGCGAACGTATCCGTAAACAGCTAGAAACCGACCACATTGACATTGCGCCAGTGAGCGCCGTTGCCGGTGAATCCACGGGCGTCGCGCTGATTTTTGTTAATGGCGAAGGCGAAAACGTCATTGGTATCCACGCGGGTGCGAACGCGGCGCTCTCGACAACATTGGTTGAAGCTCAGCGTGAGAGAATTGCTCAAGCCAGTGCACTGCTGATGCAGTTGGAATCGCCGTTAGACAGCGTCCTGCTGGCTGCGCAAATCGCTCACCAGAATCACACTACTGTCGTGTTAAACCCAGCACCGGCGCGCGAACTATCGGATGAACTGCTGGCGCTGGTGGATATCATCACTCCGAACGAAACGGAAGCAGAGAAGCTGACCGGCGTGCGGGTTGAAAATGACGATGACGCAGCGAAAGCGGCGCAAGTGCTGCATGATAAGGGCATTGATACTGTCATTATTACTCTCGGTAGCCGTGGCGTATGGGCCAGCGTTAAAGGCGAAGGCCGCCGCGTCGCGGGTTTTAGAGTGCCGGCTATCGACACTATTGCCGCCGGGGATACCTTTAATGGCGCGCTGATGACCGCGCTGCTGGAAGAGACCCCACTGGCCGATGCGCTGCGTTTTGCTCATGCGGCTGCGGCTATCGCTGTAACACGCAAAGGGGCACAGCCTTCTGTTCCCTGGCGTGAAGAGATAGACGATTTTTTACGTCAACAGGGGTAATGCTTGGCCACGATGAAGGATGTTGCTCGCCTGGCGGGCGTTTCCACCTCCACGGTATCTCACGTCATTAATAAAGACCGGTATGTCAGTGATGCCATTACCGAGAAAGTTGACGCGGCAATCAAAAGCCTCAACTACGCGCCATCTGCATTGGCGCGTAGCCTCAAACTTAATCAGACCCATACCATTGGAATGCTGATCACCGCCAGTACCAACCCGTTTTACTCTGAGCTGGTGCGCGGTGTGGAACGTAGCTGCTTTGAGCGCGGTTACAGCCTGGTGTTATGCAATACCGAAGGCGACGAACAGCGAATGAACCGCAACCTGGAGACGCTGATGCAAAAACGCGTCGATGGGCTGCTCCTGCTGTGTACGGAAACGCACCAGCCGTCACTGGAGATTATGCAGCGCTATCCTTCTATACCTTCAGTGATGATGGACTGGGCGCCGTTCGACGGCGACAGCGATCTGATTCAGGACAATTCGCTGCTGGGCGGCGATATGGCGACGCGTTATTTAATTGAGAAAGGTTATACGCGCATTGCGTGTATTGCCGGGCCACTGGATAAAACCCCTGCGCGCCTGCGTCTGGAAGGGTATCGAGAGGCGATGCAACACGCACGGCTACCTATTCCTGATGGCTACGAAATCACCAGTAACTTTGAATTCGGCGGTGGCCTGGAGGCGATGCAACAACTGTTGGCGCATCCGGTGCGTCCAGACGCGGTATTCGTCGGCAATGACGCGATGGCGGTTGGTGTCTACCAGGCGTTATATCAGGCGGGGCTGCGTATCCCGCAGGATATGGCGGTGATTGGTTACGATGATATTGAACTGGCGCGCTATATGACGCCGCCGCTAACGACAATCCATCAACCGAAAGATGAACTGGGTGAACTGGCTATTGATGTATTGATCCATCGTATCGCCCAGCCCGGACAAAAACAGCAGCGTATGCAGTTGACGCCCGAGCTGGTGGTTCGCGGTTCCGTTTAAGGCTAGTGCTTTTCTTTAATCAGGTTTCGGCCATCTTTTGCTTTTAATAGCATAAACACTAACGCCGATATCACCGTGATAACGCCCATGGTGATAAAGGTGTAGTGGAATTGATCGATAGTCGTCGCCCCTTGTAGGCTCTGATACGAGCGAAGCACCGCAGCGCTGATAGCCACCCCAAGGCTTATCGACAATTGCTGCGTAACGGCGAGCAGGCTATTGCCGCCGCTGGCGTTGTCGTCAGTCAGGTCTGCCAGCGTAATGGTGTTCATCGAGGTGAACTGTGTAGACATCGCCATCCCCAGCACAAACAGCGGCAGAATCAGCATCCATACCGGCATGGCCGGGGACTGCATTGAAAACTGTGCAATCATCAAACCAATAAACAGCGTGATACCCACTAATGTTTTTCGATAGCCAAAACGGCGTAGCACTTGGGTGACGGTAGATTTCGCCACTATCGAACCTATTGCGGTGGGAGCCATCATGCATCCGGCGATCAACGCTGGGTAGCCAAAGCCAATCTGGAGCATCAGTGGCATTAAAAACGGCACACAGCCAGTGCCCAGACGCGTCGCCAGATTGCCGGCGATCCCCACCGAAAACGTGCGGGTCTTAAATAATGAGAGTGAGATCAGCGGGGTAGGATGTTTGCGCGCATGGCGAATATAAGCAAGCAGCAGGATAATGCTGAACAACACCACCATTAACGCTACCCAGCCAGAGACAATTTGCTCGCCGAGCAGCTCCATACCAATAGAGAACAGCACCAGGCTTAAACCAAACAGAAAGAATCCAGCTAAATCGAAGCGCCGACGCGGAGTGGTAAAATTTGGCATATATTTGCGGGCGTACAGCATACCCACCACGCCAATCGGAATGTTAATCAGGAAAATCCAGTGCCAACTGGCCCAGGTAACGAAAACACCGCCTAATACTGGGCCAAGAATGGGCCCTATCAGCCCAGGC
The DNA here is from genome assembly GCF_059725275.1 of Kluyvera fluvialis. Classification (NCBI taxonomy): domain Bacteria; kingdom Pseudomonadati; phylum Pseudomonadota; class Gammaproteobacteria; order Enterobacterales; family Enterobacteriaceae; genus Kluyvera; species Kluyvera fluvialis. The sequence goes on along the minus strand of NZ_AP046142.1, from coordinate 4,916,285 downwards.
ATGGTGACGAAGTTAAGCACCGGCAGTAGCTCACTGCGCGGGTAGGCGCGCAGTAACGCCAAACGGGCGACGGGCATCATCATCGCGCCGCCAACCCCCTGAATAATACGAAAGACAACCAACTCGCCTAACGAGGTCGATAGCGCGCAGGCCAATGAGCCTAGCGTGAACAAGCTCACCGCCAACATAAAGACACGCCGAGTCCCGAAGCGGTCAGCCAACCAACCGCTTACCGGAATCAGCATCGCCACCGTGAGGGTGTAGCTAATAATGGCGGACTGCATCGCTAGCGGGGAACGATTAAGGCTGTGTGCAATCGCCGGAAGGGCGGTATTCAGTATGGTGGCGTCCAGCGCCTGCATAAAGAAGGCCATGGCGGCTATCCACGGTAGCCCCGCCATGCTGCGCGCTTTAATCTCTGTCATTCGCTGTCCTTTATTCAGCAGCCCGAATATGTGGAGCATTCAATAAAGCCTGGCAGGCAATCAACGCTTGCTGAGCATCACCTTCCTGAATGGCATCGACAATGGCCTGGTGGTTTGCCAGTTCAATAACTTCATCCTCTGTAATAGAGGTAAAGTAGGTGTGATACACCGAATGGAAGAGTTTGGCGAACGAGGTCAGGAACGGGTTGGCACTCATTTCATAGATGTGCTCATGCCAGGAGGTGTCGATATCAATCCAACGCTCGCGGTCGAACTCGTTTTCCAGCGTAGCCATCTCTTCCATTAATGTATTGAGATGCGCTTTCTGTTCGGCTGTGCCCAGTGTTGCTGCTAACAGACAAGCCTGGGGTTCAAGACTGCGACGTAAAACCAGGAAATACCGCATGACCTCCTGGAAGTTATCAGCGGTCAACCACCACGAGAGTAGCTCGGTATCAAGGAAGTTCCAGTGTGCCTGCGGCATTACGCGAGTGCCAATGCGCGGGCGAGGAAGTAGCATCCCTTTCGCTGAGAGGGTTTTCACCGCCTCACGGACGGCTGTTCGGCTAACGCCGAAGATCTCACCCAGCTCCATTTCTCCGGGGAGGATGCTTTCCGGCGGATACTCGCCGGTTAATATCTTCTGAGCTATTTTCTCAGCCAGGACCCATGAGATGTTTTTTTGAGCAGCTAGTTGCTGTGCGCTTAGAGACATAAATGCCATTCCTATTATTTATCTTTCTTTAGTATGCCATTTGATGTGCTGAATCGGTGTTAAAAACAGCAGTTCAGGCTTTTTACGGCGTATTGATGCACAAATTGGTGAAAAAGAGAGCGAGCGATAAAATATTTTAAATTTACCCTTGTCAGGATGAAATAACTCCCTATAATGCGCTCCCACTGACACGGAACAACGGCAAACAAGCCGCTGGGTCAGAAGGCTTCCTTCGGGAACGCCGCCAGAGAAAAGCGAAAATAAACGCTTGACTCTGAAGGAGGAAAGCGTAATGTACGCCACCTCGCAACGGTGAGCTTAACGCCGCGTTGCACTGCTCTTTAACAATTTATCAGACAATCTGTGTGGGCACTCAATGATACGGATTCTTAACGTCGCAAGACGAAAAATGAATACCAAGTCTCTGAGTGAACACGTAATTCATTACGAAGTTTAATTCACGAGCATCAAACTTAAATTGAAGAGTTTGATCATGGCTCAGATTGAACGCTGGCGGCAGGCCTAACACATGCAAGTCGAACGGTAGCACAGAGAGCTTGCTCTCGGGTGACGAGTGGCGGACGGGTGAGTAATGTCTGGGAAACTGCCCGATGGAGGGGGATAACTACTGGAAACGGTAGCTAATACCGCATAACGTCGCAAGACCAAAGTGGGGGACCTTCGGGCCTCACACCATCGGATGTGCCCAGATGGGATTAGCTAGTAGGTGGGGTAATGGCTCACCTAGGCGACGATCCCTAGCTGGTCTGAGAGGATGACCAGCCACACTGGAACTGAGACACGGTCCAGACTCCTACGGGAGGCAGCAGTGGGGAATATTGCACAATGGGCGCAAGCCTGATGCAGCCATGCCGCGTGTATGAAGAAGGCCTTCGGGTTGTAAAGTACTTTCAGCGAGGAGGAAGGTGTTGTGGTTAATAACCGCAGCAATTGACGTTACTCGCAGAAGAAGCACCGGCTAACTCCGTGCCAGCAGCCGCGGTAATACGGAGGGTGCAAGCGTTAATCGGAATTACTGGGCGTAAAGCGCACGCAGGCGGTTTGTTAAGTCAGATGTGAAATCCCCGGGCTCAACCTGGGAACTGCATTTGAAACTGGCAAGCTTGAGTCTCGTAGAGGGGGGTAGAATTCCAGGTGTAGCGGTGAAATGCGTAGAGATCTGGAGGAATACCGGTGGCGAAGGCGGCCCCCTGGACGAAGACTGACGCTCAGGTGCGAAAGCGTGGGGAGCAAACAGGATTAGATACCCTGGTAGTCCACGCTGTAAACGATGTCGACTTGGAGGTTGTGCCCTTGAGGCGTGGCTTCCGGAGCTAACGCGTTAAGTCGACCGCCTGGGGAGTACGGCCGCAAGGTTAAAACTCAAATGAATTGACGGGGGCCCGCACAAGCGGTGGAGCATGTGGTTTAATTCGATGCAACGCGAAGAACCTTACCTACTCTTGACATCCACGGAATTTAGCAGAGATGCTTTAGTGCCTTCGGGAACCGTGAGACAGGTGCTGCATGGCTGTCGTCAGCTCGTGTTGTGAAATGTTGGGTTAAGTCCCGCAACGAGCGCAACCCTTATCCTTTGTTGCCAGCGGTTCGGCCGGGAACTCAAAGGAGACTGCCAGTGATAAACTGGAGGAAGGTGGGGATGACGTCAAGTCATCATGGCCCTTACGAGTAGGGCTACACACGTGCTACAATGGCATATACAAAGAGAAGCGACCTCGCGAGAGCAAGCGGACCTCATAAAGTATGTCGTAGTCCGGATTGGAGTCTGCAACTCGACTCCATGAAGTCGGAATCGCTAGTAATCGTAGATCAGAATGCTACGGTGAATACGTTCCCGGGCCTTGTACACACCGCCCGTCACACCATGGGAGTGGGTTGCAAAAGAAGTAGGTAGCTTAACCTTCGGGAGGGCGCTTACCACTTTGTGATTCATGACTGGGGTGAAGTCGTAACAAGGTAACCGTAGGGGAACCTGCGGTTGGATCACCTCCTTACCTTAAAGAAACGTTTGTTGAAGTGTCCACACAGATTGTCTGATGAAAAGTAAATAGCAAGGCGTCTTGCGATTGAGACTTCAGTGTCCCCTTCGTCTAGAGGCCCAGGACACCGCCCTTTCACGGCGGTAACAGGGGTTCGAATCCCCTAGGGGACGCCACTTGCTGGTATGTGTGAGTGAAAGTCGCCGACCGTCATATCTCAAAACAGACTCACGAGTCTTGTTTGAGATATTTGCTCTTTAAAAATCTGGATCAAGCTGAAAATTGAAACGACACACTGTGTCTGTTCTCCGTAATAAGAACAGATAAGCGGTGTGTTCGAGTCTCTCAAATTTTCGCAACACGATGGTGTTTTACGAAACATCTTCGGGTTGTGAGGTTAAGCGACTAAGCGTACACGGTGGATGCCCTGGCAGTCAGAGGCGATGAAGGACGTGCTAATCTGCGAAAAGCGTCGGTAAGGTGATATGAACCGTTATAGCCGGCGATGTCCGAATGGGGAAACCCAGTGCAATTCGTTGCACTATCGTTAACTGAATACATAGGTTAACGAGGCGAACCGGGGGAACTGAAACATCTAAGTACCCCGAGGAAAAGAAATCAACCGAGATTCCCCCAGTAGCGGCGAGCGAACGGGGAGCAGCCCAGAGTCTGAATCAGCTTGTGTGTTAGTGGAACGGTCTGGAAAGTCCGACGGTACAGGGTGATAGTCCCGTACACCAAAATGCACAGGTTGTGAACTCGAAGAGTAGGGCGGGACACGTGGTATCCTGTCTGAATATGGGGGGACCATCCTCCAAGGCTAAATACTCCTGACTGACCGATAGTGAACCAGTACCGTGAGGGAAAGGCGAAAAGAACCCCGGCGAGGGGAGTGAAACAGAACCTGAAACCGTGTACGTACAAGCAGTGGGAGCCTCTTTATGGGGTGACTGCGTACCTTTTGTATAATGGGTCAGCGACTTATATTCTGTAGCAAGGTTAACCGAATAGGGGAGCCGAAGGGAAACCGAGTCTTAACTGGGCGTTAAGTTGCAGGGTATAGACCCGAAACCCGGTGATCTAGCCATGGGCAGGTTGAAGGTTGGGTAACACTAACTGGAGGACCGAACCGACTAATGTTGAAAAATTAGCGGATGACTTGTGGCTGGGGGTGAAAGGCCAATCAAACCGGGAGATAGCTGGTTCTCCCCGAAAGCTATTTAGGTAGCGCCTCGTGAACTCATCTTCGGGGGTAGAGCACTGTTTCGGCTAGGGGGTCATCCCGACTTACCAACCCGATGCAAACTACGAATACCGAAGAATGTTATCACGGGAGACACACGGCGGGTGCTAACGTCCGTCGTGAAGAGGGAAACAACCCAGACCGCCAGCTAAGGTCCCAAAGTCACAGTTAAGTGGGAAACGATGTGGGAAGGCTCAGACAGCCAGGATGTTGGCTTAGAAGCAGCCATCATTTAAAGAAAGCGTAATAGCTCACTGGTCGAGTCGGCCTGCGCGGAAGATGTAACGGGGCTAAACTGTGCACCGAAGCTGCGGCAGCGACACTATGTGTTGTTGGGTAGGGGAGCGTTCTGTAAGCCGTTGAAGGTGAACTGTGAGGTTTGCTGGAGGTATCAGAAGTGCGAATGCTGACATAAGTAACGATAATGCGGGTGAAAAACCCGCACGCCGGAAGACCAAGGGTTCCTGTCCAACGTTAATCGGGGCAGGGTGAGTCGACCCCTAAGGCGAGGCCGAAAGGCGTAGTCGATGGGAAACAGGTTAATATTCCTGTACTTGGTGTTACTGCGAAGGGGGGACGGAGAAGGCTATGTTAGCCGGGCGACGGTTGTCCCGGTTTAAGCATGTAGGCGGAGGTTCCAGGTAAATCCGGAACCTTATTAACGCTGAGGTGTGATGACGAGGCACTACGGTGCTGAAGTAACAAATGCCCTGCTTCCAGGAAAAGCCTCTAAGCATCAGGTAACATCAAATCGTACCCCAAACCGACACAGGTGGTCAGGTAGAGAATACCAAGGCGCTTGAGAGAACTCGGGTGAAGGAACTAGGCAAAATGGTGCCGTAACTTCGGGAGAAGGCACGCTGATGGTAGGTGAAGCGACTTGCTCGTGGAGCTGAACTCAGTCGAAGATACCAGCTGGCTGCAACTGTTTATTAAAAACACAGCACTGTGCAAACACGAAAGTGGACGTATACGGTGTGACGCCTGCCCGGTGCCGGAAGGTTAATTGATGGGGTTAGCGGTAACGCGAAGCTCTTGATCGAAGCCCCGGTAAACGGCGGCCGTAACTATAACGGTCCTAAGGTAGCGAAATTCCTTGTCGGGTAAGTTCCGACCTGCACGAATGGCGTAATGATGGCCAGGCTGTCTCCACCCGAGACTCAGTGAAATTGAACTCGCTGTGAAGATGCAGTGTACCCGCGGCAAGACGGAAAGACCCCGTGAACCTTTACTATAGCTTGACACTGAACACTGGTCCTTGATGTGTAGGATAGGTGGGAGGCTTTGAAGCGTGGACGCCAGTCTGCGTGGAGCCAACCTTGAAATACCACCCTTTAATGGCTGGTGTTCTAACGTAGACCCGTAATCCGGGTTGCGGACAGTGTCTGGTGGGTAGTTTGACTGGGGCGGTCTCCTCCTAAAGAGTAACGGAGGAGCACGAAGGTTAGCTAATCCTGGTCGGACATCAGGAGGTTAGTGCAAAGGCATAAGCTAGCTTGACTGCGAGAGTGACGGCTCGAGCAGGTGCGAAAGCAGGTCTTAGTGATCCGGTGGTTCTGAATGGAAGGGCCATCGCTCAACGGATAAAAGGTACTCCGGGGATAACAGGCTGATACCGCCCAAGAGTTCATATCGACGGCGGTGTTTGGCACCTCGATGTCGGCTCATCACATCCTGGGGCTGAAGTAGGTCCCAAGGGTATGGCTGTTCGCCATTTAAAGTGGTACGCGAGCTGGGTTTAGAACGTCGTGAGACAGTTCGGTCCCTATCTGCCGTGGGCGCTGGAGAATTGAGGGGGGCTGCTCCTAGTACGAGAGGACCGGAGTGGACGCATCACTGGTGTTCGGGTTGTCATGCCAATGGCATTGCCCGGTAGCTAAATGCGGAAGAGATAAGTGCTGAAAGCATCTAAGCACGAAACTTGCCCCGAGATGAGTTCTCCCTGACTCCTTGAGAGTCCTGAAGGAACGTTGAAGACTACGACGTTGATAGGTCGGGTGTGTAAGTGTAGCGATACATTGAGCTAACCGATACTAATGAACCGTGAGGCTTAACCTTACAACGCCGAAGATGTTTTGGCGAAAGAGACATCGAAATTCAGCTTGATACAGATAACATCAGAACGTGAAAAACGGTCTGATAACAGAATTTGCCTGGCGGCAGTAGCGCGGTGGTCCCACCTGACCCCATGCCGAACTCAGAAGTGAAACGCCGTAGCGCCGATGGTAGTGTGGGGTCTCCCCATGCGAGAGTAGGGAACTGCCAGGCATCAATTAGTGAAGAAGCCCATCCTGCCGGATGGGCTTTTTTGCGTGTGCGGAACGGGTCAGAAAGCGTGGCATCAGCGGTGACGGGCGGTGCGCAGCGTTGCCGGAAGGCGGCGTGAACGCCTTATCCGGCCTGCAGAGCGCAGCGTCACGGTGTTCAAATTTGCCCGCTAGCGTTACGCTAGCATCCACCGCTCGATAAAATCTGCTATCTGATTGATATCATTAATACCTAGCAGCGGAACATCAACATCCACTGGTGTATCACTGGCCACCGCTATTACATGGGAATCGATCTCCAGCTCTTCCTGACTATGCCCCGCATCCTGGCGAAACAGTACAATTTTGGCTGTCTCTTCATGCTTGAACCCTTCAACCAGAATTAAATCTAACTTTGATGTATCCATTCTGCTGGCCAGGAAAGCGAGATCTAATTCATCTTCATCCGGCGTCTCGGTCATCAATGCCCAGCGTTGCTGGCTGGCGACCAGGGTTTGTGCCGCACCGGCTTTACGTAATTCATAGCTATCCTTTCCCGGTTTATCGACATCCATATCGTGGTGTGTATGCTTTATCAAGCCTGGACGAATACCCCGGCGGCATAATTCAGGGATCAACCTTTTGAGTAGCGTGGTTTTTCCCGTACCACTCCATGCGGCAATCGCTAATAGCGGGATCATTGCTTCTCCTGATTTCGCTGTAAATCATCCAGAGTATTGATGTTGCGAAAAGCCGTTTTTATGTCGCTAAAATCTACCGAATGGCCGCCAGCTTCGCGCATAAAGACCATGACTCGGCGCTCTCCTCGAGCCAAATAATCCTCGATTTGTGCTGCCAGGCTGCGATGAGCCAGCACGACTGCGGGGTGATCGCGTTCCCCATCGTGCACCCACACCACCGGCGCGTCTTTACGCTTTGCCTCTAAACGAGTAAATAATGTGTTGGGAATAAACGGTGTATCGCAAGGGCAAAAGAGAAACCATTCTCCAGGTGCTTGACGCATCACGGATAAAATACCCGCCAGCGGCCCAGGAAAGCCCGGTAACGTATCGGCTATCACGGGTAATCCACTTGCTTGATAGGTTTGCAGATTGCGATTTGCGCTAATTACTAAGCTATCAACTTGCGGGCGCAAACAATCAGCCACGTGCAGCCACAAGGGGCTGCCGTTCAGCGGCATTAATCCTTTATCCTGCCCGCCCATTCTGGACGCTTTGCCACCTGCCAACACAACGCCGGTTACCTGGCCCTCTATATTCACCAATATCGCCTCTTTTATTGTGTGGTTTACCCTGCTAACGTATCCCTATCAAGCGTAAGGAGCACGACCATGAAATGTAAACGTCTGAACGAAGTTATTGAACTCCTCCAGCCAGCCTGGCAGAAAGAGCCAGAGCTGAATTTACTGCAATTTTTGCAGAAATTGGCCAAGGAGTCAGGTTATGACGGTGAATTGGCCGATCTAACGGACGATATTCTGATCTACCATCTGAAAATGCGCGACTCCGCGAAAGACGCGGTAATTCCTGGTATTCAGAAAGATTATGAAGAAGACTTCAAAACTGCATTGCTGCGTGCGCGTGGCGTAATAAAAGAGTAAAAGGTTGTAAGCACTACCGCTCAACCCACTGTGAAATGATATCCTGCACCATTCGTATCGTTATCGGATGTCAGGATGAACGACAAGGCTTTCACTTTCCAGACTCTCCACCCGGATACCATTATCGATGCCCTATTCGAACAGGGTATCCGGGTTGATTCTGGTCTCACCCCACTAAATAGCTACGAGAACCGGGTTTACCAGTTTCAGGATGAAGACCGTCGCCGCATGGTGGTGAAGTTTTATCGCCCTGAGCGCTGGTCTGCTGCCCAGATTCTTGAAGAGCACCAGTTCGCGCTTGAGTTGGTACAGGACGATGTTCCTGTTGCCGCGCCTATCGTATTTAATGACCAAACGCTGCTGATTCATGACGGTTTCTACTTTGCCGTATTCCCAAGCCTCGGTGGCCGCCAGTTTGAGTCCGATAACCTGGATCAAATGGAATGGGTCGGGCGTTACCTTGGCCGTCTGCACCAGACAGGGCGAAAATCTCACTTTACTGCTCGTCCTGATATTGGCGTTAAAGAGTATCTTATTGAACCGCGAGCCGTATTTGAGCGCTCAGCGCTGCTCCCTGCCGGTTTAAAAGACAAGTACCTGCAAGCTACTGATGACCTGATTGACGCGGTGATGGGGCTGTGGCACGGGCGTTTTGACTCGCTGCGTTTACACGGCGACTGCCATGCAGGGAATATCCTTTGGCGCGATGGCCCGCTGTTTGTCGATCTCGACGACGCGCGTAACGGCCCCGCGATTCAGGACTTATGGATGTTGCTGAATGGTTCTCTTGCCGAGAGACGTATGCAGCTTGAAATGATCGTTGAGGCCTATGAAGAGTTCAGTCGCTTTAATTCAGACGAATTGGCACTGATAGAGCCTTTACGTGCGATGCGGTTGGTTTATTATCTTGCCTGGATTATCAGGCGTTGGGATGACCCTGCATTTCCGAAAAATTTTCCCTGGTTAACTGGGGAAGATTTCTGGCATCGGCAGATTGCTACTTTTGTTGAGCAGGTAAAGGTTCTACATGAACCCCCTCTTCAGCTAACGCCAATGTATTAATTCGACACAGTCAGGAGAGAGTGAGTTATGAAAAAGGTTTGGCTTGCGCTGGCAGGTATGATTCTGGCATTCAGCGCATCTGCTGCTCAGATTACCGAAGGCAAACAGTACGTTACTATTGATAAACCGATTGCTGGTGAGCCGCAGGTATTGGAGTTTTTCTCCTTCTACTGCCCGCATTGCTATCAGTTCGAGGAAGTACTGCACGTTTCTGACAGCGTGAAGAAAAAACTTCCTGAAGGCACCAAAATGATTAAGTACCACGTAGAGTTCCTTGGCCCATTGGGCAAAGATCTGACTCAGGCGTGGGCTGTAGCAATCGCACTGGGCGTTGAAGACAAGATTACGGCACCGATGTTTGAAGCCGTACAGAGAACTCAGTCCGTTCAAAGCGTTGCTGATATCCGTAAGGTCTTCGTTGACGCTGGCGTGAAGGGTGAAGATTACGATGCGGCCTGGAACAGCTTTGTCGTGAAATCACTGGTTGTTCAGCAAGAAAAAGCGGCTGCGGATATGCAACTGCAAGGCGTGCCAGCGATGTTTGTTAACGGTAAATACCAACTGAACCCACAGGGTATGGACACCAGCAATATGGATGTCTTTGTGGCTCAGTATGCTGATACTGTTAAACAGCTCATTGAGAAGAAATAAAAAAGGAAAACGCCGGTCATTGACCGGCGTTTTTGTATTCTGCTTTCGTTGCTTCAATTTGTTGGTCTTTCTCTTCCCACAGCGTATTTAACCAGAGCTGGAAACGGCGCTTAAAGTTTTTATCACCGACATAATCCCCGTGCAAATCTGGCTCAATAGGGCGCAGATTGATTTTCACCACAATACGCGTCAACTTCCCACTCAGCATATCGTAGAACGGCGTACTGTCGTTTTCTGGATAGCACAGCGTGACATCCAGCAACTTATCAAACTGCGCCCCCAGCACATTCAGCGCCATTGCAATGCCAGCGGCCTTTGGTGGCAGCAAGTTCTTATACGGTGAACGCGTTTGTAGCCGTTTCTCTGGGGTAAAACGCGAGCCCTCGACAAAATTCACAATAGTGGTGGGATGTGCGCGGAATTTCTCACAAGAACGGCGGGTTGTTTCGACATCTTTTCCGCGTCTTTCTGGATGGCGTATCAGATAACTACGGGAATAGCGGCGCATAAATGGCATATCCAGCGCCCAGCAGGCCAGCCCCATAAATGGCACCCAAGCCAACTGCTGCTTGAGGAAATACTTATTCATGGGGATGTGCTTACGGAAAATAACGCACAGTACTACGATATCCGCCCAGCTATGATGGTTGCAGATAAGCAGATACCAGTTCTTCTTACTTAGCGTTTCCAGCCCCTGAATATCCCATTTCAGCCAGGGGTTGAGATGCAGAAGTGCGGCCAGCCCTTCGCACCAGCAGTACATCATGAAATTGCAAAATACCGAGACAGAACGCCAGATGACCGGAACCGGTAAAATGAGTTTAATAAGACCGGCGAGAATAATCGGTACGGAGCATAAAATGGTCAGTAAAATGGTGAGTGCGATACTTATGGGCAGCGTTATCGCAGCGAGCAATCTCGACATAGTTTTTTTATTCAGATAGTTAGTTATTTAACGTGCGCATATAAAAGGGCACAAGAAACGGATTTTACCAGAAAACGCGCCAAATGATGGGTCTTAGCAGAATAGAAAAAATGCCGTTATGTCTATCCACATAGTGTGAATTATCACCAGATCGTTTTTTCTTAATGTGATCTTCAAGTAACCAATTGAAAGTAAATGACTATTTTTCATTTAATTGTACGTTACATATTCATTGTTATCAGTAAAATAAAACTATTCACAAACTTATCCACAATTTGTTTTGCGTGCGATCGCGCGGATCTCTAAATCTTTTCGCGTTATTTTGGCGAAAAATTCATGTTTTCATGCTGTCTGTGGCATCCTTTATCCATAATCTGATAAACAGGCACGGAAATTATGGTTCAGATCCCTGAAAATCCACTTATCCTCGTAGATGGCTCCTCTTATCTCTATCGGGCATATCACGCGTTCCCTCCGCTGACTAATCGCGCAGGAGAGCCAACAGGCGCGATGTATGGCGTGCTGAATATGCTGCGCAGCCTGATCCTCCAGTATCAGCCCACCCACGCTGCGGTGGTATTTGATGCGAAAGGGAAAACCTTCCGTGATGAACTGTTTGAGGATTACAAATCTCACCGGCCGCCAATGCCGGACGACCTGCGCGCGCAAATTGAACCTTTGCATACCATGGTGAAGGCGATGGGCTTACCGCTGCTTGCGGTTTCCGGCGTTGAGGCGGATGACGTTATCGGTACGCTGGCGCGTGAAGCTGAAAAAGCGGGTCGAGCGGTGCTTATCAGTACCGGTGATAAAGACATGGCGCAGCTGGTTACGCCAGGTATTACGCTTATCAATACCATGACCAACACCATCCTTGGCCCTGATGAAGTGGTGACGAAGTATGGCGTTCCGCCGGAGCTGATAATCGATTTCCTCGCGCTGATGGGTGACTCATCGGATAACATTCCTGGCGTGCCGGGCGTGGGTGAGAAAACGGCGCAGGCGCTGCTGCAAGGTCTTGGCGGCCTGGATACGCTGTATGGTGAGCCGGAAAAAATTGCCGGGTTAACCTTCCGTGGCGCAAAAACCATGGCGGCGAAGCTTGAGCAGAACAAAGACCTGGCCTACCTCTCTTATAAGCTGGCAACTATCAAAACGGACGTTGAGCTGGAGCTAACCTGCGATCAGCTTACCGTGGAGCCACCGGCAGCGGATCAACTGTTAGCACTGTTTAAACAGTACGAATTTAAGCGCTGGATCACCGATGTGGAGTCTGGCACCTGGATGCAGGCGAAGGGCAGCAAGCCTTCGGCGAAACCAAAGCAAGCCGCAGCCGTTGAGCCTGAAGAGGAAGACGCGGCCGCTACGCTATCGGCAGAAAACTACGTCACCATTCTGGATGAAGCAACGCTGATGACGTGGATCGAAAAGCTGAAGAAAGCGCCGTTGTTTGCATTTGATACGGAAACGGACAGCCTCGATAATATCTCTGCCAATATGGTTGGCCTATCGTTTGCTATCGAACCCGGTGTAGCGGCGTACGTTCCGGTTGCCCATGATTATCTCGATGCGCCGGAGCAAATCGCCCGTGAGCGTGTACTGGAACTGCTCAAACCGCTACTGGAAGACGAAAGCCTGCTGAAAGTGGGGCAAAATCTCAAGTACGATCGCGGTATTCTCGCCAACTATGGCATTGAGCTGCGCGGTATCGCGTTTGATACTATGCTGGAATCCTACACGCTGGATAGCGTCGCCGGGCGTCATGATATGGATAGCCTGTCTGACCGCTGGTTGAAGCATAAAACCATCACTTTTGAAGAGATTGCCGGTAAGGGCAAAAACCAGCTTACTTTTAACCAGATTGCGCTGGAAGAAGCTGGCCGTTATGCGGCAGAAGATGCCGATGTCACTCTTCAACTGCACCTGAAAATGTGGCCAAAATTGCAGAAACATGAAGGGCCGCTGCGTATCTTCAACGAGATTGAAATGCCGCTGGTGCCAGTGCTGTCGCGTGTTGAGCGCAACGGCGTGAAGATTGATCCGGCGGTGCTACATGCTCACTCACAGGAAATTGCCAAACGTCTGGTTGAGTTGGAGCAGAAGGCGTATGAAATCGCGGGTGAAGAGTTCAACCTCTCCTCGCCGAAACAGCTGCAAACGATTCTGTTTGAAAAACAGGGCATTAAACCCCTGAAAAAAACGCCAGGCGGTGCGCCATCGACGTCGGAAGAGGTGCTGGAAGAGCTGGCGCTGGACTACCCACTGCCGAAAGTCATTCTTGAGTATCGCGGGCTGGCAAAGCTTAAATCGACGTATACCGATAAACTGCCGCTGATGATTAACCCGAAAACGGGGCGTGTACACACCTCGTATCATCAGGCGGTGACGGCGACCGGGCGTCTGTCATCTACCGATCCAAATCTGCAAAACATCCCAGTGCGTAATGAGGAAGGGCGTCGTATTCGTCAGGCGTTTATTGCACCGCAAGATTATGTCATTGTTTCTGCGGACTATTCGCAAATCGAACTGCGTATTATGGCGCACCTGTCACGTGATGAAGGTCTGCTGAAGGCGTTTGCCGAAGGTAAGGACATCCACCGCGCAACGGCGGCGGAAGTGTTTGGCCTGCCGCTGGAGAGTGTCACCAACGAACAGCGCCGCAGCGCGAAAGCGATTAACTTTGGCCTGATTTACGGCATGAGCGCCTTTGGCCTTGCGCGTCAGTTGAACATTCCGCGTAAAGAAGCGCAGAAGTATATGGATTTGTACTTCGAGCGTTACCCTGGCGTGCTGGAATACATGGAGCGCACCCGTGCGCAGGCGAAAGATCAGGGTTATGTTTCCACGCTTGATGGCCGTCGCTTATACCTGCCAGACATCAAATCCAGCAATGGTGCGCGCCGCGCTGGGGCGGAACGTGCGGCAATTAACGCCCCGATGCAGGGGACGGCGGCAGACATTATCAAGCGCGCGATGATAGCCGTCGATAAGTGGCTGGAAGGTGAGAAGCCGCGTGTACGAATGATCATGCAGGTGCACGATGAATTAGTGTTTGAAGTGCATAAAGATGACGTGGATGCGGTCGCGAAAAAAGTCCATGAGCTGATGGAAAACAGTACCACGCTGGACGTACCGTTGCTGGTGGAAGTGGGCAGCGGCGAAAACTGGGATCAAGCGCATTAAGGAACCAGTTATAAATGTCCTTTTATGTAAGTAAGCAACATAACTTATCTAATTTTGTGATGAATATTAGAATTTGTTATGTAACGAGTGAAAAAAAACTACAAAAAGTGCTTTCTGTCAGAAGTAAAAAAGAGTAGAGTTAATCGCGTAGGGTACAGAGGTAAGATGTTCTATCTTTCAGACCTTTTACTTCACGTAATCGGATTTGGCTGAATATTTTAGCCGCCCCAGTCAGTAATGACTGGGGCGTTTTTTATTGGGCGAAAGAAAATTAGCCAAGCCGGAGTCTTGCTAAACTTAGCCAATTAATCTGTTTTATATCAGTAAGTTGATATGTAGGCCTGATAAGCGTTGTACCATCAGGCTACATAGGCGAGATGCTTACTCTTCTGCTGCTTCAGGTTCTTCCTGTGGCGGAATATCGTTAAACCAGCTATCCAGTTTCTGACGTAGTTTATCCACGCCCTGCTTTTTCAGTGACGAAAATGCCTCAACCTGAACGTCGCCGTTAAAGGCTAATGCCGCTTCCCGCACCAGGTTCAACTGGGCTTTACGCGCGCCGCTTGCCAGCTTGTCTGCCTTGGTCAGCAGCACTAAAACAGGGATTTCGCTGGCGACGGCCCACTCGATCATTTGTTGGTCGAGATCCTTCAGCGGATGGCGAATATCCATCAGCACGACTAATCCTTTCAGGCACAGACGTTTTTCCAGGTATTCACCCAGCGCTCGCTGCCATTTGATTTTCATCTCTTCGGGAACTTGCGCGTAGCCGTAGCCTGGCAAGTCCACCAGACGTTTACCCTCAGCGACCTCAAACAGGTTGATGAGCTGGGTTCGTCCTGGCGTTTTTGAAGTACGCGCCAGGCCTTTCTGGTTGGTGAGTGTATTCAGGGCGCTGGATTTCCCCGCGTTGGAGCGGCCGGCGAATGCAACTTCGATTCCGGTATCGGAAGGTAAGTGGCGGATATCTGGCGCGCTGGTCACAAAGTGCGTCAGTTGATAGTTCCAGTTAGTCAAAGCGGTCGTCTCCGTGAAATCAGGCAATGGGGGCGATTATACCCTAACGGTAAAAAAAGGCTGGTTTTCCTCAGTACCCATTGGTTGTAAGCCAATGCCCTTTCGTTTGTAAGACATTTGCCATAGTTTCTTTGCGAAATCCACGTGATAATTTGGAGTGAATACTATTGAATTCCTTTTAAATCATGTTGTTAATTTTATCCGGCGTGTCTCACATGCAGAACGTCTACCGCTTCGCTGCTTGTGAGTTTAATGGAATGCGGTAAAGTAACGCTCATCGGCAGGATGCCAGAAGGATGATGACTCAGGATGAGGGGTCGGGAGCGCCAGGAGGCGAGGACCAACGGAATCAGTCAGGAAGACAAGCGTCTTGGAGACGTTTAACAGGGAAAGGGAACAATAACAGGGACTGTTATTAAGCTAACGGACAAACAGGGCGCGTTGTAGGCAAACACGGAATGTAGAACCCGTAACGGGTTGTGAGTCAGGAAAAAAGGCGACAGATTACTCTGTCGCCTTTTTTCTTTGTTTGCTTTCTGCTAGATTCCGGCTCAATTCTATACTGAATAAAACGGCTTAAAGACATTACATCATGAAAAAACCAACCTCTGCACCACGCAGCAAAGCACCGGGTAAACAGCGTCGTAAAACACGTGAAGAGTTAAACCAGGAAGCCCGCGATCGTAAACGCGACAAAAAGCACCGTGGTCACTCGGCGGGCAGCCGCGCGAGCGGTGGTCAGGGCGCATCCGGTTCTAACAATCAGAAACAGCAAAAAGATCCACGTATTGGCAGTAAAAAACCTATCGCGCTGGGTGTTACTGATACCCCAGTCGTGAAGCAGCATAAACCAAAGAGCGAGAAACCTATGCTTTCACCGCAGGCTGAGCTTGATTTGCTGGAGAACGATGAGCGCCTGGACGCGCTGCTGGAACGTCTGGAAAAGGGCGAAACCCTGAATGCTGAAGAGCAAAGCTGGGTTGACGCCAAACTGGATAGAATTGACGAGCTGATGCAACAACTCGGCCTCTCTTATGATGATGACGAAGAAGAAGAGGAAGACGAGGGCAAAGAAGACATGATGCGCCTGCTGAAAGGTGGAAACTAACGTTTGCACTCGATTGGCTTGCCAGTCCTGCTTATAACCCTTTTGGTTGTATGTTATCTGGTGTGGTTATTCGTTAAACTACGACGGTTGTCGCGGCGTCAAAAGTGGCTGCGCAACCGGCTGTTGCACCGCTCTGCGGTCACGCCGGCAAGCCGTCGTCGTTCTCGACACCACCGGAAGGAGTGAGCATGTCTGTGCAGTTAATCGACTGGGATCTGGCCCTGATCCAAAAATATAACTATTCTGGGCCGCGCTATACCTCGTATCCCACCGCACTGGAATTTTCCGACGCCTTTGGCGAATCTGAGTTTCTCAACGCCGTTGCGCGTTACCCTGAGCGACCATTGTCGCTGTATGTCCACATCCCGTTTTGCCACAAGCTCTGCTACTTCTGCGGCTGCAATAAAATTGTCACCCGCCAACAGCATAAAGCCGATCAATACCTCGATGTGCTAGAACAAGAAATTCGCCAGCGTGCGCCGCTGTTTTCGGGCCGTCATGTTAGCCAACTGCACTGGGGCGGCGGTACGCCAACCTATCTCAATAAGGCGCAAATTAGCCGTCTGATGACGCTGTTGCGCGAAAACTTTCATTTTGATGCGGATGCCGAGATCTCCATTGAGGTCGATCCGCGTGAAATTGAACTGGATATTGTTGACCACCTGCGCGCCGAGGGCTTTAACCGCCTGAGCATGGGCGTACAGGACTTCAACAAAGAAGTGCAGCGCCTGGTTAACCGTGAGCAGGACGAAGATTTCATCTTTGCGCTACTTAACCACGCCCGTGAGATTGGCTTTACGTCTACCAATATTGACCTGATCTACGGCCTGCCAAAGCAGACGCCGGAGAGTTTTGCATTTACGCTACAGCGCGTTGCTGAACTGAATCCTGACCGTCTGAGCGTATTTAACTATGCGCACCTGCCAACGCTTTTTGCCGCGCAGCGCAAGATTAAAGATGCCGACCTGCCATCTGCACAACAGAAACTGGATATCCTGCAAGAAACAATTGCCTCGCTGACGCAGGCGGGTTACCAGTTTATCGGGATGGATCACTTTGCGCGCCCGGATAACGAACTGGCTATCGCCCAGCGCGAAGGCGTGCTACACCGCAACTTCCAGGGGTATACCACGCAAGGTGATACCGACTTGTTAGGTATGGGTGTCTCTGCAATCAGCATGATTGGCGATTGCTACGCGCAGAACCAAAAAGAGCTGAAACTCTACTACCAGCAGGTGGCTGAGCAAGGAAATGCCCTGTGGCGCGGTATCGCCTTAACCCGCGATGACTGTATTCGCCGTGATGTGATTAAGTCGCTTATCTGTAACTTTGCCCTCGACTTTGCGGCGATTGAAACGCAGTGGAACCTTAAATTTAGCGATTACTTTGCGCAAGACATGGCCTTGCTGGCTCCGCTGGCTGCGGATGGGCTGGTGGACATCGATGAGAAAGGGATTCAGGTGACCGCGAAAGGCCGGCTGTTGATTCGCAATATCTGTATGTGCTTCGATGCTTACTTGCGTCAGAAAGCGCGGATGCAGCAGTTCTCGCGCGTTATTTAGCCGGGTTGCCCGGTGGCGCTTCGCTTACCGGGCCTACGAAATCTCAATAAGTAGGTCGGGTAAGCGAAGCGCCACCCGACAAACCCGCTAGCTGAACAGCCCGACCAGCGCGGCGCATAACACCGCGGCTATTGCGGTTTGTGGTGAGTGGTTAGCCGCGCCACTCGACGCCAGATTAATTAATGATTCAAGCATTTTCGTCCCCCCGTATTGCCGGGCAGAATAATACTCAACTCATCGGAACAGTAAAGTACGAAATTGCAGCAATTTGCGCTAATCGAGCACTATTTACACTTTTCCTGGCGTTACTCCATTCCTAACTCTTTCAGCTTGCGCGTCAGCGTATTTCGCCCCCAGCCAAGCAGGCGAGCGGCCTCTTGCTTGTGCCCCTGAGTGTGCCGCAGTGCGGTGGTTAACAGCGTGCGTTCCATCTCTGGCTGCGCCTCTGAAAGCAGGTTTTGATGACCGGAACGGAGCGCTTTGTCAGCCCACTGTGCCAGTAGCGTCGCCCAGCTATCCGGCAGTGACGCCGACGCTGTGCTATCCGGGACGCTGGCTTCAAACAGCTCGCCGGGCAGGTCTTGAATCAGCACTTCTTGCCCGGCGGCCATCACCGTCAACCAGCGGCAGGTGTTTTCCAACTGACGCACGTTCCCTGGCCAGGCGAGGCGCGTTAATGCCGCTTCCGTTTCAGGGTGCAGCAGTTTGGCTTCCACGCCTAATTCACGCGCCGCCACCTGCAAGAAATGATGTGCCAGACGAGGGATATCTTCCCGACGCTCGCGCAGCGGCGGCAGGTGGACGCGAATCACGTTCAGACGGTGGAATAAGTCTTCACGGAATTTGCCTTCCTGCACCCGCTGTTCCAGGTTTTGGTGCGTTGCTGCGATAATGCGCACATCGACTTTCACCGGCGCATAGCCGCCGACGCGGTAAAACTGCCCGTCAGCGAGCACGCGCAACAGACGCGTTTGTACATCCATTGGCATATCGCCAATTTCATCAAGAAATAACGTGCCACCATCGGCCTGTTCAAAACGTCCCTGGCGCACGGTATTCGCGCCGGTAAACGCTCCTTTTTCATGACCAAACAGCTCAGACTCAATCAAATCTTTCGGTATCGCCGCCATATTCAGTGCGATAAACGGCGCTTTGACGCGTGGGCTGTGGCGATGCAGCGCATGAGCGACCAGCTCTTTACCCGTGCCAGACTCGCCGTTAATCAGTACGCTGATTGATGAGCGCGAGAGGCGGCCAATAATGCGGAACACGTCCTGCATGGCGGGCGCTTCACCGATAATATCGGTGGTTGGGTCGTTAACCTGCACATTGCGCGGCTGCTGCTGTTCCTGATAATGGCTAATGGCGCGTTCAACCAGCGCCACCGCTTCGTCGATATCGAACGGTTTTGGCAGGTAATCAAACGCCCCTTGCTGATAAGCGCTGACCGCCGCATCCAGGTCGGAATGCGCCGTCATTATGATGACCGGAAGCATCGGGTGGCGCTGTTTGATTTGCGTTAACAGCGCCAGACCGTCCATGCCAGGCATACGGATGTCGGACATCAGCACGTCGGGCGTTTTGGTGGTCAGTGCCTCAAGCACCTCTTTCCCGCCTTCAAAGGTCGTGCAGGTTAACCCTGCGCCGGTGAGTGCGCGTTCAAGCACCCAACGGATGGAGCTATCGTCATCAACGACCCAGACTATCCCTCGTTGCATAAACACACCTTATTTTTTAATTGGCAGGTAAACCGAAAACTCGGTATGACCCGGCCAACTGGTAAATTCAATTTTGCCGGAGTGCTGATCGATAAGGCTGCGCGCAATCGACAGACCCAGCCCGGTGCCGCCTTCGCGCCCGCTGACCATCGGGTAAAACAGCGTATCCTGTAAATGTGATGGAATGCCTGGGCCGTTATCGTCGATATCGATTCGGGCCGCCAGACGGTAGCGCACTCCGTGCAGCGTTAACTGGAAAGCCGTGCGAGTGCGCAGGATGATTTCGCCCCCTTCGGGGCCTAAGGCCTGAAGCGCATTACGCACAATATTTAAGAGAACTTGTTCTATTTGGTCGGGATCGTGCGGTAACTCCGGCAAACTTGGATCGTAATCACGCACCAGCGTGACGTTATCCGGTAATTCCATCGAAACCAGTTTCACCACTCGCTCTGCCACTTTGTGAATGCTTTCGGTGATATGTGTGCCGGGATGCTGCGGGCCAAGTAAACGGTCAACCAGATTACGCAGGCGGTCGGCCTGTTCAATAATGACGTTGGTATATTCCATTAGCGCTGGGTCTGGCAGTGCTTTGCTCAGCAGTTGTGCTGCGCCACGTAGGCCGCCTAGCGGGTTTTTTATCTCATGGGCTAGCCCGCGCACCAGATCGCGTGCAGCGATTTGCTGGGCGTGCTGTAGCTGTTCCTGGCTCAGACGGCGCTGGTTATCCATCGGCGCCATTTCCAGCAGGATAAAACCGTCCGGCAAACGCTGCGCCGTAAGCGAGAGAATATGCGATCGACCATCAATGACCAGCGTCACTTCATTATCGGTAAACCCTTGCCCCGCCAGGAGACTTTCCTGCATCAGGCCGATATTCAGCGAAAAATAGCTCAGGAGTTCAGGTAGTGGAGTGCCAAAAAGTTTGCGTGCGCTTTGCGCCAGCAGTTGCTGCGCCGCAGGGTTCGCGTAGTGAACGGCTAAATCGTCATCAACCAATAAGATACTGTTGATTAACGAGTTGAGGATCTGCCCAGCATCGGGCAGTGCGCCTGTTGCCATTTAGCAGTCTCCTGAAAAGGCTTGCACTGTTTTAGTGCAGTATAGCTTTTAATTGATGAAAAGCGCGAAATATCAGGTTGTTGGTGGAGAAAAAAGCCCATCCTGAGATGGGCTGAAAGTTTCCACGGCAACTCAATTCCAGATGGCCGCATCACACGGCATCATCCAGAAAGTACAACTTAAAACGTTATTACACGCTGTAGTACAGTTCGAACTCTACCGGGTGCGGCGTCATGCGTACGCGGTCGTTTTCTTCAGTACGCAGGCCAATGTAAGCATCGATAGCTTCGTTGGTGAATACGCCACCGGCAGTCAGGAACTCACGGTCAGCGTCCAGCGCGTTCAGTGCTTCTTCCAGAGAGCCTGCAACCTGTGGGATCTCTTTTGCTTCTTCTGGTGGCAGGTCATACAGGTTTTTATCCATGGCTTCGCCTGGATGGATTTTGTTTTTGATACCGTCGAGGCCAGCCATCAGCAGCGCGGCGAAGCACAGGTACGGGTTAGCCGCTGGGTCTGGGAAACGCACTTCGATACGACGTGCTTTCGGAGACGCCACCACCGGAATACGGATGGATGCGGAACGGTTACGAGCAGAGTAAGCCAGCATCACCGGTGCTTCGTAACCCGGAACCAAACGCTTGTAGGAGTTGGTGGTTGGGTTCGCCAGGGCGTTGATAGCTTTAGCGTGTTTGATAACGCCGCCGATGTAGTACAGCGCTTGCTCAGACAGACCCGCGTATTTGTCACCGGAGAACAGGTTTACGCCGTTCTTGGACAAAGACATGTGGCAGTGCATACCGGAGCCGTTATCGCCAAACATAGGTTTTGGCATAAAGGTCGCAGTTTTACCGAAACGGTGAGCGACGTTGTGAACGACATATTTATAGATCTGAATTTCGTCCGCTTTTTTGGTCATGGTGTTAAAGCGGGTCGCGATTTCGTTCTGGCCAGCGGTCGCCACTTCGTGGTGGTGCGCTTCAACGACCAGACCCATCTCTTCCATGATAAGGCACATGGTAGAACGGATGTCCTGAGAGGAATCGACCGGAGGAACCGGGAAGTAACCGCCTTTCACGCCTGGACGGTGACCTTTGTTACCACCTTCGTATTTGGTGGAGGAGTTCCATGCGCCTTCGATATCATCGATAGCCACGTGAGAACCGGAGATGGATGCACCGAAACGGATGTCATCAAACAGGAAGAACTCTGGCTCTGGCCCAAACAGAACGGTGTCTGCGATGCCGGTAGCGCGCAGGTATTCTTCAGCGCGTTTAGCAATGGAGCGCGGGTCGCGGTCGTAGCCTTGCAGTGTGCCTGGTTCCAGGATGTCACAACGGATGATCAGGGTAGATTCTTCAAAGAACGGGTCGATGAGCGCAGTAGATGCGTCCGGCATCAGAACCATGTCAGATTCGTTAATGCCTTTCCAGCCGCCGATGGAGGAGCCGTCAAACATTTTGCCTTCTTCGAAGAATTCGGCATTTACCTGATGAGCAGGGATAGTGACGTGCTGTTCTTTACCTTTGGTATCGGTGAAGCGCAAATCGACAAACTTCACTTCATGCTCATTCAGCATCGTCAAAACGTGTTCAGCGGACATACTTTACATCTCCCGGATTTGTCATTGTCGTCGTGGTAACGAGGTCTTAAATCACTGCTTAAAAGTGGCGTTGTTGCCCTGAAAAATATAAAGCGAAATCTGTGCCAACTTTTAAATCACCCCCAAAAGGCGTTATCATGCGCACCATAGTGCAAAAGGGCTGCACCACGATAGCGTCTTTGCACCATTATAGTGCTTATCCCATTGAGTTGAGCACCATATTGGTGCAAATTGTGATTAGGTGCCCTTTTTATGCTCCGTGAAAGCGATCACAAAGAAACTCTGCAATACTTGTTTGCGGAGGATCTCTGTGATCCTGTTTTGTAGTGCGATTAATCCGTGTACAATAACGCGCTATTTCTAATGCCCGAGGCAAAGTTGTGATCGAAAATTTGCGTAACATCGCCATCATCGCGCACGTTGACCATGGTAAAACTACCCTGGTTGATAAGCTGCTCCAGCAATCCGGTACGTTTGATGCGCGTGCTGAAACACAAGAGCGTGTGATGGACTCCAACGATTTGGAGAAAGAGCGTGGGATTACCATCCTCGCGAAAAACACCGCTATCAAATGGAATGACTACCGTATCAACATCGTTGATACCCCAGGGCACGCCGACTTCGGTGGTGAAGTTGAACGTGTAATGTCCATGGTAGACTCCGTGCTGCTGGTTGTTGATGCAATGGATGGCCCGATGCCGCAGACGCGCTTCGTGACCAAAAAAGCATTTGCTCACGGCCTGAAGCCAATTGTTGTTATCAACAAAGTTGACCGTCCAGGCGCACGTCCTGATTGGGTTGTTGACCAGGTATTCGACCTGTTCGTTAACCTCGACGCGACCGACGAGCAGCTGGACTTCCCTATCATTTACGCTTCTGCGCTGAATGGTATTGCTGGTGTTGATCACGAAAATATGGCGGAAGACATGACCCCGCTGTATCAGGCGATTGTTGACCATGTACCTGCTCCAGACGTAGACCTGGATGGCCCGCTGCAGATGCAAATCTCCCAGCTGGACTACAACAACTACGTTGGTGTTATCGGTATCGGCCGTATCAAACGCGGTAAAGTGAAACCAAACCAGCAGATCACTATCATTGATAGCGAAGGCAAAACCCGTAACGGTAAAGTCGGTAAAGTACTGACTCACCTGGGTCTGGAGCGTATCGATAGCGACCTGGCGGAAGCGGGCGATATCATCGCAATCACTGGTCTGGGTGAACTGAACATCTCCGACACCATCTGCGACCCGCAGAACGTCGAAGCGCTGCCAGCGCTGTCCGTTGATGAACCAACGGTAACCATGTTCTTCAACGTCAACACCTCTCCATTCTGTGGTAAAGAAGGTAAATACGTTACCTCTCGTCAGATTCTTGACCGCCTGAAGAAAGAGCTGGTGCACAACGTGGCACTGCGTGTTGAAGAAACCCCGGATGCTGATGCATTCCGCGTTTCCGGTCGTGGTGAACTGCACCTGTCCGTACTGATTGAAAACATGCGTCGTGAAGGTTTCGAGATGGCGGTTTCCCGTCCGAAAGTTATCTTCCGCGAAATCGATGGCCGTAAACAAGAGCCATTCGAAAACGTAACGCTGGACGTCGAAGAGCAGCACCAGGGTTCTGTTATGCAGGCACTGGGCGAGCGTAAAGGCGACCTGAAAAACATGAATCCAGACGGTAAAGGCCGCGTACGTCTTGACTACGTGATTCCTAGCCGTGGTCTGATCGGCTTCCGTTCAGAATTCATGACCATGACTTCCGGTACGGGTCTGCTGTACTCCACCTTCAGCCACTACGACGACGTTCGTCCGGGTGAAGTGGGCCAGCGTCAGAACGGCGTACTGATCTCCAACGGTCAGGGTAAAGCAGTTGCCTTCGCACTGTTCAGCCTGCAAGACCGTGGTAAACTGTTCCTGGGCCACGGCGCAGAAGTTTACGAAGGCCAGATCATCGGTATTCACAGTCGTTCTAACGACCTGACTGTAAACTGCCTGACCGGTAAGAAACTGACCAACATGCGTGCTTCCGGTACTGACGAAGCTACGACCTTGGTTCCGGCACAGAAAATGACTCTGGAGCAAGCTCTGGAATTCATCGATGACGACGAACTGGTAGAAGTAACTCCAACTTCTATCCGTATTCGTAAACGTCACCTGACCGAGAACGATCGTAAACGCGCGATGCGTGGTCCAAAAGAAGATTAATTTCTTTTTTAATGACAGCAAAAACCTGCCTACGATGGCAGGTTTTTTTTTACCTGATGAGTCGGCGGAATGTCGCAATATGCCGCTTCTCAGCGCTACTTTTTCGCCAGAATTATGTCCCCACCCCCCTTAAGAGAGCTTTGTCACAATTATCTGCAAAGACTTTCGGCGCTGTTTGCTTTCTTTTTCGTCGTGAGCGTAAGATACCTCATCTGGTTTAAACCAAAAGGGTTAAACAATGACGGGTAATCAATCTACCGTTGAAAATGCGAAAGAGAAATTAGACCGCTGGTTAAAAGATGGCATTACGACGCCAGGTGGAAAACTTCCTTCAGAAAGAGAGCTTGGAGAGCTGCTGGGTATTAAGCGCATGACGCTACGCCAGGCGCTACTTAACCTGGAGGCGGAATCAAAAATATTCCGTAAGGATCGTAAAGGGTGGTTTGTCACGCAGCCGCGTTTCAATTACAGCCCAGAACTATCCGCGAGCTTCCAGCGCGCAGCCATTGAGCAGGGCAGAGAGCCTTCCTGGGGTTTTATGGAGAAAAGCCGTATCGCCGAGCTACCGGAGACGGTGCTTCCACTGATGGCGGCGATACCATCGGCTGAATTGTATCGAGTGACAGGCTGGGGAGCGCTGGAAGGGCATAAAGTTTTCTATCATGAAACGTTTATTAATCCCGAAGTTGCTCCGGGTTTTATTGATCAGCTAGAGAACCGATCTTTTTCTACTGTATGGGAAAAGTGCTATCAAAAAGAGACGGTTGTAAAAAAACTGATTTTTAAGCCAGTCCGAATGCCGGGGGATATCAGTAAATTTATTGGCGGCTCTGCGGGTATGCCTGCAATTTTAATTGAAAAGCATCGAGCCGATCAGGATGGCAACATCGTGCAAATAGATATTGAATATTGGCGATTTGAGGCTGTTGACCTCATCATTAACCTGTAGGTGTTTTATGCTCACAACAAATAATGCGATAAAAATTCTGCAACGTGTCGATACACTTCCTCTTTATCTTCATGCTTATGCTTATCATTTAAACATGCGGCTTGAAAGAATATTACCGAATGATTTGCTGGATATTGCTCATGAAAATAAATTGTGTGGTGTAAAAGTTCACGTTTTGGATGGTGAGCGTTTCTCGCTTGAGAACATGAATAACGATGAGTTATCTGCTTTTGGTGATAAAGCTCGCCGTCTTAATCTTGACGTGCATATTGAAACAAGCGCTTCGGATAGAAAATCTATCGATCAGGCGGCGGAAATTGCGCTAAAAACAGGGGCATCATCTGTTCGCTTTTATCCACGCTATGAAGGTCATTTGCAGGAAGTAATGTCGATTATCGCTAAGGATATTGCTTACATACGAGATACTTATCAAAGCAGCGGCTTAACTTTTACACTTGAACAGCATGAAGATCTGAAAAGTGATGAGCTGGTGTCATTAGTTCAGGAAGGTGAAATGGACTCACTCTCCTTATTATTTGATTTTGCGAACATGATCAATGCTAATGAGCATCCGCTTGACGCTCTGAAAACGATGGCCCCACATATTACGCAGGTTCATATTAAAGATGCGCTGATCATCAAGGAAGACGGTGGATTGGGGCATAAAGCCTGTATTTCTGGCCAGGGAGATATGCCCTTTAAAGCGTTGTTAACGGAACTTATTTGCCTGGGTGACGAGAAACCACAGGTAATGGCTTATGGGCTGGAAGAGGAAGTTGATTATTATGCACCAGCGTTTCGTTTTACAAATGAAGATGACAATCCGTGGATCCCTTATCGTCAACTGAGCGAAACACCGCTGCCGGAAGCTCATGAGCTGGACATGCGGCTACTCAAGGAAAAAGAGGATGCTATAAATCAGATAAAATTTGTCAGGGATGTATTGCAACAGATTAAACAAGAGGCAGCTCACCTTTTAAATAAATAATAACTTTCTAATTTAAATCCGATTAATAAAAACCATTCATAAGTGAATGGTCAGGTCTCTATTTTCTTTAAATAAGTGATTTTAATAATCATTTAGGGAATGTTATGCTCACAAAAAAGAAATGGGCGTTATTTAGTCTATTAACGCTATGTGGTGGTACTATCTATAAATTACCCTCACTGAAAGATGCGTTTTATATACCGATGCAGGAATATTTCCATTTGACCAATGGGCAAATTGGCAACGCGATGTCGGTAAACTCATTTGTCACGACGGTTGGTTTTTTTCTATCGATTTACTTTGCCGATAAACTGCCGCGTAAATACTCCATGTCATTGTCACTGATTGCCACCGGGTTACTGGGGGTTTATTTGACCACTATGCCGGGATATTGGGGGATCCTCTTTGTCTGGGCATTGTTTGGTGTCACCTGTGACATGATGAACTGGCCAGTGCTACTGAAATCGGTAAGCCGGTTGGGTAATAGCGAACAACAGGGGCGCCTGTTTGGCTTCTTCGAAACGGGCCGTGGGATTGTTGACACCGTGGTCGCTTTCACCGCTCTGGCCGTGTTTACTTGGTTTGGCAGCGGTTTATTAGGCTTCAAAGCGGGTATCTGGTTCTATTCCATTATCGTGATGGTGGTGGGTGTGATTATCTTCTTTGTTTTGAATGATAAAGAAACAGAACCCGCAGTTGAAGTGAAAAAGGATAATGATGCATCTAAAAGTACCAGTATGTCATCGGTACTGAAGGACAAAACGATCTGGCTCATCGCTTTCAATGTCTTCTTTGTTTATGCCGTTTACTGCGGTCTGACATTCTTTATTCCGTTCTTAAAAAATGTTTATATGCTGCCAGTTGCGCTGGTGGGGGCATATGGCATTATTAACCAGTACTGCCTGAAAATGATTGGTGGGCCAATTGGTGGAATGATTTCAGATAAAATACTGAAATCACCTAGTAAATACCTGTGCTACACCTTTGTTATCAGTACCGTGGCGTTGGTTCTGTTGATTATGTTGCCCCATGAAAGTATGCCAGTTTATTTAGGCATGATGTGTACCCTGGGCTTTGGCGCTATTGTTTTTACGCAACGCGCCGTATTCTTTGCACCGATTGGTGAAGCGAACATTGCCGAAAATCAGACTGGGGCGGCGATGGCTTTGGGAAGTTTTATCGGTTATGCACCAGCAATGTTCTGCTTTAGCCTTTACGGCTACATTCTGGATTTAAATCCAGGTATTGTGGGCTATAAAATTGTATTCGGTATTATGGCCGGCTTCGCGTTCTGTGGTGCGATAGTCTCTGTGATGTTGGTTAAGCGCATTAGTCAGCTTAAGCAAGAGAGATTAGCGGCTGAGGCTTGATATCGCGCTATCCCTGTATATGAAGAAAACCGCTGACTATCTCAGCGGTTTTTTTATATCAAAAGTGGTTTCAGAAAATAGCGGCCATTGCAGTTATATGCTCATCGCCGTTGTTTTTTCTTCAGTACTCACATTGTCGGGTTGAAAAACGCGATTCTTTCGTTGGGTTATTTCCTCAATAATCAAAGCAAAGCGCGTTTCATTGAGCTTATAAAAGAAGCCCATAGTCAGAGCGGCAATAATGGCAAGAGAGCACGGCCAGAGGAAAATGAGCTGGCGTAAACCGAGCAGGGTGGCGTCGCTTTGGACGATATTAGGGATATAACCGATTTGCGTCAGCATAATGCCAGGCAGAAGCCCGGCAAGCGCGGCGGAAATTTTTCGTGAAAAAGTGTAGCCGGTATAGACCGAACCTTCAGCGCGAATCCCCGTTTTCCACTCTCCGTAATCAACCGTATCCGGGACCAGCGCCCAGTTCAGGCTGTTAACAAACGCCGTGCCGAAAAAGGCCATGCACGAGAAGGCTACAAATGAAAACGACGTCTCGCCCCAGATAAAGTTCAGCACATCGCCGATGGCCCATAACGCCAGGCCGCTGAGATAAACCCGTTTTTTACCAAAGCGTTTCACGGTTAGCGGAACCAGCAGCACGCCGAGCAAAATACATCCCATGCTGAAAAAACCCATCCACGACAACAAATGGATATCGTTGAGCACGTACTGGGTGTAATAGACCTGAATTGCCAGCTTGATGTTAAACGCCGCCAGCGTACACAGGTTGGCGATGCACAGCACCAGCAGAGGAGGATTACGGAAAATGGCACAGAACGACTTGTAAATGCTGGGCTTGTGATGATCCGGCACGTTTTCGATATAGCGCTCCTTCACCCCGCGAAAGCACCACCACATACTGAACAACCCGCAGGTGGAGAAAATCAGCGCGGTGCTCAGATACCCCAGGGCAGACGAAGCAGTAAAAAGCCCTTGAATCGGCATAAAGCCAACGGTACACAGCAGTAAGCCCAACGTTGCGCCACCCTGACGCCAGGCAGCAAGCTGGGCGCGCTCGTGCGGGTTTTTAGTGATGGCGGGAACCATCGCCCCGTAGGAGCAGTTCATCAGGCTATAAAACAGGCCGAATAGCATAAACAGCGCGGTTGCCAGCGCGGTTTTAACCGTGAGCGTAAAATCGGTGGCTAAAAACTGCGCTGTCCCAACCAGCGCAACAGGAAATGAGGCATACAAAATAAACGATCTGAATTTGCCTTTTGCGCCAATATTGCGCCGTGAGTCGAGCAGAACACCGGTCAACATATCGGTGAAGGCGGTGAAGAACTTTGCCACCAGAAAGATAATGCCACCGTAATAGGCGGGCATCCCCAGTTCATCGGTATAAAATTTAAGCAGATACAGCGTGCCGATGCTCAGCATCAGGTTTGAGCCAAAGTCACCTACGCCATAGGCGCATTTTTCCCGTAGGCTCAATTTTAGCGTTAGCGGATCATGGTCAGACATAATCGCCCCTCAGTAACGCCCCGCAGGGCGCTGTTGATTATTGTTGTTATACCGTTTGTTTACGGGCTTCTATCTCTTCCACAATGCGCACGTACATCTTCTCATTGAGGTTGTAGAAACAGCCCATCGCCACAATGGTGACCACTGCCAGCGCACACGGATAAAGAAAAATCAGCTGACGCAATCCTTCAACCGTACCAGCAGACTGGACGACATTAGGGATGTAGCCGATTTGAGTCAGCATCCAGCCGGGGAAGAAACCCGCCAGCGCCTGCGACACTTTTCGAAAGAAGGTGAATCCGGTGTAGACCGTCCCTTCCGAGCGCACGCCGGTGCGCCACTCGCCGTATTCCACTGTGTCCGATACCAGCGCCCAGTTCAGGCTGTTGACGAAGGCCGAACCGAAAAAGGCCAGGCAGGAGAACGCCACGAAGCTGAACGGCCCGCCGCCAAAGAAGTAATTGAGCAGATCGCTCGCCACCCAGATCAGCAGCCCGCCGATATAGACTTTCTTTTTGCCAAAGCGGCGTACCGCGCCGGGCATCATAAATACGCCGACAAAAATGCAGCCCATGCTAAAGAACCCCATATACGACAGTAAAAGCGGGTCGTTGAGTACGTACTGGGTGTAGTAAACCTGAATGGCGAGTTTGACGTTGAATGCACCGAGCGTGCACAGATTGGCGATACAGAGAATAAACAGCGGCCTGTTACCCGCGATGGCCCGAAACGATGCCAGTAACCCCACTTTCTGGGGCGTATGCGCCGGTTGCGTCGCGACATAGCGCTCTTTCACGCCCCGATAGCAACACCACATGCAGAACAGCCCACAGAGGGAAAACAGCGTGGCGGCGAAGAGATAGCCGAGCTGAGAGCAGCCCTCAATCACGTTCATCACCGGAACAAACCCGACCGTGCACAGCAGCAAGCCGAGCGTTGCTCCACCCTGACGCCATGCGGCGAGTGACGCACGTTCGTCCGGGTTCTTGGTGATGGCTGGGACCATCGCGCCGTAGGAGCAGTTCATCATGCTGAAGAACAGGCCATAAAGCATGAACAGCACCGTCGCCATCACCGTTTTACCCGTGATCTCAAAAGGCGTGCCGACAAAATTGGCGATGGCTAACAGCGTGACCGGAAAAGCGGCGTACAGCACAAACGGACGGAATTTTCCGCCAGGGCCAATCTTGCGCCGCGAGTCGAGCATGATGCCAGTGCCCATATCGGTAAACGCGGTAAAGAACTTGGCGATCAAAAAGATAATCCCGCCATACGTGCCAGGTAAACCCAGCACGTCGGTGTAAAACTTCAGCAAATACAGCGTGCCAATATCCAGCAGGATATTAGAACCCAGATCGCCCATTCCGTAGGCAAGTTTCTCTTTAAACGGCAACCGCAGACTGGCCGGATTACCGCATTCGGTGACTGGCTGACTCATCGTCTCTTCCCCGCTAAATCTGGCTCGCGGCGCGAATAGCCGCCACTTTTTTGCCAAAAAGAATCTGGAGCACCAACAGCAGCGCAAATACTGGGAGTAACGCAGCCAGCGTGGAGATACCCGTAGCGCCTTTGATCAACATTGCGCCCGAGGCTATCAGCAGCAAAAAGACCATGATTCGAAAGACATTGACGGAAATTCGTTTATGCACGTACTGGCCCACCAGTGAGCCAAGAATCATGGTGGGCACGCAAAACAGCACCAGTTTAATGGTCGAAATCGTCAAAATGCCGCTGGTGGTCAGCCCGCCAATAATGGCGATATTGTTGGCCGTAAAGAACGCGTTCAACGTGCCGCGAAAAGCCGCTGGCGCGAGATTTCGCAACATGCCGTAGATAACCACAGGCGGCCCATTGGTTGAGAAGGCTGAACCCAACGCACCGGCAATCACGCCAATCGGCATGGCTATCCAGTTTTTGTCATAGACCGGCAGACGAGGAATAAACAAACTGTAGAAGGAGTAGAGGATCAGAAAGCCGCCGAGGCCGATTTTCATGATGTGATCGGGCAAATAAGAGAGCGCGTAAATGCCCACAGGGATACCGGCAAAGGAAAACAGAATCAGCACTAACGCCGATTTCCACTGCGTCTCTTTGCGCGAAAGCCAGGTGGCATACAGCGCCGTTGCCGTACCAACAATCACCGACATGGGGGCGGCCATTTTTAGCGGTAAAAGCAGTGTTATCAATGGCATCGTGGTGAGCGCGCCGCCAAAGCCTGCGCAGATCCCGACAAAGGTATACATAAACATAATGGCAATCACGACAGCCATCACGCCGTAATCCAGAGGAACACCCTCTGGAGTAAACAGAGTAAAGAAGTCCATATTCTTTCCTTGAATTACAAAGCGCTAAGCTGATTAAACAGGTGTTGCCACTCACTGTTAGCCCGATAAAAGACCGGTGGTTGTCCCACAGGGGCTTTCACCGTCACCTCTCCGCCGGTGTACACATCGCCGGTCCAGGCATGAACCCAGTTGTCTTCTGGCAGGTAGAGCGTCCAGTCGCTGCGTCCTTGCTCGTGAACCGGCGCAACCAGCAGATCTTGCCCCAGCAGATACTGGTATTTCAGGCTGTAGGTCGCCGCATCGTCCTCGTAGTGCAGGAACAGCGGGCGCATGACCGGCAGGCCGCTTGCCGCGTTTTGTGCGACGGCCTGTTTGAGATACGGTTTCAGGGTGGTGAAGACGGTGGTCATGCGGGCAAAGTGATTGATCGTTTCTGCGTCGCCGTCGAACTGCCAGTTATCGCCAGGGCGGTTGCCTTCGTGGGTACGCATCATCGGGGTAAAGGCGCTGAAATCACACCAGCGTAGCAGTAGCTCTTTACTGCGTTTCATCTCAAACAGGGTGGTGTAACCGCCGATATCGCTATGGTGCAGGCCGTGACCGGTCATCGCCAGCGACAGCGCCGCAGGCACTACCGAAGCCAGGCCGTCGTCCAGGCTCCAGTCAACGTTCTGGTCGCCTGCCCACATCATGGTGGAGTATTTCTGGCTGCCGGTGTAACCCGCGCGCATAAAAAACAGGATCTCGCCGAGCTTGCCGGTTTCCTGTAACGCTTCGTAGTTGCATTTCGCCCACAGCGCGGGCCAGGCGTTATGCATGATTTCAGCGCTGACGCCGTTGTGCAGGACGGTATCGGTTGGCAGGTATTCGCCAAAATCTGCCATCCAACCGCCACAGCCCAGTTCAATCATGTTCTTTTTGATAACCGCCTTAAACCAGTCGTAGGCCTCGGGATTGGTCAGATCGACCACACCGCCATAGAACTCACCAAACTCAACGAGATAGTCATTGCCAGAGACATCTTTCGCCAGATAGCCGCGTTTTGCCGCTTCGGCGCAGAGCGCTTTATCGCTGGCGACATACGGGTTGATATAAGAGAGGAAGCGCACACCTTCTTGTTGCCATTGCTGAATGCGGGAATCCAGTTGCGGGTAGTTGTCGGCGTCCCACTGCCAGTTCCACATCACACGCTTGCCAAATGAAGTGATGCGCACCCCAGACCAGTCTTGCGCCCAGATACCGTTCACTTTCACGCCCGCGTTACGCATCACGTCCAGCTTTTGCTGGCAAACGTCGGTCCCGCCCTGAATACCCAGCGTGACGCCATCGTAAATCCAGTCCGGCAACTCCGGCTGGCGGCCTAGCAGCGCGGTCAGTTTTT
Source organism: Kluyvera fluvialis (assembly GCF_059725275.1). NCBI lineage: Bacteria > Pseudomonadati > Pseudomonadota > Gammaproteobacteria > Enterobacterales > Enterobacteriaceae > Kluyvera > Kluyvera fluvialis. Next base: position 4,883,458 of record NZ_AP046142.1, on the reverse strand, counting down.
CCAGCAGCGAGATATAGGTATCAGCGCACTCAAAACGCAAGGTGGTGTTGCCTTCCCACAGCGCCAGCTCGTGGTACTCCGGGGCGCTGAAATCAAAATTCATATAGCAACTGTTATCAACGTGGCAGTAGTACTTTTGCGTGCTGACGAAGGTGGGTTGCGGGAAGAAGGTCCAGTAATAGTCGCCGCCAGCGTTCTCTTTGCAGTCGGCCTGCCAGGTGACATAGCTATTTTTGTTACGCCCCACGCCCTGCTCGCTAGTCCACAGTGGGAACGGTTTGCCGCGCAGGTCGAAGTAAGAAAATTGTTCGCCGCAGCCGTAGATGTGATCGTTCGGGTTGGCGGCCAGTCGTAGCCAGATGCGATTGTGGCTGAGGTCGCCGTTTTGCAGATCCAGCTTCAGGCGGCCCTGTTCATCGGTAGAGATATGTAGCGTTGCGTTGAGGGTCGTTCCACGGCTGAATTGTACCCGCCAGCCGTCAGGCAACTCGCTGACCACGGCATGAGTCAGGGCGATTTTTTCATTGAGCTTATCTTTAATGCTGAAATTGCCACGAAACATATCAATATCGGCAACGCCAGCACCTATCCACAGGCAAGGGTTTTCAGTGCTATGGCGTAAAATCAGGCGTTGTTGATAGGTTAAGGTAAATCCATCCGCTAACGCAGTGAGTTCTACTGCTCTTGACCGTTGTTGTAACGAATTCATTTTCGTCTCCGTAGGTGTAGGGTCATTCGGTAATTTTTGTTTTGGGATAGGGTTATTCGGCACCGATTAAAAAATGCAGCCGATGCATCTCGCCGGGGGCCAGAGAGATAAGGCTGATTCCTGAATTAAAGGCATCTGGCGGGCAGGTCATGGGTTCTACGGCAAGCCCCAGACGATGTAATTTCTCGCCGCTGTAAACCTGTAGCCACGGCTGGTCGCAACGTAAGTACGTCGTCATTTTTTTTGATGCGCTGAAAACGCTAACTTCCCATTCATCCCCGAAAGCTGAGGGTTTGAAGGTGTTATCGATCTGCGTGGCGGCGATAAGACGCGGCGTGGTGAAATCTAGTGCCGTGTGCTCAACGCGATTTATCTCCTGGGTATCGAGGTTAAATACTTCATCTGCTGGCAGGGTTAGCGTACAGCTCTCTATATTCTCAAGATCGCAGGTTAAATAAGGATGCGCGCCAGCACCGTAAGGCGCGGATTGGGAACCGATATTCAGGGTCGTGATAAATACATCCAGGCCTTGTAGCGCATCCAGGCGATAGGTCACTTCGACCAGTAACGAAAAGGGATAACCGTAAGACGGCGGCAGAAAAATCATCAGCGACACTTCCGATGCCGACTGCTGGTTAATCTGCCAGTCCCGCCAGGCCAGAAGCCCATGAATGGCGGTATGCGAAATGGGGTCGTTAACGGCAAGCTGGAAGGTCTTACCGTTATGTTGATAGCAGCCGTTCACGACACGATTTGGCCAGGGAATTAAGACCTTCCCCAGATGCGCCTGCGGCATCTCCTCAGGCTTGTGTGGAATGACGACATGGCGCCCATCGTGCGTCAGTTCCGCCAGCCCCGCGCCAACCGTCACGATTTTTGCCTGGTAGTGTCCGGCCTGAAGTTGAATGGTTTTTCCGCTGCTGTGCATGGCTGCTATCCTTGTGACTTATTTGGCGTTGATATCCAGAAGACCAGCGGCAACCGCCGGAGCCAGCCCTGGCGCTAGCGGCAGACGCGGGATCACCAGGCAGTGCAACAGGTGATAAATGTCCTGCTTGCCGTCCCAGACTTTGGTGGTCACCTTGTTATTGGTGTCCAGCTCCTGCCACCATGAACCGGTTTCGTAGTCCATCAGGTAAGTGATGCAGTAATCCCACCATTTCTGATACCAGGCTTCGTATTGGCTATCGCCGGTGAGGGTATACAGCGCGTAGGCCGTGCCCATGGCTTCAACAATTGGCCAGCGCACCCTTTCACTGACGATAGGTTTACCGTCCCAGTCCACCGAGTAGACAAAGCCATCTGCGCCGTCCGGCGCCCAGGCGTCGCGAATCGTGGCATGGAACAAACCTTTGGCATCTTCCAGCAGCCAGGCGGGAGCGGTTTCAAAGCGCGCTTCCAGCGCGGCGTGCAGGTGCAGCATCAGGCGGCCCCACTCGATCCAGTGGCCCGGTGTGCCGCCATAGGCGCGAAAGCGGTGAGCGGGGTTATCTTTGTTGTAATCGCGGATAGGGTTCCACTGCGAATCGAAGTGCTCGTTAACGCGATACTCGCCGTTGCGGGCCACGTCGTGAATAATCACCGAGGCGATACGCAGCGCGCGATCGAGCCATTTCCGGTCATGGGTGACGTCATAAACAATCAGGAAAGCCTCAACCGCGTGCATGTTGGCGTTGCCGCCGCGATAATCTTCCGTCTGGCTGAAGGCTTCGTCCCAGGACTCCAGACACATCTGCTCGCCTTCGCTCCAGAAGTACTTTTCAATCACTTCGATGGCGTCATCCAGTAATGGTCTGGCCTGCGGATGGCCGGTCGTGACGGCGCTGGCTGCGCCAAGTAATACGAAGAAATGCTGATAGCCCTGCTTGGTGGCATCCATTACGCCGTTATCGTTCACACAGGCGTACCAGCCGCCGTAGCGTGTGTCGCGCAATGCGCCGTTGAGCGCCTTAATTCCGTGATCGACTAACTGATATGCGCCAGGGCGGCCCATCGATGCGGCAACAGAATAGACGTGCAACATACGCGCGGTGATCCACAAATGGGTTCCCATATCGGCTTTGACCTGGCCATTATTTCCCAGCCAGCCAAACCCAGTTGCCACCGCTGCGTTTTTACCAAAGTTAAAGATGCGGTCAGTTTCCTGCTCCAGCCAACGGTTGTGGCTCAAGGTGTTAAACCATTTCATTTTTTTGCTCCTTGTATTAATGGCGACGGGCCATCATTTCATCAACGATATCGCCCAAACGCTGTAACTTCGGCGCAGAGATGTCGCGCAGCATCAGCTCGGTATCCGGCAGACCAATAACCGATGACCAGACCGCGCGTCCTGCCAGGAACCCCGATGCGCCAGCCGTCATGGCAATGCTGACTGCGCGAGGGAATAGTTTTTCATCGACGCCGGAGGAGAGAATGACCCACGGCATGTTGATATTTTCATTCAGGCGCTGGGAGGCGGTGAGTAGCTCCTGCTGGGAGCCTTTGCCGTAGAGCGGCATTTCGACTTTGTAGAGATCAGCACCGCTGTCACCCAGCTCTTTTGCCGCCTCGATAATGGCCTGTTCACGACAGAATTTATCGCCGCGACGCGGTGGGCGAACGACCGGTTCGATAATGCTCACCAGGCCGTTGCTGTGGCACATCTCATTAAATTCTTTAACCATATCAAGACGCTGCTGGGCATCTTCATCGCTGCGCCACAACACCAGTAGCTTGAGGGCTTTAGCGCCATCCTGCTTCACAGCCTGCGGATTGATTTTTTTATCAATCACTACGCTATCTACGGGGATACCGTTGCCAGGAATGAACTCATCGGCAGCAACAATCATGGCGCAGCTTTTAGCCACGGCATTTTGTTCCACTATCTGGCGGTAGCAGAACTGCTTGTCCACCAGAATGGCGGAGGCATAAGGCGAAAGGATTTTTGCCGCATTGACTTTGAAATCCGTCAGCACGTTGTCGGTAACCGGTAATGCTGCACCAGCCGCTGCAAACATCAGGCGCATCGCTTCACGCTGATCGACCGCCAGCATGGCAAAACCGCCGGATGCGCGCGTAATGTCTTTGATGGTGTAGTTGTTCATTCAATTTTCCTTTATACAGTCGTTACATTTTTACTTTGGCAGGGAGTCCGGCGCTGTTACGTACCTGCTCCAGAATGGCGGTCCAGTCTTCCCGACCGCGACCTGCCGCCCGAGCCTGGTTATAAACTTCGCGAGAGGCCGCGCCGAGCGGCATTGGGACGTGCAGTTGGTTAGCGACATCCAGCGCGATGCCAAGATCTTTGTGAGCCAAATCGATCATGAAGGCGGGGGAGAGATCGCCTTTCAGCACTTTGTTTGGCCAGGAGGTGGTGAAATGGCCTTTTCCGGCAGGTGTACCGCTCATCACTTTTAAGGCCACATCGAAGGAGAGGCCGAGCGCTTCGCACAATACGGCCGCTTCGGCGGAGAGCGCATTCAGCGCGATGCTCATATAGTTATTAATCAGCTTCACGCGGATGCCCATACCAGGCCCGCCAGCATTGACCAGTTCATGACCCATCGCCATTAACACTGATGTGGCACGCTCTACCTGTTCTGCGGTTCCGCCCGCCAGCAACAGCAGCGTACCCGCAATCGCGTGATCCGAGGTGCGCCCGACCGGAACGTCCATCATGCTGAAGCCTTTAGCCTGCATCTCGGCAATCAGTTTGTCGGTTTGCAGCGGATGAATCGTGGACATATCAATCACCAGCGCCTGTGGCGAGAGGCTTTCGCAAATGCCCTGTTCGCCGAACAATACGCTGCGCACCAGATCGCCGTTTGGCAGCATCGTGATGACAAATTCAGCGTTTCTTGCTGCCTGAGCGGGGTTATTGGCGGGCTGCGCGCCTTTTTCTACCAACTGCTGAACGGCATTCGGGTTAACGTCAAAAACGCTGAGTTGATGGCCTTGCTTTAGCAGGTTGCTCGCCATCGGCGCCCCCATCTGACCTAATCCGATAAATGCTATTACCGCCATAACGTTCTCCTGAGACGTGGATGTCAATTTTTGTCATTTCACTTCGCTTGTTTCTGTCTGTTTTTGATCGTATTTGTAATTTATGGTCAAAAAATTGACAGCCATCACTTTTTAAACATTTCGTGAAATTAAAATGATCCCATCTTGAAACGCTTAAGGAATGACCATGATTCGTGTTGCTTGTGTGGGTATTACCGTGATGGACAGCATTTATTACGTCGAAAGTTTGCCGACAGAAGGGGGAAAATATGTGGCGAAACGCTATACCGAAGTGGGCGGCGGGCCAGCGGCAACTGCCGCAGTCGCCGCAGCAAAGTTGGGTGCACAGGTGGACTTTATTGGCCGCGTTGGCGATGACGGTACTGGAAACCGCCTGTTGGCGGAGCTGGAGTCCCTGGGGGTAAATACCCGCTACACCCGTCGCTACGCGAAGGCGAACTCCTCGCAGTCGGCGGTGATGGTTGATGCGAAAGGGGAGCGAATTATCGTCAACTATCCCAGCCCGGACTTACTGCATGACGCAAGCTGGCTGAACGAGATTGATTTTTCCCAGTGGGATGTGGTGCTGGCGGATGTTCGCTGGCATGAAGGGGCGAAACAGGCGTTCATGCTGGCGCGTCGGGCAGGAGTCATGACGGTGCTGGATGGCGATGTCACACCGCAAGATATCAGCGAGCTGGTGGCTCTGAGCGATCATGCCGCCTTCTCTGAACCAGGCCTGGCACGTCTTACGGGGCTAAAAGATCCCGAAGCTGGGCTAAGGCAAGCGCAAACGCTCACAAATGGTCACGTTTATGTCACGCGGGGGAGTGAAGGCTGCGACTGGATACAGAATGGCGCTTTGCAACATCAGCCTGGATTCTCAGTCGATGTCGTTGATACCACTGGGGCTGGGGATGTTTTCCACGGCGCGTTGGCCTTCAGCCTGGCTTCCGGGAAGGCAGCACAAGAGGCCGTCAGATTTGCCAGCGGGGTCGCTGCGCTGAAATGTACGCGCCCGGGAGGGCGTGCTGGCATCCCCGACTGTGATCAAACCCGATCTTTTCTGTCACTTTTTGTATAAAATGCCAGAGCGATGGTATTTCGAGGAAATTTCATGAGTCTTACCGAACTGACCGGTAACCCGCGACACGATCAGCTGCTGATGCTGATTAGCGAGCGTGGTTATATGAATATTGATGAACTGGCCAATCTGCTGGACGTTTCCACGCAGACGGTACGGCGTGATATTCGTAAACTTAGCGAGCAGGGATTAATCACCCGCCACCACGGTGGAGCGGGTAGGGCGTCTAGCGTGGTCAATACGGCGTTCGAACAGCGTGAAGTCTCCTTAACGGAAGAGAAAAAAGCCATCGCAGAGGCGGTGGCTGACTATATCCCGGACGGCTCAACGGTGTTTATTACCATTGGTACTACCGTTGAGCAGGTTGCGCGGGCGCTGTTAAACCATAACCATTTACGGATCATCACGAACAGCCTGCGCGTTGCGCACATTCTTTATAACAATCCTCGTTTTGAAGTCATGGTACCTGGCGGTACGCTGCGCCCGCACAACAGCGGTATTATCGGCCCTTCCGCAACGGCCTTTGTGGCTGGTTTTCGGGCTGATTATCTGGTGACGAGCGTTGGGGCGATTGAAAACGATGGCGCGCTGCTGGAGTTTGATGTCAACGAAGCTAGCGTAGTGAAAACGATGATGGTTCACTCACGACAAATTCTTCTGGCGGCCGATCACACCAAATATCATGCGTCGGCGGCCGTTGAGATTGGTAACGTCGCGCAGGTTACCGCCCTGTTTACCGATGAGTATCCCTCGGGGGGGCTAAAATCATGGTTAGATGAAAATCAGACTGAAATTATTCTTGCTCAGGAAGATATCTAGCCCCGCCTTGATTCCTCAGCGCCTGGTGCGCTGGGGAGTCTTCATCTCGAACTCTTGAATAGTCAAATCTCTCCTTTCCCGCTACAGTGAAATTTCCACGGCGCGAACGGAGGCACAAATGCTCTATATCTTTGATTTAGGTAATGTGATTGTCGATATCGATTTTAACCGTGTTTTGGGGACATGGAGCGATCTTGCCCGTGTGCCGCTGGCTCGGCTGAAGCAAAGTTTCACTATGGGCGAGGTGTTTCACCAGCACGAGCGAGGTGAAATATCAGACCAGGAGTTTGCGAAAGCAATGTGCCATGACATGGAGCTGCCGCTGAGCTACGAGCAGTTTGCCCACGGCTGGCTGGCGATATTTGTCGCGTTACGCCCGGAAGTTATCGATATCATGAATACCCTGCGTGAACAGGGCCATCGAGTCGTTGTCCTGTCTAATACCAATGCGCTACATACCACCTTCTGGCCTGATGAATACCCGCAAATCTATGCTGCGGCTGACCACGTTTACCTCTCTCAGGAAATGGGAATGCGCAAACCGGAAGCCAGAATTTATCAACGTGTTCTGGAGTTAGAAGGTTTTTCTCCCGCCGATGCGGTCTTTTTTGACGATAACGCCGATAATATAGCAGGAGCTAACCAGTTGGGGATTACCAGTGTGCTGGTCACGGGGCGAGAAACCCTCCCTGACTATTTTATGAAGTCGTTATGTTAAAAACCGTTCATCAAAAATATATTCATCATACCCGGCCGCTGGTGGCGTGGAGTCAATTCCTCTGGCGGCGTATCAACGAAGACAATATGACGACACTGGCGGGCAACCTGGCCTATGTGTCGTTGTTGTCACTTGTGCCGCTTGTGGCGGTGATTTTTGCCCTGTTCGCGGCTTTTCCGATGTTTTCGGAAGTCAGTCTGCAAATTCGTCACTTTGTTTTTGCTAACTTTCTACCGGCGACTGGAGATGTCATTCAGCGCTATATCGAGCAGTTCGTGGCTAACTCCAGCAGGATGACCGCATTAGGGGCTTGCGGCCTGATTATTACGTCGCTGCTGTTGATGTATTCCATTGATAGCGCGCTGAACACAATCTGGCGCAGTAAGCGAGTGCGCCCCAGAATTTACTCCTTTGCGGTCTACTGGATGATCCTGACTCTTGGGCCGCTGCTGGCAGGGGCAAGCCTGGCGATTAGCTCTTATTTGCTCTCGTTGCGCTGGGCGAGTGAATTGCACGGGGTTATTGATAACGTGCTGCGCGTTTTCCCGTTGCTGCTCTCCTGGCTCTCGTTCTGGATGCTGTACAGCATCGTGCCGACCACGCAAGTACCTAATCGCGATGCGGTAACGGGCGCGCTGATTGCCGCGCTGTTGCATGAGCTTGGCAAAAAAGGCTTCACCCTCTACATCACCGCATTCCCTTCCTACCAGCTGATTTACGGCGTATTGGCGGTGATTCCCATTTTGTTTGTCTGGGTCTACTGGACGTGGTGTATCGTCTTGCTTGGGGCAGAAATTACTGTCACTCTCGGGGAATACCGAAAATTTAAAACAGAACAACAAGAAGCAGAAAAATCATGATTGCATTAATTCAACGCGTAACCCGAGCCAGCGTCACCGTGGCGGATGACGTGACCGGCGAAATCGGGCCAGGACTTTTAGTGCTGTTAGGTGTCGAAAAAGACGACGACGAACAAAAGGCTAACCGTCTGTGCGAGCGAGTGCTCGGCTATCGAATTTTTAGCGATGCCGATGGCAAAATGAACCTTAACGTACAGCAAGCTGGGGGAAGTGTGCTGGTGGTGTCGCAGTTTACGCTGGCTGCGGATACGGAGCGCGGTATGCGCCCGAGCTTCTCTAAAGGGGCTGAACCAAAGCGCGCCGAAGAGCTATACGAATACTTTGTGCAGCGCTGCCGCCAACAGGACATCAACACCCAAACCGGCCAATTCGCCGCTGATATGCAAGTGTCGCTGGTCAACGATGGCCCGGTGACATTCTGGCTACAGGTATGAACCCACTTCCCGTTAGAACGCGGGAGGCAAAAGAGAGCGCCATTATGTACCATCTCCGAGTACCGCAAACGGCAGAAGAGTTAGAACAGTATTACCAGTTCCGCTGGGAAATGCTGCGTAAACCGCTTCATCAACCTAAAGGCTCCGAGCGCGATGCCTGGGATGCGATGGCGCATCACCAGATGGTGGTGGATGAAGAAGGGCGGCTGGTCGCCGTCGGGCGTTTGTATATCAACGCCGATAATGAAGCCTCTATTCGCTTTATGGCGGTACATCCTGACGTGCAGGATAAAGGCCTGGGGACGCTAATTGCGATAACGCTGGAGTCCGTCGCGCGCCAGGAAGGCGTGAAACGCGTCACCTGTAGCGCCCGTGAAGATGCTGTGCCGTTCTTCTCTAAGCTCGGGTTCGTCAACCAGGGCGAAATCACCACTCCACAAAGTACGCCAGTACGCCACTTCTTGATGATTAAGCCGGTCGCGACGTTGGACGATATTCTTCATCGCGGCGACTGGTGCGCTCAGCTCCAGCAGGCCTGGTACGATCACATCCCGCTTAGTGAAAAAATGGGTGTACGTATTCAGCAGTACACCGGGCAGAAATTTATCACCACGATGCCGGAAACTGGCAATCAGAACCCGCACCATACGCTGTTTGCAGGTAGCCTGTTTTCGCTGGCGACGCTCACCGGCTGGGGGCTTATCTGGCTGATGCTGCGCGAGCGCCATCTTGGCGGCACGATTATTCTTGCCGATGCCCATATCCGCTACAGCAAACCGATTACCGGCAAACCGACCGCCATTGCAGATTTAGGCTCGTTGAGCGGTGACCTTGACCGTCTGGCAAGAGGCCGCAAAGCGCGTGTGCAAATGCAGGTTGAACTGTTCGGCGGCGATACCCCTGGCGTGGTGTTTGAAGGCACTTACATTGTGCTGCCCGCGAAACCGTTCGGCGCATACGAAGAAGGCGGCAACGAGGAAGAATAGGGGCTACGCCCCTATTCAGGCCGATGCAGCGCCGCCCGCCAGGCCACGTCTCTAATCACATTTTTGGCGGCCTGGCTCACCCCACCTAACTGAAAGAAACCGTGAATGACCCCCAGATAGCGCTGGCCGGTGCATTCAACGCCTTGCTCTGTCATCCGTTGATATAGCGCTTCCCCTTCGTCACAAAGCGGGTCGAATTCGGCGGTAATGATATGCACTGGAGGCAGACCGTTGAAATCCTCTCGCCATAGCGGGCTGGCCTCCGGGTGACGAAGGTCAATGTCCGGCAAGTACATCTCATAGCCGCTTAACAGCGTATCGCGGGTGATGATGTAATCCCGCCCGTTACGGGTATAGCTCTCAAAGTGAGTGGTAGCGTCGAGCATGGGGTAAATCAACACGAGTTGGGCGGGTTGCCATACTCCGGCGGCCTTCAACCGCAAGGCGGTCACTAACGCCAGATGCCCACCTGCACTGTCGCCAGCAAGCGTGATGCGGCGCTTATCCACACCAAAAATCTCCGCCTGTTGCCAGACAAGGTTAGCGCCTCTTTCTGCGTCATCATGCGCGGCGGGAAAGGTGTTTTCAGGGGCTAACCGATACTGGACGGCAATGACTCGGCACTGGCCGTAATACGCGAGCTGGCGTAGCTGGTTATCATGCGTGGCAAATCCGCCGCTGATAAAGCAGCCACCGTGATAATAGATGATGCAGGGGAGTGATTCAGATGCGTTAAGTGGCGAAATGACGCGAAATACCACGGCATCAAGTTCAATATCTTCGATCTGTACGCGGGGTTCTGTTTCCCCTGCCAGAACTGTGCTGGCGACATACCCCGCCCGCCGGTCATCAATATTCTGCTGGCGTGAAGAAGGACGACCCGCCGCAATAAATGCCTCAACCAACTCCGCAATACCTTTTTCCAGAGCCATGACAAATCCTTTTTGCTGTATGGATATACAGCTTTATAACCTGGATTTTGGCGAAAGAAAACGGTGAATTTTAATGAAGTCTGATTCTGGAAAGCGGCTCGCAAAAATAGAAATAGCGGAGCTATCTCGCTGTCTTTCGTTGTTCGTGCGTGATAACGCCTTACGAACTGTCATTCAGGCGACGAATGCCGCCTGAATGACAAGGGACTTACTCCCCTTCACCCGGGAACAGGAACGGGTTGATAGAGCTACGGGCGAACCCTTCTTGCTCCATCCGTGCGTCCAGCACCAGTGAGGCGAGGTCGTCGGCAACGGCTTCCACTTTCGGGTCTTTTTCCTGATACAGAATCTTCAGGTAAGTGCCGCAGTCGCCGCAGCTTTCTGCTTTCACCGCCGCCTGCTCGTTATCGATAGACCAATAGTGCAGGTCGCGGCTCTGCTCGCAGTTGCTGCACTTCACGCGCACAACGTGCCACTCGGTTTCGCACAGGTTGCAGTGCAGGTAACGCAGCCCCTGCGTGGTGCCAATTTGCACCATGCTGGAAACGGGCATTGAACCGCACACCGGGCAGTATTGACGCTGTTCACCGTATTCGGCGCGCGCTTTACCTGGAATCAGGGTCGCCATTTGCGCCCAGTACAGCGACAGCGCAGCCCAGATAAACGGGGCTTTGTCGCTACTGACTGAGGCAAAGTCGGATTCAAACAACGCGCTCGCCATAGCTTCAAGCTCTTGCCCGGACGCTTTTTCCAGATTCTCAATAACCGCCAATGCTGGGCCGCTCATTTCAGGCTTCAGCTCGGCAATCATCGATTGCAGCAGGGTATGCCAGTGCTTATCACGCGGCAAAACGTGAATATCCAGCGGCGGCTTGCCCTGGTCATTCGCTTCTTTGATGCGCGCGGTCAGATCCATCTCTAACGGATGGTCGTACAGCACCACTTCCTGTGCATGGGCAATCAGCGCGGCAAAGCGCAGGTAATCACCCAGCGGGTTGTTCTCAGCCAGCTCGCGCAGACGCTCGGCACGGCGGTTGTACAGATTTTTGAGTCTGGGGAACAATAACGGCGGAATATACTCCGCCGTGCGTTTCTCGCTCGAACCCAGCTCATCTTGCGGGATTATGCGGATACTCATTCAGATGACTTTTCCTGTTTCTGGCGGACTTCACGGTACCAGCGCGGGTGGTGTTTCTTCGCCCACGTTTTAGTAACCCATCCTTCCACCATCGCGGTAATGGTGCCTTTCACCCAAAGGGCGGCGTAGATATGCACCATGATAACCACAATTAACGCCACTGCGGCAAATGAATGCAGCATTAGCGCAAATCGGATCACCGGGATTGAGAAAGCAGGCGCAAAGTACGGACGCCAGATAATCACACCGCTCGCCAGCAGCAGGACCAGGAAGATAATCGCCGCCCAGAATACGCATTTCTGGCCGAAGTTATAACGCCCGGTGTCACCTACTTCCTCGTTGACGACGATCTTATGAATATTCTTAGCCCAAAAGATATCATCCCGATTGATTAGATTGTGATGCCAATAGCGGAAAAACATGATGATGAACGAGGCAAACATGATTACGCCAACGAACGGGTGCAGAATACGCGCCAGTTGTGGAGTGCCCATAATTTGCATCAGCCAGTTGAAGGAGGGGAAGAAGAACCCCAGCCCGCTCACCGCCGCGAGTATAAAGCAGAAGGCGGTGATCCAGTGGTTGATACGTTCCGGCGCGGTGTAGCGCACGATGGTGTCACGTCGTTTCATTTGCGCACCTCGTCATTTTCTTCATGCAGGTTGTCTTCTTCCTCTTCCGCGCGGTTCGGGCCGACACCGACGTAGTGGAAGATACTTGCTGCAAACGTTGCGGCAAAACCGACTGCCGCCAGCGGTTTCCAGATACCTTTCCAGAATTTCACCGTAGCGCTGATTTCTGGGTTCTCTGGCAAGCCGTGGTACAGATTCGGTTTATCGGCGTGGTGCAACACGTACATGACGTGAGTACCGCCAACGCCCGCCGGATCGTACAAGCCCGCGTTATCGTAACCGCGCGTTTTCAGTTCTGCCACGCGCTCGCCTGCCAGCACTTTCATATCCTCTTTCGAACCAAAGTGGATAGCGCCGGTCGGGCACGTTTTCACGCAGGCCGGTTCCTGTCCCACCGTCACACGGTCAACGCACAGCGTACATTTATAGACGCGGTTGTCTTCCGGGTTCAGGCGCGGCACGTTGAACGGGCAGCCCGCGATGCAGTAGCCACAGCCGATGCACTGCTCAGACTGGAAATCGACGATGCCGTTGGCATACTGAATAATAGCCCCTTCTGACGGACATGCTTTCAGGCAGCCAGGGTCTGCACAGTGCATACAGCCGTCTTTGCGGATAAGCCATTCCAGCTTGTCGTTTTGCTCCACTTCCGAGAAGCGCATCACCGTCCAGGACTTCGCGGTTAAATCAGCCGGGTTGTCGTACACGCCGACGTTACTGCCGATTTCATCACGAATGTCGTTCCATTCCGAACACGCCACCTGACAGGCTTTACAGCCGATACAGGTGGTGACGTCGATAAGTTTCGCCACTTCCTGCTGGTGATCCCGCGCCTGAGGCGCGGGGGTGAAACCGTTAGTCGCGGAACGACGGATAATGTCTTGCGATTGATAAGCCATAGGTCGTCTCCGTTACACCTTTTCCACGTTCACGAGGAAGGCTTTAAACTCCGGCGTTTGCGTGTTCGCATCACCGACGAATGGCGTTAACGTGTTGGCAATAAAGCCTTTTTTCGCCACACCTTCGTAGCCCCAGTGGATAGGAATACCGATGGTATCGATATCTTTGCCGTCGGCTTTCAGCGTGCGAATACGTTTGGTGACCACCGCTTTGGCCTTGATATAGCCACGGTTAGAGGACACTTTCACGGTGTCGCCATGAGCGATGCCGAGTTTATTCGCCAGCTTCTCTCCAATCTCCACAAACTGTTCCGGCTGTGCGATAGCGTTAAGCAGCGCATGTTTGGTCCAGTAGTGGAAGTGCTCGGTCAGACGATACGTTGTCCCGACGTACGGGAACTTGTCGGCTTTACCCAGCGCTTCTTCGTCGCCTTTAAAGATACGGGCGGCAGGGTTGGAGATAACGTTCGGGTGCAGCGGGTTAGTGCCCAGCGGCGTTTCAAACGGCTCGTAGTGTTCCGGGAACGGCCCTTCTGCCATCTTGTCGAGGGCAAACAGGCGGCCCATCCCTTCCGGCTGCATGATAAACGGCCCCACATTGCTGCCTGGCGCGGCGGCGCTGTAGTCCGGTATATCCACACCGCCCCATTTCGCGCCATCCCATTTCAGCAGTTGGCGTTTTGGATCCCACGGGTTGCCCTGTGGGTCAGCGGAAGCACGGTTATACAGAATGCGGCGGTTCAGCGGCCACGCCCATGCCCAGCCCAATGTATTGCCCAGTCCTGACGGATCGGCGTTATCACGACGTGCCATCTGGTTGCCTTCCGGCGTCCAGCTACCGGCGAAAATCCAGCAACCGCTAGACGTCGTACCGTCGTCGCGCAGGTGTGCAAATGTGCTGAGCTGTTGGCCTTTTTTCACCAACACCGCACCGGTTGCCGGGTCGATAATATCGGCCAGCGCTTTACCGTTGCTCTCCATCGCGACTTCTTCCGACGCAGGCTCATGCGGCGTGGAGTAGTTCCACGTCATGCTCAACACCTGCTCTGGGTTTGCGCCGCCCTGTTCGGCGTACATCTTGCGCAAGCGCAGGAAGATACCGGCCAGGATTTCGCCATCGGTAACTGCATCGCCTGGGCCATCCGCGCCTTTCCAGTGCCACTGCAACCAGCGACCGGAGTTGACGATAGAACCGTTCTCTTCTGCGAAACAGGTTGATGGCAGACGGAAAACTTCAGTCTGAATCTGCGATGGGTCAACATCGTTCGACTCGCCGTGGTTCTGCCAGAACGTTGATGTCTCGGTATTGAGCGGGTCAATGGTCACGAGGAATTTCAGTTTCGACAGTGACGCGACCACTTTGTTTTTATTCGGGAACGACGCAACCGGGTTAAAGCCCTGGCAGATATAGCCGTTGACCTTGCCCTGGTTCATCATCTCGAAATATTGCAGAACGTCGTAGCCTTTGTCCCACTTCGGCAGCAGATCAAAGCCCCAATCGTTTTCTTTCGTCGCTTTGTCGCCAAAGAAGGCTTTCATCATCGAAACGAAGAATTTCGGGTAGTTGCCCCAGTAGTTCACCTGGCCATCCAGCAGCGGTTTTGGCGTGTTGGCGGCGAGATACGTTTGCAGGTCGGTTTGCTTCTCGCTTGGCAGCGTCATATAGCCTGGCAGGCTTTGTGACAGCAGGCCCAGGTCAGTCAGCCCCTGAATGTTGGAGTGACCGCGCAGGGCGTTCACGCCGCCGCCCGCCATCCCCATGTTGCCGAGCAGCAACTGGATCATCGCCATGGTGCGGATGTTTTGTGCGCCAATGGAGTGCTGTGTCCAGCCGAGGGCATACAGGAACGACGCCGTTTTATCGTGAGCGCTTGTTTCTGCGATGTATTCACATACTTTCAGGAAATCAGCTTGCGGCGTACCACAAATGTTTTCGACAACATCTGGCGTGTAACGGGAAATGTGCTGCTTCAGCAGATTCCATACACAACGTGGATGTTGCAGCGTGGTATCGCGTTTGGCGAAGCCGTTTTCATCCAGCTCATAGTTCCAGCTGGTTTTGTCGTACTTGCGTTTATCCGCGTCATAGCCGGTGAACAGGCCATCTTCAAAGCCAAAATCTTCACGCACGATCAAGCTGGCGTTGGTATAGGCCTCGGTGTATTCGCGGTTGAATTTTTCATTGTTCAGCAGGTACAGCATAACGCCTGACAGGAAAGTAATGTCAGTACCGGAACGAATCGGTGCATAGAAATCGGCGACCGACGCCGTACGCGTGAAACGAGGATCGATAACAATCAGCTTCGCGCCGTTGTGTATCTTAGCTTCCATCGCCCAGCGGAACCCGACGGGGTGAGCTTCAGCGGCATTACCGCCCATCACCACGATAAGGTTGGCGTTCTTGATATCAACCCAGTGGTTGGTCATCGCACCGCGACCAAATGTTGGAGCAAGACTTGCTACCGTTGGTCCGTGTCAGACGCGCGCCTGGTTATCGACCGCGAGCATACCCAGCGCGCGGGAGAATTTTTGTGTTAAATAGCCGGTTTCGTTGCTCGACGCGGATGCACACAGCATCCCGGTGGAGAGCCAGCGGTTAACGGTAACGCCTTCGGCGTTCTGCGCGACGTAGTTAGCGTCACGGTCTTCTTTCATCAGTTTGGCGATGCGGTCAAATGCCTCATCCCAACTGATTTGTTGCCATTTATTGGAGCCTGGTGCGCGATATTCTGGGTATTTCAGGCGGCTTTCGGAGTGAATGAAATCCACCAGACCTGCACCTTTCGGGCACAGAGCGCCACGGTTTACCGGATGGTCCGGGTCACCTTCGATATGGAAAATGGACGCTTTAGCGTTTTTCGCGCCGTCGCCGAGGCTGTACATCAACAGCCCGCAGCCGACAGAACAATATGTGCAGGTGTTACGGGTTTCACGGGTGCGCAGCAGCTTATACTGCCGTGTCTCCGCCAGTGCGATGCTTGGGGCAAAGCCCAGCGCCGCAGCCGTGGTTCCTGCCATACCGCCAGCGCAGATCTTAAAGAACTGCCTTCTGCTGACCTGCATGGGTGCTCCTTGTTTCGACATTGTCATTGCTTGTAGTTTCCTTTGCCGCTAACACGACAAAGATTCTGAATAACACGATGCCCTTAGTTCCAAAAGGGCTTTGACTCAGAATACCACAAGTTCGGTAGGCTTGTTCTAATGCGGTTAACGATGGGTGAATGGAGCTTCTTTGTATTAACATTGAATTGTGATTTTGATCGCATTTTGCGCATAACAAAGACGGTCGTGGCGCGGCGGTTAATTCGATTAATCCATAGGGAGTATGGGTATTTTCATCAGTAATTTTGTACAAGTCAATTTGAGGGGATTAAGATTGTGTGTTATTAGACCGGAAACTTGATCCATAATAAGCACTGATTCCTTCCGAATGTGATGGAATAGGCGTCTCTCCTTTTCCGTTGTTGTTCAGAGTAATTGCCGTGTTTAATGTAAAAGATGAAGTCAAACCATCGTCGCAGCTTATTGGTTCCGCCGAGCGTTCCGTCTTCAGAAGGCCACAAATCATGCAACCCACACCGGATATTCTTGCTGAAGAAATTCCCGTTGCGTTGGTCTACAACGGCATCTCTCACGTTGTGATGATGGCGACGCCAAAAGATTTAGAGGCTTTCGCGATCGGTTTTTCGCTGTCGGAAGGGATTATTGAACATCCGCGCGAAATTTACGGTATTGAAGTCACGCAAGCCTGCAACGGCCTTGAAGTACAAATCGACCTCTCCAGCCGCCGTTTTATGGGGCTTAAAGAGCGCCGCCGCGCGCTAGCCGGGCGAACCGGCTGCGGCGTGTGTGGCGTCGAACAGCTTAACGACATCGGCAAGCCCATCAGGCCGCTGCCTTTCACCCAGACCTTTAATCTCGCTCATCTTGATAACGCGCTGCGGCATTTAAATGATGTCCAGCCGGTGGGACGTGAAACGGGCTGTACCCACGCGGCGGCATGGATAATGCCATCGGGTGAGCTGGTGGGCGGGCATGAAGATGTTGGCCGCCACGTTGCGTTAGATAAATTACTCGGCCACCGAGCCAAAGAGGGCGCACTCTGGCAGGAAGGCGCGGCGTTAGTTTCCAGCCGTGCCAGTTATGAAATGGTGCAGAAATCCGCCATGTGTGGCGTTGAGATTCTGTTCGCTGTCTCTGCGGCCACTACGCTAGCGGTGGAGGTGGCTGAACGCTGCAACCTGACGCTGGTCGGTTTTTGCAAACCCGGCAGAGCGACGATTTATACCCATCCACAGCGGTTAATCAGTGCTCTAGATACGGGTGAGGTGCTGTAGGCCTGATAAGGCGTTGCAGTGGTATTGCCGGATGGCGCTACGCTTATCCGGCCTGCGGTCAGTATATATGCAGCTTTAATTATTTTGGCTATAGCTGTAGTTAGCATTTTCCCTGTTTTTCTCGCCTTTGTTTCCTCTCCAGCTTAAAAAAACGTGATATTTCTCGCATTTTCATACAATCACCTTATCGACATTTCTCCGCGAAATTACCGCAATCACGACCGTTATTTCTTCGTTTATTAACGCCATGATAATAAAGATGTTTTGATAATAAATGTTATTTCGATCTCATTTTTAAAATGCGTGACAGATCACAAAAAATAGCCTTGAAACGATATCGTCAATATTTGACTGAGCGTTAATTATAACAATTGTGTGATCTTCGTTGCAAATAAGAGGCTTGAAGTCAGGGAAAAATATTTACACGGGAATCGGCGAGGGCATGAAATGAAAATCGGGATTGTTATTAGTGGCGGAGACGTGTCAGGAATTAATAACTTTATTTTCCAGATAGCAAAACTCGCTAATGCTGACATAACATTATTCAATGGCGGTATTTCGGGGCTGTTGGATAAAAATCATCATGAAGCCGCATGGCGTGATCTGGTCGATTATTCCATTGCATCGATTCCCATGATTACGTCAGGGCGTACCAGTCGTAAACTACAGCGCAGTGAGTATGAAGTTATTGCCAGAAAAATAAAATCATTGCGGATTGATGTTTTAATTATGGCGGGGGGTGATGGTAGTTTGCAGTTCCTGAATACCCTGAGCGAGTTTGATATAAATTGCTTTGGTGTCGGGATGACCATCGATAATGATGTCTATGGTAGTGATTATACCATCGGTTTTTCGACAGCTTGTGAGCAGATTATTAAGGAGGTGTCTCGTCTAAGGAATACCGGTAGAGCGCTACCGGGTCGAGTTTTTATGGTTGAGATGTTGGGCGGCTACTGCGGTGAATTAACGTTACAGTCGGCGATTAAGTGTAATGCTGATATTGCGTTAATCCCGGAGTCTCAGATACCTCTGGAGGAACTGGCTAGCCGAGTTAAGCAAAAACTGGCAAATCAGAATAGTGTTGTCATTCTTTGCTCTGAAGGCTACACCAGAGAATATTCACCCGGTTTCCAGGGTGCTATTGATACGATGATCAAACAGCTAGAGCCGCGCATTGGTGTGCGCATTCGTAAGACCATTATTGGCTACGGATTACGTAATGGCGATCCAACTTGTGAAGAGATTTATCAAGGAACCATTATGGCTAATGAAGTGGTTCGCTGCATTCAATCAGGGATGAGAAATAAAGCCATTATTATAAATTCAAGTAACAAACCTATTCCGATAGATTTAGTAAGTATGAAAAAACGTCTGGTAGATACTGAAGGACACTATTACAAACTTGCCAAACAACTCAATATTATTTGAGGAGACCTTACATGCTGAAAATTCTTTGCGTATGTGGCTGCGGCCTTGGTTCTAGCTTTGCTATTGAAATGACGGCAAAGGCTGTTTTAAAAAAATTAGAGATTCCTGCTCATATCGAACATACCACGGTATCTGAAGCCGGAGCTTTTAAATCCGATATGATTCTGACTCAGAAAACATTTGCTGACATATTAACAGCCGATGCAAGTGAAGAAGAAATTAAGCGAGTGGTGATATTAAATAAACTCACGGACAAAGACGAAATAGAGAAAAAGATTGTCGCATTCTTGAATGAACGTAATCTACAGGTAGCCGACCATGAATAGTTTCGTTGAGTTTATCGTGAAAGATTTGCTTGGCCAGGCCTCTATTCTTGTTGCATTTATTGCGATGCTGGGGCTGATTTTACAGAAAAAATCACTGGGCAAAACGGTTGAAGGGACATTTAAAACCCTGCTTGGTTTTTTGATTATGATGGCAGGCATTAACATTATTGTTGCCACACTTACGTTCCTGAATGACATATTTACTCAGGGATTCGGTATGAAGGGCTACATTACCGATGTGGCTGCTATTGCCGGATTAGCCAACCGTGAATTGGGATCGGAAGTCGCGCTAACGTTGCTGGTTATTTTTGCCGTTAACATCATTATTGCACGGCTGACACCACTGAAATATATCTTCCTGACCGGCCAGGCACTGCTGTGGATGGCAACCATTGGCGCTGTTATTGGCTATAAAGCCGGGTTAACAGGTTTACCGCTGATCTTAACCGGGGGTATTTTTGGCGGTGTCATGGCGGTGCTGATGCCTGCTTTGGCCCAGCCGGTGGTAAGGCGTATTACCGGTTCTGATGATGTCGCGCTAGGGCACTTTTGTACCATCGGTTATCTGGTACAAGCGGCAGTCGCCAAAGTAGTGGGTAAAGGTTCGCGCTCCACGGAAGATCTCGAATTACCGGATAATTTTAAATTCCTACAAGACACCTACCTCGCGATGGCGGTGGTGATGGTGCCGATGTATCTCATTCCTGCGCTGGCGGCAGGGCCTGAATATATCGGCCAGTTTTCAAATGGTGTGAACTACCTGATGTACGCGTTTATGCAATCTATTCAGTTCGTGGCGGGTGTCTTCGTGCTTTATAGTGGTGTGCGTTTACTGCTCAATGAACTTGTTCCCGCGTTTCGGGGAATTGCAATGCGTATTGTACCGGACGCAAAACCTGCGCTGGACTGCCCCGTATTATTTCCTTATGCCCCTAACGCGGTGATTGTGGGATTCCTCGCCACCACCGTTGGCTCCATTATTGGCATGTTGGTCTTCCCGATGTTTGGATTGGCGATGATTCTTCCTGGCCTGCTCACTAACTTTTTTGCGGGCGGTACTGCGGGGGTATTTGGCAATGCGCTAGGTGGGCGTCGTGGGGCGGTAATTGGTGGTGTCGTGCATGGCCTCTTTATTACCTTTCTTCCGGCTATCCTGGTACCGATGCTCGAAAGCTATGGATTTACAGGAGTCACCTTTAGCGATTCGGACGTTATTAGCTCTGGGCTTGTATTAGGTCATGCCTTCCAAAATAACTGGTTATTCGTCGCATTATTTATTGTTTTTGTCGCCGCACTGACATGGTTCGTCAACGCAAAATCAACTAAGCCGCAAGGGGAAAATATTCATGAGTCTGTATAATTTCAACGATATCTTGAAAATTGCTCAGGAAAGAAATTTTAAGGCCATTGGGTCATTCAATTTACACTGTATTGAAATGCTTCCTGCCTTTTTTAAAGCAGCAAAAGAGAGTCATAGCCCATTAATGATTCAGATCTCAACGGGCACGGCTGAATATTTAGGATATCGCTTATTGGTTGATGCAGTTTGCTCATTGGCAGAAAGTGAAAATGTACCAACATGCCTGCACCTGGATCACTGCTCTGATATTAACGCCATTAAAACGGCAATGGACGCTGGGTTTTCGTCTGTAATGTACGATGGTTCTCATCTGGAACTGGATGAGAATATTGGCAACACGAGAATTGTCGTTGAAATGGCAAGGCCGAGAAATATCACCGTTGAAGGTGAACTTGGGGCCATTGGCGGCTCAGAGGATGGCAAGGCCGTAGCGGCAGAGGATATCTGTTTTACGACGGTTGAAGATGCGAAACGTTTTGTTGATGAAACTCAGGTCGATATGTTGGCCGTTTCTGTGGGCACGGTGCATGGTCTGTATACCGGTAAAGCCAGAATACAGCATCAGCGGCTAAAAGAGATTAGTGATGCAACCGGTGTACCTTTAGTCCTGCATGGTGGTACGGGGGTTAGCGACGAAGATATGCGACAAGCGGTCACTGAAGGTATTAACAAAGTGAATGTTGGTACTGAAATGAACGTACAGTGGGTTGACCAGTGTAAGACCACCTTTGAAAAGGGGAAAGTGAATGACAGTGTGCGGAAGTTTTTAATTCCGGCAAATAATGCCGTTGCGCATGTATTAATGGAAAAAATAGCGCTATTTAAATAACTTTTATTCTCTTAATAAATATCCGTTGTCCTGTAGTTCATCAGGAGGGGTTGCTATGTTTAAATCTTTAAAAACGTTGTGGAAAAAAGATGACGAACCGTCACAGAATTATGATGAACAGTCCCATCTGTTGGCGGAAGAAATAGCCAGGCAGGAAGTTGAATTACAGGGCAATCCGGGAAATAGTGGAATCCAGAAAGCATTAATGTTGACCTATAATCGAGCGTTGCCGGTTTATGCCAAAAGCCAAACGCATCGACACAAAATTGATTCTCTATTTATTCGCATTGATGAGTTACGCAATATTATTCGTCGTAATATTTAGGGAGGGATAATGACGATAAAAGATCTTCTCATTGAAGCCGATGCAATTCAGGTCGGCGTTAAGGAATCTGACTGGCAAAAAGTGATTCAGTTGGCTGCCAGCCCACTGATCGCAAAGGGGTATATATCCGCAGAATACGGCCAGGCGGTTATTGATAATACGCTCAGCCACGGCGCGTATTACGTTTTTGATGAGGGTATCGCTATTCCTCATGCTCGCCCAGAATGTGGCGTGATACGCAACTGCTTCAGCCTGGTGTTATTGGATAAACCTATTCAGTTTGCGGATAGCGAAGCCGCCGATATTGTGATTATGTTTGGCGCCGAGGACAGTAATTCACACATTGAAGAGGGGATTCGCGCCATTGTCGCACTGCTTGATAACAACGAGCGGATGGCGAAATTGAGAACGGCGAGTTCCAGAGAGGAGGTGGTTGCATTGCTATGAAAAGACACCTTACGCCAGAGTGTAAAACGGTCATTTTAATTAACGGTATACCTGCATCGGGAAAGAGCACGATAACACAGCAACTCTCGGAGACTTTTAACCTGCCGCTGCTGACAATTGACGGTATCAAGGAACCTTTTATGGCGCGTTTTACAGAAATAGACCGCGCGTTGAATCGCCAGTTAGGCTGTGCGGCTTATGAGGTTATGTGGTCAATTGTGGGTCAATCTCCCGCCAGTTGTGTTTGGTTACTGGATGCCTGGTTTGGTTTTCAGCCAAAAGAGACTTTGCAGTCTTTAGTACAACGGGCGGGCGTGGAGAAGGTTATCGAAGTCTGGAACCAGATCACTCCAGAAATGGCGGTCTTTCGTTATGCGCAGCGCTTAGCACAGCGTCGGCCTGGGCATCCCGGAGAGGAGTATTTACCGGAGCTGGCGCTGCTGGCTGAACAAGCTGAGCCTATGCAGCTAGGCGAGGTGTTCAGGGTTGATCAGCAAAAACCGTTAGACCTTGAAGCGCTAAATACATGGATAGCCATGCAAGTACAGTAAAGCACCGTCAGGTGCTTTATTATTGCTTGAGGAGCGTGATAAAGGCGTCATATCCCGTCAGGCCACTTATTGTTTCAGCAGACTGGCGGCACAGCACGTCGGCTAAATAACTGAATACTTTTAATTCATGGCGGGCATCAGCGGCGGCACAGGCGACCAGAATATGGCTGACGGTTTCGTTATTTACCTGTACGGCGAGAGACAGGGTGATCAAAAAGCCGCGAAAACGGTGCTCTTGTTCGCTCCAGCAATGGGGAATAGCCAGCCGGTTGACGATGAGATTCTCACCTTCGTTCTCGCGCGCACAAATACGCTGCGCTTCATCCTGAGTGAGATGATTCTGCGCTACAAGCTGTGCGCAGATATTTTCCGTGATGTGTTGCCACGCTTCCCCCGGCGTATTTTGGTAGTGAAAGCTACCGGGCCTGGAAAAGAAACGTTCCGGCTGATGACGAATAAATGCCGTCGCCAGAAAACTTTTGATTTGCTCCGTGCCTGCCGTGGTTATGATATTTTTGATGGTGAGAATATTTTTCACCGACTCATCGAGTAAATAGTGGCTGTTGTTGATGATTAATAGCGGCTCGACTTCCTGACTAATTGCCGCCACCTCTTTTGGACTGCGCGCAATCATCACCCGGCAATTTAAGACATCTCGCTCGATGGCCAGTTGGTTAATCGTGGCGATGGCATTTTGGTCTGACAATAAGATGATCGGTTGGCGTTCATTTTGATGCCGCTCCAGCGCGCAGGCGAAATACAGCCCGATAAGGTCACTATCAAAGAGCGGAATATCGAGTTTTTCGCGCAGTAGGGCAATAAAGCGCAGGCTCATATCAAAAGCCGCAGGCCAGGCGGCTTTCAGGTTATTCATGCTGTTTTGCCGGTGTTCCGGCAACCAAATGGGCGCGGCGACGCAGCGGAGTAAATGCCCGGTGATATTTTCGACCAATTGCGCGTCAATAATGTTTAGCGAGGTGACGCTGGGGATATTTTGCAGTAATGAAACCACCACCTTGCTGGATATCGCTTTGGTTTGCTGCTGCTGTTTTTCGATTAACCCGAGAAGGGTTCTGAATGCGCTATCCGCTAAATAAATCCCCGCCTGTTCTACGGCGTTTTTTAGCGTTGCCAGCGGGCACTCCGGCCATTGAACGGTGAGCTGGTTTCGCAGGGCATAAACGGCTAACACCAGGCTCGCCAGATATTCGCCGGGCATCGGCGAAAACGTGTCGATAGCGCCACATGCGGTGTGCAGTTGCTGAATGTTATCTCGCGAAATACCGGGCAGGGGGAGCAGGTACGGATCTTTTTTTAGCAGATTTGCCAGCAGGATAATGCGTTTTTGCTCCGGCTCGTCAATAAAATGGCCGACGCCAGGGCGGCTCGCAATACAAAACGCCCGTTCATAGCGCTGTTTTAGCCGCGCCAGCCTCTCCGTTACCCAGACTTCGGGCAAGTTTAACGCCGACGCGAGCTGCACGCGTGGGGTAAAGGCGTTGAGTAACAACAACGCCAGCAACCGATCATCATTATCATGGCGCTGTAAAAGCTGGAAATAGCTGCGCCGGTCGATAATTTTTAGCTGATAACCCGCGTTACCCGTGGGATGAATACGTGCCTTACCGCTCAGCGTGAAATTGAGATAATCAATATCACGCAGAATGGTACGGCTCGAAACGCCAGTTTGCCGCGCCAGCTCGCTCAGCGGGCTGGGCTGCTGTTCCAGAATATCGACAAGTTTTAACTGGCGTTCATTCAGCATCAGGACACCTGGCGAAAATCAGTTAATGCGCCGACATGCTCTGCGGTCAGTGAGTTTAATAACTCGCGTATCAGCGCAAATAAGGTGTCGTAATCCGTTTTGGAGATCATGCCGCTGTTGGCGTGCAGGTAGCGGGTTGGCAGGCATAGCGCGACCACAGGCCGCCCGCCGCCCATTACGTTGTAGCGCCCGCCGTCCGTTGCGCCGGTTTTCATGGTGCTGAACTGCAACGGCAGGTGCTGGTTTTCAGCTATTTTTCTCAGTGCGGCAACCAGCGGCTGATTGGGGAAATAGCGCTTATCAAACAGCATTAGCCCCGGCCCATCGCCCAGTTTCAGCGGATATTTTATATTATCGATACCCGGCACATCGCCCGCGACGGCGGTATCCAGCACGATAACCACGTCGGGTTTGATATGCTCCGCTGAGGTTTGCGCCCCGCGTAGCCCAACCTCTTCTTCCACGCTGCCGACGCCGTACAGGGTGATGTTAGGGTTATCGACCGTTTGTAAAAGCTCTGCCATCAGGGCGCAGCCGACACGGTTATCCAACGCTTTGCCGATGATTTTATCTTCCCCCCAGCGGGCAAAGTTCGCTTCCGGGCTGATGAAATCGCCAATCTCAATACCGCGAGTTTTCACCTCCTGGCGGCTGCTCGCGCCAATATCAATGAACATTTCGTCAAACGTCAGCGGCTGCTGCTTCTGTTTTTCCGTTAAAGCATGAGGCGCTACGGAGCCGATTACCCCTGGAATTTTCTCTCCCTTGCGAGTACGGACGGTGACCCGATGGTTGAGCATCGACTGGCTCCACCAACTGCCAATGGTTGTGAAGCGCAGAAAACCGCTCTCGTCGATATGCGTAACCATAAAGCCGACTTCATCCATATGCCCAACCACTGCAACTTTTGGCCCCTGATGGCCTTTACGGGCAACAAAACTGCCCAGGCCGTCAAAGGTGATTTCATCAACGCATGGCTCCAGCGTATTGATGAGAAGAGTGCGCACTTCCTGTTCATCGCCACTGACGGCGCTGGCTTCGCATAACTGTTGAAGTAACTTAATGTTCATGGGCAAGCTCCTGCTGTGCGGCTTTACGTTTGAGCCACAATCCTTTCAGAATGATGATTAACGAAATGTTGAGCGCCAGACCTATCGCCAGCACCAGATAAAATGAGCCTACCGGAGACATCAGGCCAATCAGCGGGTCAAAGATACCTAAACCTGGCGCGAGCCGTTTGATTCCAAAAGCGATAACCAACATACCGGTGACGCCGCCTGACAGCGTATTAGCGGTAATCATTGGCAGCGGCGCGGCTAACGCATAGGGAATGGCGGGTTCCGTCGCCACCGTAGCACCAACCACAATCGCGCTGCTGGCGGCAGATTTTTCCTGCTGGGTGAACAGCTTAGGCGCTAGATAAGTAGCGATACCGGCTGCGACAGGCGGCATCAGCGCCACTACGCCGACGATGGCGTACCAGTCATAGATATGTTTTTCCAGTAGTGAGAAGCAGAAGAACCAGGCGGTTTTATTGATAGGCCCGCCCATATCGAACGCCAACATTGCGCCGACAAGAAACGCCGCGCCCATTTTCATTGACGGTGGAATGGTATTCAGGAAGTGCAGCAGCCCGCCCATAATGTCGGACATTACAGGGCCGATGACGTAATAGGTCAGTACGCCAAAGACCAGCAGTGTCACAAACGGGATCAGCATCGAGCCTAACAGCGGTTGCAGCGCTTTGCCGAGTTTCACTTTGCGAAAATGCAGAACAAAATAACCGATCGCCAGCCCCAGAATGACCGCGCCGAGAAAACCCGCGCCAGACTGCGTGCCCAGTAGCCCTTTATCGTTCGCCAGATAACACACCAAAAAAGCGGGTGCGAATGCCGGTTTATCGCCGATAGACCAGGCGATATAGCCGCCCATAATCGGGATCATAAAGGTGAAGCCCAGATACCCGATGGACTCGATAACCCACGTAAACGACGGCGCACCTTTCGACATGTCGGTATAAGGTAAACCGAATTGCACCAACATATTGGCCAGGGCGACCAGAATACCGCCGCCGATAACAAAGGGCAGCGCTGCCGAGACACCCGCCATCAGGTGGCTCATCACGCTACCCTGTTGTACCTCTTGCTGGCCCAGCTTAACGCCGCTATCGGCGGCAAAAAGCTGTGAATGTGAAGGTAATTGCGTGAAGATCTGGTCGATATTTTTCAGGGCTTGCGAAATGGCTATCTCATACACTTTTTTGCCTGCAAACCGCGCCCGGTCTTCCGCGCTTAACCCTCGCCCGGTCGCCAGAATGACGTAATCGGCGGCGGCTATTTCCTCGTTACTCAGGCGGTTTTCGACGCCGCTTGAACCTTGAGTTTCTACTTTAATGCTGTGACCAAGCGAGCGTGCTTTTTGCTCCAGCGCTTCTGCCACCATGTAGGTGTGAGCAATACCCGCCGGACAGTTGGTGATTGCCACTAAACGTAAGGATGACTCCATGATCGCCTCCTTATGAGGTGAGAGTCTGATTTAGTAAAGCGAGCACCTGGTCGGCATCGCCTTGTTTTAGCTGCTGAATAAATTCCTGGTGAATAATTTTGCGACACAGCGTGCCGATGATTTTGACCTGTGAATCTTCTCCCGCTTGCGGAACGCCGAGGCAAATCCAGCAGTTAACGGCTTCGCCATCGCTGGCTTTCCAGTCCACGAGCTGGCTTTTTCGCGCAAATAACACAAACGGCTGTTTGACACAGTCGCTCTTGCCGTGGGGAACGGCGACGCCAGAGCCAAAGCCGGTGGAGTGCAATTTCTCGCGCATCAGCAGGGTTTGCAGGAATTGATGTTTGTCGGTGATATAGCCGTTTTGAAACGCCATCTCCGAGAGTTGTTTGAGGATGGAATAAGGGCTATTTCCCGAAATAGCCAGATCAATGCAGCTTGCTGTAAGGGCCGTCATGGTGACACTCCGTTAAAAACGCGTTGGATCGAGTTTAACGGCGAGGCGGTGAAGAGATGAGCGGCAATATGTCAGCGTTTAGTGACATTTTGCGCGCTAAGCATATGCGCGCTTTGTGGCGAAAGCCTCATTTTGCTATCGGGAGATAAAGTGAAATATAACGCCGGAGATATGAATCAATTATTTTGAATAACTGGAGCAAATCCTTCCGCTTTTTGTTGTGCGAGATGAGGGCTATTATTTATCTCATCAAGGCAAAGCGCCTTATCTAAACAACTAACTTAAAGGGTTTATATCATGAACAACATCAAAACTTTTGTCGCAGTTATCGCTCTCTCCGCTTCTTTTGGTTCTTTCGCCGCACAAACCGTTACCGCAACGGCCTCAACTATTGATGGTGCAGAAGCCAAAATTGCTGCACAGGCAGAACAGGCTGGCGCAAGTTCTTACAAAATTACCCAGGCTTACAGCGGTAACCGCGTACACATGACCGCAGAGCTGAATAAATAACTCGCGAGTCACTGTCGAAAGAGCGCCCCAGGGGCGCTTTTTTAGTTTATACCGGCCAGACGAAGCAGTGCGGTGGCGATCGCCGCAGCGATAATCACCACAATCAACGGCGCTTTCCGCCAGGCAAGGAAAAGGGCAAAACCCACGCCCAGCACGCGCGCCATGCCAGCAAAATGTTCGCCTTCATAGAAGGTGGTTGCTAATGCGACGGAAAATAACAGCACCGTGGCGGCATCCGACAACAGCGCCTGAGAGCGCTCGGAGAAGGCTAAACGGCTCCCCAGTTTTGCCCCGCCTAAACGCATCAGATACGTCCCGACCGACAGAATGGCGATGCCCACAATAATCAGCGTGATATCAGCCATTATTTTTTCCTCGCCAGCAGGCCGAACAGCGACAGCAGTACCGGTAGGCCGACAGGGGCAAACGGTACGGTGGCGAGCGACAGCGCCGCACCGCTACAGGCGCGAATCAACGTGGTACGTTTTTTAAAGGCCGGGATCACCAGCGCCAATAAAATGGCGGGGAAAACCGCGTCCAGACCAATGGTTTCCGGGGCTGGCAACAGTTTACCCACCGCCGCGCCGAACAGCGTGCCCAGCGGCCAGAAGAGAGCCACGCCCATTCCACATAGCCAAAATGCGGCTTTGCGTTGCTCTGGCGTTGGTTGCGACAACCCAAACACCACGCTTTCATCATTCATAATATGGCAGCCGATAAAACTCGCGGCGCGGCGACCCACCAGGTCTCGCACCGTGACGCCAAACGGAATGTGCCGCGCGTTAACCAATAAACCGGCAGCCGCTGCCGCCAGAGGATTACCGCCGCTGGCGACAATGCCGATAAACATAAATTCAGACGCGCCCGCCAGTACGGAGACGGAAAGCAGCAGTGGAACCCACAGCGGGAAGCCATAAGCCATTGCCAGCGAACCATAGGAGACGCCCACCACGCCGACGGCCAGGCAGACGAGGAAAATCGCCTTAACGGTGCTGCCACTCAGGCAGGAGAACATTTTTAGTGACATGTAAATTTGCCATATCGAACGATATTTCCATTATAATGAACGAATCATTATAGCAGTTCAAGCCGAACGCTTCGTTCGGTATATAAAACGATGGAGTTGTGTATGACACAGCCAATCAACGTGATTGCCAAAAGCCTGGTGCGTGAACGGACGAGAACGGGGCTTTCTTTAACTGAGGTTGCCCGCCGAGCGGGTATTGCGAAATCGACACTTTCACAGCTTGAGGCCGGCAACGGTAATCCTAGCCTGGAAACGCTGTGGGCGCTGTGTGTGGCGCTGGATATCCCCTTTGCCCGTTTGCTGGAGCCACAGCCGCAAAAAACGCAGGTGATTCGGCGCGGTGAAGGCACAAAGGTGATTTCTGAGCAGGCAAACTACCAGGCGACGCTACTGGCGACCTGCCCGCCGGGGGCGCGGCGCGACATCTATCTGCTGACGACCCAACCGGGCGCAGATAGAGTTTCTCAGCCGCATTCTACCGGAGCGGTCGAGCACATTATGATAACGCAGGGTAGGGCGCTGGTGGGGTTGACGTCGGCTCCCGAGGAGCTTAACGCCGGAGATTACATCTGCTATCCCGCCGATGAAGAACATCTGTTTAAAGCGCTGGAACCGGATACATTCGCTATCCTTGTTGCCGAACAGAATTAAAGGTCAATGGGCGAAGTTATATAAATAACTGCGCTCATTTATGTTAATCATACTCATTAACTAATATAATTTTATTATTTTAAATTCATTATTATATAAAATATTTATTTCCTTAGATATTATCTCTTTTCAGTGTTACCTCGCTCACGATTATCAATATGTGCTTATTTACGCACTAATGTTTATTAGCTAATCTTCTGAAGCCTGCTATGGAATGTACTTTCTCTAATTAAGCATTTCTCTTAGTGATTTGATTATAAAAAAGATTCATCGCGATTATATAAATGCGCACGAAATCTCTCAGGGGGGTTCCGGGTTATTCTTTATTTCAAGGAAAGTGAATAATGAAGAAATCGACATTATCTATAGCAATTGGATTATTGTTGGTGGCTAATACAGGTTTTGCTAAAACAACAAAATTGACGTTGGAGCAACGCCTGGAACAGTTAGAATCACGTCTGGAAGCAGCAGAAAATCGGGCAACAACCGCTGAACAGCAAGTACAATTTTTACAAGTACAACAGGCATCCGAAATTAAAGAAATTAAGGACGCTCAGGGTAATACACCGGTAAATGGTCAGGTATCAGCGGATGAGACGAAGAAAAATATCTCTACGCCTAACCTCCAGCTTAGCGGCTACGGTGACCTGAAAATCTACGGCGACGTCGAAATTAACATGGATGCGGAAAGTCGTCGCGGCACACTGAGCAAACTCAACGAAGACAATACCACCGAGCAGTGGGATATGGATGGTCGTATTCTGATTGGCTTTGATGGCATACGTAAAATGGATAACGGCCAGTTTGCTGGCTTTTCTATCCAGCCGTTGGCCGATCTGTACGGCAAAATGAATCTTGATGATGCCTGGTTCAACTTTGGTCAGGAAAATGACTGGAAAATTAAAGTCGGTCGTTTTGAAGCCGCCGATATGTTCCCGCTTAACCAGGATACTTTCGTAGAGCATTCCGGTAATACCGCCAACGATCTCTATA
Organism: Kluyvera fluvialis; assembly: GCF_059725275.1. Classification (NCBI taxonomy): domain Bacteria; kingdom Pseudomonadati; phylum Pseudomonadota; class Gammaproteobacteria; order Enterobacterales; family Enterobacteriaceae; genus Kluyvera; species Kluyvera fluvialis. The sequence continues at coordinate 4,852,755 of NZ_AP046142.1, read as the reverse complement.
CCGATGGCCAGGGTTACATCTATATGATGAAAGAAGGCCGTGGTCGTTCCGACTCAGGCGGTAACTTCTTAATGAGTAAGAATATCGATAACTGGTATTTCGAACTTAACTCATTGATTGAAGACGGTACTACCATGTATGCCGATGGTGACACCATCAACACCGATGGCCGCACTTACCACGGACGTGAGATGGAGAAAGAGAAAAACGTTGTTTATCTGCGCCCGGTCGTTACCTGGTCGCCAGCCACTGAACTCTCGTTCTCTGCGGCGATGGAATCCAACGTTGTTAACAATGCCTACGGCTACACCAACAGCAAAGGCGAATTTGTCGATCAATCCGACCGTACGGGCTACGGTTTAACCATGACCTGGAACGGTTTAAAAACCGACCCGGATAACGGCGTGGTCTTTAACCTGAATACCGCTTATTTAGATGCCACTAACGAAGAAGATTTTACTGCGGCCACTAATATTTTGTGGAAAAATATCGAACTTGGCTATATTTTCGCGCGTAACAAGATTACCGATTTTAGCGGCGTAGTGTGCGAGAACAGTTGTATTATCGAGGACGAAGGGACTTACGATATTCATACCATTCATGCTTCTTACTTAATCCCGAATGTAATGAATATGCAGAACTTCAATATTTATCTGGGAACCTATTACTCTAAAATTCAGAGTGATGAGGAAATCTCCTCTGATGATGACCGCTACGGCGCTCGTCTCCGCTTTAAATATTTCTTCTAATCATGCTCGCTACAAAACGCCCGTAAACGGGCGTTTTTTACTTACCCACCCAGCTATTTTTAACTTTAAATTTATCGGCGCGGTTGTAGCTGCATGAGTAGTTAAACGCCGTGCCGTCTTCGAGTTTTGTCACGCCAGTCACTTTTAACATCGGTTTCCCTGGCGAAATATTCAGCAATGCGGCTAGGGTTTCATTAAAGAGATCGGCTTCTATTACCGAATTATAAAATTTAATTTTCTTCCCCGTTTTTTGCTCGATGTATTCATAGAGCGAGCCATTTTCTAGCACCACACGATCAATGACATCAATAACGTTACACACAATCCATGAGTCTTCGACCAGCGCCGGAACGCCATCAATCATACGAACGCGGCGAATATAATGCACCGGCTGTTCGGCGGTGAGATCTAAGTGTTGGGAGACGAAAGCGGGGGCTGGAACGATTTGCGCAGTGACAAGCCGGCTCGTCACCTTTGCCTGCTGTTGAAATTCGCGGGAGAAGCCAAGAATGGAATCACTGGCTCCATTGTTGAGCATAAAAACATTATCCTGGAGACTGCGAGAAACAAACATTCCCTTGCCGTGTATCCGCTCAATAAATCCTTCCTGCTCAAGAATATGCATCGCCTTCTGCAAAGTGACTCGGGTCACACCATATTGCACTGCGAGATCCCGCTCAGAAGGGATTTTTTCCCCGATGGCGTATTTCTTTTCCTGAATGGCGTTTTTTATACTGTTTTTAATCTCAATATAGCGGGCAGTCATTTTCTGTTTTTCCGTAGGCATCCAGAGATCAAGGCGCGCCTCCACTACGGCGTGTTTCCATCGCCAACAGTGAAGCCGCGCCTAGTGTAGCATGGCTGGCTACATGCCTACGGGCATTATGCGTTCGCCGCCTTCAACTGAGTGTCTTCCGCTGCTTCCGTCGCTAGTTGGTTCCTTTCCATCATTTTAAAGAACGGGAAGTAGATAATCGTTGAGATAATGACCATGCAACCAGACCATATCGCCGCAGGAATGTTACCTGCCGTTGCGAAATAGGCGTTCAGAATCGGCGGCATTGTCCACGGGATCTGGAACACCGGGCGAGCAATAATATTAAAGTCCATCAGCAAATAAGAGCAGGTGCAAAGCACCATCGGGGTGATAATTAACGGCAACATCATTAGTGGGTTGAGCACCATAGGAACGCCAAAAATAACGGGTTCATTGATGCAAAAAATTGCCGGTGTGATAGACATCCGACCCAACGATTTATAATAACGACTTTTAGATATCATCATCGCCAGTACAAGCCCCATCGTCGCCCCAGAACCGCCAGAGCAGATAAAGAAGTTATAAAACCCTTCAGCCGTTATATGGGGAATGGGTTGATGAGCTAAAAAAGCCTCGGTGTTTTCAGCAATAAACTTCAAAAAAATCGGGCTTGTGATACCGGAGAGAACGTTGGTTCCATGAATACCGCAGCACCACAATAGTGAGATTAAAAAAACCAGTAGCAACATGCCCGGAAGGGTATCAAGCCCTGTGACCAACGGGCTGAGGATCAGCGTAAAAAAAGCATTGATATCAAAATCCAAAATCACGCGGATAAACCAAATCAATACCAGGCATACAACGGCGGGAATCAGGCTGATAAACGATTGCAGTACCGCAGGCGGAACGCTTTCAGGCAATTTTATGTAAATCTTATGAACGATAAAAAACCGGACAATATAGACCGTCGCGATAGAAAGAATGATGGCGGAAAACAGGCCGGAAGCACCAAAGTTATCCACGTTGATTTTCCATTGGCTATCGAGTTGCGCCATTAAGAACACAGCAACGGTGATACAAGTACAGCTTAAACCATCCAGCGATAACTGTTTTGCCAGGCTATAGCTGATACCAATGGCTGAGATAAGCCCGATAGCGCCAAAAGTCACGCTGACCGGGACGCTGAGGGTATGACTGAAATCACCTAAAAACTCACTCCATCCTGGAATAGGCAGGTTGGCGATAATAAGAAAAATACTGCCAGCAATAATAAAAGGTAATGTGTAGGTAATCCCATTACGTACTGCAACCAGAATCGTATTCTCACCTACTTTAATTAAAATAGGGACAACTTGACGTTCTAAGAACTTTATCATGGCACTATCCTTAGTCTGCAATTCAGAGAGGGATTACCGATATTGTGGTAAATAGTCGCGATTAGCGGCCAGATAATCATTAAGAATCTTTTCTGCGATATCGACGGAAGGGACTAATGGATGTGATGCCAGCGCGAGCAGCGCCGTCTGTTTATTCCCTGTGATAGCGGCTTCAACCGTTAATTCCTCAAAGGCTTTTACGCTCTGAATTAGCCCTCTAACCGCCACGGGCAGGCGGCCATATGCCAATGGGTGCGCGCCACGGCTATCAATTACCGCATTGGTTTCAATAACGGCCTCATCAGGTAGGTCAGGTGTCGTTCCCCGGTTTGGAATGTTTACTACATGTATTTCCTGCTTATTATTGTAAATCGAACTGATAATTGAACAGGCTGTATCGGAATAAAGAGCGCCGCCGCGCGCGGAAAGCGCCGCAGGTTTTTCGCACAGCGAAGGGTCGCGATAAAGCTCAAAAAGCGATTTTTCAATGACCAGTGACTGCTCACCTCGCGTTCCGCCATGCTGAAGTTCAGCGATTTCATGCTCTACCATTTCTCGGTTCAGGTAGAAGTATTTCAGATAGGAGAGGGGGTAAAGTTTTAGCGAGCGAATAAAGTCAGCGGGTAAACCGAGATCGGGGATATTTTTCAGCTTATTCGCGCCGACGCCTTGCGCGAGCTTCTCAATAAAATCGTCAGTGAGATCCTGACCATTAACCGCAATTTGGTCGGCAAAAATAAGATGGTTTAGCCCCATGATGCGCGCGTATACATCGTCTCGTTCCACACCGTAAGCACCGGCAATATCGCGCATCATGCTGTTAGCACCGCTGCAAATACCCAATGATTTTATAGGGCTATATTTTGCGATAGCTTCCGTTACGATCCCAGCGGGATTGGTAAAGTTGATAAGCCAGGCGTCCGGGCACAGGCGTTCCATTTTTTTGCACACCTCCAGCAATGCGGGGATAGTGCGCTGTGCTTTCATAAAGCCGCCTGGGCCGGTCGTTTCCTGGCCGAGCACCCCGTAGCGCAGGGGGATTTTTTCATCCTGAATACGAGCCGCCAACTGGCCCACACGAATTTGCGTCGTGACAAAATCAGCGCCATCCAGCGCCTTATCCAGGTCGGTAGTGAGATGGACAACCATATCAATACCGGCTTTTTTGACCATTCGCTGAGCCAGCGCGCCGACAACGTCGAGTTTCTCTTTGCCTGCCTCAATATCGACGAGCCAATATTCGCTAACCGGTAACTCTCCGTGACGGCGAATAAAACCATCAATAAGCTCAGGGGTATAGCCAGAACCCCCGCCCAGGGTCACTACTTTTAGTGTCTTCATGCTGTCCGTGCTCCATTGTTATAACTGGCATATGCCAGTTCGAGCGACGTTAGCACAAAGGGATAGGGTTTCAATGACCGAGGGAACGTTTATGGTGAGTTTTTTGGAAAATGGGAGAAAGGTCTAAAAATGAGAGAAAGAAGGTGAAAACGCATTCGAGACAAAAGGGGGCGGAGCATGATGCTGTAAACCCCCAGCGCATATCCGCCGGGGGTTTACGGGGTTTAGTCCAGATAAAACACGGCTTTTAACTCGGTGCTTACCGGGCTATTGTCGGGGTTTGCAGGCATGACATCCGCCATGTGTTTCCACCAACGCTGGCACACTTCCGTATTGGCTACTGCGTTCCAGCGTTCTTCTGACTCAATCTCAACGGTTGCGAACAGCAGGTTACGTTCTTTATCGAGATAAATAGCGTAATGGTGCGCGCCATGAGATTTCAGTACCGCCTCCAGTTCTGGCCAGATTGGGTTATGACGACGCTGATACTCTTCGTGTGCATCAGGGTTCACCTGCATCACAAAGGCTTTGCGGATCATAACGCCTCCAGGTACAGCGCTCGAACTTCATCACGGCTGGCTGTACGTGGGTTGCAAGGGGCGCAAGGGTCAGCCAGCGCTTTATCCAGCCATCCTTCGATATCGTCTTTGGTGATGCCCAGTTTTGCGAAACCTTCAGGGATCCCAACGCGAGCGCTGAGCTTACGGATAGCGTTAATCGCTTCGACGCTTGCGGCTTCATCGCTCATATTACGTGTATCGACGCCCATCGCCTGCGCGATACGTGCAAAACGCGCAACCGCATTCGGGCGGTTAAAGTTTTCAATCACGGGCAGCAAAATTGCATTACAGACGCCGTGCGGCAGGTTATGCGTAGCACCCGGCTGATGGGCTAATGCGTGTACCAAACCCAGGCCCGCGCTGTTGAACGCCATGCCCGCCAGATACTGACCAAATGCCATTTGCTCGCGCGCTTCCAGGTTGTGCCCATTGTCCACAGCTTCTGGTAGCCACAGGTTTATCAGGCGAATCGCTTCCAGCGCGTTGGCGTCGGTTAATGGGTGCGCGCCCACGGAAACATACGCTTCAACGGCGTGAGTTAAGGCGTCCATACCGGTTGCAGCGGTCACAGAAGCGGGGATATCCAGCATGACGCTGGCATCGTCCACGGCGATATCCGGGATGATATTGGCATCGATAATCACTTCTTTTACCTGGCGCGCGGTATCAATGATGACGGCGTTGCTGGTCATTTCAGCGGCTGTGCCTGCGGTGGTGTTGATTGCCACCAGATGCACGCCCGCGTTAACCACTTTGCCGACGCCGGAATAGGCGGTAGACGGGCCAGGGTTGGCGGTCAGAATTTTAATCGCTTTTGCGGTGTCGATTGGGCTACCGCCACCGAAGGCGATGATGTAGTCGCATTTTTCCGCCTGATACGCGGCAAAGCCTTTTTGCACCAGCTCTTCGGTTGGGTTCGGGAATACCTCATCGAACAGGTGATAAGGCATTTTATGCGCGTCCAGCGCAGTAAACAGGCTATCCAGCAGGCCCAGCTTCACCAGTTGCCCGTCCGTCACCACCAGGGCTTTGCCCCACTGCTTATTGGCTACCAGATTGACCATATCGGTAATCGCGCCCGCGCCGTGCAGGCTGATTTTGGGAAGCGCCAACATAAAGCTCATGATATTTCTCCTTAAAATGAAAGCTCTATGTCCGGCGACAGGCTGTGTCGCCGGGCGTGAGCGGATAGATTACAGCGCGAGGGCGCTGGCGAGTGGGGTGACGCCGAAGCGTTTGCCAAGCGCAATCAACTCGTCGCGAGAGATGGTCTGCTTCATGCCGCCCATCGAGTAGACTTTGACCAGGATTTCTGCGGATTTTTCGGCGGTATCAATCAGGCCGAAAGCTTCGTCAAGCGTAGGGCCGCTGCCGAAAACGCCGTGGAACGGCCATAGCACCAGCGCGTGTTTCTGCATTTCAACGGCGGTCGCCTCGCCGATTCCGTCGGTTCCCGGAACCATCCACGGCAGAATGCCAACACCGTCCGGGAACACCACCAGGCACTCGGTGCTGCCTTCCCACAGTTTGCGGGTAATCAGCGCGGTGTTGTTTTCCAGAACGTAGGTCAGGGCAATCAGGTTGGTCGCGTGGCAGTGCATGATCACGCGGTCTTTGCCGTTAGTGGCTTTGATACGCTCGCAGTGTGATAAGAAGTGCGCTGGCAGCTCGGAGGTTGGGACGGCTTCGTCGGTCAGGCCCCACAGGATATGATAACCCGCACCGTCGCTATCGATTTTCACTACGCCGAGGTTGGCGGAAGGCTCAATCTGCACGTTGCGGAAGAATTTGCCGGAACCGGTCACGATAAACGGCGTGTTTGCCAGCATTGGCATCGGTTGGCTCAGGGCGATATAGCGCGGTTTCGCGTGGAAATCAGCGGTGTATGGCGCAATATCTGCATCATCAAGGCGCAGCGTCAGGTTGCCGCCGTTACGTTCGTCCCAGCCTTTCAGCCACGCATCGGAAGTGGCTTTGATCATCCCCTGGACAAACCAGGAATCAGTAATGTTTTGCATGTTCGGTGTTCCTGTTTATTGCCCGAACGTTATCGGGTCTTACGTAGGCCGGATAAGCGAAGCGCCATCCGGCAATCGTGTTTCATTCATTGCCGGATGGCGACGCGAGGCGTCTTATCCGGCCTACAAGGCTGGCGCCACGGTTAGCTACGTTTGCTCAAAATCTCTTTTTCATACGCGCGCACGTTTTCCAGCCACTGGCTACCCGCTGGAGTGTCATTGCGCTGGCAGTACATTTCCCACACCGCTTGCCACGGCAGGCATTTCTGTTCTTCCAGCAGCGCCAGACGTGCGGTGTAGTCGCCGGATTCTTCCAGTTCACGCAGTTGAGCGGTTGGCTCCAGCAGTGCGCGCAGCAGCGCTTTTTTCATGTTGCGGGTTCCGATAACCCATGCCGCGATACGGTTGATAGAGGCATCGAAGAAATCGAGGCCGATATGCACGCGGTCGAACAGGTCGTGGCGAATGATTTCGCTCGCAATCGCCTGTGTTTCGTCGTCCAGCAGGACAACGTGGTCGCTATCCCAGCGCACCGGGCGGCTGACGTGCAGCAGCAGACGCGGCACGTACAGCATGGCGGCGGAGATCTTGTCGGAGATAACTTCCGTTGGGTGGAAGTGGCCCGCATCCAGGCACAGTGCGGTTTGGCGGCTGGTGGCGTAACCCATATAAAATTCGTTGGAACCCACGGTGTAGCTTTCTGCACCAATGCCGAACAGCTTGCTCTCTACGGCATCAATGTGGTGTGCCGGGTCCAGTTTTTCGCTGATCACTTCATCCAGCGCGGCAGCCAGACGCTGGCGCGGCGCTAAACGGTCAACGGTCACGTCTTTCATGCCATCTGGGATCCAGATGTTCATCACTGACGGCGTGCCCAACTGCTCGCCAAAGTAGGCCGAAATGCGACGGCTGGCTTTGCAGTGGTCAATCCAGAACTGGCGGATTTCTGGATTTGCGTGAGACAGCGTAAAGCCATCGGCACTCAGCGGATGCGAGAAGCAAGACGGGTTAAAGTCGAGGCCGAGATGATGTTCCTTCGCCCACTCAACCCAGTTTTTGAAGTGCTCTGGTTTGATTTCGTTACGCGCAACTGGGGTTTCAGACTCCAGATAAATCGCGTGCAGGTTCAGGCGTTTTGGCCCAGGAATCAGGCTTAGTGCCTGTTCCAGGTCGGCACGCAGCTCGGTGGCATTACGCGCTTTGCCCGGATAGTTGCCGGTCGCCTGAATCCCACCTGTCAAATTGCCTTCTGGATTTTCAAAACCCGCGACATCATCGCCCTGCCAGCAGTGCATGGATACCGGTAAGCGATTCAACTGCTGCAACGCCTTTTCGACGTCGATGCCGACGGCGGAATAGCGTTGTTTCGCGAGTTCCCAGGCTTGTTCAATTTGAGTGGTCATGCGCAAAGCTCCTTTGTCTGTCGTGGTGCCTGAAACTGCGCAACGTAGCGGGCAATTTCATGGTCTGGGTTAGGGGTGAAGGTGGTAAGACCATAGTTGTGGGTCACCACCTTGCGGAATTCGTCAACGTTGGCCAGCTCATCCAGCGTCATAAGCTGAATACCGATATTGCCGAGGGTAGAGGCTTCTATCGGGCCAGCGACTACCGTAATGCCACAGGCATCGGCGCACAGTTGATTGAGCAGTTGGTTCTGGCAGCCGCCGCCCACAATGTGCAGTTGGCTGAATGGCTTGCCGCGAAGCGCCGTTAGCTCACGTAAAACTTCGGCGTACAACAGCGCCAGGCTATCGAAAATGCAGCGCGCCAGTTCAGCGGCTCTGGTCGGGATCGGCTGGCCCGTTTCGCGACAAGCGGCCTGAATTTCAGCGCTCATATGTTCTGGATTAATAAAGCGATCGTCGTTCGGGTTAATCAGGCAGCGGCAGGCTGGCAGTGCCTCGGTTTTCGCAATCAGCGTGGGCAGGTCGCGCACTTCCTGTTCTTTCAACACGCGTTGCAGCAGCCACAGCCCCATAATGTTTTTCAGCACCCGATAACGCCCTTCTGCACCGCCTTCATTGGTGATGTTGGCGCGCTGCGCTTGCTCGCTGGTGTACGGCGTTTTACTTTCAAACCCCATCAGCGACCAGGTGCCGGAAGAGAGATAAGCCGCATCGGCGCTGGCAAGCGGCGAGGCGATCACCGCGCTGGCGGTATCGTGGCTTGCCACCGCGACGACCGGAATATCATTCCCCTGCGGGCAAACCCACTGGCCGATAACATTGCCCGGATGCGTCGGCGTGCCAAACCAGGACGCCGGTGCGCCCGTCCAGTTGAGCAGGTCTTCATCCCAGTTATCGCTTTCGATATTCACCAATTGCGTGGTGGTCGCGTTGGTGTATTCCCAGTTCATCTTGCCGGTCAGGCGGTAGCTGAAATAGTCAGGGATCAGCAGTGCGTGGGCAGCCTGTGCAACCAGCTCCGGCTGTTGCTCAACCAGCGCGCGTAGCTGATACAGGGTGTTGAATGGCAGAAACTGAATGCCGCTGCGGCGATAAATGTTGCCTTTGCCAAGCTGTTCCATCGCTCTGGCCATCATGCCGTCGGTGCGGCTATCGCGATAGGCGACGGGCAGCCCCACTCGCTGGCCGTTTTTGTCCAGCAGGACGTAGTCCACGCCCCAGGTGTCGATGCCGATGCTGTCAATGCGGATACCTTCATCACACACTTTGTTCAGGCCGGTGCGGATTTCTGCTTCCAGGCTATCGATATCCCAGGTGTCAAAACCCGCCTGTTTATGCAGGTTGTTAACGAAACGGTGGATTTCGCGCAGTGAAAGTGAACGCCGTTCGGCGTCGTAACACGCCAGCATTACACGCCCGCTTGAGGCACCTAAATCGACGGCCACACAATGGCGAAAAGTCATGGCAAGAGTCCTTCTAAGAGTCATTGCAGACAGTCTAAAAAAAGGACTCAGACACAACCTTCTCGTTACTGACAGGCCAAATAGGGCGCTGGCAAGAAAGCAAAGATGAACGTGAGGGAGTTCACAAATTCCTGCGATGGCACTGCGCGGAGTGGGTGTGATGGCGTCCGCATTTCCCGATCTTTCCGGCTGTTTCTTGAAAAAATGACCAGTTTTGCGCGCTTTGCTGTCAAAACGTTAAGGTGAGATGGGCCGTCTAATATTACTATCCTGATAATATTTCTCATTTGGCGGGAGTCGTTATGACCGTACTACACAGCGTGGATTTCTTTTCATCAGGTAAGATGCCCGTTGCTATCGAACCACGGCTACCGCAAGCGGCATTTCCTGAACATCATCATGATTTTAATGAGATTGTTATCGTTGAGTACGGTACGGGCATTCATGTGCTGAATGGCCAGCCATATACTATTTGCGGAGGTACGGTTTGCTTTGTGCGGGACGTTGATAGACACCTTTACGAGCACACCGATAACCTGTGTTTGACCAACGTGCTGTACCGCGCGGCGGATGCTTTCCAGTTCTTGTCAGGTTTGAATAAGTTGCTGCCGCAGGAACAAGATGGTCACTACCCTTCGCACTGGCGCGTGAACCAAAACACGTTGCAGCAGGTTAGGGCTATCGTCAGCCAGATGGAAGAGGCCAACGACAGCACCGATATGATGGCGCTGGCGAACCGCGAAATTCTGTTTATGCAGTTGCTGGTGGCGCTGCGTAAAGGCAGCCAGGAGCAGGGCGTGATGGATAACGATGCGCGCCTGAATTTGCTGATGGCCTGGCTGGAAGAACACTTTGCAGAAGACGTGTGCTGGGAAGCGTTGGCCGCGCGGTTTTCACTGTCGCTGCGCACGTTGCATCGCCAACTGAAACACTGCACCGGCCTGACGCCGCAGCGCTACCTCAACCGCCTGCGCCTGATTAAAGCACGGCACTTGCTGCGCCATAGCGATGAAAGCGTGACGGACATTGCCTACCATTGTGGCTTTGGCGACAGTAATCACTTTTCAACGCTGTTTCGCCGAGAATTCGACTGGTCGCCACGCGATATTCGCCAGGGGCGCGACACCATGCTTCAGTAACGCGAAGGGAATCACCGTTTTTTTACCTCAAAACGGCTAAAAATAGAGAGTTGTTCGTCGTGAGGTATCCGCGTGTCAGATCAGTTAATTCTTCGTAAGGCCGATTTTTTTGTGAATACGGCGCAGGCCGTGACCGTGGCCGATCGCTATCCGCAGAACGTTTTCGCTGAACATACCCATGAATTTTGCGAGCTGGTGCTGGTTTGGCGCGGCAACGGCTTGCACATCCTCAACGACCGTCCTTACCGCATCACCCGTGGCGATTTGTTTTACATCCGCGCGGAAGATAAACACTCTTATGCATCCGTTAACGATCTGGTTTTACAGAATATTATCTACTGCCCCGAGCGCTTAAAGCTTAACCTGGATTGGGTGGCTCATATTCCGGGGCTGCACGGTTCGCACTGGGCTTCGCACTGGCGAATTGGCAGCACTGGTATGACTCAGGCGCGGAATATTATGAATCAACTGGAGAACGAGTGCCGCAAAGAGGACGAGCTGGCAAATGAGATGTCGGAACTGCTGTTTGCTCAGTTGGTGGTGTGCCTCAAGCGGCATCGTTACGCCACGGATAACCAGGCGGCAACGCAGAGCGAAGCGCTGCTGGATAAGCTGTTAACGGCGTTGGCGGGTAGCCTTAATCGCCCGTTTGCGCTCGACGAATTTTGCGAGCAGCAAGCCTGTAGCGAGCGTGCGCTACGCCAACAATTTCGCAGCCAGACCGGTATGACTATCAACCATTACCTGCGACAACTGCGCATTTGTCATGCTCAGTACCTGTTATCGCATACCGAAAAGCTGATTGGTGAAGTGGCCATGCAGTGCGGTTTTGAAGACAGTAACTATTTTTCAGTGGTCTTTAACCGCGAAGTTGGGATGACGCCAGGGCAATGGCGCCATCGTAGTCGGGTTATAGCATAATATATAAATATGGTTTATATATTGCAGTGGCATTTTGATACATATTCAGACTAAATCAGACATATTTAGTGAATGCTCTGTGCAATAAATCACAGTTGCTCTTTTATTTTTACTTTATTCTCAACAAACTTATTTGTCGGAGTAACGTTTGTGTTGACCAATTCTATAATCATCAAAAGTCTGCTTTTAATTTTGCTATCTTGCGATCGCAAAATTAAAAGTATGCTTGATTATTTTTGCTGGTTTAATTCCGTTAACGATCTGGCTGAAAATGATATCGCCGAGCAGGAGTGTATGGATACGCAAATGGCGCGCGAATGGTCCTGTCTGTGGGGCTGCGCCAGCGAGGCTATCGGCGCGAGCGTACGTCAGAGCTGCCATCGTCCTGCCCGTTTTGGCCTGCATTTCCCGCAGGCGCTGCTGTGCCGTCGCAAACGTGACGAGCTGGCCTTCAGTTTCCGTAACTCCAGCCTGCATCAACTGTTAGTTTGCCGCCATGCCAGCGGTGCTGACGGTGAAAGCCAGGCTTATCAATTTGTTAGTCCTACACAAAGCACAATGCGCACTTTCGCCATTGTGCTTTTTTTATTGCCTGAATCTACGAGGAATCATTATGTACATTGTTTGTGTTGCTGCTTGTCCGACCGGCGTTGCTCATACCTACATGGCTGCGGAATCGCTTGAAATCACGGGAAAAAACCGTGGGCATGAAGTCAAAGTGGAAACGCAGGGGAGCATGGGCGCTGAGAATGAAATTACGCCAGAGGATCTGGCGCGCGCCGATGCGGTCATCATTGCTGCCGACGTTGCGATTAGCGGCAAAGAGCGTTTCGACGGCATGGTGAAGCTCGAATGCAGCGTCTCCGATCCCATCAAATTTGGCGATGCGGTGTTTGAAGCCGTAGAGCAGGAGGTCGCAAATGGCTAAGTTTCAGGGGGGAGACAAACCGTCTACCGGGATAGAGGTCAAGAACGCCATTATGACCGGCGTCTCATGGATGCTGCCGTTCGTCATTGCTGGAGCGGTGCTGATGGGGATCGCCCGTATCGGCGCTTCTCTCTACGGCATCGATAACATCTGGGATGCCAGCTACGAGCAGGCTGGCATGGTGGTGCAGTTGCTGCACAAATTTGATGGCTTCGGCGGGCTGGCGCTGTCCCTGATGTTGCCGGTGGTGGCGGGCTATATCAGCTTTGCGCTGGCGAACAAACCGGGCCTTGCGCCGGGGATGATTGGCGGCCTGCTGGCGAGTAACCTGGGAACCGGTTTTCTCGGCGCGCTGGCGGCCGGTTTTGTTGCGGGCTATATCGTTCGCGCCCTGAACCGCTACATCAAATTGCCGAAGGCGCTCTCCTCTGCTGTGCCTATTTTCATTCTGCCGGTCGGCGGTACGCTGCTGACCTGCGTGGTGATGGCATTTGTTATCGGTACGCCGCTGGCGGCGTTGAATCACGGCATGGAAAGCTGGCTGTTATCCATGTCCGGCACGAACAAAGTGCTGCTGGCGGCGGTCATTGGCGGCATGGTCGGGTTTGACCTCGGCGGCCCGATTAACAAGGCAGCGGTGACGACGGCAATGGCGTTACTGGCCTCCGGTATTTATGACCCGAACACCGCCGCGCAGGTGGCGATTATCGTGCCGCCAATTGGTCTGGGTGTCGCTACGCTGCTGTGGTCGTCACGCTTCCCGGAATCCCTGCGTGAGGCGGGTAAAGCCTCTACGTTGATGGGGCTGATTGGTGTTTCTGAAGGAGCGATTCCGTTTGCGCTGTCAAACCCAAGAATCATTGTCGTCAACGTGATTGGCTCGGCGGTGGCGGCGGCGATGGCGGTAGGATTAGGGGCGGTAAACCATGCGCCGATCTCTGGTTTTTACGGCTGGCTGGCGGTAGAAAAATGGCCGATTTACGTGCTCTCGATTGTCTGCGGCTCGGCGATTATCGCCTGCGGCTCACTGCTGATTTTCCGTGGTCCGACCGCCACGCCAGAGGTGAAAAAAGAGACGGCGGTACCGAAATTTAAAGCCAGTCGTTAACGTTCCACGGAATTAATATCTTTATATTTAGTGCGGGTAAATATCCGTACGGGTTACCTACGCCTTAAAACAGGAATAAACGAAATGAAAACGGTTCATTTAATTCAGCATACGCACTGGGATCGTGAATGGTATTTTACGGAAAACGATTCCCAGGCTCTGCTTTATTATTTTATGGCGGATCTTATCCAACGTCTTGAAGTGGATGAATCATTAGGCCCATTTATGCTTGATGGCCAAACGGTGGTGCTGGAGGATTATTTCCAACTGGAACCAAAAAACCGCGAACGCGTGCAGGCGCTGGTGCAAGCCGGACGTTTGTTAATCGGCCCCTGGTATACACAGACCGATTTTTTAGTGGTTGGCGCTGAGTCCATCACCCGCAATCTGCTGCTGGGGCAGGCAGACTGTGACGAAATAGGGCCGAGAATGGCGGTTGGTTATGTGCCGGACTCCTTTGGTCAGAGTGCACAGTTGCCCATGTTCCTGAATCAGTTTGCCATTGACCACGCGGTTATCTGGCGCGGCTGGAGCGAGTACGACACGCCGTTTACCGAGTTCCGCTGGCAAAGCCAGGGGGGGAGCGTTGTGACGACGGCGGTGTTGCCGCAGGGTTATGGGTGCGCTAAGTGGCTGCCGACGGATGCCAACCAGGCGTGGCCGCGCCTCTCTGCGGTTATGGAAAAACAGGCGGCATTTAGCCGCAGTACGCAGCTATTACTGCCGAACGGCAACGATCAGTCACCGTTTGAGTACGGCGTTCCGGCCATGCTCGACACGCTGAATCAAGAACAAACGGCGTACCGCTTTATTCGCAGCGACTTTAGCCGCTATTTTGCCGCGCTGGCGGATACGCCGCTGGAGACCTTTGAAGGCGAAATGCTAAGCCCAAAATATATGCGTATCCATCGCGGCATTTTTTCTACCCGCATGGATATTAAACAGGCCAACGTCCGGCTGGAGAACTTCGTCAGCCGTCAGCTAGAACCGCTGCTGAGCGTGGCCTGGAAGCTGGGTTTGCCCTATCCGCAGCGCGCCATTGAGACAATATGGCGCGAGGCGATGAAATCCCACGCCCACGATAGCATCGGGGGGTGTAATGCCGATCGCGTGAATGCGATGGTGAAGGCGCGTTTGCTCTCGGGCCAGGAAAAAGCTGAGCAGTTGTATGAGCTGAATATGCAGATGTTGGCGAACGGCATTACGGCACAGCAACAGGGAAAAAAAATCATCGTCTTCAACGCGCTGCCGTCGGTGCGTGATGGCCTGGTGGCGCTGACACTCTACTTACCCAGCGAGGCGTTCCGCATTGTTGACGAGCAGGGGCAACCCTGCCGCTGGCAGATTATGCGTGAGACATCGCAGGATATGTCCGTCATTGTTCAGGAGCTGTCCAACAGCCCCGATCCCGTCTTTTATCGCAAGTGCGATATTTTACTGGAAGCCACCTCGCTCCCCGCCTGCGGCTATACCACCCTGTATCTGCAAGATGAGTGCGCCCCCGGATTTGCTGTGCCGTCCTCGACAGAAGAGGCGCTGGAGAACCCGTGGTTGCGCCTGACGCTGGAAGGTGAACAGGTCGTTCTGGTCGATAAACGCAGCGGTAAGCGCTGGGAAAATCTGATTCAACTGGTGGACGGCGGCGATGCCGGTGACACCTATAACTATTCTCCACCGGAGGATGACTGGCGCGTCACCGGCACAGGGGCACTGCTTCGCGCCGACTGGCAGCGCGGCGCGCTGGTGGACACGTTGTCGCTAAGCTGGTCTATCGCCGCACCGCACACGCTGGCCGACAGGCAACAGCACCGTCGTAATGCGCAGTTGGATGTCAGCATGGTGGTCACGCTGGATCACCAGCGCCCGACACTTGACCTCCAGGTTAGCGTCAACAACACCTTGCAGGATCACCGTTTACAGGTGGAAATTCCTGGCGATGTCTTTACCGATGTCCATTTTGCCGATCAACCGTTTGGTCTCATTCGCCGCGCCAACCGCCCAGCCACGCTGGATGTCTGGCAGCAGGAAAAATGGGGGGAAGCACCGGCATCGCTGTGGCCAATGCAAAGCCTGGTGATGATGCACGATGGTAAGCAGGGGATCGGCGTGGTAACGGACGGGCTGCGCGAATATGAAATTCCCGCAGAACGCCCATCGGTTATCGCCATTACGCTGCTGCGTAGCGTGGGCTGGCTGGGACGTGCCGGTATGCCGTGGCGTCCGGGACGCGCATCCGGTATGGCGCTGCCTTCCCCAGACTCACAGATTCCAGGCGAATTTAACGCCCGCTTCGCGCTCATCCCGTTGTGCGATGGTGAAAGCCCGAACTTCTGGCGTGAAGTCGAAGCCTGGCGAACACCGCCAGTCGGCTGGCTGGATTCCGGCTGGGCGCGTTTTAAAACCAATCCCCACGCGCTGACATTCCCGACGGCCTACAGCCTGCTGCACTGGGAGACACCACTGCATTTCAGCACCCTGAAAAAAGCACAACGCGAAGACGCGCTGATTTTACGCGGCTGGAACCCCGGCTCGCAGCCGCAGATAAGCTCAACGCCGGTCGCTGAGGCGACAGTGTGCGAAGTCACGCTGGCGGAAAAAACGCTGAACCTGTCGCATGAAACGATACCGGCCTGCACGCCGATCTCATGGCGTATTACGCCCGCAGCCAGAGGATAATATTGTGTTAAACATTCGTTTTACCTGCCCGTTGCCAAACGGTCTACATGCCCGCCCGGCCAGTGCGTTAGAGCAGCGCGTCAGCGCATTTCAGGCTCGCGTTCAGATAGTCAATCTGCGTAACCAGCGTCAGGCCGATGCCCGTAGTGTGCTGGCGATGATTGGGACCGATATTTTGTATCAGGACTCGTGTGAACTGGTGATTGAGGGCGAGGATGAATCTGCCGCGCATCAGGCGCTGGCGCAGTTTGTGATGCAAGAGTTTGCCGCGTGTGACGAACCCGTGGCCCAGACGCCGGAAAGGGCGGAACAACCTCTGCCGGTTTTTCTGGCACAGACCCGCGCGGAGATTGTGCGCGGCAACGGCGTAAGCGCTGGGCTGGCGCAAGGGGTGGCAATGCATCTGGGCGTGCCGGATCTGCACCCGTTGGCGGAGCTCGAGGCGATGGCTGCTCCAGCGGTACAGCGAACCGCGCTGGCGGCGGCACTTGAGCAAGTACGCCGCGAGCTGCACGAAGCATTACCGCATACGCAGGGAGAAGCCGCGTCGGTACTACAGGCTCATGTCAAACTGCTGGACGACGCGCTCTTTGAAACCGCGCTGCTTGCCGACCGTACCGCGCGCAATGCGCTGGCCGCGCTGGCACTGGCGCTGGATGAACTGAGCGCGCCGCTGCGCGAAAGTCGCAGTGTCTACCTACAACAGCGGGTGCTGGATTTACAGGATTTGGGTCTGCGTCTGGCGGCGCATCTCACCGCGCAACCGCTGATGCCACAAACGGCATTGCCGCAAGACACCATTGTTATCAGCCCGGTTCCAATAACGCCAGGCCAGTTTCTGGCGCTGCGCGGCCCACATCTGAAAGGTGTGGTGATGGGCGCGGGCGGGGAAACGTCGCATACCGTTATTCTGGCGCGATCGTTCGGGATTCCGCTGCTGAGCGTTGAGGTGGCGGAAACGGGGCGTATTCGCGGCGGTGAAGCGCTGCTGCTCGATACCCGCTACGGAGCGGCGGTGGTGTCGCCGGATGAGCAGGCACTGCGCTGGTATCAACTGGAAGAGGACAAACGTCAGCGCCTTGAGGCGCGTTTACAACCGCTTATTCAACGCCCTGGGGCGACGCAAGAGGGCGAGCGGGTGGCAGTGCTGGCGAATATCGCGCTGGCGGCAGAAGCGGAGTCGGCATTTGCCGCCGGGGCGGAGGGGATTGGTCTGTTCCGCACTGAAATGCTGTTCTGCGAACGTGCCGCGCCGCCTGACGAGGAGGAGCAGTACCAGGCCTATCGTCATGTGCTGGAACAGGCGCGGGGGCGTAAAGTGGTGATCCGTACGCTGGATATTGGTGGCGATAAACCCTGTGACTATCTGGCGATGCCGCCGGAGGAAAACCCCTTTCTTGGCTGGCGCGGCATCCGCCTGTATCCCGAATTTATGTCGATTTTCCGTCCTCAGATGCGTGCGCTACTGCGCGCCAGCGCCGCCGGGCCGTTGCAGATTATGGCGCCGATGGTGACTACGCTTGCTGAGGTGAAGTGGCTACGTGAACAGTTCCAGCAGACGGCGGCGCAACTGCTGGTCGAGGGGGCGGCGGTTGGGCAGTGGTCGCTGGGTATTATGGCGGAAGTGCCATCGGTGCTTTATCTGCTGGAGAAAGCCGCCGCGTATATCGACTTTGTTTCGATTGGCAGCAACGACCTGACGCAATACTTCCTGGCCTGTGACCGGGGCAACGCGCAGGTGCGACATCTCTACAACTATTTTGACCCCGCATTTTTACAGCTGCTGAAAGAGATGACGGCACGCGCGCAGCGGGCCGGTATTGAGATCAGCCTGTGCGGTGAGATGGGCGGCGACCCGTCGGCGCTGGCGCTACTGTTGGGCGTTGGTTTACGACAGATCAGCATGTCCTCAAGCCGTATTGCGCCAGCAAAGGCGCGCTTAATGACCTTAACCCTCGCGCGCAGTGAGCAGATGCTGGAACGGGCATTAGCCTGCGAAAGTGGTCAGGACGTGGCTGTACTACTTTCGCAACAGGTGGCAGCGCAAGCAAAACCCGTATTTGATCCCGCCCTGATCCTGCTCGATCGGACTGTTACCAGTAAAGCGGAGGCGATTAAGGTACTCACCGATAATCTGGAGGTTGAGCAGCGGGTCTTGTCCGGCTCAGCCGTTGAGGAGGCGATTTGGCAGCGTGAGGCGATTTTTTCTACCGCATTAGGATTTGCGATTGCCCTCCCGCACTGCAAATCAGCGGCGGTCGCGCATAGCTGCGTGTCGGTGATGCGTTTGAGTGAGCCGCTGGCGTGGAGCGACGAGGTGGATGTCTCGCTGGTTATCATGCTGACGGTGAGTGAGCAGGAGAAGGGCGATCATATGAAAATCTTCTCCCGCCTGGCGCGTAAGTTGATGCATGTGGCGTTCCGTGAGCAGTTGCTCGGCAGTACGTCGCCGCAGGATGTCGCCGCACATCTGGCGCAGGAAATGGCGGGATAAATTATGGTACAGAATCCTCGCCGGGCGTTCATTTTGCTGTCGGCTGTCTTTTTTTACTGGGGCGTTCTGACGGCCATTAATAGCGCCACTATCCCCTTTTTCCGGCAAGTTTTTTCGCTTTCATGGCGAGACTCGATGTTGGTCAATGTGGCGTTTTATCTCGCACCGTTTGTGGTTTGTTTACCGTGTTCGAGCTGGATGGTGCGTTTCGGGTATCGCCGTGCGCTCTTACTGGCGTTGATACTCGCCGCAAGTGGGGCGGTGGTGATTGCCGTATCGCTCTGGCTGGTGTCATTTGCGGGTTGCCTGGTGGGGATTTTCATTGTGGCAATGGGGGTTGCGGCGATGCAGGTGGTCGCAAACCCTTATGTCAATCGGCTTGGCGAGGCGCAAAGTGCGGCAGGGCGCCTCAGTCTGGCGTCGTCCATCAACTCCTTCGGGGCGGCGCTAGCGCCTATCGTTTTGGCGGTTGTTCTGGCTGGCTCTGTCATCTCAGTTCCCGGGATGTACCTCGGTTTGATGCTGGTGGGGAGCGTGCTGCTTGCCGCGTTATACCGTGTTGCTATGGCTGATTTTCGTGACGTGCACGAGAATATTTTCTCTGCGATTCGTGTGCTCAGGGGCTATGCGCAGTTTCGTACTGGGGTGAGTGGCATTCTTGTTTACGTTGGTGTTGAAGTCAGCATGGGGACGACGGCTCTCAGCTATCTTCACGACCCGTCTTTGGGCGGGTTTACGCTTGCACAAGCGACCTCCTTTATTGCGTTGTACTGGGGCGGTGCATTAGCTGGTCGGTTTTTGTATGGCTTGCTGGCTCACTGTTGCCGACCTCCGTTGTTGTTTTGCCTGTGTTCTTCGGGAGCGGTACTACTCACAGTTGCCGCGATAGTTTTCGCTAACCGTTTTGGCGGCTATTGCCTGCTGGCTACGGGGCTCATGAATTCGGTGATGTACCCCATTATTTTCTCTCGCACGCTCTGCGGCCTTGATCGCTATGCGGCATCCATTTCTGCTTGCTTGATTATGGCGGGCATTGGCGGCGGAGTGCTGCCCTTTATCCAGGGGATGGTTATCGATGCTGTGGGTCTGCGTTTAAGCTTTTGGGTGTTGGTTATCGGCTATCTGTTTTTATTGCTGAATGGGCTTAAGCCATACGCTCGAACGTGAGTAACGCCATTAATTTAATCTTCGGGGGTATTTAACTGCGAAGTCGGGATGACGCCAGCACAATGGCGTCATCGTCGTCGGGGGTTGTGTCGTTAGCTTGCCATGCCGAGGCCAACAATATTGGCAGCGATGATAATCACAACGCAGCCCAGAATCAGCGTATTAACCGGGCGGCGGCCTGCGTTTTTCCACTCTTTCAGTACCAGCCCAACCAGCCCACCGCACAGGACATAGAAACTCATGTGCAGCATCCAACTGATGTAGTCATACTGCGCCGGAATTTTAGCGTGACCCCAGGCGTAGAAAAAGAACTGGAGATACCACATTAACCCGCCTAATGCGGAAAGCAGAATATTGCTGATGATGAGCGGTTTTGCCAGCGAGAAGTCAGCTTTTACCGACAAAGTTTTGATTTTTGCCAGGCGGAAAAAACAGAAGCCGAGGTTGATCAACGCCCCGCCGCCCATGATAACTACATAGCTTGGTAGCGCGACATAAAGTGGATCGACGCCGAGGGCAGCCGCCGCTTCATGCATCGGTTTGGCGGCGCTCATGGCAAAAGACATACCTGCCGAAAAAATGCCGCACATCACGGCGAGCACTAACCCTTTTTTAAGATTAAAGTCCTCGGCTTTGATGCCCATACTGCGTTCTTTAAGCTGCCCAGCGCGGGTCACAATGCCAACGCCAATCAGCGCCACCAGAACCCCCAGCAGCGTCATGCGACCGCCTTCGGTATTGATGAGCACATCAAAACTGCCGTTCAGAACTGGCGTCATCAATGTGCCGACAATGAGCGTAATCCCGATGGCAATCCCAATGCCCATCGACATGCCGAGATAGCGCATCGTCAGCCCGTAGTTGATATTGCCAATCCCCCACATGGCGCCAAACAGAAAGACGGGCATCAGCGTGGAAGCGCTAAAAGCGCTGTAATAGCCCCAAAAATTGGGAAGCAGCAGGGCGCTGATAGTCCAGGGGAGGATAAGCCAGGAAACCGTGCCCCCAACGGACCACATCGTTTCCCAGGACCAATGTTTCACTTTCTTGAACGGGGCATAGAAACAGGCTGCACTGGCCGCGCCTATCAAATGCCAGAAAATACCCATCGTAATCGCATTATTCATTATATTTCCCTTAACGGTTTATTGTCGGCAATGCTGTTCGCCAACCCGTGCAGCTTAAAAAGTATGCGATTCAATAACCTTCCGTTAATTGCCACGACGAATTAAGCGCTGACCATCAGAGGGATATCTTTACGAGGGGCTTCACATTTTGAGGACATGCGGATGTAAAGCGACGGTTTTGCCTGTTGCAGCAATAGGCAGACCATTTTGGCGAATTAACGCCGTGATATCAGATACATAACCAGGAGTTATAACCTTATAAAAACTACGGCATTGATAATCATTTTCAATATCATTTAATTAACTATAATGAACCAACTGATTACGCGGCGTTAACAGGTTTGCCGCCCGACAATAATGGAGATGATTATGAGCTATACCCTGCCATCCCTGCCTTATGCGTACGATGCCCTGGAACCGCACTTCGACAAACAAACGATGGAAATCCATCACAGCAAACACCACCAGGCTTACGTGAACAACGCAAATGCAGCGCTGGAAAGCCTGCCGGAGTTCGCTTCTCTGTCTGCAGAAGAGCTGATCGCTAAACTGGATCAACTACCGGCTGACAAAAAAACCGTTCTGCGTAACAACGCAGGGGGTCACGCAAACCACAGCTTCTTCTGGAAAGGCCTGAAAAAAGGCACGACTCTTCAGGGCGACCTGAAAGCGGCTATCGAGCGTGATTTCGGTTCCGTTGATAACTTCAAAGCTGAATTCGAAAAAGCAGCAGCAACCCGCTTTGGCTCCGGCTGGGCGTGGCTGGTGCTGAAAGGCGACAAACTGGCGGTTGTTTCTACCGCTAACCAGGACTCCCCGCTGATGGGTGAAGCCGTTTCTGGCGCGTCCGGTTTCCCAATCGTCGGTCTGGACGTCTGGGAACACGCCTACTACCTGAAATTCCAAAACCGCCGCCCAGACTACATCAAAGAGTTCTGGAACGTGGTGAACTGGGACGAAGCCGCAGCGCGTTTCGCCGCTAAAAAATAAAGTTGCATTGCACGTCCTGAGAAGCGAGTCTGATGACTCGCTTTTTTTGTATCCGCGTAAGGAGCAGCAGATGCATTATCCGGTTGACGTGTTTATTGGCAAAATTCGCGACTATGACGGCAGTCGCCCAAGCGCTATCGGCAAAATACAGATAGACGGTGAGCTGGAGCTTACCGAGCTGGGGCTGCTGGGCGATGAACAGGCAGAGAAAAAAATCCACGGCGGCCCAGACCGCGCGCTCTGCCATTTTCCTCGCGAACATTACGCTGAATTAATTCGAGATTTCCCCGAGCAAGCGTCGCTATTTTATCCCCCGGCGTTTGGTGAAAACCTATCGACGGAAGGTATGACCGAGCACACGGTGTTTATCGGCGATATTTACCGTTGGGGTGAGACGCTTATTCAGGTGACTCAGCCACGCTCCCCGTGCTTTAAGCTAAATTTTCACTTTGCTATCAGTGATATGGCGTCGTTGATGCAGGAAAGCGGCAAGGTCGGTTGGTTGTACCGCGTGATTGCGCCGGGCAAAGTGTCCAGCGATGCGCCGCTGGAATTAGCGTCGCGCCTGAGCGATGTGTCGGTGTATGACGCGGCGGCGATTGCCTGGCATACGCCGTTTGATGACGACCAGTATCACCGGCTGCTGAGTGCGGCTGGGTTGTCGGTGAGCTGGAGTCGGACGATGCAAAAACGCCGTCTGAGCGGCAAAATCGAAGATAACCGCCGACGGCTATGGGGCGATAAAGCGCCGAAATAAGATAAAAAATCGGCCTGCTGATGCAGGCCGATGTGTTTTAGGTTCGCTTGTACAGTGGTAGCCACAGCGTCAGGCGTAGACCGCCGAGCGGGCTGTCGTCGGCTTTCACCCAACCACGGTGCTGTTGCATGGCGCTTTCGACAATGGCCAGCCCCAATCCCGTGCCGCCTGATTCGCGGTCGCGCGCCTCATCGGTACGATAGAACGGACGGAAAATCTGCTCTCTGTCTTCTGGGCTAACGCCTGGGCCATCGTCGTCAACGTGCACGGTGACGCCGTCTTTATCAACGGAGAAACTAACGGCAATTTTGGTGTGCGAGTAGCGCAGGGCGTTACGCACGATGTTTTCCAGCGCGCTTTCTAACGCGTTCGGGTTACCGTAAAGCGGCCACGGCCCAGGCGGGTAGTCTACGCTGAACGATTTACCCATCTGCTCGGCTTCGAATGCGGCGTTATCCAGCACCTCGCCCCACAGTTGGTTGGCCTTCAACGTTTCGCTAACCAGCGCACTTTTTTGCTGATTTCTCGACATCACCAGCATGTCGTTGATCATGCTATCCAGACGCTGCGCTTCGGTTTCGATGCGCTCCAGTTCTTTGCTTTCACCACTACGACGACGCAGCAGGGCGGTTCCGAGCTGCAAACGCGTGAGCGGTGTGCGCAGTTCGTGAGAGATATCCGAGAGCAGACGCTGCTGCGAGGACATCATGCGCTCCAGCGCCATTACCATCTGGTTAAAGCTGGCTCCTGCGGCTAAAAATTCCTGCGGCCCGGCTTCCAGTTCTGGGTGCTGGCGCAGGTTCCCCTGTGCCACTTCATCCGCCGCGTTTTTCAGCTTACGCGCCGGTTTCGCCAGGCTCCACGCCAGCCATAACAGCAACGGCGCACTCACTAGCATGGTCACTATCAACAACAATAGCGGCCTATCGAACAGCAGGTTGATAAAGTCGGACTGCGAGCTGCTGGCTGGACGGATCAGGTATAACTGGTAGTTATCTTCACCGTCACGAATCGAAAATGGCCCGACTAATTCGACGCGCCCGTATTTTTTCTTTTGCGGGTGATCGGCGTTGTCCGACTGCCCGATAAAGTTACGGATAATCTGCATCTCGTTGCGTTCAGCACCGATTACGCGGCCTTCACTGGTGACCAGCAACAGGCGCTGGCCCGGTGGAGCCCATTTATCAATCGCGCGGAACAGCCGACGCCACCACATCAAATCGTTGGGGGGATCGTTGGCCAGCTCTTCTTCAACGTGCTGCTCAATCATAAGCCCCTGGCGCTGCTCACTTTCCAGCAATTCCGTCATCTGGCGTGAGTCGAGCTTAGGGAGCATCAAAACCAGCATAAGCACCAACGCCAGGGTTAACCAAAAAATGGCGAAGATGCGAGCGGTTAAACTTCCAATCATGAAGCGGAAACCATCAAATAGCCGCGTCCACGCAGGGTTTTAAACCACGGGTGGCCGTCTTTGCGCTCTGGCAGCTTACGGCGCAGGTTGGAAATATGCATATCGATAGCGCGGTCGAACGGCGTTAAGCGTTTACCCAGCACTTCCTGGCTTAAATGCTCGCGCGAAACCACCTGACCCAGGTGCTGAGCCAGCAAATAAAGCAGGGTAAATTCCGTACCCGTCAGTTCCAGCGTTTGCCCATCGAAGCTCGCTTCCTGGCGGCCTGGATTCAGGCTCAGGGCATCCACTTCGACCGTTGGCGAACCCGCATCGCTACTTTGCTGCTGCTCGCTCCAGTGTGAACGGCGCAAAATAGCGCGAATACGCGCGACCAGTTCGCGGTCGTTAAACGGCTTAGGTAAATAGTCATCTGCGCCCAGTTCGAGGCCCAGAACGCGATCCAGTTCGCTACCGCGAGCGGTTAACATAATGACGGGAGTCTGGTGTGTTTGGCGTAACTCTTTAAGCGTGTCGATTCCGTTTTTCTTCGGCATCATCACGTCGAGTAAAAGTAAGTCGATGCTGTCATCAATCAGTGCCAATGCCTGCTCGCCATCGTGGGCAACCAGAACATTAAAGCCTTCCATATCAAGCAGTTCCTTTAACAAGGAAGTCAGCTCTCGGTCATCATCAACTAGCAAAATTTTATTCATATTTTAATCCCTCCGAGGCAGAAATTACGTCATCGAGGCCCGCTAATCCATGACTTTACGTTGTTTTACACCCCCTGACGCATGTTTGCAGCCTGAATCGTAAACTGTCTATCGTTGAATCGCGACACAAAAGTTTTTGGGAGCATGTGATGCGCAATGTTATCGCTGCCGTCATGGCCTCAACGCTGGCATTCAGTGCATATAGCCAGGCCGATGAAGTCGTCACCAGCGTTAACTGGCACCCAGCGGAAAGTAACACGCTGCGAAACGGCCAGGGCCATATGTTCGACGGTATTAGTTTAACCGAACATCAACGCCAGCAAATGCGCGATCTGATGCAACGGGCACGACACGATCGTCCACCCGTTAATGTTAGCGAAGCGGAGACAATGCATCGCCTTGTCACCGCAGAAAAATTTGATGAAGCCGCTGTGCGCGCTCAGGCCGAAAAAATGGCCGAGGAGCAGATTAACCGCCAGGTAGAAATGGCGAAGGTGCGCCACCAGATGTACCGCCTGTTAACACCAGAGCAGCAAGCGGCTTTAAATGAAAATCACCAGCAGCGTATGGAGCAGTTGCGTGACGTTGCACGGATGCAGCACGGTTCGAATGTGAGTCTGTTTAGTAGCAATACCCGTAGCAACCAGTAACAAACCCTGTTTTTCCTTGCCATAGACACCATCCCTGTCTTCCCCCACATGATGTGGGGGTTTTTTTTGCCCAAAATTCGACGTTGACGCAGCGTTCATGCATTCCCGCTATACTACGCAGATCTGTAAGCAGGAGTGTTTATGAATCAATCTTATGGCCGATTGGTCAGCCGCGCAGCGATAGCGGCAACGGTGATGGCATCTGTATTGCTAGTGATTAAAATTTTTGCATGGTGGTTTACCGGGTCGGTCAGTATTTTGGCGGCGCTGGTGGACTCGTTAGTGGATATCGCTGCCTCGTTAACCAACCTGCTGGTGGTGCGCTACTCGCTACAACCGGCGGATGAAGAACATACTTTTGGTCACGGCAAGGCGGAGTCGTTGGCGGCGCTGGCGCAAAGTATGTTTATTTCCGGCTCTGCGCTGTTCCTGTTTTTGACCGGGATTCAGCATTTGGCGCAACCCACGCCGATGAGCCAGCCAGGTATTGGTGTTGTGGTGACAGTGATTGCGTTGATCAGTACATTAGTATTGGTAACGTTTCAGCGTTGGGTGGTGAGAAAAACGCAAAGTCAGGCTGTTCGCGCAGATATGCTTCATTATCAGTCTGATGTTATGATGAACGGTGCGATTCTTATCGCACTTGGCCTCTCCTGGTACGGCTGGCATCGCGCCGATGCGCTGTTTGCATTAGGAATTGGCATCTATATTCTATATAGCGCGTTACGTATGGGCTACGAGGCGGTTCAGTCTTTGTTGGATCGTGCGCTGCCCGATGAAGAACGTCAGGAAATTATCGATATCGTGAGCACCTGGCCGGGCGTTAGCGGCGCGCACGATCTCCGAACGCGGCAGTCAGGGCCGACCCGCTTTATTCAGATCCATCTGGAAATGGAAGATAACCTACCTCTGGTTCAGGCGCACCACATTGCCGACCAGGTAGAGCAAGCGATTTTGCATCGTTTTCCAGGTTCCGACGTGATTATTCACCAGGATCCATGCTCTGTTATTCCACAAGAAAACAGAGGAATTTGAACTTTCGCAGTGGTTGTACAAAGTGTGAGCTAAATCGGCATTATTTGTATAAATAACCGCCGTTTAGACTGACCTGAATCAATTCAGCAAGAAGCGCTTGATATACTATCTCTACATAGAGTCGTTCTCTCCCCTCCGTTTTACGGGAGCGCTTCGGGCAGAAGAATTTATTTTTAGCATTCCTAAGTTCAGAGGTAGTCATGATTAAGAAAATCGGTGTGTTGACAAGCGGCGGTGATGCGCCGGGTATGAACGCCGCTATTCGCGGTGTTGTGCGCTCTGCGTTGGCAGAAGGCCTGGAAGTGATGGGCATTTACGACGGCTATCTGGGCCTGTACGAAGATCGTATGGTTCAGCTTGACCGCTATAGCGTGTCCGACATGATCAATCGTGGCGGCACTTTCCTCGGCTCTGCGCGTTTCCCGGAATTCCGTGATGAAAACATCCGTGCAGTGGCTATCGAAAACCTGAAAAAACGCGGTATCGATGCGCTGGTCGTTATCGGCGGCGACGGTTCCTACATGGGTGCGATGCGCCTGACTGAAATGGGCTTCCCTTGCATTGGCCTGCCAGGCACTATCGATAACGATATCAAAGGCACCGACTACACCATCGGTTTCTTTACTGCTCTGAGCACCGTTGTTGAGGCGATTGACCGCCTGCGTGACACCTCTTCTTCTCACCAGCGTATCTCCGTTGTTGAAGTAATGGGCCGCTACTGCGGTGACCTGACCCTGGCAGCGGCTATCGCTGGCGGCTGCGAATTTATCGTGGTGCCTGAAGTTGAATTTAAACGCGACGACCTGGTGAACGAAATCAAAGCGGGTATCGCCAAAGGTAAGAAACACGCCATCGTGGCGATTACCGAGCACATGTGCGATGTCGATGAACTGGCGCACTTTATCGAAGCTGAAACGGGCCGTGAAACTCGTGCAACCGTTCTGGGCCACATTCAGCGCGGCGGCTCTCCGGTTCCTTACGACCGTATTCTGGCGTCCCGTATGGGCGCATACGCGATTGAACTGCTACAGCAAGGCTTTGGCGGTCGTTGCGTGGGTATTCAGAACGAAAAACTGGTTCACCATGACATCATCGACGCCATTGAAAACATGAAGCGTCCATTCAAAGGTGACTGGCTGGACTGCGCTAAGATGCTGTACTAACCGCATCTGATGAGCAAAATGGGCGCTGATGCGCCCATTTTGCTATCTGCTGTAAGGATTCGCCTATGCCCGCACCCTATCGTCACGAGATTATTGCGGCGGATAACGGAACGTTGGCTCTGTTTATTTTGCACACCGACTGCGCCGCCGAAGTTGCACCTCACTGGCATAAATCGCTTGAGCTCAGCTATACGCTCTGCGGTTCTATCTCCGGATTTACCATTAACGGTAAAACCTATGCGACCGCCGCCGGGCAGATTTTGTTGGTCAACCCCAACGAAGTACATTCAGTCGTGTCCAGTTCGCCGAGGCCGACGGAAGCCCTGACCGTGATTTATCCTCATCAACGGCTGCTGAATATTATTCCCCATCTGGATACGCAGCTGTTCGATCTTCACGACCCTGCCGCTTTTAGCCCGCTACAGCGTAAGGCCTACCGCAAGCTACAGCATCTGCTGAGCCAGAGCGCGGTGTTGACCCGTCGGAATAAACCCGAGGCTGGCGATATCCTGATGTTCAATGCTCTGGCGTATCAACTGATTTACTGGCTGTTACGCGCCTTTGCACAGAACAAAAACCGCTATCTGTACCAGAATGTTAATCCTACAGAGAAAATGAGTAGAGTGACCGAGTGGATAGACGGCCACTTCCACGAGAAAATCACGATGTCCGACGTGGCGAGCCGTTTTTATCTCTCCGAAACCTGGCTTGCGCACCGCTTCAGGCAGAGCGTCGGGCGTACCTTTCATGAATATCTAGTCTCCGTGCGCCTCAATGCGGCGATGGCGCTCCTGTTTGATAGCGATTTGCGAGTCCAGAACATTGCCGAACGCTGCGGTTTTCCCAACTTCAAATCCTTCGTCTATTACTTTCGCCAGGCGCACGGTATGACGCCGTTTCAGTACCGAAAATCCCGGCGCTGAGCGTTTTGTGAGCCAGATTTAAAAAGTATGATTTGACCTTTTTTTCGTCAAAAAATCGCCTATTGCCAGAACAATAGCCGCCTTATTCTGCTGCCTGTCCAACTTATTAGAGGCGGGAGCCGCTATGGAGCGGGAAAAACGCAGTCTCTTTAAAATATCGCTGTTGTCGATTTCGCTCATCAATATGTCCGGCCCAGCGGTGGCGGCGGCAATCCCGCTGATGGCTACCGCGTTTCCGCTGCGCTCGTTGGCGGATATCGAACTGACGGTGTCGGTTACTAACTTTGGCATTTTGCTGCTGGTGATCCTCGCGCCCTTTTTTGTCCGCCTGCTTGGTGATAGGAAAACGGTGATGGCGGGGCTGATATTGGCGCTGGTCGCCGGCTGTGTGCCGATATTCAGCAATAGCTATGCCACTGTTCTCTTTTCTCGCTTTATGCTTGGCTGCGGTATC
Organism: Kluyvera fluvialis; assembly: GCF_059725275.1. NCBI lineage: Bacteria > Pseudomonadati > Pseudomonadota > Gammaproteobacteria > Enterobacterales > Enterobacteriaceae > Kluyvera > Kluyvera fluvialis. The sequence continues at coordinate 4,823,447 of NZ_AP046142.1, read as the reverse complement.
GGCTTATTTAATTCGCTCTCTTATAGCCTGATCTGCCAATATTTTGACGGTGATGAGCGGGCAACTCTGCTGGGCTACCAGAACGCGGTTTCCGCGATAGGCAGTGCGTTGATGACGTTGCTGATAAGCCAGCTTATCGCCCACGGCTGGCACAGCGTATTTCTGATCTACGCCATTACCCTGGTTCCTATCCTGCTGTTTGGATTGAATATTCCGCAAACCCGCACCGTTGCTGTTACCACGGTGTCCAGAAGTTGGCGCATTGACTGGCGTGTGCCGGGCTACGCGCTGTATTTATTCTTTATTTTCGCCGGTTACATGATTCTGATCTTCAAGCTGGCGACGGTGGTGACGACTGTTGGCTACGGTGATGCCGTGTGGGCTAGCCTGCTGATTACCCTGACGACGGTGATCTCTTTTCCCGGCGGTATTTTGTTTGGCCGGGCGAGCAGAATGTTCGGCCACGCGCTCCTGCCGCTCTCGCTGCTGATTATCGGTGCGGCGCTGTTGCTGCTGGTATGTTCCGATAGCCTGGCGGCGACGGCGGTCAGCGTGTTGGCAGCGGGCTTTGTGTTCGCTTTCGTGATCCCCTACTTCTTTAGCTGCGCGGCGGCGGTCAGTTCACCGAACATGCAAACCGTGACCTCGTCGATCCTGCTGATTGGCATCAACTTCGGCGTCTTTTTACACCCGTGGGTCATCCGTATGATTCAGGTGGCGGGGGGGCGCAGCGATATCTTTTTCCCTATTACAACTTACGGCGTGCTGTTTATTGTCACCGCAATAATTCATGGTGGCTATTTGCTCGGGGGCCGGATAATGCGAGGAGCGACAGAAAATGAATGATTACGTGCAATACACCGAGCTGGCGGGGGCGCTTGACCCACAGGTGGTGGATGAACTTCAGGCGATGGCGCAGAATGCATCCGCCCAAGCGCCAGACCTGCTGAGCCTGCGTGATGCTATGGGCTGGCCAGCGCGGGATATTCATACCCGCAAGATGACCATCCACAACCAGATTATTGAGGGACACGTCAATGTGCGGATCTACCGCTGCGACGACGATACGGCAGCACCCACGCCCGCTATCCTGTTTCTTCACGGCGGCGGCTTCTTCGGCGGCTCGTTGGATAACGTAGAGTTTCCCTGCCGGGCGCTGGCGGATATCGGCGGGCTGACGGTAGTCTCTGTGGACTATTCGCTAGCGCCGGAGAAACCCTACCCGGCCGGTCTTATGGACTGCTATGCAGCTCTGTGCTGGCTCTATCTTCATGCCGACGCGTATAACATCGATAAACAGCGGATTGTGGTGGCAGGTGACTCCGCAGGCGGTAACTTGAGTCTGACGACCGCACTGCTGGATACGACACTGGGTACGCACTATCTCTCCGCCGTGGTGAGCTACTACCCAGCGACGGCGCTTGTCGATGATGACGCGCTGACCGATACCGCGCAGTACTCTGCTCGGCAGCATAAGGCGCTAATCGACGGCTACCTCAATGGTTTTTACGGTTCGATAGGGCAGGTGGCTCAGTGGTACGCGGGTGCAACGGACTGCCGTAATCCGTTTATTTCACCGCTCTATGCTGACCCAACGCTGCTGGCAGCGCTGCCGCCACTGCTGATGTGCTGCGGGGAATTTGACCCGCTCCGTCTACAGGTGGACGCTTTTGTCGATAAAGCGCGACAGGCGGGCGCAGAGGTGACCTATGTACGCTATTGCGGCATGGTTCATGCGTTTATGGATAAAGTTGGAGTACTGGCGCAAACGGAAACACTGCTGAGGGATACGGTGGCGTTTATTCGCGGCGAGCCGCTGGCGTAGTGTCAGGCCAAAAAATTCGGGGGAGCGTAAGGCTTCCCCGAGGTGACTGACATTATTCGATATCTAGCGGATCTTCTGACAAGATAATGCCGGTGTTATCGGCATAGAGATGGTCGCCGGAGAAGAAGGTGACGCCGCCAAAATTAACGCGGATGTCGCTTTCACCGATGCCTTCGCCTGCCGCACCTACCGGAATCGCGGCAATCGCCTGAATGCCGATATCCAGCTCTTCTAAATCATCGACCTGGCGGACCGCGCCGTATACCACAATGCCTTCCCACTCATTTTGAGTCGCCAGGCGGGCGAGGTCGGCATCGATCAGGGCGCGACGGACAGAACCTCCGCCGTCAACCAGCAGAATGCGGCCGCGGCCGTTCTGTTCGAGCAGATCGTACAGCAACCCGTTATCCTCGAAACATTTTACGGTGATAATTTGTCCACCAAACGACAGCCGTCCACCAAAGTTGGAGAACAGGGGTTCCACGACATTGACATCTTCCTGGTAGATGTCGCAAAGCTCGGAAGTATCGTATTTCATCGGATTAACGCTCAGTTGCTGCGAGTAATTTCAGTATATCGCGCTCTATGCATTGTTGGCAAAATCATCAATTGTTAATTGATATTTGTCAGTTATGCCAACGCTTTGCTTAACACAATCCCAATGACGAATAGCAGGTTAGTTAATAACGCCCCTTTTACCGTCCGTTCCAGCATTGGCGGCATGGCCTGCGGAGAACGTTCACGCATCACGTAGCGTGCCTGTTTGACCAGCAGCGGTGCACTCAGTACAAACAGCCAGCCCCACGGGCTGTGCAGTGAAATCAGGTTAAACAGCGCCAGGCAGACCAGCGTGCCCATCAGCAGGCAGACGTGGTAGCGACGGGCGTTAACCGGCCCCAGACGCACTGCCAGCGTGTTCTTACCGTTTTCCCTGTCGCTGTCGATATCGCGCAGGTTATTGATATTGAGCACCGCCGTTGCCAGCAGGCCGCAGGCGGTCGCGGGCAGAATTATCGCGCTGCTCAGGCTGTGCGCCTGTAAATACCAGCTACCGATAACGCTCAGCCAGCCGAAGAAAATCAGTACCGAGATATCGCCAAGACCGATATAACCGTAAGGCCGTGTGCCGACGGTGTAGGTGATGGCGGCAATAATCGCCAGCAGCCCCAGCACCATAAAACCGATAAAATCGCCCAGCGTTTGATAAGCGGTAAACAGCAACGCCAGCCCGAACAGGCAAATCAGCCCGACGGTTATCATCAGCGCGCGTTTCATCTGTGCCTGGGTAATCACCCCTTTTTGCATACCGCGCAGTGGGCCGATACGATCCGGTTTGTCGCTGCCTTTCACTGCATCGCCATAGTCGTTAGCAAGGTTGGAGAGAATTTGCAGCAGGCTTGCGGTAATCAGCGCCAGCACGGCGACGCCAGCATCAAAGTGCCCCTTCCACCAGGCAAGAGTCGTGCCGACGATAATCGCCGCACAGGCTAAAGGTAACGTTTTCGGGCGCAGGCTTTCCAGCCAGGCCTGGGTGCGGCTCACAGGTGTATTTGTCATTAGTAATCAGCCAATAAAAATGGGGCTTCTCAGCCCCATCAATTAAAGATGAAAATGCAGTGACCGCGATTATAGGATAAAACGGCTCAGATCTTCATCTGCGACTAATGCATCCAGATGTTTACTCACGTATTCAGCATCAATTGTGATGCTCTGGCCATTCAGGTCGCTGGCGTCATAGGAGATATCTTCCATCAGACGCTCCAGAACGGTGTGCAGGCGGCGCGCACCGATGTTCTCGGTGGTTTCGTTAACCTGCCATGCCGCTTCGGCGATGCGTTTGATACCGGATTCGGTGAACTCGATGTTCACGCCTTCGGTCGCCATCAGCGCTTTGTACTGCACGGTAATCGAGGCGTTTGGCTCGGTCAGAATGCGTTCGAAGTCGCTGGTGGTCAGCGCCTGCAATTCAACGCGAATAGGCAGACGGCCTTGCAGTTCTGGGATCAGGTCAGACGGTTTAGCCACCTGGAATGCGCCAGAAGCGATAAACAGGATATGGTCAGTTTTGACCATGCCGTGTTTGGTGGAAACGGTGCAGCCTTCAACCAGCGGCAGCAGGTCACGCTGTACGCCTTCACGGGAGACGTCTGGGCCAGACGATTCGCCGCGCTTACAGATTTTATCGATTTCGTCGATGAACACGATACCGTGCTGCTCAACGGCGTCGATAGCGTCTTGCTTCAGCTCTTCCGGGTTGACCAGCTTCGCCGCTTCTTCTTCAATCAACAGCTTCATCGCATCTTTGATTTTCAGCTTACGCGGTTTCTGCTTTTGGCCGCCCAGGTTCTGGAACATGGACTGCAACTGGCTGGTCATCTCTTCCATTCCTGGAGGAGCCATAATTTCAACGCCCATTGGTGCGGCGGCGAGATCAATTTCAATCTCTTTATCGTCCAGTTGGCCTTCACGCAGTTTCTTGCGGAACGCCTGGCGCGCTGCGGACGGCTCAGCCTGTTGTTCAGCCTGGCCCCAGTTGTTTTTCGCCGGTGGGATCAGCACATCCAGAATACGTTCTTCGGCCATTTCTTCGGCGCGGAAACGGTTTTTCTCGATCGACTGCACGCGAACCATTTTAATCGCGGAGTCGGTCAAATCGCGGATGATAGAGTCCACTTCTTTACCGACATAGCCCACTTCGGTGAACTTGGTCGCTTCGACTTTGATGAACGGTGCGTTAGCCAGTTTCGCCAGACGACGGGCGATTTCGGTTTTACCGACACCGGTTGGGCCGATCATCAGAATGTTTTTCGGGGTGACTTCGTGGCGCAGTTCTTCGTCAAGCTGCATACGACGCCAGCGGTTACGTAAGGCGATAGCCACGGAGCGCTTAGCTGCGTCTTGTCCGATGATGTGTTTGTTCAGTTCGCTGACAATTTCGCGTGGGGTCATTTCAGACATGGGAGATCCTTACGCCTTAGACGGTAATTCTTCAATGGTGTGGAAATGGTTGGTGTAAATGCAGATGTCACCTGCAATATCCAACGCTTTTTCAGCAATTTCGCGCGCGCTAAGTTCGGTGTTTTCCAGCATTGCGCGAGCAGCGGCCTGAGCGTATGGGCCACCAGAGCCGATAGCAATCAGGTCGTTTTCTGGCTGCACAACGTCACCATTACCGGTGATGATAAGCGAGGCGGTTTCATCCGCGACCGCCAGCAGGGCTTCCAGCTTGCGCAACATACGGTCGGTACGCCAGTCTTTCGCCAGCTCAACGGCGGCTTTGACCAGATGCCCCTGGTGCATTTCCAGTTTACGTTCAAACAGTTCGAACAGCGTGAAGGCGTCCGCAGTACCGCCGGCGAAGCCCGCGATCACTTTGTCGTTATACAGACGGCGTACTTTTTTCACGTTGCCTTTCATGACGGTATTGCCCAGCGTGGCCTGACCATCACCGGCAATTACGACGTGGCCGTTACGGCGAACACTTACTATTGTTGTCACGAGCAGACCCCTTTGTTGCAAATACGGATATAAAGGCCCCGTACCGTGTACGGGGCAGAATGTAAGTATAGATGGGGGAGATTTTAGGGGTTTCAACCCCCGGTAGCGAGCCTAATGCAGTTTCCGTGGCCAGCCATTTTCAAACGGGTGATGGTGTTGTCGGCATTCTCTTTGCCTTTGACTGGGCCGATGACCACACGATTCCAGCCGTTATTGGTGGTAATCTTCGAGTCAAAGCCTTCAAAAGCCAGCTGTGCGCGGACGGTTTCCGCCTGCTCTGCGCCTTTAAAGGAACCGCACTGAACCATCCAGCGGCGCTCATCTTTTTTCTCCGTCGCTTTTGGCGGCGTCGTTTCGCGAGTGATGGGCGCAGCAGCCGGTGTTTTCGGCTGTGATGTCGTATGCGCAGGCGTTTGCATTAAGTCCTGATACGGCGAATTAGACGCCGTGGCTCTAGGCTGCTGAGTCTGACGCGGTTGCTGAACGGGCTGCGATGCACGTGTTTGCGGCTGTTGTACCGGCTGCGTCTGCGTCCATTGCTGTTGCTGCGCCTGCTGCTGAGCCAGACGCTGGCGCTGCAACGTTTGTTGGCGCTGTGCTGGCGTTTGCTCGTTCCACGGCACTTCCGCTAGCTGCGTTGGCTGCTGGCGCATATCTGCCTGCATTTGAGCCAACAGTTGGCGCTGTTCGTCGGTCAACTGGTTTGGGTTAATCACTTCCCCGCCCGCAGACGGTTCTGTTGGCGCACGAACACCCGGCTGGCGGCTTTCCAGCTCTTTAATATAACGCCAGCGCTCTTCCGGTTTCGGTGGCAGGCCATTCCCCGCTATCTGGTGGCTCTGTAGCGACTCTGACTCTTCTTTCTTGTGATGCGTAAGGAAGTATAGACCGCCGATAAAAGCAACCACTACCGCAGCAGCAATTGCCACCATGGCAGGAGAGACTGCCGGAAAGTTATTTTGCTTTTTCCGTGTATTCCGTGAAGCGCTGTTCTTGCGCCGCGAAGGTGCCTGCTGGCCGCGGCGTACATAGTCTCGTTGTGCCACTATCGTTTCGCTGTATTTTTCCGTTTGTTAGCCCGATATGTTACTTAAGCGACGGGGCTTTGACCAGACAAGCTAGTCCTAAAGCGGGTCGCTTTATGTCAAATTTTGCTTGTGCTGCCGCGAACTATCAGTTCGCAATCGAGCAGACGCGAACCACTATCAACAAACTGCCCGCTAAGCTGGTTTAACAATAGCAACATGGCTTCGCGACCGATATCAAAACGTGGTTGAGAAACCGTCGTCAGCGGTGGGTCACAAAACTCGGCCAGAGAAATATTATCGAAGCCGATAATCGACAAATCTTCGGGAACCTTCAGCCCCTGGCGTTTTGCGTAAGAAAGCGCGCCCAGCGCCATAATATCGCTATGGCAGAATACCGCTGTTGGCGGTTTCGGCAGCGCCAGCAGTTGTTCTAGTGCGTTTGCACCGGCTTCGAAGGTGAAGTTACCACGGGCGATATAGTGAGGGTCTACGGTTATCCCGCTACGACGCAGCGCCTGAACGTATCCTTGTAGGCGATAGTGGCACAGCGGCATCTCTTCTGGGCCAGCAATACAGCCGATGCGCTGATGGCCTAGCTCGTGCAGATAGCTCACCGCATCGAACGAAGCCGTGAGGTTGTCGATATGTACCGTCGGTAAGCCCAGCTCAGGGGCAAACTCGTTGGCCATAACCATTGGTGGCAGATTACGCTGCTCTTCAATGCTGGCGTCAAACGGCAGGCGCGAACCGAGCAGCAACATGCCGTCGATTTGCTTGGTAATGATTAAATCAATGAAGGTTTTTTCTTGCTGGTTCTGGTGTGCACAGTCGCCAATCAGCACCAAATAGCCCTGTGCTGCCGCCGTCACCTCGATCCCACGGATCACTTCACTGAAAAAGGGATCGCAAATATCCGGGACAATGACCAGAATGGTGCGCGATTCATTGCGCTTCATATTACGCCCCTGCATTTGTGGGAGATAACCCACTTCCAGAGCGGCCTGCTCAACGCGATTGCGCGTCGCTTGCGAAACTTTCTCTGGGTTCATCAATGCACGGGATACGGTTGCCGTAGAGACATTCGCTTGTAGGGCAACATCTTTCATGGTTGCGGCAACAACCGGTTTTTTAGCCTTCACCTGATCTCTCCTCACTCTCTGGCGCAGGCACATTCCTTATGACCTGACATCTGACACACTTTTATCAGATAGTTAGGGGGATCCGTTACAGAATTTTCATCAAAAATGTGATGATAGTTTGATTTCACGATCCCGCTCTCAACTCTGCGTTAACCTTCGATAGGGTCAACGTCGAGAACCCACTTCACCTTACGGGACTCTGGCAGCGTGTTAATCAGCGCTAGCGAGGCGGTGACGATATGTTGCAGGCGAATACGTGACGGATGTTGCAGCAAAATTTGCCAGCGATAGCGGCCACCGCGCTTCGGCGCTAGCGCTGGAACGGGGCCAATGACCCACAGCTTATCGTCTGCCAAAGGGCTTGCCTGAATCAGATTGCGTAGTTGCTGCAAGAAGACCGGCGCCTGCTGGTTATTGTGGTCTTCCGCGCGAATCAACACATGGCTCGTCCACGGCGGCAATTGCATGGTTTGGCGTTCTGCCAGCGCCTGTTCCGCAAAGGCGTTATAGCCTTTATACAGCAGCGTTTGCAGCAGCGGATGATCCGGGTGGTGCGTTTGCAGAACCACTTCGCCCTGTTTACCCGCTCGTCCGGCACGCCCGGACACCTGCGTGTAGAGCTGGGCGAAACGCTCGGCGGAACGGAAATCGGCGGAGAACAGCGCGCCATCGACATCCAGTAGGGCGACGAGGGTGACGTCCGGGAAATGGTGTCCCTTCGCCAGCATTTGAGTGCCGATAAGTATACGCGCGCCGCCACGGTGAACCTCGGCCAGGTGCTGTTCCAGCGCCCCTTTGCGGCTGGTGGTATCACGGTCGATACGCGATAACGGCACGCCAGGGAACATTGGCGCTAGCGCGTGTTCGAGCTGCTCTGTCCCCAAGCCGACCGGCACCAGGTGCGTAGAGCCGCAGGAGGGGCACTGGCGCGGAATGGGCCGCTGGCTGTCGCAATGGTGGCAGCGCAAATGGTGCTGCGCCTGATGCAACGTGTAGTAGCTATCGCAGCGTGGACATTCGGCAATCCAACCGCAGTCGTGGCACAGTAGCGTAGGTGCAAAGCCACGGCGGTTGAGAAACAAAATGACCTGATTATCCGCCTGGAGATGTTGGCGCATACGGTTAATCAGCGCCGGGGATAACCCTGCCTGTAGATGCTGGCCTTTCAAATCAAGCACGTGCTGCGTGGCTGGGCGCGCGTTGCCCGCGCGGCGAGTTAGGCGTAACAGGCGATATTTATGCTGGCGGACGTTAAGCAGGGTTTCCAGCGCTGGCGTAGCGGAACCAAGAATAATCGGGATTTGTTCACTATGGGCGCGCCACACGGCAAGGTCGCGGGCGTGATAGCGCCAGCCTTCCTGCTGCTTGTAGGAGCTATCGTGTTCTTCATCGATGACGATGACGCCCAGATTTTTAAACGGCGTAAACAGCGACGATCGCGTGCCAATCACAATGGCCGCTTCGCCGCTTTTGGCTTTCAGCCAGGCGGCAAGGCGCTCACTGTCGTTAAGCCCTGAATGCAGCACTTCCACCGGCGCGTTAAAACGCTCGCGAAAACGGGCAATAGTTTGCGGCGTCAGGCCGATTTCCGGCACCATCACCAGCGCTTGCTTGCCCTTCGCCAGCACGTTTTCCAGCACGCTGAGATACACTTCCGTTTTACCGGAGCCGGTCACGCCTTCCAGCAACCATGCAGAGAAATCATCAGACGCGCTATGAATCGCGCCAACGGCGGTTGCCTGTTCAGTATTCAGCCGCAGCCGTTCGCCCGGTACGGAGTAGGTGCTGCGCCAATCGACCGTTTCTGGCGCGATGCTGCCCAGTTCGCTCAGCCCTTTGGTGCGCAGCGCCTGCATGGCGCTTTCGTTAAATTCAAGTTCCGCCACCTGGTGGCGCCAGATTTTCCTCTGGCGCAATGCCGCCAACGCCTGTTGCTGTTTTGGGGAACGCTTCAGGCTGTTGATATCCACCGCTTGTCCCTGCTCGGTGGCAAACCAAAACCACTGCGGCGCGGCGCTGGCGGGTTTCCCCTGGCGCAGCATAATTGGCAGTGCGTGGAATAGCACATCACCGATAGGGTGATGGTAATACTCTGCAGCCCACAGCAGCAGACGCCAGACGGCAGAGGAAAACACCGGTTCGTTATCAAGCACTTCCACGACGGCTTTAAGCTCGTTCAGCGGTAACTCGCTGTGCTCGCTAACCGACACCACAATGCCGACGCGCTCTTGTTTGCCAAACGGCACGCGCACGCGACAGCCCGCTTGAGCGCTGAGGTTTTCAGGCAGCAGGTAGTCAAAGGTACGAGGCAGCGGAACAGGCAGGGCAACGTGGGCAACGGGCATGTTTTCTTCCTGACTTGAAATCTGGCGAGACAGTATACACATTGTGATAAGGGAACGCGGATCAGTTTGCATCTGCTGGTCAAATTCTGTATGATTCGCCGCCTTTGGTGCATTTTGGCACCAGGAACTATACTATCAACATCGCGTGGTGTCTGGCGTTAGGGCTGGAAGAGCGACGCGGCCTTAACCGAGGTTTTCCCATGAAAAAAGATATTCACCCGAAATACGAAGAAATTACTGCAACTTGTTCTTGCGGTAACATCATGAAAATCCGCTCTACCGTAGGTCACGATCTGAACCTGGACGTGTGCGGTAAATGCCACCCGTTCTTTACTGGTAAGCAACGTGATGTGGCTACCGGTGGCCGTGTTGACCGCTTCAACAAGCGTTTCAGCATCCCAGGCAGCAAGTAAGTTGCCAAGCGAAAAAAGCGCCTCAGGGCGCTTTTTTTGTACCTGAAATTCACCATTACTCACAGACGTATATCAGCCATTCAGTAAATATAATATTTGAATATGTTTTTCAGATATTATGGTCTTTATATTATCCTTTAAAATATACAAATATAGTTATCTAAAACATCTCATATATTTAATTAATACATGTTTTTGGCTTTATCTAATCGTTGCTCTAAATGTGTAAGTATTGGTGATCTCAAGCTTCCCTATCTTCTTCTCTTTGCCATTTTTATTTTCTGAATGGCAGTGAACAAAAGGTGTTCTCGTTCTGGCTCAAATAAAATCCCACCGTAGTTGACTATTATTCAAAGAATGCTAATTAGCGTTTGCTTGATAAAGCAGACCGCCGATTAGTACGGTGGCATAAAAATTGAGAGCGATAACCATGAAAACCAAATACGCTTTACTTCTTCTTCCTTTATTATCAGGTGCGGCCTAGGCGGGATACGTTGATTATCGGCATGAATATTATGACGATGGTCGTAACTACGATCGTGTTTATATGTCGAACCGCTTTGCTTCTGGTTTTGGTGTTGCAGTAGAAGGCATATCGCGTTCTGATAATAAAGAGTCTGAGCATGTTTTGAATAACATGGAGTCCAACGGCGTAGAGTACACTGCAAGTTATCAATTTGAATGGGAAGGTTTTATTTGGCAACCTGGGGTTGCTGTTGAAATGGGCGACGACATGGCCATTTATAAGCCTTACCTCCGCGTACAATATAACATCAGCAGCAATTGGTGGACGGCATTCCGCTACCGTACCGAGTACATGCGTAGAAACGCCGATGGCCGCGATGATCGTACCATTTATCGCCCAGAAGCCTGGCTGGGTTACAACATAAATGATTGGATGTTCGAGCTTAACGGCATTTATAAAGTCGCTGACTGTGAAGATATATATAATAATACAAAAGAAGATTATGAATATAACTTCCGCGTAGCCTATAAAGTCGGCTCTTGGGTGCCATTTGTCGAAGTGGGTAACGTTTCTTCTGGATATAACACTACCACAACTGAAGACAGACAAACGCGTTACCGTGTTGGCCTGGGCTATAACTTCTGATAATTGATTTTTATTCCCCCCTGGTTATCAGGGTGCTCGCATAACTCGCTTGAATAATATGTCTAAGGAGTTGACATCATGTCTAGTGATGAAGTTATTACAGGAAGCAATAAGAATATTGCCATCAGGCCATTCGGTTTCAGAGATAAAATCGGTTATTTATGTGGTGATCTGGGGACCTGTTTTATTCTTGGATTAGTGAACAGTTTCTTAATGATCTATTACACTAACGTGCTCGGTGTTTCTGGCGCTATTGTTGGTTCACTCTATTTTGTGACAAAACTCTTTGACGCCTTTGTGGATGTAACCGTAGGGCGCTTATGTGATACCTCAAAGTTGACGGCTACCGGGCGTTTTAACCCCTGGATACGCCGCATGAAATATCCGTTCTGCATTATTTCTGTGGTGCTGTTTTTACCGTTCGTACATGATTTCTCGTACACGGCGAAAATTATTTATATCTGCTGCTCCTATTTTATTTATGGCTCACTGTTATCGACCGTCAGCATTCCTTACGGTGCAATGTCGGCAGCGATTAGCTCTAATCCGGACGACCGTGTTTCCCTCTCAACCTACCGCAGCATTGGCTCAGCTATCGGTGGCGGGACAACCGGTTTTTTCATTCCTATCCTGATGTACACCACGCTCGTTGATGGAAGCCAGGTGATTTCCGGGCAGCACTTCTTCTGGATTTCGATTGGCTGCGCAATATTGGGTTTTATCTTTTTAACATTGACCTGCCGGTTAACGACAGAACGCGTGCGTGTGGAGAAAAAAGCCAGTATGCCCGTTTCTGTGCTATTGAAGGGGCTATTACGTAACAAGGCGCTGATTGTTTTGGTCGTGGTGGATCTGCTTATTGTGATTAACCAGGGGTTGTCCGGCACCAATATGACCTACCTGTTTAATGACTATTTCCACAATAAAGAAGCCATGTCGGTCGCACTCCTGTTTACCTTCGGTTCTTTGGTTTTGCTGGCGCCATCGGCGTCCTGGCTCACCAGGCGCTTTGGTAAAAAAGAAGCGAGCGTAGGAGCGTTGCTCTTTGCGGTGCTCATGTATCTGATTATGTTCTTCATCCACATCACCGATGCGAAAACTTATCTGGTGTTCCTTTTCCTGGCCACGTTGGGCGCAGGTCTATTCAACCTGATGATTTGGGCCTTTATGACCGATGTGTGTGACTACCACCAATATGTCACTGGCGAGCGTGAGGATGGCACGGTTTATGGCGTGAACTTCTTTGCCCGTAAAGTCGGTCAGGCGTGTGCAGGGGCGATTGGCGGTTTTATGCTGGCCATTATCGGTTATCAATCGTCATCAACGGGCGGCGCGGTGCAAACCAGCGCTGTGCAGGACAATATTTACATGATGGCGAATCTGTTACCGGCGTTATGCCTGTTTTTGGCGGCAGTAATTTTGATTTATTTCTATCCGTTGAACCGTCAACAGACGCTCAAAATGGAAGAAACGCTGAATAAATTCAATGGGATCAGCAAGTAATCGGGGGACGGCGGGAGCAATCCCGCCTTCTGTTCGCCCTTTGCACTTTAGCTGCAGATAATTTTTGTGATGTTGATCACAAAAATATTGCATTACATTCAGGATAAGATTATTATTTGCCCAACAAATGACCTCAAACTTACTACGGGTAAAGGTATTATCATGCTGAATGCAATCAAAAATATTTTTGTGTCTTACCTGATTTCTATGTCTGAGCTGCATCCTGAAGTGACTCGCTTCTAAGACGCCGAAAAAATTCCAGAAAACCGCCGCCTCATAAGGCGGTTTTTTTATACCCGTTTAAAACGTGAGAAGCGCGGGGTATCAGCAAAAGGATATTGCCAGCTTGTGGCAGAGAGGCGAATGAGGAACGAAAAACGATCGCCCGAGAATCGAGCGATACTGTTTAGCCATATATCCCTGTTAAACGGCAGGTAAAAGCGGTTCTCTTTCCATGAACCGCCATCAGTGCATCAGTACTCCCACGTCTCCGGGTCGATCCCCAGTTCACGCATAATCTCTTTTGCCGCTTCCGGGATTTCATCGCTGCGTTCTTTACGCAGATCTTCATCGTTAGGTAACGGTTGACCAGTAAATGCATGAAGGAACGCTTCACACAGCAACTCGCTGTTCGTGGCGTGACGCAGGTTGTTCACCTGACGACGCGTGCGTTCATCAGTGAGGATCTTCAACACCTTCAGAGGAATGGAAACCGTAATTTTTTTTACTTGCTCACTCTTCTTACCGTGCTCAGCGTATGGGCTGATATATTCGCCGCTCCATTCAGCCATGAGATACCTTTAATCCTCTATTCATTAGTTAACAGGCCGAATCACGGCCATGATCGCGCGTAGTTTACCGTAGTGGCGAGGGCCTGACACGAAGTAAGCCATCACAGATGTGCGCTAATGCATATAATTTTAACGGCTATTTGCCGATAGCTCAATCTATACACAAAGAAGTTTAGAAGTCTAGATGTATTGACGGCTATTGCAACAATGTTTACTCTGGGGTCTGACTTTTCACAGACCTTGCCAGGAACGAATCCTCATGACCCGTAAACAGGCCACCATAGCAGTGCGTAGCGGTTTAAATGACGACGAGCAGTATGGTTGTGTTGTCCCGCCGATTCACCTTTCCAGCACCTATAACTTCACTGGTTTTAACGAGCCTCGTGCCCATGACTACTCTCGTCGCGGTAACCCGACGCGTGATGTCGTGCAGCGCGCGCTGGCGGAACTGGAAGGGGGCGCAGGCGCGGTGATGACCAATACGGGCATGTCAGCGATCCACCTGGTCACGACCGTTTTCCTGAAGCCTGGCGATTTGCTGGTTGCGCCGCACGACTGCTACGGCGGCAGCTACCGGCTGTTCGACAGCCTGGCAAAGCGCGGATGCTATCGCGTTCTGTTTGTCGATCAGGGCAATGAAGCGGCGCTAAAAGCCGCGCTGGCAGAAAAACCGAAGCTGGTGCTGGTAGAAAGCCCAAGTAATCCATTGTTACGGGTGGTCGATATTGCGAAAATCTGCCAACTGGCGCGTGAAGCGGGCGCGGTGAGCGTGGTGGATAACACCTTCCTCAGCCCGGCGCTGCAAAATCCGCTGGCGCTGGGGGCGGATCTGGTGTTGCATTCCTGCACTAAATACCTGAACGGCCACTCTGACGTGGTCGCTGGCGTGGTGATTGCTAAAGATCCAGAAACGGTCACCGAACTGGCATGGTGGGCGAATAATATTGGCGTGACTGGCAGCGCATTTGACAGTTACCTGCTATTGCGCGGCCTGCGTACGCTTTCCCCGCGTATGGAAGTGGCGCAGCGTAATGCGCAAGCGGTTGTTGATTTCCTGAAAACACAGCCGCTGGTGAAAAAGCTGTATCATCCTTCCCTGCCGGAAAATCAGGGGCATGAAATCGCCGCCCGTCAGCAGAAAGGGTTTGGGGCGATGCTGAGCTTTGAGCTTGACGGCGACGAACAAACGTTGCGCCGTTTCCTGAGCGGGCTGGAGCTGTTCACGCTGGCGGAATCGCTCGGCGGGGTAGAGAGCCTGATTTCTCACGCGGCAACCATGACGCACGCGGGTATGGCGCCAGAAGCGCGCGCCGCCGCAGGTATTTCTGAGACGCTATTGCGCATCTCAACCGGTATTGAAGATAGCGAAGACTTAATTGCCGATCTGGAAAATGGATTCCGAATCGCAGCCGAGGGGTAAACATGAGTGTGATTGCGCAGGCAGGGGCGAACGAGCGCCAGCTGCATAAATTTGGTGGGAGTAGTCTGGCAGATGTGAAGTGTTACCTGCGTGTCGCCGGTATTATGGCGGAGTACTCTCAGCCAGGCGACATGATGGTCGTTTCCGCTGCCGGTAGCACCACCAACCAGCTGATCAACTGGCTGAAGCTCAGCCAGACCGACAGGCTCTCTGCGCATCAGGTTCAGCAGGCGCTACGCCGCTACCAATCGGATCTGATTGGCGGTTTGCTACCGGCAGATATTGCCGATGGCATGATTGCCGAGTTTATTCATGACCTGGAGCGTTTGGCGGGGCTTCTGGACGCAGGCGTTGACGATGCGGTGTATGCCGAAGTGGTCGGCCACGGTGAAGTGTGGTCGGCGCGTTTAATGGCAGAAGTCCTGAAGCTGCAAGGTCTGGATGCAGCCTGGCTCGATGCGCGCGCTTTCTTACGCGCCGAGCGCGCGGCGCAGCCGCAGGTTGACGAAGGCCTTTCTTACCCTCTGTTGCAACAACTGCTGGCACAGCATCCGGGTAAACGCCTGGTGGTGACTGGGTTTATTAGCCGCAATAACGCCGGTGAAACGGTGCTGCTGGGGCGTAACGGTTCTGACTACTCTGCCACCCAAATTGGCGCGCTGGCAGGTGTGTCTCGTGTCACTATCTGGAGCGATGTCGCGGGGGTTTACAGCGCAGACCCGCGTAAAGTGAAAGATGCTTGCCTGCTGCCGTTGCTGCGCCTTGATGAAGCCAGCGAACTGGCGCGTCTGGCGGCTCCGGTACTGCACGCGCGTACTTTACAGCCGGTTTCTGGCAGCGATATTGACCTGCAACTGCGCTGTAGCTACACGCCGGATCAAGGCTCCACACGCATTGAGCGCGTGCTGGCTTCTGGTACTGGCGCGCGCATTGTCACCAGCCATGACGACGTGTGCCTGATTGAGTTTCAGGTTCCGGCAAGCCAGGATTTCAAACTGGCGTATAAAGACATTGATCAACTGCTCAAGCGCGCGCAAATTCGCCCGCTGGCGGTGGGTGTGCATAACGACCGCCAACTGCTGCAATTCTGCTACACCTCTGAAGTTGCCGACAGTGCCCTGAAAGTGCTTGATGAAGCCGGTTTACCCGGCGAACTGCGCCTGCGCCAGGGGCTAGCGCTGGTGGCGATGGTCGGTGCGGGCGTCACCCGTAACCCGCTGCACTGCCACCGTTTCTGGCAACAGCTCAAAGGCCAGCCGGTAGAGTTCACCTGGCAGTCGGAGGAGGGCATCAGCCTGGTGGCGGTATTGCGCACTGGCCCAACCGAAAGCCTGATTCAGGGGCTGCATCAGTCGGTATTCCGCGCTGAAAAACGCATAGGCCTGGTGCTGTTCGGGAAAGGCAACATTGGTTCTCGCTGGCTGGAGCTGTTTGCGCGCGAGCAAAGCACGCTCTCTGCCCGTACCGGCTTTGAGTTTGTGCTGGCGGGCGTTGTCGATAGCCGCCGCAGCCTGCTGAGCTATGAAGGGCTGGACGCGAGCCGCGCGCTGGCATTCTTCGACGATGAAGCTATCGAGCAAGATGAAGAGTCACTGTTCCTGTGGATGCGCGCGCATCCGTATGATGATTTAGTGGTGCTGGACGTGACCGCCAGCGAACAGTTGGCTGACCAGTATCTCGATTTTGCCAGCCACGGTTTCCACGTCATCAGCGCGAACAAATTAGCCGGGGCGAGCAGCAGCGATAAATATCGCCAAATTCATGATGCGTTTGAAAAAACGGGCCGCCATTGGCTGTACAACGCCACTGTGGGCGCGGGCCTGCCGGTTAACCACACTGTGCGTGACCTGATTGACAGCGGTGACAGCATTTTGGCTATCAGCGGTATTTTCTCTGGCACGCTCTCCTGGCTGTTTTTGCAGTTCGACGGCAGTGTGCCGTTCACCGAACTGGTGGATCAAGCCTGGCAACAAGGGCTGACGGAACCTGACCCACGCGTAGATCTTTCCGGTAAAGATGTGATGCGTAAACTGGTGATTCTGGCGCGTGAAGCGGGCTACGACATCGAACCGGATCAGGTACGCGTTGAATCTCTGGTTCCTGCCCATTGTGAAGCTGGCTCTATCGACCACTTCTTTGAAAATGGCGATGAGCTGAACGAGCAGATGATCCAGCGCCTGGAAGCGGCGCGGGAGATGGGCCTGGTGCTGCGCTACGTGGCGCGTTTCGATGCCAACGGTAAAGCGCGCGTCGGCGTGGAAGCCGTACGGCCGGAACACCCGCTGGCGTCACTGTTGCCGTGCGACAACGTGTTTGCTATCGAAAGCCGCTGGTATCGCGATAACCCGCTGGTTATTCGTGGGCCGGGGGCGGGTCGTGACGTGACCGCCGGGGCGATTCAGTCTGATATCAATCGCCTGGCGCAACTGCTGTAGTTTTTATTGCCGGATGGCGCTGTGCGCTTATCCGGCCTACCGTTAGTGCCTGGTTTTGTAGGCCGGATGCGAGAGCATCGCATCCGGTATATTTATCGCCCGGCAAAAACTTCTTTGGCGGCGAATATCCCGTTCAAGGCGGCTGGGAACCCAGCGTAAACAGCCATTTGCATTATTACCTCAATAATTTCCTCTTGCTTTAAACCCACGTGCAGCGCGGCGGAAATATGCACCTTTAGCTGTGGTGTGGCGTTGCCCAGCGCGGTTAAGGCGGCGACGGTCGCAATTTCACGGCTGCGAAGATCCAACCCTGGGCGGGCGTAGATATCGCCAAACGGAAACTCGAGCAGGTAACGGGCGAAGTCCGGCGCGATATCTTTCAGACTCTCAAGAACGGCGTCGCCGCTTTTGCCATCTACCTGTTGCAGCATTTTTTGACCGGTAATAAAACGTTCTGAATGCATTATCTATTCCTCGTTGGTGTGGTATATGCCGCGAGAATAGAGCACGCAGAGTGGCCTGGATAATACCGATTCTGTGATACCTTTTCGGTATGAGTACATCACCGTTACACTCTCTGGATATCCGCCTGCTACGCTATTTTTCCGTGGTGGCGGAAGAGAACAATATGCGCCGTGCGGCACAGCGACTGTATATGTCGCAGCCGCCGCTGAGCCGCCATATCCACCAGCTTGAAGAACGGCTGGGAGCCACGCTTTTTGTCCGCCATACCAAAGGCTTAACGTTGACCGATGAGGGGCAACGGGTGCTGGAGATCGTTCGTCCACTGCTGGCGTTGCAGGATCAAACCTACACGGCGTTGAGCCAACTGGCGAATTCCGACGAGCGCGTGTTGCGCCTGGGGCTGACAACGGCGTTTGAGCAGGGGGTTTTTGCCGCGCTGGAAACGCGGCTTAGTGCGCAAGTTGATACCCTGCACATTGTACGTCACGGCTCGCCGGATCTGGCTCGTCAGGTGCGGCGCGGTAAGCTGGATGCGGCGCTGGTGGCGCTACCGCTGGAGACTAACGGTCTTATCGTTATCCCTCTGGCCTGGCAGGAACCGCTGATTGCCGCGCTTCCGGCGCAATGGCCGGAGGCGCAAGAAGAGGCGCTAACATTAAATTTACTCTGTGAGCGGCCGCTGTTCTGGTTTAAGCGCGAGCGAAGTCCGGCATTTTTCGACTACACGCATGGGCTTTTTCGCCGTGCTGGCTATGCGCCTCTGTGCATTGAAGAACCGTTGGAGCATGACGTGCTGTTGGCGCGCATCGCTCGCGGCGAAGGAGTGAGTCTGTTTCCGGCCTCGTTTGCCGCCATTCAGCGGCAGGGCGTGGTTTTCCGCCCCCTGAGCGACGTGACATTAAACGTTCAGTCCGGATTGGTGATGCTGGCGGAAAATGAAGCGCGGTTGCGCTGGCTGGCTGAGGCTGTTTAAGCCGACTCGCGGGCGACCAGCCGCTGCTGGTTATCACGCAGCACTCTTCTTTTACCGGTGATTGTGACCCCCCCCAACGGCAGTGGACACTGGTTAATTTGCGCCGGTAAGGTGTCGCGGTTGACGTCCGAAGCCAGATAAATGATACCCGCAACAAATTTTGGGCTATACACCATCACGCGGAAAAATACGGGTGCAATGATAGTCTTCTGAAGTTCGAAAACGGAGTCTTTACTGCGGTAAACCTTACGCTATAAAGCAATATGAACTTTTTTCATCTTCGCTGAAGATTACTCACTTTTTATGCCGATCTTTCTATTGACGCCCGTCGCCTTTTGCGGCATTTTTACATCTAGACGTCTAAATGGATAGATGTTCACAACATAATAAATAATGACATGCGATTGAAGAGGTAAGGTATGAGCTTTTTTCACGCCAACCAGCGGGAAGCCCTGAATCAGAGTCTGGCCGAAGTGCAGGGGCAGATTAACGTTTCGTTCGAATTTTTCCCGCCGCGCACCAGTGAAATGGAGCAAACCCTATGGAACTCTATCGATCGCCTGAGCATCCTGAAACCGAAATTCGTCTCGGTCACTTACGGGGCTAACTCCGGTGAACGCGACCGCACACACAGCATTATCAAAGGCATTAAAGATCGTACCGGTCTGGAAGCTGTACCGCACTTGACCTGCATCGACGCCAGCCGTGATGAACTGCGCGCTATCGCTCAGGATTACTGGGATAACGGTATTCGCCATATTGTGGCGCTGCGCGGTGACCTGCCGCCGGGGAGCGGCAAGCCGGATATGTACGCCTCTGATCTGGTGGCATTACTGAAAGACGTGGCGGATTTTGACATCTCTGTCGCGGCTTACCCGGAAGTGCATCCAGAAGCGAAAAGCGCCCAGGCAGACCTGCTCAACCTGAAACGCAAAGTCGATGCCGGGGCCAACCGCGCCATCACACAGTTCTTCTTTGATGTCGAAAGTTACCTGCGTTTTCGTGACCGCTGCGTCTCTGCGGGCATTGATGTGGAAATTATTCCCGGCATCCTGCCGGTATCGAACTTCAAACAGGCGAAGAAATTTGCTGACATGACCAACGTGCGCATTCCTGCCTGGATGTCGCAAATGTTTAATGGTCTGGACGATGACGCCGAAACCCGCAAGCTGGTGGGCGCGAATATCGCGATGGACATGGTGAAAATTCTCAGCCGCGAAGGGGTGAAAGATTTCCACTTCTACACCCTGAACCGTGCGGAAATGAGCTACGCGATTTGCCACACGCTGGGCGTGCGCCCGGCGTAACGCGGCGCGGTTTTACCGGCTCGATTGGCGGGCCATCCCCATAAAAGCCCTGTTTATGCAGGGCTTCTGCGCAGTATAGTAACGGCTATCACACTACCGTTACGGACTTCTCATGACCACTCAAGGGAAAAGCAACCCGCTGGCTTTGGTCGGCCTATTCGCGTTGACCATTATCTGGAGCTATAGCTGGATTGCGATGAAACAGGTGACGCTTTATATCGGCGCATTTGATTTCACCGCGCTGCGCTGTATTGCGGGCGCACTGTTACTGTTTATCGTTCTGCTGCTGCGAGGCCGTGGTATGCGGCCAACGCCGCTGGGTTACACGTTGGCGATTGCGCTGCTGCAAACCTGCGGCATGATTGGCCTGGCGCAGTGGGCGCTGGTGAGCGGCGGGGCAGGTAAAGTCGCTATCCTCACTTACACCATGCCGTTTTGGGTGGTGATTATGGCGGCGCTGTTTTTAGGCGAACGGATGCGGCGGTTGCAGTACGCGGCTATCGCCGTGGCGGCGGGCGGCCTGTGTCTGGTGTTGCAACCGTGGCAGCTCGACCTTTCCTCGATGAAAAGCGCACTGCTGGCGATCCTCTCCGGGGTTAGCTGGGGAGCCAGCGCGATTGTCGCCAAACGGATGTATCAGCGGCATCCCGGCCTTGATTTGCTGGCGCTGACCAGTTGGCAGATGTTGTACGCCGCAGGGGTGATGAGTGTGGTCGCGGTGCTGGTTCCCCAGCGCCCGATTGACTGGCAACCGGGCGTGTTTTGGGCGCTAGGCTACAGCGCGATTCTCGCCACCGCGCTGGCGTGGAGCCTGTGGCTGTACGTACTGCGTAACTTACCCGCCAGTATTGCTAGTCTGAGCACTTTAGCTGTGCCGGTGTTCGGCGTGCTGTTTTCGTGGTGGCTATTGGGCGAAAACCCTGGCGTGCTGGAAGGTATCGGCATCGTGTTGATTATTTTTGCGCTGGCGATCGTTAGCCTTAAAAAACGCGCGCCTCAGGTACAGAGCACCCGCTAATCGCTAAGAAAGCCCTTATTTTTAAGGGTTTTCTTACCAATTCCCTCGCCCGATCACAGTCATTCAACCCTGTTTAATGTAAGGATAATGTTGACCTGTGCAGAAATTCCTCTCTGACAAGGGAAAAACGAGAGGAATTAACTATCAAATCCGTGGGTCATTTCAGCTATAACTTATCAGCAGGGGTGTATATCTTAATGATAAATACTGTAAGGGAGCATTGTGAATGAGCACACCAGACGACATCCAAAATTCAGGTAAATGTCCTTTCCACCACGGTGGCAGCCACGACCAGAGCGCTGGCGCGGGCACCAGCAATAAAGATTGGTGGCCGAAGCAGCTTCGCGTCGATCTTCTTAATCAGCACTCCAATCGCTCCAACCCGCTGGGTGAAGACTTCGATTATCGCAAAGAATTCAGCAAATTAGATTACTCCGCGCTGAAGGGAGATATCCGCGCGTTGTTAACAGATTCGCAATCCTGGTGGCCTGCCGACTGGGGTAGCTATGTGGGGCTGTTTATCCGCATGGCATGGCACGGCGCGGGAACCTACCGTTCAATGGATGGCCGTGGTGGCGCAGGGCGTGGTCAACAGCGCTTCGCACCGCTGAACTCCTGGCCGGATAACGTAAGCCTTGATAAGGCGCGCCGCCTGCTGTGGCCAATCAAACAAAAATACGGCCAGAAAATTTCCTGGGCCGATCTGTATATCCTTGCGGGGAACGTCGCGCTGGAAAACTCCGGCTTCCGTACCTTTGGCTTTGGTGCCGGTCGTGAAGATGTCTGGGAACCGGACTTAGACGTGAACTGGGGTGATGAGAAAGCCTGGTTGGCGCACCGTGATCCAGAAGCGTTGGCAGAACGTCCGCTGGCGGCAACCGAAATGGGTCTGATCTACGTCAACCCAGAAGGGCCGAACGCCAGCGGTGAACCGCTGTCAGCAGCGGCAGCGATTCGCGCAACCTTCGGCAACATGGGGATGAACGATGAAGAAACCGTCGCCCTGATTGCTGGTGGTCACACGCTGGGTAAAACCCACGGTGCTGGTCCGGCAACTCACGTTGGCCCAGATCCAGAAGCTGCGCCGATTGAAAATCAAGGCCTGGGCTGGAAAAGCGATTTTGGTACTGGCGTGGGGGCTGATGCCATCACTTCCGGTCTGGAAGTCGTGTGGACGCAGACGCCAACTCAGTGGAGCAACTATTTCTTCGAGAACCTGTTCAAATATGAATGGGTACAGACCCGCAGCCCGGCTGGCGCTATTCAGTTTGAAGCGGTAGACGCACCGGATCTGATTCCAGACCCGTTCGACCCGTCGAAAAAGCGCAAACCAACCATGCTGGTCACTGACCTGACGCTGCGTTTTGACCCAGAATTCGAGAAAATTTCTCGTCGTTTCCTGAACGATCCGCAGGCCTTTAACGAAGCCTTTGCCCGTGCGTGGTTCAAACTGACCCACCGTGATATGGGGCCAAAAGCGCGTTACATCGGCCCAGAAGTTCCGAAAGAAGATCTGATTTGGCAAGATCCGCTACCGCATCCGTTCTTCCATCCGACGGCTGAAGATATCGAAAGCCTGAAGGCGGAGATCGCGGCCTCTGGCCTCTCGGTCAGTGAGCTGGTTTCGGTGGCATGGGCTTCGGCTTCGACCTTCCGTGGCGGTGACAAACGCGGTGGGGCGAACGGTGCGCGTCTGGCGCTGGCTCCGCAGCGTAGCTGGGCGGTGAACGCCACGGCGGCACGAGTTCTGCCGGTGCTGGAAGGCATTTATAAGTCGGCACACAAAGCATCGCTGGCCGATATTATCGTGCTGGCAGGTGTAGTGGGCGTAGAGCAAGCGGCGAAAGCGGCGGGCGTTAGCATTCAGGTTCCGTTCACTCCAGGCCGCGTTGATGCGCGCCAGGATCAGACGGATATCGAGATGTTCGAGCTGCTCAAACCGGTTGCCGATGGTTTCCGTAACTATCGCGGCGAAGCGAGCGAGGCGAGCACGGAATCCCTGCTGATTGATAAAGCACAACTGCTGACGCTGACGGCACCGGAACTGACGGTGTTGGTAGGCGGTATGCGTGTGCTGGGCGCAAACTTCGACGGCAGCCAGCACGGTGTCTTTACCGACAACGTTGGCGCGCTCAGCACTGACTTCTTCGTCAACCTGCTGGATATGCGCACCGAGTGGAAAGCCACCGATGCCACTAGCGAGCTGTTCGAGGGGCGTGATCGTGTGAGCGGTGAAGTGAAATACACGGCAACGCGTGCCGACCTGGTATTTGGTTCCAACGCGGTACTGCGCGCACTGGCTGAAGTGTATGCCTCCAGCGATGCGAAAGAGAAGTTCGTAAAAGACTTCGTTGCCGCATGGGTGAAAGTGATGAACCTTGACCGTTTTGACCTGCTGTAAGGTTTGACGGAATAAAAAATCCCCGCTTTGGCGGGGATTTTTGTTAGTTAAGCGCCACATTCCGTTCACCTGATGTTTTGTAGAACATGAAGCCTCTGTTCCTGTGAACGGGTCAAGGGGACTGCCGAGTCCCCTTGACAATCCCTGCGGCCCCGCAGGGAAATGAGGTGCTTCGCACTACGCTCGCCTGCGAACTCCAGCCTGCGGCACGGCGAAACTCGACATCCTGTCTCGGTTCGCCTCAGCCCGCCATCCCTGGCGGTCTGACCTTGTCTTCCTTTCTCCGGCTCGCCGATTTCCATCGGGGACTCATCGGTTTCAGCCACTCTGGTTCTGGCTGTTCATTCAATGAGCGCAACTGGCGGCGATACTAAAAGTAGAAATCCCCTTTACTGACAAGCATTACGCTTTGGCGGGGATTTTTGTTTTATTGGGTAGGAGGATTATTCCCACTCGTTCAGGAAACGCTGCCCGTACTGGTCGGCAACCAGCAGCGCTGCGTAAACACGGTCAGCATCCGCACCGCCAGGCATGTTGTGGATGGTTTCACCTTCTGCACAGGCTGCTTCGGCTACTTTGCGCATTTTCGCTGGGATATCCTCTTTAATATCCAACTGCGCCAGCGTGATTGGCAGGCCAACGGAGTGGCACAGCGCCGCAACGGTTTCAATTTCTTCGACCGAGGCGTTTTCCAGCACTAACTGAGTCAGTGTGCCGAATGCCACTTTCTCACCGTGATAGTAATGGTGCGCGTCAGGAATCGCCGTCAGGCCGTTGTGAATGGCGTGAGCCGCCGCCAGGCCGCCGCTTTCAAAGCCGACACCGCTTAAATAGGTGTTGGCTTCAATCACGCGCTCCAGTGCCGGAGTGACGACATGTTGTTCTGCCGCCAGCATCGCTTTTTCGCCTTCTTCAATTAGCGTGTTGTAGCACAACTCTGCCAGCGCTAACGCTGCCTGAGTGCACTTGCCGCCAGCCATCGTGGTTGCGCCGCTGCGTGAGCATGCACGAGCCTCAAACCAGGTTGCCAGCGCATCGCCAATACCCGCTGCCAGCAGACGAGCCGGTGCACCTGCGACAATTTTGGTATCGACAATAACCATGTTTGGGTTATGCGGCAGCATCAGGTAACGGTCAAACTCGCCATCATCGGTGTACAGCACAGACAGCGCGCTGCATGGCGCATCGGTGGAGGCGATAGTTGGCACAATCGCCACCGGCAGGTTCATAAAGTGAGCCAGCGCTTTAGCGGTATCCAGCGTTTTCCCGCCGCCGATACCTAAAATCGCGCTGCATTTGGCGCGAGTGGCGACATCGCGCAGACGGTTAACTTCATTTTGCGAGCACTCGCCGCCAAACGGCGCGATTTCTACCGACAAACCAGCGGAAGTCACGCTGTTGCGCAGTGTCTCTTCGGCGAAGCCCAACACGAACTTATCGCCAACGACCAGCCAGCTATCAGCCATTGGTTTTAAATAATCGCCCAACCGAGTGATAACGTCAGCACCTTGAATATATTTACCTGGTGATTGAATAATGCGATCCATACATATCTCCCTTACAGGTTCAGATGACCAAATGCGTTTTTCCAGTCTTGCTCGAACTTCTCTATCGCTGACTCTACCGCGGGCGTACCGATCATTTGTTGCGCTACATCTAAAGGCAAGGTGATAGCCTCACATCCTGCTAACAGGCAATCCAGAGCCTGACGTGGTGTTTTAAAACTGGCGGCCAACACTTTGCTACCCGGCGCGTGTAGCTCCAGCAGCGATTGCAGTTCTTGCACCATGCGGATGCCATCGCCGCCCTGGGCGTCTACGCGGTTGACGTATGGCGCGACGTATTCAGCGCCCGCCAGCGCGGCCAGCAGCCCTTGTGAGGCGCTGTATACTGCCGTTCCCAGCGTCGGGATCCCTTCTTTTTTCAGTTGTTTAATCGCGGCCAGTCCTTCGGCTGCTACCGGTATTTTGACCACAATACCGGGTACGGCGTTACTTAAGCGGCGCGCTTCTGCCACCATGCCTTCGGCATCGCGGCTCATGGTTTGGGCAAATAGCGTCTCATTTTCGCCAATCACTGCTTGCAAACGTGGCAGCACGTCCCAGATTGATTCTTTGCTGGCGGCGACAATGCTCGGGTTGGTGGTCACGCCCGCTATCGGGAAAATGCGCGCCAGACGTTCAACTTCCTTCACATTGGCGGTATCCAGATACAGTTCCATGCTATTTCCTCTTAAAGTTCCAGTTCGTGTTGCAGCAGGCTGGCAATCGCGTCGGCAGAGGCGGCGTTCACCAGTGAGTTGCGGAATTCTTCATGCATAATGCGGCGGGCCAGACGCGAGAAAATACGCATATGCTGGTCGCCCGCCGCATGTTTATTGAGCGTCAGCATAATGATGAACTGCGCTTCTTCATCACCCCATTGCACAGGGGCGGGCAGGCGCGCGACGCTAATTGTTGACTGCTCGATATGTTCGGATTTGCTATGCGGAATGGCGAAACTGAAGCCTAATCCGGTAGAGAAAACGGCCTCACGCGCCCACAGGTCGGCCTCCAGTTTGCGCGGATAGCGGCAGCGCCCTGCGAGCAGCAGGTTATCGGTCATGCCTTTGATCACTTCTTCTTTGCTGCGCCAGTCGTTATCCAGCGAAATGCAGCGCGGCGTAATCAACGGTGCGTCCTGTTGGCTCATGCGGAATTGCGCCAACAAATGTTCCACTTCCAGCGAGGTGCGGCAAGCCATGGCCTGATTGAGCAACTGGCGGCATGCGCGGCTGTCGAGCTGCGCCAGGCGCGCTTTGGTTGCCGGAATTGACGGTGCGCTCATGCTGATTTCATCCAGCCCCAGCCCAACTAAAAGCGGCAGTACCGAGCCTTTCGCCCCCAGTTCACCGCACAGGCCAATCCATTTGCCCTGACGATGTACCGCCTGTACGGCGAAGTCGAGAGCGCGTAAGAAAGCCGGATTCAGACTGTTATAGTGGCGGGTCACTTTGGCGTTATCGCGATCGACCGCCAGCAGGTATTGCGTCAGGTCGTTACTGCCGATGCTAAAGAAATCAATCTCTTCACAGCACTGGTCAATGATGAACATCACCGACGGCACTTCCAGCATGATGCCCAGCGGAATACGTTCATCAAACGGAATATGTTCGCTACGTAACTGCTGTTTGGCTTCGGCCACTTTCTCTTTGACCCACAGGATCTCTTCCATTGAGGAGATCATCGGAATCATAATTTTCAGGCTGCCGTGCGCCGAGGCGCGCAGAATGGCGCGCAGTTGAGTGGTGAATAGCGTGGCGTATTCTTCATAGATGCGCACCGCGCGATAGCCGAGGAATGGGTTGTTCTCCGCCGGAATGTTGAGGTAATCCACCGGCTTATCGCCGCCGATATCCATTGTGCGGATGATAATGCTGCGCCCATCGGCATGTTCCAGCGCCTGGCAGAAAATATTGTACAGCTCGCTTTCCCCTGGCTCGCAGGCGCGATCCATATAAAGCATCTCGGTGCGGAACAGCCCTACGGCTTCCGCGCCGTTGCCAAACGCCGCCTGTGCTTCTACCGAGTGGGCGATATTGGCCGCCACTTCCAGGCGAATCCCGTCGGCGCTACGCGCTTCTTTATGCAGCCACACGCTTTGCTGCTCGCGAATGGCATCCTGTACTCGCGCTTCCTGCTGGTAGTAACGCGTAATCGCCTCGTCTGGCGCGACAATCACCGCTCCGGCGTTGCCATCGAGATACACCAACTGGTTCTGCCACGGCGTTAACGCTGCCGTTTCGACGCCAACGAGGGTGGGAATATTGAATGAACGCGCGAGGATAACCGTATGTGACGTCGTGCCACCGCTTTGCAGTAACAGCCCTTTGAGCAGCGTTTTGTCCAGCTCCAGAAATTGGCTCGGCGTCAGTTCTTCCGCCATGCAAATGGTCGGTTGCGTCAGTTGTCCCGGTGCGGGGAAGCGCTGCTCGCCATAAATATGCTGCAATAGCTGGAAGCCAACGTCGCGCATATCCAGCGCGCGTTCCTGTAAATACGTGCTGCTGGATCGCGAAAACTCGGCGCAGAAATGGCGGGTGCTTTCAATAATAGCTTCGGCGCAGCTTAGCCCGTTGTTCACGCCCGCCAGTAGGTGCTGGCGCAATGAGGAGTCGGTGGCAAGCGAACGGTGAGCCTCCAGAATAGCGCTGGCGGTGCTGTCGCTATCCAGCAGGCGCAGTTCCAGGGTTTTGACCAGCATGGTTAAACCGTTATCCAGCGCAGACTGTTCTTGTTCCGCACTTTGTGCGGCAGGCAGGTCGCCCAGTTTGTCGAGATCCAGCGCGGCAAGCTGGGTTAAAACGCCGCCCGCGCTACCGTTACACACCGGCAGCGCGCGGAACAGCGTCGGGTTGAGGCGGGTTAAGGATTCTGGCAGCGCTTCTTGTTCGATGTGAGCAACCTGCGCCAGCGGTGCGTCGCACAGTGGAAATTCCTCTTTCAGCCACACGGCAAGGCGCTCGTGCGCGGCCTGTTCGTCAGCGCCATCAAGCAGCAACCGACAGCGATCGCCCACCAGGGTATCGGTGCCGATAAGCGCCAATGCGCTTTTGGCATTGCCTTTCCGGTCGGTACGCAGGTTATGCCATTCGATAGCGCAGCTAAATGTATTGCACAGCGTTTCGACATGGCTGGCCGGGCGGGCGTGCACGCCGTTCGGTAGCTCGCAGACAAATTCAATAACCAACGCCATAACCTTATCTCCCAAATCATTCGATATGGGTAACAGAATAGGAGGGTTGCTGGCGGCCTCGCTATCTGACAATTATGTCAAAAACTGGACAAATGTATTATCTGCCGGAAAGTGAGAGCGGCCTCACAGGTTGCGACTTTGCTTATAAAGGTTGTGTTAACACCAACTTTTGAATCTGATCGCATTTTTCTCCTGACATTACAAATATCCAGTAAATGCACTTTTTATCCACTGTCTGTCCCGCACTCAATTGCCTATTGTTGCCTCGACACCTTAATGGACATGGGCCGCATAAGCCCAGGAGCAACTGATGAAAGAATTGGTGCAAATACTCAAAAACACCCGTCAGCATTTAATGACCGGTGTGTCTCACATGATCCCGTTTGTGGTTGCGGGCGGTATTTTACTGGCGGTTTCCGTCATGTTGTATGGCAAGGGTGCAGTGCCGGATGCGGCAACCGACCCTAACCTCAAAAAGCTATTTGATATTGGCGTCGCGGGCCTGACGCTGATGGTGCCGTTTCTGGCGGCTTACATTGGTTATTCGATTGCAGAACGTTCTGCGCTGGCTCCTTGCGCCATTGGCGCATGGGTGGGTAACAGCTTCGGCGCGGGGTTCTTTGGTGCGCTAATCGCCGGGATTATCGGCGGTATCGTCGTTTACTACCTGAAGAAAATCCCAGTGCATAAGGTGTTGCGCTCGGTCATGCCTATCTTCGTCATTCCGATTATCGGCACGCTTATTACGGCGGGAATCATGATGTGGGGGCTGGGTGAGCCGGTCGGCCTGCTGACAACGAGCCTGACGCAGTGGCTGCAAGGGATGCAGCAGGGCAGCATCGTGGTGCTGGCGGTGATTATGGGCCTGATGCTGGCGTTTGATATGGGCGGCCCGGTGAACAAAGTGGCCTATGCGTTCATGCTGATTTGTGTCTCGCAGGGCGTATATACCGTGGTGGCGATTGCCGCCGTCGGGATTTGCGTACCGCCGCTGGGGTTGGGGCTGGCGACGCTGATTAATCGTAAAAACTTTAATAACGAAGAGCGTGAAACCGGTAAAGCGGCGCTGGTAATGGGCTGTGTGGGCGTTACCGAAGGGGCGATTCCGTTTGCTGCCGCTGACCCGCTGCGCGTTATCCCGTCCATTATGTTGGGTTCCGTTTGTGGTGCGGTTATCGCCGCGCTGATGGGGGCACAGTGCTACGCCGGGTGGGGCGGGCTGATTGTGCTGCCGGTGGTTGAAGGCAAATTAGGTTACTTGCTGGCGATTGTGGTCGGTGCGGTGGTGACTGCCGTCAGCGTTAACGTGCTGAAAAGCCTGGCGCGTAAGAACAAAAAAGCGGTTGTCGAAAAAGAAGACGACTTAGATTTAGATTTTGAAATTAACTAATTGAGAAGGTAGAGATTATGACCAGTATTATTGCGGTAACGGCTTGTCCTTCCGGCGTAGCACACACTTATATGGCAGCGGAAGCGCTGGAGAGTGCGGCGAAAGCAAAAGGCTGGAACGTGAAAGTAGAAACGCAGGGCTCGATTGGTCAGGAAAATGAGCTGACGGCGAGCGATGTGGCGGCGGCGGATATGGTCATTCTGACCAAAGATATCGGCATCAAGTTTGAGGAGCGTTTCGCGGGGAAAACCATCGTGCGCGTTAATATTAGCGATGCGGTTAAACGCGCTGACGCTATTATGAATAAAATTGAGGCACACTTAGCGCAGAGCGCGTAAGGCGATTTCGATACCATTGAAACTCAGCTACTGGCGGGTGCGAAAACCTTTTTTTGCGCCCGCCAGTGTGTATTTTCTGCAAGGAGGGGACGATGACAGTAACGAGCGGACGAATGTTAGTGGCGGTCACCGCCTGCGTAAGCGGGGTTGCCCATACTTATATGGCGGCTGAACGTCTGGAAAAGCTCTGCCAGCAGGAAAAGTGGACGATTAAAATTGAAACTCAAGGGGCGCTGGGCATTGAAAATGCGCTCACCGAGGAGGACATCCGCCGGGCGGATGCGGTATTGCTGATTACCGATATTGAGCTTAATGGCGCAGACCGTTTTACTCAGAGCCGGTATGTGCAGTCGGGCATTAACGCTTTTCTACGTGAGCCGCAAAAAACGATGAGTGCGGTGCGCAAGCTGCTTTCAGCTCCACAGCACACGCATATTATTCTAACGTAGTGATCTGGCTGTGATACTGGCGGCGATATTCTGACGGCGAGCGCGCCGTTTTCTTACGAAACAGGCGGCAGAAATAGTTGCTGTCGATGAAACCACAGGCGTGGGCAATCTCTTTGACCTTCAGGTCATACCCTTTCAACAGCCGTCTGGCGTGTTCCAACCGAGTATGGTTGAGATATTCGTTAAACCCCATTACGCCGCTTTTTTGGAACAGATGCGACAGATAATTGGGCGAAATGTAGAACGCCTGCGCTACCGATTCTCGGGTCAGCGGCTCGGCAAAGTGGCTATCAATATGTTCACGAATGGCATCAAACAACGCCTGACTGCGCGATGCAGTTTGAATTTGGCTGCTGAGAAGGTCGCCGCAGTGGCTGATGAGACTAGTGGCAATTAGCCTGGCGGTTTGTTGCTCTCTGGGCTGCATTTGAATTTCGCTCAGGGTTTGCAACAGTAGCGATCCCACACGTGGCCCACGGCGAGCTACGTGCTGTTTGGCGACATTTTCCAACTGATAACCATCCCACTGCTGTACGCTGAAACCGAGCTGTTGTTTGCCAAACAGTACGCTCAGGGTGGTGGCGGGTTGCTGCCACTGCGGGAAGTTCCAGCCCCCAGCGGGGACGTATAGCGCATCAAATTCCTGCATTTGGACGCCATCTTCATGCAATCCGGCATCGCTGAGTTGCCCGCTGAGCAGAATTTCCAGACGTGGGAAATCGACACGAAATGCCATCTCTGGTGCGGGCGCGTGGCTTCCGGCAAACCAGATTTTTTGCAGTGGGGTCACGCCGGAGGCGATGTGGTAGAGCAGTGGGTTGATGTCGAGAAGCATGGGACTCCCTGTCGCGGTGTACAACAGGGAAACCTTAACCTCTGGCATAAAAAAAGGCCACAAAGAATGTGGCCCTTTTATGTGCGCCGGGTGGCAGTGAATGCGAATAAACGTCGGCTTAACCGGTGTTACGCATACCGGCGGCGACGCCCGCGATAGTGACCATCAGCGCCTGTTCGACGTTATGATCCGGTTCCAGCCCTTCTTCTTCTGCTTTGCGCGAACGGTGCAGCAGCTCGGCTTGCAGGACGTTCAGCGGGTCAGTATAGATGTTACGCAGCTGGATAGACTCGGCAATCCACGGCAGGTCAGCCATCAGGTGCGCATCGTTGGCGATGTCGAGCACCACTTTAATGTCCGCTTCCAGCAACTCGCGCAGCTCCGCACCCAGCGCCCACAGCTCTGGTTTTACCAGGCGCTGATCGTAGTACTCCGCCAGCCACAGGTCAGCTTTCGAGTAAACCATCTCCAGCATACCTAAGCGGGTAGAGAAGAACGGCCAGTCACGGCACATGGCTTCCAGCTTGCTCTGCTTGCCATCTTCGACCACTTTTTGCAGCGCCGCGCCCGCACCCAGCCAGGCTGGCAGCATCAGGCGGTTCTGTGTCCAGGCGAAGATCCACGGAATCGCGCGCAGCGATTCGACGCCGCCGGTTGGGCGACGTTTTGCCGGACGTGAGCCAAGCGGCAGTTTGCCCAGCTCTTGCTCTGGCGTGGCGGAACGGAAGTAAGGCACGAAATCTTTGTTTTCGCGCACGTAGCCACGGTACATCTCGCAGGAGATATCCGACAGCTCGTCCATGATGCGACGCCATTCATCTTTCGGTTCTGGCGGCGGCAGCAGGTTTGCTTCCAGAATTGCGCTGGTGTACAGCGACAGGCTGCTGACGGTGACTTCCGGCAGGCCGTATTTGAAGCGGATCATCTCGCCTTGCTCGGTGACACGCAGGCCGCCTTTCAGGCTTCCCGGCGGTTGCGAGAGCAGTGCAGCGTGGGCTGGTGCGCCGCCGCGACCGATGGAACCACCGCGACCGTGGAATAGCGTCAGCTCAATGCCAGCTTTTTCGCAGGTTTTGATCAAGGCATCTTGCGCCTGGTATTGCGCCCAGGAGGCAGCCATCACGCCCGCATCTTTTGCGGAGTCGGAATAGCCAATCATGACCATCTGTTTGCCCTGAATAAAGCCGCGATACCAGTCGATGCTCAGCAACTGCGTCATGACATCGTTGGCATTGTTCAGGTCGTCCAGCGTTTCGAACAGCGGTGCGACTGGCAGCGCGAAGGTGATACCGGCTTCTTTCAGCAGCAGGTGAACCGCCAGCACGTCGGACGGCGTTTTTGCCATTGAGATAACATAGGCAGCCACCGAGCCTTGCGGCGCATCAACAATCGCTTTGCAGGTGTTGAGCACTTCGCGAGTTTCGTTGCTTGGCTCCCAGCTACGTGGCAACAGTGGGCGTTTAGAGTTCAGTTCGCGAATCAGAAACGCTTGTTTGTCGGCTTCCGACCAGCTTTCGTAGTCGCCGATACCCAGATAACGGGTCAGTTCGCCCAGCGCTTCGGTGTGGCGAGTGCTTTCCTGGCGTACGTCGATACGCACCAGCGGTACGCCGAAACATTTCACGCGGCGCAGGGTGTCGAGCAGCTCACCGTTGGCGATAATGCTCATGCCGCAGGCCTGTAGCGATTTATAGCAGGCGTACAGCGGTTCCCAAAGTTGTTCGTTCTGGCTAATCAGGCCTGCCGGTTTCGGCAGACGCTGGCCTTTCAGGCGCGCTTCCAGCCAGGCCTGAGTGGAGACCAGTTGGCTACGCAGATTTTTCAGCAAGAAACGGTACGGTTCGGCCGCGCCCGCTTCGCCCACGTACTCACGCAACTCGTCGGTGCACTCAACCATCGACAGTTCAGAGATCAGAACCTGAATATCTTTCAGGAACAGGTCGGTGGCTTTCCAGCGGCTTAATAGCAGCACGTGGCGGGTGATTTCGGCGGTGACATTGGGGTTGCCGTCGCGGTCGCCGCCCATCCAGGAGGTGAAGCGCACGGGGACGAAATCTACCGGCAGTTTGTAGCCGAGGTTTTCTTCTAGCTGTTCGTTCAGTTCGCGCAGATAGTTCGGCACGCCTTCCCACAGGCTATTTTCTACCACCGCAAAGCCCCATTTGGCTTCATCAACCGGGCTTGGGCGGTGCTTACGAATTTCATCGGTATGCCAGGACTGCGCAATCAACTGGCGCAAACGGCGCATCACCTGGTTGCGTTCGTAGTCGGCAATATCAGAGTTATCGAGCTGTTTCAGGCAGTTGTTGATTTCACCCATTTTGTGGATAAGCGTACGACGGGTGATCTCGGTCGGGTGCGCGGTCAGCACCAGCTCCAGCGACAGGGATTCAACAGCCTGTTTAATGGTGGCTTCATTGAGATTGGGTTGGTTTTTGAGCTTGCGCAGGGTGCGGGCAATCACTTCTGGGTTGCTCGCCGCTTCGCCTTTTGGCGAGATGCTGTGGTACTGCTCGGCGGTGTTGGCCAGGTTCAGAAATTGGCTGAATGCGCGGGCAACGGGCAGCAATTCATCGTTGGAGAGGTTCTGCAAGGTGCTCAGCAGTTCCTGACGATTAGCCTCATTGCCAGCACGGGACGATTTGGACAATTTGCGGATTGTTTCTACACGGTCAAGAATGTTTTCACCAAGCGCATCCTTGATGGTATCGCCTAGCACTTTACCGAGCATACTGACATTACTACGCAACGCGGAATATTGTTCGTTCATTAACCCAGATACCCCATCTCATTTTATTTTGTTATATCCCGTCCTTTGGAACGAAAGGGCAGGGATAAAAGACACCTCTTTTATAAAGCCACGTAAAACACCTGACGTCAATTGCTGCGAAATCGCTTCAGCAAACGAATAAATGCCAGCAATTTACGAAAGTTAATTCGCATCCACCCAGATAAGTAATGCTTATGAAAATGTGAGCAAGCGCACGGGAATTAAGAGGATTAATCGCGGGGTGGCGCTGCGTTTATTTGTCCAGGTATTGGCTCAATAAACGCAACGCCGCTGGCGTTAATGCCAGCAGAAATGATGTACAACCTGGGTGATTAGCTCGCGGGTAGGTTTAATAAAGCGGGTTTCCAGATATTCATCCGGCTGGTGGGCCTGATTGATAGAACCGGGGCCAAGCACCAGTGTCGGGCAGAGCGTTTGAATAAACGGCGCTTCGGTACAGTAGTTGACGACTTCGGTTTGCGCGCCAAGCAATTTCTCGACCACTTCCACCAGGGGGTGATCCGGCGGGCATTCGTAGCCTGGAATCGGCGGATGCAGTTCGCTTATCGTCAGGCGTCCAGGCCATTGGGCGCTAACCGGCTCCAGTGCTTCATTCAGCAGACCGTTGAGATCGTTTAGCGTCATGCCCGGTAGCGGGCGAATATCCATATGCAGTTCGCAGCAGGCGCAGATGCGGTTTGAGGCATCGCCGCCGTGAAGGCTACCCAGATTGAGCGTGGGATACGGCACGGTAAACGCCTCGTAGTGGTAGCGCTCTTTAAGCGAGTCGCGCAGTTGCATTACGCGGCCAATCGCATCGTGCATGATTTCTATTGCGTTCACCCCGCGCGCCGGATCGCTGGAGTGGCCCGACTGGCCCAGTACGCGGATGGCGTTGGACATATGGCCTTTGTGGGCGCGCACCGGTTGCAGCGAGGTTGGCTCGCCGATGATGGCGCAGTTCGGTCGTAGCTCGGTGGACTCGGCAAAATAGCGTGCGCCAGCCATGCTGGTTTCTTCGTCTGCCGTCGCCAGAATGTAGAGCGGCTTTTTCAACTGCGTCACATCGACATCACGCAGAGCATCAAGAATAAAGGCGAAGAAACCTTTCATGTCGGCAGTGCCCAGGCCGTACAGCTTGTTGTCGTGTTCGGTGAGGGTGAAAGGGTCGCGCGTCCAACGTCCGTCGTCGAAGGGGACGGTGTCAGTATGCCCGGCTAACAGTAGGCCGCCCGCACCCTGGCCGATGCTGGCCAGCAGGTTGAATTTATTGCGGGTTCCGGGGACGGGTTGAACCTCAACATTAAAGCCCAAAGAGGCGAACCAGTCAGACAGCAGAGTGATTAAAGACGCATTACTTTGATCGAGCGCTTCTTCGGTTGCGCTGATGGACGGTGTGGCGATCAATGCGCGATAAATCTCGATAAATGGGGGTAAATTGTTTTTCATTGTTGACACACCTCGGGTCATGATAGTATCAATATTCATGCAGTATTTGTGAATAAAAATACATTATCGTTAGGCGTAATAAAACCCACAAATGGTAGGGTTATGTCACGACGCTTAGCCAGGAAAACAGACATAAGAAGGTGAGCAGCCCCGATGTTGAATACGCTGATTGTGGGCGCGAGCGGTTACGCTGGCGCAGAGCTTGTGACCTATGTAAATCGCCATCCTCATATGAACATAACCGCTTTGACCGTCTCAGCGCAAAGCAATGATGCGGGTAAGCTTATCTCCGATTTACATCCGCAGCTAAAAGGCATCGTCGATTTGCCGCTGCAACCGATGTCCGATATCAGCGAATTCAGTGCGGGCGTTGATGTGGTGTTTCTCGCCACCGCCCATGAAGTGAGTCACGATCTGGCCCCGCAATTCCTCGCGGCGGGCTGCGTGGTGTTCGATCTTTCCGGGGCGTTCCGTGTTAATGACGGCGCGTTCTACGAAAAATACTACGGTTTTACTCATCAGCATCCTGATCTACTGGCGCAGGCGGTGTACGGCCTTGCCGAGTGGAGCGCGGATGTGCTGAAAGAGGCGAATCTGATTGCTGTTCCGGGGTGCTACCCAACGGCGGCGCAGTTGTCGTTAAAACCGCTGATTGAGGCCGATCTCTTGGATCTCAGCCAGTGGCCGGTGATCAACGCCACCAGTGGCGTGAGCGGCGCGGGGCGTAAAGCGGCTATTTCCAATAGTTTTTGCGAAGTGAGCCTGCAACCTTACGGTGTGTTCACGCATCGCCATCAGCCGGAAATCGCCAGCCATCTGGGCGCAGACGTTATCTTTACCCCGCATTTGGGCAACTTCCCGCGCGGTATTCTGGAAACCATCACCTGCCGCCTGAAACCGGGTGTGAGCCATGAGCAAGTGTCGCAGACGCTGCAACAGGCCTACGGCAATAAACCGCTGGTGCGTTTATACGACAAAGGCGTTCCGGCGCTGAAAAATGTGGTTGGGTTGCCATTTTGCGATATCGGTTTTGCTGTTCAGGGCGAGCACCTGATTGTGGTGGCAACTGAAGACAATTTATTGAAAGGCGCCGCCGCGCAGGCTGTGCAGTGCGCCAATATCCGTTTCGGCTTCGCTGAGACGCAGTCTCTTATTTAAGGTGTGGTGACGATGAATCCATTAATTATCAAATTGGGCGGCGTGTTACTCGATAGCGAAGAAGCGTTGGAGCGCCTGTTTACCGCGCTGGTAAATTACCGCGAGTCGCATCAACGCCCGCTGGTGATTGTCCACGGCGGCGGTTGCGTGGTTGATGAGCTGATGAAGAAGCTCAACCTGCCGGTGAAAAAGAAAGAAGGCCTGCGGGTCACGCCTGCTGACCAAATCGACATTATTACCGGCGCGCTGGCGGGTACGGCTAACAAAACCCTGCTGGCGTGGGCGAAAAAACATGATATTGCGTCTGTTGGCCTGTACCTCGGTGATGGCGACAGCGTGAGCATTACTCAGCTTGATGAAGATCTCGGACACGTGGGGCTGGCGCAGCCAGGTTCGCCGAAACTGATTAATCTGCTGCTGGAAGGCGGTTTCCTGCCTGTTGTTAGCTCGATTGGTGTGACCGCTGAAGGGCAACTGATGAACGTCAACGCCGACCAGGCGGCGACGGCGCTGGCGGCAACGCTGGGCGCGGATTTAATTCTGCTCTCTGACGTGAGCGGTATTCTGGATGGTAAAGGCCAGCGCATTGCTGAAATGACGGCGGCGAAAGCCGAGCAACTGATTGACCAGGGCATTATTACCGATGGCATGATTGTGAAAGTGAATGCTGCGCTGGATGCCGCGCGCGCACTCGGACGCCCGGTCGATATCGCCTCCTGGCGTCATGCCGAGCAGTTACCGGCGCTGTTTAATGGCACGCCGATTGGCACACGTATTCTGGCTTAACTTTTTATGTGCCGGATAAGCGCAGCGCTATCCGGCAGTGAAATCGAAGAATTTAAGGAAGCATGTTATGGCACTTTGGGGCGGGCGTTTTACTCAGGCAGCGGATCAGCGGTTCAAACAGTTCAACGACTCTTTACGTTTTGACTATCGCTTGGCGGAGCAGGATATCATTGGCTCGGTCGCCTGGTCTAAAGCGCTGGTAACCGTTGGCGTACTGACCGCAGAAGAACAGATTCAGCTCGAACAGGCGCTGAGCGTGTTGCTGGAAGAGGTTCGCGCTAATCCGCAGCAAATTCTCGACAGCGATGCTGAAGACATTCATAGCTGGGTTGAAGGCAAACTTATCGATAAAGTTGGCCAACTGGGCAAGAAACTGCACACCGGACGTAGCCGTAACGACCAGGTCGCCACTGACCTCAAGCTGTGGTGCAAAGACACCGTGGCAGAACTGCTGGCGGCAAACCATCAGTTGCAAAGCGCGCTGGTCGCGACCGCAAAGGCGAATCAGGATGCAGTAATGCCGGGTTATACCCACCTGCAACGCGCGCAGCCGGTCACTTTTGCTCACTGGTGTCTGGCATACGTTGAGATGCTGGCGCGTGATGAAAGCCGCCTTCAGGATACGTTAAAGCGCCTTGATGTCAGCCCGCTGGGCTGCGGTGCGCTGGCGGGAACCGCCTATGAAATCGACCGTGAACAACTGGCGGGTTGGTTGGGCTTTGCTTCAGCAACACGCAACAGCCTGGACAGCGTTTCTGACCGTGACCACGTGCTGGAACTGCTTTCTGATGCTTCTATCGGGATGGTGCATTTATCGCGCTTTGCCGAAGACTTAATCTTCTTTAATACCGGTGAAGCCGGTTTTGTCGAGCTTTCTGACCGTGTGACTTCAGGTTCCTCGCTGATGCCGCAGAAGAAAAACCCCGATGCGCTGGAGCTGATTCGCGGTAAATGTGGCCGTGTGCAGGGGGCGCTGACTGGCATGATGATGACCCTGAAAGGCCTGCCGCTGGCGTATAACAAAGATATGCAGGAAGACAAAGAAGGGGTCTTTGACGCGCTGGATACTTGGCTTGACTGCTTGCATATGGCGGCGCTGGTGCTCGATGGCATTCAAGTGAAACGCCCACGTTGCCAGGAAGCTGCGCAGCAAGGCTATGCTAATGCGACCGAGCTGGCGGATTATCTGGTTGCCAAAGGTGTGCCGTTCCGTGAAGCGCACCATATTGTTGGTGAAGCGGTGGTCGAAGCCATTGCCCAGGGCAAACCGCTGGAAGATTTGGCGCTGGCTGACCTGCAAAAATTCAGTGCGGTGATTGGTGAGGATGTGTACCCAATTCTGTCGCTGCAATCATGCCTTGATAAACGCGCGGCAAAAGGCGGCGTCTCGCCGAAGCAAGTTGCGCAAGCGATTAGCGACGCGCAGGCGCGTTTGGGGTGAGTGTGTCGGCGGAATAAAGACAAAAAAAGCGGGCCACGGGGCCCGCAAAACGTTCATTTTAGCTTTATTTAGTCGAGTTTGAGAGAAACTCTGAAATCAGTGTGGCGACTTCAAGGGTTAAACGAGGCCACCTGTTTCTGTGCTGTATTATTAAACAGAAAACTTGATAGGGATAATCATTCGTTGCTATTCTATCTATCGCCATGGGCTATCATGGCGATGGAGGATGAATAATGAATATTCGTGATCTTGAATACCTGGTGGCGCTTGCCGAACACCGACACTTCCGCCGGGCGGCAGACTCGTGCCATGTCAGTCAGCCGACTCTCAGCGGACAAATTCGCAAACTGGAAGATGAACTGGGCGTCATGCTGCTGGAACGCACCAGCCGCAAGGTTCTGTTTACCCAGGCCGGGCTGTTGCTGGTGGACCAGGCGCGTACAGTGCTACGCGAGGTCAAAGTGCTTAAGGAGATGGCAAGCCAGCAAGGGGAGGCGATGTCTGGCCCGTTGCATATCGGCTTGATTCCGACTGTTGGCCCGTATCTGCTGCCTCATATTATCCCGATGCTGCATCAAACCTTCCCAAAACTGGAAATGTATCTGCATGAAGCGCAAACCCATCAGCTGCTTGCTCAGCTTGATAGCGGTAAGCTGGACTGCGCCATTCTGGCTTTAGTGAAGGAAAGCGAAGCATTTATCGAAGTGCCGCTGTATGACGAGCCGATGATGCTGGCGATCTATGAAAATCATCCGTGGGCAGAGCGCGATCGCGTGCCGATGTCCGATCTGGCGGGTGAAAAACTGCTGATGCTGGAAGACGGTCACTGTCTGCGTGACCAGGCGATGGGTTTCTGTTTTGAAGCGGGCGCGGATGAAGATACCCATTTCCGCGCGACCAGCCTGGAAACGCTGCGCAATATGGTGGCGGCGGGAAGCGGTATTACGCTACTGCCTGCGCTGTCTGTGCCGCAGGAACGCAAACGTGATGGCGTTATCTATCTGCCGTGCATTAAGCCGGAACCTCGCCGCACCGTCGGTCTGGTCTATCGACCAGGATCGCCCCTGCGTAGCCGCTATGAGCAGCTCGCAGAGGCTATCCGCAGCACGATGGATGGCCATTTCGAGAAGACGTTAAAAAAGGCGGTTTAAGCCGTTCAACGCTGCAACTCGATAGGCCTCTGCCATCGTGGGGTAGTTAAAGGTGGTGTTAACGAAGTACTCAATGGTATTACCGCCGCCTTTCTGCTCCATGATGGCCTGGCCGATATGAATAATTTCGGCTGCGCGCTCCCCAAAGCAGTGAATGCCTAGAATTTCTTTGGTTTCACGATGGAACAAGATTTTCAGACTGCCCACGCTCATGCCGACGATTTGCGCCCGCGCCAGATGTTTAAACTGCGCACGGCCCACTTCGTAAGGCACTTTCATTGAAGTTAGCTGTTGCTCAGTTTTGCCGACAGAACTGATTTCTGGAATGGTGTAGATACCCGTTGGGATATCTTCAATCAGGTGCGCGGTGGCTTCGCCTCGCATTAACGCTTGTGCGGCGATGCGGCCCTGATCGTAAGCGGCAGAGGCCAGGCTCGGATAGCCAATGACATCGCCTACGGCATAGACGTGCGGCAATGCGGTTTGGTACATGCTGTTGACTTTCAACTGACCACGGCCATCAGCCTGTAAGCCTATGTTTTCCAGCGCCAGGGAGTCGGTGTTGCCGGTACGACCGTTGGCAAACAGCAGGCAATCGGCTTTGAGTTTTTTCCCGGACTTCAGATGCATGATCACACCGTCGTCCACGCCTTCAATTTTCTCGTACTCTTCGTTGTGGCGAATCACTACGCCGCTGTTCCAGAAGTGATACGACAGTGAGTCTGACATTTCCTGGTCGAGGAATGCCAGCAGGCGATCGCGGGTGTTGATCAAGTCAACTTTGACGTCCATTCCACGGAAGATAGACGCATATTCGCAGCCGATAACCCCCGCGCCGTAGATAATGACGTGGCGAGGTTCGTGGTGCAGGCTGAGGATAGAGTCGCTGTCGTAAATGCGCGGGTGGCTAAAGTCGACGTCTGCGGGGCGATACGGGCGCGAACCACAGGCGATGACGAACTTATCGGCGGTTAGCGTTTCAACCGAGCCGTCCGGGCATTCCAGGGCGATGGTGTGCTCATCGACGAATCGGGCGTCGCCTTGCAACATTTCGCAGTGGTTGCGCTCATAAAAGCCCTGACGCATACGGGTTTGCTGATTGATAACGCTATCAGCATGATTCAGGATGTCGGCAAATGAGGAACGGAGAAGTCGGCTGTGGTCGCTGTAGAGAGGGTTCTGGTTGAATTCGATAATACGGCTGACGGCATGGCGAAGGGCTTTGGAGGGGATAGTGCCCCAGTGGGTACAACCGCCGCCGACATTATGATAACGCTCTATCACGGCGATACGGGCTCCTTGCTTCACCAGTCCCATAGCAGCGCCTTCGCCGCCGGGGCCGGAACCAATTACTATTGCATCATAATCGTAGGAATGTGGCATGGTAAGGCTTACCTGTTCTTATACATAAAAGCAACAGAATCATAACATCATCGAAAGAATAACCCAATTATCGTTGGGCTTTTTTCCAGCGAAATAGCATAAATAGCGTGTAAATAATCATTAACAAAGCGACGTAAGCGGATTCGTTTTAATCTCTGGTATAGTGCCAACATGGCATGTGGAAGGATTCAGTCATCGTGATGGGTGTTAGAGCGCAACAAAAAGAGAAAACCCGGCGTTCGCTGGTAGAAGCGGCATTTAGTCAACTAAGCGCCGAGCGTAGCTTTGCCAGCCTGAGCCTACGTGAGGTTGCACGCGAG
The DNA here is from genome assembly GCF_059725275.1 of Kluyvera fluvialis. NCBI lineage: Bacteria > Pseudomonadati > Pseudomonadota > Gammaproteobacteria > Enterobacterales > Enterobacteriaceae > Kluyvera > Kluyvera fluvialis. The sequence goes on along the minus strand of NZ_AP046142.1, from coordinate 4,781,571 downwards.
GCGGGAATTGCGCCAACCTCCTTTTATCGTCATTTCCGTGATGTGGATGAGCTTGGGCTGACCATGGTTGATGAGAGCGGTTTGATGCTCCGTCAGTTGATGCGCCAGGCGCGCCAGCGTATCGCTAAAGGCGGCAGCGTTATCCGCACCTCCGTTTCAACCTTTATGGAGTTTATCGGCAACAACCCGAACGCCTTCCGCCTGTTACTGCGGGAACGTTCAGGAACGTCTGCGGCATTTCGTGCTGCGGTTGCCCGTGAAATTCAACACTTCATTGCGGAACTTGCTGACTATCTGGAAATCGAAAACCATATGCCGCGTGCGTTTACTGAAGCGCAGGCCGAAGCGATGGTGACTATTGTGTTTAGCGCGGGGGCCGAAGCGCTGGACGTCAGCCCTGAGCAACGCCGTCATTTAGAAGAACGGCTGGTGTTACAACTGCGGATGATTTCCAAAGGCGCGTACTATTGGTATCGCCGCGAACAAGAAAAGTGTCACATTATTCCGAATAAGGTGGTAGACGAGCAATGAAACAGTTAGGTCAAGATAGAGGTACGCTGTTGCTGGCGCTGTTAGCTGGCTTATCGATTAACGGGACGTTTGCGGCACTGTTTAGCTCTGTCGTGCCATTCTCTGTGTTCCCGATTATTTCGCTGGTGCTGACGGTGTACTGTCTGCATCAACGTTATCAAAACCGCACGATGCCGGTCGGTTTACCGGGGTTGGCTGCCGCCTGCTTTATTTTAGGTGTGCTGTTGTATAGCACCGTGGTGCGGGCGGAATACCCGGATATCGGTTCTAACTTCTTCCCGGCGGTGCTGTCGGTGATTCTGGTGTTCTGGATTGGCTTTAAAATGCGTCATCGTAAACACCAGGTGACCGAATAATCTTCCGCACACCGTAGGCCGGATAAGGCGTCTACGCCGCCATCCGGCAAGGATTGGCGCAATGCCTGATGGCGCTTCGCTTATCAGACCTACGGGGGTTATTTGTAGGCCGGATAAGGCGTTTACGCCGCCATCCGGCAAGGATTGGCGCAATGCCTGATGGCACTGCGCTTATCAGGCCTACGGGGGATTATTTGCTGGTGAGCAGTACGCCGCATTCCATATGGTGTGTATATGGGAACTGATCAAACAGCGCCAGTCGGCTGATGTTATGCGTCTGGCTGAGGGTTTCGAGGTTCTGACACAGCGTCTCTGGGTTGCAGGAGATGTACAGAATATTCGGATACGCCTGCACCATCTTCTCCGTTTCGCTATCCAGCCCACTACGCGGTGGATCGACAAAAATTGTCTTACACTGATAGCTTTTCAAATCAATTCCCTGCAAGCGGTTAAATTCCCGCACCCCGTTCATTGCCTGAGTAAACTCTTCCGCCGCCATGCGGATTATCTGCACGTTGTCGATGTGGTTAGCCGCAATGTTGTATTGCGCCGCTGCCACCGACGGTTTGGCAATTTCGGTCGCCAGTACGCGCTCGAAGTTACGCGCCAGCGCCAGTGAGAAGTTGCCGTTACCGCAGTACAGCTCCAGCAGGTCGCCGCGTGAGTTCTGCGTGACGTTGAGCGCCCATTCGAGCATCTGGATGTTCATCGCCGCGTTTGGCTGGGTGAAGCTGTTTTCAACCTGGCGGTAAATCATCTCTGTACCCGCAACCGGCAGACACTCGTCGATATAGTCCTGGTCCAGCGCGATTTTCGTTTTGGTTGCGCGGCCAATCAGGTGCACGTTGAAACCCTGCGCGCGCAGAGCGTCACGCAAGGCTTCGGCCTGCTCGCGCCAGGCGTCATCCAGCTTTTTATGGTACAGCAGCGATACCACCGCCTGGTTGCTCAAGGTGGTGAGGTAGTCAATCTGGAACAGCTTATGGCGCAGGCTATGATTGTCGCGCACTCCGTCGAGCATGGCGGTCATCAGCGCGTTGATAAGTTCGCTGGCAGCCGGGAATGTGTCAACGCGAATGCGGCTCTTGGTCTGCTGGTCGAACATGATGTGGTACAGGTCATCGCCGTCATGCCAGATGCGGAATTCTGCGCGCATCCGGTAGTGGCTGATCGGTGAGCGAAACACCTCCGGCGCGGGTGCGCTAAACGGCGTCATCATCGTTTGCAGGCGAGTGACTTTCTCGGCGAGCTGAGCGTCGTACTGTTCGGTTGGGAGGTGTTCGGGGGTCATTATGCATCCTGAATAATAAAAGTACGCGAGGATTGTAGGGCTTGCTCAGGGGATGTCCAGTGTCGATGTCAGCGAAAATGATAAATAGCAGTCTGGACATCTATATGTAACTAAATGTAGCATTTGTGCCCCGGTCCTGTGAGTTAAAAGGGAACCCAGTGTAAATCTGGGGCTGACGCGCAGCGGTAAGGAAGGTAAATCATGAGCGCACCTGGTGCAGACACTGCGGCGTGCCGTGGGAAGTCATCATGATTTTAAACAGCCTCCAAGCCCGAAGACCTGCCGGATTACGTCGCTTAAGGTTTTATCGTCGCGAACTACGGATAAAACCTGCGGCATCCTTTTTTATGTTTCGGATGCTTTGAAAAATGATTAAAAAAGCTTCGCTGATGACGGCGTTATCCGTCACAGCATTTTCCGGCTGGGCGCAAAATAGCAATTTAGACACGCTGGTGGTGACCGCCAACCGTTTTCAACAACCGGTTGATACTGTATTAGCGCCAACGGATGTGGTTACGCGCGAGGAGATCAATCGCTGGCAGGCGAAGAATCTGAACGACGTTATGCGTCGTTTACCTGGCGTCGATATCGCGCAATATGGCGGTATGGGGCAGTCTTCTTCTCTCTTTATTCGTGGCACGGAAACGCGCCAGGTGCTGGTACTGGTTGACGGTATCCCGATGAGCCGTCCTGGCATTTCCAATACGCCAGACTTGAATCAAATTCCGCTTTCTTTAGTGCAGCGCGTGGAATATATCCGCGGGCCTCGCTCGGCAATTTATGGCTCTGGTGCGATGGGCGGGGTCATTAACGTTATTACGCGCTCCGACAACGACGAGTCAAAAATTGATGCCGGAATGGGGTCGAAAGGCTACCAGCATTATGATGGTACGCTGCGTCAGCGTTTTGGCGACACGGTAGCAACCGTTGCAGGCTCCTATGAAAGCACTAAAGGTTTTAACGTCCAGCCGGGTTCAAGCTGGGATCACGACAGCGATCGTGACGGTTTTCGCAATAAGACCTTCTGGGGTAGCCTGGAGCATAAATTTAATGACAGCTTGTCCGGCTTTTTCCGTGGGCATAGCTATACCAACAACTCTGATTATGATCTGGGCAGCCCGCCGACGTCTAAAAACTATAGCGCTGACGAAGAACAACTCTATAACCAATCCTGGGATACCGGGCTGCAATTTAATTCAGGAATTTACTCTTCGCAGCTAATTGCAAGCTACCAGAAGGTAAAGGACTACAACTACAGCAGTATCTACGGCCGCTATAACGATGGCACTACGCTGGATAATATGACGCAGCGTAACCTGCAATGGGGTAACAACGTTCAGGTTGGGCAGGGGTCTATTAGCGCGGGTGTGGACTGGCAGCAACAGCGTTTAACGTCATCCAGTACGACGATGTCGGATAGCTATAAACGTGACAACACTGGGCTGTATTTAACTGGGCAGCAGCAGTTCGGTACTGTTACGCTCGAAGCATCTGGCCGTGAAGACCACGATGAGCAGTTTGGCTGGCATGGCACCTGGCAGACAACCGCAGGCTGGGCGTTTGTCGAAAACTATCGCGCGACGCTCTCCTACGGCACGGGCTTCCTGGCTCCGTCTCTGGGTCAGCAGTTCGGCTCAACCCGCTTCGGCATCAATTCTAACCCGAACCTGAAACCGGAAGAGTCAAAGCAGTGGGAAGCTGGGCTTGAAGGATTAACGGGCCCGCTGGACTGGCGTCTGTCGGCTTACCATTACAAGATAAGCAACCTTATTACCTACTATTCTGATCCGGTAACCTGGGCGGGTGAGTATGACAACATCAACTCCGCCACGATTAAAGGTGTGGAATGGACAGGGAGTGTGGATACTGGCATCTTCAGCCATCGTGTGACGTTGCAGTATATCGACCCACGCAATGATGATAACGGTGAAGTGCTGGCGCGCCGTTCAAAACGTCAGGCGAAATATCAGCTCGATTGGTCAATGTTTAATGTTGATATGGATGTGTCGTGGCAATACTACGGTAAGCGCTACGATAACAACACGTCGCAGTACAATCCAACGCAGCAGGTTTTACCGAGTTACAGCACCGTTGATGTATCGGCTTCATATCCGATCACCTCACACCTGACAGTTCGTGGTAAAATAGCCAACCTGTTCGATAAAGATTACGAGACAGTTTATGGCTACCAAACTGCAGGACGGGAATACACCTTGTCTGGCAGCTACACCTTCTGAACCACGTCCCACCGTCCTGGTCTTTGATTCTGGGGTAGGTGGGCTGTCGGTCTACGATGAGATTCGGCACCTTCTGCCGAATCTTCATTACATCTACGCTTTCGATAACGTGGCTTTCCCATACGGGGAAAAGAGCGAAGAGTTTATCGTGGAGCGCGTCGTTGAAATTGTCACTGCTGTACAGCAACGCTATCCGCTCGCGCTGGCCGTTATCGCCTGTAATACGGCGAGCACCGTGTCGCTGCCAGCGCTGCGTGACAAATTCGAATTCCCGGTGGTGGGCGTAGTGCCTGCGATTAAGCCGGCGGCGCGGCTGTCTGCTAACCGTATTATCGGATTACTGGCAACCCGAGGAACGGTGAAACGTCCTTATACCCATGAGCTGATTGCACGCTTTGCCAATGAGTGCCAGATAGAAATGCTGGGATCGGCGGAGCTGGTGGTATTGGCTGAAGCGAAGCTGCACGGCGAACCTGTACCGCTGGAAGAGCTGCGTCGCATTCTGCGCCCGTGGTTACGTATGCAGGAGCCGCCAGATACCGTCGTGCTCGGCTGCACCCACTTCCCTCTATTACAGGAAGAACTTCTACAGGTGCTTCCAGAAGGAACTCGGTTAGTGGATTCCGGCGCGGCGATCGCGCGTAGAACAGCCTGGTTGTTAGAACATGAAGCGCCGGATGCGAAATCATGTGAGGCTAACGTGGCTTACTGTATGGCGTTAACCCCAGAAACTGAGCAACTTTTACCCGTTTTACAGCGTTATGGCTTTGAAACGCTCGAAAAACTGCCTGTTTCAGCCTGATTCGTTCAAAAAAGAGACGGTTGAAAAGTTTTTTTAAAACAAGGCTTGTCAACGTCTCAGAACTCCCTATAATGCGCCTCCACTGACACGGAACAACGGCAAACAAGCCACCGGGTCAGCGAGGTTCTCCTGAGAATCTCGACGGAGAAAAGCGGAAATAAACGCTTGACTCTGAAGCGGGAAAGCGTATTATGCACATCCCGCGCCGCTGAGAAAAAGCGAAGCGGCACTGCTCTTTAACAATTTATCAGACAATCTGTGTGGGCACTCAATGATACGGATTCTTAACGTCCTCGGACGAAAAATGAATACCAAGTCTCTGAGTGAACACGTAATTCATTACGAAGTTTAATTCACGAGCATCAAACTTAAATTGAAGAGTTTGATCATGGCTCAGATTGAACGCTGGCGGCAGGCCTAACACATGCAAGTCGAACGGTAGCACAGAGAGCTTGCTCTCGGGTGACGAGTGGCGGACGGGTGAGTAATGTCTGGGAAACTGCCCGATGGAGGGGGATAACTACTGGAAACGGTAGCTAATACCGCATAACGTCGCAAGACCAAAGTGGGGGACCTTCGGGCCTCACACCATCGGATGTGCCCAGATGGGATTAGCTAGTAGGTGGGGTAATGGCTCACCTAGGCGACGATCCCTAGCTGGTCTGAGAGGATGACCAGCCACACTGGAACTGAGACACGGTCCAGACTCCTACGGGAGGCAGCAGTGGGGAATATTGCACAATGGGCGCAAGCCTGATGCAGCCATGCCGCGTGTATGAAGAAGGCCTTCGGGTTGTAAAGTACTTTCAGCGAGGAGGAAGGTGTTGTGGTTAATAACCGCAGCAATTGACGTTACTCGCAGAAGAAGCACCGGCTAACTCCGTGCCAGCAGCCGCGGTAATACGGAGGGTGCAAGCGTTAATCGGAATTACTGGGCGTAAAGCGCACGCAGGCGGTTTGTTAAGTCAGATGTGAATCCCCGGTGAACCTGGGAACTGCATTTGAAACTGGCAAGCTTGAGTCTCGTAGAGGGGGTAGATTCAGGTGTAGCGGTGAAATGCGTAGAGATCTGGAGGAATACCGGTGGCGAAGGCGGCCCCCTGGACGAAGACTGACGCTCAGGTGCGAAAGCGTGGGGAGCAAACAGGATTAGATACCCTGGTAGTCCACGCTGTAAACGATGTCGACTTGGAGGTTGTGCCCTTGAGGCGTGGCTTCCGGAGCTAACGCGTTAAGTCGACCGCCTGGGAGTACGGCCGCAAGGTTAAAACTCAAATGAATTGACGGGCCGCACAAGCGGTGGAGCATGTGGTTTAATTCGATGCAACGCGAAGAACCTTACCTACTCTTGACATCCACGGAATTTAGCAGAGATGCTTTAGTGCCTTCGGGAACCGTGAGACAGGTGCTGCATGGCTGTCGTCAGCTCGTGTTGTGAAATGTTGGGTTAAGTCCCGCAACGAGCGCAACCCTTATCCTTTGTTGCCAGCGGTTCGGCCGGGAACTCAAAGGAGACTGCCAGTGATAAACTGGAGGAAGGTGGGGATGACGTCAAGTCATCATGGCCCTTACGAGTAGGGCTACACACGTGCTACAATGGCATATACAAAGAGAAGCGACCTCGCGAGAGCAAGCGGACCTCATAAAGTATGTCGTAGTCCGGATTGGAGTCTGCAACTCGACTCCATGAAGTCGGAATCGCTAGTAATCGTAGATCAGAATGCTACGGTGAATACGTTCCCGGGCCTTGTACACACCGCCCGTCACACCATGGGAGTGGGTTGCAAAAGAAGTAGGTAGCTTAACCTTCGGGAGGGCGCTTACCACTTTGTGATTCATGACTGGGGTGAAGTCGTAACAAGGTAACCGTAGGGGAACCTGCGGTTGGATCACCTCCTTACCTTAAAGAAGCGTTCGTTGAAGTGTCCACACAGATTGTTTGATGAAAAATAGCAGTAAGAATCTCTGCAGGCTTGTAGCTCAGGTGGTTAGAGCGCACCCCTGATAAGGGTGAGGTCGGTGGTTCAAGTCCACTCAGGCCTACCAAATTTGCAAAGCAAATTTGAGGGAGATTCTGAAAAGCGATGGGGCTATAGCTCAGCTGGGAGAGCGCCTGCTTTGCACGCAGGAGGTCTGCGGTTCGATCCCGCATAGCTCCACCATCTTTTTACTGCGAAACACAAGAAAACTTCAGAGTGTACCTGAAAAGGTTCACTGCGAAGTTTTGCTCTTTAAAAATCTGGATCAAGCTGAAAATTGAAACGACACACTGTGTCTGTTCTCCGTAATAAGAACAGATAAGCGGTGTGTTCGAGTCTCTCAAATTTTCGCAACACTGATGATGTTTTACGAAACATCTTCGGGTTGTGAGGTTAAGCGACTAAGCGTACACGGTGGATGCCCTGCAGTCAGAGGCGATGAAGGACGTGCTAATCTGCGAAAAGCGTCGGTAAGGTGATATGAACCGTTATAGCCGGCGATGTCCGAATGGGGAAACCCAGTGCAATTCGTTGCACTATCGTTAACTGAATACATAGGTTAACGAGGCGAACCGGGGAACTGAAACATCTAAGTACCCGAGGAAAAGAAATCAACCGAGATTCCCCAGTAGCGGCGAGCGAACGGGAGCAGCCCAGAGTCTGAATCAGCTTGTGTGTTAGTGGAACGGTCTGGAAAGTCCGACGGTACAGGGTGATAGTCCCGTACACCAAAATGCACAGGTTGTGAACTCGAAGAGTAGGGCGGGACACGTGGTATCCTGTCTGAATATGGGGGGACCATCCTCCAAGGCTAAATACTCCTGACTGACCGATAGTGAACCAGTACCGTGAGGAAAGGCGAAAAGAACCCCGGCGAGGGGAGTGAAACAGAACCTGAAACCGTGTACGTACAAGCAGTGGGAGCCTCTTTATGGGTGACTGCGTACCTTTTGTATAATGGGTCAGCGACTTATATTCTGTAGCAAGGTTAACCGAATAGGGGAGCCGAAGGGAAACCGAGTCTTAACTGGGCGTTAAGTTGCAGGGTATAGACCCGAAACCCGGTGATCTAGCCATGGGCAGGTTGAAGGTTGGGTAACACTAACTGGAGGACCGAACCGACTAATGTTGAAAAATTAGCGGATGACTTGTGGCTGGGGGTGAAAGGCCAATCAAACCGGGAGATAGCTGGTTCTCCCGAAAGCTATTTAGGTAGCGCCTCGTGAACTCATCTTCGGGGTAGAGCACTGTTTCGGCTAGGGGGTCATCCCGACTTACCAACCCGATGCAAACTACGAATACCGAAGAATGTTATCACGGGAGACACACGGCGGGTGCTAACGTCCGTCGTGAAGAGGGAAACAACCCAGACCGCCAGCTAAGGTCCCAAAGTCACAGTTAAGTGGGAAACGATGTGGGAAGGCTCAGACAGCCAGGATGTTGGCTTAGAAGCAGCCATCATTTAAAGAAAGCGTAATAGCTCACTGGTCGAGTCGGCCTGCGCGGAAGATGTAACGGGGCTAAACTGTGCACCGAAGCTGCGGCAGCGACACTATGTGTTGTTGGGTAGGGGAGCGTTCTGTAAGCCGTTGAAGGTGAACTGTGAGGTTTGCTGGAGGTATCAGAAGTGCGAATGCTGACATAAGTAACGATAATGCGGGTGAAAAACCCGCACGCCGGAAGACCAAGGGTTCCTGTCCAACGTTAATCGGGGCAGGGTGAGTCGACCCCTAAGGCGAGGCCGAAAGGCGTAGTCGATGGGAAACAGGTTAATATTCCTGTACTTGGTGTTACTGCGAAGGGGGGACGGAGAAGGCTATGTTAGCCGGGCGACGGTTGTCCCGGTTTAAGCATGTAGGCGGAGGTTCCAGGTAAATCCGGAACCTTATTAACGCTGAGGTGTGATGACGAGGCACTACGGTGCTGAAGTAACAAATGCCCTGCTTCCAGGAAAAGCCTCTAAGCATCAGGTAACATCAAATCGTACCCCAAACCGACACAGGTGGTCAGGTAGAGAATACCAAGGCGCTTGAGAGAACTCGGGTGAAGGAACTAGGCAAAATGGTGCCGTAACTTCGGGAGAAGGCACGCTGATGGTAGGTGAAGCGACTTGCTCGTGGAGCTGAACTCAGTCGAAGATACCAGCTGGCTGCAACTGTTTATTAAAAACACAGCACTGTGCAAACACGAAAGTGGACGTATACGGTGTGACGCCTGCCCGGTGCCGGAAGGTTAATTGATGGGGTTAGCGGTAACGCGAAGCTCTTGATCGAAGCCCCGGTAAACGGCGGCCGTAACTATAACGGTCCTAAGGTAGCGAAATTCCTTGTCGGGTAAGTTCCGACCTGCACGAATGGCGTAATGATGGCCAGGCTGTCTCCACCCGAGACTCAGTGAAATTGAACTCGCTGTGAAGATGCAGTGTACCCGCGGCAAGACGGAAAGACCCCGTGAACCTTTACTATAGCTTGACACTGAACACTGGTCCTTGATGTGTAGGATAGGTGGGAGGCTTTGAAGCGTGGACGCCAGTCTGCGTGGAGCCAACCTTGAAATACCACCCTTTAATGGCTGGTGTTCTAACGTAGACCCGTAATCCGGGTTGCGGACAGTGTCTGGTGGGTAGTTTGACTGGGGCGGTCTCCTCCTAAAGAGTAACGGAGGAGCACGAAGGTTAGCTAATCCTGTCGGACATCAGGAGGTTAGTGCAAAGGCATAAGCTAGCTTGACTGCGAGAGTGACGGCTCGAGCAGGTGCGAAAGCAGGTCTTAGTGATCCGGTGGTTCTGAATGGAAGGGCCATCGCTCAACGGATAAAAGGTACTCCGGGGATAACAGGCTGATACCGCCCAAGAGTTCATATCGACGGCGGTGTTTGGCACCTCGATGTCGGCTCATCACATCCTGGGGCTGAAGTAGGTCCCAAGGGTATGGCTGTTCGCCATTTAAAGTGGTACGCGAGCTGGGTTTAGAACGTCGTGAGACAGTTCGGTCCCTATCTGCCGTGGGCGCTGGAGAATTGAGGGGGCTGCTCCTAGTACGAGAGGACCGGAGTGGACGCATCACTGGTGTTCGGGTTGTCATGCCAATGGCATTGCCCGGTAGCTAAATGCGGAAGAGATAAGTGCTGAAAGCATCTAAGCACGAAACTTGCCCCGAGATGAGTTCTCCCTGACTCCTTGAGAGTCCTGAAGGAACGTTGAAGACTACGACGTTGATAGGTCGGGTGTGTAAGCGTAGCGATACGTTGAGCTAACCGATACTAATGAACCGTGAGGCTTAACCTTACAACGCCGAAGATGTTTTGGCGAAAGAGACATCGAAATTCAGCTTGATACAGATAACATCAGAACGTGAAAAACGGTCTGATAACAGAATTTGCCTGGCGGCAGTAGCGCGGTGGTCCCACCTGACCCCATGCCGAACTCAGAAGTGAAACGCCGTAGCGCCGATGGTAGTGTGGGGTCTCCCCATGCGAGAGTAGGGAACTGCCAGGCATCAAATTGCAGTAAACCGGGATAAAAATCCGGGTAGTGACAAAGAAATTCGGTGGAGCGGTAGTTCAGTTGGTTAGAATACCTGCCTGTCACGCAGGGGGTCGCGGGTTCGAGTCCCGTCCGTTCCGCCACTTATTAAAAAATTAAGCCTGCTAAATTAGCAGGCTTAATGATAAGAAACTTTAGGGGCGTAGCTCAGTTGGTAGAGCACCGGTCTCCAAAACCGGGTGTCGCGAGTTCGAGTCTCTCCGCCCCTGCCATATAATGATCCTTTGCTTTTTAGCAAAGGATTTTTTTTTGCCTAAAATTTACCTCCGAAAAGGCCCATTCATTCCCTTCCAGGGCCATATACACTTCAACTCAGAAAACGTTATTTTTCAATATGTCGCGAATCTGCATCTGTTTGTCGCTATTTTGCAGCCAAATAGCATATAAAGGACGCGATATAGCCGCGCCATCGGTTACAGGATAAAGTTCGTCCTGATCTTGCGCCCATGCTGTAGGCAACCAGGTGCAACCTTTTAACGACACTAACTGACGGCGAGCCAAACTGGCTGAACTGGTGGTGAGTAATGGCACATCATCACAGGCGATGAGCCCCGCTTCATGCTGCTGGAAATCAGCACCCCATTCCAGTCGAAGGTAGTTCAACTCCGATTTGCTCGTTGCCGGTGAGGCGCAGTAAAGCTCAAGAGTAAAATGCCCTAACAACTGGCTGCTAAATTCATCCATTTTCGGCGTTTCAGTGGTCAATAGCAGATCGAGCTGGCGTTCATGCAGTTGCTTTACCAGCGACTGGCGCTGGGCAATTCGTGCTTCAAACTGAAGCGTGTCGTCAGCCTGATACAGTCTGGCGAGCCACTCGTTAAGCATGCACTCCCACAGCGAAGCGCTGGCACCAATCGAAAACTCGTTGTGCCGTGAGGTATTCGCCACCTCTTTTCGCGCTGCCTGCCATGTATTCATCAGTGTTTCAGCGTAGGGGAGGAGTTTCTCGCCTGCGGCGGTTAGGCGGATATTGTTGCGATGACGGGTAAACAGGTTAACGCCAAGCTGGTTCTCTAGCTGACGGATGCGAAAGCTTACCGCAGATTGTGTCAGATAGAGCGCTTCTGCGGCGCGCCCGAAGTGGCGAGTTCTACTCACTTCGAGGAAAGTTTTCAGCAATTCGGTATCCACAGCTTTCTCCGCAAAATTTTTTGTCGTAATGATTTAAATCTTTTGTTTTACACTCTGTCAAGCGTATCTAATACTCCGCGCCATAAATAGCTCGGCCAAAGAATTAGGAGCGTGTAGGATGGCGGAAAGCTTTACGACGACTAATCGTTTTTTCGACAATAAAAATTATCCGCGCGGGTTCTCTCGTCATGGTGATTTCACCATCAAAGAGGCGCAGCTGCTTGAACGTTATGGCTTTGCCTTTAACGAACTCGATCTCGGCAAACGTGAACCAGCTACCGAAGAGGAGCAGCTGTTTGTGGCAGCCTGCCGTGGTGAGCGTGAGCCAGCGACGGAAGCTGAACGTGTGTGGCACAAGTATGTGACCCGCATTAAGCGTCCTAAGCGTTTCCATACGCTGTCCGGCGGTAAGCCGCAGGTAGAAGGCGCTGAAGACTATACTGACAGCGACGATTAATAAAAAAGGGGCTTTGGCCCCTTTTTTATTGTAGTAAGGTTTGCAGATGGATGAGCATTCTGTCGATCCCGCGATAGCTCAGTGCTTCCTGCAAATGATGGCGCGTAATAGACTCACTCCCCTCCATATCCGCCAGCGTGCGTGATACCTTAACAGCCTCTGCCAGGCACGAATAGAAAGCCCCAGTCGCGTTAACGTCTGTTCCAGCCATACGGCATCTTCATCTATCAGCGTACAGAATTGACGAATTTCACTGCTGCTCAGTTGGGCATTCAGTTTACCCTGTCTGGCGTATTGCTGTTTCTGCACCGCAACGACCCGTTCCTGAACGATTAAACTGCTTTCTCCTTGACGGATGGGCTGGCTGAGCAACCCTGGCGGTGGTAGTGGTATTTCTAGCGAAAGATCAAAACGGTCGAGGAACGGCCCTGACAGACGGTTGAGATAGCGCAGTGTCTGCTCTGGCGTGCAGCGATTATGTTGCCCTTCGTAATGACCGGTAGGGCTGGGATTCATGGCGGCCACCAACTGAAAGCGCGCCGGATAGGTGATTTTCGCGCGTGTGCGGGAGATATGAATCTTGCCGGACTCGATAGGCTCTCGCAGCGCATCGAGCACCCGACGTTCAAATTCCGGTAGTTCATCTAAAAATAGAATGCCGTTATGGGCCAGTGAGATTTCCCCTGGTGCTGGGATTGCGCCACCTCCTACCATCGCGGTGAGTGATGCACTATGGTGCGGTGCGCGAAAGGGGCGGCAGCGCCACTGGGTTTGTACGCTATGAGTATTTTCGAGGCTGATAATAGCCGCACTTTCCTGCGCCTCGCGATCGTTCAGCGGTGGTAGCAAGCCACGCAGTCGGGTCGCCAGCATCGTTTTTCCGGTTCCCGGTGGGCCAATCAGCAATAAGTTATGCCCACCAGAGGCGGTTATCTCTAGCGCACGTTTACCCTGCTGTTGCCCAATAATATCGCTCAGGTCTTCGATATTTTCCGGCACGACGATATTTTCCGCTGGCGGCAGACGCAGGTCCTGTTTCCCTTCCAGAAATGCGCAGACTTCCAAAAGATGGCTGGCAATCAGACAGTCACTGCCGCCCAATAGGCCGACAAGAGGAGCATTCTCCTCTGCCAGAATAATTTGCCGCCCGGCGCTAATGGCTTCCATTGCTGCGGATATAGCCCCAGGAATCCCGCGCAAAGCGCCTGTAAGCGCTAATTCTCCAACAAACTCATACTGACCCAGTTTCTGGGTGCTAAGCTGCTCAGAAGCCGCCAGAAGCGCAATAGCGATAGGTAAATCATATCGCCCTCCCTCTTTGGGGAGGTCGGCTGGCGCAAGATTGATCGTTATCTTCTTGGCCGGAAAAGTATATCCGCTGTTAATGATTGCACTACGCACACGGTCGCGAGACTCCTTAACGGCGGTTTCCGGCAACCCAACCATAATCAATCCCGGTAGCCCCTGGCTGATGTGGACTTCAATAGTGATAAGTGGGGCATTAACCCCTAACGCTGCGCGGGTGTAGACAACCGAAAGTGACATAATGCCTCCCTGAATGGCGACATTATGCATAGCACGATAGTGACGTTAACTGCGCAATTACTGAATTTACGGCGCGTATTCATGACTTTTCGCCAATGTTCTTTGCATTTCATTATTTTTGGTATGAGGAGCGCAGAAACTGATGACATGGCTGGTTAATTGCGCATCAATGCGATAAGCACATTGAAAAAGTGAAATATTTTCATTTCATAAATTTTGTATATAAAACAATTTGTTTTTCATAAATCATTAGCCTGATAAGCAACAAGTGCAGAAAAAAAACTTGTGATTTTTGTGATGTCTGTGGTAACTCTGTAGGTATTCCTTCGAACAAGATGCAAGAATAGACAAAAATGACAGCCCTTCTACGAGTGATTAGCCTAGTCGTGATTAGCGTGGTGGTGATTATTATCCCACCGTGCGGGGCTGCACTTGGACGAGGAAAGGCTTAGAAATCAAGCCTTAACGAACTAAGACCCCCGCACCGAAAGGTTCGGGGGTTTTTTTATGACCTAAAAACAATAACGAGGAGCAGAGAATGTCACGCAGCATAAAATTCTGTTTCTCACGATCTACGGCGGGGAACTAACTATGAATGGCGCACAGTGGGTGGTACATGCGTTGCGAACGCAGGGCGTTGAAACGGTATTTGGCTATCCGGGTGGTGCCATTATGCCGGTTTACGACGCTCTGTATGACGGCGGCGTAGAACATCTGCTGTGCCGACACGAGCAGGGCGCGGTGATGGCGGCGATAGGCTACGTCCGCGCTACGGGTAAAACCGGCGTTTGCATCGCTACTTCTGGGCCGGGCGCAACCAACCTGATAACTGGCCTGGCTGACGCCTTGCTGGACTCCGTTCCGGTGGTTGCCATTACTGGGCAGGTTGCCGCACCGCTTATCGGTACTGATGCATTCCAGGAGGTGGACGTTCTCGGTTTGTCGCTGGCCTGCACCAAGCACAGCTTCCTGGTGCAGTCTCTGGAAGAGTTGCCGCGCGTGTTGGCAGAAGCCTTCCAGGTGGCAAACTCAGGCCGCCCAGGCCCAGTATTAGTGGATATCCCGAAAGATATCCAAGTGGCACAAGGCGAGTTCGAACCGCATTTTTCCACCGTCGCCAGCGATAATGCTTTCCCTCATGCTGAAGTTGAACAGGCTCGCCAGATGCTGGCGCAGGCGCAAAAGCCCATGCTCTACGTGGGCGGCGGTGTGGGGATGGCGCAGGCGGTTCCGGCACTGCGTGAGTTCATCGCCGTTACGCAAATGCCTGCGACCTGCACATTGAAAGGCTTAGGCGCGGTTGATGCTGATTATCCGTACTATCTCGGTATGTTAGGGATGCACGGCACGAAAGCCGCCAACCTGGCGGTGCAGGAATGTGACCTGTTGATTGCGGTGGGCGCGCGTTTTGACGACCGTGTGACAGGCAAACTGAATACCTTCGCGCCCCATGCCAGCGTGATCCACATGGATATCGACCCGGCAGAAATGAACAAACTGCGTCAGGTGCATGTGGCATTGCAGGGCGATTTAAATGTATTGCTGCCTGCGTTGCAGCAGCCGCTGGCGGTTGATACATGGCGTGAATATAACGCAACGCTGCGGGCGGAACACGCCTGGCGTTATGATCATCCGGGTGAAGCTATCTACGCGCCGCTGTTGTTAAAACAGTTGTCCGATAAGAAAGCGGCCGATAGCGTAGTGACCACCGACGTTGGTCAACATCAGATGTGGTCAGCGCAGCATATGACGTACACCCGCCCGGAAAACTTCATCACTTCCAGTGGATTGGGCACGATGGGGTTTGGCCTGCCCGCCGCCGTTGGCGCACAGGTGGCGCGCCCGAATGATACGGTTATCTGTATCTCCGGTGACGGCTCTTTCATGATGAATGTACAAGAGCTGGGCACCGTAAAACGTAAGCAGTTACCGCTGAAAATCGTCTTACTCGACAATCAGCGTTTAGGTATGGTTCGCCAGTGGCAACAACTGTTTTTCCAGGAACGTTATAGCGAAACCACCCTGACCGATAACCCCGATTTTCTGACCCTGGCCAGTGCCTTCGGCATTCCTGGCCAACACATCACCCGTAAAGACCAGGTTGAAGCGGCACTCGACGCAATGCTGTCCAGCGAAGGGCCGTACCTGCTTCATGTCTCAATCGACGAGCTTGAGAACGTCTGGCCGTTGGTACCGCCCGGTGCCAGTAACTCACAAATGCTGGAGAAATTATCATGATGCAACATCAGGTCAACGTGCAGGCTCGCTTCAACCCAGAAACCTTAGAACGCGTTTTACGTGTGGTGCGCCATCGCGGTTTTCAGATTTGCTCGATGAATATGGAGACTGCCAGCGATGCGCAGAATATAAATATCGAGCTAACCGTTGCCAGTCCTCGGTCAGTAGACTTACTGTTTAGTCAGTTAAATAAACTGGTGGACGTGGCTTCGGTTGCCGTCCAGCAGTGTTCCAGCACATCACAACAACAAATTCGCGCCTGAGCGCAAAGGAAGAGAAATGACGACGAAAAAAGCGGATTACATCTGGTTCAACGGTGAGATGGTTCGTTGGGAAGATGCCAAAGTACACGTAATGTCTCACGCACTGCACTACGGTACTTCCGTGTTTGAAGGCATCCGTTGCTACGACTCTCACAAAGGCCCAGTGGTCTTCCGCCACCGCGAACACATGCAGCGTCTGCATGATTCCGCCAAAATTTATCGCTTCCCGGTGTCGCAGAGCGTTGATGAACTGATGGAAGCCTGCCGTGAAGTGCTGCGCAAAAACAACCTGACTAGCGCGTATATCCGACCACTGGTATTTGTTGGTGATGTCGGCATGGGCGTGAACCCGCCAGCGGGTTACACCACTGACGTTATTATCGCCGCCTTCCCGTGGGGCGCATATCTGGGCGCAGAAGCGTTGGATCAAGGGATTGATGCGATGGTGTCTTCCTGGAACCGCGTTGCGCCGAACACCATCCCTACCGCTGCCAAAGCGGGCGGTAACTATCTGTCTTCGCTGCTGGTTGGTAGCGAAGCGCGTCGTCATGGTTATCAGGAAGGCATCGCGCTGGATGTGAATGGCTATATCTCTGAAGGCGCAGGTGAAAACCTGTTTGAAGTAAAAGACGGCGTACTGTTTACCCCGCCGTTCACCTCTTCCGCGCTGCCGGGCATCACGCGTGACGCGATCATCAAGCTGGCGAAAGACCTCAATATTGAAGTTCGCGAGCAGGTGCTGTCCCGTGAATCTCTGTATCTGGCTGATGAAGTGTTTATGTCCGGTACTGCCGCAGAAATTACGCCAGTGCGTAGCGTTGACGGTATTCAGGTGGGCGAAGGCCGCTGTGGCCCAGTCACCAAACGTATTCAGCAAGCATTCTTTGGCCTCTTTACCGGTGAAACAGAAGATAAATACGGCTGGTTGGATCAGGTTAATCAATAAATATAAATATGGGGCGGCACGCACCGTCCCATTTAAATAGTCAGACGGGAGTAAATAAAGCATGCCTAAGTATCGTTCCGCCACCACCACTCATGGCCGCAATATGGCCGGGGCCCGCGCATTGTGGCGCGCCACCGGGATGACCGACGCCGATTTCGGTAAGCCGATTATTGCTGTTGTAAACTCGTTTACCCAGTTCGTGCCGGGCCACGTGCACCTGCGCGATCTCGGTAAACTGGTTGCCGAGCAAATTGAAGCCTCAGGCGGCGTTGCCAAAGAGTTCAACACCATTGCGGTGGATGATGGTATCGCGATGGGCCACGGGGGGATGCTTTATTCACTGCCGTCTCGCGAACTGATCGCCGATTCAGTGGAGTATATGGTGAACGCCCACTGCGCCGATGCGATGGTCTGTATCTCCAACTGCGACAAAATCACCCCAGGGATGCTGATGGCCTCCCTGCGCCTGAATATTCCGGTGATTTTTGTTTCCGGCGGCCCGATGGAAGCGGGCAAAACCAAGCTGTCCGACAAAATCATCAAACTCGACCTGGTCGATGCAATGATTCAGGGCGCTGACCCGAAAGTGTCCGACGAGCAGAGCGAGCAGGTTGAACGTTCTGCCTGCCCGACCTGCGGTTCTTGTTCTGGGATGTTTACCGCCAACTCGATGAACTGCCTGACCGAAGCGCTGGGTCTGTCGCAGCCGGGTAACGGCTCGCTGCTGGCGACCCACGCCGACCGTAAACAACTGTTCCTCAATGCTGGTGCGCGCATCGTTGAGCTGACCAAACGCTACTACGAACAGGATGACGCTTCGGCACTGCCGCGTAATATCGCCAGCAAGGCGGCGTTTGAAAACGCCATGACGCTGGATATTGCGATGGGCGGCTCCACCAACACCGTTCTGCACCTGCTGGCTGCCGCGCAGGAAGCGGAAATCGACTTCACCATGAGTGATATCGATAAGCTGTCCCGCAAAGTGCCGCAGCTGTGTAAAGTCGCGCCGAGTACGCAAAAATACCATATGGAAGACGTCCACCGTGCGGGCGGTGTGCTGGGGATTCTGGGCGAACTGGACAGAGCGGGGTTGCTTAACCGTGATGTGAAAAACGTACTGGGTCTGACGCTGCCACAAACGCTCGATCGTTATGACATTATGCTGACTAAAGACGACGCGGTAAAAAATATGTTCCGCGCCGGCCCGGCTGGGATTCGTACGACGCAGGCTTTCTCGCAGGATTGCCGCTGGGACTCTCTGGATGACGATCGCGCGGAAGGCTGTATCCGCTCGCTGGAACACGCCTATAGCAAAGACGGCGGTCTGGCAGTGCTGTACGGCAACTTTGCTGAAAACGGATGTATCGTAAAAACTGCTGGCGTCGATGACAGCATCCTCAAATTTACCGGCCCGGCGAAAGTGTACGAAAGCCAGGACGACGCGGTAGACGCTATTCTCGGCGGCAAAGTGGTGGCTGGCGACGTGGTGGTGATTCGCTACGAAGGGCCGAAAGGCGGGCCAGGGATGCAGGAAATGCTCTATCCGACCACTTTCCTGAAATCAATGGGTCTTGGCAAAGCCTGCGCGCTGATTACCGACGGTCGTTTCTCTGGCGGTACATCTGGCCTCTCTATCGGCCACGTTTCACCGGAAGCGGCAAGCGGCGGCAATATTGCGATCATCGAAGACGGCGATTTGATTGAAATTGATATTCCAAATCGTGGCATTCAACTGCAACTGAGTGAGCAGGAGATCGCTGCCCGTCGCGAAGCTCAGGAAGCCCGTGGTGACAAAGCCTGGACACCAAAAGATCGTCAGCGTCAGGTCTCCTTTGCATTGCGCGCTTACGCAAGCCTGGCGACCAGCGCCGACAAAGGTGCGGTACGTGATAAATCGAAGCTGGGGGGATAACCATTATGGCGGATTCACAACCCCTGTCCGGCACTCCTGAGGGAGCCGAATATCTCAGAGCGGTGCTGCGCGCACCGGTCTACGAAGCGGCACAGGTGACGCCGCTTCAAAAAATGGAAAAACTCTCGTCTCGCCTCGACAACGTTATCCTGGTGAAGCGCGAAGACCGACAGCCGGTGCATAGCTTCAAGCTGCGCGGCGCTTACGCGATGATGGCGGGGCTAACGGAAGAACAAAAAGCGCACGGCGTGATCACCGCTTCGGCGGGCAACCACGCGCAGGGCGTGGCCTTCTCGTCCGCGCGTCTTGGGGTGAAAGCGTTGATCGTGATGCCGACGGCAACAGCCGACATCAAAGTGGATGCGGTGCGCGGTTTTGGCGGCGAAGTGCTGCTGTACGGCGCGAACTTTGATGAGGCCAAAGCCAAAGCGATTGAGCTTTCGCGCCAGCAGGGTTTCACCTGGGTTCCACCGTTCGATCACCCGATGGTGATTGCCGGACAAGGCACACTGGCGCTGGAACTGCTCCAGCAGGATGCGCACCTCGACCGCGTATTTGTGCCGGTGGGCGGTGGGGGTTTAGCGGCAGGTGTAGCGGTATTAATCAAGCAACTGATGCCGCAAATCAAAGTGATTGCCGTTGAAGCCGAAGATTCTGCTTGTCTGAAAGCTGCGCTGGAAGCTGGCCAGCCGGTGGATCTCCCGCGCGTCGGGCTGTTTGCTGAGGGCGTGGCGGTCAAGCGTATTGGTGATGAGACTTTCCGCCTGTGTCAGGAATATCTTGATGACATTATCACCGTTGATAGCGATGCGATTTGCGCGGCGATGAAGGATCTGTTTGAGGACGTGCGTGCGGTGGCGGAACCGTCAGGCGCGTTGGCGCTGGCGGGAATGAAAAAATATATCGCCCAGCATAACATTCGTGGTGAACGCCTGGCGCACGTGCTTTCCGGTGCGAACGTTAATTTCCACGGCCTGCGCTATGTGTCTGAACGCTGTGAGCTGGGCGAACAGCGCGAAGCGCTGCTGGCGGTGACCATTCCAGAAGAGAAGGGCAGTTTCCTGAAATTCTGCCAACTGCTGGGTGGGCGTTCGGTAACGGAGTTTAACTACCGCTTTGCCAGTGCCAAAGATGCCTGCATTTTTGTCGGTGTGCGCCTGAGCCGTGGGCTGGAAGAGCGCCAAGAGATCCTCAATCTGCTCCAGGACGGCGGCTACAGTGTGGTGGATCTTTCCGACGACGAAATGGCGAAGCTGCATGTGCGCTATATGGTCGGCGGGCGTCCGTCGAAACCTTTGCAGGAGCGGCTGTACAGTTTCGAGTTTCCTGAATCGCCGGGGGCGTTGCTCAAATTCCTGCACACGCTGGGAACGCACTGGAACATTTCATTGTTCCACTATCGTAGTCACGGAACTGACTACGGGCGCGTACTGGCGGCGTTTGAGTTGGGCGAGAATGAGCCGGACTTTGAAACCCGGCTCCACGAACTGGGTTACGATTGTCATAACGAAACCAATAACCCCGCGTTCCGCTTTTTCCTCGCGGGCTAATTGCCGCTTAACGGGAGATGACCTGTCCGGGTTATCTCCCGTTCTCCTTTTTATTTGTCGTAACCCGCCAAATTATTTCGCTGCCAACGAATCTCAACGATAAAAATGTGACGTAATTCATAATAAAACGCTCACCGCGTTGCGCCAGTCTGCGCACATCTTTTGGGGGCAATATTTGTCGCCCGCTTTCTGCTCGTGAATTAATATTGTCTCTAGTTAATTCTTAGCGGTTAGAGAGGATATTCGGATGAGAATGGATATAGTTGATGCCCCGAATGAAAGTGCGCAAGGATGTGAATATTTTACGCCTCAGCTCACATTTCTGGATAAACATTATAATAATTCTACGGACTTTTTTTCTTCGATATTTTTGCTGCTGAAAGAGCAAGGCTATGTCTGGGACTCTTTTCTTGACGCCATCATCGCCCGTGAAAAGGCCTACCCTACCGCGCTGCCAACGCTGCCGGTGGCCATCGCGCTTCCTCATACCGACCCTCAGCACGTTATTCGCCCCTTTATCTCCGTAACGCGGCTGTCTACGCCCATTGCCTGGCAGGAAATGGGCAATGATGACAACACGCTTTATGTTCACTTCATTGTTTTACTTGGTTTTGTTGACCACAGTAGCCACCTGACAGCGCTGCAAAAGCTCATGGACTGCCTTGCGGATGAAGAGGTTGTCCAGGCCCTACGCGAAATAGACGATGTAGAAACCTTTCTCTGTACTCTCACATCAAGACTGCAATTAGATAAGGATTTATAAGATGAAAAAAGTCATTGTTGCATGTGGAAGCGGCGTTGCTACCTCACAAACGGTTGCCAGTAAAGTGACCCGCTTATTGAATGAACGTCAGCAGTCGCATATCAAAGTTGAAGTCATCGACCTGAAATCGCTTGATAGTCATATAAAAGACAGCGCGGCTTATATCGCCATTACCAAAGTTGATAAGCAATATCCTATCCCGGTAATTAATGGAATTGCCTTTCTGACCGGCATGGGAATGGAGCAGGAATTACAAAAGGTTATTGATGCCTGTAAATAAGGTGTAGCTCTTTAATCCGTATAATTATTTTAGTGGAGAAGTGCTATGGACTTTCTTGGTGTAGTCATAAATTATATTCTGAATTTAGGCGCGCCGGTTTTTGTGCCCTTTATTATGTTATTAGCTGGGCTGGTGGTGCGGATGAAATTCCGCGATGCGGCCTCGGCGGCCATCACGCTGGGCGTCGCCTTCGTCGGAATGAGCATGTTGATTGGCTTTATGGTTGATGCCATCGGTGTTGCCGCGCAGACCATGATGAACCGTACCGGCATGGAGTTAAGTATCGTCGACGGTGGCTGGACCACAATGGCGAATATCTCCTGGGCCTGGCCTTACGCATTTGCCATGTTCCCGCTTCAGGTTGGCGTCAACATTGTGATGTTGATGCTGAACAAGACCAATACCTTCAACGCCGACCTCTGGAACGTGTGGGGGAAAATCTTTACCGCATTTATCGTGGTGAGCGTCACCACCCCATTGTTTGGTCCAGTCTGGAGTTTAGTACTGGCGTTCTTCGTTGCCGCTTTCCAGATCATTATGGAACTGAATGCGGGGGATATTCATCAGCATCGTATCGAGAAGCTCACGGGGATCCCAGGGGTGACCTGTACGCACCGTATGGTCTTCTTTGGTGCCATCTATTACCCGTTCGATCTGCTGCTGCGCAAAATTCCGGTCTGCAATAAGCCGATGGATGCCAGCGCGCTGCGTGCCAAAGTCGGTGTCTTTGCCGAAAACCACATCATTGGTTTTATTCTAGGGATCCTGTTTGGGGTGATTGCAGGCTACAGCGTCGCGAAAACGTTGATGTTGGGTGTGCAGGCCTCAACGGCGCTGGTGCTATTCCCGATGATCTCCAAACTCTTTATGCAGGCGCTGTCGCCGATCTCTGAAGCTATCAGCGACTATATGAACAAGAAATTCTCCGGGCGTAAGCTGTTCGTAGGTATCGACTGGCCGTTTATGGGCGGTGCGAGCGAGATCTGGTTTGCCATTATCGTCGCCATCCCGTTCACCCTGCTGTGGGCACTGATTCTGCCGGGAAATAAGATCCTGCCGTTTGCCGGCATCATCAATATTGCGCTGATTGTTCCGGCCTATCTGGTGACGCGCGGTAACACGCTGCGCATGGTTATCCTGAGCATTATTGGCGTGCCGTTCTTCCTGTTCGTGGGTACGCAGTTTGCGCCAATGATTACCGACCTCGGTCTGGCCACTAAAGCGATCACCATCCCAGCAGGGCAGCTAATTTCGAACAGCTCGATTGATGCGCCAGTCTTCACCTATGCCTTCTCCTTCCTTTTCAAATTCCTGGAAGGCAACGTTATCCCGCTGGTCTTCGCGCTGTGGTGGGGCTGTGGCTACTTCTTCTATTCCCGCGAACTGCGTCGTGAAAGCAATCTGGCACAGCAGGAAGCCGAGCAGCAGCAGGCGTAATTCTGGGGTTTATGTTCATGTCTGGCGGCAGGCGTCGCCGCCAGGCTTTTCATTGCAGGAGAGTTGGCATGGCTATGGATAAACGCGTAGTTGCAGTGCTGGATGCCATTGTGAACGACCCCGGCATCACAGGGACGAAGCTTGAAGAGCAGTTTTGCCTGACGCGCAAACAGTTGAGCTATACGCTGAAAAAGGTGAATGACTATCTGGAGTCGAACCACTTCGACCGGATCAACCGGCTGAAAACCGGGAAGCTGCATATCCCGCGCCATGTGATTGAACATTTTCGCCAGAATCAGACCTCTGAAACCGAGCACCGCTATCTCTACTCGGAAGAAGAGCGTGGACAGATGATTATCTTTTTGCTGCTGACCCGTAACGAACGACTGTCATTGCTACATCTCTCCTCTTCGCTGGGCGTTAGCCAGAATACGATTATCAATGACCTGAAAAAGGTACGAGCTGAGGTTATTGAGCACGGGCTAGAGATAAGCTACGACCGGGGCAACGGCTACCATATTCTTGGTGAGGAGATGGAAAAACGCTATCTGTTGCTGAACTGCTTACGTCGGGTGCTGGAAATTCCAGTCGCAAAAAATATTCTCGCCCACTACAACAACGTGATGAGCGACTATCTGGAAAAGGTCGGCAACGTTTTCAGCGAAATTGAAAAACGCTTTAAAATTCAGTTTACCGATCGTCAGCTTCAGGAGCTTATTTATTTTATCTGCTTTGTCCTGCACCGTATTGATTCAGGAAAAGGTCTGGTCAATATACCGAGCAGCTATGCCGATATTATTGGCAGCAGAGAATTTACCCTGATGCAGAGCGTTATCAGTAAAATCAATATCAATAGCGAAAATGAACTGGTTTTCCTGACCGCGCTGATCCAAAGCTCCAATATTCAAAGAATTGCTGATAAATATTTTCACCTGGATACGCTGTTGCTTGAAAGCGTAGTGGTGGTAGTCGACAACTTTGAAAAAATAAGCTGTGTCACCATCAAAGAAAAAAATGAGCTGATTGAAAAAATCTATCAGCACTGGAAACCGGCCTATTACCGTATTCGCTATCACCTGACCAATACCAGCAGCGTTTACGATCTGGTAGTGAAAGAGTTCAGCCATCTGCACGAGATGGTTCGCCGTGCGGCGGTGCCGTTCGAGACGGTGCTGCACTGCGAAATCCCCGATGAGGAGATGGCGTTTCTGACGGTGCTCTTTGGTGGCTGGCTGACCCGTGAAGGGGTTATCCATCAAATTAAGCTACAGAAAACGGCGGTAGTGGTGTGCGAAAACAGCGCCACGATTTCTACCTATCTGTTCCTGACGCTTCAGGTGCTGTTCCCGGAGCTGCACTTTACCGAAGTGATATCACGGCGCGAGTTTGAGCGCTATACCGGACATTACGACGTGGTCTTCTCGACCACGCATTTGAACACCAGCAAGATGGTGTTTGTGGTGAATCCGTCCATCAGCAGCATTCACAAAAGCGCGTTCCGCAATCATGTGATCAGTGCGCTACAGGGCGTGGACCCGAATATCATTCAGATAGAACAGTTGCTGCTTATCTTCGAGCGCTTCGGCAATATCATCGATCACAAAGGGCTACAGCGCGCGCTCGCCAGCTACATCTATGATGAGAACAGCGCCGCGAGCGCGGCGGGCAACATTGAACCGCCGACGCCGTCGCTGACGGACTTGCTGCAGCGCGAACACGTTCAGTTTGCCACTTTGCTGCCCGGTGACTGGCAGCAGGCTATTACCGAGGCTTCAGCATCGCTACTGGAACGCGGGGTGATAGAACCGCGCTACCTGCAAATTATGCTGAATAAGATCGCCGATGAGCAGCCCTATATCATGCTGGCTGATGGTGTGATTATCGCCCATGCGGGCGTCGATGATGGTGCGCTGGAAACGGGGATGACGCTATTACGCCTGCCTTCAAAGATTGATTTCGCCGGTTATATGCAGGCCGATATTATTATCGTTCTGGCGACGAATAATCCGCAAAAGCATCTTAAGGCGCTCGCGCAATTAAATGAATTTCTCGAATTCTATGATGGCGGCAATGTTATTCGCCGCGCACAGGATGAATATGCACTGATAAATGAATTTGTCCGTCATTCGTAATCATTAATTAAACGCCGTTGCAGATTAAAAGCTGCAACGTTATTTCCCGGCAATCATTGTCGCGACATCGCTCGTCCCTATAACCGTATACAGGATAAATATTATGTTAGACATTCAGAAAAAACACGTCGTTGAAATGGCCAGAACCGCTCAGCAATGGGGACTCTGTAAGCATAAAGCGGGTAATTCCAGCGTACGGGATAAAGAGACGGGGCTTATTCTGGTGACCCCAACCACTATCGACAAAATGCATTTAACGCCGCGCGATATCGTGGTGATGGACATTGAAGCCAACGTGATTGAAAGCGAGGCGGGATTGCGCCCAACCAGCGAATGCCTGATGCATATCGAGATTTATAAAGCGCGCCCGGACGTGTTCGCGATTTCTCACACGCACTCCCTCTACGCGACCTCTTTTGCCGTGCTGAATAAGCCCATCCCGGCGGTGGTGTACGAGTGCGCCATTCTTAACCTGAAAGACGGGGTGATCCCAGTCGCGCCGTACGGTCGCCCCGGTACGCCAGCACTTTCCGAGAGCGTGATCAAACCTATCAAGCGTGCCGATGCCATCCTGATGGAAAAACATGGCGCGATCGGCGTGGATAAAGACCCGTACGAAGCGGTGCTGAAATCCGCTTATCTGGAGGAGATGGCGCAGATTTACTACCACGCGCTGGTGATTAACGGCGGTAAGGAACCTGAATCCTTCGCCCCGGAAGAGCTTCAGCGCTGGGCCTATCCGTCACAGATCAAATTTGCCCGCTAATTGACGCGCCCGCCCGTACGGGCGGGATATTCATGGAGAGAACGCATGAAAAAATTTCTGAATCAGGCGGAGGACTTTATCCCGGAGATGCTGGAAGGCATCTATCTGGCGCACCCCGATAAATTCCGCTTTGTGAATGAGGATCTGCACTGCCTTGCCACGGCGCGACCGGCGCCCGGCAAAGTGGGGATTGTTACCGGCGGCGGCTCCGGACACCTGCCGCTGTTCCTCGGCTACGTGGGGCAGGGGATGCTGGACGGCTGCGCCATTGGTGATGTGTTCCAGTCACCGTCGCCGGAGCAAATTCTGGCCGTCACGCAGGCGGTAGACAGCGGTGCGGGCGTGCTCTACCTGTACGGCAATTACAACGGCGATATCTTCAATTTTGACATGGCGGCGGAAATGGCCGACATGGAGAACGACATCCGAATTTGCACGGTCGTTGCCGCCGATGATTCCGCCGGTGCCCTGCCGGGCAATGGTGCCACCACGCGACGCGGCGTGGCGGGGATTTTCTTCGTCTACAAATGTGCTGGCGCATCGGCCGCCAGAATGGACGACCTCGATACCGTCCAGCGTATCGCGCAGAAGGCCGGAGATCGCGTACGGACGCTGGGGGTGGCGCTGTCGCCGTGCATCGTGCCGCGTATCGGTAAGCCGGGCTTTCATATTGGCGACAACGAGATGGAAATCGGCATGGGTATCCATGGCGAAAGTGGCATCCGTCGCGGGTCGCAACTGAGTGCTGAAAATATTGCTGAAGAGATGATGTCCTGGCTGATTGCCGACTCTCCCTGCCAGCAGGGCGATGAAGTGGCGGTGCTGATTAACGGCCTCGGTGCGACGCCGCTGGAAGAACTGTACCTGATGTATCGCCACGTGCACCAGATTCTGGCGCAGAGCAATATCCGAGTCTTTCGCGTGTGGGTGGGGGAATTCGCCACGGCGATGGAGATGACCGGCATGTCCATCAGCCTGATGCCGGTAGACGATGAGCTTAAGACGCTGCTGAGCGCGCAGGCCGACACGCCGATGTTCCGGCAGTTCCCGCCTAAGGAGGCGCTATGACGTTAAACAGCGAGAGCTTACGCCCGCTCTTTGCCGAGTGGGGGCGGGTGATGCAGGGCAACAAGACTGTGCTAACGGAACTGGACAGCGTGGTAGGTGACGGCGATCTGGGACTTACCATGAGCGATGGTTTTGCTGCGGCCTCGGACTATGCACAGCACAGCGATGAACCAGACTTGGGACGGTTTTTCTATCTGACGGGAAAAGCGATGGCCTCGGCAGTGCCTTCAACGATGGGGACGCTGATGGCTTCCGGCCTGATGCAGGCGGGAAAAGTCTTTAAGGGGCGAGAGACGATGACGCTGCAAGAAGCGGGCGATTTTTTCCAGGCCTGGTACGACGGTGTGCAGCAGCGCGGCAAAGCACAGCTGGGCGAAAAAACCTTTCTTGATGGCATGGCTCCGGCGCTGGTGGCGCTGCGTGGTCAGGGTGAGCCGCTGAACGTGGCGCGGGAAGCGTTGTTAGCAGCACAGCATGGCGTGCAGCAGACCACCACGATGGTAGCGAAACACGGGCGTGCGGCTATCCACGGCGAACGATCCCGTGCGTTCGTCGACCCGGGCGCGATGGTCGCCCAGCTTTTGATCCAGGGCTATTTTAACGTCGTTCAGGCGATGTACCCGGCAAACGGACAGTAAGTAAGGAACCGCAATTATGTTGAAAGAAGTAGTGAAAATCAGCAACCTGCACGGTATTCATGCCCGCCCGGCGGGCGTACTGGCAAAGGCGTGCGCGCAGTACCAGTCGCGGATCGAGATGATCTACGATGGCAAAACCATCAAGGGAAAAAGCATCATGAGCATTTTGGGGGCCGGGATCAAAGGCCGTGGATCGCTTGAGATCATCTGCAGCGGCAGCGACGAGCAAGAGGCGATGGCGAAGCTGAAGGTGCTGTTCGCCGAAGGCTTTGGTTTCGATTAAGGGCTATTTGGCTATTAAAAAGGTTCATGTAAAACATGAACCCTGAGTGGGATGCCTGATGGCGCTTCGCTTATCAGGCCTACAAATTGATATGTAGGCCGGGTAAGGGTTAGCCGCCACCCGGCATCAATACGGTAACGACAAATTACAGCGTGATCACGTCGAATTCGACTTCGGTGTTCACGTCAGCGTCGTAATCCACGCCGTCGAGGCCAAAACCAAACAGGTTCAGGAATTCCTGCTTGTAGCCTGCATAATCGGTTTCTTGCGCCAGGTTTTCAGTGGTGATCAGCGGCCACAGGTCGCGACATGCCTGCTGAATGTCTTCGCGCAGTTCCCAGTCATCCATACGGATACGCTGGTTGTCATCAAGCGCCACTTTATCGCCGTACAGGCTGGTGGTCATCAGACGATTGATCTGCTCGATACAACCTTCGTGAATCCCCTGTGCTTTCATCAGCTTGAAGACCATAGAGATGTACAGCGGCATCACTGGAATGGCGGAAGACGCCTGAGTGATAACGGACTTCAGTACGGCAACGTTCGCGGAACCGTTCAGCGGAGCCAGTTGGTTACGCAGTTCACCCGCCGCACGGTCGAGGTCTTCTTTTGCTTTGCCCAGCGCGCCGTGCCAGTAGATTGGCCAGGTCAGGTCGGTACCGATGTAGGAGTAGGCAACGGTTTTCACTCCGTCAGCCAGCACGCCTGCTTCGCTCAGCGCGCCCATCCACAGTTCCCAGTCTTCGCCGCCCATGACGGTGACGGTGTTCTGAACTTCTTCTTCGGTTGCTGGCTCAATGCTGGCGGTGATGATCTGATCTTTGTTGGTATCAATCGCTTTAGAGGTGTAAACCTCACCGATTGGTTTCAGCGCAGAACGGACGATTTCACCGGTTTTCGGCATTTTACGTACCGGAGATGCCAGTGAGTAAACCACCAGGTCAATCTGGCCCAGGTCTTCTTTGATGAGCTTGATCACTTCATCGCGGCATTCGTCAGAGAACGCGTCGCCGTTGATGCTTTTGGAATACAGACCTTCACGTTTGGCCGCTTCGTCGAAGGCGGCAGAGTTATACCAGCCTGCGGAACCTGGTTTGGACTCCGTGCCTGGTTTTTCGAAAAATACGCCGATAGTGGCGGCTCCGCTGCCAAAGGCGGCGGAAATTCTGGATGCAAGGCCGTAACCGGTGGAAGCACCGATCACCAGCACGCGGGAAGGGCCGTTCTCGATTTTCCCGTTTTGCTTAACGTACTCGATCTGTTTTTCCACATTGGCTTTACAGCCAGTCGGATGGGTCGTTGTACAGATGAATCCACGAATCTTTGGTTTGATTATCATAATGATGGCTAATTAAGTTTGTATTTTCGCTGTCAAGTGTGCAATGACACCGTCTGCTCTGGCTTGTTTAACGACATGGTTAACAAACCCCCCACTACAACGGATCGCAACATTATACAGAAAAGGAGCGCCAATACTGAATCTACCACTGATTTTAGCCGTCAGACGCTGGGCCGCAGGACAGAAAAGGGCCAGCGTAAATATGGCCCTGTGGATGTTGAGCGCTATTGCAGGTTAGTTCTGATGGGCAAATTCCGCCATAAACTGCAGGATTAGCGCCATTGACACCGCGCCAGGGTCGCAGTGGCCAATAGCCCGCTCACCCAGATTTTTCGCGCGCCCGAAGCGCGCAACCATCGCGCTGGTGCTCTCTGCACCAGCCATTGCCGCCTGCGCGCAGTGGGTAAGCGCTTCCGGCAGCGCTAGCGCAACGTCCGCTTTGGCGCACTCGGCAGCGGCGGCCAGCGCATCGACCATTGTTTTGTCACCCGGCTCGGCCCCGCCGCGCTGGTGGATGGCCTGCATGCCGATCGTCAACCACTCGGCGAGGGTAGCGGTATCCAGCTCAGTGCGCCCAGCAAGACCTTTACCCCCAGCGCGGAAAAGGGTACCGAAAATGGCTCCGGAGGCGCCGCCCATGCTGGTCATCAGGCGAGTACCGCTTTGCAGCAGAGCGTCGCCAATATCCGTGGCGGTAAATTCTGGTGCGGCGAGCAGTGCGGAAAGCGCGGTAAAGCCGCGTTTAATGCCTATACCGTGGTCGCCATCGCCAATAACCTGATCGAGTGCGGTCAACCGTGGTTCACTGGCGATCATCCCCTCAGAAACGTACCGCAGGCAGGCGATAAATTGTGTGGTGTCCATCTTAGTTTCTCCAGCCGAGGGTGCGGATTGGGTAGTCGTACAGGCGCTGCATCTCGTCGTCCAGCCGCAGCATACTCAGTGAAAAACCGGACATTTCCAGCGAGGTACAGAAATGACCAACCTGCACGTCGTAGGTTTTGATACCGCGCGCCGTCAGTGCCATGCCGACTTTGCGGGTGACCACCATCAGCTCGGTGTTGCTTAGTGCACCGAGGTTGTTGACGCTCACGCACACGCTGTCGCTCTTCGCGAAAGGCAGGTCGTTGCACAGGCGTTCAATCATCATCTCGACCAGCTCATCGCTTTGCGGCATAGGAATACGGCACAGTCCCGGTTCGCCGTGGATGCCAATGCCCAGCTCGATTTCGTTATCGGCCAGCGTGAAGTTAAAGGCATCGGCCTGTGGCAGCGCGCAACCGCTGAGTGCGACGCCAATGGTGCGGGTGTTATGGTTGGCTTTGTTCGCCAGCGCTTCCAGCTCCGGCAGAGCGTAGTGCTCAAACTGGGCTGCGGCGCCGGTCAGCTTGTACAAAAACGCTAGCCCGCCCACGCCACGGCGGTCGGACATTCTTTCCGGCGGCGCCGAGGCAATATCATCCGCGGCGCGTACGGTGCGGCATTCAATCCCTTCTTCAGCAAGGATTTCAGCAGCGATATCAAAGTTCATGCCGTCGCCGGAGTAGTTGCCGTAGAGGAACAGCACGCCGTTGCCCTGATGAACGGCCCGGCTGGCTTCAATGATTTGGTCGGGAGAGGGGGAGGTGAAGACTTCGCCCAGCGCGCAGGCATTGATGCCGCCTTCGCCGACGAACCCGGCAAATGTCGGCTCATGACCGCTGCCACCGCCGCTGACGATAACGGTCTGGCCGTTTTGCGCCATCGTATGATAAACCGCGCAATACTCCGGCAGGGCGTGGATCTTACCGCGCCCGGCGTACACCAGTCCTTCCATAATTTCGCTACGAATATTATCGGTGTTGTTGAAGATCTTTTTGGGTTTCTGCATCGTCACTCCCTCTCGTAAGGTCCTGTTTCTTTAGTGACGATTTTACCTGCGGAGCCCATTTACACCTGGCACCTTTGATACCAATTTATCTCCCGAACCAGGGGCATGACTGGGGGCTGAATGCGTTAACGCTATTCGGTGATTTTGCGTTCCAGCACAATCTTCCAGAATGCATCCACCAACGGTTCATGCAGCCGCTTTTTCTGCACGCAGACGCCTAGCTCGAACGGAGTCTTCTCATCGCTGCGCTCTAATATCATTACGCGATTACGTACCGGTTCAGGACTGTTTTCCAACACCACTTCCGGCAGCAGCGCGACGCCGCAGCCGAGCGCGACCATTGAAACCATCGCCTCATGCCCGCCGACTGTCGCATAAATCGAGGGATTACTGATTTTATTGCGGCGGAACCACAGCTCAATGCGACGACGCACTGGCCCCTGATCCGCCATGATAAACGGCACTGTTGACCAGTCCGGCTGCTCGACGGAAATCTGGTTGCGTACCGGGCAAGGCAACGCAGGGGCGATTAACACCACCGCCAGATTCTCCAGCATAGAAAAGGCGACCGCGCCCGGCAACGTTTCTGGCTTACCGGCAATCGCCAGATCGGCTTCTCCTGTAACCACCTTGTCCATCGCATCAGCGGCGTCGCCGGTGGTGAGTTTAATTTCAACCGACGGATGCTCAGCGCGAAAGCGATCGAGGATCGGCGGCAGATGGCTGTAGGCGGCGGTCACCGAGCAGAAAATATGTAGCTCGCCGGAAAGCGACGGCCCTTGTTGATCGATAGTGTGGCGCAGTTGCTGATACTGCAACAGCGTCTGCTGGGCAAATACCCGCAGTTCTTCGCCCGCTTCGGTCAGCGTTACCGTACGGTTATCGCGCACAAACAGCGCCTGGCCGAGATCTTCTTCCAGCCGCTGAATCTGCCGTGAAAGCGTAGAAGGACTGACGTGCATCGCCCGCGCGCTACGGCCAAAGTGACGGCTTTCCGCCAGATGCAGGAAGGTTTTCAGATCGCGTAAATCCACAGCTGAGTCTCCGGTTTTCTACGTTGCATAAATTGCAACGTAACGTTGTGAATATATCAATTTCCGCAATAAATTTCCTGTTGTAAGGTGGTTTCATTCTCGCAAAACGCGAACCGAACAATAAGACACACAACATCACGGAGTACACCATCATGGCTAACTACTTTAATACACTGAATCTGCGCCAACAGCTGGCGCAACTGGGTAAATGTCGCTTTATGGGCCGCGACGAATTCGCCGATGGCGCGAGCTACCTTCAGGGTAAAAAAGTGGTCATCGTCGGCTGTGGCGCTCAGGGTCTGAACCAGGGCCTGAACATGCGTGACTCCGGTCTGGATATCTCCTATGCACTGCGTAAAGAAGCGATTGCCGAGAAGCGCGCTTCATGGCGAAAAGCGACCGAAAATGGTTTCAAAGTTGGGACTTACGAAGAGCTGATCCCACAGGCGGATCTGGTCGTTAACTTGACGCCGGACAAGCAGCACTCTGATGTTGTGCGTTCTGTACAACCGCTGATGAAAGATGGCGCAGCGCTGGGCTACTCTCACGGTTTCAACATCGTGGAAGTGGGCGAGCAGATCCGTAAAGACATTACCGTGGTGATGGTGGCACCGAAATGCCCAGGTACTGAAGTGCGCGAAGAGTACAAACGTGGTTTTGGCGTTCCAACCCTGATTGCGGTTCACCCAGAAAACGATCCGAAAGGCGAAGGCATGGCGATCGCCAAAGCCTGGGCGGCAGCCACCGGTGGTCACCGTGCGGGTGTGCTGGAATCCTCTTTCGTTGCGGAAGTGAAATCTGACCTGATGGGCGAGCAGACCATCCTGTGCGGCATGTTGCAGGCCGGTTCTCTGCTGTGCTTCGACAAGCTGGTGGAAGAAGGTACTGACCCGGCATACGCCGAAAAACTGATTCAGTTCGGCTGGGAAACCATCACCGAAGCGCTGAAGCAGGGCGGTATCACCCTGATGATGGACAGGCTGTCTAACCCAGCGAAACTGCGTGCTTACGCGCTGTCCGAACAGTTGAAAGAAATTATGGCACCGCTGTTCCAGAAACATATGGACGACATCATCTCTGGTGAATTCTCCTCCGGCATGATGGCGGACTGGGCCAACGACGATAAGAAACTGCTGACCTGGCGTGAAGAAACCGGTAAAACCGCGTTTGAAACAGCCCCACAGTTTGACGGTAAAATTGGCGAGCAGGAGTACTTTGATAAAGGCGTGCTGATGATTGCGATGGTAAAAGCGGGCGTTGAGCTGGCATTCGAAACCATGGTGGATTCTGGCATCATCGAAGAGTCTGCGTACTACGAATCACTGCACGAGCTGCCGCTTATCGCCAACACTATCGCCCGTAAGCGCCTGTACGAAATGAACGTGGTTATCTCCGATACCGCAGAATACGGTAACTATCTGTTCTCTTATGCGTGTGTGCCGCTGCTGAAATCGTTTATGGCTGAAGTTCAGCCGGGTGATTTAGGCAAAGCGATTGCTGAAGGCGCGGTTGATAACGCGCAACTGCGTGACGTGAACGAAGCGATTCGCAACCATGCTATCGAGAAAGTCGGGCAGAAACTGCGTGGCTATATGACTGATATGAAGCGTATTGCCGTAGCGGGTTAATAAACTTTGTCGGGTGGCGCTTCGCTTACCCAACCTACAAATGTTGCAACGTAGGCCTGATAAGCGAAGCGCCATCAGGCAAAAAAGCCCGGAGGTTTATACTCCGGGCTTTTTCTTAGTTACGGTACAGCACTTTAATAATGTGGTAACCGAACTGAGTGTGCAGCGGGCCGGTTGGCTCCAGCACTGGGCAGGAGAACACCACTTTATCAAACGCCGGAACCATCTGGCCCTGACGGAATTCGCCTAAATCACCGCCGCGTTTGCCTGATGGGCAAATAGAATGCTTCTTCGCCAGCTTGCCGAAATCGGCACCGTTTTTGATTTGTTCCAGAAGATCGAGAGCCAGTTTTTCTTCTTTAACAAGGATATGGACTGCTGCTGCTGTTTTTGCCATGGTTTGTGCTCTGAGTTGAGTGATAAATCAGGGCGCAATAGTAGCATGTTATCCACGGTCTTCGGCGATGGGCTATGACCGATCCTCCTGGCGCGACTTTCTGCTACAATCCACAGCCCCCGTGTTTACAGATTGAGCAATATTCCTATGCGTTTAAACCCCGGCCAACAACATGCTGTCGAATTCGTTACCGGCCCCTGCCTGGTGCTGGCGGGCGCTGGCTCCGGCAAAACACGCGTGATAACCAACAAAATCGCTCACCTGATTCGCGTTTGTGGTTATCAGGCGCGCCACATCGCGGCGGTGACGTTTACCAATAAAGCGGCGCGTGAAATGAAAGAGCGTGTCGGGCAAACGCTGGGGCGTAAAGAAGCGCGCGGGCTGATGATCTCCACATTCCACACGTTGGGGCTGGATATCATCAAACGCGAATATGCTGCGCTGGGGATGAAATCTAACTTCTCGTTGTTCGACGATACCGATCAGGTTGCGTTGCTTAAAGATCTGACCGAAGGGCTTATCGAAGACGATAAAGTGGTGTTGCAACAGCTGATCTCGACGATCTCCAACTGGAAAAACGATCTCAAAACACCGGCGCAGGCGGCCGCTATGGCGAAGGGCGAGCGTGACAGAATTTTTGCCCACTGCTATGGCCTGTACGATGCGCATATGAAAGCGTGCAACGTGTTGGACTTTGACGACCTGATTCTGCTGCCGACGCTGCTGTTGCAGCGTAATGAAGGGGTGCGCGAGCGCTGGCAGAACAAAATCCGCTACCTGCTGGTGGATGAATATCAGGACACCAACACCAGCCAGTATGAGCTGGTAAAACTGCTGGTAGGGCAACGTGCGCGTTTTACCGTGGTTGGCGACGACGACCAGTCGATCTACTCCTGGCGTGGTGCGCGCCCGCAGAACCTGGTATTGCTGAGCCAGGATTTCCCGGCGTTACAGGTGATTAAGCTGGAGCAGAACTACCGCTCATCGGGGCGTATCCTGAAAGCGGCAAACATTCTTATCGCCAATAACCCGCATGTGTTTGAAAAACGCCTGTTCTCCGAACTGGGCTACGGCACTGAACTCAAAGTGCTGAGCGCCAATAATGAAGAGCATGAAGCGGAGCGCGTGACGGGCGAACTGATTGCCCATCACTTCGTGAATAAGACCCAGTATAAGGATTACGCAATCCTCTATCGCGGTAACCACCAGTCGCGGGTATTTGAAAAATTCCTGATGCAGAACCGCATCCCGTACAAAATCTCTGGCGGCACGTCATTCTTCTCACGCCCAGAGATCAAAGACCTGCTGGCGTATTTGCGTGTGCTAACCAACCCGGATGACGACAGCGCTTTCCTGCGTATCGTGAATACGCCGAAGCGCGAGATTGGCGCCGCGACGCTGCAAAAACTGGGCGAGTGGGCGATGACGCGTAACAAAAGCATGTTCGCCGCCAGTTTTGATATGGGGCTGACCCAAACGCTCACCGGGCGTGGCTATGAGTCGCTAACGCGCTTTACCCACTGGTTGGGTGAAGTTCAGCGCCTGGCGGAGCGTGAGCCGATTGCTGCCGTGCGTGACCTGATTCACGGCATTGATTACGAGTCCTGGCTGTTTGAAACTTCGCCTAGCCCGAAAGCCGCTGAAATGCGCATGAAAAACGTCAACACGCTGTTTGGCTGGATGACGGAAATGCTCGAAGGCAGTGAGCTAGAAGAGCCGATGACGCTGACTCAGGTGGTGACCCGCTTTACGCTGCGCGACATGATGGAACGCGGAGAGAGTGAGGAAGAGCTGGATCAAGTGCAACTGATGACGCTACATGCGTCAAAAGGGCTGGAGTTCCCGTATGTTTTCCTCGTGGGGATGGAAGAGGGACTGCTGCCGCACCAAAGCAGTATTGATGAAGACAACGTCGATGAAGAGCGTCGCCTGGCTTACGTGGGGATCACTCGTGCGCAGAAAGAGCTGATTTTTACTCTCTGTAAAGAGCGCCGTCAGTACGGCGAACTGGTGCGCCCGGAGCCGAGCCGCTTCCTGCTGGAATTACCGCAAGATGATCTGATTTGGGAGCAGGAGCGCAAAGTGGTGACGCCGGAGGAGCGGATGCACAAAGGGCAGGCCAACGTCGCGAACATTCGTGAAATGCTGGCGAAGGCGAAGAAATCATAACCGAGCGGTGTGTGGTAGTCAGCCGGATCGGACGCGATGCGCCGCCATCCGGCATTTAGCTCGTTACTGTATGGTTAGCGGCCAGTGGATATAACTTTGCCACTGGCACTCTTGCTGAACCATCTCTCTGCCCAGCGGATGCCGCTCAAGCCAGCCTTCTGGCAGCGTTAGTGTCATATTTTCACCATCGACAACCAGAGTGATGGCAGGCAGTAAATCGTCACGGCGGCGGCTGGCAAACAGAATCGCCAAACGCAGTAGCCGACAAAGATGCGCCGCCACGCGCGCTGGTACAGCATTTTGCTGGTGCAATGACGGCAGATTGATGGTGTTGGTCTGGTTAAGTAGCAGGGTGGCGAGCAGCTTTTTCTGCGCAGGCGTAAAGCCTGGCAAATCGAGATTACGCACCAGATAAGCCGCATGTTGCGGTGCTTGCTTGAAATCGACGCTCAGGCCAATTTCGTGCAGCGCACAGGCGCTGAGCAGCAGTTCGCAGCTTAATGACTCCAGTTCCCAGCTATCACTCACCTGATCGATAAAGTTTGCCGCCAACTGCGCGACGCGGTTGGCCTGCTCAATATCAACCATAAAGCGGCGCTGAATATTGCGCAGCGTACGGCTGCGAATGTCTTCATCGACCGCCAGATGCAACATCCCGTATACCAGCCCTTCGCGCAGTGCGCCACCGGCTAAGGTCATACTCTGAATGTTGAGTTCGGTGAAGATAGCAATCAGGATAGCCAACCCGCTTGGGAAAACCAGCGCTCGTTCAAGCGTCAGGCCTTCAATCTCCAGCTCTTCCAGACGCCCGCATTGAATCGCGCGTTGTTTCAGTTGCTGAAGTTTGGCGAGGGTAATGCGTTCATCCATCCCCTGCGCCATCATGATTTCTTGCAGCGCCTGAACCGTGCCGGAAGCGCCAACGCATACCCGCCAACCGTGATGGCGTAGTTCATCGGCAACGGGCTGCAATACTTCGCGCGCGGCACGTTCAGCCTCGTCGAAATTTTCCTGCGCCAGATTGCGATCGGCAAAGTAGCGTTCAAGCCATGTGACACAGCCCATCGAAAGGCTAAACAGCGAGGTCGTTTGCGCACCGATACCTGTGACCAGTTCGGTACTCGCTCCGCCGATATCAACCACCAGGCGACGATCGTCGCCGCCGGTCGTATGCGCAACACCCTGATAAATCAGGCGCGCTTCTTCTTCACCGCGAATCACCTGCACCGGGCAGCCGAGGATTTCCTGCGCCTTATCGAGAAAGTCCTGTGCGTTGACGGCGAGACGCAATGTGGCGGTCGCAACGACGCGGATTTGTGCCTGAGGGATATCCTGCAAGCGCTCAGCAAACAGGCGC
Source organism: Kluyvera fluvialis (assembly GCF_059725275.1). NCBI lineage: Bacteria > Pseudomonadati > Pseudomonadota > Gammaproteobacteria > Enterobacterales > Enterobacteriaceae > Kluyvera > Kluyvera fluvialis. The sequence goes on along the minus strand of NZ_AP046142.1, from coordinate 4,743,628 downwards.
AGGCATTGCCACCCGCGCTCCATTGCTTCTGCCGACAGAATATTATCGCTGCTGAGGCCAGCAGCCAGACGAACTTTGCGCTTGATGCGCGTCAGTGTCTGAATACTTCCAGCCACCTCGCGGACGACCAGCATATGAAAACTATTGGAACCAAGGTCTATAGCTGCATAAAGCGAGGTGGAGCTGGGCATATTTTTTAACCTGAACGACGACGATTACGTGGCGCACCCGAGCGACGTGGCCCGTTGCCCTGACGAACGCGCGTCAGACGTAACGGTTTCGGCAGGTCGGTTAACAGCGCATCCGGGTTATACTTGCTGACCGGAATAGAGTGACCCGTGTAGGCCTCAATCGCCGGTAAATTCAGTGCGTATTCTTCACAAGCCAGGCTGATCGAGTGACCGCTTGCGCCCGCGCGACCCGTACGACCAATACGGTGAACGTAGTCTTCGCAGTCATCCGGCAGGTCATAGTTAAAGACGTGCGTAACCGCAGGAATATGCAGGCCACGGGCTGCAACGTCCGTTGCGACCAGAATATCAATGTCGCCGCTGGTGAAATCTTCGAGGATACGCAGACGTTTTTTCTGCGCCACGTCGCCGGTCAGCAGGCCTACGCGATGGCCGTCGGCCGCCAGGTGGCCCCAGATATCTTCACAACGGTGTTTAGTATTCGCGAAAATAATCGCACGGTCTGGCCATTCTTCTTCCAGCAGCGTTTGCAGCAAACGCATCTTCTCTTCATTAGAAGGGTAGAACAGCTCTTCTTTAATACGGTGGCCAGTTTTCTGCTCCGGCTCGACTTCCACGTACTCGGCATTGTTCATTTGTTCGAACGCCAGTTCACGAACGCGGTAAGAGAGGGTTGCGGAGAACAGCATGTTCAGGCGCTGGTTGGTCGGCGGCATACGGCGGAACAGCCAACGGATATCTTTAATAAAGCCCAGATCGTACATGCGATCGGCTTCGTCCAGTACCACCACCTGAATCGCGCCCAGGTTGATGTGGTTCTGTTTTGCATAATCAATAAGACGGCCAGTGGTGCCGATAAGAATATCGACGCCGCTTTCCAGCACTTTCAGCTGTTTGTCATAGCCGTCGCCGCCGTAAGCCAAGCCCAGCTTCAGGCCTGTGGCCTGAGCCAGCGGCTCGGCGTCGGCGTGAATCTGTACTGCCAGCTCACGGGTCGGTGCCATAATTAAGGCACGCGGTTGGTTCACCTGGCGTTCAGCAATTGCCGGATGAGAAAGAAGATAATGAAACGTTGACGTCAGAAACGCCATCGTTTTCCCGGTACCGGTTTGCGCCTGTCCAGCCACATCACGACCAGCAAGCGTCAGCGGCAAAGCCAGCGCCTGAATGGGCGTGCAATTATAAAACCCTTTTTTTTCAAGGGCTTCAACCACTTTAGGGTGCAGGGCGAAGTCGGAAAACTTCTGTTCAGTTAAATGTGTTTTGCTCATAGTGTGGTAGAATATCAGCTTACTATTGCATTAAGAAAGCGTATCCGGTGAAATAACGTCAACCTTTGTTGGCGAAGTCAACATCAACACCTCGTTGGTTAATGCTACACCAACACACCAGGCTTATTCCTGTGGAGTTAAATATGAGCGATAAAATTATTCACCTGACTGACGACAGTTTTGACACGGACGTACTCAAGGCTGACGGGCTGACACTCGTCGATTTCTGGGCAGAGTGGTGTGGTCCGTGCAAAATGATCGCCCCGATTCTGGATGAAATCGCCGAGGAGTATCAGGGTAAACTGACCGTTGCTAAACTGAACATCGATCAGAACCCAGGCACTGCACCGAAGTATGGCATCCGTGGTATCCCGACGCTGCTGCTGTTCAAGAACGGCGAAGTTGCAGCAACTAAAGTTGGCGCACTGTCTAAAGGCCAGCTGAAAGAGTTCCTCGACGCTAACCTGGCGTAAGAAATTCGAGGTCGGCGTCCCGTGTTCGAATGCTCTTTATCCTTCAGGCAGCCCATGCTTTGGCGGCTTGAAGGATGAAGTGTATTATTTAGGCAGAACTCTGGACGCCCGGCTTCAGTCGTGCTAAGTTAAGTTTGACTTCGTTTTAAACATACCTTGTTTGAATCTTGTTTTATCCAAACCTCCCGTTGTGTTGTATGGCGTCAGAGGTTGAAAAAATTCCAGGCTTGTCACTCTTTCCGTCTTGTCGTTTCAGTTCTGCGTACTCTCCTGTGACCAGACAGCGAACAGACATGAGTTGATGGCCGTAAACAGGCACGGATGACCCTGCCATACCATTCACAAATTAAGTTCGAGATTTACCCCGAGTTTAAGAACCCACACCATTATGAATCTTACCGAATTAAAGAATACGCCGGTTTCTGAGCTGATCACTCTCGGCGAAAATATGGGCCTGGAAAACCAGGCTCGTATGCGCAAGCAGGACATCATTTTTGCCATCCTGAAGCAGCACGCAAAGAGTGGCGAAGATATCTTTGGCGACGGTGTGCTGGAGATTTTGCAGGATGGATTTGGTTTCCTCCGTTCCGCAGACAGCTCCTACCTCGCCGGCCCCGATGATATCTACGTTTCCCCTAGCCAAATCCGTCGTTTCAACCTCCGCACTGGTGACACCATATCTGGTAAGATTCGTCCTCCGAAAGAGGGTGAGCGTTACTTTGCGCTGTTGAAAGTTAACGAAGTTAACTACGATAAGCCGGAAAACTCGCGCAACAAGATCCTGTTTGAGAACTTAACCCCGCTGCACGCAAACTCTCGTCTGCGTATGGAACGTGGTAACGGTTCTACCGAAGACTTAACTGCTCGCGTCCTTGACCTGGCCTCGCCAATTGGTCGTGGTCAGCGTGGTCTGATTGTGGCACCGCCGAAAGCCGGTAAAACCATGCTGCTGCAAAACATTGCACAGAGCATTGCCTACAATCACCCAGACTGCGTACTGATGGTACTGCTGATTGACGAACGTCCAGAAGAAGTGACCGAGATGCAGCGTCTGGTGAAAGGTGAAGTGGTTGCTTCTACCTTTGACGAACCTGCATCCCGCCACGTTCAGGTCGCGGAAATGGTTATCGAGAAAGCGAAACGTCTGGTTGAACATAAAAAAGACGTTATCATTCTGCTCGACTCCATTACCCGTCTGGCACGTGCTTACAACACCGTGGTTCCGGCTTCCGGCAAAGTGTTGACCGGTGGTGTGGACGCCAACGCCCTGCACCGTCCGAAGCGCTTCTTCGGTGCGGCTCGTAACGTTGAAGAGGGTGGTAGCCTGACTATCATCGCAACCGCGCTTATCGATACCGGCTCTAAAATGGATGAAGTTATCTATGAAGAGTTCAAAGGTACCGGCAACATGGAACTGCACCTTTCGCGTAAAATCGCTGAAAAACGCGTCTTCCCGGCTATCGACTACAACCGTTCCGGTACCCGTAAAGAAGAGCTGCTCACGACTCCTGAAGAGCTGCAAAAAATGTGGATCCTGCGCAAAATCATTCACCCAATGGGCGAAATTGACGCGATGGAGTTCCTCATCAATAAACTGGCAATGACCAAAACTAACGACGACTTCTTCGACATGATGAAACGTTCGTAAAATTCGATTTTTGCCGATGAACGCCACACTTTTGTGTGGCGTTTTTGTTTTTAGGACTTCCGGCGATAGGGGCTCTCATTTTTTTCACGGACAATTGTGGTTTGCGGCTACAATATAATTAGTTTGTAAAACCGGTTATAAATCAGGCGAGTTTCCCCAATAATCATCAGGCTTCCTCTTCTGATGAGTTGCTATCGTGGGTATACTTTCGCTATTAATATTCGCAGCGAGTATAAATTGTGAGTTTACTGACCGTCGGTACTGATTTGATCAGTATTTTTTTGTTCACGACCGTATTCCTTTTTTTCGCCCGCAGAGCGGCTAAAAAGGTCGGTTTGGTGGACAGACCAAATTTCCGTAAACGTCACCAGGGGCTTATACCGCTCGTGGGCGGTATCTCGGTTTACGCTGGGATCTGCTTAACTTTCGCTATTGCAGATTACTACATTCCTCACGCATCCCTTTATCTCGCCTGTGCAGGCGTTTTAGTGTTTGTGGGCGCCCTGGACGACCGCTATGACATCAGCGTTAAAATCCGTGCAACCATTCAGGCGCTGATTGGTATTGTGATGATGACGGCGGGAAACCTGTATCTGCGTAGCCTCGGTTATATCTTTGGTTCGTGGGAGCTTGTTCTCGGCCCATTTGGTTTCTTCCTCACCTTGTTTGCCGTGTGGGCGGTGATTAATGCCTTCAATATGGTTGATGGCATTGATGGGCTGTTGGGCGGTTTATCAAGCGTCAGTTTTGGCGCGATTGGCCTGATTCTGTGGTTCGATGGGCAGACGAGCCTGGCGATGTGGTGTTTTGCCATGATCGCCGCCATCCTGCCGTATATCATGCTGAACCTGGGCGTGCTGGGCCGCCGCTATAAAGTCTTTATGGGCGACGCTGGCAGCACGCTGATTGGCTTCACCGTTATCTGGATCCTGCTGGAAACAACGCAAGGAACTCATCACCCGATTAGCCCAGTAACGGCGCTGTGGATTGTGGCTATTCCGCTGATGGATATGGTCGCGATTATGTATCGCCGTCTGCGTAAGGGCATGAGCCCGTTCTCTCCCGATCGCCAGCATATCCACCATCTGATTATGCGCGCCGGTTTTACCTCCCGTCAGGCGCTGGTACTGATCACCGCCGCCGCCGCGCTGCTTGCGGCTATCGGCGTTGCGGCTGAATACACTCGCGTAGTGCCTGAGTGGGTGATGCTGCTACTATTCCTGCTGGCTTTTTGTTTCTACGGTTACTGCATCAAGCGAGCCTGGAAAGTGGCGCGTTTTATTAAACGCATGAAGCGCAGAATACGTCGCAACAGCGGAAACAATCCAAAATTAACCAAGTAAAACTGGGGTAGTAATGACACAACCATTACCGGAAGCACGGTTAGCAAGTGCGGAGAATGAACTGGATATTCGTGGCCTGTTTCGCGCGTTGTGGTCGGGAAAACATTGGATTATTGGCTTTGCGGTGTTATTCGCCGCGCTAGTGCTGATTTATACCTTTTTTGCCCGACAGGAATGGAGCACCACGGCGATTACTGATCGCCCAACCGTCAATATGTTGGATGGGTACTATTCGCAGCAGCAGTTCCTGCGCAACCTGGACGTTAAGGTCAATCCAACGACGGTGACACCGCCATCGGTGATGGACGAAGTGTACAAAGAGTTCGTGATGCAACTGTCCTCCTGGGACACCCGCCGTGATTTCTGGCTGCAAACGGACTATTACAAACAGCGGATGGTGGGCAACTCGCGCGCCGATGCCGCGCAGTTGGATGATTTGATTAACAATATTCAGTTTATCCCCGGTGATGTGCAGAAAAACGTTAGCGACAGCGTGAAACTGACAGCGGAAACTGCGCAGGATGCGAATAATCTGCTGCGCCAATATGTGGCTTTCGCCAGCCAGCGTGCCGCAGGGCATCTGAACGATGAACTGAAAGGCGCATGGGCCGCGCGTACCATTCAGGTTAAAGCGCAGGTGAAGCGCCAGGAGGAGGTCGCGCAGGCGATTTTCAGCCGCCGGATGCACAGCATTGAAGCCGCGCTGAAGATTGCGCAGCAGCACAATATTAACCGCAGCGTGACGGATGTTCCGGCCGATGAATTACCGGACTCCGAGCTATCCCTGCTGGGCCGTCCAATGCTGCAAGCGCGTCTGGAAAATCTCCAGGCCGTCGGGCCGACCTTCGACCTGGATTACGATCAGGCTCGCGCAATGCTGACGACGCTTAACGTCGGGCCTACGTTGGCACCTAGTTTTCAAACCTATCGCTATTTACGCACACCGGAGGAGCCGGTAACGCGCACCAGCCCACGCCGTGCATTTCTGATGGTGATGTGGGGTATTGTCGGTGGATTAGTGGGTGCAGGGGGGGCGCTGGCGCGTCGTCGCCCGCAGTAGAAACCCATCAATGATGAATGGGCGATGGGCCAGTTTCATCTTAAGAAGAGAATCGATGTGAAAGTTCTGACTGTATTTGGCACTCGCCCGGAGGCTATCAAAATGGCCCCTCTGGTGCATGAGCTAGCAAAGGACCCTCATTTTGAGGCAAGAGTCTGCGTCACGGCGCAGCATAGGGAAATGCTTGATCAGGTGCTAAACCTCTTCTCCATCGTTCCGGATTATGATCTCAATATCATGAGCCCAGGACAGGGGTTAACTGAAATAACCTGCCGTATTTTGCAGGGGTTAAAACCGATTCTGGAGTCTTTCAAACCGGATGTTGTGTTAGTTCATGGCGACACGACGACCACTGCCGCCGCAAGCCTGGCGGCATTTTATCAGCGCATTCCCGTTGGGCACGTTGAAGCGGGGCTGCGCACTGGCGACCTCTACTCGCCGTGGCCGGAAGAAGCGAACCGTACATTAACGGGGCATCTGGCGATGTACCATTTCGCGCCAACTGAAAATTCCCGGCAAAATCTGCTGCGCGAAAACCTGCCGGATACCCGTATTTTCGTCACCGGCAACACGGTGATTGATGCCTTACTGTGGGTGCGCGACCGAGTCGTAAACGACGAAACGTTGAGCGCAGAGCTGAACCAGCGTTACCCGTTTTTGAGTAACGGCAAAAAGATGATCCTGGTGACTGGGCATCGCCGTGAGAGCTTCGGTCAAGGGTTTGAGCAGATTTGTCATGCGCTGGCGGAAATCGCGGCGAGCAACCCGAGCCTCCAGATTGTCTATCCGGTGCACCTGAATCCCAATGTCAGCGAGCCGGTGAAGCGTATTCTCGGCCATGTCGAGAACGTCATACTGATTGACCCGCAGGATTACCTGCCGTTTGTCTGGCTGATGAACCACGCGTGGCTGATTCTGACCGACTCTGGCGGCATTCAGGAAGAGGCGCCGTCGCTGGGTAAACCGGTGCTGGTGATGCGTGAAACCACAGAGCGCCCGGAAGCGGTAGACGCTGGCACGGTGCGGTTGGTGGGCACTAATCGCCAACGCATTGTGGATGAGGTGACGCGCTTACTGCGCGATGACGAAGAATATCAACGAATGAGCCGAGCCCATAACCCTTACGGGGACGGTCAGGCATGTGAACGAATTTTATCAGCATTAAAAAATAATCAGGTAACGTTATGAGTTTTTCAACCCTCTCGGTGATCGGCCTGGGCTATATCGGCCTTCCCACAGCGGCAGCGTTTGCCTCACGGCAAAAGCAGGTAGTGGGTGTGGATATCAATCAACACGCGGTAGATACCATCAACCGTGGTGAAATTCATATTGTTGAACCCGATCTCGACAGGGTGGTAAAAACGGCGGTGGCGGACGGATTCTTACGCGCCACCACTACGCCGGAAGAGGCTGATGCCTACCTGATTGCCGTGCCGACGCCGTTTAAAGGCGATCACGAGCCGGATATGGTTTACGTCGAAGCGGCGGCCCGCTCGATTGCGCCAGTGCTGAAAAAAGGCGCGCTGGTGATTCTTGAATCGACTTCTCCGGTTGGCGCAACCGAGCTGATGGCGGGGTGGCTGGCGGAGATGCGCCCAGACTTAACCTTCCCGCAGCAGGTGGGTGAACAGGCGGATATTAATATTGCCTACTGCCCAGAGCGCGTACTGCCGGGTCAGGTGATGGTTGAGCTTATCAAGAATGACCGCGTGATTGGCGGTATGACGCCGGTGTGCTCCGCACGCGCCAGCGAGCTGTACAACATTTTCCTCGAAGGCGAATGCGTGGTAACCAACGCGCGCACGGCGGAAATGTGCAAGCTGACCGAAAACAGCTTCCGCGATGTAAACATCGCGTTTGCTAACGAACTGTCGCTTATCTGTGCCGAACAGGGAATTAACGTCTGGGAACTGATTCGCCTGGCGAACCGCCACCCGCGCGTCAACATTCTCCAGCCTGGTCCTGGCGTTGGCGGGCACTGCATCGCCGTCGATCCCTGGTTTATCGTGGCGCAAAACCCAGAGCAGGCGCGCCTGATTCGCACGGCCCGTGAAGTCAACGACTACAAACCGTTGTGGGTCATCGATAAAGTGAAAGCGAACGTTGCCGACTGCCTCGCTGCCAGCAACAAGCGCGCCAGCGAACTGAAAATTGCCTGCTTTGGCCTGGCGTTTAAACCTAATATTGATGATCTGCGCGAAAGCCCAGCGATGGAAATCGCGGAGCTGATTGCCCAATGGCACAGTGGCGAAACGCTGGTCGTTGAACCGAATATTCATCAGTTGCCGAAAAAACTCGATGGGCTGTGCTCGCTGGTATCGGTAGATACCGCGCTCGCCAGCGCCGATGTGATAGTTATGCTGGTCGATCACGCCCAGTTTAAAGCGATTCACGGCGACGTCATTACCCAGCAGTACGTGGTGGATACCAAAGGAGTCTGGCGTTGAAACGGATTCTGGTCACCGGCGGCGCGGGCTTTATCGGCTCGGCGGTAGTGCGCCATATCATCAACCACACGCCAGATAGCGTGGTGGTGGTTGATAAGCTCACCTACGCAGGTAACCTGGCATCACTGGCTCCGGTGGCGAGCGATGCCCGCTTTGCCTTCGAACAGGTGGATATTTGCGATCGCGCGGCGCTGAACTGCGTATTCGACCAGTATCAACCGGATATCGTCATGCATCTGGCGGCGGAAAGCCACGTTGACCGCTCCATCGACGGGCCGGCGGCGTTTATTGAAACCAATATCGTCGGCACTTACACGCTACTGGAGGCCGCGCGAGCCTATTGGTCTGCGCTGGAAAGCGACGCCAAAGCGGCGTTCCGCTTCCACCATATTTCGACCGATGAAGTGTACGGCGACCTGCACTCGGCGGAGGATTTCTTTACCGAAACCACGCCGTATGCGCCAAGCAGCCCGTATTCGGCCTCGAAGGCCAGCAGTGACCATTTAGTGCGCGCCTGGCTGCGCACTTACGGCCTGCCCACGCTTATCACCAACTGCTCGAACAACTACGGCCCTTACCACTTCCCGGAAAAGCTGATCCCGCTGACTATCCTCAACGCGCTGGCGGGGAAACCGCTGCCGGTATACGGAAACGGGCAGCAGATTCGTGACTGGCTGTATGTCGATGACCATGCGCGCGCGCTGTACCTTGTTGCCACCGCTGGCGGCATTGGCGAAACGTACAACATTGGCGGCCATAACGAGCGTAAAAACCTCGACGTGGTAGAGACTATTTGCGCGCTGCTGGAAGAGTTAGTGCCGCAAAAACCACAGGGTGTAGCGCACTATCACGACCTGATAACCTTTGTCGCTGACCGACCTGGCCACGATTTACGTTACGCGATTGATGCGGCGAAAATCGCCCGCGATCTCGGCTGGACGCCAGCCGAGACTTTCGAAAGTGGGATGCGCAAAACCGTGCAGTGGTATCTCGCCAACGAAAGCTGGTGGAAACAGGTACAAGACGGCAGCTACCAGGGTGAACGTCTGGGCCTGAAGGGCTAATCTCCCGGAGGAGTGTAAGCAATGAAAGGTATTATTCTGGCTGGCGGCTCAGGCTCGCGTCTGTATCCGATCACTCGTGGCGTGTCCAAACAGCTACTGCCGATTTACGACAAACCGATGATTTACTACCCGCTGTCGGTACTGATGCTGGCGGGGATTCGTGAAATTCTTATCATCACCACCCCTGAAGATAAAAGCTACTTCCAACGTCTGCTGGGCGATGGCAGCGAGTTTGGCATTTCACTGCAATACGCTGAACAGCCAAGCCCTGATGGCCTGGCACAGGCGTTTATCATCGGTGAAACGTTCCTCAACGGCGAGCCGTCATGCCTGGTGCTCGGCGACAATATCTTCTTCGGTCAGGGCTTTAGCCCTAAACTGCGCCACGTGGCAGCGCGCAGCGAAGGGGCAACGGTATTTGGTTACCAGGTGATGGACCCGGAACGTTTTGGCGTGGTGGAGTTTGACGATAACTTCCGCGCTATCTCGCTGGAAGAGAAACCTGCGCAGCCGAAATCAAACTGGGCTGTAACCGGCCTTTACTTCTACGACAGTAAAGTGGTGGAGTACGCCAAACGCGTGAAGCCTTCCGCGCGCGGCGAGCTGGAAATCACCTCGATTAACCAGATGTATCTCGACGACGGGCATCTGACCGTTGAACTGCTGGGCCGTGGTTTTGCCTGGCTTGATACCGGCACGCATGACAGCTTGATTGAAGCGAGCATGTTTGTGCAGACGGTAGAAAAGCGCCAGGGCTTTAAAATCGCCTGTCTGGAAGAGATTGCCTGGCGTAACGGCTGGCTGGACGATGAAGGCGTGAAGCGCGCCGCCAGCCAGTTAGCGAAAACCGGCTACGGTCAATATTTGCTGGAGCTACTCCGTGCCCGTCCTCGCCAATATTGAGCCACTGACGTGGGAAAACCAGTTTTTTGGTATTCATAGCGCGATCGTCCGCTTCGCGCACGATGCTGCCCCGCTAACCGCCGCGCGGCTGGCGGGGTGGTCGCGGGTGCAGGCTAAAATTGCCGCGCATCAGGTTGAACAGCTCGATGCGCTACAACAGCTGGGTTTTCGGCTGGTAGAAGGCGAAGTGGACTTGGCGTTGCCAGTCACGGAAGTTGCCTGCCCACAGGCAGAAATAGCCACTGACGATGATATTCCCGCACTGCGCCTTCTTGCCGCTCATGCGTTTTCACAAAGCCGATTCCGCGCGCCGTGGTACGCCGCCGATGCCAGTGGGCGCTTTTATGCTCAATGGATTGAGAACGCAGTAAAAGGCACATTCGATAACCAGTGTCTGGTTTTTCGCGATGCAGACGGTGCTATCCGCGCGTTTGTATCCCTACGAGAATTGAACGCCTCTGACGCGCGAATCGGCCTGCTGGCTGGGCGCGGCGCGGGTGGCGAATTGATGCAGGCGGCGGTGCGCTGGGCGTATACTCGCGGCCTTTCGACGCTACGGGTGGCGACGCAAGCCGGCAATACCGCAGCACTTAAACGCTATATTCACAGCGGGGCTAACGTTGTCAGCACCGCGTACTGGCTATACAGGTGACACCATGATTCCATTTAACGCCCCACCGGTTGTGGGTACTGAACTCGATTATATGCAATCCGCGATGGGCAGCGGCAAGCTGTGCGGCGATGGTGGTTTTACCCGTCGTTGCCAGCAATGGATGGAACATCGCTTCGCGAGCGCCAAAGTGCTGCTGACCCCGTCCTGCACCGCCTCGCTAGAGATGGCGGCTATCCTGCTGGATATTCAGCCGGGCGATGAAGTCATCATGCCGAGCTACACCTTCGTTTCCACCGCCAATGCCTTTGTGCTGCGTGGTGCGAAAATTGTGTTTGTGGACGTTCACAAAGAGACGATGAATATCGATGAGACGCTGATTGAAGCGGCGATCACCGATAAAACCCGCGCCATTGTGCCGGTGCATTACGCAGGCGTGGCCTGTGAAATGGACACCATTATGGCGTTGGCGAAAAAATATCATCTGTTCGTGGTTGAAGACGCCGCGCAGGGTGTGATGTCCACCTACAAAGGCCAGGCGCTGGGATCTATTGGTCATATCGGCTGCTTTAGCTTCCATGAAACCAAAAACTACACTGCGGGCGGTGAAGGTGGGGCGACGCTGATTAACGACCGTGCGCTGGTTGAGCGTGCGGAAATCATCCGTGAAAAAGGCACCAACCGCAGCCAGTTCTTCCGTGGGCTGGTGGACAAATATACCTGGCGTGATATTGGCTCCAGCTATTTGATGTCTGATCTCCAGGCCGCCTATCTGTGGGCGCAACTGGAAGCTGCCGACCGCATCAACAAACAGCGTCTTGCGCTGTGGCAGAACTACTACGACGCGCTGCTGCCGCTGGCGGAAGCGGGGCGTATCGACCTGCCAGTTGTGCCAGCCGATTGTGGGCACAATGCGCACATGTTTTACATCAAAATGCGTGACGTTGAAGACCGCACTGCGCTGATCAACTGGCTGAAAGAAGCCGAAATTATGGCGGTGTTCCACTACATTCCGCTGCACTCTTGCCCGGCGGGTGAGAAGTTTGGCGAGTTCCACGGCGAAGACCGTTTCACCACGCAAGAAAGTGAGCGTTTACTACGCCTGCCGCTGTTCTACAACCTGCCGGTGGTTGACCAGCGCACGGTTATCAATTCGCTATTGAGCTATTTCGCCTGATATGTCACTGGCAAAAGCTTCGGTGTGGACCGCCGCGTCCACACTGGTAAAAATTGGCGTTGGGCTGTTAGTGGTAAAACTGCTGGCTGTCTCTTTTGGCCCCTCGGGCGTTGGCCAGGCGGGAAACTTCCGCCAGCTAGTGACTGTGCTCGGCGTATTGGCTGGGGCGGGGATTTTTAACGGGGTGACGAAATTCGTCGCTCAGCATCACGATGACCCGACGCGTTTGCGCCAGGTAGTGGGAACATCGTCGGCGATGGTGTTGGGGTTTTCCACGCTGTTGGCGGTGATTTTCCTGCTGGCGGCAGCGCCGATAAGCCAGGGGTTATTCGGCCATACCGACTATCAAGGCTTGGTGCGGCTGGTCGCGCTGGTACAAATGGGTATCGCGTGGGCGAACTTGCTGCTGGCGTTGATGAAGGGCTTCCGCGATGCGGCGGGCAACGCGCTGTCGCTGATTGCCGGTAGCCTGATGGGCGCCGTAGCGTATTACGCCTGTTATCGGCTGGGCGGCTATCAGGGCGCGCTGCTTGGGCTGGCGTTGGTTCCGGCGCTGATTGTGATCCCGGCGGCGGTGATGCTTTCCCGACGTGGGCTTATCCCGTGGGGATACCTGAAACCGCAGTGGGACAAGGCGCTGGCGGGCCAACTGGGCAAATTCACCCTGATGGCGCTGATTACCTCCGTCACGATGCCGGTGGCCTACGTGATGATGCGAAACCTGATGGCAGCGCATTACAGCTGGGATGAAGTGGGAATTTGGCAAGGTGTCAGCAGTATTTCAGACGCCTACCTCCAGTTTATTACCGCTTCGTTTAGCGTTTACCTGCTGCCGACGCTTTCGCGTTTGACGGCGAAAAAAGAGATCGCGCGCGAAATTGGCCGCTCGCTTAAGTTTGTTTTGCCTGCGGTGGCCGCTGCCAGCCTCAGCGTCTGGCTGCTGCGTGATTTCGCCATCTGGCTGCTGTTCTCGGCGAAGTTTTCCGCCATGCGCGACCTGTTTGCGTGGCAGTTAGTGGGCGATGTGCTGAAAGTAGGCGCTTACGTCTTTGGTTATTTAGTGATAGCAAAAGCGTCGCTGCGTTTTTATATTCTGGCCGAACTGAGCCAGTTTACGTTGCTGACGGCGTTCTCTCACTGGCTGATTCCGGCGCACGGCGCGCTGGGGGCGGCACAGGCCTACATGGCCACCTATATTGTTTATTTCACGCTGTGTAGCGGCGTATTTTTAATTTGGCGTAAACGGCAATGACCGAACTGATACATATTCTGGGATCGGATATCCCTCACCATAACCAGACGGTGCTACGGTTTTTTGCCGATGAGCTGGCCGTAGAGCACGCGCACGCCCGTCGGTTTATGGTAGTAAGCCGTGACGATAGCCTCCCGGCGGCGTTTCCGGCGCTGGCAATTGAGCGCTATGCCGATAAATCGACGCTGGCGAAAGCGGTGGTGGCGAAAGCTAAAGCTGACCGCCAGCAGCGATTCTTCTTTCATGGCCAGTTTAATACCGGCATTTGGCTGGCGCTGCTAAGCGGTGGCCTGAAGCCATCGCAGGTGAGCTGGCATATCTGGGGCGCGGATCTGTATGAAGTCTCGCGCGGCCTGAAATTTCGCCTGTTCTACCCGCTACGCCGCATGGCGCAGGGGCGAGTCGGGCGTGCGTTCGCCACGCGTGGCGATCTCAGCTATTTGTCGCATCGGCATCCGAAAGTGCCGGGCGAGCTGCTCTATTTCCCGACGCGAATGGATCCGGCGCTGAACTCGCTGGCGGATACGACGCCGCGCGAAGGTAAACTGACGATTCTGGTGGGTAACTCCGGCGATCGCAGCAATGAACACATGACGGCGCTGAAGGCGATTCATCAGCAGTTTGGCGACACGGTGAATGTGATAGTGCCAATGGGCTACCCCGCGAATAATGAAGCGTATATCACGGAAGTGAGTGACGCCGCACAGGCGCTATTTAGCGGCGAAAATGTGCAAATTCTCCGTGAAAAGCTAGAGTTTGATGACTATCTCGCGCTATTACGCCGCTGCGATTTGGGCTATTTCATTTTTGCCCGCCAGCAGGGTATTGGCACGCTGTGTTTGTTGATTCAGGCGGGGATTCCGTGCGTACTGAATCGGCAGAATCCGTTTTGGCTGGATATGGCCGAGCAGAATATCCCGGTACTGTTTACCGACGATGCGCTGACGGTTCCGGTGGTGCGTGAAGCACAGCGTCAGCTTTCGCTGGTGGATAAAAACACGATCGCCTTTTTCAAACCAAACTATCTGGAACCCTGGTATCGGGCGCTACAGTTGGCTGCGGGGGAAGCGGTATGAGCGAAATGCAGTTTACTGGGCTGTTGGTCGTCTGGCTGTTGTCTACGCTGTTTATCGGCACGCTGACGTGGTTCGAATTCCGTCGGGTGCGCTTTAACTTTAACGTCTTTTTCTCGCTGCTGTTCCTGCTGACCTTCTTCTTCGGCTTCCCGCTGACTTGCACGCTGGTGTTCCGTTTCGATGTGGGCGTTTCGCCGCCTGAGACACTGCTGCAAACGCTGTTGGTTTCGGTCTGTTTCTACGCGGTGTATTACGTCACCTATAAAACACGCCTGCGCACGGCGAATGCCAGTGCGCCGCGCCGCCCGTTGTTTACCATGAATCGGGTGGAAACCAACATCGCGTGGGTGTTGATGATGGGGATTGCGCTGTTAACGGTGGGCACGTTCTTCCTGCATAACGGCTTCCTGCTGTTTAAGTTGCACTCTTACAGCCAGATATTCTCCAGCGAAGTCTCCGGCGTGGCGCTTAAGCGCTTCTTCTACTTCTTTATTCCGGCGATGCTGGTGGTTTACTTCCTCAAGCCCAGTTGGAATGCGTGGATTGGCTTCCTGATTGCCACCACCGCATTCGGCTTACTGACCTACGCGATTGTTGGCGGCACGCGCGCCAACATTATTATCGCGTTCGCTATCTTCTTGTTTATCGGCATTATTCGCGGCTGGATTTCGCTGTGGATGCTGGCGGCAGCGGGCGTTCTGGGGATTGTCGGCATGTTCTGGCTGGCATTAAAGCGCTACGGGATGAGCGTTAGCGGCGATGAAGCGTTTTACTCCTTCTTGTACCTGACGCGCGATACCTTCTCGCCGTGGGAAAACCTGGCGCTACTGCTGCAAAACTACGACAAAATCGAGTTCCAGGGCTTAGCGCCGATGGTGCGTGACTTCTATGTCTTTATCCCTGGCTGGCTGTGGCCATCGCGGCCAAGCGTGGTGCTTAACACCGCGAACTACTTCACCTGGGAAGTACTGAACAACCACTCTGGGCTTGCGATTTCACCGACGCTGATTGGCTCGCTGGTGGTGATGGGCGGCGTATGGTTTGTGCCGCTGGGCGCCGTGGTGGTGGGGCTTATCATCAAATGGTTTGACTGGTTGTATAGCCTGGGGAATCAGGAGACTAACCGTTATAAATCGGCGATTTTGCACAGTTTCTGCTTTGGTGCGATCTTCAATATGATCGTGCTCGCGCGCGAAGGGCTGGACTCCTTCGGATCTCGCGTGGTCTTTTTTATGGTTGTCTTTGGGGCATGTTTGCTGGTGGCAAAACTGTTGTATTGGTTGTTTGAGCGCGCGGGGCTGATACATCAGCGGATAAAACGTCCCTCGCATGTTGGAGAAGGATAAAATGGCTGATTTACTGACCGCGCCGACCTACACCTTGCGTGGGTTGAAGCTTATTGGCTGGCGTAACATGGAGCACGCGCTGGACTATCTGTACGCGGGCGGCCACTTAAAACAGGGCACATTGGTGGCGATTAACGCCGAGAAAATGCTGACGCTGGAAGATAACGCCGAGGTTAGAACGCTGATCAACGCGGCGGAGTTTAAATACGCCGACGGTATCAGCGTGGTGCGTTCGATACGCAAAAAGTACCCCGAAGCCGACGTTTCGCGCGTGGCTGGGGCTGACCTGTGGGAAGCGCTGATGGCGCGCGCTGGAGCTGAAGGTACGCCAGTGTTTTTGATCGGCGGCAAACCGGACGTGTTGGCGCAAACCCGTGAAAAGCTGCGTCAGCAGTGGAATGTGAACCTGGTGGGCACTCAGGATGGCTACTTCACGCCAGAGCAGCGCCCGGCGCTGTTTGAACGTATCCGCGACAGCGGGGCGCAGATTGTGACGGTCGCGATGGGCTCGCCAAAGCAAGAGATTCTGATGCGCGATTGCCGTTTGGTGCACCCAGACGCGCTGTATATGGGCGTTGGCGGCACTTACGATGTCTTCACCGGCCATGTTAAACGCGCGCCAAAGGTGTGGCAGAACTTAGGCCTGGAGTGGCTTTACCGTCTGTTATCCCAGCCAAGCCGCATTAAACGCCAACTGCGTCTGCTGCGCTATTTACGTTGGCATTACACTAACCAACTCTAAATTTCCCGCGTAATAAGGTGAATGTATCGCGCATTTTCTGCGAGATACATTCACAAATTCGTTTTTTTCATTCTCATTTATATTTGCCATTTATTAAAAATTGTTAAACCATTCGCATACCCTGATGGCGTATCCGTAATTTGGCTGATGCGTCCACATCCGAAAATATCCATTATTTATAAAAATAAAACCGGCATTGACCGGACATATGCAAACACAAGAGGATTTATGGCAGAGAAGAAACCGGAGCTTCAGCGCGGTCTGGAAGCCCGTCACATTGAATTAATTGCCCTCGGGGGCACCATCGGCGTAGGCCTGTTTATGGGGGCAGCAAGCACCCTTAAATGGGCGGGGCCATCGGTGCTATTGGCCTATATCCTGGCGGGGGTTTTTGTCTTCTTTATTATGCGCTCAATGGGCGAAATGCTGTTTATCGAGCCAGTAACCGGTTCGTTCGCTGTTTATGCGCACCGTTATATTAGCCCATTCTTTGGCTATCTCACCGCCTGGTCATATTGGTTTATGTGGATGGCCGTGGGCATTTCCGAAATAACCGCAATAGGGGTGTACGTCCAGTTCTGGTTCCCGGATATGGCGCAGTGGATACCCGCGCTGATTGCCGTTGGGCTGGTTGCGCTGGCAAACCTGGCGGCAGTGCGCCTGTACGGTGAAATCGAATTCTGGTTTGCGATGATCAAAGTCACCACGATTATCGTGATGATTGTGATTGGCCTCGGTGTAATTTTCTTTGGCTTTGGTAACGGCGGCCAATCGATAGGGTTTAGTAACCTGACCGAGCACGGCGGCTTCTTTGCTGGTGGCTGGAAAGGCTTCCTGACGGCGTTGTGTATCGTTGTGGCATCTTACCAGGGCGTTGAGCTTATCGGCATGACCGCCGGTGAAGCGAAAAACCCACAGGTCACGCTGCGCAGCGCCGTGGGTAAAGTGCTGTGGCGTATCCTGATTTTCTATGTGGGCGCGATTTTCGTTATCGTCACTATCTTCCCGTGGAATGAAATTGGCACGAATGGCAGCCCGTTTGTTCTGACCTTTGCCAAAATCGGTATTACTGCGGCGGCGGGGGTGATTAACTTCGTGGTGCTGACGGCAGCGTTGTCTGGCTGTAACAGTGGTATGTATAGCTGCGGGCGTATGCTCTACGCGCTGGCGAAAAACCGTCAGTTACCGGCAGCGATGGCGAAGGTGACGAAAAGCGGTGTACCGGCGGCGGGTGTTACGCTGTCCATTGTTATTTTGCTGATTGGCTCGTGTCTGAACTACATTATTCCTAATCCGCAGCGTGTCTTTGTGTACGTTTATAGCGCCAGCGTGTTACCGGGCATGGTGCCGTGGTTTGTGATTCTGATTAGCCAACTGCGTTTTCGTCGTGAACACCAGGAAGCGATTGCCAGCCATCCATTCCGCTCGATCATGTTCCCGTGGGCTAACTATTTGACTATGGCATTCCTGGTTTGTGTGCTGATTGGTATGGGCATCAATGATGACACCCGTTTGTCGTTGTTTGTGGGTATTCTGTTTTTGGCGCTTGTCACGCTGATTTACCGTGTTTTTGGGATGCATCGCGCGACGCAATCCCAGGATTTGCGTAAATAAGCGACGAAATGCACAAAGCATGAGCAAACAGTAATTTTATTTAAAAAGGCACTAGACAGCGGGGGGGGAAGTCCGTATTATCCGACCCCGCAACGGCGCTAAGCGCCCGTAGCTCAGCTGGATAGAGCGCTGCCCTCCGGAGGCAGAGGTCTCAGGTTCGAATCCTGTCGGGCGCACCATTTACCCGGTGCTGGAGCTGCGGTGGTTTTTGAAACCGCGTAACAGATTTAACAGTGGTGGCTATAGCTCAGTTGGTAGAGCCCTGGATTGTGATTCCAGTTGTCGTGGGTTCGAATCCCATTAGCCACCCCATTATTTGATAGAGTTGTGAATTTGCGAAGGTGGCGGAATTGGTAGACGCGCTAGCTTCAGGTGTTAGTGTTCTTACGGACGTGGGGGTTCAAGTCCCCCCCCTCGCACCACGACTTTAACGAATTGAACGAAGTGTTCAAAAAGCAGTACATCGGCGAGTAGCGCAGCTTGGTAGCGCAACTGGTTTGGGACCAGTGGGTCGGAGGTTCGAATCCTCTCTCGCCGACCAATTTTGAACCCTGCTAAGGCGGGTTTTTTTGTTCACACCGATGGTGTTAACAGAAAAAAGAATTGAACTAAAAATTCAAAAAAGCAGTAAAACGGCGAGTAGCGCAGCTTGGTAGCGCAACTGGTTTGGGACCAGTGGGTCGGAGGTTCGAATCCTCTCTCGCCGACCAATTTTGAACCCCGCTTCGGCGGGGTTTTTTGTTTTCTGCCGTTTATCTACCTCGCGTTGATGCCCTTCTTCTTAAAGATTTAATAAATAGATCATTTGTCTGTAACCGGAGGTGTCATCCTCCAGAATCCTGTGCCATAATGCGCCGCGTAGATGCTCATTCCATCTCTTATGCTCGCCTTTGGCCTCATAAACTCAGGAATGATGCAGAGCCGTTTACGGTGCTTATCGTCCACTGACAGATGTCGCTTAAGCCTCATCAGACACCATGGGCATAACGTTGAGTGAAGCACCCATTATGTTGTCGAATTAAACCTGTTTAACGCCTGCTCCTTAAAAGAGCAGGCGTTTTTTTATGGGCGAAGGAGACAAAAAAAGGGGCCGAATGGCCCCTTTTCAAATACCCCGCAGAATTACGCTGGCGGGTTGTTCTGTAGCGTCAGCATCAGGCCATCACGGCGCATTGCTGCGGCTTCTTCTGGCTGCTTCAGGCGGTCAAGCGTATCGGCAAGCCACGCGTAGTCATAGGCGTCAGGGCGCTGTTTGAGCGCTGCACGGAACGCCAGGCTCGCTTCTTGCCATTCGCCGTGCTTCATCAGCGATTGCCCCAACGTGCTCCACAACAGCGGACGATCGCCAACCGTTTTGATCTGCTGGCGTAGCAGTTTTTCCATCTGTTCTGGATTGTTGGTACGCAGACGTGGAATCAGCATCACCAGACGATCGTCATATTGGCGCTTCAGGCCATCGATGATGATCTGCTGGGCGGTGTCATGATCGTCACATTCAATCAGGTGATCCGCCATCGCCACCTGAAGCGCGACCTGATGACGCGTTTTACGGCTTTGATTTTTCCACCAATTACGCAACCCTTCACTGCCCTGGTCGGCACGTGCTTGATCCATCAGACCAATCCACGCTTGCTGTTCCAGCGCCGCTCGGTGAGCGTCATCGCCCACGTGCGCTTTCGCCATTGATGGGATGATATCCAGCAGTGAACTCCACGCGCCAGTCTGGATATAAGCCTGCTCAGCCAGACGTAGCACTTCCGGGTGACGTGGGGCGATTTCCAGCAGTTTATCGACCCCGTGGCGAGCCGCATGGTTTTCGTTACGCGCTAGTTGCAGACGAACACGCGTAATTTCAACAGGGATCAGATCATTACCGGCGTTTTCTTCTGCGCGCTGAAGATGCTGATTAGCGCGCGCCTCGTCGCCACGCTGTTGCGCCGCTTCGGCTGCCAGCAGGTAGTTCACCACCGGTTGTTCTGCGTGGTCGGCATTTTTCGACATCAGCTTCTCAACCTGCTGATAATCGCCTTCCGCCAGTTTCAGCAGCGCTTGCTCGGTCTGTTTGCGTGCACGACGGCGCTTACGGCCAACGAACCAGCCGCGAGTGTTGGCGCCGGTACGGAAAATGCGGCGCAAAATCCACTCCAGCAAGAACAGTACGACCATCACCAGAATCAGGATAATCACTAAACCGGTGACGCTGGTTTCGATGTTGTAGTTATCCGTCTGAATTAACACATATCCTTGGTGCCCGGCGATCATCGGGCCAACCACGATACCGGCAATCAGCAGTGCGAAGAGTAATAAGACTTTTAGCATCGTTTACTCTCCCTGCGGTGCGGCGGCAGCCGGTTGCTGTGGTGCAGGTTGCGCCACGGCAGGCTGCGCCATCAGATTACGCACGCGGGTCTGCATCAGTTTTTCCAGAATCGGCTGGCTCTGTAGCGTTTCCGGCACGTTCATGGTGATGGTCTGCTGGCTGAGCTTATCCACATCATCCAGGAATGCTTTGGTGGTGGCATCCTCGGTATCGTAGTAAGCGCGAACCCAGGTTGATACGTTATCCAGCGCCTGTTTGTAGGTTTCTTCCTGGTGACGAGGAACCGCTTGCGCCGTGACTAACAGGCGAGAACGGATGTTTTCACGCAGGTAAATATCCTGGTTTGGGGCCAGCAGCGGCACGGCGGTTTCATCACGACGACGAATGGTGATAAAGCTATCCATAAAGCTCTGCCAGCTTTTTTGCAGGTTAACACGCCATTCGCGTACCGACGTTGACAGCTCACTGTCGTCGGAGTCCATCGGCGAATCGTCGTTGTTATTATCCGCCAGACGCAGGTTATCGACCTGGTTTGCCAGTTGGTTCACCTTCAGGATGATGCCGTCGTAGTCCACCTGCGCGACAGCCGAAAGGCTGGCAATATCATCGGTGATGGCGCGGCGCGCGGCGATTAAACTTGGGTCATTCATGTCGGCCAGGCTTGCATCCGCGCTTTTCAGCAGTGCAGCCGCAGTGGTCACGTCTTGATCGCTCCACAGCTTGCGTCCAGCGAGCTTCACGAGGAAATCAGATTGTGCCAGCAGCCAGGTTTTGGCATCGCTGCCAGAGATAGCGGCGACTTTCTGCTGTACTTCATCCAGTTGTTTTGCCATCTCGCTCTGCTGGGCTTTCGCGGCTTCCAGCTCGCTTGCCTGCTGCTTGATGGTGGTTTCCAGCGCCTCTTTTTGCGCATCCTGCGCTTTTTGCAGCGCAATAAGCTGGTTGGCGAGGGTGTCGCTGGCGGTAGTTTGGTTGACGGCCTGTTGTTTGCCCCAGCCGTACAGGCCCACGCCTGCCGCTAATGCAATGGCTATGGCGACGGCGCTCAGCACCAGACTGGTTTTTCCGCCGTTATTCTTTTTCTCAGCATTTTCTGGCTTACGAGCTTTGGGTTGCGGCGTGGTGTCCACGGCATCCCTGGACTCTTCAACCACGGCGGAGTTTTCTTTTTGTTCCGTCATTATGGCTTCCAATTTTGAGAGTTATTGTAATGCGCGCAGCAGCGCATCGTTGTCTGCGCTATCGGCAACCTGAATATCCTGCCAGCCCATTTCCTGGGCTAAACGTGCAATGCGCTCACTCACTACCAGTAGACGGCAGTTGAGCAGCCAGCGTTCCCGATACCAGAGGGGAATAAGTGCCCATAACTGTTGCAGCATTTCACCGCTGGTCACCACTACAGTGGTTACCCCGCGAGACTGCCAGCGCATGGCCTCTTCAGCGCCGTCATAGTGAATGGCACAGCGTTGATAACATTCACATAGCGTAACGTCAGCACCACGCGCGGTGAGCGTTTCGGCGAGTAATTCGCGCCCGCCGTTACCCCGGAGAATCAGCGCCTTCTTGCCGGCAATAGTTTGCAATTCAGGTAATTGTAGCAACACTTCGCTAATTTCCCGATCTAAAGGATAGCGAACATCCACACCGCTGACCTGATGCAAGGCTAATGCCGTGGTACGGCCAATGGCAAAATAACGGGGGAGGGTAGGCCAGCTCAGGCGCTGCTGCTGTAGCTGCGCATGGCTGAAACTGACCGCGTGTTGCGAAAGTGCGAAAACTAAATCTCCTTCACCCAACGTATGAAGCGCGTTACCGAGCGTGTTCAGCTCGCGGCCTGGGGTAAATTCAATCAGTGGAAAGCTCCAGGCTACTCGCCCCAGCGCGCGCAAACGGCTGACTAACTCTTCACCTTGCGGGGAGGGGCGGGTAACCAGAATGGTCATACGTTGGCATCTCCATTATAAACGGCAGCCAGAATGGCGCGCGCACCGTTGTCGAGCAGCTCATCGGCCAGCTCAATGCCCATGCGCTCGGCATCTTCCGGCTTGCCGCGACGCTCGCCGCGAACCATTTCGCTGCCGTCCGGTGCGCCGACCAGCGCGCGTAACCATAGCTCGCCGTTGTTCAGCTCGGCATAACTGCCGATTGGCACCTGGCAACCGCCTTCCAGGCGCGTGTTCATGGCGCGCTCGGCGCGAACGCGTGTGGCGGTGTGGTCGTGATTCAGCGGGGCAAGCAGCGCGCGGGTTTGTTCGTCGTCGAGACGACACTCAATGCCCACCGCACCCTGGCCTACGGCTGGGAGCGATTCTTCTGGCGACATTGGCTGGCGAATACGGGCGTCCAGCTCAAGGCGTTTCAAGCCCGCAACCGCCAGGATAATGGCGTCATAGTCACCGTTATCAAGTTTGCTCAGGCGTGTGCCAACGTTACCGCGCAGCGAGCGAATGACCAGATCCGGGCGGCGCTGGGCAATTTGGCACTGGCGGCGCAGGCTGGAAGTGCCCACGATGCTACCTGCCGGAAGGTCATCCATGCAGGCATAATGATTAGAAACGAAGGCGTCGCGCGGATCTTCGCGCTCGCAAATGGTCACTAGCCCCAAACCTTCCGGGAACTCAACCGGCACATCTTTCATTGAATGCACGGCGATATCCGCGCGGTTTTCAAGCAACGCAAGCTCAAGCTCTTTGACAAACAACCCCTTACCACCCACTTTCGCCAGCGGGGTATCAAGGATAACGTCGCCTCGGGTCACCATCGGGACAAGTGTCACCGTAAGCCCCGGATGGCAGGCCATCAACCGTTCTTTTACATAGTGTGCTTGCCAGAGTGCGAGCGGGCTTTGGCGTGTGGCAATTCTCAAAACTTTGTCTAACATGCTTGTTACCGTCATTATCGTCCGTTGACCATCCTAACATTGTTGACTTCATGATGTTAGTTTTCACCGTGTTCACAAGATGTGCAAATGAGTTGTGTTTGCCGTTCATTACTGGCACTGTCTTGATCGTATGCTGGGATTTACAGGAACAATCGATGCTACACTTGTTGTAGTGCAACATTCTTTACGGTCAACCGGCAAGGTGTTAAATTGATCACGTTTTAGACCATTTCTCGTCCGATATTTTCACTATCACAATGGCGGACGGTGAACGGTAACGGTTCTTCTTGTTGAAATATTAAAAGCCACCGTATCTGCATCACTATGATACGTCGCGGTTTTGAACATCAGGCGATATGTCTTGTACCTCTATATTGAGACGCTTAAACAGAGACTGGATGCCATAAACCAACTGCGTGTCGATCGCGCGCTTGCAGCCATGGGGCCTGCTTTCCAGCAGGTTTACAGTCTACTACCGACATTATTACATTATCATCATCCGCTGATGCCGGGTTACCTCGACGGTAACGTTCCCAAGGGCATCTGCCTCTACACGCCTGATGAAACCCAACGTCATTACCTTGATGAGCTTGAGCTGCACCGTGGAATGCCGCCGCAGCCTACAGCGAAGGGCGAGCTGCCGATTACCGGCCTTTACACGATGGGCAGTACCTCGTCCGTCGGCCAAAGCTGTTCTTCCGATCTCGATATCTGGGTGTGCCACCAGTCGTGGCTCGACAATGACGAACGCCAATTGTTACAGCGCAAATGTAGCCTGCTGGAAAGCTGGGCGGCGTCGCTGGGCGTTGAAGTAAGCTTCTTCCTGATTGACGAAAACCGTTTCCGCCATAATGAGAGTGGTAGTTTAGGCGGGGAAGATTGCGGTTCAACGCAACATATTTTACTGCTTGATGAATTTTACCGTTCGGCGGTGCGTCTGGCGGGCAAACGTATTCTGTGGAATATGGTGCCGTGCGAGGAAGAAGATCATTACGACGATTACGTGATGACGCTTTACGCGCAGGGCGTGCTGACGCCGAACGAATGGCTCGACCTCGGTGGATTGAGCTCGCTCTCCGCCGAAGAATACTTTGGCGCAAGCCTGTGGCAGCTCTATAAAAGCATCGACTCGCCGTATAAAGCCGTGCTCAAAACGCTGCTGCTGGAAGCCTACTCGTGGGAATATCCCAACACCCATCTGCTGGCGAAAGACATCAAACAACGCCTGCACGATGGTGAAATAGTCTCTTTCGGGCTTGATGCTTACTGCATGATGCTCGAACGCGTGACCGAATATCTCAAAGCGATTGAAGACGAAACGCGTCTTGACCTCGTGCGCCGCTGTTTCTACCTCAAAGTGTGCGAAAAGCTCAGTCGTGAACGCGCCTGCGTTGGCTGGCGTCGTGAAATCGTTGGGCAACTGGTGAAAGAGTGGGGCTGGAGCGAAGAGCGCCTGGCAATGCTCGACAACCGCGCCAACTGGAAAATCGACCAGGTGCGCGAAGCGCATAACGAACTGCTCGATGCGATGATGCAGAGCTACCGTAACCTGATTCGTTTTGCCCGTCGCAACAACCTGAGTGTTTCGGCTAGCCCGCAGGATATCGGCGTGCTGACGCGTAAACTGTACGCGGCATTCGAAGCACTGCCGGGTAAAGTCACGCTGGTTAACCCGCAAATTTCGCCGGATCTTTCCGAGCCGAATCTGACCTTTATCTATGTTCCGCCTGGGCGCGCCAACCGTACGGGTTGGTATCTTTACAACCGTGCGCCGAACATGGAGTCGATAATCAGCCATCAGCCGCTGGAATATAACCGCTATCTTAATAAGCTGGTGGCCTGGGCGTGGTTTAACGGTCTGCTGACATCGCGCACACATCTGTTTATTAAAGGCAACGGCATTGTCGATTTAGCCAAGCTGCAAGAGATGGTGGCTGATGTCTCGCATCACTTCCCGCTGCGCCTGCCTGCGCCGACGCCGAAAGCGTTGTACAGCCCGTGCGAAATTCGCCATCTGGCGATTATCGTCAATCTGGAATATGACCCAACGGCGGCGTTCCGCAACCAGGTGGTGCATTTCGATTTCCGTAAGCTTGATATCTTTAGCTTCGGTGAAGATCAAAAATGCCTGGTGGGCAGCGTTGACCTGCTGTATCGCAACTCGTGGAACGAAGTGCGTACGCTGCACTTTAACGGCGAGCAGGCAATGATTGAAGCGCTGAAAACGATTCTGGGCAAAATGCACCAGGACGCCGCACCGCCGGATAGCGTCGAAGTGTTCTGCTATAGCCAGCATTTGCGCGGGCTGATTCGTACTCGCGTACAGCAACTGGTGTCAGAGTGCATTGAGCTGCGCCTTTCCAGCACTCGCCAGGAAACCGGGCGCTTTAAAGCGCTGCGTGTCTCCGGGCAAACCTGGGGCCTGTTCTTTGAACGCTTGAATGTGTCGGTGCAAAAGCTAGAAAACGCCATCGAATTCTACGGCGCGATTTCGCACAACAAACTGCATGGCTTGTCGGTGCAGGTTGAGACTAACCACGTCGAGCTGCCGCAGGTGGTCGATGGTTTTGCCAGCGAAGGGATTATTCAATTCTTCTTTGAAGAGTCGGGCGAAGATCAGGGCTTTAATATCTACATTCTCGATGAGAGCAACCGCGCGGAGGTGTATCACCACTGCGAGGGCAGCAAAGAGGAACTGGTGCGTGACGTCAGCCGTTTCTACTCATCGTCGCACGACCGCTTCACCTACGGCTCCAGTTTTATCAACTTTAACCTGCCGCAGTTTTACCAAATTGTGACGGTTGATGGTCGCTCACAGGTGATTCCGTTCCGTAGCCAGGCAATTAGCACACCGCCGCCGTCTAATCACGACAATAACGCGCCGCTGTTGCAGCAGTATTTCTCTTAGCCATAATGCCGGCTGGCCTACGTGTTTGGCGCCATTGGTAGGCCGGATAGTGTTTACACCGCCATCCGGCAAACGTCTTAGCGGAAACTAACTGTTTCACCCGCTTGCTGCGTTGCCGCTTGTTCCAGCAAATCCCAGAACGTTTCGCCGCTGCGATCGCAAACCCACTCGTCGCCTTTCAGATCAAAGTGGTAGCCGCCCTGTTTGGTCGCCAGCCACACCTGGTGCAGCGGTTCCTGGCGGTTGATGATGATTTTGCTGCCGTTCTCAAAGCTAATGGTCAGTACGCCGCCGTTGATTTCGCAGTCGATATCGCTGTCGCCGTCCCAGTCGTCCAAACGTTCTTCGATGGCCAGCCACAGGGTGTCTGCCAGGCGATGAAATTCACTGTCGTTCATTGTTTTATCCCGCTATTTAGTGATGACGGCAGTATAGCGTGAAACAAATCACGTTGCAGTCAGGCGCTTAACGCTTGCTTTTGCGCCTTCTCCTGCGATGATAGAAATATAGAAAGCATTGAACTACAGGCATCTTAATAATGAATAAGATTTTTCGACCGCTGGCGCTGTTGCTTGCATTGTTTAGCCTTGCTGGCTGCGGCCTGAAAGGCCCACTATATTTTCCTCCGGCAGATAAAACGGCGGCTCCGCCGACCAAACCCGTGACCAACCCTGTTCAGAACGAGACTCCGGATCGTAATGACCGTGGTGATAACGGTGGCCCGACGCAGGTTAACTACTAATACACGTTCTGTTCCGCGCAACTGGAGTAGATAATGCAGTTCTCTAAAATGCATGGCCTCGGCAACGATTTCATGGTTGTCGACGCGGTAACGCAGAATGTTTTTTTCTCCCCGGAGCTGATACGCCGTCTGGCGGACAGGCATTTGGGCGTGGGGTTCGATCAGCTCCTGGTTGTTGAGCCGCCATACGATCCCGACCTGGATTTTCACTATCGCATCTTCAACGCCGATGGCAGTGAAGTGTCCCAGTGCGGTAACGGCGCGCGCTGTTTTGCGCGCTTCGTGCGTCTGAAAGGCCTGACCAATAAACGTGACATCCGTGTCAGTACCGCGAACGGTCGCATGGTCTTAAGCGTAACCGACGATGAACTGGTGTGCGTGAATATGGGCGAGCCGAACTTTGAGCCGTCGCAGGTACCGTTCCGCGCTAACAAAGCGGAAAAGACCTATATCATGCGCGTGTCTGAACAGACAATATTGTGCGGCGTGGTGTCGATGGGAAACCCGCACTGCGTTATCCAGGTTGATGATATAGACACGGCGGCGGTAGAAACCCTCGGGCCGGTGATGGAAAGCCATGAACGTTTCCCGGAACGCGCTAACATTGGTTTTATGCAGGTTGTAAAACGCGATCACATCCGTCTGCGTGTTTATGAGCGCGGCGCGGGTGAAACGCAGGCCTGCGGCAGTGGCGCGTGCGCGGCGGTTGCTGTTGGTATTCTGCAAGGTTTACTGGCAGAAGAAGTGCGCGTGGAGTTGCCGGGCGGGCGTCTTGATATCGCCTGGAAAGGACCGGGCCAACCGTTGTTTATGACTGGCCCGGCGGCACATGTCTATGACGGATTTATGCACCTATGAAACACATCGGGGAAGAACAGCAGGATGCTATGACCACGCTGGACGACAGCGCGGTGGTGGAATATCTGCTGCAACATCCTGAATTCTTTATTCGTAATGCTGCCGTTGTCGAGCAAATGCGCGTTCCCCACCCGGTGCGGGGAATGGTGTCGCTGGTTGAGTGGCACATGGCGCGCTCGCGCAACTATATCGCCATGTTGGAAGAGAACGTAGGCCAACTGATGGAGCAGGCGACGGCCAACGAAGGGCTGTTTTACCGCCTGCTGAACCTGCAAAACCGGCTGGCCTGCGCTGAAAGCCTGGACGACCTCCTGCTGCGCTTTCACCGCTGGGCGCGCGAGCTGGGGCTGGCGGGGGCATCGATACGCCTGTTCTCTGACCGCTGGCGTCTTGGCGCTCCCTCGAAATACACCGATCTTGTGCTCTCGCGTCAGGCGTTTGAACCGCTACGCATTCAGCGCTTAGGCCAGGCCAATCACTATCTGGGCACGTTGAACGGGCCGGAGCTGTTATTGGTGTTGCCCGAGGCGAAAGCGGTAGGGTCGGTGGCGATGTCGATGATGGGCAGCGACGGTTCTCTTGGCGTGATCCTGTTCAGCAGCCGTGACCCGCATCATTATCAAGCGGGACAAGGCACGCAGCTATTGCAGGAGATTGCGCTGATGTTACCCGGCTTGCTGGAACGATGGATTGAGCGCATATGACCGACACCACTTTGGCGCAGGCTGTCACCCGCTTTCTGCGCTATCTGGGCGTAGAGCGTCAGCTTAGCCCAATCACCTTATTGAACTATCAGCGTCAGCTTGATGCCATTATTGAACTGGCCAGCGGTATGGGCCTACAGAATTGGCAACAATGTGATGCTGCGATGGTGCGCAGCTTCGCTACCCGCAGCCGCCGTAAAGGCTTGGGAGCCGCCAGCCTGGCGCTCCGCTTGTCGGCGTTGCGTAGCTTCTTTGACTGGATGGTCAGCCAGGGCGAGCTTCCGGCAAACCCCGCGAAAGGGATTGCCGCACCGAAAGCACCGCGCCATCTACCGAAAAATATCGACGTCGATGACGTTAATCGGCTGCTGGATATCGACCTGAACGACCCGCTGGCAGTGCGCGATCGCGCAATGCTGGAGGTGATGTACGGGGCCGGGCTGCGTTTGTCGGAATTAGTGGGGCTGGATATCAAACATCTGGATCTCGACACCGGCGAAGTGTGGGTGATGGGCAAAGGCAGCAAAGAGCGCCGCTTGCCGATTGGCCGCAACGCGGTTGCCTGGATTGAACACTGGCTCGATCTACGCGGCCTGTTCGGCGGCGATGACGATGCGCTGTTTCTCTCCAAACTGGGTAAACGCATTTCAGCGCGTAACGTGCAAAAACGGTTTGCCGAATGGGGCGTGAAACAGGGGCTTAACAGCCACGTGCATCCACACAAATTGCGCCACTCATTTGCGACCCATATGCTTGAGTCGAGCGGCGATTTGCGCGGCGTACAGGAACTGCTGGGCCACGCGAATCTATCGACCACCCAAATCTATACCCACCTTGATTTTCAACACCTTGCTTCGGTGTACGATGCGGCGCATCCACGCGCCAAACGGGAGAAATAATGCGTTTTTATCGGCCGTTGGGCGCGATTGCCGCGTTGACGTTTGACCTTGATGACACCCTTTATGATAACCGCCCGGTGATTGACCGGACGATGCACGAATCGCTGGCTTTTGTGCGCGCTTACCACCCGGCGCTGGCGAATTTTGACGCCCGAATGCTTCAGCACTGGCGCGATACGCTGCTGCTGACCGAGCCGGAAATTTACCACGACGTAACCGAATGGCGCTGGCGCGCGCTGGAGTTGGGGATGCGTGAGGCGGGCTTAACGGCGCAAGAGGCGGCAGCCGGTGCTGATGCAGCAATGGCCAACTTCGCGCACTGGCGTAGCCAGATTGACGTGCCGCAGGAGACGCACGACACGCTGGCGCAGCTCGCGAAAAAATGGCCGCTGGTGGCTATCACCAACGGTAACGCCCAGCCGGAATTATTCGGCCTGAACGGCTACTTCCAGTTTGTGCTGCGCGCGGGGCCAGACGGGCGCTCAAAACCGTTTGCTGACATGTATCAACGGGCGGCAGAAAAGCTCAGTGTCCCGCTCGCCGAGATCCTCCACGTCGGCGATGACCTCACCACCGATGTCGCGGGAGCCGTGCGCTGTGGGATGCAAGCCTGCTGGATTAAACCGGAAGGCGCGGATTTGATGAGGGCCACGGATAGCCGTTTGTTGCCACATATTGAGATTTCGCGGTTGGCATCTCTGACCTCGCTGATATAATTCCCCATAGTTCTGTATAAAATTCCAGGGTTTTGGCGGTTATCCGCTCTACGACTGTAGGCCCGGCAAACGGAGCGCCACCGGGCGTTTCGGTGCTTCTTTATTTCTGACCCGGCGGTGCTAATGGACGTTTCTTACCTACTCGACAGCCTCAACGATAAACAGCGCGAAGCCGTCGCGGCAGAGCGTACCAATATGCTGGTACTCGCCGGGGCTGGCAGCGGCAAGACGCGTGTGCTGGTGCACCGCATCGCCTGGCTGCTGAGCGTAGAAAACTGCTCGCCTTACTCCATCATGGCGGTGACCTTCACCAACAAAGCGGCGGCGGAAATGCGCCACCGTATTGGCCAACTGATGGGCACGTCGCAGGGTGGCATGTGGGTAGGGACGTTCCACGGGCTGGCGCACCGTTTGCTGCGCGCGCACCATCTGGACGCCAACCTGCCGCAGGATTTCCAAATCCTCGACAGCGAAGACCAACTGCGCCTGCTGAAGCGCTTGATCAAGGCGATGAACCTTGATGAGAAGCAATGGCCACCGCGCCAGGCGATGTGGTACATCAATAGCCAGAAAGACGAAGGCCTGCGCCCGCACCATATTCAAAGCTACGGTAACCCGGTTGAACAGACCTGGCAGAAAGTCTACCAGGCCTATCAGGAAGCCTGTGACCGCGCTGGTCTGGTGGATTTCGCCGAGCTGCTGCTGCGCGCGCACGAGCTGTGGCTCAACAAGCCGCATATCCTGCAACACTATCGCGAACGTTTTAACAACATCCTGGTCGACGAGTTCCAGGATACCAACAATATTCAGTACGCCTGGATTCGCCTGCTGGCGGGCGACACCGGCAAAGTGATGATTGTGGGCGACGATGACCAGTCAATCTACGGCTGGCGCGGGGCGCAGGTGGAGAACATCCAGCGCTTCCTCAACGATTTCCCCGGTGCGGAAACTATCCGCCTGGAGCAAAACTATCGCTCGACCAGCAATATCCTCAGTGCCGCCAACGCCTTGATCGAAAACAACAACGGGCGTCTGGGCAAAAAACTGTGGACTGATGGCGCTGACGGTGAGCCGATTTCACTGTACTGCGCGTTCAATGAATTGGACGAAGCGCGCTTTGTGGTTAACCGCATCAAAACCTGGCAGGACAACGGTGGTGCGCTGGATCAATGCGCCATTCTCTACCGCAGCAACGCCCAATCGCGCGTGCTGGAAGAGGCACTGCTACAGGCCAGTATGCCGTACCGTATTTATGGGGGCATGCGCTTCTTCGAACGCCAGGAAATCAAAGATGCACTCTCTTATCTGCGTTTGATCTCTAACCGTAATGACGATGCCGCATTTGAGCGCGTGGTGAATACGCCGACGCGTGGCATTGGCGACCGGACGCTGGACGTGGTGCGCCAGACCTCGCGTGACCGCCAGTTGACGCTGTGGCAGGCCTGCCGTGAGTTATTGCAGGAAAAAGCACTTGCGGGCCGCGCCGCCAGCGCATTACAGCGCTTTATGGAGCTTATCGACGCGTTGGCGCAGGAAACCGCCGACATGCCGCTGCACGTACAGACTGACCGCGTGGTTAAAGATTCTGGCCTGCGCATGATGTATGAGCAGGAAAAAGGCGAGAAGGGCCAAACGCGAATTGAAAACTTAGACGAACTGGTCACGGCAACGCGCCAGTTCAGCTACAACGATGAAGACGAAGATTTAATGCCGTTGCAGGCGTTTCTTTCCCATGCGGCGCTGGAAGCCGGGGAAGGCCAGGCGGATACCTGGCAGGACGCGGTGCAATTAATGACCCTGCACTCGGCAAAAGGGCTGGAGTTCCCGCAGGTATTTATCGTCGGCATGGAAGAAGGGATGTTCCCAAGCCAGATGTCGCTGGATGAAGGTGGCCGTCTGGAAGAAGAACGCCGTCTGGCCTACGTTGGCGTGACCCGTGCGATGCAGAAACTGACGCTGACCTACGCGGAAACCCGCCGCCTGTACGGCAAAGAGGTTTATCACCGCCCATCACGCTTTATTGGCGAGCTGCCGGAAAACTGTGTGGAAGAGGTGCGCCTGCGCGCGACGGTGAGCCGCCCGGTTAGCCATCAGCGGATGGGGACGCCGATGTCTGAAAATGATACCGGTTATAAACTTGGCCAGCGTGTTCGCCATGCCAAATTTGGTGAAGGTACTATCGTCAACCTGGAAGGTAGTGGCGAGCATAGTCGTCTACAAGTTGCATTCCAGGGGCAGGGGATCAAATGGCTGGTGGCAGCTTACGCCAGGCTGGAAACAGTATAACTTTCAGAAAAATATAATTATTTTGTAACGATCTGCTAGCCTTACTGAACAGAAGGCAATTAATGCCGGTTAGCGTTTCGTTGCGTGTTGACGCCGTTTTTTTGCTGGCGTAACATGCGCGCACGATTACGCTAAGAGGACAAAGCCTTGGACACACCCAGTAGATGCTGGCTCACCTTCCTGTCATCCAGGAACAACTCCTAAGGCTATCCTCTTATGCTGATAGCCTTAGCGGTTGTCAGCGACTCGTATTTTCCCGTCGCATTGAGTCAGGCTGTTTAATGGTCTGAAACCCCTGTAGTTTCTGTGTGCCCACCGGCTGTCCGATAATTTTTTGCATTGGGAGTCCCGGTCATGCTGAGCGCATTTCAACTGGAAAACAATCGTTTAACGCGTCTTGAAGCAGACGAAATCGAGCACCTGGCGAGTTCCGTATGGGTCGATTTAGTCGAACCGGACGACGAAGAACGAAACCGTGTGCAAAAGGATTTGGGCCAGAACCTGGCCACGCGCCCTGAACTGGAAGACATCGAAGCATCTGCGCGTTTTTTTGAAGACGAAGATGGCCTGCACATTCACTCCTTCTTCTTTTATGAAGACGCGGACGATCACGCAGGTAACTCTACGGTTGCATTTACTATCCGCGAAGGCCGCCTGTTCACGCTGCGTGAACGCGAGCTTCCTGCGTTTCGTCTGTACCGTATGCGCGCGCGCAGCCAATTAATGGTGGATGGTAACGCGTATGAACTGCTGCTGGATCTGTTCGAAACTAAAATCGAACAACTGGCAGATGAAATTGAAAACATCTACAGCGACCTGGAAAAACTCAGCCGTGTCATTATGGAAGGGCGCCAGGGCGACGAGTACGACGAAGCGTTGTCTACGTTGGCGGAGCTGGAAGATATCGGCTGGAAAGTTCGCCTGTGTCTGATGGATACCCAGCGCGCACTGAACTTCCTGGTGCGCAAGGCGCGTTTACCGGCAAGTCAGCTAGAACAGGCGCGAGAAATCCTGCGAGATATCGAATCTCTGCTGCCGCATAACGAATCGCTATTCCAGAAAGTGAACTTTTTGATGCAGGCGGCGATGGGCTTTATCAACATCGAACAGAACCGTATCATCAAGATCTTCTCGGTGGTTTCGGTGGTGTTCCTGCCGCCTACGCTGGTGGCGTCCAGCTACGGTATGAACTTTGAGTTTATGCCGGAGCTGAAGTGGAGCTTTGGTTACCCTGGCGCGATTATCTTTATGATCCTCGCGGGGCTTGCGCCGTATCTTTACTTCAAGCGTAAGAACTGGCTGTAGCAGTATTGCCAGATGGCGCGACGCTTATCAGGCCTACCGGAACGTAGGCCGGATAAGTCGAAGCCGCCATCAGGTCTACAACTACCCGCGACGTCCCCGCCGTTGGGTATAAATGGCATCCATCACAAAAATCGCCAGCGCGACCCAGATAAACGCGAAGGTGACCATTTTGTCTGCCCCCGGCACTTCACCGTAGAACGTGACCGCCAGCAGGAACATCAGCGTTGGGCCGATATACTGGAAAAAACCCAGCGTTGACAGGCGTAGGCGTGTTGCCGCGCCGGTAAAGCACAGCAGCGGAATCGTGGTGACAACGCCCGCAGCAATCAGCAGCAGGTTCAACGACCACGGGTTTTGCCCCATATGGCTGGTGGCGCTATCGGCAATACCAAACAGGTAAATTGCCGCTACTGGCAGCAGCCACAGAGTCTCGAACAACATCCCGGTTTGCGCATCGACGGCAATTTTTTTGCGTACCAGCCCATAGAACGCAAAGCTGAATGCCAGCCCCAGCGCGATGATAGGCAGCGAGCCAAATGTCCACAGCTGCACCAGTACGCCGCAAATCGCCAGCGCGACCGCCAGCCATTGCATCCGGCGGAAACGCTCGCCGAGGAAAATCATCCCCAGCAAAATGTTCACCAGCGGGTTAATAAAGTACCCCAGGCTGGCCTCCAGCATGTGGTGGTTATTCACCGACCAGATAAACAGCAGCCAGTTACCACCAATCAGCACCGCCGACAGCGCCAGCATGAAGATCTTCTTCGGCGTTTTGAACAGCGTTTTAACCTGTGGCCATTGGCGGCTGATGCTAATCAGCGCCACCATAAAGAAAAATGACCAAATGACACGGTGGGTCAGGATCTCATCGGCAGGAACGTAGTAAATCAGCTTAAAGTAGGCGGGAGCGATGCCCCAGATAAAATAGGCGGCGAGGGCGAGAAGCACGCCCTGACGCGTCTGTTTGGGATCCATGAGAAACATCCATTACGAAAAAGTAACGCGATTTTACGCGATTATGCTGGTTATCCCACCATATAAGTCGCTGTGGCGCTGGCAATATGTGTTTTCTCTTCGTTGTGCAGTTCGACACGAGCCACGGCGACTTTGTTTCCGGCGCGCAGCAGCGTACTGCTGGCGGTAAACCGCGAACCACGGCCTGGGCGTAAATAGTCAACGCGCAGGTCGATAGTGCCCATCTTAGACAACCGCTGGCGCAGCTCATCTTCGTTGATGGTGTTGTGGCGCGCTAATGTGCTGCCCACACACACCAGCCCTGCGGCAACGTCCAATGCAGAAGCAATCACCCCGCCATGCAGAATACTTTGCGCCCAGTTGCCAACCATCATGGGCTGATTATTAAAACTCAGCTGAGCAAAGGCTTTTTCGTACACCTCCAGCTCAAGATTCAGCGCGCGGTTAAACGGCATGTGGTAAACGAAGATTTCCCCAACCAGCTTGAGGGCGGCTTCGGCAGTGAGTTCAGCAGACATACATAGCCTTATCTTGGTGTGTTAATGAAATGTTGATTTTATGCCCATTGAATGTTGATTTCTACTTTAAGTCAGGTTTGCTGAGCAAGAACTGCATAAAAATGTAGAATGTGTGTCATTTTATCATTCAATTTATTTATTTCAGGGGAAGGTGACTGATGCTGCTCTCACGGAGTGGGTTACTGGCGCTGCTGCTGCCTGTCTCAGCATTTGCGCAGGAAGCAACGATCAAAGAAGTGCACGATGTACCGGCAGTACGCGGCAGTATTATCGCCAACCTGCTGCAAGAGCATGATAATCCGTTCACGCTCTACCCTTATGAAAGCAATTATCTGCTGTATACCTGGACGAGCGATCTCAACAAAGAGGCGATTCGTTCCTACGATTGGGCGCAAAACGCGCGTAAGGACGAAGTGAAGTTCCAGTTAAGCCTGGCTTTCCCGCTGTGGCGCGGCATCCTGGGAGATAACTCGGTACTGGCGGCCTCTTATACGCAACGTTCGTGGTGGCAGCTTTCTAACAGCGATGAATCCGCACCGTTCCGTGAAACGAACTATGAGCCGCAGTTATTCCTGGGTTTTGCGACCGACTACCGGTTTGCTGGCTGGACGCTGCGAGATATCGAGGTGGGCTACAATCATGACTCCAATGGCCGCGCAGACCCAACTTCCCGTAGCTGGAACCGCCTCTACACTCGCCTGATGGCGCAAAACGGTAACTGGCTGGTAGAGGTTAAACCCTGGTATGTGGTGGGCAGCACCAACGACAACCCCGATATCACCAAATATATGGGCTATTACCGGCTGAAAATCGGCTATCAACTGGGTGATGCGGTGTTGAGCGCGCAGGGGCAATATAACTGGAATAGCGGTTATGGCGGCGCGGAGCTGGGCGTGAGTTACCCGATGAGCAAACATGTGCGTCTGTATACCCAAGTCTACAGCGGGTACGGCGAGTCGCTTATCGACTATAACTTTAACCAAACCCGCGTTGGGGTTGGTGTCATGCTTAACGATCTGTTTTAACGGGTTATCCTGCGGTTTGTTGCGAGACTGAGCGAAGGATTTCGTCTAAAACATTGCAGTTTGCTCTTTAGGCGCTGAAAATAGCGCCTGTTTTTATTTTTGGTTAATGGGGTCAATGTGGCACAGGCGGAAGTTTTAAATCAGGCATTGCTGGCTAAACAGGTTTTGCAGGAGACCTTTGGCTATCAGCAATTCCGCCCAGGCCAGGAAACCATCATTGATACCGTGCTGGAAGGCCGTGACTGTCTGGTTGTCATGCCTACCGGTGGCGGTAAATCCCTGTGTTATCAGATCCCTGCGTTGGTGTTGAATGGCCTGACGGTGGTGGTTTCACCGCTTATCTCGCTGATGAAAGACCAGGTTGACCAACTGCTGGCGAACGGCGTTGCGGCGGCCTGTATTAACTCCACGCAGACCCGCGAACAGCAGCAAGAGGTGATGGCGGGTTGCCGTAGCGGGCAGATTCGCCTGCTCTATATCGCGCCGGAACGCCTGATGCTGGATAATTTCCTTGAGCATCTGGCGCACTGGAATCCCGTGATGCTGGCGGTTGATGAAGCGCACTGTATTTCCCAGTGGGGGCACGACTTCCGCCCGGAATATGCCGCTCTTGGACAACTGCGTCAGCGCTTCCCTTCGCTGCCGTTTATGGCGCTGACCGCCACCGCCGACGACACCACCCGCACCGATATTGTGCGTCTGTTAGGGCTGAATGACCCGCTGATTCAAATCAGCAGCTTTGACCGGCCCAATATTCGCTACATGCTGATGGAGAAGTTTAAACCGCTCGATCAACTGATGCGCTATGTGCAGGAACAACGCGGGAAGTCCGGCATTATTTACTGCAACAGTCGCGCAAAAGTGGAGGACACCGCTGCGCGTCTGCAAAGCCGTGGTATTAGTGCGGCGGCGTATCATGCCGGGCTGGAAAACAGCGTGCGCGCCGAGGTGCAGGAAAAATTCCAACGTGATGACCTGCAAATCGTGGTCGCCACCGTGGCGTTTGGTATGGGCATCAACAAGCCCAATGTGCGTTTTGTGGTGCACTTCGACATTCCGCGCAATATTGAATCCTACTACCAGGAAACGGGTCGCGCAGGGCGTGATGGCCTGCCTGCGGAAGCGATGCTGTTTTACGATCCGGCCGATATGGCGTGGCTAAGACGTTGCCTCGAAGAAAAACCGGCGGGGATGCTATTAGATATTGAGCGCCACAAACTCAACGCGATGGGCGCGTTTGCCGAAGCGCAAACCTGCCGCCGCCTGGTGTTGCTCAACTATTTTGGCGAAGGACGTCAGGAGCCGTGCGGTAACTGCGATATCTGCCTCGACCCACCTAAACAGTACGATGGCGTACAGGATGCGCAAATCGCGCTTTCCACCATCGGCCGGGTTAACCAACGTTTTGGGATGGGCTATGTCGTGGAAGTGATTCGCGGGGCGAATAATCAGCGTATCCGCGAGTTTGGTCACGACAAACTCAAAGTGTACGGTATGGGGCGCGAGAAGAGCCATGAGCACTGGGTGAGCGTGATTCGTCAGCTGATCCATCTTGGCTTTGTTACCCAAAATATCGCCCAGCACTCGGCATTACAGCTTACCGACGCGGCTCGCCCTGTGCTGCGTGGTGAAACGCCACTACAGCTTGCCGTTCCGCGTATCGTGGCACTGAAACCGCGCGTGATGCAGAAAGCCGCCGTCGGCAACTACGACAGGCAGTTGTTCTCGAAGCTGCGTAAGCTGCGTAAAGCGATTGCGGATGAAGAAAATATCCCGCCGTATGTCGTCTTTAACGATGCGACGCTTATCGAAATGGCAGAACAAATGCCGATTTCACCAAGCGATATGCTCAGCGTTAACGGCGTGGGAACGCGCAAACTCGAACGCTTTGGCCGTGAGTTTATGGCGCTGATTCGCGCCCACGTTGATGGCGATGATGAGTAGTCATTAGCTTTAAAAAGTGCCAATATAGTTGCTCGCTGAATTATTTCCCGTGGGTACGTTATGTTAACTCTGTTTCTGACAGTGGCGCTGGTGCACATCATTGCGTTGATGAGCCCTGGGCCGGACTTCTTCTTTGTTTCCCAAACAGCCGTCAGCCGTTCGCGCAAAGAAGCGATGATGGGCGTGCTGGGTATTTCCTGTGGCGTGATGGTTTGGGCAGGTATCGCTCTGCTGGGCCTGCATCTGATTATCGAAAAAATGGCGTGGCTGCATACCATCATTATGGTCGGCGGTGGTCTGTATCTGTGCTGGATGGGCTACCAGATGCTGCGCGGCGCACTGAAAAAAGAGACAGCGTCGGCAGCCGCTGAACCCCAGGTTGAGCTGGCGCAGGGTGGGCGTAGCTTTATGAAAGGGTTACTGACCAACCTGGCAAACCCGAAGGCAATTATCTATTTTGGCTCGGTGTTCTCGCTGTTTGTTGGCGACAACGTCGGCGCGGGCGAGCGTTGGGGGATCTTCCTGCTGATTATCATTGAAACGCTGGCCTGGTTCACCGTCGTCGCAAGTCTGTTCGCTTTGCCTACCATGCGCCGTGGCTACCAGCGTATGGCGAAGTGGATTGACGGCATCGCCGGGACGCTGTTTGCCGGTTTCGGTATCCACCTGATTATTTCGCGCTAAATACTTGCCCCACTCCGGCGTGTGCTGGGGTGGGTTATGCTGTTAGTGTTGCAGTTGTTTGAGTTCTTCTTGCGACAGACCGGTCATTTCCATAATCGCCTGAAGCTCAAAACCCCGCTGTAGCATGGCTTTCGCCACGTCGATCAGGGCAGATTGCCTTCCATCATTGCGTAACTTTTCCGCCAGCGTCATCAGTTCTTCTCCATGCTGCGGCACACGTTGTGCCAGCCCATACAGTAATGTTTGAACATCCTGTGCTTCTCCCGCCTGCACCATGTAGTTTACCAACACGCGGATTTGCTGTCTGCTCATCCGCGCCCGTATCAGCAGATGGCTGAGTTTATCCAGCAGTGTTGCCATGTCCCGCTGGCGGATATGCTTCTGAATTAGCGTCAGGGCTGCCATGCTACGGTGTTGCATGATTTCGTCATCGGGAATCAAGGTGATATCAACCAACGGAAAGTCATGGGTATACAACTGCTGTGCGATGTCCGAATCTGGAAAGTCGCTTAACCAATTCATTGGCCAGGGATAAGGGCTGCGTTTGCCCTGATAGAACAGCACGGGAATCACCCAGCGGCAGCGTTTTATGCCCCGCATCCAAATGTCGCTGCATGGCGGCTACCGCGTACCGCAACAGGCGGAATGCCATATGTTCATCCGGTGAGCTTTGATGCTCAATCAGGACGTGGACGTAACCGTGCCCTTTCGTCGTCTCCAGCGAATAGAGGATATCGCTGTAATACTGGCGCAATCGGTCTTCAATAAAACTGCCGGATTCCAGATGCAGCGTATCGAGGTTACAGATTTGCTTTAAAGATGGCGGGAGGTGAATTTCAATAAAGTCTCGTGCTATCTCGGGTTGAGAGAGAAATATTTTGAATACTGCGTCATGAGGTGTGGTTGACTCCGCCATTGTGCATCATCCGTGAGTGACATCTGGCGGCATTCTGGCACGACGAATCGAAAGGCAACAGCGGATCACTCAAACGTTCTCACGCGTTGCGAGCTGGCTCGGAACGCGTGAGAACACCATTATGCATTTAACCATTCTGCTGCGATCGGCCTTCCATTTTACGCATGTCGCGCCGAGGCCAGCAGCGCGCCAACCAACATAAACAGCGAACCGAACACTTTGTTCAGTGCTTTCATTTGCTTCGGCCCTTTGATCCACGCCGAAATGCGCTGCGCCAGCGTGGCATAGCCAATCATCACGATAATATCGACCACGACGGTGGTAACGCCCAGCACCAGATACTGCATGATTTGCGGCTGATCGGGGGAGATAAACTGCGGAAACAGCGCGGCAAGAAACACGATGCTTTTCGGGTTGGTCAGATTAACGAAAACCGCACGCTGGAACAGTTTGCCGCGAGTTTGTGTTTTCGCCAGCGTTTTCAGGTCAAGTGAACCGGCGGCGCGCCACTGTTGAATGCCCAGCCAGATAAGATACGCCGCACCCGCCCATTTCAACACTTCGAAGGCCAGCACCGAGCGAGAAAACAGAGTGCCGAGGCCAACGCCAACCAGCACAATATGAATCGCCAGCCCGGTTTGTAGCCCGGCAATGGACGCCACCGCGCCACGATAACCGTGGTTAATTGAGGTGGTCATGGTATTGATGGCCCCTGAACCTGGCGACAGACTGAGAATTATGGATGTGAGCAGGTAGGCGAACCACCATTCGAAGGTCATGAGAATCTCCCTGATTGTCTGTTTTTATGCCACAATACGCTATTGTAAGGGCGCTGTGTTATGCGTCACAAAAAAACGATTTTCAGCGGTTAACGGGGGTGGAAGCCCGATGTTTCAACAGCAAAAGGATTGGAATACCAGAGAAAGCACGTTTGCTGCATTCACCACTGGGGCGCTCATGGATTTTTGGCGGCAGCGGGAAGAAGCAGCGTTTACCGGTGTTGATGGCATTCCTGTTCGGTTTGTTCGGTTCAGTTCGACGGCTCACGACCGCGTTATCGTGGTCTGCCCTGGGCGAATCGAAAGTTACGTTAAATATGCTGAGCTGGCGTTTGACCTGTTCCACAGCGGCTTCGATGTTCTGATTATCGACCATCGTGGGCAAGGGCGTTCCGGGCGAATGCTCTCTGACCCGCATCGTGGGCATGTGGCGAAATTTAGCGACTATGTCGATGATTTAGCCGCTTTCTGGCAGCAGGAAGTCGCGCCCGGTCACTGGCGTCAGCGGTTTATCCTCGCGCATTCAATGGGCGGGGCGATTGCCACGCAGTTTTTACAACGCCATCCACAGGGCTGTGATGCCATCGCGCTTTGTGCGCCGATGTTCGGTATTATCATGCGTCTGCCTGAATGGGTTGTGCGGCCACTTCTCGATTGGGCTGAGGGCCATCAGCGTCTTCGGGAAGGGTATGCGATGGGAACCGGGCGTTGGCACGCATTGCCATTCAGCCTTAATGTGCTGACCCATAGCCGCGAACGTTATCGGCGTAATGTGCGTTTTTATGCCGATGAACCTCGGCTGCGCGTGGGCGGGCCGACGTATCACTGGGTCAGAGAAGGCATTCTCGCGGGGGAGAACATCCTCGCTAATGCCGCGCAAGACACGTTCCCCGTCCTGCTGATTCAAGCGGAAGAAGAGCGCGTTGTTGATAACCGTATGCACGATCGCTATTGCGAACTTCGCGCCGAAGCGGGCCATCCTTGCGATGGCGGTAAGCCGCTTGTCATACAGGGTGCGTACCATGAGATCCTTTTTGAAAAGGACGTTATGCGCTCAGTTGCACTCAATGCCATCGTCGATTTTTTCAATCGACACCCTTAATTCGGCGCTCGCGCCGCACTGTTTAGAGGTTAAATTCGTTTATGTACCAGGTTGTTGCGTCTGACTTAGATGGCACATTGCTCTCCCCTGACCACCACTTAACGCCGTATGCGAAAGAGACGTTAAAGTTGCTGACCGAACGCGGCCTGAATTTCGTTTTTGCTACCGGGCGTCACTACATCGACGTAGGCCAAATCCGCGACAATCTCGGAATCAAATCCTACATGATCACCTCTAACGGCGCGCGCGTGCACGACGCTGATGGCAAACAGGTTTTCGCTCACAACCTTGACCGCGACATTGCGGCTGACCTCTTCGGGATGGTGGCCTCAAACCCGGATATCATCACTAACGTCTACCGCGACGATGAGTGGTTCATGAACCGCCACCGCCCGGAAGA
The DNA here is from genome assembly GCF_059725275.1 of Kluyvera fluvialis. Classification (NCBI taxonomy): domain Bacteria; kingdom Pseudomonadati; phylum Pseudomonadota; class Gammaproteobacteria; order Enterobacterales; family Enterobacteriaceae; genus Kluyvera; species Kluyvera fluvialis. The sequence goes on along the minus strand of NZ_AP046142.1, from coordinate 4,701,449 downwards.
GATGCGTTTTTTCAAAGAAGCGGTGTTCAACTACACGCTGTATGAGCCGGGACTGCTGGAGCCAGAAGGCGTCAGCAAAGTGTTCTTTACCTGTAATGACCACCAAACGCTGCTGCCCTTGGAGCAGGCGATTAACGCCCGTTGGGGCGATCGCGTTAACGTCAGCTTCTCCACGCTGACCTGCCTCGAAGTGATGGCGGGCGGTGTCTCGAAAGGCCACGCGCTGGATGCGGTCGCGAAAGCGATGGGCTATACGCTGAAAGATTGCATCGCTTTTGGTGACGGCATGAACGACGCCGAAATGCTGTCGATGGCAGGTAAAGGTTGCATCATGGAAGGAGCGCATCAGCGCCTGAAAGATTTGCATCCGAATCTGGAAGTGATTGGCTCTAACGCCGATGATGCGGTTCCGCACTATTTGCGTAAGTTGTATCTCGATTAAAAAATGATATCTGGCTATTAAGTGGTCAGTTGTCAACCTGCATCTCCGCTACAATGAGTGCTCATCTTCTTATGAGACATTCATTGTGGCGCTACTTATTATCACCACTATTCTGTGGGCCTTCTCTTTTAGCTTCTACGGCGAATATCTTGCCGGGCATGTGGATAGCTATTTCGCGGTGTTGGTGCGTGTTGGCCTGGCGGCGCTGGTGTTTTTACCGTTTCTGCGTACCCGTGGGCACAGCCTAAAAACCGTTGGCCTGTATATGCTGGTGGGCGCAATGCAACTGGGCATTATGTATATGCTGAGTTTCCACGCCTATCTGTACCTCACCGTATCGGAGCTGCTGCTGTTTACTGTGCTGACACCGCTCTATATCACGCTGATTTATGACTTAATGAGTGGCCGCCGTCTGCGTTGGGGCTACGCATTCAGTGCGCTGCTGGCAGTGGTTGGTGCAGGGATTATTCGTTATGACCAGGTGACTGACCATTTCTGGACTGGCCTGCTCCTGGTACAGCTATCGAATATCAGCTTTGCGATTGGCATGGTGGGCTATAAACGGCTGATGGAAACCCGCCCAATGCCGCAGCATAACGCTTTTGCCTGGTTCTATCTTGGCGCGTTTGTGGTGGCGGCAGTTGCCTGGTCACTGCTCGGCAATGCGCAGAAAATACCGGAAACCCACTTACAGTGGGGCATTCTGGTGTTTCTTGGCGTGGTGGCATCGGGGATTGGCTACTTTATGTGGAACTACGGTGCGACGCAGGTCGATGCGGGAACGTTGGGCATTATGAATAACATGCATGTGCCTGCGGGGCTGCTGGTTAACCTGGCAATCTGGCATCAACAGCCCCACTGGCCGAGCTTCCTTACAGGTGCTGCGGTGATCCTGGCGTCACTGTGGGTGCATCGTAAGTGGGTCGCTCCGCGTTCTTCACAAACGGCAGGTGATCGCAAGCGTGGTTCCGCGCTGAGCGAATAAACGCCTCCATAACTGGCTGACGCTGCTCGCCATCACGTACGGCGGCGTACAGCCTGCTCCACAGCCCTTCGCCCAGGGTTTTGGTCACAATCAGACCCTGGCGCTCAAAACTCTCCACGACCCAGTGCGGCAGCGCGGCAATGCCCATTCGTGCGGCAACCATCTGAATCAGCAGCAGCGTGTTATCCACGCTTTTCAACTGCGGGCTAATTCCGGCTGGCTGAAGGAAATGACGCCAGATATCCAGGCGTTGACGCTGCACCGGATAAATCAGCAGCGTTTCCGATGCTAAATCTTCCGGTGTGATGCGCGCTTTGCTCGCCAGCGTGCTTTCTGGCGACAGTACCAGGCGTACTTCGTAATCAAACATCGGTGAATAGTGCAGCCCGCTACGCGGCAGAATATCGGAGGTCAACACGATATCCAGCTCGCTCTGCTGTAGCGCAGGCTGCGGGTCGAAGGTGACTCCAGACTTAAAGTCCATTTCCACCTGCGGCCACTGTTTGTGGAAGTTCTCCAGCGCTGGCGTCAGCCACTGAATACAGCTATGGCACTCAATGGCAATGCGCAGCGTGGCTTGCTGCGGCTCATTGCAGGCCTGTAGCGCCTGGCTAATTTGCGGCAGCACTTGGCTTGCTAACTGAAGCAAAATCTCGCCTTGCGGGGTAAAGCGCAACGGCTGGCTCTTGCGGACAAATAGTCGAAAGCCGAGGCGCTGCTCCAGATCGCTAAACTGGTGAGAAAGGGCGGATTGTGTCTGGTGCAGCGTTGCCGCTGCAGCGGCGAGCGAGCCGCAGTTCCGCAACGCCTGGAGCGTTTTCAGATGTTTAATTTCGATCATGAAAGTCCTTCACTTCGGCATGAACAATTTGCGCTTGAGGAATATACAGTAACTGTCAATTATGGATGTGTAAACATCTGGATGGCTAAAATCCTTCGTCTTTTAAATTTATGGCGCGTTGGCGGCGTCGGCTCACCCTGGTCACTTACTGTTGTAAGCTCCCTGGGATGAGCAAACTTGCCGCCTTCCCTAAATTCAAAATCCAAAGGATTTACAATTTATTAGAGGAAGAAAAATGACAATATTGAACCATACCCTCGGTTTTCCTCGCGTTGGCCTGCGTCGCGAGTTGAAAAAAGCGCAAGAAAGCTACTGGGCGGGTCATGCCTCCCGTGAAGAACTGCTGGCGGTGGGGCGCGAGCTGCGCGCCCGCCACTGGGATCAGCAAAAGCACGCGGGCATTGACCTGCTGCCCGTGGGCGATTTCGCCTGGTACGATCATGTTCTGACGACCAGCCTGCTGCTGGGTAACGTGCCAGCTCGTCATCAGAACAAAGACGGCTCTGTGGATATCGACACGCTTTTCCGTATTGGCCGTGGCCGTGCACCGACCGGCGAACCTGCGGCAGCGGCGGAAATGACCAAATGGTTTAACACCAACTATCACTATATGGTGCCTGAGTTTGTGAAAGGCCAGCAGTTCAAACTGACCTGGACGCAACTGCTGGATGAGGTTGATGAGGCGCTGGCGCTGGGGCACAAAGTGAAACCTGTGCTCTTGGGGCCGGTGACTTACCTGTGGCTGGGTAAAGTGAAGGGCGAACCGTTTGACCGGCTGAGCCTGCTCAACGATATTCTACCGGTTTACCAACAGGTGCTGGCAGAGTTGGCAAAACGTGGCATCGAATGGGTACAAATCGACGAACCGGCGCTGGTGTTGGAGCTGCCGCAAGAATGGCTGAATGCCTTTAAACCGGCTTACGATGCGCTGGCAGGTCGGGTGAAGCTGCTGCTGACCACCTATTTTGAAGGTGTCACGCCGAACCTCGATACCATCGCCGCGCTGCCGGTGCAGGGGCTACACGTTGATTTGGTACACGGTAAAGATGATGTTGCGGAACTGCATCAGCGTCTGCCTGCCGACTGGCTGCTGTCTGCCGGACTGGTGAACGGGCGTAACGTCTGGCGTGCCGATCTCAGCGAAAAATACGCACAAATTAAAGCGATCGTCGGCAAACGTGCGCTGTGGGTGGCTTCTTCGTGCTCCCTGCTGCACAGCCCTATCGATCTCAGCGTTGAAACCCGTCTGGATGCGGAAGTGAAGAGTTGGTTTGCCTTCGCCCTGCAAAAATGTGCAGAGCTGGCGCTGCTGCGCGATGCGCTCAACAGCGGCGACACCCGTGCGCTGGCGGAATGGAGCGCCCCGATTCAGGCGCGCCGCCACTCCACGCGGGTACATAATGCTGGCGTTGAAAAACGTCTGGCGGCGATTAGCGCCCAGGACAGCCAGCGCGCCAATCCTTATGAAGTGCGTGCGCAGGCGCAGAGAGCGCGTTTTAACCTGCCAGCCTGGCCGACCACCACGATTGGCTCATTCCCGCAAACCACCGAAATTCGTGGCCTGCGTCTGGACTTTAAAAAGGGCAATCTGGATGCCAACCACTATCGCACTGGCATTGCCGAACATATCAAGCAGGCGATTATTGAGCAGGAGCGTTTAGGTCTGGATGTGCTGGTACACGGCGAAGCCGAGCGTAACGACATGGTGGAATATTTTGGCGAGCATCTGGACGGTTTTGTTTTCACCCAAAACGGTTGGGTGCAGAGTTACGGCTCCCGCTGCGTGAAGCCGCCGGTGGTGATTGGCGACGTTAGCCGCCCAGAAGCGATCACCGTTGAGTGGGCAAAATATGCACAGTCTCTGACCGATAAACCGGTGAAAGGTATGCTGACCGGCCCGGTGACGATTCTGTGCTGGTCGTTCCCGCGTGAAGATGTGACTCGTGAAACCATCGCTAAACAAATTGCGCTGGCGTTGCGTGACGAAGTGGCGGATCTGGAAGCGGCAGGTATCGGTATTATTCAGATTGATGAACCGGCGCTGCGCGAAGGTTTACCGCTGCGCCGCAGCGACTGGGCGGCCTATCTGGAATGGGGCGTGGAAGCCTTCCGCATCAACGCCGCCGTGGCGCGCGATGACACCCAGATCCACACTCACATGTGTTATTGCGAGTTCAATGACATCATGGATTCCATCGCCGCGCTGGATGCCGATGTGATAACCATCGAGACTTCGCGCTCTGATATGGAACTGCTGGAATCGTTCGAAGAGTTTGACTACCCGAATGACATTGGGCCTGGCGTGTACGACATTCACTCGCCAAACGTACCAAGCGTCGAATGGATTGAGGCGCTGCTGAAGAAAGCCGCCCTGCGTATTCCGGCAGAACGCCTGTGGGTGAACCCAGACTGCGGCCTGAAAACGCGCGGCTGGCCGGAAACCCGTGCCGCGCTGGCGAACATGGTACAAGCCGCGCAGAACCTGCGTCAGGCGTAATGGCAGCACAAACGCCAGCAATATTGCTGGCGTTTAACATTTTTACCTGATAGCGGGCGTAGCAAAGTATTCTGCCCACCGTACTGATGTTGTCTCCCCTGCTAATCCTTCAGTCGAGTCGTGATCTCAGATATTTGACCATCGCTCAGGCTACATCATCTGGACTCTGTTCCCCAAAATAACCGACTAATTAGCATTACTATTTATATCGTGCTCGTGAATTTATTTATGAGAAGTATCAATGCTAGATAAATTCTATTAAATTCCTGATGTTTGAAAAATTATTTCCTCAGGAAAACCTATATAACACAATGTTTATAATATTTGAGTAATGCGTCACAATGCCCGATGAGAAATGATTTACCATTGATGTCAGTATGATAACCACTATGCCCTTAATATTAGAGTAGGGAAAACAACCTAATATATATCTCTCAATATAATGTGGGTGAACGATTATAGCCGCCAATGTTATTTTGAAATTCAAAATAAATCAAATTTCGATATATTGACACTGATAATGATATTCCGCCATCAGTTTATGGGGAGAATGGCGTGGTTATCGGTAGCAGTTCGGTAAATGTGGGCTGATATATCCATGAGGTAAATATGTCATTAAAAGGACTGCGATTTACGCTGGCAGTGGACGGGCTGCCGGAGACGGCCACTGCGGTGGTGAAGTTTTTCCCTCGAGCAGCGCTACTCGGCTCCTCTCGCCGACGTCGATCGCCAGCTCCCTTCCCGAGCCGGAGGCCACGGATTTTCTGGAAAAACGCGCCGTGCTGACTCTCTGGCAGGGGTCGGTCGCCCCTGCGAACGCGTCACCGGCATCACATCACCCGCATGGTGCGGGGGGAGAACAATCACTGGCAGACAAAATACCGGCTGGCGATCTCGCCGCCGCTCTGGCGCTGCGGCCTGCGGCAGAACTTCCGTATCTTTCAGCAGCAGGATATTCAGACCATCACCGCCACGCTGCTGGCCGGAAACGGCGTCACGGCCTGGACGCCGGTGTTTACGAGCCGCATCCGGCGCGGGAATTTGTGTTTCAGTACGGCGAAACCGACCTCAATGTTCTGGCGCGGCTGTGGGCGGAGCAGGGCATTTCTTCTATGATGGATGCGCGAAAGACGGGGCGGAGCAAAAACTGGTGCTGAGCGACGAGGTGTCCGGCGCTGGCGTCATGGCCGGAAGTGCTGTTTAACCCGAACGTTTCAACCGATACACCCTACGGAAACGAACATCAGCACCTTCCGCTACCAGGCACAGATACGCCCGTCGTCGGTGGAAATCCAGGACTATACCTTCAAATCTCCGCGCTGGGCGGCGTATTACAACCGTACCGGACGGTTTCTGAACGGGCAACTGACCGAGTATGAAATTTTTGATTATCCGGGGCGGTTCAGGATGAGCAGCACGGGGCAGGCATTTGTCCGTTACCGGACAGACAGCCTGCGCTGCGATGCTGAAATGGCCGGAGGCAGCAGCAACTCCCCGACGCTGTCGCCGGGCGTGCGGTTTCCATCCTACGGAACATCCGTCGGCGTCGCTGAACCGGGAGTGGCAGGTGGTGAGCAGTTGCCGACGGGTGAGCAGCCGCAGGTGCTGCACGGCAGCCAGGGCCGGGGAACCACCCTCAATAATCAGTTTGAAGTCATTCCGGCAGACCGCACCTGCGGCCCGCCGCGCTGCAAAAACCGCAGGTGGATGGCCCGCAGAGCGCCATTGTCACCGGCCCGGCGGGCGAGGAAATCTTCTGCGATGCGTACGGTCGGGTGCGGGTACGTTTTCACTGGGATTGCTACAGCCCGGGGAATGAAGACAGCTCGTGCTGGTGACGGGTATCACAGGCGTGGGCGGGCGCGGGTTTCTGGCCATCTCGCCATTCCACGCGTGGGCAGGAAGTGATCGCGATTTTCTGAATGGCGATCCGGATCAGCCGATCATCATGGGCAGAACTTACCATCAGGATAACCGCCCGCCGGGAAGGCTGCCGGCCGACAAAAACGCAGATGACGATACGCTCAAAAACCTATAAAGGCAGCGGGTTTAACGAGCTGAATTTGACGACGCGACCGGGAAAGAACAGGTGTATATCCATGCGCAGAAAAATATGGATACGGAGGATATGAACGACCCGCACCACGAATGTGAAAGTGGATCGATCGGAAACTATCGGCAACAACCAGAATATTACCGTCGGTCTGGGGCAGACGGTGCGGGTCGGTAAGGAGAATGCCGGCGGGCACGATCAGAGCGTGACGGTGGCGCATGATCGAAGCATCACGGTAGGCAACGATCAGACGCTGAAGGTGGTGAAAGACCGGCGGGTGAACATCGACCATGACGACAACCTGTACGTGGCGAACAACCGCCGGATAACGGTGGAGGGAAAGCAGGAGCACAGAACCACCGGGAACCATATCAGCCGGGTGGAAGGCAAATGCAGCCTCGAGGTGAAAGGCGATCGGGCGGAAAAAGTGAGCGGTGCGCTGGGTATTCTTGTTAACGACGATATTGTGCTGGAGAGCCGCAGCCGGATAAGCCTGAAAGTGGGCGGCTCGTTCGTGGTGATACACGCGGGTGGCGTGGACATCATGGGGCCGGTGATCAATCTGAATGGCGGGGGGAGCCCGGGGATGCTGGTGGAGACGCTGCAAGTCGTAGGACTGACAGATAGGAGTGATGAATCAGATGACGATGGTTATGATAAATATTATCTCCAGTTTTGCTTTGTTGATGTAAATGAAAAGCCTTACTCAAATATAAATTATACGGCTTTTTTTTCTGATAATACGCAGATTCGAGGCATAACAGATGTTAATGGATATACAGAGGTTTTTGTTAGGGAAGATGATAGTAAGATCTCTGTAAAACTATTTAATCCGGATTTTGACACATGCTGGGGTAAAAATGAGTGATACAACAACAAGTTTTCCATCTAAAGAGAAGAAAGTTTTTAAGCAATGTAAGATAAATGATTTCGAGGCTATGATAGCAGAAACCTTAGGTGCTCTGGATAAAGTATTAGAACAGAGAACTAAAGATTTAAACTTGTGGGGCGAAAAGGAACAGCGTGATTTTCTTAATATATTTGGATGGGAGGGGAATGAGGTTGTTCATGTAGATATGCCTGTAAGAGGTGTATCTAACTTGGTTGAGATGACTGCAAAGGAAGTTATTTTTGATTGTGTTAAACGTATTTTTTATGTCAGAGGAACAATGACAGTCTCTAGTTTTCTTAATAGAATAGATAGTGCAAGAGAAGTCTGTGCAAGCGTAAAGGGAGAGCCTCAGGATAATTATGAAGTCGAGATTGGGATAAACTTTGTTGGAAGGCGTAACAGAAATAATGGGAAAGACCGTATATGCATGAGTATTACCGGTCGTGATTCCAGAGTTTCCACTCTTTGCCATGAATTAAGCCATATTCCCAAACAATATGCCTCTCCTAAAGACGGTGGGATCGGTGCATCTGATTATGACTCGAAAGGAATAAAAAAATCACCTTATAAAGACGACATGGAAAGTTATGAACAACATGTTGCGGGTGCTAATTTATTAATTTTTAATAAAAGCGAGTGTGTTTTTGATAATGCTTATAATCTTGAAAGATATTTCGAGATTGATATTTGAACATTCTTTTTAGTAGGCTAATAAATATTAGGCTGTTTGTATGAGAAAAATAACGTTTCTATTCATTTTTATAATAAACCTAATCGGTTGTTATGTATTTTCTTTCGGTGTTTTTGCAAATGAGTTGTCTGTAATAAAATATGGCTATGGTATACGGGAATGTGATGGAGATAAATGTATAGATGCACGTATACATCCTAAACTATGGTATCAAGGAAATGAGCTTAACGTTCGTTTTAAATTAGCAGAGGATAATATATTTAGAGAACGGCAGTTGTATGGGATCACTACTGCACTAACAGCGGAACATAGTTCTGGTGATGTGATAGCCATTCTTTCATTTCAAAATAAAAGCACTAGCTCATACTTTATTCGGGACGCATCATTACCATACTCTCCAGAGAAATATAATATTCGCGATGATTTCTCTGACGACAATAAACCGTGTAGGATGCTTTTTTTTATCGCTACTGATAATGTTCTTTTAGATTACCTTGGTGATCAATGTGATCTCCGCTCCTCTTTTTATGAAGAAGATTGGATAGAATTTCCTCCAGGCAAGAGAATGGAATTTAAAATTAAACTTAATGATGATTATGAGTTTATGAAAGGGGTTAATGTATACAGTATAAAGAGCGCAAGCTTCACTTTCGTAAGGAAACAATGGATTATTGAGAATAATACTAACAAAAATTTGCTCAACATCTTGGATGTATGTGAATGGTTGGGTATTTATTCTCTCGATTATTTATTGCCATTTAAAGGTGATTTTTATTGCAAAAAAATTTCCTTTAGTGATTTTGTTCAGAAGTTTGGTTTTGATGGAAATGACTATGGCAATATGTTTATTGTTAGTTCAAATCAAGTTAATGTTAAACTAAATGGTGATGAGATAAAATCTCTATACAAAAGACAGTAATTATAGAGGGTTGATATTTACATGTATATTAATAGTCTTTCAGAGAGAATGTGCAGTAGGTTTTTATATGCCGTTTGCATATTTTTTATGTTCTCTTGTTACTTTAGGTAAAGCAAATGCTAATGATATATATGTTATAAAGTATGCATATGGAAAGAGAGGGTGGAATGGTGTTGAATATGAACCTGCCAATGTGCGCCCACTATATTCATATCGTCAATACTATTCTGTTTCAGATATTGAAAGTATAAAGACAAAGAAACTCATTAATGTTGATTTCAGACTTTTGATAAATAAGAAAGACAATGCCATATCATCTTCCATTATTTTTAAGAATAATGGTGATGAGTCTGTTTTTATTCCTGAGTTATCATTTTCTGAGTGGAAAATGAACTTTATAATAACTACCGACAATATGATTTTAGAATATTTGGGTGGCAAGTTTAATTATGGTGGCGATTTTGAAAAAGATGATTGGATTGAAGTCCCTCCGAAAACATCAATTGTACTCACACAGGGGTTAAATAAAAATTATAATTTTCTGCCTGGTAGGAGGATATACAGGATTAATTCAGTCGAATATACTATCGCCAATAATAAATGGTTTATATATAATTCTATATATAAGAGTTTTATCTCAATAGTTATGCCAAAAAAGACAACGTGTATTACCAAAAAAATACGATGTATCTTTTAAAGAATAATGTGATATGTGAACAAAACAATCATGAAGCAGGACGGGCATTGATGAACCAGCTAGAAGTATTTGGTCTTTACAGTTTTGGCAATCATTTAGGGGGAGACAATTCATTTAAAATAAGGACGAATCAAGTCATGGTTGAGATTGATGGCGATAAAGTTACGGATAAATAAGATAGAGGAGACGCCAGTACTTGTAGCGATGTGATTATCGGTAAATATTTTCTGTTAATAATGAGTAAATAAAGCGCACAAAAGATACATGCATTTATCTGATTAAATAAAGGCATTACTGACACTACGGGGTGTTAATCCCTGTCTGGTCGGTCAAGCCATGCTGTACCCCCTGCGCTAAACAGGGTCTTACAAGAGTGTAACGGTGTTGGGTGCGCCTGCTTGCCTGTCGGCAATATTTGCTCGTTTCCCGATCCCTTTCCCCCTTGGTACTTCATGCATAAAGCCCGTTGATCGTCACTGTTGTTGACTTTATGACATTTCTCACAAATATAATATCATTATATTGTTATAACAATTGCCACCAAAAATAACAAAGGAACCTCTGTATGGACTACAAGCTGGTGGGAAACGCAATTGTGAAGCATTGTGGCGGCCTGTCGAATTTGCTGCATGTCACTAACTGTATGACGCGGGTGCGCATGACGATTGGCGATCCTTCGCTTGTTGATATCGCTGCGCTGAAAGGTATCGAGGGTGTGCTGGGCGTGGTGGAAGATGACACGCTCCAGGTGATTGTCGGGCCGGGGAAATCCTCAAAAGTCGCTGACGTTATCAATGCCTCATTGAAAGGTGCGCCAGTGGATGACGCGCCGTTAAGCGACGTTGAGCAAAAAGCCAAGCTGGCGCGGGCACGCGCCAGAAAGCAGACGCGCACGAAGGTCATCCTCAAGCATATCGCGAATATCTTTGTTCCTATTCTGCCTGCGCTGATTGCCGCCGGTATCCTGATGGGCATTAACAACGTAGTGGTCAACTCGGCGGCATCCTGGGCGTTGAGCCATCATATTTCGGCGCTCGGCGATCTGTCGCCCACGCAGGTTGTGTTGGATCAGCGCCATTTGCTCGGCGTTAGCCAGTTCCTCGATATTGTTTCGAAAGCGTTGTTTGGCTTTCTGGCTATTTACGCTGGCATTACGGCGGCGCGTGAATTTGAAGGCAACTTGATTCTGGGTGGCCTGCTGGGTGCAATTACGATTATGCCGCAGGTGACGGCTTTAGGGCTGATTCCCGGCCAGGGCGGCCTGATTGGCGTTATCTTTGCCGTCTGGTTGATGTGCCTGCTGGAAAAACAGGTGCGGCGGTTTGTGCCGGATATTGTGGATGTGGTGGTGACGCCAACAATTGTGCTGCTGGTGATGGCGGCGGCACTGCTTTTGGTCATCATGCCCGCTGCCGGTATTGTTTCTGACGGTATTTTGCATGGCCTGAACGGCTTGCTGGAACATGGCGGCATTGCCGCAGGGTTCGTGCTTTCGGCGCTGTTCCCATTCCTGATTTCACTCGGCCTGCATCACGGCCTGTTCCCGATTCATATTGAGATGATTAACGCCACCGGACACGCGCCGCTGTTTGCTATCCAGATTATGTCTAATGCGGGGATGGTCGGCGCGGCTACCGCCGTTCTCTTGCTAACGCGCGACCCAGTGATGAAGAAAATTGCTAAAGGGGCGATTCCAACCTCCATTCTGGCCGTGGGCGAGCCGACCATTTTTGGCGTCAATATTCCCGCCGGTTTTGCCTTTATTACCGGTTCGATTGGTGCTGGTTTTGGCGGTGTGATGGTGGTGTTGCTTGGCGTCTCTACTAACGGTGTTGGTGCTGCGGGGCTTTCGGCGCTGCCGCTTATCGCCGATGGCAAATATCTGCAATACATCTTGTCATGGTTAGTGGGCTGTGCAGCGGCGTTTGCGCTGACGTATGTCGTCGGCAAAGTCCGTGGTTACGATAAAGAAACGGCGTGAAGAGAGGAAAGGTATAACTCATGAAAGCCATTATGTTGATGTTTGATTCGCTCAATAAACGTCTGTTGTCGGCTTATGGCAGCGATCGGGCGATCACACCGAATTTCCAGCGGTTAAAGGAACGTACCGTACGCTTCGACAATTTCTACGTCGGCAGTATGCCGTGTATGCCCGCGCGTCGGGAGTTGCATACCGGGCGCTATAACTTCCTCCATCGCGGCTGGTCGCCGCTGGAGCCGTTCGATGATTCCGTGCCGGAAATGCTCAAGAAAAAGGGCATTCATACCCATCTGGTCACTGACCATAAGCACTATTGGCGAGATGGCGGCGCAACCTACCACTCGCGATATAGCACGTATGAATTTATTCGCGGTCAGGAAGGCGACGCTTGGAAGGGCGTAGTGGATAAGCCGGAATATCGTTATGAATCCGGCGAGCCGGAGGAAATCAAACAGCGGCGCGTGACCAGCCGAGTGCAGCACCAGATTAACGTGCAGTTTATGCAAAATGAGGACGATCACCATCTGGCGCGCACTATTAATAAAGGGCTGGAGTTCATCGATACCAACCATGCCAGCGACAACTGGTTCTTGCAGTTGGAGTGTTTTGACCCGCACGAGCCGTTCTTCGTGCCGGAAAAATATCTGAAGATGTACGGTATCGACGATCCTTCGCAGTTCGACGGTTGGCCGCCGTACTATTTCGTCACCGAAAGTGACGAGCGCAAGAGCGTGATTCAGAAGTATTACATGGCGTTGCTGACCATGGTGGATGCTTATGTCGGTAAAGTCCTCGACTACATGGACCGCTACGACCTGTGGAAAGACACGATGCTTATCGTCAATACCGACCACGGTTTCTTGCTTGGAGAGCACGAGTGGTGGGGCAAAAATATTATGCCGCTGTATAACGAAGTGGCGAATACGCCTTGCTTCATTTGGCATCCGCAGTGTGGCGGGGCGGGTGAATCGCGGCAGGCGCTGGCGCAAACTATCGATATCCCGGCAACACTGCTGGACTGCTTCGGCCTGGATAAACCGGCGGATATGCAAGGGAAGTCGCTGTTGCCGGTATTGCGTGACGACACCCCCGTGCGCGACTACGCGCTGTTTGGCTATCACGGTTGCCATATCAACATTACCGATGGCCGCTATGTTTATATGCGCTCGCCGATTGAGCAAGGTATCGACGGCCTGTATGAATACACGCTGATGCCAACCCGCATTAACCGACGTTTTACGCCCGGAGAGTTGCAGGGCATGACGCTGCATCCGCCGTTTAGCTTCACCAAAGGCTGTCAGGTGATGAAAGTGCCTGCGGAGTCTGTCATGACGCGCGATGCCGATCGTTTTGGCCACCGCTTGTATGACTTGCACACCGACCCATCGCAGCAAACGCAGTGCGCCAGCCAGTCAACGGCGCGGCGGTTATGCGACCATCTTGTTGAAATGATGCAACAAAGTGATGCGCCAACAGAGCTGTACCCGCGCTACGGTCTGGATGATGCGCAAAGCCCGCTGCTGGGATTTGATCCGCATTTACTGCCGGAGCTGGCCGATTTTGCGCCGCAGATTCGCTACGGCCTGTTTGCGCTATTGCAGCATCTGGAAGGGAGCGGGCAGCACTCATTGGTCGAGAAACTTCAGGCGGAGTGTAAACCCAGTTGGACGCGAGAAAATTTGTGGGCTTTCGTACAGAACGACGTACCGGAGGAGCAGCATCAGAGCGTGTACTATAAGATGGCGTTAGAAATGCGACTGGATTAAGTAGTCTCCCCGGCGAAAGCCGGGGAAAAGGAGTACGGAGTTAATGAAAGAAGAATTAGATTATTCGCGCGGCGCTAAGCCTTTGTATGCTCAGCTATACGATATCCTGCTAGAAAAGCTGAAAACCGGCGAATACAAAAAGCATGATGTGCTGCCCACCGAGGCCGAGTTTGAGGAAATTTTTGGCGTTAGCCGCATCACCGCGCGCCGCGCGTTGGCAGAGCTTGCCGCCAAAGGGCTGGTAAAACGCCAGGCGGGCATCGGCACGATGGTTATCAGCACTTCTGAAAAGCAGGAAGTGAAGACCCGCGTACGCCTGATTGACGGTCATCAACAGCACCCAATCGAGCGTAATAACCTGAAGCTGGAACAGCAACTGCCGCCCGATACGGTCGCCGAGGCATTTGGCCTCGACAACAAAACTGCGCTGCATCTGCTGACGCGAACTATCTACCGGCAAAACGAACAGCCCGCGCAGGTTAACTACATCTGGCTGACGGCGCGCCTGCAAAACCTTTCGTTAGAGTCGCTGAGCGGTGGCCTCTACAGCATGCTGGAGGAGAACGATGAAAATATCGAAAGTTTCCAGGATGTGATCACGGCGGAGATGCCTACGCCAGAGGATTGCCAGATTTTACGTATTCAACCCACCGAGCCACTACTGGTGAAAACCCGTAAAGGCTATAACGAGAATGGTGAACTGGTGGAGTTTAGCGTCGCTAAGCATATCGCCAGTTGCTACCAGTATATTGTTGAGAACAGCCGATGATGACGGTGAGTCAGTGACAAAAAGGATCAACCCGAGATGGCGCTAGCAGGTTGCCACGTCATGGCAAAGCCCACCGGTTCGGTGTGCAATATTGATTGTTCGTACTGTTTTTATCTCGAAAAAGAAGCGTTGTACCCTGAGCGGAATAAAAACTGGCGGATGTCGGACGACACCCTGGAATGCTACATCCGCCAGCATATAGAGGCTCAGTCCGGCGATACGGTGACTTTCGCCTGGCAAGGTGGCGAACCGACCATGATGGGGCTGCCCTTTTTTCAGCGAGTGGTCGAATTAAGCGCGAAGTACGCCAACGGCAAAAAGATAGAACATGCGCTCCAGACCAACGGCATCCTGATTGATGATGAATGGGCGCGCTTTTTTGCTCAACATCATTTCCTGGTGGGCATCTCGATTGATGGCCCCGCGCATCTGCATAACCAATACCGCGTTAACCGCGCCGGTAAAGGCACTCACGAGAAAGTGATGGCTGCCATCGCCACGCTGAAGGCGCACGATGTGGCATTCAACACGCTAACCGTCGTGGGTAAGCACAACGTGGGACATGCGCGTGAAGTGTACGATTTCTTGCTCGCGGCAGGCTCGCGGTATATCCAATTTATCCCGCTGGTCGAGCGCATCAGCAACAATGAATCTTCTGTCCTGCAACTGGTGCTGCCGGGCGAGAGCGCGGCAAAACTGGCTCCGTGGACAGTGCCTTCGTGGCAGTTTGGCGAGTTTCTGTGCCAAATTTTCGACATTTGGGTACGCCGCGATGTCGATAGCGTTTATGTGCAAATGTTTGACGTCGCGCTGGCGGCCTGGGCTGGGCAGCCTCCGGTGCTGTGTGTCCATTCTGAAACCTGTGGACATGCCTTTGCGCTAGAGTCGAACGGTGATTTGTATAACTGCGATCACTATGTTTATCCCGAGCACAAACTGGGCAATATCCACCAAACAAGTATTCAAACGCTCAACAATAGCGAACAGGCCATCGCATTTGGGCTGGCGAAAAAAGAGCGGCTGACGACGGATTGCCAGCGCTGTGACTTCCGCTTTGCCTGCCACGGCGGCTGCCCCAAACACCGCTTTTCCGTTTCGCCAGGTGGCCTGCCGGGGCATAACTATTTATGCGCGGGCTATAAGCATTTTTTCCAGCATATTGCGCCGTATATGAATGTTTGCCAGCAATTACTGGAGAATGGCTATCCGGCCTCGGCGATTATGTCATGGCTGGCGCAAGAGGCGCGAAAAGCGCCGGTGGATATCTCTCGTAACGATCCTTGCCCGTGCGGTAGCGGCAAAAAATATAAGAAATGCTGCGGCGCAGCATGAGGGGAAAACGCCGCCATGATAAAAGCGGCGTTGCGAAGTTAGGCTTTTTTCCCAGCGTATTGCGCGAACCACGCCAGCATCCTCTGCCAGCCATCTTGCGCCGACTCCTGGTGATAGCTCGCGCGGTAATCGGCATTAAACGCATGACCAGCGTCCGGGTATACTACGATTTCCGCTGTCGCATTGGCGGCTCGCAGCGCCTGGCGCATGGTTTCTACTGACTCAAGCGGAATACCGGTATCTTGCCCACCGTATAAACCCAGCACTGGCGCGCTGAGATCGACTGCGACATCGACCGGATGCTTCGGGTTATTTAACGTTTTGTCACCCAGCAGACGTCCATACCAGGCCACCGCCGCTTTTAACTGCGGGTTGTGTGCGGCGTACAGCCATGCAATTCGCCCGCCCCAGCAAAAACCGGTTATCGACAAACGGCTGGCATCACCGCCGTTGCGCGCGGCCCAATTTGCCACGTGATCGAGATCGGCCAGCACCTGGGCATCGGGCACTTTTGTGACCAGCCCGCTGAAAAGTGAAGGAATATCGGCATAATCATTTGGATCGCCCTCGCGGAAATACAGCTCCGGCGCGACCGCCAGATACCCCTCCAGCGCTAAACGACGGCAAATATCACGAATGTGCTCATGGACGCCAAAAATCTCCTGCACTACGATGATTACCGGTAGAGGCGCATCGCGATGTTTTGGCTGTGCGTAAAAGGCTGGGAGCATCTCACCTTGAGAAGGAATCGACGTTTCTCCCGCCGCGATGGTCTCGTCGGGCGTATGAACGGCGGTCGTGGCATGAGGCGAAGCAGCAGGTGCAAATCCGGGTTGTTTGTTGATTGTCATGGCATTCTCCGTACCCTTTTAATGAACTCATAGCCGAATCACAGTGCCTGAATGCGGCGTATTTTTGTGCAGCAGGTAATAACAATAACTTGTTAATGTGATGTAACTCACTAATTGCGCGAAATTTAATGTAACATTTTTAATTCTTAGTGATGGTAATCACGAAAAAGAGTTGTGGTCTTCTATAAAGTACATTTTTGCTTCTTCTGACAAAACTGAACCACAGAGGAGTTCTTTATGTCCAAGTCTGATGTTTTTCATCTCGGCCTCACTAAAAACGATTTACAAGGGGCTACGCTGGCAATCGTCCCCGGTGACCCGGAGCGTGTGGAAAAGATCGCCGCGCTGATGGAAAAGCCGGTAAAACTGGCATCTCATCGTGAATTCACCTCCTGGCGTGCAGAGCTTGATGGCAAGCCAGTGATTGTTTGTTCTACCGGTATCGGCGGCCCATCGACGTCTATCGCGGTTGAAGAACTGGCTCAGCTCGGCATCCGCACCTTCCTGCGTGTTGGCACGACCGGCGCTATTCAGCCGAACATTAATGTGGGTGATGTGCTGGTCACGACGGCATCCGTCCGTCTTGATGGCGCGAGCCTGCACTTTGCACCAATGGAATACCCAGCGGTAGCAGACTTCGCGTGTACTACCGCACTGGTTGAAGCGGCGAAATCCGTTGGCGCGACCACTCACGTGGGCGTAACTGCGTCTTCAGACACCTTCTATCCAGGCCAGGAACGCTACGACACCTTCTCTGGTCGCGTGGTTAACCGCTTTAAAGGCTCCATGGAAGAGTGGCAGTCGATGGGCGTGATGAACTACGAAATGGAATCAGCAACGCTGCTGACCATGTGCTCCAGCCAGGGCCTGCGCGCCGGGATGGTTGCCGGTGTTATCGTGAACCGTACCCAGCAGGAAATTCCTAACGCTGAGACGATGAAGAAAACGGAAAGCCACGCGGTGAAAATCGTGGTGGAAGCAGCGCGCCGCCTGCTGTAATTCTGCTTTTCATCAAAAAAGGCCGACTTGTTCGGCCTTTTTCTTTTTGCGTAGATGCTCGCAGGAAACTGCTTTAAAACTGGACGTTTATACAGCACAATTCTATTTTGTGCTGATAGTAGGTTTAAGCAGGAGGCATTGTGGATATTGCCGTGGTGATTTATGCGTTGGTGGCGCTGGCAGGCGTGGCGATTGGCTGGCTGGCGGCGAGCTATCGCGTGGCGCAGCAGCGGGCCGAACAACTGGCGGAAGAGCGTGATATCTATGGCGAACTGAGCGCCGCAAAGCAGCAAATCGCCCAGAACGCGCACTGGCGTGAAGAGTGTGAGCTGCTTAATAACGAGCTGCGTAACCTGCGGGAGATTAACTCCTCGCTGGAAGTTGACTTGCGTGAAGTCACAACGCTTCTGGAGACGACACGGCAGCACGGCGATGAAAAATACCGTCTGATGCTCAATAGCGAGCAGCGCCTGAGCGAACAGTTCGAAAACCTCGCCAACCGTATTTTTGAGCAGAGCAACCGGCGCGTTGATGAGCAAAACCGGCAGAGCCTGCATGGCCTGCTGACGCCGCTGCGCGAGCAGCTAGACGGTTTTCGCCGCCAAGTTCAGGAGAGTTTTGGTCAGGAAGCGCGCGAACGCCACACGCTGGCGCATGAGATTCGTAATCTTCAGCAACTGAACGCGCAAATGGCGCAGGAAGCGGTCAACTTAACGCGGGCGTTGAAAGGCGATAACAAAACTCAGGGCAACTGGGGCGAGGTGGTACTCACCCGCGTGCTGGAAGCGTCTGGGCTGCGGGAAGGCCACGAGTACGAAACCCAGGTTAGTATTACTACCGACGGCAACTCCCGGATGCAGCCCGATGTCATCGTGCGCTTACCGCATCGCAAAGATGTGGTAGTGGACGCCAAAATGACGCTGGTGGCCTACGAGCGCTACTTTAACGCAGAAGACGACTACACCCGCGAAGCGGCATTGCAGGAGCATATTGCGGCGGTGCGCAACCATATTCGTCTACTGGGGCGGAAAGACTACCATCAGCTACCCGGGCTGCGTTCTCTGGACTATGTCCTGATGTTTATCCCCGTTGAACCCGCCTTTTTGCTGGCGCTGGACAGGCAGCCTGAGCTGATTAGCGAAGCGCTAAAAAATAACATTATGCTGGTTAGCCCTACCACGCTACTGGTTGCGCTGCGCACCATTGCAAACCTCTGGCGCTATGAGCATCAAAGCCGTAATGCGCAACATATCGCAGAGCGTGCCAGCCGCTTATATGACAAAATGCGCCTGTTCGTTGATGACATGTCGGCAATAGGCCAAAGCCTGGACAAAGCGCAGGATAACTACCGCCAGGCGATGAAAAAACTCACCTCCGGGCGCGGTAATTTGCTGGTGCAAGCCGAGGCATTCCGCCACTTAGGGGTGGAAGTTAAGCGCGAGATTAACCCAGATCTCGTCGAGCAAGCGACAGCGCAGGATGATGATTTTCGTCTGCGTGACGACAGCGATACCCACGATGATAATCCGCTAGCCGCCGAGCGCGGATAATCCGTAACGGGGTGGAATCGTAGGGCAATTGCGCCCAATCTGTTACACTCCATGAACATTTTCTTGATAAGCAAGCAGGCATTGAGATGGTTGAGGATTCACAAGAAACGACGCACTTTGGCTTTCAAACAATTGCCAAATCACAGAAAGCAGACATGGTGGCGCATGTATTCCATTCTGTAGCCGCAAAATACGATGTAATGAATGATCTCATGTCATTCGGGATCCATCGTCTATGGAAGCGTTTTACCATTGATTGCAGCGGCGTGCGCCGTGGACAGACCATTCTCGATCTGGCGGGTGGCACGGGCGACCTGACGGCGAAATTCTCGCGTATGGTCGGTGAAACCGGGCGCGTGGTGCTGGCTGACATTAACGACTCGATGCTGAAAATGGGCCGCGAAAAGCTGCGCAATATCGGGGTAGTCGGTAACGTGGAATATGTGCAGGCCAATGCCGAAGCGCTGCCGTTCCCGGATAACACTTTTGACTGCATCACCATCTCGTTCGGCCTGCGTAATGTGACCGACAAAGACAAAGCGCTGCGCTCTATGTATCGCGTGCTGAAACCAGGTGGACGCCTGCTGGTGCTCGAATTTTCCAAACCGGTTATCGACCCGCTGAGCAAAGCCTACGACGCATACTCATTCCACATTCTGCCGCGCATTGGCGAACTGGTAGCGAATGACGCCGAAAGCTACCGCTATTTGGCAGAGTCTATACGTATGCACCCGGATCAAGACACGCTGAAAGAGATGATGCAGAACGCCGGGCTGGAAAACGTTGAGTACTTCAACCTGACGGCAGGGATTGTCGCGCTGCACCGCGGCTATAAATTCTGATTAGAGGGGCCGCTATGCCTTTAAAACCCTTAGTGACTGGCAGCATTGAGACTGCCATTAATACGCTTTTGTGGCGTGAAAAGGCATTAAAGCCTGCGCGTCAGCGCCTTATCGGAAAAGTATTACGCGTTGAGCTGAAAGAGTTTTCCTCACCGCTGGTGCTGGTCTTTAGTGAGCGCCAGGTTGACGTGCTGGGCGCATGGGAAGGCGAGGCAGACTGCACCGTTATTACCCGCGCGAGCGTATTGCCACAACTGCGCAATCGCCAGCAGCTTACGGCGCTTATCCGCAATAACGATCTTGAAGTGCAAGGTGATCTCCAGGTCGTGCAAAACCTGGTGTCGCTTGCCGATCTCGCCGAGTTTGATCCCGCCGAGCTATTGGCTCCCTACACCGGCGATATCGCCGCAGAAGGCATCAGTAAAGTGTTGCGCGGCGGCGCGGCATTTATACAGCATGGACTGGCGCGCCAGCAGCGCTACGTGGCAGAAACCCTGACCGAAGAGTGGCGTTTAGCTCCCGGCGCGCTGGAAGTGGCGTGGTTTGCAGAAGAGACAACGGCAGTTGAGCGCGAGCTGGCGGCACTGACTAAACGGCTGGAAAACCTGGAGGGCAAATGACGCCAGGAGAATTACGGCGACTGTATTTTATCATCCGCACCTTTTTGAGTTACGGGCTTGATGAGCTTATTCCCAAAATGCGTATTACGCTGCCGCTGCGTTTTGGCCGTCGGCTGTTGTTCTGGATGCCGAACCGCCATAAGGATAAATTGCTGGGCGAACGTCTGCGTTTAGCGTTGCAAGAGCTTGGCCCTGTGTGGATCAAATTCGGCCAGATGCTCTCTACGCGTCGTGACCTCTTCCCGCCACAAATCGCCGATCAACTGATTATGTTGCAGGACAGAGTCGCTCCATTTGACGGCAAACTGGCGAAGCAGCAAATCGAAAAGTCGATGGGCGATATTCCGGTTGAAAGCTGGTTTGATGATTTTGATATTGAACCGCTGGCATCGGCGTCGATTGCGCAGGTGCACACGGCGCGCCTGAAAGAGAACGGCAAAGAGGTGGTGATCAAAGTTATCCGCCCCGATATTTTGCCTATTATCAAAGCCGACATGAAACTGATTTACCGTCTGGCGCGTTGGGTTCCTCGCCTGCTGCCGGATGGTCGTCGTCTGCGCCCGGTTGAAGTGGTGCGCGACTACGAGAAAACGCTGCTCGACGAGCTGAATCTGCTGCGCGAAGCGGCTAACGCCATTCAACTGCGTCGCAACTTTGAAGACAGCCCGATGCTGTATGTGCCGGAGATTTACTCCGACTATTGCCGCGTTGATATGCTGGTGATGGAGCGTATTTACGGTATTCCGGTGTCGGACATCGAGACGCTGAAAAAGCAAAATACCAATATGCAACTGCTGGCTGAACGTGGCGTGCAGGTGTTTTTCACCCAGGTATTCCGCGACAGCTTCTTCCATGCCGACATGCACCCTGGCAATATTTTTGTTAGCTATGAGCACCCGGAAGACCCACAGTATATCGGCATTGACTGCGGGATTGTCGGCTCGTTGAACAAGGACGATAAACGCTATCTGGCGGAAAACTTTATCGCCTTCTTTAACCGAGATTATCGCAAGGTTGCAGAGCTGCACGTCGATTCTGGCTGGGTTCCGCCGGATACCAACGTAGAAGAGTTTGAGTTTGCTATCCGCACCGTGTGTGAGCCGATTTTTGAAAAACCACTGGCTGAAATCTCCTTTGGTCACGTGCTGCTGAACCTGTTTAACACCGCGCGCCGCTTCAATATGGAAGTGCAGCCGCAGTTGGTGTTGTTACAAAAGACATTACTTTACGTAGAAGGGGTGGGACGCCAGCTCTATCCTCAGTTAGATTTATGGAAGACGGCGAAGCCTTTCCTGGAATCATGGTTGAAAGATCAGATGGGCCTGCCTGCGCTGTTCCGGGCGTTGAAAGACAAAGCGCCGTTCTGGATTGAGAAAATGCCGGAATTACCGGAACTGGTGTACGACAGCTTACGTCAGAGTAAGCAGGTGCAGAGCAGTCTTGAGAAGCTTTCGCAGGAGATGGTCACGCATCGCACTCGTCAGGGGCAGTCACGATATCTCTTTGGTATAGGTGCGGTTTTACTCCTGAGCGGTACGGTATTACTGATTAATCGCCCTGAGTGGGGGCTGACACCCGCATGGCTTATGGCCGGAGGGCTGGTGGTATGGTTCGCAGGGTGGCGGAAGACGCGGTGAATTAT
The DNA here is from genome assembly GCF_059725275.1 of Kluyvera fluvialis. Classification (NCBI taxonomy): domain Bacteria; kingdom Pseudomonadati; phylum Pseudomonadota; class Gammaproteobacteria; order Enterobacterales; family Enterobacteriaceae; genus Kluyvera; species Kluyvera fluvialis. The sequence goes on along the minus strand of NZ_AP046142.1, from coordinate 4,679,080 downwards.
GCATCGCTAACATGGCGCTGCATAACGTATAATGCGCGCTGATTATTTCATCATCTATCAGAGGAACTTGTATGGGTGGTATTAGTATTTGGCAGTTGCTGATTATCGTCGTTATCGTGGTTCTGCTTTTCGGGACTAAAAAGCTGAGCTCGCTGGGATCGGATTTAGGCGCGTCCATCAAAGGCTTTAAAAAAGCCATGGGTGATGAAGACGAGTCAAAAGATAAAGCCAACCAGGATGCAGATTTCACTGCAAAATCAATTACTGATAAGCAGGAAAGTGCGAAGAAAGACGAAGCGAAACGCCACGACAACGAGCAGGTGTAATTCGTGTTTGATATTGGTTTCAGTGAACTACTGCTGGTATTCGTGATTGGCCTTATTGTATTAGGGCCAAAACGCCTACCGGTGGCGGTGAAAACGGTTGTGGGCTGGATTCGTGCGCTGCGCTCTCTGGCAACAACCGTGCAAAATGAGCTGACGCAGGAGCTTAAACTCCAGGAATTTCAGGACAGCCTGAAAAAAGTGGAGAAAGCGAGTCTGGATACCCTAACGCCGGAGTTGAAGGCTTCGATGGACGAACTGCGCGAAGCAGCCGAGTCAATGAAGCGTTCCTACTCAATGCATGACCCTGAAAAGGCGAGTGACGAGGCCAATACTATCCATAACCCTGCGGCTAAGGACAAAGAGGCTGTGCAACCGGCAACGGAAAAACCGCAGACGGCGTATACCGATGAGCCGGTGGCGCAATCCGCTGAATCTCCGGCGCAGGAAGCTGAGGTGGTTAAACCCGTAGAGAAAGCCAATGCGTCTGCGGCCACCGTGACTGATTCATCCCCCGCATCGAGTGATAAACCGTAACCATGAGCGTAGAAGATACCCAACCGCTGATCGCTCATTTGATTGAGCTGCGTAAGCGCCTGCTCAACTGCATTATTGCGGTCATCGTTATTTTTCTGGCATTGGTCTATTTCGCCAATGATATCTACCAACTGGTATCAGCGCCACTGATAAAACAGATGCCGTTGGGCGCGACGATGATCGCCACCGACGTTGCATCGCCGTTTTTCACGCCAATCAAGCTGACCTTTATGGTTTCGCTGATCCTGTCCGCGCCGGTCATTTTGTACCAGGTTTGGGCTTTTGTGGCACCCGCACTGTACAGGCATGAGCGCCGGCTGGTAGTACCATTGTTGGTGTCCAGCACCTTGCTGTTTTATATCGGCATGGCGTTCGCCTACTTTGTGGTGTTCCCACTGGCGTTTGGCTTCCTGACGCACACCGCGCCGGAAGGGGTGCTGGTGTCTACGGATATCAAGAGTTACCTCGACTTTGTCATGTCGCTGTTTATCGCTTTTGGTGTCTCGTTCGAAGTGCCGGTCGCTATCGTCCTGCTCTGCTGGGTGGGTGTGACCACGCCGGATGACCTACGTAAAAAGCGCCCGTATGTGCTGGTTGGCGCATTCGTGGTCGGTATGTTGTTGACGCCGCCGGATGTGTTCTCGCAAACGCTGTTGGCTATCCCGATGTATTGTTTGTTTGAAGTGGGGGTCTTCTTCTCTCGCTTCTACGCCGGGAAACGATCGACGCGTGATGAAGACGCGCAAGCCGAAGAAACAGAAGAATAACCAACCGCCCGTTAGGGCGGTTTTCATATGGGGGGGTAGGATGTTTGATATCGGAGTCAACCTGACCAGTTCGCAGTTTTCCCGCGATCGCGATGATGTTGTCGTCAGAGCACAGGCTGCGGGCGTACACGGCATGTTACTGACCGGAACTAACCGCCATGAAAGCGAAGAGGCGCAGCAGCTGGCCGCGCGCTTTGCTGGATGCTGGTCTACCGCTGGCGTTCACCCGCACGACAGCAGTAGCTGGTCGCCAACGGTGGCAGAGGCCATTTATGCGTTGGCGAATAAATCCGAGGTGGTGGCGATTGGTGAATGCGGCCTCGATTTTAACCGTAACTTCTCAACCCCAGACGAGCAGGAGACTGCGTTCAGCGCGCAGTTGGCGATGGCGGCAGAACTGGGAATGCCGGTATTTTTACACTGTCGGGATGCGCATGACCGTTTCCTGGCATTGCTGGAACCGTGGCTGGATCACCTGCCGGGTGCGGTGCTGCACTGTTTTACCGGTACACGCGATGAAGCGCAGGCGTGTCTTGATCGTGGGCTGTCTATCGGTATTACCGGTTGGGTTTGCGACGAGCGTCGCGGGTTGGAATTGCGTGAGCTGTTACCGATGATTCCAGCCGACCGCCTGTTGTTGGAAACGGACGCACCGTACCTGTTACCGCGCGATATGACGCCAAAACCGGCGTCGCGACGTAATGAACCGGCGTATGTCGCACATATTTTGGCGCGCGTCGCACAATGGCGTGGCGAAGAGGCCCAATGGCTGGAAACCGTGACCGACAACAACGTTAAGCGGATGTTTAGTATCGACTTTTAGATTAGGCTTTACGGAAGTCGGTGTTTTTGACACTCTGCTTAATCTGTTTATTCAGCAGGTTAAGCAGCAGCATAGAGCGTGCTTCGCCGTCTGGCTCTGCAAAGATGGCTTTCAGCCCTTCAAATGCGCCTTCGGTGATAACCACGCTGTCGCCAGGATATGGCGTTTCTGGGTCGGTCACATCTTGCGGCTTATAGATAGAAAGCTGATGGATAACCGATGAAGGAACCGTTGCCGGATGCATACCAAAACGGACAAAATGGCTAACACCACGGGTTGCATTGATAGTGGTGGTATGGATAACTTCGGGGTCAAATTCCACAAACAGATAGTTTGGGAACAATGGCTCACTGACTGAAGTACGCTTACCGCGCACCATTTTCTCCAGGGTGATCATCGGCGTCAGACAATTAACCGCCTGCCGTTCAAGATGTTCCCGAGCACGCTGAAGTTGCCCGCGTTTGCAGTACAGTAAATACCAAGCTTGCATAATGACCTATTTCCGCTGTTTAGCGCGAAAGCATAGCAAAAGTACGACCAAATCGCGATGTTGATTATTACTGCTTTAATTTACGCAAATTTAACAAAAAGACAGCATCGCGGAACCATTCGCCGTATAATGAGGCGCTTACCAGGAGGCCGATAATTACCCCATGAAATACCATGACTTACGTGACTTTCTGACATTACTCGAACAGCAGGGCGAACTAAAACGTATTAGCCTCCCGGTTGATCCCCATCTGGAAATTACCGAAATTGCCGCTCGCACCCTGCGTGCTGGCGGCCCGGCGCTGTTGTTTGAAAACCCCAAAGGCTATTCGATGCCGGTGCTGTGTAACCTGTTTGGCACGCCTAAGCGCGTGGCGCTTGGCATGGGGCAGGAAGATGTCAGTGCGTTGCGTGAAGTGGGTAAACTTTTAGCCTTTTTGAAAGAGCCTGAGCCGCCAAAAGGATTCCGCGATCTGTTCGATAAACTGCCGCAGTTTAAGCAGGTGTTGAACATGCCGACCAAACGCCTGCGCGGTGCGCCTTGCCAGCAAAAAATTATCTCGGGTGATGACGTCGATTTGTCTCGTATTCCGGTGATGACCTGTTGGCCAGAAGACGCCGCACCGCTAATCACTTGGGGGCTGACGGTCACTCGTGGCCCGCATAAAGAGCGGCAGAATCTGGGCATTTATCGCCAGCAGGTGATTGGCAAAAATAAACTGATTATGCGCTGGCTGTCGCACCGTGGCGGTGCGCTGGATTTCCAGGAGTGGTGCGCGGCACATCCGGGCGAACGTTTTCCGGTTGCGGTGGCGCTTGGGGCAGATCCTGCCACTATTCTTGGCGCGGTCACGCCAGTGCCGGATACGCTCTCCGAATACGCTTTCGCAGGCCTGTTGCGCGGCACGAAAACCGAAGTGGTGAAGTGCGTCTCCAACGATCTCGAAGTGCCCGCCAGCGCAGAGATTGTGCTCGAAGGTTACATTGAGCCGGGTGAAATGGCGGCGGAAGGCCCATACGGTGACCATACCGGTTACTACAATGAAGTGGACAACTTCCCGGTATTTACCGTCACGCATATTACTCAGCGCGAAGACGCAATTTATCACTCCACTTACACTGGTCGCCCACCGGATGAACCGGCAGTACTGGGGGTGGCGTTGAATGAAGTCTTTGTGCCAATCTTACAAAAACAATTCCCGGAAATTGTGGATTTCTATCTGCCGCCGGAAGGGTGCTCGTACCGCCTCGCGGTAGTCACCATCAAAAAACAGTATGCCGGACATGCAAAACGCGTAATGATGGGCGTATGGTCGTTTTTGCGGCAATTCATGTACACAAAATTCGTGATTGTCTGCGATGATGACGTGAACGCTCGTGACTGGAACGATGTGATATGGGCGATTACCACTCGTATGGATCCCGCGCGGGATACGGTACTGGTGGAGAACACGCCGATTGATTATCTGGACTTCGCCTCGCCGGTTTCTGGCCTGGGGTCGAAAATGGGGCTGGATGCCACCAACAAATGGCCTGGGGAAACCCAGCGCGAATGGGGCCGTCCTATCAAGAAAGATCCCGCTGTTACGGCGCGTATCGATGAAATCTGGGACGAGCTGGCCATTTTTTCCGACGATAAATAATAAAGACATCCCCTGAATAATCGGTCAGCAGAGACGCGGTCTACGCTTCTGCAACGCGGATTCGGAGGGGGATAAGACCCGACAGAGGGAGCGCATGACAACCTTAAGCTGTAAAGTGACCTCGGTGGACGCCATTACCGATACGGTATATCGCGTTCGTTTAGTGCCCGAAGCGGCCTTCTCATTTCGTGCCGGGCAGTATCTGATGGTGGTGATGGACGAGCGCGACAAGCGTCCGTTCTCGATGGCCTCTACGCCAGATGAACAGGCGTTTATCGAGCTGCATATTGGTGCGTCTGAGCTGAATCTGTACGCTATGGCCGTGATGGACAGAATCCTGAAAGAGCGCGAAGTGGTGGTGGATATTCCCCACGGTGAAGCCTGGCTACGTGAAGAAGACGATCGCCCACTGGTGCTGATTGCCGGTGGTACGGGCTTCTCCTACGTGCGTTCTATTCTGCTGACTGCGCTGGCGCGCAACCCGAATCGCGATGTGGCGATTTACTGGGGTGGCCGTGAAGAGAAACACCTTTACGACCTTTCCGAGCTGGAAGCGCTGTCGGTGAATCACCCGAATCTGCGCGTAGTGCCCGTGGTTGAGCAGCCGGAAGACGATTGGCGTGGGCGCTCTGGTACGGTGTTAACGGCGGTATTGCAGGATTACGGCACGCTGGCGAATCACGATATTTATATCGCCGGTCGTTTTGAGATGGCGAAAATCGCTCGCGACCTGTTCTGTAATGAACGTCAGGCGCGTGAAGACCGCCTGTTCGGCGATGCGTTTGCGTTTATCTGATAGATAGTGTGTAAAAAACCCGCCCCTGACAGGCGGGAAGAACGGCAACTAAACTTTGTTGTTATGCCGGATGGCGACACTAACGCGTCTTATCCGGCCTAGAGATATACCAGCCCCGACGCTGCGTTTGCATTGTCGGGGCGTATTTTTATACGCGCTCGATAACCGTCGCGATCCCCTGACCTAAACCGATACACATTGTCGCCAGGCCAAACTGGGCGTCTTTGCGTTCCATCAGGTTCAACAGAGTGGTACTGATACGCGTACCGGAACACCCTAACGGGTGGCCCAGCGCGATCGCCCCGCCGTTGAGGTTGATCTTCTCGTCAATCTGCTCCATCAGCCCCAGATCTTTAATACATGGCAGGATCTGCGCGGCAAACGCTTCGTTCATTTCAAACAAATCGATATCGCTGGTCGTCAGCCCGGCTTTTTTCAGCGCCAGTTTTGAAGCCGGAACCGGGCCGTATCCCATGATGGAAGGGTCACAGCCAACAACCGCCATTGAACGAATACGAGCGCGAGGCGTTAACCCCAGCGCGCGGGCGCGGCTTTCACTCATGATTAACATGGCGGAAGCACCATCGGACAGCGCCGACGAGGTTCCGGCAGTCACTGTCCCCGTTACAGGGTCGAAAGCGGGTCGCAGCGTCGAGAGCGCTTCTACGGTTGTTTCCGGGCGGATAACTTCATCGTAATTAAACTGTTTCAGCACGCCGTCTGCATCGTGGCCGCCGGTTGGAATTATTTCATTTTTGAAGGCGCCCGATTGCGTCGCCGCCCAGGCACGAGCGTGGGAGCGTGCGGCAAAAGCGTCCTGCATTTCGCGGCTGATACCGTGCATACGGGAGAGCATTTCCGCCGTCAGCCCCATCATGCCTGCGGCTTTGGCGACATTGCGGCTCATTCCTGGATGGAAATCCACACCGTGGCTCATCGGCACGTGGCCCATGTGCTCTACGCCGCCGACCAGGCACACCTGCGCGTCGCCGGTCATTATCATGCGCGCGGCATCGTGCAGCGCCTGCATGGAAGAACCACACAGACGGTTGACGGTTACCGCCGGAACGGAATGAGGGATTTCCGCCAGCAGCGCGGCGTTGCGGGCGATGTTAAAGCCCTGCTCCAGCGTTTGCTGCACACAGCCCCAGTAAATGTCGTCGATAGACGCCGCATCCAGCGCCGGATTGCGCGCCAGCAGGCTGCGCATCAGGTGCGCGGAGAGATCTTCTGCACGCACATTACGGAATGCGCCCCCTTTGGAGCGGCCCATTGGGGTACGAATTGCATCAACAATCACTACCTGTTCCATCGTGACTCCTTAAGCCGTTTTCAGCTCACCAGCCGGGCGGGCTGGCTCAACCGGGGGATAATACGCTTCGTTATGACGCGCTTTGTCGCGCAGACCCGCCGGAACGTGATACAGCGGGCCGAGGTGCTCATACTGCTGCGCCATATCGAGATACTTCGCGCTGCCGAGCGTATCCAGCCAGCGGAATGCGCCGCCGTGGAACGGAGGGAAACCGAGGCCATAAACCAGCGCCATATCGGCTTCAGCAGGGCTTGCGATAATGCCTTCTTCAAGGCAACGCACCACTTCGTTGACCATTGGGATCATCATGCGGGCAATAATCTCGTCATCGCTGAAGTCGTGCTTGGGCTGGCTGACATCAGCCAGCAGGCCATCCACCGCCGGATCTTCTTCTTTCTTCGGTTTGCCTTTGCTGTCTTCTTTATAGCGCCAGAAACCGAGGCCGTTTTTCTGCCCGTAACGGCTGGCGTCAAACAGCGCGTCGATGGCATCACGGTAATCTTTCTGCATCCGCTGTGGGAAACCTGCCGCCATAACGGCCTGGGCGTGATGCGCGGTATCAATCCCTACAACGTCGAGCAGGTAAGCCGGGCCCATCGGCCAGCCGAACTGTTTCTCCATCACTTTATCGACTTTGCGGAAGTCTGCGCCGTCGCGCAGCAACTGGCTGAAACCGGCAAAGTAAGGGAACAGCACGCGGTTAACGAAGAAACCTGGGCAGTCGTTAACGACGATGGGGGTTTTACCCATTTTGCTCGCCCAGGCGACCACTTTGGCGATAGTGCTTTCCGAGGTTTTCTTGCCGCGAATAATCTCAACCAGTGGCATACGGTGTACGGGGTTGAAGAAGTGCATCCCGCAGAAGTTTTCCGGGCGCTCAAGGGCATCCGCCAGCTCGCCAATTGGAATGGTTGACGTGTTAGAGGCCAGTACGGTATCCGGGCGTACTTTCTGCTCGGTTTCCGCCAGCACCGCTTTTTTCACTTTCGGGTTTTCCACTACCGCTTCAACCACCACATCAACGCGTTCGAAACCGACGTAATCTAGCGTTGGCTGAATGGTGGAAATGACGCCTGCCATCTTCAGGCCGTCAATCTTGCCGCGCTCTAACTGTTTGTTGAGCAGCTTGCTGGCTTCTGTCATGCCGAGAGTTAGCGATTTTTCGCTGATATCCTTCATGATAACCGGCACGCCCTTCCAGGCTGACTGGTAAGCAATCCCGCCACCCATGATGCCCGCGCCCAGCACGGCGGCATATTTTGGTGGTTCAGTGTTTTTGGTCAGTTTCTTCGCCTGACCTTTGACGTATTGGTCGTTGAGGAAAATACCAACCAGCGCACGGGCCTCATTAGAATGAGCCAGTGGGACAAAACTTTTATTTTCCAGATTTAGCGCTTCTTCACGGCCAAAACGCGCCGCCGCTTCAATGGTTTTTACGGCAGTGATAGGGGCGGGATAGTGTTTACCTGCCGTCTGCATTACCATGCCTTTCGCGATGGTGAAGCTCATGGTGGCTTCAATCTTGCTGAGCTTGAGCGGCTCAAGTTTTGGCTGACGCTTGGCTTTCCAGTCGAGGTCGCCGTTAATCGCCTGACGCAGTACCGCCAGCGCGCCTGCAACCAGTTTCTCTGGTTTGACTACGCCATCGACCAGGCCGATTTTCAGCGCGTATTCCGCGCCAACATCTTTACCGGCGGCGATGATTTCCAGTGCGCTGTCAGCACCCAGCAGGCGTGGCATACGGACAGAGCCACCAAAGCCCGGCATGATGCCCAGCTTGGTTTCCGGCAGGCCGATGCGTAAATCCGGCGTGGCTAAGCGATAGTCGGTCGCCAGTACGCATTCGCAGCCGCCGCCCAGTGCGTAACCGTTGATAGCGGAAAGGGTCGGGACGGGTAAATCTTCCAGTCGGTTAAATACGCTGTTGGCAAAATGCAGCCACTGGCTGAACTGCTCTTCAGGCACCAGGAACAGCGAAAGGAATTCGGTGATATCCGCGCCGACAATAAAAGCTGCCTTTTCAGATCGCAGTAGCAGGCCTTTCAGATCTTTTTGTTTTTCGAGGACGTCGAGAGCCTGGCCGAGGCTGGCTACGGTTGCGGTATCGAGCTTGTTAACTGAGCCTGGAGCATCGAACACCAGTTCGGCAATGCCATCTTCCAGCCAGTTGAGGTACAGGGTGTCGCCTTTGTAGAGCATGTCAGTCTCCTGAATCCAGCAAAGTGATCTGGTCTTACCAGATAAGATGGAGTGTGTATTTTGTGTTAAATAAATGCAAATGAGACTTTAAATATTTGCTGGTCGGATCACGCCCGGTGGAAATCACGCAGGGTGTAAGAGGTGTGCTAATATGCGGGGACTTGAGAGCAAAAAAATCAGAAGGGTAAATGATGGAATCTCTGGCCGCACTATATAAAAATCATATTGTTACCTTACAAGAGCGGGCGCGTAACGCACTTGAGCGTTTTAAGCTTGATGCGCTGCTTATCCACTCCGGCGAGTTGATTAATGTTTTTCTGGATGACCACCCGTACCCATTCAAGGTCAACCCACAATTTAAAGCCTGGGTTCCGGTAACCCAAGTACCGAACTGCTGGCTGCTGGTGGATGGCGTCAACAAACCGAAGCTGTGGTTCTACCTGCCGGTAGATTACTGGCACAACGTTGAGCCGCTGCCGACGTCGTTCTGGACAGAAGAAATTGACGTTATTGCGTTGCCAAAAGCCGATGGCATTGGCAGCCAACTGCCTGCGGAGCGCGGCAATATCGGTTATATCGGCCCAGTACCGGAACGTGCGCTGGGCTTAGACATCGCGGCAAACAACATCAACCCGAAAGGGGTGATTGACTACCTGCACTACTATCGCGCCTATAAAACGGATTATGAACTGGCGTGTATGCGTGAGGCGCAGAAAATGGCCGTTAATGGCCACCATGCGGCGGAAGAGGCGTTCCGTTCTGGGATGAGCGAGTTTGATATCAATCTTGCCTACCTGACAGCGACCGGCCACCGCGACACCGATGTACCGTACAGCAACATTGTGGCGCTGAATGAACATGCCGCTGTGCTGCACTATACCAAGCTGGATCATCGCGCTCCGTCGGAAATGCGCAGCTTCTTGCTGGATGCTGGGGCTGAATATAATGGCTATGCGGCTGACCTGACGCGTACCTGGTCGGCACACAGCGATAACGACTATGCGCACCTGGTTAAAGATGTGAATGCCGAGCAACTGGCGCTGATTTCCACCATGAAGGCGGGCGTCAGCTATGTGGAATATCACATCCAGTTCCATCAGCGGATTGCTAAACTGCTGCGTAAGCATCAGATAGTGACCGACATGAGCGAAGAGGCGATGGTGGAAAACAACCTGACCGGGCCATTTATGCCGCACGGTATTGGTCACCCGCTGGGCCTGCAAGTTCATGATGTCGCTGGCTTTATGCAGGATGATACCGGTACGCATCTGGCCGCACCGTCTAAATACCCGTACCTGCGCTGCACTCGTGTGCTGGAGCCTGGAATGGTGTTGACCATCGAACCGGGCATCTACTTTATCGAGTCTCTGCTCGCGCCGTGGCGTGATGGCCAATACAGCAAGCACTTCAACTGGAAGAAAATTGAAGCGCTCAAGCCGTTTGGCGGTATTCGTATTGAAGATAACGTGGTGATTCACGAGAACAATATCGAAAATATGACGCGTGATCTGAAACTGGCGTAATGGACAGCTGGCGAATACCGGCCGAGCCGGTCACCTTCGTTGAAGAGATTAAGAAAAGCCGTTTTATCACCCTGTTGGCGCACACCAACGGGGTGGATGCGGCGAAAGCGTTTGTCGAGTCGGTTAGGGCCGAACATCCCGATGCCCGCCACCACTGCGTGGCGTGGGTCGCGGGCAGGCCGAACGATTCACAGCAGCTTGGTTTCTCGGATGATGGTGAACCTGCGGGAACGGCCGGAAAACCGATGCTAGCTCAGCTTATGGGCAGCGGCATTGGCGAAATCACCGCCGTAGTGGTGCGCTACTACGGCGGTATCTTATTGGGGACCGGCGGGCTGGTGAAGGCGTACGGTGGCGGCGTGCAGCAAGCGCTCAACCTGCTCGTGACACAAACCAAGACGCCGTTAACCGAATATACTCTGTTATGTGAATACGGGCAGTTAGCGGGTATTGAAACGCTAGTCGGGCAATATGCAGGGCAGATAGTTGCCAGTGATTATCAGGCATCGGTGCAGCTTCGCGTGGCGCTTCCTCAGGCAAAAGTGGCTGATTTTTCCGCAAGACTGGCGGATTTTAGCCGTGGTTCATTGCAATTGTTAGCGATTGACGAATAATCCCCCTCCTGACTTTTTTGAATATCAAAGGACGCGCCGGAAATGCATTTTCGTGCCATTACTCGAATCGTTGGCCTGTTGGTCATCTTATTTTCGGGGACAATGATCCTCCCGGGCTTGGTGGCTCTGATTTACCGCGATGGGGCCGGGCGTGCATTTACCCAGACCTTTTTTGTGGCACTGGCGATAGGCTCCCTGCTGTGGTGGCCTAACCGTCGGGAGAAGGGCGAGCTTAAATCGCGCGAAGGCTTTCTGATTGTCGTCCTGTTCTGGACGGTACTGGGCAGCGTGGGTGCGCTACCATTTATCTTCTCCGAGCAGCCGAACTTAACGGTCACCGATGCTTTCTTTGAGTCATTTTCTGGCTTAACGACCACCGGGGCGACGACGCTTGTGGGATTAGACTCGCTACCTCATGCGATTCTCTTTTACCGCCAGATGCTTCAGTGGTTTGGCGGGATGGGGATAATCGTGTTGGCGGTCGCTATTCTGCCTATCCTCGGCGTCGGTGGGATGCAGCTCTATCGGGCGGAAATGCCCGGGCCGCTCAAAGACAACAAAATGCGCCCGCGTATTGCGGAAACGGCGAAAACCCTGTGGCTTATCTATGTGCTACTGACGGTCGCCTGCGCGCTGGCGCTCTGGTTTGCGGGGATGCCTGCGTTTGACGCCATTGGGCACAGCTTCGCGACTATCGCTATCGGTGGCTTCTCAACGCATGATGCCAGCGTTGGTTTTTTTGATAGCCCAACCATTAACACCATTATTGCTATCTTCCTGCTTATCTCTGGGTGTAACTACGGCCTGCACTTCTCGCTGCTGAGTGGACGTAGCCTGAAGGTCTACTGGCGTGACCCTGAGTTTCGCATGTTTATCGGTGTGCAATTGACGCTGGTGGTGGTGTGTACGTTGGTGCTGTGGTTCCACGACATCTATAGCTCGGCGCTGACGACGCTCAACCAGGCGTTTTTCCAGGTGGTGTCGATGGCGACTACCGCAGGTTTCACCACCGACAGCATCGCCCGCTGGCCGCTGTTCCTGCCTGTGCTGTTGCTGTGCTCGGCGTTTATCGGGGGTTGCGCCGGTTCAACGGGCGGTGGTCTGAAAGTCATCCGTATTCTGCTGCTGTTTAAGCAAGGCAACCGTGAGTTGAAGCGCCTTGTCCATCCGAATGCAGTCTACAGTATCAAGTTGGGTAGCCGTGCGCTGCCGGAACGTATTCTTGAGGCGGTGTGGGGCTTCTTCTCCGCTTACGCGCTGGTCTTCATTATTAGCATGTTGGCAATCATTGCGACTGGCGTTGATGATTTCTCTGCGTTCGCCTCCGTGGTGGCGACACTCAACAACCTTGGCCCTGGTCTGGGTGTTGTGGCGGATAACTTTGCCAGCATGAACCCCGTGGCGAAGTGGATCTTGATTGCGAATATGCTGTTTGGTCGTTTGGAAGTCTTTACGCTGCTGGTGTTGTTTACCCCAACATTCTGGCGTGAGTAATAGGAGTTGGCGTTGAAAACATTAATTCTCTTCTCTACCCGTGATGGGCAAACGCGTGAGATAGCGGCCTATCTCTGCTCGCAGCTCAGTGAGCAGGGCGTCGATACTGCGATGGTGAACTTGAATCGTACGGATGATATCGAATGGCCGTTGTACGACCGGGTGGTGATTGGGGCTTCGATTCGTTATGGACATTTCCATCCGGCACTTGACCGGTTTGTGAAAAAACACACGGCAGCGTTACAGGCGATTCCGAGCGCGTTCTTTGCGGTAAACCTGGTGGCACGTAAACCAGAGAAGCGCTCGCCACAGACAAACAGCTACACCCGTAAGTTTTTGCTGCGTTCTCCCTGGCAGCCGGATGCCTGTGCGGTATTCGCGGGCGCGTTGCGGTATCCGCATTACCGTTGGTTCGACCGCATGATGATTCGTCTAATAATGAAGATGACCGGCGGCGAAACGGATACCAGTAAAGAAGTGGTGTATACCGACTGGCAGCAAGTAGCCGCATTTGCCCAGGAAATTGCGCGTATTTCACGCAAATAGTGCATGTATTCGGCGTATTGCCTGGAAAGTGAGCGAACGAAAAGTTTTTTATAATTTGTGCTTGCGAGATCTCAATTACTCCCTATAATGCGCTCCCACTGACACGGAACAACGGCAAACAAGCCGCCGGGTCAGAAGGCCTCCTTCGGGAACGCCGCCAGAGAAAAGCGAAAATAAACGCTTGACTCTGAAGGAGGAAAGCGTAATATACGCCACCTCGCAACGGTGAGCTAACGCCGCGTTGCACTGCTCTTTAACAATTTATCAGACAATCTGTGCTGGGCACTTAATGATACGGATTCTTAAACGTCGCAAGACGAAAAATGAATACCAAGTATCTGAGTGAACACGTAATTCATTACGAAGTTTAATTCACGAGCATCAAACTTAAATTGAAGAGTTTGATCATGGCTCAGATTGAACGCTGGCGGCAGGCCTAACACATGCAAGTCAAACGGTAGCACAGAGAGCTTGCTCTCGGGTGACGAGTGGCGGACGGGTGAGTAATGTCTGGAACTGCCCGATGGAGGGGATAACTACTGGAAACGGTAAGCTAATACCGCATAACGTCGCAAGACCAAGTGGGGGACCTTCGGGCCTCACACCATCGGATGTGCCCAGATGGGATTAGCCAGTAGGTGGGTAATGGCTGACCTGAGGCGATGATCCCTAGCTGGTCTGAGAGGATGACCAGCCACACTGGAACTGAGACACGGTCCAGACTCCTACGGGAGGCAGCAGTGGAAGATTGCACAACGGGCGCAAGCCTGATGCAGCCATGCCGCGTGTATGAAGAAGGCCTTCGGGTTGTAAAGTACTTTCAGCGAGGAGGAAGGCGTTAAGGTTAATAACCTTAGCGATTGACGTTACTCGCAGAAGAAGCACCGGCTAACTCCGTCCAGCAGCCGCGGTAATACGGAGGGTGCAAGCGTTATCGGAATTACTGGGCGTAAAGCGCACGCAGGCGGTTTGTTAAGTCAGATGTGAAATCCCGGCTTAACCTGGGAACTGCATTTGAAACTGGCAAGCTTGAGTCTCGTAGAGGGGTAAATTCAGGTGTAGCGGTGAAATGCGTAGAGATTTGGAGGAATACCGGTGGCGAAGGCGGCCCCCTGGACGAAGACTGACGCTCAGGTGCGAAAGCGTGGGGAGCAACAGGATTAGATACCCTGGAGTCCACGCTGTAAACGATGTCGACTTGGAGGTTGTGCCCTTGAGGCGTGGCTTCCGGAGCTAACGCGTTAAGTCGACCGCCTGGGAGTACGGCCGCAAGGTTAAAACTCAAATGAATTGACGGGAGCCCGCACAAGCGGTGGAGCATGTGGTTTAATTCGATGCAACGCGAAGACCTTCCTGCTCTTGACATCCAGAGAACTTAGCAGAGATGCTTTGGTGCCTTCGGGAACTCTGAGACAGGTGCTGCATGGCTGTCGTCAGCTCGTGTTGTGAAATGTTGGGTTAAGTCCCGCAATGAGCGCAACCCTTATCCTTTGTTGCCAGCGGTTCGGCCGGGAACTCAAAGGAGACTGCCAGTGATAAACTGGAGGAAGGTGGGGATGACGTCAAGTCATCATGGCCCTTACGAGTAGGGCTACACACGTGCTACAATGGCATATACAAAGAGAAGCGACCTCGCTAGAGCAAGCGGACCTCATAAAGTATGTCGTAGTCCGGATTGGAGTCTGCAACTCGACTCCATGAAGTCGGAATCGCTAGTAATCGTAGATCAGAATGCTACGGTGAAAGACGTTCCCGGGCCTTGTACACACCGCCCGTCACACCATGGGAGTGGGTTGCAAAAGAAGTAGGTAGCTTAACCTTCGGAGGGCGCTTACCACTTTGTGATTCATGACTGGGGTGAAGTGGTAACAGGTAACCGTAGGGGAACCTGCGGTTGGATCACCTCTTTACCTTAAAGAAACGTTTGTTGAAGTGTCCACACAGATTGTTCGATGAAAAGTAAATAGCAAGGCGTCTTGCGATTGAGACTTCAGTGTCCCTTCGTCTAGAGGCCCAGGACACCGCCCTTTCACGGCGGTAACAGGGGTTCGAATCCCCTAGGGGACGCCACTTGCTGGTATGTGTGAGTGAAAGTCGCTGACCGTCATATTAAAACAGACTCACGAGTCTTGTTTGAGATATTTGCTCTTTAAAAATCTGGATCAAGCTGAAAATTGAAACGACACACTGTGTCTGTTCTCCGTAATAAGAACAGATAGCGGTGTGTTCGTCTCTCAAATTTTCGCAACACTGATGATGTTTACGAACATCTTCGGGTTGTGAGGTTAAGCGACTAAGCGTACACGGTGGATGCCCTGGCAGTCAGAGGCGATGAAGGACGTGCTAATCTGCGAAAAGCGTCGGTAAGGTGATATGAACCGTTATAGCCGGCGATGTCCGAATGGGAAACCCAGTGCAATTCGTTGCACTATCGTTAACTGAATACATAGGTTAACGAGGCGAACCGGGGAACTGAAACATCTGAAGTACCCCGAGGAAAAGAAATCAACCGAGATTCCCCAGTAGCGGCGAGCGAACGGGGAGCAGCCCAGAGTCTCAATCAGCTTGTGTGTTAGTGGAACGGTCTGGAAAAACCGATGTACAGGGTGATAGTCCTGTACACCAAAATGCACAGGTTGTGAACTCGAAGAGTAGGGCGGGACACGTGGTATCCTGTCTGAATATGGGGGACAATCCTCCAAGGCTAAATACTCCTGACTGACCGATAGTGAACCAGTACCGTGAGGGAAAGGCGAAAAGAACCCGGCGAGGGGAGTGAAACAGAACCTGAAACCGTGTACGTACAAGCAGTGGAGCCTCTTTATGGGGTGACTGCGTACCTTTTGTATAATGGGTCAGCGACTTATATTCTGTAGCAAGGTTAACCGAATAGGGGAGCCGAGGGAAACCGAGTCTTAACTGGGCGTTAAGTTGCAGGGTATAGACCGAAACCCGGTGATTCAGCCATGGGCAGGTTGAAGGTTGGGTAACACTAACTGGAGGACCGCAACCGACTAAATGTTGAAAAATTAGCGGATGACTTGTGGCTGGGGGTGAAAGGCCAATCAAACCGGAGATAGCTGGTTCTCCCAAAGCTATTTAGGTAGCGCCTCGTGAACTCATCTTCGGGGTAGAGCACTGTTTCGGCTAGGGGGTCATCCCGACTTACCAACCCGATGCAAACTACGAATACCGAAGAATGTTATCACGGGAGACACACGGCGGCTTACGTCCGTCGTGAAGAGGGAAACAACCCCGACCGCCAGCTGAGGTCCCAAAGTCACAGTTAAGTGGGAAACGATGTGGGAAGGCTCAGACAGCCAGGATGTTGGCTTAGAAGCAGCCATCATTTAAAGAAAGCGTAATAGCTCACTGGTCGAGTCGGCCTGCGCGGAAGATGTAACGGGGCTAAACTGTGCACCGAAGCTGCGGCAGCGACACTATGTGTTGTTGGGTAGGGGGCGTTCTGTAAGCCGTTGAAGGTGAACTGTGAGGTTTGCTGGAGGTATCAGAAGTGCGAATGCTGACATAAGTAACGATAATGCGGGTGAAAAACCCGCACGCCGGAAGACCAAGGGTTCCTGTCCAACGTTAATCGGCAAGGCGAGTCGACCCCTAAGGCGAGGCCGAAGGCGTAGTCGATGGGAAACAGGTTAATATTCCTGTACTTGGTGTTACTGCGAAGGGGGACGGAGAAGGCTATGTTAGCCGGGCGACGGTTGTCCGGTTTAAGCATGTAGGCGGAGGTTCCAGGTCAATCCGGAATCTTATTAACGCTGAGGTGTGATGACGAGGCACTACGGTGCTGAAGTAACAAATGCCCTGCTTCCAGGAAAAGCCTGTAGGTATCAGGTAACATCAAATCGTACCCCAAACCGACACAGGTGGTCAGGTAGAGAATACCAAGGCGCTTGAGAGAACTCGGGTGAAGGAACTAGGCAAAATGGTGCCGTAACTTCGGGGAAGGCACGCTGATGGTAGGTGAAGCGACTTGCTCGTGGAGCTGAACTCAGTCGAAGATACCAGCTGGCTGCAACTGTTTATTAAAAACACAGCACTGTGCAAACACGAAAGTGGACGTATACGGTGTGACGCCTGCCCGGTGCCGGAAGGTTAATTGATGGGGTTAGCGGCAACGCGAAGCTCTGTGATTGAAGCCCCGGTAAACGGCGGCCGTAACTATAACGGTCCTAAGGTAGCGAAATTCCTTGTCGGGTAAGTTCCGACCTGCACGAATGGCGTAATGATGGCCAGGCTGTCTCCACCGAGACTCAGTGAAATTGAACTCGCTGTGAAGATGCAGTGTACCCGCGGCAAGACGGAAGACCCCGTGAACCTTTACTATAGCTTGACACCGAACACTGGTCCTTGATGTGTAGGATAGGTGGGAGGCTTTGAAGCGTGGACGCCAGTCTGCGTGGAGCCAACCTTGAAATACCACCCTTTAATGGCTGGTGTTCTAACGTAGACCCGTAATCCGGGTTGCGGACAGTGTCTGGTGGGTAGTTTGACTGGGGCGGTCTCCTCCTAGAAGAGTAACGGAGGAGCACGAAGGTTAGCTAATCCTGTCGGACATCAGGAGGTTAGTGCAAAGGCATAAGCTAGCTTGACTGCGAGAGTGACGGCTCGAGCAGGTGCGAAAGCAGGTCTTAGTGATCGTGGTTCTGAATGGAAGGGCCATCGCTCAACGGATAAAGGTACTCCGGGATAACAGGCTGATACCGCCCAAGAGTTCATATCGACGGCGGTGTTTGGCACCTCGATGTCGGCTCATCACCATCCTGGGGCTGAAGTAGGTCCCAAGGGTATGGCTGTTCGCCATTTAAAGTGGTACGCGAGCTGGGTTTAGAACGTCGTGAGACAGTTCGGTCCCTGATCTGCCGTGGGCGCTGGAGAATTGAGGGGGCTGCTGAGTACGAGAGGACCGGAGTGGACGCATCACCGGTGTTCGGGTTGTCATGCCAATGGCATTGCCCGGTAGCTAAATGCGGAAGAGATAAGTGCTGAAAGCATCTAAGCACGAAACTTGCCCCGAGATGAGTTCTCCCTGACTCCTCGAGAGTCCTGAAGGAACGTTGAAGACTACGACGTTGATAGGTCGGGGTGTGTAAGTGTAGCGATACATTGAGCTAACCGATACTAATGAACCGTGAGGCTTAACCTTACAACGCCGAAGATGTTTTGGCGAAAGAGACATCGAAATTCAGCTTGATTACAGATTAAATTAACCAGCGAAAAGCGGGTTAATAAACAGAATTTGCCTGGCGGCAGTAGCGCGGTGGTCCCCACCTGACCCCATGCCGAACTCAGAAGTGAAACGCCGTAGCGCCGATGGTAGTGTGGGTTCCCCGATGCGAGAGTAGGGAACTGCCAGGCATCAATTAGTGAAGAAGCCCATCCTGACGGATGGGCTTTTTTGCGTGTGCGGAACGGGTCAGAAAGCGTGGCATCAGCGGTGACGGGCGGTGCGCAGCGTCGCCGGAAGGCGGCGTGAACGCCTTATCCGGCCTGCAATTACTCTATCCGACAGCCTTCTTTCCCTCAACATAACCGCAAGCCTTCCCTAGCAGATACGTAAACTATCGGCGATTTAGCATCAGGAAAGCAGCTATGACCCACTCCTTAAAAGCCTGGAATACCTTCGGCATTGACCATTGTGCAAAACACATCGTATGCGCTGAAAATGAACAACAATTACTGAGCGCCTGGCAGCAATCTACTCTGTGAAGGGCTGCCGGTTTTGATCTTAGGTGAAGGCAGCAATGTACTGTTCTGGAAGACTATCCGGCACCGTTATTCTGAACCGACTGAAAGGGATTACGGTTAGCGAAACGCCAGATGCCTGGCATTTACATGTTGGTGCAGGGGAGAACTGGCATCAATTGGTACGCTTTGCGCTGGATAACAACATGCCGGTCTGGAGAATCTTGCATTGATTCCCGGTTGTGCGGGTTCTTCTCCGATCCAAAATATCGGTGCCTATGGCGTCGAACTACAGCATGTTTGCGAATATGTTGACTGCATCGAACTGGCAACGGGTGAGCATCAGCGCCTTTCGGCCGCAGAATGCCAGTTTGGCTATCGCGATAGCATCTTTAAACATGCTTATCAGAATCGCTTCGTCATTGTTGCCGTTGGTTTCCGTCTGGCAAAAATATGGCAGCCGGTGCTGACTTATGGCGATCTCACCCGTCTTGACCCAGAAACGGTGACTCCGCGCGATGTATTTGACTCTGTATGTCATATGCGTATGACCAAATTACCGGATCCGAAAGTGAATGGTAACGCGGGTAGTTTCTTTAAAAACCCAGTAGTCAGCGCTGAATATGCAGAAACGCTATGATAGCGAGTTTCCCAAAAGCACCGCACTATCCACAGCCTGACGGTAGCGTCAACTGGCAGCCGGTTGGCTTATCGACCAATGCGAGTTGAAAGGTCACGTCGAAGGGGGGGCTACAGTTCATCAGCAACAAGCATTGGTATTGGTCAACGTCGAAAATGCACAAAGCAGTGATGTCGTGAAATTAGCCCATCATGTTCGTCAGCAGGTTGGCGAGAAATTTAACGTTTGGCTGGAGCTGAAGTGCGCTTTATCGGCAGTACAGGTGAAGTGAATGCGGTTGAGGTAATTAAATGAAAGACAACACGTGCCATTAACGCTTATTTCCCTGCTTGCTGATGGTGATTTTCATTCCGGCGAGCAGCTGGGTGAACAGTTAGGTATGAGTCGCGCGGCTATCAACAAGCATATCCAGACTCTGCGAGACTGGGGTGTTGATGTTTTGACCGTGCCGGGCAAAGGTTACAGCCTGCCCGAGCCGATTCATTTGCTGGAAGCTGAGCGTATTCGTCAGGCGGTGGGTTATGGCAACGTTGCCGTGTTGTCGGTTATCGATTCGACCAACCAGTATTTGCTCGACAAAATTGGCGAACTGCAATCTGGTGATGCGTGTGTCGCGGAGTACCAGCAGGCAGGACGTGGCCGTCGCGGACGTAAATGGTTTTCCCATTTGGCGCAAACCTGTATCTCTCCAGTATTGGCGCTTAGAACAAGGCCCGGCGGCGGCAATTGGCCTAAGCCTGGTTATCGGGATTGTGATGGCAGAAGTGTTGCAAAGCCTGGGGCTGATAAAGTCCGCGTGAAATGGCCTAACGATTGTATCTTAACGATTGCAAATTGGCGGGTATTCTGGTTGAGCTTACGGGTAAAACAGGGGATGCGGCGCAAATCGTTATTGGCGCAGGCATTAATCTGGTGATGCGTCGTGTTGAAAACGATGTGATTAATCAAGGTTGGATCAACCTGCAAGAAGCTGGATCATTATCAATTGAATATTCTGGCTGCGCGGTTAATTAACGAGCTGCATGATGCATTACATCTGTTTGAACAAGAGGGGTTAGCGCCTTATCTTTCTCGCTGGGATAAATTGGACAACTTTATTAACCGCCTATTAAGTTAATTATTGGGGATAAAGAAATCTTCGGTATTTCTCGTGGCATTGATGCTCAAGGGGCATTATTACTTGAGCAAGATGGAATCATCAAGCCTTGGGTTGGCGGTGAGATTTCATTGCGTAGCGCAGAATAAGAAAGGGAGCCTCGGCTCTTTTTTGTATCAATTATTTCCGCAGCCTAACCTGTTCAACAGAGTGATTCGCGCTTTTGGTCAGAATTAAGCTAGCGCGCTCGCGTGTTGGTAGAATATTTTCGTTTAGATTCAGTAGGTTAATCTCATTCCACAATGATGTTGCCACATTGATTGCTTCCTCTTTAGAAAGCTGTGCGTAGTGGAAATAAGAAGTCCGGATTGGTGAATGCCCCTTCACGGAATTTCAAGAAACGATTGATATACGGACTTTAATAACTCTTCTGGGGCATCAACATAAATTGAGAAATCAACAAAGTCGGATACGAATACATGATGCGGATCATGTGGATAATCCATGCCGCTTTGCAGAACATTTAGCCCTTCCAGAATTAATATATCTGGATGTGTCACTGTTTTATCGCCATCAGGAATAACATCATAAATAAGATGGGAATAAACAGGTGCAGTGACATCGGGAACACCTGATTTCAGATCAGAAACGAATTTCACCAGTCGATGCATATCATAAGACTGGGAAATCCTTTCTTCATCAATCCGCGCTCTTTTAACACCTCATTAGGGTGCAAAAGCCATCGGTTGTAATGAGCTCAACGCGGCGATGCTCGGCCAACGGCTGAGCAGCGCCTGTAGCACACGTGCGGTCGTACTTTTTACCTACAGCCACGCTACCGGCAATACTGATGATATAAGGAATACGCTGGCCGTTGTACCGAGGAATTGTTCCAGCACCGCCTGGCGACGGAGGTTAGAACTAATATAGAAGTTCAGTAAACGTGACAAAGGCAAATAGATCTCCGCCACTTCTTTCTAGCGATAAATCTTCGTTGATACCTTTTAAGCGTGTAATTTCCCCTTCAGTCAGGGTCATTGGCACGGAATCACGCAGCGCCGCCCACTGGCTACGATTGAACTGTAGATAAGGAGTCATTAACGTTTGCTCTTGTTTTCTCGATAAGCATGTTATGGCTATCGCGCTGATTGTGCACGACGCTTCACATTCAGTTAATCAGGACAATGGGCAGGAGGTTAACACCAGATGGAATATAAAAAGAAGAAAAAATCCAAATGAGTGGCGCTTTCGTGAGAAAACGCGGTTCTTTGTTATCGACTCTGCCCGCTGGAGTAAGAATGAAGTAACTAAAACGGAACTGAAGCCTGCTTATAGAGAGTGAAACACTCTCCGGCTACGAGGTAAAGAGGTGGAAGCAGGAAGTGAGGTAGATGAACACGCTATTTTTGCTCATTAAAATAGCATTATGCTGAATTTTTACGCGCAAGTGCACAAAACATGAGCGATAGAACATTTTCTGCAATTTTTTAGTTGCATGAAGGCGCAGGTCTCCATAGAATGCGCGCTACTTGATGCCGACTTAGCTCAGTAGGTAGAGCAACTGACTTGTAATCAGTAGGTCACCAGTTCGATTCCGGTAGTCGGCACCATCAGGTGGGGTTCCCGAGCGGCCAAAGGGAGCAGACTGTAAATCTGCCGTCACAGACTTCGAAGGTTCGAATCCTTCCCCACCACCACTTTCAGGCTAAGCATTGCGAAGCCAGAGCTGGTTGGTAATATAACTAAGCTCAAACAAAGAAAGAGAGAAATCTCTTTTTTTTGGCACAGAAAGAACTGGGTAGCCGAGTTTCAGGATGCGGGCATCGTATAATGGCTATTACCTCAGCCTTCCAAGCTGATGATGCGGGTTCGATTCCCGCTGCCCGCTCCAGACGTGCTGATATGGCTCAGTTGGTAGAGCGCACCCTTGGTAAGGGTGAGGTCCCAGTTCGACTCTGGGTATCAGCACCACTTCACTTATCCCTCCGTTTCTCTCGTTTAAATTAAAGCATTCAACAGTTCAGGCGTATCGTCTGGTTGATGTGGTGATATCACCGATTTATCCGTGTATTAGAGGGACTATCGATGTCTAAAGAAAAATTTGAACGTACCAAACCGCACGTCAACGTCGGTACTATCGGCCACGTTGACCATGGTAAAACTACCCTGACCGCTGCAATCACTACCGTACTGGCTAAACCCTACGGCGGTGCTGCTCGTGCATTCGACCAGATCGATAACGCACCAGAAGAAAAAGCTCGTGGTATCACCATCAACACTTCCCACGTTGAATATGACACCCCGACTCGCCACTACGCGCACGTAGACTGCCCAGGGCACGCCCACTATGTTAAAACATGATCACCGGTGCTGCGCAGATGGATGGCGCTATCCTGGTTGTTGCTGCGACTGATGGCCCTATGCCACAGACTCGCGAGCACATCCTGCTGGGTCGTCAGGTAGGCGTTCCGTACATCATCGTGTTCCTGAACAAATGTGACATGGTTGATGACGAAGAGCTGCTGGAACTGGTAGAAATGGAAGTTCGTGAACTTCTGTCTCAGTACGATTTCCCGGGCGACGACACTCCTATCGTTCGTGGTTCCGCGCTGAAAGCGCTGGAAGGCGAAGCTGAGTGGGAAGCAAAAATCATCGAACTGGCTGGCTTCCTGAATTCTTACATCCCAGAACCAGAACGTGCTATCGACAAGCCGTTCCTGCTGCCAATCGAAGACGTATTCTCCATCTCCGGTCGTGTACCGTTGTTACCGGTCGTGTAGAGCGCGGTATCATCAAAGTTGGCGAAGAAGTTGAAATCGTTGGTATCAAAGAGACTGCTAAGCTCACCTGTACTGGCGTTGAAATGTTCCGCAAACTGCTGGACGAAGGCCGTGCTGGTGAGAACGTAGGTGTTCTGCTGCGTGGTATCAAACGTGAGAAATCGAACGTGGTCAGGTACTGGCTAAGCCAGGCTTATCAAGCCGCACACCAAGTTCGAATCTGAAGTGTACATTCTGTCCAAAGACGAAGGCGGCCGTCATACTCCGTCTTCAAAGGCTACCGTCCACAGTTCTACTTCCGTACGACTACGTGACTGGTACCATCGAACTGCCAGAAGGCGTAGAGATGGTAATGCCGGGCGACAACATCAAAATGGTTGTTACCCTGATCCACCCAATCGCGATGGATGACGGTCTGCGTTTCGCAATCCGTGAAGGCGGCCGTACCGTTGGCGCGGGCGTTGTTGCTAAAGTAATGAGCTAATTGCTGATAACATTTGACGCAATGCGCAATAAAAGGGCATCATTTGATGCCCTTTTTGTACGCTTTCGATCCAGAACCTGGCTCATCAGTGATTTTCTCTGTCATAATCATTGCTGAGACAGGCTCTGAAGAGGGCGTTTAGTCCGAAACTCATCAGAGCCTTTCGGTTTGGATCGCCTCGCACCCGCGGGGTGAAAATGTTTGTAGAATACTTCTGACAGGTTGGTTTATGAGTGCGAATACCGAAGCTCAAGGGAGCGGGCGCGGCCTGGAAGCGATGAAGTGGGTTGTTGTAGCGGTGCTGCTGATTGCGGCTATCGTCGGCAACTATCTCTATCGTGACATGATGCTGCCACTGCGCGCGCTGGCCGTGGTAATTATTATTGCTGCAGCGGGTGGTGTCGCGCTGTTGACGACGAAAGGCAAAGCAACCGTTGCTTTTGCTCGTGAAGCGAGAACTGAAGTACGTAAGGTGATTTGGCCGACTCGCCAGGAAACGCTGCACACCACGCTGATCGTTGCTGCGGTCACTGCGGTAATGTCACTGATCCTGTGGGGACTGGATGGTATTCTGGTTCGCCTGGTATCCTTTATCACTGGCCTGAGGTTCTAAGATGTCTGAAGCCCCTAAAAAGCGCTGGTACGTCGTTCAGGCGTTTTCCGGTTTTGAAGGCCGCGTAGCAACATCGCTGCGTGAGCATATCAAATTACACAATATGGAAGAGTTATTTGGCGACGTGATGGTGCCGACCGAAGAAGTGGTCGAAATCCGTGGTGGCCAGCGTCGCAAGAGCGAACGCAAATTCTTCCCAGGCTACGTTTTGGTTCAGATGGTGATGAACGACGCCAGCTGGCACCTGGTACGTAGCGTTCCGCGCGTCATGGGCTTTATCGGCGGTACGTCTGACCGTCCTGCGCCAATCAGCGACAAAGAAGTTGATGCGATTATGAACCGCCTGCAGCAGGTGGGTGATAAGCCGCGTCCGAAAACGCTGTTTGAGCCGGGTGAAATGGTACGCGTTAGCGATGGTCCGTTCGCTGACTTCAACGGCGTAGTTGAAGAAGTCGATTACGAGAAGTCTCGCCTGAAAGTTTCCGTTTCTATCTTCGGCCGTGCGACCCCGGTAGAGCTGGACTTCAGTCAGGTTGAGAAAGCGTAAGGCTGCGATCAAAAAAGCATCGATTTAATCGTTGCATAGGGCGCGAAATTGACATACAATTTCGCGCCTTTTGTTTTTATGGGCACTGCCCGTAAAACGATATTTATCACGGGGAGCCTCGTTGAGGCGCTATTACCCAATCAGAGGAAATTGCAATGGCTAAGAAAGTCCAAGCCTACGTTAAGCTGCAGGTTGCAGCTGGTATGGCGAACCCAAGTCCACCGGTTGGTCCAGCACTGGGTCAGCAGGGTGTGAACATCATGGAATTCTGCAAAGCGTTCAACGCAAAAACTGATTCCATCGAAAAAGGTCTGCCAATTCCGGTTGTTATCACCGTTTACGCTGACCGTTCTTTCACCTTCATCACCAAGACTCCTCCAGCAGCCGTTCTGCTGAAGAAAGCTGCTGGTATTAAGTCTGGTTCCGGTAAGCCGAACAAAGAGAAAGTTGGTAAAATTTCTCGCGCTCAGCTGCAGGAAATCGCGCAGACTAAAGCCGCGGACATGACTGGTGCTGACATTGAAGCGATGACTCGCTCAATCGAAGGTACTGCACGTTCCATGGGCCTGGTAGTGGAGGATTAAGAAATGGCTAAACTGACCAAGCGTATGCGCGTGATCCGTGAGAAAGTTGATGCAACTAAACAGTACGACATCAACGAAGCCATTGCTCTGCTGAAAGAGCTGGCCACTGCTAAATTCAACGAAAGCGTTGACGTTGCTGTTAACCTCGGCATCGACGCTCGTAAATCTGACCAGAACGTACGTGGTGCAACTGTACTGCCACACGGTACTGGCCGTTCCGTTCGCGTTGCCGTATTTGCCCAAGGCCCTAACGCTGAAGCAGCTAAAGCTGCTGGCGCTGAGCTGGTAGGTATGGAAGATCTGGCTGACCAGATCAAGAAAGGCGAAATGAACTTCGACGTTGTTATCGCATCCCCAGATGCAATGCGCGTTGTTGGCCAGCTGGGTCAGGTTCTGGGCCCACGCGGCCTGATGCCAAACCCGAAAGTTGGTACTGTAACTCCTAACGTTGCTGAAGCGGTTAAGAACGCTAAAGCAGGTCAGGTTCGTTATCGTAACGACAAAAACGGCATCATCCACACCACCATCGGTAAAGTGGACTTTGACGCTGACAAACTGAAAGAAAACCTGGAATCTCTGCTGGTTGCGCTGAAAAAAGCAAAACCAACTCAGGCGAAAGGCGTGTACATCAAGAAAGTTAGCATCTCCACCACCATGGGTGCAGGTGTTGCAGTTGATCAGGCTGGCCTGAGCGCTGTTGCAAACTAATGCCTTTACGTGGGCGGTGATTTTGTCTACAATCTTACCCCCACGTTTGCTAACAAAAGTTAGCGGCTAAAAGATTTGTTCGTTGGAGCCTGGCCTATCCAGGCCTCCGTCGAAGACCGCAGGTGTTTCGCAAGAAACTTAATCCCCTGCGTAGACGGTGACAGAACGCTAAGATTATTTTTTAAAGTACTCTTCGGCTTGTTTCTGCTCACCGTATTAAGACGCTCTTTCCGTTTGGAAGAGTGAAGTGAGTTCCAGAGCATAAGCTCTGGCAAACATCCAGGAGCAAAGCTAATGGCTTTAAATCTTCAAGACAAACAAGCGATTGTTGCTGAAGTCAGCGAAGTAGCCAAAGGTGCGCTGTCTGCAGTAGTTGCGGATTCCCGTGGCGTAACTGTAGATAAAATGACTGAACTGCGTAAAGCAGGTCGTGAAGCTGGCGTATACATGCGTGTTGTTCGTAACACCCTGCTGCGCCGCGTCGTTGAAGGTACTCAGTTCGAGTGCCTGAAAGACACGTTTGTTGGTCCGACCCTGATTGCATACTCTATGGAACACCCGGGCGCTGCTGCTCGTCTGTTCAAAGAGTTCGCGAAAGCGAATGCAAAATTTGAGGTCAAAGCCGCTGCCTTTGAAGGTGAGCTGATCCCGGCGTCGCAAATCGACCGCCTGGCAACTCTGCCGACCTACGAAGAAGCAATTGCACGCCTGATGGCAACCATGAAAGAAGCTTCGGCTGGCAAACTGGTTCGTACTCTGGCTGCTGTACGCGATGCGAAAGAAGCTGCTTAATCGCAGTTATCTTTGTAAAGCACTCGCTTACGTATAAACTTATTCTGATATTCAGGAACAATTTAAATGTCTATCACTAAAGATCAAATCATTGAAGCAGTATCCGCTATGTCCGTAATGGACGTTGTAGAACTGATCTCTGCAATGGAAGAAAAATTCGGTGTTTCCGCTGCTGCTGCTGTAGCTGTAGCTGCTGGCCCGGCTGAAGCTGCTGAAGAAAAAACTGAATTCGACGTAATTCTGAAAGCTGCTGGCGCTAACAAAGTTGCTGTAATCAAAGCAGTACGTGGCGCAACTGGCCTGGGTCTGAAAGAAGCTAAAGACCTGGTAGAATCTGCTCCAGCCGCTCTGAAAGAAGGCGTGAGCAAAGATGACGCTGAAGCACTGAAAAAATCTCTGGAAGAAGCTGGCGCTGAAGTTGAAGTTAAATAAGCCAACTTTTCTAGTTGAAGCCTGAGAAATCAGGCCGATGGCTGGTGACTTTTTAGTCACCAGCCATTTTGCGCTGTAAGGCGCCAGTAGCATTTCACACTGTTTGACTACTGGTTGTCCTAACAATGCTTGTTTCTATCGACGACTTAATATATTGCGACAGGGTGCTCGCTCTGTGTAAATCGCAATGAAATGGTTTAAGCGTGATAGCAACAGGTATTGCGGAAAGTGTTCCATTTTCCGGTCAACAAAATGGTGTTGCACAAACTGTCTGCCAATGGACAGATGCGTCGACTTGTCAGCGAGCTGAGGAACCCTATGGTTTACTCCTATACCGAGAAAAAACGTATTCGTAAGGATTTTGGTAAACGTCCGCAAGTACTGGATGTACCTTATCTCCTTTCTATCCAGCTTGACTCGTTCCAGAAGTTTATCGAGCAAGATCCTGAAGGACAGTATGGTCTGGAAGCTGCTTTCCGTTCCGTATTCCCGATTAAAAGCTACAGCGGTAATTCCGAGCTGCAATACGTCAGCTACCGTCTGGGCGAACCGGTGTTTGACGTTCAGGAATGTCAGATCCGTGGCGTGACCTATTCTGCACCGCTGCGCGTAAAACTGCGTCTGGTGATCTACGAGCGCGAAGCGCCGGAAGGCACCGTTAAAGACATTAAAGAACAAGAAGTCTACATGGGCGAAATTCCGCTCATGACCGACAACGGTACCTTTGTTATCAACGGTACTGAGCGTGTTATCGTTTCTCAGCTGCACCGTAGCCCAGGCGTCTTCTTTGACTCCGATAAAGGCAAAACCCACTCTTCGGGTAAAGTGCTGTATAACGCGCGCATCATTCCTTACCGTGGTTCCTGGCTGGACTTCGAATTCGATCCGAAGGACAACCTGTTCGTACGTATTGACCGTCGCCGTAAACTGCCTGCGACCATCATTCTGCGTGCCCTGAACTACACCACTGAGCAGATCCTTGACCTGTTCTTTGAGAAAGTTGTTTTCGAAATTCGTGACAACAAGCTTCAGATGGAGCTGATCCCGGAACGTCTGCGTGGCGAAACGGCATCTTTCGACATCGAAGCTAACGGCAAAGTGTACGTTGAAAAAGGCCGCCGTATTACTGCGCGCCACATTCGCCAACTGGAAAAAGACGATATCAAACATATCGAAGTTCCGGTTGAGTACATCGCTGGCAAAGTCGCGTCTAAAGACTACGTTGACGAGTCCACTGGTGAGCTGATCTGCCCAGCTAACATGGAGCTGAGCCTGGATCTGCTGGCTAAGCTGAGCCAGTCTGGCCACAAGCGTATCGAAACGCTGTTCACCAACGATCTGGATCACGGCGCATATATTTCTGAAACTATACGCGTTGACCCAACGACCGATCGTCTGAGCGCACTGGTAGAAATTTACCGCATGATGCGCCCTGGTGAGCCACCGACTCGTGAAGCAGCTGAAAGCCTGTTCGAGAACCTGTTCTTCTCCGAAGACCGCTATGACTTGTCTGCGGTTGGTCGTATGAAGTTCAACCGTTCTCTGCTGCGCGACGAAATCGAAGGTTCCGGTATCCTGAGCAAAGACGACATCATCGAAGTGATGAAGAAGCTCATCGATATCCGTAACGGTAAAGGCGAAGTCGATGATATCGACCACCTCGGCAACCGTCGTATCCGTTCCGTAGGCGAAATGGCGGAAAACCAATTCCGCGTTGGCTTGGTACGTGTTGAGCGTGCGGTGAAAGAGCGACTGTCTCTGGGCGATCTGGATACCCTGATGCCTCAGGATATGATCAACGCCAAACCGATTTCCGCAGCAGTGAAAGAGTTCTTCGGTTCCAGCCAGCTGTCTCAGTTTATGGACCAGAACAACCCGCTGTCTGAGATTACGCACAAACGTCGTATCTCTGCACTCGGCCCAGGCGGTCTGACTCGTGAACGCGCAGGCTTCGAAGTTCGAGACGTACACCCGACTCACTACGGTCGCGTATGTCCAATCGAAACGCCTGAAGGTCCGAACATCGGTCTGATCAACTCCCTGTCCGTGTACGCACAGACTAACGAATACGGCTTCCTTGAGACTCCGTATCGTAAAGTGACTGACGGTGTTGTAACCGACGAAATTCATTACCTGTCTGCTATCGAAGAAGGCAACTACGTTATCGCTCAGGCGAACTCCAACCTGGATGACGAAGGACACTTTGTAGAAGACCTGGTAACTTGCCGTAGCAAAGGCGAATCCAGCTTGTTCAGCCGTGACCAGGTTGACTACATGGACGTATCCACCCAACAGGTGGTATCCGTCGGTGCGTCCCTGATCCCGTTCCTGGAACACGATGACGCCAACCGTGCATTGATGGGTGCGAACATGCAACGTCAGGCCGTTCCAACTCTGCGCGCTGATAAGCCGCTGGTTGGTACCGGTATGGAACGTGCTGTTGCCGTTGACTCCGGTGTAACTGCGGTGGCTAAACGTGGCGGTACTGTTCAGTACGTGGATGCTTCCCGTATCGTTATCAAAGTTAACGAAGACGAGATGTACCCGGGCGAAGCAGGTATCGACATTTATAACCTGACCAAATACACCCGTTCTAACCAGAACACCTGTATCAACCAGATGCCATGCGTATCTCTGGGTGAGCCGGTCGATCGTGGTGATGTCCTGGCAGATGGTCCGTCTACCGACCTCGGTGAACTGGCTCTGGGTCAGAACATGCGCGTGGCATTCATGCCATGGAATGGTTACAACTTCGAAGACTCCATCCTCGTATCTGAGCGTGTTGTCCAGGAAGACCGTTTCACTACCATCCACATTCAGGAACTGGCATGTGTGTCCCGTGACACCAAGCTGGGGCCAGAAGAGATCACCGCTGACATCCCTAACGTGGGTGAAGCTGCGCTCTCCAAACTGGATGAGTCCGGTATCGTTTATATCGGCGCAGAAGTGACCGGTGGCGACATTCTGGTTGGTAAGGTAACGCCGAAAGGTGAAACCCAGCTGACGCCAGAAGAGAAACTGCTGCGTGCTATCTTCGGTGAGAAAGCGTCTGACGTTAAAGACTCTTCTCTGCGTGTGCCGAACAGCGTGTCTGGTACGGTTATCGACGTTCAGGTCTTTACTCGCGATGGCGTAGAAAAAGACAAACGTGCGCTGGAAATCGAAGAAATGCAGCTGAAGCAGGCCAAAAAAGACCTGTCTGAAGAACTGCAAATCCTCGAAGCTGGTCTGTTCAGCCGTATCTACGCTGTGCTGGTTGCCGGTGGCGTTGAAGCTGAGAAGCTCGACAAACTGCCTCGCGATCGCTGGCTGGAACTCGGTCTGACCGACGAAGAGAAACAAAATCAGCTGGAACAACTGGCTGAGCAGTACGACGAACTGAAACACGAGTTCGAGAAAAAACTCGAAGCGAAACGCCGCAAAATCACTCAAGGCGACGATCTGGCACCGGGTGTGCTGAAGATTGTTAAGGTATACCTGGCCGTTAAACGCCGTATCCAGCCTGGTGACAAAATGGCAGGTCGTCACGGTAACAAGGGTGTAATTTCTAAGATCAACCCGATCGAAGATATGCCGCACGATGCTAACGGTACGCCGGTAGATATCGTACTGAACCCGCTGGGCGTACCGTCTCGTATGAACATCGGTCAGATTCTGGAAACCCACCTGGGTATGGCTGCGAAAGGTATCGGCGATAAGATCAACGCCATGCTGAAACAGCAGCAAGAAGTCGCGAAACTGCGCGAATTCATCCAGCGTGCCTACGATCTGGGCGCAGACGTTCGTCAGAAAGTTGACCTGAATACCTTCAGTGATGAAGAAGTTCTGCGTCTGGCTGAGAACCTGCGTAAAGGTATGCCGATCGCAACGCCGGTATTCGACGGTGCGAAAGAGTCCGAGATTAAAGAACTGCTGCAACTGGGTGGTCTGCCGTCTTCCGGTCAGATTACGCTGTTCGATGGTCGTACCGGTGAACAGTTTGAGCGTCAGGTAACCGTAGGTTACATGTACATGCTGAAACTGAACCACCTGGTCGATGACAAGATGCACGCGCGTTCTACCGGTTCTTACAGCCTGGTTACTCAGCAGCCGCTGGGTGGTAAGGCGCAGTTCGGTGGCCAGCGCTTCGGGGAGATGGAAGTGTGGGCGCTGGAAGCTTATGGCGCGGCATACACCCTGCAAGAAATGCTCACCGTTAAGTCTGATGACGTGAATGGCCGTACTAAGATGTATAAAAACATCGTAGACGGTAACCATCAGATGGAACCGGGCATGCCGGAATCCTTCAACGTACTGTTGAAAGAAATCCGCTCGCTGGGCATCAACATCGAACTGGAAGACGAGTAATTCTCGCTCAAACAGGTCACTGCTGCCGGGGTAATACCCGGCAGTGGAATGTGCTAACTCCGACGGGAGCAAATCCGTGAAAGACTTATTAAAGTTTCTGAAAGCGCAAACTAAAACCGAAGAGTTTGATGCGATCAAAATTGCTCTGGCCTCGCCAGACATGATCCGTTCATGGTCTTTCGGTGAAGTTAAAAAGCCGGAAACCATTAACTACCGTACGTTCAAACCAGAGCGTGACGGCCTTTTCTGCGCCCGTATCTTTGGGCCGGTAAAAGACTACGAGTGCCTGTGCGGTAAGTACAAGCGCCTGAAACACCGCGGTGTTATCTGTGAGAAGTGCGGCGTTGAAGTGACCCAGACTAAAGTACGCCGTGAGCGTATGGGCCACATCGAACTGGCTTGTCCGACTGCGCACATCTGGTTCCTGAAATCGCTGCCGTCCCGTATCGGTCTGCTGCTCGATATGCCACTGCGTGATATCGAACGCGTACTGTACTTCGAATCTTATGTCGTTATCGAAGGCGGTATGACTAACCTGGAACGCCAACAGATCCTGACTGAAGAGCAGTATCTGGATGCGCTGGAAGAGTTCGGTGACGAATTCGACGCGAAGATGGGTGCGGAAGCTATCCAGGCCCTGCTGAAGAGCATGGATCTGGAGCAAGAGTGTGAAACTCTGCGCGAAGAGCTGAACGAAACCAACTCCGAAACCAAGCGTAAAAAGCTGACCAAGCGTATCAAACTGCTGGAAGCGTTTGTTCAGTCTGGTAACAAACCAGAGTGGATGATCCTGACGGTTCTGCCGGTTCTGCCGCCAGATCTGCGTCCGCTGGTTCCACTGGATGGTGGTCGTTTCGCGACTTCTGACTTGAACGATCTGTATCGTCGCGTCATTAACCGTAACAACCGTCTGAAACGCCTGCTGGACTTGGCTGCGCCAGATATCATCGTACGCAACGAAAAACGTATGCTTCAGGAAGCGGTTGACGCCCTGCTGGATAACGGTCGTCGCGGTCGTGCTATCACCGGTTCTAACAAACGTCCTCTGAAATCTTTGGCCGATATGATCAAAGGTAAACAGGGTCGTTTCCGTCAGAACCTGCTCGGTAAGCGTGTTGACTACTCCGGTCGTTCTGTAATCACCGTAGGTCCATACCTGCGTCTGCATCAGTGCGGTCTGCCGAAGAAAATGGCACTGGAGCTGTTCAAACCGTTCATCTACGGCAAACTGGAACTGCGTGGCCTGGCCACCACCATTAAAGCCGCGAAGAAAATGGTTGAGCGCGAAGAAGCTGTCGTTTGGGATATCCTGGACGAAGTTATCCGCGAACACCCGGTTATGCTGAACCGTGCACCAACACTGCACCGTTTGGGTATCCAGGCATTTGAACCGGTACTGATCGAAGGTAAAGCTATCCAGCTGCACCCGCTGGTTTGTGCGGCATATAACGCCGACTTCGATGGTGACCAGATGGCTGTTCACGTACCGCTGACGCTGGAAGCCCAGCTCGAAGCGCGTGCGCTGATGATGTCTACCAACAACATCCTGTCACCTGCGAACGGCGAGCCAATCATCGTTCCTTCTCAGGACGTTGTATTGGGTCTGTATTACATGACCCGTGACTGTGTTAACGCCAAAGGCGAAGGCATGGTGCTGACTGGCCCTAAAGAAGCTGAGCGTATTTATCGCGCAGGTCTGGCCTCTCTGCATGCGCGTGTAAAAGTGCGTATCACCGAGTATGAAAAAGATGAAAATGGCGAATTCGTTGCGCACACCAGCCTGAAAGACACGACCGTTGGTCGTGCGATTCTGTGGATGATCGTACCGAAAGGTCTGCCTTTCTCCATCGTCAACCAGGCACTGGGTAAGAAAGCAATCTCTAAGATGCTGAACACCTGTTACCGTATTCTGGGTCTGAAACCTACCGTTATTTTCGCGGACCAGACGATGTACACCGGCTTTGCTTATGCAGCGCGTTCAGGTGCATCCGTTGGTATCGATGACATGGTCATCCCGGAGAAAAAATACGAAATCATCTCTGAGGCGGAAGCCGAAGTTGCTGAGATTCAGGAACAGTTCCAGTCCGGTCTGGTTACCGCGGGCGAACGCTATAACAAAGTTATCGATATCTGGGCTGCGGCGAACGATCGTGTATCCAAAGCGATGATGGATAACCTGCAAACTGAAACCGTGATTAACCGTGACGGCGTCGAAGAGCAGCAGGTTTCCTTCAACAGCATCTACATGATGGCCGACTCCGGTGCGCGTGGTTCTGCGGCACAGATTCGTCAGCTTGCTGGTATGCGTGGTCTGATGGCGAAGCCAGATGGCTCCATCATCGAAACGCCAATCACCGCGAACTTCCGTGAAGGTCTGAACGTACTCCAGTACTTCATCTCTACTCACGGTGCTCGTAAAGGTCTGGCGGATACCGCACTGAAAACGGCGAACTCCGGTTATCTGACTCGTCGTCTGGTTGACGTCGCACAGGACCTGGTTGTTACCGAAGACGACTGTGGCACGCTGGAAGGCATCACCATGACCCCGGTAATCGAGGGTGGTGACGTTAAAGAGCCACTGCGCGATCGCGTACTGGGTCGTGTAACCGCAGAAGACGTTCTGAAGCCGGGTACGGCGGACATTCTGGTTCCACGCAACACGCTGCTGAACGAACAGTGGTGTGACCTGCTGGAAGAGAACTCCGTTGACTCCGTCAAAGTCCGTTCCGTTGTATCCTGTGACACCGACTTTGGTGTATGTGCGCACTGCTACGGTCGTGACCTGGCGCGTGGCCACATCATCAACAAAGGTGAGGCTATCGGCGTTATCGCGGCACAGTCCATCGGTGAGCCGGGTACACAGCTGACGATGCGTACGTTCCACATCGGTGGTGCGGCATCTCGTGCGGCTGCTGAATCCAGCATCCAGGTGAAAAACAAAGGTAGCATCAAGCTCAGCAACGCGAAATCGGTTGTGAACTCCAGCGGTAAACTGGTTATCACTTCTCGTAACACCGAGCTGAAACTG
Source organism: Kluyvera fluvialis (assembly GCF_059725275.1). Lineage (NCBI taxonomy): Bacteria > Pseudomonadati > Pseudomonadota > Gammaproteobacteria > Enterobacterales > Enterobacteriaceae > Kluyvera > Kluyvera fluvialis. The sequence continues at coordinate 4,644,260 of NZ_AP046142.1, read as the reverse complement.
ATCGACGAATTCGGTCGTACCAAAGAAAGCTATAAAGTGCCTTACGGCTCCGTTATGGCGAAAGGTGATGGCGAACAGGTTGCTGGCGGCGAAACCGTTGCAAACTGGGATCCGCACACCATGCCGGTTATCACCGAAGTAAGTGGCTTCGTCCGCTTCACTGACATGATTGACGGCCAGACCATTACTCGTCAGACCGACGAGCTGACCGGTCTGTCTTCTCTGGTGGTTCTGGATTCTGCTGAACGTACTGCGGGTGGTAAAGACCTGCGTCCAGCACTGAAAATTGTTGATGCTCAAGGCAACGACGTTCTGATCCCAGGCACCGATATGCCTGCTCAGTACTTCCTGCCGGGTAAAGCGATTGTTCAGCTGGAAGATGGCGTACAGATCAGTTCTGGTGACACCCTGGCGCGTGTTCCTCAGGAATCCGGCGGTACCAAGGATATTACCGGTGGTCTGCCACGCGTTGCGGATCTGTTCGAAGCACGTCGTCCGAAAGAGCCGGCAATCCTGGCAGAAATCAGCGGCATCATTTCCTTCGGTAAAGAAACCAAAGGGAAACGTCGTCTGGTTATCACTCCAGTAGACGGTAGCGAGCCGTACGAAGAGATGATTCCGAAATGGCGTCAGCTCAACGTGTTCGAAGGTGAACGTGTAGAACGTGGTGACGTAGTTTCCGATGGTCCAGAAGCGCCGCACGACATTCTGCGTCTGCGTGGTGTTCATGCTGTGACTCGTTACATCGTTAACGAAGTTCAGGACGTATACCGTCTGCAAGGCGTTAAGATTAACGATAAACACATCGAAGTTATCGTTCGTCAGATGCTGCGTAAAGCGACCATCGAGAATGCAGGTAGCTCCGACTTCCTGGAAGGCGAACAGGTTGAATACTCTCGCGTCAAGATCGCTAACCGCGAACTGGAAGCGAACGGCAAAGTGGGTGCAACCTTCTCCCGCGATCTGCTGGGTATCACCAAAGCGTCTCTGGCAACCGAGTCCTTCATCTCTGCGGCATCGTTCCAGGAGACAACTCGTGTCCTGACCGAAGCAGCCGTTGCGGGTAAACGCGACGAACTGCGCGGCCTGAAAGAGAACGTTATCGTGGGTCGTCTGATCCCTGCCGGTACCGGTTATGCGTACCATCAGGACCGCATCCGTCGCCGTGCAGCGGGTGACGTTTCTGTTGCGCCGCAGGTTAGCGCTGAAGAAGCGACCGCGAGCCTGGCAGAACTGCTGAACGCAGGTCTGGGTGGTTCCGATAACGACTAATCGTTCACGCTAGTGCGATAAGTTGAAAAGGCCAGTCTTTATGACTGGCCTTTTTTTATTCCTTTCTTGCAGTTTCTCTCTTGCCTGATGCTGTGCGGAAATAATGTGCAGTGCCTCACTCTGACCTCAAATTTGCTTGACTATACTGCATCCAGTATTGCGTCGTACCCTACCCTAAAAAATGGATAATATTATGAATAGAAAAGCATTTTCTTATTTCATCGGTGCCGCTGCTGCCATGGCGCTTTCGGCGGCTATCGTGACACCTGTTACTGCCGCAGAGAGCCAACCGCATAAACCTAAAGTCGCGCTGGTTATGAAATCACTAGCGAATGAGTTTTTCCTGACCATGGAAAACGGCGCGAAAGAGTATCAAAAGCAAAATGCTGACAAATTCGATCTGATCTCGAACGGGATTAAGAATGAAACTGATACGTCGAGCCAAATCCAAATCGTTGAGCAGATGATTGTCTCAAAAACCGACGCCATTATTATCGCGCCGTCAGATTCCAAAGCGCTGGTTCCGGTGGTGAAAAAAGCCATTGATGCCGGGATCCTGGTTATCAATATTGACAATAAATTCGATGACGCGGTGCTGAAAGATAAAGGTCTGAACGTGCCGTTCGTTGGGCCAAATAACCGTAAAGGGGCGAAAGACATCGGCGACTATTTGGCGAAACATCTAAAAGCCGGTGATGAAGTTGGCATTATCGAAGGTATTCCAACCTCGACTAACTCCCAGCAGCGTACGCAGGGCTTCCAGGATGCGATGGCGCAAGGCGGCATGAAAGTGGTTTCTGTGCAGTCCGGCCAATGGGAAATGAACAACGCCAACACCATTGCGGCAGCCATGCTGAGCGAATACCCCAATATCAAAGCGCTGTTGGCTGATAACGACAACATGGCGCTGGGGGCGGTTTCCGCCATTCGTGCCGCTGGCAAGCGTGGGCAGGTTCAGGTTGTCGGCTATGACAACATCGAAGCGATTAAACCAATGCTCCAGGATGGTCGCGTACTGGCAACCGCCGATCAGTTTGCTTCTCAGCAAGCCGTATTCGGTATTAACACCGCGCTGGATGCCCTAAAAGCCGGGAAAAAACAGAGCGAGCTGTCCGGGAGCGTGGAAACGCCGGTCAAACTGATTGTGAAACAGTAACGTGTATCTGACTTCCGGGGCCGCGTGAGCGGCTCCGGTTTTTCATAGGGAATCGACCGTGCAGGTAACGTGCGCAAAATGGCTGATTATCATGAGATCCTGTCAATGTCCGGCATTGGCAAAACGTACAATGAACCGGTACTGAGCAATATCAACCTCACCTTATATTCCGGCAAAGTGCTGGCGCTAACAGGGGAAAATGGCGCGGGAAAAAGCACACTGTCTAAAATTATCGGCGGCCTGACTGCGCCGACAACCGGCACGATGACCTACCTGGGGCAGCCTTATACGCCCGCTAGCCGTAAAGAAGCGGAAAAGCTCGGTATCCGTATGGTGATGCAGGAGCTGAACTTATTGCCGACGCTCACCGTGGCGGAAAACCTGTTTATCGACCAGTTGCCGAACTGGGGAGGCTGGATTAACCGCAAACGTCTGCGAGAGATGGCCTATCCGGTGATGTCGATGGTCGGGCTACAGACGCTCGACCCCGATATGCTGGTGGGGGAGCTGGGTATTGGTCATCAACAGATGATTGAAATTGCCCGCAACCTGATTGGCGACAGCCGGGTGTTAATTCTTGATGAGCCGACGGCTATGCTAACCAGCCGTGAGGTGGCGCTGCTGTTTGAGCAGATTCAGCAGTTTAAACAGCGCGGTGTCTCGCTGATTTATATCTCCCATCGTCTTGATGAGTTGGCACAAGTGGCTGACGACATCATGGTGCTGCGCGACGGCAACATGGTGTGTACCGACGACATTAAACGTTATAGCAGTGACCAACTGGTGTCACTGATGGTTGGGCGCGACCTCGATAGCCACTTTGATGTCAGCGCCCGTCGGCAGGGAAACCCTATCCTGAAAGTTGAGAACTTTACCCGTGGCAGCGTGCTACAGGATATCTCGCTGACGCTGCATCGGGGAGAAGTGCTGGGCGTTAGCGGCCTGGTCGGGGCGGGGCGCACTGAGTTGATGCGCGCCATCTTCGGCGCAGATCGTATCGATAGCGGGCAGTTATGGGTTGGCGATCCGCTGGAGCGGGTAACTATTCGCTCACCGTCGGAGGCTATTGCGCATCGCATTGCGCTGGTGACGGAAGATCGCAAAGGCGAGGGGCTGCTGTTACCGCATTCGGTGGCGGCGAATACCTCGCTTGGTAATAGCGATAAAGTCAGCCGTTTGTCATGGCTTAATTCACTCCAGGAGCATCGGCTGGCGCAGAAGTATATTACCCGATTAGGTATTCGTACCTCAGGCAGCGGCCTTTCAGTGGATAACCTCTCTGGCGGCAACCAGCAAAAAGTGTTGATTAGCCGCTGGCTGGAGCGGAACTGCGACGTCATTCTTTTCGATGAACCGACACGCGGCATTGACGTGGGCGCCAAACGGGACATTTATCTACTGCTTAACGAACTGACGCAGAGTGGCAAGGGGCTGATTGTTGTCTCAAGCGATCTCCGCGAATTAATGCTTATTTGCGACCGCATTGCGGTGCTGTCTGCGGGCAAGCTGGTGGAGACTTTCACCCGCGATGCCTGGTCGCAGGACGCCATTCTGGCCGCCGCCTTTTCTGGCTATCAGCACGCCACAGGGAGTTTACATCATGAGTAACATCTCACAGTCTGCCAAAACGTCCACGGCTTCGTGGCGCGGATTGAGCAGTTACCTGGGATTAATTGGCGCGCTGCTGGCGATGATTATCCTGTTTTCGTTTCTCAGCGATCACTTTCTAAGCCTGAATACCTTTAGCACCATTGCGAACCAGATCCCTGACCTGATGGTGATGTCGGTCGGCATGACTTTTGTGCTGATTATCGCCGGGATTGACCTTTCGGTTGGTTCGGTGCTGGCGCTGTCGGCGGCGGTTGTTAGCGTCACCTATTTAAATCTGCACTGGTCACCGTGGCTGGCGGCGCTATCCGGTATCGTGGTTGCCATGCTGGTGGGGGCGCTTACTGGGCTTATCTCGGTCATCTGGCGCATTCCAACGTTTATTGTCTCGCTGGGTATGTTAGAGATGGCGCGCGGCAGCGCGTACCAGTTAACGGATTCCCGCACGGCCTATATTGGTTCCAGCTTCGATTTTCTCGCAGACCCGATAATGCTGGGTATTTCACCGTCGTTTGTGATTGCCGTATTGGTGATTGTGATAGGCCAACTGGTGCTGACGAGGACGATTTTTGGCCGCCATTTAATTGGTATCGGTACTAATGAAGAAGCGGTGCGGTTGTCGGGTATTAATCCTGCGCCGTATAAAGTGGTGGTCTTTGCGCTGATGGGGGCGCTTGCCGGATTGGCCTCGCTGTTCCAGGTGGCGCGTCTTGAAGCGGCTGACCCTAATGGCGGGGTCGGGATGGAACTTCAGGTGATTGCAGCGGTAGTGATTGGCGGCACGAGCCTGATGGGCGGGCGTGGTTCTGTGGTCTGTACGTTTCTGGGGGCGCTGATTATTTCCGTGTTGGCGGCGGGGCTTGCGCAAATTGGTGCGAGTGAACCCACAAAACGTGTCATTACCGGTGCAGTGATTGTGGTCGCGGTGGTGTTAGATACTTACCGTAGCCATCGGCGAAAAGCGTAACTAACGCAAAGAGCACCCATTTGGGTGCTCTTTGTATTCAGTGGTGTGCGGTTAGCTAACCAGTGGAATACGGCGATACAGCTCAATCATGTCGGTTGCCAGATCCTGGATAACCATCGCGTTCATCAGGTGATCCTGAGAGTGAACGGTAATCAGGTTAACCGGCAGTTTACCCGTGCCTTCATCAATACCGATAAGCTGGGTCTGGATACCATGGGCCTGTTTTACAAACTCGCGAGACTCTTCCATCGCTTTTTCTGCGCCTTCAAAGTCACCTTTACGGGCAAGCTGTAATGCGGTTAACGCAGAGCTACGTGCTGCACCGGCATTCACCAGCAGTTCCATAATGATTGATTCTAAATCTTCCACGTCTGCCTCACTCCATTAACTTAAGGGCTTTCTCAAGCACGACATCGCCTTTCATCATGCCGTAGTCCATCATATCGATGACGGTGACTTTCTTACCCAGTGGGTCAGCCAGAGCCTGCAATTTAGCTTGCTCATACTTGACCTGTGGGCCTAGCAGGACGATATCTGCCTCGTTGATGTTCGCTTTGAATTCGGCCACTGGTACGGCTTTAATCGAGACTTCAATGCCTTTTTTCTGAGCTGCATCCTGCATGCGTTGTACCAGCATGCTGGTGGACATTCCCGCAGCACAGCATAAAACGATATTCTTCATAATGCTCCCTCATGACCCGTGATTAACCATGTTTATCGCGAGCTGAAACGATCAACAACTGCTTTACGACGATTGTGTGTAAGGCATCACAAAGATCGCCGCAAAAAACTGAAACCGGTTACATTTTTCATACATTAGAAGGGGGCGATGTGAGATTGAAGGGGAGATAAGAGGCCGGATAAGCGTAAGGGTTATCCGGCACAAGAGAGGGCAGAGGTTAGGTGATTGTGGCACGCAAAATCCGGTTTTTCCCCTGGCGTTTGGCGTCATATAGCGCCTTATCGACGTTAGTCACCAACTGTTCCAGCGTTCCCATATGCCATTCGCCCACGCCCGCACTAAAGGTGACGCTGAGGCCTTTTTCGCGCCACGTTCGTTTTGCGACGCTCATACGCCATAGCTCCAGCAGCACGCCCGCTTCCTCAATACGTTCCGACGTAAAGAGAATGGCGAACTCCTCTCCGCCGTAGCGATATAGCGAAAGGTCGTGTGCCTGTAGGATACGCAGCCCTTCGCGAGCGACGTTACGCAGCACGATATCGCCGCTCAGGTGGCCCCAGGTATCGTTGATCGATTTGAAGTTATCAATATCCACCAATGCAAGCGCGAACGGCTGACGGTCTTTCATCAATGCGGCGATATCAGTATCAAAAGCCCAGCGGTTTTTACAGCCCGTTAGCGAATCCACCGTCGCCTGCCGGACAGATACCTGTTCGCGGGCCTTGTTGGTTTCAATTGCTTTATGCATCATCGCTTCCAGGCCTGGTGCATATTTCATATCACCCGTTTTAATCGCATGGATGATGTTCATCAGGATAGATCGTGATGCCTGGCGCAGGTACAAACCGAAGATGATGATGATAACCCCCGCCAGCGCAAAACCCCAGGCGACGGTCACGCTCTCACGCTGAGCCAGCATATTTAGGGTATTGCCTGAAACTTTATAAATGGCAAACCAGCCGGGTTTAGTGAACGCATAATAGTAGTACCAGGTGCGGGTTTCTTTATCGAATACTTCGCCTTCACCCGCAGTCATTCTGACCAGCAACTTATCGCTGACGATGCTCTGAAATAGCTTGTTGTCATCCGAGTGCAATAGCGTCTGACCACTACGGTTAACCACAAAAAACTCACCCTGTACTGGCGGCTTCATCTGGCGCAACGTATGGCTCATCGCGGATAAATCGAAGTGGAACGCCAGCGTACCCTTTAATTTCCCCTCGGAAGAAATAACCGGTTTTGCGAGCGCGACCGTCTGCTGGTGGGTAAAGAAATTGCTATAGGGCTCGGTATAACGGCTGAAAATGCCCACATCGCTCTGATCAATAAACCACGGTCGCTTGGTGGCATTGAACGGAACCGGGTTAGCGCGGCTAGTCGCTTGCGGTGCGTGCAGATAACGCCCCTCCGCATCGGCAAGGGAGATCGATGAAACGGTAGGCATCATCGACAGCAACTGCATCATGGCTTGCAAACCTTGCTCTGGCGAGAGATTAACAACTTTGTTCAGCTTATCGTTGCGCGATAAATAGGTTACTGCCCGCCCCAAAATATACTCGTTTTTACGTAGAATCGACTCGGTATAATTGACCGCCAGATTATGGGTGAAATTACGATTAACGCCGTGGTATTCGCGAATAATATTGTTACGCTGAACAAAAGTGACTAGCGAGGCGATAATCACAAAGGTAAGGATAATTCCCGCGAAGCTAATAAGTATAGGCGCGGTAAACGATAGTCTTCTGCTATAAGGGCTGATCATTAGTTCTAATCCAGAGGTAAATTGCAGAAGCTTAGCAATACGATTACTGCAATTATTCTTATCTATTTATTATCCGTAATTATACTTTATTCATGATAGGGGGAGTATTTAATCTACATTCGGAGATTAGATTTCTATTATAAATTTGATTTACGTGATATTCGCCTGCATGTGGTGGGCAGGGCAGCGGGGATATTGAGCTGCCCTGGTCAACCTCAGCGGTCGACCAAAGCAGCGTAACGGACATGTCATATACCAACAATGTCCGTTGCTTATCTTTGCGAGGTGTTATCCAGCCTGTTTTGGGTTATTACCGAGTTTGCTTTAGCGTTGCGAAGCGCGCCCCAAATAGCTGTCCCAGTCTTTCCATACCGGTTGTAGCCCTTGCGCCGCTAATGCCTGCGCGACCTCAATCGGCGTGCGGGCATCGTGCGGGGAGAACTGTTCCAGCTCTGGGTGATTATCGGCGTAACCCCCCGGCTGTGTTTTCGAGAAGGCGCTGACGTTGTTGATAGCCAGTGGGATCATATGATCACGGAACCACGGCGACTCGCGGGTAGAGAGCGACAGTTCAGTATCCGGCGAAAACAGCCGGAAAGCGCAAATGGTTTGCACTAACTGGCGTTCATCCATGATAGACGCAGGCTCAATACCGCCAGCACACGGGCGCAGGCGCGGGAAAGAGATAGAATAACGGCTCTGCCAGTAGTGCTGCTGAAGCCATAGCAGGTGTTCGGCGACCATAAAGCAGTCTACCCGCCAGCTATCAGAAAGACCGATTAGCGCACCGAGGCCAATTTTGTCGATACCCGCCTGTCCTAGCCTGTCGGGAGTATCGAGCCGCCAGAAAAAGTCCTGTTTTTTGCCTTTCAGGTGATGCTGCGCGTACATCGCCTCATGATAGGTTTCTTGATAAACCATCACGCCGTCGAGACCCAGGGTTTTAAGCTCGGCGTACTCCTCGGTTGCCAGTGGCTGAACTTCCATCTGTAACGAGGCAAACTGGCGGCGAATATCAGGAATATGGCGGCGAAAATAATCCATCCCCACTTTTCCCTGATGTTCGCCGGTCACCAGCAACAAGTGCTCGAAATTCATTGCCCGAATGGCGGCGCACTCCCGTTTAATTTCCTCTTCATCCAGCGTTTTGCGCTTAATGCGATTGCTCATGGAAAAACCGCAGTAGGTGCAGTCGTTGGCGCACAGATTGGAAAGATACAACGGAACGTAGAAACTGACCGTGTTGCCAAAACGCTGGCGGGTGAGTGTCTGCGCCCGCTGTGCCAGCGGTTCCAGATAGTCGGCGGCGGCGGGTGAAAGCAGCGCCATCATGTCGTCACGACTGAGCATTGAGGCGTTGAGCGCCCGCTCGACGTCGGCGGGCGTTTTGCTGTGGATGCGCAGGCGGATATCGTCCCACTCAAGCTGTCGCCAGCGGTCGGTGAACGTTTTCATGCCAGTGCCTCCAGGAATCCGGTTAACGGGCTGGTGGCGCTGGCCTGCGAACGTTTGCTTCCCGGTACGGCCTGGCGCGCCAGCAAGCCGGCTTCAACCGCCAGACGGAAGGCGGTTGCCATCATCACCGGATTGTCGGCGACGGCAATCGCCGTGTTGACCAGCACCGCGTCAGCGCCCATCTCCAGTGCCTGTGTGGCGTGGCTGGGCACACCGATGCCAGCATCGACCACTACCGGAACGGTCGCCTGCTGAATGATGATTTCCAGCATTGCTTTGGTTTCCAGCCCCTGATTTGAACCAATGGGCGCGCCGAGCGGCATCACTGCCGCGCAGCCTACGGCTTCCAACCGTTTGCACAGCACCGGATCCGCACCGCAGTAGGGCAGGACGATGAATCCTTGCTTCACCAGCGCTTCGGCGGCTTTCAGCGTTTCGATAGGATCGGGTAATAACCAGCGTGCGTCGGGATGAATTTCCAGCTTCAGCCAGTTTGTCCCCAGCGCCTCACGCGCCAGTTGGGCGGCGAAAATAGCCTCTTCGGCGGTTTTTGCCCCAGAGGTGTTGGGCAACAGCGTGACGCCCGCTTCGATGAGCGGAGCCAGAATGGCATCATTGTGCTGACGTAAATCCACCCGTTTCATCGCCAGTGTGACCAATTGGCTGCCAGAGGCGCGGATGGCGTCAACCATCAGTTGCGACGAGGCAAACTTCCCGGTTCCGGTGAACAGATGTGAATCAAACGTTTTGTCTGCAATACGTAACATATCAACCCCCTGCGATAACCTGAAACAGCAGGATTTGGTCGCCTTCCTGCACGATTTGCTGTGGCCACTGTTCACGCGGCAAAATTTGCTGATTTAACGCCAGCGCCGCACCTGGTTGCAGCTGATTTAGCGCGGTGAGCAGCTCACTCACGGTTTGCCCTTCGGCACATTGCATCGGCTCGTCATTGAACTGAATCTGCATGTTGCCCTCCGCATACCGGGCAGCCGCTAGCTCGGCGTAGCGCCAGGCTGCGCCAGTGGCTGGTTTTACCGTCGAAAAGGCGCAATTCACCGCAAGGTGTTTCGATACCGCTAAGTAATTTGATGGCTTCCAGCGCCTGCAAAGTCCCCATAACGCCCACCACAGGGCCGACGATCCCGGCGGTGCGGCAGTTGCGTTCCGGTTCGAGATCATCCGGCCACAGGCAGCGATAACACCCGTGTTCCCAGGGTGGTGTCAGCACCATTAACTGGCCGCCAAACCCCACCGCGCTGGCGGTGACTAGCGGCGTATTTTGCGTGACGCAGGCGGCGTTGAGCGCCTGGCGAGTCGCCATGTTATCGGTACAATCGAGCACCACGTCAGACTGGGCAACGGCGTGGCGGAGCGCGTCGCCCGTTAGCCGTTGTTGTAATACCACCAGTTCGATATCGGGGTTAAGACGCGCCAGCCGTTGTTGTGCCGCCTGCGACTTTGAGCGGGAAATATCGTCTGTCGTGAACAGGATCTGCCGTTGCAGGTTGCTGAGGTGCACGTCGTCATCGTCCGCCAGTACCAGCGTGCCAACTCCCGCGCCCGCCAGATACAGCGCGGCGGGAGAGCCTAGCCCACCTAACCCGACAATCAGCACCCGGCTGGAGAGCAACGTTTGTTGGCCTTCAATGGCGATATCGCCGAGTAAAATTTGCCGGCTATAGCGCATAAAATCGCGATCATTCATCGCCAACTCCTGCCATTTCCAGCAATTGTGTGGTGGCGGCGCGCCAGTCTGCCGCCTGAGTAATCGCGCTGACCACCGCAATGCTGCCAACGCCGGTCGCCAGTACCGCTGGCGCGCGCTCAAGGCTGATGCCGCCAATGGCGACGGTAGGGTAATCCGCCAGGCGTTCAATATGGTTCGCCAGTTGTCGCAACCCCTGCGGCGCAGACGGCATCTGTTTGGTTTGTGTCGGGAATACGTGGCCCAACGCGATGTATGAAGGGCGGGCAGCCAGCGCCACGTCGATTTCCATATCATCGTGTGTCGAAACGCCAAGGCGCAAACCTGCGGTCTGAATCGCTTTCAAATCAGTGGTTTCAAGATCTTCCTGACCCAGATGCACGCCGTATGCGTGGTGTTTGATAGCCAGTCGCCAGTAGTCGTTGATAAACAGGCGGGCATTGAAGCGGCGTCCTAATGCAATGGCCGCGATAACGTCGGCCTCGACCTCTTCGTCGCGCTTGTCTTTAATGCGCAGTTGAAGGGTGCGCACGCCCGCCTCCAGCAGGCGCTCAATCCACTGTACGCTGTCTACTACCGGGTAAAGTCCGAGGCGGAACGGCACGGTCGGGAAATCAGGCTGGTACATTACGCCTCCTCTTTTTTGAGGTAGATTTCGCCGCCTTTAGCGCGGAAGTTCTCTGACATATCGGCCATGCCGATTTCGATGGTCTGTGCGGCGGCGTAGTCGCGCACTTCCTGGCTGATTTTCATCGAGCAGAATTTTGGCCCGCACATGGAACAGAAATGGGCGACTTTGCCGGACTCTTGCGGCAGGGTTTCATCGTGGTAAGCGCGGGCGGTGAACGGATCAAGCGCCAGATTAAACTGGTCTTCCCAGCGGAATTCGAAGCGCGCTTTCGACATCGCGTTATCGCGAATTTGCGCGCCAGGGTGGCCTTTGGCTAAATCAGCCGCGTGTGCCGCGATTTTGTAGGTAATCAGCCCTTGTTTCACATCTTCTTTGTTCGGCAGACCAAGGTGCTCTTTCGGCGTGACGTAGCACAGCATCGCACAGCCAAACCAGCCGATCATCGCCGCGCCAATCCCGGAAGTGAAGTGGTCATAGCCCGGGGCGATATCCGTAGTCAACGGCCCTAAGGTGTAAAACGGCGCTTCGTGGCAGTGTTCCAGCTCTTCAGTCATGTTGCGCTGGATCATATGCATCGGCACGTGGCCTGGGCCTTCAATCATCACCTGCACGTCATATTCCCAGGCAATTTTGGTCAGCTCGCCCAGAGTATGCAGCTCGGAGAACTGCGCTTCGTCGTTGGCATCTTGAATAGAGCCAGGGCGCAGACCATCGCCCAGTGACAGTGACACGTCGTAGGCCGCGCAAATTTCGCAGATTTCGCGGAAGTGCTGGTAGAGGAAATTCTCTTGATGATGAGAAAGGCACCACTTCGCCATAATCGACCCGCCGCGCGAGACAATGCCCGTCAGGCGTTTGGCGGTCATTGGCACGTAGCGCAACAGGACGCCCGCGTGGATAGTAAAGTAGTCCACGCCCTGTTCGGCCTGCTCCAGCAATGTGTCGCGAAAGGCTTCCCAGGTAAGGTTTTCGGCTATTCCGTTAACCTTCTCCAGCGCCTGGTAGATGGGAACTGTGCCGATAGGCACTGGGCTGTTACGCAAAATCCACTCGCGGGTTTCGTGAATATAGCGACCGGTGGAGAGATCCATCACCGTATCCGCTCCCCAGCGGGTAGACCACACCAGTTTTTCCACCTCTTCTTCGATGGAGGACGTCACCGCCGAGTTACCAATGTTGGCGTTGACCTTCACCAGGAAGTTGCGCCCGATGATCATCGGTTCTGATTCCGGGTGGTTGATGTTGGCCGGGATAATCGCGCGTCCGGCGGCGACTTCATTGCGCACAAATTCTGGCGTGATGTTTTCCGGCAGACGAGCGCCAAAGCCAACGCCCGGATGCTGGTGGCGCAACACTTCGCTGCGGATGCGTTCGCGGCCCATGTTTTCGCGAATGGCGATGAACTCCATTTCCGGCGTCACTATCCCCTGACGGGCATAGTGCAACTGCGTTACGCGCTTGCCTGCTTTGGCGCGCTTTGGCGTTAACAGGCCGGTGAAGCGCAGCTCGTCCAGCCCATCGTCGGCCAGGCGCTCTCTGGTATAGGCGGAGCTACGGTCGTCTAACTCTTCGCTGTCGTTACGCGCGATAATCCACGGCTGGCGCAGTTTTTCCAGACCCTGCTGGACGTTAATTGCCACCTCGGCGTCACCGTAAGGTCCAGAGGTGTCGTACACCGGCACGGCCTCGTTTTCTTCATACTGCGGTTCGTCTTTCGTGCCGCCAATCAGCGTCGGGCTAAGCTGGATTTCGCGCATTGGAATACGGATATCTGGCTGTGAACCGCTAATGTAAATGCGTTTGGAGTTGGGAAAGGCAGTCCCTTCCAGCGTGTCGATAAAATGTTGGGCCTGGGCGCGCTGTTCGCGACGAGATGGTTTAGTGGTGGCAGACATAGCTCATTCCAAAAAAAGTAAGGATATGGCTTGTCAGACGACGGATTGAGTAATGGATGTGCGCCGCCCGTAAAGGCAGCAGCATAAAGCTGAATTACTCTTGTTCCCTTCGCAGGTATTAGCCTGATCAGGTTCCGCGGATCCCGAATTAACGGTCTCAGCCTACGCTTTCACGTAAGGCACTCCGACAAGAAGCAACCTCTGATGATTAGAGGTAATGAATGTAAACTACTCGTTAACGCAGCAAATCTCAAGCCGTGCTTTTCATCTCGCCCTGATCGAGTGCCTCGAAGGCCAGCATGATCAGTTGGTCTTCTAAGAGGAAGCGCGCTTCCAGCGCTTCACCGATATCAGACAGCGCCTGTTGGAAATCGAAACCATTATCCTGGTCGATAGCATTTTCCAGAGTGGAATCGTAGTAATCCATAATCAACTGGGTATTGGCATCCAACTGCGGCCAGATTTTGCTGGCGTTTAAAAGCGGGCTGTTGCCTTCCATTTTATGGATAATGCGTTCATAAATACTGAAATGACCGGCAGAAAGGTAGTCAACCAGACGCTGACAAAAGTCATCAAGCGCTTTCTCATTAAGACGCATAAACGATTCTTTGCCAGGCTTAAGGCCAACCAAATTGTAGTAAGCCACGAGCAGGTGCTTACGAATGTTCAGCCAGCGGTCTACCAGTCGATGGTGTCCTTTAACGCGCTCTGTCAGGCTCTCTAACTGGTTTAACATAGGTTGACCCCCGCATCAGTGTGGTTTTAATCTGCTCACATCAATATGTAAATATTATGTTAATAACATGCCTGTGAAGCAAAGGTAGCGCAAGAGATATGGATCGTATAATTGAAAAATCGGATCGCGGCTGGTGGATAGTCAGCCACGAACAAAAATTATGGTTGCCCGCTGGTGAATTGCCATATGGCGAAGCGGTAAATTTCGATCTTGTGGGTCAGCGCGCACTCCAGATTGGCGAATGGGATGGTGCTCCGGTATGGCTGGTACAGCAACAGCGCCGCCACGACATGGGCTCGGTACGCCAGGTGCTTGACCTGGACGTTGGCCTGTTTCAACTGGCTGGGCGCGGCGTGCAGCTAGCGGAGTTTTACCGTTCGCATAAATACTGTGGCTACTGCGGGCACACTATGCACCCGAGCAAAACCGAATGGGCGATGCTGTGCAGCCACTGCCGTGAACGCTATTACCCGCAAATTGCGCCCTGCATTATTGTCGCCATTCGCCGTAACGACGCGATTCTTCTTGCGCAGCATGTTCGCCACCGCAACGGTGTTCACACCGTGCTGGCGGGCTTTGTTGAAGTGGGCGAAACCTTAGAACAGGCGGTGGCGCGCGAAGTGATGGAAGAGAGCGGCATTAAGGTGAAAAACCTGCGCTATGTCACTTCGCAGCCGTGGCCGTTCCCGCAATCGTTGATGACGGCGTTTATGGCGGAATACGACAGCGGCGAGATAGTTATCGACCCGAAAGAATTGCTGGAAGCGAACTGGTATCGCTACGACAACTTGCCGCTCCTGCCGCCGCCGGGCACAGTGGCGCGCCGGTTGATTGAAGACACCGTGGCAATCTGTCGGGCAGAGTACGAATGACAGACATGTTACACTGGCGTGAAATAGCTCAAGGAATGGAAAAATGACCGAACTGAAAAACGATCGTTATCTGCGCGCGCTGCTGCGCCAGCCTGTTGATGTCACCCCGGTATGGATGATGCGCCAGGCGGGCCGCTATTTGCCGGAGTACAAAGCCACCCGCGCTCAGGCGGGGGATTTTATGTCGCTGTGCAAAAATGCCGAGCTGGCCTGTGAAGTGACATTACAGCCGCTGCGCCGCTACCCGCTTGATGCCGCGATTCTGTTCTCGGATATCCTGACCATTCCCGATGCCATGGGGCTGGGGCTGTATTTTGAAGCCGGGGAAGGCCCGTGCTTTACCTCGCCTATCACCAGCAAAGCGGATGTTGAAAAGCTGCCAATTCCTGACCCGGAAGGGGAATTGGGCTATGTGATGAACGCAGTGCGCACCATCCGCCGCGAGCTGAAAGGCGAAGTGCCGCTGATTGGTTTTTCTGGCAGCCCGTGGACGCTGGCAACTTACATGGTCGAAGGCGGCAGCAGCAAAGCCTTCACCATGATTAAAAAGATGATGTATGCCGACCCTCAGGCGCTGCATCTGCTGCTTGATAAGCTGGCGCAAAGCGTCACGTTGTATCTGAACGCACAGATTAAAGCGGGCGCGCAGTCGGTGATGATTTTCGACACTTGGGGCGGTGTGCTGACTGGCCGCGACTATCAGCAGTTCTCTTTGTATTACATGCATAAAATCGTCGATGGTCTGCTGCGCGAAAACGACGGTCGTCGTGTGCCGGTGACGCTGTTCACCAAAGGCGGTGGTCAGTGGCTGGAAGCGATGGCAGAAACCGGCTGTGATGCGCTGGGTCTTGACTGGACAACTGATATTGCTGATGCGCGCCGCCGCGTAGGCCATAAAGTGGCGCTACAGGGCAATATGGATCCTTCAATGCTCTACGCGCCGGCAGCACGCATCGAAGATGAAGTGGCAACCATTCTGGCGGGCTTTGGTCAGGGCGAAGGCCATGTCTTTAACCTCGGTCACGGTATTCATCAGGATGTACCGCCAGAGCACGCGGGCGTCTTTGTTGAAGCGGTACACCGCCTGTCGGCGCAGTATCATCGCTAGGGCAACGGGAATGGATCTCGCATCGCTACGCGCGCAGCAGCTTGAACTGGCTTCGTCGGTTATCCGCGAGGATCGTTTTGATAGCGATCCGCCGAGTCTGATCGGCGGGGCGGATGTGGGCTTTGAGCAGGGCGGCGAAGTGACGCGGGCGGCGATCGTATTGTTAAAATATCCGTCGCTGGAGCTTTTGGAGTACAAGGTGGCGCGCATCGCCACCACCATGCCGTATATTCCCGGCTTCCTCTCGTTTCGTGAAACGCCCGCGCTGATGGCGGCGTGGCAGCTGCTTTCGCACAAACCTGATCTGCTGTTTGTCGATGGACATGGCATCTCCCATCCACGCCGTCTTGGCGTTGCCAGCCATTTTGGCCTGCTGGTGGATGTGCCGACCCTTGGCGTGGCGAAAAAACGGCTGTGCGGCAAGTTTGAACCGCTGGGTGATGAGCCTGGCGCGTTGTCTGCGTTGAGTGACAAAGGCGAGCCGCTGGCGTGGGTCTTGCGCAGCAAAGCGCGTTGTAACCCGCTGTTTATCTCGACCGGCCACCGCGTTGGCCTTGATAGCGCGCTGATGTGGGTAGAACGCTGCCTGAAAGGCTACCGTTTACCGGAGCCAACGCGATGGGCTGATGCGGTGGCATCGGAGCGCCCAGCTTTTGTGCGTCTTACAGCAAAATAGGCATAATTCAGGTAAACTGCGGCTAATTTCCGTATTTGAGAATTCATCATGTTACAAAACCCGATTCATCTGCGCCTGGAGAAGCTGGAAAGCTGGCAGCACGTCACTTTCATGGCCTGTCTGTGCGAGCGTATGTACCCGAACTACGGCATGTTCTGCAAAGAGTCCGAATTCGGCGACCCGCATATTTATCGCCGCATTCTGGATCTCATCTGGGAAACGCTGACGGTAAAAGATGCCAAAGTGAACTTTGACAGCCAGCTCGAAAAGCTCGAAGAGGCGATTCCGGCGGCTGACGATTTTGATATGTACGGTGTGTATCCGGCGATCGATGCCTGCGTTGCATTGAGCGAATTAATACATTCTCGCCTGAGCGGCGAAACGCTCGAGCACGCGATTGAAGTCAGCAAGAGTTCTATCACCACCGTGGCGATGCTGGAAATGACCCAGGCTGGTCGAGAAATGACCGATGAAGAGCTGCGTTTGAACCCCGCCGTAGAGCAGGAATGGGACATCCAATGGGAGATTTTCCGTCTTTTGGCCGAGTGTGAAGAACGCGATATTGAACTGATAAAAGGACTGCGCGCAGACCTTCGCGAAGCCGCTGAAAGCAATATTGGTATAAATTTTCAGCAATGAGACAATAAAACGTGATTTACCGCCTGAATTGTCGCGCCTGAAGGCTTCACATCTGCCCCCCGTCTGGTCTACATTTGGAGGGCGAAAAAAAGTGGCTATCGGTGCGTGTATGCAGGAGAGTGCTTTTCTGGCATTTTCGTCGCACTCGATGCTTAGCAAGCGATAAACACATTGTAAGGATAACTTATGAACAAGACTCAACTGATTGATGTAATTGCGGACAAGGCTGAACTGTCTAAAACCCAGGCTAAAGCTGCACTGGAATCCACCCTGGCTGCTATTACTGAGTCTCTGAAAGAAGGTGATGCTGTACAACTGGTTGGTTTCGGTACCTTCAAAGTGAACCACCGCGCTGAGCGTACTGGCCGCAACCCGCAGACCGGTAAAGAAATCAAAATCGCCGCAGCTAACGTGCCGGCATTTGTTTCTGGCAAAGCACTGAAAGACGCTGTTAAGTAAGATTGCGTGGCAGTGAACAGTTTTAAAGAAGGGGCGGTTTCGCCCCTTTCGTCTATTTGGCGACGGTTGTTTGGGCTGGCGGGTCTGTTTTTGCTCACCGCTTGTAGCCACAACAGCACGCTTCCCCCTTTTACCGCCAGCGGTTATGCCGACACGCAGGGTGCTGTACGCATCTGGCGTAAAGATGACGGCGGCGAAACGCACCTCCTTGCCACTTTTAGCCCGTGGCACAGTGGCAGCACCTCGACCAGTGAATATCGCTGGCAGGATGACAAACTGTTGCTGATAGAACTGAATATCTACGGTAAACCTTCTGAACACATTCGCGCCCGCTTCGACAGTAGCGGCGAGCTGAGCTTTATGCAGCGTGAGATTGATGGGCAGAAACAGCAGCTCTCCAGCG
Organism: Kluyvera fluvialis; assembly: GCF_059725275.1. NCBI lineage: Bacteria > Pseudomonadati > Pseudomonadota > Gammaproteobacteria > Enterobacterales > Enterobacteriaceae > Kluyvera > Kluyvera fluvialis. Next base: position 4,626,231 of record NZ_AP046142.1, on the reverse strand, counting down.
ACCAGGTGGCGCTCTATCGCTACCGTGCAGAGCAAATTCGCCAGACCAGCGATGCGCTGCGTTTAGGGAAAGTGGTGTTACGTCAGGGGCGTTGGCATGCGGATAAAACCGTGACGACCTGTGAAGGCGAGACACTAAAACCTGATTTTGACGCCCGCGCACTGGAGCATATTGCCAGCCGTCAAAGCCGTTCTGCGGCAGATGTCAGTATCGCCTGGCTGGAAGCGCCAGAGGGCCTCCAGCTCTTGCTGGTGGCAAACCAGGACTACTGTACCTGGCAGCCGAAAGAAAAAACCTTCTAAACGCCGACTAGCGGTTCATGCCGCCCATGTGTCCACCGCTCATATGCCCGCCGCCCTGGCAACCATAGCCCATACCGCTGTGGCGTGGTATTCCCGCTTGCGCCATTGCGACGTCTAATTTGACCTGCTGCTGGTCAAGCTTCTGGCTTAACCCCTCCATCTCTTGTGCGACAGCCTCAATTTTGGCGCTATCGGGTTTATCCGCCGTTAACAGCGCATTGTACTCATAGCGCTTTGAGGTCAACTGTTGACGCAATGCGCTGGTTTGCGTGTAGAAGTCGTTATGCAATTTCTTCGCCGTGGCCTGCTGTGTATCGGAGAGCTGGCTATAGCCGTCGTTGTTGATGTTTCCGTTCCCGTGATGTGGTCCGGCTAGCACCACGTCGCTGGTGAGTGTCAGGGCCGCGAGGGCAAACAGAGCCAGAGGCAGATTTTTGTTCCGTTTCATGATGAGTTCTCCTGTAGTGTAGTTACTACGGCTTTTGCATCTTCTGTGCCAGTTTGTCGCACCGCGAAAATCGCGGGGTTTCGCCTGTGGACTCGCGCATAGTGAGTAAAAATGACCCGCGAGGGGTATCCGGGTGAGTCATTTTTACCCGTCGATTCTGGCGGTTTGTGCTCGCAGGCTGGGTTGGCGTGGGCGAAAGATGGCATGATTCCTGCTGAGGGATAGCAAAGGGAAAAGAGAAGGACGTTCCATGAACCTCATACGATTACAGAAGGACTCAGTAGCGACCGGCCTCAGTTGGCTACTGACCGGTATCGTGGTGCTGTTGGTAAGCCTGTTTTCGGCGCTGATCGTGCGTGACTATAGTCGCGAGAGCGCGGCGGCGCAGCAGGCTATCCAGGAGAAGGGCGGTGTGCTGATTCGCGCGCTGGAGTCTGGTACACGTGTTGGCATGGGTATGCGGATGCATCATGCTCAACTACAGGCGATGCTAGAAGATATGGCCTGGCAGCCCGGTGTGCAGTGGTTCGCCGTGACCGACGAGCAGGGAAAGGTTATCGCCCATAGCGACCCACAGCAGGTGGGCAGCATGCTCTACGACGTGAACACCCTGCGCAGCCTTCAGGTGAGTGATAAAGAACGCTGGCGGCGAATTGAGACGCCGGAACCCGCGCTGGAGATTTATCGCCAGTTCCGCCCTCAGGACGCCCCCGGGAGCCATCACATGCGTATGATGATGCGCCGTAATCCAACGGCTTCACGCGCGGATACCCCGCAGGTTATTTTTATCGCCTTTGACGTTCGCGAGATGGACGCTGAGCTGGCGCGCGGGCAGAGAAACATGATTGTGATGCTGTGCGCCGCCGGAGTCGTGATGATGGCGACCGTTCTTGCGCAGTTCTGGTTCCGCCGTTACCAGCGCTCGCGTAAGTTGCTCCAGGAAGCGATGCATCGCAAAGAAAAGCTGATGGCGCTGGGGCACTTGGCTGCTGGGGTGGCGCATGAAATCCGCAACCCGCTGTCGTCTATCAAAGGGTTAGCGAAATATTTTACCGAGCGTACGCCGCCGGGGGGCGAAGCCTATGAGCTGGCGCAGGTGATGGCGAAAGAGGCCGACCGCCTGAACCGTGTGGTCAGTGAACTGCTGGAGCTGGTGCGCCCTGCCCATTTAAAATGGCAGCCGGTTGATCTCAACGAAGTGATTGGCCATTCGCTTCAGTTGGTGAGCCAGGATGCATTAAGCCGCGCGATTACGTTGAAATTTACCGCGCCGCCTGGGCTGTGCCGTATTCAGGCTGACCCTGACAGGATCAACCAGGTGCTGCTGAACCTCTATCTCAACGCTATTCAGGCCATTGGCCGCGAAGGCACGATTACCGTGGCGGTGAGTGAATGCGCTGATGGTCGCGTGAAGCTGAGCGTGGCGGATGATGGTAAAGGGATAACGCCGGACGAGCAGCAGGCCATTTTCACCCCTTATTTTACTACCAAAGCCGATGGTACAGGGTTGGGTTTAGCGGTGGTGCAGAACATTGTTGAACAACACGGTGGGACAATCCACGTGAACAGCACGCCTGGCAAGGGAGCGGTATTTACCCTCTACCTGCCGGTTAATCGGCAACAAAAGGATGAGCAAGCATGATGGAGGAAAAGGTCAATATTCTGCTGGTGGATGATGATATTAGCCATTGCACCATCTTACAGGCGCTGCTGAGAGGATGGGGATACCAAACGGCGCTGGCCTATAACGGCCTACAGGCGCTGGAACAGGTGCGCCAGCGGGTATTTGATTTGGTGCTTTGCGATATTCGGATGGCGGAAATGGACGGTATCGAAACGCTAAAAGAGATTAAAGCGCATAACCCCGCCATTCCGGTACTGATTATGACCGCTTACTCCAGCGTGGACACCGCCGTGGAGGCGATTAAGTCTGGTGCGCTGGATTACCTGATTAAACCACTGGATTTTGACCGGCTACAGCAAACGTTGGCTCAGGCGCTGGAGCATACTCGCCAGGCGGAAGGCGCGGCATCGTCCAGCCCGGCGGCGCGATTTGGCATGGTAGGCAGCAGCCCGGCGATGCAAACGCTGTTAAATAACATCGCGCTGGTGGCGCCGTCAGACGCCACAGTACTGATTCACGGTGAATCCGGCACGGGTAAAGAGCTGGTGGCGAAAGCGTTGCATACCAGCAGCGCGCGCCGCGATAAACCGCTGGTCACGCTGAACTGCGCGGCGCTTAATGAATCTCTGCTGGAGTCTGAGTTGTTCGGTCATGAGAAAGGCGCGTTTACCGGTGCTGATAAACGGCGAGAAGGGCGCTTTGTTGAAGCCGACGGTGGCACGTTGTTCCTTGATGAGATTGGCGATATCTCACCGTTGATGCAGGTGCGCCTGCTGCGAGCGATTCAGGAGCGAGAAGTGCAGCGTGTTGGCAGTAATCAGACCCTTGCGGTCGATGTCCGGTTGATTGCCGCGACACATCGCAATCTCGCCGAAGAGGTGGCGGCAGGGCATTTTCGCCAGGATCTCTACTATCGCCTGAACGTTGTGGCTATCGACATGCCGCCGTTGCGCCAGCGTCGGGAAGATATTCCGCAACTGGCGGAGTATTTCCTCCAACGGTTTGCCGAGCGCAACCGCAAAGTGGTGAAAGGCTTTACGCCACAGGCGATGGATTTGCTGATCCACTACGCATGGCCGGGCAATATCCGTGAGCTGGAGAACGCCATCGAGCGCTCGGTGGTCTTGCTGACCGGAGAATATATTTCTGAACGTGAGCTACCGCTGGCAATCGCCGGAACGCCAATTCAAACGTCATCGTCGTGCGAAGAGGCTATTCAACCGTTGGTGGAAGTGGAGAAAGAGGTGATTCTGGCAGCGTTGGAAAAAACGGGCGGCAACAAAACGGAAGCCGCCCGCCAATTAGGGATTACGCGCAAAACGTTGCTGGCAAAACTGTTGCGTTAGTTCTGCTCGCGTTCAATGGCGCGCCAGCCGATATCTTTACGGCAGAAGCAATCGTCCCAGTGGATATCGGTCATTAAGGCGTAGGCACGTTTCTGCGCTTCAGCAACGGTATGGCCCAGCGCGGTGACGCACAGTACGCGACCACCGCTGGTCAGCACCTGTTCATCCGCAGAGAGCTTAGTCCCAGCCTGGAACACTTTACCGCCTTCGACGTCTTCCAGTGGTAAGCCGTGGATAACATCGCCTGTGCGGTAATCACCAGGATAACCGCCCGCCGCCATGACCACACCGAGCGACGCACGCTCATCCCACTCGGAGGTTTTCTCATTGAGCTTACCGTCGCAAGCGGCGAGACACAGATCCACCAGATCCGATTTCATACGCAGCATGATCGGCTGAGTTTCGGGATCGCCAAAGCGGCAGTTGAACTCGATAACCTTCGGATTGCCCTGTTTATCGATCATCAAACCCGCATACAGGAAACCGGTGTAGGTGTTGCCTTCTGCTGCCATACCTTTCACGGTTGGCCAAATGATCCGTTCCATCGTGCGCTGATGCACTTCATCCGTCACCACCGGTGCGGGTGAGTAAGCACCCATGCCGCCAGTATTTGGCCCAGTGTCTTTATCACCGACACGCTTATGATCTTGGCTGGTGGCCATTGGCAGGACATGCTCGCCGTCCACCATCACGATAAAACTCGCTTCTTCGCCGTCGAGGAACTCCTCGATAACGATACGATGCCCCGCGTCGCCAAACGCGTTCCCCGCCAGCATGTCGTGAACGGCGGCTTCTGCTTCTTCAAGCGTCATCGCCACGATAACACCTTTACCGGCGGCGAGGCCGTCGGCTTTAATGACGATTGGTGCGCCTTTCTCACGCAGGTAAACCAGCGCAGGCTCCACTTCGGTAAAGTTCTGATATTCCGCTGTAGGAATTTTATGGCGAGCAAGAAAATCTTTGGTGAAGGCTTTAGAGCCTTCCAGTTGTGCCGCGCCTTCGGTTGGGCCGAAGATTTTCAGCCCTGCAGCACGAAACGCATCGACGACGCCAATCACCAGCGGCGCTTCCGGGCCAACGATAGTCAGATCGATCTTCTCGTTTTGGGCAAAGCTCAACAGCGCGGGAATGTCGGTTACACCGATGGCGACGTTTTGCAGGGTTGGCTCCAGTGCCGTGCCCGCATTACCCGGCGCAACAAATACGGTATCAACCAAAGGCGACTGCGCCGCTTTCCAGGCCAGCGCGTGTTCGCGCCCGCCATTGCCAATCACTAATACTTTCATCGTCTGCTCCGTAGATTAATGGCGGAAGTGGCGCATATCGGTGAAGACCATCGCGATACCGTGCTCATCGGCGGCGGCAATCACTTCATCATCGCGGATAGAACCGCCAGGCTGGATAACGCAGCTCACGCCTGCCGCAGCGGCAGCATCAATCCCATCGCGGAACGGGAAGAAAGCATCGGACGCCATCGCGGAACCTTTTACTTCCAGACCTTCGTCAGCGGCTTTGATACCGGCGATTTTGGCAGAATAAACGCGGCTCATCTGGCCTGCGCCTATCCCGATAGTCATGTTTTCTTTGGCATAAACAATGGCGTTGGATTTCACGAACTTCGCCACTTTCCAGCAGAACAGCGCATCGCGCAGCTCTTGCTCGGTCGGCTGACGTTTGGTGACGACGCGCAGTTCGCTTTCGCCCACCATACCCAGGTCGCGGTCCTGAACCAGCAGACCGCCATTAACGCGTTTGAAATCCAGGCCCGCAACGCGCTGCGCCCACTGGCCGCAGGTCAGAACGCGAACGTTCTGCTTGGCTGCGGTGATTTTCAGCGCTTCGTCCGTGGCTGAAGGGGCAATGATCACCTCAACAAACTGGCGAGAGATAATCGCTTGTGCGGTTTCGGCATCCAGTTCGCGGTTAAACGCGATGATGCCGCCGAATGCGGAGGTAGGGTCGGTTTTGTACGCGCGATCATAGGCGTCAAGAATAGAGGTGCTGACCGCCACGCCGCACGGGTTAGCGTGCTTGACGATGACACACGCTGGCTCGGAGAACTCTTTCACACACTCCAGCGCTGCGTCGGTGTCGGCGATATTGTTGTAAGAGAGCGCTTTACCCTGCACCTGCGTTGCGGTAGCAACCGAAGCCTCTTTTACATTCTCTTCTATATAGAAGGCAGCCTGCTGGTGGCTGTTTTCGCCGTAGCGCATATCCTGCTTCTTAATGAAGTTCAGGTTCAGCGTACGTGGGAAGCGACCTGCGGCTTCCTGGCTTTCACCGTGATAGGCCGGAACCATACTGCCGAAGTAGTTGGCAATCATGCTGTCGTAAGCGGCGGTGTGTTCGAAGGCTTTGATGGCGAGGTCGAAACGGGTTTCCAGCGTCAGGGAACCTTCGTTGGCGTCCATCTCTTTAATAATGGCGTCGTAGTCGCTGCTCTTCACCACGATCGCAACATCTTTATGGTTCTTGGCAGCGGAGCGCACCATAGTTGGGCCGCCGATATCAATATTCTCTACGGCATCTTCCAGCGAGCAGCCTTCGCGGGCGACGGTCTCGGCGAACGGATACAGGTTAACGACTACCATATCGATAGGCTGGATGTGGTGCTGTTCCATAATCGCATCATCCTGGCCGCGACGACCGAGAATGCCGCCGTGTACTTTTGGATGCAGGGTCTTCACGCGTCCATCCATCATTTCCGGGAAGCCGGTGTAATCGGAAACTTCGGTCACTGGCAGGCCTTTCTCTGCTAACAGGCGCGCAGTGCCACCTGTAGACAGCAGCTCCACTCCACGTGCAGAAAGTGCCTGAGCGAATTCGATGATACCGGCCTTGTCAGAAACACTGAGCAGAGCGCGGCGGACTGGACGACGTTGTTGCATGGTAAATCCCCTGGATTTGACTATTACAGAGAGCGTTAGGTGAATTCTTGGATAAAAACTCAGCTAACGCCCCTTACGGGGCATCCTTGTTTTGCGGTGGCATTGTAACGAAAACGTTTGCGCAACGCTCGCGAATTTTTCTCTTTCCTTTTGTTCCTCTTTTTTACCCTACGTATAAAGGCTAAGAGAGCGCGATAGAGGGCGGTGAGGGCATCGATTTGTGGATAACTCTGTGTGTAAATGGGTATAAAGCGGGTTTCTGCTGGGGATTGCAGCAGTCAGTCATTTTTCTGCAATTTAGGGGTTGCGGACTCTCGGGAACTCCCTATAATGCGCCTCCATCGACACGGCGGATGTGAATCACTTCACACCAGATAGCCGGTTCGGTTGAAGAGAAAAAAATCCTGAAATTCAGGGTTGACTCTGAAAGAGGAAAGCGTATTATACGCCACCTCGCAACGGTGAGCTTAACGCCGCGTTGCACTGCTCTTTAACAATTTATCAGACAATCTGTGTGGGCACTCAATGATACGGATTCTTAACGTCGCAAGACGAAAAATGAATACCAAGTCTCTGAGTGAACACGTAATTCATTACGAAGTTTAATTCACGAGCATCAAACTTAAATTGAAGAGTTTGATCATGGCTCAGATTGAACGCTGGCGGCAGGCCTAACACATGCAAGTCGAACGGTAGCACAGAGAGCTTGCTCTCGGGTGACGAGTGGCGGACGGGTGAGTAATGTCTGGGAAACTGCCCGATGGAGGGGGATAACTACTGGAAACGGTAGCTAATACCGCATAACGTCGCAAGACCAAAGTGGGGGACCTTCGGGCCTCACACCATCGGATGTGCCCAGATGGGATTAGCTAGTAGGTGGGGTAATGGCTCACCTAGGCGACGATCCCTAGCTGGTCTGAGAGGATGACCAGCCACACTGGAACTGAGACACGGTCCAGACTCCTACGGGAGGCAGCAGTGGGGAATATTGCACAATGGGCGCAAGCCTGATGCAGCCATGCCGCGTGTATGAAGAAGGCCTTCGGGTTGTAAAGTACTTTCAGCGAGGAGGAAGGTGTTGTGGTTAATAACCGCAGCAATTGACGTTACTCGCAGAAGAAGCACCGGCTAACTCCGTGCCAGCAGCCGCGGTAATACGGAGGGTGCAAGCGTTAATCGGAATTACTGGGCGTAAAGCGCACGCAGGCGGTTTGTTAAGTCAGATGTGAAATCCCCGGGCTCAACCTGGGAACTGCATTTGAAACTGGCAAGCTTGAGTCTCGTAGAGGGGGGTAGAATTCCAGGTGTAGCGGTGAAATGCGTAGAGATCTGGAGGAATACCGGTGGCGAAGGCGGCCCCCTGGACGAAGACTGACGCTCAGGTGCGAAAGCGTGGGGAGCAAACAGGATTAGATACCCTGGTAGTCCACGCTGTAAACGATGTCGACTTGGAGGTTGTGCCCTTGAGGCGTGGCTTCCGGAGCTAACGCGTTAAGTCGACCGCCTGGGGAGTACGGCCGCAAGGTTAAAACTCAAATGAATTGACGGGGGCCCGCACAAGCGGTGGAGCATGTGGTTTAATTCGATGCAACGCGAAGAACCTTACCTACTCTTGACATCCACGGAATTTAGCAGAGATGCTTTAGTGCCTTCGGGAACCGTGAGACAGGTGCTGCATGGCTGTCGTCAGCTCGTGTTGTGAAATGTTGGGTTAAGTCCCGCAACGAGCGCAACCCTTATCCTTTGTTGCCAGCGGTTCGGCCGGGAACTCAAAGGAGACTGCCAGTGATAAACTGGAGGAAGGTGGGGATGACGTCAAGTCATCATGGCCCTTACGAGTAGGGCTACACACGTGCTACAATGGCATATACAAAGAGAAGCGACCTCGCGAGAGCAAGCGGACCTCATAAAGTATGTCGTAGTCCGGATTGGAGTCTGCAACTCGACTCCATGAAGTCGGAATCGCTAGTAATCGTAGATCAGAATGCTACGGTGAATACGTTCCCGGGCCTTGTACACACCGCCCGTCACACCATGGGAGTGGGTTGCAAAAGAAGTAGGTAGCTTAACCTTCGGGAGGGCGCTTACCACTTTGTGATTCATGACTGGGGTGAAGTCGTAACAAGGTAACCGTAGGGGAACCTGCGGTTGGATCACCTCCTTACCTTAAAGAAACGTTTGTTGAAGTGTCCACACAGATTGTCTGATGAAAAATAGCAGTAAGAATCTCTGCAGGCTTGTAGCTCAGGTGGTTAGAGCGCACCCCTGATAAGGGTGAGGTCGGTGGTTCAAGTCCACTCAGGCCTACCAAATTCGCCTCCGTTCTGCGTTATGGCGATGCTCACATACATAAGTATGCTTCGCATCACCACGCCTTGCCCGGAAACGAATTAGGGTAACAGAGATTAAGTTTTTGCGATGGGGTTATAGCTCAGCTGGGAGAGCGCCTGCCTTGCACGCAGGAGGTCTGCGGTTCGATCCCGCATAGCTCCACCATCCTTTTACTGCGAAAAACACAAGAAAACTTCAGAGTGTACCTGAAAAGGTTCACTGCGAAGTTTTGCTCTTTAAAAATCTGGATCAAGCTGAAAATTGAAACGACACACTGTGTCTGTTCTCCGTAATAAGAACAGATAAGCGGTGTGTTCGAGTCTCTCAAATTTTCGCAACACTGATGGTGTTTTACGAAACATCTTCGGGTTGTGAGGTTAAGCGACTAAGCGTACACGGTGGATGCCCTGGCAGTCAGAGGCGATGAAGGACGTGCTAATCTGCGAAAAGCGTCGGTAAGGTGATATGAACCGTTATAGCCGGCGATGTCCGAATGGGGAAACCCAGTGCAATTCGTTGCACTATCGTTAACTGAATACATAGGTTAACGAGGCGAACCGGGGGAACTGAAACATCTAAGTACCCCGAGGAAAAGAAATCAACCGAGATTCCCCCAGTAGCGGCGAGCGAACGGGGAGCAGCCCAGAGTCTGAATCAGCTTGTGTGTTAGTGGAACGGTCTGGAAAGTCCGACGGTACAGGGTGATAGTCCCGTACACCAAAATGCACAGGTTGTGAACTCGAAGAGTAGGGCGGGACACGTGGTATCCTGTCTGAATATGGGGGGACCATCCTCCAAGGCTAAATACTCCTGACTGACCGATAGTGAACCAGTACCGTGAGGGAAAGGCGAAAAGAACCCCGGCGAGGGGAGTGAAACAGAACCTGAAACCGTGTACGTACAAGCAGTGGGAGCCTCTTTATGGGGTGACTGCGTACCTTTTGTATAATGGGTCAGCGACTTATATTCTGTAGCAAGGTTAACCGAATAGGGGAGCCGAAGGGAAACCGAGTCTTAACTGGGCGTTAAGTTGCAGGGTATAGACCCGAAACCCGGTGATCTAGCCATGGGCAGGTTGAAGGTTGGGTAACACTAACTGGAGGACCGAACCGACTAATGTTGAAAAATTAGCGGATGACTTGTGGCTGGGGGTGAAAGGCCAATCAAACCGGGAGATAGCTGGTTCTCCCCGAAAGCTATTTAGGTAGCGCCTCGTGAACTCATCTTCGGGGGTAGAGCACTGTTTCGGCTAGGGGGTCATCCCGACTTACCAACCCGATGCAAACTACGAATACCGAAGAATGTTATCACGGGAGACACACGGCGGGTGCTAACGTCCGTCGTGAAGAGGGAAACAACCCAGACCGCCAGCTAAGGTCCCAAAGTCACAGTTAAGTGGGAAACGATGTGGGAAGGCTCAGACAGCCAGGATGTTGGCTTAGAAGCAGCCATCATTTAAAGAAAGCGTAATAGCTCACTGGTCGAGTCGGCCTGCGCGGAAGATGTAACGGGGCTAAACTGTGCACCGAAGCTGCGGCAGCGACACTATGTGTTGTTGGGTAGGGGAGCGTTCTGTAAGCCGTTGAAGGTGAACTGTGAGGTTTGCTGGAGGTATCAGAAGTGCGAATGCTGACATAAGTAACGATAATGCGGGTGAAAAACCCGCACGCCGGAAGACCAAGGGTTCCTGTCCAACGTTAATCGGGGCAGGGTGAGTCGACCCCTAAGGCGAGGCCGAAAGGCGTAGTCGATGGGAAACAGGTTAATATTCCTGTACTTGGTGTTACTGCGAAGGGGGGACGGAGAAGGCTATGTTAGCCGGGCGACGGTTGTCCCGGTTTAAGCATGTAGGCGGAGGTTCCAGGTAAATCCGGAACCTTATTAACGCTGAGGTGTGATGACGAGGCACTACGGTGCTGAAGTAACAAATGCCCTGCTTCCAGGAAAAGCCTCTAAGCATCAGGTAACATCAAATCGTACCCCAAACCGACACAGGTGGTCAGGTAGAGAATACCAAGGCGCTTGAGAGAACTCGGGTGAAGGAACTAGGCAAAATGGTGCCGTAACTTCGGGAGAAGGCACGCTGATGGTAGGTGAAGCGACTTGCTCGTGGAGCTGAACTCAGTCGAAGATACCAGCTGGCTGCAACTGTTTATTAAAAACACAGCACTGTGCAAACACGAAAGTGGACGTATACGGTGTGACGCCTGCCCGGTGCCGGAAGGTTAATTGATGGGGTTAGCGGTAACGCGAAGCTCTTGATCGAAGCCCCGGTAAACGGCGGCCGTAACTATAACGGTCCTAAGGTAGCGAAATTCCTTGTCGGGTAAGTTCCGACCTGCACGAATGGCGTAATGATGGCCAGGCTGTCTCCACCCGAGACTCAGTGAAATTGAACTCGCTGTGAAGATGCAGTGTACCCGCGGCAAGACGGAAAGACCCCGTGAACCTTTACTATAGCTTGACACTGAACACTGGTCCTTGATGTGTAGGATAGGTGGGAGGCTTTGAAGCGTGGACGCCAGTCTGCGTGGAGCCAACCTTGAAATACCACCCTTTAATGGCTGGTGTTCTAACGTAGACCCGTAATCCGGGTTGCGGACAGTGTCTGGTGGGTAGTTTGACTGGGGCGGTCTCCTCCTAAAGAGTAACGGAGGAGCACGAAGGTTAGCTAATCCTGGTCGGACATCAGGAGGTTAGTGCAAAGGCATAAGCTAGCTTGACTGCGAGAGTGACGGCTCGAGCAGGTGCGAAAGCAGGTCTTAGTGATCCGGTGGTTCTGAATGGAAGGGCCATCGCTCAACGGATAAAAGGTACTCCGGGGATAACAGGCTGATACCGCCCAAGAGTTCATATCGACGGCGGTGTTTGGCACCTCGATGTCGGCTCATCACATCCTGGGGCTGAAGTAGGTCCCAAGGGTATGGCTGTTCGCCATTTAAAGTGGTACGCGAGCTGGGTTTAGAACGTCGTGAGACAGTTCGGTCCCTATCTGCCGTGGGCGCTGGAGAATTGAGGGGGGCTGCTCCTAGTACGAGAGGACCGGAGTGGACGCATCACTGGTGTTCGGGTTGTCATGCCAATGGCATTGCCCGGTAGCTAAATGCGGAAGAGATAAGTGCTGAAAGCATCTAAGCACGAAACTTGCCCCGAGATGAGTTCTCCCTGACTCCTTGAGAGTCCTGAAGGAACGTTGAAGACTACGACGTTGATAGGTCGGGTGTGTAAGTGTAGCGATACATTGAGCTAACCGATACTAATGAACCGTGAGGCTTAACCTTACAACGCCGAAGATGTTTTGGCGAAAGAGACATCGAAATTCAGCTTGATACAGATAACATCAGAACGTGAAAAACGGTCTGATAACAGAATTTGCCTGGCGGCAGTAGCGCGGTGGTCCCACCTGACCCCATGCCGAACTCAGAAGTGAAACGCCGTAGCGCCGATGGTAGTGTGGGGTCTCCCCATGCGAGAGTAGGGAACTGCCAGGCATCAATTAGTGAAGAAGCCCATCCTGACGGATGGGCTTTTTTTGCGTGTGCGGAACAGGTCAGAAAGCACAGCGTTGCCGGATGGCGGTGTGAATACCTTATCCGGCCTACAGAGCGCAGGGCCATCAAGCACAATAATTTTATCTTTTTAGGTTTTATTTACTGGCATAACGCAAATGCAATAACGGATAAGGCCGTCCGTGATCGTCAGTGTCTGAACGCCCGGTAACCACAAACTCTATCTTCTGATAAAACCCTACCGCCTGCGAGTTCTGCTCATTCACATCTGTCGTCAAATTCGGAATAAGCGCAAGCGCATGGGCTACCAACTCACGTCCAACGCCACATCCGCGCGCATCCGGATCGACAAATAACGCTTCCAGATGATGTTCCGATAACAACATAAAGGCTACAGGCAGATCATCGCTATTGGTCGCTACCCACAGCGGCGCTTCGGGTAGAAATGATCGCACCTGCTGCTCTATCTCGGCTCTATCCAGGGCGGAAAGAAAATCATGCGTGGCATCAACTGAACGACACCAGATATCAATTAATCTTTCACTTTCATGGTCTTGCGAACGTCTAATTATCATCACTCCATTCCCTTTCAAATCGTTGCCGCATTCTATCAAAAACGTAATTGAAACTTTCTCACCTTCCACATGCAGACTCGACATTTTGTATATTTCTGGTTATTGTTAGCTGTCTGGATGTCTAAACGTTTATACGTATGCTATGAGGTAATGAAGTTATGCCGATTCGGGTGCAAGACGAGCTGCCAGCCGTCAATTTCTTGCGTGATGAAAACGTCTTCGTCATGACCGCATCACGTGCTACAGGTCAGGAAATTCGCCCGTTAAAGGTGCTTATTCTTAACCTGATGCCGAAGAAGATTGAGACTGAAAACCAGTTCTTACGCCTTCTGTCGAACTCACCGCTACAGGTGGATATCCAACTGCTGCGGATTGACGCACGCGAATCCCGTAACACGCCAGTGGAACACCTCAATAACTTTTACTGTAATTTTGAGGATATCCGCAACGAGAATTTTGATGGATTGATCGTCACCGGCGCGCCGCTGGGCTTGGTTGAATTCAATGACGTTGCCTACTGGCCGCAAATCCAACAGGTACTGGAGTGGTCGAAAGATCACGTGACCTCCACGTTATTTGTCTGTTGGGCGGTACAGGCCGCGCTCAATATTCTCTACGGCATTCCTAAGCAAACTCGTACTGACAAACTCTCCGGCGTTTACGAGCACCACATCCTTCACCCACATGCCCTACTGACACGCGGTTTTGACGATAATTTCCTCGCGCCACACTCCCGTTACGCTGATTTCCCCGCGCAGTTGATTCGTGATTACACCGATCTCGAAATCCTCGCTGAAACGGCGAGCGGAGATGCATACCTGTTTGCCAGCAAAGACAAACGAATTGCCTTTGTGACCGGCCATCCAGAATATGATGCACATACTTTAGCGAGCGAGTTTTTCCGTGATGTTGATGCTGGTCTTAGCCCGGAAGTGCCGTACAACTATTTCCCGAAAGATGACCCGCAAAACAAACCACAGGCGACCTGGCGCAGTCATGGAAATCTGCTGTTTGCTAACTGGCTCAACTATTACGTCTACCAGATTACGCCATACGATCTGCGGAATATGAACCCAACTCTGGATTGATCCGCTACCGCTAGCGATCCTAAAGCGTTTCAGCATCTTTAATCAGGCACCTTCGGGTGCTTTTTTGTTTCCGAAAATACCTCCAGTTAAAAACAAATCTTTAATTTCATTAAATTCAATGTGTTGTGTGTATTTTAAATTAAAAATGGAAATCGTTTTTGATTTTTTGTTTTTATGAATTAGGCTTAAAAACGTTGAGCGAAAATAACACAACGATCGTTCGCTCACCTTGCGGGGACCTATTCGGATCACTAATGAGGAGCAGCACCATGACACAACAGGCCACAACAACCGATGAATTGGCTTTTCTCAACTCTTTTGGCGAACAGGAGAAGCTGGTTCTGACTGCGGAAGCGGTGGAATTTTTGACCGAACTAGTGACCCGTTTTACGCCTAAACGCAACAAACTGCTGGCCGCACGTCTCCAGCAGCAGCAGGATATTGACGACGGAAAACTGCCTGACTTTATTTCGGAAACTGCTTCCATTCGTGATGGTGACTGGAAAGTGCGCGGCATCCCTGCGGATCTGCAAGACCGTCGGGTTGAGATTACCGGGCCTGTTGAACGCAAAATGGTTATCAATGCGTTGAATGCCAACGTCAAAGTCTTTATGGCCGATTTTGAAGATTCCTTAGCGCCGGACTGGAACAAAGTCGTTGAAGGGCAAATTAACCTGCGCGACGCGGTGAATGGCACCATCAGCTACACCAATGAAGCGGGCAAAATCTATCAGCTCCAGCCTGATCCTGCGGTATTGATTTGCCGAGTGCGCGGCCTGCATCTGCCGGAAAAACACGTTACCTGGCGCGGTGAGGCGATTCCGGGCAGTCTGTTTGATTTCGCACTGTATTTTTTCCACAACTACCAAGCGCTGCTGGAAAAAGGCAGTGGCCCTTATTTCTATCTGCCGAAAACTCAGGCCTGGCAAGAAGCGGCCTGGTGGAGTGATGTTTTCTGCTATGCCGAAGACCGTTTTAACCTGCCGCGCGGCACGATCAAAGCCACGCTGCTGATTGAGACACTGCCAGCGGTGTTCCAGATGGACGAAATTCTACATGCGCTGCGTGACCATATCGTCGGTCTTAACTGTGGCCGCTGGGATTACATTTTCAGCTATATCAAAACATTGAAAAATCACCCGGATCGCGTCCTGCCGGACAGACAAGTGGTGACGATGGATAAACCGTTCCTTAGCGCCTACTCACGTTTGCTGATTAAAACTTGCCATAAACGCGGGGCTTTCGCGATGGGCGGCATGGCGGCGTTTATCCCGAGCAAAGATGCCGAGCGTAATAATCAGGTGCTCAACAAAGTGAAAGCGGATAAATCGCTGGAAGCCAATAACGGCCACGATGGTACTTGGGTGGCGCATCCGGGCCTCGCCGATACGGCAATGGCGGTGTTTAACGACGTACTGGGCGACCGTCCGAATCAACTGACGGTGACTCGCGCGGATGATGCGCCGATTACCGCTGAGCAACTGCTGGCGCCTTGCGAAGGGGAACGCACCGAAGAGGGGATGCGCGCCAATATTCGCGTGGCGGTGCAGTACATCGAAGCGTGGATCTCCGGTAACGGCTGCGTACCGATTTACGGCCTGATGGAAGATGCCGCAACGGCAGAAATCTCTCGTACTTCTATCTGGCAGTGGATCCACCACCAAAAAACGCTCAGCAACGGCAAACCGGTGACCAAACCGCTGTTCCGTCAAATGCTGGCTGAAGAACTACAGGTGATTAAAGGCGAGTTGGGCGAGGCGCGTTTTGACGGTGGCCGTTTCGACGATGCCGCGCGGCTGATGGAGCAAATCACCACCTCCGACGAACTTATCGACTTCTTGACTCTGCCGGGCTATCGCCTGCTGGCGTAGCGGCTTGTTACCTCATTGCTTTCACCAATAACACCTGGGAAACCAGGAAAATAATATGGAGCATCTGCACATGAAAACTCGTACCCAACAGATTGAAGAATTACAAAAAGAATGGACTCAACCACGCTGGGAAGGCATTCGTCGCCCCTACAGCGCAGAGGAAGTGGTGAAACTGCGTGGTTCGGTGAATCCAGAATGCACGCTGGCACAACTGGGTGCTGCCAGAATGTGGCGTCTGCTGCACGGCGAAGCGAAAAAAGGCTATGTGAATAGCCTCGGCGCGCTGACCGGCGGGCAGGCATTGCAACAGGCGAAAGCGGGTATTGAAGCGGTGTATCTTTCCGGCTGGCAGGTGGCGGCGGATGCCAACCTGGCTGCCAGTATGTATCCAGATCAATCCCTGTACCCGGCGAACTCAGTGCCTGCGGTGGTGGATCGGATCAACAACACTTTCCGCCGTGCGGATCAGATCCAATGGTCCAGCGGCATTGAGCCTAACGATCCGCGTTATGTGGACTATTTCCTGCCGATCGTTGCTGATGCCGAAGCCGGTTTTGGCGGCGTGCTGAACGCTTTTGAACTGATGAAATCGATGATTGCAGCCGGTGCAGCGGCGGTACACTTCGAGGATCAACTGGCGTCGGTGAAAAAATGCGGCCACATGGGCGGCAAAGTGCTGGTTCCTACTCAGGAAGCGATTCAGAAACTGGTTGCGGCGCGCCTGGCGGCTGACGTGATGGGTGTCCCAACTCTGCTGATTGCCCGTACTGATGCTGATGCTGCGGATCTGATCACCTCCGACTGTGACCCCTACGACAGCAGCTTCATCACCGGTGAGCGCACCAGCGAAGGCTTCTACCGCACTCACGCGGGCATTGAACAAGCGATCAGCCGTGGCCTGGCATACGCGCCGTACGCCGACCTGGTGTGGTGCGAAACGTCCACGCCAGATCTGGAGCTGGCAAAACGCTTTGCCGATGCCATTCACGCAAAATATCCGGGCAAACTGCTGGCCTACAACTGCTCGCCGTCATTCAACTGGCAGAAAAACCTGGACGACAAAACCATCGCCAGCTTCCAGCAACAGCTGTCGGATATGGGCTATAAATACCAGTTCATCACCCTCGCGGGCATTCACAGCATGTGGTTCAACATGTTTGACCTGGCGCACGCCTACGCTCAGGGTGAAGGCATGAAACACTACGTTGAGAAAGTCCAGCAGCCGGAGTTTGCTTGTGCACCGCAGGGCTACACCTTCGTATCTCACCAGCAGGAAGTGGGCACGGGCTACTTCGACAAAGTAACCACTATCATTCAGGGCGGTGCGTCATCCGTTACCGCGCTGACTGGCTCTACCGAGGAATCACAGTTTTGATCAATGCCCGGTGGCGTTGCGCTTACCGGGCCTACGAAGGGATGTAGGCCGGATAAGCGAACGCGCCATCCGGCATGACATTGTGCCGGATGGGAGAAATCGATGACGCGTGGCCTGGAATTACTGATTGCTCAGACGATTTTGCAAGGATTTGACGCCCAGTACGGGCGTTTTCTGGAAGTGACTTCCGGTGCGCAACAGCGCTTCGAACAGGCCGACTGGCACGCCGTACAACAGGCGATGAAAAGTCGTATTCATCTGTATGACCATCATGTGGGCTTGGTTGCTGAGCAACTGCGCTGCATTACCGATGGTAAAAGTACGGATGCAGATTTTCTGCTGCGTGTTAAAGCGCAGTACACCCTCCTGCTGCCGGATTACCCGCGATTCGAGATAGCGGAGAGCTTTTTCAACTCCGTCTATTGCCGTTTATTCGACCACCGCGCGCTGAGTCCTGAGCGGCTATTTATATTTAGCTCACAGCCAGAGCGCCGTTTCCGCGCGATCCCACGCCCCCTGGCGAAAGATTTTTTCCCGGAACACGGCTGGGAAGCGGTAATCTTCAAAATGCTTAGCGACCTGCCGCTGCGCCTGCCGTGGCAGAATAAATTTCGCGATGTCGGCTATATCATGGCGCATCTTAGCGAAACGCTGGACGCGGAAACGCTGCGTCACAGCCACCTGCAAATGGCTAACGAACTGTTTTATCGTAATAAAGCTGCGTGGCTGGTTGGCAAATTGATAACGCCGTCCGGCATCTTGCCGTTGTTACTCCCCATTCACCGTACAGATGAAGGCGAACTGTTTGTTGACGCTTGCCTGACCACTACGGCGGAAGCCAGTATCGTGTTTGGTTTCGCTCGCTCCTATTTTATGGTGTATGCCCCGCTGCCAGCGGCGCTGGTTGAATGGCTGCGTGAGATTCTGCCGGGCAAAACGACCGCCGAGTTATATATGGCGATTGGCTGCCAGAAGCACGCCAAAACCGAAAGCTACCGTGAATATCTCAACTACATTTCCAGCGCCAATGAAGCGTTTATTGAAGCGCCGGGTATCCGTGGCATGGTGATGCTGGTATTTACCCTGCCGGGGTTCGATCGGGTATTCAAAATCATCAAAGATAAATTTGCGCCGCAAAAAGAGATGTCTGCGGCTCACGTTCGCGCTTGCTACCAACTGGTGAAGGAGCACGATCGCGTCGGGCGCATGGCCGATACGCAAGAGTTTGAGAATTTTGTGTTGGACAAGCGGCAAATCTCGCCTGCATTAATGGCGCTGTTATTACAGGAAGTGTCGGGGAAAATCACCGACATGGGGGATAAAATCGCGATTAGCCATCTCTATATCGAACGGCGAATGGTTCCGCTGAATATCTGGCTGGAGCAGGTCGAAGGCCAGCCATTACGAGATGCGATTGAAGAGTACGGCAACGCGATTCGCCAGCTTGCAGCCGCCAACATCTTTCCTGGCGACATGCTGTTTAAAAACTTCGGCGTCACGCGCCACGGGCGGGTGGTGTTCTACGATTACGATGAAATTTGCTACATGACGGAAGTGAATTTCCGCGATATCCCCCAGGCGCGTTACCCGGAAGATGAACTGGCCAGCGAACCGTGGTACAGCGTCTCACCGGGGGATGTTTTCCCACAAGAGTTTCGCCACTGGCTGTGCGCCGACCCGCGCATCGGGCCGCTATTTGAGGAGATGCATCGCGAGCTGTTTAGCGCCGACTACTGGCGAGCCTTGCAAACGCGCATTCGCAACGGGCATGTGGAAGATGTTTACGCTTACCGCCGCAAACAGCGTTTTTGCGTGCGTTACGCGGCTGACGAGGCGTTTGCTTCATCCCCTCACCATAGGCATCGAATTGCCTGACGGCGCCGCTCTTATCGGGCCTACACGGGTAGGCCGGACAAGGCATCGCAATAGACTAACGAATCCCACCGTACGCCAGCGTCACCTCTTTCGCCGCCTTAATGGCCATTGCGCCAAACTCGGTCACTCGGTCGTCGGTAATGCGGGAAATCGGCCCGGAAATGGAGATCGCGGCGAACGGTTCGCGGTGTTCGTCGTAAATGCACGACGCCACGCAGCGCAGGCCCAGTGCGTGTTCTTCATCATCAAAGGAGTAACCGCGTTTACGCGTTTGCGCGAGGTCATCTTTCAGGTGCACCGGCGACACCAGCGTGGCATGGGTATAAGCATGTAGCCCTTTGCGGTGCAGCAGACCGGTTACTTGCTCCTCGCTGAGCTGTGATAAAAACGCCTTACCCGCGCCGGAGGCGTGCATCGGCAGTTTGCCGCCAATGGGAGCCGACATGCGCATCAGCTGCGTACATTGCACCTGGTCGATAATAATCGCCTGGTGATCGCTCTGGTCCAGCACTGCCAGATTCACCGTCTCGCCGGAATCTTCCATCAGCTTGCGCAAAATCGGATGGACAATCGCCAGCAGGTTGCGGCTTTGCAAAAAGCTACTGCCGACGATAAAAGCGTGCGCCCCCACGGCCCAATGCCCAAGATCGCCGACCTGGCGTACAAACCCTTGCTGCTGCATGGTGGTCAGTAAACGGTGAGTGGTGGAATTTGGCAGCCCCGCCTGCTGTGCCAGCTCGGTCAGCGCGACGCTACCGTTAGATTCAGCTATCCATTCCAGTAATTTCAAGCCGCGCGTTAATGATTGGACTTGCCCACCCTGTGGAGCGGCGGCGGTAGGTTTTCTACCGCGTTTCGCGGGAACATTGGCAACCATCGTGACTCCTTTCTGTATCGTGGAAATTGTTTTCGTTTTTATTGATTATAATACAACCGTTCAACTTACTGCTCCGATGAGTCATGCTGAACATGTCTCATGTAGCGCGTTGTTCTCTTTTCCACCTCAGTGGTTTATGCCAGTATGGATTGTTGGCCTTTTTTTGGTCTGGGTTGAGCGTTGTCGGGAGTGCGTGTGAGCAGCAAAGTTGAGCAGTTACGTCAGCAGTTGAATGACAGAATTTTGGTTCTGGACGGCGGTATGGGCACGATGATTCAGAGCTACCGTCTTAGTGAAGAAGATTTTCGTGGCGCACGTTTTGCCGACTGGCCGTGTGACCTCAAAGGCAACAACGACCTGCTGGTGCTCAGCAAACCAGAGGTGATTTCCGCCATCCACAGCGCCTATTTTGAAGCCGGTGCGGATATCATCGAAACCAACACCTTCAACTCCACGACCATCGCTATGGCGGATTACCAGATGGAATCCCTGTCGGCGGAAATCAACTTTACGGCGGCGAAACTGGCCCGCGCCTGCGCCGACGAATGGACAGCGCGCACGCCGGAAAAACCACGCTACGTGGCAGGCGTGCTTGGCCCAACTAACCGCACTGCGTCCATTTCACCGGATGTTAATGATCCGGCGTTTCGTAACATCACCTTTGATGGGCTGGTGGCGGCCTACCGTGAATCCACCAAAGCGCTGGTGGAAGGCGGCTCAGACCTTATTCTGATTGAAACCGTTTTTGATACGCTGAATGCCAAAGCCGCAATATTTGCGGTAAAAGAAGAATTTGAAGCGCTGGGCGTTGACCTGCCGATCATGATTTCCGGCACTATCACCGATGCCTCCGGGCGCACGCTTTCCGGGCAAACTACCGAAGCATTTTATAACTCGTTGCGTCATGCCGATGCGTTAACTTTCGGCCTCAACTGCGCGTTGGGGCCGGACGAACTGCGCCAGTACGTACAGGAACTGTCGCGTATTGCCGAATGTTACGTGACCGCCCACCCGAACGCCGGGCTGCCGAACGCCTTTGGTGAATACGATCTCGACGCTGATACGATGGCGGCGCAAATTCGCGAATGGGCCGAAGCGGGCTTCCTGAACATTGTCGGCGGCTGCTGTGGCACGACACCGGAACACATTGCGGCGATGAGCCGTGCGGTGAGCGGCCTGCCACCGCGCAGGCTGCCGGAAATCCCCGTCGCTTGTCGCCTGTCTGGCCTGGAGCCGCTGAATATCGGCGACGATAGCTTGTTCGTTAACGTCGGCGAACGAACCAACGTCACCGGCTCGGCTAAATTTAAGCGCCTGATCAAAGAAGAAAAATACAACGAAGCGCTGGATGTCGCTCGCCAACAGGTTGAAAGCGGCGCGCAGATTATCGACATCAACATGGATGAAGGGATGCTCGACGCCGAAGCGGCGATGGTGCGTTTCCTGAACCTGATTGCCGGTGAGCCAGATATCGCCCGTGTGCCGATTATGATCGACTCCTCGAAATGGGATGTTATCGAAAAAGGGCTGAAGTGCATTCAGGGCAAAGGCATCGTCAACTCTATCTCGATGAAAGAGGGCGTCGAACCGTTTATCCACCACGCGAAAAAAGTGCGCCGCTACGGTGCGGCGGTGGTGGTGATGGCCTTTGATGAGGTCGGCCAGGCCGATACTCGCGAACGTAAAATCGACATTTGCCGCCGGGCGTACAAAATCCTCACCGAAGAGGTTGGCTTCCCGCCGGAAGATATCATCTTCGACCCGAATATTTTCGCTGTCGCGACGGGGATTGAGGAGCACAACAACTATGCGCAGGATTTTATCGGTGCTTGCGAGGACATTAAACGCGAGCTGCCACATGCGCTGATCTCAGGCGGTGTCTCCAACGTGTCGTTCTCGTTTCGGGGTAACGACCCCGTGCGCGAAGCGATTCACGCGGTATTCCTCTACTACGCCATCCGTAACGGCATGGACATGGGGATCGTCAACGCCGGACAACTGGCAATTTATGACGACCTTCCGGCAGAATTACGCGATGCGGTTGAAGATGTGATCCTCAACCGCCGCGACGACGGCACAGAGCGGCTGCTGGATCTGGCGGAAAAATATCGCGGCAGCAAAACCGACGATACCGCCAACGCCCAACAGGCGGAATGGCGCAGTTGGGAAGTAAAAAAACGCCTCGAATACTCGCTGGTGAAAGGCATCACCGAGTTTATCGAGCAAGACACCGAAGAAGCGCGCCAGCAGGCTGAACGCCCCATTCAGGTAATTGAAGGGCCGCTGATGGACGGCATGAACGTGGTTGGCGACCTGTTTGGCGAAGGCAAAATGTTCCTGCCGCAGGTGGTGAAATCTGCCCGCGTGATGAAACAGGCGGTGGCATATCTCGAACCGTTTATCGAAGCCAGCAAAGAAAAAGGCTCCAGCAACGGCAAAATGGTCATCGCCACCGTGAAGGGCGATGTGCATGACATCGGCAAAAACATCGTTGGCGTGGTGCTGCAATGCAACAACTACGAAATTATCGACCTCGGCGTGATGGTACCTGCCGATAAAATTCTCAAAACCGCCAAAGAAGTGAACGCCGACCTGATTGGCCTTTCAGGCCTGATCACGCCGTCGCTCGACGAAATGGTCAACGTGGCGAAAGAGATGGAGCGCCAGGGCTTTACCATTCCGCTGTTGATTGGCGGCGCGACCACCTCGAAAGCGCACACGGCGGTGAAAATCGAACAGAACTACAGCGGGCCGACGGTCTATGTGCAAAACGCCTCGCGTACCGTTGGCGTGGTGGCGGCATTGCTCTCTGATACTCAACGCGACGATTTCGTGGCTCGCACCCGCAAAGAATACGAAACCGTGCGCATCCAGCACGGGCGTAAAAAACCGCGCACCCCGCCGGTAACGTTACAGGCCGCGCGCGACAACGATTTAGCCTTTGATTGGGAAAGCTACACGCCGCCGGTCGCGCATCGCCTGGGTGTACAAGAAGTTGAAGCCAGCATCGAAACGCTGCGTAACTACATCGACTGGACGCCGTTCTTCATGACCTGGTCGCTGGCGGGTAAATATCCGCGCATCCTCGAAGATGAAGTGGTTGGCGAAGAAGCACAGCGCCTGTTCAAAGATGCTAACGACATGCTGGATAAACTCAGCGCCGAGAAATCGCTGAATCCGCGTGGCGTGGTTGGTCTGTTCCCCGCCAACCGCGTGGGCGACGATGTTGAAATTTACACTGATGAAACGCGCGCACAGGTACTGAACGTGAGCCGCCACCTGCGCCAGCAAACGGAAAAAGTGGGCTTCGCCAACTACTGTTTATCTGACTTCGTTGCGCCGAAAACGTCCGGCAAAGCCGACTATATCGGTGCGTTTGCGGTGACCGGCGGGCTGGAAGAAGATGCGTTAGCCGAGGCATTCGAAGCGCAGCACGATGATTACAACAAAATCATGGTCAAAGCGATTGCCGACCGTCTGGCGGAAGCCTTCGCGGAATATCTGCATGAGCGTGTACGCAAAGTTTACTGGGGCTACGCGCCGAATGAAAACCTCAGCAATCAAGAATTGATCCGCGAAAATTACCAGGGGATTCGCCCTGCGCCAGGCTATCCGGCCTGCCCGGAACATACGGAAAAAGGCACAATCTGGGAACTGCTGGACGTTGAAAAACATACCGGCATGAAGCTCACCGAATCCTTCGCTATGTGGCCTGGTGCATCGGTGTCCGGTTGGTACTTCAGCCACCCGGACAGCAAGTATTATGCCGTGGCGCAAATTCAGCGCGATCAGGTGGAAGACTATGCGCAGCGTAAAGGAATGCCGGTTGCCGAAGTGGAGCGCTGGTTAGCGCCAAACCTCGGCTACGACGCTGACTAATTCACAAGACTGTTATCTTTTCTTACAACAAACAGGGCACTCAATGAGTGCCCTGTCTCTTTATTAAGCGTAAAGCCTTATACTGAATGAAGGCTCACTGCACCTTTTGCGGTCTGGCACTGACTTTGTCGGCCATCAGGCCACTCATGCCGAGCCTCAGGAACCTATAACAATAAGGAGAACCCGATTCCGTGTTAACGCTGTTACACCTGCTCTCTGCCGTTGCATTACTGGTATGGGGCACTCACATTGTACGAACTGGCGTCATGCGCGTGTTTGGCGCACGCTTGCGTACCGTACTCAGCCGTAGCGTTGAGAAAAAGCCACTCGCCTTCTGCGCCGGTATTGGCGTTACCGCGCTGGTACAAAGCAGCAACGCCACCACCATGCTGGTCACCTCATTTGTGGCGCAGGATCTGGTCGCGCTCACCCCGGCGCTGGTGATTGTATTGGGCGCAGACGTCGGTACTGCGCTGATGGCGCGTATTCTCACCTTCGATTTATCGTGGCTGTCGCCGCTGCTGATTTTTATCGGCGTGACTTTCTTCCTGGGCCGCAAACAGAGCCGCGAAGGGCAGTTAGGGCGCGTGGGGATTGGCCTTGGGCTGATTCTGCTGGCGCTGGAGTTGATTGTGCAGGCGGTGACGCCTATCACCCAGGCCAATGGCGTACAGGTCATTTTTGCCTCGCTGACCGGTGATATCCTGCTGGATGCGTTGATTGGCGCAGTGTTTGCGATTATCAGCTACTCCAGCCTGGCGGCGGTGTTGTTAACCGCCACGCTAACCACCGCTGGGGTAATCTCTTTCCCGGTAGCACTGTGTCTGGTGATTGGCGCGAACTTAGGCTCTGGCCTGCTGGCGATGCTCAACAACAGCGCCGCCAACGCCGCCGCGCGTCGTGTGGCGCTGGGCAGTTTATTGTTCAAGCTGGTGGGCAGCCTGATAATCCTGCCGTTCGTGCATGTGTTGGCGACGACATTGCACAAACTGCCGTTGCCAGAGGCGGAGTTGGTTATCTACTTCCACGTCTTCTACAACCTGTTCCGTTGTTTGGCGATGGTACCGTTCGCCGAGCCGATGGCGCGGTTCTGTAAACGGCTGATTCGCGATGAGCCAGAGCTGGACGGGCATTTGAAGCCTAAGCATCTCGACCCTAGCGCGCTGGACACGCCAACGCTGGCGCTTGCCAACGCTGCGCGTGAGACGCTGCGCATTGGCGATGCCACCGAGCAGATGCTGGAAGGGCTGAAAAAGGTGATGAATGGTGAGCCGCGCGAAGAGAAAAACCTGCGTAAACAGGCGGATGATATCAACGTGCTGTACACCGCGATTAAACTTTATTTAGCGCGGATGCCGAAAGATGAGCTGGCGGAGGAGGAGTCGCGCCGCTGGGCAGAGATTATCGAAATGTCGCTCAACCTTGAGCAGGCGTCGGATATTGTCGAGCGGATGGGCAGTGAAATTGCGGATAAATCGCTGGCGGCTCGCCGGGCGTTCTCGGTGGAAGGGTTGAAGGAGCTGGATGCGCTGTATGAATTGTTGCTCAGCAACCTGCAATTGGCAATGTCGGTGTTCTTCTCCGGTGATGTCACCAGCGCCCGTCGCTTGCGCCGCAGCAAGCACCGTTTCCGTATTTTGAATCGCCGCTACGCGCACGCGCACGTAGACCGTTTGCACCAGCAAAACGTGCAGAGCATTGAAACCAGTACCCTGCATCTGGCGCTGCTGGGAGATATGCAGCGTTTGAACTCGCTGTTTTGTTCGGTCGCTTACAGCGTGCTGGAGCAACCAGATGAAGACGACGAGCGCGACGATTATTAATCAACAGCAATGCCGGATGGCGGCTTCGCCTTATCCGGCCTACAAGATGCTCGTTGTTCTGTAGGCCTGATAAGCGCAGCGCCATCAGGCACTAAGCGACAGGATTAAAAACGGTGTCCCGCCTCCAGCGGAACCGCGTCCTCTCCCGCTCTAAATACATATGTCGTATTCGGCCCGCCGAGCGTGGCGTGGCCCTGCGCGACGTGAATCCAGTTACCTTCCGGCAGACCAATCACCGTCAACTCAGGCGCAACGACCAGCAATTCGCGGATACGCTGCTCACGGGTTTCGCCTTTGTGCCCTTCCGGCAGCGCGTTGGTGAAATGTGGGTTAATTTGCAGCGGAAACAGCCCCAGCGCGTCAAAGCCCTGCGGGTCAACAATCGGCATATCGTTGGTGGTACGGATGGTTGGGCAAGCGAGGTTAGCGCCCGCGCTCCAGCCGATATACAGCGCCCCGCGTTTAACGACATCGACAATCGGCGCTAACAGCCCGCGCGTGCGGCTCTCTTTGAGCAACTGGAAAGTATTGCCGCCGCCGACAATCACCACTTCCGCATTCTCAATCGCCGCCACGGGGTCGGCAACGCTGTGAATACCGGTTACCGTCACGCCGAGCGGCGCCAGAACGGCAGCCGTCTTCGCCGTATAGTCATCCCAGGTTTGCGTAACGCCAGCAAAAGGAATAAACACCGCAGAGCGGCGGCCATTTAACTGCCCGGCAATCAGCGGCAGCGCGTGTTCCAACCAGGCTTTGCCCGGCAGCGTTGAGTTACTCAGCAGAAGCAGTTCCATCATTTCTCCCATTCATCAGAAAATTATCAATCACAGCAGGATGTTACCACCGTATGCTAAACGGCTCACTGACGGGGTTCACGATGTCTCACAATGATCATCTCAGCGTGATGTTGGCAACGATTTACAGCGGATTCTTTTTCCTCACCGCGAAGGTGAGGTATATTTCGCTTTTACAGGAGAATTTATGCTGCCAGACTCATCAACCCGATTAAATAAATACATCAGCGAGAGCGGAATCTGCTCGCGTCGCGAAGCGGATCGCTTTATCGAACAAGGCAACGTTTTTATCAACGGCAAGCGCGCCACCATTGGCGATCAGGTTAAGCCGGGCGACGTTGTGAAAGTGAACGGTCGGTTGATTGAGCCGCGCGAAGCGGATGATTTGGTGCTGATTGCGCTGAATAAACCGGTTGGCATTGTCAGCACCACCGAAGACGGCGAGCGCGATAACATTGTCGATTTCGTCAACCACAGCAAACGTGTGTTCCCCATTGGCCGTCTGGATAAAGACTCGCAGGGGCTGATTTTCCTCACCAACCACGGCGACCTGGTGAACAAAATACTGCGCGCCGGTAACGATCACGAAAAAGAGTATCTGGTCACGGTGGATAAACCCGTTACTGACGAATTTATTCGCGGTATGGGCGCGGGCGTGCCGATTCTGGGTACGGTCACCAAGAAATGCAAAGTGAAGAAAGAAGCGCCGTTTGTGTTTCGCATCACTCTGGTGCAGGGCTTAAACCGCCAGATTCGCCGCATGTGCGAGCATTTCGGCTACGAAGTGACCAAACTTGAGCGTACGCGAATTATGAACGTTAGCCTAAGCGGCATTCCGTTAGGTGAGTGGCGTGATTTGACCGACGATGAGCTTATCGATCTCTTTAAGTTGATTGAGAACTCGTCTTCAGAGGCCAAGCCAAAGGCGAAAGCCAAGCCGAAAACCGCAGGCATCAAGCGCCCAGTGGTGAAAATGGAAAAAACCAGCGAGAAAACATCGCGCCCGGCAGCGAACGGCAAACGCTTCGCCTCACCGGGGCGTAAAAAGAAAGGGCGTTAACGCCTGCCGCGCGTCGGCGTATTCGCCGACCATGAAAATGAACTTTCGGTATCCGGTTTATAAGCCTGCTTTTTCTTTAATTGGCGGGCTTTTTTTGCATCAGCCTCACGCTGAACCATCAACTTATCGATGTACTCCTTTTTCACGCCGTTGGTTTCCGCGTTGGTTAACGGACGCCCATGCGCGATGCGCGCGCGGTCGAGCAGGGTTTTTAGCTCACGCTGTTCGCGCTCGGTCATCTCTTTTTGCGTAATACGGGGGAGTGCCATAGTGGTGCCCTCTGTCGGATGGTGAAACCAGTGTACGGCAAAGGGGCGGGAGCCTCATCTATAAAATGCACCACCGCGAGTGGCAGCAAGGAAAAAGCCGAGTTCAAGCTCGGCTATCGTTATCGCGTGGTGGCATATTACTCGAACAAATTATGATGCAGTTTTTGCACCACCTGCTCGGCTTCCGCGCCTGGCACCAGGAAGCACAGGTTATGGCTAGAAGCGCCATAGCAAATCATGCGGATGTTGAACGGCTCCAGCACACCGAACACCTCTTTGCCCACGCCGCAGGCTTTTGACAGATTGTTGCCAATCAGCGCGACCAGCGCCAGATTTTCTTCGACTTCTACGCGGCACAGCGCTGAAAGCTCCATCAGCAGCGATTGCGTCAGCAGCGTGTCACCAGTAGAGGTCGAGCCGGTGGTGTCGAGCGTTAGCGCCACGCTTACTTCGGAAGTGGTGATCAAATCTACCGAGATATTGTGGCGCGCCAAAATTCCAAACACTTCGGCGAGGAAACCGCGCGAGTGCAGCATATTCAGGCTGTGCAGGGTCAGCAGCGTCTGTTTACGACGCAGCGCCAGCGCGCGGAACAGCGGTGGATCGGCGGTTTCGTTACACACCAGCGTGCCGCCAGCCTGCGGGTTCTTGCTGGAGCCAACAAACACCGGAATATCGCTACGCACGGCAGGTAACAGCGTTGCCGGGTGCAGCACTTTTGCGCCGAAAGTCGCCAGTTCAGCCGCTTCTTCAAAGGCGATTTCATCAATGCGTTGCGCTGCCGGAACGACGCGTGGGTCGGTGGTGTAGATGCCTGGTACGTCTGTCCAGATATCAACACGGCTGGCGTGTAGCGCTTCGGCAAGCAGAGCGGCGGTGTAATCACTGCCGCCACGGCCAAGCGTGGTGGTGCGGCCTTTCGCTTCGCTGCCGATAAAGCCCTGAGTGATGACCAAACCTTCGCTCAGGCGTGGCTTTAATTGTTGGGTGGCGAGTTCCGCCAGCGCGGCAACGTCTGGTTCGGCACGGCCAAAGCGATCGCTGGTGCGCATCACTTTACGCACGTCAAACCACTGCGCCTGAACCTGACGCTCACGTAAAATTTCGACGAACAGCAGCGTAGACATCAACTCGCCGTGGCTAACCAGTTCGTCAGTCAGCGCGGTGGAGGACGCCAGCGCGGCGGCTTCTGCCAGGGTGGCAAGATTATCCAGCAGACGGTCGATTTCCTCGCGGATAACCGTCGGCTTCGCCAGATGCTCCAGCACGGAATATTGAATGGCACGGATAGCATCCAGCTTTTCAGTACGTTCTGCCGGTTCTAACCCTTCGGCCAGAGCAACCAACAGGTTGGTGATGCCTGCCGATGCCGACAGCACGACAAGACGAACATTGGCATCCGCAAGGACGACATCGGCGCTGCGATTCATGGCCTCAAAATCGGCGACGCTGGTTCCGCCAAATTTGGCGACAACAACATTAGTCATAACAACCTCGTGTCAGGGAGTGAAAAAAGCGACCATGGCACAAAGGCAGGACGAGAACCGGTGCAGGCGCAATACCGTATTTATAAATAAAAGGTATGACGGGGTGTGTCAACGCTGGGATTATGCGCTTTTTTCATCCAGCCAGGCCCCTCAGTAATGTGGCTTATGAAGGTGATATTTTTGTCTGTTTTATGCACGATTTTGCCGTGGTGAGGGGGGGATGACATTAAAACCATCACAATTTTTTGTGACAGGCGCTACAATCGGGGCAGGTATAATTCTTAAATCAGAAGGGTATTGCTAATGAAAAACATCAACCCAACGCAGACTGCTGCGTGGCAGGCACTACAGAAACACTTCGATGAAATGAAAGACGTCACTATTGCGGAGCTGTTTGCCAAAGATGGCGACCGTTTTAGCAAGTTTTCCGCGACGTTCGATGATCAGATGCTGGTGGATTTCTCTAAAAACCGCATCACGGAAGAGACGCTGGCAAAGCTGTTGGATCTGGCGAAAGAGACGGATCTGAGCGGGGCGATTCAGTCCATGTTCTCCGGCGAAAAAATCAACCGTACTGAAGATCGCGCTGTGCTGCACGTTGCACTGCGTAACCGCAGCAATACCCCAATTGTGGTTGATGGCAAAGATGTTATGCCGGAAGTGAACGCGGTACTGGAGAAGATGAAAACCTTCTCCGAAGCGATTATTTCTGGTCAATGGAAAGGTTATACCGGTAAAGCGATCACCGACGTGGTGAACATCGGTATCGGTGGTTCTGACCTCGGCCCATTCATGGTGACCGAAGCGCTGCGTCCATATAAAAACCATCTGAATATGCATTTCGTTTCCAACGTTGACGGTACGCACATCGCCGAAACGCTGAAGACGCTGAACCCAGAAACCACGCTGTTCCTCGTGGCTTCTAAAACCTTCACCACTCAGGAAACCATGACCAACGCCCACAGCGCGCGTGATTGGTTCCTGGCAAGCGCGGGCGACCAGAAGCACGTGGCGAAGCACTTCGCGGCGCTGTCTACCAACGGCAAAGCGGTGGGTGAATTCGGTATTGATACCGCGAACATGTTCGAATTCTGGGACTGGGTGGGCGGTCGTTACTCTCTGTGGTCTGCGATTGGCCTGTCGATCATCTTGTCCGTAGGCTTCGACAACTTTGTTGAGCTGCTGTCTGGCGCACATGCGATGGACAAACACTTCTCCACCACACCAGCAGAGAAAAACCTGCCTGTGCTGCTGGCGCTGATTGGCATCTGGTACAACAATTTCTTCGGCACTGAAACTGAAGCGATTCTGCCATACGATCAGTACATGCACCGTTTTGCGGCGTACTTCCAGCAGGGCAACATGGAATCCAACGGGAAGTACGTTGACCGTAACGGCAACAAAGTGGCGCACCAGACTGGCCCAATCATTTGGGGCGAGCCTGGCACGAACGGCCAGCACGCGTTTTATCAGTTGATTCACCAGGGCACTAAAATCGTACCGTGCGATTTCATCGCTCCGGCTATCACCCACAACCCGCTATCCGATCACCATCCGAAGCTGCTGTCTAACTTCTTCGCTCAGACCGAAGCGCTGGCGTTTGGTAAATCCCGCGAAGTGGTTGAGCAGGAATACCGTGACCAGGGTAAAGATCCGGCAACCCTGGACTACGTAGTACCGTTCAAAGTGTTCGAAGGTAACCGCCCAACTAACTCCATCCTGTTGCGCGAAATCACGCCGTACAGCCTGGGCGCGTTGATTGCGATGTATGAGCACAAAATCTTTACTCAGGGCGCAATCCTTAACATCTTCACTTTTGACCAGTGGGGCGTTGAGCTGGGCAAACAGTTGGCAAACCGCATTCTGCCAGAACTGAACGATGATAAAGAGATCGACAGCCACGATAGCTCGACCAACGGTCTGATTAACCGTTATAAATCCTGGCGCGCATAATGACGCTGGCGTCGCCTTCGGGCGGCGCCATTCTTATCAGCTCAGACCAATAATCAGGGTCGAGACAACGATTATCAGCATCCCCGCCAACTGGTAGCGCAGCGGTTTTGCCCCGCAATTACGCCATTCTTTCAGTAAAAATCCCCAAATCCCGCCGCACAATACCAGCATCGACATATGAAACGTCCAGCTGATAAGGCCAAGATCCAGGGCGACCATCTGCACATGCCCCCAGCCGTA
Source organism: Kluyvera fluvialis (assembly GCF_059725275.1). NCBI lineage: Bacteria > Pseudomonadati > Pseudomonadota > Gammaproteobacteria > Enterobacterales > Enterobacteriaceae > Kluyvera > Kluyvera fluvialis. The sequence continues at coordinate 4,594,614 of NZ_AP046142.1, read as the reverse complement.
AAAGAAAAACTGGAGATACCAAATCACGCCGCCGAGCGCGGAAAGCGCCAGATTGCGCCATAAATGCGTCGGGTCTTGCCGGATGCGGGCGAAAGTATGATTCTGTCTGGCTTTGTACAGGCAATAGGCCAGATTGGTGACAAACCCGCCTGCCATGATGATCACATAGCCCGGCATGACCTGATAAAGCGGGTCGACGCCCTGCGCTAATGCCAACTGCTGTATGGGTTCGGCGGCATTAATGGCAAACGCCATAAAGGCGCTGGTGACGCCGCAAAACAGCGCAATCGCGATGCCTTTTTTGACGTTCCTGCCGCTGTTGCCGCTCCCTGATGCTTGCTCTTTGAGATGTCCGGCAAGCGAAGTGACGGCAATACCGATAATCGCAACGGCAACGCCTGCCAGCGCCAATCCGCCTTTTGTACTGCTCAACAGGTTGAATAACTGGCCATCAAGCAGCGGCGGCATCAGCGTGCCGACGACCAGCGTGATGCCAATCGCCACGCCATAGCCCACCGACAGACCCAGATAGCGCAATGTCATGCCAAAGGTCAGCCCGCCCAAGCCCCACAACGCGCCGAAAATAAACGTTTTCAGGACGATAGCCGTAGGAATTGTCGCGAAAAATGCACCGACGTCAGGCAGCAGCAGTGAGGAAACCAGCAGGGGCATCACCAGCCATGACGCGATACCGTTCACCAACCATGATGCTTCCCATTGCCAGTTTTTCACCCTATTGATGGGGATGTAAAACGAGGCGGCCGCTAGTGCGCCGAGCAGGTGATAGAAAATACCTAACGTAATTGATGCGTCCATGACCGCTCCCTAGCAAATCCGTGTGGCGCCAATATTCAGCAATTCAGCCAGCTTTTTCAGGGTATCGCCCTGATGACCACGACCGATGGCGCAGTGATGCGCCGGGCCGCCTTCGCACCATTGCTGGGTGAAATCACGCGCGCCCAGCGGGAAACGGTAATAGCTGTTGGTATTGCCAATATCGAGAATTTCACCGTCTACAGCTTCACCTTCGGCGTATTGCAGGGTGATAGCTCCGTCGCGATGTTCGACCACCGACAGAAATGTGACGGGGCCTGGGGCAACAGCCATTTGGATAGAGACACCTTTACCGGGTTTACCGTGATAAACCGGCAGGGGAACCAGCCTGACTTTTTCTGCTGACATCGACGGATGCGCCGGGCCATCGTGCCCCCACAGTACGGTGTCGTTCTGGAAGTTGATGCCATACGGTTCTGAAAAGGAGCCGCCAGCGCCGAGCAGGCTTAGTATTTTCATCGCCAGCACGTTTTTAATCTCGCACTCGCCAGCGACGGGAATGCCGTTATGGGTGAGCAGCGTATTTCCCAGGATCACCGAGGTTACGATATTTTCATGCGCCGATCCCGGCGCGCCCTCATAGTAATAAGCCAGTGCTCCCAACTGGTGTTGTTTAACCATTTTTTCCAGCACGACCGCCGTGTTAATTGCGCGCTGTAATTCATATTCTTCACAGGCATCATCGACGTTAAGTAAAGAATAAACCTCCTGACATTTATTCTTTTGCTCATCTTCGGTCGTGTTGGGGAGGGAATTGACTAATTCGCAGATCTCCAGCAGTTTAAAACGCACGCCAAATTTGGCCGACAAATGGGTCATGTCAGAATAGACATCATACATGCCATTATAATAATGCCCCAGAACCCCTACATTGGTAGATTTTAGGCGGCTGGCGACGTGTACGGAGTTTATCCAGCTATCAATTTGCCGCCAGGCAATGTCATCTTCCAGATATCCGACGACCAGATGGTAGTGAATCTCAGCACGTTGAAAGACATTCACCAACTCCGGTGCGCTGCACGCCTGGCAATGCGCCAGCCATTGCCCCGTGCGGTGACCGCGATCGGCAAGCTGATTAATAGCGGCACAGGGCAACTGACTTTCTGGCTGTAACGCCAGAATCAGGACCGGAACATTCAGGCGTTGTACCAGCGGCAGTACCGTAGAGCTTAACGCATAGGTTGTAATATATAAGATCAGCGCGTCGATTTTGTTATCAGCAAAACATTCAGCGACGGTATCAGCCTGTGTATTATTATCGACTAGTCCCGCATTAATAAGTTTGATGTCATTCTGTTGATGCAGTTTTTTCTCTACGCATAGCAAATAGCCTTCAAGCTGGTGTTTTAGCCCATCAAATTGTGGCCAGTATGTTTCCAGCCCGATACCAAATAGGCCAATGGTTGTTTTTTTCATAATAAAATTTCCGGGTAAGAGAGTGTTATTTTAAACGGCTTTGCCACTCTACCTTTCCAGTGGTAATAAAACCTGTATAGCATTGCCAGTGTTTTAATTTGCTGGCAAATTCGTCGTGCTTTTCACTATCGCGATCGCAAATTGATATTTTTCTAAAAGCTGATTAGAGGGATAACTAATATCTATGTTTACATTTCATCGGGAATAGTCTCAAAAAAATCCTGTTTAAAATTCATCAGGTTTATCTGAATTTTTATTGTGAAAACATGGATGAAATGAATTTTTTAAGAATATCCTCACCATTGTGTTATTGAGCTTTTGTGCAATGTGTTGATATTTATTGTTTTTTATTTTCATGCTTGAGCGTAATTAACGCGGATAAGTGATGTTCCTAAAACGGCGTTGATATTATCGGCTGCCGTAATCTATCTATTTTAATTATGTATACTCGATAGCGCCTGAGTATTTCGGGTATCTCTCCATTCACCTCACAAAGGGAATGTTTATGAAGAAAATCCTCTATGGCATTTTTGCCATATCGGCGTTTGCTGCGGCAAATGTCAGTGCCGCGCCCATTGAAACGGGTGAGGCGGCTGGCGCTGCGGCAACCTCCGTGTCAGCCGGAAGTTCAACCGCGACCAGTACCAGCACCGTAGGTTCTGCGGTCGGTATGGCGCTGGCAGCGGCTGGCGGCGATGGCTCCAACACCGGAACCACCACCACAACCAGCACGACAACGAGCACCCGTACCCAGTAATCCACGGTACGTTAATTCTAACCACACTTCGGTGTGGTTATTTCGCCCCCAGGAGAACGTGGTGAAGCGACTCGTCATTCCTTGTTTTTGCCTGTTGCTTCAGGCGTGTTCACCCAGCACAAAGGGGCTGGGGCAATCATTCTGGCACAGCATGTTCGGCGAGTCGGGTGTGCAGCTTACCGACGACGAAGTGCAGACCATGCCGTATGCCAGCCAATATATGCAGCTCAACGGCGGCCCGCAGATTTTTGTGGTGCTGGCGTTCTCAGAAAACGGTCAGCAGAAATGGCTAACGCAAGACCGGGCGATGCTGGTCACCCAGCACGGGCGGCTGGTGAAAACGCAGATGACGGGCGACAACCTGCTGACGTTGAATAACCTCGATAACGACCCTCTGGCTCACCCGCTGCAAATTCTCGATGGCGCGACGTGGACGCGAACGATGGGCTGGACGGAGCACCAGCAGGTGCGCTACGCCACTGCCACCTCAACCTTCCGCTGGGACGGTAGCGACACGCTAACCATGGCGGGCGCCAACACCCCCGTCCGTGTGCTGGAAGAGTCGGTAAGCACCGATGAAGCCCGCTGGCGTAACCGTTTTTGGGTCGATAGCGACGGGCAAATCCGTCGCTCTGAGCAATATCTTGGCGCGGGGACTTTCCTGGTCAATACCACGCTTATCAAGGCGGCTAAATCATGAAGAAAATGCTTATCGCCGCAGCCCTGGCCAGCCTGATAACGACCGCCGCACTGGCCGCAGGGACGGTGGATGTGCATCTGGCGGGCGAGGCCAAACCGCTCATTCTTACCGATGCCGAACGGCTGGCTGATTTAGTGGCGCAGCCCAGACTGGCGGGATTCTGGTGGCCTGGGGCGGTGATTTCTTCAGCGCAAACTACGGCGAAGGCTGAACGTGAACATCAAGCGCTACTGGGGCAACTTGCCGCGCTGGCGACAGAGGAGAGCGGCAGCACGGCGGCGGCGATCAATGCACTGCGTAACCAGCTACAGGCGATGCCGGTTACCGGGCGGCTATTAGTCCCGCTCGACCCCGATACGGTGCGTACTCACGATGAAGATAACCCGCCATTAGAGGGGAAATATACCCTGTGGCTGGGGCATGAACCGTCAACCATTACGCTGCTGGGGCTGGTGGATAAACCCGGCAGCCGCACGTTCACACCGGGGCGTGATGTCGCCAACTATCTGGACGATGTTAACCGTTTAGCGGGGGCAGACCGCAGCTACGCATGGGTGATTTACCCAAACGGGCGCACCCAAAGAGCGCCGGTGGCGTACTGGAACCAGCGCCACATTGAGCCGATGCCCGGTAGCATCCTGTTTGTTGGTTTTGCCGATGCCCTGTGGACGAATCAGTACGACGCGCTAAACGCCGCGATTCTTCGCTCTTTGTCGCAGCGGAGACCTGAATAATATGAAGAAAAATTGTCTGTATAGCCTGCTGGCTCTGGCGGTAAGTTCCGCCTGCCATGCACAAACATATCCTGCGCCAATTGGCCCTTCACAGTCGGATTTTGGCGGCGTCGGCCTGCTGCAAACGCCAACGGCACGCATGGCGCGCGAAGGGGAATTTAGCCTCAACTATCGGGATAATGACCAGTATCGCTACTACTCCGCTTCGGCGCAGTTGTTCCCGTGGCTGGAAACGACGCTGCGCTATACCGACGTGCGCACCAAACAATACAGCAGCGTAGACGCGTTTTCCGGCTCGCAAAGCTATAAAGATAAAGCCTTCGACGTGAAGCTACGGCTGTGGCAAGAGGGCTACTGGCTGCCACAGGTGGCCGTGGGCGCGCGCGATATCGGCGGTACTGGGCTGTTTGATTCTGAATATATTGTGGCGAGCAAAGCGTGGGGGCCGTTCGATTTTACTCTGGGATTAGGCTGGGGATACCTGGGAACCAGCGGCAACGCCACCAACCCGTTTTGTTCGTACAGCGACAAATATTGCTATCGCGACAACAGCTATCGCAAGGCCGGTTCTATCGACGGCAGCCAGATGTTTCACGGCCCGGCGGCGTATTTTGGCGGCATTGAATACCAAACGCCGTGGCAGCCGCTGCGCCTGAAACTGGAGTACGAAGGCAACAACTATCAGCAAGATTTCGCCGGTAAACTTAATCAGAAAAGCCAGTTTAACGTTGGCGCTATCTATCGCGTCACCGACTGGGCCGACGTGAACCTGAGCTATGAGCGCGGTAATACCGTGATGTTCGGCTTTACCTTACGCACCAACTTTAACGACCTGCGCCCATCTTATAACGACAACGCGCGCCCGGCTTATCGGCCACAGCCGCAGGACGCCATCCTCCAGCATTCCGTGGTGGCGAATCAACTGACTCAACTGAAATACAACGCCGGTTTTGCCGCGCCGAATATCCAGGTGAAAGGTGACACGCTGTACGTCACGGGCGAGCAGGTAAAATATCGCGACTCGCGCGAAGGGATCGAACGCGCCAACCGGATCATTGCCAACGATCTTCCCGATGGGATCCGCACGATCCGTATCACCGAAACGCGCCTTAACTTGCCGGAAGTGACCACCGAAACAGACGTCGCCAGCCTACAACGTCATCTGCAAGGCGAACCGCTGGGGCAAGAAACGCCGTTAGCGCAAAAACGTATTGCGCCGGTTACCCCAGATAAAGCCGAGCAGGGCTGGTATATCGATAAATCGCGGTATGATTTCCACCTCGACCCGGTGTTGAGCCAGTCCATCGGCGGCCCGGAAAGTTTCTACATGTATCAGGTTGGCCTGATGGCAACCGCCGATTGGAGGGTCACCGACCATCTGCTGACCAGCGGTGGCCTGTTTGCCAATATCGCAAATAACTACGGCAATTTTAATTACACCAATCCCCCCAAAGACTCCGCGCTGCCGCGCGTGCGTACCCATATTCGCGAATATGTGGAAAACGACATCTATGTGAATAACCTACAGGCCAACTACTTCCAGTATCTTGGCAATGATTTCTACGGCCAGGTTTACGGCGGCTATCTTGAAACCATGTACGGCGGCGCGGGAGCCGAGGTGCTTTATCGGCCGGTTGATAGCCACTGGGCGGTGGGGGTGAACGCCAACTACGTGAAACAGCGTGACTGGCGCAGCGCGCAGGACATGATGAAATTTACCGATTACAGCGTGAAAACCGGCCATCTCACCGCCTACTGGACGCCGCCGTTTGCCGAAGATGTGCTGGTAAAAGCTAGCGTCGGGCAGTATCTGGCGGGGGATAAAGGCGGCACGCTGGATATCTCAAAACATTTCGACAGCGGCATTGTGGTTGGTGCTTACGCGACTATTACCAACGTGTCAGCGGATGAATATGGGGAAGGGGAATTTACCAAAGGCGTTTATGTGAATATCCCGATGGATCTCTTCTCATCCGGCCCAACTCGTAGCCGTGCGGTGGTTGGCTGGACGCCGCTGACGCGCGACGGTGGGCAGATGCTGGGGCGTAAATTTGAGCTTTACAGCATGACGGGCGATAAAAACCTGAACTTCCGCTAGCCGCCAACGCATTCTGGCTTCTCCTGATTCCATGCCGTAAAAATGGTCTGGAATAAAAGACAGCCAGAATGCGTTGTCATTCTTAATCAGTTCGTTATTTACCCCTTCGCAGGAAGAAAGGCTGTAACAGCATATTATCTTATAGCCTGAGGCGAATACGGCTGAGTTAGGATCGCCTTAGTGTGATACGTGTTTCACGTCATGCGATTGGGGCGGATTTTTATTTGCCGAACTGTCGGAAGGTGTCTTATGGATTACGCTGCCTAAATCACAGAACGGAATCTGCCATGCTGGAGCCTGGTCACAATGTACAAAACATGACTCGCCCTGATGAAAGCACGCAAATGCCGGGTAGCTTATTGAAAGAAAAACCAGTAGACCTGCAATTTTTAGTTTCATGATAACCTCCAAATTTACGGTTACTGCTCTAATTTTCTGCATCAGAGAAACATTTTCCTCTATTTCGGCAAGAATTATCACATATATCCATGCTAACAACTTCAACAAAATGTAAACAACTTATTAACACGTATGAACTATCAGGTTTTTACCGGAGGCAGGGTGCAGGCCAGCCGAAGCGGGCGCAGATATTCAGGGGGCAAGAGGGAAGAAAAAACTAGATACAGATCACGTTTTTACGCTATACAAGGATCCCGCCTCGCAGAAAAAGGTACCAACCATGACGCCATCATCCCGCCCACGCGTGGAGTTTATCGCCACCATTTTACAGGCCGTGCTCAATCTGGGGCTGCTTTGCCTGGGCGTGATTCTGATTGTTTTCCTCGGCAAAGAGACGCTGCATCTGGCGGATGTGCTGTTCGCGCCGGAACGCACCAGCAAGTATGAGCTGGTTGAAGGGCTGGTGGTTTATTTCCTCTATTTCGAGTTTATCGCGCTGATTGTGAAGTATTTTCAGTCAGGGTTTCACTTCCCGCTGCGCTATTTTGTTTATATCGGTATCACCGCGATTGTGCGCCTGATAATCATCGACCATAAATCGCCGATGGATGTGCTGATTTATTCTGCCGCCATTTTGCTGCTGGTGATTACGCTGTGGTTGTGCAACTCCCAACGGCTGAAGCGCGAGTAGCAACGCCACCACAAAGCCTGATGGCGCTGCGCTTATCAGGCCTACACAGTTTTGTACGCCAATGTAGGCCGGATAAGGCGTTTACGCCGCCATCCGGCAATGCGCACCACACAAGTTTGTACGCCAACATTTGCGTGGATTTGTAGGCCGGATAAGGCATTTATGCCGCCATCCGGCAATGCGCACCACACAAGTTTGTACGCCAACATTTGCGTGGATTTGTAGGCCGGATAAGGCGTTTACGCCGCCATCCGGCAATGCGCACCACACAAGTTTGTACGCCAACATTTGCGTGGATTTGTAGGCCGGATAAGGCGTTTACGCCGCCATCCGGCAATGCGCACCACACAGGTTTGTACGCCAACATTTGCGTGGATTTGTAGGCCGGATAAGGCGTTTACGCCGCCATCCGGCAATGCGCACCACACAAGTTTGTGCGCCAACATTTGCGTGGGTTTGTAGGCCGGATAAGGCGTTTACGCCGCCATCCGGCAATAGCGGGTTACACCCATGCCATCCCAGATCCCAGGCAAAAAAAGGCGCTCCGTAGAGCGCCAAACAGTCATAAGTTAGGGTCGTACAAGTTGAGGATGATAACAGTGGCATTAATGATGAAACTTAGCCTTTCACTCCGCCGGCGGTGAGGCCGTTTACCAGCCAACGCTGCGCAAGCAGGAAGACCACGGTAATAGGGATTGCGGAAAGAACGGCTGCTGCGGCAAAGTCGCCCCACAGATAGTTTTGCGGGTTGAGGTATTGCTGCATACCCACGGCCAGGGTGTAGCTGTTAACGTCGCGCAACAGCAACGACGCAACCGGGACTTCGGTAATAGCGGCGATAAACGACAGGATAAAGACCACCGCCAGAATCGGTACGGAGAGCGGTAACAACACCAGGCGGAACGCCTGCCAAGGCGTAGCGCCATCCAGCGCGGCCGCTTCTTCCAGCGAACTGTCGATCGTTTCAAAATAGCCTTTAATCGTCCAGACGTGCAGCGCAATCCCGCCGAGGTAGGCGAAGATAACCCCGCCATGAGTGTTCAGGCCGATAAACGGAATGTACTGACCAAGACGGTCAAACAACGCGTACAGCGCCACCAGCGACAGAACCGCCGGGAACATCTGGAAAATCAGCATCCCTTTTAGCAGTGTGGCTTTGCCGGGGAAACGCATACGGGCAAAGGCGTAGGCACAGGTTGTTGAAAGAGTGACGATACCGATAGCCGTAATTCCTGCGATTTTTATCGAGTTCCACAGCCACAGTAGCACCGGGAACGGCGGCGGCGTCACGCGACCATCGGCGTGTTCGACGCTAAAGCCCAGTGCCAGCTTCCAGTGCTCCCAGGAGATATTTTCCGGGATTAAACTACCGGTTGCGAAGTTACCTTCACGCAGTGAAATAGCGATAACCATCAGCAGCGGGAACATAATCGCCGCAATAAAAATCAGCAGCAGAAGGTGCGTGGTAAAGAGGCGCACCTTCTGTGATTTGGGTTGTACCATAGCCATATTTTTCTTTGCTCCTTAGCTCTGCCCCAGGCTTAATCAAACTTCATGCGCGTGGCTTTCAGGTTTACGATAGCCAGTGCGCCCACCAGCAGGAAGATCAGCGTGGCAATTGCCGCCGCCAGGCCAAAGTCCTGCCCGCCGCCGCCTTCAAAGGCGATACGGTAGGTGTAGCTAACGAGCAGGTCGGTATAACCGGCAGGCGTGGTGGTTCCAAGCCGGTCTGGGCCGCCGTTGGTCAATAACTGAATCAGCACAAAGTTGTTAAAGTTAAAGGCGAAGCTGGCAATCATCAGCGGCGTTAGCGGCTTAATCAGCAGCGGCAGGGTAATCTTGAAGAAGTTCTGGAACGGGCCTGCGCCGTCCATTGCCGAGGCTTCGTACAGGTCATCAGGAATGGCTTTTAGCAGCCCCATGCACAGGATCATCATGTACGGATAACCGAGCCAGGTGTTGACGATGATAATCATCGAACGGGCGGTGAGCGGGTCGCTGAACCACGCAGGTTTGATACCGAACAGCGCGCTCAGCATCATGTTGATTTCACCAAAGCTTTGGTTGAACAAGCCTTTGAAAATCAGAATCGAGATAAACGACGGCACGGCGTACGGCAGAATCAGCAGCACGCGGTAAATCGCTTTGCCTTTCAGGGATTCCCACTGCACCAGGCAGGCCAAAACCATCCCGACTGCCACGGTTAAGATAACGGTGAGTACCGAGAACACCACCGTCCAGACGAAGATAGCGAAGAACGGTTTCTGGATGCCTTCGTCGGTAAAGACGCGGGTGAAGTTGTCCCAGCCGATGCTAACGGTATAGCCTGGGCTGAGCTTTTCATCGCCCCAATGCCCATCGGCGTTGATCGCCTGATAGTAGCCAATCTCGCTGTTCGGGCGGTATTTCACGCCGCTTTGATTGTTGGTCAGCGTGCCGTCTTCCGCCAGCGCATACAGTGGCTGCGTGCCGGAGAACTGGCGCAGCGAGCTCATGGTGACTTTACTTTCATCCGGCAAAACGGCGGTCAGTTGGTTAAGCGCCTGGCGATTTTGGGTGATGACTCGCAAAGCCGCGCGCTCGCCGGTTGGCAGGGCGTCGGCCTCTTTCAGCATGAGCTTCTGCTCGCCGCCGATGTTAAACGCTTCCGAGAGATAATTTTTACCGTTTTCGCCGTCGGTGAGGGCCAGTTGCCACTCCGTACCCGCCGGGAACAGGCTGAAGTTATAGGTTTTACCCGCCTGGTAGGAGCGGTCCATCAGCACTTGCTGGGCGCGTTCGAAGGTGAGCTGGTTGGTGCTGCTGTAGTTGGTAAAGGCAATGGCGATGGTACACACCAGCGGGAACAGGACAAACAGCCCCATTCCAGCCATGCCAGGATAAACATAGCGCCAGGCGTAGGCTTTACGATTGGCGAAAATATAGAGGCCAGCCGAGCTTAAAATCAGCGTCATGATGGCGAACAGATACTCCCCTTGTGCGTACATTAAAACAACAAGGTAACCGACCAGCAGCCCAAGCAGACCTATCACTGACCATTTAAGTCGGTCGCTTTGCCACCAGTGTTTCTTTTTAATGACATCCATGGGGTTCAATCCTCAACAACAATGAAAACCTGTTGGTCAGCGTGCCTGATGGCGCTGCGCTTGTCCGGCCTACGGTGAGTTGTAGGCCGGATAAGGCATTTATGCCGCCATCCGGCACGTGTGCTACAGCATTACTTGGTGATACGGCCCTGTGCATCTTTCAGCGCGGCATCAACGGTTTGACGGCCGTTAGCCGCGTTGATGACGGCGGTACGGGTGGCGTACCAGAATGCGGCCATCTGCGGGATGTTCGGCATGATTTCGCCTTTCTGGGCGTTATCCATCGTGGCAGCGATGCGTGGATCTTTCGCTAACTTGTCCTGGAAGGATTTCAGTGCCACGGCGCCCAGCGGCTTGTCCTTGTTGACGTCATCCAGACCCTGATCGGTCAGCAGGTAGTTTTCGAGGAACTCTTTCGCCAGCTCTTTGTTCGGGCTGGCGGCGTTGATACCCGCGCTCAGCACGCCAACGAACGGTTTAGACGGCTTGCCTTTGAAGGTTGGCAGCAGCGCGACGCCGTAGTTCACTTTGCTCTTATCGATGTTGCTCCACGCCCACGGACCGTTGATGGTCATCGCGGTGTCGCCTTTGTTAAAGGCCGCTTCGGCGATGGAATAATCGGTATCCGCGTTCATGTGTTTGTTTTTGATAAGGTCAACCAGGAAGGTCAGACCCGCTTTCGCGCCTGCGTTATCTACGCCAACGTCTTTAACGTCATACTTGCCGTTTTCAAACTTGAAGGCATAACCACCGTCGGCAGCAATCAGCGGCCAGGTGAAGTACGGCTCTTGCAGGTTGAACATCAGCGCCGATTTACCTTTCGCTTTCAGTTCTTTATCCAGCGCCGGAATTTCTTCCCAGGTTTTTGGCGGGTTAGGGACGAGGTCTTTGTTGTAAATCAGCGACAGCGCTTCAACCGCGATCGGGTATGCAATCAGCTTGCCGTTGTAACGCACGGCATCCCAGGTGAACGGGTAAAGTTTGTCCTGGAACGCTTTATCCGGGGTGACTTCCGCCAGCAGGCCAGACTGTGCGTAGCCGCCAAAACGGTCATGCGCCCAGAAGATGATGTCCGGGCCGTCGCCAGTGGCTGCAACCTGCGGGAATTTTTCTTCCAGTTTGTCCGGATGCTCGATGGTGACTTTAATGCCGGTATCTTTCTCGAATTTCTTACCTACCTCGGCCAGGCCGTTATAGCCCTTGTCGCCGTTAATCCAGATAACCAGCTTTCCCTCTTCGATTTTTGCCAGCGCAGAGGCGGAAAACATCATCGTGGTCAATGCGGACAGCGCGAGGATGCGAGCGCCAGTTTTGATTTTCATATATCCCGTCCTTTCTTGGTGATGTACTCGTGGATACACAGAGGTGGTTTAACGTTGATGAGTTTCCTTTTTTAGCAACCCCTTTCCATCCTCCTGAGGTCTACGCCCTATAGGCTATTAGTGTGATCTCCATAACAAAAAATGCCGTTATGGGGGCTTAAGCACACAATAATGAGGCGTTTTTTGTCGCTCACATCACGATTTTAGTCCCGCCCTCCTGCGAGCGGGGGCAGAGCTTACTTTCTCATCCTCCCGTCTCCTCCCCCATAAAAAACAAGGGGGGTGGAGGATTCGCCACAGTTATGGATGTTGCATAGTCAGGCCATCTTGAATGTTTCTGTTGGTGACGGGTTGTAACGAGGGAGAAGGGCATGGCAAACGTACAGCTGCGCAATGTAACGAAAGCCTGGGGCGATGTGGTGGTATCAAAAGATATCAACCTCGATATCCAGGAAGGGGAGTTCGTGGTGTTTGTCGGGCCATCTGGCTGCGGTAAATCCACGTTGCTGCGCATGATAGCTGGCCTTGAAACCATCACCAGCGGTGACCTGATGATTGGTGACACCCGCATGAACGATATTCCGCCCGCCGAACGTGGCGTCGGGATGGTCTTCCAGTCTTACGCGCTGTACCCACACCTCTCGGTTGCCGAGAACATGTCGTTCGGTTTGAAGCTGGCGGGCGCGAAAAAAGAGCTGATTAATCAGCGCGTCAACCAGGTTGCAGAGGTTTTACAACTGGCGCATCTGTTGGAACGTAAGCCGAAAGCGCTTTCCGGTGGCCAACGCCAACGCGTGGCGATTGGGCGCACGCTGGTGGCGGAGCCGCGCGTATTCCTGCTGGATGAACCCCTTTCTAACCTGGACGCCGCACTGCGCGTCCAGATGCGTATTGAAATTTCCCGCCTGCACAAACGTCTGGGTCGCACGATGATTTACGTCACTCACGACCAGGTCGAAGCCATGACGCTGGCTGACAAAATCGTGGTGCTGGACGCCGGTCGCGTGGCGCAGGTGGGTAAACCTCTGGAGCTGTATCACTATCCGGCTGACCGCTTTGTGGCGGGCTTTATTGGTTCGCCGAAGATGAATTTCCTGCCGATAAAAGTGACGGCGACCGCCATCGATCAGGTACAGGTTGAGCTGCCTAACCGCCAGCAAATCTGGCTACCGGTTGAAAGTAACAACGTACAGGTTGGTGCCAACATGTCGCTGGGCATTCGCCCGGAACACCTGCTGCCTAGCCACATCGCTGATGTGACGCTGGAAGGCGAGGTGCATGTTGTCGAGCAGCTTGGCCATGAAACGCAAATTCATATCCAGATCCCCGCCATCCGTCAAAACCTGGTGTACCGCCAGAACGACGTGGTGTTGGTAGAAGAGGGTGCCACATTCGCTATCGGTTTGCCGCCAGAGCGTTGCCATCTGTTCCGTGAGGATGGCACGGCATGTCGTCGGTTGCATAAAGAGCCAGGCGTTTAAGAGTCCCATAACAAAACAAAGCAGGAAACTCTCACGCCGCCAGCGATAAGGCGGCACAAAGGGCGGAATGTTTAAAGAAAAGCAATGATCTCAGGAGATCTAATGATGATTACTCTGCGCAAACTTCCCGTGGCGGTTGCCGTTGCAGCAGGCATTATGTCTGCTCAGGCAATGGCCGTTGATTTTCATGGTTACGCACGTTCCGGTATCGGCTGGACAGGCAGCGGCGGCGAGCAGCAATGCTTCCAGGCAACCGGTGCTCAAAGTAAATACCGTCTCGGTAACGAATGTGAAACCTACGCTGAAATTAAATTAGGCCAGGAAGTGTGGAAAGAGGGCGATAAGAGCTTCTATTTCGACACTAACGTGGCTTACTCCGTGGCACAACAGAATGACTGGGAAGCCACTGACCCAGCCTTCCGTGAAGCGAACGTTCAGGGTAAAAACCTGATCGAGTGGCTGCCAGGCTCCACCATCTGGGCCGGTAAGCGCTTCTACCAACGTCACGACGTTCACATGATCGACTTCTACTACTGGGATATTTCTGGTCCTGGTGCGGGTATCGAAAACGTGGATCTGGGCTTCGGTAAACTGTCTCTGGCTGCGACCCGTTCTCAGGAAGCTGGCGGTTCTTACATCTTCACCAGCAACGATATCTATAGCAAATACAAAGACACGGCGAACGACGTCTTCGACGTCCGTTTAGCGGGTCTGGAAACTAACCCAGACGGCGTGTTGGAGCTGGGTGTTGACTACGGTCGTGCGAACAAAACTGACGGCTATAGCTTTGCAGATGGCGCATCTAAAGATGGCTGGATGTTCACCGCTGAACACACCCAGAGCATGCTGAAGGGCTACAACAAGTTTGTTGTTCAGTACGCCACTGATGCCATGACCACTCAGGGTAAAGGCCTGTCTCAGGGCTCCTTCACCGGCAACGACTACGACAAAGACGCTGAAATTGGTGCTGTAGATAACAGAATCAATAACAACGGCGACCTGTGGCGTGTGCTTGACCACGGTGCAATCTCTCTGGGTGAGAGCGTTGACCTGATGTACGTCGGTATGTACCAGAATATCGACCGTGATGATGGCAACGGTACCAAGTGGTGGACTGTCGGCGTTCGTCCTATGTACAAATGGACGCCTATCATGAGCACCCTGATGGAAGTGGGCTACGACAACGTTAAATCTCAGCGCACTGGCGACACCAACAACCAGTACAAAATCACCCTGGCACAACAATGGCAGGCAGGCGACAGCATCTGGTCCCGCCCGGCAATCCGTGTCTTCGCAACCTACGCCAAGTGGGATGAGAAATGGGGCTATGACAACGGTATCGCTTACAAAGATACCAGCGCGAAAACCTACAGCCGTGGCGACAACGATGAGTGGTCCTTCGGTGCACAGATGGAAATCTGGTGGTAATCCAGCATTAAGCTGACGTAATAACCAAGCGAGGGGCGTAAGCCCCTCTATTCCTTGAGGTTTAGCGCGCTATTGCCTGGCTACCGCTAGATCTACGCTTTCAGAGGTCATCATAATGAAAATCAAAAAAAGTCTCGTAGCGCTGTGCTTAACCGCTGGATTAGTGGCGAGCGTCCCGGCGATTAGCCTCGCTGACGTCAACTATGTGCCGCAAAACACCAGCGCCGCACCGACCATCCCGACATCGGCTCTGCAACAGTTAACCTGGACGCCGGTTGATCCCTCTAACGTGCAGTCTACCCAGCTTTCCACGGGCGGTCAGAGCCTGAATGTTGCGGGAATTACCGGCAACGTCGTGGCCTACAGCGTCCCCGCTAACATTGGTGAGCTGACGCTAACGCTGACCAGTGAAGTTAACAAACAAACTGACGTTTTCGCGCCGAATGTGCTGATTCTTGATCAGAACATGACGCCTTCTGCCTTTTTCCCGAGCAGCTACTTTACCTATCAGGCTCCGGGCGTGATGAGCGCCGATCGTCTGGAAGGGGTGATGCGCCTGACGCCTGCGCTGGGCCAGCAAAAACTGTATGTGCTGGTCTTTACTACGGAAAAAGATCTCCAGCAGACCACCACGCTGCTCGACCCGGCAAAAGCCTATGCCAAAGGTACGGGCAACGCTGTGCCGGATATCCCGGACCCAGTGGCGAAACACACTACCGATGGCCTGGTGAAGCTGAAAGTGAAAACCAGCAGCAGCTCTAGCGTGCTGGTCGGCCCACTGTTTGGCTCCTCTGGCCCTGCGCCGGTTACCGTTGGCAATACCGCCGCACCGGCCTACAGCGCGCCAGCAGCGGCAGCTCCGGTTGCCGCACCTGCCCCGGCTCCGGCCGCAAAAACTGAACCGATGCTGGACGATACCGAAAGCTACTTTAACAACGGCATCAAACAGGCCGTAGCAAAAGGCGATATCGACAAAGCGCTCAAATTGATGAATGAAGCTGAACGCCTGGGCTCCAAATCTGCTCGTTCCACCTTTATCAGCGCTGTAAAAGGCAAGGGGTAATTTTTCCCCGCAGCGCCGATGTTTAGGCGAAGCCTTTCGGTGTGCCCATACGGGCACACCTTTTTTGTCTGTGTCATCCCTCAAACTGCGTGAAGTATAGCGCCACGCTAACTGTTGCACGGCTGTTGCGCTAATGATCGTATTTGACCATTCATGCACCCCCTCTTGCTTTGTTCTGCGATACAATAGCCCAACGTAATGTATTGGAGAGACAGGCATGTCGCACCCTGCGCTGACGCAACTGCGTGCGTTGCACTATTTTGATGTCGTTCCCCCGCTCGAACCGGCACAGCGTGATTGGCTGATGCTGGAAGATTCGATGACCAAACGGTTTGAACAGTATGGGAAACCCGTGAGCGTGACGCTGCTGAACGAAGCGTTCGTCAGCCGCGACGCGCTGGTGTCGGAGCAACATCTGCTAGCTGATGAACCTCGCTATTGGCTGCGAGAAATATTATTGTGCGTGGGGGGCGAACCGTGGCTTGCCGGGCGCACCGTCGTGCCGGAGTCTACCCTTTGCGGGCCGGAGCTGGCGCTGCAACAGCTTGGGGATACCCCCCTTGGCCGTTATTTGTTTACGTCATCCATGCTGACCCGAGATTTTATTGAGATAGGCCGTCATGATGCGCTGTGGGGGCGTCGTTCCCGCCTTCGCCTGAGTGGTAAACCGCTGCTGCTGACAGAGCTGTTTTTACCGGCATCACCGCTGTACTAAGAGGAAGAAGAAAAATGGAGAGGAGTATGGGGCCGAGTAAGCTGCTGGCTTACCATCGGCTGATGCGTACGGATAAACCGATTGGTGCGCTGCTGTTACTCTGGCCGACGCTGTGGGCGCTGTGGGTTGCCGCGCCGGGCGTACCGCCGCTGTGGATTCTGGCGGTTTTCGTCGCAGGCGTTTGGCTGATGCGCGCCGCAGGTTGTGTGGTGAATGATTATGCCGACCGTAAATTTGATGGTCACGTAAAGCGCACTGCTAACCGCCCGCTGCCGAGCGGAGCGGTTAGTGAAAAAGAAGCGCGCATTCTGTTTGCGGTGCTGGTGCTGCTGTCGTTCCTGCTGGTGCTGACGCTCAATACCATGACCATTTTGCTGTCGGTCGCAGGGCTGGCGCTGGCGTGGGTTTATCCGTTTATGAAACGCTACACCCATCTGCCGCAGGTGGTATTAGGCGCGGCGTTTGGTTGGTCGATTCCGATGGCGTTTGCCGCCGTGAGTGAAACGCTGCCGTTGAGCTGCTGGTTGATGCTGCTGGCGAATATTCTGTGGGCGGTGGCCTACGACACCCAGTACGCAATGGTTGACCGTGACGACGATGTGAAAATTGGCGTGAAATCGACGGCAATTCTGTTCGGGCAATACGACCGTTTAATTATCGGCATTTTACAGGTTGGCGTGTTGGCGCTGATGGCGGCAATTGGCTGGCTGAACGGCTTACATTGGGAGTTCTATTGGTCAATCCTGGTGGCTGGCGCGCTGTTTGTGTATCAGCAAAAGCTCATTCGCAACCGCGAACGCGGCCCGTGCTTCCAGGCATTTATGAACAATAACTACGTTGGTTTGGTGTTGTTTATCGGCCTGGCTATGAGTTACTGGCAGCCTTAATCGCTGGTACGAATCATCGTTTATGCGGCAAAAAGCAGTAGAAAAGAGTCAAAGTTGTAAAGAAACTTTGGCTCTTTTTTATTGTGATGATGCCTTTCTTGTTATGGCGATTTTTTACACACGCTAAAACGCAAATTCTTGCCAATCAGCACAAGAGGCTTAAAAACTGATCATTCGTTAAATTCATATATTTTTTAAATGTGCGTTTTGAATATATACAAATGAGTTAATTTTATCTTGTTGAATAGTTCAATTGTAGTATTTTTCCAACGCTTCGATGCGAAGAAGATTAGTCTGTTTCTCATCGAGAGTTAAGCGTTTACTGGTATTTCTATTTGCTTCATTTTATGTATGAATGCAAGTAGTTTGGCTAAATTTATTATTTAATTTATTTAAAGTAATAAATATAAATCTGCGTGGCAATATCCATTCTGCAATAAAGGTCGGCGAGAAAATGATCTTCTCAAATGGCTATATTCACTTCTATCCATGAACTACCTCTAATAGGAATAAATTAGAGGCAATACTAGGTGTTATTTTTTATTATAAAGGATTATATCGAATGTTTAAAAAGACACTATTAGCCGTAATAGCAACTTCCTTTCTTTCGGGCGCAGCTTGCAATGTATTTGCTGCTGATGCGGGCCATGGACAAATTACGTTCCAGGGCGTCGTTATTACCTCTCCTTGCTCTATCGTCCCGGGCGATGAAAATCAGACGATTGAACTGGGTGAAGTCGCTGATAGCGCCCTGAATGGTGATAAAAGCTCAGAGCCAGTTGATGTCAATATTCGCCTGCAAGATTGTACTTTAAGTACGGGTGGTACACCTATCTCCAAAGCTCAGGTTACTTTCTCATCTGCGAATGCAGACTCTGAAACTAACATACTGAAAAATATGGAAGAGGGTAACTCCGGCGGGGCTACAAACGTAGGGGTTCGTCTGCTGACCACTAGTGGCACGAACGTGGTAATGGATGTTCCACAGGAGGTAAATCTGGTTGCTGATAATTCTTATCAGGTTCTGAACTTTAAAGCACGTATGGAATATGTAGGCCTGGGTAAAGAAACAGCACCTGCAACCGCAGGTAATGTTAAAACTGACGTACGCTACGTTCTGGCTTATAACTAATCTATTTTTACTTAATTTTTCTGTGACCAAAGTCGGTGAGGGAACCACCGACTTTTTAAAGTTTTATTAAAAGAAAAGTATCTTATGGAAAATAAAGAAAGGATTACTTTAAGGAAAATATTTTTTTTAATAAAACAGTCTCTGTGCCTGGTGATGATGACTACGACAGGACTTACCCCCGCATGGGCGGTTCAGTTCAACACCAGTATGATCGATATTGACGATAAAGAAAATATCGATATTAGCCAGTTTGAAAAGAAAGGTTTTATTCCGGTTGGACAATATATTGCCCGTGTTGATATCAACAAAAGAAGATTACCCAATGCATGGTCATTTGAGTGGATCAAAGCCGATAACGAAAGTGGCTCGCTTCTTTGTCTGACCGATGAAGACTTAACGGCGTTTGGGTTTGCGGATGAATTCATCCAACAACTACATCCCATCAACCCACAGGGTTGCTTAGATATTGTCAATAAATCTGAATTTGTTGTCAGGTTAGACAAAGCCGATATGGTCGTCACCCTCGTTGCGCCCCAGGCATGGATGAAATATCAGGCAAAAAACTGGACGCCGCCGGAGTTTTGGGATGATGGCATTGCCGGGGTGATGTTGGATTACAACGTTTATGCCAGCCAGTATGATCCTGATGAGGGGGATAAGAACCAGAGCGTTAGCTCCTATGGAACGCTGGGATTTAACCTTGGCGCATGGCGTTTGCGATCGGATTATCAGTACGACAAATCGTATGTAGATAGTCATTTAACGAGCAGCACTGGTGGGATGGATCGTACCTATCTGTTTCGCCCTATCCCGTCGATTACCTCGAAACTGACCGTAGGTCAGTACGATTTAAATTCCGATTTATATGATACGTTCCATTTTACCGGAGCTTCGCTGGAGAGCGATGACAACATGCTGCCGCCCGACTTACAGGGATATGCGCCGCAAATTACCGGTATCGCGCAGACTAACGCCAAAATTTCCGTCACCCAGAACGGACGCATGGTTTACCAAACCACGGTTGCCCCTGGGCCGTTTAATATCACCGATATCGGCGATACTTTTCAGGGGCAACTTGATGTGACAGTGGAAGAGGAGGATGGACGTAAAAATACGTTCCAGGTTGGCGCCTCCTCAATCCCTTTCCTGACCCGCAAAGGACAGGTTCGTTACAAATCCTCTGTGGGTAAACCCACCTCCGTGGGGTATAGCGATGTGAATAACCCTCTGTTCTGGACCGGCGAGTTTTCCTGGGGCTGGGGAGGGAATACCTCACTTTACGGTGGCGCACTACTGACGGCTGATGATTACCAGGCGGCAACCACGGGTGTCGGTTTTAACCTTAATAGCTTTGGCTCTCTCTCATTTGATGTGACGCGGGCGCAGGCAACTTTGCGCACAGAGAACAGGAAGGATAACGAGAAACAGCGCGGCGATAGCTATCGTATGAATTATGCCAAGCGGTTTGAATCCACCGGTACTCAGGTGACATTTTCGGGCTATCGTTTCTCAGACAAAGAATATATCACCATGAGTGAATATCTCACCGCGCGTAGCGGTGATGACTCGGTTGATAGCCAGAAAGAGAGCTATGTCCTTTCTTTTAATCAGTATATTGAGGCATTGGCGGTTAACACATACCTCAACCTGGCGCGTAATACTTATTGGGATGAGTCTGCTAATACTAACTATACGCTGTCTGTCAGCCGAGATTTTGATATTGGCAGCGTCAAAGGGATCTCTTCGTCAATGTCGGTTAGTCGTTCTCAATGGGAGGATCGCGAGGAGACTCAGTATTATCTGACGTTTTCAATCCCACTGGCGCAAAATAGACGGCTCTCCTGGAGCATGCAGAAAAATGGTAGCGATAGCATGTCCCAAACGGCCTCTTATTATGACACCTCAGACCACGATAACACATGGAACATTTCGGCAGCGGGCGACGAAAGTGATTTCCGCAATACAGAGCCGACTCTTCGCGCGGGCTACCAGCACAACTCGTCTTATGGGCATTTGAATATAAACGGTAGCGTACAACCCAACGCTTATAACTCCATTATGGCTGGCTGGAACGGTTCGTTTACTTCTACGCGTTATGGAATGGCGCTCCATGATAGTAGTTTCGGCAACAATGCTCGCATGATGGTCGATAGCGATGGTATTGCGGATGTTCCGCTTAATGATAAACACACTGTGACAAATATGATGGGGATTGCCGTCACCAACTCAGTCAGTAATTACATGACCTCCTTTGTACGTGTGGACAGTAATAAATTGCCCGATGGGGTCGATATTAATAACTCGATAGTCAGCACTACGCTCACCGAAGGTGCAATTGGTTATGCGAAGCTGAATGCGACAAAAGGTTATCAGATATTCGGCGTTATTCGGCTGGAAAATGGCCATTATCCACCGCTGGGCGTTAACGTTGTGGATATGGAAAGCGGCAAGGATGTTGGTCTGGTTGCTGATGAGGGATATGCCTATCTCAGTGGACTTCAGGAAGATAGTCGATTGCGTATTCAGTGGGGAAGTAATACCTGCGAAATCACCCCTCCTAACCAAAGTAATACTGGCAGCCAGACCATTATATTACCGTGCAAAAAGGTAAACTAATTCAGGATGAATGAAATGAAACCAACACAGATTGTGAAAGGACTCATCGGCTTATTAAGCGTCTGCTCTGCGGCAAATGCCACCGTCTCGCCGGACAGAACGCGCATTATTTTTAATGAGACAGATAAAAGTGTCTCTGTGAAATTAACTAACCAGAGCAAAACATTACCTTATCTGGCACAGTCATGGATTGAGGACAAAGAGAGTAAAAAAACGCGGGAATTTATCACTCCTTTGCCACCCTTGCTGCGCATTGAGGCTGGCGAACAGAGCCAGGTTCGCCTGATGGGGCAGCCTGCGTTAAAGCAGCTACCGACCGATAGAGAATCCCTCTTTTATTACAATATACGTGAAATTCCGCCGCGTGCAGAACAAAAAAACGTCATGCAAATGGCGATGCAGAGCCGGCTGAAATTATTCTGGCGTCCTAAAGCCATTGTTCTGAAAGAAGGGCAGGCAGTACCGATGGAAAAAGTGGAAGTCTCTCGTACCGTATCGGGAATTACCCTGAAAAATGGCACGCCTTACCATATTACCGTTGGCTATATCGGTATTGATGGTAAAACGCTTTTGCCAGGATCAAATGGTTTTATGGTTAGCCCCTTTGCGCAGGCTACTTCAGCGCTCAAAAAACTACCGGCTAAATTCCAGATTGGTTATATCGGTGATTATGGCGGTATAAATATGTTTAGCGTGAGTTGCACAACGGTTCAGCCTATTTGTCATAGCGAACCCGCGCAGAAGAGAAAATGATGAAAACAATTGTTATGCTGTTGTGTTCATTACTTTTCCTGGCTTCATCGTCAACATGGGCGGTCGACTGCTATCAGAATCAGCACGGTGGACAGACAGCCATCACGGCGACGTTACCGAGCTTTAGCGTGCCTTCAAATGCGATGCCGGGCAATAAAATATGGGAAAGCTCGGATATCAACATCATCGTATATTGCGATCATGCGGTGGATTACAAGACATCGAATCAAACGGAAGAGCTGTACGCCTGGATTAAGTTATCCGCAAAAAATAGCTCCGATGTATTAGATAACCCCTTTTTTACCTTCGGCGTTACCTATAACGGCATCGATTATGAAGATATTGATGGGCAGGTTCCAACCGGTGCTTGTCTGGATAAAAGTGATACCATCAAATATCATGAGCCGGTTTGTAATGGCGTCACATTACAAAAAGATGTGACTTTTCCCGCTCGCTTTCGTTTATATGTAAAGCTAAAAGCGTTTCCCGCTGACCCTGATGCTGTCTATAGCTTCGGCAGTATTAACGTGTTGCAGTTTGATGGTGAAGGCGGGGCGAATTTAATGAGTAATGCGTACAACCTGCGTTTTAATATTGATGGATTGGATCACGTTCATTTCCTTGACTGCGGCGTCAATATCAAAGTCTTCCCGGAAAACCAAATTGTCGATTTCGGCACGATGGCGATGAGTGGCAACTTTGCCGCAGAAGCGCCATTTTCGATTTCAACTATCAGAGATGTGAACGCAGAATGCACAGATCAGTTTGATGTCACCGTGAGTTTTAATTCCGACGATCTCTACGGTACGGCTCACGTTGATATGGGCAATGGTTTATTGATGCAAATCAGGGATGAAACGTCAGGAGAAGACCTTCTGATGAATACCTATTATCCGTTTGCGACCTATCGTCCGACGGATGAAAGTACGGTGACCCGTAACTATAAAGCGAAGCTAACGAAAAACCCGCAGAGAGAGATTGAAGAGGGGCCTTTCAGCAAGGATCTGATCCTCAAGTTCAACTATGAGTAGCCAGAGTTAAAAAAAGCGGGTCACAGAGGTGGCCCGCTTTTTTGTCTATAAAAGTCTCAGGCTAGGCCTGCGAATTTTATTCATCCTGAGCCGCGCTCTCAATCGTCAGGCGTACATCCGACGTAATCAACGCTGCAAGCATCTGATAAACCTTCATCGTTTGCTCCGGTTCGGCGTCGCCGCTGTCGCTGATATAGCCTTCATCGCGCAGCGTTAACACCAGCGACGAGAATACCGCTTTATCAAAGAACTCCGGCGAGTTGATACCGTGCAGCACCGACAGACGCTGAGCCAGCGTACGGCTCTCTTTTTCCAGCGTGCTACGGTTCATCGACGGGTTGCCGCTCAGCAGCCAGAAGGTGATCGCGTAGCGCTGCAACGTTTCGCGCGCCCCAGCGGCCAGCAGTTGCAGCGTGCGGGAGTGCGACGCGTTGATGAGCAGCTCGCCATCGCTGTCAGTAATCAGCTCCTGACGCACCATTTCAGCCAACAACGTATCGATAACCGCTGGCAGCTCATTGTGTTCCCAGCGCAGGAACAGCTCAGCCTTCAGCATTGGATAGAGGGTGTTGATATAATCCAGTACCTGCTCGCGGGAGATCTGGCGATGTTGGGTCATGATTGACGCCAGCAGCGACGGCATGATCAACATATGTGCGATGTTGTTGCGATAGTAAGTCATCAGCACCGCCTGCTCGCGCGGCAGAATGATGATATCGCCAATGGTATCTTTCTCGACCTCGAACTTGTTCATCTGTAGCGCGTGGTCGATAAGCTCGCTGGCGGAAGCGGTCGGCGCAGTCGCATCCGAGGAATACGGCGCGTTGCGCATCAGAGCCAGATAGCACTCCAACTGCTGCGTAAGCTGCTCGCGCGTGAGTGAACGCTGACGCGACGCCAGCAGTGCGGTACAGCACAGGTTCATGGCGTTCGCCGCACCCGCGTTGTTGATACGCACCATCAACTCGTTTGCCATCTTGTTGACGGTTGGCGTCAGCCACGCCGGACGCACGGCTTCGATAGGATCAATAGACTCGCGCCAATCTGGAACATGGTGGTTCAGATAGGTCATCAGCGGCATTGGTTCGCCAAAGTTGACGTAGCCCTGGCCGAGATTACGCAGCTTGCTCAAGCCCTTCAGCATCTGCGGTAAGCTCTCTTTCTCTTTCGTCGCCCCACGCAGCTCTTTGGCGTAAGTGCCCACTTCCATCACGTGCTCGTAACCGATATAAATCGGCACTAAGGTGATTGGACGGGAACCGCCGCGCAGCATGGCCTGGATGGTCATCGACAGCGTGCCGGTTTTCGGGTCAAGCAAACGGCCAGTACGAGAACGCCCGCCTTCCACGAAGTATTCAACGGAATAACCACGGCTGAACAGTTCGCCAAGATATTCGCGGAACACGGTGGAATAGAGTTTGTTGCCCTTAAAGGTACGGCGAATAAAGAACGCGCCCAGACGGCGGAAAATCGGCCCTGCTGGCCAGAAATTCAGGTTAATACCAGCAGCGATATGCGGCGGCACTAGCCCCTGGTGATACAGCACGTAAGAGAGCAGCATGTAGTCCATGTGGCTACGGTGACAAGGCACATACACAATCTCGTGCCCGTCGTGCGCTAATTGGCGTACACGCTCGGCGTTATGGACGTTAATCCCCTGATACAGACGGTTCCAGGTAAAACTGAGGATACGGTCGGTCAGACGAATCATCTCGTAGGAGAAGTTTGCGGCAATCTCTTCCATCAGCGCAATTGCGTTTTGCTGCGCTTTTTCGTGGGAGATTTTTTTGCTGCGCGCTTCGTCTTCTACCGCTTTCGCAATCGCTTTTGACGCCAGCAGTTTCTTGAACAGGTCGTGACGTGCAGGCAGGCGTGGGCCTACCGCCGCCAGACGCTGGCGAGCAAAGTGCATACGGGCAACGCGCGCCAGTTTCTGGGCGATGGTTTTATCCGTACCGTGCTCGTCGGCCATACGGCGCAAAGAGACTGAAGGCGAGAAACGCACAAAGCTGTCGCGTCCAAGCCAGGAGACTGCGAAGAACTTTTGGAAGCCGTTCAGCATCCGCAGCGGCGGGTTCACCTCGCCTTTTTCGCGACCCGGCGCGCGACCAAACATCACCGATACCGGCACCATTTGCACATCCAGGTCTGGATTGCTGCGGTGCAAGTCGAGATAGTCGTGGAACAGTTTGATCGACTCTTCTTTCGGCGTGTAATAGGTGAACACGCGGGGGCCGCCGTGGATGAACACATAGCGCGGCAGTAGAGTGCCGTCGATTTCTAACGGCTCAAGCGGGTCGGGAAGATCGTGTGCAAGACACTGGGCGCGCAACGTCAGCAGGTCGGCCTTAGAATTATAAGGCAGGACGTACATAATTGGACGTGACGTATCCAGCCCCAGCTCCTGAGCAGGTTCTGCCGGGATAGACTTGCTTTTTACCAAGACACTTAATGGTAAATTCAGTAATTTATAGTAAATTCGTGGCCAGCCGGACATAAACGATGTAAAGCCTCTGGTTAATCATGCAAATGCGCGGCAAGAATAGCAGAAAGTTTGCAAGATTTCTGTTCTGCCGCCTCATAATACACGAAGTAATTCGAGGCACGGCCAACGTAGCCGCCGCTCGGATTACGCCGTAAAAAGACGTATTGTCATTGACGTAATAATATAAAGGTTCTTGAGATGGCTAATAATACCACTGGGCTTACCCGAATCATCAAAGCCGCTGGCTATTCCTGGAAGGGATTTCGCGCGGCATGGATCAACGAAGCGGCGTTCCGCCAGGAAGGTGTGGCCTCGGTTGTCGCAATTATTATCGCCTGCTGGCTGGATGTTGACGCCATCACCCGCGTGCTGCTCATCGGTTCCGTCCTGTTGGTGATGATAGTGGAAATTCTCAATAGTGCACTGGAAGCGGTCGTTGACCGCATTGGCTCTGAATATCACGAGCTGTCCGGGCGGGCGAAAGATATGGGGTCGGCGGCGGTGCTGCTGGCTATTTTTGTCGCGCTGTTCACCTGGGGCACGCTACTGTGGGCTCATTTCCACTAAAGCTGTGAAAACTGCCTGATTTTGTGTGTTTTATGGTTCCAAAATAGACACTAGCTGTATATACTCACAGCATAACTGTATATACACCCAGGGGGCGGAATGAAAGCGTTAACGGCCAGGCAGCAAGAGGTGTTTGATCTCATTCGAGATCACATCAGCCAAACGGGTATGCCGCCAACGCGTGCGGAAATTGCTCAGCGCTTGGGGTTTCGTTCCCCAAACGCCGCTGAAGAACATCTGAAAGCACTGGCGCGTAAAGGCGTCATCGAGATTGTATCTGGTGCTTCTCGCGGTATCCGTCTGCTGGTGGAAGAAGAAGAGGGCCTGCCGCTGGTGGGCCGCGTCGCGGCGGGTGAACCGCTGTTGGCGCAACAGCATATCGAAGGTCACTATCAGGTTGACCCGTCACTGTTCAAACCTAGCGCCGACTTCCTGCTACGCGTTAGCGGTATGTCGATGAAAGATATCGGCATTATGGACGGCGACCTGCTGGCAGTACATAAAACTCAAGATGTGCGTAACGGCCAGGTTGTCGTCGCGCGTATCGACGAAGAAGTGACGGTAAAACGCCTGAAAAAACAGGGTAACGTCGTCGAACTTCTGCCGGAAAACAGCGAGTTTTCACCTATCGTGGTTGATCTGCGCCAGCATAATTTCTCCATCGAAGGGCTGGCCGTTGGCGTTATTCGCAACGGCGAGTGGCTGTAACCCCCATTCTCTAATGGCTGCGATACTTCTGCTATCGCAGCCTTTTTCCTTTCTGGTTGATCTCAATGTCGCTATTAACTCCAGCCGATAAAGCTCTGTGGCGTCTGGCGCTACCGATGATTTTCTCCAATATCACCGTCCCTTTGCTTGGGCTGGTCGATACCGCCGTGATTGGTCATTTAGACAGCCCCGTTTACCTGGGCGGCGTGGCTATTGGCGCCACCGCAACCAGCTTCCTGTTTATGCTGTTGTTGTTTTTACGCATGAGCACCACAGGGCTTACTGCCCAGGCTTTTGGCGCGAAAGACCCGCTGGCGCTGGCTCGCGCGTTGGTGCAACCGCTGGCGTTGGCGCTAGGGGCGGGGCTTTTAATTATCGTATTACAAACTCCGCTAATTCATCTGACGCTCTCTATCGTGGGCGGCAGCGGCGAAGTGTTAGAACAGGCGCAGCGTTTTCTCTCCATTCGTTGGCTGAGCGCCCCGGCATCGCTGGCGAACCTGGTGCTGCTGGGCTGGCTGTTGGGCGTTCAGTATGCCCGTGCGCCGGTGATTTTGCTGGTGGTGGGCAACGTGCTGAATATCGTGCTCGACCTGTGGCTGGTGATGGGGCTGCACATGAATGTGCAGGGCGCGGCACTGGCAACGGTCATTGCTGAATACGCCACGCTGTTAGTCGGCCTGGGTATGGTGCGTAAAGTATTGGTATTGCGTGGTATCTCATGGGCGATGCTGAAAAACGCCTGGCGCGGCAACCTGCGCCGCCTGCTGGCGCTCAACCGCGATATCATGCTGCGCTCGCTGTTGCTCCAGCTTTGCTTTGGCGCGGTGACGGTCTTTGGCGCGCGCCTGGGTAGCGATGTCGTGGCGGTTAACGCGGTGCTGATGACTATGCTGACCTTTACCGCTTACGCGCTGGATGGTTTTGCCTATGCTGTGGAAGCCCATTCAGGGCAGGCTTACGGCGCGCGCGATGGCAGCCAACTGCTGGAAGTCTGGCGAGCGGCATGTCGTCAGGCTGGCATCGTGGCGCTGGCTTTTGCGCTGGTATACGCCATTTTCGGCGAGTCTATCGTGGCGTTGCTGACATCCCTACCTGAACTTCAACTGCTCGCAGATCACTACGTACTGTGGCAAGTGGTGCTGCCGGTTATCGGCGTGTGGTGTTACCTGCTGGACGGCATGTTTATTGGCGCAACGCGCGGCGCAGAGATGCGTAACAGTATGGCGGTAGCGGCTGTCGGCTTTGCGCTTACGTTGCTGGCGCTGCCTGTGTTGGGCAACCACGGGTTGTGGCTGTCACTGGCTGTTTTCCTGGCGCTGCGCGGCCTGTCGCTGGCTTTTATCTGGCGACGCCACTGGCGCAATAACACCTGGTTTTCCTGACCAAATGGTTAAAGATTCCGAATAATAAATCAACGGCGGAATGACTGACTACAATTAATCTCACGCTTAGCGAAAACGAGTGTGTTCAGCAACGAAGACACTCGCTACTGATTCACTGACGATGAGGATTTGATGATGAATAAAGACGAAGTCGGCGGTAACTGGAAGCAGGTTAAAGGCAAAGTGAAAGAGCAATGGGGCAAACTGACCGATGATGACGTGACCGTCATTGAAGGGAAGCGCGACCAATTGGTCGGTAAAATTCAGGAACGTTACGGTTACGCGAAGGATCAGGCCGAAAAAGAGGTCGATAGCTGGGAAAAACACCACCACTATCGCTGGTAAGTATCGACGGTAATGATTTCCTACCCGAGAGTACAGGGAAGTACACTCCCCATCCTTTACTCTGCTAGCGTGATTTCTTTTTAATTTGGATGGTGTGGTCGTGATGGCAATGTTCATGCGACCGACATGCTTCCACCTCAACACAAGCAGAGCACAAGCCGTGCGCTTCAATCACATTGTGGCGCAGGGCAAACCCCATTTTCGCCGCCAGCGCATGCATGATGTCTTCAACACCTTCCGCACACTCCTCTTTCACCACTCCGCAGCGATCGCAGATAAACATCGCAGACGTATGGGTTGGCTGGTCGAACAAATGGCACAGCACGTAGCTGTTGGTCGATTCCACCTTATGCACAAAGCCTTGTTCCAGCAAAAACTCCAGCGCGCGATATACGGTTGGCGGCTTGGCCTGCGGCTCTTTTACGCGCAGCAAATCGAGCAGATCGTAAGCGCTGATTGCCCCTTGTTGAAGGCTCATCAGACGTAACACTTCCAGACGTTGCGGGGTCAGGCGCACACCGCGTTGCGCACAGAGCTTTTCAGCCTGCGCTAACAGGTCTTGCGTAGTGGTCTTATCCATTGGCGTCCTCGGGTTACGGGTGAAACAAACCCCTACTTTATCATGATATGGCAGAAACACCGAGTTTCCACCGATGTGTTATAGCTGGCGTATCTCACACTCAGGATGAAAACACGATGAAAAGACCCGATTGCATTCGCCATTGGCATGATATTGAAGGGACGGATGACTCCACCTACCCCGACAGCGACGAACGTTTTTCGATTGGCGCGCCGCTTGCCAGGGCGCTGGGGCTGCGGCATCTCGGCATCCACCACGAACGCCTGCCGCCGGGGCGTCGCACCTCATATCCGCACGCCGAGAGCGACGAAGAGGAGTTTATCTACGTGCTGGAAGGCTACCCACAGGCGTGGATTAACGGTTATATGTGGAAGCTACAGCCCGGCGATAGCGTTGGTTTTCCCGCCGGAACGGGCGTGTGCCATACCTTTATCAACAACACTTCAGAAGAGGTGCGTTTGTTGGTGGTCGGCGAAGCGAACAAAAAGCATAACCGTATTTACTACCCGTTAAACGCCTCGTACGCGGTGACGCGCGAAGATCGCTGGGTTGATCATCCGCCGCAGTTTTTTGGCCCACACAACGGAAAACCTGGGCGAAATTAATATCATCTTCTATAAATGATTAGGGCACTTACTAATAACAGCAGGCCTCTCGAAAATTTTAGTGAAGGGAATTGACCACTTTTCATCCTGTTATTCACAGCAATAGTTCGTCCCCACCTAAGCCATAATGGAGGGGGGTATCTCATAACAGACAATAAGACGGGCATACTGTGAATAAAAACGAGAAATTTTCGCTAATAGGGATCGCTGTCTCTTTTTTACTCTCTGGACAAGCAGGGGCGGCAAATGGTTGGACTGAGGCTCGTAACGATGCGATGGGCGGAACGGGCGTGGCATCCGCCAATTATGGCTGCGGGGTGTTGATTAACCCCGCGCTTCTGGCAAAAGCGCAGCCCGATGATGATATCACGCTGATCCTGCCGACCATCGGCGCTCAGCTTTCTGACAAAGACAATCTGCGCAACAAAATCGACGACATCAGCGATGACGTAAAAAACTACCGTCATGCTATCGCCCACCTCAACCCAATAGATCTGTTTATTCCTGGCAGCACGGGTTATCGACAGGTTTCAACGGCGGCAGGCGATTTGGCGGGCGAACTTGCATCGCTGAAAGGCAAAACATCCAGCGCTAAAGTGGGGGCAGGGATTGCGGTCACTATCCCGAATGACGTACTGGCGGTAGCATTCGTGGCGAAAGCCAATGCGCGAGCGCGGATCAGTTCCTATATTGATCAAGGCGATATCGACCTGTTGCGCACGGTTCAGAAAACGCCTGCCAGCATTTTGGGGATTAACACCAAGAATTTAAAATCGAAAGGTTTTGGCCGTGCGGCGATTGTTTCCGATTATGGCGTCGCGGTGGCGCGGCAGTTTGACCTCGGTGGCGTTCCAGTTTCTCTCGGTATTACGCCAAAACTGCAAAAAACCTGGCTCTACAACTACACCGTATCGATTTACAACTTCAGCAGTGACGATATCAATAGCAGCCGTTACCGCAACGACGATACCGGTTTTAACGTCGATGCCGGGATGGCGGCGGATATTGGCGATAGCTGGACTATCGGGCTGAGTGGGCAAAACCTGTTCTCACGCGATATCGACACTAAAGAGGTGAGCGGCGTGCGCGATACCTACCAAATCCGCCCGTTAGTCACCGCAGGCGCAGCCTGGCATAACGACCTGCTGACGCTGAGCGCCGATGGCGACTTGACCGAAACCAAAGGCTTCAAAAGCGAAGACAGCTCGCAGTACGTGGGCGTAGGGGCGGAAGTGCGACCGCTGGACTGGCTGGCGCTGCGCGCGGGGTATCGCGCGGACGTGAAAAACAACGACAGCAACGTCTTCACCGGCGGTGTCGGTTTTGCGCCATTCGAAAGCGTACATCTTGACCTGATGGGGCTTTACGGCGAAGAGCAAACCTGGGGCGCGGGCGCGCAGTTGAGCGTCACGTTCTAACAGCCCGCTTTGCCGGATGGCGCTGTGCTATCCGGCAAACGCAATGCCAGCATCTTGCGCCGCCGGTTTTGCTTTGTGCTATAGTAGCGCCCCTTTTTCCAGATGCTTAAATAATCGCCATGCTGTCAGAATCTTCGTCTCCTGCTTTTGCCGCTCATCGTTTCTCCATCGCGCCGATGCTCGACTGGACGGACAGACATTGCCGCTACTTCTTGCGCCAACTGTCACAGCACACATTGCTGTATACCGAAATGGTGACTACCGGGGCGATTATTCACGGTAAGGGCGACTATCTGGCCTACAGCGAAGAAGAACATCCGATTGCCTTGCAGCTTGGCGGCAGCGATCCGGCTGCGCTGGCGCACTGCGCAAAACTGGCGCAAGAGCGTGGCTACGACGAGATTAACCTCAACGTAGGCTGCCCGTCTGACCGCGTCCAAAATGGCATGTTTGGCGCGTGCCTGATGGGCAATGCTCAGTTGGTGGCGGATTGTGTCAAAGCGATGCGCGACGTGGTGTCGATTCCGGTGACGGTAAAAACCCGTATCGGCATCGATGATCAGGACAGCTACGAATTTCTCTGCGATTTCATTGAAACGGTTTCCGGGCGCGGCGAGTGCGAAATGTTTATTATCCACGCGCGTAAAGCCTGGCTTTCCGGCCTCAGCCCGAAAGAAAACCGCGAAATCCCGCCGCTGGACTACCCGCGCGTTTACCAGCTCAAGCGCGATTTCCCGCACCTGACGATGTCCCTTAATGGTGGCATTAAGTCACTGGAAGAGGCGAAAGCGCATCTTGCGCATATGGACGGCGTGATGGTGGGGCGCGAAGCCTATCAGAACCCAGGGATTTTGGCCTCGGTTGACCGCGAGATTTTTGGCGCAGGCGACATCGATGCAGACCCCGTTGCCGTCGTGCGTGCGATGTATCCGTACATTGAGCGCGAGCTGAGTAATGGCACTTACCTCGGCCACATAACTCGCCATATGCTGGGGCTGTTTCAGGGGATCCCTGGCGCGCGCCAGTGGCGTCGTTACCTGAGCGAAAATGCGCACAAAGCGGGGGCGGATATCAACGTACTGGAACATGCGCTGAAGCTGGTTGCCGATAAGCGTTAATTTTTACGCTAAAACTTAGTCAAATTCACTACGCCTGGCACATCGTTGCTGGGCGTTTTTGTTATTATTCAATAAGTTAGTTTTGGCACGATTCTTGTAATACTCCTGAGAGAAAAAGTGTGATTCTGGGAGAACGACCATGCTGGAACTGTTATTTGTGATAGGTTTTTTCGTGATGCTGTTGGTGACGGGCATTTCGCTGCTGGGCATTATTGCGGCGCTGGTCGTGGCGACGGTGCTGATGTTTGTCGGTGGTCTGTTCGCGATAATGATTAAGTTACTGCCGTGGCTGCTGTTGGCGGTCGTAGTGGTCTGGATCATCCGGGCGATAAAAACACCAAAAAACACACCGTATCGCGGCAACTATCGGAGGTATTGAGGCGTTCGTCACAACCTCAATAATTTTGCATAAAACGGCGTAGGATTTGCGTAATAAATCTGTCACTATTGCCGCCGTTAATGAATTCATCGAGCTGTACCCTACATACAGCCGAACTAAAAAAAGACTAGGGCTTCCTGCGGGAAGCCCTAGTCTTTTGTGCCGAACCCCAATTACGGAATAAGCAGGCTGGAGCCTTGTGTGACGCGGCTTTCCAGCACCTCATGCGCACGTCGTGCATCTTTCAGCGCAAACTTCTGGCTCTGCGCCACATCGACTTTAATAATGCCGCTGGCAATCAGGGAAAACAGCTCGTGGCTGGCTTCTTTCAGCTCGTCATAATGAGTGATGTAGCCGTTCAGCGATGGGCGAGTCACAAACAGTGACCCTTTTTGATTGAGAATGCCGAGGTTAACTCCGGTGACGGGGCCAGAGGCGTTGCCGAAACTGACCATCAGGCCACGGCGTTGCAGGCAGTCGAGGGAATCTTCCCAGGTATCTTTACCAACGGAGTCGTACACCACCGGCAATTTTTTGCCGCCGGTAATCTCTTTTACGCGCTCGACAATGTTTTCCTGCTGATAGTTAATCACCTGCCAGGCGCCGGCCTGTAGCGCGCGCTGGGCTTTTTCCGCGCTGCCGACTGTGCCGATAAGCTTCGCGCCCAGCGCTTTGGCCCATTGGCAGGCAATCAGCCCCACACCGCCCGCCGCCGCATGGAACAGGAACGGTTCGCCCGGTTTAATTTCATAGGTTTTACGCAGCAGATAAAAGACTGTTAAGCCTTTCAGGTATGAAGCGGCAGCCTGTTCATAAGAGATAGCGGCAGGAAGCAGGGCGACTTTATCGGCGGCGACGTTATGCACCGAGCTGTACGCGCCGAGTGGGGCTTGTGCATACACCACGCGGTCGCCCGCTTTCAGGTGTTTGACGTTGCGCCCCACCTGGCTGACCACGCCTGCGGCTTCGGTTCCCAGCCCGCTGGGCAGCGAAGGCGGCGGATACAGGCCGCTGCGAATATAGGTGTCGATATAGTTAATGCCGATGGCTTTATTTTCCACCTGAACGTCGTTGTCGGCGGGAGCCGTCGGGGTAAACTCGACGACGTTAAGCACTTCTGGGCCGCCATGTTTGCTAAATTCAATACGGGTTGCCATGCTTCCTCCTGAACAATGTGATAATCTTTCGACCCACTCTTTATCTCGGTAATACCATTCACTATGGCAGCAAATAAACCCTTCAACAAACCTCAAACCGAAGCTCGCGACCGCGATCCGCAGGTGGCTGGGCTGAAAGTACCTCCGCACTCAATTGAAGCGGAACAGTCAGTGTTGGGCGGTTTAATGCTGGATAACGAACGCTGGGACGATGTTGCCGAGCGCGTTGTTGCAGAGGATTTTTATACCCGCCCGCACCGCCATATCTTTACCGAAATGGGCCGTTTACAAGAAGGCGGCAGCCCGATTGACCTGATAACGCTCGCGGAATCACTGGAGCGTCAGGGGCAACTGGACAGCGTTGGGGGATTCGCGTATTTAGCAGAACTCTCCAAAAATACGCCAAGTGCGGCGAACATCAGCGCTTATGCCGACATCGTCCGTGAACGTGCTGTTGTCCGTGAGATGATCTCGGTGGCGAATGAAATCGCCGAAGCCGGTTTCGACCCGCAGGGGCGTACCAGCGAAGACCTGCTGGATCTCGCGGAATCGCGGGTGTTTAAAATCGCCGAAAGCCGTGCCAATAAAGACGAAGGCCCAAAGAACATTACCGAAGTGCTCGACGCCACCGTCGCGCGTATCGAGCAGTTATTCCAGCAGCCGCATGATGGCGTCACCGGGGTTAACACCGGTTATGACGACCTCAACAAAAAAACCGCAGGCTTGCAGCCGTCTGACCTCATCATCGTGGCGGCGCGTCCGTCGATGGGTAAAACGACATTTGCGATGAACCTCGTCGAAAACGCGGCGATGTTGCAGGATAAACCGGTGCTAATCTTCAGTCTTGAGATGCCATCGGAACAGATTATGATGCGTTCTCTGGCGTCGCTGTCTCGCGTAGACCAGACCAAAATTCGTACCGGTCAACTCGATGACGAGGACTGGGCGCGCATCTCCGGCACGATGGGTATCCTGCTGGAAAAACGTAACATCTACATTGATGACTCCTCTGGCCTGACTCCGACGGAAGTGCGCTCCCGCGCGCGCCGTATCGCCCGCGAACACGGCGGTATCGGCCTCATCATGATTGACTACCTTCAGCTGATGCGCGTGCCGTCGCTTTCCGACAACCGTACGCTGGAAATCGCTGAAATCTCCCGCTCGCTCAAAGCGTTAGCCAAAGAACTGCACGTGCCGGTGGTGGCGCTGTCGCAGCTTAACCGCTCGTTGGAACAACGTGCGGATAAACGTCCGGTCAACTCCGATCTGCGTGAATCAGGCTCTATCGAACAGGATGCCGACTTAATCATGTTTATCTATCGTGATGAGGTTTATCACGAAAACAGTGACTTAAAAGGCATCGCTGAGATTATTATCGGTAAACAGCGTAACGGCCCGATCGGTACGGTGCGCTTGACCTTTAACGGTCAGTGGTCGCGCTTCGATAACTACGCCGGGCCGCAGTACGACGACGAATAACAAGATTGAATCAGGTCACTCAAGCAAACACTTATCAAGGAACACAAATGCAAGCGGCAACTGTAGTCATTAACCGCCGCGCTCTGCGACACAACCTGCAACGTCTGCGTGAACTGGCACCCGCCAGTAAGCTGGTTGCGGTGGTGAAAGCGAACGCATACGGACACGGTCTTCTAGAGACCGCGCGAACGCTCCCCGACGCCGATGCCTTTGGCGTGGCACGTCTTGAAGAAGCGCTGCGCCTGCGCGAGGGTGGGATTACGCAGCCGATCCTGCTGCTGGAAGGCTTCTTCAATGCGTCAGATTTGCCGACTATCTCGGCGCAGAATCTGCATACCGCCGTGCATAACGTGGAACAGCTTGAGGCATTAGAAACGGCGGAGCTGGGCGAGCCGGTAACGGTGTGGATGAAACTCGACACCGGTATGCACCGTTTGGGCGTGCGCCCGGAGCAGGCCGACGCGTTTTATCAGCGCCTGAGCCAGTGTAAAAACGTGCGCCAGCCGGTGAATATCGTCAGCCACTTTGCCCGCGCCGATGAGCCGGAGTGCGGGGCGACGGAGAAGCAACTGGATATTTTCACCACCTTTACCGAAGGTAAACCGGGGCTGCGCTCTATTGCGGCATCCGGCGGTATTTTGCTGTGGCCGCAGTCGCACTTCGACTGGGCGCGTCCTGGCATTATCCTGTACGGCGTGTCGCCGCTGGAGCAAAAACCGTGGGGGCCGGACTTTGGTATGCAGCCGGTGATGTCGTTAACCTCCAGCTTGATTGCGGTGCGCGAGCATAAAGCGGGCGAGCCGGTGGGTTATGGCGGTACGTGGGTGAGCGAGTGCGATACCCGCCTGGGCGTAGTGGCGATGGGTTATGGCGACGGTTACCCGCGCGCAGCACCATCCGGTACGCCAGTGCTGGTGAATGGCCGCGAAGTGCCAATTGTCGGTCGCGTGGCGATGGATATGATCTGCGTTGATTTAGGGCCTGATGCGCAGGATAAAACCGGCGATTCAGTTATTCTGTGGGGCGATGGCCTGCCGGTTGAACGTATTGCCGAAATTACGAAAGTGAGTGCTTACGAACTTATTACGCGTCTGACGTCGCGGGTCGCGATGAAGTATATCGACTAAGCATACGATGTGCCCTGACTACGCCGGTTTGTATGCCAACATTCACGTGTAGGCCGGATAAGGCGTTCACGCCGCCATCCGGCAATCTGCACGATGCTGCCGGATGGCGCTAGCGCTTATCCGGCCTACACAGGTTTGTACGCCAACATTCGCATCTGGCAATGCGTAATCAACATCCTCTCGACCTTATCCCGCTTCCGGTTTATTGTGTTATTTCCTGCCCCCGTGTAAACCTGGAGAACCATCGCGTGTTTCAAAAAGTTGACGCCTATGCTGGCGACCCCATTCTTTCTTTAATGGAACGCTTTAAAGAAGATCCCCGTAGCGACAAAGTGAACCTCAGCATCGGCTTGTATTACAACGAAGACGGGATCATCCCGCAGCTGCAAGCTGTCGCCGAGGCCGAAGCGCGGCTGAATGCCCAGCCGCACGGTGCGTCGCTGTACCTGCCGATGGAAGGGCTGAATAGCTACCGTCACACCGTTGCGCCTCTGTTGTTTGGCGAAAACCACCCGGTTCTCCAGCAGCAGCGTATTGCCACTATCCAGACATTGGGCGGCTCCGGCGCGCTGAAGGTTGGGGCGGATTTCCTCAAGCGCTATTTCCCTGAATCTGGCGTGTGGGTCAGCGACCCAACGTGGGAAAACCACATCGCCATTTTTGAAGGCGCGGGCTTTACCGTTAACACTTATCCGTGGTTCGACAGCGAAACTAACGGCGTACGTTTTGACGCCCTGCTGGAAACGCTGAACACGCTGCCTGCGCGCAGTATCGTACTGCTGCACCCGTGCTGCCATAACCCAACTGGCGCAGATCTCACGCCAAAACAGTGGGATGCGGTTGTCGAAGTGCTAAAAGCGCGTGAGCTGATCTCCTTCCTCGATATCGCCTATCAGGGCTTTGGCGCAGGTATGGATGATGACGCTTACGCCATTCGCGCCATTGCTGATGCGGGCCTGCCCGCGCTGGTCAGCAACTCATTCTCGAAGATTTTCTCGCTGTACGGTGAGCGCGTCGGCGGGCTGTCGGTTATTTGTGAAGACAGCGAAACGGCACTGCGCGTTCTTGGACAGCTCAAAGCGACGGTACGCCGTATCTACTCCAGCCCGCCAAACTTTGGCGCGCAAGTAGTGGCCGCCGTCCTCGGCGATGCCCAACTCAAAGCCACCTGGCTTGCGGAAGTAGAATCCATGCGCACACGCATTCTGGAAATGCGCCAGGCGCTGGTGAACGTCCTGAAAGACGAGATGCCGAACGGCAACTTTGATTATCTGCTCAAACAGCGTGGCATGTTTAGCTACACCGGGCTAAGCGCCGCACAGGTCGATCGCCTGCGTGAAGAGTTCGGCGTTTACCTGATTGCCAGTGGCCGGATGTGCGTGGCTGGGCTTAACTCTCGTAACGTCCATCGCGTAGCAAAAGCCTTTGCGGCAGTGATGTAAGCAAGTGCTTACTCTGGCGTGGAATACTGTTCTGCGCCAGAGTCTTGCCAAAGAATTAAAATGTGATCTCCCTACTTTTTCCAGGTTTTAATACAGAAAAGCCTTTCATTCGTACACCTCAAACGGTAAGGTCGCAGTGCTTTTATTTGACGACCCACCCACTTTATTACAATAACGACTCGACGATTTAGGGGAATATATGCGCAAGATCACGCAAGCTCTCAGTGCCGTCTGCTTGTTATTTACACTGAATTCTACGGTGATGGCTCATGCGTCGTCACCGTCTCCGCTGTATCCAGGCACGGATGTCGCAAAGCTGGCTGAACAGGCTCCAATCCACTGGGTTTCCGTGGCTCAAATTGAAAATAGCCTGCTCGGTCATCCGCCGATGGCGGTCGGTTTTGATATCGACGATACCGTACTGTTTTCAAGCCCTGGCTTCTGGCGCGGGCAGAAAACCTACTCCCCAGACAGCAATGACTATCTGAAAAACGCCGAGTTTTGGGAGAAAATGAACAACGGTTGGGATGAGTTCAGCATTCCAAAAGAAGTTGCGCGGTCGCTGATTGTGATGCACGTGAAACGTGGCGACAGCATCTACTTTGTGACGGGCCGCAGCCAGACCAAAACCGAAACCGTGTCGAAAACGTTGCAGGATGATTTCCTGATCCCAGCGGCAAACATGAATCCGGTTATTTTCGCGGGCGATAAGCCAGACCAAAACACTAAAACGCAGTGGCTGAAAGAGAAAGGCATCAAGGTGTTCTACGGTGATTCCGACAACGACATCACCGCCGCGCGTGAAGTGGGCGCCCGTGCAATCCGCGTTCTGCGCGCATCCAACTCGACCTATCGCCCATTGCCGCAGGCTGGCGCATTTAACGAAGAAGTGATCGTTAACTCCGAGTATTAAGCATCGACTAATAAATGATGCTTTTTTAGTCAAAAACAAGCGCCGAGAGGTTTAACCTTTCGGCATCTTGTTGCACACTGAAGTGATGATTTTTTGCACACCGTGGCTCGCATGACTAAGGGGTATGATGATGACCAGTTCGGATCTTTTGCTGTATTGCATGGCTAAACGTGGGGCAGAACAGAGCGTACACAGCGACTGGAAAGCCACGCAGATTAAAGTGGCTGATGTGCTTTTCGCGATGGTGAAAGAGGTTGAAGACCGCCCTGCGGTTTCGCTGAAAACCAGCCCAGAACTGGCAGAACTACTGCGTCAGCAGCATAAAGACGTTCGCCCAAGCCGCCATCTGAATAAAGCGCACTGGAGCACCGTATATCTTGACGGTTCGTTGCCAAATTCACAGATTTACTACCTGGTGGATGCGTCTTACCAATTGGCGGTTGATCTGCTGCCGGAAGCGCTCCGACAGCAGATGTACTCGTAGCTACTTCAACAGCGGCTTGAGGAAGCGCGCGGTGTGTGAGGCTTCGCAGTTTGCCACCGTTTCCGGTGTGCCGGAAACGAGAATTTCCCCGCCGCCGCTGCCGCCTTCCGGGCCGAGATCGACAATCCAGTCCGCCGTTTTAATGACGTCCAGGTTGTGCTCAATCACCACAATCGTATTGCCCTGGTCACGTAACTGATGCAGCACTTCCAGTAATTGCTGGATATCAGCAAAGTGCAGACCGGTGGTCGGCTCATCCAGGATGTACAGTGTTTGTCCCGTACCACGCTTGGACAGCTCGCGCGCCAGCTTAACGCGCTGCGCTTCACCGCCGGAGAGCGTCGTCGCCGACTGACCGAGGCGAATGTAGGTTAAGCCGACATCCATCAACGTTTGCAGCTTACGCGCCAGCGCTGGTACGGCATCAAAGAACTCACGCGCCTCTTCAATGGTCATATCCAGCACTTCGTGGATGGTTTTGCCCTTGTACTTAATCTCCAGCGTTTCGCGGTTATAGCGTTTGCCTTTGCACTGGTCGCACGGCACGTAAATATCCGGCAAGAAGTGCATTTCGACTTTAATCACGCCATCGCCCTGACAGGCTTCGCAGCGCCCGCCGCGCACGTTAAAGCTAAAACGCCCCGGCGTGTAGCCGCGCGAGCGCGATTCTGGCACACCGGCAAACAGCTCGCGCACAGGCGTAAAGACGCCAGTATAGGTCGCTGGGTTGGAACGCGGGGTACGGCCAATTGGGCTTTGGTCGATATCGATAACTTTATCGAAATGCTCCAGCCCCTGAACATCGCGGTACGGCGCAGGTTCAGCGATAGTCGCACCGTTAAGCTGGCGTTGAGCAATCGGGAACAGAGTATCGTTGATCAGCGTCGATTTACCCGAACCGGACACGCCGGTGATGCAGGTAAACAGCCCGACAGGCAGCGTCAACGTCACATCTTTGAGGTTGTTACCCGATGCGCCGGTCAGCTTGAGCACTTTTTCCGGGTCTGCCGGAACGCGATTTTTCGGCACTTCAATTTTGCGCTTACCGCTCATGAACTGGCCGGTTAGCGATTCCGGCACGGCCATAATGGCTTCCAGCGGCCCTTCGGCAACAACCTGGCCACCGTGTACGCCCGCGCCTGGGCCGATATCGATAACGTGGTCAGCGGCGCGAATCGCGTCTTCATCGTGCTCAACGACGATCACCGTGTTACCCAGATTACGCAGGTGAATCAGCGTGCCTAACAGGCGTTCGTTGTCGCGCTGGTGCAGGCCGATAGACGGTTCATCCAGCACGTACATCACGCCGACCAGCCCCGCGCCAATCTGGCTTGCCAGACGGATACGCTGCGCTTCGCCGCCGGAGAGCGTTTCCGCAGAGCGGGAAAGCGTCAGGTAGTTCAGGCCAACGTTAACGAGGAACTTCAGGCGATCGCCAATCTCTTTCAGCACTTTTTCCGCAATTTGCGCGCGCTGCCCGGACAGCTTCAGATTATTGAAGAACTCCATCGCATGGCCGATGCTCATGTCGGAAATGGTCGGCAGCGGCGTGTTTTCAACATACACGTGGCGCGCTTCACGACGCAGACGAGTGCCTTCACAACTGGTGCATGGGCGGTTGCTGATAAACTTCGCCAGCTCCTCGCGCACCGCGCTGGATTCCGTCTCTTTATAGCGGCGCTCCATATTGTGCAGCACGCCTTCGAACGGATGGCGGCGCACGGAGGTATCGCCACGGTCATTGATGTATTTA
Source organism: Kluyvera fluvialis (assembly GCF_059725275.1). Lineage (NCBI taxonomy): Bacteria > Pseudomonadati > Pseudomonadota > Gammaproteobacteria > Enterobacterales > Enterobacteriaceae > Kluyvera > Kluyvera fluvialis. The sequence goes on along the minus strand of NZ_AP046142.1, from coordinate 4,553,526 downwards.
AATTCAATCGACTCTTTGCCAGACCCGTAAAGAATCGCTTTCTGCGCGGAGGCGTCCAGGCTTTCCCACGGCGCTTCGACATCAAATTGATAATGCTCTGCCAGCGACTTCAGCATCTGGAAATAGTAGAAGTTGCGGCGATCCCAGCCGCGAATTGCGCCACCCGCCAGCGACAGCTCTGGGTTCTGAATTACGCGGTCAGGATCAAAATACTGCTGTACGCCCAGGCCATCACAGGTTGGGCACGCGCCAGCCGGGTTGTTGAACGAGAACAGACGCGGTTCTAGCTCACGCATACTGTAGCCGCAAATCGGGCAGGCGAAGTTGGCAGAGAACAGCAATTCTTCTGCTTTCGGGTTGTCCATATCGGCCACCACCGCCGTACCGCCGTACAGTTCCAGCGCGGTTTCGAACGATTCCGCCAGGCGCTGCGCCAGATCGTCACGCACTTTAAAGCGGTCGATAACCACTTCAATGGTGTGTTTCTTTTGCAGTTCCAGCTTTGGAGGATCGGACAGGTCGCAGACTTCGCCGTCAATGCGCGCGCGGATATAGCCCTGGCTTGCCAGGTTTTCCAGCGTTTTGGTGTGCTCGCCTTTACGTTCTTTAATGATAGGCGCAAGCAGCATCAGGCGTTTGCCTTCCGGCTGCGACAACACGTTATCGACCATCTGGCTGACGGTTTGCGCCGCCAGCGGCACGTCGTGATCCGGGCAGCGTGGCTCGCCAACGCGAGCGTACAGCAGACGCAGATAGTCGTGAATTTCGGTAATAGTGCCTACCGTTGAACGCGGATTATGCGAGGTTGACTTCTGCTCAATAGAAATCGCAGGCGACAGCCCTTCAATATGATCGACGTCCGGCTTCTCCATCAGCGACAGGAACTGGCGCGCGTAAGCAGAAAGCGACTCTACATAGCGACGCTGCCCCTCGGCGTAGAGCGTGTCGAAAGCCAATGAGGATTTGCCAGACCCGGACAGCCCGGTCACGACGATCAGTTTGTCGCGAGGGATGACGAGGTTGATGTTTTTGAGATTATGGGTGCGGGCGCCCCGAACTTCGATCTTATCCATTCACCTTTCCCGGTAGGTAGATACACGGATTGCCTGGTTTGTGCGAACGACAAACGGCAGAAACGGCTAATTATGACACAACTTAACCTGAATGAATATACAGTATTGGAATGCCAAACGCTGTCGTCAGTGAAAAATTACAGCATGGTGAGATGTTTACTGGAATCTTCCTCGCGGCTATCAAAATACCGTCTGGAAATGGTACACTCGCGCGTTTACACTTAATCAAGAATCGTATTCAGGAGAGACAATCATGGCCAGCAGAGGCGTAAACAAGGTGATTCTCGTCGGTAATCTGGGCCAGGACCCGGAAGTACGCTACATGCCGAATGGTGGCGCAGTAGCCAACATTACGCTGGCAACTTCCGAATCCTGGCGTGATAAAGCGACCGGTGAAATGAAAGAGCAGACCGAGTGGCACCGTGTTGTGCTGTTCGGCAAACTAGCGGAAGTGGCGGGTGAATACCTGCGTAAAGGCTCTCAGGTTTATATCGAAGGTCAGTTGCGTACCCGCAAATGGACCGATCAGTCCGGCGCTGAAAAATACACCACTGAAGTGGTTGTTAACGTCGGCGGCACCATGCAGATGCTGGGTGGCCGTCAGGGTGGCGGCGCACCGGCAGGCGGCAACATGGGCGGCGGCCAGCAGCAGGGCGGTTGGGGTCAGCCTCAGCAGCCACAGGGCGGCAGCCAGTTCAGCGGCGGCGCACAGTCTCGCCCGCAGCAGCAACAGCAGGCAGCGCCAGCGCCATCTAACGAACCACCGATGGACTTCGACGACGATATCCCGTTCTAAGCCCCGCTTAGCAATAGTGTTCGTCACAAAGCCCCGACTTGTCGGGGCTTTGTTGTATACGGCGCCCGCGCGGCGTCGAGAAAAAGTGAATAATTTGTCGCGGTATATGCCGCCGCTACAACGAGCGTTTTGCCACGGAGAGACATGATGACCAGCCTGAATCGTATGCTGTCGGTACTCGACCTGTTCACCACTGAGCGGCCAGTCTGGGAAGCCGACCATATTGTTGAAGCGTTAGGTTGCTCGACTCCGACGGGCTATCGTTATTTAAAAGAGCTGATGCATGTCGGCCTGCTCCAGCGTTTTAACGGCGGCTATTACGCGCTTGGCCCACGGATCAGCCTGCTGGATTACGTTATTCGCACCACCGACCCACTGCTGGCGGCGAGCATTCCACTAATGCGTGAACTGGTGGCGCAAACGGAGTGCCACTGCGTGCTCTCGCGTCTTGATGGCGACGTGTTCCTTGATCTGCACCACGAAAGAATGGCTCAGGAATTACAGCTAGCTTACGGGCGTGGGCGTCCACGGCCTATGCTGGCGGGCGGCGGGCCAAAAGTGGTGATTGCGCAGCAAACGCCAAAACAACAGCGCGCGCTGTATAAGCGGTTTCACGACGAGATTGCCGCATTGGGGTTGGGTGATGATGAGGAGGCATTCCTCAAACGGATGCATCAGATTCGCAAAGCCGGTTTTTATCGTGCTGATGAAGAACTGGAAGCCGGAATATCGTCGCTATCCGTGCCGTTACGTTTTTCGGCAAAAGAAAATTGTGCCGCGCTATCGCTGGTGTCATCAACACAGCGCTTCGCGCGTAACGATATCGATAAATTGCAGCGTCTGATAACCCAGGCCGCAGAGCATATTTGTCGGGAAATGAGCGGCAATTAGCGGGGAGAAACACAACGTCACGCCGGGTAAACATCATTATGCCACCCGGCAGAATGGGGAATAATTAGTACAGCGCAACCGGCCACTCAGGTGGCGCCTGGCTCATTACTTCGACCATCACATCTTTAATATTATCAAAGATGGTAGCGATATCGACCATCGTAATGCCCAGCAAGCCGGTGGCAAACCAACAGGCTGCCGCCACGCCAAGAAGGCTACTGATGACCGCAAGGCCCGCGTAGTCAGATTTACGAAGTTGGATTTTCAGGGTACTGGCAACAAACATCAGTACCGCGCTGGCTAACGGCCAGCGTAGCAGCGTAAAGCCTGCGGTAATCGAAAGCATGAGACTTCATCCTCAAAAATAAACAACGTTGCCCTGACAGCGCGTTGTTCATCGAGGCACAAGGCGCTCTGGCTATCTGAAGGCAATCACAAGTTAGATGAAACACCGTTTCTGTTTCATCTTGTTGTGTGAACTATATCACATTTGCTGTTTTATTCACCAGAGGCAAACGCAGGATTTTTGTCAACGACATAACCCTATTTGTGGCATGAATATGGCGCTGCCGGGCGCAATGTCCCGGCAGCAAAAGAGAAGGTTAGGCGGAGATTTGGTGACGATAATCCGTCGGCGTTCGGTCAAACTCACGACGGAACACGCGAGAGAAGGTCTGCTGCGAGACATATCCCAGGTCCATCGCGATATCAAAAATAGGCCGCTGCGTGGTTCGTAGCGCTTCCGCCGCCATCAGCAGGCGTCGCTGGCGAATATAATCGCCTAACGTTTGATGCATCACGGTACGGAACATTCGCTGAAGATACCACTTCGAGTAGCCGGATTTCCGCGCCACCATATCGATATTAAGCGGTTGATCGATATGTTCATCTATCCATTCAATTAGCGTCTGAATAATTTCCCGATGGGACATAAGGCTCTCCCCGTTGTCTATTTTTGCGTCGATTTCTGTTCTGCTGGCGAGTATAATTCCTCAAGTTAACTTGAGGTAAAGCGGATTATGGAAAAAAAATCGACACGCATAAAATCGTTGCTTACACCCGGTGAAGTAGCGAAACGAACTGGGGTTGCGGTATCCGCGCTGCATTTTTATGAAAGCAAAGGGCTGATTCACAGCACACGCAACGCCGGTAATCAGCGGCGCTATAAGCGCGATGTGTTGCGCTATGTGGCGATCATTAAAATCGCCCAGCGGCTGGGAATTCCGCTGGCAACGATTGGCGACTCGTTCAGCGTGCTGCCAGAAAACCACTCGCTGGGGCCAAAAGACTGGAAACATCTCACCACCCAGTGGCGAGAGGAGTTGGATAAACGCATCCACGCAATGCAAGCGCTACGCGATCAGCTCGATGGTTGTATCGGTTGCGGTTGTATGTCGTTGCGCGACTGCCCGTTGCGTAACCCCGGCGATAAATTGGGCCAGGAAGGTACTGGTGCGCGGTTGCTGGAAGAGGAATAACGCCCCACGGATTGCGACATATTTGCCATAAATTTGTTGCTGGATTGCGCACAAACGATAACGTTTGCGCATGGGTTGATGAATTCTTCATCGCTGGTCGGTAATTTTCATAAACAAGGGCAAACTTCTGTTGAAAAAGAGGGCATAAAAGCCAGATAATCGTTTGCCTTCAATTTCTGGACGCTTTCTGCGCCCAAAAATGAACGGCTCAACCTCATCACGCACTCGCGGCGATGAGGAATTCTGAATCGCGTTTTGTCTGCGCGGAGTTAATCGTTTGCTTTTTTGCGGCTCCCCTTTGCCGCAACGTAGCACATGGAGATGACGCTTAGCTGGCTGTGGAGGGTCAACCACGCAGACAAACGAATGATAAAAATTCTCAGGGGATGTTTTCTATGTCTACGCCTTCAGCGCGTACCGGCGGTTCATTAGACGCTTGGTTTAAAATTTCTGCTCGTGGTAGCTCCGTTCGTCAGGAGATTGTCGCCGGCCTTACGACCTTCCTGGCGATGGTCTACTCGGTGATCGTCGTTCCGGGGATGCTGGGTAAAGCAGGTTTCCCACCTGCGGCCGTGTTTGTCGCGACCTGCCTCGTGGCGGGCGTGGGGTCTATCGTGATGGGGCTGTGGGCCAACCTGCCTTTAGCCATTGGCTGCGCCATTTCACTGACCGCTTTTACCGCCTTCAGCCTGGTGCTGGGCCAGCACATCAGCATTCCGGTGGCTCTGGGCGCGGTATTCCTGATGGGCGTGCTGTTTACCGTTATCTCTGCTTCCGGCATTCGTAGCTGGATCTTGCGCAATTTACCGCAAGGGATTGCGCACGGCACGGGTATTGGTATCGGCCTGTTCCTGCTGCTCATTGCCGCTAACGGCGTGGGTCTGGTCGTGAAAAACCCGATCGACGGCTTGCCGGTAGCGCTGGGGCAGTTCGACAGCTTCCCGGTTATCATGACGCTGGTCGGCCTGGCGATGATTATTGGCCTGGAAAAAATGAAAGTGCCCGGCGGCATTCTGCTGACGATTATCGGCGTGTCGATTGTCGGCCTGATTTTCGACCCGAACGTTCACTTCTCTGGCATTTTCGCCATGCCGTCGCTGAGCGATGGTAACGGCAACTCACTGATTGGCAGCCTGGATATCATGGGCGCGCTGAATCCCGTGGTGCTGCCAAGCGTACTGGCGCTGGTGATGACCGCTGTTTTCGATGCCACCGGGACTATCCGTGCGGTAGCCGGGCAGGCAAATCTGCTGGATAAAGACGGGCAAATCATCAACGGCGGCAAAGCGCTGACCACCGACTCCCTGAGCAGCGTGTTCTCGGCGGTTGTGGGCGCGTCCCCGGCGGCGGTGTATATCGAATCTGCGGCGGGTACGGCGGCAGGGGGTAAAACCGGTTTAACGGCAATTACCGTCGGTGTCTTGTTCCTGCTGATTCTGTTCTTGTCGCCATTGTCTTATCTGGTTCCAGGCTACGCTACCGCGCCTGCGCTGATGTACGTCGGCCTGCTGATGCTGAGCAACGTGGCGCGTATCGACTTTAACGATTTTGTCGATGCGATGTCTGGCCTGATCACGGCGGTGATGATTGTACTGACCTGTAATATCGTTACCGGCATCATGATTGGCTTTGCGACCCTGGTGATTGGCCGCATTGTTTCTGGCGAATGGCGTAAGTTGAACATCGGTACTGTCGTGATTGCGGCGGCACTGGTTATCTTCTACGCCGGAGGCTGGGCGATTTAAGCCCGCTTTCGTCGTAATAAGAAACCCGCCAAATGGCGGGTTTCGTGTCTAAAACCAGGCTAAATCACGCGATAAGGCGAGTATCAGGGGCGTGTAGCACTTTTTTTCGATTTTCAGCCGCGCCCCGTTTCCTTTTGCGTTACTCTGGTATGCGTATGCTAAGAAGCACGACGCTTCATGTTTTGAATAATAAGACAACGCTGTAAACAGGGAACGCATGGAAATATTCTTTACCATACTTATCATGACCCTTGTGGTCTCGCTCTCCGGGGTGGTTACACGCGTACTGCCCTTTCAAGTTCCACTACCTTTAATACAAATTGCGATTGGTGCGCTGTTGGCCTGGCCAACGTTTGGTTTGCACGTTGAATTCGACCCCGAACTTTTCCTCGTGCTGTTTATCCCGCCGCTGCTGTTTGCCGACGGTTGGAAGACGCCAACGCGCGAATTTATTGAACACGGCAGGGAAATCCTCGGCCTGGCGCTGGCGTTAGTGCTGGTGACGGTGGTTGGGATTGGTTTCCTGATCTACTGGATTGTGCCGGGTATCCCGCTGATTCCGGCGTTCGCGCTGGCTGCTGTGTTATCCCCGACCGATGCAGTTGCGCTCTCCGGCATTGTTGGTGAAGGGCGCATCCCGAAAAAGATCATGGGAATTTTGCAGGGCGAGGCGTTGATGAACGACGCGTCGGGCCTGGTATCGTTGAAATTTGCGGTGGCGGTTGCGATGGGCACGATGGTCTTTACCGTCGGCGGCGCAACGGTTGAATTCTTCAAAGTCGCGGTCGGCGGCATCCTGGCGGGTTTCGTGGTGAGCTGGCTGTATGGTCGCTCAATGCGTTTTCTCAGCCGCTGGGGTGGTGATGAACCCGCGACCCAAATTGTGCTGCTGTTCCTGCTGCCGTTTGCGTCGTACCTGATTGCTGAACATATCGGTTTCTCCGGTATCCTGGCGGCGGTGGCGGCGGGGATGACCATCACCCGCTCCGGCGTGATGCGTACTGCACCGTTGGCAATGCGCCTGCGCGCCAACAGTACTTGGGCGATGCTGGAATTTGTGTTTAACGGCATGGTCTTCCTGCTGTTAGGTCTACAGCTACCGGAAATCCTCGAAAGCTCGTTGGTGGCGGCAGAGGCTGACCCGAACGTGGAAACCTGGATGCTGTTTACCGATATCATCCTGATTTACGCGGCGCTGATGCTGGTGCGTTTTGGCTGGCTGTGGACGATGAAAAAGCTAAGCCAGCGCTTCTTGCGTAAAAAGCCGATGGAGTTTGCTTCCTGGACGACGCGTGAGCTGTTGATCTCCTCAGTTGCTGGGGTGCGCGGGGCGATTACGCTCGCCGGTGTGCTGTCTATTCCGTTGCTGCTGCCGTCTGGCGATGCCTTCCCGGCGCGTTATGAGCTGGTGTTCCTGGCGGCGGGCGTTATCTTGTTCTCACTGTTTGTGGGCGTGATTTTGCTGCCGATTTTGCTGCGTCACATCGAGTCCAGCGACCATGTGCAGCAACGCAAAGAGGAGCGCCTGGCGCGAGCCGCGACGGCGGATGTGGCGATTGTCGCTATCCAGAAAATGGAAGAACGACTGGCGGCAGATACCACCGAAAACATTGATAACCAGCTGCTAACCGAGGTGAGTTCGCGCGTTATTGGTAACTTGCGTCGCCGTGTGGATGGGCGTAACGATGTTGAAACGTCGATGCTGGAAGAGCAGCTTGAACGCCGTTTCCGCCTTGCGGCGCTACGTTCAGAACGCGGCGAGTTGTACCATCTGCGCGCGACACGGCAAATCAGCAACGAGACTTTGCAGAAACTGCTGCATGACCTCGACCTGCTGGAAGCTTTGCTGATTGAAGACGCGTAGCGGCGCTGAATGCCGGATGGCGGCGTAAACGCCTTATCCGGCCTACATGATGCTTGTGGTTCTGTAGGCCTGATAAGCGCAGCGCCATCAGGCAATGCGCCAACCCCTGCCGGATGGCGGCGTAAACGCCTTATCCGGCCTACGGTATTGTGCGGTTTGTTTGATGGTATGAACATAACCCGCGTAGGCCTGATAAGCGCAGCGCCATCAGGCAACCAGCCTACTCCGGCAGCTTAAATCCCTCACAGCACTTCAGCCATGCCTGGGCGCTGTGAGACAAATAAACCCCTTCCCGCCAAATCATCCCTAACTGCCAACTTAGCTTGCTTTCCAGCGGCAGCCAGCGCAGGGTTTTCTCATCTAACCGCCGACAAATCGGCTCCGGCAGAATCGCCACCCCCACGCCAGCTTGCACCATCGCTGCAATAAAATCCCACTGCCCGCTGCGTACAGCAATACGTGGCTTCACGTTATGGCTGTTAAACAACTGCATTAACTGGCGGTTAAGGGCAAATTCTTCGTTGTAAATCAACAATGGATGGGCGGCCAGTTGCTGCGGCGACACCGATGTTTGCTCCAGCCAATCACCGGTACGCGGAACCAGCACGCACAACGGGTGGCTAAACAGCGGCAGGGTGGTGAGGCCGCTCTCTTCCTCTACCGGCAGCGCGGTCATCGCCAGATCCAGCTCGCCGTTCATCACCGCCTGTTGCACGGTCAGGCCGCCAAATTCAGCGATTTTTAGCTCAACACCCGGGTAACGCTGGCGAAACAGGCCAATTGGCCCTGCCATCAGCATCCCGACCATAGGCGGAATGCCCAACCGCAGCACGCCTTTATTGAGATGATTGATATCACTCAGCTCAGCTTCTAGCTGGCGAAACTCATCGAGAATCGCCAGCCCACGCTCATACACCACCTGACCGGTATCGGTCATTAACAGTTTGCGACCATCGCGAATCAGTAGCGTGCAGTTCAGCTCATCTTCCAGATTTTTAAGCATTTTGCTGATGGTCGGCTGTGTCACAAAAAGTTTCTCCGCCGCGCGGGTAAAGCTTTGCTGACGAACGACTTCCACAAAATAGCGCAGCGTTCTTATGTCCATGATCATGCCTCTAAACTATGCTATCGATGAGTTTAATTCATTTTTGTCATCATCGTTGCCTCACTATACTGTGCGTCTGTGATTTTTTCTGGACATCCCTCCATGGCTGAGGCCTTAGGGCGCGTTGTGCCCTCCGTGTTAAATCGTCTTCAAGTTCCAGTGCAGGTGCTTCTGTACGCCGGACTGTTTGTTTTTGCTGAATATTTGGTGAGCTGGTGGCATCTACCGCTGCCTGCGAATCTGGTGGGCATGATCCTACTGTTGGCTCTGATTGTTTGCCACGTCGTGCCGCTGAAATGGGTACGCGCTGGTTCGCGCTGGTTGCTGGCAGAAATGCTGCTGTTTTTTGTCCCGGCGGTGGTGGCGGTAGTGAACTACGCGCAACTACTGATGGTTGACGGCTGGCGTATTTTTCTGGTTATTGCGCTAAGCACGATGATGGTGTTGGGCGCTACCGCATGGGTGGTCGATAAAGTGTATCGCTACGAGCTAAAACGGATGCGCAATGAGTAATTTTCAACTGAGCGTTGCGTGTCTGGTCATTACTCTGGCGCTCTATTTTGCCAACAAACGGCTGTATCGCCGCTTTCGTAAACTGCCGCTCATGCCGCTGGTGCTGACGCCCATTCTGTTGGTGTTGATGCTGGTATTCGGCCATATCTCGTATCAAAACTATATGGGTGAAGCGCATTGGCTGCTGTGGCTGTTAGGCCCGGCGACCATTGCATTTGCCGTACCGGTGTATGACAACATGGCGATTATCAAGCGCCACTGGATGTCGCTGTCGGCGGGGGTTATCACGGCAACGGTGGTGGCAGTGACCAGTTCCGTTTGGCTGGCGCGGTTATTTACCCTGTCGGATGAAATACAGCGCAGTCTGGCGGTGCGTTCCATTACCACGCCGTTTGCGCTGGCGGCGGCGAAATCGCTGGGCGGGCAACCTGAGCTGGTGGCGCTGTTCGTGGTGGTGACGGGCGTATTTGGTATGGCGATTGGCGATGTGCTGTTTTTACGCTTGTCGATTCGTGAAGGAATGGCAAAAGGCGCGGGCTTTGGCGCCGCGTCTCACGGTGCTGGTACGGCGCGCTCTTACGAATTAGGCCCACAGGAAGGCGTCGTGGCAAGCCTGGTGATGATGCTCTCTGGCGTGGTGATGGTGCTGGTCGCACCGCTCGTCGGCTGGCTAATGTTTTAAATCATTAGTATTGCCGGGGGCGCAAACGCCGCCCGGCATTAAACCCTCTAACGGTTCAAACGACGCACGATGCGCTCGACCTGTTGGCGGAACTCTGCGGCAACCTGAGCCGGTGTGAGCTTGCCCTGATCCAGTTTTTCGCGTGCCGACATGAATTGGTCAACAACCTGTAAATCTTCAATATACGGCGTGGCGACTACCGTGGTCGGCAGCGACTGCGCCTGTCTTAAACCCGCAACAACCGGGTCGTTCGGGTCAATAACCCCTTTCTCAGTCAGCAGCGTTTCCGCCGTTTTACTCAATGGAATACCGCGCTCCAGCCCCAGCGCCTCGATAGACTGCGGATCATTAAGCAGGAAGTTGACCAGCATCGCCGCCTCTTTCGGATGTTTGGTTGACTTCGCCACCGAGAACATCTGCGCCGTTTTAAAGTACACGCCGGACTCCGTCACGCCAGGCTGCATCACGTAATCTCCCAGCTCCAGTTTCGCGGGTGGCGTGAGATTGTTGATGTACATGCGAATCGAAATGTTCCACGTAAACGTTCCGCCCCATTCGCCGTTAATCCACGGCTTCATTTCGTAGTTATTGCCTTTGCCGTAGGACGAGTAGGTTTTGGGTGAGGGCACAATATGATCGTCGCTGAGGCGCTTCACAAAGCTAAAGGCTTCAACCCATTGTTCGTCGCTCCAGGTAAATTTTCCGTCGCTGGCGAACATCGGTTTTTGATGCATCTGCATCATGTAGGCGTTAAGCAGCAGGATCACATCCTGGTCAACCATCACGTACGGATAGTAGTTTTTACCGAGCTTCTCCTGAAAGACTTTGCCGCTGGCAAAAAACTCATCCCAGGTTTTCGGGTATGCCAGGCCCGCTTTTTTCCAGGTGACATCGTTGTAGTAAAACACCGGCGCATTGACCGAAATTGGCAGGCCGTTGAGCTTGCCTTTGAGGGTGGTGGAGAGCAAATCTTTGGCCTGATACTGGTTTAAATCCAGCGTGTCTTTCAGCTTGTTCAGGTCGTAATAACCTTCGCCATTTTTGGAAAAAATAATCAACCACGGCCAGTTGGTCTGCATTACATCGGGTTCTGTACCGCTGGCCATTTGGGTGGTCAGGCGCGAAAGATGCTCGTCCCAGCCAGTATATTCAGCCTTTACTTTAATATCGGGGTACTTTTTCTCAAAGGCATCCAGCGCCTTTAATGTTGCCTGGTGACGGCTATTTCCGCCCCACCACGACATACGTAATTCAATATTATCCTGGGCCAGTACGGATGTTGATGTAAGGGCTAGTAATGAAAAGAATACTGTTCCTGAAATCTTTTTTTTCATTATCATCTGTTTCACCGTAATCAGATTATTGTGTAAGTTTGCGCAAAATACGTTCTACTTGTTGGCGGAACTCTGCGGCAGCTTGTTCTGGCGTTTGTTTGCCATAATCCATATTTGCCCTGGCAGCGACAAACAGTTCATTGACCTGGTTATCATCCATCAACGGCGTTGCGGTCATGTTGCTGGTTAATGTCTGTGCTTTTTTTAACCCCGCGATGATCGGATCCTGCTCATCAATCATGCCGTTATCCATTAATGTTTTTTCTGCAATTTTGCTGAGCGGAACCCCTCGTTCGAGGCCTAACTGAGTAACGGCGTCTTTATCATTGAGTAGGAAATTAAGTAATATTGCCGCTTCTCGCGGATGCTTTGTGGATTTGGCGATAGAAAACATCTGTCCTACCCTGAAATAAATACCGGCATCTTTTGCCTGAGGTAAAACAGGATATTCACCGGTAATTAATGTTGCCGGTGGCGTAAGGTTGTTAATGTAAACGCGGATGGAAATATTCCACGTATAAACACCGCCCCATTTATTGGCGCGCCAGGGTTTCATCTCATAAACGTCAGTTTTCCCGTATGACGCCAGCGTCCGTGGCCCTGGCAGGACATGATCGTTAGTGAGCCTTTTCAGAAAATGAAACGCCTCTGCCCATTGCGCATCGCTCCACGGCATTGTTTGTGTTTGCACGTCAAACATCGGCAGATTATATTTTTGCATCATATAGCTATTGAGCATCAAGAGTATGTCCTGATCGCCCATGACTAATGGATAATATTCATCGCCGAGTTTTTCTTTAAATAAAATTCCGGCGTTAAAGAGATCGTCCCAGTTTTCAGGATAAGCAATACCGGCCTGCTGCCAGGTGACGGGGTTATAGTAAAATAAAGGTGTATTAATCGATATCGGTAAACCATTGAGCCTGTTATTGACCGTTACTGAGGCTAAATCATGTGCGGTGAATTGACTCAGGTCGATAATATCTTTTTGTTGGTTTAGATCGTAATAGCCTGTACCTTTCTTCGAAAAAATAGCCAGCCACGGCCAGTTAGTTTGCATCAGATCCGGTTCTGTGCCGCTGGCTATTTGTGTACTGAGTCGTGATTGATGACCTTCCCAGCCGGTATATTCGGCTTTAACCTTTATATTCGGATATTTTTGCTTAAAGAGTTCGAGAGCTTTTAAGGTGGCCTGATGGCGGCTATTTCCGCCCCACCATGACATCCGTAATTCAACGTCTTCCGTTGCCAGCGTCACCGTAGAAAAACTGAGTAAAAATATCCCTGCAACAGCCCATGTTATTTTTTTCATTACAAACTCCGGTAGCGAAACGGCGAGTAACGGCTGAATACTGACCGGGAACGGGCGCAGCATGATTACTGCGCCCGGGTAATGCTTAACGTTTTGTCAGACGGGAAACCAATTCGAACTCTTTGAAATGCACGGGACGCTGCTGCTGCATGGAAATATTGCCCGCGATCCCGGTGAGAATCGACATCGCCCCCGCGCGGTGATCGGCTGCGCGTTGCAGCGGGTCGTTGCCCGGCTCGCCGAACAGGTCCGCCAGCATCGCGTTATCACCGCCGCCGTGGCCGCCTTCACCCAAGTTGAACTCGGCTTTCCACGGCTCGGCAAACATCGGGAATACCGTGATATCGCACTGCTCCAGGCTGCCTTCGTTTTCGCGCTTGCCACCGGCGTTAACGTAGGATTTCTCGACGATTTTCATCTCCAGACGGCCTTCAGTACCGTTAAACACCACGTTCAGTCCTTCCCACGGCAGATAGGCGTTGAGCGAGTAAGTGAGCTGTACCTGATTCTGGTATTTCACCAGCACCGACATGGTGTCCTCAATGGTAATGCCATCGCTGAATACGCTCTGGTCGCGGAAGTAGTTATCTTCATGTTCAGCGTTGAGATACAGCGCTTTAAGCTGAGCGTTATCTTCCATGTGCAGGGCAAACGGGTCATCTTTCGCTTCGGCAAACCCGTGGGCGCGCGGGTAAAACTGCGTCACGCCGCGTTTTTCGGCATTCTCTTTGCCGTAAAACTGTAGGCTGCCTTCGGCGTAAACGCGTTCTGGGTAGCTTGCCAGCCAGAAGTTCATCAGGTCGAAGTGGTGCGTGGATTTGTGTACCAGCAGGCCGCCGCTGTTGCGTTTTTCACGGTGCCAGCGACGGAAATAGTCTGCGCCGTGCTCGGTGTTAAGCAGCCATTCAAAGTGCACCGACGTGACGTTGCCAATCACCCCCTGCATCAGTAGCTCGCGCACTTTGCTGTGGTGCGGCGCATAGCGATAGTTAAAGGCCACGCGCACGGTGTGTCCGGTTTCTTCGATGGCATCGAGAATGCGCAGCGCGCGTTTTTCATCGATGGTCATCGGTTTCTCGGTTATCACGTCGCAACCCGCGTGCAGGGCGCGGACGATATAATCATCGTGGGTGCGATCCATCGTCGTGACAATCACGATATCTGGCCGCGTTTCGCGGATCATCTCTTCAAACTGCGCCGCTTTCCAGGTAGAAACCGGCTCCGCCCCTTCGTTTTGCAGCAGCCGATTGGCGTAGTCCATTCGCGTCTGGTTCGTGTCGCAGAAGGCAACCATTTTGGCATTTTCACGCCATTTTCCACCAATGGCGGAAATATATAGCCCTGCACGACCACCAGTACCGACCAGCGCATATTTTTTCATGACATCCTCGATTAAGATAAGAACATAAATATCAGCAGGGTGATGTTATGAAACGTATTCCACATCAATTGATGGAACTGAATAGCACTTTTATTTGGCATTGGCCCTGGTTTATTCAGGGCGTTAAAAGTGCGAAACAGCATGGTTTCACCGGCATCATCCTGCACCAACAGGAACTGCTTTCTATTCTTGCGACACCCTCGCCATTAAGTCAGAAACTGAATGTCGAGAATTTAATTCACCAGCAAAATTACGCGTTGCAGTATTTAAAACGTGTCGATCGCTACCTCGCTGAAAATAATTTATCGTTTTGGCTACAAGGTGAAGCCGCGCCTACTGACGACATCATTAAGCGTAAATTTCCCGAATTAACCTTTGACGAAAAAAGCTCGCCAGATTTTTGGCAGCATTTTTATGCTGCGATATTTTCACCGCTGCTTTCGGCACTGCCGCATTTAAGCGGTGTGGTGCTCGGCCTGGCGACACCTGCCTTTCAAACCGCCGGTTGGCAGCAGGGGCTTTACAGCGTCTGGAGCCAGTTGCGCAGCCACGGTAAAAAACTGGTGCTGCGCGATTTCATCGATGACAGTTGGCCGCGCCAGCAGCTTTCAGTGGTGCTCTCGGCGCTGCCGGACGACGTGCGCGCCGCGATTAAAGCCACTGAAATTGACTACCATCCAGGCTTTGCCAACCACCCGCATATCGTCGCGTTGCCCGGCCACAAAAAGTGGATCGAATACGACCTGGTCGGCACGGGCTACGGCTGGACAGCGCTTCCCTGTTATCTGGCCGATGAAATCAGTGGCCGCCTGAGCTGGGCGATTAGCGCCACCGGCAACGAAATTGAAGCCATCACCTCCCGCGTGAGCTGGCAGTGGATGCCGGACAGCCGGGTGATGGACTCAGCGAACAGCATCAACCTGATTGGCCTGATGGCGGCGAATCAGACCTCAGACGGCGAGGCGCTGTCGGTTTTCGACCGCTGGGCTGAACAACAGCAACTGCGTTTTCGCTCGCTACAAGACCGCCAGCGGCTGGCTGCGTTGTACCACTCAAGCTATGACTGGCTGTGCAAAACGCCTAACTTGCTAGGCCGCCGCCTGCACTACCAAAGCCAGGTGCCGGAAAGCGTGTCGCAAGCGCAACAGGTGCTGCACATGGATACCCGTAGCGCCAACTGGCTTCAGGCGTGGCAGCCGTTAATCCCCGCCGATGACCTGGCGCTAGGCCAGGAGCAACGCCAGCTTATCCGCCTGGAAAAAGAGGCCGCCGGTTTCCTTGCTGCCAATGCGGTGCAAACGTTGCGTGAACTGCTGCCGCGAATTACCTGCCCCAACGATTCGCTGGAGATGCTCTCTGCCGCCTGGCGCAACGCCGAAATTTACGGCCAGATGTTCTCGCGAGTGACCGCCGCCACCGTTGATCTGCTGTGGCGCGACCACTACGGCGATCACGCGTTACCGGCGGATGCGCTGCTTCAGCATCAAAACCAACTGCTGCACTATGTCGATACGCTGGATCGCTGGCTGGCATCGCCGCCTGCGGGTAGCCCGTTGTTTTTGCCGCTGTTATTAAACCCTCAGCGTCTGGCTAATTTTGCGCGTAGCCTGACGGAGCCGGATTGAGATAAGCATAAAAAGTGAGGCCTAAAAAGTCGCGCGATGCAGGAGCACACTCACGCCGTTCGAACGTACTCCCGTTGAAAATGAGCGGTCGATCACGATAGGTAAAAATTTAAGGTGATCAGCATCCCCTTTTTCCATTTATAAATCGTGACTGATATCACCAGCGCCGCGAAATTATGTGAACTCAATCAGCGGTTCGCTTTCTTCAGAATACGCGCCGCACGCTGGGCAAACTCATCCGCCGCCTGTTCCGGCGTCTGGTGGCCGTAATCCATGTTTTCGCGCGCGGCGATAAACAGGGCGAGAATTTGGAAATCCTCCATCATTGGCGTGGCTATCTGTGTACTGCCTAACGCCAGCGCCTGGTTTAGCCCCGCGACAATCGGGTCTTGCGGGTTAATCGTGTTGTTGTCGGTGAGCGTTTTGACCGCGATTTTGCTCAGCGGAATACCACGCTCCAGCGCCAGAGTGTTGATTGCCTGCGGGTCATTCAGCAGATAGTTGAGCAGCATGGCGGCTTCTTTCGGATGCTGGGTATGGCGGCTGATCGTGAACATCTGCGACACCTTAAAGTAGATGCCCGCGTTGGTGGCGCCAGGCAACATCAGGTGTGGGCCAAGCTCCAGCGTCGCGGGTGGCGTCAGGTTGCTGACGTAGGCGCGAATCACAATGTTCCAGGTATAGGCTCCGCCCCATTCTCCGGTGATCCACGGCTTCATTTCGTGGAATGTGCCTTTGCCAAAAGAGGCGACATATTTAGGCCCGGGGATGACATGCTCATCGACCAGCTTCTGAACAAACTGAAAGGCTTCACGCCACTGCGCCTGGCTCCACGCAAAATGGTATCCGTCAGCGGTAAACATCGGGGTGTTGTATTTTTGCGTCATGTAGCTGTTGATCATCAACATCACATCCTGATCGACCAACACCAGCGGGTAGTATTGGTCACCAAGACGTTGTTGAAACAGCTTACCGGCGGCAAAGAGTTCGTCCCAGGTGGTGGGATAGCTCAGCCCGGCTTTGCGCCAGGTTTCGGTGTTGTAGTAAAAAACTGGGGCATTCAACGAGATAGGCAGGCCGTTTAATTTGCCGTTGACGGTGGTTGACATCAAATCCTGGGCGGAAAACTGGCTGAGATCGATAACCTCTTTCAGGGTATTCAGGTCGTAGTAGCCGCCGCCATCGCGGGAAAACAGCGACAACCACGGCCAGTTGGTTTGCATCACATCGGGTTCTGTGCCGCCGGACATTTGTGCCGACATCCTGGCCAAATGCCCATCCCAGCCGGTGTTTTCCGCTTTTACCGTAATCCACGGGTAGCGCTGTTCAAACGTCTTAATCGCCGCATTAGTTTGCTGCTGGCGCGCTTTGCCGCCCCACCATGACATACGCAACACTACATTGTCCTGGGCGTAAGCGGCGGCGGTGAAGCTCAGCCCCAAAAATACGAAACACGCGCACAATAACCACTTTTTCATTCTCGTTATCTCCGAATGTGAAATTAATCAAATGAGGCTTTTATATTTATTTGGTGGATATAAAAACGGTTGCTGAGTCAAAGTGAAGGGGGAATTTCCGCCCCATTAGGCCGGAAATCTGATTACTGGCGACGAGTGGCGGAGCGTTTCATTACCCGTTCGGCGTTGGCGATAAAATTGTCGGCAGCCTCTTCGACGGTCATTCTGCCGTAGTCGATATTCTGCCGCGCTTCCTGGAACCACGACTGTATTTTCTGGTCTTCCATCCACGGCGTTGCGGTGGAGTTTGACACCAGTTTTAGGGCGCTTTTAAATCCGGCAACGGAAGGATTTTCATCGGTGAGTACACCGCTGTCGGTTAAGGTTTTCACCGCGATTTGGCTTAACGGAATGCCGTTTTCTAGCCTGAGGATGGCGATAGCTTCGGGGTCATTCAGCAAGAAATTGAGCAGCTTCGCCGCTTCTTTCGGGTGCTGGGTATTTTTACTCATCGCGTAGGTTAGCGAGACTTTAAAATAAGCGCTGGCGTTAGTTGCGCCAGGTTCCATGATGTAATCGCCCAGCACCAGTTTTGCTGGTGGTAATACTTTTTGCGCGTAGTACTGAATAACCACGTTCCACGTATAGGTTCCCGCCCATTTACCCTGTTGCCAATATTTGCTGTCGGTAAAGTCGAATTTCCCGAATGAGGCGAGGAATTTCGGGCTGGGCATGACGTGGTCGTCGACCAACCGCTGAATAAAGCCAAAGGCTTCGTACCACTGCGCTTTGCTCCAGGCAAATTGTTTACCGTCGGCGGTAAACATCGGCGTATTGTATTTTTGCGACATATAGCAGTTCATCATCAGGAACGTGTCCTGATCGTTAAAGATCAGCGGATAATAATCGTTGCCGAGTTTTTCTTTAAAAACTTTACCGGCGGCAAATAACTCATCCCAGTTTTTAGGGAAGGCTAATCCGGCTTTTTTCCAGGTTTCCGTGTTGTAATAAAAACCAGGGACATTAAGGGAAATAGGAATCGCATTGAGCTTGCCGTTAATGGTGGTGGACTGCAAATCTTTCGCGGGGTATTGGCTTAAATCGAACGTCTCTTTTAATTGATTAATATCGTAAAAACCATCGCCATTGCGGGAAAATATAGGAAACCACGGCCAGTTTATCTGCATAATATCAGGCGCTTTGCCACCGGAAATTTGCGTCGTCATGCGCTCGAGATAACCGTCCCAGCCCATGTATTCCGCATTTACCTTAATGCCCGGGTTGCGGGCTTCAAAAACGTTCAGCACATTCAGCATCACTTCGTGCCGTGATTTTCCGCCCCACCATGACATTCTGAGCGTCACATCCTGCTGGGCAAAACTGGAGGCTGCCGCCATCAGGCCACAGGTACAAATTATGCTGGCGCATAATAAACGTTTCATGAATGATTGCTCCTGTAAAATAGGCAAAATATATTAATAAAAAGCAGTTGTTGTGATGCATGAATAATATTTGCCAGTGGAGCATAGGAGTATTTTTAAAAGCCGCCGCATCCAATAAATGCGGGTTTACTCAGAACAGCCATTAAAAATGAGAGATGGAAGGTTCTTCACAACTTGAAAATAATTAGTGTGACGGCGAGTCACTATTTTCGCGTAGCGAATGTGACGGTCTTCACCTGCGGGGAAATAAGATGTGATCCCCGGCTTTGCAGCCGGGGAAGGGGGGATTAATGTGCGCGGCCCTGATCGATACCCAGACCGGTTTGCGAGCGAATAAACTGCGCGCGGAACTGTTCGCGTTCACGGCTGCCTTCTGCGGAATTATCGGTAGCAGAGAAGAACCAGATCCCGATAAAGGCGACAGCAATCGAGAACAGCGCCGGATATTCGTACGGGAAGATGGCTTTTTCGTGACCGAGGATCTGCACCCAAATGGTTGGCCCGAGGATCATCAGGATCACCGCCGTCAGCAGCCCTAGCCAGCCGCCGATCATCGCGCCGCGCGTGGTCAGTTTTGACCAGTACATCGACAGCAGAATAATCGGGAAGTTACAGCTTGCAGCGATGGAGAACGCCAGGCCCACCATAAAGGCGATGTTTTGATTCTCGAACAAAATGCCCAGCAGAATCGCCACCACACCCAGAATCAGCACCGTAATTTTCGATACCTTCAGCTCCTCACGCTCGGTTGCGCCTTTCTTAAACACGTTGGCGTACAGGTCATGCGATACCGCCGAAGCCCCCGCCAGCGTCAGACCCGCGACCACCGCCAGAATAGTGGCGAAGGCCACCGCAGAGATAAAGCCGAGGAACAGGTTGCCGCCCACCGCATCCGCCAGGTGTACCGCCGCCATGTTATTGCCGCCGATGAGTGCGCCCGCCGCGTCTTTAAACTGCGGATTCGCGCCAACCAGCATGATAGCGCCGAAGCCGATGATAAAGGTCAGGATGTAGAAATAGCCCATAAAGCCGGTGGCGTAGAACACGCTTTTACGCGCTTCGCTGGCATCGCTGACGGTGAAGAAACGCATCAGAATGTGCGGCAAGCCCGCCGTACCAAACATCAGGCCGAGGCCTAACGACAGCGCAGATATTGGGTCTTTAACCAACCCGCCAGGGCTCATGATTGCCGCCCCTTTCGGGTGTACCGCCATCGCTTCGGTGAACAGGTTATTGAAGCTGAAACCGACGTGCTTCATCACCATAAAGGCCATAAAACTGGCGCCGAACAGCAGCAGTACCGCTTTGATAATCTGTACCCATGTGGTGGCGAGCATCCCGCCAAACAGGACGTACAGCACCATCAACACGCCCACCAGCACCACGGCGACGTGATAGTTAAGGCCAAACAGCAGCTCGATAAGTTTACCCGCGCCGACCATCTGAGCAATCAGATACAGCGCCACGACCACCAGAGAACCGCAGGCGGAGAGCATCCGAATCGGCCCTTGCTTTAAGCGATAGGATGCGACATCGGCAAAGGTGTAGCGGCCCAGATTGCGCAGGCGTTCGGCAATCAGGAACAGAATTATCGGCCAACCTACGAGGAAGCCCAGCGAGTAGATAAGCCCATCGTAACCGGAGGTGTAAACCAGCGCCGAAATACCGAGGAACGAGGCCGCCGACATAAAGTCACCGGCAATCGCCAGACCATTCTGGAACCCAGTAATGTTGCCGCCTGCGGTGTAATAGTCGCTGCGTGAGCGCACCCGTTTAGAGGCCCAATAGGTAATGTAGAGCGTCAGGGCGACGAAAATCAGGAACATGATAATCGCCTGCCAGTTGGTCGGCTGGCGTTCCACGTGCCCGCTGATGGCGTCTGCCGCGTTGGCGGCAAAAGGAAGTGTGGCGGCGAGCGCCGTCAGGACCTTCTTCATGATGCTTTCACCTCGCGCAGGACTGCCTTGTTCAGGCGATCGAATTCGTTGTTAGCCCGCCAGACGTACACGCCAGTCAGGAGGAAAGAGATAACGATAATGCCTATCCCAATAGGAATGCCGCGCGTGACGCTAGTGCCCGGATGCAGCGGTGTGCCAAGCCAGCCCGGCGCAAAAGCGATGAGAAGAATGAAACCGACGTAAACCACTAACATAATCAGTGACAAAATGGTGGCAAACCGTTGCCGTTTTTCGACCAACTCCCTGAAATGCGCACTGTCTTCTATCTGCTGACAAATATTCTCATTCATCACAGAGTCTCCAGAGGTAAAGGTAGGGTTTTTTGTTATATACCCAAAATAATTTGAGCTGCTTGTCGGCGGCAACTGAGCGAAACCCCAGCGGGGCGAGTGAAGGCAGCCAACCCTCAAGCAACCTGAAATATGATGGGTATCGAGGGGTCAGTTGCCCGGCAACCGTAGCGTTACCGGGCAAAAGTAGAGTTATGAAGGCATCGCGATGGACTGCTTCTCTTCGAGCAGTTTTTCCACCACACCCGGATCGGCGAGCGTTGAGGTATCGCCGAGGTTACTGGTATCGCCAGCGGCAATTTTGCGCAGAATGCGGCGCATAATTTTACCGGAGCGCGTTTTCGGCAGTGAATCCGTCCAGTGCAGCACATCCGGCGTTGCCAGCGGGCCAATCTCTTTACGTACCCAGTTACGTACTTCGGTATACAGCGCCGGGGTCGGTTCTTCGCCGTGGTTCAGGGTGACGTAAGCGTAGATAGCCTGGCCTTTAATATTGTGCGGAATGCCCACCACTGCGGCTTCGGCAATTTTCGGGTGCGACACCAGCGCCGACTCGATTTCCGCCGTACCCAGGCGGTGGCCGGAAACGTTCAGCACGTCGTCGACGCGGCCAGTGATCCAGTAATAGCCATCTTCATCACGGCGCGCGCCGTCGCCGCTGAAGTACATATTTTTGAAAGTGGAGAAGTAGGTTTGCTCGAAGCGATCGTGGTCGCCAAACAGCGTACGCGCTTGCCCAGGCCAGGAGTCGGTGATCACCAGGTTGCCCTCGGTCGCGCCTTCCTGCGGATGGCCTTCGTTATCGACCAGCGCAGGTTGCACGCCAAAGAACGGACGGCTGGCGGAACCGGCTTTCAGCTCGATAGCCCCCGGCAGTGGGGTAATCATGAAACCGCCGGTTTCAGTCTGCCACCAGGTATCCATCACCGGACATTTCTCGTTGCCGATATGACGCCAGTACCACTCCCAGGCCTCGGGGTTGATAGGCTCACCAACGGAACCCAAAATGCGCAGCGATGAGCGGTCGGTTCCGGCAGTGGCTTTGTCGCCTTCTGCCATCAACGCGCGGATAGCGGTTGGGGCGGTGTAGAGAATATTCACTTTATGCTTATCAACAACCTGGCACATACGCGCCGGGGTCGGCCAGTTAGGCACGCCTTCAAACATCAGCGTGGTGGCTCCGCAGGCCAGCGGGCCATACAGCAAATAGCTGTGGCCAGTCACCCAACCCACATCGGCGGTGCACCAATAAATGTCGCCAGGATGATAGTCGAAAACATATTTAAAGGTGGTTGCGGCATACACCAGATAGCCGCCGGTAGTGTGCAGCACGCCTTTTGGCTTGCCGGTAGAACCGGAGGTATAAAGGATAAACAGCGGATCTTCTGCGTTCATCTCTTCCGGCTGGTGTTGGTCGCTGGCCTGGCTCATCAAATCATGCCACCACAGGTCGCGGCCTTCCTGCCAGTCAATTTTCCCA
Source organism: Kluyvera fluvialis (assembly GCF_059725275.1). Lineage (NCBI taxonomy): Bacteria > Pseudomonadati > Pseudomonadota > Gammaproteobacteria > Enterobacterales > Enterobacteriaceae > Kluyvera > Kluyvera fluvialis. The sequence continues at coordinate 4,531,100 of NZ_AP046142.1, read as the reverse complement.
CCGGTACGTTGCAGCACTACCACGTTTTCGATGGTTTTGACGTTCGGGTTTTTCAGTGCGTCATCGACGTTTTTCTTCAGAGGAATATTACGCCCGGCGCGAACGCCTTCATCAGAGGTGATAACCAGGCGGGAACTGGAGTCGATGATTCGCCCTGCAACGGCCTCTGGCGAGAAGCCGCCAAAGATAACCGAGTGGATAGCGCCGATACGGGCACAGGCCAGCATCGCGACGGCGGCTTCTGGCACCATTGGCATATAGATAGCCACCACATCGCCTTTTTTAACGCCGAGCGACAGCAGGGTGTTGGCGAAACGGCAGACATCGCGATGCAGTTCGCGATAACTAATGTGTTTGCTCTGGCTGGCGTCGTCGCCTTCCCAGATGATGGCGGTTTGGTCGCCGCGTTGTTGCAGATGGCGGTCAAGGCAGTTAGCCGCCAGGTTCAGCGTGCCGTCTTCGTACCATTTGATCGAGACATTGCCAGGGGCAAAGGAGGTGTTTTTAACTTTGGTATAGGGCCGCATCCAGTCAAGGATTTTCCCCTCTTCGCCCCAGAAGGCATCTGGGTTGGTTACTGATTGGTGATATTTGGTCAGGTATTGTTCTGGGTTTATCAGGCAGCGGTCTGCAATATTTGCAGGAATAGGGTGTTTGTGAATTTGGCTCATGCTTTTTTTCTCCTTGTAAGATGTTAATAATATGTCTCATAAAAGTTAATAAAAGAGGAAGGGGACGCTTTGTTTATTATTTGCGCGGCAGATCACGCATTATTGGAATTGTTCAAATAACGTTCATTTGATTCTTTGAACGAAAATAATTGCGGAAGAGAATGGATAGAAAATGGTGAATTTTTTTGTTTTTATAACAAAAACTTATAAATAATTTCTGGTAGAAATAAGTAGTAATATAGATTTAAGTAGTGAATAGCTCTGTTATGAAATGGTTGCGCGAGATGGCGTGCAAGTGATACTGATATTGCGCGTTAAAAACCTCTAAAAGTAAACGCAACACAAATCACCCCCTTTCAAATGGATACCATTCCTGTTTGGCATGGTGTTTTTCATTGAGGAAGTCTGCTGTTATGAAAAAAACACGAATCAGCCTGGCATGGCAAATTCTGATTGCCCTCGTGCTGGGTATTATTCTGGGTAGTTATCTGCATTATCATAGCGATAGCCGCGAATGGCTGGTTATGAATCTTCTGTCGCCCGCTGGCGATATTTTCATCCATCTGATTAAAATGATCGTCGTGCCGATTGTTATTTCTACGCTTGTCGTGGGAATTGCCGGTGTTGGCGATGCCAAACAGTTAGGGCGAATTGGCGCAAAAACCATCATTTATTTCGAAGTGATCACCACGATAGCGATTATTGTGGGTATCACTATGGCGAATGTTTTCCAGCCAGGGGCGGGAATCGACATGTCACAACTGGCGACGGCTGACATATCGAAATACCAAAGCACCACCGCTGAAGTGCAGAGCCACGCTCATGGTTTGATGGGGACGATACTTTCCCTTGTGCCGACCAATATTGTGGCCTCAATGGCGAAAGGCGACATGCTGCCGATTATCTTCTTCTCGGTTCTGTTTGGTCTGGGCCTTTCATCACTGCCCGCCGCGCACCGCGAACCGCTGGTCACGGTGTTCCGTTCTATTTCCGAAACCATGTTTAAAGTCACCCATATGGTGATGCGTTACGCGCCAGTCGGGGTGTTTGCGCTGATTGCTGTTACCGTGGCGAACTTTGGTTTTGCTTCTTTGTGGCCGCTGGCGAAACTGGTTATCCTGGTGCACTTCGCGATTCTGTTCTTCGCGCTGGTGGTGCTGGGGATTGTGGCGCGCATCTGCGGGCTAAGCATCTGGATTTTGATCCGCATCCTCAAAGATGAGCTGATTCTGGCTTATTCCACCGCCAGCTCTGAAAGCGTGCTGCCGCGTATTATTGAGAAGATGGAGGCCTATGGCGCTCCGGCATCGATTACGAGTTTTGTCGTGCCGACCGGTTACTCCTTTAATCTTGATGGCTCGACGCTGTACCAGAGTATTGCCGCTATCTTTATCGCCCAGTTGTACGGAATTGACCTGTCTATCTGGCAGGAAATCGTGCTGGTGCTGACGCTAATGGTGACATCGAAAGGGATTGCCGGGGTTCCGGGTGTCTCCTTTGTGGTGCTGCTGGCGACGTTGGGTAGCGTGGGTATTCCGCTGGAAGGTCTGGCGTTTATTGCCGGTGTTGACCGTATTCTTGATATGGCGCGTACCGCGTTGAACGTCGTGGGGAATGCGCTGGCGGTGCTGGTGATCGCCAAGTGGGAACACAAATTTGACCGCAAAAAAGCGCTGGCGTATGAGCGCGAAGTGTTGGGCAAGTTTGATAAAACCGCCGACCAATAAGCTAGACGTTGATTGCCGGATGGCGGCGTAAACGCCTTATCCGGCCTACGGTATTGTGCGGTTTGTTTGATGGCATGAACATAACCCGCGTAGGCCTGATAAGCGCAGCGCCATCAGGCGATGGCGGTTATTTGTTACTCAGCTTTTCAAACTCTTCGCAGCCGGTATCAAACCCTTCGGTACAGCTCAGGTTCAACCACTGCAACGCCTTCTGTTTGTTACCGGTGATAAACCCCTTTTCCCCGCCGAGGAACATCATTCCGGCCCAATATTCGGCATAGCCGGTGCGCGATAACGCAGAGCTATTTTTAAAATAACTCGCTGCCTTTTCATCATCTTCCGCCACCCCGACGCCGTTGGCGTAAATCATCCCCAACAGCATTTGTGCATCGACGGCGAAATCACTTTCGGCATTTATCGATGCTTGCTGGAGCAGGGTAATGGCGCGCGGATAATCGGTCTGCCCAGATTGGCTATTGGTCAAAATTCGCGCCAGGATAACCTCACCGGCCTTACTGCCCGCGCTGGCGGCTTTCTCTGCCAGCTTTTTTGCCCCAGGGTAATCAAGGCTGACGGGATTGGTAATTTTAATCTGTGCCAACAACGCACTGGCATCTGCATCACCGCTGTCGGCAGACTTTTGTGCCCAGAACTCGGCTTTACTTAAATCGCCGGAGCTAAACCAGGTATCGGCAAGATAATACTGCGCGCGCGCGTCTCCGGCCTCGGCGGCTTTTTGATACTGGCTGCCCGGATCTTCAGCGTATACGGACAGTGCTACCATCCATAGCAATGCAAAAAGTAGTTTCATTTTATTGTGTGGGTAGTCGAGGATGGGAGCAGTATAAAGAGAATGCGAGGATAAAAAAACGCCCCCGGCTGGGGGCGTTGAAACGAGTCCGCTTAGCCCATCGCGCTTTCGCGCAGACTGGCCTTCAGCTTATTGTACTCATCAATAACATACTGCTCAGCGGCCTGTTGATCGGCAATGCGTTCAACGTTTACTGCGCAGTACTTGTACTCAGGCGTTTTGGTAATCGGGCTTAAGTTCTCGGTTACCAGCTCATTACATGCCCCAATCCACCACTGGTAGGTCATGTAAATGGCCCCTTTGTTCGGACGATCGCTAACCGCCGCACGGGTGATAACGCGGCCTTTGCGGGAGTTAACCCACACCAGCGCTTCATCTTCAATCCCCAAACGCGCGGCATCGGCGGTGTTGATCTGGGCATAGCCCGGTTCATCCGCCAGCGCGGCCAGCGCCGCACAGTTACCGGTCATTGAACGGCAAGAGTAGTGGCCGACTTCACGCACCGTTGAGAGCACCATTGGGTACTGTTCGGTCAGTTTGTCGATAGGCGCTACCCAGTCGCAGGTAAAGAACTGCGCCATGCCGTTCGGGGTGTCGAACTTCTCTTTAAAGAGGTAAGAAGTCCCCTGGTCGGCATCTGAGGTATCGCGGCAAGGCCACTGAATAAAGCCCAGTTCGCCCATTTTCTCGTAGGTTGCGCCGTAGAAATCTGGGCACAGATGACGCAACTCATCCCAGATTTCCTGGGTGTTGTTGTAGTGCATCGGGTAGCCCATACGGGTGGAGATTTCACTGATAATCTGCCAGTCCGTTTTCAGATCCCACTTCGGTTCCACCGCTTTAAAGAAGCGCTGGAAGCCACGGTCAGCCGCCGAGAACACACCTTCATGTTCGCCCCACGATGTAGACGGCAGAATGACGTCTGCCGCCGCCGCCGTTTTGGTCATGAAGATATCCTGGACGATAACCAATTCCAGATCTTCGAAGCCTTTACGTACCGCAGACAGCTCGGCATCGGTCTGTAATGGATCTTCACCCATGATGTACGCAGCGCGCACTTCGCCATGCGCCGCACGGTGCGGCAGCTCGCTGATGCGATAGCCGGTATGCGCAGGCAGGCTTTCTACGCCCCACGCTTTGGCGAATTTCTCGCGGTTAGCTGGGTTGTTAATGTACTGATAGCCAGGATAAGTATCCGGCAGTGCGCCCATGTCACATGCGCCCTGAACGTTGTTCTGACCGCGAACTGGGTTCACGCCTGCGTGTGGCTTACCGAGGTTACCGGTCAGCATGGCGAGGCTCGTCAGTGAACGTACGGTTTCCACGCCCTGATAGAACTGGGTTACGCCCATGCCCCACAGAATCGCCGCACTTTTCGCTGCGGCATACATCCGCGCCGCCTGACGAATTTCCTGCGCGCTAACGCCGGTAATTTCTTCAACGGACTCCGGCGTATAGCCTTCGACAATTTTACGATACTCTTCAAAGCCTTCCGTGCGAGAAGCGACAAACGCCTGGTCGTACAGATTTTCTTCGATAATGACATGCCCCATCGCATTGAGCAGCGCGATATTCGAGCCGTTTCTCAACGCAATATGCATATCGGCAATACGCGCGGTTTCAATTTTACGCGGATCGCAAACGATGATTTTCGCGCCTTTACGTTTGGCATTAATCACGTGATTCGCCACGATAGGGTGGGAATCCGCTGGGTTGTAGCCGAAGATAAAGACTAAATCAGTGTCATCAATTTCATTGATGGCGTTACTCATAGCGCCGTTACCGACCGATTGGTGCAGACCTGCAACCGAAGGGCCGTGTCAGACGCGAGCGCAGCAATCGACGTTGTTAGTACCAATCGCCGCGCGCGCAAATTTTTGCATTACATAGTTGGTTTCGTTACCCGTCCCGCGTGAGGAACCGGTAGTCTGAATAGCGTCAGGGCCGTATTTCGCTTTGATAGCACTCAGGCGATCGGCAACGTAATTCAGAGCCTCGTCCCAGGAGACGGACTCCAGCTTGCCGCCACGCTGGCGACGGATCATTGGGGTTTTCAGACGTGGCGTCAGGATCTGGGTATCGTTAATAAAATCCCAGCCGTAATAGCCTTTCAGACACAGGGTACCCTGGTTGGTTTTCCCCTGAGCCGCCTCCGCCCGGACGATTTTGCCGTTATCGACCACCAGGTTGATTTTGCAACCTGATGCACAATACGGGCAAACCGTGACGACTTTTTTCATCGGTCTCGCTCCAGTTAATCAAATCGCGCATACGCGCTGTCGCCTTCAGTATGCATCTTTTATGCCACTTTTTTGTTGTGGCTATTCCTTGATGTTACGGGCGAATACGGGGCGAAACGCTGACGAAAAACAGGCTGTCGTCATATTTGACGTGTCGAAAGAAAACGCTGGGTGACATTTCTCAGATTGTAGATTGAGATTCCTCTACTACACCGGATGTGGCGGCGTACATAACCTACAGCCAGTTTCCATCACGAGATTGGCTCTATGAACCGCTACCTGACCGCCATTTTCTGTTGTGCACTGTCGCTGACCAGCCAACTAGCGCGCGCTGATATTATTGATGATGCCATTGGCAACATTCAGAGTGCCATCAATGATGCCTATAACCCGAGCAGCGATCGTGCCAGCCGCGAAAGTGATGATGACGATCGTTCGTGGGACGATCGTCGCAGCCATTCGCAAAGCAGCCAGCAGTATAATGATCGGCGGCGTCAACTCGACGATCGCCGCCGCCAGCTTGATGACAGGCAGCGCCAGCTTGACCAGGAACGCCGCCAGTTGTCCGACGACGAACGTCGCCTTGACGATGAGTTTGAGCGCTAATCCAGCGCTATTTCCATGCCGTCATAGCCCGCTTCGACGCCTTCCGGCAGCGGGTTGCTCATTAGCCATTCATCAAACTGATGGCTGATATGCGTCAGGATGACGCGCGGGCAGCCGATATCAGCATTCAGCGCCAGCACGGTGTTTAAATCGCCGTGGTTGCGCGCAGGCTCCTCGCGCGGCGGATGGCTGCAATCAATCACCATCACCTGCGGCTGATTATTGCTTAAAAAGGTGAGTGTTTTGTCCGGCAGACCAGCGGTATCGGAAAGCCAGGCGATGCGGCTGTGGGGCGTTTCCAGTAAATAACCGAAAGTCAGCTTTGAATGAGCCAGCGGCAGCGGCGTGACCTGTAGCCCCTGAAGCTCAAATACCACGAAGGGTTCCACGGTGTGGCTAAAATCAAGAATTCCGGGATGTTTAAACAGATCGTCGCAACCCAGATCATCCGGCGGGCCGTATACCGGCACGCTGGCGCCCACGCCCCAACGCAGAGGGAACAGCCCCTGGACGTGATCCATATGATAATGGGTGAGTAAAAACTGCTGAAAAGATCCCATCGGCCAGCGATCGCCGAGATCGGGCAGACCGGCGTCGATCAACGTTATCGCGTCGTTAAACTTTGCCGCACCGCTGCACGGTTTGCGCCGCGATGACGGCGTAAGCCTCGCGCGTTGGCAGGCGCGGCACTCACAGCCCCAGGCGGGAACGCCCTGCGCACCGCCCGTCCCACAGAGGGTGAGGGTTAAACTCATACCGGCTCCTCATAACGCTTTGGTAAAACGGAAATGGCTCTGGGTGTAACCTTCGCGCTGATAAAAACGGTGCGCATGATGGCGCAGCGTGCTGGTTGAAAGCTCGGTCATCTCCGCGCCCGCTTCACGGGCTTTCTCCTCTGCCCATGCCAAAAGCCGGTGGCCGATTTTTAAGCCACGCACCTCAGGCATCACCACCAGCTCCTGAATTTCACCAATCCAGTTGGCGTGGTGCAGGTGAAATTGCAGATGCAGACTCACGATCCCCACCGCTTTGCCGTTCAGCAGCGCAAGCTGGTAGTGCAAATTATTATCCTGAAGATTGGCGGTGTAGCCGGTGTAAAAGGCATCGCGGTCGAACTTGGCCTGTTTTAGCTCACACATCAGCGCATATACCGCGTCGCAGTCCTCTTCCGTAGCCTGGCGAAGCTCACAGACAGGCATCGCTTTTCTCCTTGCGCCCCATCAGGGTCAGTAGTTTTTCCACTGACTGTAGCAGACTTCCGTCGTTGTTGAGCATATGGCAATCGGCGGGCGCATAGCGGGCGGCGCGTTCCAGTCGGGCGGCAATTTCAACGCCGTTCTCACGCCCGCGCGCCTGTAAGCGCTGGCGCAGGATCTCCGGTGACACCTGTAGGCAAACCGGCAACAGCGCGGCGGCGTAGCGCGTTTTGGCCTGCGGCAGATGGGCGCGTGAGCCGTTAACCACCACGTCAAATCCGGCGTGTAGCCAGAGGTCAATTTCGACGCCCACGCCGTAGTACAGGCCGTTGGCGTGCCAGCTTAGCGCCAGCAGGTTATGCCCGGCGCGGGTAAAAAACTCCGCTTCGCTGAGGGCGATGTGGTTCTCACAGCCCGCGTTGGCAGGGCGGGTGATATAGCGGTGCGCCACCAGTAGCTGTGCATGTTCTTGCTGGCGCATCACCGCCAGCAGGCTGTCTTTACCTGAGCCGGATGGCCCCATTAACCAAATGAGTTTTCCCATCATCAGAACACCCTTTTTCCCTGACGCCAGACGTGGTCGATATGAATATGATCGCCTTTGCGATGCGCTAAGAGCAGGTCGGCGCGTTTGCCTTCGCCAATCACGCCACGGTCATGTAGGTTTAACGCCCGCGCTGGGTTTTTAGTCACCAGCGCGATAGCCTGCGGTAGGCTAAAGGGATTGTTCGCGTCGTCCGCCACGCGAAACGCGGCGTCCAGCAGGCTTGCCGGATAGTAGTCAGAGGAGAGAATATCCAGCAAGCCACGCTGCGCCAGCTCGCTTGCCGCAACGTTGCCGGAGTGCGAGCCGCCGCGCACAATATTGGGTGCGCCCATCAGCACGTTCATGCCGTGGCGGCGAGAAGATTCCGCCGCTTCAAAAGTGGTGGGAAATTCCGCAATCACGCTGCCCAACTGATGAGATTCCACCACGTGCTCGTGGGTGGCATCGTCGTGGCTGGCGAGCGCAATGCTACGCTGGCGGCACAAATCCGCGATGGCCATGCGGTTTGGCTGCGACCAACGCGCTGCCAGCGCCAGTTGGTCTTCTTCGTACTGCTGCATTTGCGCGTCGGTAAGCGAGTATTTCCCCTGGTAGTATTCACGGTATTTTTCGCGATTGGCGAACTGACGCTGCCCTGGCGAATGATCCATTAGCGACACCAGTGTGACCGGCTCGCGCCCGACCAGTTTTTCAAACAACGGCAGCGTGGTGTGATGCGGCAGCTCACAGCGCAGATGCAAGCGATGCTCGGCGCGGTTCACTCCGCGTTTTTGTGTTTCTTCGATGGCGTTGATCATCTTTTCCAGATTCTCCAGCCGGTCGCCGCCGTCGCGTACATCGCCAATCGCCACCGCGTCCAGCACGGTGGTAATGCCGCTGGCGACCATTAAAGCGTCATGGCTGCTCATGGCCGAGTGGGCGGGCCAATCCACCTTCGGGCGCGGCATGAAGAATTTGTCCAGGTTATCGGTATGCAGCTCAATCATCCCTGGCAGTAGCCAGCCGCCGTCGCCGTCCATCGCTTCCGGCAGGCGGCTTTGGCTTTCGGCAAAGGCGCGAATTTCGCCATCCAGCACCTCCAGTGAGCCGTTGACGACTTCATTTTCCAGCACCAGTTTGACGTTGTTGATAATCATGCAGTGGCTCCCATTGGGTGGAGTCGGTCGGCAACCTGTTGGCGCACGGTGTCATCGTGGAAAATCCCCACAATAGCTGCGCCGCGCGCTTTGGCCTCGGTAATCAGTGCCACCACGGCGGCGCTGTTTTTGGCGTCGAGCGATGCGGTGGGTTCATCAAGCAGTAAAATGGGGTAATCGACGATAAACCCACGGGCGATGTTGACGCGCTGCTGTTCGCCGCCGGAAAAGGTGGAGGGCGCCAAATGCCACAGGCGTTCTGGCACGTTCAGGCGGGTGAGTAAGCGGGCGGCTTTGGTGGCGCACTCCTCGCGCGGCACGCCGAGATTCAACAGTGGCTGCATGACCACATCGAGGGTGGAAATACGCGGGATCACCCGCAGAAATTGGCTTACCCAGCCGATAGTGGTTTTACGAATTTCCACCACTTTACGCGCCGGAGCCGTGACCAGATTCACCCATTCGTCGCCGTGTTTAATCTGAATTTGTCCTTCGTCTGGCAGATAGTTGGCGTAAAGAGAGCGCAGCAGCGTGGATTTACCGCTGCCGGAATGGCCGTGCAGCACCACGCATTCACCGGCGTTGACGGTGAGCGAAGCATGGCGCAGCACCGGCAGTTGCACGCCGTTTTGCTGGTGCAGAACAAAAGTTTTACTGACATTTTCTACGCGGATCATCTGGGCCTCTTAATCCTGGTTGCCTGATGGCGCTACGCTTATCAGGCCTACGCGGGTTTGTGTTTGTAGGCCGGATAAGGCGTTAGCCGCCATCCGGCAAAAATCAATTCTGCAATACTGACGACACCAACAACTGGGTATACGGATGGTGCGGGTCGTCGAGCACGCGGTCGGTCAACCCACTTTCCACCACCTGACTCTGCTTCATCACCAGCAAACGGTCAGCCAGCAGACGTGCAACGCCGAGATCATGGGTGACAATCACCACTGCCAGGTTCAGCTCCACCACCAGACCGCGTAGCAGGTCAAGCAAACGCGCCTGTACCGAGACATCCAGCCCGCCGGTTGGCTCATCCATAAACACCAATCTGGGATGAGTGACCAGGTTGCGGGCAATTTGCAAACGCTGTTGCATCCCGCCGGAAAAGGTCGTCGGCAAGTCGTCGATGCGGTTCGCCGGAATCTCCACCTCCTCCAGCCACTTTTGCGCGGTGGCGCGAATCTCCCCGTAGTGGCGTGCACCGGTCGCCATCAGGCGTTCACCGATATTGCCGCCCGCCGACACCTGGCGGCGCAGGCCGTCCAACGGATGTTGATGCACCACGCCCCATTCGGTGCGCAGCAGCCGACGCCTTTCGGCTTCGCTCATGGCGTAAAGGGAATGATTTTGGTAACGAATCTCGCCTTGCTGCGGCGTCAAACGGGCGGAAATCGACTTCAACAGCGTGGTTTTCCCGGAGCCAGATTCCCCGACAATCCCCAGCACTTCGCCTGGCCACAGATCAAAAGAAACCTCGCTAAAGCCTTTTCCCGGCGCGTAGAGATGGGTCAGGTTATTGACCGAAAGTAACGGTTGATTCATTGGCTTTTCGCCTCGCTCTGTTGGCGGCAATAATCGGTATCGGAGCAGACAAACATGCGGTTTCCGGCGTCATCCAACACCACTTCGTCGAGGTAGCTCTGCGTTGAGCCACAAATGGCGCAGGGCGCATCCCACTGCTGGACGGTGAACGGGTGATCGTCGAAATCGAGACTTTCAACGCGGGTAAACGGCGGCACGGCGTAAATCCGCTTCTCACGCCCCGCGCCGAACAGTTGCAGCGCGGGCATTCTGTCCATTTTCGGATTATCGAATTTAGGAATCGGCGACGGATCCATCACATAGCGGTGGTTGACCTTCACCGGATAGGCGTAGGTGGTGGCGATATGGCCGAAACGGGCGATGTCTTCATACAGTTTCACCTGCATCACGCCGTACTCCTCCAGCGCGTGCATGGTGCGGGTTTCGGTTTCGCGCGGCTCGATAAAGCGCAGCGGCTCAGGAATCGGCACCTGGAAAATCAGGATCTGATCCTCCGTCAGCGGCGTTTCTGGAATGCGGTGACGGGTCTGAATCAGCGTCGCATCTTCCGTGCGCTCGGTGGTGTTAACCCCGGTTACGCGCTTAAAGAAATGACGAATCGACACGGCGTTGGTGGTGTCATCCGCGCCCTGATCAATCACTTTCAGCACGTCGGCTTCGCCAATTATGCTGGCGGTAAGCTGAATGCCGCCGGTTCCCCAGCCGTAGGGCATCGGCATTTCGCGCCCGCCGAACGGCACTTGATAACCAGGGATCGCCACCGCTTTCAGAATGGCGCGGCGAATCATGCGTTTGGTTTGCTCATCGAGATAAGCAAAGTTATACCCACTCAAATTAGCCATTTTCGCGCTCCCGTTGCAGGCGTTTCAGTAGCTCCAGTTCGGCCTGGAAATCGACGTAGTGCGGCAGTTTGAGGTGCGAGACAAAGCCTGCGGCTTCGACGTTATCGGCGTGCGCCAGCACAAATTCTTCATCTTGCGCCGGGCCGACCGCGTGCTCGCCGTATTCCGGCGCTTGCAGAGCGCGATCGACCAGTGCCATCGCCATGGCTTTGCGCTCGCTCATGCCGAATGCCAGGCCATAGCCACGGGTGAAGTGCGGCGCGTCGTCCGGCGGGTCGATAAAACCATTCACCATTTCGCACTCGGTTATCAGCAGTTCGCCGACGTTCACCGTAAAACCTACCTCTTCCGCCATGATTTCAACGTCAATGTAACCACTGCGAATTTCGCCCGCGAACGGGTGATTACGCCCGTAGCCGCGCTGCGTAGAGTAGGCTAGCGCCAATAAATAGCCTTCGTCGCCGCGCATCAGTTGCTGCAAACGCGAGGCGCGCGAACACGGATAAACCGGCGGTGTGCGGGTAATGTCATCAGGCGGCTCGCCGTTGTCGGCTTCCGCTCTGGCCAGCCCCTGCTGCGTTAACAGGTTGAAAACGTGCGCTGCTGGCTGTTGCCCGCTTTCGCAGGCGCTGAGGGCTGGCGTTTCGCCATTCGCCAGCAGGGTAAAATCCAGCAGGCGATGGGTGTAATCGTAGGTTGGGCCGAGCAGTTGCCCGCCAGGAATGTCTTTGTAAACGGCGGAAATCCGTCGCTCCAGGCGCATTTTGGCGCTGTCTATCGGCTCGCTGACCGCCAGCCTGGCAAGCGTAGTGCGGTACGCGCGCAGCAGAAAAATAGCCTCGACGTTATCGCCGCTGGCCTGTTTTAGCGCCAACGCTGCCAGTTCGCGATCGGCAATGCCGCCTTCAGTCATCACTCGGTCAACGGCGAGATTAAGCTGCTGTTCTATTTGCGTGACGCTGAGTTCGGGCAGGCGAGTGTCGCCCCGGCGGCGGTTTTCCTGAAGCGCATGGGCGGCGTCAATCGCCTTTTCGCCCCCTTTAACGGCTACGTACATCAGCACACCTCAACATGTGTGGTTCGCGGAATAGCCAGCAGACGTTCGCCACAGGTCAGAATTAAGTCGATACCAAGCGGGAACGGGTGTGGGCGTTCGGTGAGTTCGTGAATAATGCATTCGGGCAACTGCGGGGCAATCATGCGTTCTTCGGCGATACCCGCGCCGGTCAGGCGTAGCATACGTCCGCCGCTGAGGCTGGCGACTTGCACAATCAGCGTCGCGCCGGACTCTGGCGTCACCGCGCTGCCGCTGGACAGCGCATTGAGCTGTTCGCTGCTGATTGCGCCATTAGAGACGGCAAATGTCGCCTCCTGCGGCGCGTCAACCAGCGGCGCATTGGTGTGAAAACGCAGGCTCTGATTGACGATATCGTGACTGAGCGGAGCGGAAAGCCACACCGGCGTGTCGTTATCCGCCAGCGTTAACAGCACGCTGGTGGTGGCAATATTTAACGGCTGCCAGCCGTATTTGAGCTGATGCAGGGCAACGATAACGCCCGGCTCGCTCATGGCCTTCAACAGGCGACGAAAACTGTGCTGGGCATCCTGCACGGGAAGCATAAAAGCGGTTTCCAGGGTCATGCGTTATCTCCGCGAACCAACGTAAAGAAATCAACCCGACTGGCGTTCACTTCTGCCTGACGTGCCGCGATGCGCGCCATCCGGTTAGCGTCCAGTGGGGTGATTAAGGTTTCGATTAATGTTTGAAAATGAACGGGTTGCTGAAGCAGTGCATCAAGCATGGCGCAGCGCTCAGCGTGCTGTTTATCGCGCCCCAACACCCAGCTATAGCCGAGTGTGCCGTTGCTCAAACGCACGGCGGCGCGAGTGAGGGTGGCGTCACCGGCAAAAAAACGCGCGCCCGTGCCGCCCATTCGCGCCTGGATTTGTACCAGCCCCGTTTCGGCGGCGCGGATGATGTCGTAGTCGGCGGTAATATTCAGCGCGTTGATGCGGGCTGCCAGTTCTGCCGGTTGGCTGTGCGCCAGCACGGACATCCAGTGCTGGCGGGTAGCGGTATCGGTGTGCATTCAGTGCTCCATAATAAATTCAATCATGTCGGCGCGTGTCAGGCTGACGGAGTATTCCACCGGGCTTTTGGCGTCTTCATGATGGTTAAGCGTGCGTACGCACATCAGCGGCGACAGGTTAGGAATTTCAAGGCGTTGGCTCTCTTTGGCCTGTGCGCGACGGGCGCTGATGCGCGTCTGGCTGCGTGTGAGCGCCATCCCCGTTTGCTCGCGCAGAAAGTCGTGCAGCGAGCCGCTGTCGAAGCGTTGCAGCGTTGGCCACAGGGAAAGGTCGGCAAAGTAGTGGTCAATCAGGCACAGCGCCACGCCGTTGACCCGACGCAGGGTGCGCAGGTGAATGACGTTATCGCCTTCGCCAATGCCCAGCGCATCCGCCACGTGGCCGGAAGCTGGTCGCAGCACCGACAGCAATTTTTCGCTGGTGGGGTGGCTGCCTTGATCTAGCAAGTTTTGGCTAAAGCGCGCCTGGGCGTTGAGCGGATAGTCGAACGGGCGCATCAGCACCAGCACGCCAATGCCCTGGCGGCGCTGTACCCAGCCTTTTTCCACGAGCTGGTCAATAGCGCGGCGCAGCGTGTGGCGGTTGACGTCGAAACGCGCCGCCAGTTGGTGCTCGGCAGGCAAGTAGTCGCCGCAGCGATAATGCTGGCGAAGTTCCTGTTCAAGCCGTGCGGCTATCTCTTGATAACGCGTCGGATAACTGGTCGGATGTGTAGACAAGTGCATAGTAATCAATGCCTCGCTAATCAGATAAAGTGCTTACGCAAGCGTTGAGAGAGGAAATCCAGCAGGCTGACCGTGACGATGATGAGCACCATCAATGCGCAGGTTTGCTGGAACTGGAAGCCGCGAATCGCCTCCCACAGCGTGACGCCAATTCCGCCTGCGCCGACCATACCGACGACGGTGGCGGAACGGACGTTAGACTCAAAGCGATACAGCGAATAGGAAATGAGCAGCGGCATTACCTGCGGCAGCACGCCGTAGAGGATCTCTTCGAGTTTGTTAGCGCCAGTGGCGCGGATGCCTTCCACCGGGCCGGGTTCAATCGCTTCGACCGCTTCGGAAAGCAGTTTGGAGAGCACGCCGGTGGTGTGGATAAACAGCGCCATCACGCCAGCAAAGGGGCCAAGGCCAACGGCGACGACAAACAGCATGGCAAAGACCATTTCATTGATGGCGCGGCAGGCGTCCATCGCCCTTCGCACCGGCTGGTAAACCCACCAGGGCACAAGGTTTTCAGCGCTCATCAGGCCAAACGGAATGGACAAAACCACCGCCAGCGCCGTACCCCATACGGCAATTTGCAGGGTGATGGCCATTTCGCTGAGGTAGTCTTGCCATTGGCTGAAATCCGGCGGGAAGAAGTCTGCGGCGAAGGTCGCCATGTTGCCCGCGTCTTTAATCAGCGTGAGCGGGGCCATTTCCGCGCCTTTCCACGACACGGCCAGTACCGCGAGCACAACGGCCCAACTCATCAGCGAGAACCAACTGCGCTTCGGCGGGGGAACGGTGATGGTTTGCATAGAGGCTCCGTGATGTTTTTTGCCGGAGGGCGGTTTCGCCCTATCCGGCCTACAGCTGTGTTTGGGGAGAGGGGGTCATCATTGCACTGCTTTGTTTACCGAACTCATCGCGCTCAGCGCGGCGGTCAGGCGGTCGAGATCGTCCAGCCTGGCTTTGATCGCCGTGGTTTTCTCGGCTTTGTCCTGGTCGCTTAATCCTTTGTTGTCCTTCACGCCCTGCATCTCTTTAAACAGCGCCAGTTGGCGAATGGGAACCAGTTGCAGGTCGCTGGAGGCGCGGAACGGCGCCCAGCCCAAACGCGCTAACACCGCTTTTTCTTCCGCCGTCTTGCCGTAATTCATAAAGAAGTCGTAGATCTTGTCTTTGGTGGTTTCAGACAGGTTTTTACGCCACACGATCGGATCGCCCGGGATCAGCGGAGATTTCCAGATAACCTTCAGCTCTTTTAGCTTGTCCGGCGCGGAAACCTTCAGCTTGTCGAGGTTTTCGGTATTGTTGGTGGCGACATCCACCTGCTTGTTGGCGACGGCGAGGGCGTTGGTTTCATGTCCGGCGTTGACCGTGCGCTTAAAGTCGTTGGCGGAGATATTGTTTTTGGCGAAGACGTAATAGCCAGGGACGAGGAAGCCGGACGTTGAGTTAGGATCGCCGTTGCCAAAGGTGAGATCTTTACGCTTTGCCAGCAGATCGTTGAGGTTGTTGATCGGGCTGTCTTTGTTAACGATCAGCACGCTCCAGTAGCCTGGCGATCCGTCTGCCGCCACGGTTTGAGCGAATACCTGGCCGTTGGCGCGATCCACCGCTTCCATCGCCGAGAGGTTGCCGTACCAGGCGATATCCACTTTGTTAAAGCGCATTCCCTGGATAATCCCGGCGTAGTCTGGGGCGAAGAATGCGTTCACTTTCACCCCCAGTTTTTTCTCCATATCTTGCAGAAAGGGTGTCCACTGCGGCTTCAGGTTTTGCTGTGATTCCGTTGAAATAATGCCGAAATTCAGCGCTTTTTCCTGCTCTTCGGCGTGAGCCGGGGTGAACAGGGTGCTGAGGCTGAACAGGCTGGTGAAGGCCAGCGAGGCAATAATTTTAGCGCTCATTTCCATTCCTTATTGAGGGGATGTCAGGCAGCCTGCGCGTTCTGTTCGACGCGATTCATGCTGCGGTAGAGATGGTCAAAACGTTCGTTATCAAACAGTTGGCTGCTACCGTCGTAGAACACATGCCCCTGACGTAGCGCAACAATGCGTTCGCAGTAGCGCAGGGCGTAATCGACCTGATGCAGCGTCACCACTACGGTGATGCCATCGGTCTGGTTAATGTCGCGTAGGGTATCCATTACGATGCGTGCGGATTCTGGATCCAGCGAGGCGATAGGCTCGTCGGCCAGAATTACTTTTGCCTGCTGCATAAGCGCTCTGGCGATGGCGACGCGCTGCTGCTGGCCGCCGGAGAGCGTTGAAACGCGCTGATGGGCAAAATGTGCCATTCCGACGCGGGTCAACGCTTGCAGGGCGCGCTGCTTTTGCTCACGGCTGAACCAGCGCAGGCAGGTACGCCAGAATGGGGTGCTGCCGAGCGCGCCAATCAGCACGTTTTCCAGCACGCTCAGGCGGTTTACAAGGTTGAACTGCTGGAAGATGTAGCCGGTGTGCGCGCGGATTTTGCGGATATCGCGCGCCAGACGCCCGCTCTGTTGCACGGTTTTGCCCAGCAATTCAACGCGGCCTCCCGGCGTTTTGTCGCCGACAATCAGGCCGCTTAAATGACGTAAAAGGGTGGATTTGCCGGAACCGGACGGCCCCAGCAGAGCCACCATCTCACCGGTGTGGAGGGTTAAGTCAATGGCGTGCAGAACCTGGTGCTGATGAAACGTTTTGTTGAGTTTCTCAACGCGAATAATCGTTTGCATACTGAAGCCCCCGTATAAAAGTGGCTCCATCGTGGCGAACTAATGTGACAGATGGGTTAACGGATGGTTACTTGATGATGAACAATTGGCGGGGATTTCATGACAGAGCGGGAGGGTGCGCCTCCCGCCGTTTCAGAGCGTGGGCTGCTGCTGTTTAATGACGTTAATCATCCACGGTACGCCGTAACGGTCGATCACGCGACCAAAGCCATGAGCCCAAAAGGTTTCTTGCCACGGCATTTCGACTTTGCCGTTGGCTGCCAGATTATCGAACCAGCGTTTACCTTCGCGTACATCCTCGGTGTCGAGCACTAGCGTAAAGCCCGAATAGTGGAGACTCTCAGCAGGAACGGCGTCGCTCATCATGATATCGCTGCCCGCGATATGAACGTTGGCATGGGCAATGGCACTGTCGGGGAAGTGAAGCCCGGAGGGGCAGCCGCCTTCGTCATCCATCGCGGAAGGGGGCATTTCGCCAAAGCTGATTTTGTAGCGCAGTTCCGCACCCAGCGCCTGCTGGTAGTAGGCGATAGCATCGGCGCAGTTGCCGGAAAATGCGAGATAGGGGCTTAAGGGCATAATCGTTACCTCAGGTAAAGAAGAGCCTATTAAGTGTAGTGCGTGTCGATTCAGGGAGCGAAGCGTGGCGGGAGGGGGCAACTTATCTGGCCTACGAGGTAGGCCGGATAAGTCCAGCATCAGCATCGCTATTTTGGCGATGCCGGGCAGGATCAGTTCTTTTTAACGAACTCAGATTTCAGCTTCATTGGGCCGAAACCATCGATTTTGCAATCGATATTGTGGTCGCCTTCGACCAGACGGATGTTCTTCACTTTGGTGCCGATTTTCAGCATAGAAGAACTACCTTTGACCTTCAGATCTTTCACCACGGTTACGCTGTCGCCGTTGGCCAGCAGGTTGCCGTTTGCGTCTTTAACAATCAGCTCATCGCTGTCTTGTGCCGGTTCGGCATCGTTCCACTCGTGGGCGCATTCCGGGCAGATAAACATGCCGTTGTCTTCGTAGGTATATTCGGAATTACATTGTGGGCAGTGGGGTAATGACATGGGGGATATCCTCAAAAGTGCAGTGCGAAAGGCAAAGGCCTGTGAAACGGCAACACGCCGAAAATAGGCTTAATGATACAACAAAACCCTGCATTTGTCGGTGTTATCCCAGAAGACGAGGGTAGAAAGACGGGGCTGAAAGGGTAAAACCCCCCTCGAATGAGGGGGGCGGGAGATTAGTGGTGAGCGGCTTCTGGTATCGTTTTTGCTTTGTTTTCAACTGGCTGTGGTTTGCCATAACGTTTGGCGTACAGCGCGGTAATAATCGGTACCAGAATCGCGGTAACAATCACACTGGCCGCCACCAACGCCGTGGCAGAAGCGGCAACCGGTGCGAATGACGGGTTAATCTGGGCAATAATGACCGGGTTTGCTACCGCTGCCCCTGCCGCAGAAGATGCTGCCACACCAGCCGTACCGTTACCGCCGCCGAGCACGCGGTCAGCGATAATCAGCGGAATACCGGTGATGATGATAACCGCCACGCCCAGTACGATACCCAGCAGGCCGGTGTCGAGGATAACGCTCAGGTTAATGGTGTTACCCAGCGCGAAGCCGAAGAACGGAATCAACACCGGCGTCGCTTTGCTGAAGAACGCGCGCAGGTCGTGGTCGAGATTACCGAGCGCAAAGCCAATCAGGAACGGCAGTACCGCACCGATAAAGTGGTGAGGTTCAAAGGTCGCCAGGCCAGCGGAACCAAGGATAACCATCGTCATCAGCGGGCCAGATTCGAGCGACATCAGGACAAATGCCCCCGATTCTTCTTTAGAACCGTACTGATTCATCAGGCTGGCATACAGGCCGCCGTTGGTCATATCCATAGCAGAAACGATAGCCAGTACCGATAAACCGGCGAAGAAACCGGTCTGAATTCCGCTATCAGGAATAAACATTGCGGCAATCATTGCGACCACCCAGGCCACGGCGATTTTGGTCAATACCAGTGTGCCGGACTTGCGTAAAACCGTGCCGGTAGCGCGTAAATCAATGGATGCCCCAATACAGAAGAACCAGACCGCCAAAATAGGCACTGTTCCGCCGATCATTCCTTTGGTGAAAGACCCGAAATATTCACCGGTATTAGGCGCAAACGTATTTAATACGGCGCCTAACAGTAACGGGATAAGCATCATCCCGCCAGGGATTCGTTCCATAGTTGCTTTAATTTTCATGTGGCATCCTCGCTTCTTACCTTCCAGGAAGGTAGAAGAGGTTAAGTATAATAATTTCAGCTTGTTAGCTTGATGTTTTCTGGTGTTGTATCCAAATTTCACCCGATGACAGCGGCGTTTTCTGGCATGTTTAACGCTGTTTATGACGCTATAATGCAGTTGATGGAATATTGATTCAATGAAAATAAAACATCGTTTTAGTTATGTGGATCACATATTTCAAATTAGGAATAACGAATTGGGTGGAAGATAAAATTGCTGTGACGACATTGTGAAATGTTTAGAAATCTTTTTTATCTTAATTGGTAGATAAAATAGAGATTTTTGATGAATATTTGTACAATTCTTCAGGCGCAAAAATGGGCGAAAAAAAAAGGGATGTGAGCGATATATTTCGGCGTGGCAGCGGAGGTGATTTTTTTTGTTAAGTTGATCACGATAATAATCGCTGTTAGGGTAAATAGGCTTGGCTCTCCGTGTTACGCTTTTTAGAGGGTCATCTTTTTAACTGACTCGCCATCAGGCTCAACAGGTTTGGTTGTACAGGCTCCCGGTGAAAACACACATCATCTAACGGAGACAAGCAAACCTGCTACGCTTGGATAAACGGAACCAGAATCTCCACGGTTCTTTTTTACGCGCCCTCGCAAACGCCCTGCCGTTTGCAGCCACTGGGTGTGCGTTCAAGGCGAATTTGAACGAGGAAAACCATGCTTAGAAGGAAAAAAGTAAAACCGATCACGCTTCGTGACGTCACTATTATCGACGACGCTAAATTGCGTAAGGCGATTACCGCTGCCTCGTTGGGCAACGCAATGGAGTGGTTCGATTTCGGGGTCTACGGGTTCGTGGCCTATGCGCTGGGTAAAGTCTTTTTCCCGGATGCCGATCCTAGCGTGCAGATGATTGCTGCGCTGGGGACATTCTCCGTTCCCTTCCTGATTCGTCCTTTGGGCGGTCTGTTTTTCGGGATGCTGGGGGATAAATACGGTCGCCAGAAAATACTGGCAATAACCATTGTGATAATGTCGATCAGTACATTCTGTATTGGTCTTATTCCATCGTACGACACCATTGGTATTTGGGCTCCTATCTTGCTGCTGCTGTGTAAAATGGCGCAGGGCTTCTCGGTGGGTGGTGAATATACCGGGGCGTCGATATTTGTCGCCGAATACTCGCCTGACCGTAAGCGTGGGTTTATGGGTAGCTGGTTGGACTTCGGTTCTATTGCCGGGTTCGTACTGGGTGCGGGGCTGGTGGTTCTGCTCTCCTCGATGGTCGGTGAAGAGAACTTCCTTGAGTGGGGCTGGCGTATTCCGTTCTTCGTCGCACTGCCATTAGGGATTATCGGTCTGTACCTGCGTCATGCGTTGGAAGAAACGCCAGCGTTCCAGCAACACGTCGAGAAACTCGAACACGGCGACCGTCAGGGTCTTCAGGACGGGCCGAAAGTCTCGTTCAGAGAGATTGCTACCCAGCACTGGCGTAGCCTGCTGACCTGTATTGGCCTGGTGATTTCTACCAACGTCACTTACTACATGCTGCTGACCTACATGCCGAGCTATCTGTCGCATAACCTGCACTACTCCGAAGACCACGGGGTGCTGATTATTATCGCGATTATGATTGGTATGCTGTTCGTACAGCCGATTATGGGTCTGCTGAGTGACCGCTTTGGTCGCCGTCCGTTTATCCTGATTGGTAGTCTGGCGCTGCTGGTGTGTTCGATTCCGGCCTTTATGCTGATTAACAGCAATTCGATTGGCCTGATTTTCTCCGGCCTGCTGTTGCTGGCGGTGATCCTCAACTGCTTTATCGGGGTGATGGCGTCGTCGTTACCGGCGATGTTCCCAACGCATATCCGTTACAGTGCACTGGCAAGCGCCTTTAACATCTCGGTGCTGATTGCTGGCCTGACGCCGACCCTGGCGGCCTGGTTGGTGGAAACGTCGCAAAACCTGATGATGCCAGCGTATTACTTGATGGTGATTGCGGTTATCGGTCTGTTGACGGGGATCACGATGAAAGAGACGGCTAACCGTCCACTGAAAGGTGCGACGCCAGCGGCATCGGACATCGAAGAAGCGCGAGAGATCCTTCAGGAACACCATGACCATATCGAACATAAAATTGAAGATCTTGATGCAGAGATTGCCGAGCTTCAGGAAAAACGTTCGCGGCTGGTGATGCAGCATCCGAAGATTAACGACTAAGGGATAATGCGGTAGGCCAGATAAGCGTCATGCTATCCGGCCTCCGTTATCCTTGCTGAATGCTGTAATGCTGGTCAGTTAAGTTTAGTATCGCCGCCAGTTGCGCTCTTTTTTACGCCATGCCCTAAACATGCTCGGGCGCAAAGAGCGCGCAAGGGGCGGCCAGTCGCCGCCGCCCCCTGCACCCCCAGTCTCCGGCGGCAAAATCGTCGCTTCGCGATTCCCTCTGCTTATCTCTTCCGGCTTTCGGGTCGGGCGCGAGGCAACATCCCTGTAAAGCCGCGCCCTCAGCCCACATCCCTGTGGGCTGCCCCGGCCTCCAGAGAACGCTTCGGCGATTTAGACGCCACCCACGTCAGTGCGGTCTTTGAATGAACATCCAGAACCAGAGTTACTGAAACCGATGAGTCCCCGATGGAAATCGGCGAGCCGGAGAAAGGAAGACAAGGTCAGACCGCCAGGGATGGCGGGCTGAGGCGAACCGAGACAGGAAGTCGAGTTTCGCCGTGCCGCAGGCTGGATTTCGCAGGCGAGCGCAGTGCGAAGCACCGATTTCCCTGCGGGGCCGCGGGGATTGTTAAGGGGGACTCGGCAGTCCCCCTAGACCCGTTCACAGGTACAGCGGCTTCATGTTCTACAAAACATCAGGTGAACGGAATGTGGCGCTTAACTGACAAGTATTCCGGCGTTGCCGGTTTTTTTGTTTTTAGCGCTCGCGGAATGCTTCTGCTTTGGCGCGCAGAATCGGTTTGAGCAGATACGCCAGAATCGTTTTCTTACCGGTAATGATATCCACCGACGCTACCATCCCCGGAATAATAATCAGCGGTTTTTCATCGCTGCCGAGGTGATTTTTATCGGTACGCAAACGGATAACGTAGAAGCTCTTGCCGTCTTTATCGGTCACCGTATCCGGGCTTATCTGTTCCAGTTTGGCCTTCAGGCCGCCGTAGATGGTGTAATCGTAGGCGGTGAACTTCACAATTGCTTCCTGGCCTGGACGCAGGAATGCGATGTCCTGCGGGCGGATACGCGCCTCAACCAGCAGGGTGTCGTCCAGCGGTACAATCTCCACCAGATCATTACCTGGCTGAATGACGCCACCGATGGTGTTCACCATTAACTGCTGCACGATACCGCGCACCGGCGATGTGACCAGCGTACGGTTCACTCGGTCTTCAATGGCTTTGCCTGAGGCCTCGATTTTACTGAGATCGGTACGCGCTTCGTTGAGCTGTGAAAGCGCGTCGCTGCGATAGCGGCCCCGCGTTTCGCTTATCTTGCTCTCAATCTCTTTAATCGCCGCCTGCGCTCTGGGAACCGCCAGATTTACCGATTCGAGCTGTCCACGCGTCTCCACCTCAGAACGGCGCAGACGCAGCACTTCGACCTTCGAGATAGCGCCTTTGGCGACCAGCGGCTCGGACATGCTGATTTCCTGCTGCAACAGCCCCAGGCTACGGCGGTACTGCGCGCTTTTTGCTTGGTAGTCCAACAGTTCCTGTTTCTTCTGCACCAGTTGCTCGTCAAGCCCCGATAGCTCGCTCTCAATGCGCTTGTTCACGCTGGCAAACAGTTCCAGTTCGCCATTGGCGATATCCGGCGATTTCTGGCTGATTTCCGGCGACAGGGTCAAGGTGTCTTTATTGTCCAGTTGCGCGGTCAGACGCTGAATACGCGCTTCGAGCGCCAGGCGGTCAGCCTCAGACTCTCCGGCATTAGAACGAAAACGGGTGTCGTCCAGGCGCAGCAGCGGCGCGCCAGCTTTCACCACTTCGCCTTCGTGGACAAACACTTCCGCAACGATACCGCCCTCAAGGTTCTGGATTTTTTGCAGCCGTGAGGATGGGATCGCCTTGCCGTCGCCGCGCGTCACTTCGTCAATATCCGCCAGTGAAGCCCAGGCTATCATGATGATAAAGAAGCCCAGAATCGCCCACAGGGTGATGCGAACCACGCGTGGCGAGTCATCAAGCAGCGCTTTATTGACCTCGTTAGAGGTTATCGTGACGGCGTTTTTATCACCGAAAAGCCACGTCATCAGGCGGTTAAGTCGATTAGCGTTGCGCATGAATTTGTCCTTTCTTCAGTGCGTTCATCACGCTTTCTTTCGGACCATCGGCAATAATTTTGCCGTTATCGAGGATTATCAAACGGTCAACCAGCGTGAGCAGCGAGGCCCGATGAGTGACCAGCAGCAGCGTTTTATTGCTTACCATTGGCGTCAGCGCTTTCTTGATTAAATCTTCGCTAGTGTTATCCATCGAACTGGTCGGCTCGTCCATCAGCAGAATCGGCGGGTCGAGCAGCAGCGAGCGGGCAAGGGCGACCGCCTGACGCTGGCCGCCGGAAAGGTTCATCCCACGCTCGCCAACCTGCATGTTATAGCCGGAAGGATGGCGGCGGGCGAACTCATGCACCCCTGCCAGCGTCGCGGCGCGGATCATGGTTTCATCATCAATGTAGCCCGCACCGCTCAGCAGGTTGTCGCGCAGCGTACCGCTGAACAGGTGAATATCCTGTGGCGCATAGCCGATGTTGTGGCGAATATCGTTGACGTCGAGCTGACGAGCGTCGATACCGTCCACCAAAATCGTACCGTTATCCGGCTGATAAAAACCGACCAGCAGCTTCGCCAGCGAGCTTTTGCCGGAGCCGCTTCGGCCAATAATCCCGACTTTTTCGCCCGGTTCAATTTTCAACGAGATACCGTTTAGCGACATGTACTGATTTTGCGGATAGTGGAATGACACATCGCGGAACTCGATAGCCCCGGAGAGCGTCTCGCGTTTCAGTGGCACTTCGCCTTCCTGCACTTCTTGCTCCAGATCCATCATCCGGTCAATGGAGGCTTTGGTCATTTTGGCGCGCTGGTAGCGGGTAATCAGGCTACAGAGCTGGCCGATAGGCATCATCGCGCGGCGGTTTAGCAGGTAGCAGGCAATCAGGCCGCCCATACTGAGGTTTCCGGCGATAATGCTGTAAACCCCGGCGACAATCAGCAAAACGCCGCTAATTTGCTGGATCCAGGCGGTAAAATTCACCGCGATGTAAGACAGCGATTTCACCTTTAGCTCAAGCCTGCTGAGCTGGCCGATAATCTGCTCCCACTGATACTGACGCTCGCTTTGCGCGTTATTGACCTTAATGGCATCCAGCCCCGTCAGGGTTTCAACCAGCATCGCCTGGCGCTCGCTCGATAAGCGATATGTTTTTTCTACCTGTGCCAGTAGCGGTTTCTGCATCATCCAGTTGGCGGCTAAGGCAATCGGGTAACAGAGCAATGGAATAAAGGTGAGTGGGCCGCCGATAATCGCAATCACTAACAGAATCAACAAGGTGAAGGGGAAATCAATCAGCGCGGTTAGGGTCAGGGATGAGAGAAAATCACGTACCGACTGGTATTCCTGAAAATGCTGAGTGAAGCCGCCGACCCGATTCGGGCGCGCCTTCATTTTCATACCCAGCAGCCGCTCGAACAGCGCCGCCGACACGATAAGATCGGTCTTTTTCCCCGCTAAATCGAGGCAAATCCCGCGTAATACTTTCAAAATCAGGTCAAAGATAAACGCAATGGTGATACCGATAGCCAACACCCACAGGGTGGCCGTCGCCTGGTTTGGCACTACGCGGTCGTAGACGTTCATCACGAACAGCGGCGTGGCAATGGCGATAACGTTGATGATAAAGCTGGCGACAACGGCATCCAGATAGAGAAATTTCGACAGTTTTAAGGTGTCTTTAAACCAGGATTTGGTGCGTGGGATAGTCGCCGTAGGCTGGCTATCAAACTCGTGTCCTGGCTGAATGAAAATGGTTTTACCGCTGTAGTTTTCGGCCAGAACCTCTCGCTCCAGCACTATCTCGCCGCCTTCGGTTTCGGTTGGCAGCAAACGCGCGCGCTGCTGCTCATCCCAGCCTATCAGTACTGCGGCCTGGTCGTTTTTGAGCAGCACCACGGCGGGCAGCGACAGCGCGGAAATCTTTTCCAGCGGGCGCTGGAGTACACGCGCTTTCAGCCCGGCACGCTGCGCGGCGCGCGGGAAGGCGCTCAATGTCAGTTGATTCGCCTGAAGGGGCAATCCGGCGGTCAGGACATTGCGGCTGGTGATGATATTGTGCAGCTTGCAGATAATCATCAATGAATCGAGCAGGGGATCGTCATGGTTTTGACGCGGATCGAGCCTGATGGAGTCATCAGTTTGCGCAGAGGCTTGCTCAAGTGAATCAGTATTAGACGCCATAGTCAGACCTTATATACCAGCGAAAAAATCGCACAGGCTAATGAATATATACTCTAAATAACATGGGTGAATGAGCGCGGCCAACGCACTGGTGACGTGAAGGATGGCGAGTAGAAGGAGGGGCTGCCTCATCGCGGGATGAGGCAGCCCCCAGGCCTAAAACGCTTACTTCAAATCAGGCAGATTGGCATGGGCAGTTTGCTGCTCCTCTGCCGGCTGTGCGGCTGACGGCGCTTGAATATTAAGCTGTTTTAACAGGTCGCCAATGCGCGCGTTGATGCGATACGAGGTGAACATCTCCACGAACTGCAACTCAACGTAGCGGCGCTGGGCGTTGAACACTTCGTTTTCGCTGTCCAGCATATCCAGCAGGCTACGCTCGCCAATGCTGAACTGCTCCTGATACGCGGTACGCACCACGGCACTGCGATCGGCATAGTCTTTGGCAATCGGCACTTGCTGTTTGGTGTTCTGCCAGGCGTTCCACGACAGACGCAGTTCTTCATCCAGTTGGCGAAGGGCGTTGCGTTTTACATCCTGCGCTTCCTGCATTTTGTAGGCATAAGATGACAGTTGTGCTTGATCGCTGCCGCCGTTGAACAGGTTATAGTTCATGCGAACCATCGCCTGCCATTCCTGATCGTGACCGCGCGTGCCGTCGGTGTTGTTATCCATGCGACGGCCAACATCAAGGTCAACGCTTGGGTAAAAGCGCGATTTCGCCGCTTCATATTGCTGGCGAGTGGCTTCTACGTCGGCATCCGCTTGTTTCAGCAACGGGCTGTTATCGAGCATGAGCTGGCGGGCTTGAGCCTGTGATGCAGGCACTTTGGTGGCCAGCGGCATGGCCAGGCTGTCCGCCTCTTTACCCACCACGCTGTAATAGTTGGCGCGTGAATCTTCCAGGTTGGTTTGCTCGGTCAGCAGGTTATTTTTCGCCTGTGCCAGACGCGCTTGCGCCTGTTCAAAGTCAGCGGAACGGCCAACGCCCTGTTCGGTGCGCAGACGGATTTGGTCAAAAATGCGCTCGTGGTTTTTCAGGTTATCTTCCGCCAGTTTGACCATTTTCTGGCGCATCAGCACGTCCAGATAGCTCTGAATGGCGCTTAATGCCGTCACTTCGCTGGTGTTCATCACCGTATAGGCGCGCGAGTTGACGGTGGCTTTTTGACGCGCCACTTCGCTGGTAGTGGCAAAACCGTTAAAGACGTTTTGGCGCAGGTTAATGCTGGATTCGCTCCGATGCAGATTACGGTAGTGATCGTCTGCGGCACGCGTGGTGGCGTTATCCGTTTGTTCCCAGCCGGTTCCGGCGGAGAGGTCTAAAGTGGGTAAATATCCCCCTTTAGCGGCACGTAAGTCCTGGTCGGCAGAGTAGCGGCTGTTGACTGAAGCACTGACCTGCGGATGCCACAGCAAACTGTCTTTGACCGCTTGTTCGAGCGTCGCCGCGCTGGCAGAGTTGGCGAATAATAATGGCAGCGCGATACCTGTTAATACCCGAATATGTTTGTTCATTACGTCGTCCTTTCCTTACGTTTATTTCCCTGACTAGTGGGGTAAGAACCGCGCCACCAGAGGTTATATCTTTGGACAAAAATAAAAAGGGCCGGCTTGCGCCGACCTATCTGTTTTAGGCATCAGTATCCGGTTGAGCAATCAGGGAATCTAGCTGGGCGGCATCGTGCGCGCTCCAGGCATCGCTTCCGGTATCGCCCGTGCTTTCTGCCGGAACGTCCTGAACGTGGCCTACGTTTTCGCTATTTTCCGTTGAGTCGGCCACCTGAATCAGCGCGCTGAGATCTTTCCCATCATCATCATGAATGATATCGCTCAGGTCGAGGGTCGTCGGCTGACTCTGCTCGTGGCTTGCTGCGGTATCGGTTGATGATGGCTGATTCTCCAGCGATGCCTCAGACTGCGCGGTATCGGCGGCATGAAGCTGGCTATCGATATCGTCCAGCAACAGATTTAACGACTCGCCCTGACTCGCTTCGGCGGTGTGCGCTGCCGAGTTGTCATCCCCGACACGGCTCAAATCCAGCGTGTCATGGTCAACCAACAGGTTATTGCCGTCCTGATTCTCTTGCGCATTATCGCCAGCAGATGCCGTGGTATCGCTCTCGTTAAGCGCATTGTTGCCGGTGTTGTCGCCTGCGTGTTCAGCCGAGTTGGCATCGCTCGCGTTCTCGTTTGCCGCGTTGTTAGCGTCAGCAGCGGAACCTGTCTGGCTGTTTTCAGCAGCGTCTTCGCTCTGGTCAGTGGAACCGGCCTGGCCGTTATCAACAGAACCGTCGTGATGGTCAGTAGACCCCGTCTGGCTGTTATCAGCAGGGCCTTCGCTCTGGTCAGTGGAACCGGCATCAGCATCGTGGTTAGCCGATGTATTCTCGTCTGCGTGATCGTTGGCGTTATTCTCCGCCGCGTGATCGTCTGATGTATGGTGCGCTTCATCGCTGGACGCCAGCGAGTCTGTCGCATCTGCCGTATGGTGCTCATCGCTACCTGGAATCGTCGTTGTGTGATCGCCGGTATTCGCGCCCACTTCACCAGATGAGTGCGACGAACCATCGACATCCGCCGTGACCTCCACTTTGACCGACCCTAAATCCACTTCTGACGACGAGTTTAGCGTCAGGTGTGCGTCCAGATTGCTGTCACCATTGAACTGGATTTCAACATTCC
This sequence comes from Kluyvera fluvialis, assembly GCF_059725275.1. Lineage (NCBI taxonomy): Bacteria > Pseudomonadati > Pseudomonadota > Gammaproteobacteria > Enterobacterales > Enterobacteriaceae > Kluyvera > Kluyvera fluvialis. The sequence continues at coordinate 4,502,878 of NZ_AP046142.1, read as the reverse complement.
CGTGCGCATCAACGGTGTAGTCCACGCCCTGATAGCTCAGCGTCGATCCCGGCGGCAGCCCGGTCAGTTTAATCGACGTAATATGGTCGCTACCGCTGCCATCCAAAGTGGCATCGATATTCAGATCGTACTGCCAGGAGGTGTGTGAATCTGGATGTGTTGGATCCAACCCTTCCTTACCATCGCCGGAGATAACGTCTGTAATACGGTTATTGCCGCCGAAAGTGGTGCCGTTAACCGTGACATTCACACTCTCGTAGTAGTTGATGTTGCCGTTAACGTTGGCGGAACCGGCGGACGAATTCCAGTTTGATGAACCCGGCACAAAGATGTAATCGTGTGCGCTGCTATCACCCGGATCACGGTTACCGTTAACCGCATTCATCGGGTGCTGAGTCCCGTCGCCCTGAGTGTAAGAACTGCCATCGTGCAGCACAAAGACATCCGTCTTACCGCTGTTACCGTTGGCGTTGCCCTGATCGTAAACATGAATTTGCGACGACGGAATATCGCTGGAAACGTACTTGCCGATATCATCCGCAGACACCCACAGCACCACGTTTTTACCTACGCTTGTGATCATCCCGTTTTCGTCAACGTCAAAACCGTTGCCGCTAGGATCATCACTCCCACCGTTAACCTCCGTCGTTTTCGACGAGCCTGAAGCGGTAAAATCAACGGTTAGCGATTTATCGGCATCGGCATCGGCATCTGCGTCGGCGTCGGCGTCAGCATCGGCATCTGCGTCTGCATCTGAGTCCGCATCGGCATCAGAGTCCGCATCTGCGTCTGAGTCTGCATCTGAATCAGCGTCTGCGTCCGAATCGGCATCCGCGTCTGAGTCTGCATCGGCATCGGCATCGGCATCGGCATCGGCATCAGCATCAGCATCTGAGTCAGCATCGGCATCGGCATCAGCATCAGCATCAGCATCAGCATCCGAGTCAGAATCGGCATCCGCATCGGCGTCCGCGTCTGCGTCAGAATCGGCGTCGGCATCAGCATCCGCATCGGCGTCTGCGTCCGAATCGGCGTCCGCATCAGCATCCGCATCGGCATCCGAGTCAGAATCGGCATCGGCGTCGGCATCCGCGTCCGCATCAGCATCGGCGTCTGAGTCAGCGTCCGCATCGGCATCCGAGTCAGAATCGGCATCAGAGTCAGCATCCGCGTCTGCATCGGCGTCAGCGTCGGCATCTGCATCTGAGTCAGAATCCGCATCGGCGTCTGAGTCTGCATCGGCGTCCGCATCAGCATCGGCGTCAGCGTCAGCGTCGGCATCAGCGTCTGAGTCTGCATCCGCATCTGCGTCTGAGTCTGCATCTGAGTCGGCATCGGTGTCCGCATCCGCATCCGCATCAGCATCAGAGTCGGCATCTGCGTCGGCATCCGCGTCTGAGTCAGCATCGGCGTCAGCATCAGAATCGGCGTCGGCATCCGCGTCTGAGTCAGCATCAGCGTCCGCATCAGCATCAGCGTCAGCATCCGCGTCGGCGTCTGCATCAGAGTCGGCATCAGCATCTGAGTCAGCGTCCGCATCGGAGTCGGCGTCTGCGTCTGAGTCGGCATCAGCATCCGCGTCTGCATCAGCGTCTGCGTCCGAATCAGCATCCGCGTCTGAGTCGGCATCAGAGTCAGCATCTGAGTCAGCGTCCGCGTCGGCGTCTGCGTCCGAATCGGCATCCGCGTCTGAGTCAGCATCGGCGTCCGCATCGGCATCTGCATCAGCATCGGCGTCTGAGTCGGCATCTGCATCTGAGTCAGAATCCGCATCGGCATCGGCATCGGCATCAGAGTCAGCATCTGAGTCAGCGTCCGCATCGGAGTCGGCGTCGGCATCTGCATCTGAGTCAGAATCCGCATCGGCATCGGCATCCGCATCGGCATCCGCATCGGCATCTGCATCAGCATCAGCATCAGCATCGGCGTCTGAGTCGGCATCTGCATCTGAGTCAGAATCCGCATCCGCATCGGCATCGGCGTCAGCATCAGAATCGGCGTCCGCATCAGCGTCTGAGTCAGCATCGGCATCAGCATCAGCATCAGCATCAGCATCCGAGTCAGAATCGGCATCGGCATCAGAGTCAGCATCTGAGTCAGCGTCCGCATCGGAGTCGGCGTCGGCGTCGGCATCAGCATCCGAGTCAGAATCGGCATCGGCATCGGCATCGGCATCCGCATCGGCATCCGCATCGGCGTCTGCGTCCGAATCGGAGTCGGCGTCGGCATCTGCATCTGAGTCAGAATCCGCATCCGCATCGGCATCGGCGTCAGAGTCAGAATCGGCGTCCGCATCTGAGTCAGCATCGGCGTCCGCATCGGCGTCTGCGTCCGAATCGGCGTCCGCATCTGCGTCTGCATCGGCGTCCGCATCGGCATCTGCGTCCGAATCGGCATCGGCATCTGAGTCAGCATCATCTCGCGCGGCTTCTTCTTCGCTGCGATCCAGTACCGTGAGTTCTTCTTCTATGGGGGTATTGGGGAAGTCGATGCCTTCGGTGGGATAACCGGCGGTAGGGTCGATTTGTTCGCCCGTCAGGTCGAGAATAACGTGGGTGTGTGCACCACCGGCGCCAGGCTGGCCGCTGATGGCTGGCGCTTGCGGGCCTGCGGCAGTGGCTTCCAGAATTTGGGTCGGGTCTTGCCCGTCTGCAATGGCTTGCTGGATGGCGGCGATATCGGTCTGTTCAGCGCTCGCTGTGGCGGTCGAAAGACCGTGGCTTCCGTCCCAGTGACTGTCTCGTCCGAGATCGAGCGATTTTCCATCTGGAAGAGTGAGCGTAACGGCACCGTTGGCACCTGTTTCAATTTGCTCTCCGGCCAGGATCTTGTCACCTTCGACCAGGAGACGTCGGCTGCCATCGGCTGAAATAGCGAAAACCTGCCCGATTATGGTCTTTATTGTTCCGGCTATACTATCCATTTAGCGCTCCCCTTCATTTTTTACGGGCTTTTCCTTTGCCGCAGGAACAGGTATTAAACATAGGAATTATTGCTTATAGAACAAATGTATTTCAGTGAGATAAGTAAATTCTCTTATGTTTATCTCGTGGTAATACACCTGTGCAGTGCAATATGTTTAAGTCTCTTCCGAGGTTATTGCGGAGGGGAAAAATATTCATTGATTTTAATGTGTTTTTAATCTGAATGTCTTGTGAAAAATACGGTGTAGTAAGGATTAACTTGTTGATGATTTTGCGGCTAATAGTCATTCAGGCACATAGTAACGTGCCTGAAATAATTAAAAATAATGAATTAGATGAGTCTATCATCGTCATCGCCGATTAGGCCTTCCAGGCCGCTCAGCGTTTGACGTGCTTGCGCACGGTTGAGCAGCTTATGCTGCGCCGCTGGCGGCAGGTCGGTAATACTGATAACGCCTTTGCTCATCAGCACTTCGATAAGGTCTTCCAGCACACGCACCATATTAAGGTCGCTTTGCTGGAGCTGTTGGATGGTGGCTTCACGAAGGTGATTAACCTTAAGCCATTCACTGATTTCAGCCGTTAGCTCTGCGCTTTGGTCGGTCATGCCGCTAAATGCGGCGGTTTCCACCCGCACAATCCGGCCTTCTTCATCGCGTTCGATAAAATGCATGGCTGCTCTCCTGAGATTGATTGTATTCCCGCCATACTTCTCGTTGCCTGGGCGGGGCTTGCCTCGGCCCCGCTGCAACTTGAATTATTTCGCGGACAGTGTGCTGGCGTCGCTAAAATAACGCCCCATTGCGCCATACAGGCCTATTTTCTCCAGCACCGCCAGCTCACCTTCTGTTTCGACACGCTCGGCGATGAGTGGCAGGTTTATCTGCCGTGTAGCCCAGTAAATGGCTTCGATAAACAGTTTTTTATCTTCTTCTTCGTTGATGTGGTGAATGTAGCTGCCATCCACTTTTATCCACGCCAGCCCCCACTGCGGCAGGTTGCCTATCAGGTGGAAGCGACCACCAAAGTGCTGAATACCCAGGCCGCAGCCGAGTTCCTGTAACTTTTTCACCAGCACACTAACGCGTTCTGGGTCAGGCAGTTCGTTCTCGTCTAGCTCCAGCGTAAGCCGTGGCGCGAGGTGGCGCGCGGTTTTTAACGGCTGTAGCAGGGCGTTCAGGCTCTCGTCATCGGCCACGCTTTCACCGCTGATGCTAAGGGCGAACGCCTCGGCGGTGTCTTCCATCGCGCGGAGCGTCTGTTTTAGCATCACCACGTCCATACGGCGGCCCAGCGACAGTCGGCGTACCCACGGGATAAAGCGCCCGGCGGGGATGATTTCACCGTCTTCGGTTTGAATGCGAGCCAGAATTTTGCGGTGCAAAACAATATGTTGCGTGTTGCACTGATACACCGGCTGGGAGAAAAGCTCGAACGCTTCTTTATCCAGTATCGCGGTCAGGCGCTGATGCCAATGGTGATGGTCTTCATCCGGCTCTTGCTGTGCCGCTGCGCCTGGGTCGGCAAAGCTGCGCATCTCGGCTTCCGCTGCGACCAGTATCTGGTCGGCCTGGCGTAGCAGGTTTTGCGGGGTGTCACCATAATGGAACGCGACATTAGCAAAGTAGGCGACAGGCTTCACGTCGCTCAGGCCGGTTTCGTTCAGCGCGTTCAGTTTTGTGCTGAGGGAGTTGGCAAAACTTTCCATCTCCTGAGGCAGTACCGGAGAGGTGATGATGGCAAATTCACCGCCGCGCACGCGAGCGATAAAACTTTCACTGTGGAAGAAACGCTGCTGGAGAACACCGAGTATGTCAGCAATGGCTTGCAGCAGTTTGTCGGTGTTCGCGCCGCCAAGACGCTGGTTGAGGCCGATCAAGTCCTGTACGCGCAGTAAAATCAGGTTGCCGTCGGCGTGTTCTTCATCGCTCAGGCGGGTCTGGAATTTAATGTCGAATGCCCGGCGGTTGTTCAGGCCTGTCAGGCTGTCGTTGTAGGCTTCCTGGCGCAGCGCTTCGGTGCGCATCGCCTGTTCGCTAAACAGCGCTTTAAGCTGAGTCACCATCATGTTGGTGGCTTCGACTACCCGGCGCAGTTCCGGTGTTTTAGGCAGTGCGGGCAGGCTGAGAAATTCGCGGCGGCTGATAGCCATCGCTTGCTCAACGATATAGTTCAGCGGGCGCAGGCGGTTACGCAGCAAGAATGTCGTGCCCAGGATACACAGCACGCTACAGCCGGTCAGCCACATGAAGCTGGCGACCAGGCTCTCCCACAGGCGCGCCAGTGCAAACATTGGATGGCTCACCACTTCAACGCGCGCGGCCTGCGTCCAGCCGCGCATCACCATCGCTTCACCCTGGCCTGGGTTCAGGTGCACGATGTTGGCAAACCAGTCCGGTACGTTGGCGCCAGGCGGCACGTTTTGCCGTGCGATAATCGGTTTGCCGGTTTTGATATCAATGACCTGGATGCGATAGAAATAGCCGCTATCGAAAATCGAGTTCACCATCAGCTCAGTCATCACCGGATCGTCAATATACGAGGTCAGCGATAGCCCCAGCGCGGTGGCGGTATCCTGTGCGTGTGCGCTGAGCTGGTTATGATATTGCTCGCGCGAGCTTTCCAGCGTGGCAAAAAAGTTGCCGCAGAAGATAGTGAACGTAAACAGACAGATGCCAATCAGTAGCTGTTTATAAAGAGACATGACTGCTTCCTATTCATTAATTACAAACCCTTCCGCACGCATCCTGGTGAGAAGATCTTGCCAACGTGAGAGTTTTTTACTGTCGCCAACGCGTTTGCTACCACTGGCCTGTGGTATCCATAAACCTTCACCGTTAAAAGAATAAACGGGGAGCAGATCGCTGCGCGCGGTGGCGGGTAATATGGCGGTTTTTAGATTATCCAGCACCAGCGGAATGGCATCTGGTGTGGAATACCAAGTGACGACCATATGTGCCTGGTTTAACTGTAATGCCTTAACATAGGTAATTCTTAACTGGCTGGCGGGAACGCCGAGTTCGCGCAGGGTAAAATATTTCGCCAGCGCGTAGTCTTCACAATCCCCCGCACCTTTGCGAAGCGCCTCAACGGGAGTCGCCCAGTAATCTTCTTGTCCCCATACCGTCATATCGTCCACAAAGCGTATTCGTGAATTAAAAAATTGGTTAACGCGGTTTAAGGTGGTCTGGATATTGCCTTGTGGCGGTTGTTTAAGCAATGTCTCCCAGGCGTCGATATTGCGTTGTGCGGTGGGGGTTGCCGGGCCATACAGTTTCTGAGTGCGGGTATTGATGGTGTTAAAGTCCCATCCCGCACCCAAATCTGGCGGTACAAACAGTAGCGCCAGAACCAATGGCAGCCATCGGTTCCGGTGAAAAAGCCCCTGACGCCGGTTCATTATGCGGCGCTCGCTAGCAAAGAATTAAGCCGAATAGCCATGCAAACGACGCCAGTGTTTTCGGTAAGCAACATAGCCTGAGAGGTAATGTTCGACATCATCTATTCGTACCCGAAAGCTGTGGTGACGAATAAAAAAGCTGCCCGTGATGCGCGGTGGGTTTTTGAAAAACATAGCCAGTTCAGGCCAGAAAAAGCCGTTAGCGAGGTAACGCGCGCGCGTTTCGAGTGCCAGATTAAACTTCTCAAGGTCGAAATCATCCAGCAGGTGGCGATGTTCAGAATCCGCCATGCGTGCCAACATGCGCGATGCCGCCATCATCAGCTCCAGCAGTGTAGGGTAGGTAGTCACCCGATTGAGGACAAAATCCAGGTGGTCGCGAACGTTATCCAGCCCAAACTGGTAGTAGCGCTCCAGCGGGCGATACAACGTAAGCTCGTTAACACAGTAGCTTAGCCAGTGATCGTGCGCCTGCCAGTGCTTTTGCGCGATAAAGTAGTCCATGGCGCGCTCAACCATCGACAACCAGCGTGCTTCCTGGGTTAAGCCGTACAGGCGCATTAAGGCAAATGCGGCTTCGCCGTCATAATAGATAATGCGGTGTTCCGCTTTGAGCGATAAATCGGCGGCGTGCAGCACGTGATTAAAGCCGCCGGTTTCCGGTTTTTGCATAAAGCCGATGCCGTTAGCGAGGCGCTGCATTTGCGACAGGTAACGCATATCGCCGGTCAGCTCGCTGTATTTGGTCATCGCCAGAATACACACCGCATTGCCGCCGAGCTTAATTTCGCCGCCGGTATCAATCAGGAAATCGGCCTCGCTGCCGTCGGGCAGTTGGCGGGTTTCGATAAGCTGATTTGAGAGATCGGCCAGCGCGCGTTCAATCGCGTCAAACTGGGATTTCCCTTGTGTGACTTCCCAGCCTTCCAGCAAGGCGTAGGTTGAGCTGGCATGGCGCAGAGCGTTGTAGGTGGGGATCGCGCGGTCGAAGCACGGAAACCAGCCGTAGTCGTAGCGGCCTGAAGCCTGCACCTGGCGGGCAAGATAGTCGGTGGCAGAGAAAATCATCGGGTCGAGCGCGTTCTCTTGCCAGTCTGGTAACTGGCGATAGCCCGCGTTTCGGCCATTGTATTCAATGGGATAAACCTGCTCACCGTCGCAGAACACGCTGCGGGTATTGAAGCGCCAGATTAACTGCGCTGGGTTTTCCGGCCAGCGTAGCACGTGGTTAAACCGCCAGCGTGAGTAGTGCGCCAGGTTGGGGGCGTTAGGCGTCGCCACACCTTCCGTGCCGTGATACAGCAGGGCGTTGGCGTTGATCTCTTGTTCCAGAATGGCGTGTTTAAAATCAGGGCTGAAGCTCAGGCCAAAGCGAAAATAGTTACGTTTAGTTTTGCCTAACTTTTCCTGAAGGGCGTCCCAGCGCAGGGTTTGAATTTTATTAACCAGGTCGGCTCGTAGCCAGATGATCGGCTGCGTTTGTTGGCGTTCCCAGCGCTGTAGCGCCTCGGCGGCGGTTTGCCAGGCTTGATCCAGCGTTTGCCCGCAGGCATAGGTGGTGTAGGCGCGTTGTTGCCCGTTACTGGCGCTTAAAAAAAGGATATATCCCGGAAAAGGCGCGGGTTGTGCTGCGATGTCCAGCCCTTCAATCTGAGGCCGGACACGTGCCATTAAATGACTCAGTGGCATTTATACTCCTTGCTGCGCCAGTAAATCCCTGTGCTTAGAACCTAATGGGAGCGGCTCTTAATATTCCTTAGAGAGAATAACATTATGTTTGGCGATTTGTGTATTCTGTAGGGCATGTTTATTCGGCCTTAATTAGGAAGCGGAACGTGTGCAGATGGATAACGATATTTATATTATCTCTCAGTATTTCCTTATCTGCATTGGCGTCGCGATCTCTGCTTTGGAACCAACCGGCGGAACAGGGAAAATGCCCAACTCAGCAGCAGGCGGTATGGGTAAATTATGCCGGTGGTGAAGCCTGTATACGCTATTTTGCCTCGAAAAATATTGCCTCGGCGAAAACTGTTCTGATTGTTCTGTCTGGCGATCGTGATTCCGTGATGCGGCGCGACCCAGCGAAAATACCGAATAACACCGAAGACGCGCAGGATTTACGCGCGCAAAAACTGTCTGAAAAGACCCGTCTGCCGGTGATTATCCTCGCCAGACCCGGTACTTATGGCTCTAGCGGCAACCATGCTCAGCGCCGCCAGCGTGCCGAATTTTTGGCGATTGACGCGGCGTTAACTCGCTTGCGTGAACGCTATGCTATTCAACAATTTATTTTGTCGGGCCATAGCGGCGGCGCAACCGCTGCCGCAGCGGTAATGACATTTGGCCGCCAGGATATTCGCTGCGCTATTTTGACCTCTGGGGCATATGGCCTATTAGAAAGAGCGGAACGGCTGCGTGTTATTCGCGGTGAGGCCAGCGACAGCCAAAAAGATATTACCGGTTTAGCTCATCCTTACGATCCACTTGAGCATCTCCCGGCAATGGCGGATGATCCTTCGCGCCATATTATCGTCATCGGTAATTTGCAAGACCGCGTGACGCCGTTTGATTTACAGGTGAAATATGCCAGCGCATTACGCGCCAGAGGGCATCGGGTTTCATTAATTGAATGGCCCGCCGTTGCGCCACAGTTTCATCGTCTGCGGGGTAATCCGTTGATCCAGAATTTACATCAATGCGAATAAGCAGGGAGCGCTGAATGGGCGTTGAGATGCAACGAGAACACGCGCTGGGGTGGGATGCCCCTACGCTTGCCCGCCTGCTAAATGGGCGCTGGAGCACCACGCCGCCAGACGGCTGGTTTGCCGATGATATTGCGCTACGAACGCAGGATCGGCAGCAAGCAAACCGGCGCTATCTGCTGGTGGCGATAGATGCCGATACTTGGCATCAAGGTTCCGGTAATCAGGGGATTTACGCCGGATGGCACGATACCCATGACACGCTCAAGCGCCATCACGCGCAGTTTTGCGGCGCGATAGTGCAGCGGTTTATGCCGGAACTGCCAGCCGATTTCCCGCAGCTGGTGGTGGATAACTCCTACGCAGTGCTGAACACGTTGGCCGATGAGGCGCGTCGGCGTATGCGCGGCAAAGTGGTGGCGGTGACTGGCACGGTCGGTAAATCATCCACCAAAGATTTACTGGAAATGCTGCTGAGCGAAGAAGGCTCGGTGATTGCGACGCGTGGCAACCACAACACCCGCACCGGTACGTCGGTGACGTTAGCACGTTGCGCCGTTGACCCGGATTACGCCGTGCTGGAGGTGGCGATTTCGGCGCTGTGGATGAAATCTGGCGGCGTAGGCACGCGCATTCAGCCTGACGTGGCGATTATCACCGCTATTGGCCTGACTCAGGTGACGTCACAGATCAGCCATCTTCGCGATGTTGCGCGCTATAAATCCCGCCTGTGTCGTGGCATTAAGCCCGGCGGCTATGCGCTGTTGAACCGCGATATGGACGATTACGACTATGTGCATCAGGCCGCGATCGACTACGGTGCGAAGATTATCAGCTACGGTTTTCATCCCGATGCCACGATCCCAATTACCGATTATCAGGCCGATCCGCAGGGATCGGATATCACTATTGCGATCAACTCGCAGCGCATCACGTATCGGCTGAATGCGCCCAGCCGTGGTATGGCGAGCAACTCCGTGGCCGCGCTGGCGGCGTTGTCTCTTTTGGGGGGCGATGTGGAACAAGCCGCGAGACGGCTGGCCTATTTCCACAATGCCTCACGCAAACTGCAAAGCCAAACGCTGCGCCTGCCAGGCGGTGGGAAAGCTACGTTAATTGATGACAGCTACAACGCTGAATTGTTGTCGGTAAAAAATGGGCTGGAGGCGGCGGCGCTCTATCCGCTGGCGGGAAATCAGCAGCGGGTGGTGATTCTGGGGCGGATTGTCTCACTGGGCGAGCTGGCGCTGGAAAGCCACGCCGCGCTGGCCGAGCCGATATTGCAGGCGGGGTTCGACAAAGTGTATTTGCACGGCGAGGAGATGCTGGCGCTGAAAGACCGGCTTCCTGAGCAGGTGCTGGGCGGCTATTTTACCGATGTCGATGCGCTGGCGGCCAGTGTTCTGGATGGCCTGCACGATGGCGACGTGGTGCTGGTCAAAGGCAGCACGCGTGATTCTGACTTCCACCAGGTTATCAACAAAATGAAGCAACGGGCGGCGTCGTCCGACTTCCCTTTAGGCAACGACATCGCCACGCTGCGGGTGAATTTAACGCAGGGTGAAACGCGGTATACCCGCAACAGCCACTGCTCGTTTAACCCGCGCCACCTCAGCCACTTGCTGATGACGGCGGCGCTGGCGGCGGATGTGGTGGCTAAAAAACACCGCCTTAGCGATAGGGTATCGACGAAAGCCATTTCGGATCAGGTGCTGCAACAAGGCCCCGCGCTGGGGCTGAAAAACGGCCAGTCAGCCAGCGTGAAGTCACTGCTTCAGGGGATGCTGATTGCCAACGCGCGTGACGCGGCAATCAACCTCGCACAATACCTTTCCGGCAGTGCGGCGAACCTGCTGGCGTCCTTACCGCCTTTGATGGCACAGGCGGGGATGGAGAAAACCGCGCTTAATAATGTGAGCGGCAGAACGCGGCAGGGGCAGCGCACTAATCTTGATGATGTTGCCGCGTTAGTGACGTGGTTTTATCGTCAGTTCCCGCATTTTATGCACTGGTTCTCTGAGGTTGAGGCCGATATCGGCGGCGTGGTGTACAGCAAAATGCACAATATTCAGGCCGACGGGCGCGCCAGCTACAGCTATTCGTCCGGCGGCTCGCCGTGCTGGGGATTTGCGATCCAGCGCCAGGGCGACGACTTATGGCTCGCCTGTGCGGCAGGGGCGAAAGATGCCTTCCATCTGGATTATCTGTTAGATGGGCTGCTAAACCCTGAAGCGGCACACTCCGTAGTACCGGAAACCGCCGCTATCGCGATACCCGCCCCGGCGACGGTGACGCTGGTGGGGGACACCTATTTTGGCGAGTGGTACAGCGCGCAGCGCGCCACGCGCGGCATTGATGATGCCCTGCAACGCTACGGCTACGATTACTCGTTCCAGGGGATTGCGCCACTGCTGGAGGGCAGCGATTACACCATTGCCAACTTCGAGGCGGCATTGTCGGCAGAGAACGAGCACGGCCTTCAGGGGCGCAAACCGTTTTGCCTTACGGGCGACCCGTTGCGCTCGGTGGCGGCGCTGAAAAAGGCCGGTATTCATGCGGTGGCGCTGGGGAATAATCATGTGATGGACGCCGGGATAAGCGGTGTTCAAAGTACGCTAAAAGCGCTGCAACAGGGCGGTATTGCCCACTTTGGCGCAGGGTTAAATGCCCAACAGGCCGAAACGCCGCTGGTTTTATCGATCGGCGGGCGAACATTTAAGTTCTACAGCGCGTACTGGTATCGCCGTTATATGGAGCAGGATTGCGCCTTCTACGCCCAGCCACGTCGGGCGGGGGCGGCCTGTTTGAGCGGCGGGTTAATAGAGCAGTTAAAGCAGGATAAATCGGGCCACTCACCGGTGACGAGCATTGTGATGGCGCACTGGGGGCAGGATTACCGTTGGACGCAGCCGCTGCAAAAACGGTTAGCGAAGCGCTTAACCCAGGCCGGAGCTGACCTGATTATTGGCTGTGGGCCGCATATGCTGGGCGAAATCGAGCCGTTTGGCGATAGCTGGGTGGTTTATAGCCTCGGCAATGGTGTGTTTAACAGCAATGGGGAATATCAGCGCCGTGGCGTGCCGCCGTTCGGATTTATCGCCCGTTTGCTGCTGGGTGGCGCGCAACCTCAACTGCAACTGTTGCCCATTTATACCCAAAACCAACAGACTTTCTGGCAGCCCAGACCGGTAACCGACGCTGAATTTGAGCAGGTTATCACCGCATTGACCGCGCAGGGCGTGGCCTTTGCGGCGGATGGCGCACAGGTTTCCACGCTGCAAGACGGGCGTCGCGCGATTGTTCTGCCGTTACCGGCGCCGTTTGGCGCTTAGCCGTCACGGTGCAGAAGATCCTGATAAATGCCGGTGAGTATCCCGGCTGGGGCAAATTCACGTTTGATCCACTGCGTCACCTGCCCATTGGCAGAGTGCTGCGTTGCCAGCAACATGCGTGAGTCCTGGCGCGGGTTGCTAATTTTGCGTGTGACCAACTGCGAGCGCGCTTCGGCTTTACGCACCATGTAATCCGGCAGGAAGCCGATGCCTTCGCCAAGAATCTGGCACTGGCATTTGGTGTTGAAATCCGGCACCAGAATCGATTCCTGCCCGTGCAGCAGCCAGCCCACTTTTTTATTAATCGTCTGCGCGGTGTCTTCGACCATGATATTGGGATACAGCCGGAGCTGGCTTTCGGCAATCGGCTCTGGCATAAACGCCAGCGGATGATTCGGGGCGATGGCAAACGCCCAGCGGATCGCGCCAATTTCGGTGTAATCGATGCCGCCGCCGTCCAGTAGCGTATCCGGCGCGCCAATCGCAATACTGACCTGGTTATTAATGATTGAATCCCAAACGCCGTTGTAGACCTCGGTGGTGACGGTTATCTGGCAGGTGGGAAAGCGCTTTTTCAGCACCTGCAACAGGCGCGCGGTATGCTTCGGGGTGTAAAGCAGTTGGTTAATACAGATGCGCACTCGCGCTTCAATCCCCTGAGAAATGGTGTCGATACTGCGCTTGATGGCGTGGAAGTCATTGAGCAAATCAGTGGCTTTGCGGAAAAAATAGCGGCCAGATTCGGTAAGCTCAATGCTGCGGGTATTGCGGGTAAACAGCACCACGTCTAGCCCGGTTTCCATACGTTTGATGGTGTAGCTGATGGCGGAGGTGGTTAAGCCTAACTCCTCCGCCGCTTTGCTGAAGTTGCCAAAACGCGCGGCTGTGGTGAATGCCAGTAAATTCTCTTCGGTAAAAATGGAGTTCATTCACCCCCCTGTTTATTGTCAGCCGCGCATCTGCGTTAACCCAGAGTTGAATGTATTGGTTGTCGTTATCCGTGAGCAATCATTTTTGAATAACTTTTAATACCCAGCGTGGGGCTAGGCATCGCCTCGGCTGGTCGCCTCGCTTAATTTGCGCCCGGTGTATTCCGAAATAATGCCCACGCAGTTGCCCGCGAGAAAACCCAGCAGCGTAACTGACCAGTTCAGTCCGCTGGCAAAAAACAGCGTCATGCCCAGGAATCCGCCAGGAATAAACGAGGTCAGCCAAAAACGCCCCTGCCAGACAATAACGGCAGAGAAGGGCACGGTGGTGCAAACGGTGGCCCAAAAGTCAGATAAACCGCTGACAGAGGCCAGCCAGCCCGACGCCAGTGCGGCAAGAAATGCCCAGACTGCGCCGGAATAGTTCACGAAAAGACTCTTCACAAACCCTTCTTTCCCGCCGCCTGCGGCATAAAAACTGCAAAAGGCGACAAACCCTATGGTTCCCAGCAATTCCCAGCCGGAATCAAGCCCAACCTTCGAGGACACCATTTGCCAGATGCCAGCACAAATTCCGACAGTGATGCCTGTTGCGGTGAGTCCGTTCATGTCTCTCTCCTCTGATAAGAAATAAGCGGATACGATGGTTTCGTTCGGCAACTATAGAGAAATAAAACCCGATTGAGTTAAGGGGAATAGCCACAAAGAAACAAACATTGCACTACCGCACAGTCTGTATCGATTATTAAATAATATTCAATAATGAACCGCGTTATGGCGAATAAATTTTAAGCGGGTTCTTTTCTGCAAATTTCGTTGCTATTCTCAAGTCATCATAAATCCGCCACAAACATCAGGGGAATGATGATGACGATAAATCCTTTAATCACTGAATATTTATTGGCTGCGGAACAGGGCAATTTAGAAAAATTAAATGAATGCCTGAGCCAGGGTGTCGATATTAATGCCTGCAATCGCCAGGGCACAACCGCCATTACGCTGGCAAGCCAGCATCAACAATATAACTGCGTGGCGCGATTAATTGCCGCCGGAGCAGATATCAATAAACAAAACCAAATTTGTGCCAACCCTTTTTTACTGAGTTGCCTGAATAATGACGTGACGCTGTTGCGTTTAATTTTACCGGCTAACCCAGACTTGAATCGATTAACGCGTTTTGGCGGTGTGGGTCTGACGCCAGCCTGTGAAAAAGGCCATCTGGATATTGTAAAAATATTATTGGCTGAGACAGATATTAACGTCAACCATACCAATTTTGTCGGCTGGACACCGCTGCTGGAAGCCATCGTGTTGAACGACGGCGGCCCAACGCAGCAGACTATCGTCGCGCTACTGCTGGAACATGGCGCCAGCCCGCACATGACCGATAAATACGGCAAAACGCCGCTTGAGCTGGCGCGTGAAAAGGGATTCAACGAGATTGCCCAACGGCTGATTAGCGCCGGAGCCTAAGCAAGGAGAACCGCTATCGACACCCCATTACGGCGGTGTGTGCAAGCGCTAACTGCGGATAGAGATTTTCTCTTACAACGCGGTAATGGGCGGGTTGAGCAGGTCTTTTCGCGGGCGGTAAACCTTTATCTCCCGGCGCAACAGCGGCTATTGACGCTGCTGTGTCAAGACTACGATAACGCCCCCAATAGCTGCCGGTTAGCACTCACTCACTTTGATGGCCTGTTCCGGCCCGGTGAGCCGGTTCAGTTTTACGCAGGTGGGCTAAATATCGGTACGGATAAGTGGATAGACACGACGTACAGCCTGGATTGGTCACCGCCATTACTCACATTTGCACCCGGACAGTTCCGGCAAATACCCTGGCAGCGCTGGCGCAAGACAATTTTGCAGCAGCTTGGGGAGCACGACACTTTATTTCTTTATCGCGGCGATAATCCGTTTTATCAGGAAATGGCCCGACAATTACAGCAACGGCGTCACAACGTGATTAATGCGTTAACGCAACATAAAAATATTAGCGCCACGGTCGCCCAGATGATGGGTTTGGGTATTGGTTTAACGCCTTCGTCAGATGATTATTTAGTGGGGCTGAGCATTATTTTATTTATTGCCGGACATCCCGCAGAAAAATACAAAGAGGAATTTTTATCGACGTTACGCTGTGCCAGAGAAAATACCACCCTATTAAGTGCGGTGACATTCGAGGCAGCATTAAATCAGCGTTACCGTGAAAGTATTTATCGGTTTATTAACGGCATTATTAATGAACCACATCACTGTTCTATCCAGGCTATTGCCAATATTAAAAATATTGGCTCAAGTTCC
This sequence comes from Kluyvera fluvialis, assembly GCF_059725275.1. Lineage (NCBI taxonomy): Bacteria > Pseudomonadati > Pseudomonadota > Gammaproteobacteria > Enterobacterales > Enterobacteriaceae > Kluyvera > Kluyvera fluvialis. The sequence goes on along the minus strand of NZ_AP046142.1, from coordinate 4,487,287 downwards.
GGCTGTGACATGCTGTATGGCATGGCCGATGGCTGCGCGCTGAGCCAAACGTATGGAGGGAATTATGTCAGTCAAAATAGTCATTAAAAAGAATACGTATTTTGATTCTGTATCGCTTATGTCGATTTCTACCCGCGCGAATAAGCTCGACGGTGTAGAGCAGGCGTTTGTCGCGATGGCCACCGAGATGAACAAAGGTGTGCTGAAGAACCTGGGGCTGCTGACGCCAGAGCTTGAGGAGGCTAAAAACGGCGACCTGATGATTGTGATTAACGGCACTGCGGGCGCGGATAACGATCAAACGCTGGCGGCCATTGAGGAGTTGTTCAGCCATAAGGCGCAAAGCGGCCAGCATGAAGCGCGCTATGCGACGCTTGCCAGTGCGAAAAAACATCTGCCGGAAAGCAACCTGGCGGTTATCTCGGTTAATGGGTTGTTTGCCGCTCGCGAGGCGCGTCAGGCACTGCAAAATGACCTTAACGTGATGCTGTTTTCTGACAACGTTTCTATTGAAGATGAGCTGGCGCTGAAACAGTTGGCGCATGAAAAAGGGTTGTTGATGATGGGGCCGGACTGCGGTACGGCGATCATTAACGGCGCGGCGCTGTGCTTTGGTAACGCGGTGCGTCGCGGCAACATCGGCATTATCGGGGCGTCTGGTACGGGGAGCCAGGAACTGAGCGTGCGGATTCATGAATTTGGCGGCGGTATTTCACAGCTTATCGGTACGGGCGGGCGGGATCTTAACGAGAAGATCGGCGGCCTGATGATGCTGGATGCTCTCCAGATGCTGGAAAACGATCCAGGAACCGAAATCATTGCCCTGATTTCAAAACCGCCGGCCCCGACGGTGGCGAACAAAGTGCTGGAACGCGCTCGCGCTTGCCGTAAGCCGGTGGTGGTTTGCTTCCTCGGCCGTGGCGTGACGCCTGGCGATGAAAACGGCCTGCAATTTGCGCGCGGTACAAAAGAAGCGGCGCTGAAAGCGGTGCTGTTAACCGGTGCGAAGAGAGAAAATCTTGACCTTCACCCGCTGAATCAGGCACTGATTAACGAAGTGCGCGCCCGCCTGACGCCACAGCAGAAGTACATTCGCGGCCTGTTCTGCGGCGGTACGCTGTGCGATGAAACGATGTTCGCGGTGATGGAAAAACACGGCGACGTGTACAGCAATATTCAGCCTGATCCCGCTTTCCGCCTGGCGGATATCAACCGCAGTATGAAACACACTTTCCTGGATTTTGGCGATGACGATTTCACCAACGGCAAGCCGCACCCGATGATCGATCCCACTAACCGGATCAGCCGCCTGTTGCAGGAAGCGCGCGATCCTGAAGTGGGCGTGATCGTGATGGATTTCGTGCTCGGCTTTGGATCACACGAAGATCCGGTGGGTTCCACCCTTGATGCCATCAAAGAAGCGAAGGCCATTGCCGCCGCCGAAGGGCGCGAACTGGTGATCCTTGGCTATGTGCTGGGCACAGACCTGGATGCGCCGTCGCTGGAAAAACAGCGCCAGATGCTGAGCGATGCTGGAGTCATTCTGGCAAGCAGCAGCACCAATACCGGTTTGCTGGCGCGTGAATTTATTTGCAAAGGGGAGGAAGCCTGATGAGCCAGTCACTGTTTACCCAACCGTTAAATGTTGTGAACGTGGGGATTGCCATGTTCAGCGATGACCTGAAAAAGCAGCACGTCGAGGTGACGCAACTGGACTGGACGCCGCCAGGACAAGGCAATATGCAGGTGGTGAATGCGCTGGACAGCATTGCTGATTCCCCTCTGGCGGAGAAAATCGCCGCCGCTAACCAGCAGGCGCTGGAGCGTATTATTCAGTCGCATCCGGTGTTGGTGGGCTTTGACCAGGCAATTAACGTTGTGCCGGGCATGACCGCCAAAACCATCCTTCACGCTGGGCCACCGGTGGAATGGAAAAACATGTGCGGCGCGATGAAAGGCGCTGTGACCGGTGCGCTGGTGTTTGAAGGGCTGGCAAAAGATATCGATGAAGCCGCCGAACTGGCAGCCTCAGGTGAAATCACCTTCTCGCCATGCCACGAACATGACTGCGTTGGCTCGATGGCGGGGGTGACTTCCGCATCGATGTTTATGCACATTGTTGAGAACAAAACCTACGGCAATATCGCATACACCAACATGAGTGAGCAGATGGCGAAAATTCTGCGCATGGGGGCTAACGATCAGAGCGTTATCGACCGCCTGATATGGATGCGCGATGTGCAGGGGCCGATGCTGCGTGACGCCATGAAGATTATTGGCGAAATCGACCTGCGTTTAATGCTGGCACAGGCGCTGCACATGGGCGATGAGTGCCATAACCGTAATAACGCCGGGACGACGCTGCTGATTCAGGCGCTGACGCCGGGCATTATTCAGGCCGGTTACTCCGTAGAACAACAGCGTGAAGTGTTTGAGTTTGTCGCCAGCAGTGATTACTTCTCCGGCCCAACGTGGATGGCAATGTGTAAAGCCGCGATGGACGCCGCGCACGGTATTGAATACAGCACTGTGGTGACCACGATGGCGCGTAACGGCGTCGAGTTTGGCCTGCGGGTGAGCGGCCTGCCGGGGCAATGGTTTACCGGCCCCGCTCAGCAGGTGATTGGCCCGATGTTTGCCGGTTACAAGCCTGAGGACTCTGGGCTGGATATCGGCGATAGCGCGATCACCGAAACCTACGGTATTGGCGGTTTTGCGATGGCGACGGCGCCAGCCATTGTGGCGCTGGTGGGCGGCACGGTCGAAGAAGCTATCGATTTCTCCCGCCAGATGCGTGAAATCACGCTGGGGGAAAACCCGAACGTTACCATCCCACTGCTTGGTTTTATGGGGATCCCAACGGCTATCGACATCACGCGCGTAGGCAGCAGCGGCATTGTGCCGGTTATCAACACCGCGATTGCGCATAAAGATGCGGGCGTCGGCATGATTGGCGCGGGGATTGTTCATCCGCCGTTCATCTGTTTTGAAAAAGCCATTTTGAGCTGGTGCGAGCGCTACGGGGTGTAATTTCAATCCCCTAATGCCGCAAGATGGCAACGCCTTATCTCGCCGGATAAGGCGTTCGCCGCCAGCAGGCAATCACGTTAAAAAACAACAATAACCTCATCACCTCCTGTACCGGATACCAACGCGATGAAAGAACTTGTGGTCGTTGCCATTGGTGGCAATAGCATTATTAAAGACAACGCCAGCCAGTCGATTGAACATCAGACGGAGGCGGTAAAAGCCGTGGCGGAAACGGTGCTGGAAATGCTGGCATCGGACTACGATATTGTGCTGACTCACGGCAATGGGCCGCAGGTCGGGCTGGATTTACGGCGGGCGGAGATTGCCCATGAACGCGAAGGGCTGCCGCTAACGCCGCTGGCAAACTGCGTGGCTGACACTCAGGGTGGCATCGGTTATCTGATCCAACAGGCATTAAATAACCGGCTGGCGAAGTATGGCCAGAAAAAAGCAGTCACCGTGGTGACGCAGGTGGAAGTGGATAAAAACGACCCCGGTTTTGCCCATCCCAGTAAACCTATCGGCGCTTTTTTCAGCGCCGCCGAGCGTGATGAACTGCAACGGCTAAACCCTGGCTGGCGCTTTGTTGAAGACTCCGGGCGCGGTTATCGCCGCGTGGTAGCCTCGCCGGAACCGCAGCGTATTGTGGAAGCGGAGGCGATTAAAGCGTTGACGCAGCAAGGCTTTGTGGTGATTGGCGCAGGCGGTGGCGGCATTCCGGTGGTGCGCAGCGAGCAGGGCGATTATCAGAGTGTGGATGCGGTTATCGATAAAGACCTCTCCACCGCGCTGCTGGCGCGTGAGATTCACGCCGACATTTTGGTTATCACCACTGGCGTTGAAAAAGTTTGTATCCACTTTGGCAAACCACAACAGCAGGCGCTGGACTGCGTTGATATCCCGACGATGACGCGTTACATGCAGGAAGGGCACTTCCCGCCGGGCAGTATGCTGCCAAAAATTGTCGCCAGCCTGGCGTTTCTGCAACACGGCGGCAAACGGGTGATTATCACTACCCCGGAATGCTTATCCGCCGCGCTGCGGGGGGAAACAGGCACTCATATCATCCATTCAGAAAGGAAAGCGTGATGAAGGAAAACAAAAGCCGCCGTGAGTTTCTCAGCCAGAGCGGCAAAATCGCGACCGCTGCCGCGCTGTTTGGCGCAGCCGCGCCGGTCGCGTATGCTGCTTCCGGGACGCAAACCTGCGAAGCGAAAGGGGCTATGACCATTAACGACACCCATTATTACCTCGATAACGTGCTGCTTGAAGCGGGCTTTGACTACGACGGTGCGGTGGTCGTGCATACCCGTACGGCGCTGCAAACCGTAGAGATAGCCAATGGCAAAATTGTCGCCCTGCGTGATAATAAGAGCCACCCGGATGCGACTCTGCCGCACTACGATGCGGGCGGTAAACTGATGCTGCCAGCCACGCGCGATATGCATATCCACCTGGATAAAACTTTTTACGGTGGCCCGTGGCGCTCGCTCAATCGCCCTGCGGGAACCACCATCCAGGATATGATTCGGCTAGAGCAGAAGATGTTGCCGGAACTGCAACCGTATACCCAGGAACGCGCCGAAAAACTGATTGACCTGTTGCAGTCGAAAGGGACGACCACGGCGCGTAGCCACTGCAATATTGAGCCGGTTTCTGGACTGAAAAACCTCGAAAACTTGCAGGCGGTGCTGGCGCGCCGCAAGCCAGGTTTCGACTGTGAAATCGTCGCCTTCCCACAGCATGGTCTGCTGTTATCGAAATCTGAACCGCTGATGCGTGAAGCGATGCAGGCCGGAGCGCACTATGTTGGCGGGCTTGACCCTACCAACGTTGATGGGGCGATGGAAAAATCGCTCGATACCATGTTCCAGATAGCGCTGGACTACAACAAAGGCGTGGATATTCACCTGCATGAAACCAGCCCAGCGGGCGTGGCTGCGGTGAATTATATGGTTGAGACGGTGGAGAAAACGCCCGCGCTGAAGGGCAAACTGACCATCAGCCATGCTTTTGCGCTGGCGACGCTCAATGAACAGCAGGTGGATGAGATAGCAACAAGGATGGTGGCGCAGCAAATTTCTATTGCCTCGACGGTACCGATTGGCACGCTGCATATGCCACTAAAACAGCTACATGATAAGGGCGTGGTGGTGATGACGGGGACTGACAGCGTTATCGACCACTGGTCGCCGTACGGCCTCGGCGACATGCTGGAGAAAGCCAATCTGTATGCACAGCTTTATATCCGCCCTAACGAGCAAAATCTCTCGCGCTCGTTATTCCTCGCGACGGGCAATGTCCTACCGCTGAACGGCAAAGGTGAGCGGGTTTGGCCGAAAGCGCAGGATGACGCCAGTTTTGTGCTGGTGGACGCCTCGTGCTCTGCACAAGCGGTCGCACGTATTTCGCCGCGCAGCGCCACGTTCCATAAAGGCAAGCTGGTGTGGGGAAGCGTGGCTATCTAAGCCCCGAAAAATAATAAAGGCTCCTCGGCGTTTGCATGAGGAGCCTTTCTGTTATGGGCCAGCGTGTGGGTTAGTTCGAGCTTCCCATCACCTGATTCTTGCCCGCGTGTTTGGCTTTATACAGCAGCATATCGGCGGTTTTCAGGATATGTTCGGCGGTGTCGCCAGGCTGCCAGATAGTGATACCGGCGCTGAATGTCACCCGCATCGGGCTTTCGCGCCAGGTTCTGTGGCTGACGATTTTGCGCCATGTCTCCACTAACTGGAAATGTTCCTCATAATCATTGCCGGGGAACAGAACCACCAACTCTTCACCGCCAAAACGGTAGAGGTGATAGTCATCGCCCATCACCTGGCTACCGGCTTTACTGACAAATTTCAGCACGCCATCTCCAGCATCATGACCAAAGGTATCGTTGATGACTTTGAAGTTATCAATATCAATAATGGTAAATGAGAACGGATCGTTCATTTCTATCAGCGCGGCAAGATCTTCATTCAGTTTTTTACGGTTATAGACCTGCGTTAAGGCGTCGGTTTCTGAATCATGCTTGACTGTCTGGAGTTCAGTATTATTGTCTTTGATGTTTTTATACAGCACTTCAAAATTAGGTTTGGTTTCATCGACATTAATACCTTTGACTTCCATCAAAAATACGGAAAGCATTTGACCAAGATACAGTCTGAACAGAACAACAAAGGTGAGGTACAGGCTTAGACAAATAAAGAGAACGATAATAAAGCTTTGAAGGAAACTATTTATTTCACTCTCAACGTCGCTTTTTTTCACATAAGAGATAGCAACCCAGTCTGGGTTATTGAATTTTTTGTAGAACACATAGGTTTCGGTGGCTTCATCGTAGAAGTTTTCGTTGTTATTCTCGATTTCTTTCAGCCATGAGTCAGGGATTTGGCGGGTTAAAATTTCACTTTTATTGTTGCTTAAGAGCACGAGGCCATCATGCGATACGATGCGAAACCGCCCGGCATACGGTGCATTGATGTTTTCCAGCATCGAAGACATCGCGTTTAAATCAAGGTCAAAGGCGATATTGCCGATAATCTCCAGCTCTTCGCTCAGGATGCCCATGCTGACGGTAACGGCTTTTTTATCCTTTTTATTTTTCTCGTTAGTGACGTAAGGTGTAGAGAAAATGACATTATTTTTCTCTGTTTCCTTCGGATACCACGGGCGAGTTAAGACGTTGTAGCCTTCTGGTCTGACTCTAAACGGATAGGTAACTGATTTACCAGATGCGTCTGAGATAGTGATATTGCGGAACGCCGGAGTGGAATTGACAATGGTGTTGGCGATTCTTTCCAGCTCTTGGTTCTCGCCGTTGAGATAGGCGTTGAGATTTTCCTTATTAACGTTTTTTAAGATCGGCAGGAACAACATCGCAATATTATCTCTGGAATATTCAATGCTGTTAGTCGATTCATTCTCGGTGAAGCGAACCATTGTTTTAACAAACGAATTTTCAATATACTTATTGGTGTATGCATATGTAAATACACATATTAATAAGAATGGGAGAAGTATTGCTGAAAAGGCAATAATGGTTATTCTGTTGGTGTTGTAGCGTTTCATTATTCAATTTCTTTCCATAGAAATATTGGAAAGAACAAAAGCGACCAAAAAAAGCAAAAATTAAGCGGTGTGGGTATGATAGGTATAGATTGGTTGATCTATGTCAAAAATGTACAGCCGCCTCTGGTTAGGTGTTAGAAGGGTTAACAGCGGGATTTATCAGAGCCTGAAGAGTGAAAGCACCCAGTGGCGGGATGGACGCATTGCTGAAAATCTCAACGCGCTTATGCATCTCTGGTAGACTCTCACATAATGGTGAAGTCAGGTATGACGTAAATAGAGATGATGAGTATTACGACTTTATCCAGCCAGGCTTATGAACCGTGGCCGGGATTCGACAAATGCTCTGCGCTGTAGGAATAATGCATGAAAAAAAATTTATCGGTTCGCTGGGCATCGTTCAGGGACTTTGAAATTATTAAGGCATTGATAGAGAAGGGGTCTGCTACCCAGGCGGCAGAGCATCTGGGGATCAGTCAACCGGCTGTCAGTAAAGCGATTGCCAGTGTTGAAGAGAAATCTGGGAAAGTCCTGTTCATCAGGGAGAAAGGGCGCATTACGCCGACCAAGGAAGCGCTCTTTTTCTATGAAGAGATATTAAATATTTTCTCCTCATTGCAAAGAATTGATGAGAATAACTGGACACATCATGCAGCTCAAACCATTAGAGTGATCACCACGCCGACCATTGCATATTCTTTTCTTGCGCCACTAACTGCGCGTTATCTCAAAGAAAAAAATGGCGTGAAGGTAAGTTTTTCTGTCGTAAACTCGGTGGATATGCTTAATGAAATTAGAGAAGGGCGAGCAGACATTGCTCTGGGTAATGCCGATATAAATAACCGAGTTTCAGAGCTGTCAGTGCATCCTATCATAAAGGCGAAAATTGTTTGTCTGATGCATAAAAATAATGAGCTGGCCAAAAAAGAAAGTCTTAAGCTGGAAGATTTCAATTACAGAAATGTGATTATGTATACGCCGAGAAATATTCTTTCCTCGAAGATTAAGAAGGCATTTTCAGCAGCAGGGATAGAGACACAAGTGGTTGCTGAAGTTTCTGATTCTCTTATTGCGATGAGTTTTGTGAGTGAAAACCTTGGGCTGTGCCTGACGCCAGATTTTCCTCTAAAGAAATACATTCCAGAGCATGTTATCGTTAAAGATATAGATATCGACATTTATGATGAAATGATGTTTTTCTCATTGATGAATGGTGTTAATCCTTACTGCATGGATTATATCGAATTTATTACGGCGCAGGCTAAAGAGTTTAGAGCCTGACTTACCGGGAATAATAAAGCTCGATAATATTATCGAGCTTTATAGCGATTAATGTTTATACTTTTCCAGCACATAATCTACGCATCTGACTGCCTCTCCAATATAGCTGGTTTCATCGAGGAGTTTGTCGATATCGACAGATATATTAAGATTGTCTTTATTCAGCTGATGGCGAATGCAGTCGGAGAATGGTAATTTATTTTCAACAGACGACATTGCCGCTTCATAAAGTATATGGTGGGCCTCTGAACGACCGGTAGTCTGAGCTAGCGCCATCATAATTGATTCAGAAAGAATAAGCCCTTTGGTCAGGCGAATATTTTCCAGCATTTTCTCTGGGTAAATATTTACACCTGAAATCAGGTTCAGCAAATTCTCGCTAATGGATACCGAGATAATTGCAGCCTCCGGGAGGGTGACATCCATCACGTTACTTTCAGCTGCATCCCCTTCATTCATTCTAATCATCGAAAGCAGAGCAGCGGGAACGCGTATACGCATTAGCTGAGCAAGCCCAACCAGGTTTTGAGCATTCTGTGGGTTCCTCTTTTGGGCCATTGTTGAGCTACCCACTTTACCGTGGTGGAAGCTTTCCTCCAGTTCTGCAATTTCAGTGCGTTGCAGGAAAATAAACTCTTCCGCCACTTTTTCTGCGAAGGCCGCTAACTGACCAAGAACAGAAACATAATGCGCAATGGTGTCATAAGATGTTCTTACCGGTACGGGATTAGAGGCCAGTCCGAGTAAATTAGCCATCCCTTCCTGCACTTCTCGGCCTTTCCCTTCCATTGCCGAAAATGTGCCGACTGCGCCGCCCATGCTGACCATAAACGCCTCTTTTGCCGCATCGGAAAGTCTGTTTTCAATACGATGTAGTTCGGCATACCAGCCTGCAACTTTAAAGCCAAATGTAATGGGGAGTGCGTGCTGGCCATGAGTTCGTCCGGCCTGGACATACTCTTTTGAGTCCGATGCCAGCGCCTTAAGTGACGCCAATGTCTTATTAAGAAAGTCAGAAATCATGCGATGGCTAGCACGAAGCTGTAATACTGCACCCGTATCGAAAATATTCTGCGTCGTGGCTCCCCAATGAATATATTTCGCGGCCTCTTTACCGCAGATACGCTCAAACTCTTTAAGGACGGGAACGAAGGGATGGCAAGTCTGCCGTATCCCATTCTTGATAGCTTCAATATCGAGGGATTCTACGTTCGCTGACCGTGAAATACAGTCCGCGCTATCCTGCGGGATCATATCCAGTTTTGCCTGCGCCTGAGCCAGTGCGGCTTCAACGTCAAGCCATGACTGTATCGTTGCAGTATCTGACCACAGCGCTTTAGCATCGGCATTAAACCAGTGTCCGGTGATGCACGATTCAAACATACCTGTACTCATTGATAGTTCCTCATTGGTTATAGCTTCATTTCTTTAATGATATACACAAAATAGAAAGTGAAAATGTGGTTTTTGGCTATTTATTACTCTTTTTTTATTTTTTGATTAGCTTCACATGTTTTTTAGGTTATGAGTGTATAGCTTAAAGGAAATGCAAACTATCCAGGTGCTGATCATGCAAAATGCTATGTTGAAAAAGGCCAGAGTAGCGTTCGTTATTGTTCTGGGGTTAATTGCCTTAATGGGGGTAAAATGGACCTTTGGGGACAAGGCATTTGTATTGCTGACTTCTTTTTTAGTTATCGTGATGGTGAGTGCTGGTATTGCCAAAAAATACTATGCCCAGGCGGTGATTCTTTGTGGTGGGGTCGGCTTACTCATTATTACCGCATTGTTTTTTCCTGAGGTTGTGATTACTAAAGCTTCATCGGGATCAAAAATCTTAGATATTTTTATCGAAATAAAAAATCTGTTTTCTGACAGCATTGCGAAGCTTGGCCTGATAATTATGGTCATCGCCGGTTTCTCTCGATATATGAATGATATTGGTGCATCACAAAAACTAGTTGAAATTTGTATAATTCCACTGAAGAAAATAAATGCCAAATATGTACTTTTGGGATTTTGTTATATCTTGATGCAAATTCTGGCATTGTTTATTTCAAGCCCTTCAGGGTTAGCGTTATTGATGCTAACAACGCTGTATCCAGTACTGCGTTCTATTGGATGTTCTAAAGGCGCAGTGGCTTCGGTTATTGCTTCCGGTATCTGTATTGACTATGGGCCATCGGCTTCAGGAAGTGTCTTGATTTCAGAAATTACTGGCTACGACCTTTTCTCCTTCTTTGTAGATAAACAGATACCGATCGTTGCTATTCTGTTTGTTGTTATTGGTGTGTCTCATATGGTTATGCAGGCATATTGGGATAAAAGAGAAGGTGAGCGTTGCGGAGATGAACAGCAAACTGAGCAGGTTATAACCTCTGATTCACAGATTCCTGGATATTATGCATTGTTACCGGTAGTGCCGATGATTATTTTGTTTACCTTCTCCAGCCTGGTCGAGGGATATTTCCCAGAGTATCTGAGATTTAGGATTGATGTCGTCTCTGCTATTATTTTGTCGTTCTTTATTGCATTTATTTTAGATTCTTTCAGAACATTCGATTTGAAGAAATCAACGGATAAAGTACTTGGACTCTTTGATCAAATGGGCCAGTCGTTTATCTCGGTGGTTTCGATTCTACTATGCGCCCAGGTACTGGTCGCAGGAATAATTAAAATAGGTTTTATTGATACTCTATTTAGTTTTATTCCGAGCGAGGGGCATTATGCGATACTGATGGTTGTACTTTTTAGTGTGCTGATTTTCTTCGGTTCGGTAATTATGGGGACGGCTACCGTATTTAACGCTTTTGCACCGTTGAGTGCAGAGGTGGCACGCGGGGCAGGGATCTCAGTCTTCAAAATGCTGGTACCTTTACATTTTGCAGCGAGTCTGGGGCGAAGTTTCTCACCAATTTCTGGTGTTATTCTGGCTGTTTCGGGATTTATCGGTGTGACACCTTTTGAAATTATTAAACGTAACTGCGTTCAATTAGCTATTGCCTATGTACTTATGATGGGGCTTTCCATATCACTGCTTTAATCGTCAGTAAAATAATATCGACGTGCGCCACAATACTAGATCTTCTCGTAGCTATGTAAACCAGGCGGTGTGATGGATAAGGGAACAAAGCGGAATGGATAGTACTTTTTGGTATTTTTAGGCCAGATGGCAACCGAGCCCAGAAAGCAAAAAACCAGCCCGTAGGCTGGTTTTTCTAAATAGTGGTGCCGGACTCGGAATCATATCGGCGATTAATATGCTGTTTATTATTGTTTTTGTTGAAGAAACAACCAAACAGAGCCCCCACTAAAGCCCCCATAAAAAATCGCTTTGTTTTTGTGATGGTTATCACGAAAAAGGCGTTTGGCGAATAGGGGCCTGGTTATGTGTGGAGTCAGGTCCACACATAACGGTCTGGGGTCCACATATAGCGGATGGAACTCCACACATAACGATTCAAGGTCCACACATAGCGGCGCTAAAAAATCCACACTGCACTATGCAATCAAAGCCCGTCCCCCACCGCGTTGAACATCTTTCAAACTTACATTTGATATGTCGGAACAATGGTTTTTGAGATATTCAGAAATGGTGATATTTCTAATTTATAGATTCTATTAGTATTTTTGCTATACTTTTGAGATATCGTCATGCACCAGTTGAGATAACTAAACATCATGGCTCGATTTAATCACTTTGAACTCTCACTTCTGAACCCGAGCTTTGACTCCCCATTAGTCGATGCGCTGACAGAACTGGAGTTACTCCGGCATCTGCGGCTGGAAACCGATGTCCACCCTATTCTGTTTGCACAGTTGAAGGCCGTTTTCCACATGCTGGAGAGTCTTGGCTCTGCAAGAATTGAGGGAAACCACACCACGCTTGCCGACTATGTAGAAAGCAAGGTTGAAGGAACGCAGAGTTCGACGGACCAGCTTAAAGAAATCAACAATATTGAAGCCGCGATGGAGTACATCGACAAATATCTGAGCAATGGCGACGACATAACGGAATATTTTATCCGCGAGTTGCATAGCCTGGCGGTTGCCGGGCTACAACAGGAAGGGGATAAAACGCCCGGCGCATACCGGCAACATAACGTCAGCATCGCGCAGTCTGACCATTTACCGCCGGATCATATCCGCGTTGCTGATTATATGGCAGAACTGACCGCTTTTATTAACCGAGCCGACAAGCCAAAGTATGATCTGATGAAGATTGCGCTGGTGCATCACCGCTTTGGCTGGATACATCCCTTTGGCAACGGTAATGGCCGTACGGTCAGGCTGTTGACCTATGCGTTACTTATCAAATATGGTTTTAATGTTCAGGCGGGTGGCAGGGTACTTAACCCGACAGCGGTATTCTGTAACGCTCGTGAACGTTATTATTCCATGCTTTCGTTAGCCGATAAGGGAACGGAACAGGGACTTGAGGAATGGTGCTTATATGTCCTTTCGGGGATCTCCGCTGAGCTGAAGAAAGTCGATCAACTGACAAACCACGCTTTCCTTAGCGAAAAGATCCTGTATCCGGCTATAGATTTTTCCTCGGAGAGAGGGCTGATAAACCCGCTGGAATCGAAGGTTCTGAAACGTGCCGTTGAGCTGGGGACGATAAAAGCGGGCGATCTACGTGCCGTTTTACCTGACCTGAAGCCGACGCAGGTGACCTATCAGCTTGGTAAGCTGATTGAACGAGGACTGCTCCAGCCAGTAGAAGAAGGGGCGCGTACCTATACGGCGAAGTTTTCTAACTCGTATCTGATTCGTGGGGTGATTAAGGTTCTGCGGGAGGAAGGGTTTATTCCTGATTTGTGATGTTGGGAATATATAAGTAAATTATTAATGGTTTTCCTATAACTACATTTTGTGAGATATAGCAGCTAGTAATATAGCTGCTATATCTCTGGTCTCATTTATTATATAAATTAATTTTTTATTAGGTTCTACAGTTACCTATAGCTGAGGCGTTTTCGAGTGATTCTGTTGTAGTGTCGGCATTATTCACCAGTAGATTCATATAATTGATATCAAGAAAATGACCCTGTGAAAATAAACGGAATATTGAAAAAATAAATGAAACAAATTCTTGAGGATACATATGGTCCTCAAGAATAGACTTAGTAAATGCTACTAATCGTTCTTCTGCGGTACGTCCATCAGAGGCATTAATGATACATTGGCAACAAGTATTGAATAATACAATTATAGCATTGTCCAGGGATAAGGGTCTTCTTCCCTTATTATGATTGATATAAACTAAAAATAATGGTAAAGAAATAGCATGGGTAAAAAATGAACATAAACTGTTAAAGTTATTAAATGGGTTAGAGTGCATCTGAAATATTTTGGTTACTAAAGCGACATTTTTTTCATCATCTGAATTTGCCAATGCAATACAATCCTTGCAGCTTATATGCATAGGAAGGTAAGTTTCTACATGGTATTGGAAATTGTTTAATTTAATAGATTGCGGTAGATGCTCCAGGAGATGGGATGTGAACAGTATCGCATTTACTAATTTTATTTCAGAATCTAAAGATTTTATCAAGGCACTAAAGGTGGCATCAATAATAAAATATGGCGTTTTTGTGAACAGAACATATTTAATAGTAGAATAGACTGATGTGTCTAAAAACTCTTTTACATTGAATAATGTATCTGGCGTATTATTTACCGGAACTGAGTGAATTTCGCAGTAACTAAGTAAGTTATTCAGAGCTTCGCGAATGGATGCTGTTGAGCTTTGAATGTTTTCTGCGGTTATCCTAAAAATATGATCATCACGCACACCGATAGATAGGTAAGAAGGATCTTCAACTTCAGCTAACCAATTATCAATACAAGCTTTAGTCTCATTTGTAATTACTAGTTTGTATTTGCTTTTGCATAATGTTATGTCTGCACGAGTTAAAGCGAAATAAACGATGCCATGAATATCTGTAATGAATTTTTCTGGATGCTCTACTTCCCCTTCAGGGAAAGATAAAGATTTATTGACTATCTGAGAGGTTAGTAGCTGCAAAATAGATTTTACAGGCTTTCCTTTTTCAAGTTCATTAGCTTTAAGATATAAAGGTACATTCTCACAGTTGATAATATGTTCTTCTCTTGATGGAAGATCATATTGAGAAAATTCTTCTTTTATCTTTTTAAACAATAATTCTGGATCTGAAGGAACTTCAATTCGTTTAATCGGGAAGTTAATATCTGGTTTTTCAGAAGTAATATTTAGTGCATACCTGAATATAACATGATAAGGATTTAGTTCTTCGATTATTTTTATTCTATCCATGACATAAACAGCTTCCTCACCTATCGCTAAATTAGCAAGGAGATCCCCGTATTCAGTGTGAACAGACAATAGGGCTCCCTGTTCTTGGTCAGGCATTATATCAACAATAACCTTTTCTTCTTCCTCTCCATTACGGCTTAATTTTATAGCCCTGATTATATTATTTGGATATTGTGTGTTTATTTCGCTAGCTTTTTTATTTTTATGACCGTTTAAAGAAGAGAAATATATCTTTAAAAAAATAGGGGCAAATTCTTTAGGTGAGTTGATAAATTGTTCGGCAACGATTTTTTCTGAAAAATGGGGGTCTATTTTTTCTGAGATAAGTCCTAATAATGACAAAACATGAGCATCAAAAGATAAGAAAACGGTTTTCGGTATTCTGTCAAGAATAGTAATGGTTGTAGCTGGAGCAATTTTTAAAGTACAGCGGATCAATAGAATCCAAGGGTATGAGTTATTATTATTTTTCTTAATGGCTTCTTCCAGCGCTATTATTGCCTGAGACCAATTGTCATATGCAATATATATTCTGGCTTGAAAGGTCCATATGTAGTGATCCCATAATGTTTTATCTAATATATTTAGATATTCTGTCAGTGTAGTTAGTTTTTCTGCACGAATAAGTGATTCAAAATAGGCTATAACTAAACGTGACGGCCATAAATTTTCAGGTAAACGGGGTTCGAGAAGATCACAACACTCTTTAGCAAGATCCAGCCAGAGTAGATCATCGCATAAATTAACTAATCCATTACCGGAAAGAGAACTTTTATCTTTATGTGCTAATGGAATGAAAATAGCAAGATCTTCTTTGATTCTTTTTCTATTAATGTGGTCATTACTGTTATTTAGTAATAACTTAGCTTTCAGCAATATGAGTTGATAGTTAAAAGGAAAATTTTTAATATGGTCATCTTGCTTTAAATTAGTATTCAGAATAAGCTTTTTTATATTCTCCTTAATATACGATCCTTTTGCTGCGGCCTCTAGTAATACAATCAGGCAGCCTGATGTTAACTCATTATCTTCTTTAATGTCCCGTAAAGTGAGAGGTGTTGTTTCATTAATAGAGAATATCAGATCCACAAAGTCAGTAACAGATGGGCTAATGGCTGATATTTTATCTTTATATTTAATTATTGTTTGAATAAGTTGATAATGATTTGCTTTAACCAACATAACTAAATTACTTAAAGAGTAAATCAACCATTTATTGTCTGGGTATGTTTCTGAGAATGAGAGCGTATCATCAATACAATTGATTATTTTGTTATAGACGTCTTTATCCAGAGATAGTAAATCTATATTATGATATTTTTCTGTAAGTTCCAGTACGGTAATATAATTAAGAAGGATCGAATTTGTAGGTGTTGGTGCTTTTTTAACTAAGAGTGTTGCAAAATTTTTTGCTGATGCTTGATTCTTTACTCGGCTGATACCTATAGATATTGCATAAAGTTCATCCGCACCAATTAGAGGTCGGTTCCGGTTCCAGAACTCGTTGATTTCGTCTTCATTTGCAAGGCACTGAAGATAAAACATGAGTGAATATTTTTTCTTTGGTGATTGTGAATATATAGCTATCGCATTTTCATTATTATTATCTTTGAACTCTATAAGCATAATAACGGAAAACACAATATCTCTTAGTTTGTCCGATAAATCATCTTCTCTGGTAAGTGAATACAGTTCATTAAAATCAGAAGGTAAAGTATTTTCTGATGCAAGAATTGCTGTATTTAATGCATCTACAAACTGTTTTGCGACAGGTGTGGCAGGTAATTTTTTTATAGTGTCTATAACAGTCTTTGCTGAGGCAATATTATTATCACGGATCATTCTGAAAATATCTTCTGCGATAGGGTATAGATTTTCAGGATTAAGATCTGGTGGGTATATAAATTTATTGCCAAGGACAATGTCACCAGAACCGTGATGTGAAGGGTGAAATTCGTTATTCATTTCTGATGACCTTACTCTTAGCTATTAATGATTTTATCACCATGCACAATATCACCATTACCATGATGTGTACTGATATGGGTGATGGTTCGTGGCGCTGTTTTAATTTCCATTAATAGTTTTAGAAACTCAGGATCGTTATCAATCCGAGTTTTTATGGCCTTTCCACTGAGATCATCGTTTATATCCAGTTGAGTGACTTTATCTGCCATTATCTGGGCAATATTATCGTCAATGATCCAGTTTTTGAGAGAATCTTTCAGCCAAGCCGCGCTAATCGTAGCTCCTACCTTTAATCCATCATAAAGTAACCCTGACAGAAAGGTACTTGTTAAAAAATCCATAATCGTTTCTCTATAGTTAAATCATATAGTTAACTATACCTGATGTGCGCGCTCGACTACCAGACTCTGACTGCATGAAAAGTGCGATTGAGAGGATTTATTGCCGCCATAAACCAATAGTTGTATCCTTCCCCTGCGCCTGCCGGAATAGACTTCGATACGCCCCAACATCTCCGGTATTTTCTCCAGTGGCAGGGCAGGGCAGGGCAGGGCAGGGCAGGGTAGTGGTTTTTCGGCGGCGGCGCGATGGCTCCGGTCAGATCGTTAGCCGGATTGCTGTCGATTAGCCCCTCCTGCACTGCATAGCGCATGATTGCCGTGGTGCGCTGCTGGATGCGGGCGGCGGTTTCCAGCGTGCCTTTTCTTTCTGCTACCCGCAGCGGGATTAGCAGATCGGCAGTTTTCAGGTCGGCGACGGGGAATTTGCCGATTAATGGGAAAACATGCAATTCCAGCGAGCGCAGGACTTTGGCAGCATGGGCCTCATTCCAGCGGGTATTACCCGCTACCCATTTACGGGCGATATCTTCAAAAGTGTTGCCGCTTTTACGGGCAAACTTCTCCTGCTGCTTTTTCACGCTGGGATCGTTGCCTGCGCTCAATACCGAGCGGGCTTCCTCGCGCATCTTACGTGCGTTTGCAAGTGTTACGGCAGGGTAAGCGCCAAACGCCAGCTTTTTCTCTTTACCGCCAAAACGGTACTTGAGTTGCCAGAGTTTAGAGCCGTTGGGTTTAATCAGCAGGTATAACCCCTGCGCATCGCTGAGCTTCCAGGATTTATCAAGCGGCTTTGCATTACGGATGGCGGTATCGGTGAGTGACATAGTGGGGGCTCCATAGTTTATCGAACCGACGGGCCCCCAATTAAGCCCCCAAAAACTATGGATGTCAAAAAATCTGGTAGTATCTATAGATACTCCAGGCTCTTTGTAACTAACTGATTTTTTAACGTTTCAGGACTCATAGAGACGTCATGAAACTAAATAGTGGTGCCCGGACTCGGAATCGAACCAAGGACACGGGGATTTTCAATCCCCTGCTCTACCGACTGAGCTATCCGGGCAACGAGGCGCATTAAACCGTAATCGCCTACGGCAGTCAACCAAATTTCAGGGAAAACCGTTCAACTGCTTAACTTTGCGGCGATTTGCACTTTTTTTGTCATATTTGCGCAAATCTTATCGCTACCGCGTTCATTACGCCCACACATTTGTGTGGGCGAGAGTGCTTGCTTAGGTCAGCGCGCCGCCCTGGCGACACTGGGCAAAGCGCAGGATATCTTCCGCCAGACGGTGTGCGGTATCGACATCAACCTGGCTGCGGTTAACCAGCATCCGGCTTAAACAGCCTTCCAGCACCAGCTCCATTTGCTTGGCAACCATCGCCGGATCATCCACTTCTAACTGCGTGAGCAGCTCATGGCTGAAGTGGAACGCCGCCTGTTTTTGCTGATTGGCAAGCTGATGAATCGGGTGCTCTGCGTCCGGGTAGAAGGTGCAGGCCGCAATAAACAGGCAGCCAGGATAGCGGTTATTACTGACGCATTCGGTTAATGCGGTGTAGCGCGCCAGCAGCTTTTGCTCTGGCGTCATTTCGTCGTTCAGCATCAGTTGGCGACGCCAGATTTCCACTTGTTGGCTAAGATAGCGCAGCGCGTCATACAGCAATGCTTCGCTATCGGGCCAGAAACGGCGTAGCTCGTCTAGCGGTCTGTCCACGCGGGCGGCGACCATTTCTAGCGTGGTGCTGGCGATCCCTTCTTGTTCAAGGAGCTGTAGGGCTTCCCCCAGTACGTCTTCGCGTTGCACGGTATTCTCCTCCGTTGCCGACGGTTTTCCGTCTAAAAGTGTTGTCTACGGTTGGCGATTGCGCAAATGTGCGCTGAACGCGGCGGCATCCATAAAGCCTGTCACCCGTGCGGCGGGCTGCTCGTTCCCTTCGGCATCGAAGAAGAGGATCGTAGGCAGCCCCAGAACCTGTAAATGCTTGAGCAGTGCGGCGTCCTGCGCACTGTTGGCGGTGACATCCGCTTGTAATAGCACCGTGTTTTTCAGCGTTTGCTGTACGGATTCGGCGCTAAACGTGTATTTCTCAAACTCTTTGCAGGCCACGCACCAGTCGGCGTACAAATCCAGCATTACCGGTTTGCCGCGAGCATTCGCCAGCGCTTGGTTCAGCGTTTCGACGCTGGTGATGCGGGTGAAATTCAGGTGCTGAGGCGCTTGCGCGACGGTAGTGCCAAAAGCCCAGTCCTGTAGTGGCCGTACGCTGATAAGCGCTGCCGCCAGCAGCACAATTTGCCCGATGCGCTGCCAGGGCTTTTTCAGCCCCAGGCTGGTGATAAATGCCCAACCGAAGAACGCCACGCCCAACATCGACCACAGCCGTAATCCCCACGTGTCGCCGATGATACGCTCCAGCAAGAACACCGGCAGGGCGAGGATAACAAAGCCAAAGGCCGTTTTAACGTGCGCCATCCACGGCCCGCTTTTCGGCAGCAGACGGTTGCCAAACACGGTGACCAGAATCAGCGGCAAGCCCATGCCGAGCGCGTACAAATACAGCGTGCCGCCGCCCAGCCACAGGTTACCGCTTTGGGCGATGTACAGCAGAATGGCGCTGAGCGGAGCGGTGGTGCATGGCGAGCAGATAAGCCCGGCAATCGCGCCCATTGCCAATACGCCGCCCGCTGAGCCGCCCTGTTGACGGTTGCTCATTAAGGTCAGGCGAGTTTGTAACGACGACGGCAGTTGGAGCGAAAAAAGACCAAACATCGAGAGCGCCAGCAGAATAAACACCGCCGATAGCCCAATGAGCACGTACGGATGCTGGAGCGCCGCCTGGAACTGCATTCCGGCTGCCGCGACAACCAGCCCCAGTGCGGTGTAGGTCAGCGCCATACCTTGCACGTAGATAAAGGCCAGCAGCAGCGCGCGAGCGGTAGAAAGCCGCTGTTTACCGCCGAGCACAATGCCGGATATCAGCGGGTACATCGGCAGTACACAAGGGGTAAAGGCGATACCAATGCCTATCAGCAAAGCCCACAGCGCACTGAAAGGAAGGTCTGCGTGCTCCCCTGCGGCGAGCGGAGGCGTTTGCACCTGAGCCGCGACGGTGTTCAACGGCACGGTTTTGGTTTCCGGCGGGTAGCAGAAGCCCGCGTCGGCGCAGCCCTGGTAGGTTACCGTTAGCGTCGCGCCAGGCGAGGCTTGCGTGAGCGCTACCGGCACGGTCAGGTGCTGGCGATAAATTTCGCTTTTGCCGTAAAACTCATCGTTATGCCACTCGCCGCTCGGTAACTGCAACGGCGCGATGCTGGCGTTCGCGGGATGCACGGTTATCTGTTTGCGATACAGATAGTAGCCGTCTTTGACCTGCCAACTAAGGTTTACATCATGCTGGTTTTGCTGAAAATCAAAGATAAACGCTTGATCAGCGGGAACAAAATTAGAGCGGCCGGGTGCGTCAAATAACCCGGCAAAGGCCGACGTGCTGCATAGCAGCAGGATCAGCGTAAGGATGCGTTGAGCCATGAGAGATAATCAACATCTACGTGAGTAACGGGTAACACTAACAATTCAGGCGTTTGATACGGGTGATGAGACTTCAGACAGTCCAGTAGCGCCTGTTGGTGGGAGAGATTGGTTTTAAACACCATCTGCACTTCGTACTCCTGTTCGAGTTTCCCCTCCCAGTAGTACAGCGAAGTCGCGCCGGGTAAAAGCGTGGCGCAGGCGGCGAGTTTTTCTGCCAGCACCTTGGCCGCCAGATCTTGGGCGGTGGCTTCATCCGGAGCAGTACAGAGAACCACAACAGTGTCGGGAGTGCTCATTGTAAACCTCGTATCGATGAAAAGAGGCACTATAGCATGACGGTTACGGAGGGTTGAGAGAATCGGGCCGCAGAGCGACCCGACTTTTAACTATTTTACATGCGAGCGCGGGTCACAGCATAAAGCCGCCGAAGATAAACCCGAGGATGACGCACAGAGTAATGGCGATAACGCCGGGGATCAGGAAGGCATGGTTAAACACATATTTGCCGATGCGGGTTGAGCCGGTGTCGTCCATTTCAACCGCCGCCAGCAGCGTTGGATAGGTTGGCAGGACGAACAGCGCAGAAACTGCTGCAAACGAGGCAATCGCCGTGAGCGGTGAAACGCCGAGCATCAGCGCGGCAGGCATTAACGCTTTTGTCGTTGCCGCCTGGGAGTAAAGCAGTGTGGCGGCAAAGAACAGCACCACCGCTAGCAGCCACGGGTAGCTGTTGAGCAGATCACCGGCGATAGCCTGGATGTCGGCAATGTGGGCTTTTACGAAGGTATCGCCCAGCCAGGCGACGCCCAGCACGCATACGCAGGCGCTCATACCGGACTTAAACGTGCTGGCGTTGAGGATTTCACCGGTGTCGATTTTGCAGGTGACGCAAATCAAGGTGGCGATAGTCAGCATAAACACGACGATGGCTTCGTTACGCGGCAGAATCGGGTTTTGAATCAGCCCTACGGTGTCGCTGATTGCGGTCGCGTAGAACATGACTGCCACAATCCCGAGCAGGAAAAACAGCACCGAGCGTTTGGCATGAGGTTTTAACTCAAACACCTGGCTGCCGCGCAGGCTCACTTCACCTTTTGCCAGGCGCTCTTGATACACCGGGTCGTCTTTGAGTTCACAGCCGAGGAAGTTACATACTACAGCGGTTAACAGAACGGCAATCAGCGTCACGGGAATGCATATTGCGAGCAGCGTGAGGTAGCTGACGCCTAGCGGTTCGAGTATCCCGGCGAAAAACACCACTGCCGCTGAAATCGGCGAGGCGGTGATGGCAATTTGTGAGGCGACCACGGCAATAGAAAGCGGGCGAGAAGGGCGAATGCCTTGCTCTTTAGCCACTTCGGTGATGACTGGCAATGTTGAAAATGCGGTGTGCCCTGTGCCAGCCAACACGGTCATAAACCAGGTGACGAGCGGAGCCAGAAAGGTGATGTATTTAGGGTGTCGCCGTAGCATTCGTTCGGCAAGGCTGACCAGATAATCCATCCCGCCTGCGACTTGCATGGCAGCAATCGCCGCGATAACCGCCATGATGATTTCAATAACGTCGAACGGAATCGCGCCGGGTTTTATCTGGAATATTAACGTTAACACCAGCACGCCTAAGCCACCGGCAAAGCCGATGCCGATGCCGCCGAGCCTCGCCCCCAGATAGATGGCAAGAAGCACAATGACCAGTTCTGCTCCAAACATTTTAGCCTTCCTTGTTTAACAGGTTGATGTTTATTTGTTGTATTTTTGTGAATTATAGAAATAAAAAAGGCATGTCATCATGACATGCCTCAATGGCGTTAGTCTGACAGACTATTGTTCGCTTTCATCGGTATAACGCTTCGCTTTGTACGCTGGGTGCATCAGGTTTTGCGGGGAGAAAATGTCATCCAACTCCGCTTCCGTTAACAGACCTCGCTCCAGTACCACTTCACGCACGCTCTTACCGGTTTCGGCACAGATTTTACCGACGATATCGCCGTTGTGGTGGCCGATGAACGGGTTCAGGTAGGTGACGATACCGATAGAGTTGTAGACGTAGCTTTCACACACTTCTTTGTTGGCGGTGATGCCGTCGATGCATTTTTCCAGCAGGTTGTAGCATGCGTTGGTCAGGATGTGAATAGACTCAAACAGCGCCTGGCCGATAACCGGTTCCATCACGTTTAACTGCAACTGACCGGCTTCTGATGCCATCGTCACGGTAGTGTCGTTGCCGATGACTTTGAAGCACACCTGGTTGACGACTTCTGGCACTACAGGGTTCACTTTGGCTGGCATGATAGATGAACCGGCCTGCAATTCTGGCAGGTTGATTTCATTCAGACCCGCGCGTGGGCCGGAGGAGAGCAGGCGGAGGTCGTTACAGATCTTCGACATCTTCACAGCCAGACGTTTCAGCGAGCTGTGAACCATGACGTAAGCGCCGCAGTCAGAAGTTGCTTCAATCAGGTCTTCCGCCGGAACAACCGCCAGGTTGCTGACTTCTGCCAGTTTCTGCACCGCCAGCTGTTGGTAGCCGTCTGGCGTGTTCAGGCGCGTACCGATAGCGGTGGCGCCGAGGTTCACTTCCAGCAGCAGCTCCGCTGTGCGCAGCAGGTTTTTAGTCTCTTCATTCAACAGCACGTTGAAGGCATGGAATTCCTGTCCGAGGGTCATCGGTACTGCGTCCTGAAGCTGGGTACGGCCCATTTTCAGAATGTCCTGGAATTCGGTGGCTTTGCGCTGGAAGCCTTCACCCAGTTGATGGATGGCATCAACCAGTTTGACGATAGAGGTGTATACCGCGATGCGGAAGCCGGTTGGATAGGCATCGTTGGTAGACTGGCACTTGTTCACGTGGTCGTTCGGGTTCAGGTACTGGTATTCGCCTTTTTGATGGCCCATCAGTTCCAGACCGATGTTTGCCAATACCTCGTTGGTGTTCATGTTGACAGATGTCCCCGCGCCGCCCTGATAGACGTCAACCGGGAATTGATCCATGCATTTGCCGTTATTCAGGACTTCATCACATGCTGCAATGATGGCATTTGCGACGCCTTTGGGAATCGTTTGTAGTTCTTTGTTCGCCAGGGCCGCTGCTTTTTTTACCATAACCATCCCACGAACAAACTCTGGGATATCGCTGATTTTACTGTTACTGATGTAAAAGTTTTCAATCGCTCTCAGAGTATGGACGCCGTAATAAGCGTCGGCAGGAACTTCCCTTGTACCCAACAGATCTTCTTCGATACGAATGTTGTTTAGCATGTGAACCTTCTTTTTGCGAGCTGCCAATGATTTCACCAAATACGCAGGATTTTTGTGGTCATGCGCTTTTCTGACCGCAGATTATTTCTTTAGTCGGCCCGGTGTCCGTGATCATATGCTGATGATAGCGGATTGCCGTAATTTGGATCACTTATTATCAGGCGAAGTGCGTAAGAATTATCGATTTGTGAAACAAATCACCGCTTGACTATCATTGACAAAAATATAGCTAGCTCTGATTGAAAAAGAATAATTCACCACCATTTAATGAAAATGCGGTGGCGCGTGAGCCATTGCGAATGCGTTATTTAATGACAGGAGAGGCCAGTGCGCTGGATACCGTTAATTGCCATATTTCTCTATGTTTACATTGAGATATCCATTTTTATCCAGGTCGCCCATGTCTTTGGCGTCCTGTTGACGTTAGTGCTGGTTATTTTCACTTCGATAATTGGTATGTCGCTGGTGCGTAACCAGGGCTTTAAGAATTTTGTGCTGATGCAACAGAAAATGCAGGCGGGTGAAAGCCCTGCGGCAGAGATGATTAAAAGCGTATCGCTGATCCTCGCTGGCTTGTTACTGCTGTTGCCTGGTTTCTTTACGGACTTCCTGGGGCTGCTGGTGTTGCTGCCGCCAGTGCAAAAACGCCTGACGCTGAAACTGATGCCGCACCTGCACTTTGGCCGTATGCCTGGCGGTGGTTTTGCCGGAGGCGAGAGCGGCGGGCAGACCTTTGACGGTGAATATCAGCGTAAAGACGACCGTCCAGGGCAGATTGACCATAAAGATGACGACCGTCCGTAATGGCGTTGACTGAATAACACCATGCGAAAAAAGCCGGATATCTATCCGTAATGCTTGCCAGTTAAGCGCCACATTCCGTTCACCAGATGTTTTGTAGAACATGACGCCTCTGTTCCTGTGAACGGGCCAAGGGGGACTGCCGAGTCCCCCTTGACAATCCCCTCGGCCCCGCAGGGAAATCGGTGCTTCGCACTACGCTCGCCTGCGAACTCCAGCCTGCGGCCCGGCGAAACTCGACATCCTGTCTCGGTTCGCCTCATCCCGCCATCCCTGGCGGTCTGACCTTGTCTTCCTTTCTCCGGCTCGCCGATTTCCATCGGGGACTCATCGGTTTCAGCAACACAGGCTATTCATTCAAAGACAGCAACTAGCAGCGATACTAAAAGTAGAAATCCCCTTAACTGACCAGCATTAGATACCTATCCGGCTTTTTTTATGCCGCAGCCACGCGCCGTGTGGGCATTAATAACCACAGCCCCGCCAGCATTACGATAGCGTACACGCTTTTCCAGCCCACCATCGCCAGCAACAGCAGGCACAGCACACCGCCTACGGCGGAGAGCACCCGATAACGACCGCTCAACAGCTTGCAGCCCGCCAGCATACACAGCAGATAAATCATGATGAAAATACCGTTGGCGTAGATGATCAGCGCATCGAGATTAATATTCAGCCAGTAGCTCGCGAGTGTGCTCACCATGCAACTGCCGATCACCACGCTGAGGGCGTTGCGCGGCACAAGGTTGGAGGAAAGGCGCGCCAAATAGCTGCCAGGCTGGTGCTGTGCTTGCGACCACACCAGACGGGCAAAACTTTGAATATAGATATTGAGGCTCGCGAAACAGGCCAGAAAGCCGACCACACTCGCGACCCACAGCGCTTTAACGCCAAACAGTTGTACCACAATAGTGGGCAGCGAGGCGGCTGCGCTGTTTGCCGTGCCGTAGGCATGGAAATGCAGCACCAGCGCAGTGCATGCCCAGTACACAACGCCTGCCAGCAGCAGGCCGATAATCAGGGCGCGCGGGAAATCCCGCTCTGGATGGCGGAACTCCGAAGCCATGTGCGCAAATGCTTCAAGGCCGACGAAGCACCAGAACATCACCGACAGTGCGGCAAACAATTGCGCGCTATCAATGGCGTTTAGTGCCGGGAATGGAATCGCCGTGAGGCTGATATCGCTATAACCCCAAATAGCCGCCAGCAGGGCGACAATCATCAGTGCAACCAGCGTTTGCAGGTTGGCGCTGGAGCTAGCGCCGCGCGAGCCAAGCCACCAGACAATCGCCAGCGTGGCCATTTCAGCCAACAGCAGTTGCCAGCCGTGCCAGCCAAACAGCGCCTGGGTAAAGCCAGAGGCGATATGCAGCGCGGCGGGTAGGCCGACCGGGATAACCGAGAGAAATAGCCAGCCAGTAACACGTGCGAGCCGAGGGCCAAATGCCATATCGACGAAGTGCGCGACGCCGCCTGCGCTAGGGAAATGCCGCCCCAGCAAGGCAAAAACGATAGCCACGGGAAAGACCAGCACAATCAATGCCGGCCAGGCCCATAGGCTGTTGTCCCCGGCAACCAGTGCTCCCAGCGCCGGAACGGCGAAAACGCCAGTCCCCAGTAGCGACGTTGATAACAACCCCACACCTTGAGCTAACCCTAGCTCTTGTTTTAGTCCTGTCATGACCCTCTTCCACGCTGCGGCAAAGAGCGTAATTTTACCATGGCACTGTGGCGCGGCGTCCCTCGTCATTGTGCTGTTGTAGGTCGATATTTCAGCGATTTATCGTGATTAAGCCCTTGAGCAAAATTTTTTTTAAGCTGCCCCCTTGAAGGCCAAAATAACTACCCCCATCTCTCTGGCACTAGCCGGAAAACCGTATTCGGCCCGGCGTCACCCATAACTGATAATGACTTTCTCAAAGGAGAGCTATCAATGAGTATTCGTCCGTTACATGATCGTGTGATCGTCAAACGTAAAGAAGTTGAAACCAAATCTGCTGGCGGTATCGTTCTGACCGGTTCTGCGGCAGCTAAATCAACGCGTGGCGAAATCATCGCTGTCGGTAAGGGCCGCATTCTGGAAAACGGAACTGTGCAGCCACTGGACGTTAAAGTTGGTGACATCGTGATTTTCAACGATGGCTATGGCGTGAAATCTGAGAAGATCGACAATGAAGAAGTGTTGATCATGTCTGAAAGCGACATCCTGGCAATTGTTGAAGCGTAATTTAAGCACGTAACGTATGCGCGAAATCATTCGAGTTGCATCAAGACAGCTTGAAGGATGCAGTGCATAAACGAATTTGAGGAATAGAAGAAATGGCAGCTAAAGACGTAAAATTCGGTAACGACGCTCGTGTGAAAATGCTGCGCGGCGTAAACGTATTGGCAGATGCAGTAAAAGTTACCCTGGGTCCAAAAGGCCGTAACGTTGTCCTGGACAAATCTTTCGGGGCGCCAACCATCACTAAAGATGGCGTATCCGTAGCGCGTGAAATCGAACTGGAAGACAAATTCGAAAACATGGGCGCGCAGATGGTGAAAGAAGTTGCCTCTAAAGCGAACGACGCTGCAGGCGACGGTACCACCACCGCGACCGTACTGGCACAGTCCATCATCACCGAAGGCCTGAAAGCTGTTGCTGCGGGTATGAACCCGATGGATCTGAAACGTGGTATCGACAAAGCGGTTATCGCCGCTGTTGAAGAGCTGAAAGCCCTGTCCGTACCATGCTCCGACTCTAAAGCCATTGCTCAGGTAGGTACTATCTCTGCTAACTCCGACGAAACCGTAGGTAAACTGATCGCAGAAGCGATGGATAAAGTCGGTAAAGAAGGCGTTATCACCGTTGAAGACGGCACTGGTCTGGAAGATGAGCTGGACGTGGTTGAAGGTATGCAGTTCGACCGTGGCTACCTGTCCCCATACTTCATCAACAAACCAGAAACTGGCGCAGTAGAACTGGAAAGCCCGTTCATCCTGCTGGCTGATAAGAAAATCTCCAACATCCGCGAAATGCTGCCAGTTCTGGAAGCCGTTGCGAAAGCAGGTAAACCACTGGTTATCATCGCTGAAGACGTTGAAGGCGAAGCGCTGGCGACTCTGGTGGTTAACACCATGCGTGGCATCGTGAAAGTGGCTGCGGTTAAAGCACCTGGCTTCGGCGATCGTCGTAAAGCGATGCTGCAAGATATCGCTACCCTGACTGGCGGTACTGTTATCTCTGAAGAGATCGGTATGGAGCTGGAAAAAGCAACTCTGGAAGACCTGGGTCAGGCGAAACGCGTTGTTATCAACAAAGACACCACCACCATCATCGATGGCGTGGGTGAAGAAGCCGCAATTCAGGGCCGTGTTGCTCAGATCCGTAAGCAGATTGAAGAAGCAACCTCTGACTATGACCGTGAAAAACTGCAAGAGCGCGTAGCGAAACTGGCTGGCGGTGTGGCAGTAATCAAAGTCGGTGCGGCTACCGAAGTTGAAATGAAAGAGAAAAAAGCACGCGTTGACGATGCCCTGCACGCGACCCGTGCTGCGGTAGAAGAAGGCGTGGTTG
This sequence comes from Kluyvera fluvialis, assembly GCF_059725275.1. Classification (NCBI taxonomy): domain Bacteria; kingdom Pseudomonadati; phylum Pseudomonadota; class Gammaproteobacteria; order Enterobacterales; family Enterobacteriaceae; genus Kluyvera; species Kluyvera fluvialis. The sequence goes on along the minus strand of NZ_AP046142.1, from coordinate 4,459,156 downwards.
CTGGTGGTGGTGTTGCTCTGGTTCGCGTTGCAGCGAAACTGGCTGGCCTGACCGCTCAGAACGAAGACCAGAACGTGGGTATCAAAGTTGCGCTGCGCGCAATGGAAGCTCCACTGCGTCAAATCGTTACCAACGCCGGTGAAGAACCGTCTGTTGTCGCTAACGCAGTTAAAGCGGGCGAAGGTAACTACGGTTACAACGCAGCAACTGAAGAATACGGCAACATGATCGACTTCGGTATCCTGGACCCAACCAAAGTAACCCGTTCTGCATTGCAGTACGCGGCTTCCGTTGCGGGCCTGATGATCACCACCGAATGCATGGTGACCGACCTGCCTAAAGGCGATGCTCCTGACTTAGGTGCTGCTGGCGGCATGGGTGGCATGGGCGGTATGGGCGGCATGATGTAATCGTGCGCTATACCCCATAGCAACAAGAAACCCCCGAACAGAAATGTTCGGGGGTTTTTCTTTTGGTCATCTTTTTAGTATAAGGTTTACACACGGACGACATGCGTCCAGCTCATTGATTATGGGGAATAACATGCAGGTAAAATATTTGGCAGGGATTGTTGGCGCAGCGCTGCTGTTGGCTGGCTGTAGCTCTACTACGGAGCTGACCGCTGGCGGGCAGAACGTCCGTTTCGTGGAAGATAAGCCGGGCGCGGAGTGCCAACTGCTGGGGACCGCAACCGGTGCGCAGGGTAACTGGCTTTCCGGGCAGCAGGGCGCTGAAGGCGGCTCTATGCGCGGTGCTGCGAACGCGCTGCGTAACCATGCAGCCGAACTGGGCGGTAACGTGATTTATGGCGTAAGCAGCCCAACACAAGGCCTGCTGTCCAGTTTTGTCCCAACCGACAGCGAAATGAACGGCCAGGTTTATAAGTGCCCGAACTGAATTAAGTGAGGGCTAATACCCTTACTCCGGCTCTCTCCCGTGGGGAGAAGGTAAAAACGGCAACGGGCGTTGCCGTTTTATTTTTGCCTTGCACCGCCGCCCTTTTACGATTGACGCAACTGCAAATCCAGCGGCGTTTTACTCGGTTCTCCGCCAATTTCACGCGCCAGTTTCGGCACCATATAGCCGGATATCAGCGTCAGCAGTTCCCGCATAATATTGCGCGCCTCATCATCGCTGACGAGGTAGTGCGCCGCGCCCTGCACTTTGTCCAGCACATGCAGGTAATAGGGCATGACACCCGCGTCAAACAGCGCATTGCTGAGGTCTGCTAGCGTGTGTGCGTTGTCATTCACCCCGCGCAGCAGCACGCTCTGGTTTAGCAGCGTCACCCCGGCTTTACGCAGACGCGCCATCGCTGAGCGGAACGCGTCGTCGATTTCGTTGGCGTGGTTAATATGATTCACCAGCAGAATTTGCAGCCGCGACTGTTCGAAGCGAGAAACCAGCGTGTCGGTAATACGTGCCGGAATCACAATTGGTAAACGGCTGTGAATGCGTAAGCGCTTGATGTGTGGCATCGCCTCTAGCTGGCTGAGCAGCCAGTCTAGCTCGTGATCTTTTGCCATCAACGGGTCGCCGCCGGAGAAGATGATTTCATCCAATTCCGGGTGGCTGTTGATGTAATCCAGCGCGGCTTGCCAGTTGCGCTTGTTGCCCTGGTTTTCGGCATACGGGAAGTGGCGGCGGAAGCAATAACGGCAATTCACCGCACAGCCACCTTTCACCAGCAACAATGCACGGTTATGGTACTTATGCAGCAAACCAGGTACGACGCTGTGCTGTTCTTCCAGTGGATCGGTGGAAAAACCGGGCGCGGCGATAAATTCCTCTTTCGAGGTCAGTACCTGACGCAGCAGCGGGTCGTTGGGGTTGCCTTTTTCCATTCGCGCCACAAATGCGCGCGGAACGCGCAGGGCGAAAAGACGCTTAGCCTCACGGCCAGCGAGCAAACTTTCATCAGCGTCCAGGTTCAAAAGACGTAATAGTTCATCTGGATCGGTGAGAACATCGGCAAGTTGCACTAACCAATCTTCTCTGGATGGGGTATTTCGGGTTACAATATGCGCCATTTTGTGGCTTAGCTACCATTTAACAATTTCAGAGGGCCTTATGGCGACTTACTATAGCAACGATTTTCGTGCTGGTCTTAAAATCATGATGGACGGCGAACCTTATGCTGTCGAAGCCAGTGAATTCGTAAAACCAGGCAAAGGCCAGGCGTTTGCGCGCGTTAAACTGCGCCGTCTGCTGACCGGTACTCGCGTAGAGAAAACCTTCAAATCTACCGACTCTGCGGAAGGTGCAGATGTTGTCGATATGAACCTGACTTACCTGTACAACGACGGTGAGTTCTGGCACTTCATGAACAACGAAACCTTCGAACAACTGTCTGCTGACGCGAAAGCGATTGGCGATAACGCAAAATGGCTGCTGGACCAGGCTGAATGCATCGTGACCCTGTGGAATGGTCAGCCGATCTCCGTGACTCCGCCGAACTTCGTTGAGCTGGAAATCGTTGATACCGATCCAGGTCTGAAAGGCGACACCGCAGGTACTGGCGGCAAACCAGCAACTCTGTCTACTGGCGCAGTGGTTAAAGTTCCACTGTTCGTACAGATTGGCGAAGTGATCAAAGTAGATACCCGCTCTGGCGAATACGTATCTCGCGTGAAGTAATTCATGCATTAAGCCGTCCGGCGCAGCATCAGTGCTGCGCCAGCTTCCGCATTACCCCATCCCGCTGTATTTTTGTCCGAAAAAAATCACTGAGATCCAACATGCTGGATGAAGTTGTCTATGCTTATGAAGCACGATAACGAAAACTGGCACTTAAGGATGACATTATGGTGAAAAAAACAATTGCCGCTCTTTTTACGGTTCTGGTCTTTTCCTCTGTATTAACCGCCTGCAATACCACTCGAGGTATCGGTGAAGATATTTCGGATGGTGGTAGCGCGATTTCTGGTGCGGCGACCAAAGCCCAGCAATAAGCCTGTGCGACGGTACGCAATCTCGTCGTACCGTCTCTTTTCATCGCTCGTGCCCTTGTTTATACTGGTGGGCAACTTTCCAACACCTTACGGGACGACCCGTAAGCGTATCGCATTCGGGGACGGCCCCATTAATGGAGCCAATATGTCCTGGTTAATTCTCTTTGTCGCAGGTCTTCTGGAAGTGGTTTGGGCTGTCGGCCTGAAATATACCCATGGTTTTAGCCGCCTGGTGCCAAGTGTTATCACCGTCGCTGCGATGGTGGTCAGCATGGCGCTGTTGTCGTGGGCGATGAAAAGCCTGCCGGTAGGCACGGCCTATGCAGTGTGGACGGGGATTGGCGCAGTCGGTGCGGCTATCACCGGTATTTTGCTGTTAGGGGAATCGGCAAGCCCGATGCGTATCGCCAGCTTGGCGCTGATTGTGATGGGGATTATCGGGTTGAAGTTGAGCGCGCATTAACGAGGAGTTGTGCCCGATGGCGCTGCGCTTATCGGGCCTACGGGTGATATCCTGTAGGCCGGATAAGGCAAAGCCGCCATCCGGCGCGGCTTGCACTAGATAAACAGCACACCGACCAACGTTACCACCGTCAGAATGGCAGCCAGCCCGTAGAATACCCATTTCCCGTTCGGCACGTGGATCTTCAGGTCATGCATCGCATGGTGAATACGGTGCAGCCCACACCACAGCGGCAACACAATCATCAGGAAGATAAATGCGCGGCCAATCAGGCTATGGGCAAAACTCAGCACTCGCTCGTAACTGAAGGCATCGTCTGGCGCCAGGCCAAGCGGCAGCAGCACACCAACCAGCAGCACCATCACCGGAGCGATAATCGCGCTCCACATGCCACCTGCGCCAAATAGCCCCCAGAATACCGGTTCATCGGAACGCTTTGGATTAGGGTTAATCATGCCAGTCTCCTTACCAGAACAGGGCGATAAACAGAATCACCACGCTGACCACGGCGGTCACTACCCAAAGCCCTTTGATAACCGGCTCTGGCCCCATTTTTTCGCCTTTCACGATGATATTGGCGGCTTTCGGCGCCAGCTCAAACCACGTTTTGGTATGCAATAGCGCGGCGGCGAGGGTAATCAGGTTCAGCACCACCACAATTGGGTTTTGCAAAAAGCCCACATAGCCCGCCCAGCTTTCAGCGCCGTGCTTCAGTGCAAACAAGCCGTAAATCAGCACGATACTGAACCACACCGCAGGCACTGCCGTGCCTTCACGCAGCATATAGAAGCGATAAAACGGTAGTTTTCGCCACCAGGTAGACGGCATTGGCCGTACATAGGGTTTGCGTTTAGTCGTCATCATGCACTCCTTAGCGTGGTTTCAGGGTGGCGATAAGAAAGTCTTTCGAGCTTTCTACTTTGCCCTGCTGAATGGCAGCGGCGGGATCGACGTGTTTTGGACACACTTCGGAGCAGTAGCCGACAAAAGTACAAGTCCAGACGCCATTCTGGCTGTTCAGTTGCGCCATACGTTCTTTCTTACCGTGGTCGCGGCTATCTTCGTTATAACGGTGCGCCAACGTAATCGCCGCCGGGCCGATAAACTCAGGATTCAGGCCGAACTGCGGGCAGGCGGCGTAGCACAGACCGCAGTTGATACAGCCGGAGAACTGATGGTATTTCGCCATCTGCGCTGGTGTTTGCTTATTTGGCCCCTGATCTGGCGTGCGTGGGTTGCCGATGATATACGGCTTAATCGCTTCCAGACTCTCGATAAAGTGCGTCATATCGACCACCAAATCGCGCTCGATAGGGAAGTTTGCCAGCGCCTCCACTTTCAGGCCTTTCGGGTATTCGCGCAGGAAGGTTTTACAGGCCAGCTTCGGCACTTTGTTGACCATCATGCCGCAAGAGCCGCAGATAGCCATACGGCATGACCAACGGTAGCTGAGATCCGGCGCGAGGTTATCTTTGATGTAGCCTAACGCATCGAGCAGGGAGGTTTGCTCATCGTAAGGCACGTCATAGAAAGCGCTGTGCGGTGCGCTATCCACTTCTGGGTTGTAGCGCACAATCTCAATTTTGACATTTTTCATCTCAGCCATTCGCCGTCTCCTTCTTCTCGGCCGCTTCTGCTTCGGCACCGTACACCCGTTTTGCCGGTGGCAGGGTGGTGATCTTCACATCGCTATAGTCGAGGCGAGTCGTGCCGTCGGCATCGCGGAAGGCGAGGGTATGTTTGAGGAAATTGACATCATCGCGTTCGGTGCAACCTTCGTCTAAACGTTGGTGTGCGCCGCGCGACTCTTTACGCGCCATTGCGGAGTGCGCCATACACTCGGCAACGTTCAGCCCGTGGCCCAGCTCAATGGTGTACAGCAGGTCGGTATTGAACACGCTGGAGGTATCGGTAATGCGTACGTGTTTGAAGCGCTCCTGCAATTCAGCAAGCTTATCAATGGTTTTCTGCATCAACTCTGGCGTACGGTAAATGCCGCAGCCTTCTTCCATCGACAGGCCCATTTCGTCGCGAATCTTCGACCAACTTTCGCTGCCTTGCTGGTTAACCAGCGCTTTCAGACGGTTTTCGATATCGTTAACCTGCGCGTCCAGCGCGCTGCCGTTGGCTTCGCCTACGGTTGCGGCGCGCGCCATCGCTTGCTCACCGGCCATACGACCAAAGACCACCAGTTCGGCCAGCGAGTTGGAACCCAGACGGTTTGCGCCGTGCAGGCCAACGGAGGAGCATTCACCGACGGCGAACAGCCCTTTAATACGCGTTTCACACTGCTGGTCGGTTTCGATACCGCCCATAGTGTAGTGCGCGGTTGGGCGTACTGGGATCGGCTCTTTCACTGGGTCTACGCCGACGTAAGCCTTCGCCAGCTCGCAGATAAACGGCAGGCGCTCCAGCAGTTTTTTCTCGCCGAGGTGGCGCAGATCAAGGTAAACCACATCGCCGCGCGGCGTGGAGATGGTGTTGCCTTTGCGCCATTCATGCCAGAAGGCCTGAGACACTTTGTCGCGCGGACCCAACTCCATGTATTTGTTTTTCGGCTCGCCAAGCGGGGTTTCTGGCCCCATGCCGTAATCTTGCAGATAACGGTAGCCATCTTTGTTAACCAGAATGCCGCCTTCACCACGACAGCCTTCGGTCATCAGGATGCCGGAGCCAGGCAAGCCGGTTGGGTGATACTGCACAAATTCCATATCGCGCAGCGGAACGCCGTGGCTCAGCGCCATGCCCATCCCGTCGCCGGTGACAATGCCGCCGTTCGTGTTGTAGCGATACACACGGCCTGCGCCGCCGGTTGCCATCACTACCGCGTTAGCGCGGATTTGCACTAGTTGCCCTTCCATCATGTTCATGGCGACCAGGCCACGGGCCTGCCCGTCATCCACCAAAATGTCGAGGACGAAGTGTTCATCAAAGCGTTGGATTTGTGGGAACTGTAAGGAGGTCTGGAACAGGGTATGCAGCATGTGGAAGCCGGTTTTATCGGCGGCGAACCAGGTTCGTTCTATTTTCATCCCCCCGAAGCGTCGCACGTTGACGCTGCCATCTGGGCGGCGGCTCCACGGGCAACCCCACTGCTCAAGCTGGGTCATTTCTGTGGGGCAGTGGTGAACAAAGTAATCGACGACATCCTGCTCGCAAAGCCAGTCGCCACCGGCGACGGTGTCGTGAAAATGGTATTCGAAGCTATCATGGTCCTGTGCGACGGCGGCGGAGCCACCTTCAGCGGCAACCGTATGGCTGCGCATAGGATAAACTTTTGAGATCAAAGCGATTTTGGCTTTCGGATTAGCCTGGGCAGCTGCGATAGCAGCGCGTAATCCAGCTCCGCCTGCGCCTATAATGGCAAGATCGGCTTGAAAGGTTTGCACGACATTCCTCCAGATTTTTGTTATTTCACCACGGGCTACGCGGGGAGATTACGCGCCTGTAGTAAAAGCGTATCCACTGCTCCTTTATGGGTAAATCAGTATACCCGCACGCCGGTTAAGGAAATTTGATGTGTTCGATTTTTTTGTCGTTCTGTGCGGTTTATTTATCACTGTAGTTGATTAACTACGTTGTGGAATTACATAAAAAAATGTTCGCCTGCGGCGTAGGTGAAATTACTGGGCAAAATTTGTGTCATTTGCCGCTTGCGAGTAGACTTCGTGCCCTTGTTTGAAATCGGAGAAAAAACCATGAGCGAGACGGCAACCTGGCAGCCGAGCGCATCCATCCCTAATCTGTTAAAACGCGCGGCTCTGATGGCGGAGATTCGTCGTTTCTTTGCCGATCGCGGCGTACTAGAGGTGGAAACGCCCTGCATGAGCCAGGCGACGGTGACTGACGTACATATGGTCCCGTTTGAAACTCGCTTCGTCGGTCCCGGTCATTCCGAGGGAATTAACCTGTATCTGATGACCAGCCCTGAATACCACATGAAACGCCTGCTGGCGGCAGGGTGTGGCCCGGTGTTCCAGTTGTGCCGTAGCTTTCGCAACGAAGAAATGGGACGCCACCATAACCCAGAGTTCACCATGCTGGAGTGGTATCGCCCGCACTTTGATATGTATCGTCTGATCAACGAAGTCGATGATCTTTTACAGCAAGTGCTGGAGTGCCAACCGGCGGAGAGCCTCTCCTATCAACAGGCTTTCCAGCGTTATCTGGAAATCGACCCGCTATCGGCAGACAAAACGCAGCTGCGTGAAGCGGCGGCGAAGCTCGATTTGAGCAACATCGCGGATACCGAAGAAGACCGCGATACGCTGCTGCAAATGCTGTTCACTTTCGGTGTTGAGCCGCATATCGGTAAAGAGCGCCCGACGTTTGTCTATCACTTCCCGGCAAGCCAGGCATCGCTGGCGCAGATTAGCGCGGAAGATCACCGTGTTGCCGAGCGTTTTGAGGTCTACTTCAAGGGCATGGAACTGGCGAACGGTTTCCATGAGCTGACCGACGCCCGTGAGCAGCAGCAGCGTTTTGAGCAGGATAACCGTAAGCGCGCGGCGCGCGGCCTGCCACAACAGCCCATCGATCAAAACCTGCTGGACGCACTGGCCGCAGGCTTGCCGGACTGTTCCGGCGTCGCACTGGGCGTAGACCGTCTGGTTATGCTGGCGCTAGGGGCAGAGACGCTGTCTGAAGTGCTGGCGTTTAGCGTTGATCGGGCATAAGTCTGAAAATAGACCAGTAATCAATATTAAATGGCGCTTATGCGCCATTTTTTTGGTTATTTATGTTTAGATTCGCGCTATTTGCCACAATAACTTTCTGAACGTTTGCTATTATCCCGCCGGTCAATTCTCGCGTCTATCTCGTTACTGCCTTGCGGTTGCAAGCTGCGGTATGGGCTTTGTTGTTGATGCGTAAAAATAATCCGCAATAAAGGATGGTCAAATGACCCCATCGATAAAAAAGATGAGCCTGATAGGCCTCATCCTCATGATATTTACGTCCGTTTTTGGTTTTGCCAATAGCCCCTCCGCGTTTTACCTGATGGGTTATAGCGCCATCATTTGGTATATATTTTCTGCATTATTATTCTTTATTCCATTTGCCTTAATGATGGCTGAAATGGGCGCGGCCTACCGAAAAGAAGAAGGCGGCATCTATTCCTGGATGAATAATAGCGTTGGCCCGCGCTACGCTTTTATTGGCACGTTTATGTGGTTTTCTTCCTACGTTATCTGGATGGTTAGCACCTCGGCTAAGATTTGGGTTCCGTTTTCGACCTTCGTATTTGGCGCAGATATGACCCAGCGCTGGGGCTTTGCGGGGCTTGCGTCCACTCAGGTTGTCGGTCTGTTGGCAGTATTCTGGATGGTGCTGGTCACGACGGTGGCGGTGAAGGGCATTAATAAAATCGCCCGTATTACTGCCGTTGGTGGTATTTCCGTGATGTGCCTGAACTTAGTTTTATTGTTAGTCAGTATGGCCATTTTGTTATTAAATGGTGGCCATTTTGCGCAACCTATTAATTTTACGACCTCACCAAACCCAGGTTATCAATCTGGACTGGCGGTTTTATCCTTTGTCGTCTTTGCTATTTTTGCCTATGGCGGTATTGAAGCCGTCGGCGGTCTGGTTGATAAAACGGAAAAACCGGAAAAGAACTTTGCCAAAGGAATTATTTTTGCGGCGATTGTTATTTCCATTGGATATTCACTGGCGATATTTTTATGGGGCGTTAGCAGTAACTGGCAGCTCATTTTAAGCGACCACTCCGTTAACCTCGGCAACATCACTTATGTGCTGATGACAAGCCTGGGCGCAACGTTAGGCAACGCAATGCACCTGCCGCCAGAGATGGCTGCCACGGTAGGCGTATGGTTTGCGCGTATTACGGGGTTGTCGATGTTCCTCGCCTATACCGGCGCGTTTTTCACCCTGAGTTATTCACCGCTGAAAGCGATTATCCAGGGGACGCCAAAAGCGCTATGGCCTGCGTCGATGACTCGCCTGAATGAAAATGGTATGCCATCTACGGCGATGTGGATGCAGTGTGCGTTGGTCAGCCTGTTTATTCTGCTGGTGTCATTTGGTGGCGATACCGCCTCGGTGTTCTATAACAAACTGACGCTGATGGCGAACGTTTCAATGACGTTGCCGTACCTGTTCCTGGCGTTAGCCTTCCCATTCTTCAAAGCAAAACAGGAACTTGAGCGCCCGTTTGTTATCTTCAACAGCAGGCTGTCAACGCTTGTGGCGACCGGTATGGTTGTTTTGGTCGTGGCCTTTGCCAACATCTTCACCGTGATTCAGCCAGTGATGGAAGCTGGAGACTGGAGCAGCGCGCTGTGGATGGTTGGCGGGCCTGTTTTCTTCTCGCTGTTGGCGATGGCGATTTATGAAAACTACCGCCGCCGCCAGCCTGGCGTTCTTTTTTAACATCAACTCATTGATGTCAATGCTTAGGCCTGATAGCGCAGTGCTATCAGGCCTATTGTTTACGGCACAATCTCAAAGATAGCGGCCGATCGCGGTGGCATTGTCACCATCAATACATCGCGATCGTCTTGCCAGCTTATCGGGTGGTGCACTGTCGAGGGATAGCCTTGCACCACGCGACCGCGTAGCCCAGCAAGTGGCAGTGCGCAGGTATCCTCAGCGCCTTCTCGCCGCCAGACCGCCAGCCATGTCTTTCCTGTCGTCGATTTCATTCCCAGCGATACCCATTCGTCGTTAAAACGCGATAGCCCCAGCGGCCAGAACGGCAGCGCGGTATTGATATGCTGGCGTAGCGTTTTGTAATAGCGGATAGCTTCCTGTACCTGGCGGAAACCGGGTTCAGAGAGTTCTGCTAAATGGCCGCTTTGGTGAATGCGTAGCAGCATGGCTGACACCTGGTTGAAGATCACCGCCTGCTCGTCGTCATCACGTAACGGATAAGACCAGATAGCGGCCTGTTCCGGCGTGACGGCGGTCGGTGCGTTGGCGGCGATGGTGGCGTATTTCAGGTAATCTTCTTGATCGCTGGTGGACTGAATAGAACAGCGGCTGAGCATGGCGTAATCCATACGCAAGCCGCCGCTGCCGCAGTTTTCGATAATCAATTGCGGATAGCGCGCAAAGACGCTATCCAGCCATGCAAGCCAGGCGCGGTTATGTTTCAGCAGGCCATCGCCCGCGCTATCGGCGTGCTGCTCCGTGCCGATCCCCGGTTCAATGTTGTAATCCATTTTGATGTAGCCCACGCCGTACTGGGTTACCAGCCGGTCGATAACCTCATTGGCATGGTGAATCACCGCCGGGCTGGTAAAATCTAGCTGGTAACGGCTGCGATCAAATACACGTTTTCCGTGGCGCATAAAGAACCAACTGTCGTCGGTTTCCGCCAGTTTGGGGGATTTCACTCCCATCACTTCTAGCTCCAGCCAAAGCCCAGGAATCAGGCCTTTATCGCGGATATAGCGGATAACGTACTGAATTCCTTCCGGGAAGCGTTCCGCGCTGGGCTGCCACTGGCCGACGCCGTTCCACCATTCACCTTTATCGTACCAGCCGCAGTCGATACAAAAATATTCTGCGCCCGCCTCGGCTGCGGCATCAATCAACGGTAACAGTTTCTCGGTGGTGGGGTCGCCAAACAGGCAGTTCATGTAATCGTTAAAGATAACCCCTAACCGCTGGTTATCCTCATTTTCACGGCGGGTACGGCGGCGATATTGAGTGAGAGTGGCGATGGCATCGGTAAAACCGGCCTGCGTCACGCCTACCGCAACCGGTACGGAACAAAATTCATCGCCGGGCTGAAGGTCTTTAAACCAGTGATGATAGAACTCATTTGGTCCGCCCAATTGCAGATACAAGTGATTTGCCTGGTCGCCAATTTCCCAATGCCATGAGCCGTTATGCTCAATTTGCCAGAACAGCCCTGTGCCGGTGTCGCGGTCTTCCAGGTAGCCCATCGGCAAATACTCTTTGCTCGACCACGCTCCGGTGTTGCTGTAATGCAGCGGCTTTGACGATCGCTGTAATCCTTTTTGAATGCAGGGCATAAAGCCTAACTCATCAAACGTGTATTGCCGCCACTGTAGTTCTCGCGTCCAGCTATTGTGCGGAATATGCAGCGTGAAGTTATCGCCCCAGTTTTTGGCGCTCTCTTTTTCTATGCCGTTAATCACGAAGCTGGAAAGGTACTCAACGGTAAACGGTTTATCGCTGAGGTTGCGGATAACGCTCCAACTGCGCAGCAGTGAAAGCTGGCTGTAAAACTGGTAGTGCACCTCCACCTCTGCCGCCGTTTCGGCATCGAACAGCGTGAAAACCAGTTTGCGGCCCTCGGCATTATGCGTGTCCTGATGTTGGCGATAGCGCAGCGTATAACCTGGCGCGGTGGCGGTAAAACCGGCTCCGTGGCGTTCCAGCGGTTTATCGAGGCCAGAGATATTTACTTCCACCAGGTTAAAGCGCGATAGCTCATCGGCGTTCTGGCCCAGGGTTTCGGCGTTGAACGGCAGGGCGGAAAAGTGCAGCAGGCGGGCTTTGTCTTGCAGGTCGAAAACCAGGGTGATGCCGTTTTCAATTACAGAAAATAGTGAAGACATATCAGATCCTTAATAACACGGTTATACGACGGGCGTGGGGTGTAAAACTCGGCTGCCCGAGAGTGTGAAGATAGAAATCACGGTGAAGGACAGGGCAATCACACCGAGAATGGCGTAGGACTCTTTGAAGCCCATTGAGCCGTACATGCTGCCGATGCCAGTGCTCATAAAAATTTGGCTGAACTGTTTGGCAAACTGGAAGCCAATCAGATAAACGGTGGCGGAGAGTCGCCAGTCGAAGTTGGCGGAGATATATTTCAGCGTTGCGATGATTAAAATCGAGCTTTCGAAGCCGTGCAGTAGCTTCATGGTGGAGATAAGAATCGGGCCGGTTGCCATTGCGCTGCCGATAATGCGAAATGCCATGATAAAGCCGCAGTACAGCAGCGCATTTTTCGGGCCGATGCGGTTCACAATTGCCGGGGCGAAGAACATGGTTAGCGCATCAAGGAAAATCTGTGCGGTATAGAGGTAGCCAAACACTTCTGCTCCACGCTCGCGGGTGGCGAAGAAGCTGCTGTAGTAGACGGCGAACTGCTGATCGTAGGTTTCATAGACTGCGCCGACGCCGACCATATACAGCACCAGAAACCAGAAACGGCGGGTTTGTAGCAGTGAGAGGACATCGCCACGGTTGATTTTCAGCCGCTGCGGATTAAGCTCGCCAGCCAGTCCCTGCTGGCCTGGATGAAAGAAGCACAGCAGAATCGCTAACACCAGCCCAGCGCAACTGGCCATGATGAAGATGTAATCGGGGTTAATCGCGAACAGTTTGCCGGAGATAAACGTCCCTACTGCTGCGCCGATGCCTCCCCACATTCTGGCGCGACCAAACTCAAAACCTTCCAGCCGCGAGACTTTATCGATCCATGCCTCGCATATCCCGCAGCCGCAGCCAAATGCCAGGCCGATAAAACCGCCTCCGGCCAACGCTCCGGCAACAATATTGATTTTGAGTAGCGGAGCGAATACCCAGATCCACCACGGAGCGAAGGCGATCATCAAGCCTGCCAGCATCCACATCAGGTGTTTACGAAAGTTCAGCTTATCGGCCAGCACGCCAAAGACAGGCTGAAAGGCGACCGCGACAATCGCGATGCAGGTATACACCATCCCTACCTGCGTTGAGTCGATACCGATTTTTTCTGTCAGCCACAGCGATAGCCAGGGAAAGCACGCGCCCCAGCAGATAAAGAAAAAGAGAAACCAGATGCAGGAAAGCAGGTAGTTCCCTTGTTTAACGCCTTTTCCCGGTAACATAGACAACCTCATTTCTAGTAAACAAGATGCTGTTACTTTAGAAATTAACCTGTTTCCAGGGGAAGTGAATGATGAGTGAAGCGTGAATGCGATCGTGTTTACCGGCAAAGTGAGCAGTATTTTTCATGCAGATAGCGGCATAATCCATAGTGTATTGATGATGATCTCCCTGTCAGAGAATCCAGCGTTGCGATGAAAAGCACATAAATCTATAGTGAACAAAATCATGTTTCTTTTATGGGAGCGTCATGACGAAGCCGGTCAGGATCAGAAGTATTGCCGAGGCGTGTGGGCTTTCCGTTGCTGCGGTTTCTCGCGCGCTGAAAGGGCAGCCAGGTTTAAAAGAAGAGACTCGACAGCGTGTTATCACGGTGGCGCAGGAGATGGGCTACGACTTTTCGCGCCTGCGTGGTGAGAAAGTAAAACGCGTGCTGTTTTTACTGCATCGCCAGCATGATATTGCCCGCGCGCTGCCGTTTTACTCCCTCTTACTACTCGGTGTCGAAGATCATTGCCGTGAAAAGGGGATCGCCATGAGCTTTCTTTCCATTGGCCCTGGCGACAACATTGAAGAACAGATTGCATTGCATCACCCTGATGCGCTGATTTGTGCCGGTTACTTTGAAAGCTCGCTGATTATGGCAGTGCAGAAAGCTCAGCTTCCTATGGTGCTGGTGGATCTGTGGGCTCCTGATATACCCAGCGTCAATGTGGATAACCTGCGCGGCGGCTATCTGGCGACGCGCCACTTGATTGACGCTGGGCGTAAACGTATTGCCTTTCTCGCCAGCACGGCCACCCATTACAGCATTCGCCAGCGTGAAAAGGGCTATCGCCAGGCTTTGTATGAGGCGCAAATGATGATGCCGCCAGAGTATGAGGTGATTGCCTCGCCGCTGGTGGATACCAACCAGTCGCTGGTGGCGGCGATGAATGAACTGCTGTCGCTGGCGGAGCCGCCGGACGCTATCTTCGCCTATAACGATGTGACGGCGATTGCGGCGATGAATATCTGTGAACAGCGCGGTTTCCGTGTGCCGCAGGATATCGCCATCGTTGGTTTTGATGATATCGACCCCGCCGCCTGGAGCCGTCCGGCGTTGACGACAATCGCCGTGGATAAGCACCAACTGGGCTATCGGGCAGTGGGGTTGCTGTTAGACGGAGTCACGACGGCGGATGAGATTCTGCCGGTCACGCTGGTTGTGCGGGAAAGTACCGGGGGATAAATCCCCCGGTTAATTACAAACTGCCAGGCTGGCGCGTTTTGCCAACCGAAGTCATCGTGCGGCCCGTTTTGCGGCCATCCATCGTCTCCAGACGCATCTGGAATGGTGGGAATGGCATATCGATGCCATGCTGGCGGAAACCGGCCAGTATCAACTGATGTAGCTCGTGGCGCAGCGGCATACGATGGCCCATTTCAGCGGCATAAATACGCAGTTCGAAAATCTGAATCCCCTGCTGCAAATCCACCAAAAAGGCTTCCGGCGCTGGCGTATCAATAACCAGCGAACAGCGGTGCGCGGCGGTGAGCAGAATCTGCGCGACCTCCTCACTGTTAGCATCCGACGGCGCTGGGATGCTCAACACCACACGAGTGACCGAATCCGACAGCGACCAGTTGATAAACTGCTCGGTGATAAAGGCTTTGTTCGGCACGATAATCTCTTTGCGGTCCCAGTCGCTGATTGTGGTGGCGCGGGTGTTAATGCGCGTTACGCTGCCGGTTAGGTCGCGAATGGTGACCGTATCGCCGATACGAATCGGTTTTTCGAACAGGATAATCAGGCCCGAAATAAAGTTGGCGAAAATCTCCTGCAAGCCAAAACCGAGGCCGACACCGAGTGCGGCAACCAGCCATTGCAATTTCGACCACTCAATCCCCAATAACGAGAAGCCCATCAGTCCACCAATCATCATCAGGATGTATTTGGTGATGGTGGTGATGGCGTAGCCTGTACCCGGCGTGAGATCCAGGTGCTGCAAAATGGCCAGCTCAAGCAGCGCGGGCATGTTACGCACCAACTGCGTGGTGATAATCAGCACCAGAATCGCAATCAGCACCGCGCCGAGCGTAATCGGCTCCAGGCTTTCCACGCCCTGTACGGTTGAGGTGACGTCCCACAGCGAGATGTTTTCAAGGAAGCCGAACGCCGAGTGAATTTCTGACCACAGGATGATGACCGACACCAGCGCAACCAGCATCAGAAGCGAACGCACCAGGCGCAATGACTGCTCGCTGATGGTATCGAGATCCACTTCGCTAACGTCTATTTCTGCGGAGCCTTCGAGGCTGCTGGCGTGTGCTTCCTCCTCGCCTCTGGCGCGATGAGCCAGCATTTCGGCGCGCTTATGTTTGGCGCGATCAAACGCCAACCGGCGGCGCTGGATAAGCATCCAACGGCGAATAACGTGGTAAATCACCAACAGCAGGAACCAGATAGCCACCGAGGTTTCCAGGCGCGCCAGCAGCGCCTGTGCGGTGGCGAGATAACCCACGGCGGCGGCAAAAATAGCCGCCAGCGGTGCGCCAATCATCAGGTTCCACAGCATCAAGTTGACCCGGTTTTCACCGCTGCCTTCTTTGTCGAGATACAGCGGAATACCGGCGCGTTTCAGGCTCAGCGTAACCACCGCCAGCGCGCCGCAAATCAGGATGAAACAGAGCCTGCCAAGCGACGCCGAGAACTCGCGATCGTTAAGATTATCGAACATGATCAGCGCCATAATCAGCGGCACGATAAGCCCGATACTCATCAGATAATAGCGCATGGCGCGCGCGACACGGTTCTGCGGCCAGCCAAAGTGGACGATAAACAGGCCGTTAGTGCGGGCAAAGGCGGCGCAAATCATCACCACCCACAGCAACGGCACGGTGGCGGTCACGCCATCGCCAATCGCCACGGCAAGCGGGTACGGCCAGGCTTCCTGAAGCCCGTAGCCGAGCGTCGCCCACAGAACCGGCAGCGGCGACGCCACCAGAATTGACCAGAACACCGTGCGTAGTGTGAGCCAGAAGTGATCCTGGGTAACTTTACCGACGCGGGCGCTGGAACGTTCCAGAAAACGCGTAAAGTGTTTACGCGAGCTGATACTAAAACCTACCAGTAGCAGCGCGCCGAACAACGGCAACAACGTTTGGCGGCTGGTGAGCATCATCGCGACGGCTTTACCTAACTGGCTGAAGGTGTCCAGTGAGATAAGACGGCGCAAATCCTGCACAATCTCGAGCGGCCAACTGAAGTCGATAGGGCGCACATCGGACGTCCAGAACAGATAGCGGTGAGTCGCTTCGTTGACCTCTTTCAGCGCATCTTCCAGTTGGCTATTGGACACTTTCAGTTTGGTCAGTTCGAGAATCAGCGTATCGCCGCCCTGTAACAGCGAGTTCAGTAGTTCACGCTGAGTGCGTAACTGAGATTCGAGAATGCGGTTTTGCTCGCCGGTGAGCGCTTGACCATCTGTCTGGTGAATTTGACGTAGCTGCGGCTGCTTGTTGAGCAGGTCTTCATAGCGCAAACGGTGTACCCGCAACTGGGCCATTTCAGTGTCCAACTGCTGCGGTTTTGGCATCTCCGGCAGACGCGCAACCTGGGCGCGCAGTGCTTCGCCGAGCAAGTTCGAAGAACCCAACCACTGGGATTGTTCGCGCAGTGTGTTCAACGCCTGGCGAACCTGTAAGGTTTGGTTGGCGGCCTGACGCTGCTGGGACGCCACCAGATCCATACGTTGAGCCTGCTGGTTAAGCGCCTGAGAAAGCTCTCGGTTGATTTTAAACTGGTCAACAATTACCGGCGGCAGGTTCTCGCTGTTCTCCGCCAGCAGTTCGGTGCTTTCCAGCGCTCGTTCCGCTTCCTGTTGGCGCTGGCTGTTGAGCTGGTTACGCAGCGCCTGGAGGTAGGCATCGAGCTGTTCGCTCTGCTTTTGCGCCAGCTCCGAGCGCATACGCGCCAGTTCCTGGCGGTTATTGGCTGAAAGTTGCGCCAGTTCAAGCTCATCGACCAGCGCTTTTAAACGGCTGGAGTCGGCCTGTAGGCTAAGGTTTTGCGCCTGCGCCAGCGGGGTATTGCCCGACTGCGTGCCTATCCGGCGCTCTACGTCGTTGAGCTGGCGGCGCGCGTCGGTTTGCTGCTGCGGCAGTTGGTTGAGTGAGTCGGCAATATCACGGGCACGCTCTTGTTCCTGCTGCGCCAGGCGGCTTTTTTCCAGCAATTGGCTGCTGATTTGCAGGATTTCTTGGTTTAGCGCATCGCTGCTCATCCCATTTGGCACCTGACGCGGTTCATCGCGCAAGTTATTGAGCTGATTACGCAGCGTTTGGGAGAGTTTGGGGAAGTTGTCGATAACTTGCTGGTATTGCGCAGCACGCTCAAGTGAGCTTTTTTGCTCCTCAAGCGCGCTGAGGGCGGACTGGAGCGCCTCAACGGTGTCCGGCTGGGCGGGTTTAGCCGCTTTTGCCTGCTCCAGTTCCTGAGCGATTTGTCGGGCGTTGGGGGCCGTCGCTGCGTACGCCCCCTGGCTGAGGCACCAGGCCATCAGTAAAGTGATAATCAGGCGCACATCAGACCCTTATTCAGTTATTAGCTTCGCTCTTTCTTTTCGTCAGCCTGCGGAGCAACCTCCGGCTCGGCTGCTGGCTTCGCTTCCGTCTCGGTAGCGATGGTCGTTTCGACAACCACTTCGGGTTCCGTCACCACAACAGGCTCGACAACCACGACAGGTTCAGCAACTACGGCGGGTTCAGCTACAGCTTCTGGCTCGGCGATTGCTTCACCAGAGATTGCCAGCGGTTCACCCAGTTTAGTGACAGACAGGTTTTGTAGCTGTTCAACCAGCTTCACTTTGCCTGGCGCAAACAGGTTGATAACCGTAGAGCCCAGTTTAAAGCGGCCCATTTCCTGGCCTTTCAGCAACGCAACGGAACCTTCGCTGTCGCCCGCTGGGTATGTCCAGCGCTTGATAATGCCATCGCGTGGCGGGGTAATTGTACCCGCCCAGACGGTTTCAATGCTGCCAACGATGGTCGCACCGACCAGAATCTGCGCCATTGGGCCAAATTCGGTATCGAACAGGCAGATAACGCGCTCGTTACGGGCAAACAGGTTAGGCACGTTCTGCGCGGTCAGGTGATTCACAGAGAACAGATCGCCCGGCACGTAGATCATTTCGCGCAGGATACCGTTACACGGCATGTGTACGCGGTGGTAGTCGCGCGGCGACAGGTAAGTGGTGGCAAACGAACCGTTACGGAACAGGTCGGCCATGATGTAGTTACCGGCCAGCAGGGCTTCCAGCGAGTAGTTGTGGCCTTTCGCCTGTAAAATTTTGTCGCCTTCAATCGTGCCTAGCTGGCTGATAACGCCATCGGCTGGCATCACCAGCACGTTCGGGTCGGTGTTGACCGGGCGCACGTCTTCACGCAGTGGGCGGACGAAGAAGTCGTTAAAGGTGCGATAGCTGGCGGTGTCTGGCTTTTGCGCCTCTTTCATATCGACCTTGTAGAATTTTACGAACAGATCGATAACCAGTTTGGTCAGCCATCCCGCTCGTTTGCTCGCACCCCAGCCTGCGAGACGCGTAAGCCACAGTTTAGGCAGAATGTATTGCAGTGAAAGTTTAAACGAGTTTAACAAGGTAGCCTCCAGGCCATTATGTGTCGTTCCTGATCCGACGACGAATGCCGGATCTTAAACAGAAAAGCGGCCGATTCTAGCGAGTGTTAGTAAAAATGTCAGTCGGCAAAATCATATACCCGTCATCTTTCAAGCCGCTTTGGCGTTAGCCGCATCCGCATACTTGCCGCCGTGACGCGACTTGAATGATTTAGTGTATAACTCTCAATTATCCGTCTCAGAAAAGTTTTTACGCGTTTTTACTTGCGCCATGCTTTCCAGAATACGGTGATAATTTTCGAAACGGGTTTCAGCAATCTTCCCATCCTCGACGGCAGCCCTGATAGCGCAGCCCGGATCGGTGTCATGTTTACAGTCACGGTACTTGCAGTGACCCAGGTAATCGTGGAATTCGACAAAGCCTTGAGTGATTTGTTCCGGGTCGAGGTGCCACAGGCCAAATTCGCGCACTCCTGGGGAGTCGATGACGTCGCCGCCGCTCGGGAAGTGGTACAGACGCGCTGCCGTGGTGGTGTGCTGCCCCAAACCTGAAACATCCGAAACATCATTGGTCAGGATGCGGTCGTCATTCAGCCCCAGTAATGCGTTGAGCAGACTCGATTTACCCACACCAGACTGCCCAGCAAAGATGCTGACTCGGTCGGTTAGCGCTTCTTCCAGCGGTTTCAGGCCGTCTTGCGTATGGCTTGAGGCCATCAGTACGCGATAACCAATATTGCGATAAATATCCATCTGCTCATTAACAAACGCCATGCCTTCGTCGTCCAGCAGGTCGATTTTGTTCAATACCAGCAAGGGCTCAACGTCGAGCGTTTCGCAAGCAACAAGGTAGCGGTCGATGATGTTCAACGACAGCTCCGGCAGAATCGCGGAGACGATAATGATTTGATCGATATTCGCGGCGATCGGTTTTACGCCGTCGTAAAAGTCTGGGCGCGTCAGAACCGAGGTGCGTTCATGCACCGCTTCAACGATACCTTTAACGTTAACGCCCTCAGCGGCGGCTTTACCCGGACGCCAAACAACGCGGTCGCCGGTAACGAGCGAGCGGATAGTGCGGCGGATATTGCAGCGGTGGGTTTCGCCATCGGCGGCTTCCACGTCGGCATGCATACCAAAACGGCTGATCACTACCCCTTCGGCGGTTTCGCCAAACAGGTTATCGTCGTAGTCGGGCTTCTCCGCAGTTGTTGTAAGGCGGCGCTGGTGGTTGGCCTTTACGCGGCGCTGCTGACCTTTGGAGAGTTTATTTTTACTCAATCGTGCTGACTCCTGGTCGCCCATGAAGGGCAAAACCTCTATGATACACGCTAATTAATACTAGTTAACCTACCGCGGCAGGTAAGACAAGAAGGGGGGAAAATAGCATGAGTGCAGATGAAAACAACCTGATTTGGATCGATCTGGAGATGACGGGGCTAGATCCCGAGCGCGATCGCATAATTGAAATCGCGACGCTGGTGACCGATGCACAGTTGAATATTCTGGCAGAAGGGCCAACCATTGCGGTTCATCAGTCTGATGCTCAACTGGCGCTGATGGATGACTGGAACGTGCGTACCCACACTGGCAGCGGGCTGGTTGATCGCGTGAAGGCGAGCACTATGGGCGACCGCGAAGCCGAACTGGCAACACTAGAATTCCTGAAAAAATGGGTTCCGGCGGGTAAATCGCCAATTTGTGGTAACAGCATCGGCCAGGATCGCCGTTTCCTGTTTAAGTATATGCCGGAGCTGGAGGCGTACTTCCATTATCGCTATCTGGATGTCAGCACGTTGAAAGAGCTGGCACGTCGTTGGAAACCTGAAATTCTGCCTGGTTTTAAAAAGCAGGGTACGCATCAGGCAATGGACGATATCCGTGAGTCGGTGGCAGAGCTGGCCTACTATCGTGAGCATTTTATTCAACTTTAAGGTGATTACGGGCTGAATTGGCGTTAAAATAATCAACCTGCCGATTAATTCAGCATCTGAACAAAAAATTAAAAAAATTGCGTTGAGGGGGGTTGCAGGAGAAAAGAATTCTCGTATAATGCGCCTCCCGTAACGAAGCAGAAATGCGAATTACGACAGCAACAAATTTAGATGTTTTGCGGGAATAGCTCAGTTGGTAGAGCACGACCTTGCCAAGGTCGGGGTCGCGAGTTCGAGTCTCGTTTCCCGCTCCAAAATTTGAAAGCAGTACCAGACACACCCAAGCGGGAATAGCTCAGTTGGTAGAGCACGACCTTGCCAAGGTCGGGGTCGCGAGTTCGAGTCTCGTTTCCCGCTCCAAAATTTGAAAGTAGTATCAGACACACCCAAGCGGGAATAGCTCAGTTGGTAGAGCACGACCTTGCCAAGGTCGGGGTCGCGAGTTCGAGTCTCGTTTCCCGCTCCAAATTTTCTTCCAAATCCAAAATACTTCCACAACGCAATAAGCCGTTGAGGTCGTTTTTTTCGTTTCTGAAATACTCTTGTAAACAGAGTTATCCACAGGCTGTCATCAGCTTCTTAGCTTGCTAATTTTTTTGAATTATTTACAGTCTTTATTATGTTGTTGATATATAAGGCAATATATCATTTCAAAATGTTAGCGCGATCGCTTGACGAACTTTGTCGCGTTGAAACGCAATGTGTTTTTATTTTTACTCACAGGCTGTGAGTATCTTAGGCATCGCGTGGTAAGCCTTTTTCCACCACTCTCACCAAACGTTGTTTCTTTGGCAGTTGCACTTCGACAACGCACTCATTGCGGCGGGCAATTTGCTGCGCAATCGCCCATTCAATGTGTTCATCGAGTAGTGGGTGCTCACCTCGGCGGCTCTCCAGGGCTTTAATCGCGGCTTCGCTCCACGGCGCATTCCCCAGTGCGACCGCGATATTCCGCAGCCAGCGTAAATGGCCGATGCGGCGAATCGCCGAGCCTTCGGTCACTTTCAGGAACCAGGCCTCAGTCCAGGCGAACAGTTCGATAAGCTCTGGGGCATGAAGCGCCTTGCGCGGGCTAAAGTCCGCTTCGTCGGTTAACTGCGAAAAACGGTTCCACGGGCAAATTAATTGGCAGTCATCGCAGCCGTAGATGCGGTTGCCCATTAGCGGGCGAAACTCTTCCGGGATCGCGCCTTCCAGCTCAATAGTCAGATACGAAATGCAGCGGCGGGCATCAACGGTGTACGGCTCGACAATCGCGCCAGTGGGGCAGATGGTCATGCAAGCCACGCAGCGCCCACACTCTTCGGCGACCGGTTGGTCGATGGGCAGCGGTATATCAACCAGCAATTCCCCCAGGAAGAAGAACGATCCTGCGTCGCGATTGAGGATAAGCGAGTGCTTACCCGTCCAGCCAATTCCGGCTTTTTCGGCTAATGGACGTTCGAGAATAGGCGCAGAGTCCACAAACGGTCTAAAATTCAGCGAGACGCACTGTTCCTGAATCATTTCGCCGAGCTTTTTAAGGCGGTTACGCAACAGCTTATGATAATCGCGCCCCAGCGCATAACGGCTGACGTAACCCAGCTCGGGATTTTTCAGCGTGCGGGCAAACGCCGCGTTGGCAGGCAGGTAATTCATACGAACGCTAATGACCCGAAGCGTACCGGGTTGCAGTTCGTGCGGGCGGGCGCGCATCATGCCATGACGCGCCATCCATTCCATCTCGCCGTGATATTGTTTATCCAGCCATGCCTGAAGTTTAGGTTCGGCGGCGCTGAGATCGGTATCGGTAATACCCACTTGCTGAAAGCCAAGTTCAGTGCCCCATTGTTTGATTTGTTGCGCTAACTGATTGAGATCGAGGGGCTGTGACATGACGGACCATACATTGACGAGAAACCCCCAAAGTATACCACACTCCATTTGGCCTGCGGACGAACTGCGTCGCGCCGAAAAAACGGCAGCGCAAAGTCTGGGTATCACGTTGTATGAACTGATGCAGCGCGCGGGCAGGGCGGCGTTTGAGGTGGCTCGCGCCGCGTACCCGACGGTGCACCACTGGCTGATTTTGTGCGGGCACGGCAATAACGGTGGTGATGGTTATGTGGTGGCGAACCTGGCGCAAGCGGCGGGGATACGCGTCACGCTGTTGGCGCAAACGAGCGAGAAGCCGTTGCCGGAAGAAGCGCAGGCCGCGCACGATGCCTGGCGAGCGGCGGGGGGAATCATTCACTCACCCGATATACCGTGGCCCTCTGACGTTGACCTGATCATTGATGGCCTGCTGGGCACTGGCTTACAAAACGCTCCTCGCGATGACGTCGCTAGCCTGATTCAACAGGCGAACCAGTTTCCCGCGCCGATTATTGCGCTGGATATTCCCTCGGGGCTACACGCCCAAACCGGCGCGACGCCGGGTGCCGTGATTCACGCTGCCCATACCATTACGTTTATTGCCCTAAAGCCGGGTCTGCTGACCGGCAAAGCGCGAGATGTGGTTGGCCAATTACATCATCACGCCTTAGGGCTGGAGAACTGGCTCGCCGCGCAGCCCACCATGATTCACCGTATAGAGGCTTCACAGCTTGCGCAGTGGTTTACGCCGCGCCGCCCAACATCGCATAAAGGGGACCACGGTCGCCTGGTGGTGATAGGCGGTGACCACGGTACTGCGGGGGCAATTCGGCTGGCGGGTGAAGCCGCGCTACGCGCGGGCGCTGGGCTGGTGCGAGTGCTGACACGCGCTGAAAATATCGCGCCGATTATCACCGCGCGCCCAGAGTTGATGGTGCATGAGCTTACGCCGCAGTCGCTGGCTGAAAGCCTGGAATGGGCCGATGTGGTAGCGATTGGCCCTGGGCTTGGGCAGGCGGAGTGGGGCAAACAGGCGCTACGAAAAATCGACGGTTTTTGCAAACCAACGTTGTGGGATGCCGATGCGCTGAACCTGCTGGCATTCAACCCAGATAAACGTCACAATCGCGTGATCACGCCGCATCCCGGTGAAGCCGCGCGTCTGCTCAACTGTTCGGTGGCAGAAATCGAACGCGATCGCTTATTTTCTGCACAGCGTTTGGTAAAACGTTATGGCGGTGCGGTAGTGCTGAAAGGCGCAGGAACGGTAGTTGCCGATGAACACGGCGTGATTGCAATTATTGATGCCGGAAATGCTGGCATGGCCAGCGGTGGAATGGGCGATGTGCTTTCGGGCATCATCGGCGCATTGCTGGCGCAGGGCTTATCGCCGTATGATGCTGCGTGCGCAGGGTGTCTCGCTCACGGAGCCGCTGCTGATGTGCTGGCGGCGCGTGAGGGAACTCGTGGCATGCTGGCGACCGATCTCTTTTCCACGCTACGGCGTGTTGTTAACCCGGATGTGATTGACGTAAACCATGATTAATCGAGTGATTCCTTTACCTGACGAGCAGGCTACCCTAAACCTTGGCAATCGAGTGGCGCAGGCCTGTCTCGGCGCAACGGTCATCTATCTGTATGGCGATTTAGGCGCGGGGAAAACCACCTTTAGCCGTGGCTTTCTACAGTCGTTGGGTCATAACGGCAACGTCAAAAGCCCGACGTATACCCTGGTCGAGCCGTACCAGCTTGCCGACCTGATGGTTTATCACTTTGATCTTTACCGCCTTGCCGATCCCGAGGAGCTAGAATTTATGGGGATCCGCGATTATTTTGCTAACGATGCCATTTGCCTGGTGGAATGGCCGCAACAGGGTGCTGGTGTTCTGCCCGAGCCGGATATCGAAATACACTTAGATTACCAGGCGCAAGGGCGTGAGGCGCGCATTACTGCGGTCTCCTCATTAGGTGAGTCTCTGCTGGCGCGGTTTGCTGGTTAATTTAAGGGATCGCAGGATGATTTTTCGCGCAAAAAAGTGGTTGATGGCGGCGCTGATACTGATTGGCGCACCGGTAATGGCAGCGAGCTTGTCCGATATTCAGGTGGCGAATAGTGAAACGCAGGCGCGGATCACCTTCAGCTTTATGGGCGACCCAGAATATAACTTTAGCCAGGACGATAAATGTAGCGTCGTGCTGGACATTAAACAAACCGGCGTGATTCAGGGGCTGCCGCTACGCTTTAGCGGGAATAACCTGGTTAAAGCCATCCGTTCAGGTACGCCGAAGGACGACCAATCTTTACGCCTGGTGGTTGATCTCACTGAAAACGGCAAAACGCGTGCGGTGAAGCAGCAAAACGGCGCGAATTATACCGTGGTATTTACCATTAACGCCGACGTGCCGCCGCCTCCACCTCCACCGCCGGTGGTTGTGAAGCGGGTGGAGACGCCCGTCGTCGCTCCTGCGCCAAGCCAACCTGCGCGTAATCCATTTAGCGGCAATAGCACTAATCGCGTGAGCAGCGAGCGTCAACCGGCTATCGCCAGCACCATTACGCCGACACCACGCCCAGCGGCTCGTGCGCGGAGCGTTTCCGGGGATAAAGTGATTATCGCCATCGACGCGGGTCACGGAGGCCAGGATCCCGGTGCCATCGGCCCTGGCGGCACGCGTGAGAAAAACGTCACCATCGCCATTGCCCGCAAGCTCAGAACCTTGCTTAACGACGACCCGATGTTCCGTGGTGTACTGACCCGCGACGGCGACTATTTTATTTCGGTCATGGGGCGTTCAGATGTGGCGCGTAAGCAAAATGCCCACTTCCTGGTATCGATTCACGCCGACGCAGCGCCGAATCGCGATGCGACGGGCGCCTCAGTATGGGTGCTGTCGAACCGTCGCGCTAACAGCGAAATGGCCGGCTGGCTGGAGCAGCATGAGAAACAGTCCGAACTGCTGGGCGGTGCGGGAGATGTGTTGGCTAACAGCCAGTCTGACCCTTACCTAAGCCAGGCGGTATTGGATCTGCAATTCGGCCATTCCCAGCGCGTAGGGTATGATGTGGCGACGAACGTGATAAGCCAGCTACAGCGGGTGGGCAACCTGCATAAACGCCGCCCGGAACACGCGAGCCTGGGCGTGCTGCGCTCGCCGGATATCCCGTCAATCCTGGTGGAGACTGGCTTTATCAGTAACAGTAATGAAGAGCAGTTGCTGGCAAGCGACGCGTATCAGCAGAAAATTGCTGACGCTATTTACACCGGTTTGCGTAACTATTTTGTGGCGCATCCGATACAATCCGGCCCTCGTGACGAACAATCGCAGACCGCCAGCGCCGCCTCATCTTCCAGGACGCTGATAAACTAAGGAGTTTTCATGCCGATTCAGGTTTTACCGCCGCAGCTTGCGAACCAGATTGCCGCGGGTGAAGTGGTGGAGCGGCCTGCATCGGTAGTGAAAGAGCTGGTAGAAAACAGCCTTGATGCCGGTGCTACCCGCATCGATATTGATATTGAACGCGGTGGTGCGAAGCTTATCCGCATTCGTGACAACGGCTGTGGTATTAAAAAAGATGAGCTGGCGCTCGCGCTGGCGCGTCATGCCACCAGTAAAATTGCCTCGCTGGACGACCTTGAAGCTATCTTGAGCCTCGGCTTTCGCGGTGAAGCGCTGGCGAGCATTAGCTCGGTGGCGCGTTTAACGCTGACCTCACGCACGGCAGAGCAGCAGGAGGCCTGGCAGGCCTATGCCGAAGGGCGCGATCAGGATGTGACGGTAAAACCCGCCGCACATCCGGTTGGCACGACGCTGGAAGTGTTGGACTTGTTCTACAACACACCGGCGCGTCGCAAGTTTATGCGCACTGAAAAAACCGAATTTAACCACATTGATGAGATTATCCGCCGCATTGCGCTGGCGCGTTTCGATGTGAGTTTCAACCTGACCCATAACGGCAAGATGATTCGCCAGTATCGTGCGGTGGCTGAAGGGGCGTCGAAAGAGCGCCGCCTGGGCGCCATTTGCGGCGTTCCGTTCCTCGAACAAGCGTTGGCTATCGAGTGGCAGCACGGCGATTTAGCACTGCACGGCTGGGTTGCTGACCCGAAACACACCACCACTGCGCTGGCTGAAATTCAATACTGCTATGTGAATGGCCGTATGATGCGCGACCGCTTGATCAATCACGCGATTCGCCAGGCCTGTGAGGACAAACTGGGCGCAGACCAGCAGCCTGCGTTTGTGTTGTATCTCGAAATTGACCCGCATCAGGTGGATGTTAACGTGCACCCCGCCAAGCATGAGGTGCGTTTCCACCAGTCGCGATTGGTGCATGATTTCATCTACCAGGGGGTGTTGAGCGTACTAC
This sequence comes from Kluyvera fluvialis, assembly GCF_059725275.1. Taxonomy (NCBI): domain Bacteria; kingdom Pseudomonadati; phylum Pseudomonadota; class Gammaproteobacteria; order Enterobacterales; family Enterobacteriaceae; genus Kluyvera; species Kluyvera fluvialis. The sequence continues at coordinate 4,432,161 of NZ_AP046142.1, read as the reverse complement.
AACAGCAGTTAGACGCGCCCTTGCCGCTGACGGAAGACGATGAACCCGCACCGCGCGCGTTGCCGGAAAACCGTATCGCCGCAGGGCGAAACCAGTTTGCTGAACCAGTGGCGGCGCGTGAAGCCGAACCGCTGCGCTATGCCTCGACGGGCGGCGGTGGTGGAAGTAGCCGAGGCAGTGGCGCTGGCGCAAGCTGGCCAAACGCACAGCCGGGCTATCAGAAACAGCAGGGGGCGCTCTATCGCCAACTGCTGGATACGCCCGTCAGCAAACCCGAACCAGCAAAACCGGCGGTGGAGAATTTGGCGGGGCACAGCCAGAGCTTTGGCCGCGTGCTGGCGATTATCGGTGAACACTGTGCGCTGCTGGAGCGTAACGGGCGAGTGAGCCTGCTGTCGCTACCGGTGGCCGAGCGCTGGCTGCGTCAGGCTCAGCTCACGCCGGGCGAGGCGACGATTTGCGCTCAACCGCTGTTGATTCCGCTGCGTCTGAAAGTGACCGACGGCGAACGACGGGTATTGCAAGAGGCGCAAAGCACCCTAAGTACGCTGGGCATTGAAATCCTGCTGGAAGGGCAGCACGTCACGGTTCGCGCCGTGCCTTTACCCTTACGACAACAAAATTTACAAATCTTGATTCCTGAACTGATAGGCTACTTACTGGAACAAACTCAAGTTGAGGCTGGCAACGTGGCGCAGTGGTTAGCCCGCAATCTGGCGAGTGACCACGCGCAATGGAACACGGCGCAGGCGATTGCCATGCTAGCGGACGTTGAACGTCTTTGCCCTCAACTGGTCAAAGCTCCACCGGGTGGTCTGTTACAACCTGTTGATTTAGATTCTGCGATGAACGCCCTGACAAATGAGTGATGTAACCGAGGCGAGCCTGCCTAAGGCAATTTTTTTAATGGGGCCAACCGCTTCGGGCAAAACAGCGCTGGCAATTGAATTACGTAAAGTTTTGCCAGTAGAGTTGATTAGTGTTGATTCAGCCCTTATTTATCGGGGGATGGACATCGGCACTGCTAAGCCGAGTGCGGAAGAGCTGCAAGCTGCACCGCATCGGTTGCTGGATATTCTCGACCCCGCGCAAGCCTATTCGGCGGCGGATTTCCGCCGCGATGCACTGGCGCACATGGCCGAGATTACCGCCGCAGGGAAAATTCCCCTGTTAGTGGGCGGTACGATGTTATATTTCAAGGCGTTGCTTGAAGGTTTATCACCGTTGCCCTCAGCCGACCCGGAAGTTCGGGCGAAGATTGAGCAGCAAGCGGCAGAGCAAGGATGGATGGCGCTGCATCAGCAACTGCGGGAGATTGACCCCGTGGCGGCTGAGCGTATTCATCCGAATGATCCGCAAAGACTTTCCCGAGCACTGGAAGTTTTTTTCATTTCGGGTAAAACTTTAACGGAGTTGACGCAAACGTCAGGAGACGCTCTGCCCTATAAGGTGCATCAGTTCGCCATCGCCCCGGCGAGCCGTGAACTGCTCCATCAGCGCATTGAGCAGCGTTTTCATCAGATGTTGGCTTCGGGTTTTGAAGCAGAAGTGCGGGCGCTATTTGCCCGTGGAGATTTGCATACGGATATGCCTTCCATTCGTTGTGTGGGATATCGCCAGATGTGGTCATACCTTGAAGGCGAAATTTCATATGATGAAATGGTTTATAGAGGAGTTTGTGCCACGAGACAGCTAGCGAAGCGCCAGGTGACGTGGTTACGCGGTTGGGAAGGGGTTCATTGGTTAGATAGTGAACAGCCGGAGCAGTCGTTTAACCAATTACTACAGGTAGTGGGTGCTAGTGTAGGCTGAATGTGTACAATTGAGTCGTATCGTGCGCAATTTTCAGAATCGTAAGGTTCATACGCAACATCGTTCAAGTTGCTGCAAGTAGCCTGGATGACGAAGTGTATAAGTACAAATAAGCATATAAGGAAAAGAGAGAATGGCTAAGGGGCAATCTTTACAAGATCCGTTCCTGAACGCATTGCGTCGGGAACGTGTTCCAGTTTCTATTTATTTGGTGAATGGTATTAAGCTGCAAGGGCAAATTGAGTCTTTCGATCAGTTCGTGATCCTGTTGAAAAACACGGTCAGCCAGATGGTCTATAAGCACGCAATTTCTACCGTTGTTCCGTCTCGTCCGGTTTCTCATCACAGCAACAACGCTGGCGGCACGGGTAGTAACTATCATCACGGTAGCAACGCGCAGGGTTCTGCGCAGCAAGACAGCGAAGAAACCGAATAAGGTTGATGGCTGTTTATCCAAGCCGGGGAGCCATAGTTTGCTCTATGGCTTTTAGGTTGCAGGAAGGCGGCGCGCAGTGAATCCCCAGGAATTTACATTAGTGAACGACTGGGGTGAACGAGAAAAGCCAAGGCCCATGCAGCTTAAAAGACGACGAGCAACTGCGTTCCCCGCTGGTATTTCAGGAGACATTACGCTTGTTTGACCGTTATGACGCCGGTGAGCAGGCGGTGCTGGTACACATCTATTTTACGCAAGACAAAGATATGGAAGACCTCCAGGAGTTTGAATCTCTGGTCTCTTCCGCTGGTGTCGATGCAATGCAGGTGATTACCGGTAGCCGTAAAGCGCCGCACCCAAAATATTTTGTTGGTGAAGGTAAGGCTGTCGAAATTGCGGAAGCCGTAAAAGCGACAGGCGCTTCCGTTGTTCTTTTTGACCACGCATTAAGCCCGGCCCAGGAACGCAACCTCGAACGTCTGTGTGAATGCAGAGTTATCGATCGTACTGGCCTTATTTTAGATATTTTCGCCCAGCGTGCGCGTACCCATGAAGGTAAGTTGCAGGTTGAGCTTGCGCAGTTACGCCATTTGGCGACACGCCTGGTGCGTGGTTGGACGCACCTTGAAAGACAAAAAGGCGGGATTGGTTTACGCGGCCCTGGCGAAACCCAGCTCGAAACCGACCGCCGTTTGCTGCGCAATCGTATTATGCAGATTCTTTCGCGTATCGAGAGAGTCGAGAAACAACGTGAACAAGGACGCCGTTCACGTGTGAAAGCGGATATTCCGACGGTATCGCTGGTGGGATACACCAACGCCGGAAAATCAACGCTGTTTAACCATATTACGCAGGCGGAGGTTTATGCCGCTGACCAACTGTTTGCCACCCTCGATCCGACACTGCGTCGCATTGATGTGGCAGACGTCGGTGAAACGGTATTAGCCGATACCGTCGGCTTTATTCGTCACTTGCCGCATGACCTGGTGGCAGCGTTTAAAGCCACCTTGCAGGAAACCCGCGAAGCGACGCTGTTGCTGCACGTGATTGATGCGGCAGATGTTCGTGTGCAGGAAAACATCGATGCGGTAGATACGGTTCTCGAAGAAATTGATGCCCACGAGATACCGGCCCTGCTGGTGATGAATAAAATCGATATGTTGGATGAGTTCGAACCGCGTATCGACCGAGATGAAGAGAATAAACCTATCCGGGTGTGGCTTTCTGCGCAAACCGGGGTAGGGATACCACTCCTTTTTCAGGCGTTGACCGAACTGCTTTCCGGGGAAGTGGCACAGCACACGCTGCGTTTACCTCCGCAGGAAGGTCGTTTGCGTAGCCGCTTTTATCAGCTTCAGGCAATCGAAAAAGAGTGGATGGAGGATGACGGCTGCGTCAATTTGCAGGTTCGTATGCCGATTGTTGACTGGCGTCGCCTCTGTAAACAAGAACCGACACTGGCAGACTACGTCGTCTGACCGTGCAGCTTGCCTGAAAATATTAGCCCTTTGGGTACCCAGCGGTTCAGGTCGCTTTAACGCAACGACAACGACCAGGATGGATGTTGTCGTTAACCGTGAGCAGACCTTGACTGGGAAAAGGTATATCACCGCATAACAAATATGGAGCATAAACATGGCGTGGAATCAGCCCGGTAATAACGGACAAGACCGCGACCCGTGGGGAAGCAGCAATAATCAAGGCGGCAACTCCGGGGGAAATGGAAATAAAGGCGGTCGCGATCAGGGGCCGCCGGATTTGGATGATATCTTCCGTAAGCTGAGCAAAAAGCTTGGCGGTTTTGGGGGCGGTAAAGGCGGTTCCGGTAGTTCACCTCAGACCCCTCGTGGGCCGATGAGTGGACGTATTGTCGGTATCGCAGCCGCTGCTGTGGTCGTGATTTGGGCGGCCAGTGGATTCTATACCATTAAAGAAGCCGAGCGCGGCGTTGTGACGCGTTTTGGTAAGTTCAGCCACCTGGTTGAGCCGGGTCTGAACTGGAAGCCGACGTTTATTGATGAAGTTCGTCCGGTTAACGTTGAAGCTGTGCGCGAACTGGCCGCGTCCGGTGTGATGTTGACCTCTGACGAAAACGTCGTGCGCGTTGAAATGAACGTGCAGTATCGCGTAACCGATCCTCAGCGTTACCTGTTTAGCGTGACCAGCGCCGACGACAGTCTGCGTCAGGCAACCGACAGCGCCCTGCGTGGGGTTATCGGCAAATACACCATGGACCGTATTCTGACCGAAGGCCGTACCGTTATTCGTAGCGATACCCAGCGTGAGCTGGAAGAAACCATTCGTCCGTACAACATGGGTATTACGCTGCTGGACGTCAACTTCCAGGCCGCTCGTCCGCCGGAAGCCGTTCAGGCCGCGTTTGACGATGCGATTTCCGCACGTGAAAACGAACAACAGTCGATCCGTGAAGCCGAAGCGTACAGCAACGAAGTACAGCCGCGCGCCAACGGTCAGGCACAGCGTATTCTGGAAGAAGCTCGCGCTTATAAAACGCAGACCGTTCTGGAAGCGCAGGGTGAAGTGGCTCGTTTCGCTAAAATCCTGCCTGAATATAAAGCCGCTCCGCAGATTACCCGCGAGCGTCTGTATATCGAGACGATGGAAAAAGTGCTGAGCCATACCCGCAAAGTGCTGGTTAGCGATAACAAAAATGGCAGCCTGATGGTTCTGCCGTTGGATCAAATGCTGAAAGGCGGTAACGCCCCAGCGGCAAAGAGCGATAGCAGTGGTGCTAACAATCTGTTGCGCCTGCCGCCTGCGTCCTCATCCAACAGCAGCGCAAGCAACACTTCGTCTGCCAGTCAGGGCAATATCATGGACCAACGCCGCGCTAACGCGCAGCGTAACGACTACCAGCGTCAGGGGGAATAACGATGCGTAAGTCAGTTATTGCGATTATCATCATCGTGCTGGTAGTGCTGTATGCCTCTATCTTCGTGGTTAAAGAAGGTGAGCGCGGGATTACACTGCGCTTTGGCAAAGTGGTGCGTGACGATGAAAACAAACCACTGGTGTATGCACCAGGTCTGCATTTCAAGCTGCCGTTGATTGAGTCTGTTAAAACGCTGGATGCGCGTATTCAGACCATGGACAATCAGGCTGACCGCTTTGTGACCAAAGAGAAGAAAGACCTGATCGTTGACTCTTACATCAAATGGCGTATCAGCGATTTCAGCCGTTACTACCTGGCAACGGGCGGTGGCGATGTGTCTCAGGCCGAAGTGCTGCTGAAACGTAAGTTCTCTGACCGTCTGCGTTCTGAGATTGGTCGTCTGGACGTAAAAGACATCGTGACCGACTCTCGTGGTCGTCTAACTATCGAAGTTCGTGATGCGTTGAACTCCGGTTCTGCGGGCACGGTGGATGAAGTCGCGACGCCAGCGGCGGATAGCGCGATTGCCGAAGCGGCAGAGCGTATTACCGCAGAAACTAACGGTAAAGTGCCGGTCGTTAACCCGAACAGTATGGCGGCGTTAGGCATTGAAGTGGTCGATGTGCGTATCAAGCAGATCAACCTGCCGACCGAAGTTTCCGAGGCGATTTACAACCGTATGCGCGCCGAGCGTGAAGCAGTTGCGCGTCGTCACCGTTCTCAGGGTGAAGAAGAGAAAGAGAAGATCCAGGCTGCTGCGGATTATGAAGTCACCAAAACGCTGGCTGAAGCCGAGCGTCAGGGGCGAATCATGCGTGGTGAAGGGGATGCCGAAGCCGCTAAGCTGTTTGCTGACGCCTTCAGCCAGGATCCGGAATTCTATGCCTTTATCCGTAGCCTGCGGGCTTATGAGAAGAGCTTCGATAGCAATCAGGATGTGATGGTGCTGAGCCCGGATAGCGATTTCTTCCGCTATATGAAAACGCCGAGTGCAGCAACGCGCTAATTGCGCTCGCAAGTGAATAAAACCACCGCCTCCTTTGGGAGCCGGTGGTTTTCTTTTTATCAGGGGGAATAATGAACTCGACAATTTGGCTAGCGCTTGCGCTGGTTTTGGTGCTTGAAGGGCTTGGGCCGATGCTGTACCCGAAAGCCTGGCGTAAGATGATCTCTACGATGACCCAATTACCGGATACGATGTTACGTCGATTTGGCGGCGGTCTTGTGGTTGCTGGCGTCGTTATCTACTACATGTTGACGAAAACGATTAGCTGAACAAAAAGCGGCCTTCTCAGCGTGATTTTGCATATAAAAAGTGCTGTATATCTGAAAAAGCGATGGTAGAATCCATTTTTAAGCAAACGGTGATTTTGAAAAATGGGTAACAACGTCGTCGTACTGGGCACCCAATGGGGTGACGAAGGTAAAGGGAAGATTGTTGATCTTCTGACTGAACGGGCTAAATATGTTGTACGCTACCAGGGCGGTCACAACGCAGGCCATACTCTCGTAATCAACGGTGAAAAAACCGTCCTCCATCTTATTCCATCAGGCATTCTCCGCGAAAACGTGACAAGCATCATCGGCAACGGTGTGGTTCTGTCTCCGGCTGCGCTGATGAAAGAGATGAAAGAACTGGAAGACCGTGGTATCCCGGTTCGTGAACGTCTGCTGCTGTCTGAAGCGTGCCCGTTAATCCTCGACTACCATGTCGCTTTGGATAACGCTCGTGAAAAAGCGCGCGGTGCTAAAGCTATCGGTACTACCGGCCGTGGTATCGGTCCGGCTTACGAAGATAAAGTCGCTCGTCGCGGTCTGCGCGTTGGCGATCTCTTCGATAAAGCGACTTTTGCCGACAAACTGAAAGAAGTGATGGAATATCACAACTTCCAGCTGGTGAACTTCTACAAAGTTGAAGCCGTTGACTACCAGAAAGTGCTGGACGATGTGATGGCGGTTGCCGACATCCTGACTGGCATGGTTGTTGACGTTTCTGACCTGCTGGACCAGGCGCGTAAACGTGGCGAATTCGTCATGTTCGAAGGTGCGCAGGGTACGCTGCTGGATATCGACCACGGTACTTATCCGTACGTGACCTCGTCCAACACCACCGCAGGTGGCGTAGCAACCGGTTCTGGCCTCGGCCCGCGTTATGTTGACTACGTACTGGGCATCATCAAAGCGTACTCCACTCGCGTGGGTGCGGGTCCATTCCCGACCGAACTGTTTGATGAAACCGGTGAGTTCCTGTGCAAGCAAGGTAACGAATATGGTGCTACCACTGGCCGTCGTCGTCGTACCGGCTGGCTGGACTCCGTTGCCGTGCGTCGCGCAGTGCAGATTAACTCCCTGTCTGGCTTCTGCCTGACCAAACTGGACGTCCTGGACGGCCTGAAAGAAGTTAAAATCTGTGTTGCTTACCGTATGCCGGATGGCCGCGAAGTGACCACCACTCCACTGGCAGCTGATGATTGGCAGGGTATCGAGCCTATCTACGAAACCATGCCAGGCTGGTCTGAAACGACCTTCGGCGTGAAAGATCGTAGCGGCCTGCCACAGGCAGCGCTGAACTACATCAAACGTATTGAAGAACTGACTGGTGTGCCAATTGATATTATCTCTACTGGCCCAGACCGTACTGAAACCATGATTCTGCGCGACCCGTTCGACGCATAATAAATGGCAATGCTCGGTAGTTGTTGACTGCCGAGCCTGTAGGCCGGATCGGGCGCTTCGCGCTGCTATCCGGCTTAATCATTCGCAAGATCCGCGCTTTTTTCCTTCCCGCACCGAAAAAATTAGCGACCTGGCTGGTGGCTGGTTTATCATCAATATAATACCGGTAGTTATTCTTCCCGAGTTCTTTTCCCCCTGAGGTTGATGTGCAGTTAACAAGTTTTACCGATTATGGCTTACGTGCGCTTATTTATATGGCAGCTTTGCCGGAAGGCAACATGACCAGTATCTCGGAGGTGACCGAGGTTTACGGCGTGTCGCGTAACCATATGGTTAAAATAATTAATCAGCTCAGTCGTGCGGGCTACGTCAGGGCTGTGCGGGGAAAAAACGGCGGTATCCAGCTGGGGAAACCCGCAAAGGAGATCCGCGTTGGAGACGTCGTACGCGAACTTGAACCGCTCTCGCTGGTGAATTGCAGTAGCGAGTTTTGTCATATTACCCCTGCCTGTCGTTTGAAACAGGCGCTTTCTCAGGCTGTGCAATGTTTTCTCAAGGAACTGGATAACTATACACTGGCTGATTTGGTTGAAAAGAATCAACCGCTCTATAAATTATTGCTGGTGGAGTGACGAAAATCTCCACCAGAGATGACAACGGAGGAACCGAGATGTCACAAGATCCTTTCCAGGAACGCGAAGCTGAAAAATACGCGAATCCCATCCCGAGCCGGGAATTTATACTCGAACATTTAACAAAACGTGAAAAACCGGCCAACCGCGAAGAATTGGCCGTGGAACTGAACATTGAAGGCGAGGAGCAAATTGAAGCTCTGCGCCGCCGACTGCGCGCCATGGAACGTGACGGGCAGTTGGTCTTTACCCGTCGCCAGTGCTACGCGCTGCCGGAACGCCTCGACCTGCTGAAAGGCATGGTTATCGGTCATCGCGATGGCTTTGGCTTCCTGCGTGTGGAAGGCCGTAAAGACGACTTGTACCTGTCGAGCGAGCAGATGAAAACCTGTATGCACGGCGATCAGGTGCTGGCGCAACCGCTGGGTGCGGATCGTAAAGGCCGCCGCGAAGCGCGCATCGTTCGTGTGCTTGAGCCAAGAACCGGGCAGATAGTTGGCCGCTACTTCACTGACGCTGGCGTCGGTTTTGTTGTGCCGGACGACAGCCGACTGAGCTTTGATATCCTGATCCCGCCAGAGGCGGTGATGGGCGCGCGCATGGGCTTTGTGGTGGTGGTCGAACTGACCCAGCGCCCAACCCGTCGCACCAAAGCTATTGGTAAAATTGTTGAAGTGCTGGGCGATAACATGGGCACGGGCATGGCGGTTGATATGGCGCTGCGCACCCATGAAATCCCTTACGTCTGGCCGCCAGCCGTTGAAGCGCAGGTGGCTGGCCTGAAAGAACAAGTGCCGGAAGAAGCGAAAGTTGGCCGTGTTGACCTGCGTGATTTACCGCTGGTCACTATTGATGGCGAAGACGCCCGCGACTTTGATGACGCGGTGTACTGCGAGAAAAAACGCGGCGGCGGCTGGCGTCTGTGGGTCGCGATTGCGGATGTCAGCTACTACGTGCGTCCGCCGACTCCGCTGGACAAAGAAGCGCGCAACCGTGGTACGTCGGTGTACTTCCCGTCGCAGGTTGTGCCGATGCTGCCAGAAGTGCTGTCTAACGGTCTGTGCTCGCTGAACCCGCAGGTTGACCGCCTGTGCATGGTCTGTGAAATGACCGTGTCGTCGAAAGGTCGCTTAACCGGCTTTAAATTCTATGAAGCGGTGATGAGTTCCCACGCGCGTCTGACCTACACCAAAGTGTGGCATATGTTGCAGGGCGATCAGGACTTACGCGAACAGTACGCGCCACTGGTGAAACACATCGAGGAGCTGCATAACCTCTACAAAGCGCTGGAATCAGCCCGCGAAGAGCGTGGCGGGATCTCGTTTGAAAGCGAAGAAGCGAAATTTATCTTCAACGCCGAGCGCCGCATCGAGCGTATAGAGCAGACTCAGCGTAACGACGCGCACAAACTGATTGAAGAGTGCATGATTCTGGCGAACATCTCGGCGGCGCGTTTTGTTGAGAAGGCCAAAGAACCTGCGCTGTTCCGTATCCACGATAAACCGACGACCGAAGCGATTACCGCTTTCCGTTCGGTGTTGTCCGAGTTGGGTCTGGAACTGCCTGGCGGCAACAAGCCAGAACCACGCGATTACGCCGAGCTGCTGGAATCGGTAGCTGACAGGCCGGATGCGGAAATGCTGCAAACTATGCTGCTGCGTTCGATGAAGCAGGCGATTTATGACCCGGAAAACCGAGGGCACTTCGGCCTGGCGCTCCAGTCTTATGCGCACTTTACTTCACCGATTCGTCGTTATCCTGACCTGCTGTTGCACCGTGCTATTAAGTATCTGCTGGCGCAGGAACAGGGCCACAAAGGCAATACCACGGAAACCGGCGGCTACCATTACTCAATGGAAGAAATGCTGCAATTGGGCCAGCACTGCTCCATGGCTGAACGCCGCGCCGACGAAGCGACACGCGACGTGTCCGACTGGTTGAAGTGCGACTTTATGCAGGATCAGGTGGGTAACGTCTTTAAAGGTGTTATCGCAAGCGTGACCGGTTTTGGCTTCTTTGTGCGTCTGGATGAGCTGTTTATCGACGGCCTGGTGCATGTCTCCTCGCTGGATAACGACTACTATCGCTTTGACCAAATCGGCCAACGCCTGATTGGCGAGTCCGGCGGTCAGACTTATCGCCTTGGCGATCGCGTAGAAGTGCGCGTTGAAGCGGTAAACATGGACGAACGTAAAATCGACTTCTCGCTGATCTCCAGCGAGCGTGCGCCACGTAACGTCGGTAAAACCGATCGCGAAAAAGCGAAGAAAGGCTCGGCAGGCAAAGGCGGCGGTAAACGTCGTCAGGTTGGCAAAAAAGTGAATTTTGAGCCAGACAGCGCCTTCCGTGGTGAGAAAAAACAAAAGCCGAAAGCGGCGAAGAAAGACGCGAGAAAAGCGAAGAAGCCGTCGGCGAAAACGCAAAAAATCGCGGCGGCAACCAAAGCAAAACGCGCGGCCAAGAAAACAGCCGCTGAGTAATTTTTAGGCCAGTCATCGGGTGCAGTTTAAGGAGAAATGCATGTTGGTAAGAGAAAGGATGAATCTCGGTATGTTGTATACCGACCATTGCGAAGGGCTACCGGAAGATCGCCGTGCCGGAAAAGAGCTGGCCTATGATTACAATATGACGCGCCCGTCGCAAGAGGCGCTCAGGCAGGAAATTTTGCCAAAGCTGTTCGGGCATTTTGGCGCGAACGGCTGGATTGAACCCCCGGTGCGCGTGGCGTATGGCAGCCACACGCACATTGGCAAGAATTTCTATGCCAATTTCAATCTCACGCTGGTGGACGACGCCACGGTGACGATTGGCGATAACGTGCTGATTGCGCCCAATGTCACTATCTCCACCGCTGGGCATCCGATTGACGCGGAGCTGCGCGCCAGCGGGCAGCAGTTTTCGCTGCCGGTGACCATTGAAGATAACGTCTGGCTCGGCGCGGGCGTTATTGTGAACCCTGGGGTGACGATTGGTCGCAACAGCGTGATTGGTGCGGGCAGCGTGGTGACAAAATCTATCCCGCCGAATGTCGTAGCCGTGGGCGTACCTTGCCGCGTGCTGCGTGAAATTACTGAGGCCGATAAGGCCAGCTTCAGGGTGTAAAGCTGGTGGCGCATGCGCGCCGCCAACGCAGAGGCAGCCTGAAGGATGACGTGTATAATGGCTTAATACCGCCGATAATCCCGGCGTATCCTGCTTAAAATGAGAACCTTTAATGAGTGAAATGATTTACGGCATCCATGCAGTGCAGGCACTGTTGGAGCGCGCCCCTGAACGTTTTCAGGAAGTGTTTATTCTGAAAGGCCGCGAAGATAAGCGCCTGATGCCGCTTATCCATGCGCTGGAAGCCCAGGGCGTGGTTATCCAACTGGCGAACCGCCAGTATCTGGACGAAAAAAGCGAAGGAGCCGTGCACCAGGGGATTATTGCGCGCGTGAAGCCGGGTCGTCAGTATCAGGAAAACGATCTGCCAGATCTGCTCGCAACGCTGGATAACCCGTTCCTGCTGATCCTCGATGGTGTCACCGATCCGCACAACCTGGGCGCTTGCTTACGTAGCGCGGACGCCGCCGGTGTTCATGCGGTTATCGTCCCGAAAGATCGCTCGGCGCAGTTGAATGCGACAGCGAAAAAAGTGGCCTGTGGCGCGGCCGAAAGCGTGCCGTTAATTCGTGTCACCAACCTGGCGCGCACCATGCGTCTGCTTCAGGAAGAGAACGTCTGGATTGTGGGCACGGCGGGCGAAGCTGACCACACTCTGTATCAGAGCAAAATGACCGGACGTATGGCGCTGGTGATGGGCGCAGAAGGTGAAGGTATGCGTCGTCTGACTCGCGAACACTGCGATGAGTTGATCAGCATTCCGATGGCGGGCACGGTTTCATCTCTGAACGTGTCTGTCGCGACCGGTATCTGCCTGTTTGAAGCGGTTCGCCAGCGCAGTTAAGCATCAGGCGGCACGCTGTCAATTTATTGAGCCACCTCTTTTGAGGTGGCTTTTTATTGTGCATCACTCCTGACCGTCCATACTTAAGGCAATGCCAAAAGAGGGAGGGAAACACCGTGCACTGGCAAACTCATACCGTTTTTAATCAGCCTATCCCCTTAAATAACAGTAACCTGTTCTTATCTGATGGCGCGTTGTGTGACGCGATTTCCCGGCATGATGCCGCCTGGGACGCCGATCTGCTGGCAAGTATTGGCCAACAGTTAGGTACGGCGGAATCGCTGGAACTGGGGCGGTTGGCTAATGTGCATCCTCCAGAATTACTCCGCTATGATCCACAGGGACAGCGGCTTGATGACGTGCGTTTTCATCCCGCCTGGCATCTGCTGATGCAAGGGTTGTGCGCGAATCGGGTGCATAATCTTCCCTGGCAGGAGGAGGCGCGTCGTGGTGCGTTTGTCGCTCGTGCCGCGCGTTTTATGCAGCACGCCCAGGTCGAAGCGGGCACGTTATGCCCCATCACCATGACCTTTGCCGCCACACCATTGCTGTGTCAGGCGCTACCGCCGCTGTTTGCTGACTGGCGAACTCAACTGCTCAGCGATCGCTACGATCCCCATCAGCAGCCTGATGTGCAAAAGCGTGGGCTGCTCATCGGTATGGGAATGACGGAAAAACAGGGCGGTTCGGATGTACTGAGCAACAGCACTCGCGCGCAGAAACTGGCGGATGGGAGCTATCAGCTTACTGGGCATAAATGGTTTTATTCCGTACCGCAAAGCGACGCACACCTGGTTTTAGCGCAGGCTCACGGCGGGTTAACGTGCTTTTTTGTGCCGCGTTTGTTACCTGATGGCAGCCGCAATGCTATTCGCCTGGAACGGCTAAAGGACAAGCTGGGCAACCGGGCGAACGCCAGCGCGGAAGTGGAGTTCCAGCAGGCGCTCGGCTGGCCGCTGGGCGAAGAGGGCGAAGGGATACGGCAAATCCTCAAAATGGGCGGCCTGACGCGCTTTGACTGCGCGCTGGGCAGCCACAGCCTGATGCGGCGAGCCTTGTCGGTGGCGTTGTATCACGCCTTCCAGCGGCAAGCGTTTGGCCATAATCTTGTCGATCTGCCGTTGATGCGCCAGGTGCTGGGCAAAATGGCGTTACAACTGGAGGGACAAACTGCGTTTATGTTCCGCCTTGCCAGCGCGTGGGAGCAGAACCAACGGCCGGAAGAGGCGCTATGGGCACGTTTGTTTACCCCCGCCGCGAAATTTACACTCTGCAAAGCGGGGATTCCCTTTGTCGCCGAAGCAATGGAAGTCTTGGGCGGTATAGGTTATTGCGAGGAGAGCGAACTGCCGCGTCTATACCGCGAAATGCCAGTAAACAGTATTTGGGAAGGCTCCGGCAATATTATGTGTCTTGATGTACTGCGCGTATTCGCGAAGCAACCCGATGCGATGGCGCTGCTGGCTGGCGAGTGCGCGGAAGTGAAAGGTCAGGATCGCCATTTTGACCGCCACTGGCGTCAGTTTCAGCGGCTGTTGCGTAAACCTTCCGAGGCGCAGGGGCGTAACATAACTCAGCAGTTGTATCTGTTAGGCGTGGGCGCGCAGATGCTGCGCTATGCGTCACCGCCGATGGCTCAGGCGTGGTGTCGGATGATGCTCGACTCGCGGGGCGAGGCGTTGCTGAGTGAACAGGTTATCAACGAGGTCTTGTGTCGGGCGACGGGCGGGGGAAGATAACGGACGAAAAGGTGGAAGAGGTGATTGCGTCGCTAGCGCGTCTTCCACCGTAGGCTGGTCTTAGGCATAGATAATCGCCTGTGCTCGCCAATTGTCCTGCTGCGGTTCTTCATACATTTGAACAATGCGATACCAGGATGCGCCTTGCTCATCCGCTTTACGGGCGATAACCAGTTCAACATCTTCCAGACTTCCGGTCACATTGTTGACCGAAATCAGACCGATTTCGTTTAGCCCGGTGACACAATCAGCGCTGGCGAACTCTGCCGATTGCGCCGCTGCGGGGTGCGTACCGCTTGGCAAAAGCAGGGAAGATAAGGTAAATGATTGTTTCATCGTCAGCTCCATTTTGCATAACCCATTAGGGGCAGTCCATAGCAGACGCCTGGCCTGCTTTTAGGCTGAGGCGTCATTGTGCATCAGAGAAACGTGAAACGGTGCAAACCTACGTAAAGCTAATGAAAACTACTTACGGTAAAGGATTGCCTGTGAATACCATTGCCCCGGAACCACCGTGTCATCAATCATAATGATCACGTAGTAATCCGCTTTCTGCTGGGTGGCTTTGGCCTTTAACGTTGCTTCAACGTCCATCGGCGAGCCATGCACCAGCGCGCTAATCGTACCCATGCGCTGCAAACCTTCAGTTTGGTTGCGACGAATTTCCTGCGGATGATTGGTCGCGGCTGGTGGCGCTTCGGGCGTGCCTTCCAGCAGGGTGCAACCGCTCAACCAGAGCGCCAACAACACAGGGATAAACCGTTGTATCGCCATTTCCCGTTTCCTGATAATCATAGTGTAGTGGGGGATAGAGTTTCCCTTTAGGGCAATGTTCCTGATTTGTTAACCATAGCGCTATTTTCGAATGAAAATATCCCGAAAGCGTAACCGGGTTCTCAATGTTATAAATCAAGGGTATTGCCATCATCATAATGAATCAATTTAGGCTGCTACATCAGCATAGTTTAGGGGATTACCATGATTGAGCTGGAAACTCGCATCCTCGCCGGGCGAGATGTTTTACATGCCTATCCAAAAGGATGCGCCGAAAAAGCGCTGCCCAGCATAGTGTTTTATCACGGTTTTACCTCCTCAAACGTTGTTTATAGCTATTTTGCCGTAGCGTTCGCGCAGGCTGGTTTTCGGGTGGTAATGCCTAACGCTGCCGAACACGGCGAACGTTTCAATGGTCATAGCGCGGAGCGCTTGCAGCATTTTTGGCAGATTCTGCTGCAAAACTTTGCGGAGTTTCCGGCGTTGCGCGATGCATTAAGCGCCAGCGGGTTGGTGAGTGAAGGCCGCCTGGCGGTGGCGGGAGCCTCAATGGGCGGAATGACCGCGCTGGGGCTGATGGCGCAACAGCCAGAGCTAAAATGTGTGGCAAGCCTGATGGGATCGGGGTATTTCACTTCACTTTCCCGCACATTATTCCCACCCGTTCAAAGGGCGGAAGTTGAACAACCGTTGGCTCAATGGGATGTAGAGCATCAATTGGCGCAGTTAGCCAACCGCCCGCTGCTGCTGTGGCATGGTGAAGAGGATGATGTGGTTCCCGCCGCCGAAACGTACCGTTTGCAACAAGCGCTGCGTGAAGCGGGGCTTGATAAACGCCTGACGTGTGTCTGGCAGGCGGGCGTTCGCCACCGGATCACGCCAGAAGCGCTGAATAGCACGGTGGCATTTTTCCGCCAGCATCTTTAAACGCGGATCACCTGCACACCTTGATCCTCAAGCTTTTTGAGGATCTCGGGATCGGCCTGTTTGCCGGTTATGAGCAGATCGATTTCATCGGCGCGGCTGAACAGCATCCCCGCCCGTTCGCCCACTTTACTGCTGTCAACCAACACCGCCAGTTTACCTACGACGTTGAGCATTTTTTGCTCGGCCATCGCGGTGAGCATATCGGTTTTGTACAGCCCCTCTGTCGTCAGCCCTTTGCCGCTGGTAAACATCCAGTGTCCGGCGTAGAGGCTATTTTCACTGCCCTGTGGGCTTAAGGTAATCGCGTGGCTGCGATTGTACTGCCCGCCCATGATTATCACGCTGTCGTGTTCCTGGTCGATCAAATAGTTCGCCAGTGGCAGGTAGTTAGTGATTATCTGCACTGGTTTGCCACAGATCTCCTGACCGACCAAAAATGCGGTGGATCCGCAGTTGATCACCACGCTTTCTCCAGGCATCACCAGTTGCGCGGCGGCTTGGGCGATTCGTACTTTCTCGTCGTGATTTTGCGCCTGATGAATATTCATCGGTGACCAGCGAGGTCGTTGCTGATTGATGGCCTCGGCCCCGTTACGCACTTTTTTCAGCTTGCCGCTTTCATCAAGTTTGTTGATATCCCTGCGAGCCGTAGCGGGTGAAATCCCCAGACGGGAAATCACCTGCTCTACTGTAACAAAGCCCGCCTGTGCCAGCAGTTCCAGTAGAATCTGATGTCTTTGCGCTTCCGTCATGAGCTAATCCGAAAAAAAATGATGATTTAAGATGATATTTGAAAAACAGAAAAAATACTATTCCGTATAAGACTGTACAGGCCGGATTCGCATTGCGCGATCCGGCCTGAGTCGAATGCTTACAGGAAGGATTTAAACGGCAGGTCAGGCTCAATCGTAAAGCAGTCGTCGAAGCCGCGTGGATAGTGATATTCAAAATTGTCTTTATCCAGCGGCCAGGTAAATTTGCCTCCTACCTGCCAGATAAACGGTTTGAATCCGTACTTCAGGCGATCTTTTTTCATCTCCCACAGTACGCGAATTTCCTGCGGGTCGGCCTGGAAGTTTGACCAAATATCATGATGGAACGGAATAACCACTTTCGTATTCAACGCCTCAGCCATGCGCAGCATATCGGCACTGGTCATTTTGTCGGTGATCCCGCGCGGGTTTTCACCGTATGAACCTAACGCCACATCAATGTGATGCTCGTTACCGTGCTTCGCATAGTAGTTGGAGTAGTGGGAGTCACCACTGTGGTACAGCGTGCCGCCAGGGGTTTTGAACAGATAATTGACGGCGCGAACGTCCATGCCATCAGGCAGTACGCCAGCGGCTTTTTGATCGGCGGGCAGGGTGATTAAAGCTGTGCGATCAAACGCGTCAAGCGCATGAATCTCAATGTCTTTTACTTTGACGACATCGCCAGGTTTCACCACGATGCAGCGCTCTTTTGGCACGCCCCAGCCAATCCAAAGATCAACGCAGGTTTGCGGGCCAATAAACGGCACATCGCTAGCGCAGTTTTGCATGACTGCGGCGGCGACGTTGACGTCGATATGATCGTTGTGATCGTGTGTCGCCAGTACGGCGTCAATCTGGCGAATGGCAAACGGGTCTAGCACAAACGGTGTGGTACGCAGGTTTGGCTGGAGTTTTTTCACCCCGGCCATGCGCTGCATCTGATGGCCTTGCTTCATCAATGGGTTACCGTGGCTTTGCTTGCCCGTGCCGCACCAGAAATCAACGCAGACGTTGGTGCCACCTTCCGATTTTAGCCAGATGCCCGTACAGCCCAGCCACCACATGGCAAAGGTGCCTGGCGCGACCTGTTCCTGCTCGATCTCCTCATTCAGCCAGCTTCCCCATTCTGGGAAGGTGCTCAGGATCCAAGATTCCCGCGAGATAGTCTCTACTTTGCTCATCGTGCTCCCTCTTTATTTATCATAAATAATCATATGGTGATTTGTTGTGATTGATAATCTCACCGTTTTTTCATGAATGCAATGAGGGAATTTTGCTGGATAGCAAGGTAAGGACGAAATAAATCACGTTATGTGAGCAATGACTAATCTATAGTTATTCAATATGATTATGATTTTAAAGAGGTATTTTTGGTTTAATTTGATTTGATATTATTCCCTATTATCAGTGCGTTTATTATTGCGGTGTGCGTCACATTTAATCAAATTGAATCTTGTTGTGATTACTTTTGATTATTGGAGTGTGTGACACCATCGGTTGAACAGGGTCGTAGGTTCAGCCCCCCTTATTTACTGGAGAGCGTTATGGAGATCCTCTACAACATCTTTACCGTCTTTTTTAATCAGGTAATGACCAATGCCCCGCTGTTGCTGGGGATCGTGACCTGTATCGGCTACATCCTGTTGCGTAAAAGCGTCAGTGTCATCATCAAAGGCACTATCAAAACGATCATCGGTTTTATGCTCTTACAGGCGGGTTCTGGCATTTTGACCAGCACCTTTAAACCGGTTGTGGCGAAGATGTCTGAGGTGTACGGCATCAACGGCGCAATCTCTGATACCTACGCTTCGATGATGGCGACGATCGATCGTATGGGTGACGCCTACAGTTGGGTAGGATACGCGGTACTGTTAGCGCTGGCGCTGAACATCTGTTACGTACTGTTGCGTCGTATTACCGGCATTCGCACCATCATGCTCACTGGGCACATCATGTTCCAGCAGGCGGGGCTGATTGCGGTATCTTTCTACATCTTCGGCTACCCAATGTGGACCACGATTATCTGCACTGCGGTGCTGGTGTCGCTCTACTGGGGCATCACCTCCAACATGATGTACAAACCGACGCAGGAAGTGACCGACGGCTGCGGATTCTCAATCGGGCATCAGCAGCAGTTTGCCTCGTGGATTGCCTATAAAATTGCGCCGTATTTGGGCAAAAAAGAGGAAAGCGTCGAAGATCTTAAGCTGCCCGGCTGGCTGAATATCTTTCACGACAACATCGTCTCAACGGCGATTGTGATGACCATTTTCTTCGGCGCCATTTTGCTCTCCTTTGGTATTGATGTTGTCCAAGCGATGGCAGGAAAAACGCACTGGACGGTCTACATACTGCAAACGGGTTTCTCATTCGCGGTCGCTATTTTCATCATTACTCAGGGCGTGCGGATGTTCGTTGCTGAACTGTCCGAAGCGTTCAACGGTATTGCCCAACGTTTGATCCCTGGCGCGGTATTGGCCATTGACTGTGCGGCGATTTATAGCTTCGCGCCAAACGCCGTGGTATGGGGCTTTATGTGGGGCACTATCGGCCAGCTGATTGCGGTCGGTATTTTGGTCGGCTGCGGCTCCTCCATTCTTATCATCCCTGGTTTTATCCCGATGTTCTTCTCTAACGCCACCATCGGCGTCTTTGCTAACCACTTTGGCGGCTGGCGCGCGGCGCTCAAGATTTGCCTTGTGATGGGCATGATTGAAATTTTCGGCTGCGTCTGGGCGGTGAAACTCACCGGCATGAGCGCCTGGATGGGCATGGCAGACTGGTCAATTTTGGCACCACCGATGATGCAAGGCTTTGCCTCCGTCGGTATCGCGTTTATGGCTGTCATCATCGTCATTGCGCTGGCTTATATGGTCTTCGCCGGGCGCACGTTGCGCGCTGAGGAAGATGCGGAAAAACAACTGGCAGAACGCTCTGCTTAATAAGGAGTTTTGATTATGACCGTACGTATCCTGGCTGTGTGTGGTAATGGGCAAGGCAGCTCTATGATCATGAAAATGAAAGTGGATCAGTTTTTAACCCAGTCAAATATTGACCACACGGTAAATAGCTGTGCGGTAGGTGAATACAAAAGTGAGCTGAGCGGTGCTGACATTATTATCGCCTCCACACATATCGCCGGTGAAATTACCGTTACTGGCAATAAATATGTCGTAGGCGTGCGCAACATGCTGTCTCCGGCGGATTTCGGCCCGAAACTGTTAGACGTTATCAAAGAACATTTCCCTCAGGACGTGAAGTAAGGAGGCGGCATGAAATTACGTGATTCGTTGGCTGAAAACCACTCCATCTGCCTGCAAGCAGAAGCCGATACCTGGCAGGACGCGGTGAAAATTGGCGTTGATTTGCTGGTGGCGGCAGATGTGGTTGAGCCGTGTTACTACCAGGCCATTCTGGATGGCGTGGAGCAATTTGGCCCGTACTTTGTCATTGCGCCAGGGTTGGCGATGCCGCATGGCCGTCCAGAGGAAGGGGTTAAGAAAACGGGTTTTGCACTGGTGACGTTGAAAACTCCGCTGTCGTTTAACCACGAAGACAATGACCCCGTGGATATTCTCATCACTATGGCGGCGGTCGATGCCAATACGCATCAGGAAGTCGGCATCATGCAGATAGTTAATCTGTTTGAAGATGAAGCAAATTTCGACCGTTTACGCGCCTGCCGCAGCGAGCAGGAAGTGCTGGATTTAATCGACCGCACAAATGCGGCTTCTATTTAAGAGGGAATTAAACATGTCATTACCTATGTTGCAGGTCGCACTGGATAACCAAACGATGTCTAGTGCGTATGAAACGACCCGCCTGATTGCGGAAGAAGTCGATATTATCGAAGTCGGCACTATTTTGTGTGTCGCTGAAGGTGTGCGTGCTGTTCGTGACTTAAAAGCGCTGTATCCGCACAAAATCGTGCTGGCGGACGCCAAAATTGCCGATGCGGGTAAAATTCTTTCGCGCATGTGTTTTGAAGCCAATGCCGACTGGATTACGGTGATTTGCTGCGCGGATATCAACACCGCCAAAGGTGCGCTGGACGTAGCGAAAGAATTTAACGGTGACGTGCAAATTGAGCTAACCGGTTTTTGGACGTGGGAGCAGGCGCAGGAGTGGCGTGACGCGGGGATTGGGCAGGTGGTTTATCACCGCAGCCGTGACGCACAGGCGGCCGGTGTGGCCTGGAGTGACGCGGATATCGACGCCATCAGACGCCTCTCTGAAATGGGCTTTAAAGTCACCGTCACCGGTGGGCTGGCGCTGGAGGATTTACCGCTGTTTAAAGGTATTCCTATTCACGTCTTTATCGCCGGTCGTAGCATCCGCGATGCCGCCTCTCCGGTAGAAGCCGCTCGCCAGTTCAAACGCTCTATCGCCCAGCTTTGGGGTTAAGGAGCGTCTATGTTGACGAAAGGCATACCGCTTGGCATCTACGAAAAAGCACTCCCCGCAGGGGAGTGCTGGCTGGAGCGTTTACGGCTGGCGAAAGAGTTGGGTTTTGATTTCGTCGAAATGTCCATTGATGAAACTGATGCCCGCTTGTCGCGTCTTGACTGGGGGCGTGAACAGCGCCTGGCGCTGGTGAGCGCGGTGGCGGAAACCGGCGTTCGTATTCCTTCCGTGTGCCTGAGCGCGCATCGTCGATTCCCGCTAGGTAGCGAAGACGACACCGTGCGTCAGCAGGGGCTGGAGATCATGCGTAAAGCCATCCAGTTCGCGCAAGATGTGGGCATTCGAGTGATCCAACTCGCGGGTTATGACGTTTATTACCAGGATGCCAACGACGAAACGCGCCGCCGTTTTCGTGAAGGGCTGAAAGAGAGTGTGGACATGGCGAGTCGCGCGCAGGTCACGCTGGCGATGGAAATTATGGACTACCCACTCATGAACTCCATCAGCAAAGCGCTGGGCTATGCGCATTACCTGAACAACCCGTGGTTCCAGCTTTATCCCGATATCGGCAATCTTTCTGCCTGGGATAACGACGTGCAAATGGAGCTTAAAGCGGGTATCGGGCACATCGTGGCGGTACATGTTAAAGACACCAAACCCGGTGTCTTCAAGAACGTGCCGTTTGGTGAAGGCGTGGTCAACTTTGAACGTTGCTTTGAAACGCTCAAACAAAGCGGTTACTGCGGGCCGTACCTGATTGAAATGTGGAGCGAAACGGCAGACAACCCGGCGCTCGAAGTGGCGAAAGCGCGCGACTGGGTAAAAGCACGGATGGCCAGCGCAGGCCTGGTGGAGGCAGCATAATGCAAACGCTAAAACAGCAGGTTTTTGATGCCAATATGGATTTGCCGCGCTATGGGCTGGTGACTTTCACCTGGGGCAATGTGAGTGCTATCGACCGGGAACGTGGGCGCGTGGTGATTAAACCCAGCGGCGTCGCCTATGACACCATGACCGTAGACGATATGGTGGTGGTGGATATGGACGGTCATGTGGTGGAAGGGCGATATCGTCCTTCTTCCGATACCGCCACTCATCTGGCGCTGTACCAGCGTTACCCGAGCTTAGGCGGGGTTGTGCATACACACTCCACCCATGCAA
This sequence comes from Kluyvera fluvialis, assembly GCF_059725275.1. Taxonomy (NCBI): domain Bacteria; kingdom Pseudomonadati; phylum Pseudomonadota; class Gammaproteobacteria; order Enterobacterales; family Enterobacteriaceae; genus Kluyvera; species Kluyvera fluvialis. The sequence goes on along the minus strand of NZ_AP046142.1, from coordinate 4,410,006 downwards.
CCGCGTGGGCGCAGGCTGGGCTGGCAATCCCGGCGTTGGGTACGACGCACGCAGATTACTTTTTCGGTGATATTCCTTGTACGCGCGCGCTCAGCGAAGCGGAAGTACAGGGGGAATATGAACGCAATACGGGAAAAGTGATTATCGAAACGCTGGGCGATATTGAACCGTTACATACGCCAGGCATTGTGGTGTATCAGCACGGCCCGTTTGCTTGGGGTAAAGACGCCCACGACGCGGTGCACAATGCGGTAGTGATGGAAGAAGTTGCCAGAATGGCGTGGATTGCGCGCGGCATTAATCCTGCGCTGAACCCGATTGATGGCTATTTAATGAATAAGCACTTCATGCGTAAGCATGGCCCTGACGCATACTACGGGCAAAAATGAATGTCCCCCGAAACCTTAACTCCTTCTGGGATGTTACCGGTCAGGTTTCGGGGGCTTTCTCCCGTTAGCGGTACAGCACTGCGCTGGCGTGGATTAAGCCATCGCTGCCGGGTTCGTGAATCAGGATTGGCTGAAAATATTTAGCCCCCTGAGCATCGCTCTCCTGGTTGAGCGCCCGATCGGCCTCTTGCTCAGTGGCGATATTATGATTGATATAGATAACCCCCAGGCTCTGCACATCGTCCATGTTACGCGCCTGATGGCCATTAATCTGAATGGCGGCCTGTGCGCTGACGCTAACCAGTAGCGCAGCCATCGCGGCAATGATGATGTTTTTCATATTCAACTCCTTACTGACAGTCCTGATGATGACTCGGGGCTCTCCTGTGATCGTGGATTGCTTGCTGATTAAAGTGTAATCGCTCTTTCGTGGACGTATCGCGACCATTTCTGATGCAGTTGTTCAAAAAAATCACGCATCTTGTACTGTTCAATTTTAAATCACAGACTTAGACCCATTTCACGCTTTGTGAGAATTTTTTGTGCAATCAGCTTGAGTTTTTCCAGGGGCGCAAGTATTATGACGCGTCAATTTTTCAGCCGCCCTTTAACACGTTCCTTGCCTCCATGGGCCGCGGCTGACCCAGACAGGAGGCTGAATAATCCGTAAGGAGCAATTCGATGCGTCATTACGAAATCGTTTTTATGGTCCATCCTGACCAGAGCGAACAGGTTCCGGGTATGATCGAACGTTACACTGGTGCAATCACTGCAGCAGAAGGTACGATCCATCGTCTGGAAGACTGGGGCCGCCGTCAGCTGGCTTACCCGATCAACAAACTGCACAAAGCGCACTACGTTCTGCTGAACGTTGAAGCACCGCAGGAAGTTATCGATGAGCTGGAAACTAACTTCCGCTTCAACGATGCCGTTATCCGTAGCATGGTAATGCGTACTAAACACGCTGTTACCGAAGCATCTCCGATGGTTAAAGCGAAAGACGAGCGTCGTGAACGTCGCGATGATTTCGCAAACGAAACCGCAGATGATGCAGATGCTGGGGATTCTGAAGAGTAATTTCTGATGACCAACCGTCTGGTGTTATCCGGCACCGTGTGCAGGATGCCCCTTCGAAAGGTCAGTCCATCAGGAATTCCTCATTGCCAGTTCGTGCTTGAGCATCGTTCTGTGCAAGAGGAAGCCGGTTTCCACCGGCAGGCGTGGTGCCAAATGCCCGTTATTATTAGCGGTCACGAAAACCAAGCCATTACTCACAGTATAACGGTCGGTAGCGCAGTAACCGTGCAAGGCTTTATCTGTTGCCACAAAGCAAAGAATGGTCTGAGCAAAATGGTTCTGCATGCCGAGCAGATTGAATTGATAGATTCTGGAGACTAGCCATATGGCACGTTATTTCCGTCGTCGCAAGTTCTGCCGTTTCACCGCGGAAGGCGTTCAAGAGATCGACTATAAAGATATCGCTACGCTGAAAAACTACATCACCGAAAGCGGTAAGATTGTCCCAAGCCGTATCACCGGTACCCGTGCAAAATACCAGCGTCAGCTGGCTCGCGCTATCAAACGCGCTCGCTACCTGTCCCTGCTGCCGTACACTGATCGTCATCAGTAATCGGTCACGGTCCATTAATACGACTTTGAGAGGATAAGGTAATGCAAGTTATTCTGCTTGATAAAGTAGCAAACCTGGGTAGCCTGGGTGATCAGGTTAACGTTAAAGCGGGCTATGCTCGTAACTTCCTGGTACCACAGGGTAAAGCTGTTCCTGCTACCAAGAAAAACGTTGAATTCTTCGAAGCACGCCGCGCTGAACTGGAAGCCAAACTGGCTGACGTTCTGTCTGCTGCTGAAGCTCGTGCTGCGCAGATCAACGCACTGGAATCCGTAACCATCGCGTCTAAAGCTGGCGACGAAGGTAAACTGTTCGGTTCCATCGGTACTCGCGACATCGCTGACGCTGTTACTGCAGCTGGCGTTAAAGTTGCTAAGAGCGAAGTTCGCCTGCCGAACGGCGTTCTGCGTACCGTTGGTGAGCACGAAGTGGACTTCCAGGTTCACAGCGAAGTGTTCGCTAAAGTTATCATCAACGTTGTTGCTGAGTAATCTGCAACCCACGTTTTGATAACAACAAGACGCCGGCCTCGTGCCGGCGTTTTGCTTTTCTGGCGCTCTGTTTTTAGACTGGCTATCTCTCGTCCTTTTCGCGATAATCAAAAAATAAAACATTATTTCAATTTTTGGTAAAAGAATGGATACCCTCCGCCAGCATCCGCTATTTTCCCGCAAAAACGTCGTTTACCTCTGTGCCGCCTTCTGTTGTCTGTTATGGGGCAGCGCCTATCCGGCCATCAAAAGTGGCTACGAGCTATTTCAAATTGCTGCCGATGATATTCCTGGCAAAATTGTCTTCGCGGGCTACCGCTTCCTGTTCGCTGGCGCGTTGCTTTTGCTGCTGGCAATGGCGCAGCGTAAACCTATTGCGCGCTTAAGTTCACGCCAATTTGGGCAGCTTACGCTGCTGGGGCTAACCCAGACCTCACTGCAATACATCTTCTTCTATGTAGGTCTGGCCTTCACCACGGGGGTGAAAGGTTCGATCATGAATGCTACCGGCACTTTCTTTAGCGTGTTGCTGGCGCACTTTATCTATCAGAATGACCGGCTGAGCTACAACAAGACGCTGGGCTGTATTCTTGGTTTTGCCGGGGTGATGGTGGTGAATTTCAACAGTGGGCTGCTGGATTTCAGCTTTAGTCTGCTGGGTGATGGATCGGTGGTGCTGGCGGCATTTATCTTGTCGGCGGCGTCGCTGTATGGCAAACGTATCTCACAAACCGTCGATCCCACGGTGATGACCGGCTACCAGTTGGCGCTGGGTGGCCTGGCGTTGGTGATTGGGGGTTACCTCAGCGGTGGCACGTTAACCTTCCACGGTATCGCCTCGGTGGCGATTCTCGGCTATCTGACGCTGCTCTCTTCGGTAGCTTTCGCCCTGTGGAGTATTTTGCTGAAATACAATCGGGTAGGCATGATTGCGCCGTTCAACTTCCTGATTCCTGTTTCGGGATCGGTGCTTTCGGCTATCTTCCTCGGTGAAAACATTTTCGAATGGAAATACGCGGTTGCGCTGGTGCTGGTGTGCTCCGGGATTTGGTGGGTGAATAAGGTGAAACGCCAGCCGACGGCAGGCTAAACCAGCCTGATGGCGCTGGTTGTACGCCGCCATCCGGCACGGTTACCGCCATCGCCTGATGGCGCTGCGCTTATCAGGCCTACGCGGGTTTGTAGGCCAATATTTGGTGCAATAAAGCTAACGGGCGCGAATAAAGCTGCCGTCACTCTGGCGGGTAAACAGCACTTGCCCGCTGTCAGACTCGATGGTTAACCCTGTCACCACGCCGTTGGCATTCTGGCGAATCTGCACTTTCTGGCCATTTTTCAGCGTACTCAGCGGCTTGCCCGCCCCTTCAACCTGGGCCATTGCGTAGACATCGGTCGGCGGCAAATTATTGTCGCGGAACAGCTGCGCCAGCGTTTTACCGGCCTCAACGTGATAAGTCCGCCAGTCATTGTTGCGGCTCTCTTGATACGGCTGTGTGCGCGGTGAGGCTGGTTGTTGCGGTTGCTCGACTGGCTGCTCTTCTTGCACCGGCTCTGGCGCAACCGGAGCGACCTGGTCTAAATCATTCGATGACGTAACCAGCTGTGCATGCATTGGCTGAACATCAGGCTGCGGCGTAGACTGAGACTGGAAATCGAGCTGTGCAGTACGGCTAACCGGCGTCGATGGAGCATCGTCGGCGGAAGGCAGCAGGAAGCCAATAATCACCGCCAGCGCAGCGATAATCACGCCGCGACGGTGTGCAATCGGCAACGGATCCAGGATGCGAAGGTGGTCTGGCGCGTGCCAGATCTTCGCCAGCAAAGGTTTTACTTCAAATCTCCCGGGCATGGCTCTCCTCCTGCTCCGTATCATTGCAATCCAGTATAGATGGCTAACTGCCTGATGGACGTGCTAAAGCAAGTATTCATCATATCCTATGGGCAATCGGTATTGTTTCTTTTTCCTGGTAATTTGTCATCTTTCCTGACACAACGTTTACCCTATGCGGCGTGGCTGTTATGCTGCCCGCTACTTTAATTCCCGAAGAAAGGAAAGACGATGGCCACCCCGACTTTTGACACCATTGAAGCACAGGCAAGCTACGGTATTGGCCTGCAAGTAGGACAGCAACTGAGCGAGTCTGGTTTGCAGGGTTTACTGCCGGAAGCACTGGTTGCCGGTATCGCTGATGCGCTGGAAGGCAAACAGCCTGCTGTGCCAGTAGATGTTGTGCATCGTGCGCTGCGTGAAATCCACGAACGTGCTGACGCAGTACGTAAAGAGCGTTTTGCGGCAATGGCTGCCGACGGTGTGAAATACCTGGAAGAAAACCGTGAAAAAGAAGGCGTGAACAGCACCGAATCCGGCCTGCAATTCCGCGTTCTGACCCAGGGCGAAGGCGCTATCCCAGCACGTACTGACCACGTTCGCGTACACTACACGGGCAAACTGATCGACGGTACTGTTTTCGACAGCTCCGTAGCGCGTGGCGAACCGGCTGAGTTCCCAGTAAACGGCGTGATCGCTGGCTGGATTGAAGCCCTGACCCTGATGCCAGTTGGCTCTAAATGGGAACTGACCATCCCTCACAACCTGGCTTACGGCGAGCGCGGCGCTGGCGCGTCCATCCCGCCATTCAGCACCCTGGTCTTTGAAGTCGAGTTACTGGAAATCCTGTAATTCTCGCCTTTATCCTCTCTCCGCCTGGGGAGAGGATACAAACTCCTGAAGTTAGACAAATGTTGGAATTTAATCTTGCAAACGCAATGATTGCGTGTATTTTTGTGAGCTGTTTCCCATAGGTGAGGTGATATAACACCCACTTTAAACATAAAATTAACATTATATTTAAATCATAGTATTCATCCCTCTGATTCTTACCTAATATCGAGACATCCTATGAATAGGATAGTCTTGCATGACGACATTAAAGGCCAATAGAGCCCGCACAACACAGACAGAAACAACAGGAAGAAAATCACATGGTTGATCAGATAAAAGTCGCTGCTGCAGAGCAGGAGCCGGCTGAACAATCGCTACGGCGAAACCTCACTAACCGGCATATTCAGCTTATTGCCATTGGCGGCGCTATTGGTACCGGGCTGTTTATGGGCTCCGGGAAAACTATCAGTCTCGCTGGGCCGTCGATTATTTTCGTTTATATGATAATCGGCTTCATGCTGTTCTTCGTTATGCGCGCGATGGGCGAGCTGCTGCTCTCCAATCTGGAATACAAGTCATTTAGCGACTTCGCCGCTGACCTGCTTGGCCCGTGGGCGGGCTACTTTACTGGCTGGACATATTGGTTCTGCTGGGTAGTGACTGGAATGGCGGACGTCGTGGCAATTACCGCTTACGCCCAATTCTGGTTCCCAGGGCTATCTGACTGGGTCGCTTCACTGGCGGTAGTCCTGCTGCTGCTGGGCCTGAACCTCGCCACCGTCAAAATGTTCGGTGAGATGGAGTTCTGGTTTGCGATGATCAAAATCGTCGCGATTGTAGCGCTGATTGTCGTTGGCCTGGTGATGGTGCTGATGCACTTTAAATCCCCAACCGGCGTAGAAGCCTCGTTTGCTCACCTGTGGAACGATGGCGGCTGGTTCCCGAAAGGGATTAGTGGCTTCTTTGCAGGCTTCCAGATAGCGGTGTTCGCGTTTGTCGGTATTGAGCTGGTAGGGACGACCGCTGCTGAAACCAAAGACCCGGAAAAATCGCTGCCACGCGCCATTAACTCCATTCCGATTCGTATCATCATGTTCTACGTGTTTGCGCTGATCGTGATTATGTCGGTAACGCCGTGGAGTTCGGTGGTTCCGGATAAAAGCCCGTTCGTTGAGTTGTTCATGCTGGTCGGCTTACCGGCGGCGGCGAGCATCATCAACTTTGTGGTGCTAACGTCTGCCACTTCGTCGGCCAACAGCGGCGTGTTCTCAACCAGCCGTATGCTGTTTGGTTTAGCGCAGGATGGCGTTGCGCCAGGCCTGTTCGCGAAGCTCTCTAAACGTGCTGTGCCGGCAAAAGGGCTGACCTTCTCCTGCATCTGCCTGCTGGGCGGTGTGGTGATGTTAATGGTTAACCCAAGCGTGATTGCCGCCTTTACGATGATCACCACCGTTTCGGCTATCCTGTTCATGTTCGTCTGGACGATTATTCTGTGCTCCTACCTGGTGTACCGTAAAAAACGTCCACACCTGCATGAGAAATCGATCTACAAAATGCCGCTGGGCAAAGTGATGTGCTGGGTGTGCATGGTGTTCTTCGCCTGTGTTCTGGTGCTGCTGACGCTGGAGGCGGATACCCGTGAAGCGCTGATGGTGACTCCAATTTGGTTCATCGTGCTGGGCTTAGGCTGGATGTTCCTGCGCAACAAAAAGCGGGTTAATTAAACCGCCAGACAGGCATACACTTAAGCGCCCTTCGGGGCGCTTTTTTGTTTTTGCGGTACGCCTCGTGGAAGCTCACCGCTGAGCGTGATAGCGTGCCCGCCAAACCCCAACGCGTATGGAGATAAGATGCGTCAGAGAACGATTGTGTGCCCAATAATTCAGAACGAAGGCGAATTTTTGTTATGTAAGATGGCTGACGATCGCGGCGTGTTCCCCGGCCAGTGGGCGATATCCGGCGGCGGAATGGAAGCGGGTGAAACGATGGAACAGGCGTTAAGGCGCGAAATTCGCGAGGAGCTGGGCGATGCCCTGGAAATCACCGAGGTAACGCCGTGGACGTTTCGTGACGACGTGCGGGTAAAAACCTATGCCGACGGCTCAACCGAGCAAATCTACATGATTTATCTCATCTTCGACTGCGTAAGCGCTAATCGTGATGTGACGTTTAACGAGGAGTTTCAGGAGATTGCCTGGGTAAAACCCGAAGCATTGGCCGGAATGGATTTGAACGTGGCGACGCGGGAAACCTTTCGCCAAAAAGGGCTGCTGGCATAAAACCGCCGCCTCCGATAGTGGGAGGCGGCAGAAGGCTTATTCCCCGGCGAGCGCGCGCGGGAACAGCACGTTGTTTTCGAGGCTGATGTGCTCCATCAGGTCGTCAATCATTTCGTTAATGCCGTTATACATCGCTTTCCAGGTGGTGCAGGCTTCCGGTGGAATGGTCACGTTCTGAGTCGTATGCTTGATAACTTCCAGCAGTTCACCCGCATCATCGTGCTCGCTTTCCATCACGCTGATTGGCCCCATCGCCTGGCTGCCCATGCCTTGTTTGATCATCGGGAACAGGATCTGCTCCTCTTTCATCATGTGGCTGGAAAGCTCCTGGTGCAGCATGGTCAGATATTTCGCCAGGCCTTTTGGTACGTTAGGCTTGTCGGCGTGTACGCGTTCGACTTTGGTGGCCTGTAAAATCAGTTCCGGCAACTGCTCGCGGTGGCGGTCATGGTAACGCACCACGATGTGGTCGATGATTTCGCCCAGCGGCGCGCTGCGCCAATCTTTCTCTACTGGCTCTTCTGCCAGTTTTGCCAGCTCGGCTTCAATCACGGCAACATCCAGATCTTTACGATCTGCCGCTCGGCCCAGCGTCTGCTTGCCGCCGCAGCAGTAGTCCATATCGTATTTACGGAACAGCGCAGATGCGCGCGGAATGGAGAGCGCCAGCTCACCTAATGGTTGGTCGCGAAAGGCCATAGCAGTTACCTCGTCATCAATAATATAAGATGTATTTTAAATGCATCTTTAAGACGAAGATATACCCCTTTAGAGGGAGTGGGATTGAGTGACGGTTATCACAAAAATTTATTGTTGCTTTAACATACTGAATATTATTAGAAATGACGGATAACCCGCCCTGGTTGGACCTGAATCGATTAAATAAGCCCGTCGTACTGCCGATAGTGAGACTTCAGATCACCTGCATTAAAAAGGCATACGATGTTCAAAAGAATAAAAGTTATTACTGTACTGATTATCGTGCTGTTCGCGCTGGGCGCGATGCAGCTTATTTCTGCGGGCGTTTTTGTTCGCGCGCTGGATAACGATAAGCAGAACTTTACTGTCTCGCAGCTATCCAGCCAGAACGTGGCGGAGTTCACCGATGCGTGGATCAGTCTCAACCAGGCCCGCGTAACCCTTAACCGTGGCATGTTGCGCCTGCAAGGCAGCATGGCGACGAGCCTTAACGGCGGCGAATTGAAAACGCTGGTTGATACCGCCAATAATCTGCTGGCGGAGGCAAAAAATCACTACGACAAATACTACGCGCTACCGGAAACACCGGGGATCAACGAGCAACTGTCGGATAGGCTAGAGAAAGAGTACGGCGTTTATTCCACGACGCTCGCCAGAATGAACGAACTGCTGGCAGAGGGAAAACTGGAAGAGATGTTCAAGCAGAATGCGGAACAAAAACAGGTGGCGATGCAGTCGGTTTACCGCGAATGGCGCACAGCGCAGGCTGCGCTGACCCAAGCGGGCATTCAGCAAAATGAAAGCGACTACTACAATATTTTATGGGCGCTGGCGGGCATTATGCTGCTGGTGGTGGCGACGATTGTGGTGAGCTGGCTGTCGATGCAGCGCGTGCTGTTGAAACCGCTGCACACCGTTATGGCGCACATTCGCCATATTGCCGAAGGCGATCTGACCAGCAACATCAATACCGAAGGCAGCAATGAAATGGCGTTGCTCGCTCGCAACGTCAACGAAATGCAGCAGTCGCTTGCCACAACGGTTGGCGTGGTGCGTGAAGGCGCAGACACCATCTACACCGGTGCGGGGGAAATCTCGGCGGGCAGTAATGACCTTTCTTCTCGTACCGAACAGCAGGCCGCTTCGCTGGAAGAAACGGCGGCCAGCATGGAGCAACTGACCGCTACGGTGAAACAGAACGCCGACAACGCGCGTCAGGCCACGCAACTGGCGAAAAATGCCTCCGCAACGGCGCAGAAAGGCGGCAATGTCGTGGATGGCGTTGTGCGCACGATGGACGATATCGCCGCCAGCTCAAGCAAAATTGCACAGATCACCAACGTGATTGACGGCATCGCCTTCCAGACCAATATTCTGGCGCTGAACGCGGCGGTTGAAGCGGCACGCGCGGGCGAGCAGGGGCGTGGCTTTGCGGTTGTCGCTGGCGAAGTCCGTACTTTAGCGCAGCGCAGTGCGCAGGCGGCGAAGGAGATCAAAGCGCTGATTGACGACTCTGGCAGCCGGGTTAACGCCGGTTCTGCCTTAGTGCACGAAGCCGGGGAGACAATGGCAGAAATCGTTAACGCAGTGACCCGCGTCAGCGACATCATGGGGGAAATTGCCTCGGCATCCGATGAACAGAGCCGTGGCATCGATCAGGTCGGCCAGGCGGTTGCTGAAATGGATCGCGTCACCCAGCAGAACGCCTCGTTGGTTGAGGAGTCCGCCAGCGCGGCGGCAGCGCTGGAGGAGCAGGCAGCACGTCTGAACCAAACGGTGGCGGTGTTTAAAATCAACCACCAGACGTTACAGAGAACCGCGCCGAGAAAAGCCGCAGTGCCATCGGCGAAAGCGGCTCCACTCAACGAAGCGAACTGGGAAACCTTCTAACGTTTCACACCTCAGAAACCGGAATCACCGCCGGTTTCTGCGGTTTTGACCGCACGGCAATCACCACCCCAATCACCAGCAGCGTTATCCCACTTAGCGTTAACATCGGCGGCATTTCCTGGCGCAGTAAAAAGGTGTACAGCAACCCCGCCAGCGTCTCAAACACAATCAAAGGCCCGAGGATAACCGTCGGCAAGCGTTGGCTTGCTACGTTCCAGCACAGCGCGCCAACCCATGAGCAAAGTACCGCAATTGCTACCATCAGGCCGATAAACAGCGTTGGGCGCGGGCCGAAGGGCAGCGAGAAATCCGGCGTTTGCCCGTGCAGCCACAGGCAGGCCACGATATAACCCAGCAGCGAAACCGGCAGCGTAACCAGCGCCTGCGCCGTAGCCCACATCAGCGGTGGTTTATCGGGGTTTTCCCGCAGCCAGCGAGCGTTACGCAGCGCATACCACGCCCAACACACAACTGAAACACTGGCGAGCGCCACGCCGGAACCGTAGCGCCAACCGCTGAAATCCGGCAGCCCCTGGCGCAGTTCGGCAATGTTGACGCACAGCAAACCGATGCCAATCAGCACCAGTGCCGGAAGCAGCCGCAGCCAGGACAACTTACCATCGCGCTGGCTATACAACAGGTTGGCAAAAATGGGGATGACGACCGGTAAGGTGGCGATAATCATCGTCGAAACCGGCGCACCGGTACGTTGAATTGCGCTGGCAAGGCAGACGTAATAGACCAGATTGCCGACCATCGTCAGCGCCAGTGCCGTCTTCCAGTCTTTTGACGAAAGCTGGCGCAAGCGTGCGCGCCCCATCCAGGCCAGCGGCAGGGCAATCAGCCCCAGCGCCAGATAACGCCCCATCGACTGCAATACCGCCGGATAGTCCGGCACGATTAACGGCCCCACAAAAATCAGCCCCCACATTAAACCCGCCAGCAGGGCGTACAGCACACCGCTAATCATGATGACATCCACGTTTATTGAACATGCTGAAAAGTGTAGGAGGGGAACGCTGTTCAGTATTGTATGAGATTGCGCATTAGCGGCGGACAACCTGTTTTTGGTAGCGCACAGGCGTAATACCGTAGCGCTGAGTAAAGGCGCGGGTGAGGTGGGATTGGTCTGTTAGCCCGGTGGCAGCGGCGACTTCGGCGGCGGGCATCCCGTGAGTGAGAAACTCTTTAGCTCGCCATAACCGCACCGCCATCAGCATCTGGTGCGGGGTCACATGAAAATGCGCTTTAAACTGGCGCTGAAAATGCCACGGACTTAGCGCCGCGACGTTAGCCAGCTCATCAAGCGTAATCGGGTGCATATAGTTGTCGTGCAGATAATCGCGCACGCGGTTAAAGCGGTGCGCCGCTTCTTGTAACACGGGCGCATGGCTGGCGAAGGGTTTGAAGGTATCGACCAAATCCAACAGTAGCCCTTGCTGCGCCAGTGGAGTATCGGCGTGCCAGAGCGCGTGAATTTGGCGGCCTATAATCTGCGAACGTCGCGGATCGTGGCGAATAACGTCGGCAAACCACCAGTGGCGTATGCCGGTAACATCCTCAAGCTGGTTGGGATCCAGGTAAATCATGCGATAGCGCCAGCCGTCTGCGGTTTCGGCCTCGCCGGTGTGTAGTTCGTCCGGGTTCATGGTCACGACAGAATGCACTGGCGCAACATACTGGTTGCCGCGATAACGAAAACGCTCGGCTCCCGCTTCAATCACCCCAATACCAAACGCTTCGTGAGTATGAGGTTCAAAGGCGTAGCGCGAGATATGGGCATGATACAGCTCAACGCCGGGCACTTGCGCCAAATGGCGAAAGCGCGCGCGGTCTTTCTCGTCGGTGAACTGTTCTGGTACGCCTTGCACGTAGTGTCTCCTCCAGGGCCTTCTCGACTATTATCAGAGATGGCCCGTGGAGGCGCTACATGTTTAACCGATTTTTAACGCTTACAGGATACCTTTGACGCTGTCGGCAAGTGGGGTGGTCGGGCGACCAATCAGTTTGCTCAGGGTGTGGCTGTCGTCAAACAGGCCGCCTTTTGATGCGCCAACGTCAGAGTCTGCCAGCATATTGGCCAGACCGGAAGGCAGGCCAACGCTTTTCAGTGCAGAGGCAAAATTGGCTTCGCTCAGGTTCTGGTAAACCACGTTTTTGCCGCTCTGGCTGGCCAGTTCGGCCGCCAGTTGGCTCAGCGTCCAGCCGTTATCGCCCGCCAGTTCATACACTTTTCCTGCGTGACCGTCTTCGCTCACCACGCGAGCGGCCGCCGCCGCGTAGTCTGCGCGGGTGGCTGAGGCAATTTTCCCGTCTCCGGCTGCGCCAATAAACACACCGTGCTCTAGCGCGGCAGGGACGCTTGCCAGGTAGTTTTCGGTATACCAGCCGTTACGCAGCAGGGCGTAAGGTATGCCGGAATCTGCCAGCAGTTTTTCGGTTTCGACATGTTCTACGTGCAGGCCTAATGGGGATTTGTCGGCGTGCAGCAGGCTGGTGTAAGCGATAAATTTCACCCCAGCGGCTTTGGCGGCGTTAATCACATTGCGGTGCTGCGGCGTGCGTTGGCCCACTTCGCTGGAGGAGATCAGCAGCAGTTTATCGACGCCAGCAAGCGCTGCTTTTAGCGCCGCTTCATCGGTATAGTCGCCCTGGCGAACGACAATGCCCTGTTGGCTCAGCGCTTCTGCTTTTGCCGGATGGCGAACAATCGCCACAATCTGGTTGGCGGGTACGGTTTTCAGTAAAGATTCGATGACATGGTGGCCCAGTTGGCCGGTTGCGCCGGTGATTGCGATCATGGGAAGTCTCCGTCTGTTTGTCTTGTGTTTGACTACGCTAACACCTAAACTTACTTTTAGTAAGTACGTACAAAAAGGTAAGTATCAAAATGACTCGAACCACGCTTTCCCAACAGATGAAAGAGGGCAATTTATTTGCCGAGCAGTGCCCGTCGCGGGAGGTGTTGAAACACGTCACCAGCCGCTGGGGCGTCCTTATCCTGGTGGCGCTGCGCGAGGGAACGCACCGTTTTAGCGATCTGCGGCGCAGAATGGGCGGCGTGAGTGAAAAGATGCTCGCTCAATCGCTACAGGCGCTGGAGCAAGACGGCTTTCTGAATCGAATCTCTTACCCGGTCGTCCCGCCGCACGTTGAGTATAGCCTGACGCCGCTGGGCGAGGCGGTGAGCGAAAAGGTGGCGGCGCTGGCAGACTGGATCGAGCTAAATTTGCCGGACGTACTGGCGGTGCGCGATGAACGCGCGGCCTGATTATCGACGGGGATTGCCGGATGGCGGCTTTGCTTATCCGGCCTACTTTCGACGGTAGGCCGGATAAGAGTGGCAACAGGTTACTGTCTCAAATCCAGCTGATAAATCGCGAAACCAATATCATCGGTTGCGACCTGCTTCATCGGATACTGCGCTTTCTCTTTAATAAACGCCGCCGCTTTTTCTGTCGGTGAAGTTTCAAAGCGGATATCTAATTTGCTGTCCGTGTGAATCGGCGCCAGACGCCAGTTGTTGTCTGCTGCCGGGTGGATTTCGCCTGCCTTTTTCGATTCGGCGCTAATCCATGCCGCCAGTATCGAACGGTTTTCATCCGGGGAGGCGAACGCGATGTGGCTGTCGCCCGTGCCCGCAAACTTACCGCCGTAAGCGCGATAGTTGTTGGTTGCCACCAGGAACATGGCGTTCGGGTCGATAGGCTTGCCGTTAAAGGTCAGATTTTTAATACGCTCAGCCTGCGGATTAACGCTCTGGCATTCGCCGTCGTAGCGCGCTGGCTGGGTGATATCGACCTGATAATTCACGCCATCAATCACATCAAAGTTATAGGTGCGGAAACCGTCCCAGTTAATCAGCGACTGTGGCTTGCTGCTGTGCGGGTCTATCTGGTTAAACTGCCCGGCGGAGCACTCCAGCCACTCTTTCACCTCTTTGCCGCTGGCTTTCACGACGACCAGCGTATTGGGATAGAGGTAAAGATCGGCGGCGTTACGGAACGTCAGTTGGCCTTTTTCCACTTCAACATAGCTTGCGGGGTCATTCTTACGACCGCCGACTTTAAACGGCGCGGCAGCTGAGAGCACCGGCAGTTTTGCTAAGTCCGGGTCGCCCTGAATGTAGTGCTCAACGTAGGCTTTTTGCGCCATGTTGACCACCTGTACGGTTGGGTCATCCTGCACCAGCGACAAGAAGCTGTACATGTTGTCGGATGATTTACCGATAGGCTTGCTGACAAACTCGCGGGTGGCGTCATGGTCAGCCTTCAGCGCGCTAACCAGTTTACTGTCTTCCGCTGCCAGGGATTTTTTAGCAACAGCGTCATAAATTGGGCGGGCTTGCGCTTTGGCGGAGGTGACCTGCCATTTGCCGCCGTCGTTATTCAGCTCCAGGTCAACCACGCCGAGGTGATCGCCCCACATTCCCGGCATCACCGCAGGAATGCCGTTGAGCGTGCCTTTAGCGATGTCTGCGCCTTTAATATTGGCAAAATCTTTGCCCGGGAATACGGCGTGCGCGTGGCCAAACATAATGGCATCAACGCCTGGCACCTGGCTTAAGTAGTACACTGAGTTTTCAGCCATCACCTGGTATGGGTCGGCGGAAAGGCCGGAGTGGGCAATCACCACTACTACATCCGCGCCGTTTGCGCGCATTTCCGGTACATATTTACGCGCTGTTTCGGTGATGTCGTTGACGGTGACTTTGCCGCTCAGGTTGGCTTTATCCCAGGTCATAATCTGCGGCGGAACAAAGCCGATATAACCGATTTTCAGCGTCTGTTTATTGCCCTCTTTATCGACGACGTCAGTCTCTTTAATCAGATAAGGGGTAAACAGTGGTTTTTTGGTTTTAACGTCGATGATATTGGCGTTAACGTACGGGAACTTCGCGCCAGCCAGCGCTTTGTGCAGATAATCCAGACCGTAGTTAAACTCGTGGTTGCCGAGGTTGCCCACCGTATAGTCGAGCAGATTCATCGCCTTATAAACCGGATGGGTATCGCCCTGTTTTAGCCCTTTTGCCGCCGCATAGTCGCCCATCGGGCTACCCTGAATCACGTCGCCGTTATCCACCAGCACGCTGTTTTTCACCTCGTCACGCGCGGCATTAATAAGGCTTGCCGTACGCACCAGGCCAAATTTCTCCGTCGCCGTATCTTTGTAGTAATCAAAATCCATCATATTGCTGTGCAAATCAGTGGTTTCCATAATGCGGAGATCCACCGTTGCCGCATTTACGCTGGCGGCAATCAGCGTAACCAGCAGCGTTGCGCTAAACTTGATCATCAGAGGCATCCTTTTTTTAGATCTAAAACACAGATTTGAATGTATCTAAATTCCGTTACTTACGAAGGTGTGAATCATGCCAGAAAATCATGACGGGAAATTGGCAACGGTTCACAGTTATCCAGACCGATGATGGGAATAGCAGAATTAACGGCGATGCGATATAAATAAAACAATAAGTTAACGCCACTGTAATCTTAACGAGGTGGAGAATGTTAGAACAAGTATGTCAGCTTGCACGGGATGCGGGCGATGCCATTATGCAGGTTTACGAA
Organism: Kluyvera fluvialis; assembly: GCF_059725275.1. NCBI lineage: Bacteria > Pseudomonadati > Pseudomonadota > Gammaproteobacteria > Enterobacterales > Enterobacteriaceae > Kluyvera > Kluyvera fluvialis. Next base: position 4,394,396 of record NZ_AP046142.1, on the reverse strand, counting down.
GGTAAACAGCCGTTAGATGTCGTAAGCAAACCGGATGATTCTCCGGTTACGGCGGCCGATATCGCGGCGCATCATGTGATTGTGCAAGGCCTGAAGGCGATGACGCCAGACGTGCCGATTCTTTCTGAGGAAGATCCTCCGGGCTGGGATGTGCGCCAACACTGGCAGCGCTACTGGCTGGTTGACCCACTCGACGGCACTAAAGAGTTCATCAAGCGTAACGGTGAATTTACCGTCAATATTGCGCTTATCGACAACGGCAAAGCGGTGCTGGGCGTGGTATTCGCACCGGTGCTGAACGTGATGTACAGCGCGGAAAATGGCAAAGCGTGGAAAGAGGAGTGCGGTGTGCGTAAGCCTATCCAGGTGCGTGACGCCAACCCGCCCAAAGTGGTGGTGAGCCGCTCTCACTACGCCAATGACGACGAACTGAAAGAGTATTTGCAGCAGTTGGGTGAGCACCAAACGGCGTCGATTGGTTCATCGTTGAAATTCTGCCTGGTGGCGGAAGGCGCCGCGCAGCTTTACCCGCGCTTTGGGCCGACCAACATCTGGGATACCGCAGCGGGCCATGCGGTTGCCGCCGCCGCCGGGGCGCATATTCACGACTGGCAGGGCAAAACGCTGGATTACACGCCGCGCGAATCGTTCCTTAACCCAGGCTTTCGGGTGTCGATCTTTTAGTGCCGCCACAGGCGTAATGCTGGTCAGTTAAGGGTTTAGTATCGCCGCCAGTTGCGCTCTTTTTTACGCCATGCCCTAAGCGTGCTCGGGCGCAAAGAGCGCGGTCTTTAAATGAATAGCCAGAAACAGAGTTGCTGAAACCGATGAGTCCCCGATGGAAATCGGCGAGCCGGAGAAAGGAAGACAAGGTCAGACCGCCAGGGATGGCGGGCTGAGGCGAACCGAGACAGGAAGTCGAGTTTCGCCGTGCCGCAGGCTGGATTTCGCAGGCGAGCGCAGTGCGAAGCACCGATTTCCCTGCGGGGCCGCAGGGATTGTCAAGGGGGACTCGGCAGTCCCCCTTGACCCGTTCACAGGAACAGAGGCTTCATGTTCTACAAAACATCAGGTGAACGGAATGTGGCGCTTAACTGACAAGCATAAGGCCACATCAGCCATAGGCGGCACGTCAGGTGATTTAATTCAGAAGTTTATGCAGCAGGGCAATCACCTGCTGCACTTCTGCTGGCGTCAGTGCGCCGTCTTTAGCCCACTGCACGCGCCCGTCTTTATCCAGCACCGCAATGGCGGAGCTGCCTTCCTCTAACTGCCAGGTTTTGCGCACTACGCCGTCGCTATCGACGACAAACTGCGACCACGGGTAGAGCTTTTTATTGCTCTCGATGCTACTGCGCACAAACATCGATGTGCCGGGGATTGCGTCATCGGTATTCACAATGGTGGTGGTCTGATAGCGGTCGTGCGGCAGATTAGCGGCTTTGATGGCCTCGACCAGCGCGTTATTTTTCTCTTTCGCAGAGCTACGCCCGGCAATGTGTTGCACCACGCGCACTTTTCCCGAAAACTGAGCGCTATTCCAGTTTTTGTAGCTAAACTTATCATTATCAAGAATCAATTCGCCGCGATCCGCCACGCCAACCGGCGACACGCGTTGCCCATTGACGAAGTTATGCGCACCGGCCATTAACGGCATTAACAGGCAGGAAACCGCGAGAAGCGTACCTAGAGTCATGTTTTTTCCTTTTTATAAGCAGGTGATCCGACCACTTGGTCGATAGCATTAATGATAAGTGCGATTAATTGATTTTTCCCGCAAAGGCGGTGCCAGTTTGTGGAGAACCGCACACAATCTAGTAAGAATGAAGCCTTATACTGCCTTCCGCGTATAGCTGAAAAGAATGTTCTGAAATATTGTAATAAAAAGGTAAATAAGGTCCTCTAAGATAGGGGACCTCTGTTGTTATGGACTATAGTTAACGAGTACTTCACTTTGCGCCCCGGAGCGTTGAGCCAAATTTGGATCGACTAGGGCGTAGTACTCGCAGGAGATTAGAATGAAAATTTTCCAACGCTACAACCCGTTTCAGGTAGCGAAATACGTAAAAACCCTGTTTCGTGGACGGTTGTACATCAAGGATGTTGGCGCTTTTGAATTTGATAAGGGTAAAATTCTTATCCCGAAGATTAGAGACAAGCAGCATTTATCTGTGATGTCTGAAATAAACCGCCACGTTCTGCGCCTACAAACGGACATGGCGTAGCCGTAAAAACGGTGCGATAGAATTAAAAACGGCTCCCAAGGGAGCCGTTGATGTTTCTAGCCTTTCATCGCCGCATAGCGCTTTACGCAGTCGTGCTTTGTTTGTTCTCGGCCATGTCGGCCTGTTTAGGCACTAGCACCGTTGGCTTGTTGTCGATTCGAGTCACCAGCAACTGGTCGATGCGGTAGTTATCGATATCCACCACTTCAAACTTGTAGCCGGAGAACTTCACCGCGTCGGTGCGTTTCGGGATCTTACGCAGCATAAACATCATAAAGCCGCCGATAGTCTCGTAGTTATCGGACTGCGGGAAGTCGTCGATATCCAGCACACGCATGACATCATCGATTGGCGTACCGCCGTCAATCAGCCAGGAGTTTTCATCACGCGCGACGATTTGCTCCTCCAGCCCCTGGCCGACTAAGTCGCCCATCAGGGTGGTCATCACGTCGTTGAGGGTGATAATCCCAACCACCAACGCATATTCGTTCATGATAACGGCGAAGTCTTCACCAGCGGTTTTGAAACTTTCCAGCGCTTCGGACAGCGTCAGCGTATCCGGCACAATCAAGGTGTTACGAATCTGCACACCGCTGTTGAGCGCCATGCTCTGGTTTGCCAGCACGCGGTTCAGCAGATCTTTGGAGTCCACATAGCCAATGATGTGGTCGATATCTTCGTTACACACCAGGAACTTGGAATGCGGATGCTCGGCCACTTTGATTTTCAGGCTCTGCTCATCTTCGTGCAAATCGAACCAGATAACATTTTCGCGCGGCGTCATTGAAGACGGCACGGTGCGTGACTCCAGCTCGAACACGTTTTCAATCAGCTCGTGCTCTTGCTTGCGCAGCACACCCGCCAGCGCTCCCGCTTCCACCACGGCGTAAATATCGTCGGAGGTAATATCGTCTTTACGCACCATCGGCAGTTTGAAGATGCGGAAGATGATGTTAGCCATGCCGTTGAAGAACCACACCAGCGGGCGGAACACCGCGAGACAGAAGCGCATCGGGTTGATGATACGCAGAGCCACAACTTCAGGCGCAATCATACCGATGCGTTTCGGGGTTAAATCCGCGAACAGGATAAACAGACCAGTAACTAGCGAGAAGGAGAGGATGAAGCTCAGCTGCTCGGAGAGTTCAGGCGACATGTAGTTTAAAAACAGTGAGTGAAATGCCGGTGAAAATGCTGCATCGCCGACGATACCGCCAAGAATGGCGACCGCGTTAAGGCCGATTTGCACCACAGTGAAGAACATCCCTGGGTTTTCCTGCATCTTCAGAATGCGTTGGGCATTGATGTTGCCTTCATCGGCAAGCAGTTTCAGTTTGATCTTGCGAGAAGCCGCAAGTGAGATCTCAGAGATAGAGAAGAACGCACTTACAGCGATCAGACAAAGAATGATGAGAATACTGTTTAACATATCTTATCCAGCCTCTTGGGCCAGATCCTCGGAAGGGAAGTTGATAAATCCGTGTGAAATACACATTGAAAATCGGCTCGAAGGGGATGAGCCGATCATTTCAGCAGCTAGTATAGCGTAAAGCACTGTAAAGTCGCCAGAGGTCACTTTTTGTTTGTGTTATGAGAATTATTCTCACTTAAAAGCGCGACATTCTTGTCGCGTAAGATCAGTACTGCGAGTGACTCGGTTAAGTTCATGGTCGCTATAAGCAACAAAAGCGCCATTGGGCTTATCCACCTACAGCAAAACGGGAACGCCCTCACTCGGTGATATTTACCCACTTCCTTAAGAGTGACGATTGGTAAATCGCATTCACCACCTGCAATGATTTTGCCGCGTCGTGAATACCGCAATACCGATCGGTAACGTGAGTGTCCAGCGCATGATAGAAACGTTGAACGGCTTGCTGGTGGCCGATGCCCCAGTAACTTTTCCCCTTCCCATCAGGTGAGGCATCGCTGGCAAGCTGGGTGCGCTCATCACCACAAATTTGCCACAGTGCGTTATCGGTCATACGCAACATACCGCGCTCGAACTCTATCTCCAGCAGCAACGGCGAGTCGCTGACGTAGCAGTTGCTGGCGTAAAACAGCCCGCGCGCGCCGTTGTTAAAACAGAGCGTTGCCATTGCGCTGTCTTCCGTTTCAATGTCGTCGGCGAGCAGGCTACTGTCGATAACGCCTTTCAGGCGGCTGACGCCCTTGCCAAACCACTGCATTAAATCCAGCGTGTGAATAGCCTGGTTTATCAGCAGGCTGCCGCCTTCGCGGGCAAAACTGCCGCGCCACGGGCTAGAGGTGTAGTAATTACGCGTGCGCGACCAGGTGAGCACCGCTTTTATCGCCCGCATCGCGCCCAGCGAACCGTCGGCAATACAGCGCTGAATCGCCAGGCTGGTGGGGTTGAGGCGGTTTTGATAACAGATACCAACGTGGCGCTGCGCGATGTCGGCGGCGGCCTGAATCTCCGCCACGTCTTGTGCGTTCATCACCATCGGCTTTTCGCAAAACACCGCTTTCCCTGCTGCCAGCGCGGCAAGGATCATCGATTTATGCAGGTAATGCGGCGTGCAGATATGCACCACGTCAATGGCAGCATCCAGCAGCATCTCGCGATCGTCTTGATAAAACTGACAGCCATAGTCGGCAGCGAGCCGGCTTCCCTTTTCACTCTCGATATCGACAATCGCGTGCAGCACCGCCCCTGGAACGTGGTGCAAGGCATCCACGTGACAGGTGTGGATAGCGCCGCAGCCCACTATCGCCGCATGACGTGTTTTCATTACCGTCTCCTTGTTACACCGCCGCGTTCGCCAGCATTTGCGCCTTCACGCACAGCTCCGCCGCTTTAAAGGTGTGCGCCTGGGTCATGGCATTTTCCGTGCGGTTCAGGCAATCAAGAATCAGTTGACCGAAATACGGGAAGCCGACTTTGCCCGCCACCGGATAGCGGAATTCGCCCTCTTTGTTCACCAGATAAACCACATCCTGCTCGCCACGGGTGATATCGACATACTTGCGGATTTCGATATAGCCCTCAGTGCCGAGCAGCGTCAGGCGACCATCGCCCCAACTGGAAAGGCCGTCTGGGGTAAACCAGTCGCAGCGGAAATAACCGGTCGCGCCGTTATCTCCCGCCAGCATCGCGTCGCCAAAATCCTCGAACTGCGGATACTGCGGGTGATTAACGTTGCGCACCTGGCTTGCGACGACGCGAGCCTCGCTGTTGCCGGTGTAGTACAGGAATTGTTCAATTTGGTGGCTGCCGATATCGCACAGAATGCCGCCGAACAACGCCTTCTCATAGAACCAGTCCGGGCGGCCTTCGCCTTCGCGATGTGGGCCGACGCCCAGCGTTTGCATCACGCGACCAATCGCGCCTTGCTCGACCAGTTGGCCGGCAAAAACGGCGCTTTCGACGTGCAGGCGTTCGCTGTAATAGACCGCGTATTTACGCCCGGTTTCCGCCACCTTACGCCTGGCGGCTTCCAGTTGCGCCAGCGTGGTGAGCGGGGCTTTATCGGTAAAGTAGTCTTTCCCGGCGTCCATCACTTTCAAGCCCAGCGGGCAGCGTTCCGATGGCACAGCAGCGCCCGCAACTAACTGCACGTGGCGGTCGTTGAGGATAGTTTCCAGCGTCGGCGCAACCCGTGCCTGCGGATACTGTTGGACAAATTTATCGACTTTCACCGGGTCGGGATCATAAACCCATTTCAGAGTTGCCCCCGCTTCAATCAGGCCATTGCACATGCCGTAGATATGGCCGTGATCCAGCGCGGCAGCAGCAATAATAAACTCGCCCGCGCCGACAACCGGCTGTGGTTTGCCCACCGGGGCGTAATTCATACCGTCTTTGATGTTCATGTTGATACTCCTTGCTCCCAATCTTTAGCCAACGCCTTACCAACTGCCAGAGGCATCCAGGGTTTTGCTCTCGACCTGTTTTTCGACGGAGGTTGCAATGCGTTCGTCGAGCAGTTCTTTAAACCGCGCTTCGTCAAACGGCAGGTCAACCCAGCTATCGGTCCAGGTGGAAAGGTGCATGGCGTTAGAGAGCGTCAGGCCGTTAATTCCCTCGCAGCCGGGGGCAATGAGCGGTTTGCCGTGCAGAACGGCGTCGCAGAAATTGGCGGTGACAACGTGGTGCTCGCTGCTGTCTGGCTGGGTTGGAATGACCACTTCCCAGCATTCCGGCTCGCCAAAACCATTCTGCCAGCGGGCGTTAAATTCCGTTTCGGACTCGCGCAGCCGCCAGAAACGCAGCTTGCCGTCTTCTACGACCACTTTGCCGCGATCGCCCGCTATCTCTAGCCGGTTAGTGCCCGGCGCTTCGGCAGTGGTGGTGATAAACACCCCGGTGGCGCCATTGGCGTATTCGGCATAGGCGGTGACGTCGTTTTCCACTTCAATATCACGGTGTTTGCCGAACTGGCAGAAAGCGCGCATCCGTACCGGCATCCCCACCAGCCATTGCCACAGGTCAAGTTGATGCGGGTCTTGGTTTAGCAGCACGCCGCCGCCTTCGCCTTTCCACGTGGCGCGCCAGCCGCCAGAGTTGTAATAGCTCTGCGAGCGATACCAGTTGGTGATTATCCAGTTGGAACGGCGCAGTTCGCCCAGCTCGCCGCTGTCGATAAGGTCTTTCACTTTCTGATACAGCGGGTTAGGGCGCTGGTTGAACATCATGCCGAACACCACGTTGCAGCCGCGCGCAAACGCATTCATCTCGCGCACCTGCGCGGTATACACGCCCGCCGGTTTTTCGCACAGCGTATGGATACCGTGACTCATCGCCAGCATCGAGAGGCCCGGATGGTCGTAGTGCGGAGTGGACACAATAACGGCGTCAATCAGGCCGCTTGTTAGCATCTTTTCGGCGTCGTTAAACAACGCCACCTTATCGCCGACTAACTGGCGAATCGCCGGATGTTTGTCGGGATTGTTATCGCACACTGCCGTCAGGCAGGCCTCTTTCACCGTACCTGCCAGCAGGTAACGGGCGTGAACCGTTCCAATATTACCTACGCCGATAATGCCAAAACGCACCTTATCCATGTTGCACCTTGCGTGAGAGAAAGGAGTGAAGCCTGAAAATAGGCAAGGCGCTCAGGAGGGACAAACGGTATTTGTGAGAATGCTCGCAAGCGCAAAAGGAATATCCGCAAGGAGGTGGAATTAGGTTTTAAAATCAGCGAACTGCATCTGCAAGAATTTGCAAAATATGATTGCGACAGAGGTCACACTATGTCCGGCAAGCTAAAAATGGATGAGATTGCGGCGCTGACGGGCTACTCCATCAGCACCGTTTCGCGCGTGCTCAGCGGCAAGTCCTACACCAGTGAAAAGGCCCGCGAGGCGATTGTGAGCTGCGCGCGAAAGTTGGGGGTACTGGACGATTTAGCGAGCGGTCGGCTGCTGATTAACGGTATCGCGGTATTTGCCCCGCAGCGCACCTTCATGGCGCAGGGCGATCCTTACTATCTGGAAGTGACGCGAGGCATCGCGGAGGCGCTCGCACCGCACGACGTTTACGTGAGTTATAGCGGGTTAGGCGAGCAGCGCGCCGACATTAAAGTGTTTCTGGAAAAGGTCAGCCATAAAAATATCAACGCGATCATTATCATCGGTATTGATGACCCCACCATCCACAAGCTGGCGCAATCGTTGGGTAAGCCGTGCGTGTTGGTTAACTCGCGAGATAAAGAAGGGGGGTTGGATTCGGTATCGCCAGACCACCGCTCAATTGGCTATCGGGCGGCAAACTACCTCTTTGAAAAGGGACACCGGCGAATTCTCAGCATGACGAGCCTGCGCCGCGAGACAATGTACTGGCGGCTTGAGGGGATTAAAGAGGTGTATCGCCAGTATCAAATCCCCTTCGATGTGCAGCATGACCTGCTGGTGACGGAAGGCTTTTCAGAGGATGAGGCTGAGCGGGCGCTGGGAGATTGGCTGCGTAGCACACCGCGTGAGCATTGGCCGGAGGTGATTTTCTGCGCCGGGCTGTCGATGTCAACGGCGGTACTGCGAGTGCTGGCGAGCGTGGGTGAGCGCGTCCCGGATGCCATTTCGCTGATGACCACCGATGTATGGGAACTGGATGCCAAAATCGGGCTGACCACGACCGGAATCACCATCCCTTGTCGGGCGCTGGGCATCGAAGCGGTGCATCTGTTGCAGACCCGGCTAAATCGCCCTCATGCTCCGGTATTTAACTTACTGTTGCAGGGGAAGGTGATTGAGCGCGGTACGGTGACTCATGCCACGCGCCATGCCGCACGCGTGGTTGTCTCGCGTTAGCTTCAGCTTTGCGGCGGCAGGCAGACGCCAATTCCACCAATGCCACAATAGCCGTATGGGTTTTTATGCAGATACTGCTGGTGCTCATCTTCGGCGTAGTAGAACGGCTGGGCGACCGCAATCTCGGTGGTGATCGTCCGCATATCGCCGCTGCTGCGCATCGCTTCCTGGAACTGTTTCAGGCTGGCCTGCGCTTCCTGCTCTTGCTCCTGCGTAACCGGGTAAATAGCAGACCGGTACTGTGTGCCCTGGTCATTTCCCTGGCGCATACCTTGCGCGGGATCGTGGTTTTCCCAAAAGACTTTTAAAAGCTCACTGTAGCGGATGACCGCAGGATCATAGACCACGCGCACTGCTTCGGCGTGTCCGGTTTGCCCGCTGCACACTTCGCGATAGGTCGGATTCGGCGTGTAGCCGCCACAGTAGCCTGCGGCGGTGCTGTAGACCCCCGGCAGTTGCCAGTACAGGCGTTCGACGCCCCAGAAGCATCCCATGGCGAATATCGCCACTTCCATATCGTCTGGGATATGAGTCATTGAGTGTTCGGTAACGACATTAAGCGTTGCCACAGGCATGGGCGTATTTCTACCAGGCAATGCATCCGACTGAGATACAAGGTGTTTTTTATCAGCTAGACTCATGGGATAGGCCTCCGGGTGACAGTAATTGTCGTTAAGGTTGTAACCGAGCGTGTCTTTATAACACAATAAACACGCCGAATACGTCTAAATTTAAACATAAGAATAATTTGGGGCTCTGTCTTTTTTTCAACCCGATAAAGAGTGGGTTTTTTAGGCTGACGTTGAAAACTGTATGCCATTAAAGAGCAAAACAGATAAACGCAGCCGTGGCCACGGAGCGGACTTTCGTTTCCCGTTAGGGCGGGAACAAAGATATTCAGGAGAAAATGTGCGACAAATCCGCCAGTTATGTTTGGTGAGCTTGCTGCTGACCAGCGGTGTTGCCAGTGCAGCGAACATCCGTTTACAGGTTGAAGGGCTATCAGGCGAGCTACAAAAAAACGTCAGAGCGCAGCTTTCAACGATCGCCAGTGATGAAGTCACGCCGGATCGTCGCTTTCGCGCGCGCGTGGATGACGCGATTCGCGAAGGGCTGAAAGCGCTCGGGTATTACGAACCGACGATTGATTTCGAACTCAAGCCGCCGCCGAAAAAAGGCCGTCAGGTACTGTTAGCCAAAGTCACTCCCGGAAAACCGGTGTTGATTGGCGGCACGGATGTCATCCTGCGCGGTGGCGCGCGAACCGACGACGACTATCTCGCGCTGCTGAAAACGCGTCCCAAAATTGGCACGGTGTTAAACCACGGCGACTACGACCACTTTAAAAGCTCCTTAAGCAGCGTAGCGCTGCGTAAAGGTTATTTCGACAGCGAATTTAAAAAAAGCCAGCTCGGCGTGTCGCTGGAGCGCCGCCTGGCGTTTTGGGATATCGACTACGACAGCGGCGAGCGCTATCGCTTTGGCGAAGTCACCTTTGAAGGCTCACAGATTCGCGAAGAGTATTTGCAGCATCTGGTGCCGTTTAAAAAAGGTGACTATTACCAGACCAGCGATTTGGCCGAACTGAACCGTCGGCTATCAGCAACCGGCTGGTTTAACTCGGTTGTGGTCGCGCCTGTTTTCGATAAATCCCGTGAAACTAAGGTATTGCCGCTGCATGGCGTCGTTTCGCCGCGCAGCGAGAACACCGTTGAGCTGGGCGGTGGTTACTCCACCGATGTCGGCCCACGGGTGAAAGCGTCGTGGAAAAAACCGTGGGTGAACTCCTATGGTCACAGCCTGACCACCAGCCTGAGTGTCTCAGCGCCGGAACAGCAGTTGGATTTCAGCTATAAAATGCCGCTGCTGAAAAACCCGCTGGAACAGTACTATTTGGTGCAGGGCGGCTTTAAAAGCACCGACCTGAACGACACCAAAGCCGACTCCACCACGCTGGCGGTTTCGCGCTATTGGGATCTCTCCAGTGGTTGGCAGCGGGCGATTAACCTGCGCTGGAGCCTTGACCACTTTACCCAGGCCAACGTGACTAACACCACCATGCTGTTTTATCCAGGCGTGTCGATTAGCCGTACCCGTTCGCGCGGCGGCCTGATGCCTACCTGGGGTGACTCGCAGCGTTACTCGATTGACTACTCGAACACCGCGTGGGGCTCGGACGTTGATTTCTCCGTCATCCAGGCACAGAACGTATGGATTCGCACGCTCTACGATCGCCACCGTTTCGTGATGCGCGGTAACCTCGGCTGGATTGAAACCGGTGACTTCGACAAAGTGCCGCCAGACCTGCGTTTCTTCGCCGGTGGCGACCGCAGTATTCGCGGCTACAAATACAAATCCATTTCTCCTGAAGATTCTAAAGGCAAGCTGATTGGTGCGTCGAAGCTGGCGACTGGCTCGCTGGAATACCAGTACAATGTGACGGGTAAATGGTGGGGCGCGATGTTTGTCGATGGCGGCGAAGCGGTGAGCGATATCCGCCAGAGCGACTGGAAAACCGGCGCGGGTATTGGCGTGCGCTGGCAATCGCCAGTCGGGCCTATCAAGCTCGATTTCGCGGTTCCGGTGGGTGACAAAGACGAACACGGATTGCAGTTTTATATCGGACTGGGGCCTGAACTATGACGTTATGGAAAAAAATAAGCCTCGGCGTACTGATTTTTATCGTGCTATTGCTGGGTATCGTTGGCTTCCTGATTGGCACTACTACCGGTTTACATCTGCTGTTTAACGCCGCTAACCGCTGGGTTCCGGGGCTGGAAATTGGCCAGGTGACCGGCGGCTGGCGTGACCTGACGCTGAAAAAAGTGCGTTACACGCAGCCGGGTGTGGCGGTTGATGCTGGCGAATTTCATCTGGCGGTGAACCTTAGCTGCCTGTGGCACAGCAACCTGTGTGTGAACGATATTGCGCTGCGCGACATTAACGTGGCTATCGACAGCAGTAAAATGCCGCCAGCGGAACCGGTCAAAGAGGAGGACAGCGGCCCGCTGAACCTCTCTACCCCGTATCCGATTACCCTCAATCGGGTGGCGCTCAATAACATCAATATCAAAATTGATGACACCACCGTATCGGTGATGGACTTCACCAGCGGCCTGGCGTGGCAGGAGAAAAACCTGACGCTGACGCCAACGTCGTTGCAGGGGTTGCTAATTGCCCTGCCGAAAGTCGCCAACGTGGCGCAAAAAGAGGTGGTGGAGCCGAAAATCGACAACCCGCAGCCGCAGGAAAAACCGCTGGGCGAAACGCTGACCGAGCTGTTCTCCAAACCGGTGCTGCCGGAGATGACCGATGTTCATTTGCCGCTGAACCTGAATATTCAATCCTTTAGCGGCGAACAGCTACGAATTACCGGCGATACGGACCTCACGGTGTACAAAATGCTGCTGAAGGTGAGCAGTATTGACGGCCAGATGAAGCTCGACACCCTGGACATCAACTCCAGCCAGGGGACGGTGAACGCCAGTGGTACGGCGCAGTTGGTGAACGACTGGCCGGTGGACATGACCCTTAACAGCACGCTGAATATCGAGCCGCTGAAGGGCGAGAAGATCAAACTGAAAGTCGGCGGCGCGGTGCGCAAGCAACTGGAAGTCGGAGTGAATCTCTCAGGCCCGGTGGATATAGGGCTGCGCGCGCAGGCGCAGTTGGCAGAAGCGGGCTTGCCGTTCAATCTTGAAGTGACCAGCCAGCAACTGTACTGGCCGTTTACCGGTGAAAAACAGTTCCAGGCTGACGATTTCAAGCTGAAGCTGGGCGGCAAGATGACCGACTACACCCTTTCTATGCGCACCGCAGTGAAAGGCCAGGGCGTACCACCGGCGGATATCACGATTGATGCCAAAGGTAACGAACGTCAGGTGAGCCTCGACAAACTCACCGTTGCGGCGCTGGAAGGCAAAACCGAACTGACCGCGCTGCTCGACTGGCAACAGGCGATAAGCTGGCGCGGTGAGCTAGCGCTGCACGGAATCAACACCGGCAAGATTGCGCCAGACTGGCCGTCGAAGCTGGAGGGGTTGATTAAAACCAACGGTAGTCTGTACGGCGGTAGCTGGCAGATGAACGTGCCGGAAATCAAAATCACCGGTAACGTGAAGCAAAATAAAGTGAACGTTGACGGTGCGGTGAAAGGCAACAGCTATATGCAGTGGACGATTCCGGGTCTGCATGTGGCGCTGGGCAATAACACGGCGGACGTGAAGGGCGAGCTGGGGGTTAAAGATCTTAACCTCGACGCCAAAATCGATGCGCCGAAGCTCGACAACATGCTGCCTGGTCTGGGCGGTACGGCGAAAGGGCTGGTGAATATTCGCGGTACGGTGGAAGCCCCGCAACTGCTGGCGGATATCACCGCGCGCGGCCTGCGTTGGCAAGAGCTGACGATTGGCCAGATTCGCGTGGACGGCGATGTGAAATCGAGCGACCAAATTGCCGGTAACCTCGACGTGCGCGTGGAGCGCATTGTGCAGCCGGACGTCAACATCGGGCTGGTGCATCTGGCGGCGAAAGGCAGTGAAAAACAGCACAGCCTCCAGCTTCAGATTCAGGGCGAGCCAGTTTCCGGGCAGCTCGCGCTGGCGGGGAGTTTTGACCGCAAAGAAGAGCGCTGGAAAGGGACGCTGAGCAATACCCGCTTTAAAACGCCGGTGGGGCCGTGGTCGGTGAATCGTGATATTGCGCTGGACTACCGCAACCTGGAGCAAAAAATCACTATCGGGCCACACTGCTGGGTGAACCCGAATGCGGAACTGTGCGTCCCGCAGACGATTGAAGCCGGTGCGGCAGGCCATGCGATAGTGAACCTCAACCGTTTCGACCTCGCGATGCTGAAACCGTTTATGCCGGATGCCACGCAAGCGAGCGGCGTATTCAGCGGTAACGCTGATGTGACCTGGGACACCACCAAACCGGGGCTGCCGCAGGGGAAAGTGACGCTCTCCGGGCGCAACGTGAAGGTGACGCAAATCGTTAACAATGCGCCGCTGCCGGTGGCCTTCGACACGCTGAACCTGAACGCTGACTTGCATAACGATCGCGCCGAACTGGGCTGGCTTATCCGTTTGACCAACAACGGCCAGTTGGATGGGCAAGTTCAGGTGAGTGATCCGCAGGGGCGGCGTAATCTTGGCGGTAACGTCAACATCCGTAACTTCTCGCTGGCGATGATTAACCCTATTTTCTCACGCGGCGAAAAAGCGGATGGCAAACTTAACGCCAACCTGAGATTGGGCGGCAATGCGCAAAGCCCGCTGATGTTTGGTCAGATGCAGCTTAACGGCATTGATGTTGACGGTAACTTTATGCCGTTCGACATGCAGCCAAGCCAGTTGACGATGAACTTCAACGGCGCAAGCTCCACGCTGCAAGGGACGGTTAATACTCAGCAAGGGTCGATTAACCTCAGCGGCGATGCTGACTGGCGACAGATTGATAACTGGCGTGCGCGTATTGCGGCAAAAGGCAGCCGGGTGCGGATTACCGTACCGCCAATGGTGCGCCTGGATGTCTCGCCGGATATTGAGTTTAACGCTACGCCAAGTCTGTTCACGCTCGACGGCAACGTTGATGTCCCGTGGGCGCGTATCGTCGTGCAGGAAGTGCCAGAAAGCGCGGTGGGTGTCTCCAGCGATGAAGTGATGCTCAACAGCCAGCTTCAGCCGGTGGAAAGCAAATCAGCGTCGATCCCTATCAACAGCAACCTGACTATCCACGTCGGCAATAACGTGCGTCTGAGCGCGTTTGGCCTGAAAGCGCGACTGACGGGTGATCTCAAAGTCGCGCAGGATAAACAAGGGCTGGGCCTGAACGGGCAGATCAATATCCCGGAAGGGCGCTTCCACGCTTATGGCCAGGATCTTATTGTGCGTAAAGGCGAACTGCTGTTCTCCGGCCCGCCGGATCAACCGCTGTTGAACATTGAAGCGATCCGTAACCCAGACTCGACCGAAAATGACGTGATCGCAGGCGTTCGCGTGACCGGCACGGCCGATCAACCGAAAGCGGAAGTGTTCTCTGACCCGGCAATGTCGCAGCAAGAAGCGCTCTCCTACCTTGTTCGTGGACAAGGGCTGGAAAGCGGCCAGAGCGATAGTGCGGCGATGACCTCAATGCTTATTGGGATTGGGGTTGCACAAAGTGGTCAGGTTGTGGGTAAAATCGGTGAGACATTCGGCGTAAGTAATTTGGCACTGGATACACAAGGGGTGGGTGATTCCTCTCAAGTGGTGGTCAGTGGTTACGTATTGCCGGGTCTACAGGTGAAATATGGCGTTGGGATCTTTGACTCTTTAGCGACGCTCACGTTACGCTATCGCCTGATGCCTAAGCTGTATCTGGAAGCGGTGTCTGGCGTAGACCAGGCTCTCGATTTGCTCTATCAGTTTGAGTTTTAGCAATGCGAATATTTGTGTACGGCAGTTTACGGCGCAAACAAGGCAACAGCCACTGGATGACTAACGCTCAGTGGCTGGGCGATCACAGCGTTACCGATTATCAACTGTACAGCCTGGGCCACTATCCAGGCGCCGTGCCGGGCAATGGCACAGTACATGGTGAAGTGTATCGGATTGACGCATCGACGCTGGCCGAACTGGATGCGCTGCGCACTAAAGCGGGCGAATATGCACGTCATCTCATTCAGACGCCGTATGGCAGCGCCTGGATGTACGTCTATCAGCGCTCGGTAGAAGGGCTTACGCTGATAGAAAGCGGCAACTGGTTGGATAAAGACTAGTGTTGAATACGACAACGCCACCCTCGGGTGGCGTTGTTTTTTTATCCGCGTTAGGTTTTTCGGCTGTGTAGGCCTGATAAGCGCAGCGCCATCAGGCAATGGCGACAACCGTGCCGGATGGCGGCGTGAACGCCTTATCCGGCCTACACGCGAATGTTGGCATACAAAACTGCGTAGGCCTGATAAGCGCAGCGCCATCAGGCAATGGCGACAACCGTGCCGGATGGCGGCGTGAACGCCTTATCCGGCCTACACGCGAATGTTGGCATACAAAACTGCGTAGGCCTGATAAGCGCAGCGCCATCAGGCAATGGCGACAACCGTGCCGGATGGCGGCGTGAACGCCTTATCCGGCCTACACGCGAATGTTGGCATACAAAACTGCGTAGGCCTGATAAGCGCAGCGCCATCAGGCAATGGCGACAACCGTGCCGGATGGCGGCGTGAACGCCTTATCCGGCCTACACGCGAATGTTGGCATACAAAACTGCGTAGGCCTGATAAGCGCAGCGCCATCAGGCAATGGCGACAACCGTGCCGGATGGCGGCGTGAACGCCTTATCCGGCCTACACGCGAATGTTGGCATACAAAACTGCGTAGGCCTGATAAGCGCAGCGCCATCAGGCAATGGCGGCAACCGCGCCGGATGGCGGCGTAAACGCCTTATCCGGCCTACAAACTGCGCCATCGAAAATGGTGGCGTAAACGCTTTATCCTGCACAAACAAAAACACCGCCCGGAGGCGGTGTTTTCAACGCTTGATAAGAAATCTTATTTCTTCGCGCGCTCGAAGGAAGCAACGATTTCAGCTTTAGCCGCTTCAGCGTTGTCCCAACCGTCAACTTTAACCCATTTACCTGCTTCGAGGTCTTTGTAGTGCTCGAAGAAGTGGGTGATCTGCGCTTTCAGCAGTTCTGGCAGGTCGTTCACATCTTTGATGTGATCGTATTCTTTGCTCAGTTTGGTGTGCGGAACCGCAACCAGTTTCGCATCTTCGCCAGACTCGTCGGTCATTTTCAGCACGCCAACTGGACGGCAGCGAACGACTGCGCCCGGTTGCAGTGGGTATGGCGTTGGGACCAGAACGTCAACCGGATCACCATCCAGAGACAGGGTGTGGTTGATGTAACCGTAGTTGCATGGATAGAACATCGCAGTGGACATGAAACGGTCAACGAACAGCGCGCCGCTCTCTTTGTCAACTTCGTATTTGATAGGATCTGCGTTGGCCGGGATTTCGATGACAACGTAGATATCTTCCGGCAGATCTTTACCCGCAGGGACGTTGAGTAAGCTCATGTCTGTTTCCTTTAGAATGTATGGCAAACTAGTGCTCGGTATTATAGCCAACTCGCCAGGAAAGTCTTGAGCTGTTTTACGTCAACCTTGCGCGGGTGAATATTAATCGGTATCTCAACCCGTAGCATAATTGTGCGCATCTATAGGCTATCGACTGTGCCGGAACGGTGTTCTCGCCACGGAATGGGGATATAAAGATTTAACATACTGATAGAATAAAGTTTTTCCGTTAGCTGCCGATAAAACGCTTTTACGCCAAACAGTACCCCTGCTACCGGAAATATTATGATGCTTAGAACGCTTTCTATCCGTACCGGCTTGCTGTCCCTGCTCGCCGTAATGACCCTACTGCTGATTTTGGTCAGTGGAATTGGCATTTATGCTCTCACCCAAAGTTCTGCCTCGCTACAACGCATTGACCATCTACAAAGTGACCAGATAACGCAGCTTAATGAAAGCTACACGCTGCTGCTGCGCGCCCGCAATGAAGCCGGGCAGGCCGTCCGGTTGATGGAAATAGGTATGCTTGATGATGCCGCAAAGGCGGTGAATGCGCTGAACGGAGAAGTTGGGCAGGCGCAGAAGATCATGACCCGCGTGACGCAATCATCGATGGACGATCCCGATGGCGCGGTACTGATGTCGAAGGTAGCGAAAAGCTACGATCTCTATAACTCGCAGGGGATCAAACCGATGCTGGCAGCGCTTAGCCAGCAGAATGTTGACGGTTATTACGATCTTCTGGAAAAAAACATGATTCCGGTTGCGCGGCAGTTTGATGATGCCATTCACGCCTTCCAGGATTGGGGCGAATCGCGCGGGCAGGTTGAAGTGGCGTCGGTACACAGCACCAAAAATCGTGTGCTTGTCCTGATGACTATTGCCATTTTGCTCACCGCAGGCGTGATGCTGCTGGGCTGGCTGCAACTACGCCACCTGCTGCTGACACCGCTGGCGGCGGCGATTGCTCAATTGGAACAGGTTGCCGCAGGGGATTTAACCCCCATTCCACCGACCACAACCAGCGCGGAAATTAAGCGCCTGAATATCGCTATCGCCGGAATGCGCGAATCGATGATGAACTCGGTGATGCGGGTTCGCGACGCCAGCTCACAAATTGACGTGGGAAGCCGTGAACTGACGGCGGGTAATAACCATCTGGCGCAGCGTACCGAATCGACGGCGACATCGCTGGAGCAAACCGCCGCCAGCATGGAAGAAATCACCGCCACGGTAAAACAGAACGCCGACAACGCAGAACAAGCGCACAAGCTGGCGAAAGAGGTTTCCGACACCGCCGATCGCGGCAGCGAAATGGTGTGCTACGTAATTGAAAAAATGCAGGATATTTCCGGCAGCGCCAAACGTATCGCCGATATCCTCGGGGTGATTGACGGTATTGCCTTCCAGACCAATATTCTGGCGTTGAATGCCTCCGTTGAAGCGGCGCGCGCGGGTGAGCAAGGACGCGGTTTTGCGGTGGTCGCCGGAGAAGTGCGCAACCTCGCCAGCCGTAGCGCAGACGCCGCGAAAGAGATTCGTCAGTTGATTTCCGACTCGCAAACGCATGTTAGCGAAGGCAGCGACTTAGCGCAGCAGGCGGGAGAGACGATGGATGAAATCGCCAGCGAAGTGATGCGCATGACCAAACTGATGCGGGAAATCGCCAGTGCCTCGCAGGAACAGAGCCGTGGTATTGAGCAGGTTAATATTGCGGTGAGCCAGATGGATGAAACCGCGCAGCAAAATGCGGCGCTGGTGCAGCAGTCTTCGGCGGCCACCCGCTCGCTGGAAGAACAATCACAGGCGCTGGTCGCGGCGATGTCGTCGTTCCGTTTACAGGCGTCGTGATAGGTTTCCCCCTCTCTCTAAGGGAGGGGGAAAACCACTCAGAACAAATTACGCGTCCGGGAACTCGCGGATAAAGCGCTCAACGTCCTCAACCATATGGTTGTTACCGACGAAGAACGAACGGCGCTGGTGCAGCGTTTCTGGCTGAATATCCAGAATACGCTCTTTACCGTCGCTCGCTTTACCGCCGGCCTGTTCTGCCAGGAACGCCATCGGGTTGCATTCGTACAGCAGACGCAGTTTCCCATCCGGGTGGCTGGCGGTGCTTGGGTACAGGTAAATCCCGCCTTTCAGCAAGTTACGATGGAAATCCGCCACCAGAGAACCGATATAGCGTGAAGTGTACGGGCGCTGCGTGGACTTATCTTCTTCCTGGCAGAACTTGATGTACTTTTTCACCCCGTTCGGGAATTTGATGTAGTTCCCTTCGTTGATGGAGTAGGTCGTGCCGCGTTCCGGGAAGTGCATACGCTCCTGGCACAGGCAGAACACGCCCAGCGACGGGTCGTAGGTAAAGGCGTGCACGCCGCAGCCGGTGGTGTACACCAGCATGGTGGAAGAGCCGTAAACCACATAACCGGCGGCAACCTGCTTATTGCCAGGTTGCAGGAAATCTTCTTCTGTTACCGGCGTGCCCACTGGGGTGACGCGGCGATAAATTGAGAAGATAGTCCCAACAGAAACGTTAACGTCGATGTTAGATGAGCCATCCAGTGGATCCATCAGCACCACATATTTTGCGTGCTCGCAGCCGTCGAAAACAACGATTTCGTCTTCTTCTTCGGAGGCTATACCGGCGACAATGTCACGTGCACGCAGCGCTGCTTTTAATTTCTCGTTCGCAAACAGATCGAGTTTTTGCTGTACCTCTCCCTGTACGTTTTCAGCGCCGCTGGCACCCAGGATATCGACCAGACCGGCCTTGTTGATATCGCGGTGGATGATCTTAGCACCTAACTTTATTGCCGACAGTAAAGCGGTAAGCTCACCGGTCGCATGAGAAAACTCATGCTGTTTTTCGACAATAAATTCACCTAACGTTTTCATAACACTTTCCCTGCATTGGATGTTGAGTAAAGCGACTGCAACAATCTTAACAAAGAATAAAAAAAGTTCGCACAGGTGAATCGCGCCAGCAAACTACGGAATATCCTGAAATGCATTTCTCTGCTGGCAAACATATGGGTAAAATGCGGGGCAGATAAAAAAAGGATAGTGACGTATGCGCATTCATATTTTGGGTATTTGTGGCACTTTCATGGGCGGTCTGGCGATGCTGGCGCGTTCGCTGGGTCATGAAGTCACGGGTTCGGATGCTAATGTGTATCCCCCGATGAGCACACTGCTTGAAAAGCAAGGCATTGATTTAATTCAAGGTTACGACGCAAGCCAGCTTGATCCGCAGCCGGATCTGGTGATCATCGGCAACGCCATGACTCGCGGTAACCCGTGTGTTGAAGCGGTGCTGGAGAAAAATATTCCTTATATGTCCGGCCCTCAGTGGCTGCACGATTTTGTGCTGCGCGATCGCTGGGTACTGGCCGTAGCGGGAACGCACGGTAAAACCACTACCGCTGGCATGGCGACCTGGATCCTTGAAGCATGCGGCTATAAGCCGGGCTTCGTCATTGGCGGTGTACCGGGCAACTTTGAGGTTTCCGCGCGTCTGGGCGACAGCTCGTTCTTCGTGATTGAAGCCGATGAATACGACTGTGCCTTCTTTGATAAGCGCTCCAAGTTCGTGCACTACTGCCCGCGTACGCTGGTTCTCAACAACCTTGAGTTCGATCACGCGGATATCTTTGACGATCTGAAAGCTATCCAGAAACAGTTCCACCATCTGGTGCGTATCGTGCCAGGGCAAGGGCGCATTATCCTGCCGGAGAACGACGCTAACCTGAAACAAGTGATGGCGATGGGCTGCTGGAGCGAGCAGGAGCTGGTGGGTGAGCAGGGTCACTGGCTGGCGAAGAAACTGAACGCCGATGCGTCCGAATGGGAAGTGCTGCTCGACGGTGAAGTGGTCGGTCAGGTGAAATGGGGCCTGGTTGGCGAGCACAACATGCATAACGGCCTGATGGCGATTGCTGCTGCTCGTCACGTGGGCGTTACCCCTGCGGATGCCGCCAATGCGCTGGGCAGCTTTATCAATGCCCGCCGCCGCCTTGAACTGCGCGGTGAAGCCAACGGCGTTTGCGTGTATGACGATTTTGCTCACCACCCGACGGCGATCCTCGCCACATTACAGGCGTTGCGTGGCAAAGTGGGCGGTACGGCGAAAATTATCGCGGTACTGGAACCTCGCTCCAACACCATGAAAATGGGCATCTGCAAAGATGATTTAGCGCCGTCTTTAGGCCGCGCGGATGAAGTGTTCTTGTTGCAGCCGCAGCATATTCCGTGGCAGGTCGCGGAAGTGGCGGAAGCCTGTGTGCAGCCTGCGCACTGGAGCGCGGACGTAGACGCACTGGCTGAGATGATCGTGAAAAGCGCCAATCCGGGCGACCATATTCTGGTCATGAGCAACGGCGGTTTCGGTGGTATTCACCAGAAATTGCTCGACGGTCTGGCGAAAAAAGCGCAACAGCAACAGTAAACCTCTCCGCTCAGGTTTCTTCAGGCCAATCGGGAAACCGGTTGGCTTTTTTTATTTCGATTTCAGAAGAGTTTATGCATGTTAACGTCTCAGAAACTGACTTCAGACACGTCGCCGCTGTTTTCCCGCGTGGATGCGCTTTATGCGCTCGCGTTTCCCTGGCATGAACAGCGGGAGCGGGCGGCGAAGCAACAGGCGCTGAGCGATTCGCGCTATGCGCTGGAAGCGTGGTTTGACGGTGAACAGTTTGTTGGCATGAGCGGTAGCTGGCTGATTGACGACATGCTCTATATTGAGCATCTGGCGGTTGATGGCGCGCTGCGCTCGAAAGGCTACGGTAAGATTTTGCTGGCGGAACTGCTGCTGCGCGCTCCGGTCACCGTGCTGGAAATTGATCCGCTTACGACAGAGATTGCGCATCGCCGGTTACGTTTTTATGAGTCGATGGGGTTTGCCGCCAACCCGTGGGCACACGCGCACCCGACTTATCACCAGGGGATTGCCGATCATAAATTGGTGGTTTTAAGTTATCCGCAGAAAATCGATGAAGCGAAGTATCAGCGCTTCAACACCGCATTGCGCCAGGTAGTGATGGGCCTCGACGCGTAGGCCCAACGGTGCGAATTGCCGGATGGCGGCGTAAACGCCTTATCCGGCCTACAAACCCACGCAAATGGTGGCGTACAAACCCGCGTAGGCCTGATAAGCGCAGCGCCATCAGGCAGAACGGAGCAGAGTTGCCGGATGGCGGCGTAACGCCTTATCCGGCCTACAAACCCACGCAAATGGTGGCGTACAAACCCGCGTAGGCCTGATAAGCGCAGCGCCATCAGGCAGAACGGAGCAGATTGCCGGATGGCGGCGTAAACGCCTTATCCGGCCTACAAACCCACGCAAATGTTGACCTACAAACCCGCGTAGGCCTGATAAGCGCAGCGACATCAGGCAGAACGGAGCAGAGTTGCCGGATGGCGGCGTAAACGCCTTATCCGGCCTACAAATCGATGCAAATGGTGGCGTACAAACCTGTGTAGGCCTGATAAGCGCAGCGCCATCAGGCAGAACTGGGCAGATTGCCGGATAGCGGCGTAAACGCCTTATTTGGCCTACAAACCCGCGCTATCAGGCAAAAAAATACCCTCGCGAGGAGGGCATTTTGTGGGGCTTATTCCTGGTGCTCTGCCAACTCGCGCAGATACTGGAAAATCTGGCGGGCCGATTTCGGCGGCTTGTTCGCGGCCTTTTCTTTCTTGGCGTTGCGGATCAGCGAACGCAGTTGCTGACGGTCGGCGTCAGGCCACAGGTTCAGCACGTCGGCAACCGCATCGTCACCTTCATCAACCAGGCGGTCACGCAATTGTTCCAGTTTATGGAACAGAACGACCTGTTGGTTATGACGGTTTTTCAGCTTGTCCAGCGCCTGGCGAATCGGATCGACGTCGCGGCTACGCAACATTTTACCAACCAACTGCAACTGGCGGCGGCGGCCTTCCATCTTGATACGCTGCGCCAGCTCAATTGCGGCGCGCAGGTCGGTATCCAGCGGGATCTTCTCCAGCGCGTTTTTACCTAGCTCAACCAGTTCCGCCCCCAGCTTTTTCAGCTCTTCGGCGTCACGTTTAATTTCACTCTTGCTGACCCAGATAATTTCATCATCTTCGTCCTCGATATCGTCACCGGGGACTTCGTCGAGCCAGTCTTCGGGCTGCTTTGTCATTTCAGGCTCCTTAAAAAAGAGGCTAATACTAACAGCTTGAGCGCATACTGAGAATGGGTTCTCTGTTAGACTTCATTTAACTTTACCTCAGATTATGGCATTGATGATGAAAGTAACCACACAAGTTGCGGAACAACGTATTGCGCTGGAAAAAGCCGTCTCCACGGCGCTGGAGCTGGCGGCAGGTAAATCAGACGGCGCAGAAGTCGCGGTCAGTAAAACCACCGGTATCGGCGTTAGCACTCGCTACGGTGAAGTCGAAAACGTCGAATTCAACAGTGATGGCGCACTGGGGATAACCGTTTATCACCAGAACCGTAAAGGTAGCGCATCGTCTACGGATCTCAGCCCAGACGCCATTGCCCGTACCGTACAGGCGGCGCTGGATATCGCCCGTTATACCTCGCCGGACCCATGCGCAGGCGTGGCGGATAAAGATCTGCTGGCATTTGAAGCCCCAGATTTAGACCTGTTCCACCCGGCGGAAGTCACCCCGGATGAAGCCATCGAAATGGCGGCGCGCGCGGAACAGGCTTCTTTGAAAGCCGACAAACGCATTACCAATACCGAAGGCGGCAGTTTCAACAGCCACTACGGTATTAAAGTGTTTGGTAACAGCCACGGCATGTTGCAAAGCTACTGCTCGACGCGCCATTCCCTCTCTAGCTGTGTGATTGCCGAAGCAAACGGCGATATGGAACGCGATTACGCCTACACCATTGGCCGTGCGCTGGGCGACCTGCAAACACCTGAATGGGTTGGCGAAGAGTGCGCGCGCCGCACGCTGTCGCGCCTGTCTCCGCGTAAGCTCTCGACCATGCAAGCACCGGTTATCTTCGCCAATGAAGTGGCAACCGGATTGTTTGGTCACCTGGTCGGCGCGATTGCCGGTGGTTCGGTTTATCGTAAATCCACCTTCCTGCTGGACTCTCTCGGCCAACAAATTCTGCCGGAATGGTTGACCATTGAGGAACATCCACACCTGCTGAAAGGGTTGGCGTCTACGCCGTTCGACAGCGAAGGCGTGCGCACTGAACGCCGCGAGATCATTAAAGACGGCGTACTGACCCAATGGCTGCTGACTAATTACTCCGCGCGTAAGCTGGGGCTTAAGAGCACCGGTCATGCGGGCGGCATCCATAACTGGCGCATCGCCGGGCGTGGCCTGAGTTTTGAAAAGTTGCTTAAAGAGATGGGCACTGGTCTTGTCGTCACTGAATTGATGGGGCAGGGTGTGAGTGGGATAACCGGCGATTACTCGCGCGGTGCATCGGGCTTCTGGGTTGAAAACGGCGAGATTCAGTATCCGGTGAGCGAAATCACCATCGCGGGCAACCTGAAAGATATGTGGCGCAATATTGTCACCATTGCCGACGATATTGAGACGCGTAGTAATATCCAGTGTGGTTCCGTACTGTTACCGGAGATGAAAATCGCCGGCCAGTAATCACGTTTAGGGCGCATCCTGCTGCGCCCGTTTTGCTTAAATAATAAAAAGGAAGTGAGCAATGCGTAAAACTCTGTTAGCGATGTTGGCGGTCTCTACTTTTGCCCTCGGTTCGGCGTCGGCGTTTGCCGATCTGGGCGAAGATATGGATACGCTGGCGCAAAATCTTCAGGTAGTCGAAAAAACTACGGATGTCGGCGAGCTGAAATCAGCGCTGACCAAAATGCGCACGGCAGCCGTCGATGCGCAGAAAGAAACTCCGCCGAAGCTGGAAGGCAAAGCGGCTGACAGCGCAGAGATGAAAGATTATCGCCACGGTTTTGATGTGCTGATCGGCCAGATTGATGGCGCGCTGAAGCTGGCGAACGAAGGCAAACTCAAAGAGGCCCAGGCGGCAGCTCAAGAGTTAAAAACTACCCGTAACGAGAACCACAAGAAGTTCCGCTGAGCCTTTATTGGGGGGCATCTGCTGATGTCTCCCGCTTCTCACCCCTGAAAATTCCGTCGATATCACACTTTTCTCCTTTATTTTCCCATTGCGTTTTCCTATTGCCTTGACGCTTAGACGTGACATCCATCACGAGAATATATCCATATCATCATATTCGTGATGAATATGTGAATCAGATCACCCAGGCCGTCCTCCTTTCCACTTCGAAGTGGAAAACAACTCGCTACAAACTCCCCCTCCCCGGCGTTAGTTTTATCCCCAGAGACATTAGCGGGGAAATACAAGTGAATAACGGAGCGGTAATACACGACGCAGGGGAGCAGGCAACGCAGACAGAACAGCTGGCCGACAAAATGTTGCAGCAGGTGTTCGCTCTGTTACGCCGACGCGATATCACCCCTAACGACGTGCAGGAGCAAATGCTGACTTCCCACGTGCGGGCGATGGCCCACCGGTCAATTAGCGGCGAGCCGCTGCCGGAAGTGGATGCCAGCCTGTTTGAAGAAATTTCTGAAGATTCAATGATGCTTGCCCGCGAAGTGGTCGCGGAGTTCGGCAACCTGCCTGATGAAGAGGCCTGGCTGCTCTCCGTTCACTTCGAAGTAGCAAAAGACAACCTGTAAGGAGCAAAAAATGGAACAAATCACCGTAGTTATTGGCGACCGCCTGGGGAAAGGACAAAAAGTTGCCGCTGGCGCAGAAAAAGCCGGTGCTCGTGCAGTTGTGGTTCCGGGCGTGGCCGCAGATATGAAGTTGGGTGACATGATGAAAGCGGAAAACGCCACCTTTGGCATCTCTTTCTGCGGCAGCGGCGGCGCGGGCGCTATCACCGCGCAAACTAAATACGGCTACAAAGCAAAATACGGGATGCGTTCAGTAGAAGAGGGCGTTACCGCCATCAACGAAGGCTGCAATGTCCTGGGCTTCGGTTTTATGGACAAAGAAGAGCTGGGCGAGCGCCTGGTAGAAGCCTGGAAGAAGAAGTACGGCGCTTAACGATGAAAGAGCAATTCACCACCACGGTGAGGGTCACGGGCAAAGGCGAGAGCAAAACACGGGCGTTCGCCGATGCCCTGAACCATGTGCAGGCAGCGGTGATGAAAACATCATCGCGCATCTTACTGCGTATTGAGCCACAGGATGTGCAAGTTGTTCATGCGCGTGAAGCGGTGCGAAAAGAGGCGTTCTTATTCTTCTTTTTACGTCGTGAACGACGAGCGTACAGCGTGGAGCTGGACGTTACCGTCAACGTGACCGCCATTGACATCGATAAAGTGGATTTCGTCACGCAAACCTGATTTTTACCAAAGGGTCAGATTATGTTCCTGATAATTTTAATAAAATCGCTCATTATCGGCGGCCTGGTTGGCGTCGGTGTGGGGGCCGGAGCGGCACGCATGTTTCATGCGCCCACCACCCAGGGGATGGGCGCATTTCGTACTCTGGGCGAGCTGAACTCCTGCGAAGGCGATCCGGCTTCCCACTTCTCCTTTGGCCTCGGCTTCTTCTTTAACGCCTGGGCTTCTTCTGTTGCAGCAGGTTCCTTCACTCAGGACGTTGACCACCGCATTATCCCGAACTGGGGCGCGGCAGCGCTGATGCTGAAAAACCGCAACGTAGGCGAAACACTGCACGACCCGAAAAAAATGGCGATTGCCTGCGGCATCATCGGCATGATTGTTGTCGCCTTCCTGAACCTGACGGCCTCTTCAGTACCGCAGGCGTTGCAGGTGACGGCGGTGAAAGTGCTCGTCCCGGCGGCAAACCTGCTGGTCAACACCGTGATGCCGGTGATTTTCTGGCTGGCAGCGATTGATGCCGGTAAAAAATCGGGCTTCTGGGCCACCATTTTCGGTGGTGCTGCGCAACTGATTATGGGCAACGCCGTACCGGGCCTGGTGCTGGGCATCCTGATTGGTAAAGGGGTAGAAGAAAGCGGCTGGAACCGCGTCACCAAAGTGATGATGGGCGCTATCGTTGCGCTGTTCGTCCTGAGCGCCTTCTTCCGTGGCTTCGATATGAAGATGATCGAATCCTTCCACCTGACCGTGCCGAACTGGCTGGATCTCATCCACAACTCACTCAGCGGCAAATAACAGGAGCCTGATATGGAACAGAATAAAGGTTTTTGGTACGCCGACTGGTCGTTCCCGATCTTCGTTGGCCTGCTCTCCTCCGGCGTATTTGCCGGGACACACATGTACTACCTCTACGGTATCGGCGCGTTTAACGAAGTGGCGTTTGTCTCCATGTTGCGTGCGGGGATTGATACCGGGGCGTACGGCGCGGTGGCGGCGTTCGGCGCGAGCTTCCTGTTTGCGCGCATTATCGAAGGCTCGCTGGTGGGGATTCTGGACATCGGCGGCGCGATTCAGACTGGCGTAGGCTTGGGCGTTCCGGCGCTGCTGCTCGGTGCGGGGATTATGTTCCCGGTGACCAACTTTATTGCCTCGCTGATTACTGGGCTGGTGATTGGTGTGGCCATTGGTTACATCATCATTCTGGCGCGTAAATTCACCATCAATCAGAGCGATTCCACCTACGGTGCTGACGTGATGATGGGCGCCGGTAATGCCTCGGGTCGTTTTCTTGGGCCGTTGATTATCCTCAGCGCGATGACGGCTTCAATTCCTATTGGTATCGGTTCGTTGATTGGCGCGCTGCTGTTTTACATCTGGCAAAAGCCGATTACCGGCGGCGCAATTCTCGGCGCGATGCTCCTGGGATCTATCTTCCCGGTAGCGATTAGCTAACCGCCTGATGGCGCTTCGCTTATCAGGCCTACAGGTTGTGCAGAACCGCGACCCCGTAGGCCGGATAAGGCGCAGCCGCCATCCGGCAAAAAACCAGCACGAACTCGTAGGCCGGATAAGGCGTAGCCGCCATCCGGCAACAGGTTCCCCCATTTTACAGGAGAGAGATATGTTTGATTTACTCCTGCGCCGTGCGCGACTCGTTGACGATACCCTGACTGATATCGCCATCCAGGACGGGAAAATCGCGGCGCTGGGCGAGATTAGCGCGCCTGCTCGTAAAACCGTGGCGCTGGACGGCAAATACTACGTCAGCGCAGGATGGATTGACTCACACGTTCACTGCTACCCGAACTCGCCTATTTACCATGATCAACCCGACAGCGTCGGTATCGCTACCGGTGTTACCACGGTGATTGATGCGGGCAGCACCGGCGCCGACGACGTGGATGATTTCTATCAGCTAACCCGTAAAGCGGCGACCGACGTCTACGCACTGCTGAATATTTCCCGCGTTGGGCTGATTGCACAAAACGAACTGGCGAATATGGCCAATATCGACGCCGGGGCGGTGAAGCAAGCGGTGCTGCGCCATCCTGATTTTATCGTCGGCCTGAAAGCGCGCATGAGCAGCAGCGTGGTGGGCGAAAACGGCATCACGCCACTGGCGCGGGCAAAGGCCATTCAGCAAGAAAACGGCGACCTGCCGCTGATGGTACACATTGGGAATAACCCGCCGAATCTGGACGAAATTGCCGAGCTACTCACCTCTGGCGACATCATTACCCACTGCTATAACGGCAAACCCAACCGCATTTTGACGCCGGAAGGCGAGCTGCGCAGTTCTATTGTCCGGGCGCTCAAGCGCGGTGTGCGCCTCGACGTCGGCCACGGCACGGCGAGCTTCAGCTTTGAGGTGGCGCGGCGGGCGATTGCGATGGGCATTTTGCCGCACACCATCAGCTCCGATATTTACTGCCGTAACCGTATCGATGGCCCGGTGCGCTCTCTGGCGCTGGTAATGTCGAAGTTCCTCGCCATTGGCATGTCACTGCCGCAGGTGATTGCCTGCGTGACCGAAAACGCCGCCGACGGCCTGCGCCTGACGCGCAAAGGGCGGCTGGACGTGGGTTATGACGCTGACCTGACTGTATTTACCCTCGCGCAGACGCCGACCTTATTGGTGGATGCCGAAAAAGAGAGCCTTCAGGCTGACAAAATTCTGTTGCCGCTTGCCGCGATCCGCGCAGGCAAGGGCTATCTGACCGAACAAGGGAGTGCGGAAAATGCCTTCGATTTTTGAAAAATATGATTTAAAACAGGTTATTAACACTTCAGGGCGCATGACGGCGCTCGGCGTTTCAACGCCCCGCCCGGAAGTCGTTGAAGCCGCAATGGCGGGGATGAACCAGTATTTCGAGATGAAAGACCTGGTGAATAAAACCGGGGCGTACATCGCCAAATTGCTGGGCGTAGAAGGGGCGACCGTTGTCTCTTGCGCCTCTGCGGGGATTGCCCAGTCCGTTGCGGCAGTGCTGGTCAAAGACAGCGACTGGCTGCTGGAAAACCTACACGTTACGCCGATTGAAAATAACGAAATCGTCCTGCCGAAAGGCCACAACGTTAACTTTGGCGCGCCGGTTGGCACGATGGTCGCGCTGGGCGGCGGCAAGCTGGTGGAAGCGGGCTATGCGAACGAATGCTCCGCCGAGCAACTGGCGGCGGCAATCACCCCGCGCACGGCGGCGATTCTGTATATCAAATCTCACCACTGTGTGCAGAAAAGTATGCTCAGCGTTGCACAGGCCGCAACCGTGGCGCGCAGCCATAACCTGCCGCTGATTGTTGATGCGGCGGCGGAAGAAGACCTGCAAGCCTACTATCGCGCGGGCGCGGATCTGGTGATTTACAGCGGCGCAAAAGCGATTGAAGGGCCAACCAGCGGGCTGGTTATCGGTAAAACGCAGTACGTTGAGTGGGTCAAACGCCAGTCCAGCGGTATTGGTCGCGCGATGAAAGTGGGCAAAGAGGGCATTCTTGGCCTGACCTGCGCCATTGAGCACTACCTGACCGCGCGTAAAGAGAGCGGCGAAGAAATGGTGGCGAAGATGACGCCGTTTATTGACCAGCTCAATACCCTGAACGGTGTCACCGCGCGCGTGGTCTGGGACAGCGCCGGGCGTGATATTGCTCGTACCGAAATTAAATTTGATGAAGCGGTGACTGGCGTCCCAACTGGCGACGTGGTTAACGCGCTGAAACAGGGCGAATACGCCATCTACTTCCGTGGCTATAAAGCTAACGAAGGTATTATCGAAGCCGATGTCCGCAGCGTGAACGCGCAGCAGCTTGAGATTGTCTCTCGTCGCATCGCAGAGGTTCTGAATAAGGAGAAAACCGCATGAAACTGACCCCCAATTTTTACCGTGACCGTGTGTGCCTGAACGTACTGGCAGGCAGCAAAGACAACGCCCGCGAGATTTATGAAGCGGCGGAAGGTCATGTGCTGGTGGGCGTGCTCTCCAAACATTACCCGGACATCGCCAGCGCGGTGGCGGATATGCGTGAATACGCCGCGCTGATTGATAACGCACTTTCCGTGGGGCTGGGCGCAGGCGACCCGAACCAGTCGGCGATGGTGAGCGAGATTTCCCGTCAGGTACAACCACAGCACGTAAACCAGGTGTTCACAGGTGTCGCCACCAGCCGCGCGCTGCTGGGGCAGAGTGAAACGGTGGTTAATGGCCTGGTGTCACCCACCGGCACGGTTGGGATGGTCAAAATCTCCACCGGCCCGCTGAGCAGCAATGCACCGGATGGCATTGTGCCGCTGGAAACCGCCATTGCCCTGCTGAAAGATATGGGCGGCAGCTCTATTAAATATTTCCCGATGGGCGGCCTGAAGCACCGCGATGAGTTTGTGGCCGTGGCGCAAGCCTGCGCACGCCATGATTTCTGGCTGGAGCCGACCGGCGGTATCGATCTTGAAAATTACCGCGAAATTCTGAAAATTGCTCTGGACGCTGGAGTGAGCAAAATTATTCCCCATATCTATAGTTCAATTATCGATAAAGCCAGCGGCAACACCCGTCCGGCAGACGTTCGCGCGCTGCTGGAAATGACGAAAGCGTTAGTGAAGTAGTGCCGATTGCCCCTCACCCCAGCCCTCTCCCCAAAGGGGAGAGGGGAAAATAACCTCTCACCGAACCATCAAGGAGCCACCATGCTAACCGCTCGTCACCTGCTTGTTGCGTCACTTTCTCTGCTTGCCGCCAGCGCCGCCGCGCAAACTCAGTACGCATGGGTGGGCACTTACAACCCGAATGGCGAAGGCCTGTACCGCTTTACCCTCGACGGTAAAACCGGCGAACTGCGCGATAAAACGGTGGTGAGTACGCTGCCTAACGCGGCGCAACTGACGGTAACGGCGGACGGCAAAACGCTGTACCTCGCCAGCGAAGTGGAAAACGGCGTGATACAGGCGTGGCGTATTAACACCAACGGTGAGCTGACGCGTTTGAATCAGGTGGCTTCTGGCGGCAGCGGCCCGGTGTTTCTGTCGTTAACGCCAAATGGTCGTCATCTGCTGGTGGCAAACTACGTGAGCGGGTCGATAGCCGTACTGCCGGTGAAAGACGATGGCAGTCTGGGAGAGGCGGTGGATGTGCAGCAAGATAAAGGGCCAGCCGGTGCGGAACGTCCCGCCGCCGCCGTTGAAGGCAGCTTTGCGATGAGCGACCACAATGGCCCGCACGCCCATATGATCGCCGCCGATCCTGGCGGCCAGTTTGTCTACTCGACCGATCTGGGGCTGGACCGAATCTATCAATACCGGATCGACAGCGTTAGCGGCAAGTTAACGCCGAACGACCCGCCGTTTATCGCCGCATCGTCGCCAGGGGCGGGGCCGCGCCATTTTGTCTTTACGCCGACCGGAGATGGACTATGGTTGATTAACGAAGAGTCCTCGACGCTGACCTTTTATCACCTCGATAAACAAAGCGGCCTGCTGCGTGAAGGCAAGACGGTTTCTGTGCTGCCAAAAGAGTACAAAGGAACCAGCTTTGCATCGGGCCTGGTATTAAGCCAGGACGGCAAACAGTTGTATGTCGCCAACCGCTTACACAATAGCATTGCCCACTTTACCGTGATGGCTGACGGCAGCCTGAACCATCAGGAAGATATCTGGACGCGCGGGGATTATCCACGGACGTTAACGCTGGATAATCAAGGACATTGGCTATATGTCATGAATCAGCGTAGCGATAATATTACGCGATTTAGCGTGGCGCCGAAGGACGGTAAACTCACGTTTTCACCGGACTACACCCCGGTTGGCAGCCCATCTCAAATGGTGATTTCTGCTCAACCTTAAGCCGTAAAATGAAGGATCCGACATGCGATTTCCCAACCAACGTTTAGCGCAACTCTTTACCCTGCTGCAAAACGAAACGCTGCCCCAGGACGAACTGGCGCAGCGGCTGTCGGTCTCAACGCGTACCGTTCGCGCCGATATCACTGCGTTAAACGCGCTGTTGATGCACCACGGCGCGCAGTTTGTGCTGGCGCGCGGCAGCGGTTATCAGCTAAAAATTGATGACCCTTCGCGCTACCAGAGCCTGACTGAGGCCGCCCCCAAACAGCAGCATATTCCACGCACCGCCCAGGAACGTATCCACTTTTTGCTGGTGCGTTTTTTGACGTCAGCGTTTTCTCTCAAGCTAGAGGATTTGGCTGACTCCTGGTTTGTCAGCCGTGCGACGCTGCAAGGCGACATGGTCGATGTCCGCGAGCGGTTGCAGCGCTATCAATTAACGCTGGAAACCCGCCCGCGCCACGGCATGAAGCTATTTGGCAGTGAAGTGTCGATTCGCGCTTGTCTGACGGATCTGCTGTGGGAGTTGAGCCAGCAAGGGCCGCTAAACCCGCTGATTCGCGAGGAGGCGCTGGATGCCAACGTGCTGGCGCTGCTGGAAGAGGGGCTACAGGAAACACTCGCTCTGCATCATGTGCGCCTGACCGATGCGGGGGAGCGTTTTATCTGCCTGTATGGCGCGGTAGTGGTTCGCCGCGTTAGCGAAGGGTATCCGCTGGCTGATTTCAGCGCCGAAGATGTCGCGCAAAACGTCCGTGATGTGGCGCATGACCTGGCTGTTGCGCTGCAACAATTGGCGGGCAAAACGTTCTCCCCGGCAGAAGAAGAGTGGCTGTGCGTTCACCTTGCCGCTCGGCAGGTGCAGGACGTGGACCCCGGCACGATCAGCGCCGACGACGACGAAGCGCTGGTCAATTACATCCTGCGCTATATCAACCAGCAATATAACTACAACCTGCTGGACGACGCGCAACTGCACGCCGATTTGCTGACGCATATTAAAACCATGATAACGCGGGTGCGTTACCAGATAATGATCCCTAATCCGCTGCTTGATAACATCAAACAGCACTACCCGATGGCGTGGGATATGACGCTGGCCGCCGTTTCTAGCTGGGGTAAATATACGCCGTATGCGATCAGTGAAAATGAGATTGGCTTCCTGGTGCTGCACATTGGCGTTGGGCTGGAACGCCACTACAACATTGGCTATCAGCGCCAGCCGAAAGTGCTGCTGGTGTGCGATGCGGGTAAGGCGATGGTGCGAATGATCGAAGCCATTTTGCAGCGTAAATACCCACAGGTGGAGATTGCCGCGACACTTTCGCAGCGCGAGTACGAACAGCTCGACGCCGTGCCAGAAGATTTCATTATTTCGACGGTGCGCATTAGTGAAAAAGATAAGCCGGTTGTGACTATCGCGCCGTTCCCAACCGACTATCAGCTAGACCAAATTGGCAAGCTGGTGCTGGTCGATCGTACCCGCCCGTGGATGCTGAATAAATACTTCGATGAAACCCACTTCCGGGTTATCGATACGCCAATAGACCAGCAAACGCTGTTTGCCGAGCTGTGCCAGCAGTTGCAGCACGAAGGGTTTGTCGATGCTGAATTTCATGACTCGGTTGTTGAACGTGAGGCCATAGTCAGCACCATGCTGGGTGATGGCATTGCGCTGCCGCACGCGCTGGGATTACTGGCGAAAAAAACGGTGGTCTATACGGTTATCGCCCCTGAAGGTATCGCCTGGGGCGATGAAACTGCGCATATCATCTTCCTGCTCGCCATCAGCAAAAGTGAGTATGAAGAGGCGATGGCTATCTACGATATTTTCGTCACCTTCCTGCGCGAACGCGCTATGGCGCGCCTCGCTGCGACCCGTAGCTTTGAGGAATTTAAAGCGGTGGCGATGGAATGCGTCAGCCGTTTTTGATTGGCTATTCCCCCTCTCTATCATCACGTGCGATACGGAGAAAAGCGGCTACTGCGCCATTATTATCCTGCCTGCGACTGACCAGCATCAGATTGGCGGCAAGACCGGGTTCATCCAGAGGGCGGTACACCACTCCCGGAACGGAAATATTCATCAGTGGCTCCGGGACTAACGCCAGCCCTAAACCCGCAGCCGCCAGCGTAAGGACACTCAGCGAACTGGCAGAACAGTGGGAAATGAGCGGGGCATGGCCCAGAATCTGACTCAGAGCGAGATACAACGACTCATCCGCGCCGTGGGCATCGTAGAGGATCAGCGGTTCAGCGGCCAGCATCTCCACCGTCAACCGGGACTGGCGGGATAGTGGATGATCATCTGCCATCGCCACGATGCGCTTCCACAAACCAATTTTTTCCGCGATCAGCGCCGGTGAGTGGAGTTTGTCGTGATCGGGGGAATAACCAATATCAAGCTGCCCCGCCAGAATGGCGTCAGCCTGGGTCAGGGGGGCAATCTCACTGACTACCATCTCCGCATCGGGATAATGGTGGCGAAAAGTGCGCAAATCGCGCGTCAGTTTGCCGCTAAACACCGCATTTCCGGCAAAACCAATTCGTACCTGGCCGGTTTCGCCCCGCAAAGATCGCTGTACGGTTTGGCTTGCGTACTCGGCCTGATCCAGCGTGCGCTGTGCCTCAATCTGGAGCAGTCGTCCGGCCTCGGTCAATTCCACTTTACGGCTGGTGCGCACAAACAGCGGGCCGCCAAGCTCCTCTTCCAGCGCTTTAATCTGCATACTCAGCGCCGGTGGCACAATATTCAGCCGTTCAGCGGCGCGCGCAAAATGGCCCTCCTGGGCCACCGCCAGAAAATAACGCAGGTGACGTAACTCCATACGATGGCCTCATGGTTCACTCAAATTGAATGATGGGTCAATTTCATCTAATAGATTTTATCTTTAAGAGGGGTAAAACTGAAATCCATTCTCTGAAGGAGTCAAAAAACATGCAAAATTACCTCGACGATCGTCAACAAATTACCGATCTGCTTACCGGCTGGATCCATCGCGATCTGGGCGAATGGGATCAACTGCGTAATCTGTTTCATCCCGACGGCACGATTGAGATCACCTGGTTTGAAGGCGCAGCCAGTGATTTCGTGGATGGTTCCATGCGCATGGGCGCGTCGGATGCTCGCACTAAACACCTGATCGGCACGCCGGTGGTGACGTTTAATCACGACGCGACAAAGGCCATTGTTGAGACGAACGCGATGATTATCGGTGAAAACGTGAAACTCAATGTGGGATGCGTTGGGCACAACCGCTTTTACGATATGGCAGAAAAACGCGATGGCGTGTGGAAGCTGTTCAGACGCCAGAGCATTTACGATATGGCGAGCTTTACCTTCCCGCTCGGCCCGGTGGAAATAGACCAGGAAACGGTGGCGAAATATCCGCGTGAATATGCGGCGCTGGCGTATCTGCTTGAAAAAACCGGCTTCCCGGTCGAGCGCGTTTTTGCTACGCGCGGAAGTGAACTCGAACAACAAATGAAGGCGGACGCAAAGCGCTGGCTGGCGGTCTGAAAACGGAAACTCTGCTATCTCCGTTTTATCGCGCTAGCGGCGAAAATATTCTGGCGATGCGACGCCTGTTTCATTCTAGCGCAGGTGATGCACGACCTGATTGCTGCTGCCGCGCCAGATAAGCGACGGGTCTTTTAGGTCTTGCACAAATTTGCCATCGACCAGCACGTTGATAAGGTTGACCACTTCCATCTGCGCGTCGTTGAGTTCGTCCAGCTTGTAACCCGTCCACACCCAAATGTCTTTTCCTGAACATTCCGCGTGAATACGTTTCACCAGCTTGAGGATTTCCGGCACATTTTGCGGGTGCAATGGGTCACCGCCGGAGAGCGAAATCCCCTGGCGTTTGACGCGGGTATCGTTCAGGTCTGCGATGATGCGGTCGGCCATTTCTTCGGTGAACGGTTGACCGGAGTTTACCCGCCAGGTGCTTTTGTTATAGCAGCCTGGGCACTCGTGGACGCAGCCTGAAACAAACAGGGTGCAGCGAGTGCCGGGGCCGTTGACGATATCGACAGGATAATACTGATGGTAGTTCATAGCGTATAACCATGCCGGGTGGCGCTGCGCTTACCCGGCCTACAATGAGAGTGTGATCCGTAGGCCCGGTAAGCGCAGCGCCACCGGGCATTAATGCGTCATTCCGTAGGCTCGGTAAGCGTAGCGCCGCCGGGCATTAATGCGTCATTCCGTAGGCCCGGTAAGCGTAGCGCCACCGGGCATTAATGCGTCATTCCGTAGGCCCGGTAAGCGTAGCGCCACCGGGCATTAATGCGGCAGTCCGTAGGCCCGGTAAGTGTAGCGCCACCGGGCATTAACGCGGCAGAGGATTACCCGAGCTGCCCATTTCCCAAATGCTTCACGCGGCGCTTCACTTCTTCTTGCTTACCGGCGTTGAACGGACGAGCGTCCGGGCTGCCGAGATAGCCGCAGACGCGGCGGGTAACGGAAACGCGTGAGGCGTCGTGGTTACCACATTTCGGACAGGTGAAACCTTTACTGGTGCATTCGAACTCACCGGTAAAGCCGCACTCGTAGCACTCATCGATTGGCGTGTTGGTTCCGTAGTACGGCACGTGCTGGTAACTGTAATCCCACACGTCTTCCAGCGCTTTCAGGTTGTGCTGAATGTTTGGGTATTCGCCGTAGCAAATGAAGCCACCGTTCGCCAGCGGAGGGTAGGCCGCTTCAAAGTCGATTTTGTCGTACGGGTTCACCTTTTTCTCCACGTCGAGGTGGAAGCTGTTGGTGTAGTAGCCTTTGTCGGTAACGCCTTCCACAATGCCAAATTCGGCGGTGTCGAGACGGCAGAAACGGTCGCACAGGTTTTCACTTGGCGTGCTGTACAGGCTAAAGCCGTAGCCGGTTTCATCTTTCCACTGGTCAACCGCATCGCGCAGACGCTGAACAATCGCCACGCCTTTTTCACGCAGCATTTCGCTGTCGTACATGTGCTGGTTGCCGAACAGCGCGTTGATGGT
Source organism: Kluyvera fluvialis (assembly GCF_059725275.1). Taxonomy (NCBI): domain Bacteria; kingdom Pseudomonadati; phylum Pseudomonadota; class Gammaproteobacteria; order Enterobacterales; family Enterobacteriaceae; genus Kluyvera; species Kluyvera fluvialis. Next base: position 4,357,653 of record NZ_AP046142.1, on the reverse strand, counting down.
TTCGTGAATCCCGATGTAACCGAGCGAGATAGACGCGCGACCATTTTTGAAGATTTCAGACACATCGTCGTCGGCGTTCAGGCGAACGCCACAGGCACCTTCCATATACAGGATTGGTGCTACGCGCGCTTTAACGCCTTCCAGACGCGCAATACGGGTCATCAGCGCTTTACGCGCCAGTACCAGACGCTCGTCCAGCAGTTTCCAGAACGCCTCTTCATTGCCTTTGGCTTCCAGCGCGATACGCGGCAGGTTCAGGCTGATAACGCCCAGGTTGTTACGCCCATCGTGAATCTGTTCGCCGTTTTCGTTTTCCCACACGCCAAGGAAACTGCGGCAGCCCATTGGGGTTTTGAACGAACCGGTAACTTTAACCACCTGATCGTAGTTAAGAATGTCTGGATACATGCGCTTGCTCGCACACTCCAGCGCCAGTTGTTTGATGTCGTAGTTGGCATCGCCTGGCTTGTGGTTCAGGCCATCGCGAATCGCGAAGACCAGTTTCGGGAATACCGCCGTTTTGCGGTTTTTACCGAGGCCCGCGATACGGTTACGCAGAATCGATTCCTGAATCAGGCGTGATTCCCAACTGGTGCCAAGACCAAAGCCGAAGGTGACAAAAGGTGTCTGACCGTTAGCGGTGTGCAGCGTGTTGACTTCATATTCCAGCGACTGGAACGCGTCGTAACACTCTTTTTCTGTGCGAGACAACGCGTATTTTTCCGCATCAGGAATCTGCCACTCTGCCGCCGTTTTACGGTGCTTGTCGTAGCTGGCGGTAACGAACGGTGCCAGTACTTCATCAATACGGTTAATGGTTGTGCCGCCATAAATGTGGCTCGCAACCTGAGCGATAATCTGCGCTGTGACCGCCGTGGCAGTTGAGATGGATTTCGGCGGCTCAATTTCCGCGTTACCCATCTTGAAGCCCTGCGTCAACATGCCTTTCAGGTCGATAAGCATACAGTTGAACATCGGGAAGAACGGCGAGTAATCGAGATCGTGATAGTGGATCAGACCACGCTCGTGCGCCATAACAACGTCGTGCGGCAGCAGGTGCTGACGCGCATAGTGTTTGGCGACAATACCGGCCAGCAGGTCACGCTGGGTTGGGATGACTTTACTGTCTTTGTTGGCGTTTTCGTTAAGCAGCGCCGAGTTGGTCTGCTCAACCAGACCGCGAATTTCCTGGTTCAGGCGGCCGCGCTTCTCGCGCTGGCTGTCGCGGTCGTGGCGATATTCGATATAAGAACGGGCTAGCTGTTTGTACGGCCCGGACATTAGCTGATTCTCAACGGCGGTTTGAATCTCGTTGATATCAACCTGTGGCTGGCCTTGCATTTGTTGGCTAACGATTGCTGCGACGGTGGCGCAATAGTCTGCGTCATCGACTCCCGCTGCTTTAGCTGCACGCAGAATTGCTTCTTTGATGCGCTCTGATTTGAACGGCACTTTACAGCCATCTCGTTTCATCACATGCGGTGTCATGATCACTCCAATTTAATAAGAACAGGTTATCCACAGAGGCAGGAAAACAGCGATTGGCGTAATTACCCCATTAACCAATACCTTCCCCCGAGTGCGGCCCAGGTTATCCACATATCGACGGTCTTTTCGTGATTCTCATTGTTGCAACGACTGTTGCAATAATAGTCGATAAATACCATATGTTGGGCCGGAACGCATTTTAAGGTCTATATGTAGTGATATGCATCAAAGATGTTTGCGTTTTTATTGACGCAGGACAAAGTAAAAATGCAAGAGTACAGATGGCAGGCGTTACGGGATATGTAAATTTTATTTGTGCGAATTGTGACCAAATACGATATGTAGAGTGTCATTTTGAGCAGCCCGGCAGCATAGCGCCACCGGGCGGGAGATTAGCCCTGAAGCCACCAGATAGCTTCAAAAGGACGTAGGGTCATCGTGGTTGGGGTTTGTGGCGCATCGTCGTAGTTGCTCATTAGACGCTGCCAGCGTTGATTGTCAGACGGCGGCTCCCACGCTAACGGCTCGGCGTTGAGGTTCGCGACCACCAACAGCGTTTGCCCCTGCCATTGGCGGCGATAGCACCACAATGACGGATGCTCCGCCTGTAAATCTTGATAATCGCCCCAGGTAAGCACCGGTTGCGACTTGCGCAGCGCAATCAACTGCTGATAGGTATAGAACACGGAGTCGGGGTCGGACAACGCGCGTTCAACGTTGATGTCCGTGTAGTTATCGCAAACGCCAATCCACGGCGTACCCTGGGTGAAACCGGCGTTGTCGCTGGCGTCCCACTGCATCGGTGTGCGGCTGTTATCGCGGGATTTACTGGCGAGAATCGCCAATAGTTCGTCGCTGTGCTGCCCCTGCGCCACTCGCTCGTTGTACATGTTGTGGCTCTCCACGTCGCGATAATCGTCGATTTTCGCGAAATGGGGGTTAGTCATGCCGATTTCTTCACCCTGATAAATGTACGGAGTGCCTTGCATTCCGTGCAGCACCATTGCCAGCATTTTCGCCGCCGGAACACGGTATTCACCTTCGTGACCAAAGCGCGAGACAATGCGCGGCTGATCGTGGTTACACCAGAACAGCGCGTTCCACGCTTGCTGGTGCATTCCCTGCTGCCAGTGGCTGAACAGGGATTTCAGCGCCACGAAATCAGGGCGCGCCAGCGTCCATTTTTCGCCGCCGGGGTAGTCCACTTTCAGATGATGGAAGTTAAAGGTCATCGACAGCTCTTTGCCGTCGAGTGAGGCGTACTGCTGGCAGTGCTCCAGCGATGTCGAAGACATTTCGCCCACGGTCATCAGGCCGCGCGGGGTAAAGACATCACGGCTGAACTCCTGAAGAAACTCGTGAGCGCGCGGGCCGTCGGTATAGAAGCGGCGACCATCGCCCAGTGAATCCTCCGGGAAGGATTGATCTTTGGAGATCAGGTTCACCACATCCAGACGCAGGCCATCAACGCCACGATCGGCCCAGAACTCACACACTTTTTTCAGCTCAGCGCGTACCGTTGGGTTTTCCCAGTTGAGATCCGCCTGCTCGGTGGCGAACAGGTGCAGATAATATTGCCCACTTTCGGCGTCCCACTGCCAGGCGTTGCCGCCAAATTTTGAGCGCCAGTTGTTCGGCGGTGTTTCTGGCGTGCCATCGCGCCAGATATAGAACTGGCGGTATGGGCTGTCTTTTTTCAGCGACTCTTTAAACCACGCATGTTGAGTAGAGGTGTGGTTTAACACCATGTCGAGGACAATGCGGATGCCGCGCTGGTGCGCTTCGGCAACCAGTTGGTCGAAATCATCAAGCGTGCCGTAAGTCGGATCGATAGCCGTGTAGTTCGCCACGTCATAGCCGTTATCAACCTGCGGCGACACGTAGAACGGCGTCAGCCAGATGGCATCAATGCCCAGCTTTTGCAGGTAATCAAGGCGTGAGGTCACACCGCGCAGATCTCCCGTTCCGCGTCCGGTCGTGTCCTGAAAACTCTTAGGGTAAATCTGGTAGATAACGCCGTTTTGCCACCAGTGAGGAAGTGTATTCATTGAGTTGTCCTTTAAGAAGGCGAAGGGGCGCAAGTGCGCCCCGAACAAAAGTAAGATTTACATTACCGGCAGCGTGCCCTGGCGCAGTTTGCGCTTGTACACCACTGCGGTCAGGAAGATAGGCACGATAACGGCGATGACCATCGCGATGCTGTAAACGCCCCAGAAGGTCGGTTTAATCGACAGAATGCCCGGCAGGCCGCCCACGCCGATGCCGTTTGCCAGCACACCGTTCAGGCCGCACAGCAGGCCTGCGAGGCCAGAGCCGACCATCGCGCACAGCATTGGGAAGCGGTATTTCAAGTTGATCCCGTACATCGCCGGTTCCGTCACGCCAAGATAAGCGGAAATGGCTGCCGGAACGGAGATTTCGCGCTCCTTGCTCTTGCGGCTGCAAATAATAATGCCAACCACCGCCGACGCCTGAGCAATGTTAGACAGCGCAATCAGCGGCCACACTGGCGTACCGCCCATGCTTTGGATCATCTGCATATCAATTGCCAGCGTGGTCTGGTGCACACCGGTAATCACCAGCGGGGCGTACAGGAAGCCGAACAGTGCCGCCCCCACAGGCGCGAAACTGCCGGTCATCAGGTGACGCACGGCGAAGGCCACGCCATCACCAATCCAGCGGCCAAACGGGCCGATAAAGGCATGAGCCAGGAACACCGCGAGAATCAGTGAACAGACTGGCACAATCACCAGATAGAGGTAATCCGGGACGATTCGTTTGAGGCGCGTTTCAATAAAGCCCAGCGCCAGACCAGCCAGCAGGGCTGGGATCACCTGAGCCTGATAGCCCACTTTGGCGATGGTGAACAGGCCAAAGTTCCACACTTCCGGTACTTGCTGGCCCAGCAGATAGGCGTTCATCAGTTGCGGGGAAACCAGCGTGACGCCCAGTACAATGCCGAGAATCGGCGTGCCGCCCATTTTCTTCACCGCAGACCAGCAGATACCGACCGGCAAATAGAAGAAGATGGCTTCGCCAATCAGCCATAAGAAGTCATAAATGGTTTGCAGCGACGGGTGCATCTGCGCCAGCGTCTGGCCGTTGCTCATCGGCAGGTCGCCGATAACGTTACGGAAGCCTAAGATCAAACCCCCGCTGATCAGTGCGGGCAGCAGTGGGAAGAAGATCTCTGCGAAATGGGAGATCAACTGCTCGTGCCATTTCATATTCTGGCGCGCCGCCTGTTTGGCCTGCTCTTTATCCGCTGATTTTTGACCGGTGGTGGCGAGCAGCGCCTGATAGTAGTCGCCCACCTCAGTGCCGATAACCACTTGGAACTGCCCGGCGTTGGTAAAGCAACCTTTTACCATCGGCAACTCTTCGATGGCTTTCGGATCGGCTTTCGCGGGGTCATTCAGTACGAAGCGCAACCGCGTAATACAGTGGCTGACGGTGGCGATGTTTTCCCGTCCACCGACCAGTTCGATCAGTTTATCGATGTTCTGTTGTTCTATTTTTTTGCTCATAATTGGGCCTTCAAACAGAGGTGAGATCTCCCCGATAACCGCTAGCTCAGGTTGCCTGTTGGTGAGGCAAACTGGCGGACTCAGGATATGAACCGTTATTGATATGTTGAATATAAGCGTAGCGGGTTTACCGCGCCGGGAAAACGGGAACGTTCCCGAAACGTAGCGACGATCACATTAAAGCGCTATTTCTGCTTAGGCCAGGAGCGCGGGGATCACGATTTGCTGCGGTTCGGCGCGCCCGCTAATCTGGGCGATTAACTGCCCAGCGGCACGGCGTCCCGCCTCGGCGTAGCCAGGATCGATGGTGATAATTTCAGGGTGCAGGAATTTGGTCAGCGGCGTATTGCCGACGCTCGCCAGTTGGATGTTGTCGATGCGCTGTTCCTGAAGATACTTACTCGCGCCGAGGGCGAGCGTATCGGTTGCGCAAATCAGTGCGGTGGTTTCAGGGGTGATCACCTGGCTTGCGAAATCATAACCTTGCTTCATGGCAAGCCCCGGTAGGGCGGCTGCCGGTGTTAGCTGATGCTGCTGGCAAAATGCCTGATAGGCATCGTAGCGGCGCTGTCCGGTAGTGACGTCGCTTTGCGGAACGCCCAGGAAGCTAATATGGCGGTGGCCGAGCGAGTACAGGCGCTGCATGAGCTGGGTAATCGCGCCGGTATCGTCGTAGCACACGGAGGCAAAACCGTGGGCGTCACGCGCCATCAGTACCAGCGTGGGTTGCCAGTTGGCGAGCATCTCTTCGGTGATACCGGTGAAGCCAAACAGGATCACGCCGTCAATATTACGCCGTTTGAGCATCGCCAGGTGCTCGACCACTTTTGCCGGTGAGAACTGGCTTTCCATCATGATCGGGTCGTAGCCCTGCTCGTAAAACGCTGGCAGCATGGTTTGCACGGCGAGGTTTTCAGACAGAGAATCGAGGCGACTGACGATAATCGCGACCACTTTGTCGCTTTGCCCCCGCATGGCGCGGGCGGAGCGGGAAGGGGAGAAACCGTGCTGGTGCATAACGGCTTCGACGCGCTCGCGGGTGCGTTCGCTGACGCCGCTCTCATTATTCAGCACGCGGGAAACGGTTGATTTCCCGACACCGCTTAAACGGGCGATATCTTTAATGGTCAGCCGATTTTGCATATTGTTGCCCCGCGTGAATATTTTTCACATCAAACCTGCTGGTTGACGTATCGTTGAATAGACAGCCGTTATTATATCGCTGTAATTATCACAAACCTTATGATTTTCTGCGTATCTTGCGCGGCATTTTCTATCATTAACCTTACCGGAGGCGTTATGGATCCCGATCCCACCCTTCTCTCTGTATGGAGAGTTATTTTCCGGTAGGTCAGTTTTTGCTGTCTTACCGATGATGTGAGGCGGCGACATTCCGTTTATGTCCCTGCAATAAAAATGAAGTGCCGACAGGTACGGTTTTTCCGTGCCCGTTGGTCTGACTGTGGCTGCGTGTGGCGGTTACAGGGGGATTTCTTATGCTGAAAAATATTACCCGGCAGCTGTTTGCTCAGCTTGGCCGCCATTTACCGCGCCGTTTAGTTCAGCGCGATCCACTGCCAACCCAGCAAAGTGTTGCCAACACACCGATTCCACCTTCACTTAGCGCGCATTGCCTGAAAATGGCGCACCTAAGCGAGCAAGAACTGTGGGCGTTTTTCCATTCTCACCCGGAAGGGCTGAACACCTCGGAAGTGGAACAGGCGCGCGTGACGTATGGCGAAAACAAGCTGCCAACACAGCAGCCGCAGCCGTGGTGGGTGCATTTGTGGCTGTGCTACCGTAACCCGTTCAACATCCTGCTGACTGTTCTGGCGGCGGTCTCTTATGCGACGGAAGACCTGTTTGCGGCTGGGGTGATTGTCCTGATGGTTGGGATTTCCACGCTGCTTAACTTTGTGCAGGAAGCACGTTCGACTAAAGCCGCCGATACCCTGAAAGCGATGGTGAGCAATACCGCGACGGTGCTGCGCGTCATTAATGAGAAGGGCGAAAGCGGCTGGCTTGAGCTGCCCATCGACCAGCTCGTGCCGGGCGATATTATCAAGCTCGCCGCCGGGGATATGATTCCTGCCGACCTGCGTATTATTCAGGCGCGTGACCTGTTTGTTGCCCAGGCGTCGCTGACCGGTGAATCGCTGCCGGTAGAAAAAGTGGCGCACAGCCGCGAACCCGATCAGATCAACCCGTTAGAGTGCGATACGTTGTGCTTTATGGGCACGAATGTGGTGAGCGGCACGGCGCAGGCGATGGTGATTGCCTCTGGCGCGAACACCTGGTTTGGTCAGTTGGCGGGGCGAGTTAGCGAGCAAGAAAGTGAGCCGAACGCCTTCCAGAAAGGCATCAGCCGCGTCAGCATGTTGTTGATTCGCTTTATGTTGGTGATGGCGCCGATTGTGCTGGTGATTAACGGCTATACCAAAGGCGACTGGTGGGAAGCGGCGCTGTTTGCGCTTTCCGTTGCCGTTGGCCTGACGCCGGAAATGCTGCCGATGATTGTCACCTCCACGCTGGCGCGTGGCGCGGTGAAGCTGTCAAAACAAAAGGTTATCGTTAAACACCTCGACGCGATTCAGAACTTTGGCGCGATGGACATTCTCTGCACCGATAAAACCGGGACGTTGACCCAGGATAAAATCGTGCTGGAGAACCATACCGATATTTCCGGTAAGGCCAGCGAGCGCGTGCTACAAACCGCATGGTTGAATAGCCATTATCAAACCGGTCTAAAAAACCTGCTCGACACGGCGGTGCTGGAAGGCGTTGACGAAACGGTTGCACGCCAGCTTTCTACCGACTGGCAGAAAGTGGATGAAATCCCGTTTGATTTTGAACGCCGCCGTATGTCGGTCGTGGTGTGCGAAAAACCAGAGGTGCACAAACTCATCTGTAAAGGTGCGCTGCAAGAGATCCTCAACGTCTGCACTCAGGTGTATCACAACGGTGATGTCGTACCGCTGGATGAAACCATGCTGCGCCGGATTAAACGCGTGACCGATACGCTCAATCGCCAGGGGCTGCGCGTTGTGGCAGTTGCCAGCAAATTCTTGCCTGCGCGCGAAGGGGATTATCAGCGTATTGATGAGTCAGACCTGATTCTCGAAGGCTATATCGCTTTCCTCGATCCGCCGAAAGAGACGACTGCGCCAGCGTTGAAAGCGCTGAAAGCCAGCGGCATTACGGTGAAAATTCTGACCGGTGATAGCGAGCTGGTGGCGGCGAAAGTGTGCCATGAAGTGGGGCTGGATGCGGGCGATGTGGTGGTGGGTAGCGATATCGAACACCTTAGCGATGATGAGCTGGCGCAGCTTGCTCTGCGCACCACGCTGTTTGCTCGCCTGACGCCAATGCACAAAGAGCGCATTGTGACGTTGCTCAAACGCGAAGGGCATGTGGTCGGCTTTATGGGCGACGGCATTAACGATGCTCCGGCGCTGCGCGCAGCGGATATTGGGATCTCGGTGGACGGCGCAGTTGATATTGCCCGCGAAGCCGCAGACATCATCCTGCTTGAAAAGAGCCTGATGGTGCTGGAAGAAGGGGTTATTGAAGGGCGTCGTACTTTCTCGAATATGCTGAAGTATATCAAGATGACCGCCAGTTCTAACTTCGGTAACGTCTTTAGCGTATTGGTGGCGAGCGCCTTCCTGCCGTTCTTGCCGATGCTGCCGCTGCACTTACTGATTCAGAACCTGCTGTACGATGTCTCTCAGGTGGCGATTCCGTTTGATAACGTGGATGACGAGCAGATTCAAAAACCGCAGCGCTGGAATCCGGCAGATCTTGGCCGTTTCATGGTATTTTTCGGGCCAATCAGCTCCATCTTTGACATTTTAACCTTCTGCTTGATGTGGTGGGTGTTTAAGGCCAACACACCGGAAACGCAGATGCTGTTCCAGTCTGGCTGGTTCGTGGTGGGGCTGCTGTCGCAAACGCTGATTGTGCACATGATTCGTACCCGCCGCGTACCGTTTATCCAGAGCCGCGCGGCATGGCCATTAATGCTGATGACGCTGGTGGTGATGGTCGTCGGGATTGCACTGCCATTCTCGCCGCTGGCAAGCTATCTGCAATTGCAGGCGCTGCCGCTGAGCTACTTCCCGTGGCTGGTGGCGATTTTGGTGGGTTATATGACGTTGACGCAGTGGGTGAAGGGCTTCTTCAGCCGCCGCTACGGCTGGCAATAAGGCAAAACAAAAAAGGCAGCCTCGGCTTAATGCTTGTCAGTTAAGGGGAGTTCTGCTTTTAGTATCGCCGTCAGTTGCGCTCTTTGAATGAATAGCAACAACCAGAGTTGCTGAAACCGATGAGTCCCCGATGGAAATCGGCGAGCCGGAGAAGGGAAGACAAGGTCAGACCGCCAGGGATGGCGGGATGAGGCGAACCGAGACAGGAAGTCGAGTTTCGCCGTGCCGCAGGCTGGAGTTCGCAGGCGAGCGTAGTGCGAAGCACCGATTTCCCTGCGGGGCCGAGGGGATTGTCAAGGGGGACTCGGCAGTCCCCCTTGACCCGTTCACAGGAACAGGTGCTTCATGTTCTACAAAACATCAGGTGAACGGAATGTGGCGCTTAACTGACCAACATTACAGCCTCGGCTGCCTTTTTTACACCAAACCGACTTAGCGACGTACTGCGATCGCTTCGATTTCAATCTTCACATCTTTCGGCAGGCGAGCCACTTCAACACAGGAACGTGCCGGGAAGGTGGCGTTATGCTCGGTAAAGAATGCTTCATAAGTGGCGTTAACGGTCGCGAAATCGTTGAGATCTTTTACGAAAACGGTCGTTTTGACGATATCGCCAACTTTCAGGCCTGCGGCTTCGACGATAGCTTTTACGTTGTCCAGCGACTGACGTGCCTGAGCAGACACATCTTCCGACACCGCGCCAGTTTTCGGGTCAACCGGGATCTGACCCGAAGTGATGATCATGCTGCCCAGGTCAACGCCCTGAACGTATGGGCCGATAGCTGCTGGTGCATTTTCCGTCGCAATAGTTTTGCTCATGATATCTCCAGTTTAACTGCATTAATGAGGTCGCAACCATTATAGGGAGGCGGAAAACCAATACCAACCGCTATTCATTGGCCAGCACCACATAATGAGAAAACTCTTTTTCACAGTATTTGCATTTGAGAGCGATATCATCGGCGCGTTTTTTCACTGCAAAGCTCGATGAAACCGGTTCTGCGTGGCTGATGCAGTTGCTGTTTGGGCACACCAGCACGTTTTCAATGCGCTCTGGCAGATTCGGGCGAGATTTGCCCACCACTTCATACTCATCAATGCGGTTAACGGTCGCCAGCGGCGCATACAGCGAAAGCTGGTTTACCTGCTCGTCGGTCAGGAAGGTATTTTCGATTTTGATCAGATCTTTACGACCCATTTCGCCGGATGGCAGGTTCAGGCCGATGGTAATGCGCTGGTCGGTTTTGGTCAGTTTGAATAGCGTCAGCAGCTTAAAGCCAATCTGCGCCGGGATATGGTCAATCACTGTACCGCGTTTAATCGCTTCGACTTGCAGTTTGTTATCGTGTGTCATCGTCATATCCTCACAGAACCAGATCTTTATTCAGTACCAGTGCCAGTAACGCCTGGCGCGCGAAGATGCCGTTGCCAGCCTGCTGGAAGTACCAGGCATGTGGCGTTTTATCGACATCAGTTGTGATTTCATCAATGCGTGGCAGCGGGTGCAGCACTTTCATATTGTCGCGCGCGCCGTCGAGATCCGCCGCGCGCAGCACAAACTGAGCCTTCACGTTGGCGTATTCCGATGGGTCGAGGCGCTCTTTTTGCACGCGGGTCATGTACAGAATATCCACCTCCGCCATCACCTCATCAATGGAGCTGTGCAGGCTCCAGGCGATGCCTTTTTCGTCCAGCATGTCGAGAATGTACTGCGGCATGGCGAGGGCGTCCGGGGCGATAAAGTAGAAACGGTTGCCGTTGAACTTAGCCAGCGCTTGAGTCAGCGAGTGAACGGTACGGCCATATTTCAGGTCGCCGACCATCGCGATATTCAGGTTTTCCAGGCGGCCCTGCGTTTCCTGAATGGTGAACAAGTCAAGCAGGGTCTGCGTTGGGTGCTGGTTTGCGCCATCACCGGCGTTCAGTACCGGGATGCCGCCAGAGAACTCGGTCGCCAGACGGGCGGCGCCTTCCTGCGGGTGGCGCATGACAATGGCGTCAACATAAGTGCTGATAACCGAAATGGTGTCGGCCAGCGTTTCGCCTTTTTTACCCAGCGAGGTGTTGCTGCTGTCAGAGAAACCGACCACGCTCGCGCCCAGGCGGTGCATTGAGGTTTCAAAAGAGAGACGGGTGCGCGTCGAGGCCTCGAAGAAGCAGCTAGCGATGACCTTATGCTTGAGCAGCTCCGGCTGCGGGTGCGCTTTGAGTCTGGCAGCAGTCGCCAGCACCAGTTCAAGGTCTTCGCGGCTGAGATCGTTTATGGAAATGATGTGTTTTTGATACAGCGGATTAGCCATGTTTATCTCCTGACGACTGCGCAAAAAAAAAGCCCCTTAAATAAGGGGCTTTGAGAATAGGGATGCAACGGAAAGAAAAAACGGCAGGCCAGCGTCTGTTTTCAGACGCGGTAAGACGCGATGTCGTACACACTGAACCATAATTCCTCCCGGCAAAACGGGTGGCATTATACGCAGCTTTGTTGGGCAATCAAGCGTTGGATTCACACTTTAATCGACGAAAACGATTCTTATTGAATGGCTAACGTATTTTTGTGCATTTAAATGCATCGCTAAACGGCGTGAGACAAAGTGTGCGCTAAATCATCTGTCCGCGAATACCATGATAAAAAGTGCTGGTATGGTAAGCCGAATTTACGTATAACAACTAAAAATTGAAACATCGTTTTATTTGTGGGGTCTTCATGATTATTGGCAACATTCATCACTTACCGTCCTGGCTGCCGGAAGAATTACGTCAGGCTATCGTTCATTTGCAGGCAAACGTCAGCGATACGACCCCGGAAGGGAAATATGATATCGACGGCAACCGCCTGTTCTATATGATCTCTGAAAATATGACCGAGCCGTGTGCCGAACGCCGCGCCGAATATCATGAGCGTTATCTGGATATTCAGGTGGTGTTAAAAGGCCAGGAAGGTATGGCGTTCAGCACGATGCCTGCGGGTACGCCAGAGACGGACTGGCTGGCAGATAAAGATATCGCGTTCCTGGCTGACAGCGTGCAGGAAAAAATGGTCGTGATGAGCGAAGGGGATTTTGTGGTGTTCTATCCGGGCGAAGTGCACAAACCGCTATGCGCGGTTGGACAGCCTGCGAAGGTGCGTAAAGCGGTGATTAAACTGCTGGTTGGGTAACAGCATAACCCTGGCCTTGCGGCCAGGGTTAGCGCGGTTTATTTGCTGAGCGTTGCCACCATCACCGCTTTGATGGTGTGCATCCGGTTTTCGGCCTGATCAAACACAATACTGGCCGGAGACTCAAAGACCTCATCGGTGACTTCCATACCGCCATGCAGGCCGAATTCAGCCGCCATTTTCTTACCGAGCGTGGTCTGGTCATCATGGAATGCAGGTAAGCAGTGCAGGAATTTGACCTGCGGGTTGCCGGTCAGTTTCATCATGGCGCTGTTAACCTGATAACCACGCAGCAGCGCAATACGTTCTGCCCATTTCTCTTTGGCCTCGCCCATCGACACCCACACATCGGTATAGATAAAGTCGGCCCCTTTTACGCCTGCTGCAATATCTGCCGTCAGCGTGACGTTGCCGCCATTTTTCTGCGCCAGCGCTTTGCATTCCGTCACCAGGCTCTCTTCCGGCCAGCATTCAGGCGGAGCCACCAGGCGTAGGTCAAGGCCGGTTAGGGCCGCCGCTTCCAGCATCGAGTTGCCCATGTTGTTACGCGCGTCACCGGCATAAACCAGCGTCATTTCGTTAAACGCTTTGCCTGGCAGATGTTCTTGCATGGTGAGCAAATCCGCCAGTAACTGGGTGGGGTGGAACTCGTCGGTAAGGCCGTTCCACACCGGCACTCCGGCATATTCCGCCAGCGTTTCAACGATTTCCTGGCCGTAGCCACGGTACTGGATCCCGTCGTACATACGGCCCAGCACACGGGCGGTATCTTTAATGGATTCTTTGTGGCCAATCTGGCTGCCACTGGAGCCGAGGTAGGTCGCGCGAGCGCCCTGATCGTAAGCGGCAACTTCGAAAGAGCATCGTGTACGGGTAGAATCTTTTTCGAAGATGAGCGCGATGTTTTTACCGGTCAGTTTCGGCGATTCCACGCCATTCTTTTTATCCGCTTTTAGTTTTGCCGCAAGCTGTAGCAGAGTGGTGATTTCTGTCGGGGTAAAATCCAGTAATTTTAAGAAGTTCTTTTTGTACAGAGTAGACATTTTTCCCTCACCTGGCTTAAGCCACTTATTGAATTAAAATTCACTTTATATGAATGAATATTCATTTGCAACCCCCGAAACAAATCTTTATCGGAAAGGTGGAGGCAATGGCGGCGGTATGTGACAATAAGAGTATCCGCCACATTATGAGGAACGCGACATGGCAAACCCAGAACACCTGGAAGAACAGCGTGAAGAAACACGTCTGATTATTGAAGAACTGTTGGACGACGGCAGCGATCCTGACGCGCTGTACACGATTGAACACCACCTTTCTGCGGATGATTTCGAAAGCCTGGAAAAGGCGGCGGTTGAGGCGTTCAAGCTGGGCTATGAAGTGACAGAGCCGGAAGAGCTGGAAGTGGAAGAAGGCGACACCGTTATCTGTTGCGATATCCTGAGCGAATGTGCGCTGAATGCCGAGCTGATTGATGCACAGGTTGAGCAACTGATGAACCTCGCAGAGAAATTCGAAGTGGAGTACGACGGTTGGGGCACTTACTACGAAGATCCAAACGGCGAAGAAGGTGACGACGACGAAGATTTCGTCGATGAAGAAGACGACGGCGTTCGCCACTAAGTCATCTGATTACCTACGGCAGCGCCCGCTGCCGTAGGGCAAGGATTATGCGATGGACTATCCGCAAATACTCTCCCCGATTCTGACCTTTCTGCACTGCAAAACACCTCAAGCGTGGCTTGATAAAGCGCGCAGTCCGGCGAATCTGCCGCTGTTGTTAACCGACCATCTCATATGTGAGCTGAAAGCCGCGCAAACCGCGATGCTATTAGTGCGTAAATATGTCGCGGATAAAGACGGCGCACAGGCATTATTGGACTGGTTAAAACCGTATGAAGCCTTCGCCTTTCGAGAGGGCGATGAACCGGATTTTGTCGCGTTGCATAAACAGATTGGCAAGGGCGTCATGCCGCAGACTGACGACCCGTGGGGGCGGCAGTTGATCGACAGCATGGTGCTGCTTATTAAAGAAGAACTGCACCACTTCTGGCAGGTGCGTGAAGCCATGCAACGGCGCAATATCCCGTATGTGAAAATTACCGCTAGCCGATATGCGAAGGGAATGCTTAAAGAAGTACGCACCCACGAGCCGTTAACGCTTATCGATAAACTGATTTGCGGGGCGTACATCGAGGCGCGTTCCTGCGAGCGCTTTGCGGCGCTGGCGCCTTATCTGGATGACGATCTTCAGACGTTTTATCTTTCGCTTCTGCGCTCGGAAGCACGCCATTACCAAGATTATCTGGCGCTGGCGCAGCAGGTTTCTGCTGAGGATATTAGCGCTCGTGTGCGTTTCTTTGGCGAAGTGGAAGCCGCACTTATCTCCTCGCCTGACGACGAATTTCGCTTTCACAGCGGTGTGCCAGTCTGACCTTTCTCATCATCAGTAGATAAAATTTGGTGGCTGGAAATTAAACGCCTTTACCTGAATAATCGGTAAAGGCGTTTTGTTATATCTCGATAGAGCACAGCGGCTAAGCCACAAGAGGGGAAATATCCCCCAGCATAATAACTGATTGATGTTATGGAATAAGGATGGTTGATGAACTGGGCACACGTATTAATGGCGGGTTACATTGGGGTGGTGATTGCTATCCTGGTGGGGGTACTTCGCAAAAAAGGTTGGGTGGGGAAAATTTCCGGCGTGGTTTTTTTCGTGGTCGCAATAGCGGCCTGGAATTGGTTTGATGTGCATTATCTGATTCCGCGAGAAAGCCCTGACTTCGGGCAGACCGAAGAGCAAAAGTTTGAAACGGCGATGCTCAATATGCCGACTTTCCAGGTTATTAAGGAACAAGACCCGGCATTTTGGCAGCATATCCGCAGCCAGGCGGTGCAGATGAAAGAGGCGGGAAATAGCGAACAGCAAATCATCGACGCTATTCAGCCGCAGGTGCTGCAACTGCAAATGGCGCGCCTGCAACAGGCTCCTGACACTAATGTTGTCGAGTATATGAATATCAACCTCGAACAAATGGCCGCAGTGAAGAAAAAGGGCGATGACGAGTGCTTCCGTTTCCTGTTCCCGGCGGTGAAAGGGGGTATTAATCCGGTGCATATCATCCCGCAAGAGGTGCTTGCGCGGCGGATGGACGGCGATGCGCGAATGATGCGTGCCGCCTACGGGCCGAATAAACACACCGTGACCACGGAAGAAAAACAGCGCGCGTTACAGGATATGCGTAACGTAGCCCCCGTGCTGGTACAGCGCTATGGGCAAGATATTGAAATTATGTCTGATCCAAGCAAGGGCGTGGGTAAGGAAAAAATAGCCTGCGAACTGGTGCAAAATTTCTGGACGCAGGTGCTGACCTTACCTGAAGCGCAAGCGGCAGGGGTTATTCGCCTGGCGGTATCGCCGGAAATGCAATAACAGCGAAACCCCTTTGGCAGGGTTCAAAGGGGTTTTAACATTCTCACTTCACAATCGACGTGGCCGGTGCAACCGAGTGGTTCGGCGATATGCTCAAAGCCCAGCCGTTCATACAGGTGAATAGCCTCGGTCAGGAAGGCGGTTGTTTCCAGATAGCACTGTTTGAAACCTTGCCCACGCGCGTAGTCCAACGCCGCTAACGCCAGTTTTTTTGCCAACCCTTGCCCGCGAACGCTCGGCAAAAAGTACATTTTTTGCAGCTCGCAAATATTGGGTTCGCTACAGCTTAATGGCGCAACGCCACCACCACCAACGACCTGCCCATCGCGTTCCACCACCCAATAGGCCGCGCCTGGCTGGCTGTAAACCTGAAATAGTTCATCCAGATTGGGATCGGCAACGGTATAGCCTTTATCAGCAGTCAGGCCGTATTCAGCGGAAGCCTGACGGATTACCGCAGCAATAGCCTGATTATCATTAACCGTGAGTGGGCGTATCGTGAGTGACTCGACAACGTTCATTTTACTACCTTGTGAAACAGCATAAAGAAAATCATCTAATAACACCCTCCGTAATCTGATGCAAGTAACTTATAAATCGCAGGGGTTTAATATTATTCTGTTTTTTAATGCGAAATTATGTTTTAACTGGCAGGTTATTTCCAGTATGTAATTATTAGTGTGATGGATTAATTTGATTAGGGATATATTATGGGTGAACGTTTGAGCGGTAATAATAGCCAATCTCACGTATTTGAGTCCTCTGGGCGGTACTTTAGCTATTTTCGTATTTGTCTTGTCAATTTGTTGCTTGTTATTATCACCTTGGGAATATATTACCCCTGGGCGCTGATGAAGTGTCGGAATTATATTCACAACAATATTAAACTCAATGGTCAATCATTCTCCTGTGAAATGACGGGGGCGGATGTCTTTTTAAGTTGGGTTGTGCTGTTTTTTATATATCTCTCAGGCATTATTTTAATTGATACCGATAATGTTTTTATCGGTACTGTGATTTTGATCCTGGTGATAATGTCGCGCCCTTTTATGGTGGTTAAAAGTTTACAGTATCAGGCGAACATGACGTCTTTTAACGGCGTTCGTTTCGGCTTTAACTGCCCTATGATGCAAGCATGGTGGGAGATGTTTGGGTTACCGATGCTGATGCTCCTGCTGTGGGGTTTTGTGATGGGAATAATATGGTCGCTTAGCGGGGGATTTCGGCACGCAACGACCTTCTCTACTATGATGTTCGCCGTAGTGGGATTATCCAGTTTAGCGGTCATTAATGGCATAACCTACAGTAAAATGATGAATATTGTGGGGGAAGGCAGTCGTTTCGGTATCCACCGGTTTGATGTGTTGATTGATATCTGGCGCTGCATTAAATTGGCCGTTTTGGCGATGCTCGCGCTGATCCCGTTTTTACTGGTTGTGGGGTTTCTCTTTCACGAGGCTTTGGTATTCATTATACAGTTAGGTAAGCGTGACATAATCGTAGAGGAAGCTAAACTGTTCTTGTTCGAAATTAAGCCACGGCTTATCGCCATCTATTTTATTTATTTTCTCGGTCTTGGGGTTTCAACAAGCTATTTGATTATGGCGTTTCGTAACTATTTTCTGGCGAATTTGCGATTAGCCGACGATACGATCCACTTTCGTTCCACGCTGACCTTTTCTGGCATGGTTTACCATTTAGGTAGCCTGTATCTTCTCTCTGCGATAACGCTTGGGCTGGCTTATCCATTATTGAGAGTGTGGTATTTAGCCTGGCTGGCAGAAAATACGTATGTGGTGGGTGATCTGGATGCGCTGGTAATGAGTAATAGCGATGAGGCTATTGATAATGGTATCGGTTCACGTATTTCCCGTGGCGTGATACCCACGCTTCATTTTATGTAAAAATAATAAGGCCGGAGTCTCCTCCGGCCTTATTTCTGAATGCGAGCAATTACAGCGCGGCGATAACAGCCTGCTGTTCAATCAGCTTCGCTTTCGCTTCGGCATAACCTTCTAGCTTCTCACGCTCTTTGGCGATCACCGCTTCCGGTGCGCGCGCCACAAAGCCTTCGTTTGCCAGTTTGTTCTCGATGCGGCTGATTTCACCTTCGATTTTCGCCACTTCTTTCGCCAGACGCGCCAGTTCATCTTCTTTGTTGATGAGGCCAGCCATCGGGATCAGCAGCTCAGCGCCGTCGATGATTTTGGTTACGGAAACCGGGCCTTTGTCATCGGCTGGCAGCACGGTGATGCTTTCCAGACGCGCCATTGATTGCAGGAAGCTCTGGTTGTCGGTCACGCGACGCTGCGCGTCAGCGCTGCAACCACGCAGCAACAGTTCCAGTGGCTTGCCTGGGGCGATGTTCATTTCCGCACGGATGTTACGTACAGCGATGATCGCCTGCTTCAGCCATTCGGTGTCAGCCAGCGCCGCTTCATCAACCTGTGCCGCGTTATATTCCGGGAACGGCTGCAACATGATGGTGTCGGCGGTGATGCCTTTCATCACCTTCACACGCTGCCAGATGGTTTCGGTGATGAATGGAATAATCGGATGCGCCAGACGCAGCAGACCTTCCAGAACCGTGACCAACGTATTACGCGTGCCGCGCAGTTCAGACTCAGAACCGCCGCTCATTACCGGCTTGGTCAGCTCCAGATACCAGTCACAGAACTGGTTCCAGGTGAACTCGTAAAGAATGCCAGCAGCGATATCGAAGCGGAAGCTATCCAGCGCTTCGCGGTACGCTTTAATGGTGTGGTTGAATTCCGCCAGAATCCAGCGGTCTGCCAGCGACAGCGTCATGTCGCCGCCGTTGAAGCCGCAGTCCTGCTCTTCGGTATTCATCAGCACGAAGCGGCTGGCGTTCCACAGCTTGTTACAGAAGTTACGGTAACCTTCCAGACGTTTCATATCCCAGTTGATATCACGACCGGTAGAGGCCAGTGCCGCCAGGGTGAAACGCAGGGCGTCGGTGCCGTGCGGCTCAATGCCGTCCGGGAATTGCTTCTCGGTACGTTTCGCAATTTTCTCAGCCAGCTGCGGCTGCATCATGTTGCCGGTACGCTTGGCAAGCAGATCTGGCAGAGAGATACCATCGACCATATCCAGCGGGTCAATCACGTTACCCTTGGATTTAGACATCTTCTGGCCTTCGTCGTCGCGAATCAGACCGGTCATGTACACGGTATGGAACGGAACCTGCGGCTTGCCGTTTTCATCTT
Organism: Kluyvera fluvialis; assembly: GCF_059725275.1. NCBI lineage: Bacteria > Pseudomonadati > Pseudomonadota > Gammaproteobacteria > Enterobacterales > Enterobacteriaceae > Kluyvera > Kluyvera fluvialis. The sequence goes on along the minus strand of NZ_AP046142.1, from coordinate 4,338,613 downwards.
TGATGAAGTGCATGGTCATCATGATCATGCGGGCAATCCAGAAGAAGATGATGTCGAAGCCAGAAACCATCACGCTGGTTGGGTGGAACTGACGTAGCGCGTCGGTGTTTTCCGGCCAGCCGAGGGTAGAGAACGTCCACAGTGCGGAGGAGAACCAGGTATCCAGAACATCTTCGTCCTGACGCAGTTGAACGTCGGCAGCCAGGTTATTTTCCTGACGCACTTCGTCTTCGGTGCGGCCTACGTAGACGTTACCGTCGTTGTCGTACCATGCCGGAATGCGGTGACCCCACCACAGCTGACGGGAGATACACCAGTCCTGAATATCGCGCATCCAGGAGAAATACATGTTTTCGTACTGTTTTGGCACGAACTGAATGTCGCCATTCTCAACCGCTTCAACGGCCGGTTTTGCCAGCACATCGGCGCGCACGTACCACTGGTCGGTCAGCATCGGTTCGATAACCACGCCGCCACGGTCGCCGTAAGGGACAGTCAGATCGTGTGGTTTAATCTCTTCCAGCAGGCCGAGCGCATCGACGGCTGCAACTACCGCTTTACGCGCAGCAAAACGTTCCAGATTCTGGAACTCTGCCGGGATGTCGGTAGGGTAGACATCAGACTCTTCACCTTTGGTATCAAATACCTGCGCGCTTTCGCGGATATCACCATCAAAGGTCAGGATGTTGATCATCGGCAGTTGATGACGTTTACCCACTTCATAGTCGTTAAAGTCATGCGCCGGGGTGATTTTCACGCAGCCAGTGCCTTTTTCCATGTCGGCGTGTTCATCGCCCACAATCGGAATACGGCGGTTAACCAGCGGCAGAATAACAAATTTGCCAATCAGGTCTTTGTAACGCGGATCTTCTGGGTTTACAGCGACACCGGTATCGCCCAGCACGGTTTCTGGACGGGTGGTCGCAACGACCAGGTAATCTTTACCGTCGGCAGTTTTCGCGCCATCAGCCAGCGGATAGCGGATGTGCCACATCGAGCCTTTAGACTCGCGGTTTTCTACTTCGAGGTCAGAAATTGCGGTGCGCAGTTTCGGATCCCAGTTGACCAGGCGTTTGCCACGGTAAATCAGGTCTTCTTTGTACAGGCGCACGAAGACTTCTTTCACGGCATTGGAAAGACCTTCGTCCATGGTGAAGCGCTCGCGCTCCCAGTCCACGGAGTTGCCAAGACGGCGCATCTGGCGGGTAATAGTGCCGCCAGATTCTGCTTTCCACTGCCAAATTTTGTCGATAAAGGCATCGCGACCGTAATCGTGACGGGTTTTACCTTCTTCTGCGGCAATCTTGCGCTCAACGACCATCTGGGTAGCGATCCCGGCATGGTCTGTACCGACCTGCCACAGGGTGTTTTTACCCTGCATACGCTGATAGCGGATCATGGTATCCATGATGGTTTGCTGGAAGGCGTGACCCATATGCAAACTGCCGGTGACGTTTGGCGGCGGGATCATGATGCAGAAGGATTCTTTACTTTCGTCGCCGTTCGGCTTGAAGTAGCCCTGCTGTTCCCAGTGCTCGTAAAGCGGCTGTTCGATATCTTGTGGGTTATATGTCTTTTCCATTATTTCCAGGTTGCCGTATTCAGGTTAAAACCAGCCACGCGGTAGGCTTTGTAGCGTTCGCGTGCGAGTTGTTTTAAAGAGTCTTCGTAAGGGACAAAGTCTACCACTTCTGTGAAAGCGGTGGCAAAATCTGCAAAATTTACCCGCAGACTGATCAGGATATCGCGTGGGCTACTGTTGCGCTTTTGCGGCCACGCAATCTCGACCGGCGCACCGCCGCGTGGGCCTTCACCCGCCAGGTTATGAGGGACAAAACTTTCCGGCGGACGCGTCCACAGGGCTTCATCCAGGCGAATGGCCTGCTGTTCGTCCTCACAGGCGATCAGCACGCGCTTTCCCGCGCGCCAACGTTCTGCGGCAATTTCACACACCAGTTGCTCGACGGTGCTTAAGTCATCGGCGGTGTTGTCGTTGTCCAGAAGGTAGAACGTTGCATTCTTCATATATGGGGCTTCTTGTGGTCACTTTAAATGCTTAAGCCGGGTGGCGCTACGCTTACCCGGCCTACGGAATCGTGACGTTGTCGGCCGGGTAAGCGCAGCACCACCCGGCATTGAACATCACTCTTCGCCGTTAAAACCCGCACGATTGAGCAGGAACTGCGACAACAGCGCGACCGGGCGACCGGTAGCACCTTTCGCTTTCCCTGAACGCCATGCCGTACCGGCGATGTCCAGGTGTGCCCAATTGTATTTACGGGTAAAGCGCGCCAGGAAGCAACCTGCGGTAATCGCGCCGCCAGGACGCCCGCCAATGTTTGCCATATCGGCAAAATTAGATTCCAGCTGTTCCTGATATTCATCGCCCAGCGGTAAACGCCATGCGCGGTCGCCAGACTGCTCGGATGCACCGATAAGCTCATGCGCCAGCGGGTTGTGGTTCGACATCAGACCGGTGATGTGATGGCCCAGCGCAATGACACAGGCGCCGGTCAGGGTCGCAACGTCAATCACCGCTTCCGGCTCGAAACGCTCAACGTAGGTTAATACATCGCACAGTACCAGACGGCCTTCGGCATCGGTGTTCAGCACTTCAACGGTTTGGCCGGACATTGTCGTCAGCACGTCACCTGGGCGATAAGCCCGCCCGCCAGGCATGTTTTCACAGCCCGCCAGTACGCCGATGACGTTAATAGGCAGCTGAAGCTCTGCGACCATACGCATCACGCCGTATACCGCCGCCGCACCGCACATGTCGTACTTCATCTCGTCCATGCCTTCGGCAGGTTTGATGGAGATACCGCCGGAGTCGAAGGTCAGGCCTTTGCCCACCAGTACAATTGGACGAGCGTCTTCGGAAGCCACGCCCTTGTACTCAATAACCGACATCAGCGACTCGTTCTGCGAGCCGTTGCCGACGGCGAGATACGAGTGCATCCCCAGCTCTTTCATCTGCTGCTCGCCGATAACGCGAGTGACGACGTTTTGGCTGTAACTGTCTGCCAACTGGCGCGCCTGAGAGGCAAGATACGCGGCGTTGCAGATATTTGGCGGCATATTGCCGAGATCTTTCGCTGCTTTGATACCGGCTGCAATCGCGAGGCCGTGCTGAATAGCGCGTTCACCGCTGGTCAGTTCACGGCGAGTTGGCACGTTAAAGACCATTTTACGCAACGGGCGGCGAGGCTCGGTTTTGTTAGTTTTGAGTTGGTCGAAGCTATACAGCGTCTCTTTTGCCGTCTCGACGGCCTGACGCACTTTCCAGTAGTTGTTACGGCCCTTAACGTGCAGCTCAGTCAGGAAGCAGACGGCTTCCATTGAGCCGGTATCATTCAGGGTGTTAATTGTTTTCTGAATGACCTGCTTGTACTGACGCTCGTCAAGCTCGCGCTCTTTGCCGCAGCCAATCAGCAGGATGCGCTCTGACAGCACGTTGGGTACGTGGTGTAGCAACAGGGTTTGCCCTGGCTTGCCTTCCAGTTCGCCGCGACGCAGCAACGCACTGATATAGCCGTCGCTGATTTTATCGAGCTGTTCGGCAATTGGAGAGAGCCGACGTGGTTCGAAGACACCCACGACGATACAGGCACTCCGCTGTTTCTCTGGGCTACCACTTTTTACACTGAACTCCATGCACTACGCTCCTGAATCTTAAAGACAACGGCGGTGGCTACGGATAGAATTGCAAGCTTACGTAACTCATTTCCGCTGTTGCGGTGACTTCGTGTTAATCTTAACGTTATTACGGTGTTGGCACGTCAGAACAAATCCTGAAACGTGAAACCGCTGAGTCATTTAATCTTAGCGATGTTTTCGACGACTCAAGAGAATAAATGACGTTTAAGCCATGAAACAAGCTATTTTCCTGCAATAAGACGGGTTTTTACGGGCGTATTTATAGTGATAATCATACGATATCTGGTGCGGGAGACGCTAAAAAGCCAGCTTGCCATCCTTTTCATCCTACTTTTGATTTTCTTTTGTCAGAAGTTGGTGAAGATCCTTGGCGCAGCGGTTGACGGCGATATCCCGACAAACCTGGTGTTCTCTTTGCTGGGACTCGGCGTGCCGGAAATGGCGCAGCTTATCCTACCTCTGAGCCTGTTCCTGGGTCTATTGATGACGCTGGGAAAATTGTATACCGAAAGCGAAATTACGGTCATGCACGCGTGTGGCCTGAGTAAAGCGGTACTGATTAAAGCGGCGATGGTGCTGGCGTTGTTTACCGGTATCGTGGCGGCAGTCAACGTCATGTGGGCGGGGCCGTGGTCGTCTCGTCACCAGGATGAAGTGTTGGCGGAAGCAAAAGCAAACCCTGGCCTGGCTGCCCTGGCGCAAGGGCAGTTCCAGCAATCTAACGACGGTAACGCCGTATTGTTTATCGAAGGCGTAGACGGCGCGAAGTTCCATGACGTGTTCCTGGCGCAGTTGCGGCCGAAAGGCTCTGCGCGTCCTTCCGTTGTGGTTGCCGACTCCGGCCAACTTTCTCAACGCAAAGATGGTGCTCAGATTGTGACCTTGAACCAGGGAACACGCTTTGAGGGAACCGCGATGCTGCGTGATTTCCGCATTACCGATTTCAAAAACTATCAGGCGATTGTTGGCCATCAAGCGGTGTCGTCAGACCCAACCGATACCGAGCAGATGGACATGCAAACCTTGTGGAATACGGATAGCGACCGTGCCCGCGCCGAGCTGCACTGGCGTTTCACGCTGATTGCGACGGTGTTTATTATGGCGCTGATGGTTGTGCCGCTGAGCGTGGTTAACCCGCGTCAGGGGCGCGTGCTGTCGATGCTGCCAGCGATGCTGCTGTATCTGGTGTTCTTCTTGCTGCAAACCTCGCTTAAGTCCAGTGCGGGTAAAGGCAAAATCGACCCAGCGCTGTGGATGTGGACGGTCAACCTGGTTTACTTCGCGCTAGCCGTGTTGCTGAACCTGTGGGATACCGTTCCGATGCGTCGTATCCGCGCTAAAATTATGCATAAAGGAGCGGTATAATGCAGCCATTTGGTGTACTTGACCGCTATATCGGCAAAACTATTTTGACGACCATCATGATGACGTTGTTCATGCTGGTGTCGCTGTCCGGCATTATTAAGTTTGTCGATCAGTTGAAAAAGGCCGGGCAGGGTAGCTACGACGCGCTAGGCGCGGGCGTCTATACCATCCTCAGCGTGCCAAAAGATATCCAGATTTTCTTCCCGATGGCGGCACTGCTTGGCGCGTTGCTGGGGCTGGGGATGCTGGCTCAGCGCAGTGAATTAGTGGTGATGCAGGCTTCCGGTTTCACCCGTATGCAGGTTGCGCTGTCGGTGATGAAAACGGCGATTCCGCTGGTATTGCTGACGATGGCAATGGGCGAATGGGTCGCTCCGCAGGGCGAGCAGATGGCGCGTAACTACCGCGCACAGCAGATGTTCGGCGGCTCACTGCTCTCGACGCAACAAGGTATGTGGGCGAAAGACGGCCACAACTTTGTCTACATCGAGCGGGTGAAAGGTAATGAAGAGCTGGGTGGTGTAAGTATCTATAGCTTTAGCAAAGAGCGACGCCTACTCTCTGTGCGCTATGCGGCTAACGCGAAGTTTGATAACGAGCAAAAGGTGTGGCGTTTGTCGCAGGTGGATGAATCTGACCTGAGCAATCCAAAACAGATTACTGGCTCACAGACTGTCAGTGGCACCTGGAAAACCACGCTGACGCCAGACAAACTTGGCGTTGTAGCGTTAGATCCAGATGCATTATCTATTAGCGGTCTGCACAACTATGTGAAGTACCTGAAAGCGAGTGGCCAGGACTCCGGGCGTTACCAGCTTAATATGTGGAGCAAAGTCTTCCAGCCACTTTCCGTGGCGGTCATGATGCTCATGGCACTGTCGTTTATCTTCGGCCCGCTGCGTAGTGTGCCTATGGGTGTGCGAGTGGTCACTGGTATCAGCTTCGGCTTTGTGTTCTATGTGCTCGATCAGATCTTCGGCCCACTCACGCTGGTTTACGGCATTCCGCCTGTGATTGGTGCGCTGTTACCAAGCGCCAGTTTCTTCCTGATAAGCCTGTGGCTGATGATGCGAAAATCGTAATCGGTATACTAAAAAAGGGAGCGAAAGCTCCCTTTTTTATGGGCCGATATGCAGCCTGCGCGATAAACGTAGCGCCATCGGGCAACCGCAGTAATTCGGCTGATTACCTGCGGCGCCCTCCTAACAAACTTCCTAACATGCCGCGCACTATCTGATTTGTTACCTGCCGTGCGGCACTCTTTGCGACCGTTTGCACTACGCCGTCACGCTTGCCGCCGCGAGGCCCGGTTGTACCGAATAGAATATCCTTCAGCCCGCCGAAAATACCATCATCGGCAGCGGCGGCCTGACCTTTGGCGGCGGGAGCATTCACTTGTTCAGTGCTGGCTTGCACCCCTTTTTGCAGCATCTCGAACGCCGACTCACGGTCAACTTTATCCTCATACTTACCGTATAACGGTGAGTTATTGATAAGCCCGTTGCGCTCGTCGTCAGTCACTGGCCCCATCCGTGAACAGGGGGCTATCACCATTGCTCGTTCAACGACTGATGGGCTGCCTTTTTCATCAAGGAATGAGATTAACGCTTCACCGGTTCCCAACTCTTGAATGGCCTGCTCGGTATTGAACGCTGGGTTGGCGCGCATCGTCTGTGCGGCGGTTTTCACCGCTTTCTGATCCTTCGGTGTAAATGCACGTAGCGCGTGCTGCACGCGGTTGCCCAACTGCCCAAGCACGGCATCGGGGATATCCGAAGGGTTCTGTGACACAAAATAGACGCCCACACCTTTAGAACGGATCAGGCGGATAACCTGCTCGATTTTGTCCAGCAGCACCTGCGGTGCATCGTTAAACAACAGGTGTGCTTCATCGAAGAAAAAGACCAGCTTCGGCTTTTCAACATCGCCAGCTTCCGGCAATTGCTCATACAGCTCTGACAGCATCCACAGCAGGCTGGCGGCGTACAGCTTTGGCATCTGGTAGAGTTTTTCGGCGCTGAGGATATTAATAATCCCTTTACCGTTGCTGTCGGTGCGCATCCAGTCATGGATATCCAGCATCGGCTCGCCGAAGAAGTGCTCCGCCCCCTGTTGCTCCAGGGTGAGCAGCCCACGTTGGATCGCACCCACCGAGGCACTGCTAATATTGCCGTACTGGTTCTGGAAGGATTTTGCGTTATCACCAATGTACTGCGTGATAGCGCGCAAATCTTTAAAGTCTAACAGTAATAAACCCTGGTCATCAGCGATGCGAAAAATGATATTCAGCACCCCAGACTGCACCTCATTCAGGTTAAGCAGACGGGCAAGCAGAAGCGGGCCGAGATCGGAGACGGTGGCTCGCACTGGGTGGCCTTTCTCACCAAAAATATCCCATGTGACGACCGGATTAGCATGAGGCTCCCAGCCGGTCACTCCTATTTTTTCCAGCCGCGCCAGCAGCTTTTCTGACGCTTGCCCCTCTTTCGCTACACCGGTCAGGTCACCTTTTACATCCGCCATAAATACCGGCACGCCAATTTCGGAGAATGACTCCGCCAACTTTTGTAGGGTAACGGTTTTGCCCGTCCCGGTTGCGCCGGTTATCAGGCCGTGACGGTTGGCCATCGCGGGCAGCAAAACAAGCTGTGTATCCTGGGTGCGTGCAATTAGCAAAGGTGCGCTCATGGGTAATCCTCCATTTATTCTGCGTCGAGTATAGGCAAAACAACGGCATCCTGATGCAGTAAATTGTCTGCTTTGCGACGCATTATCCAGCGCAGACTATGCTTTGCATATGGTTTGCTTTTTTTTGGAATGCTATGTCCAGATTCTTCATGAACAATCGTAAACAGCTGGTGGACGATGCACTGGAAGGGGTAGTGTTGTCAGCACCGTTCGCTAACCTGGTGCGTTTAGACATCGATCCGGCGATACGTATTATTGCCCGCAATGACTGGGATAAAAGTCGAGTGGCGATTATCTCTGGTGGTGGCTCAGGGCACGAACCCGCACATGCTGGGTTTGTTGGTAAAGGCATGTTAACTGCCGCCGTGTGCGGTGATGTTTTTGCCTCGCCCAGCGTGGATGCGGTACTGAACGCGATCGTTGCTGTCACCGGCGATCGTGGCTGTTTATTGATTGTTAAAAACTACACTGGCGATCGACTGAACTTTGGCCTCGCCGCTGAGAAGGCCAAGCGCTATGGCTTAAAAGTCGAAATGGTGATTGTGGCCGATGACATCGCGCTACCTGACAATAAGCAACCGCGTGGTATTGCTGGTACGGTATTGGTACATAAAATCGCAGGCTATGCCGCCGAGCAGGGAAAATCACTCAGCGAAGTTCGTGAGATAGCCCAGCAGGCCTGCGACAGCGTATTCAGCCTTGGGCTTGCTATGCAAACCGGTAACTTGCCCGGCGGCAGTGAAACGTCTGAGCGAATCAAAACAGGGCAAGTGGAGTTGGGGCTGGGGATTCACGGTGAGCCGGGGGCTTCTGTCGTCAACAGCCATAACAGCCAGCAACTGATGAGCACATTAGTGAACACGCTGAAGCCATCGGTCGGCGAGGCGCGCGTGGCGGTACTGATTAATAATCTTGGCGGCGTGTCAGCACTTGAGATGGCGCTGCTGACCAAAGAGCTGGCGCATGGCGCATTACGTGAGCAGATCGCGTGGATAATTGGCCCCGCTTCGCTTGTGACCTCGCTCGATATGAAAGGTTTTTCGCTATCTTTACTGTTGCTTGATGATATGAGAGAGCAGGCATTGCTGGCAGCGGTCGAGACTAGCGGTTGGGTGAGGGCTGTCGCCTTCATGTCAGCCAAAACGGTAGCTCACACGAAAGTGCATGATGCACTGGAGATTCAGCCCTCGGAGAATTCACTGGTGCGTAAATGGGTCGCACAGGCAACCCAAAGGCTGCTCGATATCGAAAGCCGCCTGAATGCACTGGACGCTAAAGTGGGTGATGGTGATACTGGCTCGACTTTTGCGTTAGGGGCGCAGGATATTAGCACCCAGCTTAACCGCAACGCACTGCCGCTGGATAACCCCGCTCAGTTACTACAGCTGATTGGCGAGCGGCTGGCAACGGTAATGGGTGGTTCCAGCGGTGTATTGATGTCGCTATTTTTCACCGCAGCAGGGCAAGCGCTAATGCAGGGGCGCACTCTTCCTGATGCCCTGCTAGCGGGTCTAACGCAGCTGAAATTTTACGGTGGTGCAGAACTGGGAGATCGAACATTAATCGATGCCCTGCAACCCGCACTGGAAGCATTGCGAGACGACGGCTTAGATGCAGCCATTAGTGCTGCACAGCGCGGAGCAGAAAGTACCGCTAATATGCAGAAAGCTAAAGCAGGGCGCGCGTCGTATGTAAATAGCGACAACCTGAACAGTGTGCCCGATCCCGGTGCAGTCGCTGTTGCAGAGATTTTTGCCGCTTGGGGGCGTGGATAAAAAAGCGGTGGCACACGCCACCGCCCTGGTATCAGAAATCAGCTTTCAATACCACGCGGTAACGGGCTTTGCCGTCGCGAACATGTTGAATGGCATCGTTGATTTTCGACATTGGGTACAGTTCGGTAATGGGTGCAACTTTGCTACGCCCGGCAAATTTCATCAATTTGCGCAGCTCGAACGGGTTACCCGTAGCAGAACCAGAGATACTGCGATCGCCACCAATCAGCGTGAAGGCCGGAACAGGCAGTGGAGTTAACACCGCGCCTACCGTATGGAAGTTGCCGCCCGAGGCCAGCGCTTCAAAATAGGGCTGCCAGTTGAGGTCAACATTGACGGTGTTGATTATCAGGTCGAACTGACCCGTCAACTCCTTCAGTGCTTCTGGAGAGCGGCTATTGACCACGTGATCCGCGCCCATTGCTCGGACTTCCTGCTCTTTTGAGGGGTTGGAGCTAAACGCCGTCACCTCAGCCCCCATTGCGCGCAGCAGTTTTATGGCAATATGTCCCAGACCACCAATACCAATCACCCCTACGCGGCTGGTGGCTGTTACGTGATGCATCAGTAACGGTTTAAACACGGTAATACCACCGCACAGCATTGGGCCTGCGGTTTCGATATCAATATTATCCGGTAACGGTATAACCCATTGCCAGTCTGCGCGTAGTTTATCGGCAAAACCACCATGGTTAAGGATGGTGGGAACAGAACCTTCAGTACAGTTGATTTGGTTGCCGTCGATGCAGGCATCGCAGTGACCGCAGCTACGCGCTGTCCAGCCGATTCCCACACGCTGGCCAATTTTCAGTCCTTTGTTTTGCGCTGCATTGCCCAGCGCAACCACGTGGCCAATAACCTCGTGCCCAGCAACCAGCGGATATTGAGAGAACCCCCATTCATTGTCGAGCATCGACAAATCCGAGTGGCAGACACCGCAATAATCTACCTTTACCTCAACGTCTTCAGGCAGGAGTTCCCCTGCATCGTATTCCCAGACTTCCAGTTCAGCCCCAGCATTTTTCGCGGCGTAGCTTTTTATTATGGACATCGTATTACTCTCAGTGTGGTGTTGAACTGAGAGTGTAGAGTATGTACAGAGGGGATGCTTCGCGTAAGAGGGGATTAAGCACGGGGAGTCCGGGGGTAAAGTAGTGTGGCGCTTGTTTTTTAGGCACTTAGCAGGTTTAGTATGTACAGGTACTTGCATGGCGGCGTATGGCAGGTATAATTCACTCGTTTTCCGCATACCTCTTCAGTGCCGGAGTGGCGAAATCGGTAGACGCAGTTGATTCAAAATCAACCGTAGAAATACGTGCCGGTTCGAGTCCGGCCTTCGGCACCATCGGAACATCAATAGACGTCAACGGACGTCTTCTTTTGTGTCTGAAATCCAGTATCCGCAAGGCTTTCCTCGCTTTTTCACTCAACCTAAGTCAACCTGATTCAATCTACATCAACTTACTGATGCGGGTACAACTGCGGGTATATCCCGGTTCGATAATGTTTGTACCCACACAGTACCCTTGAAAGGATACTTATCATGGCTCTGAGTGATGTGAAGGTTCGTTCGGCTAAGCCTGAAGCAAAAGCCTATAAACTGGCTGACGGTGAAGGCATGGTTTTGCTGGTTCACCCGAATGGCTCGAAATACTGGCGGCTTCGTTATCGCTTTGGCGGTAAAGAGAAGATGCTGGCGTTGGGGAAATATCCTGAAGTCTCGCTGGCGGATGCTCGAGCACGCCGGGATGAAGCCCGTAAGCTGTTAGCTAACGGCGTCGATCCCAGTGAAAACAAGAAAGCCGTTAAGGTAGAGCAGGAGCAAGAGGCGATAACGTTTGAAGTGGTTGCCAGAGACTGGCACACCAGCAATCAGAAATGGTCTGCATCGCACAGTGCTCGTGTATTGAAAAGCCTAGAAGATAATCTTTTTGCTGCTATCGGTAAGCGGAACATTGCGGAGCTGAAGACACGAGATTTGCTTGTACCCATTAAGGTTGTGGAATCATCCGGACGACTCGAAGTTGCCGCCCGTTTACAACAGCGAACTACCGCGATTATGCGCTTTGCTGTGCAGAGCGGTTTAATCGACTACAACCCTGCACAAGAAATTGCCGGTGCGGTTGCTACGGCGAAAAGACAGCATCGTGCTGCTCTTGAACTTAACCGTATACCTGAATTACTTCATCACATTGATCATTACTCCGGCAGGCCTTTAACTCGATTAGCTGTCGAGCTCACTTTGTTAGTGTTTATCCGCTCTAGTGAACTACGTTTTGCACGCTGGTCTGAAGTAGATTTTGATACGGCTATGTGGACGATTCCGGGCGAGCGTGAACCCTTAGAAGGTGTTAAGCATTCTCGGCGTGGTTCGAAGATGCGCACGCCCCATCTTGTTCCCTTGTCGCGTCAGGCCTTAGCTATTTTGGAAAAGATCAAAAGCATGAATGGAAACCGAGAGCTGATCTTCGTTGGCGACCACGATCCGCGTAAACCCATGAGTGAAAACACGGTGAACAAGGCGCTGAGAGTGATGGGCTATGACACGAAAACGGAAGTTTGTGGACATGGTTTCAGGACGATGGCGTGTAGTTCACTGATTGAATCAGGATTGTGGTCGAGGGATGCAGTCGAGCGGCAGATGAGTCATCAGGAACGTAACTCTGTACGTGCGGCTTATATTCATAAGGCGGAGCATCTGGGGGAGAGGAGGCTAATGTTGCAGTGGTGGGCTGATTATCTTGATGCTAATCGAGAAAAAATCTTTTCTCCTTTTGATTATGCAAAAATCAATAACCCATTAAGCCAGAATAAGTAACTGTGCAAGAAAGCTGATAGCAATAGTTGGTTCGATTAATCGGCTTTGAGGCCACAGTCACGTCTTGCGATACCTGACCCAGCCATCTAGCAATGATAGCTGGGTCAGGCATAAAAAATGTAAATGTATGATAGTCACAAATAAGCGATATCTTTAGGAAACTAACCCAGAAATCTAATTTCGTAGACGCTAATGAGAAAATCTAGATGGCTGATTTGCTCAGAGATATTTTCTTTGTTCGAAAACTGTGCAATCAGAACCGCTGAACGTCTTACTCATTGAACCCAACGTCAATTTTAGCTAATTTAGCTAAATTATCTAGCATGTCCACGGATACCAGCCTTTATGAATGAAAACGAAATATACCATCGTATCCAGCAAGCGCTATCCGGAGCACCACGTAACCAGTACACCGTCGAATTGCATCTGCAAATGATCAAGTATGCTGACGAGCTGGAACACATTACGGCAAAAACCTTTTGCGAAGGCACAGGTCTGAGCCACAGCCTCGGCACCGAATTCAGCAAAATGCGTAACTTAACCCGTCGGTTGAAAGCCGCCGGACTGAACACAGATCTGCTGTAACCCGCTTACCGCACATCACCGTGCAAAACGAGATATTTAATGGCTATCAAAAAAACCGAACTCTACTCCTCTTTATGGGCAAGCTGCGACGAGCTGCGCGGTGGGATGGACGCCAGCCAGTACAAGGACTATGTGCTGACCCTGCTATTTATGAAGTATGTGTCCGACAAATATAAAGGCGACCCTTACGGAATGATCGTTATCCCGAAAGGGGCCAGTTTTGACGATATGGTCGCGCTGAAGAACGATAAAGAAATCGGCGATAAAATTAACAAAATCATCCGCAAGCTGGCGGAAGAGAACGATTTGAAAGGCGTTATTGACGAGGCCGACTTTAACGACGAAGACAAGCTTGGTAAAGGCAAGGAGATGATTGACCGCCTAACGAAGCTGGTCGGTATATTCGAGGGGCTGGATCTGTCCGGCAACCGGGCCGATGGCGACGATCTGCTGGGCGATGCCTATGAGTACCTGATGCGCCACTTCGCCACCGAATCCGGTAAAAGCAAGGGACAATTTTATACTCCGGCAGAGGTGTCGCGCATTCTGGCGAAGGTGATCGGTATTACCCCCGATACGCCGCAGGATGCCACGGTGTACGACCCCACCTGTGGTTCCGGTTCGCTGCTGTTGAAAGTCAGCGACGAAACGCGACGCGGGCTGTCGATATTCGGGCAGGAAATGGACAACGCCACCAGCGCGCTGGCGCGTATGAACATGATCCTGCACAACAATGCCACCGCTAAAATCTGGCAGGGCAATACCCTGAGCGATCCGCAGTGGAAAGAAACTAACGGCAAACTGAAAGCTTTCGATTTCGCCGTGGCCAACCCTCCGTTTTCCAATAAAAACTGGACCAGCGGACTGGATCCAAAAAAAGATCCGTTTGAACGCTTTGTTTGGGGTATTCCGCCAGAGAAGAACGGCGATTACGCCTTTCTGCTACATATTATCAAGAGCTTGAAAAGCACCGGCAAAGGGGCGGTGATCCTGCCGCACGGCGTGTTGTTCCGGGGCAACGCTGAAGCGAATATCCGTGAAAACCTGATCAAGCAAGGCTATATCAAGGGCATTATTGGCTTACCGGCTAACCTGTTTTACGGCACCGGCATCCCGGCGTGCATTATCGTGATTGACAAGGAGCACGCCCACAGCCGCAAAGGCATTTTTATGATCGACGCCAGCCGGGGCTTTATCAAGGACGGCAACAAGAACCGCCTGCGCAGCCGGGATATTCATCGCATCGTGGACGTATTCAACCACCAGCGCACGGTGCCCGGATACAGCCGGATGGTGCCGTTAAGTGACATCGCCGGGAATGATTACAACCTGAATATCCCCCGCTATATCGACGGTGGCGAACCGGAAGATCTGCACGATCTGACCGCGCACTTACAGGGTGGTATTCCGACTCGCGATGTGGATGCCCTGGAGGAGTACTGGCGGGTATTCCCTGCCCTGCGCGACGTGCTGTTTGCTGACGATCGTTCCGGCTACTGTCGGGCGCAGGTCGAAGCCCTGCAGGTTAAACCGACCATTCTGGCGCATCAGGAATTTAAGGATTTTGCCAGCCGCAGCCTGCTGCCGTTTAAGGCGTGGGTGAAAGAGGCGGCGCTGGCAGATATTGGCAAAGGCGATAAACCGAAGGAACTGATCCACGATATCAGCGAGATGCTGCTGGCGCAGTATGCTAACAGTGAGCTGTTGAACAAATACAGCGTGTACCAGATCCTGATGGACTACTGGGCCGACGCCATGCAGGACGATGTCTATGTGATCACGCAGGACGGCTGGCAAGCCGCCGCGCAAATTCGTGAACTCCAGCCGGTAAAAGGCAAGGACGGCAAAAACGTCTGGAAAGAAACGCACGATTTTGAGTTTGACAAGCGGCGCTACAAGGCCGACGTACTGCCCCGTTCACTAGTGGAAATTCGCTGTTTCCCGCAACTACTGGACGCCCTAAACCGCGCACAGGAACATAGTGAAGAAGCGAGCCGTCAGTTAGCCGAGTATATCGAGGAGCAGGCAGGAGAAGACGATCTGCTGGCCGAGGCGAAGAACGATAAGGATAAGGTGACGCAAAAGTTGGTCAATGCTCGCCTGACAAAATTGAAGAAAACCACCGCCGACCCGGATGAGCTGGCGGCACTGACCCGCTGTCTGGCTCTGATTAAAGCAGAGGCGAATGCGAAAAAAGCGCTGAAATCTGCACAGGAAGCGCTGGATCGCGCGGTGTTTAAACATTATCCCTCATTAGATGACGCGGCGATCAAAGTGCTGGTGGTGCAGGACAAGTGGCTGGCGACGTTGCAGGCCGGGATTAAAGCTGAGATTGAGCGTATCACCCAGCAACTGGCGGAGCGTGTGAAGGAACTGGAAGAGCGCTATGCCGAGCCGTTACCGGCGCTTGAAGCGTCCGTTGAAGCGTTGAGCGAGAAGGTGGCCGGGCATTTGCGGGCGATGGGGCTGGTGTGGTGATGGTGGATTTAATGGTGAGTGAGCAGCAGTCGGGTGCGGCGGAGAAAGGCATGCCTGCGGGGTTTAAATTGACTGAGGTGGGGATTATTCCTGAGGATTGGGAGTGCAAATATCTCGGAGAACTTGGCGATATTGTTCGGGGAGGCTCTCCTCGCCCTGCAGGTGATCCTAAATATTTTGAGGGTGATTTTATCCCTTGGCTGACGGTTGCTTCATTGACGACAATCCCGGATGCCCAACAGATCGTTATGGCAACATCCTCGATGTTAACCGAATTAGGTTCTAAGCATAGCCGGACCTTAGAAAAAGGCACTCTTATTATTTCTAATAGTGGTGCAACACTTGGTGTTGCAAAACTTTTAGGAATAAAATGCTGTGCAAATGATGGTGTTGCTGCAATTATTAACCAACGAATCGGAAATAAATCATTTTTGATTCATTACATTAATACAATAACAAAAAGCCTTCATGACAAGATCGCAACGGGTAACGGACAGCCTAATCTAAATACTGATCTGATTAGACTTATTTCTGTACCTTTTCCAAACGAGCAAGAACAGGAAAAAATAGCAGATACGTTGTCTGATTGTGACAATTTTATTCTTAAACTAGAGCAACTAATCGCCAAAAAACAGGCCATCAAAACAGCCACCATGCAGCAACTGCTGACAGGTAAAACCCGTTTGCCGCAGTTTGTGTTGTGGGAGGATGGGGTTGCTAAGGGATACAAAAAGAGTGAATTGGGGGATATTCCTGAGGATTGGGATATTTCGACCTACGGTAAGGTTTTTTCATTTTTATCTACATCGACAAATGCAAGAAGCGATCTTTCTGATACTGGAGACTACGGATATATTCATTATGGTGACATCCACACGAAGTGGAACAACAATTTGAATTTAGAGAATAGCTCCGTTCCCAGAATATCAAGCGACTTGGTATCTTCTTCGTTTATCGAAGAAGGTGATCTTATTATGACTGATGCCTCAGAAGACTATGCTGGTATAGGGAAAAGCATTGAAATTCAAGGTGTAAGGGATAATATAATCGTTGCGGGATTACATACCTATTTGCTACGTGATATGAACAATATATTTGTAGACGGTTTCCGGGGATACCTACATTGTATTCGAGCCGTTAAAGCTAATATTGACCGACTGGCAACGGGTATGAAAGTCTTTGGGGTATCGAAGAATAACCTGAAAACAATCCCTATTCCTGTTCCTCCAAAAGAAGAACAAACCGCCATCGCAGCCATCCTCTCCGATATGGACAAAGAGATTCAGATCCTGCAACAACGTCTGGACAAAACTCGCCAGCTTAAACAGGGGATGATGCAGGAACTGTTAACCGGGAAAACTCGTTTAATATAGAAGGGAAAGCACATGGCTTATGACTACAGCGCCAACCTCAACCCGGAAAAAGCTCTGATCTGGCGCATTGTCCATCGGGACAATATCCCGTGGATACTGGACAACGGCCTGCACTGCGGCAACAGCCCGGTACAGGCGGCAAACTGGATCAATATCGGCAACCCGGAGCTTATCGACAAACGCGCCGGGCATCCGGTGCCTGCGGGGACGGGCGGGACGCTGCATGATTATGTGCCGTTTTACTTTACTCCTTTCTCGCCGATGCTGATGAATATTCGCAGCGGGCGTGGCGGCATTAAGCAGCGCCCCAATGAGGAAATCGTTATTCTGGTCAGCAGCCTGCGACACGTGGCGGCGCAGAACATTCCCTTCGTGTTTACCGACAGCCACGCCTACTATAATCTGGCGAATTACTATACCGATCTAAACAATCTGCATCGGATCGACTGGCCAATCTTACAAGCACGGGATTTCCGTCGCGATCAGGATGATCTTGGCAAGTTTGAACGCTATCAAGCTGAGGCATTAATCTGGAAGCACTGCCCAATCTCACTGCTGGGCGGGATGATTTGTTACAACGATGGCGTCAGGTTACAATTAGAGCAGTGGCTGTCGCAACGCAATCTGTCAATGCCCGTTCACGCACGGGCCGGGTGGTACTTCTCATGATGACATATACACAAGGCAATCTACTGGACGCGCCCGTGGAAGCACTGGTGAATACGGTTAATACCGTCGGTGTCATGGGTAAAGGCATCGCGCTGATGTTCAAAGAGCGCTTCCCCGATAATATGAAAGCCTATGCCCTCGCCTGCAAACAGAAGCAACTGACGACCGGCAAAATGTTTATCACCGAAACCGGCGAACTGATGGGGCCGCGCTGGATCGTCAATTTCCCTACCAAGCAGCACTGGCGCGCCGACTCCCGTATGGAGTGGATTGAAGACGGTTTGCAGGACCTGCGCCGCTTTTTGATCGAAGAGAAAGTGCAGTCCATCGCCATTCCCCCGCTGGGCGCAGGCAACGGTGGCCTGAACTGGCCGGACGTTCGGGCGCGGATTGAATCTGCGCTGGGCGATCTTCCGAGCACTGAAATCCTGATTTTTGAGCCCACCGAAAAATACCAGAACGTCGCCAAAAGCACCGGCGTAAAAAAGCTCACACCCGCCAGAGCGATGATCGCTGAACTAGTGCGCCGCTACTGGGTGCTGGGCATGGAGTGCAGCCTGTTGGAAATCCAGAAACTGGCATGGCTGTTACAACGCGCTATTGAACTGCACCAGCAGGAGGACGTGCTAAAGCTGCGCTTTGAGGCGCACAATTACGGTCCCTTCTCCCCCAACCTGAACCATCTGCTTAATGCGCTGGATGGCACCTATCTCAAAGCCGAGAAACGCATCCCGGACAGCCAGCCGCTGGACGTGATCTGGTTTAACGATCGGGAAAAAGAACACGTCAACCTCTGGCTGAACAACGAGGCCAAAGAGTGGCTACCGGCGCTTGAGCAGGTCAGCCAGTTGATTGACGGCTTTGAATCGCCGTTTGGTCTGGAGTTGCTGGCGACCGTTGACTGGCTGCTGACCCGAGGAGAATGTCAGCCCACGCTAGATTCCGTGAAAGAGGGGCTACACCAGTGGCCTGCCGGTGAACGCTGGGCCAGCCGTAAGATGAAGCTCTTCGATGATAATCATCTTCAATTCGCCATTAACCGCGTAATGGAGTTCCATTGCTGAACATTTAGGGAGAGCGCCCTTTGAGCACTATCGGCCAGCGCGAACGCGCCACACAGCAGCGTTTGATTCAGTTTTTTGTAAAGGATTTAGGATACCGCTATCTGGGCCGCAGCGCAGGATATGCCGGTGACAGCAATATCGACACGGACATACTGAGCGCATGGCTGAAGCGGCGCGGCGTCAGCAATACCCTGATCACCCGCGTGCTTAGGCAACTGGATTCCGCCGCCGCGCTGGGTGAAGGCA
The DNA here is from genome assembly GCF_059725275.1 of Kluyvera fluvialis. Taxonomy (NCBI): domain Bacteria; kingdom Pseudomonadati; phylum Pseudomonadota; class Gammaproteobacteria; order Enterobacterales; family Enterobacteriaceae; genus Kluyvera; species Kluyvera fluvialis. The sequence goes on along the minus strand of NZ_AP046142.1, from coordinate 4,319,895 downwards.
AGAAGTTGTATTATGCCAATAAAGAGGTCTATCGCCTGCTGCGTTACGGAGTGAAGGAAAAGGAAGGCGCGGGCGAGCAAAATCAGACAGTATGGCTGATTGACTGGGCACATCCTGAAGCCAATGATTTCGCCATCGCCGACGAAGTGACGGTAAAAGGCGAATACAGCAAGCGTCCGGACCTGGTGCTGTACGTTAACGGCATCGCGCTGGGCGTGATTGAACTTAAACGCTCGTCAGTCCACGTTAGCGAAGGCATCCGGCAGAATCTCGACAATCAGAAGAAAACCTTTATCCGCAATTTCTTTACCACCATGCAACTGGTGATGGCGGGTAATGATACGCAGGGGCTGCGTTACGGCACCATTGAAACGCCGGAAAAATATTATTTGGAATGGAAAGAAGAGCATACCGATGTATATACGCATAAACTCGACTTTCATTTAAGCCGTCTTTGCAACAAGTCAAGGCTGCTAGATATCGTCCATAACTACATAGCCTTTGACGTTGGAGTGAAAAAACTCTGTCGCCATAATCAGTTCTTCGGCGTCGAGGCGGCTAAACAGCATATTGCTCGTCGTGAAGGCGGGATTATCTGGCACACGCAGGGATCGGGTAAAAGCCTGACGATGGTCTGGCTGGCGAAGTGGATCCGCGAAAATGTGCCGAATTCACGCGTGCTGATTGTGACTGACCGCACCGAGCTGGATGAACAGATCGAAAGCGTGTTTATGGGTGTGGATGAAGAGATTTATCGCACCTCTAGCGGCAACGACCTTATTGCGACGCTTAACCATCCGAACCCGTGGCTCATCTGCTCTTTAGTGCATAAGTTTGGTCGTCGTAGCGAGGCGGAAGACGCTGCTGCAACTGACGACTTCATCACCGAGTTGCAACAATCTCTGACTAAAACCTTCCGGGCCAAAGGCGACTTGTTTGTCTTCGTGGATGAGTGCCACCGCACGCAGTCCGGCAAGTTGCATAACGCGATGACCGCCATTCTTCCGGAAGCTTTGTTCATCGGTTTTACCGGTACCCCACTGATGAAGAAAGATAAAAAGAAATCAGTGGAGGTGTTCGGCCCTTATATCCACACCTACAAGTTTGATGAGGCTGTGGCCGACGGGGTTGTGCTGGATCTGCGCTATGAGGCACGCGATATTGACCAGTATCTGACGTCTGAGAAAAAGGTCGATGACTGGTTTGAAGCCAAAACGCGTGGCTTGTCGAACTTAGCCAAAACCCAGCTTAAACAAAAGTGGGGCTCAATGCAGAAACTGCTTTCCAGTAAGTCACGGCTGGAGCAGATCGTTAATGATATTCTGTTGGATATGGATACCCGCCCGCGGCTGATGGACGGGCGCGGCAACGCCATGCTGGTGTGCAGTAGTGTGTATCAGGCTTGTAAGGTTTACGAGATGTTTAGCCAGACAGATCTGGCTGGAAAAGTGGCTATTGTAACCAGCTTCCGTCCCGATGCTGCCAGTATCAAAGGTGAAGAAACCGGCGCGGGCCTGACCGAGAAACTTTACAAATTCTCGACCTATCGCAAAATGCTGGCTGACTTTTTTGAACAAAGCGAAGAGAAGATTGCTGGTCGTATCGCCGAATTCGAGCGAGACGTTAAGCAACGCTTTATAAATGAACCGGGACAAATGCGTTTGCTTATCGTGGTGGATAAGCTGCTAACCGGCTTTGATGCACCGTCTGCGACCTATCTTTATATTGATAAAACCATGACAGACCATACGCTGTTTCAGGCGATTTGTCGGGTAAACCGGCTGGACGGGGAAGATAAAGAATACGGCTATATTATCGATTATAAAGATCTGTTCCGCTCTCTGGATAAAGCGATAACCGATTACACCACGGGCGCGTTTGATGATTACGATCGCGATGATGTTGATGGGCTGTTAAAAAATCGTCTGGAGCAGGCAAAGCTGGATCTCGACAGCGCGCTAGAGGTAGTTCGCAGCCTATGTGAACCTGTCAAGGCTCCGCGCGAATTGCAGGACTATCAGCACTATTTCTGTGGTCAGTCGGGGGAAAACCAGACGATATTAGGCGAAAAAGAGGCACTGCGCCTTTCGTTCTATCAGAATGTCGCCCGCCTGCTGCGCGCTTACGCCAGCCTGGCGAATGAAATGCAGGAAGCGGGCTATACCGATGAGGAAGTGGAAAGCATTCGCACTGAAGTCGCTAAATTCGAGAGACTGCGCTACGACATTAAACTGACCAGCGGCGATCTGCTGGACATGAAGCGCTTTGAGCCCGCCATGCGCCACCTGCTAGATATGTACGTTCGCGCCGACGGTAGCGAAGTGCTTATGGATTTCGAAGAGTTAAGCCTGATTGAGCTGATTGTTGAAAAAGGAGCAGCAGCAACCGCTGCTCTGCCGGACGAGATCCGCAACAATCAGGATGCGATGGCGGAAACCATCGAAAATAACGTGCGTAAAACCATCGTGGATGAAAACCCGGTGAACCCAAAATACTACGGGCGCATGTCGCTTTTGTTGGATGAACTGATTACCCTTCGCCGCCAGAATGCGCTTGATTATCAGCAGTATCTGGAACGTATCCGGGATTTGAGCAAGCAGGTCATACGCCCAGAACAAACCAACGGAGCATCCTATCCTGAAACAATGGATACGCAGGCAAAGCGCGCGTTTTATGATAACTTCGGTCATGACGAGGTGCTGGCAACCCGTATTGATACGACAATCCGCTATACCAAAAAAGCGGAGTGGATTGGCGATCGTTTTAAGGAGCGAGAGCTTGCCCGTGCAGTGCGCGAAGAAACCGCCAGTTATAACGTAAATATTGATGACGTTCTTGAGCTTGCCCGCAAGCAAAAGGAATACCACTGATGCCGGTCATGCAGATAGGCACGCTGCGCTTACAGATCAATCGTAAAGCGATTAAGAACTTGCATATCAGCGTCCTGCCGCCTGACGGCAAAGTTCGCGTTTCAGCCCCGGAACACATGACAGAAACGGCGATACGAATGGCGGTCGCTTCCCGCTTTCGCTGGATCCGAAAACAACAGCAGGATTTCGCCAGACAGCCACGTCAGTCCGAGCGGGAGATGGTCAGCGGAGAATGCCACTATCTTTGGGGTCGTAAATATCGCTTGTTTGTGATCGAGCGTCAGGGGCGTCATGAGGTGAAAATTGCGGGAAATAATAAACTCCAGCTTTATGTTCAGCCGGGAACCAGCAATGAAAATAAGGAGCTGGTATTAACCGACTTTTATCGGCATGAGCTGAAACGGCAGGTCGCTAAATTACTGCCCGAATGGCAGGACAGAACCGGCGTTTCCCCGACGTTCTGGGGCATAAAAAAGATGAAAACCTTTTGGGGCACCTGTAATACCACCACCAAGCGAGTCTGGCTCAATCTGGAACTAGTTAAGAAACCACCTGAGTGTCTGGAGTATATTCTGGTGCATGAACTGGTTCATCTACTGGAGCGTCATCACAACGAGCGCTTCCGTCTACATATGGACCGCTTGATTCCTAACTGGCGCGAGCGGCGAAATTTGCTCAATAAAATGCCGCTAGCTTTTGAGGCGTGGGAGTACTAACCATCGGTACACTTGTCCCTCTTCGTATTACTGGAGGGGGGCTTCCTCCGGTGTAGTGCTTGTTCACCTGACACTTCCCCCGAATGAACGTTCTTCCTTGTTGTAAACCTTGGTGCGCTCTTTGGCAAAGTAACTGAGGTGGCTCCGTAAGTTCAGGATCTGTTGCCCAAATCGGTCCACCCGAAGACTTTCCAGATAGTGCGGCGGATTGGTGAGGTTAACCAGCGTCCTGTACTCCGGAAACTCGATCAGGCCTAATGCACTTAGCCAGGCCTCGCAGATGTAACTCCCCAGGTTATGGTCTTCTTTAGAATAATTCCCTAATCCATTAAACGTATCTTTGTTGACGAATATCGCCATGTGGTAATGAGATTTGCCGCTGGTTCCCACCTCACGTACCCAGACGTGTCTCAGGTCTGTTGGACATACCTGATGGCCGTCCCGCTTACGGCGTTTCTGATGGGCTGCGATACGGGCTCTCAGTGCCCCAATAACTCGTTCCATCAATCCTGAGCTCAGATCAGGGAGACAGGCAATACTGTCGCCTGTATCACGATGCTCAGGCAGTCTGAGTACGAAGGTGAATACGGATGTCCTGGCGTGGGCTTTTGTCGCGAAGTTGATGATATCCGTAATACGATTCATATAACCCGGATTGATTTCCCCAAATTTACTGTTAGTCACAAGTATTACTCCTTTTGCGTTTTTCTCAGGCGAGCGAAGCCTCTGCCAGAGCGAATGGCAGTAATGAATGCGTTGGTTGTTTGATATTTATGCATTTCCTGGATGCAGGGAGAGGTTTGTTATTTTAGAATGTTATTCGCTGATGGAAATTATTGAGGCTGAACAGTGTGATTGCTTTTTGTGAGATAAGGCCTTATTGTTTTTGATATTTAACTACTCAGTGTTGTATATTTCATGCTAAAAGAACACGCACTCCCGGTAATACATTGTCAATCACTTTGTATATCTACATATATATGCCATTAGCTTGCTTGTCTATGATTGCATATATTAACATCCTTATATATTAATCTCTTTTTATATAATATATATACTGTGCAATAGAAGATGGTTGATATATATCAAAGCCTTTTCATATGCGGGGTTTTATATTATAGGCGTTCAGCATTTACTCTAGGGTTAGCAATTCAGAATATAAATAAAAATCTGATAATCAGGACATTCGGGAGTGCTCATGGACAACATCTGTTTTGCCCATTTTTGTTTCTGCCAGACCAGCAGGGGCTAAGCCTTGCTTCCATTATTTTACAGACATACTCAGTTACCCCGAGAGTCTACTATGCGCTGCTGCATCCAGGCTTCCACTTCACTCTTCAGCCAGCGGGAGCTGCGCCCCAGTTTGATGGGTTTCGGGAACCGTCCTTCGCTGATGAGTTTGTAAAACCATTTATCACTGCAGTGAGTGTAGGTGGTGATGAATACCATATCGACAAGCTGGTCGTTCAGCAGGGTGGGGGATGTGTTCATGGGAAAATCTCCTTTACGTTAAAAGTGAAGGAGGAATGACTGTTCTCAGTGTTGTGTTGCAGCCTTCCTCAGGTGATGGAAGGCTGTGTAAAAAAATAATGCGTACGCAGGAGGGCTCTGCCAGTTAAGCATCTCCAGGAAAGCTACCCCCCCTTTGTCCTGATGCGCCCTGCCAGGTGTTCAGAACCCGAACTTCCGACAGGAAGTGATGTTTCGGTGAATGACCTGGCGCTCAGGCCACAGGATAGAAAGTATTTTTTAGATCATGTTGTTTCGGTTGTGGTCGCAGGTCTTCATGCCATGTACGGTTAAAAAACATCATACACCAAATTTTTATATGTTGTTGAATATAAGAATTTTATTTAAAAGTGGGTCACTATGAGTGACTTACTTAATGAAATATAGTATTTATAAAAAGTAACCTACCATTGGTTGTTTTTTTGTTCATTAAAGGATGCTGAGATATGGTGAGTAAGCACAAAATTACGGCTTATACTTCTGATACACTCTTATACGAGTGGGCCACGAACGCGGCAGAAAAGAAGGGGATGAAAAGGTCTGCATACCTTGAGTCGCTGATACGGGAGGAAATGCAAAGGAAGAAGGCGGAAACAGGGGATACCTCATCCCGGTTAAAAGCACAGTTCACCATCTTTGAGACGTTCACACCGAGAGAACAAATACTGAGCACCCATACTTGTGATAACTATGATACAGACGCTGAGCTTAAGGCTAACGTTTTAATGCAACCATTACCTAATCCTCAGGAAAAGGTAAAAAACTTCCTTTCCTGGTTAAAAGAAAAAGCCCATGCAAATATTTCTGCTGATTTTTACCTGGAAGCTTTAAATAAATATATTCGGGAACCAGATAGTGAGTATTATGCTATCTTTCTGAAAACGTGTTTCAGAGGGTGGATTATCAAAGATGAACAAAAATCACCATTGCTCTGTAACCACCAGTCAACCTATTTGCCGCTTCTGGTGACAGAAACGTTATGGGATGAATATGACGGGCGTTATGATTTCTTTAACATCCGGTATCTCAGACAGACAGATATTATAAAAAGGAAAACAGAAAGAGTATTTTCAGACAAATACGTCGGGGCTTCGCTCATATTTGAAAAGCAACATCAGCATAAAGACCTTGGTGGCTTTTTTATCCCGGTGTTACGTAACCCGGTTTCACTGAAACAAAGGTTAATCTCACTACCCCTGATGAACAGGTTTGGCAGCGCGAATTATTTATTCACCGGCGTGGGGGCGGGCAATAACAAAGAAAGATTTTGCCTTAAAGGCATGGAGCTCATCAAACAGCTTTAACATGGGAATCTCAATAATTTTTCAGCCCAATATTACCTTCGTGAGCACGGCAGCCAGTATCGCTGCCGCCCTATTGTTTAACTTACGGAGGTCAATGTGCCCGATAAAACCGAACAGGGTCTTGATACCCTGAAACATTCCTTATCCTGTTTCCCTGCTGCGCTGTCGGATGCGATGGTTGAACGTTTGCTCCGGTGTGTTCACTATGAGCCGGTGATTGGCATTATGGGAAAATCGGGGGCGGGTAAATCCAGCCTGTGCAATACCCTATTCAGTCCGCCGCCCGCCCGGGTTGATGCCGTCAGCGGCTGCACGCGACGCGTTCATCGTTATCAGGTTCGTCGTGGTCCACGTACTCTTCATATTGCAGATTTTCCCGGCATTGCCGAAACCCCGGAGCTTGACAGACAGTATCGCCGCCTGTACCGGGCATGGTCTCCAGAACTGGACCTGATTGTCTGGGCGCTGAAAGCGGATGACCGGGCCTGGAAAGATGACCTGCGCTGTTACCGTGAGCTGCTGAGCCTGGGCGCAGTGCCGGAACGCTTTCTGTTTGTCCTCACGCAGGCCGATAAAATGGATCCCTGCCGTGAATGGGACGACTCTAATCATCAACCTTCACCACGCCAGTCTGAAAATCTTCTCGACAAAGCCGCACTTGCCGGAACACTGTTTGCCACAGTCCATCCGGTCATTGCGATATCTGCAACTGAAAGCTACAACCTGGAGCAGTGGGCGGAAGTGCTGATTAAGGCACTACCGGTAAGTAGCTGCAGCGCCGTTTCCCGCCATCTGAACCCTGAATTATGCACAGAACGTGTTCGGGGCGCTGCACAGGAAGGTTTTATCAGTGTCGCCGGTGCGATTTTTGATGATGTGATGAACACCCTGAAGACCTCCGGGACGCTGATACACCAGTTACAGCGACTCCGCCAGCAGTTCCTGTCGGTCATCCGTGCCATCTGGCATCTCCTGTTCTGAGTTCATCCTGGTTTTTCCACTGCCGTTTCGATCTGTTTCGACGATCGAAATAATGAATTCCAATAGGTTAAAGCTATTAATATTTTATAATTAATCGTTATTATTGATAGGTATCAACGATCGGTTTGCGTGTATCGATCTGAATTAACAATTATCCCACCTTCTGATTAGCCAGTACGATCTGTGCTGAGTGTACCGTTACCCCCTGTTATTCATCATATTTAATTTACTGTTTATAAAGGAATATTTTTATGTGTATCTCTGTGATCGTCTCCCCTGGTATTCGTATCAATCTGGAGACTCAGCGATGAAATCATATCCATTGTTACGTCAGGACCTCTGCGCCTGGTGCCTCGCCGTCGTTACCCCCTTCCTCTGGGTGGTGCTGCTCCTGAGCTTTCCCCGCGTTGTCGCCATTGTCCTGTACATGGTCGTCGCCCTGGCTTGGGTATTACTGGACCGGACAAACCTGATGAAGCAGGGCATCACACCGCCTTCATGGCTGTGGTTCCCTTTGCATTTTGTCTACCTTCGCCAGCGGGACCTGACGCAGGGCAAACCGTGGCGCCTGATGCAGGCCTGGTTGCTTTGTACCGTGCTGTCAGCCGTGGTGGGTTACCCGTTTAAGAAAGACTCGGGGACGGAAAACCTGGCGCAGAATGCCTGTGCGGTGGTGACAAAAATCCTGAGTAAAGAAGGCTATGAGGAGCGCTGTATTCGCGTGACGGATATGCAGGAAGAGGTGCGCGGGCGTTTCTGGCGAGCACAGGTGCTGCTGAATACCGGTGTAAGGGAACCTGTGACGATTGAGGTAAGGGGCCGGGATATATATGTCGTTTTACCGGAGATGGAATAATGAAACAGAGGAATGTGTTAACGCGCATAACTGGCCTGGTGCTGGTCAGTGCAGGGCTGCTGCTCCCGGCGCTGTCCGTTGCCTGGGCGTCAGAGTCACCGGCACCATCGCCGCGCTGCGCCAGACCGGTATTTTATGCGCAGACCGTGAACCATAAAAAGGCGGTGGAGATTTGTCTGGTCAGCCAGGGGGTGTCTTACGCGTTTGGCAAAACCGGTGCAGAAACGAAGGAAATGGACAAAACGGTGCCGCTCCGTGATACCACATATGCCTGGCAGAATAACGGGGTCATCCGTATTCAGGAATTTACCGTCAGAATGGGCGAGACCCGCTATCAGGTCTCTGCCGGCACGAGCGATGACGGTGAGCCGGTGGCCTCGCTGTATGTGTATAAAGGTGCCCCGGAGACTGGCAGGCTGCTGGCAGAGATAGCGCTCGACCCGGCAACGGTGGTGAATAACATCAGCCCTTCACTGGCGGAAGAGGGCGTCACACAGGCAGACAGCCTCTGACGCTGCATATACCGGACGGAACCGATACCGGTATCCGGATACAGAACGTTGTTTATAAGGAATGTTAATGATGTTTAAGACACTGTTGGCCCCCCTGCTGCTTGCTGTCGCGGTTCCTGTGCTGGCGGATAATGCGCCGTTGTCCGTCAATGCACAGAAAGCTTATCTCCCGAAAGTCAATTTTCCCGTCTGGGAACTGACGCTGACCAGCCTCGAAAATGACATCACGGTGCAGTCATTCACCCTGAACCGGGGTAACTGCCTGATTTCCATGCCGGGAAGGGGACAGAATGTTAACAAACGTCTGGGGTACGGTCAGACGCTGTCCTTTACCACCCCCAGTAACAGCACCTTCACGCAGTGTCGCCCTCTGGAGCTGACCGTACAAACCAGCCAGGGGGCTTATACCTTTAACTGGAAATAACGGAGGTCCGGCCGCCAGAATAAAAACGGGGCTGAAACCTCATCGGTAGCTGTTTCGACGGCCATACGCCATACATGACCGCACTGACAGGGCTGTTCTTCCTTCGGGAGGAGCAGCCCTTGTCTTTTTCTGCCGGATAAGGAGTAACCCATGCGCTTTACAAAAGGAAAAACCAACATGACCGACATTATCAATCTTAACGATAACAACCTGTTACTTACACCCTCTACCGGTGATGATTTCGCACCTGCATTAGCAGCAACCCTCGTCCCGGACGAACAACGTGTGGGGTTTTGGCCGCAGCACTTTGGCAGCATTCCTCAGTGGATAACCCTCGAATCGACCGTATTTTCCTGGATGGACCGCCTCTGCGCAGAGTACTGCGGGGGTGTCTGGCAGTTTTACACACTCAGCAACGGCGCTGCCTTTATGGTCCCGGAAGCGGATAGCGATGCCCTCTGGTCGCTATTTAACAGCATGAACGGCAACGGTGGTGAAATGAGCGCCGAAGCCGCCGGGATAGCGGTCTGTCTTATGGCTTACAGTCACCATGCCTGCCGCACCGAATGTGACGCCATGACGGAGCACTACTACCGCCTGCGGGATTACGCTTTGGTGCATCCGGAATGCAACACCATCATGCACATCATCGACTGAGGCCTGAGAATATGGAACAACAACTGCCGCTGTTTGCCGCCGGGTTACTGCCATCAGAGCAGTACACGGTCAGGGCCGCATTAGCCCTGCTGGAACGCCAGCTACGCGAACCTGGCGCGTCATTTACCTCCAGCCATGCGGTCCGGGAGTGGTTACGCCTGCAGCTTGCCACGAAGGAGCGCGAAGAATTTACCGCGCTCTTCCTCGATAACCAGCACCGGCTGATTGCGCACGAAACCCTCTTCACCGGCACCATCAACCATACGCAGGTACATCCACGGGAGGTGGTGAAGGCTGCACTTAAACATAACGCTGCTGCCATTCTCGTGGCGCACTGCCATCCTTCAGGGCACGCTGAGCCCAGCGATGCAGACAGACGGATCACAGAGCGTCTTAAGCAGGCACTGGACCTGGTGGATATCCGCCTGCTGGATCACTTGGTCGTCGGCGGGATGGAGATCATCTCGTTCTCTGAACGTGGCTGGTTGTAAGGAACCGGTGATGAAAATCATCCCCAAACGTCAGGCGATGGCGATATGCCGTCAGCATCCGCAGTCCCGGCTATTTCGCTTCTGTACCGGGAAGTACAAATGGAGCGGCAGCATCTGCCACTATTCCGGGCGGGAAGTGCAGGATATTCGTGGTGTGCTGGCAGTGTTCGCGGAACGCCTCCAGGACCGCAACGGTCCGTATGTCATCCTGCGCAGCGTCACGCACAATTAACGTTAATCAGGAGTCACCATTGTCGAATAAAACACCACCAGTAAACCATGATATTTCTGAGCCCTGGTGGGGACTTAAGCCCACCGTCATCCCGTGCTTTGGCGCACGTCTGGTGCAGGAGGGCTACCGCCTGCACTATCTCGCTGACCGCGCCAGCATCGCCGGGACATTCAGCGACGCGGACTTACGCCACCTCGACCAGGCCTTTCCTGTACTGCTCAAACAGCTGGAACTGATGCTGCTCAACGGTGAACTCAATCCCCGCCATCAGCACCGCGTCACGCTGTATGCGAAAGGACTGACCTGTGAGGCCGATTCCCTCGGCTCACACGGCTACCTCTATATCGCTGTATATCCCACACCATCCACTGGCGAATAAAATCACGTCTTACCCGCAGATTACCTTCGTCTTATTCCACAGAGAGATAACCACTTATGCAAACCCTCACCGTTTCCCGGACGCGGGCGGCATCCTCCTGCCCGTCACCCACCGAAATCTGGCAAATACTGTTGACCCGGCTCCTGCAGCAACACTACGGCCTTACACTTAACGACACGCCGTTTGGTCTCGACGGCGTGATTGAACAGCATATTGATGCCGGGATTTCGCTCATTAACGCCCTCAATTTCATCGTGGAGAAATACGACCTGGTGCGTACCGACCGCCCCGGATTCAGCCTCACCGCACAGTCGCCGTTCATCACCCGTATCGATATCCTCCGGGCCCGTAAAGACTGTGGACTGATGAGGCGTTCCGGTTATAAAACCGTCACCGCCGTGACCACCGGTCAGTATCGTCGGGGACTGAAGTCATGAAATTCTGTCTGAATATCGAAGCCGACAGTATCAACGTCCTGGCGCTCAATATGGGAAGAATTGCCGTGGAGGTTGACGGCATTGAGCTCGCTGAACTGATTAATGTGGTTTGTGATAACGGGTATTCGCTTCGTATTGCTGATACCCCCGGGCAGCTGGTTGTTGAAGATCCGCTCCCGCCCATCACCCACCTTAACGGGATCCAGTGCAGCACCGCGCATATCACCGAAGCCGACAACACCCTGCTGTTTACATTGTCGCATCAACATGGAGACCATGGTGACAGCGAATGGATAAGTTATACCGGATCCGGTTATCTGATTTATCTGGATGCCTGGCAGTATCCGGTACTCCAGCTTAAGAAGCGGGGATTATCGAAGGCCTGTCGTCGGCTAATCGTGACGCTGATACGTCGCTACGCCATCAGAATTATCCATCTGGATGCTCTGGGTGAATTGCTGCCCGGCTTCTCCACGTTCGACTGGTAACATTTTCCACTCCCCACTACGGGGCTTCCCATGCTGGCATTAACCACCGATGCGGCTCTCAACATTCTGATTGACTGGCTGCAGGACAATATCAGTTGCAACACCGACATTATTTTCGACAACGACGAAGATAATACGGATTCAGCGGTACTGCTGCCCTGGATTGAGCAGGCACGGAAAGATGTTCATGCTCTTCGCCATCTTCAGATCCTGCATAACACAAGAAAACCATAATTCCCTAATTTTGCTTATATCACACGCATAAGCGCCAGCCCTTAATGGCTGGCGCTTTGAGTTTCTATATATAAAGGAAAGAAAAATAATGACAGAACAGACTCATAATGAACCCGAAGTCTTAACCGATCACACTGATGTCATTTGCTCCACCAGCATTGAACGCATCGTCACAGGACGTAATGCTGCGCTGGCGCAGACAGAAGCACTAATCCAGCAACTTGTCGATATCTCGACACTGACCCGCAGTATCGGCGGCAAAACTGCCCTGGACTGGGCCATGAAGCAGGACTTCCGTTGCGGCTGCTGGTTGATGGAAAAAAGAGAAACGGCGATGAAAGCCATTACCCACAACATCGATCGCGGTATATGGCGTGATTTGATGAAGCGGTCAGGGATGCTTAGCCTGATGGACGCTCAGGCCAGAGACCAGTGGTATAACAGTCTGGAAAAGGAAGATATTCCAACCGTTAGTGAAGCTAATATCCTGAGCACATTCGAGCAACTGCTTCAGAGCAAAAGCGAGGTATTTGAACGTGGTGTGATTAACGTGTTTAAGGGTTTAAGCTGGGATTTTAAGACGAATAGCCCATGTAAGTTTGGAAAGAAGATCATCGTAACGGGGTTGGTGAAATGCGAGCGGTGGGGATTTGGTCTGAACTGGGGCTGGCAGCGTGATCGCCTGGCGGACCTGGAACGGATGCTGATGATACTCGACGGAAAACCCATTCCCGACAGCCGTGCAGACGTTACCCGCCGTCTCGGCGATCATATCCATGATAACAGGCACAGCACTCATTATGAGGACGAAATGTTTTCAATTAAATACTTTCAGAAGGGGACTGCGCATATCATATTCAAGCGACTGGAGCTCGTTGACAAGCTGAATGAAATTATAGCTAGGCATTATCCAGGATTGTTAGCCCATCGTTCTTGAGGGTTTTGACGCATGCGGCGAACAAGCTTATGATCCAGCTTAATTTCTTTTCCTCATGAAGGGACGGGTATGGGCAACAGAATGTGGATGATCCGCGGCGATGGTGGCAAGCTCTATGACGATTTTCGCGATAAGCAAATTGTAGGCATCGGTTGGTCTCAACTGGCTCCATTAGTCAAACCTGGCCTGTCCCGGGCCCAGTTACTTGCCTTATACCAGGAAGCAGACCCTTTGACGAAGCTGGGAACAGCCCGTTCTGGTGCATCGCAGGTCTGGCGTTTTGTAAATGAGATCCAAAAGGGTGATTGGGTTATTACCTATTCGCCAGCCAACCGTACTTATCTGCTAGGCAAAGTCACATCCGACTTCCAATATCATCCTGAATGGGTGGAAGAGGGGATGGGTATTGCTCGGCAGGTTAAGTGGAATACTCAAGAAATCGACCGCGATCGATTGTCCGTTGCTACCAAAAACACATTGGGTTCTACGCTGACGGTTTTCCAGCTTCCGGAATATGCTCTAGAAGAGCTTTTGCAGGATAAGAAACCCACTGTAGATGTGATTACTCAGAATCCAATTGTGATGGATGAAGATGAGGTCGTTTCTGATCCGCTGCGCGATATGGAAATGCTTGCGTTTGAGGGTATCAAAGATCGTATCAACTCTCTTGACTGGGACGAGATGCAAAATCTGGTTGCCGGAGTTTTACGCAGTATGGGCTATAAAACGCAGGTCTCACCTGCGGGAGCCGATAGGGGTAAAGACATTATTGCTTCACCTGATGGATTTGGTTTTGAAAATCCACGTATTATCGTTGAGGTAAAACATCGCAGGGAGCAAATGGGGAGTCAGCAGATTCGCAGCTTTATTGGCGGCCGTCATCCAGAAGATCGTGGGCTTTATGTCAGTACGGGGGGCTTTACGAAAGATGCTCGCTATGAAGCCGACCGCTCACAGATACCTCTGACGCTCTGGACACTAGACGATCTTGTCAGAGCCCTCATTGAAAACTATGAGCAGGTTGATATCGAAACCAAACTTTTGGTGCCTCTGAAGAAAACTTTCCTGCCTGCGTGAATCTTGCTTCGACAGCCATATCGGTGTTCTACTGGTATGGCTTTATACCCACTAGTAATGTCTGTTTTTTGTACGGATTTTAACTTGTGGGTACAAGTGCGGGTATGACTATTTGTCCCTGCTTATAAACTGCATTGATATCAGTCTATTAGCTGTGAAATTCGAGTCCGGCCTTCGCAACTATTTCTTCCCGGGTGACTTCGCTGAGTTTCTTTTTCTTGAACCGGCGCTCTAGCTAGTCTTATAGGCTGACGAACTGCGGGGTTTGCTGGTCGAAGTTGGCGGCCAGCGCCTTGCGGGTACTCCGCAGTCTCTCTTTCTGTTCGTCATCCAGTTCCGCCCGTAGCTCTTCGAAGTAGGCTTTGTTGGTGGTGTCAAATTCCTGCGGATGTCGGCAAAGTCTTTTCAGTCGTTTTGCGTCAAAGCCGGTGAGTTGCATGTTGTAGACGAACAGCAGAACAATCTCGCCCGCCTTGAATTGCGCTACCCACTCTTTGTGTTCCTGCTTGCTGCCGACCTCGTTGAGGATCTGGGCGGCGCGTTTTATTTTCCGCATTTCTCGGGTGTTAATCTGGTAAATAACGGCGGGTTCTGCGGCCTGTGCGATGGGCATTTCGTTTGTTTCTGCCCCGACGAGCCCCAAAGCAGATTATGATTCTCCGCAGAGTTTGCTCGCCAGTATTCTCATTGGCTCGATAGTATCTGGATAACCCGCGATGGTTCACCTGTTACCCATCATTCCCCAACAATCTCCACCCGATTCCCATCCGGGTCAGCAATGACGGCTTCATAGTATCCGTCACCGGTCATTCTTGGTGCACTCAATAACGTTCCATTTAATTGTGCACTCTCGGCTAATCGATCAACGTCCTGCTTTGTACCCACGTTCAATGCAATGTGTGCCCAACCTATAAATTCGGGGTGGCTTGGTGCATCAGGGATGTCAGGCAGAGTCATCAGCTCGACGGTTGGCCCTTCCTCAAGAGTAATAAAGTGAGATTCAAAGCCGGGACGGTTCTTACTGACATAACGTTCATTACTCTTACCACCAAACACGGTTTGCCAGAAAGTAACCTGCGCATCCAGGTTGCGGGTCCAGAGGGCGACATGCGCTATCTTCATCATTCTCTCCATCTATTAATGTAGGGCTCCACTATCACGGGGTAGCGTCTTCTTCTATATACGTCGGTATAGCACAGAGTAAATGACAGGAATATGCCTTCTATATATAGAAGCGAAATTAGCCTTCAAAAGGGGAAAATGTGTTGCTGAGCATATTGATTGCTGATATTTGTGGATAACTCTGTGTGTAAGCAGGTATAAGGCGGGTTTCTGCTGGGGATTGCAGCAGTCAGTCATTTTTCTGCAATTTAGGGGTTGCGGACTCTCGGGAACTCCCTATAATGCGCCTCCATCGACACGGCGGATGTGAATCACTTCACACTAAATAGCCGGTTCGGTTGAAGAGAAAAAATCCTGAAATTCAGGGTTGACTCTGAAAGAGGAAAGCGTAATATACGCCACCTCGCAACGGTGAGCTTAACGCCGCGTTGCACTGCTCTTTAACAATTTATCAGACAATCTGTGTGGGCACTCAATGATACGGATTCTTAACGTCGCAAGACGAAAAATGAATACCAAGTCTCTGAGTGAACACGTAATTCATTACGAAGTTTAATTCACGAGCATCAAACTTAAATTGAAGAGTTTGATCATGGCTCAGATTGAACGCTGGCGGCAGGCCTAACACATGCAAGTCGAACGGTAGCACAGAGAGCTTGCTCTCGGGTGACGAGTGGCGGACGGGTGAGTAATGTCTGGGAAACTGCCCGATGGAGGGGGATAACTACTGGAAACGGTAGCTAATACCGCATAACGTCGCAAGACCAAAGTGGGGGACCTTCGGGCCTCACACCATCGGATGTGCCCAGATGGGATTAGCTAGTAGGTGGGGTAATGGCTCACCTAGGCGACGATCCCTAGCTGGTCTGAGAGGATGACCAGCCACACTGGAACTGAGACACGGTCCAGACTCCTACGGGAGGCAGCAGTGGGGAATATTGCACAATGGGCGCAAGCCTGATGCAGCCATGCCGCGTGTATGAAGAAGGCCTTCGGGTTGTAAAGTACTTTCAGCGAGGAGGAAGGTGTTGTGGTTAATAACCGCAGCAATTGACGTTACTCGCAGAAGAAGCACCGGCTAACTCCGTGCCAGCAGCCGCGGTAATACGGAGGGTGCAAGCGTTAATCGGAATTACTGGGCGTAAAGCGCACGCAGGCGGTTTGTTAAGTCAGATGTGAAATCCCCGGGCTCAACCTGGGAACTGCATTTGAAACTGGCAAGCTTGAGTCTCGTAGAGGGGGGTAGAATTCCAGGTGTAGCGGTGAAATGCGTAGAGATCTGGAGGAATACCGGTGGCGAAGGCGGCCCCCTGGACGAAGACTGACGCTCAGGTGCGAAAGCGTGGGGAGCAAACAGGATTAGATACCCTGGTAGTCCACGCTGTAAACGATGTCGACTTGGAGGTTGTGCCCTTGAGGCGTGGCTTCCGGAGCTAACGCGTTAAGTCGACCGCCTGGGGAGTACGGCCGCAAGGTTAAAACTCAAATGAATTGACGGGGGCCCGCACAAGCGGTGGAGCATGTGGTTTAATTCGATGCAACGCGAAGAACCTTACCTACTCTTGACATCCACGGAATTTAGCAGAGATGCTTTAGTGCCTTCGGGAACCGTGAGACAGGTGCTGCATGGCTGTCGTCAGCTCGTGTTGTGAAATGTTGGGTTAAGTCCCGCAACGAGCGCAACCCTTATCCTTTGTTGCCAGCGGTTCGGCCGGGAACTCAAAGGAGACTGCCAGTGATAAACTGGAGGAAGGTGGGGATGACGTCAAGTCATCATGGCCCTTACGAGTAGGGCTACACACGTGCTACAATGGCATATACAAAGAGAAGCGACCTCGCGAGAGCAAGCGGACCTCATAAAGTATGTCGTAGTCCGGATTGGAGTCTGCAACTCGACTCCATGAAGTCGGAATCGCTAGTAATCGTAGATCAGAATGCTACGGTGAATACGTTCCCGGGCCTTGTACACACCGCCCGTCACACCATGGGAGTGGGTTGCAAAAGAAGTAGGTAGCTTAACCTTCGGGAGGGCGCTTACCACTTTGTGATTCATGACTGGGGTGAAGTCGTAACAAGGTAACCGTAGGGGAACCTGCGGTTGGATCACCTCCTTACCTTAAAGAAACGTTTGTTGAAGTGTCCACACAGATTGTCTGATGAAAAGTAAATAGCAAGGCGTCTTGCGATTGAGACTTCAGTGTCCCCTTCGTCTAGAGGCCCAGGACACCGCCCTTTCACGGCGGTAACAGGGGTTCGAATCCCCTAGGGGACGCCACTTGCTGGTATGTGTGAGTGAAAGTCGCCGACCGTCATATCTCAAAACAGACTCACGAGTCTTGTTTGAGATATTTGCTCTTTAAAAATCTGGATCAAGCTGAAAATTGAAACGACACACTGTGTCTGTTCTCCGTAATAAGAACAGATAAGCGGTGTGTTCGAGTCTCTCAAATTTTCGCAACACGATGGTGTTTTACGAAACATCTTCGGGTTGTGAGGTTAAGCGACTAAGCGTACACGGTGGATGCCCTGGCAGTCAGAGGCGATGAAGGACGTGCTAATCTGCGAAAAGCGTCGGTAAGGTGATATGAACCGTTATAGCCGGCGATGTCCGAATGGGGAAACCCAGTGCAATTCGTTGCACTATCGTTAACTGAATACATAGGTTAACGAGGCGAACCGGGGGAACTGAAACATCTAAGTACCCCGAGGAAAAGAAATCAACCGAGATTCCCCCAGTAGCGGCGAGCGAACGGGGAGCAGCCCAGAGTCTGAATCAGCTTGTGTGTTAGTGGAACGGTCTGGAAAGTCCGACGGTACAGGGTGATAGTCCCGTACACCAAAATGCACAGGTTGTGAACTCGAAGAGTAGGGCGGGACACGTGGTATCCTGTCTGAATATGGGGGGACCATCCTCCAAGGCTAAATACTCCTGACTGACCGATAGTGAACCAGTACCGTGAGGGAAAGGCGAAAAGAACCCCGGCGAGGGGAGTGAAACAGAACCTGAAACCGTGTACGTACAAGCAGTGGGAGCCTCTTTATGGGGTGACTGCGTACCTTTTGTATAATGGGTCAGCGACTTATATTCTGTAGCAAGGTTAACCGAATAGGGGAGCCGAAGGGAAACCGAGTCTTAACTGGGCGTTAAGTTGCAGGGTATAGACCCGAAACCCGGTGATCTAGCCATGGGCAGGTTGAAGGTTGGGTAACACTAACTGGAGGACCGAACCGACTAATGTTGAAAAATTAGCGGATGACTTGTGGCTGGGGGTGAAAGGCCAATCAAACCGGGAGATAGCTGGTTCTCCCCGAAAGCTATTTAGGTAGCGCCTCGTGAACTCATCTTCGGGGGTAGAGCACTGTTTCGGCTAGGGGGTCATCCCGACTTACCAACCCGATGCAAACTACGAATACCGAAGAATGTTATCACGGGAGACACACGGCGGGTGCTAACGTCCGTCGTGAAGAGGGAAACAACCCAGACCGCCAGCTAAGGTCCCAAAGTCACAGTTAAGTGGGAAACGATGTGGGAAGGCTCAGACAGCCAGGATGTTGGCTTAGAAGCAGCCATCATTTAAAGAAAGCGTAATAGCTCACTGGTCGAGTCGGCCTGCGCGGAAGATGTAACGGGGCTAAACTGTGCACCGAAGCTGCGGCAGCGACACTATGTGTTGTTGGGTAGGGGAGCGTTCTGTAAGCCGTTGAAGGTGAACTGTGAGGTTTGCTGGAGGTATCAGAAGTGCGAATGCTGACATAAGTAACGATAATGCGGGTGAAAAACCCGCACGCCGGAAGACCAAGGGTTCCTGTCCAACGTTAATCGGGGCAGGGTGAGTCGACCCCTAAGGCGAGGCCGAAAGGCGTAGTCGATGGGAAACAGGTTAATATTCCTGTACTTGGTGTTACTGCGAAGGGGGGACGGAGAAGGCTATGTTAGCCGGGCGACGGTTGTCCCGGTTTAAGCATGTAGGCGGAGGTTCCAGGTAAATCCGGAACCTTATTAACGCTGAGGTGTGATGACGAGGCACTACGGTGCTGAAGTAACAAATGCCCTGCTTCCAGGAAAAGCCTCTAAGCATCAGGTAACATCAAATCGTACCCCAAACCGACACAGGTGGTCAGGTAGAGAATACCAAGGCGCTTGAGAGAACTCGGGTGAAGGAACTAGGCAAAATGGTGCCGTAACTTCGGGAGAAGGCACGCTGATGGTAGGTGAAGCGACTTGCTCGTGGAGCTGAACTCAGTCGAAGATACCAGCTGGCTGCAACTGTTTATTAAAAACACAGCACTGTGCAAACACGAAAGTGGACGTATACGGTGTGACGCCTGCCCGGTGCCGGAAGGTTAATTGATGGGGTTAGCGGTAACGCGAAGCTCTTGATCGAAGCCCCGGTAAACGGCGGCCGTAACTATAACGGTCCTAAGGTAGCGAAATTCCTTGTCGGGTAAGTTCCGACCTGCACGAATGGCGTAATGATGGCCAGGCTGTCTCCACCCGAGACTCAGTGAAATTGAACTCGCTGTGAAGATGCAGTGTACCCGCGGCAAGACGGAAAGACCCCGTGAACCTTTACTATAGCTTGACACTGAACACTGGTCCTTGATGTGTAGGATAGGTGGGAGGCTTTGAAGCGTGGACGCCAGTCTGCGTGGAGCCAACCTTGAAATACCACCCTTTAATGGCTGGTGTTCTAACGTAGACCCGTAATCCGGGTTGCGGACAGTGTCTGGTGGGTAGTTTGACTGGGGCGGTCTCCTCCTAAAGAGTAACGGAGGAGCACGAAGGTTAGCTAATCCTGGTCGGACATCAGGAGGTTAGTGCAAAGGCATAAGCTAGCTTGACTGCGAGAGTGACGGCTCGAGCAGGTGCGAAAGCAGGTCTTAGTGATCCGGTGGTTCTGAATGGAAGGGCCATCGCTCAACGGATAAAAGGTACTCCGGGGATAACAGGCTGATACCGCCCAAGAGTTCATATCGACGGCGGTGTTTGGCACCTCGATGTCGGCTCATCACATCCTGGGGCTGAAGTAGGTCCCAAGGGTATGGCTGTTCGCCATTTAAAGTGGTACGCGAGCTGGGTTTAGAACGTCGTGAGACAGTTCGGTCCCTATCTGCCGTGGGCGCTGGAGAATTGAGGGGGGCTGCTCCTAGTACGAGAGGACCGGAGTGGACGCATCACTGGTGTTCGGGTTGTCATGCCAATGGCATTGCCCGGTAGCTAAATGCGGAAGAGATAAGTGCTGAAAGCATCTAAGCACGAAACTTGCCCCGAGATGAGTTCTCCCTGACTCCTTGAGAGTCCTGAAGGAACGTTGAAGACTACGACGTTGATAGGTCGGGTGTGTAAGTGTAGCGATACATTGAGCTAACCGATACTAATGAACCGTGAGGCTTAACCTTACAACGCCGAAGATGTTTTGGCGAAAGAGACATCGAAATTCAGCTTGATACAGATAACATCAGAACGTGAAAAACGGTCTGATAACAGAATTTGCCTGGCGGCAGTAGCGCGGTGGTCCCACCTGACCCCATGCCGAACTCAGAAGTGAAACGCCGTAGCGCCGATGGTAGTGTGGGGTCTCCCCATGCGAGAGTAGGGAACTGCCAGGCATCAATTAGTGAAGAAGCCCATCCTGCCGGATGGGCTTTTTTGCGTGTGCGGAACAGGTCAGAAAGCACAGCGTTGCCGGAAGGCGGTGTGAATACCTTATCCGGCCTGCAGAGTGCAGCGTCACGGTGTTCAGATTTGCCGGATAGTGACGTAAATGTCTTATCCGGCCTGCTATATTCAGAAAAGTACCGGTAATCCCAGTCCACGTTTTACTGCATGCAGCGTCTGCTGTGTCACTTCATGCGCCCGCTCACTTCCCTGGCGTAACAGTTCTAACAACATACCTTTATCCTGGATAACCATCGCTCGCCGCTCGCGAATAGGGGCCAGCAACTCCTGCAAACAACCCTCTAACTCGTTTTTGCACTGCTTGTCTCCTAGCCCTCCACGCTGATAATGTTCTTTCATTTCAGCAACTCGCGTTTTATCTGGATGGAAGGCATCAAGATAGGTAAAGACAACATTGCCTTCAATTCTCCCGGGATCTGCGACGCGTAAATGGTGTGGATCGGTAAACATAGCGCTGACGGCCTGGTGAATGTCCATTTCGCTGGCGGAAAGAAGAATGGTGTTACCCAATGATTTCGACATTTTTGCCCCGCCATCGATACCTGGCAGACGGCCAACGTCGCTGAGCAGTGCTTTGCAGTGACGGAGCACGGGTGTAGACGTCAGGCTATTCATCTTGTGCACGATCTCGTTGGTTTGTTCGATCATCGGCAACTGATCGTCGCCAACCGGTACGCGATCGGCATTAAACGCTGTGATATCAGCAGCCTGGCTAATAGGGTAAGCCATAAACCCAACCGGTAGTGCGCGGGAGAATCCTTTCTGCGCAATCTCACTTTTGACGGTAGGATTACGTTCAACCCTGGCGACGGTAACGATATTCATATAGAGCGCGGTCAGCTCTGCCAGTGCAGGCAAGGCCGATTGCAGGCAAATAGTGGTTCGCTGTGGGTCAATGCCGACAGCCAAATAGTCAGCCATTACTTGCAGAATGTTATGGCTAATTTTCTGCGGATTGCTGCCGTTATCCGTCAACCCCTGCAAATCGGCGATAAGGATAAACTGTTGATGTTCATGCTGAAGTTGCACGCGCTGGCGTAGTGAACCGACATAGTGACCGAGATGCAGCTGGCCGGTTGGGCGGTCGCCGGTAAGGATAGTGTGGTGGATATTCATCAGTGGCTCCTAAAAGGGATTGAGCCGAAAGACGTCACCGATAAACTACAAAGCCGCCTTTCGGCGGCTTTGAAAAAGATAACGTAACCCGTGCCGCCTGTTATGTAGGCAGCCACCAACGAGTGGAGCGGATAAGGGTTACGTTTGTATTCATCCTTTTATCGTGCCACCAAAGGGTATCCCTGTCTAGCGGATTACATTTCCATTTCGTCGAATACATTGCCGGGAAGTAGGGTCATTGCACAATCCATGCGGTTTACCCATCCTGTTCCTTGATACTTATCACGGTAAGTATTATTGTGACCGCTGAAAACAACCGGAGATCGTCATGACTGAAGATGAACTATTTGCCCGCCGCCCGATGGGGATGCGTATGGCGATGGTGGTGCGTCAATGGCGCTCTATTATCGATCATGCGATCACCGACACAGGGCTAACCCAGTCCAGTTGGACGGTGCTGATGCAGCTTGATCAACTGGGCGATCACGTCTCGGTGAGTGAATTGGCGGAAATGCAGGGCATTGAACTGCCGCCGCTGATGCGCACCCTCACGCTACTGGAGCAGCAAGGTTATCTGCTGCGCACGGTATCACCGTATGACAAACGCATTCGCCTGCTGACGCTCACCGACGAAGGTCGAGCCGTGCTCCAGATGTTGACCCAAGTGATTGAATCCTTTCAGACTCGCGTATCAGATGGTATTCCCGCCGCCGACATCGAGAAGTTTAGTGACACACTGAATCACATTGCCTGCAATCTGCGGACTATCCGCGAAGAAAAAAACAAAACCGAATAACACCATGATGACGCCAGAACAAAAGTTTGCCCGCTGGGTAAGGGTGAGTATTGCCTCTTTCCTGCTGATGTTTATTTATTTTATCGTTGCCGATATCTGGATCCCGCTAACGCCAGACTCGACGGTAATGCGTGTCGTCACGCCTATCTCCTCTCGGGTATCCGGTTACGTCTCGCAGGTTTACGTCCATAACAATAGCCCGGTGAAAAAGGGGGACTTGTTATATGAACTTGACCCCACTCCCTTCCAGAACAAAGTGGATGCCGCGCAGCTTGCACTTGCGCAGGCCAAGCTGAGCAATCAACAGTTAGACGCTCAAATTGTTGCCGCACAGGCCAACCTCAAAACGGCGCAACTGACCGCCCGTAATGACCGAGTGACCTTTGAACGCTACCAGCGTTTAAGCAGTATGCAGAACGTCTCGCAGGCGGATCTCGATAAAGTGCGTACCACCTGGCAGAGCAGTGAACAGTCGGTGAATTCGCTACACGCATCGATTCATAACCTACAAATCCAGCGCGGTGAGCGTGATGATCACCGCAACGTCACGCTGCAACAATTCCAAACCGCACTACAGGAAGCGCAGTTGAATCTGGGGTGGACGAAGATTCGGGCAGAAGCCGACGGCACGGTGAGTAACCTGCAACTTAGCCCTGGCTTGTACGCTGCGGCGGGCAGCGCCGTGATGGCGGTGGTGAATCAAAAAACCGACATCGTCGCAGATTTCCGCGAAAAGAGTCTGCGTCATACTAAACAGGGAACCGATGCGGCGGTGGTGTTCGATGCCTTGCCGGGCAAAGTATTCTCGGCGCAGGTCACCAGCAGCGATGCCGGGATCCTTGCCGGGCAAGAAGCGGTGAACGGTGAGCTATCCCAGCCGGAGCAATCCACCCGTTGGGTACGCGACGCACAGCGGATGCGCATCCATGTCGCGCTGAATGAGCCACTGGATAAAACGCTGCCAACCGGCGCGCGTGCAACCGTGCAGTTGTATAACAGCGAGGGGCCTTTTGCGCGCTTTTTCTCTGGGCTGCAAATCCATCTCGTAAGCTGGTTACACTATGTCTATTAACACCCTCGCGCAGGTCTTTACCCCTCACGGCAATATTGTCTATACGGCGAATGATTTCCGTCAGACGCTGCGCATCGTTTTTGCCGGTATGGCGGCGCTGAGTATTTCGACTTTTTATGATACCCACTACGGCGTTTTTTTCGTGGTGTATCCCCTGTTATTAATGTCGCTGGTTCCGGTGTTTAACCGCCATATCGCCAGGCAGTTTATTTTCAGTGCGTCGTTGAATTGCGTCGAAATGGTGCTGATTATCGGCTATCTCAGCCAATGGCCAGTCATTATGACGATGGTGGTATTCGCGCTGTACGTGGTGCGTTTCCGCTTTATGAGCAAAGGGCCGCTATTTTTGTTTGGCTCGATGGGCGTGGTGTGCCAAAGCGTGATGCTCAATTTTATGAGTTACCCGTCGGCGAACTGGCACACGTTGCTGTTTTCCAATATCGAAGCCAGCATTATGGCGGTGGCGCTGTGTGCGCTGATGCATTATCTGATACCGGACGTCGAGCCGCGCAAGCCACCACCGCTGATTGAAAAAGATGCCGCCCGCGTTCGCCATGAATCGTTGCTTTCCGGCACGGTGGCTACGCTGATTTTCGTCGTCTTCCAGATAAGCGACCTGAGCGACTCACTTTCGGCGTTGATGGCTGGCATCTTAATTCTCTTTCCCATGCACTATCGTGGTGCGGTGATAAGCTCCCTTTGGCGCGTTGCGGGCGTCGTGTTGGCCTGCTTATACATTCTGCTGATACAACTGATCCTCTACGATCACAGCAGCCATATGTTATTGATGATGCCGTTGATTGGTCTGGGCCTGGGTTTCAGCGCGCGGTTACACGTGATGGAAAAAGTAGGCGCAGGCGTCGGTTTTGCCAGCATCACCACGATCGGCATTATGTTTGGCCAAAATCTCCAGCCAAACGGAGACTTGGTGTTCAGCGACCTTTATCGCGCCACTTCAGTGACGATTTCGTTGCTGGCGACGCTAACGCTGGTCTTTTTACTGCATCGCGTACTCAATTGTTTCGCCCCAACGCGCTTTATTGTGAAGTAGCGCACTGTTGAATGCTGATTATCTCCCTCCCTCTGCGCGTACAATAGCCCCTCGCCGGAGTGGCTGAGGGAGAAAAATGATGTGGCAAACGCGCGCGCTGGAGCTGAATAACCAGGAATTCTGGAACTGGGAAAAAGCCTGTGAATTGGTGCAATGGGCTTCTCGCCACGATTTTAATACCGTGGTGGTCGGTCAGGTTGACCTGTTCGACAAACTGGTTTCGCCAAAGGGATATACTCCGCATCAATATAACGACCGCCTCTCCAGCCAACAGCGAGCGCGCTGCGTCTACCTTAACCGGCTGGCAGGTTACTGCCAGCAACGTGGGTTGAAATTTTACCTCCAGGCTAAGGAGCTGAGTTTTCCGGCAGATCTGCTGGCGGCGCATCCTCAACTGATTGAGAAAGATGGCAGCATCCGCTTTGACGTCGAATTTTGGTGTCAATATCTGGCGGATAAACTCACGTTGTTGTGCCAGCAAATTCCGGCGATGACTGGCCTGCTGGTTGCGCTCTCTAATACCGATGGTCTGCTGCCTGTCTCGCGGCCAAACTGGGAGTTGACCGGGCAGGACGACCCTTCTCCGCATATCGACCCGCGAAGCCTCTCACGCTACAGCCAGTGTTTTAGCGCGATGGCTCGTGCGGTAATGCGTGAAAACAAACACTTAGTGTTACGCGCTTTTCCGGCGGGTAATC
Source organism: Kluyvera fluvialis (assembly GCF_059725275.1). Classification (NCBI taxonomy): domain Bacteria; kingdom Pseudomonadati; phylum Pseudomonadota; class Gammaproteobacteria; order Enterobacterales; family Enterobacteriaceae; genus Kluyvera; species Kluyvera fluvialis. The sequence goes on along the minus strand of NZ_AP046142.1, from coordinate 4,294,256 downwards.
ACGATATCAGCAACGTGATGGAGGCGATACGCACTCTGCCAGAGTGCGTATCGGTTTCGATAAAACTCACGCCGGAACGCTTCTGGCCGACCTTCCCCAACAACCCTGCGCTGCTCGACGTTGACGATCGTGACGTCTGGGTGGAGCTGGATCTGGTCGGTGAAGAAGTGGGCTGGGGCGTCCTTCCCTTCCCGCGTATTGATGAGCTACAGGGGCGCTTGCTGTGGTGTCGCGGTAACGCAACCATCAGCGGAGCAGTGTGTAAAACTAGCTGGGAAGGTGTTGATAACCATTGGATTATCGGCTCACTCAGTGAATGTAATCTGGTCGCCTGTAGCCAGATTTTGGCGCGCGAAAATGAACACATGACCTGCGCGGCGCTGCTTACACATTGGCTTGATGAATGCTACGGCTGGCGCCCCGATGCCGCGATATTTGACGAGTTTGAGTCGCTGATGTCGCAGGCCGGTCAGGTGCTGTATCAGGCGATTTACGTGCGTGACCACGTTTTTCACCGCCACAGCCAGGTGCCGGAAAGCTACGGTCAGGCGGTCTGGAGCCTGTATGGCCAGTTGAATCGCAATCACTGGCTGCCCGGATCTGAGCGCGATATTTTCTTTAGCGCCAGCGATGTTGAAACCTCAGGGCGCAATCTGTCGCTAATTGCCGAAGAAAAAGACAGCGCGTACCAGGCGGCTGTCACCCTGCGTGAGCAAGCGCTGGCCTTTGCCGAACGCGCGGCGTTCCCTTTTTCACTCCATCGGCGCTGGTTAGAGGAGTGGCAGGGCTTTGATCTCTACTGCCTGCTCTTCCGCCATGCGCAGAAAGCCTTCTTCACTCTTCATTTCGCGCGGGTGGTCGATAATAGCTGGAGTATGCGTGAAATTTGTCAGGTGAATATTCAGGAGCTTTACCGCTGTGCGGCGGAAATGGATAGCTTCTGTGCGCAGCACGCCGATGCCTCGCCAGGGCTGCACGTGTTGTTCGACCCGACTCGTGTACGTCTGCTGGCCGACAGTTTGAGCCACGAACTGACGCTACTGAAGGGGTAAAGCGTGATGAAGATCACTATCAATTAGCGCGATTTTGCCGCGAAACGTGAGTTTTCCCGTCATGAAGGGCGGAAGGCGATTTCTCACTGTGACTTACCTCACATTTTATTCTCCGCCCAGACGGAGATTGTGAATGATCAGGCAGTTCCGCAAACCCGCCGTCACCTGTGCGTAGCGTGTTCTCTGGCGTTTCCTGACAATACCGCATCATCACTTAGCGGTAATTGAGGAAAGTAACATGAGGCTGATAGCGGGCGAGGCGCTGACGCGTTTTACGGTTTCGGCTCCGCATAATGAGCGGTTTGCGGAGTTTTTCACGGGTGAAGTCCTCGACGATGCGATGGACTATCAGTTTGCTAACGGCAAAGGCCCGTCTCAGGAGTCGTTCTGTCGGCGCATTTTCCGCCGTGATTTCGCCCGGCGAACGATTTCCCCGCACAAAGCATTAGCCGCTTCGTCGGTGGCGTATACCGGCGTGGACAATACCATCACATTTTCAGGCTCACAGCCCATTGCCACCCACAGCCAGCGCTGGCTACGCGTAACGTTGAATGCGCCAGAAGCAGGGCGCTACCCGTTCGAAATAGCCACCTGCGGCGGTGTGCGAATTTGGTGTGGCGACACGCAAGCCGTCTGCTTTACCCCGTTTACCCGCAACACGCTACAAACGCTCACGGCTGATATCTCGCTCCAGCAGGGAGAGAACGCGCTGCTGATTCACCTTGATGAACTGTGTGAGCGCGACACGATTTTTGCCTTCCGCATGATTTACCTCGGCACACAGCCGCTAACCGTCACGCTACCGGCGCTAAACCGCGCCGACATCGATGCCTTGCAACGTTTCCTCGACTCTCTGCCCGCCACGGCCACCGCGCAACACCAGCGTATTCACTTACCCTGCCAGCCCAATATCAGCCTGGCGCTGCGCGGGGCGTTATACAGCTTAGGCAACGATAATATCGCCACCTGCCCGCTGGATTTTGGCGTGGTCAATAGCGGGGAGAACGGCCTCACGCTGGCGCTGCCCGCTGATATCGACATGGGGTATTACCGCGTCGAACTCACCGCAACTCAAGGCGATGTAACAATGAGCCGCAGCCTGAGTGTGACCGTGCTGGCGGATGAAATCTTGCCCGGCGGTGAAGGCGTGTTGGAAACCCGCAAGCGGGTGGCGCTGAATTATATTGCGGAGCACGGCGTGCCGCGCACCGGACGCCTGCTGGCGATGCTGCACGTCGGCGAACATGGCCCGTTGGCGCAACAATTACTGATTAACACTCTCCAGCGTATTAGCGCCCGTCAGGATTGCTCGGATTTTTCCATCGTGCCGTTATTGTGGATTTGGCATGATTTTCACGGCGAACATTTCCCGGCGGTGCTGTGGAAACGGGTGCGCTCTGCCATCGTCGGTTACCGCTATTGGTACGATGAACTGGGCAACGACGTGATGTGGTTCTGGAGCGAGAACCATGCGCTGTGCTTCCACACCGCGCAATATCTGGCGGGGCAAATGCTGCCGGACGCATTATTTACCGCTTCTGGTCGCTCCGGGCGTGAACAACACACGCTGGCGGCACAGCGCCTGCACCGCTGGTTTGACGCCGTAGAACAGCAGGGATTTGTTGAGTGGAACTCCGCACCGTATTACCCGGTGGACTACATCGGCCTGTTCGCGCTGTACCAACTGGCGAGCGATGCCACGCTATGTCAACGCGCACAGCGGCTTATCGACCGCCTGATGCTGACCAGCGCGCTGCATTATCAGTCAGGTATCGCCGCCGGCACGATGGGGCGGGTGTATGAAAAAGAGCTGCTGGCAAGCCCAATGAGCGAACTGTCAGCCTTCGGCCATGTTGCCTGGGGCGGCGGGCACGTTAACCGCAAATGTGCCTCCTTGCCGTTTTTCTGCCTGAGCGACTACACGCCGCCTGCGAAATCCGCGCACTACGCCCGCTTAACGCACGGCGCACTCAGCGCACACTACCAGTGTGGCGGCGGCAATATTGTGGCGTGGAAACAGCCGATGGTAAGCCTCTCAAGCTGTGTTGATCACCATACCGGCGAGCGCGGTCATCAGCAGCATCTGCTGGATGTCCAGTTTGCCGCTCGCCCCGCCGCGCGCCTGTGGATTAACCATCCCGGCGATGTCGCGCCAGGCAGTGAAGCGCGCCCGTCTTTCTGGGCCGGTAACGGCGTTTTACCACGGCTGATGCAGGCAGAGAACCGCGCGCTGATGCTGTATCGCTTGACGCCATCCGATGCGCTTCCCTGGACGCACCTGCATCTGGATGCCGAGGCTTTCGATGAAGTGCGCCCGCTGGCGCAGGGTTATGTCGTTCGCGCGGGCAACGCTTTTGCGGCAATACTTTGCTCCCAACCGCTCACGGTATCCGGAAATGGAGTGCGCGCAGAAGGCCGCCATGTCGCGTGGTGGCTGGAAGTGGATGAAGGCGATAGCGCGGCATTTAACGCATTTTGCCAGCGAGCCAGTGGGCTGCACATTACGTTCGACGGGGATGACGCTCGTGTAGTGGATGCCCGACACACCCTAATGCAACTGAGCTGGCAGGGGGACTGCCAAAACAACGGCCTCGCTGTGGCGTTCCCAACGCTTGCAGGCAATGAACTCCAGGTGACGTTCTCAGGAGAAGCAGTATGAGCAACGCAGCATTAAATAGCCTGCTGGAGCAGGTGGTACAAGGTTTCTGCCGTCTGAAAAATATCGGTGAAGTCTCCGGCGGTGACGGCTTCGCCATTCATTTTGAAGAGTGGGAATGGGAAGTGGGCGTCGGCTTGTACGGCTTCTGGCAGTATGCCCGTCAAAAAGGCGATGCCGAGTTACAACAGGCGATCGTCACCTGGTATGAAGGGCAGTTGGCAAAAGGCTTGCCGGAGATCCAGATCAACACCACCGCGCCGATGATCACGCTCGCGCTGGTGGCGGGGCATACCGATCGCCACGATCTGCTAAGCGTGGTTAACGACTGGGCTGATTCTCTGCTGCGCACGCTACCGAAAACCGAAGAAGGCGGCTTTCAGCATGTGGTGAAAGAGCAGCCTAACACCGGGCATCTGTGGGACGACACACTGTTTATGACCTGCCTGTTTCTCGGCACGGCGGGCGTGGTGCTCAAGCGTAAGGACTTGATTGATGAAGCCTCTTATCAGTTCCTGCTGCACACCCGTTACTTGAGTGAACCGGCCAGCGGGTTGTGGTATCACGGCTGGACGTTTGTCGGCAAGCACCATTTCTCTGAAGCATTTTGGGGGCGCGGCAATGCGTGGATAACCGTCGCCATCCCGGAATTTATTGCGTTGCTGGGCGATAACCTCGATACCAGCGTGCAACGCTATTTGTCGCAGGTCGTTGCGCGGCAGGTGAAAACGTTATGCGAACTCCAGGCCGACAACGGCATGTGGCACACCCTGCTCGACGATCCGCTGTCGCCGCAGGAATCTTCCGCCACCGCCGGGATCGCCTATGGGATGCTGCGCGGAGTACGAATGGGCATTCTTGACGATCGCGTGGCCGACAATGCGCTGCGCGCGTGGTCAGCCCTGCGGGATCGCATAGACGAACGCGGGATCGTGCTGGAAGCCTCCAAAGGCACGATGGTCGGCCCCGATTTACAGTATTACTGTGATATCGCAATAGCACCTGTGCCTTACGCCCAGGCGCTGATGATGCTGCTTTTACTGGAATTGCAGCAGGATAAATGGTGCTGCTAAGGCGCAGGGAAGTGGTGCAATAGTTGAAACCCTTCGGCGCAACGGTAAATACTCTCCGTTGCGCCAGGAATAACCCAGCGTTGTTCGTCGCCCTGCGGGCATTGCAGATAGATGCATAGCCCGCAGCCGCCGCGCAGTTGGCGTGGAATATCCGCTACCCGAAAGGTTGCCCCTGCCGCCTGTAGCGCTTTGCGCGTGCGGATAACCCCAAGAGTGGAGTGGAACAAAAAGAGATACTCTGCCATTAGCGCCCCTTTGCACGCTGGCCAATCAGTGCCGCCCCGATGGCTCCGGCAAACTGAGCGTCCGGGTGGGTGTGCACTGGCAGATTAACGTGCTCTGACAGCCTCCGCCCAAAGGTGACGCAATGGCTTACACCGCCGGTAAATAACAGCGGCCCTTGCGCCGACAGCCTGCCGATAAAGTTGGCGCTCCGCCGAGCCATCGCATTCACAACGCCAGCTAAAATGGCCTCCGGCGCGACTCCCGCCGACCGCAGGCTAATCACTTCTGATTCGGCAAAGACCGTACACATGCTGGTGATCGCGTGTGGCTCCACGCCCTCGGTAAGGGCATCAAGCTGCTCAACGCTTGCGCCCAGCGTGCGCGAAATCACCTCCAGAAAGCGGCCGGTTCCTGCCGCACATTTATCGTTCATCAGGAAGTCGGTTAGATTGCCGTCATCATCCAGTTGGATAACTTTGCTGTCCTGGCCACCGATATCAATCACCGTGCGGGTTTGCGGCGCAAGTAGCCGCGCGCCGCGACCGTGGCATGAAATTTCAGTGACCTGTTTGTCGGCAAAATCGACCAACTGACGGCCATAGCCGGTGAGGGTTAAAAAGGGGCGCACGTCTAACCCTTTGCGGAGTGTTTCCCATGCCTCAACAATCGCGTCGGCGGGGCGAAAAGGCGTCGGGCTGAGAAAACGGCGGCGAATAACGCCGTCTTCTAACAAAATACCTTTGGTCGCCGTCGAACCGGAATCAATACCTATTGATAACGCCACAGGCACTCCTTACAGCATTTCAATAAAGGCGGCGACGCGGGTGCTAAGCTGGCCGATATCCGCCGTGGAGTAGTCGGTTTCAATAGCGATATAGGGAATGTTGTGCTGCTGGCGAACGTGACGTTTAATCGCCAGCGACTCAACGGCGTAGGTGTGGCAGGCCTGCAAAATAACATCAACAACGCCATCGGCCTGATACTCCTCAACCATTTGGCTCAGCAGGGTTAAACGCTGGTCGTTAGGCGAAATGCACGAACAGCCGATAGCGAGATATTTGTCGGTCAGCGCGTCATACACATCGCCTTCTTCGTCCACGCAACGTTCGGTCGCCTTTGCACCGGTGCAGTTTTCAAAACCGACCACCCAGCCGCCGTTATCTTCGATGGCTTTCACCACTTTTTCCGCCGCGCCGCCAATGGGGCAACCGGTGATGAGAATACGGGGGCGGGCGTCCAGCCGTTCACCGTTGTGCCACTGCTGGCGTACGCGCTCGGCCATACTGTTCAGCTCGTCAATCAGCGCTTCTTTGTCGAAACGGAACGTGGCGCCGTACACCACTTTCAAAATATCGCTGCCCGTTATCGCCGGAGGATTAAGCTGCCCCACGCGATAGAAATTCGCCAGCGCGCGGCGCTCGCGGTTTTTCAACGCAATGGCTTCCCGCAGGGCATCTTCACTAATTTTTGTGCCAAAACGGGCTTCAACCGCCTGCTGCAAACGCAGGATTTCGGCTTTCCACAGTGCGCGCGATGCCTCATCCGTCGCGCTATTTGGTAATTGCATGACGTGTACCGGCTTAAATTCGGCCATGTACTCGTACATTTTCTTTTTGCCGTCGCAGGTGGTTTCCCCAACCACCAGGTCAGAAAAATAGAAGTAGGGGCATTTGTCGGTTTTGCCAAAACCGTAGCTGCTTTTGATCAACGGACAGAGGTTGCGCGGCAGATCTTTCTCCGCTTCTTCAATGGTTTCATCAGAGGTGGAACAGAGCGAAACCACCACCGCGCCCGCCGCCATAGGGATCTCTTGCGGCATAAACGTGCAATAGGTGCCAACCAGCGGCGTTCCTTGCTCTTTGAGATCCATCACGGTGAGAAAGCCTTTTTGGCGGGCGTCGGAGAATTGATCGAAAATGGCGGGTAGAGCGGTGATAAGCGACATGTTTTTCCTTCCCCGTAACACGGGAGACAATGAAATGAACCGCCATTATAACCATAATTAATTTGTGGTTTTGTTGATCGCCGTAGACGTTTTCACCCACACGATCGCTACAGCATTTTCTTCAGATCCATCTCTTCCTGAATGCGTTCGCTCCAGGCTAAATGAGTGCGGATCGCCTCCTCGATACCGGCGTTGTAAAAGGCGGGCGCTAATTTTTCGATGATGAAATCGATAAAGAACTCGGCGTCGAACTGCTCCAGATCGAGATCAAACTGTTTGGCGCAGTAGTCGGTGAGCTGGTCGCGCAGCTTCTCGCGCTCGGCTGGGGTTAAGGTTATTTCCGTGGTCATAAAAGCTCCTTTAAAGGAAAGGCGGCGCTATCGGGGACATTGCCGGATGGTGGCTATCAATATCACAAAGTGGACTTTGTCACCCGCAGGAATATTTTTATAGTCGAGCTTCTGACCATTTAAAGGGGCTTGATCATGACTGCTGATACCGATTTTCCTTTATTACAGTTACGCCGCGCGGCGGGCAATATCGGCGCGGAGATCCGCGACATCACGCTTTCTGCTGACCTGGACACGGCGGTTTTCGCTCAGTTGGAAGCGGCGCTGGTCAAATATAAAGTGCTGTTTTTCCGCCAGCAAAGCCACCTTACGGACGCGGAACATCAGGCGTTTGGCGCTCGTTTCGGCAAGATTGTCGCCCACCCGACAGTGCCTTCTCCGCAAGGTACTAAACTGTTCGAACTCGACGCCTCCAAAGGCGGTGGGCGTGCCGACTCGTGGCATACCGATGTCACCTTTGTGGATGCTTTCCCCAAAATTTCTATCCTGCGCGGCGTTACCATCCCAGAGTACGGCGGCGACACGGTATGGGCTAACACCGCCCGCGCCTATCAACAACTGCCGGAGACATTAAAGCGTTTCGTCGATACCCTGCGCGCGGTGCACAGTAACGATTATGACTACGGCGCGGAGCGTACCGTCGTGGAGGCGCACCGGCTGGCGCATCATCAGCAGGTTTTTGTCTCGTCATTATGGGAAGCCGAGCATCCGGTGGTGCACGTCCACCCTGTAAGCGGCGAACGCGCGCTGCTGCTGGGGCATTTTGTCAAACGTGGGCTTTAGCACTCGCGAATCTGCGCAGTTGTTTGAACTGTTGCAAGCGCGTATCACCCGCCTCGACAACACCGTGCGCTGGCAGTGGCAGCCGGGCGATGTGGTGATTTGGGACAACCGCAGCACCCAACACTATGCGGTGAACGACTACGGCACTCAGCCGCGCGTGGTGCGCCGAGTCACGGTCGAAGGGGAGATAGCCGTGGGCGTAGACGGCAGCAAAAGCCGCACGATTTCAAAACCGCAGGACGCAGCGAACGGGGAAGGGGCAGTGCGCGCGGCAAGGGTGTCGTCAATTGGGTAGAGGGATGTGTGTTCTTTGTTCCTTTCCAGTGGATCAGGATAATTTTTCCAGCCTTCATTGGAAAATGAATATTGGATGGAATTGAATAAATCCGAAGGTCTGTATGTGATAACGTGTTCATCAGTATCGATATAATGGCAGGAGAGCCAGCATGAGTACTTTTGACACAACAAAGATTGCTTTAAAAGATATCCTGGAACAGATCACTGATGGGCGCGTTCAGTTACCTGATTTCCAGCGTGGATGGGTATGGGATGATGAGCATGTGCGTTCTTTATTGGTCAGTATCGCTCGGTCTTTTCCTGTCGGTGCCGTAATGTTGCTAGAGACAGGGGGGGAAGTCCGCTTCCAGGTTCGTCCGGTTGAAAACGTATCAGGACATATGCCGGAACCTGAACGTTTGATTCTCGACGGGCAACAGCGGTTAACCTCAATGACTCAGGTATTAATGCTGGATGCACCGGTTAAGACTTTTAACGAAAAAGGCAAAGCCATTGATCGTTTCTATTATATCGATATTGAGGCGGCCCTGGACGATCGCCTGGATGAGGCGTTCATTGCAGTTGAGAAATCGAAGCGTGTAACTATTAATTTCGGCAGAGATGTTAAGACGTTCATTAATGATGCTGGTGAAGAAATTGAAATGGATTTCTCTACGCCAGAAAAAGAGTGCAAATCTTTGTTCTTCCCATGCAACCAAATTATTAATTCAGACAGTTGGGAGGAAAGTTTGCAGGAGTTCGCGCCAGAGAAATTTGGCGTATATATGAGTTTTCGCAAAAAAATTCTCACCGCATTTCGTAACTACCAATTGCCCGTTATTGCATTAGGTAAAACTACCAGCAAAGAAGCCGTCTGCCTGGTGTTTGAAAAGGTGAATACCGGTGGAGTCCCGCTATCAGTGTTTGAGCTGGTTACAGCCAGTTTTGCGGCAGATGGGTTTAACCTTCGTGATGACTGGTTTGGCAGTCACCTTCGCCAAAAATTTGGTCGCCGGAATACACTGAACAAAGAGGCCATATTACAGGGCGTAGAGCCGACCGATTTTTTACAGGCAATCAGTATATTAAACACGTTGAAGAAAAGACGAGCAGATATTGCTGAAGGAAAGACCGGTAAATCAATCACTGCGGTCAGCGCCAAACGTGTTTCAGTCTTAACTCTTTCTCTTGATGATTATCACTGCTGGGCCGATGATGTGGAAAAGGGCTTCTTACTTGCCGCTAAATTTCTCCATCATGAATGTTTTATGCATTCCTGGGATTTACCCTATCGTACGCAACTTGTGCCGTTAGCGGCCGTGCTATCGCAATTGCAAGGTAACTGGCTGGAACCTAAGATTTACGACAAATTAGCTCGTTGGTTCTGGTGTGGTGTATTGGGGGAACTCTACGGTGGTGCGGTAGAAACGCGTATCGCGAATGATGTAGAAGAGTTATTAAACTGGATTGAAGGGGAAGGTGAGGAACCTCGTACGATTTATGAAGCCTCGTTCCAGCCAGGACGTTTATTGACGTTGCGCTCTCGACTGAGCGCCGCTTACAAAGCATTAAGTGTGCTGATCCTGCGTAATGGCGCACAAGACTTTTTCTGGAAGTCAACGATCCAAAAATTAGATTTTGGCGAAATTGCACTCGATATTCATCATATATTCCCAAGGGTATGGTGTGAGAATAATAATATTAGCCCTGCGGTGTATAACTCTATTATTAATAAAACATCTATTTCCTATAAGGCGAACAGGATGATTGGTGGGAGAGCGCCGGCAGAATATCTGTCGCAGATTCAAACACATCAGCAGGTTGGCCTGGAAGATGCGGAGATGGATGGGATCCTGCGTAGCCATTTTATTGAACCCTCATTGTTACGACAGGATAACTTTGAGGCATTTTTTGCCGATAGGAAAAAGCAGTTGCTAAAACTGATTGAACAGGCAATGGGGAAAAGTATAAGCCAGGATGATGTTGCTGAACTTGAACCAGCGCTGGATGATATTGATGCCTGACAATGTTACCCAGGTACGTTTTAAGTCGTACCTGGGTTTCTGATTATTTAGCCGTAATCACACCGATAAACTCCTGCACCTGTTTTTGCTTACGGGCCGATAGCTTGCTCACCTGACGCAGCGACTGCATCAGCGGCGGCTCCGGCTGCTTTGCCGTCAGCACGATACAGCCGTCCATCACCTTAATATCTATTTTACTGCCGGTGGTAAAACCGGCGGCTTCCAGCCACTGGCCTTTCAGAGTAATGGCGGGAATACGGGTATATTCCGGGTAGCGGCTCGCATAACTGACGGTGGCTGCGCGATTATTTGCCGGGGAGACTTCTGGATCGGTGAATTCTGCAATAGAATGCGGGGTAGTCATGATGGCTATTCCTTGAAAATAGTGATTGTGATTAGCGAGGCGCTCGTGTTCCACCACGGGCGTCTTGCGAAAAATACCTGGATATATCATCAGGGAATAGAAGGAAAGTCCAGCTGAAAATGAATGAAAATAACGGCGGGGATAAAGGGAAGGATTATTTTTGGTGATGGGAATAAAGCGGCTATTTAGCCGCTTTATTGGTTTCTGGGGCGGGTTAATTTATGGCGGCGTCGGTGAGAGCGTCGGCCAGGTGGAGTTGGGTTTGTTGGGCTGATTGGATGAGAGATTTTGCCTTGTCACAAAAGGCATCAATAGCTGCTAGCTTCATGATGATTTTTTGCTGTTCATTGCTAGGTGGAACTGTAACAAGAATATTTGAAAAGCTCTCAACATTGAGTTTCGGCATTTTTATCCTATTCTCAGCTTGCCTTACTTGTATGAGAAAAAACTCCGATAAAATTGATTTTAATAAATAGCTACGGTCAATAAAACAATCCAGTGGATACATGTCCGCGCTACATAAACCATCATATTCGGCTAAAAATGCTTTTGATAACGATGGACGAATTTTAGAGTAAACAATCTGTCCTTTGTAAAACCGACTATTTGGCCCTTTTACACCCGACTCTTTTACCGTTCTTTTGGCGGTGACTTTCCCTGTACCTTTCTCAATGATATCTGGCGCTACCTGTAGCAGGGACTGGTATTCATCAGGCGCGACTAATTCTGGGCGAATGTTTACTAGATTACCAATACGACACCATTCCCATCCATTCGGCAGTTCAAACGGTTTTTCTTCATCACTAATCGGTGGCAACGGTTTTTGCTTTTTAATTTTCCCGTCTTTCACCAGTTGCGCTTTTTCCTGCGCAATACGTTTGAGCAGTTCAGAGGCCGGTTCGTCGTTCGGATCCTGCGGCACCAGTTTACCCATCACCGACAGTTGTAGAATGGTCTGTTTTAAGGCGTCAATGCTGGCTTCGGTGGTAAACAGCGTGTCGAAATGCTCGCTGATACGCGCCCAGTTTTCGGCCAGTTCCTCGGCGTTGTGGCTGTCGGTTAGCGTGGTTAGCAGGGTTTCAACCAGCTGCTGATGGGCGTCCAGACTAGTCAGGGAGTGCTGTTCCAGTTGGTCACAGAGGGACATGAGTTCATTTGCCCTTGAGACGATTTTTAGTTGTTCACTCAATGGCGGCAAAGGAAATAATATTTTCGATACAATTGCCCCTGAGACTTCTTTAAATGTGGTTCCACTTGCCTCTGCATCTATTTTTTTTGCGGATGCCATTAGGAAGTAATATATATATTCTGCACTCTCTTTGATATATGGAACACAAGATTTAAAACCCTGGTTTGTAGATAGTTCTGCATCGGCTATCGCGACATATCCAATTGGTGCTCGGCTAGAGAAAAGTACACTCCCTTTTGGCATTAACCTAGCTGATGAGTTTGACAGTCCTGCGGGTGAAATATCACGGGTTCCAGACGAAATGTACTTCCCTTTGAGCCCGTAGAGATCTGCTGGAGTAAGCCACTTAATACCATTTTTGGCCCAGTATTGTGGATTATCTGACTTTGGCGTACCTCCACCGACTATTTCACCTACGGTCGCCAGTGTTACCCACTCCCACCCCACCGGTAGCTCAAACGGTTTCTCCTCCTCGCTAATCTCCGGCAGCGGCTTGGGCTTTTTAATTTTCCCCAGCTTCACCAGCTCGGCTTTTTCCGCTGCAATGCGTTTCAGCAACTCAGACGCCGGTTCATCGTTCGGATCCTGCGGTACCAGCTTGCCGCGCACCGCCAGCTCCAGAATCAGCTCGCGCAGCTTCTTAATGCCGTACAGGTCAATCTTACCCGAGCTACCGCGCCCGGCGGTGGAGCGGGTTTGCAGCGCCGTGGTCCAGGTATCAATATGGTCAACAATCAGTTTTTCCACCGCCATCAGTTGGCCTCCTTGCCGGAGAGCGCCGCGCCGAGAATATCGCGCAGTTGGTGGCGCAGGGTCCGGATTTCTTCCTGCTGCTTCGCGTACTGCGCCAGCAGTTCATCCGGGTCGTGGCTGACGGTTTCTGCCTGGTGTGGGTTCTTGATATCAAGGTTGAAGTTGCGGGCAATCACCTCGTCGATGCTGACCTTCCACGCCTGCTCGTTCTCGACGCGGCTGGCGAAGCCGTCGGCCTCGTTGCCCCACCAGTCGATCTCGGCCTGGAATTCTTCAAACTTCATCGGCTTGGTTTTGCTGTAGTTCTTCACGCCTGCCGGGTACGGGTGCTCGTAGAACCAGATGTCCTTGGTCGGCTGGCCTTTGGTAAAGAACAGCAGGTTGGTTTTGATCCCGGTGTACGGGTTAAACACGCCGTTCGGCAGACGCACGATGGTGTGCAGGTTGCACTCCTCGGTGAGCAGCTTTTTGATCTTGGTTTTCACGCCTTCGCCAAACAGCGTGCCGTCCGGCAGCACCACCGCCGCGCGGCCGTTTTTCGCCAGCACTTCAACGATCAGTTGCAGGAAAAGATCCGCCGTTTCGCGGGTCTGCATATCGGAAGGGAAGTTCTTCTCAATGCCGTCTTCTTCGGTGCCGCCGAACGGAGGGTTGGTGATAATCACATCCATCTGCTCGTCCCAGGAGGAGAGCGGCTTGTTGAGGGTGTTATCGTGGCGGATCTGTACCGGTACTTCAATGCCGTGCAGCAGCATATTGGTGGTGCAGAGCAGGTGCGGCAACTGTTTCTTTTCCACGCCGTGGATCTGTTTTTGCAGGATCTGGCGGTCAGCCACCGTGTGCGCATAGTTGTTTTTCACGTGGTCAAACGCGCAGGCGAGGAAGCCGCCAGTACCGCAGGCTGGATCCATAATCGACTCGCCGACCTTAGGATCGACGCGATCGACCATAAAACGGGTCACGGCGCGTGGGGTGTAGAATTCACCCGCGTTGCCTGCGGCCTGGAGATCCTTGAGGATTTGTTCATAGATATCGCCGAACAGATGACGCTCGCTGGCGCGGGTAAAATCGATCTCGTTCAGCTTGTTGATCACCTGACGCAGCAGGGTGCCGTTTTTCATATAGTTATAGGCATCGCTGAACGCCTGCTTAACCACATAGCCGCGCGGGTTGATATCGATCTGCGCGGGCAGATCTTTCAGCGTCGGAAACAGGTCGTCGTTGACGAACGCCAGCAGTTTATCGCCAGTGATCCCTTCGTTATCGGCCGCCCAGTTGCGCCACAGGTAGCGCTCCGGCATGGGCAGCCTGTATTTTTCCTGCTCGATTTCCAGCGCCTGCTCCTGGGCGTCGAAGATCTTCAGGAACAGTAACCAGGAGAGCTGACCCAGACGCTGTGCGTCTCCATCGACGCCTGCATCTTTGCGCATGATGTCTTGTAATGATTTGATAGCCGAGCTGATTGACATGGGGTCGTCCCTTTATAAAAAAACAAAGCCACCTGCGGCAGACGGGCCGCAGGTGGCGTAATCAGGATGTTCAGGCGGAGCGGGGAGGAAGCTGGTAAATTTCGCTTTCCAGGTCGCTCACTGCCTGCATATAGGTGCCTTTGTCACCAAAGCCGTCGGTGATGATCTCCTGTAGAGTGCCCATCTGGTCGAACGGCTTAAGCTTCAGCACCTGAATATTCTCGATTTCTTCCACGCCCGCATCGGCGTATTTGTCCAGCAGATTGCTGAGCACGGCCTGGGCGGCATCGGAATATTTGGTGAAATAATTACGCTTGCGAACGTTGTCTGCGCGCTCTTTGCGCGTGAGCGGCGGCTGACCATACACCACATGACAGAGCATGTCGAACGGGTCAAGATCTTTGCCCACCTCTTCCGCCAGAACATCCCAAAGGATGCCCTGTAATTCTAGCTCTTTGATCACCGCCGCCTTACGGTCAGCATCTTGCCATTTCTGGACAAAATCATCCAGTGAGGCGCACTCTTTGAGCACGGTTTTGCGGGTGTAATCTTTGAAGGATTCGGTGACCAGCCTGCCATCGGCGTCGTAATACTGGACGCGTTGCGAGACCACGCCAACGGTGACGCCGTTAATATGGAATTTACGGACCCGGTTGTCTTCCTCTTCCGGCAATGGCCCGGAGCCGTCCATCGGGCGGGTAGTGTAGGAGGCCGGATCTTCGTCTGCTCCGTTGATATCTTCATCGGCAAAGACGTCAGGCGTATCTTCATCCAGCGTTTCGTTGAACCCGGAGTCCGGGTCCGCAATGTCATCTGGCGTGGCTTCCATCACTTTTTCCGGGATACCGTCAAACCGCTCGTCGGCAAACAGTTCAGTGGCCTTTTTGAAATCAAGAATGGTGAACCACAGTTTGCCGTAGTTTTCTTCGATGCGGGTACCCCGGCCAATGATCTGTTTAAATTTGGTCATCGAGCGGATGGTTTGGTCCAGCACGATCAGTTTGCAGGTCTTAACGTTTACGCCGGTAGTCATGAGTTCTGAGGTGGTCACAATCACCGGCCATTCTTTTTTCTTGTCGCTGAAATTCTGGAGCTGGCCTTTCCCTTCTTCGTCATCCCCGGTGATTTTCATCACGTATTTATCGTTACGTTTTACCCTCTCCGGGTTGAGGTTGATCAGCGCCCGGCGCATGCGTTCAGCATGCGGAATGTCTTCGCAAAAAACGATGGTTTTATCCATCGGATTGGTGCGTTTGAGGTAATCGGTAATAGTTTTCGCCACCAGTTCAGTCCGCTCGTCGATGATCATGGTGCGATCAAAATCTTTCTGGTTATAGATTCGGTCGTCAATCAGTTCACCGTTGAGGTCGCTCTGGCCGCGTACGGGCCGCCAGCCCTGTAAATCAACATCAATATCGACGCGAACCACTTTGTAAGGGGCGAGGAATCCGTCCTCGATCCCTTCTTTCAACGAATAAGTGTAAATAGGATCGCCAAAGTAGTCGCTATTGGAGACCTCGTGAGTTTCCTTCGGCGTGGCGGTCATACCAATCTGGGTGGCGGAGCTGAAATAATCCAGAATTTCACGCCAGGCGCTGTCTTCAGAGGCGCTACAGCGGTGGCATTCGTCGATGATAATCAGATCAAAGAAATCCGGCGAAACCTGCTTAAAGGCTTTTTGATGTTCTTCATTGCCGGTTAACGCTTGATAGAGCGCAAGATGGATTTCGAAAGCGGGGTCGAGAGTACGCCCGGTGATTTTGGTCATCGCGGAGCCGAAAGGCTGAAAGTCATCAAGTCGGGTCTGGTCAACAAGGACGTTTCGGTCAGCCAGGAACAAGATGCGTTTTTTAACGCCTGATTGCCATAAACGCCAGATGATATGAAATGCCGTCAGCGTTTTACCGGTTCCTGTTGCCATCACCAGCAACAATCTGTTTTGCCCGTTAGACACAGCCTCCAGCGTTTTGTTGATGGCCTGAAGCTGGTAGTAGCGCAGCCGCTTTTCGCTGCCGTCGTTGTAATAATCCTGGGTGACGATCGGCATTTGCGCGGCGGTGTAACCTTTCCACTGGCAGAATTTTTGCCACAATTCGTCAGGCGTTGGGAATTCGTCGAGGGTAATTTCTCGTTCAATCGCACCGGTTGCGGTTTTATCGTGGAAGATAAAACCATCGCCGTTGGAAGCAAATGCAAAGGGAACATCCAGCAGATGGGCATAACCCAGCGCCTGTTGCATACCTTTGCCGATTTCATGCTTATTGGCTTTAGCTTCGATCACCGCCAGCGGCATGTTTAATTTGTGATACAGCACGATATCGGCAGATTTGACCTTCCGCCGTGCCGCCATCTTACCGCGTACGATGACCTTTCCGTCCCGGAGTTTAACCTCTTGTCTGATCTGTACCGTATCATCCCACCCTGCGCGAACGACCGCGGGCATAATGCGTTTGGTGATGATGTCTGCTTCCGTTAGGGTATTCAGGTTCAGTTCAGCCATTGGGGATTCTCATCAAGTATCAATGCACAAATTCTACACAGAAAATTAGGTGAAATCATTACACTCTATGTGCATTATTAGTGTTAACTCTCTGTTTTAGATACATTAGTGAATGCTATACCCAAACACATGAGGTTTTAATATGGAAATTTTTCAGATTTTGAGGCCTTTTTTTCGGCATTTAAAACAAAAAAAACTAGATGCTGCGGTGGTAATCTACGGCTTGATCGCAATCTATTTAATTCCGTATAAATTTCCTTTAAAAAGTTACCTGGTTGCACTTCTATTTTTATTTATTCTTATATTTTCTTGTACGCAGGAAGTACGTATTAGGGAGTATATCGCTTTCTTTGTACGGACAAATAACAACCATTTATTGACTCGGCTTGCTGGTTGTCTATCGTTAACAGCATGGTTGTTTTTTTTAATTTTATTGTTGTCGGCGAATGTTTTCTTTAACGCAATGACGTATGGTTTGGCAATTTTATTTTCAATTCTAATCCTCATCAGCAGTATATTGACTGTTTTAGATCTTGCAAGGAATAATACAGCAAAAACCCTTAAAATAATTGGCTTAGCTTTTACCGTTTTTTCAGGTGTTTTCGCATTTACTAGTAGCTACTCAGCTAGCATTTTTTGGCAAATTAGTAATCTGGAGCTATCCTCATCTCCATGGTTGGAATATTGTTGGAAAGCCACCGCATTTCTTATGTTTTTCTTGTGGTTATCACAACCTATTTGCTATGGACTATTTCTGCGTTACGGCGATAAAGCAAAAGGGTATCGAATCTTTACATTAACGGGTGCCTTTATTATGTCTATGTTTTTGTTTCTGCTTGTACCTAGGTTAATTGGTGATGTTGCTTATTTTGTGTTAAAAAAGACCATCAATCATGAATGGCGCGATGAAGCAAAATGCGGTGAGCTGAAAGTGAAGAATAAAAACGAAAAATATTTTGGTTTTAATACCAATAAATATACTGTCTTTTATTCTGATAAAAATGATAAATGGGGTTTCTATGAACTCACTTGTAAAAAAGGGAGTGACAGGAGAGATTCTTATATTGTGGAGCTTTTGCCGGAATATAATATCCCCTCGTGGTTAAGGTAGCTTGTATTTGTCATTATGCAGTGGTGCGTAGTTGGAGTGAATAATATGGTAACGGTGAGTAGAGAGTGCTGTATCTGCTCAGGAGGCCATCATTTTGTGATGGCCTTGATACGCATTATTTTTTCAGCCCGGCAAACGCCGCCCGTATTTCTTCTTCTGGCAACTGTATGCCAATAAACACCAGTTGACTGCGCGGTGTTTCGTCGCCCCACGGGCGGTCCCAGTCGGCGCTGTACAGGCGCTGAACGCCCTGGAACAGCAGGCGGTTAGGTTCGCCGTCTATCCACAGCATCCCTTTGTAGCGCAGCAGTTTGTCGGCGAATTGCAGCAGCAGGTTTTCCATCACGCGGGAAACCTCGCTGATATCTACCGGATAATCCAGCTCGACCACAATCGACGCCACGTCGTTTTGTTTGTCGGCGATAAAGTGGAAGCGCGGTTTGCTCGCTAATACGTTTTCTTCCAGCATAAAACCGCTGGTGTTAAATAATGGCTCAAGGTCGATATCACCGTGAATCACGGTGTAAATCGGGGCGCGGGCGTTGATACGCGCCAGGCGTTCGCGCAGCTTTTCGCTATCACCGGCGACGTCGGTTTTGGTCAGCAGGATGCGGTCTGCGTAGCCTATTTGTGATTGAGCAATCGTGAATTGGTTCATCTGGTCGTCGGCGTGTACTGCATCGACCAGCGCAATGACGCCGTCCAGCAGATAGCGTTCGCACAGCACGTCATGGGAGAAAAAGGTCTGAATAATCGGGCCGGGGTCGGCCATGCCAGTGCACTCAATAACCAGACGGTCGAACGCAATGTCACCGCGATCGCGGCTGTCGAGAAGATCGAGCAGCGCATCTTCCAGTTCGTTGGCGCGTGAGCAGCAGATGCAGCCGTTGGTCAGCGTTTTAATTTGCGTGGCGCGGTCGCCGATAAGCTGGGTGTCAACGGAGACTTCTCCGAACTCGTTTTCGATAACCGCGATTTTGAGGCCGTGCTGCTCGTTAAGGATATGGCGCAGTAGCGTGGTTTTGCCAGCGCCGAGAAAACCGGTAAGTAGGGTAACTGCAATCGGGGTCATGTTCTCTCCTTTAACAGCAGCGAATGCCGCCTTTACCATCTCCGCCGTAGCGCGCCTGTTGCCGCTCGCGGAAAAATTCTTCGTAGGTCATGTACGGTTTATCCGGGTGCGTGGCTTTCATGTGCTCAACGTAGTTGTCGTAGTCCGGGATGCCAATCAGCATCTTTGCCGCCTGACCGAGGTATTTTTTTGCCTGACCTAAGTTACCAAACATTGTGCCATCCAGATAGAAAAAGCCCGGTGGCGCTACGCTTACCGGGCCTACAGGGTCTGTGTAGGGCGGGTAAGCGCAGCGCCACCCGCCAGGTTTTTTAATGGTGCGAAGAAGTCTTCACGCCGCCTTCCGGCACAGGAACGTAAGGCGTTTCTTTGTCGGTGCGTTTATCGTTATTGCGCACCTGCATCCAGGTTTTGAAACCGTAGAAGATGATGCTGTACACCACCACCAGGAACAGAATACTCAGGCCTGCGTTGGTGTAGTTGTTGATAACGATATGGTTCATGTTGGCTATTTGCTGCGCCGTCAGTTCACCGCCGCTGGCAATCTTCTCTTTGTACTGGTTCGCCATGTAGAAGAAGCCTTCCATCTGCGGGTTGGTGCTGAACAGTTTCAGACCCAGCGCCCAGGTGGTGCAGATAAGCAGCCAAACCGCCGGAACAATAGTCACCCACACATACTTGGTGCGTTTCATTTTGACCAGAATCACCGTACCCAGCACCAGCGCTACGGCTGCCAGCATCTGGTTAGAGATACCGAACAGCGGCCACAGGCTCTTAACGCCGCCCAGCGGGTCAACCACGCCTTGATACAGCAGATAACCCCACAGGCCAACACAGCCCGCAGTGGCGACAACGCCCGCCACCAGAGAGTCGGTTTTCTTCAGGAACGGAACAAAGTTACCCAGCAGGTCTTGCAGCATAAAACGGCCTGCACGAGTACCGGCGTCGAGTGCGGTCAGGATGAACAGCGCTTCAAACAGGATACCGAAGTGATACCAGAAGCCCATGTCTGCCATTGGCAGCACTTTGTGGAACACGTGAGCGATACCTACCGCCAGCGTTGGAGCGCCACCGGCGCGGTTCAGTACCGATGGTTCACCGATATCTTTCGCCGTTTGCAGGATTTGCTCAGGCGAAATCACAAAGCCCCAGGAGCTGACGGTTGCCGCTGCGTGAGCCGTCACATCTTTCAGTTGTGCGGCAATCAGCGCGGCGTTTTCACCGCCCATCTCATGCAGGTTTGGCATGGTGATACCCAGGCCTGCTGGTGGGGTGTTCATCGCAAAGTAGAGGCCTGGCTCGATGATGGAGGCGGCAACCAGCGCCATAATCGCCACGAAGGACTCCATCAGCATTGCGCCATAACCGATGAAACGTGCGTCAGTTTCACACGCCAGCAGCTTCGGCGTTGTGCCGGAGGCGATCAGCGCATGGAAGCCAGACACCGCGCCACAGGCGATGGTGATAAACAGGAATGGGAACAGCGCGCCTTTCCACAGCGGGCCAGTACCGTCGATGTACTGAGTCACTGCTGGCATTTTCAGATCCGGGTTGAGGATAACGATACCCAACGCCAGGCCAACGATAACGCCAATTTTCAGGAAGGTGGCGAGGTAGTCACGCGGCGCCAGAATCAGCCATACCGGCAGCAGCGCAGAGATAAAGGCGTAACCGATCAGGGCAAAGGTAATGGTGGTGTCTTTAAAGGTCAGCGCCGGGCCCCAGTATGGGTCGTGGGCAATGACGCCGCCGAACCAGATGGAGGCAACCAACAGCACGATACCAATCACCGACACTTCGCCCACGCGTCCTGGGCGAATAAAGCGCATGTAGATCCCCATGAACAGCGCAATTGGCACTGTTGAGCACACGGTAAAGACGCCCCACGGGCTTTCTGCCAGCGCTTTAACAACAATCAGCGCCAGTACCGCCAGGATGATAATCATAATCAGGAAGCAGCCGAACAGGGCAATAGAACCCGGCACGCGGCCCATCTCTTCTTTGACCATTTCCCCCAGCGATGAACCGTTACGGCGCGTGGAGATAAACAGCACCATAAAGTCCTGCACCGCACCGGCTAGCACGACGCCTGCGAGCAGCCACAGCGTGCCTGGCAGGTAACCCATCTGCGCCGCCAGAACCGGGCCGACCAACGGGCCAGCACCGGCAATCGCCGCAAAGTGGTGGCCGAACAACACATAGCGGTTGGTCGGCACGTAGTTCAGGCCATCGTTATTAATGACCGCCGGTGTTGCGCGCGTGGGGTCAAGTTTCATCACCTTTTGAGCGATGTACAGACTGTAGTAGCGATATGCCACCAGATAAACGGAAACTGACGCCACGACTATCCACAGGGCACTGACGTGCTCACCGCGACGCAGGGCGACAACCGAGAGGCAAAATGCACCGATGATTCCGAGAATCACCCAGGGTATGTGCTTGAATAGCTTTTTGGTATCCATAGTAAAACCTGGTTTTTTAAGATTAATAATCAGCCGAAGCTGCCGTTGTTTTTGAGTTTGGGGTTGAGGAGGTCGGTATTGATTCTGACTCCTAGCTTGCCAGACATACGCGCGCGTAAAGTTGGGTAAATGGGCGAGTGGTTAAATGTGCAGGGTGAGCGGTTATGTAGGGGAATAAGCGGTTGAGTAAGGTCTGAACAACGCGGAAATATGTGATTGAGATCTCAAGTTTTTTTGCTCTGAGATTTTGCTGAAGATTTTCGCTACCTACGGAGCCGGAAAGGCGCGCATTTAAGCAGAATGGGCACAAAAGTTCAGTCTGCGCATCGGGGAAAAGGCGTGGTAGAGTTTGGCTGGAACATCGCCTGCGAGTCGGAAAAACGTGATTTAAATCACTTTGTTAGCCTAAGTAAAACCTGCACATCCGTCTACGCTTTATGCCAGTCCTACATTACGGAGAAGAACATGACTACGGTAAACCTCGCGCTCAATGACGCTTATGAGCTGGCCTTTGAGGTGTTGTACTCGAACGGATTTTCAAAACCACACGCCGATGCGATTGCGCGCAACGTCACGGCAGGGGAGCGTGACGGCTGTGCGTCACACGGCCTGTGGCGGCTGCTGGTGAAGTTCGTAACCTGGCGCAGCGCAGTGCTCAAGCGGCGCGTGAAATTAAGAGCCTGATTGAAGACTCGGTAAACCGTGTTGACCAGGGTTCTACGCTGGTGGAAAGCGCTGGTGAAACGATGGATGAGATTGTGAATGCCGTTACCCGCGTGACCGATATTATGGGCGAAATTGCGTCAGCGTCTGACGAGCAAAGCCGTGGTATTGATCAGGTCGGGCTGGCGGTTGCTGAGATGGACCGTGTCACGCAGCAGAACGCCTCGTTGGTGGAGGAGTCTGCGGCAGCAGCGGTTGCGCTGGAAGAACAGGCCAACCATCTGACACAAGCCGTAGCCGTGTTCCGTATTCAGCAGAACCAGGCGAATGCCGCGCGTGAAAAATCCAGTGTGACGGCTCCCGCCGCCAATGCGCAGCGCAAACCGGTGACGATTGAAAACGGGGAAAACTGGGAAACTTTCT
This sequence comes from Kluyvera fluvialis, assembly GCF_059725275.1. Taxonomy (NCBI): domain Bacteria; kingdom Pseudomonadati; phylum Pseudomonadota; class Gammaproteobacteria; order Enterobacterales; family Enterobacteriaceae; genus Kluyvera; species Kluyvera fluvialis. Next base: position 4,271,866 of record NZ_AP046142.1, on the reverse strand, counting down.
AACTCCTCCGCGTCTTTTCCGGGCGCGTTAACGAAGCATCAGGCGCATGGCGCAGCGTGATTCATACGCTAACCCGTGCGCGGTTTCAGCTTCTCTTTTCTGCCGTAGCGCCTGCGAAAGCGACGCTTCTGGCAGAATTTCAAACCCCATTCGCGCATACCACGGCGCATTCCACGCCACGTCGCAAAACGTTGTCAGCGACAGCGAGCTAAACCCCCGTTCTCTTGCCTGTTCAATCACATAAGCCAGTAACTGGCGGCCCAGCCCCTGGCCTTGCCACGCCGTATGCAGTGAAATCTCAGCAATAAATAGTGAGTCGTCGAGAGCTTCCGCCAGCACAAAACCCACCGGCAGGGCGTCAGCCAAAGCCAGCCAGCTCATCGCATTGGCGGTGTAGCGCTGGTGCTCGGCAACGGAAATCACCGGAGCGTCGGCAATCCACGCCAGCTCTGCAAGCTGGCGAAAGCGCTGCCCGGCGGCGCGTTCAATGGCGGGGAGTTTGGCGGTATCAGCCGCAGTTGTGGCGCGAAAAGTAAACGTCATGAGAACCTGCATAAAAAGCGCCTGGCGGCGTGGAACCTACCAGGCGCGAGGGAGAATTAACCTTCAGAAGCCACGACTTTAATCTCCACCATGCCAATGCCCAGCTTACGCGGCGAGTGGCCGAGAATATTCCCTTCGTTGGTGAACTGTGGGTCTGGTGGCTCGATGATCAGCGTACTGGCATTCGATGGGTTCTCAAAATGCAGCGTGGTTGTGGTGATGTCATGGCCGAGCACCAGCGTCTGCTCGTGATTGCCTACGCGGACGGGAATCGGTTTATCGGCGTTCGGGCCGAAGGCTTTCGCGGTAATCACCAGATCAAATTGCTTCGGCAGCGGGTGCTGATACTCAATTTTCACCGCTTTGCCCAACTGCGCGTTAGACCAGCGCCCCCAGGATTCTGGGCGTGAAATGCCGCTGAAGCTTTTTACCTCTTCCGGCGCGCCCGCCACGTTGAAGATAAAGCTGTCGGCTTTATAGCGAATATCGTTATCCACGGTTTTCAGCGAATCCACGTTGCCTTTGTAGCGCAGCATGTCGATAACCGTGTCTTTAAAGGCGGTTTTGCCGTTCCATTGCGTTTTATCAACGTGCTGTACGCGCTGTTCGCCACCCAACTGCCCTTGTGAGACGCACCAGTCGGTCAAGAGCGCCAAATGGAGCGCCCACTGCCGTGCCATCTTGTAGCAACGGTCAATCCAGACGAAGTTGTCTCGTGGGGCAAAATCCGCCAGTTGATAGCGCAGCGGCGCGGAGTATTCGCTTTCCGGCAGCGGTTCTACACGGTTGTCGGACACGCGCAACAGCAGCGGCAGACGGAAGTGGCTGCCGGAGAACGAAATCATGTTTTTCTGCGTATCAATCGAAAAGTTTTTGATCTCTTTCGGGAAGTTCCACAGCCGAATTACGTCTGGCTTCCATGCCAGCACTTTCTCTTTCATGTTAAGGAACACTTCAGACAGCGACTCGCCGGAAAGGCTGCTGCGGCCCAGGCCGATATAGTTATCACCGCCGAGCAAATCCAGCACCGTCGCACCGTTATCCATCGTGTTACGTTTCACTGCCAGCGTATCTTGCTCGTCCGGCTTATCGCCGCGCAGCACGAAGAACAGGTTGCTGCGGTCTTGCTTGTTCAGCTCATCCCAGGCGGTGTTTTTCATCGCCAGGTGGTCTGATGAAACCACGATAATGGTGTTTTTAAACCACGGCGATGCTTTGATTTTATTGATAAATTCAGCAATGTTTTCCTGGCTGCACGCCACCGCGCTAAATGACTGGTTGGCTTTACCGTTGATGTCGTAGCGTTTGCGGTTACAGCTGCGGGAAATAAAACCATCCGGGTGATGGGTATCCACGGTTAAGGTGAACAGCGAGAAACGTTTCCCTTCGCGTGAGAGGGCTTCAAATTTTTTCCATGCTTCGTCCAGCACGGTGTCGTCGTAGTAGCCCCAATCGTTTTTGTAGTTAGGGTCAGCAACGGTGGTTTTAAGTTCTTCCGCGCCGTACAGATAGTCGAAGCCGTGGGATTTCAGGAACACGTCTTTACCGGCAAAACGCAGGTTCGCGCCCTGTACGAAATAGTTTTCGTAGCCGGAGTTTTTCAGGATATCGCCAAGACAGATATTTTGCGGGAAGAAGCTCGACAGTGACGCAGACGCGTTACCCTCAAACGGCGCGAACAGAGGAATACCGCACTGTGACGCGACCATTCCCGCGATGGTGTAGTCGGTTCCCGGTAGCTGCATGGTGTGGCTAAAGTCGAGACTCTGGTTTTTCAGCGCGCCTAATTCAGGGGTTAACTCCGGGAATGCCTGGTCGTTAAAATAGGTGCGCTCAAGGCTTTCACCGTAGATATAAACGAGGTTCAGCTTCGGTTTGGGAATCGTCTTTGACGGCTCTTTATAATAGTCCGCAAAGTCAGGATCGCCGTCGCGAGATTGCGATTTTACCAGCTCGCTAATCTGGCGGAACGCTGGGCTGGCATCGACAGAACCGACGGCCAGCACCAGCGCCAGCAGGCTATAGCCAAAATGATGAGGGTGATGGCGGCGGCGACGTAAAAGCCAGCCCAGCGCGCCAAAAACACCAACCAAAGCGGCAATAAGCCCCAGTCCTGGCAGAATATATTTGCTGACGCCAGCGCCGGTCAGGCTGTTGGTGAGGGTGTAGAGAACCGCATCATTGATGCCATCACCAGTGAAGTAGTCACTGGCGTACAGGGTAATATTCAGGACCACAAACAGGCCCAGTACGGTTAGGGTGGCGGCAAACCACCAGGTATTACGCCCTGCTTTCCAGGCATAAATCGCAATGGAAGCCAGAAAAAGTGCGATGGATAACAACTCTGACACTACACGTCCTCAACAGCGCCAGGTTTTCTGGCTACACAGAAATTAACATCACAATGTAATTGTGCTGTCACCTGTCTGCAATTCTATCGTGATGAAAGTGTGTTGTTACTCAGAATTGGTTTAGAAATAAGCATGTTTCTGGTAGGGAACTGCTGCGAACAGGGGGATTTAAGCACCTATTCGCAGCAAAAATAGGATCAGGAAAGGAAGCTAGCGCCCTGTTTTAAAACCAGATCACAGGCTTTGGTTTTCACTTTTTTGCCAAGCTCAGTGTTACCCAGAGCATCGAGGTCAATCTGTTTGCCATTTTTGGCATTCAGCAGACCCTGAATACCTTCCATATAGCCGGTATCCTGTTTTTGCTCTGCCTGAGTGTTGAGGCCCAGTTTATCCAGCACCTGATTTTTCAGATTATCGGCGTTGGTCACAGAAGTCAGTTTCTGCTGTGCGCAGTACTGCATAATCCCGGCGGCGTTGTTCATGCTACCAGCGCTCAGCGACTGGTTGCCGCCGTTGAGCAGGCTGGTCAGTGAAGCAAGAGATGTCCCGCCGCTCTGCGAGGTGCTGCCGCCGCCAAGCTGGCTTGCGGCGCTGCTAAGATCTTGTAACGATACCGCGCTCGCTGCGGTAGAAACAAAAGCGCTGGCGAGAATTACGCGGCACAACATCGATTTTACTGATTTCATGGGATGTACTCATATGTGCTATTAAAAGTCATCGCGTGAGTATACGCCTGTCATTCGTCAGATTTATCTCAATACTCTTTGCCTGTTACACGGCTGCGATAACTTTCCCAGTTGAAGATAACCCACAGGCTATTGCCAAGACGCATACGATCCATCACGCGCTCGCCTAACAGCTTGTTCATCTCGTCCAGATTGCTGTTGGTGAGCATCCCCGTTGGGCGCTTCGATGATGAGCGACGATCGACAATTTGGTTGATGATCACTTTTTCATAGCGGGATTCGGTCTGCATCCCAATTTCATCAATCACCAGCAAATCCACATTACTGAGGTCGCTCAGCAGTTGTTCTTCGCTGGTTTCGCGGTTGCTGAAAGTCTCTTTCATGGCCGACATAATGTCGGCAACGGTGATAATCAGCACCGATTTACCGCGCAGCAGCAGTTCATTACAGATGGCTGCGGCGAGGTGATTTTTACCCGTGCCGGGCTTGCCGGAGAAAATAAAGCTGGCGATGTTGCCGTCGAACTCATCAACATACTGCCGGGCTTTCGCCAGGGCGTTCATCTGGCCTTCGTTTTCAACTCGATAGTTATCGAACGAGCAGTTTTGATGCAGCGGACGAATACCTGAACGGTTAAACGTGCGCTGCATTTTCATCGCCCGGTTTTCTCGTGCCAGTGCGGCTGCGCGCAGCTCGCCCTGTTCCTTCTGCCAGGCTAAGAGCTCTTCACCTGTTTTAAAAGCGGGTTCAATATGCGCCGGCATCATCTTTTGCAGGCGCTTCATTAATTCGCCAACGTCTTTCATGCTCAACCTCTGAAACCGGGTGGAATATGGCTGTCAGGCTCGCTGACCGCGTTGATGTCGCGCCGCATTGGGCCGTTATTATTTGCCCGGCTCATCTGCACACTGCGCGCTAGTTTTTGCTGCCATTGTACGTGATGGAATACTTTTCCTTCCGCCTGCCAGTAAGCGACGAATGAGGCCAACTCTTCTGGAGTAACCGGCTCGCTCAGCGCAATTCCCCACAGTGCGGAAAGGCGCAAAAATTCTGCATCGGGCTGCCAGCCCGCGTACATGGCAAATTTTCCCATCGGAACGGCAACCGGCGCGGCGGTGGGCTCCTCAAAAAACTGGGCATCCAGTGCCACGTCGCTGCCTGGACGGGATAGCTTTTCTTCCAGTGCCAGCAGCTGCGCCAGCCGTTCCTGCGTAATGGCATAGAACGCAGGCGTATTATTGGCAAACACCGCGACTGCGCCGCCTTGAGTCTGCGCAAGAATAGCAACGGGATCGGCAACGAAGGCGTCAATACCAATCACATTGGGCGTTAAAATACGAGAAGACATAACACTATCTCAATACTGAAAAAATAACGGGAAGGGTGCGGGAAATCCGCAGTAATACTGCACATAGTAGCACAAGCTTCAGGATGGGCGGCACTCTCCTGTACCGCCCCCAGCGTTACACCCGTGGGCGCTTGCGATATAGCCACAGGCCGGGGATCGACAGGCCAATGGACAGCGCGCCAACAATAGACGACGCTTTCAGGAAGTTGCTTAATAAGGTGATCATCATCTCTTCGGAATAGCCAAAATGGCTGATTTTGACCGCCGAGATCATCGCCGTATAGGCTGAAATGCCGGGGAACATGGGGATGACCGCCGCCACGGTAAAAATCTTAGGATGCGCCAAATACCAGCGCGACCATTCAATGCCAATGCTGCCAACCAGTAGTGCCGCCAAAAAGGTGGCCCATTCGATGTTAAAACCCGCGCTCATCATGCCAAAACGCGAAGCATGGCCGATAGCACCCAGCAAAGCACACCAGGACAGCGCACGCTGCGGGACGTTGAATACCATCGCAAAGCCCACGGCAGGGATAGCCGACAGCAACATATCTTGTATCAGCAGCAGGATAAAATCGATTATGCCCATCCGCGTAACCCCCATATCGTCATGGCCATTACCACGCCAATGCAGGTCGCCAGCGTCAGTAGACTGGCGATGGCCCAGCGCGCCAGGCCGGTGTTGATATGCCCTTTGAACATATCCGCCACGGCGTTAATCAGCGGAAAACCAGGCACCAGTAGCAGGACGCTCGCTGCCATAGAAACCGTGGATGTTTGATGAAATACAGGCAGATTGAGCATCAGCCCGGAAACGGTGGTGGCGACGAATGCGGTGAGGCAGAAATTAATCTGCGGGTGCATGGAGCGATGCGTCAACACCTGGCGAATGTACATCGCGATAGTGCTGGCGCAGAAGGTAATAAACGCGCCGTCCCAGCCGCCATTATTCAATTTGCAAAAACAGGCGCACGACAGCCCAACCATCAGCACCACCTGCCAGCGCGGGTAGCGCAGCGGCTTTATTTGCGTAAAGCGTTTGCCGACGTCTTTGTAGTCCAGCAGTTTGTGCTCGGCCATGATAACGATGTGCTGCACTTCGGTGACCACGTGCATGTTGATCCCACGATCGCTGTTTTTGCGCGTGGAAGTGAGGCACACCCCGTCTTTAATCGTTGAGAGCACGATGGCGTTGGATGAAATGGCGCTTTCGACGCTATCCATCCCTAACGCACGCCCCAGCCGCGTTGACAGTTCCTCGACTAACGCGCTTTCAGCTCCATGCTGCAAAAGAAATAGCCCGCACTGGATACAAAGGCGGGTAACGATACGTTGTTCCGATTGATCTGCTTCCATAACAGTCCCGCTATCAAAAACGCCTGTTCCATCATCTACTTGTACCTGAATAACGCGGAGCGCTTATCCAGACAGGATCAAACTATGTGCAAAAAATCGGCGGTGGAACGGCGTTACGCCTAAGAGTTGATGCTGCCCACACTTTTATAAAACTGTTGGAAAGTGCAATTTTTGAACGGATTCTGGCCTTCTTTTTCGTTGCTGAGTTATCAAAAATGCATCGTGAAACTTTATTAATACATAAATTAAACAAATAATTAACCATGATGTGAGGTCACCCTATGAACACGCAAGTCGCCATTATCGGTGCTGGGCCTTCTGGGCTATTGCTGGGGCAGTTGTTGCACAACGCTGGCATTAAGACCGTCATTCTTGAGCGGCAAACGCCAGAGTACGTGCTGGGGCGAATTCGCGCGGGCATTTTGGAAAACGGTACGGTTGAGCTGCTGCGTGAGGCTGGGGTTTCCCGCCGAATGGATGCCGAAGGCTTGGTACATCATGGCGTTGAATTTCTGTTTGCCGGGCAACGTATTCCAGTGCCGTTGAGCGAACTGACTCGCGGTAAAAGCGTGATGGTGTACGGGCAAACGGAAGTCACGCGTGATTTGATGGAAGCCCGCGAGGCCTGCGGCGCGCCGATTATTTATGGCGTGGAGCAGGTGGCATTGCATGATCTGAAAAGTGATAAGCCGTATGTCACCTTTGTGAAAAACGGTGAGGTGTGCCGACTGACGTGTGATTTCGTGGCGGGTTGTGATGGTTTTCATGGCGTGTCGCGCCAGAGTATTCCACGAGATACGCTGCGCGAATATGAAAGCATCTGGCCATTTGGCTGGCTGGGGTTGCTGTCAGATACGCCGCCGGTTAACCCTGAGCTGATTTACGCGCACCATGAACGCGGGTTTGTGCTGTGTAGTCAGCGCTCACTAACAAGAAGCCGCTACTATTTGCAGGTTCCGCTGACGGAGCACGTTGAACAATGGTCGGACGAACGCTTCTGGGGCGAGCTAAAGCGCCGCTTGCCCGCTGAATTAAGCCAAAAGTTAGTGACTGGTCACTCACTTGAAAAGAGCATCGCACCATTGCGCAGTTATGTGGTGGAACCGATGCAATATGGCCGAATGTTTCTCGTCGGCGATGCCGCACATATCGTGCCGCCGACGGGGGCAAAAGGGCTGAATTTGGCGGTGTCGGATGTGAACTATCTGTGGCGAATTTTGCGGCAATATTACCACCAAGGGCGCGCCGATTTGCTCAGCCGCTACTCGCAGTTGGCGCTGAACCGGGTATGGAAAGGTGAACGCTTTAGCTGGTTTATGACGCATCTTCTGCATGATTTTCAGGACAAAAATGCCTTCGACAAAAAAATGCAGGAAGCAGATCGCCAATATTATTTAGGCTCCCGCGCGGGGCTAACAACCATTGCTGAGAACTATGTGGGGCTACCTTATGACACGGTGGAATAACGCATGAGACGCGTGACTGCGCCGGATGTGGTGCCAGTATTTAAACTGTATGGCGAGCATCACGACTGGCCGACGCCGGATTTACTGCACTGTGAATCGATTCATCAGCGCAGCAGTTTGTATGAATGGCATATCCGGGTGCACCAACATGCTGAGCTTGTGCAACTGCTGTATCTGCACAAAGGGCAGGCTTCTATTGAGATTGAAGGCGAGCGACGGGTCGTTCGCGAAGCCTGTATCCAGATTGTGCCGTCGCTATGCGCCCACGGGTTTCGCTTTTTGCCGGGGACTCAAGGTTATGTATTATCGCTGGCGCTGCCTTTACTTAGCCGCCTGGAAGCGCAGTTTGGACGCCCGCTGGATAGTCTTGCCCAGCCAAACTGTGTGGCGGTAAAGCATTCAAGCCGGCATATCAACACGCTGTTTGCCGCCCTGCTTGATGAATACACGCAGGACAATGATGCGCGCGAGATGATGCTGTATTCACTTCTGGGAGCATTGCTGGTGTGGTTAAACCGGCAGGGTGTGCCGCCAAAAGTGTTGAAGGACAAAAGCGCGCGTAAACGCGGGGTATTGCGCCAGTTTGCGCGCCTGATTGAGAGCCACTATTGCGAGCATTTATCGCTTGCCGAGTACGCGCAAAAGCTGGGGGTATCTACAACGCATTTGAACTGTTTATGCCGGGAATTTCATGGCGCTAGCGCGTTAGGTGTGCTGCATCAACGCCTGCTGCTTGAGGCTAAACGAAGCTTGCAGTACACCAGCATGACGGTCACTCAGGTATCCGAGTATTTGGGTTTTAGCGATGTGACCTACTTTTCCCGTTTCTTCCGTAAGCACGAAGGGGTGACTCCAAAAGAATTCAAATTAAGAATGATACAATAATTAAAATCGGATTAATGAATATTTAATTAGCACTTATGTGACATTTAATATTTTCTAATTAATTCATTGTAAATGACTATGCCATACTATTTTAGTTAATCCTGCCAGTACTTCCGATAAGTAGCGCCATAATTTATTGGTGATGTGATTATAAAATAATGTTGTTGCATTTAAGGGAATGGAAACGGAGTTGTTCATATTCCTATTAATACTTAATAAGGTATTAAATATTTTATTCAGGAAATGAATCTTCGAATGGATACGGAGGTTGTATGTTACCAGAATACTGTAAGTTCGCGGTGATTATCAGCAAAATACCGGTAATGCAGTCTGGGCTTAGCGCCATTATGGGAGCGAATTTCCCTGATTACGAACTTAATTTTTGCCAGTCTTTAGAAGAGCTTACTCTGTTGCAATTGCGTCGTACAGATGTCGTGATTGTTGATTTCTCAGGTGAAGTTCGTCTTCCTCGCGCACTGTGTGAACAATACTACGCGTTGTTATCGCAATATCGGGATATTCATTGGGTATTTATGATTAGCCGGCCATATTATGCGCTGGCTGTCGAGTTTTTAATGCGTCCGGAAAGTACATTGCTTTCTGACTCTGATACCGTAGAACATGTCATTAAAGCTATTCAGCAGAGTGGTGTTAGTACGGAGAATATTAGTCAGGCGCTCATTTCTCAACAGCATAATGATGAGACTGATGATAATGAACGGTTGGTTATGCTGACTCTGTCTGAGCGCAAGGTACTGCGTTTATTAGCGAAAGGCTGGGGCATTAATCAAATTGCGGCATTACTCAAAAAGAGCAATAAGACCATTAGCGCACAGAAAAACAGCGCGATGCGTCGTTTGTCTCTGCGCAGCAACGCGGAAATGTACGCCTGGATCAATAGCAATCAAGGGATGAAGGAACTTAATCTCTACTCAGCTTACGGAGAGCAAGCAGAATGGAAAAGCACGGCAGGAAGCAGTGCGTCGCTATTATAGAACGTTGTATTATGACGGAGGTCGGGCTGCGTAGTTTGTTAACGCATACTGATAATGATGGTTTTACCGTTCACTTTTTTCGCTCAATGAGTGAGTTTGCGTTAGCGCTTCGGCATACCCAGTTTGACGCAGTGATGAGCTGTTTATCAGGGACGCGAGAGCAACGCCTTGAGTGCCTGTTTGCGATGGGCGAAATCGCCAATCGTCACCCGAAAATGATACGTATTATTCTGGCAAACGATAAGGTAGAGGCGTCGTTAATCAAACACCTTTCACCTACCTATATTCACGGCGTATTAAATAAATCCAGCGCCTTGAATAAACTACAACAAAGCATAATAGAGCTTTTCAAAGAGGTTGCGCTGGGGCATGAGTACATCGATGCCTCATCTATTCAGAATGAAAGCCGTTTTCTCAGCCCGACAGAGAACATGATTCTGCGCTATATGACCTATGGTTATTCACTAATGGAGATAGCGCAGCGGCTGGATAGAAACATCAAAACGATTCGTGCACACAAATTCAATGCCATGACAAAACTTGGCGTAAGCTCCGATGTTGATCTACTGAGTGCTGCTGACCTATTGGTTTCGTTGCCTGACCGAAACATTGCCTATACGCACTCTTTGCGTCACTAAGCCTGACTACAGCAGACATCAATCCAGGTTGCGGCGGTAAGGCTGGCCATTCTTTGCGGGGAAATGCGCACCGCGCTATGAGTCGAGCCCGCCGCTGGTAGCACTTCGTCATATTGTTGCAGTGAAACATCACAGTACACGGTTAGTGGATTTTCGAGGCCAAATGGGCAAACACCACCAACTGGGTGGCCGGTTAGTACGACGACTTCATCGCTGCTGAGCATCCGTGCTTTCGCGCCAAATGTCGTTTTTAGTTTTTTATTATCTAAGCGGGCATCGCCTTTAGCGACGACTAAAATAGCCTGATCTTTGATTTTCAACGACAGTGTTTTGGCGATTTGCCCCGGTTCAACGTGGTGAGCGGCAGCAGCCTGTGCGACGGTCGCGGTGCTTTGTTCAAGTTCGATGATGGTAATATCCGGGGCATGTTCGGCAAAGAATTCTTGTACAGACTGTAAGCTCATTGCGCTCTCCTGAAAAATCGGCGAGTCACTCTGTCACAAAGTGGCCTTGCTTGTAAATATTCACCTGACCTTGCAGAGAGTGATGCCATTTTTTGGCAGCGCGGCAAGGTGAAATATTTCGTACGCTTGAGATCCAAGTTGTGCAAAAAATGTTGTATTTCTGGATCTCCTTCACAATCACTGCAACCGGTTACTGTAACCGGTTGCCGTTCATCTCCTGGCGGCTGATACTGCAACAGTGGCTTCCGTTGTCTCCATAATAAGAGCTGTATATGCGCTGTGCCTCCATTAACAATCCGCTATGACGGGTTGTTACCGTATGCCCAGACGTATATCGGCAAAAATTGTCGTTGCTGTGTTTACGTCTAAGGCCTGTCAGGAGGGCTGCTATGTCTGCTAATCACGCTGCATTTAATTTGATATTCCGCTTTGTAGAAAATTATGTAAGTCCCGTTGCAGGAAGAATTTCATCTCAGCGCCACGTCATGGCTATTCGTGACGGTTTTATCTCCGCAATGCCTTTTATGATTGTCGGTTCATTTCTGCTGGTATTAGCTTACCCGCCGTTCTCGCCCGATACAACTTGGGGCTTTGCTCGCGCGTGGTTAGATTTAGCAAAGGAATTTGAGGGCCGAATTCTGACGCCGTTTGATATGACGATGGGCATCATGTCTATTTATATCTGCGCCGCTATCTCCTATAACCTTGGCAAACATTACGAAAAAGCGCTTCAGCTTGATCCTTTTATGTGTTCGATGTTGTCGATCATGGCTTTCCTGCTGGTCGCTGCGCCGAAAACGAACGGTAATCTGCCGGTTGATAGCCTTGGCGGAACCGGTATCTTTACCGCAATTCTGGTGGCGGTGTACTGCGTAGAAATGATGCGTTTTCTGAAAATCCGTAACATCGGGATCCGCCTGCCGGATCAGGTGCCACCGATGATCAAAAACTCTTTTGACCTGTTGATCCCTGTGCTGGTGGTGGTTTTCACGCTGTATCCGCTGAGCCTGTTTATTCAAAGCCAGTTCGATATGCTGATTCCACAGGCCATTATGTCCGTATTTAAACCGCTGGTTTCAGCGGCGGACTCATTGCCTGCCATTCTGCTGGCGGTGCTGATTGGCCACCTGCTGTGGTTTGCCGGTATTCACGGCGCGGCGATTGTTTCCGGGATGCTGCAAATGTTCTGGTTGACCAACCTGGGGCTGAACCAAACCGCGTTGGCACAAGGTGCGCCATTGCCGCATATTTTTATGGAAGCGTTCTGGACATTCTTTATTGTGGTCGGTGGTTCAGGGGCAACAATGGGGCTGGTGATTTGCTATCTGCGTAGCCGCTCCGCGCATTTACGCTCTATTGGTCGTTTGAGCGTAGTCCCTAGCCTGTTCAATATTAACGAACCGGTGATTTTCGGTACGCCAATTGTCATGAACCCGGTGTTCTTTATTCCGTTCCTGTTGGCCCCAATGGTGAACGCCGTGCTGGCATGGGCGGCCATGAAGTTGGATTTGATTGGTCGCGTTATCTCTGTAGTTCCGTGGACAGCACCGGCACCGATTGGCGCGGCGTGGGCACTAGGCTGGGATTTCCGTGCGGCGATTCTGGTCGTGCTGCTGGCGTGCGTTGCGGCGGTTATCTACTATCCGTTCTTCAAAGTGTATGAAAAACAGTTGCTAGCGCAGGAAGAAGAAGAGGCGCAGCGTGCGGCAGAAGAGAGCCAGCAGGTGGCATAATGGGTGATAAATTAGCGGGGTGAATATCCCGCTAATTATTTAAGCGTACAGTCGCCGCACTGCTGAACATCCGGCAGGCGGTAACGCTGGCAGCAGGTACGGCGCACCAGTAAGCCATCGCGGAGTACAACGGTGCGCCACAGCGGGTTATCCTGGCCATCGGCGAGCGTTTTCGTGAAGAAATAACGCTGGCGAAGCTGGTTAATTAGCTCGTCGCCTAACAGTGTTTTCATCTCTCCGAGATACCAGTTAATTAAATAGCCGGTATTGCTCCAGATAAGTTTACCGTTAATATCACCTGTGGCTTCCAGCGCCTGGATAACCGGCATCAATGCTTGGGTGATCAGCTTGTCCAGTCGCTCGGCTACGGGTTTTTGGCTGGCACGCAGGTCATGACGCACGTCTACCCAGAAACATGCCGCTCGCCCGGTTTCATGAAACTCAACTCGAAAATGTTCAGGCGAGAGGGAGATGGCCGACTCTTCTGTCAGCAGGGCTAGCATCAGCGGGGGAACCAGCAGGCCGATATACCACTGTGCCCACAGCGAAATCAGCGGTTTATTTTCCCGTGGCAGCGTGGGTTGGTTGCGGTAGATATGGTCAGAGTACACCGCTAGCAGAGAACGTAATTCCATGGGTTGCGCCCATTCAGCCAGCGTTTTAGCACGCTCCGGTGCGGTTTCATCAAGGCGAAACAGCTCCAGCATATGCGGCCGTAGTTCAGCAATTTTTGCGCGTACCGATTCGGCAAACGTGCTTTCCGTGGTGGGAAGCGGCGTACGCCAGATAAGGTCATCAGCAATCGGAGCGGAGCGGTAAGCCATAGGATTAGCTAGATACAAATCTAAATGATAATGATTGGCAATCCTAGCTATAGATAAAAGCGAGCGCAAGAGGTTTGTCTCTTGAGCCCGTTTTTTGTGACCTTATACGGTGGCAACTTCATCACTGGTAAGAATGTGATTACGCCCCTTGTTTTTGGCCTCATAAAGCGCTTTATCCGCATTTTCCATGGCGGAATCGATGTTGTTATCCTGAAGCGGAGCCACACCGATGCTGACGGTAACGTGGGTTGCGACCTTGGCATTGAACATATGTGGGATTTTTAAATCGTAGACCTGTAGGCGAATACGTTCGGCAATTTGCATGGCGGTTGGCATATCACAGTGCGGCAGAACCACGACAAATTCTTCGCCGCCAAAGCGGGTCACAATATCACGCGAGCGCACTGCATTGCGGATAGCGGCAGAGACACGTATCAGCGCCTGGTCACCCATCATGTGACCATAATGGTCGTTGTAGGCCTTGAAGTGGTCAATATCTAATAGCAAAACGGAATGATGGCCTGGCCCGGTTGATCTTAGTGAGTCCAGGCGGAACTGGAACCCTCGCCGGTTATACAGGCCGGTGAGGGGGTCAAGCATACTTAGCCCGTTTAGCGTCTCTCGTTCTTCGAGCAGCTTATACATCAGCCCCTGAGCGAAATTATCGTTACGTCGCTGAATAACATACTGGATAGCAATACCGATTAACGGCAAAGCAAAACAGTAGGCCATACGCCACCACTGGTCTGTTCCGCTGGTTACCAGGCAAATAATAAACGTAGGCAATGAATGTAATGTAAAGGCGATAATATTATTTGAAAATGCGATCGTACCGACAAATAACACACTGAATAATGCGACTAGCTGGAAGTTGTCATTGGGTGAATCAAGAGTCTGAGTTTTACTTAAAATATGCCAAGCCCACATGCAGCCGAAAACCGCCGAAATTATCGGGACATTCAAACGGATACGTGCATTTCGCCAGTTCCATAGCAACAATACTCCGCTACTTATCGCAATCAGTATTGCGGGCAGAGGGAAAATATTGGTGTCATATATTGGGCTGAAGACAGACAGCACCGATGAAACCAGATTTAAAAACAAAAACAGCCGGAACGTGAGCTGATATTTTTGTGCACGCAGTGTGCGCCAGGATTGTACTGTCATTGTTTGAAGTTGTAGTCAGCCTTAAATAAATAAGTAAGTGCATCAAAAGCAAGAATAATGCATGAGGTGATACGCACATCTTTTTATATTAGACATAGTATTATTCTGTACAATTTATCACCATACAATATACATGTCATTAATGAATATGAAACCTTAGCTCATGAGCAGACAAATGACAAAAAATGCTATATGATATTGGTAATCATTATCATTTAAAGGGGCGAAATCATGTTGCGGAGAACGTTGGGCAGTGGTTGGGGGGTTCTGATTCCTGGCCTGACCATTGCGATACTGAGCACCATGGGGCTGTCGATGGATGTCTGGCGCGGGGTAATTATGTGCGGGCTGCTGCTGAGCGGTGGAATGATCTGGCATCGTCAATTGCGCCATTTCGTGCTGTTGCCATCATGCATAGCATTGATTGGCGGCATCGTCTTGATAGGTATGAATGTAAAGCTAATGGGATAAATAGAGGAAGGTATATCTCAGAGAGGACGAGGAAACTGGTGCGAGGGGGGGGACTTGAACCCCCACGTCCGTAAGGACACTAACACCTGAAGCTAGCGCGTCTACCAATTCCGCCACCTTCGCACAGAAATCTCGTTACTTTATATCGCCTCGTTGGTGCGAGGGGGGGGACTTGAACCCCCACGTCCGAAAGGACACTAACACCTGAAGCTAGCGCGTCTACCAATTCCGCCACCTTCGCACAGTGCGAGCGATATAACGTGGTTTATGGTGCGAGGGGGGGGACTTGAACCCCCACGTCCGTAAGGACACTAACACCTGAAGCTAGCGCGTCTACCAATTCCGCCACCTTCGCATACCATCGATACTTAAAAAGTATCGTTACCACGGAGGCGCATTCTAGTGGTTTTACGCTTGGCGTCAATAGTTAATTGTAGAACTCTGCGCGAATGCTGAAAAAAAAGGCGTTTATCTGGCTTTGGGCATTTTATACAGGCCGGATAAGTGATAGCGCTACCCGGCACTGCGAGCGCTAATGCCGGATGACGGCGTAACCGACTTATCCGGCCTGCATCCTTTAGGCTTTTTTCGCCTGGCGGGTCATTACGGTGCGATACACTTTAAAACGTCCGGTTTGGGCGATCACTTCGTGGAAGCCGAAGGTTTCATCCAACACTGCCGGATACGGCAGGAAGGCGTTAGCCACAATACGCAGTTCACCGCCGCTGTTCAGGTGGCGAACCGCCCCGCGAATCAGTGTTTGCGCCGCGTCCAGGCTGGTCTGAAGACCATCGTGGAATGGCGGGTTAGAGATAATCATGTCGAAACGACCGGTCACCTCAGAGAACACGTTACTCGCCAGCACTTCGCCTTCAATGCCGTTGGTGGCAAGCGTTGCGCGGCTAGCTTCTACCGCAGCTGCGCTAACATCGCTCAGCGTCAGGCGGACTTTAGGTGAATGGCTGGCAAGCGTTGCTGCTAAGACACCCGCGCCGCAGCCGACATCCAGCACTTTACCTTTGGTGTGCGGGGTCAGGGTGGAGAGCAGTAGTTGGCTCCCCACGTCCAGGCCGTCACGGCTGAAGACGCCCGGCAGCGTTTTGATAGTCAGATTGCCCTGCTGATATTCACCCCAGAATGCATCGGCATCAAAGGTCGGCTGTTTTTCCAGACGCCCATGATATAGCCCGCAGCGGCGAGCGCTGTCCACTTTATTCAGCGGTGCGAGTTCCGCCAGCATCTGCTCTGCGCTACGCACGCCGCTACGGTTTTCGCCAACGACGAAAATATCCGTACCGACTGGCAGCAAAGAGAGAATGTTCATCAGTTGGAACTGAGCTTCTGGTTTGTTTTTCGGCCAGTAGTAAACCAGTGTGTCGCAATCGGCAACGTCTTCTGCCTGAGCAACCAGGCTAAAGCGGACGTTATCACCCATCTGGCGGTTGAGCATTTGCCAGTGGTGGAGTTGCTGGGTATGCGCGCGGCTTGCGGCAGTTTCCAGGCGGGCGGGCAGGTCATCCTGCAAATCGCCGGCGAACAGAATACGGCTTTGTTCGAAATCGTCACTGTGGCGCAGCAAGACTTCACTTGCCGGAGTAAAAGCAGACATGAATCGTTCCTCAATAAACTTAGGCGGGGATTATAGTGTGTAATTGGCGCAGTTTCGATGAATTTGCTATATTTGCGCCCTTGATAGACAGGAGCGTTTCACATGACATCCCGGCGAGACTGGCAATTACAACAGTTGGGTATCACTCAGTGGTCACTGCGCCGCCCTGGGGCGTTGCAAGGTGAGATTGCTATTACGCTCCCGCAGCACATTCGTTTAGTGATGGTTGGCGAAGCTCTGCCCGCACTGACGGAGCCGCTTATTGGCGATATTCTTCGTGCGCTGCGCCTAACGCCTGATCAGGTATTGCCGCTGTCACCAGACCGAGTGGCGATGCTGCCGCAGGGTAGCCGCTGCCATTGCTGGCGCCTCGGCAATGATACGCCGTTGACGCTGGAAGGGGCGGTGATTTCAACACCGCCATTTAATGAACTGCAAGCCAGCGCGCCAGCGCGCGCCGCGCTTTGGCAACAAATTTGCGCCCATGAACACGATTTCTACCCTCAGCACGACTGATTTGCCCCGCGCTTTTGCTATTGAAACGCGCGCTCATGCGTTTCCCTGGAGTGAAAAAACCTTCGCCAGCAATCAGGGCGAACGCTATCTGAATTTGCAGATGTCGGTTGATGGCGAGATGGCGGCATTTGCTATCACGCAGATAGTGCTGGATGAAGCGACGCTGTTCAATATCGCGGTTGACCCGGACTATCAGCGCCGTGGTTTGGGGCGCGAGCTGCTTGAACATCTCATCGATACGTTAGAAGCGCGTGGTGTGCTGACGTTATGGCTGGAAGTGCGCGCGTCGAACCACGCGGCTATCGCTCTGTACGAGAGCTTAGGTTTTAATGAGGCGACGATTCGTCGCAACTATTATCCCACGGCAGAAGGCCGCGAGGATGCCATTATTATGGCGCTGCCCATCAGTATGTAAGACAAGGTGAAAAGATGATGAAGTGGGACTGGATTTTCTTCGATGCCGACGAGACGCTGTTTACGTTTGACTCGTTTAGTGGCTTACAGCGGATGTTTCTCGACTATAGCGTGACCTTCACCGCAGAAGATTTCCAGGACTATCAGGCGGTGAATAAACCGTTGTGGGTGGATTACCAAAACGGCGCTATCACCTCGCTTCAGCTTCAACATCAGCGCTTTGTGACCTGGGCTGAACGTTTGAATGTGCATCCTGGCGACCTTAACGATGCTTTTATGAACGCGATGGCCGAGATTTGTTCACCACTGCCGGGAGCCGTTTCACTGTTGAACGTGCTACAGGGCAAGGTGAAAATGGGCATTATCACCAACGGGTTTACCTCATTACAGCAGATTCGTCTGGAGCGCACCGGGCTTCGTGATCACTTTGATTTACTGGTGATTTCTGAAGAGGTTGGCGTCGCAAAACCGGATAAGCGAATCTTTGATTACGCCCTTGAACAGGCCGGTAACCCGGACCGTTCCCGCGTGCTGATGGTGGGGGATACCGCCGAGTCTGATATTCTCGGTGGGATGAACGCTGGCTGGGCGACCTGCTGGCTGAACGCGCACCAACGTCCGCTGCCGGAAGGCATCGAGCCGGACTGGACGGTGACCTCATTGCCTGAACTGGAGCGACTCCTGTGTAAACAGTGATTGCCAGCCCCCCTTTGATGGGTAAAATAGCCGCAATTTTTTCGTATTCA
This sequence comes from Kluyvera fluvialis, assembly GCF_059725275.1. Classification (NCBI taxonomy): domain Bacteria; kingdom Pseudomonadati; phylum Pseudomonadota; class Gammaproteobacteria; order Enterobacterales; family Enterobacteriaceae; genus Kluyvera; species Kluyvera fluvialis. The sequence continues at coordinate 4,253,654 of NZ_AP046142.1, read as the reverse complement.
ACATGCGTGGCGTAAAGCCGCGCCTACTCAAGAAGATCGAACTATGACGTTGTCTCCTTATTTGCAGGAGGTGGCCAAGCGCCGCACTTTTGCCATTATTTCTCACCCGGATGCCGGTAAAACGACGATCACTGAAAAAGTGCTGTTATTCGGACAGGCTATTCAGACCGCCGGTACGGTAAAAGGCCGTGGCTCTAGCCAGCATGCGAAATCTGACTGGATGGAGATGGAAAAGCAGCGTGGTATTTCTATTACCACCTCCGTAATGCAGTTCCCGTATCACGACTGCCTGGTTAACCTGCTCGACACCCCCGGGCACGAAGACTTCTCCGAAGATACCTATCGTACGCTGACGGCGGTTGACTGCTGTCTGATGGTTATCGATGCCGCGAAAGGCGTCGAAGACCGGACGCGCAAACTGATGGAAGTTACCCGTCTGCGCGATACGCCGATCCTGACTTTCATGAACAAACTCGACCGTGACATCCGCGATCCGATGGAAGTGCTGGATGAAGTTGAGCGCGAGCTGAAAATCGGCTGTGCGCCGATTACCTGGCCGATTGGCTGCGGCAAGCTGTTCAAAGGCGTTTACCATCTTTATAAAGATGAAACCTATCTGTACCAGACCGGTAAAGGCCATACCATTCAGGAAGTGCGTATTGTTAAAGGCCTGAACAGCCCAGAACTGGATGCTGCCGTCGGTGAAGAGCTGGCGCAACAACTGCGTGACGAGCTGGAGCTGGTGCAGGGCGCGTCCAACGAGTTCGATCAAGAGCTGTTCCTGGCAGGTGAAATTACCCCTGTATTCTTCGGTACTGCATTGGGTAACTTCGGCGTGGATCACATGCTGGATGGTTTAGTGGAATGGGCGCCTGCGCCGATGCCACGTCAAACCGACACGCGTCTGGTCGAAGCAAAAGATGAGAAGTTCTCCGGCTTCGTCTTTAAAATTCAGGCCAACATGGACCCGAAACACCGCGACCGCGTGGCGTTTATGCGTGTGGTGTCCGGCAAATATGAAAAAGGCATGAAACTGCGTCAGGTGCGTACCGGCAAAGACGTGGTGATTTCCGATGCGCTGACCTTTATGGCGGGCGACCGTTCGCACGTTGAAGAAGCGTATCCGGGCGATATCATCGGCTTGCACAACCACGGCACGATTCAGATTGGCGACACCTTCACTCAGGGTGAAACGATGAAGTTCACCGGTATCCCGAACTTCGCCCCAGAACTGTTCCGCCGTATTCGCCTGAAAGATCCACTGAAGCAAAAACAGCTGCTGAAAGGCCTGGTTCAGCTTTCTGAAGAAGGTGCGGTGCAGGTGTTCCGACCGATTGCCAATAACGATCTGATCGTCGGCGCAGTCGGTGTGCTGCAGTTTGATGTGGTAGTTGCACGTCTGAAAAGCGAGTACAACGTTGAAGCTATCTACGAATCGGTCAACGTCGCGACCGCCCGCTGGGTGGAAAGCAAAGACGTGAAGAAATTCGAAGAGTTCAAACGTAAAAACGAAGTGCAGTTGGCGCTGGATGGCGGCGATAACCTGACGTATATCGCCCCAACAATGGTGAACCTGAACCTGACTCAGGAGCGTTATCCTGAGGTTGAGTTCCGCAAAACCCGCGAGCACTAATCGCCGCCACAGAGCACGGCGTCCGCCGTGCTCTGGCTGCTTTTTCCTCACACCTCCTGCGACGGAAAGTTCTTAATTCTTGCAATTTACAACGCAAGGGTCTGATTTTTGTCCTAGTCTCCTTATCAGTACGACGAAAAAAGATAGTTAATGTGGGTTCGACCAACAGGTCGGTACGTACGGATAAAGGAGAATCATATGTTTCGTTGGGGCATCATCTTTCTGGTTATCGCGTTAATTGCCGCCGCGTTGGGCTTCGGTGGTTTGGCGGGGGCAGCAGCAGGTGCGGCAAAAATTGTTTTTGTTGTGGGTCTTATCCTGTTTCTGGTCAGCTTGTTTATGGGGCGTAAGCGCCCGTAGCGCGTTTCACTCACAGCGGCCACTCTCTAAGCCAGCCTAAGCGCTGGCTTTTTTATATATTCCTGAGTGGTGCTGTTTTACGATAGCAGTATTCAGACTGCTGACTGGTGAGGCGCGCGTGACCTATCGTTTTATTGATACCCACTGCCATTTTGATTTCCCTCCGTTTACCGATGATGAACCCGCCAGCCTGGCGCAAGCGGCTGCGGCTGGCGTCGTGAAAATCATTGTGCCCGCGATAGAAGCGGGGCGCTTTCAGCGTGTCGTGGATCTCGCCGCCGCGCACCCGCCGTTGTACGCGGCGTTGGGGCTGCACCCGATAGTCATCGAGCGTCATAGCGACGAAAGCCTGGAACAGCTCGAAACACTGCTGGCAGCAAAACCGGACAAAGTGGTGGCGGTTGGGGAAATTGGCCTTGATTTGTATCGCGAAGACCCGCAGTTTGAGCGCCAGCAGTCTCTGTTAGATGCGCAACTGCGGCTGGCAAAACGCTATGACTTGCCGGTCATCCTACATTCAAGGCGCACCCACGATAAGATGACGCAGCACCTGAAACGGCATAATCTTCCAAGAACCGGCGTGGTGCATGGTTTTTCCGGTAGCCTGCAACAGGCGGAGCGTTTCATTCAGTTGGGTTATAAAATTGGCGTCGGCGGTACAATTTCATACCCGCGGGCCAGTAAAACTCGTGATGTTATGGCGCGTTTGCCGCTGGAGGCATTAATCCTCGAAACCGATGCCCCCGATATGCCATTGAACGGTTTTCAGGGTCAGCCCAACCGCCCGGAGCGCATTGCCGATGTCTTTACGCATTTGTGTTCCTTGCGCCAGGAAAACCCAGAAGAGATAGCGGCTACGCTGCTTAATAACAGCCATGCACTCTTTGTGGGGTTATGAGGTGATGTAGATCTCATTACCGAGTATTACACTGTTTCTATTGCGTGAAACCTGTGACTTTGACCAAAAAAGATAATCACGTGGCGTTATAATCGCGGCGGCTCAGATGCCGTGATTCATCTTTTTCAATACACAGGGACTCTGTATGCAAATCCTCATGGGACTGATAGGCATGGTGGTGCTACTCGCCATTGCCTTACTGCTTTCCAGTAATCGTAAAGCCATTAACCTTCGTACCGTGCTGGGCGCCTGGATTATCCAGGTGGGCATCGGCGCATTAATTCTTTATGTTCCGGCTGGGCGTAAAGTGCTGCTGGCGATGTCGGAAGGCGTTGCCAACGTAATCGCCTACGGTAATGAAGGTATTGGTTTCCTGTTCGGTGGCCTGGTTTCCGACAAAATGTTTGAAGTCTTCGGCGGTGGCGGTTTTATCTTTGCGCTGCGCGTACTGCCGGTTATCGTCTTTTTCTCCTCGCTGATTGCTGTGCTGTATTACCTCGGCATTATGCAATTTGTGATTCGCATTCTGGGCGGTGGTCTACGCGCAGTATTGAAAACCTCGCGTACCGAATCGCTGTCGGCGACGGCAAATATCTTTGTCGGTCAAACGGAAGCGCCGCTCGTGGTACGTCCGTATATCGCGACCATGACACGTTCAGAGCTGTTTGCTGTCATGTGTGGTGGCCTGGCGTCGGTCGCGGGCTCTGTGCTGGCGGGCTATGCGCAAATGGGTGTGCCGCTGGAATATTTGATTGCTGCGTCGTTTATGGCAGCGCCAGGCGGCCTGCTGTTTGCCAAAATCATTGTGCCGGAAACAGAAAAACCGCACGACTCGCCGACGCTTGAAAGCGAAGCGAATAATCCCGATGCCCCGGCTAACGTTCTCGACGCTGCGGCTTCTGGTGCGGCATCCGGGATGCAACTGGCGCTGAACGTAGGCGCAATGCTGTTGGCGTTTATCGCCCTGATTGCGCTGTTAAACGGGATTCTGTCCGGTGTGGGCGGTTGGTTTAACTATCCCGATTTGTCATTGCAGTTGATTTTGGGCTGGGTATTCTCGCCGCTGGCATGGGTGATTGGTGTGCCGTGGAGTGAAGCGACCGTCGCCGGTTCTTTCATCGGCCAGAAGTTGGTTATCAACGAATTCGTGGCTTACATGAACTTTGGTGAATACCTGAAACCGGACGCCGAAGTGGCAGCGGCAGGGCTGCAAACCATTTCGTCACACACCAAAGCGATTATCTCTTTCGCGCTGTGTGGGTTTGCGAACCTCTCCTCCATTGCGATTCTGATTGGCGGTCTGGGCAGCATGGCTCCGAACCGTCGCCAGGAAATTGCGCAGCTTGGCCTGAAAGCGGTCGCGGCGGGGACGCTCTCTAACCTGATGAGCGCCACCATCGCGGGTGTTTTTCTCGCCCTATAAGTACAGCGCTGGGGGAATAATTTGTGTTATTCCCCTGGCCTGTAGCGCCTGGCTAAGGGCTTCAATGTCCTGCGGCCCGGCGCTACGCCACGTCTTCGCTTCCCCATAAACCCCGTGTGCATGAAATGCATTCAGGCGAACGGCAACCGTTCCCAGTCCGGCAATAAACGCGCTGAGCGGCGCAATTTCTTGCAGATAATCCGTGTGATCTGGAATGACTAACAACCGCAGTTCCGCCAGCATGTTGTGCTCGGCAAGCCATTGAATACTTTGTTTAATACGCGCGTTTCCTCGTCCGGTAAGCGCCAGGTGGCAGTCGTTGTCCCACGCTTTTAAATCCACCATTACGCCATCGCAAACGGGGCGCAGTTTTTGCCAACCGGTTATGGGTAGTTCGCCATTGCTGTCTACCAGGCACGTCAGATGCTGGAGTGCGGGCGTTTGTTTCAGGTGCTGAAAGAGCGCGCAGATAAACGGTAGCTGGGTGGTGGCTTCGCCGCCGCTAACGGTGATCCCCTCGATAAATGGCGCGACCTGGTGGATGTGCTGGACAACCTGTTCGATGCTCAGCGTTTGTGCCATCGGCGTGGCTTGCTGTGGGCACATATGCAGACAGGTGTCGCACTGCTGGCAGACGTCAGGCTGCCACACTACGCGTCCGGCGCTGAGACTTAGCGCCTGATGCGGGCACTGCGAAACGCAGTCGCCACAGTCATTGCAGCGCCCCATTGTCCACGGGTTGTGGCAGTTTTTGCAGCGCAGGTTGCAACCCTGTAAGAACAGGGCCAGGCGGCTGCCCGGCCCATCCACGCAGGAGAATGGGATGACCTTACTGACTAAAGCGCATCTGTTGTTCATGGCTAACGACGCGAGGTTGACGTTCCAGAATACGAGTATTGCGCGCGGCTTCTTCACCCAGCCAGGTGGTGTTGGTGCGCGAGCCGTCGGTACGATATTTCTCCAGATCGGAGAGGCGCACCATATAGCCGGTGACACGGACTAAATCGTTGCCGCTCACGTTGGCGCTGAACTCGCGCATACCGACTTTAAACGCCCCTAAACATAATTGCATAACCGCCTGCGGGTTACGTTTTACCGTTTCATCCAGTGTCAGGATATCGCTTATCCCCGCCGCGTAGTGTGCGTGGTGCGGCGCGACGGTGCGCAGGTGAGTAATCGGATCGGGTTCATCTCCGTACGGCAGACGCGCGCCCGGGGTAGTGCCGGTATCGGAGCTAATCCCGGATTGCGCATGTAGCAATGCGCGCTGTTGCCAGCCGTATTGCACTGGTGTGCGGGCGACGAACGCGGCAAGCTCGGCGCTGATGCGGTAGGCAAGCTGATTGGCCTGTTCATCTTTGCCATAACGCCCTGCGAGCCCTTCGCGCTCACACAAAATGTTGACGGCTTCCGCCAGGGAATAAATACCAAACATCGGTACAAAACGGTCAGGACTTATCAGCCCTTCGCTGACCAGGAAGCTATTCTCAAAGAAGTGCGATTGTTCGTACAAGAAGCGGCAGCGCGCATCGATGATGTCGATTTGCAACTGGCAGTAGTGCGGCAGCACACGAGTGAAGAAATCAGCAATGGAGTCACTGCGCTGGGCGACCTGTTGCAGATTCAGGCGAACTAAGGTGCTACCGCCACCGGCTACCGGCAGAGAGTTGTAACAGCTAACGATGCCATACTGACCTTTTGTGAATATTTTATCATTCACTGGCCCGTTGGCGATGTGCGGTTTGCTGCACTCACAAATATTTTGTGCAACCTGTAACAGCAGGTCATCGGGCGTGATTTCTGGGTCGTAAATAAAGGTGAGATTCGGTGCTACCTGCTTTAATTCAGCATCCGCGCGCAAAATGGCGCGAGTAATCGGCGTATCGTGTGGGCCAATATTGACGTGAGTAAAAGCATCGGGCAGCGTGCGATCGAGATAGCGCCAGAAACGTTTTATTCGAATATCGATTTCATCTTGTGTTAGAATTCTAACATAAGGCGATAACAGCTCATCAAGATGCCCGAGATATACCGGCATAGCCGTTACAGAGGGGACGTGGTGGTAGAGGATTGTCAGCAGCGACAGCGCATCGTCCAAATCCTCCGCGCCTTCCAGCTCCAGCCATTCAGAACCATTGGTGAGGAAACGCGCGTAATCCGGCAGCACATAGCGCGGTTTATATGGCGCGTGGCCTTCGAACATATCGCAGATAACCCCGTCGGCTAAGGCCTGGCGGGCATTATCGGGCAGTTCAGGATAGGGCAGGGCGTTTTCCGCCTCCAGCGCCAGAAAATGGCGTTTCTGTTCTGGAGACAATACGGAGCTTGTCACAATTTGCTGGCAGTGTTGCAGCAACGATGAGTCTATCGATGTTGGCATGTTCAGTTCCTCTGGCGATCGATGCGCGCAGTGTATGAAAAATGATGCACGTATCCTTTGATCCCAGCAGGTGAATGGACGTTTTATAGGCCAATGTTGGTGTGAAAACATGATATGAGTCTCGTTATTGATGTGCAAATTTGTACGAACTTTTCACTAAGTGTGATGAAGGTCGAAGTGTAAACGCGGGGCAGTGTTACAATAGTCACAGACCCGCAAGGTGACGATTTAAACGGCATTGCGCCGTCGGAGAGAAAAATGACTGATTTAAAGGCAAGCAGCCTGCGTGCGTTACAACTGATGGACTTGACCACCCTGAACGAAGACGACACTGACGCGAAAGTGATCGCGCTGTGCCATCAGGCGAAAACCCCGGTGGGTAACACTGCGGCGGTCTGCATCTACCCGCGTTTCATTCCTATTGCGCGTAAAACGCTGAACGAGCAGGGCACACCGGATATCCGTATCGCGACCGTGACCAACTTCCCACATGGTAACGATGATATTGATATCGCGCTGGCAGAAACCCGCGCCGCGATTGCTTACGGTGCTGATGAAGTTGATGTGGTATTCCCTTACCGTGCGTTGATCGCGGGTAACGAACAGGTCGGTTTTGATCTGGTTAAAGCGTGTAAAGACGCCTGTGCCGCAGCTAACGTTCTGCTGAAAGTGATTATTGAAACTGGCGAACTGAAAGAAGAAGCGCTGATTCGCAAAGCGTCTGAAATCTCCATCAAAGCCGGTGCAGACTTCATTAAAACGTCAACCGGTAAAGTACCGGTGAACGCGACCCCAGAAAGCGCGCGCATCATGATGGAAGTTATCCGCGATATGGGCGTGTCTAAAACGGTTGGTTTCAAACCAGCGGGCGGCGTACGCACTGCGGAAGATGCACAGCTGTTCCTGTCGATTGCCGATGAACTGTTTGGCGCAGACTGGGCGGATTCCCGTCACTACCGTTTCGGCGCATCCAGTCTGCTGGCAAGCCTGCTGAAAGCGCTGGGTCATGGCGACGGCAAGAGCGCAAGCAGCTACTAAGTCTTTTATTGCCGGATGTGTAGCGACGTAGGCCGGATAAGGCGCAGCCGCCATCCGGCATGAATACGACTGCCGGGTGGCGCGTTGCTTACCCGGCCTACAACGGCCTTCTACTCTTTTCCCCTGGGGGTTACCGTGTTTCTCGCACAAGAAATTATTCGTAAAAAACGTGATGGTCAGGCGCTGAGCGATGAAGAAATTCGTTTCTTTATCAATGGTATTCGCGATAACACCATCTCAGAAGGGCAGATTGCAGCCCTGGCTATGACCATTTTCTTCCACGATATGAACATGCCGGAGCGTGTTTCGCTGACTATGGCGATGCGAGATTCTGGAACCGTCCTGGACTGGAAAAGCCTGAATCTGAATGGCCCTATTGTCGATAAACACTCTACCGGCGGTGTGGGCGATGTGACTTCGCTGATGCTTGGCCCAATGGTGGCTGCGTGTGGCGGCTATGTGCCAATGATCTCTGGTCGCGGCTTGGGCCATACCGGCGGTACGCTCGACAAACTGGAAGCGATTCCTGGGTTCGATATCTTCCCGGATGACAACCGTTTCCGCGAAATTATTAAAGACGTGGGTGTGGCGATTATCGGGCAAACCAGCTCGCTCGCACCGGCGGACAAACGTTTTTACGCCACCCGCGATATTACCGCGACGGTGGACTCCATCCCGCTTATCACTGCGTCAATCCTCGCCAAAAAATTGGCGGAAGGGCTGGATGCATTGGTGATGGATGTCAAAGTAGGCAGCGGCGCATTTATGCCGACCTACGAACTTTCTGCGGCACTGGCAGAAGCGATTGTTGGCGTTTCCAACGGCGCAGGCGTGCGTACCACCGCCTTGCTTACCGATATGAATCAGGTGCTGGCTTCCAGCGCGGGTAATGCCGTTGAAGTCCGCGAAGCCGTGCAGTTCCTGACCGGTGAATACCGTAACCCACGCCTGTTCGATGTCACGATGGCGCTGTGCGTTGAGATGCTTATCTCCGGTAATCTGGCGAAAGACGACGGCGAAGCGCGCGCAAAACTACAGGCGGTGCTGGATAACGGCAAAGCGGCAGAGATTTTCGGTCGCATGGTGGCGGCGCAGAAAGGGCCGACCGATTTCGTTGAAAACTATGCGAAATATCTGCCGACGGCGATGCTCAGCAAAGCAGTCTATGCTGATACTGAAGGCTTTGTTAGTGCGATGGATACCCGAGCGCTGGGTATGGCAGTTGTTTCTATGGGCGGCGGTCGCCGTCAGGCTTCGGACACCATTGATTACAGCGTCGGCTTTACCGACATGGCGCGCCTGGGCGACAGCGTTGATGGTCAACGTCCTCTGGCGGTTATCCACGCGAAAGATGAGTCCAGCTGGCAAGATGCGGCAAAAGCCGTGAAGGCGGCCATTAAACTGGACGACAAAGCGCCAGAAATTACACCGACAGTCTATCGCCGGATAACTGAATAGCGATATACTGATCTGATCGCTTTTTTGCAGCGCAAGATGTATGGAGAACAAGATGAAACGTGCATTTATTATGGTGCTGGACTCCTTTGGGATTGGTGCAACAGAAGACGCAGACCGCTTTGGTGACGTCGGTTCAGATACTATGGGCCACATTGCAGAAGCCTGTGCCAAAGGTGAGGCTGACAATGGCCGCAAAGGCCCGCTGAATTTACCCAACCTGACTCGCCTGGGGCTGGTTAAAGCTCACCAGGGGTCTACCGGCAAAATCGCCGCCGGGATGGACGCCAACGCGGAAGTGGTTGGCGCATACGCCTGGGCGCATGAGCTTTCTTCCGGTAAAGATACGCCATCTGGTCACTGGGAAATCGCCGGTGTACCGGTACTGTTCGAATGGGGCTATTTCAGCGACCATCAGAACAGCTTCCCGCAGGAACTGCTGGATAAACTGGTAAAACGCGCAAATCTGCCGGGTTACCTCGGTAACTGTCACTCTTCCGGTACAGTGATTCTGGATGAGCTTGGCGAAGAACATATGAAAACCGGCAAGCCGATTTTCTATACCTCCGCTGACTCCGTGTTCCAGATTGCTTGCCACGAGGAGACTTTTGGGCTGGATAAACTTTACGAGCTGTGCGAAATCGCTCGTGAAGAACTGACCGAAGGCGGCTACAACATTGGTCGCGTTATCGCGCGTCCGTTTATCGGTGATAAAGCGGGGAACTTCCAGCGCACCGGTAACCGTCACGACCTGGCTGTTGAACCGCCAGCGCCGACCGTGTTGCAAAAACTGGTGGATGAAAAACACGGCCACGTGGTTTCTGTCGGTAAAATTGCTGATATCTACGCTAACTGCGGTATCACTAAAAAAGTGAAAGCGACTGGCCTGGATGCGCTGTTCGACGCGACCATCAAAGAGATGAAAGAAGCGGGTGATAAGACTATCGTCTTCACTAACTTTGTAGACTTCGACTCTTCCTGGGGCCACCGTCGCGATATCGCCGGTTATGCCGCAGGTCTGGAACTGTTCGACCGCCGTCTGCCGGAGCTGATGGAGCTGGTGGGTGAGGATGATATTCTGATCCTGACCGCTGACCACGGCTGTGACCCAAGCTGGCAGGGCACTGACCATACCCGTGAGCACATCCCTGTGCTGATTTACGGCCCGAAAGTAAAACCAGGCTCGCTGGGACACCGTGAAACCTTCGCGGATATCGGCCAGACCCTGGCGACTTACTTTGGTACGTCACCGATGGAATACGGCAAAAATATGCTGTGATACTCGTTGCCGGATAGCACTACGCTTATCCGGCCTACGAGGAATCGTTTGTTGTTTGTAGGCCTGATAAGGCGTAGCCGCCATCAGGCATTAGCAACTTATAAAAGGATAAAATAATGGCTACCCCACACATTAACGCAGAAATGGGCGATTTCGCTGACGTAGTTTTGATGCCAGGCGACCCGCTGCGTGCTAAGCACATTGCTGAAACTTTCCTTGAAGACGTGCGTGAAGTGAACAACGTTCGCGGCATGTTGGGTTTTACCGGGACGTATAAAGGCCGTAAGATCTCCGTAATGGGTCACGGCATGGGTATCCCGTCTTGCTCCATCTACACCAAAGAGCTGATCACTGATTTCGGCGTGAAGAAAATCATCCGTGTGGGTTCCTGCGGCGCGGTACGCCCGGACGTGAAGCTGCGTGACGTGGTTATCGGTATGGGGGCTTGCACTGACTCTAAAGTAAACCGTCTGCGTTTTAAAGATCACGATTTCGCTGCCATCGCTGACTTCGGCATGGTGCGCAACGCGGTTGACGCCGCGAAAGCGCTGGGCGTTGACGCTCGCGTGGGTAATATCTTCTCCGCAGACCTGTTCTATACGCCGGATCCGCAAATGTTCGACGTGATGGAGAAGTACGGCATTCTGGGTATTGAGATGGAAGCTGCAGGTATCTACGGCGTGGCGGCAGAATTTGGGGCGAAAGCGCTGACCATCTGCACCGTGTCTGACCATATCCGTACTCACGAGCAGACCACTGCCGCTGAACGTCAGACGACCTTCAACGACATGATCAAAATCGCGCTGGAATCCGTACTGCTGGGCGACCAGGAGTAAGGTGCATTTGTTGTGCCCGGTGGCGCTACGCTTACCGGGCCTACAAACAGGCAAAAATCGGCACGAACCTGTAGGCCGGATAAGGCGCAGCCGCCATCCGGCAATTATCTACCGCTCTAGCGCACGGCCCCGGCAATCCATGCCGACAACTCCCGCAGCTCGTTTTCCTGCTCAGGATATTCCGCCAGCAAAGACTCACAGGTTTGTTGCAACACGTCGGCGCGGTATTGGCAGCCCTGTAGACGCTCTGCCAGCGCTTCTAACGGCGCGGGGTTAAGGCTATCGGTAAACACTTGCGTACGGGTAATTAACCCTTTCTCGACGTCGAAATGTAGCTCGACACCTCCCCAGGTGAAACGCTCATCCAGCAAATGGCTGAACGCCGGAGCCTGACCAAAATTCCACTCCCAGCTACTCTGACGAGCAAACGTTTCAGCAAAATTAGGCAGATCCGGGGCTTTATCTGGAGAGATAATTTCGGCCTCGACGCGCTCACCATAATGCCGGAAGAAAGCATCGGTTATCGCTTCGCAGATTTTCTCGTGAGTTATTTCAGGCAACAACTCGACCAGGTTAGCAACCCGGCCTCGCACAGAGGTGATCCCCTTTGCCTGGAGTTTCTTTTTATCTGGATTAAGGTAGTTTGCCAGGCGGCTGAGATCGGCATTCAACAGCAGCGTACCGTGGTGAAAACCGCGATCTTTCGTTTCGCGATAGGCTGAACCAGACACTTTGCGATCGCCCTCGTCAGTTTTCACGATCAGATCGTTACGCCCGGAGGCCTCTGCCGTGATCCCTAGCGAGTTTAACGCGTCCAGCACAATGCTGGTGGAGATGGTTTTATCGTATTCCGGTTTACCGGCCATAAAGGTAAAACAGGTATTACCGAGGTCGTGAAAAACCGCTCCGCCGCCGCTGCTACGGCGTGCAAGGCGCACGTTATCTTCTTCCATCCGTCGGGTATTACACTCTTTCCACGGGTTTTGCGCTCGGCCAATCACAACGGTATCCGCATTGCGCCACAGGAATAACACCCGTTGAGTGGCAGGCATTTGGCGGAAAATACACTCTTCCACGGCCAGGTTAAACCAGGGATCGTGGGATTCTGAAAGCAGCAGACGCAGCGTTGACATGGCGATTTCCTTTCTGATTAATCTTTATCTTCGTCCTGAACCGGTTTGTTGGCGGTGAGCAGGAACGGCGACTGTTGCCAGCGGGTGCGTTTACCGCGCAGCAGGGTGCGGGCGAGCACGACGCCGATAGCCAGCGACAACAGCAGCATAAGGCGTAGAATGTTGGTGGTATTGTCCACTTGCCGGGATTCGGTGGCGATGGTGTGCGTATCCAGCGTCAGCCGCAAATAGCCGAGTGGGCCATTTTTCCCCTGAATAGGTTCGACGATTTGCTGGTTAAAGTAGCTGCCGGCTTTTTTGCCATCCAGCGCCAGGCGATCGCGGAGATCGACCTGTTCGCCTGCGTGCACGATAAGATCGCCTTGTTCGTCGTAGACGCCAGCGTCCAGAATACGGCTTTTGGCGGTAAGCTGATTGAGCAGTTGCCCAATCTTTTTCTCGTCTGGCGTTTCGCTTCTCATCATGGGAGCTAAATTCAGCGACACCTGATACGCCAACGTTCTCGCCAGCTCTTCAAGCTGCGGATTACGTTGTTTCTGGCTTTGCTGGCTGAACCATGAGGCCCCTTGCATCAGCGCGACCAGCAGTGCGAGACAGATAAGAACGATTGCCGTGCGATGCAGCCGAAATTTCAGTTTTGCGCGAACCATATTCCACCTTTGAAAATTTACAGCTTAATGTTGCCAGAAGCGCTGGTTACAAGGTAGCCTCAGGCGTTATTTTCCTTGGCTTAATAAAAGAAGATTGGAGCCGTAATGCCAAACAGTTTGACCTGGTGCGACCTGCCTGAAGATGTTTCCCTGTGGCCTGGGTTGCCGCTTTCACTCAGCGGCGATGAAGTGATGCCGCTGGATTATCACGCCGGTCGCAGCGGCTGGTTGCTGTATGGCCGTGGTCTGAATAAAGAACGCCTGACGACCTATCAGCGTAAGCTGGGGGCAGCGATGGTGATTGTAGCCGCCTGGTGTGTTGAAGATTATCAGGTTATTCGCCTGGCGGGATCATTAACGCCAAGAGCGACACGTCTGGCGCATGATGCCGGGCTTGACGTGGCTCCGCTGGGGAAAATTCCGCACCTGCGTACGCCGGGATTACTGGTGATGGATATGGATTCTACGGCAATTCAGATTGAATGCATCGATGAAATCGCCAAATTGGCCGGAACAGGCGAACTGGTATCGGAAGTGACCGAGCGCGCAATGCGCGGCGAGTTAGACTTCAGCGCGAGCCTGCGGCAGCGTGTCGCGACGTTAAAAGACGCCGATGCCAATATTCTGCGTCAGGTTCGTGATGAGCTACCGTTAATGCCAGGGTTGACTCAACTGGTGCTGAAACTGGAAACGCTCGGCTGGAAAGTAGCGATTGCCTCCGGCGGCTTTACCTTCTTTGCGGAATATCTGCGTGACAAACTGCGCTTAACGGCGGCGGTGGCGAATGAGTTAGGTATTCGTGACGGCAAACTGACGGGTGAAGTGGTCGGTGACATTGTCGATGCGCAGTATAAAGCGAAAACGCTGCTGCAATTGGCTGAAAAATATGAAATTCCACATACCCAGACAGTAGCGATAGGCGATGGTGCTAATGACCTGCCGATGATCAAAAAAGCGGGTCTGGGGATTGCGTATCATGCCAAACCCAAAGTGAATGAACAGACGGAAGTCACTATCCGCCATGCCGATTTGATGGGGGTGTTCTGCATCCTCTCCGGCAGCATGAATCAGAAATAAAGAGGTTAACGTGGCGAAAGCTCCTAAACGCGCATTTGTTTGTAATGAGTGCGGTGCGGACTACCCGCGCTGGCAGGGGCAATGCAGCGCCTGTCAGGCATGGAATACCATCACCGAGGTGCGTGTTGCGGCTTCCCCCACGGTTGCACGTAACGAGCGCCTGAGCGGCTATGCGGGTAATGCCGGTGTCGCGAAGGTGCAAAAACTGTCGGACATTAGTCTGGAAGAACTGCCTCGCTTTTCTACCGGTTTTAAAGAGTTTGACCGTGTGCTGGGCGGCGGCGTGGTTCCTGGCAGCGCAATCCTGATTGGCGGCAACCCCGGCGCGGGGAAATCTACCCTGTTGCTGCAAACGTTGTGCAAGCTGGCTGAACAAATGAAAACCCTGTACGTCACTGGGGAAGAATCATTGCAGCAGGTCGCAATGCGTGCGCATCGCCTCGGCCTGCCAACGGCGAACATGAATATGCTGTCGGAAACCAGTATTGAACAGATTTGCCTGATTGCCGAAGAAGAACAGCCGAAGCTAATGGTCATTGACTCCATTCAGGTAATGCACATGGCGGATATCCAGTCCTCGCCGGGCAGTGTGGCTCAGGTGCGCGAGACTGCCGCTTATCTGACGCGATTTGCGAAAACGCGCGGTGTGGCGATTGTGATGGTTGGCCATGTGACGAAGGACGGCTCTCTGGCGGGGCCAAAAGTGCTGGAACACTGTATCGACTGCTCAGTGCTGCTCGATGGTGATGCCGACTCTCGCTTCCGTACCTTGCGCAGCCATAAAAACCGTTTTGGCGCGGTGAATGAGTTAGGTGTGTTCGCCATGACCGAGCAGGGATTACGCGAAGTCAGCAACCCGTCGGCGATTTTCCTGAGCCGAGGTGATGAAGTGACCTCCGGTAGCTCCGTTATGGTTGTGTGGGAAGGAACGCGCCCTTTGCTGGTAGAGATTCAGGCGCTGGTGGACCAATCCATGATGTCCAACCCAAGGCGCGTTGCCGTGGGGCTGGAACAGAACCGTTTAGCGATTTTGCTTGCCGTATTGCACCGACATGGTGGTTTACAAATGGCGGATCAAGACGTGTTCGTGAATGTGGTGGGCGGCGTTAAAGTGACAGAAACCAGCGCCGATTTAGCGTTGTTATTGGCGATGGTTTCCAGCCTACGAGATAGGCCGTTGCCACAGGATCTGGTGGTCTTTGGTGAAGTCGGGTTATCCGGTGAGATTCGTCCAGTCCCTAGCGGCCAGGAACGTATTTCAGAAGCGGCGAAGCACGGCTTCCGCCGGGCGATTGTTCCGGCAGCCAATGTCCCTAAAAAACCGCCCGAAGGGATGCAGGTCTTCGGTGTGAAGAAACTCACTGATGCACTGAGTGTCTTTGACGACTTATAATATCTAATCTCAGTAGGCCTGATAAGCGTAGTGTCATCAGGCAGAGTAGGGTTACTACGCCGGGTGACGGCGCTGCCTTATTTGGCCTACGATCGTTTTATCACCGTCTATATCCCACTATCCGATTTTGCAGGAGGCACCTTTGTCAGCGTTCGATTATTTGAAAACCGCCATCCGCCAGAAAGGCTGTACTTTACAGCAAGTTGCTGATGCCAGCGGCATGACTAAAGGTTATTTAAGCCAACTGTTAAATGCGAAAATTAAAAGCCCTAGTGCGCAAAAGCTGGAAGCGCTGCATCGCTTTTTAGAGCTAGAGTTTCCCCGTCAGCAGAAAAATGTTGGCGTCGTATTTGGTAAGTTTTATCCCCTGCATACTGGGCATATTTATTTAATTCAACGCGCCTGTAGTCAGGTTGATGAGTTACATATCATCATGGGGTATGACGACACGCGTGACCGCGCGTTGTTTGAGGACAGCGCAATGTCGCAGCAACCTACGGTTTCGGATCGCTTGCGCTGGTTGCTGCAAACCTTCAAGTATCAAAAAAATATCCGCATTCATGCCTTCAATGAGGAAGGGATGGAGCCTTATCCGCACGGCTGGGACGTGTGGAGCGCAGGCATGAAAACCTTTATGGAAGAGAAGGGGATCCAGCCTAATTGGATCTACTCTTCTGAAGAGGCCGATGCGCCACAGTACCTTGAGCATTTAGGTATTGAAACGGTGCTGATTGACCCGAAAAGAACGTTTATGAACATTAGTGGCGGGCAGATTCGTGAAAACCCGTTCCGCTACTGGGATTATATTCCTACCGAAGTGAAGCCGTTCTTTGTGCGTACTGTCGCTATTCTTGGCGGCGAGTCCAGTGGGAAATCAACGTTGGTGAATAAACTTGCGAACATTTTTAATACCACCAGTGCCTGGGAATATGGCCGTGACTATGTGTTCTCGCACTTGGGCGGTGATGAAATGGCGTTGCAATATTCTGATTACGACAAAATAGCTCTCGGCCACGCCCAGTACATTGATTTTGCGGTGAAGTACGCCAATAAAGTGGCGTTTATCGATACCGATTTTGTTAGCACTCAGGCGTTCTGCAAGAAGTATGAAGGGCGTGAGCACCCGTTCGTCCAGGCATTGATTGACGAGTATCGTTTTGACTTAGTTATTCTGCTGGAGAATAACACCCCGTGGGTTGCCGATGGGCTGCGTAGCCTGGGTAGCTCAACTGCTCGCAAAGAGTTCCAGGAATTACTGGTGTCGATGCTTGAGAAGAACAACATCGAGTTCGTTCACGTCAAAGAATCTGACTACGATTCACGGTTTCTGCGATGCGTGGAATTAGTTAGGGAATTGATGGGCGATTAACCGAAACGGGTTTCTCAGAAGAGAAACCCGTTTTCTTATCTAACACAGCTTAAATAAACACGATATCAATAAAATAATAAAAAATAATAATCAATCAAATATATATCATTTATAATAATATATATTGATTTGTATGTGCGCACTTATAATTCATCTAAATTATTTATCCTAATAGTATTTTCTTAAAAATTATTTATTTTAAATAATTATTTTAATTTAATTAAAACAACTGAGCTACGAAAACATTTGTTATTGGGTACAATATCTCAAGGCAAATATGTCTTCTGGAATATTCAATGGAGTGATGTTCCGGATTTTTTAATATCCTTAGTTTATATGGCAAATATAAAATATATTTGTATCACTCCTTATAAGACATTCCTTCAAATTATAAATCCATCTCAGTTAGCGTACTGGTAGCTATAAGCCATGGGCGGTAGCGTGTCTGAATCAAAGAGATGTACAGGAGCAACATGGCCAGAAGTGGCTTAGAAGTACAACAGGCGGTTATCAAAGCATTATTCATGAGAGAAATAAAAACTCGTTTTGGTAAGTATCGTCTCGGATGTTTGTGGGCAGTCCTGGAGCCAGCATCTCATCTTGTTATTTTGTTAACCGTATTCGGATATATAATGCGGAAAACGATGCCGGATATATCATTTCCTGTATTTATTATAAATGGATTAATACCTTATTTTATTTTTACAAATATAGCCAACAGATCTATTAAGGCAATCGATGCAAACGCCGGCCTATTTAGCTATAGGCCAGTAAAACCTATTGATACAATTATAGCCAGAGCGTTTCTTGAAGTTATTATATACGTATCGGTATACATTGTATTAATGTCTCTTATTGGTTTCTGTGGTGAAGAATATGAGTTTGATCAGATCGTTATATTATGTTCGGTTTGGTTTTTTTTGACTATCTTTGCTTGTGGGATTGGCATTATCTTTATGGTTGTTGGCAAGCGGTTTCGTGAAACCGAAAAATTCCTACCAATTATGCTAAAACCACTCTATTTCGTTTCGTGCATAATGTTTCCCCTGCATTCTATCCCTGAAGATTATAGAAAATATTACCTTATTAATCCGATTGTTCATGCAGTGGAATTAAGCCGAGAGTCTGTTGTCTCTGGGTATTCAAGTGCTGGTGTTAGTCTTGGATATCTGGCATTTAGTTCTTTGCTTGTATTCTTCATGGGAATTGCACTTTATGTATCTCAGGAAGAGGCTATGTTGACATCATGATTAAAATTGAAGAGTTGACAAAAAGTTATAAAACTCCACATGGCAGAAAGTATGTCTTTAAGAACGTTAATATTGAATTGCCTGAGAACAAAAGTGTGGCTCTAGTTGGTCGTAATGGTGCTGGTAAATCAACATTATTGAGAATTATCGGAGGGATAGACAAGCCTGATTGCGGACGTATTATTACGAATAAAAAAATATCCTGGCCAGTCGGTTTATCCGGTGGTTTTCAGGGGAGTCTTTCTGGACGTGATAATGTGAAGTTTGTTGCTCGGGTTTATGCCAAAAATGAAAATATTTCTAATATTATCAGTTTTGTGGAGCAATTTTCTGAACTTGGTCAATACTTTGATATGCCAATAAATACATATTCTTCGGGGATGCGTTCAAGACTTGGTTTCGGACTTAGTATGGCCTTCAAATTTGATTATTATTTAGTTGATGAGGTGACTGCAGTTGGGGATGCAAGATTTAAACAAAAATGCGCCGATTTATTTAAAAGCCGAGGAAGTGAATCTAGTCTATTAATGGTATCACATAGTTTTCACACTTTAGTTGAACATTGCGATGTTGCTCTTTTTATTGATAGGCAAAATAGGATTACATACTTTGATACTGTCATCGATGCTATCAAAAAATACCGATTCGAAGAGTTCGGTATATCTTGATTGTATTTTGTATTAATGTTTTTATCGGTGGGTATCAAAATGAAAAAACTAATGAAGTTGATCAGAACTCCAGGGATGTTCTTCCGTGATTATTTAAATAAAAGATATCCCATTATCAGGAGTGAAATATCATGTCCGGCTTATGATGAACGTATTATTATTAATCATGATATGATTTTTGAATCCAGATTACCAACTGAATTCCCTATTGATATAGTATATACGTGGGTTGATAATCATGATTCCCAATGGAAAAAAAATTTAATGAATTTAATAGCATTAATTCTACTCCGTTGGGCAAACATGCTACAGATAAAGCGAGATTTGATAATCACAATGAAATATACTACTCAATAAAAAGTGTCCTTGCTAACATGCCATGGGTACGCAATATATTTATTGTTACTGATAATCAAAAACCTGATGTTCTATTTTTGTCTGAAAAAATTAAAATTATCGATCACAAAGAAATAATAGATAATAAATTCCTCCCAACGTTTAACTCTCATGTTATTGAAGCCCATATTCATAAAATAGTCGGTTTGTCAGAACACTTTATTTATTTTAATGATGATGTTTTTGTTGCTCGTCCACTCATGGCATCTAATTTCTTCAAAAATAATGGAATTGCATCACTTTTTCTGTCAACAAAAAGCCTGGAAGAGCTTAAGAATCGAGGTGTTGACACCCCGACGCTATCTGCATCCTTGCATTCTGTGGCATTGCTTAATACCCACTCTGCTATATCAATTGATAGCCCTTTAGTACATACATACATACCATTAAGAAAAAGCATGTTTAATATGGCATGGGATATTTTTCCTGACAATATTCTTTCTTTTTTGAGTCACCGGTTCAGAACGAATGATGATTTGAATTTAGCAACATTCCTTGTCCCGTGGCTGACTTATATAAAAGGGCAGGCAGTTCCTGCTCGTGACTTTTGTTACTACTTTAATATTAGATCGAATGCTGCTTTCGAAAATTATAGAGCATTGAGTAATGCATTAAAAAATAGTACACAGCCACATTCATTCTGCGCGAATGATTTTAATACTGAAAGAGGAACTATTGATAATTATAAGGGATTATTAACTACGGCCTTAGAACAATACTATAAAGAAAAGTAATTTATCATATAACTAATGGAACTAGTAAGAAATGAATAAAAAACTGAAAAAATTAATCAGGGATCCAGGATTGTTCTTCCATGATATGTTCTTGAAGAGAGAAATTAAAGCTCCAGCATTAACGACATCGGTTAAAAAAGCAGTGACAAGATATAATTATGAAATTGTAATTGTCGTTAATGAGAATGTATTTAATTTACAGAGATGTCTTGACTCTGTATATGAACAAAAAAATGTAGATTATGAAAAGATAAATATATCAATACTCAATCTTGGTGTTACTCCAGAACAATGTGAATACATTCAGACGCTAGGCAGTGAAGTAAAAGTGTTCTCAGAGGAAAATGAACTTGATTATCTTTCATTTACTTCATCGTTACAAAATAATTATACGATGTTTGTATGGGGGGATGACTTTATTGATTCTAATTTTATTCAAATCACTGATAAGTTCTTATTGGCAGATCCCAAAAAAAATAGGCGCGGTTCTGTTATCTGCACCTCTGTTTTAAAAGCGAACTCAACTAGTGAAGTTGGTCGCAATTATAACCCGATAACTGCTTTATATTCTAAACTTTCCTCTGATAATGTTTTGCCAGCCCAGATGGCTGTTGAGTCTATATATGGATGTTTATTCCCAACTGGTGTTTTAAAAGCTATTTTACGTAAACAAATGGGGTTTGGTTGTTTGCGATTTGATGGTTTAGGTATATTTTTCGATATATTCAGGAGTCTTCCCGATACAAGAAGGTTGACAATATCAGCCAAGTCAAGATATTTAGTTCATGAAGATAATGTAGCTCATCTGTTTAAAGATAATACTTGGGGTGATCCATCTTTATTTTCAGAGCATTTCATTTTGCTTTGTGAAAAATTTTCGCGTAATTTGCCGGGGGCGAAAAAATGGCAGATTTTTCTACGGCGATCTTTTTTCCACATGCTATTGAAATACATAAAGAAAGGTCTCGCAAATCAATCCCTTCTAGATAATATTACCCACGAAGATAAAGAAAAATTCCTGGACTCATTTAAACGGTCTATTGAGTTAATAGGAATAGATTGCATTAATAAATTTAATATAGCATGCGCTGAACAATTTAAAGTCGGCTGTTTTAATCTGATTGGTAAGAAGCGTATAAGTAGTGCGGTTGATATTATTCAGTATGATATTGATAAAGATATGTTTATGCTGCGATATTATACATCTTTATTAGTGACAGAATATTTTACATTTAAAAACATAGATTCCATTCCTGTTATTGATAAGTGCATATCACATAACTTATTTGGTGAGGTGTTCTTCATTGAAAGAGTTGTTTGGTTAAGTTCAAATAAAAATATTATATCTAATCCGCTCTCGATTAAAATAGACCATCAGCTTATTAAAATTCGTGGGCTTGATAGGAAAATAGTTAATTCAATATCGCCTTTGAATATAAGGAAACAACATAATGCGCTAAAACCCAAGTTCAAGACTTCTGCTAATTATCGAAATGCATGGATCTTTATGGATCGAGATAATCAGGCAGATGATAATGCAGAGCATTTATATCGTTACGTACACAATATGCGGCCAGATATTCCAGCCTGGTTTGTATTGCAGAGAGAATCTCATGACTGGCAACGTTTAAGCGATGAAGGATTTCATTTACTCGCGTTTGGTGAGCCTGAGCATGAAAAAGCATTAGAATCATGTTCACGAGTGATTAGTTCTCATGCTGCCCAGTTTGCAACTGATTATTTTAAAGATAAGCGAATGACGTGGAAGAAATTTGTCTTCCTCCAACATGGGATAATACATAATGACCAGTCAGCATTGTTCAAACCTGACTGGAAAAAATTTGATATGTTTGTAACATCTTCTTTTGATGAATATAAATCAATTGTTGATGATATGAGCCCTTATAAATTTACGGCTAAAGAAGCCGTTCTTACTGGGTTACCTCGTCATGATGCTTTAATCAATTCTCAAATTAAATCCGAAAAAATGATTTTGGTTATGCCTACATGGAGGCCATCATTATTAGGGAAAGTTATTTCTGGGACAGAGAGGGAGCTGCTTCCAGACTTCACTGAGAGCGAATATGCGAAAGCATGGTATGATATTCTCGCTAATGATGATCTTAAAATCACTGCTGAAAAGTATGGATATAAAATAGTTTTCTTTCCCCATGCTAATATTCAGCCTTATTTGGATCAGTATGTCCTTCCTGAGCATGTGACCGTATTGAGTCATTCCAGCGGAAGCATTCAAGAATTGTTTTTAAAGGCCAGTGTAATGATTACTGATTACTCATCGGTAGCATTCGAAATGGCTTACCTTAATAAACCTGTCTGCTATTATCAATTCGATGAGGATGCTTTCTTTAATAAAGGACATTATAATAAAGGTTACTTTAGTTATCGTGAGAACGGATTTGGTCCTGTTTATAATGATGAGGAAAATACAGTTAATTTTGTCGTTGATATGATAAAAGCTAACTGTGTGATGTCGCCTTATTATACAGAGAAAGCAAATAAATTCTTCCCTTACAGAGATGGTAAATGCTGTGAAAGAACGGTTGCAGCGATTGAGTCTCTTGATAATAAAATGCTTGATGATTCTATTTTTGAAAATTCAGGCGAGTCTAAAGGGAAATTTAAAGCTGTTGAATGGGCGATGAAAGCATATGATGATAAAAACATTGTTTTGTCCAACCGTCGATACAGTTCTGTTTTGTCTGAAAATAAAGGTGACGATAGATTTGATGGGATTGATTCGAAATATATATGTAACTATGTAGATATCCTTTTGCATCTCGGATATTTAGATAAAGCTAAAATAATCATTGATGCTGTGTTGAATTTATCTGACGTTGAACGTAATAAACTGAAATCAAAATATGAATTAATTTATAATATACTAATGGAGTCAGCACCGACATCGCCGGTGACCCATTATGATGATATTGAGCGTGTTTTCTATAATAAATTATTCGCGCCTGATACTCAGGATAATAACAAAATATACCATGACTTTTTACGAGAATGTGACGAAACGCTTCTCCAGCTGATAGATGATAATCCTATGGGGGCGGTTAGGTATCTATTGGAGAATTCTGAACTATTTGAATTTAATACGTTAAATAGCAACGTGCTAACGTATAGAATCTTAGACTTGGCCGGTCGGTATGACTATGTAAATAAAAATTATCTAAAACTATCATCAATAAACAAACAAAACATTCTTATTAAGTTCATTTATTTACGTGCGCTGTATAAAATGAATAAATGGGGTTTGATTATGCGTTTTATTGGGGCTTCATCTATTCTTCAGGGAAGAACCTCCATTCCATTATTTGCCTCTTGCTACTTTTTTGGAATGCGTGGTGCTCATAAAAAAATAGCGAAGATTGAAGATTTCTCTTGTTTCTATGAATCGCCATTAAGTCTCCAGGAAGACTACAGATTAGATATATTAAAATATTTTTTATATATACATAATGATTTGCATAAGGCTAAGTTATTTGTTGATGAATGTTTTGACTCACTTCCTGTCAGAATAATAGAAGATTTTGCTTATAAATTATGTTCTTCCAATCTAACTGATGAGTCTTATAGCTATTTCAAAAGAATAAACGTAAATGATTTATCTGTTAAAAATATTATATTATTTGGTGAGCTGGCTATGTCATATGGTGAATATGACGTGGCTGTATCCTGTTTCCAGCAGGCTTGCCTATCAAAGCTACCCTCTGTCGATAATGAATTAAAAAAGCGACTTTCAGTCGCAAGACTTTGGGCAAACGAAAATACCACATTACTGATTAAAATGTCATTGAGTTAAACAGTATAGTATTTATCAATTCATATTAATTGAGAATGTTTATGTCACTATATGCAAATATAAAATTTGATAACTCTTTGATTTCAATAAAGTCAATGTTAATAATAAATGGTACTGAGATACCAATTTCAGGTAGGAAAGGAAAATGGTTCACTAACCTACCTATCAGTAAAGATGATAAGGTTGAATTGAAGGGTAATTTAGAACATGTCTCGCTGGATATCTTGCCGTATAAAATATTCCATCCAGATCAAATTGATTTTGATAATCGATATAAAATAATAGAATATGTATCCGGTAGTGAATCCATATTTTATTCATTAAGTGGTGACGTTAGTATGCCCAGGAAGTGTCTGGTGACATTTCCCGGTGTAAGTAATTTTGATAATGTTAATTATCGATTAAGTGCAATGACTTCACTGCAGTCTAGATTACACGGTGTCCTTATCCTTGCTTTTCAGGACAAAGAAAGTGTCTATGGAAATTACATGCATGAAACAGAAAATGGTTCTTGCATTAAAGATATTGCTACGGAGCTTATTTATGAGTTATGTTCTAAGTATAATTTAAAAACAACCGATCTTATCTTTTATGGGAACTCAAAAGGTGGATCAATCGCTATCGATTATATAGATAAGTTTCCTGATTCAAAATTTTTTATAGATATACCTCAACTGGATCTCTATAATTACTCATCGCAAAATGCGCTTATGCGATTCAGTTTGGGTGAAAAGGCAAGGAAGTACTATAATTATCTGGAGAAGCTTCCACAGACTATCAATAGGAATGTCACTTACTCGTTTGCTGAGAATGATTTCGATGCATCCAGAAAATTACCTATGAAATTATTTCCTGGCATAAATGTCGTTATGCTTAAAGACATGCCGCATTCTGGTTCTGCGATGGAATTAGTTAAGAGACAATTCTCTAAAGTTATCCAACTTATTGCCAACCGAGATGCCGTGCAAAAGAAAAGTATTGATATGCGTTTTGCTTTTGTAAATGGAAAATTATGTGCATCAAGATTGCTCGGTGCTTTCAAAGACGAGGAGATGGTTAAAAAAGTTTATGCTGAAATTGAGTTTCATAATTCAAGTGGTAATTACTCTGTGTCATTGAATAATAAATTCAATAATATGCTGTGTATTTACTGGAGAAAAGGTTTTGATATATTAAAACATCTTCCTATTGGTGATTATGAAATGAGGTTGCATGTGTACTATGATTTCAAAGAGTTTGTTTATCCTCTTAATCAAAGTATAAATGTAAGTACCGAAATGGTTTCTATTAATAATCTGTGATTTTTAGCCCCCAAATGATCTTTGAAGTATTTATTAGTCATGTAGGGGGCGAAAGATACAAGTATTGTTTACTTTATAAAATCTCTTCAATGGGCATTGAAGAGATTTTTTTTACTGTAGGAACCATTTCCCATTCGTTATTTTTTCTTTGTGTGTTACTTGGTATTGAATCAATTCAGGCGACTTCCTGCCATAAAACACTGCATTAATCTGTGTATTTGCACGTAAGTACATGCTGAATGTTTTGAAAAGCTTAGCATCAGGTTTAAAACTTGTTCCCCAAAACTGGTTTATGTGCCCTTGAAAGGTTAATCCTTTAATATCGTATAGCGCACGTCCCATCACTTTTAATGGCTTATTGTGAATAAGTGCAGAGATCCCAGCAGTGCTATTGATGGTTATTACCGCTTTTGAGTGGCTCAACATGCGTGGCATCGGAAGATCGTGAACATAAATCACTCGGTTGCTGACGCCGTATTGCTTGCTTAATTTTTTGATCAGCGGCGCATATAGGCGGTGTCCACGATCCATTGGATGATGTTTGAACACCAAAAAATCAGTCGGCGATGCCTTCTTTGAAAATGAAAACATCACATCATTAATGTAATTACGCACATCTTTATAGGGGCTGTGATTGCGGATCTGGCTGTCGTTGTACACCTGTAATATGGCTAGAAAGTAGCGTTTATCCAGTGTCGTTTTTAGTAGCGACATCACGTGTCGTTCTTTATAGCGATACCATTGTTTTCGCCAACCAGCGCGGATCCAGCACTTAGCTTCGTACCAGGGGGAAAAGACTTTATGGTGTTGGTACTGAGGGAACTGAGCTCGATAGATCCAACTTATCAGGTAATACCACATAGCGTGCCAGATACGCAGTTTAGTGGAGGGTTTTAAACACTGAACCTCTAGCTCCGGTTGCAGGGGTAAATGGCGATAAAACTCTGGCTCCCGAGGAAGCGACGAATAGGCGTTAACCCCACCACTTTCCAGAGTAATAAAGTGTGGCCGCAAATACCCCTCTTCAAATGCCAGAAAACGTATGCCTTTCGCTTGCGCCCAACGCTTGGCTGCCTGGTGTAGCTGGCGGCAGTCACCAAAACACAGGATGGTATCAAAAGGATATTCCTGCCATGTCTCTTTTAACCAATGTGGAAACTCGTTCGGTATTTGTCGATAAGTAAAATATTTCCGCTTACGACAGTAAAAGCGGTCACCTGCGTTAAAAATTACATTGGCGGCTTCACGTCCCTGAGATTCTAACCATTCTGCCATGTCATTGAAAAATGGCCCCATTGGCCCTTGCAGAAGCAAGTAACGTTTACCGGCGAGAAGTGTATTGAGCGTATTACTGTTCATAGAGATCCCTCTCGTTATCAGTTTTTCATAGCCTTATAAAGCATCTGTAGTTTTCGGCTTTGCCGTTGCAGATACTGGCTTGCTCCACGATTTAGGCCTAAGTTCTGCCGCTTTTGTGCCTGCAGCCAATCCATGGCCATTTCAGGTGAGATGCTCTGCCTCAGCTCCGGATGAATGTAACTGGGGTAGCTAATCAGTGTCTGATACAGTAAATCGTTGAGGGTAAGGAGATTCTGTCGGCGTTCACACGTGTGTTCATCGGTAGTTAACCCCCAGCCGGCATAGAAAGGGATACCGTAGCAATAGACTTTTTTGCCATGTATCAGTGCTTCAAACCCTGACAGTGACGTCATGGTATGTACTTCATCAACCTGCTGAATACATTCGATAATGTCGGCATCTAGCGCTACACAATCCGCCAGGAGATCCATGTCTTCAGCCGTGATATGTCCGGGGCGGTTGCCTACCAGAACATCTGGGTGTGGCTTATAGATGATGAAGGCATCGGGGTTGCGTCTACGAACGGTACGCAGTAACGCCAAATTTGTTTTGATGGTCTGCGTTCCACGAGCAATAGATGCATCGTTTTCTACCTGACCAGTCACCAATAATTTTTGCTTCCCGGCAGAATTTCCAGGGATGACCCATTGCTCGCCGAGGTTATATTTGCTGAGTTTGCTGGCTATCAACTTTTGTCGCAGCGCTTGTGCCCGTTGCTGCTGTTCTATTGTCAGGCTTGAATGGTTGAGCAGATTTTCCAGGTCGCTTTGCCGTGTGGCGTCGTAATATATGCCCGTTTTGTCGAGTACCAGCGACAATGGTGGCTGTAAGTCTGAACCCAAACCGGAAGATCGTAAAAAGCCATCTTCCATGCGCCAAACGGGAATCTCATTCCGTGATGCTGCAACTTGCCAGCGCTGTTCTCCTTTTACTCCCCAAACCACACAGACGCTGGCCTCTTGACCACGATGAGAAAAGTTGACCCGATTTGTGAGGGTACTCAGAAAAGGTTTTACGATGCTGCTTTTCCACAGCGTCATACCAGGAGCCCAAAGATGACCGTGGCAAGTGAGAAGGTGTTTACGTTGTAAATGGAGATACTCCAGCACATTTAATAGCGAACCTGGATTACCTGTATAAGGGTCAATATAGCGGGTATATTGCAACCACGCCGCCGCTACCAGGGCTAGCAGCGGTGCACTGCCACGCCGGGCGGTAAGGTCACTGGCTGATGGATGTCTGTCGTCAGTTAGCCCCCATCCTGCATACCACGGCAGGCCAAAACAGGTCACTTTTTTCCCTGCCAGCAGCGCTTCAATACCGTATTGCGAGGTCACGGTATAAACCGCAGAGACACAGCGCAGTAACGATTGTGGGCTGTAATCTTCCGTAATCAATCGAATCCGTGGATCGTCACTCAACGAATCAAAGTAGCCTTTCTTTTTTCCGCTCAGAACATCGGGGTGTGTTTTAACCCAGATTTCGCCTTCGGGATGCTCCCGCTTGGCACAAGAAAGCATTGCTGCGAACTGTTTTTCCGTTGCGCCGCCTAGTGTAACGGAAACGTCACCGTAGGTTTGGTCAACCACCAGAGTGACATCAGTATGGTGAGTTTCTGTGAAGGGGAGGGCGTGGTTATATTTCGACAGGTCGTTCTCAACCATTAAGGTAATAGCGCGTAGCGCATCACTTTGTAGTCGTGGGGTTTTGGCTTCTTGCTGAATTAGAACTTCCAGTCGGCTAGGTCGGCTGGCATCGTAGTAAATGCCTAAATCATCAACAACCATGCCTAATGGCGGTGCGCCGTTGACACCCAAGCCTAGCGAGCGTGTAAAGCCGTCTTCTAACCGTAGTATCGGCAGCCCAGCTTTAGCTGCTCGCGCTATTGGGCGTTGAGCAGAGGTGCGCTCTCCCCAAACAGCAATAGCATTCACGCCATCAGGAATGGACGTAAGATTAGAAAGTTTGCAGCATTCCTCACCTAAAAAACTTTGAAGGTGTGGTATCTGCCAGATGCCTGAAGAGTAGATGCCTATCATCCTGAATGGCTTCCCTATTGGTGGTCTGTCAGTGGCGGAGCAACTCCGCCACATCCCTTGGTGTTACAGATCCAAAATGACTTTGGCGGCAACGGCCATTTGATAAAGAATGGTGGAAATACCGCGCGTCACTTCCAGATTCTTAGTTTCGTATTGCGGCAGCACCATAATTTCATCGCCAGGCAGGACTTTGTCCACATCGTCAGCGTCAACGGCAGAGCCATCTTGATGAATTACGATGATTTTCGACTGGCCAGATTTTTGTGTTAAGCCGCCACATTTCTCGATGTAGTCATCCACATCCAGTTTGGTATCCCAGGAGATGGCATTTGGGAACAGCACAGAACCGTGGATCATCACCAGCGAGGTTTTTTCTGGAATGATAATTACGTCACCGTCTTCCAGAATGACACTGTCGAGATTACTTTCATTGAGTACCACCTGACCTTTAGGCACCACGCTACGGGCTTTGGCTACAAATCGGCTGACAAGCTGGGCTTCCTGAACGCGCAGCCGAGCTTCTTCCTGTGTTGAGGACTGTGAGGATAGCGAAGCTTCTTCTAGCTTTTGTAGTGAGGTGTGCAGCATCTCTTTTTGACGAACCGCGACCGAATGGCGGAACAGCTGAATGCTGCTAAGTTGTGACATGCTATTGGTGCGAATTTGCGCCAGCACTTGTTTCATCGTAGAACCATAGGGCAGCACGATGGCGTGTTCGCCGGAATGCGCACCTTCAATACGGACTTGAATCGTCCCGGCATAACGGTCTGAACTGATGATCAACTTATCGCCATCCTGCAATATTTTCCCCGACGCGCTGCTTAACGGGTAATACTCTGTCCGTTTCATCGCCCCTTGCTGTCGCACGATGGTAAAGTGCGTTGCGCTCGGTTTGGGTCGTGACCACTCTAACGCTTCCGTGACGGGAATGGTGCTGTCGTGAAATTCAAAGTCGTAGCTGTTGTACACATCGCCTTCAACGCTGAAAGTATATTGGCGTGGGCCAACCACGATGGTATCGCCATCGGAAAACTGGGATAGATTAAGCGTGCCGTTGAGCAAGAAATCGTACAGGTTTACATGGGAGCGTACCGATTTACCGCGTTTAACGGTGATATCAACATAACTCCCTCGGTCGCTATCGACGCCACCGGCTTTGCTCAAATAAGAGAGCAGGGAGTCAGATGCAACTCCGCCGTAAAGTCCTGGATTCCTGACGTAACCCGTCACAAAGACTTTTACCGGCTGCGCCTGAAGAAGTGAGGCGTAGACATTCACATTCGACTGATAAACATCTTTCACTTTGGCCGTAACCAGGCTGTTTAGTTGGCCATTACTCACACCGTTGACCTTTAACGGGCCTACGTTAGGGACGAAGATATTGCCTTTAGGGTCAACGGGGAGGGCACCATCGAAATTAAATGCCCCCCAAAGCCTTATCTGGATCGTATCGCCAAGCCCGATGATGTAATTCGGGTTAAAACCAATGCTGCTTCCGCTGTCTGCTGTAGAACCGTTAAATAACTGAGCGCCAAACATGCGGCTTAATGGCGGTGCTTCCATTGGCATCGGCGTGTTGTCAAAACCATTGCTGTCGGTAGTCTGATTTTTGGCGGCGATTAGACTCGATAACTCAGCCGCTCCGGTTAACTCTGAATCAGCAGTAATGCCTACTGCCAGTGCCTGGCAGGAGTGCAGAATACTCAGTACAAGAATCGATTTCAGTAATTTCATAATAGACTCGGTTAAATATATTGGTAGTGATACTAGTCTTTGTGATCTTCAATAATGGCGATCAATAATTTGGCCGTGCCAAACAACAGACAACACACCAATAACCAACTTGCTAAGAGATATAGTATGTCTGGGAATCTAGATTCTTGCGGTAACTGCGGGGAACTGATCACGGACAGTGTTTTTAATTTACGCGCGCTTTCAATGCGTGTTTTTTCAATAGCCTGTAACGCTAATGCGTAGAGGTCAGTATCAAATTTGACCGTGGTCTTGAGATCTTCAAAATCCGCAGCCATGCTGTTCAGCTTTTTCCCATCTGGTGCGGTAATTTTATTTTGCTCAACGTCAATTTGGGCTTGTAATGATTTGATGGCATTTTTGGTGCTGACTACCTGTGGAGCATCTTCACGCAAATAGGTCAGTAAATTGCGTAACTCCGCTTCCATATCAATCTTTTTGGCGATCAACGCGTTGACAAGCGTGGTTGCCGCTTCTGCAGAAGCGGCGGGATCAAGAATATTATTGCTATTCTGATAGGATAATAGATTGTTTTTACTGCTGTTTAATCGTTCTCTGGTTTCCTGAAGCTCATCTTCGGCAAACTGCATTTGCTCGCGTGAAATCTTATGCGACAACTCGTTAATAAAGCGTTCGGATTCTTTCAGTACTGCCTGGTTAAATGCCTGGGAAAACGCGGGGGTAAAGCCCTGCGTCTGTATCGTCAACAGACCTGTTTTCTCGTCATAGTCCACGTTAAGGCGCGCGCGGTAATACTCCAGAAACCCCTCTGAAGTGATGTCGGCAGGCAGGTGGAAGAGAAAATCCCAGCCGCTTTGGCTAAAGGCATGGTGAAAATCGAGTTTCTTATCCAGCGTTTGCAGCATATCCGGCGAGTTGATGTATTCTTTCAGGTACAGAGAGTCTTCGGCGGAAGAGGGGTTAGATGCCCCTAGCAATAGCCCAAAATTCAGGCTAGAACTGTCGATATCGTTCGGGCGTTTGACCGCAACCTTTGATTCGCTGATATAGCGAGGTTGGCTAAAAATAACCAAATACACGATCAACAGACACATTGGGGCTGCAACAACTATCTTCCATAGATGACGCTGGATATCAAATTGTCGGCATTTTTTGACGGCTACATGAGCCAATCTTTTTTTTCTGGCAATAAAGTTGCCAGATAAAATATTATTCATTTTCATGGGTTATTCGATATGCTTAATTAATGATTAAATGGGAGCGTTTTGAATGCGATAGGATACATTCATTCACTCCATTTATTCTGTTGGCTTAATCGATATAACGCACAATAGACGTTGTGATAAAACATCTCATTCCTTTATGTATTATCAGGTGATGTTTCATACTCTATGGATTCCTGTCCAAGAATATTTTCTGTGAATAATGCTATGCCAAAATTCATGCCGCATTTTTAGCACAGTCATTAAAGCATCACAATAGTGATTGTATATGAGAAGGCTTTCTTAACTTATTTATATTGATTTGATTTATAGATGGGTTGGAAATATGGTTTTTTATTAATTAAAAACTGACCATTTAATTTTTTGGTGAATGTTTTTTATTATATCTTTAAGTTGAATTAAGTATTATTAAAGCGAATGGCTTTCACCATTCGCTTTAGCAAAATTACTTCGCAATACGCTTATACTTAATACGCTTTGGCTCCAGCGCGTCAGCGCCCAGCGTGCGTTTCTTGTACTCTTCGTATTCAGTAAAGTTACCTTCGAAGAACTCGACTTTACCTTCGTCCTGGTAGTCCAGAATGTGGGTCGCGATACGGTCGAGGAACCAGCGGTCGTGCGAGATAACCATTGCACAGCCCGGGAACTCCAGCAGGGCGTTTTCCAGCGCGCGCAGAGTTTCGATATCCAGGTCGTTGGTTGGTTCATCGAGCAGCAGCATGTTGCCGCCAACTTGCAGCAGCTTCGCCAGGTGCAGACGACCACGCTCACCGCCGGACAGTTCACCCACGCGTTTACCCTGATCAACACCTTTAAAGTTGAAGCGGCCTACGTAAGCGCGGCTTGGCATCTCGGTGTTGCCGATCTTCATGATATCCAGCCCGCCGGAGACTTCTTCCCACACGGTTTTGCTGTTATCCATGGCGTCACGGAACTGGTCAACAGAAGCCAGTTTCACGGTATCACCTAAGGTGATAGAACCGCTATCAGGCTGTTCCTGGCCAGACATCATACGGAACAGGGTTGATTTACCCGCGCCGTTCGGGCCGATAATACCGACGATGGCGCCTTTCGGTACAGAGAAGCTCAGGTCGTCAATCAGCACGCGATCGCCGTAAGACTTACGCAGGTTGTTAACTTCAACGACTTTATCGCCCAGACGTGGTCCAGGTGGAATAAACAGTTCGTTGGTTTCGTTACGTTTCTGGTACTCGGTGCTGTTCAGCTCTTCAAAGCGTGCCAGACGGGCCTTACCTTTTGACTGACGGCCTTTCGCGCCCTGACGAACCCACTCCAGCTCTTTCTCAATGGATTTACGGCGAGCCGCTTCCTGAGAGGCTTCCTGGGCCAGACGCTGATCTTTCTGCTCCAGCCAGGAGGAATAGTTGCCTTCCCACGGAATACCTTCACCACGGTCAAGCTCCAGAATCCAACCCGCCACGTTATCGAGGAAGTAACGGTCGTGGGTAATCGCCACTACAGTACCTTCGAAGTCGTGCAGGAAGCGTTCCAGCCAGGCGACAGATTCGGCATCCAGGTGGTTAGTCGGTTCGTCGAGCAGCAGCATGTCTGGTTTTTCCAGCAGCAGACGGCACAGCGCAACGCGGCGGCGTTCACCCCCGGAGAGTTTTTCAATTTTTGCGTCCCAGTCTGGCAGGCGCAGCGCATCGGCAGCGCGTTCCAGTTGAACGTTCAGGTTGTGGCCGTCGTGCGCCTGGATAATTTCTTCAAACTTACCCTGTTGCGCCGCGAGTTTATCGAAGTCAGCGTCCGGTTCAGCGTACTTGGCGTACACTTCATCCAGGCCCTTCAGCGCGTTAACCACTTCAGCAACGGCTTCTTCAACAGATTCACGAACGGTATGTTCTGGATTCAGTTTTGGTTCCTGCGGCAGGTAACCAATTTTAATGCCCGGCTGTGGGCGTGCTTCACCCTCAATCTCTGTATCGATCCCAGCCATGATGCGCAGCAGGGTGGATTTACCCGCGCCATTCAGGCCGAGTACACCGATTTTCGCGCCAGGGAAGAAGCTCAGTGAAATATTTTTAAGAATATGACGTTTCGGCGGAACCACTTTGCCGACACGATGCATGGTATAAACGAATTGAGCCACGTTGGACTTCGCCTCTTTGTTTATAGTGATGAATAGACTTTCAAAGACGAAGTGTAGCTGTTTTCACCGTTTAAGCCCAGCAGGCAAATTCAGCCGCGTAAATACACCAATAAAACGTAAAAAAGTGTTCATGGCGTGGAACATTTTCTCATCAATAGTTAGCATGAATTAATCAGGCGGCAAGATGCTGCATGGACGTAACGCGATAACGAGGAAGCGCTTGTGGAAAAAGCCAAAAAATATATGTGGCGTCTGCTGTCAGCAGGTGTTTGTCTGCTGACAGCGAGCAGTGTGGCCCACGCTGACACGCTGGATCAGCAACGCAGCCGCTATGCGCAAATTAAACAAGCCTGGGACAACCGCCAGATGGACGTGGTCGAACAGTTAATGCCGACACTGCGCGATTACCCACTGTACCCGTATCTGCAATATCGCCAGCTAACGGGCGATCTGATGAACACGCCTGCGCTGGCGGTCACCCAGTTTGTGCAAGCGAACCCTACGCTTCCGCCGGCGAGAACCTTAAAAAACCGCTTCGTCAACGAACTGGCGCGCCGGGAAGACTGGCGGGGATTGTTGGCATTTAGCCCAGACAAACCGGGTACTGCCGAGGCGCAATGTAACTATTACTATGCCAAATACTCGGTGGGAGATGCCCAGGGAGCCTGGGAAGGTGCAAAAACCTTGTGGTTGACTGGGCAGAGCCGCCCTAATGCCTGCGACAAGTTGTTCAGCGCCTGGAGAACTTCCGGCAGCCAGGATCCGCTGGCCTATCTGGAGCGCATCCGCTTAGCGATGAAAGCAGGAAATACCAGGCTGGTGAAGGCGTTGGCCTCGCAAATGCCATCTGAATATCAAACCATTGCCGCCGCCATTACAGACCTTGCCAGTAACCCCAATAACGTGCTGACCTTTGCCCGTTCTACCGGCGCGACGGATTTTACCCGCCAAATGGCGGCGGTCGCCTTCAGCAGTGTGGCGCGTCAGGATGTGGAAAACGCACGGCTGATGATCCCATCGCTGGTGCAGGCGCAGCAGCTTAATGAGGAGCAAACGCAAGAGCTGCGCGATATTGTTGCCTGGCGTTTGATGGGGACAGATGTCACCGATGAGCAGGCCAGTTGGCGTGATGACGCCATTATGCGTTCGCAGTCTACCTCGCTGGTTGAACGACGAGTGCGTATGGCGCTGGGAACCGGTGATCGCTCTGGGCTAAACACCTGGCTGGCGCGTTTGCCGATGGAAGCCAAAGAGAAGGATGAGTGGCGCTATTGGCAGGCTGATTTGCTGATGGAGCGTGGGCGCGATGATGAAGCGCGCGATATTCTGCGGTCGCTGATGCAGCAACGCGGTTTTTATCCGATGGTTGCCGCACAGCGTCTGGGCGAGCCGTATACTCTGCGAGTCGAGAAGGCTCCGGGCACGCCTTCATCCACCTTAACCAGCGGCGCCGAAATGGCGCGTGTGCGCGAATTAATGTACTGGAATCAGGATAATACCGCGCGTAGCGAGTGGGCGAATCTGGTCAGCAGCCGTAACCAGACGGAACAGGCTCAGTTGGCGCGCTATGCGTTCGATCAGAACTGGTGGGATCTCAGCGTGCAGGCGACCATTGCCGGTAAGCTGTGGGATAACCTGCAAGAGCGCTTCCCGCTGGCGTATAACGATTTGTTCGTGCGTTATACTTCCGGTCAAGACATCCCACAGAGTTACGCGATGGCGATTGCGCGCCAGGAAAGCGCCTGGAATCCGAAGGTGAAATCGCCAGTGGGGGCCAGCGGGCTGATGCAGATTATGCCGGGCACGGCGACTCACACTGTGAAAATGTTCAACCTACCGGGTTATAGCAATCCGCTACAACTGTTAGAGCCGGAAACCAATATTAATATTGGTACTCGCTACCTACAGTATGTTTATCAGCAGTTTGAAAATAACCGCATCTTTGCTTCTGCGGCGTATAACGCGGGGCCAGGACGTGTGCGCACGTGGCTTGGCAATAGCGCTGGGCGCATTGATGCTATTGCCTTTATTGAAAGTATTCCGTTCTCAGAAACGCGCGGTTATGTGAAAAACGTGCTGGCCTACGATGCGTATTATCGCCACTTTATGGGCCAAAAAGAGGATGTACTCACCGCAAGTGAGTGGAAGCGTCGGTATTGATGATTGCCTGATGGCGCTGCGCTTATCAGGCCTACAGAACCACGAGCATCATGTAGGCCGGATAAGGCGTTTACGCCGCCATCCGGCAATCGGATACAGATGCCTGATGGCGCTGCGCTTATCAGGCCTACAGAACCACGAGCATCATGTAGGCCGGATAAGGCGTTTACGCCGCCATCCGGCAATCGAATACAGATGCCTGATGGCGCTGTGCTTATCAGACCTACGGAATCATTTAGCCTCACCAGAGATTGTGTTATTATTGTACTCGTTCAAGAGTACATAGATAACACGGTGGCCTGTCATGACCCAACAATCCCCTTATTCAGCCTCGGTTGCTGAACAGCGTAACCAGGAGTGGCTTCGCTTTGTGGAGCTTCTGCGTCTGGCGTATACCGACGAGTTGTCTCTGCCGTTGCTCAATCTCATGATGACCCCAGACGAGCGTGAAGCGCTGGGGACGCGTGTGCGGATTATTGAAGAGTTACTGCGCGGAGAAATGAGCCAGCGAGAGCTGAAAAATGAGCTAGGTGCAGGCATTGCGACGATCACCCGTGGCTCAAATAGCCTGAAATCAGCGCCCGTTGAGCTGCGCCAATGGCTGGAGCAAACGCTGCCAAAAACGCAGCCCTAGCCCAATACAGGCCGGATAAGGCGCGTTAGCGTCGCTATCCGGCAGCGTGTAAGTTTTAGCGGTAAATGGCGTTGTGAAAAGGGCTTAGCGCCAGCACTACCGCCTGATGGTAAACGCTACTGCGGGTGAGCACACCGGCGGTAAATACGCCAATCGCGCCTTCTTTATTACCAATCTTATCAATGCCGGTATATTTCGACATCACGGGGCCAAGCGCTTCCCCAGCGCGGACTTGCTCAAGAATCACTTCTGGCAGTGGTAGCGTGGCTGAACGCGCTTCTCCGCGCTGATCACGGCTTTCAATCACCACCCAACTGAACGTGGCTCCTTCGTCAATACCGGCTTCAATCGCGACCCAAAAATCTGCATCGGGGCGAGCAAGTCGTGCGTTAGCGACTCGATTACGCGCACCTGCACGCGTTTCTTCGCTGCCAAAAGGCTGCTCGGGTACACCGGTATCGACGGAAATGGCATCGATCTGACAGCAGTCTTCACCAAAGATCTGGTTAAATGCCGCAAGAATTGCCTGAATTTTGGCAGGATTGGTGGTAGCTGATACAACTTGATGCATAATCATACTCGTCGTCTTTCAAGTTGCAGATGCGTGGGCGTGTTCACTCACCCTTTTTACCTGAGTAAACTTGCCGCCTTCTCGCACCGCGAAAGCCATAAAGTATACAGAAGATAAAATGTCATCGCAGTCTAACGGATAAAAAATATGTTACAGGTATATCTTGTTCGCCATGGCGAAACGCAGTGGAACGCTGAACGGCGTATCCAGGGCCAGTCTGACAGCCCTTTGACGGCCAAAGGAGAACAGCAAGCTATGCAGGTGGGTGCTCGCGTTCGTTCGTATGGCATCACGCATGTTATCGCCAGCGATCTGGGCCGTACGCGTCGTACCGCCGAGATTATCGCCGACGCCTGTGGCTGCGGCATTACGCTGGATTCACGTCTGCGTGAGCTGAATATGGGGGTGCTGGAGCAGCGCCATCTGGATTCACTGACTGCGGAAGAAGAAGAATGGCGTCGTCAGGTGGTTAACGGCACGCCGGGTGGGCGCATTCCTGAAGGCGAGTCGATGCAGGAGCTTAGCGAGCGTATGCTCGCTGGGCTGGCGGCTTGTCTTGAACTCCCACCTGGAAGCCGCCCACTGTTGGTGAGCCACGGGATTGCTTTAGGTTGCCTGGTCGGCACGATTCTGGGGCTACCTGCACATGCGGAGCGCCGTTTACGCTTGCGTAACTGCTCTATTTCGCGCGTGGATTATCAGGAGAGCCTGTGGCTTGCGCCGGGATGGGTAGTTGAAACCGCAGGGGATGTTTCTCATTTGGATACCCCTGCGTTGGATGAGCTACAGCGTTAGCGACGAATCGGAATCAGGTATTCGCAGCGCAGCATAATCGGCGGTTCCTGATTCCGTGCTTCATCCTGCGGGAAGAAGCGCTCAATATCCTGGCCCTTACGACGGGTCAGGTTCAGCATCGGCATACAGGTTCCGTACAGCGTCAGGATGAAGTCCTGAACGCCAGTGCCCAGCCCCTCGTAAGTGAACATCACATACTCACCGCCATCCAGCGTTACCGGATGGGCATTGCTCAGGTGGTCGCTCGCCATTTCAGGCGTCAGCGCGGTGGTGTAGAACACCTCTTGCTCATCGTCTTTTTCCTGGCTTGGACGTGGCTCATGAAGCCCGTACAAAATAGGAGGAATGGACGGTGAATTACCGAGGAAATCAGTCCAGAATTGCACACGCATTTGATGACGGAAGGCGGAAATTTCTTCCAGCTTGCAAGTGTAGCTTTGGGTAACCCCGACCAGATGCGTAGTTGGCAGTGTGACAAACTCGTATTTTGGCATCGTGAATTCCCCCAGGCGCAGCGGTGGGCGCATACCGAACGCACTCCAGTCCGGCGAGCGGCGGTACAGCGCAGGCGTCAGGGAAAACTGCTTTTTGAACGCACGAGTAAAGGTTTGCTGAGAATCAAACCGGTATTGCAGGGCAATATCAAGGATAGGGCGCGAGGTCAGGCGCAACGCAACGGCAGATTTAGACAGACGACGCGCGCGGATGTAGGCGCCAATCGCATGGCCTGTAACGTCTTTAAACATACGTTGCAGGTGCCATTTGGAATAACCCGCTTTTGCCGCCACATTATCGAGCGATAAAGGCTGATCTAAATGGCCTTCCAGCCAAACGAGGAGATCGCGAATAATTCCTGCCTGATCCATAAAATGCCCTCATCCTTAAATTCTTAGGTGCCTGTTACCAAAGTAGCGGATAATAGCATCTTTTGCTGTTTTAGCATTCAGTGTTTTTTTTGTGCATAAGTGCGTTTTCTGACCAATAAGACCGCTGATTTTTGTAAAGCTGTGATCTTTAAACACTTTCCCTTCGGATGATGAATAATCACTTAACTCAATCGACGAAAATGGTAACAATATGAAATACAACAAATTAATGGCTGGCCTGTTACTGGCTGCCTCCAGCCTGGGTGTACATGCGGAGCAGATTGGTTCTGTTGATACGGTTTTCAAAATGTTTGGGCCAGATCATAAGATAGTTATCGAAGCGTTCGATGATCCGGACGTGAAGAATGTCACTTGCTATATCAGTCGTGCGAAAACCGGTGGTATCAAAGGCGGGTTGGGCCTGGCGGAAGATACATCCGATGCGGCGATTTCCTGCCAGCAGGTTGGCCCGATTGCGCTGACCGACAAAATCAAGAATGGGAAGTCTCAGGGGGAAGTGGTATTCCAGAAACGGACATCGCTGGTATTCAAAAAGTTGCAGGTGGTGCGCTTTTATGACAGCAAACGTAACGCGCTGGTTTATCTGACCTACTCGGATAAAGTGGTTGATGGCTCGCCGAAGAATGCGATTAGCGCCGTGCCAATTATGCCGTGGGCAGCACCAGAGGCTACGGTTAAAGCGGCAGAATAGAGCAAAGAAAAACGGCGCTGAATGCGCCGTTTTGATCTTTTATTCCTGAAGTTCGCCGCAGAAGCGGTAACCTTCGCCGTGGATAGTGGCGATGATTTCCGGGGTATCCGGCGTAGACTCGAAATGTTTACGGATGCGACGAATGGTCACGTCAACCGTACGGTCATGAGGCTTCAGCTCACGGCCAGTCATTTTCTTCAGCAGTTCAGCACGAGACTGAATCTTGCCTGGGTTTTCACAGAAGTGCAGCATGGCGCGGAATTCGCTACGCGGCAGCTTATACTGTTCACCGTTAGGGCTCACCAGAGAGCGGCTATTAATGTCCAGCTCCCAACCGTTGAACTTGTAGCTTTCAACGCTACGACGTTCTTCGCTGACGGTACCCAGATTCATGGTACGGGACAGCAGGTTACGCGCACGAATAGTCAGCTCGCGTGGGTTAAACGGTTTGGTGATGTAATCATCTGCACCAATTTCCAGACCGAGAATTTTATCGACTTCATTGTCGCGACCGGTCAAGAACATCAGGGCTACGTTCGCTTGCTCACGCAGTTCACGTGCCAGCAGAAGGCCGTTTTTCCCCGGCAGGTTGATATCCATGATTACCAGATTGATATCATTCTCAGACAGGATCTGATGCATTTCCGCGCCATCGGTCGCTTCGAAAACATCGTAGCCTTCTGCTTCGAAAATACTTTTTAACGTGTTGCGTGTTACCAACTCGTCTTCAACGATAAGAATGTGCGGGGTCTGCATGTTTGCTACCTAAATTGCCAACTAAATCGAAACAGGAAGTACCAATAGTCCCTGACCTGCCTGATGCATGTCGAAAATTAACATGACCGGCGTAACATGACTAAAGTACGTAATTGCGTTCTTGATGCACTTTCCATCAACGTCAACAACATCATTAGCTTGGTCGTGGGTACTCTTCCCTCAGGACCCGACAGTGTCAAAAACGGTTGTCATCCTAACCATTTTAACAGCAACATAACAGGTAAAGAGGCACCTGACCGCCAATAAACCTACGCTTCGTTGACATATATCAAGTTCAATTGTAGCACGTTAACAGTTCGGTGAAATTATCACTCTTTAATGATAACGACTATTACATTTTTTCCACAACTCAAGTAGTTGCACAGGTTAACTGATAAATTTGATGAATCCAATTATTATTGTTCTGTGTGAATGAAAATAGTTCGTATAAACAGTGAGATATCTGGCTTTTGTTAACATTCTAAATTGCATGGTTTACAGAAAACAGTTTAGCTTCTTTTATGTATGATGAAACATCATTTCAGCGATTTTTGTTGCATTTTTGTAAATTCGCGCTGCGCAATATGTTGAACTGCATCACATTATTGCCGAACACAGAAAATTAAGAGAACTTTAAATGCGCTTAACTATTGTGCTGGTTTCTCCAGCAAGAGCCGAAAATATCGGGGCGGCAGCCCGTGCGATGAAGACGATGGGTTTCAATGATATGCGTATCGTAGATAGCGTAGCGCACCTGGAACCCGCAACCCGATGGGTTGCTCACGGATCAACCGATATCATTGATGGCATCACCTGTTACCCCACGCTGGCGGATGCCTTACACGACGTTGATTTTACTGTCGCGACAACCGCACGCAGCCGTGCGCGCTTCCATTACTACGCCACACCGCAGGAATTACTACCGATGTTGGCGGAGAAATCGCAGTGGATGGGCCATGCGGCGCTGGTATTTGGGCGTGAAGATTCAGGCCTCACCAATGAAGAGTTGGCGTTAGCCGATGTGTTAACTGGTGTGCCGATGGTGGCTGATTATCCTTCGTTGAATCTCGGCCAGGCGGTGATGGTTTATTGTTATCAACTTTCTTCGCTGTTACAAAAAACGAACCCAGCGGCAACGACAGGTGACGGAAATCAGCTGATTGCGTTAAGGGCGCGTATCACACTCTTGCTTGAACAATTGGATGTTGGCGACGATGCCAAACTCGCCGACTGGTTACAACAACGTATTGGCTTACTTGAGCAACGTGATACGGCAATGTTGCATCGTTTGCTGCATGATATTGAAAATAAACTCGCAGAGTAAAATCCTGACATAAAGTATTTTTATGGTTTTATGACGTTGCGAGTGGCTTTTCTTATGGTCTTTACGATGGGTTATGACCGGTTAAATGGGCAGATCTGAAGTGGTTTCAGAATGTGACGAAGTTAAAAATTCATTGACTTAAACCAGCAGATACTTTAACCAATATAGGCATTGAGTACAGACAGCTAAATAACAGAGCACACAACATCCATGATTCGCATCAGCACTACTACAACCATTACCACCACAACCATTACCACAGGTAACGGTGCGGGCTGACGCGTACAGGAAACACAGAAAAAAGCCCGCACCTAACAGTGCGGGCTTTTTTTTCGACCAAAGATCAAGGGGTAGAACCATGCGAGTCTTGAAGTTCGGCGGTACATCAGTGGCAAATGCAGAACGTTTTCTGCGGGTTGCCGACATTCTGGAAAGCAACGCCAGGCAGGGGCAGGTAGCAACCGTGCTTTCTGCCCCGGCTAAAATCACCAACCACCTGGTGGCGATGATTGAAAAAACCATTGGTGGCCAGGATGCACTGACCAATATTTCCGACGCTGAACGTATTTTTACCGAATTACTTCAGGGACTTGCTACCGCGCAGCCGGGTTTCCCTCTGACGGAGTTGAAAGCCGCCGTTGAACTAGAATTTGCCCAAATCAAACACATCCTGCACGGCATCAGCCTGCTGGGGCAATGCCCGGACAGCGTCAACGCTGGCCTGATTTGCCGGGGCGAAAAGCTGTCTATCGCCATCATGGCTGGCCTGCTGAGCGCCCGAGGGCACAAGGTCACGGTAATTAACCCCGTTGAAAAACTGCTGGCTGTCGGCCACTACCTTGAATCGACCGTCGATATTGCTGAATCAACCCGTCGTATTGCCGCAAGCCAGATTCCTGCTGACCATATGGTGTTGATGGCAGGCTTCACGGCGGGTAATGAGAAGGGCGAGCTGGTGGTGTTGGGGCGTAATGGTTCTGACTACTCCGCAGCCGTACTGGCGGCCTGTTTGCGCGCTGACTGTTGTGAGATCTGGACTGATGTCGATGGGGTATATACTTGCGACCCGCGCCAGGTGCCTGATGCCCGCTTGCTGAAAAGCATGTCGTATCAGGAAGCGATGGAGCTTTCTTATTTCGGCGCTAAAGTTCTTCACCCTCGCACCATTGCCCCTATCGCTCAGTTCCAAATCCCTTGTCTTATCAAGAACACCGGCAACCCGCAGGCTCCGGGTACGCTAATTGGCGCAAGCCGTGATGAAGACGACCTGCCGGTCAAAGGCATTTCCAACCTCAACAACATGGCGATGTTTAATGTCTCCGGCCCTGGCATGAAGGGGATGGTCGGCATGGCGGCGCGGGTGTTTGCAACTATGTCGCGCGCGGGTATCTCCGTGGTGCTGATAACCCAATCATCGTCGGAATACAGCATCAGCTTCTGCGTGCCGCAAAGCGACTGTGCGCGGGCGAAGAAAGCGATGGAAGATGAGTTTTATCTGGAGCTGAAAGAAGAGCTGCTGGAGCCGCTGTCTATCATGGAGCGGCTGGCTATTATCTCGGTCGTCGGCGACGGTATGCGTACCCTGCGCGGAATCTCCGCGAAGTTTTTTGCCGCGCTGGCGCGTGCCAATATCAATATCGTAGCTATCGCTCAGGGATCCTCCGAACGTTCTATTTCGGTGGTGGTGAGCAACGACGACGCGATGACCGGCGTTCGCGTTACGCATCAAATGCTATTTAACACCGACCAGGTGATTGAAGTGTTTGTGATTGGCGTCGGTGGTGTCGGTGGTGCATTGCTGGAGCAGGTGAAGCGCCAGCAAAATTGGTTGAA
Source organism: Kluyvera fluvialis (assembly GCF_059725275.1). Taxonomy (NCBI): domain Bacteria; kingdom Pseudomonadati; phylum Pseudomonadota; class Gammaproteobacteria; order Enterobacterales; family Enterobacteriaceae; genus Kluyvera; species Kluyvera fluvialis. Next base: position 4,210,457 of record NZ_AP046142.1, on the reverse strand, counting down.
GAAAAAGCATATCGACCTGCGTATTTGTGGCGTGGCGAACTCGAAAGCGTTGTTAACCAATGTTCACGGGCTGAACCTGGAGAACTGGCAGGCTGAGCTGGCAGAGGCGAAAGAACCGTTTAACCTTGGCCGTCTGATTAGGTTAGTGAAAGAGTACCACCTGTTGAATCCAGTGATTGTGGATTGCACTTCCAGCCAGGCAGTTGCTGACCAGTATGCCGATTTTCTGCGTGAAGGTTTCCATGTGGTGACGCCGAATAAAAAGGCCAACACATCATCGATGGATTACTACCATCAGCTACGCCATGCGGCGGCACAGTCGCGACGCAAATTCCTCTACGACACCAACGTGGGGGCGGGGCTGCCGGTGATTGAAAACCTGCAAAACCTGCTGAACGCGGGCGATGAGCTTCAGCACTTCTCCGGTATTCTTTCGGGTTCTCTGTCGTTTATCTTCGGCAAGCTGGATGAAGGCATGAGCCTGTCGGAAGCCACCAAAGTGGCGCGTGAGCTTGGCTATACCGAGCCTGATCCGCGTGATGACCTCTCGGGAATGGATGTGGCGCGCAAGTTGCTTATCTTGGCGCGTGAGACCGGGCGTAGTCTGGAACTGAACGATATCGTCGTGGAATCGGTATTGCCGGAAGGCTTTGATGCTTCAGGAGATACCGACAGCTTTATGGCGCGATTGCCGCAGCTTAACGATGAGTTCTCCGCGCGGGTGGCAAAAGCACGTGATGAAGGCAAAGTACTGCGCTATGTTGGCAATATTGAAGAAGACGGCGTTTGCCGCGTTAAGATTGCTGCCGTAGATGGCAACGACCCGCTGTTTAAAGTCAAAAACGGTGAGAACGCACTGGCGTTTTACAGCCACTATTATCAGCCACTGCCGTTAGTGCTGCGCGGCTACGGCGCAGGCAACGACGTAACGGCGGCAGGGGTCTTTGCTGACCTGCTGCGCACACTGTCATGGAAGTTAGGAGTTTAACATGGTGAAGGTGTATGCCCCGGCTTCCAGTGCCAATATGAGCGTCGGGTTTGATGTCCTGGGCGCAGCAGTCACGCCGATTGACGGCAGCCTGCTGGGCGACAACGTATCGGTTGAGGCGGCTGACCGTTTCAGCCTGAAAAATCTTGGCCGCTTCGCCGACAAACTGCCAAGCGAGCCGCACGAAAATATTGTTTACCAATGCTGGGAGCGTTATTGCGAGGAAATGGGTAGAGAGATCCCCGTAGCAATGACGCTGGAAAAAAATATGCCGATTGGCTCAGGCCTCGGTTCCAGCGCCTGTTCCGTGGTTGCCGCGCTGGTGGCGATGAATGAATTCTGCGGCAAACCGTTGGATGAAACCCGAATGTTGGCACTGATGGGTGAGCTGGAAGGGCGCATCTCCGGCAGTGTGCATTACGACAACGTCGCACCGTGCTATCTGGGGGGCATGCAATTGATGATTGAAGAAAATGACATCATCAGCCAGCAGGTTCCTTGTTTCGACGAGTGGCTATGGGTACTGGCGTATCCGGGCATTAAAGTCTCGACGGCAGAAGCGCGGGCGATTCTACCGGCGCAATATCGCCGCCAGGACTGCATTGCGCATGGTCGTCATTTGGCCGGTTTTATTCATGCCTGCTATTCCCGCCAGCCTCTGTTGGCGGCAAAACTGATGAAAGACGTGATTGCCGAGCCATACCGCACCAAATTGCTGCCGGGCTTTAGTGAAGCGCGTCAGGCGGTTGCCGGTATTGGCGCGCTTTCCTGCGGGATTTCCGGCTCAGGGCCAACGCTGTTTGCCCTGTGTGATAAAACGGAAACCGCGCAGCGCGTGGCGGATTGGCTCGGCCAGCATTACCTACAGAATCAAGAAGGCTTCGTTCATATTTGCCGGCTGGACACGGCGGGCGCACGAGTAGTGGGATAACCGATGAAACTCTACAATTTAAAAGATCACAATGAGCAGGTCAGCTTCGCGCAGGCCGTTACTCAAGGGCTTGGCAAGCAACAGGGGTTGTTCTTCCCACTTGATTTGCCGGAATTCAACCTGACCGACATTGATGACCTGCTGACGCAGGATTTTGTCACCCGCAGCGCGAAAATTCTCTCCGCGTTTATTGGCGATGAAATTCCGCAGGAGCAGTTGGCACAACGTATCGCTAACGCGTTTACCTTCCCGGCGCCGGTCAAGAAGGTGCAGGAAGATGTCGGCTGCCTCGAACTGTTCCACGGTCCGACCCTGGCGTTCAAAGATTTCGGTGGCCGCTTTATGGCGCAGATGCTCACCCATATTGCGGGCGACAAGCCGGTGACCATTTTAACTGCGACCTCCGGTGATACCGGCGCCGCTGTGGCACACGCGTTCTACGGCCTGCCGAACGTGAAAGTGGTTATCCTCTACCCGCGCGGCAAAATTAGTCCGTTGCAGGAAAAATTGTTCTGCACCCTGGGCGGCAACATTGAAACTGTCGCTATCGACGGGGATTTCGATGCCTGTCAGGCGCTGGTGAAGCAAGCCTTTGATGATGAAGAACTGAAAGTCGCGCTGGGCCTGAACTCGGCGAACTCTATCAATATCAGCCGCCTGCTGGCGCAGATTTGCTACTACTTTGAGGCCGTCGCACAGCTGCCGCAGGAAGCTCGTAATCAGCTAGTGATTTCCGTACCAAGCGGTAACTTTGGTGATTTGACCGCAGGTCTGCTGGCAAAATCGCTGGGTCTGCCGGTGAAACGCTTTATCGCCGCCACCAATGCGAACGACACCGTGCCGCGTTTCCTGCAAGACGGCAAATGGGCACCAAAAGCGACTCAGGCCACGTTGTCGAATGCGATGGATGTCAGCCAGCCAAATAACTGGCCGCGCGTGGAAGAGCTGTTCCGCCGTAAAATTTGGCGTTTGAACGAGCTGGGCTACGCGGCGGTGGATGATGAAACCACCAAAACGACGATGCGTGAACTCCAGGCGCTGGGTTACACCTCTGAACCTCATGCTGCGATTGCGTATCGTGCCTTGCGTGACCAGCTCCAGCCTGGCGAATACGGCCTGTTCCTGGGGACTGCGCATCCGGCGAAGTTTAAAGAGAGCGTGGAAGAGATCCTGCAAGAAACGCTGCCGCTGCCGAAGGCGCTGGCGGATCGCGCAGATCTGCCGCTGCTGTCGCATAACCTGCCAGCTGACTATGCCGCGCTGCGTAAGTTGATGATGAGTAAAGCGTAATATCTTCGTTTCCCCCTTCCTGAAACGAAGGGGGAAACAGGGAGAAATTATGCAGAAATTCGGCAGGAAAAAAGGAGAAATTCCCAATAAATGCGGGCAGTTAGAATATAGGATTGCAGAGAATAACAACACGGGTTTCGCCGCAGTAAGCTGTTCTTATCGGCCACAATGGCACATCAAGAACGAAGGAGTTACCCATGTTAAAACCTGCGATGTTTGCACTGACAATGCTGCTGGCGGCTCCGGTAATGGTACAGGCCGCTGAGATTACGCTGGTTCCGGCGGTGAAATTACAGATTGGCGACCGGGACAATGGCGGCAATTATTGGGATGGGGGCCACTGGCGTGATCATGGCTGGTGGCAGTCGCATTATGAGTGGCGTGATAACCGTTGGCATCCGCATACTCCGCCGCATGGCGGCAACCGCCGTCACGACGATCGCCACGATCATCGCGGACACGATCGCCAACCACCGAATCACCACTAGAACGTAGGCCGGATAGCATTATCCGGCCAGCCAATGTATTACTGCTCGTGGCGTTTGAATACCCACTCGTCGGCCGTAGAACTTTCCTCATCGAAGAAATAACCATCGCTATTAAACTGAGTCAGTTGCTCCGGTTTGGTCAGGCGATTTTCAATGATATAGCGGCTCATCAGCCCGCGCGCCTTTTTGGCGTAGAAGCTAATTACCTTAAACTTGCCGTTTTTCTCATCAAGGAATACTGGCTTGATGATTCGCCCTTCGAGCGTTTTAGGCTTCACGGAGCGGAAATATTCATCCGATGCCAGGTTGACCACCACGTCATCGCCTTGCTCGTGCAGCGCGGCATTCAAGGTGCGGGTAATTTCATCGCCCCAGAATTGGTATAAATCTTTACCGCGCGGGTTTTCCAGGCGAATGCCCATTTCTAAACGGTATGGCTGCATCAGATCCAGCGGGCGTAGCACGCCGTACAAGCCGGAAAGCATACGCAAATGCTTCTGCGCAAAGTCAAAATCCGCCTCGCTAAAGGTTTCGGCTTGCAGCCCGGTGTAGACATCACCTTTGAACGCTAAAATCGCCTGACGGGCGTTATCTGGGGTGAAATCTGGGTGCCAGTCGTGAAAGCGCGTGGCGTTTAAATCGGCCAGCTTGTCGCTAATCCCCATCAGGGTTTTAATCTGCGGCGCGGAGAGCTTACGCGCCTCCCCAATCAATTGCTGGGAATGTTCCAGCAGTGCGGGCTGGGTATAGCGCGTCGTTGCCAACGGGCTTTGGTAATCGAGCGTTTTAGCCGGAGAAATCAGAATCAGCATATCCAGTCCTTGCAGAAAATTTCACTCAACTTTAACAAAAAAATGGCAGTAAGTGATCGATTGCTGTCATTGGCGCGGCGGTTGATCCCAGCTATCCGGCGCGAGCTGTTGGGCTATTTCCGGGTAATAATCGGGATCGAATACCGGCGTCACACCCAGCTTGCGCTGGCGCAAATAGTCGAGGGCGATAATTCGCACGACCGGAGAAAGCAGCAGCAATGCCGTCAGGTTAGTGAGCGCCATCAGCGCCATAATGACATCCGCAATTTGCCAGACGACCGAAAGGCTCATCAGGCTACCGACCATGACCATTAGCAGCGTGGAGAGCCTCAGCAGCCAGACTGCCCACGGTTTATTCCAGCGTAAAAATATCAGGTTATTTTCGGCGTAAATGTAGTTTGCCACCACCGAAGTAAAGGCAAACAACAGCATGATGATAGCCACAAAGCTGCTGCCCCAGCCGCCAACCAACTCGCTCATGGCGTATTGAATCAACTGAATGCCATCAAGGCTGGTGGCCTTTGTATCGTGTCCGGCTAACAGCACCAATATGGCGCTGGCGCTGGAGATAACGAGGGTGTCAATCAGCACGCCAATCATCTGCACAATTCCTTGTGCCGCCGGGTGAGGGGGGAAAGATGAGGCCGCAGCAGAGGCGTTTGGCGTAGAGCCCATTCCTGCTTCGTTGGAAAACATACTGCGCTGAAAACCACTGGTGATAGCCTGGCTGACGGTGTAGCCCGCCGCGCCAGCAGCGGCTTCCTGCCAGCCAAAAGCGCTACGGATAATCATTTCGAAAATGACGGGTAGCTCAACGATATGCCATAGGCTTATCAACAGGCAGGCTGTAACCCATAACGCTGCCATTATTGGTACCAGCCACTGAGTAATCCGTGCGACGCCTTTGATGCCACGGACTATCACTAACAGAGCAAGCAGAGCCATCACACTTCCGCTTACGCTTTCCGGGATATCGAATGCGTACCGCAAGGCGCGTGCCGCCGAGTTGGCTTGTACGGTGTTGAAAATCAGGCCGTAAGCGAGCAGCAGGAAAAGTGAGAACAATACACCCATCCAGCGCATTCCTAACCCACGAGACATATACCAGGCAGGGCCTCCGCGAAACTGACCGCTGGCGTCGCGCTCTTTGTACAACTGCGCCAGCGAGCATTCGGCGAAGCTGATGGCCATGCCAATAATGGCGGCAACCCACATCCAGAATACTGCTCCGGGGCCGCCAATGGTAATGGCTAGCGCTACCCCCGCGAGGTTGCCGCTGCCGACACGTGAGGCAAGGCTGATGCATAAAACCTGGAATGAAGTCAGACCCCCTTCCCGAGGCTCTAGGCTTCTTTTCAGACTTTTGCTAAACTGACGGAGGTAGCGAAACTGGATGTAGCCGGTTCTCCATGTGAACCAGAGACCACAGCCGAGGAGTAGGTAAATCATTACCGAACCCCACAGTATCTCGCTGATAAAAGATAGGAAATCAGGCATTAAACGTCCTCTTGTCTATGCCGAAATAGAGGGCTGGTGGCGGGAAGCCAGGCTCGCTTCGCACGATTCGATTCAGCCAGTGTAAGCGCTACCATATTGGGGGCAAAGAATAGCAACCCTCAAAGTTTGATGCTTCAGTTTATCATACTCTGCGCTCTCGCGACGTCGGCGGTTGCGCTGAGGAAGGGGCGTGATATTATCGTGTTAGACCGGTTACATCCCCCTAACAGCTGTTTAAAGAGAAACACTATCATGACGGATAAATTGACATCTCTGCGTCAGTACACAACCGTAGTGGCCGACACCGGAGACATCGCGGCAATGAAGCTGTACCAGCCTCAGGATGCGACGACGAACCCTTCTCTGATCCTGGGTGCAGCACAGATTCCTGAATACCGTAAGCTTATCGACGATGCGGTAGCGTGGGCGCGTAGCCAGAGCAGTGACCGCGCTCAGCAGGTTGTGGATGCCACTGACAAACTGGCCGTAAACATCGGTCTTGAAATTCTGAAACTGGTTCCAGGCCGTATCTCCACTGAAGTTGACGCGCGTCTGTCTTACGACACCGAAGCGTCTATCGCGAAAGCGAAACGCCTGATCAAAATGTACAACGATGCGGGCATCAGCAACGACCGTATCCTGATCAAACTGGCATCTACCTGGCAGGGCATCCGCGCAGCGGAGCAACTGGAAAAAGACGGCATCAACTGTAACCTGACGCTGCTGTTCTCCTTCGCACAGGCGCGTGCTTGTGCGGAAGCGGGTGTTTACCTGATTTCCCCATTTGTTGGTCGTATTCTGGATTGGTACAAAGCCAATACTGATAAGAAAGAATACGCACCGGCAGAAGATCCAGGTGTGGTTTCCGTGAGCGAAATCTACGAATATTACAAACAGCACGGCTATGAAACTGTCGTGATGGGCGCGAGCTTCCGTAATATCGGCGAAATCCTCGAACTGGCGGGCTGCGACCGTCTGACCATCGCTCCGGCACTGCTGAAAGAGCTGTCAGAAAGCGAAGGCGCAATTGAACGTAAGCTGGTTTACACCGGTGAAGTGAAAGCGCGTCCGGCACGTATCACCGAGTCTGAGTTCCTGTGGCAGCACAACCAGGATCCAATGGCGGTAGACAAACTGGCGGAAGGTATCCGTAAGTTTGCCATCGACCAGGAAAAACTGGAAAAAATGATCGGCGACCTGCTGTAAGACAGCGTGTTGCATGACAACAGCCCGCTTCTCTTTATTGAGAGCGGGCTGTTTTTTTAATGCGGTTGCGCGGCCAACTCCTCGGCGTTTACGCCGGTCATTTCGATAATGTCGGCAAGCGGTATGCCTTTTTGAAACATCGCCCGCGCAATTTTACGTGAGGCTTCACGTTCGCCCGTTTGCTGTCCTTGCTGTATACCTTGTTGTAGCCCCTGCTGTATTCCTTCGTTACGGCCTTCCTGCTTGAGCTGTTCTGCTAGTGTCATCAGTTCGTCTCCATACCGGGGCGCGCGTTGCGCCAGTTGATACAGCAATTCACGGGCATCCTGCGTTTCTCCCGCTTGTAGCATGTAGTTTACCAGTGCAACCACCTGCTGTCCGCTGATGTGATTCAAGGTTAACAGGCTCGCAAGTTTGTCTAATAGCTGAGCGAGATCGCGCTGGCGAATATGTTTTTGAATCAAGGTGAGCGCCGCCATGCTGCGGTGACGCATGATTTCATCATCGGCAATGACGGTGATATCCACCAACGGGAAACGCTGAGTATAGAGTTGCCCGGCAAGTTTTGAATTAGCAAAGTTATCCAGCCAGTTCATTGAATATGGATACGGACTTTTTCGCCCCTGATAAAACAAAATGGGGATGACCAAAGGCAGTGTGTTATTCCCGGCATCAAGATGGCGCTTCATTGCGGCGATGGCATAACGCATCAGACGAAAGGCCATATGCTTGTCTGGCGAACTTTGGTGTTCAATGAGCACATGAATATAGCCGTCGCCGCAGGTGGTTTTCAGCGAGTAGAGCATGTCACTGAAATAAGGATGCAGGTCATCCTCAATAAAGCTGCCGGATTCCAGGCGCAACGTGTGTAGATCACAAAGGCGCAGCAATGCGGGAGGAAGATGAATAGCAATAAAATCCCGCGCGGTTTCCACGTGTGAAAGAAAGGTCTTAAAGACTAAATCATGAGGCGTTGGTGTTCTGTTTTTCCGCATCCTTTACCCTCCCTGGCAGATAGAGGTAAGGAGTCTGGCACTCACTGTGTTGGCCCGATAGATATTCCTCAATCGGTGAGCTGGTTTTGCGGCGCTCCTCGGGAAACCGCGCCAGATAACCCGTTTGGGGATTTAGTATTGCAATGCATTCACGTGTATTATTCTGCTTAACAGTACAGATTTAATGGAATAATCATGAACACATTACGTATTGGCTTAGTTTCTATCTCTGACCGCGCCTCTAGCGGTGTTTATCAGGATAAAGGTATTCCGGCGTTGGAAGAGTGGCTGGCATCGGCGCTGACGACACCTTTTAAGGTGGAAACTCGCCTGATTCCTGACGAGCAGCCTATCATTGAGCAAACGCTGTGTGAGCTGGTCGATGAGATGAGCTGCCACCTGGTGCTGACCACTGGCGGAACCGGCCCGGCGCGCCGTGATGTTACCCCAGATGCGACGTTGGCAATTGCTGACCGTGTGATGCCTGGGTTTGGCGAACAGATGCGCCAGGTTAGTTTGCACTTTGTCCCAACGGCGATTCTTTCGCGCCAGGTGGGGGTTATCCGCAAACAGGCGTTGATCCTTAACTTACCCGGCCAGCCAAAAGCAATTCAGGAGACGCTGGAAGGGGTTAAAGATGCTGATGGTAAGGTGCTGGTCAATGGTATCTTTGCAAGTGTACCGTATTGTGTACAACTTCTGGAGGGGCCGTATATTGAAACTGACAGCCGAGTAGTAGCAGCTTTTCGTCCAAAAAGTGCACGTCGCGAAACGATCTCCTGAATATAACGCCTTAGTGACATAACCTTTCGCCTCGCTGTTGTGCAGATTTATTTACGGTATAGTAATTTTTAATTTACATATGCCGTAAGGGGCGAAGGTTCCATGTCACACTACGTACGACCTCTCAATCGACAAGATTATAAAACACTCACGCTGGCGGCTCTTGGCGGCGCGCTGGAGTTCTATGATTTCATCATCTTCGTCTTTTTTGCCGCAGTAGTCGGTGAACTCTTTTTTCCCGCCGATATTCCAGAATGGCTACGTCAGGTGCAGACCTTCGGTATTTTCGCTGCCGGTTATCTTGCGCGCCCGCTAGGCGGCATCATCATGGCTCACTTTGGCGACCTTGTCGGGCGCAAAAAGATGTTTACGCTCAGTATCTTGTTGATGGCAGTACCCACGCTGGCTATTGGGCTGTTGCCGACATTTGCCACCGCTGGGCTGGCGGCGCCATTGCTGTTATTGCTGATGCGTATTTTGCAGGGCGCGGCTATCGGTGGGGAAGTTCCTGGGGCGTGGGTTTTTGTCGCCGAACATGTGCCTGAGCGGCGCATCGGAATAGCCTGCGGTACGCTGACGGCGGGGCTGACGGTAGGCATCTTGCTGGGTTCGGTGGTGGCCACGTTGATCAACACGCAACTGACGCCACTGGCTATCCACGATGGTGGCTGGCGTATTCCATTCTTACTGGGCGGTGTCTTTGGCCTGGTGGCGATGTATCTGCGTCGCTGGCTTCAGGAGACGCCTGTTTTCCTCGAAATGCAGCAGCGTAAGGCGCTGGCGCAAGAGTTGCCGGTAAAATCTGTAGTGCTGAAGCATCGCAAAGCGGTGGTGGTATCGATGTTGCTCACCTGGCTGCTCTCCGCAGGGATTGTGGTGGTTATCCTGATGTCGCCAGTTTGGCTACAAAAACAGTACGGCTTTGCCCCAGCGATAACGCTACAGGCTAACAGTATTGCGACGATTATGCTGTGCGTTGGCTGCCTGCTGGCGGGCCTGGCGGTTGACCGTGTGGGGGCCAGCAAAACGTTTATTGTCGGTTGTCTGTTATTGGCGGGCAGTAGCGCAGGGTTTTATCACCTGGCGGGCGCGCACCCCGAATGGTTATTTGTGCTGTATGGTGCTGTGGGATTGTGTGTCGGCGTGGTTGGCGCAGTGCCTTACGTGATGGTTCGAGCTTTTCCGGCGGCGGTTCGCTTTACCGGTATTTCGTTTTCCTACAATGTTTCTTACGCCATTTTCGGTGGGCTGACGCCGATTGCCGTCACCATGCTAATGGGGGTTTCGCCGATGGCTCCTGCCTTTTATATTTTGGCGCTGTCATTACTGGGGATCGCTGTTGGCGTCTGGTTGTGGCGTGAGGAGTGGCATCGAGATGTGGCGGTTGAAGGGGGTTTACAGCAGACGTTGTAACAGACGCGCCCCCCGTTGGGGGCGCGGCAGTGATTAGTGTTTTTCACCAATCGGCAGGACGGTGCGACCGAACTGCTCGTTCAACACTTCACCCATTGCCAGGTAGATAGCGCTCGCGCCGCAGACCAGGCCAATCCAGCCCGCAAAGTGAATCACCGCGCCGTTACCAGTGATGTTGCCGAAAGCCAGCAGGGCAAACAGCACCGTCAGGCTCAGGAACACGAATTGCAGCATACGAGCGGCTTTCAGCGTACCGAAGAACATGAACAGGGTGAACACGCCCCACAGACCCAGATATGCACCGAGGAATTGTGCGTTAGGCGCATCCGTCAGGCCCATTTTCGGCATCAGCAAAATAGCAACCAGCGTCAGCCAGAAAGAACCGTAAGAGGTGAATGCGGTCAGGCCGAATGTATTCCCTTTTTTGTATTCCAGCAGGCCCGCGAAAATCTGCGCGATACCGCCGTAAAAAATACCCATGGCGAGAATGATACCGTCAAGTGCAAAGAAACCCGCGTTATGCAGGTTAAGCAGAATGGTGGTCATGCCGAAGCCCATCAGGCCCAGCGGTGCCGGGTTAGCCAACTTAGTGTTGCCCATAATTCCTCAAATCATCATTTAATGGTGAAGTAATCCCCCCAGAATGGAGGGCGCGGCATGATAATAAGGAGTAAACGGGCTGTCTATGATCTAATACGGGGAAAATGAACTATTTCTCCGTATTTGAACGCCCCATAGCGCTTAAGATGCCCTGGCAATGAGGCGGCGTAGACACGCAATACGCAGAACAGCAGGGATCGTTACGCGATAGGCGTTGCCGCTAACAGCCTTAACGCCGTTCACCGCAGCGCCCACGGGGCCGCCAAGACCCGCACCACGTATCAGCCCGTGGCCGATAACGCTCATGGCGGCATGTTTATGGAGAATGTGGCTCAGTTGGTCGGCTAGCAGGTGTGAGATACCGCTATCAAGGCGGTGATGGTCAATTAACTGCGGCAGCAACAGCTCCAGTTCCATTACTTTCAGTTCGATTGCAGCATAGAACCGCGTTTTTTGTGCCTCATCCATTCGCTGCCAGGCGCGGCGTACAAAGTGTTCCAGCAGGATTTTTTCGATATCCGCTGTGGGCATAGACGTATCTGTTTTAAGGCTCAAACGTTTGGCGACATCGCGGAGGATCGCGCGATACAGCCTGCCGTGACCGCGAATCTTATTGGCGATACTGTCGCCACCAAAGTGCTGAAGTTCACCGGCAATCAACTGCCAGTTGCGACGGTGCTGTTCGGGATGCCCATCCATCGACATAAACAGTTCATTGTGCAGTAGCGCGCTCGACAGACGCCGCTTTCCCTTCTCATTATGCGTGAGCAGTTGGGCGACATGACGGAGTTGTTCTTCACTACAGTGCTGGAGAAAAGCGAGGTCTTCATCATTCAGGTAAGAGACTTTCATTGTCTGGATAGCTTTTGGTTAGAGAATTGTGGTGAGTCGTCGCCGATTGTTTTCAGCGAGGTCATAAAATGCTGAGATCCATTTTATCGCGCGATACTGTGGCGTTCAGTACGCAATTATTTCAAGTTGTGACTTTAACTGATTGAATATAGTTGTATTTCTTATATTTTGTATGAGTGGTTTGGGTTTGGTGTCGCCAGAAATCACGCTAATAAAAGCGCACTGAATGAAAAAAATTTAATCCTGCCCCTTGATGGATGCCGTTGCGACCCCATCTTGTAGTCAACCGCAGTGAATGAGTCTGAAAAAAAACGATTTAGGGCAGTTGAAACCGCGCGTTTCGCCCTTATTACAGACTCACAACCACATGTTGACTGAATTTTTAGTGGAGACGTTTAGATGGGTAAAATTATTGGTATCGACCTGGGTACTACCAACTCTTGTGTAGCGATTATGGATGGCACTACTGCACGTGTGCTGGAGAATGCCGAAGGCGATCGCACCACGCCTTCTATCATTGCTTATACCCAGGATGGTGAAACTCTGGTTGGTCAGCCGGCTAAACGTCAGGCAGTGACAAACCCGCAAAACACCCTGTTTGCGATTAAACGCCTGATTGGTCGCCGCTTCCAGGACGAAGAAGTTCAGCGTGACGTTTCTATCATGCCGTACAAAATTGTTGCCGCAGACAATGGCGACGCATGGCTTGATGTGAAAGGCACCAAAACTGCACCACCGCAGATCTCTGCTGAAGTGCTGAAAAAAATGAAGAAAACGGCTGAAGATTACCTGGGTGAACCAGTAACTGAAGCGGTTATCACCGTTCCTGCGTACTTCAACGATGCTCAGCGTCAGGCTACTAAAGATGCTGGCCGTATCGCAGGTCTGGAAGTAAAACGTATCATCAACGAACCAACCGCCGCAGCGCTGGCTTACGGTCTGGATAAAGAAGTCGGCAACCGTACTATCGCGGTATATGACCTCGGTGGTGGTACTTTCGATATCTCCGTTATCGAAATCGACGAAGTTGACGGCGAAAAAACCTTCGAAGTTCTGGCAACCAACGGTGATACCCACCTGGGTGGTGAAGACTTCGATACCCGTCTGATCAACTACCTCGTTGACGAGTTTAAGAAAGATCAGGGCATCGACCTGCGTAACGACCCGCTGGCGATGCAGCGCCTGAAAGAAGCCGCTGAGAAAGCGAAGATCGAACTGTCTTCCGCTCAGCAGACCGACGTGAACCTGCCGTACATCACTGCAGACGCGACCGGTCCTAAACACATGAACATTAAAGTGACCCGTGCGAAACTGGAAAGCCTGGTAGAAGACCTGGTGAACCGTTCTATCGAGCCGCTGAAAGTTGCTCTGCAAGATGCTGGCCTGTCCGTATCCGACATCCAGGACGTTATCCTGGTCGGTGGTCAGACTCGTATGCCAATGGTTCAGAAGAAAGTGGCTGAATTCTTTGGTAAAGAGCCACGTAAAGACGTTAACCCAGATGAAGCTGTGGCTATCGGTGCAGCCGTTCAGGGTGGTGTTCTGACGGGCGAAGTGAAAGACGTACTGCTGCTGGACGTTACCCCTCTGTCTCTGGGTATCGAAACCATGGGCGGCGTAATGACTGCGCTTATCAACAAAAACACCACTATCCCGACGAAACACAGCCAGGTGTTCTCTACCGCTGAAGACAACCAGTCTGCGGTAACCATCCATGTGATTCAGGGTGAACGTAAACGTGCGTCTGATAACAAATCTCTGGGTCAGTTCAACCTGGATGGTATCAGCCCGGCACCGCGCGGTATGCCGCAAATCGAAGTGACCTTCGATATCGATGCTGACGGTATTCTGCACGTTTCCGCGAAAGACAAAAACAGCGGTAAAGAGCAGAAAATCACCATCAAGGCCTCTTCTGGTCTGAACGAAGAAGAGATCCAGAAAATGGTTCGCGAAGCAGAAGCGAATGCTGAATCTGACCGTAAGTTCGAAGAACTGGTTCAGACTCGCAACCAGGGTGACCATCTGCTGCACAGCACTCGCAAGCAGGTTGAAGAAGCCGGCGACCAACTGCCAGCTGACGACAAAACTGCCATTGAGTCTGCTCTGACAGCGCTGGAAGGTTCTCTGAAAGGCGAAGACAAAGCTGATATCGAAGCGAAAATGCAGGCGCTGGCTCAGGTTTCCCAGAAACTGATGGAAATCGCTCAGCAGCAGCACGCACAGCAGCAGGCTGGTGCAGCAGGCGCTGATGCTTCTGCAAACAACGCGAAAGATGACGATGTTGTTGACGCCGAGTTTGAAGAAGTGAAAGACAAAAAATAATCGCCCTTTGAACGGGTAATTACTGGCACGGGCGAAGAGGTTTCCTCTCCGCCCGTGCACGCATGTTAGGGGCAGATAAAAAGAGATGGCGAAACAAGACTATTACGAGATTTTAGGCGTTTCCAAAACAGCGGAAGAGCGTGAAATCAAAAAGGCGTACAAACGCCTGGCCATGAAATATCACCCAGACCGTAACCAGGGTGATAAAGAGGCCGAAGCAAAATTTAAAGAAATCAAAGAAGCCTACGAAGTCCTGACCGATGCGCAAAAACGTGCCGCCTACGATCAATACGGCCATGCCGCATTTGAGCAAGGTGGCATGGGTGGTGGCGGTGGCGGATTCGGCGGCGGCGCTGATTTCAGCGATATCTTTGGTGACGTGTTCGGCGATATCTTCGGTGGCGGTCGTGGCCGTCAGCGTGCTTCACGGGGTGCCGATCTGCGCTACAACATGGCTCTCACGCTGGAAGAAGCTGTCCGTGGTGTGACCAAAGAGATCCGTATCCCAACTCTGGAAGAGTGCGACATTTGCCACGGTAGCGGCGCGAAAGCGGGTTCTCAGCCACAGACTTGCCCAACCTGTCACGGTTCCGGCCAGGTGCAGATGCGTCAGGGCTTCTTCGCCGTACAGCAGACCTGTCCACACTGTCAGGGGCGCGGTACGCTGATTAAAGATCCGTGCAATAAATGCCACGGTCACGGGCGCGTTGAGAAAACCAAAACACTGTCAGTTAAAATCCCGGCTGGCGTGGATACCGGCGATCGCATTCGTCTGTCTGGCGAAGGTGAAGCGGGTGAGCACGGCGCACCGGCAGGCGACCTGTATGTACAGGTTCAGGTGAAGCAGCACGCTATCTTTGAGCGTGAAGGCAACAACCTGTACTGCGAAGTGCCAATCAACTTCTCCATGGCGGCGCTGGGCGGCGAGATTGAAGTCCCGACGCTTGATGGCCGTGTGAAACTGAAAATCCCTGGTGAAACGCAAACCGGCAAACTGTTCCGTATGCGTGGCAAAGGGGTTAAATCAGTTCGCGGTGGTGCGCAGGGCGACCTGCTGTGCCGCGTGGTCGTAGAAACGCCAGTAGGCCTGAACGAGAAGCAGAAACAGCTGCTCAAAGATCTGCAAGAAAGCTTTGGCGGCCCGACCGGGGAAAACAACAGCCCGCGTTCGAAAAGCTTCTTCGATGGCGTGAAGAAATTCTTTGATGACCTGACACGCTAATCTTTCGCCGTCAGGCGAAAGAGTGAAAACCGAAAACCCGGGGCATTGTGCTCCGGGTTTTTGTCTATAGAAGCCCCCCTGCCGGGTGGGGGCTGTAAAGCTTTTAGCTTTAGGGCCGTGATTAAAACCCTTTATTGATTTGTTAAAACGCCTTGCGGTCTGGTAACGGCAACGGTCAAACAAGGAATCAAAAGGTAGTCGCAATGAGAGACAATAAGAGCTTAGCGCACTGTAACTCTGAAAAATCTCTGGCTATGCTGGAGGATATTTATTCTACGTGTCTCATGCATATTATGTTTGGCTAGTTTTTGCCACTATAATGAATAGGCAAGGTTTGCTTATCTCAGAGTAACTGCACAATTGTAGCTGATTAGAATTGATTTATTGTGAGTATTATCTATATTGCTTTTTTCGCATTTAGAGGCTGGTAGTGGATGGGATCGAAAGGTGCCAATAAAGATTTTGACTATAATTTGATCAAAATTCTTGACGCTATTATTTCAGCTGGAAATGCGGTTAAGGCAGCCAAGAAATTAGGAATAACCCCCGCCGCTGTTTCTCTGGCGCTTAAGCGCCTGCAAAATCACTATCAAGAAGACCTCTTCGTCAGAGGTAAAGAAGGGCTGTTACCCACGGCTAAAGCTATCGAAATTCATCAGAATTTCCGCCAGGCCATGGAGTTGGTTGATGACACTTTTCAGGTTAATAGCGGAAAAAGCGAGGATGCGCATATCACAATTTTGGGAGGGGATGTTGTCGAAAGCTACTATCTTTCTCAACTGTATGGTGAGGGTGTTTTCGAGCGTATATTGGTCAGCCATTTCTCATCCAGAAATATAGATCGCGAATGGATGATTGAGAAACTGTTTACTGCAGAGTGCGATCTACTGATTGGTATTGATCCCATTGTAGTTCCTGGTGTTGATAACCAAATCATCGATAGCTTCAAGAGCTTTGTTTGTATCTGCTCCAGCAACCATATGCTGAGTCAATTATCACAGCTCTCTCTTCATCATTTCTACTCATCTCGTCATGCTTTATATCAATCTGGTGCCAACAGCTCAATGATTATCAATGATAGTGGGTTATTCAAAGATGATCCTTATTATAAGGGTAATCGTATCATTGGTTATCGCAGTGATTCGATTAATGGCCTGATTAGCATGGTTGAACGCACCTCATTGATCTCTCTAATGCCGTTAAAAATGGCTCTGTTTTATAAAAACCAGCGTAAACATGATATTAAATTCATTCAGCCACCCCCTGAGCTTACGTTTAGGCCGGTACAGGTTTATGCATCATGGCGAAAAAATAGTAAAAATATCAGTGCCATTAATGAAATCGTATCTATGCTGCATACACTTTCCTCTTTCCGTCGCTAATAGCGGTCACTGAAGCCCGATGAGACATAATGGTAGAATGTGACGCTGTTTTATTATGCTCTTCATCAAGTTTTAATTAAACTCCTGGTAAGTATCATTCACTTATATTTATACAGGAGTTTAAAATGTCTATTCCAAATCACCTTCCGACGACTGAAGTTGTTTTATTAGAAATGGAAATTCTTCTTACGATTATTGCTATGGGGGCCTGGGGCGGATTTGTTAGTTATTTTTCCCGTAAGGATAAACAGCAAGAAATCAACTTCCATAAATGCATCTCAAATTTTCTTATACAAGTTATTATATCCTGTTTTACAAGCTTTTTATTTAGTGCAATTGCTATTGAGAAAGGCCTTAGCTTCAATATGGTCTTAATTGCGTCAGGCCTTGGTGGTGTGTTTGCCGCCCCTATCTTGAAACTGTTAGGCGAAAAAGTGAAAAAATATATTGCTGATGTCAATATTAATTAGCTAAGGTTGGTTTTTTTATTTATATAAAATATAAAAGGCTCATCCTTGAGTCTTTTATGTTTTAAGTCAACGATAACTGGCTATGCCACTCTGTTTTTCATCCAGCCATAAATAAACTCTTCATTCTTCATATGTTTTTCTGCGATATCTAAATAGTATGCACCCTGGCTACAATTTAATGCTTTAACAAGCGTTTCTTCACCTTCTTTGCCTCGCCAGGAAAGGTAGTGTCTCAAAGCTGCAAGCGTCTGCGGGCCAATACGACCATCGGCATTGATATCACGATAGTTTTTCTCTTCGCGGTTCAACACGTTTAACCAGCGCTGTAGCCATACGCATGGATAGTGAGTGCCGATATTAACTGCCGCATCGCATAGCTCAAAAGAGATGGGATAGGATAGCTGAGCAACCTGTTCAAAGCCGGGTTTAATCCAATAATCCTTTTCCAGAATGCTATAAGCTTCACTGTAGGTTAGATTTCGCATATCGCCTGAATAGCCGTGAGCGCGGGCAACCGCCTCCGTAATTCCCCAGTTTGTTCTCCCGCCGGAATCCTTGGCATTCGTGCTATAACTGCCTTCAATACTTATAATTCCATCAATAATTGGGTTCATTTTTCATTTCCTTGAATTAATGAATATGCAAATACATTGCTGTGCCTAAGGTGACAGAAAATACGGTTGTTAAGGCGGCAATAGCTTTTCTGAATACCTGCTTTCTGGCTCCTTTTTTCTCCATGTCTATGGGTTTAATCGCAATCTCAGTGTTTACCTGAATGCCTTGCCGAGGAACCGTAATGAATAAATCGCTAATCCCTAGCGCTTTTAGATCCCGGCGGATTAAATAAAGTATCTGCGTTAAATTGGCATCATTTACAAAATGGCTACGGCTTCCCCACAACTCTGTTGCTATTTTTTGTCGCTCGATAATCCCCTGATGTGCGTTTTCGATGATGAAGGTGAGGCACTTGGCTCTCATCGCCGTCATTTTAATGACCTGAGAACTGGTTTTGGTTCTCAGTTCATACTTCCCTGCACTGTAGATACAAATTTCATTAATGAGATATGTTTTCATAACATCGTCCTTTAGTTATATACGTCCTGGTTGTCTGTGCTGAATATAGGACATAAGAATTATCTTGAGCTATTAATACTCGTCGTATTGATTGTATTGCCCGGAGTTTACGAGAGGCTCATCACAAAATCCCTTATCAATTAAATGATGTTTAATGGCTTTTTAAATGAGATTTAATATGGTTCATTTTCGTAGCCTATAACAGTCAATGAGACATATAAATAAAATGGTGTTGAGTATCATTACTGTATTTATATATCTCAATGATGCGAGTGATATGGTGTGTTGAATATGTGATGTTTAGTGATTAGCCATTTTTCAGCTATCGATGGAATATAGACCTCGCAGAACGAACTGCGACAATTAATCAAACTTAAAAGGATATTGAAAATGGCTACGAGCAAACTGATTAAAAACGACACCCTGACTGAAACCAGCAATGCTGCCGATGGCTTTAATCCAGCGAAGGACGATAGCAAATTAACCTATACCTCCGCTCGTGTAGCGAAGCCGGTCTATAATAAGTACAAAGAATCTGCCTCTAAGCCGAAAGTATTCGGTTATTACACTGACTGGTCGCAGTATGACTCCCGTTTACAGGGAAATGATAATCCAGCCGATCGTGGTCGTGGCTATGATTTAACCAACGTATCGCCAACCGCTTATGACAAACTGATTTTCGGTTTCGTCGGTATTACCGGCTTTAAGAAAGTCGATACTCTGGCACGTGACGTTGTTGCTGAAGCCGCAGAACAGTGCGGTAAAGTGAAATATGAGCCGACTTTCCTCGATCCGTGGGGTGATTTCCAGTCTTATGAGAACCTGGGTTTTAAAGAAAGCGGTTGGGATGTTGATCCAAAAACCGTGACTCAGGCCAACTCTAAAGGCTTACTCGGCGCGCTGCGTGATATGCAGGCGAAAGCGAAGTCTGCTGGCCATACTCTGGCACTGTCGATGAGTATTGGTGGTTGGAGTATGAGTAACGGTTTCCATGAAACCTCTGCTTCCGACGCCTCACGTAAAACGTTTGCTAAAGGTGTGGTCAAGCTGTTCAAACAATTCCCGATGTTCAGCGAAGTGGATATCGACTGGGAATATCCAAACAATGAAGGCGCAGGCAACCCATTTGGCGAAGAAGATGGTGCTAATTATGCTCTGCTGATTGCCGAACTGCGTAAGCAACTGGACGCTGCCAACCTGGGCAACGTGAAAATCTCCATCGCAGCTTCTGCTGTAACCAGTATTTTTGATTTCGCAAAAGTGAAGGATCTGTTGGCGGCTGGCCTGTTTGGCATCAACCTGATGACCTATGACTTCTTTGGTACGCCGTGGGCAGAAAAACTGGGCCATCACACTAACCTGAAGGCACAAGAGAAGGGCGCGTGGTCTGTTGAAACGATCGTTGATCACCTGTTAGCTGAAGGTTTCCCGGCTGACCGTATCAATATCGGTTATGCAGGTTATACCCGTAACGCTCGTCAGGCAGAAATTGAATCGCTGTCCCCGCTGAAGGGTTCTTATACCCCAGGCACCGGCATTACCACTGGCTCATTCGAGTCCGGTACTAATGAATGGTACGACGTGATTTACAACTACCTGGATCTGGAAAATCAGAAAGGCCGTAACGGTTTCAACGTCTATACCGACAAGGTTGCCGATGCTGACTACCTGTTCAACCCGGAATCAAAACTGTTCCTGTCCCTGGATACGCCTCGTACCGTGAAAGCGAAAGGTGAATATGCCGCGAAGCTGGGTCTGGGTGGTGTGTTTACCTGGACTATCGATCAGGACAACGGCGTGCTGGTTAACGCTGTACGTGAAGGTCTGGGTTATGAAATCGCGTCTGAAACCATCGATATGGAACCGTTCTATTTCGAAGGGATTAACGTAGAGAAAGGTGAAGAAGAACAAAACGAAACCCCAACCGGTGTTAACCACGCCCCTAAAGCGGAAATTGAACTGCTGGTTGTCGGTGGCGCTACCGTACAACTGTCTGGTGCGGGTTCTTCGGATGAAGACGAAGATGAAATTTCCTTTAGCTGGGGCGTACCGTCTACCATTTCGGTCGCAGATAAAACGGCGGAAGTGATTGAGTTTGTTGTGCCAGAAGTCAGCGAGAAGACTGAGTTCCAGTTCACTTTGTTTGTTCGTGATTGCTACAACGAACCGTCTTCTCAGCAACGATTTGTCCTGACAGCTGTTCCTGCTATGTCCCAGGTTCAGCCAGAACCGGAAGATGAAGAAGAGGACGATATTGTGGTTCCGGTAGAACCGGAAGAGGGTGACGAACCGGATGCAGATGCGGATGATAAAGCCTCTCCTCATGCGCAGTGGAATGCCAATACCGTATATGGCGCAAACTGGGGTTCTTTCGAAATCGTGAGCTGGAAAGGCCATAACTACCAGGTGAAATGGTGGTCTATGGGTGACCAGCCGGATATGAACTGCGGTAACGGCGGTGCATGGACTGATCTTGGCGCTTACTAATCGTTCTCGTTAAACGTGAATTATTGGGCTCCATAATTTAAGCCCCGTTCTGACGGGGCTTTTTTCCATCAGGGATTGAGGAAATTTGTTCATGACGGTCTTAAGTAAAAACGGCAATAGTGATGTTGATCGCGAGTATCAGGAAGCGGGCGCCATTGCTGAAACCGAGATGGTGGTTGAGCTGTGGTCAGATGCGGGTGTGTGTGAACAGACACTTGTCATGGACGCTAATCAAAGACCCTGGGTCACCCAACTGTTGGCCGATAGTGATTATGCTATCGCGTTGCAGCCTGGCATTATTAATAACCAGA
This sequence comes from Kluyvera fluvialis, assembly GCF_059725275.1. NCBI lineage: Bacteria > Pseudomonadati > Pseudomonadota > Gammaproteobacteria > Enterobacterales > Enterobacteriaceae > Kluyvera > Kluyvera fluvialis. The sequence continues at coordinate 4,189,334 of NZ_AP046142.1, read as the reverse complement.
CCATTGAAAATCTCATGGAGATGGCACTTTTTACGCCGCGTGCCGCTGTGGTTGGGCAGGTCAATGACGCTTTGCAACAGCCTGAGGCCACTCACCAGAAATTGGTTGATGTTCACGCCACGATTTTAGGGCTACCAAAAGGTGTCACGCCTCTACGCTATCGATTCAGTAACGCTCACCATCAATACTCTTTCTCGCTGGATAGCGATAGCCGACAACAGACATTGCCGATGCGTATGGCTCCCGGCTTGTATTCCATTGATGTGGATGATGTTTTTGCTGAGGGAACACGCTGGTGTTGCCAGAAGGCGATGCCGCTTCGGCTGCTACAACGCGCCAATCAGATTGTGCTGGAGTTTATTCCGGGAGCCTGTGAGTGTGAACCGCTGACCGAGTAATTTGCGTCTGGCTTATTATCTTACCGTTATTAAGATTATTTGGTCTATCTGCTTTAAAATATCATACCTGTTACCCATGATGATATCTGAATGGGTAATCATGTTAATATTGTTTATTTAAAATGTTTTTTGCTTTTTTTATTGTGATTAAGAATTTACTTATGCATTTTTTATTGTTTTTTTGTGCTTTATAGAAACATAAATACTGAAAGTAGATGTTATTTATTTTTAATTGAACGATGTTTGATGAAAAGATAAAGTTCATTAATGTATTCTACTATATCTATATGAAAAATAATGAAAATAGACTCTGTTGGTAATGATAATAAATTGCATTCATTTACTTTCTCTCAACAAGCAAAACCCTATGCTGCTATTGATGCAATATTTTCGGCATTACGACCATTCGGTCAGCCGTTTGTATTGCAGGCTGGTGAAGAGATGCAATTGAACCTGGAGTGCGGAAACCGCATTGTATTGCTGGAGGACGGCGTTTTTTCCTATTGCCGAAGTGATGATCGGATGCTCGTAACTTCTGAGTTTGCGCCTTCATTGATGGGCTTAACTGATAGCTATGGTATCACCTATGATGTCCCCGCCAGGCCTGAGCATTTCCTGGTTGCCGAAACATTAACGCGTGGCTGTGCCGTATCATTAGCCGATTTTGTACGTATTGTTGGCGAATGCGACCTTTGGCATGACGTTGCCCGTTTTCTGGCTTATCGGTTGATGGTGATGAGCGTGCGCGATCGTGAACTGGTTGGCGTCGATTCATATTTAAAGGTACGAACGCTCCTGATTGAAATTTGGTCTTATTCGGAAGAGTATCGTCGGAGTATTAATGTGCTGAACTTTATCCAACGGCGTACAGGAATCTCTCGCAGCAGAACATTAAAGCTTCTTTCCGAACTCAAAAAAGGAGGATATATCAACATTGATAATGGACGGCTTTTATCAGTACAAAAGCTACCTGTAGCCTATTAATACTCTTTGGTTAAATTGTTCAAGCTGTTTTAGAAAATATATTGTTAATTAGATTATGATGTTACATGGGTAGCATTGGCTGTGTTGTAAGTCAATTGCCCTTGTGGCTGGTGGGTGAAAAATCATTGTAAAACAATGCATTAATGCGAGTCCTTTAAAGGCTTCTGGCATATGTTGCATCCTGCACCCTCTGTCATGAATAATAAAAGATATATTATTTTTTCAATATCTTCTTGAGCTTTGTCGCATTGGAATAATGCGAATCATTATTTATTAAAGGCAGGCGATAAGAGCCTCCAGATGAATACACCTTTATTTTTTGAAGAAATCAATTAACTACTTATTACATTTAAAAGGGTTCTTATGAAAAAGCATGTATTTGCCTTGATTGTTACCGCGATTGCAGCGGGTTCCTCCGTATCGGCTTTCGCTGCAACTGCTGGCGAAACCACGACCGTTTCCGGTGGTACGGTGAATTTCGTCGGACAGGTTGTTGATGCCGCTTGCTCTGTGTCAGCGGACTCTATCGATCAAACCGTGACGCTGGGCCAGGTTCGCGCCACAAAATTAACCGCCTCAGGAATGGTCGCCAATCAGAAAGAGAGCTTCACTATCAAACTTGAAGATTGCGATACGTCGGTAAGCCAGAATGCGGCAGTTATTTTTAATGGTCAGGAGGACGCTAATCTGACCGGCGCGCTTGCCAATGCCGCAGGGCCGGGTTCCGCCACTAACGTTGCATTACAGCTATATGGTCCAGATGGTCAGACGCTGAATATTGGTGAAACATCGTCAACGATTAGCCTTAATAATGGCGAAAACATCGTTCCGCTGAGTGTGGACTATATTTCTACCGGTGAAGCAACGACGGGTAATGTCACCGCAACAGCAACATTTAGCATGGTTTATTCTTGATTTTTGGCACAGTGGCGCTGCTGTCAGAAATGTTTAGCAGCAGCGCCACTGCGCTGTTATTTGAGTATGTTACGAATGAATAAAAAAACAGTACAGATCATGCAAGAGTTGCTGCTGCTGGCCGCATTAAGCATGATGCAGTCCGCGCACGCGGGAGGTATTGCGCTAGGTTCTACTCGCGTTATTTACCCTCAGGGAAGTAAGCAGGTTTCTTTGCCGGTGATAAACTCTTCACACCAAAATGTTTTTCTTATTCAGTCTTGGGTTGCTAATGCTGATGGCGTCCGTTCGCCTGATTTTATTGTGACGCCCCCGCTGTTTGTCATGCAGCCGGATAAAGAGAATATATTGCGAATTATGTACGTTGGCCCAACGCTACCAACGGACAGAGAAAGTGTTTTTTATCTGAACAGTAAAGCTATCCCGTCAGTTGATAAAAATAAGCTCACGAACAACTCTCTACAAATTGCTACGCAGAGTGTGATTAAGTTATTCATTCGGCCAAATAATTTGCCGACGCCTTCAATTGATGCTCCAGCAGCGTTGCGTTGCCATAACGAAGCCGGTCAATTAACCCTGTCAAATTCATCGCCATATTATGTCTCGCTGGTGGAATTACACGTTAATGGCAAGAAACTGGCTAATTCGATGGTTCCGCCAAAAGGTGTGTTAACTCTGAGTGCCCCTCCAGGCCGCGTTGTATTCCAGACGGTCAATGATTTTGGCGCGACAACACCAAAACAATCCTGCCCGATAAATTAATGCTCTCTGGATATTGATGCTATGACGCGCCGTTCGAATTCTCGCCCTAAATTTGTGCTCACGAGCCTTGCTCTGGCACTGACTGGCGCGTTAACCCTGCCAAAAAGTTGGGCGGATAATTATTTTAACCCCGCATTTTTGTCTGATGACCCCTCGGCGGTTGCCGATCTGTCTACTTTTTCGCACAACAACCAGGCTCCAGGTATTTATCATGTCGATATCTATCTCAACAAGGTATTGCAAGCTAGCCGTGATATTGATTTTTATGCCGTAAAACCCGGAGAAACACCGCAGGATGATAGCGGGCTTAGCGCCTGCCTGACACCTGCAATGTTGCAATCCATGGGGGTTAACGTGCCAGCGTTGCCGACGCTGGCAAAAGCGGCATCGGATACGTGTCTCGACATTGCTGCCGCTATTCCTGCGGCGTCTACCCGTTTTGATTTTGCCCAGCTTCGGTTAAATATCAGCATTCCCCAGGCCGCGATGGTGAACAATGCCAGAGGCGAGGTTTCGCCAAAAAGTTGGGATGAAGGGGTGAATGCACTGCTGTTGAATTATTCCTTTACGGGGGCGAACAGCAGTGACCGCAGCGCAGGCGGCTCGGCGGATAATAGTTATTTCCTTGGCCTTAACAGTGGATTGAATCTCGGGGCCTGGAGGCTACGTGACTATTCGACCTGGAATTACACCGCAAGCAGTGAAGACAATCAAAATGATTGGCAGCATATCAGCACTTACCTGGAACGTGACGTTGTTGGGCTAAAAAGTGAGCTGCTGGCGGGCGACAGTTACACACCGTCAGCGGTGTTTGATAGCCTGCCTTTTCGGGGGATACAAATCGCCTCGGATGACAATATGCTGCCAGATAGCATGAAGGGCTTCGCGCCAACTATTCATGGTATTGCCAAAAGCAGTGCGCAGGTCACTATCAGGCAAAATGGCTACATCATCAACCAGCGCTACGTCCCACCCGGCGCGTTCACCATCAATGATCTTTACCCCACGGCGACCAGTGGTGATTTAGTTGTTGAGGTTAAAGAGTCCGACGGCAGTAGTAGCAGCTACAGTGTGCCGTATTCGGCAGTGCCTATTTTGCAGCGAGAGGGGCGGCTGAAATACACCGCCACGGTGGCCGAATATCGCGGTGATAGCAGCCAGCAAGATGCGGTGAAATTCACCCAAACGACACTGATGTGGGGGCTGGCACACGGGATTACGCTCTATGGTGGAAGCCAGCTTTCGTCGCACTATAAAGCGTTTGCTTTAGGCAGCGGGGCCAATATGGGCGACGGTGGGGCGCTGTCGCTGGACATCACGCAAGCCGCTAGCACGCTGGCAGATGGTAGCCGTCATCAGGGGCAATCATTGCGCCTGTTGTACGCGAAATCGCTCGGCCAACTTGGCACTCATCTGCAACTTTTGGGCTACCGATATTCGACCTCTGCTTTCTACACCCTGGATGAAACGGCCTGGAAACAAATGACGGGTTATAACGGGGGCGTTGATGATAATGGCGAGGTCAATTGGGCCGATTATTACAACCTCTACTACACCAAGCGCGGCAAGATTCAGCTCAATATTTCTCAACAGCTGGCACATTGGGGATCGCTATTCATCACGGCCAGTAAGCAAAGTTATTGGCATACCGATGAAACCAACTCGCTACTACAGGTGGGATACAGCAATACTATTGATGGTATTTCATGGAGCCTGTCCTACAACAACAGCCAGTCGCCGGGAGAACCGCAAAGCGACCAGATAGTCGCATTGAGTATGTCGATGCCGTTGAGCCAGTGGTTGTCGCATGGTGATGAGATCACTGGCGAACATCACAACGCCTACGCGACCTTCAACAGCAGTAGCGATAACAAACACAACCAGACGGAAAGCACCGGTATCAATGGTACATTGCTGGCTGAAAATAACCTCAGCTACAGCGTTCAGCAGAGCATTCAGAACCCGGGAAGCAGCGAGAGCGGCGCTGCCAGCATGGAGTATGACGGTGCACAAGGTAACGTGAATGTGGGCTACAACGTCAGTGATAACGGTAACTACCGGCAGGTTAACTATGGCCTAAGCGGCGGCATGGTAATGCATTCGCACGGTATAACCTTCAGCCAACCGTTGGGCGACACCAATATTCTGATAGCCGTCCCTGGTGCGGCGAATGTTGGCATTGAAGATGAGCCTGGTGTTCATACCGATAGCCAGGGTTATGCGGTCGTCCCTTACGCGACGGCCTATCGGCAAAATCGCATGGCGCTGGATGTGAACGGTATGGCGGACGACGTTGATATTGACGACGCCGTGACCCGTGTTGTGCCTACCGAAGGGGCGCTGGCGTTAGCGCGCTTCCGTGCGCGCATTGGTGAGCGGGCGTTATTAATGCTGCGACACAACGGTAAAGCCGTGCCTTTTGGGGCAACGGCGACGGTGGATAACCGCTCAGGGGAAAGTATCGTCGGTGATGACGGCGAAGTGTATTTATCCGGGCTGGCATCGCGGGGAGCGCTACACGTTCGTTGGGGGCGGCAGCCAAACCAACACTGTGAAGTTCACTATCAATTGCCTGGCACACCTCAAGCATTGGTTCGACAACATGAGGAATGCAACTAAATGAAAATAAATGGGTTATTTACGCTGTTTTTTTTGCTCATGCTGAGTCAAAGCACTTTTGCTCAGCCGTGTAAAAACGTCAACGGTGTGCCATCAAGTGTGAATTACGATTTAACAACCACCTTAACGCCTGCTCAAAATAAGGCCGGTAAAACGGTCGCGTTGGTAAAGAACCAGGGGGGGAATGTACAGGCTCGTTGCCCGGAAGATTCGGTGTCTAATGGCCGGACATTTCGTTCTTATACTTCGCAATATCCGGTGGCTGAATCTGAAGGCCGTTGGCAGTTTCTTAAATTGGACTCCGATTACCTTGAAGCGGCAATACGTATTCACGACGCTGCCGTAGGCGATATTTATCCCCCGGAGAATTATCACGCGATGGGCTATGGCAGCAAAGAAAGTGCAGGGGAGTCTTTTCCCGTTCGTGATTCAAACTTGGTCTTTAAATTAAAGATAGTCAAACCGTTTATCGGAACCGTCAATATTCCCTCCAGGCCAATGTATAGCGTTTATGTGACCACGGGAAATAACGATCCATTAACTGACGCTGTTTATAACATTATTCTTAGCGGTACTGTCACCGTACCGCAAAGCTGTGAAATAAACGCAGGGCAGACCATTGTGGTTAACTTTGGTTCATTGTACAGCGGGGGCTTTACCCACGCTGGCGAAAAACCCGCAGGTGTCAGGGGGCGCATATTTAATGTGCCGGTGAAGTGCAGCGGCACAGGTTCTGAAGTTAATTTGAGTATGCGCCTGCAGGCAACGCCAGATAGCCATTTTTCTCAGGCGATATCCTCAGATAACCCGGATGTTGGCGTGGTTGTTGAAACGCGCGCGGGGGCGGCTCTGACACCAAATGATGCAGGCAGCAATGTGCCCTTCGTGACGGACGATTCCGGGCAGGCTGATATTGCGCTACAGGCTTATCCGGTGAGCACAACCGGCGAAGTCCCTGCCGAAGGTGTCTTTACTGCGTTGGCTAATTTACGGGTGGACTTTGATTAAATGAAGCGCGGTATTTTCATCATATCTACGCTGTTACTCACGCTATTGAGCCAGTCCGTTTGCCTCGCTGAGGATACGGGATACAACCTCGAATTTACGGGAACTATTATGGCTCAAGCCTGTGATGTAGAAGCATCCAGCCTTAGCCAGACGATTGACTTAGGGCAATTTTCGGTTGATGACTTTCCCTCGGTTGGCTCTACGTCAAAATTTAAGCCTTTCAATATTAATTTGAAAAACTGTTCACGTGGGATTAGCGGAACGAAAATTTGGTTTACTGGTATTGCGGATAATGACTCGCCATCGTTATTAGCGCTTTCTGATACCGGAATGGGGGCGGGAAATATGTTAGCGAGCGGCATTGGTGTTGAGATTCTGAATGATGATCAAGACCCCGTCGGTATTAATAATGCGGACTCACTGTTGTATCCCTTAAAAGCCGGGCGCAATACCTTGTCATTTTATATCCGTTATAAATCAACTCGCCCAACGGTAACTTCCGGTAATGCTACGGCGGTTATGTATTTTGACCTGCAATATGAATAAGACCGAGTGATGAATAAAAATGTGGTTGCCATTGGCGGAATCGCTTTATTGCTGATTTCCGCCGCACATGCGCATGACGGTCGTGTCTATGTTAGCGGCATTATTACAGACAATACCTGCACGCTATCGCCTGACTCAGAAAACATCACGGTAGCGATGGGAGACGTTGCCAACCGGCAGTTTGAACATGTTGGTGAGGGTTCTGCATGGCAAGGCTTTGCGATTGATCTCCAAAACTGTGGCTCCACGGCCAGTGGGGTAACTGTGAGTTTTAGCGGAACGGCGAATGCCCATAACCCCGGTTTATTGGCGTTGATACCGCTTGAAAATGAGGCCTCAGGGGTTGGCGTTGCACTTTATGATAAAGATAAAAAGCCCATTTTATTAGGCGATGAAAGCAGCATTCAGCCGCTCTCTTCGGGACAACATGAGGCACATCTGCAATTTTACGCCCGCTATATTGCGGACGGGGGCACGGTCGTGCCGGGAACCGCAAATGCCTCAGCAACGTTTCTTCTTTCCTATGAATAGCGCGATGTTGCGGTTTATCGCGCTCACTTTTTGGCTCTCCGTTTTCGGGGCGCAAGCCGGTGTCGTGATTGGGGGGACGCGATTTATCTATGGCGCGTCGATGGATGCACTCGCAGTGCCCGTGCACAATACCTCTGACGGCAGTTGGCTTATCAATAGCCACGTTCAGCCAGCTTCTCGTTGGCCTGGTGCGGTAATTCAAGCGCCAAACAGTGTGCCATTTATCATTACGCCGCCCCTTTTTCTGTTGCGCGCGAAGCAAGAAAGCCGTCTTCGGGTGGTCTATAGCGGGCAGGGTTTGCCCGGCGATCGGGAGAGTTTGTTTACCCTGAGTATTGCCGCCATCCCTTCCGGTAAAGCCGAGAGCAATAGCGTACAACTGGCCTTTCGTCAGTCGATGAAGCTGATTTATCGCCCTGCAAATTTGGCGGGCGATCCGCAGCAGTCTTACCAACAATTGCATTGGGTATTGGGGGCTGAGGGGCTAGAGGTTCGTAACCCAACGCCTTATTACGTCACGCTTTTTTTACTGCATACCAATGAGAAAACGATTGATGCCGCAGGGGTGGTAGCACCTTTTGCGGTCAGAAAAACACATTGGTGTCGGGGCGCGCTTACCTGTCATGTGCACTGGCAAAGCATTAATGATTATGGCCGTGTGATGCCGCCATTGACGCAGGATTTGCGTTATTCGCGCTGAGATTTCTGGCTTCTGATATCAGGAGCTATTTGATGTTATAAACCATGAGACTCTGTATATGTTACACCCGACTTCAATGTACCCACGATTAGCCGTAATCGCGCTGCTTGGCGCAATATCGCTTCCGACAATGGCGGAAGAAAGTGTACCAACCTCGCAAATCGGCCCCGCAGCCGAGGCCTATATTACGAGCCATCCAGATAAAGTAGGCGAGGTCATTGCCACCTATCTTGCCGATCATCCTGAATTTTTGATGGCCGCCAGCGAAACGCTGCATCAACGCCAGCAAATTGCCCAGCAGCAGGCCTATGTCCAGTTGGCGTTGCAGTATCGTGCCGACTTATTAAGCCTCGATAGCCCATCCGTAGGGCCTGCTGATGCGAAAGCTGCCGTGGTGATGTTCTTCGATTATCAGTGCTCATGGTGTAGCAAAATGGCTCAACAGGTTGCTGCCCTGGTCAAAGCTAACCCAGACACTCGCTTTATATTCAAAGAGTTCCCGATTTTTTCTTCTCGCTGGCCTGTCTCTGGGCTTGCAGCAAGAGTCGGGGAGCAGGTTTGGCTCACTCACGGCGGAGAATCATACCTGGAGTGGCACAATGCGCTATACGCGACCGGCAAGGTAGAAGGCGCATTGACGGAGCAGGATGTCTACACCCTGGCGCAGCACTACCTGACGGAAACGCAAATTGCAGCGGTAAAACAAGCGCAAAGCAGCGGAGCGATACATGATGCGCTACTGATGAATCAGGCACTGGCGCAACATATGGATTTCAGCGGGACGCCAGCCTTCGTGGTTATGCCGCAGACGGCAAACTCGGACGTTAAACGAGTTTCGGTTATCCCTGGCAGCACATCGCAAGAGGCATTGCAGATGGCGATTCAGAGGGCTAAAGGCTGAGTTCTATACGGGGTGGCAAAGCGCTACCCCAGAAAATGAACGGATACACTGACAAACGAGTCCGCATGATGAACAAAATATATGGTGTTATTTCCATGCTGGTGGTGCTTTTCTTGATGGGAGAGGGGGCGATGGCATCCAGTGGGGCGATTGCTTTTTCGGGCAGCGTAGTGACGATGGGCTGCTGGAATGAAACGGAAGCGCTTGAGTTGTTATGCCATCGCAAAGACAGCGTTGCGCGTCATATTATTGTTGAAAATATCACCACATCCATTGCTGAACCTTATGCGTTGGCCGAGGCGGAGTATCTCGATGAGGACAAGCAATTAACGCTGCTGCGAATTGTTTATGATTAAATCCTCTGCCACAGGCCTGTGGCATCCCACCTATTTAGCTCCCCTTCTTGATAATGCCGCGCAGCGCAGATAGCTATGCTGATTAAGACCATTTTTACTACACTCATTCTTTAATCTTATAATTCGTTTAAACCGATCTATTTGGCAATAATAAACTTGTTTTTTCGATTGGTTTGGTCAGCTAGAATGGTTTAAACGATCGATTCACCATTATAGAGAGAGTAAAAGTGAAGAGTCTTCAGCGTTTTTTTAGCAGTGATGCCTCTGGAGGCGTCATCCTGATTATCGCCGCCGCCCTGGCAATGCTAATGGCTAACCTTGGGTCAACCAGCGGCTTGTATCACGCCTTCCTGGAGACGCCGGTTCAGCTGCGCGTTGGGGCGTTAGAGATCAATAAAAATATGTTGCTGTGGATTAACGATGCCTTAATGGCGGTGTTTTTCCTGCTGATTGGCCTGGAGGTCAAGCGCGAGTTGCTACTGGGGTCGTTGGCATCGCGCCGTCAGGCGATTTTCCCGGTGATTGCCGCTTTGGGTGGCATGGTCGTTCCGGCGCTGGTGTATCTGGCGTTTAATGCGCAGGATACGGTTGCCAGCAGCGGTTGGGCTATTCCTGCGGCAACGGATATCGCGTTTGCGCTTGGCGTGCTGGCGTTGCTCGGCAGCCGGGTTCCGGCGTCGCTCAAAATTTTCCTGATGGCGCTGGCAATCATTGACGATTTAGGCGCGATAGTGATTATCGCCTTGTTCTATACCAGCGATCTATCGCTGTTATCGCTCGGCGTGGCGGCGGCAGCTATCGCAGTGTTGGCGGTGCTCAATTTGAGCGGTGTGCGCCGCACCGGTATTTATATTTTGGTCGGCGTTATCTTGTGGACGGCGGTGCTGAAATCCGGCGTACATGCGACGCTTGCCGGGGTGATTGTCGGCTTCTTTATTCCGCTGCGCGAGCAGAACGGCAAATCACCGGCGAAGCAACTTGAGCACGTGCTGCATCCGTGGGTGGCGTTTATGATCCTGCCGCTGTTCGCCTTTGCCAACGCCGGTGTGTCGCTTGCCGGTGTGACCTTCAGCGGGCTGACCTCCATGCTGCCGCTGGGTATCATCGCGGGTCTGTTTATCGGTAAGCCGCTGGGCATCAGCCTGTTCTGCTGGCTGGCGCTGAAGCTGAAGCTGGCGCGTCTGCCGGAAGGAGCCAGCTTTACGCAGATCATGGCCGTAGGCCTGCTGTGTGGTATTGGTTTTACGATGTCTATTTTTATCGCCAGCCTTGCATTTGGTAGCATCGATCCATCGCTTATCAACTGGGCTAAGCTCGGCATTTTAATTGGCTCCGTGCTGTCGGCGGTAGTGGGATACAGTTTGCTGCGCGCGCATTTAAAGCCGCAGATGGCCAATGACGGCTAAGTGAAAAGGGAGACAGCGCATGTCGCATATTAACTACAACCATCTTTACTATTTTTGGCATGTCTACAAGGAGGGTTCTGTCGTCGGTGCGGCAGAGGCGCTGTACCTCACGCCACAAACGATTACCGGGCAAATCAAGGCGCTGGAAGAGCGCCTTCAGGGCAAGCTGTTTAAGCGCAAAGGCCGTGGCATTGAGCCAAGCGAGCTGGGCGAACTGGTGTTTCGCTACGCCGATAAAATGTTCACGTTAAGCCAGGAGATGCTGGATATCGTCAACTATCGCAAAGAGTCGAACCTGCTGTTTGACGTTGGCGTGGCGGATGCGCTGTCCAAGCGACTGGTCAGCGGTATTCTCGATGCGGCGGTGGTCGAAGATGAACAGATACACCTGCGTTGTTTTGAATCGACGCATGAAATGCTGCTGGAGCAACTGAGCCAGCATAAGCTGGACATGATTATCTCCGACTGCCCCATCGACTCTACGCAGCAGGAAGGGCTGTTCTCGGTGAAAATCGGCGAGTGTGGGGTGAGCTTCTGGTGTATGAACCCGCCGCCGGAAAAATCATTCCCGGCCTGCCTGGAAGAGCTGCGTTTGCTGATCCCTGGCCGCCGCTCAATGCTCGGGCGCAAGCTGCTGAATTGGTTTAACGTGCAGGGGCTGAAAGTCGAAATTCTCGGCGAGTTTGATGATGCGGCATTGATGAAGGCTTTTGGTGCGGCGCATAACGCTATCTTTGTTGCGCCAACATTGTATGCGCATGATTTTTATGCGGATAACAGCATCGTAGAAATTGGCCGTCTGGACAACGTGATGGAAGAATATCATGCGATTTTCGCCGAACGGATGATTCAACACCCCGCCGTGCAACGTATCTGCCATCGCGATTACTCTGCGTTGTTTGTGGAAAAACCGTAGGCCGGATTGCGAATTATCTAAATTGCAGACATAAAAAAACCCGCTTTCGCGGGTTTCTTTTACAAAGCTGATAACAAGCGGGCGATTAAGCCAGTTTGTTGATCTGTGCAGTCAGGTTTGCTTTATGACGTGCAGCTTTGTTTTTGTGGATCAGACCTTTAGCAGCCTGACGGTCCACGATTGGTTGCATTTCGTTAAATGCTTTCAGTGCAGTAGCTTTGTCGCCAGCTTCGATAGCTGCGTATACTTTCTTGATGAAAGTACGCATCATAGAGCGACGGCTAGCGTTGTGCTTGCGAGCCTTTTCAGACTGAACGGCGCGCTTCTTAGCTGATTTGATATTAGCCAAGGTCCAACTCCCAAATGTGTTCTATATGGACAATTCAAAGGCCGAGGAATATGCCCGTTTAGCCTTCTTTTGTCAATGGATTTGTGCAAATAAGCGCCGTTAATTTGACAACGCTGCATTACGTATTGATGGCGCAGGATTCTACCAGCTTGTGGGCGATGAATACAGTCTTTCCGGCACAAAAATCACGCGCCCCGGCCATATTTTCTTGCCTTTTTCATGGATGCTGATGAAATCATTCCCTCTTTCGATGATGAGGCACAATAGCGGGTTAACGTAGACTGCTGTACAAGGTATACTCTGACGATTTTCACTCTTTTGAGCCAGACATGAAGCTGATACGCGGCATACATAATCTCAGTCAGGCACCACATGGGTGCGTGCTGACCATTGGTAATTTCGACGGTGTGCATCGTGGGCATCAAGCGTTACTGCAAGGCTTACGTGCCGAAGGCAGAGCGCGTGGTTTGCCCGTCGTGGTGATGATTTTTGAACCGCAGCCGCTGGAGCTTTTCGCGGCTGAAAAGGCCCCGGCGCGTTTAACGCGTCTGCGCGAAAAATTACGCTATCTGGCCGAGAGTGGAGTGGACTATGTCCTGTGCCTACGCTTTGACCGACGCTTTGCGGCACTGAGCGCGCAGGACTTTATCAGCGATCTGCTGGTTAGGCGTCTTGGCGTACAATTCCTTGCCGTGGGCGATGATTTCCGCTTTGGCGCTGGTCGTCAGGGCGATTTCTTGTTATTACAGAAGGCTGGCGTGGAATTTGGTTTCGATGTCACCAGCACCCAAACCTTCTGTGAAGGCGGAGTGCGCATCAGCAGTACCGCCGTGCGCCAGGCACTGGCAGACGACCAACTCGAACTGGCCGAAAATTTATTGGGGCATCCTTTCACTATCTCCGGGCGCGTGGTGCACGGCGATGAGCTAGGCCGTACCATCGGTTTCCCGACGGCGAACTTACCGCTGCGTCGTCAGGTCTCCCCGGTTAAAGGGGTTTATGCGGTAGAAGTGACGGGGCTGGGCGACAAATCCTACACAGGCGTCGCCAATATCGGTACTCGCCCAACGGTTGCGGGCGTTCGCCAGCAGCTGGAAGTACATTTGTTGGACGTTGTAATGGACCTCTACGGTCGCCATATAGACGTTATCCTGCGTAAAAAAATACGCAATGAGCAGCGATTTGCCTCGCTGGATGAGCTAAAGGCGCAGATTGCGCGTGATGAGTTAACGGCCCGCGAATTTTTTGGGCTTTCAAAACCGGCTTAATGCCTGAATACGTACGTTTAAATACGGAATCGAGAATCTAATGAGTGACTATAAATCTACCCTGAATTTGCCGGAAACAGGGTTCCCGATGCGCGGCGATCTCGCCAAGCGCGAACCGGGGATGCTGGCGCGTTGGACCGAAGATGACCTGTACGGCATCATTCGTGCAGCGAAAAAAGGCAAAAAAACCTTCATTCTGCATGATGGCCCTCCTTATGCGAATGGCAGCATTCATATTGGTCACTCGGTTAACAAGATTCTGAAAGACATTATTATTAAGTCCAAAGGGCTTTCAGGTTTTGACTCCCCATACGTGCCAGGCTGGGACTGCCACGGTCTGCCTATCGAGCTGAAAGTAGAGCAAGAATTTGGCAAGCCAGGCGAGAAATTTACCGCCGCAGAATTCCGCGCTAAATGCCGTGAATACGCTGCAGGCCAGGTTGACGGCCAGCGTAATGACTTTATCCGTCTGGGTGTATTGGGCGACTGGCAGCACCCGTATCTGACGATGGACTTCGGCACCGAAGCTAACATCATCCGCGCGCTGGGCAAAATCGTTGCTAACGGTCACCTGCACAAAGGCGCGAAGCCGGTGCACTGGTGCGTTGACTGCCGTTCTGCGCTGGCAGAAGCGGAAGTGGAGTATTACGACAAAACGTCGCCATCTATCGACGTGGCATTCCACGCGGTGGACAGCGCAGCCGTTCTCGCGAAGTTTGGCGTAAGCAGTGTGACTGGCCCTGTTTCCCTGGTTATCTGGACCACGACCCCGTGGACGCTGCCAGCGAACCGCGCTATCTCAATCTCTTCCTCGTTTGACTATGTGCTGGTGCAGATTGAAGGCCAGGCTATCATCGTGGCGAAAGAGCTGCTGGAAGGCGTGATGAAGCGCATCGGCGCGGCAGAATACACCGTGCTGGGCACGGTTAATGGCGCTGAGCTGGAAAATCTGCGTTTCGCTCACCCGTTTATGGGCTTCGATGTGCCAGCCATTCTGGGCGACCACGTTACCCTGGATGCCGGTACTGGTGCGGTACACACCGCGCCAGGCCACGGCCCTGACGACTATGTCATCGGTCAAAAATACGGTCTGGAAGTGGCTAACCCTGTTGGCCCAGACGGCACTTACCTGGCGGGGACTTACCCGACGCTGGACGGTGTTAACGTCTTTAAAGCCAACGATATTGTGGTGGCGCTGCTGACCGAAAAAGGCGCACTGCTGCACGTTGAAAAAATGCAGCACAGCTACCCATGCTGCTGGCGTCACAAATCGCCAATTATCTTCCGTGCAACCCCGCAGTGGTTCATCAGCATGGATCAGAAAGGCCTGCGCGAGCAGTCTCTGAAAGAGATTGACCGTATCGAACAAGACGGCCTGGCGAAAGAAAACCTGAGCGGCTGGATCCCGGCATGGGGTAAAGCGCGCATCGAATCAATGGTGGCTAACCGCCCAGACTGGTGTATCTCCCGTCAGCGTACCTGGGGTGTGCCGATGGCGCTGTTCGTGCATAAAGACACCGAAGAGCTGCACCCTCGCACCACTGAACTGATGGAAGAAGTTGCCAAATACGTTGAGAAAGACGGTATTCAGGCATGGTGGGATCTCGACCCGCGCGACATCCTCGGTGACGATGCCGACAACTACGTGAAAGTGCCGGATACCCTGGATGTGTGGTTCGACTCCGGTTCAACCAGCTATTCCGTCGTTGATGCGCGCCCTGAATTTGGCGGCCACTCTCCAGATATGTACCTGGAAGGTTCTGACCAGCACCGTGGCTGGTTTATGTCTTCACTGATGATTTCTACCGCGATGAAAGGCAAAGCGCCTTATCGTCAGGTACTGACTCACGGCTTCACCGTCGATGGTCAGGGCCGTAAGATGTCTAAATCTATCGGCAACACCGTGTCTCCGCAGGACGTGATGAACAAGCTCGGCGCGGACATTCTGCGTCTGTGGGTTGCTTCGACCGACTACACCAGCGAAATGGCCGTTTCCGATGAAATCCTGAAACGTGCCGCCGACAGCTATCGTCGTATCCGTAACACCGCGCGCTTCCTGCTGGCGAACCTCAACGGGTTTGATCCGGTAAAAGACATGGTGAAACCGGAAGAGATGGTGGTTCTGGATCGCTGGGCTGTAGGCTGCGCACAAGCGGCGCAAGAAGATATCGTCAAAGCGTACGCTTCTTACGATTTCCACGAAGTGGTGCAGCGCCTGATGCGTTTCTGCTCCATCGAAATGGGCTCGTTCTACCTCGACATCATCAAAGACCGTCAGTACACCGCGAAAGCAGACAGCGTGGCGCGTCGTAGCTGCCAGACTGCGCTGTATCACATCGCAGAAGCGCTGGTACGCTGGATGGCGCCAATCATGTCCTTCACCGCAGATGAAATCTGGGGTTACCTGCCAGGTTCCCGTGAGAAGTACGTCTTCACCGGCGAATGGTACGAAGGTCTGTTTGGCCTCGACAACACCGAAGCGATGAACGATACCTTCTGGGAAGATCTGCTGAAAGTGCGCGGCGAAGTGAACAAAGTTATCGAACAGGCGCGTGCTGACAAGAAAGTCGGTGGTTCTCTGGAAGCGGCTGTAACTCTGTACGCTGAACCGGAACTGGCGGCTAAATTGACCGCGCTGGGCGACGAATTGCGCTTTGTCCTGCTGACCTCCGGGGCGACGGTTGCCGATTATGCAGCCGCATCCGCTGATGCGCAGCAGAGTGAACTGCTGAAAGGGCTGAAAGTGGCGCTGAATAAAGCCGAAGGTGAGAAGTGCCCGCGCTGCTGGCATTACACCCAGGACATCGGCAAGGTGGCGGAACACGCAGATATCTGCGGACGCTGTGTGAGCAACGTGGCCGGTGACGGCGAAAAACGTAAGTTTGCCTGATGAGTAAATCGATCTGTTCAACAGGGCTACGCTGGCTGTGGCTAGTCGTCGTTGTGCTGATTATCGATCTGGGCAGCAAATACCTCATCCTCCAGGACTTTGCCCTGGGGGAGACCGTATCGCTGTTCCCGTCGCTTAATCTGCATTACGCGCGTAACTATGGCGCTGCGTTCAGCTTCCTGGCGGATAGCGGTGGTTGGCAGCGTTGGTTCTTCGCTGGTATCGCTATCGGTATCTGTGTTGCACTAACGGTGCTGATGTATCGCTCTAAAGCGACGCAGAAGCTCAATAACATCGCCTATGCGCTGATTATTGGCGGCGCGTTGGGTAACCTGTTTGACCGCCTGTGGCACGGTTTTGTCGTCGATATGATCGACTTCTACGTCGGCGACTGGCACTTTGCCACCTTCAACCTGGCCGATACCGCTATCTGTATCGGTGCGGCGTTGATTGTGCTCGAAGGTTTCCTGCCGAAAAAGCAGGCGTAATAAAATGCCGGATGGCGCTATGCGCATCCGGCCTACAATATACTGCGATCCTTGTAGGCCCGGTAAGCGTAGCGCCACTGGGCAAACAGGCGGCAGCAATTTTAAAGAGCAACCTGCATGTCTAAATCAGTACAGAGTAACAGTGCGGTGCTGGTGCACTTCACCCTTAAGCTCGACGATGGCTCCACCGCAGAGTCAACCCGCAATAACGGCAAGCCTGCGCTGTTTCGCCTGGGCGACGGTTCTCTGTCTGAAGGGTTGGAACAACATCTGCTCGGATTGAAAGAGGGCGGTAAAACCGCTTTTGCGCTCGAGCCGGATGCCGCCTTTGGCGTGCCAAGCCCGGACTTAATCCAGTATTTCTCCCGCCGCGAATTTATGGATGCTGGCGAGCCTGATATTGGGGCTATTATGCTATTCACCGCGATGGACGGCAGTGAAATGCCGGGCGTTGTCCGCGAGATTAACGGCGATTCAATTACCGTTGATTTTAACCATCCGCTGGCAGGCCATACCGTTCATTTTGATATTGAAGTGCTGGAAGTAGACCCAGTACTGGAGGCGTAAAATGCAGATCCTGTTGGCCAACCCACGCGGTTTTTGCGCTGGGGTAGACCGCGCTATCAGCATTGTTGAAAATGCGCTCGCTATTTATGGCGCGCCAATCTACGTGCGTCACGAAGTGGTACACAACCGCTACGTGGTAGACAGCCTGCGCGCGCGCGGCGCTATTTTTATCGAGCAGATAAGCGAAGTGCCGGACGGCTCGATTCTTATCTTTTCGGCGCACGGTGTCTCGCAAGCGGTGCGCAACGAAGCCAAAGGCCGCGACTTAACGGTCTTTGACGCAACCTGCCCATTGGTTACTAAAGTGCATATGGAAGTGGCGCGCGCTAGCCGTCGTGGCGAAGAGTCGATTCTGATTGGCCACGCAGGCCACCCAGAAGTTGAAGGCACGATGGGCCAGTACAGCAACCCGAAAGGCGGCATGTACCTGGTGGAGTCGCCGGAAGACGTGCTGACGCTAACGGTGAAAGACGAAAGCAAGCTGTCGTTTATGACCCAGACCACGCTGTCGGTAGACGACACCTCTGATGTTATCGATGCGCTGCGTCAACGCTTCCCTAAAATTGTTGGCCCACGCAAAGATGACATTTGCTACGCCACGACCAACCGGCAGGAAGCCGTGCGATCGCTCGCCGAGCAGGCCGACGTGGTGCTGGTGGTTGGCTCGAAAAACTCGTCTAACTCAAACCGCCTGGCTGAACTGGCGCAGCGGATGGGCAAAGCGGCCTACCTGATTGACGATGCGGCAGATATTCAAGATGCATGGGTGAAAGATGCCGCCTGTGTGGGCGTCACCGCAGGGGCGTCTGCACCGGATATTCTGGTGCAAAACGTGATTGCGCGTCTCCAGTCATTGGGCGGCGGCGAAGCGATTACCCTTGAAGGCCGGGAAGAAAACATCGTCTTTGAAGTTCCCCGTGAACTGCGTGTCGATGTTCGTGAAGTTGAATAAATAATTTCTTTCGTGAATGTGAAAAAATGCCAGGCTTAACGTCTGGCATTTTTTATGGAGAAAACATGCGCCTACCGATATTTCTTGATACCGATCCCGGCATTGACGACGCTGCTGCTATTGCGGCGGCGCTCTTTTCCCCTGAACTTGATCTCCAACTGATGACCACTGTGGCGGGCAACGTTTCGCTCGAAAAAACGACCCGCAATGCGCTCCAGTTGCTGCACTTCTGGAATGCGGATATCCCCGTCGCGCAGGGCGCGGTTACGCCGCTGGTGAGGCCATTGCGCGACGCGGCCAGTGTTCACGGTGAGTCCGGTATGGAAGGTTACGACTTTGTGGATCATAACCGGCAGCCGTTGGCAAAACCGGCGTTTCAGGCGATCCGCGATGCGTTAATGCATGCGCCGGAACCGGTCACGTTAGTCGCTATTGGCCCGCTGACCAATATCGCGCTGCTGCTTACGCAATATCCTGAATGCCGTTTCAACATTCGCCGCCTGGTTATTATGGGTGGTTCTGCCGGGCGTGGTAATTTTACGCCCAATGCCGAGTTCAATATCGCCATCGACCCTGAAGCGGCGGCGCTGGTGTTCCGCAGTGGCCTTGAGATTGTGATGTGCGGGTTGGATGTGACCAACCAGGCGATATTGACGCCGGATTATCTGGCAATGCTGCCGACGTTGAACAAAACCGGAAAAATGCTCCACTCGCTGTTCAGCCACTATCGCAGCGGCAGTATGCAAAATGGCCTGCAAATGCACGACCTCTGTGCGATTGCCTGGCTGGTGCGCCCTGAACTGTTTACGCTGCAATCTTGTTTTGTGGCGGTGGAAACTCAGGGGCAATATACCGCCGGAACCACCGTGGTGGATATCGAAGGGAAGTTGGGCCAGCCCGCTAACGCTCAGGTGGCGTTAGCGCTGGATATCGAAGGCTTCCAGCAATGGGTGGCCGAAGTGCTGGCGCTGGCTCCTTAGCCAGGCCAGTTATTGATTGTGCTGACGGCTAAAACGATGCCCTGAAGCCAGAGAAACTCAGTGCTTGATCCACAGCACCTGCCACGGCTCAAGCACTGTGTCGCCCTGGAAAGCGTCTGCGCTTATCAGGCAAGTCCCCTGAATCTCGCGGGTGAACCGTTGGCGCTCGGCGCTGACATTCACCACACAGGTCACTTTCTCGCCGCAGCGCGGGTCATAACGCTCAACTCCGAATAGCGCATCGGCCAGCGGCAGCGTGGTTTGTTCGGCATCAGGGGAGAACGCAGGGTGCTCTCTGCGTATTTGCAGCAGTTTTTCCAGCGCGTGGAAAAGCGTGCTGCGCAGCGTGTCCGGGTTCGTTAACTCCTGCTCTAATTCTGGCAGGGTGAGCTTTTGCCGGTTAATCCGTCGGTTAATGCCGGACTGTTCGGCTCCAGCCAGATCGTTTTCGCTGCCCAGCAAACTGTGGTAATAAATCGCCGGAACCCCTTTTAGCGCCAGCAAAATAGCGTGCGCTGCGGTAGTTTTTGCCACTTTGGTTTGTACGCTGTCGTCGGCTTCGCTCAATGCGCTCAGATAGTTAATATTCAGCTCATAAGGCGATGTCGAACCGTCGCTGTTATTTTTCCACGATACGCGCCCCTGCTTACGCAGTGTTTCGTTGACCAGAAAATCCCGCTCACTATCTTCCAGCAAGGCTTCCGTTGGTCGCAGCCCGATCCCGTCGTGGCTGGCAAGGAAGTTAAAAAACGTCGTCCCCGCCGGTAAGGGTTCCTTATCCAAAGAGGCAGACCACTGACGCAGCCAGCGGGCATTGCCGCGCAGGAACGCGTGCAGTGTCAGCGGCGGTAGCGGGAACTGATACACCATTTGGGCTTCATCCCCTTTGCCGAAGTAGCTGATATTTTCCTGATGCGGCACATTGGTTTCGGTAATGATTCGGCAGCCGGGGAAGACCGCGTCCAGCAGCAGACGCCACAGGCGGATAATCTGGTGAACCTGCGGCAGATGGATGCAGGAAGTCCCGTCCTCTTTCCAGATAAAGCCAATAGCATCCAGACGGATGGAGGTCGCGCCGTGGGCAGCGTAGCTCAATAGCAAATTGATGCTTTCGATCAGGACTTTCGGCTCACGAAAATTCAGGTCAATCTGGTCATCGCTGAAGGTCGTCCAGACCTCTACAGGCTGGCCGTTGTGGCGGCGGAACGGTGTCATCAGCGGCGACGTTCTGGGCCTGACCACGTGCTGATAGTTGGTGTGCGCATCGGCTTCAATAAAGTAGTTTTGGTAGTCAGGATTCCCTTGCAGATATTGCGTAAACCAGTCGCTATGCTGCGAGATGTGGTTAATCACGCAGTCAAACATTAACGAAAAGTCACCAGACAGCGACTGCACGTCCGACCATGAACCGAGCGCCGGATCGACCTGATAATAGTCGATAACGCTGAAACCATCGTCAGAGCTATAGGGATACATCGGCAGCAGGTGTATATCGCTGATGAGGTTATCCAGGTAGCGGCGTGAAAAGCGATGCAGCGCTTGTAGCGGTGTTAAACCCGGTGCGGAGATCGCATCGCCGTAGGTAATCAGATACGCAGTGCGTTCGCTAAGCGGTGGATAGTGAGGTTTATCGGATGCCCATTTCTCGGCGCTGTTGATAATGGTATCAACCAGTTGCTCGCTGTTTTGCTGTGGGTAAAGGGCGCTGACGATCGACTGAATTTGAGGGCGGAGCGCCGTGAAGATGCTGTCGTTCATGGAAATACCTTATACATAGATATTAACGGGCGCGCCGCCGCGCGCCCTGAGTGGGTTAGGTTCTGACGAAGGCTTTAATGGTCGCCACGCATTGGTCAAGGCTTTCGCCCGACGGGGTAATGCGGTATTCCCCTACGCTTGCCGGTATGATGAAGGTTTCGGCATAGCGCACGATAAACGGCGCAAAGGCTCCCGTCGGGCTGTCTACCGTGGCTTCCTGACCTTCGACGAGATTAAGGACGTTGACACCACCGCCGGTGTGATGCGTCACCGGCTGACTGAACCAGTGGCGACGCGTTTCAATAAACTCGCGCTCATGCAGCCCCGTGCGCTCTTCGTGCCAGCCTTCACCGTGGGCGACAGGCTCAATGCGGTTAACCAGGTTCTCCATCACCCACTCGCTATCGCGCTGCCAATCAATCACCTGCTCGCCGTGTTCAAGGTGAACCGGACGCGGCAGCCCATCCAGGCCCAACCGGCCCCAGTCCCAGAGCTTGAAGGTGAAAATATACGGCGTAGCGCTAATTTCCAGCACGACCGTACCCGCGCCGGAGCAGTGCATCGTCCCGGCGGGGATCAGGAAGTGATCGTGCTTTGCTGCCGCGATCGCGTTCACAAAGCGTGCATCATCAAACGCTTTTTCGCCCCGCTGGGCTGCGCGTAAATCCTCCAGCAGCGCCTGGGGTGAGCTGGCTGTTTTTCGCCCCAGATACACCGTTGCGCCGGGTTCGGTGTCGAGAATGTAATAACTCTCATCCTGGGTGTAGTGCATCCCGAATTGCTGCTGGATATATTCCGTTAGTGGGTGAACCTGAAAGCTGAGGTTTTGCCCGCCAATGGTATCGAGAAAATCGAAACGGATCGGAAATTCCGCGCCGAAACGGGCATGGACTTTTTCGCCCAGCAGAGGGCGCGGGTAGAGCAGGACTAAATCCTGTGCGGGGATCTCAAGTCGTATGTCGCCGTAGCGCAGCAGCAGGCTGTTTTCCTCTGGCACACAGTCAAAGCCCCAGGCGTAGTTGGGCGCATCGGCGGGAAGATCGAATTTTTCTTTCATCCATTGCCCGCCCCATACGCCGGGGTCGAAGAAAGGGACAACGCGGAACGGGCGGCAGGTTGCCTCTTTCAATCCTGCCCGTAGCGCCTCGCCGCTGACCATCACCGGAGCGTCTGCAACCGTGGTATCGAGCAGAAAGTCCATGCGTTTCAGCAACGGCGTTTTGTGTTTATCGAAAACGCGCCACTCCACGAAGAACGCTCGTTTGTAGCGGCGCAGCATATCTTCATGCGGGTTGTCAGCCCCCCAGTTTCCCATCTCGCCACGGCGCATTCGTTGCTGGATTTCCCAGCGCGGCATATCGGCATAAATCAGCGCATCGCCGGGGTGGACGAGTGCTGCGCCTGGGCCGTAGACAATAACTAATCCTTCTTCACAGTCGGCGACCTGCTGGCGCAGAGCGCTGAGTTTATCGGCAAGGAAAAACTCACTGAGCTGGTGGCAGGAAAGCACGCCGAAGACACGATCGTCAGTCAGGTTACGCGCCAGAAAGTGGTGCAGATCCTGCTCGTCGCGGCGGGCGGTTTCGACGTTGATGAGCAATGTTGCGTTTAACGAAGCGCAAAGGCGAGCCGTCAGTTCGTCAAGGCGAACGCCTGGGTAGCAATCGATAACCAGGACCGTTTTCTTTCTGCCAGTGAGCTGGGGTGATAGCGCTGCCGCAATCGATGACCAGCCTTTCCAGGCATGGTTATCGTAGCGGGGAACCGCGACCTCTGGGTATTTATCATATCGCATGGTCACCTCTATCGATGATCGTTACAGCAAGCGTGATGTAGTCTTTGGCGGCAATGACCACGGGCTTTGTGGCTGGCTCTCGGCGGTCTTCGTTCAGCGTGACGGTTGAGAGTTGATAGTCATACGGTGATGAGAAGGTGGCCAGTTGCGCAGTGTCGCTGGGGTTAAACAGCCGGATAATCAATTCATTGGCATGGTCGCCGGGTTTGCACATGCTTAACATTATCTGAGGGTTATCCAAACTCAGCCATGCCGCCATCGGGGCGATAGGGTCAGTGGGCAGCGGAATGGTAAAGCGCTCCAGGCGCTCCTCGAAGGTGTTGAGTTGTTGTAGCTGGTAGGTCAGATAGTGCTCACGATAATCGTGGCAGGCGGCGAATAGCGTGGCGTCATCCACTTTGCTATCCATTATCAGCGCGTAATCAAAGATCATCTGCTGATGCATTTGCGCATCGGGCGTTTCCACAACCTTGTTGTTAATGCCTGATGCCCGGCCCGGACGCCAGAGCGTATCGTCTTTACCCAGTAAACCCACGCTACGGAATAGCGTTAGCGCCAGCGCATTTTCCTCGCCAATCACTTCATACTCTTTGATACCTTTGGTGATCACACCGAAGAAATGATGGTCGTTGCGTACGACGACGCTGTTCTCCAGGGTATAGATAGGCATCGGTTTTTCAACAAAGCCATTCTCCCGCCAATTTTTGACATAAGGACTGACGCTGTCCCGACGGATTAAGGCGTAGCCTTGATCGGCATAGGAATACTCAGGATGGTTGACCGGTGTATTGAGATGAACGCGCAGACGATGATCGTCGGCCTGATTCTCCAGCGTATGTTGCACACGGATATACGCTTCATGCTGGCGCAGCTCTAGCGTGGTGTGGATTGTCATTGGCTGCGAGCGCTCTCCCGCCAGACGCTGTGCCATGTTCTGCGGTAGCTCAAGGGTCGCTTCCAGCGTCATTCTGCTGACCATCGGGCTGGTTTCGCTTGAGACAAGGCGGAATGAACGGGTGATTATCGGCTGCTCGGTTTCCAGCGGGGCGAAATCGAATTCATCGCCATTGTCGCCGCAATCGATAAAGGTTAAGAAGTCGTCAATGCGCTGGTGAGTGCGGATATTTTCTAGCGTCAACGAGCCATTATTCAGGCTAATACGGTAACGATCGTTCTCAATGGTCTGGCGATCGTTTTGGCTGAGCGTATGCCCCGTATCGTGCTCCTCAACGATATACGTTTGATAGCCCAGGCCGTTAATGCCCTGGGCTTTAAACACTATTTCGCTGCGGTAGTAGTTTTCGACCGGCTCCAGTTTCTCGCCTTCAGCGGTCACAATCACCCGCTGACCACCGTCAAGCATTTGCTGGCTTATCAGCGTACAGGGAACGGGAGTGTTACCCAACCGCAGCGCCACATGCTGCCCTTTGCTGAATACAACCGCGCTCACCAGGCGATCAAGGGGATCAAGACCGCCGTTGAATACCACCAGAATGTTGCTTTGCCCAAGTTGGCGGCTAATACCGTGGCTGATTTTTTTCTTCAGTAGGTTAATCAGGCTGAGCGCCGAGCGCTCGACGCTGATAAGCCGATGCTTGATATTGTGGTTCACCGGATCGGCGTTCGTGGCCTCAATGCCATTATGGGCATGAGCTGAAAACACCTTTTTCCACAGATCGTCCATCAGCGGCTGCGGCCAATGAATGCCGAGCTGGGCGGCAATAACGGTCAGCGGTTCGAGTTGATCAAGCAGCAAATGCTCGGTCTGCCAGGTTTGGCGCTTAATGTCATAACGCGTGGAGTGGCAGGTGCGGTGAATACGTGATTTTTGGCAGGCAAACAGTTCGCCATCAATCACATTGTCAAACTGGCTCGAAGACCAGGTGTCCTGCATATAGGTTTCAAAGCTGGACATGACGAAATGATAGGACGTATCCAGTTCATTGAGCATTTTTACCGTTTGCGGGAACTGGGCATTCGGCAGCACCTGATCACCACCGCAGGGCAGCAGAAGTTTATCGGTGTGCGTATTCATCGCGCTTAACTGTTGCAGAATAGGCAGCAGACGATGCTTGAGATAATCGCTATCGGCGGAGAGAAATTTACCCGGCCCGTAGCCGTAATACATGTAGTTGGTAGCGACGGTCTTTTGATTTGGCGCGCGCCAACGGAAGTTGAGATCGCCCTGAATTTGGTCGGTGTAAACCCCTCGTTGCAGGACGCAGTAGTCAATTCCCGCGTCGCTGAACATCGCCGGAAGGTAGGCGTGTTGACCAAAAATATCCGGCAGGTAGCCAACGTTCATGCTGTGACCGAACTGTTTCGCCGTGCGGATGCCGTACTGCAAATTACGGATAAGCGATTCACTGCGCACAAGCAGCGAATCACACTGAGTATACCAGGGGCCAACGTACAGACGCCGTTGGTGCACTAGCTCGGCAATCCGCGCGGCATTCTCCGGCCTGACCTGTAGATAGTCGTCCAGGACAATAGCCAACCCATCAAAGGTATAGGCCGGAAAATCTGCATCGTTTTCCAACAGATCCAACAGGTAATCCATATTCTCGACCAGCAGAATATGCGAGTCCTCGCAGGTGAAATACCACTCCGCATCCCAATGGCAATGTGGGACTACATAGACGTGTTTTGACGTCATCTCCGTTAATCTCCCGATTAATTCAGCGTCATTTTGCCGATTTTGATTAAGTAGTAGCGAACCAGAACGTTCGCGAATGCAATAAAGAGGATCCCTGTGGCCATGCCGCACAGGTAGGCAGGGAGGTTTTGTACCAGCGGCCAGCCCCAGATTGCGGGCAGGGGAAACCACTGAATAGCTCCCATGCTGATGGCTATCAGCGCACCGATAACCGCGCCAACAATGTTTATCGAAATGGTGATAACGGGGTTTTTCAGCATAAAAGGGATCGCCCCTTCGCCAATAGCCAGGAACCCCAGGATTAATGAGGTCGTGCCAGTAACCCGTTGGTTTTCATCAAATACGCGCTGACGAACGATAAAACGATCCACAATCGTCGCCAGGCCAATCCCGATTGGCGGAATAACAATGCCCAGCACGCGGGAGGTGAGGGGGAAGATATGGTCTGCCGCAAGCCCGATGGCAATGGCGCCCGCAGATTTATTTACTGGGCCGCCTAAATCAAATGCTGTCAGTGAGGCAATGATCATCGCCAGCATCAGGGTGCTGGATGTGCCGTGTTCGGTAATAAACTGCTGGAGGAAGCGGTTAATACCGCCAAAAACAGGATCAACAAAATAGAAGTTAAGGAAGAAAATAATCAGTACCGTCAGCCCAGGTACGATGAGCATCGGCTTCATTGCCTGAAGATGTTTGTGCAGGCGGATATGGCGATTCAGATAGTTGGCGATGAACCCGGCCAATGCGCCGAGGATCAGCGCGCCGAGAAAACCAGAAGGGATGCCGCCGCTGACTGACCAGAAGGTGTAGTGTAACCCGCCTGCAAAAGCCCCACCGACAAATCCCGGCACCAGACCTGGCCTGTCGGCAATGCTATAGGCCATATAGGCGGCGAAAACGGGATACATAAACTTCATGATCATGTTGCCGTACAGCGTCAGATAGTGGCAAATAACCAGCGCGGTATTCGTGTCGTTGGCGTAGCGGGTATTACCGATATCCGTAATGCCCAGAATACTTGCCAGCAATTGACCAACGCCAATCATTAACCCTGCGGCAACGATCACCGGAATCATGTACGAGATGCCGCTGGAGATCCCCTGGTATATCTGTTTACCAAACGACATCGAGTTGCTGTTTTTCTGGTAATCCCCGTTAGCGTCTTCAGCCACAATGCCGTCCGGCTGGTTCAGTATCCGCTCTATTAGCCCGTCGGCATCTTTTAGCGGCTCTGAAACGGAGGTGGAGAGATAGGCTTTTCCGTTAAACCGCGCTTTGCCCTTAGGCGGCAGCGATGCGGCAAAAATCACCCCGCTGGCCTGACGGATCTGTTGTTCATTAACTTCATCCTCGATACCGCTAGCGCCCTGTTTTTCGCTATACACCCGAATACCACGCGCCGCACCGGCTTTTTCCAGCGCTTCGGCAGCCATATAGGTATGGGCGATTCCCGCAGAGCAGGATGTAATGACAATCAGGCTTTTTCCGCTGTCGTTGATGAGCGTTTTTTCGCTGGCAGAGTCGTGGTTATCGAGGCGGTTGAGGAAGGCATCTACCGTTGGCGCGGTTTTCAAAGAGGCAACGTTCTGTTCATCCATGAGCGCCAGGCTCAGCGTTGACAGCAGCCGCAAGTGCCCTGCGTCATCGCCCAGCGGCACGGCTAATAAGAACACCAGAGAGACTTTATCTTCGCCGTCCATTGTCGGCCAATCATCGACGGGGCGCACCAGGCGGGCGGCGGCAAAGGCGGGTTCCTTCACGACGGGAGATTTGCCGTGGGGTATCGCAACACCTTGTTCAAATCCGGTTTCTGAAATATTTTCCCGTTCCCATACGGCTTTAAGAAAGGCGTCTTTATCCGCTATCTTTCCTTCTGCAAATAACAGGCTGGATAAATTATCCAGAATGGTTTCACGGTTACTCCACTCTTGATCCAGCAGAATGAGCCTTTGAGAAGTGACGTCACTTAACAACATATATCCCCCAGGATGGTGCGATTTTCTATGTCATAGACTACCGCCGGGTTAATCGATTAATCATTTTTAAATAGTGTGATTAATGCGATTAACCCGTCATATACGGTATAAATTTTCTGAGTCAGGCCGTTTATTGTGACGAATGTCACTTAAATTGGCATGAGTGAGAAAGGCATCTTTTATGTGCGAAAAGACATTAGGTATTCATTCATTTTATGAATGAATTAAAAAGATAAGATTGCTTAACTTTACCGTTTGGCCTTTTGCTATCGAAAATTATAGCGAGAGAGCCGCTGTTGCTGTCAAGAGTATGGCGATACAAGGAATGTATCATAAAATAGTATTCTCTGTGAAAACACCGGCGCAAGCTAATAAATGAAATTCATTGTGACGGAGAATTTACATGAATATTTTGTTGAAAACTTTTCTTTGCGTTCCTGTTTTATATAGTTCAATGGGCTGGAGTGGTAATACCTGGGTGGATGTCCGTGGTGCACATAATGTGCGGGCGGATACCAATGAAACACGAATTAAGTTTATGCATCAGGCTGATAATGGTTTTTATTTTTCAGCCGAAGCTACGCAAACTCATAACGAATCATTCTTTGGTGATGAAGACAGTAAGGATGGCAAAGATGATGGCGTAACCGGGGCTTCGCAAGAGATAGAAACACGCTGGCAATATCAACTGGGTAATGGCTATTCCGTTGCGCCAGGCATGACTACTATTTTTACTAAGACCAACACTCATTACCGTCCTTTTATTCAGGGATGGAAGGATTTTGGTAATGGCATAAATATTTCAGCACGCTATCGCTACAATACGACCAATGATAAACACAGCGACCAGGAACTGGATAGCGATGACTATACGCGTCGCCAGGCGCACCAGTTCGATATCTGGCTGGCTTACAATATCGGCCGATTTGGGATGTCTTATAACCCCCGGTTCCGTTATCAAAGTGGCGTGGATCAGGGAACCGGTAAAGATACTTACTGGGAACATACTCTGGCATTCAGTTATAAAATGGACGACGATTGGACACCCTATATTGAGCTAGGCTCAATTGATAAAACCTATATTGACAGTGATGGAACCCACAAAAATGAATTTGTGGGCCGTTTTGGCGTCACTAAAAAGCTGTGATGGTGAAGGGTCAGATATCGGATGTGTCCAGCAGTTTACATCCGATATCATCGATAAATTTTAATAATTTTATTTGTGTTTCTCTTTTGTAAACCGAGGAGGTATCGGTAACCGTTTCGATATGCCAGACATGAGATGTTATATTCGATAACGACGAATTATTACGCGTGATGGCAATCGTTTTTATATTTTTCCGTTTGGCGATACGCGCCATATCTAAAATATCTGTGGTTTCACCGGATATGCTAATAAGAAGTAAAATCCCTTTTTTAACCAATACCAGCTGGTGGATATCAACTAACACCAGGTGTGGAATGCCAGCGATAGATAAAAATCGGGATAGATAATTCAGGCTAGTCAGCGTGGCTCCTCGGGCATATAAATAGATATGAAGCCCACAGGTTAACTCCTGACAGATGTCAAGGAGCTGCCGATTATCGTTCTCTGGTGCAAGTTCGTCGGCTTGAAGACTATTCTGTTCAACACCATACTTATAGCGTAATTCGGTATATCCAGAATACCCCATCTTTTTACAAACTCTATTTACGGATGTCGTCGTGGTAAACGTCGCATTGGCAATGATTTTAGCCGAGAGACTTGAGAGCTTATGGCTATTGCACAGTATGTATTCATAGATGACACGCTCTGTCCGAGAAAAAGTGTTCATGTAGATAACCATTTATCTGTTTAACAGTGAGTGAGAAACGTACTGATTTTGTTTTTATCAATGCGTTGTTTCTCAATAAATTTTCCAGATGCTGATATCGGTGGTAAATCCCACGCTGGGCTGCGGCTTTTCGTACCAGGGTTGATTAACACAAGGTTAATCGATTAATCTCATTATTGTAAGATGCTTAATTTGATTAACCTACCATAATGGACAAATTCAGTGACGAAACGCCAATGTCTATCGAGTGAGTCTATCGCTGAGTGGAGAAAGGCTGGGTTGTTTGGGCGTTAGTGAGGAGAGTCTAAAGTTTGTGATCTCTGCTTCGAAATAGCGTAGTATTCCGCAAGGTTAATCGATTAATCTGTTATTGTTCTCTGGCTGTTCTCCTTGGGCCGGAGACAATTATGGATTCTTACATTATTCAGCCGCCGCACCTCGCATGGTGCAGCGGCGCGCTTTCTGGCGCGCCACGACTCACTAAATCCACCCTCCTTCAGGATCTCGCTGGGGTCTTTTTCGATCGGATAAGCTGGCAATCGCTCGATCCGACAAAATCCGTTTATGACGTAGAAATGTTTGCCACACCCGAGGCGGCAGGCGAGCTTTATACGGGGGTTACGCATCTTTATCCCGGCAAGGTTGGTAACGAATACTTTATGACGCGCGGGCATTTTCATGCACGGCGAGAACAGGGCGAGGTTTATATTGGCCTGCGTGGGGAAGGGCTGTTGCTGTTGCAAAATGAGCAGGGCGTGGCGCGTCTTGAACGTGTTTTTCCTGGCTCTGTCCACAATATTGCTGGCTTTACGGCTCATCGTTTGATCAACACGAGTCACGAAATTCTGAGTGCATTTGCGGTCTGGCCCTGCGCGGCGGGCCATGACTACACGGCTTTGAGCGGCGGTTTTGCCTTACGCGTGGAAGAAGAAGAGGGGCGTTTACGCATCAAGGAGGTGAAGCATGGCTAATTTTGGCCTGGATATGGCGATTCATTCCGATCCGCTTGGCTTTAGCTATGGTGACGAGGTCACTGGGCCGATGCCTGAGATCCGCTCGCTCGATCAAATACGCCCTTCGTTACGCGATCCGCAGTGTCAGGGGCCAGAGCAGGTTTATGAGATCGCGATGGATGTGGCGCGAATGCAGGATCGTCGTGAACTGCAAAAGCGAATGCTGCTCTTTGGCGTGGTCACTTATGCTGCGGGAACGTTGGGTGAAGAGCCGATACGTAGTCAGGGGCACGTCCACCGTATCAGCCTACACAGTGGTTGGTCACCGCCGGAGCTGTATGAGATCTGGCAAGGAAAAGCCATTATCTATATGCAGGAGTATGTTGATGACAATCCTGGTCGCTGCTTTGCTGTTCTGGCAGGGCCGGGTGATAAAGTACTCGTGCCTCCAGGATGGGGCCATGCCACTATTTCGGCAAGCCCCGGAGAGGCATTAACGTTTGGTGCATGGTGCGATCGCGAATATGGTTTTGAATATGATGCGGTGCGCGCGCATAAAGGGCTAGCGTGGTATCCGTTGGTACAGGAGAAACAGATTGTCTGGCAGCATAACCCGCGTTATATGCCGGGTCGCTTACAGGTAATTCCCCCTCGGCGCTACAGTGAATTTAACATTACCGACGCTCCGATTTATCAGCAGTTTATCGACGATCCTGCCCGTTTCCAGTTTATCTCTCGCCCCGATAAAGTGGCGGAGTTATGGCATAACTTCCATCCATAATTTGAGCCGGAATAAGGTTGCAGGCCGTGGCCTGCAACCTGAGTCGATCAATCGGCAGAGAAACCATTATCCTGAATAACCTGTCGATACCAATAAGCGCTTTTCTTCAGGCGCGTCTCTTTTGTTTCAGGGTTGAACTCCACTAAGCCGTACATATTTTTGAACTGGTTGCTAGGTGACCATAGGTCAATAAATGACCATAAATGATAGCCACAGAGATTAACGTCTTCACTGATAGCTTTGTGAACCCATGTTAAATGTTGTGTAAGAAAATCAATTCGATAATCATCCTGGATTTCGCCATTGTCGCCGCGATATTGCTGCTCTTGTTCAACGCCCATCCCATTTTCACTGATATAGCATTCGATATTAAGATACTGGCTTTTAATCATCGTGAGCGTGTCATACAACGCCTGTGGGAATATTTCCCATCCGCGCGAAGTGTTCATGACCCGACCTGGCATATCGTAGAAATCATAAAAATCATAACGGCTGGTTTTTACGGCGGTATCGGCCTCTTTTGCTTTGATGCGGGCTGGGAAGTAGTAATTTATTCCCAATACATCAATGGTGTTATTGGCGATAGTCGCCAGATCATCATCAGTCATCACCGGTACTGCGCTGGCCTGCGCTAACGTTGAAAAATAGTTTTCCGGGAAATGCCCATGAATGAGCGGGGAAAGAAAACATTCATAGTTCAATAAGCTGTAGGTCTGCGCGGCCTGGACATCCTCGCTTTGCTGGCTTCGTGGATAGGCATAGCTAACATCAATAACTGAACCGATTTTCTTACTGAAATGATTTTGTCTGTAGCATTCAACGACTTTGGCATGTGCTAATACCATATTGAAAATAACCTGGCTGTGATAGCGGAAATCGACAGTATTAGGATAGCAGCGGTTATCTAAATATTTTAAATCAGCATCGACGCGTGGTTCGTTATAGATATGCCAGATATCGACCAGATCGTCAAAAAGCGCAAAGCAGGTATGGCAATAGGTAACAAAGTCATCGATGATCTCTTTATTTCCGAAACCACCACGATCCTCAAAAAGCACCGGCATGTCGAACCAGTAAAGAACCACATAAACCTTAATTCCGCGATTTTTCAAATCCTGAAACAGGGATTTATAATAGTCAGCAGCCTGCGGGTTAATATTCTTGCCATCAGGCATCAGTCTTGCCCACAGAATAGATGTGCGAAAACTGTCGTGCTTTAATTGTGAAATATAATCATGGTACATCGGGTAGCGGTGATACCAGTCTAGTGTTTCATTGGGGCCTTGCTGCTGATAAAAGCGCTCTGGGTGCTGCTGATAATATTTTTCATAGACGGTCAGCGCTTTATCTTCATGCGCCCAGGCACCTTCAGTACCTTGAGCCCAGATTGCGCTCCCCCAGGAAAAATTGTCAGGAAACTGATAGAACATATCGACTCCTTGTTTAATGGTAGAAATCTCGCATTAGAGTTTCTGCATATTTTGTTTATTAATAATTCGGATAAAGGGTAACCATATCAACACGCCAATAAACAGATTAAAGGCCTGCAACAACGCTCCCATAATGGAGTTAGTGGCGAGGAAACCCGATATCAGCGGTGGGGTAGTCCAGGGGATTTGTACGCCTGTGGGTTTTGGCACAATGCCCAGGCTCATAAAGGTATAAGTGCTGACAACAAATACCACCATCACTAAAACCCAGGGGATCAGCGTCAATACGTTGAGTACGATGGGCAGACCAAATGCAACCGGCTCCGAGATATTAAATACCCCAGCCGGTACGGCGATTTTGCCGATCTCCGCGCCCGATGTGCCTTTTTTGGCAAACAGGATCAGTGCCATAACCAGAGAAAAGAATTGGGGAGCGATAAAGACATCCATAAACTGCTGGGTCACGATATAGGGCAGGGGATCGCCTATCGCAAAGGCCTGAGCGTTTGCCGTGGAAGCAACCTGCCATAGCGGGGACATAATGGCACTGACCAGGCTTTGCCCGTGTAACCCCATAAACCAAAATAACTGAATAAATATAGCGGCGATGGCGGTAGGAATGAGGCCCGTCCCGATGTTTACCAACGGTAGTTGCAGAACTTCATAAATAAATGCATTCATGTTCCCGTATGGCGTTAATGAAAAACCAAAACGAACAACGGCCATAGCAAAAAAAGTGAGAATCAATGGAATTAATGTAATAAATGAGTTGGCGACATTAGGCGGAACCATTTCGGGGAGTCTTATCGCCAATTTCTTTGCTGTGAGCCAGTGATATAATTTGCAGGATGCAAATGATGATATAATCCCAACAAACATCCCTGATGACCCCAAATACTGCGTTGGGATTGAAATGCCGGTAACGCCGTTTGTGCTGGTAGTCATTGGAAAAGGAATTAATATAAAAAATGAACCTACGGTGATAATAATCGTAAAAAGTATTGGCGTGTTGTTTTGGATCGCGTAAAAATAGGCAATATATATAATTAGATATACGGATATTAGTCCGAGGCTAATGTCAACGATAGGTGATAATACTTGTCTTATTAGCGTGAGCGCATGTATAGGGACGACGGTTTCGATAAATGGGAAATACATAATGATTAATGCACAAGAACCTCCAATAGTAATGGGGATTAATGATATCATTGAATTTTTTAAAATCGTTAACGTACTGTTATTGGCAACCCAATTTCCGGCTGGTATAAGCCACTTTTCTAAAAAAACCTCAACATTATTCATAATTATCTCCATATTCAGGAAATAAATTACCCCAGAGCGCCCTGTTAATAGCGACGCTCAAATCCTCAGGTTTTGAATTTCCATTGGTGTGTGTACTGATGGCATCATCAGTACATTAAGTGCCTATCCTATGAGATCCTTAAATACCCTTGAGAATAAAAATACCGCTTTCACCCTGTGAAAAAACCACTTGCAACGCCTGCGGTCGCTAACGCCAGTAGTAATAGCATGGCTTTAACTGGCGACACGCTGCGTTTTGCCATTAAATACCAGGTACCCAGTACAACGATGAGTGGCAATAATTGCGGGAAGATCCCATCCAGCATTTGTTGAAGATGAATATTCACCCCATCTGCGGTGACAAACTCCAACCCAGACCCCAGCTTCACGTAACTGGCTGCGACGCCGCCCATCACAAATACACCGAGTAAAGAGAGCGCTTCCCGTAGACGGGTGGATTGACTGCTGACCAGCATTTCTACCGAGCCGGAACCCATCTGGTAGCCTTTTAAAAACAGGAACCAAGAGCCAGGAATAATGATCGCCAGCCAGGCGACGATATAGAACAGTGGCCCGAGTATGTTGCCGCCAGCTGCTAATGCCATCCCAATACTGAGTAGAATGGGGATCAACATACCGGGGATCATGGAATCGCCAATCCCCGCAATCGGCCCCATTAACCCAACTTTAAGGGTGTTAATGGTTTCACCATCAATAGGCTCACCGTTGGCTTTCTTCTCTTCAAGACCCAACGCCATGCCGTTGACGATTGCGCCTATCTGAGGCTCTGTGTTGTAAAAAGAAGCATGACGACGCAGCATCTCGGTACGGTCGGCTGTATTTGGATACAGCTTTTTCGCCACCGGTAGCATACTCAGGCAAAAACCAAATGATTCCAGGCGTTCAAAGCTCATCGATGAGAGGTTGTGCATCATCCATGCTCGCCAGCAACGGCGAAGATCTGCCCTTGTGAGTTTACGTTCATCCATCAGAATTCATCCTCGTCATCATCGACCTTTGCCGCTGATGCTGATGCAATCGGCGTCTCCGGTTTGTAGTTGTAATGAATGAGCGCCAGAAGTGCGCCGACAATGACCAATGCCACCATGTTCAGCTTCAGGAAAACAATGCCTATAAAGCCCACCAGGAAGTAGATCAACATGGTGTAATTTTTGATGATTTGTTTCAGCAGAATGGCTATCCCTACCGCCGGGAGGATCCCCCCCAGCACATTCATTGTTGAGAGTATGATTTTCGGTAGGCTTTCCATAAAGCCGCTGATGTATTGCGAACCAAAGTAAACGGCGATAAAGGTAGGGACAAAGCGCAACACGAAGTTGGTGGCCTGCGGGAAGATAACGCTATTGAGATAGATACCGCGCGCATCATCGTTGTCGATGGCGGTATCTGCCCGGTGATTCCAGAAGGAGTTCACCACCATCATCATATTAAACAGAATCGTCCCTGCGATACCGATAGTGGCTGCCAGCGCAACAGCAACCTCCGGCCCTTGACCAGACAAAATGCCTAGCGCAATGGCGGGATAAGCCACAAAGTTTAAATCAGCGGGCATCGAGCCGCCGGGCGTGACCATCGCAATATAGACCGCCTGTACGGCGACGCCGATGATAATGCCCGTTTTCACATCGCCGAGGATCAGGCCGACTAATAAACCCGATACCAACGGTCGCGTAATTAAATACCAACCGCCAGTCAGGCCAAGTAACCACGGGCTGCTTAGTGCCCCCAGATAACAGAGTATGCCAATGAATGAGGCTTCGAAAATCATCATGCGCTCCTTATTTCAGTTTCTTCAGGGCATCCTGCCAGCTATAAAAACTCGCATCGGGAACCAGACGAAATTCGATGTGGTGGCCCTGTTCTGCCAGCCAGTTGAAGGCCGCGACTTCATCGCTATTGACTGACTGATTCGGGCCGATCGTGGTGGTGTTGGCGCGGGCGCTCATTGGCCCGACGTTAATTTTCCCGTTGGCATTCTTCAGGCTAATTCCTGCTTGCTCAATGTATTGCAGCGTTAACGGCGATTTGCCAATGATGAAATAGCGTTTATCGCTGGCAATCACCTTCGGCAGTTTTTCGATAGCCGTGGCCGTATCGAAAAGCCAGACTTTCGTATCCTGCACCGCCCCTTTCATGACGGAAGAGAGCAGTGGATCAGCGGCCACCGCATCATCAATGGCGACAATACCGTCACAGGGCAACTCTTTGGCCCAACGTGTGATGAGCTGTCCGTGGATGACACGATCGTCAATGCGAACAAATGAAATACTCATAACTGACTCCTTAAAAATCGTCCGATTGGGCTGCGATCGTCAGAACAGCTTGGGTAATCGTGGGTTGGGTTAATGCTGCCAGTTGCTGAGCGGCGACATGAGGGTCCTTCAGGTGGCACACCTCGTCGGTCTGTAGCAGCATGGGTAAATTGACTCCCGCTAGCACCGCGACGGGCGGTTGCGTTAGGGGGGAAAAACTATGCTGGCAGGCCACGTTCCACGGTGTACCGCTTTGCATATCGCACAAGACAACCACACCGCTTGCCCCCTCGCTTGCCGATTTCAGTACGTTGGCAAAACCCTGTTTAAAGCCTTCAATACCCGCTTGTTCAGTGAGCATCACGGCTTCCACATGAGGGAGTTCGCCATACACCATCCGACCGCTTTCGAGCAGCGCGCCCGCCAGTGGCCCATGTGTGGCAACGATAAAATGGATCATGGTTATCCTCTTACCCAGTCTTTAATGGTGGCGAATTGCTGTCCGTGACGGCTATTCCGGCGTGGATCAGGAAATGGTCATGTTTTATCGCCGGGATCGGGTTGACGAAGCGCGCGTCATCGTTGGCGGCGGCACGAAGATCGCCAGGCAAGGCTCGTGGTTGAAGTAAGAACAGATCTTGTAAGGGGATCTCGATCCGCACATGACCGAAACGCAGCAATAGGCTGTTTTCCTCGGGCACGCAATCAAAACACCATGCGTAGTTTGGCGCAGTGGGATCGAGATCGAATGTGTTTTTCATCCATTGCCCACCCCAGACTCCGGGGTCGCAATCGATCGTTAATGTGGCATTCTTTTGCTGCGACAAACGCTGGCGCACAGCCGCAATAATGGGCTTCCAGCCTTGCCAGGCATCGTTATCGAACCCACTGATGATCACTTCAGGGTATTTATCGTAAACGGTGTGGTTCATCGTAAACCTCTTTCATCTTTGAACAAAGATTAATCGATTAACCTTTTAATGAAAGAGTGATTAACGCGATTAACCTGCCATTTCTCGCAATATGCCGACGATCACGCAGCAGAGTGTGAAGAGACTCACAGGGGTTAATGCAAAAAATAGGTTATTCGATTAATCTAAAGAAAAACGGGAGAAGACGATGACCACGATAACCCTGGCACAGGTTGCAGAACGCGCGGGCGTATCAACTGCGACGGTATCTATGGTACTGCGCAATCGGGGGCGAATATCGCAGGCGACCCGTGAGCGGGTATTAAAAGCGTTGGACGAAACAGGCTACGTTTATAACCAGACTGCGGCTAATCTTCGTAATCGCAGCAGCAATCAGGTTGGCCTATTGCTACACGACATCACTAACCCGTTCTATGGCGAAATGACCGCCGGTATGAGCCATGAAATGGAACGCCACGACCTGTTGCTCTTTTTAGCGAACAGCGAGGAATCCGGCGAGCGCCAGCAAAAATTTGTCGATTCACTGATGCGCAATAACGCCTGCGGCATGGTTTTATGCGCGGCGCGAGAAACCCCGCAGTCCTTTTTTGATGGGCTTAAACGGCGCAACATTCCGGCGATTATGGTGGTCAGGCCGATGAGCGATCCGGATTTTGATTTCGTTGGCACTGATAACTTTTTAGGCACGCAGATGGCGACGGCGCACCTGTTAAAGCAGGGGCATCGGCATATTGCTTTTATCGGCGGGAGCGATCGTTCCGGGACTCGCGCTCAGCGTATTGGCGGGTTTACCAGTAAGCTGCTGGAAAACGGTATTGCGCCCAACGCAGAGTGGATCGTCGCCTCTCAGGCCAGCCAAAGCGATGGCGCGCGCGTAGCGGAAGAGTTGCTACACCGTTATCCGCAAATTACAGCCGCCGTTTGCTATCAGGATATCGTGGCATTAGGCGTCATGCAGGCGCTGCGCAAAATGGGGCGTGAACCGGGCCGCGATTTCGCGCTGGTGGGGTTTGATGATATTTCTGAAGCCGCATTGGTGCAGCCAGCATTAACCACCGTCTCCGTGGCG
Source organism: Kluyvera fluvialis (assembly GCF_059725275.1). Taxonomy (NCBI): domain Bacteria; kingdom Pseudomonadati; phylum Pseudomonadota; class Gammaproteobacteria; order Enterobacterales; family Enterobacteriaceae; genus Kluyvera; species Kluyvera fluvialis. Next base: position 4,151,059 of record NZ_AP046142.1, on the reverse strand, counting down.
GCAAAAGAGATCGGGCGCAAGGCGGGAGAGCTGCTTTATAGCCGCATTCAGGGAAATGATGAACCGCCCAAGCGAATCATCCTGCCTCCGGCGCTGGTTATCCGCCAATCCTGCGGATTTGCGCCCACGACATAATTTATATCGCGCTCTCGCCCATGATTCATCCTGCGGGATGAATCATGTCTTTTACGGGGGCGGTATCTGGATTAGCTTGTCCCGCGATAGATTCGCTCTGGTCGGCCCACCTTCCCGTAGTGAATTTCAGCCTCCAGAAAATCCTCTTTAACCCCTTGTTCAAGATACCGTCTGGCGGTGGTTTTGCTGCTGCCCAGCAGGCGAGCAAGGCTATCGGCAGTATGTACAATCGTGGGATCGTCAAAAATCTGGCGTACGCGGCTGAGGGTATTTTCATCGATCCCGCGCATCGAGGAAGCGGGAGGGGAAATGTCCTCTTTGGCTTGCATATTGAAAAGGGCATCGACGTGATTTTGGCTGGCTTGTTCGTTGGATCGCAGAGAATTGCGGTAACGCACAAACCGCTCCAGCGTGTGCTGTAGCCGCTGGTAGTGGACTGGCTTGATGAGATAATCAAAGACGCCAAGACGTAACGCTTCGCTGATGGTATCCATATGGTTATCAGCGGTAATAAAAATGATCCGTCCGGTATAGTTCATACTCACGGTATGGCGAATCAGATCCATGCCTTTGCCATCAGGTAAAAAGTTATCGAGTAGGATCAACTGTGGCTGATAGAGGCGGAGCATCTTTTTGGCGCTCTCGAGTTTATCCGCTACGCCAACGACGTTAAAATTGGGAAACGGTTTTAGGGTATCGACCAATATTTCCGCCAGCATCGGCTCGTCTTCAACAATGAGGGTCGTTATGCTATCCATGATTATCTTCTCTGGTCAGGGGAATATAGAGGGTAAAAATCGTGCCAAAGGGAATGTTGTCGTCGACAATTATGGTTCCGCCAGCGTGCTCGATATAGCTTCTCACCAGCCACAGACCGATGCCGTGGTCACGGTTATTGCTGCTGGTCACGCCACGTTCAAATATTTGATCGCGAATGGCGCGGTCGATCCCACAGCCCTGGTCGGCTATTTCAATCAGAAAATCAGCGCCTTCGCTGTTGATCAAACACTCGATCTGGCCTGAACCCAGCGGGTGGAGTAGCGTGGCGTTATAAGCGTTATCTAATAAATTCCCGACGATAGAGATCCATTCATTCGGCGTGAGCGTTTCTGGTAGCGCATCGACATAACAGCCCGGATCGAATACCAGCTCCAGCTCCAGCCCCAGCTCTTTGGCCCGATAGTATTTGCCTATCAGTAGCCCGGCAAGATGGTTATCGTTGAAATTATGGGCAATAAAGTCGAGGACTTTCTGATGGCTTTCCGATTGCTGCTGAATAAGCGCCAGGGCATTATCGTAGCGTTTTAGAAATAACAAACCGGCAATGGTGGAGATCAAATTGCGGTGCTCGTGCTGCACGGCGCGCAGGTTATCGGCATACTGTTGAATTTGGCTTAACTGAAGGCTGAGAGTATTAATATCATCTTTTTTGCGAAAGCTTATCACCCAGCCTTGCGGAATATTATTCAGGATCAACGCCATTCGGCTGGCGATCACTTTTATTTGATTGAAAATGACAATCTCATCTTTTTTATTCTCTTCAGGGTGATCGTGAAAAAACGTACCGGTTGATACCACATCGGTAATGGGCTTGCCGATTAAGCTATTTTCCGGCTGCATCAGGTTAAGCCAGCGGCGGGCGGTCTGATTAATCGCGGTGATCCTGCGGGAAGAATCAATCGCAATTAGCCCTTCAAAGACGGATTCAAACAGCACGCTTTGTTGAATAAGCAGTTGCGAAAGCTGCTGCGGTTCCATATTCAGCATCTGTTTTTTAATATGCAGGGAAAAACGTCGTGCGCAGTACAAGAGGAGTAAGAGTAATATTGCCATCGGAAACAGTAACGAGCCAATTTGCAAACTGAGCCAGTTTTCAAGTTGCTCAATGGTGTAGCCCACGGAAACAATACCAATCACTTTTCCTGAACTATCCTGAATCGGTGATTTACCGCGCAGAGAGGAACCCAGCGAGCCTTTGCGCACGGAGACATAGCTTCTCGCGTTATAAAGTGCCTCATCGCTATCGCCGCCCTCCATATATTTTCCTATCTCGTCGGGATTCACGTGATACAAACGCTGGCCTTTTGCGTCACCCACGGTGATATAAGTGGCGTCGGAAAATGAGCGCATAGGGTCGATAAGCGCCTTCACTCTTGGCAAAGAGTGGTTCTGCACGGCTTCCACCAGCTCAGGCATCGCAGAAATTTGCATTGCCTGAATAAGGGCGCGTTGTCCTACTTGATAATGCAGGCGTTCTTTAGTGATGCCGGTGATATACCACGACATCGCCAACATCACGATCGCTGAAGTAAATAAAATCAGCAGAAAAATTCGGTTCTGAAACGAACGCCTGGAAAACCAAAGTGTTATTTTTCGAATAAACATAATGCAATATAGAAATTTAAATAAGGCATGTTCCTGTATTCGACGGGATGAGTCTCTGAGCCAGTTCATACTTACTTTTTTTTCAGAATAAATTGGGTAAGAAACGGGAGGTCGCTCGCGATATCCGGCATCCTTTAATCAGCCTGGCTGTTACCCCGATGCTGATTAAAGGATTATGTACCGCTCTCCCGCTGGAAATTACATCGCCAGTACGTATTTGAGCATCACACCTGCGGCAATCGCCGAGCCAATGACACCCGCGACGTTCGGCCCCATAGCGTGCATCAGCAAGAAGTTCTGAGCATCCGATTCCAGGCCAACCTTATTCGATACACGCGCAGCCATTGGCACTGCAGACACCCCGGCTGAGCCTATCAGTGGGTTGATTTTGTTTTTACTGCACAGGTTCATCAGCTTCGCCATCAGCACGCCTGCCGCCGTACCGATACCAAATGCAATCACCCCCAGCAGCAGAATGCCGAGCGTCTGCGGTTGCAAGAACTTATCTGCCACCAGTTTCGCGCCGACAGACAACCCAAGAAAGATGGTCACGATATTGATCAAGCCGTTCTGCACCGTGTCGCTCAGCCGTTCGACGACGCCACTTTCGCGCATCAGGTTGCCAAAGCAGAACATCCCCAGCAGCGGCGCGGCATCCGGCAGCAGCAGGGCGACCAGCAACAAAAGCACCACTGGAAAGAGGATTTTTTCCCGCTTGCTGATGGTTCGTAACTGTACCATGCGGATCTTCCGCTCTTTTTCCGTGGTCAGCGCTCTCATAATCGGCGGCTGAATCAGCGGCACTAGCGCCATATAGGAATAGGCCGCGACGGCAATCGCACCCAACAGTTCTGGAGCCAGTTTGCTGGAGAGATAAATCGCCGTTGGGCCATCCGCACCACCAATAATGCCAATCGCCGCAGCTTGCGGCAGGGTGAAGTGGATAAAGCCGAAGTAGTTCAGCGTTAACGCCCCCAACACGGTGGCGAAAATGCCGAATTGCGCCGCCGCGCCCAGCAGCAGGGTTCGCGGGTTTGCCAGCAATGGGCCGAAATCGGTCATCGCCCCAACGCCCATAAAGATGACCAGCGGTGCTACGCCAGAGCCAATGGCCACTTTATAAAACAGAGCTAGCACACCCGGCGTGTAGCCCATGTCCACCGCCAGATTTTCCATCTGATTCTGGATTGACGGTAACGCCAGCGCCAGCGCCTCTTTAATGGCATGAACGTCCGGTGTGCAGTTCAGTTTGGCTGCGATGATGGCTAACTGCCCGGCGTCATGCTGCGCCAGTAGGCTTTCCAGTGCGGTCAGCGCCATACCCGCTTCGGGGATGTTTGACAACAGGCCGCCAAAACCAATCGGCAGCAGCAAGAGCGGCTCGAACTTTTTGGCAATCGCCAGCCACAGCAGCAGCAGGCTGACCAACAACATCAGTGCCTGGCCTGCGCCGAGGTGCATCAGCCCCATGCCCTGAATCAGGGCGTTCAGACTTTCCATTGATCCTCTCCGTTATGCCAACTGCATCAGGGTGTCGCCCACTGTCACGGCATCACCGGCTTTCACCGCGATACCCCGCACAGTGCCAGCCTGAGCGGCGCGAATTTCGGTTTCCATCTTCATGGCTTCCAGAATCAGCAGCACATCGCCTTCGGCAACGGTTTGGCCTTCGCTGGCAATCACTTTCCAGATATTGCCCGCCAGTGGCGCGGTTACTGGAGTACCGTTGCCCGCTGGTGCTGGAACAGGTGCGCTTGCCGGTGTCGTGGCGCTTAACTGGCTGATATCGCCACCATCGCTGACTTTCACCACAAAGGCTTTGCCTTCGACTTCCACGGTGTAGATGCCGGAGGAGGCCGCTGTTTCCGCTTTCGCTACTGCCACCTGCGGTACGGGTTCGAAAGCGCTAGCGTTACCGCGATTTTCGAGGAACTTCATCCCTGGCTGTGGGAACAGCGCAACGGTCAGCACATCGTCAATGGCATTGTCTGCAAGCGTGATGCCTTTCTCTTGCGCCTGGCGTTTAATGTCGGCTTCCAGCGCCATCAACTCGGGTTTGAGTAAATCCGCCGGGCGGCAGGTGACGGGCTGTGCGCCTTCCAGTACGCGAGCCTGTAGCGCGCTGTTGACCGGAGCGGGCGTGTGGCCATATTCCCCTTTCAGAATGCCCGCCGTCTCTTTGGCGATGGTTTTGTAGCGCTCGCCGGTCAGCACGTTTAGCACCGCCTGAGTGCCAACAATCTGCGAGGTTGGCGTCACCAGCGGAATAAAACCGAGGTCTTCGCGCACACGGGGGATTTCGGCCAACACCTCATCCAGCCGATGAGCGGCCTGCTGCTGTTTCAGTTGGCTTTCAAGGTTGGTCAGCATCCCGCCTGGCACTTGCGCCACCAGGATCCGGCTGTCATAGCCTTTCAGTTGCCCTTCGAACGCATGGTATTTCTTGCGCACGTCGCGGAAGTAAGCGGCAATATTTTCCAGTTTGCCGATATCCAGGCCTGTGTCGTGCGGTGTTCCGGCAAGAGTAGCCACCAGCGCTTCGGTGGCGGGATGTCCATAAGTGGCGCTCATCGACGAGATGGCGGTATCGATGCCATCAATCCCTGCTTCAATCGCTTTCAGCAGCGCCATTTCCGCCATCCCAGTGGTGGCGTGGCAGTGCAGATGCAGGCGCACGTCGTAGCGTTTTTTGATTTCGCTGACCAGTTCATACGCCGCCATCGGGGTCAGGATGCCGGACATATCTTTAATGGCGATAGAGTCGACGCCGGTTTCCAGCAGTTGTTCGGTTAAGTCCAGCCAGGTCTGCAAGGTATGCACCGGGCTGGTGGTATAGGAGAGCGTTCCCTGGGCGTGAGCGCCGTGGCTACGCACCGCCTGTAGCGCCGCTTTCATATTGCGCGGGTCGTTCATGGCATCGAAAACGCGGAACACATCCATGCCATTTTTCACCGCGCGTTCAACAAAGCGCTCGACCACGTCATCAGCGTAGTGGCGATAGCCAAGCAGGTTCTGACCGCGCAAGAGCATTTGCAGCGGGGTTTTCGGCAGCGCTTTTTTCAGCTCCCGCAAACGCAACCACGGATCTTCACCCAGAAACCGGATACAGGCATCAAAGGTTGCGCCGCCCCAGCATTCAAGGGACCAATAGCCCACGTCATCTAACGCAGAAGCAATGGGGAGCATATCGTCGAGACGCAGACGCGTGGCGAACAGGGACTGGTGGGCGTCGCGTAAAACGACATCGGTAATGGCAACGGTCATAGATTCCTCCGTGAATTAAGCAGTAAGACGGTGATGGTGAATGGCGGCGGCAATCACCGGTTTTAAGCGGGTGAAATCGTCCTCCGGCGGGAGAGAACGAAGCACTGGCACCGCTGGCGGCTCAGGAAAAAAACGGGCAATGGCGGCAGACATACCGCGAATAGCGAGGATTAACAGGAACAGGAACACCAGCACGAATCCCATACCGAGAAACATCAGTGTTAGCCCTTCCCGCAGAAGTACGGCATCAGTCATCAATCAATATCCATAATTGGGGCACGGCGGTGTCAAGGGTCGCAAATGTCATCGCGTTTCCGGCTAAGGAGGTAGAGTGGATTTCCCTTCAGCTGCCCCCGGCCTGGGCCTCTACGTTTAACGCTGGCATTTGCTGCCAATAACACCGCCGTGCAAGGCGTTACACCATCATGCTGAACACGATGCTGGCGATAACCAGCACAATACCGCCGCCCAGACGGGAGGAGATTTGTGCATAGGAGATAAGGTTCATGCGGTTACAGGCGGAAAGCACTTCCAGGTCGCCGGAACCGCCACGGTTTGCCATACACAGACCTGCGGTAATGGCGGATTCAATAGGGAAGAAGCCAATCAGCCAGCCGCCGATGGCTGCGCCGACCACCGCGCCGACAACAATCACTGCGGAGATAATCACGTTAGCGAAGGTCAGGGCGTCGATAATTTCTTGCAGGTCGGTGTAGCACACGCCAACGCCAACCATCAGTACCCACAGCAGTTGTTTAGAGAAGAAGTCGGACAACCGTTTTGCGCCTGCTTTGATTTCAGGTGAGCAGATGCCGGAGGCGTTAAGAGCGGCAACAATCAGTACCATCCATGCGAAATAGTGAATCGACACACCGCCAATGCTTGGCAGGATCTTTTTCGCAATAACGTAAGCCAGAAGGAAACAGGTGGTCGATAACACTAGGCCAATCGCCGTTTCACGGTGGGTAATTTGACCGGCTTTTTCATCATCTTCCGTTTTGAAGGAGGCTTTACGTACCAGTTCACCTTCACCACTGAGCCAGGTATATTTTTTGCCGATGATATCGAGAACGGCGGCGAAGATAATGGCGAAGATATTGGCGATAGTCAGAATGGCGATAGCCGTTGAATAGTATTCCTCGCGAGAGCGTCCGGTAACGGAATGGTAGATTTCAGACAGCGGTACTGCGCCCGCGCCATTACCACCACCCATGATAGGCAGTACATAAAGCATCATGATGCGGTCTACCGGAATACCGAAGCACAGCCCAATCGCAATACCGAAAATCGCCGCGCCCGCGATCCCTGTCAGAATCGTTGGAATATAACCGAGCAATGATTTCAGCAGCAGTTTACGGTTTACCGAAAGGATCGCCCCGGTAATCAGCACCGCAATAAACAGATTCAGAAAGTTGCTTTTATCCATCACGTTGCTGATGGCATCGATCTCTTTCTGCGTGAAAATGCCTGCATAAACAAAATAGGCGGCAACCAGAAAAATCATTACCGGCGCACCGCCAATATATTTATTAAAGAGCGGCAGGCGTTTTCCTATTTCACCGAAAATAGCGCCGATAGTGAACATGATAGCAAGGCCGCCGACTAAATCATCGGGCAATGCATTATAAAAATGAGAAAGTAATACTGTTATTAACGCGAATGCGTAAAGCGGTAGCGACATGCCGAAGATTTTAAACCCCAGCAGACTACTTGCGCCTTTTTTCTCCGTTGCCGGAGCCTGGCTTATGTTAGTCATAAACATCATCCTGTGTATATATCCGTGATACTTCGCATTGCCAGATGTTGGCTATAAGCAACTCGAATTATTTTGACTATCGATGGGTGGTAAGACCGACGCATATTAATAAATTCGCATTAAACGGAGATGTGATTATCTTCACCGAATTACCGTGTTTTTAATTAATTTAATTGTTTTTATTTTGCTAGTTAATTAACAACATAAAAATTATAAAGAAAATAAAAGTCGGTGGAGAAATGTGATTGCTCTATCAGACCCACAATATAAACACTGGCGAAATATGCGGCGTTATTTGCTAATGGACGCAGAATAATGAATCTGAAATTTAAGCGTATTTATCCGCAGCAGGATGCGCTACCTCGCAAGACGGTGGAGGCTTTCCTGCAAAAGGCGGGGCTTGCTCTTGAAGCGGATTGCGACGTCATTGTATGTGCTGAATGGCAGGGCGAGCTGGTGGGCTGCGGGGCGATCGCCGGGAATGTGCTGAAGTGCATCGCCGTGTCGCCAGCGTTACAAGGCGAAGGGCTGAGCCTGAAGCTCTTGACCGAGCTGTTAACGCTGGCTTATGAACTCAATCGCAGTGAGCTGTTTTTATTCACCAAACCGGAAAACAGCGCGCTGTTCTCCGGCGCTGGTTTTTGGCCCATTGCGCAGGCGGATGGCCTGGCAGTGCTGATGGAAAACAGCAGTGAACGGTTGGCGCGTTATTGCCGCCAATTGGCGCTGTATCGCCAGCCGGGAAAGAACATCGGCGCGATTGTGATGAATGCCAACCCTTTCACGCTGGGCCATCGCTATTTATTAGAGCAGGCGGCGGCGCAGTGCGACTGGCTGCATCTGTTTGTGGTGAAAGAAGATGCTTCATTTTTCCGTTATGTAGACCGATGGGCGCTGGTTGAACAAGGCATTCGCGGCATCGGCAATATCACGCTGCATCCTGGTTCCTCATACCTGATTTCTCGCGCCACTTTCCCGGGTTATTTCCTCAAAGAGCAGGGCGTCGTTGACGACTGTCACAGCCAAATCGATCTGCAATTATTCCGCCAGCATCTGGCTCCGGCGCTGGGAATCACCCACCGCTTTGTCGGCGACGAACCTTTCTGCCCGCTGACCCGCGCTTATAACCAACGAATGCACGACATTCTGAGTGACCCGAACGGCAGTGGCCCCGCAATTGAAGTGGTGGAACTGGCGCGCATGGAGAAAAACGGCGCGCCGGTTTCCGCTTCTCGCGTCAGAAAACTGTACGCCGAGCACAACTGGCAGGGCGTGAGCGCGCTGGTTCCTGCTGGAACGCTGGCTTTTTTGCAGCGTTTGGCGGCTGTACGTACTGAAACCGCATGACGTAATACCGTTAACAAGGAATACAAGCTATGGAAATCATTAAAAATGCCCTGGCAGGCACGCTGGAATCCAGCGATGCGATGGTCAGGATTGGACCATCGACTGAGCCTGGGATCCAACTGGAGCTGGAAAGCCTGGTGAAGCAGCAGTTTGGCGCTGCGATTGAGCGAGTGGTGCGAGAAACGTTGGCGAAGCTGGGCGTTGAAAACGCGCAGGTCAGCGTGGATGACAAAGGGGCGCTGGAATGCATTTTGCGTGCAAGAGTTCAGGCGGCAGCGCTGCGTGCAGCAGAACAAACGGATATTCAATGGAGCGCGTTATGAAACCTCGTCGCAGTATGCTGTTTATCCCCGGTGCTAACGCGGCGATGTTAAGCACCTCCTTTGTGTATGGCGCTGATGCGGTGATGTTTGATCTTGAAGATGCCGTTTCCCTTCGCGAAAAAGATACCGCGCGTCTGTTGGTGCATCACGCGTTACAGCATCCTTTCTATCGGGATGTAGAAAAAGTGGTGCGGATTAACCCGCTGAATACGCCGTTCGGGCTGGCTGACCTTGAAGCCGTTGTTCGCGCGGGCGTTGATATTGTTCGCCTGCCCAAAACCGACAGCAAAAACGATGTGCTGGAGCTGGAAGCGCAGGTTGAACGCATCGAACGCGAGTGCGGGCGCGAAGTGGGCAGCACCAAACTGATGGCGGCGATTGAATCTGCAATGGGCGTGGTCAACGCCGTTGACATTGCCACGTCCAGCCCGCGAATGGTGGCTATTGCGTTAGCCGCTTTCGATTACGTGATGGACATGGGGACGTGTCGTGGCGATGGCAGCGAGCTGTTTTACGCGCGCTGCGCTGTGCTACATGCGGCGCGTGTAGGGAAAATTGCCGCCTATGACGTGGTGTGGTCGGAAATTGATAACGAAGAAGGCTTTCTTAAAGAAGTGCAGCTAGCGAAAGGGCTTGGATTTAATGGCAAATCGTTGGTTAACCCTCGCCAGATTGAGCTACTGCATCAGGCCTATTCACCGACGCACAAAGAGGTTGATCACGCGCTGGAGGTTATCGCAGCGGCTGAAGAAGCCGAGTCTCGCGGGCTGGGCGTGGTATCGCTCAACGGCAAAATGATTGATGGCCCAATTATCGACCACGCGCGCAAAGTGGTGGCGTTATCGGCATCCGGTATTCGTGATTAAGGAAGGAACCATGAAAGAGACAGTGACAATGCTGAATCAGCAATACGTAGTGCCGGAAGGGTTACAGCCTTACGAAGGGGTGACGGCAAACAGCCCGTGGCTTGCCAGCGAGACAGAGAAACGCCAGCGCAAAGTGTGTGACTCTCTGGAAGATGCCATCCGCCGCTCTGGCCTGCAAAGCGGGATGACCGTCTCCTTCCATCACGCGTTTCGGGGTGGCGACAAGGTGGTCAACATGGTGATGGCGAAGATTGCAGAAATGGGTTTTCACTCACTGACACTGGCCTCCAGCTCATTGATTGATGCCCACTGGCCGCTGATTGAACATATTAAAAACGGCGTTATTCGCCAGATTTACACCTCCGGCCTGCGTGGCAAACTGGGGGAGGAGATCTCTGCGGGGCTGATGGAAAACCCAGTGCAGATCCACTCTCACGGCGGGCGCGTGAAGCTTATCCAGAGCGGTGAACTGAAGATTGATGTCGCCTTTCTGGGGGTTCCGTGTTGTGATGAGTTTGGCAATGCCAACGGTTTTAGCGGCAAATCGCGCTGCGGATCGCTGGGTTACGCGCAGGTGGATGCCGAACATGCCCGTTGCGTGGTGCTGCTAACGGAAGAGTGGGTGGGCTACCCGAACTATCCGGCGAGCATCGCGCAGGATCGCGTGGATTTGATTGTCCAGGTGGATGAGGTGGGCGATCCGGCGAAGATAACCGCCGGGGCGATCCGTTTATCCAGTAACCCACGCGAACTGCTGATTGCTCGTCAGGCGGCCAATGTGATTGAACATTCCGGTTATTTTAACGACGGTTTTTCATTGCAAACCGGAACCGGCGGCGCTTCACTGGCGGTGACGCGCTTCCTGGAAGATAAAATGCGTCGCCATCACATCACCGCCAGCTTTGGCCTGGGGGGGATCACCGGAACGATGGTGGATCTGCATGAAAAAGGGTTGATCAAGGCACTGCTGGACACTCAATCCTTTGATGGCGATGCGACCCGTTCTTTGGCGCAAAACCCGCATCATATTGAAATTTCAACGAACCAATATGCTAACCCCGCTTCTAAAGGCGCGGCCTGCGAGCGTCTGAACGTGGTGATGCTGAGTGCGCTGGAGATTGACGTTAATTTCAACGTCAATGTCATGACCGGTTCAAATGGCGTGTTGCGCGGCGCATCCGGCGGCCACAGCGATACGGCGGCGGGCGCGGACCTCACCATTATTACCGTGCCATTAGTTCGTGGGCGTATTCCCTGTGTGGTGGAAAAGGTGCTGACCACCGTAACGCCCGGCGCGAGCGTCGATGTGTTAGTGACCGACCACGGTATTGCCGTCAATCCGGCTCGCCAGGACTTGATTGATAACCTGCGCGCCGCCGGTGTGCCATTGATGACTATCGAGCAGCTCCAGCAGCGGGCTGAACTGCTCACCGGCAAGCCTGAACCGATCGCTTTCACTGACCGCGTGGTTGCCGTCGTTCGCTACCGCGATGGTTCCGTGATTGATGTTATTCGTCAGGTTAAACGTTGATGGACGGCGCAGCGCTGCTATCCGGCGGCCAGCCAGCGACGCTTGAAGAGGTACTGCTTGCGCGTGAAAAACGCGCGAGCAGGCAGCGTCAGGCGATCGATTGCTATCGGCTACCGCTTATCTCTTTCTCACTGGTTGCCCCTGGCGCGGTAAAGAATTCGCCAGTATGGCGGCGGGTTGTGGACTACGCAGTGGGCGAAATCACGGCGCTTTGCCAGCAGAGGGAATGGGTGATTGTCTGGGAAAAACGCGTTGATGAACGTAGTGGCCCGGAATGGATGGCAGCCGTCTGCGCTCCTGCGAAGGAACTGAAACGGCAGATGTTGATGCTGGAGACGCACCACGCGCTGGGGCGGCTCTGGGATATTGATATTGTGCAGAGCGATGGACAGTCGCTCTCTCGCCGTGAACTGGGGTTTCCTGCCCGATGTTGTCTGGTTTGCCAGCAGGAAGCCCATGTCTGCGCTCGGGGGCGACAGCATACGCTCGACCTCCTGCTGGATGAAATTGCACGAAGGATTGAAAGCTATGAGCGTGAGCACTGTGACTGAACGGCATCGGGTAGACAACCTGTCGCCGCAGGGTGGGGACATCATCAGGCTGGTGGAACGGGCGTTGTTAACTGAAGTCCGTTTAACGCCGAAACCGGGGCTGGTGGATATTCGTAATTCAGGCGCGCATCAAGATATGGATTTGGCGGCGTTCGAGCGCAGTACCGCAGCCATTGCGCCCTGGATGGAAAAGTTTTTCATTATGGGCAACAGCACGGCACAACTGGAGGCGGAAAACGTGCTGGTGATGTTGCGACCGCTGGGGATGGCCTGTGAAAACGACATGCTACAGGCGACGGGCGGGGTGAATACCCATCGTGGCGCAATCTTTGCCTTTAGCCTGCTCAGTGCGGCGATTGGGCGTATTGTGGCAAGGCAAGAAGCGCTGGAGCAAAACCGTATTTGCGATCAGGTCGCGCGTTTGTGCCGAAATATTGTCGCCCGTGAGCTTTCCTCTGGTAAAGGCAGGAAGCCGACGACAGGAGAGGCGCATTTTCTACGCTTTGGGTTATCGGGCGCGCGCGGCGAAGCGGAAAGCGGGTTTCGCACTGTCAGAACCCAGGCGCTGCCCGTTTACAATAGAGTGTTACAAGAGCACTGCGACACCAACCTGTCCTTAATGCAAACGCTTCTGCATTTGATGGCCTGGAATGATGACACCAACTTAGTCTCTCGCGGCGGGTTAGAGGGCCTTTATTACGTACAGCAGCAGGCGCAAAAAATATTATGGCAGGGCGGTGTGCTGGTTAATGGTGGCATTGAAGCAATGCAGGCGCTGGATGATGAACTTATCTCGCGTCATCTTAGCCCCGGCGGCAGCGCAGATTTACTGGCGGTAACCTGGTTTTTGAGTCATTTCCCCAGTGGGGCACTCTATTCTGAGTAAGTTTCACTTCATTTCTCTCCCGTGATAATGATTCATCCTGCGGGATGAATCATGCCTTTTACTGATACGCCTCTCTGTTTATCATTTTATTCTAATTATTGTCGTTTTCGGCTGGCGGCTCTGAAGTGGGCTGGTTACTCTGAGAACGGTTTACGCAAAATTAACATAAGAGAATAGCTATGCATGATGCACAAATCCGCGTCGCCATTGCAGGCGCTGGCGGCCGCATGGGACGCCAGTTAATCCAGGCAACATTGGCGATGGAAGGCGTTCAACTGGGCGCAGCGCTGGAGCGTGAAGGCTCTTCTTTACTGGGCAGCGATGCCGGTGAACTGGCGGGCGCGGGGAAGTCGGGCGTTACCGTTCACAGCAGCCTCGAAGCCGTAAAAGATGATTTCGACGTTTTCATCGATTTTACTCGCCCGGAAGGGACGTTAACGCATCTGGCATTTTGCCGCGAGCACGGTAAAGGCATGGTCATTGGTACGACCGGTTTCGACGATGCTGGCAAACAGGCGATTCGCGATGCCTCGCAAGAGATTGCCATTGTGTTTGCTGCCAACTTTAGCGTCGGCGTAAACGTCATGCTGAAGCTGCTGGAGAAAGCGGCAAAAGTGATGGGCGACTATACCGACATCGAAATTATTGAAGCGCACCATCGCCATAAAGTGGATGCACCGTCAGGCACTGCGCTGGCAATGGGCGAGGCGATTGCCTCGGCGCTGGATAAAGATCTGAAAGATTGCGCGGTCTATAGCCGTGAAGGCTACACCGGCGAGCGTGTGCCGGGCACTATCGGCTTTGCCACCGTGCGCGCGGGCGATATTGTCGGTGAACATACGGCGATGTTTGCCGATATCGGTGAGCGTGTAGAGATAACGCATAAGGCCTCCAGCCGCATGACGTTTGCCAACGGCGCAGTGAGATCGGCTTTGTGGATAAAATCAAAGCGTAATGGTCTTTTTGATATGCGTGATGTGCTGAATTTGAATGAATTATAACGATTTATTACCCGTAGTGATGTGGTTGTTGTAGTCGTAGTTCGTTGATTACAAAGGGCAATAATTTATTGCCCTTTATTTTAAGTTCTTTTTATCAATTTGATTTTGAAGCTCTCATTTTTATATGTTTAGTGGCAAAAATGTGTTGGTTAAATGTAAATTTTGACCATCTGGTCTACTTTTTCGCGATCTTCCCCACGATTTAACACTCTTCCTGCTCCGCAAGCGTTTTCCACAATGAGTTAGTTGATCTTTTTGGCGGTTTTTGGCTGGTGGTTTCACCAGTGCCATAAAATAATAATAAAAAATGCCCTTTAAGGTAGACTTTTGCCGAGGCTGTCTCTAGAATGCCGCCGTTTGCCAGAAATTCATCGGTAAGCAGATTTGCATTGATTTATCGCATTGAAATGAATTAATATGCAAATAAATCGAGTAAATATTCTCTGGAGGGTGTTTTGATTAAGTCAGCGCTATTGGTTCTGGAAGACGGAACCCAGTTTCACGGTCGGGCCATAGGGGCAACAGGTTCGGCGGTTGGGGAAGTCGTTTTCAATACTTCAATGACCGGTTATCAAGAAATCCTCACTGATCCTTCTTATTCTCGCCAAATCGTCACTCTTACTTATCCCCATATTGGTAATGTCGGCACTAACGCCGCTGATGAAGAGTCTTCCCAGGTTCACGCACAAGGTCTGGTAATTCGTGACCTGCCGCTGATTGCCAGCAACTACCGCAACACTGAAGACCTCTCTTCTTACCTGAAACGCCATAACATCGTGGCGATTGCCGATATCGATACTCGTAAGCTGACGCGCCTGCTGCGTGAGAAAGGGGCGCAGAACGGCTGCATCATCGCAGGCGATAATCTGGATGCCGCACTGGCGCTGGAAAAAGCCAAAGCGTTCCCTGGCCTGAACGGGATGGATCTGGCGAAAGAAGTGACCACGGCTGAAAGCTATAGCTGGACACAAGGGAGCTGGACACTGGCGGGTGAATTGCCAGAAGCGAAGTCCGAAGAAGAGCTGCCGTTCCACGTCGTTGCCTACGATTTTGGCGCGAAACGCAACATTCTGCGGATGCTGGTTGACCGTGGCTGCCGCCTGACGGTGGTTCCGGCGAAAACCTCTGCGGAAGAGGTCCTGAAGATGAATCCAGACGGTATCTTCCTCTCCAACGGCCCTGGCGACCCAGCGCCGTGTGACTACGCTATCGACGCGATTGAAAAATTCCTCCAGACCGAGATTCCGGTATTTGGCATCTGCCTCGGCCATCAGCTACTGGCGTTGGCGAGCGGTGCGAAAACCATCAAGATGAAGTTCGGCCACCACGGCGGCAACCATCCGGTAAAAGACCTGGACAAAAACGTGGTGATGATTACCGCGCAGAACCACGGTTTTGCGGTAGATGAAGCCACGCTGCCAGCTAACCTGCGTGTAACGCACAAATCGCTGTTCGACGGCACGCTGCAAGGCATCCATCGTACCGATAAGCCTGCGTTCAGCTTCCAGGGCCATCCGGAAGCCAGCCCAGGCCCGCACGATGCCGCACCGCTGTTCGACCACTTTATCGAGTTAATTGAGCAATACCGTCAGTCCGCGAAATAATCAGGAGTTAAAAGAGCCATGCCAAAACGTACAGACATAAAAAGTATCCTGATTCTGGGTGCGGGCCCGATTGTTATCGGTCAGGCGTGTGAGTTTGACTACTCTGGTGCGCAGGCGTGTAAAGCGCTGCGCGAAGAGGGTTACCGCGTCATTCTGGTGAACTCCAACCCAGCCACCATCATGACTGACCCAGAAATGGCCGATGCCACCTACATCGAGCCGATTCACTGGGAAGTGGTACGCAAGATTATTGAAAAAGAGCGCCCGGATGCAGTGCTGCCGACGATGGGCGGCCAGACGGCGCTGAACTGCGCGCTGGAGCTGGAACGTCAGGGCGTACTGGCCGAATTTGGCGTCACCATGATTGGTGCGACCGCCGACGCGATTGATAAAGCCGAAGACCGCCGCCGTTTCGACGTGGCGATGAAGAAAATCGGCCTCGACACCGCGCGTTCCGGTATCGCGCACAATATGGAAGAAGCGCTGGCGGTTGCCGCTGACGTCGGCTTCCCGTGCATCATCCGTCCATCTTTCACGATGGGTGGCACTGGCGGCGGTATCGCTTATAACCGCGAAGAGTTCGAAGAAATCTGCGAACGCGGTCTGGATCTCTCTCCAACCAACGAACTGCTGATTGATGAATCACTGATCGGCTGGAAAGAGTACGAGATGGAAGTGGTGCGTGACCGCAACGACAACTGCATCATCGTCTGCTCTATCGAAAACTTCGATGCGATGGGCATTCATACCGGTGACTCCATCACCGTGGCGCCAGCGCAGACGCTGACCGACAAAGAGTACCAAATCATGCGTAACGCCTCGATGGCGGTACTGCGTGAAATCGGCGTTGAAACCGGCGGTTCTAACGTTCAGTTCGCGGTGAACCCGAAAAATGGTCGCCTGATTGTTATCGAAATGAACCCGCGCGTTTCCCGCTCCTCGGCGCTGGCATCGAAAGCCACCGGCTTCCCGATTGCTAAAGTGGCGGCAAAACTGGCGGTGGGTTACACCCTCGACGAACTGATGAACGATATCACCGGTGGTCGTACTCCGGCCTCCTTCGAGCCGTCCATCGACTACGTTGTCACCAAAATTCCACGATTCAACTTCGAGAAATTCGCGGGCGCGAACGACCGTCTGACCACTCAGATGAAATCGGTCGGCGAAGTGATGGCGATTGGCCGCACTCAGCAGGAATCATTGCAGAAAGCGTTGCGCGGCCTCGAAGTCGGCGCGATGGGCTTCGACCCGAAAGTGAGCCTCGATGACCCGGAAGCGCTGACCAAAATCCGCCGCGAGCTGAAAGACGCAGGCGCAGAGCGAATCTGGTACATCGCGGATGCCTTCCGTGCTGGCCTGTCGGTTGACGGTGTGTTCAACCTGACCAACATCGACCGCTGGTTCCTGGTACAAATTGAAGAGCTGGTACGCCTGGAAGAGAAAGTGGCGGAAGTGGGCATTAATGGCCTCGACGCTGACTTCCTGCGGATGCTGAAACGCAAAGGCTTTGCCGATGCGCGTCTGGCTAAACTGGCGGGCGTTCGTGAAGCGGAAATCCGCAAGCTGCGCGACCAGTACAACCTGCACCCGGTCTACAAACGCGTGGATACCTGCGCTGCAGAGTTCGCCACCGATACCGCTTACATGTACTCCACTTATGAAGATGAGTGCGAAGCCAACCCGTCCGTTGACCGCGACAAAATCATGGTGCTCGGCGGCGGCCCGAACCGTATCGGCCAGGGTATCGAGTTTGACTACTGCTGCGTACACGCCTCGCTGGCGCTGCGCGAAGATGGTTATGAAACCATCATGGTCAACTGCAACCCGGAAACCGTCTCCACCGACTACGACACTTCCGACCGCTTGTACTTCGAGCCGGTCACGCTGGAAGACGTGCTGGAAATCGTCCGTATCGAAAAACCGAAAGGCGTTATCGTTCAGTACGGCGGTCAAACCCCGCTGAAACTGGCGCGCGCGCTGGAAGCGGCTGGTGTACCGGTTATCGGCACTAGCCCGGACGCTATCGACCGTGCAGAAGACCGCGAGCGCTTCCAACATGCGGTTGACCGCCTGAAGCTGAAACAACCGGCGAATGCCACTGTAACGGCGATTGAAATGGCGGTTGAGAAGGCGAAAGAGATTGGTTATCCGCTGGTGGTGCGCCCGTCCTACGTGCTGGGTGGCCGGGCGATGGAAATCGTCTACGACGAAGTTGACCTTAAACGTTACTTCCAGACTGCGGTAAGCGTTTCTAACGATGCGCCAGTGCTGCTCGACCGCTTCCTCGACGATGCGATTGAAGTGGACGTGGACGCCATCTGCGACGGCGAAATGGTGCTGATTGGTGGCATCATGGAACATATCGAACAGGCTGGCGTACACTCCGGTGACTCCGCCTGTTCACTGCCCGCTTACACGCTGAGCCAGGAAATTCAGGATGTGATGCGCCAGCAGGTGCAGAAACTGGCCTTCGAACTGCAAGTGCGCGGCCTGATGAACGTGCAGTTTGCGGTGAAAAACAACGAAGTCTACCTGATTGAAGTCAACCCACGTGCGGCGCGTACCGTACCGTTCGTCTCCAAAGCGACCGGCGTACCGCTGGCGAAAGTGGCGGCGCGTGTGATGGCTGGCAAAACGCTGGCACAGCAGGGCGTGACCAAAGAAGTTATTCCACCGTATTACTCGGTGAAAGAAGTGGTCCTGCCGTTCAACAAATTCCCGGGCGTTGACCCGCTGTTAGGGCCAGAAATGCGCTCTACCGGGGAAGTGATGGGCGTAGGCCGCACCTTCGCGGAAGCCTTTGCGAAAGCGCAGCTGGGCAGCAGCTCCACCATGAAAAAACAGGGCCGCGCGCTGCTCTCCGTTCGCGAAGGCGATAAAGAGCGCGTCGTAGACCTGGCGGCAAAACTGCTGAAACAGGGCTTTGAGCTGGACGCGACCCACGGCACGGCGATTGTGCTGGGCGAAGCGGGCATTAACCCGCGTCTGGTGAATAAGGTGCATGAAGGTCGTCCGCACATTCAAGACCGTATCAAGAATGGCGAATACACTTACATCATCAACACCACCGCAGGCCGCCAGGCGATTGAAGACTCCAAGCTGATTCGCCGCAGCGCACTGCAATACAAAGTGCATTACGACACCACGCTGAACGGCGGTTTCGCAACCACCATGGCGCTGAATGCCGATGCTACTGACAAAGTGACGTCGGTACAGGAAATGCACGCGCAGATTAAGAAGTAAGCCGCACCGCTTGTATCCGGCGGGTGGCGCTTCGCTTACCCGCCCTACAAAAATCACATTTTCCACCTGTAGGCCGGATAAGGCGCAGCCGCCATCCGGCAACACCCCCCTCCGTACTTCTTCGGAGTGTTCTGGTTTTCCATCTCCCGTCAGTCAGTTAGCCTAAAATGGTTAGGTCGATAATGAAATTCAACTGAAAAGCAGGGAGAACACCATGCGAAATAAACTTCTGGCTACCTCAATTTTTGCTGCAGCCGCTCTCTTTACCGTCGCCGGTTGTTCATCCAACCAAACGTTAAAGACCACAGACGGCAAATCTATTGTCACCGACGGTAAGCCGCAGGTTGATAAAGATACCGGCCTGGTATCGTACAAAAATGCGGAAACCGGCAAAACCGAGCAGATTAACCGCGACCAGGTTCGCGAAATGAACGAGCTGGATAACTAACTGTTATCCGTGGCCCCGTGATTCGGGGCCAGCGCGCAACGCTTACAGCAGCGCGTTATCAATTTTGACGATGATTTTACGCAGCGGCGCGCCCGCGCCAGTGCTGCCCATCGGGCGATGCAGTTCGCCTGGAAAGAGAATCGCAATCTCTTCTGAGTGCAGATGAATCAGCGTTTCGCTGCTGATTTGGGTACAAAAACCGATATCATGCGCCGAATTAAACTCACCGTCTGGTGTGATTGCCAGCCCCTTATTTCCAGCTCCGATTACCTCCTCTCCCGCCAGTAAGATATGAATATCAATATATTGGCGATGAAACTCAGGGCGCTGCTCGGCAAGCGGTCGGGTGTCACCTTCAACGACGTTAAAAAACAGGTTATCGCCATCAACGGTATATTTGCCCGGCGGCAGGCTGTGCGGTTCCTGCTGGATAACCGCGCGCAACGCCTTGCGGATAACCGGCGGATAAAACGCGTTTTTTTCTGCGTTGAAAAGGGTATCGATAATCATGCTGGAATTCCCTGTACGGGTTGCGAAGGTAAAAGGGTGAGGGCGCGGGCAACAATGCTGCTGACATCCGTTGAAATATCGATTGGCTGAATATCTGGCTCGCTGTCATCCGGCGCCTCTAACGCCGCAAACTGGCTACGTAACAGGGCTTCTGGCATAAAGTGGCCTTTGCGCTGCTGCATTCGCTGCAAAATGCAGTCGTAATCGCCGGTAAGCCACAGAAAACACAGGTGGCGGTTGTCCTGACGTAACTGGTCGCGATAGCGCTTTTTCAGCGCTGAACAGACCAACACGCCGGACTCATTTTTCTGCCCAAGACTGAAAATGACATCGCTGATACGTTCGAGCCACGGCTGGCGGTCACTATCTTCCAGCGGTTGACCTGAAGCCATCTTGAGGATGTTGTGGCGGGGATGAAGGTCATCGCCGTCGATAAACTTGGCGCCCAGCGCTTGTGCCAGCGCCTGCCCGACGGTGGTTTTCCCCGTACCGGAGACGCCCATTAAAATAATGCATTGCTCTGCCATTGCGTGCTCCTTTCTTCAGACGGCAACCAACATGCCGCCATCGACAAACAGCAGATGCCCGTTAACAAAATCGGATGCTTTAGACGATAAAAACACCGCCGCGCCAACCAGCTCCTGCGGATCGCCCCAGCGGGCGGCGGGCGTGCGCTTGCACAGCCAGTCGGTAAAGGCTTTATCATCGACCAGCGCCTGCGTCATGGCGGTTTTAAAGTAGCCCGGCGCAATGCCGTTCACCTGAATATTGTGCCGCGCTAGCTCCACGCACATGCCGCGTGTGAGCATTTTGACCGCGCCTTTCGCGGCGGCGTAGGGGGTAATGGTGTCGCGACCAAGCTCGCTTTGCATTGAGCAAATATTGACGATTTTACCGGCGTTACGCGCCACCATGCGTTTGGCGACCGCCTGCGAAACCAGGAATACGGCGGTTTGGTTGACGGCGATAACGTCGTTCCACTCCTGAACGGGAAATTCGGTAAACGGGTGACGGCGCTGAATACCGGCGTTATTAAACAGTACGTCGATTGCGCCGATATTTTCTTCGATATGGGCGATGGCGTTTTCGACCGATTCCGCGTCGGTTACGTTAAATACTGCGGTATGGGCGGTTGCGCCCTCGTCGCGTAATTTCATCGCCGCCTGTTCCGCCCGTTCGGCGGAAATATCATTGATGATAATTTCTGCGCCATATTGCGCCAAACCCTGCGCCATGACGTAGCCGATCCCCTGCCCGGAGCCGGTAATTAAAATACGTTTGCCTTGTAAGCTGAAGAGATTGTTCATTACTGTTTCCTGTATCACGGCGGGAATGCACCTGAAAAAGTGCTTTCTATCTGACGGTTTTTGTCGGGGCTAAACCGTGATGGAGATCACTCTCAACGATGTTACGAAAAGGGGTTACAACATATGTGATCCAGGGCGAGAATAGACGGGGAAAACCGCGTCACACGCGGCCTGAGACGGGAGTCAGCGCATTCTCTTTTCGGTCGCCAACAGGCATAATATCGGGACACGGTTTCGGCAATAACAGGCAATATGAATGAAAGTACAACGGATAACGCTAGATGATATCGCCGCGCTGGCGGGCGTAACGAAAATGACCGTCAGCCGTTATTTGCGCACACCGGAAAAAGTAAAAACGGAAACGGCACAACGTATTGCCAGCGTAATTGAAGAAGTAGGTTATCAGCCCGATAGCGATAACCCAGCAATTGGCAGCCAGGCCGTGCCGCGTATTGGGGTACTTATTCCCTCCTTTAATAACCAAATATTCGCTGACCTTTTAGCGGGGATTGAATCCGTAACGACCGCCTACGGTTATCAAACGTTAGTCGTTAATTATGATTACGACAGCCAGCGAGAAGAGGAACAAATTGCCACCGTGCTGGCGCTGAATGTTAAAGCGCTGCTGTTAACTGAGTCCGTGCATACGCTTCGCGCCGAGAAATACCTCAAGGCAACTAAAATACCTGTCGCGGAAGTGATGGGGTTATCGGATAACGCGGGGCGTATTAACGTCGGCTTTGATAATTATCGCGCGGGGTTCGATATGACAAATATGCTGCTGGCGAGCGGCAAACGCCAGATTATCTATTTTGGATCCATGTCGGATATTCGTGATGAACAGCGTTACGCAGGCTACTGTAAAGCGATGGCGGAGGCGGGGCTGGCGGTGGGGCGTATCGCGCCCAATAAAGTCTCATCGGTATCGATAGGCACTGGCATGATGACCCTGGCGCGGCAGATGTATCAACAGATGGACGGTATTCTCTGTACCAACGACGATCTGGCGGTAGGCGTGTTACAGGAGTGCATCGCTTCGGGCATTGCCGTGCCGCAGGAGATAGCCATTGCCGGTTTCCACGGCCTGGAGATTGGGCAGATAGTCAGCCCGCGCCTCGCCAGCGTACTGACGCCGCGCTTCGAAATGGGCAAAGTGGCGACTGAAATCCTCATCAAGAAGATAAAAGGCTTACCCACTATTGAGAAAGTTGACCTCCACTACCGTTTGTCGATGGGTGAAACCCTCTAACATTCTGCGAAAGCGGCGCGATTGTTGGCGACCCGCGCGACTTTTGCTTCCACGATCACGTCATCCGTAACACAGATTTCTAACACGATCCCGCGTGATGTGGATCGCAAAACGCAGCGGTAAAAACCCGTTTGATAGGGCGTAACGAATTTCCGAACTCTCAAACAGGTAAAACGATGAATACTGCAAACCCGCATACTGTGTTGTTGATGGCTCCGGTTATTGACGGCTTGCTGGATAAACTCTCCACCGCTTTTCAGGTTTATCGCCTGTATGAACAGGTCGACCCGCAGGCGTTTCTTCAGCAGATGGGCGGTAAGGTTCAGGCGGTGGTCACGCGTGGCGATATCGGCGTTACCCGCGCCGTGCTGGAACAACTGCCGAACGTTGGGCTGGTGGCGGTGTTTGGCGTGGGCACGGATGCGGTCGATCTCGACTATACCCGCGCTCATGATATTGCGGTGACCATCACCTCTGGCGTGCTGACCAACGATGTCGCCGATTTGGCAATGGGGCTGCTGCTCGCGGGCGCTCGCCAGTTGTGTCAGGGCGATAAATTTGTGCGCGAAGGCAAATGGCTGGCGCAGGCTCCGGCGCTGGCAACTCAGGTGAGCGGCAAGCGAATAGGGATTTTCGGTATGGGTAATATCGGCCAGGGCATTGCTCGCCGCGCCAGCGGGTTTGATATGGAAATCCGCTATACCGACCGCAAAAAACTCAACCACCTTGATTATCACTGGTGCGCTGACCTTCATACTCTGGCGCATGAGAGTGATTTTCTGGTGATTGCTGCCTCTGGCGGCGCGGCGAACCGTGGGCTGATTGACGCCAGCGTCTTTAACGTGATGCCGAAACAGGCGTGGCTGATTAATATCGCGCGCGGCACATTGGTGGATGAACGTGCGCTGATTCAGGCGTTACAAAACGGTGTTATCGCCGGGGCGGGGCTGGATGTTTATGAAGATGAGCCGAATGTGCCTGCCGAACTTATCGCGATGGATAACGTGGTGCTACAGCCGCACGTTGCCAGTGCCACTCATGAAACCCGCCAGCGTATGAGTGACGTGGTGTTTAATAATGTCGCCGCCTTTTTTAACGCCGCGCCATTACCGAATGCCATTGATTAACACCCAGCTTCGCACACCATTTTATTACTGCGCCTTCCCTCGATAGAGAGTGTGAATTATGAATGAGAAAATACCTGGCACCCGCTGGTTGCGCATCATTGCGCCCGTTCTAATCGCTTGTGTTATTTCGTTTATGGACAGGGTTAATATTAGTTTTGCACTGCCCGGCGGTATGGAGTCTGACCTCGGTATTACCAGTCAAATGGCGGGTGTTGCCAGCGGTATATTTTTTATTGGTTATTTATTCCTGCAAATACCCGGTGGGCGTATTGCCGTTCACGGTAGCGGCAAACGTTTTATCGCCTGGTCGCTGATGGCGTGGGCGATAGTGTCGATTGCCACCGCTTTTGTCACTCATGAATACCAACTGCTGGCGCTGCGTTTTGTGCTGGGGATATCGGAAGGCGGGATGCTGCCCGTTGTGCTGACTATGGTGAGCAACTGGTTCCCGGAAAAAGAGATTGGCCGCGCCAACGCCTTTGTGATGATGTTTGCCCCGTTGGGCGGCATGTTAACCGCGCCGGTTTCTGGTGCGATTATCGCCGCGCTCGACTGGCGCTGGCTGTTTATCATTGAAGGGCTGCTGTCGCTGGTGGTGCTGCTGGTGTGGTGGCTGATGATAAGCGACCGCCCGGAAGAAGCGCGCTGGCTACCCGCCCGTGAACGTGAATATCTCCTTAACGCGCTCAATGCTGAACGGGAAGCGCGTCGCGCACAAGCGCCGGTCAGTAATGCGCCGGTACGGGAGGTGTTTCGTAATTCTGGCCTGATGAAACTGGTACTGCTGAACTTCTTTTATCAGACCGGCGATTACGGCTATACGCTGTGGCTGCCGACCATCCTTAAAAATCTTACCGGCGCGAATATGGCAAGCGTTGGCGTACTGGCTATCCTGCCGTTTATTGCCACGCTCGCTGGGATTTATATTATCTCGCTGTTTAGCGACCGTAGCGGTAAACGCCGCCTGTGGGTTCGATTCTCGCTGTACGGATTCGCCGTGGCGTTGCTGGCGTCGGTGGTGCTGCGTGACCACATCGTAGCGGCCTATATTGCGCTGGTGATTTGCGGCTTCTTCCTGAAAGCAGCGACTAGCCCGTTCTGGTCGATCCCTGGGCGTATCGCCATGCCCGAAGTGGCGGGTAGCGCGCGCGGGGTGATTAACGGCCTCGGCAATCTTGGCGGCTTCTGCGGCCCGTATCTGGTGGGGGTTATGATCTACTTCTATGGGCAAAACGTAGCGGTCTGCGCGCTGGCCGGTTCGCTGATTATCGCCGGAACCCTTACCTTCTTCCTGCCGAAAACCTGTGATCTGAGCGTGACGCCGGATGTCCCACCGGTTGCGGATAAACCCGCGAACCAACCTTCCTGAATGTGACTGGGGGGCGTTTGCCGCCCCCCATTTCCTGCGCTTACGCCAACTGACCCTGTCAGTGTCATCATTAACTGTCTAAACTCAGGGGTAAAATAATAAAGTAAGACAGGCTAATCATGATTCTGATTATTTATGCGCATCCTTATCCGCATCATTCTCATGCGAATAAGCGAATGCTTGAGCAGGTAAGGACGCTCGATGAAGTGGAAGTCCGTTCTCTCTATCACCTTTATCCCGACTTTAATATTGATATTGCCGCTGAGCAGGAGGCGCTGTCTCGCGCTGACCTGATTATTTTGCAGCATCCGATGCAATGGTACAGCACGCCGCCGCTGCTCAAACTGTGGCTGGATAAAGTGCTGTCGCACGGCTGGGCATATGGCCACGGTGGCACAGCGCTGCACGGTAAGAGCGTGATGTGGGCGGTGACGACCGGCGGTGGCGAAAGCCATTTCGAGATTGGATCGCATCCGGGGTTTGAGGTGCTAGGGCAGCCGCTGGAGGCGACCACCATTTATTGCGGCATGAAATGGTTGCCGCCGTTTGCCGTGCACTGCACGTTTATCTGCGATGAAGAGACGCTACAGGCGCAGGCGCGGCACTACAAACAGCGCCTGCTGGCCTGGCTGGAGGAGCACAACAATGGATAGCCATACGCTAATACAGGCGCTGATTTATCTGGGTTCAGCGGCGCTGATTGTGCCTATCGCGGTACGGCTGGGGCTGGGATCTGTGCTGGGGTATTTGATAGCGGGCTGCATTATCGGCCCGTGGGGGCTGCGGTTAGTCACCGATGCCGAAGCCATTTTGCATTTCGCGGAAATCGGCGTCGTGCTGATGCTGTTTGTCATCGGCCTGGAGCTTGACCCGCAGCGGCTATGGAAGCTGCGCGCCTCGGTGTTTGGCGGGGGTTCTGCTGGCAAGCTCTGAATATCGCCACGCGCTGGAAAGCGATATCGAACCATTTAAGGGCTTGCTGTTGGGGCTGTTTTTTATCGGCGTGGGGATGTCTATCGACTTCGGCACGCTGATTCACAACCCGCTGCGTATTATCACGCTGCTGGTCGGTTTCCTGGTCATTAAATCGGTCATGCTGTGGCTGATTGCCAAACCCTTGCAGGTTCCGCGCTCGCAGCGCCGTTGGTTTGCGGTGCTGTTGGGGCAGGGGAGTGAGTTTGCGTTTGTGGTCTTTGGCGCAGCGCAGATGGCTAACGTGCTGGATGCTGAGTGGGCGAAAGCGCTAACGCTGGCGGTGGCACTGTCGATGGCGGCAACGCCAATTCTGCTGGTGTTGCTGACGCGCCTGGAGAAACAGGCCAGCGCCGGTAATACTCGTGAGGCCGATGAAATTGATGAAGAACAGCCGCGAGTGATTATTGCGGGCTTCGGGCGTTTTGGTCAGATTGCCGGTCGTTTACTGCTTTCCAGTGGGGTTAAGATGGTGATTCTTGATTATGATCCAGACCACGTTGATACGCTGCGTAAATTCGATATGAAGGTCTTTTACGGCGATGCCACCCGAGCCGATTTACTGGAGTCAGCCGGGGCAGAAAAAGCGGAAGTTTTGATTAACGCGATTGATGATCCGCAGGCGAGCCTTCAGCTTACCGAATTAGCAAAAGAGCATTTCCCGCATTTGACGGTGATTGCCCGCGCCCGTGATGTTGAACACTATATTCAGCTACGCCAGGCGGGAGTCACCGCACCGGAGCGTGAAACCTTTGAAGCGGCGCTGAAATCCGGACGTTTGGCGCTGGAGTCATTAGGGCTGGGAGCCTACGAGGCCCGCGAGCGCGCTGACCTGTTCCGTCGTTTTAATATTCAACTGATGGAGGAGATGGTCACGATGGCCGAGAACGATGCCTCCTCGCGGGCGGCGGCGTTTAAGCGTACTAGCGCGATGCTGACGGAGATCATCAATGAAGACCGTAATCACTTGTCAGTGATTCAGCGACATGGCTGGCAGGGCACGGAAGAGGGGAAACACAGCGGTAACCCAGAAGATGAGCCAGAAGTAAAGCCGTCGCTATGACATCTGTATGAGGTGTAATGCTGGCTGTCCACGTTGTCTGCGCGGACTTGCCAGCAAATCTGTAAATTTTATTCTTCTTTACCTGACCGCCTGTCGACGAAAGATTATGCTTTCCGTATAGTGGCGACAATTTTTTTCGTATTTGGGACACACTCAATGATCAGTCTGATTGCTGCGCTTGCAGTAGATCGCGTCATCGGCATGGAAAACGCGATGCCGTGGGATTTACCCGCCGATCTCGCCTGGTTTAAACGTAACACGTTAAATAAACCTGTCGTGATGGGCCGCCTAACCTGGGAGTCTATTGGTCGCCCGTTACCTGGGCGTAAGAATATCGTCATTAGCAGCAAACCAGGCACTGACGATCGCGTACAGTGGGTTAAATCTGTCGATGAAGCCATTGCTGCCTGCGGCGATGCTGAAGAAATTATGGTGATTGGCGGTGGTCGCGTGTACGAGCAGTTCCTGCCGAAAGCGCAAAAACTGTACCTGACCCATATTGATGCAGAAGTGGAAGGCGACACCCATTTCCCGGATTACGACCCGGATCAGTGGGAATCTGTATTCAGTGAATTCCACGACGCAGATGAGCAAAACTCGCATAGCTACTGCTTTGAAGTTTTAGAGCGTCGTTAACCGCGTGCCGAATGGCAGTTTCGCTTACCCGCCTGTACGAGTGTAAATATAAGGCGGGAAGCGAAGCGCCCCCGCCTTATCGCATTATGATGCCGACGCGTTACCTTGACTCGGCGTAATATGACGAGTGGAGGGCTGCGTAAAGTACTGCTGGTCTTCCCAGCGCAGACAGGTTAGCTCACCACCCCAACAGCAGCCCGTATCCAGCGCGTAAATCCCCTTCGGTGTCCCTTTCCCTTCTAACGATGCCCAGTGACCAAAGGCCACGTTGTACTCGTCGGTAATCGGCCCAGGCAGCATAAACCACGGCTTAAGTGGTGCAGAGACGTTTTCCGGCGACTCTTTGCTGTACATATCTAACTGACCGTTCGGGAAGCAATAGCGCATACGGGTAAATGCGTTGGTGATAAAACGCAGGCGCGCCAGGCCACTCAGCTCCGGTGACCAGTTATTCGGCATATCGCCGTACATCGCATCAAGGAAGAACGGATAGGAATCGCTGGACAGCACCGCTTCAACATCGCGCGCGCACTGTTTTGCTGTTTCTATATCCCATTGCGGAGTGACGCCCGCGTGGGTCATCACCAGCTTTTTGTCTTCATCAACCTGCATCAGCGGCTGACGACGTAGCCAGTTGAGCAACTCGTCGGCGTCTGGCGCGTCGAGCAGCGGGTTGAGCTTGTCTTTCGGCTTGTTGCGGCTAATGCCAGCAAAAACCGCCAGCAGGTGCAGGTCATGGTTGCCCAGCACGATTTTAACGTTATCGCCCAGAGATTTGACGTAACGCAGCACTTCCAGCGAGCCGGGGCCGCGCGCAACCAAATCACCGGTTAACCACAGGGTATCAACGCCAGGCGTGAACTCCACCTGTTGTAAAAGGGCGATCAACTCATCAAAGCAACCGTGAATGTCGCCAATAAGGTATGTAGACATGTTTAGTGAATCAGCGTGGGAACAGAGAGACGGAAAACGGGAACGTCGATGGAGAACGGCACGCCGTCGATATCGACCATATCATAGTGGCCCTGCATAGTGCCGAGTGGGGTTTCCAGCACGGCACCGCTGGTGTACTGATATTCGCCACCGGGAGCGATATGCGGCTGAACGCCAACCACACCCTCTCCCTGAACTTCAGTTTCACGGCCGTGACCGTTAGTGATTATCCAATAACGGCCCAGAAGCTGAACCGCGCTTCGCCCGAGGTTGCGAATGGTGACCGTATAAGCGAAGACATAACGATCGTCTTCCGGCTGGGAGTGCGTCTCAATGTAGACGCTCTGTACCTGTACGCAAACTCGTGGCGAATCGATCATGGTTTAGCTCTCCTTCGAGGGCGCATTCTCTGACAGATAGTTAGCCATCTGGCAGTATTGCGCAACAGAGATATTTTCTGCTCGCATCGTTGGGTCAATACCCAGCTCCGTTAACACCTCAACGCTGAACAGATTGCCAAGGCTGTTACGAATGGTCTTACGACGTTGGTTAAACGCTTCGGTCGTAATACGGCTCAACACGCGAACATCTTTGACCGGGTACGGCTTAGTGGTGTGAGGAACCAGACGTACCACGGCAGAATCTACTTTTGGTGGTGGTGTGAAAGCGCTTGGCGGCACTTCAAGAACCGGAATCACGTTGCAATAGTATTGCGCCATAACGGTCAGACGACCATAGGCTTTACTGTTTGGCCCGGCAACCAGACGGTTAACCACCTCTTTTTGCAGCATGAAATGCATGTCTGCAATGGCATTAGTATAGCTAAACAGATGGAACATCAGCGGCGTGGAGATGTTGTACGGCAGGTTGCCGAACACACGCAGCGGCTGACCGAGTGTCTGAGACAGCTCGCCAAAGTTCATGGTCATGGCATCCTGCTGATAGATAGTCAGCTTCGGCCCCAGGAACGGGTGGGTTTTCAGACGAGCCGCCAGATCGCGGTCAAGTTCGATAACGGTCATTTCGTCAAGACGTTCGCCGACCGGTTCGGTCAGTGCGGCGAGACCTGGGCCGATTTCAACCATGGCCTGGCCTTTTTGCGGGTTAATCGCCGAAACAATACTGTCGATCACGAATTGATCGTTGAGAAAGTTTTGCCCGAAGCGTTTTCGGGCTAAGTGGCCCTGATGGACTCGATTATTCATTAGAGTTAACAATCATTTTGATGGCGAGATTAAGCGCCGTAATAAAACTGCCGACATCCGCTTTCCCCTGGCCTGCCAGTTCAAGGGCTGTGCCGTGGTCAACGGAAGTGCGAATAAAAGGTAAACCGAGCGTAATGTTCACGCCACGGCCAAAGCCCTGGTATTTTAGCACGGGTAGGCCCTGATCGTGGTACATTGCCAGCACGGCATCGGCATGGTCAAGATACTTCGCTTGAAAAAGGGTATCGGCAGGCAGCGGCCCGCTCAGATTCATCCCTTTCGCCCGCATCTCTTCCAGTACCGGAATAATGGTATCTATCTCTTCCGTCCCCATGTGCCCGCCTTCGCCCGCATGAGGGTTCAGGCCGCAGACCAGTACGTGAGGATGAGCAAGGCCAAATTTGTTCTGCAAATCGGTATGCAGAATAGTGATCACTTCCCGCAGCAGGTCAGGCGTAATGGCATCACTCACCGCTTTGAGCGGCAGATGCGTCGTCGCCAGTGCGACGCGCAGTTCTTCGGTCGCCAGCATCATCACCACTTTAGGCGCGCCTGAACGTTCCTCAAAGAACTCGGTGTGGCCGGTAAACGGTACGCCAGCATCGTTGATGATGCCTTTGTGCACCGGCCCGGTGACGAGTGCGGCAAATTCACCGCTGAGGCAACCATCGCAAGCGCGAGCGAGCGTTTCGACCACATAGCGACCATTTTCAACGTTCAGTTCACCCAGCGTAACAGCAGCACACAGCTCGACAGGCAGCAGCGTCAGTGTGCCCGCGCGTTGGGGCATTGCCGGGGTTTCGGCTGAATACGGTAAAAGCGTGAGGGGGAGGCCGAGCAGTGTCGCTCGCTCACTCAGCAGGCGACCGTCAGCGCAAACGACCAGTTCGAGCGGCCAGTCGCGCTGGGCCAGTTGGATAACGAGATCTGGACCAATCCCGGCGGGTTCGCCGGGAGTGATAACGACACGAGCGTGTTGAGTCATTAGTTGCTCAGAATTTTAACATAGGCGCTGGCGCGCTGTTCCTGCATCCAGGTGGCCGCTTCTTCGGAGAACTTACGGTTCATCAGCATACGATAAGCTCTGTCTTTCTGTGCGGCGTCGGTACGGTCAACGTTGCGGGTATCCAGCAACTGAATCAAATGCCAGCCGAAAGAGGAGTGAATCGGGGCACTGATCTGGCCCTTGTTCAGCTTCATCAGCGCATCGCGGAACGATGGATCGTAGATATCCGGGGTCGCCCAGCCTAAATCACCGCCCTGGTTAGCAGAACCTGGGTCTTGAGACAGCTCTTTTGCCGCTTTCTCGAAGGTGGTTTTGCCGCTGCGGATATCTGCCGCAACCTGTTCCAGTTTGGCACGGGCCTGATCGTCAGTCATGATTGGCGACGGCTTGAGCAGGATGTGACGAGCGTGCGTTTCGGTAACCGAGATATTCTGAGTCTGGCCGCGCATGTCGTTGATTTTCAGAATATGGAAGCCAACGCCGGAGCGGATTGGCCCAACGATATCGCCTTTTTTCGCCGTGCTCAGCGCCTGGGCAAAGATTGCCGGCAGTTCCTGAATACGGCCCCAGCCCATCTGGCCGCCTTTCAGCGCCTGTTGGTCTGCGGAGTAGGTGATGGCCAGTTTACCGAAGTCCGCGCCGTTACGCGCCTGGTCAACGATAGACTCTGCCTGGCTTTGCGCTTCGTTCACCTGGTCGGAGGTTGGGTTTTCCGGCAGCGGAACCAGAATGTGGCTGAGGTTTAGCTCAGTGCTGGCATCGTTCTGATTGCCAATCTGGTTCGCCAGCGCGTCAACTTCCTGCGGCAGCACGGTAATGCGGCGGCGCACTTCATTGTTACGCACTTCAGAAATCAGCATTTCTTTGCGGATCTGGTTGCGATAGGTGTTGTAGTTCATCCCATCGTAGGCCAGACGGCTACGCATCTGATCCATCGTGATGTTGTTCTGTTTGGCGATGTTAGCGATCGCTTGATCCAACTGTTCGTCGGAGATCTTCACGCCCATTTTCTGCCCCATTTGCAGGATAATCTGATCCATGATCAGACGCTCCAGGATCTGGTGGCGCAGGGTGGCGTCGTCCGGTAACTGCTGGCCGGCCTGGCCTGAGTTCATCTTCACGGACTGCATCAAGCCATCAACGTCGCTTTCAAGCACGACGCCGTTATTTACGACGGCTGCTACTTTATCGACAACCTGTGGGGCAGCGAAACTGGTATTCGCAACTAAGGCGATACCGAGAAGCAGCGTTTTCCAGTTCTTCATACTTTTTCCATTTCAATTAACCGCAATGCGGATGATGTGTCTAACCAGTGACATTACAGCGAGCTTTGGTACGGCATGATGTTGGAGCGCAGCATCTGCTGGGTTCCCAGACCGTAGTTAGAGCTCAGACCACGCAGCTCAATATTGAAGCCGATGGAGTTATCGTATTTCGCTTGTCCGGTCGGTGAACCGTTGTAGTCCCAACCGTTGAGTTTACGCTCGTAGCCTACGCGGATAGCGTAGCAGCAGGAGTTATACTGCACGCCCAGCATCTGGTCAGCAGCGCTGCCGGTGTTGGTGTCAAAGTAGTAAGCCCCGACCACCGACCAGCGATCGACAAGCGGCCAGCTTGCCGTTGCGCCCACCTGCGAAATCCCGTTGCGATACTGCTCAGCCGTAGAGTAGGACGGCAGCGTTGCCTGAATATATTCCGGGCTGGCGTAACGATAGGTCAACTGAACCAAACGGTCCTGATCCTGACGGTATTCAATAGCCGAGCTGCTGGTCGCGATGTTGTTCAGACGCGTGTCGTACTGTAAACCGCCGCGTAAACCCCATTGATCGCTGATGCGCCAGTAGGTATCACCTGCCCAAACCAGTGAGCCCGTTTTGTTGTCTTTCTCCCAGTTAATGTTGTCATCACCGGTACGTGACTCAGTGAAATAGTAGATTTGACCAACAGAAACATTAAAACGTTCAACGGCAGCGTCATCATAAATACGTGATGTGACACCGGTCGTTATCTGGTTTGCCGATGCAATACGGTCAAGGCCGCTGTAGCTACGGTCACGGAACAGGCCGGAATAGTCAGATTGCAGGAACGTGGAGTCGTAGTTATTGATTTTGCTCTGGTCGCGGTACGGCACGTACAGATACTGCATACGTGGTTCCAGCGTTTGGGTATAACCTGGCGACAGCACCATATCGCGCTCAAAGATCAACTTACCGTCAATCTTCAACTGCGGCATTGTACGGTTAACCGAGCTTGCCAGTTGGGTGGTATTGCTCGAATTGTAGCTGTCGAGGTTTGTCTGGTCGTAATGGGTCGCCAGCAGTTTCGCTTCGGTATTGAGGCTACCCCAGCGGTTGCCTAACGGCAGGCTGATGGTCGGCTCCATGTGGACACGTGTGGCTTCTGGCATGGAGTCGTTACTGTTGACGAATTTCACCGCCTGCGCATAAAGATGCGTGTCGAACGGGCCGACATCATTCTGGTAGGCGTTAATATCCAACTGTGGCTGAGCAGCATAAGAGTTGCTGTTCGCACGGTCGAAGACCTGGAACTGTTTGGTCGATACGGTGGCATCGAAGTTTTGCACCGCATAGCCGAAGCTCAGCTTCTGCGTGGCGTAACCATCGGTACTGGAGCCGTATTTCGAACTGAAATCGTTAAAGTAATCGGGATCGCTCACTTTGGTGAAGTCGGCGTTGAAACGCCACACTTGATCCATTACCCCGGCATGACGCCAGTAGAACAACCAGCGACGGCTATTTTCGTCATTTGGATGGTCTTTCGAGTAGACGTTATCGGAAGGCAGATAGTCCAGCTCGAACAAGCCTTGACCGAACTGCGACAGATAGCGGAATTCGTTTTCCCACATCACACCGCCACGCTTATCCATATAATGCGGCGTCAGCGTCGCATCCATATTTGGCGCGATGTTCCAGTAATACGGCAGTGAAAACTCGAAGTGGTTCGAGGTTCCGTACTTGGCGTTCGGGATAAGGAAACCGGAGCGGCGTTTATCACCGACTGGAAGCTGTAAATAAGGGCTATAGAACACCGGAACTGGGCCAAGCTTGAAGCGGGCGTTCCAGATTTCTGCCACCTGTTCTTCGCGGTCGTGGATAACTTCGCTACCCACCACGCTCCAGGTGTTAGAGCCTGGCAAACAGGAGGTAAACGTGCCGTTTTCCAGAATGGTGTAGCGGTTTTCGCCGCGCTGCTTCATGACATCCGCAGTACCTCGGCCCTGACGACCCACCATTTGGTAGTCGCCTTTCCAGACGTTGGTATCTTTGGTGTTCAGGTTTGACCAGGCTTTTGGCCCCTTGAGGATAACCTGGTTATCGTCATAGTGGACGTTACCCAATGCATCGACGGTGCGCACCGGTGCGGGCTGGCCTTCCGGCTGTTTTTGATGAAGCTGAACTTCATCGGCCTGCAAGCGGCTGTTACCCTGATTAATATCGACATTACCGCTGAATACAGCGTTATCAGGATAGTTACCATCGGCGTGATCGGCGGTAATCGTTACAGGTTGCTCATTAGTTTTACCATCGACTAATGGGCGATCGTAACTTGGAACGCCAAGCATACATTGCGATGCAAGATCTGCAGCCATTCCCTGCTGGCTGTACAAGGCGCTGGCGATCATGGTCGCGAGGAGAGTGGGAATACGTTTTTTCATACGTTGTATTTGTTGTTCCGTCATCTATAGCATTGCGGCTTGCAAACGGTCAGAGACTAACGTACTCATCGTGATGACGCTAGTTTTATCCTGTCCGTTCTCGCCAGAGGTGTTATGCACGGCATTGAATGACAGGTATGATAATGCATATTTTAGCCGCTGGCATGACGATTTGGGGAGTATATGCAGTATTGGGGAAAAGTGATTGGTGTGGCCGTTGCCCTAATAATGGGCGGAGGGTTTTGGGGCGTAGTCCTCGGGCTGCTCGTTGGCCACATGTTTGATAAGGCGCGAAGTCGTCGCATGAACTGGTTTGCGAACCAGCAACAGCGGCAGTCGCTATTTTTTGCCACCACCTTTGAGGTGATGGGCCACCTGACCAAATCGAAAGGACGTGTCACGGAAGCGGATATCCAGGTTGCCAGTGTGTTGATGGATCGCATGAACCTGCACGGTGAGTCTCGCACCGCCGCACAGCAGGCGTTTCGCGTGGGTAAATCTGATAATTACCCGTTGCGCGAAAAAATGCGTCAGTTCCGTAGCGTGTGCTTCGGGCGTTTTGATCTGATCCGGATGTTTCTTGAAATCCAGATTCAGGCGGCGTTTGCCGACGGCTCTTTGCACCCGAACGAACGCGATGTGCTGTATGTGATAGCTGAGGAGCTGGGAATTTCTCGTGCTCAGTTTGATCAGTTCCTGCGTATGATGCAGGGCGGCGCGCAGTTTGGCGGCGGTTATCAGCAGCAGTCTCAGGGCGGCGGCTGGCAGCAGGCGCAGCGTGGGCCTACGCTTGAAGATGCGTGTAATGTGCTTGGTGTGAAAACGTCTGACGATGCCACGACCATCAAGCGCGCTTACCGTAAGCTGATGAGCGAGCATCACCCGGATAAACTGGTCGCAAAAGGGTTGCCGCCGGAGATGATGGAAATGGCGAAGCAAAAAGCGCAGGAAATTCAGAAAGCGTACGAGCTGATTAAAGAGCAGAAAGGGTTTAAGTAAAGTGGCAGTGGATGCCTGATGGCGCGTTGCTTATCAGGCCTACAATGAACATCCACCCGTAGGCCCGATAAGGCGGCAACCCCGCCGCTCAAGCCCCGTAGGCCGGATAAGGCGTTAGCCGCCATCCGGCATTGCTATCAGAAATCGACCGGTGCTTTAAAGGTCATGCTATTGCCAAACTCAGGATGAGTAATGGTCAGCGTCTCGGCATGTAGCTGCAAACGCGGAGCCATCGCCAGCGCCTCGGCGTGAGCGTAGAAACGATCGCCGAGAATCGGATGCCCCAGCGCCAGCATATGCACGCGTAGCTGGTGCGAACGGCCGGTAATCGGCTTGAGCTTCACGCGCGCGGTATTATCCGCCGCATACTCCAGCACCTCATACTCGGTCTGCGCCGCCTTGCCGGTTTCATAACACACCTTCTGCTTAGGCCGATTCGGCCAGTCGCAAATCAGCGGTAAATCCACCAAACCTTCTTCCGGCTGCGGGTGACCCCACACACGAGCCACATACTGCTTTTTCGGCTCGCGTTCGCGGAACTGGCGCTTAAGCTCGCGTTCTGCCGCTTTGGTCAGGGCCACTACAATCACGCCGCTGGTCGCCATATCGAGGCGATGAACGGACTCCGCCTGCGGATAGTCACGCTGAACGCGCGTCATAATGCTGTCTTTATGCTCTTCCTGACGGCCCGGTACGGACAACAAGCCGCTCGGCTTGTTGACCACCATAATGTGCTCATCCTGATAGAGAATAACCAGCCACGGATCCTGCGGCGGGTGGTAGTTTTCCATGCCCATAGCGGCTCCTGTTACTGATGGGTGACGACAATAAGACGCAGCGCGTCCAGACGCCAGCCCGCTTGCGACAGGCTTTCCATCACCTGCTGGCGGTTGCTTTCAATCGCGCTGAGTTCATCATCGCGAATGTTCGGGTTCACCGCTTTCAGTGCTTCCAGGCGCGACAGCTCTGCGCTGAGTTTGTCATCGGCTTCTTCGCGAGCGGCAGCAATCAACGCCTGCGCGGCTTTCTCAATCTGACCTTCGCCCAGTTGCAGAATCGCGTGAACGTCCTGCTGCACCGCGTTCACCAGTTTGCTACCGGTGTGGCGGTTCACCGCGCTAAGCTGGCGGTTGAAGGTTTCAAACTCAACCTGTGCGGCAAGGTTAGTGCCGTTTTTATCCAGCAGCATACGTACCGGCGTTGGCGGCAGGAAACGGTTGAGCTGAAGCTGTTTCGGCGCGTTGGCTTCCACCACGTAGATAAGCTCCAGCAGCAGAGTACCGACCGGCAGCGCCTTGTTTTTCAGCAGTGAAATGGTGCTGCTACCGGTATCACCGGAGAGAATCAAATCCAGGCCGTTGTGAATCAGCGGGTGTTCCCAGGTCAGGAACTGCGCATCTTCACGCGACAGCGCCACGTCACGCTCGAAGGTGACGGTGCAACCATCTTCTGGCAGGCCAGGGAAATCGGGCACCAGCATATGGTCAGACGGCGTCAGCACAATCAGGTTCTCACCGCGATCGTCCTGGTTGATACCGACGATATCAAACAGGTTCATCGCGAAGGCGATAAGGTTAGTGTCGTCGTCCTGTTCTTCAATGCTTTCCGCCAGCGCCTGCGCTTTCTCGCCGCCGTTGGAGTGGATCTCCAGCAGACGGTCGCGGCCCTGTTCCAGTTGCGCTTTCAGCGCATCGTGTTGTTCGCGGCATTTCTTGATCAGGTCGTCAAAGCCGTCGGTGTTTTCTGGCGCGGCTAAATAGTTAATCAGCTCGCTGTGCACACTGTCATAGATGGTACGGCCGGTCGGGCAGGTATGCTCGAACGCGTCCAGACCTTCATGGAACCAGCGCACCAGCACCGATTGCGCGGTACGTTCCAGATAAGGGACGTGAATCTGAATATCGTGCGCCTGGCCGATACGATCCAGACGGCCGATGCGCTGTTCTAACAGATCCGGGTTGAACGGCAGATCGAACATCACCATGTTGCTGGCGAACTGGAAGTTACGGCCTTCAGAACCGATTTCCGAGCACAGCAGCACCTGCGCACCGCTGTCTTCTTCACCGAACCACGCGGCAGCGCGGTCACGTTCAATAATCGACATCCCTTCGTGGAACACCGCCGCGCGGATACCTTCGCGCTCGCGCAGTACCTGCTCCAGTTGGAGCGCGGTGGCGGCTTTGGCGCAAATCACCAGCACTTTCTGCGAGCGGTGGCTGGTCAGGTAGCCCATCAGCCATTCTACGCGCGGGTCGAAGTTCCACCAGGTGCCGGTATCGCCTTCAAATTCTTGATAAATCTG
Organism: Kluyvera fluvialis; assembly: GCF_059725275.1. NCBI lineage: Bacteria > Pseudomonadati > Pseudomonadota > Gammaproteobacteria > Enterobacterales > Enterobacteriaceae > Kluyvera > Kluyvera fluvialis. The sequence continues at coordinate 4,113,365 of NZ_AP046142.1, read as the reverse complement.
CTCTGGGTAGAGCATGTCGCGAGCGCGATCTTCCGCACTTTTGCGCGCGCCCATAATGCCGGACACTTTAATCGCCGTTTGATACTGGGTCGGCAGCGGCAGCTTGATGGTGTGCAGCTCGCGTTTCGGGAAACCTTTCACGCCGTTACGGGTGTTACGGAACAGCACGCGGCTAGTGCCGTGGCGATCCATCAACATGCTGATCAGTTCCTGACGCGCGGCGTCTGCGCCATCGCGATCGCTGTTCGCGGTTTGCAGCAGCGCTTCGATGTCCTGCTCGCCAATCAGTTCGCCGAGCATGTTTAACTCGTCGTTGCTTAACTTATTGCCTGCCAGCAACAGCGCTACCGCATCGGCCACCGGACGGTAGTTTTTCTGTTCTTCAACAAACTGCTCGAAATCGTGGAAGCGGTTCGGGTCGAGCAAGCGCAGACGCGCAAAGTGGCTCTCCATTCCCAGTTGTTCCGGCGTTGCGGTCAGCAACAGTACGCCCGGCACACGTTCGGCCAGTTGTTCAATAGCCAGATATTCGCGGCTCGGCGCATCTTCGCTCCACACCAGGTGGTGCGCTTCATCGACCACCATCAGATCCCATTCGGCATCACACAGGTGTTCGAGGCGTTGCTTACTGCGGCGCACGAAATCGAGCGAGCAGATAACCAGTTGTTCGGTTTCAAACGGGTTATAGGCGTCGTGCTGGGCTTCGGCGTAGCGCTCATCGTCAAACAGCGCAAAGCGCAGGTTGAAGCGGCGCAGCATTTCAACCAGCCATTGGTGTTGCAGGGTTTCAGGAACCACAATCAGCACACGCTGTGCCGCACCAGAGAGCAACTGTTGGTGCAGGATCATCCCCGCTTCAATGGTTTTACCCAGGCCTACTTCATCCGCCAGCAGGACGCGCGGCGCGTGACGACGACCCACATCATGGGCGATGTTGAGCTGGTGTGGGATCAGGCTGGTACGCTGGCCGCGCAGGCCGCTGTACGGCATACGATATTGTTCGCTTTGATATTTACGCGCGCGGTAGCGCAGGGCAAAACGATCCATACGGTCGATTTGCCCGGCAAAAAGGCGGTCTTGCGGTTTGCTGAACACCAGCTTGCTGTCGAGCAGCACTTCACGCAGTTCGACGTTTTCTTCTTCGGTGTCCAGGCGAGTGCCAATGTAGGCCAGCAGACCATTTTCTTCTTTTACTTCATCAACGTGCAACTGCCAGCCTTCGTGGCTTGTAATCGTGTCGCCGGGATTGAACATAACGCGGGTTACGGGGGAGTCACTTCGGGCATACAGACGGTTCTCTCCGGTTGCCGGAAAGAGCAGAGTGACGGTGCGTGCATCCATTGCAACTACAGTACCAAGTCCCAGTTCGCTTTCTGTATCGCTGATCCAACGCTGACCAAGTGTAAAAGGCATATGTGTTCGGCTCTATCTTTAATAAATTGCAGGCAATATCCAGCCACCACCTGAAAGTAGGCGGCGAGTGAATGAGGTCCAGGAATGGAAAGGGCGCTATGGTACTGGATGGCGAGACGTTAGTCACCTGTCAAAATAGACCCAGTTGCCCTGTCACTATTGTAGCAAAATCATCGTCAACAAAGGGGAGAATTCCTTCGGCGACGGGGGCTAATTGTTTGGTCAGATAGTGATCATAATCGAGCGGTGATTGCTGATAGGCCTGTGGTTCAGGGCCATTGGTTGTCCAGACGTATTTAATGCTACCACGCTGCTGATACTGCTGCGGGCGGCCTAATTTGACATTGTGTTCATCCGCCAGCCGGGCGGCACGCACATGCGGCGGGATATTGCGCTGATACTCCGCCAGCGGGCGGCGTAGCTGTTTACGGTAAACCAGTTGCTCGTCCAGTTCACCAGCCATCAGTTTATCAATGGTTTCGCGAATATAGTCCCGATACGGTTGGTTACGAAAAATACGTAAATAGAGCGCCTGTTGGAACTGCTGCGCCAGCGGCGTCCAGTCGGTACGCACGGTTTCCAGGCCTTTAAACAACATTCGCTGCTCGTTACCGTCTTGAATCATTCCGGCATACCGTTTTTTGCTGCCCGTATCGGCCCCGCGAATGGTTGGCATCAGGAAACGGCAAAAATGGGTTTCAAACTCCAGTTCCAGCGCGCTGGTGAGGCCGCTTTTGCCCAGCTCATCGGCCCACCACTGGTTGACAAAAGCCACCAGAGAGCGGCCAATTGCGGCGGCGTCTTCCTCGCTGTGAGCGCGTTTGAGCCATACGAAGGTGGAGTCGGTATCGCCGTAAATCACGTCATAACCCTGTGACTCAATCAGCGCTTTGGTCTGGCGCATAATCGCATGGCCGCGCATGGTGATTGACGAGGCCAGGCGAGGATCGAAAAAGCGGCAGGCGCTCGTCCCCAGTACGCCGTAAAAGGCGTTCATGATGATTTTCAGCGCTTGCGACAGCGGCTTGTTGTTATGCCGTTTGGCTTCATCACGCGCGTGCCAGATTTGGCTGACGATTCCTGGCAAGCAGTGTTTATCGCGCGAGAACCACGCGCCGAGAAAACCTTCGGTGCTGTACTGCTGTTCGGGGTGTGCCATGCCTTCAATCAAGCCAACCGGGTCTATCAGGAACGAGCGAATAATCGATGGATACAGGCTTTTGTAGTCGAGCACCAGCACCGAGTCGTACAGGCCAGGGCGCGAGTCCATTACATAGCCGCCGGGGCTGGCCTGTGGCGGCACTTCGCCAAGATTCGGCGCGACATAGCCCAGGCGATGCATTCGTGGAAAATAGAGATGACCAAAGGCAGCGACCGAGCCACCGTGTCGGTCAACCGCCAGGCCGTTGACCGTGGCGCGCTCCAGCAGAAATGGCATGATTTCTGTTTTGTGGAAAATGCGCGTAACCAGCTCGCAGTCTTTCAGGTTATAGGTGGCGAGTGCGGGCTTATCTTCGGCGAAACGGCGGTCAATTTCGTCCATCCTGTCCCACGGGTTATCAATCGCTTTCCCTTCGCCCAGCAGTTCACGCGCGACATTCTCCAGCGAAAAAGAGGAGAAATTCCAGAAAGCGGATTTCAGCGCCTCAATACCGTCAATTATCAACCGTCCGGCGGCTTGCGCGAAAAACACGCCGTTCTTGAAACCGTGCTCGCGCCACTCCAGCTCGCTATTGCCACGCCCCAGCATTAGCGGCACACGATAACGCTCGGCGCTTTTTTGCAACACGCGCAAATCGAACTGCACCACGTTCCAGCCTATCAGCACATCGGGGTCATGTTCGGCGAACCAGGCGTTGAGTTTTTCCAGCAGCAGCGGGCGGCTGGCAACGTATTCGAGGTGAAAATCGACCTGCGGCGGCTGTGCCGGTGGAGAGCCTAGCATATACACGGTGCGCTGTCCGCAGCCTTCAAGGCCAATGCAGTACAGCTCGCCGTGGCGGCTGGTTTCGATATCCAGCGATACCCATTTCAGCGGCGGTCGATAATCTGGGTTGGGTTTCATCCGCGCGTTATACAACGTCGCGCCGCGCAGCTCGCCTTCGACCCACACCGGGGCGGTGATAAAGCGCTCCATCAGATAACGTTCTGGCGGGCGAATATCGGCTTCATAAACCGTAATACCGTTTTCCCGCAGCCGTTTTTCCAGCCGCATAAGCTGGCGATGCGCGCGACAATACAGGCCAAAAACCGGCTGGCGATGAAAATCCATGAGAGAAAGCGGCGCGAGGCGCAGGCCGTTTTCGCCTTGCAGCAGGCGCTCTACCTGGGGGCGTTGCGCTTCAGGGATAAACGCCACCGACTCCTGCGGCGGCAGCGTCACCCGCAGCGGGCCGCTGTCGGTCGCCAGCCAAAAGGCCAGCTCCGTCCCCTGCGGAGTATCCCGCCAATGGCGGGTCAGTAAAAAACCAGCTTTTGGCTGCGTCACGCGTGCTCTCACCAATAAAAAACCCGGCTTGATTATAGCCTGGTTAAATGAATTATACTGATTTTTTATACAGCTATTTTAGCCAGTAGCGGCTCTGTCGCTGAAACAGAAAACGATCATCACGATGAGCGATGTTATAAAATATATATTATTTAACTTAATTAATGATTAAGTATTCAAATAATAAATGCATCCATAAATGTTGGTGAAAATGTGAAAGCTATCATATTCAAAAGTCAATAAGCCGTAATTTTGGCATCTCATCGATTACCCGTTTCCCGGAGGTTCCGGTAAGCTAACTGTAATTCATATAAAATAATATTCTTTATGTTTCTAGTTAATATGGCGTCATAAGGACTGATGATATTTAAACGGGAAGTGTAATGTGACTAAAAAAACAATTTTAACGATCAGCAATTACATGATTATTAGTGCCACCTTTGAGGGTAATTCAAATGAGTAGCGCAATAAATACACTGGAAAAGTTAATTTTACCATTGGCCGTGAAACTAGGGAAACAGGTTCATGTCAATGCCATTAAAAATGGTTTTATTCGTCTATTATCGCTTACCCTGGTTGGCGCGCTATTTGTTTTGATTAATAACGTCTTTTTGAATTTCGGCGAAGGCTCCTTTTTCTGGTCGTTAGGCATTCGATTAGACGCTGAAACGATTACGATGTTAGATGGCTTTAAAGTTATGGGCGGCAGCGTATACAACGGTACGCTGGGTATTATGTCGCTGTTAACGCCATTTTTTATCGGTATGGCGCTTGCTGAAGAGCGCAAGGTGGATGAACTGGCCGCAGGCTTACTGTCTATCGCCGCTTTTATGACGCTAACACCTTTTAATGTGGGTAATATTGCGGCGGTTGGCACAAATTGGCTGGGGGGAACGAACATCATTTCTGGGATGATTATTGGCCTGGTTGTCGCCGAAATGTTTGCTTTTATTACAAAGAAACACTGGGTGATTACCTTACCCGATAGCGTGCCGGAGTCCGTTGCGCGCTCATTCAGTGCGTTAATCCCTGGTTTTATTATTCTATTGATTTCTGGCCTTCTTTCCTGGGGATTATCACTGGTAGGCACTAATTTCCATCAGTTTATTATGCAGAGCGTATCCGCGCCGTTAGCCTCGCTGGGCGGTGTTGTGGGCTGGGTATACGTGGTTTTCAACGCCGTGCTGTGGTTCTTCGGCGTACACGGCGGTTTAGCGCTGACTGCCTTAAATAGCGGTATTTTGTCGCCGTGGGGAATTGAGAACGTTGAAATCTATACACAATATGGCTCGGTTGAGGCGGCGTTAGCGGCAGGCAAAACGTTCCACTTCTGGACAAGCCCAATGATGGAATCTTATGTCTATCTGGGCGGAACAGGAGCAACGTTAGGGCTGATTATTGCTATTTTTATCGCTTCTCGTCGTGCGGATTACCGTCAGGTGGCGAAACTGGCCTTACCCTCAGGGTTATTTGAAATCAACGAGCCTATTTTGTTTGGCCTGCCGATCATTATGAACCCAGTGCTGATGATCCCTTTCATTTTAATCCAACCACTTTTAGCGGGAATCACCTTGTTGGCCTATTCACTTGGGATTATTCCTCCGGCGACCAATGTTGCGCCGTGGACCATGCCGCCAGGCCTGGGCGCCTTTTTTAACTCTAACGGTAGCATTGCTGCGTTAATCATGGCGTTGGTGAATTTGGCTATTTCTACATTTGTTTATTTACCGTTTGTGATTATCGCCAATAAAGCACAGGGAGAAATTGAAAAATCTGAAAGTGAAGAGGAGATTGCGGCAGCCTTGAAATTCTAGCCTTGTGAAAGAAGGTCAGACTTGCCGTTTAGCGACGGTCACCGTTGGCGAATAGGAGTGAGAGGTCATCATGGAGATCCGTACAGTACATGAGAGTCAGTTTCTGAATGGTCATGATTTTTACATGTTCATACTTGATAAGACTGAAAGTGTTAACGGAATACATCGACATGATTATTATGAATTCACTATTGTTTTGACCGGGGGATGTTGCCAGGAGATCAACGGTAAAAAAGTGGCGCTGGAACGTGGTGATTTTGTTTTTATCCCTATTGGCTCCTACCATCAGACTTTTTATGATTCTGGCGTAACCCGAATCCTGAACATGGGCGTCAGCAGGCAGTATTTCAGTGAGCACTATCTGCAATTATTTCCTCATTACTTTGTGGCTTCCCAGCGTTATCGTATCAGACAAGATTTTCTCACCTTTATAGAAGCCACGGTTGCCTCACTCAATAATAATGAAAATGAGGTTGATGAATTTAATAAGTTACTCACCTTTTATATTGTTAACCACTTGCAGCATCATCATGAGGATGTACAGGATGATGACACGCCGCGCTGGCTAAAACAGCTCGTCAGCGATATGCACAAGAAATCGATGTTTGGTGAATTCGCCTTGCGGAATATGGTTGAGTTATCCGGGAAAACACAATCCTATTTAACGCGTGCGACCAAACGCTATTACAACAAAACACCCGGGCAAATCATTAACGATATCCGTATAAATTTCTGTAAAAAGCAGTTGGAAACCACTAACTTTCCGGTAGCAGATATCGCTTTTGATGCAGGTTTTAACACCCCAGGGCTTTTTATTACTAATTTTAAAAAAGCGACTTCGTTTACTCCGGGAAATTATCGGCGGCAGTCCAGACATATTGTTTGAAAGACCAGGGTAGTGGCTCTCGATAACAAGAGGGCTGGCCTTCATAAATAGTAAAATACTTTATTTATCAGGAATAATGATGAAAAAATTAAAGGTGGTGACTATTGGCGGCGGCAGCAGCTACACGCCTGAACTGCTTGAGGGATTTATTAAGCGTTATGCTGAATTGCCAGTTACCGAGCTTTGGCTGGTTGATATAGAGGAAGGAAAAGAGAAACTCGATATTATCCACCAGCTTTGCCAGCGAATGGTAAAACGAGCGGGTATCCCGATGACAATCCACAAAACGCTGGATCGTCGGGAAGCACTGCGCGAGGCAGATTTCGTGACCACGCAATTTCGTGTTGGGCAGCTGAAAGCGCGCGAACTGGATGAGCAGATCCCACTGTCTCATGGCTATCTGGGACAGGAGACTAACGGCGCTGGCGGGCTATTTAAGGGGCTGCGTACTATCCCCGTTATTTTTGAGATCATTCATGACATTGAAGAGTTATGCCCACAGGCGTGGGTGATTAACTTTACCAATCCAGCCGGAATGGTGACTGAAGCGGTTTACCGCCATACTTCGTTCCGCCGGTTTATTGGTGTCTGTAACGTACCGATTGGCATGAAAATGTTTATCAGCGATATTTTGTCTCTTGGCGCTGAGGATGATATTTCCGTTGACCTGTTTGGTTTGAACCACCTTGTTTTTATAAAAGAGGTTTGGGTGAATGGGGTTTCCCGCTTTGCTGAGGTGCTGGATCGAATGACCTCTGGGCAAATTAACGGTAGTTCGGTGAAAAATATATTTAGTTTGCCGTTCAATGCGGGTTTATTTCGTGGGTTAAAACTCTTGCCGTGTTCCTACCTATTATATTATTTCAAGCATAAAGAGATGTTGGCAATTGAATTGGGTGAGTTCTATAAAGGTGGTGTGCGGGCGAAGGTCGTTCAGCAACTGGAAAAACGGCTATTCGAACTCTATAAAGACCCTCATCTTGATACCAAACCTCAGGAGCTTAATGAGCGTGGCGGTGCTTATTACTCAGACGCGGCCTGTGGGGTTATTAGCGCAATCTATAATGACCAGCAAAGCGAACACTATATTAATATTCCACACCGAGGGGCGATTGAAAATATACCTGCCGACTGGACGGTTGAAATGACATGTCTGCTAGGCCGTAACGGTGCGACGCCGCATCCTCGGATCACGACGTTTGATGAAAACGTGCTCGGCCTGATTCATACCATTAAAGGGTTTGAGATTGCCGCAGCTCATGCTGCGTTGAGTGGGAAATTAGACGACGTCTTGCTGGCCTTAAATTTAAACCCATTAGTCGATTCTGATGATGATGTGGAAATGCTGGCAACAGAGTTGTTGCTGGCGCATCAGCGTCACCTACCACGGTTTGCCGATGCGCTTGCCGCATTGAGCAATAAATAGCGACACGGAGAAACAGATGGAGCGTTTACTCATTGTTAATGCGGATGATTTTGGGCTAAGCCCCGGAATTAATTACGGCATTATTGATGCGCATCGGCGCGGTATTGTGACTTCCACAACGGCGATGATGACGGCAGAAGCTATCGAACTGGCGGCGCAGTTGAGTGCCGAAACACCGTCGCTGGCGGTTGGATTACACTTTGTCCTGACCTATGGCGAGCCTCTAACGGCAATGCCATCGCTACAACGAAACGGAGTGCTGGGAAAATGGGTGTGGGAGGTCGCTAAAGCAGGGACACTTTCTCTAACCGAAGTTGAGAATGAACTTGAGCAGCAATTTCAGCATTTTGTCTCACTCTTTGGGCGTAAACCGACGCACATTGACAGCCACCATCATGTTCACTTTATTCCACAAGTTTGGTCGATCGTCTCGCGTTTTGCGCAGGACAAGGGGCTACCGATACGGTTCGATCGGCAGGTTGCCAAGCAAAATGGTATTGCACCCGTGAATATACAAACCAGTGACGGTTTTATCAGTGATTTTTATGCGGAAAATGTTTCGCTGGATTTTTTCCTCCGCGCGCTGGATGCGTCTAACCGTCGTGGGGAAATGTCGGTAGAGATGATGTGCCATCCGGGGTTTGTCGATCAAACCGTACAGCAGAGTGCTTACTGCTTCCAGCGCCTTGCGGAAGGAGGCGTTCTGACGTCAGCGGTTTTACGCCAGGAAATTGCCGCAAGGAACTACCGCCTGGGATCGTTTGCTGATCTCTTGATATAACCGGTGATAGCAGAGTGCCTCCTGTACTGGAGGCGCTCAATGACGTTACTGCCCGTAATACGCCTTCGCCCCGTGTTTGCGCAGATAGTGTTTATCCAGCAGCGTTTGCTGCATATCCGGCAACTGCGGTGCTAGCTGGCGGCAGAAAATCCCCATATAGGCGATTTCCTCCAGCACAATCGCGTTATGCACGGCATCTTCGGCGTTTTCCCCCCATGCGAACGGGCCGTGGGAATGCACTAACACGCCGGGCATCTGGCGAGGATCGATACCGTTTTGGCGGAACGTTTCGACGATCACCGCACCAGTTTGCCACTCATAATCCCCGTTAATTTCGTCATCGGTCATCAGCCGCGTACAGGGGACGGAGCCATAAAAATAGTCGGCGTGAGTCGTACCGGTCGCTGGAATCGGCTGACCGGCCTGTGCCCAAATGGTGGCATGGCGCGAGTGCGTATGGACGATGCCGCCGAGCGCCGGAAATGCCTGGTACAGCAGACGGTGAGTGGGGGTATCGGAAGAGGGCTTTTTCGTCCCTTCGATAACTTCGCCGGTTTCCAGGCTGACCACCACCATATCGTCGGCGGTCATCACCTGATAATCCACGCCAGAGGGTTTAATCACCAGCGCCCCGCGTTTGCGATCGACGGCGCTGACGTTGCCCCAGGTGAGCGTCACCAGGTTGTGCTGCGGTAGCGCCAGATTAGCGGTGAGCACCTGGCGTTTGAGATCTTCTAACATGTTGGCTCCTGAAGGCCGGATGGCGCTTTGCTTATCCGGCCTGCAATGATTTGTAGGCCAGGTAAACGACGTGCCACCGGGCAATCCGTTTCGACGATTAACGCTTGAAGGCGTAATACATTTCGTTCCAGCGCAGCACATCTTTAAACGCTGGCAGGCGAGTCTCGTTGTCGATAACGGTAATTTCGATATCGTGCAGCTCGGCAAACTGGCGCATGTCATCGAGCGTCAGCGCATGGCTGAACACCGTATGGTGCGCGCCACCGGCCAGAATCCACGCTTCAGACGCTGTTTCGAGGTTCGGATGCGCCTGCCACAGGGCATTCGCCACCGGCAGTTTCGGCAGGTCGTGCGGGGTTTTGACCGTTTCGATGGTATTGACCAGCAGGCGGTAGCGGTCGCCAAGATCAATCATGCTGGCGACAATCGCAGGGCCGGTTTGGGTATTGAAGATTAAACGCGCGGGGTCAGCTTTGCCGCCAATGCCCAGAGGCTGAACATCAAGCAATGGTTTTTCTTCTACCGCGATAGACGGGCAGACTTCAAGCATGTGCGAGCCGAGCACCAGGTCATTGCCGCCATCGAAATGGTAGGTGTAGTCCTCCATAAATGAAGTGCCGCCCGCAAGACCGGTGGACATCACTTTCATCATGCGCAGCAGGGCGGCTGTTTTCCAGTCGCCTTCGCCCGCAAAGCCGTAACCCTGCTGCATCAGGCGCTGCACGGCGAGGCCCGGAAGCTGCTTCAGGCCGTGCAAATCTTCAAAGGTGGTGGTGAACGCGTGGAAGCCGCCTTCTTCGAGAAAGCGTTTCATCCCCAGCTCAATGCGCGCGGCGTCGCGCACATTCTGGCGCTTGTCGCCGTGAATTTGCGCGGCGGGCGTCAGGCGGTAGCAACTTTCGTATTCATCGACCAGCGCATTCATATCGCCGTCGCTGACTGCGTTGACCATCTGCACCAGGTCGCCCACCGCCCAGGTGTTGACGGAGAAACCAAACTTCATTTGCGCGGCGACTTTATCGCCATCGGTGACGGCGACTTCACGCATGTTGTCGCCAAAGCGGCACACTTTTAGCTGGCGAGTGTCCAGTTTTGATACCGCCTGGCGCATCCAGGAGCCGATACGCTGCTGGGCGCGTTTATCCTGCCAGTGACCCGTCACCACGCTGTGCTGTTGGCGCATCCGCGCGCCGATAAAGCCAAACTCGCGGCCACCGTGCGCAGTCTGGTTCAGGTTCATAAAGTCCATATCAATGCTGTCCCACGGCAGCGCCGCATTGAACTGCGTATGGAATTGCAGCAGTGGTTTATTGAGGAGAGTCAGGCCGTTAATCCACATTTTGGCCGGTGAGAAGGTGTGCAGCCAAACGATCATACCGGCACATTTTTGCTCGTAGCTGGCGTCGCGACACAGGGCGGTGATTTCATCCGGGCGCGTACCCAGCGGTTTCAGCACCAGCTTGCACGGCAGTTTAGCTTCCGCATTTAAAGCGTTGACCACATGCTCCGCGTTTTGCGTGACCTGACGCAGCGTTTCCGGCCCATACAGATGCTGGCTACCAATTACAAACCATACTTCATAGTTATCAAAAACGGTCATAGTCATATCCTTTAATGAGTCTGGGCTGCCTGGGACGCAGCAGGGAGATAGTGTTGTTCGGCGCTGACGGCCCACTGCTGGTAGCGCTGATATAGTTCTTCAAAGCGCTGAGCTTGCGGAGGACGCGGCTGTAAGGTGTGTTCGACGCGGCTGGCCATCTGCTTTTGGGCGTCGGGAATGTCGGGGTAAACGCGGGCGGCGACGGCGGCAAAAATTGCCGCGCCCAGCGCGCAGCATTGGTCAGAGGCGACAATTTGTAGCGGGCGATTTAGCACGTCACAGCAGGCCTGCATAATGACGTGGTTTTTACGCGCGATCCCGCCCAGCGCCATCACGTTGTTGACCGGAATTCCCTGGCTCGTGAAGCATTCCATAATGGCGCGCGCGCCAAATGCGGTGGCGGCAATCAGCCCACCGAACAGCGCTGGGGCGTCGGTAGCGAGGTTTATATCGCTGATAACGCCTTTCAGGCGCTGGTTGGCGTTCGGAGTGCGGCGGCCATTAAACCAGTCGAGCACCACCGGCAGATGCTCCAGCGAGGGGGTCGCCGCCCAGGCTTCGGTCAGGGCGGGCAACAGCCGCTTTTGGCTCTCTTCGATTTGCGTTTTCAGCTCAGGATGCTGGGCCGCCAACTGCTCCAGCGGCCAGCCGAGCACGCGACCAAACCAGGCGTAGATATCGCCAAACGCCGACTGGCCCGCCTCCATACCGATAAAACCTGGCACCACGCTGCCATTCACCTGGCCGCAAATGCCTTTTACCGTGCGGCTGCCAACGCTGTCTTTATCGGCAATCAGAATGTCGCAAGTTGAAGTACCAATCACTTTGACCAACGCATTCGGCTGTGCGCCTGCGCCAACTGCCCCCATGTGGCAGTCAAACGCACCGCCGGAAATCACCACCTGCGTGGAAAGGCCGAGGCGCTGCGCCCATTCGGCGGTTAACGTGCCGACGGGCACATCCGCAGTCCAGGTTTCGTTAAACAACGGGCAGGGCAAGTGCTGGTTAAGTATCGGGTCGAGTTCGTCGAAAAACGCGGCAGGAGGCAGGCCGCCCCAGCTTTCATGCCACAGTGATTTATGCCCTGCGCTACAGCGGCCCCGACGGATATCCTGCGGGCGCGTAGTGCCGGAAAGTAGCGCGGGAACCCAGTCGCACAACTCAATCCACGATGCGGCGGCGTGAGCAACGGCGCTATCTTCGCGGGTGATATGGAGGATTTTGGCCCAAAACCATTCGCTGGAGTAAATGCCGCCAATATAGCGCGAGTAGTCCTCTTTACCTGGCTGATGGCACAGGCGGGTGATCGCTTCTGCTTCTTCAACAGCGGTGTGGTCTTTCCACAGGATAAACATCGCGTTGGGGTTATCGGCGAACTCCTCTTTCAGCGCCAGCACGTTGCCATCGGCATCAATAGGGGCGGGCGTAGAGCCGGTGCTATCGACGCCAATCCCGACGACTTGCGTGCGTTGCTCGCCGGAAAGCGCCGCGAGCGCGCCTTTTAGCGCGGCTTCCATCGACTCGATATAGTCGCGCGGATGGTGGCGGAAGCGGTTATGGGGCGCATCGCAGAAACGGCCTTCCTGCCAGCGCGGATACCACTCGACATGGGTAGCTATTTCTGCGCCCGTGGCGCAATCCACCGCCAGTGCGCGTACCGAATCACTGCCAAAATCAAGGCCAATTGCGATTGCCATCGTGTTACTCCATCTCAAAGAAAACGTGATAGTGAAACAGTAAATATCCCCGCTAAAAACCGTCAGGCTGGAACCGCTAATCTTATGGATAATATTGCTGTTACCTTACAAAGTGTGACGCTGTGCAAATAATCAATGTGGACTTTTCTGCCGTCTTTATAGACACTTTGGTTGTGACTCCACGCAGGGATATCGCCGACATTTATTCTCAAAATTCCTTGATATAACAGGGTTGTCGGCAGCTTTGCTTCTGTTGCTCTGTGAGGAAGCTCAGGGCTGGGATAAAAAGCCGAATATGGATAATTGGTTTCTTCAGATATCAATAAGAGCGAGCAGAAATGGCTGAAATGCAAAATGATCCCTTGCTGCCTGGTTATTCGTTTAACGCCCATTTGGTGGCAGGGCTGACGCCGATTGAAGCCGGAGGGTATCTGGATTTTTTCATCGACCGGCCGCTTGGCATGAAAGGGTTCATTTTGAATCTGACGGTGCGCGGTGAAGGGGTGATTGAAAATCAGGGGCGGCAATTTGTTTGCCGTCAGGGCGATGTGCTGCTGTTTCCACCGGGGGAAATTCACCACTATGGGCGCCATCCAGACGCCAGCGAGTGGTATCACCAATGGGTCTATTTTCGCCCACGCGCTTACTGGCTGGAGTGGCTAAACTGGCCGACAATCTTCGCGCAAACGGGGTTTTATCGCCCGGATGAGGCGCATCAGAACGCGATTGCCGAACTGTTCGGCCAAATTATTGAGGCCGGACAGGGCGTGGGGCGTTACTCTGAACTGCTGGCGATTAATCTGCTGGAGCAACTGCTGCTGCGCCGGATAGAGGCGATTAACGCCTCGCTGCATCCGCCAATGGACAATCGGGTACGCGACGCCTGCCAATACATTAGCGATCACCTGGCGGATAGCCATTTTGATATTGCCAGCGTGGCGCAGCACGTATGCCTGTCGCCGTCGCGCTTGTCGCACCTGTTCCGCCAGCAGCTTGGCGTGAGCGTGTTGAGCTGGCGTGAAGACCAACGCATCAGCCAGGCAAAACTGTTGTTGAGCACCACGCGGATGCCGATTGCCACCGTCGGACGAAACGTCGGCTTTGAAGATCAGCTCTATTTCTCACGAGTATTTAAAAAATGCACCGGCGCTAGCCCCAGCGAATTTCGTGCTGGGTGTGAATAAAAAGTAAAGAAAAGGAAATGCATTGTGTCGGCTTTTGTCTTTGCCAGTAAACTCTATAGACAATTCAAGGCTTGACGTGATTGGTGACGCTCTGGAGAATCGCCGATTCGTTTTCAAACCGGACACATTATGCAAGCACTGCTGGAACATTTTATTACTCAGTCCACGGCCTATTCACTGATTGCGGTGGCGCTGGTGGCGTTTCTGGAATCGCTGGCGCTGGTGGGGCTGATCCTGCCTGGCACGGTGATGATGGCGGGGCTTGGCGCGCTGATTGGCAGTGGCGAAGTGAATTTCTGGCAGGCGTGGCTGGCAGGGATTATGGGTTGCCTGCTGGGTGACTGGATCTCCTTCTGGCTGGGCTGGCGTTTTAAAAAGCCGCTGCACCGCTGGTCGTTTATGAAGAAAAACAAAGCGCTGCTGGATAAAACCGAGCATGCGCTGCATCAGCACAGCATGTTTACGATTTTGATTGGTCGTTTTGTTGGCCCGACGCGCCCGCTAGTGCCGATGGTGGCCGGGATGCTTGACCTGCCGATTCGCAAGTTTATTACCCCGAATATCATTGGCTGCCTGCTGTGGCCGCCGCTCTATTTCCTGCCAGGGATCCTTGCCGGTGCGGCTATCGATATTCCTGCTGACGAGCACAGCGCGAGCTTCAAATGGCTGCTGCTGGCGGCGGCGTTGCTGCTGTGGCTGGGCGGTTGGCTGTGCTGGCGGCTGTGGCGTAGCGGTAAGGCGGCGCAAGACCGCCTGTCAACGCTGCTACCGCGCCAGCGTTTGCTGTTGCTGGCTCCGCTGATGCTTGGCGTCGGAGTGATGGCGCTGGTGACGGTTATCCGCCATCCGCTGATGCCGGTATATATTGAAATCCTGCGCAAAGTCGTAGGGTTGTGATACGGATTACTGATCCCGTAGGCCGGATAAGGCGACGCCGCCATCCGGCATTCGGGCACAAAGCCTGATGGCGCTTCGCTTATCAGGCCTACGCGGGTTTGTACGCCACGATTTTGTACGCCGCCATCCGGCAATTCACAATATAAATTGCGATCATCCTTCCTGAATTTGTCCCTTCATACTGTCCTTTGTTTTTGTTCCGCTACGTTTGAATTTTGTTTAGGGAACAAACGAAATGTCAGACTATCGCCGCTATTACATCAACGGTGGAACGTGGTTTTTCACGGTTAACCTGAAAAATCGGCAAAGCCATTTATTGATTAACCGGATTACAGAACTGCGCGCAGCAATCCACTGTGTGAGAAGGGTAAAGCCATTTTATATTAATGCTTGCGTGGTTTTACCGGAGCACCTTCATTGCATCTGGACGCTCCCGGAGGATGATTGCGATTTTTCGTCACGCTGGCGAGAAATTAAAAAACGATTCACCAAATCGTTAATGCTCCAGACCGTATGGCAGCCGCGTTTTTGGGAACATGCGATTCGTGGTGAGGACGATTACCGACGGCATATCGATTACATTTACATTAATCCGCTTAAACATGGCTGGGTATCGCGGGTTCGCGATTGGCCATTTTCGACTTTTCACCGTGATGTTCGCCAGGGGGGTTATCCGATGGATTGGGCGGGTGATATCAATCATCTTGAAACCGGAGAGCGGCGGTGAAGCATTCCGGGCTGTGGTCATGCCTGATGGCGCTGCGCTTATCAGGCCTACAAACTGGCACTGATCCCGTAGGCCGGATAAGGCGAAGCCGCCATCCGGCATTCGGGCACAAAGCCTGATGGCGCTGCGCTTATCAGACCTACAAACGGGTATTCATGCGTGAATCCCCAACAGCGCCGACGCGCTGGCGTGTCCGCTCAATAGCGCTTGCGTTTCGCCGTCCCAGGCGATGCGCCCCTCAGCTACGACTATCGACCGTGGCGCAATGCGCGCGGCATCCTCCACGCTGTGTGACACCATCAGCAGCGTCAAATTTTGGCGCTGGCAAACATCATCAACCAATTGCAGCATCTCCTGACGCAGCGCTGGGTCGAGGGCGGAAAAAGGTTCGTCCAGCAGCAAAATTGGCTGCGCACGCACCAGACAACGCGCCAGCGCGGCACGTTGCCGCTGGCCGCCGGAAAGCTCACCGGGCAGCCTGTCGAGCATAGATTCAATGCCCATTTGCCCGGCAATCGCGAGCAACTTACGCTGTTGCTCTGCGTTGAGCTTGAGCGTGGTGCTCATCCCCAGACCAATGTTTTGGTGCACCGTCAGGTGGCTGAAAAGGTTATTTTCCTGAAATAGCATCGACACCGGCCGCTGCGAAGGCGGTGTGGCGGTGTGATCCTGGCCTTCAAGCAGCAGCGCCCCGCTGGCGGGGGGAAGAAAACCGGCAATCAGATTCAGTAGCGTGGATTTCCCCGCGCCGCTAGGGCCGAGGATCGCCACCTTTTCGCCCTGCGCAATCGACACAGTAAAGCGCATAGGCAAATGCTGATACAGCCAGGTGACATCATTCAGTTTTAGCATGGCGTCCAGGTAACTTTTCAATAACGGTAAACAGCAGGAAACAGAGCAGCAGCAGAATGAGCGCGGTCACCGCGCCGTCCTGGCTACGATATGCACCAATTTGTTGGTACAGATAAAACGGCAGCGTGCGGAAATCGTCGTTGCCAAACAGCGCGACCACGCCAAAATCACCAATCGACAACACACAGGCAAAGGCCAACGCCTGTGCCAGCGGGCGTTTCAGGGCGCGTAACTCCACCACTTTCAGGCGGTTAAAACCAGAAAGCCCCAAAGATTCACACAGAATGCTGTAGCGGGCGGTGATATCGCGCATCGGCGTTTCCAGCACTTTGAGCGCGTAGGGCACGGCCATCAGCGCATTGGTGAAGATAACGATGCCATCCGCCGATTCCGGCAGGCCGATGGTGTTATTCAGCAACAAGAAGAACCCGGTCGCCAGTACGATACCCGGCATCGCGAGGATTAACATGCCGCTCAACTCCATCGCCTGACCGGCCAGTGGCCTGTTGCGCGCCCGTAGCTCGCGGCTGCTCCACAACAGCATCATGGTCAGCAGCACGCACAGCAAACCGGCGGCAATCGCGATACGTAGCGAAGTGCCCAGCGCTTGCCATAACACCGGCTGTGCCAGCACCTGCAACATATTCGGGTTGATGCCGTCGAACACCACCGCCAGCAGCGGCGGCAGCAATAACAGCAGCGTGAACAAAATCAGCAGACTATCGGCGATGCGGCTGTGCCAGCGGTCGTCGGGATCGCGCCAGCCCTGAACGTGACTATTGCCAACGGCAATCGCCCGGCTAAGCCGCTGGCTTAATAACACCAGCGCCAGACAGCAGCTCATCTGAATCAGTGCCAGCATTGCCGCCCGCGCGGGGTCGTAATCAAAGTTCAGCGCTTGATAGATAGCCAGCTCAATGGTGGTAGCAGACGGCCCGCCGCCCAGAGACAGCACGGTGGCGAAACTGGCAAAGCACAGCATAAAAATCAGCGTGGCGATAGGCAGAATTTGCCGCCGTAGCCACGGCCACTCTACAAAGCGGAAGAACGGATAGCCGCGCATCCCGAGTTGGGCGGCAAGCTGGCGCTGCTCGCCGGGAATTTGCTCCAGCGCCTGAAGCAGCAGACGGGTTGCCATCGGCATATTGAAAAACACATGCGCCAGCAAAATACCTTGCAGGCCATAGGGGGAAAAATGCCACTGCCCGCCAAACCATTGGCACAGTTGTGCCAGCCAGCCCTGACGACCATAAACACTGAGAATGCCAAACACGGCAACCAGCACCGGTAGAATCAGTGTCATTGCGCACAGGCGCAGCAGCAGTTGGCGGCCTGGAAAGCGCCGTCGGTAAAGCGCTCTGGCGAGGAAAATCGCGGGCAGTACCGACAGCAGTGCCGATAAAAACGCCTGCCAGAAAGAGAAGCGCACCACATGCCACAGATAGCTATCGCTAAGCAGCGTCGTCCAGGAGGTTTCCGGCGCGTTAAGCCACAGCGACAAAAAAGCCGCCAGGGCGACGGCAACCATCAGCGTGGTCGCCGTCAGCCCCGGATACAGCCAGCGGGCGATTAGCGGCTGGCGGCGCGAAGCCATGCATTAATCCAGTTTTGACGTTCGGCAGCGACTTGCTGTGGGGTAAATTCCAGCGCGGTTTGCGGTTTCACCAGGCCGTTAAAGCCTTCTGGCAGTGTCACCTGAGTGACCGGATACATCCAGTTGCCGGTTGGAATTGCGCTCTGGAACGCAGGCGAAACCATAAACTGGAGGAATTTTTGCGCCAGTTCCGGCTGTTTGCTGGCCGCCGTGCGCGCGGCGACTTCTACCTGCAAATAGTGGCCTTCTGCAAACGACGCTGCCGCGTAGTTATCTTTCTTTTCGTCGATGATGTGATAAGCCGGAGAGGTGGTGTAGCTCAGCACCAGG
Source organism: Kluyvera fluvialis (assembly GCF_059725275.1). Taxonomy (NCBI): domain Bacteria; kingdom Pseudomonadati; phylum Pseudomonadota; class Gammaproteobacteria; order Enterobacterales; family Enterobacteriaceae; genus Kluyvera; species Kluyvera fluvialis. The sequence goes on along the minus strand of NZ_AP046142.1, from coordinate 4,094,935 downwards.
TCGCTTTCCCCTTTCAGGAACAGGCCGTAGGCTTCGCTCCAGCCTTTGGTGACGGTAACGGTTTTTGCCGCCAGTTTTTGCCAGGCTTGCGGTGCGTTATCGCCGTAGACTTTTTGCATCCACATCAGCAGCCCTAATCCCGGGGTACTGGTGCGTGGGTCTTGATAGATAACGCGCCATTTTTGGTCGCTCTCGACCAGTTCTTTCAGGCTTTCCGGCGGGTTTTTGAGTTTATTTTTGTCGTACACAAAAGCGAAATAACCGTAGTCGAACGGCACAAAGGTCTCGTTTTTCCAGCCGCCGGGGATGCTCACCGCGTCGGTTGGTACGCCGCTTTTGGCAAATAGCCCGGTGTCGGTTGCCGCTTGCAGCAGGTTGTTATCCAGCCCCAGCACCACGTCGGCTTTGCTGTTTTTGCCTTCCATACGCAGACGGTTGAGCAGCGAAACGCCGTCTTCCAGCGCGACAAATTTCAGTTCGCAGTTGCAGTCGGCTTCAAACGCTTTTTTCACCGTTGGGCCTGGACCCCAGTCGGCGGCAAATGAGTCGTAGGTGTAGACAGTGAGGACGGGTTTTGCAAATGCTGGCGCGGCAATCAGCAGCAGCAGGGGAAGTAATTTTTTGAACACTTTGCACCTCAGTAAATGGGTGGCAAAGGATTTTGAGTCAGCCTCAAATCCCTTCGCCGGCGTTATCCGGATCAGGTTCGACGGGTATTTTCTCAGCCCAGACGCGTCATCGTGTGAAATTCGCATGATGTTGTGTCTGTTAATCAGCACCCCGTTGAGAACGCCGCTATTGTAATGTTTATGTGAATAATCGCAAAAGGTTACGGATCGGGTGGCGCAAACCAGGCGGATTTAAAATCAAACCAGCCCAGCGTGTTCATGCGCACCCCGCGCATACTGCGCTGCCCCTGAATGCGCAACCAATGGTGGATGAGCGGCACAATGGCCTGTTGTTCCAGCAATTGCTGGCTCCATGCCGGGAGATCCAGCTCGCCGGAATGCCACTGATTAATATCGGCCTGCCAGTCACGAGGAATACAGTTCTGGATCAACGGCGTTTCGCACAGATGGGCAAAGAGCGAGAAGTTGAGCGGCAGGGTAAAGTTGGCGCTGTTGAGCCACAGATCACTGATGATGTTGCCGGCGTGCCATTCCTGGTAGTCGATTTCATTCACTTCCAGTTTGACCTGATGTTCCGCCAGCAGTTGTTCCATCAGGCGGGCAATCACTTTGTGCTCGACGTGGTCGCGGTAGAAGCCGAGGGTGACGCTCTCCAGCCCCGCCGGTTTTTCACAGGCTTTGCTACGAGCGTGATGCCAGCGCGGCAGCAGGCCGTAGGCCGGGAACCAGTATTGTTGATACTGCTCGCTGGCATGGTACAGCAGGTTGGCGGGAGCCAGAATATGGCTCAGCCACTGGCGCACCTGTGGGTTTGCGCCGCGCGGGGAGCGGGCGTCGAACAGCAGGTAGTAACAGCCTTCTTCCAGGCGGCTTTCTACCGCCTGCTCGCTTTCCGTCGTGCCTTGTAAGGTCAGGCCACAGCTCAACTCGTCGGCGACGTCGGGCAATACCCATACATTCACTTCATCAATTAACGCCCGATAGCCGAAATACTCCTCAAACGCATGAATCTTTAGCTGGTTTTGGTTATTGCGAACCACCGCATACGGCCCCGTGCCAATAGGCTGGCGCGCAAAATTCGACAGCGTTTGCCACTCTTGCGGCAGGATCATTGCCGAGGTATGCCCCAGCAGCCACGGTAGCCAGCGGTCTGGCTGTGAGAGGTGGATATCCAGAGTCCAGGCGGTGGGCGAGACGATACGCGTAATATGGGTATACATCGGCAGCGTGTTAATCCGTTGCAGGGAACGGATGATATCGTCCATTTCCAGCTCGCGACCATTGTGGAAATGAATACCTGGGCGTAAATAAAAACGCCAGTGACACGGGGAAATTTCCTGCCAATGGTGCGCAATATCCGCTTCCAGTTCCCCGTTTTCCTCATTTATGCGGGTGAGGGCGCTGAAAATCTGCCGCGCAATGTGCGTTTCTGAGCGGCGCATCGCCGTGCCGGGCAGCAGGTTTTGCATTGGGCGGTAGTAAAGCACGCGCAAAATGTGCCGCCCCTGGCGAAAGCTGCGCCCCAGATGTGAAACCAGCATTTGGCGAACGGTGGATTTATCGCCGACCAGTTGTACTAACTGCTCGATTTTGTCTTGTTCAAGTAAATCTTCTGCCCGCTGTTGCTGGAGCGCCAGCCCGGTGTAGAGGAAGGTTAACCGCGAACGCTTGCCGCGCCCCGCCTCGGCCTGCCAGGTGAGCCAGCCGCGCGCTTCCATTGTATTGAGTAGCGTGCGCATATGGCGGCGTGAGCAGCTCAGCAGTTCCGCCAGCTCGTTAAGCGTTGTCTCCTGCGCTTTGCCGTCGCAGCATTGCCACAGACGGATGAATTGTTGTTGCAATCGACCAGACGGCATAAAAGGGGAACTCCTGATAAAAACTCAGCAATTTATTAATCCCTATATTAGGCCAATAATGATTTTCGATGAAGCGAGGAGATGCCCACCCGTCGTCTTTCGCATTGCAATTTTCCTGGCCGCGCCTCCTGACAGGCTTGCAGCCTTCCTGCAACGCGAAATCCATAGGGGATTTGAGGAGGTCACCATGTATCAGTTTTACCAGCGTTATTTTTCTGCCACTAAGAATGTATCCTGGCTGGCCCGCCAGGCGACGGCACAGCGGTTTGAGGTGCTGAACTTTCTGATGCAATGGGACGTTACACAACCGACTTCTGATTATTAAATCGCCAAATCATGTGTGACTGAGTATTTGCCAGCAGGTATCATCTGCTGGCTTTTTTTATTTCTCGCGCGCTTACAGGAGTTCACATGCTGTGGATTATGACGATGGGACGACGTCTTAACGGTGTCTATGCCGCCTTTATGCTGGTGGCTTTTATGATGGGCATCGCGGGAGCGTTACAGGCGCCGACCTTGAGCCTGTTTCTTAGCCGAGAAGTTGACGCGCAGCCGTTTTGGGTGGGGCTTTTTTACACCGTGAACGCGATTGCCGGGATTCTGGTGAGCCTGTGGCTGGCGAAACGCTCCGACAGCCAGGGGGATCGCCGAAAGCTGATTATGTTCTGCTGCCTGATGGCAGTCGGTAACGCGCTGTTGTTTGCCTTCAACCGCCACTACCTGACGCTGATTACCTGCGGTGTGCTGCTGGCGTCCATCGCGAACGCCGCGATGCCGCAACTGTTTGCCCTGGCGCGCGAGTATGCCGACAGCTCGGCGCGAGAAGTGGTGATGTTCAGCTCGGTGATGCGTGCCCAGCTATCGCTGGCGTGGGTGATTGGCCCGCCGCTGGCGTTTATGCTGGCGCTGAATTACGGCTTCACGATGATGTTTTCCATCGCCGCCGGGATCTTCGCCCTGTGCCTGATGATGATTGCCCTGATGCTACCGTCGGTAGCGCGTATTGAGGCAGCGGCAGATGTTGACGTGACGCAGGTCAGTGGCTGGAAAGACCGCAATGTGCGGATGCTGTTTATCGCCTCCACGCTGATGTGGACGTGCAACACCATGTATATTATTGATATGCCGCTGTGGATTAGCAGCGTTCTTGGCCTGCCGGATAGCCTGGCGGGTGTGCTGATGGGCACGGCGGCAGGGCTGGAAATTCCGGCGATGATCCTTGCCGGATACTACGTTAAGCGCTTTGGTAAACGCCGCATGATGGTGACGGCGGTGGCGGCGGGCGTGCTGTTCTACATCGGCTTAATTTTCTTTCACAGCCGCACTGCGCTGCTGGGGCGGCAACGACTTTGTTTACGAACAGTATTTCGACTGGCGTAATTCTTGCGGGAATGATTCAGGGCGCGCTGGCGCAAAACTTTGGTCACTTCGCGGTGTATTGGGCGATCGCCGGGATCTCTCTGGTGGCGCTGTACGTGACCAGCCGCGTAAAGAATGTGTGATGAGGCGCGAGGGATTTTCCTCGCGCCTTTGCTTTAGCGGAACCGTTTATTGACCTCCGATGCCGCTGAAATGGCGTCATTGGCGGGCGCGCTGCCGGTTCATTGCGCGTAGTCTGCGCCCGGCGTTGGGGTTGCCCGAAGTGCGTTGACCCGTTTATCGAGAACCATCTGCGCATCGCTTCCTGAATCCAGAATCGTATTTTGCTGCGACTCTTTTTCAACCAGTACGGCGGTGACATCCAGCGCTTTCAGGCTGGCGGTGGTCAGGAGCGCTTCAACCTGGGCGGCGAAACAGGCATCTTCTTCTGACGCCTGTGTCTGGGCGCGAGCCGTTTCGGTGGTGGCGACAATATGGTTATTCGCAATATAGTTTCCCTTACCGGAAACCACGCGGATGATAACCGGTTTGCTTCCCAATGGTTTAAGATACTGGGTATCGATAGTTTCAGAAATATGGTTAGAAATTATTGAGTTATTGCTGCCGTTAATGTGCAGCAAGCCGTAGCTGTCTTCTAAACCATTGTCATATTTCTGCATCGGTGGCCAGGGTTCATGGTCACGCAAGAAGTGGTTAGCGGAAACCAGATTCTCGGTACAATTTTCGCTAAAGACCAACATGCCGGGATAGAAAGAGTGGAAGCGGTTGCTGGTGATCGACGAGCGCACAACGCCCGATAAATGAACGCTGCTTGCACCACGCGGGAAAATATTATTGGTGGCAATTAACAGCCCGCCGAAATTTTGCGCGTAGAGAGAATAGCCTTTATAGCCCGCGCCCATCAGGTTGTCGGTGATTTTTGACGCCTGACCGGCCCCGCGAAGTTCGATGCAGTTGCCGCATTCAGCGATGAAGTTATTATGCACCGCCATCGCATCGGAGTTATAGCTGGTCAGCCCATGCTCCAGATAAATAAAGCCCATTCCCGTGATGCGGAAAGAGTCCTGCGCGCTGGCAATGTAAATCCCCGTTTTGCCGTTGGTATAAGTGTTTTCTGGATCGTTGTGACCAAGCCCATTATCGACAAAGTGCAGGCCATCAATACAGAAGTTTTCAAATTCGACCGAACTGATGCGCGGCGCACCGTCGCGCTTTACATAAAACGCCGCACCTGCGTGCTCGGCATCACCCGCTTTGGGCGCGAGATCCACCAGAATACGGCTGCCACCCGGCCAGATATCATGTAAGTTCGGCCATTCTTCTACTGGCGTGTTAAAACGAATGCTTGATGAAACAAAACCATGCCCGGAGCCCATAATTTTCAGGTAGCTGATATCGATAACGACCTGCGTTTTGAGGTGATAATCACCGGACGGAATATAAATCGCCGCACCGGGTTTACCGCCATCATTAAGATTCGTTTGTGTCTGGCGGCTTTTAATATCCGCGATAATGCTATTGAGAACCTCGCCAATATCTTGATACGGGTTACCCACCTGCCACTCAGTGACATCGTAATAATTCTTACGCACCATCAATCACTCTCCTGTAAAAATAGACTTATTCTTCAGCCCAGGCTGTACGGTATGCGGTTAGTTCTGCCGATGCGCCGATGAGCTGAACGCCAGTGACGCTGCTGCATGAGTAGTAGCGGCGGGTTCCGCAGACGCTGCCGCCGTGGGCAAACACTTCAACAATGCCGGCGTCAAAGCACAGCGTGACGTCGCTTATCGTGGTTATCTGCGCGTGATAGCGCCCGTCATCGACACCGTTCTCTTTGAGCGTGAGCTTTTCACCGTCGTGCGTCAGGCTGAGTAGCTGGCCGCTGTCGCCGGTTAATGTCAGGCAAAATGGCGTTTGAGGGGCAAAGGTGATTGTGCAGGCTTTGTAGCCTTCAGCGTGCGACCACTGAACGGCGTCGGGCACAATCTCCTGGCTGGCAATGAGTGATGGCGGCGGCAATACCGGCGTCATGCATACCTGCTGTTGCGTATTAAGATGAAAACGGCGCGGTAGAGACATTTCACCGCTGTAGGCCGAGGCGACCTGCTTTTGCGTCGCCCAGTTGAACAGCCAGGCAAAGCCTGTCCGGCTATCTTCTTCCCCCCAGGTTTGCAGGGCATAGAATTCCGTACCGAAATCGAGCATCTGGAGCGGTTGCGCCGATGGGGTGAAATAACCCTCGCGGAAATCACCGGTTTGCGCGAACAGAATATTGTGTCGGCCAGTGGTGGGTTCTTTGTAGCCCACGACGCTGAGGATCAATACCCATACGCCATCAAGGCAGTAAAAATCCGGGCATTCAACGCTGCGACCACCGTTTTCACGGAAATAGGCCGGAGCGACGTACAGCACATGATGGAATGCCCAGCTTTCACTGTCGGGAGAGTGGAAAAGTAGCATCGCCGGGTCGCCGTCAACCGATGCGCCAAGAATCATATAAAAGGTGGCGTCAGCCTCCTCATACCAGACTTTTGGGTCACGGAAATCACAATCGACACCAGGCGGCAGCTCGGTGAGCACCGTTTTCACCAACTCTGGTTTATCGTAGGTTGGCTGCGGCACGGCCATTTTCTGAATTTCGCGGTAGCCGCGATACAGGTCGTAGGCCGGAAGCCGTTCGGTATACCAGAAGCGGGTTTGCCCTTGTTTATCGGTATACGCGCTGCCGGAAAATGCGCCGCCCGTCGCCCCCAGCGCTGCCAGGTTTTGCTCCGGCTGGAGGAAAATAGGGTAGTGCCGCCAGCGATAGAGATCGTGGCTAACGGCATGATTCCAGTGCATCGGCCCCCATTGCGTTGAATGCGGATGGTACTGGTAAAACAGATGCCATTCGCCGTTCTTATAGTGCAGGCCATTAGGATCGTTCATCCAACCGGTGCGCGGTGAGAAGTGCAGCGCGGGGCGCATCGGCTCTTGCTGATACCAGTCGGCGAGACAGGCGGCGCTCAGCAGACGGAAGTCATCCGGCTGCGTGGCGATAAACGTGACGCCATCAGTGGGTAAGGAGTCTGGATGCCAGGTGTAGCACAGTGAGATTTCACTGTGCTCTGATAACCACGCAAGCGTAGCGATGCCGTCCTGCCAGGCCGTCCAGCTAAAATATTGGTAGTAGCGCGGCGCCTGCTGAATTTTAAACTCAGTCTTACCGTTAACGTTGACAGTAAACAGCGGTTGCGCTGACGGCTGAGTCTCTTTAAGCCACAGATCGAGGCGCTGACCGCGTTTGATATTAAACGACAGGGACATCATGAAGCTCCTGTGAGTGTTGACGACCTTTTTCCAGCTCACGTTTAGCGAGGTCTGATTTGATTTTTTCGAGGAAGGCGTTGTTGAGCTTGAAGTAGCGCACCATAAACGCGCTGATGAAGTAGCTCACCATCGGCAGCAGTGAGAACATCATGATGATGCCGTTAATGGTTTCTGGGTTCTGCTGTGGCTTGTTGGCAATATAGCCGGTGTAGGCCAGGATCCACGCGACAATTGCCCCTGCAACCGCCAGCCCCATTTTGAGCATAAACAGGTTGCCCGCGAAGGAGATGCCGGTCAGGCGTTTACCGAACTTCCAGTCGCCGTAGTCGTCAACGTCGGACATCATCGCCCACAGGATAGGGCCGGACTGGATCAGGTGCAGAATATTAATGACGATAAACAGCGCCAGCAGCGGCGTCAGCGATGTTGGGTCAACAAACCACAGCGCCAGCGACAGAATGCCGAGAATAATATTGATAACGCGGAACAGTACCAGTTTGTCAAAACGGTCGGTCAGCGGTTTCGCAATCACGCTGCCTAGCATATTGCAGGCCACGCCGAGCGCCATAAAAAAGGTAATAAAGCCAACGGAGGCTTTCATCACGTAGGTGGCGTAATAAATGGTGACGCCGCCGCGAATAAACGCGGGGAACACGTTAAGAAAGGTAATGGAAATCATTAATAACCATTGATCGTTTTTCGTAATATCTTTTAGATCTTTCAATAACGATTCATTTTCTCGAATTGAAACCACGCGTTCTTTTATACTGGAGAAGCAGAACAGGAACATTAAGGTGGCCGCACCGCCCATGATCATCATGGTCATTTGAAAACCAGAGGCGCGATCGCCATTACCCAGCCAGTCGGTTAACGGCAAAATTGAGGAGGAAATAATTAAGGTCGCCAGGCCATTGAGGAAAAAACGCCAGGACAGACAGCCCATCCGTTCTTTTTGGTTGAGCGTAATAACGCCGCCGACTGAACAATAGGGAATATTAATGGCGGTATAGATTAATGACATGATCAGATACGTAACCCAGGCGTAAATAATTTTGCCATTCATGCTTAAATCTGGGGTGGTAAACATCAGCACCGCACACAGGCCAAACGGGAATGCCATCCACAGCAGCCACGGGCGGAATTTCCCCCAACGGGTGCGGGTGCGGTCGCAAATGGCCCCCATCGCCGGGTCGCTAAAGGCATCGAAAATACGAATGACCAGGAACAGTGTGCCCACTAGGCCCGCATCTAGCCCGTAAACATCGGTATAAAACCAGGTCAGGTAGAGCGCCAGTACGCTCCAGATCATCCCTGAACCAGCATCACCCATGCCGTAGCCAATTTTCTCTTTCAGGCTGATTTTTTCGTAAGGGTCTCGCCGCCCCAGTATTTCAGTATGCATAAGTACACACCTCGTTATTGCGCCGTTAGCGCAGTGATAAATAGATGACACGGGTCGTGATGACCGGTGATGCCAAAAATATTTTTTACTGTAGGAAATACCTGGCGTAATAAATTACACCGTTTTCATTATTGAATTGATTTAAAGTGTTGTAACATTAATATTAACGCTGCTCTCGCGGATAATGAGCCGAGAGGTTATTTCGTACATTTCGATATTATCTTGCTGTTTTTTATGGTTGACCATTTGAAACGCTAAATGGGCAATTTCATTAATCGGTTGGGCGATGCTGGTGATCTTTTTTGTTTGCGCTAATAGTGTATTGTCGAAACTTGCAATAGCAATATCTTGTGGCACGGCAATCCCTTTTGCCTTCAGACCGTCAATAATATAATTGGCGGCGACATCGTTATAGATTAACAGGCATGAGCACGTTTTATATTGTTCGGTCAGTTTTTCAATGATGACGTCAAGGGTATTAATATGTTCGACAATTTTTTCCCCTTCGCCTTTCGGTATCCAGAACTGGTTATCGCTGGCAACGGCCAGGCCATGACTGGCAATCTTTTTGGTGTAGGAGGAGACCTTACGATTATCGACGCCATCCTGGGCAATAAAACCAAATGAGGTATGCCCAGTCTGGATAAAATGCTCGGCAATGCTTTCTGCGCCTTTGCTCTGGTTGATAGAAACCGAGTTAAAAAAACGCGATACCTGCGTGACCACGGCTAGCGGAATATTGGTAACCGTTAACCACTCCGAAAGCTCGCGCTCCGCTTCGGTTGGTACCCACAATAAGCTATCAACGCCCATGCCCACTAACGTGTGAAGCAGTTGTTTGTCCTGCAATGGCTGGTTCTGATGCGTTTTCACAATCACCGATTTGCCAATATAGCGCGCCTCTTCCTCAAAGGTTGCCAGCAGTTCACAAAAGTGAGGATTAACCAAATTGGGCAGCACCACGCCAATCAGCCCGGAGCATTTGCCGCTCAACTGAACGGCGCTTTTACTTGGCACGTAGCAAAGATAATCCATCGCATCACGTACCGCCTTACGCGTTTCAGGGATCACACTTGGGTGATTATTGAGAACCCTGGACACGGTAGCGGTGGATACGCCTGCTTTTTTGGCTACGTCTTTGAGGGATGCCATGGTGATTAAACCGCTCCTGATAATGATGGCGCTCACTATAAAGTGTGATGGAGTTCAAGAATGTAAGCCAGTTCACATGTTGTTGCGTTACATGAATCACCGATTGTACTCGCAAATTTGATGTTAATTAGCGGTCGGTTTAATGGGGTGCTCAGGGAGAGGGCAATAAAAAACCCGATCGAATGATCGGGTTGGGGAATTGCGACGGTGGAACCGTTAGCGCATAAACGCCGGTTGCTGATTCTCGTAAGCGGAGATGGCGTCTTCATGCTGTAAGGTCAGGCCGATGCTGTCGAGGCCGTTGAGCATACAGTGGCGGCGGAAGTCATCAATCTTGAAGCTGTATGATTTATCGTCCGCTTTCACCACCTGCGCTTCCAGGTCTACTTCAAACTGAATCCCCGGATTCGCCAGTACGATGTCGAACAGCTCATCCACCTCTTTATCGCTTAATTTCACCGGCAGCAGTTGGTTGTTGAAACTATTGCCATAGAAGATATCGGCGAAACTGGGGGCAATCACCACTTTGAAACCGTAGTCGGTCAGCGCCCACGGCGCGTGTTCACGGGAAGAACCACAGCCAAAGTTTTCCCGCGCCAGCAAAATAGACGCCCCTTTGTACTCTGGGAAGTTGAGCACAAACTCTGGGTTTGGCTGCTCGCCTTTGTCGTCAAGGAAACGCCAGTCGTTAAACAGGTGCGCGCCAAAGCCAGTGCGGGTCACTTTCTGCAAAAACTGTTTAGGAATGATGGCATCGGTGTCGATGTTTGCGGCATCCAGCGGAACCACCAGGCCAGTATGTTGGGTAAATTTTTCTGCCATGATGGTTTCCTTATTTGATGCTGCGAATATCGGCGAAATGGCCGCTAACGGCGGCGGCGGCGGCCATTGCCGGACTGACCAGATGGGTGCGCCCACCACGGCCCTGACGGCCTTCAAAGTTACGGTTGCTGGTGGATGCGCAGCGCTCCCCTGGGTTCAGGCGATCGTTGTTCATCGCCAGACACATCGAGCAACCTGGCAGACGCCATTCAAAACCGGCTTCGATAAAGATCTTATCCAGACCTTCCGCTTCAGCCTGCGCTTTTACGGGGCCAGAGCCTGGCACCACCAGCGCTTGAACGCCGGGTGCGACTTTGCGCCCTTTGGCGATTTCTGCCGCTGCACGTAAATCTTCGATCCGCGAGTTAGTGCAAGATCCGATAAACACTTTGTCGATCGCCACGTCGGTCAGCGGGATGCCTGGCTTCAGGCCCATATAGGCCAGCGCTTTCTCGGCGCTCGCGCGTTCCACAGGGTCGTTAAACGAGGCGGGATCAGGAATGCTGTCATTGACCGAAATCACCTGGCCTGGGTTGGTTCCCCAGGTCACTTGCGGCGCAATATCTTCGGCCTGTAAGGTGACGGTGGTATCGAACTGCGCGCCTTCGTCGGTGTGCAGCGTTTTCCAGTAGTTGACGGCCTCTTCGAAATCATGGCCTTTCGGCGCGTGCAGACGGCCTTTGACATAGTTGAATGTGGTGTCATCCGGCGCAACCAAACCGGCTTTCGCACCCATTTCAATCGCCATGTTACACAGCGTCATGCGGCCTTCCATGCTCAGGTCACGAATCGCCTGGCCGCAGAACTCCACCACATGCCCCGTTCCGCCTGCGCTACCGGTTTTACCGATAATCGCCAGCACGATATCTTTCGCCGTGATACCTGGCGCGGCTTTGCCCTGGACTTCAATTTTCATGGTTTTGGCGCGACCCTGTTTCAGGGTTTGTGTCGCCAGTACGTGTTCGACTTCTGAAGTGCCAATCCCGAATGCCAGTGCGCCAAATGCGCCGTGGGTGGCGGTGTGGGAGTCGCCGCAGACGATAGTCATCCCCGGCAGCGTCACGCCTTGTTCTGGCCCCATCACGTGCACAATGCCCTGGTAGGGGTGATTCAGGTCATACAGTTCGACACCAAACTCGTTACAGTTTTTAATCAGCTCCTGCATCTGAATGCGCGCCATTTCACCAGAGGCATTGATATCTTTGGTCTGCGTTGAGACGTTGTGATCCATAGTCGCGAAGGTTTTACCAGGCTGACGCACCGGGCGGTTGTGCGCGCGCAAGCCATCAAATGCCTGCGGTGAGGTCACTTCATGCACCAGGTGGCGGTCGATGTACAGCAGTGGCGTTTCATTCTGCGCTTCATAAACCACATGGGCATCGAACAATTTTTCATACAGTGTTTTAGCCATGATTACACCCCTTGCGCTACATAGCGGGCAATAATATCGCCCATTTCATCGGTACTGACTGCCGCACCGCCGCGAGCTAAATCGCCAGTACGAATGCCCTCTTCCAGCGCGCGGTTAATCGCATTTTCAATCGCGCTTGCTGCGTCGTTGGCCTCCAGGCTGTAGCGCAACAACAGCGCCAGCGACAGGATTTGCGCAATCGGGTTCGCGATGTTTTTACCCGCGATATCCGGCGCGGAGCCGCCCGCCGGTTCGTACAGACCGAAACCTTGCTCGTTCAGGCTGGCAGACGGCAGCATACCCATTGAGCCGGTGATCATCGCGCATTCATCAGAGAGAATGTCGCCAAACAGGTTAGAGCACAGCACCACATCAAACTGTGCCGGATCTTTAATCATCTGCATTGTGGCGTTGTCGATATACATATGGTGCAGCTCGACGTCCGCGTACTCTTTGGCGATTTCGCTGACAATTTCACGCCACAGAATAGAGGTCTGTAAAACGTTGGCTTTATCAATTGAGGTGACTTTGCGGCGGCGCTTGCGCGCAGACTCAAAGGCAATACGCGCAATACGTTCAATCTCGAAACGGTGATAGACCTCGGTATCAAACGCTTTTTCGTGTTGACCGCTGCCTTCGCGGCCTTTGGGTTGACCAAAATAGATGCCGCCCGTCAGTTCACGCACGCACAGAATATCGAAACCGTTGGCAGCGATATCAGCGCGCAGCGGGCAAAACTCTTCTAAGCCTTGATACAGCTTGGCTGGACGCAGGTTGCTGAACAGCTTGAAATGCTTACGCAGCGGCAGCAGCGCGCCGCGCTCTGGCTGCGCGTTGGGCGGCAGGTGTTCCCATTTGGGGCCGCCAACCGAGCCAAACAGAATGGCGTCTGCCTGTTCGCAACCTTCCACGGTCGCCTGTGGCAATGGCTCTCCGTGACGGTCGATGGCAATACCGCCCACATCATAGTGGCTGGTGGTAATACTCATCGCAAAACGCTGACGCACAGCTTCCAGTACTTTCAACGCCTGTGCCATGACTTCCGGGCCAATACCGTCACCTGGCAATACAGCAATATGGTAATTCTTCGACATTACACGGTTTCCTTGTTGTTCTCGTTATTCTTAATTTTGCGTTGCAATTCTTTTTCAACTTCGGCGGCGCGCCAGATGTTGTTCAGCACATGCACCATCGCTTTCGCGGAAGATTCGACGATGTCTGTCGCCAGACCGACACCGTGGAAACGACGGCCGTTATAGTTGACGACGATATCCACCTGGCCCAGCGCGTCTTTGCCGTGGCCTTTGGCGCTCAGGTCGTATTTGACCAGCTCAATGTCATAGTGGGTGACGCGGTTAATAGCGTGATAAATCGCATCGACCGGCCCGTTACCGTTGGCGGCTTCGGCTTTAATTTCATCGCCGCAGGCCAGTTTGACCGAGGCGGTGGCGATATCGCTGGAGCCGGATTGCACGCTGAAGTAATCCAGGCGGAAATGCTCCGGCTCTTCTTGTTGTTTGTTGATGAACGCCAGCGCTTCCAGGTCGTAATCGAAGACCTGACCTTTTTTGTCTGCCAGCTTCAGGAACGCGTCGTACAGGTGATCCATGTTGTAGTCGGTTTCTTTGTAGCCCATCTCTTCCATGCGATGTTTCACCGCCGCACGGCCAGAACGGGAGGTCAGGTTTAACTGCACCTGATTAAAACCGATGGATTCCGGGGTCATGATTTCGTAGTTTTCGCGGTTTTTCAGCACGCCATCCTGGTGAATACCGGAGGAGTGCGCGAACGCGCCAGTACCGACAATGGCTTTGTTTGCCGGGATAGGCATGTTGCAGATCTGGCTAACGGTCTGGCTGGTGCGCCAGATTTCATTGTGGTTGATATTGGTGTGCACTTTCATAATGTCTTTGCGCACTTTAATCGCCATGATCACCTCTTCCAGCGAACAGTTTCCCGCACGTTCGCCGATACCGTTCATCGCGCCTTCAACCTGGCGAGCGCCTGCGTGGACGGCTGCCAGAGAGTTCCCCACCGCCATGCCTAAGTCGTCATGGGTGTGGACGGAGATAATCGCTTTGTCGATATTTGGCACGCGCTCATACAGGCCGGTGATGATGTTGGAAAACTCGAATGGCAGGGTGTAGCCGACGGTGTCTGGGATATTAATCGTAGTTGCACCGGCGTTAATCGCGGCTTCGACAACGCGAGCCAACTGATCAATCGGCGTGCGGCCTGCATCTTCACAGGAGAACTCCACGTCGTCGGTGTAGTTGCGCGCCCGTTTCACCATATATACCGCCCGTTCGATGACGTCATCCAGCGTACTGCGCAGCTTGGTGGCGATATGCATCGGCGAGGTGGCGATAAAGGTATGGATACGGAAGGCTTCCGCCACTTTCAACGACTCTGCCGCAACATCAATGTCTTGCTCAACGCAGCGCGCCAGACCACAGACACGGCTATTTTTAATGTTGCGCGCAATGGTCTGTACCGATTCAAAATCGCCCGGAGAAGAGACCGGAAACCCGACTTCCATGACGTCAACACCCATACGCTCAAGGGCAAAAGCGATTTGCAGCTTCTCTTTCACGCTCAGGCTTGCCTGTAATGCCTGTTCACCGTCACGTAAGGTGGTATCGAAAATAATAACTTGCTGGCTCATGGTTTAGGTCCTTGGTTAACTTGGGCGCTTTGCTACGAGCATAAAAAAACCCGCGCAACGGCGCGGGTTTTAGTGTTACTGATGATGACTTAACGTTGAACGTCGCACACCAGTCTACCGCGCACAGAAGAGGCGTTTAGTAGTAGTAGACCGATAAAGCGAGCGGTGCGGAACATTGTCATCATTCTCCAAATGAATTCGATATGCTTTTAGTGGTACTGGATATGCTTTCTGATGTCAACCCTACAATCCGAAATCGGGCAAGCTGTTGAGGAGAAAATGGGTCAAGGCATTAGCTAATTGTGCTGATTAATATCTCACTTTCTAGTATATAGTTTCTTTTGTTAATTCACGATTTTAATACTTTGTCGCACATCTACATAATTGCTCGTAGATTGTCACTATTCTGTAATCATGAGGTAATTTTTATATCATTTTGATAATTAAGGGTTTGTTTTGTATTCACGATGTGTTGTGAATTTTAAACAGCTATTGATGATGCGTTTGTGTTGATTTTTCTATGTAAGAAAAAAAACATTTTAATAAAACTTAATAGATTATTAATTTTTTGGTGTGTTGTGTATTCGTATGATCTATGAGTAAACTGCTTATCATTATCTTGAGGATATAAATAAGCGCGATTATTTTATCGTAACCGCAATTTGTCTAAATCTTTATATATTCCTATTTTTATCAATTTTCCTTTTTTGGATCTTATATGCATGGTAAATCATATACCCTTAATGTATTTCTGCGATTTTGCAAAGGGAGTTTTGTATGACAGTGGAATCTGAAAGCGTAATTAATGCCCCAGAGCAGCAACGTTTATCGGGAAATGAGGGAAACAAACCACAGCTTCGAATGGTTGATTTAAATCTATTAACCGTTTTTGATGCCGTAATGCAGGAGCAGAATATTACTCGTGCTGCCCATATGCTGGGGATGTCGCAGCCTGCGGTCAGTAATGCGGTCGCACGACTGAAAGTGATGTTTAATGATGAGTTGTTTGTGCGTTATGGTCGCGGCATCCAGCCTACCGCGCGCGCATTTCAGCTTTTTGGTTCTGTACGCCAGGCGCTGCAACTGGTGCAAAATGAATTACCAGGCTCGGGTTTTGAACCGCTGAGCAGTGAGCGCGTATTTAATCTTTGTGTATGTAGCCCGCTGGATAACTATTTAACCTCTGTAATCCTCAATAAGGTGAATGAAGTCGCGCCTCATATTCACATGGTGTTTAAATCATCGTTAAATCAAAATACCGAACATCAGTTGCGTTATCAGGAAATTGAGTTCGTTTTAGGTTACGAAGAGTTCCGCCGACCGGAGTTTGCTTGTGTACCGCTGTTTAATGATGAAATGGTTTTAGTCGCAAGTAATAAACACCCGCGTATTACTGGCCCTATCTCTGAAAGCGATTTTTACCAGGAAGAACATGCGGTGGTTTCTTTAGACCGTTATGCCTCTTTTAGCCAGCCGTGGTACGACACCGTCGATAAACTGAGCCGCGTTGCATATCAAGGGATGGCGCTGATTAGCGTGCTGAACGTGGTTTCGCAAACGCACTTAGTCGCAGTCGCGCCGCGTCGTTTAGCAGAAGAGTTTTCTGAGCAACTGGGCCTGAATGTTTTACCGCTGCCAATGAAGCTAAATAGCCGTACCTGTTATCTTTCCTGGCATGAAGCCGCAGGGCGCGATAAAGGCCATCAGTGGATGGAAGAGTTGCTGATTAGTGCTTGCCGTCAACAGTAATCCTAATTCTCAGGCGCGTGATTACGTTTTCCATTTGTTTTGAAATGTCGCAGGAATAAAGAATTTTATTCTGTTATTTATCGCCGGGTCGCCCGGCGATAAAGCAAAAAATAGATGTTTTGCTGTAATGATGCGGTTCGTCCGAGTAATTACGCTCTCATTTTCTTATCGTTGAAGTAATTATCCATCATTTTTCCTTTTCTCCTTATTTTTCCTCTTTTTACTCGTCCTGCTATGTGAAATGTGCGAATTGCTTGCTTTGCAGTGAGCGGGTTATGTTAAGTCGTTATCGATACTTTAGCGCCGGAGATGAATATTACGTCCCCGGCACATGACCGCAGGAAAATGAGTTTCTCGGTCATCAAGATACAGCCTGGAGGCAAGTCATGGAGATGTTGTCTGGAGCCGAGATGGTCGTCCGATCGTTAATCGATCAGGGCGTGAAGCAGGTGTTTGGCTATCCTGGCGGTGCGGTGCTCGATATTTATGATGCGCTGCATACGGTAGGGGGGATTGACCATGTGCTGGTACGTCATGAACAGGCGGCGGTGCATATGGCCGATGGCCTGGCGCGCGCGACCGGTGAAGTGGGCGTGGTGCTGGTAACCTCTGGCCCTGGTGCGACAAATGCCATTACCGGAATTGCCACGGCGTATATGGACTCCATTCCTCTGGTGGTGCTTTCAGGGCAGGTGGCGACATCGCTAATTGGCTACGATGCCTTCCAGGAGTGCGACATGGTGGGGGTTTCGCGCCCGGTAGTGAAGCACAGCTTTCTGGTTAAGCAAACGGAAGACATCCCCAGTGTGTTGAAAAAAGCGTTCTGGCTTGCCGCCAGTGGTCGCCCGGGGCCGGTGGTGGTAGATTTGCCGAAAGATATCCTTAGCCCTGCGAAAAAACTGCCGTATGTCTGGCCGGATACCGTCAGTATGCGTTCTTACAACCCGACAACCACCGGCCATAAAGGGCAAATTAAGCGCGCGTTGCAAACGCTTATCGCGGCGAAAAAACCGGTGGTCTACGTTGGCGGCGGCGTGGTGAACGCTGAGTGTCATGAGCAACTGCGCAGCCTAATTGAAAAACTGAATTTGCCGGTGGCCTCTTCACTCATGGGGTTAGGCGGCTTTCCGGCGACCCATCGCCAGGCGCTGGGGATGTTAGGGATGCACGGCACTTATGAAGCCAATATGGCGATGCATCACGCTGACGTTATCTTCGCCGTCGGGGTGCGCTTTGACGATCGCACCACCAATAATCTGGCGAAATACTGCCCGGATGCCACGGTGCTACATATTGATATTGATCCGACGTCGATCTCTAAAACCGTACCGGCAGATATTCCGATCGTCGGCGATGCCAGACTCGTGCTGGATCAAATGCTGGAGCTGGTGGATCAAGAGCTTGCAGCCCAACCGCTGGATGACATTCGCGATTGGTGGCAGCAAATTGAGCAGTGGCGTAGCCGCCAGTGCCTGAAGTACGACTATCAAAGTGAGCAGATCAAACCGCAGGCGGTGGTCGAAACTATCTGGAAATTAACCCACGGTGATGCTTATGTCACCTCTGACGTCGGCCAGCACCAGATGTTTGCTGCGCTGTACTATCCGTTCGACAAACCTCGCCGTTGGATAAACTCCGGTGGATTAGGCACGATGGGCTTTGGCCTGCCTGCGGCGCTGGGCGTGAAAATGGCGCTGCCGGATGAAACCGTGGTCTGTGTAACCGGCGATGGCAGTATCCAGATGAATATCCAGGAATTATCAACAGCGTTGCAGTACGAACTACCTGTACTGGTGCTCAACTTGAACAATGGCTATTTGGGCATGGTGAAGCAGTGGCAGGACATGATTTATTCAGGCCGCCATTCGCAGTCTTACATGCAGTCGCTACCGGATTTTGTCCGCCTGGCAGAGGCTTACGGTCACGTAGGGATTCGCATTACGCGCCCTGATGAGCTTGAAAGTAAGTTGGCGGAGGCGCTGGAGCAGGTGCGCAATAACCGCCTGGTATTCGTCGATGTGTGCGTTGACGGTAGCGAGCACGTCTATCCGATGCAAATTCGCGGCGGCGGAATGGACGAGATGTGGCTGAGCAAAACGGAGAGAACCTGATTATGCGCCGGATACTATCAGTATTACTGGAAAACGAGTCTGGGGCGCTGTCACGCGTGATTGGGCTGTTCTCACAACGCGGTTACAACATTGAAAGCCTGACAGTCGCGCCCACCGAAGACCCAACGCTCTCGCGTATGACCATTCAAACGGTTGGCGATGAAAAGGCCATTGAGCAAATTGAAAAGCAGCTGCACAAACTGGTGGATGTGCTGCGGGTTAACGAGCTAGGGCAGGGGGCGCACGTCGAGCGTGAAATCATGCTGGTGAAGGTACAGGCCAGCGGTTATGGGCGTGACGAGGTCAAACGCAACACCGAGATCTTCCGTGGGCAGATTATTGACGTCACTCCCTCGCTCTATACCGTGCAGTTGGCAGGTACCAGTGACAAGCTGGATGCATTCCTCGCCTCTTTGCGTGATGTCGCCAGAATTGTCGAAGTCGCGCGATCCGGTGTGGTCGGGCTGTCGCGCGGTGATAAGATAATGCGTTAGCTGAAGTCTCATCGCTTTATCGTAGCCCGGCAAGACGTCGGGCTTTTTTTTGCGAACCCAGCATGAAGTGCGAAGAAAAGCTATTGCCGATGAGATCATTCTGCGTTTAGATGTTACAGATTATACTTATAAAGCAAGGGGCAATTGTGAAACTGGATGAGATCGCCCGGCTTGCCGGTGTTTCCCGAACCACCGCCAGCTATGTGATTAACGGTAAAGCGAAGCAGTACCGCGTAAGCGACAAGACTGTCGAAAAAGTGATGGCCGTGGTGCGTGAGCACAACTACCATCCTAACGCGGTAGCTGCTGGGCTGCGTGCAGGACGCACACGGTCAATTGGGTTAGTGATCCCTGACCTGGAAAACACCAGCTATACGCGCATTGCGAACTACCTCGAACGCCAGGCACGCCAGCGTGGGTATCAGCTGTTAATCGCCTGTTCGGAAGATCAGCCGGATAACGAAATGCGCTGCATTGAACACCTGCTGCAACGTCAGGTGGATGCGATTATCGTCTCAACCTCGCTGCCGCCGGAACATCCTTTCTACCAACGCTGGGCTAATGACACCTTCCCGATTGTCGCGCTTGACCGTGCGCTTGACCGAGAGCACTTCACCAGCGTTGTAGGGGCGGATCAAGACGATGCGGAAATGTTGGCTGCCGAGTTGCGCACATTTCCTGCCGAAACAGTGCTTTATCTTGGTGCGCTGCCAGAGCTGTCGGTTAGCTATCTGCGTGAGCAGGGCTTCCGTACTGCCTGGAAAGACGACCCACGCGAAGTTCACTATTTGTATGCCAACAGCTATGAACGCGACGCTGCTGCGCAGTTGTTCGAGAAATGGCTGGAAACACATCCGATGCCGCAGGCCTTGTTCACCACCTCATTTGCGTTGCTGCAAGGGGTGATGGATGTGACGTTGCGCCGTGAAGGCAAGCTGCCAACCGACCTGGCAATTGCCACATTCGGTGACAACGAGCTGCTCGATTTCCTGCAATGCCCGGTGCTGGCGGTTGCCCAGCGTCACCGCGATGTGGCTGAGCGAGTGCTGGAAATTGTGCTGGCAAGCCTGGATGAGCCACGCAAACCAAAACCGGGGCTAAGCCGTATTCGACGTAATCTTTATCGCCGTGGCAGCCTCTGCCGCCGATAAAAACCCTTTCGCGATGAAGTCGGCATAGCGTCGTCTTCATCGCGCAAAATAAGTTTAATTTTCCCCGTATAAGATAATTCCTTATTTTGATTAGCCTTCTATTTAATTCCTCTTTCGTTGCCTCGGCATGATGTTCAATATTGTGAACGCTAAGTAAAATAATATTATTTGTGTATTATTTTGTTACACTCTGCCGATCGATTGCCGAAATAACAGACACTTCATCAACTGACCTACCAGAATGGGTTAGCCGTCGCGCTGGAATTCCTCGCAAGCGCGCGCCACAGGGGCTGTTAACGGACAGCAGAATGTCCTAAAATGCCGCTCGCGTCGCAAACTGACACTTTATTAATTCTTTCGATGATATTTAGTCGCGTTAACGTGATGTGAATCTGTTTGTCTTTTTCTCACAGATATTCATGACGTTATTTTGCCTCGTCTGTTGGATAAATATTAATCAAGGCTATTGTCAGCCGCAATTAGTGGTCTTTTGGACTCCGTTGGCATCCATGCTGGCTTGACAAGCTTTTCCTCTGCTCCGTAAACTCCTTTGAGTGGGAATTTGTGGGGTAAAGTGGTAATAAGGGGTGAGGCTGGCATGTTCCGAGGGGCAACGTTAGTCAATCTCGACAGTAAAGGACGTTTAGCCGTCCCTGTCCGATATCGGGACACGCTGATCGAGAGTGCTACAGGTCAAATGGTGTGTACCATTGACATCCATCACCCCTGCCTGCTGCTTTATCCTCTGCCCGAATGGGAAATTATCGAGCAAAAATTGTCGCGTTTGTCGAGCATGAACCCTCTTGAACGCCGCGTGCAGCGGCTGTTGTTGGGACATGCCAGCGAATGCCAGATGGACAACGCCGGGCGACTGCTGATTGCGCCGGTTTTACGGCAACACGCCGGTTTGACCAAAGAAGTGATGCTGGTCGGGCAGTTCAATAAGTTTGAGCTGTGGGATGAAACGGCCTGGTATCAACAGGTCAAGGAAGATATCGACGCTGAGCAATCTGCTTCAGGGGCGCTGTCGGAGCGATTGCAGGATTTGTCCTTATAAATATGACGGAAAATTTTAAACATACTACGGTACTGCTGGATGAGGCGGTTAACGGCCTGAATATCCGTCCAGACGGTATCTATATTGATGGCACATTTGGTCGCGGTGGTCACTCGCGCCTAATCCTCTCGCAGCTTGGCGAGCAGGGGCGCTTATTGGCAATCGATCGCGATCCTGAGGCGATTGCGGTCGCTCAGACCATCGATGACCCGCGTTTTTCCATCGTTCATGGCCCTTTCTCTGCGTTGGCTGACTACGTCGCCGAACGTGGGCTTGTCGGCAAGATCGACGGCATTTTGCTGGATCTTGGCGTTTCATCACCTCAACTGGACGATGCTGAACGCGGTTTCTCCTTTATGCGCGATGGCCCGCTGGACATGCGTATGGACCCTACTCGCGGCCAATCTGCCGCTGAATGGCTGCAAACCGCAGATGAAGCGGATATCGCGTGGGTGATTAAAACCTTCGGCGAGGAACGCTTTGGCAAACGCATCGCTCGCGCCATCGTCGAGCGTAACCGCGAGCAGCCAATGACCCGCACCAAAGAGCTAGCGGAAGTGATTGCCGCTGCCATGCCGGTGAAAGACAAGTTCAAACATCCCGCGACCCGTACCTTCCAGGCGGTGCGCATTTGGGTAAACAGTGAACTGGAGGAGATAGAGCAAGCGCTAAAAAGCTCGCTTGGCGTGCTGGCCCCGGGTGGGCGGCTTTCCATCATCAGTTTCCATTCGCTGGAAGACCGCATTGTGAAACGCTTTATGCGTGAGCAAAGCCGTGGTCCACAGGTTCCGGCGGGGATTCCGATGACTGAAGAGCAACTCAGGAAACTGGGTGGTCGTCATTTACGAGCGCTAGGCAAGTTGATGCCGGGCGAAGAAGAAGTGGCTGAAAATCCACGTGCTCGTAGTTCAGTGCTGCGTATTGCAGAAAGGACGAACGCATGATCGGCAGAGTGACAGAAACCCTTAGCAAAATTACCGGGTCGTTAGGAAACGGCGAGCGCCATGCTTTGCCTGGCGTCATTCGCGACGACCTTTTGCAGTTCGGGAAGCTGCCACTCTGTCTGTTCATTTGCATCATTGTTACGGCGGTAACGGTGGTGACAACGGCTCACCATACGCGTCTGCTGACGGCCCAACGTGAACAGTTGGTGCTGGAACGTGATGCATTGGATATCGAATGGCGCAACCTGATACTTGAAGAGAATGCGCTCGGCGATCACAGTCGCGTCGAACGTATCGCTACCGAAAAGTTGCAGATGCAGCATGTTGATCCATCAAAAGAAAACATTGTTGTACAGAAATAAGGATTATTGCGACGCATGAAACCAGCGGCAAAAACGCTTAAACCAAAACGTCAGGAAGAACAGGCCAACTTTATCAGTTGGCGTTTTGCGTTGCTTTGCGGCTGTATTCTGGTGGCACTGGCATTCTTGCTGGGGCGCGTTGCGTGGTTACAGATTATCAACCCCGACATGCTGGTGCGTCAGGGCGACATGCGCTCGCTACGCGTGCAGGAAGTCGCCACCTCTCGCGGAATGATTACCGATCGCTCCGGCCGCCCGCTGGCGGTGAGTGTGCCGGTGAAAGCCATTTGGGCTGACCCGAAAGAGCTGCACGAAGCGGGTGGTGTGGTGCTCAACAATCGCTGGAAAGCGTTGGCTGACGCGCTGAATATGCCGCTCGATCAGCTAGCGACGCGTATCAACACCAACCCACGTATGCGCTTTATCTATCTGGCGCGTCAGGTTAACCCTGACATGGCTGACTACATCAAGAAGCTGAAGCTGCCGGGGATTTACCTGCGTGAAGAGTCGCGCCGTTACTATCCTTCCGGGGAAGTTACCGCTCACTTAATTGGTTTCACCAACGTTGATAGCCAGGGGATTGAAGGGGTAGAGAAAAGCTTTGATAAATGGCTAACTGGTCAGCCGGGCGAACGTATCGTACGTAAAGACCGTTACGGTCGCGTCATTGAAGATATCTCCTCTACCGACAGCCAGGCCGCGCATAACCTGGCGCTGAGCATTGATGAACGCTTACAAGCGCTGGTTTACCGCGAGCTGAATAACGCGGTGGCGTTTAACAAAGCGGAATCCGGCAGCGCCGTGTTGGTGGATGTGAGCACCGGCGAAGTGCTGGCGATGGCGAACAGCCCGTCCTACAACCCGAACAACTTTACCGGCACTGCGAAAGACACCATGCGTAACCGGGCCATCACCGACGTGTTTGAACCAGGTTCAACGGTCAAACCGATGGTGGTAATGACCGCCTTGCAGCGTGGCGTTGTGCGTGAAAACACGGTGCTGAATACTGTTCCATATCGAATTAACGGCCACGAAATCAAAGATGTGGGGCGCTACAGCGAATTGACCCTGACCGGGGTTTTACAGAAGTCGAGTAACGTTGGTGTTTCCAAGCTGGCGTTAGCGATGCCGTCCTCAGCGTTAGTAGATACCTACTCACGTTTTGGGCTGGGAAAAGCGACCAATTTGGGGTTGGTCGGAGAACGCAGTGGCTTATATCCTCAAAAACAACGGTGGTCTGACATAGAGAGGGCCACCTTCTCTTTCGGCTACGGGCTAATGGTAACGCCGTTACAGTTAGCGCGAGTCTACGCAACCATTGGCAGCTTCGGCATCTACCGTCCGCTGTCGATAACCAAAGTTGACCCGCCGGTTCCCGGCGAGCGCGTGTTCCCCGAATCTGTCGTCCGCACTGTCGTTCATATGATGGAAAGCGTGGCGTTACCGGGCGGCGGTGGCGTGAAAGCTGCAATTAAGGGCTATCGCATCGCGATTAAAACCGGTACGGCGAAAAAAGTCGGTCCGGACGGGCGCTATATCAATAAATACATTGCTTACACCGCAGGCGTTGCGCCAGCCAGCCAGCCGCGTTTTGCGCTGGTGGTGGTTATCAACGACCCGCAGGCGGGTAAATATTACGGCGGTGCCGTTTCCGCGCCGGTCTTTGGTGCCATCATGGGCGGCGTGTTGCGCACCATGAACATCGAGCCGGATGCGCTGGCAACGAGTGAAAAAAGTGAATTTGTAATTAATCAAGGCGAGGGTTCAGGTGGCAGATCGTAATTTGCGCGACCTTCTTGCTCCGTGGGTGCCAAATGCGCCGGAGCGAGCACTGCGAGAGATGACGCTCGACAGCCGTGTGGCTGCATCGGGCGATCTGTTCGTAGCGGTAGTAGGTCATCAGGCGGACGGGCGTCGTTATATCCCGCAGGCGATTGCGCAAGGTGTTGCTGCCATTATTGCTGAGGCAAAAGATGAAGCAACCGACGGCGAAATCCGCGAGATGCACGGCGTACCAGTTATTTACCTCAGCCAACTCAACGAACGTTTATCGGCGCTGGCCGGGCGTTTTTACCATGAGCCATCGGAAAACCTGCGCCTGATTGGCGTAACCGGGACTAACGGCAAAACCACCACCACACAGCTGATTGCGCAATGGTGCCAGCAACTGGGTGAAACCAGTGCGGTGATGGGAACGGTCGGCAACGGCCTGCTGGGTAAAGTTATCCCAACGGAAAACACCACCGGTTCTGCGGTGGATGTTCAGCACGTGCTCTCTGGCCTGGTGGCGCAAGGCGCTACGATGGCCGCGATGGAAGTCTCTTCCCACGGCCTGGTGCAGCACCGCGTGGCGGCCCTGAAATTTGCCGCCTCAGTATTTACTAACCTCAGCCGCGATCATCTGGATTACCACGGTGATATGGAGCATTACGAAGCCGCAAAATGGCTGCTGTACTCCACGCACCATTGTGGCCAGGCCATTGTGAACGCAGACGATGAAGTTGGCCGTCGCTGGCTGAGCCGTCTGCCGGATGCGGTGGCGGTATCGATGGAAGACCACATCAACCCGAACTGCCACGGACGTTGGCTGAAAGCGGTTGAGGTGAATTATCACGACAGCGGCGCGACCATCCGTTTTGACTCCTCCTGGGGCAACGGCGAAATTGAAAGCCGCCTGATGGGCGCGTTTAACGTCAGCAACCTGCTGCTGGCGCTGGCGACGCTGCTGGCGCTGGGTTACCCGTTGGCAGATTTACTGAAAACGGCAGCGCGTTTGCAGCCTGTTTGCGGGCGCATGGAAGTCTTTAGCGCACCGGGTAAACCGACGGTGGTGGTGGATTATGCCCATACGCCGGACGCGCTGGAAAAAGCGCTCCAGGCCGCGCGCCTGCACTGCTCCGGCAAGCTGTGGTGCGTCTTTGGCTGCGGTGGCGACAGAGACAAAGGCAAACGTCCGCTGATGGGCGCGATTGCTGAAGAGTTCTCGGACATTGTGGTGGTCACTGATGACAACCCGCGTACCGAAGAGCCGCGCGCAATCATCAACGACATTCTGGCAGGAATGGTCGATGCTGGGCATGTGAAGGTGATGGAAGGCCGCGCGGAAGCCGTCACCAACGCCATTATGCAAGCCAAAGAGAACGATGTCGTTCTGCTGGCGGGCAAAGGCCACGAAGATTATCAGATTGTCGGCAATCGCCGTCTTGACTACTCCGACCGCGTTACCGCAGCCCGTCTGCTGGGAGCGGTGGCATGATTAGCGTAACCCTCAACCAGCTTGCCGATGTCCTGCACGGTGAGCTTCAGGGCGATGATGTACGGATTGAAAACGTCACGACCGACACCCGTAAATTAACCCCCGGTTGCCTGTTTGTGGCGCTGAAAGGCGAACGCTTTGACGCGCATGATTTTGCGCAAACGGCAAAAGACGGTGGCGCTGGCGCGTTACTGGTTAGCCGCCGACTGGATATCGATCTGCCGCAGTTAGTGGTAAGCGATACCCGTCTGGCCTTTGGCGAGCTGGCGGCGTGGGTGCGCCAGCAGGTTCCGGCGCGCGTTGTTGCGCTGACCGGCTCCTCCGGCAAAACCTCGGTTAAAGAGATGACCGCCGCAATTCTGGCTCAGTGTGGCAACACACTGTATACCGCAGGCAACCTCAACAATGATATCGGCGTTCCGATGACATTGCTGCGCCTGACGCCAGAGCATCAGTTCGCGGTCATTGAGTTAGGCGCTAACCACCAGGGTGAAATTGCCTGGACGGTGGGCTTAACTCGCCCGGAAGCGGCGCTGGTGAATAACCTGGCGGCTGCGCATCTGGAAGGTTTTGGTTCATTAGCCGGTGTCGCGAAAGCGAAAGGCGAGATTTTCACCGGGTTGCCGGAAAACGGCATCGCCATTCTGAACGCCGACAATAACGACTGGGCTAACTGGCAGCATATTATTGGCGACCGTACCGTATGGCGCTTCTCGCCAACGGCGGCGGGCAGCGACTTTAGCGCGGCGGATATCCGCATTACGGCGCAAGGTACGCGATTTACGCTGCAAACCCCGAATGGCAGCACCGATGTGCTGCTGCCACTGCCGGGCCGTCACAATATTGCCAATGCGCTGGCGGCAACTGCGTTGTCGATGGCGGTTGGCGCGGATTTAGCGGCGGTGAAAGCTGGGCTGGCACAATTGAAAGCCGTGCCGGGGCGTCTGTTCCCGATTCAGTTGGCGGAAACCCAACTGTTGCTGGACGACTCTTACAACGCCAACGTCGGTTCGATGACGGCGGCGGTGCAGGTGCTGTCGGAAATGCCGGGCTACCGTGTGCTGGTGGTAGGCGATATGGCGGAACTGGGCGCGGAAAGCGAAGCGTGTCATATCCAGGTGGGTGATGCGGCGAAAGCGGCAGGAATCGATCGGGTACTGAGCGTCGGTAAATTAAGCCAGGCCATTAGCGATGCCAGTGGGGCAGGGGAGCACTTCACTGATAAAACATCGGCGATTGCGCGCCTTAACGCGCTGATAAATGAAAATAAAACTATCACTATTTTGGTGAAAGGATCACGTAGTGCCGCCATGGAAGAGGTCGTACACGCATTACAGGAGAACGGGACATGTTAGTGTGGCTGGCCGAACATCTGGTCAAATATTATTCCGGCTTTAACGTCTTTTCCTATCTGACGTTTCGCGCCATCGTCAGCCTGCTGACCGCGCTGTTCATCTCTTTGTGGATGGGCCCGCGCATGATTGCCCGCTTGCAGAAAATGTCTTTTGGCCAGGTTGTACGTAACGATGGCCCAGAGTCTCACTTTAGCAAACGCGGAACCCCGACAATGGGGGGGATTATGATCCTCACCGCGATTGTGGTTTCAGTGCTGCTGTGGGCGTACCCGTCTAACCCGTACGTCTGGTGCGTACTGACGGTGCTGGTAGGCTACGGCATCATCGGTTTTGTCGATGACTATCGCAAAGTGGTGCGTAAAGATACCAAAGGCTTGATTGCCCGCTGGAAATACTTCTGGATGTCGGTGATTGCGCTGGGCGTGGCGTTCGCGCTGTATCTTGCGGGGAAAGACACTCCGGCGACTGAGCTGGTGGTTCCGTTCTTTAAAGACGTGATGCCGCAACTGGGGCTGTTCTACATCCTGCTGGCGTACTTTGTTATCGTCGGCACGGGGAATGCAGTCAACCTGACCGACGGCCTCGACGGCCTGGCGATTATGCCAACCGTCTTTGTGGCTGCGGGTTTTGCGCTGGTGGCATGGGCGACCGGTAACATGAACTTTGCCAGCTATTTGCACATTCCTTACCTGCGACATGCGGGTGAGCTGGTGATTGTCTGTACGGCGATTGTCGGTGCGGGTTTAGGCTTCCTGTGGTTCAACACCTATCCAGCGCAAGTCTTTATGGGCGACGTTGGTTCACTGGCACTGGGTGGCGCGCTGGGCATCATCGCCGTGCTGCTGCGTCAGGAATTCTTGCTGGTTATCATGGGCGGCGTCTTCGTGGTGGAAACCCTGTCAGTTATCTTGCAGGTCGGTTCCTTCAAGCTGCGCGGTCAGCGCATCTTCCGTATGGCGCCAATTCATCACCACTATGAACTGAAAGGCTGGCCGGAGCCGCGCGTCATTGTGCGCTTCTGGATTATTTCGCTGATGCTGGTGCTGATTGGCCTGGCAACGCTGAAGGTACGTTAATCATGGCAGATTACCAGGGTAAAAACGTCGTTATCATTGGTCTTGGATTGACCGGGCTGTCTTGCGTGGATTTCTTCCTTGCAAAAGGCGTGACGCCGCGCGTTATGGACACTCGAGCGACGCCACCCGGTCTGGATAAACTGCCAGAGACGGTAGAACGCCATGTCGGCGGTCTGAACGAAGACTGGTTAATGGCGGCTGACCTTATCGTTGCAAGCCCTGGTATCGCGCTGGCGAATCCGGCGCTTTCCCGTGCTGCGGATGAAGGCATTGAAATCGTTGGTGATATCGAACTGTTCTGTCGTGAAGCACAAGCGCCGATTGTGGCAATTACCGGTTCAAACGGTAAAAGCACGGTGACGACGCTGGTCGGTGAAATGGCGAAAGCGGCGGGCGTGAACGTGGGCGTGGGCGGCAATATTGGCCTGCCTGCGCTGATGCTGCTCGATCCATCTCGCGAGCTGTACGTGCTTGAGCTGTCCAGCTTCCAGTTGGAAACCACTTCTAGCCTTCATGCGGCGGCGGCGACCATTCTGAACGTGACCGAAGACCACATGGATCGCTACCCGCTGGGGCTTCAGCAGTATCGTGCGGCGAAATTGCGCATTTATGAAAACGCGAAGCTGTGCGTGGTGAATGCGGGTGACGCCCTGACGATGCCAGTGCGCGGTGCGGATGAACGTTGTGTCAGTTTTGGTGTCGATGTTGGTGACTATCACCTTAACCGCCAGCAGGGCGAAACCTGGCTGCGCGTGAAGGGCGAAAAAGTGCTGAACGTCAAAGAGATGCCGCTAACGGGGCAACACAACTACAGCAACGCGCTGGCGGCGCTGGCGTTGGCGGATGCCGTTGGCCTGCCTCGTGCTACCAGCCTGAAAGCGCTGACCACCTTTACCGGGCTGGCTCACCGTTTCCAGATTGTGCTTGAGCATAACGGCGTGCGCTGGATTAACGACTCAAAAGCCACCAACGTTGGCAGTACAGAAGCGGCGTTAAATGGTCTGCACGTCGCGGGTACGCTGCATCTGCTGCTGGGCGGCGACGGTAAATCGGCGGATTTCTCCCCGCTGTTGCGCTATTTGGCTGGTGATAACATTCGCCTGTACTGCTTTGGTCGTGATGGTGGCCAACTGGCTGCGCTGCGCCCAGAAATCGCAACCCAGACGGAAACGATGGAACAGGCGATGCGCCTGATTGCGCCGCAGGTGAAAGCGGGTGATATGGTGCTGTTGTCGCCAGCGTGTGCCAGCCTTGATCAGTTTAAAAGTTTTGAGCAGCGCGGTGACGTGTTCGCTCGTTTGGCGAAGGAGTTAGGTTGATGCGTTTATCGCTCCCGCGCCTGAGACTGCCTCAACTGAGGCTGCCGCGTCTGCCGGGCATGAGGATTTTCGCATGGCTGTTTGCCGCGCTGAAAGGCTGGGTGATGGGTTCTCGGGAGAAAGACTCTGATAGCCTGATTATGTATGACCGCACGCTGCTGTGGTTGACGCTTGGCCTGGCGGCAATTGGTTTTATCATGGTGACTTCGGCGTCGATGCCGGTAGGTCAGCGTCTGGCGAACGACCCTTTCCTGTTCGCCAAACGTGATGGGCTGTATTTGCTGCTGGCGTTAGCGTTGTCACTGATTACGCTGCGCTTGCCGATGGCGTTCTGGCAGCGCCACAGTACTTTTATGCTGATTGCCTCGATTTGCATGTTGCTGATTGTATTGGTGGTGGGGAGTTCGGTGAACGGGGCATCGCGCTGGATTGCTTTCGGCCCGCTGCGTATTCAGCCTGCCGAGCTGACCAAGCTGTCGCTGTTTTGCTATATCGCCAACTATCTGGTGCGTAAAGCGGACGAAGTGCGTAATAACCTGCGCGGCTTCTTAAAGCCGATGGGCGTTATCTTCATGCTGGCGATTTTACTGCTGGCGCAGCCGGATCTCGGTACGGTGGTGGTGCTGTTCGTGACCACGCTGGCGATGCTGTTTCTCGCGGGCGCTAAGCTGTGGCAGTTCATCGCGATTATCGGCATGGGGATTTCGGCGGTGGTGCTGCTGATTCTCGCCGAACCGTATCGTATTCGCCGCGTGACCTCTTTCTGGAACCCGTGGGAAGATCCATTCGGTAGCGGCTACCAGCTAACCCAATCGCTGATGGCGTTCGGTCGCGGCGAAATGTGGGGGCAGGGCTTAGGCAACTCGGTACAGAAACTGGAGTATCTGCCGGAAGCACATACCGACTTTATCTTCGCCATCATCGGCGAGGAATTAGGTTATATCGGTGTGGTACTGGCACTTTTAATGGTATTCTTCGTCGCTTTCCGCGCCATGTCCATCGGTCGCAAAGCGCTGGAGATCAACCAACGTTTTTCTGGATTCCTGGCTTGCGCAATTGGCGTGTGGTTCAGCTTCCAGGCGCTGGTTAACGTTGGGGCCGCGGCGGGTATGTTGCCGACGAAAGGCCTGACGCTGCCGTTGATAAGTTACGGTGGCTCCAGTCTTCTGATTATGTCGACTGCCATCATGTTCTTATTACGTATTGATTATGAAACACGTCTGGAAAATGCGCAGGCGTTTACCCGAGGTTCCCGATGAGCGGTCAAACAAAACGGTTAATGGTGATGGCAGGCGGTACTGGGGGGCACGTATTCCCTGGGCTGGCGGTTGCGCACCATTTAATGGATCAGGGCTGGCAAGTTCGCTGGCTGGGAACCGCCGATCGTATGGAAGCTGACCTGGTCCCTAAGCACGGCATTGAGATTGATTTTATTCACATTTCTGGCCTGCGCGGTAAAGGCCTGAAAGCGCTGCTGCTGGCTCCGATGCGTATTTTTAACGCCTGGCGTCAGGCGCGCGCGATAATGAAACGCTTTAAGCCAGACGTGGTGCTGGGTATGGGCGGTTATGTATCTGGGCCTGGCGGTTTAGCGGCGTGGTCGCTGGGAATTCCGGTGGTGCTGCATGAACAGAACGGCATTGCCGGTCTGACCAACAAATGGCTGGCGAAAATCGCCACCAAAGTGATGCAGGCTTTCCCAGGCGCGTTTGCGAATGCCGATGTGGTCGGTAATCCGGTGCGCGTTGACGTACTGGCGCTGCCGCTGCCGGAACAGCGCCTGGTGGGGCGTGATGGCCCAATCCGTGTGCTGGTTGTTGGCGGCTCGCAGGGCGCTCGCATTCTTAACCAGACGATGCCGCAGGTGGCGCAGCGTCTTGGCGATGCGGTGACTATTTGGCATCAGAGCGGCAAAGGCGGCCAACAAACGGTTGAGCAGGCTTATACCGATGCGGGTCAGCCTCAGCATAAAGTGACCGAATTTATTGACGACATGGCGGCAGCCTATGCATGGGCCGACGTGGTGGTGTGCCGCTCCGGCGCGCTGACGGTAAGCGAAATTGCGGCGGCAGGGCTGCCAGCGATTTTCGTGCCGTTCCAGCATAAAGACCGTCAGCAATACTGGAATGCGCTGCCGCTGGAAAAAGCCGGTGCAGCGAAGATTTTCGAACAGCCGCAGTTTACCGCGCAGGCAGTGGCGGACACCTTGGCAGGCTGGGATCGCAACACATTATTAGAGATGGCCGCACGCGCACGCGCAGCAGCTATCCCGGATGCTACCGAGCGGGTAGCAAAAGAAGTAAGCCTGGCGGCAAAGGCTTAATCATCGCGGCGCATTTGCGTCGCCCGAATTTTAGAAGTGATGGCGTTTAAGAGAATGAATACACAACAACTGGCGAAACTGCGTTCTATTGTGCCCGAGATGCGTCGCGTCCGGCACATTCACTTTGTTGGCATCGGCGGCGCCGGTATGGGCGGTATTGCCGAGGTGTTGGCCAACGAAGGGTATCAGATCAGCGGTTCCGATCTCGCGCCGAATCCGGTGACGCAGCAGTTGACTCAATTGGGTGCCACCATTTATTTCAACCACCGCCCGGAAAACGTTCGTGACGCGAGCGTGGTGGTGGTTTCAACGGCGATTTCCGCCGATAACCCGGAAATTGTAGCTGCACATGAAGCGCGTATCCCGGTTATCCGCCGTGCAGAAATGCTGGCAGAACTGATGCGTTTCCGTCACGGAATCGCGGTTGCCGGGACTCATGGTAAAACCACGACGACGGCGATGGTTTCCAGTATTTATGCCGAAGCCGGGCTAGACCCAACTTTTGTTAACGGCGGTTTGGTGAAAGCGGCAGGCGTACATGCGCGCCTGGGGCACAGCCGTTACCTGATTGCTGAAGCCGATGAAAGCGACGCTTCGTTCTTGCATTTGCAGCCGATGGTGGCGATTGTGACCAACATCGAAGCTGACCATATGGACACCTATCAGGGCGATTTTGAAAATTTAAAACAGACCTTTATTAATTTTCTGCATAATTTGCCGTTTTATGGTCGAGCAGTCATGTGTGTTGATGATCCGGTGATTCGCGAGCTGTTGCCGCGCGTTGGTCGTCAAATCACCACCTACGGTTTTAGCGACGACGCCGATGTGCGCGTTGAAGATTATCAGCAGATTGGCCCGCAGGGGCACTTCACCATCGTACGCCAGGACAAAGATGACCTGCGCGTCACGCTGAACGCACCGGGTCGCCATAACGCGTTGAACGCGGCGGCGGCGGTTGCGGTTGCGACAGAAGAGGGTATCGACGATGACGCTATCTTGCGTGCGCTGGAAAGCTTCCAGGGGACGGGGCGCCGCTTTGATTTTCTCGGCGAGTTCCCGCTGGCGGAAGTGAATGGCAAAGAAGGCTCCGCGATGCTGGTGGACGATTACGGCCATCATCCTACGGAAGTGGACGCGACCATCAAAGCCGCGCGCGCAGGCTGGCCGGATAAAAAACTGGTGATGGTGTTCCAGCCGCACCGTTATACCCGTACGCGTGACCTGTATGACGATTTTGCCCATGTGCTGACTCAGGTTGATGCCTTGCTGATGCTGGATGTCTATCCGGCGGGCGAAGCGCCCATTCCAGGGGCCGACAGCCGCTCGCTGTGTCGTACCATTCGTGGACGTGGGAAAGTTGACCCGATTCTGGTCTCCGACCCGGCTCAAGTTGCCGATATGCTGGCTTCTGTGCTGACGGGGAATGATCTTGTCTTAATCCAGGGCGCAGGAAATATTGGTAAAATCGCGCGTAACTTAGCTGAAATCAAACTGAAGCCGCAAACTCAGGAGGAACCGCGTCATGGCTGATAAAATCGCGGTTCTTCTGGGCGGAACCTCAGCTGAACGCGATGTTTCGTTAAATTCCGGCGCAGCAGTGCTTGCCGGGTTACGCGAAGCGGGCGTTGACGCGCATCCGGTTGACCCGAAAGACACCGATGTTACCCAGTTAAAAAATATGGGTTTTAAGAAAGCGTTTATTGCGCTGCACGGTCGCGGTGGGGAAGATGGCACGCTTCAGGGGATGTTAGAGCTTATTCAACTGCCTTATACCGGCAGTGGTGTCATGGCATCCGCTATTTCTATGGATAAACTGCGCAGTAAATTACTGTGGCAGGGGGCGGGATTACCGGTGGCTCCGTGGGTTGCCATCACGCGTGATGCTTTCGTTGCAGGGCTGTCTGGTGAGATTTTACAGCAGGTTGCCGCGTTGGGCTTGCCGTTAATTGTTAAACCGAGCCGAGAAGGCTCGAGCGTCGGAATGTCGAAAGTTACCGAGAGTGACCAACTTGCCGATGCGTTAACGCAAGCGTTTCAACATGATGATGAAGTTCTGGTAGAAAAATGGCTCAGTGGGCCAGAATTTACGGTGGCGGTGCTCGGTGAAGAAATTTTACCGTCAGTTCGCATCCAACCTGCTGGAACCTTCTATGATTATGAGGCGAAGTATCTCTCTGATGAGACAAAATATTTCTGCCCTGGCTGTGAAGAATCTTCCCAGGAAGCTGCAATGCA
The DNA here is from genome assembly GCF_059725275.1 of Kluyvera fluvialis. Taxonomy (NCBI): domain Bacteria; kingdom Pseudomonadati; phylum Pseudomonadota; class Gammaproteobacteria; order Enterobacterales; family Enterobacteriaceae; genus Kluyvera; species Kluyvera fluvialis. Next base: position 4,060,874 of record NZ_AP046142.1, on the reverse strand, counting down.
GTCTCTGGTGCTGAAAGCCTGGAAAGTTTTAGGCTGCCGTGGTTGGGGCCGCATTGATGTGATGCAAGATAGCGACGGGCAGTATTATCTGCTGGAGGCGAATACGTCTCCGGGGATGACCAGCCACAGTCTGGTGCCGATGGCGGCACGTCAGGCTGGAATGAGCTTCTCGCAGCTGGTAGTACGAATTCTGGACCTGGCGGGGTGATATGTCGCAGGCTGCGCTGAATACGCGGAACCGTGAAGAAGAAGAGTACGCCTCTTCACGGCGCAATAATGGAACGCGCCTGGCAGGGATTCTGTTCCTGCTGGCGGTGTTGTGTACCGTGTTTGTTAGCGGCTGGGTTGTGCTGGGATGGATGGAAGATGCGCAACGTTTGCCCATCTCAAAACTGGTGGTGACCGGCGAGCGTCATTACACACGTAACGATGATATTCGTCAGTCGATCCTGGCGCTGGGTTCGCCGGGGACGTTTATGACTCAGGACGTCAACATCGTTCAGAGCCAGATTGAGCGTCTGCCGTGGATTAAACAGGCAAGCGTAAGAAAGCAGTGGCCGGACGAATTGAAGATTCATCTGGTTGAATATGTGCCAATTGCACGTTGGAATGATCAGCACATGGTAGATGCCGAGGGCAATGCCTTTAGCGTACCGGCTGACCGAACCAGCAAGCAGAACTTACCTATGCTCTATGGCCCTGAAGGCAGCGCAAGCGAAGTCCTACAGGGGTATCACGACATGGGAGCGGTGCTCGCGAAAGGGAAGTTCACGTTAAAGGTTGCGGCGATGACCGCGCGCCGTTCGTGGCAGTTGACGCTTAATAATGACATTAAGCTGAATCTGGGGCGGGGCGATACGATGAAGCGCCTGTCGCGTTTTTTAGAACTGTATCCAGTTCTACTGCAACAGGCGCAAGCAGAGGGTAATCGAATTAGCTATGTTGATTTGCGTTATGACTCAGGAGCGGCAGTAGGCTGGGAACCTGCTCCTACGCCAGACGCGACACAACAACAGAATCAGGCACAGGCAGAACAACAATGATCAAGGCGACGGACAGAAAACTGGTAGTTGGACTGGAGATCGGCACAGCAAAAGTAGCCGCTTTAGTAGGGGAAGTTCTGCCCGACGGAGTGATTAATATCATTGGGGTCGGCAGTTGCCCATCCCGGGGTATGGATAAAGGCGGGGTAAACGACCTTGAGTCGGTAGTGAAATGCGTACAGCGTGCTATCGACCAGGCTGAGCTGATGGCGGATTGCCAGATCTCTTCAGTGTATCTGGCGCTTTCCGGTAAACACATTAGCTGTCAAAATGAGATTGGGATGGTTCCCATCTCAGAAGAAGAAGTGACGCAGGAAGACGTAGAAAACGTGGTGCACACGGCGAAGTCTGTTCGCGTCCGTGACGAACATCGTGTTTTGCACGTTATTCCGCAAGAATACGCCATTGATTACCAGGAAGGGATTAAAAACCCGGTAGGCTTATCCGGTGTGCGTATGCAAGCTAAGGTACATCTGATTACCTGCCACAACGACATGGCAAAGAACATCGTCAAAGCGGTTGAACGTTGTGGGTTGAAGGTCGATCAGCTAATTTTCGCCGGGCTGGCATCCAGTTATTCCGTATTAACGGAAGATGAACGTGAGCTAGGCGTCTGTGTTGTGGATATCGGTGGCGGTACAATGGATATCGCCGTATATACTGGCGGCGCACTGCGCCACACCAAAGTTATCCCATATGCTGGGAACGTGGTGACCAGCGATATCGCATACGCCTTCGGCACACCGCCAAGCGATGCCGAGGCGATTAAAGTTCGTCATGGCTGTGCGTTAGGCTCTATCGTGGGCAAAGATGAGAACGTTGAAGTGCCGAGCGTTGGTGGTCGTCCACCGCGTAGCCTACAGCGTCAGACGTTGGCAGAAGTCATTGAGCCGCGATATACCGAGCTTTTGAACCTCGTCAACGAAGAGATTTTACAGTTACAAGAACAGCTTCGTCAGCAAGGGGTTAAACACCACCTCGCGGCGGGGATTGTGTTGACCGGCGGCGCGGCGCAAATTGAAGGCTTAGCGGCCTGTGCCCAGCGCGTGTTCCATACGCAAGTTCGTATTGGCGCACCGCTGAATATTACCGGTCTGACGGACTATGCCCAAGAGCCGTATTACTCAACGGCGGTGGGCCTGCTGCACTACGGGAAAGAGTCCCACTTGAGTGGTGAAGCAGAAGTAGAAAAGCGCGTAACTGCATCGGTTGGTTCGTGGATCAAGCGACTGAATAGCTGGTTACGGAAAGAGTTTTAATTTTTAAAGAGACCGGAGAAAATTTGCGGTCTCGGGCGACAGGCACAAAACGGAGAGAAACTATGTTTGAACCTATGGAACTGACCAACGACGCGGTGATTAAAGTCATCGGCGTCGGTGGCGGCGGCGGTAATGCCGTTGAACACATGGTGCGTGAGCGCATCGAAGGCGTCGAGTTTTTTGCAGTTAACACCGATGCGCAGGCACTGCGTAAAACGGCGGTTGGCCAGACTATCCAGATTGGTAGCGGTATTACCAAAGGTCTGGGTGCTGGGGCTAACCCGGAAGTAGGCCGTAATGCGGCAGATGAAGACCGTGAAGCACTGCGCGCTGCGTTAGAAGGTGCAGACATGGTGTTTATCGCAGCAGGCATGGGTGGTGGTACTGGTACCGGTGCTGCGCCAGTGGTTGCTGAAGTCGCAAAAGATTTAGGTATTCTGACCGTTGCTGTCGTGACTAAGCCTTTCAACTTCGAAGGCAAGAAGCGTATGGCATTTGCGGAGCAGGGTATCACTGAGCTGTCCAAGCATGTGGACTCGCTTATCACCATCCCGAACGACAAGCTGCTGAAAGTGCTGGGTCGTGGAATCTCTCTGCTCGACGCTTTCGGCGCGGCGAATGACGTGCTGAAAGGCGCGGTTCAGGGTATCGCAGAGCTGATTACTCGTCCTGGCCTGATGAACGTTGACTTTGCAGACGTGCGCACCGTGATGTCCGAAATGGGCTACGCGATGATGGGTTCTGGTGTGGCGAGCGGCGAAGACCGTGCGGAAGAAGCGGCTGAAATGGCTATCTCTTCTCCACTGCTGGAAGATATCGACCTGTCTGGCGCTCGTGGCGTGCTGGTCAACATCACCGCTGGCTTTGACCTGCGTCTGGATGAGTTCGAAACCGTGGGTAACACCATCCGTGCTTTCGCATCGGATAACGCGACCGTGGTTATCGGTACTTCTCTGGATCCAGATATGAACGACGAACTGCGCGTTACCGTTGTTGCTACTGGAATTGGTATGGACAAACGTCCAGAAATCACTCTGGTCACCAACAAGCAAACCCAGCAGCCGGTTCTGGATCGCTACCAGCAACATGGTATGGCGCCGTTGACGCAAGAGCAGAAACCGGCAGCAAAAGTGGTCAACGACAATACGCCGCAGACAACTAAAGAGCCGGATTATCTGGATATTCCAGCCTTCCTGCGTAAGCAAGCTGATTAAGAATTAGCTGGAAGTTGGGAATCTGCGCTCTTTGTGCTAAAGTGGCCTACCGAATGTATAGTACACTTCGGTTGGATAGATTATTTGGCGAGATTATACGATGATCAAACAAAGGACTCTTAAACGTATCGTTCAGGCGACTGGCGTCGGTTTGCATACCGGCAAAAAAGTCACTCTGACGTTACGCCCTGCGCCGGCAAATACCGGGGTCATCTATCGTCGCACCGACTTGAATCCACCGGTAGATTTTCCGGCCGATGCCAAATCTGTGCGTGATACAATGCTCTGTACTTGCCTGGTCAATGAGCATGACGTGCGGATTTCTACCGTAGAGCACCTCAATGCCGCGCTGGCGGGCCTGGGTATCGACAACATCGTTATTGAAGTCGATGCGCCAGAAATCCCGATCATGGACGGTAGTGCCGCGCCTTTCGTTTATCTGCTGCTGGATGCTGGCATTGATGAACTGAACTGCGCGAAGAAATTCGTCCGTATTAAAGACACCGTGCGTGTTGAAGATGGCGATAAATGGGCTGAATTCAAGCCGTACAATGGTTTCACGTTGGATTTCACCATCGACTTTAACCATCCGGCGATTGACTCCAGCACTCAGCGTTATGCGATGAATTTCTCCGCAGACGCCTTTATGCGCCAGATCAGCCGTGCCCGTACTTTCGGTTTCATGCGTGATATCGAATATCTGCAATCCCGTGGCCTGTGCCTGGGCGGCAGCTTCGATTGTGCCATCGTTGTTGACGATTATCGCGTACTGAACGAAGACGGTCTGCGTTTTGAAGATGAATTCGTTCGTCACAAAATGCTGGATGCTATCGGTGACTTGTTCATGTGTGGTCACAACATTATTGGTGCATTTACCGCGTATAAATCCGGTCATGCGCTGAATAACAAACTTCTGCAAGCTGTTCTGGCAAAACAGGAAGCTTGGGAATATGTGACCTTCCAGGACGACGCGGAACTGCCACTGGCATTCAAAGCGCCGTCAACGGTTCTGGCATAAGCTTAACCGTCGCGTAAATTCGACTGGCAACCTGGCACTCTCTCCGGTCAGGGAACCAGTCGTTTTTTCTTTTTACCCCCACCACTCTGTTTTTGTTTCGTCTTTATCGCGATAAAAGCGACCCATCTGTGCAAACGCTGCTTTCTTAACCCGTTTTTCGGTGATGATTTCGTCATTCCTACTGCCGTGATGCCGCAATAATGGTAATATCTGAGCGCGAAAATAAAATAACGGTCTCTAAAACCGAAGGTGGAACATTACGTGAGTGGAATGCTGACGCGTTGGCGACAGTTTGGTAGACGCTACTTCTGGCCACATCTCCTGTTGGGGATGGTTGCTGCTAGTTTTGGCCTGCCTGCGCTTGCGAATAATACCGAGCCAGCTTCGCCTGCTCGTGCGACAACCAGCAACCATAACCCGTCGCAGAAAATAGACTTCACGCAGTTGGCGCGGCTGGAGAACAATCGTCGTCCTTCCTTTAGCGTTGATTACTGGCATCAACATGCCATTCGAACGGTTATTCGCCACCTCTCTTTTGCCATGGTGCCCAATGCGTCGCCGGTTGCTGAAACCGCATCGCCGCTACAAGCACAGCATCTGGCACTGCTCGACACGCTGAATGCGTTACTTAACGTAGAAAGCCAGCCGGCGACGGTTATTGCTCAAGCCGCTGCGCTACCCGCTTTACCTCCTTCCGCTTTTAGCGTTCGCACCTGGCTTAGCCAGGTGTGGGGCATTCGCGCCGGGCCGCTGCGCCTCGTCTGAAAATAGCCGTTTTATTCCTTTATTTTTTTGACTCCGATATGTCGGGGCGTTTGAGATTTTATTATGTTAATCAAATTATTAACCAAAGTTTTTGGCAGTCGTAACGACCGTACCCTGCGCCGTATGCGTAAAACCGTTGGCATCATCAATGCGATGGAGCCGGAGATGGAAAAACTCTCCGACGAAGAGTTGAAGGCAAAAACTGCCGAGTTTCGTGCGCGTATCGAAAAAGGCGAAAGCGTTGAAAGCCTGATCCCGGAAGCCTTTGCCGTTGTCCGTGAAGCTAGTAAGCGCGTGTTTGGTATGCGTCACTTTGACGTACAGCTGCTGGGCGGTATGGTTCTGAACGAGCGCTGCATCGCAGAAATGCGTACCGGTGAAGGTAAAACCCTGACCGCGACGCTGCCAGCTTACCTGAACGCGCTGTCCGGCAAGGGCGTACACGTCGTTACCGTCAACGACTATCTGGCGCAACGTGACGCCGAAAACAACCGTCCATTGTTCGAATTCCTCGGTATGAGCGTTGGTATCAACATGTCTGGTATGCCAGCTCCGGCGAAGCGTGAGGCCTACAACGCAGACATTACCTACGGTACTAACAACGAATACGGTTTTGACTACCTGCGCGACAACATGGCGTTCAGCCCTGAAGAACGCGTGCAGCGTAAATTACACTACGCATTGATCGATGAAGTTGACTCCATCCTGATCGATGAAGCGCGTACCCCGCTGATTATTTCCGGTCCAGCGGAAGACAGCTCGGAAATGTACAAACGCGTTAACAAAATTATTCCTCACCTGGTTCGCCAGGAGAAAGAAGACTCCGACACGTTCCAGGGTGAAGGCCACTTCTCCGTTGATGAGAAAGCGCGCCAGGTTAACCTGACTGAACGCGGTCTGGTTCTGATTGAAGAACTCCTGGTGCGAGAAGGCATTATGGACGAAGGCGAGTCGCTGTACTCTCCGGGCAACATCATGCTGATGCACCATGTTACCGCTGCGCTACGCGCACACGTGCTGTTCACCCGCGACGTTGACTACATCGTTAAAGATGGCGAAGTTATCATTGTCGATGAACACACCGGCCGTACCATGCAGGGCCGCCGTTGGTCTGATGGCCTGCACCAGGCCGTTGAAGCCAAAGAAGGCGTGGAAATCCAGAACGAAAACCAGACGCTGGCGTCCATCACCTTCCAGAACTACTTCCGTCTGTATGAGAAACTGGCCGGTATGACCGGTACTGCAGATACCGAAGCATTCGAATTCAGCTCCATCTACAAGCTGGATACGGTGGTGGTTCCAACCAACCGTCCGATGATCCGTAAAGATATGCCTGATCTGGTCTACATGACCGAAGCGGAAAAAATTCAGGCGATTATCGAAGATATTAAAGAACGTACCGCAAACGGCCAGCCAGTGCTGGTGGGTACGATCTCTATCGAAAAATCCGAAGTGGTCTCTAATGAACTGACCAAAGCGGGCATCAAACACAACGTTCTGAACGCCAAGTTCCACGCCAGCGAAGCGGATATCGTTGCGCAAGCGGGCTACCCGTCAGCAGTCACTATCGCAACCAACATGGCGGGCCGTGGTACTGATATCATGCTCGGCGGTAGCTGGCAGGCGGAAGTAGCGCAGTTGGAAGATCCAACGCCTGAACAAATTGCCCAGATCAAAGCAGATTGGCAGGTTCGTCATGACGCTGTACTGGCGGCCGGTGGCCTGCATATCATTGGTACTGAACGTCACGAATCTCGCCGTATCGATAACCAGTTACGTGGTCGCTCCGGTCGTCAGGGTGATGCGGGTTCTTCCCGTTTCTATCTGTCGATGGAAGATGCCCTGATGCGTATCTTTGCTTCTGACCGTGTGTCCGGCATGATGCGTAAACTGGGGATGAAGCCTGGTGAAGCTATCGAGCACCCGTGGGTGACCAAAGCTATCGCCAACGCCCAGCGTAAAGTGGAAAGCCGTAACTTCGATATTCGTAAGCAACTGCTGGAATATGATGACGTTGCTAACGACCAGCGTCGCGCTATTTACTCCCAGCGTAACGAACTGCTGGACGTCTCTGACGTTAGCGAAACCATTAACAGCATCCGCGAAGATGTGTTCAAAGCCACCATCGATGCGCACATTCCACCGCAGTCACTGGAAGAAATGTGGGATATCCCTGGCCTGCAAGAACGCCTGAAAAACGACTTCGATCTGGAACTGCCGATTGCTGAATGGCTGGATAAAGAGCCTGAGCTGCACGAAGAGACACTGCGCGAGCGTATTCTGGAAAGCGCGAAAGAAGTGTACCTGCGCAAAGAAGACGTGGTTGGCGCTGAGATGATGCGTCACTTCGAAAAAGGCGTGATGCTGCAAACGCTCGACTCCCTGTGGAAAGAGCACCTGGCGGCGATGGACTACCTGCGTCAGGGGATCCACCTGCGTGGCTATGCGCAAAAAGATCCGAAGCAGGAATACAAGCGTGAATCCTTCGCGATGTTTGCTGCTATGCTGGAATCGCTGAAATATGAAGTTATCAGCACCCTGAGCAAAGTACAGGTGCGGATGCCGGAAGAAGTCGAAGAGATGGAGCAGCAGCGTCGTGAAGAGGCCGAGCGCCTGGCACAGATGCAACAGCTGAGCCATCAGAGCGATGACGCCGCTGTGGCTGAAGAGCTGGCAGCACAAACCGGTGAGCGTAAAGTGGGGCGTAATGACCCATGTCCATGCGGTTCCGGTAAAAAATACAAACAGTGCCACGGCCGCTTGAGCTAAGGTCAGCTAAAAAAGTAAAAGGCGCAGAACTCTGCGCCTTTTTTATGGATAAGACAAAATGAAAATACTGCAAATATCCGTCGGCATCATTCGCAATGCCGCAGGTGAAATCTATATCACCCAACGTGCCGCCGATGCGCATATGGCGCATAAGTGGGAGTTTCCCGGCGGTAAAATTGAAGCGGGCGAAAGCGCTGAAAACGCGGTGATTCGCGAGCTGCAAGAAGAGGTTGGGATTACGGTAACATCGCTGAAACCGTTTGATAAGCTGGAGTATCAGTTCCCGGATCGCCACATTACGCTGTGGTTTTGGCTGGTTGATGGTTGGGAAGGCGAGCCGTGGGGCAAAGAGGGGCAGCCCGGACGTTGGGTTGCGCAACAGGATTTAGTGGCGGATGAGTTTCCTCCTGCCAATGCCCCGATTATCGATAAACTGATTGCGGGGTAGGGCTGATAAACACAGCGCCATCAGGCCGGTTGAAAACCGATTGCCGGATGGCGACTTTGCCTTATCCGGCCTACGCAGTGGCCGGTGGGTGATTACTGCGGGTCTTCGCTCCAGCCATCGGTATCGGAGAGATCGCCGCTGCTGGGAATTCGCTTCTCTTCTGCCGCCCATTCGCCGAGATCAATCAACTGGCAGCGCTTACAGCAAAACGGGCGGTAAGGGCTTTGCTCTCCCCAGATAACCGGTCTGTTACAGGTGGGGCAATTTACCGTGATTACGTCAGTCATTATTTCTCCTTAGCAGCATGCCAGCTCAAAGTCCAAACGCTCCGGCACGGTGCCGTTGTCACTATCCAGTGGCATAAAGCGAATGGCAAAACGGCTCTTATGGCCGGAAATCTGTGGGTAAAGCTGAGAGGACAGCTCCATCTTCAGACGCAGAAGGTCGGCATCATCGGCATTGTCCTGATAAAAGCCGTTAAGGCTAGTCTGTTTACGGAAATGAGCTGAGTTGCGCACGAGGTCGAGAATGAGTGATAGCGCTTGGTTCAGTGGCTCCAGGCTTGCCATCCAGGACTCTACCTGAGCATCGCGCAGATGCTGCTTGCTATGCAGCCAGACATGCAGCGTTGGCAGGTCAAAGCTACAGCAGCCGCCTGGGATGCTCAAACGCTGGCGAACCAGGGCAATCAGGCGGTCTTCACGTAAGAATTGGCCGATGCGCGGCGCTGCCATCAAAATGCTGCTGCTGTTTTTTAACTGTTGGTGTAGTGCATCAATACGACTTAAATCGACGCCGGGCACTTCGCACCAGGCTTTCAATTTACGCTGCTGACGTTCCAGCTCTTTTAGAAGTTCAGTGCGGATATCGCCGCGCTCGAACACATCCAGCAAATCCCCAACGTTACGGAAAAAATGCAGTGCACTGGCGGGATCCCTGATAGGTAAATTGGCATTCAATTGCTCAGTCAGAAATTCAATACGCAGCCAGGTACGCATTTTTTCGTTTAAGGGATGCTCAAAAAGGATGTGGGTGTGCATTACGATTTTTCCTGTGATACAGCCTGTGCCGCAAGCTCCAGATAGAGCGCGTGAAGGCGGGCAACATCCGATGCAATAGCATCTGGTGTGCCGTTGTTATTAATAACGTCATCAGCCACGGCCAGACGATCTTCACGCGTGGCCTGGGCTGCAAGAATATTTTCCGCATGTTCACGCGATACCTGGTCGCGCTGCATCGTCCGATGAAGCTGGGTTTCACGTGATACATCGACCACCAAGACACGATCGGCCTGGCTATAGAGTTTGTTTTCCACCAGCAACGGCACAACCCACAAGACATAAGGTGATGTCGCCTGCGCAAATTGGCGTTGGGTTTCCTGCTGAATTAAGGGGTGTAAGAGGGCATTTAACCAGGCTTTTTCATCAGGATGAGCAAAAATGCGTTCCCGTAAAGCCCGGCGATTAAGTGTGCCGTCCGGCATAAGGACAGAGGAACCAAAATGTTCTGCGATGGCCGCAAGTGCGAATGTGCCAGGCTCAACGACCTGACGGGCAAGAATATCTGCATCAATAACGTTAATACCCAGGCGAGAAAATGCATCTGCGACGGTACTTTTACCACTGCCGATGCCGCCTGTTAACGCTACTGTGTAAGTCATACCGCTTAGCCCTGGATTTTTAGTATGAAAATCATTTGGTTAAAAAAATGGCAGTGCAGTGCTGATGAATCAATAATGCACCGTACTATTCGCCAGGTAAATTTATGGGATTGTAGCTTAAAAAAAGTGAAATTCGCAGTCTTGTGAAGACCTGATTAGTGCGTATGATTGTATTACTGGAGTTGTGCTCTCATATTAATTGCCATTAACCCCAGGAATCCGCACATGCGTATTGAAGAAGATCTGAAGTTAGGTTTCAAAGACGTTCTTATCCGCCCTAAACGCTCTACCCTAAAAAGCCGTTCCGATGTTGAACTGGAACGCGAATTCACCTTTAAGCATTCAGGTCAACGCTGGTCAGGCGTGCCGATTATTGCTGCGAATATGGATTCTGTGGGCACTTTTGGTATGGCAAAAGTTCTCGCCTCTTTCGGTATTCTGACCGCTGTACACAAACACTACACCGTTGAAGACTGGAAAGCGTTTGTCCAGGCTGAGTCCGAAGATGTGCTTAAGCATGTGATGGTCTCTACCGGCACTTCCGACGCTGACTTTGAAAAAACTCAGCAGATCCTCAAGCTTCACCCGTCGCTGGCCTTTGTATGTATCGATGTTGCAAACGGTTACTCTGAGCATTTTGTCCAGTTTGTCGCTAAAGCGCGTGAAGCATGGCCAAGCAAAACCATCTGCGCAGGCAACGTGGTGACGGGCGAAATGTGCGAAGAGCTGGTTCTGTCTGGCGCAGATATCGTGAAAGTAGGTATCGGCCCTGGCTCGGTATGCACCACCCGCGTGAAGACCGGCGTCGGCTACCCGCAGCTTTCCGCTGTTATCGAGTGTGCTGATGCGGCACACGGCCTGGGCGGCCAGATCGTTAGCGACGGTGGCTGCACAATGCCGGGCGACGTGGCGAAAGCCTTCGGTGGCGGTGCAGACTTCGTGATGCTTGGCGGTATGCTGGCAGGCCACGACGAAAGCGGCGGCAAAATTGTGGAAGAAAACGGCGAGAAATTCATGCTGTTCTACGGCATGAGCTCCGAGTCGGCCATGAATCGCCACGTGGGCGGCGTTGCACAGTACCGTGCCGCAGAAGGCAAAACCGTTAAGCTGCCACTGCGCGGCCCGGTTGAAAACACCGCGCGCGATATTTTAGGCGGCCTGCGTTCAGCCTGCACCTATGTGGGCGCGTCACGTTTGAAAGAGCTGACCAAACGCACCACCTTTATTCGGGTACAGGAACAAGAGAACCGCGTGTTCAACAGCCTGTAATGTCCGACGTTTCGCTGGCGCGCTCTGCGCCAGCGTTATCCCATCCCACTGATGGCATCGCCTAGGTGAAAAATGGGCAGATACATCGCCACCACTAATGTCCCAATAATTACGCCTGTGACCACCAGCAGTGCGGGTTCCAGCAGCGATGTTAAATTCTCGGCGAGTGTCTGAGTGCTTTCATTATGATGTCGCGCCAAATTTTCCAGCATTTCATCTAACGCCCCCGATGTTTCTCCGGTTCTGACGAGCTGCAAGCACAGCGGCGTAAATACCTGGCTATTCTCCATGGCTTGCCAGATAGCGCTGCCCTGCGCCACATCCTGATGTAGACGTGTAATCACCTCGCGCCACCATGGGCAACTCAGCGTCTCTTCGACGGTTTCAAGCCCTTGCAAAAAGGCGATACCTGCCCGTTGGGTGAGCGCCAGTACGGTAAAAATCTGGCTAAGCATCTGCCCACGAGCCAGTTTCCCCATGACGGGGATGGCGAGCAGTATTCGTTGGCGCATGCGTTGCCAGGGGGGATGGTTTTTCAACATAGCACTCAGGGCAACAGGCAGCAGAAAGAGCAGCAATAACGGGATAAAGCTCTGCTCCACAAATGCGGCTGTCGCCATGACCGCCAGCGTTAACGTCGGCAGTGGCGTGTTGAAGGTGCGGTAGATAGCGGTAAATTCTGGCAGCACAAAACCGACCATTGCCGTGACCACCAACACGGCTAATGACAGGATAATCAGTGGGTAACGCAGAGCGGTTTTCACCTTAGCGGCAAGCTGAAGCTGGGCTTTTTGCTGGCGAGCTAACTCAAGGCAGCAATGTTCTAGCTTGCCGGTAATCTCACCAGTGCGGATCATCGCCAGATACAGCGGTGGAAAAGCCTGTGGCCATTGTTGCAACGCTTCTGATAGCGAAACCCCTTGAGCCAGCCTTTGTGCTAGCGTGTCGAGCAGGGCACGCCATTGCGCGACAGGATGCTGCTGGGCAAGCAGTGCCAGGCTGTCCGAAAGCGTCAACCCTGCCTGTAATAAGGTCGCCAGTTGGCTGATGACCGCACAAGTGTGCTGTGCCCGCCACTGCGCGGTATTGACGCTTCGCCGCTTTAACGACACCACCGTGATGCGCTGTTGTTGTAATGCGATGAGTACTGCCGGGCGATGGTTGGCCCAAAGTGTGCCGCTTTGCGCTTGCCCATCGGCAGCCAACCCACGCCACTGCCACAGTTGTTCACGCATGTTGCGGTATCCCAAGTACGCGAAGCAGTTCTTCCTGTGTGGTAAGCCCTTGCTCGACAGCCTGACAGCCATTTTCAAACAGGGTGGTCATTCCTGACTGCCGGGCATGTTGCATAAGCTCTGTCGGGGTGACGCCATTAGCAATCGCCTGGCGTAGCGAAGGGGTTAGCGGCAGAAGTTCAAACAGCGCCAAACGCCCTTGATAGCCGTGGTAGCACTGCTGGCAGCCGTGCGCTGTCCAATGTGGAAGCGGGCGCGGCCATAATGTGTGCGGAAGAGGGGGTTCACCCGACGCCTGCTGGCGGCAGTGTGGGCAGAGCTTTCGCACCAGACGTTGAGCAACCACCATCAGCAGAGCCGAGGAGACCATCCAGCGCGCAACACCCATTTGTTCCAGGCGCACCAGCGTTTCTACCGTCGAATTGGTGTGTAGCGTCGAAAGCACGAGATGCCCTGTCTGTGCGGCTTTAATGGCGATTTCCGCCGTTTCGCCATCACGAATTTCCCCCACCATCACGATGTCAGGGTCTTGCCGTAGCAGGGAGCGCAAAACGCTCTGAAACGTCAGCCCTGCCCGCAGGCTGACCTGTGTCTGGTTAAGGCCCTCTAGCGGGATTTCAACGGGGTCTTCCACGCTGCAAATATTGACGTCGCTACGGTTACGGCTTTGCAATGCACTGTAAAGCGTGACCGTTTTCCCGCTGCCTGTCGGCCCAGTAACCAGAATTAGCCCCTGCGGTTGGTTTAAGGCCGACTGAAACTGTGCCAGCGTATCGCACGACATCCCCAGTCGCTGTAAATCTAACGCCTGCTCTACTTTATGCAGCAGGCGCAGGACAACCTTTTCGCCATATCGGCAGGGCAGCGTGGATATACGAAAAGAGAGCGGCGTATCGGTGGATTCGAGGGTGAATTGCCCGTCCTGCGGTAAGCGGCGCTCGGCTATGTCGAGGCTGCCGAGCACTTTTAGTCGTGCAATCATAGAGGCCATCAGCGCCAGAGGAACGATGGGCAGGGCATGAAGAACACCGTCTACGCGCAAGCGCACACGGAGGTGATGTTCCGTTGGTTCGAAATGAATATCGGATGCCCGCCGTTGTAACGCTTGTTTAAACAGATGGTTAAGCAGGTCTACCGCGTTGTCATTCTCCTCATGCGCGGCGGGAGGCGCAAGGTGGCTGGCCTGCTGGAGATAGGTGTCCATCTGTTCTTGCTCCCAGCACACGATATCAATGCGCTTTTGGGTGGCAAAACGCAGCGAGTCCATCAGCTCGCCCGGTGGAGTGCCCACAACAGCGATGTTAAGCGTTTCGGCTTCGTTAGCCAGCAGTACGGCACGATGGCGCTGGCATAGGGTGAGTAACTGTTCCGGTTTCATTGTTTTCCCCTCTGTTACTGGGCGTCAAAGCGGAAAACATCTGCACAGGCTTGCTGTAGCGCGCTGTCGCTCTGAATCGCGCAGGTACGTTGCCAGCCAGTGATGCCATTGGCGTTATCCCAACGGGGAACCAGCGTAACGCTTAAGCCATTGAGGCTTTCCTGGCCGGTCATTGTGACAGTACCTTGCGTCACGCTCATTTCTGAGACATAGCGCGTGGTGGTGGCTGATGGAATGCCGTTGCTGCCCGCATCGCAGTTGGCGACGCCTCCGCGATCGAGAGCACACAGTTCAATTGCCGTACGGTAGGGGACGAAGGTTTGTAGCATGTCGGTAAGGGCGGCTTTACGCAGGTAGTTTTGATAGGCCGGAATCCCGATAGCGCTGAGAATAGCGATGATCCCGATGACCACCATTAATTCAATGAGGGTGAAGCCCTGCTGTTTGTTCATGGTTTGCTCCTTGCTAAGTTCGGAGCCACTGTGTCAGAGGGGGAAAGGGGGCGCGAGGGGCAAAAAGTGATTCAGGATGCCGCGTTCCAGTGTTTTTCAGCCGTTTGCAGTGGTGCAAGCATAACTGGAACGAGGCTCGGAAAAATGCCCTCATCAGGAGGGCATGAGGGGACTAGCGAAAACGCATCGACAGGTCGAGCGCACGGACATGTTTGGTCAGTGCGCCGACGGAGATAAAATTAACGCCGGTTTCGGCGAACTCGCGGATGGTGTCGAAGGTGACGTTGCCGGAAACTTCCAGCTGTGCCTGGCCCTGGGTGATGTTCACCGCTTTGCGCATTTGCTCGGTATCAAAGTTGTCGAGCATGATGATATCAGCCCCGGCTTTCAGCGCTTCGCGCAGCTCTTGCAGGGTTTCGACTTCCACTTCTACCGGCACATCCGGGTGCAGCCAGAAGGCTTTTTCTACCGCCTGACGTACGGAACCCGAAGCAATAATGTGGTTTTCTTTAATCAGGAACGCATCGGATAACCCCAGACGATGGTTCGCGCCGCCGCCGCACAGCACGGCGTATTTTAGCGCGGTACGCAGGCCTGGCAGGGTTTTGCGGGTGTCCAGCAGTTGCGTGTGCGTGCCTTCCAGTAGCTTGACGTATTTACGCACTTCGCTGGCCACGCCAGAGAGCGTCTGCACAAAGTTTAAGGCGGTGCGCTCGCCGGTCAGCAGGATGCGGGATGGGCCGATAATTTCAAACAGCGGTTGGTCTGCGATGATCGCATCGCCGTCATCAACGTGCCATGTCAGGGTGACGTCGTCGCCAGCCAATTGGATAAAGACCTCTTCAACCCAGCGTTTGCCACAAAATACACCGTCTTCACGGGTAATAACGATGGCATGAGACTGTGTTTTTTCCGGCAAGAGTTGTGCGGTAATATCATTCTGGGCATCGACTTCTCCTCCCAGGTCTTCGCGTAGCGCTTGCGCGACGGCGTTAGGGATATCGAGGTTGATACGTTCCAGTAGCGCGTCACGTCGATGGTCTGGGTTATAGCGGCGAGGCGGCATGATAAAGCTCCAAATTGGTAACGATGCGAAAGATTGAAACATGCTACTCTGAAGCGAGTATCAGCACCACACATAAGGAGATCCAGCATGCTGTTAGATAAGGGCTGGCTGGTGGGCGTTCGGCACGTGCCGTCTGCACATCACGATTGCCGCCCGGAGGACGAAACCCCATCGCTGCTGGTTGTACATAATATTAGTCTACCGCCGGGGCAGTTTGGCGGCCCCTGGATTGACGCCCTGTTTACCGGTACGCTCGATCCCTCCGCCGATCCTTTCTTTGCTGAAATCGCCCATCTGCGGGTGTCTGCGCACTGTTTGATCCGTCGGGATGGCGAAATTGTGCAGTACGTTCCCTTTGATAAGCGTGCCTGGCATGCTGGCGTGTCGAGTTACCACGGGCGCGAGCGCTGCAATGATTTTTCTATCGGTATTGAGCTAGAAGGCACTGATACGCTGGCCTACACCGATGCACAATATCAACAGTTGGCGGCGTTAACCCAGCTGTTAATCACTGAATACCCTGCGATTGCCGACAATATAACCGGCCACAGCGATATTGCGCCTGTGCGTAAAACCGATCCCGGCCCAGCATTTGACTGGCCTCGTTTCCGCGCATTGGTCACCCCTCGTCAAATAAGGAGATGACATGACGTTGTTTACCACGCTTCTGGTGCTGTTTGCCGAGCGCCTGTTTAAACTCGGCGAGCACTGGCAGCTTGATCACCGCTTAGAGGCATTGTTTCGTCGGGTGAAGCATTATTCGCTCGCCGCGACGCTGATGATGATGATTGTGGCAATGGCCGTGGTTGCGGTTATCCAGAGTGTGCTGGACGGCGTATTGTTCAATGTGCCGCAGCTCATTTTCTGGATTTTGCTGGGTCTGCTGTGCATTGGCGCAGGCCGTGTGCGCCTGCATTATCATGCTTATCTGAAAGCGGCTTCCCGCGATGATAGCCACGCCCGTGATGCGATGGCGAGCGAACTGACGCTGATTCACGGTGTTCCGGCGGGGTGTGATGAGCGTGAGTATTTGCGCGAGCTGCAAAATGCGCTGCTGTGGATTAACTACCGTTTCTATTTGGCGCCGCTGTTCTGGTTTGTTGTCGGCGGCTCCTGGGGGCCGGTGGCGCTGATAGGCTATGCGTTTTTACGTGCGTGGCAGTCCTGGCTGGCGCGTTATCAAACGCCGCATCACCGTTTGCAGTCTGGTATTGATGCCATTTTGCACGTGGTGGATTGGATACCGGTGCGTTTGATAGGCGTGGTCTATGCGTTGATAGGCCACGGCGAGAAGGCATTGCCAGCATGGTTTGCATCGTTGGGCGATCGCCATTCCTCACAATACCAGGTGCTGACCCAGTTGGCGCAATATTCGCTGGTGCGCGAACCGCACATGGATAAGGTTGCCACGCCTAAAGCCGCTGTCTCGATGGCGAAGAAAACCTCGTATGCGGTAGTGGTGATTATGGCACTGCTGACCATTTACGGAACGTTGGTGTAATTCGATATTGCCGTCAACGTATCGTAGGCCCGGTAGCGTAGCGCTACCGGGCAATAGCCTCCAGAATCCGGCACTCCGGTTACCGCATCGCCCATTCTCTCTTTGACTGACTGTTTATCTGAATTTATCGCCAGATCTCTGTGAGGAGATAGGGACACAATTGCTGCTGATTTGGCGAGAAGGGTGAACGCCCTGTATCGTTGCTGATACAGGGCGTTAGCACGATTAATGCGCTTTAACGGTTTTGGCGCTTTTCTGCTTAAACATAAAGCCGATGCCAAGAATAACCAGCCATACCGGAATCAGCCAGACGGAGATAGCCATCCCCGGCGTCATCACCATAATGACCAGCACCGCCGCCATAAATACCAGGCACACCCAGTTACCCAGCGGATAGAACAGCGCGGGGAAGCGAGTCGTTACGCCCTGTTGCTGTTTAGCTTTGCGGAACTTGATATGCGCAAGGCTAATCATCGCCCAGTTGATAACCAGCGCAGAAACCACCAGCGCCATCAGCAGGCCGAAGGCTGACTCAGGAGCCAGATAGTTAATCAGCACGCACAGCGCAGTGACCAGCGCAGAGACCAGAATGGTGTTAACCGGCACGCCACGTTTATCGACATTAAGCAGCGCTTTTGGCGCATTGCCCTGCTGAGCCAGACCAAACAGCATACGGCTGTTGCAGTATACGCAACTGTTGTAGACCGACAGTGCTGCCGTCAGTACCACGATATTCAGCGCGTTAGCGACAAAAGAGTCGCCGAGTTCATGGAAAATCAGCACGAACGGGCTGGTGTCGGCGGTGACGCGCGTCCACGGCATCAGGGAAAGCAGTACCGCCAGTGAGCCGACATAGAAAATCAGGATGCGGTAGATAACCTGGTTGGTGGCTTTTGGGATGCTTTGCTCCGGGTTATCGGCTTCTGCGGCGGTGATCCCCACCAGTTCGAGGCCGCCGAAGGAGAACATAATAATCGCCATCATCATGACCAGGCCCGTCCAGCCGTTTGGCAGGAAGCCGCCTTGTTCCCACAGGTTACGCACGGTGGCCTGCGGGCCTGCGGAGTCGCTGAACAGCAGCCAGGCGCCAAACAAAATCATCGCAATCACGGCGATAACTTTGATTATCGCAAACCAGAACTCCATCTCGCCGAACACCTTAACGTTGGTCAGGTTGATGGCGTTAATGGCGATAAAGAAAACGGCTGCGGATGCCCAGGTTGGGATCTCTGGATACCAGAACTGCACATATTTTCCGACGGCAGTCAGTTCAGCCATGGCAACCAGAACGTACAGCACCCAGTAGTTCCAGCCCGATGCGAAGCCCGCAAAGTTCCCCCAGTACTTATAAGCAAAGTGGCTGAAAGAGCCAGCTACCGGCTCCTCGACGACCATTTCACCCAACTGGCGCATTATCAGAAAGGCAATAAAACCGGCGATGGCATAGCCCAAAATAATGCCCGGCCCGGCGGATTGAATAACAGAGGCGCTGCCGAGAAACAGGCCTGTGCCGATAGCGCCGCCCAGCGCAATCAGCTGTATATGGCGGTTCTTAAGGCCGCGCTTAAGCTGGGAGCCTTGCTGTTGACCTTCCATTGTGAAACCTCGTATATGGTTATTATGGTGACGCTGTTGTGCGTATGTAATTAAGAAATTCCGTTTTCTGTATTGTTTTATTTACAAAATGCATTTCTTAAAAAGAGGCGAAGCTCTTTCGTCATCAGAAGAATAGTGGTAAGCGATGCGGAATGCACCTGCTTTATGAAGGGCTGATGAAGGGTTGGGTAAAAAGCCGACAGTTATCACGCAAGAATGCAAATCTTACATTACGAAGAATATGAATTATTAATCGTTCTTGTCGATTTAATATTCAGTATTTATTGGGTTGAAACGGTTCAGTGTGCTTATTTTTGTTCTGATTACGTTAATTGTACTTCTTTATAGGTAAAGCTGGTTTTTGAGTAAAGTTACATTTCTGAAACGTTACTTCTGTAATGTTGTTAAAAAACACCCGGTTTACTGATTTCAATCAAAACCTTTATGGACACAAGGTGAATACTTTGTTACTTTAGCGCTACGAACTTGAAATTGGTAAGACCAATTGACTACGGGCTAATGGCAGAGACAGGGAACTATGGCCTACAGCAAAATCCGCCAACCAAAATTATCCGATGTGATTGAGCAGCAGTTGGAGTTTTTGATTCTTGAGGGGACGTTGCGCCCCGGCGAAAAACTTCCACCTGAACGCGAACTGGCAAAACAGTTCGACGTTTCTCGCCCTTCGCTGCGTGAGGCGATTCAACGCCTTGAAGCTAAGGGGCTTCTGCTTCGTCGCCAGGGCGGCGGGACTTTTGTTCAAAGCAGCCTTTGGCAGAGCTTCAGCGATCCGCTGGTTGAGCTTTTGTCCGACCACCCTGAATCTCAGTTTGATCTGCTTGAGACCCGCCACGCGCTGGAAGGTATCGCGGCTTATTACGCGGCACTGCGCTGTACTGATGAAGACCGCGTACGTATTCGCGAGCTGCATCAGGCCATTGAACGGGCTCAAGAATCAGGCGACCTCGACGCTGAGTCTGATGCCGTCCTTCAGTATCAAATTGCTGTCACCGAAGCGGCACATAATGTGGTTCTCTTACATCTGCTACGTTGTATGGAACCTATGCTGGCGCAAAACGTTCGCCAAAACTTTGAACTGCTGTACGCCCGCCGGGAGATGCTCCCGCTGGTCAGCAATCATCGTACCCGTATTTTTGAAGCGATTATCGCCGGTGAGCCTGAACAGGCGCGTGAAGCGTCACATCGCCACCTGGCGTTTATCGAAGAAATTTTGTTGGACAGAAGCCGTGAACAGAGCCGCCGTGAGCGCTCGTTACGCCGCCTCCAGCAGAGAAAGGATTGAGTTTTTTCTGGCAGCAGTTTTACCAGAAAGATGTGTGATAAGCGCCAATAAATGAGCGCAGCAACTAAACGCAGAACCTGTCTTATTGTGTTCTTTGCGAGAGCACAATGGGACAGGTTCCAGACAAATCAACGTACTAGATAGATAAGGAATACCCCCATGTCAGAACGTTTCCCAAATGACGTGGATCCGATCGAAACTCGCGACTGGCTACAGGCGATCGAATCGGTCATCCGTGAAGAAGGTGTTGAGCGTGCTCAGTATCTTATCGACCAACTGCTTTCTGAAGCCCGTAAAGGTGGCGTTCAGGTAGCGGCAGGTGCAGGAACTAGCGGTTACGTCAACACTATTGCCGTTGAAGATGAACCGGAATACCCGGGCAATCTGGAGCTGGAACGCCGTATTCGTTCTGCTATCCGCTGGAACGCGATTATGACCGTTCTGCGCGCCTCCAAAAAAGATCTGGAACTGGGCGGCCACATGGCATCCTTCCAGTCTTCTGCGACCTTCTACGAAGTGTGCTTCAACCACTTCTTCCGTGCACGCAACGAGCAGGATGGCGGCGACCTGGTGTACTTCCAGGGTCACATCTCTCCGGGCGTTTATGCACGTGCGTTCCTTGAAGGCCGTCTGACCGAAGAACAAATGAACAACTTCCGTCAGGAAGTTCACGGTAATGGTCTGTCCTCTTACCCGCATCCGAAACTGATGCCAGAATTCTGGCAGTTCCCGACCGTATCAATGGGTCTGGGTCCAATCGGTGCTATCTACCAGGCTAAATTCCTGAAATATCTGGAACACCGTGGCCTGAAAGATACCTCCAAACAGACCGTTTACGCCTTCCTGGGCGACGGTGAAATGGACGAACCAGAATCCAAGGGTGCTATCACCATCGCCACCCGCGAAAAACTGGACAACCTGGTCTTCGTTATCAACTGTAACCTCCAGCGTCTGGATGGCCCAGTAACCGGTAACGGCAAGATCATTAACGAACTGGAAGGTATCTTCGCGGGTGCTGGCTGGAACGTTATCAAGGTTATCTGGGGCGGTCGTTGGGATGAGCTGCTGCGTAAAGACACCAGCGGTAAGCTGATTCAGCTGATGAACGAAACCGTTGATGGCGACTACCAGACCTTCAAATCCAAAGATGGCGCTTACGTTCGTGAACACTTCTTCGGTAAATATCCAGAAACCGCTGCACTGGTTGCTGACTGGACTGACGAGCAGATCTGGGCGCTGAACCGTGGTGGTCATGATCCGAAGAAAGTTTACGCTGCACTGAAAAAAGCGCAGGAAACCAAAGGCAAAGCAACTGTAATCCTGGCCCATACCATTAAAGGTTACGGCATGGGCGATACCGCTGAAGGTAAAAACATCGCTCACCAGGTTAAGAAAATGAACATGGACGGCGTACGCTACGTCCGAGATCGTTTCAACGTGCCGGTTGCCGATGCAGACATCGAAAAACTGCCATACGTGACCTTCCCTGAAGGTTCCGAAGAGCACACTTATCTGCACGCACAGCGTCAGAAACTGCACGGTTATCTGCCAAGCCGTCAGCCGAACTTCACCGAGAAGCTTGAGCTGCCAACGCTGGAAGATTTCGCGCCGCTGCTGGAAGAGCAGAACAAAGAAATTTCTACCACTATCGCTTTCGTTCGTGCCCTGAACGTGATGCTGAAGAACAAGTCTATTAAAGACCGTCTGGTTCCGATCATCGCCGACGAAGCGCGTACTTTCGGTATGGAAGGTCTGTTCCGTCAGATTGGTATCTACAGCCCGAACGGTCAGCAGTACACCCCGCAAGACCGTGAGCAGGTTGCTTACTACAAAGAAGACGAGAAAGGTCAGATTCTTCAGGAAGGTATTAACGAACTGGGTGCTGGCGCGTCCTGGTTGGCGGCTGCGACCTCTTACAGCACTAACAACCTGCCGATGATTCCGTTCTACATCTACTACTCGATGTTCGGGTTCCAGCGTATCGGTGACCTGTGCTGGCAGGCTGGCGACCAACAGGCTCGCGGCTTCCTGGTCGGTGGTACTTCCGGTCGTACTACGCTGAACGGCGAAGGCTTGCAGCACGAAGATGGTCACAGCCACATTCAGTCTCTGACTATCCCGAACTGTATCTCTTACGATCCGTCTTACGCGTACGAAGTTGCGGTCATCATGCACGATGGTCTGGAGCGTATGTACGGTGAGAAACAAGAGAACGTTTACTACTACATCACCACGCTGAACGAAAACTACCACATGCCGGCAATGCCAGCAGGGGCAGAGGAAGGTATCCGTAAAGGTATCTACAAACTCGAAACCCTCGAAGGTAGCAAAGGTAAAGTTCAGCTGCTGGGTTCAGGCTCTATTCTGCGTCACGTTCGTGAAGCCGCTCAGATCCTGGCGAAAGACTACGGCGTAGGTTCTGATGTGTACAGCGTAACCTCCTTCACTGAACTGGCGCGTGACGGCCAGGATTGTGAACGCTGGAACATGCTGCACCCAATGGAAACTCCGCGCGTTCCGTACATCGCTCAGGTGATGAACGACGCTCCGGCCGTAGCATCTACTGACTATATGAAACTGTTCGCTGAGCAGGTACGTACTTACGTTCCAGCTGACGATTACCGCGTACTGGGTACTGATGGCTTCGGTCGTTCCGACAGCCGTGAGAACCTGCGTCACCACTTCGAAGTTGACGCTTCTTATGTGGTTGTAGCGGCTCTGGGCGAACTGGCTAAACGTGGCGAAATCGATAAGAAAGTGGTTGCTGACGCAATTACTAAATTCAACATCGATGCAGAAAAAGTTAACCCGCGTCTGGCGTAAGAGGTAAAAGAACAATGGCTATCGAAATCAATGTACCGGACATCGGGTCTGATGAAGTTGAAATCACCGAAATCTTGGTCAAAGTAGGCGACAAAGTTGAAGCTGAACAGTCGCTTATCACCGTAGAAGGTGACAAAGCCTCTATGGAAGTTCCGTCTCCACAGGCTGGCGTCGTTAAAGAGATTAAAGTCTCTGTCGGCGACAAAACCGAGACTGGTAAACTTATTATGATTTTCGATTCCGCCGACGGTGCAGCTGATGCTGCACCTGCTAAGGCAGAAGAGAAGAAAGAAGCAGCTCCGGCAGCAGCACCTGCTGCGGCAGCGGCAAAAGACGTTCACGTACCGGACATCGGTGGTGATGAAGTCGAAGTGACTGAGATCCTGGTGAAAGTGGGCGACACCGTTGCCGCTGAACAGTCTCTTATCACCGTAGAAGGCGATAAAGCTTCGATGGAAGTCCCAGCACCGTTCGCCGGTACTGTGAAAGAAATTAAAGTGAACACCGGCGACAAAGTGTCTACCGGCTCACTGATCATGGTATTCGAAGTGGCGGGTTCTGCACCTGCTGCCGCGCCTGCACAGGCGGCTGCTCCGGCGGCGGCTGCACCAGCGGCTGCGGGTGGCGCGAAAGACGTTAACGTACCAGACATCGGCGGTGACGAAGTTGAAGTCACCGAAGTGATGGTTAAAGTTGGCGACAAAATCGAAGCAGAACAGTCTCTTATCACCGTAGAAGGCGACAAAGCCTCTATGGAAGTTCCGGCTCCGTTCGCGGGTACGGTAAAAGAAATCAAAATCAGCACCGGCGACAAAGTGAAAACCGGTTCTCTGATTATGGTCTTCGAAGTAGAAGGCGCCGCACCGGCTGCGGCTCCAGCTCAGGCGGCAGCTCCAGCACCGGCTGCGGCCCCAGCGCAAGCTGCCGCTCCGGCGCCTGCGGCGAAAGCTGAAGGCAAATCTGACTTCGCAGAAAACGACGCTTACGTTCACGCAACTCCGGTGATTCGTCGCCTGGCGCGCGAGTTCGGTGTTAACTTGGCGAAAGTGAAGGGCACGGGTCGTAAAGGCCGTATCCTGCGCGAAGACGTACAGGCTTACGTGAAAGACGCTATTAAACGCGCTGACGCAGCACCGGCGGCGGCTGGTGGTGGTATCCCTGGGATGCTGCCATGGCCGAAAGTGGACTTCAGCAAGTTTGGTGAAATCGAAGAAGTGGAACTGGGTCGTATCCAGAAAATCTCTGGTGCTAACCTGAGCCGTAACTGGGTGATGATCCCGCACGTTACCCACTTCGACAAAACCGATATCACTGACCTGGAAGCGTTCCGTAAACAGCAGAACGCAGAAGCTGAGAAACGCAAACTGGACGTGAAATTCACCCCAGTGGTCTTCATCATGAAGGCGGTTGCTGCGGCGCTTGAGCAGATGCCACGCTTCAACAGCTCCCTGTCTGAAGACGGCCAGCGTCTGACGCTGAAGAAATACATCAACATCGGTGTGGCAGTTGATACCCCGAACGGCCTGGTGGTTCCAGTCTTTAAAGACGTGAACAAGAAGAGCATCACCGAGCTGTCTCGTGAACTGACCACCATCTCCAAGAAAGCGCGTGATGGTAAGCTGACTGCTGGCGAAATGCAGGGCGGTTGCTTCACTATCTCTAGCATCGGCGGTCTGGGGACTACCCACTTCGCTCCGATTGTGAACGCGCCGGAAGTGGCTATCCTCGGTGTGTCCAAATCGGCAATGGAGCCGGTATGGAATGGGAAAGAGTTCGTTCCGCGTCTGATGATGCCGATTTCTCTGTCCTTCGACCACCGTGTGATTGACGGTGCTGATGGTGCGCGCTTCATTACCATCATCAACAACACCCTGTCTGACATTCGTCGGCTGGTGATGTAATTGAAAAAGCCGGCCTGACGGCCGGCTTTTTTCTGATAATCTCTTCGTATTTTTGGGGTTATCAGCAATAAAGGACAAATTCGTTTGCCGTTTGTTGTTTCAAAATTGTTAACAATTTTGTACTATAAACACGGATAGAACGTCCCGGTGGATATGGGCGACAAGAGTACCCAGGACCGCCGGAAATAATTAAGAGGTCATGATGAGTACTGAAATTAAAACTCAGGTCGTGGTACTTGGGGCGGGCCCGGCAGGCTACTCTGCTGCTTTCCGTTGCGCGGATTTAGGTCTGGAGACCGTCATCGTAGAACGTTACAGCACCCTCGGTGGTGTTTGTCTGAACGTCGGCTGTATCCCTTCTAAAGCACTGCTGCACGTAGCAAAAGTTATCGAAGAAGCCAAAGCAATGGCTGAGCACGGTATCGTCTTCGGCGAGCCGAAAACCGATATCGACAAAATTCGTACCTGGAAAGAGAAAGTGATCACGCAGCTGACCGGTGGTCTGGCTGGTATGGCGAAAGGCCGTAAAGTGAAAGTGGTCAACGGTCTGGGTAAATTTACCGGGGCTAACACCCTGGAAGTTGAAGGCGAAAACGGCAAAACCGTGATCAACTTCGACAACGCGATCATCGCGGCGGGCTCCCGTCCGATCGAACTGCCATTCATTCCACATGAAGATCCTCGTGTGTGGGACTCCACTGATGCTCTGGAACTGAAAGAAGTTCCTAAACGTCTGCTGGTTATGGGCGGTGGTATCATCGGTCTGGAAATGGGGACCGTATATCACGCGCTGGGTTCAGAGATTGACGTGGTTGAAATGTTCGACCAGGTTATCCCGGCTGCCGACAAAGACGTGGTGAAAGTCTTCACCAAGCGCATCAGCAAGAAATTCAACCTGATGCTGGAAACCAAAGTAACTGCCGTTGAAGCGAAAGAAGACGGTATTTACGTTTCCATGGAAGGCAAAAAAGCGCCTAAAGAAGCGCAGCGCTACGACGCCGTGCTGGTTGCGATTGGCCGTGTGCCGAACGGTAAAAACCTCGACGCGGGCAAAGCTGGCGTGGAAGTGGACGACCGTGGCTTCATCCGCGTTGACAAACAGCTGCGCACTAACGTGCCGCACATCTTTGCTATCGGCGATATCGTCGGTCAGCCAATGCTGGCGCACAAAGGTGTTCACGAAGGTCACGTTGCCGCTGAAGTTATCGCCGGTAAGAAACACTACTTCGACCCGAAAGTCATTCCATCTATTGCCTACACTGAACCAGAAGTGGCATGGGTTGGCCTGACCGAGAAAGAAGCGAAAGAAAAAGGCATCAGCTACGAAACCGCCACCTTCCCGTGGGCTGCTTCTGGCCGTGCTATCGCTTCCGACTGCGCAGACGGTATGACCAAACTGATCTTCGACAAAGAATCTCACCGTGTTATCGGTGGTGCGATTGTCGGTACTAACGGCGGCGAGCTGCTGGGTGAAATCGGTCTGGCTATCGAAATGGGTTGTGATGCCGAAGATATCGCGCTGACCATCCATGCTCACCCGACCCTGCACGAATCTGTTGGCCTGGCCGCAGAAGTGTACGAAGGTAGCATTACTGACCTGCCGAATCCGAAAGCGAAGAAGAAGTAATACTTCTGCGCTGAAAAAGCGGCTTAACGGTTAAGCCCGTTCACTTAAGATAGGTTAAGTGAACGGAATACCGGGTTTATGAGCGACGAACGACCCTTTCTTAGGGTCGTTTTTTTTTGGATAGCGCTGAAGGCCGGGCGGGATTACTGATAACGAATCTGCAAAGTTGCAGGTAGAAAACGCTGTAGTGTCTGCGGTGTTTTTCCATCAATGAGATGGCTTACGAGATCATAGCAGTGCCAGGCTAACTGGCGATTGTCCTGCCGGATAGTATCAACGCGCAGGGAGAGAGAATCATACAAATAATGATCGTCGAAACTGGCCAGATGGATATCGGAAGCCAACAAATGATGCTGACTCATATAGCGCAGCACCCCCTCCAGTAACCCACAGGCTGCGGTGAACACCGCTTTCGGCGGCCGTCCGAGGCGCGCGCAGAGCGCCGCAAACATCTCATAGCCAGAGCTTGGATGGTAGTTACCATGACTCACCCATTCGGGTTGCAGAGCAACGCCTGCCTTCATCAACCCCTCAGTGAACCCGGCCAACCGGTCCTGGGTGGGCGATAATCGAGGCTGACCTCCGAGAAACCAGAATTCATCTTTATGCAGCGGTGCAATGCGCGATATCAGTTCTGTCGTCGGGGCGATGGAGTCGGTCATCACCAGGGGTAAGGTGCTTCCGCCTGGACGGCGGTCAAACAACACGATGGGTAACTGCTCGCTCAGTTTTAGGTAGTCGGCATCGCTATACAGACAGGATGCGACAATCAAACCATCAACCTGGCGGGCAACCATATTGTTAACTGCGATGCTCTCCTGGGCGGGGTTTTCATCAGTGCAGGCAATAATTAATTGGACGCCGGCCTCACGGCACAGCATCTCCAGCTCGTGTGAGAAAACGGCAAACCCATAATTAGTGATTTCCGGCACGATAAGACCAATGGTATGGCTGCGATTATCGCGTAACGAGCGGGCGTGAATGCTCGGTTGATAATGTTGTTCGCGAGCGATAGCCAGCACGCGTTTACGCGTCTCTTGCGCAACGCGTAGCTCTTTACCTCGACCATTAAGTACCAGGCTAGCGGTCGCTTTTGAGACCCCAGCCATGTTGGCAATATCTTGTATCGTAACGCGTTTGGTTTTCATCATCGCAAAAGAAACTGTAATTTAAGGCGCGTATTCTATCATGCATGACCGTAGTAACCAGTAACGGAATGCCACGGGCATCGAGCCACTGAAAGTGAGTTGTCCGGGATAGCTGGGGAAGAAGCGGCTGCTCATCACACCTTCACCATCGTTGATGAAAATCTCTACGCTGGAACGGTCAATCAGGATCTGCAAACTGCGCACCGTACCTCTCCAGTAACGATGGTGCATTTCAGCAGACTGGAGGCTTGGGCGCGCAAGTTGAAGCCCGTCGCTGTTAACGGTGAGGGTCAATACGCCGGCGAAGTCGAGCGCCATTTCGCTACCCGAGGCAATCTCAAACGATAATTCTGCTGGCTGTAGTGACAGCGTGTTTCCCTGCCACTGATGCATTTCGCCGCGTAAGGTGGTTAATTCTCGCAGCGGACGTTGATACAGCGTGCCGTTGTGCCAGCTCAGTTCACGTAAACAGGTCATCTGATGGATCCAACCTTGCTCGCACGTTGGCTGGCTCGTCTCTTCTCCGTCAGGAACGCCCATCCAACCCACCAGTAAGCGGCGTCCATCCTCTGACATCATGGTTTGTGGCGCATAGAATTCGAAGCCGCTGTCGACTTCATGCAGTGGGCCATAATCCAATGTGGCGTGGACATAGTCAAAGTGACCCCGCATCCACACGACAGGGTAGGTATTGAGGAAGCGACGCGCTTCACGAGGCAAACCCTGTGGGCAACAAATCAGTATATGTTCCTCACCGAGCGGGAACAGATCGGGACACTCCCACATATAGCCGCTCTCTTCCAGGCCACTGTGGCCGTAGCCAGCAATTTCGCCATGACTATGCCATTGCTGCAAATCGGTGGAACTAAACAGCAGCACTTTACCGCGATGCTGTAAATCCTGAGCGCCCAGCACCATGTACCAGCGGTCGTTGTGCTGCCAGACTTTTGGATCGCGAACATGCCCGGTATATCCCTCAGGGAGGGGCAACACGGGGCCTTGTTTGCTAAAAGTACCGTCGGCATTCTGTGTCGCCATACACTGCCAGGCGGTACGGCTACCGTCAGCAAATTTCACGTTACCGGTGTAGCAAAGTCTCAGCATCCCGTCCTGTTCAACGGCGCTACCGGAGTAGCAGCCATTACGGTCATACTCTTCGTCAGGCAAAAGGGCGATAGGCTCATGTCGCCAATGCACGAGGTCGAAGGAAGTCCAGTGTCCCCAACACTTGAAGGAATGATCGCAGGCGAGCGGGTTCCACTGATAAAATAGGTGGTACTGTCCGGCAAACTGAATAAATCCGTTGGGATCATTCATTAGCCCGGTAACGGGAGCATGATGCCACTGAGGATAATGATTATCGGCCAGCGCGCGTGGGCGATTTTGTGTAATCGCGTGTAAAATAGCAGGCAAATGTGATGGTAGTGACATTATTTCGTACCCATTTTTATTTTTGCAGCAGAGATATTTTCTGCTGCATGAAATGAAATCGGCTAAACCGGTTTAATTTAAATTGAAAATGTCGGGAATGCGACCTGTTAATCTACCATCATGTTTTGAACCGATCCGGCATACGCGTTGTTATCGGTGTCTTCAAGGCGAAAACGAGCCAATAGCTCATCCATGCGGGGAAGGGCGGTCATTGCGCCTTTAGCGGTTGTTGCCAGTGCGCCGCAGGTTTGTGCCAGCCTGATATCTTGTTCCAGTGTTTGTAAATTATCCGGCATCCCATGAGTTGCAAGACTGAAAAGCAGACCGGCGACAAAGGCATCGCCAGCACCCGTCGTATCAATACTGATTGTCGGACGAGAAGGGTAATCAATAATTTGCCCACGGAAGGCAACGGATACCCCCTCTTTCCCCCTTGTAACCAGCAAGAGTTCTAATTTGAAACGTTGCACCAGTTGGGTAATCCCTTCAAGCAATACGTCGTGGCCGCTAATAAAAAACAGTTCTTCCTCCGACAGCTTAACCACATTCGCCAGAGTTAGCGCACGTTCAATATTCTCACGTAGTTGCTGCTGATCTGACCATAGATCGGTTCGAATATTGGGATCGAAACTGAGGTATCCCCCCGCACTTTTTATCTTATCTATCGCGGCGAACGTGGTGCTTCGACTGGGTTCCGCACTCAGTGCAATAGAGCAAATATGGAGCCATTGTTCAGCGGAAAATGTCGGGAGATCGCTTTGCTGTAAAAACAAATCGGCGCTGGGGCGCACCATAAAAGTAAAAGTTCGTTCACCCTGCTCATTAAGATCAACTACCACGGTAGAGGTGCGCTGTTCGCTATCAAAAGACATATGCGCAATATCTACATTTTCCTGCCTCAGTGTGCTGTGCATGAAATGACCAAAAGGGTCATCGCCAACACGGCCGATAAAACCGCTATTACCACCGAGTCGAGCAATACCTACAGCCACATTTGCGGGCGCGCCACCGGGGCATTTTCGCAAACATCCTTCGCTTTCCGGCAGCAAATCAACGACTGCATCGCCGATAACCCATACTTTTCTGTTCATGGTTAATCCTTTCTGGCTAAACTTTGTTAAACCGGTTTAGCAAATTAAAACATAATTTTTAGACCCGAGGAATAGTCAAAGAACGAAAATAGAAAGGGTTTCGGGCGGGATCATTTTTGTTAAATGAGATATAAAAAATTTGTCGCTAAACATTTTGTGAGGCTAATCATGTTTTCAATAAATTGTATTGCTTTACGCCTTCGTTATCCCTTATTTTCGTGAGCATTCTGATATCGATTTCATAATTTACTATGGCTACTATCAAAGATGTCGCTGAAAAAGCGGGTTTATCAGTCACCACCGTCTCACGATTTCTTAATAATCATCCCTATATCTCTGATGATAAAAGAGAAAAAATTCTGTCAGCCATGAAGGCGCTGGATTATGAACCCAGCACGGCAGCGCAGCAAATGCGTGGCGTCAAAAGCCAACGTATTGGCGTGCTGATTTCGCGGATCACCAACCCCTTTTTCGCCAGCTTAGTTGATGCGCTTGAAAGTACCGCGCGTAAAAATGGCTACTCGGTGCTGATAGTCCAGAACCACAATAGCCCCGGCGAAGAAAAAAACTGCCTTGATTTATTAAAGAAAAAAATAATCGACGGTCTGATCCTCTGTGCCGTGGAAAGTGAACCCCAGGTAATTGAAGAATATCAAAAATATGGGCCAATCCTTTTGTGTAATGCTGGCAGTGAAACCTCAATGTTGCCCGCTGTTCGGGTGGATGACAGGAGTGCGACTTATCATGCGATCCACTATTTGATCGCAAAAGGTTATCGCCATATTGCGTACTCTACCGGCGGTGGCTTTCAGCAAAAAGGCCACGGTAGCCGCAGAAATAGCGGTTTTTTGACAGCGATGAAAGAAGCGGGTTTGACCGTTAACGAAGAGTGGCTTTTCCGCCATCAACATACCTACCAGGATGGTCAGGCGATAGCCAGAGAAATACTGCAAATGCCCCTGCGTCCTGATGCCATCTTTGCGGGGAGTGACGAAGTTGCCTGCGGGATTATCTCCACGTTGACGGCGAACGGTCTACGAGTGCCGGAAAATATTGCGGTCGTCGGCTTTGATAATCTGCCTGTCGCCGAAATGCTCAATATCCCGTTAACCACGGTTAGCCAGCCGATTGCTGCGTTGGGCAAGGTGTCTGCGGAGTACTTGTTGGCGTTAATTCATGGCCAGAAGTATCAGTACGATGCCGCGCTGCTGAAACCTGAACTGGTGATCCGCCAGTCAGCTTGAATTTTTTTTCAAACAATATGGTATCGATTTCATATCCAGAGAGGGAATTATGTCAGAGTCATCCATTCACCAGGTATGGTGGAAAGAAGCAGTAATCTATCAGGTCTATCCGAAGAGCTTTTATGACAGCAATAACGACGGCATTGGCGACATTAAAGGCATCATCGCTAAGCTGCCCTATTTGCAAAAACTCGGTATCACCATGATCTGGGTGTCGCCTTTTTATCAATCGCCGATGGCGGATAATGGCTATGATATTGCCGATTATTATGCGGTGAACCCGGATTTTGGTTCGATGCAGGATGTCGACGATCTGATCGTACAAGCCCGTGCGCACGGTATTCAGATAATGATCGACCTGGTGGTGAACCATACCAGTGACGAGCATCCGTGGTTTCAGGATGCGCTGGCACAGCCGCTTTCTCCCTATCGCGATTACTATATTTTCAAATCTGGCATTGCTGGCGCAGCACCGAATAACTGGCGATCGATTTTCGGTGGTAGCGCGTGGGAAAAAGTACCTGGTGAAGATAAATACTATCTGCATACCTTCCATCGCAAACAGCCGGATCTGAATTGGGAAAACCCGGCGTTGCGTGAAGAGATCTACACCATGATCAATTGGTGGCTGGAAAAAGGTATTGCGGGATTTAGGGTGGATGCGATTACCTTTATTAAAAAGGATCAGGATTATGGTTCCCTGCCTACCGACGGAGTTGATGGTCTGGTTTCCATCAAAAAGAAATCGCGTAATCGTCCGGGGATTGAGGTTTTCCTCAATGAGTTAAAAGCGCGGACTTTCCACCGTTTTGCCTGTGTCACGGTGGGGGAAGCGCCGGGAGTTTCTTTGGCGGAGTACGATCGTTTTATCGGCCCTGATGGTTACTTCGATATGATTTTTGATTTTCACGCCGCTGATATAGATGTGGAAAGCGGTTCCGAATGGTTCCGCCGCCGTCACTGGACGGTGAAAGAGTTTAAAGAAACGTTGTTTGCCAGCCAGAAGGCATTTATTAACTCTGGCTGGGGCACTACCTTTATTGAAAACCATGATCAACCTCGTGCGCTCTCAAAGTTGATTCGCAATCCTGATTTCCATAATGCGACAGGGGCGAAAGCGCTGGCGGCAATGTATTTCTTTATGCATGGAACCCCGTATATTTATCAAGGTCAGGAGTTGGGGATGACCAACTTCAGCCGTGACAGTATTGAACAATTTAATGACATATCCAGTATTGATAATTATCACCGTGCAATAGCCGAAGGCTTTACCCCGGAACAGTCTCTGGCGTTTGTTAACCAGCGCTCCCGCGATAACACGCGTACCCCTATGCCGTG
The DNA here is from genome assembly GCF_059725275.1 of Kluyvera fluvialis. Taxonomy (NCBI): domain Bacteria; kingdom Pseudomonadati; phylum Pseudomonadota; class Gammaproteobacteria; order Enterobacterales; family Enterobacteriaceae; genus Kluyvera; species Kluyvera fluvialis. The sequence goes on along the minus strand of NZ_AP046142.1, from coordinate 4,028,295 downwards.
GGCGAACAATAGTTATGGTGGTTTCAATGACGGTGCGCAGCCATGGCTAGAATTTTCCACCCGCGACTTTACCGTCAATGCTGAAGATCAGCTGCAACAGACAAATTCGGTGTTCCACTTCTATCAACGAATGATTGAACTGCGTAATAAAATTTTCCCGGACGTGCTGATTTACGGGGCATTCACGCCACTGGAAACGGAAGCCGATGACATTATTGCTTATGTAAGAAGCGCGGGAAGCCAGCGGTTTATCTCCATAACCAATATGAGCGACCAGCCTCTGCCTTATATGATACCCACAGGTGAAGTGCTGCTTAATAACTATGATAGCGTCAATTCTTGTCTGCAACCTTACCAGACCATTCTTATTAAAGGGATGTGAAAATGAGCAAGTTTAAAAATATAGCTGTCGAAATAGTCAATGTCATTGGTGTTGAAAATATTATATCAGCAACGCACTGTGCCACACGTTTACGCTTGCAGGTCAAAGACCGAAAACGTATTGATGATGAAAAAATTCGCAATATTAGTGAAGTAAAAGGCGTTTTTTTTAATTCTGGGCAATATCAAATTATACTCGGCGTCGGAATTGTCAATAAAGTCTATAGTGAGTTGGCCGCTGCATTTAATGTCAGTGAGGTGAGCAAAGACGAGATGACATGCCAGAGCGGAAACCCGCTACAGCGGGGAATTCGTAATTTATCCGACGTTTTTGTGCCAATTGTCCCCATACTTGGCGCAACCGGCCTTTTCCTCGGCCTGAAAGGGGTCTTATTCAATGACACTGTGCTGGCCTATTTTGGTAGTAATACTGAAAATATCCCCCTATATCTGAAAACGTTAGCGACTGTATTATGTGATACCTCGTTTGCGTTTTTGGCGGCGTTTATTTGTTGGTCTGCATTTAAAAAATTCGGCGGTATGCCAATTATCGGTTTTCTTATTGGTCTGATGCTCGTCTCTCCTGCGTTGCCTAACGCCTATGAGGTGGCTTATGGTCATGCCAGCCCTATCTACGTGTTTGGTTTTATTCCACTGGTGGGTTATCAGGGATCGATTTTGACAGCGTTGATCACTGGGATTATCGGCGCAAAATTAGAGATTGTTCTGCGCAGAATTATGCCGAACTCGATGGATCTGATCTTCACGCCATTTGTCGTGATCTTATTATCGGTGATCATCGCTTTGCTGGTGTTGGGGCCACTGGTACACGGTTTTGAATATTATGCGATTCAGGCAATTCAGAAGTTCCTCTCCTTGCCTGCGGGTATTGGTGGTTTGCTGATCGGGTTTATCTATCCTATTGCGGTGATGACCGGTATGCACCATATGTTCATCATGATTGAAACCTCACTTATTGCTGGTACGGGTTTTAACCCGCTCATCACCGTTTGCGCGATGTATGGTTTTGCCAATGCCGCCGTATGTCTGGCGATCTCTTTGAAATCCCGTAATCCGGCATTTAAAACGGCGGGGGTTTCCGCTACTGCCACTCAGTTATTAGGGGTTTCAGAACCTGCGCTATTTGGGATTGTGATGCGCTCCGGCGTTCGTGCTATCGCCATCATGTTAACCAGCTCGGCGCTGGGCGGAATGGTGCTCTCTTTATTATCGGTCAAAGCCAATTCTTACGGTCTGGCAGTGTTGTTATCACCGTTAATGTATATCTATGACCGCTACCAGGTCGTAAGTTATGTCTGTGTGGGGATCGCGGTATTTATTTTCGCCTTTACTTTAACCTCCCTGTTGGTCAATGTGAATAAATCGCCCACGGATAATAAAGTGAAATTAAATAATAATAGCATAGCGTAATTCGCTAATTATTAATGATTATATATGCGCAGTAGTGCGTAGGGTTTCTTATTGCCCGCGCACGTCTGCTGGCTTATGAGAAAATACAATGAAAATAAATAATCTTGCCTTTGGTGCATTACTTTTACCCTGCGTTGGGTACAGCGCAGAACTGACTCTGAGTGACATTAGTGCGCGTCTGGAAAAACTAGAGCAAGAACTCCATCAGTCACGATCGCAATTATCGCTGGCGGAACAGAAAATCAATCAGGCCGAAAAGCGAGCCGCAGCGGCGGAGCGAAGTGCGGCACAAGCGCAGGAAGAATTACGCACCGTGCGACAACCTCACAGCGACATTGCGCTGACAACGTCTCCAGCTTTTAGTCAAGAGGCTTCGGGCGGGCAAATGACGGAGCTGAAATTTGGCGGCTACGCGCGCACTGGCATTCTCAGCAGTAAGCAGGGCAACACCACCACTGTCGGCCCTTCAATGACGCCAGCCGGTAGCTCTGGCGGTAGCGTTGGGCGCCTGGGCAATGAGTCTGATACTTATGTGACGGCAGATATGAATTATCTCCGTCAGTATGAAAATAATGCAAAACTGCGTTACTACATGAAAATTGCTGAATGGGATAAAACTTACAATACCGACAGCTCTTTTAACGGACAGATGAATGTGCGGCAGGCTTTTGTTGAAATGAGCGATATGCCAACCTTTAGCGGGCCATTTCAAAAAGCGACCTTGTGGGCGGGAAAACGTGAAGATCGCGACAACTTCGATATCCATTGGCTTGATTCCGATATGATGAACCTGATCGGCACCGGCGCCGGAGTTTACGACGTCAATTTTTGGGGGGATGTTAAAACGAATTTCTCGGTCTATGGGCGTAACTTTGATGATATCGATACCATGGAAAATGTTGAATATAACAACATGACCGGAGCGGATAATACCTTTATTCAGAACTACACATTTACGTTGAATAACCGACTTGGGCCGTGGCAATGGATGCTCAATGGTCTTTACGCGAAAGATAATAATAAACGGATTAATGATGGTCTGGCGACGGATAAGGCCGCGTCGAGCGGTATTAATACCATGCTGGCTTATCATGGCGACAGTTTTTACGGATTGGGGCCTGGTTCGTCAAAGACCGTGCTACTGTACGGCAAAGGACTTGGCGCGGAAGTTCGCGGTCCGGGTTCTGATGGTTACTTGATTGACGATGCCTGGACCGTCAAATTTGCCTCTTACGGAGTCACGCCACTTAACGGCCAATTCAGTTGGGCACCATTGCTGGTTACACAAAGCAGCAATAACCGTTATCTCAGTGACGACCACTATTTTTGGGTAACCCTTAACTCGCGGTTTATTCAGGAGATCAACCAAAACTTCGCCCTGCAATATGAAGCTAGTTATCAATATATGAATATCGACCCTAAGGGCTTTAATGGTCGTCAGTCGGTCAACGGTAGTTATATGAAATTAACCTTTGCCCCAACCTTTAAAATGCATAATGTCACCGATTTATTTGAGCGCCCGGAAATTCGCTTTTTCGCAACTTACATGAACTGGGATAAGTCGTTGGATAACTACTCTACCTCCGATACATTGGGTAGCGAGGGTTATCGTAATGGCGGCGTTCTGCTGTTTGGTGTGCAACTTGAAACCTGGTTCTGATCCTTTTATTCGAAGTCGTGCTGGCATTACGCACAATTTACGGGTGTAACCTATCTGAAAAACCTCCGGCTATGCCGGAGGATATCTATTTTAACTATTAATATTGACGTGCTGAAGTTCGTAGCGATCGTGACGGTAGTGGATAATGCTGTATTCAAACGGCAGGCCATTATCCAGATACGACACTTGCTCAATTTCCATGATGGGATCGACGGGATTAATCGCGAGATTCTCCACTTCCAGCGTATTGGCTCGACATGCCCGTAAAGTCTGGTGCTGGCTTTGGATGGAGAAATTAGTTTCGACTTCAATATAGCGATAAACCGAGTCCATCAGATTATCGATACGAATACCGGGAAAGAGCGTTACGGGAATATCGGTATATTCAATGCAATAAGGTTGCTTATCAACGTAACGGACACGAATAAACTGATAAACAAAATCGTTGGAGTCGATATGAAGATATTTAACGCTATTTTCTTGAGGGTGGACGACGCTAAACTGAACCAGTTTGGTTGATACCGATTCTTCTGGGTGAGCCGCAGAAAAACCGAAATTTTTGCTGTTCAGCGGCATATTTCCTGCCAGCGAGGCTGCGCCCTTAACAAACGACCCGACGCCCCTGCGCTTAATAATAAGCCCGTCGTTGACCAGTAAATCCATCGCTTTTTTGACCGTAATTCTGCTGGCGTTATAGAGGCTGCCCAGCTCCTTTTCCAGAGGAAGTTGCTGGTTGATACTATAATAACCTGTAATGATTTTGCTTCTTATATCATTAAATATTATTTTATATTTCAGAGAATTATCGGTCATTTCGCTATTTTGAATATGCAAATAAAACCACTATACCACTTAGCTGGCGCACACAGGAAACGCTACGTGATATTGCATTTCAGGTGGCGTAGACACTAAACACCATGCCTGATGGCGGCTTACGCCTTATCAGGCCGACAAAATATAACGTAGGCCGGATAAGCGCAGCGCCATCCGGCAATGTCACAGCAATGCCTGATGGCGGCTTACACCTTATCGGGCCGACAAAATATAACGTAGGCCGGATAAGCGTAGCGCCATCCGGCAAGGCGCTTAGTGGTCAAAGCCATTGGCGTCGTGTAACGCTTTAAACCAGTAACCGCTTTTTTTAATCAGCTTATTGCCTGTGGAGAGATCGAGCGAAACCAGCCCATAGCGATTCCGGTAAGCGTTAGACCACGACCAGTTATCAATAAACGTCCAGACATGATAACCAAAGCACTGGCTCCCTTCCTGAATCCCTTTATGCAGCCAGAGCAGGTGATCGCGATAGAACTGAATGCGGTAATCATCGTTCAGCTCGCCATTCACGATACGCTTGCGCTCATCTTTCACGCCAAAGCCATTCTCAGATACCATCCAGGGAATATTGCCGTAATTATCGCGGATATTAAGCGCGATATCGTAAAGCCCTTTCTCGTATATTTCCCAGTTCTTATCCTCGTTAATTCGGCTGCCAGGCATGGTGTAGTTATCAAAATAGTATTCAGGCGTAAACGGCGCTTCTGGATTAGGCAGAGAACTGCGGGCGCATACCCGACGAGGATGGTAGTAATTCACCCCTAAAAAATCGACGGTATGGCGGCGGATCACCTCGCAAGCATGCGGGGGCATTTGCCCCAGTAGCTGATGTTTTTTCAGCAGTGCCACCAGTTCGCTGGGGAACTCGCCTTTGACTGCCGGATCGAGGAACGAGCGGTTGCAAAATAGATCGGCAATTTCCGCCGCGCGCAGATCGGCCGGATGCTGGCTGCGTGGGTAAGACGGCGTCAGATTTAAAGCGATCCCTATTTTCCCGTCCTGCTGCTGTTCACGGTACTGTGCAATAGCCAGTGCGCTGGCATATAAGGTATTAAAGGCGACCTGTACTGCCGCCTCCGGGTCCATCCGGTTAGGATAATGGAAATTGTATAAATAGCCGCCTTCTACGTGGACAATCGGCTCGTTGAAGGTGAACCAGTATTTAACTCTGTCGCCAAATAGACGGAAACAGCTTGCGGCATAATCGGCAAAATGATGCGCCACTTGTTCATTTTCAAATCCGCCGATCTCCTGCATCGCTATCGGCATATCAAAATGGAAGAGGTTAATTATCGGCGTAATGCCGTTGCGAATTAACTCATCAATCATTTCATTATAAAAATCGACCGCCTGGGGATTTATCTCACCAGTGCCTAAGGGATACAGGCGCGACCAGCTAATTGAGGTACGAAATGAGTTATGTCCGGTTGCCGTTAAGTAAGCGATATCCTCGTGCATATTCTTATAGAACTGCGAGGTATCCTGCGGCCCGACGCGGCGGTGAAATCGCTCTGGCTCCAGTTCAAACCAGCGATCCCAAACGTTCTTGCCTTTACCGAACTGCTGGCTAGCCCCTTCGGTTTGGGTCGCGGAAGCGGCGCTACCCCACATAAATTTATCAGGAAATATCAGTTTCATTTTCAGCCCTGCCAGAAATTAGACGATATGGGTAAATGCCACGGTGCCGGGGTAGTCGCTGTGAACCACGCCATTTTCAATGGCCCAGTGATAGCGATGGCGATTTTCATCGACGAGAACGCCGCTGTTTTGAGTGATATCGCCGTAGCCCTGCAATATCACCGGCACATGGTTAAAGGATTTCAGATGACTAATTGCCTGGGCGAAAGTGGGAATCATCGCCCCTTCACGAATAAAGAGAGGAATATCATCAAGGGTGATATCGACAGTGATAACACGCTGACCTTCATGCCAGTTTCTGTCATGCAGTGAATACCAGCGCCCCGCAGGCAGATAGATGCTTCGCTGCTGCTGCTCTGGTTCCAGAACGGGAACAATCATGATGCTCTCGCCGAGCATGAATTGATCGTCAATGGCGTGGACAAAGGGATCGCCTTCAAACACCAGCGCCAGATGGCGCATCAGCGGCAGGCCCGAATCTTCGGCTTCGCAGCCGAGCGCGAGTAACTGCGGCAGCCACTGATAGCGAAGCTGGCTGTAGCGTCTGACAATCTCCACCGCCTGCTCGCCGAAATACCACGGTTCGCGTGGGCTAACCCCATGATAGCGCGCCAGAGAGCAGAGCAATCCCACCTGTGACCAGCGGATATAAAGTTCCGGGTCAACATCCTGTCCTTTAAAACCGGCGATATCGCTGCTCCAGTAGCATTCGCCGCTAAAACCGACGCTCAGCCCGCCGCGTAGGGTATGCTTTAGCCCCTCGAAGGTGGATTCGACGTCCCCGGACCACGTCCCGGCGAAGCGTCCGCAGCCCAAAAATCCCGGTCTTTTCCACACCAGCGCCGTGCCGTGAACCTCCTGCGTCGCCTCATAGCAAACTTTGGCGTACAGCCAGATATAGGCGTTATGCATATCTTTGCCGCTGTAGCCGTTATAAAACCGCGCATCCGCAGGAATGCGGTCGGCATAATCCGGTTTTAAGGCTTTCAGGCCACGGCCAAGCAGTATTTTAAGATAACCTTTCCACCACGCGTAAGCCTGCGGGTTGGTGAGGTCGGGAATGCCGATTTCGCTGACATTGCGCCGGTAAATATGGGCGATGCCGCCGTCCTGGGTTTTGACCAGGTAGTCCTTTTCCAGCGCCTCGCGGTAAATATCGGTGTCTGGTGGAAGATAAGGATTGATCCATACCGAGCAGGCCACGTTCTCTTTTTCCAGCGCGGCAAAGAACGCTTCCGGCTCGGGGAAATTGGCATCGCCCCATTCAAAGTCGCAGCAATCGACCCAAAAATCCTTATACCAGTAATGTTTGCCCCAGTTCACATCCAGGTGAAGTACATCGTAGGGGAGGCGGTGCGCTTCAAGCTGGCGCTTAATGTCCAGCACCTCTTTCGCGTTTTGATAAGCGCAGCGGCTGTACCAGACGCCCAGCGTCCAGGGGGCGGGGAGCGCCGGTGTTCCCTGCATTTGCGCCTGGATGCTGACTAACGCTTTCAGCGAGTCGGCGAAGAAAAGATAGCCGCGCAGTAAGCCGCTTTCGCACAGCACGCTGGCAGACTCAAAACAGAAATGGCCCACTTCCCAGTGCGTTCTTCTGGCGGTTGCCATCAGCACACCATATCCGGCATCGCTGAGCAGCACGGGATGGGCTTTATAACTGAGATCCGTTGAGTTAGTGGCGCAGGCGTCCATCACGTAGCTGGTGATGCGGGTCTGTGATTTTTCGACGTTACCGAATTTTTCGCCGAGGCCATAAAAATGCTGACCGTTTTTCATTTCCCATGAGAGAAATGTCTCCGTCTGGCCCAGCTCATCAATGCGGATGCCGAGGCCTGGAGTCACGGGCTGACGCGACACTTTTTTACTGGATAACGTAAAACGCTGCGTGCCACGGCCGACCTGGAGTGCAAAAGGGGAGTGGGTGAGCGCCACGCTGAGTTCGCCGTCGCGCAGAACGGTGCTGTTGCTACCGGCGCTGACGGCCAACGGACGGCGCGGTAAATCCGTTACCGGCAGATAAAACGCGGGCATTTCATGGTTAACCGGCAGCGGGCTGAAGGTAAAATAGAGGTTGTTTGTTTCCACTACCGCCAGTGTCAGGCAAGCCGCTTTGCCGCTGGTTAGCGTCACCAGAATCTCAACGCCGTCCTCTTTTTGATTAATCCCCGTCACCTCGGTGACATAGTCGTAATGATAGCCCTCATGATAAAAGAGGCGATCGCTTTTTTGGTAATCCCAGCCATTAACGGCTTTATTGAGAATATGTTCTTCCATGCTTATCGGTTCTCCGCATTCAGACGGCTTTCATTGATTGAGTTGGCTATTCGGATAAACGGCATATACACAGCAGTCATGACTACAATAACCAGTAGCTGATAAATGCCGCCGGATATTTGTCCGGTAAACAGAATGCCTGAGATAATGGGCGGAACGGTCCACGGAACGTTATTAGTGATGATGGGCAACATTCCCATATTGGTGAGCATCACCGCGCCGAAAAATGGAATGATCCAGCTCAACATATAAGGAATAAACATCACCGGGTTGAGAATAATGGGCAGGCCGAAATTAATCGGTTCACTAATATTAAAAATAGCCGGTGCAAAGGCGATCTTCGCCGTATTACGGTTTTCCGCCAGACGTGAAAAAAGCCAGACGGCAATAATCGGTGCGACGGTCATCCCACCGGAGGAAACTGCCGAGAAATTGAAGAAGAGCGTAGAATACAGATGATGCGCCACGCCCATAATATTTTCGTTATCGTTAATGCCCCACGTCAGCCCGAATATTGGCCCCCAGACGGAGGTGGCGTGGATGCCGAACCATTGCAGCAGGCCAGTGGTGACGATGGCGACAACCGCAAAGAAGGGCGTTGACGCGGCTGCCAGCGCGGGTTTTTGCAGCATCGAGAGCAGAACTTCCGGCACAGAGGAGCTAAAGCAGGCGTGGAGTATCGCCGCCAGGATGACAAACACCAGCAGGGTGAAGCTACCGGGGATCAGCGACTCAAAACTACGCGCCACGGCGGGCGGGACGCTGTCCGGCATTTTGATGGTGAAATTCAGCTCCACCATACGATTAAATAGCCAGATGGTTAGGCCAGAAACTAACAGGCCGGTAAAAATCCCTTCCTGACCGATAAAACGAGTGTTAACGATGCCGCTTAGCGTGACGACCTGCTGATTGATATCGTTAGTGGTAAATTCCCACGGCAGACAAATAAAGAACGCCGCCAGCGAGTAAAAGACCACCACAATTGGCTCTTTATTTTTCGGGAAAAAGCGCCGTGTGCCGAAGAATGTGAAACCGACAATAATCAGCAGGGCGTTTATCGCCATCGTGCCATTGATAAAGTAATTACAGTAATGCTGTAGCAGCACCAGTCTCGCCGCCATTGCAGAGGTTTTCCATGCCTCGCTACTGCTGTAAAACAGTTCTCCAAGCCCCAGCCCGGATGGGCCAAAAATAATACCCGCCGGATCGAGAAAAACGGAGCTTATCATAATAGCGATACCGGCAATCATTAATGGAACGCCTGACATAATAAAGGTGTCACGCAGCGTCAGTAGTAAGCGGTTTCCCGCAATTTTGCTGATGCCTTTGGTGAGCGCCATCTGAAGAGCAGTTGTTGACATTGGTGCAACCCCATCCCTGTAATGACAATAAAATTAGTCTTTCAGTAGCGCATCGATTCGCTGTTTAAGCCGCTCGCCATCCATGCTGCCAAACTCCTGGATACCCAGCGTTAAGGTTAATTTTTCCGGGTAATCTCGTTTGATATCTTCCTGCGCCCAGGCAATTTGCGGCCCGAGGATAATGATCTGTGAGTCTGGGGCGACATCAGGCAAGCTGGAATAATCATACGCTTCAACGGTATGTTCTATTCCTGCTGCGGCATACGCCGCTTTTAATTTTTTGGCCATCATGCTGGTGGACATACCTGAGTTACAAAAAAGTGAAATATTCATATTTAAGGCTCCATAAATCTAATCGGATAATATTCCATGGAAATCTTGTTGAATAATTGATACGCGTAGTGTCAGCTAACATACGCTTCGTTTTTTTCATGTAAATACCAATTTTAATAAAGGATATGTCTTTTGTGACTTTAATCCTGGTTTAATGGTTAAGTTGATTTTTACATTGAGCTTTTGTTTTTCTTGTCGTAAATAAACAGATGTGCAATACGTTATATATAATTGTTATTTATGGTTTGTTGTTTAAATATAATTATGGAGGATGCGAATGGCGATCTTACTTTTTGACTGGGGTGGCTCATCGGTAAAATATGGCGTCTGGGACAACGGCTCGCTGGTGCAAAAATCTGCGTTTAAAACCCCCGCCGATTGGCCGGCAATGCAGGCGGCGATGATGGCGATTTACCACCAGTACCGGCAGGATTTTACGCTTGAAGGGGTGTCGATAAGCGCGCCGGGGAATGTCGATCCTGAAAGGGGCGTGATTGGCGGGTTAAGTGCAATTCCTTATATTCATCACTTTTGCATCGTGGATGAGCTTCGCGCACTGTTTAAACTGCCGGTCTGTATTGAGAATGACGCGAATGCCGCCGCTATTGCAGAGGCCGCCATAGGGGCAGGGCAGCGGGATGAAACGGTGCTATTTGTGATTGTCGGCTCTGGCGTCGGTGGGGCGGTGGTGCGTAATAAAACCCTGCATCGAGGGGCGCACAAATATGCCGGTGAGTTTGGTCTGATGACATTGCACGATGGCAAGACGTTTAGCGAATTGGGTACGGCGGTAGCGATGGCGAGACGTTATTGCGAACGTAAGGCGCTGATTGCTGACTCGCTAAACGGTAGTGATATTTTCCGCCTGGCGGAGGAGGGCGATATTTTGGCGCAGGAGGAGGTGGCGTCATTTTATCACTGGATGGCGACTGGGTTGCTCAATTTACAGGTTTGCTACGATCCCGATTGCATTATTATCGGCGGCGGTATTTCGTCTAACGATGCGGTTATTGCCGGTATTCAGCAACAGTTACGTGAGAGTGTCGCTGAGAAAGGGCTATCTGAATTTCTGCCGCGCGTGGTGGCGTGTCAGTACCGCAATGACGCGAATCTGATTGGCGCTGCGGTTCACTTTACCCGCGCAATTTAAAGGCCGCTCTGTTGAGCGGCCTTTTGTATTATGGGTTGACGGGATGCCAGTTGCTATCCGGGGCGTAAGCGTTTAGCGCCTGCGCTTTCTGTGGTGATGCTTCGCCAAGATCGGCCTGATAAACGCTATCATCGCCGCTAATCATAAAGCTCATCACGCCCGTTTGGCCGTACTCGACAGGCCAGGCCACCATCGCAAAACCGCTGTTGTGGTCGGGAATAATACGAAAACGATAGCCGTGATATCCTGCTCCAGGCTCTTGCGGGCTGAAGGCTGGCCCCAGAGGGCTAGGCTCTTCGCCCGGTGAGACTGGCCAGTAAAGACCATCTTTTTTCCCTTCGCTACTGACAATTTTTTGCGCATACGATTGATTCAGCGCGTAATAGCGCTCCTGGGCATCGACGTAGGCGTGCAGTGCGCCAATAGCCGAAAGTTCATTACGACCGATGGTTCGCGTGAGGATCTCCTCCTGGGCGGCGGGCATATCAAAATGCCAGCCCTGACCCGTTTTCACCAGAGGAATAGGAAGTTGCCACGCCTCTTGCCCGACGTTCAGATGCGCCAGATTATCCTTCTGCACAATATGGTGGCTCACTTTCCAGTCGCGGTTAAAACGTGCCACCGCCTCGGGATCGGCGCCTTCCGGCGGCAGAAATTGCCGCCAGTTATCGCCCAGAAGCGCCGTGAGCTGCTTATCATTGTGCTGCGCCACTGCGCTGGCAAACGCATCGGCTGCCGCTTCGGGTGACGTAAATACCTGTTGAGCATGGCTGATTAATGGCAATGACAACAACAGGGCGCTTAACAGAATTTTTTTCATCAGAAGCTCCAGTTAACGATGGCGAAGTTCGCGGTGCTCAGAAATATTTTCACGCGCAGCCGCGCGCTGCCTGCTGTCGATATTGCTGGAACGGCGGCTTTCCTGCCCGCGCCGCTGCTGAGATTGCCATGACGGCGAGCGGCTATCATTACCGCTAAAGACGTTGGAATGCGTATTCTGGCGAGAGGCTGGCTGGGTAGCTCCAACGTGCTGGCGAATGTTTTCCCTCTGAGGTTGCGAAACCGGATGCTGCTGGGCCTTTGACTTCAGCTCGCTGCGCTGTTGCGGCGTGGTCGATTGCTTAAGTGCCTCGCGACGGCTGTTGTTTTGTGTTTCGTCATAGCCACGATAATTATTGCGCTGGGCAATGTGATTCAATTGCCGGGAGGCGGCGTTACGCTGACTATCACGCGATGTTTCCCCTGACAGGTTGCCCGCAGGCGTCTGGTTGTGCTGCTTTAATTGTGCCATTGCGGCCTGCCGTTGGCTGTCTCGTGTCGCCGCTGTCGCGGGCGTGCGTTCGGTTGAACTTAACCCACCGCTGACGTCGGTTTGATGAAAACGTGGTGATACTGCCTTGTTCTGATAAGGCACGTTATCGCGATAGATGGGGTTATGTTGCCAGCCCATCGTTTCGCCATGAATATTTTGCCCACTGATCTTGTTGAAATTGTTGACGTTAATATTGATGTTATCGCCATTGTGCTGATAATCGCCGCCGCCGTGGTGGTGGTCGTCATCATCGTGATGGTGATGATCGTCATCGTCCCAGTCGATGTTGCTGAAAATAGCGTAGGTGGTGGCGACGCCCAGACTATAGCCGAAGCCTTTAACAAAGCTCTCGGCGAACTGTTCCCCCGGAGGCGGCGGCAGATATACCGGCGGTGCGGAGGTATAAGGCCAACTGCTGCCGTAGACGACCGTTGGGTTGTAGTTCGGCACGTAGACGATTTGCGGGTCGCTCGACTCGATTTTAATCACCGTTGGGGTGCTGTTTGTGCTGTGTGATGATGACGCAGACACCGTGCGTTTAGTGGTGGTCACGGTCTGCTGAGGCGTGGATTTCAGTGAGCCGGTCTGCTGCGCCAACTGGCGAAGTTTTTGCACCGCATCCATCACATCCTGCGGCTGTGCCAGAAACGCATTGCCCAGATTTTCCACCCACTGCGGATCTTCCGCCATCATGGCGGTGAGCTGCGGGAAGGCTACCAGCGATTTAACGCTGACATCCCACGGCTGGCTGGCCACTGCTTTCACCGCCGCGTCGCCCTGTTGGCCGGGATGATCCTTCGACCACTGTACCGCCTGGATAACATTCTCGGGATAGGTTGATGCCATCAGCACCTGCGACAGCAGCGGATCAGGGTAGAGTGCGACAGGCGCGACCCATTGCGTGATTTGCGCGACGGTGTAGGTTGCCGGTGCGGCAGTTTGCACTGGTGCTGCCACGGCGGCGGCTGGTGGCGCCTCCGGTGGCGCAGGCTCGCGGCTTTTGACAAACAGCGTACCTGCGGCTGCCAGCAGCCCGGCGCTGCATATCAATGCAATATAGTGGGGCTTGAAGGGCAAATTCATGGAGGTTCTCCAGGGAACGACACATTCCGTATCAGTGGGTCGGATATGCCGCGAGTATAATGAGCCTGTTGTTTGTTTTTTGATTAAAGCAGGGATTTGAGGTGTTAGCGGGGGAATTTGATGCGGGTTAAGTGTCGCCTTCTCATTGCCAGATGGGTTAATCCCCGTTCAATGAGTGGTTTTTTCCTATCCCAAAAAGGGTTTTTTTAATCTCTTATATCAACATTAACGATTCAGCAAATATTTAATGTTGCTTTTTTGTAAACGGATTAACACCTCGATAAAATCCTGCTATTCTGCCCGTTGCGGTACTCGGCGTTTACCCTACAAACTGCTGTCTCACAGGAGCGTGAAGAAGAGCCGACCGCATATGACAATGAGAGCGAGGAGATACCGTCGTGCTAAAAGAATACCGTGAGCACGTAGCTGAGCGTGCCGCTGAAGGGATTGTAGCCAAACCCTTAGATGCAACCCAAATGGCCGCGCTGGTTGAGCTGCTGAAAAATCCGCCTGCTGGCGAAGAAGAATTCCTGTTAGACCTGTTAACTAATCGAGTACCGCCGGGCGTTGATGAAGCTGCCTATGTTAAAGCGGGTTTCCTCGCCGCTATCGCAAAAAGCGAAGCCACTTCCCCACTGATTACACCAGAAAAAGCCATCGAACTGCTGGGCACTATGCAGGGTGGTTACAACATCCATCCGCTGATTGACGCGCTCGACGATGCCAAACTGGCACCGATTGCCGCCAAAGCGCTGTCCCACACTTTGCTGATGTTCGACAACTTCTACGACGTAGAAGAGAAAGCGAAAGCGGGCAATACCTACGCGAAACAGGTTATTCAGTCCTGGGCTGACGCCGAATGGTTCCTGAACCGCCCGGCGCTGGCAGAAAAAATGACCGTTACCGTGTTCAAAGTGACCGGTGAAACCAACACCGATGACCTTTCTCCGGCTCCGGATGCATGGTCTCGCCCGGATATTCCACTGCACGCGCTGGCGATGCTGAAAAACGCCCGTGAAGGGATCGAGCCGGATCAACCTGGCGTTGTTGGCCCAATCAAACAGATTGAAGCCTTGCAACAGAAAGGTTTCCCGCTGGCCTACGTGGGTGACGTTGTCGGTACGGGTTCTTCCCGTAAATCCGCCACTAACTCCGTATTGTGGTTCATGGGCGATGATATCCCTCATGTTCCGAATAAGCGCGGCGGCGGCCTGTGCCTCGGCGGCAAAATTGCTCCTATCTTCTTCAACACGATGGAAGATGCGGGCGCGCTGCCGATTGAAGTGGACGTGAACGACCTGAACATGGGCGACGTGATTGACGTTTATCCATTCAAAGGCGAAGTGCGTAACCACGAAACGGGCGCACTGCTGGCAAACTTTGAACTGAAAACCGACGTACTGATTGATGAAGTTCGTGCGGGTGGTCGTATTCCACTGATCATTGGTCGTGGCCTGACGGCGAAAGCGCGTGAATCTCTGGGCTTGCCGCACAGTGACGTTTTCCGCCAGGCGAAAGATGTCGCAGAAAGCAACCGTGGCTTCTCTCTGGCACAGAAAATGGTCGGTCGTGCGTGCGGCGTGAAAGGCATTCGTCCGGGCGCATACTGCGAGCCGAAGATGACGTCTGTCGGTTCTCAGGACACCACCGGTCCGATGACCCGTGATGAGCTGAAAGACCTCGCCTGTCTGGGCTTCTCGGCCGATCTGGTGATGCAGTCCTTCTGCCACACTGCGGCGTATCCGAAGCCGGTTGATGTGAACACGCACCATACGCTGCCAGACTTCATCATGAACCGTGGCGGCGTCTCGCTGCGTCCGGGGGATGGTGTTATCCACTCCTGGCTGAACCGTATGCTGCTGCCGGATACCGTGGGCACTGGCGGTGACTCCCATACCCGTTTCCCGATTGGTATTTCCTTCCCGGCGGGTTCTGGCCTGGTGGCGTTTGCTGCCGCAACGGGCGTGATGCCGCTGGACATGCCGGAATCCGTGCTGGTGCGTTTCAAAGGCAAAATGCAGCCGGGTATCACTCTGCGCGACCTGGTTCATGCCATTCCGCTGTATGCCATCAAACAGGGGCTGCTGACTGTTGAGAAGAAAGGGAAGAAAAACATCTTCTCTGGTCGCATCCTGGAAATTGAAGGCCTGCCGGACTTGAAAGTTGAGCAAGCGTTCGAGCTGACCGATGCTTCCGCAGAGCGTTCTGCTGCCGGTTGTACCATCAAGCTGAATCAGGAACCTATCATTGAGTACCTGACGTCTAACATCGTGCTGCTGAAGTGGATGATCGCCGAAGGCTACGGTGACCGCCGTACCCTGGAGCGTCGCGTGCAGGGCATGGAAAAATGGCTGGCGAAACCGGAACTGCTGGAAGCTGACGCTGACGCAGAGTACGCGGCGGTGATCGACATTGATCTGGCAGATATCAAAGAGCCGATTCTGTGTGCACCGAACGATCCTGACGACGCTCGCCTGCTGTCTGACGTGCAGGGCGAAAAAATCGATGAAGTGTTTATCGGTTCCTGCATGACCAACATCGGCCACTTCCGTGCTGCCGGTAAACTGCTGGATAGCCATAAAGGCCAGTTGCCAACCCGCCTGTGGGTTGCGCCGCCAACCCGTATGGATGCCGCGCAGTTAACCGAAGAAGGCTACTACAGCGTGTTCGGTAAGAGCGGCGCGCGTATCGAGATCCCGGGCTGTTCACTGTGCATGGGTAACCAGGCGCGCGTGGCAGACGGTGCGACGGTGGTGTCCACCTCGACCCGTAACTTCCCGAACCGTCTTGGTACTGGCGCGAACGTGTTCCTGGCCTCTGCGGAACTGGCGGCGGTTGCCGCGCTGATTGGTAAACTGCCGACGCCGGAAGAGTACCAAACCTTCGTCGCCCAGGTCGATAAAACGGCGGTTGATACTTACCGCTATCTGAACTTCGACCAGCTCTCTCAGTACACCGAGAAAGCCGATGGCGTGATTTTCCAGACTGCCGTGTAAGGTTGTCAGCTTCAAACTGAAAAGCCGCTTCTTGTGAAGCGGCTTTTTTTTGCCCGTCAATCAGGCCGAAAAAACGGGGATTGCCATCAGCGCATATCTATTGCGCGAAAGTTGACGATAATGCGTGCAGCCAGGCGCTGAACGCACTTTTATTTGCACGACCTCTACCCGACACGCTTTTTTTATTGCGCTCTGCTGCGATAATTAGTGATAGGTACAATGCAGCGGTGACGCATTGCCTTTGTAGAGGAACAGATCATGGATTATGAATTTCTGCGCGACGTTACCGGAGGGGTAAAAGTACGTATGTCGATGGGCCACGAAGTGGTCGGTCACTGGTTTAATGAAGAGGTCAAAGGCAACCTCTCGCTACTGGATGAAGTCGAACAGGCCGCACGCACCGTAAAAGGCAGTGAACGTTCATGGCAGCGCGCCGGGCATGAGTACACATTATGGTTGGATGGCGAAGAAGTGATGATTCGCGCTAATCAACTGGAGTTTTCCGGCGATGAAATGGAAGAAGGGATGAACTACTACGATGAAGAGAGCCTCTCGCTCTGCGGCGTAGAAGACTTCTTGCAGGTTATCGCAGCGTACCGTGAGTTTATGCAACAACGCTAATCAACGCGGAGCCACTCGGCTCCGCATTACTATCGGGTGCGCGCAGCGCGCACCCGATAGCCGAGCACTTTTTCGTCGTCCCGTTATTGGCTGTATTCGCTGGCAAAGGTAAGGTGAAATAAACTTGCGGTCATTTTTTTCGCCAGAAAAATGCAGGCGCCTGACGACTGAAGTACAGGCTGGCAGCGCGGCTTTTCGGCCTGGGGATACACGCAGGTGATGGTGGCGAGCTGCGCGAGAGAGACCGTCATCGCTTCCTGTTCGCTGTCCATACGCCATACCGCGAGCCATGCCTCATGCTCGTTACGCAGGCCAAAGGCCAACCACGGTGAGGATAATGTGGGCATACCCAACGGCCAGAAAGGCTGTAGATGCGGAATTTTCTCGCGAAACGTTTTGTACAGCGCAATTCCTTCCTGAACTAGCGCAAAACGTTCTTCACTCAACTCTGCCAGATGACCACTCTGATGTACTCGCAGCAGCAGGCTGTTAACCATATTCATCACTACTTCTTCTCGATCCCCCTCGCGCAGTGGATAAGACCAGATAGCGGCCTGCTCAGGAGTGACGGCTGACGCAGCGGCGGCAGCGATAGCCGCCATGAGCCGATAGTCGGTTTGATCGGTAACGGATTGAATACTGTGCTGTTGCAGCATCGCGTAATCCATCCGTAAACCACCGCTGCCGCAGTTCTCGATCACCAGTTGCGGGTAGCGTTGCATTGTTTTCTGCAACCAGGCGAGATAAGCACGGTTATGCTGCAACAGGCCGTCGCCGCTGCTGTCGGCCTGGTAGTCAGTGCCGCTGCCCGCATTGATGTTGTAATCCATTTTGATATAGCTAACACCGTAATCCTCTACCAGACGCGTGATGACCCGGTCGGCATGTTCTTGTACCAATGGGTGGCGGAAATCGAGCTGATAACGCTGGTGGTCGATAACCCGCTTGCCATGACGCTGGAAAAAGCACTCATCGGGCAGCTTTTGCGCCAGTGGACAAGCGATGCCCATGACCTCAAGCTCCAACCACAGACCTGATTTCATCCCTTTGGCGGTAATATACTCAAGCGGCTCGTGGATGCCGCCAGGGAAACGCGCGGATGAAGGCAGCCATTCACCGACGCCATCCCACCATTCACCGTCCGAGTACCAACCGCAGTCGATGCAGAAATATTCGCAGCCAGCCTTTGCGGCAGCATCAATCAACGGCAGCAGTTTTTCGGTCGTAGGGTCACCTGACAGGCAGTTCATATAATCATTGAAAATTACCGGTAGCTGCACGTTATCCCGGGAAGGGCGCATTATTCGCCGACGATAGCGCGTTATCTCTTGTAGCGCCTCTTGCAGCCCGCCGTGTACCTGGCTTACGGCAACCGGCACGGAGGTAAAAGTTTCACCGGGGAGTAGTTGTTTCCACCAGTGATTTTCGTTTTCCGTTGGCCCACTGACCTGTAAATAGAGACGATCGCGGAAGTCGCCGATCTCCCATTGCCATGAGCCGTTATGCTCAATTTGCCAGAGCAACGTTGTTCCCGCTGCCGTATCTTCAAATGCCGCCGTGGGAAGATAGCCGATACTCGACCAGGTTCCCGTATTTTCGATAGCGATACGGTTGAGAGAGAAGACATTGACTTTATCCAGCCCAAGCTCCGGCGGCGTGGCGCTTTGCCACTGTGCTTCGCCGTACCAGTTATTATGCGGCAGATGCAGGACGCTATTTTTTTGCCAGGGCAGACTGTCGATGGCGAACAACGCCAGCGAGCTGACATATTCCAGGCCGATAGTATCGGCGCTGGCGTTACGGATATCACACCAGACGCGGGCCGACTGTAGACCACGAAAATGCTGTAGATGCCAGCGAGCGTGAACCGTTGGGCTATGAAGATCGATCTCCAGCTTTTTCCCCTGTGCATTTTCGCTTTCGCGATGGGCGTGATAGCGCAGAGAAGAACCTGGCTCGCTACCGGTATGCTTACGGGCGTGGTGATCGTTTTGATTATGGCCACTGACATGCACCTGAATAAGCGGAAATGCCCCCTGTACCTCACTGTTCCCGGTAAGTAAAAACTGATTGATATAAATTTGTTGTTCTTCGTTTAACGCGAAGGAAATATGAAAGTTATCTGCTTTAAATTCAAAAAAACTCATTTCGTCGCATCCTTGTATTATTGTCCAATGTTTCGCAGTTTTTTCCCAGCCATCAGGTTTTGCTCAATGCGTTCCAGTGAAATATTTTTTGTTTCGGGTACAAAAAGATAGATGATCACGAGGGCGACAATATTCAGCAGCGCATATAAATAAAAGGTATGGGCGCTGCCTAAACTATTTAGCAGTGACAGGAAGGTGGCGCTGACCAGCATCCCGGCGATGTGACAGGTAAAAGTGGAGCAGGTGATGCCAAACTCTCGGCCTTTCAGCGGTTGAATTTCAGAGCACAATAACCAGATAAGCGGCCCGGCAGACATGGAGAAGCCGACGATAAACAGCAACAGCATAGCAACCGTGATACCTTTCTCCAGTGCTGATAACGCCTCGCCGCCCAGCAGCGTCCCGACAACGCTCATCGCGAAACCCATCGTGATAAAACCAGCGTACAGCATGGGTTTTCGCCCCCAGCGATCGACGAAGCCGACGGCGATAAAGGTGGCGAGCGTCATCACGAAGCCCACGATCACCGTGCCCCACATCTGCTCGGCCGTTGAGGTGAAGCCTATTTCATGGAATATACGCGGCGCGTAATACATCATCACATTCACGCCAGAAAACTGCTGCATGATTTGCAAAACAATACCCAGGCTCACACTGCGGCGAAAGTTTCTGTTTTCTTTGAATATATTCCAGCCTTGCTGCTTAACATTGAGCTGTTCTTTAATTTCGCTAAGCTCATTCTCCACCTCTTCACGGCTATTACGCAGGCGGATTAACACTGTACGCGCCTCCTCTTCACGGCCATGCATCATGAGCCAGCGCGGGCTGCGTGGCAGGAATAGTGCCCCGAACAGAAAGACCAGCGAAGGGATGGCGACAACCAGCAGCATACCGCGCCAGTTGCCGCTGTAGCTAAAGGCGGTGTTGGTCAGAAAAACCAGCAAGATGCCCAGCGCGATCATCAGTTGATAGGCGGATATCATTGCGCCACGAATATTTTTTGGCGTTATTTCAGAAAGATAGAGTGGTGTCGCATAAGAGGCGACCCCCAGACCGACGCCGAGAATTAGCCGCCCGACGATGAGCATCCCAGGGCCGACTGCGCAGGTACAAATAATCGCCCCTAAGCAAAAGGAGGCTGCGGCGATTAACAACGCGTATTTACGGCCCAGGCGATAGGCCAGAAAACCGCTGCACAGAGTTGCGACGGCGGCGCCGACCATCATTGAACTGACCACCCACTCCTGCTGGCTATCCAGCAGTTGATACTCTTTGGCGATCAACGGTAGCGCGCCAGAAATGACGCCGATATCCAGGCCAAATAACAGCCCTGCGAGCGCCGCTAACAGGCAAATCCAAATGACCTGGGGGCGCGTTTTATGTTTTTCGGCCGCAGCAGGAAGCGTACTATCTAATGTCATGATATAAGTACCTTTGTTTGTATGATTATTTTTTAGGGTTTTTATTTTAATACTTAATCGATTTCGTATTGTTTTATGCTAGATCTGAAAAATAATCGTGGCAATGGTTTTACCTGCATAATTGTGATCGTTGCTACACAATAAAACTGTGTCGAAATGGTTTTTTATTGTCACGTAAAAACTAATCAGTTAAATTGGCAGGAATATCCTTGTTCAGAGCTATTTAGTCCATAATAAATATGAATATAAAAGAGCTGGCGGCGTTTCTTAACCTTTCGACGGCGACGGTTTCGAAAGCGCTAAATAATAAAAGTGATATCAGTAACCATACCCGTAAAAAGGTACTGGAAGCGGCGGATAAACTGGGTTACCGGCCAAATGCATCCGCCCGCTATTTGCGTAGTGGCAAAACGGGGGTTGTGGCTCTGCTGCTGCCTGCGGCGGATGATGGCAATATCCATACCGCCTCGTTCTTTATGGCTATCGCCAGGGGGCTACAGGCCAGTTTAAAAGAGAGTGCCATCGATCCGGTTATCCATATTTCTACCGATCGCGAAAGTGAACGACAACTGCTGCATAAAATTGTTGAGCAGAACCGTGCTGATGCGATCATTCTGACTGACACGCGTATTAATGATGAGCGGATCCTTCTGCTTGATGAACTAAAGTTTCCCTTTGTGACGATGGGGCAAAGCCACTCGCTGGGCGGGCAATTCAATTGGGTCGATTTTCATCATGAAGAGATGGGCCGACAATGCGTGCGTGCGGCTCTGCGCCGTGGGGCGAAACGTATTGCCATTGCGACGCTTGGTCCGGACAGTATGCATGGCCGCCAGTTCTTGATCGGTTGTTTACAGGCGTTGGCGGCGCAAGGGATTCGCCATCATGACGGGCTGGTTTTCTTTGGCAGCGTTGCTGAATCTTCCGGTGAAGCGGCGGCGCGACAATTTCTACAGCAGCCGGAGCGGCCTGATTTCATTATTTTCATCAACGACTTTTTACTGATGGGGGCGAGCCATTATCTGGCCTCGATACCCGAGTGCGGACTCAATGAAAAAAACATGCTGTGCGCCACGGCAAGCAGCGATTTTTCTGTACGAGTGGGGTCGTCGAGCTGTCTTTTTACCGTCGATCACGAAGAGGTCGGGCGGCAACTGGGGCTGGCGGTATTGAGGGTCACTCAGGGGGAAAACCAGGCAAAATCAGTGTTGCTGACGTTGCCGGTAAAAGAGTAAGCGGAGCTTGTTGGCTGTGCAGCGCGGTTATTTTACGTAAGCCAACAGGCTTAACGAGTCACGCGCTAACGCTTTGCACTTTTTCGCCGTTGGGATACCGATGCCGCTAAGGTCACGGTAGCTGTCTTCACCCAACGCTTTCATGTTGAATGAGTCATAGTTGCTGAGATCCCACTGGTTTTGCTGGGCGAAAAAGACCAGTGCGCGACGAATTTGCGTATTCGGTAGGTTTTGGTAACCGCAATCATTTTTCAGAAACACAAATACTGCCGTTAGATCGGCCATATCTTCCGCTTCAGATTCGCTTAATGCGTAACTAGAACTGGACAGTGCCAATAGCGACCCAAGCAGCACAGTTCGGAAAAACGTCTTCATTTCTTCTACCTTACATCGTGGACATTCCACGTTAACATACTTCCCCAAGTGACGGGGAGCATTATTCGCCGCTTTCTGCTTGACCTTACCGTTAGGGAAAGGGTTAAGCTCAAATAATCACCCGTAGCTGAAAAGGATGTAACGATGCATCGTCGTGAGTTTCTCAAATTAAGCGCCGCTGTTGGCGTCGCGAGCGCCTTGCCTCTCTGGAGCCGCGCGGCTTTTGCCGCCGATCGCCCCATGCTCCCCATCCCCGAATTGTTAACCGCCGATGCGCGTAACCAAATCTTGCTGACCGTGCAGGCGGCAAAGACCGCGTTTAACGGAAAAACCGCGACCACATGGGGTTATAACGGCGGTCTGCTGGGGCCGGCTATTCGCCTGCAACAAGGGACGCCCGCAACGATAAAAATTAACAATACGCTGGCAGAAGAAACCACCGTGCACTGGCATGGTCTGGAAGTCCCCGGTGAAGTCGACGGCGGGCCACATGGGATAATCAAACCTGGCGCGAGCCGCACGGTAAACTTCACCCCCACGCAGCGTGCGGCAACCTGCTGGTTCCACCCGCATCAGCATGGCAAAACCGGCTATCAGGTGGCGATGGGGCTGGCGGGGCTGGTGCTGATTGAAGATGAAGACAGCCAAAAACTGCGGCTGCCAAAACAGTGGGGGGTTGATGATATCCCATTGATTATACAGGATAAAAAATTTACCGCCGCCGGGGGGATTGATTACCAGCTCGATGTGATGAGTGCCGCCGTAGGCTGGTTTGGCGACATGCTGCTGGCGAATGGCGTGCCATATCCGCAGCATACGCCACCGCGCGGCTGGCTCCGCTTACGCCTGCTTAACGGCTGTAATGCCCGCTCGCTGACCCTGGCCGCCAGCGACAAACGCCCGCTGTATGTTGTCGCCAGCGACGGTGGCCTGTTGGCGGAGCCGGTACAGGTGAGCGAATTACCGATGCTGACGGGGGAGCGCTTCGAAGTGCTGGTGGATGCCCGTGACGGTAAACCGTTTGATCTGCTGACGCTGCCAGTTAGCCAAATGGGCATGGCGGTTGCGCCGTTCGATAAGCCCGTAGCGGTATTGCGTGTCCAGCCCGTGGGGATTCAAGGCTCCGGTATGCTGCCGGATTCGCTGGTCGCGCTGCCTGCATTGCCATCGCTGGAAGGGCTAACCGAACGCAAACTTCAACTGTCGATGGATCCGATTCTCGACATGAAAGGGATGCAGGCGCTGAAGCATCAATATGGCGACCAGGCGCTCGGCAATATGGCGCATGGCGGTATGCACATGGGCCACGGCGGCATGGGCAATATGATGCATCGCGGCAATGGCCCGTTTGATTTCCACAATGCCAACCGGATCAATGGTCGACCATTTAATATGGATGTGCCGATGTTTGCCGCGACCAAAGGCCAGTTTGAGCGCTGGGTTATTTCCGGCGAAGGCGACATGATGCTGCATCCGTTCCATATTCACGGCACGCAGTTCCGCATCCTGCGCGAAAACGGCAGCGCGCCCGCTGCGCACCGTGCGGGTTGGAAAGATACGGTACGAGTCGAAGGCGCGGTGAGTGAAGTGCTGGTCAAATTCAACCATGAGGCGCCAAAAGAGTACGCTTATATGGCGCACTGCCACCTGCTGGAACATGAAGATACCGGCATGATGCTGGGGTTCACGGTATAAAAAAGCCGGATAGCGTTTGAGCGTATCCGGCCTCTGTTAGCCTGTTATGTCGGCCCGGAAATCCGGGCCGTTTTGGTTATTTTGCGTCGTCAGGTAACGCATAGGCCACAATATAGTCGCCCATCTTCGTGCCAAACGAACCATGTCCACCGGCGGAAATCACCACATACTGTTTGCCATTCACTTCATAGGTCATCGGCGTGGCCTGGCCACCGGCCGGAAGACGGCCCTGCCACAGCTTCTCACCGTTGCTCATGTTGTAGGCGCGCAGGTAGTTATCTGCGGTAGCGGCGATAAACAGCACGTTACCCGCCGTGGAGATTGGCCCGCCGAGCATCGGCATCCCCATATTAAACGGCAGCGGAACGGGCATTGGGAACGGCAGGCTATCCTGCGGTGTGCCCAAACGTTTTTTCCATACGACCTGGTTGGTTTTCAGATCCAGCGCGGAAATATAACCCCATGCCGGTTGCTTACATGGCAGGCCAAACGGCGACAGGAAGGCGTTCAGCGTGACGCCAAACGGCACGCCGTACTGCGGCTGAATACCCGATTCCGTCCCGCTGGATTTAGCGTCTTTCGGCGGCTCCATAGGGTTGCCTGGGCCGCGTGGGATCAGTTTAGAGACAAACGGCAGCGCCATCGGGTTGGCAATCGCCACCTGGCGGTTAGGGTCAACCGAAATACCGCCCCACTCGAACATCCCCAGGTTACCCGGGAAGACCAGCGTACCTTGCTCTGACGGCGGGGTGAAAATGCCTTCATAGCGCAACTGATGGAACATTACGCGGCACACCAGTTGGTCAAACATGGTTGCGCCCCACATATCCGCACCGGTCAGATCTTTCTTCGGACGGAAGCTCAGGTCAGAGAACGGCTGCGTTTTACTGACGTAATCGCCTTTCGCCGCGCCCTGCGGAACCGGTTTTTCTGGCGCAGGAACCACTAACTCGCCGTTACGTCTGTCCAGCACAAAAATGTTGCCGGTTTTCGCCGGAGCGTAGACCACCGGCACGGTTTTGCCGTTAACGGTGATATCGGCAAGCGTTGGCTGCGACGGCATGTCCATATCCCACAGATCGTGGTGAACGGTCTGGTAGCTCCATGCCAGCTTACCGGTTGTCGCATTCAGCGCCACAATCGAACTGGCGTAGCGTTCTTGTTCTGGCGTACGGTTGCCGCCCCAAATATCTGGCGTAGTCACGCCCATTGGCAGATAGACTAAATCCAGTTTCGCGTCATAGGCCGCTGGAGCCCAGGAGTTTGGCGAGTTGAGGGTGAAGTGGTGCTCATCATCCGGGAT
The DNA here is from genome assembly GCF_059725275.1 of Kluyvera fluvialis. Taxonomy (NCBI): domain Bacteria; kingdom Pseudomonadati; phylum Pseudomonadota; class Gammaproteobacteria; order Enterobacterales; family Enterobacteriaceae; genus Kluyvera; species Kluyvera fluvialis. The sequence continues at coordinate 4,003,045 of NZ_AP046142.1, read as the reverse complement.
AGCATTCGGATCTTTTGCACCGGGATCGAACGCCCACAGCAGCTTACCGCTGTTGATGTCGAAACCACGGATCACACCGGAAGGTTCGCGGGTGGAGAAGTTATCGGTCACCGCACCGGCAATCACGATCACTTTATCGGTAACAATAGGGGGGGAAGTGGGTTCGTACATGCCCGGCGTGGTTACCGGCATATTGGTTTGCAGGTTCAGGATGCCGTTGTTGGCAAAGGACTGGCACGGTTTACCGTTGTCAGCGTTGAGTGCAAAAATACGGCCATCATTCACTGGCAGAATAATACGGCGTGGGCAGTCTGCGACGACATCCGGCGAGGCGTTATCCGCAGTGGCTTCATGGTACGACACGCCACGGCAGGTGACGTGCTGGAAGCTGGGGTCAGTGCCAAGCTGCGGGTCAAAGTGCCATTTTTCTTTACCGGTTGCCGCATCCAGTGCGAATACGCGCTGGTGGGCGGTACACAGATAAAGCATGTTGCCAATTTTAATCGGCGTCACTTCATTGGTGATTTCACCCGGATCGTTAGGCTGCTTCAGGTCACCGGTACGGAATACCCAGGCTTCCTTCAGATTATGCACGTTGTCGGCGTTAATCTGTTTGAGCGGCGAGAAGCGCTGGCCTTCCTGGTTGCGCCCGTAGGCCGGCCAGTCTTGATCCGCGACCGGAGAGATCGCCTGCGCTGGCGTAGACTCTGCGCTCAGCGTGCCGTTCACTTCCTGCGGGTCGTTAAAACCGGCCCAGGTCAGGATACCTGCGCTTATCAGCAGGGCGACCAATAGCGCCGCCACCGCACCGCTGGATGGCACAATAAGCCGCTGCCAGACAAAGGGCAGAATCAGCCAGACGCCAAAGATAACCAGCACGTCGCTGCGCGGCGTTAGCGCCCAGAAATCAAAGCCAACTTCCCATACGCCCCAAATCATGGTGGCGAGCAGCAATATTGCGTACAGCCATAGCGCCGAGCGTTTCGCTCGCCACAGTTGAGCCGTAATGCCCAGCATCACCAGACCGGCGATGGGGTAGTACCAGGAACCGCCAATCGCGACCAGCCATACGCCGCCGATTAACAAATATAGCCCGCAAAATGCCGCAAATAGGGCCGTAAGCCTTACGAGCAGCCGTGATTGTTGATGATTTGTTTCCGCCATAGAAGAGTGTCCGTTTGTTTGTTAATTATTGCTTTCATTTAATTATAGGATTTAACAAGTGTGATCGAAATCACAAATTGAGCTTTATTATCGAATTAGCCGCGTTAATCGTTTTGCTGGTATACTTTCCCGCTTGCTGATCAACCTGGTTGCTCTGGGTGAGTGGGTTGAGTGATTTACATTTAAAATCATGTGGTTAGTTAAATGAAACATACTGTTGAAGTGATGATCCCGGAAGCGGAGATCAAAGCGCGTATCGCCGAGTTGGGTCGCCAGATTAACGAGCGTTATAAAGATAGCGGAAGCGAAATGGTGTTAGTCGGCTTGCTGCGTGGCTCGTTCATGTTCATGGCTGACCTGTGCCGTGAAGTGCAGGTTCCGCATGAAGTCGATTTTATGACAGCCTCCAGCTACGGCAGCGGTATGTCTACCACCCGCGACGTGAAAATTCTTAAAGACCTGGATGAAGACATTCGTGGCAAAGACGTGCTGATTGTCGAAGACATTATCGACTCCGGGAATACGTTGTCGAAAGTGCGTGAGATTCTGAGCCTGCGCGAGCCTAAGTCACTGGCTATCTGTACGCTGCTGGATAAGCCTTCCCGCCGTGAAGTTGACGTGCCGGTTGAGTTTGTTGGCTTTGCTATCCCGGATGAGTTCGTGGTGGGTTACGGTATTGATTACGCCCAGCGCTATCGCCACCTGCCGTATGTCGGCAAAGTGGTGATGCTGGACGAGTAATTCTGCTCTAGCGCCTGATGGCGCTACGCTTATCAGGCCTACAAATGGGGAGTTGCTGCTATCCGGCAATGCCGCATTATTTGTGATTGGCATGTAGGCCGGATAAGGCAACGCCGCCATCCGGCATTCAAGCACAGCGCTATCCGGCAATGCCGCATTATTTGTGATTGGTATGTAGGCCGGATAAGGCAACGCCGCCATCCGGCATTCAGGCACAGCGCCATCCGGCAATGCCGCGTTGTTTGTGATTGGTATGTAGGCCGGATAAGGCAACGCCGCCATCCGGCATTCAGGCACAGCGCTATCCGGCAATGCCGCGTTGTTTGTGATTGATATGTAGGCCGGATAAGGCAACGCCGCCATCCGGCATTCAGGCACAGCGCTATCCGGCAATACTGCGTTATTTGTGATTGATATGTTTGAGTTTGAGGTTGGAAATTCCGTGGCGATAACGCTGCTCTAAGCTCTCGCGGCTGGTGGCCGTGACGTCGAGATCGCGCAGCAAGCCATCGTGAATACCGTAGGCCCAGCCGTGAACCATCACTTTTTGGCCGCGCTTCCACGCCGATTGCATAATCGTCGAGTGGCCCAGGTTATAAACCTGTTCCATAACATTCAGCTCGCATAGGGTATCCATCCGGCGCTCTGGCGGCATCTCGCCCAGCAATGAACTATGTTTGAACCAGATATCGCGAATGTGCAGCAGCCAGTTGTCGATTAACCCTAACTCAGGGTTTTCTACCGCCGCTTGTACGCCGCCGCAGCCGTAATGCCCGCAGATAATAATGTGTTCAACTTCTAACACATCAACGGCATATTGCACCACGGAAAGACAGTTGAGGTCGGTGTGAATCACCAGATTGGCAACATTACGGTGAACAAATAATTCGCCAGGCTCAAGCCCGGTCAGACGTTCTGCGGGAACGCGGCTGTCGGAGCACCCAATCCATAAAAAGCGCGGCTTTTGCGTTTGCGACAGTTTCTCAAAAAAACCGGGATCCTCTTCTATCAGCATTTTTGACCATAGTGCGTTATTGCTGATGAGTGTATCTATGTCGTTCATGGAGGCTTTAACCAAGTGAATTGCTTTGGGCTAATATAGGGCAACTCCTGATTTATTAAAACCAAATATCAAGTATCAGAATGTAAGGTAAGCAAAAATCTATGACCATTGCACTGGAATTAGAGCAACTGACCAAGACCTATCCTGGCGGTGTACAAGCGTTGCGCGGCATTGACCTGAAGGTTGAAGCTGGCGATTTTTATGCGCTTTTGGGGCCAAACGGCGCGGGGAAATCAACCACCATCGGCATTATCAGTTCGCTGGTGAATAAATCCTCCGGGCGCGTTAGCGTTTTTGGCTATGACCTGCAAAAAGATGTGGTCAACGCCAAACGCCAGCTTGGTCTAGTGCCGCAGGAATTTAACTTCAACCCGTTTGAAACCGTGCAGCAAATCGTGGTGAATCAGGCGGGATACTATGGCGTAGAACACAAAGAAGCGGTTATCCGCAGCGAAAAATACCTCAAACAGCTCGACTTGTGGGAAAAACGTAACGAACGTGCGCGCATGTTATCTGGCGGCATGAAGCGTCGTCTGATGATTGCGCGCGCGCTGATGCATGAGCCGAAACTGCTGATCCTCGATGAGCCGACGGCGGGCGTGGATATCGAACTGCGCCGTTCGATGTGGGGCTTCCTGAAGGATTTAAACGACAAAGGCACGACCATTATTCTCACCACTCACTACCTGGAAGAAGCCGAAATGCTGTGCCGTAACATCGGCATTATCCAGCGCGGTGAACTGGTCGAAAACACCTCAATGAAAGCTCTGCTTTCGAAGCTGAAATCTGAAACCTTTATTCTCGATCTCGCGCCGAAAAGCCCGCTGCCGAAGCTGGATGGCTATGCCTATAACCTGGTCGATACCTCGACGCTGGAAGTTGAAGTGCTGCGTGAGCAGGGGATTAACAGCGTTTTTGCGCAGTTGAGCGCGCAGGGGATTCAGGTGTTGAGTATGCGTAACAAAGCCAACCGACTGGAAGAGCTGTTTGTTTCGTTGGTGAATGATAAACAAGGAGAACGCGCATGATGCAGCTTTACTGGATCGCGCTGAAAAGCATCTGGGCGAAAGAGATCCATCGTTTTATGCGTATCTGGGTGCAGACGCTGGTTCCGCCGGTCATCACCATGACGCTGTACTTTATTATTTTTGGCAATCTGATTGGCTCACGCATTGGCGAAATGCATGGTTTTTCATACATGCAGTTTATCGTGCCGGGTCTAATCATGATGGCGGTGATTACCAACGCCTATGCCAACGTAGCGTCGTCCTTCTTTAGCGCTAAATTCCAGCGCAACATTGAAGAACTGCTGGTGGCTCCCGTCCCTACGCATGTGATTATCGCTGGCTTTGTCGGCGGTGGCGTGGCGCGAGGCCTGTGTGTTGGCGTGCTGGTTACGGCAATTTCACTGTTCTTCGTACCTTTCCAGGTTCATTCGTGGACGTTTGTAGCGCTCACGCTGATACTGACGGCGGTGCTGTTCTCGCTGGCGGGGCTTCTGAACGCGGTCTTCGCGAAAACCTTTGATGATATCAGCCTGATCCCAACTTTCGTGCTGACGCCGCTGACTTACCTCGGTGGGGTGTTCTATTCGCTGACGTTGCTGCCGCCGTTTTGGCAGGCGCTGTCGCACCTGAACCCGATTGTGTACATGATTAGTGGTTTCCGCTACGGCTTCCTCGGCATAAACGATGTGCCGTTGGTGACGACGTTTGGCGTACTCGTCGTATTTATCATCGCTTTTTACCTTCTTTGCTGGTATTTAATCCAGCGCGGACGCGGCTTACGTAGCTGATTCTTCTGATTTTCCCGGCAGGCAAACTCTGCCGGGATCTATTCTTTGACAGTCGTCACCGCAATTCATCTATCACTCTGCTAAACTACTCGCCTGCTAAGGAGGCAAGTATGTTAGGTTGGGTGATATCCTGCCATGACGATCGCGCACAGGAATTGCTGGATCGTCTGGAAAAAAAGCATGGCCCGTTGCCGCAGTGTCGGGCGGTGAGTTACTGGCGTGGTTTGAGTGTGAATATGCTCAGCCGCATGATGTGTGACGCACTGCATCAAACGGATAGCGGCGATGGCGTTATCTTCCTGACCGATATCGCGGGCGCTGCTCCGTATCGTGTGGCTTCGCTGATGAGCCACAAACACAGCGGTTGTGAAGTGATTGCCGGTATTGATTACCCATTAATTGAACGAATGATTCAACACCGAGAACACCTCAGTAGCAGCGCCTTTCGTGACCATATTGTCACGCAGGGAAAGCCCGCCGTGACGAGTCTTTGGCATCAACAGCAAAAAAATCCGCCTTTTGTCCTGCTGCATGACCTGTATGCGTCTTAAACATTGGTATTGATGTAGCTTTTGTTACAATAGTGAGGTCGGTTCCCGCTTCGGTTATTGCTCATGGCTATACGTGCTGTTGTTGTTCTTCTGTTTTTCATCTCTGGCTGTGTGTTCGCTGCTTCACCCACGCGCTATATGCAAACGACGGAAGATGCCGCTATTTGGGCGCGCGTTGGCAATAAAACCGTCACCGTCGGTAACTTGCACGCCGGGCAAATCATCGCGATTGAACCCGACGCCGAGGATTACTACACCTTCAGCTTTGGTTTTGGTAAAGGTTTTATCGATAAAGGCCACCTGGAGCCGGTGCAGGGCAAGCAGCGGGTTGAGGATGGGCTGGGGGATTTGAACAAGCCGCTGAGCAACCAGAACCTGATAACCTGGAAAGACACGCCAGTTTACAACGCCCCGAATATTGGTAGCGCGCCGTTTGGCACGCTGGCGGAAAACCTGCGCTACCCGATAATCAACAAACTGAAAGATCGGCTGAATCAAACCTGGTATCAAATTCGTATTGGCGAGCGTCTGGCGTATATTAGCGGCCTGGATGCGCAGCCAGATAACGGCATCCCAGTGCTGACTTATCACCATATTCTGCGCGATGAAGAAAACACCCGTTTTCGTCATACCTCAACCACCACTTCGGTACGGGCGTTCAGCAACCAGATGACCTGGCTGCGCGATATGGGCTACACCACGCTTACGATGTATCAGCTAGAAGATTACGTGCGTAACCGTGCGAATCTCCCGGCGCGGGCGGTGGTGATTACGTTTGACGACGGTTTGAAATCGGTCAGCCGTTACGCGTATCCGGTGCTTAAAGAGTATGGCTTTAAAGCGACGGCGTTTATTATCTCGTCGCGTATCAAACGCCATCCACAGAAGTGGGCGCCAAAAGCGCTCCAGTTTATGAGTGTTTCGGAACTGGAAGAAATTAAAGACGTGTTCGATTTCCAGTCGCACACCCATTTCCTGCACCGTGTTGATGGCTATCGTCGGCCTATTTTGCTCAGCCGTAGCTATCACAATATCCTGTTCGATTTTGAACGTTCTCGTCGGGCGATGGGGCAATTCAACCCTCACGTGCGGTATCTCTCTTATCCGTTTGGCAGCTATAACGCAACGGCAGTGCAGGCCGCGAACGATGCGGGTTTTCATCTGGCGGTTACGACGGTGAAGGGAAAGGTGAAGCCGGGGGATAATCCGTTCTTATTGAAAAGGCTTTATATTTTAAGAACGGATTCACTGGAAACCATGTCGCGGCTGATCAGCAACCAGCCGCAGGGGTAAAGGCTGTCAGGCAACCTGTACCGGAATTGCTTTGGCTGTGCGTTTCATTTCGTTGTCGCCTTCAAAGTAGGCGACGTTTGGACGCCAGGTGCGCGCTTCTTCATCGCTCATGGTGACGAAACTGGCGATAATCACGATATCGCCCACGTCGGCACAGTGCGCCGCTGCCCCGTTGACCGAGATGATTTTAGAGCCGCGTTCAGCCGCGATTGCGTAGGTTGAGAAACGCTTGCCGTTGTTTACATTCCAGATATCAATGGCTTCGTTTTCCAGAATACCCGCCGCATCAAGAAAATCCTGGTCAATGGCGCAGGAACCTTCGTAGTGAAGGTCGGCCTGCGTGACTTTTACGCGGTGGAGCTTGCCCTGCAACATAGTGCGAATCATAACGTCTACCTTTAAAACTGAGCGATAACGAAGCAGGCAACACGGCCTGCTTTGAGAAATTTCGCAGGCAGTATTGCCCGATTTTTAACCCCTGTCTACTGGGCTAATGTCACGCTGATATTGTCAATTAAACGGGCTTCTCCCAGCCATGCTGCCATCAGGATAACTGCGCGTTTGCTGTTGTCGGTGAGGTCGAGCAGAGTGTCGGCGTCACGAATCTGAATATCATCCGCGCGGAAACCTTTCTCGTTGAGTTCCTGCTCGGCAATGGCAATCATCTCGCCCTGGTCGCGTTCACCGGCTTTTAGTTTTTCAGCCATGCGGCTCATGACTTTGTACAGCCCCGGCGCGATTTTACGCTGCTCTGTCGTCAGGTAGCCGTTGCGCGAGCTTAGCGCCAGGCCATCTTTGGCGCGGATAATCGGCACGCCCACGATTTCAATATCGTAGCCCATATCGGCGACCATTTTGCGAATCAGCGCCAGTTGCTGGAAGTCTTTCTCACCGAAGCAGGCCAGGTCTGGCTGGATCAGGTTGAACAGCTTGCTGACAATCGTCGAGACGCCACGGAAATGGCCCGGACGGCTAGCCCCTTCCAGCATGGTAGATAACCCAGGAACGTCAACGTACGTGGTGCTTTCAGTTCCGTGTGGGTAGATTTCAGCGACCGACGGCGCAAAAACGTAGTCCACTTTACGCTTGTTCAGCTTCTCGCAATCTTCCTGAAGCGTGCGCGGGTAGCGCGCTAAATCTTCGACACGGTCAAACTGCATTGGGTTTACGAAAATGCTGACGATCACGACGTCTGCGCGCGCTTTGGCTTCTTCAACCAACGTCATATGGCCGTCGTGGAGGTTCCCCATCGTGGGAACCAGCGCGACGCGCTTGCCTTCCTGACGTAGACGGCGGATGTGCTGGCGCAGCAGCAGTAGGGTTTCGATAATTAACACCACACGACTCCTTGAGTTGCCTGATGGCGCAATGCTTATCAGGCTTACATACGGTCAGAGAAATTAATGGAAACTGTGTTCTTCGCCCGGATAAACGCCGGACTCGACTTCAGCCATATACTGCTGTACTGCGGCGCGCATGTCGCCTGCGGTACTGAGGAAATTTTTGGCAAATTTAGGGATATGACCGCCGGTAATGCCGAATGCGTCATGCATGACCAAAATCTGCCCGTCGGTGACATTACCAGCACCAATGCCAATCACCGGAATCGATAAGGCGTCGGTTACGCGTTTTGCCAGCTCGACCGGCACACATTCCAGCACCAGTAGCTGCGCGCCTGCGGCCTGTAGCGCTAAGGCATCGTCCAGCAGTTGTTGCCCGGCGTCGCCGCGACCCTGCACTTTATAACCACCGAAAATATTAACCGACTGCGGCGTCAGCCCCAGATGGCCACACACTGGCACAGCGCGATCGGTGAGCATTTTCACGGTATCCACCAGCCAGGCGCCGCCTTCAATTTTGACCATGTTTGCGCCTGCGCGCATGACTACGGCGGCGTTTTCAAACGCCTGCTCTGGCGTGGCGTAAGCCATAAAAGGCAGGTCGGAAAGCAGCAGGCAGTTTGGTGCGCCACGGCGTACCGCACGAGTGTGGTAGGCAATGTCTTCAACGGTAACCGGCAGGGTAGAGTCGTGGCCTTGTACCGTCATGCCCAGCGAATCGCCAACCAGCATAACGTTGATGCCCACATCTGCAAACAGTTTAGCGAAGCTGTAATCGTAGGCCGTGATGGTCGCGAAGCGTTTCTTCTCCTGTTTGCATTTCTGCAACTGGGAAATAGTCGTTGGTTTCATAACGTTTCCTGATGGCTAAAGTACAATTATCGGCATTCTAGCAGTGTCCTGACTGCGGGCAACGATTTTGCAGAGAGAAAAATGAAACCGACGAGGCGGGGCGCATTCAGGATGAAAAGAGAAAGGACTTACCAGCGGGAAAGCGGTGGGAATGGGTGGCTATTGAGCAGGGCTTGCAACGATTGCCCATCAGGGAAGCGCAGTTCAGGCGCAATCTCAAATAGGGGAAGCAGCATAAAACCCCGGTTCTTCATGTCGTAATGCGGAACCGTCAGGCGCGGAGTATGAATGACCTGCTCGCCGAACAGCATAATGTCTAAATCCAGCGTGCGTGGACCCCAGCGTTCCGCTTTACGCACTCGGCCTTGCTGTTGCTCGATGCGCTGTGTGTGGTCGAGCAAGGCTGCAGGCTCAAGCTCGGTATCCAGCGCCACGGCGGCGTTGAGGTAGTCTGGCTGATCCTGGGGGCCAAGTGGCGGAGTGCGGTAAAACGAGGAAATAGCGACAATGCGGCTGTGCGGAATAGCGCCTAACGCCTGTACGGCAGCATTGACCTGCTCCAGAGGAGAAGCCAGATTACTGCCGATGGCGATATAAGCAACTGTCACGCGCTGCCCTCGCGACGCGGAGCGCGTTTGCGTGGACGGCGATGGCGACGACGGGCATCCGGCTCGTCACCCAGAGCGTTAAGCATCTCTTTTTGTGCCGGTGGCGCAACCACCTGGAACTCGCTCCACCACTGCGTCAGACGCTGCAATTCGCTGTTGTGCTCTGCTTCGGCGCGCAGCGCCAGCAGGTCATAAGCGGCGCGGAATTTCGGATGCTCCATCAGCTTCCAGGCGCGTTTGCCCTGGCGGCGAGACATGCGTAGCTGTAGCTGCCAAATATCACGAACCAGAGACGTAATACGTTTGGGGATCGCCAGTGAACGGCAGGCTTCGTCCAGCACATCGTTCATCGCCAGCGCGAAAGCATCGTGATAGACCAGGCCGCTTTCCTGGGCGATTTTCTGCGCCATTTCCAGCAGGGGATACCAGAACATTGCCGCGAACAGGAACGCCGGGTTAACGCGCATGTCGTTACGAATGCGGTTATCGGTGTTCTTCAGCACCTGCTCAATGATGCGCTCCATTGGGCTATCGCCGTCTTCAGTAAAGTAGCGGGTGATAGTCGGGAACAGCGGCTGGAACAGGTTGTATTCACGCAGCAGTTTATAGGTTTCAAAACCATAGCCCGCTTGCAGCAGTTTAAGCGCTTCTTCGAACAGACGCGCAGGCGGCACGTCATTCATTAACGTGGCCAGACGAGGAATCGGCTCAGCCGTTTCTGGGCTGATGCGCATATCCAGCTTCGCGGCAAAACGCACCGCGCGCAGCATACGCACTGGGTCTTCACGGTAGCGCGTTTCTGGCGTACCAATCAGGCGAATCACGCCATCTTCAAGGTCCTGCATCCCGCCCACGTAATCGCGAACGGTAAAGTCGGCAACGCTGTAATAAAGGCTGTTGATGGTGAAGTCACGACGCTGGGCGTCTTCTTCAATCGAGCCGAAGATGTTATCGCGCAGCAGCATCCCGTTTTGCCCACGTTGCGACGTAGCACGGTCAGCCTGGCCATCTTCATGATGACCACGGAAGGTCGCGACTTCGATAATTTCTGGGCCAAACATGACGTGGGCCAGACGGAAGCGGCGGCCTACTAAACGGCAGTTACGAAACAGCTTACGCACCTGATCGGGCGTGGCGCTAGTGGTCACGTCGAAATCTTTTGGTTTTTTGCCTAGCAGCAGGTCGCGAACGCCGCCGCCGACAAGATAGGCTTCATAGCCTGCCTTGTTCAAACGATAAAGAACCTTGAGGGCGTTTTCGCTGATATCTTTGCGGGAAATAGCGTGCTGCTCGCGTGGGATGACCGTCATAGCCGGTTTGGCGACGACGTTTTCAGCCTCGCTTTCCTCACGGCTGAGCACCTTGCGGCAAAAATTAGCGACTCGGGTAAAAATGGTGCACCTCGGTAGTATCAGTCTTTGGGACAAAAAAATAGCGGCTAATCATAGCTCAGCATTGCGCGTTTGAGAATGGTGGATTCACAATCGCCCTCTCAGGAACCGTTTCCAGCGTCCAGTTTTTCACCGCATTATTGAGTAAATCGGTAAGGCTATAATCCTGCCATTGTGCCGGAATCGTCTGCCCTAAAAAGCGTAATGCTTGAACGAGTACAGGACGAGGATCGCCGGTTGGTAAAGCAGGTGCATGATTTTGCTTAGAAAGTTTAGCACCTTCTGCATTCAATGCCAGCGGCAGATGAATATAGTCCGGGGCTTGCCAGCCAAACTGCTGGTAGAGTGAAATTTGTCGTACGGTGGGTTCAATAAGATCGGCCCCACGGACAATTTCCGTCACGCCCTGGAAGTGGTCATCCACCACCACCGCCAGGTTATAGGCAAATAAGCCATCACGGCGATGAATGATAAAGTCTTCTCTCGCCAGACGTTCGTCGGCCTGGATAACCCCGCGTAGCAGGTCTGTGAAAGCGGTCACTGGGTGGTGTTGGCGCAGGCGTAAGGCCGCATTTTCTGGGCCGTTATTGCGCCCGCGGCAGTAGCCGTCGTAGGTTCCACCGATGCTGTGAATGCGGGCGCGCGGGCAGGTGCAGTAGTAGCATAAATCCTGACTTTTCAGCCAGGCCAGCGCTTCTCGGTAGGCGTCATGACGCTGAGACTGCCACAGAATGTCGCCATCCCAGTGCAGGCCGTAATGTTCCAGCTGATGCAAAATGGTGGTTGCAGCACCGGGAACTTCACGAGGGGGGTCGATATCTTCGATGCGTACTCGCCAAATACCCTGTCGGGCGCGAGCCTGTAAGTAACTTCCGAGTGCCGCAATCAACGAACCAAAATGCAGTTCACCGGAAGGGGAAGGGGCAAAACGCCCAATATAAGGTTGTGATGACATGGTGTATTTGAATGTTGAACGTCACGCGGGGCAACGCCTGATGGCGCTTCGTTTATCTGACCTGCATACCACAGGCCGGGCAAACGTAGCGCCCCGGCAATCATGACTCAATACCGGATGGTGCTTCGCTTACCTGGCCTACACACCGTAGGCCAGGTCGCGCAGCGCTTCGGTCATCATGATTATTTTAGTTCGCTTAGCCTGCCATCTGCTTTTCGCGGATTTCTGCCAGCGTTTTGCAGTCGATGCACAGGTCAGCCGTTGGACGAGCTTCCAGACGACGAATACCAATCTCAACACCGCAAGATTCGCAGTAGCCGAAATCTTCATCTTCGACTTTCTTCAGCGTCTTCTCGATTTTTTTGATCAGCTTGCGCTCACGATCGCGGTTACGCAGTTCGAGGCTGAATTCTTCTTCCTGGGCGGCACGGTCTACCGGATCCGGGAAGTTTGCAGCTTCGTCTTGCATGTGTGTAACGGTGCGATCGACTTCATCCCTAAGTTGATTACGCCATGCCTCAAGAATACGCCTGAAGTGCGCTAGCTGGGCTTCGTTCATATACTCTTCGCCTGGCTTCTCTTGGTACGGCTCCACCCCAGCGATGGAGAGAATACTCAGGGACGATGTTTTACGGTTTTGCCCTTCTTGCATGTTGCTTCTCCTTAACACGCACTATCGATCCCCGTGTTCGGGGGAAAAATCAGGCCGCTATAAATAGCAGATGCTTTTCCGTATGGCAATTATCTAAACGTAACACTTGACAATGCTGTGAGGAAAAGCGTATTTGCACCGCAGCCCGAACACTTTCTATGCTGTTTCATCCCGTGATAACGAAACGGGTAACGGCGATATCAGAGTTATAATATCGGTAGAAAGTTCCGCTTTATAAGCCAAAATCTCTACCCCCTGTTTCTTTGCTTCATTTAATAGGTGTGCGTATTTGGCATCAATATGGTGTGCAGGAGCGAAATATTCAATGGCTGAGTGCAAAATAGCAAACAACAAAACGGCGCGATCGCCGCTTGCTACAACGCTCATCAGCTCGCGTAAATGCTTCTGTCCTCGCACCGTGACGGCGTCAGGAAAATAGCCAAACTCATTGTCTGCCAGTGTGACTGATTTCACTTCAATATAGCAGTTGGGGCGATCATCTGCCTGTAACATGATATCGATTCTGCTGCCTTCCTCACCGTATTTCACTTCGCTTTTCAGGGTGTTGTAGCCGGTTAGTTGAGGAATGACGCCCGCAAGAATTGCGTCTTTTGCCAGGGTGTTTGCGCGTAACGTATTAACGCAAATAAAATCCCCTTTTTGTGTCTGCGTTATTTCCCATGTATGTGGATATTTACGCTTAGTATTTTCTGATGTGGAATACCACACGGTATCGCCGGGGGTTGCGCAACCGGTCATTGCACCAGTGTTAGGGCAGTGGATCGTGAGGGTTTCTCCGGCGGGGGTTATCACATCGGCCAGAAAACGTTTGTAACGTTTAATCAGCGTGGCGGATTGGAGCGGCGGCGTAAATTGCATTGTCTTTCCTTGATTAGTCGCTGAGCGTCCAGCGCTGTAATGGCGTGTAGCGTGTGCGGCCTGCGGAGAAACGAGACTCATACAGCACGAACTCGGTTATCGGGATTTCCCAATGAAAACCCGGCGCGGGAATCGCCACCGCCTGTGCGGCGTTACGCAGCAGCGTCAGGTGCGGATGAAACGGCTGTGGGCTTTGATAACAGCCGCTGCGTGCGGCCTGTGCGCGTAACATGCTGGCAAGCTGTAACAGCCCGCGCGGTGGTTGACGGGTTCCCAGCCATACTACGCGAGAGCGCAGCCACTGCCCGGCATCATCCAGATGCAGCGTAAAGCCCGGCTGGCGAATACGCCCGGCCATCGCGGCGAGCGCCCGCTGTTTGTCGGCGCTGACGTCGCCAAGAAACGCCAGCGTCATATGCAGATTCGCGGCCGCGACCGGTGCGCCAGCGTCGGCGGGGAAATGATCTGCCCGCCATTGCACCAACTGCTTTTGAATTTTGGCGGGGATCTCAATGGCGAAAAACAGTCTTTTTGGCTCAGACATCGTGGGTACTCGGTAATGAAGTAGGGCGATGCTACAATGTACGCCGTCTAATGTTAACCCTCTGGAGCCATTCGTGTCCTTGTTGCCGGTCGCCAACGTCCTCCCCGAACTTCTTCTCGCCCTCCAGCAGGCCCCGCAGGTACTGCTTAACGCGCCAACCGGTGCGGGTAAATCTACGTGGTTACCGCTGCAAATTTTGCGCGATGGCGGTATTCACGGGCGTATTTTACTGCTGGAGCCGCGCAGGCTGGCGGCGCGCAACGTCGCACAGCGGCTGGCGGAATTGCTCGGCGAAAAACCGGGCGAAACGGTGGGTTACCGAATGCGCGCCGAAACCTGCGTTGGCGCCAATACGCGTCTCGAAGTGGTAACGGAAGGGATTCTGGCGCGGATGATCCAGCATGATCCTGAACTGAGCGGTGTCGGGTTGGTGATCCTCGATGAATTCCACGAACGTAGCCTACAGGCGGATCTCGCGCTGGCGCTGTTGCTGGATGTACAGCAAGGGCTGCGTGACGATCTTAAACTGCTGATTATGTCGGCCACGCTGGATAACGACAAACTCCAGCGTCTGCTGCCGGATGCCCCGACGATAACTTCGCAAGGGCGCGCGTTTGCGGTAGAGCGCCGGTATCAGTCGCTGCCCGCGCATCAGCGTTTTGACGAAGCCGTTGCGATAGCCACCGCAGAGCTGTTACGCCAGGAGTCCGGTTCGTTGCTGCTGTTTTTACCCGGCGTTGGCGAAATTCAGCGGGTACAACATCAGCTTGCAGAGCGCGTCGCCGATGACGTGCTGCTGTGTCCTTTATATGGCGCGCTGCCGCTTAGCGAACAGCGGCAGGCGATTCTGCCCGCGCCACAGGGAAAACGAAAAGTGGTGTTGGCGACTAATATCGCAGAAACCAGTTTGACCATCGAAGGGATTCGCCTGGTGGTGGATAGCGCACAAGAGCGCGTTGCACGCTTTGATGTGCGCACCGGCCTGACTCGTCTGGTGACGCAGCGCGTAAGCCAGGCGTCGATGACCCAGCGTGCCGGTCGCGCCGGGCGACTGGAACCAGGCGTGTGTGTGCATCTGCTGGCGAAAGAGCAGGCCGAGCGCGCGGCGGCGCAAAGTGAGGCGGAAATCCTGCAAAGCGACCTGTCTTCATTGCTGCTGGAGCTGTTGCAATGGGGCTGCCATGACCCGGCGCAGCTCAATTGGCTCGATCAACCTCCTGCCGTCAACCTTGCGGCGGCGCGGCGTTTGCTGAGCCAGCTTCAGGCGCTGGCCGACAACCGTCTGACGCCGAACGGGCAAAAAATGGCGGCGCTGGGCAATGATCCGCGTCTCGCGGCGATGCTGGTGGCGGCACAAAGTGATGATCAAGCGGCGACGGCCGCGCGGCTGGCGGCGATTCTCGAAGAGCCACCGCGCGGGGGAAGCAGTGATTTATTGCAGGCGTTTTCTCGCTCGCAGGGCCAATGGCAACAGCGCAGCCAGCAGTTGTGTAAGCGGCTAAACCGCCGCATGGGTCAGGCGAATAGCGATGATATCCCGTTACTGCTGGTGCAGGGTTTCCCCGATCGCATCGCCCGGCGACGCGGGCAGGAAGGGCGTTATCAGTTGGCGAATGGCATGGGCGCGATGCTTGATGCTGACGATGCACTAAATCGCCATGAGTGGCTGATTGCGCCGCTGCTGTTGCAGGGAAATTCCTCGCCGGATGCGCGCATTTTGCAGGCTTGTGCGGTGGATATCGACGCATTAATTGCCCGCTGTCCGCAGTTGTTGCAGCAGTCCGACACCGTGGAGTGGGACGACGCGCAAGGGACGCTAAAAGCGTTACGTCGCAGCCAGGTCGGCCAGTTGACGGTGAGCGTTCGCCCTCTGGCAAAACCCTCCGAAGATGAACTTCATCGCGCGATGCTAACCGGTATTCGTGAAAAAGGGTTAAGTGTACTTAACTGGACTCGTGAGGCAGAACAGCTACGCTTGCGGTTACAGTGTGCGGCGCGTTGGCTGCCGGAGGACGCATGGCCAGCGGTTGATGAGACATCGCTGCTGGATGAACTGGAAAACTGGCTACTGCCGCACATGAGCGGCGTGCATTCGCTACGGGGATTAAAATCGTTAGATATTCATCAGGCGCTGCTCGACTGGCTGCCGTGGTCATTACGACAACGTCTGGCGAGTTCGTTGCCAACTCATTACACTGTGCCCACAGGAAGCCGTATTGCCATTCGCTATGATGATGAAAATCCACCGGCTTTAGCGGTGCGAATGCAGGAGATGTTTGGCGAAGCCAGTACCCCTACCATTGCCGAAGGGCGCGTGGCATTGGTGCTGGAGTTGCTGTCACCGGCGCAGCGTCCGTTGCAGATTACGCGCGATTTAAGCGCGTTCTGGCAAGGTGCGTATCGGGAAGTGCAAAAAGAGATGAAAGGACGTTATCCCAAACATGTGTGGCCAGATGATCCGGCTAACACCGCCCCAACGCGACGCACGAAGAAATATTCGTAATGGGGATTAGCCGGATAAAGCCTGTACGCTGCCGTCTGGCATAAAGCGGTAAAAATTGAGAGATATCTTCTTCTGTTTCCTGACGGAAGAACGGAAAATCAGGCCGTTGCGCCTGAATTTAGCGGAGAGAGAGCATGGCGGGGAATGACCGCGAGCCGATTGGACGTAAGGGAAAGCCTTCACGTCCGGCAAAACAAAAGGTAAGCCGTCGGCAGCAGTATGACGACGATTATGATGATGATGGATATGACGATGCACAACCACGCTCGCGTAAAAGCGGCGGCGGCAAGGGAGGCAAACCGCGCGGCAAACACCGCTGGTTCTGGTTCCTGGTCAAACTGGGCATCGTTTTTGCGGTATTGATTGCTATTTATGGCGTCTATTTGGATCAAAAAATCCGCAGCCGTATTGATGGCAAAGTCTGGCAGTTACCGGCGGCCGTGTATGGCCGCATGGTCAACCTTGAGCCGGATATGCCCATCAGCAAAAAAGAGATGGTGCAGCTACTGACGGCGACGCAGTATCGCCAGGTCACCGCGATGACTCGCCCTGGCGAATTCACCGTGCAGGCTAACAGCATCGAGATGATCCGCCGCCCGTTCGATTTCCCGGACAGTAAAGAGGGGCAGGTGCGCGCGCGTCTGACCTTTGACGGCGATCATCTGGAAACCATCGAGAACATGGATAACAACCGCCAGTTCGGTTTCTTCCGTCTCGATCCGCGTTTGATTACCATGCTGTCGTCGCCAAACGGCGAACAGCGCCTGTTTGTGCCGCGTAACGGCTTCCCGGATTTGCTGGTGGATACATTGCTGGCGACCGAAGACCGTCACTTCTACGAGCACGACGGCGTGAGCCTGTACTCCATTGGTCGTGCGGTGTTGGCGAACGTTACCGCCGGTCGTACGGTTCAGGGGGCGAGTACGCTGACCCAGCAACTGGTGAAAAACCTGTTCCTGTCCAGCGAGCGTTCTTACTGGCGTAAGGCTAACGAAGCCTATATGGCTGTGCTGATGGATGCGCGTTATAGCAAGGATCGTATCCTTGAGCTGTACATGAACGAGGTATACCTCGGACAGAGCGGCGATAACGAAATCCGTGGCTTCCCGCTGGCGAGTCTGTACTACTTTGGTCGTCCGGTGGAAGAGCTGAGCCTTGACCAACAGGCGCTGCTGGTGGGGATGGTAAAAGGGGCGTCGATTTATAACCCGTGGCGTAACCCGAAACTGGCGCTGGAGCGTCGTAACCTGGTACTGCGCCTGCTGCAACAGCAGAAGGTGATTGACCAGGAGTTGTACGACATGCTGAGCGCGCGTCCTCTCGGCGTGCAGCCGCGCGGTGGGGTGATCTCACCACAGCCGGCGTTTATGCAGATGGTGCGTCAGGAGTTGCAGGCCAAACTGGGCGATAAAGTGAAGGATCTCTCCGGCGTGAAGATCTTCACCACCTTCGACTCGGTGGCCCAGGATGCGGCTGAAAAAGCGGCAACCGAAGGTATTCCGGTACTGAAGAAACAGCGTAAATTGAGCGACCTCGAAACCGCGATGGTGGTTGTTGACCGCTTCAGCGGCGAAGTCCGCGCAATGGTCGGCGGGGCGGAGCCGCAGTTTGCGGGCTATAACCGTGCGATGCAGGCGCGTCGTTCAATTGGTTCTCTGGCGAAACCCGCGACCTATTTGACGGCGTTAAGCCAGCCGAATCAGTACCGCCTGAACACCTGGATTGCCGATGCGCCAATCTCTCTGCGCCAGCCGAATGGCCAGGTGTGGTCACCGCAGAATGACGATCGTCGTTTCAGCGGTCAGGTGATGTTGGTCGATGCGTTAACGCGCTCAATGAACGTTCCAACGGTTAACCTCGGGATGGCGCTGGGCTTACCGGCAATTACCGAAACCTGGCAGAAACTGGGCGTACCGAAAGATCAGCTACAGCCGGTTCCGGCAATGATCCTCGGGGCGTTAAACCTGACGCCGATTGAAGTGGCACAGGCCTTCCAGACTATCGCCAGCGGCGGTAATCGGGCCACGCTTTCCGCGCTGCGTTCCGTTATCGCGGAAGACGGCACGGTGCTGTATCAGAGCTTCCCGCAAGCTGAGCGTGCGGTTCCGGCGCAGGCGGCGTATATGACGCTGTGGACAATGCAGCAGGTTATTCAACGCGGTACGGGCCGTCAGTTGGGCGCGAAATACCCGAACCTGCATCTGGCAGGGAAAACCGGTACGACCAACAACAACGTCGATACCTGGTTTGCCGGGATTGATGGTCGTGAAGTGGTGATAACCTGGGTAGGCCGCGACAACAACCAGCCGACGAAGCTGTACGGTGCGAGCGGGGCGATGTCGATTTATCAGCGTTACCTGGCGAGCCAGTCGCCTATCGCGCTGGATCTGACTCCGCCGGAAGATGTGGTGAATATGAGCGTCGATGAAGGCGGTAACTTCATCTGCGGCGATGGCGGTATGCGTATGCTGCCGGTCTGGACAACTGACCCAGATTCGCTGTGCCAGCAAAGCCAGCAGGCGATTGAGCAGCAGCAGGCGGCGAATCCGTTTAGCTCGTCGTCCTCAGAGCCGCAGCAGCAACAACAACAACAGCAACAACCGCCAGCGCAGGAGAAGAAAGACAGCGATGGCGTAGCCGGTTGGATTAAGGACATGTTCGGCGGTAATTAATCTCACTTCACCGAGTCAACAAAGCCCCTATTCGTATAGGGGCTTTTTTTATCGAATACTTTTCTTTTTATTAACGCCTTTCTTGCATCTGTTTATTTCTTAACCCCTTAATTCTAGTAGGGACGTATATCACTTGCTATGCGTCCATCAGCTGCCCTATCATGCTTTGGTTATAATAATAATTCTCGTTTACGTTATCATTCACTTCATCAGAGATATACCAATGGCGCGTCTTAAAACTGCTCAGCCAAACCTCTCGCTGCGTAAACTCGCAGTCGTAGTAGCCACAGCGGTTAGCGGCATGTCTGTTTATGCACAGGCTGCAGAACAACCGAAAGAAGAAACCATCACCGTCACCGCCGCTCCTGCATCACAGGAAAGCGCGTGGGGGCCGTCGCCGACGATTGCAGCGAAGCGCTCTGCCACGGCAACCAAAACGGATACCCCGATCGAAAAGACCCCGCAGTCGATTTCGGTGATCACTCGTCAGGAGATGGATATTCACCAGCCGACGACCGTTAAAGAAGCTATGGCCTATACGCCTAGTGTTTTCTCGACTCGTGGTAGCTCGACGACTTACGATGTGGTTTCTATTCGTGGCTTCACCGCACCGACGACTGTCAATACCAACCAGTATCTGGATGGCATGAAACTTCAGGGGAACAACTACTCTGAAATTTCAATGGACCCGTATTTCCTGGAACGTGTTGAAGTGATGCGCGGGCCAACCTCAGTGCTGTATGGCAACAGCAATCCCGGCGGGATTGTCAGCATGGTCAGCAAACGCCCGACCACTGAACCGCTGCGTGAAATCCAGTTCAAAATGGGCACTGATAATCTTTGGCAGACGGGCTTCGACTTCAGTGATGCGATTGATGACGCAGGCGTGTGGTCTTACCGCCTGACGGGCTTAGGCCGCAGCCAGGATACACAGCAGAAGATGTCGAAATCTGACCGCTACGCTATTGCCCCCTCTTTTAGCTGGCGTCCTGATGACAAAACGGATTTCACCTTCCTGAGCAACTTCCAGAGTGACCCGAACGCGGGCTACTACGGTTGGTTGCCGCGCGAAGGTACGGTTGTGCCGTACATTGATGCGAACGGTAACGCGCACAAGCTGCCGACCGATTTCAACGAAGGTGAGAAAGACAACAAGATGGCGCGCCGTCAGCAGATGGTGGGCTATAGCTTCTCGCACGAATTTAACGATACCTTCACCGTGCGCCAGAACCTGCGCTACGACCAGGTGAAAACGCTGTATCGTTCGGTGTATGGTTTTGGCTACGAAGCGCCGGGTAAAATCACGCGCAAGTACGTTCGCTCTGACGAAAACCTCAATGCCTTTACCGTTGATACGCAACTGCAATCCGCGTTTGCCACCGGTGATGTGCAGCATACCCTGCTGACCGGCGTGGACTATTCTCGCCTGCGCAACGATATTGATGCCAAATATGGTGATGCTGATGCATTAAGCATGCAGAATCCTCAGTATGGCAATCCAAATATCAATATTACCTTCCCGTATGCGGTACTTAACCGTATGGAACAGACTGGCCTGTATGCACAGGATCAGATGGAATGGGATAAGTGGGTACTGACGCTGGGTGGCCGCTACGATTACGCGATGGCATCAACGCTGACCCGCTCCAGCAATACGCTGGCACAGAACCACGATCAGCAGTTTACATGGCGTGGCGGTCTTAACTACCTGTTCGATAACGGCGTTTCTCCGTACATCAGCTACAGCGAGTCTTTCGAGCCGACCTCTGGTTCCACAAAAGACGGCAAGCCGTTTGACCCTTCTCGTGGCAAACAGTATGAAGCTGGCGTGAAGTATGTACCGAAAGATATGCCAGTCGTTCTGACAGGTGCGGTCTACCAGTTGACCAAGAACAAGAACCTGACGGCGGATCCGAGCGACTCAACCGGCTTGTACAGCATTCAGGGCGGCGAAATCCGTTCTCGTGGTGTTGAACTGGAAGCGAAAGCGGCGGTTAACGAAAATATTAACGTTACGGCGGCCTACAGCTACACCGACGCGGAATATACTCACGACACCATCTTTAAAGGCAAACGTCCGGCAGAAGTTCCGCGTTCCCAGGCTTCCCTGTGGGCGGATTACACCTTCTACGACACGGCGTTGAGCGGCCTGACTTTCGGGGCTGGCGTGCGTTATACCGGTTCAACGGTAAGCTACTACAAAAACGACACATCGACTGGCAAGAAAAACGAGCAGTTTAACGTCGCCGGTTACACCGTGGCGGATGCAATGGTGAAATACGATCTGGCGCGCTTTGGCCTGCCGGGATCGTCTGTTGCTGTTAACGTCAATAACCTGTTTGACCGCGAATACGTCTCCAGTTGCTATAGCGAATATGCATGTTACTGGGGCGCTGAGCGCCAGGTTGTTGCCACCGCAACGTTCCGTTTCTAACCACCTCTCGGGCGCGGATTTTCCGCGCCCTTTGACATGTTGACGGTTATGCAGGACAACACAACTCGTTCCGATACCACCTTTTCTCTTGATCAGGTCTCTTTCCGCGTGCCTGGTCGCACCCTGTTACATCCACTCTCTTTAACTTTCCCGGCGGGAAAAGTGACCGCGCTTATCGGCCATAACGGCTCGGGCAAATCGACACTGCTTAAAATGCTCGGGCGTCATCAGCCGCCGTCGGAAGGTGACATCCTGTTGGATGGCCAGCCGCTGGAAAGCTGGAACAGCAAAGCCTTTGCCCGAAAAGTGGCTTACTTACCCCAGCAACTGCCGCAGGCCGAAGGCATGACGGTGCGTGAACTGGTGGCGATAGGTCGCTATCCGTGGCACGGTGCGTTAGGCCGTTTTGGCGCGGCAGATAGGGAAAAAGTCGAAGAGGCGATTAACCTGGTCGGCCTGAAGCCGCTGGCGAATCGTCTGGTTGATAGCCTCTCTGGCGGCGAACGTCAGCGCGCGTGGATTGCGATGCTGGTGGCGCAAGACAGCCGCTGCCTGCTGCTCGACGAGCCAACATCCGCGCTGGATATCGCGCATCAGGTTGACGTGCTGGCGCTGGTGCATCGCCTAAGCCAGCAGCGCGGGCTAACGGTTATTGCCGTCCTGCATGATATCAACATGGCTGCTCGCTACTGTGATTACCTGGTGGCGTTGCGCGGTGGTGAGATGATTGCTCAGGGCACACCGGATGAACTGATGCGCAGCGACACGCTGGAGCAGATTTACGGCATCCCAATGGGCATCCTTCCACATCCGGCGGGTGCTGCGCCGGTAAGTTTTGTCTACTGATGGGTTCCTCTCCTTTCATTAGCCGTCGCCGTTTATTAACGGCGATGGCGCTTTCACCGTTGCTCTGGCAAATGCGTCAGGTGCAGGCGGCCGTCGCTATAGATGCCACCCGCGTGGTCGCGCTGGAATGGCTGCCGATTGAGCTGCTGCTGGCGCTGGGCGTAACGCCGTACGGTGTGGCAGACATCCCCAACTACAAACTGTGGGTGAACGAGCCAGCGCTACCGGACTCGGTGATTGATGTCGGCCTGCGCACGGAACCGAACCTTGAACTGCTGACCCAAATGAAACCGTCGTATCTCTTCTGGTCGGCAGGCTATGGCCCGTCGGAGAAGACGCTGGCGAAGATTGCGCCGGGACGTGGATTTGCGTTCAGCGATGGCAAAAAACCGTTGGCTCAGGCTCGGAAATCACTGCTGGAGATGGCGCAACTGCTGGATAAAATGCCGCAGGCGCAACGCCATCTGCATGAGTTTGACGCCTCGATAGAACGCCTGAAACCGCGCTTTGCCGGGCGCGGCGAAAGACCCTTGCTGATGATTACGCTGCTCGACCCGCGCCACATGCTGGTATTTGGCCCTAACTGCCTGTTCCAGGAAGTGCTGGACGAGTTCGGCATTAAAAACGCCTGGCATGGTGAAACCAGTTTCTGGGGCAGCGTGGCAGTGGGCATTGACCGGCTGGCGGAATACAAAGACGTTGATGTGCTGTGCTTTGACCACGGTAATGACCAGGAGATGCGCAGCTTGATGGCTACGCCGTTGTGGCAGGCGATGCCTTTTGTACGTGCAGGGCGCGTGCATCGCGTACCTGCCGCGTGGTTCTACGGCGCGACGCTCTCGGCTATGCATTTTTGCCGCATTCTGGATAACGCTCTGGGAGGCAAAGCGTGAAAAGCAAGATTTCACCTTTCGCCGCCGCGCTGCTGCTGGCGCTGTTTATGGCTGCGCTGGCGCTAACCTGGTTTAACTTCAACGTTGCACTACCGAGCGCACAGTGGTTAACGGCGCTGCGCCAGCCGAATATCGACGCTATCGACCAAATGCTGTTCCACTACAGCCTGATGCCGCGCCTGGTTATCTCGTTGCTGGTAGGAGCGGGTTTAGGGCTGGTGGGCGTGCTATTCCAACAGGTGCTGCGTAATCCGCTGGCGGAGCCAACCACGTTAGGCGTGGCGACGGGCGCCCAGTTGGGTATGACGGTGACCGCGCTGTGGGCGATTCCCGGTGTGTTAACCTCACAGTTTGCTGCCTTAGCGGGGGCGTGTATCGTCGGTGCGCTGGTGTTTGGCGTCGCCTGGGGGAAACGTCTGTCGCCGGTAACGCTGATTCTGGCAGGGCTGGTGGTGAGCTTGTACTGCGGGGCTATCAACCAGTTAATGGTGATTTTCCACCACGACCAACTGCAAAGTATGTTCCTGTGGAGCACCGGCACACTGACGCAAACCGACTGGAGCATTGTCCAGCGCCTGTGGCCACAACTGCTGGGCGGCGTGATGCTGACGCTGCTGCTGCTGCGTCCTCTCACTCTGATGGGGCTGGATGATGGCGTGGCGCGCAATCTGGGTCTGGCGCTATCGCTGGCGCGTCTGGCGGCGCTAACGCTGGCGATTGTCATCAGCGCGCTGTTAGTGAATGCGGTCGGGATTATCGGTTTTATCGGCCTGTTCGCGCCGCTGCTGGCGAAAATGCTCGGCGCTCGCCGCCTGCTGGCGCGCCTGATGCTGGCTCCGCTGATTGGCGCGCTGATCCTCTGGCTTTCTGACCAACTGATTTTGTGGCTGGCGCGTGTCTGGATGGAAGTGTCTACCGGTTCGGTGACTGCGTTAATCGGCGCACCGCTGTTGCTGTGGCTGCTGCCACGGTTGCGCAGCATGAGTGCGCCGTCGATGAACGCTGGCGAGAGCGTCGCCCGTGAGCGTTACCATGTGCAGTGGTTTGCGCTGGCGGGGCTTGCCATTCTCCTGGCGGTGATGTTTGCCGCGCTCTCCTTTGGGCGAGATGCACAGGGCTGGCATTGGGCGTCGGGTACGCTGCTGGATGAGTTGCTTCAGTGGCGATGGCCGCGCGTGATGTCGGCGATGATTGCCGGAATGATGTTAGCGGTAGCGGGCTGTATTATTCAGCGTCTGACCGGTAATCCGATGGCAAGCCCTGAAGTGCTGGGTATTAGCTCCGGCGCGGCGTTTGGCGTGGTGTTGATGCTCTTTATCGTGCCTGGCAATGCCTTTGGGTGGTTGTTGCCTGCCGGTAGTATTGGCGCTGCCGTGACGTTACTGGTGATTTTGCTGGCGGCGGGGCGCGGCGGCTTTTCACCGCACCGTATGCTGCTGGCGGGGATGGCGCTGAGCACTGCGTTTACCATGTTGCTGATGATGCTCCAGGCCAGCGGCGACCCCCGCATGGCACAAATCCTCACGTGGATTTCTGGCTCGACTTATAACGCCACGGGGCTTCAGGTGGTGCAGTCCGGCGCGGCAATGGGTGTGTTGTTCCTGCTGGTTCCGCTGTGCCGCCGTTGGCTGACGATTCTGCCTTTAGGCGGAGATACCGCGCGAGCGGTGGGGATGGCGCTGGCGCCGACGCGTATTGTGCTGTTACTGCTGGCGGCGTGCCTGACCGCAGTGGCCACCTTGACGATTGGGCCGTTGAGCTTTGTCGGGCTGATGGCTCCGCACATTGCGCGCATGTTGGGGTTCCGTCGCACTATGCCACACATGGTGATGTCGGCGCTGATCGGCGGGCTGCTGTTGGTGTTTGCTGATTGGGCGGGAAGAATGATGATGTTCCCGTATCAGATTCCGGCGGGGCTGCTGTCTACCTTTATCGGTGCACCTTACTTTATCTATCTGCTGAGAAAACAGAGCCGATAAAATGAGCCGGGTGGCGGCTACACCTTACCCGGCCTACAGAATTGCCGGGTAGGGCGAAACTGCTACCCGGCAAAACCGATTACAGTTTGGCAAACGCTCGGCGCGCAGCGTCGATAGTGTTGTTAATATCTTCTTCGCTGTGGGCGATAGACATAAAGCCTGCTTCAAACGCCGATGGCGCAAGGTACACGCCTTCTTCCAGCATCAGGTGGAAGAAGTGTTTAAAGCGCTCAACGTCACATTTCAGTACGTCCTGATAGCAGGTCACTTCTTTGGCGTCGGTAAAGAAAATACCGAACATGCCGCCCACGTTATTCACAACCAGCGGAATACCGGCTTCGTTTGCCGCATCCAGCAGGCCTTGCGCCAGTTGGTTCGTGCGCTCGCTCAGCGTTTCGTGAACGCCTGGCTGGGCGACTTCGGTCAGACAAGCAAAACCTGCCGCCATAGCGATTGGGTTACCGGAGAGCGTACCCGCCTGGTAAACCGGGCCGGTCGGAGCCAGAGCATCCATCACATCGCGACGTCCACCGAATGCGCCCACCGGCATCCCGCCACCGATGATTTTACCCAGACAGGTTAAATCGGGGACAACGCCGTAGTAATCTTGTGCGCCCGCCAGTGCCACGCGGAAACCGGTCATTACCTCGTCGATAATCAGCAGCGCGCCGAACTCATCGCACAGCGCGCGCAGGCCTGGCAGGAACTCTGGCTGCGGTGGAATACAGTTCATGTTGCCCGCAACCGGCTCTACGATGATGCAGGCAATTTCCTGCGGGAACTGCTCGAAAGCGTCACGCACAGAAGCCAGATCGTTATAGGTGCAGGTGAGGGTGTGCTTGGCGAAATCTGCCGGTACGCCCGGCGAGTTTGGCTGGCCGAGGGTCAGTGCCCCGGAACCTGCTTTCACCAGCAGACAGTCGGCGTGGCCGTGATAACAGCCTTCAAACTTGATAATTTTATCGCGACCGGTAAAGCCGCGTGCCAGACGAATGGCGCTCATGGTGGCTTCAGTACCGGAGTTCACCATCCGCACCATATCCATCGTCGGAACCAGTTCGGTGACCAGTTTCGCCATCGTGACTTCCATTTCGGTTGGCGCACCGAAACTTAAACCACGCTCTGCGGCTTCGATGACCGCATTGCGAATCGCCGGGTGGTTGTGACCCAGCACCATCGGCCCCCAGGAACCGACATAATCGATATAGGCTTTGCCATCGACGTCATACAGATACGCACCGTCGGCGCGTTCGATAAACAGCGGCGTGCCGCCCACGCCGGTAAAGGCTCGTACCGGTGAGTTCACACCGCCGGGGATAAGTTCACGCGCAGCGCTATAGAGATTTTCAGATTTGCTCATGGGTAGAGTCCTGGTCCGTGAAAAATGTTTTGCCGGTTATTCTAAGTTATTCCGTAGAGGTTATGAAATGTTTGCCTAATTGCAACAGTACCTTTATTGGACAATTTTTTGGCGACGAAGCGGGTGAGGGCGAGTAAAATGCCCCCCTTTCTATTTGTACTACCAATTAGTGATGACGGTATGAAAGCAGAAATACCTCCTTTAGAAGCACAACGAATCGTCCGTTTGCGTCGTCGTGATACGGTGCGTAAATTGCTGAATCGGGATAAAACACCGCTGATAGTGCTGTTGATGGCGGCGGTCGTCGGCATTCTGGTTGGGCTGGTTGGCGTTGCATTTGAACATGCGGTGAGCTGGGTGCAGAACGCGCGTATCGGCACGCTGGCTCAGGTGGCTAACCATTGGTTTATCGTCTGGCCGCTGGCGTTTATTCTCTCTGCGCTGCTGGCGATGCTTGGCTACTGGCTGGTGCGCCGCTTTGCGCAAGAGGCCGGTGGTTCCGGTATTCCCGAAATTGAAGGCGCACTGGAAGATTTACGCCCAGTACGCTGGTGGCGCGTGCTGCCGGTGAAATTTATCGGCGGCATGGGGACGTTAGGCGCGGGAATGGTGCTGGGGCGCGAAGGGCCAACGGTACAGATTGGTGGCAATATCGGGCGCATGGTGCTGGATATTTTCCGTCTGCGCAGCGACGAAGCCCGCCATACGCTGCTGGCGACCGGCGCGGCGGCGGGGCTGTCGGCGGCGTTTAATGCCCCGCTGGCCGGCATTTTATTTATCATCGAGGAGATGCGCCCGCAGTTCCGCTACAGCCTGATTTCCATCAAAGCGGTGTTTACCGGTGTGATTATGTCGAGCATCGTGTTTCGCATCTTTAACGGTGAAACGCCGGTGATTGAAGTCGGCAAGCTGACCAATGCGCCGGTCAATACGCTGTGGCTGTATCTGGTGCTGGGGATTATTTTTGGCTGCGTCGGGCCGCTGTTTAATACCCTGGTGCTGAAAACCCAGGATATGTTCTTTCGCATTCATGGCGGTGATATAAAAAAATGGGTGCTGATCGGCGGGCTGATTGGCGGTAGCTGTGGCATTTTAGGCCTTATTCAACCGGCGGCCTCTGGCGGTGGGTTTAACCTGATTCCTATCGCGGCGGCGGGCAATTTCAGCGTCGGTGCGCTGCTGTTTCTGTTTGTCGCCCGCGTCATCACCACGCTGCTGTGCTTCTCATCCGGTGCGCCGGGTGGGATTTTCGCGCCAATGCTGGCGTTGGGTACGCTGCTGGGGACGGCGTTCGGGATGGCGGCGATGAACCTGTTTCCGGCCTATCATTTAGAGGCAGGGACTTTTGCCATCGCCGGAATGGGCGCGCTGTTGGCGGCATCGGTACGTGCGCCGCTCACCGGTATCGTGCTGGTGCTGGAGATGACCGATAATTATCAGCTCATTTTGCCAATGATTATTACCGGACTCGGTGCCACGCTATTAGCTCAGTTCCTCGGCGGCCAGCCGCTCTATGCGACGATTTTGGCGCGAACGCTCGCCAGGCAAGAAGCCGAACAACAGGCAAAAGCCCAATCTGCAGCACCGGAGAATACTTGAACGATTTACCAGGGTATTAGATAATGCCTCAAACAGTCGGGTTAATTTATACCCAGGCTTGCTGTATTAATGGGAGCAAAAAATGAGTGATGACGTAGCGCTGCCGCTGGAGTTTACCGACGCCGCAGCCAAAAAAGTGAAAAACCTGATTGCGGATGAAGAGAATCCAAACCTGAAACTGCGCGTGTATATCACGGGCGGCGGTTGCAGCGGCTTCCAGTATGGTTTTACCTTTGACGACCAGATCAACGAAGGCGATATGACCATCGAAAAACAGGGCGTAGGCCTGGTGGTTGACCCGATGAGCCTGCAATATCTGGTGGGCGGTTCCGTTGACTATACCGAAGGGCTGGAAGGTTCTCGTTTCATCGTCACCAACCCGAACGCGACCAGCACCTGCGGCTGTGGTTCGTCGTTCAGCATCTAATGCGTTAAGCCGGGTGCGATAAATTTAATGGCCCGCCGTTTGGCGGGCCATTTTTTTACTGATAACAGGCCGGAGAAGGCGACGCTGCCATCCAGCGTTTTAGCGACCGTTATCGTCCAGCGCAAAGGTCGGCAGTTTCAACCGCCAGCGAATCGCCGCCAGACGAATTGCCAGCGTCACTACCATTCCCATCATGCTGGCGTTTTCCAGCGGGATTTTGAAGGTGTAATAAGCCGTGGCGTGGACAATACCGCCGATAATACAGGCGGTGGCGTAGATTTCGGTACGCAGGATCATCGGCACTTCTCGTGCCAGAACGTCGCGGATAATCCCGCCGCCAACTCCAGTGACAACGCCCATACAGACCGCAACCAACGGCCCGGAGTGGGCAATAAACGCCTTGTTGACGCCGATACCGACAAACACCGCCAATCCCACGGCATCCAGCGCGGGCAGTACCCATTTCGGCAAACGACGCGGCTGACGCACGAGCACGATGGTTAGCATACAGGTCACCATCGCCACGACCAGGTCAGTGGGGTCTTTTACCCAAAATACCGGGCCATTCGCTAACGCCATATCACGAATCGTCCCGCCGCCCACAGCGGTCACCACGCCCAGCACCAGCACGCCAAAAGGGTCCATACGCAGCTTTCCCGCTAATAGCACCCCAGAAACGGCGAAAACAATAGTGCCTACAATATCCAGCCAATAGACAAGCATGACGAATTATCCAGTTAATCAATCTGCGCTAACGCAGTACAGAGTTGTTGAGCGGCGAGGATAATACGTGGGCTTGCCCGTTCAAACCAGTCGCTATTGAGAGGAATGATAGGGATTGTGAGCTGGCTTGCCCAGTAACGTTGAATTTTCGGAATTTGACTCTTATCACCCGCCGCAACAATGGCCTGTGGCTGGCGTGTGAGCACCTGTTCGCGGCTAACCTGCGGCCAGGCAACGCGGCTGTCGGCAAAGATATTTTCACCACCGCAAATCTCCAGCACCTGGTTTTGAATCGCCGCTTTGTTGCTGGTGAAAATAGGGTTGAAGCCAAACTGCATGAACACCCGCTTTTTGGCTGCTTTGGCATACTTCGCCTTAAGCTGCTCATAATCGTGCAGCAGGGCGGCAGCCGCCTGTTCCGCTTTTTGTGGCTGTGGGCTCCACTGCGCCAGTTGGCGTAGCGTGGCGGCAATGTCTTCAATGCTGTGCGTATCAATCCACAGCACGGTAATGCCCAGTGAGCGTAGTTGATTTACCTGACGCTCGGCGTTGCCCTCTTTCCACGCCAGCACCACGTCGGGATGCAGCGCGACAATACGTTCCAGGTTAATGCCTTGCCAGGAGGCGACCTGCTCAATGGTTTTCGCTTCAGCGGGATAGTCAGACCAGGCGCTGACGCCAACGGGGGTGATCCCAGCGGCAAAGGCCAGTTCGGTATTCGCAGGGGAAAGGGAAATGACTCTCGGCGCGGCATAAAGCCACGCCGGGGCGCTAAGCAGCAGGGCCAGTAGCCCTGTAATGAACCGTTTAGCCACGTGCCAGTTTCTGCACCAGCGTTTCAACCATCAGGGTCGATTGCTTCGCCGCAACCGCCAGGAACTCGTCAAAGCTCAGGTGCGACTGTTGGTCTGCAACGTCAGAGATAGCGCGTACTACCACAAATGGTACGGAGAAGCTGTGGCAAACGTGGGCAATCGCCGTGGCTTCCATCTCTACTGCAATCGCCTGTGGGAAGTTGTGGCGGATTTTTGCCAGGCCAACGGAACCGTTGATGAAGGCATCGCCGCTGACAATCAGGCCGCGAACGGCGTTCAGATTCAGCGCTTTGATGCACTCTTCCGCCGCTGTTACCAGCTTGTCGTCTGCCTTAAACGCCGCAGGGCAACCCGCCATTTGGCCGATTTCGTAGCCGAATGCAGTGACGTCGGCATCGTGGTAACGCGCTTCATCGGAGACAACGATATCGCCCACTTTCAGCGTTGGTGCCAGGCCGCCCGCTGAGCCGGTGTTGATGATGAGGTCTGGCTGGCAACGTTCCAGCAGTAGGGTTGCGCCCATAGCGGCTGCGACTTTACCAATGCCGGACTTCAGTAACGCGACGTCAACGCCGTTCAACTGGCCAGTGTAGATTTCACTGCCGCCGATCGTAATAGTCTGACGATTTTCGATTTTGTCACGCAGCAGCGTAACTTCTTCTTCCATTGCGCCAATAATGCCGATTTTCATAGATTTACTCGCGATATGCCATGTTTAAAGGCATAGTCTATCATGCGGTTCAGGGGAAGCGCATTTCTCGCGACGGAGAGGCTATGGCTAAGATTGATTTTCGCAACAAAATTAACTGGCGTCGGCGCTATCGTTCACCACAGGGGGTCAGCTCCGAGCATGAGATCCTGCGGATTTTTGAAAGCGATCGCGGACGTATCATTAACTCTCCGGCGATTCGCCGCTTGCAGCAGAAAACGCAGGTCTTCCCACTGGAACGTAACGCCGCCGTGCGCACGCGCTTGACCCACTCTCTTGAAGTTCAGCAAGTTGGGCGCTATATCGCCAAAGAAATTCTCAGCCGCTTGAAGCAAAAGAACCTGCTGGCGGCCTACGGTTTGGATGAGCTAACCGGGCCGTTTGAAAGCGTTGTTGAAATGGCGTGCCTGATGCATGACATCGGCAACCCGCCGTTTGGGCATTTTGGCGAGGCGGCAATCAACGACTGGTTTAGCCAGCGTCTGGCACCAAAAGACGCCTTACGTCAGCCGCTCAGCCACGATCGCTGCGAAGTTATCGCCCTACAACTACGCGAAGGGGAGGAGGCGCTCAACACGCTGCGCAGTAAGGTGCGCCAGGACTTGTGCCACTTTGAGGGTAACGCGCAAGGTATTCGTCTGGTGCATACGTTGATGCGCATGAACCTGACCTGGGCGCAGGTGGGCTGCATTTTAAAATATACCCGCCCGGCCTGGTGGGCTGATGAGCCACCGGCAACGCACAGTTATTTAATGAAAAAACCCGGCTACTACTTGGCCGAAGAGCACTATATTGCGCGCTTACGTAAAGAACTTGATTTAGCCCCTTACAATCGATTCCCATTAACGTGGATTATGGAAGCGGCGGATGATATTTCTTATTGTGTGGCTGACCTTGAAGATGCCGTAGAAAAACACATATTCAGTGTTGAGCAATTATACCAGCATTTATATGATGCCTGGCCGGATCACAGCAAAGGTTCGTTGTTCAGCCAGGTGGTCGAGAACGCATGGGATAAATCGCGCGCTAATTCATTAAGCCGAAGCACTGAAGATCAGTTCTTTATGTATTTGCGAGTCAATACATTAAATAAACTAGTACCGTATGCAGCCCAGCGCTTTATTGATAATTTGTCGCAGATCTACGACGGTGATTTTAATCATGCACTGCTTGAAGATGAAAGCGACTGTAGTCGATTGCTGGAGCTTTATAAAAATATAGCAATAAAACATGTATTTAGTCATCCAGAGGTCGAGCAATTAGAATTGCAAGGCTATCGGGTTATTGGTGGGTTATTGGATATTTACGCGCCACTGCTAAAATTGTCGCTGAGTGATTTTAGCGAGCTGGTGGAGCGGGAGAGAGTGCGCCACTTGCCGATTGAATCTCGGCTGTTTTGCAAGCTTTCAACGCGCCATCGTTTAGCTTACGTTGAGGCGGTTAATAAGGTTTCGCGTGATTCCGTCGAGTTCCCGATAATGGAGTATTATTATCGTTGCCGCTTGCTTCAGGATTATATCAGCGGAATGACTGACCTCTACGCATGGGATGAATATCGTCGGCTGATGGCGGTGGAATAATCAGAAGTTTTGTAAAGACGCTCAATAAATTTTTACTTTTACAAAGTATAGTTGGGCGGAACTTAGTGCAATAAAATGACTCTGATAGTCACGTACACCGTAACTTTGCATAATCTGAAATTGAGATTGAAACACATGAAAAAAACCACGTTAGCAATGAGTGCACTGGCTCTTAGTTTAAGTCTGGCTCTGTCTCCGTTGTCCGCTAGCGCGGCCGAGACGGCATCTTCTTCCGCATCTGCCGCGCAGCCTATGCCAAGTCTGGCGCCTATGCTGGAAAAAGTGATGCCGTCTGTCGTCAGCATTAATGTTGAAGGCAGCACAACGGTAAATACGCCGCGTATGCCGCGTAACTTCCAGCAATTCTTCGGCGATAATTCGCCATTCTGCCAGGACGGTTCACCGTTCCAGGGCTCGCCTTTCTGCCAGGGCGCAGGCCCGGATGGCGGTAACGGCAGCGCACAGCAACAGAAATTTATGGCCCTGGGTTCTGGGGTGGTGATTGACGCGGCGAAAGGCTACGTTGTGACCAACAACCACGTGGTGGATAACGCCAACGTCATTAAAGTGCAGTTGAGCGATGGTCGTAAGTTCGACGCGAAAGTGGTCGGCAAAGACCCGCGTTCTGATATTGCGCTTATCCAGATTCAGGATCCGAAAAACCTGACCGCGATTAAGCTGGCAGACTCCGATGCGCTGCGCGTAGGTGACTACACCGTGGCCATCGGTAACCCATTTGGTCTGGGTGAAACGGTGACCTCCGGTATCGTTTCGGCGCTGGGACGTAGTGGGCTGAACGTTGAAAACTATGAAAACTTTATCCAGACCGATGCAGCAATTAACCGTGGTAACTCCGGTGGCGCGCTGGTTAACCTGAACGGCGAGCTTATCGGTATTAACACCGCTATCCTCGCGCCGGACGGCGGTAACATTGGTATCGGCTTTGCTATCCCAAGCAACATGGTGAAAAACCTGACCGAACAGATGGTGAAATTTGGCCAGGTGAAACGCGGTGAGCTGGGGATTCTGGGTACGGAGCTGAACTCTGAGCTGGCGAAAGCGATGAAAGTCGATGCACAGCGCGGGGCGTTTGTAAGCCAGGTGATGCCAAATTCTTCTGCGGCGAAAGCGGGCATTAAAGCCGGTGACGTAATTACTGCTCTGAATGGCAAACCGATCAGCAGTTTCGCTGCGCTGCGTGCGCAGGTAGGCACAATGCCGGTGGGGAGCAAGCTGAGCCTGGGTCTGTTGCGTGATGGCAAGCCGCTGACGGTGAACCTGGAACTGCAACAGAGTAACCAGAATCAGGTAGATTCCAGCAGCATCTTCAATGGTATTGAAGGGGCGGAAATGAGCAATAAAGGCCAGGAAAAAGGCGTTGTCGTTAACAACGTTAAAGCCGGTTCTCCTGCCGCTCAAATTGGCCTGAAGAAAGGGGATGTCATTGTTGGGGCGAACCAGCAGGCAGTGAAAAACATTGCTGAGCTGCGCAAAATCCTCGACAGCAAGCCGTCAGTGCTGGCGCTGAATATTCAGCGTGGTGATAGCTCTATCTACCTGCTGATGCAGTAATCGTGTGACCTTACCCTTTCCCCAGGCGGGGAAAGGGTTTCTCCCGCCGTAAGATAAAGCTCTCCACAACGCCATAGATTGCTACTGCGCTTAGTGCATAGGCACATCGCCTGGCGAGATAAATTCTGTAGTCTTGATAAACAACGCCGCCAGCAGACAAAAAAGCCGGGTGGCGGCTTTGCGTTACCCGGCTTACGAATGTATCCACGCGCGGTTATTTACGCGTTAGTTTTTCCAGATCGGCTTCAATTTCGCTGATCTTGTTGGTGACGACGCTTTCCAGATGGCGCAGATCGTCGAGGATCTTACGTTTCAGGTCAACTTCTGTGCGATCGCGCTGGCAGAGTTGATCAAGTTCATCAATCACATAACGCAGATTCGGGCTGATTTCCTGTACTTCTTTAAAGCCCTGACCTACGCCGTCAGCGACAATAGTTTTACGCTGGCGTGGGTATTTGAACTTCACGCTCTTGGCGAAAAACTCACCCTTATCCTTTTGGAAATAGATTTTCAGGATATCGTTATTGGCTTCCTGCCGGAGGCTGTAACGATCGATTTCATCAGGATTGGTAATGCCCAAACTTTTCAGATTGTCGTACATAGCGGTATCCCCGATCTAATTTAACTATTGAATAATTAACGAAAAAATCTATTTCCGCCAGCCTGTGAATAAAAAAAAGCGGGGTTGCCCCCGCTTTTTTGCATCTTGTTAGTCGATGGTGCGCAACAGCTCGTTGATGCCCACTTTGCCACGGGTTTTGGCGTCAACTTTCTTCACGATGACCGCACAGTACAGGCTGTA
Source organism: Kluyvera fluvialis (assembly GCF_059725275.1). Classification (NCBI taxonomy): domain Bacteria; kingdom Pseudomonadati; phylum Pseudomonadota; class Gammaproteobacteria; order Enterobacterales; family Enterobacteriaceae; genus Kluyvera; species Kluyvera fluvialis. Next base: position 3,968,303 of record NZ_AP046142.1, on the reverse strand, counting down.
TTTACCATCTTTCGACGGCAGGTTGCCGGAAACGACTACAGAGCCTGCCGGAACGCGACCGTAGAAGACTTCGCCGGTTTCGCGATCGTAGATTTTGGTGCTCTGGCCCAGGTAAACGCCCATCGAGATGACGGAGCCTTCTTCAACGATAACGCCTTCAACGACTTCAGAACGCGCGCCGATAAAGCAGTTGTCTTCGATGATGGTTGGGTTCGCCTGTAATGGCTCCAGAACGCCACCGATACCAACGCCGCCGGACAGGTGAACGTTTTTACCAATCTGTGCACAGGAACCCACGGTAGCCCATGTGTCTACCATCGTGCCTTCATCAACGTAAGCGCCGATATTGACGTAGGACGGCATCAGTACGGTGTTACGGGCAATGAATGCACCCTGACGAACAGCCGCAGGCGGAACCACGCGGAAACCTTCTTTCTGGAAACGCGCTTCATCGTAGTCGGCGAATTTCATTGGCACTTTATCGAAGTAGCGGCTTTCCGCACCGTCGATAACCTGGTTATCGTTAATACGGAAAGAGAGCAGAACCGCTTTCTTCAGCCATTGGTGAGTAACCCACTGACCGTCAATCTTTTCAGCGACACGCAGCGCACCGGAATCCAGCAGAGAAATAACCTGATTCACCGCCTCGCGAGTTACGGTATCCACATTGGCCGGAGTAATTTCGGCGCGACGCTCAAAAGCGGACTCAATAACGTTCTGTAATTGCTGCATTGTTAACTCTTTCCATTCACTTAAAAAAATTCGTTACCCTTTATCGTTTGGATTGAGGGCTGCTGTCAACCGTTGTTGCACTTCTTGTTGTAGCTCATTATTAAGGGCACGTCGGTCGGCGGTGGCGATTATAAATAAATCTTCTACTCGTTCACCAATTGTCGTAATTCTCGCCCCGTGGAGCGAAATGCCGAGGTCTGCGAACACCTGGCCTACGCGGGCGAGCAGGCCGGGTTGATCGAGTGCGATTAGCTCAAGAAATGAGCGCCTGTCGGTATGCGTCGGCAAGAAATTCACCTCAGTATCGACCGAGAAGTGACGTAATTTTGCTGCCTGACGACGTGGCTGCGGCGGCTGCCAACTGCGTTGGGTAATGGCTTGCTCAAGACCTGAACGGATAACTTCATGGCGATCGCCGGAGAGCGGGCTGCCATCTGGCTCCAGCACAATAAAGGAGTCCATTGCCATGCCGTCGCGGGTGGTGAAAATTTGCGCGTCATGAACGCTGAGGTTACGACGGTCAAGCTCGGCGCAGACGGCGGCGAACAGATATGGCCTGTCCGGGCTCCAGATAAAGATCTCCGTCCCCCCGCGCGTTGCCTGTGGGCTAAGCAGGATCATCGGCTGCGCCAGATCGTGCTTGAGCAGGTGGCGGGCGTGCCAGGCGAGCTGGTTTGGTGTGTGGCGGACAAAATAGTTGGCGCGACAGCGGTTCCAGATCTGGTGCAGCGCCTCCTCATTAATATTGTCCATGCGCAGCAATGCCAGCGCCTGCATCTGGTGGTGGCGCACACGCTCGCGCATGTCTGGGGTGTTCTGCATCCCACGGCGAAGCTGTTTTTCGGTGGCGAAGTACAGTTCGCGCAGCAGGCTCTGCTTCCAGCTATTCCATAGCGTTTCGTTGGTGGCGCAGATATCCGCTACGGTCAGGCACACCAGGAAGCGCAAACGGTGCTCGGTCTGCACCTCTTCGGCGAACTGCTTGATCACCTCCGGGTCTTGAATATCGCGGCGCTGAGCAGTGACGGACATCAAGAGATGCTGGCGTACCAGCCAGGCGACTAACTGCGTTTCGCGCGAGTTTAGCCCGTGTAGCTCGGCGAATTTGAGCACGTCTTGCGCACCCAGAATCGAGTGATCGCCGCCGCGCCCTTTGGCGATATCGTGGAACAGCGCGGCAATCAGAATCAGCTCTGGATGATTCAAGCGCGGCCATAAATCGACGCACAGCGGGTGGCGTGGACGCGTCTCCTCGTGGGCAAAACTCTCCAGCTTGAGCATCACGCGAATAGTGTGTTCATCCACGGTGTAGGCGTGGAACAGGTCGAACTGCATTTGCCCCACAATGTATGACCACTGCGGCATGTATGCCCACAGCACGCTGTGGCGGTGCATGGGCAGCAGGCCACGGCTGACGGCGCCCTGGTGGCGAAGCATACTCAGAAACAGCTCACGCGCTTCCGGGATATAGCACAGCGGTTGGCTGAGATGACGTCGGGCATGGCGCAAATGGCGCAGCGTGGTGGAGTAAATACCGGTAATGCTGCTGTTGCGCACCATGATGTGGAACATGCGCAGAATCGCCTGCGGCTCGCGGATAAACAGGGTGTCGTCCCGCAGGTCGATAAGCGTGCCGCGCAACTGGAAATCATCGTCAATCGCCCGGGGTTTCTCATCTTCGGTGAGCGCGAGAATGGCTTCATCAAATAGCTGCAACAGCATGTGATTCAGCTCGCTGACCCGTCGGGTGACGCGGTAGAAATCCTTCATCATGTGTTCGATGGGCTGATTGCCTTCACCGGCATATTTCAGCCGTTGGGCAACGCTTAGCTGACGGTCGAACAGCAGACGGTTGTCATAACGGGTCAGTTCAAGGTGCAGTGCAAAGCGAATCCGCCACAGCAGATGCAGACACTCATTTAGCTCGTTACGTTCGGCCTCGGTAAGAAAACCAAAGCTGACCATTTCATCAAGCGACGTTGCACCAAAGTGGCGACGCGCAACCCATTGAATAGTGTGAATATCGCGTAGGCCGCCGGGGCTGCTTTTGATGTCCGGCTCCAGATTATAACTGGTTCCGTGATAGCGCTGGTGGCGCGCTTCTTGCTCTTCCACTTTGGCGGGGAAAAAAGTTTCTGACGGCCAAAAGCCTTCGCTGAAGATATTCTTTTGCAACTCAAGAAATAGCGCCACGTCGCCAATCAGTAGACGCGATTCAATCAGGTTAGTGGCAACGGTTAAGTCCGATAGTCCTTCGAGCAGGCACTCTTCGAGCGTGCGCACGCTGTGGCCGACTTCTAGTTTGAGATCCCACAGTAGGGTTAGCAACTCGCCAATTTTTTGCGCCTGTTCATCGGATAGTTTTTGGCGGCTTAAAATTAGCAGGTCAACGTCTGAAAGCGGATGTAGCTCTCCGCGTCCGTAGCCACCAACCGCCACCAGAGCGGCATCTTCGACATCACCAAATCCGTATAACAGCCACAGGCGTTGCAGGAGTTGGTCGATAAATTCGGTGCGCGCCACAATCAACTGTTCGGCAGATATCCCGTTATCAAACGCCTCGCCCAGCCAGCGTTGAAAATCATCGAGGCGGGCTTTTATTTCAGCGCAGTTCAGGCTGCTTTGCGGCCAGGTGACCGGGTTTTCCGGCTGGCCTGCCAGCGCGGGAAGGGAGGTGCAAGCCAGTTCAGGTAAGGGATTTGTCATCGTGCCACCCATAAGAAAAAACTATCACCTATAAAAAAAGCCGGCGAGCGCCGGCTTAAGTTTAATGAGGGTGCGGCTTCATCAGCCTTTACCGGTTTTATCCGGCTTGCGTTAACGAAGCGCTGCGCCATCAGGCAATTCATGCACTGTGCGTGATAACCGCAGGGATGGTGTCATCCTTGCGCAGGGTCAGAATCTCGCAACCGTTGTCTGTCACCACAATAGTATGCTCGTACTGTGCAGACAAGCTCCGGTCTTTGGTTTTTACCGTCCAACCGTCTTTCATGGTGCGAATTTCTTTCTTGCCCGCGTTCACCATCGGTTCGATGGTGAATGTCATACCGGGTTTCAGTACTACGTCGGTTTCGCGCGAGTCATAGTGCAGCACCTGCGGTTCTTCATGGAATCCGCGACCAATGCCGTGACCGCAGTATTCGCGCACCACAGAGAAGCCTTCGGCCTCGACGAATTTCTGAATCGCCGCGCCAATTTCACGCAGGTTCACGCCTGGTTTCACCATTTTCAGCGCCAGATACAGGCTTTCTTGGGTGATGCGGCACAGACGCTCGCCCAGGATAGTCGGTTTGCCGACGATGAACATTTTGGAGGTGTCGCCGTGGAATTCATCTTTGATGACGGTCACGTCGATGTTGACGATATCACCGTCTTTCAGATGTTTTTCATCATCAGGGATGCCGTGGCAAACCACTTCGTTAATCGAGATGCAGACCGATTTCGGATAGCCGTGGTAGCCCAGGCAGGCGGAAATCGCTTTCTGCTCGTTAACGATATAGTCGTTACAGATGCGATCCAGCTCGCCAGTGGTCACACCTGGCTTTACGTAGGGTTCGATCATTTCCAGCACTTCTGCCGCCAGACGGCCAGCAACGCGCATTTTTTCGATGTCTTCAGGTGTTTTAAGAGAAATAGCCATGGATTTTGTCCATCAGTGTCGATTGTTTCGACAATAATTGAGTATTAGTGATGTCAATGTTAACAGCCAGGAGCATCCCCTGCCAAACTGAGAATCATTCATAACTTCGCCTTTCGTGCCTCGCAGGATATGACAACAACTGTTGGTGTCTGCGGTGAATTTATGGTATAAAGCGCGCCGAACTTCCGTTCATTGTTTTGGTCGGAAGCGACAAATCTCACTTTGTGTAATAACACACACGTATCGGCACATATTCCGGGGTGCCCTTAGGGGTCGGTAATATGGGATGCGTGGAGGCTTAACCCCAACTTTATCTATAGAGGTTTTAAACCATGGCAACTGTTTCCATGCGCGACATGCTCAAGGCTGGTGTTCACTTCGGTCACCAGACCCGTTACTGGAACCCGAAAATGAAGCCTTTCATCTTCGGCGCACGTAACAAAGTTCACATCATCAACCTTGAGAAAACTGTACCGATGTTCAACGAAGCTCTGGCTGAACTGAACAAGATCTCTTCTCGCAAAGGTAAAATCCTTTTCGTTGGTACTAAACGCGCTGCAAGCGAAGCTGTGAAAGAAGCTGCTAACAGCTGCGACCAGTTCTTCGTGAACCATCGCTGGCTGGGCGGTATGCTGACTAACTGGAAAACCGTTCGTCAGTCCATCAAACGTCTGAAAGATCTGGAAACTCAGTCTCAGGACGGTACTTTCGACAAGCTGACCAAGAAAGAAGCGCTGATGCGTACTCGTGAGCTTGAGAAACTGGAAAACAGCCTGGGCGGTATCAAAGACATGGGCGGCCTGCCGGACGCACTGTTCGTAATCGATGCTGACCACGAGCACATTGCTATCAAAGAAGCGAACAACCTGGGTATCCCAGTATTCTCTATCGTTGATACCAACTCTGATCCAGATGGCGTTGATTTCGTTATCCCGGGTAACGATGACGCAATCCGTGCTGTGACCCTGTACCTGAGCGCTGTAGCGGCTACCGTTCGCGAAGGCCGTTCTTCTGATCTGGCTTCCCAGGCAGAAGAAAGCTTCGTAGAAGCTGAGTAATAAGGCACGCTCGTTAGAGCCCTTATAAACCAGGTAGTATCAAGTTTGGTTAGGGGGCCTGTTTATGGCCCCCTTTTTTACTTTTAAATCTGTTTGGTTTTAGGCCAGGCAGGTAACACCTCCCGAGGATTTTAGAATGGCTGAAATTACCGCTTCCCTGGTAAAAGAGCTGCGTGAACGTACTGGCGCAGGCATGATGGATTGCAAAAAAGCACTGACTGAAGCTAACGGCGACATCGAGCTGGCAATCGAAAACATGCGTAAATCTGGCGCGATCAAAGCAGCTAAAAAAGCAGGCAACGTTGCTGCTGATGGCGTGATCAAAACCAAAATCGAAGGCAACTTCGGCGTGATTCTGGAAGTTAACTGCCAGACTGACTTCGTTGCTAAAGACGGTGGTTTCCAGGCGTTCGCAGACAAAGTTCTGGACGCAGCTGTTGCTGGTAAAGTGACTGACGTTGAAGTCCTGAAAGCGCAGTTCGAAGAAGAACGTGTTGCACTGGTTGCTAAAATCGGTGAGAACATCAACATCCGTCGCGTTGCAATCCTGGAAGGCGACGTTCTGGGTAACTACCAGCACGGTGCGCGCATCGGTGTTCTGGTTGCTGCTAAAGGCGCTGATGAAGAGCTGGTTAAACACCTGGCAATGCACGTTGCTGCAAGCAAGCCAGAATTCGTTAAACCAGAAGACGTATCCGCTGAAGTGGTAGAGAAAGAGTACCAGGTACAGCTGGACATCGCGATGCAGTCTGGTAAGCCGAAAGAAATCGCAGAGAAAATGGTTGAAGGCCGCATGAAGAAATTCACCGGCGAAGTTTCTCTGACTGGTCAGCCTTTCGTTATGGACCCAAGCAAAAACGTTGGCCAGCTGCTGAAAGAGCACAACGCTGACGTGACTGGCTTCATCCGCTTTGAAGTGGGCGAAGGCATCGAAAAAGTTGAGGCTGACTTCGCAGCAGAAGTTGCTGCAATGTCCAAGCAGTCTTAATTGCTGTAAAGGAGCCGCCTGAGGGCGGCTCTCTTTTGTGTCGTAAAGAAAAAATCGTCATGTGGATATCAGCCTGCTCCTATAGGGGTTTATGGGCAAGGAACGCATGATGTCACCTGAATTTTTACCATCCCATTCGTGACACTCTCAGGAAAGAAAATGGCTACCAACGCAAAACCTGTCTACAAACGTATTCTGCTTAAGCTTAGCGGTGAAGCATTGCAGGGGACTGAAGGCTTCGGTATTGACGCAAGTATTCTCGACCGCATGGCGCAAGAGATTAAAGAACTTGTAGAGCTGGGCATTCAGGTGGGTGTCGTCATTGGTGGTGGCAACCTGTTCCGTGGTGCGGGTCTGGCGAAAGCCGGTATGAACCGCGTTGTGGGCGACCACATGGGCATGTTGGCTACGGTAATGAACGGCCTGGCAATGCGTGACGCACTGCATCGCGCCTATGTGAACGCTCGCCTGATGTCGGCTATTCCGCTGAACGGCGTGTGCGATAACTATAGCTGGGCAGAGGCGATTAGCCTGCTGCGTAATAACCGCGTCGTGATTCTGTCCGCCGGTACTGGCAACCCGTTCTTTACCACCGATTCCGCAGCTTGCCTGCGCGGCATCGAAATCGAAGCCGACGTCGTGCTGAAAGCAACCAAAGTTGACGGCGTGTTCACCGCTGACCCGGCGAAAGACCCAACTGCAACCATGTACGAGCAGCTGACCTACAGCGAAGTACTGGATAAAGAACTGAAAGTTATGGATCTGGCGGCCTTTACGCTGGCCCGTGACCACAAATTGCCGATTCGCGTATTCAACATGAACAAGCCTGGCGCACTGCGTCGCGTTGTCATGGGCGAAAAAGAAGGCACTTTAATTACGGAATAATTTCCGTGAGCGCCAAATACGGGTAAGATTCGCCTTTATCCGGTGAGTGATATACTCGGTGGCATGAATTAAACGAGACTATACTTAGCACACTTGATATACACGAAAACCTTCGAGCTGCCGCGAGAGGTTGCTTGAAGGAGAACGTGTAGTGTGTGACCGTCTGGTCTGACTGAGACTAGTTTTCAAGGATTCGTAACGTGATTAGCGATATCAGAAAAGATGCTGAAGTACGCATGGAAAAATGCGTTGAAGCGTTCAAAAACCAAATCAGCAAAATTCGCACGGGTCGTGCTTCTCCCAGCCTGCTGGACGGCATTGTCGTTGAATATTACGGCACGCCAACGCCGCTGCGTCAGTTAGCGAGCGTAACCGTAGAAGATACTCGTACCCTGAAAATCAACGTATTCGACCGCTCTTTGGGCCCGGCCGTTGAAAAAGCAATTATGGCGTCTGACCTCGGTCTGAACCCAAGCTCTGCGGGTACTGACATCCGCGTTCCGCTGCCTCCGCTGACGGAAGAGCGTCGTAAAGACCTGATTAAAGTCGTTCGTGGTGAAGCAGAACAGGCGCGCGTTTCCGTGCGTAACGTTCGTCGCGACGCAAACGACAAAGTAAAAGCACTGCTGAAAGACAAAGAAATCAGCGAAGATGACGATCGCCGTTCCCAGGACGACGTTCAGAAACTGACGGATGCTGCGGTGAAGAAAGTTGACGCGGCGCTGGCAGAGAAAGAAGCTGAGCTGATGCAGTTCTAAGCTTGTATAGGCTGTGTGATAAACGCCGTACAGGAAGCGTAACCGCTTCGCTGGCGGCGTTTTGCTTTTTATCTATTCTGGATTTCTCATGAAGCGATTAACTGTTCTTGGCTCAACAGGCTCTATTGGCTGCAATACGCTGGATGTGGTGCGCCATAACCCCGAACGTTTTGCCATAACGGCGCTGGTAGCTGGCAAAAATGTCGATCGGATGGTCGAACAGTGCCTGGAGTTCGCGCCGTGTTATGCCGTGATGGATGATGCATCCAGCGCACAGGCCGTGAAACTGGCGTTGCGTGAGCACGGTAGCCATACTGAAGTGCTTTGCGGGCAGCAGGCGGCGTGTGATGTTGCGGCGCTGGACGAGGTTGATCAGGTCATGGCGGCTATTGTTGGCGCGGCGGGTTTAGTGCCAACGCTGGCGGCTATCCGCGCGGGCAAAACGATTTTACTGGCGAATAAAGAGTCGCTGGTGACCTGCGGGCGCTTATTCCTGGAAGCCGTGAAGCAGAATAATGCGCAGTTATTGCCGGTTGATAGTGAACATAACGCTATATTTCAGAGTTTACCGCAAAGTTTTCAGCGCGACTTAGGGTACGCTGACCTGTCGCAGCATGGAGTGTCTTCCATTCTGCTCACCGGGTCTGGTGGCCCGTTCCGTGAGACGCCCGTTTCTGAGCTGAGCGCAATGACGCCGGATCAGGCTTGTCGTCATCCGAATTGGTCGATGGGGCGTAAAATCTCTGTCGATTCGGCCACTATGATGAATAAAGGTCTGGAATACATCGAAGCCCGCTGGCTGTTTAATGCATCCGCGCAGCAGATGGAAGTACTGATTCATCCTCAGTCGGTTATTCACTCAATGGTGCGATACCAGGACGGTAGTGTGCTGGCGCAACTGGGTGAACCCGATATGCGAACGCCAATTGCCAACACTATGGCATGGCCCCATCGTGTGGTTTCTGGGGCGAAGCCGTTGGATTTCTGCAAGATGGGTTCTCTGAGTTTTAGTGAACCGGATTATGCTCGTTATCCTTGTTTGAAACTGGCGATGGATGCCTTTGAGCAAGGGCAAGCGGCGACCACCGCACTGAATGCGGCAAACGAGGTTTCGGTTGCGGCTTTCCTTGAGGGGCAAATTCGCTTTACTGATATTGCGGCCATTAATTTGGCGGTGCTTGAACACCTCGAATTGCGCGAACCACAGAGCGTTGATGAGGTAATCATCATCGATGCGATGGCTCGTAAAGAGGCGGCTACACAGACGAAACATTTCGTCAGGTAATGAGAGCAGAATCAGCATGCAAACCGTCATGGCATTTGTTAGCGTCTGGCTTCAGTGATATAGTCTGCGCCACCCGATTGCGCTGTATTCTTGCAATGTGGTCGGGAGAGCCGTGATTTAGCACGGCTTTTTTGCGAGACAAAGATACGTAAAATCATTCAGGATAACCTGAAAGGTAAAGTGTATAGCTGTATTCCGGGGTACCGCTCATCCCTTTTCATGGATTAAAAACGCGTTATGTTGTCTGCTAATCAACCAACCAGCGATAAGCTGCCTGCCCACGGTTGCCGCCATGTGGCGATTATTATGGATGGCAATGGCCGCTGGGCGAAAAAGCAAGGTAAGATTCGCGCCTTTGGACATAAAGCCGGGGCGAAAGCCGTGCGCCGCGCCGTATCTTACGCTGCGAACAACGGTATTGAGGCATTAACGCTTTACGCATTCAGCAGTGAAAACTGGAATCGCCCTGAGCAAGAGGTGAGTGCGTTGATGGAGCTGTTCGTCTGGGCACTGGACAGCGAAGTAAAGAGCCTGCACCGCCATAACGTTCGGCTGCGAATTATTGGCGACACCCGCCGATTTAACTCGCGCCTGCAAGAGCGGATCCGCAAAGCGGAAGCGCTTACGGAACATAATACGGGGTTAACGTTGAACATTGCTGCCAATTACGGTGGTCGATGGGATATTGTTCAGGGAGTTCAGCGCTTAGCCGAACAGGTTCAGGAAGGGGAGCTCCGCCCCGATCAAATTAGTGAAGAACTGCTCAACCAGCAGATCTGCATGCATGAACTGGCTCCCGTTGATTTAGTGATTAGGACCGGGGGAGAACATCGGATCAGTAACTTTCTTATCTGGCAAATTGCCTATGCTGAACTTTACTTTACAGATGTTCTTTGGCCCGATTTCGATGAACAAGACTTTGAGGGTGCGCTGCATGCTTTTGCAAACAGAGAGCGACGTTTCGGCGGCACCGAGCCTGGTGGCGACAAGGCCTGATGGGGGTAGCTCTTGCTGAAGTATCGCCTGATTTCTGCATTAATTTTAATACCGGTTGTCATTGCAGCCCTATTTTTACTGCCTCCCGGCGGTTTTGCTATTGTGACGCTGGTCGTCTGTATGCTGGCTGCGTGGGAATGGGGGCAATTGAGCGGTTTCACTTCGCGCACTCAACGTGTGTGGCTGGCGGTATTGTGCGGCCTGCTGCTTTCGGTGATGCTCTTTTTGATTCCGGAATATCATCATAATATTCATCAACCGATGGTGGAAACATCGCTTTGGGCCTCTTTGGTCTGGTGGGCGGTGGCTCTGGTTTTAGTCCTTTTTTATCCGGCTTCTGCGGCGTGCTGGCGTCAGTCAAAGACGCTGCGCTTGATTTTCGGCATTGTCACCATCGTGCCGTTTTTCTGGGGTATGCTGGCACTTCGCGCCTGGCATTACGATGAGAACCACTACAGCGGTGCGCTGTGGCTGCTCTACGTGATGATTCTGGTGTGGGGCGCAGATTCCGGCGCGTATATGTTTGGCAAACTGTTTGGCAAACATAAGCTGGCACCGAAGGTCTCGCCGGGCAAAACCTGGCAGGGTTTTTTCGGCGGATTGGTGACCGCAGCGGTTATCTCCTGGGTATACGGTGTGTGGGCAAATCTGGACGTTGCACCTTCCGTGCTGTTAACCTGTTCCATTGTGGCTGCGCTGGCTTCTGTATTGGGCGATCTCACTGAGAGTATGTTCAAGCGTGAAGCGGGCATTAAAGACAGCGGCCATCTGATCCCTGGACATGGCGGGATTCTCGACCGTATCGATAGCCTGACGGCGGCGGTTCCGGTCTTTGCCTGCCTGTTGTTGCTGGTTTTCAGGACGATTTAACGGATGGAATTATGCTGAGCATTATCTGGAACTTGGTTGCTTTTCTCGTTGCTCTGGGCGTATTGATCACCGTACACGAGTTTGGTCATTTCTGGGTTGCTCGGCGTTGTGGCATCCGTGTAGAGCGCTTTTCTATTGGTTTTGGCAAAGCGCTCTGGCGTCGCGTTGATAAACGTGGCACTGAATTTGTGCTCGCCCTTATCCCTTTGGGCGGGTACGTTAAAATGCTCGATGAGCGCGTCGAGGCGGTTACGCCAGAAATGCGCCATATGGCGTTTAATAATAAAACGGTCGGTCAGCGTGCCGCCGTCATCGCCGCCGGCCCCATCGCCAACTTCCTCTTTGCTATTTTTGCCTATTGGCTGGTGTTTATCATCGGTGTCCCTGGCGTTCGTCCGGTTGTTGGTGAAATAACCGCCAACTCGATTGCGGCGCAAGCACAAATTGCACCAGGCACGGAACTAAAAGCCGTTGACGGTATCGAAACGCCTGACTGGGATGCTGTGCGCATGGCGTTAGTGGCAAAAATCGGTGATGAAAGTACCACTCTTACCGTTGCCCCTTTCGGAAGCGACCAGCGTCAGGATAAAATCCTCAACCTGCGTCACTGGGCGTTTGAGCCGGATAAAGAAGATCCGGTAACATCGCTCGGTATTCGCCCTCGCGGCGCGCAGATAGAATCGGTGCTGGCAGAAGTGCAATCTGACTCTGCGGCGCGTAAAGCCGGTTTACAAGCAGGGGATAGGATCGTTACAGTCAACGGTCAACCGCTGACGCAATGGATGACGTTTGTTACGCTGGTTCGTGATAATCCTGGTAAGGCATTACAGCTAGGCGTTGAAAGGCAGGGCAGTCTCTTGTCTTTGACCCTGATACCGGATACAAAACACGGTAGCGAAAAAGCGGAAGGGTTTGCAGGGGTAGTACCAAAGGTTATCCCGCTGCCTGAGGAATATAAAACAGTGCGCCAGTATGGGCCGTTTAGTGCGATTGTCGAAGCCACGGAAAAAACCGGGCAGTTGATGAAGCTGACGGTCAGTATGCTGGGAAAATTGATCACCGGTGACGTTAAACTGAACAACCTCAGTGGGCCGATTTCGATCGCCCAGGGGGCTGGGATGTCTGCGGAGTATGGGCTGATTTACTACCTGATGTTTCTTGCACTCATCAGCGTGAATTTAGGCATAATCAACCTGTTCCCGCTCCCTGTATTAGATGGGGGACATTTGCTGTTTTTGGCGATTGAGAAGCTGAAAGGCGGCCCGGTATCCGAGCGAGTTCAAGACTTTAGTTATCGCATCGGCTCGATTCTGCTGATGCTGTTAATGGGGCTTGCACTTTTCAATGATTTCTCTCGGTTGTAAGAGAGTTAGTTAGGAAGAACGCATAATAACGATGGCGATGAAAAAGTTGCTTATAGCGTCGCTGCTGTTTAGCAGCGCGACCGTATACGGTGCTGACGGGTTCGTGGTGAAGGACATTCATTTCGAAGGCTTGCAGCGTGTCGCTGTTGGTGCGGCCCTTCTAAGTATGCCAGTCCGTCCTGGCGACACCGTCACTGATGATGATATCAGTAACACTATTCGCGCCCTGTTTGCGACGGGTAACTTTGAGGACGTTCGCGTTCTGAGAGACGGCGATGTGTTACTGGTGCAGGTTAAAGAGCGCCCAACGATTGCGAGCATCACCTTCTCCGGCAACAAGTCGGTAAAAGATGACATGCTCAAGCAAAACCTTGAGGCCTCTGGCGTTCGTGTCGGCGAATCTCTCGACCGTACCACTCTCTCTGATATCGAGAAAGGTCTGGAAGATTTCTACTACAGCGTCGGTAAGTACAGCGCGAGCGTGAAGGCGGTGGTTACACCGTTGCCGCGTAACCGTGTTGACCTGAAGCTGGTCTTCCAGGAAGGTGTCTCGGCACAAATTCAACAGATCAATATCGTCGGTAACCATGCGTTCAGCACCGACGATCTGATCTCAACATTCCAACTGCGCGACGAAGTGCCGTGGTGGAACGTGGTTGGCGATCGCAAATACCAGAAACAGAAGCTGGCGGGTGACCTTGAAACCTTGCGTAGCTACTATCTGGATCGCGGCTATGCCCGTTTCAACATTGATTCCACGCAGGTTAGCCTGACGCCGGATAAAAAAGGTATCTACATCACCGTGAACATCACTGAAGGCGATCAGTACAAGCTTTCTGGTGTGCAGGTGACGGGGAACCTGGCCGGACATTCCGCTGAAATTGAGGGCCTGACTAAGATTGAGCCAGGCGAACTCTATAACGGCGCGAAAGTGACCAAAATGGAAGATAACATCAAGAAACTTCTTGGTCGCTACGGCTATGCCTATCCGCGCGTGCAGTCTCAGCCGGAAATCAACGACACGGATAAAACCGTTAAGCTGCATATCAACGTTGATGCCGGTAACCGTTTCTACGTGCGTAACATTCGCTTCGTGGGTAACGACACCTCTAAAGATTCCGTTCTGCGCCGTGAAATGCGCCAGATGGAAGGGGCGTGGCTGGGCGGTGACTTAGTTGACCAGGGTAAAGATCGTCTGAACCGTTTGGGCTACTTTGAAACTGTCGATACCGAAACCCAACGTGTGCCGGGCAGCCCGGACCAGGTGGATGTGGTCTACAAGGTGAAAGAACGCAACACGGGTAGCTTCAACTTCGGTGTCGGTTACGGTACTGAAAGTGGTGTGAGCTTCCAGGCGGGCGTTCAGCAGGATAACTGGTTAGGTACGGGTTATTCCGTTGGTATCAACGGCACCAAGAACGATTACCAGACCTATACCGAGCTTTCTGTGACCAACCCGTACTTTACGGTGGATGGTGTTAGCCTTGGTGGCCGTGTCTTCTACAATGACTTTAAAGCAGATGATGCTGACCTGTCGTCCTATACCAACAAAAGTTATGGTGTAGATGGTACGCTGGGCTTCCCGATTAACGAATACAACTCACTGCGCGCGGGTCTGGGCTATGTCCACAACGACCTGTCCAACATGGAACCGCAGGTGGCGATGTGGCGTTATCTGGACTCTATCGGCCAAACGGCGGGTAAAACCAGTGATGACAACGGCTTCTCAGCAGATGATTTCACCTTCAACTATGGTTGGACATATAACAAACTTGACCGTGGGTTCTTCCCGACGGACGGTTCGCGTGTCAACCTGAACGGTAAAGTGACGATTCCTGGCTCTGATAACGAGTTCTACAAAGTCACGCTGGATACAGCGTCTTACTTCCCAATTGATAACGATCATCAGTGGGTTGTTCTGGGCCGTACCAAGTGGGGTTATGGTGATGGTTTAGGCGGCAAAGAACTGCCGTTCTATGAAAACTTCTATGCTGGTGGCTCTAGCACCGTGCGTGGCTTCCAGTCCAATACCATCGGCCCGAAAGCGGTTTACTATGGTGCATCAGGCCTGGATAACTGTGACCAGAAAGGTGGTTACTGTAAGTCTGATGACGCCGTCGGCGGTAACGCCATGGCTGTCGCCAGCCTTGAGCTGATTGTGCCTACGCCGTTTATCAGCGATAAATACGCGAACTCAGTGCGTACGTCGTTCTTCTGGGATGCTGGTACCGTTTGGGATACCAACTGGCAGAACACCTCCGCAATGAAAAACGCGGGCGTTCCTGACTACAGCGACCCGAGCAACATCCGTATGTCTGCGGGCATCGCATTACAATGGATGTCCCCACTGGGGCCGTTGGTCTTCTCCTACGCCCAGCCGTATAAAAAATACGATGGAGACAAATCCGAGCAGTTCCAGTTTAACATTGGTAAAACCTGGTAATTGCTCTTCGCAAGGGAATGCGTATTCAGTGTAGGTTTGCTGGTATTTAGGCGATAGCGTCAGGTGGCCTTAGGGCCACCAAAAGAACAGTACCTTCGGGTACACATGGGATGGTAAGGAGTATTATTGTGAAAAAGTGGT
Source organism: Kluyvera fluvialis (assembly GCF_059725275.1). Lineage (NCBI taxonomy): Bacteria > Pseudomonadati > Pseudomonadota > Gammaproteobacteria > Enterobacterales > Enterobacteriaceae > Kluyvera > Kluyvera fluvialis. The sequence continues at coordinate 3,953,143 of NZ_AP046142.1, read as the reverse complement.
TAGTCGCAGCAGGTCTGGGTTTAGCGATGGCAGCTTCTGCTCAGGCAGCAGACAAAATTGCAATTGTTAACATGGGTAGCCTGTTCCAGCAAGTTGCACAGAAAACCGGCGTTTCCAGTACTCTGGAAAACGAATTCAAAGGCCGTGCTGGTGAACTTCAGCGTATGGAAGGCGACCTGCAATCTAAAATGCAGCGTCTCCAGTCTATGAAAGCCGGTAGCGATCGCACCAAGCTGGAAAAAGACATCACTGCTCAGCGCCAGACTTTCTCTCAGAAAGCACAGGCTTTCGAGCAGGATCGTCAACGTCGTACTAACGAAGAACGCGGCAAACTGGTTACTCGTATCCAGACTGCTGTGAAATCCGTTGCTGCTAGCCAGAGCATCGACCTGGTGGTTGACGCTAACGCCGTTGCATTCAACAGCAGCGATGTAAAAGATATCACCGCTGATGTACTGAAACAGGTTAAATAAGTAATGCCTTCAATTCGACTGGCTGATTTAGCTCAGCAGTTGGATGCGGAATTACACGGTGATGGCGATATCGTCATCACCGCTGTCGCGTCCATGCAATCCGCTAAGGCGGGTCATATCACGTTCCTGGTTAACCCTAAGTATCGTGAGCACCTGTCCGCTTGCGAAGCGTCGGCGATTGTCCTGACGCAAGATTTACTTCCTTTTGCCAAAGGCGCTGCGCTGGTAGTGAAGAATCCCTACCTGACATACGCACGCATGGCGCAAATTTTAGATACCACGCCACAACCGGCGCAGGATATCGCACCGAGCGCGGTCGTTAGCCCGACTGCAACGCTTGGTCACAACGTCTCGATCGGCGCGAACGCCGTCATTGAGTCTGACGTTGTGCTTGGCGATAACGTTGTGATTGGGGCGGGGTGTTTCGTTGGTAAAAAAACCAAAATTGGTGCCGGTTCTCGCCTGTGGGCGAACGTGACCATTTACCACGAAGTCGAGATCGGTGAGAATTGCCTGATCCAATCCAGCACCGTTATCGGTTCGGATGGGTTTGGCTATGCCAACGATCGCGGTAACTGGGTGAAGATCCCCCAGCTTGGCCGAGTGATTATTGGCGATCGCGTGGAGATCGGCGCTTGTACGACGATCGACCGTGGCGCGCTTGACGACACGCAGATTGGCAACGGTGTTATCATTGATAACCAGTGCCAGATTGCACACAACGTGGTGATTGGCGACAATACCGCAGTCGCAGGCGGCGTTATCATGGCCGGTAGCCTGAAAATTGGTCGTTACTGCATGATTGGCGGTGCCAGCGTGATTAACGGCCATATGGAAATTTGTGACAAAGTGACAGTGACTGGTATGGGGATGGTAATGCGTCCGATTACTGAACCTGGCGTTTACTCGTCTGGTATTCCGCTCCAGCCTAACAAGACCTGGCGCAAAACTGCTGCACTGGTGATGAATATTGATGAAATGAGTAAGCGTCTCAAGGCTGTAGAACGCAAGCTTGATAAGCAAGATTAATCATCATCGTCTCGCATTTCGTTTTCCGGCCTGTCGGCATTCTTGTAATCCGGCAGGCCGTGTTATTATTGCCCCTTAGTATATTTTGACAGGAAGAGTATTTTGACAACTGACACTCATACTCTGCACATTGAAGAGATTTTAGAACTTCTGCCGCACCGTTTCCCATTCTTACTGGTTGACCGCGTGCTGGATTTTGAAGAAGGTCGTTTTCTGCGCGCAGTGAAAAATGTTTCCGTAAATGAGCCGTTTTTCCAGGGCCACTTCCCTGGCAAACCGATTTTACCGGGCGTGCTGATTCTGGAAGCTATGGCACAGGCAACCGGTATTCTGGCGTTTAAAAGCGTTGGTAAACTGGAGCCTGGCGAGCTGTACTACTTTGCGGGTATTGATGAAGCGCGCTTTAAGCGTCCAGTCGTGCCTGGTGATCAGATGATTATGGAAGTCACCTTCGAAAAAACCCGTCGTGGCCTGACTCGCTTTAAAGGCGTTGCGCTGGTTGACGGTAAAGTGGTTTGCGAAGCGACGATGATGTGTGCGCGTAGCCGGGAGTCCTAATCCGTGATTGATAAAACCGCCTTTATTCATCCTACCGCCATTGTGGAAGACGGGGCCGTTATCGGCGCTAACGCCCACATTGGCCCGTTTTGTATTGTGGGGCCGAACGTCGAAATCGGCGAAGGCACCGTACTGAAGTCTCACGTTGTGGTTAACGGCCATACCAAAATTGGCCGTGATAACGAGATCTATCAGTTCGCCTCTATCGGGGAAGTTAACCAGGATCTGAAATATGCTGGTGAACCTACTCGCGTCGAAATTGGCGATCGCAACCGCATTCGCGAAAGCGTCACCATTCATCGCGGCACAGTACAGGGCGGTGGATTGACGAAGGTGGGCAGCGATAACCTGCTGATGATCAACGCCCACGTGGCGCACGATTGCACAGTAGGCGACCGCTGTATCCTGGCGAATAACGCCACCCTCGCGGGCCACGTCTCGCTGGATGATTTTGTTATCATCGGCGGCATGACCGCCGTGCACCAGTTCTGCATTATCGGTGCACACGTGATGGTTGGCGGCTGTTCTGGCGTTGCTCAGGACGTTCCGCCATACGTTATTGCTCAGGGCAACCACGCGACACCGTTTGGCGTCAACATCGAAGGCCTGAAGCGTCGCGGCTTTAGCCGTGAAGCGATCACCGCTATTCGCAACGCTTACAAAGCGTTGTACCGCAGCGGCAAGACGCTGGACGAAGCGAAACCGGAAATTGCCGAGCTGGCAAAGCAGTATCCGGAAGTTCAGCCATTTAGCGATTTCTTTGCCCGCTCCACGCGCGGCCTGATTCGTTAATGACTGAGCAGCGTCCTTTAACGATTGCCCTGGTCGCCGGAGAAACCTCCGGCGATATTCTAGGCGCCGGCCTGATTCGCGCCCTCAAGACGCGAGTACCCAACGCTCGTTTTGTCGGCGTTGCAGGGCCTCGTATGCAGGCGGAAGGTTGTGAAGCCTGGTACGAAATGGAAGAGCTGGCAGTGATGGGCATTGTCGAAGTGCTGGGGCGGCTGCGTCGCTTGCTGCACATTCGTGCCGACCTGACCAAACGCTTTACCGACCTCAAGCCCGATGTCTTTGTCGGCATTGATGCCCCCGATTTCAATATCACTCTTGAGGGCAACCTGAAGAAGCAGGGGATCAAAACTATTCATTACGTCAGCCCGTCCGTGTGGGCCTGGCGCCAGAAACGCGTCTTCAAAATTGGCAGAGCTACTGACCTGGTGCTCGCTTTTCTGCCTTTTGAAAAAGCGTTTTACGACAAATTTAACGTCCCGTGCCGTTTTATCGGTCACACCATGGCAGATGCAATGCCGTTAGACCCGGATAAAAACGCCGCGCGGGATACGCTGGGTATTGCCCATGACGCCCACTGTCTGGCCTTGTTGCCCGGCAGCCGTGGCGCAGAAGTGGAAATGCTCAGCGCCGACTTTTTAAAAACCGCACAGATTTTGCGCCAGCAGTACCCCGACCTGGAAGTGGTCGTGCCGCTGGTGAATGCAAAACGTCGCGAACAGTTTGAACGCATCAAAGCGGAAGTTGCGCCAGATTTGTCGGTGCACCTGCTGGATGGCATGGCGCGCGAGGCGATGATTGCCAGCGATGCCGCACTGCTGGCCTCCGGCACAGCGGCGCTAGAGTGTATGCTCGCGAAATGCCCAATGGTGGTGGGATATCGCATGAAGCCCTTTACTTTCTGGCTGGCTCAGCGCCTGGTGAAAACCGACTACGTTTCCCTGCCAAACCTGCTCGCCGGTCGTGAGCTGGTGAAAGAGCTGTTGCAGGACGAATGTCAGCCACAAGCGTTGGCCGACGCGCTACAGCCACTGCTGGCGAACGGTAAAACCAGCCACGCGATGCATGATACGTTCCGCGACCTGCACCTGCAGATCCGCTGTAATGCTGATGAACAGGCCGCTGATGCGGTGCTGGAGCTAGCACAATGATTGAATTTGTTTATCCCCATACCCATTTAGTTGCTGGTGTGGATGAAGTGGGTCGCGGCCCGCTGGTTGGCGCGGTAGTGACGGCAGCGGTGATTCTTGACCCCGCGCGCCCGATTATTGGGCTGAATGACTCCAAAAAATTAAGTGAAAAACGCCGTCTGGCGCTGTTCGACGAAATCAAAGAGAAAGCGCTGTGCTGGAGCCTTGGCCGCGCAGAACCGCATGAAATCGACGAGCTGAATATTTTGCACGCCACGATGCTGGCGATGCAGCGCGCAGTCGCTGGGCTATCTATTGTCCCGGAATATGTGCTGATTGACGGCAACCGCTGCCCAGCGCTGCCGATGCCGTCGATGGCGGTGGTGAAAGGCGATAGCCGAGTGGCGGAAATCAGCGCCGCGTCTATTCTCGCTAAAGTGACGCGAGATGCGGAAATGACCGCGCTGGATGCTGTTTTCCCGCAGTACGGCTTTGCCCAACACAAAGGCTATCCAACCGCTTTTCATCTGGAAAAGCTCGCGCAGTATGGCGCTACTGAGCATCACCGACGCAGCTTTGCTCCCGTCAAACGCGCGCTGGGACTGGCGTCCTGATTCGTGTGCCGAGATAAGTAAACCGGAATTTAAAAATGGCTGAACCACGTTTCGTGCACCTGAGGGTGCATAGCGACTACTCCATGATCGATGGGCTGGCGAAAACCGGGCCGCTGGTGAAAAAGGCGGCCTCATTGGGGATGCCTGCGCTAGCGATCACCGATTTTACCAACCTGTGTGGCCTGGTGAAGTTCTACGGAGCGGGCCACGGAGCCGGGATTAAACCCATTGTCGGGGCAGATTTTCACGTTCAAAGTGAACTGCTGGGCGATGAGCTGACGCATTTAACGGTGCTGGCTGCCAATAATACCGGCTATCAAAACCTGACGTTGCTTATCTCCAAAGCCTATCAGCGCGGCTACGGCGCGGCGGGGCCGATTATCGACCGCGACTGGCTGATTGAGCTGAAAGAAGGGCTGATTCTGCTTTCCGGCGGGCGCATGGGCGACGTAGGCCGGAGCCTGTTGCGCGGTAATATGGCGTTGGTTGAGCAGTGTGTTGAGTTTTACGAAGAGCACTTCCCGAACTGTTATTTCCTTGAACTGATCCGCACAGGACGTCAGGACGAAGAAGCGTACCTGCACGCTGCGGTCGCGTTGGCTGAATCGCGTGGCCTGCCGGTGGTTGCCACCAACGACGTACGATTTTTGGAGACCGGTGATTTTGACGCGCACGAAATTCGCGTCGCCATTCACGATGGTTTCACGCTTGATGACCCAAAACGCCCGCGTAACTATTCCGCTCAGCAATATATGCGCAGCGAAGACGAGATGTGCGAGCTGTTTTCTGACATCCCGGAAGCGCTGGAAAACACCGTTGAAATAGCCAAACGTTGTAACGTCACAGTGCGCCTCGGTGAATACTTCCTGCCGCAGTTCCCGACTGGCGATATGACCACCGAAGACTTCCTCGTGGCGAAGTCGAAAGAGGGGCTGGAAGAACGCCTAGAGTTCCTGTTCCCTGACCCTGAAGAGCGCGCCAAGCGCCGCCCGGAATATGACGAACGTCTGGATATCGAGCTACAGGTTATCAACCAGATGGGCTTCCCTGGCTACTTCCTCATCGTGATGGAGTTTATCCAGTGGTCGAAAGATAACGGCGTGCCGGTTGGCCCTGGTCGTGGTTCTGGTGCGGGTTCTCTGGTGGCGTATGCGCTAAAAATTACCGACCTCGACCCGCTGGAACTGGATCTGCTGTTCGAACGTTTCCTTAACCCAGAACGTGTCTCGATGCCCGACTTCGACGTTGACTTCTGTATGGAGAAACGCGACCAGGTTATTGAACACGTGGCGGAAATGTACGGTCGCGACGCGGTATCACAGATTATTACCTTCGGTACAATGGCGGCGAAAGCGGTTATCCGTGACGTGGGCCGTGTACTGGGGCATCCGTATGGTTTCGTTGACCGTATTTCTAAGCTAGTGCCGCCAGACCCAGGCATGACGCTGGCTAAAGCCTTTGAGGCTGAACCACAACTGCCAGAAATTTACGAGGCGGATGAAGAAGTTCGCGCGCTGATTGATATGGCGCGTAAGCTTGAAGGCGTCACCCGTAACGCCGGTAAACACGCCGGTGGTGTGGTTATCGCACCGACCAAAATCACCGACTTTGCGCCACTGTACTGTGATGAACAGGGGCTGCACCCGGTTACCCAGTTTGATAAGAACGACGTGGAATATGCCGGGCTGGTGAAGTTTGACTTCCTCGGCTTGCGTACGCTGACCATCATCAACTGGGCACTGGAGATGATCAATGCCCGCCGTGAACGTAACGGCGAGCCGCCGCTCGATATCGCCGCCATCCCGCTGGATGACAAGAAAAGTTTCGACATGCTGCAACGCTCCGAAACCACAGCGGTATTCCAGCTTGAATCGCGCGGCATGAAAGACCTGATTAAACGTCTACAGCCTGACTGCTTCGAAGACATGATTGCACTGGTAGCCCTGTTCCGTCCTGGCCCGCTTCAGTCAGGGATGGTAGATAACTTTATCGACCGTAAACACGGGCGCGAAGAGATTTCCTACCCAGACGTGCAGTGGCAGCATGAATGCCTGAAACCGGTACTGGAGCCAACCTATGGCATCATCCTGTACCAGGAACAGGTCATGCAGATTGCGCAGGTGCTGTCTGGCTATACCCTCGGCGGCGCGGACATGCTGCGTCGTGCGATGGGTAAGAAAAAGCCAGAGGAGATGGCTAAGCAGCGCGGCGCGTTTGAAGAAGGTGCTAGAAAGAACGGCATTGACGGCGAACTGGCGATGAAAATCTTCGACCTGGTGGAGAAGTTCGCCGGTTACGGGTTTAACAAATCGCACTCTGCGGCCTATGCGCTTGTCTCTTATCAGACGCTGTGGTTGAAGGCGCACTATCCCGCCGAGTTTATGGCGGCGGTCATGACCGCCGATATGGACAACACCGAAAAAGTGGTGGGTCTGGTGGATGAATGCTGGCGCATGGGGCTGAAAATATTGCCGCCAGATATCAATTCCGGTTTATATCATTTCCACGTTAATCATGACGGGGAAATCGTGTATGGTATCGGCGCGATTAAAGGCGTCGGTGAAGGCCCGATTGAAGCCATCATTGAAGCGCGTAACAACGGCGGCTATTTCCGCGAGCTGTTCGACCTTTGTGCGCGTACTGATACCAAAAAATTGAATCGCCGGGTGCTGGAAAAACTGATCATGTCTGGGGCGTTTGACCGCCTTGGCCCGCACCGTGCTGCGCTGATGAACTCGCTAGGCGATGCGCTGAAAGCGGCGGATCAGCACGCAAAAGCAGAAGCCATTGGCCAGGCAGATATGTTTGGCGTATTGGCGGAAGAACCTGAGCAGGTTGAAAAATCGTATGCCAACTGCCAGCCGTGGCCTGAGCAGGTGGTGCTTGATGGGGAACGTGAAACGTTAGGTCTGTACCTGACCGGCCACCCTATCAACCAGTATTTAAAAGAAATCGAGCGCTATGTCGGCGGGTATCGACTCAAAGACATGCATCCAACAGAACGTGGTAAAGTGACCACGGCTGCGGGGCTCGTGATTGCGGCGCGGGTTATGGTCACCAAGCGCGGCAATCGTATCGGCATCTGTACGCTGGATGACCGTTCCGGGCGGCTGGAGGTGATGTTATTTTCCGAAGCTCTGGAGAAGTACCAGCATTTGCTGGAAAAAGACCGCATACTTATCGTCAGCGGACAGGTCAGTTTTGATGACTTCAGCGGCGGCCTTAAAATGATGGCCCGTGAAGTGATGGACATTGACGAAGCCCGGGAAAAATACGCTCGCGGGCTTGCTATCTCGCTGACGGACAGGCAAATTGATGACCAGCTTTTAAACCGACTCCGTCAGTCTCTGGAACCCCACCGTTCGGGAACCATTCCAGTACATCTCTACTATCAGAGGGCGGATGCACGTGCGCGATTGCGTTTCGGCGCAACCTGGCGTGTCTCTCCGAGCGATCGTTTACTCAACGATCTGCGTGGCCTCATCGGTTCGGAGCAGGTGGAACTGGAGTTTGACTAATACAGGAATACTATGAGTCTGAATTTCCTTGATTTTGAACAGCCGATTGCAGAGCTGGAAGCGAAAATCGATTCTCTGACTGCGGTTAGCCGTCAGGATGAGAAACTGGATATTAATATCGATGAAGAAGTGCATCGTCTGCGCGAAAAAAGCGTAGAGCTGACGCGCAAAATCTTTGCCGATCTCGGCGCATGGCAGGTAGCCCAACTGGCGCGCCATCCACAGCGTCCGTACACCCTGGATTATGTCCGTCTGGCGTTTGATGAATTTGACGAACTGGCGGGCGATCGCGCTTATGCTGATGATAAAGCTATCGTCGGCGGCATCGCGCGTCTGGATGGTCGTCCGGTGATGATCATTGGTCATCAGAAAGGCCGTGAAACCAAAGAAAAAATCCGTCGTAACTTCGGGATGCCAGCACCAGAAGGCTACCGTAAAGCACTGCGTCTGATGGAAATGGCTGAGCGCTTCAACATGCCAATCATCACGTTCATCGACACCCCAGGCGCATACCCTGGCGTGGGCGCAGAAGAACGTGGTCAGTCTGAAGCTATCGCACGTAACCTGCGTGAAATGTCGCATCTGAGCGTACCGGTGATTTGTACCGTTATCGGTGAAGGCGGTTCCGGCGGCGCGCTGGCGATTGGCGTGGGCGATAAAGTGAATATGCTGCAATACAGCACCTATTCCGTTATCTCCCCAGAAGGTTGTGCCTCTATTCTGTGGAAAAGCGCGGATAAAGCCCCGCTGGCAGCAGAAGCAATGGGTATTATTGCACCGCGTTTGAAAGAGCTGAAACTTATCGACTCTATCATTCCAGAACCGCTGGGCGGCGCACATCGTAACCCAGAAGTCATGGCCGCTTCGCTGAAAGCACAACTGCTGGCTGACCTTGCAGATCTCGACGTGCTGAGCAAAGAAGACCTGCTCAACCGCCGCTATCAGCGCCTGATGAGCTACGGCTACGCCTGATTATCAACATCATTTTTACCTCTAAAGGCCGGATATTCCGGCCTTTTTCTTTATGTGCTGTTTATTGATAGACGATGAGGTTATGTGATTAGCCGATGATGCTGTTCTCCGGCAACACTGCGTTAACTGCCCGGCATCTGGCCGAAACTGGCAGCTAACAAGGATAAAAGGAGAATACCATGGCATTACATAAAGCTATTACATTGAGCGCCGTAGCGACAGGGATCATGTTAAGTCTGGGGGCAGCACACGCGGCTCCGTTGTTGAGCGCGACACAGGCAACGACGATGCAGGCGAGCGAGTTGGCTGCTAAAGAAAAAGCGTTAACCGATTTCCCATTGATGAATGCGGTGAAATCATCTATCCAGACCCTGCCTAACAGTGAAGTCGAAAAAATCGAACCAGGCCGCGCCAGTAATCCGGCTAACGTGAAGCGCGTTGAAAGTGTGCTAACCGAAGAGAGCTGGGATTTCTTATTCCCAATGCGAGCGCCTGAATATACCTACTCTAACTTCCTGAAGGCCATTGGCAAATTCCCTGCGGTCTGCGGAACCTATTCAGATGGTCGTGACAGCGATGCAATTTGCCGTAAGTCACTCGCGACGATGTTTGCGCACTTTGCCCAGGAAACCGGCGGTCATGAAAACTGGCGTGATATTCCTGAATGGCGTCAGGCTCTGGTCTACCTGCGAGAACTGGGTTGGACCGAAGGGCAGAAGGGCGGCTACAACGGAGAGTGCAACCCGGACGTTTGGCAGGGGCAAACGTGGCCGTGCGGTAAAGACAAAGACGGTGATTTCGTCAGCTACTTTGGTCGCGGTGCGAAACAGCTCTCCTATAACTACAACTATGGTCCATTCTCCGATGCGATGTACGGCGACGTTCGTCCGCTGCTGGATAAACCGGAAATCGTGGCCGATACGTGGATGAACCTGGCGAGTGCGGTCTTCTTCTTTGTTTATCCGCAGCCGCCGAAGCCGTCTATGCTGCATGTGATTGATGGTACATGGCAGCCAAACGATCGTGACAAGGCAAATGGCCTGGTTCCAGGCTTTGGCGTCACCACTCAGATTATTAACGGTGGTGTTGAATGTGGCGGTTCGGCGGAGAATGCCCAGTCGTTGAACCGAATCACCTATTATAAAGAGTTTGCGCATTATCTGAACGTCCCTGTTGCTGACGATGAAGTGATGGGCTGCAAAAACATGAAGCAGTTTGATGCCGGTGGTGCGGGTGCTCTGCCTATTTACTGGGAAGAGGATTGGGGATGGAGTGCTGATACCCCAGATGGCCAGGCCAATGCCTGCCAGTTAGTGGGTTATCAAACACCGTATACCGCTTTTAAAGAAGGTGATTATACGAAATGTGTTCAGCATCATTTTAATGTCGAAGTTGTTAATGATAACGGCGCGCCAGTTACGCCAACTACCGATACCGATGAAGACACCGCGCCAGCGCCAGCGGTAAATATTGCGCCAGTCGCACGTATTGCAGGGCCAGTGGGGGCGGTTGAAGCCGGTAGCCAGGTGTCACTCAGTGCCGCAGGTTCTACCGATGCTAACGGAGACAAGCTGAGCTACAGCTGGATGTCTCAGGATGGTCAACGGGTCAGCGGCGAAGATAAAGCGGTTATCCTTTTCACGGCTCCGCAAAATACGGTGGACAGTCAGTATGTTGTGAGCCTTACGGTGAGTGATGGCGTCTTGTCCAGTACCACCACCTACACCCTTAACGTGAAGGCGAAAGCCGCAGATGAAGCGGCAGATGAGACGAAAGATGGTAACGATGGCGATGTTATCAACTATCCATCCTGGAGCAGCAGCCAGACCTGGAAAGCGGGCGACATCGTCAACAACCACGGCGCGCTGTATCAATGCAAACCGTTGCCTGTTGGCGCATGGTGTAACGTCGCACCGAGTTATTACGAACCGGGCGTAGGTCTGGCATGGGGAGATGCATGGAAGGCGATGTAAGGTGAATTATCACGCCAATGCAATGCATTGGCGTGATTGCTGTTATGCTTTTACCAGGTTTATCCCGGAGGGAAGCATGAATATTATCGCCATTATGGGGCCACACGGCGTCTACTACAAAGACGAGCCTATCAAGGAGCTGGCGGACGCGCTGCTGGCGCAGGGCTTCAAAATCATCTGGCCACAAAACAGTGCCGACCTGCTGAAATTTATTGAGCACAACCCGCGTATCTGCGGGGTGATATTTGACTGGGACGAATACAACACCGATCTGTGCGGTGAGATTAACCAGTTAAATGAATACCTGCCGCTATATGCGTTCATCAATACCCATTCCACAATGGACGTAAGCGCACATGATATGCGTATGGCGCTGTGGTTCTTTGAATACGCTCTGGGCCAGGCTGAAGATATCGCCAGCCGTATCCGCCAGTACACTGATGAATACCTCGATAACATTACGCCGCCGTTTACCAAAGCGCTGTTTACCTATGTGAACGAAGGGAAATATACCTTCTGCACTCCGGGGCATATGGCGGGAACGGTTTATCAGAAAAGCCCGGTAGGCTGCCTGTTTTACGACTTTTTTGGCGCGAATACGCTGAAAGCTGACGTTTCTATTTCGGTGACTGAGCTAGGATCGCTGCTCGACCATACTGGCCCACATCTGGAAGCCGAAGAATATATTGCTCGTACTTTCGGAGCCGAGCAGAGCTACATGGTGACGAACGGCACATCGACATCAAATAAAATTGTCGGCATGTACGCCGCGCCCAGCGGCAGCACGTTACTGATTGACCGTAACTGCCATAAATCGTTGGCGCATCTGCTGATGATGAGCGACGTTGTGCCGCTGTGGTTGAAACCGACGCGTAACGCGTTGGGAATTTTGGGCGGCATTCCACAGCAGGAATTTACCCGCGGCAGTCTGCAGCGCAAAGTCGATGCCACCGAAGGCGCGCAGTGGCCGGTACATGCGGTGATCACCAACTCCACCTATGACGGCCTGCTGTACAACACCAACTGGATAAAACAAACGCTCGACGTACCGTCGATTCATTTTGATTCTGCCTGGGTTCCTTATACTCACTTCCACCCGATTTACCAGGGCAAAAGCGGCATGAGCGGCGAGCGAGTACCGGGAAAAGTGTTCTTTGAAACCCAGTCCACGCACAAGATGCTGGCGGCGCTGTCGCAGGCCTCGCTGATTCACATCAAGGGCGACTACGATGAAGATACCTTCAACGAAGCCTTTATGATGCATACCTCAACGTCGCCGAGCTATCCGATTGTCGCCTCAATTGAGACAGCGGCGGCAATGCTGCGCGGTAATTCTGGCAAGCGGCTGATTAACCGCTCGGTGGAGCGAGCGCTGCATTTTCGCAAAGAGGTACAGCGACTGCGTGAAGAGTCGGATAGCTGGTTCTTCGATATTTGGCAGCCGGAAGAAATTGATGAGGCCGAATGCTGGCCGGTTTCGCCTGGCGAAACGTGGCACGGTTTTAGCGATGCCGACGCTGAGCATATGTATCTCGACCCGGTAAAAGTGACGATTCTGACGCCGGGCATGGATGAGCAAGGCAACATGAGCGACGACGGTATTCCGGCGGCGCTGGTGGCGAAATACCTCGACGAGCATGGCGTGGTGGTAGAGAAAACAGGCCCATACAACCTGCTATTCTTATTCAGCATTGGCATCGATAAAACGCGCGCGATGGGGCTGCTGCGGGGGTTAACCGAGTTTAAGCGCGCCTATGACCTCAATTTGCGGGTCAAAAATATGCTGCCGGATTTGTACGCCGAAGATCCCGATTTCTACCGTAATATGCGCATCCAGGATTTGGCGCAGGGTATTCATAAACTGATTCGCCAGCATGACTTGCCGCGTTTAATGCTGCGGGCGTTTGATGTCCTGCCGGAGATGAAACTGACGCCGCATCGGGCATGGCAACAGCAAATTAAAGGCGAGGTAGAGACGGTCGCGCTGGAGGATTTGGTCGGGCGAATCTCCGCCAATATGATTCTACCGTATCCGCCTGGCGTACCGTTGCTAATGCCAGGAGAGATGATCACCGAACAAAGCCGCTCGGTGCTAGATTTCTTGCTGATGCTCTGTTCCATTGGACGACATTATCCGGGCTTTGAAACCGATATCCACGGGGCAAAACGCGATGAAAACGGTGTCTATCGGGTGAGAGTCCTAAAAAACGGTTGAGGGCTTGCGCGCTAATAGCTGGCGCGGGTAACGTGCTGGAAACGGTCAACGGAGAAAAACGATGCTGGGGTTAAAACAGGTTCATCACATCGCCATTATTGCGACGGATTATGCGGCGAGTAAGTCGTTCTACTGCGATATCTTAGGCTTTACGCTGCAAAGTGAGGTTTACCGCGAAGCACGTGATTCGTGGAAAGGCGACCTGGCGCTTAACGGCCAGTATGTGATTGAGCTGTTTTCGTTCCCGTTTCCGCCACTGCGCCCTAGCCGACCAGAGGCTTGCGGCCTGCGCCATTTAGCGTTCAGCGTTGATAACATCGAGGCCGCCGTGGCGCATTTACAGGCTCACGGCATCGCCTGTGAGGCGATCCGCGTTGACCCGTTCACCGATAAACGCTTTACCTTTTTCAACGATCCTGACGGCCTGCCGCTCGAACTGTATGAGCAGTAAGGCTTGTCATTGTGATACTTGCTCGGTATCGTTCCGGGCAATATCACGGTAAACACTCATTATGCTCGCACTTACGCTGAATACTTCACTTCTCACCTCTCGCCACATTTTGGTCGCTTTTAGCGGCGGTCTGGACTCTACGGTGTTGTTGCACCAGTTGGTGCAATGGCGGGCGCAACACCCCGACGTGGTTCTCCGCGCGATTCATATTCATCATGGCTTAAGCGCTCATGCCGACAGTTGGGTGGCACACTGCGAAACCGTATGCCAGCAATGGCAAGTCCCTTTGACGGTTACGCGGGTACAGCTTCAGGATGAAGGGCTAGGCGTAGAAGCACATGCGCGGCGGGCGCGCTATCAAGCCTTTGCTGATACGCTGTTACCCAATGAGATTTTAGTCACGGCGCAGCATCTTGATGACCAGTGTGAAACCTTTCTGTTGGCGCTAAAACGCGGCAGCGGCCCGGCGGGGCTTTCTGCAATGGCGGAAACTTCAACGTTTGCTAACACGCAACTGGTACGCCCGCTGTTGACGCAATCGCGTAGTCAACTGGAACAATGGGCGCGGGAGCACGGTTTGTCCTGGATTGAAGATGAAAGCAATCAGGACGACAGCTATGACCGTAATTTTCTGCGCCTGCGTGTTGTCCCTCTGTTGCAGCAGCGCTGGCCGCATTTCACCCGCGCGGTGTCGCGCAGCGCTGAGCTTTGCGGCGAGCAGGAGCAACTGTTAGATACGTTGTTGGCAGAAGAGTTGGCGCACTGCATTACGCCGCAAGGCTCACTTTCTATCGCACCATTATTGGCGATGAGCACTCCGCGCCGCTCAGCTATTCTGCGCCGCTGGCTGGATTCATTAAATGCGCCAATGCCTTCGCGCGATGCGCTGGCGCGTATCTGGGCGGAAGTGGTGATGGCGCGGGAAGATGCCACTCCTTGCCTGCGTTTCGGCGATTACGAGATTCGCCGCTACCAGTCACAACTGTGGTGGATACCGGTTATTGCCGGACAAAGTGAAACGGTCGTTTCATGGTCGTGCTGGCAGCAGCCGTTGGCGTTGCCGGATGCGTTGGGCGTGGTGCAACTTATTGACGGTGGCGATATACGCCCGCCGCACAGTGATGAAAGCGTGAGCGTGCGTTTTAAAGCGCCGGGCCAACTGCATATTGTTGGCCGACAGGGCGGGCGTAAGCTGAAGAAAATCTGGCAAGAGCAGGGGGTTCCGCCGTGGCTGCGCGATACTACACCGCTGCTGTTTTATAATGATGTGCTTATCGCGGCGGCGGGGCGGTTTGTTACGCAAGAAGGGGCGGCGATGTCGGGTTCTGGGTTGCGGTTTGTGTGGAAAAAAACGGGCAGCCAGGCCGCCCGTTTCTAAATTATGACTCGCTGACCACCACTGTACCGATTTCAGGGTGGCTAAAACTGGCAATTCGGTCGAGACGCAGCTCGCGAAGTTCGCCCGCGCTATCGACGACCAGATACTCCACGTTTTTACGGGATAACAGATCATGCGCTTTGGCTTGCAGCACTTCGCCGTCTTTCAGCTCCAGTGACAGGACGAGATGGTGCTGGCAGGCAAGCTCAAGATTGTCATAGTCATCGCAATTGATGGGTTGATAAGTATCATTCATTGACATAATCGCTCACCAGTAAGTTTGCCGCTGCATAGGCAGCTTTTTCCCTGACTGACGGAGAAAGGGCGTCATCCGCCGCGACCTCGTTCAAAACTTTCAGTACACAACCTAGCGCATCCGGGATATACCCTAAATCACCGCTGGCAATTTCCGCATAGCGTTGACGAATTAACTCACAATAGTTGCCCACATGCCCTCCTGTCAGCGCTTCAATTAAGCCTATGAAGATAATCTCTGTTTAGCAAGGTGACTATATCATACTCATTTAAGCATTATCAGCGGGATGAGCGGCGGCAGATGTAATTCGCAACAGCCTTTTGGCCCCGATTTCGCTACAATGACCCCCATTTTTCGCAGGAGTTTGTCATGGCGCTGAAAGCAACAATTTATAAAGCGGTGGTCAATGTCGCGGATATCGACCGCAACCAGTTTCTGGATGCGTCTTTAACGCTGGCCCGCCACCCATCAGAAACGCAGGAACGTATGATGCTGCGCCTGCTGGCGTGGATTAAGTACGCCGACGAGCGGCTGCAATTTACCCGTGGCCTCTCCTCGGAAGATGAGCCAGAAGTGTGGCTGCGTAACGATCATTTAGGGATCGATCTGTGGATTGAGCTTGGCCTGCCGGATGAACGGCGAATTAAAAAGGCCTGTAGCCAGTCGCAAGACGTAGCGCTGTTTACGTACAACAGCCGCGCGGCGGAAATTTGGTGGCAGCAGAACCAAAGCAAAATGGCGGGCTTTAAGAACCTGAGCATTTGGTATCTTGATGATGAACAACTGGCGAAGCTCAGCGCTTTTGCCGAGCGCACCATGACTTTACAAGCGACGTTGCAGGAAGGGTCAATTTGGCTGTCTGACGCTCAGAATAATCTGGAAATTCATCTGACGCCGTGGCAGATGCCTGCATGATTACGCTGTCCCGGCAGGTGAGTATCCCGGATGATGAGCTGACGATCACCGCTATTCGGGCGCAGGGGGCGGGCGGTCAGCACGTGAATAAAACCTCAACGGCGATTCACTTGCGTTTTGACATCCGGGCCTCTAGCCTGCCAGAGTATTATAAGGAGCGTCTACTTGCTGCCAGCCACCATTTAATTTCTGCGGATGGTGTGATTATTATTAAGGCTCAGGAATACCGCAGCCAGGAGATGAACCGCGAGGCGGCAATCGCCAGGTTGGTTTCGGTAATCCAGACGTTAACGGCAGAACAAAAAAACCGACGCCCGACGCGCCCGACGCGGGCCTCAAAAGAGCGTCGGTTAACCTCCAAAGCGCAAAAAGGCTCCGTGAAATCGTTGCGTGGAAAAGTTCGCTTCTAGTCGGACGTAGATGTAAAAGAATAAGGAATTGAGGGTGAAAAAAGCGATATTGGCCATTGCGGCTACGGGGATGTTGTTTGGATTATTCGGCTGCAATAATGCCGATGTGGCGGCGCTGAAGCCGACCCAGCCAGCCGAGCTAACGCCAATGCAGCAAAGCTGGAGTGGCGTGTTACCGTGCGCTGATTGCGAAGGTATTGAAACCTCGCTGTTCCTCGCCAAAGACGGCACATGGGTAATGAACGAGCGCTATCAGGGTGTGAGTCGTGAGCCATCATCGTTCGCCTCCTATGGTACTTGGGCGCGCACCGCCGATAAGCTGGTATTGACCGACAGCAAAGGCGAGAAATCGTATTACCGTGCTAATGGCGAAAAATTACAGATGCTCGACCGTGAAGGAAATCCGATCGAGTCGGCGATGAACTACACGCTGGAGCCGGTAAAAGCCAGCCTGCCGACGACGCCAATGGCGATGCGCGGGATGTATTTCTATATGGCGGATGCGGCAATCTTTACCGATTGTGCAACCGGCCAGCGCGTGGCGGTCGCGAATAACGCGCAGTTGGAACGTGATTATGCTGCCGCGGGCGGCGGAGAAAGCAAGCCAATCCTGCTGGTGGTTGAGGGGCACTTTACCCTTGAGCCAAACCCGGACAGCGGTGAGATGGTGAAAACTCTCGCACCAGACGGTGGGGCGAAGTTTGTTCCCGGCAAAGGTTGTAAGCAATAAAAGAAAAGGCCTCGCACAATGCGAGGCCTTTTTTTATCGCTTGGCCCGATGCGCTGGCGCATCGGGCATTTCCACTGGGCTATTAGCCTTTGATGGCTTTTACCAGGTAATCAACGATGTCGCCGGTTTTAATCAGCTGTTTTTCACCGTTACGACGGTATTTGTATTCGATATCGTCGTTGTCGAGGTTACGGTCGCCCAGCACGATGGTGTGAGGAATACCGATAAGCTCCATATCCGCGAACATCACGCCTGGACGCTCTTTACGGTCGTCCATCAGCACTTCGACACCCTGAGCGCGCAGCTCGGCGTACAGTTTCTCCGCCAGCTCCTGCACACGGTAAGATTTGTGCATGTTCATTGGCAGAATGGCAACCTGGAACGGTGCGATAGCTTCTGGCCAAACAATGCCGCGATCGTCAAAGTTCTGCTCGATAGCTGCCGCGACCACGCGAGTCACCCCGATACCGTAGCAACCCATAGTCAGGATCTGGTTACGACCGTCTTCACCCTGAACAGAGGCTTTCAGCGCTTCAGAGTACTTAGTCCCCAGCTGGAAAATGTGACCGACTTCGATACCACGTTTAATCAGCAGAGTGCCTTTACCGTCTGGGCTAGGATCGCCCGCAACTACGTTACGGATGTCTGCAACCTCTGGGGTAGCGACGTCGCGATCCCAGTTAATGCCGAAGTAGTGTTTACCGTCAATGTTAGCGCCCGCTGCGAAATCGCTCATGACGGCAACGGTACGGTCGATAACCACTGGAATCGGCAGGTTTACTGGGCCAAGAGAACCAGGACCAGCATTAACCAGCGCGCGAATTTCTTCTTCGGTTGCGAAGGTCAGCGGGCTGGCAACCTGCGGCAGTTTTTCAGCTTTAACTTCGTTCAGCTCGTGGTCGCCACGAACCAGCAGCGCAACCAGCGGAGATTTGCTGCCTTCAACCGCTTTCACCAGCAGGGTTTTAACGGTTTTTTCGATTGGCAGGTTGAACTGCTCAACCAGCTCGGCGATGGTTTTGGCATTTGGCGTATCAACCAGCGTCATCTCCTGAGTGGCAGCCGCGCGTGGCTCTTTTGGCGCAACGGCTTCAGCAAATTCGATGTTTGCTGCGTAATCAGAGGAGTCAGAGAAGATAACGTCGTCTTCACCGCTCTGTGCCAGTACCTGGAATTCGTGAGAAGCGTTACCGCCGATAGAACCGGTGTCAGCCTGCACTGCACGGAAATCCAGGCCCATACGGCTGAAGATTTTGCTGTACGCGGCGTACATCGCGTCGTAGGTTTCCTGCAAAGATTCCTGAGAAGTATGGAAAGAGTATGCATCTTTCATCAGGAACTCACGGGAGCGCATGACGCCAAAACGTGGGCGTACTTCGTCACGGAACTTAGTTTGAATCTGGAAGAAGTTCAGCGGCAGCTGCTTGTAAGAGCTCAGCTCGTTACGAATCAGGTCGGTGATGACTTCTTCGTGCGTTGGGCCGAGTACGAACGGACGCTCGCCACGGTCAACAAAACGCAGCAGTTCCGGGCCGTACTGTTCCCAACGACCACTCTCTTGCCACAGGTCAGCAGGCTGAACCACCGGCATAGACACCTCGATAGCACCGGCGTTGTTCATCTCTTCACGCACGATGTTTTCGACTTTTTTCAGGACGCGCAGGCCGGTCGGCAGCCAGGTGTATAACCCAGAGGCCAGCTTGCGGATCATCCCGGCGCGCAGCATCAGCTGGTGGCTGATAACCTCGGCGTCGGCAGGTGTCTCCTTCAGAGTGGAGAGCAGGTATTGGCTAGTACGCATGTTGTTACGGTTCCAGTTGGAAGACAAAACAGGCTCAAAACGAGCCTGGCACAAAAACAAAAGTGATTTAGTTTACCAGCGAGAAAGGGATGTCAAAAGAGAGCACAGAGAAATTACCGGGCTTCGAGCGCAAAGACCTCGAATCCAGACGGCGTTACGCGCCAGCGGACGTTAAAATCCAGTAGCCACACGGCATAGGTTTTCCCTTCTTCCTCACCTTTACGGTAGGCCGGACGCGGGTCTTGCGCCAGCACTTCCGTAATAAACTGCCGCAGATGTGGGTAGCGTTTTTCCAGCCCGCTAATCTGTTGGGCGATTTCCTCGCTGAAGGTGACGGCCACATCGGCTTGTGGTGCGTGTTGCGCATAGCTCGCGCGCGCGTCCGGCAGAGATTCGGCAAATGGCAGATATGGTTTAATGTCTACCACTGGCGTGCCGTCCACTAAGTCCAGGCCGCCTAATTGCAAAATAACCTGATCTTTATGGCAGCGGATATCTCGCAGCTCAACCAGCGACATCCCAATGGGATTGGGGCGGAAAGTTGAACGAGTAGCAAATACGCCCATACGCGCGTTACCGCCGAGCCGGGGAGGGCGCACTGTAGGACGCCAGCCGCCTTCCATCGTTTGATGGAAAACGAACAGGATCCACAGGTGGCTAAAGGCTTCCAGGCCGCGCACGGCATCGGCCTGGTTATACGGCGACAGCAAATGCAGCTCGCCACTGGCGCTGTTGACCAGCCCCGGTTGGCGAGGCACGGCGAACTTCTCCTTATAAGGAGAGCGAATTACCCCGATTTGCTCGAATGAGAAGCTGCTCATTTCGCCGTAATGTTAAGCGCGGAACCCAGACATACGGCCTGACGGTAGCAGCCTGGCGTGCCGCTGGTCACTTCACAGCTGTGCAGCAGTACGGCATTGGCTTTCATTTTAGAGGCGTTAATCTGCATACGCTTGCGAGCCGTTGGAATATTCGGCGGTGAATCTTGGTTGGTCGCCTGGCAGGATTCCCCGGTGA
This sequence comes from Kluyvera fluvialis, assembly GCF_059725275.1. Classification (NCBI taxonomy): domain Bacteria; kingdom Pseudomonadati; phylum Pseudomonadota; class Gammaproteobacteria; order Enterobacterales; family Enterobacteriaceae; genus Kluyvera; species Kluyvera fluvialis. The sequence continues at coordinate 3,932,914 of NZ_AP046142.1, read as the reverse complement.
CTTCGCCCAGGTCGCGGAATGGCTTACCGACCAGGTCTTCAGCATTGGTAATGATTCTTACCGGCGTAGCGCGTGGCGCTTTAGGTTTTGCGCTCTCCGTTTTGACGGGGGTCGCGGTGCTTTGGATGGGTTCAACAGGAGATCTGTTTAGCATGGAACAGCCACCTAACATGAGTGCTAATAAACAGACCGGTAAAGCACGCATAGTATTTCCTCGATATAGGGTAGACCAGTGGCGCTATTGAATCAGGTGCTTGCATAAATGACAAGACGGGCATACGCCCGTCTTTATAAGTAATTGCTGGAGGTAAGGTGATTACCAGCCTTTAACCGCACCGCCGTTAAAGACTTTGTTCGCTGCTTCGTACACTTCGTCAGACTGGTAAGCCTGAACAAATTTTTTCACGTTTTCCGCGTCTTTGTTGTCTTCACGGGTAACGATCAGGTTTACGTACGGAGAGTCTTTGCCTTCAACGAAGATACCGTCTTTCGCCGGAGTCAGGTTAATCTGGCTGGCGTAAGTGGTGTTGATAACGGCCAGAGCAATCTGCGCATCGTCCAGGGAACGTGGCAGCTGTGGGGCTTCCAGCTCAACAATCTTCAGGTTTTTCGGGTTTTCAGTGACATCCAGTACCGTTGGCAGCAGACCAACGTCGTCTTTCAGTTTGATCAGGCCAACTTTCTGCAGCAGCAGCAGGGAACGGCCAAGGTTAGTCGGGTCGTTTGGAACGGCAATCTGAGAACCCGGCTGTAGCTCGTCCAGCGATTTGATTTTCTTCGAGTAGCCCGCGATTGGGTAAACGAAAGTGTTACCGGCAGAAACCAGTTTGTAGCCGCGATCTTTGATCTGCTGGTCGAGGTAAGGTTTGTGCTGGAAGGCGTTGGCGTCAATGTCTCCTTTGCTCAATGCTTCGTTCGGCAGAACGTAGTCGTTAAAGGTGACCAGCTCAACATCCAGACCATATTTTTCTTTCGCGACTTTCTGCGCAACTTCAGCAACCTGCTGCTCAGCACCGACAATCACACCGACTTTAATATGGTTTGGATCTTTTTCATCTTGACCGCAACCGACGAGCGCCAGAGAACCGATCAGAGCCCCAACTGCCGCAAAGGTTTTAAAATTGAACGCCATGCTTATTTCCTTAAACTTTTGAGTTGTGTTGTGTGTAACGCTATTTATGTGTCACTGCCCGAACGATACGATCGCCAGATACTTGAATTAAATAGACCAGAACGACCAGCAATACCAGCACTGTATTCATCACAGTTGCATTATATCCAATGTAACCATACTGATAGCCAATCTGACCCAGACCACCGGCACCGACGGCCCCACCCATAGCAGAGTAGCCAACTAACGTGATCAAGGTGATAGTTGCCGCATTCACCAGGCCAGGCATCGCTTCAGGCAGCAGAACTTTACGTATGATCTGCATCGGCGTTGCCCCCATGGCGCGGGAAGCTTCAATCAGCCCAGTCGGGATTTCCAGCAGGGCGTTTTCTACCATACGGGCGATAAACGGTGCTGCACCCACGGTCAGCGGAACGATTGCCGCCTGTAGGCCGATAGATGTCCCGACGATAATGCGGGTAAATGGAATCATCCATACCAGCAAAATAATGAACGGGATGGAACGGAAGATGTTAACCAGCGCAGAGAGTACGCGGTAGAGCTTGCCGTTCTCGATAATTTGCCCTGGGCGTGTAACGTATAACAGTACGCCGACCGGCAGGCCAATCACGAAGCCGAAAAAGCCTGACACGAATGTCATGGCTAGCGTTTCCCAAACGCCGCGCACCAATAACCACATCATCGGCTCAGACATAACCCAATACCTCTACTTTTACATGGTGCTGCTGCAACCAGGCGATGGCTGCTTGTGTATCTTCAGGCGTACCGTGCATTTCCGTCAGCATAATGCCGAACTTCACGCCACCTGCGTAATCCATCTGCGCGCTAATAATGTTGTTGTTAACGTTAAAGCGACGTGCCGTTTCCGACAGCAGCGGTGCATCGACAGAATGACCGGTGAACTCCATGCGTAGCATCGGCATACTGTCGGCATTCTGTTCTGCTTTCAGACGTGCCAGGTAATCTTCCGGGATGTCCAGATGCAGCGTGGATTGAATGAACTGCTGCGCCAGCGGCGTCTTCGGATGCGAGAACACTTCGCTAACCGTATCTTGTTCAATCAGTTCACCGTTGCTGATAACGGCTACGCAGTCACAAATGCGCTTCACGACGTCCATTTCATGGGTGATGAGCAGAATCGTCAGCCCCAGACGACGGTTAATGTCTTTCAGCAGCTCCAGAATAGCGCGGGTAGTGGCTGGGTCCAGCGCGCTGGTGGCTTCATCGCACAGCAGCACTTTCGGGTTGCTCGCCAGCGCACGGGCAATCGCCACACGCTGTTTCTGACCGCCGGACAGGTTCGACGGGTAGCTATCGTGTTTGTCGCCAAGACCAACGAGATCCAGCAGCTCAGTGACGCGGCGCTTGATTTCCTCCTTCGACAGGTTGTCCAGTTCCAGTGGCAGCGCCACGTTGCCAAACACGGTGCGTGATGACAGCAGGTTAAAGTGCTGGAAAATCATGCCAATCTGGCGACGTGCTTTAGTCAGCGCCGTCTCAGATAACGCAGTCAGTTCCTGGCCGTCTACCTGAACGCTGCCTTCAGTTGGGCGCTCAAGCAGGTTCACGCAGCGAATCAGCGTACTTTTGCCAGCACCAGATGCGCCAATGACGCCATAAATTTGCCCAGCAGGCACGTGCAGGCTGACGTTGTTCAGCGCCTGTATTGTGCGGTGGCCCTGCTGGAACACTTTGGTAATATTCGAAAGTTTAATCATTGGATTATTTATTATCGCTTAGCTGTTATCCGTGGCATTTTCTTCTGCTATAGACGGGAAATGACCGTCAACAAAATGGATGTTAAGGCATCTAGACGTCTAAATCAATCTGATTTATGCGATCGACGCTTTCTTGCCTGGCGAAACATGCGATACTAAGGGCACATGCCTTATTCAGGAGCAACACGGTGGCAAAGTCCGTACCCGCTATTTTTCTCGATCGTGATGGCACGATTAATGTCGATCATGGCTATGTTCATGAAATAGATGATTTTGAATTTATCGATGGCGTTATTGACGCTATGCGTGAATTAAAAGAAATGGGCTATGCCCTGATACTGGTGACCAACCAGTCCGGTATCGCTCGCGGGAAATTTACCGAAGCGCAGTTCGAAACGCTGACGGAGTGGATGGACTGGTCTTTGGCTGACCGTGGTGTCGATCTTGATGGTATCTATTATTGCCCGCACCACCCACAGGGAACAGTAGAAGAATACCGCCAGGTGTGCGACTGCCGTAAGCCACATCCGGGAATGTTCAAGTCAGCGCAGGAATATCTGCACATTGATATGGCTTCTTCTTATATGGTCGGTGACAAAATAGAAGATATGCAGGCTGCGGCTGCGGCGAATGTCGGAACTAAAGTTCTGGTGCGTACAGGCAAACCGGTCACTGAAGAGGCGGAAAAAGCCGCGGATTGGGTGATTAATAGCCTTGCAGAGCTGCCTGCTGCTATCAAAAAGCATAAATAATCAACGTAACGATGAAAAGGTGAGCGGTTGAAAGAAAAATTCATTTTTCCCCTTGTCAGCCTGAAATAACTCCCTATAATGCGCTCCCACTGACACGGAACAACGGCAAACAAGCCGCCGGGTCAGAAGGCCTCCTTCGGGAATGCCGCCGGAGAAAAGCGAAAATAAACGCTTGACTCTGAAGGAGGAAGGCGTAATATACGCCACCTCGCAACGGTGAGCTTAACGCCGCGTTGCACTGCTCTTTAACAATTTATCAGACAATCTGTGTGGGCACTCAATGATACGGATTCTTAACGTCGCAAGACGAAAAATGAATACCAAGTCTCTGAGTGAACACGTAATTCATTACGAAGTTTAATTCACGAGCATCAAACTTAAATTGAAGAGTTTGATCATGGCTCAGATTGAACGCTGGCGGCAGGCCTAACACATGCAAGTCGAACGGTAGCACAGAGAGCTTGCTCTCGGGTGACGAGTGGCGGACGGGTGAGTAATGTCTGGGAAACTGCCCGATGGAGGGGGATAACTACTGGAAACGGTAGCTAATACCGCATAACGTCGCAAGACCAAAGTGGGGGACCTTCGGGCCTCACACCATCGGATGTGCCCAGATGGGATTAGCTAGTAGGTGGGGTAATGGCTCACCTAGGCGACGATCCCTAGCTGGTCTGAGAGGATGACCAGCCACACTGGAACTGAGACACGGTCCAGACTCCTACGGGAGGCAGCAGTGGGGAATATTGCACAATGGGCGCAAGCCTGATGCAGCCATGCCGCGTGTATGAAGAAGGCCTTCGGGTTGTAAAGTACTTTCAGCGAGGAGGAAGGTGTTGTGGTTAATAACCGCAGCAATTGACGTTACTCGCAGAAGAAGCACCGGCTAACTCCGTGCCAGCAGCCGCGGTAATACGGAGGGTGCAAGCGTTAATCGGAATTACTGGGCGTAAAGCGCACGCAGGCGGTTTGTTAAGTCAGATGTGAAATCCCCGGGCTCAACCTGGGAACTGCATTTGAAACTGGCAAGCTTGAGTCTCGTAGAGGGGGGTAGAATTCCAGGTGTAGCGGTGAAATGCGTAGAGATCTGGAGGAATACCGGTGGCGAAGGCGGCCCCCTGGACGAAGACTGACGCTCAGGTGCGAAAGCGTGGGGAGCAAACAGGATTAGATACCCTGGTAGTCCACGCTGTAAACGATGTCGACTTGGAGGTTGTGCCCTTGAGGCGTGGCTTCCGGAGCTAACGCGTTAAGTCGACCGCCTGGGGAGTACGGCCGCAAGGTTAAAACTCAAATGAATTGACGGGGGCCCGCACAAGCGGTGGAGCATGTGGTTTAATTCGATGCAACGCGAAGAACCTTACCTACTCTTGACATCCACGGAATTTAGCAGAGATGCTTTAGTGCCTTCGGGAACCGTGAGACAGGTGCTGCATGGCTGTCGTCAGCTCGTGTTGTGAAATGTTGGGTTAAGTCCCGCAACGAGCGCAACCCTTATCCTTTGTTGCCAGCGGTTCGGCCGGGAACTCAAAGGAGACTGCCAGTGATAAACTGGAGGAAGGTGGGGATGACGTCAAGTCATCATGGCCCTTACGAGTAGGGCTACACACGTGCTACAATGGCATATACAAAGAGAAGCGACCTCGCGAGAGCAAGCGGACCTCATAAAGTATGTCGTAGTCCGGATTGGAGTCTGCAACTCGACTCCATGAAGTCGGAATCGCTAGTAATCGTAGATCAGAATGCTACGGTGAATACGTTCCCGGGCCTTGTACACACCGCCCGTCACACCATGGGAGTGGGTTGCAAAAGAAGTAGGTAGCTTAACCTTCGGGAGGGCGCTTACCACTTTGTGATTCATGACTGGGGTGAAGTCGTAACAAGGTAACCGTAGGGGAACCTGCGGTTGGATCACCTCCTTACCTTAAAGAAACGTTTGTTGAAGTGTCCACACAGATTGTCTGATGAAAAATAGCAGTAAGAATCTCTGCAGGCTTGTAGCTCAGGTGGTTAGAGCGCACCCCTGATAAGGGTGAGGTCGGTGGTTCAAGTCCACTCAGGCCTACCAAATTCGCCTCCGTTCTGCGTTATGGCGATGCTCACATACATAAGTATGCTTCGCATCACCACGCCTTGCCCGGAAACGAATTAGGGTAACAGAGATTAAGTTTTTGCGATGGGGTTATAGCTCAGCTGGGAGAGCGCCTGCCTTGCACGCAGGAGGTCTGCGGTTCGATCCCGCATAGCTCCACCATCCTTTTACTGCGAAAAACACAAGAAAACTTCAGAGTGTACCTGAAAAGGTTCACTGCGAAGTTTTGCTCTTTAAAAATCTGGATCAAGCTGAAAATTGAAACGACACACTGTGTCTGTTCTCCGTAATAAGAACAGATAAGCGGTGTGTTCGAGTCTCTCAAATTTTCGCAACACTGATGGTGTTTTACGAAACATCTTCGGGTTGTGAGGTTAAGCGACTAAGCGTACACGGTGGATGCCCTGGCAGTCAGAGGCGATGAAGGACGTGCTAATCTGCGAAAAGCGTCGGTAAGGTGATATGAACCGTTATAGCCGGCGATGTCCGAATGGGGAAACCCAGTGCAATTCGTTGCACTATCGTTAACTGAATACATAGGTTAACGAGGCGAACCGGGGGAACTGAAACATCTAAGTACCCCGAGGAAAAGAAATCAACCGAGATTCCCCCAGTAGCGGCGAGCGAACGGGGAGCAGCCCAGAGTCTGAATCAGCTTGTGTGTTAGTGGAACGGTCTGGAAAGTCCGACGGTACAGGGTGATAGTCCCGTACACCAAAATGCACAGGTTGTGAACTCGAAGAGTAGGGCGGGACACGTGGTATCCTGTCTGAATATGGGGGGACCATCCTCCAAGGCTAAATACTCCTGACTGACCGATAGTGAACCAGTACCGTGAGGGAAAGGCGAAAAGAACCCCGGCGAGGGGAGTGAAACAGAACCTGAAACCGTGTACGTACAAGCAGTGGGAGCCTCTTTATGGGGTGACTGCGTACCTTTTGTATAATGGGTCAGCGACTTATATTCTGTAGCAAGGTTAACCGAATAGGGGAGCCGAAGGGAAACCGAGTCTTAACTGGGCGTTAAGTTGCAGGGTATAGACCCGAAACCCGGTGATCTAGCCATGGGCAGGTTGAAGGTTGGGTAACACTAACTGGAGGACCGAACCGACTAATGTTGAAAAATTAGCGGATGACTTGTGGCTGGGGGTGAAAGGCCAATCAAACCGGGAGATAGCTGGTTCTCCCCGAAAGCTATTTAGGTAGCGCCTCGTGAACTCATCTTCGGGGGTAGAGCACTGTTTCGGCTAGGGGGTCATCCCGACTTACCAACCCGATGCAAACTACGAATACCGAAGAATGTTATCACGGGAGACACACGGCGGGTGCTAACGTCCGTCGTGAAGAGGGAAACAACCCAGACCGCCAGCTAAGGTCCCAAAGTCACAGTTAAGTGGGAAACGATGTGGGAAGGCTCAGACAGCCAGGATGTTGGCTTAGAAGCAGCCATCATTTAAAGAAAGCGTAATAGCTCACTGGTCGAGTCGGCCTGCGCGGAAGATGTAACGGGGCTAAACTGTGCACCGAAGCTGCGGCAGCGACACTATGTGTTGTTGGGTAGGGGAGCGTTCTGTAAGCCGTTGAAGGTGAACTGTGAGGTTTGCTGGAGGTATCAGAAGTGCGAATGCTGACATAAGTAACGATAATGCGGGTGAAAAACCCGCACGCCGGAAGACCAAGGGTTCCTGTCCAACGTTAATCGGGGCAGGGTGAGTCGACCCCTAAGGCGAGGCCGAAAGGCGTAGTCGATGGGAAACAGGTTAATATTCCTGTACTTGGTGTTACTGCGAAGGGGGGACGGAGAAGGCTATGTTAGCCGGGCGACGGTTGTCCCGGTTTAAGCATGTAGGCGGAGGTTCCAGGTAAATCCGGAACCTTATTAACGCTGAGGTGTGATGACGAGGCACTACGGTGCTGAAGTAACAAATGCCCTGCTTCCAGGAAAAGCCTCTAAGCATCAGGTAACATCAAATCGTACCCCAAACCGACACAGGTGGTCAGGTAGAGAATACCAAGGCGCTTGAGAGAACTCGGGTGAAGGAACTAGGCAAAATGGTGCCGTAACTTCGGGAGAAGGCACGCTGATGGTAGGTGAAGCGACTTGCTCGTGGAGCTGAACTCAGTCGAAGATACCAGCTGGCTGCAACTGTTTATTAAAAACACAGCACTGTGCAAACACGAAAGTGGACGTATACGGTGTGACGCCTGCCCGGTGCCGGAAGGTTAATTGATGGGGTTAGCGGTAACGCGAAGCTCTTGATCGAAGCCCCGGTAAACGGCGGCCGTAACTATAACGGTCCTAAGGTAGCGAAATTCCTTGTCGGGTAAGTTCCGACCTGCACGAATGGCGTAATGATGGCCAGGCTGTCTCCACCCGAGACTCAGTGAAATTGAACTCGCTGTGAAGATGCAGTGTACCCGCGGCAAGACGGAAAGACCCCGTGAACCTTTACTATAGCTTGACACTGAACACTGGTCCTTGATGTGTAGGATAGGTGGGAGGCTTTGAAGCGTGGACGCCAGTCTGCGTGGAGCCAACCTTGAAATACCACCCTTTAATGGCTGGTGTTCTAACGTAGACCCGTAATCCGGGTTGCGGACAGTGTCTGGTGGGTAGTTTGACTGGGGCGGTCTCCTCCTAAAGAGTAACGGAGGAGCACGAAGGTTAGCTAATCCTGGTCGGACATCAGGAGGTTAGTGCAAAGGCATAAGCTAGCTTGACTGCGAGAGTGACGGCTCGAGCAGGTGCGAAAGCAGGTCTTAGTGATCCGGTGGTTCTGAATGGAAGGGCCATCGCTCAACGGATAAAAGGTACTCCGGGGATAACAGGCTGATACCGCCCAAGAGTTCATATCGACGGCGGTGTTTGGCACCTCGATGTCGGCTCATCACATCCTGGGGCTGAAGTAGGTCCCAAGGGTATGGCTGTTCGCCATTTAAAGTGGTACGCGAGCTGGGTTTAGAACGTCGTGAGACAGTTCGGTCCCTATCTGCCGTGGGCGCTGGAGAATTGAGGGGGGCTGCTCCTAGTACGAGAGGACCGGAGTGGACGCATCACTGGTGTTCGGGTTGTCATGCCAATGGCATTGCCCGGTAGCTAAATGCGGAAGAGATAAGTGCTGAAAGCATCTAAGCACGAAACTTGCCCCGAGATGAGTTCTCCCTGACTCCTTGAGAGTCCTGAAGGAACGTTGAAGACTACGACGTTGATAGGTCGGGTGTGTAAGTGTAGCGATACATTGAGCTAACCGATACTAATGAACCGTGAGGCTTAACCTTACAACGCCGAAGATGTTTTGGCGAAAGAGACATCGAAATTCAGCTTGATACAGATAACATCAGAACGTGAAAAACGGTCTGATAACAGAATTTGCCTGGCGGCAGTAGCGCGGTGGTCCCACCTGACCCCATGCCGAACTCAGAAGTGAAACGCCGTAGCGCCGATGGTAGTGTGGGGTCTCCCCATGCGAGAGTAGGGAACTGCCAGGCATCAAATTGCAGTAAACCGGGATAAAAATCCGGGTAGTGACAAAGAAATTCGGTGGAGCGGTAGTTCAGTTGGTTAGAATACCTGCCTGTCACGCAGGGGGTCGCGGGTTCGAGTCCCGTCCGTTCCGCCACTTACATTTCTCAGGGTGTTCTTGTACATCTTGATAAGAAAAAAACCGTATCGTCTTTAAAGCGATACGGTTTTTTTTCGTCTGTAATAAAATAATCCAAACAGCCTGAGGGATGAACGCCATAATGGTCATATCTCTCTGCGCTAAAAAGTAATTCTAGTGCTCATAGCGACCATTTATGTCAGACTTGTCGTTTACATCGATCTCTAAAACAGGAACTCTACCAGAGATGCTTAAACAGGTAGAAATTTTCACCGATGGTTCGTGTCTGGGCAATCCCGGTCCCGGTGGTTACGGAGCCATTTTGCGCTATCGTGGGCGGGAAAAAACCTTTAACGAAGGGTACAACCTTACTACTAATAACCGCATGGAGTTGATGGCGGCAATCGTGGCGCTGGAAGCACTAAAAGAACAGTGTGAAGTGGTACTCAGCACCGACAGCCAGTATGTCCGTCAGGGCATTACACAGTGGATCCACAACTGGAAAAAACGCGGCTGGAAAACGGCAGATAAAAAACCGGTAAAGAACGTTGATCTCTGGAAACGCCTGGATGCTGCCCTGGGACAGCATCAAATTAAATGGGAATGGGTCAAAGGCCACTCGGGCCATCCGGAAAACGAACGCTGTGATGAGCTTGCACGCGCCGCTGCGATGAACCCCACTCAGGATGACGTTGGATATCAGGCCGAGCCTTAAGCGTCCGGCTTACGATATTGCCGGGTTGCCCCCACGGCCTGGCGAATACGTGCCTTACTTTTGTTTTGTTTCATCGGGTTTAGCGTAAGCGGAATCGTTCGCTTGCGCGCAACAATGAGTTGCATACATCCCAGCGCAGGAATATGCGCACTTAACATTTTCCCCCCCTGTTTTCTCCAGGGTAAAACGTGAAAACGGCTATAGTGCAGCACTTCAAAATTCAGCAACGAGAGCCAGTCTAATTGGCGCATCAGCGTAAACATTCGGCTGTTATAGGGCGGTTTTTTACGTAATACCGGTATCAGCTTACGCAACCCCATCAGGCTTGCGGGATTGAATCCGCTCAATATCAACCAGCCATCATCAATGAGTACACGGTCAGCTTCCCGCAGCAATCGATGTGGATCGGCACACCAGGGTAACGTATGGGCCAGCAAACAGACATCGACAGATTTATCCGCAAAGGGCAGTTGGAGAGGGTCAGCCAGCACTTGTATGGGTGAGCCTTGCTCAGAAACATTGACCTGATGAGAAACCGCACACGCTTCAGAATTGATTTCTGCGCTTAAATTACCAATCTTAAGCAGGTGAAAACCGTACATTTTTGCAAACCACGGGGTAAGCTGATGTTCCAGCGCCTCACGATAGTACTCGCCCCAAGGTAAATCATCCCAGTGAACAGGCGCTAAGAGAGTCTGAGGGAGCCTTGCTGGTTTCATCACAATCTTCCGTTACGCAGTGAGAGGTAATCTATGAATCTTAACAGTATTCCTGCATTTCAGGACAATTACATCTGGGTTCTGACAAATAATGAAAACCATTGCCTGATCGTAGACCCAGGCGAAGCGGCGCCGGTATTAAAAGCCATTGCTGATCATAATTGGATCCCTGAAGCCATTTTTCTGACTCATCACCACCAGGATCACGTCGGAGGTGTGAAAGAAATCGTGCAACATTTTCCGCACATAGTGGTTTATGGGCCGGCTGAAACACAAGATAAGGGAACAACGCGTGTAGTCGAAGATGGTGATACCGTTCTCGTTTTAGGGCATAAATTTAGTATTTTTGCCACCCCTGGCCACACTTTAGGACATGTTTGCTACTTTAGTCATCCTTACTTATTTTGCGGCGATACGCTTTTCTCCGGTGGCTGTGGCCGGCTTTTTGAAGGCACCGCTTCACAGATGTATCAATCACTTAGAAAAATAAGTGCGCTTCCGGACGACACGCTTGTGTGTAGCGCGCATGAATACACGTTAGCAAATATGAGATTTGCCTTAAGCATCCTACCGCACGATTCGTTCATAAATGAATATTATCGTAAAGTTAATGAGTTACGTGCAAAAAAACAAATGACACTCCCCGTAATTCTGAAAAATGAGCGACGAAATAATCTTTTTTTGAGAATGGAAGATACTGATTTAATTGATGAAATAAACAAAGAAACAATATTGCAACAGCCTGAGGAGCGTTTTGCCTGGTTAAGGTCAAAGAAAGACACGTTCTGACAATTCTGGGTTGCCTTTTACGAACTTCGCCGTTATGATCGGTCGTCTTTTAAGCAACTATTGACACACACATGAAGGCAAAAGCGATATTACTCGCCTCTGTCCTGCTTGTTGGGTGCCAGAATACTGGTAACGTCCAACAGCACGCACAGAGCCTTTCTGCGGCTGGTCAAGGGGAAGCAGGAAAGTTTTCAAGTCAGGCGCGATGGATGGACGATGGAACATCTATCGCAGCTGAACAGGACTTGTGGGCTTTCATTGGTGACGAGCTAAAGATGGGAATTCCGGAAAATACCCGGATTCGCGAACAGAAACAGAAGTATTTACGTAATAAGAGCTATCTCCACGATGTAACTTTACGGGCAGAGCCGTATATGTACTGGATAGCCGGGCAAGTTAAGAAACGTAACATGCCTATGGAACTGGTACTACTACCCATAGTGGAGAGCGCTTTTGATCCTCACGCAACGTCTGGCGCCAATGCCGCAGGTATTTGGCAGATCATTCCGAGCACGGGGCGCAATTATGGTTTAAAGCAGACCCGCAGTTATGATGCACGTCGCGATATTGTGGCTTCCACCACTGCCGCGCTGGACATGATGCAGCGTCTGAACAAGATGTTTGATGGCGACTGGCTGTTGACCGTTGCTGCTTATAATAGCGGTGAAGGTCGCGTGATGAAGGCAATCAAAGCGAACAAATCGCGTGGCAAGTCCACGGATTTCTGGTCGCTGCCTTTGCCTCAGGAAACGAAGGTCTATGTGCCTAAAATGCTGGCATTGAGTGATATTCTCAAAAACAGCAAACGCTATGGTGTACGTCTGCCAACAACAGACGAAAGCCGTGCGTTGGCGCGTGTTCGCCTGAATAGCCCGGTTGAGATGGCTCAGGTTGCCGATATGGCGGGAATTTCCGTTAGCAAGCTGAAGACATTCAATGCTGGCGTGAAAGGCTCCACGTTGGGTGCTAGCAGCCCGCAATACGTAATGGTGCCAAAGAAACATGCGGAGAAGCTGCGTGAGTCTCTGGCTTCAGGCGAAATTGCCGCTGTGCAGCCAACGTTGGTTGCGGATAACTCGCCGCTGAACAGCCAAAGCTACAAAGTTCGCTCTGGCGATACGCTTTCTGGCATCGCTTCACGTCTTGGCGTGAGCGCGGCAGATCTTAAGCAGTGGAACAATCTGCGCGGATCTAACCTGAAAGTGGGCCAAAGCTTAACGGTAGGGGCTGGAAGCAGCGCGCAGCGTCTGGCGAATAACAGCGATAGCATTACCTATCGTGTGCGTAAAGGTGACTCGCTTGCGAGCATTGCCAAACGCCACGGGGTTAACATCAAGGATGTGATGCGCTGGAACACTGATACTGACAATCTACAGCCTGGCGATCGGCTAACGTTGTTTGTGAAAAACAGCGGTATGCCGGACTCCTGACAAAGCATAACGACAAAGGCACCGATTCCCCCGGTGCCTTTTTTATTGTCTGCGATTTGGTTTTATGCGCCTTGAGCGGGCGCGCAGCGCGGGTGTATTGCCGTGAAACATACAGAACAGCAGTATCACTGACGGGTTGATATCGCGTTATTACTCTGGCTTGTTGGGGCTAAATTCAACGAGCAGCGGGTTGTGGTCAGATGCGCGTGTAACCAGCACTGAGGCCTCGCTGACATTCAAACCACGATAAAAGACAAAATCGAGAGGGCGGCCAAAGGCGCGTCGGCGTTGATCGTCGCTAAAGCGCACCTGGCGCAGCGACATTTCCCGCGTAAAGCGGTACAGCGCATTCATGCGTTGACGGCTCCAGGCGTTGAAATCACCGGCCATAATCACAGGGCCGCTGTGATGGGCAATCTGATCGCCAATAGAAAGTAACTGCTTACTATAAACATCCACGCCAAGGCTGAAGTTAACCGCATGGATATTGACCACCATTAATAAGCGAGAATGAGGCAGCGGGTACACCGTGACCAGCGCTGATTTTGCCAGCCGTAAAATCGGCTCACGCTCGCGCAGTGGGCAGCAGTAAACAGGATGGGCGGCTGAGAGCGTCATGACGCCAGAGGGATGCTGCGGCAGTACAAAGGCGGGAACCTGATCGGCTGCAAGATAGTTAGTGGTTGCAAACTGTACCAGCTCAGGCGTGGTTTGCGCCTCCTGCAATAAAACCAGATGCGCGTCCTTGCCAAAGTTCTTCAGCACCGACAGCCACTCAGCGCGCTGCTGTTTAAAGATATTCCACACCAGGACGCGAATGCGGTCTTCACTGCTTAACGGCGCGCCTGCGGGTAATGCCTGGCCAATATTCGCAAACGACCCTGGCGGTAAAATCCGCTCCACGGGTTGTCCGGCAACATAGCGCATGGCATAGGTTTTTTTTTGCACTTTAAACTTTCAAACCTCTGTAACGTCAACCAGCCCGCAGCCGGGCTAGTTCTTCTGTTATAGGGATTTTAGCACTCACTTTCAACGAACAATTGCAGTTTGTTTTGTGAGTGAGCGCTTACACTAAGTGCTTAGCACCCGAGAGTCAGGGCTAATAACCCATATCGTCCGTAATCAGATGACAACCGGTAGACCATGATGCTTTAATCACACAAATATTCATCCAATTTTGCTTTAGGTGCAATAATCATGAAAGCAACCTCAGAAGAGCTCTCCATCTTTGTTGCGGTAGTCGAGAGTGGGAGTTTTAGTCGTGCCGCAGAGCAACTCGGGCTGGCTAATTCCGCAGTCAGCCGCTCGGTAAAAAAGCTGGAGATGAAGCTGGGGGTGGGGCTGCTGAATCGCACAACCCGCCAGCTAAGCCTGACGGAGGAAGGGGAGCGCTATTTTCGTCGCGTGCAGTCGATTTTGCAGGAGATGGCCGCTGCGGAAACCGAAATCATGGAGTCACGTAATACGCCACGCGGTTTACTGCGCATTGATGCTGCCACACCGGTTGTTTTGCACTTCCTGCTGCCGCTAATCAAACCCTTCCGTGAGCGTTATCCTGATATCACTCTGTCCCTGGTTTCTTCTGAAACATTTATCAACCTGATTGAACGAAAGGTGGATGTAGCAATACGCGTGGGAGCACTAACGGATTCAAGCCTGCGCGCTCGTCCGTTATTCACCAGCTACCGTAAAATTATTGCTTCGCCAGAGTATATTGCGCGCATGGGTAAACCCGAAACGGTAGAAGATCTTAAGCACCACCACTGCCTGGGGTTCACTGAACCGGTTTCACTCAATACCTGGCCTATTGCCTGTTGCGACGGGCAGCTCTACGAGATTGAATGCGGGCTGTCTTCCAACAGTGGTGAAACCCTAAAACAGTTGTGCCTTAGCGGTAACGGTATTACCTGCCTGTCGGACTATATGATTGATAAGGAAATTGCGCGCGGAGAGTTGGTAGAGCTATTAGCCGATAAACGCCTGTTAGTTGAAATGCCTTTCAGCGCGGTTTACTACAGCGATCGGGCGGTTAGCACTCGTATCCGGGCATTTATTGATTTTTTAAGCGAACAGATAAGGTGCTCGACTCAAACACAATAAATACAGGGCCGCAGAGGCGGTCCTGTATAAATGCGCACGGTATACACGCTATCACTGAACAACAGAGTCAGGGATTCTTAGGCCGAGGATACTGGCAATTCCTGCTGTCTTTTTGGCAGTTTTCATCCAGATAGGTTGGCGTAAGTTGGATTTGAATACCACTTTCAACGGGGGATAAATTGGATGGAATCCTATTGGGAGCGGCATAGTTTAAGCTAACCGTGAGTGAATCCAGACTTACGAAGTCATAATCACAATTCACTGTCGCGTCGTCAGATGCTTTAGGGCATTCATCAGTGTAGCCTTGGCCCCTATAATAACGGCTATCGCGCCAACTGTAGAATCCGAATCCTTCTCTGCGGTCTGGGCCCGCACCAAACTGTTCAAAATTAGGCCCGGTATTCCCAAAGCCATCATAAGCGCCAGGATCATCGGCATCTGCGATAGATAAGCGCATTTTCCCCTTCTCTGTGCCAGGCTCAAATTTAAGTACCTGGACGGGAAACGCCTGATAAAGTCTGTCTATCTGCTCTGTATTATATTTGAAGCCAATAACCTCAATAATGAGAAAATCAAGTTTATTCGATGGGATTAAAATATCTTTTACAAGAAGGTTGCCGCCATTACCTTTCCAGCCGACACAAACTGGAAATTGTGTATCGGCATTAAGCTTAATACATATTTCTTCATTATGTGTAAAGACAAAAGATGTCAATGCAACATCGGGATCTTCATTTTCTTTTAATATAGTGAAATTCCCATATTTATTACAGCGATCCCCGCCGCCACCGCTCACAACGTCATAACCACCATTAGGAAATCGATAATAATAAAATTGAGTACGAAAATATCCTGGGGCAGGTTGGCATCCATAATCAAGATCCAACGCCTCTATTAGGCTACCGTCTATAACGCCACTTTGAACAAAGCCCTTAGTAAAGAAGAGCATTTCGATATTTTCTGCGTTAGGCGTATCACCCAAGTGATCTTTGTACCAATTAGTAGAATAGAAGTTCTGCTCTGGCCTTGGTAAATTAGGCATAAGTTGGGAATCTAATGTCCGCCCTTGCAGCACATTTTTATTCTTCGTTTTCCAGTAAACATTAACACCAAGGGCCTGATTTCCATCGTCTTCATTTGGCATTTTCCCTGCTAACTGAACTCGAAGGCTAACAAAACGTTCGCTTAACATTGAAGGGGCGCGCTCTTGAAAACCGAAGTGACCCGTACTAGGCTCTTCAGCATTGGCATTGAATAGCGTGGCAAGGAGTATGCCAACTATTATTCTAATGAATAATCGAAATTTCAACATATCAATTCCCTAAAAAATAATAAAATACTTTCCATTACATTACTGAATTACTAAACGCCTAAAAATAGTTGCCAGACATCCACTTTATTTTCAGGTTTCACAGTGTAATCCTTGCGTATTATGTATCCTAATGGAACGATGAAGGCAATAAAAGACAATTTTGTTAATGATGTCCATTGGTGTAACGCTGAAATATATTATTGACGTGAATTTATATGATGTGTGGTATATATTTAAATGATTTGGTCATACCAGTGTTCGCGATTCTTATTACTCCTTCCGTCATCTAAAATGTGTGGTCTTTTAAACAAATTGTTTCATATAATTTCTTCAGCGCATGAGTGCGTGGGATTTTTGTATTACAAAGTAAGAAAAGATTATTATTTAATATCTATTAAAGGACTAGCTAAATGAAAAGCATGATTCATTCATGGAAAAAGAAAGCAGCTCAGTATCGCGAGCTGAAAAAACAGAAAGGCGTTACGCTGCTTGAAATCATTATCGTACTGGGGATCATTGGTATCATCGCCGCAGGCGTGGTAATTCTGGCACAGCGTGCGTTTACAGCGCAGGATATTTCTGACGTAATTGAAAACACTAACTCTGTTCGTGTTTCGATGGCTGAAGCGTATAAAGATGAGTCAACTTATCCAAGTTCGACCTTCGATGTCACTAGTTTGACAAAAGCCACTATCGCGACGTCATCGGCTGATGCACCAATTGTTACCTTGGTGAAATTGGGCAAACTTGACGCAGCTGAAGCCTTTAACGGAATTTCCAGCGATGCGTTTGAAATCGGTGCTGCAACGTTAGCGTCTGATGGTCCTGAAGGTGCTGCTGGTGCAGCTAAAGGTTTCTATGTCGTCGTTAACGGACTGGATGTTGAAGACTGTCGTAACCTGGCATCGCAGGTAGGTGCACAATGGGATTATGTTGCTAGTGCCACAGCTGGCGCGGGTACACGGGCTAATCTGGGGATTGTTGCTATGGATGCCGATGCTGCATCGGGTACTGCGGTTCTGAAAAGCCTCAAAGCTGACGCGTTGACACCGGCATCTATCGTTTCCGCTGGTTTCTGTGATGCTGGCGACTCAACCAATGCTTTAGTCTTGGGTAGCCGTTAATACTATTTGTATTTAATGCTGAACTTATTCTGCCCCCTTTCCATCTGGGGGCAGTTTTGCTAAATGGATTTAATACGTGATGAGCAAGCGCAACGCGAAAATTGACCAACGGCAGGCAGGGGTTACCCTCCTCGAAATGATTATTGTGCTTGCCATTATCGGCATGTGCCTGATGACTTATGCTAATTATAAACGAAAAGAAGCACAGCAAAGCCATCAACTTATTGTTGCTGATATGGTTGTCCGTGATATTTCCGGCGTGATGCGCTTTATTGCGCAGACCAGTTTGAATATTGTTGGTGGCAGTGGCACTGAATCTAACCCTTTATATACAACGAAAAATACGGCCGTTATCCCTGGTTTTTATGATAACCGCGTAACCAATAAAACATTACAAGATGAGCCAGAGAGTAACTCGAATTATTTTTATTCTGGCTGGTCTACCAACATCACTAAAGGCAGTGACGCAGCCCCTGATAGAGGTTCCCGCTACCTATTCCTGGGGCAGGAATGTAGTGGCAGTGAAGGTGTGAAAGGGGCGCTGCCCTTTAAGCTCACCGACACCATGCTGCCTTGCGAACTGCGTGCGGGGGCTGACTCTCTGGAACTGGTGCTGGAACGTGTCGATTTTGTTAACAATATCCAGCAAAACACCAGCACCAGCGGGCCAGGGATTGAGCGTGTTGATTTCTATATCGCCTACCAGACCGAAGCTGAGAACGAAGGCCTGCATTTTGCTGGGTTTATCAAACCGCTGGAAAAAGCATTAAAAAGCGCTGATCTCGGCTACCTTCAGGCCGTGGTGGTGAGTGTTAGTGGTAGCGGTAATGGCAAAACGTTTAAGTTAGTAAAAAATGCGGCTGGCCAACCGCTGCAAATGGGTGAAGTCCCTAACAATATGGATTTACTGGATTCCAATGGGCGTTATGGCATCCGCCTCAGTTTAAATAAAAGCAGTGAAGATCTTCCTGCTGATGGTTCAATCCCTGCGGCAAAAATGTGTTGGAACGACGCTAAAGGCGAGGCAGGGCCGTGCATTACGGCGCTGGATGAAGACCGTCTGTTGATTACCAGCAGTGATGCGGAAGGTAAAGATAAAGATGAACCAGCGATGTGCTGGAGCAAAGAACAAAAAGAGAGCACGCTGTGTCTTGCGGCGATGGACAGCAACGGTGTGAACCCTGATGAGGAGAACCCAGACGATCGTATTCTGCATTTACGTACCAGCTCTGATAACACAGAATTCCCATCCGCGCCGAGTTCACTAAAAGGAACAACCGGGACGCTGTATGCCAATATCGTGATGGAAAATACGTCGCGCCGGCATCCAGAAAAATGGCATGTTGCGTATGATAGTACCGAAGCCAAGGCACTTAAAGATGGTAAACAGAATGATGATAATTCATCTCTTGAATTCTCTGATGCATTCCGGGGTCAGTATGAGCTGGTGACGCCTACGATTACCTTTTATCAGTCGTTTAAAAATGACTATCCGAAAGGTATGGGGCCGGGTAACGCCGATGATATATATGGCAAAGCCAATAGCAGTAACAATTATAACGATCTATTAAGTGAACCTGGTGTGATTCGCTTACCGCTGCAAAAATGCCCTAAAGTCGCAGGAATTGTGACGCGTGAAGAAAATAACAATGGTGAGCCTCTGATGCGGCAATTATATCCCCGTTTATCGGTCTCAATATCTTCTGTCGCTGCTGATGATGATGCGGGTGCGGAAAAAAATGAAGGTTATAACAACTATACCCAGCAGGGGGCGACTCGTGCGAATACCTTTGCCTCTAAGAATCAAATGGGGGCGGTAGCGGGTGTGGCGATTCAGTCAAATATTGTGGTTAACCAGGATATTGCCACAAATAATATTCCAGAGAAGCAAGATCTGACGGGTGGAACCTTTGAGGATTGGATTGCGGATGAATGGTTTAGCGGTACAGACGACAAAGACGAGCCATTCTGGTTAATTAGTGCCACCTCAGCAACGATTGATCCCGATGGCAACGGTACAAATAAAATTAACCCACAGTCGCTCTCGGTTGTTATTAACCAGTGGTGTAGCACCATTCCACAGGGTGGGATGATCTCATCAGAAAGTAACGGCGGCTGGGGGGTAAACGAACCACATAAATTCTTACTTCATTCGCTGGTGGCGGAAGATACCGACCTTAAATTTTATGACAATAATGGTGGTTCTGAAATTGAATTTCCAGACCATGAGAGAAACACCTATTAATCATTGGAAGAACAATATGAAAACAACATGGATAACTGGGGCTGCGGTATCAGCTCTATTATGCAGTCAGGTAGCTTTTGCCGCTACCGCGCCAGCGGGGCAAAAAACTGACTCCGGTATGCTGAAAACCGCACCTGTGCAAACTGCTCCGACGCAAGCCGCTCCTTCTGCACCGCGAAATCCGTTTTCAGAGGGGAATACAGCAGGTAGCGTTGCCTCTGTTAGTGCGCCTGTGTCCACTGCACCAGAAATAAAAATTGATTTGCTGGAAGAGGAGTTGTTGAGCCAGCAGTTGAGTAAATGGGCGCAGCAAAATGGTTATAAGCTACTCTGGAACAGTTCAACTGATTTTGTCATTTATAAAGCAATACATCTGCAAGGTAAATCATTGCAGGATGTCTTGATTAAATTGGGGCAGGTTTTTACCTCTGAAAATTACGGCTTAGTGATTAAAGATTACCAGGTTAATAACGTACTGATCATTGATGAGCAGTAGTAGCGCAAGGGAAAAATGCTATGAATATTAAAATTTCGCTTCTGGCGTTGACGCTGGCAATTCAGGGTTGTACGTCCATTGACACCAAATACGATAAAAGTATTGTCCCACAGGAAACCGGCAACCCGACGACCTCTGATGACATGAAAACGACGGGTTATATGAAATACAACGAGCCATATTTAGGCAAAAAAGTTGAATATAACTCGCGCAAGCAGGCTCTGTTGCGTAAGCAGGTGAGTATTCAGTCTTACGAGCCAACTGACCTGGCAACAATTCTGGAAGCGGTAACAGCACAGACCGGTATTAGCTATCGTATCAATACTACCGCGGGCAGTGGTAAAACCGATACGGTGGAGCCTGAATTCCGTAGCGTGAAATTTGATGGGACTTTTGAGGAATTCACTCGTTATATTTCTGCACTGTATGACGTGAGTCCAGTGTTGGATAACAACGGTGTGCTGTTAGTCTCTTATTACCAAAATTACGTACTGAAACTTGATTTTTACGGTGAAGATAATAAGTTTGAAACCAGTCTTGACCTGTCCGGTAATGAAGCGACGACGGGCGGTGGCCTGAAAGGTAAAGCTGAAACCAAATTTGAATCCAGTTTCTGGGATGACGTTGAGGATATGGCTGATAAATTCGTCTCCAGCGGTATTTACAGTATTTTCAAAGATGCTTCTATTCTGACTATCACCGCTCGCCCTTCGGAATATCATGCATTAAATGAATCGCTGAAAAAATTCCAGGCAGATAATACCCGCCAATTTGTCGTGACCTACAAAATATTCACCCTTGATAAGCGTAAAGCCAAAGAGTTGGGCGGTGGGGTCAATATGACGTTTAACGATGGGACATCTTCTTTTGGTATCGACAGTTCAGAAATGTTGATGAAGCTCTCTGGTGGCTTAACCGCAGGGTGGACTAATCAGCACATGGACATTAGCTCTCAACTAGATGCCCTATATGAACTCACCGGCAGCAAAATTATTCAGAGTGGTTCTTTTATCACCCGTAATAACATTCCTATTCCGTTAAACATGACCACCTCGCAATATTATGTCTCCAGCCGTACCCGGGAAGAAGACTCCAATTCGGGAGACGTTAGTACAGAGGTTGAAACCACCGAACTGGTCACCGGTACCAGTTTTATTCTGACCCCACGTATTTTAACTGATGGCCGAATTGAAGTGGCCAGCGGCTTTACCAAGCGCTATCTCAATTCAATCGATACTTTTGACGAAGTGCAGTTACCGTCAGTGAGTACGACCGAAATGTTCAATATTTCCACCATTACGCCGGGTAGCCTGCTGCTGGTGAGTAAATACGAAGCGAAAGAGGATTCCGATGGGCAAGGATGGTCGGTGCTGGCTGGTTCAGTCACTAATAATGAGCATGTTGAGACCGTAGTCATGGTTGTGGGTATTGATAATTACCGTGCCCCAACGCAGACCCGATGAGGTTCTTATGCTTAATCGCTTATCAGAGAATCGGATATTAATTAATCTGGTCTGGAGCTATGAGCCTGTATCTCATGAACCTTGGTTTATTGACTGGTTATCTCATTTGCGGCGAACTCACCGCCAGCTAAATAGCCAGTCAGACGAGGGGAAAACCGTCGAGGGTTTTTGCAGTAAATACTCCACCTTGTATGAGCCTTTTGCTCTCTGGATGAAAGACTTATACGGCGACGGTATTTATTATTATGAACAGGCTGAAAGTTATTATTACCTGATTATTTCGCACGGTGTCCCCGTTTCGGGCAGTGACATTCTGGTGTCCAGACGGTTCAGGATGAAGCTGAAAGAGCAGTTAAAAGAGGCTCCACAATATGCTGGTTTGCCGTTAGTTCAATTAACCGAACAGCATGTTGCAACAGTGATTGAACGCTGTACAGAGCATCAGTTGCGGCAGAAAAAACGGCGGCAGTTGATGATTGGCGTGCTGACATTGGGCGGCATTATATTCTTATTGGTGTTTATGGCACTGCTGAAATTATTTATAAGAGGATGAGCGAGTGGCGGTCTCTGAAAATCTCTATTTCTGGAAGCGTCGTAACATGGGAGGCGCACCTACCGGACGAGGAAGTAGCGCCATCACTTGGGTGGCTATACTCCTCGTTTTATTAGTGGGCGGCGGCGGGGCTGGCTATTACTATTTTATCTGGAAACCGGAACAGGAACGGCTGGCTAAAGTCAAAGCTGAACAAGCGGATCGTCAGAAAAAAATCAAAGCGATCGAGGATTTTTATCGGAATTCGCTGACCGGTGGCAGTATTGCTGATGCCAACCGCTTGTTGGAACAGATTTTACTGGCGAATAGAAAAGTGTCTCAACTTGGTTTTTCCGCGAAAAGTATCAAGTGCAGCAGCACGGGGTGCTCATTCAGCTATATGCTGGATCCTGGTCGCGTATTTAGTGTTCTGGATATTAATGTTTGGGATAAAGTGTATTCGCCAAGTTTTTCTAAAAACATATTGGACTATACGGGGATCGACTCCAGGCTAAATAAGCACCCTTGGTTCACTGCCTGGCAAGAAAAAGAAAAAGTTAATCTTCCAGCTTGCACCGATATTTTGAGTTATATCAGTACTTGGAACTCATTAGGCGGGAGAAATGTTGCGTTAGTATTAACAAAAATGCCAGCTTCTTCCGTTGAGAATAATGAAAGTGCGCTGAAAAGCGCCGTCACCTCGTTTGGGATGCTGTTTGCTGGCTGGAAGATAACATTACCGAGCAAAATGGATATTGTAGGTGCGTCATTAGTGTTGAACAAACAACCTTTTGCTGACGCATTTATTATTAAATCAATAGAGTTCAATGAAAAATCAACGCTTGTTACCGGAGGACTGGCATGCAAAAAGGGAAATTAATCATTGCGGGAATAGTGTTGACGCTTTCACCTGCTCTTTACGCCGCAGGCACAACGCAAATCACCCCAGCGCAAGAGATTGTACAAGCGCCAAGCGCACCGCCGTCTGGTAGCGCATCGCCAATGCAAGAACACGTTGTTGATATGATGGAAAAAGATTTCACCTTTGAGAATCAGTATCGTGAATTGAATAATCAAGTCGCTCTGGAAAAACTACGCAGTGAGTTACGCAAATTGCGTGGTGAAAAAAGCGCGGGAGCTGCAACTGCCGCTGTCCCAATGCTTGCAGCCAGTAGTGCTGTTGATAATTTCAATGAAGCGCCCGCTACGGAGTCAGCGTCGGCACCAGCCTTACGACCGCTGCTCATCTCAGAAATCGCGGGTCAAAAACGTGTGGCGATTGCCGGCGTAGACGGTGCGGTCAAAATGGTCGCGCTGAATCAACGTTTTAACTACGGCGGCCATAGCTATATTGCTCGTCATAACCAGGCGAATGACGTTACGGTAGAGGTTGTTGGTCAGTGATTGATTATATCCAGTTTACCGAGGAGAACATTCATTCTCAGGAGTGGCAATTTCAAGAGTATGATGGCGATATCCTGGTTGCTGAACATGCGGATGAAGCTTGGTTACTGGTGTCCACCCCTCTGATTGATAATCTTGCGCCAATGCAGGCGGTGATCTACCGTCTGCAGGTTGCGCATAACGTTCAGGTTAAAGGGATCGCGCAGGTCAGCGAGATAAATTATTACCTGATTGTCGAACAGCTACTGTCGAAAGAAAATAAGCTGCTAGAGCAAGAAAGCAGTAATACGCAACTCGCGCTGGAGGAGATGCTGAAAAAGGCCGTAGCGCTAAGGGCCAGCGATCTACATATCACCCGTAATGATATGGTGGCGAATATAGAGTTGCGCATTAACGGTGTGCTCTGCCCGTTTCTACAGATGAAAGCTTCACGTTGCGACGAACTGGTCTTTGTGCTTTACAACGTTGAGGCTAGTACGCGTGATACCACCTGGAACCGTAATATTGCGCAAAATGCGAATATCCTCTATTCGCTAGAGGGGAAAAGCTATCGTTTCCGTTATGCGCATTATCCTATATTTGGCGAAACCAGTGATTGCTATCACGTCGTGCTGCGTATTATTCCTTCGGGTCTGGATAAAGCCAGCGTCGCGAGTCTGGATAAACTGGGGGTTTCCGAGGCGGAAATTAGCGATCTTAAAAAGATCCTGAGTAACCCTTACGGTGCTTATATCATCGCAGGAACCACCGGTTCGGGAAAATCAACCACACTCAAAAACCTGATGGAATGGATGCAGATCAACCGCTATGACAATCGCGGCTGTTTCCTGACGGTCGAAGATCCGGTCGAATATCAGATTTACGGCGCGACGCAAAGCTCGGTATTAAGTGGTGAATCAGGTGGGTTCCATTCGGCGATCAAATCCTCATTACGTCGCGACCCAGATGTGCTGATGGTGGGGGAGATCCGTGACAATATCTCTTCTAACGCTCTGGCTGGCGCGGTAGAAAGTGGTCACTACTGTTTTACCACAGTGCACGCAGGCAACATTGTTTCTTTGTTGCAGCGTCTCTCCGCGCTGGGAATTACCAGCGATAAACTTTCAACACCCGGGTTTATTGCGGGCTTGCAGTGCCAGAAGTTGATACCCGTGCTGTGCCCTGAGTGCAAAATATCTTTAGGTCCCACAGCTATCAAGGGACGTGAATTTCAGCTGTATGAAAAGAATCCGCAGGGCTGCCCCGCCTGCAAGCGGACCGGTATTGGCGGGCGTCAGTTGGTCATGGAGTATCTGTTACCAGTATATGACGAGCTGGAAGCGATCGCCGAACAGAAGTGGCTCAAAGTTTATACCATTTGGCGCGAAAAACGCCTTAAACAGACCAGCCTGAGCGAAGGATTCGAAATTAAAGAAAAAACGATGGCGGCAGTATTACAGGGACGCGTGTGCGCTACCTGGTTTCAGATGGAGTTTGGACATGTGGTTCAGGAAGAGCTGGAGGTCATAGTTGAAAAAATTCGGTAAAAAACAGCGGATTTATCTTTATCAATTCTGCGCGGATATGATTAATGCCGAACTTCCCCTTTATGATGCGTTGCAAAAGTTACGTGCGGAAGGGGTTAAGTTATTAGGCAAAGGATTTGTCAAACGGCTGGATGAACTGACCAGTAAAATGGCAAAGACGACCTCAATTGCGATGGTTTTTGAAGGACTGGTGCCTGACTCGGAATTAAGCGTGATTAACGCGGCAGAACGCAGCGGTAGCCTGGCAGATGGTTTTATTACGCTGGTTAATGTTATTAATTACAATAGTGAACTCAGAAAGAAAATCGTCGGTGCTATTACCTTCCCGTTAATTATGATGGTGCTTTCGTTGATCGTCATTGCCGGTTATGCCTATAAGGTTTTTCCAGCATTTGAAGGTGTTGTACCCGTGGAAAAATGGCCAGGTGTCACTCAGGCACTATATCTTTTTGGCATGGCGCTATGTAAAGGGCTGTGGATTTATATCCTCATTGGTTTTATTGTCGTTGTGACTGTAATAAAAATGGCAATGAGTAAAATGACGGGAAATATCCGTAATCAGATTCTTGACCGGGTTATGCCGTTTTCTACCTATAAACAACTCACTGCATCAATCTTTCTCAATAACCTGGCGCTGATGTTAAAAAATGGTATTCCATTAAACGATGCACTCAGTATTATCAGCCTTAACTCTTCCCGCTGGTTACGCTGGCACCTAGCTGGTATGCAGAGAAAGATGGCTGCAGGGGTTAGTTATGGGGAGGCGCTTAACTCGGGTTTATTGAATACGGAAACTCTGCTCAATATTAGCCTTTATGCTGCATTGCCTTCATTTAATGAAGTGCTGCTGGCGGTGTCGAATAAATCACGAGAACACATTCGTGAATATATCAATAAACTCTCCGGTTTATTAAAAGCACTCTCTACGTTGATATTAGGGGGGAGCGTAATTTGGGTATTTGCTGCGCTGTTTTCGCTTAGCGATAAATTGGCGGCGATGGGTGCTAGCGGATCTTTCTAGGAATTTTAAACAATGGACTTGTTGATGCCGTGGATGACGGCGATTTTTATTCCGCTGGGGCTGCTGTTTGGCAGCCTGGCCAACGTAATCATTTATCGTCTGCCGTTGATGCTTGGCGTAACTGAAGGCAATGACTCCGCCAGTTCATCGGTGAATTTATGGTGGCCTCCGTCGCATTGCCCGGTATGTCAATCCGATATTAAGCCCTGGGATAATATCCCAGTGGTCAGTTGGCTGCTACTGAAAGGTAAATGCCGTCAGTGCGGTGTGACGATTCCGATTATTTATCCGATTTCTGAGCTGGCGATGGGATTAGTCTG
This sequence comes from Kluyvera fluvialis, assembly GCF_059725275.1. Lineage (NCBI taxonomy): Bacteria > Pseudomonadati > Pseudomonadota > Gammaproteobacteria > Enterobacterales > Enterobacteriaceae > Kluyvera > Kluyvera fluvialis. Next base: position 3,906,426 of record NZ_AP046142.1, on the reverse strand, counting down.
GGGAGGGCTGGCATGGTTTTGCCTACCGCACTTATCCCTTCAGCTTACGCTCGCCTATGCACTGTTATTTATGCTGCTGTATACCGCTGCTGTTATTGATTTTAAACACCTCATTCTGCCAGATGGGCTGGTATTCACCGTGCTATGGGGCGGTTTGTTGCTTGCCGCCGCTGGCTATTCGCCCATCCGAGTTAAGGATGCTGTATATGGTGTCGTCATCGCCTGGCTGCTGTTGTGGGGAGTGATGAAATTATGGGAAAAATTCAGCAAACATGATGGTCTGGGCTACGGTGATGTCAAACTCTATGCCGCTTGCGGAGCATGGCTTGGTTGGCAGCAGTTACCGGACTTACTCTGTTTTTCTGCGCTGGCAGGTTTGCTGTTTTACGCCTGCGTTCGTTTAGTTTGTCGTGATGCGGATAGCAACCAACGCTTTTATATCCCGTTTGGCCCGGCTATTGCGCTGGCCGCATTTTTACTGCTGCTCTGAGCGAGGTAAGCATGTCCTGTTTGATATGGAGTGTATGGCTGACGATGGCGCCACTGGCGACAAGCAGTTGCGAGCAGGCCTGGCAGCAAGAGTTAGTGCCTTCCCTGCAGGTGTCCACCGAGTGGTCACAGGGAAACCTGAGAATGCCGTCTGCTGATGTGGTGATTGCCGATGATAATGCCATGGTGCACTTTGTCTGGCCTGTCGCGCACCAGCAGATAAGTTCAGGGTTCGGATTCCGCTTACATCCCGTGCTGGGGCGTATCATGGCGCATAAAGGATTGGATATCCCCTTGCCAATGGGCAGCAGCGTTCATGCGGTAGCCGATGGTGAAGTCGTGGAGAGCGGTTACAATCGTAACGCTGGGTACTTTTTAGCTATCCGCCATGCAGATGGCTGGCTGAGCCGCTATTTTCACCTCTCCTCAGTAAGAGTGCATAAAGGCGAAAAGCTGTCTGCGGGTGATGAGATAGCGACATCAGGAAGCAGTGGTTTAACTACCGGTCCCCATCTACATCTGGAAATCGCCTGGCGGGGCGTCGCTCTCGACCCGCAGCCTCTGCTGAACAATACTCCGTTGCTGACACGCGCCGATCGTTCGCCTGTGGAGATACAAACTGATGCTCAGCCTAGGGTGGTGTTGGTTTCTCGGGGGGCTGGCGGAGTACGCGTCACTGTCCGCTTTAATAATAAAACACGCACTGTCACGCCAGGCAGCATTGTGTTTGATAGCTATAAGGTCGTGCTCGAGCGCGGTGGCAAATATCAGATTGTGTCCATCGCATAATACCTCTTCAAGCGCTGATCCCGTTGGCGTAGGTTATCGTCAGTAAGGTCAGACAGTTGATGGTGCGGATAGCGCTACGCGGCTTTTTCTTATACCGACTCGCTTCTACAGTTGTGATACCCTCCCTCCAGAACGCATAATATACGGTTATTGCCTCGCGTCGCGAGGGAGAGTTGATTCATTGTTGACCTGTCTTTGCGAGTGTAACGATGAGCGTTGTAGGGTTTTTCCCTTTACTCTTATCGGGGTAGGAATATTTAGGAGGTTATCATTAGTACTATAGATACTGACAGGATAGTAGTCCTCGATACCGAAACCACCGGTATGAATCAGATCGGTGCCCACTACGAAGGCCACAAGATTATTGAGATTGGTGCCGTCGAGGTGATTAACCGTCGTTTAACCGGCAACAACTTCCATGTTTACCTCAAACCAGACCGGCTGGTGGACCCGGAAGCGTTCGGCGTTCACGGTATTGCCGATGAGTTTTTGCTGGATAAGCCCACCTTTGCCGAGGCGGCCGATGAGTTTATCGATTACATCCGTGGCGCGGAGCTGGTCATCCATAACGCATCGTTCGATATCGGCTTTATGGACTATGAGTTTAGTAAGCTCAATCGCGGTATTCCAAAAACCGATACCTTCTGCAAGGTCACCGATAGCCTGGCGCTGGCGAGGAAGATGTTCCCCGGCAAGCGTAACAGCCTCGATGCGTTATGTTCACGCTACGAAATAGACAACACCAAGCGTACGCTGCACGGCGCATTACTCGATGCCCAAATTCTGGCAGACGTCTACCTGACGATGACCGGCGGGCAAACCTCTATCAAGTTTACGATGGAAGGTGAGGGGCAACAGCAGGCTGGCGCTACCGGAATTCAGCGCATTGTGCGAGGGGCCAGCAAGCTACGCGTTGTTTATGCCACTGATGAGGAGCTGATGAATCATGAATCACGGCTCGATCTGGTGCAGAAGAAGGGCGGAAGCTGTCTCTGGCGGGCGTAAAACACCTGTTTTTGCTGTGAAAATAAACGACTGGGCGATTTTTGCAGCAAACGATTCAAAAGTAGATAAAAATCGTTGACGGTGGACTGGGGAATCCGTAATATTCGCCTCGTTCCCACGGGAACAAACGCGGAGCGGTAGTTCAGTTGGTTAGAATACCTGCCTGTCACGCAGGGGGTCGCGGGTTCGAGTCCCGTCCGTTCCGCCACATTAAGAAAGCCTGAATCAGCAATGATTCAGGCTTTCGTCGTTTCAGCCTTGTGTATTTCCTCTGGGCCAGCATCTCCTCCCTACACTCGATAAACACCAGCATCGCTGGTTTTACGGCTTTTCCAGCGTGATGGGCACAAGGTGCGGTAATCGAGCGTGGCGCTGTACGCTACGAATGTTTATCTCAACTCTAGCCGAGCGCGAATGGGTCAGCGTCCTGCCAGGCGGGGAATTTCTCTCGGTATTCTTGCAGCAGCGTCATGGATAACTCGCCATCGATACGCGTGGCTTGATGAGGTTCGGCTGTAGCCAGAATTTCACCCTGCGGTGTGATTATCCGGCTGTCACCACGATAATGATGGCCGTTACCGTCGGTTCCCACGCGGTTACATCCAGCGACATAGGCTTGGTTCTCAATTGCCCGTGCGGTCAGCAACGCTTGCCAGTGCAGCGAGCGTGGCGCTGGCCAGTTGGCGACGTATAGCGCCAGGTCGTAATCATTGCGGTTGCGCGACCACACCGGGAAGCGCAGGTCGTAGCACACCAGCGGCAGAATACGCCAGCCACGCCACGCCAGCACCACGCGGCTATCACCGGCAATATAATGATGATGTTCATCCGCCATGCGGAACAGGTGGCGCTTATCGTAAGCGTGCACTCGGCCTTCCGGCTCAACCAACAAGAAGCGATTGACCGCCCCGCGCGGCGTTTGCAACGCGGCGCTACCCGCAATCAGCGCCTGTGTCCGTTGTGCTTGCTCGCGCATCCAGGCGACAACATCCTCTTCTGCCATCGACTGTGCAGCGGCTTCCATCGCAAAACCGGTCGTGAACATCTCTGGTAGCACAATGACATCTCGCCCGGTGATATCTTCCATCAGTCTGGCAAAATGGCGCAGGTTAGCTGGGCCGTCCATCCACACCAGCGGTTGTTGTAAAAGGGTAATCTTTAAACCAGCCACGGCGCTCGACTCCTGTTTTACGGGACTATTTTTAACTCTAACACCTTATCAGGCCGTTGCATCCCTACGGAGTATTTTGATAAAAAAAGCGTTTATCAGAAATCACCGATTTGCATTTTTGGCATTGCCGCCCACTCTTAACGAGATGAATAACAAGAGCAGGATCAGCTCAGGAGGAATGATGTTAAAAGCAATTACCGCTATCGCCGCGCTGGTGATGGCATCCAGTGCTCTGGCGCAGAGTGACGTGACTATCAGCAGCCTGGCGAAAGGTGATACCACCAAAGCCGCCTTTAACCAGATGGTTAAAGGACATAAACTGCCAGCGTGGGTCAGCAACGGTGGCACGTTCTCACCGGCGAAAACCGTTACGCTGGGCGATGAGTCCTGGCAGGTGCTGAGTGCTTGTAAACCGCACGATTGTGGTGCGGAGCGAGTTGCGGTGCTGTGGTCAGAAAAATCACATCAAATGTCTGGCGTTTTCTCAACGGTGGATGAAAAAACCTCTCAGGAGAAACTGACCTGGCTTAACGTCAGCGATGAGCTTTCTATCGACGGTAAAACGGTACTGTTTGCAGCATTAAGCGGCAGCCTGGAAAACCACCCGGACGCGTTTAACTACAAGTAATGCGCGGCTGGTTTGATAGTAAAAACGGAGCCAATCGGCTCCGTTTTTTGTCTTACGCGGCTTCAGTCTTGCGGACTTTCTCCGGCAACTTTACCGGTTTGGTCGCCAGCGCATCGGGCGCGAAGTCATCAACGTTAATGCTACGCAGACGGCTCTCTTCCGCTTTCGTCAAAATCGCTGCCTCGGCCTGGTCAATCAAGCCTTTCGCTAACGCGTTACGGGCCAGTTCATCCAGTCGGGTAAACGGCAGATTTTTACCAATCTCTTTACAGATACGCTGGTGGATAGGGTCGGCGGCCATCACGTCAACCAACGCTTCTTCCAACAGACCCACCGGATTGTGTGCGCTTGCCGTCAGATACTGACCACGCCCAATACGCGAGCGAGTGGCGCTTGGTGTTTGCAGAATCTTCGCTACGCTGTGATCCAGCTTATCCGACGGCGCATCGTAATGGCGGCCAGTTGGGAAGATAACCACGCGCATTGCACCAGCTACAAACCGATTCGGGAAGTTCTTCAGTAAATCGTCCATTGCCTGCTCTGCCTGATACAGCGCATCCTGTACGCCCCAATGCACCAGCGGTAAATCCGCTTCGTTACGGCCTTCATCGTCATAGCGTTTTAGCACCGCAGAGGCAAGATACAGCTGGCTTAACACATCCCCCAAACGGGCAGAGATACGTTCGCGGCGTTTCAGGCTGCCACCCAGCACCGCCATGGAAACATCAGACAACAGAGCCAGGTTGGCGCTCAGACGGTTCAGATGCTGATAATAACGTTTGGTCGCATCGCGAGTTGGCGTCGGGCTGGTTAAACCGTGTGTGATACCTAACCAGAAGCTACGTACTTTGTTGCTACCCACGTGGCCAATATGTTTAAACAGCAACTTATCGAACGCATTCACATCTTTATTCTGTGCCGCCGCCATTTCTTCCAGCACGTATGGATGGCAACGAATTGCCCCCTGGCCGAAGATCATCATGCTACGGGTCAGAATGTTGGCACCTTCCACGGTAATGGCAATCGGCGCACCTTGATAAGCACGCGCCAGGAAGTTGCCTTCACCCAGCATAATGCCTTTACCGCCGGTAATATCCATCGCATCGATGATTGACTGCTGCCCACGGTGGGTACAGTGGTATTTCACGATAGCCGACAGCACGGCAGGTTTTTCGCCCAGCATAATCCCGTAGGTAATCAGTGTTGCCGCTGCATCCATCACATAGGCGTTGCCCGCGATACGTGCCAACGGCTCTTCGATGCCTTCCATTTTACCGATAGACACTTTGAACTGGCGGCGAATGTGTGCATAAGCACCGGTCGCCAGCGCTACAGATTTCACGCCGCCGGTCGAGTTGGACGGCAGGGTAATGCCACGGCCTACGGACAGACATTCAACCAGCATACGCCAGCCTTGTCCGGCCATTTTTGGCCCGCCGATGATGTAATCGATCGGCACGAAAATATCCTGGCCACGGGTTGGGCCATTCTGGAACGGCACGTTCAGTGGGAAGTGACGACGACCAATTTCCACACCTGGGGTGTTGGTTGGGATCAGCGCACAGGTAATACCTAATTCTTCAGCGCCGCCCAGCAGTTTGTCTGGGTCAGAAAGTTTAAACGCCAGCCCCAGCACGGTCGCGATAGGTGCAAGGGTGATATAGCGCTTGTTCCAGGTCAAACGCATCCCCAGAACCTGCTCGCCTTGCCATTCGCCCATGCAAACGACGCCCGTATCGGGGATAGCGCCCGCATCAGAACCGGCTTCCGGGCTGGTCAGCGCAAAACACGGGATTTCCTGACCGCGCGCCAGACGTGGCAGATAGTGATTTTTTTGTTCTTCAGTACCGTAATGCTGCAACAGTTCGCCCGGCCCTAAAGAGTTCGGCACGCCGACGGTAATCGCCAGGATACCGGAAACGCCGGACAGTTTTTGCAGCACGCGCGCCTGGGCATATGCTGAAAATTCCAGGCCGCCGTACTCTTTCTTAATGATCATCGCGAAGAAACGGTGTTCTTTCAGATACGCCCACAGCTCCGGCGGCAGGTCAGCCATCTCATGGGTTATCTCGAAGTCATTCGCCATGCGGCAAGCTTCTTCCACTGGGCCATCAATAAAGGCCTGCTCTTCGGCGGTTAGCTGTGGACGAGGGTAGTTGTGCAGTTTTTTCCAGTCTGGGTTGCCGCGAAACAGGTCGCCTTCCCACCAGGTTGTACCCGCGTCGATCGCTTCTTTTTCTGTACGCGACATTGGCGGCATCACTTTACTGAACATGCGGAAGACCGGTGCAGAGATAAGCGCCTTACGCATAGGGGTAAAGTTAAACGGCACGAGAATGATAGCCAGCGGCACTAGCAGCCACAGATTCCACAGCCCAGCAGCGCCAAGCGCCGCAGTCCAGGCCAGCAGAATCAGGCTGCTGAGTGTCAAACTGATACGGTGATAGAAGAGTGCACCGAGTACGGCAATAGTTAAAACAATACTCAAAATCATCATAGAGAAATGCCCCTGTCTTGTAGGAGGTCTGACCACTTGTGATGATATGGTTGTAGTTGATGTGAATTTAATTAGCAATGTGTTTACAAAATAATTACAACCTCGCTCACATTGTTGGTGGTTTTTAGCGCACCAAAAATTCAAACTCCCGCTGAATAGATTGGCGCTTGCTTCTCTGTACTGACGCTATCCGGTACACTAGCCATGACAATTTTATTAATGCTGAAGGATTATCCTCATGTACCAGGATCTTATTCGTAACGAACTGAATGAAGCCGCCGATACACTGGCAAACTTCCTGAAAGACGAAGCCAATATCCACGCCATTCAGCGCGCAGCAGTGCTGCTGGCGGACAGCTTTAAAGCCGGTGGTAAAGTGCTCTCTTGCGGTAACGGTGGCTCCCACTGTGACGCAATGCACTTCGCGGAAGAGCTGACCGGGCGCTATCGTGAAAACCGTCCGGGCTACCCGGCAATTGCGATTTCCGACGTTAGCCATCTCTCCTGCGTGAGCAATGATTTCGGTTATGAATATGTGTTCTCTCGCTATGTTGAATCTGTTGGCCGTGCAGGTGATGTTCTGCTGGGGATTTCTACCTCTGGTAACTCTGGCAACATCATTAAAGCGATTGAAGCAGCGCGTGCACAGGGGATGAAAGTGATCACCCTGACCGGGAAAGATGGCGGTAAAATGGCGGGTTCTGCGGATATCGAAATTCGTGTTCCGCACTTTGGCTACGCTGACCGCGTACAAGAGATCCACATTAAAGTTATCCATATTCTTATCATGCTGATTGAAAAAGAAATGGTTAAGGCATAAGTCTTACGGGGCTTCGGCCCCGATTGCTGCGGGAGTATGATATGTGCGAATTGCTCGGGATGAGCGCCAATGTGCCAACCGATATCTGCTTTAGTTTCACCGGACTGGTACAGCGCGGTGGCGGCACTGGGCCGCATAAAGACGGCTGGGGAATTACCTTCTACGAAGGCAAAGGTTGTCGCACATTTAAAGATCCGCAGCCCAGCTACCAATCGCCTATCGCCAGGCTAGTACAAGATTACCCTATCAAATCCTGCTCGGTGATTGCGCATATTCGCCAGGCCAACCGAGGCATGGTCGCGCTGGAAAACACCCACCCGTTTACCCGTGAGCTGTGGGGGCGCAACTGGACATATGCCCACAACGGGCAGCTTACCGGCTACAAATCACTGGAAACAGGGCAGTTTCGTCCCGTTGGCGAAACCGATAGTGAAAAAGCCTTCTGCTGGTTGCTGCATAAACTGACCGAGCGCTACCCGCGCACGCCGGGCAATATGCAGGCGGTATTCAAGTTTATTGCATCGCTGGCGGACGAGTTGCGTGAGAAGGGCGTGTTCAACATGCTGTTGTCCGATGGGCGCTACGTGATGGCGTTCTGTTCGACTAATCTGTACTGGATAACGCGTCGCGCACCGTTTGGCGTCGCTAAACTCTTAGACCAGGATGTCGAAATCGATTTTCAGCAGGAAACCACCGCCAACGATGTGGTGACGGTTATTGCAACCCAACCGCTGACGGGGAATGAAACCTGGCACAAGATTATGCCAGGCGAATGGCGCTTATTTTGTCTCGGGGAGCGTGTAGTTTGACGCCAACTGTGGCTGAACGACTTCATGGCTCAATGGCTTGCTCACCGTGTAGCGGCCATCAACAACCGACACGATAGGCGGCTTGTGCGTCTGCTGGAAGTAGTCATAACCGGGCTTCAACTGCTGCCAGAAATCTTTGTAGTATGAGAATTTGTGGCGCTGCATGTTGGCATCGGTCATGCGGAACGGATAGATGCTCACCTGCACGTTTGGCTGCCCAAAGACCAGAGCCGCAGTAACAAACTGGAAAATCTCATCAATACCGGAGTCGGTCATGGCGTAGCAGCCAATCGACACACAAGCACCGTGAATCATTAGATATTTCCCTTCATAACCGTGAGCGCGGTCATAAGCGTTCGGGAAGCCGATATTAATCGCTTTATAGAAACGGCTATCCGGCTTTAGCTGGCTGCGCTGCACCGAATAAAATCCTTCCGGGCTTTTAAAATCGCCCTGACGCTGTTTTGGCCCCAGGCCGCCGGAATAGTTACAGATTTTATAGCTATCGAGGAGTTGGTAGGTTTCACCCATTTTCACGAAAAGATCGAGCGTGCGCTCTTCTTTGAAAATCTGGATATAGACCGGTGAACCCATCATTTGCTGCTTATATTCTTTACTGACGGGCGTCGTCGGGGTGTTGCTGCTCAATAACCCAGCAAACGAAACGCACGGCATCAGAAGCATCGCAATAAAAAATGCGATTTTGCGCATACTACATATTCCTTGATAAAAAAATAACTACACGCCAGGAAGGCAACTGAGAGCAAAAGCAGACAAATCTGTTTTTTGAGCGCTCACCTTAGCACCACCGCATTTTTTCGCAAGTGGGGAGTTTGGCGTTCACGATTTGATCTTGCATTCCCGCCACAACCCGGTGCGTTGTGCTGTTTGCCGTCCAGCGCGCCGTGGCTAAAGAGAGTGTAGGATAAGCTAATGATTCACTGGCTATCTTTATCTGAATCCGTAGAACTTTGCGTATTAGCTCGCAATTTAGCGGCTTGAAAAGCGGAACTGCTGCATCGGAGAAGGAGAAAATGGTAAACTTTCGTTACGTAACCATTCGCTATGGAATCAAAGCTGCGGATGGTTAATAGAGTCACTCTCAAACAGTACAAGAAAGGATGCTTCAATTTCCCGCTATACCCAAGCATGGAATGTTTTTGGGCTTCAGGTGTAACGCCTTTCTTTTGTTTCGTTAACCAAAACGCTGGCCTCAGCGCTGAGTTGACGTCGTCGTTAACGGATACCTGCAAACAGTATGATTAAAATAACCAAAGGCCTTGATCTGCCCATTGCTGGCCTGCCCGATCAGCAACGCATTGATGATGTTACCGTCACGCGTGTGGCGATTAAAGGTGAAGAGTATATCGGGCTTCGTCCTTCTATGGCGGTCAAAGAAGGCGACAGGGTCATTAAAGGGCAACTGCTTTTCGAAGATAAAAAAATTCCAGGGGTACGGTTCACATCACCGGCCTGTGGCACGGTCAGCGCAATTCATCGTGGTGAGCGCCGGGTTTTACAATCGGTGGTGATTGAGGTTGACGGTAACGATGCCGTGACATTCACCCCATACGCCCCAGATGAATTAGCCACGTTACCGCGTGAAACTGTGGCGGCACAGTTGATTGAATCAGGTCTGTGGACAGCAATGCGCACGCGCCCGTTCAGCAAAACGCCAGCGCCAGGTACGGAACCAGCAGCAATTTTTGTCACCGCGATGGACTCCAACCCACTGGCGGCAGATCCACAGCCGATTATCCTCGCCCAGCGCGAGGCTTTTTATGCGGGTTTAACGGTGCTCACGCGCCTGACCGGCGGCAAAGTGCATGTTTGCCAGAGCAGTGGCGGCAAACTGGGCGGTCATCCGCAGGGGCAGGTGACGTTTAACCAGTTCACTGGCCCGCACCCGGCAGGTTTAGTGGGCACGCACATTCATTTCCTTGAACCCGTTAGCCTTAATAAACAGGTCTGGCACCTGAATTATCAGGATGTTATCGCCTACGGTAAACTGTTCCTCGACGGTATTTTATGGACTGAACGCGTGATTGCGCTAGGTGGCCCGCAGGTTAAACACCCGCGTCTTCTGCGCACCTGCCTGGGCGCAAGTCTTGATGAAATGCTGGTGGGCGAACTGCAAGACGGCGAAAATCGTATCCTGTCCGGCTCGGTATTAAACGGCACTCAGGCCGTTGGGCCTCAGGCATTTCTGGGGCGCTTTCACCTTCAGGTGAGCGTGCTCAAAGAGGGGCGTGAAAAAGAGCTGCTGGGCTGGGTTGCGCCGGGGCGCGATAAATTCTCCATTACCCGCACCACGGTCGGTCACTTCTTAAAGAAAAAACTCTTCAATCTCTCTACGGATACCCACGGCGGCGAGCGCGCGATGGTACCTATCGGCAACTACGAACGTGTGATGCCGATGGATATTTTGCCGACGATGCTGCTGCGTGACTTACTGGCCGGTGATTCCGACAGCGCGCAGGCGTTGGGCTGTCTGGAGCTTGATGAAGAAGACCTGGCGCTGTGTACCTATGTCTGCCCCGGCAAATATGAATACGGGCCGGTATTGCGCAGCGTATTAACGCAAATAGAGCAGGAAGGCTAAGTGATGGGCTTAAAGCAGTTATTAGATAAAGTTGAGCCGCATTTCACACAGGGCGGCAAACTCGAAAAATACTATCCACTGTTCGAGGCGACGGCGACGTTGCTCTACACGCCGGGCCATGTCACCAAAGGCGCGGCGCACGTGCGTGACGCTATCGACCTGAAGCGGATGATGATCCTCGTCTGGTTCGCCGTATTCCCGGCGATGTTCTGGGGAATGTACAACGTCGGTCTGCAAACCATTCCAGCGTTGCACAAAATGTACGGCGCAGAACAGTTACAACAGGTGATTGCCAGCAACTGGCACTACAGCGTGGCGCAAGCGCTGGGTGTTAGTTTCGCCCCCGATGCTGGCTGGCTCAGCATGATGATGCTAGGGGCGGTGTTCTTCGTCCCTATCTACGCCACGGTATTTTTGGTGGGCGGCTTCTGGGAAGTGCTGTTTTCGATTGTGCGCAAGCACGAAATTAACGAAGGCTTCTTTGTCACGTCGATTCTGTTTGCGCTGATTGTCCCGCCAACCATGCCGTTGTGGCAGGCAGCGCTGGGGATCTCTTTTGGTGTCGTTATTGCGAAAGAGATTTTCGGCGGTACGGGGCGTAACTTCCTTAACCCTGCGTTAGCCGGTCGTGCCTTCTTGTTCTTCGCTTACCCAGCACAAATCTCCGGCGATTTGGTATGGACGGCAGCCGACGGTTTCTCCGGGGCTACGCCGTTATCTCAGTGGGCAAGCCGAGGTGGCGAGGCGCTGGTAAATGTCGTCAGCGGCCAGCCGGTGAGCTGGATGGATGCCTTTATCGGCAAAATCCCAGGCTCCATTGGTGAAGTTTCGACGCTGATGATCTTGCTTGGCGGTGCGCTGATTATCTTTGGGCGCGTAGCCTCCTGGCGCATCGTCGCCGGGGTTATGCTCGGTATGATTGCCTGCGCCACGCTGTTTAACCTGATTGGATCCGACACTAACCCGATGTTCGCGATGCCGTGGTACTGGCATTTGGTGTTGGGCGGCTTTGCCTTCGGCATGATGTTTATGGCGACCGACCCGGTTTCCGCCTCGTTTACTGACAAAGGAAAATGGTGCTACGGCGCGTTGATTGGCGTGATGTGTGTGCTGATTCGCGTGGTAAACCCAGCCTATCCAGAAGGGATGATGCTGGCGATTCTGTTCGCCAACCTCTTTGCGCCGCTGTTCGATTACCTGGTGGTGCAGGCCAATATTAAGCGGAGGAAGTCGCGTGGCTGAACATAAAAGTAACGATAGCATCGGCAAAACACTGCTGGTGGTGCTGGTGCTTTGCCTGGTCTGCTCCATTGTGGTGGCGGGTTCAGCCGTCGGGTTGAAACCGCTTCAGCAGGAACAGCGCGCGTTGGATAAACAGCGCAATATCCTGGCGGTGGCAGGGCTGATGCACGACAACATGTCTACTGAGGCGATCGCGCAAGTGTATGCCAGCCGCGTCACCCCTCGGCTGCTGGATTTAAAAAGCGGCGCGCTGTTAGACAGCGACCCTGTGAAATTCAACCAAAGTCAGGCGCTGAAAGACCCACAGCAAAGCGTCGCGTTGGCCTCCAGCGAAGACCCTGCCGGTATCCGCCGTCGCAGCAACGTGGTGGAAATTTATCTGATTAAAGATGAACAGCAAAAAGTGCAGGAAATCGTTCTGCCTGTGTATGGCAAAGGTCTGTGGTCGATGATGTACGCCTTTGTGGCGCTGGATACCGATGGACGCACCCTTAAAGGCATCACCTATTACGACCAGGGAGAAACCCCAGGGCTGGGCGGTGAAATCGAAAACCCTAACTGGCGAGCGCAGTTTGTTGGCAAACGGGTGCTGGATGACAACGGCAAACCGGCGCTGAAAGTGATGAAAGGCGCGGCTCAGCCCGGCGATTTGTATGCGGTTGATGGGCTGTCTGGCGCTACGCTTACCGCAAAAGGTGTGCAGCACAGTTTCGATTTCTGGATGGGGGAAATGGGCTTTGGCCCGTTCCTGAAACAGGTGCGTGAAGGAGGGCTGAACAATGGCTGAGCAGGGTGATATGAAAGAGATGAAGCGTGTGCTGGTTGGCCCGCTTATCGCCAATAACCCGATTGCGTTACAGGTGCTTGGCGTTTGCTCGGCGCTGGCGGTCACCACCAAGCTGGAAACCGCGTTTGTGATGACCATTGCGGTTACGCTGGTCACGGCGTTTTCCAGCATGTTTATCTCCATGATTCGCAACCACATTCCGAACAGTGTGCGCATTATCGTGCAAATGGCGATCATTGCCTCATTGGTGATCGTTGTCGATCAGCTGCTACGCGCTTTCGCCTACGAAACCTCAAAACAGTTGTCGGTGTTTGTTGGGCTTATCATTACCAACTGTATTGTGATGGGGCGCGCTGAGGCCTACGCCATGAAATCTCCGCCGCTGGCGAGCTTTATGGACGGTATCGGCAACGGTTTGGGCTATGGCGCAATCCTGCTGATTGTTGGCTTCCTGCGTGAGTTGATTGGTAGCGGCAAGCTGTTTGGTGTCACGGTGCTGGAAACGGTACAGAACGGCGGTTGGTATCAGCCGAACGGTTTGTTCCTGCTCGCACCGAGCGCGTTTTTCATTATCGGTTTGCTGATCTGGGCGCTGCGTAGCTGGAAGCCGGAACAGCAGGAAAAGGAGTAACCGATTATGGCTCATTACATTAGCCTGTTTGTCCGTGCGGTGTTTGTCGAAAACATGGCGTTGGCCTTCTTCCTTGGGATGTGTACTTTCCTTGCGGTATCAAAGAAAGTCTCTACCGCGTTTGGCCTGGGCGTAGCGGTCACGGTCGTGCTTGGCCTGTCTGTCCCTATAAACAACCTGGTCTATAACCTGGTACTGCGCGACGGTGCGTTAGTTGAAGGGGTTGATCTTAGCTTCCTGAACTTCATCACCTTTATCGGTGTTATTGCCGCACTGGTGCAGATTCTGGAAATGATCCTCGATAGATACTTCCCGTCGCTGTACACCGCGCTGGGTATCTTCCTGCCGCTGATTGCCGTTAACTGCGCCATCTTCGGTGGCGTATCATTCATGGTGCAGCGCGACTACAACTTTAGCGAATCGATCGTTTATGGCTTTGGTTCCGGCATTGGCTGGACGCTGGCGATTGTCGCAATGGCGGGGATTCGCGAAAAAATGAAGTACTCAAATGTGCCAGCGGGACTGCGCGGCTTAGGGATCACCTTTATCACCACAGGGCTGATGGCATTAGGTTTTATGTCATTTTCCGGTGTGCAGCTATAAGGGCCGTTAATCATGGAAATTTTACTGGGCGTAGTCATGTTTACGCTTATCGTACTGGTGCTCTCGCTGCTTATTTTGTTCGCTAAATCGAAGCTGGTAAATTCCGGTGACGTGGTGATTGAAATTAACAACGAAGCGGACAAGCAGATTAAAACCCCGGCGGGTGACAAGCTGCTGAATACGCTGTCGAGCAACGGTATCTTTATCTCCTCCGCCTGCGGCGGCGGTGGCTCCTGTGGTCAGTGTCGGGTGACGGTGAAAGAGGGCGGCGGTGATATTCTGCCAACCGAGCTTTCGCATATCACCAAGCGTGAGGCGAAAGAGGGCTGCCGTCTGGCCTGTCAGGTTGCCGTGCGCCAGGACATGAAAATCGAGCTGCCGGATGAGGTGTTTGGCGTTAAGAAATGGGAATGCGAAGTTATCTCCAACGATAATAAAGCGACCTTTATTAAAGAGCTGAAGCTGGCGATTCCTGCCGGTGAGAGTGTGCCGTTCCGCGCTGGGGGCTATATTCAAATTGAATGCCCGCCGCATAAAGTGGCCTATGCTGATTTCGACGTGCCGGATGAATATCGTGGCGATTGGGATAAATTTAATCTCTTCCGCTATGTTTCTGATGTCAAAGAGCCAACGTTGCGCGCCTACTCGATGGCAAACTACCCGGATGAGAAGGGCATTATCATGCTCAACGTGCGTATCGCGACGCCGCCACCATCTGCGCCTGATGCACCTCCGGGGATTATGTCCTCCTATATCTGGTCGCTAAAAGCGGGCGATAAGGTCACCATCTCCGGCCCGTTTGGTGAGTTCTTTGCGAAAGACACCGACGCTGAAATGGTGTTTATCGGCGGCGGCGCCGGTATGGCGCCTATGCGTTCGCATATTTTTGACCAGCTCAAACGCCTGCATAGCCAGCGTAAAATGAGCTTCTGGTACGGCGCGCGTTCGTTGCGTGAAATGTTCTACGCAGAAGAATTTGAACAATTAGCGCGGGAAAACCCGAACTTCACTTTCCATATTGCGCTCTCCGACGCGCAGCCGGAAGATAACTGGACGGGCTACACGGGCTTTATTCATAACGTCCTGTATGAGAACTACCTGCGTGACCACCCTGCGCCAGAAGATTGCGAGTTCTACATGTGTGGGCCGCCGATGATGAACGCAGCGGTTATCAAAATGCTCAAAGATCTGGGCGTCGAAGATGAAAACATCATGCTCGACGACTTTGGAGGCTGATGATGTTAACGGTCTTTCTGGCGACATTCTGTATTTTTGCCCTGGTCATTCTTGGGATGTCGCTGGGGTATCTGGTGAAGCGAAAAAGCCTACAGGGTAGCTGTGGCGGTATCTCTTCGCTGGGGTTAGAGAAAGTGTGCGACTGCCCAGAACCGTGCGATGCGCGTAAAAAACGCATGGCTCGCGAAGCACAGCGCCAACAGAACCGCATCTTGTAATTTTTGCCGGGTAACGCAAATGCTTACCCGGCTTTCCCTTTATCGCTGGCCGGATAAGCATCGTGCCGTTCGATATCCGCACCCAACCATCCCCTTCTCATTGGCGATAATTATACTGTATACTTGTCCAGTAATGTTCGAGGGCGACGTATGCGCAAAATAATCCATATCGACATGGACTGCTTCTTCGCAGCGGTGGAAATGCGTGATAACCCCGCGCTGCGCGATATTCCTGTTGCCATTGGCGGCAGCCGGGTGCAGCGTGGCGTTATCAGCACGGCAAACTATCCCGCGCGCAAATTTGGCGTGCGCAGCGCCATGCCGACGGCGATGGCCCTAAAACTATGCCCGCACCTCACGCTGCTGCCCGGGCGCTTTGAAGCCTATCGCGAAGCCTCGAATCATATTCGGGAAATCTTCTCCCGTTATACCTCGCTTATTGAACCGCTTTCGCTGGATGAAGCCTATCTGGACGTTAGCGACAGTACACATTGCCACGGCTCGGCAACGCTAATGGCGCAGGAAATTCGCCAGACGATTTTCAATGAACTGGCGCTGACCGCTTCAGCAGGCGTTGCGCCGGTGAAATTCCTGGCGAAAATCGCCTCCGATCTCAATAAGCCCAATGGGCAGTTTGTCCTGACTCCCGCCGACGTTCCGGCTTTTCTGCAAACGCTGCCGTTGGCCAAAATTCCCGGCGTGGGCAAAGTGTCGGCGGCGAAGCTCGAGAGTATGGGGCTGCGCACCTGTGCTGATGTGCAGAAAAGCGATCTCGCGATGCTGCTCAAACGTTTTGGCAAGTTTGGTCGTGTGCTGTGGGAGCGCAGCCAGGGGATTGATGAACGCGAAATCAATAACAGTCGGCAGCGAAAATCCATTGGCGTAGAACGCACTCTGGAAGAAGATATTCACGACTGGGCGGACTGCGAGGCGATTATTGAACGCCTGTACCCTGAGCTGGAACGGCGATTGGCGAAAGTCAGGCCCGATCTCCGCGTTGCTCGTCAGGGGGTAAAGCTCAAATTTAATGACTTCCAACTCACTACGCAGGAACATGTCTGGCCGCAGCTCAACAAAGATGACTTAATTGCCACGGCACAGAAATCGTGGCTTGAACGGCGGGCTGGGCGCGGTGTGCGGCTTGTTGGCCTGCACGTTACGCTGTTAGACCCACAGTTGGAACGACAACTGCTGTTAGGAATTTAACTATGCATATCCGTTGTTATCGTGACGATGATTTCCCCGCTCTGTGCCAAATTTTTCTGCATGCGGTGCGAGAAACCGCCAGCCAGCACTACTCCCCCGCGCAAATAGATGCCTGGGCGCAGCTTGATGAAACCCGCTGGCGTCAGCGTTTAGCCCGCTCGTATGTGCAAGTGGCGACGATAGACTCACAGCCCGTTGGGTTTATTACCGCCGTTGAGGGTTACATTGATTTGCTGTTCGTCGCGCCAGACTTCTCCCGACAAGGCATTGCCAACGCGTTGTTGAACCGCCTGTTCACCGACATCCCGAACGGAACCTTAACCGTTGACGCCAGCATTACGGCAAGGCCGTGCTTTGAACGTCAGGGATTTCATGTCGTGGCGGAACAAGAAGTGGAAGTGCGCGGAGAGCGGTTTGTGAATTATCGGATGGAAAAAATCAGATAGGCGGGAAAAATACCCGGCGACATTGCGCCGCCGGGAGAGTGACTTACTTCGCCGGAATCGCTTTCAGCAGTTCAGTCAGCAGTTGCCAGTATTGGCCAACGCTTTCGATATGAACCTGCTCATCCGGGGAGTGTGGCCCGGTGATAGTTGGCCCAATAGAAACCATATCCATGTTCGGGTACGGTTTTTTGAACAGACCACATTCCAGACCCGCGTGGATAATCTGAATGTTCGGCGTCTTGTTAAACAGGCGCTGATAGGTTTCACGCACCAGGTGCATCACCGGAGAGTTAGCATCTGGCTGCCAGCCTGGGTAGCCGCCTTTCGGCTGAGTTTTAGCACCCGCCAGCGCGCCCAGAGATTCCAGCATACTCACGACATAATCTTTACCGCTGTCGAGCAGAGAACGAATCAGGCAGTGAATGGTTGCGGTATCTTCAGTGAAGGAAACCACGCCGACGTTCAGAGACGTTTCAACGACCCCTTTAGCGACATCAGAGTTACGAATCACGCCGTTTGGCGTTGCGTTCAGTAGCTGAATGAACGCGTCGCGGGAAGTTGAAGTCAGCGCTTTACCGTCGAGGGTGAGGGTTTCCAGCACCAGGTTCAGGTTCTTCTCTTTTGCTGACAGCTCGTTTTGCAGGATGTGCAGGTAGGTGTCTACCAGGCCTTTCAGTGCATCAACTTTATCTGCCGGGACAGCCAGAGTGGCGAAGGCTTCACGCGGAATCGCGTTACGCAGCGTACCACCAGTGAAATCAACCAGACGCAGATCCAACTCCGTGGCATGAGCCACCAGGAAACGGGCCAGCAGTTTGTTCGCGTTGCCCAGACCGAGGTGAATATCACCACCGGAGTGCCCGCCTTTCAGGCCTTTCAGCGTCAGCTTGAAGGTCTGGAACCCAGCCGGGATAGCTTCACGGGTCAGCGGCAGATTGGTGGTAAAGTCGATACCCCCTGCGCAACCCATGTAAATTTCACCTTCTTCTTCAGAGTCGGTGTTAATAAGAATCTCGCCCTGCAACCAGTTAGCTTGCAGACCAAACGCACCGTCCATACCGGTTTCTTCGGTCATGGTCAGCAACACTTCCAGCGGGCCATGCTCAACGGTTTCGTCGGACAGCACCGCCAGCGCAGACGCCATACCAATGCCGTTATCCGCACCCAGCGTAGTGCCGCGTGCTTTTACCCACTCACCGTCGATATACGGCTGAATCGGGTCTTTCGCGAAGTCGTGTACGGTATCGTTATTTTTCTGTGGCACCATATCGAGGTGCGCCTGAAGGACGACCGGCTTACGGTTTTCCATCCCAGGTGTTGCGCCTTTGCGAATCAAAATGTTGCCAACCTGGTCGCGCTCTGCGTGCAGGCCTTTTTCTTTCGCCCAGCCCATGATGTGTGCAGCGAGCTGCTCTTCATGATGGGATGGGTGTGGGATAGAACAGATTTTGGCAAAAATATCCCACAGCGGCTGCGGGGATAATTGAGACAGTTCAGACACGATGAGTCTCCTTACGGCTTTCTGCAAAAGTCGCTTGCAGGGAAAGGGTTAGCACATACATATACCACAAGACTGGCTTGCGCGATGGGGTTGAGAATACCACTTTCTGCCCTTTCCGGTAGAACAAACCACGTAAAAAGAGCCGTGGATTCAGCTTAACACTGGTTTTTAGTGCGCCAGATCTCTATAATCTCGCGCAACCCATTTCCCCCTTGAACACTTTTTAAGCCGTATAAAACAGGCTGGGACAACTTCACAATGAGCGAAAAATACGTCGTCACCTGGGACATGTTGCAGATTCACGCGCGCAAACTGGCTGCACGCCTGATGCCTTCTGAACAATGGAAAGGCATTATTGCCGTTAGCCGTGGTGGCCTGGTACCAGCAGCACTGCTGGCACGTGAACTGGGCATTCGTCATGTCGATACCGTATGCATCTCCAGCTATGACCACGACAACCAGCGTGAACTGAAAGTTCTGAAGCGCGCTGAAGGCGATGGCGAAGGCTTTATCGTTATTGATGATCTGGTGGATACCGGGGGTACGGCGGTGGCGATTCGCGAAATGTATCCAAAAGCGCATTTCGTGACCATTTTTGCTAAACCGGCTGGTCGTCCGCTGGTTAATGATTATGTTATTGATATCCCACAGGATACCTGGATTGAACAGCCATGGGATATGGGCGTGGTATTCGTACCGCCTATTTCTGGACGTTGATTCATCAATAAATGCGCTTCTCACGCCCGGTTATGCCGGGCGTTGTTTTTTTTAACGCCCCACGCGTTACAATAAGACCAAAGATCGTATCCACGGAGGTTTTGTGATGCCAGAAGCTAATCTCAGCGAAACGCTATTCAAACCGCGCTTTAAACACCCTGAAACGTCAACGCTAGTGCGTCGGTTTAGCACTGGCGATACTTCTCGTATGCAGTCTGCGCTTAGCGGAAATAACGTGCCGCATTGGTATCGCATGATTAACCGGCTGATGTGGATCTGGCGCGGCGTAACGCCCCAGGAAATTCTCGACGTGCAAGCGCGCATCGTGATGAGCACCGCCGAACGCACTGACGATGAACTGTACGACACCGTCGTGGGTTATCGCGGTGGTAACTGGATTTACGAATGGTCGTCTCAGGCCATGCTCTGGCAGCAAAAAGCGAACCAGGAGCAGGATGAAACCCTCAGCGGTCGCCACTGGCTGCACGCCTCCAATCTTTACAGCATCGCGGCTTATCCGCATCTTAAAGGCGATGACCTTGCAGAACAGGCGCAGGCGTTGGCTAACCGCGCCTATGAAGAAGCCGCGCAACGCCTGCCGGGCGAAATGCGTGAACTAGAGTTTACGATCCCCGGCGGTTCGCCGATAAAGGGCTTCTTACATATGCCGAAAGGCAACGGCCCATTCCCGACGGTGTTGATGTGTGGCGGGTTGGACGGCTTACAGACCGACTACTACAGCTTGTATGAACACTATTTTGCCCCACTGGGAATTGCGATGCTGACGGTGGATATGCCGTCGATTGGCTTCTCTTCAAAATGGAAGCTCACTCAGGATTCCAGCCTGTTGCATCAACACGTTATCCGCGAACTGCCGCATATTCCGTGGGTTGATCACACGCGTGTGGCGGCGTTTGGTTTCCGTTTCGGCGCGAATATTGCCGTGCGCCTGGCATATCTGGAAGCCCCGCATCTGAAAGCTGTAGCCTGTTTAGGACCGGTGGTTCACGGCTTGCTGAATGATCCCCTGCATCAAGGGCGCGTACCGGAAATGTATCTGGATGTGCTGGCCTCCCGTCTGGGAATGCACGATGCCTCTGACGAAGCGCTGCGCGTGGAGCTTAACCGCTACTCCCTGAAAACTCAGGGGCTGCTGGGCCGCCGTTGTCCAACTCCGATGCTTTCTGGTTTCTGGAATAACGATCCATTTAGCCCGGAAGAAGAGTCACGGTTAATTGTTTCGTCATCGGCGCAAGGGAAACTGATGCCGATCCCGTTTAATCCGGTGTATCGCAACTTTGACAAAGCGCTGAAAGAAATTGCCGAGTGGATCAATAATAGATTTTGTTAATATATTGCTAAATTCTATTGATTTGGTAAAACAGTTGCATCACTAAAGGAGATCGCAATGACGTTACCGAGTGGACACCCGAAGAGTAGACTGATCAAGAAATTTGCTGCGCTTGGCCCCTATATTCGCGAAGAACAGTGTGAAGATAACCGCTTTTTTTTCGACTGTTTAGCCGTTTGCGTTAACGTAAAACCCGCGCCGGAGAAGCGTGAGTTCTGGGGCTGGTGGATGGAAATGGAAGCCGAAGCGCATCGCTTTACCTACAGCTACCAATTCGGTCTGTTTGATAAAGATGGCAAATGGCAGGCTATAGCCATCAACGATCCTGAAGTGGTTGAGCGTCTGCAACAAACGTTACGCGGTTTTCACGAGCGAGCGAAGGATTTATTGGCAACATTAGAGTTACCGCTGGAACCGGCGGATGGTTTTGCCAACGAAGCCATGAAACGTACGGCATAAACACAAAATCCTTCATGCAGCCTGGCCGCATGAAGGATTTTGCGTAATATGGCGAGCATTAATAAAGGCCAGCGTTGCTGGCCTTTATATTACCCTTAGAATTGGTAGGTCATACCAACCGCAACCACGTCATCGGTCATAATCGCCAGACGCTTAGTGACCGCAGACTCGTCAATCAGGTTGATTTTATAATCAACAAACGCTGACATATTTTTGTTGAAATAATAGGTCGCGCCAACATCCACATATTTCATCAGATCCTGATCGCCGATCCCATTATCCAGATCTTTGCCTTTCATCTGCACATAACCCAAAGATGGGCGCAGGCCGAAATCGAATTGATATTGTGCCACGGCTTCGAAGTTCTGCGCTTTATTAGCAAAACCCTGATCTGCGCTGACTAAACCCTTAATTGGCGTCATATTGCGAGTTTCGGTATAAATCATCGCCAGATAAATATTATTGGCGTCATATTTTACACCTGTTCCCCAGGACTCCGCATTCTGACCACCTTTCGCCAGCGATTTTGCCTGCTGTACGGTGGTGCGATCGGAGTTGGTGTAGGCGGCGCTGATAGCGAAATCGCTACCGCCGAAATCGTAGGTCAGGGCGCTACCAAAGCCGTCACCGTTGGCGGTGGCATAGGTGCTACGGTCGTTTTTGCCTTGATATTGCAGGGTTAAATTCAGGCCATCGATGACGCCGAAGAAATCCGTATTGCGGTAGGTTGCCAGGCCGCTGGAGCGCTTGGTCATGAAGTTGTCGGTCTTGCCGGTGGAGTCACCGCCGAATTCTGGGAACATATCGGTCCAGGCTTCAACATCGTACAGCGCACCGAGGTTACGACCATAATCAAAAGAGCCGAAATCTTTTAATTTCAGGCCCGCAAATGCCAGACGCGTTTTCTGAGTTGAGGTACTTTCATCAGTATTACCGGAAAATTCAGATTCCCAACGACCATAGCCGGTCAGTTGGTCATTGATTTTTGTTTCGCCTTTAATACCAAAACGAACGTATGTTTTATCGCCATCGGAACTGGCATCATCGCTCATGTAATGCATTGCTCTTACTTTGCCATAAACGTCCAGTTTATTACTATCCTTGTTATAAACTTCAGCCGCCATAGCTGAAGAAGACGCAATAATACCCATCATCGTTAATGCCAACGTTGTTTTTTGCATTTCTCAATCCCGATTTTTATGTTTTAAATTTGCTGTGAAAGACCACTGTGATAAAACAGGAACGTTTTTATCCCGCGCGTGTTAAAAATTTATGACAATCTCCGAGAAAATATAAAAAATTATGAATACGTTTTTCTGTCATAAAATTGTCAATAATCTCCACTAGGCTGCCTGATCCTGCGCAACAAAACCGCCCGCTTTCAGCGCTGCCTGTTGGCAAGCGGCCTGACTCCTGCTACAACGTCTGCCTGGTATTAAAATTTCCTCTTTATTAACGGCAGAGAATCATGAGTGATAGTCAGACGCTGGTGGTCAAACTGGGCACCAGTGTTTTAACGGGCGGATCGCGCCGCCTGAATCGCGCGCACATTGTTGAACTGGTTCGCCAGTGCGCTCAGCTTCATGCAGCTGGGCACCGAATCGTCATTGTAACGTCAGGAGCGATTGCCGCCGGGCGTGAGCATCTGGGTTACCCTGAACTGCCCGCGACTATCGCCTCCAAACAACTGCTGGCCGCCGTCGGCCAAAGCCGCCTGATTCAACTCTGGGAACAACTGTTCTCTATTTATGGCATCCACGTCGGCCAGATGTTGCTGACCCGCGCGGACATGGAAGACCGTGAACGCTTCCTCAATGCGCGCGATACGCTGCGTGCGCTGCTGGATAACAACATCGTGCCGGTCATTAATGAGAATGACGCCGTCGCCACGGCGGAAATCAAAGTCGGTGATAACGACAACCTCTCCGCGCTGGCGGCTATCCTCGCAGGGGCGGATAAACTGCTGCTGCTGACCGATCAGCAGGGATTATTTACTGCCGATCCGCGCAGCAACCCTGATGCAGAGCTGATTAAAGATGTTCACGGCATCGACGACGCGCTACGTGCCGTCGCTGGGGACAGCGTTTCTGGCCTGGGCACTGGCGGCATGGGCACTAAGTTACAGGCCGCCGACGTGGCTTGCCGCGCGGGTATCGACACCATTATTGCCGCAGGCAGCCTGCCGGGCGTGATTGGTGACGTTATGGCGAATATCTCCGTGGGTACGCGTTTCCATGCCCAGGACACACCGCTTGAGAACCGTAAACGCTGGATTTTCGGCGCGCCACCGGCGGGTGAACTGATTGTCGATGAAGGGGCTACCGCCGCGATTCTGGAACGGGGGAGTTCATTACTTCCAAAAGGCATTAAAAACGTGACAGGCAACTTCTCTCGTGGTGAAGTGATCCGTATTCGCAATCTTGAAGGCCGCGACATCGCCCACGGTGTAAGCCGCTATAACAGCGACGCGCTGCGCCTGATTGCCGGACACCACTCGCAGGAAATTGACGCAATCCTCGGCTATGAGTACGGCCCTGTAGCGGTTCACCGCGATGACATGATCACCCGTTAAGGAGTTCAACATGCTGGAACAAATGGGCATTGCGGCAAAGCAGGCCTCTTACAAACTGGCGCTGTTATCCAGCCGCGAAAAAAATCGGGTTTTGGAAACAATTGCTGATTATCTGGAATCGCAAAGTGACGACATCCTGCGCGCGAATGCTGATGATCTGGCCCAGGCTCGCGAAAGCGGCCTGAGTGAAGCGATGCTTGATCGTCTGGCGCTGACTCCGGCTCGTTTGTCGGCGATCGCCAACGATGTCCGCCAGGTTTGCACATTAGCCGACCCTGTAGGTCAGGTGATTGACGGTGGCCTGCTCGACAGCGGCCTGCGAATTGAACGCCGTCGTGTCCCGCTTGGCGTGATTGGTGTTATTTATGAAGCGCGCCCGAACGTCACCGTTGATGTCGCGGCGCTGTGCCTGAAAACCGGCAACGCGGCGATTCTGCGCGGCGGTAAAGAAACTTATCGCACCAACGCGGCTACGGTCGGCGTTATTCAGCGCGCGTTAAAAGAGTGCGGCCTGCCGGAAGCGGCAGTGCAAGCGATTGAAAGCCCGGATCGTGCGCTGGTCAGTGAAATGCTGCGCATGGACAAATATATCGACATGCTGATCCCTCGCGGGGGCGCGGGGCTGCACAAACTATGCCGCGAGCAGGCGACGATTCCGGTTATCACCGGTGGTATCGGCGTGTGTCATATTTATGTTGATGATACTGCTGAAATTGAACCTGCGTTGAAGATTATCGTTAACGCCAAAACCCAGCGCCCGAGCACCTGCAACACCGTAGAAACTCTGCTGGTAAATCAGGCCATTGCCGACCGTTTCCTGCCAGCCTTAAGCCAACAGATGGCGACCAGTGGCGTAACGTTGCACGGTGATGAAACGGTCATGCAGAAGCTGAAAGGTGCGCCTAACCTGGTCGCGCTGAAGCCGGAAGAGTTGGACAACGAGTTCCTGTCGCTGGATTTGAATGTGGTGGTGGTTCCCGATATGGACGGGGCGATTGCGCATATCCGTGCACACGGCACGCAGCACTCCGACGCCATTCTGACCCGCACATTGAGCAATGCTAACCGTTTCATCAATGAAGTGGATTCTTCTGCAGTGTACGTTAACGCTTCAACCCGCTTTACCGATGGCGGTCAGTTTGGCCTGGGCGCGGAAGTGGCGGTTAGCACGCAGAAATTGCACGCCCGTGGCCCAATGGGGCTGGAAGCATTGACCACTTACAAGTGGATAGGCTTCGGCGAAGATACCATTCGTGCGTAATTAATCGCGAGCGATGCAAAAATAGGCGGTTGATTAACCTGACTATTGACGCATCGCTCGGTTAGTTTTAACCTTCTACACCGTGATTCACACTCGTGAGCACTTCTTGCAGGGCCGATATAGCTCAGTTGGTAGAGCAGCGCATTCGTAATGCGAAGGTCGTAGGTTCGACTCCTATTATCGGCACCATTTCAAACTCTTCCCAAGTCTACCGAAATCAACTAAAAGCCCGTATACTGCGGTTCATGGCCCGTATCTTATCTCCTGTTATCAACTGGACTCAACCGAAATCAAGTCACAGTTGGGGGCATAAGTGGGGGCATTCTGTGTTCGGTCCAGGGAGATGCCCCCAATGAAACTTAATGCGAGACAGGTAGACGCAGCTAAACCCAGAGAGAAAGCCTATAAGCTGGCAGATGGTGCTGGTTTGTATCTTGAGGTTGTTCCCTCTGGTTCCAGATACTGGCGGATGAAGTATCGCTTCAATGGAAAAGAGAAACGTCTGGCTTTCGGTGTCTATCCAGCAGTGTCGCTTGCGCAAGCAAGAGCACTGCGTGACGACGCCAAGAAAAAGCTGGCTGAGGGTATCGATCCATCTTTTGCCAAGAAAGAAGAAAAGCTGGTTCGCGATGTGCAACTCAACAACACGTTTCAGTCTGTGGCACTTGAGTGGCACGGTACGAAAGTGAGTAGGTGGTCAGAAGGCTATGCCTCCGACATTATCGAAGCTTTCAATAAAGATATTTTCCCCTATATCGGCCAACTTCCGGTGAATGAAATCAAACCACTGGTTCTGCTGAATGTGCTGCGTCGAATGGAAAGCCGTGGCGCGACAGAGAAGGCTAAGAAGGTTCGCCAGCGCTGCAGCGAAGTCTTTCGTTACGCCATCGTTACCGGTCGTGCGGAATACAATCCTGCGGCGGATCTAACCAGCGCGATGTCAGGACATGAATCGAAGCATTATCCCTTCCTTACAGTTGAGGAGTTACCAGACTTCTTTAAAGCTCTCTCTGGCTATACAGGCAGCCCGTTAGTTGTTCTTGCCGCTCGTTTGCTGATCCTTACGGGAGTTCGTACCGGCGAGCTCCGAGGTGCTTTCTGGAGTGAATTTGATCTTGAGAAAGCGGTGTGGGAAATTCCTGCCGACCGAATGAAGATGAAACGGCCTCACCTTGTCCCCCTCTCTACCCAAGCGCTGGAAATCGTACAGCAACTCAAAGTGATGTCAGGGCAATATCCACTGGTGTTCCCGGGACGTAATGATCCCCGCAAGACGATGAGTGAAGCGAGTATTAATCAGGTATTCAAACGGATTGGGTATACGGGGAAGGTAACGGGGCATGGTTTCCGTCACACGATGAGTACGATTTTGCACGAGGAAGGGTTCAATACGGCATGGATTGAAACCCAGCTTGCGCATGTCGATAAGAATGCGATTCGTGGGACGTACAACCATGCGTTGTATCTGGAAGGGCGGAGGGAGATGATGCAGTGGTATGCGGATTACATTGATAACATTGGTAAATTTAATCTAATCATAGCATCATAATTTCACCTAAAAACTTAGCTACTTATTCGTTAGATAGAATGAAAACACAAGCTGAACTCCTCCAAACGGAGGGGTTCAATAACAGAAAATTTCTTTTTTTTACTGAGTTGCATTTACTCTTGCTTCAGAAAGGTTAGATCTGCGTATTACGGCACTGCTTAGTACCAGAAGCGAAGGTTACCCATACCACATTGTATTAATTAATGTGGGACAGGTTACTGCTAAACTAAGAGTTTACTGACTATGGCTGGTTGTGTAAGGGCGACAATCAGAGGCCAGATGCAGCGTGGGCAGAAAGAGAAAACATCTTCAATGTCTTACTCTGTACGAGGGCAAGATGGAACACTTTTCCGCTGAGCAATTCAGACGAACTCTTTTATAGTTATGAGTAAGTTATGCACCTTTTAGTGGCACACTATGTGTGTGAATTGTACAATGTATGTTCACATGTATAGACGTCGAGATAAGAAATGCAAGAATTTTGGAAACTCTTTGGCAGCGAACCTTTCGTAGCTATCGCTTGGATCTGTACCGTTGCCAGTTGCATATATGCCTTTGTACAAAAAAGCAACGTGACCAAGATTGAACAGAAATTCAGGGACCTACACATTACACATAGTGACCTAAAATTTCAAAATAATACTCTTAAACAGAAAGTTGAGACTCTAGAAATCTCTAACAATGAATTAAATGTTCAGAATACAATTCTACAACAGAAAATAATAAATACCGAAAAAAATGATATTCATGATAATTATCAAGAAGTGCATCAACACGGAAAAAATAATTTTAACCAAGGTGTAATTAAAGGCGACTTTATTTACAATAAATAATTTTTCTGGGCTTACCTATGTATGAAACAAGATTTGACATTCATAACATTGAAGGTGACTTCTACAATGTGGAAACTTCAGAAAATAATGTTGATTCTATTATCAATGTTATAATTGGAGATATTGCATCAGCTAAAGTTAATATCGACCGAAGTGATCGTTCTTTCCCTGCTAATGTTGCTAAAAAAATAGAACACAATATGCTTAATAGCAAGCGTCGTATAGTTTTGCAATACAAATCTTACTCCTCTCATATTGAAAGAGCCTACACTCTTGCAGAACAAAATATAATAAATGGTAAACAATCAGCTATGGAGTTATTAAATGGAATGTACTGTAATTCATTAGATAAGTATGAGATCGATTCTTTTGAACCAGACATAACAAAAGTACGACAGCATGCTGACGACATAATCAGTGATGTAATTAAACAACTGAGGAAATTCGTTTATAGTTCAGCAAATGTCACTCAATACAAAGAGCAAGTGGAAATTGGCTTAAATGTTGTCGTTGCGCATGCCTTTGTAGAGTGCTGTGTCTTGGAGAATCCAAATAATGCTACCAACTAAAGGATCTCATCCAGAGATGAACGTGCTCTACATCGGTGGATTCATTCTGAAGCAGCTACAAGAATGCAAAAGAGGGCGTATAAAGATCACTCAACTAATGAAAACTGGGGAAAAAGAGCTTTCTGTTTCTGTAGACCATATAATTTTAGCGCTGGACTGGTTGTATATAATTTCAGCTATTAGCTACGATCGGAACGAGGTTTTTATTAATGAAGTTGCTTAGGTTTTTATTGGAGATAGATGGAAAAGAAATACGCTCGATACCGTTTTTCGAGAATTTAAATATAATAACAAGTAAAAAGGAGTCTGATGACCCTGGTAATAGTGTTGGTAAATCTACGTTGGGAAGGATTCTGGACTATTTGTTTGATGGCTCAATTAAGCCTATCTATATTGATGAAGAGTTTCAAACACCTAAAAAAGAAATTGAACAACTTTTCACTAGAAATGAAGTGCACGTATCATTAGAATATTTAGGTTTAGACAACCAGTATAGTATTATTAAGCGTAGGCTCTCTACTAATGTAGACTTGCAAAGTTATATTTTAAACGGGAGAGAAGTAACAAGTAAAGAATATATCCATCATATCATGGGTAGTGTTTTTAATGTTAGCTCTGCTAAACCAACGCTTAGAAAACTCGCTCCAAAATTCTTTAGAACAACGCAACACCGTATGACAAAAACAGTTAACTTTGACAATGGCAGGAATGTTTCCAAGTCAGATGTTAGTACTGTTTTTCTATATTTGTTTAACTTTAATGACACTGAAATACTTACCAAAATACATAAACTAAAGACTGCTATAAAAGGTTATGAAAGAAACCTTAAAGCGTTTAATAGTGTTATTTCTCAAGATAAGATTGTTAGTTCGATAACCCATATGAGACGAGAACTTTCTAAGTTGGAGAGGTCTCTTTTATCGTCTGAAAAAGGAATCGATAAGCTAGAAATAGTCTCTAAAATTAATAGGGTAGATGATGAGCAGAATGCCTTGTCTGATGAAATATTGTCGTTAGATTTAAAAATAAAAAACATCCTAGAAACTAATGAAATACTTAAGAGTAATGAACAAGTTCATTTGTTAGATGAATTACAGGCAATTTATGAATACGCATCAGTTAAGATAGAATCTACCCTTCAGGATTACCGGCAAGCACTTGCGTTCCACGCACATCTTCTAAGTACTAAGCGTGAATTTGTTTCTCATGGGTTGGATAAGCTTCAAGCTGAACATGAAAAAGCAACGGTTAAGTTCGGTCAGTTAAAAAATCAGAAGCAGAGTCTTTTCGATGAGCTTAAATCTAAAAAGAAAATAGAAGAGATTTCTGATGCAATGAAGGAAATCGGTAAACTAGATAAAGAATTAGCCAAGCTGACAGCCATAATTGACAAAAAAGATGATATTGATTCAAAGTTGGCTATAGAAAGGCAAAGCTTAACTGAATTATCAGGGCAGCTGGAGTCTGAACTTACTTGCGTAACCTCTTTCGAAGATAAATTCATAGATAATTTCAAAGAATACACTCGTGATTTTTATGGTGTTGAGTACAAATTCAGTCTCAATTTAGATCAAGAAAAGGGCGAATGTACCCCACATGTAGATGATGTGGAGTCAAATAACGAAGGTGGGTTAAAGAGACTTGAGGTTGTTACTTTCGATCTAGCATATATCAAGACCGTTTGTGATAAAAAAGCTTTGAGACCTAACTTTGTACTACACGATTCTATTGATGAAATCGATATTAAACACGTTCGCAAAATTTTTGATGGGTCGATTAAATTGTCAGGGCAACATATTGTATCTATGCTGTCTGATAAATTAATAAAAGAAGATTACCAGAAATATAATCGTTATATTATTCTTGAATTATCTCAAGATAATAAATTTTTTAAGCTTTAATTCTGCAGGCTGCTAAGTTAGCAGCCGTTCTTCTGGAATGTTGCTCCTTATAAACCAATTGCGAAAATTAATAATCAGCATGTTGGTGTTCATATTTTTACACTTAGTGTGTTGAGTGTTAAAATTAAAGGAGGGTTTTTTGAATTATCCCTCCTATGTAAATGATTACAAAGTTCAACTATACAGATCATTTAACTGCGGTAATTTGAAGAAATATGATTCATCTGTGTTTTTAAAGTCCCCAGATGCATTTTCTCTGAGAGATGAGTTAATAAGAATGCAACAATTCTCAGCTCTGGTTATACCAACGTAGTGGAGGTTAAGTTCTTGTTTAAGCGTCGGGTATAGAGGTGTGTATCTGTCTTCGCTGTTATATTCTCTAAATGGGAAGGACCATTCATCTAAATCTAAGTGAAATACTAATTTGAATTCCAGACCTTTAGATTTATGAAGGGTCATTACTTGTATCTCATTATCATCTAATGGTTTGAATTGTTTGACTAAAATATCGTCTGAGATTGTTCTTATTACAGCCCCATCAGTATGTTCTGTTGAATTTATCCCTAAAATATATGCAATATCATGAAACTTATGTATTAAATCTTCATTTGTTAATTCATTTCTAATTGTTTTTATTTTTTTTCTTAGTAAGAGCAGAGTGTTATCATCTACTATAACCCCATCAAAAACTTTGTTAATAAAATCTTGTGCTGTACTTATAGAGCCGTACTTGTATGCTAACAGATCTTTGTATAGATCTGAGCAATCAGTACCAATTTTATCTAGAGGTGTGTCAACATAAAGCCTGAAGTTTAAGTTTAATCCAGAGCAGAATAATGTTAGTGATTTTTCTTTTCTTGCTAAAATTGCTATTTGATTTGCTTTTTCTAACTTCCATTCGCCACTACTCAGCCATCCTGAAATCCAGGAGGAAATCGTAACAGCAGCATCTTTAAGATTTCCATTAAGTCGTCTCCTAAATACTCTTATCTCATCCGCAGGTAGTAAAACATAGGATGGTTCAAGCAATCTTGAAGCATAATTGCTTATTGATGGGTGGCATCTATGGTTGAAATTTATCTCAAAATGCTTAAAGCATTCTGTATTACTTACCAATTCTAAAAGAAGCTCCGAATTCCCTCCTCTAAATTCATAGATTGATTGCCGAACATCACCAACAGCAATGGAGCATAAGCCAAGTTCGTTTATTTTTAGAAATAGCTCATGCTGAGATAAAGATGAATCTTGATACTCATCTATGA
The DNA here is from genome assembly GCF_059725275.1 of Kluyvera fluvialis. NCBI lineage: Bacteria > Pseudomonadati > Pseudomonadota > Gammaproteobacteria > Enterobacterales > Enterobacteriaceae > Kluyvera > Kluyvera fluvialis. The sequence goes on along the minus strand of NZ_AP046142.1, from coordinate 3,875,272 downwards.
ATATATGGCTATATCTTGCTTTGATATACCGCTTCGCAGCAGATGATTCATTAATTATTTTTAATGCTAAGGCCGAGAATGACCCCATCCAAAGTATTCCCTCATCGTATAGTTTTTTATATCCAGGGTCCTCATTGATATTAATAACTGATGGTGTGCCAGAAAAATTGCTTTCTATGAAATGGTTATATGGAGATTCCAATTTCTTTAAGACTTTGCATTCTGTTGGTGTTCCTCCCCATACCCTTGAAAGAAATGGAATAATTATTTCCTTTAAGCAAAAACTATCAATAGTACCAAAGAAACTATGTTTTACATTGTGTCCTTCAGCCTTGCATCTACGTTCCAGTTCTGAACTTGCTTTCTTTGTGAATGTAATTGCAATGACCCCTTTATGCTCTGGAAGACAGTCGGTAATATTTCTGATTTTTTCTTTTATAACCGTAGTCTTACCGCTTCCCGGACATGCTGTTATTACCATGCTTCCGGTGTAGTCAATGGCTAATGTTTGCTGAGGTGTTGGTGAGAAAGTACTCATTTCATTCACCTCTAATTATTTTTACAAGATGGTTTAACGGTTTAATTAATTCACCGGCATTAAGTTTGTGAAGGTCTGTTTTTATATCTTTAAGAAGTTCACGCATTCTTAATGCTTTTTTCTTTTGTAAGTACTCTATCGCACCTTGGTCATTTTTCTTACCTAAAGCGTTTAAAATTGGTGCGCTTAATTCTCCTACCAGATCAGTTTCTAAATCAACTTTGGATAAATATACCCCGCATTTATTTATTTCTTCAGAAACTGTTTGCCAATCACCGCTGGTCAGAGTATCTATAGGTAATATTTGTATGTCGCTATGTTCAAACTTTTCCAAACCGGCTATATCTAAACATCGGTTTATACCTGAATATTGCCACTTGTCTTGATCTTTAAGTTTAGATATATCGTTATCCGTTCGCATTACCCATGGGATCTCTAAAGCATCTAGTATAGCTACGTAAATCTTAAATGATATTCCGTCCACTGAAACCAGTGAAATATTTAAATAATCAAAATCTATGTTTAAATTTTCGGCTAAAGAATGGTAGAATAAAACTTCTGATGGTCCTTCGATTAAGAAAACTCCATTTGAAAAAAACGATTCTGCTGGCAATATACTCATCCGATAGCTCATTCCTTCCCAGCCATCCGAAATATCTTTAGAACACCCTTCACTTGCGGCTACTGTGTGTCCAGCACGGTCAAGCAACCTTATTACTGAGCCTGGTTCAAAGTTTACAGCTATTTGTGGTGAGTGGGATGAAATGATCGTTTGACCTGGAAGTTCTGATATCAAATAATCAGCCAGTTTTCTTTGTTGGTGAGGATGTAGGTGTGCTTCAGGTTCTTCGATAACATAGAAGATAACCTCGTTCTCGATATCATGTTCCTTAATACTTTTCGCTTTCCATAATGCTAATAATATTTGATTGTTTCGCCCGTCTCCTCCAAGCATAACATTAGAACCATTTGTATTAGCTCCAAGCTGTAGGTTGTCAATAAAGTCATTTATTCCAATTGCCCCAGTATCTAGTTGCACAGAATACTCTGAGTAATGATGCGCAAGTTTTTTTAACTCATCGTTGACATCTTTTGTAGCTCTTTCTACATATATAAGTTGAGATATTTTATCATTAATAGACTGTAAATCTATACTTATCTCTCCTAACAAATCGTCATCTTCTTCTCTTTCTTCAGAGTTCAATGATTGCTGTGCGATTTTTAATAGTTGTCTTTTTTCTTTACGAATAAATCTCTCTAAATCTCGTTGTGATTGAATATATTTTAAATTAACGAATTTAAGATAATAGCGAGAGTTGATTTCTTGTAAAGACTCTAAAGACTCACCAATGAAAAGTTTATAGCTGAGATCGGATTTTTGTGCAATGTACTTAATGAACGATTCACCTGAGTCACTGACATTCCCTTTCAAAATTGAAAGTACTGCATCTTCATTGATATCTTTAAAATGAATAATAATTTCAAATTCTTCACATGATTTTCCATTTTCTAAATGAAAGTCAAGTTCATTTGGTTCAATTTCTGAATCTGATATACTTTTATCTAATAGCATTCTTAGCGAATGCAACATATTACTTTTGCCAACATCATTGGCACCGATGACCAGAGTATTTGAGTTAAAATTGATGTGTGCATCTTTAAAGTTTCTAAAACCTTTGAGTTTCAGAGATGATATTTCCAACTTAAAATCCCTCTTTAAAGTAAAAAATCTATTTCATGATGAGGTATCACGTAAACTATGCAACCGAATTTTGCTCATTTTTTGCGGAAGATCTATTAGTTGATTTGGTTAAACGAAGGGACTACTATCATGTTAAATATATGATTTACCATATTCAATGCATCTATTCTTTAAGCAACACAATTTCAAGGCTTCGTTAAATTTGATGAAAATCATAGCATTACAACTCTTCAAAAACCTCTCCGATGAAACCCGTTTGGGCATCGTGTTGCTGCTCAGAGAGATGGGAGAGCTGTGCGTGTGCGACCTTTGCACTGCGCTAGAACAGTCACAGCCCAAGATCTCCCGCCACCTTGCAATGCTTCGGGAGAGTGGCCTATTGCTGGATCGCAAGCAGGGGAAATGGGTTCACTACCGCTTATCCCCGCATATTCCTTCCTGGGCTGCTCAGGTGATTGAGCAGGCCTGGTTAAGCCAACAGGACGACGTTCAGGCCATCGCCCGTAAGCTGGCATCGGCCAACTGCTCTGGCAGCGGTAAGGCTGTTTGTATCTAAAAATTTTGCCTGTACATATATGTTTTTACGAATGTGAGGTGTTAAAGATGAAAACGTTAACGGTGTTTGATCCGGCGATGTGCTGCAGTACCGGCGTTTGTGGCTCAGATGTCGATCAGGTTCTGGTCGATTTTTCTGCTGATGTTCAATGGCTGAAAGGACGTGGTGTACAGGTTGAACGTTACAACTTGGCGCAACAGCCGATGAGCTTCGTTGAGAACGAAAAAGCGAAAGCATTCCTTGAAGCTTCTGGAGCCGAAGGGCTTCCACTGCTGTTACTGGATGGTGAAACGGTGATGGCCGGGCGATACCCAAAACGCGCAGAACTGGCTCGCTGGTTTGGTATACCGCTGGAAAAGGTGGGGTTAGCTTCTACCAGCTGCTGTAGTGGTAAAACTTCCTGTTGTTGAGTATGTCAGGAGGACATATGAAATTCTTACAGAATATCCCGCCTTACCTGTTTTTTACCGGTAAGGGAGGTGTAGGAAAAACTTCGATTTCCTGCGCAACGGCTATACGTCTGGCTGAACTGGGAAAGCGTGTTCTGCTTGTCAGTACCGACCCGGCTTCTAACGTCGGTCAGGTATTCGATCAGACTATCGGTAACACTATTCAGCCCGTGACTGCTGTGCCTGGTCTTTCGGCTCTGGAGATTGACCCGCAGGAAGCCGCCCAGCAATACCGCGACAGAATCGTTGACCCAATTAAAGGTCTTCTACCTGATGATGTCGTCACCAGTATCAGCGAGCAGCTGTCGGGGGCATGTACGACAGAGATTGCGGCATTCGACGAATTCACGGGCTTACTGACCGACGCTTCTCTGCTAACCCGCTTCGATCACATCATTTTTGATACTGCCCCAACGGGCCACACTATTCGCCTTCTTCAGCTTCCCGGAGCCTGGAGCAGCTTCATCGAAAGTAACCCAGATGGTGCTTCCTGTCTTGGGCCGATGGCGGGGCTGGAAAAGCAGCGTGAGCAGTATGCTCATGCGGTAGAGGCGTTATCCGATCCTGAAAGTACCCGCCTGGTTCTGGTTGCACGACTGCAAAAATCTACGCTGCAGGAAGTCGCCCGCACCCATGAAGAACTCGCCGCAATTGGCCTGAAAAACCAGTACCTGGTTATTAATGGTGTGCTGCCTAAAACCGAAGCTGAACGTGACGCCCTGGCCGCTACAATATGGCAACGGGAACAAGAGGCGCTGGCAAATCTTCCTGCTGGGTTATCTGGCTTGCCGACAGATACACTATTCCTTCAACCGCTGAACATGGTTGGTGTGTCCGCATTGAAAGGCCTGCTCAACGAACACGCTGAGATAACATCGCTTCCTGAACAAAGCATACCGAACAAGCCAGAGAATATGTCGTTGTCTGTCCTGGTTGATGATATCGCCCGCAGTGAACACGGTTTGATTATGCTGATGGGTAAAGGTGGTGTGGGTAAAACCACAATGGCTGCGGCTATCGCCGTTAGTCTGGCGGATAAGGGTTTTGATGTGCATCTCACCACCTCCGATCCTGCTGCACATCTCAGTACAACGCTCAATGGCAGCCTCAAAAATCTGCAGGTCAGCCGAATCAACCCTCACGATGAAACTGAACGCTATCGTCAGCATGTTCTTGAGACGAAAGGCAGGGATCTGGATGAGGCAGGGAAACGGCTGCTCGAAGAGGATTTACGTTCTCCTTGCACAGAAGAGATTGCGGTGTTCCAGGCGTTCTCACGCGTAATCCGTGAAGCAGGCAAACGGTTTGTGATCATGGATACGGCACCTACCGGGCATACGCTATTACTGCTTGATGCTACCGGGGCTTATCACCGTGAGATTGCCCGGAAGATGGGGGATAAAGGTCATTTTACCACTCCGATGATGCAGCTTCAGGACCCGGAACGTACCAAAGTCTTGCTGGTCACTCTGCCTGAAACCACACCTGTACTGGAAGCGGCAAACCTGCAGTACGATCTTGAACGTGCGGGGATTCATCCCTGGGGCTGGATTATCAATAACAGCCTTTCGATTGCACAGACGCATTCACCACTACTTTGCCAGCGCGCCCGACAAGAGCTTCCTCAAATCGAGGCTGTGAAGAACCAGCATGTAAGCCGCATTGCGTTAGTACCGGTAATGGCTGCTGAACCCACTGGCATCGAGAAACTCAGAGAGCTGGCCGTTTAATTTTTTTGTATATACAGGGCGGCAGAGCCGTCCTGTCTGGAGGATTTATGTTACTGGCAGGCGCTATTTTTGTCCTGACCATCGTTTTGGTTATCTGGCAACCGAAGGGATTAGGGATCGGCTGGAGTGCGACACTGGGCGCAGTACTGGCGTTGATCTCTGGCGTAGTCCATTTTGGTGATATCCCTGTAGTGTGGAATATTGTCTGGAATGCGACGGCGACCTTTATTGCCGTGATTATTATCAGCCTTCTGCTCGATGAATCGGGTTTTTTCGAATGGGCAGCGCTGCACGTTTCCCGCTGGGGTAGCGGTCGTGGACGTTTGCTCTTTACGTATATCGTTCTGCTCGGTGCGGCGGTGGCGGCACTGTTTGCCAACGATGGTGCGGCACTTATTCTGACGCCGATAGTCATCGCCATGCTGTTGGCATTAGGGTTCAGCAAAGGCACCACGCTGGCATTTGTCATGGCTGCCGGTTTTATTGCCGATACGGCCAGCCTGCCGCTTATCGTGTCGAACCTGGTGAATATAGTCTCGGCGGACTTCTTTGGACTGGGCTTCACTGAGTATGCGTCGGTAATGGTGCCGGTGGATATTGCCGCTATTATCGCCACGCTGGTGATGCTGCATCTGTTCTTCCGCAAAGATATTCCACCGACTTACGACCTGGCTCTCCTGAAAGCACCGGCAAAGGCGATTAAAGATCTGGCAACCTTCAGAACTGGCTGGATAGTGTTGATCCTTCTTCTGGTTGGTTTTTTCGTCCTTGAGCCGTTGGGTATCCCGGTCAGCGCGATTGCTGCTGTAGGGGCTGTCATTCTGTTTGCGGTGGCGAAGCGAGGCCATGCCATTAACACTGGCAAAGTGCTTCGCGGTGCGCCATGGCAGATCGTCATATTCTCTCTGGGAATGTATCTGGTGGTCTATGGTCTGCGTAATGCCGGACTAACAGAATACCTCTCCGGTGTGTTGAACGTGCTGGCAGATAAAGGACTTTGGGCCGCGACGTTTGGTACCGGCTTCCTGACGGCTTTCCTGTCTTCCATCATGAACAATATGCCTACCGTGCTGGTTGGTGCTCTCTCTATTGATGGCAGCACCGCAACAGGCGTTATCAAAGAGGCGATGATTTATGCCAACGTGATTGGCTGCGATCTGGGACCGAAAATTACACCTATTGGTAGCCTGGCAACGCTGCTCTGGCTGCATGTCCTTTCACAGAAGAACATGACCATCACCTGGGGATACTATTTCCGTACCGGGATCGTCATGACTCTGCCTGTGCTGTTTGTAACGCTGGCCGCGCTGGCGCTACGTCTCTCTTTCACTTTGTAATGAGATACTGATATGAGCAACATCACCATTTATCACAACCCAGCCTGCGGCACGTCGCGTAATACGCTGGAGATGATCCGCAACAGCGGTATCGAGCCGACCGTTATTCTTTACCTTGAGACTCCACCTTCACGCGATGAGCTGGTCAAACTTATTGCGGATATGGGCATTTCCGTCCGTGCTTTGCTGCGTAAGAACGTCGAGCCGTATGAGGAACTGGGTCTTGCAGAAGATAAATTTACTGACGACCAGCTCATCGACTTTATGCTGCAGCATCCAATTCTGATCAACCGTCCGATCGTAGTGACGCCACTGGGAACTAAACTTTGCCGTCCTTCGGAGGTTGTTCTGGATATCCTTCCAGATGCTCAGAAAGCGGCATTCACCAAGGAAGATGGTGAAAAAGTCGTTGATGATGCAGGTAAAAGACTGAAATAAAGATGAAGGGGGCATTTGCCCCCTTCATTATTACTTCGCCATTTCTTCCAGCAGGTCAATACCAATCGGCTCTTCGCTCTGTAGCGCTGTTAATGCAATACGCTTTGCATACTGCTCTTCCACATCAGAGATGAGAGGCAGCTCGCGGTTCGCCCTGGTCTTCAGGAAAGGTGAAGACGGTTGAGCAGCTGCCAGGCTGTTATTAACAACCCATGCCCACGGCTCGATGCCAGCTCGACGCAGATCCTGCTGCAGGTTAGCGGCTTCCAGTACAGGTGTCGTTTCGGCAAGCGTCACGATCATCACCTTCGTCTTTTCCGGGTCCTGCAATTGCATCATTGGCGTCATCACATGGTCTTGTGTTTGCCCCATCTGGCGCACCATTTCCCGGTGATAGGCTCCAGTCGCATCCAGTAGCAGAAGAGTGTGACCCGTTGGCGCGGTGTCCATAATGACAAAATGATCGTCTGCCTCTTTGATTACCCGCGAGAATGCCTGGAAGACGGCGATCTCTTCAGTACATGGCGAGCGGAGATCTTCTTCCAGCACCGCCAGTCCCTCAGCGTCTAATCCTTTGCCCTGATTCTCCAGTACAAAACGGCGATAACGCTCTGTCTCCACCTTCGGGTCGATGCGGCTGACCTGCAGATTTGGCAGCGAGCCATCCAGCGTGTAAGACAGATGTGCCGCCGGATCGGATGTAGTCAGGTGAACTTTGTGACCGCGCTTAGCCAGGGATACCGCCACCGATGCCGCAACGGTCGTTTTACCCACACCGCCTTTACCCATCGTCATGACCAGCCCTTTGCCTGTCTGGCTGAGTTCATCTACCAGAGAGGCAAGTTTCGGTAAATCCAAAGTATTCAGCGTAGTAGCAGGGAGCGGCAGCGAGGCTTTGTTCTCCGTAAATAACTGACGCAGGGCTTCCAGACCGACCAGATTAAATGGCTTCAGATACAGCTGCGAGCGGGGAAGGTTCGCCAGGTTCTCTGGCATTGCCTGTAATGCTTTTTCTTCTCGAGCCAGAATACTTTGCGCCAGTGGATCATTTTCACCCGCAAACGGCGGCAGCACGCCATTAATGGCAAGGTGTTGATGCTGCAGACCGATAGCAGAAAGCTCATCGTGCGTATGAGAGACTTCTTTCAGTGTTGAAGCTTGGGCTCGGGCAACCAGAACCAAGCGCGTGAGAGCTGCATCAGACAGCGCCTTAACCGCGTCTGAGTACTGGTGCTGTTGTTTCTCCAGCCCCACCAGCGGCCCGAGGTTAGCGGCGGCATCAGGGTTCGCTTCGAGATAACCGCTCCAGGCCCCCGGCAACTCAAGCATACGGATGGTATGACCTGTTGGCGCAGTATCAAATACGATATGGTCATACTTTTCCCGCAACTCATGGTTGGTAAGAAGACCACTAAACTCATCAAATGCCGCGATTTCCGTAGTGCATGAACCGGAGAGCTGTTCTTCAATGCTGCTGACCACATCAGCTGGCATCAGCCCGCGAACCGGGTCGAGTACTCGGTCACGATATGCCTGTGCTGCAGCCATCGGATCAACTTCCATCGCGGCAAGATTTTCTACGGTACTGATATCTGTGATTCGGTGGCCGATAGTCTGGCTAAAGACTTGGCCGACATTGGAAGCCGGATCGGTACTCACCAGAAGCGTTCTCTTACCCTGATCGGCCAGCCATACCGCAGTAGCACAGGCCAGGGATGTTTTACCCACGCCACCTTTGCCAGTGAAGAAGATGAACGGGGGAATGTCTTTTAAAAATGGCATATTCATCAGTGATTGCTCCTCTGGAATTAAGGCATACGTGGAATGCTGCAGCAGCGCGGTTGCGTGCTGTCTTCACTCCAGTCCTGACTAAGCGGAATACCTGCCCAACGGGCGATATCTTCACGAGTCGGGAGTTTGCCTGCCATCACGAGTTTGCCGTCGAGCAAGGTGACAGGGAGAGACTCCATCCCTGATGTGTTCAGAAACTCTTTAATGACCGGCGAATTCAGGAACTGCTGCGGGTTCTTCGCAAGGCTGTAGCGCTGTATATCAACGCCATTCTTTTTCGCCCATTCGGCGCTGGCGTTCCATTTGACGGCTTCGTCACTGACTACAACGCTGCTGGTTGCACAGCAGCCTGCTGCTTCAAAGATCTCAATTTTTGACATGGACTGTTTACCTCAGTGTTTAGTCATTTGGCTTTACACTGAGGTAAACGAAGGTGGTGGGGAAAAGATGCGCGATTAATTCATTTTTTTGTGGCAGCAGACGGAAGACGTGTCATCCGCCTCAATCTGACAAAGTTCTGTCATCGTCTCTTTCAGGTGTTTTCTGGCCCGAAGTAGTCGGGATTTAAACGCCGTAAGCGTAATTCCCAGTTCATCGGCCAGAGACTGCTGGGGACGCCGGTTAAGGTCGGACTCTTCAATCAACCATCGCTCATCTTCGGGTAAAGCCTGTAATGTTTCAGGCAGGCAAATATCCAGCGTTGAGATTGCATCAGGGGATGCGTCTGTTAATGGGGCATCTTCTTCCAGCTCAACAAACTCCCTGGTGGTGCGGTACTCATCAATCAGCAGATTCCTCGCCGCCCGATATAGCCAGGCTCGCGGATTCTCCATCTCGCAGAAACTGTCTGAATGAGCGCGGGCACGCAGGAATAGCTCTTGCAGAAGGTCTGCTGCTTTTTCGCTATTACCTGTCTTCGATGTCAGAAAGCGAGAGAGTTCGGCTTCATGTTGCCGCCAGAACACGCTCATGCAGTTGTTGAATGCCGTTACATCACTCATAGCAGCCCTCAAATTTTGCTCTGATTAACCCGCCGGGAAAGCTCTTCTGCCGACTCTTTTCGTTCGCTGTAGCGATCAACGAGATAGGCTGAGTTACCTCGGGTTAGCAGAGTAAATTTCACCAGTTCTTCCATTACATCCACGATGCGGTCGTAATAAGACGACGGTTTCATTCGTCCACCTTCATCAAACTCCTGCCAGGCTTTTGCCACAGAGGACTGATTCGGGATGGTGATCATCCGCATCCAGCGGCCAAGAATGCGCATCTGGTTTACGGCATTGAAAGACTGAGAGCCACCGCAGACCTGCATTACGGCCAGCGTTTTTCCCTGAGAAGGGCGAACAGCGCCTTCCGAAAGTGGTATCCAGTCAATCTGGGCTTTCATGATGCCGGTCATCGCACCATGGCGTTCAGGGGAACACCACACCATCCCTTCGGACCAACGAACCAGCTCGCGCAGTTCCATGACTTTAGGATGCGAGTCAGGCGCATCATCAGGAAGAGGCAAGCCAGAAGGATTGAAGATCCGCACTTCTGCGCCCATGGCGGTCAGTAACCTTGCCGCTTCTTCCGTTGCCAGTCGGCTGTAAGAGCGTTCACGTACAGAGCCGTATAGCATGAGGATTCGCGGAGGATGAGGAACGGCAGGGACACCTAATCTTGCCTCTGTGATTGAAGTGTCGAACAAATCCGAATCAACATTCTTAAGATCACCTGTCATTTTACTTCTCCGTCTTCTGGGACATGGTGAGGCAGTCGTCAGTCCCTGAGCAGCATTCTTCTGTCAGGAAGGCAATCAGAGCCTCAAGGTTTTCATATCGAGCATGGCAAAAGAGCGTTCTACCCTGACGTTCCTGCCTTATCAGAGAAACTGATATCAACGAGGAAAGATGATGGCTCAGCGTAGACGCTGGGATTTCGAGCCGCTTCTGCAGCTCGCCAACCGGTAGACCTTCATGCCCGGCTTTAACCAGCTCTCTATACAAGCTCAGGCGCGTAGGATGACCGAGCTCTTTCAGGGTTTCTGCTGCTTTCGAAAGCTCCATTTGCATCTCATTTCTATATTTCTGGAATAGTGGAAATATAGTGTATTTCATGGAGAAAACCAAGTTCGAGTTATCTGATTCTTATAAGTTTTGATAGAGGGTGTATTGTTTAGGGACAGGTATTCGATTTGTCAGTTCCGGCGGTCACTGAAAGAACACCTTTTACCTCTACAAGGTTTAATTCCCTGGCTTAGGGTAGGGCTTGGTGGATGCGAAATCGAAGGTAAATGATCTTGATGTCTTAAGTATTGATGAAAACACATTATAACGATTTTGGTTTTCTAATTCTGGGCTAGAGCGCTTTACTTTCTGGATTCGTAGATACGGTAATATAACCATTCTTCAAGATCGCTTTTTAACCAACGAGAAGCTCTGCCCAGCTTAATTGGTTTAGGGAATACCCCATCCTGTATCAGCTTATAGAACCATTTATCGCTCAGGCCAGTAAGCTGGGTAATGAATTTCATATCAATGAATTGATCTTCAAGTAGTGCAGGTTTTGTATACATGTTGATGTGTTCCGGTTAAGGATGAATAACCAGAGCTGTTAGTAAATCAATCATTACCGTCAGCTCCTCCACATCAATGGCTTCTGTTGTAAAAAAACTTCGGCTCAATGTTTACCAGTCGCTACTCCTTCCTGGGCCTGCCTCTACGGCTTCGTGGTGGTATAGCATTCATGCCTGCAATAACCCCTCGTGACTTCTGCTCAGATTTGGCTAAGTAACTGATTACGTAACGTAGTTCATCTACTGCTTGCCTATTGCGGTGATCCACTATCGTTCCGGAATTCGCAACGAAATGCTTTTTCTTGGAACACAGATGAAAGAGACCTTCATCGTCAGTCAATCTGCGCCATTCTTCCCCTATCGCACGCGAGGTCGGATAAAATTTCCGATGCTTCTGCCCATCAAGATAAAACATGGCATGCACATGCAACCCCTTACGTTGTCTGTATTCAATTACCCAGTAGTACCCAATAACCATCTTTCGGCCAAATACTACATCCATCAGATGCTGTATCTCGCCCTCCATCTCATCCATGAGATTACGCTGCGAGCGTTCACTTCCTTGTTTCCAGCCAAAATCCATACGAAAAGCCAGTAAGCGTGAATAACGCTCAAACATTTCATCCAGGTGGTGGTTTATATCTTCGAGAAGAAAACAATGCATAGGGTAATTAGGGTTGGCATTGTAGGGTTCTTTCATTATCTATCCTCAAACTAAATGGGGTTCAATAGATAGATGTGTGATGTGTTTTTTATACAGGGATGAGCATTGATTACAGGAGGGGGATGGTTAACTCCGGGTGATAATACTAATTAACCTTAATTCAGTAAGAACAGATGGTTTCAAGGATTCTATCGCAGGTTCGCATGGTGGCCTTACATAGGAAGAAATGTGTGCGTGAAATCTGAAGTATTGCAGTGCGATCTGGCACTTTACTGTCCCCTATGATAAGTTATTATGCATAATCAACAAAATGCATAACAATTATGATAAAGAGAATAACATTTAATACCGATGATAATTTAACGATTAACTCAATCGACAGGTATGCCGAATCCAATGGCACGTCACGTTCGAAAGTAATATGTGAGTTATTACGATCCACTGCACCTATTCTTGATTTTGTGACATATCAAAATAGAATTACTCAGGAGGTTGAAAGCAGGCTTTTTAGCATGTTTTATCATGAGGTTCGTCACTTCGAAACGCAGCAGCATAAAGATGATTCCACGCTGAAGTATCTTCATCTGCTGTCTGAGAAACTTGTTTTTCGTATTCGATCTGAACCAATAATGTCCTTTTCTCTTCCAATGTTTGATGAATGGGATTCTTACAAAAAAGAATTTAAGGCAAAGATAGAAGAAAATATTGAAGTTCATATGCCAGAAGATGATGGTATATCTAAATATGTTTACTTATGTATAAAAAAGCATCCTGTTGAAAAGTTCGAGTTCGATTTAATCCAGATAACAATTCCATTTTTCATTGTTGACAAGTATTTGTTTGATATCCAATCAATCTGCTATGTTCGCGCTATTGATTTTTGCAACATTGGAATTAATGAATACATGCAGAGAAATAAGAAGTATCTGCATACAGCGTATCTTTCATGGGTTCCTGTTGCGGCCTTTCGGGATGGGTTTATTTTTGTTGCAGCTTTGCATATCGATAAAGCGTTGCCTAATCAACTATATCCTCCTAAAGCCACCATTAACCTTCCTTACGAGTACTGGAAGTATTTAGGATGATTCAATAGAAAATCATCATTCAAAACATATTCAGATATATATCATTTTCATGAATATACCAGCATAACGGCAGGACTTCACGGTTCTGCCGTTTTAGTTTTATTTATTGCAGGAGTAGTCATGAATAACCCACGAGGCTTACAGCCACTAAACCATTCGCTTTCCGGTCTACCGCAATGGGTATCTGAACGTATATTGCAGCAGATAAATCAGTTAACCCATTACGAGCCAGTGATCGGCATTATGGGTAAAACCGGGGCGGGAAAGAGTAGCCTTTGCAATGCCCTGTTTGTCGGCGAAGTATCACCAGTCAGCGATGTCGCAGCCTGCACCCGCGAACCTTTGCGCTTTCGCCTGCAGGTTGGCGACCGCTTTATGACGTTAGTTGATCTACCCGGCGTGGGCGAAAGTGGCGTTCGCGATACCGAGTATGCTGCGCTGTACCGTGAACAGCTTCCCCGGCTCGATTTGGTGCTGTGGCTGATTAAAGCTGATGACCGGGCGCTGTCGGTGGATGAACATTTTTATCATCAGGTGATTGGTGAGGCTTACCGGCATAAGGTGCTGTTTGTTATCAGCCAGTCGGATAAGGCCGAACCCACCAGCGATGGGGGACTATTGTCCACCGTGCAGAAGCAGAATGTCAGCCGCAAAATCTGTCTGCTGCATGAGCTGTTCCAGCCTGTGCATCCAGTCTGTGCGGTGTCTGTCCGTCTGCCGTGGGGACTACGGGTGATGGCTGAACGGATGATTAAGTGTCTGCCACGCGAAGCCAGCAGCCCGATGGTGGCACAACTGCAACATCCCTTTCGCACTACGGTAGTTCGGGAGCAGGCCCGTGACGATTTCGGTGAAACCGTAGGTGCTGTGCTCGATACAGTCAGTGCCTTTCCCCTGATACCAGCCCCGGTGCGGCTCGTCATTCAGGCCGTGCGCACCTCCGTGGTGTCCGTGGCCCGTGCCGTCTGGGATTTCTTCTTCTGAGAATTTAATTCCAACCTGTTAATCCCTGAGCCCTGTCGCCTGTGCGACAGGGCTTTCTTTTATTGTTTCCCGTTATGAGGAGTCTGCTTATGACCCGTTTGGCTTCGCGCTTTGGCGCTGCAAATCTTATTCGCCGTGACCGCCCGTTAACCCGCGAGGAGCTGTTTCGCGTGGTGCCGAGCGTATTCAGTGAGGATAAACACGAATCCCGCAGTGAACGCTATACCTATATTCCGACCATCTCCCTGCTGGAGAGCCTGCAGCGCGAAGGCTTACAGCCGTTCTTTGCCTGTCAGACCCGCGTGCGTGACCCAGGTCGTCGGGAACACACCAAGCATATGCTGCGCCTTCGTCGGGAGGGGCAGATTACCGGTAAGCAGGTGCCGGAAATCATTTTGCTGAATTCACATGATGGCACCAGTTCGTACCAGATGTTGCCGGGACTATTTCGTGCAGTTTGTCAGAACGGGCTCGTCTGTGGTGAGTCGTTTGGCGAGGTGCGTGTGCCGCACAAGGGGGACGTGGTAAGTCAGGTGATTGAAGGAGCGTATGAGGTACTGGGGATTTTTGACCGAGTGGAGGAAAAGCGGGATGCGATGCAGTCGTTGCTGTTGCCACCACCGGCGCAGCAGGCACTAGCAAAAGCTGCGCTCACATACCGCTTTGGTGAAGACCACCAACCAGTTACTGAGTCGCAGATCCTCTCCCCGCGTCGCTGGCAGGATGAGAGCAATGACCTGTGGACCACGTACCAGTGTATTCAGGAGAACCTGATTAAGGGCGGTCTCAGTGGGCGTAACGCCAAAGGAGGACGGTCACATACCCGTGCCGTTCGCGGTATTGACGGGGACGTGAAACTTAACCGGGCACTATGGGTGATGGCGGAAGCGATGCTCACTCAGTTGCAGTAACCGTTTCATGTTGCCACGTTGTTAATATCGGACACCACCTGTCCGCATTGCAACGTGCTGGCGGTCCTCACTCACCGAGGGATGTACTGCAACCCCCGCTACATCTGGCTTTTGCAGAAATGAAAAATAGTTTCTGCTGTGTCCATACCCTGTCCGCCCCTCTATTTAGAATAATCACATCATTTTCAGTCAGTTAACTTCCACGGAGAACGTCTCATGACACAGGCAGAACGCCGCCATGACCGGCTGGCTGTCAGACTGTCACTGATAATCAGCCGTCTGGTGGCGGGGGAAACGCTGAGTGTGCGTAAGCTGGCCGCTGAGTTTGGTGTGTCGGTGCGCACGCTGCGGCGTGATTTTCGTGAGAGGCTGATGTATCTGGACCTGGAGTATCAGTCCGGATATTGCCGCTTACGCACTGCGGGCAGTGAGACGCAGATGGTGCCCGACGTGCTTATCTTTGCCCACCGCAGCGGGATGGCCGGTCTTTTTCCAGGTTTTGACCGTCGTCTGGTGAACGCACTGCTGATGTGCGATGAGTCCCCCTGCGTAATAGCGCCAGCCAGTCCGGTTTCTTCGCCGTCAGGCGCATTGTGTTTCTGGCGACTGATTCAGGCTATTACCGGGCGCAAGCGGGTGACGCTGATTGCCGAGGGGCAGCGCTGTGAGCGGCTGGCTCCCTGCCGGTTACTCATCCACCAGCAGGCCTGGTATCTGGTTGCTGAACACGACGGACATATCGCCGTATTCACCCTGGATGAAATCCATCTGGTTCAGCCCCTGCAGGAGACTTTCCGGCGTAATGACAGTCTGTGTCGTCTTGTTGAAGACCCGGTATTTATTCAGACCTTACCCCATTTTCGCTTTATCCAGCAGTCACTGCTTACGTTTGTTCCGGCCGACAGCCCACCAGAATAGCGCAAGCGTTGTTATCAACCCGGCAACTGGGAGGAGCCCTATGCCCGTTATTGCCATTATCGCCATTGTTGTCATCGTCATCATTCTGAACAAAACCGGGGTGTCCGACAGCCTCACGGCCCTGACACTTGCCACCGTTGCTGCACTGTTGACGGGCGGAGGTGCAGCAGGTGCCGCCAGTGTCGCGCTGACACCGTTCGTCGGCGTGCCGGTGGGTATTTTCGTGGGCATTTATGTCTTTGCCAAAGTGGTTCGACTGATTTCAGGAAAAAAATAATGAAACGTAAAACACTGCCTCTGCTGGCACTGGTTGCCACCACTCTGTTTCTGAGCGCCTGCGATGACAGAAGTGATGAACTGAAGGCCATCAGCAAATTCAAGGACCTCACTCCGCCGCGCTTCAGCGATGTGGTCAGCCGCCAGGATGATGTCAGCGAAGAATGGTCACAGGTTGGCTTCTCATCTGGTCTCACCCTGCAGGTCTTACGTACCCGTGAGTCGCCCGATGGCTGCGAGGGCGGTAGTTACTACTACCTCGCGGATATGCAGGAAAAAACCGTCCAGCCGCTGATGAATGCGCTTTGTATTGCCGATAACATCAAACTGGAATACCAGGAGGTGACGGACCCGTATACCAAAGAAAGATACTTTGAGTACGCCCATGACGGCAAACTGATGGGGCGACTGCTGATACCCTCAAACCCTGAGAACCACGAATAAAAACAACGATAAAGGAGACAGAAATGACAATAGATTCACTAAGCCGGTTTGTACTGGCATGTTCACTGTTTACCAGCTTTACAGCCTCTGCGGTTCCCGGATTCTGGCAGCAGGGCTATGGCCAGGGCAATACGGAATACAGCGTGACCGATACCAGTGGGAAGACATTTACCATCAACTGCACAGGGAGCCAGGACCAGAATGGTTTCTACCAACATTCTGCTTTTCTTACCCTGGCGGATAACAGAATGGTCAGTTCGCACGATGATGGCACCACAGTCACCGTGGTGATGGACCATAAGCAATATGCCATTCCCTCAACCCTTGGTTGGCGTAACGGCGATAACGCCTGGTATGACTTCATCATGGATATCCGTAAGACCGGGCAGTTTGACGTTTACGTCAATGGCCGTAAAGCAGGGACTTTCACTGTGGACCTGAAGAACGCAGAGAAAGTTCTGCCCACTCCCGGAGACTGCGGTAACGACTGAAAGCCGTTCCTCCTTACGCAAACCAACCCCGACAGCCATCAGGCTGCCGGGGTTTTCTTTTATCAGGAGCCCGAAAATGTCCCAATCCGTGTTACTGCCACCGGGGCCTTTCACCCGGAGACAAGCGCAAGCGGTCACTACCACATACTGCAATATCACACTCGAAGACGACCAGGGCAGTCACTTCCGCCTGGTGGTTCGTGACACTGAAGGCCGGATGGTCTGGCGGGCATGGAATTTTGAGCCGGATGCCGGTGAAGGTCTTAACCGTTATATCCGCACCTCAGGCATCTGTACAGACACGTCCACCCGCTGACCGCGAAGCATTTACCTGCAACATTCCACCTGTCCGAACACCCTTTATTCCCCTATACGCCAGTCATCGCCGCTGGCGTTTTTATTGACGGAGACATATCCATGACAACGCAGACGCAGTACGACCTCGCACCCGCTAACCAACCCGAATTTGAACTGACCGTCACGCAGGTCCCCGATGAACAACGTATCGATTTCTGGCCGCAGCATTTTGGCACTATCCCGCAATGGCTAACCCTGGAGCCGCGTATTTTTGCCTGGATGGAGCGTTTCTGTGCGACCTACAGCGGCGGTATCTGGTCGTTCTACACCCTCAGCAATGGCGGCGCGTTTATGGCCCCTGATGCTGACAGTGACGATAAATGGCATCTGCTCAACAGCATGAACGGCAATGATGCCCAAATGAGCGCAGAAGCTGCGGGCATTGCTGTCTGCATGATTGCGTACAGTCACCATGCCTGCCGTACAGAGTGTGACGCGATAACTGCACACTTTTACCGCCTGCGTGACTACGCCCTGCAACATCCAGAAGCTCACGCTATTCTGCGCATCATCGACTGACCGGAGGAACAACGAATGAAACAGCTTTCCTTTTTACCTGGCGAGATAACACCACAGGACCGGCGTCTCATTCAGCGGGCACTCAGGGCTCTGGACCGACACCTGCATGAGCCCGGCGTGGCCTTCACCTCTTCACATGCTGTCCGTGAATGGCTGCGACTGCATATGGCCGCGCTTGAGCGGGAAGAGTTCCGTGTGTTGTATCTGGACAACCAGAATCAGTTGATTGCCCATGAGACGCTCTTCACAGGCACGATTAACCGTACCGAGGTGCATCCCCGGGAAGTGGTGAAACGTGCCCTGTACTTCAACGCGGCGGCGGTGATACTCGCGCACAACCATCCCTCTGGTGAGACAACACCCAGCCAGGCTGACAAAGCCCTTACGCAGCGGCTGGTACAGGTACTTCAACTGGTAGATATCCGAGTCCCTGACCATCTGATTGTCGGTGGCAGGCAAATCTATTCGTTCGCTGAACACGGTTTGCTTTGAGGTATGACATGAAAATTATCAGTAAACGCCGGGCAATGACGATATACCGCCAGCATCCTGAGTCCCGAATCTTTCGCTACTGCACCGGAAAATATCAGTGGCACGGTAGCGTCTGTCATTACACCGGTAAGGTAGTTCCTGACATTCCCGGCGTGCTGGCGGTATACGCCTAACGTCGCCAGGACCGCAACAGAACGTATGCCTGCCTGATGAGTATTACCCTGAACTGACAATAAAGAGGTTATAAATGAGCAACACCACATGGGGCCTGCAGAGGGATATCACGCCGCGCCTGGGAGCACGTCTGGTGCAGGAGGGCAACCGGCTGCACTATCTCGATGACCGGGCCAGTATCACCGGTAAGTTTAGTGATGCCCAATGTATTAAGCTGGATGTGGTATTTCCACATTTTATCAGCCAGATAGAGTCGGTGCTGACCACTGGCGAACTTAATCCCCGTCATGCCCACTGCGTTACCCTGTACCACAACGGTTTTACCTGCGAAGCCGATACTCTTGGTAGTTGCGGCTACGTATACATCGCCATTTATCCCACTCAGCGCTAATTACTTTCACGAGAGCAAACATGAAAACCCTACCTGCTATAATTTCGCGGGCGGCGAAGCCCTGTCTGTCGCCCGTTGCAGTCTGGCAAATGTTACTTACTCGTCTGCTTGAGCAGCACTATGGCCTAATGCTAAGCGACACACCTTTTAGCGATGAAACCGTTATAAAGGAGCATATCGATGCCGGTATCACTCTGGCTAATGCCGTTAACTTTCTGGTAGAGAAATATGAGTTAGTTCGTATTGATCGCAATGGATTTACCTCTCAGGTACAAGCACCATATTTGACTGCGACAGACATTCTTCAAGCCAGGAAAGCGTGCGGGCTGATGAGCCGGTGTTCTTACAGGGAGGTAAGTAATATTGTTCTTAGCCGATCACGGCTGTGAGGGGATGGAGATCTACGAAGGTTTCCACGATACGTGAAGAATTTGATGAGATTAACGACTCGATGAAAGTCTCATCGAGTCGCATGAAAAACAAGGTGGGGGCACAAAAGGGGGCATTTATAAAGATGAAACAAGAAAATAGTTATATTTATCAAAGAGTATATGTGGTGTGTTATGTTCCTATTATCGCACCATGAAATCAATAAGTTACGAAATTCCCTTTCATAAAAATCACCTTATTTCTCCTCCCGTGTACTTGTTTAACATGGTATGGCTACCTATGAGCTCGCTAGCCCAGGATGTGTTGTCGCGGCTATGAAGATAAATGCGGTCAGTTAATAAACAGTGGCTTATGCAGATTGGGAAAATACCACCGTGTGGTGCCTGGCTGTATGCGCTGGGTAATGGAGTGAGCAACAAAACGCATATTCTACTCCCATAAATATTCAGGCCTGCGGCAGTACCGGCCCTTCAGGTTTGGCCTTTTCCGGTAAGGCGCTGTTACCCTTAAAACCTTTATGCCCTTTCCCTTTGTGGTGCAGCTAGTTTATCCAGGGATGTGCTATGAGCATTTGCGCCAGATACATTATCGCTGTCTGATTTTGCGCCATCAAAACTGGCTCGCCCCCTGAACCTTATCCGGTACAGAGGGGGCATCAGAGATACCGCCGTCGTTACGGCTTAACGCATTATTCCGCGCCAGTCATGAAAGCCGTTATTCCTCTTTCCAGCGGTAGCCGTACACCTGTTTCACCCAGCGCCCACGCATAACGCAGCGAGTGTGGGGAACATTCGCCCGTCAGCCAGACTTTAGCCGCCTGTTTGTGCCAGTGTTCCATCGCTGTTTTGAGATCGGGTTTGTCGATCAATTTGCCATCACGTTGTTTTGCGACAGGTAAGGCGTGTTCCAGCGCAACGCCTTGCGGGAAAGCGCCGCCAGAGACGTTCCCCGCTTTTTCAGCGCGGCGATAATGTCGGCGGGGTGCCAGTCCTGTTGTGTCATACAGCCACCTCGCCGATAAATTTCACGCTATTGGCGGTGCGCAGCCAGCGCGGGGCTTTGAGTCCTGCCGTGAAATACCAGACCAGTTCGCACAACAGCTCGGTCAGTATTTGTTCCGTTTTTATCCCTGCATTTACCCCCCTCTTGTGAAGGTGGTCAGCAACAGCTTTTGTCTTTGAAATGGACCTAAACATCTTTTCAGTGCGAAATTTGAGCGGTTATGCCCCTTTTAAAATGTTTTCAAAATCAGTACTGCTCAGGTCCGGTGTTGAGCACAACATATCCCTGGCCAATGCCCGGCGGCGCTGAAGGAGTTCGTCTAGCGTTTCTTCAAACGTTGTGATTTCAGCGTCTCTTACCGTCGGGTAATAGACATACACATCTTTTGTTTGACCGATACGGTAAGCGCGGTCAGTTGCCTGATCTTCTTTTGCCGGATTCCAGCAGCGGGTGAAATGAATAACGTGGTTGGCTTTCTGAACGTTAACCCCAAAGCCAACGGCGACTGTAGAGAGAATAATTACGCCGAAGCCGGGTTGGGCCTGGAAATCGTCAATCAATCGCTGGCGGCTGTTCTGGCTCTGACTTTTCGTGCTGGTATCACCGTTGATTATCACCGGACGGAATCCAAAACGCTGCTGGACAGCATGCTGGATTTCTCTTTGGAGATCGCGCAGTTCAGTAAAGATAATAACTTTGTCTTTGCTGGTGTGCTTAATTTCATCCAGCGTTTTCAGCATCCAGTTGAGTTTTGGCGAGCCTTCCTGGTAGCGAGGTTCCGGGTTAACCACTGCCGGATGCGCACAAATGAGTTTGAGCCGATGTAATAGCCCCAACATCCCTGCGCCCGCCTGCTGCATCCCCTCACTGAGTGCCTGCTGCTGTTGCCAGTTGGCAATCGAAGAAAGGTAGAGTTGCTTTTGAGGGCCGGAGAACGGTAGTTGTTTACAACTGGTGACTTCAATTTTTTGCGGCAGATCGCGCGCGACCTCTTCTTTGGTTCTGCGTAATGTCTGTGATTCAATCAAGTCCCGTAAACTTTCCAGTCGTTCTGTATCACGGCCTGCTTCGTTCTCGATAGGGCGAACATAGTGTTTGCCAAATTCGTTGAGCGCCCCTAACAGACCTGGCTGAGCGAAATCAAAGAGGCTCCACAGGTCTACAAGCGTGTTTTCGACAGGAGTGCCGGTGCATGCCACTTTAAACCTAGCTTGTATCGCATTGGCGGCATGGGTAATCAATGCTGCTGGGTTCTTTATTTTTTGTGCCTCGTCGCAGACCATGATGGACCATGGCTGGCGGGCCAGTGAGAACTCCTGATCGCGAAGCGTTTCGTAGGTTGTCAGAATTATTTTCGCCTCACCCTGCCAGCCGGGTTTGAGCAGATTTTTGATCCCCTGAGATTGCAGATGAGCAGGAATAGCCTGTTTCGGGTATTTCACCGCTTTAATGGTGTCACCATATAATTTCATCACAGGAATTCCGGCAGTGTAGAAGAAATTGTCCAGCTCACGTTCCCAGTTATCCAAAAGAGAAACGGGGGCAACGATGAGGCTTGGTGGCTCATCAGGGAATTTTTCAATAAACCAGACCAGAAAGCTCAGGATCTGCAGCGTTTTCCCCAGCCCCATATCATCGGCTAGCAGGCAACCCGCCGTTTCCTGTGGTGAACGAAGGAAGAGTTGCTGGAGCCAGGCCACACCTTCACGCTGATGGTCTTTGAGTTGGATGTGCTCTTTAAGACTTAGCGGAATTTCAGGTTCAGCATGGCGTGCATTGAGGAGTGAATCTCGGCGCTGTTTGATATAGGTCGCTTCTTCAATGTTTTGTTCAATTTTGAGGACCGCGCGGGCTGCTTTATCTGCAATATTCCCCTCTGATTCATGTGCTGTGTTCTGCTGTTTTTCCCAGTTCTTGCTGAAGGTTTTCGCGGCATCCAGCGGCAGTTCAGTCTCATTCCAGGGAGCGATGATATGCGTTTCGCCAGCCGCTTCAGCCTGGGCGATTCTCTCCTGCAGTTCATCGAAATGCTGCAGGTTTTCAGGTTGCCAACCATCGAGTGTTTCTACCGAAAATGCAGAGAAATCGATGTCATTAGGGAGCCAGTTTTCGCTTTGTGCCTTGGTCAACCAGGGGGAGGATATTTTTTCGAACTCACCAATGCCAATGACGCGATCGCCATATTTACCGAGATCCAGGACATCATTAAATTCTTTACCCTCGACTTCCAGTTGCCAGCGCGACAACAGCGACTGGCAATCATGCCATTGCTGTTCAGTGAATTGGCTCAGTTCCAGCTCGTAACCCTGTCAGGAACCCGCTGGCATTTGTGCGGCAACACTGATCCCCAATGCCTGTACAAATTTATCCAGTTCCCACGGTGCCGAGAAAAGAAATGTCACTTCTGGTTGCGGCATGGGGGAGATTGGCTCAAGTACCAGCGTAATATCGTCTATCTTGTTCTCATCATTTACACGGGGTTGAAGTCTGAAATGATGGAAGAAAATATGGGCATCAAACAGTGCCTGCTCATGTTCTTCAGGGGAAATAACACTGGCGGCATCTTCACCCAGGAAAGTATAGGGGTTGCGAACAAAGGAAAGCGCTTCACTACCGGCCACCCGACGGCCTGGGATTGAGTGTATTGAATTCAGGACGTCTTTCACTTCGGAAGGGATGATGACATGGCTGAGTTCGCCATTCTCCCCGGGGATGCGGTAGCTATCATGAACCTGCGAGTTTTTGTCAAAACTGCCAAGCCAGTTGACGGGCTGGTCCTCGAAGTGAGGTTCAATCTCGATAACGGCAGTATCAGCAATTGTTGCTTTGCGCAGGCGTAACGATAATGACGTTGGTTTGATGACGTGCGTTTTTTCTAAATAATCATCAAATTTTGCGGCGGCTTGTTTTGCGCATTTACGGATAGCTGCCCATCCCAGCTGATTGGTTGTTTCACCGGGAGACTGTAATTGCAATGCACCGAGTTGCTCAACTGACTGCAAGAGCGCCCAGTTTTCCCGCGATAACAAATGCTGCTTATTTTCATGGGTAAAAATAGCACCTGTACGGCTGAGACGGATGGGGTGGCGCGTCGGAAGAGTGGCCCATTCAGTAATCCAGACGCGAAAATCACCATCGCTTAATGCCCCTCGTGAACTCAAACTTGCGCGTAATGGCAAAACCTCAGGGACGCCAATCAAAGGCAGGCTACTTGCATGCTCTTGATCTTCCAGCAGGCGGTACAACGCCTCCCAGCTCAACAACCACCGGTCTTTGAGTGATATCAGATAGTCTTCTTCAACCAATTGCTCAAGCCAGGATGCCAGAGCCCAAAGATCAGGATCATTCACCAAAGATTGAGGAAAACTGAGGCCGTTTTCCTCAACCTGGTACTGATTCTTTAGATGGCGTTCTATCTGCTGACGGTTTCCCGTCAGTTTACTTAACAGACGTTTGAGCATTATTTGATCCAGTAGCGATGTGGTTCTTTAGTCACAGGGGCAAAACCGAGTCGGAGCAACTCTCTTTCCGTCGTGTCATTCGGTGATTTGAGCTGAACAGACAGCACCCCACCTTTTTGCCGGTTATCGCTGACGATGCATGAGGTGTTTTCAACCAGGTGCTGTATTGCCGTATCACGCAACGGATTGATGATTTTGAGCTCAGATGTAGAGGGCGAAGAAGGTACTTTTTTGTCGATGAATTTCACCGGTTCTTCTGCCATCCAGCGGATACCAAGCTTGCGCAGTTCATCGTCATATTTCAACATCCAGCCGGTGATACGGACCTTGTTATAGCCCTCTGCTCGAGGCATATGTGGCATGCGGAGCGCACAGCGTCCCTGGTCCTTGAGATGGTTGATGTCCAGGGTATGTGATTCAGGGTTAAAGGGAGAATGGCCGATCCGATAAGCATACATTGCATTACCTGTTCCGGAAAACTCAACGAACAGATAATCATTGATTTGCATAATCATGGCGTTATCCAGGTTACGTCCACCTCGTAAATAGCTTAACCGACCTTTGTTTTCCTCACGGAATTTCACAAAATCACCTCCACGATCGTGCCAGGCATCCGGCCCCATAACGATGCGGGTGAATCCCATCTGGTTGGCAAACCGCAGCCAATAGTGGAGTCGTGCCTGATCAACATCACCATTGCCGCGAAGCAGTTCAAAGAAGTGCATCAGGTCTTGTTTTGCTAGCCAACCCCGCACCATCGCTGCGACGGGTTCAGAAACATACTGGTGCCACTTGTTCTGCTGGCTTTTCAGCTGAGGGTTATCCCAGAATTCCAGCGCCGCCTGTTTCAAGGCTGAATGTGCTTGATCACGATAAATCGAATGATAATAGCGGGTTAGCGTCGCCGTCATAATGTCATCACGAAAACGTATCCACTGCGCCGCCAGACCTAATAGCCAACTGATTTTCTCCAGATAATGAGGATCATCCAGAGTATCAAGCTGCGCCAGCAACACCGTGAAAATACGCTTCCACAACCAGCTGCTATCGGGGATTTGTGCTATTTTTTCTAATGATGATAAAGAGTTACTCTCACCGGAAAGGAGCTGTTGGGATATTACACCGCCAGCCTGAGGTGTAAAAATGTCGTGATAAAACTCAATAGTTTTCATCCACGACTTTTCTCTACGGATAGCGGCTTTTACTACGGGGTATCCCTTGGCGATATGACCGCGCAGTACACACCAGTGTGGGTTTCTTTCTGGCGATTCGTGTTTGTAGGCAAAATAACTTGAACAGAGTGCTGCCCAGTCCTTGCGCTTCAGTGTCTTAGACTCAATCTGTTTTTTGATAGCGCTGTCGACATGGGGGAAGTATGTATCATCCTCCAGTAATACTGGCTGGTCGGGGTAGAGCGGATCAGCATCGGCGAGGCCATAAAACACCATCCGCCATTCACGTTCAGTCAGTTCTTCCGCAAGGCGGAAACGACGCAGGGCTGCCAGCCGCATTTCATGTGGAGGTGTCGGGATTTTCTCTGCTTTATCAAACCGCGTTTCCATCTCGCGGCCTGCAGAAGCCAGCGCGTGAAAATCATTACGCAGGTAATTATCATCCTGCAGTCTGGAAGACAGCTTCGCTGCAATGCGTTGCGATAGAGAACTCAGCGCGGGTGTCATTGCGGCATTACCAACTGGCAAACTTCTTTGTTGACCACCGGAGGGAAATCTACCTCTTCGGCCCCATCTCGTTTATCCTTAAGCCCAAAGAACTGCATGCGCAACTCAACGCGGCGACTGGCTTCTTTGCTTTCTTTGGCGTTGTTAAATGAGACGCCACCAGCAAGGAAAAGCTTACGAATTTGGATCTGCTGCTCTGCAGAAATGCTGTTTTGCAGAGGACTGCGGCTATCGAGCAAACTGCACATCACCCATTCAGAGCGCTGAAGGGAGAGATGCAGGTTGTAAAGATACGAGCCATCGGTGTCGGTAAAACCTTCGATGACGATCTGCTTGAACCACTTTTTGCCTTCGTCACTATCGGATGCCTCCAGCACCAGCGGAACGACATCCTGCAGTGCTTTTTGCCCTTCGGCATTCAGGAAGAATCGGTTGTGATCGAAACGACCTGCCTCGCCAAAGCTGATGCGGTTATCGTGACAATCCACCACGATGGTTTTGTTCACACTACGGGCATGCAGCTCCAGTCGCTCACATAATCTGGCGATATCCTGTCCCCTGACTTTTTCCCCTTGCTCTGCGCGTTGAATACGTTGTGTAACGGAGCTCAGCGACGCGACCATCACCACTAGAAATAAGACCATCATGGCAGTCATCAGATCGGCGTAAGAAATCCAGAAGGGCTTCTCAGCTTCATCACCACGGCGCTTTTTAACGCCAAATGCATTTCCAAACATCAGACGTCACCCCTTAGGCTCGAACGCGTGACAGAACATCGTCAAGCTCACTGACGCTTTCACCAATCTGTTCGACAGAGCCGGCAAGCAGATTAGAGGCTTTCGCCATTTCAACATCCAGCTTGCCTAGCGTTTTATCCAGGCTGCGTGAGACACCTTCGGAAAAGTCTTCAAAGCCTTTGCCGAGTACGTTGCTGACGTTCTCCATGAAGTCTTGCGCTTCACGGTTATAGCTCTGCAAACGCTCGCCGTGCTGCTTGAGATCGGTAATAAATTGGCTGCGTGTAGTCTGTTCAGACTGCGTATTGGCTGCAAGCAATTCCAGCATGGCAATGGATTTGCTGACGGCTTCCCGATTGTTTCGATAATCAGCCACAACGGAGGAGAGTTCGCTGGTGGCAAGGGAAAGCGATGAACCGGCTGATTGCGCTTTATTCAGCACATCTGCGGTGAGGTGATTGGCTTCCGATACGCGATCGCCCGCATGTTCAAAGCGCTCGGCCGCCACACGCATTTTATCGGCCCCGTTTTGCATATCCTGAATCTGTCGGTTGGTTTGTTCTGCGAGTTTGTTGAGCGTTTCTGTCGTCCCCTGATGCTGGCTGGCAACCGTTTCAATCAGTTGCTTAATCTGATCGTCCACTTCACTCATCACCTGCTGGGTCTGTTGGTGTAGAGACTGCTGATTAGCCTGCTGATTGGCCGAAATCTGCTGCTGGCCCTTATCAATTTGCCCAAACAAGCTACCCAACTGCTCACCGAGTGCTTCAACAGACGTTGCCATTTTTTCCATCGTGGCACTTTGGCCCTGCTGCACTGAATTCTGAATGGCTTCAATAAAGGCGGACATATGTTCTGCCTGGGCCTTCTCGCGCGCTTCGCTATCGGCAAACATTTTCTCAAGCTGACGGGCCATACGTTCACCCGCACCTTCACCTTCCGCCCCAATTTTAGCGACGGATGCCTGAAGGCTAACAAGCATGTCGTTCATGCCTGCCTGCATGGCTTGCTGGCCCGACTTCATTTCAGATAACAGCTGTTCAATGAGCTGGGCGCTTCCCTGGCGGGAATCGTCGCTGACCTGACGCATGTCCTGCAACAGGGTAGAAAAACCGCTTTGCATCGTTTGGATAGCACCCACGGTTTGGCCCATCATCTCGTTGAGGTTCGTAAACTGCTGGCCAAACGTGGTATCGAGTTTCGCCATAAATGCGGTCAGCACATCCTGCAGCATGTTTTGAACCATGCCGCTTTGATCGCCGCTGGCGGTCTGAACCGCACCGGCAATTTTATCCAACGGTGACTTCAGACTATTTTCGATTGCGCCGCTCACCTGGTCAGCAAACTGTGCGCCTGATTCGCGATAGGTGTTGCTCAATGTATTCGCGAGGCGTTCATTTTCAACTTTCTGACTTTCGGCGAGATGCAGCAACATGTCACGAAGATCGGTGACCAGACTCTCCTTCAGGTGACGAGCCTGGGTTGCGCTTTCGTTACTAGATTTCACCAGCGAGGCGAGATACTCCTCGCCAACGCCGCTGTCATAGAGGGAATCGAGTGCTGCGGTGAACTTTTCAAGATGTTTGTAGCACCAGGCGATGGACATTTTTTCCAGCCAGGTGATCAGAATAGAGGCGAAAATAGCGAATGCTGACCCCAGGAAAGCATACAGCACATCGTGCAGCAGATTATTGACGCTGCTAGTGACTTGCTCCGGCGTGCTGGGGTCAAAATGATTCAGGCCAATCATCAACCCATAGAACGTTCCGATAATCCCGACACCGGTCAGAATACCGGGCAGATGTTTAAAAAATTCTGTATTGAGTGGTATATCTACCAGTTGCTGTTCTGAAAAATAGCTGGCACTGGGCGCGGTAGCACGGATTTTAACCACTTTTTCTTCGCTGCCGACCAGCTCATGCTGCGAGTGCAGGGATTCGGCAAACTCGCTCCAGGCATGCTTTAGTTCAGGCTGAACAAATAGGGTTTTCAGATGCTCGAGTTGATTCTCCGGCTCATTATTCTTGATGCTATTAATTGACTGTGTGTATTTTTTCAGTCTGTTAACAATTCGAATAGACCGATAAAGATAAAAAATAATAAAACAAACAAATGCAAAACTGACGAGGCCGATAACGGTTGCTGGCACCATATACGGTTGCACAGAGGTAAGTGCCAATAAAACGGAATTAAGCCACGACATAGTATTACCTGTTATATATTCAAAAACGTAACGTTAGAATAGCCATCGACAACATTTTGATTACCTTTAATCAAAACTTCATACGGCTACTCACTCTAAACATCTCTCAATTTTTCGTTTCTATGATTGCAGGACAGGCCTTGTAGCGCAAAGGATGGGCTGCTGATGAAGGCGACAGGGCTGATTTGTGCAAACAGAACGGCGGTTCAGTTTCCTATTATTTGCTGATCAAATGCAAATTTCTTTACGTTATGTCGTTTGTAATCACTCCTTTTCCGGGGATGATTTTGCGAACTGCACTCCAATACCGAATTGATGCCAGCCTGTTATTGCATGCTGGCTGCGATCGTCCCCGAGGATTTTCATGAACAACGCTGAACAACTGTTTCTGAACGAGTTGGATAATAAATTCTGGAAAGCGCTGATAAACTGTGCGTCAATATGGATGCCACCAACTACAAGCACGTGGTGCTGGGGCTCATCTTCCTGAAGTATGTATCCGATGCCTTTGAGGCTCGCCAACAGGAGTTGATTACCCTGTTCCGCGATGTTGGCAACCGGCACCAGTGATT
Source organism: Kluyvera fluvialis (assembly GCF_059725275.1). Classification (NCBI taxonomy): domain Bacteria; kingdom Pseudomonadati; phylum Pseudomonadota; class Gammaproteobacteria; order Enterobacterales; family Enterobacteriaceae; genus Kluyvera; species Kluyvera fluvialis. The sequence continues at coordinate 3,846,424 of NZ_AP046142.1, read as the reverse complement.
GCCACTAAGGCGTCTGAAAGCTTTATCGGCAAGAATCGAAATACCATTTTCGGCAAAATAGCTTCGAAGAGCGATTGCAAACCCAAACCCCTGAGCATTGAAGTAAGGCATCCCCCTGAGATGCTGATAACCAAGACGATGCAGTTCTGATAGCATCCGCAGACATCGTTGTGCTTTACGTATCTATTCTTACGCTTAACCATTTTTGCAATTTCCTCAACAAACGCTGAGGTATTCTGGACGGTATTGCTGCGCTTCCATTATTAAGAATAAAGAATAGAACCAGAAAATAATTCGGAAATAGCTTGGCTGTAATGTTAACTATTGATGAAATTAAAGTAACATTCCGTAAAATTAGGTTATTTTATTTCTCATGGACGAAAATTTATATATTATGATATAATGCGGCGAGAAAATACGCAGGTTATTAATCTGCCATTAATGTAAATAAATATTCGCGGAGACTATTCCAGTGGGACGTAAATGGGCCAATATTGTTGCTAAAAAAACGGCTAAAGACGGTGCAACGTCTAAAGTATATGCAAAATTCGGTGTAGAAATCTATGCTGCAGCTAAACAAGGTGAGCCAGACCCAGAATTAAACACATCTTTAAAATTCGTTATTGAACGTGCGAAACAAGCGCAAGTTCCAAAACACGTTATTGATAAAGCCATTGATAAAGCCAAAGGCGGCGGCGATGAAACGTTCGTACAAGGGCGTTATGAAGGCTTTGGGCCGAATGGTTCAATGGTTATCGCTGAAACGTTGACTTCAAATGTTAACCGCACGATTGCTAATGTCCGCACAATTTTCAATAAAAAAGGCGGGAATATCGGAGCGGCGGGTTCTGTCAGCTATATGTTCGAAAATACGGGTGTGATTGTATTTAAAGGAACAGATCCTGACCATGTCTTTGAAATTTTGCTTGATGCAGAAGTTGATGTTCGTGATGTAACCGAAGAAGAAGGTAACATCGTTATTTATACTGAGCCTACAGATCTTCATAAAGGTATTTCAGCTCTAAAAGCTGCTGGGATTACTGAGTTCTCAACAACAGAATTAGAAATGATTGCTCAATCAGAAGTTGAACTTTCACCAGAAGATTTAGAAATCTTTGAAGGACTTGTTGATGCCCTTGAAGATGATGATGATGTTCAAAAAGTATATCATAACGTTGCGAATCTCTAATTATAAATTAAAGAAATCTGTCATTATGGCAGATTTTTTAATCTTATAAAGTGGTCATAATAAATAGATAGTGGCCACTATCTTCTAAAATAAATGACATGAATTGAAACCCCTGGTTTTAATTATGGTCGTTTAATGATGTAAAATAACACCGATATATTGATTTAATGTACCAGTGCTATTTATATTAACTTACTAGAGTCAGAGATGTTTCTTTAACCAATCGACTTGTTTAAGTGATACGTTATCAAAGTGCTGACCATCATATAGATCGTAATGTTTGGCACCATTCTCGATAAATAACTCTTTCTGTTCTGAACGCACTGATTTGTACAATGCAATACCTTGTTGCGGACTATTGACGGTATCTTCACCAGCGACAACGACAAGCGTTGGGCAGGTTACTTGTTGAGCATTCAGATAAGGTTTGTACTGAAGTGTTTCATAGACTGTCAGAAATGGAATTTTTATATCCATTGAAGGATATTTTTCTTTATTGTCATCAAAAAATGCTTTTGACTCTTTATCCCCAAGGACTTTGGTGATGGCGACAAACATTTCTTTGCCTAAACGCTCACGCTTCTCGACCATTTTTTCAAGTGTGCCAACAAAAGCCTGCTTTTCATTTTCGTCCATCTTGCCGGTGACGATAGTTTCCCCATCGGCAAAGCCCATCTGGCTGATAATACATTTTATTTGTGGACGTGCCACCGCCGCGCCAAATACATGGCAGGCTCCTAGTGAGGTTCCCCACAGAGCAATACGATTTTTATCTAGCGTAGGCTTGGTGCTGATCCAGTCAATAATGCTACAGATATCTTCGATTTGCATTTGGGGGCGTAGCCTGCCTCGCTCACCACCGCTTTCTCCAAAACCTCGGTAATCAAACGTGATGGTTGTATAGCCTGCATCAGAGAATGCCTCAGCATACTTTGGCAGCAGGATTTCCTGAATCCCACAAAATCCGTGGCAAAGAATGATAACCGGGCTTATTCCGCTATGAGTAGGTTGACGTATTGTTAAATCTATTTCATTAGTAAGTATGTATTTATTCGTTAACATTAAGTTTTCTCTTTTGTCGTGGTTGAATAATATTGCCACGGTTTTACAGTTAGAACAGCACGATTTCCCCTAATAACGATGAAACATCACATCCGGTGGCAAAACGGCTTATTCAGCTCAATAATGCGCTGTACTTCGGGTATTATAGGGGTTGCAGAGGGCGTGATACTCAGGTATTAACCCGAGCTTTATGATATGAGTCGCTCTTATCAACAATCGGTTGAGAAAACTCTTGCTTAAACGCGGGGGAGACGCTGACATTATCAACATCTAAGTGGATTTATAAATTGAGAACAGGTTTGTTAGCGATTATTCCCTGTTTGTTATTTCACCATGAATTTGTCAAAGGTTGCCGCCATATAATCGACAAACACACGGACTTTGGCCGTCATCTGTCGCGTATTCGGCAGTGGAGATGAAAGGGGGGTATGTGAGAAATATCATCGTTAAGTACGGTTCTCAATTCACCGGAATCAAGAGCCTCTTTTAGCGAATTGTCCGCCCGCTTCTGCGTTGATTATCGGTGCGTTTCGCGGAATAACGGGTCCGCAATATGCTGTGGACCCGCCCCGATATTAACGGCCTACGCGAGCCTGGTGCTCAGGAGAGTAACGTTCGCCGACGATTTTAATCGTTTCAAGCGCCTGGGTTATCTGAAGCAAATCATTCTGCGAAAGAATAATATCAGCAGCCCCCAGGTTTTCCTCCAGCCGGTGCAGTTTCGTGGTCCCAGGGATAGGAACAATCCATGATTTTTGTGCCAGCAGCCATGCCAGCGCGATTTGCGCAGAAGTCACACCTTTCTCTGCTGCCAGTTCACCTAACAAAGATACCAGCTTTTCATTGGCTGCAATCGCCGGTTCGGCGAAACGCGGCACCTGACTTCGGTAATCATCCTTGCCAAAAGTGGTTCCCGGCCTAATCGATCCCGTCAGGAAGCCTTTGCCTAATGGGCTGAAGGGTACGAAACCAATGTCCAGTTCCTCCAGTAACGGCAGGATCTCCTGCTCCGGTTCGCGCCACCACATGGAGTATTCACTTTGCAGGGCGGTAACCGGTTGTACAGCATGGGCGCGACGAATGGTTTGCGCTCCCGCTTCGGACAAACCAAAATGTTTGACCTTGCCTTCCGCGATCAGGTCTTTCACCGTTCCCGCAACATCTTCAATCGGGACATCGGGATCGACACGGTGTTGATACAGCAGATCAATGACATCGGTCTTAAGACGGCGTAATGACCCTTCAACGGCTTGACGGATATGCTCCGGGCGGCTGTTTAAAATCTGCTGCTTGTTGTCCGCACCGAAGGTAAAACCAAATTTGGTGGCAATGACCACACGGTCACGAAACGGTTTTAACGCTTCACCGACAACCTCTTCATTAATGAAGGGGCCATAGACTTCGGCGGTGTCGAAGAACGTAACGCCACGTTCAACAGCGGTACGAATAAGCTCGATTGCCTGACGGGTATCGGTGGCCGGGCCGTAGCCGTGGCTGAGCCCCATGCAACCTAGCCCAAGTGCTGACACTTCGAGTCTGGATTTGCCCAGATAACGTTTTTGCATTGAATAAATTCCTCGTTTACAACGGCTTAAACATCAAGTTTGCGGCCAGTCAGCCACTCCACCATCGCCGGGTCGCGGTGAGAGAAAAAGGCGCTGGTTGCGGTATCAAGAGCGGTAATCTGCAACATATCTGTAGAACTGAGTTCAAAATCAAGAATGTTGATGTTCTCTTCCATGCGCTCTTTGCGTACCGATTTCGCCAGCGAAACGATGCCTCGCTGGAAAATCCACCGCAGCACAACCTGACCCACGCTTTTGCCGTACTTCTGACCTATCGCCGTTAATACAGGATGCTGGAACAGACCATTTTTGCCTTCTGCAAACGGAGCCCAGGCTTCTGGCTGAATGCCACGGCTTTGCATCCACGGAACGGCGTGAAGTTGCTGGTTGAACGGGTTAACTTCAATCTGGTTTACCGCAGGGGTAACGTTGTTGAAGGCGATAAGATCGGCCAGCCTGTCAGGATGGAAGTTGCTAACGCCAATGGCGCGAATTTTGCCCGCCTGCTGCAATTCTTCCATAGCACGCCAGGCGCCGTGGACATCGCCGTAAGGCTGGTGAATCAGATACAGGTCAACGTAATCGAGTTGCAGTCGATTCAGGGAGCGCTCGAACTGCGCTTTAGCACCTTCGTAATGAGTATCCTGAAGCCACAGTTTGGTTGTCACAAACAGTTCGTTACGGGCGATACCGGTCTGTTTCAGCGCGTTGCCGACCTGGGTTTCATTCTGATAAGACGCCGCCGTATCAATCAGGCGGTATCCCGTATCAATGGCATCAATCACGGCTCTTTCGCATTCAGCGGCATCAGACATCTGAAACACACCAAAGCCCAGCAGGGGCATCTCTATACCGTTGTTCAGTTTTACAGTTTGCATGGCGTTATCCTTCAGCGGTTGTCGCGGAAAAGCATAACGCAAACTGATTTATTCGATTAGGTGGGGTAATTAGCTAGGGTTTATTAGATAGATTCATTAATAGGCGGGCTTTGTGCCAGCCTCGTGACGCGCGAGGGGGCGGGGCGCAGGAAAGTTGGGACCCCCACGCCAATAGCGTGAGGGCCACGGAAATTACCGCTGTGTCACTTCTCTGAGAATATCGAGCGCCTGCTTAAACTGGGCGTCTGGAATCGTCAGTGGGTACAGGAAACGAATCACGTTTCCGTATTGACCACAGGTCAGTAGCAGCAGCCCGCGTGCCAGCGCTTTTTGTTGGATTTGCTGGGCAATTTGGGCGGATGGCTCCCGCGTGTCGGGGGTGACGAATTCGGCGGCGACCATCGAGCCAATTCCCCGGACGGCTACCAGCGAGGGACACCAGGCTTTGGCTTCTTCCAGCGTGGCTTTTAGTTGCTCGCCGAGGCGCTGTGCCCGTTCGCAAAGATTCTCGCTGTCGATGACATTCAGCACTGCGTGAGCGGCGGCGATAGACAGCGGGTTACCGGCATAGGTTCCGCCCAGACCGCCCGGCGCAGGAGAGTCCATTATTTCAGCATTGCCGACCACGCCGGAGAGCGGCATCCCGCCCGCCAGGCTTTTTGCCATCGTCATCAGGTCAGGTTTATCGGCGTAGTGATCCATAGCAAACAGCTTGCCGGTACGGGCAAAGCCGCTTTGCACTTCATCGGCAATCATTACGATACCGTGCTCGTCGCAGATGCGGCGAATCGCGGCAACCAGCTCAGTTGGCGCGACATTAAAGCCGCCTTCACCCTGAACCGGTTCAAAAATAATGGCGGCAACCTGTTTGGCCTCGATATCCGATTTGAACAAACGCTCAATCGCCGTGATGGCATCACGGGTGGTAATTCCTTGTTGCTCTGACGGATACGGAACGTGATAGATGGAACCAGGGAACGGGCCAAAGCCAATCTTATAAGGGGCGACTTTGCCGGTTAACGCCATCGTCATGTAGGTGCGCCCGTGGAAGCCACCGCTAAAGGCGATAACCCCAGGGCGTCCGGTGTGCGCTCGGGCGATTTTAATCGCGTTTTCAACGGCTTCTGCCCCCGTGGTGAAGAAGGCCGTTTTGGCTTGCCCCTTCACCGGCGCCAGTTCGTTGAGCTTCTCGGCTAATGAAACATAGCTTTCGTAAGGAACAATCTGGTAGGCCGTATGGGTAAAGTGCTGAAGCTGCTCTTTCACGGCGGCAACCAGCGCTGGGTGGCGATGGCCGGTATTTAACACCGCTATTCCTGCGGCGAAATCGATATAGTCATTACCTTCGACGTCAGTCAGCGTGGCATTCTCTGCAGAATCGGCAAAAAACTGACACATCACTCCCACGCCGCGCGGCGTGGCGGCAAGACGACGTTGATGAAATTCATGATTGCTCATATTCAATACCCTTATTAAAAAGCCATTGTATGAAAACGATTAAACCCCAAGACGATCGCGCAAGCTGTAGTAGGCCGCACCCATTGCGGTAAATGGAATGCGCAGGCTACGTCCACCAGGGAACGGGTAGTGCGGCAGGTTGGCGAAAGCATCAAAACGCTCGGCGTCACCGCGCAGAAGCTCGGAAATCAGCCGTCCGGCGAGGTGTGTACAGGTCACACCGTGTCCGCTGTAGCCCTGCATGTAATAGATGTTGTTATCAAGACGACCAAACTGCGGCATACGTGATAGCGTCAGCAGGAAATTCCCCGTCCAGCGGTAATCAATTTTGACGCCCTGCAACTGCGGGAAGGTTTTCAGCAGGTTAGGCATCACCAAACGTTCAATATCGTTCGGGTCGCGCGCGCCATACACCACGCCGCCGCCGTACAGCAGGCGGTTATCCGCCGTCAGACGGTAGTAATCCAGCAGGTAGTTACAATCTTCCACGCAGTAGTTGTTCGGGATAAGAGACTGTGCTAGCTCGGCAGAGAGCGGCTCGGTGGTGATCACCTGTGTGCCGCACGGCATACTGCGTTTTGCTAATTCCGGTTCAACTTTATCGCCGAGATATGCGTTACCCGCGACAATGACGTAACGAGCCGTCACCTGGCCGTGCTGGGTGCTGACAACCGCCGGGCTGGTATGTTGGATGTGGGTCACCGGCGAAAGCTCATAAACCCGACCGCCGTTTAAGCGGATTGCATCGGCTTCCCCAATGGCTAAATTCAGTGGATGAATATGACCACCGCAGTGATCCAGCAGTGCGCCGGTGTAACGGTCGCTATCGACTTCGCGGCGGATAGCGTTAGCATCCAGCATTTCCAACTGGTTATTACCGTAGCGTTCCCAGTTCGCTTTCTGCTCTTCCAGCGTGTCCAGTTGCTTGTTATTGAGCGCGACAAACAGGCCGCCAGGGCGGTAGTCGCACTGGATCTGGTAGCGCTTAATCCGCTCACGGATAATCTCGCCGCCTTCAAACATCATGCTGCCAAGCATCCGGGCGGTATCCGGGCCGTAGCTCTTTTCAATCACATCGATATCGCGGCTGTAGGAGTTAACCAACTGTCCACCGTTGCGCCCGCTGGCGCCAAAACCGATACGCTGGCTTTCCAGCAGCACCACGTCATAGCCCATTTCAGCGAGATGCAGCGCGGACGAAAGCCCGGTATAGCCACCGCCCACCACGCAGACGTCGCAGTGGATGGATTCATTCAGCGTTGGAAATGGCGAGTATTGATTCGCGCTCGCGGCGTAATAACTGTGGGTATGTTCTTTCATGATTAAGGCTCCAGAGAAATCCAGATAGTTTTCAGCTCGGTGAATTTTTCTAATGCATGTAGGGACTTATCGCGCCCGTTGCCGCTTTGCTTATAGCCGCCGAAGGGCACGGTCATGTCGCCGTCATTGTAGTTATTGACGAAAACAGAACCGGCTTTCAGGCGCTGGCTTACACGATGGGCGCGGGAGAGGGAACCCGTCCACACGCCAGCGCCCAGGCCATACTGGCTGTCGTTCGCCAGGCGTACGGCCTCGTCTTCGGTTTTAAAGCGGGTGACAACCAGCACCGGGCCAAAGATCTCTTCCTGGTTAATGCGGGATGACGGTTCGACATCGGCAATAATGGTCGGGCCAACGGTGGCTGGGCACGGGGTGTCACGGCCATCCAGCAGCAGCGTGCCTTTGCCTGCGCCTTCGCGGATAAAGGTATGCACTGTGTCGGCATGGGCGGTATCAATCAGCGTTCCCATCGTCGTATTGGGGTCGAGTGGGTTGCCCGGCTGCCAGTTCAGTGCCTGTTCTTTAAGGCGGCGGAGAAACTCATCGGCAATACTCTCCTCTACCAACAGGCGAGTACCGGCGATGCATACCTGGCCCTGGTTATAGAAGATACCGCCTGCGGTGGCGTTAACGGCTTTTTGCAGGTCTGGGCAGTCGGCGAAAACGATATTGGCGCTTTTGCCGCCCGCTTCCAGCCAGACGCGTTTCATATTGCTGTCACCGGCGTCTTTCAGCAGTTGCTTTCCGGTGCGGGTCGAGCCGGTAAAGGTGAGGGTGTCTACGTCAGGGTGCTGCGCCAACGCCTGTCCGGCTTCGTGACCGTAGCCGCTGACCACATTCAGCACACCGTCCGGCAGCCCTGCATCCTTTGCCAGTGCGGCAAGGCGTAGCGCGGTTAGTGGTGATTTCTCGGAAGGTTTAAGGATTATACTGTTGCCCGCCGCCAGCGCTGGGCCAAGTTTCCAGCAAGCCAACAGCAGCGGGAAGTTCCACGGCACAACGGCCGCTACCACGCCAATAGGTTCACGCACAATCAGCGCCAGCTCGTGATGCGATGTCGGGGCCACTTCACCGTAAATTTTATCAATCGCTTCTGCATACCAGCGGATAGCGCGCGCCGCGCCCGGGATATCGTCACGCAGGCTGTGGCGAATGGGTTTGCCGGTATCGAGTGTCTCCAGCAAGGCCAGTTCTTCGCGGTGTTGTTCTATCAGGCTGGCAAATTTAAGCAGTACCGCTTTGCGCTGGGCGGGCGAGGCCTGCGACCAATCTCCGCGTTCAAATACGCTGCGGGCAGCCTGAACGGCCTGGTCGATATCCGCTTTTTTGCCACGCGCGACCTGTGCCAGCGTTTTTTGCTCGGCGGGGGAAATCGTTTCAAATGTTGTATTATCGGCGGCAGAACAATATTCACCGTTAATAAAAAGGCGAGTCTCTATTGGCAGACTTTTCGCTTTATTCTGCCAATAAGCCAGATGCTGAAAATCCATATTAACTCCTTGATATCGTAATCGGATATATAAAGGTATTAGCCATTTTTAGGTCATTGAGGGCGCAGGGCGTCCCAGGTTTAAATAACCTGTTTATACTCGTCACACTTCAAGCTGCCGCTCGAATTATTTTGGCTTGATGCCGTAATCGATAATTTTTAATATGCTCCGGCGTTATACCGCCGGAGCAGGGCTGAAATCAGAATGTGGTAGGAGTATGGGCACTAATAATTCGGCAAATACCCGCCGAGGTGTTGCTGAAACTATGCGGTATGCCGGTATTAATGGCATAACTTTGTCCGGCAACCAGGTGATATAACTGACCGTTAATGGTCAACATAATTTCACCTTCTAATATTGTCCCGATCTCTTCCCCCTGATGCTTGATTCTCTCCCCAGTAGTGGTTCCTGGCTGATACGTTTCAAAAATCATCGCCAGCGTACGGTTCGGATTTCCGTTATGAATGAGTTTCATCGAAACACCCTGACTACCCATTTCGATAAGATCGTCCTGATTAATAACCACCTGCGGTTCATCAGGCTTTTCTGGTTCAGAAAAGAATTCCGAGAGCGACAGACCATAAACTTTCAGCAACTTTTGTAGCGTACTGATGGCAGGACTGACTTTGTCCTGTTCTATGGTACTGATGGCACTATGTGTTAACCCAGACAGTTCGGCGGCTCGACGTTGTGAAAGACCCAATAACTGGCGAATCTCTGACAAACGTTTCCCTAGCGCCAGGCCGTCATCGCTCATATTTGCATTTCCTTAACTGTAGCGGTCAGAGTCGCTGTGTTCAGCAGCATAGCTCCGACAGGCGGTGATAAAACCATCAAACAGCAGGCGAGACAGGGCATATTCGCTGCTGTTCCATTCAGGGTGCCACTGCACACCCAGGGCAAAAGGGTGGTGATTAACGCTGACGGCTTCCACCAACCCATCTGGAGAACGGGCTTCAACACGCAACTGTGGCCCTAAGGTCTTTGCCCCCTGGCCGTGTAACGAGTTAACCCAGAATGTGCTGCATTCCGGTATTAACCGGGAGAGCAATCCTCCGTTTTGAACCTGAACTTCATGCGAGGGAGCATATTGCATCTCCACCGGCAGCTCAGCGTCTTCGCGATGTTCAAGGAGGTTTGGCTGCTCAAACAGCCGACGATACAGCGTTCCACCAGTAGCGACAACCAGTTCCTGTAGTCCCCGACAAATGGCGAAAATGGGGATGCGCCTTTCGAGTGCCGCGTTAATCAGCGTCATGCTCAGCAGATCACGCCCTGGGTCGGCGTAAGGCTCATCGCCGTTTTCACCATAAAGGTGTGGCTGTACGTTGCTAGGGCTACCCGGCAAATAAATACCGTCCAGTTTGGGTAACAGCACGGAAAGCAATTCAGGTTCCGCCAGCGCATGGGGGAGGGCAATTGGCAGCCCACCGGCGTTGATTATCGCATTCAGGTATTTCTCTTGCAGAGTCTGGGTCTCGTGACCCTTGAGCCTGTTCCTACACATCACGATACCGATAACTGGCTTGTGCATTATATTTTCCATGATCGCCCTCACAAAGTGGACTAAATTATGACCGCGCTTGGCGTTTTTACGGCCATTTTGTTCAATATTTTTTCAATCTAGCAGTGAGAATGGCCGTTTGCAAACTTTTATGTAACATTTGACAAACAATTTGTTTGCATACAAAGTCGAATGTATGGACATTATATTTGACAGTCGTGGTCCGAGAACGCAATCCCAAACAACGGTGGTAAATCATGGAAACCAATATCGTAGAAGTTGAGAATTTTGTTCAGCATTCGGAAGAAAGACGAAGTAGTGCATTCATGCAGGAGGTCAAACGCTACCTGGAACGTTACCCCGAAACGCAATTTATCGACGTCCTGCTCACCGACCTTAACGGCTGTTTCCGTGGCAAACGTATCCCTGTCGCGGGCCTGAGCAAGCTGGAGAAAGGCTGTTATTTCCCCGCTTCCGTCTTTGCGATGGATATTCTGGGCAATGTGGTGGAAGAGGCCGGGCTAGGCCAGGAGTTGGGCGAGCCGGATTGCACCTGTATGCCGGTGCTGGGGACGTTAACCCCGTCCGCCGCCGACCCAGAGTTTATTGGCCAGGTGCAGCTCACCATGATTGATGAAGATGGCGCTCCCTTTGACGTTGAACCACGGAACATCCTTAACCGCCTCTGGCAGCAACTGCGCCAACGTGGTCTGTTCCCGGTGGTAGCGGTAGAGCTGGAGTTCTATTTACTTGACCGTCAACGTGACGCCGAAGGCGACCTCCAACCCCCTTGCGCGCCGGGAACCGACGTACGCAATACTCAAAGCCAGGTTTACTCGGTGGACAACCTGAACCACTTCGCCGATGTACTCAATGACATCGATGAACTGGCGCAGCTCCAGCTGATTCCGGCCGATGGCGCCGTGGCGGAAGCCTCGCCAGGGCAGTTCGAAATCAACCTGCACCACACCGAAAATGTGCTGGATGCCTGTGATGATGCGCTGGCGTTAAAACGCCTGGTGCGTTTAATGGCGGAGAAACATAAAATGCACGCCACCTTTATGGCGAAGCCTTATGAAGAGCACGCGGGCAGCGGGATGCATATCCATATCAGTATGCAAAATAACAAGGGTGAGAACGTGCTGGTGGATGCCGACGGCGAAGACTCCTCCTTACTCAAGCGCGCGCTGGCGGGGATGATTGATTTAATGCCTGCGTCGATGGCGCTGCTGGCGCCGAACGTTAACTCATACCGCCGCTTCCAGCCGGGGATGTATGTGCCGACGCAAGCCTCCTGGGGGCATAACAACCGCACCGTGGCGCTGCGTATTCCTTGTGGCGATCATCAAAACCACCGCGTTGAATATCGCGTGGCGGGGGCGGATGCCAACCCTTATCTGGTGATGGCGGCCATTTTTGCCGGGATTTTACACGGGCTGGATAACCCGCTGCCGCTGCAAGAAGAAGTTGAAGGTAACGGTCTGGAGCAAGATGGCCTGCCGTTCCCGATTCGCCAAAGTGATGCGCTGTGGGAATTTATGCAAAATGATCCGCTGCGTGAATATCTGGGCGAGCGTTTCTGCCACGTTTATCACGCGTGTAAGAACGATGAATTACTGCAATTTGAGCGTCTTATCACAGAAACAGAAATTGAGTGGATGTTGAAAAACGCCTGACGTCATGCCCGATAAGGGCATATTTCTTTATGTAGCATCATACGGCCTGCGCGGAGCCTGGCCGGACTTTTAGCTGGTCATCCAGCCATTTCCCGGGTGTCGCGTTAAGGAACGCTGGCGACAACGGGTTTCAGTTAACGACACAATGTACGACGAGGAAATGAGATGATGCAGATGTTCAAATACCCGCAGGGTGAAGGGGGCCAGATTGGCTGCCGCTGTGAAGAGATGCTTTCGGTCAATTGCCGAAATATGTTCACCCGTTATTTACGTTTTTCCCCCTTGCGAAGTAGGTTTGTAATGAGGTCGATGTACCCGCAAACCCGCGTTAGCATGGGGGGGAACGGCCATGTCTGCTAATACTTCGCTGGATCTTGCATCGAGCACGGGTAAAACCGGGCTGCGTAAATCACTCAAACTTTGGCAGGTCGTCATGATGGGGTTGGCTTATCTGACTCCAATGACCGTGTTTGATACTTTTGGCATTGTCTCCGGTATCAGCAATGGTCACGTTCCGGCCTCTTATTTACTGGCGCTGGCGGGCGTTCTGTTTACGGCGATTAGCTACGGTAAGCTGGTGCGTCAGTTTCCACAGGCGGGGTCGGCCTATACTTACACTCAAAAATCGATTGGGCCACATGCCGGATTTATGGTCGGCTGGTCTTCGCTGCTCGACTACCTTTTCTTACCGATGATCAACGTGTTACTGGCGAAAATTTATCTTTCCGCCATGTTCCCGGACGTGCCGCCGTGGATCTGGGTCGTGAGCTTTGTCTCCATCCTGACCCTCGCTAACCTGAAAAGCGTCAACCTGGTCGCCAACTTCAATACCCTGTTTGTCCTGGTACAAGTGTCGATTATGGTGGTTTTCGTGGTGCTGGTGGTACACGGCCTGCATAAAGGCGAAGGGGTTGGCACGGTGTGGTCGCTCCAGCCCTTTATTAGCCAGAACGCGCATCTTATCCCGATAATTACCGGCGCGACGATTGTCTGTTTCTCGTTCCTCGGATTTGATGCCGTCACCACGCTTTCTGAAGAAACGATGGATGCGGCGCGGGTTATCCCGAAAGCGATTTTCCTGACGGCGCTGTACGGCGGGCTGATTTTCATCATCGCCTCTTTCTTTATGCAGCTCTTTTTCCCGAATATCAGCCGCTTTAAAGACCCCGACGCCGCGCTGCCGGAAATCGCGCTGTATGTCGGCGGCAAGCTATTCCAGTCGATTTTCCTCTGCACCACTTTCGTCAACACACTGGCCTCCGGGCTTGCTTCGCACGCCAGCGTGTCGCGCCTGCTGTATGTGATGGGGCGTGATAATGTGTTCCCGGAGCGCGTCTTTGGCTACGTGCACCCGAAATGGCGCACGCCAGCATTAAACGTCATCATGGTTGGGGTGGTGGCGCTATCGGCGCTGTTTTTTGACCTGGTGACGGCGACGGCGCTGATAAATTTTGGCGCACTGGTGGCCTTCACCTTTGTGAATCTGTCGGTCTTTAATCACTTCTGGCGGCGCAAAGGCTATAACAAAACGTGGAAAGAGCGCTTTCATTATCTGCTACTGCCGCTGATTGGCGCGGTAACGGTGGGCGTGTTGTGGATAAACCTGGAGGCGACTTCTCTCACGCTGGGTCTGGTCTGGGCGGCGTTGGGCTTGTTGTATTTAAGCTGGCTGACGCGTCGTTTCCGCAAACCACCGCCGCAGTTTGAGGCAAGCTAACCTGTTAAAGGGCACTCGCTTTATTGAAAAAACAGCCGGGGGCAATGTCACGGTAACGAGCATAATGCCGAGTGGTGAGTCGGTACACCGCCGCAACGTAACGCTAGCTACGGGGTAGCTAGCGTGGGTGCAAGATTAGCGGTTAAAGAATTGCACGGTTATCGTGCCATCGCGGTGAAAAATACATTGCCCGGTATAAGTCAGCTCATTGCCATAGTCGTTTTTGGCTTCTAGCTCGATATTCACAAAATGCTCGTCCCGGTCATTGAAGTCCATTGATGCACCAGCAATATCGTGCAACGTTGCTGATGCCGGGAATTTCAGGTTGTGCTTGAGCGCCTCGCTACATTCCATCACGCTGCCTGGCGCGCTGGCCTGCAAAGCGTCATGTTCTGCTTTACGCACTTCGCTATCGCTCAACCCTGCCGCTGGCGCATTGTCGGCGGTGTACCATTTGCCGTGGCTGTCTTTCAACTCTTTTGCTGAGAAACGCCATTGCTTGAGGTTGCTGCAACTGACGAAAAAGAGGGGATTGTCTTTAAACTTGTGGTCTGGACTATCGGATGGCGCGGCGGTTTCTACCTTATCGCAATCTGCGTTTTTCGCTGCACGATAGGCTGCCGCGCGTGAACCTGCCATCGCGTCCTTCACCCCTTTTTTGCCCAACTGCTTATTCAGGCTTGGGAATTGGCTGGCGTCGGTTAAATCATCAAAGGCGTACTCGCCGATTTTAGCCTTCGCCTCGTTACCGCTAATCACCGGCGCTGCGTCTTGCTGCGTATTCTCCGCTAGCGGCTCGGCGGCAGGAGGGCTGCTATCGCTAATATTGTCTGGCGTATCCGTACAGCTATTTAACGCAGACACGATCATTGCCGAGCCTATTAAAGCGGCAATAATCTTTACTCTCATATCCATTATTTCTTTGTTTCCCAGATAGTCAGGCGGAGCGATTTCCCTGCAATGGGGTGCCCCGTCCCTTTAAAGGTGATGATTCACCACCGTGTAGCACGCTGAACCCACTGGCTGCTTGGTTCCAGCGCTAATGTATTCGTGCCTTTGCCAGAGGCGTTTACTGAAAGGTGAGTGATGACAGGCGATACCAGCCGTCAGCGAGTTTGCCTTCGTTCGCCAACTGGATGCGCGCCTTCTGGTGCTCATCAACCAGCGCAACGTCCAGATGATAGCGGCCTGGTTTCAGGTTTTTAGGCGTGGGTAGGGCAAAGTGTGAAGCGTGATTGCCGGGTAGCCACTGGCGAATATCATCATTGGCGGTTGACTGCGTAACCGTCTGTTCGTTGGCATCCTGCAAGCGCCAGGCTAGCTGATAATGCAGGTAAATAGGCGCAACACCATCGTTAGACCAACGGCTGGTCAGGGCAATCGCCTGGCCGGCGTGGCGAGTGGCGTCATGCGTCAGAGAAACAACGCGAAAACGATAGCCAAGCCGGGTCAGCGCTTTATCCAGAATATCGCGATACTCCGCCGGTACTTCTCGTGATTTCAAGTTGAGTGTGCTGGCGTGATGTTGCAATGCCCAGTCAAACGTGGCTTGCACCTGTTTACGCGTGTAGTGCTGCATGCTTTTCCACTCGGCCATATATCCGCAAATCTCAAAGCTCACAGGAGCTTTTTTCCACGCGTCATCAAACCCGCTCCACGATGCCTTTGCCGCTGCCAGACGCTCCGGGTAATCGTTGCGCATGTGGCTCCACTCGCGGGTAAAATTGTGCCAGTCACCCAAGCAGTCTGCGCGCCAACCGGCCCCTTTTTTCACCGCGCTGGCCAGCGTTTCTCCACCGCTAATCAGCATGATTTTAGGCGTGCGAGGGAAGGCATCGAAGTGCAGATCAACGTAGCGGTCGAGCTGTTCTGGCGTGTAGCGTTTGAGCAACGGCTTGATAGTCGGGAAATTACTGTTATGCCACTCCCCCCACGACCCCACCATTCCGATGTCGATATACGCCAGTTCAGGATTGCCGTCATACCGGCGGCCAAATGCCGTTAACAGACGCTGGGCGTACTGAAGAAAAACAGGATCATCGAGATCGGGCACAAACGTTCTGCCATCCGGCGTCCAGTTGCCTTTAATGCCTTTTTTTATTAACCAGTCGGGAACGCGTGAACCGGATTCCGGCTCATCCAGAGCCATAAAACGCAGGCCGACGTTCATCGCAGGATGATGATGCGCCGCAACGGCGAATGCCCCGTCAACGAGCGCAAAATTGTATTTACCCTCCTGAGGCTCCAGATCGCTCCAGTAATAACGCTGATATTCAATACCCGTATTGGGATACTTTGAAACCGGCAAACGTTCACCATAGCCGTCGTGGAAACTGGCAATCCCGTTGCCTGGGTTGGTCAACGGGCGGGTGAGAGGGTGAGGGTGTACGGTAAGCGTGTTATCGCTCGCCTGCGCAGAGGTGAAGGCCATTCCGGCGATGGCGATAGCCAACGGAAGAATATTGCCTAAACTCGGTGTCGGGCACCGCATGTTGCACTCCTTGTTCATACCCATTTACTGACGATGCTTCATTAGCCAATCCCAAAGCCCCAAATGGTAGTTTTGGAAAATATCGATCCCAAGCGCGGATTTAATCAGATACAGCGCAATAAACACCGAACCCAGTCCGATAAGAATGGCTAATACCATCAACAATGAAACGCCCAGCCGCCGTACCGATGAGACCTCTTCACGTGGCCTGCGGCGCAGGTCGCGGCCCAGCAAAAACACCATATAGTAGCGGCGAGCAAACAGGGGAAAGCTACGGCGAAAATCTATCCGATGACGGGTCGTCAGGGTGATATTCAGCACCGCTTTCTCCAGCGCCTGCTTCTGTTTTTCCGTTAGCGAGTTGATGGTTTCTTCGTCCAGAGAGCGATAAAAACGCTCCAGCGCATAGGGCTGTTTGTTCGTTTTATCCAAAAAATTAGCCTGTTTTGTTATTGAGCAACTGTCGGTAAACCTGCATGGTTTGCTCGGCAATAGTATCCCAGTTGTAACGGGTCAGATAGTTTTGGTAATCCTGGCCTGGCAAGTCGATTCGTTGGGCTATTTTTGCCGCCAGCGCGGCGACATCGCCCACCGGAAAATAAGCCTCTGCCTCAAGCCCCACTTCAAGATTAGCCGGAATATCGCTGATGATGACCGGCAATGAATACGACATCGCCTCCAGTAGCGCAATCGGCAGGCCTTCATGGTAAGAGGGCATCGCGAACAGCCGCGCCTGTGAGAATATGGCCTGCAAGGTATCGCCACTGACAAAGCCGGTCAGGATAACCCCTGGCGTTTCACGCGCCAGATGTTTGAGCTTTTCGCTGTACTGCGTCGGGTGGTCGGCATCGCCCACCAGCACTAAAGGCCAGCGGATATCGGACTGCTTCCAGGCGGCAATCAGATCATGCAGCCCTTTTTCTTCCACAAAACGGCTCACCGCCACCACGTATTCACGCGGTTTTAGCGAATAGGCATCCAGCACGTTATGCGCGATTTCGCCCTCCAGCGGTGGCCGAAGATGCACACCATTTGGAATCAAATGCGCGTCATTACGCCCATACTGTTCCTGAATCAGCGTATTAATCACCTCAGAAATCACGATAACTTCATTGGCGTATTTCACCGCCCAGCGCTCGCCAAGCATCAACATTTTGCGTGCGAAGCCGCCCCATTTTTGGCGCACGTAGTCTGGCCCGTGGTGGGTAAACACCACTTTTTTACCCAGCAAGCGCAGCAGGGGAACCACCAAACCAGGACCGACGGCATGAACGTGAACCACGTCAGAGCCGTCAACGCGAGAGGCCAGTGCGGCGAGCGTTGAA
The DNA here is from genome assembly GCF_059725275.1 of Kluyvera fluvialis. Lineage (NCBI taxonomy): Bacteria > Pseudomonadati > Pseudomonadota > Gammaproteobacteria > Enterobacterales > Enterobacteriaceae > Kluyvera > Kluyvera fluvialis. The sequence goes on along the minus strand of NZ_AP046142.1, from coordinate 3,828,749 downwards.
TGGACAATCGCTTCCAGCGACTTTTTCTTTGGTGCCCAAATCGCCCGTGTTTTTACCCCCCGATAGACGCCGCGACGATAGGTCACATACGGTGAGCGGGCAATCACGCATATATCGACATCGTTATGCGCTTTAATCGCCGGGTAAAGATTCTGGCAATGCGTTTCCACGCCGCCCAGCACATCAGGGATACCGCGCGTTCCCAGCACGGTGATTCGCTTAGTCATTAGGCATTCCATTTAGCAATTTCTGGTACAGCGCGATTAACGCTTCCATGTGTACACGCAGCGAGTATTTGCTCTCTAAGCGCTGGCGGGCGCGTTCGCCAAGCTGGCGCGCGCCGTCGGGGTCGCAGGATAGCTCATCCAGAATCGCGGCCAGTTCGGTCACATTGCCGGGTTCAAACAGCCGTCCTTCTTCGCCATCACGAATTTGCTCTGGAATACCGCCGATGTTGCCGCCAACGACCGGCTTGCCAAACGACATTGCTTCCAGCACCGACATCGAGCAGTTCTCGTAGTATTCGGAAGGGACAATCACCGCGCGGGCGTGGCGAATCAGGTTATTCAGCCCTTCGCCTTGCTGCTGATAGCCGAGGAATTCCGCCCCCGGGAAGCGCGCGACCAGGTCTTTATACAGCGGGCCATCACCGGCAATTTTTAGCGGCAGACGGTGTTTCATCTGCTGATGCGCCTGCGCAAGCGTAGCGACCCCTTTTTCCCGGCTCAGACGGCCAATAAACAGGAAGTAGCCCTCGTCGCGGTTGTCGCCAATCGGCTGGCTATCATCAATGCCGTTGACGATGACCTCTACGGGCACATCGGTGATTTTACGAATCACTTTCTCACGCAAAAATGCGCTCGGCGAAATAATGGCGTCCAGTTTGTGGTAGTTGCGCGCCAGATCCTGCCACAGCGCTTCCAGCGACAGCAGCAGGCTTTTGCCCGCAGATCCTTCCTGGCAACGGTAGCGGAAGGCGTTAAAGACCGAACCATCCAGACAGGCTTCGCAGATATGACCATCGCGCAGCATGGTGTAAGACGGGCAGATAATTTTGTAGTCGTGCGCGGTCAGTACCGTTTTGCAGCCAAAGCGCCTGGCAATGCCAATAATCGACGGCGTAAGCTGATGATAAATATTATGGAAATGCACAATATCCGGTTTTTCACGCAGCAGCAGGTCGTTAAATTTCTGACATGCCTCGCTGTTATGGATAAAGTTGATGGCCGTTTTGACCTTGCCGATGATGCCATCGCGACCGTGATAATCGACGTTACTGACAAACCAGTCGGAATAGGCCGAGGCAAAATTGCTCTTATGCTGCATGGCGAAATCCATCACCTGGATCCCCGCCGCTTTGAGCTGGTCACTTTCCTGGAAATAGACGGTTTCAGCGCCGCCTTTGATAAAGAAGAACTTATTAACGAGCAGGACTTTCATTTTTCCGCATCCTGATGACTGACAACGGTATTTTCCGGTGGCTGCAAGGGGTCTGGCATCGGGGTCAGTAGCCCACGAATCAACCCGGCAGAAAACACCGTCAGGTTCAGAACGCTATGCAGACCAGCGAACAGTGAACGGTTCTTGACGGTTTTTAACAAAATAAACAGCACCAGCGGCAGCAGCGAAAGGGCGCACAGCAGCGGATGCCCGGTGAACAACACCGCCAGCAGCCCCAGCACATACAGGGTAAAAATGATTTCGTTACGGGCAATGCTTAAGGCATCGCGGAACCAGGGTTTACCCCATGAACTGCGCAGCAGCTCGCCAGAACAGCTCAGGAAACGGTTTTTCCAGCGATAGCGAAGCATGGCGAAAGTCGGCAGGGTATGCGAGGTATGGCTGAAGTAGGGCACATCCAAACGGTGAAGTTTAAAACCTGCGCTAAGCAGGCGAATCCCCAGCTCTGCTTCTTCATAGCCGTGCAGCCCACGATGCGTGAGGTAGCCCACTTTCTCAATGGCGCTGCGTCGGTACAAGCCACCGCCCGCCAGGTGATCGCAATCGCCCAGCGGATAGATTCGGTCGATGCGCTGTTTGCGCGACTTAAACTCGTAGTTGCTGCCTTCGTCCATCGTCACGCGGCCTGCCACGCCCGCATAGTCAGGATGAGACTGTAAAAAGGCCACGGCGGCATCAATAAAGCCTTCGTCCAGCTCCATATCACCGTCCATCAGCAGCAGAAACTCGCCGTGGCTATGCAAATAACCCAACTGGTGACCGACGCCGCAGCTGCGTTCTTCCGGGTGAAGTAATGACACCACCGTCGCGCCTTTGGCACTGGCCAATTCGCGGGTGTTGTCGGTAGACAGGCTATCGGCGACGATGACTTCGTGCGGGTATGCCGCCAACTGTCTATCGATGCTGTCTATGGTTTTCTCAATGCCTTTTGCCTCATTAAAGGTCTTAATGCTGGCAGTGATAAAAGGCAGGTTACTCATACTCCCTCCGGCTTGAACGATGAACGGTGCGGCGAATGACCAGGGCCGAACCGCTCGTCAGATAAAACAAAAATTGCAATAAAGGCGTGATCATCAATGTCTGGCTATAAGGCAGGCTAAGCAGACAGCCGATGATAAAAACGGTAAACGCCGGGCCGTAGCTCAGCAGTTGTTTATCTTGGTTATCTAATTGATTGATATCGAGCGACGGGCGCGGCCAGGTGATGCGGATAATCCACAGCAGCAGGCCGATAAACAGCACCGTGCCGATAATGCCGACTTCCCACAGCAACATGCTGAGAGAGGTGGAGTCGAGCACCAGGTGGAATATCAAGTTGAGATAGCCCGCAGAAACGGCGCTGCCGCTGTTGGTGGCATTCAGCCCGTAGCCAAATAGCTGGCTTGAAATGCCCCACATGTCGCTGTGTTTCGCCCAGAAGAAAATGGTCGTCAAACGCCCCAGCTCACCGGTGGCGGCCATGATGTAGTTGGTATCAAAGATATAGTCGAGAGAGTCGAGGAAGATGCTCAGCGAGCTTTTCCCCGCTGCGCCGCCAAACGCCGATGAGTAACCGGCGGAGAGCACCATAATCGCCAGCGAAATCAGCCCGCCCATCACCGCAAAAATGATCAGCAGCGTTTTGAGCGTCACCTTGCTGACGCCCTTCACCCAGGACGGCATACTCCACACCAGCGCCATCAAAAACGGCGACAGCAGAATGATAAATTTTATCTCGCCCATCACGCACAGCATAAACGCAAGGCCAATATGAACCCCCGCCGAGCGCCAGGTGGTCACGCCGTGTTTTAGCTCGGACAGCTTCATCAGCATAATCAGCAGGCAAAACATGCCCATCACCGCCGTGTTGCCGCCGCCCATTGGGTCGCCGCCGAAAGTGCCAACCACGGAATCCCATTTTTCATACTCCCCGCGCGCGGCGACACGCTTTGGTAGCACAATCAAAATTTGGTAAATCACCAGTGGGAATTGGGCGTAAAACACCCAGTACAACAGGCGGCTAACGCGATAAATTTGCGACTCGCGACAAAACCCCAGCAGCAGGCAAAACAGCACCAGCGACATGCCGATTTCGTTTTTGATGCCGATAATGGTGACGGTGACGCCGCCCTGCAAATAGGTGCTGATAAGCGCCAGCAGCAGAAAACAGAGATAGATAACCAGCAGCATCATCTCGGACAAATCTAGCGCCAGCGGCGTATGCCGGGTTTGCATCAGCAGCATCCCGGCAGTTGCAAAGGCCATAATAACCGGCAGCCACAGCACCGCCAGAATGCCGGTGAAATACTGCACCACACCGCAAAATAACAGCGTAACGAGGGTGTAGATTTGCAGCCACAGCGCGTTATTGAGGATCATGGATGCGCCATTTGCTGGCTGAGTTTCGCCGCGCGTTTATTCATCTGTCGCCAGATGAACAGATAACGCAGCAGCGTCAACAGTGAGAACGTCAGTACCGCCACCGGATAGCTCTGGCCGAAATACGGCAGCACCAAAAACGCCAGCAGGGTAATCGCCAGTTGCTCGACCTGAATGCGCAGGAAGTAAAAGTGAGAGCCAAAAATCAGTTCAATAACGGTTAACGGGCTAATCGCCAGCGCCAGGAACAGGTACGGCAGGATATAGCGGGAAGACGGCACAGAGGCTATCCATTCGGCGCTAAAGCCCAGTTTCATCACCAGCGGGTAGAAAATCAGCACGCCGAGAGTGCAGACCACCGCCAGCACCAGCAGTAACAAACGTACCTTTTTATATTCCGGGTAGTTAAAGGTCTGCTGGCGGAAATCCATCGACCATTTCGAGAAAATGGAGTTGCGCACCGCGTTGCCGACAATAGTTACCGGCGACAGACAAAAGCGCATGACTACCGAGAAATAACCCGCCGTCAGCGCCGAGAACCAGAAGTTAATCAGCATGATAGGCAAGTTGTTGTTCACCATCGCCAGCACTTCAGCCGTACCCACTTTGCTCAGATGATGGCGATGCTCACGGAAGAACGCGACGTTGCTTTTGATTCCCCAGTGCGCCCAACGCAGGGTGCGCAGGCGGAAGGTGTGAATAATACAGCCGGTAATCAGCAGCAACATTTCTGCTGTCCACAGCCAGTAAAAGGCCGCCGCGTGAGAAGTCACCAGCAGGGCGACAATCACCACTACGGAAACCATCATCCGCTGGAACACCAGAAAACGGTAATTCCCCGTGCGAAGCGACAGGTTTTCCGCCACCAGAACCAGCGCGTAGCTCAGCGTCAGCAGGTACAGGAACAGCACATCCTGGTGGAATAACCACGAAGTCAGCACCGCGTAAGGGATGGCGATAATCAGGCTCTGGATCACGCAGAAAGCGACGTTCCGCGCCAGTTGCTCATCGTCTGGCTGGCGGGGGATCAGCAACTGCGAGGCAAACGTGCACACCTGCGCGCCAACCAGCACAATGCTGTAAATCAGTGAGTAAATCCCCACTTCCGCCATGCCGTATTTATGCGAAATAAACCAAATAGACAGTGCGCCAATAAGCTGAGAGACAACCGATGAACTGGCAATGGTCGTAATGCTGCGTAACAAATTCATCGTGATTTCACCGGTGCGATAAACTCACCCACCTGCTGGTGGATAAGGCGGTCGCCCTCTTTGCTTTCCAGGTTGTCATCGCTCACTTTGTTGAGCACCGCGCCAACCAGTGTGCAGTGCTCGCGGCGTAAAGTGTCTTGCAGCGCTTGCAGTTCACTGGCCTGTAAACGTCCGGCCTGCGACACCAACAGCACTCCGTCAGACAGGCGGCCAATCAGTTGGCAGTCCTGCGCCTGGCTGGCGGCTGGCGTGTCGATAATGATGCGTTGATAGCGCGTGCGCAGAGTGTCGAGAAGCGCCGTAAGCTGCGGTGATGTCAGCATCAGCAGGGCAGAGCCGCTAAGATGGCCACGCGGTAAGAAGGTGAGATGGTCAGACTGTTTCACTAACACCTCATCCAGCGTTTTGCTGCCTAAAATCACCTCGGCTAGCCCCGGCGTTTTCGCGTCTGACAGGCCTGTATCGTTGGCATAATCCATATCGATCAGCAGCGTTTTTTGATCGACGCTAAACGATCGCGCCAGCGCCTGGGCGACCAGCGTACGGCCTTCGCCCGGCTGTGCGGAGGCCAGCGCCACGCTCTGCGGCGACGGGGTCATCAGCATTAACTGGGTACGAATCGCATGGACTAAATCGGCGCGCAGCGGGTCGTTAAATAGCCGCGTCAGCAGCGCCTGACGGTCGTCAGACTCGGTGAACACCGGCAGCTCACCGAGGACGGGCAGATTCAGGCTTTTCGCCAACTGGCTCATGCTATTCAGGGTGTTGTTGAGCGCCGCACCAACAATCAGCCACACCAGATACAGCAGGCTAACGAGTACCACGACAATCATCCACAGCATTGGTTTATTCGGTTTGGCTGGGCGTTCCGGCGGCACGGCGGGGTCTGAAATCAGCGCGTCCGGTTGGTCGAGCGACAGCGACAGCGCCTGCTCGTGCGAGCGTTGATACAGGGTTTGATACAGCTCCTGCGTTTTATTCAGCGCCGCCATCATGGTGTTGTACTGGTCGCGTTTGCCCGCCAACTGCTGGAAATTCTCTTTTTGGCTGTCGAGCATCGCCTTGTAGTGGTTTTCATCGTCCAGCGCGGCCTGATACTGCTGGCGTGCGCCGCGTGCCAGTTCGCTGATGACCTGGCTAATTTGCCCGTTCACCGCGCTGACCTGTGCCTGCGCTTCAAGAATTTTATCGTGCTTCGGCCCATAGCGTTTACGTAGCTCCGCCAGGCTGCGCCGCGTTTGGGTCAGCGCAATGCGCAAGTCTTGAATCTGTGAATGGTCGGAAAACTGCGGCAGGGAGATAATGTCTTCCGGGGCGTGGTCTGCCAGTGCTTTTTGCACTTCATCGTACTGCGCCTGGGCGGCAATACGGCGCTGCGTGGAGTCAGCCAGACGGTTTGTGATAATGCCCAACTGCTCGGTTTCAAAGCCATCGACGCCACGGAACGTCAGCAGATCCTCTTTTTTCAGAAAATCGTCAATGGCGGCTTTCTGCTCCACCATTTGCTGCTGCACGCGATCCATCTGCTGCTGGTTCCAGGCCTGGGCTTCTTTCGTCGCCTTGTGCTTTTGCTCAACCGAGGCATCGATATACGCCTGCGCTACGCCGTTCGCGACGTTTGCCGCTATTTCCGCCGACGGTGACTGATAGCTGATGTCAATTAACTGGGTGTTACGCACGCCGCTCACCGACAGGTTATTGACCACGTTTTTCAGCGTGCTTTCCATACGCTGCGCGGCGTTATCCGCCGTACACTGGCTGGCTTCAATGCCGCCGTTAAACGTTGGCTCACGGTCTAATTGAAGGCGAGTAATCGCTTTTTGCAGCACCACGCGCGACTGCACCAGCGCATACTGCGTTTCGTAGAAATCGCTGCGGGTGGCGTCATAGCGGCTAAGCTGCGGCAGCGGCGTGGTATCGTCTTGCAGCGCCTTAATCATCACCGCCGAGGTGGCGACATATTTAGACGGGATAAGCCTAATCAGCGGATAGGCGACCACGGCGGTGACGACAACAACCGCCAGAAGACGCCAGATTTTGCTGCGGATCTGGCGGGTGTATCGGGAAAACTCCACCACGTTTTCCATTTTTTTTCCTTGCTCAACCATCGATAGTTTCATATCAGAAGAAGCTCATACCAATGATGACCGTGTCCCCAGGATGCAGCGAATGACGGACATCCACGTTCTCCAGCAGCGTATTACTGCCAGAAAGCCGAATACTCAGGTCGTGTTTATCCGCGCGGTCGGTAAAACCGCCACCCAGCGCCAGCGCTTTCTCAACGGTCAGGCCCGGCTGCCAGGGGTAGCCGTCCGGTTTTTCCACTTCGCCGAGAATATAAATATTACGGAACTGGGTGACCGTAACGGTCACCATCGGGTTTTGCAGATAATCACCGCGCAGGCGTTTGGTTAGCTCCGCGCTGACCTCTTCCGGCGTTTTACCGGATAACACGAGTTGCCCAATGTAGGGGAAGACGATGGTGCCGCTGCTATCGAGCAAAAAGCGCATGGTCATATCCGGCTCACCGGCTACCGTGATACTGACCTGGTCACCTTCACCCAACCAGTAACGGTTATCCTTCGACGGCGTGTCCATTAACGGTGTTGGCGTACTGCACGCCGTCACCAGGCTGCAACAGAGGAGGAGAAACATCGCGATTAAATTTTTCACGTTAGATTTGTACCCTGGCCGTAAACATAATCAATTGGTTGTTATAACCCAGCGTTCTATCTACTTCTCGCTCGTAGTTTGGCCCAATAAAGAACGAGTCGGTCTCCTTGTTTGAACGCAGCGTGTCTTTCTGATACTTCAGTTCAAAATTGATGGAAGGGCGGAAGTCATAGCTTGCGCTCAATGTCAGCAGGCCATCACGGTCTTTGCGATGGTTAACCTGCTTTTTATAGGTTTCAGTCACGTAGGTGTAATCAATGGTGGTTGATAAACGGTCAACCCACCAATGGTGCGTCCAGGCCAGGCCGTTTTCCATCACCTGGATATAGCCGCCCACTTCGGATGGGTCCTTAATGTGCTGATCGCTGTGCAGCGTCCACGCCGAGTGCTGAAGGGGTTTCCACACCAGCTCAACGTTCCAGTTCAGACCGTTGAAATCCTGTGCATCAGGCGCGGTGATAAACTGCTTGTACAGCCAGGACACGTTGGCATCTATGTGGGTTTTACCGGTGATTTGCCCCTTATAACCGTACAGCAGATAGTACTCGTTGCTGTCTTTCAGCGATGTCGTTTCATAGCGCCGCTGGTTGGTAATAAAGCTATAGCGGAAGCGGTTATTTTTGCTGTACATATCAAACAGCTCGACCACCAGGCTTGGCTCATGCCACTCCTGATCGCGGATGTACTGATAAAAATCGCCATCCGCCGCGCGCACATCGTCGAGCTTTTTAAAGCGCAATTGCTTATAGAGGAGGGCGGTTTCAACTTTGCCCCGGCCTTCCGGCGCGCCAAAGCTGTAGCGCACTTCGCTGCTGAGAAAGCGCGTATTCAGCGGCTTATCAATACCAAACGCTTTAAACTGCTCTGGCAGAAAGCCTTCGCTAATGCCTCTACCGCGCTCTTCATGGCCCAGCGTGTCTTGCAAATCCACGCTTAAACCGTGCATCTGCCCGTAGCGCCACTGGCCGGTGAAACGTAAAAAGTGGTTGCTATAGTCGTCGGCGCTGTCCTGGGTATAACGGCGATAATCGCCGGAATACATCAGCAGATAATGGTCTTCATAGCGGTCGCCAATCATGCGCAGCATTGGGCTGACGTGATAATACGACGAACTGATTTCGTTTTTGGCCCACGGCTGATAGGTCACATTACTGACCTGCCCGTAGTTGGCGGTGACCTGGCTTTGAAAATCAATGCCAGCCACGCCGACATGTGATTTCGGCTGCGGAAGCGCCCACGCCGAAGGCATGGCCGCTAAACCGGCAAGCAATAGCGCACTAGTAGGCGTTTTCACCGGAAAAACCTTTCGTCATGGTTTTCAGGATGATTTTAATATCCAACCACAGTGACCAGTTTTGAATGTAGTCGATATCGTACTGGATGCGTTTTTCCATCTTATCCAGAGTATCCACTTCGCCACGGTAGCCGTTGACCTGCGCCAGCCCGGTGATGCCCGGTTTTACCTTGTGGCGAATCATGTAGTTATTAACTATCTGGCGATATTCCTCGTTGTGCGCAACGGCGTGAGGGCGTGGCCCGACAATCGACATACGGCCCTGGATAACGTTAATAAACTGCGGCAGCTCATCCAGTGATTTACGGCGCAGGAATGAACCAAATCGCGTGACGCGCGGGTCTTGCTTGGTTGCCTGTACCACGACATCGGCGTTTTCCATCACGCGCATTGAGCGGAATTTATACACCGTGATTTTTTGACCGCTTAAACCATAGCGATCTTGCTTAAATATCACCGGCCCGCGCGAGGTGAGCTTGATGCCGATAGCAATAAATAGCATTAATGGTGAAATAAGAAGCGTTATTAAAGTGCCGAGGATCAAATCTTCTGCACGTTTTATTATTGCGCCACCGTCATCAAAGGGCGAACTGAGAATGCTAACTGCTTGCATATTACCTATCATGCGAACTTCGGTGGTATGCGAACTATATGCGTAGAGGTCAGGAACAATAAATGTATCGACAGTGGTGTCAGACATCATGGCGAGAAAATGACGAATACGCTCTACTGCTGCCATTGGCAGAGCAATATAAATCTCGTCTAATTCCCCTTTTTTTGCTTGTTCCAGCAGGTCATTGACTTTACCGCGATAAGGGGCTTGGGTGAGATAACCAAAGCGACTTTCACATCTGTCGTCATAATAAGCTAAGTCAATCTTTTCCCAGCTATATTCTTTCAATAGTTCTTGTTCTGCGGCTAAACCCGCTGGGGTCATACCCACGATAGCAATACGTAGTCTTTTCTGCTTAAAGCGCTTGATCAAAACTAGTCTGACAATGAACACCGTTAGCAGCGGCACTGCGTAAGGCAGCAGCGGCGGCGGAAACAGTGGGAAGTCCCAAAGGCCAGTAAGGTGCATGTCGTTGAAGTAATTGAATGAAATTCTTAAAACTTCCATAAAAACAAACGACAGCAGGCAGGTTCCGGCGAAGCGAGGGAATTCTGACAGGCGGAGACTTTTGATTCGGTAGTTATAAACGCTGGTATATTCACCTATTAACAGGAAAACAATGGAAAACAGAATGCTAAATATGATGCCATTGTAAAAATCTTGTTGCGAAAATAAGTAAAAGAATAATATTGATGAAAAATTCATTGATGCAAAATCAATAAATTTAGCAACAATGGAGTACCCTCGTCGCTTAATTCTAATCCGATGGCTAAGCATTTTTTAGCCCATTCCTTAATAAGATTATTCTATATTTGGTGTAATTCGAGTTTGTTTTATGCCACTTACATGAAAATAAAAATAAATCTCTCGTTACATCAACCAGTTTAGCAAAGGCTAAGGTGTATTGATGATTTCTTATGAGGATATCCTGATTTTCTTCTTACATATATTAGCAAATGTAAATGGCAAATGTCTTTGGTGGATTTAAAAAAGTGCAGAAAAGGCATCGCGATATTTATAAGCCAGCTATTCTCTATGACGGATGGTATGTGGCGTTATGTGGCATGGTGCAGTGTGAGAATGGCGGCGTACAAACCTGCGTAGGCCTGATAAGCGCAGCGCCATCAGGCAGAATGGTGCGGATTGCCGGATGGCGGCGCAAGTGCCTTATCCGGCCTACAACCGGCGCCATCAGGCAGAACGGTGCGGATTGCCGGATGGCGGCACAAGTGCCTTATCCGGCCTACAACCAGCGCCATCAGGCAGAACGGTGCGGATTGCCGGATGGCGGCACAAGTGCCTTATCCGGCCTACAACCAGCGCCATCAGGCAAGAACGGTGTGGATTGCCGGATGGCGGCGTAAACGCCTTATCCGGCCTACAAACTTGCGCCATCAGGCAGAATGGTGCGGATTGCCGGATGGCGGCGCAAGCACCTTATCCGGCCTACAACCAGCGCCATCAGGCGATGATTGGTGAGTAAAACAGGCGGTGTCGGTTATTTTTCCAGAGCAATAAATTCGTGCAGCAGGGCGGTTAACTGCTGCATCTTCTCCGGCGTAAATTTTGTTTCAATCTGCTGATACGCCGCTTCCACCTGCGCTTGCGCCCGTTCGTACAACGCATACCCCTCTTTGGTGAGCGAAACATACAGCTTGCGCTGATCGTTTACCGGCTTCAGGCGAAGCACCAGGCCATCGCGCTCCATGCGCGTCAAAATACCGGTCAGGCTAGGGCGCAGAATACAGGTGCTGAATGCCAAATCGTGAAAATCCATCGACGGGTTATCAACCAGCACACGGACAATACGCCACTGCTGCTCCGTGAGGTTGTGCTGCTTCACAATCGGGCGGAAATAGCCCATCGCCACCTCGCGCGCCTGCATCAGCGCGATGGTTAAAGAATCATGCATTGTGCGTCCCCAAACTGCCTATCGTTAATATATGAACAATATAGCAATGTTGTTTTTATCAACAGTGATTTTTTACCTGGATAGATTGCTCACTAAATCCGTTTTTAATAATTGCCTGATAAATAAAGAATAAATATTTTAAGTGTGAAATTATTGTTAATCAAGTCACAAATTATCTACTTCTGTTTGCTAAATAACCACAGGAGGAATAAAACACATCATTAACATATTAATGAAATAAGCACTGTCTCTAAGGAGCTGTAGATGAAAGGTACTGTTTTCGCCGTGGCGCTTAACCACCGCAGCCAGTTGGATGCCTGGCGTGAAGCGTTTGAGCAAGCCCCTTATCAAACCCCGCCGAAAACGGCGGTGTGGTTTATTAAACCGCGCAATACCGTCATTGGTGGCGGCGAGCCAGTGCCGTATCCACAGGGTGAAACAGTGCAAAGCGGGGCAACGGTTGCGCTGGTGGTTGGAAAAACCGCGAGCAAAGTGAGCGAGGAAAACGCCGCGCAGTACATCGCCGGTTACGCGCTGGCCAACGACATCAGCCTGCCGGAGGAGAGCTTCTACCGCCCGGCGATTAAGGCGAAATGCCGCGACGGTTTTTGCCCGATGGGCGAAACGGTGGCGCTGAAAAATGTCGATAACCTGACTATCGTGACTGAAATCAACGGCCACCAGGTGGATAGCTGGAACACCGCCGACCTGCAACGCAATGCCGCCCAACTGCTGAGTGCGTTGAGCGAATTTGCCACCCTGAACCCGGGCGATGCCATCTTGCTGGGGACGCCACAAACGCGCGTGGCAATTCATCCCGGCGACCGGTTGCGGATTGTGGCAGAAGGTTTCCCGCCGCTTGAAAACCCCGTGGTCGATGAGCGCCAAATCACCACGCCGAAAACCTTCCCACTGTTGCCGCACCCGCACGGCACGCTGTTTGCGCTGGGGCTGAACTACGCCGACCACGCCAGCGAGCTGGAATTTAAACCGCCGGAAGAACCGCTGGTATTCCTCAAAGCGCCGAATACCTTAACCGGCGACGGGCAGACGTCGGTGCGCCCGAATAACATCGAGTACATGCACTACGAGGCTGAGCTGGTGGTGGTTATCGGTAAAACGGCGCGCAAGGTCAGCGAAGCCGAGGCGATGGATTACGTGGCGGGTTACACCGTGTGCAACGACTACGCCATCCGCGATTACCTGGAAAACTACTACCGCCCGAATCTGCGGGTGAAAAGCCGTGACGGCCTGACCCCTATGTCGCCAACGATTGTGCCGAAAGCGGCGATTCCCGACCCGCACAATCTGACGTTGCGCACTTTCGTCAACGGCGAACTGCGCCAGCAGGGCACGACCGCCGACCTTATTTTCAGCGTCCCTTTCCTGATTGCCTACTTAAGCCAATTTATGACCCTAAGCCCGGGCGACATGATTGCCACCGGCACGCCGAAAGGCTTGTCCAATGTACTGCCGGGCGACGAAGTGGTGGTGGAAGTGGAAGGCGTGGGCCGCCTGGTCAACCGAATTGTCAGTGAGGAGACTGCGAAATGAAAACCATAAATCATTGGATCAACGGTAAAAATGTGGCGGGGAATGACTACTTCCACACCACTAACCCCGCCACCGGCGAAGTGCTGGCGGAAGTGGCTTCTGGCGGTGAGGCGGAAGTGAGCCAGGCGGTAGCGGCAGCGAAAGAGGCCTTCCCGAAATGGGCGGGTCTGCCAATGAAAGAACGCGCGCGGCTGATGCGTCGTCTGGGCGATTTAATCGACCAAAACGTGCCGGAAATTGCGGCGATGGAAACCGCCGACACCGGCCTGCCGATTCACCAGACCCAAAATGTGCTGATCCCCCGCGCGTCACACAACTTCGAGTTTTTCGCTGAAGTGTGCCAGCAGATGAACGGCAAAACTTATCCGGTTGATGACAAGATGCTCAACTACACGCTGGTGCAACCGGTGGGGGTGTGCGCGCTGGTTTCGCCGTGGAACGTGCCGTTTATGACCGCCACTTGGAAGGTTGCGCCATGCCTGGCGCTGGGTAACACGGCGGTGCTGAAAATGTCTGAACTGTCGCCGCTAACGGCTGACCGTCTGGGGGAGCTGGCGCTGGAAGCGGGAATTCCAGCAGGTGTGCTCAACGTAGTGCAGGGCTACGGCGCGACGGCGGGCGATGCGCTGGTGCGCCACCACGACGTGCGGGCGGTGTCGTTTACCGGCGGCACGGCGACCGGGCGCAACATCATGAAAAACGCTGGGCTGAAAAAATATTCGATGGAGCTGGGCGGCAAATCTCCGGTGCTGATTTTTGAAGACGCCGATATTGAACGGGCGCTCGACGCCGCGCTGTTCACCATTTTCTCTATCAACGGCGAACGCTGCACCGCCGGTTCACGCATTTTCATTCAACAAAGCATTTACCCGGAGTTCGTGAAGCGTTTTGCCGAACGCGCCAACCGTCTGCGCGTGGGCGACCCAACGGATCCGAACACTCAGGTGGGCGCACTGATTAGCCAGCAACATTGGGAAAAAGTTTCCGGTTATATCCGTATCGGCATTGAAGAGGGTGCAACCCTGCTGGCGGGCGGGCCGGACAAACCGACTGACCTGCCCGCGCACCTGCGTGGCGGCAACTTCCTGCGCCCCACCGTGCTAGCGGATGTCGATAACCGGATGCGTGTGGCGCAAGAGGAGATCTTCGGGCCGGTCGCCTGCCTGCTGCCGTTCAAAGACGAAGCCGAAGGTTTGCGTTTGGCTAACGATGTCGAATATGGCCTGGCGTCTTACATCTGGACGCAGGATGTCAGCAAAGTGCTGCGTCTGGCGCGCGGCATCGAAGCGGGCATGGTGTTTGTTAACACTCAAAACGTCCGTGACCTGCGCCAGCCGTTTGGCGGTGTGAAGGCTTCTGGCACTGGGCGCGAGGGCGGCGAATACAGCTTTGAAGTGTTCGCGGAAATGAAAAACGTCTGCATTTCTATGGGCGACCATCCCATTCCGAAATGGGGAGTCTGATATGGGCACATTAGCGTTAGCGGCCAAAATTACCCACGTTCCATCGATGTATCTCTCTGAGTTACCGGGGAAAAACCACGGTTGCCGTCAGTCGGCTATCGATGGACATAAAGAGATTGGCAGGCGTTGCCGCGAAATGGGCGTCGATACCCTCATTGTGTTCGACACCCATTGGCTGGTGAACAGCGCCTATCACATCAACTGCGCTGACCATTTTGAAGGCGTCTACACCAGTAACGAGCTGCCGCATTTTATTCGCGACATGACCTACAACTACGAAGGTAATCCGGTGCTTGGGCAGCTGATTGCCGACGAAGCGGTGAAACTGGGCGTGCGCGCCAAAGCGCACAACATTCCGAGCCTTAAGCTGGAGTACGGCACGCTCGTGCCGATGCGCTACATGAATGAGGACAAGCACTTCAAAGTGGTGTCTATCTCGGCATTTTGTACGGTGCATGATTTTGCTGACAGCCGCCGCCTGGGCGAGGCGATTGTGAAAGCGATCGCGCAATACGACGGCACGGTGGCGGTGCTTGCCAGCGGTTCGTTGTCGCACCGCTTTATTGACGATCAGCGCGCGGAAGAAGGGATGAACAGCTACACCCGCGAGTTTGACCGCCAGATGGACGAGCGCGTGGTCAAGCTGTGGCGCGAAGGCCAGTTCAAAGAGTTTTGCAGCATGTTGCCGGAGTACGCCGACTATTGCTACGGCGAAGGCAACATGCACGACACCGTGATGCTGCTGGGAATGCTGGGCTGGGATAAATATGACGGCAAGGTTGAGTTTATCACCGACCTGTTCCCAAGCTCTGGAACCGGCCAGGTCAACGCCGTTTTCCCACTGCCCGCGTAAGGAACCACGATGCCGCATTTTATCGCTGAATGTACCGATAACATCCGCGATCAGGCTGATTTAGCGGGTCTGTTCGCCAAAGTTAACGAGGCGCTCGCCGCCACGGGAATTTTCCCGATAGGGGGGATTCGCAGCCGCGCCCATTGGCTGGATACCTGGCAAATGGCGGACGGGCTGCATGACTACGCGTTTGTGCACATGACGCTGAAAATTGGCGCAGGCCGCAGCCTGGAAAGCCGCGAGTCCGTGGGCGAGATGCTGTTTGCGCTTATCAAAGCGCATTTCGCCGCGCTGATGGACAGCCGTTATCTGGCGCTGTCGTTTGAGCTAGACGAGCTGCATCCCACGCTTAACTACAAACAAAACAACGTCCACGCGCTGTTTAAATAACGTGTGAATGTGCCCGTAGGCCGGATAAGCCAGGCGCTATCCGGCAAAACCACAGGACTGATTATGCTCGATAAACATACCCATACCCTGATAGCCCAACGGCTGCATCAGGCCGAACAAACCCGCGAGCAGATCCGTCAGGTCTCGCTGGATTACCCGACCATCACCATCGACGATGCCTACGCCGTCCAGCGTGAATGGGTGCGTATGAAAATTGCCGAAGGCCGCGTACTGAAAGGCCACAAAATCGGCCTGACCTCGAAGGCGATGCAGGCCAGCTCGCAAATCAGCGAACCGGACTACGGTGCGCTGCTCGACGACATGTTTTTCCATGATGGCTGCGACATCCCGACCGAGCGCTTTATCGTGCCGCGTATCGAAGTGGAGCTGGCATTCGTGCTGGCAAAACCGCTGCGTGGGCCGAACTGCACGCTGTTTGATGTTTACAACGCGACTGATTACGTGATTCCGGCACTGGAGTTGATTGACGCGCGTTGCCACAACGTTGACCCGGAAAGCCAGCGCCCGCGCAAAGTGTTCGACACTATCTCGGATAACGCCGCCAATGCGGGGGTGATCCTCGGTGGTCGGCCGATTCGCCCGGATGAACTCGACCTGCGCTGGATTTCCGCGCTGCTGTATCGCAATGGCGTCATTGAAGAAACCGGTGTCGCGGCGGGGGTGCTTAACCATCCGGCGAACGGCGTGGCGTGGCTTGCCAACAAACTCGCGCCGTACGACGTTCAGCTTGAAGCCGGGCAAATTATTCTCGGCGGCTCGTTCACTCGCCCAGTGGCGGCGCGTAAGGGCGACACCTTCCACGTTGACTACGGCAATATGGGCGCCATTAGCTGCCGCTTTGTATAAGGAGAACACCATGCAAAACAGCTTTAAAGCGGCGTTGAAAGCCCAGCGCCCACAGATTGGCCTGTGGTTGGGGTTAAGCAGCAGTTACAGCGCGGAATTGCTTGCCGGAGCGGGTTTCGACTGGCTGTTGATTGACGGTGAACACGCGCCGAATAACGTGCAAACGGTACTGACGCAACTACAAGCGATGGCGGCATACCCTAGCGCACCAGTCGTGCGCCCGTCGTGGAACGATGCGGTGCAGATTAAACAATTGCTGGATGTCGGCGCGCAAACGCTGCTGTTGCCGATGGTGCAAAACGCCGAGGAAGCGCGCGCGGCGGTGGCTGCCACGCGCTATCCGCCGCAAGGGATTCGCGGCGTCGGTAGCGCACTGGCGCGTGCTTCGCGCTGGAACCGCATTCCTGATTACCTGCAAACCGCCAACGACGAAATGTGCGTGTTGGTACAGGTAGAAACCCGTGAGGCGCTGCAAAATCTGCCGCAGATCCTCGATGTTGAAGGCGTCGATGGCGTGTTTATCGGCCCGGCGGATCTTAGTGCCGATATGGGTTTTTCCGGTAATCCGCAGCACCCGGAAGTTCAGGCAGCCATTGAAAATGCGATTGTGCAGATTCGCCAGGCGGGCAAAGCGCCGGGCATTCTGATGGCTAATGAGCTGCTGGCGAAACGCTACCTGCAATTAGGGGCGCTGTTTGTCGCCGTCGGCGTGGACACCACGCTACTGGCACGCAGTGCGGAAGCGCTCGCGGCACGTTTTAAAACCGATGCAGTGACAGCAACAGAGAATAATAAATCCGTCTACTAAACGTACGATGTGGAGCACATCATGACGACCTCTACCCTGCAACATAACGATAATAATGCTGTTGAAATAGAACATCGCGTGATCAAAAAGTTATTCCGTCGCCTGATTACGTTTCTGTTTGTGCTGTTTGTCTTTTCGTTTTTAGACCGTATCAACATTGGGTTCGCGGGCCTGACGATGGGCAAAGATCTTGGCCTGACGTCCACCATGTTTGGCCTGGCGGCGACGCTGTTTTATGTCACTTACGTGATATGCGGTATTCCGAGCAACATCATGCTGGCAAAGATTGGCGCGCGCCGCTGGATAGCGGGAATTATGGTGGTATGGGGGATTGCTTCTACCTGCACCATGTTCGCCACTAGCCCGCACACCCTGTATCTGCTGCGTATGCTGGTAGGGATTGCCGAGGCCGGTTTCCTGCCGGGGATACTCGTCTATCTGACCTGGTGGTTCCCGGCGTATTACCGCGCCCGTGCTAACGCGCTGTTTATGATTGCGATGCCGGTCACCATGATGCTGGGGTCGATTCTCTCGGGCTATATTCTGGCGCTGGACGGCGTTGGCAACCTGAAAGGCTGGCAGTGGTTGTTCCTGCTGGAAGGGTTGCCGTCGGTTCTCCTCGGCGTGGTGACGTGGTTCTTCCTTAACGACACGCCGGATAAAGCGGGCTGGCTCGACGATGAAGAAAAACGGACGCTGAAAACGATGATCGCGCGTGACCGGGAGCATCAGGTTCCCGCCGTCGCGACGCCACGCTCGACCCTGCGTGAAGTGCTGACTCCAGCGGTGCTGATGTACACTCTGGCCTACTTCTGCCTGACCAACACCCTGAGCGCGATTAACATCTGGACGCCGCAGATCCTGCAAAGTTTTAACACCGGCAGTAGCAACATCATGATTGGCCTGCTGGCGGCGATCCCGCAGTTTTGTACGATTTTCGGCATGATCTGGTGGAGCCGCCGATCCGACCGGCGCAAAGAGCGCAAAATGCACACCATTTTGCCGTATCTGTTCGCTGCCGCCGGTTGGCTATTGGCCTCAGCAACCCATCACAGTGCGGTACAACTGATTGGCATTATTATGGCGTCGGTGGGATCGTTTACCGCGATGGCCATTTTCTGGACTACGCCGGACAGAGCTATCAGCCTGCAATCGCGCGCGGTGGCGCTGGCGGTGATCAATGCTATTGGTAACGTCGGTTCCGCCGTTAGCCCGCTGTTGATTGGTATTTTGCGTGATGCCACCGGCAGCTTTAGCTCCGGGCTGTGGTTTGTCGCCGGGCTGCTGATTGTTGGCGCGCTGGTGTTGACCCGCATTCCGATGAGCCAGAGTGAAGAAGTCAGCGATGCGGGCGGTTTGGCTGCACAGAAGACACCGTAAGGAGGCCGTATGTGCCAGCATTCAATCGCCAATATTGATATCAACAAGGAATATGATGAAAGTTTAGGGACTGAAGATGTGCATTATCAGTCGTTTGCGCGTATGGCGGCCTTTTTTGGCCGCGATATGCAGGCGCATCGTCACGACCAGTATTTTCAGATGCATTTCCTCGATACTGGGCAGATTGAATTGCAGCTCGATGACCACCGCTACTCGGTGCAGGCGCCGCTGTTTGTGCTGACGCCGCCGTCGGTTCCGCACGCGTTTATTACTGAGTCGGACAGCGATGGCCATGTGCTGACGGTGCGGGAAGATCTGGTGTGGCCGCTGCTGGAGGTACTCTATCCCGGCACGCGAGAGGCGTTCGGCCTGCCGGGGATGTGCCTGTCGCTTGCCGACAAGCCGGATGAGTTGGCCGCGCTGGCGCATTACTGGGCGTTGATTCAGCGTGAGTCCACCTCGCTGTTGCCGGGGCGTGAGCATACGTTGGTGCTATTAGCGCAAGCGGTGTTCACGCTGTTATTGCGTAACGCGCCGCTGGATGACCACGCCGCCAGCGGTGTGCGCGGTGAACTGAAGCTATTTCAGCGCTTTAACCAAATGATCGACAGCCATTATCATCGCCACTGGACCGTGCCGGATTACGCAGCGGAACTGCATTTAACCGAGTCGCGGTTGACTGATATTTGCCGCCGTTTTGCTAACCGGCCTCCGAAGCGGCTGATTTTTGACCGCCAACTGCGCGAGGCCAAACGGCTGCTGCTGTTTTCTGACCGCGCGGTGAACGAAATTGCCTGGCAATTAGGGTTTAAAGATCCGGCCTATTTCGCGCGCTTTTTTAATCGCTTGGTGGGCTGTTCACCGAGTGCGTTTCGCACGCAGAAAGTCCCGGTGTCCTGATTCCCCTCTCCCCAGAGGTGAGAGGGCGACCTTGCTCACAAAACCCAACCCCGCCTGAAAAGTACCCGCCGTTGACCTAAAAGTCTCTTCACCGAAAGCGCTTTAAACGCTTCAATTAAGAAACAATAACAAAACATTAGATTAACAAATTCCGATAATACTGAAGAGGCCCTCAATGAAACCTGAAGATTTCCGCGCAGACGCCAAACGGCCGTTAACCGGCGAAGAGTACCTGAAAAGCCTACAGGATGGCCGTGAGATCTACATCTACGGCGAGCGGGTTAAAGATGTGACCACCCATCCGGCGTTTCGCAATGCCGCCGCTTCCGTAGCGCAGTTATACGACGCGCTGCACAAACCGGATATGCAGGACGCCCTGTGCTGGAATACCGATACCGGCAGCGGTGGCTACACTCACAAATTCTTCCGCGTGGCGAAAAGTGCCGATGACCTGCGCCAACAGCGCGACGCCATCGCCGAATGGTCACGCCTGAGCTATGGCTGGATGGGGCGCACGCCGGACTATAAAGCCGCTTTCGGCTCAGCGCTGGGCGCGAATCCCGCGTTCTACGGCCAGTTTGAACAGAACGCCCGCAACTGGTATACCCGCATTCAGGAAACCGGCCTGTACTTTAACCACGCCATCGTCAACCCGCCTATCGACCGCCATAAACCGGCGGACGAAGTCAAAGATGTCTACATCAAACTGGAAAAAGAGACGGATGCCGGGATTATCGTCAGCGGCGCAAAAGTGGTAGCCACCAACTCGGCGCTGACTCATTACAACATGATTGGCTTTGGCTCCGCGCAGGTGATGGGCGAGAACCCTGACTTTGCGCTGATGTTTGTCGCCCCTATGGATGCTGAAGGCGTGAAGCTGATTTCTCGCGCCTCTTACGAGATGGTGGCAGGCGCCACCGGCTCGCCGTATGACTATCCGCTCTCCAGCCGTTTCGATGAAAACGACGCGATCCTGGTGATGGATAAAGTGCTGATCCCGTGGGAAAACGTGCTGATTTATCGCGATTTTGACCGCTGTCGCCGCTGGACAATGGAAGGCGGTTTTGCCCGCATGTACCCGCTACAGGCCTGTGTGCGCCTGGCGGTGAAACTGGATTTCATCACCGCGCTGCTGAAAAAATCGCTGGAATGCACTGGCACGCTGGAGTTCCGTGGCGTGCAGGCAGATCTCGGTGAGGTGGTGGCGTGGCGCAATATGTTCTGGGCGCTGAGCGACTCGATGTGCTCGGAAGCCACGCCGTGGGTCAACGGTGCGTATTTGCCGGATCACGCCGCGCTGCAAACCTATCGTGTGATGGCGCCGATGGCCTACGCCAAGATCAAAAACATTATCGAACGTAACGTCACCAGCGGGTTGATCTATCTGCCGTCGAGCGCGCGCGATCTGAATAATCCGCAGATAGATCAGTACCTGGCGAAATATGTTCGTGGATCGAACGGTATGGATCACGTCCAGCGTATCAAGATCCTCAAGCTGATGTGGGATGCCATCGGCAGCGAGTTTGGTGGCCGCCACGAACTGTATGAGATCAACTACTCCGGCAGCCAGGATGAGATTCGCCTGCAATGCCTGCGTCAGGCGCAGACCTCGGGCAACATGGACAAAATGATGTCGATGGTTGATCGCTGCCTGTCGGAATATGACCAACACGGCTGGACAGTGCCGCATCTGCACAATAATGCGGATATTAATATGTTAGATAAGCTGCTGAAATAAAGGGGTTATCATGCAATTAGATGAACAACGTTTGCGTTTTCGTGACGCGATGGCCAGCCTGTCGGCAGCGGTGAACGTCGTTACTACCGATGGGGAAGCGGGCCGTTGCGGGATAACCGCCACCGCCGTCTGTTCGGTGACGGACACGCCGCCGTCGGTGATGGTGTGTATCAACGCCAACAGCGCCATGAATCCGGTGTTTCAGGGCAACGGCAAACTGTGCGTGAACGTGCTGAATCATGAACAGGAAATCATGGCGCGCCATTTTGCTGGCATGACCGGTATGGCGATGGATGAACGCTTTAGCCTTGCTGGCTGGCAGCGTGGCGTGTTGGCGCAGCCGGTACTGAAAGGCGCGTTGGCAAGCCTTGAAGGGGAGATTCGTCAGGTGCAGACCATCGGCAGCCATTTAGTGTATCTGGTGGAGATCCAGAATATTGCGCTGGCGGAAGAACAAGGCCACGGACTTATTTATTTCCAGCGCCGTTTTCATCCGGTGATGATGGAAGTTGAAGCATTAGCTTAAATCTTAAGTGATTAAATAAACCGAGCGGGTGGCAAAGTATGCCGCCCGTTTTTATTATTGCTCGGAAATATAATACTAAGCGGTTTGGTAAAACCGATGAAATAATGACTTCAGCAAAAGAAAGATATTATTAGAAATAGTATTAGCGCTACGATTACCGTTTTTTTAGCTGTGACAGCGCGACATTAATCATCTCTTCCGCCTTTTGCCGCGCGCACTTGACCAGCGCGGATTTACTGAAGTTCTCACCGCAGTGATGGCACTGCAACGGGTATTCTTCCGATGCGTTTTTAATTTTTTCGATGTCAGATATTTCTGTAATGCTTGCACATTTAGGACATGAATATTGAATTAAAGTCACAGCGATGACTCCTCTTTTTTGTTATAAAATAGAGCAGTAAGTTGATTCATCAAAGCATTTAGGGTTATTGAATGACGGGTCATTATGCTTTGGTTGATGTGGTGGTTAATTAATGACCACTCGTTGCCGTGACCCGGTAATAGATAAGGACAGGATAGCAATGGATAAGCACTGTGCGCAGAAGAATCGCACGGATTCAGACCGGCTGGCGGATCTCTTGCATCACAATACGGACTGGGTGTGGGAAGTGGACGCTCAGGGGCGCTATGTGTGGGTCTCTGAGATGGTAAAAAATCTGCTCGGCTATGAACCGCAAGAGGTACTGGGGCGCACGCCGTTTGATTTTATGCTGCCAGGCGAAGTGACCCGGCTTGAAAAAACCTTCGCCGAGGCCGTCGCCGCACGGCAACCTTTCTCTGGGTTAATTAACCGTAACCGCCGCGCCGATGGGCAGGTGGTGATTATCGAAACCAGCGCGATCCCTCTGTTTAACAACCACGGGCAATTTAGCGGTTATCGTGGTACTGACCGCGATATCTCCCAGCTTGGCGAGCGCGTATTGCAGCTTGAATCTATTTATCAGGATACGCCGCTGGCGCTGTGTGTTATTGACCGCAGCGGGCGGTTGAGCAAAGCGAATAAGGCGATGGGCGTGCTGTTGGGGCAACCGGAGGAGGCGCTGATAGGCCAATCGCTTCGCGATATCATGCCGGAATGGCACCTGCTATTTCAGCAAGATTTTATCCAGCTCGATAACGGCAAAGCCATTGCCAGTCGGGAGGTTTTTCACTATGGGCGTTATTTCTACATCAAGCCCCTAGCGGTGTACGACGCAGGCGGCAACGTGGCGGGAATCTCCTCGGCGTGGATGGACATTACCGACCGCAAACTGGCAGAACAGCAGCTTGCCAGCGCCAACCAGATGCTATTGCAGTACGCCGAACGCGACCATTTAACCGGCTTATTCAACCGGCGTTATATGGACGAACGGATCAACTATGAAATAACCCGCGCCCAGCGTGAAGGCGCGCCGCTTTCGCTGTGTATGGTGGATATCGACTTTTTCAAACTGTACAACGACACCTACGGCCATCTGGCCGGTGATCAAGTGTTGCGCGACGTTGCCGGGGCGCTAAAAGGTGGCCTGCGCCCGGACGACTGTGTGATTCGCTACGGCGGCGAGGAGTTCCTGCTCATGCTGCCGCACACCCGCGCTGACGGGGCGTTAGTGGTGGCAGAGCGTCTGCGTGAACGGGTGATGGCGTTAAAACTGCGCCATCAAACCAGCCCGCTGGGCGGCCTGTTGACGATCAGTCTGGGGGTCATGACCTGGGATTCTCCACAGTATGTGTGCAGTATTCAAGGTGTTATGGAAATTGCCGCAGAGCTTATTCAGCGCAGCGATACGGCGTTATATCGGGCGAAACAGCAGGGGCGAAATCGCGTTGAAACCGCGTAAGGCGGCCAGAGAAAGCGGCATTATTTTTCAAAGAGATGTGCCGGGAAAGATTCATTATTTGCATGGATAACCATTCAGAACGGCACGCCGTTCTGAATGTTGTTCATCAGTGTACGCTTGCACTTGATTCATCACAAAGCAGGACGTTGGGGGGGCTCTTTATAATCGAGCCTACCCCACTACTGATGGTATGAAAATATGGCGTATCAACTGAACATCAACTGGCCGGAGTTTCTGGAAAAATATTGGCAGAAACAACCGGTGGTTTTAAAGAATGCGTTCCCAAATTTTGTTGACCCGATTACGCCAGACGAACTGGCGGGCCTGGCGATGGAGATGGACGTTGACAGCCGTCTGGTCAGCCACGTTGATGGCAAATGGCAGGCCAGCAACGGCCCGTTTGAGGATTTTGACCATCTGGGGGAAGAAAACTGGTCGCTGCTGGCGCAGGCAGTGAACCACTGGCATCAGCCTTCCGCTGAGCTGGTGCGCCCGTTCCGCGTCCTGCCGGACTGGCGTCTGGATGATTTGATGATCTCTTTCTCCGTGCCCGGTGGCGGCGTTGGCCCGCATATCGACCCGTATGACGTGTTTATTATTCAGGGCATGGGCCGCCGTCGCTGGCGAGTGGGCGATGCGCTGCCGTTAAAGCAGTTTTGTCCACATCCCGCGCTGCTGCACGTCGAACCTTTCACGCCGATTATTGATGTTGAAATGGCGGCGGGCGATATCCTCTATATTCCACCGGGATTCCCGCATGACGGCTACACCTACGAAGCGACGCTGAATTACTCGGTGGGTTTCCGTGGGCCAAATGGCCGTGACTTGATCAGCAGCTTCGCGGATTACGCGCTGGAAAACGATCTGGGCGGCAACTATTACACCGACCCTGATCTTACCAGCCGCGATCACGCCGGTCGCGTGGAGGAATACGAGCTGGATCGTCTGCGCACCATGATGATCGATATGATTCGCCAGCCGACAGATTTCAAACAGTGGTTTGGCAGCTTTGTGACCACGCCGCGCCATGAGCTGGACATTGCGCCCGCCGAGCCACCGTATGAAGCCGATGAAGTCGCCGCCGCGCTGCAAGACGGCGAAACCCTGTGCCGCCTGAACGGCCTGCGGGTGCTGAACGTGGGCGACAGTTTCTTTATCAATAGCGAGCGTCTGGAAACCTGCGAGCCACAGGCCGCCGATGCGCTGTGCCGCTATACCACGCTGGATAAACGCCATTTTGGTGACGCGCTGAACAACCCCGCGTTTATCGAGGAACTGACGGATTTAATTAACCAGGGCTACTGGTTCTTCGACGAATAATCCTGCTTTACGTCGGGCGCACTCTGCCGCCCGACGCTCCCCCTCATTTTGCAATTCTTTAACAATCATTGTATAACTTCCTTCTGTTTTGGATGTTTAGATGTCCATACGTATAGAAGGTAATAATGCAAACAACGACACAACAACAAGGTGGGCAACTCAAGCGCACCATGAAAACTCGCCATCTGATCATGCTCTCTCTCGGTGGCGTTATTGGCACAGGGCTATTTTTTAACACCGGCTATATTATCTCGACCACCGGAGCGGCGGGGACGCTGCTGGCCTATTTGATTGGCGCGCTGGTGGTGTGGCTGGTGATGCAATGTCTGGGCGAACTGTCGGTGGCGATGCCGGAAACCGGCGCCTTTCATCTGTATGCGTCGCGCTATCTTGGCCCAGCGACCGGCTACACCGTGGCGTGGCTTTATTGGCTTACCTGGACGGTGGCGCTGGGCTCCAGCTTTACTGCCGCTGGATTCTGTATGCAGTACTGGTTTCCGCAAGTGCCGGTGTGGATCTGGTGCTTGCTGTTCTGTGTGCTGATTTTCGGTCTGAACGTTATCTCGACGCGCTTTTTTGCCGAAGGCGAGTTCTGGTTCTCGCTGGTGAAAGTGATCACCATCGTGGCGTTTATCGTGCTTGGCGGCGCGGCTATCTTTGGCTTTATCCCGATGCAAGACGGTTCGCCTGCGCCGGGGTTGAGCAATATCACCGCCGAAGGCTGGTTCCCGCACGGTGGGCTGCCGATTCTGATGACTATGGTGGCGGTGAACTTTGCGTTCTCTGGCACGGAGCTTATCGGGATTGCGGCGGGTGAAACGCAAAACCCGCATAAAGTGATTCCGGTGGCGATTCGCACCACCATTGCGCGGCTGATTATCTTCTTTATTGGCACGGTGTTTGTGCTAGCGGCGCTGATTCCAATGCAGCAGGCGGGGGTTGAGAAAAGCCCGTTTGTGCTGGTGTTTGAAAAAGTCGGCCTTCCTTATGCGGCAGATATTTTTAACTTTGTAATTTTGACGGCGATTCTGTCGGCGGCGAACTCTGGGCTATATGCCTCCGGGCGGATGCTGTGGTCGCTGTCTAATGAACGCACGCTACCGCGCTGCTTCTCCCAACTGACCAATAACGGTGTGCCGCTGGTGGCGCTGTCGGTGAGTATGCTCGGCGGGCTGCTGGCGCTGTTTTCAAGCATTGTTGCCCCGGATACGGTGTTTGTTGCGCTGTCGGCGATTTCCGGTTTTGCGGTGGTGGCGGTGTGGATAAGCATCTGCGCTTCGCATTTTGTCTTCCGCCGCCGTCATCTTCAGGCCGGAAAAACGCTCAGCGAGCTACAGTATCGTGCGCCGTGGTATCCGCTGGTGCCGATTTTGGGTTTTGTCCTCTGTCTGGTGGCGTGTGTGGGGCTGGCTTTCGACCCGTCGCAACGTATCGCCCTGTGGTGCGGGATCCCCTTTGTGGCGCTGTGCTACGGTGCTTATTATTTAACGCGTTCACGCCAACCCATTCAGGAGCCGCAACATGCCGCAGAATAATCCGTTAACCGCCATTCTGGCGCAGCAGCCTTTCGTATTGCTTGATGGGGCAATGGCGACGGAGCTGGAAGCGCGCGGCTGTAACCTGGCCGATAGCCTGTGGTCAGCGAAGGTGCTGATGGAAAACCCGCAACGGATTTATGACGTGCATCTCGATTACTTCCGCGCTGGCGCACAGGTGGCGATTACCGCCAGCTATCAGGCCACGCCGCAAGGCTTCGCGGCGCGCGGGCTGGATGCTGATGAATCGCGGGCGTTAATCATAAAAAGCGTTGAGCTAGCGCGTCAGGCGCGGGTGACGTATCAGGCAGAAAATCCGGCGGCGCAAGGGCTGCTGGTGGCGGGTTCCGTCGGGCCTTATGGCGCTTATCTGGCCGATGGCTCTGAATATCGCGGCGACTATCAGCGCAGCGCGCAGGAATTTAAAGAGTTCCACCGCCCACGCATGGCGGCGCTGCTGGCGGCAGGGGTTGATCTGCTGGCCTGTGAAACGCTGCCGTCATTTGCCGAGATAACCGCCTTGCTGCAACTGTTGGGCGAGTTTCCGGCGGCAAAGGCGTGGCTGTCGTTTACCCTGCGTGATGCCGAGCATCTGAGCGACGGCACGCCGCTGCGTGAGGTGGTGGCGCATCTTGCTGAATGTCCGCAGGTGCTGGCGGTGGGGATCAACTGTATCGCGCTGGAAAACACCACCACTGCGTTGCAGCATCTACACCGTCTGACGCCGCTGCCGCTGGTGGTTTATCCTAACTCGGGCGAACACTATGATGCGGTCAGTAAAACGTGGCATCACCACGGCGAGGCGTGCGCCACGCTGGAAGGCTATCTGCCGCAGTGGCTGGCGGCGGGGGCAAAACTGATTGGCGGCTGCTGTCGCACCACGCCTAAAGATATTGCCGCGCTAAAAGCGCACTGCAACCCGTAGGCCGGACAAGACGCTTGCGCCGGTTACCGCCATCGCCTGATGGCGCTGCGCTTATCAGGCCTACGCGGGTTTGTACGCCAACATTTACGTGGGTTTGTAGGCCGGATAAGGCGCTTGCGCCGCCATCCGGCACGATGACCGCGCGGCTGCGTTTATCAGGCCTACGTTTTATTTCACTTCCTGGCTATCTTTTGCCGCTTTTGTTCTAAAAACGAATTGGAATTAACAAGAAGTTTTAATTCCTTTATCAAACGCAGCGCGCCGGAAATACTGCCCCTATAAAAAGACATGGGAGCAGGACATTATGGCAATCGCATCGCGTTTCACTTTGATAACCACCCTCGCGCTGTTGGCTTTTCAGGCACAGGCGGTGGACGTCACCATCGCTTACCAAACCTCCGCAGAACCGGCCAAAGTGGCGCAGGCTGACAACACCTTCGCCACGTTGAGCGGCGCAAAACCCGACTGGCGCAAGTTTGATAGCGGCGCGAGCATTGTGCGGGCGCTGGCGTCTGGCGACGTACAGATCGGTAATCTCGGCTCTAGCCCGCTGGCGGTTGCGGCAAGCCAACAAGTGCCGATTGAAGTTTTCCTGCTGGCTTCTCAATTGGGGAATTCCGAAGCGCTGGTGGTGAAAAAATCGATAACCAAACCGCAAGACTTAATCGGCAAGCGTATCGCCGTACCGTTTATCTCCACCACCCATTACAGCCTGCTGGCGGCGCTGAAACACTGGAGCATTAAGCCAGGGCAAGTCCAGATTCTTAACCTCCAGCCACCGGCGATTATTGCCGCCTGGCAGCGCGGAGATATCGACGGTGCATATGTATGGGCGCCAGCGGTGAATGAACTCGAAAAAGACGGCACAGTGCTGACCGACTCCTCAAAAGTGGGCGAGTGGGGCGCTCCAACGCTTGATGTTTGGGTTGTGCGTAAAGACTTCGCGGACAAACATCCTGATGTCGTGAAAGCCTTTGCCCAAAGCGCCATAGACGCCCAGCGTGGTTATATCGATAACCCTGATAAATGGCTGGCGCAGCCGGACAATATCCGCAAACTGGCGCGTCTGAGCGGCGTCCCGGAGGCCGACGTGCCGGGGCTGGTGAAGGGCAACACTTATCTTACCGCCGGGCAACAGGCGCAGGCGCTGAATGGCCCGGTGAATAAAGCGATTATCGACACCGCGCAGTTCCTCAAAGAGCAGGGCAAAGTCCCGGCGGTGGCGACGGACTACAGCCAGTACGTTACCGACCGTTTTGTGAAATAAGGGGGCGATGATGCTGCAAATTTCGCATCTTAGTGCTGATTATGGCGGTAAACCGGCGCTGGCGGATATTAACCTGACGCTGGATAGCGGTGAACTACTGGTGGTGCTGGGGCCGTCCGGCTGCGGCAAAACCACGCTGCTGAACCTGATTGCCGGATTTGTACCGTATCAGCACGGCAGCATCACTCTGGATGGGCAGCGCGTGAGTGCGCCGGGAGCCGATCGCGGCGTGGTATTTCAAAACGAAGGGCTGTTGCCGTGGCGCAACGTGCAAGACAACGTAGCGCTGGGTTTGCAGGTGGCGGGCGTCAATAAAGTAGAGCGTCGGGAAATTGCTGCGCAGATGCTGAAAAAAGTGGGCCTGGAAGGCGCGGAAAAACGCTTTATCTGGCAACTTTCCGGCGGCCAGCGACAGCGCGTTGGCATCGCCCGCGCGCTGGCGGCAAACCCGCAGTTGCTGCTGTTGGATGAGCCGTTTGGCGCGCTCGATGCTTTTACCCGCGAACAGATGCAAACGCTGTTGCTGCGCCTGTGGCATGAGACGGGCAAGAAAGTGCTGCTGATTACCCACGATATTGAAGAAGCGGTATTTATGGCGACCGAGCTGGTGTTGCTGTCGCCGGGGCCGGGGCGCGTGCTGGAGCGGCTATCGCTCGATTTCGCCCGCCGGTTTGTGGCGGGGGAATCCTGCCGCAGTATTAAATCCGACCCGCGTTTTATTGCGCAGCGCGAGTACGTGCTGAGCCGAGTGTTTGAACAACGGGAGGCCTTCTCATGAGCGTGGTGGTGAACGAAAAACCGCGCCAGCGCACGCTGAAACTGCGCTGGCCGCTATCGCGTCATTTGACGTTGAGCCTGACCACGCTGGCGGTACTGCTGGCTATCTGGTGGACGGTCACGGCATTAGCGCTGATAAGCCCGCTGTTTCTGCCTTCGCCTGGGCAGGTGCTGCAAAAACTGCTGACTATCGCCAGCCCGCAGGGCTTTATGGATGCCACGCTGTGGCAACACCTGGCGGCGAGTCTGGCGCGTATTCTGGTTGCGCTGCTGGCGGCTACGCTGATAGGTATTCCGGTGGGCATTGCGATGGGGCTTAGCCCAACGGTGCGCGGCATTCTCGACCCGCTGATTGAGCTGTATCGCCCCGTGCCGCCGCTGGCGTATTTGCCGCTGATGGTGATTTGGTTCGGCATTGGCGAAACCTCGAAAATATTACTGATTTATCTGGCTATTTTTGCACCCGTCGCGATGTCGGCGCTGGCGGGGGTGAAAAGCGCTCAGCAGGTGCGTATTCGCGCGGCGCAGTCGTTGGGCGCGAACCGTGCTCAGGTATTGTGGTGGGTGATTTTGCCTGGCGCGTTGCCGGAAATTTTAACCGGCCTGCGCATTGGTTTGGGAGTGGGGTGGTCAACGCTGGTGGCGGCTGAGCTTATCGCAGCGACACGCGGCTTAGGGTTTATGGTGCAATCCGCCGGGGAATTTTTAGCCACTGACGTGGTGCTGGCAGGCATTGCGGTGATTGCGATTATCGCTTTCGGTCTGGAATTAGGGCTGCGTGCGCTTCAGCGCCGTCTGACCCCGTGGCATGGAGAAGTACAATGAGTGAACGTCTGGCGATTACCCCGTTGGGGCCGTATATCGGTGCGCAAATTAGCGGCGCGGATTTAACCCGCCCGTTGAGCGATAACCAGTTTGAACAGTTGTATCACGCGGTGTTGCGCCACCAGGTGGTGTTCTTGCGCGAGCAGCAGATCACCCCAGAACAACAGCGCGCGCTGGCGCAGCGTTTTGGCGACCTGCATATCCATCCGGTTTACCCTCATGCGCCGGGTGTAGAAGAAATTATCGTGCTGGATACCCACGACGATAATCCGCCGGATAACGATAACTGGCATACCGATGTGACTTTTATCGAAACGCCGCCCGCCGGAGCGATTCTGGCAGCAAAAGAGCTGCCCTCGACCGGTGGTGATACCTTGTGGACGAGCGGCGTAGCGGCTTATGAGGCGCTTTCTGCGCCGTTTAAAGCGCTGTTGAGCGGCCTGCGGGCGGAGCATGATTTTCGTAAATCATTCCAGGAATATAAGTATCGTAAAACCGAGGCGGAGCATCAGCGATGGCTGGATGCGGTGGCGAAGAACCCGCCGTTGTTGCATCCGGTGGTACGTACTCATCCGGTGACGGGTAAACAGGCGCTGTTCGTTAACGAAGGGTTTACCACGCGCATTGTTGATGTGAGCGAAAAAGAGAGCGAGACGTTGTTGAGCTTCCTGTTTGCCCACGTGACCAGGCCGGAGTTCCAGGTGCGTTGGCGCTGGCAACCAAATGATGTGGCGATTTGGGATAACCGCGTCACCCAGCATTACGCCAATGCCGATTACCTGCCGCAGCGGCGCATTATGCACCGCGCAACCATTTTGGGTGATAAGCCGTATTACCGCGCAGGTTAATGGCGCATTCGTAGGCCTGATAAGCAAAGCGCCATCGGGCATTGAGCAGAGTGTTGCCGGATGGCGGCGTAAACGCCTTATCCGGCCTACATGTTGCGTTTGTAGGCCCGATAAGCGGAGCGCCATCGGGCATTGAGCAGAGTGTTGCCGGATGGCGGCGTAAACGCCTTATCCGGCCTACATGTTGTATTTGTAGGCCCGATAAGCGGAGCGTCATCGGGCATTGAGCAGAGTGTTGCCGGATGGCGGCGTAAACGCCTTATCGGGCCTACATGTTGTATTTGTAGGCCCGATAAGCGGAGCGCCATCGGGCATTGGGGCGAGATTAACGCAGGATTTTCTTCTCGGCTAAGTCGAGTGCGAAGTAGCTGAAGATAAGGTCTGCGCCCGCGCGTTTAATCGCGCCAAGACTTTCCAGAACCACTTTTTCTTCGTCAATTGCGCCAGCCTGAGCGGCGAATTTGATCATCGCGTACTCACCGCTGACCTGATATGCGCCAATCGGGAGTTCGGTGCGCTCGCGCAGATCGCGCAGAATATCAAGGTACGCGCCCGCTGGTTTCACCATCAGGCAGTCTGCGCCCTGGGCTTCGTCGAGCAGCGATTCGCGAATTGCCTCGCGGCGGTTCATCGGGTTCATCTGATAGGTTTTACGATCGCCTTTCAGCGCGGTTCCCGCAGCTTCACGGAACGGGCCGTAGAACGATGAGGCAAATTTGGTGGAGTAGGACATGATGGCGGTGTCGGTGAAACCTGCCGCGTCCAGCGCCTGGCGAATCGCCTGCACCTGGCCGTCCATTGCCGCAGAAGGGGCGATAAAGTCAGCGCCCGCAGCGGCAGCCACGACAGCCTGTTTGCCCAGGTTGGCAAGAGTCAGATCGTTATTAACGCCGTGCTCGCAGAGCACTCCGCAGTGGCCGTGAGAGGTGTATTCGCAGAAGCAGGTATCGGACATGACAATCATTTCCGGCACGGTTTGCTTGCAGATGCGCGACATGCGCGCCACCAGACCGTCTTCTTTCCAGGCATCACTGCCGGTGTCATCGGTGTGGTGGGAGATACCGAAAGTCATTACCGAGCGAATACCGGCGTTGGCGATGCGTTCAATTTCACGCGCCAGATGCTTCTCTGGGATGCGCATCACGCCCGGCATGGCCTCAATGGCTTTGTAATCGTTGATTTCTTCTTCAACAAAGATCGGCAACACCAGGTCGTTTAAGCTTAGTGTTGTCTCTTCAAACATAGCGCGCAGCGCAGCAGATTTGCGCAGGCGGCGGGGGCGATGGAGTAAGTCTGTCATGGTATGCCTGATGTTTGTGAAACAAGGACGTCTATTGTAACCGAATCAGAGCGAGGATGTTTTACTAAAGTGGTGGTTATGGCTGGGGTAGATAGATAATCCTGATTGTGTGTATATAAGAATTTACTTAATCCTTTTTTCCTGGGAAGAATAATTAATATTTATTCTTTGTTCTGAATATATATATATTATTGAGGTATCTTTTTTATATATTAAGTTTATTTATCATCTGACACGTTTTTTGTGAGATTTTTACTGGATTTGTGGCTGTTTTTTTCTATTATACAGAACGGATTTTGGTGAATCTTAAACACGCAGAGGCGCAGTTGCTCTGTATTTCTATTGGAATAATACCCGTCATAAAGATGGGCTTGTTGCACGGATTGCATATATGCCCTATTCAAGTAAACCGCTTAGTGAGTTTTATACTCTCGATAAGCATCTTTCTTCTTGCGGCGTCCGTTTTTCACTGTCGTCAGGGGAGTGTGTGCTGCCCGCCGAGAGTTCGCTTAAAGAGATGACGGTGGTGCTACAAAAAGGTGCGCTTATGCTGCACCGTACGCATCACGACGTCCTGTGTGGCTTGGTCTCAGGGCCTGCGATATTTGGTCTCGCTGCGGCGGTGAACCCTATTCTCAATGACTATTCCCTGAAAGCGGAAACGGAGTGCCGGGGGTATTATTTACCGGCAAAAGAGGCGTTGCAGTGCCTGGAACGTTATCAATTATGGCGAGAAGCCTTTTATTGGATGACCTGGCAAACACGCATGTTAGAGCTGCGTGATAAGCAGTTGATTGGCGCTAATAATTATCATCAGATTCGTTCAACGTTATTAATGATGATGAATTGGGATGAGGGGATTCGGGCGCGAATTGGTGTGCTGCATTACATTCAGCAACGTACACGTATTTCTCGTTCAGTGATTGCAGAGGTGCTCTCTGCGCTGCGCAAAGGCGGCTATATCGAAATGGAAAAAGGCAAACTCGTGGCGATAACGCGTTTGCCTTATGACTATTAAGAGGCCGGAACTATTGCTGCTTTATTGCCGCTCAATTCGCTAACCAGGTCATTTATTCCGTCGCTCATATTCACGAAACGGGTAAGCGGCGAGCGTGTGATGACGACAAAAGCACCGACGTTAGACTGCGGGTTCATCGCCATATAGGTGATGAATCCGCCGCCGCCGCCGGTTTTTTGGATAATCCCAGGTCGGCCATTTTTCGGTGCCATATATACCCATCCCAGGCCTAGCGCGTCCGCATGGCCTGGCACGTCCATTCCTATCACGCGGGTCAACTGGTTGCGTTTGTATACCAGCGTTTGCATGCGGTCGGCCTGGTTACTGCGGTGATAGAAATCAGAAGAAAGATACTGCTGCATCCAGCGCATCATATCGCCCGGCGTCGAATAAACACCGCCGCTGCCCATTGCCGCCAGGGTGTTATTGCACGGACTCGCGCCTTTCTCGGCCACCATCAAGCGGCCACATTGGTCTGGCGATGGGGTAAAGGTGGTGTCTTTCATCCCCAGCGGGCGGGTGATTTGTTCTTCAAATAACTGCGGGTAGGGTTTGCCTGCCGCATTGCCCAGCGCATCGGCGAGCAGGTCGAACGCCAGGTTGGAATAGCTAGCCTGTGAACCGGGGGCGGCGTGTAGTTTTGCCGTCGAGAGATAGCTCCAGCGCTGCGATTGCGTTGGCCAGACAAATACCGGGCGATGCGCCGCGCCGCCGGGTTGTTCGCGAGGCAGGGCGCTGGTGTGCGTTGCCAGATTCACCAAAGTTATGGGTGTGCCGTTGTAAGTGGGGACGCGTGCGCCCGCAGGTGCATATTTGCTGAGCCGATCGTCAAGTTTTACCACGCCCTGGTCGAGCAATTTCACCAGCATTTCACTGGTCATCAGTTTGCTCAGTGACGCGATGCGGATAACGGAGTCGAGCTGCGGGTGGACGTTGTTGCCTGGGCGGGTTTCGCCAAAGCTACGGAACACGCGCTGGTTGCCATCAATCACCACTAGCGCCATGCCGGTTGCGCCGCTGCCGTAGTAAATATGATTGGCGTAACGGTCAACAATATCGGACGCAAACGCCGGGCTGGTAATAGGTTGAGCGGCCTGCACCGAGCTCAATGACGCCACGCAGAGCGCGGCAGAAAAAAGCAGACTACGTTTCAACGGAGGCATCCATGAATTGAAATGGGAAAGTATCGGGTATTTATACTAGAAATAGATCGAATCGGCATTAGCCGCAGTGCTATTAAGCGCAATGATCGTGGGAAAAACGTAACCGAGAGTAAACGCGATGATTATTCACCAGGATGATTGCAGACTTCTGTGATCCGGCGCGTATGATATTGACGGGTAACGACCGGAGAACTCTAAGCGTATTTTTTGGTCTGATTGCGCAGTTACATTGCTTAATATCTGTTTACGGTAAAAATAATCCGTGGCGGTATTCTATTGTTACAGCACAAGGTATACACCATTCTTCGCGCCTGACGCTGGCGTGTCGTCTGGCGTGGAAGAATCATAAGAAGTTAGCAGGAGAGCTTCATGTTTAAGTCTTTTTTCCCCAAGCCGGGGCCATTTTTTCTCTCAGCGTTTATTTGGGCTGTTATCGCCGTCATTTTCTGGCAGGCTGGCGGCGGCGACTGGCTGCTGCGTCTGACCGGCGCGAGCAATGATGTACCGATTAGCGCTGCCCGTTTTTGGTCGCTGAACTATCTTGTGTTCTATGCCTATTATCTGCTCTGTGTAGCGCTGTTCGCTGGGTTCTGGTTTGTCTATAGCCCGCACCGCTGGCAGTATTGGTCTATTCTCGGTACGGCGCTGATTATCTTTGTCACCTGGTTTTTGGTCGAAGTGGGCGTGGCGGTCAACGCCTGGTATGCCCCGTTCTACGACCTGATTCAAACCGCGCTGGCCTCGCCGCATAAGGTGTCGATTAACCAGTTCTATGAGGAAATCGGTGTTTTTCTCGGTATCGCACTGATTGCGGTAGTCATTGGCGTGTTGAATAACTTCTTTGTGAGCCACTACGTTTTCCGCTGGCGCACGGCGATGAACGAACACTATATGGCGCACTGGCAGCACCTGCGTCACATTGAAGGTGCAGCGCAGCGTGTGCAGGAAGACACCATGCGCTTTGCCTCGACGCTGGAAGATATGGGCGTCAGCTTTATTAACGCGGTGATGACTCTGATTGCCTTCCTGCCGGTGCTGGTTTCGCTTTCCGCGCACGTGCCGGATCTGCCGATTGTCGGCCATATTCCTTACGGCCTGGTGATTGCGGCTATTCTCTGGTCACTGCTGGGGACGGGGATGCTGGCGGTTGTGGGGATTAAGCTGCCTGGGCTTAACTTTAAAAACCAGCGCGTTGAAGCGGCTTATCGTAAAGAGCTGGTGTATGGCGAAGATGACGAAAGTCGCGCTACGCCGCCGACGGTGCGCGAGCTGTTTAGCGCGGTGCGTCGTAACTATTTCCGCCTCTATTTCCACTACATGTATTTTAATATTGCCCGTATTCTGTATTTGCAGGTAGATAATGTTTTCGGTTTGTTCCTGCTGTTTCCGTCGATTGTTGCCGGTACGATTACGCTCGGCCTGATGACGCAAATTACTAACGTTTTCGGCCAGGTACGCGGCTCTTTCCAGTATCTGATTAGCTCCTGGACCACGCTGGTGGAATTAATGTCCATCTATAAACGTCTGCGTAGTTTTGAGCGCGAACTGGATAATAAAGAGCTGCAAGATGAGGTCGTTCAGCCGCAGAGTTAAACGACAAAGCCATTATTTTTACAAGGATAGCCCATGGCGATTGCCACCACGCGTTACCGTTCTTTATCTCTTACTTTGCTGGGTAGCGTGTTGTTAAGCGCCTGTACCAGCCAGCAGGCCCCGCAGATGAAAGCGGGGGAAAAACCGGTAGATGTGGCAAGCGTGGTGCGGCAAAAAATGCCCGCCAGCGTCAAGGATAAAGACGCATGGGCGCAGGCGCTGGCGAAAACATTCGCCAGCCAGAAGCTGGCACCGACGGAAGAAAATATCTGTTCGGTGCTGGCGGTGGCGCAACAGGAATCGAACTATCAGGCCGACCCGGCCGTGCCGGGGTTGAGCAAAATCGCGTGGCAGGAAATTGACCGTCGGGCAGAAAAAATGCACATCCCGGCGTTCCTCGTGCATACCGCCCTGAAAATCCCTTCACCGAATGGCAAAAGCTACAGCGAGCGGCTGGATAACGTGAAAACGGAAAAACAGTTGAGCGCTATTTTTGATGATTTCATCGGCATGGTGCCTATGGGGCAGAAGCTGTTTGGCTCGTTAAATCCGGTGCATACCGGTGGGCCGATGCAGGTGAGCATCGCGTTTGCCGAGGCGCACCGCGACAACTATCCGTGGGAGATGGACGGCACGGTACGCCAGGAAGTGTTTACCCTGCGCGGCGGGCTGTGGTTTGGTACGTATCACCTGCTGAATTATCCGGCTAACAACAGCGCACCTATTTACCGCTTCGCAGATTTTAACGCGGGCTGGTACGCCAGCCGTAATGCCGCCTTCCAGTATGCGGTGAGCAAAGCGACGGGCGTTAAACTGGCGCTGGATGGCGATGTGATTCTTTACGGCAGTGATGAAGCTGGTAGCACCGAAAAAGCGGTGAGAAAGCTGGCAAATCAACTATCGATGAGCGATAGCGAAATCCACCGTCAGTTGCAAAAAGGGGATAGCCAGGCGTTTGAAACCACCGCGCTGTATAAAGGCGTGTATAAAATTGCCGAGCAGAAAGCCGGTAAGCCGCTCGCCAGAGAAATGTTGCCGGGGATTCAGCTAGATAGCCCGAAAATCACTCGCAAATTAACCACGGCGTGGTTCGCAAAACGCGTTGATGATCGTCGGGCTAAATGTATGGCTATCCGCTAGTCGCGACGGCGGATGCGATGAATAAGAGATAGCACGCCAAGGATGGCGCAGCCTGCCAGAAACGGTATCAGACCAAACAACGTACTCACGCCTAAACCTATTTCTACGCGTGGTCGGCCGCTGTTTTGTATTTGCATCAGGTGTTCATAAACGCCTGGAGCATGTACCACCAGCGTCAACAGCTGCGCGCCTATCGAAAAGCAGAGCAAAACGAAGAGCGCGTAAGCAAGGTTGCCGGAGGTGGAGGACTCCTTTTTTTTGCCACTGAACATGTGCCTGGACAAGGTGAAATCTGTCATTGAGACCTCCATAAAAACGTGAATGCAGACCGTGTCGTGTTACAGCTTTGAGTGTGGCAGTTGCAATGGGTTGTCAATATCGGATTTATGGTAAATTTTGCGCAAGAATAGTCCTGGTTTATCGCGCCTTTTCGGTCAGTTTTTCTCTCGCTTTTATTTAACATTCACTAATTGCTGTTTACACCACAGACGCCGACGGCGGCGTATGGCATCATCATTTTTTTATGTTGGAGCCGCTATGAACCTGCCTGTAAAAATCCGCCGCGACTGGCATTACTACGCGTTTGCGATAGGTCTTATCTTTATTCTTAACGGGGTGGTCGGCCTGCTCGGCTTCGAAGCAAAGGGCTGGCAAACGTATGCCGTGGGGCTGGTGACGTGGGGGATAAGCTTTTGGCTGGCGGGGTTTATTATTCGTCGTCGGGAAAGTGAGTAAACGATTTCACGCGCAGTGTCCCGGCATCGCAACAGGCAATGCCGGGAACGTCGTATCAATTAGCTGTGCATCACGCTTTTCAGCGCTTTATCGGCCTGATGGCGCTCCAGCGCCAGCTCAATCAGGTGGCTAATCAATGAAGTGTAATCAAGGCCGCTGGCCTGCCACAGTTTCGGGTACATGCTGATATTGG
This sequence comes from Kluyvera fluvialis, assembly GCF_059725275.1. Classification (NCBI taxonomy): domain Bacteria; kingdom Pseudomonadati; phylum Pseudomonadota; class Gammaproteobacteria; order Enterobacterales; family Enterobacteriaceae; genus Kluyvera; species Kluyvera fluvialis. The sequence goes on along the minus strand of NZ_AP046142.1, from coordinate 3,790,289 downwards.
TGAAGCCAGGCAACGTATTGATTTCGTTAATCACCACTTCGTTGTCGGCGGTCAGGAACACATCGACGCGCGCCATGCCGCTACAACCCAGCGTTTGGTACGCCTGAATCGCAATCTCACGGATTTTGTCATTCACCTCGGCGGGGATCTTCGCCGGAACGATGACCTGCGCACCGTTATCATCAATATATTTGGTGTCATAGGCGTAGAACTCGCTGTTGAGCACGATTTCGCCACAGGTGCTGGCCTGCGGATCGTCGTTCCCCAGCACGGCACACTCGATCTCGCGGCCTTTAATGCCTTGTTCAACCACAACTTTATGGTCGAATTCAAATGCCAGCGCGACCGCCTGCTGATACTGCGCGGCGTCGTTCACTTTGCTGACGCCCACGGAAGACCCCTGGTTTGCCGGTTTGACGAACAGCGGCAGACCCAGCTTCGCTTTGATTTCCTCGAAAGAGACGCTGTCGCGGTTGCGACGCGTTAAGGTGACGAACGGCGCAATGGCAAGCCCGGCGTCGCGCAGCAGGCGCTTGGTGACGTCTTTGTCCATGCAGGCGGCGGAGCCTAATACGTCGGAGCCGACGAACGGCAGGTTCGCCATGCGCAGCATCCCTTGCAGCGAGCCGTCTTCCCCCAGCGTGCCGTGGACAATCGGGAAAATTACGTCAATGGCATCCAGCGGCTGGCCGCTGGCGGCATTGATCATCTGTTGCTGCTCTTTGCCCGGGATGTGCGCCAGCGTAATGTCGGAAGGGCGCAGGGCGATACGGGCTGGGTCCTGAGCGTTTAACAGATAGTTCTGCGCATCGCTAATATGCCATTGCCCCTGTTTATCAATGCCCAGCAGTACGACGTCAAAACGCGTTTTATCAATCGCTTCTACAATATTTTTTGCGGACTGCAATGAGACTTCGTGCTCTGCTGATTTTCCGCCAAAAACAATCCCGACCCGCAACTTTGCCATTTCTAATTCCATCCATTCCAAACGCAAAACACATAACATACCACGGGTGCTGCGGGGCATCTGCCTTTTCCATCGTCAATGGCGCAAATTAGCGGCAGATCAAAAGTATAACTCTCTGTTAGGCAGGTTGTTTAGCGTGATATGTATCACGTAAATCGGCTAATCAACTGATAAAAACCTGAAATAATTGATTAAGCATCTCTGACAATACCGCGCAAAGGGCAACTTGCTAACCTGTGCACTTGTTCCCGTAAATAGAAGCAATGTGTGTGGTGATGGAATCCTGGAAAGTTAATCTTATTTCCGTTTGGCTGGGGTGTTTTTTTACCGGGCTGGCAATCAGCCAAATTCTGCCGTTTTTGCCGCTGTATGTGGCGCAGTTGGGGGTGACTTCGCATGAATCACTCTCTATGTGGTCTGGGTTAACGTTCAGCGTCACCTTCCTGGTTTCTGCCATTGTGTCGCCAATGTGGGGCAGCCTTGCTGACCGCAAAGGGCGCAAACTGATGTTACTGCGCGCCTCTTTGGGCATGGCGATTGCGATTTTGCTTCAGGCGTTTGCCACCAACGTATGGCAGTTGTTTATCCTGCGCGCGGTGATGGGCTTAACTTCCGGTTATATTCCCAATGCGATGGCGCTGGTGGCCTCACAGGTCCCGCGTGAACGTAGCGGTTGGGCGCTGAGTACGCTGTCTACGGCGCAAATCTCCGGGGTTATTGGCGGGCCGCTGCTCGGCGGTTTTCTCGCTGACCACGTTGGCCTGCGGATGGTCTTTTTCATCACCGCCTTTTTGCTGCTGGTCAGTTTTCTGGTGACGCTGTTTTTGATTAAAGAAGGGCCGCGTCCGCAGCTTAATAAAGGTGAGCGTCTGAGCGGTAAAGCGGTATTTGCGTCGCTGCCGTATCCCGGCCTTGTGATTAGCCTGTTTGTCACCACCATGGTTATCCAGCTGTGTAATGGCTCGATTAGCCCGATTCTGGCGCTGTTTATTAAATCGATGTCGCCAGATAGCAGCAATATTGCTTTTCTGAGCGGCATGATTGCCTCCGTGCCCGGTGTATCGGCGCTGATTTCGGCTCCGCGTTTGGGGAAATTGGGCGACAGAATTGGTACTGCGCGTATTTTGTTGGCGACGCTTATCTTCGCCGTTGTGCTCTTTTTCGCGATGTCATTTGTCACCACGCCGCTACAGCTTGGGGTTCTGCGTTTTATTCTTGGGTTTGCCGATGGTGCAATGCTGCCTGCGGTACAAACGCTGCTGCTCAAGTATATTAGCGAGCGCGTTACCGGGCGTATTTTCGGCTACAACCAGTCGTTTATGTATCTCGGAAACGTCGCAGGGCCGCTAATTGGCGCGTCAGTCTCGGCAATGGCCGGATTCCGCTGGGTATTTATTGTCACGGCGGTGATTGTGCTGATTAATCTGTGGCAATTAGCGGTGATGCTGCGCCGGACGAATCCAGTGCGCCAGTGATATTTTTAGACGAGGAGAATAATGGCACAGCGTTTTATTTCTCCTTGTTCATTTTTGTTCGTCATATTTCCCATTGCTCATCGTATTAATATACGAGCAAAACGTTTCGCTCTCATTATGGCAAAGTAATGCCATGATATTCATAAGGATTATATTTTTAGCTGTTTCGCTTGCAGAATTGTCAAGATATTGTAATTCTATTCTTTGTTGCCAAAGGGGAATAGAACCGTATGTTTTATCGGTCTATTTAGCTTTCGGGAGTGTGTCCTGAACATGACGTCATACAAGGAAACCGCGCGATGAAAAATTTCATTGCAGAACTGCTGGTGAAGTTGGCCGAAAAGGAAGATGAAGCAAACGCATTACGCATTCAGGTTGATGCGCTGGAAGTGGTCGTCACCACGCTTTTACAGCATATGAAGCAGGAATCTCAGCAGACGTTAGAAAACGATATTGCCGCTACGCTAAATAAATTAGCGCCTGCCCAACATGCTGCCAATCATCATGACGAAATATTATATAACCATGTAAAACGGTTATTTCTGGCATCTGAAAATTAGAGCCTACTGGGATAGGCTATCGTTGGCAGAGCACTGTCATTAAAATGTCACGCTCTTTTCCTACAGTCTCCGTGTTTCATTTTTAAGTATTTATACATGGAGAATCTAACGTGAAATACAGTGCTATTTTTGCCGCATTATTCCCTCTGCTGGGCCTGCCTGCCGCACACGCGGACACTTCAACGACGACGGTGCTTGATAACCGTGCCGCGCAGGGTGATATAACCCAGCCGGGCGGTGCTCGCCGTTTATCGGCTGACCAAACTGACGCCATTCGCGCATCGCTCAATAATAAACCGGCTAAAAACGTCATCCTGCTGATTGGCGACGGGATGGGCGACTCTGAAATTACCGCTGCGCGTAACTACGCAGAAGGGGCGGGCGGCTATTTTAAAGGCATCGATGCGCTGCCGCTGACCGGCCAGTACACCCACTACTCGCTGGATAAAAAAACCGGCAAGCCAGACTACGTCACCGACTCGGCAGCGTCTGCCTCGGCCTGGAGCACCGGCGTCAAAACCTATAACGGCGCGCTGAGCGTCGATATTCACGAAAAAGATCATCAAACGATTCTGGAGTTGGCTAAAGCGGCGGGTCTGGCGACCGGCAACGTCTCTACCGCCGAATTGCAGGATGCAACGCCTGCGGCGCAGGTATCGCATGTGACGTCACGTAAGTGCTACGGCCCAAGCGTCACCAGCGAAAAATGCCCAACCAACGCGCTGGAGAAGGGCGGTAAAGGCTCGATTACCGAGCAACTGCTGAATGCGCGTCCTGATGTCACGCTGGGCGGCGGGGCGAAAACCTTCGCTGAAACCGCCACCGCTGGGGAATGGCAGGGCAAAACGTTGCGTGAACAGGCGCAAGCGCGCGGTTATCAACTGGTGAGCGATGCCACTTCGCTGGCGGCAATTAGCCAGGCTAATCAGGATAAACCGCTGCTGGGGCTGTTCTCCGACGGCAATATGCCGGTGCGTTGGGAAGGGCCGAAAGCCACCTTCCACGGCAATATCGACCAGCCTGCGGTCACCTGTGCGGTGAACCCGAAACGTGATGCCAGCGTGCCAACGCTGGCGCAGATGACCGATAAAGCGATTTCGCTGCTCAGTAGCAACGAAAAAGGCTTTTTCCTGCAAGTGGAAGGCGCGTCTATCGATAAGCAAGATCACGCTGCAAACCCTTGCGGCCAGATTGGCGAAACCGTAGATCTGGATGAAGCGGTGCAAAAGGCGCTGGAATTTGCCAAAAAAGACGGCAACACACTGGTGATTGTGACCGCCGATCACGCCCACTCCAGCCAGATTATCCCGCCAAAAACCAAAGCGCCTGGCCTGACTCAGGCGCTGAATACCAAAGACGGCGCGGTAATGGTGATGAGCTACGGCAACTCGGAAGGAGAGTCGATGGAGCACACCGGCACGCAACTGCGTATCGCTGCCTATGGCCCACACGCGGCGAATGTAGTCGGCCTCACTGACCAGACCGACTTGTACTACACCATGAAAGCGGCTCTCGGGCTGTAATTTCCCCTCCGCCCGGCGGCAAATTTCGCCGCTGGGTTGGACATATCGCCATCTCCGACCAGACTTACAGTGATCTACTCACAAAAGGATGGTGCAATGAAAACAATATTACGGGTTACCCTACTGTGTAGTCTGTTTGCTGCAACCGCTGCGTCTGCGGCAACGACCGCCACTGCGGCAGATAAAACCATGACCCCGCAACAGCAACGTATGACCACCTGTAATCAACAGGCGGCGTCAAAAACCCTGAAGGGCGATGAACGTAAAACCTTTATGAGCAGTTGTCTGAAAGGGGAAAGCGCTGCCGCTGACGGCAAAACGCTGACGCCGCAGCAGCAAAAAATGAAGGATTGTAATGCGCAGGCGGCTCAAAAGACCTTAAAAGGCGATGAGCGTAAAACGTTTATGAGTACCTGCCTGAAGAAAAAATAGCATTATTTTTACGGCAAGCTAGCCTGGCCCGGCAGCGATTGCCGGGCCAGAAACTCAGGATTTACTCATCTTCTCTGATTTTTCCATACACTGCGCCATTGCTTCCATGACCGCAGAGCGGAAGCCTTTTTCTTCCAGAACGCGCACGGCTTCAATCGTCGTACCGCCCGGTGAGCACACCATATCTTTCAATTCGCCAGGATGTTTACCGGTTTCCAGCACCATCTTCGCCGAACCCATTACCGCCTGTGCAGCAAATTTATACGCCTGCGCGCGCGGCATCCCGCCCAGCACGGCAGCATCGGCCATAGCTTCGATAAACATAAAGACATAGGCGGGTGCGGAGCCGCTGACGCCGACTACCGGGTGGATCATCGGTTCAGCAATTTCTTCTGCGGCGCCAAAGCAGCGGAAAATATTCAGCACATCGGCGACATCTTCTGGCGTGACCAGCGCATTTGGCGTGACGGAGGTCATCCCAGCGTTAACCAATGACGGGGTGTTCGGCATCGCGCGAACAATTTTGCGGTCGTGACCCAGTGCTCGCGCCAACTGTTCAAGCGTGACACCGGCGGCAATTGATACAACCAGTGAATCTTTGTTGAGGCTGGAGGCGATTTCGCTCAGGACTTTGACCATAATGCCCGGCTTCACTGCGCCAAAGACGATATCGGCGATTTGCGCCACTTCCTGCGGGGTTTGCGCCGCATTAATACCGTACTCATCGCGCAGTGCCGCCACTTTGTCTGGCGATGGGGTGTAAACCCAAATTTGCCCAGGCAGAACCTGCCCACTGGCAATCAGGCCTCCAAGAATGGCTTTCCCCATATTACCGCAACCAATGAAGCCAATTTTCTTCTCCATCATCTCTCTCCCGCTGTCTGTTTTTTCATAGTTTACTGTTATAGGCGATTCATCGCGATGGGTAATGCATTTTTGTAGATTATTACGACGCCAGCCTCGCTTGCCGTATAATCGCACGTTGAGATTAAACTCAGGCCGGAGTAATGATGACAATTTGGGTTGATGCGGATGCGTGTCCGAACGTAATTAAAGAAGTGCTGTTTCGCGCGGCTGAACGCACGCAAATTGAACTGGTGCTGGTGGCAAACCAGTTTTTACGCGTCCCGCCGTCACGCGTGATTCGTGCCATGGTCGTGCCGAAAGGTTTTGATGTCGCCGACAATGAAATTGTCCGTCTTTGCCAGCCCGGTGATTTAGTGATTACCGCCGATATTCCCCTGGCGGCAGAAGTGTTGGAAAAGGGCGGAGCGGCGCTGAACCCGCGCGGTGAGCGCTACAGCAACGCGACGATTCGCGAGCGTCTAACCCTGCGTGATTTTATGGACACCATGCGCTCCAGTGGCATTCAAACCGGTGGCCCGAGCGCGTTATCGCAGCGTGACCGCCAGCAGTTTGCCGCTGAATTAGATAAATACTTGTTGGCAGCAAAACGCGGTTAATGTGATATCTGTCACAAAAATATGCTACCTTTTGCCGCGTCGCTCGGCTTGCCAGGGATCGAAACTTTAGTGTACTTTTAGCAAGACGCCTTGTGGCATATTTTTTTTACGCTTTGAGCCAGGTTATTATCAGTGTGTAAAGCGGATAACGGCCTCAAAGTGTATCTTTCTGTAATATTAAGTTTACACTTACTTGTGTACTAGTTTGATGATATCATTCACCATTCATGTGCACGTTCAGCTATTTCGCGTCATCAGGGGGAATTCCAGGTAATGACACAGCCTATTTTTCTTATCGGAGCCAGAGGCTGCGGAAAAACGACAATAGGTCAAGCGCTTACCCATGCCTGCGATTTTCGTTTTGTTGATACCGATCAGGTCTTACAGCAGCGGTCTGGTATGAGCGTCGCGGAAATTGTGGCCAGTGAAGGTTGGCCGGGTTTTCGCGCCCGAGAAACCGCTACGTTGATGGCGGTGACTCAGCCTGAAACGGTTGTCGCCACCGGCGGCGGCATTATCCTCGCGCCAGTGAACCGTGAATTTATGCGCCAGAATGGGGTGGTGATTTATCTCAACGCCTCGGTGGCGGAACTTGCGCGCCGTCTGGAAGCGTTTCCAGAAGAATCCCAGCGCCCAACGCTTACCGGTAAACCGATTAGTGAAGAAGTGGCTGAAGTGTTGGCCCAACGCGATGCGTTATATCGTGAAACGGCTCATTACATCGTCGATGCGTCTGCCGCGCCAGACCTTGTCGTTACTCAGATTCTTGACGCTCTGCGCCTGGTGGCTGCCAGCTAACGGGCGCTTTTCGCCTATTCCCCGCATTATTTTTCCCCCGCTAATTATTCGCCTGATGTACCCATTCTTAGTTAATGGTTATATCGGGCGTAAATCACATTTTTAACTTATCATTAATGTTATTAAAACGTTAAAATCAAAGCGTATCAGGAGAATACTGGAAATAACTGGAATCTTTACACTCCAGCGGCCGGATGAGCTGCTACGCTTCTGAGCGGTATTTTTCATCCATCCAGGTGGCTATTTGTAAAGTAAGTATTATACGCATCGTCTTTCAGGCTGTACGCAGAAGGGGCTGGCGCATAGCACATCAAAAGGTAGATAACATGAGTGCAACGATGGCGATTCTTACGATAGGGGTAGTGCCCGTCAGTGAGGTCTTGCCGCTTTTAACCGAGCACATCAGGGAAGATCAAATTACCCACATGAGCCTACTCGGCAAAATGAGCCGGGCGGATGTGATGGCCGAATATGCACCGGAGGCAGACGAAGAGCGTCTGCTAGTTCTACTAAGCGATAACCAGTTTGCTGAGGTTTCCCGCCTGAAAGTCGAGCACAGCCTACAAGCGGTGATCGAGGTGCTGGATAACCAGTCGTATGACGTCATTCTGTTACTGAATACATTTAAGCTACGAAATATGGTGGCGCGTAACGCGATGCTGCTGGAGCCACAGCGTATTATTCCGCCGTTAGTCGCTTCTATTGTGGAAGGGCATCAGGTTGGCGTATTGGTTCCTGTAGAAGCGATACTCGATTCTCAGCAGGAAAAGTGGCAGATGCTGCCAAACTCACCTTATTACGCGCTGGCGAACCCTATCCGCGATACCGATCAACACCTGATCTCGGCGGGCAGTTCGCTGCTGGAGCAAGGGGCGGATGTGCTGGTGCTTGACTCGCTGGGTTATCATCAGCGTCACCGTGATTTATTACAAAAAGCGCTGGATGTACCCGTTTTACTGTCAAATGTTCTGGTCGCCAGGTTGGCGGCAGAATTATTGGTTTAACAAATAAATTCGCGTGACAGGCTTCTGTTCGCCCCCCTATATTGGTTTTTTAACATGAAAACAATAAGGGCCTGTTTATGCTTCAAAGCAACGACTACTTCGACGGAAAAGTGAAATCCATTGGCTTTACCAGCAGCAGCACCGGGCGCGCCAGCGTGGGCGTGATGGCGGAAGGGGAATACTCTTTCAGTACTGCACAGCCTGAGGAGATGACGGTTGTCAGCGGTGCGCTGAACGTATTGCTGCCAGGCGCAACGGAGTGGAAAGTCTTTTCTGCGGGTGAAGTTTTCAACGTGCCCGGCCACAGCGAGTTCCACCTGGAAGTGGCTGAACCTACCTCTTATCTGTGCCGTTATCTGTAAAATGTCGCCTTCCTGTTGTGGCAGGAAGGCGAGTTCACGCTTAACGCTGTGCTTCGCCGCCTAAACCTTCCACCAGGTTTTTAATCAGCGCGGCGAGTTCGCCGGTCATCAGGATAAAGTCGGCGTCGAAACGCTGTGCGTAATCTTCGCGGTCGATATCTTCGTTCTGGTCACGCAGTTCGTCGCAGAACTTCAGGCGTTTGATAGAGCCGTCATCGCACATCACAAACTGAATACGTTGCTGCCAGTCGAGTGCCAGTTTAGTCACCAGCTTACCGGCTTCAATGTGCGTGGCAATTTCGTCGCACACCAGGTCTTGTTTCTTCGCGCGGATCACGCCGCCATCTTCGAGAATCGCTTTCAGTTCAGCTTCATCAAGCAGTTGGAAACCTTGAGCCGCCGAGCCGGAGCGCACCCATTCGGTCAGCGTCAGCTCGATAGGGTTTTCCATCGTCAGCGGGACGACCGGCAGTGAACCGAGGCTTTTACGCAGCAGAGCCAGCGTGTCTTCGGCTTTTTTCGCGCTAGCGCAATCCACCATAATCAGATCGTTTACGGTATCGATCCACATCATGGTTTGGCTGAAACGGCTGAACGCGCGCGGCAGCAATGAGTGCAGCACTTCATCTTTCAGCGAATCTTTTTCTGTTTTCTTCAGCTTGCGACCTTGATCGGCTTCGAGCTTCTGGATTTTCGCTTCCAGCGCTTGTTTAATCACCGGAGAAGGCAGGATCTTCTCTTCTTTACGCGCGCAGATAATGATCTGGCCATTCGCTGTGTGCGTCAGTGCATCGCTGTGTGAACCCATCGGCGGAACCCAGCCGGTTTTTGCCATATCCTGGCTGCCGCATGGGGTGAAGGTCATCTCAGCGAGTTGTTTTTCCATCTCTTCCGCACGCAAAGAGACGTCGCGGCTAAGACGATAAACCATTAAATTTTTGAACCACAGCATGATAATTTCCACGGTGTTGACGTTAAATCAGCGGGCATGATAACGAATTGTCCCGGCCCTTGCATTGTTTTAAACAGGAGTCATGAATGCGAATTGGTATCGATCTTGGGGGTACAAAAACGGAGGTCATTGCGCTCAGTGACCAGGGAGAGCAACTGTATCGCCACCGTTTACCGACGCCACGCGAGTATCAGCAAACGATTGATAATATTGCGCATCTCGTTGCTTTAGCTGAAGAAGCGACAGGGCAAATCGGGACGGTTGGGGTCGGTATTCCTGGCTCGATTTCACCGTATACCGGGGGGGTCAAAAACGCCAATTCCACCTGGCTTAACGGCCAGCCGTTCGATAAAGATTTAAGCGTACGGCTGAATCGCGAAGTGCGATTAGCGAACGATGCCAACTGCCTGGCGGTATCAGAAGCGGTGGACGGCGCTGCCGCCGGTGCTCAAACCGTGTTTGCGGTGATTATCGGCACGGGATGCGGCGCGGGCGTGGCTATCAATGGCCGCTCGCATATTGGCGGTAACGGCACGGCGGGTGAGTGGGGACATAACCCGTTGCCGTGGATGGATGATGACGAGCTGCGTTATCGCGTCGAAGTACCGTGCTACTGCGGTAAACAAGGCTGTATCGAAACCTTTATTTCCGGTACGGGGTTTGCCACCGACTACCAGCGTTTAAGCGGTAATGCGGTTAAAGGCAGTGAAATTATGCGGCGGGTGGAAGAGGGCGATGCCCTTGCTGAGCTGGCGCTTAGCCGCTATGAGCTGCGGTTAGCAAAATCATTGGCGCATGTGGTGAATATTCTCGACCCTGATGTGATTGTGCTGGGCGGCGGGATGAGCAATATCGACCGGCTTTATAACACCGTTCCTCAGCTTGTGAAGGCGTGGGTGTTCGGCGGTGAGTGCGAAACGCCGATTCGTAAAGCGCGGCACGGCGATTCCAGCGGCGTGCGCGGCGCTGCGTGGTTGTGGCCGCTTTAAACGCGTTACAGGCAGCCCTCTCCGGCAAGGAGAGGGGGCTAACCTAGACGATTTTCACGCCCGCAGGCATCAGCCGTTCTGGGGTGAGCAGCACGCTCTCGCTACCATCGTCCGTTTCCGCACATAGCAGCATACATTCCGAGGTTTCGCCGCGCATTTTGGCTTTTGCCAGGTTACACAGTACCACCACCGTTTTCCCCAGCAGTTCATCTTCCCGATAATAGGGAACAAGGCTGGTGACCGTCTGAAGGGTGCACTCGCCGATATCTATCTGTGCAATATACAGTTTATCGGCATTTTCATGGCGCTTAACATCAACCACTTTCCCGGTGCGCATTTCCAGTTTGGCAAAATCACTATAAGTAATCGTATCCATTTTTCACCTCAAGTAAAATTTTTAGTAAAATATAGCAATGTTTTATTGAATGGCACGACGATCGTCGTAAAACTGTTACTTTCATCACCTTTTTATGCGCGAATAAGACCCGTTGCATCAGAGGGATAAATCGTGAATATTTACTGAAAACAGATGCATGAACCCTCTCTTGCTTTACAATGTGAGGGCAAACATAGGGCAGCGTCCGATAAGGGAAAAGATGGCAACATTAAAAGACATTGCGGTCGAGGCGGGCGTTTCGCTAGCGACGGTTTCACGGGTACTCAATGACGATCCCACGTTGAATGTGAAAGAAGAAACCAAGCGCCGTATCCTCGAAATTGCGGAGAAACTGGAATATAAAAGCAGCAGTTCCCGCAAAACGCTGGTTCACGCCGTAGGCCAGCACCATATTTTGGCGCTCTATAGCTATCAACAGGATCTGGAAATTAACGATCCTTACTACCTGGCGATCCGTCATGGTATTGAAACACAATGTGAAAAGCTGGGCATTGAGCTAACCAACTGCTATCTCAACCACAGCCTGCCGGAGCTGAAAAAGATTACCGGCGCGCTGATTGTCGGCCAGCCTTCCGCAGCAACACGCGAGACGTTGAGCGCGCTGACCGACAACATCTGTTTTATCGATTTCCACGAGGCGGGCAGCCAGTATGACGCCGTTGATATCGATCTGGTGCGTATTGCCAAAGAAGTTATCGACTTCTTTATCGCTCAGGGCGTTTCGCGCATCGGTTTTATTGGCGGCGAAGATACGCCGGGCAAGGCGGATATCCGCGAGGTGGCCTTTGCCGAGTACGGTCGCCTGAAGGGCGTGGTGTCGGAGAACGATATCTGGCGCGGGGGCTTCTCAAGTTCATCGGGGTATGAACTGGCGAAAACGATGCTCGCCAAAGCCGATTTCCCCTCTGCGCTGTTTGTGGCGTCTGACTCTATCGCCATCGGCGTACTGCGCGCGATTCATGAGCGCGGGCTGTCGATCCCGGAGGATATCTCGCTTATCAGCGTCAATGATATTCCCACCGCGCGCTTTACTTTTCCGCCGCTTTCTACCGTGCGCATCCACTCTGAAATGATGGGCAGCCAGGGCGTTAACCTGTTGATTGAAAAGGCTCGCGATGGCCGCGCGCTGCCGCTGAATGTCTTTGTTCCTAGCGTCCTTAAACTGCGCGGGACTACCCGCTAACGTCTCCCTCGCGCCGGATGACATGAGGTTATCCGGTGTAAGGTGATCTGCCTCCCTCCACTCTCTCCCGTATGCTCATTTTGTGATCGAGTTAAAGTAAATCGCCCCTGCTCATTTTATTTAGTAAAACTTTTACTAAAATAAGATGCAATAACTTAGTCCGTACAGGGAGGCGATATGAATCGCTGGGAAAATCTTCAACTCACTCATGAAAACAGGCTGCCGCCGCGCGCGTATTTCTTCTCCTACGATTCGCTGGCGCAGGCGCGTTCGTTTGTTCGTGAAAGCAGTAGCCGCTTTTTGTCCCTTAGTGGACAGTGGAATTTCCGTTTCTTCACTAACCCGTTGCTGGTGCCGGAAGCATTTACCTCTGAACTTATCGAAGGGTGGGGGCCAATCACCGTGCCGGGCATGTGGCAGATGGAAGGCCACGGCCAGTTGCAGTACACCGACGAAGGTTTTCCGTTCCCGATTGATGTGCCGTTTGTGCCAACCGATAACCCGACTGGCGCGTATCAGCGAGTGTTTACCCTCGGTGAAAATTGGCAGGATAAACAAACCATTATCAAATTTGATGGCGTAGAAACCTACTTTGAAGTCTACGTTAACGGTCAGTATATCGGCTTTAGTAAAGGCAGCCGTCTGACGGCGGAATTTGATATTAGCGCGGCGGTGAAAACCGGTGACAACCTGTTGTCGGTACGCGTGATGCAGTGGGCGGATTCGACCTATATTGAAGATCAGGATATGTGGTGGACGGCGGGGATTTTCCGTGACGTGTACCTGGTGGGTAAAAACCCGCTGCATGTTCAGGATTTCACGCTGCGTACTGATTTTAACGATGATTACCGCGACGCCACGCTTTCTTGCCAACTGGTGCTGGAAAACCTGGCGGCGCAGGCCAGTGATATCACGCTGGAATATACCCTGTTCGATGGCGAAACCGCGCTGTATCAAGGAGCCAGCGAGCGATTAACCGTGGCTCAGCAGCTAAATACCGGCTTTACGATTGACGTTAAAGCGCCGCAGCAGTGGTCGGCAGAAAACCCATATCTGTATCACCTGGTGATGACGCTGAAAAACGCCGCAGGCGAAATTCTTGAAATCATCCCGCAGCGCGTGGGCTTCCGCGATATTAAAGTGCGCGATGGCCTGTTCTACGTTAATAACCACTATGTGATGTTGCACGGCGTCAACCGCCACGACAACGACCACCTGAAAGGCCGCGCCGTAGGGATGGATCGCGTCGAAAAAGATCTGCAATTGATGAAGCAGCACAATATCAACTCAGTACGTACCGCCCACTACCCGAACGATCCGCGTTTTTATGAACTGTGTGATATTTACGGCCTGTTTGTGATGGCGGAAACCGATGTGGAATCTCACGGTTTCGCCAACGTCGGCAACCTGAGCCGCATCACCGACGACCCGGAGTGGGAACATATTTACGTCGAGCGTATCGTTCGCCATGTTCATGCGCAGAAAAACCACCCGTCAATCATCATCTGGTCGCTGGGCAATGAGTCCGGCTACGGCTGCAATATCCGCGCGATGTATCATGCCTGTAAAGCGCTGGATGACACCCGCCTTGTGCATTACGAAGAAGATCGCGATGCGGAAGTGGTCGATATCATCTCCACGATGTACACCCGTGTGCCGTTGATGAATGAGTTTGGTGAATACCCGCACGCCAAGCCGCGCATTATCTGTGAATATGCCCACGCGATGGGCAACGGCCCTGGCGGCCTGACCGAATATCAAAATGTCTTTTATCAGCACGACAGCATTCAGGGTCACTATGTCTGGGAGTGGTGCGATCACGGTATTCAGGCCACCGATGAAAACGGCACAGTATGGTACAAGTACGGTGGCGACTACGGCGACTACCCGAACAACTACAACTTCTGTCTTGATGGGCTGATCTTCTCCGATCAAACTCCGGGGCCGGGTCTGCAAGAGTACAAACAGGTGATCGCGCCGGTGAAAGTGCTGGCGAGCGATCTTGCGCGCGGCATCCTGCGCATTGAAAACAAACTGTGGTTCTCTAACCTTGATGATTACACCCTGAATGTAGAAATCCGCGCCGAGGGAGAAACTCTCTCCAGCCAGCGTTTGAAAGTAGAAGGGCTGGCCGCCAACAGCGCCCGCGAGGTCACTCTTGCGCTGCCGACGCTCGATGAGCGCGAAACTTTTATCAATATCAGTGTTACCAAAGATTCCCGCACTCTCTACAGCGAGGCGAATCACGCCATTGCGGTGTATCAGTTCCCGCTGAAGGCGCAGACGGCGGCGAAAACGCCGTGGCTAAATACCAGCGCCACACCGTTGCAGATTAGCGATGAGCGTCTGAGCTATCGCATCACGGGGCACAACTTCCACGCTGTGTTCTCAAAAGTGAGCGGCAAGCTGACAGAATGGCAGGTGAATGGGGTTAATCAGGTCACTCGTGAGCCGAAAATTAACTTCTTTAAGCCGATGATTGATAACCATAAGCAGGAGTTTGAAGGGCTGTGGGAACCCGCGCACCTGCCGATTATGCAAGAGCATTTGCGCGAGTTTAACGCTGAAATGCACGGCGACACGGTGGTTATCTCAACTCGCACGATTATTGCACCGCCGGTATTCGACTTCGGTATGCGTTGTACTTATCGCTGGCAGATTACCCCACAGGGGCATATTAACGTTGAATTGCAGGGCGAGCGCTACGGCGACTATCCGCATATCGTACCGTGCATCGGCTTTATGATGGGGATTAACGGCCAGTTTGAGCAGGTTGATTACTATGGCCGTGGCCCAGGCGAGAACTACGCCGACAGCCAGCAGAGCAATATTATCGATCTCTGGCATACCACCGTTGATGACATGTTCGTTAACTATCCGTTCCCGCAGAACAACGGTAACCGCCAGCATGTGCGCTGGGCGTCGTTTACTGACCGTCATGGCAGCGGCCTGCTGGTGGTTCCGCGTAAGCCAATTAACGTCAGCGCCTGGCACTACACCGCTGAAAATCTGCACGCCGCACAGCACTGCAATGAGCTGCAACGCAGCGATGACATCACGCTGAATATCGACGCGCAACTGCTTGGCCTCGGCTCCAACTCGTGGGGTAGCGAAGTGCTGGATAGCTGGCGCGTGTGGCTCCAACCCTTCAATTACGGTTTTACGCTGCTGCCGCTGGAAGGCGGGCGCAGCACCTCGCAGGCGCTCGCGAATCATGATTTCGGCGCTGATTTCTTTTCTCCCGTTTCACACAGCGAGGCTGAACAATGAGAGTTCTCGATAATTTAGAACAGTTTAAGCAGATTTATCACAGTGGACGTAAATGGCAGCGCTGTGTGGAAGCCATCAATAATATCGACAATATTCGCCCCGGTGTGGCGCATTCCATTGGTGATTCGCTCTCTTACCGCGTGACGACCGATAGCACCACCGACGCGCTGTTTGTCGGCAATCGCCGCTATTTTGAAGTGCATTACTACCTGCAAGGGCAGCAAAAAATTGAGTTTGCGCCGAAAGAGCAACTGCAAACCGTGGCCTGCTATCGCGATGAAACCGACCGCGAATACCTGAAAGGGATTGGGGAAACGGTGCAGGTTCATGAAGGGCAAATGGTGATTTGTGATACCGAAGAAGCCTACCGTTTTATCTGCGATGAGCGGGTAAAAAAAGTGGTGCTTAGAGTCACGATTGAAGATGGCTATTTCCTGAATAAATAACGGTACGTGTTATCAGTACCCGGCCAGCGGCGTTGCCCGCTGGCCTTTACCTGTATCAGCCCACCAGGGGTTATGTGATTTTTCGGAGGACGTATGTCCGCATCAATTCGTGCAAAAATAGGTAAGTTCGCGCTGTTGTCGATGGCGTTTACCGCGGTATTTAACGTACGAAATATCGTGAATAACAACATCGAACTAGGCCTGAGTTCTGCGCCTATTTTCTTGTTCGCGACCGTGGTTTATTTCATTCCTTTCGTCTTTATCATCGCTGAATTTGTCTCGGCGAATAAACATTCTGAATCAGGCATGTACGCATGGCTGAAGCAGCCGCTGGGGACGCGCGCAGCCTATCTTGGCTCGTTCCTGTACTGGTTTGTGAACCTGTTCTTCTTCCTGTCGCTGCTGCCGAATGTGGTGGCCTACGCCTCCTACGCCATTATGGGTTACGCCATTCCGTTCTCGCCAATGGTGACGTCGCTAATCTCTATTGTGCTGTTCGCAATGGCGACTCACATCTCGACCAAAGGGGCGACGTGGCTGGGTAAAATCTCAGAGTGCGTGGCTTATGGCGTATTCGCGCTGTTTGCGATTTATGTTGTGGGCGCGCTGACGGCGCTGGGCAGCGGGCACGTTCCGGCGCAGCCGATTACGCTGTCGGCGATGGAGCCAACCATCAACTGGGCGACGCTCGGCATTATGTGCTGGATTTTCCAGGCCGCAGGCGGTGCGGAAACCGTTGCGGCGTACCTGAATGACACCAAAGGCGGGCAGAAATCATTTATTAAAGTGATTATTACCGCCGGTGTGCTGATTGGCGGCATGTATGCGCTCGGCTCGCTACTGGTGAACGTCTTTGTGGCGCGCGAAGATCTCACCTACGCTGCGGGAATGGTGGAAATCTTTACCGGCCTCGGCGCCTATTTCCATATTTCCGAAGCGCTGATGGGGCGTTTTGTCGGCATTATCCTGTTCATTGCCATTTTCGGCAGCATGATGATGTGGACGGCGGCTCCGGTCAAAATTCACTTCTCTGAAATTCCTGAAGGGATTTACGGCAAGAAAACCACCGAACTGAACGCCCACGGCGTGCCGGTTCGCGCGGCCTGGTGGCAGTTTGTGTTTGTGCTGCTGATGCTGATTGTCAATGGTTTTGGCTCTGCCAGCGTTCAGCAGATGATGAATACCGCCATCAACCTGACGGCAGGAACGGCGATGCTGCCGCCGATATTTATTATGGCGGCCTATTTTGTCTTCCGCTGGAAACACGATGATACTCCGCGTGACTTCCGCATGGGCTCGCGAACGGTAGGGATGTGCGTGGTATCGATGCTGATGATTATCTTCGTGGTCAGCATGACGGCTTCTGCATTCCCGCCGGGGGTAGATCTGGTGAACGCCTTCTTTGTTAACGTCTTTATGACCGCTGTTTTCTCGGGGCTTGCCTGGTGGTGGATCACCCGATTTGAGAACAAACAGAAGAAAAGTCAACACGTTGATTCAAACTCCATTCCTAAAGTAGCGAAATAATCAGCCTCTGCTCGCCAGCCGTTTCTCGACTGGCGAGCCGTTGCACCTTTCATCATTACGTACCATTCAGCCATTTTCGTGATCGAGTTAAAGCTAATCGAGTTTTATCCTTTGTTTTACTAAATATTTTACTAAAATAAACATCGATAATTAACTGCCTCTGTACACTTCATCCTTCAGGCCGCCGACCATCGGGTGGTTTGAAGGATGAAGTGTATATCCTACAAACAACGCAGACCCTTCTCGCTACCCACTGAAGGAGACTGTGTGGAGATGTGTTATGTCTGATTCTAAACGTAATACCATCGGTAAATTTGGCCTGCTATCGCTGACATTTTCCGCTGTTTACAGTTTTAATAACGTCATTAATAACAATATCGAACTTGGGTTAGCATCGGCTCCGATGTTTTTTCTGGCCACGCTGGTTTACTTTATTCCGTTCTGCCTGATTATCGCGGAGTTCGTTTCACTGAATAAAAACTCAGAAGCAGGGGTGTATGCCTGGGTGAAAAGCGCGCTGGGTGGGCGCTGGGCCTTTATTACGGCGTATACCTACTGGTTTGTTAACCTGTTCTTTTTCACTTCATTACTGCCACGCGTTATTGCCTATGCGTCGTATGCGTTCCTGGGCTATGAGTATATCCTGACGCCAATAGCCACCACGGTGCTGAGTATGGCGCTGTTTGCGTTATCTACGTGGGTGTCTACCAATGGTGCGAAAATGCTGGGGCCGATTACATCGGTCACTTCATCATTAATGCTGCTGCTGACGCTGTCGTATATTTTGCTGTCCGGCACGGCGCTGGTGGGCGGTATTCAGCCGGCAGATCCGATTACCGTAGATGCGATGATCCCTAACTTTAACTGGGCATTCCTCGGCATTACGACGTGGATTTTCATGGCGGCAGGCGGCGCGGAATCGGTCGCGGTCTACGTCAATGACGTTAAAGGCGGCTCAAAGTCTTTCGTTAAAGTGATTATCCTGGCCGGTATTTTTATTGGCGTGCTGTACTCTATTTCGTCGGTGCTGATTAACGTCTTTGTCAGTAGCAAAGAGCTGAAATTTACCGGCGGCTCAGTGCAGGTATTCCACGGTATGGCGGTCTATTTTGGCCTGCCGGAGATCCTGATTAACCGCTTTGTTGGGCTGGTTTCTTTCACTGCGATGTTTGGTTCTCTACTGATGTGGACAGCCACACCGGTTAAAATTTTCTTCTCTGAAATTCCGAGCGGTATTTTCGGTAAGAAAACCGTTGAGCTGAATAAAAATGGTGTGCCTGCTCGTGCGGCGTGGATTCAGTTCCTGATTGTGATTCCACTGATGATTATTCCTATGCTCGGCTCCAGCACCGTACAGGATTTAATGAACACCATCATCAACATGACCGCCGCCGCCTCGATGCTACCGCCGCTGTTTATCATGTTGGCGTATCTGAACCTGCGCCGTAAATACGATCACCTGCCGCGTGATTTCAAAATGGGATCGCAAAGAACCGGTATTGCCATTGTCTCCATGCTGATTGTGATTTTTGCCATCGGTTTTATTGCCTCGACCTTCCCAACCGGCGGCAACATTCTGACGATTATTTTCTATAACGTCGGTGGTATTGTTATTTTCCTCGGTTTTGCCTGGTGGAAATACAGTAAATACCTCAAGGGGCTAACCCCAGAAGAGAAAAAAATAGAAGCGACGCCGGTTGCGCATTCTTCTTAATGCAGCACTTTCCTTACCATAAAAATAATACTCTCTGAAAACATGATGAAAAATAGCCATTATTTATACGGGGCACTCGTTGCCCTGGTTTTTTGCCGCCCGGTGCTTGCCGCTGAGGTTGCACATCCCGCAGAACATGATGATACGAAAACGCCGCAACTGAATACCACTTCATACCGTTTTTATGGCGAATTAGGCGTCGGCGGTTATATGGATTTAGAAAACGAGGATAAACATAAATATAGCGATGGAACCTATATTGAAGGCGGCCTGGAGATAAAACACGGGCCGTGGTTTGGCTTAATTTACGGCGAAGGCTGGACGGTGCAGGCCGATAATCAGGGTAATGCCTGGGTTCCCGATCACAGCTGGGGCGGCGTTGAAGGCGGAATTAACCGCCTTTACGGCGGCTATAAAACTGATAACAGCACCGAAATTATGCTCAGCGTGCGCCAGGATTCCTCGCTGGATGATTTGCAGTGGTGGGCGGATTTTACCCCGGATCTGGGCTATGTGATCCCCAATACCCGCGATATTCAGTACGCGCTAAAAGTGCAGAATCTGGACGGTAACTTCCGCTATAGCGTTACCGCTACGCCTGCCGGACACCACAATGAAAGCAAGGCTTGGCTACATCTTGGCAAATATGACCGTTATGACGACAAATATACCTACCCTGCGATGGTTAATGGCTACATTCAGTACGATATCGCCAAAGATATTACCTGGATGAATGGGATGGAAGTGACTGACGGTACAGGTGAAATGTACCTTACCGGCTTTTTATCACCGAATTTTGGCGCGCGAGCCTGGCATCACACCGGACGGGCGAAAGGGCTGGGGACTCCCGGAACCGAAACGGGCTTTATGGCCAGCGCCATGTATGAAGCCTTTAACGGTTTTTATCTCTCTACCGCCTACAGTTATGCCAAACATCGCCCGGATCACGCTGCCGATGAAACCACTGCGTTTGTGCAGTTCGGCATTTGGTACGAGTACGGCAATGGCCGCTTCGCCACCGCCGCAGATAGCCGCTTTTACACGCAGAATGCCTCTGGCGACCCCAGCGACAAAATTTTCCTGATGCAATATTTCTACTGGTAAGAAGGGATATAACAACCATGAATATGACTTCCACCCTGACGCCGCTCGCCTGTGCGCTGCTGCTGAGTTTTTCCGCCCACGCCGTCACGGCTGACGAATTTAAAAACGTGGTCAATCGCACCGGCGCGCCGCAGTACATGCAGGACTTTGATTACGACGATCACCAGCGCTTTAACCCGTTCTTTGATCTCGGCGCATGGCATGGCCATTTGCTGCCAGATGGCCCCGCGACGATGGGCGGTTTCCCTGGTCCTGCGCTGCTGACGGAAGAGTACATCAATTTTATGGCGACCAATTTTGACCGCCTGACGGTGTACCAGAACGGTAAAAAACTGGCCTTCACGATGCAGGCGTACAGCATTCCCGGCGCGTTAATCCAGACACTCTCCGCGCCTGGCGTACAGATTGCGATGACGCTGCGTTTCGCCAGCCCGCACACCTCGCTGCTGGAGACGAAAATCACCAGCAACACGCCGCTGAAACTGGTGTGGGACGGTGAACTGCTGGAAAAACTGGCAGCCAAAGAGGGAAAAGCGCTGTCGGATAAAACCATCGACGCGGCGTTTCCTGATTATCAACGCCGCCTGAAGGCGACTCATGACGGCCTGACGGTGACTTTTGGCAAGGTGCGCGCCGACTCCGCGCTGATGACCTCCGGTGAATCCCAGTATCAGATTCATCGCTCGCTGGCGACCAATACCAAAATTGAAGGCCACCGTTTTACCAGCACCGCGCACATCAACGGCTCCACCACGCTGTACACCACCTATTCGCATCTGCTGACAGCCGAACAAGTGCTGCACGAGAAAACGCAGATTCGCGATATTCTGGCGCGTCCGGTCTATTACCTGAACGCCTCCGCGCAGCGTTGGGAAGGGTATCTGCAAAAAGGGCTGACCAACCCGGATGCCACCGCCGAACAGACGCGCGTGGCGGTAAAAGCCATTGAAACGCTGAATGGTAACTGGCGCGCACCCGGCGGGGCAGTGCAGCACAACACCGTCACGCCATCGGTGACGGGGCGTTGGTTCTCAGGCAACCAGACCTGGCCGTGGGATACCTGGAAACAGGCCTACGCGATGGCGCATTTCAACCCAGAAATAGCCAAAGAGAATATTCGCGCCGTGTTCTCCTGGCAGATTAAGCCTGATGACAAGGTACGCCCGCAGGACGCCGGATTTGTTCCTGATTTGATTGCCTGGAACCTCAGCCCGGAACGCGGCGGTGACGGCAGCAACTGGAACGAGCGGAACACCAAGCCAAGCCTGGCCGCGTGGTCGGTGATGGAGGTGTACAACGTCACCAAAGATAAAGCCTGGCTCCAGGAGATGTATCCGAAGCTGGTGGCGTATCACGACTGGTGGTTGCGCAACCGCGACCATAACGGCAACGGTGTGCCGGAATATGGCGCAACACGCGACAAAGCGCATAACACCGCCAGCGGCGAGATGCTGTTTACGCTGAAAAAGGGCGCGCAACAGCAGACGCTTTCTGGCCTGAAAACCTATGAAAGCGTAACGGCGAAAGGTGATTACGACAGCCTGGAGATCCCCGCGCAGGTGGCGGCGTCCTGGGAATCGGGGCGTGATGATGCGGCGGTCTTTGGTTTTATCGATAAAGAACAGTTAGATAAATATGTCGCCAACGGCGGCAAGCGTAGCGACTGGACGGTGAAGTTTGCTGAAAACCGCGATCGGCAGGGCAATTTGCTCGGTTACTCGCTGATGCAGGAGTCGGTTGACCAGGCGAGCTATATGTACAGCGATAACCACTATCTGGCGGAAATGGCGACCATTTTGGGCAAGCCGGAGGAGGCGAAACGCTATCAGGCGCTGGCGCAGAAACTGGCGGATTACATCAATACCTGCATGTTCGATCCGCAGAGCAAGTTCTATTACGACATCCGCATTGAAGATCAACCGCTGGCGAACGGCTGCGCCGGTAAGCCCATTGTGGAACGTGGCAAAGGGCCGGAGGGCTGGTCGCCTCTGTTTAACGGTGCGGCGACGCAGCAACATGCCGACGATGTGATTTCTGTGATGCTCGATAACAAAGAGTTCAACACCTTTGTGCCGTTGGGGACGGCGGCGTTAACCAACCCGGCGTTTGGCCCGGATATTTACTGGCGCGGGCGCGTTTGGGTTGATCAACTGTGGTTTGGTCTGAAAGGTATGGAGCGTTACGGTCATCGTGAAGAGGCGCTAGAGCTGGCTGATGCGTTCTTTAAACATGCCAAAGGCTTAACTTCGGATGGCCCTATTCAGGAAAACTATAACCCGTTGACCGGAGCCCAGCAGGGCGCACCGAACTTTTCCTGGAGTGCTGCGCATTTGTATATGTTGTATAACGAGTTTTTCAGAAAACAGTAATAAAACGGGCGATAATTTTTGCGGATAAGCAGGCCGGATAAGCGCGAGCGCTATCCGGCCTTTTCTTGAGTACCAGAGCCTCGTCTCTCCCTGAGGGAGAAAGGGACGGTTTACTCCACGGCAAACATTTTATCCAGGCGGCTATACCCCAGCCCGTTGATTTTCTTCACCTTAATCTGCACCGGGATCCGCTCTTTCATCGCTTCAACGTGACTTATCACGCCGATGATTTTGCCGCTGGCATTGAGCGTGTCCAGTGCGTCGAGCGCGGTATCCAGCGTTTCGCTGTCCAGCGTGCCGAAACCTTCATCCAGGAACAGCGAGTCGATACGCGTTTTATGGCTGACCAGATCAGAAAGCGCCAACGCCAACGCAAGGCTCACAAGGAAACTTTCCCCGCCAGAGAGCGTACGAGTATCGCGTACCGCATCGGCCTGCCAGGTATCTACCACCTCCAGTTCCAGCGCATCGCTGGCTTTACGTTGCAGTAAATAGCGGCCATGCAGGCGACTGAGCTGCTCGTTAGCCAGCCATACCAGGTTATCCAGCGTCAGCCCCTGGGCAAATTTACGGAATTTATCCCCCTCTTTGGAGCCAATTAGCGCATTTAAATGCGCCCAATCTTCCAGCACCGCGTTGGCTTTTTCTATCTCCAGGAACAGCGCTTGTTGTTGCTGGCGGTTTTCTTCGTCTTGTTTCAACTGCTGGCGTATTTCGCCCTGGCGCTCGCTGTTTTCACGAAGCTGGCGGGCAATCTGCTGAAGCTGCGTTTGTGCCTCGGCAAGCGTGAACTCCGGCGTAAGCGTTGCCGGACGCTGCGCCAGATGGCGGGCGATGGCGTCCTGCACCTGTGTTGCCAGCGTCTGGCTTTGCTGATGTTGCGACTCCAGCGACTGTTTCAACTGCTCCAGGCGTTGGCGCTCGGTGTTGTCCAGCAGGGCGGCGAGGAAATCCTGGCGATCGGTGAAGTGGGAGTCGGCAAGCGCCTGGTCGAAGGCCTGTTCTGCCTGCTGTAGGCGCTGATTTTCCAGCGTTTCTTGCTGTTGCAACGTTTTCCACTGGCTTTCCAGCGATACGCATTCGTGGTGCACTTTCAGCCAGCCGTCGAGAGCAACCGGTTCGACGTCGTCAGAATGTTTCGCCGCTGGCAGCGTGTCCAATAATGGCTGGATCAGCGCTAGCTGTTGCTGAATATCTTGGTTCTGTTTCTGTTGTTGCTGCCAGCGTTGAGTCTCCGCTTCGCGCGCGGCAAGCCAGCTATTTTCCTCACCGGCTGCCGGGAGCGTTAAAGCAAAATTGGCCAGCGTTTGGCTGAGTGCAGCGCTGCGTTGTTCCAGCTCCTCGCGCAGATGCGCGTGCTGCCCCTGCAATTCGCGAATTTGCCCTTCAATCGCCAGCCGTTGGCTGTGCTGATAGCGCTGCTGTTCGGCATCTTCCTGTGCTGCCAGCCAGCCGCCAATATCGTCGGTGGGTTGCAGTGCGATCCCCAGGCTCTCCGTGACCGTTTGCCATTGTGAGGTAAGTGCTTGCTCGCGCTGGGAAAGCGACTGTAACTCGTCGTTTTCTTGCTGCTGCTGTTTTTGCAGCGCTTCTTGTTGACCCCGCAGCGCCGCGCCGTCCTCCGCAAGTTTTGCGACCTCTTTTTCCAGCGCGTCGCGGCGGGATTTATTGATGTCGGGGGTCAGCGCCTGATATTCCGCCAGCGCCGGATGCTCAGTGGAACCGCATAGCGGGCAGGCCGCGCCAGGCTGCAAGCGGGCGCGCTCGGCTTCGAGGCGCACAATCGTTGCTTCCAGCTCGCAAAGTGCCTTCACATCCGCCAACTGCTGCTTTTTATCTTTATAGACCAGGCGAAGTGAGTTGAGGTCGGCGGTGATTTTTTCCAACTGTTGCTGACGCTGCAACTGCGCGTCGGTGAGCTGCTGGCGGCGCGTTTGCAGCGGGAGAAACTGGCCGTGCAGGCTGTTCAACTGCTGGCGTTGCGGGCGCGCGGCGGCGTGTTGGGTTATCTGAGCGGCAACCTCTTCAGCACTGAGCGTGAGTGCCGTGGGCGGCAACTGAGCAAGCTGTTTTTCCAGTTCATGCAGGCGCTGTTGGTGATTTTGTAGCTGGGTGCGCTCTCTGGTCTGTTGGGCAAACGCCCCGCGCCAGCCGGTTAGCTCACCGTGCCAGTGCTGAATAGATTCATGTTCCTGCAACCATTGATGCAACTGTTTTTGCGTCTGTTGCAAGGCCGAGAACTGACGCTCGGCGGCGTTGCGAATGCGGTCGCGCAGCGCCAGTGTTTCATGTAAGCGAGTATTTACTTGCCGCGCTTGCTGGTGGGTTTTTGCTACCGTCGCCGTCTGCTCTTGCATTAGCGCCCAGCGAGGGCGTAATGCCTCGGCAGGCTGCGCACGTTGCAGCGCGGCAAGCTGCGGCTGTGCGGCTTCCAGTGCCTGTTGGGCATCAACCAGCGCCCGTTGTGTTTTTTGGCGCTCCTGCTCCAGTTCGCCCTGACGCGCCAGCCACTGTTGATGTTGCATCGCGTGGGTTTGCTGCTGTTGCCACTGTCGCTCATCATGAGTGAGCGCCTGCAAACTTTGCTGCAATGCCTGCTGTTGCTCGTCGTTTAACAGGCTGACGCCGCTGGCCTGTGCGTTTAGCGTGTCTAATGTGGCGCGCGCCTGTTTGTGTTTTTCAAACACTTGCGCGGAGATCTGGCCGTAAATCTCCGTGCCGGTCAACTCTTCGAGCAGTTCGGCACGTTCTTTCGGTTTGGCGTTCAGGAAGGCGGCAAATTGCCCCTGGGAGAGCAGCATGGAGCGGGTAAAACGCCCATAGTCCAGGCCGCTGAGCGAGGCCGTCATCTCAAGTTTATCTTTGACTTTATCCGCCAGAATCTGCCCATCGGCACAGCGCGCTAGCTCGACACGCGGCGCTTGCAGATTACCGTCCGGCTGATTACGCGCGCGGTTTTGGCTCCAGAAGGCGCGGTAGGCCACGCCCTGAACCTCAAATTCGACTTCTGCCAGACACTCGGCGGTGTCACGGGTCATCAGATCATTTTGCGACTGAGAAACTGTATTGAGACGTGGCGTTTCGTGGTACAGCGCCAGACAAATGGCGTCGAGCAGGGTGGTTTTCCCCGCGCCGGTGGGGCCGGTAATGGCAAACAGACCGTTGCTGGCGAACGGCTCTTGGGTGAAGTCGATTTTCCATTCACCTTTCAGTGAGTTCAGGTTTTTCAGGCGCAGGCTGAGTATTTTCATGCTTGTTCTTCCTCGCCGAGGCTGTTCAGCGTTTCGTTAAACAGCGTGTGCAGGCGCTGCTGCTGTTCTGGCTCCAGCGTTTCCAGCGCCAGGCGGCGGTGGAAAACTTCTTCAACGCTCAGCTCACTTAGCGTTTCACGCTCCAGGCTGGCGAGAATGCGCTGGCGCTGCTCGCGGCTGCGGCGAACCAACAGCACTTCAACCGGTAAGTCATCGGTGATGGCCTGGATTTTGCGCTGAATGTCATGCAGGTATTCATCGCTGGTGATTTCAATATCCAGCCAGGTGGGGGGGTCGTTGTTGCGGTCGCGCCATTCGGCAAGCTGGGCGCTGATGCCGTCAAAATCCCCTTTAATCACCGCCAGCGGCTGCGTGACCGGAACGGTGAGCGGCGTCACCTCGTCAAGCTTGCCGTCGGTGAAGGTCACTAGATTGACGCTTTTGCTTTTGCCGGTTTCGTCAAAACTTAGCGCGATAGGCGAGCCGCTGTAGCGGATATGCTCGCTGCCGCCAATTTTCTGCGCCCGATGAATATGCCCCAGCGCGATGTAGTCCGCCGGTGGGAAGTTTTGTGCCGGAAAAGCATCCAGTGTGCCAATATAAATGTCGCGCACGGCATCACTTTTGCTGGCTCCGACGGTCGTCAGGTGACCGCTGGCGATAATCGGCAGTGGGGCGTCGGCGCGCAGCGCGCAGGCCTGCTGATATTGCTGCTGGTAGTAGTCAGTTATGCTCTCCAGCACCTGGCGCTGTTTTTCGCTGCCGGAAAGCCCCGCCTGGCTGGTGATGATGTCGCGCGGGCGTAAAAACGGCACTGGGCAGAATACCGCGCCGGGGGTTCCGTCTCGCTGGTTTAAGATAAATGGCGCGTGACCAGCGTTGGCGACCACCGTGGTGTTGAGAAACGAGAGAATGTCCCGCGATTCATTCAGCGTGGCGACCGAGTCATGGTTGCCCGCCAGCACCACCAGATGGCAGCCGGTCTGTTGCAAATTCACCACAAATCGGTTGTACAGTTCGCGCGCGTAGCTCGGCGGCGAGCCGGTGTCGAAGATATCACCCGCCACAATAATGGCATCGACCCGCTCCGCTTCTGCGGTGGCAAGCAGCCAGTGCAGAAAGGCGGCATGTTCAGCGGCGCGGCTTTTGCTGTAGAAGTTCTGGCCGAGATGCCAGTCCGAAGTGTGAAGAATGCGCATAGTAGTTCCGTAACAAATGGCGTAACGGTGATTATACACATCATCATTCCGTACGCTGCCTGTGAGTGGGGATGGGTGAAATTTAGCGGCTGTCATCGATGAAAAGGGGCTATCATCTAACCGTCATGTTTTTCATAAATCTGTCATAAATCTGACGCATAATGACGCCGCATATCTTACTGATGTCTAAAACAGGGCAAATAATGGCAAGACGTATTCTGGTCGTTGAAGATGAAGCGCCAATTCGCGAGATGGTCTGTTTCGTGCTGGAACAAAATGGTTTTCAGCCGGTCGAAGCCGAAGATTACGATAGCGCGGTCAACAAACTGAATGAACCGTGGCCCGACCTTATTCTGCTTGACTGGATGTTACCGGGCGGTTCTGGGCTGCAATTTATTAAGCATCTCAAGCGGGAAGCGCTAACCCGTGATATTCCCGTGGTGATGCTCACCGCGCGCGGCGAAGAAGAAGATCGCGTTCGCGGCCTGGAAACCGGGGCGGATGATTACATTACCAAACCGTTCTCACCGAAAGAGTTAGTCGCACGAATTAAAGCCGTGATGCGTCGAATTTCACCGATGGCAGTTGAAGAGGTGATTGAGATGCAGGGGCTGAGCCTTGACCCTACATCACACCGCGTCATGACCGGCGAAAACCCGCTGGATATGGGGCCGACCGAATTTAAATTATTACACTTCTTTATGACTCACCCGGAGCGCGTGTACAGCCGTGAGCAACTGCTGAACCACGTTTGGGGCACTAACGTGTACGTTGAAGACCGCACCGTCGATGTCCATATTCGTCGTCTGCGCAAAGCGCTGGAACACAGTGGTCACGACCGCATGGTGCAAACCGTTCGCGGCACGGGTTATCGTTTTTCCGCCCGTTTCTAATTTTTGACAGGAGTGTGACGCGTGCTGGAACGGCTGTCATGGAAAAGGCTGGCCCTGGAGCTGCTATTGTGCTGCCTCCCGGCGCTGATACTGGGATGGGTATTGGGTTATTTGCCGTGGTTTTTACTGGCGGCGGTGACCGGCCTGCTTATCTGGCATTTCTGGAATTTACTGCGCTTGTCCTGGTGGCTGTGGGTTGACAGAAGTATGACTCCGCCGCCCGGTCGGGGAAGCTGGGAGCCTTTGCTGTATGGGCTTAACCAGATGCAGTTGCGCAATAAAAAGCGCCGCCGTGAGTTGGGCAATCTGATTAAACGCTTTCGTAGCGGCGCCGAGTCGCTGCCGGATGCGGTGGTGCTGACCACCGAAGAAGGGGCGATTTTCTGGTGTAATGGTTTAGCCCAGCAGTTGCTGGGGCTACGCTGGCCCGACGATAGCGGGCAAAATATTCTTAACCTGCTGCGTTATCCCGAATTTACTCAACACCTCAAAAAGCGCGAATTTCTTAAACCGCTCAATTTAGTGCTCAATAATGGGCGTCATCTGGAAATTCGTATTATGCCGTATACCGACCGCCAACTGCTGATGGTGGCGCGTGACGTCACGCAAATGCACCAGTTAGAAGGGGCACGGCGCAACTTCTTTGCCAACGTAAGCCATGAGTTGCGCACCCCGTTAACGGTGTTGCAGGGCTATCTGGAGATGATGCAAGAGCAGGTGCTGGAAGGGATGGTGCGCGAGAAAGCGTTGCATACTATGCGCGAGCAAACCCAGCGCATGGAAGGGCTGGTCAAACAACTGCTGACGCTTTCAAAAATTGAAGCATCACCGGTGTTGGCGTTAAACGAAACCATTGATGTGCCGCTGATGCTGCGCGTTGTGGAGCGGGAAGCGCAGACCCTCAGCCAGCATAAACATCAGTTCCAGTTTGATATTGACGACACGCTTACGGTGCTGGGTAATGAAGATCAACTGCGTAGCGCGATGTCGAACCTGGTGTATAACGCGGTAAACCATACCCCGGAAGGCACGTTGATTACCGTGCGTTGGCAGCGCACACCGTACGGTGCGCTGTTTAGCGTTGAGGATAACGGGCCGGGTATTTCGGCAGAGCACCTGCCACGGCTGACCGAGCGTTTTTATCGCGTGGATAAAGCGCGCTCAAGGCAAACCGGCGGCAGTGGACTGGGGCTGGCTATCGTCAAACATGCGATTAGCCATCACGATAGCCGGCTGGATATCAGCAGTGAGCCGGGAAAAGGCTCGCGGTTTAGTTTTCTCCTGCCGGAACGTTTAATTGCCAAAAAAAGCGCCTGATCTGCTGCTTGTCAGATTAACTTTCCACAGACCAGCTTCGGCTGGTCTGTTTGCTTTGCAGTCAAGTAAACCGTTCCCGATTAACGAACGTGTGGTTAAAATTTGTTCGCATGATTAGCCGGATGTTTTTCGCAAATCCAGTTAATAAATCTAGCTGTTATTTCACTATCGATATAATCATCTGGTTTTACGATCCCGTGTTGCTTTAAAACGTTATAAGCGTTTAAATTGGCCCCTATGCAGTCGTAATCAGACTGCATATATGCGGTAAATCAAAAAACTATTCTTCTCAACGCCGCTAAGGGAGCATTTCCCTCTGAGTTTATTGTTGGTTTCCTCAGCATCATTCCGCAGGAACCAGCTTGATAAATTTGTTTTACAACACCACATCCATAGGCTGTAGTTATATATGACCCATCAATTAAAATCTCGCGACATCATCGCTCTGGGCTTTATGACCTTTGCGCTGTTTGTTGGCGCAGGCAATATCATCTTCCCTCCTATGGTTGGCCTCCAGGCTGGCTCCAACGTTTGGATTGCCGCGATTGGCTTTCTGATTACTGCTGTTGGCCTACCGGTGCTGACCGTGGTTGCGCTGGCGAAAGTGGGCGGCGGCGTTGATAGCCTGAGCACCCCGATTGGTAAAGTAGCAGGTGTACTGCTGGCAACCGTGTGTTACCTCGCCGTTGGGCCGCTGTTTGCTGCGCCGCGTACCGCGACCGTTTCGTTTGAAATTGGTATTGCGCCGTTAACCGGTGATGGGGCTATGCCGCTGTTTATCTACAGCCTTATCTATTTTGCGCTGGTGATTTTCGTTTCACTGTATCCGGGCAAACTGCTGGATACGGTCGGGAATTTCCTTGCTCCGATGAAAATCGTGGCGCTGGCAATTCTGTCTATCGCTGCGGTTATGTGGCCTGCTGGCCCAATTAGCCACGCGCTGGAAGCCTACCAGACAGCCCCGTTCTCTAACGGTTTCGTCAACGGCTACCTGACCATGGACACCATGGGCGCAATGGTCTTTGGTATTGTTATCGTGAATGCCGCGCGCTCTCGCGGGGTAACAGAATCTCGTCTGCTGACGCGCTATACCATTTGGGCTGGTTTAATGGCGGGTGTCGGTCTGACGCTGCTGTATCTGGCGCTGTTCCGCCTGGGTTCTGATAGCGCGACGCTGGTGGATCAGCAAGCCAACGGTGCGGCAATTCTTCATGCTTATGTGCAGCACACCTTTGGCGGCGCGGGTAGTTTCCTGCTGGCAGCGCTTATCTTTATCGCGTGTCTGGTGACGGCGGTTGGCCTGACCTGTGCGTGTGCAGAGTTCTTTGCGCAGTATCTGCCACTGTCTTATCGCACGTTAGTGTTTATCATGGGTCTGTTCTCAATGGCGGTTTCCAACCTGGGACTGAGCCACCTGATTCAGATTTCTATCCCTGTGCTGACGGCAATTTACCCGCCGTGTATCGTACTGGTGGTATTAAGTTTTACGCGCGGTTGGTGGCATAATAGCTCTCGCGTGATGGCTCCAGCGATGTTCATTAGCCTGGTCTTTGGTGTTATGGATGGCGTTAAAGCGTCGGCGATTGCTGATGTGCTGCCTGCGTGGGCGTCTCATCTGCCGATGTCTGAGCAAGGGCTGGCCTGGCTGCTGCCAACGGCTATTATGGCCGTGCTGGCGGGGATTTGGGATCGCACAGCGGGCCGACAAGTGGCCTCTAACGCGCACTAATTCGTTTTTGCACCGCGAAATTCAGGTTGCGCCAACTATGGCCTGATGTGTATAAAAACGGTGTTCAACCACGGGATATCATGTTCCGTGGTTTTTTATTTTTGGTATGACATGGCATTGGAAACGATGGAAAACAACAAGCTGAAGCGCGGGCTAAGTACCCGACACATTCGCTTTATGGCTCTTGGTTCGGCAATCGGTACGGGGTTGTTTTACGGCTCAGCTGATGCCATCAAAATGGCCGGGCCGAGCGTTCTGTTGGCCTATATTATCGGCGGCGTTGCCGCTTATATCATTATGCGTGCGCTGGGCGAAATGTCCGTGCATAACCCTTCCGCCAGCTCCTTCTCGCGCTATGCGCAGGATAACCTGGGGCCACTGGCGGGCTATATCACCGGCTGGACTTACTGCTTTGAAATCCTGATTGTGGCGATAGCCGATGTGACGGCGTTCGGCATCTATATGGGGGTTTGGTTCCCGGCGGTTCCGCACTGGATTTGGGTGCTCAGCGTGGTGCTGATTATCTGCGCTATCAACCTGATGAGCGTGAAGGTGTTCGGCGAGCTGGAGTTTTGGTTCTCGTTCTTTAAAGTCGCTACCATTATCGTGATGATTGTTGCTGGTTTCGGCATCATCATCTGGGGTATTGGTAACGGTGGGCAACCGACAGGGATTCATAACCTGTGGAGCAACGGCGGCTTCTTTAGCAACGGCTGGCTTGGCATGGTGATGTCGCTGCAAATGGTGATGTTTGCCTACGGCGGGATTGAAATTATTGGTATTACCGCCGGTGAAGCGAAAGACCCTGAGAAATCCATTCCGCGCGCGATTAACTCCGTGCCGATGCGTATTCTGGTGTTTTATGTCGGGACGCTGTTCGTCATTATGTCCATCTATCCGTGGAACCAGGTAGGCACTGACGGTAGCCCGTTTGTCCTGACCTTCCAACATCTGGGCATCACTTTTGCGGCGAGCATCCTCAACTTTGTGGTGCTGACGGCGTCGCTTTCTGCGATTAACAGCGATGTTTTCGGCGTTGGTCGTATGCTGCACGGCATGGCCGAGCAGGGCAGCGCGCCGAAAGTGTTCGCCAAAACGTCACGCCGTGGTATTCCGTGGGTGACGGTCATGGTGATGACTATCGCCCTGCTGTTTGCGGTCTATCTTAACTACATCATGCCGGAAAACGTCTTCCTGGTGATTGCTTCGCTGGCGACGTTTGCCACCGTGTGGGTGTGGATTATGATTCTGTTGTCGCAGGTTGCCTTCCGTCGCCGTCTGTCGGCTGATGAAGTCAAAGCGCTGAAATTCAAAGTGCCTGGCGGGGTAACAACCACCATTATTGGCCTGATTTTCCTCGTCTTTATCATCGGCCTGATTGGCTACCACCCGGATACCCGTATTTCACTGTACGTTGGTTTCGCGTGGATCTTGCTGCTGCTGGTGGGTTGGGCGATTAAAAGCCGCCGCCGTTAATACGCTGCATTTTTTGCTAAACCCGGCCTCGCGCCGGGTTTTTTTATCCCTGCAATCTGCGCCCCCGTCCTCCCCCTCATAAAAAAGTGAAAAAGAGGAGTAGGGTAAAATAGACGTATGGCAAGGTGGATTCATTTTGTACCTAGGGGATAAATGATGTTGAACGCCTGGCACTTGCCTGTTGCTCCCTTTATTAAGCAGCAGCAGGACAAACTAATTATTACGCTGTGGCTGCGCGGTGACGACCTGCCGCAGCGGGTGATAATGCGCGCTGAAGTGGATAACGAAGAGATGGCGCTGCCGATGCGCCGCAGCAGCAAAACCGTGGGGCACGATGTGGTGCAATGGCGTGGGGAAATTAGCCTGCATGAAGGGCAGCCGCGTCGGCGTTATGGCTTTAAGCTACTGTGGGCTGACCGCCAGCTATGGTTTGCGCCGCAGGGTTTTAGCGCCTATCCCCCGGCGAAGCTGGAACTGTTTGCCTATGACAGCCCGGATAACGGCCCACAGTGGGTGAGCGAGCAGATTTTCTACCAGATTTTCCCCGACCGTTTTGCCCGTAGCGCCTCTCGCGGGGGGCAGCAGGATAAGGTTTATCATCATCATGCCGCCGGGCACGATATTGTGCGCCGTGAGTGGCACGAACCGCTGACCGGCGAGGCGGGCGGTTCGACGTTTTACGGCGGTTGTCTTGACGGGATTAGCGAAAAGCTGCCATACCTGAAAAAACTGGGCGTGACCGCGCTGTATCTCAACCCCGTATTTACCGCCCCCAGCGTCCACAAATATGACACGGAGGATTACCGCCAGGTCGATCCCCAATTTGGTGGCAACGAGGCGCTATTACGCCTGCGTCACAACACTCAGCGCGAGGGAATGCGCCTGATTCTCGACGGTGTGTTTAACCATAGCGGCGATACCCACGGCTGGTTTGACCGGCATAATCGCGGGAGCCAGGGGGCTTGCCATCATGCTGATTCGCCGTGGCGTGATTTCTACAGCTTCTCGCCAGAAGGCAAAGCGCTGGACTGGCTAGGCTACTCCAGCCTGCCCAAGCTGGATTACCAATCGGATGCGCTGGTTGAGGAAATTTATCGCGGTGAGGACAGCATCGTGCGCCATTGGCTAAAAGCGCCGTGGAATATGGACGGCTGGCGGCTGGATGTGGTGCATATGCTGGGGGAAGCGGGGGGCGCGAAAAATAACCTCAAGCATGTCTCAGGGATCACTCAAGCGGCGAAAGCTGCGCGTGCCGATGCTTACGTGCTCGGCGAGCATTTTGGCGATGCGCGCCAGTGGCTACAGCAGGATGCTGAAGATGCGGCGATGAACTATCGCGGTTTTACCTTCCCACTGTGGGGATTCCTCGCGAACACGGACATTTCGTACGATCCGCAGAAAATTGACGCCCGCACCTGTATGGCGTGGATGGAAGAATATCGCGCCGGATTGTCGCATCAGCAGCAGTTGCGCATGTTCAACCAACTGGATAGCCACGATACCGCGCGCTTTAAATCTTTGCTGGGGCGCGATGTGGCGCGGCTGCCGCTGGCAGTGGTCTGGCTGTTTAGCTGGCCCGGAGTACCGTGTATTTATTACGGTGATGAAGTGGGGCTGGATGGTGACAACGACCCGTTCTGCCGCAAGCCGTTCCCGTGGGATGAACAACAGCAGGATGGCGAGCTATTAGCGCTGTATCAGCGGCTGTCGGCGTTGCGTAAAGCCTCTCCGGCATTGCGCCAGGGCGGCTGTCTGGTGCTGTACGCCGAAGGTGATGTGGTGGTATTCCTGCGTGTGCTGGGCGCAGAAAGGGTGCTGGTGGCGATTAACCGTGGCGACGCCTGCGAAGTGGTGCTGGAAGACTCGCCGCTACTGAAGGTGAAAGCCTGGCAGCAGCAGGAGGGCGCTGGCGGTTATGAAGACGATGTACTGACGCTACCGGCGTTGTCTGCAACCCTCTGGCGCGGCCATTAATCCGGCGTTGTGCTGCCATCAGGCAACAAAAAAGACTCGCCAATGCGATAATGCTTGTCAGTCAAGCGCCACATTCCGTTCACCTGATGTTTTGTAGAACATGAAGCCGCTGTACCTGTGAACGGGTCAAGGGGGACTGCCGAGTCCCCCTTGACAATCCCTGCGGCCCCGCAGGGAAATCGGTGCTTCGCACTACGCTCACCTGCGAACTCCAGCCTGCGGCACGGCGAAACTCGACTTCCTGTCTCGGTTCGCCTCAGCCCGCCATCCCTGGCGGTCTGACCTTGTCTTCCTTTCTCCGGCTCGCCGATTTCCATCGGGGACTCATCGGTTTCAGTAACTCTGGTTCTGGATGTTCATTCAAAGACCGCACTGACGTGGGTGGCGTCTAAATCGCCGAAGCGTTCTCTGGAGGCCGGGGCAGCCCACAGGGATGTGGGCTGAGGGCGCGGCTTTACAGGGATGTTGCCTCGCGCCCGACCCGAAAGCCGGAAGAGATAAGCAGAGGGAATCGCGAAGCGACGATTTTGCCGCCGGAGACTGGGGGGGGGCAGGGGGCGGCGGCGACTGGCCGCCCCTTGCGCGCTCTTTGCGCCCGAGCATGTTTAGGGCATGGAGAGAAAAGAGCGCAACTGGCAGCGAGACTAAAGTAGAAACTCTCTTAACTGACAAGCATCACGCCAATGCGAGCCTTTTTGCTAAACGTGAGCCAATTACAGGCTAGATACGTTTTCGCTCAGGTATTTAGCAACGCCGTCTGGAGACGCGTTCATACCTTCTTTGCCTTTTTCCCACTGTGCCGGGCAAACGTCGCCGTGCTCTTCGTGGAATTGCAGCGCATCAACCATACGCAGCATTTCATCAATGTTACGGCCCAGCGGCAGGTCGTTAACCACCTGGTGGCGAACGATGCCGTTAGCGTCGATCAGGAAGGAACCGCGCAGAGCAACGCCTTCGTCTGGGTGTTCGATGCCGTAAGCTTTCTGGATTTCACGCTTAACGTCAGCAACCATCGCGTATTTCACTGCACCGATGCCGCCTTTATCGACAGGGGTGTTACGCCATGCGTTGTGTACAAATTCAGAGTCAAAAGAAACGCCAACCACTTCAACGCCGCGCTTCTGGAATTCTTCGTAACGCTTGTCGAAAGCGATCAATTCAGATGGGCAAACGAAAGTGAAGTCCATCGGCCAGAAGAACAGTACAGTGGCTTTACCCTGGGTGTGCTGTTTGAAATTGAATTTCTCAACGATTTCACCGTTGCCCAGTACCGCAGCAGCGGTGAAGTCAGGCGCTTGACGAGTAACCAGAACCATGGGGTTCTCCTTTGAATTTATAAGGTTAATGGAACGCAACGCGGGCAAGTATAGGCAGAGATTGCTGATAATACAAAAAGACTGTGACAATTAATCAGATAGGTTTTGGCTATTGATTGTTTTATTTTTAGCAAAGGATATTAAGAGCCATTCCGTGGCACAACGCAAGTGCTAAAGCGCTTTGTTTTTTGCCTGCTGCATCATCTGCGGGTAAAACTGCCAGAAGCGCGTCTCTAACGGCGCGTAATGTTCATCAAGGTCATGCCACGAGTCGCGCAGCGCGTCGAGTTTAGGTCGGCGATTCGCCATGCCGTTTAACACGCTTTGGATAAATTCCATGTCGCGATAACGCTCCAGCCAGCGTTCTGACCATAAATGTTCGTTGAGGGTCACAAAGCGCGCTGGGGCATTCGGCAGAATGGCGCTAACTTGCGCATGGGCGTAGCGCACGAAGTCAGGCAGTGAAATGTCCGGGGAAACCTGCTCCCAGTGGCGCGATAAAAAGTGATCCCACATGACGTCGAGCGTAATTGGCGCAACCCGGCGCGTTGCAGGGCGAAACCACTCTCGGGCTTCTTTAACCTGCGGTAGGTTATCGGTCATCACGTCGATGCGTCGGTGCATGTGAATACCATCCACAACGGTCGCGGGATAGTCCTGTTGCGGATTGCCGCGCACAAAATCGGCCAGTAAATTCCCTGACAACGAGCTGTTGGCAAGGTGAGCGAGGTGCAGGTGAGCGAGAAAATTCATTGATTGATGTTTATCCAGAGGGGTAAGGGTTGCAGGGAGGACGCCCCGGCACTAGACTACCCG
The DNA here is from genome assembly GCF_059725275.1 of Kluyvera fluvialis. Classification (NCBI taxonomy): domain Bacteria; kingdom Pseudomonadati; phylum Pseudomonadota; class Gammaproteobacteria; order Enterobacterales; family Enterobacteriaceae; genus Kluyvera; species Kluyvera fluvialis. The sequence continues at coordinate 3,753,783 of NZ_AP046142.1, read as the reverse complement.
CCTCATTATTAAGCCCAGAGTCACAGTCATGCGCGTTGCCGATTTTTCCTTTGAACTACCTGAATCCCTGATTGCCCACTATCCGCAAGCTGAGCGCAGCAGTTGCCGCTTGCTGTCATTGGACGGGCCGACGGGCGCGCTGACGCACGGTACTTTCACCGATTTGCTCGACAAGCTCAACCCTGGCGATCTGCTGGTCTTTAACAATACCCGCGTGATCCCAGCCCGCCTGTTTGGCCGTAAAGCCAGCGGCGGCAAGATTGAAGTGCTGGTCGAACGTATGCTGGATGATAAACGTATTCTGGCACATATTCGCGCGTCTAAAGCGCCGAAGCCGGGGGCTGAGCTGCTGTTGGGCGACGATGAAAGCATTAAAGCGACGATGGTTGCGCGCCATGACGCGCTGTTTGAAGTCGAGTTTGATGACGAGCGCAGCGTGCTGGATATCCTCAACGCTATCGGCCATATGCCCTTGCCGCCGTACATCGACCGTCCGGACGAGGACGCTGACCGCGAGCTGTATCAAACCGTGTATAGCGAAAAACCGGGTGCGGTAGCGGCGCCGACGGCGGGTCTGCACTTTGATGAACCTCTGCTAGCGAAGCTTCGCGAGAAAGGCATTGAAATGGCGTTCGTTACGCTGCACGTTGGCGCAGGAACCTTCCAGCCGGTGCGCGTAGACACCATCGAAGACCACATCATGCACTCCGAATATGCTGAAGTGCCGCAGGAGGTTGTCGATGCGGTGCTGGCGGCGAAAGCGCGTGGTAACCGTGTGATTGCTGTCGGGACGACCTCTGTACGCTCGCTGGAAAGCGCGGCTCAGGCGGCGAAAGACCAGTTGATTGCCCCGTTCTTTGGCGATACGCAAATATTTATTTTCCCCGGTTATCAATATCAAGTGATTGATGCTTTGGTAACCAACTTCCACCTGCCGGAATCGACGCTGATTATGTTGGTCTCTGCTTTTGCCGGTTATCAGCACACCATGAACGCCTATAAGGCTGCGGTAGAACAAAAATATCGCTTTTTTAGTTACGGCGATGCCATGTTTATCACGTACAATCCGCAGGCTATTTCAGAGCGTGTCGGGGAATAAGTCCCCGTCATGAGTGTTTAACGTCAGACTGTTTTTCTGACGCAGGAGTTAAGATGAAATTTGAACTGGACACCACAGACGGTCGCGCTCGCCGCGGCCGCCTGGTTTTTGATCGTGGCGTAGTTGAAACGCCAGCCTTTATGCCAGTAGGAACTTACGGCACGGTTAAAGGCATGACGCCGGAAGAAGTTGAAGCCACCGGCGCACAGATTATCCTCGGTAACACCTTCCACCTGTGGCTGCGCCCGGGTCAGGAAATCATGAAACTGCACGGCGATCTGCATGACTTTATGCAGTGGAAAGGGCCAATCCTCACCGATTCCGGCGGCTTCCAGGTCTTTAGCCTCGGCGATATCCGTAAAATCACCGAACAGGGCGTGCACTTCCGTAACCCGATCAACGGCGATCCGATTTTCCTCGATCCTGAAAAATCGATGGAGATTCAGTACGATCTCGGATCCGATATCGTTATGATCTTCGACGAATGTACGCCATATCCGGCAGACTGGGACTACGCCAAGCGCTCTATGGAGATGTCGCTGCGGTGGGCCAAGCGTAGCCGCGACCGTTTTGACGGTCTGGGCAACAAAAATGCGCTTTTTGGCATCATTCAGGGCAGTGTTTACGAAGATTTACGTGATATCTCCGTCAAAGGTCTGGTAGATATCGGCTTTGATGGCTACGCTGTCGGCGGTTTGGCGGTGGGTGAGCCGAAGGCAGACATGCACCGTATTCTGGAGCACGTTTGTCCGCAAATTCCTGCTGACAAACCGCGTTACCTGATGGGTGTCGGGAAACCAGAAGATCTGGTGGAAGGCGTTCGTCGCGGTATCGATATGTTTGACTGCGTCATGCCGACGCGTAACGCTCGTAACGGTCATCTGTTTGTGACCGATGGCGTGGTAAAAATCCGCAATGCCAAGCATAAGAGCGATACAAGCCCGCTCGATGCAGAGTGCGATTGCTACACCTGTCGCAATTATTCACGTGCTTACTTGCATCATCTTGACCGTTGCAACGAAATATTGGGCGCGCGCCTCAATACCATTCATAATCTTCGCTACTATCAGCGCTTAATGGCTGGTTTACGCAAGGCTATTGAAGAGGGTAAATTAGAGAGCTTCGTAACCGATTTTTACCAACGTCAAGGGCGTACGGTTCCACCTTTGAACGTTGATTAATTTTAATAATGAGGGAAATTTAATGAGCTTTTTTATTTCTGATGCGGTAGCGGCAACAGGTGCTCCGGCGCAGGGCAGCCCGATGTCTCTGATTCTGATGCTGGTGGTATTCGGTCTGATTTTCTACTTCATGATCCTGCGCCCACAGCAGAAACGTACCAAAGAGCACAAAAACCTGATGAGCTCCATCGCGAAAGGTGACGAAGTGCTGACTAACGGTGGCCTGGTAGGTCGTGTGACCAAAGTAGCTGAGTCTGGCTACATTGCTATCGCACTGAACGACACCACCGAAGTGGTTATCAAACGTGATTTCGTAGCTGCCGTTCTGCCGAAAGGCACCATGAAGGCGCTGTAATTTACTGTTTTCCCAAAGGGAACTGCCGTGTTAAACCGTTATCCTTTGTGGAAGTACATTATGCTGGTCGTCGTGATTGTCGTCGGCCTGCTTTACGCACTTCCCAACCTGTATGGTGAGGATCCGGCTGTTCAGATCACTGGCGTGCGCGGTGTCGCCGCCAGTGAGCAAACGCTGATCCAGGTCCAGAAAACGTTACAAGAAGAAAAAATTACCGCTAAGTCTGTGGCACTGGAAGAGGGCGCGATTCTTGCGCGCTTCGACACCACCGATGTCCAGTTGCGCGCACGCGAAGTGCTGATGAGCGAACTGGGTGACAAATTTGTCGTGGCGCTTAACCTTGCTCCGGCAACTCCGCGCTGGCTGGCTGCGATTAACGCAGAGCCAATGAAGCTCGGTCTTGACCTGCGTGGCGGCGTTCACTTCCTGATGGAAGTGGATATGGACACCGCGCTGGGTAAACTCCAGGAACAAAATATTGATAGTCTGCGCAGTGACCTGCGTGAGAAAAATATCCCGTATTCAAACGTTCGCAAAGAAGATAACTATGGCCTGAGCATTGTGTTCCGCGATGCGAATGCTCGCGATCAGGCGATTGCTTATCTGACGCCGCGTCATCGCGATATGGTTATCACCAGCCAGGGCGGCAATGCTCTGCGTGCAGTGATGACCGATGCCCGTCTGAGCGAAGCCCGTGAGTACGCGGTACAGCAGAACATCAACATTCTGCGTAACCGTGTTAACCAACTGGGTGTCGCCGAACCTCTGGTACAGCGTCAGGGCGCAGACCGCATTGTGGTTGAGCTGCCGGGTATTCAGGATACAGCACGTGCGAAAGAGATTCTGGGCGCAACGGCTACGCTGGAATTCCGTTTGGTAAATACCAACGTTGACCAGGCTGCTGCGGCATCCGGTCGTGTTCCGGGCGACTCCGAAGTGAAAAACACCCGCGGAGGCCAGCCGATTGTGCTGTACAAACGTGTGATTTTGACCGGTGACCATATCACCGACTCCACTTCCAGCCAGGATGAATACAACCAGCCGCAGGTTAATATCTCGCTCGATAGCGCGGGTGGTAACATCATGTCTAACTTCACTAAGGACAATATCGGTAAGCCGATGGCGACCCTGTTCGTGGAGTATAAAGACAGCGGTAAAAAAGATGCGAATGGCCGTGCCGTTCTGGTGAAACAGGAAGAAGTGATTAACGTCGCTAACATCCAGTCTCGTCTGGGCAACAGCTTCCGTATTACCGGTATTGGCAACCCGAATGAAGCGCGTCAGCTTTCTCTGCTGCTGCGTGCCGGTGCGCTGATTGCGCCAATTCAGATTGTTGAAGAACGTACTATCGGCCCAACGCTTGGGATGCAGAACATCCAGCAGGGTCTTGAAGCGTGTCTGGCAGGTCTGGTGGTTTCTATCCTGTTCATGATTTTCTTCTACAAGAAATTCGGTCTGATCGCGACCAGTGCGCTGATTGCTAACCTGGTGCTGATTGTCGGCATTATGTCCCTGCTGCCAGGGGCGACGCTGACTATGCCAGGTATCGCGGGGATCGTGTTAACCCTTGCGGTAGCGGTGGATGCGAACGTACTGATTAACGAACGTATCAAAGAAGAACTGAGCAATGGTCGTTCTGTCCAACAGGCGATTAACGAAGGTTATGCGGGCGCATTTAGCTCCATCTTCGATGCGAACGTCACGACGCTGATTAAGGTTCTGATTCTGTACGCAGTGGGTACTGGCGCAATCAAAGGCTTTGCAATCACTACCGGTATCGGTGTGGCAACGTCGATGTTTACTGCTATTGTCGGCACCCGTGCCATCGTGAACCTGCTGTACGGCGGCAAGCGCGTTAAAAAGCTGTCTATCTGAGGAGTGCGTTGTGGCACAGGAATACACTGTTGAACAATTGAACCATGGCCGTAAAGTCTACGACTTTATGCGCTGGGACTACTGGGCTTTCGGCATCTCAGGTTTTCTGCTGATCGTATCCATTATTATTATTGGTGTGCGCGGCTTTAACTGGGGTCTGGATTTTACCGGCGGTACGGTTATTGAAATCACGCTGGAAAAACCGATTGATATGGACCAGACGCGTGGCGCGCTTGAAAAAGCGGGCTTCGTCGAGCCGTTGCTGCAAAACTTCGGCAGCAGCCACGATATTATGGTGCGTATGCCGCCCGTTCATGACGCCAACGGCAGTCAGGAACTGGGTAGCAAAGTCTTGAATGTGATTAACGAATCGACCAACCAGAACGCGGCGGTAAAACGTATCGAGTTCGTGGGGCCGAGCGTAGGGGCAGACCTTGCACAAACAGGGGCAATGGCGCTGATGGTCGCGCTGCTGTGTATCCTCGTTTACGTTGGGTTCCGCTTTGAATGGCGTCTGGCGGCGGGGGTTGTTATCTCGCTGGCGCACGACGTCATCATTACCATGGGCGTACTGTCGCTGTTCCAGATTGAGATCGACCTGACCATTGTGGCCTCGTTGATGTCGGTTATTGGGTACTCGCTGAACGACAGTATCGTGGTATCTGACCGTATTCGTGAAAACTTCCGTAAGATCCGTCGCGGTACGCCGTATGAGATCTTTAACGTGTCGTTGACCCAGACGCTGCACCGTACGTTGATTACTTCCGGGACGACGTTAATCGTTATCCTGATGCTGTATCTCTTCGGCGGCCCAGTGCTGGAAGGCTTCTCGCTGACCATGCTTATCGGTGTTTCCATCGGTACGGCATCGTCTATCTACGTTGCCTCGGCGCTGGCGCTGAAGCTGGGTATGAAACGCGAGCACCTGTTGCAGCAAAAAGTTGAGAAAGAAGGGGCGGATCAGCCGTCAATTCTGCCTTAAGCTGACGCTGTCAGGGTACTGATAAAAGCCGTAACGCCGTAGGGTGTTGCGGCTTTTTTATTGCGCCTTTAGACTGGGGGCATTCCCTTATACTTACTACGACATAATACCGAGTCATCATGGCCATTATCCCGAAAAACTACGTGCGGCTGGAAAGCGGCTATCGCGAAAAAGCGTTGAAATTGTTCCCCTGGGTGTGCGGGCGCTGCTCGCGTGAGTTCGTCTATTCCAACCTGCGTGAACTGACGGTTCACCATATGGATCACGATCATACCAATAACCCGGAAGACGGCAGCAACTGGGAGTTGCTGTGCCTGTTCTGTCATGATCATGAGCATTCAAAATACACCGAAGCGGATCAATACGGCTCCACGGTGGTAGCCGGTGAAGATGCACAGAAAGACGTTGGCGAGGCGACCTATAATCCGTTTGCTGACCTGAAAGCGATGCTGAACAAAAAGAAGTAACCGACGCGCAGGTGTGTTGTCACGCGGACATCGTTACAGAAATCCCGATCGCAAGGTTGGGATTTTTTTATTTTTAGGCCATGTAGAACGTGGTGAAACGGGCCAGAGGTCTTTCTCTGGCCTTTTTGCACGGAGCTAAATTACCGCCACTTCAGTCATCATCACCGGCTGAATCTGCCCCTCCTCGAAGACCATTTTTTCCAGGCACAGCATCCGATGGCCAGCTTCATTATCCCCAGGGATCCGTCGGTGATAGGCTATCAGCCATTCGTCATCGCCGTTCAGCGCTATGCAGCTATGGTGGCCGGGACCATCAGCCAAAGGCTGTGCGGTGAGGATCGTTCTCTTCGGGCCGTTGAAGATAAAAGGCGAGTCGCTGTCGGCGGTGACAACGCGATAACTGCCATCCGTCCAGTTACCTTCCGACCACATAAAGTGGTAGCGCCCGCGTCGTTTAATCATGCAGGGGGCTTCAACGTAACCGGGAATGCTAATTTCGCGGAACGTTTCACCGTCATCAAAGGGGATAAAACCTTCCATCTGTGGATTCATCTGCGCAACGTTGCAGTGCCTCCAGCCACCGTAGTAAAGGTAAATCTTGCCGTCGTCATCGGCAAACAGGTGGGCATCGATGGGCTGGGCGCCGTGGATAAAACGGTCGATCAGCGGTTTGTTAAGCAGTGCGTGAAATGGGCCAGCAGGCGAGTTGGCGACGGCAATTTCAAGGCCGCCTTCTTCTTCATCGCTCTGAATATCGTTTGAAGCAAAAACCAAATAGTATTTGCCCTCTCTCTCGATAATGGTTGGAGCCCATACAGCACGCCAGATCCACGGGAAATCAGGCATATGGATAATCCCTTCATGCTTTTGCCAGTGCACAAGATCCGCTGACGAGAAGGCGTCAATATTGCGCTGTTGTTCATAGTCGGTAATGGAGCGGGTGACATAAATCCAGTACTGATTTTCATAAAAGCGGATTTCCGGGTCGGCATACCAGCCGTCAACCAGCGGATTACGTACGGTGATGGTCATTGCCTATTCCTTATTAGTTATGAGATCCGCGAGACGAATGTCGCAGTAATCCAGTACAAGTTCACAGAACATCGCATTGGCCCATGAGAACCACGGACGAGTGAAGCTAGCCGGATTATCGGGATCAAACGATTCATGCATCAGCCCGGTGTCGGCGTCAGTGGCAACCATCATCTGAATCATGGCGAGTTTTTCCCTTGAATCGCGGGCTGTAAGCCCCTGTACCGCCAGGGCGATAGGCCAGATGTATCCTGGCGGCGTATGTGGACTGCCGACGCCCTGTGCAAAGCGACCCGCGCGGAAACTGGGATTATCGACGCTCAGAATAAAGCGGCGGGTATTTAGATAGCGGGGATCGTCGTTCGCCATCGCGCCCAGCATCGGGAGCGAGAGCAAGGAAGGCATATTGGCATCATCCATCAGGAGATTGTTTTTCGCGCCGTCGGTTTCATAGCAGTACATTTCACCGTATACGGGATGATGCACCACCGCATATTTTTCTATTCCGTCGAGAATGAATGCCCTCAGCGCGGCCGCTCTGTGGCAGAGGAGGTTGTCGTGCAAGATATCGCGAGCAATTTCCTCCATATAGCCCAGAACCACCGTGGCGAAAAAATTAGCGGGAACCAGATAGCCCCAGTCGCAAGCGTCGTCGCTTGGGCGAAAGCCAGACTAGGTCATTCCGGTATATCTGACCGGCGAACCTTTACCCTCGTGGCTGAGGGTGTCGGTTGGAGCGGGAGGGTTGGGGCGCTGAAAACGATAGTGAGAATGCGCATCGTGGTGCTGTTCGGTTTCCCACAGTTGCAAAATCAGTGTGCAGGCGTGGGCAAAGGTGGGGGTAAAATGGTCGGTTTCCCCGGTAATTTTCCAGAATTGCCAGGCCAACTGAAGCGGGTAGCATAGAGAGTCAATCTCGTATTTGCGCTCCCAAACCTGCGGCTGCATATCGGTCAGGTCAGTCTGGTGTCCAGCGCCGTTGGGCTGGCGGTTAAAGGCGTTGGCGTAGGGATCCTGGGTAATGAAGAATATCTGCTGCTTGATGACACCGGAGATCATCTGCTGTAGCTCGCGGTGGTGCTGGCAAAAAAGCAGATAAGGGCGCATCTGACAGGCGGAGTCTCGTAGCCACATCGCCGGGATATCACCGGTAATCACGAAAACTCCCTGATCGCTCGGCTGTAGCGTGGTATCCAGTGTGTTCGCCAGCGCCCGTTCCAGCATTGCGGCGATAGCGGGGTTATCCATCCGGTCCCGCACCCGGTCGCCGCATAGTTGAATAAATTCTCGGTTCTCAATGTTCATCGGTTAATTGTTTCCTGTGAGTGCTGTCGTGGACACGCCTGTTCATTGTGATCGAACAGGTGGCAGCGGTGTGCCGGGATATGCAGTTTGAGGGTGCTACCGCGCTGGTGCCGGTGGTAGCCATTCAGCTTGCTGGTCAGACTCCCTTCCAGATAGAGGCATGTGGCGTCGCCTAACTGTTCAATAAAGTAGATATGCCGTTGCAGAGTGTTTTCTTCTTCGTCATCTGCCAGCGCAAGGTGCTCTGGGCGGATACCAACGGTAACGTGTTCACTGACAGAGAGCTGTTCTCCGTTGACGTTAATGGCGAGGATTTCACCGCCCGAAAGCCTGACTTTGACATGGTCAGGAGCGATTTTGATGACCTGCGCGCTTAAAAAGTTCATCTGTGGTGAGCCGATAAAACTGGCGGTGAACTTGTTCCTGGGGTGGTCATACAGCTCCATCGGTGAGCCGATTTGCGCGACGCTGCCGTACTGATTTACGCTTTCACCGCTGTTGAGCAGCACGATTTTGTCTGCCAGGGTCATCGCTTCAATCTGATCGTGAGTGACATAAACGGTAGCGACATTTTCGAAATCCCGATGCAGGCGGCCAATTTCGAGGCGCATCTGGGCCCTTAGCCCGGCATCAAGGTTGGAGAGCGGTTCATCAAACAGGAAAGCGCCTGGTTTGCGCACGATGGCGCGGCCAATCGCTACGCGCTGCCGCTGACCGCCGGAGAGGGCGGCAGGGCGGCGGGTAAGCAACTCTTCCAACTGTAGCGATTTTGCTGCCGCCGCAACCTGGCGCTTCACTTCCTCTTCCGGCATCTTCGCCATTTTCAGGGCGAAGCCCATGTTTTCTTCCACCGTCATATGCGGATAGAGCGCGTAGTTCTGGAATACCATCGCGATGCCCCTCTCAGAAGAGGGGACTTCGGTCATGCGTTTATCGTCAATGTACATCTCACCGGCGGAGATCTCCTCCAGACCGGCGATCATTCGCAGCAGCGTGGACTTCCCGCAGCCGGAGGGGCCGACGATCACGCAGAACTCACCCTGGCTGATAGTCAGGTTGATGTTGTTTATCACTATCTGCTTTGCCGAATACGCCTTGTAGACGGACTCCAGTCGTATTGTTGCCATGATTTTGCCCTTTACTCTGTGTCCGTCTGCTTCTGACGGCCATCCAGCCACGGGAACTGGGCGATACGTAAACGCGCGCAGCCGTAGGGAACCAGCAGCACTGAGGACTGTACGCTCAGGGCATCGTGAGCCGGGCTGTTGGGCATTGGGCCAGCCGAATTATCGACCACCTTCCACGTTGGTAGACGGTGAGCGCTGACGCGCAACTTGACAGGAGATTCCTCCAGCGCAAACGGCTGTTCGCCGGAATGCTGCTCTTGTCGATCGCGAACCACCAGCCCCTGCTGTGGATGAATATACAGCGCGTAGTTCCACTCTTTTTTAGGGCGAATTTCCCAGTCGCCGCTGGCGGCTCCGCCGGGGATCGGCATCCAGATCTCCCCAGGGGTCATCGCCATCAGTAAAGGACCGTAGTAAACGCTGACGGCGTTGTGAATGCGTCGCTCAGTGCGAACATGGCGACCGAAGGTAAGAGTGATAACATCACCCGCCCGCCACTCTCGGGTTAGCGCAAAATACCCTTTCTTATCGTCGCAGGTCAGCGATTCACCGTTAACGGATAGGGTTGTTCCGTTGCTCCATTGTGGAATACGTAGCCACAGCGTTTTACTCGCTTCGGGAGCATGGTGTACGGCCAGTTTAAGGTCGGTATTGAAGGGGTAGTCGGTCTGGACGTCGATATCCCAGGTGCTGGTCGTCACGCGGCAGGGGGCATAGACCATACAGGCCATGTTATCCCCCTCATCCTGCATAAACAGGCTGTTGCAGTATTTAGGCCACCCCTGGTGTAAGTTGGCAGTGCAGCAGCCAAAGTTCGGTTCCAGACCGAAGATGTTGCAGTCATCGCCGCTGTATGTCCAGTTACGGGGCGCGATGTTGGCGGCAATCTGGTTGGGCTGCTGGTGGTATTGATGTGACATGATGTCGGCGCTAATGCCAGCAGGAAGTGCATTATAAGCGATACGTTCCAGCCGCTCGGCGAACTGGGCATCGCCATAAATACGCAGCATATTTTCCAGTGAGTACATGAGTTCGACGATAGCGCATAGTTCCACGCCCTGTTCCGGGGCCGTTCCGGCAAGAAACTCATCGCCGGAGAACATCCCTTGCGGCTGGCCGTGATAGGTATCCAGTTCGGCAAAGCAGCGTTTTATCTCATCCAGGCATTTACGCTGTTGTTGCGTATCATCCAGCATGGCGGCGTATTTCATACCCATCGCTACGTTAACGACATGAGTCTGGTGCGAGAAGTAGGTTACTGGGCCAGTAGGAAGATGATGCAGAATAAACTCAGGCCAATTATCTCCTTGCTCTAACAGCAGTTTTGCCAGTTGTGGTAGTTTTTCATCCTTCGGCAACTGTTTCCATGCCCACAGCACGGACAGTACGTTATCGGCGGCGCGCGCCTTGCCCCAGTCGCTCAGTGGGCGTTGCAGTAGATGCTGAAGCTGGTAGTGACAGTAGCACTGGACAAACGGCAGTACACGGGGGTCTCCAGTGGCATCGGCGTATTGAGTCAGCGCCTTCAACGCCACCATTCGTGGCCACCAGTCAGGATTGTTCTGCGGCCCAAACCAGCCGTCGTCATCCTGGCTGTTCAGCATCCACTCAATCCACTTCTGAGACTGTTGGATCAGAGCTTCGTTTTGCAGGCAGTAGGCGAGCGGCACAAGCCCATCGAGATAGTATGGCCCTCGCTCCCAGCTTTCGCCGCTACCGCCAAGCCAGCCGCTGTTGCTGCCCACGTCGGGCCAGATTGTTTCAAGCTGCCCGGACAGGCCTTGGGCCTGAAGCGTGAGCTGGCGTTTTAGCCATCCTTGCGGGGTAATTTTCCCTGGGGCGATAAATGATAACGCGCCCGGAATAGCAGAGACAGTACTTAACTTCATGCGGTATTTCCTTCTAATATATGAAGCATGAGTCATTAACCTTTCGTCGCACCGCTGGTTAAACCGCTGACATAATGTTTTTGTAGAAACAGGAAAATAATAATGCATGGCAGCATCGCAAATACGGTGCAGGCCTGGAGTAGCCCCCAGTCGACGGTGCCATATTTACCGGCGCTGGTCATCAGTAATAATATTGGCATGGTGTAGTTATCCGAATCGGTCATAAATATCAGAGCGACCAGAAATTCATTCCATGCGGCAATAAATGTAGTAACAATAACGGTAACAATACCCGGTGAAACCATCCTCGGCATAACCCGGAAAAGAATTTTTAGCGGTGAACAGCCGTCGAGCTGCGCGGCTTCATCGATCTCTTTGGGGATACTGTCAAAAGTATTACGCATCATAAATATGCTGAACGGTAGCTGGAAGGTGATATAGACAAGCACCAGACCGAGGATGTTATTTTGCAAACCTATTTTTGTAATAATGATAAAGAGCGGCGTGAGTATCGGTTGTGATGGAATCATCATTGTTAGCAAGATAAGAATAAAGAAAAAGTGCTTTCCACGGAAAGTAAAACGGGAGAAACCATACCCGGCGAGAGTGGAGAGAATGACTGTTCCGATAACCGTTAGGAAAGATACTATACCCGATAGCATAATCGCACGGGACATATTGCTGTTGGAAAATAGCATCTTGTTGAAATTTTCTATGGTAAATATTGATGGCCACCATTTTGGTGGCATTAATACTAGTTCTGCTGCCGGTTTTAAAGATGCTAGCGCTACACAAATCAGAGGATAGAGAAATACGATGATTATGCAGCCATGAATTGCGTAAAAGAGAAATGTGATTAACTTATTTTCTTTTCGCTTTATTTGTAAAACGACATCTATGCTCATTCTATGCCTGCCCTTCTTTATCACGTAATAACCAGATTTGCAGAATACTAATCACCATTAAAATGAGTAGCAGAATAATAGACAGCGCAGCACCGTAGCCGAGGCGGCCATTAATAAATGAGTTGTTGTAGATATAGAATACGCTGGTAATCGTTTGATCCATTGGCCCACCGTTGGTGATGATATAGAACTGGTCAAAAGCCAGCAGAGAGCCGGAGACGGAGAGAATCAGCGTCAGCATGAAGGTGCGTCGCATCAGCGGAAGGGTGATATAGCGTAAACGTCGCCAGCCGACTGCGCCGTCCACCTGGGCTGCCTGATAAATATCTTTGCTAATTCCCTGTAGCCCGACTAGCAGCAGAATCATATTAAACCCCAGCGTTTTCCATAGCACCATGCTGAGTACCACCATAAAACCCTGACTGAGAGAGTCCTGATACATCATGGGGGAGTCAACCAGATTCAGTGAGACGGCAAGATGATTTAGCAGGCCAAAACGAATATCCAGCAGCCACTTCCACAAAATGCTGGCTGTACCGAAGCCAATTACCGTGGGCAGGAAATAGATGCTGCGAAAAATGGATACGCCAGGCCTTTGACTGTCTTTGACCAGCGAGGCCAGGATCATAGAAAAGATAAAAATCAGCGGGGTAATAATAATCGCATATATAAAGGTAAATTTTAGCGCATGCCAGAAAACATCATCCTGGAAAATATTGGTGTAATTTAACCAGCCGATGAATTTGGCCTTGCCAAACATTGGCCATTTAAAAAATGACATCCAGACCGTCATGAGTAGCGGTGTGATAAAAAAGAAGAGGACGATAGCCAATACCGGTAGGATAAACAGAAATCCTAAATATCCTTTACGGTTATTTTTTCTGAATACAGGTAACGCCTTATGCTGAAAGCATTGTGCTTGCGGGTGGTGCGTTTTGGCAAACATTCCGTGTACCTCTATAAACCGTCTCCTGCGTTAGAAAGGAGACGGTTTCATCGCTGTGTTAATCCAAAAATAAGAGGTGTTTACTCTTCTGACATTTTTATAATCTGGTTTATTTTTTGATCGGCGGTTTTTAGCGCGCCATCAATATCACCTTCGAAAATAGCTTTTTGAATCATGGTCAAATATGGGCTATTGATCGCATTAAAGGTTTCGTTATAAGGAACCAGATAGGGCGTATGTCCTTTTGCCAGCGCTTTGTTGGCCAGCAAATATTTAGGATCCTTCTGGCTATAAGGATTATCGCTGGCATCCATGCGTGTTGGCACGTAGCCATTTTTCGCCATTAACTCAACCTGAGTCTGCTTTGACAACGTCCAGTTGATAAAATCGATGGCCGCGTCCTGATGTTTGCTGCCAACAGGCAGTGCAAAGGCATCACCGCCGGTGAAGGAAGCCCAGTCACCTTTTTTCTCACCAGGGAAATAGGTTACGCCATAGTCGAGATTAGGATAGTTATCTTTGAAGATCTTAAAGGTGAATGCCCCCGTGCCGATCATCGCGACTTTCCCGGAGGTAAAGGCATCGTTCAATGCAGAATCGGTACGTGACAGAGGGGACATTAGCCCATCTTTGTACATATTGTGGAAGAAGGTGAGCGTCTTTTTATTATTTTCGGAATTAACGACAGAGCGTTTACCATCGGCAGAAATAATATCTCCACCGTTAGCCCAGAAGTAGGGGGTGAAGGTGAAGGCAAGGCCACCTGAGCTGGTGCCTGGGATCGCAAAGCCATAATAGTCTTTACCCAGGGCGCGGATTTTTTTTGAATAATCCTGTAACTCAGCCAGTGTTTCTGGCCCACGATTAGGGTCTAATCCTGCCTCACGAAACAGTTTTTTATTATAAAAAAGCAGCGAAGATTCAGCTGCAAAAGGAACCGCATAAAATTTTCCGTTATAGCTACCAATAGCTTTTAGCGCGTCACTGAACTGGCTGACGTAATCCATATTGCCAATTTTATCCGTGAGATCAATCAACTGCTCAGAACGGTTGAGTTCAGGAAAGTAAACTAAATCAATGGCCACCAGATCGGGCGGATTATTTACCGCCACCGCAGCGCTGAGCTTGGTTAGCATCTGAATATTTGGAATTTCATTCAGTTTAACCGTGATTTTATCCTGAGATTGATTATATTCATTAACCAGCATCGCCAGAGACGATTGTTCGCTACGGGCCCAAAAGTTAACTAGTTCTTTTGCCTGGAGCGTACCGCTGAGTGAGATGGCAACAATGCATGCCGTTGCTAGTACTGTTTTCGAAACCATAAATCCCTCTCGATGTTAGATATATTATTAATCGATCTTTCCCTTATTCCGGCTATCTGCCATTGACGTGGAAATAAGGGGAGAACTATCGTTGGGCTTTATTCCTGAGACATCCTGATGATTGTCTTGAACTTCTGATCGGCTGTTTTAAGGGCACTATCGATATCCCCGTCAAATACCGATTTCTGAATCATGGTCAGAAACGGACTACTCGGTGCGCTAATTGCTTCATTAAAGGCGGGGAGATAGACAGAACGACCGTTTGCCAATGCTTTCGTCGCCAGCAAGAATCGGTTGTCTTTACGGTTGTAGGGATTATCGCTGGCGTCCTGGCGAGTAGGAACAAAGCCATTTTTCGCCATTAGCTCAATCTGGGTTTCTTTCGACATCGCCCAGTCGATAAAGGCAATGGCTTCTTTCGAGTGCTTGCTGCCTAGCGGGATAGCCAGCGCATCACCGCCAGCAAACGAGGCCCATTGGCCTTTTTTCTCGCCGGGATAATAGCCGACGCCATATTCAAGGTTCGGGTAGTTGTCTTTAAACACTTTAAATGTAAATGCGCCAGTCCCTATCATGCCGATTTTGCCCGAAGCAAAGCTATCGTTAAGCGAACTGTCGGCTTTGGAGAGCGGTGACATCAACCCGTCTTTGTACATCTTATTGAAGAATTCCAGCGTTCTTTTGTTGCTCTCTGAAACGACGATAGATTCCGCGCCTTCTTGCGCAAACAGATCGCCACCGTTGGCCCACATATAAGGCAGGAAGGTGAATGCCAGGCATCCAGAGCAGGTACCCGGAATTGCGTAGCCGTAGTATCCGTCACCCAGCTTGGTAATTTTCTCCGCGTATTCGCGCAGTTCCTGTAGCGTTTCTGGCGGTCTTTCTGGGTCCAGTCCAGCAAGGCGGAAAACCTTTTTATTATAAAAAAGGAGCGATTATTCAGCGGAGAAAGGAATACCGTACAGGCGCTCTTTATAGACGCCGATAGTTTTCAGCGAGCCGCTGAGCTGCTTAACGTAGTCCCGGTCGCCGAGAATATCGGTGAGATCGGTCAGTTGCGCTGCGCCATTAAGCTGAGGGAGAAAAGATACATCAAGCGAAACGAGATCTGGGGAGCTGTCTGCGGCAATGGAGGCGCTGAGTTTGGTCATCATCGACTCACCGGGGATCATATTGAGTTTTATATCAACCTTATCCTGGGATTTATTGTAAGCATCGACTAATAGTTCCAGTGAGGTTTGATTAGAGCGGCCCCAGAAAGTGATTTTTTCTTTAGCTATGGCGAACTGACTTAGCAATGTGGATATAATACAAGCAGCCACGGTGGTATGTATAAATTTGGAAAACATAAACACCTCTGTTTCATTAATTTTGAGAACGGCGACAACTTGACTCTCCGATTTGTAAGTAACAAGGGACTATTATTTTTCCCTTGAGATTCTCTCCATCTATTTTCTTTATTAAGCATTTTCCTGCTATCTGGCCTAATTCAGTTAAACAAAAATCTATACTACTCAGTGTGGGACGGCATAACTCGGTAATAATCTGCCAGTTATCGAAGCTCACCACGGCGACATCGCCGGGAACGGATTTACCGCCCTCATAAAGCGCCTGCAAAGCGCCATGACCAATCAAATCATTGCCGGTTATGACGCCGTCAAGGCCAGGAAACTGCTTCAGCATGGCCTGCATTGCGGTGTAGCCGTGGATTGATGTCCAGGGGCCACATCGGGTTAATCCCGCAGGCAACCTCTCTTTGCCGAATGTCTGCCGGTAGCCTTCATCGCGCTGCTGTACCGCCAGATAATGGGCTGGGCCACTAATATGCACGATATTTCTGCACCCTTGTTCAAGCAGATGGCGACAGGCCAGAACTCCGGCGCTGTAATCATCTGGCAGCACGCACAGCTCATTTTCGTCAGCCACGTTGGTATAGGCATACACCACGGGCGTTCCGTACAGTTCAAGCGGTGTGCGGGTATTCGTTTTATCTGCTGTGACGATAATGCCGTCAACGCGTTTTGCCAGTAGTGAATTAACGTGTCTTTCCAATTCCTGCGATGAACCGCTCGCATTACAAAGAAATACTGAAATTTGTGCTTCAAGCAAGGCATTTTCTATGCCTTTCAGAATCGGCAGGCTAAAGCGACCGTAATCGTCGGTGGATACCAGACCGATGGTGTACGTTTTTTTCTGTTGTAACGAACGTGCTATTTCGCTGGGCCTGTAATCTAATTCACTAATAACAGCAGAAATTCTTTCTCTTGTTCTCTGGCTTATTGAGCCGGTGCTATTCATTACTTTTGATACGGTACTTATGCTAACCCCAGCAGCTTTAGCAATGTCCTTAATTGTTAAACTCTTACTATTATTTTTTTGTTTAGGCATTTTTCTATCTGCAAACTTGAACGGGGTTTAGTATATGGAGAAGGAAAACGTTTTCCTATTTGTATTAATCTGCAATGATAAATAGATCACAGGCTTTTAATATAATTTAAATAAAAGCGTGATCCGACAGGTATTTGAGTGTTTTTATTGTATTTATGGGGTGAATTTAATGGCTTTAAAATATAGATATGAGGTGATTTTATGTTTGTTTTATTTATATGTTTTAGAGAAAGCATATAAATGGCGTATATATCTGACGATATTTTCAGGAGAGAGGGGAGGTTTATGCGCAATGACTATCGATATTTGCCGCACGGTCGCGCCGTGCGGCAAAGAGAAGGCTTAGAAGTTGTAACCTGCGACCAGGTAACCACCCCAACCGGTAGAACGGACGTTGAAGTTACCGTTACCGAAGTTCAGCTCAGCGTTATCATTCCACTGACCACCGTTATGCCAGTAACGGGCAACAATAGAGTAGTGCCAGTGATCGTAGTTCAACGCCAGGATGTGGCTGGACGCGATAGAGTTATTGGTACGCGATTTACGGCCATTCTGGTCGAGGAAGCCTTTATCGCCCAGGTCAGAACCCCAGTCAAAGTTGGTGAAACCGATATAGCTCAGGTTACCGCCCCACAGTTGGGTGATTGGCACGAAGTATTTCACTTTGAAACGGTAGCCGTCCCATTCGTTGGCGTTTTCTGCGCCATAGTTCTGCCACTGGTATTTCGCATACACGTTCATAGACAGGCTCATCGGCAGGCCAGTGTCGATGTCCGTGCCCAGACCCATGTACCAGGTGCTCTGGCGACCATCGGCGTTGCGACCCATATCGTAGATGTAGTTATTCGCGAAATACCACTCTTTGAACGGGCCGAAGCTCAGGTCAGTACCGGTCAGCTTATCGATAGAGAAACGCGGTTCAATTTCCATAAACAGCGGAGAACCGTGGTTCCAGATACCTTTGGCATCGGTGTTACCACCGAAGAATACTGGCGCATCCATGTAGCCGTAGAAATCGAACCAATCTTTTTTGGCGAACGCTTCGTACTCCAGATAGGTATCGTTACGAATCTGTGGCCCGAAGCGCGTGTGGTAGCTGCCTACCACGTTAACGCTCTGATGCCACCAGTCGGAAACGTATTGCGGTTGCGAATCGTCTGCGGCATTCGCGGTGAAAGATGCGGAAAGCGCCAGCGCGGCACCGGCTGCAAGTAATGTTTTTTTCATATTTATGCCACTAATAAAGAAATTCGAAAGAGAGTGATATTTATCACCGAAGTTTTTCTAAATGTTTCGTGTTTCTGCGCGCCTATTATATGAATCATTGCTCACGAAAATCAGTCACACTTCACACATTTTTCAAGTGCGTAATCGATTGCGTTCACGTTTGCGCAGTTTAGACGCGGCGATTGTACTCATGGAGTGAATTATTGCAAATTTTCACATACGGAAAACGAGAGGATTAAGGAAGAGATATGCGCCGCCAGGTGCGGTTCTGCGGCGCAAAAAAAAGACTAGTTTACATCTGTAGGCTGGACATCATGAATGCGCACAAAGCCCAACTGCTCTGGCGTTACGCCGTTTAGCTGTAGCGGAATATCCACATCGCTGGGAGCCAGCAGGCTCGCGGGGGCGGAGAACAACTGATTTTGCACGTTGACCTCCTGATATTGCTCGGTTGTGCCCTCAATCTGCCCCCATTCAATCGTCCCGGTAAAGGCGGGAAGCGGATTGGTAGATTCACTCTGAATTCGTAGCGTCAGCGCCGTGCCCTGCGCGTTGGCGGCAATATTGCGCAAAGACATGCGCAGCGTACCGACCTGGCTGTCTAACTGCGCGGGCGTATTGGCCCCCGGCAGAAGGTAAACGCCGTGGGTCGATTTCACATTCAGCGCATTTTGCTGGGTGATCTTCACCGTTTCTTTGTTTAGCTGCGTCATCTCTTTGCTTAGCGTGCGGATATTCTGATGCATCTGCTTCACTTCAGACTGCGGGGCGCAGGCGGTCAGGCTGACGAGGCTTCCCAGCAGGGCAATTCTTAGGTAACGTCTTGTCATTCTGTCTGTTTCCTTCTTTTCGGGATAACGCAATGGTAGCGCTCAATGGGGCATCTGGCATCGATCCATTGTCTCAAAAGCGCTGTTCCTTTGTTGTCTCGACAGTTCAGGGTAAAATAGATTTCATTAACCCTCATCGTCAGGACGTCGTATGCACTGCCCATTCTGTTTCGCCGTAGACACTAAAGTGATTGACTCCCGTCTTGTGGGAGAAGGTTCCTCCGTTCGCCGCCGTCGGCAATGCCTGGTATGCAACGAGCGTTTCACCACCTTTGAAGTGGCGGAACTGGTGATGCCGCGCGTGGTGAAAAGCAATGATGTGCGTGAACCGTTCAACGAAGACAAACTGCGTAGCGGGATGCTGAGAGCGCTGGAAAAGCGCCCGGTTAGCGCCGATGACGTAGAAATGGCCATCAACCATATTAAATCGCACCTGCGCGCCACCGGCGAGCGCGAAGTGCCGAGCAAACTGCTGGGCAATTTGGTTATGGAACAGTTGAAAAAGCTCGATAAAGTGGCTTATATCCGCTTTGCATCGGTATATCGCAGCTTTGAAGATATTAAAGAATTTGGCGAAGAGATCGCCCGCTTACAGGACTAAGCTATGCACGATGAAATGTACATGGCGCGTGCGCTGAAACTGGCGGCTCGCGGGCGATTCACCACTCACCCAAACCCTCGGGTGGGCTGCGTGATTGTCAATCAAGGCGAAATCGTCGGCGAAGGTTATCACTACCGCGCCGGTGAACCTCATGCTGAAGTCCACGCGCTGCGGATGGCCGGAGACAAAGCCAAAGGCGCAACCGCCTATGTGACGCTGGAGCCGTGCAGCCATCATGGCCGCACGCCGCCGTGCTGCGATGCACTCATTGCCGCTGGCGTAGCGCGCGTTGTCGCCGCGATGCAAGATCCCAACCCGCAGGTCGCAGGGCGCGGTCTGTATCGCCTGCAACAAGCTGGTATTGACGTCAGCCACGGGCTGATGATGAGCGAAGCCGAAGCGTTGAATAAAGGTTTCCTGAAACGGATGCGTACAGGTTTCCCGTATATTCAGTTGAAACTGGGCGCATCGCTGGACGGGCGCACAGCAATGGCGAGCGGCGAAAGCCAGTGGATTACCTCGCCGCAGGCTCGCCGCGATGTCCAGCGTCTGCGTGCCGAAAGCCACGCTATTTTGACCAGCAGCGCGACGGTGCTGGCAGATAACCCGGCGCTAACCGTGCGCTGGGATGAGCTGAATGCCGATACCCAGCAGTTATACCCGCAGGAAAATCTGCGCCAGCCGCTGCGTATTGTGATTGATAGCCAAAACCGCGTCACCCCAGAGCATCGCATTGTGCAGCAGCCGGGAGAAACGGTGTTTGCCCGCACTATCGACGACACGCGCGACTGGCCGCAAAGTGTGCAAACGCTGAAAGTGCCAGAGCACAATGGTCATCTTGATCTGGTGTTGCTGATGATGCAGTTGGGCAAACAGCAAATTAACAGTATCTGGGTTGAGGCGGGGCCAACGCTTGCGGGCGCGCTGATTCAGGCCGGTCTGGTGGACGAGCTTATCGTCTATATCGCACCTAAACTGTTAGGAAGTGATGCACGCGGTTTATGTTCGCTGCTGGGGCTTGAGAAGTTAGCCGACGCCCCCCATTTCAAATTCAATGAGATACGTCAGGTAGGCCCGGATGTTTGCCTGCATTTAACGACTGCGTGAGGCTTTCTGAATTAGAAGAAGCAGCGCCCAGAATATTATGATAAAATCCGCCCCCCTGCGGGGCAAATGAACCCAAAGGAAGAGTATGAACATTATTGAAGCTAACGTTGCTACCCCGGACGCTCGCGTCGCCATCACCATCGCGCGTTTCAACAACTTTATCAATGATAGCCTGCTGGAAGGTGCGATTGACGCCCTGAAGCGCATTGGTCAAGTTAAAGATGAAAATATCACCGTTGTTTGGGTTCCAGGCGCTTATGAACTGCCACTGGCGGCTGACGCGCTGGCGAAAACCGGTAAATACGATGCGGTGATTGCGCTGGGTACAGTTATCCGTGGCGGTACTGCGCACTTCGAATATGTTGCTGGCGGGGCAAGCAATGGCCTGGCGCAAGTCGCTCAGGACAGTGGAATCCCGGTAGCCTTTGGTGTTCTGACTACTGAAAGTATTGAACAAGCCATCGAACGCGCTGGCACAAAAGCCGGTAACAAAGGTGCAGAAGCTGCACTGACCGCGATTGAAATGATTAATGTATTGAAAGCCATCAAGGCCTGATTTTTTGTAAGGGGAAATCCGTGAAACCTGCTGCTCGTCGCCGTGCCCGTGAGTGTGCCGTCCAGGCGCTTTACTCCTGGCAGTTGTCCCAGAACGACATCTCTGATGTTGAATACCAGTTCCTGGCGGAACAAGACGTTAAAGATGTGGACGTCGTGTACTTCCGTGAACTGCTGTCCGGGGTAGCGACTAACAGCGCGTACCTCGATGGATTAATGAAACCTTATCTGTCCCGTCTGCTCGATGAGCTGGGCCAGGTAGAGAAAGCAGTGCTGCGTATCGCGCTGTTCGAGCTGTCGAAGCGTGATGATGTGCCGTACAAAGTGGCTATCAACGAAGCTATCGAGCTGGCGAAAACCTTCGGTGCCGAAGATAGCCACAAGTTCGTCAACGGCGTACTGGATAAAGCCGCTCCTGCAATTCGTCCCCGCAAAAAGTAATCTCCAGGCCGGCGCGCGGGTGGCACACGCCATCCCCCCGGCCTTGTTTTATCCTTCTACAGAGGCATAACGCATGGCATGTGGCGAGTTTTCCCTGATTGCCCGTTATTTTGACCGAGTACGAAACGCCCGTCTTGATGTAGAAACCGGTATCGGCGATGACTGCGCGTTACTCAACATTCCTGAAAAACAGACTCTGGCGATAAGCACTGACACGCTGGTCGCGGGCATTCACTTCTTACCTGATATCAATCCGGCGGATCTCGCCTATAAAGCACTGGCCGTTAACGTAAGCGATCTCGCCGCGATGGGAGCCGACCCTGCATGGCTGACGTTGGCGCTGACGTTGCCGACGATCGATGAAGCCTGGCTGGCGGCGTTCAGCGATAGCCTGTTTGAGCAGCTTGATTATTACGATATGCAGTTGATAGGCGGCGATACCACTAAAGGGCCGTTGTCGATGACGCTGGGTATTCATGGCTACGTGCCGATGGGCCGGGCGCTGAAACGCGATGGCGCAAAGCCGGGCGACTGGGTTTACGTAACCGGTACGCCAGGCGATAGCGCGGCGGGGCTGGCGATATTGCTCAATCAACTGACGGTTGATGTCGCGGAAGATGAGGCCTATTTGCGTCAACGTCATTTGCGCCCGACACCGAGGATTCTGCAAGGGCAGGCGCTACGCGACCTCGCCAGTGCGGCTATCGATCTTTCCGACGGGTTGATTTCCGATCTTGGGCATATTATTAAAGCAAGCGGCGTCGGTGCGCGTATCGATCTCGATGCATTGCCTTATTCCGATGCGTTGCGTCGCCACGCAACACCAGAACAAGCCTGCCGCTGGGCGCTTTCCGGTGGCGAAGACTATGAATTATGCTTTACCGTCCCGGAACTGAACCGAGGCGCGCTGGAAGTGGCCTTAGGGCAATTGGGCACACCGTTTACCTGCATCGGGCAAATGAGCGCCGACATTGAAGGCTTGCACTTCATGCAGGACGGAAAAGAGATTACGCTGGACTGGAAGGGGTACGATCACTTTGGCTAAGCACGATATCGCAAAAAGCCGTCTTAATTTGCGCAACCCCTGGCATCTGCTGGCGACGGGTTTCGGCAGCGGGCTTAGCCCGATTGTTCCTGGTACGATGGGTTCACTTGCCTCTATCCCGTTCTGGTATCTGCTGACTTTCTTGCCGTTGCAGTTGTACTCGCTGGTGGTGATGTTCGGCATCTGTATCGGCGTGTATATCTGCCGGCGGACGGCGCGAGATATGGGTACTCATGACCACGGCAGCATCGTGTGGGATGAGTTTATCGGCATGTGGATAACGCTCATGGCGATTCCGGCGATAACCTGGCAGTGGGTGCTGGCCGGTTTTGTGGTGTTCCGTATTTTTGATATGTGGAAACCGTGGCCAATCCGTTGGTTTGACCGCAATGTCCACGGCGGAATGGGAATTATGGTCGATGATATCGTCGCTGGGGTTATTTCGGCGGGGATTTTGTTTGTTGTCGGGCACTATATTCTCTGACCCACACAGTAGGCCGGATAAGGTAAAACCGCCATCCGGCAACACGCTGCACATAGCCGGATGGCCTTATCCGGCTTACCTCTGGTATTGCCGCGCGGAGTTATTTAAACCCCACCACCGGGTGTTGCTGGTACGGTGTTTCCATCTCCGCGACTTGCTCCGGTTCCAGCGTCAAATCCACTGCATTCAATAGCTCATCCAATTGATCTTCGCGCGATGCCCCGATAATCGGCGCGGCAATACCGGGTTTACTCAGCAGCCATGCCAGCGCCGTTTGCGCTCGTGTCGCACCGATATCATCCGCCACATGCGCCAGCCGATCGGCAATCTGCGCGTCGTTTTCTTCCGTTGAGCTATACAGCGTTTGGCCAAACTCGTCGGAGACTAACCGCGCTGTCGTTTCTCCCCACGGGCGCGTCAGACGCCCGCGTGCCAGCGGGCTCCACGGGATCACCGCCACCCCTTCCTGAGCGCACAGCGGCAGCATATCGCGCTCTTCTTCGCGATAGATCAAATTATAGTGATCCTGCATGGTGACAAATGGCGTCCAGCCATTGGCTTTTTGCAGCGCCAGCGCGTGGGCAAACTGTCGAGCGTGCATCGACGAAGCGCCAATAAAGCGCGCCTTACCTGATTTCACCACCTCATCGAGCGCTTCCAGCGTCTCTTCTATGGGCGTGCGATAGTCCCAGCGGTGAATTTGCAGCAGGTCTACGTAATCCATCCCTAAACGGCGGAGGCTATCGTCAATAGAACGCAGGATTTGCGTGCGGGAAAGTCCTTCTTGCAGGTCGCCAACTTGATGGTAAACCTTGGTGGCGACCACCACCTCTTCCCGGCGGGCGAAGTCACGCAGCGCACGGCCCACAATCTCCTCACTGCTGCCGTCAGAGTAGCTGTTGGCGGTGTCGAAAAAGTTGATGCCGCCTTCCAGCGCACGTTGGATTATCGGTCGGCTGCTGTCTTCCGGCAGCGTCCAGGCGTGGTTACCCCGATCCGGCTCGCCAAAGGTCATGCAGCCCAGGCAAAGACGGGAAACCCGAAGGTTGGTGTGTCCTAAATGAGTGTATTGCACGGTTCCGCTCCTGCTTCTGGTCACTGATAACCTTAAGCATAGCAGGAGCGGATAGAGAGGTTAGGCCAGCCAGTTCGCGATCTTCGCCTCAATGCCGGTAGCATCGAGGCCCAGTTCGGCGCGCGCCTCTTCCTGCGTTCCTTGTGGAATGAAGAAATCAGGCAGGCCAAGATTGAGCACCGGAACGGCTTTACGATGCGCCATCAGTACTTCGTTCACACCGCTACCCGCGCCGCCCATAATGGCGTTTTCTTCCAGTGTGACCAGCGATTCATGACGTCCAGCCAGCTCAATAATCAGGCTTTCATCCAGCGGCTTCACAAAACGCATATCGACCAGCGTCGCGTTGAGTTTTTCGGCGACAATTTCGGCTTCCGCCAGCAGTGTACCGAAGTTAAGGATAGCCAGTTTTTCGCCTTCGCGTTTCACCACCCCTTTGCCCAATGGCAGTGCTTCTAATGGCTGAAGCTCCGCACCCGTACCGCAGCCGCGCGGATAGCGCACCGCACTGGGGCCGTCGGCATAGTGATAGCCGGTGTACAGCATCTGACGGCACTCGTTTTCATCGCTTGGCGTCATGATGACCATCTCAGGGATGCAACGCAGGAACGAGAGATCAAACGCTCCCTGATGCGTCTGCCCATCAGCACCGACAATGCCCGCACGGTCAATGGCGAACAGTACCGGCAGCTTCTGAATAGCCACATCGTGGATAACCTGATCGTAGGCGCGTTGCAGGAAGGTGGAGTAAATCGCCACTACCGGCTTGTTACCACCAATCGCCAGCCCAGCGGCAAAGGTCACCGCATGTTGTTCGGCAATCGCGACATCGAAATACTGATCGGGATATTTTTTCGAAAACTCTACCATGCCAGAGCCTTCGCGCATGGCAGGTGTTACCGCCATTAATTTGCTGTCTTTGGCGGCGGTTTCACACAGCCAGTCGCCAAAGATTTTCGAATAGGTTGGCAGGCCGCCGCTGCTTTTCGGCAGCTTACCGCTGGTCGGGTCGAATTTTGGCACTGCGTGGAACGTGATCGGGTCTTTCTCAGCCGGTTCATAGCCCCGGCCTTTTTTGGTCATAATGTGCAGGAACTGCGGGCCTTTCAGGTCACGCATATTCTTAAGCGTAGTGATAAGACCCAGCACATCGTGCCCGTCAACCGGCCCAATGTAGTTGAAGCCCAGCTCCTCAAACAGCGTACCGGGAACGACCATCCCTTTGATATGTTCTTCGGTGCGTTTGAGCAACTCTTTAATTGGTGGAACACCGGAGAACACTTTCTTGCCGCCTTCGCGCAGCGAGGAGTACAGCTTGCCAGAAAGCAGTTGCGCCAGATGATTGTTCAGCGCGCCAACGTTCTCGGAAATCGACATTTCATTGTCGTTCAGCACCACCAACATATCGGGTTTGATATCCCCGGCGTGGTTCATGGCTTCAAATGCCATACCGGCGGTAATCGCGCCATCGCCAATCACGCACACGGTACGGCGCTGTTTGTTCTCTTTTTCAGCGGCAACGGCAATACCAATCCCGGCGGAAATCGAGGTGGACGAGTGGCCGACGCTCAGCACGTCGAATTCGCTTTCACCGCGCCACGGGAACGGATGCAGCCCGCCTTTCTGACGGATGGTGCCAATTTTGTCGCGACGACCGGTCAGAATTTTATGCGGATAGGCCTGGTGACCAACGTCCCAGATAAGCTGGTCGAACGGTGTGTTATAGACGTAGTGCAGCGCCACGGTGAGCTCCACCGTGCCAAGCCCGGAGGCAAAGTGTCCGCTGGAACGGCTCACGCTGTCGAGCAGGTAACGGCGTAGCTCGTCACATAGCTTCGGCAGGCTCTCTTTTGGCAACAGGCGCAATTCCTGAGTGGAATCGACCAACGCCAGGGTCGGGTATTTGGCAATATCAAAACTCATCTGAGACTCATTTATTGTTTATTTGTCGCGCAGGATGACGTAGTTCGCCAGCGCTTCCAGTGCTGTGGTATCCAGTGACTGTGCGGCCAGTTGAGCTAACGACTGGCGGGCATCTGCAATGAGGTCACTGGCTTTTTTCCGGGCTTGCTCAAGGCCCAGTAATGCCGGATAGGTGCTCTTGCCGAGTTGCTGGTCGGCACCCTGGCGCTTTCCGAGGGTCGCAGTATCGCCCACCACATCCAGAATGTCATCCTGAACCTGGAACGCCAGACCGATGCTTTCGGCGTAGCTGTCCAGCAGCGGCAGAGCGTTACGCCCTTGTTCTCCGGCGCTTAGCGCCCCAAGACGCACGGCGGCGCGGATTAACGCACCAGTTTTATGGCGGTGAATGCGCTCAAGCATAGCCAGGTTGACCTGCTTGCCTTCGGCTTCCAGATCCAGCGCCTGACCGCCGCACATGCCTGCCACACCGCTGGCGCTCGCCAGTTCGGACAGCATCGCCAGACGATCGCGGTCAGAGACTTCCGCCATCGGTGCATCACTGAGTATAGAAAACGCCAGCGTTTGTAGCGCGTCACCGGCCAGAATCGCGTTCGCCTCGCCAAATTTAATATGGCAGGTCGGCTGGCCGCGACGTAAATCGTCATCATCCATCGCCGGTAAATCGTCATGCATCAGCGAATAAGCATGAATGCACTCAACGGCGGCGGCTGGGGCATCGAGCGTGGTATTGCTCACGCCAAACATCTGGCCTGTGGCATACACCAGGAACGGGCGCAGGCGTTTACCTCCTAATAATGCGCCATACTGCATGGCGTCAACCAGAGGAGTGTTCTGAAACGGCAGCGGAGCGATAAAACGGCGCAGCGCGTCATTTGCCTGTTCAACACAGGCATTCAACTGTTGCGAAAAATCCATTTAATCGGCGTCCGGCGTGAAAGGAGTTAAAGGAGAATCTTCGTTATCGGCCAACAGAATCTGCACGCGCTGTTCAGCTTGTTGCAGTTTTGCCTGCCCCTGACGCGCTAGCTGCACGCCACGCTCAAATTCGCTCAATGCCTCTTCCAGTGGCAGAGCACCGCTTTCCAGACGGTTAACTATCTGTTCCAGCTCGGTTAACGCGGTTTCAAAACTGGCTGGGGCTTCGTTTTTCTTTGGCATAGTGAATGTTTGGCTCTTGTGATGTCGCGACTGCGTCTATGGTAACGGAGTCTTGGTGTGAAGCAAATAACACGCAATGGTAAGCGGGATGATGTATACTCCGCGTCCTGGCCGCAGATGCCTTCAGTATGAACGGTACTCTGCGATACACTTTTTTCCTCAAAGCCCGCCGGGCTTGCCAACGAACCATTGCCGCCATGAAGTTTATCATTAAATTGTTCCCGGAAATCACCATCAAAAGCCAATCTGTGCGTTTGCGCTTTATTAAAATTTTAACCGGGAACATTCGTAACGTTCTTAAACAGTATGATGAATCGCTCGCTGTCGTTCGTCACTGGGATAACATCGAAGTTCGCGCTAAAGATGAAGACCAGCGTCTGGTAATCCGCGACGCGCTGACGCGCATTCCGGGTATTCACCATATTCTGGAAGTGGAAGATGTGCCGTTTACCTCACTGCACGATATCTTCGAGCAGACTCTGCCGCTGTGGCGTGAAACGCTGGAAGGCAAAACCTTCTGCGTGCGCGTAAAACGCCGTGGCAAACATGAGTTTACCTCTATTGACGTTGAGCGCTACGTTGGCGGTGGCTTGAACCAGCACATCGAAACCGCGCGTGTGAAGCTGACCAACCCGGATGTGACCGTTAACCTCGAAATCGAAAACGACCGTTTGCTGCTGGTGAAAGGGCGTTACGAAGGTATTGGCGGTTTCCCAATCGGGACTCAGGAAGACGTGTTGTCGTTGATTTCCGGCGGTTTTGACTCCGGCGTTTCCAGCTATATGCTGATGCGTCGTGGCTGCCGTGTGCACTATTGCTTCTTTAACCTCGGCGGCGCAGCGCATGAAATTGGCGTTCGTCAGGTTGCTCACTATCTGTGGAACCGCTTCGGTAGTTCGCACCGTGTACGTTTCGTGGCGATCAACTTCGAACCAGTGGTTGGTGAAATCCTGGAGAAAGTCGACGATGGCCAGATGGGCGTGGTACTTAAACGCATGATGGTGCGCGCGGCGTCGAAAGTTGCTGAACGCTATGGTGTGCAGGCGCTGGTGACCGGTGAAGCGCTGGGTCAGGTGTCCAGCCAGACGCTGACCAACCTGCGTCTTATCGACAATGTGTCCGATACCTTAATCCTGCGTCCGCTGATTTCGCACGATAAAGAGCACATCATTAATCTGGCGCGCGAAATCGGTACGGAAGATTTTGCCCGTACCATGCCGGAATACTGTGGCGTTATCTCGAAAAGCCCAACCATCAAAGCGGTTAAGGAAAAAATCGAGGCCGAAGAAGCGCATTTCGATTTCAGCATTCTCGATAAAGTGGTGGCTGAAGCGAATAACGTTGATATCCGCGAAATTGCCCAGCAGACGCAGCAAGACGTGGTGGAAGTGGAAACCGTTGACAGTTTTGGCGACAACGATGTGATTTTGGATATCCGCTCTATCGACGAACAGGACGATAAACCGCTGAAGCTGGAAGGCGTAGAAGTGGCTTCGCTGCCGTTCTATAAACTGAGCACTCAGTTTGGTGACCTCGACCAGAGCAAAAACTATCTGCTGTGGTGCGAGCGTGGCGTAATGAGCCGCTTGCAGGCGCTGTATCTGCGTGAGCAAGGCTTTGCCAACGTGAAGGTGTATCGCCCGTAAGCCATAATGCCCGGTGGCGTTGGTTCACCGGGCAACTCTGTTTAACGCTCTTTGAAACTCTCATCCACTTTTGTTTGTAGTGGACTAAAAAGATACTCAATGACGCGCCTTTTTCCGGTCTTGATTTCAGCCGTTATATTCATTCCCGCACTCAGCGGTATGCGCGTGCCTTCAATATTGATGCCTGATTGATCTAACGTAATAATGGCGGAAAACACCAGCCCCAGTTTTTCATCTTCAATGGCATCGAAGCTGACATGTTTGACTTTCCCAGTCAGATAACCGTAGCAGGTATAAGGAAACGACTCAATTTTTATTACCGCTTCCTGACCGGCACGGACAAAACCAATATCTTTATTGGCCACCAGAGCTTCCACTTCAATTTTGTCTTCCTGAGGCGCAACCACCATCAGCGTTTGGCCTTCCATGATGACGCCGCCGACGGTATGGGCAACTAACTGTTGTATTGTCCCATTAACTGGAGACTTAAGGGTCATAAACGTTTGCCGTTGTCTGGTTTTCAGCATTTGTTCCGTTAACTGCTCAATATCTTCATTACTTTGACGCAGCGCGTCCAGAATATCTCTCTTTAATGTCTGGCTATTTAAACTACGTTCATGCTCAGCCTGATTTATCGATTCTTTTATTTGCTCCGCCTGACTGATTTGCGTATTCAGATCGTTGCTGTTTTCAATGGTTGCACTTTCTTGTTGATAATATTCATGCTGCGAAAGGTAGTTTTTATCGAGTAATTTCTTAAAATCGCTTAAACGCTGCCGTTCTATTACACCGATATTCTTTAGTTTTACTATCTGCGCTTCGCTGGCGCGTAATTCCGCTTTATGCTGTTGCAGAACCGTCTTCAGTTGCTGATCTTGAATGTACCATGTCTGATACTGATTTTGCGCCAGCTGTTCACTGGCCAAAATATCCTTTTTATCAATACCTGCCGCTAACAGCTCCGCTTGTTCGATCAGTGGTTTACTTTTCGCATTTAACGCGGCGAGCAGTATGGTATTACGCTGTCTGGCAAGTTTTGCCGCATTAAGCATTCGCTGTGACTGCACATAATCGTTATCGGAGCCAACCCCGCTTAATTCAGCCAATAGCTGGCCCACAGTGACTTTATCGCCATCTTTAACGTAGATCTTTTTTACCACCGATGTTTCCAGTGACTGGATGGTTTTACTGCGACCGCCTGGCACGGTTTTACCCTGTGAAACGGCAACAATATCAACCTTGCCAATGATAGCCCATAGTATTGCCAATGCTGCGAATAACATAATGGTTCGAACCACGATTTTAGGCGCGACGGAAACGGGCTTTTCGATAAGCTCCAGATGGGCGGGTAAAAAAGCATAATCATCCGCCGCACGTTTTGGGGGAGCCAGTTGCTCTCGTACTTGCCACACATCAGCCCAGATTTTTACGTATCTGAGCCAGAACTCTTTAATTGTTTTACACCAGAGTTTCATTTCTTATTTCCCGGTCAAGCTAATGTGCTTGAAATTCGAAAAGGTGACGATAGTAGCCGTTTTGAATTTTTATTAATTCATCATGCTTGCCCTGTTCAATAATCTCGCCTTTATCCATAGCGATGATGCGATCGGCAAAACGGACGGTAGATAAGCGATGAGCAATAATAAAAACAGTACGACCCTGACAAATGAGCTGCATGTTTTTCATGATGGCATGTTCAGATTCGTAATCCAGTGCGCTGGTGGCTTCGTCCAGTATTAAGATGCGTGGGTTATTGACCAATACTCTGGCAATGGCGATACGCTGGCGTTGCCCGCCGGATAACAGAGAACCTTGTTCGCCCGCGTTAGTATCATAGCCTTCAGGAAGCTCCATGATAAAATCATGAGCGCCGGCTAATTTGGCCGCTGTAATCACTTTTTCTAACGGCATACCCGGTTCAGTTAGCGCGATGTTATCTCTTATACTGCGGTTGAATAATACATTTTCCTGCAACACCACGCCCACCTGACGGCGTAACCAGGCGGGATCGACCAAAGACAGATCGTTGCCATCAACTAATACCCTGCCACGTTCCGGTATGTACAGGCGTTGTATCAGTCGCGTTAAGGTACTTTTCCCTGATCCCGAACGGCCAACAATTCCGACAATTTCACCTTCCATAATGGTGAGGTTCAATGATTTGATTATTTCCGGCCCATCGGGGCGGTAGCGGAAAACGACGTTCTCAAAAGTAATTTTTCCCATAATTTCCGGTAACGCGAGGCGGCTGGCAGGTGATTCCGCCGGAGTATTCAGGATATCGCCCAAACGAGCAACCGAGATACCCACCTGCTGAAAATCCTGCCAGAGCTGTGCCAGGCGAATAACCGGAGCTGCGACCTGTCCTGCCAACATATTAAAAGCGATAAGCTGCCCAACGGTAATATCCCCGGCAATCACCAACCTCGCCCCAAGCCATAAATTTACGAGCATGACTAATTTTTGGATCAGTTGAATGCCCTGTTGCCCAATGGTGGCAAGTGTGGCGACTTTAAATCCAGAACTGACATAAGCAGCGAGCTGTTTATCCCAGTGACGGGTCATTTGCGGCTCTACCGCCATCGCTTTTAGGGTGTTAATGGCTGTCACTGACTCAACCAGAAAAGACTGGTTATCGGCATTACGGGCAAATTTGTCATTTAGCCTGGCGCGTAACAGAGGGCTAATGGTGGCTGACCAGATGGCATAGCAGGGAAGCGACGCCAGCACGACTAAAGTCAGCCAGCCGCTGTAGTACCACATGACGGCGATAAAAATGAAGGAGAAAAAGAGATCGATAACGGATGTCAGCGCCTGGCCGGTGAGAAAGTTGCGGATCTGCTCCAGTTCTCTGACACGAGCCACGGTATCGCCAACTCGGCGTCGCTCAAACCAGGCGATGGGGAGATCCAGCATATGGCGAAACAGCCTTGCCCCCAGCTCCACGTCTATCCGGCTGGTCGTATGCGCGAAGATATAAGTGCGCAATCCCCCCAACAGGACTTCAAATAGGATAACAATAAACAGCGCCACAGCGACGACATCAAGAGTACTAAAGCCCTGGTGTACCAGCACCTTATCCATCACCACCTGGAAAAAGAGCGGTGTAACCAGAGCAAAAAACTGTAATACCACCGATGCCAGCAACACCTCTCCCAGAATACGGCGATATTTAATGACGGCGGGGATAAACCAGGTGAAATCAAACTTTGCCAGGGTGCCGAGTATGGTCGCTCTTGAGGTGATTAAGATAACCTGGCCTGTATAGCGTTGCAGAAAATCGCACTCTTCCAAAATGACGGGCTTTTTTAAGTCCAGATCCTGAATCAGATATTTATTGTTTTCAATTTTAGCCAGAATGAAATGCTCGCCTGTGTTGCTCCATACCAGCGCAGGCAGACTAATTTTTACGAGCGCTTTTGCCGTTTTCTTTACCGCCTGTGCTTTTAACCCAATTTTTTTCGCCGCCAGTAACCAAGTGGTTAAATCGAAACCTGAATCAGCATGATTGAACTGATGTTTGATATCTTCTGCGTTAATTGCAATACCATGATAATGAGCCAGAATGGTTAGCGCCGAAATGTCTTTATTTGGGGAGGGCATTCATCAAACATCCATGTGAGTTTATTAATTGAGATTATGTATAATCATTAATTATGATGCTGATTATTGAACCAACCGTTAAAAGGTAATCGGAGTAACAGGGTAATGCAATAATAATTAATGATGAAATTTATTCTTATATTTTAGGTTGTGTTTTATATTTATTTTGTATGTTCGAAAAAGTTCATATTTCTACGTTCTTATCTCTGAAATTTGCGTTAAATGGAATAATATAACTGGTGTAGCTTGAGCTTATCAGAATGTTTTTATTTATGATGTGTTGGTTATTTATTTTTTGAATGGTATGCACGGATGTATACAAATATGAGATTTGACTGGGTGGCCGCTTTTTCATCTAATCGTATCAGATCATTAAAAATGAAGGGATACGGATATGACGGATGTTAATTCAACGATTGATGCTGAAATGATTTCATTTTCTGAAAAACTGGTGAGTTTTGTACCGCTGGTATTTTCAGAGGAAGGTATGCTGCAAGTACAGCAGGAGATTAAGTCACTATATCAAAATGCTGGCTATGATGTCTCAGATAATTTATGTCATCTCAATGCTTTGTATATTAAATACGAATTCCAGAAGAAAATTAATCAGGCTATTAACTATAATGAAATTCAGGGGGCTATAAATCCTGAATATGAATTATTTCAAGGTTTGAAATTAAATGAATCTAACGATTTGTTGCTTAATAATCTCGATGCCGCCGATACGCTTAGTAAAATCATTGATGGAATTCAGGTGACATCCGACGCTGATGTAGATGCGATTAAATCGGTTATTGATAATTACTCTACGGTATCAGGGATTGGTCAAGCTATTATAGATGGGAAGTCTGCTGCTAATGAAATGACCAAATCCGCTGTATCAGGTGCGGTTGGTTGGGCTGTTGGTGAGGCACTACTTGCTGGCCTTGGCGCGTTTGTTCCAGCAATATCCCGATTTAATCCAGCGCTGGCCGCAGGTATTGCTATGGCTGCTGGCATGATTGCGGGAGAAGTAGTATCAGAAGGCTGGGATAAGTATGGTATTCCTGAAATGCTGGGGTTCAAGGATCCCTCATTTAAATTTCCTAAAAATCTAAATGATAAACTGGCGGGTATACTGGAATGGGCCGGTATAGATCCAAATGGTAGTTTAATCATCCCACTAAATGTTGTTGATAACTGGCGTAAGAAAAATGAAAAAGGTGGTGGTCCTTCAATGGAGGACGCAGAAAAAACCAGTTCACCGATAATAATAGATCTTGATAAAGATGGTGTTGAAACCCTCTCATTAAATCAAGGTGTGTATTTTGATCATGATGCCAACACGTATCTGGAAAAAACCGGCTGGGTTGCTAAAGATGATGCTTTATTAGTTTTTGATAGAAATAAAAATGGTGCGATTGAAAGTGGGCAGGAGTTGTTTGGCGATAACACCCTTCTTACCGACGGGAGTAAAGCGGCAAATGGTTATGAGGCATTGAAATCACTGGATGATAATAAAGATCATTTTATTGATTCTAAAGATAATGCCTGGGCTACACTGCAATTATGGCAAGATAAGAATAGTAATGGTATTGCCGATAACGGTGAGTTAATTAGTTTACAAGATGCAGGTATTGTTGCTATCGATACTCGTTATAGCACATCGA
This sequence comes from Kluyvera fluvialis, assembly GCF_059725275.1. Taxonomy (NCBI): domain Bacteria; kingdom Pseudomonadati; phylum Pseudomonadota; class Gammaproteobacteria; order Enterobacterales; family Enterobacteriaceae; genus Kluyvera; species Kluyvera fluvialis. Next base: position 3,719,560 of record NZ_AP046142.1, on the reverse strand, counting down.
ATGCTGTTGATGCACAGGGTAACGCCCATAAACAGGCGTCTGTTATCTATTATGATGATAACTCGAAAGGCGTGTCTGAAGATGTTTGGTTTGACCATAACAAACAAGATACCCGTTACAACTGGGACGGTGAGGTTTCACTGGATATAGCGTTTCTTCCTGAAGTGGCAGGGTTTGGTAATATGCCGTCTCTACATATTGCGATGGCGAAAGATGAGGGGTTAAAAGAGCAGGTTAAAGAATTTATCAATAATCCAATGCAAGATGGATTACTTGATAGTATTGTCTTCTCTTGGGCTGGTGTCGAAAAGGTAGCTCCCTCTTCTCGTGGTTCAAACATTGATGCCAGAATACTGGCTGTAATGGAGTGTGCCACCGGTGATAATTATCTTAATGTAGTGAACAGAACCGTAGATCCTTTACCCGGTGCGGCGAAAGAAATCATCTCTGAGTATGAAGAGTTTAAAGGATATATAGGGGCACAAATTTTAATTCAATCAAAGTATGAAGAGTTTTTTTCTTTAATAAGTATTGATGTGAATAAGGAATCAGGTCAACCCACATTGAACTTTAGCTCTTTTGAAAAATTTTTGGATATGCAGGATGCTGTCAATTCTGAACTGTCTGTGACATTACGTGGCCTTTTTGCAAAGGTCATGACATATCTTCCTGGTTTTTCTGAAGATGTTGAAAGGATTGGGTTGGTGGATTTCTTCGTAGCATTTTCAAATAATAAGAATGAAACATTTAATGGAAATAAAAATGAAGCCTCTTCTTATTATTTTACCGCTAATCACGGTCATGATGTTGTTGTTGATTATGCAACATCAACCAGCCAAGCCAATAAGATAATCCTGCAAGATGTTAAGACAGCGGATGTGAATATAGAAAAGCAGGGCAGCGACCTGGTGATTCGTGCCTATGGTGAAGACGACAGCGTGGCGGTGGAGAATTACTTCATATCGGACAGCTACCGGAAACTGAATCTGGTGTGTGAAGACGGTACGCTGACACAGGCAGACCTGACGGAGCGGGTAATGGCGGAAACCGGCACTGACGGGAATAACACGCTGAACGGCTGGGAGTACGCAGACCATCAGACAGGTGGTGCGGGTAACGATACGCTGAACAGCGGCACAGGCGATGATGTGCTGGACGGCGGTGCGGGTAATGACTCGCTGGACGGCGGAACAGGCGATGACGTGCTGGAGGGGGCACGGGAAATGACCGGTTATATGGCAGCAGCGGTGCAGACCGTTATCTGTTCAGCAGGGGACACGGTCAGGACACGCTGAGCGACAGTAACAGCAGTACGGATAAAGGTATCAACGAACTGGTGTTCAGCGGTGCACGTTCAGCAGACCTGCGGCTGGAGAAACGCGGTAATAACCTGGTGATTTATGCCTATGGTGAAGACGACAGCGTGGCGGTGGAGAATTACTTCATATCGGACAGCTACCGGAAACTGAACCTGGTGTGTGAAGACGGTACGCTGACACAGGCAGACCTCACGGGCCGGGTAATGGCGGAAACCGGCACTGACGGGAATGACACGCAGAGGGGCTGGGAGTACGCAGACCATCAGGCAGGCGGTGCGGGTAATGACACGCTGAACAGCGGCACAGGTGATGATGTGCTGGACGGCGGTGCGGGCAACGACACGCTGGACGGCGGCGCAGGCGATGACGTGCTGGAAGGGGGCACGGGAAATGACCGGTTATATGGCAGCAGCGGTGCAGACCGTTATCTGTTCAGCAGGGGACACGGTCAGGACAGGCTGAGTGACAGTAACAACAGTACGGATAAAGGTATCAACGAACTGGTGTTCAGCGGTGCGCGTTCAGCAGATCTGCGGCTGGAAAAGCGGGGTTATACGCTGGTGATTTATGCCTACGGTGAAGACGACAGCGTGACGGTGGCAAATTATTTTACGTCGGACAGCTACCGGAAACTGAACCTGGTATGCAAAGACGGTACGCTGACACAGACAGATCTCACGGGCCGGGTGATGGCAGAAACCGGCACTGACGGGAATGACACGCAGAGGGGCTGGGAGTACGCAGACCATCAGGCAGGCGGTGCGGGTAATGACACGCTGAACAGCGGCACAGGTGATGATGTGCTGGACGGCGGTGCGGGTAATGACTCGCTGGACGGCGGAACAGGCGATGACGTGCTGGAGGGGGGCACGGGAAATGACCGGTTATATGGCAGCAGCGGTGCAGACCGTTATCTGTTCAGCAGGGGACACGGTCAGGACACGCTGAGCGACAGTAACAGCAGTACGGATAAAGGTATCAACGAACTGGTGTTCAGCGGTGCACGTTCAGCAGACCTGCGGCTGGAAAAGCGGGGTTATACGCTGGTGATTTATGCCTACGGTGAAGACGACAGCGTGGCGGTGGAGAATTACTTCATATCGGACAGCTACCGGAAACTGAATCTGGTGTGTGAAGACGGTACGCTGACACAGGCAGACCTGACGGAGCGGGTGATGACGGAAACCGGCACTGACGGGAATAACACGCTGAACGGCTGGGAGTACGCAGACCATCAGGCAGGCGGTGCGGGTAATGACACGCTGAACAGCGGCACAGGTGATGATGTGCTGGACGGCGGTGCGGGTAATGACTCGCTGGACGGCGGCGCAGGCGATGACGTGCTGGAAGGGGGCACGGGAAATGACCGGTTATATGGCAGCAGCGGTGCAGACCGTTATCTGTTCAGCAGGGGACACGGTCAGGACACGCTGAGCGACAGTAACAGCAGCACGGATAAAGGTCTGAACGAGCTGGTGTTCAGCGGTGCGCGTTCAGCAGACCTGCGGCTGGAGAAACGCGGTAATAACCTGGTGATTTATGCTTATGGTGAAGACGACAGCGTGGCGGTGGAGAATTACTTCATCTCGGACAGCTACCGGAAACTGAATCTGGTGTGTGAAGACGGTACGCTGACACAGGCAGACCTGACGGAGCGGGTGATGACGGAAACCGGCACTGACGGGAATAACACGCTGAACGGCTGGGAGTACGCAGACTATCAGACAGGCGGTGCGGGTAACGACACGCTGAGCGGCGACACAGGCGATGATGTGCTGGAGGGGGCACGGGAAATGACCGGTTATACGGCGGCAGCGGTGCAGACCGTTATCTGTTCAGCAGGGGACACGGTCAGGACACGCTGAACGACAGTAACAGCAGCACGGATAAAGACATCAACGAGCTGGTGTTCAGCGGTGCACGTTCAGCAGACCTGCGGCTGGAGAAACGCGGTAATAACCTGGTGATTTATGCTTATGGTGAAGACGACAGCGTGGCGGTGGAGAATTACTTCATCTCGGACAGCTACCGGAAACTGAACCTGGTGTGTGAAGACGGTACGCTGACACAGGCAGACCTGACGGAGCGGGTGATGACGGAAACCGGCACTGACGGGAATAACACGCTGAACGGCTGGGAGTACGCAGACTATCAGACAGGCGGTGCGGGTAACGACACGCTGGACGGCGGCGCAGGCGATGACGTGCTGGAAGGGGGCTCGGGAAATGATCGGTTATATGGCAGCAATGGCACCGACCGCTATCAGTTCAGAAAAGGGCATGGCCAGGACACGGTGTCGGACTACAGCAGTGATGGCAGCACCACCGATACGTTGGTCTTTAAAGGTGCTGATGCAAATGACATTCGCACAAAAAGGGACAATAACGATCTGCTTATTTACGCCTATGGTAACGAGGATAGTGTCCGAGTTAGCAATTACTATATTCAGCAGTCGCATCGATTTATCGAACTTGAATTTGACGATAGAACCCTGACGAGTGATGACCTGGCTACCGTTACCTGGCATTTTGATGTTAATCCGGCACTGCGTTCTGGAGCATTGCTGCAATCTGCAAATGATGGAGGAGCATCGGTTGCATCAAACATTCAGGCAACCAATGACGCGAACGATCTGTGGTTTAAAAGAGATGATTTATTGAGTGCCGCTTCTGGCGACTCAGGTGTGCTTGAAGGTGCTGGTTCTGAGCGCCAGCAGATGCAATTGATGGTAAGCGCAATGGCGGGGTTCGCCTCTTCGGCAGATGATACGCAATCACTGCCTGAGCAGATGCAGCAGTATATGCATCAGATGGCGGCTTCAGTCCTGTAAGTTATCCTCTGAAAATGACCGGGCCTGCATAATCACGGCCCGGTTATTTTTATTCGTAGTAGTTATAAATCCCTGCCGCCATCACCAGCTGTGATGCGATTTCGTGCGCTTTCTCGCGCCCGACCAGTAGATCGATAATTTTCAGCCCAAAGTCGATAGCCGTGCCCGGCCCCTGGCTGGTTAGCAGGTTTACGCGCGGATCCCAAACGATGCGTTTGTCCACCCATTGGCCTTCCGGTATTTGATCTTTCAGCGCCGGGAAGCCGGTCATATTGCCGATAGGGAAAATTTCGTGCGGGACGAGTACGGTGGCGGCTGCGGCACAAATGGCCGCGACGATGCGCCCGGAGAGATGAAACTGTCTCACCGTTTCAACCAGCAACGGGCTGTCGCGAAAACACTCCGCGCCCTTAATGCCGCCAGGCAGGATGATAATGTCGTAATCACCGTCAGCGACTTCCACCAGCGGGGCATCGGCCAGCAGCTTAACGCCGCGCGAGCAGGTAATGGCCAGGTTGCCATCGCCCGCGACGCTTGCGGTAGTGACCTGGATACCGCCACGCACTAACAAATCGATAGTGGTGACGGTTTCCATCTCTTCACTACCAGGAGCGAGGCAAATCAGTGCCGACGCGCTCATATTCACTCTCCTTACGTTTAACTAATTCATACAGGCGGGTGTTTTCTGGCACGGGAATACCGTGCGCCCGCGCGCGCTTGAGCAAGAAACCGGTGATATAGTCGATTTCGGTGTGCCTTTGCGCGCGGATATCTTGCAGCATCGAGGAAATATTGTTCGCTGTCGTTTCAATCACCTGGTTGGCATAAAATAACAGACTTTCAGGAGAGGTATGAAATCCTTCCCGCGTCATGGTCATAGCCACCTCTTCACATATCATCGCAATTTGCGTTGTATGGTGGCGTAGTTCGCCATTTGGGCAGTTCATTAGCGCGGTGAGCGGGTTGATGACGCAGTTAACAGCCAGTTTGCTCCACATGGCCGGGTGGATATTATCGTGCCAGGCGACATCCGGCAGCACGTCTTGTAGCGTTTCGGCGAGCGCGCTGTAGTCGTCGTCGTAGCGTTTGGCTGGGCCGATATGCGTTGTGCCGTTAGCGACATGAACGATCACGTTACCGTCGTGGCGCGCTGCCTGAGTGGTCGCACCCAGCAGAATGGGCTGCTTTATATCGGTCAGCTCGGCGAGTGTCCCCATACCGTTGTGAATTAGCAGAATTGGCGTCGTCACTGGAAGCGTTGCCGCCAGACTTCTGACCGCATCAGAAACCTGCCAGGCTTTTAGCGTCACCAGCAGTAGGTCAGTTTGCGCCAGAAAATCAGGGTCGTTAGCAATTAGCGACTGATTAAACACACTGCCGTCCAGCTCTACCAGGTTCACACTACAGTAGGGCTGAGGTACACGTAGCCATCCTTGTACTTCAAATCCTTTTGTGTGGAGCGCCGTCATCCATAGTTGACCTAGCGCGCCACATCCCAACACTGTAATTTTCACACATCCTCCTGACTATCTTCTTACCACACCAGAGGCTACTGGTATGTCATACTTCACGCTGACGATGACGCGAGTAAGTGTGAGTATAGCGTTATCAATAGAGCTTCCGGGGATAACAAAGTTGAGTTATGCCGCGTTGCAGGTATTATGCAACGCAAAAGTAACTAAGGGAGGGGAAAAGATGCCATCTTTCGATATTGTCTCTGAAGTTGACCTTCAGGAAGCGCGTAACGCGGTGGATAACGCCAGCCGTGAAGTCGAGTCACGCTTTGATTTCCGTGGCGTTGAAGCCACATTTGAATTAAACGACGCCAACAAAACCATCAAAGTGCTGAGCGAGTCTGATTTCCAGGTTAATCAGTTGCTGGATATTCTGCGCGCCAAACTGCTGAAACGCGGCATTGAAGGCACGTCGCTGGACGTTCCAGAAACCTTCGTACACAGCGGTAAAACCTGGTTTGTTGAAGCTAAGCTGAAACAAGGCATTGAAAGCGCTGTGCAGAAGAAAATCGTCAAGCTGATTAAAGACAGCAAACTGAAGGTGCAGACGCAAATTCAGGGCGAAGAAATTCGCGTAACCGGTAAAGCGCGTGATGACCTGCAAGCTGCGATGGCGCTGGTGCGCGGCGGTGATCTTGGTCAACCGTTCCAGTTTAAAAATTTCCGCGATTAAGTCGCCGTGCCTGATGGCGCTTCGCTTATCAGGCCTACGTATTTTGTGCGGTTGTGTGATTTGTAGGCCGGATAAGACGGTAGCCGCCATCCGGCAATACGTTTGCTCAGGCCAGCCTGATGGCCTGTTCAACTTCAAAGCGGTTCGTCACTTTGCTGTCAATTTTGACGTATGCAGAGTGTTCTTCTGCAACCACCAACACTTCTTTCACGCCATCCGTTGCCAACAGACGCTCGCGTAAAGCCTCATCGGCGTTGATCTCCGGCGGAATTTCCACGCGCAGACTGCTGACGTACGGCGGTTCCTGCATGGTCATGGAGACCAACAGCCAGGCGGTCGCCAATAGCGCCCCCGCTAAAAAGACCGTTTGTGAATCAAACCGGCCATCAACCCAGCCGCCCAACGCCCCGCCGATCGCCACGCCCAGGAACTGACTGGTGGAGTAAATCCCCATCGCCGTACCCTTATAGCCCGCTGGCGCTTCTTTGCTGATAAGCGATGGCAGTAACGCCTCCATCAGATTAAAGGCGAGGAAGAAAATTTGTACCCCTGCGACCAGTTCCCAGAAATAGCTTCCCGCGCCCCACAGTACAATTTCAGCAATCAGCAACAGCGCGATACACAGCACAAATACCCGCTTCATGCGGCGTTTTACTTCGGCGTAGATGATAAACGGCACGACGGAAACGAATGAGACAAGCATCGTCACCAGGTAAATTTTCCAGTGCTCGGCTGCCGGAAAACCCGCTGCCTCAAGTTGCCTCGGCAGAGCAACAAACGTGGACATCAGCAAGATGTGCAGGCACATGATGCCAAAGTTGAGTTTTAACAGCCGTGGCTCCATCAGCACTTTGCTGAAACAGCCTTTTACCATGCCGGATTCGCGGTTAAGAACGTGGTTATGGCTATTCGGTACGACCAGAATAGTCAGCAATATCCCAAGCGTTGCTAGCCCGGCAATCATCCAGAACAGCGCATGTAGCCCTAATTTATGGGTGATGATAGGGCCAAGCACCATCGCAATGGCAAACGTGACGCCGAAACTGACGCCGATAAAGGCCATCGCTTTGGTGCGGTTCTGTTCGCGGGTTAAGTCAGATAGCAGTGCCATCACGGCGGCGGCAATTGCGCCAGAGCCCTGTAAGGCGCGGCCCAAAATAATGCCCCAGATCGAGTGCGACAGTGCGGCAATCACGCTGCCCAACACAAAAATCGCTAAGCCGCCGATGATTAACGGCTTACGGCCAATGCGGTCGGATACCAGCCCGAAGGGAATCTGAAAGACGGCCTGCGCCAGGCCATAAATCCCGATGGCAAGGCCAATCAATGCCTCGCTGGCGCCCTGTAATGCCATGCCGTATGTGGTCAGAACCGGCAGGACCATGAACATACCGAGCATACGCAGAGAAAATACAGTCCCTAAACCCCAGGTGGCGCGCAACTCACCCGGCGTCATTTTATAATCGTTCATTCCCACCTCTGTCTAAATACTGCCAGTAGTGTAGTGCGGGGAGGGGGCAGGGTAAACAGACGCTTAATTAACAAATATTACATTCTTGAATCATTTGTGCACAATAGCGACAACTGGAGATACCCCCGGCAAGCGCGATGCTGCCGGGGTAGGTGAGATGTCATGCTGCGCGTAGCGAAAACTGGCGAAGGGGGTCGCTCATCTCCAGTGAACGCAATATATCTGTTTCGTCAATAATAGACTCGTCGCCCGCGCCAATAACGGCAACACGAGTCCGTTTCATGTGTGACTCCTGAGCGTGGTGGGCAGGGGAATGGCGCGTTCGCCAGGGCTTGCCGCCCAGTAGCCTTTAATGGCAAGGGCGATGACGGTTAGCGCGGCAGGAATGCCAAGAATCAGGAACACGGATTTAAAATCAAAGCCCAGTGCCAGCATTTCCGCACCGGCGAATGCACTAAGAATGGCCCCAATGCGCCCGACGCCGTGCATCCAACTGGAGCCGGTTGCGCGCGCCTGAGTGGGGTAAAAGCGGGCAGAAAGCGCGTTCATTCCGGTATTCGCGCCGTTGAGGCACGCGCCGCTGATAAGGGCCAACAGGCACAGCAGCGGGAAGTTCACTCCGGCGTAGCCAATTGCCATGGTAAACAGGCCGCCGACGGCGTAAATGATCCCCAGTGCGCGGTGTGGGTTGATTTTGTCCATCAGCCAACCGGCAAACAGCGAGCCTACCGTACCGCCCGCCTGATAAATGGCGGTCATCACTGCCGCCTGGCTGACGGTCAGGCCAATCTCTTTCACCAGCGTCGGCAGCCAGCTTCCGAGGATATAGACCAGGAACAGCCCCATAAAATAGACCAGCCACAGCATCAGGGAACCGAGCAGATACTCGCGCGATACCACAATGCGCATGGCGCTGGTTTTGACCGGCTGCGGCGGCAGAATAAAGCTGACATTGTCACTCACCTGCCCTGGATAGAGGCGCTGGAGAATAGCGTGAATTTGCGCCGTTGGAGCCTGTTTTATGACCAGGAAACGAGCCGATTCCGGCAATTTCCACAGCAGTAGCGGCACAAACAGCAGCGGTAACACCCCGCCCAGTTCCATCAGTGAATGCCAACCGAACTGCGGAATCAGCCACGACGCGGCAAACCCACCGATCGCCGCGCCAAAGGTAAAGCCGCAAAAAATGACGGTGATAATAAACGAGCGCTGGCGTTCCGGGGCGTACTCCGACACCAGCGTACTCATGTTTGGCATGGCTGCGCCTAGCCCTAATCCAGTCATAAAGCGGAAGAAAATCATCTGCTCAATGTTTTGTGAGAAGGCGGTGGCGACCGTCCAGAAACCAAAGAAAAAGACGCTGTTGATGATGATTTTTTTACGCCCTAGCCAGTCGGCAAGCGGGCCGGAAAACAGCGCGCCCAGCGCCAGGCCAATCAGCGCGGTGCTGATAACAAAGCCCAGCTGATGGTTGCTGACGCCCCACTCTTGTTTCAGCGTTGGGGCGATAAACCCCATGATAGCAATGTCGAAACCGTCCAGCGCAATGACGCAAAAACCAAGAAAAATCACCAGCTTCTGGTAGCGGCTGAGCGGGTGAGTATTAATAAATTCTCTGACATCCAGGCGTTGTGTCTGTGACATAGCGTGCTCCTGTTTACAGGAAGGATTGTGCAGCGTTGAACAGCCGCTGAGCGCGTTGTTGTGCCGACAGCGCGCCCTGTGCGCCGGCCAGCGGGACTTCGAGTGATATCGGTAGCGAGGCAGGCAGCGCCGCCATCAGGCCGTGTAAATCCAGCCCGCCTTCGCCCGGCACATTACGCGCACAGCGCGCCTGATAAATAAGCTCCTGGTTGTCGCCTGGCGTCAGCGCTGGGGCATCGCACAGTTGCATATAGTTCAGCAACTGTGGCGGCAGCGCGGCTAATGCCTCTAGTGACTCCCCCGCGCGCCAGAAGTGAATGGCATCGACCAAAATACCGACGTTACGCTGCCCACTGGCGGCGATCAGCGCCTGCGCGTCGGCCAGCGTGCGCATTGGCGTCCACGGCATGGGTTCCAGGTTCATGGTCAGGCTGTAGGCCGCACCGGTTTGCGCTAATTGGGCGAGGTTTTCTGCACAGCGCTGTTGATTGTCGTCATTACCGGCAACCAACACCTGCCGGGCTTCCAGGCGCGCGGCGGTTTCGAAGAACGGCGTCAGCGATGCCAGGTTGAAGTCCGGCGTCAGGCGCAGTATTTCGACATCAGAAACGCGAATACCCGTATCGCGCAATGCGGCGAGCGTTTCGCGTACCGTGGGCGTATCGCCCAGCATGTCGTAGTTGGGGTCGTCAGGCGTGGCGGGCAGCAGGCGTAGGCCCACGTGGGTATAGCCCGTTTGCGCAGCGATGCGCACATGTTCCGGCGGCGGAACGTCGAGCATAGTCAGAGCAGCGAGGGACAGAGAACGCATATTCATAAAGACTCCAGTCGTTGCAGGTAAGGTTTGTTGTTATGTCGAGCCTTCCGTTGGCTAAATGCGTAATGTTCTAGCGAGTCAGGTGTGCGGACAGGTTTTTTCCTACCAGATAGCCAAATGTCATGGCAGGGCCAAGCGTGATACCGCCGCTGGGGTAATACCCCTGCATCACGCTCGACATATCGTTACCCACGGCGAACAGGCCGGAAATGGGGCGTTGATCGCCGTCCAGTACGCGCGCATGTTCGTCGGTTATCAGGCCGCTGAATGAACCGAGCGAACCTGGCAGAATGCGTACGGCATAGAACGGAGCTTGTTCTAGCGCGCCAAGCGTCGGGCTGGGCCGGTGGCGCGCATCGCCTTGCGCGCAGTTATAGGCAGAGGCGCCGCGCTGAAAATCGTCATCACGGCCTTGGTGGGCAAAGTCGTTAAAGCGGGCGACGGTGGCGCAAAGATTTGCGCCGTCAATACCGCATTTTTGCGCCAGTTCTGCCAGTGAACGGGCGGATTGCAGATACCCATTGCGCAGCCAGGCGTTGACTGGAAATGGGGTAGGGCGCGCGTGACCCAACCCATAGCGATGCAGCGCGCGGCTGTCGGCAATCAACCAGGCCAGCGGTTTTTTGCCTTCTGGCGTGGCATTCAGCAGCCCGGCGATAAAGTCGTGGTATGAGTCGGCCTCGTTGACGAAGCGTTTGCCGTTGGTGCGCACGGCGATAAAACCGGGTTTGGCGCGCTCAACCAGATGAGGAAAAGCGAGCTGAAGCCCGCTTGCCAGCGAAACGCGGGACACCGGAGCCCAGGCCATCGGGTTTTTCAGCGAACGATCAAACTGCCCGCCAACGGTTTCGCCTAAACGAATGCCATCGCCCTGATTACTCGGCGGCGCGGCGGAAAAATGGCCATAGCCGTGACGGGCGTGCGCCAGATTTTGCGCCAGCCGCTGTTTATCGTGCGGGAAACCGCCGCAGGCCAGCACCACCGCACGAGCGTTAACCTGAATATCGCCGTCATCGCTGGCGAGAATAGCGCCGTTGACGCCGTTGTCTCCCTGTAGCAAACGGCTGACCGGCGCGTTGAGCTGAAACTGCACGTTAGCATCCAGCGCGGAGCGCAGCAGGCGAGCCATCAGGGCGTTGCCGTTTACTAAATGGCGGCCTCGCCCGTAGCGCAGGCGTTGCCAGCCGTGGCGTAGCAGGCGGCGTGCCGCATACAGCGCTGATCCTGGTGAGCGGGTGGCGTTAAAGAAGTGCGCCATGTCTGTGCCTCCGGCGATCCCCATGCCTGCCAGACTGAGGGTTTCTAGCGGTGGGCGCAGGCGGTGCAGCCAGTCGCCCAGACCACGGGCATCATACGGTTGGGCGGTGAGCGAACGGCCACCGGTCGCAAAGCCGTCGCTGTTATGAAAGTCCGGCATGGTGCTGCCGGAAAGGAACTGGACGGCGGTGTTTTGGCGAAAGAAATCCACCATTTCCGGGCCGTAGCGTAAAAATGTGCGCAGGCGTGCGTCGGCAGGAATACCGTCCATTTCCGCTTGCAGATAAGCAAGCGGGGCGGCTTCGTCTTCGATAATGCCCTCCTCACACGCCAGCGGGTTTTGTGGGATCCACAGCCAGCCGCCAGACCAGGCGCTTGTGCCGCCGATAACCGGTTCTTTCTCGGCAACCAGTACCCGCGCCCCGTGCAGCGCGGCGCTGACGGCAGTCGCCAGCCCTGCCGCGCCGGAGCCTATCACCAGCAGATCCACCTCAACATGCCTGCTCATCGCGCGGTTCCTTATTGCAGTGGGGAGAAGTCTGTCGGGCGCATCAGCACCGACTCCAGCCGTTCCACGGCTGCCAGCTCGCGGTTTTTGCGCGAGAAGGTTAGCCAGCGTTCGTCCTGTGCCATCCGTGCGCGGCGCACCAGACGGTCGTCAAGACTTTCATACGCCCAGATATGCACCACCTGATTCACCACGCCAATTTCGGTAAAGAAGAAGCCAATCAGCTTGCCAAGATGCTCGGTTTGCACCGCGTAGGCGTCGCTTTTGTACAGTGCCAGCCAGTCGGCCATTTTCAGGGGATTAATGGTGTAGGTACGTTTTTCATAAATCATGCGGATTCTCCAGAAGTGAGAGTGGATTGTTGAGCCATATGGCTGGCGGCTAAATAGCCGAAGGTGAGTGCCGGGCCGAGTGTGATCCCAGGACCTGGGTAGGTTCCTGCCATCAGTGAGTCCATATCGTTGCCGACGGCGTACAGCCCGCTGATAGGCGCGCCCTGTTGGTTTATCACTTGGGCATCTGCCGTGGTGACCAGCCCGCGTGATGAGCCTAAATCGCCGGTGTACAGCTTGATGGCGTAAAACGGCGCATTCAGCAGTGGCGCGTTACAGGCATTGGGACGGTGGGCGGCGTCGCCCATCGCGCGGTTGTAGCTGTTGCCACCTTTGTGAAATGCCGTGTCGCTGCCGTTTTGCGCGTCCTGGTTGTAGCGGGCGACCGTTTGCTCCAGGCGCGACGGTTCAATGCCCAACTGTTGCGCGAGTGCCGCCAGGCTATCGGCTTTGTATAAATAGCCCGCGCGAACTAACGCATCGTTGTTGACCGGCGCGGGGCGCGCCAGCCCAAGGCCGTAGTGCTTCATCGCCCTGGCATCACAAAGTAAGAAGCAAGGGGCGTTTTCGGCCTGTTGTTGCATTGCGCTGGCAAAGTGGTGATAAGAGTTGGACTCATTGACGAAGCGCGCACCGAGCTGATTCACCGCGATAACGCCCGGTTTGGCGCGGTCGGTAACCAGATGAGGGAAACGTTCTTCGCTGCCGTCCGGATGGCGCAGCACGGAAACCGGCGCCCAGAAAAAGTTAGAGGGCAGGTCTGCGCCTTGTTTAGCGTCTACGCTCAGCCCGAGCTGGAATGCCGCGCCATCGTTGGTGGCGGGGGACATGGTGTAATGCTGCTGGGTGGCAGGGCGGAACTGCGGCGCAATGCGCCCGGCGGCAAAGCCACCTGCCGCTAGCACGACGCCGTAACGAGCGCGTAATGACAGGGTTTTGCCGTCACGTTCAATCTCGACGCCGGTTACACGGCCATTTTCTTCGCTCAAGGCTTTTACGCTGACGTTTAGCTCTAGTTCCAGCCCTTTGCCTAGCGCCAGCGTTGCCATGCGGGCGATCAGCGCGTTACCCATCGCCAGCCGTGTGCCGCGATGATAGCGCAAGCGGTCGCGACCATAGCGCAGAAGCAGCTTGCTACAATGGCGAAACGATGCCCATGAGCGGCGGATATCCAGAAAGTGTTGGATATCAACGCGGTTTACCATCATGCCGCCAAACAGCAGCATTCCAGGCGGTGGTGAGCGCAGCGTACGAAAGTGCTCGCCCAGTTCGCGACCATCGTACTCCACCACTTCCAGCGCCCGACCAACGTCAACCGCGCCGGGTTCATCCGGGTAGTAGTCTGGCGATAGCGGGCGCAGGCTGTATTTCACCGCGCCCTGTTGTTCGAGAAAAGCCAGCGCTTCGCGCCCGGCGTTCACAAAGGCATCGACCATTTCCGCTCTATAGTGAGTCTCACCAATCATGGTGCGTAAATAGGTTTTCATCGCCTCAGGGGAGCCGCTTTTGCCTAACTGGCGTGCTTGATCGGTATCGTTGATCCACACGGCGCCGCCGGAAATTGCCGACGTGCCGCCAAAGTGCGGGGCTTTTTCCAGCATCAATACCGATAACCCTTTGCAGCAGGCGGTGACGGCGGTAGCAAAACCCGCCGCGCCGCTGCCAATGACTATCACATCCCAGTTTTTCATGCGCTGGCCTCTTGCGGCTGTGGAATTGCGCCAATGAACTCGCCCATCAGGTGCATTTGCGCCAGCGCCATTTCGGGGCCGGTTTGGGTAGTGCATCCGCGTTCGCGGGCGAATGCCAACAGGGGCGTGATGACAGGAGCCGTCACCACGTCGGCGACGTGCGTTTGGGCATTGAGCGTTGCCAGCAGCTCCTGGCTTAATGGCAGTGGATCAAACCCCGCCATGCCCGCCGGAGAGCCGTTAACCACGAGGTCAAACTCTGCCAGTGAATCCGGCAGGCGGCTCAGGTGTACGGTCGGGAAGTGGGTGGCGAGGCGGTTTTCCAGCCGTTGGCGGCTGGCGTCGTCGCGATCGTACAACGCGAGGCTATGGATACCGGCTTCACACAGCCCCCAGGCGATGGCGCTGCCAACGCCGCCGCAGCCAGAAAGCAGAGCTCGTTTACCGGCAGGCTTAAAATGGTGGCTTTCTGCGGCACGTTGAAAACCGACGCCATCCAGCATGTCGCCTTCTAAACGCCCGTCCGGCAGTTTGCGCACGCAGTTCACCGCATTGAGATGGCGTGCGCGCGGTGTCAGCGAGTCCAGCAGCCCGGCAACGCGCTGTTTATGCGGTACGGTGACCAAAATACCGCTCATGTTGTGCCAGCCACGCAGGGCGTTGAGGTAGTCGGCGACGGCTTGCGGTGCGATATCTACTGGGATCATCACGGTGTCTATGCCGTGGCCAGCAAAGTAGTGGTTAAAATTATCCGGTGATTTCACTTGGGTAATAGGATGCCCGATAACGGCGACGACTTGAGTAAATCCGCTGACCATTGCTCACCTCAAATGTTAATTAAGTGTTGCTTGAGTATTTCAGCGGAAGCGGTGAGCGACAACGCAGAATTCGGACGGGTTGGTTGTTAATCGCACCGACAGTGCGATAATCGCAGTAAATGACTCTTCATGTTGCGAAAGTGTGAACAACTATGCAAAACGAGATACACCAGCGTGACCTGATCGTGGGGCTGCAAAAAGGGTTGGCGTTGATTCAGCTTTTTTCAAAGACGACGCCCCGATTAACCGTGCCGCAGGCGGCAAAAATGAGCGGATTAACGCAAAGCGCCGCACGCCGTTTTTTCCTGACGCTGGTGCATGAGGGGTATCTGGAGACTGATGGCCGCCACTATTGGTTGACGGCTAAAACGCTGCGTTTGGGGCAGGCGTATGTTGACTCGGCCCAGTTTCCCCGGATGGTGAGGCCGATTGTGGAGTACGTCGCCAGCCGCACCGAGGAACATGCGTCGGTGGGGGTGATTGATGACAACGAACTGGTATATATCGCCCGTAGCAAGCACACGCCGTTTAACTCAACCTCGGTACGCTTGGGTGAGCGCGTGCCGGTGCACTGTACTGCCGGTGGGCGTTTGTGGCTGGCCTCGCTGCCGGAAGCCGAGTGCGAAGCGGTATTGCACCGTATCACTCGTGAGCAGCGTACGCCTTATACGGTGACGGATGTGAATGAGCTGATGGCGCGGATTGCGCGGGTGCGCCAGCAAGGTTTCGCCACCATCGAACAGGAGTTTGAGATTGGTATGCTGGTGGTCGCTGTGCCGCTTGCCGACAGGGAGGGGCTGTATTGGGGGGCGTTGAGCTTAACCAGCCATCAGTCGCGCACGTCGTTAGAGGTGCTGTGCCGCGATCATTTGGATCTACTCTATAGCGCACAGGCCATGCTGGTGAGTTAGGTTGATACCGAATGCGCCAGAGGATGATTTGTTGTATCGCGATGCACGTGCAGACAATAAAAAACCCGCCGAAGCGGGTTTTAGGATATCCGATAAAGCCTTACCAGACGTAAGTCAGCAGGCTTTGTGAGTTCGGAACCATAAAGTCTACGGACATCATCACCGAGAGCGCGGTAATGGCGATGATGGAGAAGCCGAACAGCTTGCGCGCCCAGACTTTATCATCTTCCACTTTGTAACCGCGCAGCGCCATGCCGAGCCACCAAACGCTCACCGCTGCCGCGACCACCAGGTATTTATACCCGGCGTAACCGCCCAGAGAGAGCATCAGCGTGGCGACAGCAAAGGCCACGATGTACAGCGTGATATGGTTTTTGGCGACCGAAATGCCTTTCACTACCGGCAGAACCGGAATGTTCGCTGCCTGATAATCCTTGAAGCGGAAAATCGCGATAGCGTAGGAGTGAGGCATCTGCCACAGGCTGAAAATCGCCAGCAGAATCAATGCTCCGCTGTCAAAATCGCCCGTAACCGCGCAGTAGCCAATCACCGGCGGCGCTGCGCCGGAGAGAGAGCCAATCAACGTGCCGTAGACAGAGTGGCGCTTCATGTACAGGCTGTAAACGCCGACATAAACCACGAACCCCATCACCCCCAGCCAGCAGGCGAGGGGATTCGCGCCGAACCACAGCAGCATGAAGCCAGCGAGACCCAGCAAGGTGGCGTAGACCAGCGACGTTTTTGGTGCAATCAGTCCCTTAACCAGCACTCGGTTTTTCGTCCGTTCCATCTTACGGTCGATGTCACGATCGATGTAGTTGTTGAAAACACAACCCGAGGCGACCACCAGAGACACGCCGATCAAGGTCCAGGTGAACAGCGGGTAATCAATGTGGCCTTTGGAGGCCAGCAGGAAACCGCCGATCACGGAGATCAGGTTGCCAAAAATGATGCCAGGCTTCGTTACTTGCAGGTATCGCTTAAACATACTCGCCGCTCTTAGTGAACCATCATGTTGTAGTTCAGGTTCCACATAATCCAGATTGAACCTACCACCACGATGGCAATGATTATCACGGTAAAGACAAACGCGGTCAGGTTCCAGCCTTCGTCAGACTTGCTGTTCATGTGCAGGAAGTACACCAGGTGTACCAGGATCTGCACTACAGCCGTCACCAGAATGGTCCCCAGAATGACTGCTGGCGACGCCGATCCTGTCATCACCATCCAGAACGGGATAACCGTCAGGATGATCGACAGGATAAAGCCTGTCATGTAGCTCTTCACGCTGCCGTGAGAAGCGCCGCTATGATCGGTAGAATGACTCATTACATCGCCCCCATCAGGTAAACAACTGAGAACACGCAGATCCACACCACATCCAGGAAGTGCCAGAACAGGCTCAGGCACAGGATACGGGTGCGGTTAGTGCTGGTCAGCCCGCGACGGGAAATCTGCACCATCAGCACTGCCATCCAGATAAGACCGGAGGTAACGTGCAGACCGTGAGTCCCGACCAGCGCGAAGAACGCTGACAGGAAGCCGCTGCGATCCGGGCCCATACCTTCAACAATCAGGTGATGGAATTCATACAGTTCCATCGCGATGAACCCTGCCCCGAAGAGGAAGGTCAGCGCCAGCCAGGAAACAACCTGGCTCTTGTTGTTTTTGTACATGGCGATAGCCGCCATGCCGTAGGTGATGGAGCTGAACAGCAGCAGTGCGGTTTCAACCAGAACGAACGGCAGTTCAAAAATATCTTTACCGGTCGGGCCGCCCGCCGTGCCGTTCACCAGAACGGCATAGGTCGCGAACAGACTGGCGAAGATAATGCAGTCGCTCATCAGGTAGATCCAGAAACCGAAGATCTTCATCGGCCCTGTATCGTGGTGCCCGTGTTCGTGCGCGTGGGCATTATGCGCCAGAGTATCAGTTGCCATTTTTCAGCCCTGCCTTAGAAATCTCATCGAAATGCTGATTTTCCAGTTTTTCGACTTCTGCAACCGGCACGTAGTAATCCACGTCCTCGTCAAAACTTTTGATAATCCAGGTGATGACGATGCCAGCAAAACCAACAATCGCCAGCCACCAGATATGCCAGATCATGGCGAAGCCAAAGATAGTGGCGAAGGCGGCAATCACGATGCCAGCACCGCTGTTTTTCGGCATATGAATTTCTTCATATTTCGCAGGCTGTTTGTACGCTTCGCCTTTTTCTTTCATTTCCCAGAATGCGTCACGCTCATGAATCTGCGGCACAATGGCAAAGTTATAGAATGGAGGCGGGGAAGACGTTGCCCACTCCAGCGTACGGCCGCCCCACGGGTCACCGGTCAGGTCACGGTTCTGCTCGCGGTCGCGAATAGACACGTAGAACTGAATCAGCTGGCACAGGATACCGCAGGCGATCAGCGCCGCACCGCAGGCTGCAATCACCAGCATTGGGTGGAACTGTGGGTCAATCTGCTGGCTGAGGCGACGGGTCATGCCCATGAAGCCCAGCACGTACAGCGGCATAAACGCCACGAAGAAGCCGATTATCCAGAGCCAGAAAGCGCGTTTGCCCCAGGTTTCGTTCAGGGTGAAGCCAAAGGCTTTCGGCCACCAGTAGGTCAGACCTGCGAAGCAACCAAATACCACACCGCCGATGATGACGTTATGGAAGTGCGCAATCAGGAACAGGCTGTTGTGCAGAACGAAATCCGCACCCGGAACGGCCAGCAGTACGCCAGTCATCCCGCCGACCGAGAAGGTGACGATAAAGCCGATAGTCCACAGCATCGCAGAGTTGAAGACGATGCGACCCTGATACATGGTGAACAGCCAGTTGAAGATCTTCACCCCAGTCGGGATGGCGATAATCATGGTGGTAATACCAAAGAAGGCGTTAACGTTCGCGCCCGCACCCATGGTGAAGAAGTGGTGCAGCCAAACGATGAACGACAGGATGGTAATACACACGGTCGCCCACACCAGTGAGGTGTAGCCAAACAGGCGTTTACGCGAGAAGGTGGCTGCAACTTCGGAGAACACACCGAATACTGGCAGTACCAGGATGTACACTTCTGGGTGACCCCAGGCCCAAATCAGGTTGATGTACATCATCATGTTGCCGCCCATATCGTTGGTAAAGAAATGGGTACCCAGATAGCGATCCAGGGTCAGCAGCGCGACGGTAACGGTCAGAATTGGGAACGATGCGATAATCAGGATGTTGGCGCACAGAGATGCCCAGGTAAATACTGGCATCTTGAACATGGTCATCCCAGGTGCACGCATCTTAATGATGGTCACGAAGAAGTTAATACCGGTCAGGGTCGTACCAATACCGGAGAGCTGAAGCGCCCAAATCCAGTAATCGACACCTACGCCCGGACTGTACTCAATTCCCGAGAGCGGCGGATAGGCCAGCCAACCGGTCTGTGCGAACTCACCGACGCCCAGAGAAAGGTTAACCAGAATCACACCTACAACGGTGAACCAGAAGCTCAGGTTGTTCAGGAAGGGGAACGCCACATCGCGCGCACCAATCTGTAGTGGAATCACCAGGTTCATCAGACCGATAACGAACGGCATCGCTACGAAGAAGATCATGATAACGCCGTGGGCGGTAAAGATCTGGTCGTAGTGGTGCGGCGGCAGGAAGCCTGCTTCCCCGGCAGAAGCCAGCACCTGCTGGCTACGCATCATTACGGCATCGGCAAAGCCACGCAGCAGCATGACGATAGCGACGATGACATACATGATGCCAAGTCTTTTGTGGTCAACGGAGGTCAGCCACTCATTCCATAGATACGACCACTTACCGAAGTAAGTGATAGCCGCCAGGAGAGCAAGCCCCCCGACGATAATCGCAGCCACCGTAACCACAATAATGGGTTCATGATACGGCACTGCATCCAGTGTAAGTTTTCCGAACATCGTATTCTTCCTCGGCCCCTTAGTGAGCGGATTCCGCGTGGCTCATGTCCATGCCTTCCATTCCTTCGTGCGCTGCGTGCTCGCCTTTCGGTTGGGTCATGTCCATGCTCATGCCGTGATCCATAAATTTGCCCGTTACTGCTTTAAACAAATCTGGTTTCACGCTGGAGAAGTACTCCACCTTGTTGTATTCGCTCGGTGCAGCAACTTTCTCGAATGTAGCCATGTCATCCATGGTGTTCGAAGATTGCTTCACCTTAGCGACCCAATTGTCGAAGGTGGCACGGTCCGGCGTGGCAATGGCTTTGAATTTCATACCAGAGAAGCCCGGGCCGCTATAGCTTGCGGAGATGCCGTCATAGGTTCCTGCTTCATTGGCGATAAGATGCAAGTTGGTTTGCATACCCGCCATCGCGTAAATCTGGCTACCCAGACGCGGAATAAAGAAGGAGTTCATCACGGAGTTAGAGGTCACTTTGAACTGCACCGGTACGTTCGCCGGGAAGGCGATTTCGTTGACGGTAGCAATGCCCTGTTCCGGATAGATGAAGAACCATTTCCAGTCCATGGAAACCACTTCAATAGTGATGGGTTTCTCATCATGAACCAGCGGTTTGCTCGGCTCTAAAGAGTGGGTGGTTTTCCAGGTCAGTACGGCGAGGAAAATGATGATCAGAATAGGGACCGTCCAGACCACAGCTTCCACTTTATTGGAGTGTGACCAGTTCGGGCTATACTTCGCATCTTTATTGCTCGCGCGGTATTTCCAGGCGAAACCAACTGCCATTAAGACGGCGGGAATCACGACGATCATCATCAGGCCGAAAGCCGTCAGTATCAGCGAGCGTTGTTCCAGTCCAATCTGTCCTTTGGGGTCAAGTAGTGCAGAATCACAACCACTGAGTAATACAGTGCCGGCGATTAATGACAACCATCCCAAGTTTTTATTGTATTTCCTGAGTCTCATGTAACGACCTCAATTCCACGGGGTTTTGGTGGCGTTTAAAGTGTGGGGTCATTTTACGGGAAGGTTACATTACTGTAAACATCATTGGGACTCTGTCAGTTATGTGTTACTGGGTTCTGCCGCTCTTGTCACATATGTTGCTGAATATGTCTATTTTTCAGGCAGAAGCCCAGATGGCGGGCGTTATAACGAAAGGGGAAGCGAGAGAGGGCTTAGGATGGCAATTGGTATAACTATTGCTAAAAACATACAAATAATTAACAAATAACCATCAAAAAATAGACAATTAAAAAACGAAAATTTAATTACTGAGTAGCTGAATCGGTTAATGAAATAAGGCGCATTTAAACGTTCCAGTAATTTCCAGAATTCTAAAGCGCACAAAAGCACAAATATTTTTTTTCTGTATACGACGCGTTTGTTATTATTACGCGTCGTGATTACAACGTAGATGTCGCATTTTCGACGTAATTATTCGTACTGGGTTTTTCGCAGGGCGAGATAATCCAGCAGACAGCCGAAAACAATTCCCGCACAGGCAACTATCACACCCGCTTCCAGCACCTGGCTGGCCCAGGTTATGGCGGTGAGATCCAGCGCGTCAGCCATTAACATCAGCAGCCAGATACCCAGCAGCGCTACGCCCGCAAGCAACAGGCGCAATGCGAAACGATAACCGCCGCTGTAGGTGTTGCGTGGCATAAATTGCCCGGTTTGCTGGGTGTATTCCAGCGTCCGGCGGCAGACGAGCAGCAGTAAAATCCCGGGAATAGAGGCTATTACTGAGAACAGATAGAACGTTGGCCAGCCGTGTGCTTCCACAAACCAGCCCGCAATCGGCCCAACGTAAACGCGCCCAACGGCAGAAAGCGCGGAGAGCAGGGCAAATTGGGTCGCGGAAAACGATTTGTTACACAGAGCCATCAGCAGGGCAACAAATGCCGCCGTGCCCATTCCGCCGCAGAGGTTTTCAAAGAACACTGCGGTAGCCATCGAGTACAGATGCTTATCGGTGACCGACAGAATCCAGTAACCGGCGTTTGATACGCCCTGCAAAATACCGAAGATCAGCAGCGCGCGGAACAGCGTCAGGCGCTGCATCAGCACACCGCCGTACAGCGCACCAATAATAGTGGCGAACAGGCCGAGGGTTTTGTTCACCATCCCCACTTGTCCGGCATCGAAGCCCACGCCGCGAATCAAAAAGGTGGTGGTCAGGCTCATGGCGAAGGCATCGCCCAGCTTGTACATCACAATCAGCAGCAGAATAAGCCATGCGTTATTGCGGCTGAAGAAGTCTTTCAGTGGCGCGACAACAGCCTGTTCCAGGCTCTTTGGTACGGGAATTACGTCGCTGGGTTCAGGGGCGAGCAGAGTCGCGATAATGCAGGGAACTAACAGCGCCGCCATCAGCCAATACATGCCCTGCCAGCCAAGCCATTTGTCGGCAAGCCACAGCGCTAAACCACCGGAAACCAGCATCCCCAAACGGTAACCCAGCACGCTGATTGCCGCACCGGCGCCGCGTTCTTCGGCGGGCAGAACGTCGGTTTTCCAGGCATCGAACACGATATCCTGCGAGGCGGAACAGAAGGCGATGACCACCGCCAGCGCTGCCATCCAACGCAGTTGTGACGTCGGTTCGAGAAAGCCCATCGCCGCAATAGAGAGAAGCAGTAAACATTGCGTGGTTAGCAGCCAACCGCGACGACGACCTAAAAACGGCGGCGTGTAGCGGTCCATGACCGGTGACCAGAGAAACTTAAAGACGTACGCCTGGCCCACTAATGAGAAGAAACCGATGGTTTTCAGGTCGATATTTTCGACCGTCATCCACGCCTGTAGCGTCCCTGATGTCAGGGCAAGCGGTAAGCCGGAGGCAAAACCAAGAATCAACAGAATGGCTGATTTCGGTTGCTGAAAAATTCGCAGATAGTGAGCAGACATAGGCATTTTGCACAAACCCAGCCTGAAGCCGGGTTTGTGATGAGATTAACGGGCGTTTTGTTTAATGAAGTCGTGAATGGACGTGTCCTGAGACATATCCGCGATGGTATCGCTCAGCACGCTATCAACGGTATCCGAGATATTCTTGTTAGAGGCCTGGAATGCGCCTTCAACAGAATAGTTAGCACGGTAGTTTTTGGTCATCTTGTTACCGTTAGCTGCGGTCGCCACGATGGCGATGTCGGCTTTGGTCGAGATGTTGTAACGCACGTTACCCTGGGTAACGTTGGCATACAGTTGGTTAAGGATAATTTGCAGGTTAACCGCTCCGTTCGGGCCAATCATGTAGCCGCGTGCGGTCATCTGTTTTTCCAGCACTTCTTGCATCAGGAAACGCAGATCGCGGGAAGCGGTCAGCGTGACAATTTGGTTATTGCGGTTAACTTTTGCCAGCGCTTGATCCTGACGCTGGTCTGCGCCAGTAATGCTGACGGTAACGCCCATCAGGCTAGGATCTTGCTGTGGCAGAGTGATTTTAGGTGATACATCAACCGTCGTTGGGGGCGTTGCGCATCCAGCCAGCATAAACAGTGCTACCAGTGGGAAGAGGGCTTTTTTTAACATGTTAGGGGTCTCAAAACGCATTGTTTACTGAAAATTGTCGTCATCATAACATTGCCAACGGTCAGGGGAAGCAGGTAATACACGTAATTTCATCGTATTGGTGTTTTTCTGTTCTGGAGGATAAATCAGCGCTGCGTTTTCAGATAAGCGCGGATTGTAAAAGGCGCTAACTTCATCTACTTGATGAATAAAAACCGGCGAACGCTAATTTTTTGTTGCCTTTGTGTAATGGAGTCAGTAAAAGCGGCTAACATTTAAAGGGATAGGCGGCATCTTAACGTTGTCGGAGGGGTAATATCATGATGATGCGTGAACGAATCGAAGAAAAACTAAGGGCAGCGTTTGCACCTGTGTTCCTCGAAGTGACGGATGAGAGCTATCGTCACAACGTACCGGCAGGTTCGGAAAGCCACTTTAAGGTGGTGCTGGTGAGCGATCGGTTTACGGGTGAGCGTTTCCTTAACCGCCACCGCATGATCTATGGCACCTTAACAGAGGAGTTTGCGTCTACCGTACATGCTCTGGCATTGCACACCTACACGCGAAAAGAGTGGGAAGGTTTACAAGATACCGTTTTTGCCTCGCCACCATGCCGTGGAGCAGGCTCTATCGCGTAGAAAAGGCATTTGCAACACGGAACTTTTCCAGTATGTTGCGTACATATTATGAGAAAACGGCCTGCGGGCCGTTTTGTTTTGTCTGAATTTTGAGCGTCATCGGCAGCGTTCAGACAAAAATTAGCCGGGAATTGTGAAAAATGCCGCAGCTTGGCGTAACAACCGTTCTCGACTCATATAAGTGATGCCGCTATAATGCGCGTCTTATTTTTCGGAATGTCTTCGGGATGATTCTGGCGACACGGAATGTAAATCTGATTTAAAGAGAACATCCCGGTATTGCGAGGCAAAACTCAGAGTTGACCGAGCACTGTGATTTTTTTGAGGTAACAAGATGCAAGTTTCAGTTGAAACCACTCAGGGCCTTGGCCGCCGCGTAACGATTACTATCCCTGCTGACAGCATCGAAACTGCTGTAAAAAGCGAGCTGGTCAACGTAGCAAAAAAAGTACGCATTGACGGCTTCCGTAAGGGCAAAGTACCAATGAATGTTGTTGCTCAGCGTTATGGCGCTTCTGTTCGTCAGGACGTGCTGGGTGACCTGATGAGCCGTCACTTCGTTGACGCGATCATCAAAGAAAAAATTAATCCGGCTGGCGCACCGAACTACGTTCCTGGCGAATACAAGCTGGGTGAAGATTTCACCTACGCGGTAGAATTCGAAGTGTACCCAGAAGTTGAGCTGAAAGGCCTGGACGCTATCGAAGTTGAAAAACCAGTTGTTGAAGTGACCGACGCTGACGTTGACGGCATGCTGGACACTCTGCGTAAGCAGCAGGCAACCTGGAAAGACAAAGACGGCGCAGTTGACGCTGAAGACCGTGTTACCGTTGACTTCACCGGCTCTGTAGACGGCGAAGAATTCGAAGGCGGTAAAGCGACTGATTTCGTACTGGCAATGGGCCAGGGTCGTATGATCCCAGGCTTTGAAGACGGTATCAAAGGTCACAAAGCGGGCGAAGAGTTCACCATCGACGTGACCTTCCCAGAAGAATACCACGCTGAAAACCTGAAAGGTAAAGCGGCTAAATTCGTTATCAACCTGAAAAAAGTTGAAGAACGTGAGCTGCCAGAACTGACTGCTGAATTCATCAAACGTTTCGGCGTTGAAGATGGTTCCGTAGAAGGTCTGCGCGCTGAAGTGCGTAAAAACATGGAACGCGAGCTGAAAGGCGCGGTACGTAACCGTGTTAAATCTCAGGCTATCGAAGGCCTGGTAAGCGCGAACGAAATCGACGTTCCTGCTGCACTGATCGACAGCGAAATCGACGTTCTGCGTCGCCAGGCTGCACAGCGCTTCGGTGGCAACCAACAGCAAGCGATGGAACTGCCTCGCGAACTGTTCGAAGAGCAAGCGAAACGCCGCGTTGTTGTTGGCCTGCTGCTGGGCGAAGTGATTCGCACCCACGAGCTGAAAGCTGACGAAGCACGCGTTGCTACGCTTATCGAAGAGATGGCTTCCGCGTACGAAGATCCGAAAGAAGTTATTGAATTCTACAGCAAAAACAAAGAGCTGATGGAAAACATGCGCAGTGTCGCTCTGGAAGAACAGGCTGTTGAAGCGGTTCTGGAAAAAGCGAAAGTGACTGAAAAAGCAACTTCCTTCAACGAACTGATGAACCAGCAGGCTTAATTTAGCTTCCGGTTTACGGTTTAGAGAAAAACCCGTTGCCCTCTGGTAACGGGTTTTTTTATTGCAGTAATAGCCAACGCTTGCGTGATAAAACGGTGTTTGGGTGCTATATACGTCTTCCTGTATGCAAAATCCGCGTTGGCTTGTGGTTAACTGACCCGCATTTTGCCGCGTTACTCAGCGCTGTTTTAACTGTGAGAGCGTTTAGGGATGCGACTTGGGTTATTTTGTGTATAGCGTAACAACAAAATATTGTTATGCTTGAAATAGGGTAAGATCGTACCCATTACTGGGAAAACGAATCACTCGCCGCATCGCTATAATCAGAATGTTGTGGCTATTTTATTTTTTATCCAGGAGACGGAAATGTCATACAGTGGCGAACGAGATAACTTTGCACCCCACATGGCCCTGGTGCCGATGGTCATTGAACAGACCTCCCGTGGCGAACGTTCTTTTGATATCTACTCCCGTCTGCTTAAAGAGCGTGTCATCTTTTTGACCGGCCAGGTGGAAGACCACATGGCGAACCTGATTGTGGCGCAAATGCTGTTTCTGGAAGCGGAAAACCCGGAAAAAGACATTTACCTGTATATCAACTCCCCTGGCGGCGTGATTACGGCTGGCATGTCCATTTATGACACCATGCAGTTTATCAAGCCAGACGTCAGCACCATTTGTATGGGGCAAGCGGCGTCAATGGGCGCGTTCCTGCTGACCGCAGGCGCAAAAGGTAAGCGTTTCTGCTTGCCGAACTCCCGCGTGATGATTCACCAGCCTCTGGGCGGTTATCAGGGCCAGGCGACGGATATCGAAATCCACGCCCGTGAGATCCTGAAAGTGAAAGGGCGCATGAATGAGCTTATGGCGCACCATACTGGCCAGTCTCTGGAGCAGATTGAACGTGACACCGAACGTGACCGTTTCTTGTCTGCCGACGAAGCGGTGGAGTACGGTTTAGTTGACTCTATCTTGAGTCATCGTAAGTAATGCCATCACGGCACGTGTCGCCGCAAGGTATATACTACTTAAAGGCGGCACAACGCTTGCGCTTAAGAATGGCATTTGCGTCGTCATACGCGGCACAAAGAACTTAAAAAGAGGTTTTGACTCATGACAGATAAACGCAAAGATGGCTCGGGCAAACTGTTGTACTGCTCTTTTTGCGGCAAAAGCCAGCACGAAGTGCGTAAGCTCATCGCCGGCCCATCCGTGTATATCTGCGACGAATGTGTCGATTTATGTAACGACATCATTCGCGAAGAAATTAAAGAAGTCGCACCGCATCGCGAACGCAGTGCACTGCCGACCCCACATGAAATTCGCCACCATCTTGATGACTACGTTATTGGTCAGGAACAGGCGAAAAAGGTTTTGGCCGTTGCGGTCTATAACCACTACAAACGTCTGCGTAATGGCGACACCAACAAAGGCGTAGAGCTGGGTAAAAGCAACATTCTGCTGATTGGCCCAACCGGTTCCGGTAAAACGCTGCTGGCTGAAACGTTGGCGCGCCTGTTGGACGTTCCGTTCACCATGGCCGATGCGACCACGCTGACCGAAGCAGGTTACGTGGGTGAAGACGTTGAAAACATTATTCAGAAACTGTTGCAGAAGTGCGATTACGACGTACAGAAAGCGCAGCGCGGTATTGTTTATATCGATGAAATCGACAAGATTTCCCGTAAGTCTGACAACCCGTCGATTACCCGTGACGTGTCCGGTGAAGGTGTACAGCAGGCTCTGCTGAAACTTATCGAAGGTACTGTGGCTGCCGTTCCGCCACAGGGTGGACGTAAACATCCACAGCAGGAATTCCTCCAGGTTGATACCTCGAAGATTCTCTTCATCTGTGGTGGTGCGTTTGCAGGCCTCGATAAAGTGATCGCGAACCGCGTAGAAACGGGTTCAGGTATCGGTTTTGGCGCAACGGTTAAATCGAAAACGGATAAAGCCAGCGAAGGCGAACTGCTGTCTCAGGTGGAGCCAGAAGATTTGATCAAATTTGGTCTGATCCCTGAGTTCATCGGCCGTCTGCCGGTTGTCGCGACACTGAACGAACTGAGTGAAGATGCGCTGATTCAGATCCTCAAAGAGCCGAAAAACGCCCTGACTAAACAGTATCAGGCGTTGTTTAATCTTGAAGGTGTGGATCTGGAATTCCGTGACGAAGCGCTGGATGCTATCGCCAAGAAAGCGATGGCGCGTAAAACCGGTGCTCGTGGTCTGCGTTCGATCGTTGAAGCTGCGCTGCTCGATACCATGTACGATCTGCCTTCTATGGAAGACGTCGAAAAAGTGGTCATCGATGAGTCGGTGATTGAGGGGCAAAGCGAACCGATGCTGATCTACGGAAAACCAGAAGCCCAGCAGGCATCTGGCGAATAATTAGCCATTTTATACAATCAATTAAACAAAAAGGGGGGATTTTATCTCCCCTTTTATTTTTCCGTATTCATAGCGTTGAATGTGTGGAATACATCCCCATATACTGGTTACATGTTGATGGTAGTGCGAAACCTCGTCGCATAACCAGGTTACCTGGCGGACACTAAACTTAAGAGAGAGCTCTATGAATCCTGAGCGTTCTGAACGCATTGAAATCCCCGTATTGCCGTTGCGCGATGTGGTGGTTTATCCGCACATGGTCATTCCCTTATTTGTAGGGCGGGAAAAATCTATCCGTTGTCTCGAAGCGGCCATGGATCATGATAAAAAAATCATGCTGGTCGCGCAGAAAGATGCTTCAACGGACGAGCCGGGTGTAAACGATCTTTTCACCGTCGGGACCGTGGCCTCTATTTTACAAATGCTGAAACTCCCAGACGGCACGGTCAAAGTGCTGGTCGAAGGTTTACAGCGCGCGCGCATCACGACGCTTTCTGATAACGGCGAATACTTCCAGGCAAAGGCAGAATACCTTGAATCGCCAGCCATTGAAGAGCGCGAGCAGGAAGTGCTGGTACGTACCGCAATAGGTCAGTTTGAAGGCTATATCAAGCTGAATAAGAAAATTCCACCTGAAGTGCTGACGTCGCTCAACAGTATCGACGACCCTGCGCGCCTGGCGGATACCATCGCAGCGCATATGCCGCTGAAGCTGGCTGATAAACAGTCCGTTCTGGAGATGTCTGACATCAACGAACGTCTGGAATATCTGATGGCGATGATGGAGTCGGAAATCGATCTGCTGCAGGTTGAGAAGCGTATTCGCAACCGCGTGAAAAAGCAGATGGAAAAATCTCAGCGCGAGTACTATCTGAATGAGCAAATGAAAGCCATTCAGAAAGAACTGGGCGAGATGGACGACGCGCCGGACGAAAACGAAGCGCTGAAGCGTAAAATTGACGCGGCCAAAATGCCGAAAGAGGCAAAAGAGAAAACCGAAGCTGAACTGCAAAAGCTGAAAATGATGTCGCCGATGTCAGCAGAAGCTACCGTGGTTCGCGGTTATATCGACTGGATGGTGCAGGTTCCGTGGAATGCGCGCAGCAAGGTTAAAAAAGACCTTCGCCAGGCGCAGGAAATCCTCGATACCGACCATTACGGCCTTGAGCGCGTCAAAGACCGAATTCTTGAGTATCTCGCGGTACAAAGCCGTGTGAACAAGCTGAAAGGGCCAATCCTGTGCCTGGTAGGGCCTCCTGGGGTGGGTAAAACCTCTCTGGGGCAGTCCATTGCCAAAGCTACCGGACGTAAATACGTGCGTATGGCGCTGGGTGGCGTGCGTGACGAAGCGGAAATCCGTGGTCACCGCCGTACCTATATCGGCTCAATGCCGGGCAAACTTATCCAGAAGATGGCGAAAGTGGGCGTTAAAAACCCGCTGTTCCTGCTGGATGAGATCGACAAAATGTCGTCTGACATGCGTGGCGATCCGGCATCGGCTCTGCTGGAAGTGCTTGATCCAGAACAGAACGTGGCGTTTAGCGATCACTACCTGGAAGTGGATTACGATCTCAGCGACGTGATGTTTGTCGCGACATCTAACTCCATGAACATCCCGGCTCCACTGCTGGATCGTATGGAAGTGATTCGTCTGTCTGGCTATACCGAAGACGAAAAGCTGAACATTGCCAAGCGTCACCTGCTGCCGAAGCAGATTGAACGTAATGCCCTGAAAAAAGGCGAACTGACGGTAGATGACAGCGCCATTGTTGGCATCATTCGTTACTACACCCGTGAAGCGGGCGTGCGTAGCCTGGAACGTGAAATCTCGAAACTGTGCCGTAAGGCAGTGAAACAGCTTCTGTTGGATAAAGAGCTGAAACATATCGAGATTAACGGTGACAACCTGCACGACTACCTCGGCGTTCAGCGTTTTGACTACGGTCGCGCTGACGACGAAAACCGCGTAGGCCAGGTAACCGGCCTGGCATGGACGGAAGTGGGTGGCGACCTGCTGACCATCGAAACCGCCTGTGTTCCGGGTAAAGGCAAACTGACCTACACCGGTTCTCTGGGTGAAGTGATGCAGGAGTCTATTCAGGCAGCGCTGACCGTGGTGCGTGCGCGTGCGGAAAAACTGGGCATCAACCCAGATTTCTACGAAAAACGCGACATTCACGTTCACGTACCGGAAGGGGCTACACCGAAAGACGGTCCAAGCGCCGGTATCGCGATGTGTACCGCGCTGGTTTCTTGTTTGACCGGCAACCCGGTACGTGCAGACGTAGCAATGACAGGGGAAATTACCCTGCGTGGCCTGGTGCTGCCAATCGGTGGTCTGAAAGAAAAACTGCTGGCGGCACATCGTGGCGGCATTAAGACTGTTCTGATTCCTGATGAGAACAAACGTGATCTGGAAGAGATTCCAGACAACGTTTTGGCCGACCTTGATATTCACCCGGTGAAACGAATCGAGGAAGTTTTGGCTCTTGCTCTGCAAAATGAACCTACGGGTATGCAGGTTGTAAGCGCAAAATAGTGACCTCGCGCAAAGAGCGCTAATAAAAAACAGGCTGGCAAGCGTAAACTGACTTGCCAGCCTTTTTTTGTCTCGCTAATTTAGACGGCTGGCAGGTGTGTCGTTAGCAACGGGTGTTGTAAGGGCATGGGAGTCCTGATATAACTGCTCCGCGATTGCACCCTGAAGGATTCAGGTGCGATATAAATAATAAAGAGAGGAAGAGAACAGTGAACAAATCTCAACTGATTGACAAAATTGCTGCTGGCGCGGATATCTCCAAAGCTGCAGCTGGACGTGCGTTAGATGCTTTAATTGCTTCTGTTACTGAATCTCTGCAAGCTGGGGATGATGTAGCACTGGTAGGTTTTGGTACCTTTGCTGTTAAAGAGCGTGCTGCCCGTACTGGCCGTAACCCTCAGACCGGTAAAGAGATCACTATCGCCGCTGCTAAAGTACCGGCATTCCGTGCAGGTAAAGCACTGAAAGACGCGGTTAACTGATCGCTTTCCCATTAAGGGAACGTGGCAAAGTACAAGGGCGCATCATCTGATGTGCCTTTTTTTATGCCTTAATGCCTACTTTTAACAGTTTATATGCGGAGTGTAGCTGACAACCGCCCCGGTTTCTTGTCAAAATACGCCCTCACGCGCAGCAGCCACACGTGCTATGCTGCACGAGGTACTTGTCACCTACAGCGGAGTGTTGTTACACCATGATGGACAATTTACGTACGGCAGCCAACAGCGTCGTGCTCAAAGTAATTTTCGGTATCATTATCGTGTCGTTCATTTTGACCGGCGTGAGTGGCTACCTGATTGGCGGTAACAATAATTATGCCGCAAAAGTTAATGACCAGGAAATTGGTCGCGCCCAGTTTGAAAATGCCGTTGCTAGCGAACGTAACCGTATGCAGCAGCAGCTTGGTGATCAGTATTCTGAACTGGCTGCCAACGAGAACTACATCAAATCTATGCGTCAGCAGGTGCTGAACCGTCTGATTGACGAAGCGCTGCTTGACCAGTATGCAAAGCACTTAGGCCTCGGCATCAGCGACGAGCAGGTGCGTAAAGCGATTTTCGCCACTCCGGCATTCCAGAGCGAAGGCAAATTTGATAACACCCGCTACAACGCGCTGGTGAATCAGATGGGCTTAAGCGCTGACCAATACGCTCAGGCACTGCGTAATCAGTTAACCACTCAACAGCTTATCAACGCTGTTGCGGGTACGGACTTCATGCTGCCTGGCGAGGTTGACGAGCTGGCGGCACTGGTATCGCAACAGCGTCTGGTGCGTGAAGCGACAATTGACGTGAATGCGCTGGCGGCGAAGCAGACAGTAAGTGACCAGGAAGTGGCAAGCTACTACGAGCAGAACAAAGGCCAGTTTGTGGCACCGGAACAGTTCCGTGTGAGCTACATCAAGCTGGATGCTGCTTCTATGAGCCAGCCGGTCACTGATGAAGACATTCAGGCTTACTACGACCAGCACCAGGATCAATTCACTCAGCCGCAGCGTACGCGCTACAGCGTGATTCAGACCAAAACGGAAGCCGATGCTAAAGCGGTTCTTGATGAACTGAACAAAGGCGCAGACTTCGCGGCGCTGGCAAAAGAGAAATCTGCCGACATTATCTCGGCGCGTAACGGCGGCGACATGGGCTGGCTGGAAGATTCCACCACGCCTGATGAACTGAAAAATGCCGGTCTGAAAGAAAAAGGCCAGTTGTCTGGTGTTATCAAATCCTCCGTAGGTTTCCTGGTTGTGCGCCTCGACGATGTGCAAGCGGCGAAGGTAAAACCGCTGGCGGACGTGCGTAAAGATATCGCCGACAAAGTGAAGCAGGAGAAATCCCTCGACGCTTACTACGCACTGCAACAGAAAGTGAGCGATGCGGCCAGCAACGATAACGACTCGTTGGCAGGCGCAGAGCAGGCGGCGGGTGTAAAAGCGGTAGAAACCGGTTGGTTTGACCGTAACACTCTGCCTGCTGAGCTGAACTTTAAACCGGTTTCCGACGCTATCTTCAACGGTGGTCTGGTCGGTGAAAGTGGTATGCCGGGCAGCAACTCCGACATTATCACCGTCGATGGCGATCGTGCCTTCGTGCTGCGTATCAGCGAGCACAAAGCCGAAGCGGTCAAGCCGCTGGCTGAGGTGAAAGCGCAAGTGACCGATATCGTTAAGCACAATAAAGCCGTGCAACAGGCGAAGCTGGATGCCGACAAGCTGCTGGTGGCGCTGAAAGACGGTAAAGGTGATGAAGCGATGAAAGCGGCAGGTCTGAGCTTTAGCGCAAGCAAAACGCTAAGCCGTACTGGCCAGGATCCGCTGAGCCAGGCCGCTTTCGCACTGCCGCTGCCGCAGAAAGACAAACCAAGCTACGGTATCGGCAACGATATGCAGGGCAACGTGGTTCTGCTGGCGCTGGACGAAGTGAAAACCGGGAATATGCCGGAAGCGCAGAAAAAAGCGATGGTGCAGGGGATTACCCAAAATAATGCCCAGGTTGCTTTCGAAGCGTTGATGAGCAACCTGCGTAAAGCCGCGAAAATTAAGCTCGGCGATATCATCGACCAGCAGCAATAATCGGAATTAGCCTCGCATAAATTTGCAATGCGATGTACACCTCAAAGGCCGCTTACGCGGCCTTTTCCACATTTATTATTTGCCTTTTGTACTGCCTCGCCACAGCCGTTATGGTTCTCTCGCAATTAACCAACAAGGAGAAATCAAGATGAAATGTGGAATCAAAATGTGTGTGATGGCTGCCGTACTGGCGTGTTCAGGAATGGCGGGTAGCGTTCAGGCCGCGCAACTGACGGCGCAAAAAACACAGGTATCTCAAACGAAAGCCAGCGAGGCGCCGACAGATTCCGCCAAATCCGCAGTGAGCGCTAAAACGGCTGACGATGAAGGCACCAGGGTAAATATCAATAGCGCATCAGCGGAGGAACTCGCGCGGGTGATGAACGGTGTTGGGTTGAAAAAAGCGCAGGCTATTGTCAGCTATCGTGAAGAGTACGGCCCCTTCAAAACAGTGGATGACCTCAAGCAAGTGCCTGGTATGGGGGCGTCGTTGGTTGAGCGAAATCTTACCCATCTCACGCTTTAATTCGTCCAGTCAGTTTGCACTCGGCTGAAAATTTGCCAGACTAAAGAGGTCATACCAGTGGTATGACCTCTGACTCTATTAATGACAACAATAGTAAGGCTATGGCGCTATGCAGACGCAAATAAAAGTTCGCGGTTATCATTTGGACGTTTACCAACACGTTAATAACGCTCGTTATCTGGAGTTTCTTGAAGAGGCTCGCTGGGAAGGGCTGGAAAGTAGCGCTGGGTTCCAGTGGATGAGCGCAAACCACATCGCCTTTGTGGTGGTGAATATCAACATTAATTATCGGCGTCCTGCGGTGCTGGGCGATTTACTCACGGTGACCAGCAAAGTTGAGCAACTGAATGGCAAAAGCGGTGTGTTAAGCCAGGTGGTTACGCTTGAGCCTGAAGGGCAGGTGGTTGCCGATGCGCAGATCACCTTCGTGTGTATTGATTTGAGAACACAAAAGGCGCTGCCGCTGGAAGGTGTGTTGCGTGAGCATCTGGAGCTGATGGTGGAGTAATTCCGCCAGATTTTTTGTTGCACGACGTGCAATGCCTGATGGCGCTTCGCTTATCAGGCCTACGCGAAAGCTGATACCGGTGTAGGCCGGGTAAAGCAACGCCGCCATCCGGCAAAACAGCACCGTGCTGCCTGATGGCGCTTCGCTTATCAGGCCTACGCGAAAGCTGATACCGGTGTAGGCCGGATAAGGCATCGCCCCCATCCGGCAAAACAGCACCGCAATGCCTGATGGCGCTTCGCTTATCAGGCCTACGCGAAAGCTGATACCCGTGTAGGCCGGGCAAGCGCAGCGCCCCCGGCAATGACGATTACTTCAAACCGGTTTTTTGCTTCATTGCCGCCATCACAGCAGGCTTATCGGCCAGATAGTTATTTAACCCGTTAGCGCGCAGATTGCAGGCCGCACAATGGCCACAGCCATCGCCCTTGATACCGTTATAACAAGTGAGCGTTTCGCTGCGCACTAACTCTAGCTTGCCCCAATAATCGGCGAGCGCCCATGTTTCAGCTTTATCCAGCCACATCAGCGGCGTTTCAAAACGAATATCTTTCGCCATACCCAGGCTCACCGCATGGTTCAGCGCTTTAACAAACTCGTCGCGGCAGTCTGGGTAACCAGAAAAATCGGTTTCACACACGCCGGTAATGACCGCTTCCGCTTTAACCTGATAGGCGTAAATTGCCGCCAGCGTCAGGAACAGAATATTGCGCCCTGGAACAAAAGTATTGGGAATGCCGTCAGCATCCGGTTCGTAATCCGGTACGGGGATGCTGTCGCGGGTCAGGCTGCTCACCGCCAATTCATTCAGCAGGGTGACATCCAGCACTTTATGTGCGCGAGCGCCCAGGGTCAGAGCCAGCTCACGAGCAACGTCAATTTCTGCGCGATGGCGCTGACCATAATCAAACGTGACACAGTGAACTTCATCATAGTGATGCAACGCCTGCACCAGACATGTAGTGGAGTCTTGTCCACCGCTAAAGACGACAACGGCACGTTTCATGGCTTTTCCTGTCTCTGATTCTCAAAGCCGCTATGGTAACGCCTGTGCGCCGTGGCGACCAGCTTCTTCACCGGGAGACGGGCGGCAGCCAGGCTTCGGCAAAATCAAACCAACCACGGGCATTCAGGCGAATACCGTTAACGCCCGGCGGCGCGCTCACCTGATATTGGTAATTAAATAGCGGTGTCAGAATCGCATCACGCATCAGACGGGTAAAAATATGTTTCAGCGCGGCAATACGCTGCCGATCTTCGGGCAGGGCTTGTGCCTCGTCTAGCTCGGCGTTGACTCGCGCTGCCTGGCTGTCAGTCAATAACGCGGGCCAAAGCGCGTCACAGCGCAGCCATTGTTCTAGCGCGTATTCCGGCATTTCGCCAATCAGGCGGTCGCCCATAAACAGGTCGGCCTGCGGCAAATATGGGCAGCCGTTCCAGCTTTTGGCGTTGTAGAACAGCACTGTCAGTTCACAGCCAAGCTGTGCCAGTGCGGTTTTTAGCTGTTCTGCCATGGTGTGCAGTTCAACCGGTAGATGATAAAGCAGGGTGAGTTTAGCTGGCAGGGGAACCTCCGGCACTTCATGGAGCAACGGAATCGCCCAGCCTGGCAGCAACTCCTCGCTGGGCGTAATTAGGTTTTCCCCTAATGGCAGGCTTTGTAGCAGGCCGGAACGGTGAATGATGGCTAATACCCGCTGCGCTTGCGCCATGCTGAGGCGTGGGCTTTGGCGCAGTGCTAAATAGCAGAAACCGAGGCTAATACTGTGGCTCACCAGGCGCAGATCGCCTAACTCCTCTGGCTTACCGATGGCTATCTGGACCGGATGCTGACAACTTGTACCTAAACCCTGCTCAAAAAGCTGTGGCGTTATCCAGTATTCAATGGCTTGCAGCAGTGGATGGCTCAAATGGTAGCGAGAGTGGCTCTCAAGGCGAACCCACTCCGGCTCAAAGATTTTCAGCATAAACGGCCCCGTGCCCTGCGTGGGAATATCCGGGTGTGCCAGCACGCTACAGTAACTTGCCAGACGGTGCGGTAGCCAAAAGTCCGGGCGATGCAGCGTAAATGTCAGGCACTGAGGGTGGGTTTGTTCAATGGTAGCGACGCTGGAAAACAGCTTTGCCAGCTCGGGCAACTCCATCAACATCAGCAACCGGCGGCGCAACTGCTCTGTTTCTACGGCGTCGCCGTTGTGCCAGTGCAACGTCGAGCGGATATAAAACTGCCAGCAAAGCCCGTCGGCAGAAACCGACCAGTGATGCGCTAAATCCCCCTGCGGTTGGGAGGCATCGCGGTTGAAGCGGGTCAGGCCAGAGTAAATTTGCCCGGCCAGATGTTGTTCGGCACGGCCTGCTAAAAAACCCGGATGCAACGGTTCTAAAGGTCGGTAGTAGGGGATACGCAGCGTGGGCGTGTTGTTTTGCCATTGGCCGCCGAGAAACGGGTGCAGCAGCGCCCGTAGTTCGACCGGCGCAATTTGCGCCAGCTCCAGCGCATTGTGCTGCTGCCCACGGTTGAGCGCTATCTCCATCATCTCGTTGCGCAGGGCATCCGGCGAGGTATGAAACGTCAAACGCCCGCGTTTGCCGCGCCCCGACTGCGACTGCCAGCTCAGCCATCCCGCCTCTTGCGCCTGGCGTAGCAGTGTGCGCACGTGCCGCTCACTACAAAAGCAGCGCGCCGCCAGCTCGGCGATGGTGGCCTGTTGCTCATCACCCTGCGAAGGTTGCCACAGACGTTGGAATTGATTTAAACGGTTTAACTGGCGCATAAAAACCCGGAACAATAAATATGAAGTATTCAGTATTACTTCCGTATATCCCAGCGGATACTGAGTGGCAAGAGAGCACGATCACGAGCGGGATAAAAAATGGCAAAACTGGCGGCGTTTGATATGGATGGCACACTTTTGATGCCAAATCATCGATTGGGTGACAGAACCGTGGCGGCATTACAACGGCTGCGCGAACACAATATCACGCTGACGTTTGCCACGGGCCGACACGTGCTGGAGATGCGCCCGCTGGTGGAAAAGCTGTCGCTCAACGCGTTTTTGATTACCAGCAACGGTACTCGCGTTCATTCACCGCAGGGTGAGCTATTACATCAAAGCGATCTCCCCCCAGATGTTGCAGAGCTGGTGCTGCATAGCCATTGGGATACTCAGGCCAGCATCCACATCTTTAACGATAACGGCTGGTTTACCGGATACGAAGTCCCGCAGATGTTGCAGGCGCACTCTCTGAGCGGTTTTCGTTATCAGTTGTGCGACTTGCGACGGATCCCCGCGCATCAGGTGACTAAAATCTGTTTCTGTAGCGATCACGACTCTCTCTGCCATCTGCGAATTCAACTGATGGAAGCGTTAGAGGAGCGCGCTGATATCTGCTTTTCGGCGGTAAACTGCCTGGAAGTGCTGCCGCTTGGCAGTAATAAAGGCTCGGCGCTGGCGGTATTGGGTTCGCATCTTGGCGTCGAGATGGGCGAATGTATGGCTTTTGGCGATGCGATGAACGACCGCGAAATGTTAGAGCGCGTGGGCCGTGGCGTGATCATGGGCAACGCGATGGGGCAGCTTAAAGCTGCGCTGCCTCACTTACCGATTATCGGAGACTGCAACACTCAGGCGGTTTCCCACTATTTAACACATTGGCTGGACACACCTAATCTTCCTTATTCCCCCGAATAGAGAGACCTTCCAGCAAGCCAGGCTTAATCAGCCTGGCTTTTTTTATTGCCTACTCGACTTCCCCGTTTCAGATAACCTTCGGTGGTATCTGGGGAGGCGTATTACGATATTTTTCTAGCAACGCACGGGCAATGGCTTCGGTTTCTGCATCGGCATTACCGCTGATATCTGCTGGCCGGAAGTGCATCTGAAAGGCACTGAGTGTTTTCCGCGTTTCTTCATCCAGAATGCCATTCTGGGGGATCTGGTCATAGCCGTACTGCTTCAGCAATGACTGAATGGTGTTGACCTCAGCAGGGGAGTCCGGTGAACGATCTGCAAGATATTTGCTGACGGTCGATTTATCAGGCCAGGCACCTATCCCCATTGTAGCAAGGCGCTCCCAGGGGAATAGTTTTCCAGGATCTTGTTTACGAAGAGGGGCAATGTCGCTGTGTCCGAGCACATTATCAGGCGAAATCTGATAACGTTGAATAATATCCCTGGCGATGGCAGCCACGGCGACTATCTGGTTTTCGTTGAAAGGATACCAGGTTCGCCGTCCCAACAGACTATCGGTATATCCTGGGTTGACAATTTCTATTCCGATAGAAGTATCATTGAGGTTGGTCCTGCCATTCCAACTGCTGACACCGGCGTGCCATGCCCGCTTGTTTTCGTCAACTAACTCAAAGACGACGGGTTTATCCTGTATTAATTGCGGTTCTTTCGGCACCAGGTAATGGGCGCTGACCAGGTTCTTTGTGAGTGTTTTCAGTGAGTGATAGTCATCCAGTGCGGTATAGTGCATAACAAGAAACCGAACCCTTTCATTCTGACTGGTGGCTTTAAAAGCATGGTTGGCAAAATAATCTTTACGCGCCTCAATGTCAGTTGGGCGCGTTGCGCAACCTGACAACATGACCGCCAGAATGGCTGATGCCATTACCTTCTTAATTACCGCCGAATGGGGTGATAAAATATCTTTCTGCATTATTGTAAGCTCCATTTAGAATACTGAGTCGCCCCTTTAGGGGGACGCCTGTGTTAAATTTGTTGTGTCTGTGAGTGGGCTGTTTTATTTATAAGGCGCAGGAGAGGTTGGGCGGATATCTTCATGGCAGGGTTAAGGCTCTCAATGGCGTGGCCCTATAAAGCGGGTTCTTTTCTCTCGAAGGGAATAATTTCAACTTCGTCGCTGAGTCATTCAGCTATGGAGTGACATTATTTAAATAAAAGCCCTTAAATATCTTTTTGCGCTATAGCAGTAGAACGCCCTCTTTCTTCTGATGAGTTAATCTATGTGGGGTTCTGTTATTTCAAATGTCAGCCGTTAAAGTTAAATTACAAATATAAAAATAAGTAATTCTGGCGAGATGGTATTATCCAGACTGTCTGGGGGCTATCGGTTTTATACCTGATTTAAAGGTGTTGAAAATACTAGCGGTCTGCTGGAGATAGACATTGTTAGAGGGAGTTATTGGGTTTAATACGGTGGTGGTTACACAGGGTCAACAGTAGCTTTTCCCACATGTAAGGAAGCACCGACGCAACGATGAACGCACGGTGCTTTACAGGCTGGACGAGATAACGGTTCTTAATCGAACGGCATCGTCTTCTAAAAGGCGGGTTTTTATTGTGCGAGTAACTGGTTGATTTTGTTATGCCACGGTGCAACGTCGCCAATATTTTCCGAAACCCACTGCGGGTTGTAGTAGGTATCCAGGTAACGCTCGCCGCTATCGCACAGCAGAGTAACGATAGAACCTGTTTTCCCCTCTGCGCGCATTTGCGCCGCCAGTTGCAGGGCGCCCCACATATTGGTGCCGGTTGATGCACCGACTTTCCGTCCCAGTTGACTTTCCAGCCACTGCGCGGTGGCGACGCTCGCGGCATCGGGCACTCGCATCATGTCATCGACCACATCGGGAATAAACGACGGCTCAACGCGTGGGCGACCAATCCCTTCTATTTTGCTGCCGATGGAACCGCGCAGGCTGGCGTCACGGCTGTGCCAGTAATCCATAAACACTGAGTTTTGCGGATCAACGACCATCAACTGCGTTTCGTAACCCTGGCAGCGAATATAGCGGCCAATGGTGGCGGAAGTGCCGCCAGTCCCAGCGCTCATCACTATCCAGGCTGGTTCCGGGTGCGGCTCGTGGGACATCTGGCGGAAAATGCTGTCGGCGATATTATTGTTGCCGCGCCAGTCGGTGGCGCGTTCCGCATAGGTGAACTGATCCATATAATGGCCGTTCAGATCGCGCGCCAGCGTTTCAGAAGCGGCGTAGATTTCCGCCGCGTTGTTGACGAAATGACAGCGCCCGCCGTAGAACTCAATTTGTTCCACTTTGCGTTTCGCAGTACAAGAAGGCATGACGGCGATAAACGGCAACCCCAACAGCCGCGCAAAATAGGCCTCGGACACCGCCGTTGAACCGGAGGACGACTCAATGATTTGCGTGCCTTCCTGAATCCAGCCGTTGCACAAACCGTACAGGAACAGCGAGCGTGCTAAACGGTGCTTCAGGCTACCGGTTGGGTGCGTGCTTTCATCTTTCAAATAGAGCTGAATACCGGGGAAGGCGGGCAGCATCAGGCGAATCAAATGCGTGTCGGCGCTGCGTTGGTAATCGGCGTTGATTTCACTAATCGCGTTTTTGACCCAGGTGCTTTTCATCATCATTTCCCGTTTGTCATTTTGTGCCCAGCTTAGCGAAAAGTGCAGAAAAAATTGTTGCTATCTAACCTTTAAAATACAATTAAGAGAGAAATATTTTCTCTCGGTGGGCGAAATGTTAGATAAAATTGACCGAAAGCTACTGGCTTTGCTCCAGAATGACTGCACACTCTCTTTGCAGGCGTTGGCAGATGCCGTTAATCTGACTACCACACCGTGCTGGAAACGGCTCAAACGGCTGGAAGATGACGGTGTGTTGCTGGGTCGCGTGGCGCTGCTGGACGCCGAAAAACTTGGCTTAGGATTAACGGCCTTTGTGCTGATAAAAACACAACATCACAGCAGCGACTGGTACAGCCTTTTTGTGAGCGAAGTGACGCAAATGCCTGAAGTGTTGGGCTTCTGGCGCATGGCGGGGGAGTATGACTACCTGATGCGCGTCCAGGTTGCGGACATGAAACGCTACGATGATTTTTATAAAAGCCTGGTGAACCGCGTCCCCGGATTGTCAGACGTCACCTCAAGCTTTGCGATGGAACAAATTAAATACACCACAGCGCTCCCCATCGAATAACGCTTTCTCTGGGATCTAACTCTATGAATTTCAAGGTGTCATGGCATATGCCTCGGCATCTTGAAAAACGGTGAGTGTACACGTTCAGGATTTTACCGCGTGCGATTATTTGCTCAATTAAGTTGGTACTTCCGCCGAGAATGGCGTCGTTATCTCGGCGCAGTCTCGTTGCTAATCATCATTGCCATCCTGCAACTCATCCCGCCTAAAGTGGTGGGGATTGTGGTTGATGGCGTGACTCAACATCGCCTCACCACCGGACAGGTGATGATGTGGCTAGGCACTATGGTATTGATTGCCGTGGTGGTTTATCTGCTGCGCTACGTTTGGCGCGTACTGTTGTTTGGTGCGTCCTATCAGTTGGCGGTTGAACTGCGCGAAGACTTTTACCGTCAGCTGAGCCGCCAGCATCCCGAATTTTATCTGCGCCACCGCACCGGTGACCTC
Source organism: Kluyvera fluvialis (assembly GCF_059725275.1). Classification (NCBI taxonomy): domain Bacteria; kingdom Pseudomonadati; phylum Pseudomonadota; class Gammaproteobacteria; order Enterobacterales; family Enterobacteriaceae; genus Kluyvera; species Kluyvera fluvialis. The sequence goes on along the minus strand of NZ_AP046142.1, from coordinate 3,678,161 downwards.
ATGGCGCGCGCCACCAATGACGTTGACCGCGTCGTTTTTGCCGCTGGGGAAGGCGTGTTAACGCTGGTTGACTCACTGGTGATGGGCTGCGCGGTGCTGATTGTGATGTCCACACAACTTAGCTGGCAGTTAACGCTGCTGGCGTTGCTGCCGATGCCGGTTATGGCGTTGGTGATCCATCGCTACGGCAACCTGCTGCATGAACGCTTTAAAGTGGCTCAGGCGGCATTTTCCAGCCTTAATGACCGCACCCAGGAAAGCCTGACCAGCATTCGGATGATCAAAGCCTTTGGCCTTGAGGATAGGCAATCGGCGCAGTTTGCCGCCGATGCGGCAGATACTGGCGTAAAAAACATGCGCGTGGCGCGCATTGACGCCCGTTTCGATCCGACGATATATATCGCCATCGGTATGGCTAACCTGCTGGCGATCGCCGGGGGAAGCTGGATGGTGATGCAAGATGAGCTGACGCTCGGACAGCTCACCAGCTTTATGATGTATCTGGGACTGATGATTTGGCCGATGCTGGCGCTGGCCTGGATGTTCAACATTGTGGAGCGCGGCAGCGCGGCCTATAGCCGTATCCGCACGCTACTGGCGGAAGCGCCCGTGGTTAACGATGGTGACCAACCGGCTCCTGAAGGGCGTGGCTCGTTGGCGCTGGCGATTCACCGCTTTACCTACCCACAAGCCGATAAACCGACGCTGAGCGACGTCAACGTTACGCTGCAACCGGGCAATATGCTGGGGATTTGCGGGCCGACAGGCTCGGGGAAATCGACGATCCTGTCGCTGATTCAGCGCCATTTTGATATCGATGAAGGAGACATTCGCTTCCACGATATCCCGCTGCGCCAGCTTCAGTTGGACACGTGGCGCAGCCGCCTGGCGGTGGTGAGCCAAACGCCATTTCTCTTTTCTGACACTGTCGCCAGCAATATTGCGCTGGGTTGCCCAAGCGCAACGCAAGAGGAGATTGAGCGCGCTGCACGTTTAGCCTGTGTGCATGACGACATTCTGCGCTTGCCGCAAGGCTATGACACCGAGGTTGGCGAGCGCGGTGTGATGCTTTCCGGCGGTCAAAAACAGCGTATTTCGATTGCTCGAGCGCTGTTGCTGGAAGCGGAAATCCTGATCCTCGACGATGCGTTGTCGGCGGTTGATGGTCGCACTGAGCACCAAATTCTGCATAACCTGCGCCAGTGGGGCGAGGGGCGCACGGTGATTATCAGCGCGCATCGCTTGTTGGCGCTGCTCGATGCCAGCGAAATCATTGTGATGCAGCATGGGCATATTGCCCAGCGCGGGCAGCACGAACAACTGGCGGCGCAGCCTGGGTGGTATCGCGATATGTACCGTTATCAACAGTTAGAGGCTGCGCTCAATGACGTGCCGGAAGAAGACAAACCGGAGGGAGCCGATGCGTAGTTTTGGGCAACTGTGGCCAACCTTAAAACGCCTGCTGGCTTATGGCTCGCCGTGGCGTAAACCGCTGACTATTGCGGTGGTGATGCTGTGGGTAGCGGCGGCGGCGGAAGTCAGCGGGCCGCTGCTGATAAGCTACTTTATTGACAATATGGTGGCAAAAGAGAGTTTACCGCTTGGTAAAGTTGCTGGGCTGGCAGCGGCCTATATCGGCCTGCAACTGCTGGCGGCGGGGCTGCATTACAGTCAGTCGCTGTTGTTTAATCAGGCGGCAGTCGGCGTGGTGCAACAATTGCGCAGCGACGTTATGGATGCCGCGCTACGCCAGCCGCTGAGCGAGTTTGATACGCAACCAGTCGGGCAGCTTATCTCCCGCGTCACCAACGACACTGAAGTGATTCGTGACCTGTATGTAACGGTTGTCGCGACAGTACTGAGAAGTGCGGCGCTGATCGGCGCGATGCTGGTGGCGATGTTCAGCCTGGACTGGCGAATGGCGCTGGTGGCCATCACGATTTTCCCGGCTGTTATGACCGTGATGATTATCTATCAACGCTACAGCACGCCGATTGTGCGCCGCGTGCGCGCCTACCTGGCGGATATCAACGATAACTTTAACGAAGTCATTAACGGCATGAGCGTGATTCAGCAGTTCCGCCAACAGGTGCGCTTTGGCGAGCGTATTGGCGACGTTAGCCGTTCGCACTATATGGCGCGTATGCAAACGCTGCGTCTGGACGGTTTCTTGCTGCGCCCGCTGCTGAGCCTGTTTTCCTCGCTGGTGCTGTGTGGCCTGCTGATGCTGTTCGGTTTTAGCGCACAGGGCACTATCGAAGTGGGTGTGCTGTACGCTTTCATCAGTTACCTGGGGCGGCTCAACGAACCGCTTATCGAACTCACTACCCAACAGTCGATGCTGCAACAGGCGGTGGTGGCTGGGGAGCGTGTCTTTGAACTGATGGACGGGCCGCGCCAGCAATACGGTAGCGATATGGCCCCGTTAGAGAGCGGTAATATCGATATCGATAATGTTTCGTTTGCTTATCGCGATGACAAACTGGTGCTGCAAAATATTTCGCTGTCGATTCCGGCGCGCAGTTTTGTGGCGCTGGTTGGTCATACCGGTAGCGGAAAAAGTACCCTTGCCAGCCTGTTAATGGGCTATTACCCGCCAAACTCTGGCGAGATCCGCCTCGGAGGCCGCCCGTTACCGAGCTTAAGCCATCAGGTGCTGCGGCAGGGTATTGCGGTGGTGCAACAAGATCCGGTTGTGCTGGCAGACTCGTTCTTTGCCAACGTGACGCTGGGGCGAGAGATCAGCGAAGCGCAGGTTTGGCAGGTGCTGGAAACGGTGCAACTGGCAGCGCTGGCGCGTGGCATGAGCGACGGTATCCACACCCATTTGGGCGAGCAGGGGAATAACCTCTCGGTTGGGCAGAAACAACTGCTGGCGCTGGCGCGGGTGTTGGTGGAAACACCGCAGGTGCTGATTCTTGATGAAGCCACCGCCAATATCGACTCTGGCACTGAGCAGGCCATTCAGCAGGCGCTGGCAGCGGTACGCCAGCACACCACGCTGGTGGTTATCGCGCACCGTCTTTCGACGATTGTCGAAGCTGATACCATTATGGTGCTTCATCGCGGGCAGGCCGTTGAGCAGGGCACGCATCAGCAACTGCTTGAAGCGAAAGGGCGTTACTGGCAGATGTACCAGCTACAGCTAGCCGGAGAAGAACTGGCCGCCAGCGCGCAGGACGAAGCATTGACCGCCTGATGCACCAGCGTTAAGCATTTTTCTAACACATGGGTTTGCCAAAACGCATCATGCACCTGCATGGTGCGTTTTTTGTTTATCGTGCGGTATTGTCGCCACGAAAACCCCCATTCCAGCCGCTCGGCACTCGAATTTTCATTTCTGGCATGTCCCTTGCTTTACCTCTTTGGAGTACGCAGCCACTACCGAATTCTGACTGGAGGGGATCTATGAAGCTGGTTACCGTGGTAATCAAACCATTCAAACTTGAAGACGTTCGCGAAGCGCTGTCTTCTATCGGCATTCAGGGCTTAACGGTGACAGAAGTGAAAGGCTTTGGTCGCCAGAAAGGCCACGCCGAGTTGTATCGTGGCGCGGAATACAGCGTCAACTTCCTGCCGAAAGTAAAGATTGATGTGGCTATCGCCGACGATCAGCTCGATGAAGTCGTCGATGTGATAAGCAAAGCCGCTTACACCGGAAAAATTGGCGACGGTAAGATTTTTGTTGCCGAACTACAGCGCGTCATCCGCATTCGTACCGGCGAAGCCGACGAAGCGGCGCTGTAATTATCCCACGACGCACAGTAATAGGGCGAGAGATGATGAAAACAACAACGGTAAAAATGGGGTTAGGGGCGCTGGCACTGTTGCCGGGGCTGGCGATGGCAGCACCGGCGGTGGTTGATAAAGCGGATAACGCCTTTATGATGCTGTGTACCGCGCTGGTGCTGTTTATGACCATTCCGGGGATTGCGCTGTTTTACGGTGGCCTGATTCGCGGCAAAAACGTGCTCTCGATGCTGACGCAGGTGGCGGTGACTTTCGCGCTGGTCTGCGTGCTGTGGGTGGTGTATGGCTACTCGCTGGCGTTCGGCACGGGCGGCAGCTTCTTCGGTAGCCTGGATTGGGTGATGCTGAAAAATATCAAAATCACCGACCTGATGGGCTCGTTCTATCAGTATATCCACGTGGCGTTCCAGGGCTCCTTTGCCTGTATCACCGTGGGGCTTATCGTCGGTGCGCTGGCGGAGCGCATTCGTTTCTCTGCGGTACTGATTTTTGTGGTGATTTGGCTGACGCTCTCCTACGTGCCGATTGCCCACATGGTGTGGGGCGGTGGCCTGCTGGCAAGCCACGGGGCGCTGGATTTCGCCGGAGGAACCGTGGTGCACATTAATGCCGCAGTGGCGGGGCTGGTGGGCGCGTACCTGATCGGTAAACGCGTGGGCTTTGGCAAAGAAGCGTTCAAACCGCACAACCTGCCGATGGTGTTTATCGGCACAGCTATCCTCTACTTTGGCTGGTTCGGCTTCAACGCCGGTTCGGCGAGTGCGGCGAATGAAATTGCCGGTCTGGCATTCGTTAACACGGTGGTTGCCACGGCGGCGGCGATTCTCGGCTGGATATTTGGTGAATGGGCGCTGCGCGGTAAACCGTCTCTGCTTGGGGCGTGTTCCGGTGCTATTGCGGGCCTGGTTGCCATTACCCCTGCATGTGGTTTTATCGGCGTCGGTGGGGCGTTGATTCTGGGCGTTATCGCTGGTCTGGCGGGGCTGTGGGGCGTCACCTCACTGAAACGCTGGCTGCGCGTTGATGACCCGTGCGATGTATTCGGCGTCCACGGTGTGTGCGGTATCATCGGTTGTATCCTGACCGGTATTTTCGCCTCAACCTCTTTGGGTGGCGTGGGCTACGCTGAAGGCGTCACCATGGGCCACCAGGTGCTGGTACAGTTGGAAAGCATCGGTATCACCCTTGTCTGGTCGGGCGTGGTGGCCTTCATCGGCTATAAAGTGGCAGATTTAACCGTCGGGCTGCGCGTGCCGGAAGAACAGGAACGCGAAGGACTGGACGTCAACAGCCACGGCGAAAATGCGTACAACGCCTGATAACGGAGTATCGACTGGCTTTCCCTAACTCGAAATTTGCACCTCGTTGGGGAAGTGATAACCGGATGGCGGGTTATTAATCCGGTAATGTGCAGTCAGACATTACCGGATTTAGCCTTACCTGTATGTCGCGCTAATGATGCCCGATGCCGTGAACCGTCCGGGGGTATAGTTATCACAGGTACTTTTGTTACCAGACGTACAGGTGAGCAGGGCGGCCATGGGAATATCTTTTGATGAAACAATACCGCCGAAATTGATGGTTGCTATGGAGGTAGTATCATTAGCTGAAAGATATTTTCGTGGTGAACCTTCGTATGAGACCGCAACGCCTCGTCCTCCTGCCGCAGATGAGCCGGTGGTGGTGTTGGCGAGAATGGATACGTTTGAATCGTCGTAAGTTGTTTTTGTGGATGTCAGCTTTAACGTTACCCCCGAGGCATTCACGCAGCCGCTATTTTTCAAGGTAAAGGTTTTGCGCGGCTTGTCATTGCCAACGTCACCGAAATCAATGGTGCTCGGCGAGACAGATAAATTACAGGTCGGGGTGGTGAATTTAACGGTGAACGATGCGCTATTGACGTTAATTTTGAGCTTCTCTTTGTCGCCCTCATCAAGCGAACCAGCACGGAATGTCCCAATTAAGCCATTTTGCGTAGGGTGGGCATCGCCCACGGCGACGACTTCACCGTATTGCCAGATTTCAATCATTGCGTAGGTAGGATGATCGGTATTACCGTGACCTGAATAGTCGACCATGCGAGTTTCTGTGGTTCCAGTCGGCAGATAAGCTGTCTCCACGTTTGCGATGCGTACTGAATAATATATTCCCTGGATATTTGTTGGCCAAAATGACCTGTTGTATGAGTATCCCTCTCCTTGATAATAACCGGATTTAACGCCTGTCGAATTGGAAGCCTCCGACCATCCGTACCAGTCCGCACCATCATCACCGGTGCCGCACTCCAGTAAAGCAACTTCAATAGCGGGGAATTCGCCCAACCGCGTGAGAGTGGTACTTGACGGATTGAAACTCCCCACTGTCAATGTGCCGGCACTGAGAATTTGAGCCTGATTTTCAGGTTGAAAATTACATTCATAGGCCTGGACCTGATTGATATAAACGCTTAATACCCATAATCCCGTGGAAAAAAATAAATGCATAATTACTGAACGAATATTGATTGGGGTGTCGTTAATCATTATTTATAACTCACGCTGATTTGTACCTGGCTTAATACCCCGCCAGACATAACGATTTTCGAGGTATCAATTTGTTGATAACGGGCTTTAAAGGTGTAATCGGTATACGTAGTGTCGGACCCTTTGTAACTGGCGACGTTTACCGCGGAGGAGTTGTCTTTATTCAGCACATTGGTACTGCCGGAAAAAACCACCACACCGATATTTTCCGCCGCAGACGTTGCCTTTACCCTGCCCGTTGGGCCGATATATTCATTGGGAAAGATTTGATTGCCGCTAAGCTGGGCCTTTTGCGGTTTAAAACTAAGAACTAATGTTTTTCCGGCTGAACCTGAATCACAGCGGGCGCTGACCTTCAGCGGCTGTGTGGCAACATTGCCCGGCGTAATCGCGGATAACCCCGCCCATGCTCCGCCAGCGGCAAACTCACTGGCATTCAGATCGCCGAGATCCACATTAGACGCGGTGATATCGCAGGTCCCGGTGACAATTTCGGCTTGAACCGTTAACGAATTGGTACTGCTGCTGACATCCGACCATGATGGTGGGGAAATCAGTAGCAAAAAAGCCAGCGAATACGGTTTCACCATGATGAACGCTCCTACTGATAGGTGGTAACGAAGGTCAGCGTTGCGTTATAGAGCCCGCTATGCTGTGTCGATGACGCTGATGTTGGTCGTAATAACAGGGATAACGGCAGTTTGCTGTTACCGCGTTCTGTGCTACTCCAGATAATGACCTTATTGTTGAGTGATATTGCCGTATTTAAATCAGCGGTGCGGTATAAGATACCTGCGACGGCCACATCACTTGCGCCCTTCATTTCGGTGGGAAATCCGCTCCAGGTATTACTGGCCGTTACTTTAGTTTGTATCCAGTCCAGTGTTTGCGTGGTTTTTTTACCTGATTGGGTGATATAACAGCCGCTATATTGCAGAGAAAAGTCTTTACGGGTATTGCTTCCCCTGGCTTCTATATCAGCCCAGGTCAGTATGCCAAAGTCGATCGTCTGATTCGTTGCCTGGTTTGAACCCACAACAAGGTTGATGGCGCAGGTTGTTGCCAGCAGATTGGCTTTAAAATTGACCGTGACCTCCGCCGCAGAGGCGGCTGCGCTGTATACACATAGCAAGGCTAATATACGGTTGCGCATCCTTATCTCCTTGAATCCGGCATCTGGCAAACTAACGTATCCAGACGGATGGATTTCCCGATCATCACGGGGTCTTGCGGAATTTGATAGCTGACACCGCAGAAGCTCTGGTTGTCACTGCCCCAGACGACTTTCAACTGTCCACTGCCTGCAATGCCGCGTAAAAATGCCCGACCAGCCTGACCCATGGCGCCAACGGATTCCCCTTGCTCATTCAGTACCGAGGCCCCCAGCGGGATAAAGCTGTTATCGCTACGGCGCAAGGTGACAAAGACGGATTGTCCCGTCTGGGTTTCAAATGAGACTTTCACCACTGCGCCTTCGCGTGGAACCACGGAGGCTGAGGTATTTTTCACTTCAACATCATTTTCCACCGAGCTGAGATCGAGGCCGACGGTATTTTCTGCATACGGCGTGAGGCTGGTGGCGACGGCGTATCCGGCATGATCAATTTCACCATAGCCATTAGTTATCGTTGCCCCGTTAGCACCTTTCGCTTCAACCAACGCAATGGCGGACTGCATACCGATGTTTCCTGGTAAAAGCGTCATCCCTCCGCCGTGCAACAGCAACCCGCCGTTATTGTTTAGCGAATACTGCTGATTGCGATTTTTATCGACACTGGCAGAGAGACTGGTCGTACCTTGAGTCCCGTTGTAAGTGGAATAACCACTCACGGCATATGTGTCTTCCCCGTCAGGGATCTGGTTGCCTGTCGTGCTGAGGCTGTAGTTCCATTTGTTATTCTGGCTACTCCCGCTGGCTGTGCTGGTTATACCATCGCTGCCGGAGAAATCCGTGTTTGCGCTAATGCTCAGATTGGAGAAGACCGGCTGCTGACCTTTACTGTCGTTGCCAAAAGGAATATTGAATCCGATATACAGACTATCATCCCCATCCCCCCACTCGTTGTAGCTACGTTGCAGGGAAATATTCCATGAGATAGAGCCAAACGTATTGCTGTAGCCCAGGGAATACTGTGAGGTTTTGTTTGCACTCCCCCAGTAGCTGGTCCAGGTGCCGCTGAGATAGAAGGAGCCGTAGTCTTCGTTATCGATCATAACGGGCTGGTTAACGTTTGCCTGAAACTCATTCTTCGAGTGGAGGTATTCATTCTGCCAGGCATGGTCACGGCTTGTGTTGTACTCGTCAGCGTAGTCCGCAATGCTATCCTGTAAAGAGATTGCATCGTTGAGTGAGAGGTAATCCTGGGTGCTGTAGCGATAAGCGCTGAGGCTAAAGTTAGTGTTTGTGACTTCCAGAATATTGTTGTAAGTCAGGCGGTAACTCTGGCCTTGCAATATACCAGGGCCGTCAATGGAGGCGCGGGAGTGAATAACGTCAAATGCGATAGCGCCAAGCTGGGTGTTGATTGCAAGACCCAGCATCCCTGCCTGGTAATCACTTTCCATTGCTTGTACACCGCCATACAGGGTGAAGAGGTCACTGAGACCATAATTGCCGTTGGTGGTGATTACCCATGGAGATTCATCCCTGCTGTCATTATCTAATGCCCCGGCAGCAAAATCCCAGTCGACTTCACCTTTCGTCATCAGTTGCGCGACGGAGGCGTAAGGTACGGTAAAGATGCGCTTTGAACCATCAGCCTCCTCGACAGTGACATCCAGATCGGCTCCGTTTATCGCAACGTAATAGTCCTTAAGGGCAAAAGGGCCCGGTGGAACGGTGGTTTCGTAAATAATGCGCGATCGTTGGCGAACCGTGACTTTGGCATTGCTGTTTGCCACGCCATTGATAACCGGAACATATCGACCATCATGGGGATCCATGCGCTTATCGTTATAAAGATGAAGACCTTTTATCCCAACGCTATCCAGCGCTTCACTGCGTGAAGTGACTTGACCTAATTCCATTTGCGCACGAAGGGGCGGTAGGTCGCGCTGTAAGTACAGATCGTAATTATCCCATGTGGCGCTGTCGTCTTTTGTCCAGTTCAGCGCGCCGCTGGAGCGCAAACGCCAGGCACCCAGGTTGACGCCGTAACCTAGCCCCAGATAGCCCGAGTCGGTTGTATCATTTTCATTTTCGCTATGATAACCGCTAAAGTTCCAGGTCAAGAGCGCTGCCGGGATACCGGAATCCCAACGGGAAGGATTGACATAGCCGACTGGATGGCTGACCAAAAAAAGTTGTGGGACAGTGAACATCAAAACCTGTGAATTAGGATCGTAATTGACGCTGGAGGAGGGGTAGTAATCGGGCAGTAAATAACACTGTGCGTCTTCTTTTTTGTCTGCTGACGGTAGCCTGGAAACATCAATATTTGCCTCTTCCAGAATGACTCTGGTTAAGCAGGGGGAAGCATTAGGCGTGTTATTTTCAATAAACCGAACTTGTGTGGTTTGCTGTTGTTCACCGTTAATCCACACAGAAACCGTGTAGATACCCGCCTTCACCGGGTTACCAAGCGCATACTGAGACACATCGATGGTCGATTTCTTACCTGCGTTACCGAAAATAAAGTCGTCGTTGAATTCAACATAGCTTTCGTCAGCTAAAACTGTCCGACAAAAAGCGGCCAATATAAAGGCTGAAACCGTTATCAGACGTGTTGAAATCCCCATTGATACAATCCCTGTATTTACTTTCTGTTTTCTTTATGTCTACTTTCCAGTCGCTTCCACATTACCGCCGTAGTCGTTAACAGCAGTCCATGAAACGGCATCTAACTGTGTTGATGTCAGTGATTTCACCGCATAACGAGCGCTGGAAAATGGTGCGACCATATCAGGTTCAATGCTGTATTTTTTCCCCCCAGAGGTGATGCTGGCTCCCACCAGTGAGACAAAATATGGGGAGTCGTTTTTCGCTGTCGCCCATACCTGTTTGCTTTGATTACTCAGGCTCCATTTCAGGTGCTGAATGGCCTGAACGGGCGAACCTGGAAGCGCTGCCGGGCGATAAAACAGCTTGATGCGTGTTTTAAGCGCTATCTGGAGTTGGTTTGATTTATCGGCATCTTTATTTTTTTGGGGGATCTCAAGCGCATTAAACCAGTAAACACTTTCACGGTCGGTGGGTAAGGGTTGCCCATCCCAGTTTAAACGCACGGTGAGACCTTGTTTAGGATCAACCCGGCTGACTGGCGGGGAGGCAATAAAAGGTACATTTAATGCTTGTGGATCGACATCCTCACGACCGTCATCTAGCCAGGATTGTATTAATAATGGTTGTTGACCCTGGTTTACCATCTTAATTAATGCCTCTTTAGCATCGGAACGGTAAATTATCCGGGTGGCATTAATAACAATACTTGCTGATGATGAATAAGAAAATATAATACAGCTTATGAATAATATTGTTTTGGCAATTTTTTTTATTAACATATTGTCAGCTTTTTTTATTAAAGATTCTGTAACCTCGATTTTATGAGGTTACAGAACACGGATAGGGTGATTTAAAATCAATGCAATCTGTTAAGGGTAGGTTGTTGTAAACGTTGTATTCGCTTTTACTGAACCTAAAGCGGGTGTGCCTGTACCTGAATAGAGATAACCTACGGTGTAGTTAAACACAGCGCCATCGGTATCATCGTAATCCGCTTCGGATTGTGCTGCTGCTGATTGAAAATCGATGATGGTATTGGTTGCGGTATCTTCAACCTGGAAACCTGCATCTTTATCGCCAGATGCGTCGGTATTTAATAGCGCCTGAGTTGTGCTGTTATAGCCGCCTGCCGTTGAAAATTGACCTTTTATTTTGCTACCGGCGACCACTGATGCAGCGCAGTTTTTGACGCTTATCGCGAAGCTGGCTTTCTGCGCTGGGCTGCTGGTGGCTGCTTTCATGGCCGGAACAGTAATATCAGTGAGTGTAATCACTTTGGATGCGGATCCCCCATCAATGGTGACATCGCAGGTTGAGTCGGTGACATTTCCCACAAAATCAATGTTTGCTGAGTCAGCAGCCTGAGCCTGGATGGAGACTCCTGCAACCAGGACGGCTGCTGCACTTAAATAGCGAAGTTTCATGTTAATTCCCTTAATTTTTACTGTGATATTTTATGAAGGCTTTGAAGGATACCTTTGATTTATTATTTTGTAGGTGATTTCTCTTGTGGAAAAATACTTTTAAGATTTTGTTTAGATGGTTTGACTTGATTTGCGCCCTGTGAACGTCTATTTTTGTTGTTCTTTTAATTTAATTTAATCTTATTTTTTTGTGATGCTGGTTGTAGTTGTTCTTGTAATATTAGGAGGGTGGAGGGGGCGTTTGATGGTGATTACTCATTTATTTCTTTTTTATTGCTCGGTTATTTCGTGGTGAATTGATAAAAAAGTCATGTTTTAACCTGGGCGGTAATAAATTTTAATTGGCAATATACTCAAAATAATTCGAGTTGCTTGAAGGCTGCCAACCCCAGGTAACTTGAAGTGTGACGGGGATACATTATTGGTGTGGTGATACTTGGTTTATCGGTAGGGCTTTCTGCGGTTAAACATCACTAGCGACTGAAGTGTCATGCCGTTCCGGTTAAATGAACGGCATGATTTCTACGGAGTTATAGCCTAATGGGATAGGCTCTAAGGGGAGCTTAACCGCGATTACGCATCACCCCTTCCTGTACCGTCGAGGCCACCAGTACGCCGTCCTGAGTGTAGAACTCACCGCGCACAAAACCACGCGCGCTAGAAGCAGAGGTGCTCTCTACGCTGTACAGCAGCCATTCATTCATGTTGAACGGGCGATGGAACCACATGGAGTGGTCGATGGTTGCTACCTGCATTCCCGGTTCAAGGAAGCCGACGCCATGCGGCTGTAGCGCCACCGGCAGGAAGTTAAAATCAGAGGCGTAGCCCAGCAGATATTGATGAATATGCAGGCAATCCGGCACTGCGCCGTTAGCGCGGATCCACACCATGCGGCGCGGTTCGGCGACGTGGCCTTTCAGCGGGTTGTGGAACTCCACTGGGCGGATCTCCAGCGGCTTATCGCAGAGAAACTTCTCTTTGACCTGTGGCGGCAGCAGATGCGCCAGCGAACGGGCGATATCAGTCTCAGACGGCAGGCCGTCCGGCGACGGGGCGGTTGGCATGGTTTTCTGATGCTCGTAGCCGGACTCAGGAGCCTGGAACGACGCCGTCATATAAAAAATAGGTTTACCATTCTGGATTGCCGCGACACGGCGGGCGCTAAAACTGTTGCCGTCACGCAGCACTTCTACGTCGTAGATAATCGCTTTTTGACTGTCGCCAGGGCGCAGAAAATAGCTGTGAAAAGAGTGGACCAGGCGGTCGGCGGGAACCGTCTCTTTTGCTGCGTATAGCGCCTGGCCGACAACCTGACCGCCAAAGACCTGACGCAGGCCGAGGTCTTCGCTTTGACCGCGAAATAGCCCCTCTTCAATTTTTTCCAGATTCAATAACGTCAGCAGATTGGATAGCGCTTGGCTCATTAGTACCCTCTATAATTTTACGGTCACAACGGCGGTGAATCCTTCCAGTATAACGCAGTTTCGCGAGTGGTCCGATGGGTGCAATTATCTGAATAGTGGCTTCTTTGTAGGTATATATGTGAAATCTGTGCCACACTTAAGCGGTTATGTTTGTTAAGGCGTTGTCACTCAATGGGGAAATTTGGCCTTACTTGAGTGAGCGAAAAGGAGAATGCTAATGAAACTCGTGCCGATCATAAGTGGTTTGGCGGTTGCACTGACCCTGGCGGGCTGTGCGCAGACGCACCAGCAAAGTCAGAATCAGACACCTGCACCAGAAGCAGCCACCGCAGCGGTTCAACAACCGAATGTCTCCGGTAATGTGTGGATCCGTCAGAAAGTCGCGCTGCCGCCTGATGCCGTGTTGACGGTAACGCTGTCAGACGCCTCGCTGGCTGATGCACCATCGAAGGTGTTATCGCAAAAAGTAACGCGAACAGAAGGGAAACAGGCGCCGTTTACCTTTGCGCTGCCGTACAACCCGGCAGATATTCAACCGAAGGCTCGCATTCTGTTGAGCGCTGCAATTACCCTCAACGGCAAACTTATCTTTATCACCGATACGGTGCATGAAGTGATAAACCAGGGCGGCACTAAAGCTGACCTGACGTTGGTTCCGGTACAGCAAACGCCAGTACCGGTTCAGGACTCTGCACCCGTTCAGGTTCCGTAACCTTCCAATGCCCTCCCTTGCGAGGGCATTTTAATCTCGCCAGCGATACTTCTGCATATCAATTTTGCCACTCCCTGAAACCTGCACGCCTTCAGCCAGCAGCGCCTGACGTTGACGCTGGAGATCGGGGCCGGTCAACGAGATAATTCCGTGACGATTAACCACCCGATGCCACGGTAGCGTTGAGCCTTCTGGCAGGCGTTTTAGCACCCCGCCCACCTGGCGCGCCGCACGTGGAGAGCCAGCGAGCCTGGCGATATCGCCATAAGTGGTGACATAACCTTCCGGGATTGCCGCAACGATTTGCCACACCCGTTGGGGAAAAGAGTCTAAAGCGTCCATAGTATGTTCCTGAAAACGGAACCCTCAGCATAATCAGCCCGATGGCCGCTGTGAAGGGGCGATTGCGCAAGAATCCAGCAGGTGGAAGCGGATAGCTTGCAATTACCTGTCTCAGCAGTGATAATGCGCCAGCGCGTTGGGTAACAACGCTCTCAATGGGGGCCCTGTTGGTTCTCCCGCAACGCTACTCTGTTTACCAGGTCAGGTCCGGAAGGAAGCAGCCAAGGCAGATGACGCGTGTGCCGGGATGTAGCTGGCAGGGCCCCCACCCAATTCTGGGCCTGAAAATCTCCCCTTAAAGCCTCTGCACGCAATATCAGCTTCTTAAGCTCAGCCCTTTAACCCTGTTGTTTATGACGTTATTAAAATCATCCATTCCACGAATATTCATCAATCTGTAATGCAGCTGTCATAAATCGTATTTAAATTACCATTGGGTATTTATATCACTCACGGTGGTATAAATATATTTGTGGAATGTGTGGTTTGTTTCATGTATTAGTTGTTACAGAAATAATACATCAAACTTTTTTGGCCGCGTTCATCTATAAATTCTGTTAACACAAATCTGTGTACGGGATGACGCGTCGTGACGGGAAGGGGCAATATGACAGTCGCAGTGCTCAACGTAAAAATTGATGAAACAGTAAAAGAAAGGCTTCGTCATTATGCTGAAGCCAACAGTCTGACGTTAAGTGCCGCAACGGAAAAGCTGCTGCTTATCTCATTAGCGACGGAAGAGGGGGCGGGTGTGGGTGAGGAAGACATCGATAGCCAGCATACTGAAGAAGATGTTTCAGCATTTACACCTAAAGAAATCAAAGCATTACGCAAACTTCTGAAGAAGAGAAAATGAAACAGCAACCGTCAATCGCCTGTAATTACAGTGAAGCCTGCGATCTGTTACGCTCGGGCTACGTAAAACATGTTCTTCTCAACTGGAATGTTGGCAGCGATGAGTTCTTTCGCATCGCCTCTGACTGGTGTGATACTGGGGCGAAAATAAAAAAAGAAGGCGAATCTTTTGTCATTTCCCTAAAAGGCTTCCCGATTCCGCCACAGCATTAATATATATCAGATTATTTGATTTTCTTCTTACAATTCAAATTACGGATGATATTTTGTAGGCCTGGTAAGGCGTTGCAGAGATATTGCCGGATGGCGTGATGCTTATCCGGCCTACAATCCGTATATATGCAGCTTGACGCATGACGAGTATATACTCTTTAGCACTAGTTTATTTCACTAAGGAATATCGTAAAACTGGTTAGAGGTGCTTTTGGAAAATCACATTTCCGCTGCAATTAAATTATTTTTCGTCGTTTAGTGACATCATGCTGGCCTGCAAGCTCCGCCCATAACGGCTGTAATGTGCAAAATGCCTGCCGCAGCGTCTCGTCGTCCAGCGTGAAGGGGATGCGCAAATTGCGCTCGCCGCCTGCAAGATTAAAACGTGTACCAACGCCAAGATGAATGGCGCTTCC
Source organism: Kluyvera fluvialis (assembly GCF_059725275.1). Taxonomy (NCBI): domain Bacteria; kingdom Pseudomonadati; phylum Pseudomonadota; class Gammaproteobacteria; order Enterobacterales; family Enterobacteriaceae; genus Kluyvera; species Kluyvera fluvialis. The sequence continues at coordinate 3,662,782 of NZ_AP046142.1, read as the reverse complement.
CTCGGCGCGCGCGGCAAAACGTGTCGCCATCATTTCCGGCAACTCGACCCAGAACGATAACCCGCCCTCCGGCAGTAGAAACTTCCACTGAGGGAAAAACTCGCGCATCAGTGTTGCACACATATCACGTCGCGCTTTCAACTGCCGCCGCCGCTCGGGTAACAGCGTGTTTTCATTGTCCAGCAGCCAACAGGTAGCCAATTGCTCCAGCAAAGGTGAGCCTAAATCCAGCGTGTCGCGGGTTTGAATCAGCGCGGCGATCGTGCGTGAAGGCGCCCGAAGCCAGCCTAAACGTAAACCGCCCCAAAAACTTTTGCCCGTTGAGCCGACGGTAATCACCGGTGCATCACGGTTAAATGCCGCCAGCGGTGGCGGTGGTGGGGCGTTGTACCATAAATCGACCATCGTTTCGTCAACGACCAACGTCGTGCAGGTGCGTGCTGCGATATCGGCGACTTTCTGCCGCGTTGCGCTATCCATGCACTGCCCGGTCGGGTTTTGAAAATCGGGCATCAGATACGCGAGACGCGGCGCAGTTTGCGCAATGATCGCAGCCAACCCATCGGTGTCCCAGCCGCTGTCTGGCAAAGGCAGGGCGACGGGGCGGCACGATGCCCCTTCAATGGCGGAAATAGCCAGTGGATAGGTTGGCGTTTCAACCACCACGCGATCGCCAGGCCCGGTGAGATAGCGCAGGATCAGCGCCAGCCCGCTCACGGCACCATTGACCAGCATAATTTCATCCGCCGTGGTGGGCAGCCCGCGCGCGCTGTAACGCTGGGCAATCGCCTCGCGCAGCGCCAGCAGGCCGTGTTGATCGTAACCCGTATCAGCAAGATGAGCGGGTAGCATGGCGAGCGCGTGACTATAGGCCTGGTGAATCTCGGCTCCGGCAGCCAATGCGTCGGTGGATAAATCCAGCGTTGGCGTGGTGGACATTCGTGGTGCGCGCTGATACCCCTCGGCGGAGAGCGTCACCGTGGATCCGCTGCCCTGACGACTTTGCACATAACCTTCTTCGCGCAACTGCGCCAGCGCACTGGCGACGGTAGTGCGGCTAACGCCAAGCGCGCTGGCGAACTCGCGTTCTCCCGGCAGGCGGCTGTCCAGTGGCAAACGGCCATCCAGAATCAATAGCCGTAGTGCATCGGTTAATTGTCGCCATAGCGGCGTGGGGGACGCACTTTCCTGCCAGTGGCCCAGCAGGCGAACTAAAGAGGGTGTAGCAGAGCGACGACGCATGGGAGCAGTCCACTTTCTGATAACTGGTCATTAATCATAATGCCATTTTTGATGATGATGGAAGCCCAAACGATAGACAGAGGTTTTTATGATTCGCCGACTGATTCAGCTCTATTTTGGATTAATCCTTTATGGCGTTTCGACCGCCGTGTATGTGCGCGCCAATCTGGGGGCTGACCCGTGGAACGTGTTTCATCTTGGCGTTGCCGGTTTAACCGCGCTCGACATGGGGGTAGTGATGATCCTCACCGGTGTGGCCGTCTTGCTGTTGTGGATACCGCTGCGCCAACGCCCCGGTCTTGGCACTATCAGCAATGTGATTGTGCTGGGGCTGGCGGCAGATGCCACGCTGGCGATGATGCCGCCGCTGGAGTCGCTATGGCTGCGTGGCGCGCTGTTGGGAATGGCGGTGCTATTAAACGCGCTGGCGACCGGGATGTACATTGGTGCGGGGTTTGGCGCAGGGCCGCGTGATGGGTTGATGACCGGCATTCATGCCCGCACCGGTTGGTCGATCCGCTGGATTCGCACCACCATTGAGCTGTCGGTGTTGGGCATTGGTATGCTGCTGGGCGGGACATTTGGTATTGGCACGGTATTGTATGCGCTGGCGATTGGCCCGCTTATTCAGCTTTTCCTGCCGTGGTTCCAGCTACCGCGCACGGCACAGCGCAGGCCGCTGAAAGCCGAGCTGCCATCGTGATGTGGCACGGTACTAAGCCGTGTGCTTATGAAGGTTGTTTTCCGCCCACAAAATAAAGGCCTCTTTCGGCAAGGCTTTGCTATACAGCCAACCTTGCCCGAACTGCACTCCGTGCTCGCGTAGCCACGCTTCCTGGCAGGGCGTTTCAATACCTTCAGCCACCACGTTTAGCTGTAATGTTTTCGCCATTTCAATGATATACGGCGTCACCTGCGCGTATTCCAGCGCATCAACGAACGATTTATCGAGCTTTAAGGTGTCGGCTTCTAAGTCCTGCAAATAACGCAGGCTTGAGTAACCGGTGCCAAAATCATCAATGTAAATTGCATGGCCCGCTTTACGGTAAGCGGTAATCGCTGGCAGGGTGGTTTTCGGGTCGGCAAAACCGCGCTCGGTCAGTTCCAGCGCTATCTGACGCGGCTGAACGTTCCACTGGCTGAGCTGCTGATGCAGTAAGGTTTGCAGCTCAACGGACTGGAAATCGGCCACTGACAGGTTAATCGAAACGTGCTGGTCAGGGTGCAAGCTGAGCCATTTTCCCAGGTCGCGGAAGACCGCTTTGACCACGTTTTCCGTCAGGTGGGTAATCAGCCCCGTTTGCTCAGCCAGCGGGATGAAAATCTCCGGCGACAAATAGCCGCCATCCGGCTGCTTCCAGCGAGCCAGCGCTTCACAGCCGACAACTTTGCCGTCTGCCAGCGAGACAATTGGCTGATAGTGAACGGTAATCTCGGTATTATTCAGCGCATCCAGCATCCGTTGGCGCGGCGACTGAAGGCGGCGCAATACCTGAAAAAGCAAAAAACCGGCCAGCAGGCTGAGCAACATCCCCGCTGGAACCCACATCCACAACTGCTGATGCAGGCGCTGCGTGAGCGGTAGCGTTGACGACCAGGTCATAATCGCCACCTGCATATCGGGATATTCCCGAACCGTATAGACCACATTCTTGTCGGTCAGTGTTTCAAGCTGCGCTTGCCGGATACGTTGCCAGATGTGTTGATCAAATGGCGTGCTACTGGCGAACACGCGGTTATTGTGAGTGCTTATCAGCGCCACTTGCGTGGTGGCGTGCGTAAACGGAATAACATCGATAAATGAGATAGGGTCGATAACCACCATATGGTGGTTGGAGGCGAAGGCCGCCATATAGCGGTGCATGCCAAGATCGTTGAGTTCGGTGTACCACGCGCGATAACCGGACTTAATAATACGGTCAGGTTCCGGGAAGGTAATGGGGGCGCCGTGGCTTTCCAGTGATGAACATTTGATAGTTCGCCCATCCAGATATAGCACTTCTTGAATGTAGCGCCAGGAGAAAGAAATCCGGCGCATCTCCTGAAGATGAACCGGGCTACAGCCTTCCACCTTCATATCATCCATCTGTTTTAATGCCCGTTTCGCCTGTCCCATGACCTGCTCGGCGCGCATTAATACTCGGGATGCATAGGTTTCTTGTTCGTCGATAAACTGCCGATGCGCTTCGCGTTGAGCGAGCCAGATACTGAGGAGGATGGGGACAAAAATCACCATAATCAGCATGCCGGTTATCAGACCGACTAAATGTCGTGTAGTCACTGCCAGTCCTTATCTGAGGCACACTGCGCTAAGTATACCCGACATTCCATGCTCCAATAATGCGAAATTTGTCCCGCTCGCAGGATCCGCCGTTAGCGGCGGTGCGCCAATGCGCGGACTAATCTGTCGCCGCCCATTTGTACCCCTTGTACCATTAACACCAGAATCAACACCGTCCCGACCATGATTTGATCGTTAAACCGCTGATAGCCGTAACGAATAGCCAAATCACCCAGCCCGCCGCCGCCGATCACCCCCGCCATTGAGGAAAAGCCAATCAGCATCACGATAGTGAGCGTCGTTGCCGCTAGCAGCGCGGGGAGCGCTTCGGGTAGCAAGGCTTTGCTAATCACATGCCAGACATTGCCGCCCATCGATAGCACCGCTTCGATACGCCCGTAGTCTACTTCATCCAGCGCGCTTTCCGTTAGCCGCGCAAAGAAGGGAAACGCGCCAATGGTAATCGGCACAATGGCCGCCGTGCTGCCGAGCGTGGTGCCAATCAGCAGGCGGGTGAAGGGGATCAGGGCGATAAGCAGCACGATAAACGGCAGCGAACGGCCAGTGTTAATGATGGCTCCCAGCACGGCGTTGAGCCGTGGCATCGGCACAATGCCCTGGCGGCGTGAGATAAACAGCAATACGCCCAACGGCAGGCCGATGAAGACGGTAAACAGCGCCGCCAGCCCGACCATGTAGAGAGTATCCAGAGTGCCATCGACCAGCAGCGGCCATAATTCTTCCCAGCTCATGCGACGATACATAACTGTCTCCTGTCGAGGCCGTGGCGGGCTAAAAAGCGGCGTTCTTCATCGCCGTCGTCGAGTAACATTTCACGTAGCCGCGACCACGGCGAAGCCAGCAGATCGGCGATTTTGCCGCTTTCTTGTAGCTCGCCGTCTTCCAGCAGCGCGGCGTGGTCGCAGAGGTTTTTCACCACTTCAAGCTGATGGGTGATCAGCACAATCGTCAGCCCCAACTGGCGATTAATCGTCTCCAGCAATGCCAGCACGCTGGCGGTGGTTTGTGCGTCCAGCGCGCTGGTGGCTTCATCGCACAGCAGTACATCCGGTTCTGCCGCCAGAGCGCGGGCAATGCCGACGCGCTGCTTTTGCCCGCCGGAAAGTTGAGAGGGAAAGGCTTGCGCTTTGTCGCTCAGCCCAACTAACGCGAGCAGCTCAGCCACGCGTTTTTCACGCGCAGGTTTTGCCACTCCGGCAATTTCCAGCGGGACGGCGATGTTATCAGCGACGTTGCGCGCGTGGAGTAAATTGAAGTGCTGAAAAATCATGCCGGTGCGCAGGCGATGCGCGCGCAGTTGCGCTTTGTCGTACTGCACAATATCCGCACCGTTGAACAGAATACGGCCCGCGCTGGGCCGCTCCAGTAAGTTCAGGCAGCGAATGAGGGTGCTTTTGCCTGCGCCGCTACGCCCCAGAATGCCGTAAATCGCCCCTTTCGGGACGCTAAACGAAACGTCGTTGAGTGCCGGTTGGCCGCTTCCGGCATACTGCTTGCTCAGCCCTTCAATCACAATCATGATTGCGGCGCGCTCACTGGAATAACCGAGCCGTTATAGTGCTGGCGAATAAATTCCGCGACCTGCGGCGAGGCTAGATCTTTCGCCAACGCTTTGATGCGCGGGTCGTTCGCCAACTGCGGAGTCGTCACCAGAATATTGGCATACGGATTATGGTCGGCGCTCTCCAGCCCCAGCGAATCTTTGGCTGGCGTAAGGCCCGCTTCCAGCGCGTAGTTACCGTTGATAACCGCCAGATCGACGTCATCCAGCGAGCGAGGGATCTGCGGGGACTCCACTTCAAGTATTTTTAGCTTGTGCGGGTTTTCGACGATATCTTTCGGCGTTGCCAGCGTGGTTGCCGGGTCAGTGAATTTTGCCGCCAGTTTAATTAACCCCTTGCTTTGCAGCAGGAACAGCGCACGGCTCAAGTTGGTGGTGTTATTGGGCACGGCAACGGTCGCCCCTTCCGGCAGCGATTGCAGTGTTTTATGTTTGTGCGAGTAAATGCCCAGCGGTTCAATATGCACTGTGGCGGCGACGGAAAAGGTTTTCCCCAGCGCTTTTTCCTGATCTTTCAAATAGGGCACATGCTGGAAATAGTTCGCGTCAACGTCGCCGTTCGCCAGCAGCTCGTTGGCGTTGACGCCGCTGGTCAGCTCGACAATTTTCAGATCCAGTTTCGGATCCTGCTTTTTAATAAAGTTGAGGATCTCGGCGTGTGGTACGGGATCGGCGGCGATACGCAGCGGATCGGCAAACGCGTTCCAGGCCAGAGAAAGAGACAGTGCAACTCCTGCCAGTTTGAATGCGGCATACTTCATGGCGTATTTCCTTTTTAAATGAGAGTCAGGCGATAAGTTGTTCGCTGCGCGCGCGCAGGACGTCGCGGTAATAGCGTTCTGCGACGTCCGGGTGGGAGCGCAGGCGGCCTTTTAGATAGTTCCATCCGACATCCCGCAGCAGCGGGTTTTGTGGGTCGCTTTGCGGCCCGTTGGCCTCGCGCGCCAGGGTTTCGGGCAGCGAGTAAACCGGCACGACGGCATCTAATTGCGCGCCGAGGAAGAAGGCTATCGACAGCCGCTGTTTATCGGCTGGCGGCGAAACGACGCGGTGTACGGTAGCCCGCAGATAGCCGTTGGTGGCAAGCTCCAGCAGCTCGCCAATATTCACCACAAAGCTGCCGGGCAACGGCTCGGCATCAATCCACTGACCGTCGCTCACCTCAACCTGCAACCCTTTCTGGTTGTCCTGGAGCAGAAAACTCAGGAAACCCGAGTCTTTATGTGCTCCCACGCCTTGAGTGCTGTTTTGCGTGTCTTGTTGGCCTGGATAGCGAATCAGTTTGATGTGCTCGTTGGGCTTTTCGCCGTACAGCCTGTCAAAGGCCTGCGCGGGCAGTTGCAGCGCTTCGGCAAACGCGCGCAGCAGCGTCATTGCCATGTCGGTCATGGCGCGCTGCCATTGCAGCAAGACCGGCTTGAGCGTCGGTAACGCTTCTGGCCACAGGTTTGGCCCCTGTAGCTGTAACCAGCGCGGGTCGTGCGGTTGCAGGGCAATGGCCTGACGCTCTGCGCCGATATCAAACTGCTCGCGCCAGTCGGGTTGCCCACGCGTTAGCTCCGCCGCGCTGCGGTTATAGCCACGAAAGTGCGGAGAGTGAATCATCGCGACCTGCTGTTTTTGTGTGTCTGGCAGGGCGAAAAAACGGCGGGATTCTGATTGCAACGTCTGCTGCAACGCCTCGTTAATACCGTGATCGGTCAGATAAAAAAAGCCAACGTCGCGGGCGGCGTGGCGAAGCTGTTGCAGAAATGCGCCGCGTTCAGACGGCTGGTGGTATTGCGCCAGGCTGAGAATAGGCAGGGTGGTCAGACTCATGTTTATCTCCATTTTGCAGATGAATACGTCGTAATGGCGGTGGTGCGAATGCGGGATGACAACAACAGCGCTGCATGGGATATCTCCGTCGGGTTGATAACGACAGCCTGCCTGATGGCGAAAATCAGCACCAATAACGTTATTTTCTAATTTATGTTCAGGCGGGGGTCTGAGCTTTTGCGAAAAATCGCTAAGGCGGGCGTAAGTCCCTACATAATGGAGGGTTGAAATGTGATTTCTGACGGCGTATTTTAATTGTTATGTTATAACATAATTATTTGAGGGCCAGATGAAAGCGAATATCCATCCCCATTACCGCACCGTGGTTTTTCATGACACGAGCGTGAATGCGTACTTTAAAGTCGGTTCAACTATCAGTACCGATCGTGAGATTGAGTTAGAAGGCGTGACATATCCGTATGTCACTATTGATGTTTCGTCAAAATCGCATCCGTACTACACCGGGAAGCAGCGCACAGCGTCTACCGAAGGTAGCGTAGCGCGCTTCAGCCAGCGTTTTGGCCGCTTTATTAACGTAAAAAGAGGTTCATGATGCAGGTACTTAACTCACTGCGCAGTGCTAAACAGCGCCACCCGGATTGCCAAATCGTGAAGCGCAAAGGGCGGCTGTATGTTATCTGCAAATCGAACCCCCGCTTTAAAGCAGTACAGGGACGCAAAAAACGGCGTTAAGCGTGAGCCTTTCGCAGTGTCTCCAGGGACTGGAGCTGTTTGCCGTCGGCGGTAAAATTGTCGGCGGCAAGCCACGCTTGAAACGCCTTATCGAGCGCTGGCCACTCGCCATCAAGAATAGAAAACCAGTCGGTGTCGCGGTTATGGCCTTTAATCACCAGCGCCTGGCGAAAATGCCCTTCAAACTGAAATCCTAAACGCAGTGCCGCATTACGCGACGGCTCGTTGAAGCTGTTGCATTTCCATTCGTAGCGACGATAACCCAACGTTTCAAACACATAACGCATCAGTAGCCATTGTGCCTCTGTGGACGTTGGCGTGCGGCTTAACAGCGGTGAAAAGTGGACGTGACCCACTTCCACCACCCCATTTGCGGGGTCGATACGCATCAGCGCCAGAGAACCGACCGGTTGCTGTGTACGCTCGTCAATGACCGCAAAGTGGATCGGGTCTTGCAGCGTTTCGACGCTCGCCACCCATTGGCGGAACTCCGCAACAGATTTTTCCGGCTCGCGCAGTAGCCATGTCCAGTTGCGGCTATCTGCTGCCTGCTGGTGGGCGGCGAACAGCGCCTCGGCGTGTTGAGTGCTTAACGGCTCCAGACGGCAAAAATGGCCTTGCAGCACGACGCGCTCTGGATGCGGGCGAGGTTGCCAGTCCGGCAGGGCATCGCCCACTAACTGACCAAATTGATTACGTTGGCTCATGGCCTCTCCTTGGGGAAATAAACAACGGGCATGTCATCTTTCAAGCGTCTTCTGCGCGGGCTTACTCGTGCAACGTGAATGATGTGGTGAATACGCTGAGCGTAGGTGTTTACTGGTTCCATAAAAAGTGCCACCAGTCTATCTTTTGATAGTGCCACGAGGAGCCATGATGAATATTCCCGACGATCCCTTTTTTGCCATGCTTACCCGTTCGCTACAGTCGCGCGGCGCGGAAACGTTGCAACGCAGCCTATACGGCGCGCTGCGCGACGCGATTATGCACGGCCAGTTACAGGCGCAAAGCTGGCTGCCCGGTTCGCGGGTGATAGCCGAGCGGCTGCATATTTCGCGTAATACGGTGAATGCAGCGCTGGAACAGTTGGCGATGGAAGGGTATCTGCATCGCGACCGCCGTGGTTCTCGGGTAACGACATTGCCGCAAACCGAGAGTAAAGACGGCCCGCAGACCTCCGCCGTAGTGCTGCCATCGCGCTTACAGGCATTGCCGCAGGTTTTAGCGCGAGATACCCCGCCGCTATTGTTTACCGCAGGCACGCCCGCGATTAACTATTTCCCACTGCCGCTCTGGCGGCGGTTGCTCGACAGAGTGCTACGTGAAGAAGGTAGCAGCTTGCTGGGCTATGGCGATGCAGCGGGGGAGTGGCCGCTACGTGTGGCGATCGCCCGCCATCTGGCGCTGTCGCGCGGTATTGATTGTGATGCACGGCAAATTGTCGTCACCGAAGGGGCGTTGGAAGGGGTCAACCTGTGTACGCAGTTGTTGAGTGAACCGGGGCAAACCGCATGGGTGGAAGAACCGGGGTATTTTGGCGCTAAGAGCGCGTTTCTTGCCGCAGGCCTGCGGCTGGTTGGCGTGCCGGTTGATGAGGAAGGAATGCGCATTGGCAATGATTTACCGCCGCCGACGCTGATTTTTACCTCGCCATCGCACCAGTATCCTACCGGTAGTGTGCTGAGTGCGACACGCCGCCTGGCCTTACTTGAATACGCACGCCAGCACGGGGCATGGATAGTGGAAGACGATTATGACAGTGAGTTTCGTTTCAGCGGCGAGCCTATCCCCGCGATGCGCGGCATGATGGATAACGCGCCGGTGGTGTATTTAGGGACGTTCAGTAAGACGCTATTTCCGTCGCTGCGGATTGGTTTTATGGTGCTGCCGCCGAGGCTTGTTGAAGCGGCGCAGCCGGTGATTCGCGCATTATTACGCGGCGGGCATCGAGGGGAACAGCGTGCGTTAGCGCGGTTTATAGAGGAAGGTCATTACGCCAGGCATCTGGCGGCAATGCGCCGGTTGTACCGTAAACGGCAGGCGCAGCTGCATGAGGCGTTGGCACAGGAGCTTACCGTACCGCATCATGTGATGGCCGGAGAGGGGGGCTTGCATTTAACGGTGTCGATTGATGGCATTGATGATGTTGCGCTGGTGCGCCAGGCGCGCGCGCATCACATGGCTCCCAGTGCCTTGAGCACATTTTATCTTAATCAACAGCAGGCGTGTTCGGGGCTGGTATTGGGCTATGGTAATACGTCCGCATCACAGTTTGTGACGGCAATACGGACGTTACAGCGGCTTATTGCGCCGCTTCAGCGCGGGCAAGCGTAAAGACGTCGTAGAACGACAGTTCGCCTTTGGTCGAGACCATTTTTTGCAACTGCGTTTTGTATTGTCCATCCACGCGATTCGAATGCAGGATCCGTTCAATTAGTTGCGGTGGCACAAAGCGGGTGTTGTACCATTCGCCGTTGTAGCAAACGCGAAAATCCAGCACATCGATATCTTCGTAGCGATAGCGCGGGTAGACGTCAAAGAAGAAGAAACCGTTCAACAGCGCAAACAGAAGCCACAGCAGCCATACCGAGTCTGCCAATGTTTCTGAGCGCATCATCACCACCAGAGTGGCGAGGAACGCAAGATACATGGCGATAAACAAGCCAGGATGGTTGCGGATAAAACTGATACTAAAGCGCGGCCGATTGTCGCGCTTTTCCGTGGAGTTTAATTCATCAATAGTTTGCGTAAGTAGGCGCTGGATCTCTGACATCTTATGCTCGGCAACAGGAGGCGGATTGATCTATTGTATGTTGCGATAATCCATACAAAAAGTAACAGATCGGTTGCAAAAAAGCATAACAGTTAGCAAGTGTTATCAGCGCACCATTTTGATAATTTTAGCCGGATTCCCCCCCACAACCGCATTGGCGGGGACATCTTTAACCACCACTGCGCCGGAAGCAATCACCGCGTTATCGCCAATCGTCACGCCTGGGTTAATAATCGCTCGCCCGCCAATCCACACGTTATTGCCAATGGTGACGGGTTTACCATATTCCAGGCCACTATTACGTTCTTCGGGATCTAATGGATGAGTGGCGGTATAGATATGTACACCGGGAGCCAGCATACAATTTTCGCCGATATTAATCGGGCAAACATCGAGCATCACGCAGTCAAAATTCGCGTAGAAATTCGTACCCAAGTGGATGTTATAGCCATAGTCGCAGCGAAATGTCGGCTCAATATAGGCATCATCGCCCTGGCCTAATAGCTCGCGAAGCAGGGCTTTGCGTTCCGCTTTATCATCCGGAGCTGAGTGGTTATAGCGATGGATAAGCTGCCTGGCGCGTATCCGGTCTTGTCTTAATGTATCGTCGCCTGGGCGATATAATTCGCCAGCGATCATTTTGCGTTTTTCTTCACTCATGGGAGCCTCCCTGTATTGGAAGCTATCACCATAAAAGGCTATTGATGTATTGGGAACGTTCCCTAATCATCGATGTGATAATAATCACAGATATAGGCCAAACGAAGGGCTTTTGAGCGCCGATAAAAGAATATACACAAAATCACTCATATTGCATCAAGGCGGCCCCCCATGAACTTACACAAGTTAATGGTTCGAGTTAAAGGGCAAAGCCAACTTGAAGGATGAAATGTATAAAACTTAACGGATATACTTCCAGACAGTTGAAGGGATTTTGTCGTACAATTTATTCATAGTCAATTCCGCCAGACGATGGTCGGCTGCTGAGTAAAATACCGCCAGCTCATTATCAGACAGTTCATATTTATTTTTTTCAATTACACGTTCCAGTGTATCAATTGTCTGGCAGCGTCTTAGACGCATCAAATAATCAGTTTTAGTTAATGGTTTATCTGACATAATTCACCCATTGATTGTAATATTTTTAACAAGAGAGGCTAACAGGGTTAGCGCGGCTAGCATTGACGAAACAGCGAAAGAGTTTGTTCCCTGACTTGCGCCATTTTTGCAGGTCGTTGCTATTAATGCCGTAGTTACTGAACAGCATGAAAGTATCATCCAGATATTCGTCAATCTGTGCAATCAGTTTATTATCTTCGTCGTACTTAATTTTATAATTAAGCGCGAAAGTTGCAATATGCTCTATCAACTCATTAAGCTGTAGATTGACTGCTGCGGTTGGGTCATTAACCCAGCCATGGTTACTTTCTTCAAGCGTGGCAAGACAATCATGGTACAGGGTTTCACAGAGAAATTTAAGCTGTGCGATATCATGTCTTTTTGGTGAGTATTCGTCCATAACACATCCCCCTGATCGTAGTGCAAACATCGAGTAACAAATACCGTTGCGGGATGGGTACTACTGGCTAACCAGAAACATGCCAATGTTCCTGCTCTGCCATAACTATAATCTACTCTGGAAAAGATTTCACCGCGCTATTACGAAAAATTACAATTAAATCTCAGAAGCTTAATTTTTTTAAGACCTCACCCAGAAGTCTGAACATTAAAAGCTAAGATACTGTTTCGCATAAGAAGAGCTTATGCTTTGGTGATGCTCATTAACTTAGACATGCTAAAGGTCGGCCATGAAGCACCTCATTTTCATGGGAATATTCTTAAAATACTTAAGTCAAAGTGAAATAAGAAGATTATTCGGAATAAATTAAAGATAAATCTCAAATTCGGTTTCCGGCAAGCATTGTTATTTTAAATATGACATGCAAAAGCAATACCCTGCCATTTATTGCTGATTAAAAAACAGGCTAAAAGTAATTATTGGGCTGATTTAAGGCAAAAAAAAGGGCCGCTTGCGCGGCCCTGAAATGGCATTACTTTAGTGATGCTCAACCTTATGGCTGTGCTCAAGGTCTTCGTTCTTACGGCTGAAGCGACGACGCACGACCACGAAGAACACCGGCACGAAGAAGATAGCCAGGACGGTTGCGGTCACCATCCCGCCCATAACACCCGTACCAACGGCGTTCTGCGCACCGGAGCCAGCACCGGTACTGATAACCAGCGGCATTACCCCGAGGATAAAGGCCAGAGAGGTCATCAGGATTGGGCGCAGACGCATACGAACTGCGTCGAGCGTGGCTTCAATCAGGCCTTTGCCTTCTTTATCCATCAAGTCTTTGGCGAATTCGACAATCAATATTGCGTTCTTCGCCGACAGACCGATGGTGGTCAGCAGACCTACCTGGAAGTAAACGTCGTTCGTCAGACCGCGCAGCGAAGCCGCCAGCAGTGCGCCGACAACCCCCAGCGGAACGACCAGCATGACCGAGAACGGAATCGACCAGCTTTCATACAACGCCGCCAGACACAGGAACACGACAATCAGTGAAATCGCGTACAGGGCAGGGGCCTGGTTACCGGACAGACGTTCCTGGTAGGACATCCCCGTCCAGTCGTAGCCGATACCCGCAGGCAGTTTGCCCGACAGCTCTTCCATCAGGTTCATCGCTTCACCGGTACTTTTACCCGGTGCAGCCTGACCCAGAATTTCCATTGATGGCAGACCGTTGTAACGCTCCAGACGCGGTGAACCGTATTCCCAGCGCGAGGTAGAGAATGCCGAGAACGGCACCATCTGGCCTTCGCTACCGCGAACATACCACTTACCGATATCTTCCGGCAGCATACGGTATGGCGCTTCGGACATCAGGTATACTTTCTTCACACGACCACGGTCGATGAAGTCGTTGACGTAGCTACCGCCCCAGGCCGCGCCCAGCGTGGTGTTGATGTCGCTAATGGAAACGCCCAGCGCCTGTGCTTTTTCCTGGTCGATATCAATTTTGAACTGCGGCGTATCTTCCAGACCGTTTGGACGCACGCTGCTCAGCACGTCAGGATGCTGTGCAACCATCCCCAGCAGTTGGTTACGCGCCTGAGTCAGTTTTTCATGCCCCAGACCCGCCTGGTCAATCAGCTGGAAGTCAAAGCCGGTTGCAGTACCCAGTTCAACGATAGCGGGCAGGTTAAAGGCGAAGACCATCGCATCTTTAATCTGCGAGAAGTAACCCATCGCACGACCGGTAATTGCTTCAACTTTGTTTTCTTCGCCAGGACGTTGGCTCCAGTCTTTCAGAGAAACGAACGCGATACCGGTGTTCTGACCACGACCGGCGAAGCCGAAGCCGTTAACCGCGAACACCGACTCAACGTTGTCTTTCTCTTTGGTGAGATAATAGTTGGTCATCTCATCCAGCACTTTCTGCGTACGTTCCTGGGTCGCACCCGCTGGCAACTGCGCCATGCTGAGGAATACGCCCTGGTCTTCGTCCGGCAGGAACGAGCTAGGCAGACGGACAAACAGGAACGCCATGCCGACGACGATAATCAGATACAGCAGCAGATAACGACCGGTACTGCGCAGAATGTTACCTACGCTATCGGTGTAGTGGTGCGTACTCTTATCGAACATGCGGTTAAACCAGCCAAAGAACCCGGTGGTCGCACCGTGGCTGCCTTTGGTGATAGGTTTAAGCATCGTGGCGCACAGTGCTGGAGTCAGGATCAGTGCGACCACAACGGACAGCGCCATTGCCGAAACGATGGTGATAGAGAACTGGCGATAGATTGCCCCGGTAGAACCACCGAAGAAGGCCATCGGGATAAATACCGCAGATAGCACCATCGCGATACCGACCAGTGCGCCCTGAATCTGGCCCATGGATTTACGCGTCGCTTCTTTCGGCGGCAGCCCCTCTTCGGACATCACACGCTCAACGTTCTCGACCACCACGATGGCGTCATCCACCAGAAGGCCGATGGCGAGCACCATCCCGAACATCGTTAGGGTGTTTATCGAGAAGCCGAATGCGGCAAGTACCGCAAATGTCCCGAGCAATACCACCGGCACCGCAATCGTTGGGATCAACGTTGCGCGGAAGTTTTGCAAGAACAGGTACATCACCAGGAACACCAGGATTATCGCTTCAACCAGCGTTTTCACCACTTCGTGAATCGAGATTTTAACGAATGGCGTGGTGTCGTATGGGTAAACGATTTTCAGACCTGACGGGAAGAACGGTTCCATTTTCGCCAGTTCAGCACGGATAGCGTTAGCGGTATCCAGCGCGTTCGCACCGGTCGCCAGTTTAATCCCCAGACCGGAAGCCGGCTGGCCGTTAAACTTAGCAATAACGTCATAGTTCTCACCGCCCAGTTCAACCTTCGCAACGTCGCGCAGGCGAACCTGTGAACCGTCCTGGTTCACTTTCAGCAGAATGTTACCGAACTCTTTGGTGTTGGTTAGACGAGTTTGCGCCACGATAGAGGCGTTCAACTGCTGGCCCGGTACCGGAGGCGTACCGCCTAACTGACCGGCGGCGACCTGGGCGTTCTGGGCTTTCAGCGCGGCAATTACGTCAACCGGTGTCAGCTGGAAGTTGTTCAGTTTGTTCGGGTCCATCCAGATACGCATCGCGTACTGAGAACCGAACAGCTGCACGTCACCCACACCGCTGGTACGGCTGATGGCATCCTTCATGTTGGCGGCCACGTAGTCAGAAATATCATCCTGGTTCATGGTGCCGTTGGTGTTGATAACACCGACAACCATCAGGAAGCTGCTAGAGGCTTTCTCAACGCTGATACCCTGCTGCTGAACTTCTTGCGGCAGAAGCGGCGTCGCCAGGGCGAGCTTGTTCTGTACCTGTACCTGAGCGATATCTGGATCAGTACCCGATTCGAAGGTCAGAGTAATGGTTGCTGTACCGGTAGAGTCGCCGTTGGAGGACATGTACATCAGGTGATCGATACCGTTCATATTCTGTTCGATAACCTGAGTTACTGTGTTCTGCACCGTTTCGGCGTCAGCACCGGGGTACATGGCTGTTATCGAAATTGCAGGCGGCGCAATCGTTGGATATTGCGCTACCGGCAACTTGAGGATCGATAGCCCCCCAGCCAGCATGATTATAATGGCGATCACCCATGCAAATATGGGGCGATCGATAAAGAAATTAGGCATGTCTTAACGGCTCCTGTTTAAGTTAAGACTTGGTTTGTTCTGACTTAGCGGCGCCTTCTGCGGCGGGCTCTTTTGCGTCAGAAGTGACTTCCTGGGCCTTCACCTGGGCGCCGGGTTTCACTTTTTGCAGACCGCTGATAATCACGCGATCGCCGTCTTTCAAACCTTCAGTCACCAGCCACTTGTCGCCAATGGCCTGCGTTGCGGTAACCTGGCGGGTTTCAACTTTATCGCCTTCACCTACAACCAGTGCGCTAGCATCGCCACGCGGCGTACGAGTGATCCCTTGCTGTGGTACCAGCAGTGCGTTCGGGTTAGTCCCTTCTTCCAGGCGAGCACGAACAAACATGCCCGGCAGCAGCGTGTGATCCGGGTTAGGGAAAATCGCGCGCAGCGTGATGGAACCGGTGGTTTGATCAACGGTCACGTCAGAGAACTCTAATGTGCCGCTCTGCGGGTACTTAATCCCGTCGTTAGTCACCAGGTCCACTTTCGCTTTGCCGTTTTCCTGTTTCAGTTTGCCGTTTGCCAGTTCCTGCTTCAGACGTAAAAAGTCATTGCTGGATTGGGTGACGTCAACGTAGATAGGATCTAACTGCTGCACGGTTGCCAGTGCCGTAGCCTGGCCGTTTTGCACCAGCGCGCCTTCGGTCACGGACGATTTACCAATACGTCCGCTAATTGGTGAGGTCACTTTGGTGTAAGCCAGGTTGATACGCGCAGTCTCAACGGCCGCTTTGGCTGCGATGACGGCGGCGTTAGCCTGCTGTGCATCCGCTAAGGCGGTGTCGTAGTCCTGACGGCTGATGTACTGCGTGCCGAGAAGTTTTGAATAACGGTTAACGGTGAGCTGCGCAATTTTTGCTGCGGCCTGTGCTTTCGCTAAATCGCCTTTCGCGCTTTCATAGGACGCCTGATAGGTCGCGGGATCAATCTGATAGAGTGACTCACCTGCGGTAATATCGCCGCCTTCGATAAAGTTACGCTTCAGAATAATTCCGCTGACCTGTGGGCGAACTTCCGCAACGCGATAAGCGCTAGTACGGCCCGGCAGTTCCGTCGTGATTACAAGAGGTTCAGATTTGAGCGTCACAACGCCAACTTCTGGCATGTGTTGTGCTCCTTGCTGAGCTGGTTTGTCGTCACATCCTGTTAGCGCTAAGCTGCCTGAGAGCATCAGAACGACCGCCAGAGGCGTTAACCCTCTGTTTTTGTTCATATGTAAACCTCGAGTGTCCGATTTCAAATTGATCAATGGAACAAGCGTCCACAAACCCATTGCTGCGTTTGTATTATCGTCATACTATGGTACATACATTCATAAATGTATGTAAATCTAACCTCTGCAAATTCACCGACCTATGGCACGAAAAACCAAAGAACAGGCGCAGGTTACGCGTCAACACATACTGGATGTTGCCCTACGGTTGTTCTCACAGCAGGGGGTATCATCTACTTCACTGGCTGAGATTGCAAAAGCGGCCGGTGTAACCCGTGGTGCAATCTACTGGCATTTTAAGGATAAGTCGGATCTCTTTAACGAAATCTGGGCGTTATCAGAGTCCAGTATTAGCGATCTTGAGATTGAGTATCGGGCAAAATTCCCCGGTGATCCACTCTCAGTTTTAAGGGAAATCTTAGTATATATTCTGGTTGCGACGGTGATTGAAGAACGCCGCCGTTTGATGATGGAAATCATTTTTCATAAATGTGAGTTTGTCGGTGAAATGGCTGTAGTGCAACAGGCACAGCGTAATTTATGCTTAGAAAGTTATGACCGCATTGAACAGGTGTTAAAAGATTGCATCGTAGCCAAATCGCTACCGGCGAATTTGTTAAGCCGACGGGCGGCTATTCTGACACGTAGCTACATTTCTGGGCTAATGGAAAACTGGCTATTTGCTCCCGCGTCATTTGACTTGCGCGGCGAGGCGCAGGCGTACGTGGCTATTTTAATCGAGATGTATCAGTTTTGCCCGACGCTGCACGGGGAAAGCGACGTTTGCCCCTCCTGATATCACCCGTAAAAATCCTTGACTCTCCGGCTATTCGCCTGACAACAGAAGTGCTATTCTTCGCGGGCGTTTATCTCCGGCATTCCGCCGATTTTAGCCACACGATATGTTAAGACTATGCTGCATAACATCCGCCTACGGGCCACGATCTCTGCATTTTTCATTATTGCCGTTTGCTTTCTTTTTTCTATCGCCACGGTGCAAGCGCGCGCGCAGAACAACAACGATCTTCCTGACCGCGCTGACGTCCAGCAGCAGCTGACTTCTCTCGACAATAAGAAAGACCTTACGCCCCAGGAAAAACTGGTGCAGCAGGATCTGACTGAAACCCTGCAACTGCTGGATAAACTCGACCGCGTAAAAGCGGAAAGCGCGCAACTGCAAAAACAGGTGGCCCAGGCCCCTGCGAAGTTGCGCCAGGCGACCGATAATCTCAGCGCGCTAAGCGATGCCGATAACGATGATGAGACGCGTAAAACGCTCAGCACGTTATCGCTGCGCCAGCTAGAAGCGCGCGTGACGCAAGTGGTTGATGACCTGCAAAATTCGCAAAACGACCTGGCGACCTACAACAGCCAGTTGGTTTCACTGCAAACCCAGCCGGAACGCGTGCAGAACGCGATGAACTCGGCGTCGCAGCAACTGCTGCAAGTGCGCAATAGCCTGAATGGCACTGCGGTTGGCGAAGCGCTGCGACCCACGCAGCAAACGATGCTGTTGGTGCAAAAAACGCTACTGGATGCTGAAATTGAACTCCAGGGTAAAAGCCTGGCGGCCAACACGGTGCTACAGGATACCCTGCAAAAACAACGTGATTATGTCACCGCCTACAGTAGCCGACTTGAACATCAACTGCTACTGCTGCAAGAAGCGGTGAGCAGCAAGCGCCTGACGCTGTCGGAAAAAACCGTCCAGGAAACGGCGTCTCCTGAAGAGACTGCGCGTATTCAGGGTAATCCGCTGGTGAAGCAGGAACTCGACATCAACCACCAACTGAGCCAGCGCTTAATTTCTTCAACCGAAAGCGGTAACCAGTTGGTGCAGCAGAATATTAAGGTCAAAAACTGGCTTGACCGTGCGCTGCAATCTGAGCGCAACGTGAAAGAGCAAATTGCCGTGCTGAAGGGCAGCCTGCTGCTGTCACGCATACTTTATCAGCAGCAACAAACGCTGCCGTCGGCAGACGAACTGCAAGACATGACCAACCGCATTGCGGACTTGCGTCTGGAGCAGTTCGAAATCAACCAACAGCGCGACGCCCTGTTCCAGAGTGATGATTTTGTTGCCAAACTGGAAGAGGGGCACAGCAGTGAGGTCGATAGCGAAGTGCACGATGCGCTGCTGCAAATTGTCGATGCTCGCCGCGAGATGCTCGATTTAATCAACAAGCAGTTGGGCAACCAGTTGATGATGGCTATCAACCTGCAAATTAATCAGCAGCAGTTGATGAGCGTCTCGAAAAGCCTGAAAGAGATTCTGACCCAGCAAATCTTCTGGGTTAACAGTAACAGACCGATGGACTGGGAGTGGATTAAAGCCTTCCCGGAAGCGCTGAAAGATCAGTTCAAATCGATGAAAATCACCGTGAACTGGGAAAAAGCGTGGCCTGCGGTGTTTATCGCGTTTCTGGCGGGGCTACCGCTGCTGCTGATTGCTGGGCTGATTCGCTGGCGTTTACAGTGGCTGCGTAACTACCAGGACAAACTCGGCGATCAGGTTGGTAATTTGCGTAACGACAGCCAGCTGCACACGCCGAAAGCGATCCTTATCGATCTCATTCGGGCGCTGCCTGTGGTGCTGCTGATTTTGGCTATCGGCCTGATTTTGCTGACTATGCAGCTTAATATCAGTGTGCTGCTGTGGGCATTTTGTAAAAAGCTGGCGATGTTCTGGCTGGTCTTTGGCTTGTGCTGGAAAGTGCTGGAGAAAAACGGCGTCGCGGTACGCCACTTCAACATGCCGGAACAGCAAACCAGCCACTGGCGCCGCCAAATTGTGCGTATCAGCCTGGCGCTGCTGCCGCTGCACTTCTGGTCTGTGGTGTCGGAACTTTCTCCGCTGCACCTGATGGATGACGTGCTGGGACAGTTTGTGATTCTGCTGAACCTGCTGGTGATTGCGGTGCTGATGTGGCCAATGTGCCGCGATAGCTGGCGTGATAAAGAGTCGCACAGCCTGCGCCTGGTGACGGTGACCGTGTTGTCGCTGGTGCCGCTGGGCCTGATGGTGCTGACGGCGACCGGCTATTTCTATACCACGCTGCGCTTGTCAGGCCGCTGGATTGAAACCGTCTATCTGGTGATTTTCTGGAATCTGCTGTACCAGACGGTTCTCCGTGGATTGAGCGTGGCGGCGCGGCGCATTGCCTATCGTCGAGCGGTAACTCGCCGCCAGAATCTGGTGAAAGAGGGCGCTGAAGGCGCGGAGCCACAGGAAGAACCCGCCATTGCACTGGAGCAAATTAACCAGCAGACGCTGCGTATTACGATGTTGGTGATGGTGGCGCTGTTTGGCGTGATGTTCTGGGCGATTTGGTCGGACTTAATCACCGTCTTTACCTATCTCGATAGCATTACGCTGTGGCATTACAACGGCACCGAGGCCGGGGCTGCGGTGGTGAAAAACGTCACTCTTGGCAGCCTGCTGTTCGCCATTATTGCCTCGGTAGTGGCTTGGGCGTTAATCCGCAACTTGCCGGGTCTGCTGGAAGTGCTGGTGCTCTCGCGACTTAAAATGCGCCAGGGGGCGTCCTACGCCATCACCACCATCCTTAACTACATCATTATTGCCGTCGGGGCGATGACGGTGTTTGGTTCGCTTGGCGTATCGTGGGACAAACTGCAATGGCTTGCTGCCGCGCTGTCGGTCGGTCTGGGTTTTGGCTTACAGGAAATCTTCGGTAACTTTGTCTCCGGCCTGATTATTCTGTTCGAGCGCCCTGTGCGCATTGGCGATACGGTGACCATTGGCTCGTTCTCTGGTACGGTGAGCCGAATCCGTATTCGTGCTACCACTATTACCGATTTTGACCGCAAAGAGGTCATTATTCCGAACAAAGCCTTTGTGACCGAACGGCTAATCAACTGGTCGCTTAGCGATACCATCACTCGCGTGGTGATCCGCATTGGCGTGGCCTACGGTTCAGATTTGGACAAAGTGAAGTCGGTACTGTTGAAAGCCGCGACCAGCCATCCGAAAGTCATGCACGACCCAGAACCGTCGGTATTCTTTACCACCTTCGGCGCGAGCACTCTGGATCACGAACTGCGTTTGTATGTGCGTGAACTGCGCGATCGTAGCTACACGGTGGATGAGCTGAACCGCACTATCGACCGCTTATGCCGGGAAAACGGAATTGATATCGCCTTTAACCAGCTCGAAGTGCATCTGCACAATGAAAAAGGCGATGTGGTTACGGAAGTGAAGCGCGATGCTAAAAACGACGGGCAGGAACGCCTCGGTGATTAACAACCGAAAGGGCGGCGAAGAGGCCTAATGCTGGTCAGTTCAGCGGTTTAGTATCGCCGCCAGTTGAGCTCTTTGAATGAACAGCCAGAACCAGCGTTGCTGAAACCGATGAGTCCCCGATGGAAATCGGCGAGCCGGAGAAAGGAAGACAAGGTCAGCCCGCCAGGGATGGCGGGCTGAGGCGAACCGAGACAGGATGTCGAGTTTCGCCGTGCCGCAGGCTGGATTTCGCAGGCGAGCGCAGTGCGAAGCACCGATTTCCCTGCGGGGCCGCAGGGATTGTCAAGGGGGACTCGGCAGTCCCCCTTGACCCGTTCACAGGTACAGAGGCTTCATGTTCTACAAAATATCAGGTGAACGGAATGTGGCGCATCATTGACAAGCATTAGGCGAAGAGGCCGCCCTTTTTAATCCTGCAGGGCGTTAAGATCGTCAAGCGTTAAACCGGTAACCTGCATCACCAGTTCTATCGGCAGCCCAACGGTCAGCATATTGCGCGCAATTTTGTGCGCCTCTTCACGCCGCCCTTGTGCTTCGCCTTGTTCCATTCCTTGTTTGCGTCCTTTCTCAGCTAACCATTCGGCGATAGTCATCAACTGCTCCTTATGCTGTGGCGTGTGCTGCGCCAGCGTGTAGATTAATGCTTCTGGATGAGCGGTACTACCCGCTTGCAGCATATAGGTAATCAAAGCCCCTAACTGTGGCGCGGTTAACCAATTTTCCATTAGCAGAATACCAAGCTGTTCCTGCAATGATGCCAGATCGCGCTGGCGGATATGCTTAAACAGCAGTTCCAGCATCGCCATGCGTTGGTGCGTCATGATTTCTTCATCCGGCATTACAGTAATATCAACCAGCGGAAAATCATGGCTATAGAGCATTGTTGCCAGATCCGGGTCGGCGAATAGCTCCAGCCAATTCAGACGGTAAGGCCAGGGGCTTACGCTGCCGTGATAGAACAATAGAGGAATGACCAGCGGCAGCTCATCGTGCCCGGCGTCCAGATGCTGTTGCATTGCGGCGATGGCGTAACGCATCAGGCGAAACGCCATTAACTTATCCGGCGTACTTTGGTGTTCAATGAGCACGTAAATATAGCCAGGCCCGGCACGGGTTTGCAGTGAATAGAGGATGTCGGAGTAGCTGGCGCGGAGGTTTTCCTCAATAAAACTGCCGGACGTGAGTTGGAGTGTTTCCAACCGACAGCGCGCTAAAAACACGGCGGGAAGATGAGCCTGTAGAAAATCGCAGGCGATCGCTTTATGGCGTAAAAATTGTTTAAAAATGGCGTCGTGTGGGGTCGCCGAGAAGATTTTCATGATGTTCCATCACCGTGCGGCTAACGTTGTGGACGCAATCTGCCACAACGTAAAATGAATGCGCAGGGGGGATGGTGCGTTTTACGAGGCGTCTTCCACGTTTTTTAGCTTGTTAACATAATCTTGCCGTACGATATCCAGCGCGCTTAGCACAACGTCTGGTGCTATCTGGTGGCTTTCCAGCAGCATAATGAGGTCAACCGCTAGTTTGACGTCATCCGGGGCATTTTCCAGCGACATAACTTCTCCTTTATCAGCGCGTCATGCGCGCCAGTATGCGTTCAATTTCCTGTAATGCCTGGCGACAGCGCGTGATGCGGCCATCAAAGGCGGTAATTTCGCGCGCCAAACGTTGCTGCGCGTCAAGCGTGGTTGCCTGCTGATACTGCTGCTGACGCTGTTGTTTCATCTCCAGCAAGCGGCGTTCAAACTCCTGGGTTTCCAGCCGTTTACGCTGCCAGCGGCGAACCCCTGGCGAAGCGTTGTCCCAAACGCGCAGCGACCAGGCTTCGCTTTCGCGGTTAATGGCCTCAATCTGTGCTGCCAGACGTTCTGCAAGCCAGGCCACCTGCGGCAGTTGCTGTTGCTCAACAGCGTGCTTTAGCTCCTCAAAATGGGCGTGGGCTTCGTCGAGATAAGCCTGCATTTGCGTGCTGCGCGTTTTGAATAGCTGACGGTCAAATCGCGCGCTCAGAGTCGCGTGCGCGGCAAGCGGCGCAATGCGTTGCTGAAGGCGCTGTAGCTGTTGTTCCAGCGTTTGTAAAAGCAATGCCGTTTTCACACGATTCTCCATTTTAATCTCATCGGCTATGCTACAGTAGCAGGTTCATTTGATAACAGTTCTCATTATGCAGCGCACTATTCTAATCATTATAGGCTGGTTGGCGGTAGCCCTTGGAACTCTCGGCGTGGTGTTGCCGTTGCTGCCGACGACACCGTTTATTTTGCTCGCGGCCTGGTGCTTTGCGCGATCGTCTCCTCGCTTCCATCAATGGCTGCTTTATCGCTCCTGGTTTGGCGGTTATCTGCGTCACTGGCAGCGTTATCGGGCGATGCCGCCGGGGGCAAAACCACGCGCAATCGCGCTGATTATCCTGACTTTTAGCATTTCACTATGGTTGGTCAATATGCTTTGGGTACGTCTGCTGTTGCTGGCTATCCTTGGCGGATTGTTGTTTTTCCTCTGGCGAATTCCCGTGGTTGATGCAGA
Source organism: Kluyvera fluvialis (assembly GCF_059725275.1). Taxonomy (NCBI): domain Bacteria; kingdom Pseudomonadati; phylum Pseudomonadota; class Gammaproteobacteria; order Enterobacterales; family Enterobacteriaceae; genus Kluyvera; species Kluyvera fluvialis. The sequence continues at coordinate 3,639,178 of NZ_AP046142.1, read as the reverse complement.
ACAACAAAAGTCATGAAGCGCACTAATGGTATTGCAATTCTATGAGCTAGCCAGTAAATTCTGGCGTTTTCGAGCACAGGCGCGCCTGATTAAAAGTTAATCAATTGTAACTTTTAATTCATTTTGCTCGCCTTGAGTAACACTGTTTCAATTAGGCACAAACCTATGACCGCTACTGCACAGCAGCTTGAATTTCTGAAGAACAGCATCAAAAGCATCGAGGATTATCCGAAGCCAGGCATCCTTTTCCGCGATGTCACCAGTTTACTGGAAGATCCGAAAGCCTACGCCCTCAGCATTGAACTGCTGGTTGAGAAATACAAAAACGCCGGTATCACCAAAGTGGTGGGTACGGAAGCGCGTGGTTTCCTGTTTGGCGCGCCGGTTGCGCTGGGGATGGGCGTAGGTTTCGTTCCGGTTCGTAAGCCGGGTAAACTGCCGCGCGAAACCATTGCTGAAAGCTATGAGCTGGAGTACGGCACCGATCAGCTGGAAATCCACGTAGATGCTATTCAACCGGGCGATAAAGTGCTGGTTGTTGACGATCTGCTGGCAACGGGCGGCACTATCGAAGCAACGGTAAAACTGATTCGTCGTCTGGGTGGTGAAGTGCACGATGCGGCATTCATCATTAATCTGTTCGATCTGGGCGGCGAACAGCGCCTGGAAAAACAGGGTATCACCAGCTATAGCCTGGTCAATTTCCCAGGCCACTAAGTATTTCCCGATACATGGCCTCGCCTGCTCGGCGGGGCTGTGATAGCATTACACCCCTCGTGAATCCACCTTCCAACGTTTCAGAGCCAGCCAATGAGTTATCAGGTCTTAGCCCGAAAATGGCGACCACAAACCTTCGCTGACGTCGTCGGCCAGGAACATGTGCTGACTGCACTGGCGAACGGCTTATCGTTAGGGCGCATTCATCACGCATATCTTTTCTCCGGCACTCGTGGGGTGGGGAAAACCTCTATCGCCCGTTTGTTGGCGAAGGGGCTGAACTGCGAAACCGGCATCACCGCCACGCCGTGTGGGGTGTGTGATAACTGCCGGGAAATCGAACAAGGGCGCTTTGTTGATCTGATTGAGATTGACGCCGCCTCGCGTACGAAAGTCGAAGATACCCGTGACCTGCTGGATAACGTCCAGTACGCGCCCGCGCGCGGTCGCTTTAAAGTGTATCTGATTGACGAAGTCCACATGCTTTCCCGTCACAGCTTTAACGCCTTGCTGAAGACGCTGGAAGAGCCGCCTGCGCACGTTAAATTCCTGCTTGCCACCACCGATCCGCAAAAGCTGCCGGTGACGATTCTTTCTCGCTGTCTTCAGTTCCACCTGAAGGCGCTGGATGTCGAACAGATTCGCCATCAGTTAGAGCACATTCTGGATGAAGAGCATATCAGCCATGAACCGCGCGCCTTGCAACTGCTGGCTCGCGCGGCAGATGGCAGCCTGCGTGACGCGCTGAGCCTGACCGATCAGGCCATCGCCAGCGGTGACGGGCAGCTGACTACCGCTTCGGTCAGTGAGATGCTCGGCACATTGGACGATGACCAGGCGCTGTCATTGATTGAAGCGTTAGTTGCCGCCAATGGTGAACGCGTCATGGAACTGGTTAACGATGCGGCATTGCGCGGCGTTGACTGGGAAGCGCTGTTGATTGAGATGCAAAGCCTGCTGCACCGCATTGCGATGGTTCAGCTGTCGCCAGCGGCGCTGGGCAGCGATATGGCGATGATTGAACAGCGGATGCGCAACCTGGCGCGTACCGTGCCGCCAACCGACGTTCAGCTTTACTATCAAACGCTGCTGATTGGGCGCAAAGAGCTACCGTATGCCCCCGACAGGCGCATGGGCATTGAAATGACGTTGCTGCGTGCGCTGGCATTCCACCCGAATGCTCCGCTACCCGAGCCGGAAACGCCGCCGCAGGCCTTAGCGCCCGCGCCAGCCCCGGTGACGCAACAGCCGCCGTCGCCTGCGCAAGGCGCAATGCCACCGGCTGCGCCGCTGCCAGAGTCCACCCATCAGGTGTTGGCGGCGCGGCGCCAGTTGCAGCAGAGTAGTCAGGGAGCAACCACCCCAAAAAAGAGTGAACCGGCAGCCGCAACTCGCGCGCGGCCGGTGAATAACGCTGCGCTGGAGAGACTGGCTTCGGTTTCCGAACGCGTCCAGGCGCGTCCGTCGTCGTCGGTACAGAACAAGCCTGCGGCGAAGAAAGAGGCTTATCGTTGGAAAGCGACGACTCCCGCCGTTGAGGTGAAAAAAGAGGAAGTCGCCACGCCGAAGGCGCTGAAAAAAGCGCTGGAGCATGAGAAGACGCCAGAACTGGCGGCAAAACTGGCGCTGGAATCGATCGAGCGCGATGAGTGGGCGGCACAGGTGAGCCAAATGGCGCTGCCGAAGCTGGTCGAGCAGGTGGCCCTTAACGCGTGGAAAGAGCAAAACGGTAATGCCGTGTGCCTGCATTTGCGCCCAACGCAGCGGCACTTAAATTCGCCCGGCGCACAGCAAAAGCTCGCCGAGGCGATGAGCACTTTATACGGTGCGCCTGTTGAATTGACCATCGTGGAAGATGATAATCCGGCGGTGCGTACGCCGCTGGAGTGGCGACAGGCCATCTATGAAGAGAAACTTGCGCAAGCGCGTGAGTCGATTATCGCGGATAATAATATTCAGACGCTGCGTCGATTTTTCGATGCGGATCTGGATGAAGAGAGTATTCGCCCCATTTGACCGTGAGCCTGGCTTATGGTCGTCATCCTTTAACGTGATTTATTGAGAGAGAAGCCTATGTTTGGTAAAGGCGGTCTGGGTAACCTGATGAAACAGGCCCAGCAGATGCAAGACAAAATGCAGAAAATGCAGGAAGAAATCGCTCAGCTGGAAGTCACCGGTGAGTCTGGCGCAGGTTTGGTTAAAGTGACCATCAACGGCGCGCATAACTGCCGTCGCGTTGAGATTGACCCAAGCCTGCTGGAAGACGACAAAGATATGCTGGAAGATCTGGTCGCTGCGGCCTTCAACGATGCGGCGCGCCGCATTGATGAAACCCAGAAAGAGAAGATGGCTTCCGTCTCCTCCGGTATGCAACTGCCGCCAGGCTTTAAGATGCCGTTCTGATGCAAACCAGCCCGCTGTTAACTCAGCTGATGGAAGCGCTGCGTTGTCTGCCGGGCGTTGGCCCGAAGTCGGCGCAGCGCATGGCGTTTACCCTGCTGCAACGTGACCGTAGCGGCGGGATGCGCCTGGCGCAATCGCTGACTCGCGCGATGTCGGAAATCGGCCACTGTGCCGATTGCCGCACTTTCACCGAGCAAGAGGTGTGCAACATCTGTTCGAATCCGCGTCGTCATGAAAACGGCCAAATCTGCGTGGTGGAAAGTCCAGCGGACATCTACGCCATTGAGCAGACGGGGCAATTTTCTGGCCGCTATTTCGTGCTGATGGGCCATCTGTCGCCGCTTGATGGCATCGGGCCGGATGATATCGGTCTTGACCGCCTTGAGCAGCGTCTGGAATCGGAGCCGCTTAAAGAGGTTATCCTCGCCACCAACCCGACGGTGGAAGGGGAGGCGACCGCTAACTATATCGCCGAGCTGTGCGCGCAGTATGGCGTTGAAGCCAGCCGTATCGCTCACGGCGTACCGGTTGGCGGTGAGCTGGAAATGGTCGATGGCACTACGCTTTCGCACTCCCTCGCCGGGCGTCATAAGATTCGTTTTTAATCAAACGGGAGAACATTCACGTTCTCCCGCTTGAAAAGTCATTTCTCGTCCCCATCTCTCACTCAACGCATTTTGACCTTGTAAATGGCATTGTTGAGGTATTTTTCCAATGAAAGGACAAGAAACACGTGGTTTTCAGTCTGAAGTAAAACAACTTCTGCACCTGATGATCCATTCTCTGTATTCCAATAAAGAAATTTTCCTGCGTGAGCTTATCTCTAACGCCTCGGATGCGGCAGACAAGCTGCGTTTCCGCGCGCTGTCTAACCCTGATCTGTATGAAGGTGACGGTGAGCTGCGTGTGCGCGTTTCTTTCGATAAAGATAAGCGTACGTTGACCATTGCCGACAACGGCATCGGGATGAATCGCGACGAAGTTATCGACCATCTGGGGACTATCGCCAAATCCGGGACTAAAGCGTTCCTTGAATCAATGGGGTCTGACCAGGCGAAAGACAGCCAACTGATTGGCCAGTTCGGCGTCGGTTTCTACTCGGCGTTTATCGTGGCTGACAAAGTGACTGTGCGTACCCGTGCGGCGGGCGATGCGGCAGAAAACGGCGTGTTCTGGGAATCGGCGGGCGAAGGCGAATACACCGTTGCCGATATCACCAAAGCCGATCGCGGTACTGAAATTACCCTGCATCTGCGCGAAGGCGAAGATGAGTTCCTCGACGACTGGCGCGTGCGTTCGGTCATCGGCAAATACTCCGACCATATCGCGCTGCCGGTTGAGATTGAAAAACAGGAAGAGAAAGACGGTGAAACCGTGGTTTCCTGGGAGAAAATCAACAAAGCGCAGGCGCTGTGGACGCGTAACAAGTCTGAAGTTAAAGACGAAGAGTACACCGAGTTCTACAAGCACATTGCCCACGACTTCACTGACCCGCTGACCTGGAGCCACAACCGTGTGGAAGGTAAGCAGGAGTACACCAGCCTGCTGTACATCCCGTCGCAGGCACCGTGGGATATGTGGAACCGTGACCATAAACACGGACTGAAACTGTACGTGCAGCGCGTGTTCATTATGGACGACGCTGAGCAGTTCATGCCGAACTACCTGCGTTTCGTGCGTGGCCTGATAGATTCTAACGATCTGCCGCTGAACGTTTCCCGTGAAATCCTGCAAGACAGCAGCGTAACGCGCAACCTGCGCACCGCGCTGACCAAACGTGTCCTGCAGATGCTGGAGAAACTGGCGAAAGACGACGCAGAAAAATATCAGACCTTCTGGAAACAGTTCGGTCTGGTGCTGAAAGAAGGCCCTGCGGAAGACCACGCTAACCAGGAAGCGATTGCTAAACTGCTGCGTTTCGCGTCTACCCATACCGACTCTTCCGAGCAGAGCGTGTCGCTGGCTGACTACGTTTCTCGCATGAAAGAAGGGCAGGAGAAAATCTACTACATCACCGCTGACAGCTATGCCGCAGCGAAGAGCAGCCCGCATCTGGAACTGCTACGTAAGAAAGGCATCGAAGTACTGCTGCTTTCTGACCGCATCGATGAGTGGATGATGAACTACCTGACGGAGTTCGACGGTAAGCCGTTCCAGTCCGTTGCTAAAGCTGACGAGTCTATCGACAAGCTGGCAGATGAAGTTGACGAAAGCGCGAAAGAAGCAGAAAAAGCGCTGACGCCGTTCGTTGAGCGTGTGAAAACCCTGCTGGGCGACCGCGTGAAAGAGGTGCGTCTGACTCACCGTCTGACCGATACCCCGGCGATTGTTACCACCGACGCCGACGAAATGAGCACGCAGATGGCGAAACTGTTTGCCGCAGCGGGCCAGGCAGTTCCTGATGTGAAATACATCTTCGAACTGAACCCTGATCACGCGCTGGTGAAACGCACCGCCGATACGCAGGACGACGCGCAGTTTAAAGAGTGGGTTGAGCTGCTGCTTGACCAGGCGCTGTTCGCCGAGCGCGGTACGCTGGAAGATCCTAACCAGTTTATCCGCCGCATGAACCAGTTGCTGGTGTCGTAAGCCTCCGTCTCTTCCTGTAAGAGAGAGATAAAATCAGCCGGATAAGGGACATGTTCCGTTATCCGGCTTTTTTTCGCCTAAAACGGCTCTTTTCTGATGATTCCGGCCATTAACCGTTTCAGCGCGGCCCCGCTTCCTTGAGACAAATGCGTGATGGTGGTATCGTTTAGCGCTTTTGAAAAAAACAGACAACCTTTGAGGGGATTTTCGCAATGCGTATCATTCTGCTTGGCGCTCCGGGCGCGGGTAAAGGAACTCAGGCTCAGTTCATCATGGAGAAGTACGGTATTCCGCAAATCTCCACCGGCGATATGCTGCGTGCCGCGGTGAAATCCGGTTCTGAACTGGGTAAACAAGCTAAAGACATCATGGACGCCGGCAAGCTGGTCACCGACGAACTGGTTATCGCGCTGGTGAAAGAACGCATCTCCCAGGAAGATTGCCGCAATGGTTTCCTGCTGGACGGCTTCCCGCGCACGATTCCGCAGGCAGACGCCATGAAAGAAGCGGGCATCAACGTTGATTACGTTCTGGAATTTGACGTACCAGACGAACTGATCGTTGACCGTATCGTGGGTCGTCGCGTACACGCGGCATCTGGCCGTGTTTACCACATCAAATTCAACCCGCCGAAGGTTGAAGGTAAAGATGATGTGACCGGTGAAGAACTGACTACCCGTAAAGACGACCAGGAAGAAACCGTGCGTAAACGTCTGGTGGAATACCATCAGATGACAGCACCGCTTATCGGCTACTACTCTAAAGAAGCGCAGGCGGGTAACACCAAATACGCGAAAGTAGACGGTACTCAAGCCGTTGCTGCCGTTCGCGCAGAGCTGGAAAAAATCCTCGGCTAATGCTTTAGGTTATCAGGCCTGCGTGATATTCGTAGGCCTGATATGTTCCGCACCATCACGCTATTTATCATTCTACCTCTTACAGCAATTAGTTCTTCTTCCTCGCTTTTCCGCTACAATTATCAATAATTTGAATAAATAAGAGGCGGTAATGCACGCTAAAAAAACCGGTATTCTTCTTGCCAATCTCGGCACACCCGACGCGCCGACGCCCGACGCGGTTAAACGTTATTTGCGCCAGTTTCTCAGCGATAAACGTGTGGTCGATACCCCTCGTCTGCTGTGGTGGCCGCTGCTTCGTGGTGTCATTTTACCGATTCGCGCCCCTCGCGTTGCCAAACTCTATCAATCCGTCTGGATGGACGAAGGCTCGCCGTTGATGGTTTACAGCCGTCGCCAGCAGCGAGCATTAGCGGCTCGAATGCCGGATGTCCCGGTTGCGCTGGGTATGAGCTACGGCACGCCGTCGCTGCAAAGCGCCGTTGATGATCTCTTGGCTCAGGATATTGACCATATCGTCGTGCTGCCGTTGTACCCTCAATATTCCTGTTCGACCGTCGCTGCCGTGTGGGATGAACTGGCGCGCATTCTGGCGAAACAGCGCGCAATCCCGAGCGTATCGTTTATTCGCGACTACGCCACCGACCCTGGCTATATTCAGGCGCTTGCCGCTAGCGCCAAAGCGTCATTCGAGCGCCACGGCGAGCCAGATGTGCTGCTATTGTCCTATCATGGTATTCCTCAGCGATATGCTAACGAAGGTGACGACTATCCGCAGCGCTGCCGCGATACCACTCGCGCGCTGGTTTCCGCACTGGAAATAGACCCAGACAAAGTGATGATGACCTTCCAGTCACGCTTTGGCCGCGAGCCGTGGCTGACGCCGTATACTGATGAAACGCTGAAAATGCTGGCGGAGAAGGGGACGAAACATCTCCAGGTGATGTGTCCGGGCTTCTCTGCCGATTGCCTGGAAACGCTGGAAGAAATTGCGGTGCAAAACCGTGAGGTGTTCCTCGAAGCCGGTGGGCAGCAATATGAGTACATTCCTGCGCTGAATGACGATGACGCGCATATCACGATGATGGTCAATTTGATCGAAAAATACCGCTAATTGTACGTGCGTGCGCAGGCGAGGGAGTGTGCTACTATTCCCCGCCTGTTAACTGCCACACAAAAATCACCATGAAATTTCCCGGTAAACGCAAATCTAAACATTATTTCCCCGTGGATGCTCGCGATCCGCTGTTGAAACAGATCCAACCTGAAAATGAAACCAGCGCCTCTTGGGTGGTCGGTATCGATCAAACGCTGGTGGATATTGAAGCGAAGGTCGATGACGCGTTTATTCAACGCTATGGCCTGAGTGCGGGGCACTCCCTGGTGATTGAAGATGATGTTGCTGAGGCGCTGTATCAAGAACTGCTGCGCGAAAACTTGATCACTCATCAGTTTGCGGGCGGCACTATCGGCAACACCATGCACAACTACTCGGTGCTGGCGGATGACCGCTCGGTGCTGCTGGGCGTGATGTGCGGCAATATCGAAATTGGCGGTTATGCCTACCGCTATTTGTGCAATACCTCCAGCCGTACCGACTTAAACTACCTTCAGGGCGTAGATGGGCCGATTGGTCGCTGCTTTACGCTAATTGGCGATGCCGGTGAGCGGACGTTTGCGATTAGCCCCGGTCATATGAATAAACTGCGCCCGGAGAGCATCCCAGAGACGGTGATTGCAGGGGCTTCGGCACTGGTGCTGACCTCGTATCTGGTGCGTTGTAAACCGGGCGAGCCGATGCCGGACGCCACCATGCAGGCTATCGAATACGCCAAAAAGTATGATGTGCCGGTGGTACTGACGCTGGGTACGAAATTTGTTATCGCCGAAAACCCGCAGTGGTGGCAGGGCTTTATTAAAGAGCACGTGTCGATTCTGGCGATGAACGAAGAAGAAGCCGAAGCGTTAACCGGCCTCAACGACCCGCTGCTGGCGGCAGATAAATCGCTGGACTGGGTTGATCTGGTGCTGTGTACCGCCGGGCCAACCGGCCTGTATATGGCGGGCTTTACTGAAGAAGATGCCAAGCGCAAAACCCAGCACCCGCTGCTGCCGGGGGCGATTGCCGAGTTTAATCAGTACGAGTTCAGCCGCGCGCTGCGCTATAAAGACTGCCAGCATCCGCTGCGAATTTACTCGCACATCGCGCCATTTATGGGCGGGCCAGAGAAGATAATGAACACCAACGGCGCAGGTGACGGCGCGCTGGCAGCACTACTGCACGACATTACCGCCAACGCATACCACCGTTCGAATGTGCCGAACTCCAGCAAGCATCAGCATAATTGGCTGACTTACTCCTCGCTGGCGCAGGTGTGTAAATATGCGAATCGGGTGAGTTATCAGGTGCTGAACCAGCATTCACCGCGCCTGACGCGCGGTCTGCCGGAGAAAGAGGACAGCCTCGAAGAGGCGTACTGGGAGCGTTAATACGCGATGGGCCAACATGGGATGGCCCATCGCACTACGTTCGCACTATGTTGCCGGATGGCGGCTTTGCCTCATCCGGTTTGCCTTTACGGAATTATACGCTCACGGCCTCTTTAAGCGGCGGGTCGCTCAATAATCCCAGCATTGTTTTGGCAATTTCACGCTCGCCCATCACCACTTCATTCGCGCCACGTTCGCTGATGTAAGCGACCTCATCGTCGTAATGCGCGCGGGCGATAATCTCAATATGTGGGCATTTCTCGCGGGCGCTAGCAACGATTTCACCGGCTTCATAGCCGTTCGGAATCGTCAGCAACAGCCAACGCGCGCAGTCGAGATGCGCCAGATTCATGATTTCTTCATTGGCGGCGTTCCCCAGCACGGCACGAATACCGCGCTCACGTAGCTCATCAACGCGAGTACGCGAAGTTTCAATCACCACCAGCGGAATACCCAGCGCCATTAATTTCTCGCCCAGCAGGCTGCCTACGCGCCCATAGCCGACCAGCAGTGCATGGTTACAAATATCAACCGGGATCTGCTTCTCGTCTTCCAAAGCCTCTTCCAGCGTCTGCTCCTCAAGCGTTTCCGTTTTCTCGAGGTATTTTTCCAGCAGTGTGAACAGTACGGGGTTCAGCATAATGGAGAGAATCGCGCCTGCCAGCACCAGGTTTTGTCCGGTCTGCGGCAGCAGATCCAACGCCATCCCCAGGCCAGCAAGAATAAAGGCAAATTCACCGATTTGCGCAAGGCTGGTAGCGATGGTCAGCGCGGTGCGCTGCGAGTGACCAAACAGGCGCACCAGGCCAAATGCCGCCAACGACTTACCGAAGATAATAATTGCCAGCGTACCGACTACCGCCAGTGGCTGCTCAATCAAAATCATAGGGTCAAACAGCATACCGACGGAGACAAAGAACAGTACCGCAAATGCATCGCGGAGCGGCAGCGTATCGTGTGCGGCGCGGTGGCTGAGTTCTGATTCGTTCAACACCATCCCTGCGAAGAACGCTCCCAGAGCAAACGAGACATCAAACAGTTCTACCGCACCAAAAGCGATGCCCAGCGCCAGCGCCAGCACCGAGAGCGTAAACAGTTCGCGTGAGCCGGTTGCAGCACTGCGTGACAGAATCCACGGTACCAGGCGGCGTCCAACTAGCATCATGATGGCAATAAACGCCACCACTTTACCGATGGTAATCGCCATATCAATGGCAAGCGAGGTAAAGCCGATGTCGTCCTTTTCCATCATGCCCGCCACCGCTGGCAGCAGAACCAACGTCAGCACCATCACTAGATCTTCGACTATCAGCCAGCCGATGGCGATTTGCCCGCGCTGGCTATCAATAAGCTGGCGTTCTTCCAGCGCCCGCAGTAGCACTACGGTACTGGCGGTAGAAAGGCATAAACCAAAGACGATGCCGGTCATGATTGACCAGCCTAAGAAGGTGGAGAGCAACATCCCCAGCAGCGTGGCGACGGCTATCTGCGCAATCGCTCCGGGGATGGCTATCGACTTTACCGCCATCAAATCCTTAAGCGAAAAATGGAGACCGACGCCAAACATCAGCAGAATCACGCCCAGTTCGGCGAGTTCAGGAGCCAGTTTGGTATCAGCAACAAATCCTGGAGTAAACGGTCCGGCCAACACGCCCGCTAATAAATAACCTACCAGCGGAGAAATTCTTAACTTATTGGCAATCATGCCAAGGAAAAAAGCGAGCACAAGGCCACCAACAATGGTGGTGATAAGCGGTGTGGCGTGATGCATTCCGTCTCCTTTCGTCGTGATGCGTGGTCCTATTTTTGGCGCAGAGTGCCGGAACAGCCTGTAAGCCAAAAACCCTAGTAATAGTTTATGACAATTTATAGCATTTTGTTTGTGAATGATTGTTGGATTAAGACGAAAAATTGATTTTTTAAGAATAAATGGCACAAAAATGAAAATTAGATAGTGAATGTCAGGGAGAGTGTGAGCTAGCGGGGAAGTGATGGCAGCCAAAAAGAGACTTTGGCTGCCCGAAAATCAGCGTTTTTGGCGGTTATCAGGTAGGAATATGGTCAACATCCCAATAAGTGGTAGGAAAGCACATATTTTATAAACCAACTCGATACTGGTGTGGTCGGCAACAAGCCCCAACACCGCAGCACCAAGGCCACCCATGCCGAAGGCGAAACCGAAGAATAACCCAGAAACCATACCGATACGGCCTGGTAATAGCTCTTGAGCGTACACCAAAATGGCTGAAAACGCTGATGCGAGGATAAATCCAATGATCACCGTTAAAATACCCGTCCACCACAGGCTGGCATAGGGTAAAAGAAGGGTAAACGGCGCAACACCGAGGATAGAGCCCCAAATAACATATTTACGGCCAATTTTGTCCCCCACAGGCCCGCCAATTACCGTCCCGGCAGCAACCGCGAACAGGAAGGCAAACAAGTGAATCTGCGCGTTTTGTACCGATAATCCGAATTTTTGCATCAGATAAAAGGTGTAGTAGCTGCTAATGCTCGCCATATAGAAGTATTTAGAGAAAATAAGCATTAACAGGATGCAGACCGCGAGAATCACTTTATTTCTGGGTAGCGGATTGACAATTACCGCTTTGGGTTTGCCTTTGTTTAAACGGTGCTGTGCGGCATACCAGCGGCTGACCTGCGCCAGTACGATAATCGCCAGCAGCGCTGCCAGCACAAACCATGCGACGTTGCCTTTACCGTACGGCGCGATAATCACCGCTGCCAGCAACGGCCCCAACGAGCTACCGAAGTTACCGCCCACTTGGAAGATAGACTGCGCCAGGCCGTGACGACCACCGGAAGCCATTCTCGCCACGCGTGAAGATTCCGGGTGGAATACCGATGAACCCGTCCCCACCAGTGCGGCGGCGAGTAATACCGTGCCAAAACTGCCTGCCAGCGCCAGTAGCACCAGCCCGCTTAGCGTGAAACACATCCCAACCGGCAGCGACCACGGCATCGAGCGCTTGTCAGTGATGTAGCCAATTACCGGCTGGAATAGCGATGAGGTCAACTGGAAGGTGAGCGTGATCATCCCGATTTGCACGAAGCTCAGTGAGAACTCCGATTGCAACAGCGGATAGATTGCCAGAATCAGCGACTGAATCATGTCGTTGAGCAGGTGGGAGAGGCTGATTGCTCCCAGGATACCAAATGAGGTACGGCCCGGTTGCGAAGACGCAGAAGGGCCTGGCCGGGTAGGGCTGGTTTCAGAGATTGCCATAGATTCCACTTATGTTTTGTCGAGCGATGTTGAGGATAAACGCTTTAATAATAATTATCAGACTAAGATACCTGTCTAAGACGTTTGAAGGAAGTCTCAATACGCTGGCGGGCGCTGCGAAATGTTCACGTTGTATCCCGAGTCTCATTAATCAATGCAGGGAAATAGGGCGTTAGACGGTTGAATCTCTGACGATAGTAAAGGCAAATATGGCCGATAAATTAAATGCCGTTGTGGTGTCGTTAGAATTAGCTTCTGTATATTGGCGTTGAGAAATTTCTTATGGCTTTGGGATTATAATGATGAAAAGAATTACGTTTGTTTTTTCCGCTTTATTACTTGCTGGGTGCGCAACAAAGCAGTATCCACAGGCTCCGGCAATGACTGTGGCTGAGGCGGATTCATTTGAGTGCAGGGATGTAAAAGTTGAACTGGCGAAGGCTCAGAGCGTTCGTAAAGAAATTGATTCAACCGGCGAGTTTGATGGCCGCACCTTACTTGGCGTGCTGGGCGATTTTGGGATCGGTAACGGAATGGCGAAAAGTGATGCGTATAAGAAAGTAGATTCGCGCATCCAGCAGCTTGAGGCTATCAAGCCTTTAAAATGTAAACAATAAGGTTTGATAAAGTAAGCCGGTCAAGTGACCGGCTTTTTTACGCAGCGCCACCGAGGATGAAATTGAAATGGATAGCATCGTCGGGAAATGATGCCCCGTTCATCACGCTCCAGCAGGCAGCCGCTAATCCGGGCATACACCTTTAACATCCCCTTCTAACCCGCGCGGCTATCTTGCGAATTTCTCTTGATATTGTGAGCATCCACAAATTTCAAATATGAAAAAATGTATCGCACATCCAGTTTTTGAGCACTACGCTGTATTTTTTCTTTGTAACAAATCAGAATCAGCACGTCGGACTTTTTGAAGGGGCGCTTTTGGGGCTGGGATGATTATTCTGTGAACTATTATCATTACATTCAAATAGTTGCTTGAGAGAGTATTAGTCCAAATTAGACTAATATTTTATAGCGTTATAATTTCTGCGATTGTTATTCAATCAGGGAGAGGATCATGCAATTCGTCAAACGGGGCGTGGCGCTGGCGATGCTGGCTGCACTGTCTTTGGTCAGTTTGCCTTCACAGGCTTACCAGAAAGATAAGACCTACAAAATCACCATCTTGCACACTAACGATCATCATGGGCACTTCTGGCGCAGCGAATACGGTGAATACGGGCTGGCAGCGCAAAAAACGCTGGTGGATGGGATTCGCAAAGAGGTCGCGGCAGACGGCGGTAGTGTATTGCTGTTGTCCGGCGGCGACATCAATACCGGCGTGCCGGAATCTGACTTACAGGATGCAGAACCAGATTTCCGTGGCATGAATCTGGTGGGCTACGATGCGATGGCTGTCGGCAACCACGAGTTTGATAACCCGCTGAGCGTACTGCGCCAGCAGGAAAAATGGGCCAAATTCCCGTTCCTCTCTGCCAACATTTACCAAAAAAGTACCGGCGAACGCCTGTTTAAACCGTGGGCCATTTTCAAACGCCAGGACTTGAAAATTGCGGTTATCGGCTTAACCACTGACGACACCGCTAAAATTGGTAACCCAGAATTCTTCACGGATATCGAATTCCGTAAACCGGCGGATGAAGCCAGGCTGGTGATTCAGGAATTACAGCAAAAAGAGAAGCCAGATTTGATTCTGGCGACCACCCATATGGGGCATTACGATAACGGCGAGCACGGATCTAACGCACCGGGCGATGTGGAAATGGCGCGCAGTCTACCTGCCGGGTCGCTGGCGATGATTGTGGGTGGGCACTCACAAGACCCGGTGTGTATGGCATCTGAGAATAAAAAGCAGGTCGATTATGTGCCAGGCACACCGTGTGCGCCGGATAAACAAAACGGTATTTGGATTGTTCAGGCCCATGAGTGGGGCAAATACGTGGGGCGCGCGGATTTTGAATTTCGCAACGGCGAGCTGAAGCTGGTGCATTATCAGCTTATACCGGTCAACCTGAAGAAAAAAGTGACCTACGACAACGGGCAAAGTGAGCGCGTACTTTACACACCACAAATCCCGGAAAGCCCGCAGATGCTGTCGCTGCTGACGCCGTTCCAGAGCAAAGGCAAAGCGCAGTTGGACGTGAAAGTGGGGAGCGTTAATGGTCTTCTGGAAGGCGACCGCAGCAAAGTCCGCTTTGTGCAAACGAATATGGGCCACTTGATTCTGGCGGCGCAGATGGCACGCACGGGCGCGGATTTTGGCGTGATGAGCGGCGGCGGTATTCGTGATTCCATCGAAGAAGGCAATATCACCTACAAGAGCGTGCTGAAAGTGCAGCCGTTCGGTAACGTGGCGGTGTATGCCGATATGAGCGGCAAAGAAGTGGTGGAATATCTGACGGCGGTTGCGCAGATGAAACCTGACTCCGGCGCATATCCGCAGTTTGCCAACGTCAGCTTTGTAGCGAAAAACGGTCAACTGACGGATTTGAAAATCAAAGGCCAACCGGTTGATCCGGCGAAGCAGTATCGCCTGGCTACGCTGAGCTTTAACGCGACCGGCGGCGATGGTTATCCGAAAATTGATACTAAACCGGGGTATGTGAACACGGGATTTATCGATGCTGAAGTGCTCAAACAGTATATCGAGCAGAACTCACCGTTGGATGTGAAGGCTTATGAACCGAAAGGGGAAGTGAGCTGGCAGTAACGTAAGGTGCGCGGCCGGATAAGCAAATGCGTTATCCGGCCTGCGCGATTTACTCTTTACGGGCAATGTCCGCAAAGGTGGCACCGAGGATTTTCGCTAAATCGCTCGCTGCCAGTTCAATATCCAGACCACGTTTGCCGCCGGATACGAAGATTGTTGCAAACTCTTGTGAGGGCGCATCAATCACCGTCGGCAGACGTTTCTTCTGTCCCAGCGGGCTAATACCCCCCACCAGATAACCGGTAACGCGCTGAGCCACCATTGGGTCGGCCATATCGACTTTTTTGGCCCCTAATGCCTTCGCGACTTTTTTCAAATCCAACTGACCGGCAACCGGCGTGACGGCTACCGCCAACTGCTTCATATCGCCGTTCATCGCGACTAACAGTGTTTTGTAAACCTGGCTGGCATTTAAGCCTAATTTGCGCACCACTTCGTCACCAAAGTTAGTTTCGTTGGGATCGTGATCGTAAGTGTGGATGCTAAACGGGATCTTGTTCTTTTCGAGTAACTTAACTGCGGGAGTCATAACCTTTCTTCTCACTACAGACATGATATGTCATAAGCATACGCCCGAGAACGGACTAAAAAATAGTACAATCTTGCGCAATAGATCTTGGCAGTTGTAGCAACTTTGAGCGACAATCGGAAGATCCGGAGTGAAAACTTCGGGATAATAATAACAATGAAATTCCTCTTTGACGGGCCAATAGAGATATTGGCCATTTTTTTATTTTAACATCTGCGGTAGGTTGCCCTCGCCGTACAGATGTAGCGCCCCTACCGCCACCACATAACGCCCCGGCGGCAGCGCCAGCAGCGCATCGCGCCAGGCTTCATTACGCTGCACCATCAACACATCATACAAAGACTGACTAAACGTATTTGGCAACGACGTCGCGCCATTGCTCGGCGGCTGCTGGAGCCACCAGCCGATCATCACCTGAAGCAGACGGGCGTTGGTATGCCAGTGTGTTAGCGTATCGTCGAGCAACGCCATGCCGCCATCGGGTAACTGAAGCAACAGCGAGATTTGGTTATCCGCCCCTTCCAGCTCACGCACCGGCAGCGCGGTTTCGTGCGCCGCTTGTAATAATTGATAGTCGATACCGTAATCAGGGCGCAGACCCAGCCTTTGCGCCTGCGTGGCTTGCAGCACCATAGCAATTTGCCATAACGGCTGGCTATCGAAACGGGCGAGTGACAGCCCCTGTTCGGTGGCCCGCTTATCCAGTGCTTCAAGCTGTTCTGCGTTGAGTCGTTCGGCTAACGGTGGGTAAACGGGAAGATTACTGAAAGGAGTTTCATGGCCTGAAATATCCGCTTCGACAATCAGAGCATCGGCCTGACGCAGCTTTTTAATCAGTCGGGCGGGGAGAGGCGCCATATCGCGCGTCCCCATATGAATGCTGCCGACCAGGTGTAAATGACGACCGCCGGGCAGTGACACATCCAGCGCTGGCCAGTTGTAGGGCGAGCCGCGAAGAAGACGCCACAGGCGTTGTAGTTGATTTAACAGACTCATTCGCGCTCCCTGAAAGGAAAAGTCCATGCTAGCGCGCTGGGAGGAAAGGTGCAAATACGCCCCTCCCGAAAGCGGGAGGGGCGGAGGGGTTACTGTTTCGGTTTAAAGCGCAACAACCGGTTGGCGTTGCTCACAACGGTAATGGAAGAGAGCGCCATTGCTGCCCCAGCGACGACTGGGTTCAGCAGAGTACCGGTCAGCGGCCAGAGAATCCCGGCAGCAATCGGAATGCCCAACGAGTTGTAAACAAAGGCTCCCAGCAGGTTCTGCTTCATATTACGCAGCGTGGCGCGCGAGATAGCCAGCGCATCGGCAACGCCGACCAGACTATGGCGCATCAGCGTAATCGCAGCGGTTTCAATCGCCACATCGCTGCCGCCGCCCATCGCGATACCAACGTCAGCCTGCGCCAGTGCCGGGGCATCGTTGATACCGTCGCCCACCATCGCTACTTTCTGGCCCTGTGCCTGCAAATCTTTAATCGCCTGCGCTTTGCCGTCCGGCAGTACCCCGGCAATCACTTCGTCGATACCGGCTTCTTTTGCAATCGCATTGGCGGTAACCGGGTTATCGCCGGTTAACATCACCAGACGATAGCCTTCGCGATGCAGACGCTGGAGCGCGGCAACGCTATCGCTGCGCAGCGGGTCACGAATTGCGAATAACGCGGCGGCCTGCCCGTCGATGGCTAACAGCACTGGGGTGGCGCCCTGAGCAGCCTGTCGCGCCATTTCATCATCCAGTGCGCGGGTATCAATTTGCTGCTCGTGCAGCAATGCCTGGTTGCCCAGCAGCAGACGATATCCGTCGTATTCCCCGCTAACGCCCAGCCCACGCAGGGTGCGGAACGCCGTTACCGGAGGGAGCGCGTTATCCGCCGCTTTCTCGATAATAGCGCGCGCCAATGGGTGATTTGAGCCTTGTTCCAGGGCGGCAGCCAGACGCAGGGCGGTGGCTTCGCTAATCGACCCCAGGGTTTTCACCGCCACAACCTGCGGTTTGCCTTCAGTCAGCGTACCGGTTTTATCAAATACTAAAGTGGTCAGTTCACTGGCGCGCTGGAGCGCATCGGCATCACGCACCAGTACGCCGTACTCTGCCGCGCGACCCACGCCGGAGATAATCGACATCGGTGTAGCCAGGCCAAGGGCGCATGGGCAGGCGATAATCAGCACCGTGGTGGCAATCACCAGGGTGTAGACAATCTGCGGTGCGGGGCCGAAGAAGTACCAAATTGCGGCGCTGAAAATGGCGATAGCGACGACTACGGGGACAAATACCGCCGAAATTTTATCTGCCAGTTGACCAATTTCTGGCTTACTGCTTTGCGCCTGGCGCACCATTTTAATAATGCGTGACAGCGTGGTATGGCTGCCGACCGCACTGGCGCGGAATAATACCGAACCATCCTGCACAACCGTACCGGCGTGAATGCTATCGCCGTCAGCTTTTTGTTGCGGGATTGGCTCACCGGTTAGCATCGCTTCGTCAAACCAGGCTTCGCCTTGCGTGATTTCGCCATCGACCGGAACGCGGTCGCCGGTTGCCAGTCGCAGCGTCATGCCGGGCTGCACTTCCGCCAGCGGCACGGTCTTTTCACCGTCATCGGTGACGACACGCGCCGTGGGTGGCGTTAAGTCGAGTAGTTTTTCCAGCGCGCGGGAAGAGCGCTGACGCGCGCGCGCTTCCAGCATATGTCCAAGGTTTATCAGGCCGATAATCATGGCGCTGGCTTCGTAATAAAGGTGGCGGGCTTCCATCGGGAACCACTGCGGCCACAGGTTGACGCTCATCGAATACAGCCAGGCGACACCTGTACCGAGGGCCACCAGGGTGTCCATCGTCGCGGTGCGGTTTTTCAGGCTTTTCCACGCGCTGCTATAAAAGTGGCCACCGGCAAATACCATGACCGCGAGGGTGGCAAAACCGATAACCAGCCACAGGGAACGGTTATCGTCGGAGACCATCATGTTGTCGCCGATCATCCCCCAAACCATCACCGGAATACCGACCAGCAGGGCGACAATCGCCTGCCAGCGAAAACGTTTCATGGTTGCCAGCGCGGTTTCTTGCTGGCGTTCGCGGCGTTTGAGGTCGTCCTCAATCGCTTCCGCGCCGTAACCGGCTTTCTCTACCGCGTGGACTAAATCACTGGCAGAGGCGTTGCCCATCACCAGAGCCGTGCGCTCCGCCAGGTTTACCCGTGCCTGTACGACGCCCGGTACGGCCTGCAACGCATTTTGTACCCGGGAAACGCAGCTGGCGCAGCTCATACCGTTGATCAGCAGTTGTTGGCTGTCATCCAGATCCTGTGCTGCCGGAAGCTCAGGGGTGGCCGCTGTCAGTGCTTCCGACGGGAGTGATGACTCTGCCAGCGGTTTAGCCTTTGGGTGGCTTAACTCCGCACCGTAACCGGCTTGTTTAATGGTGTCGATAAGCGCCTCGGCGCTGGCGCTACCGGTCACTTGCGCGGCTTCGATGGTCACTTCTGCATGGTCAACGTCAGGGCGCTGCTCCAGGCTCTCTTTAACGCGTTTAACGCAATGTCCACAGGACAGGCCGTCAAGCGCCAGATTGATTGTATGAGACATATAACACTCCTTTTTCATGCGCCGCCCGGAAGTGGACGGCGTCATAGTCATTTGAGTGTTATGAAGGTTAAACCTTCCAGCAAGGGTAAGGTCAAGGCAAAAATAAAGATAAAGGCTACGGCTGGCGAATACGCTGATTATTCGTTATCTGTCAGTTGTTTCTTAAACCACTTTGTGCGTGAAAGTACAAAGGTAAAGAGCGCGGTCAGAGCGATGGACGTTCCCATTGCGATAAAATAGACCTGCCAGTATTCGGTAAATATTGACAGGAAACCCGGAAGACCGGAGATACCGATGGAGGTTGCTTTAATGTGGTAGCTGGAGACAATACTCCCGGCAACGCCTGCGCCAAACATTGCTGCAATAAAAGGAAAGCGATAACGCAGATTCACGCCGAAAATTGCCGGTTCTGTTACCCCAAGCCAGGCGGAAACGGCGGCAATCACCGAGACGCCGCGCATTTTCTTGTCAGTGGTGAGAAAGAAGATTGTTAATGCCCCCATGCCTTGTGCGAGGCTAGCCATAACCTGGATAGGCCATAAAGTGGTGTAGCCCATTGTGCCGATCATCTGTAGGTTGATCCCCAAGAACAGGTGGTGCATACCGGTGATGACCAGAGGAGAAAGGATAAAAGCGAAGAAGCCGCCGGCAAAAACGGGCGCAATATCAAATAGTTTAAGGATGCTGTCGGTGATGCCATTGCCTAACCACATCGTCACCGGGCCGATGATTAAAAATGCCGCAAAACCGGTGACCAGCAGCGTAACGGGCGCCACAACGATAACCTGAATCATATCGGGAACCACGCGGTTTAGCAGTCTTTCCGTTCGCGCCAACAGCCAGGCGGAGAGTAATACCGTGATGACTTGTCCCTGATATCCCACTTTATTCAACTGTAATCCAAGCATTGACCAGTGCTGCACTGCCTCAGGGTTTTTGGCGAATTGCTGTGCGCTTAATAGCTCGGGATGAATCAGCACTAAGCCAATCACAATGCCGAGCAGCGGGTTGCCGCCAAATTTCTTTGTGGCCGACCAACCAATAAGCGCCGGAAGAAACAGGAAGGATGTATTGGCTATCATATTGATGAGTCCTGATACGCCGCTCCATTGTGGATAATGCACTAGCAGAGATTCATCAAAGAAAATACCGGGATTCGTTAGTAGATTATTAAACCCCAGCAAAAGACCAGACGCGACAATAGCTGGTAGAACAGGAATAAAAATATCTGCCAGATTCTTTATTATTTGCTGAATAACATTGGTCTTTTTATTAACAGTGGGAGGGGGAGTGTGGGGCGGAACATTTCCACCGCCTGTCTGCTGAATAAATTGTTGATAAACTTTATCGACCAAACCAGGGCCAATGATGATTTGGAATTGGCCGTTAGCGGAAAAACTGCCTTTCACTAAATCATTCTTTTCCAGTTGGCAAATATTGACTTTGCTTTCATCGTGAAGCCCAAGCCGCAGGCGGGTTAAACAGTGGCTTGCCGTAATGATGTTATCTCTGCCACCGATTAAATGGATAATGTCTGTTACATTTTCGTGTAATGAATCCTTCATTTTAATGCCCTTTTAATTGTCTGGACAAATCAGTAAGAATTGATACGCCTGAATTTAATAACGGTCAAATATCATGTTTTTATGTTTATGATTTATTTATTTTTAGTGTGAATGCTTTTTTTGATTTGTATGGACAAATCAAAGTTCAGTGCTAGCATGTGAAATTAAATGGCATGACAGGGATGTAAATATAATGAAGCCAAATATATTATTTATGATTTCTCATGATAGCGGGCGGAAATTTGCCAGCTATGGTTATTCCGTCGCTACCCCGAATATTACAGCGTTGGCCAGGCGTGGCGTGCAGTTTGATAATTATTACTGCCCAGCTCCCCAGTGCAGCCCCAGCCGTGGCAGCATATTGACCGGACGGTATCCGCATAATAATGGTTTGATGGGGCTGGCACATTTAGGGTTTTGTATCACTAAAGGCGTAACGACCCTGCCAAAGGAATTGCAAAAGAGCGGCTATCTTACGTCACTGATTGGCTTGAGTCATGAAACTATCGACCAGGCGCCGCCAATAAAAGACCGCATTTTCTCTTCAACGCTTGCGCTGGGATATGACGACTATATTGCTGTGCCGGGCGAGCGTGCCGGAAATGTTGCGCAAAAAGTTGTTGAATATTTGCATCAACACCAGTCTGATAAAACACCGTTTTATCTCAATGTTGGTTTTTTCGAAACTCATCGTGATTTTGATGAATACCAGATATGCGCGGATGATCCCAGTGATGTTGAGGTATTCGACTTTTTACCCGATCTACCCGAAATCCGCGAGGATATAGCCCTGTTTAATGGTTCTCTCAAAGTGCTTGATAAAGCCATCGGCGAGATTATGCAGGTGCTTGATGAAACTGGACTTTCTCGTAATACGTTAGTGATTTTCACTACCGATCACGGTGTCGCTTTCCCTCTTGCTAAAGGCTCGTTGAAAAAAGCAGGCCTGGAAACCGCGCTGATTATGGTGTTACCGGGTAGCCCCACTCCGGGAACGCGCAAGCCAGCGCTGCTGTGTAATATCGACCTTTTCCCCACCATCCTCGATTTGATTGGCGCAGAAACGCCTGCTGGGTTAGATGGTAAAAGTTTCGCTTCTTTATTCCACGGCGCACAGCGTGGGGGAAGAACCTCTTTTTTCACCGAGCTGACCTGGCATGATAAATATCAACCCATGCGTGGCATTCGTACCGAGCGCTATAGCTACGTTAGAAATTTCGCCGATGGGCCAAAAGTGTATATCACGGTGGATGCGCATCTTAGCCCTTCAGGGAAGGCGGTACGGAACGCGCTCTATACGCCCAATGAGGCGGAAGAGCTGTATGATCTGGCGCGCGATCCGCTCGAAAACGTGAATTTAATCCATGAGGTTGAATACCGCGAAATTGCCGCAGACTTACGCCAGAAAGTTGAAGAGTGGATGGTGCAAAGCCATGATCCGCTGCTTGACGGCCCTATCGCCGGCGTAGGATCCAGTCGCTGGTTGCAAGAAATTGCGGAGGGTAGAGCCTATCCAGGGCGTGAAGCATACCATTGCAGGGCGGGACAAAATGAATAAGTACGATGTTATTTATCAGGATCTCCGGCAGTCTATTTTAAATAAATCACTGCGCCCGGGTGATAGGCTTCCCACGGAAGAAGCATTGGCACAGGCTTATCAGGTTTCGCGTGAGACGGTGAGGAAGGCTCAGTCGATGCTCGTGGATGCCGGGTTCATTCATAAAAAACAGCGTCGGGGTTCGGTGGTATTAGACGTGGATCAACTGCAAATATCGGGTTCCGGGCTGCACAGTTTTGCAGAGCTATTACACGATAAGGCGCTGGTAACACATACCCAGGTTCTCAGTAATCAACCAGGCGAGCTTCCCGACGCTGCGGCTGAACGCTATGGTTTAGTGCCAAAAGAGCCGGTCATTATCCTGGAGCGGCTGCGTTTTATTAATAATGAAGCCGTTATGTACGATCGTGATTATTTCTTCCAAAAATGGGTTCCGGCAATTCCTGATAGCGTTGCGCAAGGGTCGGTGTATGCCTGGCTGGAATATGATCTTTGTCTGCCTATTGCCTACGCAACAAAAGAGATAACCGTCGAGTTTGCCAGCGAGAGCGATCGTAAACGACTCGATCTTCATCAGCATAGCCATCTGGTGGTGATCCGCAGCGCCATTAGCCTTGATGATGCGCAAATTTTTCAGGTACATGAAACGCATCAACGTGCTGATACTTTCCGTTTTGTCGATTTTGCGACACGTCAGAGCGGAGTGAAATAGCGCTACTCCGTCAGCGAGCCTCTTCTGGTTATGAAGGTTGGCTTTGGCGCGTTTTTCTGCGTCAAAGGTCTATTCGATAATTTATCCAGGTTATAATAGACCGTCCTGCATCACCCGCTTTCGGAGGAATGTATGAATATTAGTGATGTTGCCAAAAAAACCGGGCTGACCAGTAAAGCCATTCGCTTTTATGAAGAGAAAGGGCTGGTGACGCCGCCGCTACGCAGTGAAAACGGCTACCGTAGCTATACGCAAAAGCACCTTGATGAGTTTACGTTGCTACGCCAGGCGCGCCAGGTGGGGTTTAATCTGGAGGAGTGTGGCGAGTTGGTGAATCTGTTTAACAATCCAAAACGCCATAGCGCTGATGTGAAAGCCTATACGCTACAGAAGGTTGCGGATATTGAACGTAGCATTAGCGATCTGCAAGCGATGCGTGACCAGTTGCTGTCACTGGCGGCTTCTTGCCCTGGAGATGACAGCGCCGACTGCCCGATTATTGATAATCTGTCCGGCTGCTGCCATCGTAAAGCCGAAAACTAAGGGTTAATGCGAAGCGGAAAGTTTGATGCGCAAGACAATCCCTTCTACCGCAATGACCTCAACGTGGCTACCCGCCGGAAGGTCATTATCTGCTTGCACTGGCCATGTACTATCGCCAACCCGCATATGACCGCGACCGTTAACTAGCGTTGCATCCAGCATGAAGCGTTGCCCCAGCAACTGTTGCCCCCGTTGGTTCAGGTGGCTGTCTGCAGGACGCTGTTCTTTAACTTTATGCGCCAGCCAGCGCCACCACAACCACGCTGCCAGCAGTGTGAGTGCTGCAAACAGCGCGCCTTGCCATTCCCAACTGATAGGTATCAGCCAGGTGAACAGGCCCGTTACCACTCCGGCGACGCCGCTCCACAGCAGGTAGCCATTGCCGCCGAGGATCTCAGCGGCTAACAGAATGCCGCCAAGACTCAGCCAGAAAATGTGCGGGTGTGCGAAGACAACCTCAACCATTATCTTCTCCGTTCAGAGGCGCCGTCTTTAATCAGTTCGGCAATCCCGGCGATAGAACCCATCAGGCTGCTGGCATCCAGCGGCATCATCACCACTTTGCTGTTATTGGCAGAACCGATTTGTTGCAGCGCGTCAGTGTATTTTTGGGCAATGAAGTAGTTCACCGCCTGAATATCCCCAGCGGCAATCGCTTCCGAAACCATTTTAGTGGCGCGGGCTTCCGCTTCCGCCGAACGTTCGCGCGCTTCCGCTTGCAAGAATGTGGACTGACGATCGCCTTCTGCGGTAAGGATCTTAGACTGCTTTTCCCCTTCCGCTTTAACAATCTGCGCCTGGCGAATCCCTTCAGCTTCAAGAATATAAGCACGCTTGGTACGCTCGGCCTTCATCTGCGCATTCATCGCGTCGATAAGTTCGGCCGGTGGGCGAACGTCGCGAATCTCAATACGGGTGATTTTAATGCCCCACGGATTGGTGGCTTCGTCAACAATATGCAACAGGCGAGTGTTGATGTTATCGCGCTGAGAAAGCATTTCATCGAGTTCCATCGAACCGAGTACGGTACGAATGTTGGTCATCGTCAGGTTGATAATCGCCAGCTCAAGATTGCTGACCTCATACGCCGCTTTTGTCGCGTCGATCACCTGAATAAAACATACGGCATCGATGGAGACGTTGGCGTTATCCTTGGAGATGATTTCTTGTGATGGAATATCAAGAACTTGTTCCATCATGTTGATTTTGCGGCCGATTCTGTCCATAAACGGCACGACGAGGCTCAAGCCTGGATGCAGCGTTTGGGTATAACGGCCAAAGCGCTCAACGGTCCACTGATAACCTTGTGGGACGATTTTGACGCCCGCAGCAACAATCACCAGGGCGACAAAAATAAGAATAGGGATAAATATCAACATAAAACCTCCTGTCTAACCGTCCGTAATTTTTTAAAGTATATCCGATAGGCGTTACACTAATGGAACAAAAGTTAGAATCAGGACATAAAAAAGGCTATGAAGGGAAATAGGGCAATTTTACAGCTTCAGCATGTGGGCTTTGATATTGATGGGAAAACGGTTCTTGACGATATTAACCTGCGCGTCGCTCCAGGCGAGTTTAAGCTGATTACCGGGCCGTCTGGCTGCGGTAAAAGCACATTATTAAAAATTATCGCCTCACTGCTCTCGCCGAGTCGTGGGAACATTCTCTTTGAAGACAATGATATCAATACGTTGTCGCCAGAATCTTATCGTCAGCAGGTTTCTTACTGCGCGCAAACGCCGGCATTATTTGGCGACACGGTGTATGACAATCTTATTTTTCCCTGGCAAATTCGCCAGCAGCAACCGGAACCGGAGCGTTTTGTTGCGGCGTTGGCGCAGTTTGGTTTGCCAGAAGAAACTTTGTCGAAATCGATCAATTCGCTGTCAGGCGGTGAAAAACAGCGGGTATCGTTAATTCGTAATCTGCAATTTCTACCGAAAGTTTTATTACTCGATGAAATAACCAGTGCGCTGGATGAGCAAAATAAACAAAACGTGAATGAAATTATTCATCACTATGCGGCGGATAAACAGGTTGCGGTGCTGTGGGTAACGCATGATAAAGATGAAATTAGCCATGCGGATGAAGTGATAACACTGCCATCGCATCATGAAAGTGTGCGGGAGGCGCATCATGAATAACGAACATATCATCACTAACGAATCGCTGGCGCTGTCGATGGTGCTGGTACTGATTGCAGTGCTCATTAGCTATCGAGAAAAACTGGCGCTGGAAAAAGATATTATCTGGAGTATCTGCCGCGCGGTGGTGCAGCTGGTTATTGTCGGCTACGTGCTGAAGTATATTTTCAATGTAAACCATGCGGTGCTGACGTTACTGATGGTGCTGTTTATCTGCTCTAACGCCGCGTGGAACGCGCAAAAGCGCAGCAAATATATTGATAAAGCGTTTATTTCGTCGTTTATCGCTATCACGACCGGCGCGGGACTAACGCTGGCGGTGCTGGTGTGTTCTGGCACGATTGCCTTTGTGCCGATGCAGGTTATCCCTATTTCCGGGATGATTGCCGGTAACGCGATGGTGGCGGTAGGGCTGTGCTACAACAATCTTGGGCAGCGTTTTAATGCCGAACAGCAGCAGATTCAGGAGAAATTAAGCCTGGGGGCAACGCCGAAAATGGCCTCTGCGCGGTTGATTCGTGAAAGTATTCGCGCGTCGTTGATTCCGACGGTGGATTCCGCCAAAACGGTAGGCTTAGTGAGCTTGCCGGGGATGATGTCGGGGCTTATCTTTGCGGGTATAGACCCAGTTAAAGCCATTAAGTATCAGATAATGGTGACGTTTATGCTGCTGTCAACCGCCAGCCTGTCAACGATTATTGCCTGCTATCTGACTTATAGGAAGTTTTACAATGCTCGCCACCAGTTAGTGGTGACGCAGTTGAAAAAATCGTAGGCCACCGAGTGCTGTGCCGGATGGCGGCGCACAAAATGGTGGCGTACAAACCCGCGTAGGCCTGATAAGCGCAGCGCCATCAGGCAAGAACGATGCAGATTGCCGGATGGCGGCGCAAGCGCCTTATCCGGCCTACAAATGGTGGCGTACAAACCTGCGTAGGCCTGATAAGCACAGCGCCATCAGGCGCTGTGCTGGGGGGCGATCAGTACAGTAGTGAATAAAGCTGGCGGCGGTATTTGGAAGCTAGCGCATCGCCAGTACCCAGCGCGGCCAGAATTTCCTGCAACATTTTGCGCGCCTGACCATCGGCTGCGCCCAAATCTTTGCGCAGATGGCTAAACAGCAGTTCCAGCGCTTCTTCGTTACGCCCAACCTGATGCAACTGTAAAGCAAGTTTCGACGCCAGCGCTGCGCCGTCTGGGTTATCCGCCACTTGCTGCTGCAACTGCTGGATTTCTGGCGTATCGGCGGCCTGTTTCAGCAATTCAATTTGTGCGACCAGCCCCTGATAACGGGTATCTTGATCCTGCAACGGAATCGTTTTCAGCACCGCTTCTGCGTCTTCTGAACGGTTGAGCGCAATTTGCGTTTCCGCCAACAGCAGGCCAATCTGGCTGTCCTGGTTGGAGAGCTGCCAGGCGTCTTTCAGCAGTGGCAGGGCCTCGGCGTGATTACCTTCTTCAATCAGCGCCAGCGCCTGCTGCGCTTTTAACTCTTCTTCGCGCGGCAGCACTTTATCGAGCAACGCGCGGATGGCTTCTTCCGGCTGCGGCCCCTGGAAACCATCGACCGGCTGGCCGTTCTGGAACAGGTAAACCGTTGGGATAGCGCGCAGGCCAAACTGCGAGGCAACCATCTGCTCGGCGTCACAGTCAACCTTCGCCAGAACAAACTGGCCGTTATATTGCGCGGCGAGGTTTTCCAGCACCGGCGTTAGTTCCTGACAATGCTGGCTGCGTTCAGACCAAAAATAGAACAGCACGGGCGTCGCAACGGACTGCTCCAGCGTCTGGTGGAGGTTAGCTTCGGTAATGTTAACAATATTCTGTACGGACATGAGTAATTCTCTATAGTCGGTTTGTATTCGAGATGGGGGCAAATGCGCGCGCTTCAACTTAGCCGTGCAGAATTTTGTCCATCACGCGACCCGGCAACAGCCGTTTTAGCCAGCCAACCGCATGAGTCACCAGCGTGACCGGGTAGCGCAGCTTAGGCTTGTCGCTGATAAATGCATGACGCACCTTTTCGACCACCGCATCTGGGCCGAGCGTAAAGCGCGCAGCGATACCCGGGTTTTCCACCGGTGTGTCGCTGGTTTGATTGACGTTTTCGGTAAAGCGCGTGCGAATAGGGCCTGGCTCAATCAGGCTCACTTTCACCCCAGTGTGGCGCAGCTCCATGCGCAGCGCGTCAGACCACGCTTCCAGCGCATATTTACTGGCGGCATACGCCCCACGGCCTGGTGTCGAAATTAGCCCCATCACGGATGAGGTCATCACAATGCGCCCCTCACCGTGTGGGATCATGGCGGGAAGCAGGCGCATAGTGAGCTGATGGACGCCGAAAAAGTTGGCGGAAAATTGCTGCACCATTTGCGCACGGCTGATGGTATTTAATGGGCCATACACGCCGTATCCGGCGTTATTAAACAGGCCGAATAGCTGGTTGCCGGTGAGGGCAATCACTTCATCGGCGGCGTTATCGACGCTTTCTGGGCTATCCAGGTCGAGTAAAATACCGGTGAACCCCATACCGTCCATACGTTTTACATCATCGGGTTTGCGGCAGGCGGCCAGTACGCGAAACCCCTGGCGTTTAAGCTCAAGCGCGCTTTCAAGGCCAATCCCGCTGGAACATCCTGTAATTAAGACCGATTTTTGCATAACTTTACCTGAAGACACCGCTTTACTTTCCGGCGGCGTGATTAACTAATGGAGCCAGACGTGTCGCTATCCAGTCGGCAATAAACGGCTGGGCGTCACGGTTGGGATGAATGCCATCATCCTGCATCCACTGCGGTTTGAGATAAACCTCTTCCATAAAGAAGGGCAGCAGTGGAATAGTGAACTCGCTGGCAAGCTGCGGGTAAACCGCGCTGAAAGCCTCATTATAACGGCGTCCGTAGTTTGCTGGCAGACGAATTTGCATTAATAACGGCTCGGCATTGGCGGCTTTCACTTGTTGTAGCACGGTGCGCAGCGTTTTTTCGACTTGTTGCGGTGGAAAACCGCGCAGACCGTCGTTGCCACCCAGCTCAACCAGCACCCAGCGCGGCTGATGCTGCTTGAGCAGTGCCGGTAGGCGCGCCAGCCCCTGTTGAGCGGTGTCGCCGCTAATACTGGCGTTGACCACGTTAATTTTGGGCTGCCATTTATCATTCAATAAAGCCGGCCAGGCGGAATTGGCCGCCATGCGATAGCCCGCGCTCAGGCTGTCGCCAAGGACTAACAGGGTGTCCGCTGCGGCGGCGCGAAAGCTTAACAGCATCAAAAACAGGACAGGCAAATGCCAGCGGAAAACGTACTTGAAGTTCATCATCTGAAGAAGTCCGTCGGTCAGGGGGAGCAGGAACTTTCCATCCTTACCGGAGTTAACCTGATTGTCAAACCGGCGCAAACCCTTGCTTTAATTGGTGAGTCCGGTTCTGGAAAGTCCACGTTGCTGGCGATTCTCGCCGGGCTGGATGATGGCAGCAGTGGCGAAGTAAAGCTGTTAGGTCAGTCGCTGAATAATATGGATGAAGAAGCCCGCGCCCGCCTGCGCGCTCAACATGTTGGCTTTGTTTTTCAATCTTTTATGCTGATTCCCACCCTGAACGCGCTGGAGAACGTCGAGCTACCCGCATTACTGCGTGGCGAAAGCGATAACCAAAGCCGACAGGGGGCTAAAGCGCTGCTGGAACAGCTTGGGCTGGGCAAGCGCTTAAACCATTTGCCGATGCAGCTTTCCGGTGGCGAGCAGCAACGTGTGGCGCTGGCGCGCGCGTTCAATGGCCGTCCGGCGCTGCTGTTTGCTGACGAACCTACCGGCAACCTTGACCGCCAAACCGGCGATAAAATTGCTGACTTGCTGTTTTCCCTCAACCGAGAGCATGGCACGACGCTGATTCTGGTCACTCATGATGCCCAGCTTGCCGCGCGCTGTGACCGACGATTGCGCCTGGTCGATGGGCAACTGCGGGAGGAAGTATGACCTTACGTTGGTTTTGGCGGGAGTGGCGCTCGCCGTCGCTGCTGATTGTCTGGCTGGCGCTGAGCCTGGCGGTGGCCTGTGTACTGGCGCTGGGCAGTATCAGCGACCGCATGGACAAAGGGCTGAATCAACAAAGCCGTGATTATATGGCGGGCGACAGGGCGCTGCGTAGTTCGCGTGAGATCGCCCCGCAATGGCTGGAAAAAGCGCGTGAGCTGGGGCTGACGGTGGGCGAGCAGATAAGCTTTTCCACTATGACCTGGGCAGGAGACACGCCGCAGCTGGCGGATGTCAAAGCGGTGGATAACCGTTATCCACTGTATGGCGAACTGCAAACGCAACCGGCGGGACTCAAGCCGCAGGCCGGAACGGTGCTGCTGTCACCACGTCTCATGGCGCTGCTAAATCTCAAAATTGGCGATAACCTCGATGTCGGCGATGCCACTTTGCGCATTGCCGGAGAAGTGATACAGGAGCCAGACAGCGGGTTTAACCCATTCCAGATAGCGCCCCGGTTGATGATGAATCTGGCGGATGTGGCGAAAACGGGCGCGGTGCAGCCCGGTAGCCGAGTGAGCTGGAACTATAAATTTGCCGGTTCGCTGCCGCAGTTAGCGAGCTACGAAGCATGGCTGTTGCCGCAGCTAAAACCGGAACATCGCTGGTTTGGCCCGAATCAGGATGATAGCGCGCTGGGGAAATCCCTCCAGCGTTCGCAGCAATTTTTACTGCTTTCAGCGCTGTTAACACTGCTGTTGGCGGTTGCGGCCGTGGCGGTGGCGATGGGGCATTACTGCCGCAGCCGCTACGATCTGGTGGCGATACTGAAAACGCTGGGGGCGGGGCGATCACAATTACGCAAGTTGATTGTCGGCCAGTGGGGGCTATTGCTGGCGCTGTCTGCGCTGGCGGGCGGCGTGATGGGATTGCTGTTTGAAGCGGTGCTGTTAGCGTTACTGAAGCCGGTTTTACCTGCCGCATTACCTGCCGCCAGCCTGTGGCCGTGGCTATGGGCGATAGGTTCGATGGTGACGATTTCCCTGCTGGTAGGGCTGCGTCCGTATCGTTTGTTGCTGGCAACCCAGCCGCTGCGCGTGCTGCGCCAGGATGTGGTGGCGAACGTCTGGCCGCTCAATATTTATCTGCCGCTGGTGGGGGCGATAACCGTGGCGCTGTTGGCCTGGCTGATGGGCGGTAGCCCGCTGCTGTGGTCGGTGCTGGCAGGAGCCGTGGTGTTGGCGGCTTTGTGTGGCCTGGTGGGTTGGCTACTGCTGAAAGTACTCAAGCGCCTGACACTGCGCGCGCTGCCTTTACGCCTCGCGGTGAACCGCCTGCTGCGTCAGCCGTGGTCAACACTCAGCCAACTGGCGGCGTTTTCACTGTCGTTTATGCTGCTGGCGCTGCTGTTGGTGCTGCGCGGTGATTTACTCGACCGTTGGCAGCAGCAGTTACCGCCAGAAAGCCCGAACTATTTCCTGATCAATATTGCGCCAGAGCAGGTGAGTGAGGTGAAAAGTTTCCTGGCCGAGCATCAGGTTATCCCGTCCACGTTTTACCCGATTGTCCGTGCGCGGCTGACGCAGATTAATGCGCATAGCACTGAGGGCAATAAAGATGAGTCCCTAAACCGTGAGCTGAACCTGACGTGGCAGAGCCAGCGGCCTGAGCATAACCCGCTGGTGGCTGGGGTTTGGCCGCCAAAAGCCGGGGAGGTTTCCATTGAAGAAGGGCTGGCGCAGCGGCTGAATATTCGTCCTGGCGATAGCGTAACGTTTACGGGCGATACCCAGGACTTTAGCGCCAAAGTAAGCAGTATTCGTAAAGTGGACTGGGAAAGCCTGCGGCCTAACTTCTTCTTTATCTTCCCGGATGGCGCGCTGGATGGGCAGCCGCAAAGTTGGCTAACCAGCTTCCGCTGGGATCACGACAATACGCTGTTGACGCAGCTAAACCGCGAATTTCCAACCGTAAGCCTGCTGGATATCGGCGCGATTTTGAAACAGGTCGGCCAGGTGCTGGCACAGGTGAGCCGCGCGCTGGAGGTGATGGTTGTACTGGTCACCGCCTGCGGCGTACTGCTGCTGTTGGCGCAAGTGCAGGTGGGAATGCGTCAGCGGCATCAGGAGTTGGCGGTTTATCGCACGCTTGGGGCGGGGAAAAAGCTGCTGCGTACCACGCTGTGGGCGGAGTTTGCACTGCTGGGGGCTATTTCCGGCCTGGTGGCGGCGATAGGCGCTGAAACTGCGTTGGCGTTGCTGCAAAGTAAAGTGTTTGATTTCCCGTGGTCGCCGGACTGGCGCTTATGGCTGGCATTGCCGCTGTGTGGGGCGCTGTTATTGTCTCTTTGCAGCGCGAGTTTAGGCCTGCGGCTGTTGAAAGGCCGCGCGCTGTTCCGCCAGTTTTCCGGTTAACTGGCCGCGTTTTTTCTTCTCTGGCCCGGTAAATGCGTGATTGCCGGGCTTTCTTATTTTTACCCGTTAACACCCAAAAATCGCTCGCCTTTTCGCCGCTTCCTTCGTTTTATGGCACCATTCGGTAAATCTGGAACCCTAAGTCGCACGTTTCATTAAAAATCAGCGAGGTAGAATTTATTAATAAACGATAATATTTGCTTGTCAGATACATGACGAGAAATTTATCAAGGAACAATAATGACAATAAAAATTAAAGCGCTGGCATTCTCGATCGGCGCAGCAGTGGCTTTGACGTCTTTCGCATCTCAAGCTGAAATCACCCTGCTCAAGCAGGATCCACAGGCTGGCAACCCCCTGAGCCGCCTGAACTTTACCGTTGGCGGGAGTATCCGTCCGCAGTTCCAGAACATGAACGGCGACGATGGTAAAAACGGCTACAAACGTAACGGCTTCGACGGCGGTACTCGTTTCCGTTTCGCGGCTGATTACTACCTGTTTGATGACATTAGCTGGGTCAGCTACTACGAGCTGGGTGTGAACATTCCGGCGCTGTTCGACTGGGATAACCACTATGCCGAAGGCGCGAACAACACCACTCGCCGTATGCTGTACACCGGTCTGAAAAGCGATACCTGGGGTACGCTGACCTTCGGCCAACAGAACAGCATTTACTATGATGTTGTGGGCGCGAAAACCGATATCTGGGACTATGACATGATTGGTCAGGCTTCAGGCAACGGTATCAACGGTGACTACGATGGTTCTTATCGTACCCGTAAATCTCTGAAATATAAGAAAACGGTAGGTGACGTTGATCTCTACGCTTCTTACCTGTTCAGCGATGACTACAATCCGAACAATGGCCTGCGCTACAAGCGTAAAGGCGGTGGTTCCCTGGGTGTGGATTACCACATCACCGATACCCTGGCGTGGGGGACTTCCTGGAACTACACTCGTGCGGAAATGCGCGGTGAAGACAGCAAAACCTACGATCAGAACATCCTCGGTACGGCTTTCAGCTGGACACCGGATAACTGGACGTTCTCTCTGGGCGGCGGCTGGTACCAGAACTTCATGACCACCAAAAAAGTGTCTGTTAACGACTACTTTGCCGGTGATGCATGGGGTCTGGAATACTTCGCGGGTTACAAATTCCCGGTTGGCCAGTATGGTCTGAAATCCGTTCAACCGTACTTCATGGGCGACCGCATCGAATACGTCAATGGTCGTAACTACCAGCGTATCGACAATGGCCTGGGTATCAGCTTCCAGCTGGATTACGGTTTCCGTGTTGATTACGAACACGTGTTCACCTCCAGCACCGATGACCTGGGTGATATGAACCTGGTGCGTCTGCGTTACGATTTCTAAGTGTTATTCAGGGCGGCATCATGCCGCCCTTATTACGTTGTCCCGCCGCTTGTTTCCTCTTTCGTTCGCCAAAACTTACCCGCAAATTGCCAGCGTCATCGCCATATCCGGCGAGATAAGCTCACCGACAGGCTTAAGGATGCGTTGATAACCAATGCACCACCGCTTGTGACGTGCCACGAAAGACAATCTTGTCGGCTTTTTTCTCTAGCTGATAGCGATACATCGGGTCGTAATATTCTTGCAGCAGCGGTACAAGCCAGGCGAAATGCGCTTCGGTAGAGCCGCTGCGCTGTTGTTCTGCCAGCGCGTCGTCAAGTGTTGCGGTCAGTTCGGCAAAGCGTTGCAACCCCAGACGACGGCGGATGGCGAACAGCCCGTGATGCAGGTAAGCGCTATATTCCTCCCAGCCTTGCTCCTCGCCGTACGCGGCGGTGAAATCATGGTGCATACGGGTGAAATACTCCTCGCGTAGACGCTCCAGGCGCAGCTCGAACGGGTCTTCAACCACCGCAATTGGGGCTTGCGCCATTCTTTCACGCAAACATTCTGGCAAGTGATTCGCGCCAATCATTCGGCCCTCATCTTCCAGCACCCAGCGCACGTTTTCTTGTTGATGCGCGCCTTTTAGCAATGCCGTTGCCAAATGGTTTTCAAAAGTGGCCTGTGAGAACTGGGCATTAAGCGTGCGGCCAAATGAAGAACCGCGATGATGCGCTAATCCTTCGAGGTCGATCCCCTGCGGTTGCTGGCGTACCAGCGGCGTTTTGCCGTTCCCCGTGCAGCCGCCAATTAACACTATCGGGTGGCGAACCAGCGTTTCGGTGGCTTGAATCGCGGCCTGGCGCAGCGCTTTATAGCCGCCAACGATGAGCGGGTAGTCAACGCCGTGTTCTTTCAGCCAGCTTTGGGTAATGTGCGAACGCTGCCCGCCGCGCGCGCAGCACAGATAACCTTGCGGAGCCTGGCGACAGGCGTCGAGCCACGCATCAATGCGCTGTTGGCGAGTCTCGCCTGCAACCAGTTGATGCCCCAACGCCAGTGCCGCGTCTGGCCCCTGGCGTTTATAGCAGATACCAACAGCCTCGCGTTCATCGTCGGTCATCAGCGGTAAATTCACCGCCGCAGGCATTGCGCCTTGTGCAAACTCGATTGGCGCGCGAACGTCAATGATGGGCGTTTCCGCGCGTAAAATAGCGCAGTAATCCGTCCCATTATTCATGGAGAAATCCTTCTATCAACAAAAGTGGGGGTATTGCGATGCTGGCAGGATTTTACGCTTCACAGAGGGGGCCGGGGAAGGATTAGTTCATCTCCCCGGCATTTAAGGCTTACTTCAGGCGAGATTGCGCCCAGGCGATACCGCTGGCGTACTCGATTGGCAGCAGTGGAACCAGTGCTTCCAGCGTCGCGCTCAGGCGGCCGGTGTCGCTGTCGTTGAGGTTCAGGTGGCCCACTTTGCGGCCTGGGCGAACGTCTTTGTCGTACCAGTGCAGGTGCACTAACGGCAGCTTCAGCCAGTCGTAATTCAGCGCCGTGCCAATCAGGTTCACCATCACTGACGGGCTGTTAACCACCGGCGGTGGCAGCGGCAGGCCGGTAATGGCACGCAGATGCAGCTCAAACTGGCTGATGGACGCGCCGTTTTGCGTCCAGTGGCCGCTGTTGTGTACCCGTGGCGCGAGTTCGTTAATCAGCAGCCCTGCGGGCGTGATAAAGCACTCCATCGCCATCACGCCGACGTAGTTTAGTTCCTGCATAATGGCGCTGAGCATTGATTCTGCCTGCGCTTGCTGTTTGGCATCGGCCTGTGGGAAGGCCACGCTCATGCGCAGAATACCGTCCTGATGCAGGTTGTGGGTTAACGGATAAAACACCGTGCTACCGTCGTGGGCGCGCGCGCCTACCAACGACACTTCGCCGGAGAAGTTAATCCCTTGTTCAACGATGCACTCGCCGTAGCACTCATCCGGCAACTGTGCGGTTTCATCGGCGCGTAAACGCCACTGCCCGCGACCATCGTAGCCACCGGTACGGCGTTTCACGATAGCCAACTCCCCCAGACGCTCAAATACCGCAGGCCACTCTTGCTGGCTTGCCAGCAGTTGCCACGGCGCGGTTGCCAGGTTGAGCTTATCGAAAAGCTGCTTTTGCGTCAGACGGTCGGCGATAATCGGGAACACGTCGCGGTTCACGAACGCAGTATGTTCTGCCAGTTCGCGCGTTAGCGCTGTTTCTGGCCAACGTTCAATTTCAGCGGTAATCACGCTTTGTTGAAACGGCACGGCTGCCGGGTCTGCTTCCAGACCGACCGGCCAGACGGCGATGCCCAGCGGTTCACCGGCCTGGCGCAACATACGGCCTAGCTGACCGTTGCCCAGTACGCAAACTTGTTTCATGCCGCACCTCGCGGGTCTGGGTTATCCAGCACCTCGTCGGTTTGCGCCTGACGCCATGCCGCCAAACGTTGATGCAGCTCCGCATCATGCTGCGCCAGAATCTGTGCGGCGAGCAGGGCGGCGTTGGCGGCGCCCGCTTTACCAATCGCCAGCGTCCCCACAGGGATACCGCGTGGCATTTGCACGATAGAGTAGAGGCTATCGACGCCGCTTAACGCCGCGCTTTGTACCGGCACGCCCAGCACGGGAACCAGTGTTTTAGCGGCAATCATTCCGGGTAAATGCGCCGCGCCGCCAGCACCGGCAATAATCACCTGATAACCGTTGTTTTCGGCTTCTTCAGCGAAGCTGAACAGTTTATCGGGGGTGCGGTGGGCGGAAACCACTTCAACGTGGTGAGGAACATTCAGAGCATCGAGGATTTCTGCGGCGAACTGCATGGTAGCCCAGTCGCTTTTGGAGCCCATCACGATAGCGATACGAGCCGGATTATTGCGGGAAGACATGCGTCTTAAAACTCCTGTGGGTGTGCTGCACACGACGTTAGAGGCCACAGAGAATAACACGGAAAATGGGCAAGGAAAACGGTTGCGTAGCCTTGCTATGGGCAAATCAAAGGGGAAGTTTAAAACGGGAAGGGGATCAGTTCGACCTCTTCAGGGCTGACTTTTACCATTGAGCCGTGGCTGTGCCACGCACCCAGCA
The DNA here is from genome assembly GCF_059725275.1 of Kluyvera fluvialis. NCBI lineage: Bacteria > Pseudomonadati > Pseudomonadota > Gammaproteobacteria > Enterobacterales > Enterobacteriaceae > Kluyvera > Kluyvera fluvialis. The sequence continues at coordinate 3,602,652 of NZ_AP046142.1, read as the reverse complement.
CCACGCGATACGCCGTGTCGCCGTTGGCGTGGAGCGTGTGGACATCCGGGCGATGCGTATGCCCGTGAATCAGCCATTGAACATGATGTTTTTCCATCACATCCACCACGGCTTGCGGGTTAACGTCCATGATGTCCATCGACTTACTGCTGTTGGCAGCCTGACTGCCAGCTCGCATTTTCTGCGCGATGCGACTGCGGATAAACAGCGGTAGGGTGAGGAATAACCGTTGAATCCACGGCGTGTGGACTTTGCGACGAAACGCGAGGTAGCCGGGGTCGTCGGTGCATAACGTGTCGCCGTGCATAATCAGCACGCGGCGTCCGTACAGATCGAGGACTTTTTCTTCGGCGAGCAACTGCATCCCACTTTCACGGGCAAAGCGTTTGCCCAGCAGGAAGTCGCGATTGCCATGAATGAAATAGCAGGGGACGCCAGCGTTGACCAGCGATTTGATGGCAGAGGCGATTTCGCGGTGCAGCGGGTTGGGATCATCGTCGCCAATCCAGGCTTCAAACAGGTCGCCTAAAATGTACAGCGCATCGGCCTGACGCGCTTCACCGCGCAAAAAACGCAGAAAACCGGCGGTGATCGCCGGTTCTTCTGTTTGCAGATGCAAATCTGCAATAAAGAGTGTCGCCACCAATTACTCGCTGACGGTCACGCTTTCGATAATTACGTCTTCTTTTGGTACGTCTTGATGCATACCGCTACGGCCAGTGGCGACAGCTTTGATTTTATCAACCACGTCCATCCCTTCGACGACTTCTGCGAATACGCAGTAGCCCCAGCCTTGCAGGCTTTCGCCGGAGAAGTTCAGGAAGTCGTTATCAACCACGTTGATGAAGAACTGTGCGGTTGCGGAGTGCGGAGCCTGAGTACGCGCCATTGCCAGCGTACCACGGGTGTTTTTCAGACCGTTGTTGGCTTCGTTTTTGATAGCTTCTTTGGTGGTTTTCTGATGCATGCCCGGTTCAAAACCGCCGCCCTGAATCATAAAACCGTTGATGACACGGTGGAAAATTGTGTTGTTGTAGAAACCTTCGCGGCAATAGTCCAGGAAGTTTTTAACTGTTTCCGGCGCTTTGTCGTCGAACGTTTGGATTACGATATCGCCGTGATTAGTGTGGAAAGTAACCATTTCTGCATCCTGTTCCGTTTATAGTGGTGCTTTAGCCCGCTTTTGAGCGGCATATAGGCGCTTGTTATAGCATAACCGCGCACATCGATCACCTTGCAATGTGTGCTGCTTCAAGGTTGAATTACGGGTAGAATAAACCGTTTCAGGCGCAAGCCCAGTTCACACACGTAAACATGGAATTTTCGATGCTAAAAATCTTCAATACAATGACACGCCAGAAAGAGGAATTTAAGCCTATTCACGCCGGTGAAGTCGGCATGTACGTGTGTGGTATCACCGTTTACGATCTCTGTCACATTGGTCATGGCCGCACTTTTGTCTCTTTTGACGTCGTGGCGCGTTATCTGCGTTTCCTCGGCTATAAGCTGAAATACGTGCGTAACATCACCGATATCGACGACAAAATCATTAAACGTGCCAACGAGAATGGCGAGAGCTTTGTTGAGCTTGTCGATAGAATGATCGTTGAAATGCACAAAGATTTTGATGCGCTGAATATTCTGCGCCCGGACAGCGAGCCGCGCGCTACGCACCATATCCATGAAATCATCGAAATCACCGAACAACTGATTGCCAAAGGCCACGCATACGTTGCAGACAACGGCGATGTGATGTTCTCCGTTCCAACCGATGTCAACTACGGCAAACTGTCTCGTCAGGATCTGGACCAGCTTCAGGCGGGTGCGCGCGTTGACGTGGTGGACGTTAAGCGTAACCCGATGGACTTCGTGCTGTGGAAAATGTCGAAAGAAGGCGAGCCGAGCTGGCCTTCCCCGTGGGGCGAAGGCCGTCCGGGCTGGCATATTGAATGTTCCGCGATGAACTGCAAACAGCTAGGCAACCATTTTGATATTCACGGCGGCGGTTCTGACCTGATGTTCCCGCACCATGAAAACGAAATTGCGCAGTCTACCTGTGCGCACGACGGCGAATACGTTAACTACTGGATGCACTCCGGCATGGTGATGGTTGACCGCGAGAAAATGTCAAAATCGCTGGGTAACTTCTTTACCGTGCGCGATGTGCTGAAGTATTACGATGCCGAAACCATTCGCTACTTCCTGATGTCGGGCCACTATCGCAGCCAGCTTAACTACAGCGAAGAGAACCTCAAGCAGGCGCGTTCGGCGCTGGAGCGTTTGTATACCGCTCTGCGAGGTACTGACAAATCGGTGGCAGCGGCGGGCGGCGAAGCCTTCGAAGCGCGCTTTATTGAAGCGATGGACGATGACTTCAATACGCCAGAAGCCTATTCCGTGCTGTTCGATATGGCGCGTGAAGTTAACCGCCTGAAAGCGGAAGACATCAACGCTGCGAATGCGCTGGCGTCGCATATGCGTAAGCTGTCTGCGGTGCTGGGCCTGCTGGAGCAGGAGCCGGAAGCCTTCCTGCAAAGCGGTGCGCAGGCGGATGATGGTGAAGTGGCGGAGATTGAAGCGCTTATCCAACAGCGTCTGGATGCGCGTAAAGCGAAAGACTGGGCTGCGGCAGATGCGGCGCGTGACCGTCTTAACGAGATGGGCATCGTGCTGGAAGATGGCCCGCAGGGAACCACCTGGCGTCGTAAGTAATATATCCCCTCATCCAAACCCTCTCTCTAAAAGGAGAGGGTTGTTCAATGCCTGCTTCAGTCAATCACACCTCTCGCATCTTTGAAGTCATCACTGGCTGGCGAATGTGAGGCATTGTTATGCAGGAGAGGGAGAAAACCCGGCTCGCAAAGCTAAGCCGGGTAAAGGGAGGTTTTAAGCGGTAACGGTTATGCTGTGTCCGTCAAAACTGACTGTCTGACCGGCGACAATTTTGCAGCGTTTGCGGGTTTCTACCGCGCCGTCAACGCTAACCTGGCCTTCAGCGATAGCGATTTTCGCCTGTGCGCCGCTTTCGCTCCAGCCTTCCAGTTTCAGTAAGTCACAGAGTTCCACATGCGGATGCTTACCCAAAGAAAATGTTGCCATCTTATGCCTTCTCCACGTCGTGATACTCTTCACAAGCCTGTAAGGTGTTTTCAATCAGGGTAGCGACGGTCATTGGCCCAACGCCACCCGGCACTGGGGTGATGTAAGACGCGCGCGCGGCGGCATCTTCAAACACCACATCGCCGACTACTTTACCGTTTTCGAGACGATTAATCCCGACATCAATAACAATCGCCCCTTCTTTAATCCACTCGCCCGGAATAAAGCCCGGTTTGCCCACGGCAACAATCAGCAGATCTGCGTTTTCAACGTGATGGCGCAGATTCTTGGTGAAGCGGTGAGTGACGGTGGTGGTGCAGCCAGCTAGCAGCAGTTCCATGCTCATTGGACGACCAACAATGTTGGAGGCGCCAATCACGACCGCGTTCAGGCCGTAGGTGTCGATGTTGTAACGCTCAAGCAGCGTCACAATACCGCGCGGCGTACACGGGCGCAGGCGTGGCGCGCGCTGGCACAGGCGGCCAACGTTATAAGGATGGAAGCCGTCAACGTCTTTGTCAGGATCAATACGTTCCAGCACTTTGACGTTGTCGATGCCGGCTGGCAGCGGCAATTGCACCAGAATACCGTCGATGGTGGTATCTGCATTCAGGGTATCAATCAGCGCCAGCAGTTCCGCTTCGCTGGTGGTTTCCGGCAGGTCATAGGAGCGGGAGACGAACCCCACTTCTTCGCAGGCTTTGCGCTTGCTGCCGACATAAATTTGCGAGGCAGGGTTGCTACCAACCAACACTACGGCAAGCCCAGGGGCGCGAAAACCAGCGGCAATGCGTGCCTTCACTTTTTCCGCAACCTCAGAGCGCACCTGCTGCGCAATCGTTTTACCGTCAATAATCTTTGCTGCCATCAGGGGAATTATTCCATCTGTCATTAACGAAAGGGGGGATGGACATATTTTGTCAGATGCGAGGCTCGCTGTCAGTTTTCGTTTGCGAGTTTTCGCCGGAAAGTGATTTTGTTGAACTATTGAGCAATAGTTGCCTGAGCTTTGCTCATCCCTGTTTTCAACGCAGGTTTCGTTAGAAAATGGATTGACTCACCTGCCAGTGACCGTATAATTCCACGCGCCTCACCTCAGAGTGAAGCATCAGTTCCCCCAGTGCGCCCTTAGCTCAGTTGGATAGAGCAACGACCTTCTAAGTCGTGGGCCGCAGGTTCGAATCCTGCAGGGCGCACCATTTAAATTCAATGGTTTACGCTTCTTTCGTTTCTTCCTTATTTCCTCCGTGGGACATATTTGGGACATTATCGGTAAAAATTGAGTCAATTTGGCGGGCGTGTTCTGTCAGGTGACTTGGTGCAAGGTGAGCATATCGGCGCACCATTTCGATACTCTCCCATCCGCCCATTTCTTGAAGAACTGACAGCGGAACTCCGGATTGAATCAGCCAACTGGCCCACGTGTGTCTCAGGTCGTGAAATCGGAAGTCTTCAATGCCAGCTCGTTTACAAGCAGCCCCCCATGCCCGGTTATCGTCGACTCTCATTTTTCTGACTGAAGGCGTTGATGTCCCATCACCTCGGTATCCCGATTTCAAATGCACGAACACCCATTTATGATGATTACCAATCTGATCGCGTAAAACCTTACAGGCGGTATCATTCAGCGCTACGCCAATAGCACGGTTTGATTTACTGTCTTCCGGGTTCACCCAGGCAACGCGACGCTGCATGTCGATTTGTTGCCATTCCATATTGATGATGTTCGACCGACGAAGTCCGGTAGCCAGCGCAAACTTAACGACAGATTTCAGCGGATCCGGACATTCATCAATAAGACGTTTCGCCTCATCATGCTCAAGCCACCTGACGCGCTTGTTCCTCACTGCTGGTACTTTGATAACCGGCGCTTTCTCCAGCCACTTCCAGTCACGCTCTGCGGCACGGAGTAGCGCCTTCATCATTGCCAGGTGCTTGGCCTTCGTTGCGGTGGTGACGGGCTTAGGCTCGAAAATTGGAACATCCAGCCCCTTCCTCTTCGCCGCTTCAACCTTGCTCTGCCAAATCTCCTTCGCTTTCCTGTTCTGCATCCTGCTTACCGCAGCGTAAATCTTCGCCTCAGTAATATCCTTCAGCCTCACCCCCTCAAAATGAATCAGCCAGAACTCGATCCGGCTTTTGTCTGAGTCGAGAGACTTCTTATCAGATTTCTCTTCCAACCAGCGCAAACATGCTTCTTCGAACGACACATCCGGGAAGTCGCCCAGTCGGTCTACTCGCCAGAGTTCTGCCTTTCGCTTGTCGTGCAGTTCCTGAGCTTGCCGCTTGTCCGCTGTGCCAAGAGATTCCTTAATTCGCTTCCCGCCCGGGAGCGAGTACGAGGCGTACCATATTTCACCTCTGCGGAAGATGGACATTTTCTTTCCTCTTTAAATGCATCCGCCGCGCTCACGTCGATAGTATGCAGCGGTGAGTTGAGTGCCGCAATGCAGGCCTGTCTGGTGGTAAGGTAAGGGGACTTTGGTTTGGAAGGGTCTTTTCGTGTTGCTTGCAGTCGGCCAGTGCGGATCCAGTTCGTCGCGGTTGGTCTGGATATTTTCAGAAATGCACAGGCCTCATCGAGAGTGAGGCTGTATTGCTCCATGGTTATCTCCAGGCAAAAAAATGCCCACCGGAGTGGGCAATAACATCAGGGGATGATGGGCTTTCGCACCCAATAGCCGACTCAGTGAATCAGCTATCAGTTGGTTCATGCGGCAACGTCCCATCCTGCAATAGAGAAGCGCCCCATTTTTGAGTGATACCACTGTGTTCCGCGTCGCTCAGCTTCACTCATCATAACTTTGAGGGCGGCACTGAATGCGTCTTCGTGAACAACAGCCATCTGTGTTACCTGCCCACCAGGTGCAACATGAGGAACCTTTTATGTGGAACTGACCACGCCATAACCAATTGTTTGCATTTGGCGTTACTCAGGCCGTAGGTTGCGTGTAAATGGCTGTAGCCCTGATAACCCTGCGGTATTGTTCCTTGCTTAATCTGCTCTATTGTCTCGGTGACGGATTCGACTTTGCTCTCTACTTGGTTCAGGCGTCGCTCTTGCTGCACATTTGCCATCGCCATTGCTGCGATAAGTTCTGCTTGTGACATCTTTGTCGTTCCCGATGCTGCTTCCTCCAGCTCCTGCCAACGGTCAATAACTTTCATGCGCAGCGTTGCGCTGTAACCTGTCAGCAGGCATTCAACGTGACGGCGGTCGAGTTGATACTCGGTTTGCTTGCGATTCATTGTATCGAAATAGATACGCGCAAAATTGCTCACATCTTCGCTAAGCTGATCCAGCATGACTTCTATGTCACGCTTTACATCAGGGTGGCGCTTCCCAGTTAGCTCGGAAATTTCACGACTGGACATTGTTAAACTTTGATGGATGTTCATTAAATTTTGCATAGATTGTTATTCCTCAAGCCACCCGCTGCATAGCGCGTAGCTTCTTAAGATGCTCTGCTGTTTCAAGTTCGGCGCGTATCTGCTGCGCCTCGTGATGGTCTAGCGGTTCGAATTGATTGTTGAAGCGGTCAATTGAAGCGGTGTTAATCCGTCCCTGTCGCCAGTATCGGACTATCTTTGATGTGACTGAGTGGATTATTACCGGCCAACCTGAATGGTCAGCGTATATCTGACCGCGTTGGATTAGCTGGAACATTGGATGATCCCTGCGTGAAAAGGGAAGGGTTAATCTGGAAGATACTTGCCATGCACCTTCATCTCCATATGTGTGAGTTCATAGCAATTAACGCAAATCCACTTAGAGCGCATGCCCGATTGAAACTCTTCCTCATACCATCTTACGCGCCTGAAAAACCTATATTTATGCTTTTTACACCCGTGTATTATTTGCCTGAATGACCTCATCGTTTTATCCCCATCACATCCTCCGATTCCGTTTCTCTGCATCAGCTTGGCAATCAACGCACATCGTGCAGCCGGGGTAAGCAATCCGGCGAGCCTCCGGCAACTCTTCGTCGCAATCACTACAGCGAATAGCCGATACTGCATCCCGGTTAATCCTGTGCGCAGCCAGTGCAGCATTACGCTGTAACTCTTCTACTTCTGATGCTGAATCAATGATGTCGGCCACGTCATAATTCTCCGTTATAATATTGTTTTTCCGGCAAATAGGCGGTTATAGCATCGCTTCTGGATATAATTTCTGCGCGCCTGATATCTACCTTTTTAATCACCTTGTCGAGGCAATCTATACAAGAGATGAACCCCCTGTATTCGCATGAGGAATATCCATCCAAGTCTTTTCCGCATAGGCAGCACTTGCACTCTTCCATATCTCACTCCATTATGCTGCAACGCCATTAATAACCAGCATTTTAGAAAGTTTTGTCAGCCCTTTTGGCGTAACCAGAACCTGCGAAACAACCTTTTCACTACCATCAGAGCGCTCTACTGTGGTCACCTTGTGCTCAGAACCCCAGACTGAATGCGATCCTGATATGCAAGCCACGCTTTCCCGCCAGCCCGTTTGTAAATCCAGCGGCTCTCAGACATCAACTTGAACAAGAATTTAGGCTGAACCTGAAGATGCTTTGCAGCGCCTGTGATGCACATGCTGCCTTCTGCTTTAGCAATGCGCTCCAGCACCTCCACATCCGGCTGCATTTCTTCAACCTTGTGCTCAAGCGCGATAACCTTTTCGCTATAGCTCAGAAGAGTGCCGCGAAGGAATGCCGCATCATTAAACGCCGCCATCGGGTCAAATGCGGTTTGCAATTTACCGGCTTTGAAGTCGAGGAATGTTTGGTTCACTTGCAAGCGGAAAGCAGGGGAAATCCACCCAGCGTACTCAATGGCGAGCAATTCATGGGCAAATGTCCTGGAGCAGTGCCGCCCTTGATGATTTTGATTACATCTTCACCAAAGGCAGGATTCTGCCTTAGCTCGTCAACTAGCTCTTGCGCCTGTTTGGTAGCAAGCCAAGACTTAGGGCGCTTTGCATCTCGACCACCGCTGGCTTTATGCAAAGCGTTAAGGTTAAAGCGGCCTTCTGCATCTGTGTTGATATCAACGCCGCAGATGACAGGCAGGTTGTTATTTGCCAATTCAGTTTTCATTGCTATGCTCCCTGATGATTTGCGATAGTTTGGTCATGAATCAACACCGTACCGGCCCTGCATTCGACCAATAATGCTATTGAACTCGATGAGGCTTATGCCTAATGCCTGTATCGCCTCGTGATGCTTCTTTAAGATTGGCGGCACGACTGCATTCCATTTCGGCTTAGGCCTGCATTTCATCGTCTGCATAATTTCTGCTACGCACTTACGACCTTGTGCGCGGACGGCGTTGTCTTGCTCTGGTGTCATGCGATTAGTCATTGCTCACCATCCCAAACCGAGTACGGTAGAGCTTGAATCGCTCATCCTCACGGCCTGGACGCATCGGTCCGATAGCGACGAAGCGAGGTCCGGTAACCGTATTGCGTCGCCACACGACCGCCTCATGAAGCTCCGTGGTCTTTCTGTCCATGCGCTGCTCGCGTGTCTCTTCGACTCCCTTCATGCCGCTCATAACGTGCTCTCGGAGCATTTGTAGCACTTCTTCTTTGCTGCCAAGACGTTTCGGTGGGCGTAGATATCCCGCCCCAGATAGAGGTGCTGACATGGTGTTATCTCCGTGAATTTACTTGGTGAGTTTTGCCAGATGGCTGAAACGTACTTGGCCTGATGAATGGCATCATCAAGCGCATTGTGGCGTGTTCCTTCGAATGGCATGTCGCGCTTAGGGTCGAAGCCAATCGCTTTTCCTAGCTCAACAACGGTTCGCACATCACGGTCATTCCACCACTGCCATGGAACGCCCTGACCGGTGAGGGCGTAGCTGTTGCGGAGGATGACACAATCGAATGAAGCGCCATTACCCCACACCTGCACGTATTTCTGATTGGTGTTTTCTGCGATAAATTCAGAGAAATTATCCAGCGCATAATTCAGGGCGAACGTTTCATGCAGAAGTGACTTGCGAGCATCTTCGCCTTGCTGCATCCACCAAAGGATTGTTGATGCGTCAGGTCGTGCGCGGTACTGCATGGACGATTCAAGCGATACGTTATCCGAAAACCCCTTACCAACATCTCCAGTTTTTCAATAGAAGAAAACAGCGCCAATTGAAATGACAGGCGCGTAAGGCCCATTGCCCATTGTTTCAAGGTCAACCATAAGGTGGTTCATGTTATTCCTTAAATTGCGTGGATAGCGTGACCAGGGAAGGGAAGGTTACCGGCGCAAAAGGAATATCGTAGTGAAGTTCATTGGCGGTTCGCTGTGTTGTGACGCTGATTGCTGCGGTTTCTGAGTTTGCTTACTGGCTGCTTGCTGTTTGCTGTCACCAGTGCCGCCTAGCATCTGCATCACGCCATTAATGCCAACGTGAACCTCAGTGGTGTAACAATCTTGGCCTGACTGGTCTTGCCATTTCCGAGTGCGGAGCATCCCTTCGAAGTAAACCTGATCTCCTTTCTTTACGTACTGCCCGACTACCTCAGCAAGTTTCCCGACAACCGCCACGCGATGCCACTCGGTTAGCTCCTTCTGCTCGCCAGTTTGCTTGTCTCGCCACTGTTCTGACGTTGCTACTGTCAGATTCGCGAACGCCGTTCCTGATGGTGAGTATCTAACCTCCGGGTCTTGTCCGACCCGGCCTAAGATGATCACCTTATTAACGCCTCTACTCGCCATTTATGCCGCCTGTTTAAGTTCGTTTACCCTGATGTTCATTACCTGAACGCATTTGTTCTGAGCCTCTTCATTTCCAGCCATCAATTGCCAGTCATGCTGATACCGCTCAATTAATTTTTTCTTATCCGTTTCCGTTGTTGCGTATTCACTGAATTCTCTCAGTATTTTTTCAACATCAACCGATTCGGCGTTTTTGTTGTTTTCGACTTCCCTCTGCTGGCTTTGTGAGGCAGGTGTGGCCACGCTGGCAATGCAGGTGGCATCCAGTAAAACGTCGTGTTGTCTTTGAGTTTTGCCCGGTTCCAGCCTTGTGCTTTATCGGTAGACGTCTGTGCGAATCCCTCTTCAAGGTCATACAGATATCGTCCGATTCCCCACTGCACCGCTGCGCGTTTCATTGCGCCTGAGCGTCCACCCTTGACCGCCTCGACCTGCGTCTGCTCTGCGGCATCCCACTTGGTGATCCACTCGTCACCAACTTTGATTGATATACCGCACTCGACACCGCCGTTATTCGGAATGTCGCGGTATTCGTTCTTCCAGCCAGCTTTACCGCAAACATCATCCAGGCGCTTCATGATTGCCCGGTTGGTCACGTAGGCCAGAACCATGGCCCACACCTTTCCAGCACTTGTTTTACCGCTTTGTTGGATTCGCCATTCGATATCATCAGCAGCGAATGGCTCATCAAATTTATTCAAATCCATGCTTCACCTCAGAACGGGCATGGCCCGAGGAAATATCGTTGATTCATCACCTCAATCCGCGCCAGATTAAGCTCTGCGCTCATCAATTTGCGGTTGCCAATAGCTCGCGCTGCAAGAGCGGATAGCGTGAAGTGACGGCGTTGTTTTTTGCTTTCTTCCACTGTTGTGGCGAGCGACATAATCAGCTCCTGAATTGTGTGTAAGCGCTGCCCGGCATCTGAATGACTGCCAGAGAAAGTGAATGGGGGAGATTGATTAGTGGCTTAGGCCGCCACCGGTGCCATTGAGATAAACTTCTACGATAAGGTCGCGAGTGAAGGTTCGCTCACAGCCTCGGTGCAGGTAGAGTTTTCCGCGTTTGTTAGCCGATGCTGTCCAGGTGCTGTCTTTATGCTTAACGAGCATGCCTGGCTGAACAGCTCCACGGTTTACTTCCTGAGTGCCGTAATGATGTAGGCTCATAATCATCTCCGCGCTTAAGCCGCGCCGCTGAACGTGGTTATTCTGCTTCAACTTCTGCCATCGCAATTTGATTACCGTAATAAGTGCACGGTAAATCTGCCATGAATGTTATCTCCATGACGTAACGACACTGCGTTTCGAACTCTTCGATAGTTCCTGTGAAACAACCGCGATTAACGATGATGGAGTTATCACGCTGCCGGAAAGCTGTAAGGAAACCATTCCCTGATCCAATTGGTCCGTTGATGAGCCAATGCGCATCGCCGGACACCCACGCATTGCCGAACACCTGCGCATTGCCGTACACCCGCGCATCGCCGTACACCTGCGCATCGCCGTACACCCACGCATTGCCGAACACCCGCGCATCGCCGTACACCTGCGCATCGCCGTACACCCACGCATCGCCGTACACCTGCGCATCGCCGGACACCCACGCATCGCCGAACACCCACGCATCGCCGTACACCTGCGCATCGCCGTACACCCACGCATTGCCGAACACCCGCGCATCGCCGTACACCTGCGCATCGCCGTACACCCACGCATCGCCGTACACCTGCGCATCGCCGGACACCCACGCATCGCCGAACACCCACGCATCGCCGAACACCCGCGCATCGCCGTACACCTGCGCATCGCCGGACACCTGCGCATCGCCGGACACCCGCGCATTGCCGCCATGATCCAGACATTCCTCTTCTCTACCCAGCCACCCAGCTCACCCTTTTCAACATCACCGAAAGAGATGAGTGCGCGAATGCGGAATAATTTTTTGCCGAAAAACTCTTTAGTTAATTCAGCTACAAGTTCGAATTTCTTGGTCATATGTATTTCCTTAGTGATGCTGATGACGCTTTGCTAGCGGAACGTGAACTCTCGCGCATCTAGTGCGCATCAAAGTTAGTTAGCGGTGGATAGCCGCCGTGTGTCATAACTGACCGCACTCGTAAATGCGGTGAGGTATGAGGCAATAAAAACCCGCCGGAGCGGGTCATTCATCGTCGTCGTCGTCATCTAGGTTGATGGTCTTCACCCATCTCCCCTTGTGTTTCTGGCGCACCATTCATCAGCCTCATGCCAGCTACTAAACGTGAGGTTGTCACCAAACTGGTCTGTCGCGATTTCCACTTCTTCTTCGTCATCAACATGAGAAGAACAATCAGCCTTGCCATCCTCTTACCCTCTGTAGTTACCAATAAAAAGGCCGCCAGTTAGGCGACCTGTTAATATCCTGAGTATTCGCGAAGAGCTTCGACAATCTCCTCGCAGTCGATAAGCAATTCGTCAGGCTCATCGTCTCTCTCTTAAGAGATTCGATGTTCCCTGCTAACTGCCTAAGCATTGTTTGCTGCCAACCCGGGTCGAAACTATCTGGCATCTCAATTTCCACATCTCACCTCACTTATCTCGCAGTTACCAATAAAAAGGCCGCCTTAGCTGGCAGCCTTTAGTTTGCAATCAGCAATCAACCCCGCCACGTAAACCACGCCTTTGGTTGTAAATCTTCCCTGCGTGAAAGCGTGTCCGTTGCTTGCCTCTCCCGTCTTAACCGTGAATCTTCCTGCGTCAATATGATTTTGATAAGGTGTGAGATGTCCACCCAATCGGTACATGACACCTTTCTCAACCAGCACAGAGCGAACAACACTCTCTTTCTCGCCAAGCGCCTTGCACACCTGTCGGAATCCAAATGTTCCTGATGCATCCGCGTACCTGTCGTAAAACTCAGCCTTAGGGGATGCTATAGCCAACTTAGTTTCTAACTCCGCCTTCTGCTCTGCAGATCGGCGGCGAGCCTTAGCGCCTCCGGCAGGGACTGGGGAATTTGAGGACTGTGCATCACTTTTAGTTTGGCGAGCACTGAGCGACGGACCGATTTGGACTCTCTCATGCCGACAAGCGTCATTTGCTCCATGTTAAGTATGGCGTAGTGTGTTTTATGCCCTGTTTTCCCAACTACGAAATTTTCGTAGTTCAATTCTTCGTCAATTTCATCATTAACCCGAGCGTGAAAATCAGACGGGCGAACCGGCTTTTCGCCTGCCTCAACACGAGACGGATTGATGATGTTTTTCAGAAATTCAGGCTGGACATCTTCATTTCTTCGTTTGCGGCTACTGTTAACATTCCCACCTCACTTATCAGTGATATCCCATATTTACCTAGAACCACTCTTTTGAGCCGTGATTGTTCACGGTTCCGCTTATTTCCCATTTGAAATGGATAGGCCGCCATATCGGAAATCAACCTCACCAGATGGAACCTTTTTTCCGTTCATCCACTTAACAACACAAATGCCGTCAGCACTTGTAGCGCACCACCCATCAGGACGAGTTGAGCCTGAGCACGCGGATAAGAAGATAACGAGTGCCGGAATAAGTAGTTTTTTCATGAGTTACCTCGCCGGATAAATGCTTTTAGTCTTGCCGCGATGGCCTGCGGCGAATATCGCTACATCTGGCAGGCATACCGAGCCTCCTGCGCTGCTGTCTCGCAGACTGCCTAGCGAAGTGGCACGGATTACGCGATTGCTGCAACCTTCTGATAGCCGTGAAAATGCACGCTCTATCTTCTGGCAATACTCTTTGCGCTCGCGGTGCTCTGCTGCGCGTTTAGCCTTGTAACGCTGCCTTGAGTTCATATCTGTGCCCTCAGTAAGTGCTTTGGTGGTAATGCGTCGTGGTGCTTACCTTCACGATTGCTGTCTATGCAGCTGCAATTCACATCACCCCGAAGCACTTTCTTCGGCCTCCCCGCAACAGGGAGGAATCATATTTTTAATGAGCAGCCCGACCGGAGTCTGGCGCGGCGTGTTTCTGTTGCCGCATCGCGGTGTTGTTGCGATGTGCTTATTTAAAACCATAGTTGTTTTGTAGTCAACAACGATAGTTGTATTTGTGGCTATTTTGGTTGTACTTGGTTGTAATTAAAAGGGATTTATTTTTATCTGATCTTGGTGGTATGCTCAAAAAAACATCACTGAGGGCGTATTTATGAATAGTGAAGAGGAGTTTTTCGCGGGGCTTCACCCACAGATAGTTGAGATTCTTGGCATGGCTGTCATGCAGGTGTTGGTTGAGCAGCGCGAGCCGACCAGAGAGGCGCTGATAGAAATGATTCAGGTGTTATGGCAGGAGGAGGATGCGGATTTGGCTGTCGAGCTGGCTATTGACGTGCTGAGCTTGCCGAAAGGTTAGGGTGCAGGAGCAGCAGAAAAGTGCAGGAGTAAATCGGGATTTAGGTGCTGCCCATCTGGCGGGCAAATGCGGTAGGAGTCAATTCGGTATCTTAATTATCAATGAGTTACACTGGCGGGCAGGTGGTGGTCTTGTGGTGTCGGAAGGCAAAGAAAACCCGGCGCGGTGGCCGGGTTTGAGTTTAGATGTGCGCTTTTTTCTTTAACGAGATGATGATGTCCATTGCGGACAAGATGCTTGAGCTAACGCTTGGTATCTTCTTTAGCCCACCAAATAGCACCCTAAACCAAATTGCCACAGCAACTAATAAAGCACAGGCTGCTGCAAAAAAAACAGAGATGATAGGGTTTCTCTTCATGTTAACCGCTATCACTGAATTCGTAACATCCTGAAGATTTACGCCGTCACCCTCGGTTATGAGTTCGTCCGCTTTTTCTGTGTCTTTTTCTTTGGCGACAAGGAAGACGAATGGGGCAAGAATGCACAGTGCAGGGAAGAACCACCACTTTCCAGCGCCTAGATATGAAGCATAAGCCACATCTTTCATTTTGCTGGATACCGAGTCATCACTCAGATAAGTTACAGTGATCTTTGATAGCTTTTCCTTTTCCTTAAGAGAGGTGGCGCGGCATGCGTACCAGTATGCGTAAAGCATTACAACTGCAAACATGGCGATAATCATCTCTTCCCCCTTTCTTTGTCCCGTGCTTTTGATTTTTTTCTTGCCTCCTTAACTTTACCATCTAAAACACTCTCTCGCCTACCGAATGTTGACCATGTATGCAAGCAATAAAACGGAAATAAGAATATTGCTATCACAACAAAGTAGGCCAACGGCGGTGATTTATCGTAGATAGACTCCCAAAGGAGTCTAACTTCTTTGAATGCTTCAGGTATCCAGCTTAAATCCATTTATGCCTCAAATTAAAATCGCCATTGGATACTACCCAAACGTCTCTTCAGGCCACTACAGCTTGTTGTACGCTATCGATTCGTGAATCAGCGCCTTGCCCATGATGTATAGCTGGTCCTGATTATCTTCCGTTACATACCAGTCTTTGTATGCCGGATTATCTGAGAGCACAGCCAACTGAAGACCCTGCATCTGTAGGCGTTTTACGTGGAAATGCTGACCAAAGACAAATGCGTATACCCCATCAACTTTGAAATTCCTCACAGAAACATCAAAAAATAGCCTGTCCCCAGATTGAATGGTTGGGCACATGCTATCGCCGTCTACGGTCATTACTTTTACGTCATTCTGTGAGCGATTTCCGAAAAGAGAGCGCGCGTGTTCTGTGGTGAATTCAATTGCGTGCAGGACTTCAACAAACTCAGAAATCATAAAAGACCCCGGCCCAGCACTCACTGTCAGGTCTAGAACGTCAACCCTGAAGATGTCTTGCGCATCATCAGTTTTCGCTACAGGTAGTGATTTCTGCCCTCCAGCTACCATTTCACCCACGCCAGAGCTAAGCCATTCAGGCCTGACATTCAGGGAATTGGATAACTCGACAATTTTTGTCGTCTGGCTTGCCTTCCCAGTTTCAATTTTCTGGATAGCCGCCTGGCTAACCCCAACCAGATCTGCGAGCGCCTTTTGAGTAAGGCCTCGTAATGATCTGGCTTCTTTAAGTCTTTCAGCAAGTGTCGTGTTCATAGGCGCAATGTACAACCAGAGTTTTCTATCAGCAAACGAAAATGGTTGTTGACTAAATACAACCACAGTTTTATTATTTACTCATGTTAACCACGGAGGTTGTTATGAACCCAGTAATTAAAACCGCGATTACCATCGTCGGTTCTCAAAAAAAACTGGGCGATGCCTGCGAAGTATCTCAGCAGGCCGTTTACAAGTGGCTACACAACAAGGCGAAGGTTGCTCCTGAGCATGTTGGCGGCATTGTTAGCGCAACTGGTGGAGCGATTCAGGCACATCAGATTCGCCCAGATTTACCAAAGCTGTTCCCAAAAGCAGAACAGCAAACCGCATAGCAGTAACGCTCTTTAACAATTCGCTCGCCAGCCTGTTTCGGGATGGCATTTAACTAAAGCACGATGCATTTAGTGATTGGTGTTAACTATTTATCAACATCTAATCAACATATGCGAAACATGGTTAATCGCAATCAGGTTAATGCCTTATGCATTGAGTTCTGATTGTTAACCGCGATGGGGTGAAAGGGAATTTTGAAACATGACCATCAGAAATGAAAAAAGCCGCTCTGCTGTAACAGATGCGGCCTTCAGGTGGAATTAACTGAAACAATTCACAGGAGTAATTATGGCAAAAAAACCTTCACCAGACCAGGTAAAAAAGATTCGTTCTGGCATTACCAAGAAAATACGGTTTGAGGTTTTCAAGCGCGACGGCTTCAAATGCCAGTACTGCGGGAATTCCGCACCAGATGTCATCCTTCATGTCGATCATATCAACCCCGTCAGTAAGGGCGGCGATAACGACATGATGAACCTTGTCACTTCCTGCGACAGTTGCAACGGCGGCAAAAGTGACAAGTTGCTCAACGACCACTCAATAATGGAAAAGCAAAGACAGCAACTCCAGGAGCTTAATACCAAGCGAGAGCAACTGGAGATGATGATCCAATGGCGAGATGGCCTTAAGAGCCTGAAAGACGATGTTATTGATATCGTCGTTACCAAAATTGAAGATTGCATAGCGCCATTTACCGTCAATGACAATGGGCGAAAGTCAATAAAGAGATGGCTTCGAATATACAAGGTTGAAGAAATCCTGGATGCGATCGAACTTGCCGCAGACAAAAAACTTACCCAAGAAATAACCCATGAGCTTACTGGTGAATTCTTTGAGTACATCCCTCGCATAGCAGCGACAAAAAGAAAACCTCCAGAAGAACAAAGGATTCTATACATCAGAGGAATCCTTAAAAACCGAATATATATCAATCAAAACCATGTGATGAGTTACCTCAAGGCATGGCTTTCATACGACTTAGATCTCGATGAGCTTACCGAGTTTGCGAAAACAGTACCTAACTGGACAACGTTCAAGGAGTGGGTGTCTGAACGCATTCGTGAGGCTCAAGAAGAACTCCCGTACTAAAGGTGGCTAAATGGCACGTTCAAGAAATATCAAACCAGGCTTTTTCACCAATGATGAATTAGCCGAGTGTTCTCCATATGCCCGCCTCCTTTTTGCCGGGTTGTGGACTATAGCTGACAAAGAAGGGCGATTGGATGATCGCCCAAAAAAGGTTAAAGCGCTCGTCCTTCCATTCGATAACGTTGACTGTGATGAACTTCTTCAACAGTTACATCAGCGTAAATTCATCAACCGTTACCAGGTTAATGGAGATGGTTTTATCCAGATCTCAAACTGGAAGAAGCACCAGAATCCTCACTGCAAAGAAGCTGCAAGTGAGATACCAGAACCAGTAGAGAACAATGACAGCACCGGACAAGAACAGTGCAAGAATGATAAAGAAGAAGACAATAAGGATGCAGAATCACCTCAAGTCATTGAAAACAATGAAGCACCAGAAAAGCACCATGCAAGTACAGTGCAAGAACCAGTAGAGAACAATTTAAATCCTGCTGATTCCCTTAACCTGATTCCTGATTCCCTTAACCTGATTCCTGATTCCCTTAACCTGATTCCTGATTCCCTTAACCTGATTCCTGATTCCCTTAACCTGATTCCTGATTCCCTTAACCTGATTCCTGATTCCCTTTCTAACACCCAAGCCGCTGACGCGACTTGCGACGGTGACCGGGAAGAAAGTGCAGATGTTCACGAAATCTCAAGTCGATATGCATTCGAAGGGCAGATCGTCCGACTGAACCACAAGGACTATCAGGCCTGGAAGAATCTCTATCCGCTGATTGACCTGAACTACGAACTTCAGAAGCTGGATATCGAATTCACTCACGAGAAGCCGAAAAACTGGTTCATCACTGCCAGCCAGAAACTCAGCTATCAGAACAAGCAGGCTGCGCAACGCCCTGCTCGCAAGGTCGCTAACGGGCTTCAGTCTGAAGGTTTCGCATCGAAGGACTACGGGAAAACTGAAATGCCTGCATGGGCACAGGAGTGATCATGACGCTGGATGAAAAAATAACGAGCCTTGAAAGTCGAATCGCAGAACTTGCCAAGCCTCCCGTTCCGATTAACGACACTGAAATCACAGTCAGCACAGAGACCTGTGATAAACACGGAGAGTTTGAATGCAGAACCCGGATCTACACAGGAACTGTTATCAAAATACCTCCGCGTCCAAGCATCTGCCCGGGGTGTATGCGAGATGAACTTATCAAGCTACAGGCTGAGAAGATTCGCATCGATGAGGATTCTCGCAAGCGCAACGTTGAGCGACTGCTGGACAGCCTGGACATACCAAATCGCTTCCTGTCCTGCACCCTTCAGAACTATGAGCCGGTAAACGAAGACGCCAGTAGAGCGCTGAGAGTCTGCCAGGCATACGCAAACAAGTGGCCTGAACGGTTACAGAAGGGCGGTGGACTGGTGATGTGCGGGAAGCCTGGCACTGGAAAGAACCATCTTGCATTTGGCATCGCTAGGCACGCGATTACTGAACATCAAAGCTCTGCGTTATTCACCACAGCGCTGAAGATTGCCAGAGAGTACAAGTCAACCTGGACAAAAGGGTCGACACGTACTGAGGATGAGGTAATCCGCTCTTTCACCAGGCCTGACCTGCTGATTATCGACGAAGTTGGCGTCCAGTTCGGCAGCGACGCTGAGAAGCTCATCATGTTCGAAATCATCAACACCCGCTACGAGCGCATGAAGCCCACCATCCTGATTAGCAATCAGACCAAGGATGAGCTTTCAGCATTCATCGGAGAACGCGTCATTGACCGCATGAACGACGGCGGCGGATGCACCTTGTCATTCACCTGGGATAGCTACAGGAGCCAGTCATGACCGCCAGACAGTTAATCCTCGAATACCTGAAGACACACAAAACCTTCAGTTCAGCAGAAGTGGCGAGAGTCTACGGACGTCGTCAGGAGTGCATCAACCATGCGAGCAGCGCAATGTCCAGAGAACGCTTGATTGTCGTCGATTCCAGAAAGTGGAGAACGGTCTACTACCGGTTAGCTACTGAAGACGAGAAAGCAGGTCGAGTGAGTACGAACTTAATTTTCCAGGAGTGTCGCCAGAGCGAGGCGATGCGCAGGGTGCTGGCGGTGTATGGGAGGGGGCAACATGACATGCATTCGAATTCCTAACGGGACTATCACCGTATACCGCTTCATCAGACTGAGGCTTGAGGATGGTACGTGCGTCTTCATGACCTGGCATCACTACTGCGGCCCGGAATTTTATCGAGATAAAAACAAACGCCGTTTCATCGATGAGTGGTGGGAAAACCCGCTGATCGTCAAGGCACTCAACTGGTTTGTTGGTCGGGGTGAAAGGGCATGAACAAATTCACTATTCGCTCCTGCGTAGGTCGCATGGAGTCGGCACTGGTTAAAACATTCGGAGTGAAGAGAGCATGAACATCAGAGAGCAACTGGCAGCAGAACACGACATGAGCATGGAGTACGTGAACTGGTTTTTCGACCACAAGAAGGAAGGTTGTGGGAACGTCTGGTTCATAATGGTGGCGGCGATGTGGGAAGGGTGGCAAGCAGCATCCAAAGCATCAGAGCAGCAACTGGCTGCGGTGGTAGCGGAGAATGCGGGGCTGAAATCTAAAGGTCGTGAAGTGCTAAACGAAGCATGCAAGGTCTACGAGAAACTCAACGCCACTATCAGCTCTGATTCCGGTGACTTCATCGATGGGCAGACGCTGCATGAGTTTCAGTTTCTGCTGGATGTCGAAACCCCGGCAACCGACGCGTACCTGGCTGAAGCGCGGGCGCAGGTGTGGATTGAAGCGAAGGAGTTGGCGAAGTCAGCCGTAGCGAGTGACTCAATTGACCATATCGACTTCCTGTTTGATGGGAAAGCCGCCCAGTTACGCCAAGGAGCCACATCATGAATACAAAAATCGTAGCTATGCCAGTTGACCGTGACCAATACGGTTATTGGACTCACCCGATTTACGAAGCGTTCTGTGATGGTCGTGAGCACATTCCAACTGATGAATTCAATGACTGGATGAAAGCACAAGGCCTACAGTGGGTCGTGGAATATCGCGATGAAGAAGATATCGCCCCTGACGTTGATGGTTACGATATCTCTACCTGGCAGCCTGAAGCGCCTGCTGGTGAAGGTTGGTTTGTCGGCTCTATCCATAACACTGAAGATGGCGCTGTGTGCATCTGGTTACGACAAGGAGCCGAGCATGAGTGATTCAATCGCAAATGGCGCAAAGCTGACGCCAGAAACCTTCGCCGATTTCATTGAGCGCCTGAAGTATCACCACCGAGGCGAAGGTGTAAATCGTCACATTACCGCCGATCCGATTTTCATGGTTCAGAAGCAGGAAACCATTTATGGCCTGGCGGAGGAGTACGGCGAATCGAAGATAGTACATTTCGAAGAATGCGAATGGGGCTGCCCGCAAGAGTATTGGGACGATCTTGATGAACATGATCAGGAAGAGTTAAACGCCTTCTGCATTGACCAGTGTGATACGGCCTTTACCGATCTCGATGAAGAAGCTCAGTGGGAAGTGCTGGCTGACCTTGACGGACACACTGTATGCGGGACTCGTAAAGAATGGCATAACATCAACGCTCACTTTACCCGCGAAGCAGCAGAGGCTTTCATTCGCCGTAAGCAGCATGATTATCCACCTCTGCGTGTCTACGTCGAGAGCATGTACTTCGGGTGGGAGTATCAGGAAATCATCAAGGCACTATGTGATGGTCGTTTAGTTCTTGCAGATAACCAGGAGTCAGCCCAATGAACGATATCACCGTACTGGCGCAGCGCATGAAACAGCAAGCCACGTTAGCGAATGGCTTCCTGTATGTCGAAACATCCAACGTTCTGGCGCTGGTAGAGGCGCTGGAGAAGGCGCAGCAGCGCATCGGGGAGCTGGAGAAGGCCACCACTGAGCCGGTGGCGTGGACTGAGAAATGTGAAATCACCAACATGCAGGCCACCGGGCTATATCTTCGCGGATTCCCTGATAACTCACAGGGGCGTGATATTGCGCTTTACACCGTACCCCCTGCGCTGGAGTCCCGCACCGTCACCGTGAAGCTGCCACCGCGAGTTGATATCTCAAACGTGCCATTCACTGCGCATACGTGGAACTGCTGCCTTGATGCGGTTGAGAAGTGTCTGTCCGCTGCTGGCATCCAGGTTATCGAAGGAGAAAGCTGATGAGCAAGTTCATTTTTACATTTATCTCTGTGCTCTTTGCTGGGTTATTTGTGGCGCTTGCTGGGGGTATTGAATGGGGAACCCCAGTGTGCGGGTTGATATCTGCATTTACGATTATTGCCGGTCTTGTTCTTTCCGGCTTAGTGTCAGACTTCATGTGAACAGCTTTATCGCAAAGCGGCGTGAGTAATTGACACAAACAGATGTCCGAGGCTATATTCTCTGTGCAGCCGCAAAATCGGTTGTCGGGATTGGCGTCCCGGATATCAAAACGACGCATGGCCGCGTAAGCGGTTTTTTTATGCGCTAAGCACAGTCACATTCGCGATTTATGGTGGGCTGTGTGAGGGCTTCTTCGGAAGCGCCGGATTTCGTTTGACCGGTTACGCCAACCTTGCACAGTTCACCACCATGATTGGCGTCACTGGTGGTGATAACTCAAATTCAAAACGAGATTATCACTATGAAAAATCAGCTCGCATTACACGATACAAAATTCACCCCCGTAAAACGAAATAATCAAATCTGGCTCACCGCCGTTGAGATAGCTCAGGCACTTGGATACAAAAAATCCGATGCCGTTACTCAGATTTATGATCGCAACTCAGATGAGTTTCGCGACGATATGACTGAGACCCTCAATTTGAGTGCCTCAGGGAATTATCAGAAAACAGTACGTATTTTCTCCCTGCGCGGAGCTCACTTGATAGCCATGTTTGCCCGCACTCCTGTTGCTAAAGAGTTCCGTCGCTGGGTGCTGGATATTCTTGATCGTGAGGTTGGCGAGCCTGTAACAAAACCCGTTTCAACCCGCCCAATCCACCGACACGATGCTCCCACTTTCCGCTACATCATCACCCTGACCTACAAAGACGTGGTTACCGGTCAGGAGGAAACATTCCGTGGTGGCGCTAACTCACCAGGTGAAATCATTCAGGGAACGGCTAAAAGGTTCGGCATTTTTGTATCCGAGATGATTGCTATGCCAGTTGGCGCATACTACTAATTCAACGTCAAGCAACATTGATAAACCATCATTCGGTGGTATAATTGAGATGCCGTCGGAGTTGAACGCCCGGCGGTAACTCTCGCGCATTTAAGGGGACTTAAATGCGACCACAATTTGAATATTTACACCTGCCACAGATGCTTTTCAGCACCTGTGATTTTCTGCATTCTGCGTTTAACCTCTGCGGAGGTGAAGCGTGGGCGTAAAATTCTATCTCCGTGACGAACAGGTTCGTCGCAACCTCATTGACTACATCAACAAGCAGCCCGTAAGCGATTCTATGCCGCTTGTGGTTAGCTTTGCTGACCCTAAGCGTACTCTTCCTCAAAATGCTTTGTTCCACGCTCTGTGCGGAGATTTCTCGAAAGCAAAAATCCGCTGGGCTGGCTCCGTGTGGTCGCTCCCGTCGTGGAAATCAATTCTGGTATCCGGGCATTCCATTGCGACCGGCGGTCAGGGGAAGGTTATCGCTGGCCTTGAGGGTGAGCTGGTAGCCATTCGTGAAAGCACATCATCAATGGGCGTAAAACGCATGAATAGCCTGATTGAATATACCCAGGCATTCGCTGTTAGTCAGAACATCCAGCTTCGAGACGTCCGCTACCGTGGTGATTACTTCGGGAGGGCTTCATGATGCGTAAACCATCCCGCCGTAAGTGCAAAGTTTGCAACGAGTGGTTCATTCCGCAATATGACAACATCCGTTGGTGCAGCCCTGCGCACGGAGCTATCTATGCCATCGAACTGCGCACCAAAGAGAAGGTGAAGGCCGAGGCTAAGCGCATCAAGGATAAGCACCAGGCTGATAAAGAGGGCCGGGCCCGACGTCAGAAGATGCGCGAATCCTTCAAGACGAAATCCCAATGGGACAAAGAGGCTCAGTCTGCATTCAACCGGTACATCAGGATCCGCGATGATGGGAAAGAATGTGTCAGCTGCGGTAATCCACTCATTGGGAAAAACAACTACCTGACCGGAAGCGCCATTGACGCCAGTCATTACCGTTCCCGCGGTGCGGCATCACATCTCAAATTCAACGTGTTTAACGTTCACTCGGCTTGTACCCGGTGCAACCGCCAGTTAAGTGGCAATGCCGTCGAGTACCGCATTCGCCTGATTGAACGAATTGGCCTGGAGCGCGTCGAGCGACTTGAATCCGACAACGAGCCTCGCCGGTTCGATATCCCATACCTACAACGCATCAAATCCATTTTCACACGCAAAGCCCGACAGCTTGAGAAGCGTCGAGCGCGCCAACAGGATGCCGCATGACAGACGCTGTATTTCTATCGGCATATCTCATTGCGGTGGCCTGCTTCCTAATTAGGGAATGGGTTAAGCACAAGAGGCTCAAAAAGAAGATCAGCATAAAGATTAGAGCAATTCGATATGCTGAAAAATACCAAATGCTCAAAAGACTAATGAGGGGTTAGGCATATGAATTTAACCGAATCCCAAAGGTACGAAGCCGAGAGTTTAGCCAGAGCCAAACAACCGCCAGTGGAAAAGCACAGCCAGAACAAACAACCTCAGAAGGAAGCCGATTAATGAACGTTCAATATTTGCAGTATGTGCGTGAGCAGTTGATCGTAGCGACTGCCGATCTGAGTGGAGCAACGAAAGGCCAGTTAATGGCATGGCTGGAGAATGCCCAGTTCGATACCGGTACGTTTAAGCGTAAGAAACCGCGCGTAATGGATGAGGTGACCGGGAAGATGATAATGCTCGACAACCCGCCCATACCCGGTAAGCAATCTCGCGCCAAAGGCTCACATATTCCCCTGGTCAATCACGTCGAATATTGCACTTCGTCATGGCGGCGCGCTGTGTTGTCACTCGATGAACACCAGAAAGCATGGCTGCTGTGGAGCTACAGCGAGAACACCCGTTTCGAGTATCAGGTGGCTATCACACAGTGGGCGTGGGCAGAGTTCAAAGCGCAGATGGGAGAGAAGAAGGTAGCCGGAAAAACTATGGACAGACTGAAAGCGCTTATCTGGCTGGCGGCGCAGGATGTCAAAGCAGAACTGGCAGGGAAGGAGGCATATGAATATCAGAAGCTGGCTGAACTGGTAGGAGTGGCAAAGGCAACTTGGACTGAAACCTACCTACCGCACTGGCTGGCGATGAAACAAGCATTCGTGCAGCTTGATAACCAAGCTCTTCTTTCGGTTTCGCGATCACGTTCACAACAGAAGGCGACAAATTTGGATGTAAATCTTGCAAAACCGAACTGAAAAGGCTATATTTCGTGTAAATCTGATATCTTGTCATTGTTGTATTCATTGACAGGTAGTGAATTCAAGGCCCCGCATCAGCGGGGTTTTTTTATGTCTGCAATCCGGCCAGGGCTTTTGAGTGAATACGTGCTGCACGACACGTTGAAGCTCATACGCGAGAGTCCTGAGCCAGATTGCTGAACCTCTGCTAACTGGGATCACGACTGCAAAGCCATTCTTGTAGGTATCTAATCAGGAAAAAAGCCCACGATGGACAGTGTGGGCGAATAGATGTCATATATGTCTAAATTATGGATTAAGGAACATCTCAGCAGTGACATTCAGGATGAATTTAATTCAGCGTGGCTTGTCACTCCATCGGGTGAATGTCTTATATAAAGCGAACCACAAAATAACGTGGTGCAACGAATAACTCCGGGCAGCTTAATTGGCTGCCCTTTTTCTTTTCAGGCTCCGGGAAAAACCCTCGACGTGTGTTGTTGTTAAATCAGCCCGAGAGCCTGAACTCCTTTGACTAACACAGCGCCCCCAGCAAGCGGAGGTGCGGATATGCAGCGAATGAACCCTACTGACGGACACAACCTCCCTTACTGGTGGTCATCGATGCTCGCAGGTTTTTCTCTTCTTTCTCTTCAGGACTATGTATTCATCATTGGTGCGGTGATTTCGGCGTACTTCACAATAAAGACGTACTACGCGAAGCGTCGGGACGAACGCGCTCGTCTGGAGGAAGAAAAGAAACGTACGCGTCTACTGGAAGAATACCTCCAGGATGTGGCGAAAAAGCCCGAGCACGAAAGACCGGCATCAGCCGAGGTGGTTACAGAAGCTATGAAAAAGGTGGGATATGTCAGCGATTAAAAAAGCAGGTGGCGTGGTAGGCGTGGCATGTTCCATAGGCACGGTTATCGCTATTATCCTTAGTGCCGGCAATGTTCGCACTAACGAGCGCGGCCTGGAGTTAATAGGCAACGCCGAATCCTGCCGACGCGATCCCTATGTATGCCCGGCTGGCATACTGACCGACGGCATCGGAAATACCCACGGCGTTAAAGCTGGTGTCCGAAAAACGGATGAGCAAATCGCCCGCGACTGGGAAATGAACATTCTGGAGGCGGAGAGGTGTGTTAACAGCTACGCCAGCGGCAAGCGACTCAGCGACGATACATTCTCCGCTGTTACCTCTATCACCTTCAACGTGGGTTGTGGCGCTATGCGGAAATCGACACTTTACGCGATGTTGCGCGAGGGTCCAGTTGCATGGACTTCAGCATGCAACCAGTTCACGCGCTGGGTATACGCAGGGGAAAACATCTTGCCCGGTCTGGTTAAGCGCCGTGACGCGGAGAAGCAACTCTGCCTGGATGGTCTGAAATGATCACGCTGGCGGATTTGAAAATCGGCTGGCGCTTTATCGTGCTGGTGATCGTCGTAATCGTCATAGCGGTGCTCTGCGTACTGCTTACGCGCAGCAATGCCGCGCTGGCCACATCAGAAAGTGACAACCGGGTACTGCGCAGTGACAACGCATTGCAGGCGATGGTAATAACCACTCAGGCTTTCAACTTTAACCGGTTTAACCAGGTGGCAGAGAATGCCAACCATCTTAACTCGCTGATAGATGCCGGCATCGAGAAAACAGTCATCGAATATCGGGAGATTCTCCGACGTGAAAAAACCTGTGATCTGCCTGTTCCTGCTGATGTCGCTGGCGGGCTGCTCAACTACGCGAACCGTTTACGTGCCAGCGCAATGCACCCCGATACCGGGAACACTAACGCAGCCGATGATAGTACCGCTGCCGCCAACTCAATGACTTATTGTAAGGCAGTTCTCTGGATTGAGCCGCTGCTGGCGACGATAGAAAAGGGGAATAACAATTTTTCAGGGATTAGGAAAATAGAGAAAGCCAGAGCCTCGCATTAGCGGGGCTTTTTTATGCAGTAAACCTCCGCGCCATGCCCGGCGCATATCAAACACAGAGTCTTACAGAAACTAGCCTCGGAGAAACGCCGTTATAGGTGGTGACCTCTCTGTGGGCGTCGTTTCTGGGCAACGAGGCTCGTTTCTATAGGAAATCACCAAATGAAAGAACTGGCATTGTTCGATACGCCCGTGCGAATTGATGATGAAAAACTCATTTCTATTACCGACATCTGGAAGGCGGCAAAAGCCGCTGGTAAAAATGTCGACAACCTTCGACCAACAGACTTCTTAAGAAGCCCAGTTACTCGCTCATTTATCAATGAGTTAGTTAAAGGTGGAGAATCTACACCATTTAGAATCATCAAAGGTCGTAGCGGTGGAACTTATGTCACCCGTTTTCTCGCCTATGAGTATGCCGGATACATCGATCCTGCATTCAAGGTTGGAGTCTACACGGTATTGGACAAATTCTTCTCTGGTGAGATGGTCACGATAGCCAGCTATATGGCCGAGGCAAATATGGCCGATCATATCTTCAAAGAGGAATCAGCGGTTGTGAGTGACTGCGCCCGCACTATGAACTTTTGGGGTGTTGGCGGCAGAAAGCGTCAGTTGGTCAACAATCGACATGAAGCATACGCCAGACTTCAGATAAACATGCCGGGGATTGAATAATGGAAGCCATAAAGCCTCACGAATTCTTTGCCTGGCGAGTTGCTGAGGCATATGTATTGCATTTAATGGCTACCAACCGCCGGCCCGTTTATCGCTATTCATCCGGTGACATAGAAGTGGATCGCCACTTTCTCATGCCGCTACTTGATGGTTACCTTGCTGAAAGGCGACATGAATCGTGGCGTGCTCGCTTTTACATTCGACTGTTGAGTGTTGATAGCCAGCCAGACCCTCGGGCAGTGTTTTGTGGTGGAAAGCCCCCAAGATTAAATCGACTTGGAGTTCGTTATATGAATGCACTAATTCATGAGTTTGGCGACATGCTTGAGGACATTGGCGGTCGCGATGAAAAAGGGCGATTGACGATGCCAATAGACGAAAGCTATCTGGGCATGACCCATTAGCATCAAGGATTCAGAGAGCCACTTTCACAACGGCTCTTCATTACAGAAGCTCTTCGCTGAGGGGCTTCGATAATGACAACCTGAGGAAACAGTAATGGCAAAACCGGATTGGGAGGCTATCGAGACGGCTTACCGGGCCGGGGTGATGTCTCTACGTGAAATAGCATCGCAACATGGCATAAGCGAAGGGGCTATCCGTAAGCGTGCCAAGCGCGATGATTGGTCGCGTGACCTCAATGCAAAGGTGAAAGAACGCGCTGACGATTTGGTACGCAAAGCGGAGGTACGCAAACAGGTACGCAGTGAAGTCACTTTTAACGAACGCGTACTCATCGAGGCGACGGCCGAGGTAATAGCCAACGTCCGCATGGAGCATCGCGGGGACATTAAGCGCGCCCGGCAGATAACCAACGCCCTGTTTGATGAACTTGGCGCAGAGTGCGCAGACGTGGCCGCACTGGAGAAGCTCGGAGAGTTGATGCTTGACCCCAACGACAAAGGCCTGGATAAGCTCAATGAGATTTACCACAAGGTCATCAGCATGCCGGAGCGCGTTAAGTCGGCTAAGGCACTGAGCGACGCGCTGAAGAACCTGATAGGACTTGAGCGACAAGCCTACGATATCGACGGGCCGGAAGGCGACAACTCTGTTAAGCAACTTTCTGACCTTATGGATTCACTGTCTCAGGGGGCGTAATGAAACCTGAGCACATCAAGCTGCTGTCCGATAAAGACTGGCGGCTGAATAATCTCTACTGGATCACCGACAAAGAGGGAAAGCCAACGCGTTTCAGGATGACACCTGAACAGCGGGAATACTTCGAGGGGATCCACACCCGTAACATCATCCTGAAAGCTCGGCAGCTCGGATTCACCACTGAGGTGTGCATTATCCAGCTCGATGCGGCACTGTTCGAGTCGGCGAAGTGCGCGCTAATAGCCCACACGCTGAATGACGCAAAGCGCCTGTTCCGCGAGAAGGTCAAATACGCATACGACAAGCTGCCAAAAGAAATAAAAGCTGCGAACCCGGCGAGCAATGACTCTTCAGGGGAGCTGGTATTTCAGAAGGGTGGGTCGTTATATGTCAGCACTTCATTCCGTGGCGGTACGCTGCGTTACCTGCACGTTTCCGAGTTCGGGAAGATATGCGCCAAGTATCCAGACAAAGCCCGTGAGATCGTCACTGGTGCGTTTGAAGCTGTATCGACGGGATGCTTCGCTACAATCGAGAGTACGGCAGAGGGTCGGGCGGGTTACTTTTTCGATTACTGCCAGACGGCAGAGAAAGCGTTGCTCCAGGGTAAGCCACTTTCAGCACTGGACTGGAAATTTTTCTTCTTCTCCTGGTGGAAGAACCCACAGTACGCAATCGACCCTGTTGAACCTCTGCCGGCGCGCCTGCTTGAGTATTTCTCCGAGATGGAGGCGAAGCACGGCGTAGTCGTCAACGAACGCCAGAAAGCATGGTACTACGCCAAAGAGAAAACGCTCGGCGACGACATGAAGCGCGAATACCCGACCATTCCGGCCGAGGCATTCCAGCAGTCAGTTGAGGGCGCGTACTACGCCAAACAGTTCCGCTGGCTCTACACCAATAAGCGAATCGGCAAAATCCCGGATAACTCACACCTGCCAGTCCACACGTTTTGGGATATCGGCGTGGGCGATTCCACGGCGATCTGGTTCGTTCGTGAGGTTGGCGAAGAGTTCCACATCATCGATTACTACGAAAACTCTGGCGAGGGACTTAGGCACTATATGAAGGTGCTGAAGGACAGGGGCTATGAGTACGGCGAACACTGGGGGCCGCATGACATCGAGAACCGAGAGTTCGGAGCTGACGCAAAATCCCGTAAAGAGCTTGCTCAGGAAGGATATGAAATCGATGGTCAGGTGTACTCGATGACGTTCAATGTTGTTCCGAAAACGGGGGTCGATACTGGCATTGAGTCGGTGCGTGAAATTCTCCCGTCCTGCGTCTTCGATGAGGATAAATGTGCAGAGGGAATATCTCACCTCGAAGGTTACCGCAAGGAGTGGGACGACAAGCGCGGTTGCTGGAAAGACAAGCCGCTTCATGACTTTACATCACACGGTGCTGACGGCTTCCGTTACTTTGCAGTAGCGAAGAACAACCACAAGCAGGTCGGCGCAGTATTCTTCTAAGGAGCTCATCAGTGAGTGAACAACAAAGCGAGGTTTCATTCCTCGTTAATGCCCTTGCTGATGCTATCGGGCGGCAGCGCATGCTGTACGCAGGTCAGCCGGGAAACACCAAACGCACGAAGTTGTGGGATGAGTTCGGTTATCCAAACAGCCTCGAGTTCGACCGCTACTACCGGGCCTATGAGCGGAACGCGGTGGCGTTTGCTGCCGTACATAAGCTTCTTGATTCGTGCTGGGTTGATAACCCGACTATCATCGACGGTGACGACGGCAAGGAGTCAACCGAGACAACGGACTGGGAAAAGTCAGCCACTAAGCTGCTGAAGAAGCACTGGCCGAAAATTAAGGATGCGGATCGCCGCAATCTTGTTGGCCGGTACTCGGCATTGCTCATTCAGTTCCGCGACGGCAGGGAGTGGCATGAGCCGGTAGACAGGTCGGTGGTGGCGCTGCTGAAAGACAAGGCCATTGTTAAGCTGCTCCCCGCGTGGGAGTCGCAGATAAAGCCGGGCAACTTCGACACCGACACGCTTTCAGAAACGTACGGCCAGCCAGTTTCGTACAACTTTAACGAGCAGCCAATAGGGGATGATGGTACGTATGGACCGGCGCGCAGCGTTACTGTACACCCTGAGCGAATCATCATTCTTTGCGAAGGCTCAGAAGACGAGAACATGCTCTCTGGTGTGCCTTTCCTGCGCGCGGGATATAACAAACTGCTTGACCTTGAAAAAGTATCGGGCGGCAGTGCAGAAGGGTTCCTGAAGAATGCCAGCCGCCAGCTCGGTATTGCGTTCGACAAAGAAACCAACATTTCGAACCTGACGAAGGCAGCCACAGACGCTGGCTACAAAGACCTTGGCGAAGCTCTCAACGACAAAGTCTCCAAGATGAACCGAGGCACTGATGCCGCCCTGGTAATGCAGGCCGGCACGCCGTCGGTGCTCTCCGTTGCAGCTGCTGATCCATCTCCTACATGGACGGTGGCCGCCAACGAGTTTTCATCTTCGATTCAGTGCCCGTTCACCATTCTGTTCGGTCAGCAGACAGGGCGCCTTGCCTCCGATGAGGACAAAACGGACTGGGCAAAGCGCTGCAACGGTCGCCGCTGGGGATTTCAGTCGATGGTGGTTGAGAGCGTGCTTCAACGCTTCTGGACGGTTGGAGTCATTGACCCGCCATCATCCGGAGAGATCACGCTGGCATGGTCTGATCTTCTCGCACCGAGCGAAAAAGAGAAGATTGCCAACATGCAGGCAATGGCTGTAGTGGCGAAAGATACTCAGCAGGCATACGGCACTCCGGCAGTGGATGAAAACGAAATCCGCGCAGTCGGCGAACTGGAGCCTCGCAAGGTAGCGCAACCACCTAACCCTGATGTAAAGCAAACCGATAAGGATCCGCTGACAGATGATGACAGCACAAACCAGAATCGGGACGCCAATCGTACCGCGCAATAAAGTTGACCCTACGCAGTCATCGCGGCAGGTCAGCAAGATGTTCAATGATATCGAAGACCGGTATCTGAACATTAAGCGCAGGCTAAAGGAACTATTTGATATAAGGCTGACAGGGCAGCATCGAGAAACGAACTCACAGCAGTCCTGGATGATGTGCAACAACCAAGGTGCAGAACCTTCTCTGTACCAGGTCAATGCCGGTAAGTTCATCTATGACATGACCGCCGCTGAGCTGGCCGACCTGATGCAGGTTGTGCAGTCGATTCTGGATGATGAACTTCTTTATGGCGGCAGCCAGAACCTATGGGTGATGGATTACGTCATTGCGGGATATGAACGAGGCACACTAAACGCCTACACCAACCTGTCGGTGCAGTCTCAGGTATACGCCAGTCAGACGACGATGCAGCAGCTTTTAAGCAGCCCCGGTTATCTGAACCAGATAGCAGCGGCACGGCTGACAACTTTCAGTGACTGGAAGGTTATCAGCGATACAGCTCGCGGCGACCTGACCAGCATCATCACCGATGCGGTAGCGCGAGGGGTAAATCCTCGCGAGACGGCCAGCGTTATCAGCAAACGCCTCGATGTCAGCATGTCGAAGGCGAAGAACATCGCTCAGACTGAGCAGGTCGGCGCGCTGCGACAAGCACAATGGAATGAAGCCGACTGGGCATCTGACAGGCTGGGTCTGAATACCGGCCTTCTATGGCTGTCAGCGCTCAAGCCAACGACTCGATGGTGGCATGGAGGCCGTCACGGCAAGGTCTACACCACCGAAGAAGTTCGGGACTTCTACGCCGAGAATGGCAACCGATACAACTGCTATTGCAGTCAGATACCGGTCTTACTCAACGATGACGGCAGCATCTTCAACGAAGGTCTGGAAGATAAGCTGAAGAAAGAGCGTCAGCAGTGGACCACCAAGGAGGCTGCGTGACTGTTTATTGGTGCTGTGGTTGCGGTCGAACCGTGAGCTACCAGTGCGTCACTGCGCTGGACTATTTCCCCTGGTGCTGTAGAGCGCCGATGCTACGAAAAATCCAATAACGAGGACCAAGCATGAAACGCAACCGCGTTAACGTGCTGACCGTCGTCAACTCCGCTTCAAATATCACAACTGAAACCATCGACGGCAAGCCACATATCGTGGTTCGCGGCATCACGCCTGTCGTGGACGATATCGTGATGAACCGGAAGTTGTACCCGGCAGCAGAAATCGAAAAGGCCTACAACACGCTCGAGCGTAATCCGATGCCGCTGGGCCACCCGAAAGTGGACGGCAAGCATG
The DNA here is from genome assembly GCF_059725275.1 of Kluyvera fluvialis. Lineage (NCBI taxonomy): Bacteria > Pseudomonadati > Pseudomonadota > Gammaproteobacteria > Enterobacterales > Enterobacteriaceae > Kluyvera > Kluyvera fluvialis. The sequence continues at coordinate 3,570,012 of NZ_AP046142.1, read as the reverse complement.
TGTCGGCTCGAGATGTTCGGGCGGTGAACGAGTACCACGTCGGGGCGTGGCTTCAGAACGTCAGTCACAACGACGGAAAAGTGACGGGAGACATGTACGTCAACCGCCAGTACGCCGAATCCAGCGACAAGGGCAAGCGCCTCATTAACCGTCTGGATGAGATGCTGGCGGGTACCAACTCCGACCCAATCCACATCTCCACCGGCCTGCTTTATTCCGGCATTGCCGCCAACGGCGAATCGAAGGGTAAGAAGTACAACGAGATCGCCACCAACATGATGTTTGACCATGTGGCGGTGCTGCTTGATGAGCCGGGCGCCGGAACGCCGGATGAGGGCGTTGGAATTTTCGTTAACTCCGAGGGTGATGAGGTCGAAATCGAGGTCGTCAATCTCGAAGAGTCCACCACCCCGGACCAGCAAGACCCAGCATTCAAAACATTTTTCAACCAGCTAAAGGCGTTTTTCGGCGCCAACAGCGATTCAACCCAGAAGGAAACAGACCCGATGAAAGAGCTCATCGTTAATGCGCTGAACGCCAAAGGTAAATCGGTTGAGGGTAAAACCGATGCCGAACTGATGGACGCATATAACCAGATGCTGGCAGAAAACGCTGACAGCAAAAAAGAAGAAACGCCTGAAGAGAAGGCCGCCCGCGAAAAAGCTGAAAAAGAGGAGCGTGATCGCGCCAACAACCAGGCAGAAGCCCCGGCATGGTTTAAGCCGTTTGCTGACGATCTCGCCGCGGTTAAATCTGGTATGACCGTTAATGCCGATAAAGAGAAGTCAGAGCAGCGCGCTGCGGTGAAAGCCAAGTTCGGCATGACCGATGTCGCCGTGAACGCACTGGACGGAGAGCCGCTGAAAGAGCTGTTTGCTCAGTGCCAGACATCCACCGGCCTGAATGGTGCATTCCGCCAGGCCAATAACACCCAATCAGTCAGCGAAATGCCGGAGTAAAAAAATGGCTAAAGATGGAAAACACGTAATTCACGCCGGCGGCGTATTCCCCAACCCACTATTAAACCGCGAAGGTGCTGCTGCGGCGGCTACTAAGCCCGGCACCATCGGTACTTTCGTCGAGGGCAAGTTTACTGCGTCAGTTGATGGTAACGAAAAGGCGATGCTCTATGTCGCCGACTTCGATTATCTGCGCTGTCAGACGGTTGATGATGCAATCCCGGCTAATGAACTGGTGGTGGGAATTCATCCGATGCAGGGAATGTTCCTGAACGTACGCGCCGCTGCCGGTACGTACAAAAAAGACCAGCCGCTATCCATCGCTGATGGGCAAGTGAAAGCTGTCGGGGCCGATGAATCCATTCGCGCATTTGTCGAAGAAGACACGGCGTACACCGTTGCCGCAGGGGATCTTCTGCGCGTCGTTATCAAGTAAGGAGCAACTGAATGCTTGTATTTTCCCGTTCTATCGGTGAACGAACCGGTAACCTCGAAGTAAACCAGGCGCAGTTCCGCGAACTGGAGATGGCGCGCAATATGAGCGCCCAGGCCGTGGCCGATTTCATCGCTCGGGCTCGCTTTGGTGAGCAAGGCCAGTTGGATGCTGTGAACGCAGTAGATGATATTCGTCGCATGTATCGTGCGTACGATCAGACCGTTCTGGCCCAGTTCGAGCCGAACACTGAGTTCACACTGTTCAACGACCTGATGCCACTGTCTCGCTCCGTACGACTGGAAGAGTCGGTGTACGAATACGCACGTACCGGCGGTCGTGGCTGGGCTCACACCTCGATGTCTGGACAAATTGGTGCGGCGCTGGATGCTCGCGCGTACAGCTTCGACGGCACAATGGTGCCGGTGCATGACTCCGGCTTTAAATTCCACTGGCGTGATCCAATCTTCAATAAAGGTTCAGCCCTGGCATCGCTGGCTGATGCCCAACGCGGTTCGGTTGACGACGTTCGTCGCAAAATTGTGGACTACATGTTCAACGGCTTCCGTGACTCTGAAGGGAACTTCGTTACCTTCGACGGTAAGACGTGGAAAGGTTTGAAGAACGATGACCGCGTCGGCCTGGTTGATCTCGGTGCATCTGGTTTGAACATCAACTTTTCAACCAGCACCGACCCTGATGCTATCCGCAAAGGTGCCATTGCACTGCGTGATGTCCTGAAACTTCAGAACCATCAATATGGCCAGCAGACCTGGTATGTATCCAGTGAAATTATGTCTAACTGGGAGCAGTACTTCGATACCCAGAACAAGACACGGACCGTACTGGATGAAATCCTGAAGCTGTCCGGTATCGCTGCCGTGAAAGAAGATGCTGAGCTAAAAGGTAACCAGATTCTGGTAGTGCCTCTGGCTGCTGGTGTCATTGCTCCTGTTGTTGGTCAGGCCGTTGGCACCGTTGCAGACCCTCGCCAGTTCTACAACAGCGATTATATCTGGCGCACCTGGGGAGCTGCTGGCCTGATGGTTAAGCAGGATATCAACCTGAAACACGGCGTGCTCTTCGCGAGCAGCTAAGGATGTTCGAATGGTACTGGTAAAGGTAATTGGCAATAACCTGTTCACTGGTGCCAACCTCCGAAAGTTGGAGGTTGGTTCAAAGGTGGAAGTTGATCGTGGTACTGCGCACCGTTGGGAGAATGCCGGGTTGGTGGAAATCCTCACTGATGACGATCAGATGTTTGAGGTGGCCTCGCCGGGCGTTGATGCTGCGGAGCCGCCGGAGGACAACTCCAGCAAGAAAAAAGGTAAATAACCATGGCTGACCCAATCACGGCGGCAGACGTGCAGGCGTTCCTCGGTGAATTGGGTTACTCCATTCCGACGGCGCTGCTCGATCCGATTCTCTGCGTGGTGAACAAGATTATCCCGTGCCTCGATGGTGCGGGGCATGACGAGTGCACAGCGAAGCTGATCCTGATGTATGCCGCTGCGCTGATGGCTACGTCGTCCGGCGCGCGTCGCATCAAATCGCAGGGCGCGCCGTCTGGTGCGTCCCGTTCGTTTGAATATGGCGATGACAGCATCACCTGGTTGCGCGACTCACTGGCGAAACTCGATACCAGCGGCTGCGCAGGAGAGTTACCCATCAGCGCCGGTAGCAGCGTTGGGCTCTTTCTCGTTGTTGGTGGGTGCTGAAAGCGGTAAAATAAGCACGCGGCTAGACCGGCCAGTCGAAAAGGAGGAACACAGACCTCCCTGCCGCACCACATCATCTGTGAAACCTACTGTGAGGTTACATGAACAATTCTGAATGCCCCAGCATTGAGTATTTGCATGAGTGTTTTTCTTATGACCACTTATCAGGCCTGATGGTCTGGAAAGTTCGGCCTATCACACACTTCGGCAGAGAACGGGACCATGCTGCATGGAATGCACGGTTTGCTGGTAAAAATGCCGGTTCGATGAATAAAGGTTACTGGCGCGTTGAAGTCTCCAAAAAACCGATGGGTGTTCATCGCATTGCATGGGCAATGCATTATGGTGAATACCCGGAAGGATGGATTGATCACATCAATGGAGACCGGTCAGACAACAGGATAATCAATCTGCGAGTGACCGATCCTGTCGGTAACGCCACAAACCAGAAAATGCCAGCTAATAATTCAAGCGGAGTTGCAGGGGTTAGCTATGTGCCACGCGATAATAAGTGGAAGGCCTATATCTATCACGGCAACAAATTCGTATATCTCGGCTATTTCGTAGATAAAAACGATGCGATAGCTGCAAGGAAGATGGCTGAAGTTAAGTATGGATTCCACGAAAATCACGGGCGATAGTTCGTAACGCAATCAGGCCACCTCAGGGTGGCTTTTTTATTGGGCGCAATTCATGAACTGGAAATCGGTTAAGCATGGCATGCCACGATCATTCGCCCGTGTTTGGGTGTTAACGGACACCGGGCGGGAGACGACCGGCTATGTTAAATCGGACGGCGAGTGGTTCATCAACTGCCCGCGAATCCGGGAGACAGGCGCAATTGTACTGCGATGGAGGGAATAGGGCATGTCTTCGGTTGCTAACTGGTCTTATACCGCCACTGCGACCATCTGGCGAAAGCTGGCAGGTAATGATGAATATGGCGACCCGCGAGGCTACGAACCGCCTGAGCAGATTCTCTGTGATTACGAGGGCGGCCTGTCAAAGCGCATCGGCAGCCTGGGCGCTGAAATCGTCGTGAAGAACACTATCTGGACTGAGTATGCGCTGGCAGCGGCAGGTGATTACCTGCTGATTGGCGAGTCAACCGAGTCTGATCCGATTGTGGCCGGCGCTGATGAGGTTAGGCAGGTTATACAGTATGCCGATACGTTCGAGCGCTTGGCTGATGATTTCGCAATTTTGACGGGAGTCTAGCCATGGGCGCTAAAGTTCACGGTATTCGCGAGGCAAAGGCTAATCTGAACCGAATTATTCATGATGTTCAGGGCCGTAAGGTAGTCCGAGCCATTCAATCAGCATTGATTATCGGCAGCTCTCAGGCGGCGCTATACACCCCCATAGATACGTCTACGCTGCTCAATAGTCAGTTCCGTGAGCTTTACGTCAACGGGGCTAAAGTAACTGGCAGGGTGGGATACTCGGCTAATTACGCGATTTATGTGCATGATCCGAATGTTCCGCAAACCTTCCGCCGGGCAACAGCTCAGAAAGAGTTCCTTACCAAAGGATTCGAAGATATGAAGGATGCCATAGATAGGGCCATTAAGAGGGAGATGAGCTTGTGACTCCTCCTATGCATCAACGCGTAAAAAATATGATTACAAGGGCCAACCTAACTACTGACTACACCGTTCAGTCACTGTTATGGACGGATAGCGGAAATTTAGCCGAAAGATTCATCGTATTCAGGCCAAATGGCGGCACGGCAGTAGACCGGGATATCGGATCAGACCATTACGTGTTGGTCGACCTGATTTCAGGAAAGGCGAAAGGCGAATACGCCAAATCAGAGGCTGATGCTCAGGCTATCATCGACTACGTTCAACAAAATCCCCTCACCGACACTTGCGTCGGGCAAATCACCAACATGGGCGGTATGCCATCACCAGTTTTAACTACTGATGGGCGCATGGTCTGGCGTTTGCAATTTGCCTGCCTGTACGGTGAGTAACCAAATACATACCAATCAAGCCGCCTACGGGCGGTTTTTTCATATCTAAACGAGAGGAATTTATCTATGGCAGTCTGCCAGAACGATAATACCAAGCTATTTGGTCGCGCCGTCATTGTCGAAGTGGCAGATGGTTGCGCTGATGCCGTGCCGGATGAGGCGGATTTTAAACTCCTGGCCGCTGGTACGTCGAAAACATTCGACATGAGTCCCAACACGACTACTTCATCCGCTGATGATACTAAAGGTTGGGTGGAGAATATCGTCACCTCCAACGACCTGACCCTGTCATTTGAGGGTGAGGTGCGGGTTAACGATAAGGCTGACCAGTATGGTGTGTATAAATTCATCAAATATTACGTTGGTGAAGTTAATGCCAGCCGTCAGCCGACAATGTGGGTGCGTATGTTCTTTGGGCAGTTGATGATTCAGGGTTACATGGTCATCACAGCTCTGAGCAACGATGGTGGCACTGACGATATCGTGACATTTACCACTGAGTTTAAAGTGGCCGATGGCTCAACTGTCAGTGTTGAGGATATCAATAACACCACCGTTACTGGAGTAACTGTTAGCCCGACTACGGCGAGTATTCCCGTTGATGACACACGTCAACTTACAGCGACAGTATCTCCATCTGATGCGGCGAATAAAACGGTAACCTGGTCAACCTCTGACGCAGGCAAGGCCACGGTTAATTCCAGCGGTCTGGTAACCGGTGTAGCGGCAGGCTCAGCAACCATCACAGCAACTACTGTTGATGGCGGCAAGACCGCCACCTGTGCAGTTACAGTTACAGCATAACCATTACAAAGGGTGGCTACGGTTGCCCTTGATAATGGTTATGGAGGATGAATGACACCGATTAAAGAGTTTGGAGAATGCCTGATTAGCGCAGGGGATGCGGATTATTTTTTCCGTCCGTCTTTTTTGGCAATGTCCAGAATTGCCGAGCCAGCAGAAATTGTCCAGACGTTTTACGACCTTTGCAACGACGAGGTTACACCGCTCATGCGCCGGGCTGTAGCTGCGTATTCTCATAAAGGTCGTATACCGGATTGCGTACTTAAATACATCCACAGTGGGTTGCTAACGCGAAAAGCAATCATGGCGGCACATACTGTGCTCACGGCGTGTTGCGACGATGACATTACCGACCTGGTGGGATGGATGCAGCCTGCAAAGTCACGGCGGCGAGGAATTATGTGGCGGCCTGGTCTGCTGCCTGCGCAGGATATGATAATCCTTGCGCAAAATCTGATGACCCACGGAGTTGTCGGCAAAGCTAAGGTGCGCAAGCTACAGCGCCATGAAGGCGGTGGTATGACTACTGAATTTCACGCCAGTGAGTACATCAACGCGGCCCGCCATCACTTCGGCATGACACGTGAAGAGGCTGAAAACCTGACGATGACGGAATTCATCATGCTTCTTAATGCCAAATACCCGCAGCAGGAAGGATTCACAAAGGAAGAGTACGATTCTGTTGTTGATGACTATTTTGCGATGAAGAAGCAGAGGCTGAGCAAGTAGCCCACTCAGGTGGGCTTTTTGTTTTACTCTCGGGTTTCCCGTTCAGTTATAACCAGTTTGGTCGCATCGGTGATGGCTTTGGAGAGATCTTCCTGCGACATGCCTGATGCCTTAAACTTGTAGCCATCCTTTTCGACATACACGGTCTTATGTTTATGTCTTCGGCTAAATGCCCAAATAGCAGACGCGACTGCACCCCAGAAGGGCTTGGACTCGATGATGGCAATGGCAATTTCTTTAAGGTTGTCAGCGCTGTTTACAACAAAGTCGTATCCATCCTGCCGAAACCCACTACTCATTTTACTTGAGGTATAAGCAATGTCGTTTTCCGCTAAAACAGCACAGAAAGCCGAAGAGATATCGGATGGGAAAGATACTTTCAAAGGTGGTCTATCCATAGATTTAACCTACACAAAGTTATCTACGCGATTGCGTGGGGTTTATATTTTCACTGAGGCGGCGATATGTGCGCTTATCAGTGGTCGGGTAAAGCTATCTTTCTACAATCTTCCTGATGAGGATTGGAAGACGGAAATGGACAGGTTGAAACGGTAATACCCACTATAATTGCTAACCCGCTTATCTGCGGGTTTTGTCGTCGCCCGATCCCTGCTACTCTTTTGGCACATTTATCAAAGGGGATAGGGATATGACAGAGGGGGAGTGGCTGGATGGGCTGCGTCATTTAAGCGACGACAAAATCATTCAACTTCATTTCGGTCTTCAGGAAAAAATCAAGAAACACTATAAACTGCGAGCTGTTGGCGACAATCTGAATAAGACAGTTGAGTTATGCAAGCAGCAAATAGCATTGGCTCCATTAACATCGCAAGCCTTGAGAAGGAAGCATGATGAAAGATGGGAGGAGCTTAATACTATAAAAAGAAAGAATGGCATGGCTACACACGCATGGGCGTTTGAACTTCCCGCACACCATGGATACCGGCAGTACGCTATTATCCTTCGAAAGCAAAAAGATTTTGATACACTCGACGTGATTGAATCAAAGCGTAAATCGGAAGGATGGGGTGACTAATGGGAGAAATGATAGTTTTTGCTCTGGGTATAATTTTTTATCTTCTACCTGGAATTATCGCAAGTGTCAGAGGACACAAAAACTCAACTGCAATATGGGTGCTAACAGTGGTTCTGGGATGGACTGCGCTTGGATGGATTGTTGCACTAGTATGGGCATTTACCAATCCCGTAGAAGCAGTCAACCCTCAAGCGGAAGAAGTCATCAACACCGAAACAAAGAAATGTCCTTATTGCGCAGAAGAGATAAAAAAAGAGGCGATAGTATGCAGGTTCTGCGGTCATGATGTCGCCTGATTAGAGTGAAGCTAAGTGTAAACAACCCGCCATGTGCGGGTTTTTTAATGTCTGGAGAAATCAATGGCGAGCGATAAGCAGTTGGGAAACATCGTCTATGAAGTAGAACTCGAAGTTAAAAAGTTAATCGATTCTCAGCGTGATGTTAATGCGCGATTAGACAAAATGAATGGAGCAGCGGACAAGGCTGGCGGTAGTCTGGATAGGCTGGAGAAAAGAACCGATAGTCTGGGTGGGGGATTTACCAGTCTTGCATCTGCCGTCAAGGCCTATATTACTGTCCAAGCCGCCATGAAAATTGTGGAGACGGCTCAGCAATTCGAGCTGCTATCTACTCGTGTGACAATGGCATCCAAAAGTGCAGCAGAGGGCGAGGCAAATTTCAGGGCATTATTGGCTATATCTGCGCGTAACGGCTCGGACCTGAAAGAGACTGTAAATTTATTCACACAAATGAGCGCGACGTTGAAAAGCGTCGGTGCAACATCAGGTGACGTACAAAGGCTTGTCAGTACACTTCAAAAGATCGGTACAATTGGCGGCTCATCTCAGGAGGAAATGAATAATGCTTTACGCCAGTTTATGCAATCCATGGCATCTGGGCGCATTCAGGCTGAAGAGTTCAATTCAATCATTGAACAGATGCCCGAGTTGGGACGTCAAATTGCGGATGGAATGGGCATACCATTTGATCAACTCAGACAATTAATGCTTGCTGGAAAGTTGGATATTGGCTCCGTTCTTGAGGCTATTTATCGTCAGACCGATGAGGTTAATTCTAAATTTGAAGACATGCCAAGAACAATTGCTCAGGCGAGCAACGCCTTGGTTAACAGCCTTGGAATGGCTGCTGCGCAAGTCGACCAAAAAATCGGAGCGACAAAATACTTCGCCAAATTACTTGATGGTGCAGCGCTAACAATTAATCTCGTTACCGGCAATGCATCAGCGGGCGATCAAATAGAACAAAAGTTAATTAAGAATGCAGACAATCTTAAAATCGCTGAAAACTCCCTTAACCTAGCGAGAAAATCGGGTGTTAAAAATGCTGTAGATCTAGCTCAGGCAACTGTTGACCGTCTGAAGGGTGAGCAGCGAATTCTCAACCTTACCAAGCAAACAGCTAAGGAAGTTGAGGCAGTTACATCAGGCCAATCCACAGGCAAAGAATCACCAGATTATATTAAAAATTTGGCCGCAAAGTCAGCCACGAGCTCAGCACAGTCAATCATTAGTGCAGGACAATCAGAGATAGAGAAGCTACAAACTCAGCGAACTCAGTTAAAGACCAACTACGACAAAAAGCTATTGGATAAGGATACTTACGCAAAAGCTGATGCAGTTTTGAGTCAGAAAATAGCTGACGCCCAAGTAAAAGCCAACAAACCTGCTGCTAATACAGCCAAAAAGCTCGAATCAGAGCAACAGGCTGTAACTGACAAGCTGGAGGCTCTACGGCAAAAATCTGAGCTGACCGCTGATTCTACTCAAGAGCTGTCGAGATCACAGGCTGTCCTGCAAGCACAGCAGTCTCTGGGCAAAGCAGCCACGGATGATCAAATAAGACAGGCTGGTGAATATGCCGCCAAAATATGGGATCAGGCCAATGCACTTAAGGCGAGACAGCAAGCAGAGCAGGCAACCCGCTTCGTGAATCAGGAGGTGGCTGCCGCCAATACCACCCGAGACCCCTACAGCGGCACCGTAGAAGATCCAACGGCCCAGATTGCTGCTGATGAACAGAGAAAGTTAGAAGCTTTAGAGAAGTATCAGCAAATGGGGGCGGTTACCGCTCAGCAGTATGAAGATGCTAAAACGGCTATTGCCAGAAAAGCCTCGCTGGATCGAGAGCAAATACTCAAGGATGAGAATCAACGGCAATTTGACAGCATGAATATGCTTCTTGGAGGAATTGGCGAAGGGTTTAGTGGGCTAGCAGATATTGTTGCCAAGTCAGCTGGAGAAAGCAGCACCGCCTATAAAGCACTTTTCGCTGTAAGCAAAGGATTCGCAGTTGCCCAAGCTGGGTTAAATCTTCAACTGGCAATCTCAAACGCAATGGCGTCTGGTCCATTCCCGTGGAATATGGCCGCCATGGCTCAGGTTGCTGCTGCGGGCGGTCAATTAATTTCTTCAATAGGCGGGGTATCTTATGGGGGAGGCCGTGAACACGGAGGTCCGGTATCAGCTAATTCCATGTATCGCGTGGGAGAGAGGGGTAAGCCTGAAATCTTCAAGGCCAACAATGGCAGTCAGTACATGATACCGGGTGACAACGGGCGGGTGATTAGCAATAAGGATATGCAGGGCGGCGGAAATGGAGGAGCTTCATTCAACCCTGTAATGAACCTAGTCATCAATACCACTGGTGGTGTGGGGGACGAGGAAATAGCTCGACTTCGGAAGGTGTGGAACAACGACATGCTGAAAATGATGATTGACCAAAGAAGGCCTAATGGGATTTTGAATAGAAAGTAAGGCGGCATTGCCGCCTCGGAGTTAGTCCAGTTTTACGATGTCACGTGCGATAGCCATGACCTCTTGAGCGTCCTCAATAAATTCATCCAGCACGACGCCATCCATAGTCTCTTTAGGAGCGTCCAGCATGATTCTCAGAGATTTTTTCTGAGTATCATTTAGAACAGAGGCGATCATTTGTACCGCTGTTCTTAAGGCAACAATCTGTTTTTGTTCATAAGTCATTTTTGGCATTGAAGAAAATCCTTATCTTAAAATTTAATGGCGAGAAACATCATATGCCAGAAACATTCACATGGACACCACAAAAGGGCTACTCGGTAGAGCGCACGCCTAATGTCGCCGTCGTTAAGCTCGGTGATGGTTATGAGCAGCGCCAAACGAAGGGTATCAACCCACTGATGGCCAAGTACTCGCTGACGTTCAAGGGGGCAGAGGACAGCGCCTGTAGCAAGCCGAATGCAGCGAAGGAGGCAAACACCTTTCTCACAGCAAGAATGGCTGTTGAGGCGTTCTACTGGACGCCATCTGATACCGGAGTGCAGGCGCTATTTGTCTGCCGCTCCTGGAGTTTAACGAAGACCGGGCCGCTGCATGAACTCACGGCCACGTTTGAACAAGTGCCACGATAAGGGGAACGATTATGACTTTAGAACAACGAGTAGAAGCGCTGGAGTTCAAGGTGGAATTTCCAGAAAAGAATGGATCAGGTTTTACTATGAATAAAGACTTAGCCATGAAATTCATACAGCGCATTGGCAGCAATGTGTCCGTGGAAACTGGTTCAGAAGTTTTGGCTAATATTCCATACAGTGAGGAATTAGCGCCGGAATTTACGCTGGAAGGGTATAGTCAGCGAGCGAAAAAACACGCTGAAAATGTTGTCTCGCGGATTGTTAAAGCGGCCCAGAATCAGACCGCGAAATGTTTCAAGGGTGTCGTCAATGTGACTTGAATCCTTAAGTTTACATTTGAATGGTTTATTCAGATTTTGGGTTGAAATTTGAATAAATTGCCGCTTCATCTGTCAGTCCAAACCGTTCCAAGTCTTTGATAAATTCATCACGCTGGAGCGGTGGGAATTTTGCAAGCAGAACTCCGACAACGAACTTTAACCGAGTTAATTCCTGATTAACTTCCTCTAAATTATTAGCATCTGTTTTAATCTTAATATCAATATTGTGATTAGACATAATTCATCCTTTTTATAGAGGTAATCAGCCATCCCTCCTTTGCCATATGCGCCAGTGTCCCACCACTGACGGGCTGAACTCACACATTAACCAGGGTTATCTGTTAGCAACATCCTGATATTCAAACAGTAGCCACCATTGGGTGGCTTTTTTTATGGGAGTTTTCCGTGCGCGATATACCAGCAGCACTGATTATCGAAAGCACCGATGCTGGTGTTGGTGCATTTATTGATCTGTTCGAGGCTGACCTGCAGCCATACGGCGGGGACCTCATCCGTTTTCACTCCGGTACCAACGGCTACTACGGCAACGTTATCTGGAAAGGCAATCAGTACCAGGCTTATCCGATAGCTGTCGAAGGCTTCGAGATGAAGAACGAAGGAACCTATGCGCGGCCGACTATGACCGTCGCGAATGTCACAGGGTTACTTACTGGCATTAACCACGATTACGATGACATGCTTGGAGTGGTGATCACCCGGCGCCAGGTTCCAGTGAAATACCTGGACGAGATTAACTTCCCAAATGGAAATGCAGATGCGGATCCGACGCAAGAGGCTGTTTCACGTTACGTTGTAGAGGAGTTGACAGAGGAAACGTCTGAGCAGGTTTCCTACACCCTGGCGACGCCCATAGATTGTGATAACGCCATCATTCCGGCACGAACTATCCTTGCCGATGTGTGCCAGTGGCAGTATCGCGGCGTCGGGTGCGGGTACGATGGCCCGGCTGTTGCTGATGAGCGCGACAATCCGACAACGGATTTATCGAAAGATAAATGCTCTCACCGACGCAGTGGTTGCCGCTTCCGTTATCCACGTCCAGAACCCATGCCAATCAGCAGCTTCCCCGGCTCTCAGAAGGTTTCCTGATGCAAGAATTACTCGACTATGCGGCCTCGTCGCAGGATGAAGTGTGTGCGTTGATTATCGATGATGAGCGCGTGTACCGATGTTCTAATGCTCACCCTGAGCCTGACAAACACTTTCGCATCAGTGATAGCGACTGGTTGAAAGCAGAGGAGCAGGGCGAGGTGACGGCGGTTTTCCACTCTCACCCGATGGACTTCCCCGCTTTATCGGGCGCAGACCGCCGTGCTCAGGTGGTTTCCGGATTGCCGTGGTGGCTGGCATGTGGCGGGGAAATACTGAAATTCAGGCCGGTTCCTTTCCTGCTGGGCCGAAAGTATGAGCATGGCGTCATGGACTGCTACACCGTTTTCCGGGATGCGTATCACCTGTGCGGTGTTGATCTGCCTGATTTCGAACGAACTAGCGGATGGTGGCTGCGCGGCGAGAACCTGTACCTGAAGAATATGCCTGTAAATGGCTTTCATCAGATATCACCAGACAAAGCACAACCGGGCGATGTCATTATCAGGCAGCCATTCCCCGGCGCTGACCCATGCCACGCAATGCTTCTGCTTGATAACAATATGGTGCTTCATCATGACCACGCGGGACATCTGAGCCGGAGAGAGCCCATGCGCCCCGCATACGTTAAACAGATGCATTCAATATGGAGGCATGAACAGTGCTCATCTTTAAATTTGCAGGGCATCTACGCAGATATTTCAGCAAAGTCGAATTAAATGTCGACACTCCTGCGCAGGGGCTGCGCCTGCTGCTTGCTCAGAATCATGAGTTCAAAAAGACTTTCCTCAATTCCAGGGTGAAATTGCGCATTGGCGGCGATGACATTGATGGCGACGCCATGTGCTGGCATATGGACCGACACCTTAATAGTGGCTCCACAGTGACCTTTATTCCTGTGGTTGAAGGTGCTGGTATTGAGATTGGCATCGCCGGGTGGATAGCTATCGGTCTTGCCGCTGCGTCCGTGGCGTACTCAGTCTATTCAGCCAGAAACATGAAAATGAAAACATCGGCTGAGGCTGCGGAAACGAACTCCATCACGAATAACTCGTTCACCAGTGCGGAAAACCGTGTTGGGCAGGGAAACCCTGTGCCAATTCTGTTGGGTGAAATGCAGGTGGGTAGCAACGTAATCAGTCTTGGTATCGACACGTCCAACAACATGGACTGGACAGAATCAATTAGTTAAGGGGCAACTATGTCTTCTGGCGGTGGTAAAGCATCAACACCAAAACTCCTCGATGATAACCTCAAATCAAAACAGTTTTACCGTGTTCTAGACCTCATCAGCGAAGGCCCAATCTACGGGCCAGTTGACCAGGCTCATCTGTCCTCTTTCATGTTGAACAAAACGCCGGTAACGGATTCTGTTGGCAATGTGAGTGTTAACGGTGTGAGTGTTGCGTGGCGACCAGGCTCCGAAACACAGGCTCCGATTAATGGTTTTTCGGCGGTAGAAGCAACGGCGATCGTTAATACGGAAGTCACTTTTGACACCCCGCTGGTGCGGACTGTAACTGACCAGGATGTTACGCGAGTACGTTTTAACGTGGGGGTTTCTAGCCTTGTTTCTCAGGACTCGAAAGGCAACCAGAATAATACATCCGTAACAATGGTGCTGGAAACACGCACCAGCGCCTCAGGGTGGGCCATTGCCAAAACGGTCACGATTAGCGGGAAGATCTCTGGTGAGTATCTCGAGGCGCATGTTATCGATGCTCCTGATACCAAACCATTTGATATTCGTGTTCGCCGCATTACTCCGGACAGCACCAGTGACTTGCTGACTAACGGTACGGTATGGAACAGCTACACCGAGATCACCGACGACAATCTCAGCTATCCGTTCTCAGCGATTGCCGGCGCGGTCATAGACCGTGACCAGTACACCGACACGCCAAGCCGTACCTATCATCTGCGCGGATTAATCGTGAATGTGCCAGATAACTACGATCCAATTATGCGCACATACAGTGGATTGTGGACGGGGGGATTCAAGAAGGCCTGGACTAACAACCCGGCCTGGCTGTTTCGTGAAATGGCAAAGAATGAACGCTTCGGACTGGCTCGCAGGGCTGGGTATATCGATGTTGATGACGGTGCGCTCTACGTTCTGTCCCAGTATTGCGACCAGCTTGTGGATGATGGTTATGGTGGTAAAGAACCCCGCATGACGCTGAATGCCTATATCACAGGGCAGGAAACCGCGCGTGATATTCTGGACAAGATCGCCGGAATGTTTCGTGGGGTAGCGCTTTGGGATGGCATGCGCCTGACAGTCATGCTTGATGCACCGCAAGATCCGATAGCGACTATTACCAACGCCAGTGTAGTTGATGGCAAATTCAGCCGCAGTTCGGTGAAACGCTCAGAGAAATATAACGCTGTTGTGGTCTCGTGGACGGACCCGGATAACGGCTGGGAGCAGGTTAAAGAGTACGTATCTGACGATGAAATGATCGCACGCGGGAACTACAACGAAACCACGCTTGAAGCGTTCGGTTGCACGTCTCGTGGGCAGGCCTGGCGAGCAGGTAAATGGTTGCTGGAGACAGCAAAACGAGAAAGTAGCCGTTTATCATTTCAGATGGCGCGTGATGCCATCCATTTCACGCCGGGTGATATTGTCGAAATTATGGACAATGATTACGCTGGCGCACGAATGGGTGGGCGTATCATGTCGCATTCAGGGGCAGATATTACCGTTGATGCCGTTGACTCGACCCTTATCTCTGACGGCGACACAATGTCGATAATGGGCAGCGATGGTAAGTTTATTAAGCACGAAATATCCCGGGTAAGTGGGAGCGTGGTGACACTGAAGAGTGCGCCAGTTTGGGTGCGTGACGGGACCGTTTTTGCGATCTCTACCAGCAATCTGTCTGTGCGCCTTTTCCGCATTCTGAGCATTGCGGAAACAGATAATAATTCTACTTACAGTATCACAGCTTCCCAACACGACCCGAACAAACAGGCAGTCGTTGATGAGGGCGCCGTATTCGAAGTCCCGAACGATACGCTGAACGGATATCGAGTCCCGAACATTGAAAACCTGCGAATCATCAACACGAACTCAGAGACGGTCCAGGCCACTGCTACCTGGGAAACCGCAACCACGACCAAAAAGCTGGCGTTTGAACTGTACGTCTATACGGATGATGGGAAGGTTGTCGCTCAATACGAAACGGATCAGTTCAGGTATGAGTTTTACGGTATGAATGCTGGCAGTTACACGCTTGGTGTCCGTGGGCGTAACGAAAACGGCATGAAGGGTGCAGAGACCCAAATCAGTATGGTAATTGGTGCTCCGCCAGCGCCGTCCAGTGTCGTCTGGACGCCGGGGCTGTTCTCCGCAGACCTTGTCCCGGTCATGAAGATAACCGCCACATCAGACACATCGTTTGAGTTTTGGTATTCCGGTGAGACTCAAATCCCCAATCCATCGAATGTTGAAGACCAGGCTCAATTCCTTGGGAGGTCAACGCAATGGACACTGCACGGATTGCAGGCTGATAAAACCTATTATGTCTATGTTCGTACTCGCAATGCGTTTGGTACATCCGATTTTGTTGAGGCTTCCGGCCAGGCCTCGGCAGATATTCCGGGAATGATTGATCTGATTGATGAAGGCATTCGCGATTCTGATGCATTCAAAAATCTGCAAGAGGGTGTTGACACCAACGTTGAGGGTATTCTGCAAAATGCATTGACCAATAATGCAGTGATTGACCATCAGTGGGCTCAATACGGCGAGGTTAAAGCAGACATCATAGTTGTGAAAACCACGGTGGCAACGGCTGAGAAAGGACTTGCAGACCTGTCTACTTACGTACAGGCGCAAATCGGGCCTGATGGTGAATTGACCGCAGCCGTTAATGAGAAATTAACGGCAGAAGTGAATAGCGACGGCACAGCGAAAGCTTCGTATACCCTGAATCTCGGCATTATAAGAGATAATGTTAAATACAACACCGGCTTTGGGATGTCCATTGAGCCAGATGGCAGTGGCGGTTATAAATCTACGGCAGTGTTTGCTGCTGACCAGTTCGGTATTTATTCTGGTAGTGACCCCGGAAATTATCAGGCGGCATTTTTGGTATTTAATGGGCAAGTTTTCATCAATAGTGCTTTCATTCAGGATGGTTCAATTACCAATGCAAAAATTGGTAATTACATTCGCTCGAATAATTATGTTGCTGGCGCTACAGGATGGAATATTCCAAAAGACGGCTCACCTGAATTTAACAATGGCACATTTCGTGGTGCTCTTTATGCATCATCCGGCGCATTCAGTTTTAACGGTGTGAATAATACCGTTGTGCTGAATGGTAATGGTGTGACCGTAAATCTTTCAAACGGCGGGCGTATTGTGCTCGGGGAATGGTAATGGGATGCCAAGAGGATTATTGATTGATTTAAATGATGGCCGACCGATGGCTATTACTGCGGGGCTTCGTGCCCCGGTATTTAGTACGGGGGTTTCTGGTGGCTTTTATGGTGATGGCGATGAGGTTTCATATGTTGATACACCTGGATGGGGAAATGGTTATGAATCGGTCTATATCCCCGTAGAAACGGTCGCCGCCTATGAAGTCGGACAGGACTTGTACCCAACGGTTGCCTACCTGACCAGTGTAACGCAGGAGTCAGGGCGCTTACGCCTTACCTCCGGTTCAACCAGTGGACGCCCGCGCAGGCGCAATCTGTGGGGCGGTCAGGTCTGGTTTATCACCCGGCCTATCAATCTGGCAACTCAGGCCTGCTCATTGAAAATTCAACTGACTTCACCGCAATACCCACAAATGCCAATCTTGGAAGCTGTGTGTGGTATGGCGACGTTAATATAAACGGCGCATGGGATATACCTGTTGACGGCATGGTATTCGCATACTGGGATAATCCCGACGCAGTGCTGTCGAGAATGGGGAATACCATTTATTGCACTCTCGACCAGAATATTTACGAAGAAACCAGCGGGAATATCTGGGTGCGTATCGCGATATTTGCGAATGTTGCCCCATATCCTGGCACCGGGCTTAATTATTTCAACGCCGCAGGGCAGTGTACTTTCTCAACCACCCGCAAACCATTTGTGATTCAGAGCTTTTTCTACCCATCGACCAGCTGGCAGGGCACTGGCGGCATGGTTCCGCTCGGCACTTGTGGCTGGTCGGTGCGACCTGCCACCAATTCAGCAAGCTGGAACATCGTCAGGATGAAAGGGTTGATGATGAGCGGCGGTAATGTCAGGGCCGGATTTGGCAGGATTGTCAGGCAAGTTTCACGCCAAAATTTCGATATTCAGTCTGAGGGCGTGTCGGGCGTAAAACTCCCCGTCATACCGAACTTTTATTAATCAGGAGTAGGCAATGTCTGCTGGAACTATTTCCATTCAAAATAATACAGCGGCGGTGGCCGGTGATGGAACGGCATTCACCACTGAACTCTCCGCAGGTGATTTTATTGTTATTACCACTGGCGGGGTTACCTATACGCTTCCGGTGAAATCTATCGAGAGCGATACCGCACTGACTCTAGCCCGAAACTACAACGGCCCGTCGGTAACAGACGGCGCATGGACAGCGATGCCGCGTGATACGCTAAACCGCATCAGCGGACAAATGGCAGCGGATACGTCCTACGCTATCCGCCAGCGAGTTCTGGAAATCGATAACTGGTATCAACTGCTGGAAGTCAACGGTGACGTAACCATTAAGATGGCAGACGGCTCGACCTACACAGGGCCATCCTGGCTCAAGATGATTGATGCCATGAACAATCCGACCTGGGCGCTGGCGAAAAGCAAAAACCTGTCCGACCTGGAAGACCGCGATAAAGCCTGGATGAATGTTCGCCCTACAGGCCCGACACCGCTGGCGGCGGCTCCTGTGAGTGAGGGTGACGCGGCGACAAAGGGATATGTTGATAATAAGAAAATAGATATTGCGCACGGAGGAACCGGGGCGACGACAGAAGCGGGGGCGAGGGAAGCCTTAAAGCTGACATCAGCGGCCACAACTGAAATAGGGACCAGTGGTGCAAAACTTCCGCTTCTGAATACAGCGAATACATGGGGCGCGACTCAAACTATAAAATCGCCAATGGTGGTCGCTGCCGATGGACCCGCCAGCCCGGTATCAGGGCAGCTTATTAATAGCTCTGTGTTGAGAATGCGTGTTAACGGACGCGGTGCTAATGGTGATGCCCTGGGCGAAGTTGGCGATATATTCATCCAGGAGAAAGTAGGTACTTATGTTGCTTTAACATTCAATATTAGCGCTTTTTCTGATAACAAATTCTGGAGTATGAATGCTTCTACGGGGAAACCTTCTCCCCCTTGGGCTCTCGCGGTTCAGGGGTCTGACGTTCGTATCAAATATAATTTCACCCCGCCAAAATCGGCGCATGGAAACGCGTAGAAGCAATCGGCATCTGCGAATATATGTATAACGGAAGCACCATCCCGCAGCGCGGTTTTCTGGCGCAACAGATGGGTGAAGTTGATGAGATGTATGTGTTCGAATCATCTGTCTCTACCGCGAAAGACGCGGACGGTAACGCATTCAACATTCTGAATGTCAATGACCGTGCTGTGATGGCGGATATGATTATCGTCATTCAGGAGCTACAGAAGAAAGTCACAGACCTGGAAACACTGGTGGGGAATAAGGTGGCATCTGGTAGTTAATGTGAGATGGCAGCGGTCTGTCGTATGCAAGCGCAGGCTGCTGGCCGGATCTGACGTAAGGGGAAGTTGACGGGGCATCCATGGGGCAAAAAATTAGCGCAAAACAACTCAAAACCGGTGAAGGTGGTGATTCGTCTTGCGCTAATGCTTTGTGGTGATTGGGACCAATACGGGACAATCAGGCATTTCTACTGATTATCATGGGTTGCTAACTTTTATCATCATGTGACGTGTGAGCGCAGTGATGATGCGGTAAGTTGCTGTACTTGATAGTAGTTCTAGGAACTTCTAAGTCGTGGGCCGCAGGTTCGAATCCTGCAGGGCGCACCATTTACTCTCCGCATCCCGCGTTATGATATCCATCACTGTTTCAGGTGCCTGGTGATAAGTTCACCGCTCAACCCCATCGTTAAATGATAATTCCCTGGTTTTACATCGATTTTCCCTTTCCTCACTCTACGCAGATGCCGACGGCTGAGTAGGGAGTGCTAATCATATAAGCGTTATATATTTTCCTTACGAATAACCGGTGCTCGCTTGCCGAGAGATCCATCACCTTACGGTTGAACATCTCATCTGGGGTGTTATCGGTGATGGTTTTCACCACCCTCATGGAGTTCATCAACAGCTCGTTGTCATTGCGCAACGTATAGTTGAAGTGAACGGTTCTTGAAACGGCGAACTCGCGCTTTTCAGCGTCGTTAAACGCGCCGAGGTAGTTTATTTCCCCTTCACCTTCAGGGTGCAGGATCATCACGATGGTGGTTCTGAACTCTTGACCATCGACTAAATCCATACGGTATTGGCTGGCGGTACAGTTGACTCTCAGGTACTGATTCCTGAAATAGTTAAAATAGAGAATGCTGATACCGAAAGTGAGGCCGACAATCAAAAGCAGAATTTTGTACTTGTTACTTCTTAACATACACATCTTTACATCCTGATATTTTTTCGGTGGAGTATTTCTCAAAGGTGCAGCGAGTGATGAATACCCGACCTTGGGCACTGAAGAGGTATAAGTCTTCAATGTCCAGTATGTAAAATGAATTACCAATGCAGGGCGATTTTTGGCTGCTGAGGGCGTTGGCAATTTCTATTCTTTTGTTTTGAAATTCACTCGAAAAGGGCGTTACGGTATACAGCCGACAATTGTTGATATTGCCGATGTAATACAGCTTTACGCTATCCATATTGCTTGATGTGAATTTCAAATACACAAAAATTGAAAAGCAGCCAACAATCATTGCGGGGGTGATAATATACAGCGCCAACTTAATCAAGCTGTTTTTCTTGTGCCCATAAAATAGGGTTAATGGGACACTTTGAGTGTCGATTTCAGGCTGCGTTTGAGTATTATCGGTAGGCGCGCTGACGATCAAACTGTTATGTAACGCAAAACCCTTTTTAGGAATGGTTTCAATGACATTGCTTAATCCTAAAGCAGCGAAGTTCTTTCTGAGTAAAGAAATGTACTGATTTAAGCTATTTCCCGTTCCTGTATATCCATAGCGATCCCAAACGTCATGGATAATAACATCTCGTTGAAGTACGTTTCCGGGAGACTCCTCAAGCAAACGCATTAACAGCCTCCCAGTTGTTTCCGATATAAAAAGACTCTCATGGGGTGGGGATAAGCGTGACAGAATTCGTCCATCACTCTCATACACCACTTCATCATTAATTATGTATTTCATGGTTTAAAAGCAGCAAAGATGTATTCATTTAGATTTAAATCATATATCAGCGGGCTTGTAAATATTTAATCTCACATATTCAAAGAATAGGAAAGTATTTTTTAGCGTACTTTGATGATGGTTATTTATTTGTTAATTAACAACATGAGTGCAACATTGAATATCAGCATAAAAAAATGAAAAGACAATAACTGGCAGGATTTTATTTTATAATAATGATGTAGGGTGATTTTATTGTTCATTTTTTTGATTTCGGACGGGATTATTGAGAAATCGAGATAGTGGCGATTTTTGCGATAAACACTCTAATTAATGGCGATAGCATGGATTACGCAAACAAAAAGAAAAGTCTGTCAGCATTTGTTCAGCCGATTGTGAATACCTATTCGGAGCAGACTATTGGGTTGGAAGTTCTTTTACGCTATCGGTGCGAAAATAATGACCAGTGTCACTATGTCTCTCCCGTTTCTGCTCTGAAGGAATTAAATACGGTAAAAGAGTTCAATTCTGTGACCATTTGTTTGTTTAGATTGGTTATCCCCCATATGCAAGCTATCAAAAATAGTAGTATATCGTTTCTTACCTTTAATATCATTCCACAGCAACTGGTCTGCGATGATTTCGTTAACGAGGTTGCGATGTTTAAGCAGTTGATGCCATCGGGCGTAAACCTCATTCTTGAGGTGATTGAAGGCTATGGCGTGCATTTGGACGTTAACATCCGCAGATCCATGAACCGGCTCTCAGAGCATAATGTCTTTTTCGCTATCGATGATTTTGGCAATAAATCGCTAGCGTTGCGCTACATAAAACAACCGCAGTTCTCCTTATTAAAGCTGGATAAATCTTTAGCCGCGATGAGCCAGGGGAAACTCGATTTTGAAAAAGCCATAAAATCGATGGTTACCATCACGAATAAACTGGGCGTTAAGTTAGTCGTTGAGGGGGTTGAAACACAGAGGCAGTTAACGCTGCTACAACGCTGTGGCGTACAAAACTTTCAGGGCTTCTTTTATGCCAGACCATGCCACATCAAAGAGTATTTTACCGAAAAGGAGGGGGTTAACTAAAAGCCTTATTAAGTCTGGCCTATATAGCTAGCAAATTAATACAAGAGTATATAAATAATAATGTCGTAAGCATCAATATAAATTACAGACAAATATCAGTCTCTATCTGCCCTGCAGAGCAATCATCAAACACATACCAACTCACCGTTAACACGGCGGTTGCTCTGTTTTTGTGGCGCAATATAACGGAGTTCTTTTTCAATGACTATAACGAAGAGGTCTTTTCCTTTGCGTTTAAAATTGCTTGCCTGGATAAATATCGGCGTGCAATTCGCATTCCCTCTTTCTGTTGCTTTCACCCCCTCTGTGGCAGGCGCGGGCAGTGAATCCCGCTTCTTGCAGAAAAACTCAGAGTCGCCCTTCATCAAAACGAAACCCTACGTGTTATTGCAGGGGGAGACGGTCGCATCGGTTGCTAAACGCAATAATATGACGGTCAACGCGTTAAAGAAGTTGAATCAGTTTCGCACCTTCGCCAAAGGGTTTGAAAACCTGACGTCTGGCGATGAGATAGATATCCCACTGTCGCCATTTCCCGCCGTCGTTTGGGAAAAGTCAGCGAAAAAGAGCGTCCCAGATGAAAACAATAGCGAGGAGAGTAAGCTCGCAAGCCTGGCGAACCGCACCGGATCTTTTTTTAATAACAACCCTAACGGCGATGCGTTTTCTTCCGCCGCGCGCGGCATTGCCACCGGCGAAGCCAGTGGGCAAATTCAGCGCTGGCTGAGCCAGTTTGGTACTGCGCGAGTGCAGATTGATGCGAACGAACATTTATCGCTTAAAAACTCGCAGCTCGATTTGCTCGTCCCGCTGTATGACCAAAAAGAGCAACTGCTCTTTACCCAGGGAAGTATTCATCGTACTGATGATCGTACACAGGCCAACCTGGGGCTGGGGTTGCGCCACTTTAGCGATGACTGGATGCTGGGTGGCAACCTGTTTATGGATTACGACCTGTCGCGCGATCATGCGCGAATGGGGACCGGCATTGAATACTGGCGAGATTTTTTAAAGCTGGGTGTTAACAGCTATCTGCGGTTAACCAACTGGAAAGACTCGCCGGATGTTGAAGATTACGAAGAACGGCCTGCTAACGGTTGGGATATTCGCGCCGAAGGATGGCTGCCGAGCTTGCCTCAACTGGGCGGCAAACTGACCTACGAGCAGTATTATGGCCGCGAAGTGGGGCTATTCGGTAAAGACAATCGCCAGAGCAACCCGCACGCGATCACCGCAGGCGTCACCTACACGCCATTCCCGCTGATGACGCTCAGCGCCGAGCAGCGCCAGGGTAAAGCGGGCGAGCACGATACCCGTTTTGGTCTGCAATTTAACTACCAGCCGGGCACGTCGTTGCAAGATCAACTGAACCCTGCCAGCGTCGCTGCAATGCGCAGCTTGATGGGCAGCCGTTATGACCTGGTGGATCGAAACAATAATATCGTTCTCGAATACCGTAAGAAGGAGGTTATCCGCCTTCGTGCCGCTGGGCTTATCGCGGGTTATGCCGGTGAGAAAAAATCACTTGATGTCTCGGTCAACAGCAAATATGGCCTCGATCGTATCGACTGGTCTGCCCCAGCATTTCTGACGGCGGGCGGCAAAATCGTCCAGGAAAGCCCATCGAGCTACAGTGTGGTGCTTCCAGATTTGCAAACTGAACCGGGTAGCAACAACACTTATACGCTAAGCGGCGTCGCAGTGGATAAGAAAGGCAACACCTCGCAAAAAACCGCCACCCAGATTACGGTGACTCAGGCGGCGATTGGTGCTGGCAGCAGCACTATTAGCCCTGCAAGCGCCGCGCTGCCTGCCGATGGGCAATCGCAGCAGCCGTTTGTGCTGAAGGTACTTGATAAGAACGGCAAACCGGTGGATATCGCGGAAGATGAAATCAGCATTCAAAAGCAGGTTAAAACCCGTGGAGTCGGTGCGGCAACGCTGGCTCCGTTTAGCCGCCGCGCGCCGGGGGAATATATCGCGACGCTGACCGCAGGCACATTGCCAGAATCGTTCACCGTGACTGCCTCCGCGCGTAATATGCCGTTGTCGTCGGCAACGGTTGAGATTACGGCGAATACCGCCACATCGATGATTGATACTTTTGAGGTGGTGGACAACAACGCCCTTGCCGATGGCAAAAAAAATAACAACGTCAAAGTGGTTGTGATTGATGCGCAAAATAACCGCGTCCCTAACCAGAGTATCGCTCTGACGGCAACGAATCAGGCGACGATTGACCAAACGGCAACGACGAACGAGAACGGTGAGGCGATTATCCCGCTGACCAGCCAGACCGCTGGGGATGCAGTGATCACCGCCTCTGTGAACGGTAACAGCAGCAAAAATGTCACCGTCACCTTTTTGCCAGATGGCAACACCGCACAGGTAACCGACAGCAATCTCTCTGTTTTGCCTGAAAAATCTGTTGCTGATGGCCACACGCAAAAAACGGTGAAAGTGTTAGTCACCGATGCCAGCAACAATCCGGTTCCGAACATTGATGTGGGCATTTCTGCGGGTAACAGCGCAACCGTGGCGGTATCAACGGTGAAAACAGACCAACAAGGTTTTGCCATCACCACTCTGACTAGCACTGTGGCCGGCGTGTCGAAAGTGACCGCCAGGGTGAATACGTCTAGCGCTACACGCGAAACCACCTTTACCGGCAACACCTCAACGGCTCAGGTCACGTCTGTGACGGCGGCTTCTGGCCCATACCTCGCCGATGGGGCAAGCGTCGTGGCTTATAAAGCGCTGGTTACCGACCAGAACGGCAACCCATTACCGGGTATAGCGGTGGACTGGAAATCTGACCGCGACAGTGGCGAAGTGAAGTTTACCCACGCACAAAGCATCACTAACGATGCCGGGCAGGCTGATGTCGGCATGACCAGTACCCGCGCCTATGCGGTCGTTGCGACGGCTTCTACTCACGGCTCCTCGAAAGAGGCCGCGCCGATAACGTTTGTCGCCGACAGCACCAAAGGGGTTATCAGCGAGTTTTACAGCGATCGCCAAACGATCACCGCCAACGACACTGATGCCGCGATGCTCAATGTCAAAGTGCAGGATCAGTACGGCAACCCGCTGAAAGATGTCGAAGTGGCGTTCAGTGCCGGTAACGACACCACCATCACCGCTGCACAACAGTCCACCGACAGCCAGGGGTATCTCCAGGCCATCCTAACCAGCCGCCGCGCGGGGGATATCTCCGTTCATGCGCGCTTGAAAAATGGTCAGGAACAAACGTTGCCGCTGAAAGCGGTTGCCGATAGCCAGAGTGCGAACGTTAGCCTGAGCACCTCGGCGGCGACGGCGGAAGTGGGCAGCGCGGGCATAACCGTAACGGCGCGCGTGAGCGATGGCCAGGGTAATCCGGTGAATGGAACCAGCATCGCGTGGAGTAGCGACATCAATACCGTTGGCTCGACGGTGTCTGTCACCAATGCTCAAGGCGAGGCGCAAACCACGCTGACCAGCACACAAGCGCTGGAAACCACGGTGACTGCGCAGTTGTTCAACGGCAACAGCGATAGCAAAAAAGTGACCTTTACCGCCGGTCAACCGGACGACCAGCACAGTGTTTTAACCATTGCCCCGCAGTCGATCACCGCCGATGGCGTCGCGATGGCTGTGGCGTCATTACAATTGCTCGACCGCTGGAACAACCCCGTATCCGCACAGGCGGTGAACTGGAGCGCAAACGAAAGCACTATTCAGCTAACGGCATCGGAAAAAGGCAGCGGCCTTTATCAGGCGCAGATCAGCGGGACGAAAGAGGGTACGTGGAATATCCAGGCGACCAGTGGTTCGGTTAACAAACAGGTTGCGCTTGGCTTCCTCGCGAACGACACCTCGGCGTTGATCGACAGCGTGTCGATTTATGGCACAGACACGGTGGAGGCCAATGGCATTGATGAAATCACGATCCGCGCCAGGGTGAAGGATAAAAATGGCAACAGCCAGATGAAAGGCGTAGCCGTTGGCTGGCAGACGACGCTGGGAACCCTGTCTTCACCGTTGAGTAAAACGGATGAAAACGGGATGGCAGAAATTAAGCTCAGCAGTACTCAGGCAGGCCGGGCGGATATCTCTGCCGTTCTGGGCGGCGGGCAACCGGTGAAAGCCGATAAAAGCGCCACCTTTACCACTGGGGCAATTTCATCGGCGAAATCCTCTATACGGGTTACGCCGGGCAGTATTGTGGCAGAAGCCGAACACGCCACGGCGCAAGTCACGCTGCGCGATGGCGAAGGTAACCTGCTGTCGGGTCTCGCCGGTGAGATTAAACTGCAATTTGATACTGACTTGTCCATCACCTACAGCGCGTTCCAGGAAAGTTCGAGCGGTGTTTACACCACGCAGTTGAGTGGCAAAAAAGCCGGTTCTACACAGGTCGGCGTGTGGGTTAAAGGCTCTGACGTGAGGGTGTTTGCGAGCCTGGCGATTACGGCTGACAACAATACCGCCAGCGTGTTGGGGCAGATTGTCGCCTCACCGACCACGGCGACCGTCGGGGACTCGGTAACCTATACCGCGCAACTGGTGGACAAAAACGGCAACCCTCTGGGGGCTGGCATTCCGGTGACCTGGAGCGCCAATGCGGGCAGCGAACTGGCCTCGCAGGTTAGCCATACGGACAGCACTGGCTTGACGCAGGTCGCATTAACTCGCCAGCAAGTGGGCGTGGCGAAAGTGAATGCTATTTTGCCATCGGGCACGGTAGCCGCACCGGATGTCATGTTCAGTGCCGGTAACGCCGATGAAAGCCGCTCTACGCTGCTATTGTCGCCATCGGTGATTGTCGCCGGAAAAGAAGACGCGACGTTGACGCTAATCCTGCGGGATAAAAACGGCAACTTACTGACCGGACAGAGCGTGAGTGCGCACAGCGATGACGCCTCTGTAATGACCGGTAATAGCGTTGAAGACAGCGCAAAACCGGGCTATTACCGCATGAAAATTAGCGGCAATAAGGTTGTGACCACGGTGTTGTCGGTGCAGGTGAATGGCACTGCGTTCACGAATACCAAAACGTTAACCATTAAAGGTGATGCCGATAGCTGGCATATCACCGAGATTAAAGCCAACAAAAGTACTCTGACCGCAGGCGACAGCAGTGGTGTGGTTTACTCCGCGACCGTTGCCGACAGCTACGGCAACCCACTGTCTGGCGCGGTTGTTTCGTGGCAGTTAAACGGCGTGGCGCAAAGCTTTGAGCCAACTTCACGCACTGACGCTCACGGCGTTGCCACCACCACGCTTCTGAGCGAAACCGCAGGGACGCTGGTGATGACCGCCTATCTGGATGATAAAAATCATGCCCAGGCAGCGCCGGTCACTGTGGTGGCGGCAGCCGTTGATCCCGCGAAATCATCGTTTAGCGCGGATAAGCATCTGATTGGCGCGGATGGTAAAGAAGCGGCGACCCTGACGGTTCAGCTCAAAGACCGTTATGACAACGCGATTGTCGGCAAACGCATCAGTATTGACGGGGCAGCCGCGCTGCCGGGCTTTAAAGTCTCGACAATGGTGGACAACAAAGACGGCTCATACCATGCCACGGCAACCTCAACCGACAAAGGGCAGGTAACCCTGACCGCGACGGTAGACAAGCAGAAAGTGGGGTCCACGGTGCAGATTACCGTGGGGGCGATGACGCCAGACCTGCGATTTGATAACGCCGAGCAAACCGTGGTGTACACCAAAAACTACACCGGTTCGCAAAGTGTGAAAGGGATGCCTGGCGGGGTGTCGCAGCAATGGTCAAGCGCCGACTCTGCGGTGGCATCGGTTGATAACAAAGGGGTGGTGACGTTGCTGAAATCGGGTGAAACCCGCATTACGGTCTACACGCCGGGCAATGCGCAATATAACCCAGCGATGGCAACCTACCGCCTGGTCGTTGATAAGGCGCAGCCTCAGCTACAGTTTGGCCAGGGGAGTCACCAGACCGTTTACGGTGGCGGGTTTACCTTACCGGCGCTGTCATCCGGCAATAGCAATATTGATATCAACGAGTTGGCGGTGCAGTACAGCAGTTCAGACGCCAGCGTGGCAACTATCAACAGCAGTGGCAAAGTGGCCATTCTGAAGTCGGGCAGCATTAAGTTTATTGCGCAGTCGCCGGAAAGTGACCAGTACAACGCCTCTAGCGCCGAGTACGTGCTGGTGATTGCTAAAGCGAAGCTGGACATCGCGTTTGCCGATACCTTGAAAAAGGTCAATATGGATCAGATGGCAAACGATCGTCAGGCCTATCAACAGCAGCCGATCGTCCCACTACCGGCTGACGTACAGGTGCAACTGACCTCCAGTGATGATGCGGTACTGAAAATTGACCGCGATGGCAGCGTTAAGCTGTACTCGCCGGGTGCGGCGCGCATCAAGCTGGCGGTCGTGGGTGACGATCGTTATGAATCATCGGAAGGTGATTATGATCTGAATATCTATGGCGCTCCGGCGGTGAAAGTGAACAGCCTCCAGGGATCGTCATTAGGGAAAATGTTTGATGTGACAAGCCGTGACTGGCAGCCTTACTTTGCCAGCGATGAGCTGCAAATTGACTGGAGTTCGAACGTTGATCCTTACTACTTGCCTGAAAAAGTGACGGTAAGAATTACCGATGGCACTTTTGTCTTGATGCAGCAGGAATATCAGAAAGGAGAAACCGCTTCGGGTAAGACGACGTTAAAAGCGAAGTCCGGCTGGGTGGGTAAGAAGTTAACCATCAGCGTAAATGGCTATGGCTATGGTGGTATCACGGCGGCAACGCCTGAAAAAACGGTGCAGACCAGCGTGGTCGATATTAAAAACGTGATTGCGTCGGCGACGGCGGTATTAAAGCACGATGTTTATATCGCTGCCGATGGTGTTAAAGATAATGATAACACCTGCCGCACGTCCTATCTCAGGACGCAGCGTGACGTGTATCTGGATTTCAACGTCAATATCGTGCCGCTGTATCCAGCGGAAACCACCATTTTCGGGCATAACATTCGTCTGAATATTGATAACTATACGCGCACCAATGGGGGCGGCAGTTACACCTGGACTCATGAAGTCGCCAGCGCTGGCAACAGCGGCACAGTTCGCTTCGCCAGCAGCGGCAGCGGTATGCATGATCAAACCAAGCTGGTTTCAGACTGCTGGGGTAACCATGTGGGCGGTATGGATGACAAAGGCATCGTTGGCGTTATTGTTGATATCGAGTATGGCGGCAAGAAATTTACGCTGACCTCAAGCGAAGATATGAGCTGGTCGGGTGATTCAGGATCGTCTAATCAGTCAAACGTTAATCTCACGATTCATTAATCGAATCGGCTAACGAAAACCGCCCAGTTAACATTCTGGGCGGTTTTATTTTGGCTGAAGGCTAAAAATTCGTGATGTCAGCTTATTTCTCCTCTTATTATCACCTCAGCCACTATAACTAAGGGAATCCTCCTGTAATTACAGTGTTGTGACGAGGGCAATATGAACTACGAAATCAAGCAGGTTGAGCAACGTAAGATCGCCGGTTTTCATATGGTTGGGCCGTGGGAGCACACGGTAAAGCAGGGCTTTGAGCAACTCGCCCAGTGGGTGGATGGCCAGCAAATTCCCGCGCGGGAGTGGCTGGCGGTTTATTACGATAACCCCGACGAAGTGCCCGCAGAAAAGCTGCGCTGCGATACGGTGGTGTCGGTCGCTGACGATTTTGCACTGCCGGAAAATAGTCGCGGGGTGATGGTGGCCGAGGTGGCGGGCGGGCTGTATGCCGTGGCGCGTGCGCGCGTAGAAAATCACGACTTCTCAACGCCCTGGTATCAGTTTTTTGAAAGCGTACTACAGGATGAAACGCACCAGCTCACGGAGAAACCATGCTTCGAAATCTACCATAACAACGGGATGGTAGATGGCTACTGGGATATCGAAATGTTTGTGGCCGTCGCGCCGAAATAATCCCTTGAACACTGAGCCTCGCCAGCCCGGCGAGGCATCAGAACTCACTTCCCTGGCGCCGTTATTCACGGCAATCCCCTGTGTAGCCCCTGATACAGCGTCAATATAGATACCGGTCAACGGCAGGCGTCCCTCAGACAATAATTCCATGTAAAAAGAATGGCTTTTAGAGCCACGGTCATGGATTTACGCTTGATTGCGTAAAGATAATGAGTATAGTTCTCACTCTCTTTTTTATTCATTGGTATGGTACGGCAGGCTCAGTCATCGGTGAGGATATTTCACAGGGGGATGCTGGGTGGCGAATCGCGCTAAACCGCTGCACCGACGGTGAATTTATTTTGCGACCAAGGACTCCTGTTATGAATCTGAAGCTCTCCGTGCTGGCACTGGCGATTAGCGCCGCCGTGCCTGCCGCCTATGCGGCAACGACCCTCAATACCGCCCCCAAAAAAAATCAAACTGAAACGATGGTGGTGCAGGGCGTTGACGGCAGCGACTTTAAACCCGGTGGCGAACAGCTCGTGCCTGCTTACCTGGATGGGCAGATTGCCCACGGTGGGCGGATGGGGATGCTCGGCGAGCAAAACGCGATGGACGTTCCGTTCAACGTTATCGGCTACACCTCTAAACTGGTGCAGGACCAACAGGCAAAAACGATTGCCGATGTTGTCAGCAACGATGCCGGTGTGCAGGCCGTGCAGGGGTACGGGAACTTCGCGGAAACTTACCGCATTCGTGGCTTTAAACTCGATGGGGACGACATGACCATGGGCGGTCTTTCTGGCGTCGTCCCGCGTCAGGTGATGGACACCCAAATGCTCGAACGCATTGAAGTTTTTAAAGGTGCGAATGCGCTGGTCAACGGTGCTGCCAGCTCCGGCGTTGGCGGGATGATCAACCTGGAACCCAAACGCGCCGAAGATATCCCGACGACCCGCGTGGGCGTGGATTACACCAGCGACTCACAGGTTGGTGGCTCGCTGGACGTTGGGCGTCGCTTTGGCGATGACAACCAGTTTGGTGCGCGCGTTAACCTGCTGCACCGCGAAGGGGAAGGGAGTGTCGATGACGACAAACGCCGCACCACAATGGCCTCCATCGGCCTTGATTACCGTGGCGATCGCTTCCGCTCCTCGCTGGATTTCGGTTATCAGAAAAAGACCTTCCACGGTAGCCGGTTGGGCATTGGTATCGGTGATATCAAATCTATTCCGGCGTTGCCTGCCGTACCTGATTCCACCAAAAGCTACAGCCAGAAGTGGGGCTACAGCGATATTGAAAACGAATTTGGCATGGCGAAGGCTGAGTATGACCTGACCGACAACTGGACAACCTACGCCGCGCTGGGCGCACAGCACGCGCATGAAATCGGCACTTACAGCGCACCGAAGCTCACCAACATCAACGGTGACGCTAAAGTGGGGCGTCTGGATACTAACCGTATTATTGACGCGTTCAGCGGCATGGGCGGCATTCGCGGTAACTTTGATACCGGCGTAGTGTCTCACAACGTCAATATCGGTTATTCCGCGCAGATCCACCGTGACGCAACCGCCTGGCGCATGTCGAACAGCAAGACCAACCCCGTGGTCAATATTTATGATAACCACGAAGTCAACAAGCCCGCTAACACCTCGTTTGGCGGTGACTATTTTGACCCGCTCACCACCGCGCGCACTCGCACTCAGGGCTGGCTGTTCAGCGACACGCTGGGCTTCTTTGACGACAGCCTGCTGTTCACCGCTGCGGCGCGTAACCAGAAGGTTGTGATCCGTAACTACAGCAACACCACCGGGCTGGAAAACACCACTTCAAGCTTTAGCGAAAGCCGCTGGATGCCAACTTTTGGCGTGGTCTATAAACCGTGGCAAACGCTGGCGCTGTACGCCAACCATACCGAAGCGCTACAGCCGGGCGGCAATGCGCCTAAGGATACAAAAAACTACGGTGA
Organism: Kluyvera fluvialis; assembly: GCF_059725275.1. Lineage (NCBI taxonomy): Bacteria > Pseudomonadati > Pseudomonadota > Gammaproteobacteria > Enterobacterales > Enterobacteriaceae > Kluyvera > Kluyvera fluvialis. Next base: position 3,538,163 of record NZ_AP046142.1, on the reverse strand, counting down.
GAGTATTGGGATCGCCCATTCTAAACAGGATGAAGTGGGCGTGAAGATTGACTACCAGCGCGTTGGCGGCTCGCTGGCGTTATTCCAGATTAAGAAACCCACCGGTGTGCTGAACAGCAACGGCTACTATGGCCTGGACGGCGAGCAGCGCAACCGTGGCGTAGAACTTAACGTCTTCGGTGAACCGACGTTGGGTCTGCGCCTGAACGGCAGCACGATGTGGATTGACCCGGAAATGACCAAAACCAACGGCGGCGTGTACGATGGCAAAGAGGCTATCGGCGTTTCGCGCTTCTATATGACGTTGGGCGCGGAGTATGACATCAAACCTATCGACGGCCTGACGGCGACGGCGAAAGTGAACCACACCGGTTCACAATATGCAGACTCTGCCAACACCAAGAAAATTGACAGCTACACCACTCTGGATTTAGGGATGCGCTACCGTATGCACCTTAATCAGGAACAAAACGATTTGGTCTGGCGTTGATGACTCCGGTGTTTACCTGTTCCAGGGGGAACCGCGCACGCTGAAAGTCTCCGTCAGCTACGACTTCTAAATCCTTGTTAAAATAAGGCTATTGCCCCGACAGCGTGTGCTGCTTGGGGCTTTTGCGCTACGGATAACGGGTACTGATAGCCTTGCGGCAAGCGGCGCTAAGTGTTAAAAGATGCCCCTTCATAAAAAAGCAACAGGGGTTAGACGTGAGCAACGCGTCCTCAGCATCCAGCCAGAATTCACAGGATGCTTCGTCGGAAAATATCCCGACGCTTCATCGCGGGTTACAAAACCGCCATATTCAATTAATCGCGCTCGGCGGTGCTATCGGCACTGGCCTGTTTCTTGGTATCGGCCCAGCCATTCAAATGGCAGGCCCGGCGGTCGTTTTGGGCTACGCCATTGCTGGGGTTATTGCCTTTCTGATCATGCGCCAACTGGGTGAAATGGTGGTCGAGGAGCCGGTATCTGGCTCCTTTGCCCACTTTGCCTATAAATACTGGGGGCCATTCGCTGGTTTCCTCTCCGGCTGGAACTACTGGGTGATGTTCGTTCTGGTCGGCATGGCGGAACTGACCGCCGCCGGGATCTACATGCAGTATTGGCTGCCAGATGTCCCAACCTGGGTATGGGCTGCCGGTTTCTTCGTGCTGATTAACGCCGTCAACCTGGTCAACGTGCGCCTGTATGGCGAAACCGAATTCTGGTTTGCGCTGATCAAAGTCCTGGCGATTATCGGCATGATTGGCTTCGGCATCTGGATGCTAGTCTCCGGTCACGGCGGTGAAAACGCCAGCATCGACAACCTCTGGCGTTTCGACGGCTTCCTGGCTACCGGCTGGAAAGGGCTGATTCTGTCGCTGGCGGTTATCATGTTCTCCTTCGGCGGCCTCGAACTTATCGGTATTACCGCCGCCGAGGCGCGCAACCCGGAAACCTCAATCCCGAAAGCGGTAAACCAAGTGGTTTATCGTATCCTGCTGTTTTACATCGGTTCTCTGATTGTTCTGCTGGCGCTCTATCCGTGGCAGGGCATTAAGTCAGACAGCAGCCCATTTGTGATGATCTTCCATAATCTGGATAGCAATGTCGTCGCTTCTGCGCTGAACTTCGTGATTCTGGTGGCTTCGCTGTCGGTCTATAACAGCGGCGTTTATTCCAATAGCCGTATGCTGTTTGGCCTGTCGGTGCAGGGTAACGCGCCGCGCTTCCTGACCAAAGTCAGCCGTCGCGGCGTACCGGTTAATTCACTGATACTTTCCGGCGCCATCACCTCGCTGGTGGTACTGGTGAACTACCTGCTGCCGCAAAAAGCCTTTGGCCTGTTGATGGCGCTGGTGGTGGCAACGCTGCTGCTGAACTGGGTGATGATCTGCATGGCGCACCTCAAGTTCCGCAAAGCGATGCGCCACAAAGGGCGTGAGCCGAAATTCAAAGCGCTGCTGTCGCCGGCCAGTAACTATCTGTGCATTGCGTTCCTGCTGATGGTTCTGGTGCTGATGTGCACAATGGACGGGATGCGTCTGTCGGCGATTTTGCTGCCAGTGTGGGTGCTGTTCCTGTTCGCCGCCTTCAAAGTGCTGCGCCGCAAAGCGTAATCGCGTCGAGTCGTAAACCAATAAAGGAGCCCATTTGGCTCCTTTATTATTTTCCCCGCTGATGTTTATGGTAGCCTGCACGCAAAGCGTTAATTGCAGGGAATAGCGTAGCTATGTCAATTCAGAAAATCGCCCAGTTGGCGGGTGTCTCAGTGGCGACTGTCTCGCGGGTGTTGAATAACAGCGAAACGGTAAAAGCGAAAAATCGCGAGCGGGTGCTTAAAGCCATCAAAGAGAGCAACTATCAGCCTAATTTGCTGGCTCGCCAGCTTCGAACGGCGCGTAGCTCCATGATACTGGTGATGGTGTCGAATATTGCCAACCCGTTTTGCGCCGAAGTGGTCAAGGGCATTGAAGAGGCCGCCGAGAAAAATGGCTACCGGATCCTGTTGTGCCACTCTGGCTCGGATATCGAGCGTTCCAAATCGGGTCTACGCCTGCTCACCGGCAAAATGGTCGATGGTATTATCACCATGGACGCTTTCACCACATTACCGGAACTGACCACCATTATTGGCGATGCGCCGTGGGTACAGTGTGCCGAATATGCCGATGCCGGGGCGATTTCTTGTGTGGGAATCAACGATATTGACGCCGCTGAACATGCGGTGGGTTACCTGTCTGCACTGGGGCGGCAGCGTATCGCGCTGATTAACCACGATCTAAGCTACAAATATGCGCGGCTGCGTGAGCAAGGTTATAAAGCCGTGTTGCAACAGCAGGCTTTGGGTTTTCAGGCGGTGGAGTATGCCTGTGACCTGAGCGCGGCGGCGGGGAAAGTGGCGATGAAAAATTTGCTGGCGATGACCCCGCGACCGGATGCGGTGTTTGCGGTGTCGGACTCGCTGGCGGCGGGAGCGATGCGCGCCATTGAACAGGCTGGGCTGCGCGTGCCGCAGGATATCGCCGTGGTTGGTTTTGATGGCACGGAACTGGCGGAAATGGTTTCGCCGCAGCTCACCACCGTACAGCAACCGTCGCGAGAAATTGGCGCTAAAGCGGTACAACTACTGCTGAATAAAATCGATAATCCCGATGTTCCGCCAGAGCGGGTGATGTTGGACTGGCGCTTTATTTCACGCGCCAGTGCTTGATTATTGCGGCTGAATAGCGCCTGCAAGGGCGCGAATATCATTACCGGTTGGCGACTGATGAATACGCAAACCAAACTCATCAACCACCGCAAATATATGGTCAAAAATATCGGCCTGAATACTTTCATATTCTGCCCATACCACGGTGTTGGTAAAGGCGTATATCTCAATCGGCAGACCGTTATTATCCGGCGCAAGCTGGCGAACCATTAATGTCATATCTTTGCGAATCTGCGGATGATTACGCAGATATTCATTAAGATATGCGCGGAAAGTCCCCACATTGGTCATCCGCCGCTGGTTAAGCACCGACTCTCCGCTGCCGTGCTGCTGGTTCCACTGGTTAATTTCCTGATAGCGGGAGTCCATATAAGGTTTCAGCAATCGCGCCTGAATTAACCGCTGCTGCTCATGATCATCCAAAAAATGGACGCTCGTCGTATCGATATTAATGCTGCGCTTAATCCGTCGGCCACCGGAGGCTGACATTCCGCTCCAGTTTTTAAAGGAGTCGGAAACCAGCGACCAGGTTGGAATGGTGGTGATGGTATTATCCCAGTTACGGACTTTAACGGTGGTTAACCCAATATCGGTTACCGCGCCGTCTGCGCCATATTTCGGCATCTCCAGCCAGTCGCCCAGCTTGAGCATATCGTTGGCAGAAAGCTGAATCCCTGCCACCAGGCCGAGAATCGGGTCTTTAAACACCAACATTAATACGGCGGCCATTGCGCCAAGACCGCTGATTAAAATGGCCGGCGACTGCCCCAGCAGCAGCGAAATCATCAGAATGCCAACCAGAATGGCACTGACCAATTTAACGCCCTGGAATATCCCTTTTAACGGTAAGTGTGAGGAAAAAGAGAGTTTCTGCGACAGATTAAAAATAACGTCCAGCAGGGAGAAAAACGACAGCAGGGCATACAGCATGACCCACAGTTGTGCCACTGTGGTTAATATTTGCGCCGCATCACTGCCTTTTTGCAGCCACAGCACCGCCTGCACATTGACGATAATCCCCTGGAGGGTAAACGCCAGCCGATGAAACAGTTTATTCTGCGTGATAATTTGCAGCCATAAATGACTGCTTGCCTGTGCGCGTTTTTCAAAAGTGCGCAATACCAGCCGATGTAAAATCAGATGGACAATGATGGCAGTGAGAAAAATAATACCAAAGATGATCACTAGTGAATTGGTATGATTTATTTCAATGCCCATCTCTTCTATCTGCGATATCAGTTCCTGCATAACGTCTCCTATATAGCCAGCCGTTAATAATGGCTGGCTTAGCTATATTATGCAAACGGCTTTACCTGTCGTACTTCAGTTGCCTGGGGGTTGGCTGCCTCCACTCACCCTGGTCACTGACGTGAGTCAGCGCCGGGGCTTCGTTTTGTTACCGCCGATAAACGGTTAATCCAGCACAATCACTTCGGTCAGTTTTGACAGATGGCTCAACTCGTCTTCAGGGATCCCTGCATCGGTAATAAAATAATCAATTTCCGACCAGTCGCAGAACTGGAAAAGCCCGGAGCTGGTGAACTTTGTGCTGTCGCTTACGACAACTTTAAGCCGCGCGCTTTTGACCATCGTGGCCTTCACTTCGGCTTCCTCATAGGATGCCGTGCACGGGCCGCCGCGATTTTTCAAACCATCAGTGCCAAGAAAAACGATATCCGCATTAATTGACTGATAAGCATGAATCCCCCACATGCCGACCAACGCCAGGCTGTTGGCTCGCACTTTTCCCCCCACTAAAAACACATCGTTATCTGTGCCGCTGAGTGGCTGGATAATGTTGATAGCATTGGAAATAATAGTCAGCTTGCTTTTCGCCGTCAGCGCTTTCGCGATGCACTGCACGGTGCTACCGGTATCAAGGATCACTACGCCACGCTCAGGAATTAGCTGAATCGCGAGCTGTGCAATCTGATCTTTAATCTGCAAATGCTCGGTGTTTTTTTGTGCTAAAGGCTGCTCAATGGCCAGAATATTACCAGAGGCGATAGCCCCGCCGTGCCCTTTGGTCGCAATGCCTTTCTTATCGAGGTAAATCAGATCCTTGCGGATAGTCTCTGTCGAAACCCCAAACATTTCTGCAATCTTGCCGACCTTCACGCTGCCTTCTGCGATCAGGATCTGTGCCAGTTTATTTCGTCGCTCGATGGTTAATGAACTTGCCATTTCATCCCTTTGACTCTGCTGTTAAAGCCCAATGAAACCCAACGCTGTACCGCCATCTTACCACGACAATCTGCGAATGGCTGCGGTTGTACGTTTTCACGGTCATATTCACAATGGATCGCAATTTTTAAATTGTGATCGACCGTTTGTTTTGCGATCTTCGCGCTTGATGTTGCGTTTGTTTGCGATGATATTGCGATTAAATCTTGTGATTGGTTGCGTTGAATTGCGAATTTAACATGGAGAGATGAGTCATGAAACAAAAAGTACGGCTTTCACCTTCGATAATGTGTGCGGACCTGGTCGATCTGAAGGCATCCGTCCGTGAGCTGGAGTCTGCGCAGGTTGATGCGCTGCACATTGATATTATTGATGGCGCGTTCAGCCCTGCCATGCCGCTGGGGCTAGATACTGTTAAACGACTGCGAGAAGTGACGACGTTAGATTTTGATGTTCATATCATGGCGTTAAATAACGAGTTTTTTGTACAGAAAATTCTCGATATTGGGGTGCAGCAAATCTCTTTTCACTGCGAATCCAGCCGCCATATAGAGCGATTAGTCAGCCTGATTCAAAGTCGTGGCGTCAAGGCTGGGCTGGCGCTTAATCCGGCTACGCCGTTGTCGGTTCTCGAATACGTGTTACCGCAGTTGGATAATGTCTTATTAATGCTGATTAACCCAGGTTATGCCGATAATAAGCATGAACAGCAGGTGAGTTATGCCGTCGATAAAGTTCGGCAACTGGCGGCGCTTATTAGTCCACTGGAACATAAACCCACGATTCAGGTTGATGGACGAGTCTCTTTTGCCACCATTGCACAATTGGTTAATGCCGGGGCGAATGATCTTGTGCTCGGCAGCACCAGTTTATTCCGCGAGGGATATACGCTGGCGGAAAACCGCCAGGCATTGACTGATATTATTTTCCATGCGGTGGGAGCAGAATAATGAATTATTTATCCGCAGAACGCATGATTATCAATGAAGTTAGCCAAACGCTTGATAACGTCGATCAAGAAAAAATTGCGCAGCTTATTTCGGCTATTAATGCTGCCGATAAAGTATTTTTTGTCGGCGTTGGGCGAGTGTTGCTTTCGTTGCAATCGGTGGCAAAACGATTAGCACATCTTGGCATTAATACTGTCGTGGTGGGGCAAATTACGGAACCTGCGATCACCGCTAATGACCTTTTAATTGTTGGTTCCGGCAGTGGTGAAACGCTTTACCCATTAGGGATTGCCAAAAAAGCGAAACAGTATTCAGCGAAAGTGATTCATATTGGCGCGAATCCTGACAGTTCGATGCGTGAATACAGTGACCTGTTTATTCGCCTGCCGGTGTCCGGCAAACAGTCGCTGCCTGACGCTATCGCCTCTCAACAACCGATGACCAGCCTTTTTGAACAGTCGCTACTGCTACTGGGCGATACCATCGCCCTAATGATGATTGACCACAAGCAGCTCGATATGCCGAGCCTGTGGCAATTTCATGCCAATCTTGAATAACCCATATGGGGGCAATATGAGTATTCCGGTCATTGTTATTACCCATGGTTGCAGCGGTGCGGCATTGTGCGACACCGTACAAATGATTATTGGCGAGCAGCAGAAATTATTCTCGCTGGATTTTTTACCGGGCGAAAACGTGGAATCCATTCTCCATAAAATAAATGCGCTATCACTCGAAAAACCAGGGTTGATGCTGGTGGATTTTCTCGGCGGCAGCCCATTTAACGCCGCAGCATTATATTGCCAGCGCACCGCAAGCGGTGATGTGGTGAGCGGCGTCAATATACCAATGCTATTGAATGTATTAATGGAAAGGGACGAAGTCAGCGACATTTCACAGCTTGCGCTGCTAGCAAAACAATCGGGTTGCGAAGGCATCAGTTGTTTGAGTCTCGATATAACGTTGGCAGCCGAAGAGGAACTTTAAAATGGATATTGTGTTGGCAAGAATTGACGACCGTTTTATTCACGGCCAGGTGGTTACTCGCTGGGTTAAATCGTTTCCGGCAGAGCGCATTATTGTGGTTTCCGATAGCGTTGCCGCTGATGAAATGCGCAAAGGGTTATTAATTTCCGTTGCGCCGCCAGAAATGAAAGCCAGCGTGGTAACGGTCGATAAAATGATTCGCGCATGGCATAGCGATAAATATCGCGGTGTTACGGCTATTTTACTGTTCGCTCGGCCAGGGGATGTGCTGCGTTTAGTGGAGGGGGGAGTCAACATCGACAGCGTAAACGTCGGCGGCATGATATTTGAGGACGGCAGGCAGCAGATTACGCGGTCGGTCAGTGCATCGGCGGAGGATATTTCTGCCTTTCGTGAACTGAACACTCGCGGTGTTGCGCTTGAATTACGCCAGCTTCCTTCGGATACGCCCGTCAACTTTATGGAAAAAATAGAGGGGTGAGTTATGGATACAATGCAAATTATTGCGCTGGTGCTGATTGCCGCCGTTGCGGGAATGGGCAGCGTGTTGGATGAAGGACAGACTCACCGTCCGCTCATCGCCTGCTCATTGGTGGGCCTGGTATTAGGCGATATGACCACCGGCGTGATTCTCGGCGGTACGCTGGAAATGATGGCGCTGGGCTGGATGAACGTTGGCCTGGCGATGGCACCGGATACCGCCATTGCCTCGGTGATTGCCACGATTCTGGTGATTACTACCGGGCAAGGCGTTGGGGAAGGGATCGCCATAGCGGTAGCTTTAGCCGCCGCAGGGCAGGTGCTGACCATCTTTATTCGCACCATTACCGTCTTTTTTATTCATCGAGCCGACAAATATGCGGAGCAGGGCAGTACCCGAGGCATTGAGCTAATGCATGTCAGCGCGCTGCTGCTGCAAGGGCTACGCGTAGCGTTACCAACCCTTGCCGTGCTGATGATGAGCGTGGAGAGCGTGCAGGCGATCCTGGCTAATATACCGCACGTGGTAACGCGTGGCTTGCAAATTGGCGGCGGGATTGTGGTGGTGGTCGGTTATGCCATGGTCATCAATATGATGAATGTGAAATACCTGATGCCTTTCTTTTTCGGCGGCTTCCTGCTGGCGGCGTTCACGAATTTTAACCTCGTCGGATTTGGCGGCATGGGGTTAGTGATTGCCCTGTTGTGGATGCAAATTCATCCGAAATACCAGAGCAAAACGGCCGCACCGTCAGGGCCAGCCGCGACGCTCGACGAAGACGATCTCGATGCCTGAGGTGAAAAAAATGCAAACTGAAGAAAGCCAAAAAACGCTGACCCGTGGCGACCTGCGCAGTATGTTCTGGCGTTCCAACATCCTGTTGGGATCGTTTAACTTTGAGCGCGCCCAGGCGCTGGGGATCTGCTTTATCATGATTCCCGCCATTAAACGTCTGTATGGCCCTGGCCCTGAACGTGCCGAGGCGCTAAAACGTCATCTGGAGTGGTTTAACACTCAGCCGTATGTTGCCTCGCCTATTCTTGGCGTCACGGCGGCGATGGAAGAAGAAAAATCGCGGGGTGCTGCGATTACCGGCCCTGGCATTAGTGGGGTGAAAATTGGCCTGATGGGGCCATTTGCAGGCGTTGGCGACCCCATTTTCTGGGGAACCGTACGCCCGGTGCTGGCGGCGCTTGGGGCATCAATTGCCCTTACCGGAAACGTGCTGGGGCCGATTCTGTTCTTCGTCCTCTTTAACCTGATTCGCCTTTCGCTGAAATACTACGGCCTGAATTATGGCTACCTGAAGGGGCGAGAAATCCTCAGTGAGTTGGGGGGCAACCGCCTGCAAAAACTGACCGAAGGCGCGTCGATTTTGGGGCTGTTTGTTATGGGCGCGCTGGTGTGTAAATGGACGACGATTAACGTGCCCATTGTGGTATCGACCATTACCAATGCCGACGGCAATGTGGTGACTACAACGCTACAAAATATCTTCGACCAACTGCTTCCCGGCGTGTTGCCGCTGATTCTGACGCTGTTTGTCGCCTCGTTACTGCGTAAAAAGGTGAACGCACTGCTGATGATTTTGGCAATTTTTGTGTTGGGTATCGGCGGATATGCGGCGGGGATTTTAGGATAATGCGTTTAGGTGCCGCCGTGGTGAACCTTTTAACCGGTCGGGTTCGCCATGTTGCGGCACCGTTTTTATCATCAACGGATATGATGTTTCTGCTAGATTTCCGTGATTACCGTTTCTTCCGGCAGGCGGGATTTTGGCAGCGCTTTGTTGAAATCTTCCACGCTGTGATGGCCCACAGGAACCACCACCAGGCTGGTGAAACCTTTCTCTTTCAGGCCAAATTCAGCGTCGAGAATCTCAGCATCGAAACCTTCAATCGGCACGGCGTCAAGGCCCATTGCGGCTACGCCCAGCAGGAAGTTACCCACGTTCAGATACACCTGACGCGCGGCCCACTGATCGTCGTCGTGGCTGCCTTTACGGTGCAGGTCAGCGAAGAAAGTACGGCCTTTATGGTTAGCGGCTTTGGCTTCTGGGGTGGCGAAACGGCCATCGGCATCTTCCTGATCGACCACTTTTTCCAGCCAGGCATCGTCGATTGCCGTTTTAGCGCAGAACACCACCACGTGAGAAGCATCCAGTATTTTGCGTTCGTTGAACACGTAGTTGCCTGATGCTGATTTAGCAACGCGCGCTTTACCTTCGTCGGTGCTGGCGACGATAAAGTGCCAGGGCTGCGAGTTGGTGCTCGACGGGCTATAGCGCAGCAGCGTTTTCAGATTGGCAGCCTGCTCAGCGGTCAGTTTTTTGCTGGCGTCAAAGGCTTTGGTGGAATAACGCGCTAAGGCAACGGAAACGATATCCATAAACACTCCTGAATGATGAAACGCACCGCCTATCGGTGCGTTGAATCACAGCAGGGTAACGCGCGGTTTAACAAATGAGAAGGGTAGAAATGCGATAACACTTATCGCATTTAACGCAAAATCAGCGCGGGCGTACTCGTTGCTGGACGCGTTTGGGCAGCTTATTCACCACCAGATTCCAAGAATCATCGATCAGGCTATTGAGCAAACCGGTGTCAATTTCATCGCCAGGATAAACCGAGATCCAGTGCTTTTTATTCATGTGATAGCCAGGTTTAATGTGAGGATAAATCGCCTGATGCAGCAGCGACTGCTCAGGATCAACCTTGAGGTTGACGATCGGCTCACCGCGCAGGAAGGTCTTGATCATAAAGATCTTCCCTTCCACGGTGAAGACATCGTACTGCGGGCCAAACGGCCAGCAGAGTTCGGAAAAAGGCAGCGTTAGTGCAAACTCATGCGCCTGCTCATGCAACGTTTTACCGTCCATTACTCTTCCTCGGCGAGCGCTTTCCACATCGCTTCAAACCCCAGCGCTTTTAGCGCATCGGCGCGCTGTGGCTCGCGGCTGGCAAACTCAATGGTGGTTTCGGCAAGCGATAAGAACAGCGCGTCGCCAAAGGCGCGGAAATCATCAGACATAAACACCGCGCGCACCGAACGGTGGCAAAGTTTTTGCAGCTCCGGGAACATGGCTCTGGCCTGTTCGGTTGTCTCGGCGGTAATTTTTTCACTCACCGCCATACGGCGAATCGCGTGATGGCCGGTTGGGTTACGCACGCCCCAGTCGATATAGCTGTTCCAGATGCTATGGGTAAACTCTTTTGGTGAGTCGGTTTTGATAAGCCCTGTTTGCATCGCCTGGCACAGGTCACTTTTCAAATGCAGATAAAGCGCATTGAGCAGATCGTCTTTAGTGGCGAAATAGCGAAACAGGGTGCCTTCTGCTACGCCTGCACTGCGCGCAATCAGCGCAGTCGATGCAGCAATGCCGGACTGTGCAATCGCGCAGGTTGCGGCTTCCAGTAACGCTTGTTTTTTATCTTCACTCTTCGGACGAGCCACTACACTTTACCTCTCTGACTGTAAAAGCGGTGATTGAAACATGCCGACCCCTGAGACTTCAACGGCGGCGGTCAAAATTTGAAAATTGCTTGACGATTTTTTCCTCTCCTTTCTATAATGAGTGCCTACTCACTCATAATCAATCTTTTTAGTGTGGCTTCCTGGATGAAGCCGGTCTTAGGTCAGGATATGAAACCTTTCATCATCAGTGTGGTTGTCGTCATGCTTATTGCCAGTGCTGCAAGTTTATCTTTTGTTCTGAACGCCGGTTTTGGTCAGGTTCCGCAGGGCGCGGAAAAGAGCCGGATTGAGCGTTCGCCGAACTACCGCGACGGGGAGTTTCAAAACACCCTGCCGACGCCTGGGTTTACTGGCGATAAAAACATGCTTATGGCGTGGTGGGAGTTTTTAACCGCGAAGCGTGAGAATGCGCGCCCAAAGCAGCCGCTGCCGTTGGTTTCGACCGATCTCGCCAGCCTGCCGCTGGAGCAGGACACCATGATTTGGCTGGGCCATTCATCGTGGTATCTGCAACTGGCAGGCAAGCGCATCTTGATTGACCCGGTATTTAGCAACTACGCCGCACCGTTCTCATTTTTGAACAAGGCGTTTGACGGCAGCTACCCGTGGCGCGCAGAAAACCTGCCCGCTATCGACCTGTTGATTATCTCGCATGACCATTACGATCACCTGGACTACGCGACTATCAAAGGCTTAATGCCGAAGATTAAACGTGCCGTTGTCCCACTGGGCGTAGGCTCGCATCTGCGTTATTGGGGCATGGCAGACGACATTATTAGCGAAGCCGACTGGCAAGAACGCGTGGCGATTAGCGATAAGCTGAGCGTACATGTGTTGCCCGCGCGCCACTTCTCAGGCCGTGGTCTTAAACGTAACCAGACGCTGTGGGCCAGCTTTATGTTTGTGACGCCGGAGCAAAAAGTGTTCTACAGCGGCGACACTGGCTATGGGCCGCACTTTAAAGACATTGGTAAGCAGTTTGGCGGTGTTGATGTCGCCATTCTGGAGGACGGGCAATATGACATGGACTGGCGTTACATCCACATGATGCCGGAACAAACCGCGCAGGCGGCGGTTGATCTCAACGCTAAGGCGGTGTTGCCGGGGCATGCAGGGCGGTTTGTGCTGGCAAAACACACCTGGGATGATCCGTACAAGCGGCTGGCGCAGGCCAGTAAAGACAAAGCGTATCGGCTGTTAACGCCGATGCTGGGCGAGCCGGTGAAGTTGGCTGATCCAACGCAAACATTTCATGCCTGGTGGGAATAACCACCGGTTGAGGGCAAACGAGGGGAGGAGTGTATGACCGAATTAGCCACTCAGGTAATTGACACGTTGGTCGAATGGATTGACGACAATCTGCATCAACCATTGCGTATTGATGAAATCGCCCGTCGGGCGGGGTACTCGAAATGGCATTTACAGCGTCTGTTTTTACAACATAAAGGCGAGAGTCTGGGGCGCTACATCCGCCAGCGGAAGCTAAATTTAGCGGCGGATGAGCTGTGCACGACCGACCAAAAGGTTTATGACATTTGCCTGAAGTACGGTTTTGATTCGCAGCAGACGTTTACCCGCATTTTTACCCGCACGTTTAACCAGTCGCCGGGCGCGTACCGCAAAGTGCATCACCGCCCAAGGACGCACTGATTAATTGCCTGATGGCGCTGCGCTTATCCGGCCTACATGGGTTTGTACGCCAACATTTGGCAATCGGTGTAGGTTAATCCGCTGGTGAAAACCAGCGTCGCCAGACAAAGCGCAGCAGCAAATACTCCAGCGTTCCCAGCAGCAAAAACCACAGACAGAACAGCAACGTATACAACTGGCTGAGATCCATCAAATGAAAAATGTTGACTAATTTTTGTGCCAGAGTTAACCCCAACGACGGCGCAGGGAGCAGCAGGCAGGAGAGGAACGCCATCAATAAAATGCCAGCGGCGGCCATCAGTGATTCAAGCGGATGTTTCATATGATGTTAATCTTTGGTTAAAGATTTTATTGTCCGGTAATTTTTCACGAAACGCAAAGAAATAGCCCGATGGACGGGCTGTGCGGTGTTTTGCCGGATGGCGGCGTAAACGCCTTACCCGGCCTACAAACGGGGTAGCGCCATCAGGCGAGAGGTGACATTCGGTGCTCGCCGTTTTCCAGCGCGGGGCGGTCGTAAAAACGCTGAATAACGCCCTGCGCCATAAACGCCGCGCGATCGGACATATGAGCCACCACATCGGCATCATGGCTGACCAACAGATAGGTCATACCGTGCTCGTGCTTCAGGCGGTTAAGCAAGTTAAGAATCTCCGCCTGCACCGACATATCCAGCGCCGAAGTGGGTTCATCCAGCAACAACAACTGCGGGCGCAACAGCAGCGCCCGCGCGATGGCGACACGCTGACGTTGCCCGCCGGAAAGCTGATGTGGATAGCGTTGCGCGGCATCAGCGGCTAACCCTACCTGTTCTAACGCCGTCGCCACACGCTCTGTAATCTGCGTTTCGCCGTGGATTTTCAATGGCTCCGCCAGCGTGCGGTAAAGCGTATGATTCGGATGCAACGAGGCGTAAGGGTCTTGAAAAACCATCTGCACATTGCGCCGCAACGCCCCCTGAAACCGCCTTCCCGAGGCGATCGGCTGATCAAAAAGCGCCACATGACCGCGCCATTCACGCTGCAAACCGGCTAACACCCGCAACAACGTTGACTTACCACAACCGGACTCACCGATCAGGCTGAATGTTTCTCCGGCCTCCACGGCAAAAGTGGCGGCAGATACCGCCGTTTTCGCGGCGAACTGCACTTGCAGGTCACGAATATCAACGACCGCCATGATTTTTCTCCTGTGCTAAACGGCTGCGATCCAGGGTCGGGAGATCCTGCCCGTAAGTCCCAGCGTTCGGGCGGCAGGTCCACAAAGTGCGGGTGTACGGATGCGTGGCGTTCGGCAGATCACACGCCGCCATCTCATCAATATTTTCCCCCTGATACATCACCAGCACCCGATGACAATGCTCGGCAACCAACGGTAAATCGTGGCTAATCAGCAGCATTGCCATTTGTCGCTGTTCGCACTGTTCCACCAACAGGTGGAGAATTTGATGGCGCAGACGGGCATCCAGCGCGGAAGTGGGTTCATCGGCAATCAACACGCGCGGGTCGTTAATTAGCGCCAGCGCAATCATCACGCGCTGCCCCATACCGCCGGAAAGCTCACCGGGATAACGCGCCAGCACGCTTGCCTCTAGCCCCACGGTATTGACGGCTTCGCGGATTTTCTCCGCACGCATTTTACGGCTTAGCGACTGATGCAACGTGAGCGCTTCTTCAAGCTGGGCGTAGACGTTTTTCACCGGATTCAGCGCATAGCGCGGGTCTTGTAACACCATCGCGATATCGTTACCGCGCAGTTGTCGCCAGCCACGCGCGTTAAGGTTTAATACGTCGTGCCCCAAAACGTTGAGCGTATCGGCGCTAACGCGGCCGGGGCGGCGCACCAGCCCCATCAGCGCACGGGCGGTCATCGATTTTCCAGAACCTGACTCCCCGACCAGCGCGAGCCGTTCATTGCCCAGTGAAAAACTGACGTTATTCACCACTCGCGCGCTGGGGTAATCAATAGATAAACCTTTGACGCAAAGACGTTGATCAGTCATGTTGTGGCTCCAGAACATCGCGCAGGCCATCGCCTAACAGGTTAAACGCCAGGCTTGCCAGCAAAATAGCCGCACCCGGCGCGGCGGCGACCCACCATTGATCGAAAATGACCTGCATCCCGTCGGCAATCATCGCCCCCCATTCGGACATCGGCGGGCGAGCGCCCAACCCAAGAAAACCCAGCCCTGCGGCGGCGAGAATAATGCCCGCGAGATCCAGCGCCAGCCGCACAATGGCTGACGGCAGACATAGCGGCAGAATATGACCAAACAGCAAACGCCCGCCGCGAATCCCCATCATTTCAGCGGCAGCGAGATAGTCGCTATGACGCAGGCGTTGAATTTCACTGCGCGCCTGGCGGGCATAGGCCGGCCAGGTAGTAAGCGCCAGCGCTAATGCGCCATTCACCAGCCCCGGGCCTAACATGGCGACGAAAGCAAACGCCAGAATCAGCCGTGGCATCGACATCACCACATCGGTAAAGCGCATTAAGACGCGCTCCAGCCAGCCGCCGTAGTAGCCGGACAAAATCCCTATCAGCAGGCCTAGCGGCAGCGTGATGAGCGTCACCAGCGCGACCAGCCCCAGCGCCGGACGGCTGCCGTAAATCAATCGGGAAAGCAGGTCGCGACCGTAGCTGTCGGTTCCCAGCCAGTGCTGCCAGGACGGCGCTTGCAGGCGTGAAGCGGCATCCTGCCAGTTTGGGTCGAGCGGCGCCAGCCAGGGCGCAAACAACGCGACCAGCAGCAACAGCGTAATGATGAACAGACCACAAAATGCGGCGGGCGAGCGGCGCAGGCGACGTAAGAAAACAGAGGACGGCATCAGTGAACCCTCGGGTCAGTCAACCGCACCAGCAGGTCGGTAAGATTGTTGATAAGCACAAAACAGACGCCAATCAAGAGCGTACCGCCCATAATCGCCGTGGCATCCCCTGCGAACAGAGCGGTCGTCAGATAACGACCAATGCCAGGCCAGGAGAACACGGTTTCGGTCAGCACCGCGCCTTCCAGCATTCCGGTATAGGCCAGCGCGATAACGGTGAGCAGCGTGCCGCGAATATTTGGCAGCACGTGTCGCCACAGAATCGCCATCTCGCTAGTCCCTTTGGCGCGCGCCAGCAGGATGTACTCTTTATTCATTTCGCTCAGGCAGGCGGAGCGGGTCAGGCGGGTAATGCTTGCCAGCGCATAGTAGGCCAGCAGCAGCACGGGTAATACCAGGTGACTTAGCGCATTTTTAAACGCCAAAAAATCACCGGATAACGCAGTATCGATCAGTGCAAAACCGGTTCGCGGTTCTACCGTGTACTGGTAAATATCATCCAATCGCCCAGGCCCCGCGCTCCACTGCAAGCGGGCGTAAAATAGCGCCAACATCAGTAAACCCAGCCAGAAAATAGGTACGGAATTGCCCAGCAGGGTAAAGGTACGCACCGCGAGATCTCCGGGTGAACCGGCATAGCGGGCGCAGAGCACGCCGGCGATAACCCCGATAACCGCGCCGATGATTAAGGCCAGTGTCGCCAGTTCGAGGGTGGCGGGGAAGACGGCAAGCAGGTCAGAAAGCACCGGCTGGCCGGTTGAACTGGCGATGCCTAAATCACCGTGCGCCAGGTTTTGCAGATAGTGCCAGAACTGCACCGGCAAAGAGCGGTCAAGGCCAAGCTGATGGCGAACCTGATCGTAAGTGGATTGGCTGGCGTGGTCGCCAACGATTTGTAATACCCGATCGACCGGAGAAAGCGCCGACAGGGCAAAGGTGACAACGAGCAAGCCAAGCAGCGTCAGGGCGAGCGTGAACAGCCCTTGAAGCAGGGCGAACAGCGGGCGTTTTGCGTGCCGTTCAACTTTGAGAGGGGCAATAACAGACATGCTGATTCCGAATATCAGAGAACCCAACGGGCTACACACCCGGCAGCCTGCGCTGCCGGGAACAAATAGCGGCAGCGATTATTTGGTGATGCGATCGTACCAGACCATATCGGCGTTCAGCCCTTGCTGATACCCCTTAACGTTGTCGCGCACCACGATTTGCGTTTTGCCCTGGTCAACAAAGACGTAAGGCGCGTTGTGCTGCAACTCCTCTTGCATTTTCTTATACATGTCGAGGCGTTTTGCCGGATTTGGCTCAGCGACGGCCGCCAGCGTCTCTTTGTTCAGCTCTGGAATTTTCCAGCCGTTCAGCCCCGCAACCGTGCTGGACTTACCATCGTTAAAGGCAAAAGAGCTGGCGTTGGAATGGGCGTCGAAGTAATCCGGCAGCCACATGCGAATCGCCGCCTGGTGCTGTCTGGCGCGAACGCGGGCGTACACCTGGCTACCTGCCGCAGGCAGAAGATCAATCTTCACGCCGCCCTGGGCAAAGCTCGCCTGCATTGACTGGGCAATGGTGATAAACGGCGGTTTGTTTTCTACATCCAGCGTGAAGTGCGCGTCTTTGATCCCCGCTTTCGCCAGAATCGCTTTTGCTTTTGCCGGGTCGAAGGTGAACGGGTTATTTTCCAGCGCGCCTGGCATTCCAACCGGAATAAAACTTTGATGGACGAAATACTGCCCTTTCAGCAGGTCTTTGGTGATGCCGTTGTAATCCACCAGCCAGCGCGAGGCTTCCCAGAATGCGGGGTTGCTCAACAGTGGGTTGGCGCTATTACCGGCGTTGAAGGCCAGATAATTTTGCTCGGCAGACGGGATACTTAACACCGTAATCCCCGGTTTACCCTGCAAGGCGTTGATGTTGTCAGCGCCGAGGTCACGGACTAAATCCGCATCGCCTTGTTGAATCAGCAGGCGGCGAGACGCCGGATCTGGCACGTTTTTAATAATAATGCTCGCCAGTTTTGGCGCACCGGTCGGTGAGTTGGCGTTGGCCTCCAGCACAATCGCTTGATGTGGCTGGTAGACGCGCATTTTAAACGCGCCGCTGCCCGCAGAGTGCATTTTCAGCCAGGCGTTGCCGAGATCATCGCCTTTGATGTTTGGCGTCACCTGTTTTTCATCGACGATAGAGGCAATTGGCGTCGAGAGAATGTTCAGTGCCACCGACGGGCTGACATCCGCCGTCCAGTGCAGTTGCAGCGTGTGGTCATCCACTTTTTTCAGCAAGCTGGCCACGTTGTCTGCCTGCCAGCCCAGCACGTTGAGAATAAATGCCGGTGATTTGTTCAGCGTCACCGCGCGGGTGTAGGAGAAAATAATGTCTTCCGGGCGAACGGGGTTGCCGGAGGCAAATTTGGCGTCGCTTTTGAGCTTCACGGTCAGCGTTTTGGCGGCGGGGTCGGCCTGCCAGCTTTCGGCGAGAACAGGGACGATTTTTTCAGGATTATCGCGGTCTGGTTGGACAAGGCGTTGGTAAAGGCTGGGAACGGTTTGAATACTGGAGAGTTCGTTGGCTTCGGCAGGATCAAGGCTGACAATGTCATCTAACCCTTGCGCCACCACCAGTGTATTGGGCGGCGTGGCGGCGTGAGCTGTGGCCGTTAATGCGCTAACCACCAGTAATGGCAGCAGTTTTTTGATCATGATTTTATCCCTGTTTCGCTGGTTATTTGTTTTTGTGTCGTTACGTTAGCGCCAGGCGAGAAGGGTCGTAAAGTCATAATTTCACTTATCTTATAAAAATATGACGTAATAAAGGCAGGGCGAAAAAAGGGGCGTGCGCGACGCCCAGCGTCAGCACACCCGCAAAGAAGGCGGCGGCATCATTCATACCCGCGTGATGACGCTCTGCGGCTCCACGGCGAACCATTGCACCGAAACGGTTAAGGCAAGCGTTGGGATCTGGAGCGTTATCTGCTGAGCATCGATGGCGCAAACCTCGGCGTCATGAAAGTTTTGTAGCTGCGGGTAGCGTGCAGAAAACGCTTTATACAGGCTCTCTTTGGCTGAAAAAGCCAGCGTTAACGCCAGCGGGAAGGGCAGGGAAGTATGGCGAAGCCGCGCGCACTCTTGCGCCGTGGTAATAGACTCGGCGAGTTCTTCTGCCAGCGCTGCGCTGAATATGGCTTCAATATCAACGCCTACTGGCGTACGGGCAACGATCGCCACCGCCGAATGCCCGCTATGGCTGATGCTACCGTAAAGACCCGCAGGCCACAGCGGTTGGCGGTTTTCACCTATGCCCGGCACGGTTTTCTCACCCCATTCGCGCAGCGCGTAAACGGCGGCAATACGTCCGGCCAGATGCTCGGTCTGGCGCTTTTTCACGCATGGCGCAAGCTGGGCATGATGGGGCAACCACAGTAAATCGCTGGTGGTAAATGTCTCGGGTTGGAAATCGATACGCTGGAGGCCGTGAAACCGGTGGTGATGAATAAGCATAAGGCTCCTGAGAACCCCCTCTCCCTGGCGGGAGAGGGGCGAACAGTGAACAATCAGAAGTGAGTGTTAATGCTCATATACCAGGTGCGGCCTGGTTCGTTATAGGTGTACGCGCCAGCGCCCGCCATATAATCACCGGTTTTGGTATCGCTAACCGTTTGGGCATTACCTTCACGCCACAGACGCTTATCAAAGACGTTATCCACGCCGCCGGTCAGGCTGACGTTTTTGTTCACGTCCCAGGTCGCGCTCAGGCCGAGAATGCTGTACGGGCTGATTTCCTTAGTGGATGTCCCGGTGACCGGTTTACCCTGATAATCGTATTTCTTCGGCTGCTGTTTACCGTACCATGTGAAGGTCGATTGTACAGAAACGTCCTGCTGTACCTGCCAGCTCAGCGTTGAGTTCAGCGTGTACTCTGGAATAATCGACAGACGTTCGCCGGTCTCTTTATTCTTACTTTGCAGCATGTAGGTGATGTTGTTAGTCCAGTTAACGGTTTCGCTTACCGGAATATTCAACGTCCCTTCCAGCCCTTCGACCACCGCTTTAGGAATGTTTTCCCACTGGTAAATATCGGTGTAGGTAGTGGCAGTTTTGCCCGTAGTTGGGTTTTTCTGGGTAATTGACGTGCGATCCAGCGGCGTCATGCCCGCTTCAATCTTGTTACGATAATCGTTACGGAACCACGTAACGCCAGCCAACCAGCCGTCGCGTTTGAACTCCAGACCAATCTCTTTGTTGATGCTGGTTTCTGCTTTCAGATCTTCGTTACCCATCATGTAGCAGCCGATACCGGTCGCCGCGCCGGTGGCGTAGCAGCCCTGGCCTTTACTGTACAGAATATAGTTCGGGTTGGTCTGGTACAGGCTTGGCGCTTTATAGGCGCGGGCGATGCCCATTTTCAGGGTGAAGTCATCGCCCAGGCCTTGTGACAGGTTCAGAGATGGGCTCCAGTTATCACCAACGATGCTGTGGTGATCGAAGCGCAGCGCCGGGGTCAGCATGGTGCTGTCGGTAATCTCCATGTTGTTTTCAGCGAACAACGAGAAGATTTCGGCCTGAGAGTAAGGGCTACGGCCAGTGCTGTTTTGGCCCGGAATGTTACCGCCCATAAAGGTTTGGGTATTGGATGAGGAATCTTTCATCCGCTGCTGATTCCATTCGGTTCCGAGCGTCAGGTTCTGATTCACCCACAGCTCAAACGGAACGCTGATTTCACTGTGCAGCATCACGTCAGACAGGTCGGTATCGTTAAACTGATTGCTGCTAAACAGCCCTTCGAGGCCGCCCGCTAACCCTTCGCCCAGACGGGAGTTGCGGGTATGTTCGTACTGCACCCAGTTGCTGGTGGTGATCCCGTTATCCCAACCGCCGTTCCAGGTCAGCGCATAGTTCTGGCGATACATACGGTTAGTTTCTTTGCCGTAGTATTTTTTCACCAGCCCATTGGTTTTATTGTCGTTGTTCGTGTTCTGGGTGTCCCCAGCGTACAGGTTGCCCTGACGGCTATAGCCCGCTTCTAACTCCAGTGATTGCATTGGCGCGAAGTCCCAGCGCACCTGGCCATTAATGTCTTTATTGATAACACCTTCACGACCGGCTGGCATGGTGTCGGCATACGCACCGGTACGCTCGGACTGATGCCCCTGGTTGATGTCCCACGCATCGGCCTGGGTTTTATCGAGGTTGCCGTACAGACGGAAGCTGAAATCGCCGCCCATTGGGCCATTCAGGCTGAAGTTCGTCCGCTTGGTAGAGCCTTCTTCTTTATGCTCTGGTGCGTTGAAGTAGGTGTTCCAGGAACCGTGCCACTCGTCGCCGCCTTTTTTGGTGATAATGTTCACCACGCCGCCCGCTGCGCCGTTGCCGTAGCGTGCCGCCGCAGGGCCACGCAGCACTTCAATGCGTTCAATCATTTCAGGCGGAACCCAACCGGTATCGCCACGCGTATCACGCTCGCCGCGCCAGCCCTGACGCACGGCGTTACGGCTGGTTACCGGTTTACCGTCAATCAAAATCAGGGTGTTTTCCGGGCCCATACCACGAATATCAATCTGGCGATTGTTACCGCGCTGGCCGCTGGTGGAGTTACCGGTCAGGTTAACGCCCGGCATGGTACGGATGATTTCCGACACATCGCGAGCGGGAGGATTCTTACGAATTTCATCAGCGGTGATGGTTGACACGCCGGGTGCTTGCAGGTTCTGCTCGGCGGCGGTAACGACCATAGTTTCGCCGTTGCTATCGTTGGTGTTGGTAGTCTCTGCGGCGAAGGCTGAAGATGCGACGCCATAAATACCCAGGTTGACCAATAAGGCTAGGGATTTGATTTTATTATTCATTGTGAGTCCTGCTTTTCATCGCCGCGCTCTGAGGTAGTTCCATTCCCAATGGGAAAAGAGTCGGCAGGTTATATGCATAAGCATGGGAAAGTTGCGCGCCAATACGCTATTGCAAATGCAAATAGTTATCAATAATATTATCAATATTTTTTAAAGTGTAAGAACAAATTCCACAATAAACATGGGGTTAACGTGGCGGAGCAGTTAGCGACAGGAAGTGACGCATGGTGGGCAGCCCTAAAAGGCCCACAATATGAACAGGTTAACGACGGTTATCAGGTCACTTTTTGGTGGCGTGACCCGGCGGGAACGGAGCGTACTTCGGCGATTCGTCGGGTGTGGATTTACATTACCGGCGTGACCGATCACCACCACAACTCAGCGCCGCAAACCCTGCGACGCCTGCCAAATACGGACGCCTGGTACTGGACTACCACGCTTCCGGCGACATGGCGCGGCAGCTACTGTTTTGCCCCTTCAACGCGGGAAGATGATTTCGCCCCTGAGATTTTTACCGCTGACCACCCCGACCGAATGTTGCTGCGCGAAGGCTGGCGCAAGCTACTGCCACAGGCCATTGCCGACCCACTCAACCCACAAAGCTGGATGGGCGGGCGCGGTCATGCTGTTTCGGCGCTGGAAATGCCCCAGGCCCCCGAACAACCCGGTTGGTCTGCGCCTGCCGAAACCTGGAATACGCCGCAGCGCCTCACCTGGCACAGCCAACGGCTGGGGAATACGCGGCGCGTTTGGGTTTTCACTACCGGTCGTGAGAGCGAGGATGAGCGCCCGTTAGCGGTGCTGCTGGACGGCCAGTTCTGGGCGCAAAGTATGCCGGTGTGGCCTGCGCTCACCGCGCTGACCGACGCGGGGAAACTCCCTCCTGCGGTGTACCTGCTGATTGACGTTATCGACAACGTCCATCGCAGCGTTGAGCTGCCCTGCAACCCTGATTTCTGGCTGGCGGTGCAGCAAGAGTTGTTGCCGCAGGTACAGGCCGTTGCGCCATTCAGCCCGCGCGGCGATCGCACCGTGGTGGCAGGGCAGAGCTTTGGTGGCCTTTCCGCGCTGTACGCGGGGCTGCACTGGCCGACGCGTTTTGGTTGTGTGCTGAGCCAGTCGGGATCGTACTGGTGGCCGCATCGCGGCGGGCGGCAAACGGGTGTACTGCAAGAACAACTACAGCGCGGTGAACTGACCGCCAACGGGCTGCGCATTGTGCTGGAAGCTGGCCTGCGCGAGCCGATTATATTTCGCGCCAATCAGGCGCTTTTTGCCCAGTTATCTGCCACACAGCAGCCGGTTTTCTGGCGTCAGGTTGACGGCGGACACGATGCGCTTTGCTGGCGCGGCGGCTTGACCGCCGGGCTTATCACGCTTTGGGGTTCCCAGGCGGCAACGCGCGACTAATGACAGGAGTTTGGTATGCAAGTCAGTAACCCCTTCGATGCGGCGCAAGGGCTGTTTTATCTTCTGCAAAATCCTCAACACCAATTTAGCCTCTGGCCTCAGCACTGTTCGCTGCCTGCGGGCTGGACGGTCGTCTGCGAGCCACAGCCGCTGGAGGCGTGTAACGCCTGGCTGTCTGCCCACTGGACGACGCTGACTCCCAGCGCGTTTGTCGCCACGGGAGGCCGCGCATGAGCAACCGTTTACCGCTGATAGCCGCTCAACCGGGGATCTGGATGGCGGAGACGCTCTCAACCCTGCCGAACGCCTGGAGCGTGGCGCACTATGTTGAACTGAAAGGCAACATCGACGGCGCACTGCTGGCGCGCGCCATCGCCACCGGCATGATGCAAGCCGACACGCTGCGAATGCGCTTTAGCGAAGAGCATGGCGAAGTGTGGCAGTGGGTGGACGAGAGCATGGTGATTGCGCCGCCAGCCTGCCATGACCTGCGCACTGAGGCAGACCCGCAGCAGGCCGCGTTAGCCTTAATGAATGCCGACCTGGCGAAAAACTCGCGCGTTGATAGCGGCAACCCGCTGTTTTGTCATCAACTTTTCCAGGTGGGCGATAACCATTGGTTCTGGTATCAGCGCTATCACCACCTGCTGGTGGACGGCTTTAGCTTCCCGGCGATTACCCGCCAGATAAGCCTGATTTACCAGGCCTGGCAGCGCGGTGAAGCGACGCCGGAATCGGCCTTTACGCCGTTTGCCGACGTTGTGGAGGAGTATCTGCGTTATCGCGAAAGCGAAACCTGCCAGCGCGATAAAACCTTCTGGGCCGAGCAGCGCAAGGCCTTGCCGTCTCCGGCCTCGTTATCATCCGCGCCGTTACCGGGGCGGGCGACAAGCACTGCCATTTGGCGGCTGAAACTGAGCGCCGACCGTCGGACGTTCGCGCGCATCACGGCGGCAGCGCCGCAATGCCAGCCTGCGGATTTAGCGCTGGCGCTCGCCGCGCTATGGCTGGGGCGTTTGTGTGGACGCAGTGATTATGCCGCTGGCTTTA
The DNA here is from genome assembly GCF_059725275.1 of Kluyvera fluvialis. Classification (NCBI taxonomy): domain Bacteria; kingdom Pseudomonadati; phylum Pseudomonadota; class Gammaproteobacteria; order Enterobacterales; family Enterobacteriaceae; genus Kluyvera; species Kluyvera fluvialis. The sequence goes on along the minus strand of NZ_AP046142.1, from coordinate 3,514,119 downwards.
TTTTTATGCGCCGAATGGGTTCTGCGGCGCTGACCGCCACTGGGCCGGTGTTGAACGTGTTGCCGCTGGCGGTGACGCTTAACGGCCAGGAAACGCTGGCTGAGCTGGCGTTACGGTTGTCGGGGCAGTTGAAAAAAATGCGCCGCCATCAGCGTTACGATGCCGAACAAATCGTGCGTGATGCGGGGAAAGCGGCGGGTGATGAAGCGCTGTTTGGCCCCGTATTTAACGTCAAAATGTTTGATTATCGCCTCGCGTTCGACGACGTTGTTGCGGTAACGCACACGCTGGCGACCGGGCCGGTGAACGACCTTGAACTGGCGCTATTCCCGGATGAAGACGGCGGCCTGTCGCTGGAAATTCTGGCGAATCAGCAACGTTACGATGAAGTGTCCTTACGCCAGCATATCGCCCGTTTAACCGCATTATTGCAGCAGTTCGCCGATAATCCGGCGCTAAGCTGTGCCGATGCCGAGCTATTGTCTGCCGATGAATATCAGCGTTTGGCGCAAATCAATGCCACCCAGCACGAATTACCGCACGCGACGTTAAGCTCACTGGTGGCCGAGCAGGCGGCGAAAACCCCCAATGCCATCGCGCTGGTGGACGCGCAGTACCGCTTTACCTACCGCGAAATGCGCCAGCAGGTCGTCGCGCTGGCGCAATTGTTACGCCAGCGTGGCGTACAGCCCGGCGATAGCGTCGCCGTTGCGTTGCCGCGCTCGGTATTTCTGACGCTGGCGCTCCATGCGATTGTCGAAGCGGGAGCCGCCTGGCTGCCGCTGGATACCGGCTACCCGGACGACCGTCTGCACATGATGCTGGAGGACGCGCGCCCGTCGCTGCTGATAACCTCCGACGACCAACAGCACCGTTTCCCACAGTGCGAAAGCCTGTGTCTGAACGCCCCGCTCGCGGCGGGAGACGCTCAGCCGCTGGGGTTAATGCTGCCAGAGCAGACGGCATACATCATCTTTACCTCCGGCTCGACCGGCAGGCCAAAAGGGGTGATGGTGGGTCATGAAGCGATCGTTAACCGCCTGCTGTGGATGCAGGATCGCTATCCGCTAAGCGAGCGGGACGTGGTGGCGCAAAAAACGCCGTGCAGTTTTGACGTGTCGGTGTGGGAATTTTGGTGGCCGTTTATCACCGGAGCAAGCCTGGTGATGGCGGAGCCTGAAGCGCATCGCGACCCGTTAGCCATGCAGCGTTTCTTCGCGGAATATGGCGTGACGACCACCCACTTTGTGCCCTCAATGCTGGCGGCGTTTGTCGCCTCGCTCACGCCAGAAACGGCAGCGAACTGCTGCTCGTTACGCCAGGTATTTTGCAGTGGTGAAGCGTTGCCAACCGCGCTGTGTCGCGAATGGGAAGTGCTGACCCACGTGCCGTTACACAACCTGTATGGCCCAACGGAAGCGGCGGTGGATGTCAGTTGGTATCCGGCCTATGGCGTAGCGCTGGCGGCAGTGAGCGGCAACAGCGTGCCTATTGGCTATCCGGTGTGGAATACCGGCCTGCGGATCCTCGATGCGATGATGCGCCCAGTACCATTCGGTGTCGCGGGGGATTTATACCTCACCGGCATTCAGTTGGCGCAGGGCTATTTAGGTCGCCCGGATCTCACCGCCAGCCGCTTTATCGCCGACCCATTTGCGCCAGGCGAACGGATGTACCGCACCGGTGATGTGGCGCGGTGGCTGGAAAATGGCGCCGTGGAATACCTCGGGCGCAGCGACGATCAGCTGAAAATTCGCGGCCAGCGCATTGAGCTGGGGGAAATCGACCGCGTGATGCAAACGCTGCCGGACGTCGAACAGGCGGTGGCTCATGCTTGTGTGATCAACCAGGCGGCGGCGACCGGCGGCGACGCGCGGCAATTAGTGGGCTATGTGGTGTCAACCTCCGGGCTACCGCTGGCGTTGGATGCGCTGTTGTCACGGCTGCGCGAACAGTTACCGCCGCACATGGTTCCGGTGGTGCTGCTTCAGCTAGACGCGTTGCCGCTGAGCGCGAATGGCAAACTTGATCGCAAAGCGCTGCCGCTGCCATCGCTGGAGCAAAAAACGGCGGGTCGAGCGCCACAGAGCGCCATTGAAATGCAGGTGGCTGAGGCTTTCAGCCAACTGCTGGGCTGCGAGATTAATGATGTCGATGCCGATTTCTTCGCTCTCGGCGGCCACTCGCTGCTGGCGATGCGCCTTGCCGCGCTGCTTAGCCAGTGTACTGGCCGTCAGGTGACGCCGGGGCAGGTGATGGTTTCTTCTACCGTCGGCAGCCTGAGCGCACTGCTGGCGTCCACCGATGACGAACAGGCACAGCGTTTAGGTTATGAACCGCTGTTACCGCTGCGTACGGGGAGCGGGCCGACGCTGTATTGCTTCCATCCGGCGTCTGGTTTTGCCTGGCAGTTCAGCGTGCTGTCGCGGTATTTATCACCGCGTTGGTCGATTACGGGCATTCAGTCTCCACGCCCGGATGGGCCAATGCAGATGGCGCGAACGCTGGACGAGGTGTGCGATCACCATCTGGCTACCCTGCTCGCACAGCAGCCGCAGGGGCCTTATTACCTGTTAGGTTATTCGCTCGGAGGCACGCTGGCGCAGGGCGTTGCCGCGCGTTTGCGTCAACGTGGGGAAGAGGTGGCGTTCCTCGGCCTATTGGATACCTGGCCGCCGGAAACACAAAACTGGGTGAAAAAAAGGGCTAACGGGCTTGATCCTGCGGTATTAGTAGAGATTAGCCGAGAGCGTGAAGCGTTTCTTGCCGCACAGCAAGGGCAGGCATCCAGCGCGTTGTTTAACGCTATCGAAGGCAACTATGCCGACGCGGTGCGTCTGTTAAGCACCTCCCGCAGCTCTAGTTTTGACGGCAAAGCGACGCTGTTTGTCGCTGAGAAAACCCGCCAGGCCGACCCGCACCAGGCGTGGGAGCCGTGGGTGGGTGAGCTTGAGGTGTACAGCCAGGATTGCGCGCACATCGATATCATCACCCCGTCGGCGTTTGAAGCCATCGGGCCGGTGATTCGGGAGATATTAGGGTAATAGAGGCGGATTGCCGGATGGCGGCGTAAACGCCTTATCCGGCCTACAAAATGGTGAAACCCGTGTAGGCCGGATAAGCGCAGCGCCATCCGGCAATAAGAGGCAACCGTGCCGGATGGCATGTTACGGTGCTTAATGCTTAACGCCGCCCAAGCGGCACAACGAGCGGGGTATGGGCGACAGGATCATCAATAATCATGCAGCGCAAACCATAAACCGCTTCAATCAATTCCGGGGTGACAATCTCTTTTGGCGCACCTTCCGCAACAATTTTGCCATCGCGCAGCGCAATCAGATGTGTTGCGTAGCGGCAGGCCTGGTTTAAATCATGCAGCACTGCGGCGAGTGTAAAACCGCGCTCGCGGTTTAGCTCGCTCAACAATTCCAGCAAGTCTATCTGATGGCTGATATCCAGCCAGGTCGTCGGCTCGTCGAGCAACATAATCGAAGTGTCTTGCGCCAGCACCATCGCAATCCATGCCCGCTGGCGTTGACCGCCGGAAAGGGTATCCACGCTCTGGTTAGCCAGATTCACAATACCGGTCGCCTGCATGGAGCCCTGCACCGCGTCTTCATCTTCCTGCCGCCAGCGGCTAAACAGCGGTTGGTGTGGGTAACGCCCGCGCGCGACAAGCTCTTGCACCGAAATATCGCCCGGTGTGGTGGCGTTTTGCGCCAACAGACCAATGCGCCGCGCCACCTCTTTACTGGCGTACTGCTGAATTTCTTCGCCATCGAGATACACATGACCGTGAACCGGCGTCATCAAACGGCTTAGAGTGCGCAAAAGTGTCGATTTACCACAGCCGTTGGGGCCGATGATCGCGGTGAAATGGCCATCCGGGATGGTGACATTCAGCGACTCGGCAATGGTTTTTTTACCGTAGGCAAGGGTTAACTGGTCGCCGCGCAAACGGGCTACGGTGTCGGTCATTTTTTGCGAGACTCCTGAATAAGCAACACGATGAGGTAGATACCGCCGAGACTGACGGTCACCACACCCACCGGGAGTTGATACGGTAAGAATAACTGCTGGGCGCAGAAATCGGCGGCGCTGAGCAATAGCGCGCCGCACAGTGCGGCTTGCGTCAGACCCCAGCGCGCAGTGCCGCTGAGGCGACGGGCGATGTGCGGCGCGACCAGCGCGATAAACGAAATCGGCCCCGCCAGCGCGGTGGCGGCAGCGGTTAATACCACCGCAATCAGCATCAGCAGCAGGCGGGAAAACTCGACACGCACGCCCAGCGCGCAGGCGCTGTCATCGCCCATTTCCAGCAGGCGCAGACGACGCACCAGCAGCGCGGAACAAACCAGCGCAACGCCCATCAACGGGGCGGCGGGCCAGATTTTGGCCCACGTCAGGCCATTGAGTGAACCGGCAAACCACAGCCCGGCAGAGACAGCGGTTTCCAGCGAGGCGCGCAGCAGCAGCCAGGTGTTAAACGCCATCAGCATCGCGCGGATGCCAATGCCGATAATGATCAGCCGGAAGGTGTCGATACCGTTGCGCCACGCCAGTGCCCAGACCAATAGCGAGGTAAGAATGCCGCCCGCCATCGACGCCAGGGTGATCGCGGTTAAATGCTGGCCGAAGAACACCATTGCCACTAACACGCCGCTCCACGCGCCGGTGTTAAAGCCCATGACATCCGGGCTGCCGAGCGGGTTACGCATTAATGACTGGAAAATAGCGCCGCTGACGCCAAGCGCCGCGCCAATCAGCAACGCCATCAGCACGCGTGGCAAGCGCCATTCGGTGACTATCATGGAGATAGCGCGCGGGGCGTCGCCGAACAGGGCGGCAACCACCTGAGAAAGTTCCAGCGTGACCGCGCCGCTGCGCAGGCTCCACAACGCCAGCAACAGGCAAGCGGTGATCAGCAGCAGACAACTGGCGATTAAACGGCGAGAAGGCGTGGTCATCGGCCACCTCCGCTACGCTGGCGGCGAACGAGGAAAATCAGCACCGGCGCGCCAATAAAGGCGCTGACCACCGAAACGCGCAGCTCGCCCGGCACTAACAGACGGCCAATAATATCGGCAAACAGCAGCAGCGACGGCGTGGCGAGCAGTGTCACCGGCAGCGACCAGCGATGATCCGCCCCCACCAGCCAGCGGGCAATATGCGGCATCATCAGGCCGATAAATGCAATTGGCCCGACCACCGACGTGGCGCTGGCGCACAAAATGGTGATGACCAACAGCCCGGTTATTTGCGTGCGCGCCACTTTGCTGCCCAGCGCGGTGGCGGTATCGGTGCCGAGGCTCAGACTGTTGAGCGAGCGGCTCATCATCAGGGCGACGACGGCGGCAATCAGCACCGGTATCAGCACCGTTTTGAGGGTTTGCAGAGTACGAATATCCAACGAACCGGCTTGCCAGAAGCGCAGTTGGTCGTATACGTCGGGGTTGAGCAGGGCGATGCCGTTCGACAACCCTTCCAGCACGGCGGCGAGCGCCACGCCCGCCAGCGTTAAACGCACCGGACTGAGTTGACCGCCGCCCTGGCTGCCGGTAAACGCCACCACTAATGAGGCCACCAGCGCGCCGCAAAAAGCCATCGCCAGTTGCTCTTCAGGAGAAGAGATACCCAACAGCGCCGCGCCAAGCACAATGGCGAAGCTGGCTCCGGCGTTAACGCCCAAGATACCGGGATCAGCCAGTGGGTTGCGGGTGAGGGTTTGCATCAGCGCTCCGGCAAGGCCGAGTGCGCCACCCGCCAGTAGGCCAGCGAGCGTTCGGGGGAGCCGCGCGTCGAGCACGATAGTGCAATCCGCACTGCGGCAAGTACCGCTGAGGGCATCAACGACGACGGATATCGGCAGCGGTTTTGCGCCAATCAATAAGCTGAGTGTGACGGCGAGAGACAGCAGTATCAGTAAACCGGGCAGCGCAACGGCGCGCAGCGCGGAGGTGGAAAACGACATGGTGACATCCCTGATGTGATAATGATAGTGATTATCGTTATCTATCTTATTCGTTTATGTTAGCATGAGCGCCCTCGGAAAGGGTATGAAAAAAGTCACAAGGTCTTGTAATGAACCGACAATCCTGGCTGCTAAATCTGAGCCTGCTAAAAACGCATCCGGCCTTCCGCGCCGTCTTTATCGCCCGTTTTATCTCCATTCTTTCGCTTGGCCTGCTCGGCGTTGCCGTGCCGGTACAAATCCAGATGATGACGCACTCCACCTGGCAAGTCGGGCTGTCGGTTACTTTGACCGGCGGGGCGATGTTTGTCGGGTTAATGGTCGGCGGTGTGCTGGCTGATCGCTACGAACGGCGCAAATTGATTTTGCTGGCACGTGGTACTTGCGGCATCGGTTTTGTCGGGCTGTGGCTGAACGCGCTGCTGCCGGAGCCGTCGTTGTTAGCGATTTATCTGCTGGGATTATGGGACGGCTTTTTTGCCTCGCTGGGCGTGACGGCGCTGCTGGCGGCTACTCCGGCGCTCGTCGGGCGTGAAAACCTGATGCAAGCCGGGGCGATCACCATGTTAACGGTGCGTTTAGGCTCGGTGATTTCGCCGATGGTCGGCGGGCTGTTGCTGGCTTCCGGTGGAGTGTCGTGGAACTACCTGCTGGCGGCGGCGGGGACGTTTATTACGACCCTGACACTGTTGCGTTTGCCGCAACTGCCACCGCCGCCACAACCGCGCGAGCATCCGTTTACATCGCTGGTGGCGGGGTTCCGTTTTCTGCTTAGTAGTCCGTTGATTGGCGGCATTGCGCTATTGGGCGGGCTGGTGACGATGGCCAGCGCAGTGCGCGTGTTGTATCCGGCGCTGGCGCAAAACTGGCAGATGTCGGCGGCGCAAATCGGCCTGCTGTATGCGGCTATTCCGCTCGGCGCGGCGTTGGGGGCGCTAACCAGCGGGCGTCTGGCGCACCACGAGCGGCCTGGTTTGTTGATGCTGCTGGCGACGGTGGGAGCGTTTGTCGCCATTGGTCTGTTTGCGTTAATGCCACATTGGGCGCTGGGGATGGTGTGTCTGGCGCTGTTCGGTTGGTTGAGTGCGGTGAGTTCGCTGTTGCAGTACACCTTGATTCAAACCCAGACGCCAGAGGCGATGTTGGGGCGAATCAATGGCCTGTGGACGGCGCAGAACGTCACCGGCGATGCCATTGGCGCGGCGCTGTTAGGTGGGCTTGGGGCGATGTTGACGCCGGTGGCTTCGGCGAGCGTGAGTGGGTTGGGGTTGGTGATTATCGGTTTGCTGCTGCTGATGTTGTTGGTGACGTTACGCCGTTTTCGTCAGACGCCACCCGATGCGGCCTGATGCCGGATGGCGACGCAAAGCGTCTTATCCGGCCTACCCAAACCCCGTAGGCCGGATAAGGCGTTAGCCGCCATCCGGCAATACGCGGATTTAACCAAAAAGCTCGGCGAGGCGTTGTAATACGCGGGTCGCGCTGTAGTAGTCAAGACGGAAGGTTTCCGTACCCAGCGCATAGACATGGCGATTTTTTACCGCCGGAAGATGCGCCAGCAGTGGGTTGGCGTAAATCGCATCGACATCTTTTTGGTCACCGGCAAACAGGAACAGGCTCTCGCCGTTGAGGCCGGTCGCCAGGTTTTCACCACCAAGCTGGATGATGTCGTGGCGTTTACCCTGGCTTTGGCTGGCCTGAAGGTTGGCTGGTAGCGTGGCTAGCACAAAGCCTAACTGCTCAAGAAATTGCCCCTGGGCAGACTCGTTCGTCCACAGGTTGGCGCTGTGCGCGGCAGCGGTGTACACCAGCGCGCTTACCGGCTGTGGTGGCAGTTTAATCTGCTGTTTCACCGCCGCCAGTTGCTTATCAAACTCGGCAATACGCGCGCTCGCCTGCGCTTCCTGACCGGTGATTTCGCCCAACTGAGTCAGCAGTGCCTGCCAGCTTTTATCGTCGTAGTTGATGATAAGCGTCGGGGCGATAGTTGAGAGCTGGTCGTACAGCGCCAGCGCTGAATCGCCGCCGGTTGCGCTTATCAAAATCAGGTCTGGCATTTGTGCGGCAACGGCCTCGGCGCTGGGTTCACCGATATACAGGCGAGCCAGTTTGCGCGCTTTGGCAACGTCGCCCCATTGGCGCAAAAAGCCCTGCGCGTCGGCGACACGGTTGTTGGGCGTGGTGGCGCCGCTGGCGATAACCGGCGCGTCAATCGCTAGCAGGGAACCGGTTAGCGTCACGCTGGTGGAGACGATGCGGGTAGGTTTGTGCTCCAGCGTGTGTACGCCGTGGCTGTCGGTTATCTGGCGCGGCCATTCGGCGGCCTGGGCTGAGGATAATCCTAAAACGCTGAAGCCGGCGATCAGTGCCGCAGTGCGCCACAAGGTGGAGAGATTCACAGATAAGTGTCCTGGTTATGGTTGGTTAATGCTTCTCATTTTCAGCTATTGTTTGCGATCGATGCAAGCCCCCAACGGGCGCGCGGCAAAACAACCTCAGGGCGATGGCGTTTCTATTAAGCACAAGATGCTGCTTTGCGCGGTTGACATGCACCGCATTTGCTTTTAGCTTACCGAACCAAAATATAAATGATAATTATTCGTAATACCTTTATTGTTTTTGTGGAGGATGATATGGAAACGTCACTGGCCGCAGATGCACATCAGCATCAGGCTACGCTCTCGGCAGACAGCTTTTTCTTTATGTCGCCGTTCCGCAGCTTTACTACTTCGGGCTGCTTCCAACGCTTCACCTGTCCCGCTGAAGGGGGAGAGGCCGCAGACAGCGCTTTTCAACAGCAGTTGGCGGCGGCTTTTGCTGCGGCGAAAGCGGCAGGCATTGCTAATCCGGTGATGGTGGGGGCTATCCCATTCGACACCCAGCAGCCTTCGGCGCTATTTATCCCTGAGCGCTGTGAAACGTTTTCTCGCACCGCCAAACAACAGTCATCGCGCTATCACGCCTCGCGTGAGCCGCTGGCGGTGACCGCACGTCAGGAGATCCCTGAATATCCGGTGTTCCTCGATATGGTTGCCCGTGCGGCGGCGCTGACGGCAACGCCGGAGGTCGATAAAGTCGTGCTGTCCCGGCTGGTTGATATCGATGCCGACCGCCCGCTGGACAGCGGCGCATTGCTGGAGCGTCTGGTGGCGCAAAACCCGGCAAGCTTTAACTTCCACGTTCCGCTGCCCGATGGCAGTGTGCTGCTTGGCGCAAGCCCGGAGCTGCTGTTGCGCAAAGAGGGCGAGCATTTTAGCTCGCTGCCGCTTGCCGGTTCTGCGCGCCGTCAGCCTGACGATGTGCTGGACAGAGAAGCGGGCAACCGTCTGCTGGCCTCGGAAAAAGACCGCCACGAACATGAACTGGTCACCCAATCGATGCAGCGTACGTTAGCGCCGCGAAGCCTTTCGCTGTCGCTGCCGGAAACCCCGCAATTAATTACGACGCCAACGTTATGGCATCTGGCGACCCCAATCGAAGGGCAGGCGAAAGCGACTGAAAACGCGCTGACGCTGGCCTGTTTGCTGCACCCAACCCCTGCGCTGAGCGGTTTCCCGCATCAGGTGGCAAAGCAGTTGATTGCGGAGCTGGAACCGTTCGAGCGTGACCTGTTCGGCGGTATTGTCGGCTGGTGTGATGCGGAAGGTAACGGTGAGTGGGTGGTGACGATTCGCTGTGCGCGGGTGAACGCTAACCGCGTTCGCCTGTTTGCCGGAGCGGGCATTGTGCCTGCGTCGTCGCCGGAGTCTGAATGGCGTGAAACCGGCGTCAAACTCTCCACCATGCTGAATGTATTCGGCCTGCATTAAGGAATCATCATGACCGTGGAATTTACCCGCTGGCCGGATGCGCTGGCGGCTCGCTATCGAGAAAAGGGCTACTGGCAGGATTTGCCGCTCACTGACATGCTAACTCGCCACGCGCAGAGCGAGGCGATTGCCGTGATTGATGGCGAACAGCAGGTGAGCTATCGCCAGTTGAACCAGTCCGTCGATAACCTCGCCGCTGTGCTGCAACGCCAGGGGCTAAAGCCCGGCGAAACGGCGCTGGTGCAGTTGGGCAATGTTGTTGAATTTTATATTACCCTGTTTGCGCTGCTGAAAATCGGCGTTGCGCCGGTGAATGCGTTGTTCAGCCATCAGCGTAGCGAGCTTAATGCCTATGCTGACCAAATTGCTCCCGCCGCACTGATTGCCGACCGTAGCCATGCGCTGTTTGGCGACGACGCTTTCCTCAATACGTTTTGCGATCAGTACCGCTCGCTGCGGGTGGTGTTACTGCGCAAAGGCGAGGGCGACCACGCGCTGGAGGCGGCTATCGCTCGCCCGGCAGAAGGGTTTGTGGCGACGCCAACGGCGGCAGATGAAGTGGCCTTTTTTCAGCTTTCTGGCGGCAGTACCGGCACGCCGAAACTGATCCCACGAACCCACAATGATTATTACTACAGCATTCGCCGCAGTAATGAGATTTGCCGTTTTGATAGTCACACGCGCTACCTGTGTGCGATTCCGTCGGCGCATAACTACGCCATGAGTTCACCGGGGGCGCTGGGCGTTTTTCTGGCGCAAGGTACGGTCGTGTTGGCGGCTGACCCTAGCGCGACGCTCTGTTTCCCGTTAATCGAAAAGCATCAGGTCAACGTGGCGGCGCTCGTGCCACCGGCGGTGAGCCTGTGGCTTCAGGCGATTCAGGAGTGGGGCAGCAATGCGCAGTTACAGTCTTTGACGCTACTGCAAGTGGGCGGCGCGCGGCTTTCGGCGACGCTGGCGGCGCGAATTCCGGCGGAAATTGGCTGCCAGTTGCAGCAGGTGTTTGGCATGGCTGAAGGGCTGGTGAACTACACCCGCCTTGATGATCCGCTGGAGAAAATTCTCAATACCCAGGGCTACCCCATGTGCCCGGACGATGAAGTGTGGGTCGCGGATGAAAACGGTAATCCACTGCCGCGCGGCGAGGTTGGGCGTTTGATGACGCGTGGCCCGTACACCTTCCGTGGTTACTACAAAAGCCCGCAGCACAATGCCAGCGCCTTTGATCAAAACGGTTTTTATTGTTCCGGCGATCTGATTGCTATCGATGCCGAAGGCTATATCACCGTGCAGGGGCGCGAGAAAGATCAGATTAACCGTGGGGGTGAAAAAATCGCCGCCGAAGAGATTGAAAACCTGCTGTTGCGCCACGAGGCGGTGGTTCATGCGGCGTTGGTCAGCATGGAAGACAGCCTGCTGGGCGAGAAAAGTTGCGCCTATCTGGTAGTGAAAGAGCCATTGCGTGCCGTGCAGGTGCGCCGTTTCCTGCGTGAACAGGGCGTGGCGGAGTTTAAGCTGCCGGATCGCGTCGAATGCGTAGAGCAATTGCCGCTGACTCACGTTGGTAAAGTCGATAAAAAACAATTACGTCAGTGGCTGGCTACCCGCTCGCTGGCCTGAAGGAGAGAATAAATGGCGATTCCAAAATTACAGGCTTATGCGCTGCCGACGGCGCTGGATCTGCCTGAGAATAAAGTTAACTGGGCGTTTGAACCGAAGCGCGCGGCGCTGCTGATTCACGATATGCAGGAGTATTTCCTCAATTTTTGGGGCGAAAACAGCGAGATGATGGCGACCGTGGTGGCGAACATCGCCGCCCTGCGCGACTTCTGCAAAAAGAGCGGTATTCCGGTGTATTACACCGCGCAGCCCAAAGAGCAGAGCGATGAAGACCGCGCGCTGCTTAACGATATGTGGGGGCCTGGGCTGACCCGTTCGCCAGAGCAACAGCAGGTGATTGCCGCGCTGGCGCCGGATGAAAACGACACCGTGCTGGTGAAATGGCGCTACAGCGCATTCCACCGTTCGCCGCTGGAAACGATGCTCAAAGAGAGCGGGCGTGACCAACTGATTATCACCGGTGTGTATGCACACATCGGTTGTATGACGACCGCAACCGACGCATTTATGCGCGATATTCAGCCGTTCTTTGTCGCCGATGCGCTGGCGGATTTCAGCCGTGACGAGCATTTAATGTCGCTGAAATATGTTGCCGGACGTAGCGGGCGCGTGGTCATGACGGATGAGCTGTTGCCTGGCGTACCTCACAGTAAAGCGGCGCTGCGTGCGCTGGTGCTGCCGTTGTTGGATGAGTCTGACGAGCCTTTAGACGACGAAAATCTGATTGATTACGGCCTGGATTCGGTACAGATGATGGCGCTGGCGGCGCGTTGGCGGAAAGTGCATGGCGATATTGATTTCGTGATGTTGGCGAAAAACCCTAGCATTGACGCCTGGTGGGCGCTGCTTTCCCGCGAGGTGAAATAATGGCCGGATGGGATTTTAGCGGACAAAACGTCTGGGTGACTGGCGCGGGAAAAGGCATTGGTTACGCCACCGCGCTGGCCTTTGCCGAAGCGGGGGCGCGTGTCACGGGTTTTGATTTAGCCTTTGATGGTGGCGATTATCCGTTTGCCACCGAAGTGCTGGACGTTGCTAACGCCGGTCAGGTGGCGCAGACGTGTGAGCGCCTGTTAGACAACACCGATCGTCTGGACGTGCTGGTTAATGCGGCGGGCATTTTACGCATGGGGGCGACGGATGCGCTTAGTCAGGCCGACTGGCAGCAGACTTTTGCGGTCAACGTGGGCGGTGCGTTTAACCTGTTCCAGCACACGATGGCGCAATTTCGTCGCCAGCAGGGCGGGGCGATTGTGACGGTGGCATCAGACGCCGCACACACGCCGCGCATTGGCATGAGCGCTTATGGCGCATCGAAAGCCGCGCTGAAAAGCCTGGCGCTGACCGTCGGGCTGGAGCTTTCGAGCGCCGGTGTGCGCTGTAATATTGTGTCGCCGGGTTCAACCGATACCGATATGCAGCGTGTGCTGTGGCTGAACGATGACGCCGAGCAACAGCGTATTCGCGGCTTTGCCGAGCAGTTTAAGCTGGGGATCCCGCTGGGCAAAATCGCCCGCCCGCAGGAGATTGCCAACACTATCCTGTTCCTGGCATCCAGTTGCGCCAGCCACATAACGTTGCAGGATATCGTGGTGGACGGCGGCTCCACGCTGGGAGCGTAAGATGATTTGGAAACGTCATTTAAGCCTTGAGGAACTCAACGCCACCAGCGCCAACACGATGGTGGCGCATTTGGGCATTGTGTATAGCCACATTGGTGACGACAGCCTGGAAGCGGTGATGCCGGTGGATAACCGGACGCATCAGCCGTTTGGCCTGCTGCACGGTGGCGCGTCGGCGGCGCTGGCAGAAACGCTCGGTTCGATGGCCGGTTTTCTGATGACCCGTGAAGGACAGTGCGTGGTGGGAACGGAGCTGAATGCGTCGCACCATCGCCCGGTGTCGCAGGGGCAGGTGCGCGCGGTGTGTCAGCCGCTACATTTAGGGCGGCAAAGTCAGAGCTGGGAAATTGTGGTGTTCGATGAGCAAGGGCGGCGCTGCTGCACCTGCCGTCTGAGCACGGCGGTACTCGGTTAATGTAATATTGTGTGGTATTGCCCGATGGCGCTGCGCCCATCGGGCCGACAAACCATTTCCATTCGGCAAAGACCTGCCATTTTTCACTCCCTCGCCCCAACCATTTCCCTGCGTTAAGTGATCTCGCTAGCAATGTGATGTAAATGTCATGTTTTGTTCCTGTTCATATTGGTTTCAAAGATGTTAAATCAAAAGGGATTGCTACGGACATAAAATGTAACATTTTCTGCCACTGATACGGACAATAACTATGAATAATTCAGGGAAATACCTTATATGGGCATTACTCTCCGTTGTCGGCGCGTTTGCTCTGGGCTATATCGCCCTCAATCGGGGTGAACAGATCAACGCGCTGTGGATTGTGGTCGCGGCGGTCTGTATTTATTTGATTGCTTATCGTTTTTACGGCCTGTATATCGCGAAAAAGGTGTTGCAGGTTGACCCGACGCGTATGACGCCTGCGGTGCGGCATAACGATGGCCTGGACTATGTTCCGACGGATAAAAAAGTGCTGTTCGGTCACCACTTTGCGGCGATTGCGGGCGCAGGCCCATTGGTCGGCCCGGTGCTGGCGGCGCAGATGGGCTATCTGCCGGGGATGATTTGGATCCTTGCTGGGGTGGTGCTGGCGGGGGCCGTGCAGGACTTCATGGTGCTGTTTGTCTCCACGCGCCGCGACGGGCGCTCGCTGGGCGAACTGGTCAAAGAGGAGATGGGCGCAACCGCTGGGGTTATCGCGCTTATCGCCACCTTTATGATTATGGTGATTATCCTCGCGGTGCTGGCGATGATTGTGGTGAAAGCGCTGACGCATAGCCCGTGGGGAACCTACACCGTGGCCTTTACCATTCCGCTGGCGCTGTTTATGGGGATTTATATCCGCTATATCCGCCCCGGGCGCATTGGTGAAGTGTCGGTGATTGGCCTTGTGCTGCTGGTGTTTGCGATTGTTTCCGGTGGCTGGGTTGCCGCTAGCGAAACGTGGGCACCGTGGTTTGATTTTACCGGCGTACAGCTTACCTGGATGCTGGTGGGCTATGGTTTTGTGGCCTCGGTGCTGCCGGTGTGGCTGCTGCTGGCCCCGCGTGATTACCTGTCTACGTTCCTTAAAATCGGCACTATTGTTGGGCTGGCGGTCGGCATTCTGATTATGCGCCCGACGCTGACCATGCCCGCGTTGACGAAATTTGTCGATGGTACGGGGCCGGTGTGGACGGGTAACCTGTTCCCGTTCCTGTTTATTACCATCGCCTGTGGCGCGGTGTCTGGTTTCCATGCGCTGATTGCTTCGGGGACGACGCCGAAAATGTTGGCGAACGAAGGCCAGGCTTGTTTTATCGGCTACGGCGGGATGCTGATGGAATCCTTCGTGGCAATTATGGCGCTGGTTTCCGCCTGTATTATTGACCCGGGCGTTTACTTCGCAATGAACAGCCCAATGGCGGTGCTGGCGCCTGCGGGCACGGTGGATGTGGTGGCGTCGGCGGCGCAGGTGGTGAGCGGCTGGGGCTTTACGGTCACGCCGGATCTGCTGCACCAAATTGCTAATGAAGTGGGCGAGCAGTCGATCATTTCACGCGCTGGTGGTGCGCCAACGCTGGCGGTAGGGATGGCTTATATTCTCCACGGGGCGCTTGGCGGCCTGATGGATGTGGCGTTTTGGTATCACTTTGCCATTCTGTTTGAGGCACTGTTTATCCTGACGGCGGTTGATGCCGGGACGCGCGCGGCGCGCTTTATGCTGCAAGATTTGTTGGGGGTGGTAAGCCCTGGGCTGAAACGCACTGACTCTCTGCCCGCTAACCTGCTGGCGACCGCGTTATGTGTGCTGGCGTGGGGTTACTTCCTGCATCAAGGGGTGGTTGACCCGCTTGGCGGTATCAATACCCTGTGGCCGCTGTTTGGTATCGCCAACCAGATGCTGGCCGGTATGGCGCTGATGCTGTGTGCGGTGGTACTGTTCAAGATGAAACGCCAGCGCTATGCGTGGGTGGCACTGTTACCGACGGCGTGGCTGCTGGTTTGTACCCTGGTGGCGGGTTGGCAGAAAGCCTTTAGCCCGGATACTAAAGTGGGCTTCCTGGCGATTGCCAATAAGTTCCAGGCGATGATTGATAGTGGGGCGATTCCTGCGCAGTATACGCAATCGCAGTTGGCGCAACTGGTGTTCAACAACCGCCTGGATGCGGGACTAACCATCTTCTTTATGGTGGTGGTTGTGGTGCTGGCGCTGTTCTCTCTCAAAACTGCGCTGGCGGCGCTGAAAGAGAGCCGCCCAACGGCGAAGGAAACGCCGTATGAACCAATGCCAGCGGATGTTGATAACCTGGTGACGCAGGCTAAACGCGCGCATTAATCTTACCGTAGCCCGGCGTTGCGACGTCGGGCTTAACGAAAGGACAAGACGATGTTTGATACTTTATCGAAAGCCGGGAAATACTTAGGCCAGGCGGCAAAAATGATGATTGGCGTGCCGGATTACGACAATTATGTTGAGCATATGCGCGTCAATCACCCGGATCAAACACCGATGACCTACGAAGAGTTTTTCCGCGATCGTCAGGACGCGCGTTACGGCGGCAAGGGCGGTGCGAAGTGCTGCTAAGGTTTGTTTAGATATCCAAACGTCTTAATTGCCAAACGGCTTTGCCGTGTTACGGCGATGTGAAAGTTAGCTTCACGAACGGCAGACGCAGAATGACAACGATGCGACTCATCCCTCAACGTCAGCACCCAACCTCGGCTCGGCACAACCCTATTCACGCAGATGACAGGCTATTCAATACGCCCCGATGTCGTTATTTTACCGTCCAGGCCTGTGAGAATTGGCGATGACCAAACATTTCGCACAGGCCGTTAATCTGCTTCAGACGCAGCACTTCGTCGGTGTCCATACCCAACTCTTGCCCCATTTTTTCATCACTCCAGCCAAGCAGGCTCAGTTCGCGCACAATATCGGACATGGCGCTAATCTGGTGACGACCGCGCGCGCGGTTGTGGCGGATGGTTGCCGCCATTCTTGCCGACAGAGAATCGTCGTGATTGGTGAGTTGGGTAACCGGTAGATAACCGCGAAACTGTTTTTTGAGCGTCGTTTTCGTATGGGCCAACAGGTGGCGGTGAAAGCCATCGACGATTTCGTAAAGATGGTCTTTTTTCTCGATGACGACGATAGGCTGCGTGAAACCATCGGCCTCCAGCGACCTGGTGAGTAGCCGTTTTTCCTGTGGCGCCATATTGTTCGGGTTGTAATCGTTAGGCGATACCTGCGCCTCTTTGACCCACAAAACACAGTCGATAGGTTGATCTTTAAACGGGCTGTCCTCGTGGAGAGCCTGTCGAAACTGATTAATGGTGTCGATTTTGTCTTCAAGGCTGAGTGTTTGCAGGTACTCATGCAACTGCTCGATTAGTTTTTGTCGCATAAAATCCCCCATTGCTGGCGCTTTTGCTCCATGCGTGAGCGGTAACGTTGATAGTGCTTCGACTTAGTGGGGCTAAAAGAGAGCATTCGGCACCAATAGTCGTTGTTTAACAATACCTTGCAGATTCTCCGCCATGACGGAATATCCTTTGCACCCAGATCTTTTTCCTGGCAGTCGGGGATATCCTCCCAGCCCTGTTTTTGGTACCAGTGAATATAGACGGCAATTTTATTGCGGTAATGATCGGCGGTGCTTTCGGGCATACTTTGCAATAAGAAGTGGGCATAGCTGCGCCAGGTATAACTCGCTGGTTTTTCTATTTTTCGGTGGCCGTAAAATTGATTGTCCTGTCCGGCATAAACGCCGCCGCTGTGCACACCGCTTACGCGTTGGCACATGTCGGCCCAGCGATCAGGCTCCAGTACGTGATATAGCCATAATCCCTGACGTTGTTCCGGGCCGAAGGGTTCGCAAATGCGCATATAGCGCAGCGGTACGCCCGCCTGATACATCAGGTTGTAAAGTGGGTTATAGGGCAACTGCGTTTTAGCAAACCAAGTCCAGATGTCGGCGGTTTTCCAGTCGTAGATAGGGTAGACATACCAGGCGTGATTACCGGGGGCGATCGTTGTCCAGGGTTTGTCGTCGGCAAAACGACGTTTACGCTGCGAGGAGATGGTCAGAAAGCGGTTGTAAGACTCGTCGGCGCGTATGCCAATCATTACCGCCGCAGGGCGCTGCTGGGAAAACCATTCAGCAAATTTCTGGACGAATAGCTCGAAGGTGATACCGATATGATAAAAAGAGAAATACGCGGGGTCGGTAATAGCCCCTTCCGGCGGTTGTCTAACCCATTGAGCACCCGGCTCCCAGCATTGCCATTCTGGATTAAATTGTGTTAGCGAATTTTGCGTGGTAAGCGGTAGTGCAACCCAATAAAACTGTTCAATGACGTCCTGATATAAGTCGCGTAACTTTTCACAATGGGTAATGGTATAAGAAAACTGTGCTTCCCAGTCGATAAACAGGACACTGAATTTTTTACCCAGCGAGCGGGCAATTTTCGCAGTTAAATGCAACATTACCGTCGAGTCTTTGCCGCCAGAAAAAGAGACGCAGACTCGGGGAAATGTTTCTAATGTCCAGGTGATACGCTCCTGGGCGGCTTCCTGCACCGATTGGTCGAGAGGGAGTTTGACCACAGACATCTACCGGCTATCCTTAATCATATATTCTGCTTAGAATACGTAATAGCATACAGTAATGTTTCATTCGGTTACGATAATAATTAGATATTTTTTTAAATCCCTCGATGGGGATTTATTATATTTATAATTTACATTTCGTTTATAACTTTAGTGAATATTTTATTATTTAACGATGAGCGGTTATATATCATGTAAATAGTGATGCTACTCGTCGGGTGATTTGTTTTTATTTCTCTCAACGCCAGGGGTTCTTTGAATCGGTCGAAAAGAGGTTTAGGTATAAAGCCGATTAAATCCGTATCGTGAATTGTGTTAACGATGGCGAAAATTGATGACGAATGGTAAGCAAATTTTTGCCATGGGAACCGTTTTTCGTTTTCGGCCTGATATTGTTTAATGCTGGGTTCGGTGGTTTCGTAGCGGGTGAAGCGTTCTTGCGCAAGCTGTTCGTCCGTTGCGCTTTCGCCCAGGCGCGGATGCGTTTTCCGGCATACCAGCAGTGTGGGAACGACAAGAAAAGGCTCGCAAATCAGCGCCCGGTTGTTGACTGGCGTGGCGGAAAAAACGATGTCTGCCTTGCGGTAGTGCATCAACTCTTCAACGCTGTCTGCCGTACTGAGATAATCGTTATATTCCACCTGTAGGTTAGGTTCCGCTAATAACATGTTCATTAAACGGACGATTTCATCCAGGAAGTTGAGCTGTAAACCATAGACTATGAATTTTTTGTCTAAATCCGTATTGCCCATGATGTTGATGGTTTGCTCTAGCTGATTAAGGTTTTCCGCCAGGTGTGTATGCAGGTTAACGGCAGCTGTCGTCGGGGAGATGCCTTTCCCTGCACGAATAAATAAAGGATCGTTTAATTGTACTCGTAAACGTTGCAGAGACTGACTGACCGCCGAGGGGGTGATAAACAAGGTTTCTGCGGCTTTGCTGATGCTAAGATGCTGATATATGCATTCAAAAATGACGAGTAGATTGAGATCGAAACGCTTAAGATCATAAAGATTTGCCATAACCTATCCTTTTTAAAGAGGGCATAGAGATGCCTTTTCTTCGCCACATTCCATGTGTTCGAAAAACTTAATTATCTTTGAATATTCTCTAAATATATATCAGAAGTTCACGATTATCTATACTGGTAGGAAAATAGGACAGCACATGCGTGAAATAAATGTAATTCAAATTATAAATAATTAACGTATTAATTATCATTAATTTCTCTTTATTGATGTCGTTAATTTCCGTCTTGAAAAATTCTTTACGAGGTAAAGAAGGGTGTAGCATAGAAAATCTCTGTAAAATCAGTAGGTAGTATGGTGTTGACGGTATAGCCTATCACAATCATCGGTAAGACCAACGCCCAGCGGATTGCCCTGCAGGATAGGGGGTGATGTAATCCGCGTGCTGTAACAGCCTTTGTTAAAGGTCTGTGGAGCGCAACAATTTGCCAGCCTGGCTGGCGCTGAATTCGCCTGCGGGAGATTCAGGTAATCGGGCCGCCTTTGTTGCGGCCTTTTTACGTCTGGGGATGTGCGCTTTAGCCTGTCCTCGTTCATCGGTTCACAAAGTTGTCTCGTTGTGGTTGTTAGATATCGCTTATTGATTTGATAATGTAAACGCATTGGTCGAATCAGGAATAGTTGGTTAATGTAGACCTCAACGAAAACACGGAGGAAGTACAGATGTCCTTAATTAATACCAAAATCAAACCTTTCAAAAACCAGGCGTTCAAAAATGGTGAGTTCATCGAAGTCACCGAGAAAGATACCGAAGGTCGCTGGAGTGTGTTCTTCTTCTACCCAGCTGACTTCACCTTTGTATGCCCGACCGAACTGGGTGATGTTGCAGACCATTATGAAGAACTGCAAAAGCTGGGCGTAGACGTGTACTCCGTTTCTACCGACACCCACTTTACCCACAAAGCGTGGCACAGCAGCTCTGAAACCATCGCGAAAATCAAATACGCGATGATCGGCGACCCAACTGGCGCGCTGACCCGTAACTTCGACAACATGCGTGAAGATGAAGGTCTGGCTGACCGTGCAACCTTCGTTGTTGACCCACAGGGCATCATCCAGGCTATCGAAGTTACCGCTGAAGGTATCGGCCGTGACGCGTCTGACCTGCTGCGTAAAATCAAAGCCGCTCAGTATGTCGCTTCTCACCCAGGTGAAGTTTGCCCGGCTAAATGGAAAGAAGGCGAAGCCACTCTGGCTCCATCTCTGGATCTGGTCGGCAAAATCTAAGCCTTTAGGCGCTTCAAAGCCGGATGGCGCTACGCTTATCCGGCCTATAATCCAAGCTTGCTAAAACGTAGGCTGGGTAAGCGAAGTGCCACCCGGCTATCAACGGGTGCATAGCACCCGTTTTTCTTCCCCGCACTATGATGCAAGTTGCATCCAGGCCGCCCGAATGAGGCAGCTTGCATGATGATGTATTTAAGCCCAGGAGATAAACATGCTCGACACCAACATGAAAACCCAGCTCAAAGCGTATCTTGAAAAGCTGACCAAACCTGTTGAGCTGATTGCCACGCTGGATGACAGCGCCAAATCGGCAGAAATCAAGGAACTGCTGGCTGAAATTGCTGAACTGTCAGAGAACGTCACCTTCAAAGTCGATAACTCGCTGGCGGTTCGTAAGCCGTCATTCCTGATCACTAACCCAGGTTCCCACCAGGGCCCGCGTTTTGCAGGTTCCCCGCTGGGCCACGAGTTCACCTCGCTGGTACTGGCACTGCTGTGGACAGGTGGTCATCCGTCAAAAGAAGCGCAGTCTCTGCTGGAGCAGATTCGTGATATCGACGGTGATTTTGAGTTCGAAACCTATTATTCGCTCTCTTGCCACAACTGCCCGGACGTGGTGCAGGCGTTGAACCTGATGACGGTGCTGAACCCACGCATCAAACATACGGCAATCGACGGTGGTACGTTCCAGAATGAAATTACCGATCGTAACGTGATGGGCGTTCCGGCGGTGTTCGTCAACGGTCAGGAATTTGGTCAGGGTCGTATGACGCTGGCGGAGATTGTTGCCAAAGTGGACACCGGTGCGGAAAAACGCGCGGCGGAAGAGCTGAACAAACGTGACGCGTACGATGTGCTGATTGTCGGTTCCGGCCCGTCCGGTGCGGCAGCGGCGGTTTACTCGGCGCGTAAAGGGATTCGCACTGGCCTGATGGGCGAACGTTTTGGCGGCCAGGTGCTGGATACCGTGGATATCGAAAACTACATCTCTGTGCCGAAAACCGAAGGTCAGAAACTGGCCGGGGCTTTAAAAGCACACGTGAGCGAGTACGCAGTGGACGTGATTGACTCCCAGAGCGCGTCTAAGCTCGTGCCTGCCTCCGTTGAAGGTGGCCTGCATCAGATTGAAACCGCGTCTGGCGCGGTGCTGAAAGCGCGTAGCATTATCATCGCGACCGGTGCTAAGTGGCGCAATATGAACGTGCCGGGTGAAGATCAATATCGCACCAAAGGCGTAACCTATTGCCCACACTGCGATGGCCCACTGTTTAAAGGCAAGCGCGTGGCTGTTATCGGCGGCGGTAACTCCGGCGTAGAAGCGGCAATCGATCTGGCCGGTGTGGTTGAGCACGTTACGCTGCTGGAATTTGCCCCAGAAATGAAAGCCGATCAGGTATTGCAGGATAAAGTACGCAGCCTGAAGAACGTTGATATTATTCTCAACGCGCAGACCACGGAAGTGAAGGGCGACGGCAGTAAAGTGACTGGCCTGCAATATCGTGACCGTGTCAGCGGCGACGAGCATCACGTTGAGCTGGCGGGTATTTTTGTACAGATTGGTCTGTTGCCGAATACTAACTGGCTGGAAGGCGCGATTGAACGTAACCGTATGGGTGAGATTATCATCGATGCCAAATGCGAGACTAACGTCAAGGGCGTATTCGCCGCAGGCGACTGCACCACTGTGCCATACAAACAAATTATTATCGCTGCGGGCGAAGGTGCGAAAGCCTCTCTGAGCGCATTCGATTATCTGATTCGCACCAAAACCGCATAAAAAAAAGAAGCCAGACAAAACCTGCAATGTAAAAGGCCACCGATAAGGTGGCCTTTTTTTACCCTGCTATTTTAGCGGACAACCAGCACCGGAATATGTGCATGGCGAATCACGCTAGAGGCGTTGGAACCCAGAAGGTGGGTGCTGATTGACGGGTTGCGAGAGCCAATGACTATCATGTCGGCGTTTAGTTCCTCCGCCAGATCATTCACGGCATCGCGAACGCTACCTAAACGAACGTGAGTCTTAATGCGCGATGGGTCGATGCTGAAATGGCTCACCATGGTTTGCAGGCGGCTTTCAGCTTCGTGTTCAAGGTGTTCTTCAAAACGACGTAAGTCGGCAGCAAAACGGCTCATGGTGTAACTGGCCGAGGCGGGCAGGACATGCAGCAGGTGAATAATACCATCCTGTTGTGCCTGAAACTCTGCGTGACGCACCGCTTTATCACTTAATTCCATCTCAAAAACATCAACTGGCATAATGATTGTTTTGTACATATGGATCCTCCTTGTCATGTTAGAACTATCAAAACATATTATGCGTTTTTAATATGTCATTTAGTTCGCAAAACAGTTTAACGCGGGCAAGGAAGTTGTAAAGTTTCGTTAAGCAGGGAGGCAGAAAGAGGATGCCTGGCATCCTCTTAAGCAATAACAGCGGGGATTAGCGGCGGAAATCGCCAGCGGCTTCCGGTTGATATAACAGCTCAAGCACTTCCAGATGGGTAGACGCACCGCCCGGTAATTCCCAGTGGATAGTGCTACCGGCGCGCAGGCCGAGCAGCGCCGCGCCAACCGGTGCTAGTACCGAAAGTTGGCTGTTGCTGTCGGTCATCTGCGTTGGGAAAACGAGCGTACGCACGCGTTCCTCGCCGGTGGTGAGGTCGCGGAATCTGACCTGGCTATTCATACTCACTACATCGTGTGGCATGGCCTCTGGGGCACACATCTGCGCACGATCCAGTTCGTCGTTTAGCGCGTTCGCCACCGGTGAATTTGCATAAGCAGGTTGCTCAAGCAGGCGGTCGATACGCTCGGCATCGAACTCATTAATAATGATGGCAGGTCTGGTCATGATTTACTCCATGTCTTTCATTTATCCAAAAGAAAACCCTCACCGCCAGCGGCAAGGGTTCATCTGATTCCATCATACTGATCCCGAGGCCAGGTTTGAAGTGATGCAGCGCACATTCGTTGATGGCAATTTATTCATCGTGTGAATTTTGTGCGAATGCCGTCGCAACCGATAAATCTGGATTATCCTTTTTAGGCTGCGCCTGGCAGCGTCCTTCCAGCACAGGAGAGCGTATGAGCGGTTTTGATAAACTGACCCTGAAAGATGGCAGCTATCTGTGGTTTAAAGATTGGGGGAGCGGTCAACCGATAGTTTTCAGCCACGGCTGGCCATTAACGTCTGATGCGTTTGAAGATCAGATGTTATATCTGGGCTCAAAAGGTTACCGCGTTATCGCCCATGACCGACGTGGGCACGGGCGCTCGGCCCAGCCGTGGGAGGGGCACACGATGGATCAGTATGCCGATGATTTAGCCGAGCTGACCGCGCATCTTAATTTAAAAGAGGCGGTGCACGTTGGGCACTCTACCGGTGGGGGCGAGGTAGCGCGCTATATTGGCCGTCACGGTACAAGCCGAGTGGCAAAAGCGGTGCTGATTGGCGCGGTAACGCCGATTATGTTGAAAACGGACTTCAATCCTAACGGCGTGCCGATGTCGGTGTTTGACGATATCCGTGACGGTGTGGTGAACGATCGCGCGGCTTTTTTCTATGAGCTGACGGCGGCCTTTTATGGTTATAACCGCGCAGGGGCGAAAGAGTCGAAAGCGGTGCGAGAGAGCTTTGTCGCCCAGGGATTACAGGGTTCAATTAAGGCGCTGTATGACTGCGTTAAAGCCTTTTCCCAAACGGACTTGCGTGAAGATTTGCGTAAGATGACTATCCCAACGTTGGTGATTCATGGTGATGATGACCAGATTGTACCGTTTGAAACCTGCGGTAAAGCGGCGGCGGCAATCTTGCCGGATGCGGAGTTGAAGGTGTACCACGGTGGATCGCACGGGATCTGTACCACACACAAACAGCAGATCAATGACGATCTGCTGGCGTTTATTCAGCGCTAGTGGCGTTCTGCCCCCACGGTGGGCGGAGGAGGGGATTAATAACCGATTTTGTCGAGTATGAACTGTTTGCCACAGTTGCCGGGATGCGGCTGTGGAAGCAAAGACGTGGCGGATAGCGGGTCGTTAATGCTGCTGGATTTAATGGCAATTTGCATTTCGGTTAAATATGCTGGATTGCCGTCGCAGGTGAGCTTAACGGCTTTGACGTTTTGTTTGCCAAAAGCGCGAGCAACGGCGTTATCAAAGCTGGCGCGGGTGACGGTTTTACCGTAGTTAGCGGCAAGGAATTCGCCCAGAGCGCTCTGTTTCACTTCGGTATTTAGCCGTACCATGGTGTCGAAATAGGCGTCTGGGTCAAAGCCGAAACACACGCCATGCTTGGCGTATTCATAGCGTTCAAGGCAGGTTTTACCGCCGCTTCCAGGCATCACCTGATTGAGTTTATTGGCCACTTCCAGCGATAAGGCGGTTTCTTCAGCGGCACATTTGCGGCTGGCTTTTGCTTCCGGCATATTCGGAATCGGACGTGTAGCGCAACCGAAACGCATCCAGCGGTTATTATCTACGCCGCGCGAGGCGATAGAACCGGGTAGGCTTGGCCATAATCCGTGAACGGTTAAATAGTCGGCTTTATTCGCCATCTCTTTTTGCGGCTTGCATTCCAGCGGCTGTTTACGATTTCTGTCGTGCTGGCTTTGGCAAAAACCAGTTTGCCATGACAGCGCCAGAACATAGCGGTCAAAGTCGCCATATTGTGTCGGTGCAAGCGGGGCGGCATGAAGGCTGCCAGCGCAGAGCAGCAGTGCGCATCCAAACACAATATTCTTCCTGAGCATATTCCTGACTCCACATTTTTAATGGTTTAACAGCGTTATTAAATCATAAAATAAGGCACCCTAAGGTGCCTTATTTATTCATTAAATGAATTTAGTTACGCAGTTGCGCCAGGAACCAGAATTTCTGTCGCGATGATGACGACAATCAGGCCAACGATAACCGGCACGGAGGTGCGTTTTACCACTTCGAACGGTGAAATTTTTGCCATCCCCGCCACGGCGACGACCACGCCGGAAACCGGGGAAATCGTACGGCCAAGGTTAGAGGCTTGCAGCATCGGAATGGAAAGATACGCTGGGTTGATGCCAGAGGAGTGCGCCAGTTTCGGGATCATCTCCACAAAGGCGTAGAACGGCGCGTTACCTGAGCCGGTAGTCATTGCCGCCAACATGGTCAGCACGACCAAAACCAGCATCAGAATAATGCTTGCTGAACCAAACGAGGTGGCGATAGAGATTAGGCTATTGATAAAGCCGATGGTGCTAAGACCCTGTGCGAACACGCCCGCCGCGACCAGCAGCATGACCACGCCCGCAAAGGCATCTGCCATTCCGCGATAGGCCACTTCCAGGCCCGCAAAGACGTTTTGGGTATTAAAGCCGCGTAGGAATTCCAGCACTGCCGACAGCAACATGCAGATAACCAGAATTGAAATAATATGCAGTTCTGGGCCCCATTTACCGTCGAAGATCAGCACACCAATAATTGGCGTAAACGGCAGAATGGCGTAGAAGCTGGGTGCGGTAGTGGTAATTTCATTCACATCCAGCATTTCGTGAGAAATATTCTCTTTTTTGTCCAGGTAACGCTGCCAGAAGAAATGGGCGATAGCCATCGCGATAATCGCGACGATAGAAATAGGCAGTGTTGTTTTGAAGGCAAAATCAATTAATGGCATTTCAGCCGCTTTAGCCGCTAATACCACGTCACCGGAAGTTGGCGACAGAATAATGGCCGCAGGTGAGGCGCAAATAGCGGCGGCAGCACCACGGCTAATTCCGACGTTAACCATAACCGGGAATAACGTTGCCATTAACAGTACGCCAAGGCCGGTAGCCGAAGACACCGCCAGTGACATCAGACATGCCACGAAATAGGCGGCAATCATCAGTAAATAAGGCGAGTTGATAAAGCGTAACGGCTTGGAGGCCAGCTTAACGACCATATCGTTTGCGCCGATATGTGTCATATAAGCGGCAAAACCGCACAGCATCATGATCATCATACCGAGGTCGCCACCACGGCTCATCAGCAAGATTTTGATGTATTCAATGATGTCGGTAGCAGAATAACCGGTACTGCTTTCGCTACCAGGTAAAACCTTGTGCCCCATCAATGCGCTGGCAATCAGTAACAGTAGACCGCCGACGAAAAGGACCCCCGTCGCGGAATATCCTTTGATGATGTAGCGGGCTACGCCCACAATAACCACAACACCAATCAGGAGTTCAAAGAACGTTAACATTATTAACACCTATCGCCCAGTTGTAAAAATTGACGCAGTGCTGCATCAAAAAGTCAGTGGTGAAATGTGCCGAAAAAAGCGGCAGATTTAGCTGATGGAAATCAAAAAACAGCCGAATTAAAGAGAATGATATTGTAATTTGCTAGACGTACTCACAAAGCAGCACATTGTGGTATCGGAAACATCGCATGGTGGTGGATGAATAAACCGCAGCGGTAAATAAAACGTGGTAGCGCTAAAAAATCGCTTGCTACGCGCTGATGTCGCAAGGCGTGGGAGGCGCTATCCTCTACATGTGTGTGTCTCTTTTCTCTGTATTAGATTGAACTGGATATTGCTTATAAATTGAGCTGGGCAAAATGATATTTAAATATTAATAATTCACTTGTGCAGATGTAATTTAATAATCATGAGGGGGTTAATTTAAAAAATAATAAACCTTGAGGTCTGCACGCCATTTATTTTGATGCATAATTATCCTGTAAGCTATTTGACAGGATAGTGAAAAATTATTCATTCCCCCGCCATCTGGCTGACTTGACGAATCGATTAGGAATATTCTAATTTTTAATGCAGGAGACAGAAAAAAAGAGAAGCCGCAGTGTTGTTAAGTTTTGATTAAGATTAGCATTGATAGACTATTCTTATGAGAAGTTATTTCTGCGAGAGTATCGTGTTAAAAATACATAGAATTATTTCAATGTTGATCGTTCTGGTTGGGCTGTCTGGTGCCGCTCTTCCAGCTTATGCCTCTTTTACGCAGACGATAAAAGATGGCTATGACACGCTGAGCAATAACGTGGTGCAGACCTGGGATGCGCCGCAGAGTTACGACCTGTATGTGCCAGCGATTACCTGGCACGCGCGTTTTGCCTACGATAAAGATAAAACCGACGAGTATAACGAGCGCCCCTGGGGGGCTGGTTTTGGTGTGTCGCGCTGGGATGACAAAGGGAACTGGCACGGCCTGTATCTGATGGCGTTCAAAGACTCCTTTAATAAATGGGAGCCGATTGGGGGTTATGGCTGGGAAAAAACCTGGCGACCGCTGGCGGATGACAACTTCCATATGGGGTTGGGGTATACCGTGGGGGTGACTGCGCGTGATAACTGGAAGTACATCCCGATTCCGGTATTGCTGCCGTTGGCCTCTGTCGGCTATGGCCCTGCGACCTTCCAGATGACTTATATTCCAGGGACTTACAATAACGGTAATGTCTACTTCGCCTGGCTACGATTCCAGTTCTAAAACAAGGCATAGGAAGTAAGCTAACGATAAAGTCAACCTACGAATAAAAGTTAGCGACATTTATCACTTTTTGGCTAACTTGGGCTGGACAAAACGCACCACAATTGTTGTACTGTTAACTGACACAGCATTTGTGTCGTTTTTTCATATAAAGGTAATTTTGATGTCTAAGATTAAAGGTAACGTTAAGTGGTTTAATGAATCCAAAGGATTCGGTTTCATTACTCCGGAAGATGGCAGCAAAGACGTATTCGTACACTTCTCTGCAATCCAGACCAACGGTTTCAAAACTCTGGCTGAAGGTCAGCGTGTAGAGTTCGAAATCACTAACGGTGCCAAAGGCCCTTCTGCTGCTAACGTAATCGCTCTGTAAGCGAAATTAGTAGTCAGAATTCAAAACCCGCTTAAGTGCGGGTTTTTTTTATCCTTTTTTTGCCTTAACGGCTACTGCTGAACAGCCAGAATGCGATGGCCGTCATCGCGAATGACCCCAGCAGGTTGACTGCCACATTGAGTAGCGCCCAACTGAATTTTCCCGCCTGTAGCAAAAACACCACTTCGGATGAAAAGGTTGAGAACGTGGTTAGCCCACCACAAAAGCCGGTAGTGATCAGTAGCTTCCACATCGGGTCAACCTGTGGCAAGCGGTTAAACCATGCCAGCCCTGCGCCAATAATAAATGCGCCAGTGAGGTTTGCGGCGAGCGTTCCTAGCGGAATAGTGTGGTGCATCGGGTTAAATTTCAGGCTTAGCAGCCAGCGGGCGACGCTACCAGTACCACCGCCAATAAAAACCGCCAATAAGAGTTGCATCAAGCGTGTTTCCTGTCATTTTTGGATGATGCCCCTAGTTTAACGCGGCGAGGGGGAATCTGCCTATACGCCTTATCCCTCAAGCGGTTTTTGCGTGGTAATCGCTCGTTTAGCAAAAGCGCTTACCACCGTGTGAATGATTCTGCGTGTGTATACTTATAGTTATTCATATCGTTGATACATACAGGTCGCGACTATTTCAGCCGGAGAGACGCTATGCGGGTTGCAGCAGGGCAGTTTATTGTGACGCCAGAGTGGCAGGGGAACGCGCAAACGTGTGTGACGCTGATGCAGTCTGCCGCAGAGCAAGGGGCGGCGCTGCTGGTGCTGCCAGAAGCGCTCTTAGCGCGCGATGACTGTGACCCGGATCTGTCCGTTAAATCGGCGCAGCCGCTCGACGGTGGCTTTATGCAGCGCCTGCTGATACAAAGCCGCAGTGATACGTTGACCACCATTCTGACCATCCACACGCCTTCTGCGCCAGGCCGGGCGATGAATACGCTGGTGGCGATCCGCGCGGGTGAGGTGATTGCCCACTATCATAAGCTGCATCTGTATGACGCGTTTGCTATTCAGGAGTCTAAACGTGTTGATGCGGGGCAAGCGTTACCACCGTTGATTGACGTTGAGGATTTTCAGGTTGGCTTAATGACCTGCTACGATTTGCGCTTTCCTGAGCTGGCGCTAGCCCTGGCGTTGCAAGGGGCGGAAATATTGGCGTTGCCTGCCGCGTGGGTGCGTGGGCCGTTGAAAGAGCAGCATTGGTCGATGCTGCTGGCGGCTCGTGCGTTGGATACTACCTGTTATCTGGTAGCGAGCGGGGAGTGCGGAAGCCGTAACATAGGGCAAAGCCGAATTGTCGATCCGCTGGGGGTGACGCTTGCCGGAGCGACCTATCAGCCGCAGTTGATTATTGCGGATGTGCGACGTGAGCACTTACTCAACGTTCGCCAACAGCTTCCGGTATTAAAAAACCGACGTTTTGCGCTACCGCAATTAACATGACGTTTTTTTAAACAACGCTTGATTCACCTTGTTACAGATTGCTATTGTGTCGGCGCGCCAAATCATCGTTAATAACCACAATGATGTGGCGCATTTTGCAGCCTGTTTTTAAGAAGAAGGTATCTATGGGTGAGATTAGTATTACCAAACTGCTGGTAGTGGCAGCACTGATTGTTCTGGTGTTTGGTACCAAAAAATTACGGACTCTGGGTGGAGATCTGGGTTCAGCGATCAAAGGCTTCAAGAAAGCCATGAATGACGATGAAACCAGTGCGCAAAAAAGCGCCGATGAAACTCCAGCAGAAAAGCTCTCTCATAAAGAGTAAGCAGGACAGCGTTTAAGATGACGCGCCAGCAGTCAGGCGCATCATACGCAGGCTTAATTGCCAGCGAAAAGGGCCACAGTGCAATGCGCCGTGGCCCTTTTTCATGCAAATAAGATTGCAGAGGTTATCTAATTGAAACAATTTGTATCTTGTTCGCGCGATAAAAAAGCCGCTGTCAAAAGAGAGCGGCTTTTTTGTACCTGAAGGCAGACTTTATTTCACTTCCATGCCTTTTGCCTGGAGATCCGCATGGTAGGACGAGCGGACGAACGGGCCGCAGGCAGCATGGGTAAAGCCCATTGCCAGCGCTTCGGCTTTCATCTCTTCAAACTCATCCGGGCTGACGTAACGCTGTACCGGTAAGTGGTGACGGCTTGGCTGGAGGTATTGTCCCAGCGTCAGCATGGTGACGCCGTGGCGGCGCAGGTCACGCATTACTTCGATGATTTCCGCGTTAGTTTCACCCAAGCCAACCATCAGGCCAGATTTGGTTGGAATTTCCGGGTGCGCTTCTTTAAAGCGCTCCAGCAGTTTTAGCGACCAGTTGTAATCTGCACCTGGGCGCACCTGGCGATAAATACGCGGTACGTTTTCCAGGTTGTGGTTAAAGACGTCCGGCGGCGTTTCGGTAAGGATCTCTAAGGCGCGATCCATACGGCCACGGAAGTCCGGCACTAGCGTTTCAATCTTAATGGTCGGGCTTTTCTCGCGAATAGCAGAGATACAGTCAGCAAAGTGCTGAGCACCGCCATCACGCAGATCGTCGCGATCCACCGAGGTGATAACCACATAGCGCAGCGCCATATCGGCAATCGTTTGTGCCAGTTTCAGCGGCTCGTTAGCATCCGGCGCGACTGGGCGACCATGCGCCACATCGCAGAACGGGCAGCGACGGGTGCAAATAGCGCCCAGAATCATAAAGGTCGCCGTGCCGTGGTTGAAGCATTCGGCCAGGTTAGGGCAGGACGCTTCTTCACACACCGAGTGCAGACCATTTTTGCGCATGGCTGCTTTGATACCCTGGATACGGGAAGAGTCTGCCGGAAGTTTAATTTTCATCCACTCCGGTTTTCGCAGCAGCGCTTCGCGCTCTGTTGCCACGTTTTTAACCGGGATAAGGGCCATTTTATCGGCGTCGCGGTATTTAACACCACGTTCCATCACAATGGGTTTACTCATAGCGTACGTGTTCCAGTTCCGAGTATCGAGGGAAAGCGTTTCAATTCAAGGGAATGTTGTATTTATCAACTATTTTTGAATTAATGCCACGCAGTATATCATTGAAACGGGGTATAAAGCAGCCTAACAGGCCGGCAAATTGTGAAATATTTGTTGAAAAATGCTTTTTTGCCGGCAGTCGTAAGACGAAGGTATGAGGCTCAGAAAGCCTGATGAATCACGTTGATAATGTTTTGCATTACGGGGTCACGCAGACTCAGTTTGTTGTAATGCAATGAAAAATCGATACGTTCTTGCTGAAGCGGAGCAAAGTCCAGCGTTCGCAGCGGCCAGCACTGTTTGAAAATGTGGTAAAAGCGCAGCGGCATAATGCCTATCAGGTTGCTGGAGGCGATCAGTGACGCGATGGTAAATAGGTTGTAACTGCTGACGCTGACCTGGCGATCGGGCAGCATGTCTCGAATACGCTTGTACTGGTCGTTTTGTCCCGCGCCATCCATGGTTAATAGCGTATGTTCATATTGCATTAGGGTATCGACGGATGGCTCCGCGTCCAGCGCGGGGTGGTCATTCCGGCATACCAGCACCAGATTATCGCTGAACAACGAGTGCTTGCCCAATGTGCGAGGATTATTGTGCTCGTGGTTATCGATGATTAAATCGGTCTGGAATTGGCTCAGTTGGGTGTTGGCGTCGGTCACGACAACATTACGTAGCAGCACCTGTGGGTAGGTTTTTTTCACAATCTGATAGATAACCGGCATCACAATCGCGCCCACTGAGGCGGCAGTGCCGATAGTAATGACGCGCTGTTTGTCGTAATTACCGTTGAGGTCTAACGCGCCAAGAATCGACTCCAGGCCCTGGCTGATATATTCATGCAGATGCGTGGCATAAGCTGTCGGCGTCACGCCCTGGCCTTTACGAATAAACAGCGGGTCGGGGAATAGAAGGCGTAGTTTCTGGATCGATTGGCTGATAGCGGAAGGCGTCAAATTGAGGATCTTGGCCGCATTGACGATACCTTTATGTACATATACTGCTTCGAAGATGGTTAATAAATTGAGGTCTATATTACGCAGGGTACGAAAAATTTGTGGTGTATCGTTATCGACATTGAGGTTTATTTTATTATCTGACTTCTCGTTATAATCCACACTACTCACTCCATATTCATTCGTTCCATGAATGATAGTTGATGATTTCATTCTTATTATTATTCCTGTGAACGGAATTCTGCAAGGTAAAATCGGGGGATTTACTTTACTGGTCAATGTATTAGTGAAGCTGATGTATTCATTCAAGCGTTATCAATTCAGGCGATTTTCTACGAAAATGAGAGCTGATGGGCATTTTTAAGATAAATACGTATAAAAAATAGGAGAATTTTTTGCGGTTGTAAAGGTTATCAGGGAAATAAAGACAATGGCCTAAAAAAATATTAGGCCAGAATGTATAATATATTATTCAGAAATATATTTATGTGGTGGATTGTTTAGCAGCGCTAAAAAATGGTGTACAAGTTGTGGGGATATATTTTCCGGTTTTGCGCTAGCAACCCACTGTGAAACCTGCGCCATCTCCATGCCCGCATAACCACAAGGGTTGATGCGTAAGAAGGGGGATAAGTCCATGGCGATATTCAGCGCCAGGCCGTGGAACGAGCAGCCTTTACGGATGCGCAGCCCCAACGAACAGATTTTTTTCTCGCCAACATACACGCCCGGCGCATCGGCGCGTGGGTGCGCTTCAATGCCTAAATCCGCCAACGTATTGACGACCGTTTGCTCCAGCAGCGTAACCAATTCGCGTACGCCCAGCTTGCGACGTTTCAGGTTCAACAGCACATACATGACCTGTTGTCCGGGGCCGTGATAAGTCACCTGGCCGCCACGGTCGCTTTGAATCACAGGGATATCACCGGGTACTAGCACGTGCTCAGCTTTACCCGCCTGACCCTGAGTAAAGACGGGCTGATGCTCAACCAGCCAAATTTCATCCAGCGTATTTTCATCTCGAGTATCAGTGAAATCGTGCATCGCTTGTGAGACTGGCTCGTAGGGTTGCAGACCTAGTTGACGGATGAGGAGGGTATTTAAGTCCAAAACAACGTCTCCACGGAGAAGGGAAATCATGGACGGAGAGTATATCACAGCGGGGAGGGCAGAGGCGTTACCCGGCACTGCCGGGTAACGGAGATGCGATTACAGCACCATACGGACAATTTCGATATTGCCCAGCTCTTCATACAGCGTTTCAACCTGCTCAATGTGGGTTGCATTGATGGTAATGGACACCGAGTGGTAATTGCCTTTGCTGCTCGGTTTTATCTGCGGAGAGTAGTCACCTGGCGCATGGCGCTGTACCACTTCAACCACCAGGTCAACCAGCTCAGGTTTCGCCAGACCCATTACTTTGTAAGTAAACGGTGTAGGGAATTCAAGCAGTTCGTTCAGTTTGGTTTTCATGTCAGCTCCAGTGGTAAAAAAGAACAACTCCCGCATGAGGGCGGGAGTTGTTTAACGTTACATAGTATATGGGGATCAAAATCACACTTTCAAGTGGATGATTTTTAACCAAACCAGTGATGGAACATTAATTTAATGTAATCAATGATTTTGCCGAAGAAGTTGCCTTCAGGAATTTCTTGCAGCACGACCAATGGACGTTGGTCGATGATTTTGCCGTCCAGTTGGAAGTTAATTGTCCCAACCACCTGGTTTTTCTGAAGCGGCGCGTGCAGCTCAGTGGTGGTCAGCACGTAGCTGGCTTTCAGATCTTTCATGCGGCCACGTGGGATGGTCAGATACACATCTTTATCAACGCCCAGCGATGCGCGGTCGGTATTACCGAACCAGGCTGGCTCAGAAGCAAACTCTTTCCCGGCTTTGATTGGGTTAACGGTTTCAAAGAAACGGAAGCCCCAGGTCAGCAATTTTTTACTTTCGGTTTCGCGGCCTTTGTAGGTGCGACCGCCCATCACGGCGGAAATCAGGCGCATCTGGCCTTCAGTTGCGGAAGCGACCAGGTTGTAGCCCGCTTTGTCGGTATGACCGGTTTTGATACCGTCAACGTTCAGGCTGTTGTCCCACAGCAGGCCGTTACGGTTTAACTGACGAATACCGTTGAAGGTGAACTCTTTTTCCCGATAGATAGAGTATTCGTTCGGGACGTCGCGAATCAGTGACTGACCAATCAGCGCCATGTCACGTGCGGAGCTGTACTGGCCGTCGGCATCGAGGCCGTGAACGGTCTGGAAGTGGGTGTTTTTCAGGCCCAGGGCGTTAACGTAACTGTTCATCAGGCCAACGAATGCATCCTGGCTTCCGGCAACATAGTCTGCCATCGCCACACACGCATCGTTACCAGATTGCAGGTTAATCCCGCGAATCAGTTGCGATACCGGAACTTGCATCCCTGGTTTCAGGAACATCAGGGAAGAACCTTTGAACACTGGGTTGCCGGTTGCCCATGCGTCATTACCGATGGTGACCAGGTCAGATTCTTTGAATTTACCCGCTTTCATTGCCTGGCCGATGACGTAACTGGTCATCATTTTGGTGAGGCTTGCCGGGTCGCGGCGGACATCAGCGTTTTGCTCTGCCAGCACCTTGCCGGAGTTGTAATCGATAAGAATATAGGCTTCAGCATCAATCTGCGGAACGCCTGGAATCATCGTTTTAATATTCAGGTCATCGGCGTGGGCAGCGGAGGTCAGTGCTGCGACAGAAAGCGCCGGAATGAGTAAGCGAGCGAGAAAAGAGGTCTTCATGGTCAGAACAACGACATCCGTGATGGAGTTAAAAAAGTACCTTACTATAACAAATGCCCCACAGACAGGCATCCGACATCGTATATGACTTTGTTAATGATTTTTACATATACAAAAATTCGGACGCCCCGGAGTGTTTTAGTTGGCGTGTGTGATAAATGATTGCAGCTGTGCTTCGCTCTGCAAGCGTTGCTGTATGGCGCTAGCTTCGCCTTTATTGCTGAATGGGCCAAGCTGAATACGCCAGACCGCGCCGTTTTGCGTAACGCGGCCCGGAACGGAGAACTGTTGGCTCAGGCGTTGTTGATACTGCTGTGCGCGTGATTGGTCGCTAACTGCGCCGACCTGAACCACATAATCACCACTGGCAGCAGTGGTGCTTGCCGTCGCTGGCGCTGCGACGGCTGCTGGAGCAGTGGTGGCTGCGGCTGGGGCAGCGGTTTGTGCTGGCGCTGGCTGCGTTGGCTCTTCTAACACGCCGCTATTCAACGGCGTTGGTGCGCCGAGGAACCCGCCGCTTTTGACTGGCGCACCTTCGCTGCTGCCGGTCGCGGTCAGCGTGTCATTGCTGATAGCGCGCACGTCACCTTGCGGGGCAACGGGCTGTGGCGCAGACGAGGCGCTGCCCATACCGCCGCTGAGGTCTGGGCGGCTTGGCAGCGCATAAGTCTGTTTGGCGACGGTAGTACACGCCATACCTGGGCCGGAGAGTGTACCGTCCTGAGCGACAATAATCGGGTCAATACGCACTTTGGTATTGTTCGAGGTGTTCAAACGGTCTGCCGAGGCGCGGGAGAGTGAAATCACACGATCGTTGCCATACGGGCCGCGATCGTTAATGCGCACCACGATCATCCGACCATTGGCGAGGTTGGTAATACGGGCGTAGCTTGGAATAGGCAGCGTGGGGTGCGCGGCGGTCAGTTGGTTTGGATCAAACGCTTCACCGCTTGCCGTCAGGTTGCTACCTGGTTCGGCATCATAAATAGCGGCGAGCCCAGCCTGGCTGAAGTTTGCCGGGTTCTGGACGATTTTGTACTTCTTACCGTCGCGTTCGTAGTCCTGATTAGCAGTGGCATTCAGTGGTTCGAAGCGCGGATCGGCGCCACTGATTTCTACCGTTGGGCCATTACATACCGCCGGTTGTGGGGCGGTCACGGTCTGTTGCTGAACATCATCACTCGAACAAGCCGCCAGCAGCCCTGCCGCTATGCAGATCCCAAGCCATTGCTTACGCATTGAGCACCCCTTAGACGCTTTTTGACAACATTTTTCTGTGAGTATGTATCGACATTACGATACCAAACCCGGCCATCAGTACGATCAGGGCAGACCCCCCGTAGCTGACCAGCGGCAGCGGAACGCCCACCACCGGCAAGATGCCACTTACCATACCAATATTTACGAACACATAAACGAATAAAATCAGCATCAAACCGCCCGCCATGACACGGCCAAAGGTGGTTTGCGCCTGGGCGGCAATCCAGAGGCCGCGCATAATTAGTAGGACATAGAGCGCCAGCAGCACCAGAATGCCGATTAAGCCCAACTCCTCGGCGAGTACCGCGAAGATAAAGTCAGTATGGCGTTCAGGTAAAAATTCTAGCTGCGACTGAGTGCCGTGTAGCCAGCCTTTACCGCGCAGCCCACCGGAGCCGATAGCGATTTTCGACTGAATAATATGGTAACCCGCGCCGAGTGGGTCGGATTCTGGATCCATCAGCATCATCACACGCTGGCGCTGATAATCATGCATCAAGAAGAACCATAGAATCGGGATGAAGCAAGCGACCAGCAACACAGCGACCAGAATCAAGCGCCAGCTCAAACCGGCAAGGAACAGTACAAACAGGCCGGAAAGGGCGACCAGAATGGATGTGCCGAGGTCAGGCTGTGCGGCAACCAGCAGGGTGGGCATGAAAATCAGCACCAGCGCGATAGCGGTGTTTTTAAGCGTCGGTGGGCACACATCGCGGTTAATAAAGCGCGCGACCATCAGTGGCACGGCAATTTTCGCTATCTCCGACGGCTGAAAACGAACAACGCCAAGATCCAGCCAGCGCTGCGCGCCTTTTGATATCGCCCCGAAGGCGTCAACCGCCACCAGCAAAATAATACAGATGATATACAGCCAGGGAGCCCAGCCTTCGTAGACGCGAGGCGGGATTTGCGCCATCACCACCATGATAACCAGGCCCATGGCGATTTGGCCGATTTTACGTTCCGTCATCCCCATATCCTGGCCGCTGGCGCTCCAGATAACCAGCGCGCTGTAGGTCAGCAACGCCAGTAGAATCAGCAGCATGGCTGGGTCGATGTGGATTTTATCCCAGAACGATTTTTTGTTCGGATTATCCGTCATGATTACTGGTCCTCCGACGCGGATGCCGCGGGGTTCTCTGCCGGGAGCGTGGTGTTGTTGTCGCCCAGCATGATGTGGTCAAGAATCTGGCGCATGATAGTACCGACCGCAGGGCCAGCACCGCCGTTCTCTAAAATGATCGCGACAGCAACCTGTGGGTCGTTATACGGAGCGAAAGCGGTCATTAATTTGTGGTCACGCAGGCGCTCGGCGATGCGATGCGCGTTATACGTCTCGTTGGCTTTCAGACCAAAGACCTGCGCAGTACCGGATTTCGCGGCAATTTTATACGGTGCACCAGCAAAGTATTTATGCGCAGTCCCGTTTGCACGGTTGGCGACGCCGTACATCCCGTCTTTAGCTATTTCCCAATAGCCGGAATGAATATCGCCAATTGGTGGTTCTTGCGGCTGTACCCACGGCACTTTTTTGCCGTCTTCCACGGTGCTGGCTAACAGATGCGGAATCTTAATAACCCCGTCGTTAATCAGAATCATCAGCGCTTTGTTCATCTGAATGGGGGTCGCTGTCCAGTACCCTTGGCCGATCCCGACCGGAATGGTGTCACCCTGATACCACGGTTTTTTAAAGCGTTTTTGCTTCCATTCGCGGGTTGGCATATTACCGGAGCGCTCTTCCGCAAGGTCGATACCGGTGTAATCACCGTAGCCAAACTTGCTCATCCATTCGGAAAGACGGTCGATACCCATGTCGTAAGCGACTTGGTAGAAGAAGGTATCTGCGGATTCTTCCAGCGCTTTGGTGACATTAAGGTGGCCGTGGCCCCATTTTTTCCAGTCACGATAGCGTTTTTCAGAACCCGGTAACTGCCACCAACCTGGGTCAAACAGGCTGGTGTTGCGGGTGATGACGCCCGCGCTCAGTGCAGAGACAGAAACATACGGTTTCACCGTTGATGCTGGTGGGTAAAGCCCCTGGGTCGCGCGGTTAACCAGCGGCGTGTTCGGGTCGTTCAACAGGCCGCTGTAATCTTTACTGGAGATGCCATCAACAAACAGGTTCGGGTCATAGCTTGGCGTTGAAACCAGCGCCAAAATACTGCCAGTGCGTGGGTCGGTAA
The DNA here is from genome assembly GCF_059725275.1 of Kluyvera fluvialis. NCBI lineage: Bacteria > Pseudomonadati > Pseudomonadota > Gammaproteobacteria > Enterobacterales > Enterobacteriaceae > Kluyvera > Kluyvera fluvialis. The sequence goes on along the minus strand of NZ_AP046142.1, from coordinate 3,475,791 downwards.
CCACCACGGCGGCACGGCTGCCCGCGAGCAGCGTTTCAATGTACTGTTGCAGCTTCAGGTCGAGCGTCAGATAAATATCATGCCCAGCCTGTGGCGGCACTTCTTTCAGTTGACGAATGACGCGGCCACGGTTGTTAACTTCAACTTCTTCGTAGCCGGTCTGCCCGTGCAGCATATCTTCGTAGTAGCGCTCGATACCCAGCTTGCCGATATCATGCGTTGCCGCGTAGTTAGCCAGCTTGCCGTCTTTGTCCAGCCTCTCGACATCTTTATCGTTAATTTTTGAGACGTAGCCGATAACGTGGGTCAGCGCGGAGCCATACGGGTAGAAGCGGCGCTTATAGCCTTTAACCTCAACGCCAGGGAAGCGGTACTGGTTGACGGCAAAGCGCGCCACCTGCACTTCCGTGAGGTTGGTTTTAAGCGGAATAGAAGTAAAGCGGTGTGAACGCGCGCGCTCTTTTTTAAAGGCGGCGACGTCGTCGTCGGTTAAGTCAACAACGCCGCGCAGACCGTCGATGGTCTGCTGCACGCTGTCAACTTTTTCCGGCATGATTTCCAGCTGGTAGATGGTGCGGTTAAGCGCCAGCGGTGTACCGTTGCGATCGTAAATAATGCCGCGACTTGGCGCGATAGGCACCAGCTTGATGCGGTTTTCATTAGAACGCGTTTGATAGTCGGTAAAACGAACGATCTGCAAATTATAGAGATTGGCGATCAGCACACCGGTAAGCAGCAAAATCCCCAAAAAAGCGACCACTGCCCGGCGCACAAAGAGCGCGGACTCTGCCGTATAGTCGCGAAAAGAATTCTGTAGTTTCATTCGCTGCTTAATCTACCCTGGTCATCATTACTCGCGGTGGTAAGGGTGGTTGGTGGTAATGCTCCACGCCCGATACAGGCTTTCAGCCACCAGCACACGCACAAGCGGGTGAGGGAGCGTCAATGTGGAGAGCGACCAACTTTGTTCTGCTGCGGCTTTGCATGTCGGAGAAAGACCTTCGGGGCCGCCGATCAGCAAGCTGACATCGCGCCCGTCTTGCTTCCAGCGTTCCAGCTCACGTGCAAGCTGAGGCGTATCCCAGGGTTTGCCAGGGATATCCAGCGTCACGATACGGTTTTTTCCTGCGGCGGCGAGCATCATCTCGCCTTCTTTATCCAGAATACGCTTGATGTCCGCATTTTTACCGCGTTTACCGGCGGGAATTTCCACCAGCTCAAACGGCATATCTTTCGGAAAACGGCGAAGGTATTCGGTAAATCCGGTTTGTACCCAATCCGGCATTTTGGTGCCGACGGCGACCAACTGCAACTTCACAACTTAACCCCAGAGTTTTTCCAGTTCATACAGGCGACGGCTATCTTCCTGCATGACGTGGACAATGACATCGCCTAAATCGACGACGATCCAGTCACCAATGTTTTCGCCTTCAACGCCCATCGGCAGTAAACCGGCAGCGCGAGATTCCTGAACGACGTGATCGGCGATAGACATAACGTGGCGGCTAGAAGTACCGGTGCAGATAATCATGCAATCAGTGATGCTGGATTTACCCTGAACATCAATAGTGACGATATCCTGACCTTTTAAATCATCAATTTTGTCGACAACAAAATCCTGGAGTGCTTTACCCTGCAAGTTTTCCCCCTGGGGTGTAAAGATAAACGATATGAAACAGCCTGACAGTATACCCGAACTGAAAGTATTGTCGGGACAAAAAACACCTAACAGGCGTTCTGGCGGGCTATCATCCCATTCCTTCATGTCGATTGCATCGCCATTTTTGTAAAACAATTTCTGTTTACAAAGGATAAAGGGGGATGATTCAGGCAGCGGAGAATAACAGTCTATTAACTGGTGTCAATGGCCTGGCCTTTCAGAGGCGTAGAAATCCGTTTTATCCCTGGTTTGGCTGCCAGATAGCTCGACTATTGAGCACTCGTAGGGTGACAAACTGCGGTGTGAAATCAATCACGCTCCATGCGCCGTGGTCGATGCGAAAATGCCACATGCTGGCGGTGGGCATTCCTAACAGCAGGGCGGTAAGCAGGCTGAGTACGCCCTGGTGGCTGACGATCAGCAAATTCTGATAGCGGTAGCGGGCAAGCTCGGTGGCAAAATCGGCGACGCGCTGTGAAAATGCGGGGAAACTTTCACCGTTGGTCGGCGCGGCATGTTGCCAGTCGGCACACCAGGCGGCGTAATTGTCTTTGTCTTCGACCTCTAGCTCGCGGTGATGGCGCATTTCCCAATCGCCAAAAAACATCTCATTAAGTAACGGATGGGGAGTTAGCGGGATATCGCGTTCACCAAGCAGCAGGCGCGCCGTGCGTTCGGTGCGCTCAAGTTCACTGCATAATACGTGGTCGAAGGGAACCTGACGCAGCATCTCACCCAGGCTCAGCGCCTGACGCTGGCCTTTTTCCGTCAGCGGTGTCGGCGTGTGGCCGCTGTACAGCCCTGCCACATTGGCTTCGGTTTCACCGTGGCGCACTAGCCAGATTTTCATGCTGTGCTTCCCTTATGCGCCGTGGTGGTACAGCCCTTGCTGCATGATGTATGAGAGCACCGCCTCCGGCATCATCTCCTCGCAGGATTCACCCCGCTCTAAGCGTTCGCGAATGAGCGTAGCAGAGACATCAAACCACGGTGTTTCTGCGAGATAAATTTTCCCCGCAGGCTGGTTATGCAACTCTTCGATGTCGCTGGTAAGGTGGCGATCCAGCCAGTGCTGGTGCTCTTCTTGCACCATCGTCAGCGGATAACCCGGGCGGCGAGTGACCAGCAAGTGGGCATTATTGAGGATAGTTTCGTAACGGTGCCAGCTTGGGAAGGTCAGCAATGAGTCCTGGCCGATAATAAAGGCCAGCGGTTTCTCCGGGCCTTCTTCCTGACGCCATTCTTGTAAGGTGTCTGCCGTAAAAGAGGGCGTATCGCGGCGCAGTTCGCGTTCGTCGAGCACAAACAGCGGTTTGTCGGCAATCGCCAGTTCCACCATCAGCTTACGCTGTTCACTGCTGGCTTCCGGCTGCGGACGATGCGGCGGCACGTTGTTGGGCATAATAATGACCCGCGACAGGCCAATTTGATTCGCCAGAATTTCTACCGGCTTCAGATGACCATAATGGATGGGATCGAACGTCCCGCCGAAAAGCGCCTGTAGTTTTGCCATATCATCCATCAATAAATACGTCGGCTAGCGCTTTATGACAAAGCAGCAGCGACAAACTTTCCAGCTCAGCCCAGATAGACTGGCCGTAATCTTGTTTCAGGGTGAGTTCCGCGTTGCAAAGTAGCGTCACCGCCTGGCGCAACTGCGGGCCGCTGAGACGATTCACGGCTTCACCAACCATCGCCCGGCGGTTTTGCCAGACGCGGTGCTTGTCAAACAGTGAACGTAGCGGTGTATGCGCGCTCTGGCGTTTCAGCGTCACCAATAGCAGCAGTTCACGTTGCAGCGTACGCAGCAAAATGACCGGCTCGCTGCCTTCCAGCCGTAGCTGTTGCAGAATATGCAGCGCGCGTTTGCTTTTCCCTGCCAGCAGGGCATCAACCCAGTGGTATGGGGTAAAGTGCGCGGCATCGTTAACCGCCTGTTCAACGCGAGGCAGCGTTAGCTTGCCGTCCGGCCACAGCAGCGACAGGCGTTCTAATGCCTGTGCCAATGCCAGCAGATTACCTTCATAGCAGTAACACAGCAGTTGGCTGGCGGCATCATCAAGCTGAAGGTTGTGCTGTTTGGCGCGGTTTGCCAGCCAGCGCGGCAGCTGTGCCGGTTCTGGCGTTTGGCAGCTAATTTGCACGGCACATGCAGCCAGCGCAGTTAACCACGGCGCATTTTCCTGCGCTTTGGTGAGCTTATTGCCACGCACTATCAGCAAGAGATCGTCATGCAACAGGCTGACCAGCGTTGCTAACTGTTCGTTGATAGCGGCGTTAGGGCCGTTTTCGGGTAGTAACAGCAGCAAGGTCTGACGGCTGGCGAATAGGCTCATGGCCTGACACAGTGAAAAAAGCTCGCTCCAGTCAGTGCTGGCATCAAGCGTAAAAGTATGGTGCTCGATAAAGCCTTCACCTACGGCAGCGTGCCGTATAGCGTCCTGGCTTTCCTGAAGAAAGAGGGGGTCATTACCGAGCAGGAGATACGCCGCGCGCAGCCCTTCAGAGAGCTGCGCGCGGAGTTGTTCTGGGTACAACCGAATCATCAGTTGCCCAGAGTCGTTGATACACGAGAACTTTTGGCTGGGGTTGCCGCGTTCTCTTTAACATCCGCAACATGTACGCTTGGCAGCTTACGAATCAACTGTTCAGCCGCTTTCTGGTACATTTCCAGGATGATCATGCCTTCTTCGTTATCTTTTGCCAGCGCCTTTTGCGGGTTGTCAAAGAACGAACGATACACTTTGGTGCTGATCGGGAAGATATCCTGACCCGGGATCAGTACTGTCGCATCTACCGTCATCACCATCTGGTATTCTGCGGTCTGGCCGTTCTGGAATACGGAGGCCGTATCCTTTTGAATGCCGATCGCACCGAGACGCAGGGACGGAACATCCTGGCGCAGCGTGCTCTGATCCAGCACCGTAATGTCATTACTTCTCAGTTGCTCACGCACCGCGCGGCTTAACGGGCCGTTCGGATCGCCAGACTGAAGGATCAATGTTTTCATTTCGTCCGGCACTTGCGTGGTACTACGCAGATGCCAACCGCATCCGGCGGTGACCAGCACCGCCAAAGATAACAACAATGTTGTCAGATATCGCACGCTTCCTCCCGCGCTTAGCCAACGACCAGGTTAAGCAGCTTGCCCGGTACGTAAATCACTTTACGCACGGTTACGCCTTCAAGGTATTTCGCAACCAGATGTTCCTGGCCTGCGCGTTCACGCACCTGTTCTTCGGTAGCATCAACCGCAACGGTGATTTTACCACGAACTTTACCATTGACCTGCACAACGACCAGCGTGGTGTTTTCCACCATCGCTTTTTCGTCGGCAACTGGCCACGGTGCGTTATCGATGTCGCCTTCGCCGCCCAGCTCCTGCCACAGTGTGAAACAGGCGTGTGGGGTGAACGGGTTGAGCATACGAACAACAGCCAGCAGCGCTTCTTGCATTAACGCTCTGTCCTGCTCGCTTTCCATCGGTGCTTTTGTCAGCTTGTTCATCAGCTCCATCACGGCTGCGATAGCGGTGTTGAAGGTCTGACGACGACCGATATCATCGGTCACTTTCGCGATAGTTTTGTGGACATCACGACGCAGCGCTTGTTGATCTTCACTTAAGCTTTCGACGTTCAGTGCAGCAACCGGGCCTTTAGACGTGTGTTCGTAAACCAGTTTCCAGACACGTTTCAGGAAGCGGTTAGCCCCTTCAACGCCGGATTCCTGCCACTCCAGAGTCATATCCGCTGGGGAGGCAAACATCATGAACAGACGCACGGTGTCGGCGCCGTAACGTTCAACCATCACCTGCGGGTCGATACCGTTGTTTTTGGACTTGGACATTTTGCTCATGCCGGTATACACCAGCTCATGGCCAGCCGCGTCCTTCGCTTTCACGATACGGCCTTTCTCGTCACGCTCAACGATAGCATCTACCGGAGAAACCCAGTTACGCTCGCCGTTTGCGCCAACATAGTAGAAGGCGTCTGCCAATACCATGCCCTGGCACAGCAGCTGTTTTGCTGGCTCATCAGAATTCACCAGGCCTGCATCGCGCATCAGTTTGTGGAAGAAGCGGAAGTAGAGCAGGTGCATGATGGCGTGTTCGATACCACCAATGTAGATATCTACCGGCAGCCAGTAGTTCGCCGCATCTGAATCCAGCATACCTTCTTGATACTGTGGGCAAGTGTAGCGCGCATAGTACCAGGAGGACTCCATAAAGGTGTCGAAGGTGTCGGTTTCACGCAGTGCAGGCATCCCGTTAACGGTGGTTTTTGCCCACTCTGGATCCGCTTTGATCGGGCTGGTGATGCCGTCCATGACCACATCTTCCGGCAGGATAACCGGCAGTTGATCTTCAGGGGTTGGCATAACCGTACCATCTTCCAGAGTCACCATTGGAATTGGTGCGCCCCAGTAACGCTGACGGGAAACGCCCCAGTCGCGCAGACGATAGTTGACTTTACGCTGGCCGACGCCCATAGCGACCAGTTTGTCGGCAACGGCGTTGAAGCCGGCTTCAAAGTCCAGACCGTCGAACTCGCCAGAGTTGAACAGAGTGCCTTTTTCGGTCAGTGCCTGTGCAGAGAGATCCGGTTCAGAACCATCAGCCGCCAGGATTACTGGTTTGATGTTCAGACCGTATTTAGAGGCAAACTCATAGTCGCGCTGATCGTGACCAGGAACGGCCATTACCGCGCCAGTACCGTATTCCATCAGTACGAAGTTCGCCGCCCAGACTGGAATCGCTTCGCCAGTCAGTGGGTGAATGGCTTTAAAGCCGGTATCGACGCCTTTTTTCTCCATAGTTGCCATATCGGCTTCGGCAACTTTGGTGTTACGGCATTCGTCGAGGAAATCGGCCAACGCTGGGTTGTTCGCCGCAGCCTGCTGCGCCAGCGGATGACCGGCAGCAACGGCAAGATAGGTACAACCCATGAAGGTATCTGGACGCGTGGTGTAAACGGTCAGCTTGTCAGCGTAGTCGTTAACGTCGAAGGAAATTTCTACACCTTCAGAACGCCCAATCCAGTTGCGCTGCATGGTTTTGACGGTGTCAGGCCAGTGATCGAGGTTATCCAGATCATTCAGCAGTTCGTCAGCGTAAGCGGTGATTTTAATAAACCACTGTGGGATCTCTTTACGCTCAACTTTGGTATCGCAGCGCCAGCAGCAACCGTCGATAACCTGTTCGTTCGCCAGAACGGTTTGGTCATTCGGGCACCAGTTGACCGCAGACGTTTTCTTATACACCAGGCCTTTTTTATACAGCTCGGTGAAGAATTTCTGTTCCCAGCGGTAGTATTCTGGGGTGCAGGTCGCCAGCTCGCGGCTCCAGTCATAGCCAAAGCCCAGCATTTTGAGCTGGTTTTTCATGTATTCGATGTTGTCGTACGTCCACGGAGCGGGCGCGGTGTTGTTTTTTACCGCAGCGCCTTCAGCCGGCAGACCGAACGCATCCCAACCGATCGGTTGCAGGACGTTTTTGCCCAGCATACGCTGGTAGCGGGCAATAACGTCGCCGATGGTGTAGTTACGCACGTGGCCCATGTGTAGTCGACCAGAAGGATAGGGAAGCATCGACAGGCAGTAATACTTCTCTTTGCTCTCGTCTTCGGTTACTTCAAATGTGCGCTTCTCGTCCCAGTGTTGCTGGACTTTTGATTCTATCTCTTCCGGGCGGTATTGCTCTTGCATGGCAGCCAGTGGTCCTGTTTTCAATACAGCTACTAATGTAGCCAATGGTTGTGATAATTGAGATCGGCATAGCATAGCCCAAACGCCCACGTCAAAACAGCCTTTCGCACATTAAGGCGGTGAAAAGCTCAGGGGGTAATTTATGAACTCTGTGCGAAAGCTGGCAAAGCGAAAAGGAAATAACGGCTACTATTAGAAGAGGTTAACTGGCTGGGAGAGGAAACGATGAACAAGGTTGCTCAAATTTACCGTGAACTGGTCAGCACGCTGACCGAGCGTTTACGTAACGGCGAACGTGATATCGACGCGCTGGTGGCGCAGGCGCGGGAGAAGGTAGCGCAAACCAGCGAGTTAACGCGCAACGAAATTGATGAGCTTTTACACGCGGTACGGCGTGACCTGGAAGAGTTTGCGATAAGCTATAGCGAAAGTCAGGAAGATGAGTCAGACAGCGTTTTCCTGCGGGTGATTAAAGAGAGCATCTGGCAAGAGCTGGTGGATATTACTGATAAAACCCAGTTGGAATGGCGCGAAGTCTTCCAGGATTTAAGCCACCACGGCGTATATCACAGCGGTGAAGTGGTTGGGCTGGGGAACCTGGTGTGTGAGAAATGCCATTATCATCTGGCGGTATACACGCCGGACGTACTGCCGCGTTGCCCGAAGTGTGGGCACGATCAATTCCAGCGCAGGCCATTTGAGCCGTAATACAGCAAAAACCAACGGCCCGAGATATTTCGGGCCGTTGCGGTGAGAAAAAATGATTTAAGGCATTATCAGGTTAGCAGTCATTATCGAACTAAACCCGCCAGTTGGATGAAATTCTCCAGAAGTATCCCTTTATTTATATTGCGCTGCGTATGCAGAGTACCTATAAAGGTAGGCGTGATTTTATTTCCATGTCAGATACCTAATGGTGATGGCTTTGCTGAGTATTATCTCTGCGATCACCTTTATGAATATCTCGATAGCGGCAGTCGATATACAACAAATGAGTGAAGGTTTATTTATATTTCCGTGGTGGATATTATTTATGGAGGCGGATTATATTTATTACGCGTTGTAAATATTTAGGTGTTAATAAAGAAGTGTAGATTATATATAAACAAAATGAATTATTAGGAGTTAATTGTAATGGACATGGAGTCAAAACATTTACTTTTTGCACTCTCCACCCCTATGGAGGTGCTGAATAACGGTAATGAGTCTTCGCATTCCTCGCCGGTAATGTACACCGGAATCGATCATTTTGACCTCTCTGAGTCATGGGGAATTGAGGATCGCGAGGGGTTAATTCAAACTATTTATCAAATGACAGATGATGGACATGCGACAGGGCTTGAAAGTTTATATTCCGCCTGGTTTCGTTTGACGCCATCTGAATGGCGTACATCAATTGCAACAATCAGTGAGCGAGGACAGATCTACGCGCAGTTTGTCGCTGAAACTGCAGTGTGTTGCGGTGAAGCGGGCATTAAAGCATGGGATTACGTGCGAGTCGGGTTTTTATGCCGGATGGGAGTACTTAACCAATGGTTGACGGAAGAGGAGAGCCTGTGGCTTCAGTCACGGGTCTATATCCGGGCGCACTATTTTTATAATGACTGGATGCAATATTTTGCCGCTTATTCGTTGGGGCGTCTGTACTGGCAATTCGATGCAGAAGAGGGGGGCTCCTTAATGAAGGAATATTTCACCAGGCTGAAATACGATAGCTCAGGAGCGCGGATGTTCAATGAATTAGCATCCAGCACGGAGAGCTATTATGCACAGTTACCCTGGCGGCCACTTGCCGTGCAGCCGGAGTGCCCAGAAACGCTTAAGGATGTGAGCGATTTATGAAAAGTTGTTGGGAAATTCTGGGGATTGAGCAAACCCTCAACCTTGATGCTATCCGTCAGGCTTATCTTGCTCTGTTGCCTTCATTTCACCCGGAAAGCGATCCGCAAGGTTTTCAACAGCTACGCCAGGCCTATGAACAGGCGCAGCGCGCGGCGAAAATGCCAGATGAATCTCCTGATAATATTAATAATGATGATAAAGGGGAGTCGGAGAGCGAACATGATATTTTGACCGCTTTCAAAGCACTGCTCGCGTCGGACAGTGAGCGTTTCCAGCCTTCTTGCTGGCAGAGATTTATCCAGCAATTGAATCTGTGTTCAGTGGATGAGGTCGATAAGTTACGCTGGCCGCTCTGTGCGATAGCGATGGATGCGCCAGCAGGGAGCATTTCACTTTCTTGTTTGTCATTGCTGGCTGGCCGTCTAGGTTGGCAGCCACTGGAAACCAGTGAGGATGTCGATGTCGAAATGCTGGAAGGATTTCTGGATGCCATAAAACGTGGCGATGTTTTCGATTTTCAGTGCGTGGCGAAATGGCCTGTTGCTGTTCAAGAGCAAACCATTCTCTATTTTTTCGAGCTTGAGCGTCTTTGGCATTTTCATCCCGAATATCTTATGGATGCTTTACAGATGCAGGGGACTTGGCTTATCCCAGATTATGCACCGTTACAGCGTAAATTACTGCGCTGGTATAGCTCGCTGCATTGGGGGATAGCGGAGTGGGTTGACGTTGCCCGCCAATGGCGGAAGGCGGAACCTGATAGCGAGGACGCGTACTATTATTTCTGCGCACAGCGCGTTTTTTGTGGGGAAGGAGAGAGCCTGTTACCGGAGCTTTGTGATTTCTGGCAGCAGTACCCTTCAACGCAGGCGGATGAATTGTTGCTGCGCTGGAGCCGAGAGCATCGGCCAGATTTTTTCCCATTACTGGTGATGGTGATTGAAGCGCGCTGTCTGGTGGATACCAACGGCGACGCGATGAAATATATCCCCGGGGAGAGCGCCCGTACGCGTTTACTGTGGGCTGAGATTTTGCAAAGTGGTCGGCTATCACCGCTGGGGCAATCTTTTGTGGAGTCGTTGTTCTACAAACGGAAAGCGATGTCGTGGTCATCAACAAGGCTGAAGGAGAAGGGCGAGCCGGAAACACCATTGCTCGATCTTTATCGAACTGCAGAGCAAGTCGTACTCGAAGCATTTCCAAAACAAAAAGCGTTCTATCGCTTGCTGTTACGCCTGGACTCCGGCGATGGCTGCCCGTTGGAAGCATTGATAACCCAGACATTATTAACCCGAATCCCCCTTAAACCGGGTGACATTCGAGAAAAAGAGGAGCTTGCGGAGGAACTCAAAGAAGCTGAAACCGCTCCGCCTAAAGTGAAAGAATCTTCTAATCGTGCCCCGACGGGCAAAGCGATGAAGATAATGAAAATCATCGCTTTCATTGCATTAATTGTCTGCGCATTCAACCGGTTTTTTCATTTCTTCTAACGGCCATATCCCGATGACCGGTCGCGCCTGTTATGGCGCTTCCGGTTCTTCAATACCAAGATACTTACGGGCGAAATGACGAGCTTCATCAACGCGTTCTTGATCATTGGAGGACAGCGCGGCATCGAAGTCAGTAATGATATTGCCAAGCATTTCACGCTCATCCCCCAATGCTCGCGACCACAGCTCTTCCAGTTGCGCCTTAAATGTCCTGTTAACCAGTAAGTCACGGGGATAAATTTTCAGCGCTAATAGCCGTGCACGGCTGGTTTCAAGCTGCTGTGGTGTTAGTTCGGTCGAATTGTGATTGATAACTCTCGATTCGATTTTGCCATCTTCCAGCAGAACATCGACCTCTAACAGACCGTTAATGTCGTAGCTAAAACGGATATCAACCGACTGGAGTTGCCCGTTAGGTTTTAGGGCGATATGAAAAGAATCGACCAGTACGTTATTTTTCACCTTGTGGCTTTCACCCTGATACACCTTGATGAAGATAGAATCCTGGTCTGAATACATCGTGGAATAGGTTTCCACTTTCGATACTGGAACCGTGGTATTACGCTCAATAATCGGTGAGAAGATCCCAGGTACACCTTGCTGGCACACTTCGACTCCCAAAGAATAAGGGCACACATCTGTCAGGATCACTTCTTCAATATCTTTGCTGCGTAATCGGCAGGCCCCCTGAATGGCGGCGCCAAGCGCGACAATAGTACTTGGGTCATAGCTTTTATATGGCAATTTACCGAACAGACGTACGGCGATACGCTGCACTAATGGCATCTGTGATGCGCCGCCTACCAGTACCAGGCTGTCGATTTGGCTGGGTTTCAGACGGGCATCTCTTAACGCTTGTTCAATCGGTACGCGCAGGCGATTGAGCAAAGGCAGCCATAGCGCTTCCAACTCATCTTCATAAAATTCACATGTTGTTGGGCTGCTACCATAAATGGAACACCATGATAGTGTTAAAGGAATATCACCGCTGCATTTTGCTGTTTCAGCAAGAGCGTATAATTCGGCCAGTGCGGCCTCTGGTAGTGTCGATTTGTCGAGTTTCCATTGCTTCAGCGCTTCCTCGACTAGCATATGAGTAAAGTCTTCGCCGCCCAAATAGTTGTCACCCGCCGAGGCGTGGACTTCGATAATGGGAGTGGCATATTCCAGCACCGTCACGTCAAAGGTTCCGCCACCAAGATCGAAAACCAGCGAGCGGGTGTTTTGCTGCGAGTGCAGGCCATAAGCCATGGCTGCCGCCGTTGGCTCATTGATTAACCGCACCGCGTTCAGCCCCGCGAGCTCGGCGGCAAGACGGGTATGTTTACGTTGTTCATCGCTGAAATAGGCTGGAACGGAAATAACCACATCTTTTATCTGGCAATGGAGATATTCTTCCGCATCCTCTTTTAATGAACGTAATACTAACGATGATAATTCTGGGGCATTAAACGACTCATCACCGAGCGTCCAGCTCATATTACTGCCCATCGAACGTTTAAATAAGGCAGCGGTTTTATCGGGGTGGGAGATTCGCCGGGATTTGGCCGGTTTGCCGACCAAAATATGTTTATTCTCATCAATACTAATTATAGATGGCGTTAAATAATCACCAAATTTATTAGGTATTAGTTCAGCCTGACCTGATCTCCAGACTGCAATTAAACTATTGGTGGTGCCAAGATCAATACCGATCGCGAGCTCTGCATTATCCATTGCATTTCTATCTAATAGGGAATGAGCGGGTAGATTAAGGTCACCACAATAAATAGGTGGTGATCTTAATCAATGTATTTCGTTAAGCGTAAAACTTCAGCCGTTCTGCCAGTAAATCAACAAATCCCTGGCGATCGATATCGACCATTACCGTGGCATTCGGTTTATTACCGGTCAGGAAATAATAATCCACCACCGTCATACCCTGAGTGTATTTCCCCTGCGTTTCAACGCCGACCCAGCGCTCAATGGTGGTAAACAGCTCTGGTTTTAGCAGCCAGGCGATGGTGCAAGGGTCGTGCAACGGTGCGCCGACAAAGCCCCATTTCTCGTCTTTATGGTATTCGAGAAAGAAATCCAACAATTCAGCGACGATAGTCGAAATCGGGTTGCCGATAGCGCGGAAGCGCTCGGTATCTTCGCGATGAATCTGCGCTTTGTGCGTCACATCCAGGCCTGCCATCACCACTGGTATACCGGACTGGAAGACGATTTCCGCCGCTTCCGGGTCAACATAAATATTGAACTCGGCGGCAGGCGTCCAGTTACCGAGTGTCATGGCGCCGCCCATAATCACGATGCGTGCAATTTTTGTATGCAGCTCTGGGTGGCTGTTAAGCAGCAGGGCAACGTTAGTTTGCGGCCCGGTGGAGACAATCGTCACCGGCTCGTGGCTTTCGCGCAGCGTTTTAGCCATCAACTCTACGGCGGTGCAATTCAGTGGTGCGAACGAAGGCTCTGGCAGCGCGGGGCCGTCGAGGCCGCTTTCGCCGTGCACGTTGTCGGCAATAATCAGCTCACGCATCAGGGGTTTAACCGCGCCGCCTGCGACTGGGATATCCGGGCGCTTTAGCAAGGTAAGCATTCGCAATACATTACGCAGCGTTTTTTCTGGCGTCTGGTTGCCAGCAGAGGAGGTAATGGCTTTTACATCCAGTTCGGGGGAGGCGAGGGCGAGAACAATGGCGATCGCGTCGTCATGACCCGGATCGCAATCAAGAATGATCGGCAGTGCCATAGCAATTCCTTGTTTACGTGATTTTGTGACAAGGGTACGGCGTACGGCTGGAATGAACGAGAATGAAAATTCTAAAGCGTGATACAGCGCGCACTCTGTTGAGTGCGCGCTGTGAGGATTAATGCAGAATTTTAGCGAGGAAGTCTTTGGCGCGGTCTGATTTCGGGTTGGCGAAGAAGGCCTCTTTTTCCGAGTCTTCAACAATTTTCCCTTCATCCATAAAGATAACGCGGTTCGCTACTTTGCGCGCAAAGCCCATTTCGTGAGTGACGACCATCATGGTCATCCCTTCGTGCGCCAGCTCAACCATGACGTCCAGCACTTCGTTGATCATCTCAGGATCGAGCGCGGAAGTGGGTTCGTCAAACAGCATCGCTACCGGATCCATACACAGTGCGCGCGCAATGGCCACACGCTGCTGCTGGCCACCAGAAAGCTGCGCCGGGAATTTATTGGCATGTGCCGAAAGCCCCACACGCTCCAGCAGCTTTAAGCCTTTGTCGCGTGATGCGGCTTTATCACGCTTCAACACTTTCACCTGTGCCAGCGTTAGATTGTCGATAATCGACAAATGCGGGAACAGTTCGAAGTGCTGAAACACCATACCGACGTGCGAGCGCAGCCTGGCGAGATCCGTTTTTTTGTCATTTACCTTAGTGCCGTTAACGAGGATCTCCCCTTGTTGCACCGGCTCCAGGCCGTTGACGGTTTTAATCAGTGTGGATTTACCCGAGCCAGATGGCCCGCATACCACCACTACTTCGCCTTTTTTCACTTCCGTGGAGCAGTCGGTCAGCACCTGAAAGTGACCATACCATTTAGAAACATTTTTCAGGGTAATCATTACACGGTCCTTTTCTTCAAGTAGCTAACCAGCAGCGAGGCGCTAAGGCTGATGATAAAATAGACAAAACCAGCAAACAGGACCATTTCGACCTGCGTACCATCACGTTCGCCAATTGTTGAGGCGGTGCGGAAAAAGTCGGCCAGACTCAGGACGTATACCAGAGAGGTATCCTGGAACAAGACAATGCCCTGGGTCAGCAGCAGTGGAACCATCGCGCGGAAGGCTTGCGGCAGGATTATCAGTTTCATCGACTGCCAGTGTGTCATCCCCAGTGCCAGTGCCGCGCTGGATTGACCACGAGAAATGCTCTGAATACCGGCGCGGATAATTTCCGAATAGTAGGCCGCTTCAAACATTGAAAATGCCACCATTGCGGAAATCAGGCGGATATCGCTCTTCGGCGATAACCCCAGCACGTTTTGCAGGAAGCCTGGCACAATCAGGTAGAACCACAGCAGCACCATCACCAGCGGAACGGAGCGGAAGACGTTGACGTAGGCTTTGGCAAACCAGGCGACCGGTTTGAATGCCGATAAACGCATTACCGCCAGCAATGTGCCCCACACAATCCCGATAACGATCGCGGTGACGGTAATTTTGAGGGTGATAACCAAACCTGACAGCAGGTAGGGCATCGACGGGGCAATAGAACTCCAGTCAAACTCGTACATTATTTACCCCCCAAATTGCCCGGCAGGCGGATTTTTCGTTCCACCAGCGCCATCACCAGCATGATCACGGCATTAATAAATACATAGGCGAGGGTGATAGCCGTAAAGGATTCCCAAGCGTGCGCGGAGTAGTCCAGCAGTTTACCTGCCTGTGCCGCCATATCGACCAGGCCAATGGTTGAGGCGATGGCTGAGTTTTTCACCAGGTTCATCATCTCAGAGGTCATTGGCGGCACGATAACGCGGTAAGCGTTCGGCAGCAGCACGTAGCGGTAGGTTTGCGGTAGCGTCAGCCCCATCGCCAGCGCGGCGTTTTTCTGCCCGCGCGGCAGTGACTGAATTGCCGCTCGCACCTGTTCGCACACGCGGGCAGCGGTGAACAGGCCCAGGCAAATCATCGATGAAAGGAAGAACTGAATATTTGGGTCCAGTTCAGACTTAAACCACATACCGAGGTTTTCCGGCAGCAGCTCTGGCACGACGAGATACCAGGTAAAGAACTGCACAATCAGCGGTACGTTACGAAACAGCTCAACGTAGCAAGTCCCGATAGCGGATAACCCACGGTTAGGTACGGTACGCAGAATGCCAAACAGCGAGCCGACGAAGAAGGCAATAATCCATGCGGTAATGGAGAGCGCGACGGTGACCTGGAAACCGCTCCAGAGCCAGCCAAGATAGGTGGTGTTGCCGAAAGGGGCCTGTTGTAAAAATATTCCCCAGTTCCAGTCTATTGACATAAATGGACTCCCGAAAAAAAAAGGGTAGCAGGATCCCTGCTACCCTCGAAGATTGTTGAACAGCGTTTTGCGGTATTCAGGCCAGGTGGGGAACGACCACCTGACTTATAGTCTGTCCGTGCTGAACACAATCGAGAGGGCAGATTATTCCGCCCCATATTTTTCTAATTAGTTAAGTGCTTTGTCGTTTGGTGTTTTGAACAAGGCTTTCATTTCATCTGACAGCTCAAAGTTCATGTTCAGGTTTTTCGGTGGAATTGGGTTTTTGAACCACTTATCAAACCATTTTGCCGCTTCGCCGGAAGTCTGCGCCTGTGCGATGGTGTCATCCATCAGCTTTTTAAACTCAGGATCGTTTTTACGCAGCATACAGCCGTAGGCTTCCTGGGACTGTGGCTTGCCGACAATCTCCCAGTTATCCGGTTTTTTAGCTTTTGCACGCTCACCTGCCAGCAGGGCGTCATCCATCATAAAGGCCACTGCGCGGCCGCTTTCCAGAGTACGGAAAGAGTCACCGTGATCTTTCGCGCTGATGATGCGCATATTCATTTTTTGCTCGTCGTTCAGCTTATGCAGCAGAATTTCAGAGGTTGTACCGGAGGTCACGACAACCGCTTTATCTTTTAAGTCTGGGAAGTCTTTAATATCACCACCTTTTTTCGCCAGCAGACGCGTGCCGACGACAAAAATGGTGTCAGAGAATGCGGCCTGTTTCTGGCGTTCAACGTTGTTAGTGGTGGAACCACATTCAAAATCGAAAGTGCCGTTTTGCAGCAGTGGGATACGGTTCTGAGAGGTGATAGGAATCAGCTTCACATCCAGTTTCGGGTTGTTGAGCTTTTTCTTTATCGCTTCAACGATGGCATTGGAGTAGTCCTGGGAGTAACCGACCACTTTTTGCTGGTTATCGTAATAGGAGAATGGCACGGAAGATTCGCGGTGACCGACGACGATAACGCCATTTTTGGCAATTTTTTCCAGGGTTTGCCCTGCTGGCGCGGCTTCTGTTGCCGGTTTGGCGTCTTCTGCATGAGCCAGACCCGCAGTCATTCCCATGACCAACATAGCCGTAGCCAGTTTACGTAATTGCATATCCCACTCCTTTATCTTCTGCATCGGCAAAGATGCAGTGATACCCATTGTGAATGTTGTGTTGTTATTGTCTGCAACTTTACCGCGCAGCGTTATGTGTGTTTGTTAGCATTTAGTTTGGCTTAATGTAAAGATTTTGCTGCGATATTGTTTATTTTTGCGAAGCGCGCCGCACCACTCTGAAGCAAGAATCACTGATTGCACAATTATGGTGCTACCGATGATTCGTTGTGGTGCAACTGGGTTGCGCTAATGCGTTGTTCGCAGTTGCCTGATTTTATAAAGCAATTGGTGTGCCAGATTGGCGATGAGGCTGGATGCTTCCCTCACCCCTAAAGGGGTGAGGGTGAGGGGGAAAAATTATCAACGGCGCTGACGCAAGCTCATCACCAGCGCCCCAAAGCCAAACAGCGCCGTAATCAGCCACAGTGGCCAGTTTCCGGTGCGGGCATAAGGCGTTAAGCCGGTGGTTGGCGTCACGTCAGTGGTTAAGACCTGGCGAGTAAACTGCGGGATCATCGCCTGAATTTCACCACGTGGGCCAATGACGGCGGTAATCCCGTTATTGGTGCTACGCAACAGTGGACGTGCCAGCTCCAGCGCCCGCATCCTGGCCATCTGGAAGTGCTGCCACGGGCCGATGGATTTACCAAACCAGGCATCGTTAGAGATAGTCAGCAGGAAGTTGGTGTCCGGGCGGAAGTTGTCACGCACCTGCTCGCCAAGAATAATCTCGTAGCAGATAGCCGCCGTCAGTTTCAGGTTATGTGCCTGGAGCTGTGGCTGAATATACGGCCCACGGCTAAATGATGACATCGGCAGGTCGAAGAACGGCGCGAGCGGGCGCAGAATCGCCTCCAGCGGGACAAACTCGCCAAACGGTACCAGATGGTTTTTGTTATAGCGGTTGCTTGACTCATAGCTATACGGGCTGTCTTTGCCCAGCGTGATGATGGTGTTGTAGGTGTCGTAGCGGTTCTGCTTATTGAGGCGCGAATCGACGATACCGGTAATCAGCGTGCTGTTTTTCGCCCGCAGTAAATCATCCATCATGCTGAGAAAACGCTGCTGATTGATTTCCAGATCGGGAATCGCCGACTCCGGCCAGATAATGAGCTGCGATTTACCCATCTCTTTCTCGGTGGCATCGAGATAAACTTTCAGCGTGTTCAGTAACTGATTTTCATCCCACTTCAGCGCCTGTGGAATGTCGCCCTGCACTAAGGAAACGCGCGTCGTTTTATCCGTCTGGAGCGAGTACCACTGAATGTAACGCAGCGGGAAAGGCAGGGCGAACAGCACGATAGCGACCACCAGTGGACGCCAGTTGCGGGTGGCTAACGCCAATACCAGCAGACCGCTAACGACCATCAGCAGGAAGTTAATTGCCTCGACGCCCATTACCGGCGCCAGCCCTTTCAGCGGGCCGTCAATCTGGCTATAGCCAAACTGTAGCCACGGGAAGCCCGTCAGCACCCAGCCGCGCAGGAACTCGGTCAACTGCCAGACGACCGGAGCGGCAATCGCCACGCGCAGCCAGGTGGTTTTAGGCCACAGGCGTGACAAAATTCCCGCGAACAAGCCGGTATACAGTGAGAGGTAGGCTGCCAGCAGCACCACTAAGAAGACGTTGACCGGGCCAGGCATACCGCCAAATTGCGCGATACTGACGTAGACCCAGTTAATACCGCTGCCAAACAGGCCACAACCCCAGGCATAACCAATTGCCGCTGCTTGCACCGGACGACGGTTTAGCGTCAATCCTTGCAGGCCCATCAGCGAGATAATCGCCGCCGGCCAGAAGTCATAAGGAGAAAAAGCCAGCGTTCCGCTGGCTCCGAGTAACAGCGCCAGCAGCAGACGAATGCGCTGGCGTTCAAGCAATGAGGCAAATGCCATGGAGATTATTCATCCACTTTCGGTTGAGGGGAATCGTCCGGGATTTTAACATGAACCTGAATAATACGACGGCTATCGGCCATTGCCACTTTGAACTGGTAACCATCGATGTCAATGGTTTCGCCACGTGCTGGCAGGTGGCCAAACGCCTGCATGACCAGGCCGCCGATGGTGTCCACTTCTTCATCGCTGAAGTGAGTGCTGAACGCGTCGTTGAAGTCCTCTATTGAGGCCAGAGCACGAACGGTCCAGGTGTGGCGGCTGAGCTGGCGGAAGTCGATATCATCTTCTTCGTCATACTCATCTTCAATTTCGCCGACGATAAGCTCAAGAATATCTTCGATGGTGACCAAACCGGAGACACCACCAAACTCATCAATCACGATGGCCATATGGTAACGCTGAGAGCGGAACTCCTTCAGCATACGGTCAACCCGCTTGCTTTCAGGGACAACAACTGCGGTGCGTAACACTTTATCCATGCTGAATGCTTCGGCATCGCTGCGCATAAACGGCAGCAAATCCTTAGCCATCAGAATCCCTTCAATGTGATCTTTGTCCTCGCTGATAACCGGGAAACGAGAGTGGGCGGACTCGATGATGACATCAAGACATTCGTCCAACGTTTGGTTGCGTTTCAGGGTAATCATCTGGGAGCGAGGGATCATGATGTCGCGGACGCGTTGGTCAGCGATATCCATTACCCCTTCGAGCATGTCGCGCGTATCTTCATCGATAAGCTCGTTCTGCCCGGAATCACGGATCAGCGCCAGGAGGTCGTCACGGTTTTTGGGTTCACCGTGAAAGAGCTGGCTGAGTAAGAGGGAGAAAAATCCCTTTTTGCTGTTTACTGTGTCACTACTGTGTGAATTGTCGTCGCTCATGGCGTCGTTTGGGTTCTCATGTTGATTGAACTGTCGCGCGTCACGCGGATATTCAGCGCTGGACGGCATGTAAAAGCGTCGGGCCGCAGCCCGACATCTTATTCTTTCTCGGAAATGTACGGATCCTCATAGCCCAGAGCAAGCATTATCTCTGTCTCGATGCCTTCCATTTCTTCTGCTTCTTCATCTTCGATATGGTCGTAGCCCAGCAAATGCAGGCTGCCGTGTACTACCATGTGCGCCCAGTGAGCATCCAGCGGCACTTCCTGCTCTTTGGCTTCTCGCTCAACCACCTGGCGGCAGATGATTAAATCGCCCAGCAACGGTAGCTCAATTCCCGGCGGTGCTTCAAACGGGAAAGAGAGCACGTTAGTGGATTTGTCCTTGCCACGGTAGGTGAGGTTCAGCTCGTGGCTTTCCGCTTCATCAACCAGGCGAACCGTGACTTCTGATTCTTCCTGAAATTGCGGGATAACGGCATCCAGCCATGTCTGAAACTGACTTTCGTCTGGCAGACCGGTGTTATCTTCACAGGCCAACTGGAGATCGAGGATCACCTGACTCATTTCTGCTCCTGCTCTTGAGCTTCGCGTTTACGCTCTGCTGCCAGCTCGGCTTTACGTTTTTGTTCGGCTTCTTCCCAGGCTTCATAAGCGTTAACGATGCGGGCAACCACAGGGTGGCGCACGACATCTTCGCTGTGGAAGAAGTTAAAGCTGATTTCATCGACATCTGCCAGCACTTCAATGGCGTGACGCAGGCCAGATTTGGTGCTGCGCGGCAGGTCAATCTGGGTGACGTCGCCGGTAATCACTGCTTTAGAGTTAAAGCCGATACGCGTCAGGAACATTTTCATCTGTTCGATGGTGGTGTTCTGGCTCTCATCGAGAATAATAAACGCATCGTTCAGCGTACGACCGCGCATGTAGGCCAGCGGAGCGACTTCAATCACGTTGCGCTCCATCAGCTTTTCGACTTTCTCAAAGCCAAGCATCTCGAACAGCGCGTCATACAGCGGGCGCAGATACGGGTCAACTTTTTGGCTCAGGTCACCCGGCAGGAAGCCCAGTTTTTCACCGGCTTCTACCGCCGGACGGGTCAGCAGAATACGGCGAATTTCCTGGCGCTCCAGGGCATCAACCGCTGCCGCAACCGCCAGATACGTTTTACCCGTACCCGCAGGGCCGACGCCAAAGGTGATGTCGTGGTCAAGAATATGGGCAATGTACTGCGCCTGGTTTGGCGTGCGCGGCTTAATGACCCCACGCTTGGTTTTGATATTGATAGCTTTGCCGTATTCCGGCACGCTCTCGGCGCTCTGTTCCAGCACTCGCGCTTCTTTAATCGCCAGATGAATCTGTTCTGGCTCAATATCTTGTGTCTGACCGCGCATCGGGGCGGTATCGACATACAGGCTACGCAGAATATCGGCAGCGGCGGTCACGCAAATCGCGCGTCCCGTCAGTTTGAAATGGTTATCGCGGCGGTTTATTTCGATGCCCAGTCGTCGCTCTAGCTGTTTGATATTGTCATCAAACGGGCCGCACAGGCTCAGCAGACGGGCATTGTCTGCCGGCTCCAGGGTAATTTCGCGAGTATCTATGTTCAAACTGTTCCTCTTATTTATGTATAGCCGGAAGACGAGCGTTCACCGGCCTGTAAAGGAATTATTCACGCCACAGTTAAAAGGCGCAAGCATTGCAATAAATATGGGGATGGCGAGAGGAAATACAAGGCCCGCCAGGACAGACGGGCCAGCACGATTAAGGCTGGTAAATCCCCACGCCCAAATCGTTTTCTTTACGGGTACGAGCAATAACGGACTCCGGCGATTCTACGACGCGCAGCCCCATTTCTTCCTCGGTACGTACAAGTTTACCGCGCAGTGAGTTGGTGTAGACGTCAACGATTTCAACATCGACAAATTTACCAATCATGTCTGGCGTGCCTTCGAAATTCACCACACGGTTATTCTCGGTACGGCCTGTCAGTTCCATAATGCTCTTACGCGAAGTGCCTTCGACCAGGATACGCTGAACAGTGCCCAACATCCGGCGGCTCCACGCCATCGCCTGTTGGTTGATGCGATCCTGGAGAATGTACAGGCGCTGTTTTTTCTCCTCTTCTGGTACATCGTCAACCATATCGGCGGCTGGCGTACCAGGACGTGCAGAGAACACAAAGCTATAGCTGACGTCGAAGTTAACCTCAGCAATCAGTTTCATGGTCTGTTCAAAGTCTTGCGTGGTTTCGCCAGGGAAGCCGACGATAAAGTCTGAGCTAATCTGAATATCCGGTCGCGCCGCGCGCAGTTTGCGGATAATCGATTTATATTCCAGCGCGGTGTGTGTGCGGCCCATCAGGTTTAATACACGGTCGGAACCGCTTTGAATCGGCAGATGCAGGAAGCTAACCAGCTCCGGCGTGTCGCGATACACCTCGATGATGTCGTCGGTAAATTCGATAGGATGGCTGGTGGTGAAGCGAACGCGGTCAATGCCGTCGATAGCCGCCACCAGACGCAGCAACTCTGCGAACGAACCGGTAGTGCCGTCGTAGTTCTCACCGCGCCAGGCGTTAACGTTCTGCCCCAGCAGGTTAACTTCACGCACGCCTTGAGCCGCTAACTGGGCGATTTCAAACAGGATGTCATCGCATGGGCGGCTCACTTCTTCACCGCGCGTATACGGTACTACGCAGTAAGTGCAGTATTTGTTGCAGCCTTCCATGATGGAGACAAACGCAGTTGGGCCGTCGGCGCGAGGTTCCGGCAAACGGTCAAATTTTTCGATTTCCGGGAAGCTGACGTCGATAACCGGCTTATGGTTACCGCGCACGGCGTTGATCATCTCCGGCAGACGGTGCAGTGTTTGTGGGCCAAAAATAATATCTACGTAGTGCGCGCGCTGACGGATGAGTTTGCCTTCCTGAGAAGCCACACAACCGCCGACACCAATAATCAGACCTGGTTTTTTTTCTTTGAGTAATTTCCAGCGGCCTAATTGGTGGAACACTTTTTCCTGCGCTTTCTCGCGAATTGAGCAGGTATTCAGCAGCAGGACATCCGCTTCTTCTGCCACGTCGGTCAGTTGATACCCATGTGTGGCATCCAGCAGATCGGCCATCTTGGATGAATCGTACTCGTTCATCTGACAGCCCCAGGTTTTAATGTGGAGTTTTTTTGTCATCGACTTGCTCTTGCTCAATTGTGAATCGCCAACATTGCAGGGCGCGTATTGTAATGCTTTGGCGCGGTTGTGACCAGCGTGACGGTTATTAGCCTAAAGTCCGAAAAAGTCCGGTAAACTGAGGGAATTCGGGTTTAAGGATAATAAATGATGACAATTCTACACACAGATGTTGCCGTCGTTGGCGGTGGAATGGTCGGCGGGGCGCTGGCATTAGCGCTGGCACAGAACGGCTTTATGGTCAGCGTGCTGGAAAAGGCCGCGCCGCCTGCGTTTGATGCGGCTTCTCAGCCGGATGTGCGGATTTCAGCTATTAGTGCTTCCTCCGTATCGCTGTTGCGAAGCCTTGGCGTTTGGGACGCGGTGCTGGCGATGCGCGCTCATCCCTGGCGCTGCCTGGAAACCTGGGAGTGGCAATCGGCGCACGTGGTGTTTGATGCCCAAGAGCTTAAGCTGCCGAATCTGGGTTATATGGTGGAGAATAACGTCCTGCAATTAGCGCTGTGGCAGGCGTTAGAGGCGCATCCGCAGGTGACGCTGCATCATGGCGCTTCACTTCACGCCATGCGGGTTGAAGGCGACCGCCATCGGTTAGGTTTGTCGGATGATGTGGAAATCGAGGCCCGTTTGGTGGTGGGCGCTGACGGTGCGCTCTCTCAGGTTCGTCAACTGGCGGGGATTGGCATTCATGGCTGGCAGTATCCACAGTCATGTATGTTGATTACGGTACAGTGCGAAAACGAACCTGGTGACAGCACCTGGCAACAATTTTCACCTACGGGGCCGCGCGCATTTTTACCGCTGTTCGATCATTGGGCGTCGCTGGTGTGGTACGACACGCCAGCGCGTATTCGCCAGCTACAGTCGCTACCGATGCCGCAGCTTCAGCGTGAAATCGCCACCCATTTCCCGCAGCGTTTAGGCCATGTGACCCCGGTTGCCGCTGGGGCATTTCCGCTAACCCGACGCCACGCCCAGCATTATATCCAGCCGGGTTTAGCGCTGGTGGGCGATGCGGCGCACACTATCCATCCGTTGGCGGGGCAGGGGGTAAACCTGGGTTATCGCGATGTGGATGCGCTGATCGATGTATTAGCCAACGCCCGTAGCTATGGTGAGGACTGGGCCAGTGAGCGAGTGCTCAAACGTTATCAAACCCGCCGCCGTAGCGACAATTTGCTGATGCAATCCGGCATGGATCTGTTCTATGCCGGTTTCAGTAACGATCTCAAACCGTTGAAGATTTTGCGAAATATTGGCTTGATGGCTGCGCAACGTGCTGGCGTGTTGAAACGTCAGGCGTTGAAATATGCTTTAGGGCTGTAGCGCGCGATGTGCCGGGTGGCGGCAATGTCTTACCCGGCCTACACATAGTTGCAGAATCGTAGGCCTGATAAGCATTGCGCCACTAGGCATTTTCTTAAACGACAAAAACAAAAAAGCCCGCCGAAGCGAGCTTTTTTAATTTGGCTGGGGTACGAGGATTCGAACCTCGGAATGCTGGTATCAGAAACCAGTGCCTTACCGCTTGGCGATACCCCAACGGGTGCATTCACACAGTGAACGACTTTTTGAAATTGGCTGGGGTACGAGGATTCGAACCTCGGAATGCTGGTATCAGAAACCAGAGCCTTACCGCTTGGCGATACCCCAACAATTCTTTTTAGTTTACCGAAATAATCGATAAATTTCTAATTTGGTGGCTACGACGGGATTCGAACCTGTGACCCCATCATTATGAGTGATGTGCTCTAACCAACTGAGCTACGTAGCCAGATTTTTTCTTCGATGGCTGGGGTACCTGGATTCGAACCAGGGAATGCCGGTATCAAAAACCGGTGCCTTACCGCTTGGCGATACCCCAATACCGTCGCGGATAACCGCAAATATCGAAGAAATATGGCTGGGGTACCTGGATTCGAACCAGGGAATGCCGGTATCAAAAACCGGTGCCTTACCGCTTGGCGATACCCCATCCGTGCAACGCTTACGGGTGAATGGTGCGGGAGGCGAGACTTGAACTCGCACACCTTGCGGCGCCAGAACCTAAATCTGGTGCGTCTACCAATTTCGCCACTCCCGCAAAAAAAGATGGTGGCTACGACGGGATTCGAACCTGTGACCCCATCATTATGAGTGATGTGCTCTAACCAACTGAGCTACGTAGCCATCTTTTTTTTCGCGCTACCTTATCGGCGTTGCGGGGCGCATTATGCTTATTGAGCCTAATACCGTCAACCCCTTTTTCAATGAAATTCACTGGAATGTGACTGTTTGGTTGGGTTGTGAACAGCATGGCGCATTATTCGGCAATTATTGGTTATTTAACGTTATAAAGGCCCATAAGTATAACCCGACTCAATACGTGTCTATCGGGTTAAAACACTGACAATAGAAACGACGGGGCCGCCCACCGTGCGCTTTAAGGCACCAAAAGCCAGCGTTTTGAGCAAATGACCCGCGCCAACACGCAGTGTGTTCTCAATATAGCTTTTATCTTTTTGGCTACTCAGCCATTGCGCCTGTTCCAGCTCCGTCAGCAAGTCATTTGCGGCAATTTTGGCAGAATCGAAATTGATAGCCACCGAACCGGCATATAAACGGTGCACGATTTCGTGAATTCCATCGCGGCTGCGTAGTGTGTCTATCAGTCGCGAGACTTCCTGAGGGTGACGCTGAATCCAGCTAGAGCGAATACGAATGCGATTGGGAGTCTGGTGCAGGTAAGGAGTCATAGCCGCCTCATATTTTACTTATGTAGTAGTAATGAGAGTAATTTATATTTGCATTACCGCCATGTCCAGCCTTCCCCGTTCGCAGAGCAAAAAAGAATCGCTCATTTCATTTTGATACACCGCAAGAGAAGGGCGATTAGCGCTTTTTGGCGCTTTTCATCTGTGATTGTATTGATGCCACCTATAAATATGAGGGTATTAAATGATATGCCTGTTGAATCCCTTGGCGACTTATTGACACTACGCCGCTTTGTCGAAGTGGCGCATCATATTCCTGGGCGCTTACGCCTGCGTTTTTCCAACAAGCTGATAGCCAGCCTCAGCCACGGCAAACTTAAACAACTTGATGCTTATTGCCATCCTGAAGGGTATCTCCGGCGTTATCAGATCAATAGCGACAGCGGCTCTATTGTCCTTGAGTACGATGCGGCGGCAATTCGTCCACAGATCCTCAATCAACTGTTTGGTCATGACGGCGAGCAGGCCCAGCACGCGCTGGAGCAGCTAGCGGCCATTCTTAATCCCTCTCACTAATGAATAAGGACTGTCATCATGAGCACCAATGACAACAACAATCAGCAAGTACCACCAGCAGGCTACTACCCACCATACGGCTACCCGTGGTATCCGTACCCGCCAATGCCGCAGGGCATGGCCTGGCCACAGAATGGGCAAATGCCTGCACAGCCAGCAATGCCGCCGCAGCCACAAATGCAAATGCCACCGCAAATGGCGATGGGTTTCCCACCGATGGGCTTCCCGCCTGCGCCACAGGGTGTTCCTCCACAGTTCGCGCATCCGCATCATCACCATCAGCATCACGCCGCAGCACCGGGCGTTGACTGGAGCCAGCATGCTCAGCACGTCGTTGACGGCGCGATGGGCGAGCAGGCGGGTCTGCTGAAAAATATCATCAGCACCGTGGGTATGGATGATAAAGAGTTCTGGAAAGGGGCTATGGTTGGCGCGGCGGTGACATTGCTGCTGACCAATGATTCCGTACGCGGCATGTTGATGCAAACGCTGGCAGGGGCGGGCGATATGCTGAAAACGGGTTCCAGCAAAGTGAAAGACGGCGTGAAGAACGGTTCTGAAGCGATTAAAGATACCGCCACCTCCAGCGCGGCAATCTTTCGCGACACCATGAAGGCCGGGAAAGAAGGGTTCCAGGAATCCGTAGAACGCCATCGCCAGCCAACTGCCATGCAGCTTGACAATGAGGGCGTAGAGGATGAGCAGCAATCGTAATCCGCATAATCCGGTAGGTCGCGCCGCGATTGCGGGCGCGCTTGTCGGCGGCAGCGCTGCCTGCCTGCGTGAATGGCAGCGTTACCAACAAAGTGAACAAACGCTGAATGAAGCTGCCTGCGCGGTCATTAAAGAGACCGCCAAAGCGAGCCTGATTAGCGGCACGGTAATGGCGCTAGCGGATGCCAATAAGAGCCGCCCGCTTGAGTCTGTGCTGACGATTATCGGGGTTGGCGCGGCTTCTCTTTATCTTATGGATGCGATAGCTAAGCGAGCAAATAATGAATCAGCCTGAGTACCTGTATAACCCTTATACCGGCATGTGGGAGCGTAACCCGGCGGCGATGCCGGTACAAATGCCAGCGCCCACAAATAATCGCACGCATCTGATTACCGGATTGGTAGCCGGAGCCGCTATCACCTATCTGCTGACTAACTGCAACGTACAGCAAGGTATCTCCAACACCGCGACCAAAGCATGGGGCACGGTGCGTGGTGAAATGGAAGAACTTAAAGAGCGCATCGCTGACTTACAGGCTGAAGTGGATTACTACCGTAGCCAGAATAAGGAAGATATCGAGTGAGTGCGCCAGGCGAACGTGTGGCTATCGTTCACCAGATCCCCGGGCGCGTGCGTTTGCGGGTAGCCGCATTGGCGGATTACCCCGATGCCGCTGGTTGGCTGAAACAGCAGATCCTCACACTACCCGGCGTGAGCGGTGTGCGGATCCGCCCTTCCGCTCGTAGCGCGGTTATCCAATGGGACGGCGCACGAACCACGCTTGCTGCGCTGGTGGCGGCGGTTGATGCGCTGGACTGGCAAACGGCGGACGATAGCGAATTTGAAACCGAATACTGCGGCGGCGATAACCTGCTTAACCTTGCGGGGCTGGCGCTGACGCAAGTGTTGCCAGCGCGCTGGGCGCGGCTGCCTGCGGCTTTACTGACGGCACCGACTATCCTGGAAGGGGCGCATACCCTAAGCCAGGGGCAGCTCAAAGTGGAAGTGCTGGATGCGCTGGCGCTCAGCCTTTCCATGCTGCGCGGCGACAACCGTACCGCCATGCTGACGCAATCACTGCTGACGCTGGGCGAGTACATGGAGCAGGAAACCAGCCGCCACTCGGATGCACTGCTGGCAGACTTAATGCAGCCGCGTGAACACCCTGTATGGGTCGAGCGTGACGGCGAAAGCGTTGAGATCAACAGCAGTGATCTGGTGGCGGGCGACGTCATGCTGCTGGGGCCGGGAGATAACATTCCGGCGGATGGCACGGTGCTGCGCGGGGTGGCACAGGTTAACCAGTCCTCGATGACCGGTGAAAGTGTGCCGGTACGCCGCGAGCCGGGTTCCTGGGTGTATGCCGGAACGCAGATTCAGGACGGTAACGTGGCGATTACGGCAGAGCAGGTTGGCGAGTCATCCTCGACTGCGCATATTCGCCGCTTCATCCGTGACTCATTAACCCAGCGCAGTGAAACGCAGCAAGTGACTCAGCAAATGGCCGATCGCCGTGTTGCCATCACGCTGGGCGTCGGGGCGGCGGTATTTGCTATGACGCGCAACTGGGAGCGTCTGGCATCGGTATTCCTCGTAGATTACTCCTGTGCGCTGAAACTCAGCACGCCGATTGCGTTTAAATCCATCATGTATCGCGCGGCGCAGAGCGGATTGCTGCTCAAAGGCGGGCGAGCCATCGAGAAGCTGGCGGAAGTGGACACCGTGGTGTTCGATAAAACCGGTACGCTGACCCATGATGAAATGCAGGTGACTGACGTCATCAGCTTCAATGACCAACTGGTGCAGGCTAAACGCCTGCTGGCTATTGCCGCCTCGGTGGAGGAGCACAGCAATCATCCGCTGGCCCATGCGGTGGTTGCCGCAGCAGAGCACCATGAGTTGCCGCATATCGCCCACGGTGAAGTGGAGTATGTGATAGCCCACGGTTTGCTCTGTGCGCTGGACGAGCATCAAATGGTGATTGGCAGCCGTCACTTCCTGGAAAGCCACTACGATATTGATTTCACGCCTTACGAGGATGAAATCAGTGAACTGGCGGCGCAGGGGCGGCACTTGCTGTTTATTGGCTTCGACAACCAACTGGTGGGGATGATTGGCTTACAGGATCATCTGCGCGATGAGGCGTCGGAGGTTATTCAACAGCTAAAAGACGCCGGTATTCGCCAGGTGGTACTGCTGACCGGCGATCGTGCGGAAAAAGCCTATCAGTTGGCGGAGCGTGTCGGTATCGACCGTTATGTGGCGCAGGCCACGCCAGAGAGCAAAGTGGACGTGGTCCGTGCGCTACAGGCGGCGGGGCATAAAGTGATGTTTGTCGGTGACGGCATCAACGATGCGCCGGTGCTCACACAGGCGGACGTCGGGCTGGCAATGAACCAAAGTACCGAGCTGGCGCAACAGGCGGCGGACGCGGTGCTGCTCCAGGACAATCTGTACGGGGTGATTACCGCTCGTCAATTGTCTACGGAGGCGATGAAACTGGTGAATAGCAATATCAAGCTCACCGAGTGGATCAACAGCGCCATTATGCTGGCGGCAGCGCTGGGCTGGCTCTCTCCGGGCGCCAGCGCGATGCTGCATAACGGCACGACGCTTGGGGTGCTGCTGCGTTCGCTAGCGGCGAAGAAAGGGCGCGGGGAGTAAGTTTTCTCTCTTCTTGACCTGCACAATGCGCCAAAAAAAGCCCCCGACGTCACCATCGGGGGCTTTTCTATTTAAACATCACGTTTATTAATATGCAGACTGGTGCACGCCGACCGCACGGCCTGACGGGTCGTCCATCGTTTTGAACGCTTCATCCCACTCAATCGCCTTCGCTGAAGAACAGGCGACAGACGGGCCGCCTGGTACGCATTCCGCAGCGCTTGGCACCGGGAACAGCTCTTCAAAAATTTCACGGTACAGATAGCCTTCTTTCGAGGTTGGCGTGTTGTACGGGAAGCGGAAGTGCGCGGTTTCCAGTTGCTGGTCGGTAACCTGTTTTGCCGCCACCTCTTTTAAGGTATCAATCCAGCTATAGCCCACGCCGTCGGAGAACTGCTCTTTCTGACGCCATGCAACGCTTGCGGGCAGATAAGACTCAAAGCATTCGCGCAGCACGTGTTTTTCCATTTTGCCGTTGCCGCACATTTTATCCTGCGGGTTGATACGCATCGCCACATCGAGGAATTTTTTATCCAGGAACGGCACGCGAGCTTCCACGCCCCAGGCTGACATCGCTTTGTTGGCGCGCGCGCAGTCATACATATGCAACGCCTGCAATTTACGCACGGTTTCTTCGTGTAACTCTTTGGCATTCGGCGCTTTATGGAAGTAAAGATAGCCGCCAAACACTTCATCAGAACCTTCGCCGGACAGAACCATTTTAATGCCCATCGCTTTGATTTTACGCGACATCAAATACATCGGCGTCGAGGCGCGAATGGTCGTCACATCGTAGGTTTCGATGTGGTAAATCACGTCGCGAATCGCATCTAAACCTTCCTGCACGGTGAAGTGGATTTCATGGTGCACCGTGCCAAGATGGTTTGCCACTTCTTGCGCGGCTTTCAGATCTGGCGAGCCTTCCAGGCCAACGGCAAACGAGTGCAGTTGTGGCCACCAGGCTTCTGAACGCTCATCATCTTCAACGCGACGTGCGGCGAATTTTTTGGTGATGGCGGAAATAACGGAAGAATCCAGGCCACCGGACAACAACACGCCGTACGGCACATCAGACATCAAATGGCTTTTTACGGACTCTTCCAACGCCTGACGCAGGGCATTTTTATCCGTCACGTTGTCTTTTACGGCATCGTAATCGAACCAGTCACGCTGATAATATTGGCGAATTTCACCGTCTTTGCTCCACAGATAGCTACCCGCCGGGAACTCTTTAATGGTGCGGCACACCGGCGTCAGCGCTTTCATTTCAGAGGCGACGTAGAAGTTGCCGAATTCGTCATAGCCCATATACAGCGGAATAATGCCGATAGGGTCACGGCCAATCAGATACGCATCTTGTTCGCTGTCGTACAGCGCGAAGGCAAACATCCCCTGCAAATCGTCGAGGAATTCTGGGCCTTTTTCCTGATACAGCGCGAGGATCACTTCGCAATCGGAACCGGTCTGGAACGGGTAACGGCCAGCGTATTCCGCGCGCAGAGCCTGATGGTTGTAGATTTCACCGTTAACGGCCAGCACATGCGTTTTCTTTTCGTTATAAAGCGGCTGCGCACCGGCGTTAACATCGACAATCGATAAGCGCTCATGCGCCAGAATCGCTTTATCACAGGCGTAGATACCAGACCAGTCCGGGCCACGGTGGCGCATCAGGCGGGAAAGCTCAAGCGCCTTTTTACGCAGCTCGCCCGCGTCAGTTTTAATATCCAGTACACCGAAAATAGAACACATAGACTTCTCCGTTAACCCTGTTATGTCGTGAAATTATGCAGGCTATGCGTCATGCGCTGCCTTGTTGTTGTTATCAAAAATGCCGTAAAGGCGGGGAGGGAGCAAGCGTTTTAGCGGGGTAAAAATAAAAAGTGCAATGGGGGTTGTTGAATTATAAAAAATGGCTAGGTCAATGGCATGTATTTTGAGGATTGTGCAATAAAAGTGGGTTTTTATTAGATGAATATCATTTTGAGAATGTGCCTGATAAGCGAAGTGCTATCAGGCACAGCCGACCGTTAGATAACGTCGATTTCAGCAACGGATGGGTAAATCCACGATGGGCGGAACGGCATACTATCGATGTCATCAATCGTCGAGACGCCAGAAAGCACCAGAATCGTTTCCAGGCCCGCCTGGAAGCCCGCAAGAATGTCGGTGCGCAGGTTGTCGCCAACAATGACGGTTTGTTCGGAGTGGGCCTGCATTTTGTTCAGCGCTGCGCGGATAATCCACGGGCTTGGCTTACCAACATAAAACGGTTTGCGACCGGAGATTTTCTCGATGCCCGCGCACAGTGCGCCACAGGCCGGATAGAAACCTCGACCGTGGGTGTCCGGGTTGGTGGCGATGAAACGTGCGCCATTCGCCACAAAGAAGGCCGCTTTGTGCATCATTTCCCAGTTATAGGAACGGGTTTCGCCCACGATGACAAAGTCTGGGTTGACGTCGGTGATGGTGAATCCGGCTTTATACAATTCGTGAATCAATGCGCCTTCGCCCACCACGTAGGCTTTTTTGCCTTCCTGACGGCGCAGGAAATCGGCGGTTGCCATTGCTGAGGTGTAGAACACGCTATCTGGCACATCGACGCCAGCAGTTGCAAAACGGTTTGCCAAGTCTTGCCCGGTCTGCGAAGGGTAGTTGGTCAGCAGGACTAGCGGCAGCCCTTTTTCCAGAATTCGCGTTAAAAACTCTGCAGCACCGGGAACAGCAACGTTGTCGTGCATCAGCACGCCATCAATATCACAGATTACATTCTGAATGGTCATGGACTACCTGGCGTTTGTTTTAAAGAGGCGTAATTATACACGTTATCCTCTGCATTTCTTCTTACGACTAACCTTCCAGCAAGTGTTGCAGCAGAATACCGTTGAGCATCGCCCGTTTTACGAGGGCAAAAGCGCCAATGGCTGAGCGGTGGTCGAGCGTGGAGCGCACAACCGGCAGATTTTTGCGAAACGCCTTTAAAACCTGAGTGTTGATACAGCCTTCAATGGCGGGCAGCAGCACGCGATCAGCCTCGATAATTTCTCCGGCGATCACCACTTTTTGTGGGTTAAACAGGTTTATGGCAATAGCGATGGTTTTCCCCAAGTGTCGGCCAACGTGTTCAATCACTTCCGTCGCCAGTGGGTCGCCTTTATTGGCCGCCTTGCAGATGGTTTTGATGTGGCAATCATCCAGCGTCACACGGCTGTGATAGCCCTGTTCCAGCAGATGGCGTACGCGCTGTTCGATAGCGGCGTTGGCGGCCACCGTTTCCAGACAGCCGAAGTTACCGCAGTGGCAGCGCTCGCCGAGTGGGTCAACCTGAATGTGACCGATTTCGCCGACGTTACCATTACGACCAATAAAAATCCGCCCGTTGGAGATAATTCCCGCGCCCGTACCACGGTGTACGCGCACCAAAATCGAGTCTTCACAGTCCTGGCTTGCACCGAAGTAGTGCTCAGCCAGCGCCAGACTGCGGATATCGTGACCCACAAAACAGGTCACGCGGAAGCGTTTTTCCAGCGCTTCGACTAAACGCCAATTTTCAACCGGGATATGGGGCATGTAACGAATCACGCCGCTTTCCGGGTCAACAAGACCGGGCAGAATCACGGAAATTGCGATCAGCTCGCGGATTTTACGCTGGCACGATTCAATAAACAGGGCGACGGTATTCAGCAGCGCATGTTCCAGAGTCTCCTGGGTGCGCTCCGGCAGCGGATAGTGTTCTTCTGCCACCACTTTACTGCTCAAGTCATACAGCGTAAGGGTGGTGTCGTGACGACCCAGACGAACGCCAATCGCGTGGAAATTGCGGGTTTCGGTAATGATGGAGATAGCGCGGCGGCCCCCAGTGGAGGCCTGCTGATCGACTTCTTTGATCAATCCGCGCTCAATAAGCTGACGCGTGATTTTAGTCACGCTGGCGGGCGCAAGCTGGCTTTGCTCGGCGATTTGAATACGCGAGATTGGCCCATGCTGGTCAATCAGGCGGTAAACGGCCGCGCTGTTAAGCTGTTTTACGAGGTCAACATTACCTATTTGAGCTTGTCCGCCTGATGTCATTCTTTTTCTTACTCAGTAACGACCTCGTCGCCATTAACGATGGTCTTGATGATTTTAAAGTCGTGTGTGAAAGCGGTCAGGTTCGCCACTTTGCCTGGCGCAATGCTGCCCAGTTGTTTCTCTACGCCAATCGCGCGAGCAGGATACAGCGTCGCCATACGCAGCACTTCGTCCAGCGCAATGTTGGCGTGCTCAACCAGGTTGCGTACCCCTTCGATCATCGTCAGTGATGAACCGCTCAGCGTGCCGTTTTCATCAACACAGAGTCCATTGCGGTAGTATATTGTTTTACCAGCAAAAATGAACTGTTCTATGTTTGCGCCAGCCGGTGCTGTGGCATCGGTAACCAGGCACAGCTTATCGCCTTTCAGGCGTTTTGCGTTACGGATATTGATGAAGTCTACGTGCAGACCATCGGCGATAATCCCGCAGTAAATTTCGTTAGCATCAAGAATCGCGCCCGTCAGGCCAGGTTCGCGTCCAGACATGTACGGCATCGCGTTAAACAGATGCGTAGCGAAGGAGATACCCGCACGAAAACCAATGCGCGCTTCTTTCGCCGTGGCGTTAGAGTGACCCGCAGACACTACAATACCGGCGTTAACCAGTTGGGTAATGACTTCTGGAGCCACCATTTCCGGGGCGAGGGTGATTTTGGTAATCACATCGGCGTTATCGCAGAGGAATTTCACCAGCTCGGCGTCCGGTTTACGCACAAAATCAGGGTTATGCGTGCCTTTTTTCACCAGGTTCAGCCACGGGCCTTCCAGGTGCAGACCCAACGCCTGATTTGGATGTTTTGCCAGATACTCACGCATCACGCGTACACCCTGTTTCATCAGGTCGTCGCTGGTGGTGATAAGCGTTGGCAGGAAGCTCGTACAGCCCGATTTCTCATTGGCTTTCTGCATGATTTCCAGCGTTTCAACGCTAACGGCTTCTGCCGTATCGTTAAACTGAACGCCGCCGCAGCCGTTGAGCTGAACGTCAATAAAACCAGGGGCGAGAATGGCACCATTCAGGGAACGCTGTTCAACGTTCGCGGGTACGTCAGCCAGTGGGCAAATACGTTCAATAAGGCCATTGGCGACAATAATCGCATGGTCATCCAGAATTTCGTGACCGGTATAAACTCGGCCATGGGTTAATGCATACATTACGACCCCCGGTATTCAAAAAAAGTTGTCCCGTAGGTCACTACGGGACGGACAAACAATTACAGACCTTTGATATTTTCCGCTTCCAGCTCGTGGAAATATTTCAAAGTCTTCACCTTCAGTTCCATCGTGGACGGTTCGTCACACACGATCAGCGCTTTCGGGTGCAGTTGCAGACAGGTAATCGTCCACAGATGGTTCACGTTGCCTTCCACAGCCTGTTGCAGCGCCAGCGCTTTTGGTGCGCCCTGCACCAGAATCATCACTTCTTCGGCATCCATCAGCGTGCCCACGCCAACGGTCAGCGCATATTTAGGTACCAGCGCGACGTCACCGTCGAAGAAGCGAGAGTTAGCCACACGGGTTTCGTGGGTCAGCGTTTTGATACGGGTACGGGAAGAGAGTGACGATGCGGGTTCGTTGAACGCGATGTGACCATCGTTGCCTACGCCGCCCATAAACAGGTGAATTTTACCGTAAGAGCGAATTTTCTCTTCATAACGGTGGCATTCTGCGTCAACATCCGGCGCGTTGCCGTTCAGCAGGTTGATGTTTTCTTCTGGGATATCA
This sequence comes from Kluyvera fluvialis, assembly GCF_059725275.1. Lineage (NCBI taxonomy): Bacteria > Pseudomonadati > Pseudomonadota > Gammaproteobacteria > Enterobacterales > Enterobacteriaceae > Kluyvera > Kluyvera fluvialis. The sequence goes on along the minus strand of NZ_AP046142.1, from coordinate 3,440,598 downwards.
ATGTGGTCGAAGAAGTTGCGGTGCATAAAGCTGTGGTAGCTTTCCGGGTGTTCCTTCGGCAGGCCCACATATTCGTCCATATTAAAGGTGACGACGTGTTTAAAGCTAACCTGGCCCGCTTTATGCATTTCAACTAATACTTTGTACGTCGCCAGCGGAGTGCCGCCGGTTGGTAGGCCGAGCACAAACGGACGGTCTGCGGTTGGCTTAAATGCGTTGATACGGTTAACGATGTGGCGAGCAGCCCATTTGCCGACTTGTTCAGCGTTAACGAGAGGAATCAGTCTCATTCTTCACCTCAATATGTAAAATGTAAGCAGTTGGCGGATGGCGTCTCCGTGCACTCGACTAAGCTTAACCCGTTTACACCGACAGGGAGCAATCCGTTTTGATTTTTTGAATGATAAAATAAGTTTTCATGGTTAGCCAGTGAAAGGGAGTGGTAAGAACAATATTTGGTGACTATAGTCACAAAAAAGGCGTGTTTAATTTGCGATACGAATTAAATTTTCACACACTCATAAGCCTGAGTGTTGTGATTGCAGTTTACTAGACATCGCAGTGTCATGCTTTTTTGCACAATAAAAAAATGGCTTAAATGAGTCGTATCGGGGTCTCGTAGGGGGAATAAGATGAATATTTTAGGTTTTTTCCAGCGGCTAGGTAGGGCGTTACAGCTCCCTATCGCTGTGCTGCCGGTAGCAGCACTGTTGCTGCGATTTGGTCAGCCAGACTTACTTAACGTTGCTTTTATCGCACAAGCGGGTGGAGCAATCTTCGATAACCTGGCACTGATTTTCGCCATCGGTGTGGCTTCCAGCTGGTCTAAAGACAGCGCGGGTGCGGCAGCGCTGGCAGGTGCAGTAGGTTATTTCGTCCTGACCAAAGCAATGGTCACTATCAACCCAGAAATCAACATGGGTGTTCTGGCAGGTATCATCACCGGTCTGGTGGGTGGTGCGGCCTACAACCGTTGGTCGGGTATCAAGCTGCCTGACTTCCTGAGCTTCTTCGGCGGCAAACGTTTTGTGCCGATCGCAACGGGCTTCTTCTGCCTGGTATTAGCGGCAATCTTTGGCTACGTATGGCCACCGGTTCAGCACGCTATTCATTCCGGTGGTGAATGGATTGTGGGCGCAGGTGCGCTGGGTTCCGGTATCTTTGGTTTCATCAACCGTCTGCTGATCCCAACCGGTCTGCATCAGGTTCTGAACACCATCGCCTGGTTCCAGATTGGTGAATTTACCAACTCCGCTGGCGTGGTATTCCACGGTGACATCAACCGCTTCTATGCGGGTGACGGCACTGCGGGGATGTTCATGTCCGGCTTCTTCCCAATCATGATGTTTGGTCTGCCGGGTGCAGCGCTGGCGATGTACTTCGCAGCACCAAAAGCGCGTCGTCCAATGGTTGGCGGTATGCTGCTGTCCGTTGCAGTCACCGCATTCCTGACCGGTGTTACCGAGCCGCTGGAATTCCTGTTCATGTTCCTGGCTCCACTGCTGTACCTCCTGCACGCGATCCTGACCGGCGTTAGCCTGTTCCTCGCTACGCTGCTGGGTATTCATGCAGGCTTCTCCTTCTCCGCAGGTGCTATCGACTATGTGTTGATGTACAGCCTGCCGGCAGCAAGTAAGAACGTCTGGATGCTGGTGGTAATGGGGCTTATCTTCTTCGTTATCTACTTCGTCCTGTTCAGCGTGGTTATTCGCATGTTTAACCTCAAAACGCCGGGCCGTGAAGATAAAGACGACAACGTGGTGACTGATGAAGCGAACAGCAACACCGAAGAAGGTCTGAACCAACTGGCAACGAGCTACATTGCGGCTGTCGGTGGTACTGACAACCTGAAAGCGATTGACGCCTGTATTACCCGTCTGCGTCTGACCGTTGGCGACTCCGCTAAGGTTAGCGATGCGATGTGTAAACGTCTGGGTGCATCCGGTGTGGTTAAACTGAACAAGCAAACCATCCAGGTTATCGTGGGTGCGAAAGCGGAATCTATCGGCGACGCCATGAAGAAAGTGGTTGCGCGTGGCCCGGTTGCTGCCGCAGCAGCAGAAAGCGCACCAGCAGCGGCAGCCCCAGCGGCTAAACCGCAGGCGGTCGCCAATGCGACAACCGTTGAGACTCTGGTTTCTCCAATTACGGGTGATGTGGTTGCGCTGGAGCAGGTTCCTGATGAAGCCTTCGCCAGCAAAGCGGTCGGCGACGGTGTTGCGGTGAAACCAACGGATAAAATCGTTGTTTCTCCGGCAGCGGGCACTATCGTGAAAATCTTCAACACTAACCATGCGTTCTGTCTGGAAACTGACAAAGGTGCGGAAGTCGTTGTCCACATGGGTATCGATACCGTTGCGCTGGAAGGTAAAGGCTTCAAACGTCTGGTCGAAGAGGGCGCAGAAGTGACCGCAGGTCAGCCGATTCTGGAAATGGATCTGGACTTCCTGAATGCGAACGCTCGCTCAATGATTAGCCCAGTGGTTTGCAGCAACAGCGATGATTTCGGTGGTCTGGTTATTAAAGCCGAAGGTCATGTCGTTGCAGGGCAAACGCCACTGTACGAAATTAAATCAAAATAAGCGCGGTGTGCCGGATAGGGCGTAGCACGCGGCTATCCGGCAATTAACACATCAGCGAGACATAAGCGGCGGGGGATTATCCTCCGCCGCTTTTTTTTACAGCAAATCACCCTATATTCATCGGTGAGCCGCGTTTTTTGTGCAACTAATTGTTGTCTCCGGGCGTCGCTTATAAGATCATGTGCCGTTATACGTTGTTTACGCTTTGAGGAATCCACGATGAGTGAGGCTGAAGCCCGCCCGACAAACTTTATTCGTCAGATCATCGATGAAGATCTGGCTACTGGTAAGCACACCACGGTGCATACGCGCTTTCCGCCAGAGCCGAATGGCTATCTGCACATCGGCCATGCGAAATCTATCTGCCTGAACTTCGGCATTGCGCAAGACTATCAAGGTCAATGCAACCTGCGTTTCGATGACACTAACCCGGTAAAAGAAGATATCGAATACGTAGAGTCGATTAAAAACGACGTCGAGTGGTTAGGTTTTCACTGGTCTGGCAACGTTCGCTACTCTTCTGATTACTTCGACCAGTTACATGCGTATGCGGTTGAGCTTATCAACAAAGGCCTGGCCTACGTTGATGAACTGACGCCAGAACAGATCCGCGAATATCGCGGTACGCTGACTGCGCCTGGCAAAAACAGCCCGTACCGCGATCGCAGCGTGGAAGAAAACCTGGCGCTGTTTGAAAAAATGCGTACCGGCGGCTTTGCCGAAGGAACCGCTTGCCTGCGTGCGAAAATCGACATGGCGTCACCGTTTATCGTGATGCGCGATCCGGTGCTGTATCGCATTAAATTTGCCGATCACCACCAGACTGGCACGAAGTGGTGCATCTACCCGATGTATGACTTCACCCACTGCATCAGCGATGCGCTGGAAGGCATTACTCACTCTCTGTGTACGCTGGAATTCCAGGACAACCGTCGCCTGTACGACTGGGTTCTGGACAACATCACTATCCCGGTTCACCCGCGTCAGTACGAATTCTCGCGCCTGAATCTGGAATACACCGTGATGTCCAAGCGTAAGCTGAACCAACTGGTGACTGAGAAGCACGTAGAAGGTTGGGATGACCCGCGTATGCCGACTATCTCTGGCCTGCGTCGCCGTGGCTACACTGCGGCTGCTATCCGTGAGTTCTGCAAACGTATCGGTGTCACCAAACAGGACAACACCATTGAAATTGCTTCTCTGGAATCCTGCATCCGTGAAGATCTGAACGAAAACGCCCCGCGCGCGATGGCGGTTATCGACCCAGTAAAACTGGTTATCGAAAACTACCAGGGCGAAGGCGAAATGGTCACGATGCCGAACCATCCGAACAAACCGGAAATGGGCAGCCGTGAAGTGCCATTCAGCGCAGAAATTTGGATCGATCGCGCAGATTTCCGTGAAGAAGCGAACAAACAGTACAAACGCCTGGTCATGGGCAAAGAAGTACGTCTGCGCAACGCCTATGTGGTGAAAGCAGAACGTGTGGAGAAAGATGCGCAAGGCAATATCACCACTATCTTCTGTACCTACGATGCTGACACCCTGAGCAAAGATCCGGCGGATGGCCGTAAAGTGAAGGGCGTGATTCATTGGGTAAGTGCTGCACATGCGCTGCCGATTGAAATTCGTCTGTACGACCGTCTGTTCAGCGTGCCTAACCCAGGCGCAGCAGAAGACTTCCTTGCTGTGATGAACCCAGAGTCACTGGTTATCAAGCAGGGTTATGCTGAGCCTTCTCTGAAGGCGGCTGAAGCCGGTAAAGCGTATCAGTTCGAGCGTGAGGGTTACTTCTGCCTCGATAGCCGCTACAGCACCGCAGACCACTTTGTCTTTAACCGCACCGTTGGTTTGCGTGATACTTGGGTGGGTTAATTCCCGCGCAATAATACCGCTGATAAAAAAACGCCGCTTATGCGGCGTTTTTTTATCTTTCGTGTTAATACTCTGCCGTTCGTAGTTTCGCGATGCGAATTAATCTTAATATCCTGCCTCTACGACACACTCGTATCTTTTATGTGCTCAGTCACAAAATTACGGTGTAAACGCTCTCATTAACATTTCATCTAGGTCAGACAAGGGCTGGCATAGAGAAATGTTAATAACGCATTCCGTTACAAATAGAAATCAATTATGTGCGCCTTGTCATAATCCTGCACTCTTGTTGCGGAAAAGGATTGATAATTCGCGTCGCGAAAAATAGTCTGTGTGGGCAGTGAAGGACAATTTTATTTTTTATGAGTTCATATTTTTTTGCTTCTGCTTTGCAGCGGCATTTTTAAAGTCAAAGAGGATTAACCTATGCGTACGTTTAGTGGCAAACGTAGTACGCTGGCGCTGGCTATCGCCGGTGTGACAGCACTGTCAGGCTTTGCAATGGCTCCAGAAGCCCAAGCGGCGGGATTCATTGATGATTCAACCTTAACCGGCGGCATCTATTACTGGCAGCGTGAGCGTGACCGTAAAGATGTTACCGATCACGATAAATATAAAACTAACCTTTCACACTCCACCTGGAACGCCAACCTCGACTTCCAGTCTGGCTATGCTGCCGATATGTTCGGTTTTGATATCGCTGCGTTTACCGCTATCGAAATGGCGGAAGATAACGGCAGTGGTCACCCGAACGAAATCGCGTTCTCTTCCAAAAACAAAGGTTACAGCGAAGACTACAGCGGCGATAAGAGCGGGATCAGCCTGTATAAAGCGGCTGCTAAATTCAAACTCGGCCCAACCTGGGCACGTGCAGGTTATATTCAGCCAACCGGTCAAACCCTGTTAGCTCCGCACTGGAGCTTTATGCCGGGTACTTATCAGGGTGCTGAAGCTGGCGCGAATTTTGACTACGGCGACAACGGCGCGCTGAGCTTCTCCTACATGTGGACCAACGAGTACAAGGCTCCTTGGCACCTGGAGATGGACAACTTCTATCAGAACGATAAGAAGACCAAAGTTGATTATCTGCACTCTATCGGTGCGAAATACGATTTCAAAAATGACCTGGTGCTGGAAGCCGCATTTGGTCAGGCAGAAGGCTATGTTGACCAGTACTTCGCCAAAGCCAGCTACAAATTTGATATCCCTGGCGGCCCGCTGACCACCAGCTATCAGTTCTACGGTACTCGCGATAAAGTTAACGACCATAGCACCAACGACATTTACGACGGCACTGCATGGCTGCAAGCGTTAACCTTCGGCTACAAACTGAAAGAGGTGTTCGATTTCCGCCTGGAAGGGACTTGGGTTAAGGCCGATGGTCAGCAGGGTTACTTCCTGCAACGTATGACCCCAACCTATGCATCGTCTAACGGTCGTCTGGATATCTGGTGGGATAACCGCTCTGACTTCAACGCCAACGGCGAAAAAGCAGTCTTCTTCGGCGGCATGTACGACCTGAAAAACTGGGATCTTCCTGGCTGGGCAGTGGGTGCGTCCTACGTCTATGCATGGGATGCGAAGCCAGCAACCTGGCAGATCAACCCAGATGCGTACTACGACAAAAACAACACCATCAGAGAATCAGCATACAGCCTGGATGCAATGTACACCGTACAGGAAGGCCGTGCGAAGGGCACTCTCTTCAAACTGCACTTCACTCAGTACGACAACCACTCTGACATCCCAAGCTGGGGCGGTGGTTACGGCAACATCTTCCAGGATGAGCGTGACGTGAAATTCATGGTTATCGCACCATTCACTATTTTCTGATGCATGACACGGCAGGGGGTTCCCCTGCCGTAGCGAAGAGGCTCATGGTATGAAAAAACTGATTATTGTTGCCTTAATGGCTGCCGGGCTTGCCGCCTGCGCGCAGTCACCAGCCCCGAAAGAAGACAGCAAGCTGAGAGATGCCTACAGCGCTTGTATCAATACCGCCCAGGGTAACCCGGACAAAATTGAAGCCTGCCAGAGCGTGTTAAACGTGCTGCGTCAGGAAAAAGCGCACGAGCAGTTCGCAAGCCAGGAAAGTGTGCGCGTACTGGATTACCAACAGTGCATTCAGGCCAGAAAAACCGGTAACGACGAAGCGGTTGCTAAGCGTTGCGATAAAATCTGGCAGGAAATTCGCAGTAATAACCCAGTTAAATAAACCTCTTTTCTTCTTCAAGGCCGGAGCCGCGAGAGTGACTCCGGCTTTTTTATGGCTTCACGTTATCGAGGCATTTTACCGCGCCTGGTCGGGCAACAAAGTCAGGACGTGCCAGTGGCAGGGAAGGGGCACGATAACAGGAAATAAAAAAGCCAGCACACAATGGCTGGCTTTTAACGGAAGACGAGAGATTATTTCTCGGTACTTTCGTGGGCATTTTCATCTTCACGGCAATCGCCTTCTGCGCAGTGACCGTAAAGATAAAGACTGTGGTTGGTTAAGCGAATGCCGTGCTTCGCCGAGATTTCACGCTGGCGAGCTTCGATGGAATCATCGCTGAACTCGATAACTTTGCCGCAGTCGAGGCAGATCAGGTGATCATGGTGGTGCTGTTGAGTCAGTTCGAAAACAGATTTGCCACCTTCGAAATTGTGGCGCGTTACGATACCGGCGTCATCAAACTGGTTAAGAACACGGTAAACCGTGGCTAAACCAATCTCTTCACCCATGTCGATCAGGCGTTTGTATAAGTCTTCCGCGCTGACATGGTGATTATCCGGTTCCTGAAGGACTTCCAGAATTTTCAACCGTGGAAGTGTGACTTTCAGGCCAGCCTTCTTTAGTGCGGTGTTATTGTCAGTCATGCGGAATCTGTCCTGTTGCTAAACGATTAACTTCCATCAGCGAAAGTATCACAGAGAATGCACCCGGTTTAATGCGTCTCATTATAGAATGACCCTATCAAAATGAAAACAGCAAGATTCGGGTAAACGAAGCTTTCAAAAACGAGGCTTCACCGACAAATTAAGCGATGAACCTGCGCGCAGAACCTATATCGGATAAGTTCTAAACCAGAGGACATTGTACAGGTAAGTGTTAAAAAGTTAAAAAATTGTATCTATTATTTTGATTGCTTTTACCTATTAATGAGGTGTGATTTAATAATCACACCTCATTATCATCAGGCGTTTTTGATTTCGTCGAGGTGCAGCTCTTCTGCAACCTGCTTAACCCATTTTTCAACGCGCTCAGCGGTCAGTTCTGGCTGACGGTCTTCATCAATCGCCAGACCGACGAAGTGGTCGTCATCGGCCAGGCCTTTAGACGCTTCGAAGTGGTAGCCCGCCGTTGGCCAGTGACCAACGATAGCCGCGCCGCGTGGTTCGATAATATCGCGAATAGTCCCCAGCGCGTCGCAGAAGTATTCTGCGTAATCTTCCTGGTCGCCACAGCCGAACAGCGCAACCAGTTTGCCATTGAAATCAATCTCTTCCAGCGTTGGGAAGAAGTCATCCCAGTCACACTGTGCTTCGCCGTAGTACCAGGTCGGGATGCCCAGCAGCAGGATATCGTATGCAGCCAGGTCTTCTTTGCTGCTCTTGGCAATGTCGTGGACGTCAGCGACATCTTTACCAAGCTGTTTTTGAATCATTTTTGCGATATTTTCGGTATTACCGGTGTCGCTACCAAAGAAGATGCCAACGATTGCCATGAGTAAAATAACCTCTTGAAACTTAATGATATGGTGGTGGCTTATTGCCCACAGATAAGGGCAATAATAGCAGAACAGAGAAGCGTGCGGAAACAGCTATTGTGCCGTACTGCACACTCTGCAACATGAAAGTGTGTTTTGGGGGATTTTTTAGACTTTCCCCTGTCCGTGCAGCAGGGCCAGTTGGCTCATCAGAATTTCTTCGATAAGTTCACTACGGCTCATGTCACGGGCAGTCGCCAGCTCGTTGAGCGCATCAACGGCATCGTTGTTCAGCTTCAGCTCTACGCGCTTCAGGCCGCGCACTTTGTCGCGTTTCAACTGATTGCGCTTATTAATGCGAAGCTGTTCATCGCGCGAAAGCGGATTGGTTTTGGGTCTTCCCGGCCGACGCTCATTTGCGAACAAATCTAATGTCGTACGGTCCGTTTGTTCTTTTGCCATGGTTCTGAGTGACTTCGGGGAAACAAGCTACCGGGCAATGCCCAGCGCAGACAGCGCGCAATCATACATCAGTGGAACCCGCGCGCCAACGACCACGGTCATTCTGGTGCGCGGTCGATGCATTTTTAATCACTCTGCGAGGTGGCGACGGATAGCGCGCAGCACCGCATCCGGTTTTTCGGCGTGGACCCAGTGGCCCGCACCGGCAATCACGTGCGCTTTCGCCTGCGGGAATTGCGCCAGCAGGTCAGCACGATAGGCTTCAGTGACATATGGCGAATTGCCGCCGGGAATAAACAGCGCTGGGTGATCCCAGGCCGGGATAGTCTGCCAGCCGACGATATGCGGGTATTGCTCCCACAGCACCGGCACATTGAAACGCCAGGCTCCGTCAACAAACGACTTCAGCAGAAATTGAATTACCCCTTCTTCGGCCAGATGCTCGCGCATCACGGCGGCGGCCTGATGGCGGGTCACCACCTCGGCCTGGGTAACCGCATTTATCGCGGCGAAAATCTCATCGTGGCGGCGAACGTGATAATCCACCGGGGCGATATCAATTGCCACCAGGTGGTCGATACGTTCTGGCGCTAGCGCCGTCAGCGCCATGACCGCTTTGCCCCCCATCGAGTGACCAATGACCGTGGCTTTCTCAATATGATGGGCGTCGAGAGTGTCGAGAAGATCCTGTGCCATCGCGGGGTAGTTCATTTCATCGGAACGTGGCGACAGCCCGTGGTTGCGCATATCAACCTGAAGGATATCGTGGTCGGCAACCAGGTCTCGCGCCAGGATCCCGAGGTTGTCCAGACTGCCGAACAGACCGTGGACAAGAAGGATGGGGGAATTATTGTGCAGGTTTTGTGCAGATTGCGCTCGGACATTCAATTTCATAGCAAAGTTCTTTTTTTCGCGTTGTCGGGTTAGGGTATCATGTTGGACATTCTAACGCTCAGGGGCAAGAGAGGAACTCATCCGAATTTTGCTGTCTTCCTGGTTTGGCGCTACCCGCTGTTGGGTTTTGACTTTATAATCCCAGCAAATTGTATTCAGAAAAAATTATCGCACCGGATTAAGATGAAAACGATCGAAGTTGATGACGAGCTCTATCGCTATATTGCGGCCCACACTCTGCACATCGGTGAGAGCGCGTCCGACATTTTACGGCGTATGCTGAAATTCTCCGCCACCGCACAGCCGGCAGTGGCTGCTGCGCCGGTCGTCAAAGCAGAACCCGCTCCCGCGCCAGCTGCTACCCCCGTTGCTGAGGTTAAATCGGTAAAAACCACGAAAGACAAAGTCCGTGCCATGCGCGAACTGCTGCTCTCCGATGAATACGCAGAGCAAAAAAGAGCGGTGAACCGTTTTATGCTGGTGTTGACCACGCTGTACTCTCTGGATAACAACGCATTCGCAGAAGCTACCGAATCCCTCCATGGGCGTACCCGCGTCTATTTTGCCGCTGATGAGCAGACGCTGCTGAAAAACGGTAACCAGACAAAACCAAAACAGGTACCGGATACGCCATACTGGGTTATTACGAACACCAATACGGGTCGTAAATGCAGCATGGTTGAACACATCATGCAGTCAATGCAATTCCCGGCGGAATTGATTGAAAAGGTTTGCGGCACCATCTAACCCTTGCATAAAAGGACAAGGCAATGGCAATCCATACCCGTGCGGGGCAACCCGCACAGCAGAGTGATTTGATAAACGTCGCTCAACTGACCTCGCAGTATTATGTGCTGCAACCGGAAGTAGGCAACGCGGAACATGCGGTGAAGTTCGGGACATCCGGTCACCGTGGCAGCGCTGGTCGTCATAGCTTTAACGAACAGCACATTTTAGCGATTGCTCAGGCGATTGCTGAAGAGCGCGCGAAAAATGGCATTACCGGCCCATGTTACGTCGGGAAAGATACCCATGCGCTCTCTGAACCCGCGTTTATCTCCGTTCTTGAAGTATTAGCCGCAAACGGTGTGGATGTCATTGTGCAGGAAAACAATGGCTTCACGCCGACGCCGGCGATTTCCAACGCTATCCTGGTGCACAACAAAAAAGGCGGCGCGCTGGCTGATGGGATTGTGATTACCCCATCCCATAACCCGCCGGAAGATGGCGGTATCAAATACAACCCGCCAAATGGTGGCCCGGCAGATACCAACGTTACCAAAGTGGTAGAAGACCGCGCAAACGCGCTGCTGGCGGCGGGTCTGCAAGGCGTTAAACGCCTTTCCCTGGCTGAAGCACTGGCTTCCGGTCATGTGAAAGAACACGATTTAGTCCAGCCGTTTATCGAAGGGCTGGCGGATATCGTCGATATGGCGGCTATCCAGAAAGCAGGGCTGACGCTGGGCGTTGATCCGCTGGGCGGTTCCGGTATCGAATACTGGAAACGCATCGCAACGCATTACAACCTGAACCTGACCATCGTTAACGATCACGTTGACCAGACTTTCCGCTTTATGCACCTTGATAAAGATGGCGCAATCCGTATGGACTGCTCCTCTGAGTGCGCGATGGCGGGTCTGCTGGCGCTGCGTGATAAGTTTGACCTGGCCTTTGCGAACGACCCGGATTACGACCGTCACGGTATCGTCACTCCGGCAGGGCTGATGAACCCGAACCACTATCTGGCGGTGGCTATCAACTACCTGTTCCAGCATCGTCCGCAGTGGGGCAAAGAGGTTGCCGTGGGTAAAACGCTGGTCTCTTCAGCAATGATTGACCGCGTGGTTAACGATCTGGGCCGCAAGCTGGTAGAAGTGCCGGTGGGCTTTAAATGGTTCGTTGACGGTCTGTTTGACGGCAGCTTCGGTTTCGGCGGCGAAGAGAGCGCGGGGGCATCTTTCCTGCGTTTCGACGGCACGCCGTGGTCAACGGATAAAGACGGTATCATCATGTGCCTGTTGGCGGCAGAAATTACGGCCGTGACCGGTAAGAACCCGCAAGAGCACTACAACGAACTGGCTGCGCGCTTTGGTGCGCCAAGCTACAACCGTTTGCAGGCTAGCGCTACTTCCGCACAGAAAGCGGCATTGTCGAAGCTGTCTCCTGAAATGGTCAGTGCTAGCACGCTGGCAGGTGATCCGATCACCGCACGTCTGACGGCGGCTCCGGGTAACGGCGCATCGATTGGCGGCCTGAAAGTGATGACCGACAACGGCTGGTTTGCAGCGCGTCCGTCCGGCACGGAAGACGCCTACAAAATCTACTGTGAAAGTTTCCTCGGTGCTGAACATCGTCAGCAGATTGAGAAAGAAGCCGTAGAGATTGTCAGCGAAGTGCTGAAAAATGCCTGAGTTGATACGGTAAGCCTGATAAGCAAAGCGCCATCAGGCAATACCAACCCATAAAAAAGGAGCCTTTCGGCTCCTTTTTTTACATCGCCCGATTTTGACGGCAGGTTAGCGTTTTACAGTCGATACGCACGACGCAAACCGCCTTCATCATCTCTTCGCTATAGCTAAATATTTTTCCTGGTACAGCCTGGCGCATAATCACGTCCAGCCCGTGCTGCATGGCTTCACGCTCCTGCAAAATAGAGGCTTGCCCACTGGCGATAATACTGCTGTAAGCGTAGCTATAGTCGCAGGCATCGTCTGCCGGAAGCAGGCGATGGTCGCCGTCTATCTCAACGCTAATCGCTGGATTCTTTCGCAGCAAGCGCATCTTTTTGCCGGTGCGCGCGCCGTGGAAATAGAGCGTCCAATGCCCATCCTGATACTCATAGCCAAAATTCACCGGCACGATGTACGGGCTAACCTCGTCATTAAGTGCAATGCGGCAAACCTGGTGGGTATTCATAATCGCGAGGATCGCGTCTGGGTCCGTCACGACCCGCTCTGGATTGCTCATGATGGTTATCTTAAGAAGGGGAGAATAAAAATCGGGTTGCCGTTGCCAGCAACCCGCAAAGGTAGGTATTAACTGTGTTTATTTTTCAGTTCGAAGCGTGGAGATACCAGGCCATACAGTGTCCAACCGAGGAAGGTCACGATGGAACCGTACAACATCGCTTCTTCACCGGAGGAGTACAGCGCATAGAAGCTGTACATCGCACCAATAAAGGCCACCACATTGGTCGGTGTCGCTTTATTCCCTGGTACATTCGCCATTTTCTGAATAATAACCAGCGCTGCCATCGACAGGATGTATGGGATAATGTTGGTCACCACCGCCAGGTTAACCAGCACGTTGAACTGGCTGTTCAGCGACGGGCTAATCGTCATTAATGACAGGCCGGTTTGAATGACAACAATCACCAACATACCCTGCACCGGAGCGTCAGCCTTGCTCACGCGGGAGAAAATTTTCGGGAAGTAACCTTCATCCGCCGAAGATTTAAACACCTGAGCAATGGTGAACTGCCAACCGAGCAGTGAACCGCAGCAAGACATCACCATCAGCGCCATGATGACTTTACCGACTGTCGGCGTGAACATATGCGCAAAGGCAAGACCGAACGGCGCGGTAGAGTTTGCCAGATCCATGTTTGGCACAATCCCGGCAATCACGTTGGTGGAGACGATATAAATCACCGCCGCCCCCAGCGTCCCGCCGAGTACGGCGATTGGCACGTTACGTTCTGGATTTTCTACCACATCGGCGTTAGCACAGGCAGATTCCAGACCGAGGAATGCCCACAACGTCATGGCGATAGAAGAACCTACCGCAGTAAAGAACGGTGCATTATGCGGGTTCCAGGACTCTGCGTACATGGTTGGGCTGAACCAGAACCAGCCGATAACGCACAGGCCAACGACCGGAATAATAACCCCCCACACCGTGATGCTACTGATTTGCCCGGTAATGCGCGCACCACCGAAGTTAGCGACCGTACAAATCCACAGCACACAGATGGTTGCGATACCGATCTGCACCGGGCTAAGGGCAGCACCGAATAATTCGGTGCCGTAGCCGACGGCGGAAATAGCGATAGCGACGTTAGCAATCAGCAGAGAAACCCCGTAGGTATAGTTGGCCATAAAGTTGCCAGACTTACCAAAGGCATACTCGGCGTAGCCGCCCATGCCGCCGGATTTCTTGCTGAACATCCCGCATTTCGCAAAGGCCCAGGCCAGCGCCATCGAACCGACGGCGGTGACCAACCAGGATATGATGGAAATGGTGCCGACTTCAGCCAACTTGGTAGGCAGCATGATGATGCCGGAGCCCATCATGTTCACTATCGTCAAGATGGTGAGCTGAACAACACCCATTTTATTGGTTTTGCTCATAATTTCTCCCCTTTCAGCAGCGCAGGTTGCGGCTGCTGAGAGTTAATCACATAGCACCACACCTCTTTGCGACCATTATTTTCCTGGATGTAAACCCCTTGCAGCTCTGGCGCAAAGCCCGGCAGCAGGTTGATACCTTCTTCCAGCGCGGTGAAGTAACGCAGTACGGAGTCGCCCCAGATTTCCCCAGGAACAACACACAGAACTCCTGGAGGATATGGCAGAGCACCTTCGGCGGCGATACGACCCTCAGTCTGTGACAGCGGAACCAGTTCAACTTCGCCGCGCAGATAGGCGTAGTTAGCTTCCTGTGGGTTCATGCTGACGCGTGGGAAGTGCGCTTTACGGAACATCTCTTTCTGCAACTGTTTCACGTTATGACGTGCGTACAGGTCATGCATTTCCTGGCATAGTTGACGCAGGGTATAACCGGCATAACGATCCTGATGCTGGCTGTACAGTGAAGGCAGAACGTCTTGCAGAGGTGCATCGGCTTCCAGCAGGGTTTCGAAACGCGCCAGCAGGGCAACCAGTTGTTGCAGTTTGGCCATATCTTCGGCTGGGGTCAGCAGGAACAGAATAGAGTTCAGGTCGCATTTTTCTGGGACAACGCCGTGCTCACGCAGGAAGTTCGCCAGAATGGTTGCCGGAACACCAAAGGTGTCGTACTCCCCGTTACCGTCAATCCCTGGGGTGGTCAGCAGCAGTTTGCATGGGTCAACAAAGTATTGATGCTCTGCATAACCTTCAAAGCCGTGCCAGCGTTCGCCTGGAACGAAGTGGAAGAAGCGCAGGTCATTGGCGATTTGCTCGGTTGGCCAGGACTGCCAAGGTTTACCGTCGATCTGTTCTGGTACGAACGGACGAATGTGGTGACAGTTTTCAAGAATCAGCTTACGGGCTTCGATACCGTTAGAAACGCAGTCCATCCACATGTTACGACCCGCCTGGCCTTCATGCATTTTGGCGTTGATATCCAGAGCGGCAAACAGCGGATAGAACGGGCTGGTGGAGGCGTGCATCATAAAGGCATTGTTGAGGCGTTTATGTGGAACATAACGCTGCTGGCCTTTGATATGGCTATCTTTTTTGTGAATCTGCGAAGTCTGAGAGAAACCTGCTTGCTGTTTATGCACTGACTGAGTCACCAGAATACCTGGGTCATTTTCGTTCAGTTCAAGCAGCAGCGGCGAGCAGTCAGCCATCATCGGAATAAACTGTTCGTAGCCAACCCACGCGGAGTCGAACAGGATGTAATCGCACAGGTGACCAATTTTATCCACCACCTGACGAGCGTTATAAATTGTACCGTCGTAAGTCCCTAACTGAATGACCGCCAAACGGAATGGACGAGTATTATGTGCGCGGTTTGGCGCAACTTCCGCCACCAGTTCACGCAGATAGCTCTCTTCGAAACAGTGAGCATCGATACCACCGATGAAGCCGTACGGGTTACGTGCGGTTTCCAGATAAACCGGCGTTGCCCCTGCCTGCAACAGCGCACCGTGGTGGTTAGATTTGTGGTTGTTACGGTCGAACAGTACCAGATCCCCTGGGGTTAACAGCGCGTTAAGCACCACTTTGTTGGAAGAGGATGTCCCGTTCAGTACGAAGTAGGTTTTATCGGCGTTAAATACTTTGGCTGCGTGCTGCTGGGCAATGCAGGGAGCGCCTTCGTGAATCAGCAGGTCGCCCATCGCGACGTCGGCGTTACACAGGTCGGAACGGAAAAGCGTCTCGCCAAAGTATTCAACAAATTGGTTACCCGCAGGATGGCGGCGGAAGAACTCACCGCCCTGATGCCCTGGGCAGTCAAACGCGCTGTTGCCTTGAGCAACATAGTCAACTAACGCACTGAAGAACGGTGGACGCAGTTGCACTTCATAGCGGTGTGCGGCGGTTTCTAACTGACGACCATAAAAATCATTACGGGTTTCGTCGTGTTCAAATACCCCCTGAATACGTGAAAGATATTCAGAAGGAACGGTTTGATCTTTATTAATAGCAATAAACACTGGCAGGTTATAACCCGTCGCATCTATTTCATCGAGTTTCCCACATTCTACATCCTCGATGGATAATACGGCGGCAGCAACATCAATAAAGCGGGTGTCGCTGGTATTAATAGTATTACGTTGCGTAGTAAAACAGTCCGGGCAAGTGCTACTTACGGCAATTTTTAATTCAGACATTTTTTCATCTCTTTAATTTTTGATAATAGTAGTCCCTCAATTTCTCAATGGAGAAATTGATAATGCCGGAAAAAAAGCAATAGGATCCCGCTGACAATAAAATCAGGAAATTACTTTTTTCAGGATGTCGCAAACCCAACCAGTCCGGTGGCCGGTCGCAATGGGTTTGTCAGGGTGAGCGCTGGCAGCAGGCAAAAGCCTGTTTTAGCAAGAGATAGCTGCGGGGCGCCCGAAGTCGGGAGACTTATCGGGCGTTAAAGAAGTGAAAGTCGAAACTATTACGATGGGCAAACATCATAATATGAGTTGTCCGTCGAATATGGGGCATCATTCGGTTATTGTTTTCCATTTCGTATACCTCAGAGAAATATTCTAAAGCGAAGTCATTTTATCCCCGGATAGATGGAAAACTGTGAGGGGGATCAATAACTGGAGATTATTTATAAAATAATCAGTTATTGACCGGGGTTATTACAAGATGAAATGCTGAATTGTTTTTGCATTGTAAAATAATTGTTTAAATGTTGGTTTTAAAAGTCACATCTCACATCAATTAGATATTTTATATGCCTTGCGTTGAATCTTATATAAGATAAATAAAAAGAGCAAATAATATGAATAAATATTCAAAGCATAAAACGATAGCCAATACCGGTTTCGGTTAATAAATGCTGCGGGCGCGCGGGGTCTTTTTCTAATTTCTGGCGAAGATGCCCCATATAAATGCGTAAATAGTGACTATGCTCCACCGCATTCGGCCCCCAAACCTGGCTCAGCAGTTGGCGCTGGGTGAGTACCTTACCGGCGTTGTTCAACAAAACTGCCAGCAGACGAAACTCGATGGGGGTGAGATGAACTTCTTCGCCGCCGCGCACGATACGCCGAGCGGCAAGGTCAACGCTGATGTCGGCAAAGGTGATAACCGGCTCATTGGGCTGTGTCCCGGCGTGACGGCGTAGTGCTACGCGCAAACGCGCCTGTAGCTCGCCGATACCAAATGGCTTGCTGAGATAGTCATCGGCTCCGGCGTCCAGCGCCGCAATTTTATCGCTCTCCTCGCTGCGAGCAGACAGCACGATAATCGGCACCTGGCTCCACTGGCGGAAATCGCGAATAAAATCGAGGCCATCGCCATCGGGTAAGCCAAGGTCAAGAATCACCAGATCCGGTTTGCGGGTGGCGGCTTCTAACAAGCCACGCTGTAGCGTAGGGGCATCAAAAACGCGCAACGCTTCGGCTTCCAGCGCGGTGCGCAGAAAACGACGAATCGCCTGTTCATCTTCAATAATCAGAACGCTGGTCACAAATCCTCTTGTCCTTCTTCAAGTTCTGGTGGTTTCTCTAACGGAAGTGTAACACGAAAACAGGCGCCGCCCTGTGGGCGGTTGCTGGCAGAAAGCGTGCCGCCGTGGACATCGACAATGGCCTGGCAAATCGCCAGCCCCAACCCTACGCCGGGAACTGCCGACTCTTTATGCCCACGGGAAAATTTGGCGAAAATATGCTGTTCCTGCCCGTTCGGAATACCCGGTCCGTTATCCCACACCTCAAGACATAACGTATTGTGTTCTGTGCTGGCGCTGATCCCGATAGCGGCCTCATCGCCTGCGTATTTCACTGCGTTTTCCAGCAGGTTTATCAGCACCCGTTCAAACAGCGGGCCATCAAGATGTACCAGCATCAGCGGGTCGGGCAGGGAGAGCGTAATTTGCCGCCCGCTTAAACCCGGCTCTAGCATACGTAGCGCGCTGCCAACCACCTCTTCAAGCGTTAACCACTCTTTATTAAGGTTAAAGCCGCCGGACTGAATGCGCGCCATATCCAGCAGATTGTTGACCAGTCGAGTGGTGTTGAGCACGTGCTGGCGAATCTCGTTAGCCTGCGGCGCATACGGCGATCCGCTGCTGGCTAAATCTAATGTCAGAATTTCCGCCTGTCCAAACAGCACGGTTAGCGGTGTGCGCAAGTCATGGGACAGCGCCGCCAGCAGCGAGTTGCGCAGGCTTTCGCGTTCGCTGATTAACCGCGACTGTTCTTCGCTGGCGGTCAGCGCCAGACGCTCCAGCGCGCTGGCAACCAGCAGGGTGAATGTTTCCAGTAATCGTTGCTGTTCAGGAACCATCAGTTGGCGCAGGTTATTCGGCTCAACCACCACCAGGCCGTGAGTTTTATCGGCACTGCGCAGCGGCAACAGCAGATACGGCACACCCGGTAGCGTATCAGTGCCCGCCCCGGCAGGTTGCCCTTTATCAAAACTCCAGTGGGCGATGGCCTCATCCCACGGCGTCATCCCATCCTGATGCGTCTGCGAGGTCAGCTTGCCGTGCTCATCCGGCAGCAGTACCTGGCTGCGGGCATGGAAAGTTGAGCGAATATATTGTTCGCAGGTCAGGGCGATATCATGAGCGTTACGGCCCACCGCCAGCGCTTTCGACATTTCATACAGGTGGCGAGTGCGTTGTTCGCGATAACGCGCCACTCGCGCCTGATAGCGCACTCCGGCGGTAAGGTTACCAATCACCAGCCCGACGGTGAGCATGACGCCGAAAGTCAGCAGATATTGCACGTCAGACACCGCCAGTGTGCCGCGCGGGGCGACGAACACCAAATCGAAGCTGACTACGTTAATCACCGTCGCCAGCACCGACGGCCAGCGACCATAGCGCAACGCGACCACCACCACACCCAGCAGATAGAGCATCACCAGGTTAGCGGCTTCGAACGCGACCAGCCATTGAGCAGCAATAAAGGTAATCGCGGCGCACAGCCCCAGCGCCACCAGACAACCGCGAATTTGCACCCGCCATTTGTCGATAAAAGGGCGTCTATCGTGAGGCCGTTCCGGCAGCGCTATAGGGGTTTCATCAACGCCGACGACCAGTAAATCCAGCTCTGGCGCATGGCGGGAGAGGCGGTCACCAAAGCGCTCGCCGCGCCACCAGCGGCGCTTTTGCTGGCGGCCAATCACAATTTTGCCGAGGTTGTGTTCGCGGGCATAACGAATGACCGCCGCTTCTTCCGATGGCTCGGAAAGCGTCGCCGTTTCTGCGCCCAGTTCTTGCGCTAAGCGCAGCGCATTTAACACCGCGCGCCGCTGTGGCTCCGGCAGGCGGTGCAACGTAGGGGTTTCGACATACACCGCGTGCCAGGCACTCCCCAACCGTGCCGCCAGACGTGCGGCGGTGCGCACCAGTTTTTCACTGCCGCTATGGTGTCCGATACACAGCAGTATGGCGTCGTGGGTATGCCAGACTTTTTCCTGTCCCTGAGCATCGCGCCAGGCGCGCATCTGGTCATCCACGCGATCGGCCGTGCGACGCAGCGCCAGCTCACGCAGCGCAATCAGATTGCCCTTGCGGAAAAAGTTCTCAATGGCCCGTTCGGCCTGGCCTGCAAGATACACTTTGCCTTCGTTTAAACGCTGGCGTAGATCGTCCGGCGGCAGGTCTACCAGCACCACTTCATCGGCGGCATCAAAAAAAGGATCGGGCACGGTTTCACGCACCTGAATTCCGGTTACGCCGCTGACAATATCGTTGAGGCTTTCAAGGTGCTGGACGTTAACGGTGGTAAAAACGTCAATCCCCGCGTCCAGCAGCTCATCAATATCCTGCCAGCGTTTGGGGTGGCGTGAACCGGGCGCATTGCTGTGCGCCAGTTCATCCATTAATACCAGCGCCGGACGGCGGGCGAGGGCGGCATCAAGGTCGAATTCTTGCACATAGCGCCCCCGGTAGGCGGTGCGTTTTGGCGGTAACACGCTCAAGCCGTGGAGCATGGCCGCTGTCTCTTTGCGGCCGTGGGTTTCCACCACGCCGGCCAGCACGTCTAACCCTTGTGAACGCAGGCGCTGCGCCTCTGCCAGCATCGCCCAGGTTTTGCCTACTCCAGCGCAGGCACCGAAGAAAATCTTCAGCTTGCCACGGTGCGCATCAGCGGTTTGTTCCAACAGGCGATCCGGGTTCGGACGCAGCGGCTCATCGGTCATGGTTAGTTATCCTTGTGGGCATCCAGCGCCATATTCAGCTCAGTAATATTTACCACAGGTTGGCCGAGAAAGCCGAGTAACGGCGTGCGCGTTGCCGCCTGAACCTGTAGCACCAGCCAGTCAGCGGAAAGGTGGCGCGCTTTGGCGATGCGCGGCACTTGCCACAGCGCTGCGGCAGGTGTCAGGTTAGGGTCTAAACCGCTGGCGGAAGCGGTGACCAGTTCGACCGGCACTTCGCGGCTGGCGTCTGGGTTAGCGGCTCGCAGTGCGGCGATGCGGTCGCTAAACTGTTTATCCAGCGCCGGATTGCTGGCGGCCAGATTGCTACCGCCGGAAGCCATCGGGTTATCCGCGACCTCCGCTGTGGCGGAAGGACGGCCCTGGAAGTAACCGGGATCGGTAAAGTTCTGCCCGATCAGCGACGATCCGCGAATTTCGTGGTTTTCAATGAGCAGCGAGCCAGTCGCCTGTCGGTGAAACAGCCATTGCCCCAGCGCGGTCGTCAACAGCGGATAAAGCCCACCGGTAATCAGCGCCAGAAATACAAAAATCACTATTGCAGGACGTAATGCAGACATCGTTTTTACCTCACACCAGGCCGAACAGGGTTAACAGCAGATCGATAACTTTAATGCCGATAAACGGCACGACCAGGCCACCTGCACCGTAAATCCACAGGTTGCGGCGCAGCATGGCTGACGCCGACAGCGGACGATAGCTCACGCCCTTCAGCGCCAGCGGCAGCAGGAACACAATAATCAGCGCATTGAAAATGACCGCGCTCAAAATGGCCGAGTCTGGTGAGTGCAAATGCATAATGTTCAGCACACCCAACTGCGGCCAACTGGCGGCAAAGGCCGCAGGAATAATGGCGAAATACTTCGCGACGTCATTGGCGATACTGAAGGTGGTTAACGAACCACGGGTCATCAGCATCTGTTTACCGATGTGCACCACTTCAATCAGTTTGGTCGGGTTTGAGTCCAAATCCACCATGTTGCCCGCTTCTTTCGCCGCTTGCGTACCGGAGTTCATCGCGACGGCGACGTCGGCCTGCGCCAGCGCCGGGGCGTCGTTAGTGCCGTCACCGGTCATTGCCACCATCCGGCCTTCAGACTGATAC
This sequence comes from Kluyvera fluvialis, assembly GCF_059725275.1. NCBI lineage: Bacteria > Pseudomonadati > Pseudomonadota > Gammaproteobacteria > Enterobacterales > Enterobacteriaceae > Kluyvera > Kluyvera fluvialis. Next base: position 3,419,444 of record NZ_AP046142.1, on the reverse strand, counting down.
TGGCGAATTAGCGCCAGTTTGGCCTCAGGCGTGGCTTCGGCCAGAAAGTCATCAACGCCCGCTTCGGCGGCAATCGCAGCGGCGGTCAAACGGTTGTCGCCAGTGATCATCACCGTTTTGATACCCATTTTACGCAACTGGGCAAAACGCTCTTTAATCCCCCCTTTGACGATATCTTTCAGGGCGATAACACCCAGCACACGCGCACCTTCAGCCACTACCAGCGGAGTCGCGCCGAGGCTCGCCACGCTTTCGACTTTTTGCTCTACGTCGAGTGGGAAGCGTCCACCGTTACTCTCAATGTGGCGACGGATCGCGTCGACAGAACCTTTGCGGATCATCCGGTTGTCGATGTTAATCCCGCTCATTCGGCTTTGGGCGGTAAACGGTACAAAGGTGGCGTGCAGCGCCTGTACATCGCGCTCGCGCAGGTTAAAGCGCTGTTTCGCCAGCACCACGATGCTGCGGCCTTCCGGCGTTTCATCGGCTAAGGATGACAGTTGCGCGGCATCGGCCAGCGTTTTCTCATCCACGCCCTGAGCGGGTAAAAACTGCGATGCCTGGCGGTTACCCAGCGTGATGGTGCCGGTTTTGTCCAGCAACAACACGTCAACGTCACCCGCCGCTTCTACCGCGCGGCCGCTGGTGGCAATGACGTTTGCCCCCAACATGCGGCTCATCCCGGCCACACCAATTGCCGACAGCAGGCCGCCGATAGTGGTTGGAATCAGGCACACCAGCAGGGCAACCAGCACGGTGACGCTAATCGGCGCGCCGCTCCAGGCAGAAAACGGCCAGAGAGTGGCGGTTGCCAGCAGGAACACGATAGTCAGCGCGACCAGCAAAATCGTCAGGGCGATTTCGTTCGGCGTTTTGCGTCTCTGCGCGCCTTCGACCATCGCAATCATCCGGTCGAGGAATGTTTCGCCGGGGTTTACGCTACAGCGCACCACCAGCCAGTCAGAGAGAATGCGAGTGCCGCCGGTGACTGAGGCGAAATCCCCGCCGGACTCACGGATAACCGGTGCGGATTCGCCGGTGATCGCGCTTTCATCAACGGAAGCACCGCCTTCAATCACTTCACCGTCGCAGGGGATGATGTCACCGGCTTCTACCAGCACCACGTCACCTTTGCGCAGCTCATCGGCGGGGACGTGATCCATTTCCGCGCCGTAGCGGGCTTCCCGCAGCTTGCGGGCAAACGCCGTTTTCTTCACGCCTTTCAGGCTGTTGGCCTGCGCTTTGCTGCGGCCTTCCGCCATTGCTTCAGCAAAGTTGGCGAACAGCACGGTAAACCACAGCCACAGGGCAATTGCCCCGCTAAACCCGGCATTGCCGGGCAGATGACCCGTTGCCATCGCGACAGCCAGGCCGCTGGTGAGCAGGCTGCCAATCCAGACGATAAACATCACTGGGTTGCGCCATTGAATCATCGGGCTGAGTTTCTTCACGGCGTCGATCAGCGCCTGGCGAACCAAAGACGGTTCGAACAGCGCCAGTTGTTTGCGACTCATAACCAATAGCTCCGCATCACTCAAAACAGGGAAAGATGTTCCGCAACAGGGCCAATCGCCAGTGCGGGAATAAAGGTCAGGGCGCCAACCAGCAGCACCGTACCAATCAGCAGGCCGATAAACAGCGCATCATGGGTGGCCAGCGTACCGGTTGTGGCGGGCTGAGTTTTTTTCGTGACCAGTGAACCGGCAATAGCCATCACCGGGATGATGACGCCAAAGCGGCCCAGGAACATGCACGCCGCCAGCAGGCAGTTCCAGAATGGGGTATTGGCGCTAAGGCCAGCAAAGGCGCTACCGTTGTTGTTGGCGGCTGACGATACGGCGTACAGCACTTCGCTAAAACCGTGCGAGCCTGGGTTGGCCATCGCGCTGCGCCCGGCGTCGGTCATCATCGCCAGAGCCGTGCCGAGCAGCACCAGCGTCGGTGTTACGAGGATGGCCAGCGCGGTCATTTTCATCTCCGGCACATCAATTTTCTTGCCAAGATATTCTGGTGTGCGGCCTATCATCAGCCCGGCGATAAACACCGCCAGCATGACGAATAACAACATGCCGTACAGGCCGGAGCCGACGCCGCCGAAGACCACTTCGCCAATTTGCATCAGCCACAGCGGGATCATGCCGCCCAACGCAGTAAAGGAGTCATGCATGGCGTTAACCGCACCGCAGGACGCCGCTGTCGTCACTACCGCATACAGGCTGCTGGCGAGAATGCCGAAGCGGCTCTCTTTGCCTTCCATATTGATGCTGCTATCTGCGCCAAACGCCAGCAGGTGCGGATTCCCACGAGTTTCAGCCCACATCACCACCGCAACGCAGACCACAAAAATCAGAGTCATCGCCCACAGAATGGCGCGCCCCTGGCGGTTATCGCCAACCGCTTCACCAAAGGCAAAGCACAGCGCGGCGGGGATGAGGAAAATCGCCAGCATTTGCACGAAGTTGGTCAGCGCCGTCGGGTTTTCGAACGGGTGCGATGAGTTAGCATTAAAGAAGCCACCGCCGTTAGTGCCGAGCATTTTGATGGCTTCCTGCGAGGCAACCGGCCCCATTGGCAGCAACTGGTGTGCCCCTTCAAGAGTGGTAAACGGCTGGTACGGCAGCAGGTTTTGCAGCGTACCTTGCTGGATAAAAAACAGCGCCAGTAATAATGAAATAGGCAGCAGCAGCCACAGCGTAATGCGGGTGATATCCACCCATGCGTTACCGAGCGTAGAAACGCTATGGCGCGCAAAGGCTCGCACTAAGGCAAACAGCACGGCAATACCGGTGGCGGCAGACAGGAAGTTCTGCACCGTCAGCCCCGCCATCTGGCTTAAATAGCTCAACGTGGTTTCGCCACCGTAGGATTGCCAGTTGGTATTGCTGACGAAACTGACGGCGGTATTTAGCGCCAGATCCCAGGACAGCCCTGGATAATTTTGCGGGTTAAGCGGCAGATAGCCTTGCAGCATCAGCAGTGCGAACAGCGCCAGCAAGCCGCACAGGTTAAGCAGCAGAATGGCGATAACATAACGCCCCCAACTCATCTCTTGCCCGGAAATTCCCAACACCCGCCACAGCACCTTTTCAGTGCGGGCGAGGCCCGGCAGCGGCGCGTTGTCGATCATCACCGCCAGCATTTTTCCGAGCGGTCGGGCAACGATAAACAGCACCAGCAGAAAGCTGGCGACGAGTAAAAATCCCTGAGCAGCCATTAGAGCGCCTCCGCCTTTAAAAGGGCATAAACCAGATACGCCAGTAACAGGAATACCAGCACCACGCCGGTTATTACGCCTGTAGTCACAATCCACCTCCAACGGGTTGAGTTATTGCGCTAAGCGTAGGTTTTCAGGTGCAAAGATTTCGCAAAAATCGCGGGTCAGGGTGTAAAAAAAATATAAAAATGGCTAAGACCATAATTTAACTAATGGTTAGTATTAATTTAACAACTGAGTAACTAAATTACGTAATGAGAGTAAACAAAGGCACGACAAGGCCAAAAAAAGTGGTCGGATGAGTAGTAAAATTACACAAAAAGCGGTACTCTTTTAGCCTGATTACTGAATTTCATTTTCCGGCGAGTATTGCCGGCCAACTTAGGGGAGAGAATATGGACCTGTATAAGAAATATCCTGCACACGTTGTGTTAATGCGCCGTGCTTTCGTCGTAGTGGCGGGCATTGCGGCATTGCCGGTCATGCTGTTCTGGAAAGATCGCGCCCGTTTTTATAGCTATCTGCACCGCGTTTGGTCTAAAACCAGCGATAAACCGGTATGGATGGAGCAGGCTGAAGAAGCCGCCTGTGACTTTTATTAATCAAGTCACCGTAAATAAATAACATTAACCGCCCCTTCTCAGGGGCGGTTTTTTTATATCCGGCCTACAAACCCGCGCCAGCGGAAAATGTTGGCGAACAAACCGGTGTAGGCCTGATAAGCGTAGCGCCATCAGGCATTGAGCCGCTGGTTGCCGGATGGCGGCGATGCCTTATCCGGCCTACAAACCTGCGCCAGCGGAAAATGTTGGTGAACAAACCTGTGTAGGCCTGATAAGCGTAGCGCCATCAGGCGTTGTGCCGCTGGTTGCCGGATGGCGGCGTTGCCTTATCCGGCCTACAAACCCGCGCCAGCGGAAAATGTTGGCGAACAAACCGGTGTAGGCCTGATAAGCGTAGCGCCATCAGGCGTTGTGCCGCTGGTTGCCGGATGGCGGCGATGCCTTATCCGGCCTACGAACCTGCGCCATCAGGCATGGGCAAAGTAATAATTGGTGTAATATGAATATATTGTTAAATATATTCAGGAAATTTATGTCCACTCATCTGGTCTGGTTTCGCGCGGATTTACGCCTGCATGATAATCTTGCCCTTGCGGCTGCCTGCCGTGATCCCGATGCGCAGGTACTGGCGCTGTATATCGCAACGCCCCAGCAATGGACGGCGCACGATATGGCTCCGCGCCAGGCGGCCTATATCGCCGCACAGCTTAATGCCCTGCGTTTAGCGCTGGCGGAGAAAAATATCCCCCTTATTTTCCATGAGGTTGCTGACTTTACTGCCAGTATCGAAATGGTGAAAAACGTCTGTCAGCAGTATGGCGTGGCGCAGCTTTTTTATAACTACCAGTATGAGTTTAACGAACGCCAGCGCGATGCGGCGCTAGAGCGGGAGCTGATTGGGACGGTATGTCAGGGGTTTGATGACAGCGTCATTTTGCCGCCAGGCGCCGTGATGACCGGCAACCATGAGATGTACAAAGTCTTTACGCCGTTTAAAAATGCCTGGCTGCGACGTTTGCGGGAGCACATCCCCACCTGTGTCCGTGCGCCAGAGCCTCGGCAATCAGTCCCTCCTGTGGTGCAGAGTGAGGAGATCACCCTGAGCTACCCGCAGCAGCCGTTCGACCGTGACCTGTTTGCCACTGATGAAAAAACAGCGATTCAACAGCTACGTCAGTTTTGCCAGCAGCACGCCAGTGAATACGCCGAACAGCGCGATTTCCCCGCCGTGGAAGGCACTAGCCGCCTGTCGGCCTGCCTGACGGTTGGCGTACTTTCGCCGCGCCAGTGTTTGCATCGACTACTGGCAGAGCAGCCGCAAGCGCTTGACGGTGGTGCGGGTAGCGTGTGGCTAAACGAGCTTATCTGGCGTGAGTTTTATCGTCATCTCCTGACTTATTATCCGCGTTTATGTCAGCACCGCCCGTTTATCGACTGGACCGATCGCGTGCTTTGGCGCGAACAGCCTGGCGAGCTGGAGGCCTGGCAGCAGGGGATAACGGGGTATCCCATTGTGGATGCCGCCATGCGCCAGCTTAATACTACTGGTTGGATGCATAACCGTTTGCGGATGATTGTCGCCAGTTTCCTGGTGAAAGATTTGTTGATCGACTGGCGTGCCGGTGAACGCTATTTCATGTCGCAACTGGTGGATGGTTGTCTGGCGGCGAATAACGGCGGCTGGCAGTGGGCGGCCTCTACCGGAACTGATGCGGCTCCCTACTTTCGCATTTTTAACCCGACGACCCAGGGCGAGCGTTTTGATAAAGAGGGGACGTTTATCCGCCGTTGGTTGCCGGAGCTTTCTACCGTGCCAGATAACGCGATCCACACGCCCTGGACATGGGCGGATAAACACGGCGTCATGCTGGATTATCCGCGACCCATGGTCAACCACAGTGAGGCGAGAGTTACGACGCTTGCCGCCTATGAAGCGGCGAAAAAGAGCGAGGCCTGAAAAATCAGGCCTCGTGGTCGGGGTCAGACATTTGCCGCCAGACGGCGGTTACGCACTTTGACCGAGTGGTAAAGCCAGATAACCAGCACGACGCCGACGCAGGCCAGCGAACCCCAGGTGATTTGGCTGAACACATCAATGTAGGCATTGATGGAGTAATCGGCCGCACCGGCAGAGTCGAAGGACGCCTGCGAGGTTTGGTCTGCGATAATCCCCGCGACATAGTTAGCCACCGCACCGGACAGCAGCATATAAATGCCGGTCAGTACGCCGGTCACGCCAGGAATTTGGATCCGCGTAATCTGCGACATCGCTACCGGGTCGATAAACAGCTCGGCAAACCCCATCACCGACAGCCCCAGCAGCATCAGCGGCATCGAGGAGTGCCCGTACATCGCCGACCAACGGGCGCTTAACGTCAGAATGCAGAAGCCCGCACTCATCAGCCCCAGACCCAGCGCATATTTGCCCCACAGACGCAAGTCGCGATGCGTGGTGATTTGTTCTTTAATCAGCCACGCCAGCACCACGCCGCACAGCATAACGGCAAACGCGTTCACCGACTGGAACATGGCGGTTGGCACTTCATAACCCAGCACGTTGCGGTTAACGAAACGGTCAATATACAGGCTGATTGAACTGCCACCCTGCTGCGCAAAGGCCCAGAACAACAGGCTGAAGAACGTCAGCACCACAATCAGGCGTAAATCTTTACGTTGCTCGGCGGTTTCTGCGCGGCGATAGATCCTCGCCAACACCACCAAACCAATAATCGACGCCACAATCAGGGCATACACTGACCATTCCTGCCAGAACAGCACGGTGATAAACAGAGGAGCGACAACCAGCAGTACCAACAGCCAGCCCCAGTTAGGTAGCAGGAAGTTTTTCGCCATCAGCACTTCTTTTTTCACCCCAGCGGTGTGGGCGAAGTGGCGGCGACCGCTGATGAAAATGACCAGCCCCGCTAACATGCCAACGGCTGCAAGAGTAAAGCCCATCGCCCAACTGTACTGCTCCTGCGCAAAGCCACAGGCGATAGGCGCAATAATGGAGCCAACGTTGCCCGCCGCATACATCAGCGAGAAGCCGCCGTCACGACGCGGATCGGTCGGTTCATACAGCTCGCCTAACAGGCAGCTCACGTTCGACTTAAACAACCCATAGCCGCAGACGATAATCGCCAGCGAGAGATACAAGAACATCGGCGCGATTTCACTCGCGCCCAGCACCATATGGCCGACAACCATTAATAGCGCACCAATCATCACTGCCACGCGGTTGCCGAGAACTTTATCTGCCAGAAAGCCGCCAAGAATCGGCGTGACGTACACCAGCGAACAGTAGGCGCTGAACAGCTCGTAAGCGTGGGTATCGTTGTATTTCAGTTGATTAGTGAGATACAGGATCAGCAGCGCGCGCATCCCATAGAAGCTGAAGTATTCCCAAATTTGCAGGGCGACGACGTAGTAAATCGCCTTGGGCTGTGATGATGTTTTATTCATTGCACATCTAACCTCGAAACCCAACAACAGCACGCTGCGCAAGGTTTTGTTTCAATAATGTAATAATACGATGAAAATCGTATTATCTTTTCAATATGCGATATGGTTGCATAAATATACATTAAACTGGTCACGTAAAAACAGACAATTTGTGTTATTTAAGCACTAAATGCGCGTAATTAATCGCGGCTTCCGCTGGTGCAAGGAATTGTGTATCGACGCAACGGCCAGAGGACGCTATTTTATTCTGTAGTACAGCATCAATGGCGAAAGGAGCGACGATGAAAAATACTGAGCTAGAACAACTGATTAATGAAAAACTCAATAGCGCCGCCTTTAGCGATTACGCGCCCAACGGGCTTCAGGTTGAAGGGCGGGAAACGGTGCAGAAAATTATCACCGGCGTCACCGCCAGCCAGGCGCTGATTGACGAAGCTATTCGCCAGCAGGCCGATGCCGTTATTGTGCATCACGGTTACTTCTGGAAGGGGGAGTCCCCTGTAATTCGCGGGATGAAACGCAACCGCCTGAAGGCGCTGCTGGCCAACGATATCAACCTCTTTGGCTGGCATCTGCCGCTGGATGCGCACCCGGAACTGGGCAACAACGCCCAACTGGCGCAACTGCTGGGGATTACCATCAAAGGTGAAATTGAGCCGTTGGTACTGTGGGGGGAACTGTCGATGCCGGTTTCCGGCCTTGAACTGGCCTCATGGATTGAAGCGCGTCTGGGGCGTAAACCATTGTGGAGCGGCGATACGGGGCCGGATAAAGTGCAGCGCGTAGCCTGGTGTACCGGCGGTGGGCAGGGCTTTATCGACAGTGCCGCCCGTTTTGGTGTCGATGCATTTATTAGTGGTGAAGTTTCCGAGCAAACCATTCATTCCGCTCGTGAACAGGAACTGCATTTTTACGCAGCCGGACATCATGCTACCGAGCGCGGTGGGATTCGCGCGTTGAGCGAATGGCTGAACGAGACAACCGATCTGGATGTCACCTTTGTCGATATCCCAAATCCGGCCTGATCCGGGGATAAACGCGGTGTGTAACGCGGAATGAATCAATAAAGAAAGGACAGAATGATGCCTGAAGGCCCAGAAATCCGCCGCGCGGCGGATAGCCTGGAGGTGGCGATTAAAGGCAAACCGTTGACCGAGGCCTGGTTTGCTTTTCCTCAGTTGGCTCAATATGCCCCGACGCTTATCGGGCAGCATGTCACTCAGGTTGAAACGCGCGGCAAAGCGCTGTTGACCCATTTCTCCGGTGGGTTGACGTTGTATAGCCATAATCAGCTCTACGGGGTGTGGCGGGTTGTGAATGCCGGAGAAACGCCTGATACCTCGCGTGTGCTGCGGGTGAGGTTGCAAACGGCGGACAAAGCGATTTTGCTGTACAGCGCGTCGGATATCGAAATGCTGACGGCGAAACAGCTCAAAACGCATCCGTTTTTGCTGCGCGTCGGGCCGGATGTGCTTGATATGACGCTGACGCCGCAGGCGGTAAAAGAGCGGCTGCTGTCGGCTAAATTTCGCAACCGCCAGTTTTCGGGTCTGTTGCTGGATCAAGCGTTTCTTGCCGGGCTGGGTAACTATTTGCGGGTGGAAATTCTCTGGCAGGTGGGGCTAACCGGGCAGCATAAAGCTTCACAGCTTAACGAGGCGCAGCTTGATGCGCTGGCACAAGCGTTGCTGGAGATTCCGCGTCTGTCTTATAACACGCGCGGCAAGGTTGACGATAACAAACACCACGGCGCGCTGTTCCGCTTTAAGGTGTTTCATCGCGAGGGGGAAGCCTGCGAGCGCTGCGGCGGAATTATTGAGAAAACGATGTTAGCATCAAGGCCATTTTATTGGTGTCCGAAATGCCAGCATTAAGTTGATGCCGCGTAGGCCGGATAAGGCATCGCCGCCATCCGGCGGCACAAAGCCTGATGGCGCTGCGCTTATCAGGCCTACAGTTGCAATATATGTGGACGGGATAAGTCAACCGGAGGCACAAAGCCTGATGGCGCTGTGCTTATCAGGCCTACCGTTGCGATATATGTAGGCCGGATAAGGCATCGCCGCCATCCGGCAACACAAAGCCAGATGTACAGGGCTGTTGGTCATACAAAAAAAGCGCCCGCAGGCGCTTTTTTATCTTCAGACCGTAGCTTATTTCTTAAGGTCGGATTTGAAGTCGCGCTGCGTGTAGCCAGTGTAGAGCTGACGCGGACGCGCAATCTTCATGCCGTCGGTGTGCATTTCGTTCCAGTGTGCAATCCAGCCAATGGTACGCGCCATCGCGAAGATAACGGTAAACATGGAAGATGGAATGCCCATCGCTTTCAGGATGATACCGGAGTAGAAGTCAACGTTCGGGTACAGTTTCTTCTCGATGAAGTACGGGTCGTTGAGCGCAATGTGCTCAAGCTCCATCGCCACTTCCAGCAGGTCATCTTTCGAACCCAGCTCACGCAGCACTTCATGGCAGGTTTCACGCATCACCGTGGCGCGCGGGTCGTAGTTTTTGTACACGCGGTGACCAAAGCCCATCAGGCGGAAAGAATCATTCTTGTCTTTCGCACGACGAACGAACTCAGGAATATGCTGAACGGTGCTGATCTCTTCCAGCATTTTCAGCGCCGCTTCGTTGGCTCCGCCGTGAGCTGGCCCCCACAGTGATGCAATACCCGCAGCGATGCAGGCAAACGGGTTCGCGCCGCTTGAACCGGCAGTACGTACCGTTGAGGTAGAGGCGTTCTGTTCGTGGTCAGCGTGCAGGATCAGAATACGATCCATTGCGCGTTCCAGCACTGGGTTCACTTCATACTCTTCGCAAGGGGTGGCGAACATCATTCGCAGGAAGTTACCCGCGTAGGAGAGGTCATTGCGTGGGTAAACGAACGGTTGACCAATTGAGTATTTGTAACACATGGCCGCCATAGTTGGCATTTTAGACAGCAGGCGGAAGGCGGCGATTTCACGATGACGCGGGTTATTGACGTCGAGGGAATCGTGATAGAACGCGGCCAGGGCGCCGGTAATCCCGCACATCACCGCCATTGGGTGAGAGTCGCGGCGGAAGGCGTGGAACAGACGGGTAATCTGCTCGTGAATCATGGTATGGCGAGTGACGGTGGTCTGGAACTCGTCGAATTCGGCCTGAGTGGGTTTCTCACCGTACAGCAGGATGTAACACACTTCGAGATAGTTAGACTCGGTGGCTAACTGGTCGATAGGGAAGCCACGATGCAACAGGATGCCTTCATCACCATCAATAAAAGTGATTTTAGACTCGCAAGATGCAGTCGAAGTAAAACCAGGATCAAAAGTAAAAATGCCTTTCGAACCGAGACTACGGATATCAATAACATCCTGACCGAGCGTGCCTTTTAGCACGTCCAGTTCAATAGCAGTATCACTCGATAGAGTGACTTTTGCCTTCGTATCAGCCATTTACGGTCTCCTTAGCGCCTTTTTGCTTAAGACTGCTGGATGCCGGATTTGCAATTCAAAAAATATTTCGACGTTGCCAGTTTGTTATTTGGCTCACGGCTCTGTTGTAGAAGATGAAACCAGGGTACAGAGCAAGGGCGCTTGACGGTGCACGTCTAATCTACAGTGAAACTACAGCAAATCAGGGTCTTAGCAATCCGATGATTCAAACCTGAACAACACTAATAACTGTCCTGATAGATTAGGTCAACTCCACAACACTGTTACATAACTTATTATCAGGTGAAAGAGTGACCCCATAACTTTTGAGCATTATATGCTTTTACAGGTGATGGTTGTAACAATAATGTTTAATATTTGTCAAATCACGTGATTAATTTTTAAAAAATTGTTTTAATCGTGAGCATGATCACTGTTCTGCATAAAACCGGACAAACTATATGTAGGTTAATTGTAATGATTTTGTGAACGGCCTATACTGCCGCCAGGTCTCCGGAATACCCTGCAATCCCGAGCCACCCAGCGTTTTAGCGTCTTGTTTTAGCATCTGGAAGCAGTGTTTTACATGACGCAAAGTTATAGAAAGGACGCTGCTTGACCCGCCTGCGGACCGGAGGAAGGAAATAATAAGAACAGCATGTGGGCGTTATTCATGATAAGAAATGTGAAAAAACAAAGACCTGTCAATCTGGATTTGACAACAATCCGGTTCCCTATAACAGCGATAGCGTCCATTCTCCATCGCGTTTCCGGCGTTATCACGTTTGTGGCTGTCGGCATTCTGCTGTGGCTGCTGGGCACGAGTCTCTCTTCCCCGGAAGGCTTCCAAACCGCTTCATCCATCATGAGCAGTTTCTTCGTTAAATTCATTATGTGGGGCATCCTCACGGCGCTGGCCTACCACGCGGTTGTTGGTATCCGTCACGTGTTAATGGATTTTGGCTACCTGGAAGAAACCCTCGAAGCCGGTAAGCGTTCCGCCATGATCTCTTTTGTTATTACTGTCGTGCTTTCAATTCTTGCAGGAGTACTCGTATGGTAAGCAACGCCTCAGCATTAGGACGCAACGGCGTACATGACTTCATCCTGGTCCGCGCCACCGCCATTGTCCTGACTCTGTACATCATCTATATGGTGGGATTTTTTGCGACGAGCGGTGAGATAACCTGGGAAGTCTGGAGCGGTTTCTTTGCCTCTGCGTTCACCAAAGTGTTCACCTTGCTGGCTTTGTTCTCAATCTTGATTCATGCCTGGATCGGCATGTGGCAGGTGTTAACCGACTACGTTAAACCACTGGCTCTGCGCCTGACGCTGCAACTGCTGATTGTTGTTGCGCTGCTGGTTTACGTTATCTATGGATTTGTTGTGGTGTGGGGTGTGTGATGAAACTGCCAGTCAGAGAATTTGATGCTGTAGTTATTGGCGCAGGCGGCGCAGGTATGCGCGCAGCGCTGCAAATTTCCCAAAGCGGCCAGACCTGTGCGCTGCTGTCTAAAGTGTTCCCAACCCGTTCCCATACCGTGTCTGCGCAAGGTGGCATCACCGTCGCACTCGGTAATACCCATGAAGATAACTGGGAATGGCACATGTACGACACCGTGAAAGGGTCGGACTACATTGGTGACCAGGACGCTATCGAATATATGTGTAAAACCGGCCCGGAAGCGATTCTGGAACTGGAGCACATGGGGCTGCCGTTCTCGCGCCTCGACGATGGTCGCATCTATCAACGTCCGTTTGGCGGCCAGTCGAAAAACTTCGGCGGCGAGCAGGCGGCACGTACCGCTGCGGCGGCTGACCGTACCGGCCACGCACTGCTGCACACGCTGTATCAACAGAATTTGAAAAACCACACCACCATTTTCTCCGAGTGGTATGCGTTGGATCTGGTGAAAAACGCCGATGGTGCGATTGTCGGCTGTACCGCACTGTGCATTGAAACCGGTGAAGTGGTGTACTTCAAAGCCCGCGCAACCGTGCTGGCAACCGGCGGCGCAGGCCGTATTTATCAGTCTACCACTAACGCCCATATCAACACCGGTGACGGCGTGGGTATGGCTATCCGCGCTGGCGTGCCGGTGCAGGATATGGAAATGTGGCAGTTCCACCCAACCGGTATCGCCGGTGCGGGCGTGCTGGTCACCGAAGGCTGCCGTGGTGAAGGTGGTTATCTGCTGAACAAACACGGCGAGCGTTTCATGGAACGTTATGCGCCGAATGCGAAAGACCTGGCGGGTCGTGACGTGGTGGCGCGTTCCATCATGATTGAAATCCGTGAAGGCCGTGGCTGTGATGGCCCGTGGGGTCCACACGCGAAACTGAAACTCGACCACTTGGGTAAAGAAGTGCTGGAATCCCGTCTGCCGGGTATCCTGGAGCTTTCTCGTACCTTTGCTCACGTTGACCCAGTGAAAGAGCCGATTCCGGTTATCCCAACCTGCCACTACATGATGGGCGGTATTCCGACCAAAGTCACCGGTCAGGCGCTGACGGTGAACGAGCAGGGCGAAGATGTGGTGATCCCTGGGCTGTTTGCCGTCGGTGAAATCGCCTGCGTATCGGTTCACGGTGCTAACCGTTTGGGCGGCAACTCACTGCTTGACCTGGTGGTCTTTGGCCGCGCGGCTGGTCTGCATTTACAAGAATCTATCGCCGAGCAGGGCGCACTGCGCGATGCCACCGACGAAGAAATTGACGCCTCTCTCGAACGTCTGAACCGCTGGAATGGCAACCGTAACGGCGAAGATCCGGTCGAAATTCGCAAAGCGTTGCAGGAATGTATGCAGCATAACTTCTCGGTATTCCGTGAAGGCGATGCGATGGCGAAAGGGCTTGAGCAGTTGAAAGTGATCCGCGAACGTTTGAAAAATGCGCGCCTGGACGATACCTCCAGCGAGTTCAACACCCAGCGCGTTGAGTGCCTGGAGTTGGATAACCTGATGGAAACCGCGTTTGCCACTGCGGTTTCAGCAAACTTCCGTACCGAAAGCCGTGGCGCGCATAGCCGCTTCGACTTCCCGGATCGTGATGATGAAAACTGGCTGTGCCACTCCCTGTATCTGCCAGAGTCGGAGTCCATGACGCGTCGTAGCGTCAATATGGAACCGAAACTGCGCCCGGCATTCCCGCCGAAGATTCGTACTTACTAATGCGGAGACAGGAAAATGAAACTCGAGTTTTCAATTTATCGCTATAACCCGGATGTTGACGACGCTCCGCGTATGCAGGATTACACCCTGGAAGGCGAAGAAGGGCGCGACATGATGCTGCTGGATGCGTTAATCCAGTTGAAAGAAAAAGACCCAAGTCTGTCGTTCCGCCGCTCTTGCCGTGAAGGGGTTTGTGGCTCCGACGGCCTGAACATGAACGGTAAAAATGGTCTGGCTTGTATTACGCCTGTCTCGGCGCTGGTACAGCCGGGTAAGAAAATTGTTATCCGTCCTCTGCCAGGCCTGCCGGTTATCCGCGATTTGGTGGTAGACATGGGGCAATTCTATGCACAATATGAGAAGATTAAGCCTTACCTGTTGAATAATGGGCAAAATCCTCCTGCTCGCGAGCACCTTCAGGGGCCTGAGCAGCGTGAAAAACTCGATGGCTTGTACGAGTGTATTCTCTGCGCATGTTGCTCTACATCTTGCCCATCGTTCTGGTGGAACCCAGATAAGTTCATCGGCCCGGCGGGCTTGCTGGCGGCGTATCGCTTCTTGATTGATAGCCGCGATACCGAAACCGACAGCCGTCTGGAAGGGTTGAGCGATGCTTTCAGCGTATTCCGCTGCCATAGCATTATGAACTGCGTCAGTGTATGTCCGAAAGGTCTGAACCCGACGCGTGCCATCGGCCATATTAAGTCGATGCTGCTGCAACGTAGCGCATAAGTAACAGATGCCGGATGGCGGCATAAACGCCTTATCCGGCCTACAGGCGAGTCACTGTAGGCCGGATAAGCGCAGCGCCATCGGGCAGATATATGCAGGAAACCTCTAAAAACTGCCCCTTTTATGTTCGACAGTTTTTAAAGGTTCCTTAGCGGACGCAGATGACACGACAGTCCGCAACAGGTGAACCCCGGCACGCACAGCGGTGTGCGTGGTAGTATCCACGGCGAAGTAAGCATATAAATGCTTAAGGGATCACGATGCAGAACAGCGCTTTGAAAGCCTGGTTGGACTCTTCTTACCTCTCTGGCTCGAACCAGAGCTGGATAGAACAGCTCTATGAAGACTTCTTAACCGATCCTGACTCGGTAGACGCTAACTGGCGTTCGACGTTCCAGCAGTTACCTGGTACCGGAGTCAAACCAGATCAACTCCATTCAACAACGCGTGATTATTTCCGTCGTCTGGCGAAAGATGCCTCACGTTATTCCTCTTCGATTTCCGACCCTGACACGAATGCGAAGCAGGTTAAAGTCCTGCAACTTATCAACGCTTATCGCTTCCGTGGTCACCAGCATGCGAATCTTGATCCGCTGGGACTGTGGCAGCAGGATAAAGTGGCTGATTTAGATCCCGCTTTCCACGATCTGACTGAGGCCGACTTCCAGGAGAGCTTTAACGTCGGTTCTTTCGCCATCGGCAAAGATACGATGAAGCTCGGGGATCTGATTGACGCGCTCAAACAGACCTACTGCGGCTCGATTGGCGCAGAGTACATGCACATTACCAGCACCGAAGAAAAACGTTGGATTCAGCAGCGTTTTGAAGCCGGTCACGCCACCTTTAGCGCCGAAGAGAAAAAACGCTTCCTGAGCGAACTGACGGCGGCGGAAGGTCTGGAACGTTATCTGGGGGCGAAATTCCCGGGCGCAAAACGCTTCTCGCTGGAAGGCGGCGATGCGCTGGTGCCAATGCTCAAAGAGATGATCCGCCATGCGGGAAAGAGCGGCACGCGTGAAGTGGTGCTGGGTATGGCGCACCGTGGCCGTCTGAACGTGCTGATTAACGTCCTGGGTAAACAATCTCAGGAACTGTTTGACGAGTTCTCCGGCAAACATAAAGAACACCTCGGTACGGGGGATGTGAAGTACCACATGGGCTTCTCCTCCGACATCGAAACCGAAGGTGGCCTGGTGCACCTGGCACTGGCGTTCAACCCGTCGCACCTCGAAATCGTTAGCCCAGTGGTTATGGGTTCCGTTCGTGCGCGCCTTGACCGTCTGGACGAGCCGAGCAGCAATAAAGTTCTGCCAATCACCATTCACGGCGACGCCGCAGTGACCGGGCAGGGCGTGGTTCAGGAAACCCTGAACATGTCCAAAGCGCGGGGTTACGAAGTGGGCGGTACGGTGCGTATCGTTATCAATAACCAGGTAGGCTTCACGACCTCTAACCCGCTGGATGCGCGCTCTACGCCGTACTGTACTGATATCGGTAAAATGGTGCAGGCGCCGATTTTCCACGTTAACGCGGATGACCCGGAAGCGGTGGCTTTCGTTACCCGTCTGGCGCTGGACTTCCGTAATACCTTTAAACGCGATGTCTTCATCGACCTGTTTTGCTACCGCCGTCACGGCCATAACGAAGCCGACGAGCCGAGCGCAACCCAGCCGCTGATGTACCAGAAAATCAAAAAACATCCAACGCCGCGCAAAATCTACGCTGACAAGTTAGAAGCAGAGAAAGTTGCCACGCTGGAAGATGCTACCGAGATGGTTAACCTGTATCGCGACGCGCTGGACGCGGGCGAATGCGTGGTGAAAGAGTGGCGTCCAATGAACATGCACTCCTTTACCTGGTCGCCGTACCTCAACCATGAGTGGGACGAAAGTTACCCGAACAAGGTTGACATGAAGCGCTTGCAGGAGTTGGCTAACCGTATCAGTACCGTACCGGATGCCATTGAAATGCAGTCTCGCGTAGCGAAAATCTACGGCGACCGTCAGTTAATGGCGGCGGGTGAGAAGCTGTTCGACTGGGGCGGTGCGGAAAACCTGGCGTACGCGACGCTGGTTGACGAAGGTATTCCGGTGCGCTTGTCCGGTGAAGATGCCGGTCGCGGTACTTTCTTCCACCGTCACGCAGTAATTCATAACCAATCCAATGGTTCTACCTACACCCCGTTACAGCACGTGCATAACGGCCAGGGCGTGTTCAAAGTGTGGGACTCCGTACTGTCTGAAGAAGCGGTTCTGGCCTTTGAATACGGCTATGCAACGGCTGAACCGCGCACGCTGACCATTTGGGAAGCGCAGTTCGGCGACTTCGCCAACGGTGCGCAGGTGGTTATCGACCAGTTCATCTCCTCGGGTGAGCAAAAATGGGGTCGTATGTGTGGCCTGGTGATGCTGCTGCCGCATGGCTACGAAGGGCAAGGGCCGGAGCACTCCTCCGCGCGCCTGGAACGTTATCTGCAACTTTGCGCTCAGCAAAACATGCAGGTTTGTGTTCCGTCTACCCCGGCACAGGTTTATCACATGCTGCGTCGTCAGGCGCTGCGCGGGATGCGCCGTCCGCTGGTGGTGATGTCACCGAAATCGCTGCTGCGTCATCCGCTGGCGGTTTCTAGCATGGATGAACTGGCAAACGGCACGTTTATGCCAGCGATTGGCGAGATTGACGAGCTGGATCCGAAAGCGGTGAAACGCGTCGTGCTGTGCTCCGGTAAGGTGTACTACGACCTGCTGGAACAGCGTCGCAAAAACGACCAAAAAGATGTCGCCATCGTGCGTATCGAGCAGCTGTATCCGTTCCCACACCAGGCGGTACAGGAAGCATTGAAACCATTTGCTCACGTGCATGATTTTGTCTGGTGCCAGGAAGAGCCTCTGAACCAGGGGGCCTGGTACTGTAGCCAGCATCACTTGCGTGAAGTAGTTCCATTTGGGGCCGCTCTGCGTTACGCAGGTCGCCCAGCCTCCGCCTCACCGGCGGTAGGGTATATGTCCGTTCACCAGAAACAGCAACAAGATCTGGTCAATGACGCGCTGAACGTCGATTAATTAAAGGATACACAATGAGTAGCGTAGATATTCTGGTTCCCGACCTGCCTGAATCCGTAGCTGATGCGACCGTGGCAACCTGGCATAAAAAACCGGGCGATGCGGTAGTTCGTGATGAAGTGCTGGTAGAAATCGAAACTGACAAAGTGGTACTGGAAGTACCGGCGTCGGCTGATGGCATTCTGGATGCCGTTCTGGAAGATGAAGGCACGACCGTGACTTCTCGCCAGATTCTGGGCCGCCTGCGTGAAGGCAACAGCGCGGGTAAAGAAACCAGCGCGAAAGCTGAAAACAAAGAAGCTACCCCAGCGCAGCGCCAGCAGGCCTCTTTGGAAGAACAGTCCAACGATGCGCTCAGCCCGGCGATTCGTCGCCTGCTGAGTGAACACAACCTTGAAGCCAGCGCGATTAAAGGCACTGGCGTCGGTGGCCGTATCACTCGTGAAGATGTTGAAAAACATCTGGCGAAAGCTCCAGCGAAAGCAGAAGCCAAAGCACCTGCGGCTGCCGCTGCTGCACCGGTTGCCCTGCTGGCCGGTCGTAGCGAAAAACGCGTACCGATGACGCGTCTGCGTAAACGTGTTGCTGAACGTCTGTTGGAAGCGAAAAACTCGACCGCGATGCTGACGACCTTCAACGAAGTCAACATGAAGCCGATTATGGACCTGCGTAAGCAGTACGGTGAAGCGTTCGAAAAACGCCACGGTATCCGTCTGGGCTTTATGTCTTTCTACGTGAAAGCCGTGGTTGAAGCGCTGAAGCGCTACCCGGAAGTGAACGCATCTATCGATGGCGATGATGTGGTTTACCACAACTATTTCGATGTCAGCATGGCGGTTTCGACCCCACGTGGCCTGGTAACCCCAGTTCTGCGTGACGTAGACGCGCTGGGCATGGCAGACATTGAAAAGAACATCAAAGAGCTGGCAGTGAAAGGCCGTGACGGCAAACTGACAGTAGAAGACTTAACCGGCGGTAACTTCACCATTACCAACGGCGGCGTTTTCGGTTCCCTGATGTCTACCCCGATTATCAACCCGCCTCAGAGCGCGATTCTGGGTATGCATGCCATTAAAGACCGTCCAATGGCGGTAAATGGCAAAGTTGAAATTCTGCCGATGATGTACCTGGCGTTGTCCTACGACCACCGTCTGATTGATGGACGCGAGTCTGTAGGCTTCCTGGTGGCAATTAAAGAGTTGTTGGAAGATCCAACCCGTCTGCTGTTAGACGTGTAGTCGTGATATTGGCGGCCTCTCCCCGAGCGGGGAGAGGGTTCGCTCTGTGCTATGCAGAACTAAAAGATCCAGACCACAACTCAATAACATTTTATAGGATGGATAGAACACATGAACTTACATGAATATCAGGCAAAACAACTCTTTGCCCGCTATGGCTTACCGGCTCCGGTGGGTTATGCCTGTACTACTCCGCGTGAAGCAGAAGAAGCCGCTTCAAAAATCGGCGCTGGCCCGTGGGTAGTGAAATGTCAGGTTCACGCTGGTGGCCGCGGCAAAGCGGGCGGTGTGAAAGTCGTTAACACCAAAGAAGAGATTCGTGCTTTTGCTGAAAACTGGCTGGGCAAACGTCTGGTGACTTACCAAACGGATGCGCACGGTCAGCCGGTAAACCAGATTCTGGTTGAATCTGCTACCGACATCGGTAAAGAGCTGTACCTGGGCGCGGTTGTAGACCGTAGCTCTCGTCGCGTTGTATTCATGGCGTCTACCGAAGGCGGCGTGGAAATTGAAAAAGTGGCGGAAGAAACCCCGCACCTGATCCACAAAGTGGCGCTCGATCCGTTGGCAGGTCCAATGCCTTACCAGGGTCGTGAGCTGGCGTTTAAACTGGGTCTGGAAGGTAAACAGGTTCAGCAGTTCACCAAAATCTTTATGGGTCTGGCGACTATTTTCCTTGAGCGCGACCTGGCACTGATCGAAATCAACCCGCTGGTTATCACCAAGCAGGGCGATCTGATTTGCCTCGACGGTAAACTGGGCGCTGACGGCAATGCCCTGTTCCGCCAGCCGGATCTGCGTGAAATGCGTGACCAGTCTCAGGAAGATCCACGTGAAGCGCAGGCGGCACAGTGGGAACTGAACTACGTTGCGCTGGACGGTAACATCGGTTGTATGGTTAACGGTGCGGGCCTGGCAATGGGCACGATGGACATCGTTAAACTGCACGGCGGCGAACCGGCTAACTTCCTTGACGTTGGCGGCGGCGCAACCAAAGAGCGCGTGACCGAAGCGTTCAAAATCATCCTCTCTGATGACAATGTTAAAGCCGTTCTGGTTAACATCTTCGGCGGTATCGTGCGTTGCGACCTGATTGCCGACGGTATCATCGGCGCAGTAGCCGAAGTGGGCGTTAACGTTCCCGTTGTCGTACGTCTGGAAGGTAACAACGCCGAACTCGGCGCGAAAAAACTGGCTGACAGCGGCCTGAATATTATTGCAGCGAAAAGTCTGACGGACGCAGCACAGCAGGTTGTTGCCGCAGTGGAGGGGAAATAATGTCCATTTTAATCGATAAAAATACCAAGGTTATCTGCCAGGGCTTTACCGGTAGCCAGGGTTCTTTCCACTCCGAACAAGCGATTGCCTACGGCACGCAGATGGTTGGCGGCGTAACGCCAGGTAAAGGCGGTACTGAGCATCTGGGTCTGCCAGTGTTTAACACCGTGCGTGAAGCCGTAGAAGCAACGGGCGCAACCGCCTCTGTTATCTACGTTCCTGCACCGTTCTGCAAAGACTCCATTCTGGAAGCCATCGACGCAGGCATTAAACTTATCATCACCATCACCGAAGGTATCCCAACGCTGGATATGCTGACCGTGAAAGTGAAACTGGATGAAGCCGGTGTGCGCATGATTGGCCCGAACTGCCCAGGGGTTATCACCCCAGGCGAATGCAAAATCGGCATCATGCCAGGCCATATTCACAAACCAGGTAAAGTAGGTATCGTTTCCCGTTCCGGTACGCTGACCTATGAAGCGGTTAAACAGACCACCGATTACGGTTTCGGCCAGTCCACCTGTGTGGGCATCGGCGGTGATCCGATCCCTGGCTCTAACTTTATCGATATCCTGAAACTGTTCCAGGAAGATCCGCAAACTGAAGCGATCGTGATGATCGGTGAGATCGGCGGTAGCGCGGAAGAAGAAGCGGCGGCGTACATTAAAGATCATGTCACCAAGCCGGTTGTGGGTTACATCGCCGGTGTGACTGCGCCGAAAGGTAAACGTATGGGTCACGCGGGCGCAATCATCGCGGGCGGGAAAGGGACTGCGGATGAGAAATTCGCGGCGCTGGAAGCTGCTGGCGTGAAAACCGTGCGCAGCCTGGCCGATATCGGCGAAGCACTGAAATCCGTTATTAAGTAATCCTCTCTGCTCCCTCATCGAATTCCCGTTGCATACAGGGAAAGAGGGAGCCTTATATGTCTAGTTTCGACATGGTTGGCCATCTGATGATGGCCTTTTTTAATGGCGACGTCTGGCAACCAGCGTAAATTTGTAATCGTCACTTTTAAAGGTGTTGCGGCTGTATTCAAAAATACGACCATCCTGAAGAAAACCGCGTGAGACTTTTTCCAGTACCGGCTTACCGGGCGCTATCCCCAGCATGGTGACCGTTTCTTCATTGGGGATCACCGGGATAATTTCCTGCTCGCTGCGCTCAATCACCATCTTTTTCGTCTGTTCAATATAGTGATATTTGGAGTTCTCCATCACCTCCCAGGTGAGATCGGCAAACAGCGCCAGCGGCATCCAGGTTTCTTCCAGAGTGACGGCCTTTTGCTTAATAAATCGAACGCGTTTGATATGCCAGACTTTATCCGTAGCCGCGACCTGTAGCTGTTCAGCCAACGATTCTCCGGCGGCAATGACCTCAAAAACTTTCACTTCACTATGCGTTTCGACATGACGGTCGGCGAGCTTTTCATAAAAGCTGGTGAGCTGATAGATATCGTAGTTAACCCGCTCCTCTTTTACATACCAACCGCTGCCCTGAATACTCTCGATGATGCCTTGTTCCGTCAGCTGCTTAAGCGCCTGTCTGATGGTCACGCGGCTTACCTCGAAACGGGCCTGTAGCGTTGATTCGGTGGGGAGAGCATCACCCGGTTTTAATTCACCTTTCGCTATCTGTGCGCGCAGTATGTCAGCTATATGGCGGTACATCGGTTTTTTGCTCATCTTTTTTCGCTTTTGTCGGCAATAAAGTCAGACGGTTAGGACGAATTATGCCGACATTTGTACAATAGTAAATAATACAAATTAAATACAAATATTTTCTCGTTAGTGAAAGTGATCACATAAAGGTATTGTTTTGTCTGCGACAATCGCTGCACACAATAATGACAATCCTCTGAGTATCATGATGAACCTAACGACCTTGTCCCACCCTCGTGCGGTCTGTGTACATGCACGATTTACCGATCGTGACGATGCCATTCGCCAGTTAGCGCAGCGGCTCGTTGAATTGGGCAAAATCACCGATGCGGATGCTTATCTGACGGAAGTTTTTCACCGCGAATCTCAAGGGCCAACGGCGCTTGGTGAGGGGCTGGCAGTGCCGCACGGCAAATCGTCGGCGGTTAAAGAGGCGGCTTTTGCAGTGGCAACGCTGAGTGAACCGCTGAGCTGGGAAGGGGTTGATGGCCCGGAGTCCGTTGAGCTGATCTTTTTGCTGGCGATCCCGCCAAGTGAAGCCGGTTCGACTCATATTCAAATTCTGACCGAACTGACGACGTGTCTGGCTGATGATTCACTGCGCGCTCGTGTCATGGCGGCGACCAGCGCCGACGACGTGTTAGCGGCGTTAGACGTGCAGGCGCAACAGCCTACGTCGGCTGTAGCGGCAGATGCTCCTACGATTGTTTGCGTTACCGCCTGTCCGGCGGGCATTGCACATACCTATATGGCGGCTGAATATCTGGAGAAAGCCGGTCGGCAAATGGGCGTCAACGTGGTGGTTGAAAAGCAGGGGGCCAACGGCATTGAAGGGCGCTTAACGGCTCAACAGCTTAACGATGCGCGCGCCTGTATTTTTGCCGCCGAGGTCGCGCTTAAAGAAAGTGAACGTTTCAACGGCATCCCGGCGATTTCCGTTCCGGTAGCCGAACCGCTGCGCCACGCAAAAGCGCTGATTGAACAAGCGTTAGCGCTGGAGCCGCTACAAGGCCAGCGCGTTTCTCAGCCACAGGCAGAGGTGAAAAAAGGGCTGAAAACTGACCTGAAACAAGCGCTGCTGAGCGGCATTTCGTTTGCCGTGCCGTTAATCGTCGCCGGAGGGACGGTGCTGGCGGTGGCGGTATTAATTGCGCAGATTTTCGGCCTACAAGATGTGTATAGCTTAGAAAAATCCTGGCTGTGGATGTATCGCCAATTGGGCGGTGGGATGCTGGGCACACTGATGGTTCCGGTGCTTTCGGCCTATACCGCCTATTCACTGGCGGATAAACCGGCGCTGGCTCCGGGCTTTGCGGCAGGTTTGGCGGCGAACTTAATCGGTTCGGGTTTTCTTGGCGGTGTCGCCGGTGGCCTGATTGCCGGTTATCTCATGCGTTGGGTGAAACAGCACCTGCGTTTAAGCAGCAAATTCAATGGCTTTTTAACGTTCTATCTTTATCCGGTTATTGGCACGCTGGTGGCGGGTAGCCTGATGCTGTTCGTCATTGGTGAACCTGTCGCCTGGATTAACAACTCGCTGACCGCCTGGCTGAATGGCCTTTCGGGAACCAATGCGCTGTTGCTTGGCATGATTCTCGGCTTTATGTGTTCGTTCGATTTAGGCGGGCCGGTGAACAAAGCCTCCTATGCCTTCTGTCTGGGCGCGATGGCGAACGGGGTGTATGGGCCTTATGCCATTTTCGCCTCGGTCAAAATGGTTTCCGCTTTTACCGTCACCGCCTCGACCATGATTGCGCCGCAGTTGTTTAAACAGTTTGAAATTGAAACCGGTAAATCGACCTGGCTATTGGGGCTGGCGGGCATTACCGAAGGGGCGATCCCGCTGGCGATTGAAGATCCGCTGCGGGTTATTGGTTCGTTTGTTCTCGGTTCGATGGTGACTGGTGCCATTGTCGGCGCGATGGGCATTGGCCTGGCGACACCAGGGGCGGGGATTTTCTCGATCTTTTTACTTCACCACGCCGGAATCAGCGCATTTGTCGCGGCGGCGGGCTGGTTTGGCGCTGCGTTAGTGGGCGCGATGATCTCCACGGCGGTTCTGCTGGTCTGGCGTCGCCAGGCGGTTAAGCAGGGAAAATATGTCACCGATAGCGTGATGCCGTAAGCATTTACTTCACAGGAAACGAAGATGAAAACAGTATCTCGCGTTCACATTACGCCACATATGCACTGGGACCGTGAGTGGTATTTCACCACTGAAGAGTCGCGTATTTTGTTGGTTAACAATATGGAAGAAATCCTGACTCGCCTTGAGCAGGATGCCGAGTACAAATATTACGTACTCGACGGGCAAACGGCGGTGCTGGAAGACTATTTCGCCGTGAAGCCAGAAAACCGAGAGCGAGTGAAAGCGCTGGTGCAAGCCGGAAAGCTGATTATCGGCCCGTGGTATACGCAAACGGACACCACCATCGTTGCCGGTGAGTCGATTGTTCGCAACCTGATGTACGGCATTCGTGACTGCATGGCGTTTGGTGAGCCGATGAAAATTGGCTATCTGCCGGACTCGTTCGGTATGTCCGGGCAACTGCCGCATATCTATAACGGTTTTGGTATCACGCGGACCATGTTCTGGCGGGGCTGTTCTGAACGCCACGGCACTGACAAAACCGAATTCTTATGGCAAAGCAGCGATGGCAGCGAAGTGGCGGCACAGGTGCTACCGCTGGGCTACGCGATTGGTAAGTACTTACCGGAGGATGAAGCCGGGCTGCGTAAACGGCTCGACAGCTACTTTGAGGTGCTGGAAAACGCCTCGGTGACGAAAGAGATTTTGCTGCCTAACGGGCATGATCAAATGCCACTCCAGCAAAATATCTTTGCGGTGATGGACAAGCTGCGAGAAGTCTACCCGCAGCGTGAGTTCGTGATGAGCCGCTTCGAAGAGGTATTTAGCGCCATAGAAGCGCATCGCGATGAGTTAGCGACGCTGCGTGGTGAGTTTATTGATGGCAAATATATGCGTGTGCACCGCACTATTGGTTCGACGCGTATGGATATCAAAGTCGCCCACGCGCGCATTGAAAATAAGATTGTTAATCTGCTGGAACCGCTGGCAACCCTCGCCTGGACGTTGGGTTTTGAGTATCACCACGGTTTGCTGGAAAAAATGTGGAAAGAGATCTTAAAAAACCATGCGCACGACAGCATTGGTTGCTGCTGTAGCGACAAAGTGCATCGGGAAATTGCCTCGCGTTTCGAGCTTGCCGAGGATATGGCTGACAATCTGCTGCGTTTTTATCTGCGCAAAATTGTCGATAACATGCCGCAAAGCGACGAAGACAAGCTGGTGATGTTTAACCTGATGCCGTGGCCGCGCGAAGAGGTGATTAACACTACCGTTCGCCTGCGCGCCAGCCAGTTCCGCCTGGTGGACGGTAACGGCAACGAGATTCCTTATTTTATCCGCAGCGCGCGTGAATTAGACCCTGGCCTGATTGACCGACAAATTGTGCATTACGGCAACTATGAACCGTTTATGGAGTTTGATATTCAACTTTATCAGACCCTGCCGTCGATGGGCTATCGCACCTTATATATAGAACCGCACGTTGCGGGTCACCTGGCAGCTCCGCTTGCCGACACCTCTGCGCTGCTGGAAAACGCATTTTGGCAAATCTCTCTCAACGTTGATGGGACGCTGTGCCTGCGCGATAAAGACACCGGCATTGTTTACCAACGCGTGCTGGAAATAGAAGAAAGCGCCGATGACGGCGATGAATATGATTATTCGCCGTCGCGCGAAGAGTGGCGGCTAACATCAGCGGGGGCGGGCGTTGAGCACCAGGTTATCCACGAGGCGTGGCAAAGTCGGGTGATTCTTCGCTATCGCATGGCGGTTCCAGCTAACCTGAGCGAACGTTCGGCACGGCAACGTAACGGCGAATTAGGCGTTGAAATGACCGTTACGCTCAGCCATAACAGCCGCCGTATTGATGTCGATGTCCGTCTTGATAACCAGGCCGACGACCATCGTGTGCGCGTACTGATTCCTACACCATTCAACACACAGGAAGTGCTGGCGGATACCCAGTTTGGTACGGTAATGCGCCCGATTCAAGACCCGGCAATGGCGAACTGGCAGGAAGAGGGGTGGAAAGAAGCGCCGGTTCCGGTGTGGAATTTATTGAATTATGCCGCGTTGCAGGAAGGGAGTAACGGCCTGGCGATATTCAGTGAAGGGCTGCGCGAATTTGAAGTGGTGGGGGAGGAGAATAAAACCTTTGCGCTGACCTTACTGCGCGGTGTCGGCTTGCTGGGCAAAGAAGATTTACTGCTCCGCCCGGGGCGACCATCGGGGATAAAAATGCCAGTGCCAGATTCACAAATGCGCGGCGTATTCCATGCGCGTTTCAGTATGTTTAGCTACAACGGTACGCCGTTGAGCGTGGGGCTGGCGCAGCAAGCGCGCGCGTGGTTAACGCCGGTTCAGTGTTACAACAAAATTCCGTGGGATGCGATGAAACTCAATAAAGCGCCGTTTACGACGCCAGACAGCTATAGCCTGTTGACGATGTCACCGGTTGGCTGCCAACTGAGCGCATTAAAGAAAGCGGAAGACCGTGATGAAATTATTCTGCGGCTGTTCAACCCTTCAGACAGCCTGTGTGGCGATGCCGCTGTCTCGTTTAGCCGAAGCGTTGCCCATTGCAGCGAAACGGGAATGGATGAAGTGCCAAAAGGGGAGCCGTTAGACACCAGCGGTATTACCGGAGTGTTCCTGCCGGGGCAGTCGCGAACGTTTAGTGTGAAGCTAAACTGAGCATAACGACGCTGCCGGAGCCGTTGGCTCCGGCAGATAATGCGCGTTGTTAAGTGATGTTGAAATAATCAACCTGGTTTATTATATCCATAAACTAACGCCGTGATGTTTGCCGGAGAGGAAGGAAAATGCGGCGAGGGTAGAAAATACCTAAATATGTGCTAGCTAAAAATTACTGTGAACGAATTAACACAATCCCATCTTGTCTTTTCTTTTTGCTTCCCGCCATTAGGTTAAATAAAATTACCTATAATTCTCATATTGTCTTTTTTGGCAACTATAAAATTCTTTGTTTGAACATTTAATTAACAATCAATTCACATTGATTGTTTGTTTAAACACATATTCAACATAAAACGTAAATATTGATTTATATCAATATGTAATACTTGGAAACGATGACAAAAGAGAGTTTAATTGCCCCACATCAAACTGGATGAAAAGTACCCTCTCCGCTATATATTGATCAACGTCGTAAAACGTAAAGACACTACAGTAAAAACCTGTTTATTGTATGGTTATTACGGCGTAATATATTGAGGGATCAAATTGGTTTTTTTATTAACGTATTTGTAACCTTTGCCGACGATGGTTTCCTCTCGGGATGAAGTCGTAACGAAACGGGACACAAATAAATTTGTATTGGGGCATGTGTTTGAATCTGGTTCACGGGTTCAATCTCGGAGTCTTCATGCGATGAGCAAGGAGTCATAATGTTAGATATAGTCGAACTGTCGCGCTTACAGTTTGCCTTGACCGCGATGTACCACTTCCTGTTTGTACCGCTGACGCTGGGTATGGCGTTCTTGCTGGCAATCATGGAAACGGTGTACGTCCTTTCCGGCAAACAGATTTATAAAGATATGACCAAGTTCTGGGGCAAGTTGTTTGGTATCAACTTTGCGCTGGGTGTGGCTACCGGTTTGACCATGGAGTTCCAGTTCGGGACTAACTGGTCTTACTATTCTCACTATGTGGGTGATATTTTCGGTGCGCCGCTGGCCATCGAAGGTCTGATGGCCTTCTTCCTCGAATCTACCTTTGTAGGTCTGTTCTTCTTCGGTTGGGATCGTCTGGGCAAAGTCCAGCACATGGCGGTAACCTGGCTGGTGGCTCTGGGCTCCAACCTTTCTGCGTTGTGGATCCTGGTTGCGAACGGCTGGATGCAGAACCCGATTGCCTCAGACTTCAATTTTGAAACCATGCGCATGGAGATGGTGAGCTTCTCTGAGCTGGTACTGAACCCAGTTGCTCAGGTGAAATTCGTTCACACCGTGGCATCGGGCTATGTGACTGGCGCGATGTTCATCCTTGCTATTAGCTCCTGGTACATGCTCAAAGGCCGTGATTTCGCCTTTGCTAAGCGCTCTTTCGCGATTGCAGCCAGCTTCGGCATGGCGGCTATCCTGTCCGTTATCGTCCTGGGTGACGAATCGGGTTACGAAATGGGTGACGTGCAGAAAACCAAACTGGCTGCCATTGAAGCCGAATGGGAAACTCAGCCGGCTCCGGCATCCTTTACGCTGTTTGGTATTCCCGATCAGGATGCGCAGGAAAACCACTTCTCGATTCAAATTCCTTACGCGCTGGGCATCATCGCAACCCGTTCTGTGGACAAGCAGGTTACCGGTCTGAAAGATCTGATGGTGCAGCACGAAGAGCGTATCCGTAACGGCATGAAGGCTTACTCGCTGCTGGAGCAACTGCGTTCCGGCGCAACTGACCCTGCGGTGCGTTCTCAGTTCAACGACGTGAAGAAAGACCTGGGCTACGGTCTGCTGCTCAAACGCTATACGCCGAACGTGGCTGACGCGACCGAAGAGCAGATTCAGAAAGCGACCAAAGATTCCATTCCACGCGTTGCGCCGCTGTATTTCGCCTTCCGTATCATGGTGGCGTGCGGTGTACTGATGCTGCTGATTATCGCGGCATCCTTCTGGACGGTGATTCGTAACCGTATCGGTGAGAAAAAATGGCTGCTGCGCGCTGCGTTCTTCGGGCTGCCGCTGCCGTGGATTGCCGTAGAAGCGGGCTGGTTTGTCGCCGAATATGGGCGTCAACCGTGGGCCATCGGTGAAGTGCTGCCAACCGCAGTGGCGAACTCGTCACTGACAGCCGGCGACATTATCTTCTCCATGGTGCTGATTTGCGGTCTTTACACGCTGTTCCTGGTGGCCGAACTGTTCTTGATGTTCAAGTTCGCGCGCAAAGGGCCAAGCAGCCTGAAAACCGGTCGCTACCACTTTGAGCAGTCCACCGCGACTACTCAGCCGGCACGCTAAGACAGGAGTCGTCAAATGATCGATTATGAAGTACTACGTTTTATCTGGTGGCTGCTGATTGGCATTCTGCTGATTGGCTTCGCTGTCGCCGACGGCTTCGACATGGGGGTGGGGATGCTCACCCGTTTCCTCGGTCGCAATGATACCGAGCGTCGAATTATGATTAACGCCATCGCCCCGCACTGGGACGGTAACCAGGTGTGGCTCATCACCGCAGGCGGCGCGCTGTTCGCTGCCTGGCCGATGGTCTACGCAGCTGCGTTCTCCGGCTTCTATGTGGCGATGATTCTGGTGCTGGCTTCTTTATTCTTCCGTCCGGTAGGTTTTGATTACCGCTCGAAGATTGAAGACACCCGCTGGCGCAACATGTGGGACTGGGGCATCTTTGTTGGTAGCTTCGTGCCACCGCTGGTTATCGGCGTGGCGTTCGGCAACCTGCTGCAAGGCGTGCCGTTCCACATTGATGAATATCTGCGCCTGTACTACACCGGTAACTTCTTCCAGCTGCTGAACCCGTTTGGCCTGCTGGCTGGGATTGTGAGCGTGGGGATGATCCTGACTCAGGGCGCGACCTACCTGCAAATGCGTACGGTGGGTGAACTGCATCTGCGTACTCGCTCCGTATCGATGGCGGCGGCGCTGGTTACACTGGTGTGCTTCGCTCTGGCGGGCGTCTGGATTTACTACGGTATCGACGGTTATGTGGTGAAATCTGTTATGGATCACGCAGGCCCATCGAACCCACTGACCAAAGACGTCGCGCGTGAAGCGGGTGCATGGATGGTGAACTTCAACAACATGCCAGCGCTGTGGGCGATTCCTGCTCTGGGCGTGGTGCTGCCGTTGTTGACGATTCTGAGCACTAAAGCAGATAAAGGCGCGTGGGCGTTCCTGTTCTCCTCATTGACTCTGGCGTGCATCATTTTGACTGCGGGCATCACCATGTTCCCGTTCATTATGCCATCCAGCACAATGATGAATGCGAGCCTGACCATGTGGGATGCGACATCTAGTCAGCTGACGCTGAACGTGATGACCTATGTTGCGATTATCTTCGTACCGATTATCCTGGCCTACACCACCTGGTGTTACTGGAAAATGTTCGGTCGTATCACCAAAGAAGATATCGAACGTAACACCCACTCTCTGTACTAAGTAAGGAGCTAGATATGTGGTATTTCGCATGGATTTTGGGAACGCTTCTTGCCTGTGCATTCGGCGTGATCACCGCCCTGGCGCTGGAGCATGTAGAAGCGTCCAAAGCAGGTGAAGAAAACCAGTAATGAAAAATGTTATCGCAATGTTGTACGCGATAATGGATAAGCGCCCCTTGCGGGCGCTTTCCCTTGTTATGGCCCTGGCGTTAGCTGGCTGCATTTTCTGGGATCCGGCGCGTTTTGCGGCGAAGACCAGTGAGCTGGAAATCTGGCATGGTTTTCTGCTGATGTGGTCAGTGTGCGCTGGCGTAATTCACGGGGTGGGGTTCCGTCCACGTGCAATCCACTGGCAGGGGATTTTTTGTCCGCTTATCGCCGATCTCGTCCTGTTCGCGGGACTGATTTTTTTCTTCTACAGATGAAAATTATCGCCTAATGATAATGGGCTTGCATAAGCCCATAAAAATTTACGCTCCGTTTACTTCCCCCCATTCCAAACCATCTTTCCCGCGCGTATAGTAGCGAAGTTCAAAAACCCCAAATTTTTTTTGTATTACTGGGATGTAAAGTGAATACAACGCTGTTTCGATGGCCGGTTCGGGTCTATTACGAAGATACCGACGCCGGTGGTGTGGTTTACCACGCCAGCTATGTCGCTTTCTATGAAAGAGCACGCACAGAGATGCTGCGTCACCATCACTTCAGTCAACAGGTATTGCTGGCTGAACGCGTGGCCTTTGTCGTGCGTAAGATGACGCTGGAGTATTTTGCGCCTGCCCGACTCGACGATATGCTCGAAGTCCAGACAGAAATTACATCAATGCGGGGTACTTCAATGGTATTTACGCAGAGAATTGTCAACGCTGAGAATAAGGTTCTGAACGAAGCAGAAGTCCTGATTGTCTGTGTTGATCCACTCATCATGAAGCCTCGTGCGCTTCCCAAGTCTATTGTCGCGGAGTTTAAGCAGTGACTGACATGAATATCCTTGATTTGTTCCTGAAGGCGAGCCTTCTGGTTAAACTTATCATGCTGATTTTGATTGGTTTTTCAATCGCATCTTGGGCCATCATTATCCAGAGAACGCGCATTCTTAACGCCGCAAGCCGTGAAGCAGAAGCGTTTGAAGATAAGTTCTGGTCTGGCATCGAACTGTCTCGCTTGTACCAGGAGAGCCAGGGGCGTCGGGACAATCTGGCAGGTTCTGAGCAGATTTTCTATAGCGGCTTCAAAGAGTTCGCGCGGCTGCATCGTGCCAATGGCCATGCACCGGAAGCGATAGTGGAAGGGGCTTCGCGTGCGATGCGCATTTCCATGAACCGCGAACTGGAAAATCTGGAAACGCACATACCGTTCCTGGGTACTGTCGGTTCTATCAGCCCGTATATCGGTCTGTTCGGTACGGTGTGGGGGATCATGCACGCCTTTATCGCGCTGGGCGCGGTGAAACAGGCTACTTTGCAAATGGTTGCGCCAGGTATTGCGGAAGCGTTGATCGCGACGGCTATCGGTCTGTTCGCGGCAATTCCTGCGGTTATGGCGTACAACCGCCTGAACCAGCGCGTGAACAAGCTGGAAATGAACTACGACAACTTTATGGAAGAGTTCACCGCCATTCTGCACCGTCAGGCTTTTACCGCCAGCGAGAGCAACAAGGGGTAAGCCATGGCCAGAGCACGTGGACGCGGGCGTCGCGAACTGAAGTCCGAAATTAACATCGTTCCGCTGCTGGATGTGTTGTTGGTGCTGCTGCTTATCTTTATGGCGACAGCGCCGATCATTACGCAGAGCGTGGAAGTGGATCTGCCTGATGCAACCGAATCACAGGCTGTAAGCAGTAATGATGAACCCCCGGTGATTGTTGAAGTTTCCGGTGTGGGGCAATACAGCGTGAACGTAGGTCAGGAGAAGATGCCGCAGCTACCGCCTGAACAGGTGGTTGCAGAAGCGCAGCGCCGTTTGCAGGCGAATCCGAAAACGGTCTTCTTAATTGGGGGCGCGAAAGACGTGCCTTACGATGAAATAATTAAAGCGCTTAACCTGTTACACAGCGCCGGGGTGAAATCGGTCGGGTTGATGACCCAGCCAATTTAATCGCCGACATGCCGCACGCTCGCGGGTTTGCAGGTTGGGAACGGCCTGCACCTGCGTTGCAGGGTAATGGGGGAACAGTTTTTGGGAACCGAGAGTGTCAAAGGCAACCGAACAAAACGACAAGCTTAAACGAGCGATAATTATTTCAGCAGTGCTGCACGTTATTCTGTTTGCAGCACTTATCTGGAGTTCGTTCGATGAGCACATGGACGCTGCTGCCGGCGGTGGCGGCGGTTCGTCTATCGATGCGGTTATGGTCGATCCTGGAGCGGTCGTTAACAACTATAATCGTACACAGCAGCAACAAGCGAGTGCCAAACGCGCGCAAGAGCAGCGCGAAAAACAGGCACAGCAGCAGGCTGAAGAGTTGCGTGAAAAGCAGGCTGCTGAACAGGAACGTTTAAAAGCGCTGGAAAAAGAGCGCTTACAGGCTCAGGAAGCTGCGAAGCAAGCTCAAGAACAACAGAAGCAGGCGGAAGAAGCGGCGGCGAAAGCAGCTGCGGACGCGAAAGCCAAAGCGGATGCGCAGGCAAAAGAGGCGGCTGAGGCTGCAGCTAAAGCCGCTGCTGATGCGAAAGCGAAGGCCGATGCTCAAGTGAAAGCTGCCGCAGAAGCTGCGAAAAAAGCCGCCGCCGATGCACAGAAAAAAGCAGAAGCAGAAGCAGCAAAAGCCGCCGCTGATGCGAAAAAGGTCGCGGAAGCTGCCGCTGCGAAAGCGGCTGCGGATGCCGAGAAGAAGGCCGCAGCAGAGGCGGAGAAGAAAGCTGCCGCTGAAGCCGCGAAAAAAGCGGCCGCAGCCGAGAAGGCTGCTGCGGAAAAAGCTGCCGCCGCTAAGGCTGCCGCCGATAAGAAAGCTGCTGCTGAAAAAGCGGCTGCGGATAAAAAAGCTGCCGGAGAAAAAGCCGCAGCCAAGAAAGCCGCTGCTGAAAAAGCTGCCGCAGCTTCTGGCGTAGATGACCTGCTGGGTGATCTCAGCTCGGGTAAGAATGCGCCGAAAGGTAACACCAGCGGTAGCGCCGGTGGCTCATCTCCTGCTAAAGGTAACAAGCCGGGGCAGGGCGGGGCATCGCAGGCTGAAATTGCGTCTTATATCGCGCAGGTTCAGGCCGCGATTAAAGGCCATTTGTATGACTGGGACACCTATAAAGGGAAGACCTGTACTTTACGTGTGAACCTTGCCGAGGATGGCACGGTACTGACTGTGAAGCAGGAAGGTGGCGATCCGGCGTTCTGTCAGCAGATGCTGGCGGCGACAAGCCGAATGACCAAGTTCCCGAAACCGCCGTCACAAGCGGTTTGGCAGACCTTTAAAAATGCGCCGTTGGACTTTAAGCCGTAAAGATTATTTTTCGCCGCAGTTAGTGAAAAATAAAGGCCGGATCGTCGCAGAGTTTTGGTAGTTTTGTGTATTTTAGTTTGTTAACATTCTGCTAAATTATCGTGGGCTTTCCGTCCAGATAAGGGAGATATGATGAAGCAGGCATTACGAGTAGCTTTTGGTTTTCTGATGCTGTGGGCAGCGGTGCTGCACGCAGAAGTACGTATTGAGATCACCCAAGGGGTGGACTCTGCACGTCCGATTGGCGTCGTTCCGTTCCAGTGGGCCGGACCGGGTGCTGCACCTGAAGATATCGGCGGCATTGTTGGCGCTGACCTGCGTAACAGCGGGAAATTCAACCCATTAGACCGTTCTCGTCTGCCACAGCAGCCGGGTACTGCGCAGGAAGTTCAACCTGCCGCATGGTCTGCTCTGGGCATTGATGCGGTGGTTGTCGGCCAGGTAACCCCTAACGCTGACGGCAGCTATAATGTGTCTTATCAGCTGGTTGATACCGGTGGTGCGCCAGGTACGGTACTGGCACAAAACACTTATAAAGTGAACAAGCAGTGGCTGCGTTATGCCGGCCATACTGCCAGTGATGAAGTGTTCGAGAAGCTGACCGGCATTAAGGGCGCGTTCCGTACGCGTATTGCGTATGTTGTTCAGACCAACGGCGGTCAGTTCCCATACGAACTGCGCGTGTCTGACTACGATGGCTACAACCAGTTTGTGGTTCACCGTTCTCCACAGCCGCTGATGTCTCCGGCGTGGTCTCCAGACGGTTCTAAACTGGCTTATGTGACCTTCGAAAGCGGTCGTTCTGCGCTGGTTATCCAGACTCTGGCTAACGGTGCGGTGCGTCAGGTTGCTTCGTTCCCGCGTCACAACGGTGCTCCAGCGTTCTCTCCGGATGGCAGCAAACTGGCGTTTGCGTTGTCTAAAACCGGTAGCCTGAACTTGTACGTGATGGATATTGGCTCAGGTCAGATTCGTCAGGTCACGGATGGTCGCAGCAACAACACCGAACCTACATGGTTCCCGGACAGCCAGAATCTGGCGTTTACGTCTGACCAGGCCGGTCGTCCGCAGGTGTATAAAGTGAATATCAACGGCGGTGCTCCGCAGCGTATTACCTGGGAAGGTTCACAGAACCAGGACTCTGACGTCAGCAGCGACGGTAAGTTTATGGTGATGGTAAGCTCGGCTAACGGCCAGCAACACATTGCTAAGCAAGATCTAGAAGCGGGTGGTGTACAGGTTCTGTCATCAACGTTTTTGGACGAAACGCCAAGTCTGGCACCTAACGGCACTATGGTAATCTACAGCTCTTCTCAGGGGATGGGATCCGTGCTGAATCTGGTTTCTACAGATGGGCGTTTCAAAGCGCGTCTTCCGGCAACTGATGGACAGGTTAAATTCCCTGCCTGGTCGCCGTATCTGTAATAATAATTAATTGATTACTAAAGGAATCATAGAAATGCAACTGAACAAAGTGCTGAAAGGGCTGATGATCGCTCTGCCTGTAATGGCAATCGCGGCATGTTCTTCTAACAAGAACGCCAGCAATGACCAGAGCGGCGAAGGCATGTTGGGTGCCGGCACTGGTATGGATGCGAACGGTAACGGCAATATGTCTTCCGAAGAGCAGGCTCGTCTGCAGATGCAACAGCTGCAACAGAACAACATCGTATACTTCGATCTGGACAAATACGATATCCGTTCTGACTTTGCTGCCATGCTGGATGCACACGCAAACTTCCTGCGTAGCAACCCATCTTACAAAGTCACCGTAGAAGGTCACGCGGACGAACGTGGTACTCCTGAGTACAACATCTCCCTGGGCGAACGTCGTGCTAACGCTGTTAAAATGTACCTGCAAGGTAAAGGCGTTTCTGCTGACCAGATCTCCATCGTTTCTTACGGTAAAGAAAAACCAGCAGTACTGGGTCATGACGAAGCGGCTTACTCCAAAAACCGTCGTGCCGTACTGGTTTACTAAGAGAATTGCATGAACAGTAACTTCAGACATCACCTGTTGAGTCTGTCGTTACTGGTTGGAATAGCGGCCCCCTGGGCCGCTTTTGCTCAGGCACCAATCAGTAGTGTCGGCTCAGGCTCGGTCGAAGACCGTGTCACTCAACTCGAGCGTATTTCTAATGCTCACAGCCAGCTTTTGACCCAACTCCAGCAACAACTCTCCGATAACCAGACTGATATTGATGCCCTTCGTGGTCAAATCCAGGAAAGTCAGTACCAGCTGAATCAGGTTATGGATCGTCAAAAGCAGATCATGCTGCAAATCGACAGCCTTAACGGCGGTAGCGGTAGTGCGCAGACGCAGCAAGCTTCGGACCAGAGCAATGCGACGGCAGCCACAGCAGCACCTGCGAGCGGCAATACGGCGGCTTCTGGCGTACCAGTACAAACTGGTGACGCCAATACCGATTACAACGCGGCAATCGCACTGGTGAAAGACAGCTCTCGCCAGGATGATGCGATTACGGCGTTTCAGAATTTCATCAAAAAATACCCAGATTCAACGTATCAGCCGAACGCCAATTATTGGCTGGGTCAGTTGAATTACAACAAGGGTAAAAAGGATGATGCGGCGTATTACTTTGCGTCGGTGGTGAAAAACTATCCGAAGTCGCCGAAGGCGGCAGACGCAATGTTCAAGGTCGGGGTTATCATGCAGGACAAAGGGGATACCGCAAAAGCAAAAGCGGTGTACCAGCAGGTTGTTAGCAAGTACCCAGGCACTGATGGTGCGAAACAGGCGCAAAAACGTCTTAGCGCGCTGTAACGCCTAAAGTAAGACCAGAAATCGTGTTATTTCTGGTCTTACCGCGTGAAACGTAAGCACTTAAGTGATCTTTGTCGAAATTTTTGTTGCGCAGAATTCTGAATTCAGTAATATATGCCGCCGTTGCCAAGGGATATCAAACATCCTGAAAGTGGCGAAAAAAGTGGGTCGTTAGCTCAGTTGGTAGAGCAGTTGACTTTTAATCAATTGGTCGCAGGTTCGAATCCTGCACGACCCACCATCTACTAAGGTAGATAGTGGTAGTAAAACGTGAAGGATAACGTTGCGTAAGCAACAGCCGTAGGGCGAGGCGAAGCCGAGTCATCCTGCACTACCCACCACTTAATGTAGTATCCAGCGCAGTATCGGGTGATTAGCTCAGCTGGGAGAGCACCTCCCTTACAAGGAGGGGGTCGGCGGTTCGATCCCGTCATCACCCACCACCGGGTCGTTAGCTCAGTTGGTAGAGCAGTTGACTTTTAATCAATTGGTCGCAGGTTCGAATCCTGCACGACCCACCAATTTAACATCGACATCAGATGTTAAACGTGAAGGATAACGTTGCTTTAGCAACGGCCCGTAGGGCGAGGCGAAGCCGAGTCATCCTGCACGACGCACCATTCTTTATTATAGGTCTGGTGGAAGCAGTAATTGCAGTATCCAGCGTAGTATCGGGTGATTAGCTCAGCTGGGAGAGCACCTCCCTTACAAGGAGGGGGTCGGCGGTTCGATCCCGTCATCACCCACCACCGGGTCGTTAGCTCAGTTGGTAGAGCAGTTGGCTTTTAATCAATTGGTCGCAGGTTCGAATCCTGCACGACCCACCATTTTAACATCAACATCAGATGTTAAACGTGAAGGATAACGTTGCTTTAGCAGCGGCCCATAGGGCGAGGCGAAGCCGAGTCATCCTGCACGACCCACCATTTTCCTGGTGGATCCGAGTAAAGAATCTTTCAGGCAACATCCGAATGGGTCGTTAGCTCAGTTGGTAGAGCAGTTGACTTTTAATCAATTGGTCGCAGGTTCGAATCCTGCACGACCCACCATCCTGAATGATTAATGCAGTGCCATCCCGAAAGGGGTCGTTAGCTCAGTTGGTAGAGCAGTTGACTTTTAATCAATTGGTCGCAGGTTCGAATCCTGCACGACCCACCATCTAACATCAAGTGCAGATGTTAAATGTGAAGGATAATGTTGCTTGAGCACAACCCATCAATGTAGAAAAGCGCCCTAAAGGCGCTTTTTTGCTATCTGGTATATCCCCATTCCTGCCTGATTTTCTACCTGCGTTTTATTTATCAGCCTAATGAATAAGATACTTATAGGCCGGATAAGACATTCGTCGCCATCCGGCATAGCTCCGCGCAATTATTGTGACTTTTCTCAGCCGATCCGCTATCTTGTTTAGCATATAAAACAAATATGGCCAATCATGGCGCAAGTAACGCCTTCAATTGGTTAATTCGTTAAGCCAGTAAAACGAGATGCATGATGAGCGTGATGTTTGACCCTGAAGCAGCAATTTACCCGTTCCCTGCGAAGCCAGTGCCGTTAAGCGATGATGAAAAACAATTTTATCGCCAAAAGATCAAGCGTTTACTAAAAGAGCGCAATGCGGTAATGGTAGCGCACTACTATACCGACCCAGAAATTCAACAACTGGCAGAAGAGACCGGTGGCTGTATTTCGGACTCGCTGGAAATGGCCCGTTTTGGCGCAAAACACGCGGCGTCCACGCTACTGGTCGCCGGTGTGCGCTTTATGGGGGAGACGGCGAAAATCCTCAGCCCAGAAAAAACCATCCTGATGCCAACGCTAAACGCCGAGTGCTCGCTCGATCTCGGCTGCCCTATTGATGAATTTAACGCCTTCTGTGATGCCCATCCTGACCGCACGGTGGTGGTTTACGCCAACACCTCAGCCGCCGTTAAAGCACGTGCAGACTGGGTGGTGACCTCCAGCATTGCCGTAGAACTGATCGAACATCTCGACAGCCTCGGTGAAAAAATTATTTGGGCGCCTGACAGACACCTCGGTCACTATGTGCAAAAGCAAACTGGGGCCGATGTTCTGTGCTGGCAGGGGGCGTGTATCGTTCACGACGAGTTTAAAACCCAGGCATTAAGCCGTATGAAGGCGTTATACCCACAGGCTGCGGTGTTGGTGCATCCAGAATCGCCACAGGCCATCGTTGATATGGCCGATGCCGTCGGCTCAACCAGCCAGCTTATCAACGCGGCTAAAACGCTGCCACACCAACAACTGATTGTGGCGACCGATCGCGGCATTTTCTACAAAATGCAGCAGGCTGTGCCGGAGAAAGAATTATTTGAAGCGCCAACGGCGGGGGAAGGGGCGACGTGCCGCACCTGTGCGCACTGCCCGTGGATGGCGATGAACGGCTTGAAAGCGATAGCTGAAAGCCTGGAAAAGGGTGGCGTAGCGCATGAGATTCACGTTGATGAAGCGCTTCGTCAGGGGGCGTTGGTTCCACTGAACCGAATGTTAGATTTTGCGGCTACACTTCGAGGGTAACCGTCTAACACGTTGGAGCAAAAATGGATTTTTTGAGTACGCAAAATATTCTGGTGCATATCCCTCTGGGAACAGGGGGCTATGACCTGTCGTGGATTGAAGCCGTTGGCACTATCGCCGGTCTGCTGTGTATCTGGCTGGCAAGCCTTGAGAAAATTACCAACTACGCGTTTGGCCTGATAAACGTCACGTTGTTTGCGATTATTTTCTTCCAGATTCAACTTTACGCCAGCCTGCTTTTGCAGCTGTTCTTTTTCGCTGCCAATGTCTACGGCTGGTATGCCTGGTCGCGGCAAACCAGCCAGAATCAGGCCGAGCTACAAATCCGCTGGTTGCCCATGCCCAAAGCATTGGCCTGGCTTGTGGCATGTGTCGTGGCCATTGCACTGATGACGATATACATCGACCCCGTTTTCGCCGTGCTGACGCGCGTTGCGGTAGACACCATGCAGACGCTGGGGATTAACGTGGTGATGCCGGAACTTCAGCCAGATGCATACCCGTTCTGGGACTCTTGCATGATGGTGCTGTCGATTGCCGCTATGGTGTTGATGACCCGCAAATACGTCGAGAATTGGCTATTGTGGGTGATAATTAACGTAATTAGTGTGGCGATTTTCGCGCTACAGGGCGTTTACGCGATGGCGCTGGAATATTTAATCCTGACCTTTATCGCCCTGAACGGTAGCCGAATGTGGATGAATAGCGCACGTGAACGCGGTTCTCGCGCGCTGTCTCATTAGTGGTGGTGATGATGCCCGTGTCCAGATTGCGCCTCGTTGAGGTGGCATTCTGGGCCGTTACAGGGTTGGTATTCCATCTGCACGGTGGCGTGTTCAATTTGGTACTGATGCTCAAGGAAATGGTGAATACGTTCCAGCAGCGCATCGTGGTCATGCGGTGGAACCACCTGGACATGCAGCGTCATCAACGGTTTTTCGCCGACCAACCAAACATGCACGTGGTGAACATCTCGCACTTCGGGCAGTGAACGACGCATATTACGCTTTAACGCCGCGACATCTATCGACTGCGGCGCGCCTTCCAGCAGTTCATTGACGCTCTCCTTCAGCAGCGACCAGGCGCTACGTAGCACCAGGCACGACACCAATACCGACAGAATGGGGTCGATAGGCGTCCACCCCGTCGTCATAATAACAATCGCCGCCACGATAGCGCCGATCGAACCGAGCAAATCGCCCATCACATGCAGCGCCGCAGCGCGGACGTTAAGGTTTTTCTCCTCGCTTCCGTGGTGCAAAATCCAGAAGGCGACGATATTTGCCAGCAGCCCGGCAACCGCAATCACCATCATCGTGACGCCTGCCACCGGCTGCGGATGATAGAACCGCTGCACAGCCTCCCAAACGATCAGCACAATGATAAACAGCAGGGCAAGGGCATTCACGAAAGCGGCTAACGTTGTGAGACGCAGCCAGCCAAAAGTATGGCGAACGCTGGGCGGACGGCGGGCAAAGCGGACGGCCAACAACGCAAATAACAGGGCCGCTGAGTCAGTCAGCATGTGTCCGGCATCGGCCAGCAACGCCAACGAGCCGGAGATAACCCCGCCCACGGCTTCGACAATCATAAATCCAGCGGTAACACCGAAAGCCAACAATAAACGGCGGGCGTTGCCATCGTCGGGTGTGGCGTGTGAATGTGAATTTTGCCTGTGCGCCATTAAGCTCATCCTCCGTATTTTGAATGCGACTGACTGACATCATTGCAGATCTTTGCTTTTTGCGCACAGAAATACGTCGCGCAGGTAGATGGGGCAAAATAGCGCAACTTCCGTACTGTGATATTTAAATATATTGTTTCTTAGTGTGGTTATAGATATTTGTTTTGTTAATTAGATTTTGGATTTAATTAATTGCTATTAAATTCTATTTTGCAGCCATTTTTTAGTAATTCCCCGCCTAAAGTGTAAAATCCAGTTTACACTTTTTTGCTAGCGATATAGATTGAAGGGATTGCACTCAATTGTATAAGTATGGCAACACTGGAACAGTCATGAATTATCAGAACGACGATTTACGTATCAAAGAGATCAACGAGTTATTACCTCCTGTCGCACTCCTTGAGAAATTCCCGGCCACTGAAAATGCGGCGAATACGGTGTCTAAAGCACGCAAAGCGATCCATCAGATCCTGAAAGGGAGCGATGATCGCCTGCTGGTCGTAATCGGCCCATGCTCTATTCACGATCCGGTGGCGGCTAAAGAATATGCCCAGCGTCTGCTGAAAGTTCGTGATGAACTGAACGGCGAGCTGGAAATCGTCATGCGCGTTTATTTTGAAAAACCGCGCACTACCGTGGGTTGGAAAGGGCTGATTAACGATCCGCACATGGATAACAGCTTCCAGATTAACGATGGTCTGCGTACTGCGCGCAAACTGCTGCTGGATATCAACGACACGGGTTTACCGGCGGCGGGTGAGTTCCTGGATATGATCACCCCGCAGTATCTGGCTGACCTGATGAGCTGGGGCGCTATTGGCGCGCGCACTACCGAGTCACAGGTTCACCGTGAGCTGGCTTCCGGCCTTTCTTGTCCGGTGGGCTTCAAAAACGGTACTGATGGCACGATTAAAGTCGCGATTGATGCGATTAACGCCGCAGGCGCACCGCACTGTTTCCTGTCTGTGACCAAATGGGGCCATTCGGCGATTGTGAACACCAGCGGTAATGGTGATTGCCATATCATCCTGCGCGGCGGCAAAGAGCCAAACTACAGCGCGGCGCACGTGGCGGCGGTGAAAGAAGGGCTGGCGAAAGCAGGTCTGCCTGCGCAAATCATGATTGATTTCAGCCACGCCAACTCCTGCAAGCAGTACAAAAAGCAGATGGAAGTCGGAGCCGACGTGTGTCAGCAGGTTGCTGGCGGCGAGAAAGCCATTATGGGCGTGATGATTGAAAGCCATCTGGTGGAAGGTAACCAGAACCCAGACAGCGGTGAGCCGCTGGTCTACGGTAAGAGCATCACCGACGCCTGCATCAACTGGGATGACACCGATGCGCTGCTGCGTCAACTGGCGAATGCCGTGAAAGCGCGTCGCGGCTAACGCATTACAGGTAATAAAAAAGCGTGGATAATTCCACGCTTTTTTTGTTTCGACGGCGGCGAAATTACTTCGCTTTGCCCTGGTTTGCCACGGCAGCGGCTTTTGCTGCGATTTCGTCAGCGTTACCCAGATAGTAGTGTTTGATAGGTTTGAAGTTCTCGTCGAACTCATACACCAGCGGTACACCGGTTGGGATGTTCAGCTCAAGAATCTCGTCTTCGCCCATATTATCCAGATATTTCACCAGTGCGCGCAGAGAGTTACCGTGAGCGGCGATGATAACGCGCTCACCGCTTTTCAGGCGTGGCAGAATGGTTTCGTTCCAGTATGGCACGACGCGCTCGATGGTCAGCGCCAGGCTTTCGGTGGTTGGCAGCTCTTTGTCGGTCAGTTTCGCATAGCGCGGATCGTGGCCCGGATAGCGCTCGTCGTCTTTGGTCAGCTCTGGCGGAGTAACCGCGAAGCCGCGACGCCACTGTTTAACCTGCTCGTCACCGTATTTTTCTGCGGTTTCTGCTTTGTTCAGACCCTGAAGCGCACCGTAGTGACGCTCGTTCAGTTTCCAGGATTTCTCGACCGGCAGCCAGGCCTGATCCAGTTCATCCAGCACGTTCCACAGTGTATGGATGGCACGTTTCAGCACAGAGGTATAAGCAAAATCGAAGCTGAAGCCTTCAGCTTTCAGCAGTTTACCGGCCGCTTTCGCTTCACTAACGCCTTTCTCAGACAGATCAACATCGTACCAACCGGTGAAACGGTTTTCATTGTTCCACTGACTTTCACCGTGACGAACCAGTACCAGCTTAGTTACAGCCATACTCTCACTCCTCAAGCTTATTGAATGATAACAATTCTCATTATATTGCTGTGACTCGCTTCACAGCAACGCTTATGTATAACCATAGCGAAAATAGTTTCTCAGTGTAAGCCGCATGTGAATCAAGCGTTATTATTTTGTCTGCATATGACGCTTAATTCAGCAATATGCCTAAAAGATCGTCGTGACGGGAAGGGCGATAAAAAGCGAGGGCTTGCACGGCCTGGAAAAAATTAGCCCTCCGGGTGGGAGGGCTAACGAATTATAGCGCGGTGAACTGATATTCCGTCAGGCTGACATACTCTTCGCCAGGCAGAAGCACACAGTCTGGCTGTGGCCATTCTGGGTGGTTAGGGCTATCTGGCAGAAACTCGCTTTCCAGCGCCAGCCCTTGCCACGCCGCGTAAGGCTGCGGGCTGCGAGACAGCGTACCGTCGAGGAAATTGCCCGAATAGAACTGAATAGCCGGGGCAGAGGTATAAACCGCCATTTGCAGTTTCTTATCTTCTGACCACACGTACGCCGCGACTTTGCTGGCATCCCCCTGAGCCTGAAGCAGAAAAGCGTGATCGTAACCGTTCACTTTTTTCTGATCGTCATCGCTCAGGAAGTCCTTCGCGACCGTTTTCGGCTGGCGGAAGTCGAAGCTAGTGTGAGTCACCTCTTTCAGCCCGTCGTACGGGATCCCGCTTTCATCAACCGGCAGATAGGTATCTGCCAGCAGTTGAAGCGTATGGTTGCGCACGTCGCTCTGTTCGCCATCAAGGTTAAAGTAAACATGATTTGTCATGTTCACCGGGCACGCTTTATCGACTTTCGCCCGGTATTCGATGGAGATGCGGTTGTCATCCGTCAGGCGATAGGTTGCCGTTGCCTGTAGCTCGCCTGGAAAACCCTGGTCGCCATCCGGCGAGGTGAGGGTAAAGACGGCTTCGGTTGGGTTTTGCGACGCAATCACCCAGCGGCGTTTATCAAACCCTTGTGGGCCACCGTGCAACTGATGTTCGCCCTGGCTCGGTGTCACCTCAATTGTCTGCCCGTCCAGCGTAAAGCGGCTGTTAGCGATACGGTTGGCATAACGACCAACGGATGCGCCAAGAAAGGCGGCTTGTTCGGTGTATTGTTCCGGCGAAGCACAGCCCAGCAGCGCTTCACGCACGCTGCCGTCGATCATCGGAATACGTGCTGAGAGCAGCGTTGCGCCCCAGTCCATTAACGTCACGACCACGCCGTGCGCGTTACGTAACGTAATCAGTCGATACGGCTGGCCATCCGCTGCCAGCGTTGGCGTTTCTCTTAACACTGGCCTGCTCCTTGTGACGGTTTGCACACATAGAAGGTCTCTTTGATGCCGGTTTTTGCTTCGTACTGCTCGGCTACAGCCTGTTTTACTGCCGGAACCAACGCTTCAGGAATCAGCGCCACGATACAGCCGCCAAAGCCGCCGCCGGTCATACGGACGCCGCCCTGTTCCCCAATAGTAGCTTTCACAATCTCTACCAGGGTGTCGATTTGCGGTACGGTGATTTCGAAATCATCGCGCATTGAAGCGTGGGACTGCGCCATCAACTGGCCCATGCGCAGCAGGTCACCTTTTTCCAGCGCTGAAGCCGCTTCTACGGTACGGGCGTTCTCCGTCAGAACGTGGCGCACGCGTTTTGCGACAATCGGGTCAAGCTCATGCGCCACGGCGTTAAATTCATCGATGGTGACATCGCGCAACGCAGGGCGCTGGAAGAAGCGCGCACCCGTTTCGCACTGCTCACGGCGAGTGTTGTATTCACTGCCGACCAGCGTACGTTTGAAGTTACTGTTGATGATAACCACCGCCGCGCCTTCTGGCATGGAAACGGCTTTCGTACCGAGGGTACGGCAGTCGATCAGCAGGGCGTGATCTTTCTTGCCGAGCGAGGAAATCAGCTGATCCATAATGCCGCAGTTACAGCCGACGAACTGGTTTTCCGCTTCCTGGCCGTTCAGCGCGATTTGTGCGCCGTCGAGCGGCAGATGATAAAGCTGTTGGAATACCGTTCCGACGGCCACTTCCAGCGATGCCGAGGAGCTTAAGCCCGCGCCCTGCGGCACGTTACCGCTGATCACCAGATCCGCACCGCCAAAAGCGTTATTGCGTTTCTGCAAGTGTTTCACTACGCCGCGAACATAGTTCG
Organism: Kluyvera fluvialis; assembly: GCF_059725275.1. Lineage (NCBI taxonomy): Bacteria > Pseudomonadati > Pseudomonadota > Gammaproteobacteria > Enterobacterales > Enterobacteriaceae > Kluyvera > Kluyvera fluvialis. Next base: position 3,374,616 of record NZ_AP046142.1, on the reverse strand, counting down.
ACCACTGCTGGCTGTCGTGGGTGACGATAGGCGCATCGAGAGAAAACTCATCGCGTTGGTTGTCGTAGTCAGCGGCGATGACGCGCACCTGGCGGTCATCACGCGGTGCACAGCTAATCACCGTTTGGTAATCAATCGCGCATGGCAGTACAAAGCCATCGTTGTAGTCAGTGTGCTCGCCAATCAGATTGACGCGGCCCGGAGCCTGAATGGTGTGGGTAACAGGGTAGCCGAATTTCTCAGCAAACAGGGTTTGTGTTCTTTCTTTCAGGCTCATTGTTATTCTCCGGACTCGCGAAAATGAATATCACTGACCGCGCGCAGGCGCTCAGCGGCTTGTTCTGCCGTCAGGTCACGCTGGGTCTCTGCCAGCATTTCGTACCCGACCATAAATTTACGCACCGTGGCGGAGCGCAGCAGCGGCGGATAAAAGTGCGCATGTAGCTGCCAGTGCGGGTTGTCTTCGCCATTAAACGGCGCGCCGTGCCAGCCCATCGAATACGGGAAGGAGCACTGGAACAAGTTGTCGTAACGGCTGGTCAGTTTTTTCAGCGCCAGCGCTAAATCTTCACGCTGTGCTGCGGTTAAATCGGTAATGCGCAGGATATGTGCTTTAGGCAACAGCAGTGTTTCGAACGGCCAGGCCGCCCAATATGGCACTACGGCTAACCAGTGTTCGGTTTCCACCACGGTACGGCTGCCGTCGGCAAGCTCGCGCTGAACGTAGTCCACCAGCATTGGCGACTGCTGTTTAGCGTAATACTCGCGCATCAGGCGGTCTTCACGCTCAATCTCGTTCGGCAGGAAGCTGTTTGCCCACACTTGTCCGTGCGGGTGCGGGTTAGAACAGCCCATCGCCGCGCCTTTATTTTCAAAAACTTGCACCCACGGATACTGCTGGCCAAGCTCTGCGGTCTGCTCTTGCCAGGTTTTCACGACGGATTGCAGTGCATCGAGGCTTAACTCTGGCAGCGTTTTGCTGTGATCCGGTGAGAAGCAGATAACGCGGCTAGTGCCGCGCGCACTCTGGCAACGCATCAGTGGATCATCGCTTTCCGGCGCATCTGGCGTGTCGGTCATTAATGCCGCAAAGTCGTTGGTAAAAACGTAAGTACTGGTGTAGTCAGGGTTTTTATCGCCCGTCACCCGCGTATTACCCGGACATAAAAAGCAATCTGGATCGTGAACGGGCAGCGTCTGTTTTGACGGTGTCTCTTGCGCCCCCTGCCAGGGGCGCTTTGCACGATGCGGTGAAACAAGAAGCCACTGGCCGGTTAACGGATTAAAACGGCGATGTGGATGATCGACGGGGTTAAATTGTGTCATGACAGAATCCTTAGTCGGGATATCCCTGAGGATGACGGGACTGCCAGTTCCAGGTGTCCTGCGCCATTTCATCGAGATTACGGGTAACGCGCCAGTTCAACTCTTTATCGGCTTTCGTCGCATCAGCCCAGTAGGCTGGGAGATCGCCCTCACGACGTGGCGCGAAGTGGTAATTAACCGGTTTGCCACAGGCTTTGCTGAAGGCGTTAACCACATCCAGCACGCTGCTACCAACGCCAGCGCCCAGGTTGTAAACGTGTACACCGGCTTTATTCGCCAGTTTTTCCATTGCCGCAACGTGGCCGTCAGCCAAGTCCATAACATGGATATAGTCACGCACACCGGTGCCGTCTGGGGTTGGGTAATCGTTACCAAAAATCGCCAGCGAATCGCGACGGCCAACGGCAACCTGCGCAATGTACGGCATCAGGTTGTTCGGAATGCCCTGCGGATCTTCACCCATGTCGCCAGACTGGTGTGCGCCCACTGGGTTGAAGTAGCGCAGCAGCGCAATGCTCCAGTCCGGCTGCGCTTTTTGCAGGTCGGTCAGGATCTGTTCAACCATCAGTTTGCTTTTGCCGTATGGGCTTTGCGGCGTACCGGTCGGGAAGCTTTCAACGTAAGGGATTTTTGGCTGATCGCCATACACGGTTGCGGAGGAGCTAAAGATAAAGTTTTTAACATCGGCGGCGCGCATAGCTGAAATCAGACGCAACGTGCCGTTGACGTTGTTGTCGTAGTACTCCAGCGGTTTTTGCACGGATTCGCCAACGGCTTTCAGCCCTGCGAAATGAATGACGGCTTCGATGGCGTGATCGCGAAGGATCTCGGTCATCAGCGTTTCATTACGAATGTCACCTTCAACAAAGGTTGCCTGCTTGCCACCAAGACGTTCGATGACGGGCAGAACGCTGCGCTTACTGTTGCACAGGTTATCGAGAATGATGACATCGTGGCCTTGTTGCAGCAGTTGTACGCAAGTGTGGCTGCCAATGTAACCGCTACCACCTGTAACCAATACTTTCATTTTTAGCTCCGTTAAGCTTATGGCATAGAATGAGCTTAGCATAACAGAGAAGCCAAAAGTGTGACATCGGTTAAATTAGTGGTAACGTTTACACTGCATGTCACAGCATAAAAATGACCTGTATTTATATTCTAAATCAATGGTATTCGAGTTGCATCGGAAACATTATCCGAAAAAATCTCGTAAACAGAGAGGCCGGAGTCGGCGTTGTGCCTCCTCCGGGAAGGGGGATTTAGCGTGGGCCTACCTGGTAACGATACCCGTCGCCATCGGCGACAAACTCTAAGCGGTGGGTAATACATTCAGGCGCATCTTCTGCGTGGTGTGAAACAAACAGCAGTTGCGTTTTGCCTTCACTAATCAGCACATCAATAAAACGGCGCACGACCTGGCGGTTGAGCGGGTCAAGCCCTTGCAGCGGTTCATCAAGAATCAACAGCGTCGGGTGTTTAACCAGCGCGCGAACGATCAATGCCAGCCGCTGTTGCCCCCAGGAGAGGCTGTGGAACGGGGCATCGGCGGTGCGCGAGTCGATCCCGAGGATTGCTAACCATTCATCAACCAATTTACGCTGCCTATCCGATACCGCCTGATAAATGCCAATTGAGTCAAAATAGCCGGAGAGGATCACGTTACGCACCGTGGTGCTCACCCGGTAATCAAGGTGCAGGCTACTGCTCACGTAGCCGATGTGTTTTTTAATATCCCAAATCGTTTCGCCGCTGCCGCGACGGCGGCCAAACAGCGTGAGATCGTTACTGTAACCCTGTGGATGATCGCCAGTCACCAGGCTTAACAGCGTCGATTTTCCCGCGCCGTTGGGGCCGATAATTTGCCAGTGCTCGTCCGGTAAAACCGTCCAGTCCAGATGGTTGATGATGGGCTTGTCGTTATATGACACCACGCCGTCACGCAGCAAAATGCGTGGCGTATCGTCGGCGAGCAAAAGTCGCGCTGAGGGGGCATCCGGCTCTGGTAGCGCCATACCCGACAACTTCTCACTGTGCGCCAGTTGTGCAATCAGCGTCTGTTCCAGCAGCGCTTTTTTCTCACCGGTTTCGGTCAACGTACAGTCGGCTAGCACACCGGCAAATGGCACAAAATCTGGGATGTCGTCAAAACGGTTAAGCACTAACACCAGGGTGTAACCCGCCTGATGCAGCATTGCCAAATGCTCCGCTAACTGGCGGCGGGAGGCAACGTCCAGGCCATCAAAGGGTTCATCGAGAATTAATAGATCGGGCTTCGCCATTAACGCCTGGCACAGCAGCGTTTTGCGGGTTTCGCCGGTTGAGAGATATTTAAAGCGGCGCTCCAGCAGGTGCGTAATACCAAACTGCGCGGCCAGCGTGGCACACAGTGCGGCGTCTTTGATATCGTCCTGAATGATTTCAGCGGTGGTGCGGCCGGTGTCGTCTTCGCCGGGGCTAAGCAGGTCGGTATTGTTGCGTTGCCACTCATCGCTGACCAGTTTTTGCAACTGCTCGAAAGAGAGGCGAGTAGGGCGCGTGAACAGGCTGTCACGGCTGCCAGAAAGCAGCGGCAGTTCGCCCGCGAGTGCACGAGCCAACGCCGATTTACCACTACCGTTGCTACCGACAAACGCCCAACTTTCACCGGCACGCAGCGTCAAATGCTCAATTTTTAATGTTTTTGTGTCGCTAAGACGAAACGTGCCTTGCGAAATTTGCAATAATGACATGATGTATCCCGTTTTATGCAGCGATGAATATCAGGGATACGTTTTCCTTCAGCTAATGTCAATGCTGTTAGCACAACGTCGCAAGAATGATGCGATCGGCGTTAAAGTAGGCTGTTACGTTAGCACCTTCTTCCAGCGAAACAGCCTCTGCCAGTGGCAGCGTCGCGCACAGCGTTTGCCCGTCCGGCAGCGCCATCAGCACTTCGCACTGTTCTTCACCGCGTTGAATATGGCTAATGCAGCAAGACAGTTGGTTATCCGCCTCGGCGGCGACCGCTGAGTCAAGCGTGACGTTCACCCACGGCGCTTTTAGCAGAACCAGCACTTCTTTGCCTTCATCCAGCCCCAGTCGTTCACCACTTTGCGCGGTAATGGCTACTTTCAGGCGTGTTGTGCCGTCAGCCAGCAGAATATCAACATGCTGTTGTACTTGCTGGTGGTCGCGACGGGTTACTGTGCCAAACCACTGGTTGCGGGCGCTGGTTTGCAAAGAGAAGCGGGAAATCGCCGCCAGCAGGCTGTCCAGCGGCAGGGCGTCGTCATCGCTCAGCACATCGAATGCCTTTTGCTGAATTTGTGCCAACAGATCGTAGAGCTGAATCAGGCGTTGCCCATAGCGAGTTAATACCGCACCGCCGCCGCCTTTGCCGCCGGTGGCGCGGTCAACCAGCGACTGCTCGCTAAGCTGGTTCATTTCATTAATGGCATCCCAGGCGCTTTTATAGCTGATGCCTGCATTTTTGGCTCCCTGGCTAATCGAACCCGTTTTATCAATCTGTTTAAGCAGGGTGATGCGTCTCGGATCGGCGAAAAGGCGCTGCTGGAGTTTCAGGGTAAGGAGGATTTCAGCCTGCATAACGATGTCCTGGCAAAAAGAGTATTGTGACGTAAATGCCTCTCGACGCCAACCTATAGCGCGACAATTATATAAATGTGTGGAGACATATCGCTTACTAACGTTTATTTTTTGAAAGTGAGGAGGTTCGGCGATAAAATTTTCCCATAAAAACACGCAATATAGTTACATTGTTTATTTGTTTAAATAAAATAATCTATTGCATAAGGATGTATGAGAAAAATGGAAAATATTCCTGACTGTCGAAAGAAGTAATCTCAGTTACGTAGTGGAAACTCTGTAGGTAATTTATGTTTTTTAACTAATGTGGTTGGTGAATCTAATGTATTAATTGATATTATTAAAACCAATCTTAATGCTTGATAATTGCACTAATACTTGTATTATAACTCGTCTATCTTACAGGTGATGGTGTCTTTATTATTTTGCATAATCTGGATAACTCATTGTTTTAATTGGTTGTAAATTATCTTAAGCACTCGTGCTGTACGTTTTATCCATCAATAGAATACGCTAAATTAATTTATAAGTTGAATATAAATGTTTTCTTAAATTCTACCTCGTAGCATTGGTTGTTTTTAACTCCATGATAATATCCGTTCGTATTTCCGGTTTTTAACATTATCAGGAGGCCATGATGTCTAAATATTCTATAAAAAGAGTGAAGAAATCTCTTTTTTTATTCTCTGCATTTTCTTGTTTAATTTCGGGCGCCAATAATACCTTCGCAGCTACAGAACAGGTTACGTTAACGGTGGTCGGCGAAGTGGTTCCTGGCTCCTGTACGCCTTCATTAGAGGGCGGAAGTAAAGTTGACTTCGGGAGTTTTCCGCGCACAACTTTAACCAAAGCGTCCAATCAGTTAGGGGTGAAAAATATTAACCTGACGGTGTCATGTTCAGCTACTGCGGTGGTGGCGCTTTATGCCACGGATAACCGTAAAACCACTATTGCCGACGGCGTCAGCGTTGAACAATCATGGGTGGGTAAAACGACCGTTACCGATAAAAAACAGCTTTTTGGTTTAGGGACTACTCCTGGCGGAGAAAACATTGGTGCGTTTTCACTGGGGGTTGATTTCAATAATATGGTTTTTGATGCTGGAAGCACCAAAACGTTGGCTAAAACGGCTAATGTGAAGGCTGTTCCTATTGTCTGGACATCAAGCACTGATGGCGCAATCAGCGATTATGAGTCCACTGCAGGTGGCTGGAGCGCCATAATGCCTAGCGCCTCGTCCAACACGCCTTTCGCGTTTAAAACGGCAACTATTCCCCTTATCGTCAGCGCTGCTGTCACTAAATATAGCAATATGGATATCACTGAACCTGTCAAACTGGATGGCAATGTGACGTTAAGCCTGGTTTACTTATAAGCTAAGGATGAATGGTTATGCGTAGCTCATTGTATGTTATTACCCTGGTGGGGGCGATATGCACTGTGGGGCCGGTTCTGGCCGATGATGCCACGTCAGCCCTCGCGGTAAAAGGAAAAATAGTTCCAGGTAGCTGTACGCCGGTCTTGAGCAACGGCGGGAAGGTAGATTATGGTACTATCCAGACGACATCTTTATTTCGTCCATCAAATAGCCTGGGAGTGAAAAATATTACCCTATCTATTTCATGTAGTGATACAGGGTATGTTGGGCTTACGGCAACAGATAACCGTATCGACAGTTTACCGGACAATATAGAGGTTGCTGAATCATTTTTTAGTAAGGTCACTATAAGAAATGACAGTAACGGTAGTAAATACTTATTTGGTTTGGGCAAAACGCTTGAGGATAAGTTGGTTGGTGCATTTACCATTGGTGTTGATATAGAAAATACGCGCATGGATGGTGAAGGGTTATTATATAAATATGTTAATTATTCAACCAATAATGGTTATTCATGGACTCATTCAAACTACAATGGGTTTTATCATTATACTGAATCGCTGCCTTATATCTTTTCATTTCAGGAGAACTCAGCCAACGGCCCTATAGCTTTCAAAAATGCCGAAATTCCCTTAGTCATCAGTACTGCCATTCTTGATGCACGAGAGTTATCCGTCACCGATAAAGTCACGCTTGATGGTAATGTCACGTTTAGCATTGTTTATCTTTAATGGATGCATTCATTAAATAAGGGATGACGTATAATATGAAAACCACCTCTTCAGTTTTATATCCGGCTCTGGTCTGCTGCGCCCTGATGATTTCTCAGGCCGCTCAGGCTGAAGAGAGCAGTGCCACATTAGAAGTTACCGGAACACTAACCCCTGGTAGCTGTACGCCGACTTTAAGTAATAGCGGTATTGTTGATTACGGCACAATTTATGGTATGGGGCTGACAGAAACCTCCAACCAGCTCGGGGTAAAAAATATTGATCTGACGATCAACTGTGATAGCCCGACGATGGTTGCAGTGTATTCCACGGATAACCGCATGGATAGCCAGACCAGTGTGACCGTGAATAACTCATGGAATATCAATACCGAGGCAAACCAAAAAGATCTACGGCGCTATGGGTTAGGCACAACGAGCGCGGGTAACCCCATTGGCGCGCTCACGATTGGTGTTGATATAGAAGGTCTGATCATTGACGATCATCCGGTATCGGATATCAGTCTGTTAGTGACTGGTGACGTTAATGCCAACAGTGTTTCATGGAGTAATAATACTACGGGTATGTTAGCAGAGCACTCCTATAGCACCTGGAGTGCGGTAACTCCCGGTCATTATGATGGCAAGGGCCCCTATGGTTATAGCCCCATCGCCTTTACTAATGCCACGTTCCCGTTAATTATCAGTGCGGCGGTGGTTAAATATAGTGAGCTGGGCACTAAAGACGAAATCAACCTCGATGGTAATATCACGCTGAGTATGGTTTACCTCTGAATAAGGCTTTCTGTCGGCAAATAAAATAAATACAGTGAATGTAAACTGAAATGGAGTTTGCAGATTAGTGAAAGTAGAGACGATGTAAAAATATGAATTCACACCCACCCTGCGTTATATCCAATATCCACGAACTGGATATAGAAGGGGAGGATAGTGATATAATTTCTTTATGAGGTAAGGATGAATGGTTATGCGTAATTCATTGTATATTATTGCGCTGGCAGGGGCGATATGCTGCGTTGGTTCTGCTGTGGCTGATGATGCCACTTCAGCCCTCGCGGTAAAAGGGAAAATAGTTCCAGGCAGCTGTACGCCGACCTTAAGCAACGGCGGGAAGGTGGATTATGGTACGATCCAGACGACATCTTTATTTCGTCCATCAAATAGTCTGGGGGTGAAAAATATAACCCTGTCTATTTCCTGTAATGATAAGGCCTATGTTGGTTTTACAGCTACAGATAACCGTCGAGGTAGCGTAGCGGAGAATATCGAAGTGGCTAACTCGTTTTCTTCTAAGACCACGGTAAGTAATAATACCAGCTATACCAGTTATTTATTTGGTCTGGGAACGACGCTGGAAGATAAACCAGTTGGCGCATTCACTATTGGTATTGATGTAAATAATGTAAGTTTAGATGGGGCCTCTCTCCAGAATAAAACATTATACTATTCTCTGGATAATGTGGCGTGGTCTGCTAACTATAATGGCGGAATATATCCTTATACTAGCGAATTTCCTGCTGTACAAGGATTCAGGACTTCTTCTGTATCAACACCTCAGGCTTTTAAAGAGGCAGAGATCCCCTTAATTATCAGCGCTGCGATTGTCGATGCCCGAGAGTTATCCGTTACCGATAAAGTCACGCTTGACGGTAACGTCACGTTCAGCATTATTTATCTTTAACGGATATATTCTTTAAATAAGGGATTATGCATAAAATGAAAATTACCTCTTCAGTTTTATATCCGACTCTGGCCTGTTGCGTCTTGATTATCTCTCAGGTCGCTCAGGCAGAAGAGAGCAGCGCCACGTTGGAAGTGACTGGAACATTAACCCCTGGAAGCTGTACGCCGACTTTAAGTAATAGCGGTATTATTGATTACGGCACGATTTACGGTATGGGTCTGATAGCAGTCTCCAATCAGCTTGGAGTGAAAAATATTGACCTAACAATTGTCTGCGATAGCCCAACGATGGTCGCGGTTTATTCCACGGATAACCGAGCGGACAGCCAGGCTGCGGTGGAAATTAAGAACTCATGGAATAGTAATTCCACGATAAGTACACCAATAACCAAGCAGCGCTATGGTCTGGGGAAAACAACCGCAGGAAAACCCATTGGCGCATTTTCGATAGGGGTTGATTTAGAAGGCCTGACCGTTGACGCTCAGGCAGTTTCCGCTATCGAACTGTTAGTGACCAGTAATGTAAACGCCAGCAATGTTTCATGGACTCGTACTTCTACTGGTGCGCTGTACGAGCACCAGTAGCTGGGATGCAGTGACTCCCGGTTATTATGACTATGGTAGGTTCTATCCTATTGCCTTTACCAATGCCACTCTCCCACTAATTATCAGTGCGGCGGTGTCTCAATACAATACGCTGGATACTAAAGACGAAATCAACCTGGATGGTAACGTCACGCTGAGCATGGTTTACCTCTAAATAGAGTTGCCTGCCAGCAAAGGGAATTAAAGGGAATTAAAGGGAATTAAAGGGAATGAATAAAGTGAATAATAGACTGAAACGGAGTTTCCTGTACGGCGTCTGCCTGGCCTCGTTATCGTTTTCCATCTCCAGCTTTGCTACCGGTATGGTGCCTGAAACCTCCGTGCTGCTGGTTGATGAAAGCAAAGGTGAGGCAAGCCTCAATGTGAAAAATACTGACCCGCAGCCCGCCTTGCTTTATACCCGAGTGCTGGATGTGGAAGGGGAAGATAAAAGCATCGCTTTGGTGGTGACCCAGCCGGTCGTCCGCCTGGAGGCAGGAAAAAGCCAGCGAGTGCGGTTTATTTTGCAGACCAAAGCACCGCTGGCTGTTGAACATTTAAAACGCGTCACCTTTGAAGGCATTCCACCGAAGGAGAAAGGCAAAAACCAGGTCGCTATGACCATCCGCCAGAATATCCCGGTCATTATTCACCCTGCGGGTCTGGCGGAAGATATCGAACCCTGGAAACGTCTACAGTGGCATAAAAAAGGCGCTCAGTTGGTCGTAGAGAACCCAAGCCCGTATATCGTCCGATTAGGTCAGCAGGTTCAGGGAATGCCGGGTAATATCGTCGGTCAATTGCCTAAAACCTGGATCCAGCCTGGCGAAAAGCTGACGGTTGCGGTAACTGAAAATGCATCACTCTCCAGCGCAAAGCAGATAACATTTTTCCCTGCCTCCCGTTATGGATATCAGGGGAAAAGCTATACGTCAGACCTTGCTGACTGAGCCGGGCAATGCGTTATTCACTGTCATTGCTGCTATGGGGAGCATGTTGCGCCAGTGCATCTTCAGCAGAGGGTATTGAATTTGATACCGGGACCATGAAGTCGCTGGGGCTGAGCGAGCACCTTGGCGACTACTTTGCTAAAGAATCCCGTTTTCTTCCCGGTATCAGCCCTGTTGATGTGGCGGTCAACGGCACGGCGAAAGGGCGGGTTGACGCACGCTTTAATCAGCAGGGTGAACTCTGTGCAGACAGTACGCTGTTACGTAAGGTGGGGATTAAAGGGGGCAATTCGTCCGATGCGGGCGGCGAGTGTCGTGATCTACGGGCCGCCTGGCCCACTGGATCCATCTCGTTATTTCCTAATGAAAGCCGAGTGGAGCTGTTACTGCCGGATGAGGCGCTGGAGCTATCGGATTCCAGCGTTAATGAATCGCAGCGTGGCGGGGCGGCTGGGCTAATTAACTATACGTTACTCAGCAGCCGCAGCGAATTTGGCGGACAGAATTCCGATTATTCGCAGGCAACCTTAAATACGGGGATTAACGTCAGCGACTGGATGCTGCGAGGTGGGCATATTCTGACCCGTATGGATGGGCGCAATGAAGTCAGCCGGATCTACTCCTGGGCGCAGCGCAGCCTGCCGGACTACAAAGCGCTGATGCAGGTAGGCGAGATCAATACCAATAATCCCCTGTTATCCGGGACGGCTATTTACGGTATTCAGTTCGCGCCCGACAATGATTTAATCCCCCAAAAGAACAACGCTGTTGTGACCGGCATGGCCAACACACCGCAGGCCAGAGTGGAGATCCGCCAGCAAGGGATCCTGATTTTTTCGACGCTGGTTCCGGCAGGGCCTTTTGAGCTGACGAACGTGCCGGTGGTCAGTAACCAGAGCGATCTGAACGTCAGGGTGACTGAAACCAACGGCCAGACGCGTAATTATACGGTGACTGCTGCCGCCTTCAGCCAGCAAAGTAGTCAGCCGCAGGGGTATACGCTTTCTTTCGGCAAAATGCATGATACCGACGGCTACATTGCAGAGCCCTGGCTGATGACGGGCTCTGGCGGCTGGCGAGTTAACCGCTATATCACCAGCAGCGCCGGGTTTATGGCGGCGGAAAAATACCAGGCGTTGGCGGGCAGCGCGGAAATGATGCCGCTGGAGAATTTACAGCTTTCCGGGCAAATCAATACCAGCCGTGACAATCGACACCACCGTGAGGGGCAGTCGCTGACCCTGGCTGGCTCATGGAGCGCACCATCGGGGATAACGCCTGGCCTGTCGGTCACGCGTTATACGCGGGGCTACCGCGATCTCGGCGATGCGGTTTCTGATGAAGACGATATGGTACATACCAAGAGCGACTATACCGCAAGCCTCGGCTGGTCAAACTCGATGCTGGGCGGCATTTCATTCGGCTATTCCCGCAGTGTCGGGTTCACCTCTGAAGATGACTCCCGCAATATTTCGCTGAACTGGAGTAAAAGCTTTTCTAAAGCCAGTATTTCCGTCAGTTGGCAGCATATGCTGAGTAATGAGCGCGATCGCCAAAACGACAGCGGTTACGACAATGACATCAGGGAGGATGGCGATACCCTGTATGTGAACGTCAGTATCCCGCTGGGTGAGCGGACGGTGAACAGTTGGATGCGCCAGAGCGGGCAGCACAAAACCTACGGATCATCCGCATCGGGAAACGTCAGCGACAATGTTTCGTGGAATGCGGCCGTTGACCACGACCAGCAAAACCAGCAAAGCAATATCAACGGCGGCCTGAGCGCTAATCTGCACTACACGCAAATGAGCCTTAACGCCAGCCATTCTGATGATGATTCGCGCAATTACTCAGGCTCCCTGACCGGTGGCGTAGCACTGCATCAGAACGGCCTGACCTTTTCCCCTTATCCGCTGCAGGACACATTTGCCATCGTCACTACTGAGCCGTCGTTATCCGGCGTGAAAATTAACTCTCAGCAGGGGCCGGTATGGACCGATTTTACCGGTAAAGCGGTGATCCCCGCGCTTTCAGCCTGGCACTCTTCGCGCGTTGAAATTGAAACTGAGTCGTTGCCTAAAAATGTGGACGTGGATAACGGTTTGCAAATGCTTAATCAGGGGCGGGGTTCCGTTGGCAGAGTGGCTTTCAAAACGCTGACCCAGCGGCGAGTGCTGTTAAAAGTCAGCTTGCCTGACGGTTCGCCTTTACCGAAAGGCGTCGCGTTAATGGACGCAGACAGCCATTACATCACTACCAGCGCGGATGACGGCGTCGTCTTTCTGAACAATGTGGACGTTAACAATATCTTGCTGGTTAACGAACCGAGCATAAAGCAACACTGCCGGATTGATTTTTCGCTAGCGGAAGGCGCAGACACGAGCATTTTTTATGAAACAACGGAGGCGGTATGCAAGCCAATAAAGGCGTGATGAGACGCTGGGGATGGCTGTTATGGGTGGGCATGATAACCGTACTGCCCGCCAGAGCTGAAACGGTATGCACTCCCGTTCTCAGCGCTGGAACGCTCAATTATGGGCATCTGACTCGCAGCGACATCACGGCGTCCCGGCAGACGGAAAGGGGCCGGGCCGATGCACTGACGACGAAGCAGGCAATCCTGACGGTCAGTTGTACTCAGCCAACCCGATTGCGGCTCTATTTTGCCGGTAATCAGGAGGACAAACGCGCATTCCGCCTGCCGCCGGGGGGCTTTTATCGGCTGAAAGCGGAGCACGCGAGCGTCGATGGGCAAACCGTCTCGCTTCTTAGCCATGAGCAAGGAGAGCAGCCCAGGCCGGCTGATGGCGGGATGCAGCAGCCGGTTAACCCAGGAAACCAACTGCTGTTTCTCCAGAACGGTGAAGTAAAAGGCACGACCTTTTCGTTACAACTCACGGTTCAGCCCCTGCTGAGGCACTCGGTATTCGATATCAGGGATAAAACACGGTTGCAGGCCACTCTGAATATTGTTGCTGAATCGCTGGACTAACCCCAATCGGGTAGCCATATTTAGGCCTGATTTTGATGCGTGATGTTCAGGTGATAAGCTTATTGTCAACCTGGCTTTCTATTGGGGGCTGGCACTGAGGTTTTTCTCCCGCACCGCACAAAAGGGGAGGGATTTCTGCCCGTTTCAAGTTAGAATAAAAGCATTCACGATATATGGAGTTCACCATGTTAGAGCTGTTGAAAAGTCTGGTATTTGCCGTAATCATGGTACCCGTAGTGATGGCTGTCATCCTGGGGTTAATTTACGGTCTGGGAGAGGTGTTCAACATTTTCTCCGGTGTTGGTCATAAAGACAGTAACCAGCAAAACCACTGATTCTTCCCTGAAACGCCCGGTCTAACTGGGCGTTTTGCTTTTCAGCCAACAGTTCAGCCCTGCGCGCCTCCTTCATATTACGCAGTAAATTTTAAGTTATTCACACTCCTGCCGATATCTCTTCGTATTCACTGCAATAATTGATGTACCTGTAATGCATTAATTCCAGAAAACCCCTATACTCTGCGCTGTATTTCTTTGTATATAACGGCATTCACAGGAGTTCCAAATGACAGGTTCATGGTTACGTTTGTTTGCAGGGGCAACATTAACGCTTTCCGTTGCGGGTCACGCGCTGGCGGATGAAGGCAAAATAACCGTTTTTGCTGCGGCATCGCTGACTAACGCGATGCAGGATATCGCGAAAGAATACAAAAAAGAGAAGAACGTTGATGTCGTTTCTTCTTTTGCCTCTTCTTCTACGCTGGCTCGCCAGATTGAAGCGGGTGCGCCAGCTGACCTGTTCATTTCCGCAGATCAGAAGTGGATGGACTACGCGGTTGATAAAAAAGCGATTGATACCTCTACGCGCGAAACATTGCTGGGCAATAGCCTGGTGGTTGTGGCCCCGAAAGCCAGCGCACAGGGCGATATTACCATTGATGCGAAAACCAACTGGACGAGCCTGCTGAAAGGTGGACGCCTGGCCGTTGGCGACCCGGATCACGTACCGGCGGGCATCTACGCCAAAGAAGCGCTGCAAAAACTGGGAGCATGGGAAACGCTGTCACCCAAACTGGCCCCGGCGGAAGACGTGCGTGGCGCACTGGCACTGGTTGAGCGTAACGAAGCCCCGCTGGGTATTGTGTACGGCTCTGATGCCGTTGCCAGCAAAGGTGTTAAAGTGGTCGGGACTTTCCCGGAAGACTCTCACCAGAAAGTGGAATACCCTATTGCCATTACCGATGGTCATAAAAACGCAACTGTCTCGGCGTTCTATGACTATCTGAAAGGGCCGCAGGCATCTGAAATCTTTAAACGTTACGGATTTACGACTCGCTAATGATATTGACCGACCCCGAATGGCAGGCGGTTTTGCTGAGCCTAAAAGTGTCATCCCTGGCTGTGGTATTTAGCCTGCCGTTTGGGATCTTCTTCGCCTGGCTACTGGTTCGCCGCAACTTCCCCGGAAAGGCGCTGCTCGACGGCCTTCTCCACCTGCCGCTGGTTTTACCGCCGGTGGTGGTGGGGTATTTGCTGCTGGTGGCGATGGGGCGGCGCGGTTTTATCGGGGCCTGGCTGTATGACTGGTTCGGTCTGACCTTTGCTTTTAGCTGGCGCGGTGCGGTGATGGCTGCGGCGGTGATGTCATTCCCGCTGATGGTCAGAGCCATTCGCCTGGCGCTGGAAAGCGTTGATATTAAACTGGAACAGGCGGCGCGCACGCTGGGAGCAGGGCGCTGGCGGGTGTTTTACACCATTACGCTGCCGCTGATGTTACCGGGGATTATTGTTGGCACGGTGCTGGCTTTTGCCCGCTCGCTGGGCGAGTTTGGGGCGACGATTACCTTTGTGTCTAATATTCCTGGCGAAACGCGCACCATCCCTTCGGCGATGTATACCTTGATTCAGACGCCCGGCGGCGAAAGCGCAGCAGCTCGCCTGTGTCTGATTTCTATCGTGCTGGCGTTGATCTCACTGATGATTTCCGAATGGCTGGCGCGCATCAGCCGTCGCCGGATCGGAGGCTAAATTATGCTGGAACTGAATTTTAGCCAGACGCTGGGCACGCACTGCCTGAACATTAATGAATCCTTGCCTGCCTCCGGGATAACCGCCGTTTTTGGCGTTTCCGGCGCGGGTAAAACGTCGCTGATCAACGCGATTAGCGGGCTGACCAAACCCCAGACGGGGCGTATTGTCCTGAATGGCCGCGTGTTGAATGACGTTGAGCAGGGCGTATGCCTGGCGCCAGAACAACGCCGCGTGGGCTACGTTTTCCAGGATGCCCGACTGTTCCCGCATTATAAAGTGCGCGGCAACCTGCGTTACGGCATGGCGAAAAGCATGACCGAACAGTTTGATAAGCTGGTTGCCTTGCTGGGTATCGAGCCTCTGTTAGAACGCCTGCCGGGGAGCCTTTCCGGTGGGGAAAAACAGCGCGTGGCGATTGGCCGGGCGTTACTCACCGCGCCCGAATTGCTGCTGCTTGATGAGCCGCTGGCGTCGCTTGATATCCCGCGTAAACGTGAGCTGCTGCCTTATTTGCAGCGCCTGGCGAGCGAGATAAACATCCCGATGCTTTACGTCAGCCACTCGCTGGACGAGATCCTGCATTTGGCGGATAAAGTGCTGGTGCTGGAAGGCGGCGAGGTCAAAGCCTTTGGCAACCTCGAAGAGGTGTGGGGCAGTAGCGTGATGCACCCGTGGCTGCCGCAGGATCAACAAAGCAGTATTCTGCGCGTGACCGTGCTGGAACATCATCCGCACTACGCCATGACAGCGCTGGCGTTGGGCGACCAGCATATCTGGGTAAACAAGCTGGATAAACCGCTGCAAAGTGCGGTGCGCATTCGCATTCAGGCCACAGATGTTTCTCTGGTACTGCAACCGTCACCGCAAAGCAGTATTCGTAATGTACTACATGCCAAAGTGGTGCAGTGCTACGACAATAATGGCCAGGTCGAGGTGCAGTTAGACGTGAGTGGCCGCACGCTATGGGCGCGTATCAGCCCGTGGGCGAGAGATGACCTGGCGGTAAAACCAGGCCTATGGCTCTATGCGCAAATCAAGAGCGTTTCAATCACCGCCTGATTACAACAGCTGATTGTTGATAAAGTCGGCGATGGCATCCGTGGTGTTATCGCCGATCACCACATTCGCTCGCGCTTTCACTTCGTCGGCGGCATTCCCCATCGCGACACCCGTTCCGGCAGCTTCCAGCATACTGATATCGTTAAAGTTATCGCCAAAAGCTACCACATCCTGCATTGACCAGCCCTGGGCGGTAATAAACTGCGTCAGGCGCATACCTTTGCTGTTACCCTGGCGGGCGATATCGACCTGATCGTGCCACGACCATTCGCACTCCAGTTGCAAGGTTTGCTCGACGTGATGGGCAAAATCCTGCAATTTCTGGCCGTTTTCGTCGGTCAGGGCAAATTTCCACACGTTTTGCACTTCATGGGCCGCCTGAGCCAGCGACGCAACCTGAGTAAACGACGGGCGCTGGTGCTCTGGCAGGGTCTGCGCCCAATTGCGGGTGCGAACGACGTGTCCGGTGGGCGACTGATACATCATGGTGTCATCAACATACATCAGGCCGTGAATCTGGTGTTCATCCAGCAGAGTAATCAGTTGCTGGGCTTTCTCTACCGGCATCGGATCGGCATCTAATACTTTTTTTGCATGATAATCATACAAGTAAGTGCCATTACAACAAATTGCAGGTGTATCTAGTGCCAGTGCCTGATAAAAAGGATGAATGGCAACATGATGACGACCGGTAACGATCATCAACTGATACCCTGCCGCTTTGGCGCGATTCAGCGCATCCAATGAAGAAGGTAGAAGGGTTTTCTTTGGCGTCAGGAGCGTACCGTCCAGATCCAGAGCAATCACGCGTGTAGTCATAGTTCTTGTCTCGAGTTAGAGAGAAAATTCGCTGTGCAGGATGGTACACCGAGATACCTGTACGGCAAAATGATGTGGACAAGGCCGCGAAAAGTAGCCGCAAATTAGATGTTTTCAGAAAGGAGTATTCATGAAACAGACCGTTTATACCGCCAGCCCGGAAAGCCAGCAGATCCATGCGTGGACGCTGAATCATGACGGCAGCCTGAAGCTGGTTCAGGTGGTGGATGTTCCAGGTCAGGTGCAGCCGATGGTCATTAGCCCTGATAAACGCTTTCTGTACGTTGGCGTGCGCCCTGAGTTTCGCGTGCTGGCCTACCGTATCGCCCCAGATGATGGCGCATTAACCTTCGCGGGCGAAGCGCCGCTGCCGGGTAGCCCAACCCATATTTCGACTGACCGCAAAGGCAACTTTATCTTTAGCGCCTCCTACAACCAGGCTAACGTCAGCGTGATTCGTCTTGAAGACGGCCTGCCGCGCGATACGGTCACGGTGGTCGAAGGGCTGGATGGCTGCCACTCCGCGAATATCTCCCCGGACAACCGTACCCTGTGGGTTCCGGCACTTAAGCAAGACCGTATCTGCCTGTTTACCCTGAGCGACGACGGCTTCCTGGCGGCGCAAAACCCGGCAGAAGTGTCCACCGTTGAAGGCGCAGGCCCGCGCCATATGGTGTTCCATCCGAATGAACAGTACGGTTACTGCGTCAATGAGCTGAACGGCTCGGTAGATGTGTGGGAACTGAAAGATCCGCATGGCAAAATCGAATGTGTGCAAACGCTGGATATGATGCCTGCCGACTTCACCGACACCCGCTGGGCGGCAGATATTCACATCACCCCGGACGGTCGCCATCTGTACACCTGTGACCGCACCTCTAGCCTTATCACCGTGTTTAGTGTGTCGGAGGACGGCAGCGTGCTGTCTGTTGAAGGCTTCCAGCCTACGGAAACCCAGCCGCGTGGCTTCAATATTGATAACAGCGGTAAATATCTGATCGCGGCAGGGCAGAAATCACACCATATCTCGGTGTATGAAATTGCCGGTGAGCAGGGGCTGTTGCAGGAAAAAGGGCGCTATGCCGTTGGGCAAGGGCCAATGTGGATGGTGGTTTACGCTCACTAACATGTGAAGACAGCGCCACCGAATGGCGGCGCTGTATCAGAAATCTAAATCCAGCACGTTATATTTACTCTGTTCTGCACTGAGCTGGCTCTCTTTTTTGAGCAAACTGCGTTCATACATCTTGAAGAATGGGTAGTACATCATCATCCCCGCCACAATAATGAGGACAGCCAGAATCGGCGCTCGCCAATCCATCGTAATAAAATACTGCGCAATAGGTGTGGGAATACCGCCCACTTGAGCGACTGGCCCGCCGATAAAACCGGCGTCGAAAATTAAATAAATCAGTGAGGCGAGAATGGGCGTACCGAGAACAAAAGGAAAGAAAAAGTAAGGATTAAAGGCAATAGGAAAACCGTAGACCACCGGTTCAGAAATCCCGAATAATGAGGGAACAATCGCCGCTTTCCCGGCGGCTTTAAGCTGTGGGGCTTTACTCATTAATCCTAATATTGCAATCGCACCGGTGATCCCTGAGCCGGTACAGGCGGCAAATGCTCCCCACCATCCCTCGGTAAAGACGTATTCGGTTGGTAAACCTTGCGCAAAGTTGGCAGCGTTGAGCGACAAATATTGCGTCATAAATGGCAGCGTAAAACCAATTAAAATGGCATAACCGTTTAAGCCAAAAAACCAGAATACCATTTCGAGGAAAATAATAGTGAACACACCCCAGACGGAATCTATTCCGCTGATTGCAGGGGCTAGCGCGGTTGTAAACAGTTCCGGGACAATTTGGTGATTAAAGTACGCCTGGCTGGCAATCGAGACAGAACAGGCGACGATAACGACAAACAGTAGCGGAAATATCGACTCAAAGGTTTTGGCAATCATATCAGGCAACCCGCTGATACGAATAGTTATCTTCTTACGATAGGCCCAACTGATAAATTCAACGGTTGCCAGTGATGAAATAATGGCGACAAATAGCCCGCGCGAGTCTAAAAATGCAATATTAACGCTACCATTAACCATTTTACTGTTTAATATCAGCGTGACCATCACGGCGCTAATCATCGGGTATAACGGTGCGACATTAATCCGCTGGGTATGGTGATAGCTAACGGTTACTGCACAGTAAATGGATAATAAGCCAAAGGTGAAGGTAAAGGGCAGTTGTAATAACTCGCTGTACTGGGTAAAAAAACGGCTGCCTGCCGAGTCTGGAGAGAATAAACTGCCTAACCCCGTCACGATAAGGCTGATAGAACCCACCATCAGTATCGCCATTAAGCTAATCATTCCATTCTTGATAGAAGAGATAAACCGATTCTGCTCAATTTTAGTGGCGATAAAGACCATATGTTTCTCAAACTTATTGAGAAAAGCATGTGAAGATATCATCGAGAGTCATCCTTGACTGGCTGGTTGACATGATAAAGATACAACGCCTGTTTCAGGATGAGTGCGCCATCGGCCAGGCCATAAGCCTTGCTATCGATAACTTCAATAGGCTTGCCATGTAGTGAGGTAATCGCGGTTAACTCGGTGAGTTTATGTTTCATTTGTGGCCCGACCAAAACCAGATCGTAATCTGTTATATAGGTACTGAGATCGCCTGCGTTACGCGCATCAATACAGATATTCTGGTCTTTTAATTTCTCGCTCTTTTCGACCACTTGGCGCATTTTGCTGACCATTACGCTTGTCGAAGCACCCAGATTACACACCAATAGGATCCGTAAATTTTGATAATCCATATTATGTTCCTTGTTCTTTGTTTTTATAAAGTTCAATAAATTCGCGATAAATATTTTGCGCAAGCAATACGTTCATCAAATGATCCTGGGCGTGGACAAACAACATCGAAAAGGCTATTGGTTTACCGCTTATTTCCTCTTGCAGCAGTTCTTTTTGGATATGGTGTGCTTGCTGGAGCACTTTTTCTGACTCGCTAAAAATCCGCTCGGCCTCTTGCGGATTAAGTCTTTTAGCCGCCTGTAATGCCTCGTTTAATAAAGAGAAACTTTCACCTGCGTAAGCAATAATGCTAAACCACTTCTGTTCATCATTCATATAATGGCCTCAGCGTTGAAAATGGTATTATCCGGTCATCGTGATGCATGGCAGGGGAGTATTCCCGCCATTTTGCTAATGCCATTCCCCCGTGTAGGCCTGGTATTCCGCTAACAGTGCGTCAAGAATCTGCGTGGCAATACGATAATCGTTAATGAGTGGGTGAATCATTAATGCCTGAATTGCGCTGTGCTTGCTTTTGTTTTCAATGGCTGCAATCGTCAGGTTTTCAAAGTGCTTAATGGTTTTAATGATATGTGCCTGGTAGTGGGGTAAATCATCGACATGGCGCGGTGTTATTTTTCCATCAATGATGTCGCAGGTTATTTCAATCACATCATCCGGGTGCAGTTGTGCAATGCTGTCATTGTTTTTCACCAGAATGGTCATCGGATAAGCCGGTTTACGTTGCAGGCCTCTGATAATGTTGAGTGCAATACCCGAATAGCCGCCAGTGTCTGGCGCCGCGATAAATTCCTGTAGGTTAAGTGCTTTATAGTGGTTATCTCGCCGTCCATGACTTTCTATCGCAAAGTAGCTGTTTTCTCGCTCCAGCAGGTAGCGGGCAAAAACATCAAAGCGCTGTTCAATACTTGCAGCCTGATTTGCTTTAAGATCTTGCAGCATTCGGCGGTTAATATCCTGAATGGACTCCCCGCGAGCGCCACCGTTATCGGCAATAGAACGAATAATATCCTGGTGATTAAAATAGAAGTAGAGATATTCGTTGGGCAGCTCTTGTTCCAGGATATCGATGGTTTCATCATCGAATAGCTTCATTTCTGTTTGTTTAAACAAGTGCGGATGGCGGAGAACCTGAGCTGAGACATCTTGCCCATCAACGGTAAAGTCGCGATAAAACGAAAGATGATTCAGGCCGTAACAGGTTGCAGAGAAACGCATAATATCGACATCCAGAAGATGGGCGATTTCACGCATAAAACTGGCTGGGCCGTCGCAAATGCCGTACACATTATGATATCCGGCGTTTATCAGCGCTTGGGTGACGATCCCTGATGGGTTGGTAAAGTTAAAAAACAACACTTCTTTTGCCGAAACCTGGCGCGCTAAATCAAGATAGTGTTTCAATACCGGAATAGAACGCAGCGACATCGCAAAACCGCCAATGCCGGTGGTTTCCTGGCCTAAAATATTAAATTTCTGCGCCAGCTTTTCATCAAAGACTCTTCCGGCATCGCCTTCAACGCGCAGGGTGGTAATAACATAATTTGCTTCTTTTAATGCTTCGGTGGCATCGGCAGTTAAACATACTTGTAGCTGTGGATTAATTTGATGAACAATGGTCTGCGCAAGGCCGCCATAAATAGCCAGTTTTTCTTCATTGATATCCATTAAGCATATTTCAGTCAGGGCGAGTTCTTTAGACTGTAATGCTAATGTTTTTGCCAGGTAGGGGGCGCGAACGCCACCACCGCCTAATACGGTTAATTTCATTCAAGTCACTCCTTTTTACAGCGACTAAGAAAAATAGTGGCTGTTTAAAATAGGTGCGTGACATCAGGAATTAATCAAACAGCCGTTATTGACGAGTTCATGGTCACGCCTTGTAATTTGGAGACAGATTCGAGCTTACTGCTGCGTGCCATTTCAATTCAGTATTCAGGGAAGCTGTTATTGATAAAGGTTTGTCGTTCTCTCTGAGATGACTTAGAGCCTATCCCATTAAGCTCTTAGCGGCAGGATGATGTCATGACATCGCCTGGTGATGTTGTTAATTCAGTCACAAAGGCGAGAAAAGAAAAAGATGTTAAATATCATTAAAATCAATTAATTATATTTTTTATCTATGTGGCAGATATGAAAAAGCCCATGTCAGGCATGGGCTTTGATAAGGTGAGGGGGCTTATTTCTTCGGTTCAGCCACGATATGGCTTCCCACACCTCGGTTGTTGTATTCCCACATGCGGTTGAAGTTACGGTCATTCAGATCGCGTTTCATCTGACCTTTTTCATCTTCCGCACCGGTATTTCCGCTGAACGGACGTTTTGAAATCGCCGCATCGGCCCACGGTTTGGCAACGTTAAAGCCTTCGTTAATCGCGCTATCGCGAATGACGACCTGGCCGTTGGTGTTGCTGTCTACATCCAGGGAACGGCCCAGTTGCGCCACGCCATCACCTGCGGCGGTAAAGCGGCTGTTGGTCGCGAGGAAACCGTAATAAATATTGGACTGTGTTGCCGGTGCAAACACGTAGCCTTCCTGCTGGGTACGAGAGTTCACCACGCGGAAATCCGTGTTGTCGAAGACCACAGCACCGCGACCGGAGACGATATCAACATCACCTTCAATGTAGCTATTGCTGACCAACGTGCGGGTCTGGCGGTTGTTTTGCAGACGGTTTTCAACGCCGCTGTTGGTGACGAAGAAGGTGTTCTGGCGGCCCAGAATATTGACGTTGTTGATTTGCGTTTTATCGCCATCGCTGCGCAGCGCAACCGCCTGATGAGTACCTGCGTCAACGCCGTCGCCCAGATTGTTTTCAATGGTCAGGTTTTGTAGCTGTAAGCCATTGTTTTGTGACCACACGACCGCAGAGCACATCACTCCCACGGTGGCGCTGTGCTTGCTCTGGCAGTTGTCGAACATGTACCACGCTGGTTTGCCCGGCATATATTTGCCACCTGGGTTAACCAGACGACGCCAGCTTGATGGGTCCATCTGCGAGTCAATGGCCAGGCCGATTTTCACGTCGATGGCTTTTTCGCCAGTGCCGTAAAGGGTCAGGCTGCCCGGAGCCGCAGGAATGTAAACTGTGCCGGTGTACTCACCTGGCAGAATCGCGATGTACTGACGTGCGCTGCTGTGGCGAGCAATGGCTGCATCAACGGCTGCTTGAATGCTGGTGTGCGTCACACCCTGCGTGCCCGCAGGGCCAACCACGAAGTCGGCTTTCGCTGGAATAGCGATAGATGACGGGGACCAGGCCGCAGCGTTAGGGGTTAACGATGAGAAATAGCGCGCAGCGGTAAAGTTTTGCGCTTCATCTGCCGTCAATACCGGGCGAGATGCTGTTCCAGGGGCGGTCTGGTCAGACGGTTGCTGATCCGCAGGTGTTGAGCTGCAAGCAGTCAGTGTCACGCCAAAAGCCAATGCCAGCGCCAGACGAGAAACCGAGAAAGTGTTCATGTTGCTCCAGGCTAATTTAAGTGAAAGTTGAATCCTGTAAAAGCAGCCTTTTTATACTAAGTTGAGCGAAACGGGAAGACATGATGACAAAAATCACCTGTTTTTTTGGCGACTTATCTCTGCATAAACCAGGGGGAAACGATGGGGGAAGGCTGTTTATCTCTGTGGCAGTAGCGATTGGCTTTGCCATCGCTTGCTGCCATCTTAAAAGGCTTTTTTGTGCGTTAAGCTGGTGACTAAATCGGTCACACTGAGTACCAGCGTAGAGCGCACCATTTGTTGATAGCGCTGTTCTTGCATTGTCACCAGAGAGTCATCGACGACATCTTCAGGCATATGCAGCGTCGGCGGCGGTGGCAGTGCCGTCATGCAGTGCAGCATATTGATAGGCCCCAGAATTTCATCATCGGTAAAACTGTAGATTTTGTTTTCGTGCTGTAGCTCATTGTTCAGCGCCAATAACAGCTCAACATCTTCATATTCATCACGGCTGATGACGCCCAGCGCGTAGATAAGTTTCAGGCGTACCGATAAATTAGCCAGCGGGCCGCTGCCCTCAAGCAACGGTTCTACCGCATATTTCACGGCGTAATCGTCCTTGCGAAAGGCTTGTAGGATCAGCAAATCTACC
This sequence comes from Kluyvera fluvialis, assembly GCF_059725275.1. Classification (NCBI taxonomy): domain Bacteria; kingdom Pseudomonadati; phylum Pseudomonadota; class Gammaproteobacteria; order Enterobacterales; family Enterobacteriaceae; genus Kluyvera; species Kluyvera fluvialis. The sequence goes on along the minus strand of NZ_AP046142.1, from coordinate 3,350,558 downwards.
GCTTCGGCTAGTAGCCCGACTGTAGTCTGAATAAATCCCGTCAGCGTTTGCCGGGCGTTAAGTCTTTCCAGAATCCGGTTTTCAACCGCCTGATTCTTATAAAGCTCAGATTCGTCCATGGTGGCCATCATCGTAGTTTTATTGTCCGATAGTCGCGGCTTCTCTGGTGCGGCAGCCTTCGGTTGCTGACTGTTAGTCTCTGGTTGCGCGGTCATGCGCAGATGGTTTTGTTTCATCTTACCCTTCTTATTTTGGAGTTGCCGCTCGCCGACAACTCCAACCATATGGGTTACATCATACTTTGCGTTGCATGGCGTTATACACACTCACTATCTGTGCCACAAGTTCTGGCTGGTCTTGCAGGCCGCAAATCTCGATAACCGTGTTTGTTACACCTTTTTCATCCAATAAGTTTGCCATTTCTTGTGCCTGTGGATCCTGGCGGCTTTGATAGTGCAAGGCGGCGGCAATGCCAATAATCAAATGATGATTAGGCAAGCCATATTCCAGCGTACCGCGCAATGGCTTGATTAAACGGTCGTTCTCACTCAGCTTGCGCAGCGGTTGGCGGCCCACGCGTTCTACTTCGTCGTGCAAATACGGGTTTTCAAAACGCGTCACTATTTTTTCGATATAGGCCGCGTGTTGTTCGGCATCGAAACCATAGCGCTGAATAAGCACATCGCCGCTTTCTACCATCGCTTGCTTCACCGTGTCGCGAATGGCTGGGTCTAAAATTGCGTCGCGAATGGTGTGATAGCCCGCCAGTTGACCAAGGTAAGCGGTAATCGCGTGGCCCGTATTGAGGGTGAACAGCTTACGCTCAATGTAGGCCATCAAATTGCTGGTAGGTTCCATTCCGGCAATCTCCGGCAGTTGCCCTTTGAACTGGGTGCGGTCAACAATCCACTCGCTAAAGGTTTCAACCGTCACATCCAGCGGATCATCGTTGGCGGCGGAGGCCGGAGGCACAATGCGATCGACTGCGGAATCGACAAAACCGATGTGCTCTTCCACCCACGAGTGAAGCTCTGCGGGCAGCGCCTGGAGAACGTGCTGCTTGAGCTGGCTCGTGCCGCGCACCATATTTTCACAGGCAATAATATTCATCGGCTGATGATTCCCGCTGTGATGGCGGGCGATCAAACCTTGCGCCAGCGTATGGGCGATTTTGCCGAGCACCTGCGGGCCAACGGCGGTGGTGATGATATCAGCCTGGGAAATCTGTTGAATGGCATCGCTGCTGTTGCTGTTAATCGCACTGACCCGATTGACCTGCTCAATGCGCGCGTTTTCGCCCACGACGTTGACCTGATAGCGCTGCTGATGTGAAAGCTGATCGACCAACGGCTGGTTAACATCAGCAAAGGTTAATTCCGCCTGCGCGTCTGCCAACAGTTTGCCGATAAAACCACGACCAATATTCCCTGCGCCAAAATGAATTGCTTTCATGAATGTCTACCTTGAAAAGTGTCGCTGTAAAAGTGGGGCGGATAGCCCCAGCCCTGACGCCCACGGGCGTCAGACCCTCGTGTTATGCCGCTTGCTCGCCAGAAAGAAGCTGCAAGATCTCCTGGACGCTGGTGGTCTGTGTCAGACGTTCGATAACGTCTTTATCATCCAGCGCGTTGGCTAAGCGGGCGATAACCTGCACGTGCTCGTTATTGCGGGCGGCAATGCCGATAACCAGCCGGGCAATGTCATCCGGCTCATCGCCGAATCGCACACCCTGTGGGTATTGGCAAATGACAATCCCGGTGCGCAGCACGCGGTCTTTGGCTTCTACAGTGCCGTGAGGTACGGCGATGGACTCTCCAAGATAGGTGGTGGTCAGCGCTTCACGCGCCAGCATAGCGTCTACATAGTCCGGCTCAACGTAGCCGCCGGACACCAGCATTTCACCGGCAAAACGAATGGCCTGCTGTTTGTTATCGGCGTGCAGGTTGAGGAAGATGTTTTCAGCACTCAGTTCAAACAGGTTTTCTTCGCGCTCCGCTGGTGTGAACGCGTCATCGTTAGCGGCGATAATCGTTTGATTAATCAGTCGGCTATCGTTGGCGGCGGACGGCAGCTTGGCCGCCAGTAAGCGGGTGGTTAAGTCAGTATACAGCCCGCTATCGAGGAAGTTGCTCAGCGACATATGCATCGCTTGCGGAGCAAAACGCATGGCCCGCTCGGTTAAATCCTGATGGGTGATGACTAAATCAACGTCTTCCGGCAGGCTGTTAATGGCGCAGTTGGTGACAGAAATATGCGTCAGATTGGCATCTTTCACTTTCTTGCGCAGCACGCCAGCCCCCAAAGCGCTGGAACCCATACCGGCATCGCAGGCGACGATAATTTTGCGAACATGATGCAGATCTTTCGCTAAATCGAGCGTGGCAGACGCCGCAGGCTGTGGCTGTGTGCCAGAAACGCTGCCGCCGGATTTAGATTGCTGTTTCAGGCTCTGCATCCGGCGGGTGGCTTCGGCCAGACCATTGCTCTCTTCATCGCCGACGCGAACGCGCTTCAGCAACATGGCGGAGGTGAGGAACGACACCAGCGTCGAGGCCAGAATAGACAGCACGACGCCAATCAGCGACGCTTTCGGCGTCATTAGCAGTACGGCAAAAATAGACCCAGGAGACGCCGGGGAGACCAGGCCTGCGTTGAACAGCGTCAGCGTAAATACGCCGGTCATACCGCCCAGAATCACCGCCAGAATTAAGCGCGGGTTCATCAACACGTACGGGAAATAGATTTCGTGAATACCGCCAAAGAAGTGAATAATCGCCGCTCCGCTGGCAGACTGCTTCGCGCTGCCTTTGCCAAAGGTCATATACGCTAACAGCACGCCCAAACCTGGCCCTGGATTCGCTTCAATCAGGAAGAAAATAGATTTGCCCGTTTCTGTTGCCTGCTGAATACCCAGCGGGGAGAAAATACCGTGGTTAATGGCGTTATTCAGGAACAGGATTTTGGCCGGTTCGACAAAAATAGAGGTCAACGGCAGCAGGTTATTTTGCACCATAATGTTGACGCCCGAGGCCAGCGCTTTCGACAGCAATTCAACCAACGGCCCGATAGCCATGAAGGCCAATATCGCCAGCAGCATCCCGATAATCCCGGCGGAGAAGTTATTTACTAACATCTCAAAACCGCTTTTGATTTTGCCATCGACCCAGCGGTCGAACCGCTTAATGGCCCAGCCGCCCAGCGGGCCTGCAATCATTGAACCCATAAACATCGGCATATCCGCGCCGACGATAACGCCCATGGTAGTGATAGCGCCCACAACACCGCCGCGCTCGCCGCCAATAAGACGGCCACCGGTATAACCGATTAGCAGCGGCAACAGGTAAGTGATCATCGGGCCAACAAGTTTGGCTAACGTTTCATTAGGCAGCCAACCGGTGGGAATAAATAACGCGGTAATTAAGCCCCAGGCGATGAATGCGCCAATATTGGGCATCACCATATTGCTGAGGAAACGGCCAAAATTCTGTATCTTGACCTTGATATCTGGTGATAACATAAAAGACCCCTCGTGGTGCGCGGTAAAGATGCTGCGCGTCGTAATAGTTGCGGTGGTTTCGCCAAAAACCATCCAGTCGTTCTGTATGCAAAATCGACTCTATCACGCCGTTTTCATCTCGCGTACTCGAGGGCTCTTTGTGATTAATGTCACCATACAACTCCCACTCAAAGGCTGTTTTTAGTGATGCTTGTCACATAAATGCACTGAAAGTCGGCTACAAAGTTAAAATACCGCCGTTATTCACGACTTTTTTGTGATTTAAATCACCTTTGTCGTTGGCGTGTTTGTTTTTAAACTGTGACTATCTTCACAAGATAAATTTCCCTTCGCCGTAGCTCGTCTTGTTTGCCTTCCTGTCTGTTGGTTTTTCGTCAGAAAATTACATAAAAAAGCCCTGCGAGGTTTCCCCGGCAGGGCAGATACTGCGTGTGGCGAATTAGCTAAACAGCGCTGTGATTGACGCGCTGCCGAGGCTGTGGAAATGGACGTTAAAACCGACCATCGCCCCGCTAGCACCTTCATCAACGTCGATTTTGTCCACGTCGAGCGCATGTACGGTGAAGATATAACGGTGAGTCTCGCCTTTCGGCGGCGCTGCGCCACCGTAGCCCGCTTTACCAAAGTCGGTGCGGGTTTGAAGCGCGCTGGCCGGTAAACCTACCAGCCCAGAACCTGCGCCAGTGGGCAGTTCTCGAATATCTGCCGGGATATTAGCGACAATCCAGTGCCACCAGCCGGAACCGGTTGGCGCGTCGGGATCGTAACAGGTCACCACAAAACTTTTTGTGCCTGCGGGGACGTCATCCCACGCCAGATGGGGAGAAAGATTTCCGCCGTCATAGCCCATGCCATTAAAAACCTGGCTGTGGGGGAGTTTTTCGCCATCACGCAGATCGTGGCTGACTAATTTCATCGACTGCCTCCTTTGTTAATCGACTGATTAACAAAGGAGTGTAGCGGCTAGCGAACGAAATTTCTGCGCTTTAATCGATAAAAAATGTTTCTTGTTCAACCGCCAGACAGACCGATCGGGTCAGGCGTGTCAACTGCTCCGGGGCGATGAGATAAGGGGGCATCAGGTAAATCAGGCGGCCAAAAGGACGGATCCAGACGCCTTGCTCGACGAAGAAACGCTGCAAGCGCGCCATATTGACCGGATAGCGCGTTTCTACCACGCCAATTGCCCCCAGCACGCGCACATCGGCAACCCACGGTGAATCACTGGCAGGGGCCAGTTCACGCTTCAACTGACGCTCAATAGCGGCAACCTGCGTTTGCCACTCGCCGCTCTCCAGTATGGCAAGGCTTTCCGTGGCGACCGCGCAGGCCAGCGGGTTAGCCATAAATGTCGGCCCGTGCATAAAGCAGCCCGCCTCGCCATTGCTGATGGTTTGTGCAACCTGACGAGTGGTGATGGTGGCGGATAACGTCATCGTACCGCCGGTCAACGCTTTGCCGAGGCACAGAATATCGGCGCTGATCCCCGCGTGTTCACAGGCGAACAGCTTGCCGGTACGGCCAAATCCGGTGGCTATCTCATCGGCAATCAGCAATATGCCTTCGCGGTCACACATTTTACGAATACGTTTGAGCCACTCAGGGTGATACATCCGCATTCCCCCCGCTCCCTGCACGATAGGCTCGATAATCACCGCTGCAATTTCATGACGATGCGCCGCCATCAGGCGTGCAAATGACACCATATCGTATTCGTCCCACTCACCGTCAAAACGGCTGTGTGGTGCAGGAGCGAACAGGTTTTCCGGCAAATACCCCTTCCACAGGCTGTGCATCGAATTATCCGGGTCGCATACCGACATCGCCCCGAACGTATCGCCGTGATAACCGTTGCGGAAGGTCAGAAAACGCTGGCGTGGCTCGCCCTTAGCCTGCCAGTACTGCAAGGCCATTTTCATCGCCACTTCCACCGCCACCGATCCTGAATCCGCGAGGAAAACGCACTCCAGCGGCTCCGGCGTCATCGCGACCAGCTTGCGGCACAGCGCGACGGCAGACGGGTGCGTGATCCCGCCAAACATCACATGCGACATCTGGTCGATTTGCGTTTTCATCGCCGCATTGAGGCGTGGGTGATTGTAGCCGTGAATGGTCGCCCACCAGGACGACATACCGTCAACCAGACGGTCGCCGTTGGCAAGCTGTAGCTCACAGCCTTCGGCAGAAACTACCGGATACACCGGCAGTGGCGCGGTCATTGAAGTGTAGGGATGCCAGATATGGCGTTGATCGAAGGCGAGATCGTCCGTTGTCATAATCGACTTGTAAACCATTTTGAAAAGTTTTAGGTTTACAAGTATAAACCGATCCGAAAATTAACAAAACCCCCGGAGAAGCCAATGGCTCACCCTTTACGCTGGACAATGTCGCAAGTTACCGCTCTTTTCGAAAAACCCCTGCTGGATTTACTGTTTGAAGCTCAGCAAGTTCATCGCCAGCATTTCGACCCACGTCAGGTGCAGGTCAGTACGCTACTGTCGATTAAAACCGGCGCGTGCCCGGAAGACTGCAAATACTGCCCGCAAAGCTCGCGCTACAAAACCGGGCTGGAAAGCGAGCGCCTGATGGAAGTCGAACAGGTGCTGGACTCGGCGCGCAAAGCCAAGCAGGCAGGCTCTACCCGTTTTTGTATGGGAGCGGCATGGAAAAACCCGCACGACCGCGATATGCCATACCTCGAACAGATGGTGCAGGGCGTGAAAGAAATGGGGCTGGAAGCCTGTATGACGCTCGGCACGTTGTCCGATAGCCAGGCGCAGCGTCTGGCATCGGCGGGGCTGGATTACTACAACCACAACCTCGACACCTCGCCGGAATTTTACGGCAACATCATCACCACGCGCAGCTATCAGGAACGCCTGGACACGCTGGATAAAGTGCGCGATGCCGGGATTAAAGTCTGCTCTGGCGGGATTGTCGGTTTAGGCGAAACCGTGACCGACCGCGCTGGGCTATTGCTGCAACTGGCTAATCTGCCGACGCCGCCGGAAAGCGTGCCTATCAATATGTTGGTGAAAGTAAAAGGGACGCCGCTGGCGGATAACGACGACGTAGATGCCTTTGATTTTATTCGCACTATTGCCGTTGCGCGGATCATGATGCCGACTTCGCACGTACGTCTTTCTGCGGGGCGCGAGCAGATGAACGAGCAAACGCAAGCCATGTGCTTTATGGCTGGCGCGAACTCTATTTTCTACGGCTGCAAACTGCTGACCACCCCGAACCCGGAAGAAGACAAAGACTTGCAGTTGTTCCGAAAACTAGGGTTAAACCCGCAGCAAACCACGGTTACTGCCGGGGACAACGAGCAGCAACAGCGTCTGGAACAGGCGCTGATGACGCCAGATACTGAGGAATACTACAACGCGGCGGCGGTATGAGCTGGCAACAACGCATCGAACACGCGGTTGCTGAACGCCACGAAGCGCAGGCTTTTCGCCGCCGCCAGCCGCTGCAACAAGGCGCAGGGCGCTGGCTGGTGTGCGGCGAGCGCCGCTATCGCAATTTCTCCAGTAATGACTATTTAGGGCTGAGCCAGCACCCGCAAGTGATACGCGCCTGGCAGCAGGGCGCGGAGCTATACGGCGTTGGCTCCGGCGGCTCCGGTCATGTGACGGGCTATCACCAGGCGCATCAGCGCCTGGAAGAGCAGCTTGCCGACTGGCTGGGCTATGACCGCGCGCTGCTGTTTATCTCCGGCTTTGCCGCGAATCAGGCGGTGATTGCCGCGCTGGCAGGCCGTGAAGACCGCATTGTCGCCGACCGCTTAAGCCATGCCTCACTGCTGGAAGCGGCGGCGCAAAACGCCGCACAGCTTCGGCGTTTTCAACACAACGACAGCCAGCACCTCGCCCGGCTGTTGGCGGCGCCGTGCGACGGGCAGCAACTGGTGGTGACGGAGGGCGTGTTCAGTATGGACGGCGACCGTGCACCGCTGGCAGACATCGCCCTCGCCGCGCGGCAGGCCGAGGCCTGGCTGATGGTTGATGACGCGCACGGTATTGGCGTTGACGGCGACAACGGGCGCGGCAGTTGCCAGCAGCAGGGCGTTCATCCTGAATTGCTGGTTGTGACCTTTGGTAAAGCGTTTGGCCTGAGCGGCGCGGCGGTATTATGCAGCCATGTGGTGGCGGATTACTTTTTGCAGTTTGCCCGCCACTTGATTTACAGCACCGCCATGCCCCCTGCACAAGCGCTGGCGCTCCAGGCGGCGTTGGCGGTCATTCAGAGCGACGACGGGCAGCAGCGGCGTGAAACGTTGGCGCAGCGCGTGGCTGAATTTCGCCACGGAGCCAGCGGGCTGGCCTACCCGTTAAGCGACTCACAAAGCGCTATTCAGCCGCTGATCGTCGGCGACAATGCCCGGACGCTACAGTTGGCTGAACGGCTGCGCGAACAGGGCTGTTGGGTGACGGCTATCCGCCCGCCGACAGTGCCAGCGGGCACTGCGCGCCTGCGCCTGACGCTGACCGCCGCTCATCAGGCGCAGGATATTACGCATCTGCTGGAGGTGTTGCATGGCGAGGGTTGATAAACAGGCCGTGGCAGCCGCGTTTAGTCGCGCGGCAACCTCTTACCATCAACATGATGAACTCCAGCGCCGAAGTGCCGCGCATTTACTGGAACAGCTTCCACCTCAGACGTTTGAAACGGTGCTGGATGCCGGATGCGGGCCGGGGAGTTACAGCCGTTATTGGCGCGATAGAGGCAGCCATGTCACCGCATTAGATCTCTGTGCCGAGATGCTGGAACAGGCGCAGCGCCAACAGGCCGCAGACCGCTATCTGCTGGCGGATATTGAAGATATCCCGCTGCCCGGCGGCGAGTTTTCTTTGGTGTGGAGCAATCTGGCGATTCAGTGGTGTAGCGACATTGATGTGGCGCTTGCCGGTTTGTATCGCCAGCTTAGCCCCGGCGGCACGCTGGCGTTTACCACCCTGACGGCAGGGTCGTTACCCGAGTTAAATCAAGCCTGGCAAGCGGTGGATAATCATCCGCACGCAAACCGTTTTCTGGCGGAGGAAACGCTGCGCGCAGCGCTGGCGGGCTTCAATGCGCGTTGTACTTCAACCACCATGACTTTGCCATTCCCCGATGCATTAAGCGCAATGCGCTCGCTGAAAGGGATAGGCGCGACGCACCTCCATCAGGGGCGTAGCCCGCTACCGCTGACGCGCGGCAGGCTACAACAACTGCAACTGGCGTGGCCGTCGCAAGCGGGGGAATGCCCGCTGACTTACCATCTTTTTACAGGAGTGATTACGCGTGACTAAACGCTACTATGTGACCGGAACCGATACCGAAGTGGGAAAAACGGTGGTCAGCACTGCGTTATTGCAAGCCGCCGCATTGCGCGGCTGGCGAACTGCGGGCTACAAACCGGTGGCCTCCGGCAGTGAAATGACGGATGAAGGGTTGCGCAATAGCGATGCTCTGGCACTACAGCGCAACAGCGTGTTGCCGCTAACCTACGAACAGGTAAATCCGTATACCTTTGCCGAGCCGACCTCTCCGCATATTATCAGCGCCGATGAACAGCGCCCGATTGAAGCCAGCGTGCTGTCTGCGGGCCTGCGCGCGTTAGAAACGCAGGCTGACTGGGTGTTGGTTGAAGGCGCGGGGGGCTGGTTTACGCCGCTATCGCCGACGTTAACGCTGGCCGACTGGGTGCTGGCGGAGCAACTGCCGGTGATTCTGGTGGTGGGCGTTAAGCTTGGCTGTATCAACCACGCGCTACTAACCGCACAAGCCATTCAACAAGCGGGGCTGCGACTGGCGGGTTGGGTTGCGAACGATGTCATACCGCCAGGGCGTCGTCACGCCGAGTACCTCAGCACCCTACAGCGAATGCTGCCAGCGCCGATGCTTGGCGAAATCCCGTGGCTGGGTGACGCTGTTGAATCGCAGCCGCTGGGTGAATATCTTGATCTGAGCGCGCTCTAAACGGCTTTATCCGCTTGTATTGTATTTCTGTGGGTTATCTTCATTCGTAAGCGATAACTCGCAGAAAACGTAAAGAATTCGACTGTGGTCACGAAAAAATGGCCGGGCTTTTTCGCTGATGCATATCAAAATTGGGACTAAAAAAAATTTTTGCTCGCCGTTTTGCCCTCTGTTGCGCAAATCGCCGGATGGCGAGGGATAGGGGCTAGAGGTAGTTATCCACTATTCCTGTGGATAACCCTGTGTATTAGAGTTAGAAAACACGCGGTAAACGAGAGAACATGCGGCTTGCGCATGAATTGATGCGAAACGCGGCTTTTTAACGTTTTCATTTGTTATCAATAAGATACGTAAAAGCAATGCCGTGTTGAAAAGTGCTATGGATTGCCACAAAACTTTCATGACCAATATTGACAAATGTTAAAAGAGAAAAAATTCTGGGGATAACCTCATCTGGCTGGTGTTTTATCTGGTCAGAGGATAAATTTCAGCCGCTCTTGCTTGCCGTTACGCTGTGTATACCAAATACGATAATGTATTACTGTGTTTATATCCAGTATTTTTTATTGGCAATTCGGCAAGTGGCGAGTAGAATTAATCCCCAGCCAGCCCATTCGTCATCAGGTAGCGTTGCTCATGAGTAAATCCTTTAAATTACATTCTGCATTTAGTCCCTCCGGCGACCAGCCTGCCGCGATCGCGCGCCTGAAAGAAGGGCTGGAAGACGGCCTGGCGCACCAGACGCTGCTGGGGGTGACCGGTTCAGGCAAAACCTTTACCGTGGCAAACGTCATTGCAGACCTCCAACGCCCGACAATGGTGCTTGCGCCGAACAAAACGCTGGCGGCGCAGTTGTACGGCGAGATGAAAGCGTTCTTCCCGGAAAACGCAGTGGAGTATTTCGTCTCCTACTACGATTACTACCAGCCAGAAGCCTATGTCCCAAGCTCCGACACGTTTATTGAAAAAGACGCCTCGGTGAATGAGCACATCGAGCAGATGCGCCTTTCAGCCACTAAGGCGTTGCTTGAGCGCCGCGACGTTATCGTGGTGGCATCGGTTTCCGCTATCTACGGCCTGGGCGACCCGGATCTGTACCTGAAAATGATGCTGCACCTGACGGTCGGCATGATAATCGACCAGCGTTCTATTCTGCGTCGTCTGGCTGACTTGCAGTACACCCGCAACGATCAGGCATTCCAGCGCGCGACTTTCCGCGTACGCGGCGAAGTGATCGACATCTTCCCTGCGGAGTCGGATGACCTTGCGCTGCGCGTCGAACTGTTCGATGAAGAAGTCGAGCGGCTTTCACTGTTCGACCCGCTGACCGGGCACGTTGAGTCAACCATTCAACGCTATACCATCTACCCGAAATCGCACTACGTCACGCCGCGCGAGCGCATTGTGCAAGCGATGGAGGAGATCAAAGTTGAGCTGGCGGAGCGGCGCAAAGTGCTGCTGGCGAATAACAAACTGCTGGAAGAACAGCGTCTGAGCCAGCGTACCCAGTTTGACCTCGAGATGATGAACGAGCTGGGCTACTGCTCGGGCATTGAAAACTACTCGCGCTACCTTTCCGGGCGCGGGCCGGGCGAGCCGCCGCCAACGCTGTTTGACTACCTGCCTGCCGATGGCCTGCTGGTAATTGATGAATCCCACGTCACCATTCCGCAAATTGGCGGGATGTATCGCGGCGACCGTGCGCGCAAAGAAACGCTGGTTGAATACGGCTTCCGCCTGCCGTCGGCGCTGGATAACCGCCCGCTGAAGTTTGAAGAATTTGAAGCGCTGGCACCGCAAAGCATTTATGTCTCGGCGACGCCGGGCAACTATGAGCTGGAAAAATCCGGTGGCGACGTCATTGACCAGGTCGTACGCCCAACCGGATTGCTCGACCCATTGATCGAAGTACGCCCTGTCGGCACTCAGGTGGACGATCTGCTATCGGAAATCCGTAAACGTTCGGTGATTAACGAGCGTGTGCTGGTTACTACGCTGACCAAACGTATGGCGGAAGACCTTACCGAATATTTAGAAGAGCACGGCGAACGGGTGCGTTATCTGCACTCGGATATCGACACCGTTGAGCGTATGGAAATCATCCGTGATTTGCGCCTTGGCGAGTTTGATGTGCTGGTGGGGATTAACCTGTTGCGTGAAGGATTGGACATGCCAGAAGTCTCTCTGGTGGCGATTCTGGATGCCGATAAAGAAGGTTTCCTGCGTTCCGAGCGTTCGCTAATCCAGACCATTGGTCGTGCCGCGCGTAACATCAACGGTAAAGCGATTCTGTACGGCGATAAAATCACTCCTTCGATGGCGAAAGCGATCGGTGAAACCGAACGGCGTCGAGAGAAACAGCAGCGCTACAACGAAGAACACGGCATTGTTCCGCAAGGGCTGGTCAAAGACGTGGTTGATATTCTGGCGATGGGCGAGGGGCTGGCGAAAACCAAAGCGAAAGGGCGTGGCAAGTCACGAACGGCAGCGAAAATTGTCGAGGCCGATGTCCCTGCACTGACGCCAAAAGCGCTACAGCAGCAGATCCAAACGCTGGAAGCGCAAATGCTGAAACATGCACAGAACCTGGAGTTCGAAGAAGCGGCGGAAATTCGCGACCGTCTGCATCAATTGCGCGAGCTATTTATCGCCGCGTCCTGATGAGGACTCACGGAATTTTGCAAGAAATGCGGTTGGCATCATGCACGGATGCCAACCGTAGAACCTACCTGAAAGGCGTATACTGGCGCAGCCAGTTTGGACATGGACAGCGCGGAAAACCCGCAGTGTACACCCCGTCAGTGAGGGGCCTGAGCGCTACCCCGGAATAAAATGGCGAGTAAGATTACCTGTTAGGGGAGATTCTTAATCTTTGCTTAATAAATTCCACTGATACTATCTGCAAAATCATTGGGGGTAGTGTTATGTCCAATCTGAATATTCAGCAGCTATTTTCCGTACTCGTTTCTGTCATGATTGTGGCAGGCTTTCTTTGCCACTGGGCTTTGACCTACTAAACGCTTTAACGCCTGGATGATTGAAATTCTACCCAAGCCCGCGTGCCGTTAGTGGTTTCGCGGTTTTGTAAGAAGAATGCCGCTTCATGCAATTGTGCAATGCGTGTAACGATGCTCAGCCCTAAACCAATCCCGCCATAACGGCTATCCATGCGGACAAACGCCTGGCTCAGCTCGCCAACCTTTGACTCATCAATCCCGGGGCCTTCGTCCTCGACGACCAGCATTGGGCGTGACTCCGACGCCAGCGATAGCGTAATCGTTGATGATTCCGGGCTGTAGCGGTGTGCGTTTTCAACCAGATTGCGTACCAGCAAGCCCAGCAATGTGGCATCACCCGACACAATCACCGTCGGTGTCGGCTCGGTAATGACCAGCGTTTGCGCACGTGCGCTCAGCATCGTTTCCAGCTCGGCTTTGAGCGGCTCAATCACATCAATAAGCAGATTAACCTGCTGATAACTCCCCGCCGAGAACGATTGACCGACGCGGGCCAGTTGTAGCAGTTGCGCAACGCTTTCGGTCATTTGATCCAGGCGCTGGAGCAGCGGTGTCAGCGTGAGGTGCTGGGTTTTCTCCAGCAGTTCAAGGTGTAGCCTTAACCCTGCCAGCGGTGTGCGCAGTTCATGGGCCACATCGGCGGTAAACAGGCGTTCGCGATCGAGCGTTTGTGTGAGATTTTCAACCAACTGATTAATCGCGGTGGTCACGGCTTCAACTTCCACCGTCGTTTGCTGGAGGAAAATAGGCTGTAAGTTACCTGGCGTGCGCATATCCAGCTCTTTTTGCAGGTCGGCAAGCGGGCGGGTGATACGTTTTACCGCCTGCAAACAGAGATACAGCGCAAGGCCGATAATCAGCAGACTAGGCACTAACAGGCTGGCCACCGCCTCACGCACTTCGTGGCGAATATGCTTGGCATTGTTGTGATTATGCAACAGCGTGGCAACTTCTAGTTCTATCTGCTCTTTGCTTTCATGCCATAGCCAAAACACGCTAATTAACTGACAAACCACCAGAATAACGCCGATGGTTAACAGTAACTGATGGCGCATCGGCCATTTACGGATGGAAAGTAACGCCATGCGTCAATCCGCCTTAATGGAGTTAACTAACTGATAGCCGAAACCACGAACGGTACGAATCCGCGATTTACCCACTTTATCGCGCAGGTTATGAATATGTACTTCCAGCGTATTGGTGGCGGGTTCGTTATCCCAGTTATAAATATCGTTGTAGAGAATTTCGCGGTGCACTGGGCTACCGGCTTTTAACATCAGCCGTGAAAGCAGCGCGTACTCTTTTGGCGTCAGCTCCAGCAGCTCGCCGTCTAACCATACCTGGCGGCGAGTGACGTTAAGCCGCAGGTTTTCAACGCTAATTTCGTTATCACCCTGATTCAGATTACGCCGCAGCAAAGAACGAATGCGCGCATTCAGCTCCTCCAGGGCGAACGGTTTCACCAGGTAGTCATCAGCGCCGGTGTCCAGGCCGTTCACGCGATCTTCAAGCGTATCGCGGGCGGTTAAAATCAGCACTGGCACGCTTTGCTTCTCCTGGCGCATACGCGCCAGAAAATGCAGGCCGTCTTCATCCGGCAGACCTAAATCCAGAACCACCAGGCTGTAGTGCCCGTTAGCGAGGCTAAGCGCCGCCTGTGATGCGGTCGAGACGCCATCGCAGGCGTATCCTTCGCTTTGCATTGCCAGAATCAGCCCCTGTAACAACAGGGAATCATCTTCAACAACTAAAATCTTCATCTGCTGGCCCCTATTTGCATGTGGCTAAGATATCATCCGCTGGGCGATATTCCCGTGTCTCTACGCCGGTCAGGCCTAACATTGTAGAGAACAGATTATCCTGTGAGTAGTCATTCTCTTTGGCCTGTTTTTGCAGGCAGTGGTAATTGACGCCATAGCGTTGCTGGTAATCGTCTGATAACCATATCAGCATTGGCACATGTTTTTGTGTTTCTGGCGCAATGGAATACGGCAGGCCGTGCAGATATACGCCATTTTCACCCAATGATTCACCATGGTCAGACAGATACACCAGGCTTGCCGTGAACTTATCCTGTTTGGATTGCAGCAGTTTGATCGCTTTATCGACGATATAATCGACATACAAAATGGTGTTGTCGTAGCTATTTTTCAGTTGCTCCTGGCTACAGGATTGAATTTCGCTGGTGTCACAAGTCGGCGTAAAACGACGAAACGCGGGGGGATAACGGTTATAATAGGTCGGGCCGTGGCTGCCAATGGTATGCAGCACAATAACCCCGTCACCTTTCATCGAATCAATGGTTTTTTCCAGGTCGTGGAATAACACTTCATCGTAGCATTCACCGTTAATACATTGTCCTGGCAGCTTTAATGCCGTTACATCCTGGTGCGGTACTCGGTCACAGGCGCCTTTACAGCCACCGTCATTGTCATTCCACAGTACCTGAATGCCTGCACGCTGAATAATATCCAACAACCCTTCCTGATGGTGTGCCAGCGATTCGTCATATCCTGTGCGTGGCATATTTGAGAACATGCACGGCACGGAAACCGCCGTTGCCGTACCGCAAGACGCCGTTTTAGGGAAATAAACCACGTTATCTTTGGCGAGTAATGGGTTGGTTTCGCGCGAATAACCACCCAGCGAGAAATTCTCGGCGCGAGAGGTTTCACCTAACACTAAAATGGTCAGGTTTTTACGCGGCCCATTTTTCATCACGGCTTTTTGCGTGGCGTCTTCACCTATTTTCACCAGCGGTAAATTGTCCATTTGATGATGAAAATACCAGGAGTTAACGGCCACAATACTGTTTGATGGGTTCAGTGATTTCACCAGCTCTTTATTATTGCGAAACAGCGAGGCGTAATCTTTATAAAACAGTGCGGCGACTAACACGATAAGTAAGGTGGAGGCCACGACAGTGGCGATGCGCATAATGACGCCGCGCCACCGGTTTGCCGAAGGTTTAATTTTGACCCACCAGGCCAGGGCGACAAATAACAGCGCGCTGAAGGTGAGTACCACCACCATTTGTGCGGAAACCAGGGCGTAACTTTCAGCCGCTGTGGTATCCAAAATATTCGTTATCATCGACCGATCGACGATAATGCCGAAATTCATCATGAAATACTGAGCGCTGGCGCTGAGCACAATAAACAGCGTCGCTACTGGCCGCTCAAGACGAACAAATGAGGCAAGCGTCAGGCAAATCGCCATGACGGCAAAAGCGACTAACGGCATACTCAAGAAAACCAGCGCGTTATGCAGGCTGTCTACCGGTAGCAGGTTAAATGCCTGGCGATAAAAGACAATGTTCAGCGCCAGCGCAATATATAGCGAGAAAAGAACAATATAGGTTAAGCGACTAACGGTAGGGCGTGTACGTAATAAGCGAAGCATAGCGATAAACTCAGTAATCATTATGCTCGCTATGCTGCCCGATGAATTTTAAGACAACCTTAAGATTTTAAGGAAGGGGAGCCGAATGCCTGAAGTGCCTCTTCCAGTGCCGCACGTAATAGATTGCGATCGTGACGATACGGGATGTCGCTAGCCTCAAGCGGTTGTTGAATAATGACTTTATTCTCCGCCCCGCGCACGTCTACTTTCGGGATTGTCACCACGGCATCAATAACCGATTTGCCGATATAGTGCTCCAGCAGGGTGATACGCTCGCTCAGGCTCAGATTCGCCGCAGGGCTTAGCTCGCGCCCGAGGTTGTCAATGTAAACCATTGGCGCAGGTGTACGTCGTAGCGCTGTGGCAATATCCGGCAGTAGCAAAATCGGCAGCAGGCTGGTGTAGAAACTTCCTGGCCCGATGAGAATCAAATCCGCCTCGGCAATCGCCTGTACCGCTTCGCGCGTGGCCGAAACGGTTGGGGTGAGCATTAACGCTTGCGGCGGCACTTTTAGCTGGTCAATATTCACCTCGCCGTAGATTTCATGGCCCTCGCTGTCGATAGCCATTAAATCCACCGGCTGTTCCGACATTGGAATCAACGACGCGTCAACTTTCAGCAGGTTTCTGATTAAATTGATGGCCTCTAAAGGCCGCACGCTCAGGTTATCCAGCGCCTTTAACATCAGATTTCCGAGGTTATGCCCGGAAAGTTCGCCATTACCGCTAAAACGATACTCAAACATCGTAGAAGCAACGCTGGGTTCGGTAATTAATTGGTTGAGGCAGTTACGCATGTCGCCCCAGGCAATCCCGCCCTCTGAGCGACGAATACGCCCCGTAGAACCCCCGTTATCCGTGGTTGTGACGATGCCGGTCAAACGGGAACCGAGTGATGATAATGAGGACATCACGCGGCCAAGACCATGCCCGCCGCCGAGTGCGACGACGCGGTCGAGATCGGCAAAAGTGCGATTGCGCATACAACTTCCTTATTCGAAACAAACTGGCTTACATTAGCGTAACTACCCCTAAAAGACGATGCTCCACCCCGCGCAAAATGACGTATATCAATGCAAAAACGTGATTTTTACGTATTCTGTAGGGAAAGTGCACGATCAGGTCGCTATGTACAGATTTATATAGCGAAAGCGAAAATGGCGAAACCGTTATTCTCGCGCTACTATTCGGCATAACATGGTTCAGTTCAACTCACTGAACAAAACACTCTAGCCTCTGTGCCTAAGTCGAAAGATAGGGCGCTTTGGCCGCGACAGGTTCTCTGTTGCCAGGGCGAGGGAAGAAATTATCTCGCCTCCCGTATTTGGAAAGGTGTCTATGGCTTCACAACTCACTGATGCGTTTGCGCGCAGATTCTTCTATCTGCGTTTGTCGATTACCGACGTTTGCAATTTTCGCTGCACCTACTGCTTGCCCGATGGCTACCAGCCGAACGGTGTCACCAACAAAGGCTTTTTGTCGATTGACGAAATCCGTCGAGTGACGCGCGCCTTTTCCGCGCTGGGCACGGAAAAAGTCCGTTTAACGGGCGGCGAACCGTCGCTACGCCGCGACTTCACCGATATTATCGCCGCAGTGAAAGAAAACGCCTCTATCCGCCAGATTGCGGTAACCACGAATGGTTACCGTATGGCGCGAGATGTCGCCGCCTGGCGTGACGCCGGTTTAACGGCTATCAACGTCAGCGTAGACAGCCTGGACGCGCGTCAGTTTCACGCGATAACCGGACAGGATAAATTTCGCCAGGTCATGGACGGCATCGACGCCGCCTTTACCGCAGGCTTTGACAAAGTGAAGGTCAACACCGTGCTGATGCGCGACGTTAACCATCACCAGCTCGACACCTTTCTGGCGTGGATCAAACCGCGCCGCATTCAACTCCGCTTTATTGAACTGATGGAAACCGGCGAAGGCAGCGAGCTGTTCCGCAAACACCATATCTCAGGCATGGTGCTGCGCGACGAACTGCTCAAACGCGGCTGGATTCATCAAATCCGTCAACGCAGCGACGGCCCGGCGCAGGTCTTTTGTCACCCCGACTATGAAGGGGAAATCGGCTTAATCATGCCGTATGAGAAAGACTTCTGCGCAAGCTGTAACCGTCTGCGCGTATCGTCCATTGGGAAGCTGCATCTGTGCCTGTTTGGCGACGGCGGCGTAGATCTGCGTGAACTGCTGGCTGATGATTCTCAGCAGCAAGCGCTGGAAGCGTGCATTGCCGAAGCCTTAACGCATAAAAAACAGACCCACTTCCTGCACCAGGGCAATACCGGAATTACCCAGAATTTATCCTATATTGGTGGATAATTCGTCATCAAGGAGCATTTAAATGAGTCAGGTGAGCGCTGAATTTATTCCTACACGCATTGCTATTCTTACGATTTCCAACCGCCGTGGTGAAGAAGATGACACTTCCGGTCATTTTCTGCGTGATTCTGCCGAAGAAGCGGGGCATCACATTGTCGATAAAGCGATAGTCAAAGAAAACCGCTACCAAATTCGCGCGCAGGTTTCCGCATGGATTGCCCGTGACGACGTGCAGGTGGTGCTGATTACCGGCGGCACAGGGTTGACCGATGGCGACCAGGCGCCAGAAGCGCTGCTGCCGCTGTTTGACCGTGAAATCGAAGGCTTCGGCGAAGTGTTCCGCATGCTCTCGTTTGAAGAAATTGGCACGGCAACGCTGCAATCACGCGCTGTTGCAGGCATGGCGAACCGCACGCTGATTTTTGCAATGCCTGGCTCAACCAAAGCCTGCCGAACGGCCTGGGACAACATTATCGCCCCGCAACTGGATGCTCGTACTCGTCCGTGTAATTTCCACCCTCATCTGAAGAAATAAACGATGTCGCAACTGACCCATATCAACGCGGCGGGTGAAGCCCATATGGTGGATGTCTCTGCCAAAGCGGAAACCGTTCGCGAAGCACGCGCTGAAGCGTTTGTTACCATGCAGCCGGAAACGCTGTCGATGATTATTGACGGCAGCCACCACAAGGGCGACGTGTTCGCAACCGCCCGTATCGCCGGGATTCAGGCCGCCAAGCGCACCTGGGAGCTGATCCCTCTGTGCCATCCGCTGATGCTCAGCAAGGTGGAGGTCAACCTGCAAGCGCAGCCGGAACATAACCGTGTGCGCATTGAGTCCCTGTGCCGTCTGACCGGAAAAACCGGCGTGGAGATGGAAGCGCTCACCGCTGCATCGGTGGCGGCGCTGACCATCTATGACATGTGCAAAGCGGTGCAAAAGGATATGGTCATTGGCCCGGTTCGCCTGCTGGCGAAAAGTGGCGGCAAATCGGGCGATTTCAAGGCGGATTCCTATGATTAATGTGCTGTTTTTTGCTCAAGTTCGTGAGCTGGTGGGGACGGATTCTCTGGCGTTAGCGCCAGAATTCTCGACGGTGGAAGCCGTGCGCCAGCATCTGGTGGCGCAAGAGGGGCGCTGGGCGCTCGCACTGGAAGAGGGCAAGCTGCTGGCGGCGGTAAATCAAACGCTGGTGAGCTTCGATCATCCGGTTTCGGATGGCGATGAAGTGGCTTTTTTCCCACCGGTTACGGGAGGTTAAGATGAGCGATACCCGAATTCGCGTCGGCCATGAGCCGTTTAGCGTGGGTAACGAATACCCGTGGCTTGCCGAGCGCGATGAAGATGGCGCGGTCGTCACTTTCACTGGCAAAGTGCGTAATCACAACCTCGGCGATAGCGTGAAAGCACTGACGCTGGAGCATTATCCGGGGATGACGGAAAAAGCGCTGCGGGAAATTGTTGATGCCGCGCGCGCGCGCTGGCCGTTGGGGCGTGTCACCGTTATCCATCGCATTGGCGAATTGTGGCCTGGCGAAGAAATTGTGTTTGTTGGCGTAACGAGCGCCCACCGCAGTAGCGCTTTTGACGCAGGCGAATTTATCATGGATTATCTGAAGACCCGCGCGCCGTTCTGGAAGCGTGAAGCGACCCAGGAAGGCGATCGTTGGGTGGAAGCGCGAGACAGCGATAAACAGGCTGCCGAACGCTGGTAATCTGTAGATGTGGTACGCTTAACGTAGTCTTCACTGAAATTCAGGAGAAAGTCATGGAACGATACCCTCGGTCCGATTCTATCGTGCAGGCCCGTTCAGGCCTGCAAACTTATATGGCGCAGGTGTACGGCTGGATGACCTGCGGGCTGTTGCTGACGGCGTTTATCGCTTGGTATGCGGCAAACACGCCTGCGGTAATGATGTTTGTCTTTTCCAGTAAAATTACTTTCTTTGGGCTGATTATCGCCCAACTGGCGCTGGTCTTTGTGCTGTCCGGCATGGTGCAACGCTTGAGCGCCGGTATGGCGACCACGCTGTTTATGCTTTATTCAGCCCTAACCGGGCTTACGCTCTCCAGTATTTTCATCGTGTATACCTACTCATCCATCGCCAGCACTTTTGTGGTGACCGGCGGGATGTTCGGTTTCATGAGCCTGTACGGTTACACCACCAAGCGCGACCTGAGCGGCTTCGGCAATATGCTGTTTATGGCGCTGATTGGTATCGTGCTGGCATCGCTGGTGAACTTCTGGCTGAAAAGCGATGCGCTGATGTGGGCGATTACCTATATCGGCGTGGTGGTATTTGTTGGCCTGACTGCCTACGACACTCAGAAGCTGAAAAATATCGGTGAACAGATTGATGTGCGTGACTCATCCAATCTGCGTAAATACGCCATTCTTGGCGCACTGACGTTGTATCTCGACTTCATCAACCTGTTCCTGATGCTGCTGCGGATCTTTGGTAATCGTCGCTAAACGGACTGATTAGGTTGATAAATCCCGGACTGGTTCCGGGATTTTTTTTGCCCAAACCCGATGGTTGGGCGCTTTTCTGAAACGACGACTCGTACTAATGAATTATAAAGAGATCACAGATTAAGTATTTCAAATGATGACAATGCGTTGCACAACATTATGGAGACGGAGTTTCGATGTTGTCATCAACGTATTGGATAAAGCTCGCTCTTATTATCGCCGTTTTGCAGGCCATTCCCTTAGCGTCGCAGGCGCTTCCGCTTAGCCCTGCGGTTCATGATGCTATCGAGCAGCAGCAGAAACAGCGGCTTGAACAGGCCCAGCAGCAGCGCGAAACATGGCAAAACACGGCTTCTGAATTGCCCCTGCCGGAGGCGCAGCGTCATCCCGTCAGTGGGGGTCTACATCCGGCGAATATTCGTCAACGCGTCAGAGAAATAGCCCGGTTTTTCTGTGCTGCAACTCACGTCTACCGAAAAGCGGCTTCCCCTTTCTCTCCAGGCTGGCACGGATAACAGCGGGCAAAAAAGCACCGGCGAGCGGCGGTTTATGGCTCTGCCTATGCAGGAATGACTTCGCTGGTTTCGCAGGCGGCGGTCGCGCTGGTTGAGAACAAAGGCGATTTATCGAAAACCCTGAAGGCGTTGGGTAGCAGCAGCTCGGTGAAATCGCTGGCGACGTCAATGGCTATCGGCGGTGCACTGGCGGGGTTTGATGAGGTTGTGAACGTCTCTGTCACCCTGGACAAAGCACGGTGCTAACCACTTGATCATGCTGGAAATATTCGTAGTGTGGCTCCGAAACCCGTAACCAATGATAATAATCACCATATTTTTGATGCTGATGGTAACTTTCAAGGAAGGAGGTAAGTATGAATACGTTTCCAACTCGGCATGAAATTGCTAACGTAATTAATAAGTTGAAAAGCGGTGCAGTAGACAGAACTTATGCTGCACAATGGGCTTTTTCGATTATCGATGCGGATGATATTAGAGTTACAGATCAAGTTGCCTGGAAAGTTATTCAAAGCTTAGGCGCTGTCGATCTTCCCTCCTCAGATCGGGATTATTTGTATGGTATTGATGATCTCAATGATTGGCTGTGGTTATTGGAGTCATAATGTTAGAGATCCTGGCCACCGAGCCGGGATCTTTTCAGAATATTATCTTGGGATTGTCTTTTTCAGACTCCATCAAAGATAAAATAATTGATGCTTCATCGGGGTGAGCGGGATTGGAAAAAATGCAACGGCAAATACAGGTCAGTGGAATATTTTTACTCCTTATTCAGGTGAGAAATGAATAAGGTTGGCTTTTATAAAGAGTTGCAACATGGCGATGAAAATGGTGATTTTATAACAGATGCGTTGAGCAGAGATACGTCCGCTAATTTATCGCAAATTGTAAACTATCTTGATAATGGCCATTTATTTATAATTTATCCTACGGTTGTTGCAGATGTGTTTTCTGAAAAGGAAATAAGGATTGGGCCACTTTCTATACAAACTGATGGCGTATGAGCTTGGCCAAGCGACCTGGTTTACTATGTGAAGAATTATGGCTTGGTATTGCCACATGATTTTGTCAGCCATATGGCAAATAATTTATGGGTTGTTGCAGACGTGGACCTGAGTAATCTAACTCTGTAACTATGTAATTCTAATCTTCAGACAGGATACATTGATTATGTTCAGTGATGAAATTAATTTTACGCCATTGTTTGATTATCGGTGTGTCTGAAGTTATGTATTTATTCTAATGTAAATACCGTTCTCTATCTTCTATGAAATGGTTGGTGGTAGACATCCTTGGCGGTACGTCCGGCTTCGACAGACTTCAGAACGTCAATGATCTGGTGTTCGGTGAATCGGGCTTTACGCATGACGATCTCCTCAGGGAACATACTGAGTATGTCGGGAGATCTCTAAAAGTGAATGGTTCAGTTTATCGGGATACTTACAACTATGTCCGTAATACCAAAACGGGCCAAGTTGATGATTTTAAATTTAAATAGGAAGTGACTATGTTAGTGCGTTGCCATTCAGCATCAGGGAGCTTGCTTCCCGAAATGTCAAGAGTAATGGGGGAAACCGATGAAACCGTTTTTTCGCCATTGCGGGTAGACGAGCATTATAATGTTTATGGCATGATGTTTTATTCTTCACGTGTTGATTTTTTAGTTTGTCCAGAACCGGGTGGACCAATGTGGGCTCCATCAGAATTATTTGATGTAATAGATAATATAATTCCTCAGGGATGGGGGATTCTTTTTACTAAAGAACATGAAGGATATTCTGATTTGCTAATGGATTTTGGTATCCATTCTATCTGTGGATACCAAAGATTAATAGAATCTTATTCTCATTACACTGGGATAATTGAGCGTAATTTTTCTGATATGGAATATTTTTACTCTCTTTATGGACAAAGACCTTGCGGCGACTAAAACACCGCTGGAAAAGGCTTTTGTTCTGGCTCGCTGGGGTGTGACGAGCGGTAAACAAGATGGTGCATTTGCTGCTGGTGTCGTCAATGGCTATCGGCGGTGCACTGGCGGGGTTTGATGAGGTTGTGAATGTCTCTGTCACCCCGGACAACGCACGGTTGCCGGTACTGGTGAAGGACGCCGATTGGGGAACGATCGCCCAGCGAGTGGCTGGGCAGTCGGTGATAAGTTCCAGCCTGAATACCGCCATTAACGGTGGCAGCCACAAAGACAATCTGGTTAATGCGCTGCTGGCAAACGTGGGCAGTCAGATCAATGCCGAAGGGGCGGGGCTGATTGGTGATAACGGGGAAATCCTCGGTGTGCCGGGCAAAACGGTGAGCCATGCGGTACTGGCGGGGATAAGGCCGCAGCGAAGCGGGTACAGGCTCGGCGTGAAGCGGCGGCGATGGTTGCCATTACCGGTGGTGGTGGCGGGATAGCTAAAGGCGGAAAACCAATAAAATTAGAGGGAGGCTTTTACTCTGTTGACGGTATGGAAATAAGTCAAAGTTATTACGACCGTCTATGGAGTCAAGGGCGTTCGGCTCCATTCTTGCAGACCAAAGAGATATTAAATAGCAACCCCAAAATTCTTCCTGATCCAAGAGGAGTTCCGGGGTACTTTAAGTATGAAAGTAATGGATTAGAAATGTTCTATAAACCTACTTCCGGGCAAATCGGTCATATTCAACCAATTAAGAAAAAGTAAGGTGAAAAAATGGATATGTGGTCTGTTTTAGAAGAAGAATTGATACAATACAGAGATGTATCTATATCAATTAAAAGGATTTTGTTTTCCTATGAAAAAGAGTGTCAAACCCTCATTCAACAAATAAAGGGGAAGTCTTTTGATGATGTGCAAATGCTTTTTGAAAGCCTTTATGATATTCAGAGAAAATTAGCTATAGCGTTATATAAGTATGATTTTATGCTGAGTGATGAGTTGCGTAATTTTGTCTACCATTTTGAGAGAGACGATATTTACTCTCGTAAATATTGGTATCAAAAATTTAATGAAGGTATGACGTGGCCAAATGAAGATTAAAAAGATCCCGGCGTAGTTGCCGGGTTCGTCTTTTTAGCTATCAGCCCTTAACCAGCTCAACCACCAGCCTTCCCAGCTCCACGCTGACAATGACCGGCGTGTCGGTGCTGAATCCTGCCTCTTCCAGCCAGTTGCCGTTCAGACGCAGGCTGGGGCTGCGGGAATACCAGGTAGCGGTGTAGTTGCGGGGGTTAAAATGCCGGATACTGACATAACCGATCTTCATCCGCCGCTGTGCTTTGGAAATGGTTCTGTAAGTAGACGGCTATACGATTTTCCACCGGTTGGAGATAGGTGCGCTGAATGTTAGCGCTGGCTCGCGGTGGTAGTTATCGCTGCAAAAACACCCAAATTGTTCTCTTACTGAGCGAAATAGTGACACCAGCATCACAAAAAGAGGCGACGTTACGGAATTTTCTGTAAAGTCGCGTACTCTGAATAAGCAAATAAAATTCTTCAGGAGATAAACCATGAAGTGGCAACAGCGAGTTCGTGTCGCAACTGGCCTAAGTTGTTGGCAGATTATGTTGCATTTGCTGGTCATCGCCGTGCTGGTGATGGGCTGGATGAGCGGTGCGCTGGTGCGCGTAGGGCTGGGCCTGTGCGCACTTTACACTGTGACCGTTATACTGATGCTGGCATTGCAGCGTCATCATGAGCAGCGCTGGCGCGAGGTCGCCGACGTGCTCGAAGAGCTAACGACAACCTGGTACTTTGGGGCGGCGTTGATTGCGCTTTGGCTGCTGTCACGTGTGCTGCATAACAACTACCTGCTGGCGGTGGCGGGGCTGGCCATTCTGGCTGGGCCAGCCGTATTCTCGCTGCTGGTAAAAGAGAAAACCTCAGGCGATCTTGCGGCGAAACATCGCGTACGCCACTGATCCCGTCGTGGCCGCTATAAACAGTAGCGGCCACAAACTTCCCCAAATAATCGTCAAGCTGGCATCCTTCAAATAGATTTGCTTGGTGATATCAGTAAAGTGCCGAATCGGGTTAATCCACGTCAAATGCTGGAGCCACAGCGGCATGTTCTCTACCGGTGACACGTATCCTGACAGCAGAATTGCAGGCATCATAAAGACGAATACGCCGATAAACGCCTGCTGTTGCGTTGAGCACAGCGCGGAGATAAGCAAGCCAAACCCGACCAACGACAACCCGTAAATCACCATCGTGAAATAGAACAACGCCAGCGATCCGGCGAAGGGGATTTGATACGCCCAAATGCCGATGCCCAGCACAATGGTGGCCTGCGCGGTGGCGACAATCAGCGCCGGAACCGCTTTACCGACGAAAATCTGCCAGGTGGCGAGCGGTGAAACCAGCAATTGGTCGAGCGTGCCCTGTTCCCGTTCACGCGCCACGGACAGCGATGTCACAATCATCACCCCGATGGTGGTTATCATGGCAATCAGCGAAGGTACGACAAACCATTTATAGTCGAGATTGGGGTTATACCAGTTGCGCACAACCAGCTCGCTGTTATTGGGTTTCGCTTTGCCTTCCAGCAACTCCTGCTGATAATTTTTGACGATTTGCTGAAGATAATTTGCGGCTATCTGGGCGCTGTTTGAGTTGCGCCCATCCAGCAGTAACTGCATTGGCGCTGTCTGGAAGGTATCAAGATTACGGGAGAAATCCGCCGGAAAACGCACCAGCAACAGCGCTTTTTGGGTGTCGATAGTCGGCTGAATGTCCTGCGGGCTTTGCAGCAACAATACGTGGGTAAACGCTTTGGCGCGGGCAAACCGCTGCGTTAGCTCCACGGAGTGCTTGCCGTTGTCCTCGTTATAGACGGCGATGGTGGCGTTAGTGACCTCCAGTGTCGCGGCGAACGGGAACAGCAACACCTGGATAAGCACTGGCATAATCAGAATGGCACGGGTTTGCGGTTCGCGTAGCAGCGACTGAAGCTCTTTGCGGATAAGCGTCCATAAGCGATAAAACATAGTGCTGTCCTCATGTCGGGCGGCGCTGCGCTGACCCGACCTACAAGGCTCGTAGGCCCGGTAAGCGTAGCGCCACCGGGCAAAATACGAGCACAATGATCAATCCAACCGACGTTTGGTTTTCATCCACGTCAGGCCAATAAACATCACCGCCGAGGCGATAAGAAAGAGGGTGTTTACCATCAGTACCACTGGGATATTGCCCGCCAGGAACAGGCTTTGCAGAGTGCTGACAAAATAGCGCGCCGGAATGATATAGGTCACAACGCGAATCGCCGCAGGCATACTGTCTATCTGGAAAATAAACCCAGACAGCATAATCGACGGCAGGAAAGCGGCGTTCAGCGCCACCTGTGCGGCGTTAAACTGGTTGCGGGTGATGGTTGAGATCAATAGCCCCATCCCGAGTGTGCTGAGCAAAAACAGGCTGGTGATGAAAAAGAGAATGACCAGCGAGCCACGATACGGCACGCCGAGAATAAACACCGACACCAGCATACACAGCAGCATCGCCAGCATACCGAGAAAATAGTAAGGAATGAGCTTGCACAGCAGCAGCTCAACGCGCGTTACCTCGGTAGACAGCAGCGCTTCCATCGTACCGCGCTCCCACTCGCGGGCAATAACCAGCGAGGTGAGGATTGCCCCAATCACCGTCATGATGATAGTAATCGCGCCGGGGATAATAAAATGCTGGCTGATAGCCGCCGGGTTAAACCAGTAGCGAGTCTGCACATCGATTAACGGCTCAAAGGTCTGCCCGTTATCTTCCGCCCGCTGTTGCTGCCAGATTTGCCAAATGCCCTCGACGTACCCCTGGACGAAGTTAGCGGTGTTTGGCTCGCTGCCATCGGTGATGACTTGAATCGGCGCATCGTCACCCGCGCGCGCCATTTTCTTGTCAAAATCAACCGGCACGACCACCAGGCCGCGAATGCGCCCAGCTTGCATCATCTCAACCAACTGCTGCCGGTTGTCGCTGATGGTCGCGTCAATATAAGGCGAGCCGGTCAGGGTATGGGTAAAATTGAGCGCCTCCTTGCTTTGTTGCTCCAGCAAGACGCCCACTCGCAGTTTGCTGGAGTCGAGGTTGATGCCGTAGCCAAAGATAAACAGCAGCAACAGCGGGATAACCACCGCAATCAGCCAACTGCTGGGGTCGCGAATAATCTGCCGCGTCTCTTTTACGCACAGTGCTCGCACCCGTCGCCACGATAGCCCTTTAGCGCTCATCGGCATGCTCCTTATCCCAGTCATTGATTAGCGAAATAAACGCCTGTTCCATGGTCGGGTCTGGCTGTTGTTCATCTGCCGCCTGCGCTTTTAAATCGTCCGGCGTACCGCTGGCAATCAGCTTGCCGCGATACACCAGGCCGATACGGTCGCAGTATTCCGCTTCATCCATAAAGTGGGTTGTGACCATAACGGTGACGCCTTTTTCCACCATGCTGTTGATATGCAGCCAAAATTCACGGCGGGTGATGGGATCGACGCCCGACGTTGGCTCATCGAGGAACAGAATATCCGGCTCATGCATCAGCGAGCAGGCCAGCGCCAGGCGTTGCTTAAAGCCGAGCGGCAGGGCATCAGTGGTGTGGCGGGCAATGGCTTTCAGGCCAAATGCCTCGCTCATGCTATCGATTTTCTGATTTTGCGCCCGTCCACGTAAGCCATACACGCCAGAGAAAAAGCGCAAGTTCTGCTCCACGGTCAGGTTGCCGTACAGGGAAAATTTCTGCGCCATATACCCCAGGTGCTGGCGCGCTTTGCCGGAGCTAACTTTGAGATCCATATCCAGCACCAGCGCGTTGCCGGATGTCGGAACCAGCAAGCCACACATCATTTTAAAGGTAGTGGATTTCCCTGCGCCGTTTGGCCCCAACAGGCCAAAGATTTCCCCGCGTTTCACGGCGAAATTGACGTGATCGGTCGCGGCAAAATCACCGAATTTTTTGGTGAGCTGTTTGGCTTCAATCACCGTTTCATCCGGCGACCCTTCGACAGTGTGCAAAATCGCACCCAACGGCGATTCAGAAGTTCCTGCGCCGCCGAGCAGGTCGATAAAGGCATCTTCAAAACGCGGGGCGGTTTCGTTAATTTCCAGTGCTGGCATTCCCGGCGCGCGGCGTAAATCCTCCGCCGTGGCGGATTTGCGCAGGATGACGCGTACCGATCGCCCCTGAATCATGCCATCGCTCACCATCTGTTGCTTCAGCGCCCGCTGTAACAGCTTGCGGTTGTTCTCTTCGTGGCTGAGCATCAGAAAGCTGCGCCCCGCCATCGTCTGGGTGAGGGCCGTTGGCTCGCCCTGATACAGCAGCTCACCTTCGTTTAGCAGCAGCACATCCTGGCACTGTTCGGCCTCATCAAGATAGGAGGTGCTCCAGAGGATCAGCATCCCGTCACCCGCCAACTCGTGCACCATTTCCCACAATTCCCGGCGGGAAATCGGGTCAACGCCGACGCCGGGTTCATCAAGCAGCAGCACTTTCGGCTCGCCGACTAATGTGCAGGCCAGCCCCAGCTTTTGCTTCATCCCGCCGGAAAGTTTGCCCGCCAGCCGCGAGGTAAAGGGGCCGAGAGAGGTAAATTCCAGCAGGCGGGCGAACGTGCTTTCCCGCGCTTCGCCGGTTACGCTGCGAAGATCGGCATACAGATTCAGGTTTTCCATCACCGTTAAATCTTCATACAGCCCGAATTTCTGCGGCATATAGCCCATCACTGCATGTAATGCGCTATCGTCGGCAATCGGGTCTAGCCCGAGAACAGTGGCCTTACCGTCATCGGGTTTGAGCAGCCCCGCCAGCATCCGCATTAGCGTGGTTTTACCCGCGCCGTCCGGCCCGACCAGGCCGGTGACGTAGCCAGGTTTGATGGTGCAGTCCAAACGGGCGACCGCCGGTTTATCCATGCCCGCGAACTGTTTTATCAGCCCGTGTAGCTGAATCTGGTTGTTACTCATGACGCGACTCGTCGCCAAAACTGAGCGTAACCGGCATCCCTTGTCGCAGGCTATCGTCGGCATCGGTAACGATAATGCGCAGGCGATAGACTAAATCGGTGCGCAGGTCAGGCGTTTCCACCGTTTTCGGCGTGAACTCGGCGGTAGGGGAGACAAAGCCAATTTTGCCGTGATATGGCTTATTCGGGCGACCATCGGTATACAGCAGAATTTCTCGCCCAGGCTGTGCCTGACTAAGATTTTTTTCATCAACATACGCACGAACCCACACCGGGCGGGTTAGCGACAGCGTTAGCACGGTGCTGCCAGCGGTCAGCATACTGCCTGGCTCGACGGCGCGGGTGAGTAACGTACCGTCAGACGGCGCGGTGAGTACCGTGTCCTGGAGATCGAGCGTGGACTGCGCCAGTTGTGCCTGTGCTTGTTCGAGATTGGCTTTGGCCTGGGCGATTTCTTGTGGACGATTCCCGGCGCGATACTGGCTGAGTTTATCTTGGGCGGATTTCAACGTTGCCAGCGCCTGGTCGCGGGACGAGCGGGCATTGGCTAAGTCGTTAGCCGACAAGGTGCGGCTGTTCCACAGCCCTTGCTGGCGCTGCAAGAAACTTTGCGCATAGTCATAGGCGGCCTGCGCCTGTTTCACGGCGGCGGCGGCCTGGGCAATCTCTTCGGCCCGATAGCCTGCCATCATCAGGTCATATTGCGCCTGCGCTGTCGCGACGTTGGCCTTGGCTTGCAATAGCGCATTTTCATACGGTGCTTTGTCCAGTTGGCCCAATATTTGCCCTTGCTTGATGCTGTCGCCTTCATCAACCGTCAGGGATTGCAGCCGCCCGCCAACGCGGAAACTTATGTTAACGGTGCGAATATCAACGTTACCGTACAGCGTTAGCGCGTTATTCTGCTGGCTCTGATACCACCATGTTCCGCCGCCAATAATAGCGACGATGGCAATAACGGCCAGGATAAGGGCGACCGGTTTTTTCATGGCTTCAGGCTCCTTTGCGTTAAACCGTGCAAAATGAAATCGAGATGGCAGGTAACAACCTGGAAAATTTGTTCGGCTTTGTCGGCATCAAATTGCGTCCAGCCGGTGCGCATTAATATGGTTTCTCGCCCCAGACGAAACGCCAGCACTTCGCCAATAAGCGCAT
Organism: Kluyvera fluvialis; assembly: GCF_059725275.1. NCBI lineage: Bacteria > Pseudomonadati > Pseudomonadota > Gammaproteobacteria > Enterobacterales > Enterobacteriaceae > Kluyvera > Kluyvera fluvialis. Next base: position 3,320,259 of record NZ_AP046142.1, on the reverse strand, counting down.
GGGTATGAAGGATCATCTGCGTACTGTTGGCATCGCAACCCGTGTAGGCGGCAATCAGGCGGGTCAGGTGCGAGTGCAGCGGCGCGATAACCTGGCTGTGAATTCGCTGGTAGGCGACGGTCGGGGAGAGCTGCTCGCGGGAGATAAATTTGCTGAGGTTGAGCGTGTCGTCCTGGGTCAGCAGTAAAATCATCTTTTGGCAGGCACGCAGAATCAGCGCCCGTATCGCCTCGCGGTCTGGCTGCGGTTGAGCAAACAGTTGCTCGGCGGCTTCGGCGTGCGGGCGAAAACTCTCACCGATAAAATCGGCAATCCACTGGGCGCAAGCCTGGTATAAATCTTCTTTTGAGCCAAAATAGTAGGTAATGGCGGCGATATTTTGCCCGGCCATCGCGGCGATATCACGGGTCGTGGCGTGTAGCCCATACTCACCAAATTGGGCAAGACCTGCGGCGATTAGCTGGCTTTTGGCCTGCTCGCCTTTTGTGGTGATCGGTGTGGTATTCATATAACCACCAAAATTAATCAAACGATTGATTAAGATTATGACGCTTTTTTGAACTTGTCCAGCCGGTGGCCGCCTGTTGTTTTGTTTCCTCGGGGATAATTTATGCGGTGTATCACAAAAACTGCTACACTCCGCCCCTTCATGACATTGTGGTTTTTGTCATTCCCTCGTTTTTTATCCCCTCGAAAACTACACCGCGTGCGGTCGGGGTGGGTGTGGAGTATCTATGTCTTTCGATTCCCTTGGACTAAACCCCGAAATTTTGCGTGCCGTTGCTGAGCAGGGCTACCGCGAACCCACCCCCATTCAGCAGCAGGCTATTCCTGCGGTATTGCAGGGCCGTGACCTGATGGCGAGCGCCCAAACCGGCACTGGCAAAACGGCAGGTTTTACGTTGCCGCTGCTGCAACTGCTGGTTTCCCGCGAGCCTCACGTTAAAGGCCGTCGCCCGGTGCGCGCGCTGATCCTGACGCCAACCCGTGAACTGGCAGCGCAGATTGGTGAAAACGTGCGTGAATACAGCCGTTACCTGAACATCCGCTCGCTGGTGGTGTTTGGTGGTGTGAGCATTAACCCGCAGATGATGAAACTGCGTGGCGGTGTTGACGTGCTGGTGGCAACGCCGGGCCGTCTGCTGGATCTGGAACACCAAAATGCGGTCAAACTGGATCAAATTGAAATTCTGGTGCTGGACGAAGCTGACCGGATGCTGGATATGGGCTTCATCCACGATATCCGCCGCGTATTGACTAAGCTGCCAGCGAAACGCCAGAACCTGCTGTTCTCCGCGACGTTCTCTGACGACATTAAAGCGTTGGCGGAAAAACTGCTGACTAACCCGCTGGAAATTGAAGTGGCGCGCCGCAACACCGCCTCCGAGCAGGTGACGCAGCACGTTCACATGGTGGACAAAAAGCGTAAACGTGAGCTGTTGTCGCAGATGATTGGTCAAGGCAACTGGCAGCAGGTGCTGGTATTTACCCGTACCAAGCACGGCGCGAACCACCTGGCGGAGCAGTTAAATAAAGACGGTATCCGCAGTGCGGCTATCCACGGTAACAAATCGCAGGGTGCGCGTACTCGTGCGCTGGCTGATTTTAAATCCGGCGACATTCGTGTGCTGGTGGCGACCGATATCGCCGCGCGTGGTCTGGACATCGAAGAGCTGCCGCACGTGGTGAACTACGAGTTGCCAAACGTGCCGGAAGATTACGTCCACCGTATCGGTCGTACAGGCCGTGCGGCGGCAACGGGCGAAGCGCTCTCACTGGTGTGCGTCGATGAACACAAACTGCTGCGTGACATTGAACGCCTGCTGAAAAAAGAGATCCCACGCATTGCGCTGCCAGGCTATGAGCCGGATCCGTCGATTAAAGCGGAGCCGATTCAGAATGGCCGCCAGCAGCGTGGTAATGGTGGCGGCAATGGCGGCGGTCGTGGCCGTGGGCAAGGCCAGGGTCAAGGTCAGGGCGGAGCCGGTCGCGGTCAGCAGCAGCCTCGCCGCACCGATGGCGGCGCACCGAAAGCTAAACCGCGCAGTGCGGAAGGTAAACCGGCTTCTGATAAGCCGCGTCCACCGCGCCGCCCGCGTAAACCTGCCGCAAACTGAGTTTTGCCAGGCGGTCTTTGCGTTAACCTGCGCCATCCGGCGTAGCAAGCCCGCAAGGTACTGGACGCGCTGATTGAAGCGAATAAGGACTACTGGCCGGAACTGCGCTAACGGACGGGGTGCGGGGAAGATTTTTCCCGCACCTGAATACAAGCGATTCGCGCCCGCTGTTGTTGTACGACGATCCATTACAGGGGCTGGGTTAGCCGAATTGCGCGCCGCCTTCCACAATCCTAAAAACTGATACCCCCTCCCGCTGAAAAATGCCACAATAGTGGCTGTTTATACAGTATCTCAGGTTTTCTCATGGCTTTGACCGCTGCGCTAAAAGCGCAAATCGCCGCCTGGTATAAGGCGCTTCAGGAACAGATCCCCGACTTTATTCCCCGTGCGCCGCAGCGGCAGATGATTGCGGACGTCGCCAAAACGCTGTCAGGGGAAGACGGGCGGCATCTGGCTATCGAAGCGCCCACTGGCGTAGGGAAAACCTTGTCCTATCTTATCCCCGGCATTGCTATTGCCAGGGAGGAACAGAAAACGCTGGTTATCAGCACCGCCAACGTGGCGTTGCAGGATCAGATCTACAGTAAAGATCTGCCGCTGCTGCGCAAAATCATCCCCGATCTGCGCTTTACCGCCGCTTTCGGGCGCGGGCGTTATGTCTGCCCACGTAATCTGGCGGCGCTTTCCAGCACTGAGCCTAATCAACAGGATCTGCTGGCCTTTCTTGACGACGAACTCACGCCGAACAACCAGGAAGAACAAAAGCGCTGTGCGAAGCTAAAGGGTGACCTTGACGGCTACAAGTGGGATGGCCTGCGCGATCACACCGATGTCGCCATCGACGATAACCTGTGGCAGCGTTTGAGCACCGATAAAGCGAGTTGCCTGAACCGCAACTGTCATTATTACCGTGAATGCCCGTTTTTCGTCGCGCGGCGGGAAATCCAGGAAGCGGAAGTGGTGGTCGCGAACCATGCGCTGGTGATGGCGGCAATGGAAAGCGAGGCGGTGCTGCCAGAGCCAAAAAATCTGCTGCTGGTGCTGGATGAAGGCCACCATCTGCCGGATGTCGCTCGCGATGCCCTCGAAATGAGCGCCGAAATTACCGCGCCGTGGTATCGCTTGCAGCTCGATCTTTTCAGCAAGCTGGTGGCAACCTGCATGGAGCAGTTCCGCCCGAAAACCACGCCGCCGCTGGCATTGCCCGAACGCTTAACCGCCCATTGCGAAGAGTTGTACGAACTTATCGCCTCGCTGAATGCCATTCTCAATCTCTATCTGCCCGCAACCCAGGAGGCAGAACACCGCTTCCCGATGGGAGAGCTGCCGGATGAAATAATGGAAATCTGCCAGCGGCTGGCGAAGCTTACAGAAATGCTGCGCGGGCTGGCGGAGCTGTTTTTAAATGACCTGAGTGAAAAAACCGGCAGCCATGACATCGTGCGTCTGCATCGGGTGATTCTGCAAATGAACCGCGCGTTGGGGATGTTCGAAGCGCAAAGCAAGCTCTGGCGGCTGGCGTCGCTATCGCAAGCCTCGGGCGCGCCAGTGACCAAATGGGCCACGCGCGACCTGCGCGACGGGCAGATGCACGTCTGGTTCCACTGCGTGGGGATCCGCGTTAGTGACCAGCTTGAACGCCTGCTGTGGCGCAGTGTGCCGCATATCGTCGTAACCTCCGCCACGCTGCGCTCGCTGAACAGTTTCTCGCGGCTACAGGAAATGAGTGGCCTGAGAGAGAAAGCGGGCGACCGTTTTGTGGCGCTGGACTCGCCGTTTAATCACGTCGAGCAGGGTAAAATCGTTATTCCGCAGATGCAGTACGAGCCGCTGATTGATAACGAAGAACAGCATATTGCCGAGATGGCTGCCTATTTCCGCCAACAGGTCGAGAGCAAAAAACATCACGGAATGTTAGTGCTGTTTGCCAGTGGGCGCGCCATGCAGCGCTTCCTCGAATACGTCACCGACCTGCGGCTGATGCTGCTGGTGCAGGGCGATCAGCCGCGCTATCGGTTGGTGGAACTTCACCGCAAACGCGTGGAAAGCGGTGAATATAGCGTGCTGGTGGGGCTGCAATCCTTTGCCGAGGGGCTTGACCTTAAAGGTGAGTTGTTAAGCCAGGTGCATATCCATAAAATCGCCTTCCCGCCTATCGATAGCCCGGTAGTGATAACCGAAGGTGAATGGCTAAAAAGCCTCAATCGCTATCCTTTTGAGGTGCAAAGCCTGCCCAGCGCGTCGTTTAACCTGATTCAGCAGGTGGGGCGTCTTATTCGTAGCCACAGTTGCTGGGGGGAAGTGGTTATCTACGATAAGCGATTGTTGACCAAAAACTATGGTAAGCGTTTACTGGATGCGTTACCGGTTTTCCCGATTGAACGCCCGGAAGTGCCAGCAGTAAAAGTGAAAGCCACTACGGCGAAAGCGAAAACGAAATCGCCGCGCCGCAAGAAGCGGTAGCCCGTATGCGCGCTGTGTCGCCAGGGTGAAACCGCCGCCAATGCGTATTTAAAAGGAGCAACAGATGGATTACCGCAAAATCATTAAAGAGGTTGGGCGCGGCAAAAATCACGCGCGTGATCTGGACCAGGAAACAGCGCAGGCTCTCTATAGCCGGATGCTGGATGGCGATGTTGCCGACCTGGAAATGGGCGCGATTTTGCTGTCGATGCGCATCAAAGGCGAAGGCGAAGCGGAGATGCTCGGCTTTTATCAGGCTATGCAGCAACACACGATGCGCCTCACTCCGCCAGTGGGCAAACCGATGCCGATAGTTATCCCTAGCTATAATGGCGCGCGTAAACAGGCGAATTTAACTCCGCTGCTGGCAGTACTGCTGCACAAACTGGGTTTTCCGGTGGTCGTCCACGGCGTGAGTGAAGATCCAACCCGGGTGTTGAGCGAAACCATTTTTACGCTGATGGGTATTGAACCTACGCGCCATGCCGGGCAGGCACAGGCAAAGCTGGATGGTCATCAACCGGTGTATATTCCGGTTGGCGCGCTGTGCCCGCCGCTGGAAAAACAGCTCTCGCTACGCTGGCGTTTGGGTGTGCGTAACAGCGCGCACACGCTGGCGAAGCTGGCAACCCCGTTTGCGCAAGACGCCGCGCTGCGCTTGTCCAGCGTGTCGCACCCAGAATACGTGGGCAAAGTGGCGAAGTTTTTCACCGATATCGGTGGGCGCAGCCTATTGATGCACGGCACTGAGGGGGAAGTGTACGCCAACCCACAGCGCTGCCCGCAGATGACGCTTATTGATGCACAGGGCGCGCGAGTAGTGTACGAGCGGCAAAACCAACAGCCGGAAGAATCTCCCGTTTTGCCTGTGGCAAAAGATCCTGAAACTACCGCGTTGTGGATTGAACGCTGCGTGGCGGGCGTTGAGCCAGTGCCTCAGTCATTGAAAATACAGATGGCTTGCTGCCTGTTGGCGGCGGGTGAAGTTAGTTCTCTTGAAGACGGTTTGGCGCGCATCGCCCAGGCCTACTAACGCGATATCTTCCTGTCTGCCGGATGGCGCTGCGTTTATCCGGCTGCGACACCTCACTGCACCTTTCACGCAAAAAAAAGCCCGGCGTGGCCGCCGGGCAAACAAGGGTATCAACAAGTTCAATGAGGGTTAGAGCTTTCGTAAAGGGTCAGTTTACGAGGGGTGCTTACGTCATCCTCAAGCTGCTTCTGCGTTAGCTTGCCGCAGCTTGAAGGATGTCGTGTTTAACAGAGGGCGTGGCGATTATTTGTAGATAACCGCAGTACCGCTAACTTTGTTGTTGGTGTTAGCAGAAGTAATGGTGTAGCCGGAAGCGCCTGCGTCGGCAGCTTTCTGCGCCAACTGAGCTTCCATACCGTCCAGAGTGCTTGCGCCATCTACGGATACGGTACCTATTTCGTTCATTTTCTGGGCCTGAGCCTGAGTTACAGGTTGTGCTGCAAAAGCACCGAAGGACAGGGCAGAGAGGGCGATAGCAGCAACAGTATATTTAATGTTTTTCATAATTAATTTCTCGCAGGTTATTCCGTTGTTCAGAGGGACGATGTTCTGTCGATGTGATAAGTATCACGTTTTTATTTGATGGAATAAATCGAAGAGAATTGATGACCATGTTCGAAAATTTTGAATGATTAATAATTTATTGATTATTAATAAAATATTCGCTGCAAAAATGATGTTAGGCCAAAATGGCGAGGTGAAGGACGTTCGAAGGCACATTTTGCCACTTTTTTTGCTAAAAAGCGTGCTCGTAAAGATAACCGATTGCTCTGTATGTTGCGGTATAGATTTGTCATCAAAGCTGGTTTTATGGCGATATCTTGAAATTATATCCTTATTACTGTCTGCGTTGTGAGTTTTTATCTCGCTTTCTTTTTAATTTTGGGTCGCTCAAAACATCTGCATTTATGGCGTATTTCTGGCCACCCATCTTCTTCATAAAATTTGAGACATATTAGCCCGGTTTAGATCTCTGACCATTCTCGCAGCAGGTTATGGTAGAGATTCAGCAGAGACAGCGCTTCAGTGGACTCTCCGTGGCGGCTTTTCAGCGCCTGAATAGTGCTGTCGAGTTCAAACAGCATAGCGCGGCGTTTATCGTCGCGAATCATGGACTGAATCCACATAAAGGAGGCCACCCGAACGCCGCGTGTGACCGGCGTAACGCAGTGCAAGCTGCTGGACGGGTAAAGCACCAGGTCTCCCGCAGGCAGTTTGACCGAATGCTGGCCGTAGGTGTCGTTAATCGTCAGCTCGCCGCCGTCGTAGCTTTCTGGGTCGGATAAAAATAAGGTTGCCGAAAGATCGGTACGCATCCAGCCGCTGTGCGGGTGCTGGCGAACAGCACCGTCAACATGGAAGCCATAGGTTTCTTGCTGTTGATAACGGTTAAATAACGGGCTGGAGAGGGTTTTCGGCAGCGCTGCGGCGAAAAACAGCGAGTGGCGGTTGACCGCCGCCAGCACCGTCGCCTGGAGTGCGGCGTACTGTTCGCTGCGGGTATCAACCTGCTGATTGTTCTTTACCTGCGCCCCTTGCGCACCGACGGTGGCTTTGCCGTCTACCCATTCGGCCTGGTCTAACTGTGCCACGAGGCCGTGAACCTCCTCTGCGCTCAGCACGCCAGGAATATGGTACATCATGGGAATCTCTCCTTAAAAAAAGTGGGGCTTTACGCCCCACGATAACACTTAGAAGTGAACATTGGCCGTTAACATGAAGGTTCTCGGTTCGCCCGGATGATAGCGGTAGCCACTCTTGTTGATGGAAGCAACATAGTGAGTATCAAACAGGTTGTAAGCGTTCAACTGTAGATCAAGGTTGCTGTTGACGCGATAGCCCAGCTTGGCGTCAGACACCCAGTAGCCTTCGGTGTAGGACGGTGTACCGACAGCGCCATCTTTACCACGATGCATACTGCCGACGTAGCGCGCACCCGCACCAACGGAAATGGCATCGGTGGCCTGGTACTGGCTCCACAGCGTAAAGGCGTGTTCTGGCGTGTACGGCAGTGAGGAGGTTCCATCTTGTGCCACATCCGCTCCTTCACGCACGGTTGCACGCTGTTGGGTAAAGCCACCGATGACCTGCCATTCTGGGGTAATGTTCCCCGCCACGGACAGCTCATAGCCCTCTACGCGCTTAGTGCCGTACTGTGAATACGTACCGTCATCGTTGGCTTCAACGTCGTTTTCGATATCAGTACGGAAAATAGCCGCCGACAGCAGTAGGCGTTTATCCAGCACTTCCCATTTGGTTCCCACTTCGCTGGTCTTCGCTTTTTGTGGTTTAAAGTCAGTACGGTTAGCGCTGTTGCCCGTACCGCCTGCCGCCAGGGCGAAGTTGCTGCCGCCCGGAGGCTGCTGAGAGATACCGTAGTTGACGTAAACGTTGCCGTTCTGCGTCAGGTGGTAAAGCGCACCGGCTTTCCAGTTCACCAGGTTGCCTGATTTAGCCGCATCTACAGTGGTGACTGGGGTGTTTTTCGCTACACCTGCCGGGCAGGTAACGGCTCCACGGCCAGTACCGCCGCATAATGTCGCGCTGTCGTACTCCGTGTGATAACTGTCGAGACGGATACCGCCGTTCAGTTCGAAATCCTGGGTTAATTGCAGTGTATCAAAGGCATAGATACCAAAAGTATCGGTTTGACCGTTGGAATTTGCGCCGCTGCGCTTCAGGCCGCCAATAGAGATATCGCTGTTTGGGTTGTAGAGATCAACGGTTGGTGCTGTCAGCGGATAAACGCCGTAGTTTGTCTGCTGCTCGTGGGTAAATTCGACGCCAGTGCTCACGTCATGGCCTACTGAGCCAGTATAAAACTTGGTGGTCAGGTTGGTCTGGTTAGTCAGGATCTTATTGCTGACATCTTTGGTGACGATGTTACGCGTCCAGTCGTAGGGGGTTTTGGTGTTCCCCATCATCGCCGTCATCAGATAATCCTGCTTTATCTGTGACCAGCGCGTGGTGTTGCGAATCGTGGTGGTGTCGTTGAAATCGTGCTCAAAACGCATCGTCGCCGTATCGGTGGTCGAATCGTCGTAGTCAGAGTTTGTGCCGTAGAAATTATGGGTATCCACTTTACCGGAGTGGTTCAACACCGAGGTCGCCGCGCTAGGGGCGGAATAACCCGGCAGGCCGACGGTTGGCACGCCACCATCTGGGGTATTGTTCTGCGTAACGTGCAGGTAATTCAGGTATAAACGGTTTTGTGTGCCCAGCCCGAATGCTACGGAGGGCGCAATGCCATAGCGCTCATTTTTGATTTTATCGCGGCCTGCATCGTGCGTTTTCTCACCCATCACGTTTAAACGCACGGCGGTGGTTTCGCCAACCGCTTCGTTAACGTCCAGCGTGCCACGGCGATACCAGGCGCTGCCGACGCTGGCAGAGGCGTCAATCCCTGAGTCCAGGCGAGGCTGCTTGCTGATCATATTGATGGAGCCGGTTGGCGCGCTGCGACCATAGTCTGAGCCGGACGGCCCTTTAATCACTTCAACTTGTGAGGTGTTGAAGGTATCGCGGGTAACGCTGCCAATATCACGAATGCCATCGATATAGATGCTGTTAGAGGTATCCGCACCACGCATATAAATGGTGTCGCCCGTTGAGGTGCTGCCGTTTTCCCCTGCAAAGAAAGCACCAACGCCTGGTACGTTTTTCAGCGCATCCGTCAGGTTGGTCGCGCCCTGATCTTTGATAACCTGCTCGGATATCACCGTCACCGTCCGCGTGGTATCGGCAATCGGGCGGCTGAATTTCGGGTCAGCGGATTGGGTTGGGGCGTACAGTGAAGGCGTTTGTGCTTCAACAACCAGCGTATCACCCTGGCTCTTTTCTTTACCGTCTTCCGCCTGAGCGGCAGGGGTTAAGCCAATACATAATCCAGTAAAGAAGGTGAGGGAGCTAAAGCTACTGAACGGGATGGTGCGATTTTTTTCCATATCAATGAGCGTCTTATGATTTTTAAAAGCGATGTAAATGATGACAACCGGGGGCGTCATGTCCCCTTCGCCACTACAGGTTATTTTTTCTTTTAAATGATGCTGATAATGATTGTGATAAGCATTATCAAAGCGCGTAACTTTTTATCACTCATTGGGTGAAAAATAAATACATTGATTTACAAAAACTTCATTTTTTATACATCAGAGTTACATACTTCAACAGGATGTGGATGAGCGGCAGCTATGCCGCTCACCAATAGACGCGTTATTTGTACAGCGTGGCGGAGCCAAACATTTTGTTGTTACCGCTGGCAACATCGACCACGAAGGCTTTCGCCCCGGCCTTGTGGGCTTTATCGGCAAGCTGGCGCTGGAGATCGTCAAGGTTACTGGCTCCGCTCGCGGTTACTGTACCGGCAGGGCGGAATGGCCCGCTGTCGGTATCGGTTGGTGTCGGGGCGCAATGGGCAAAAAAAGAGGGCGTCGCGAGGAGTATGGCGGCAAAAAGCAGAGTATAACGTTTCATGGCATCCCCTCCTGATAGCAACAGGGAATACATTAAGTGTAGGTCGCTATGAGTAAAAAGAGGGGGAAATCAGTGACCAAAGACGGCTGGAATGACCGGGTTCCAGATAAACCTGTCATTTAGACCCAGGAATCCAGACTCCCTTATTTACCGCACCGTCGTCAACGGGTATCTTACGCCGCATTACGACAGGAGAAAGTCATGAGTACCCAAAAACCGGGGTTACACCCGCGTAACCGTCACCACAACCGCTACGACCTGGATGCATTGTGCCAGGCGTGCCCCGCGTTGAGCGATTTTATTACCCTCAACCCCGCCGGTGAGCAGACTATTAATTTCGCCGATCCGCTGGCGGTAAAAACGCTGAACAAAGCGCTGCTGGCCCATTTTTATGCGGTAAAAGAGTGGGATATCCCGGAAGGTTTCCTTTGCCCGCCGGTTCCTGGGCGTGCAGATTACATTCATCACCTGGGGGATTTGCTGAGTGATGAAAACGGCAACGTGGTAAAAGGCGCGAGCATTCTGGATATCGGCGTGGGCGCAAACTGCATTTATCCGCTGATTGGTGCGCATGAGTATGGCTGGCGTTTTACCGGCAGCGAAACGCATCCACAGGCATTTGCCAGTGCGCAGGCCATTATTAGCGCTAACCCGGCGCTAAACCGGATGATTCGTCTGCGTCGTCAGAAAGACAGCACCGCGATGTTCAACGGCATTATTCATAAGAATGAACAGTTTGATGCCACGCTGTGTAACCCGCCGTTCCACGATTCCGCCGCCTCTGCACGCGCGGGCAGCGAACGTAAACGCCATAATCTGGGCCAGAACCGCGATGACGCGCTGAACTTTGGCGGCCAGCAGCAGGAGCTGTGGTGCGAAGGGGGGGAAGTTAACTTCATCAAACAGATGATTGCCGAAAGTAAAAACTTTGGCCGTCAGGTGATGTGGTTTACGTCGCTGGTGTCGAAAGGGGAAAACCTGCCGCCACTGTACCGCGCGTTAACTGACGTTGGGGCGGTGAAGGTGGTGAAAAAAGAGATGGCGCAAGGGCAGAAACAGAGCCGCTTTATCGCCTGGTCCTTTATGGATGATGAACAGCGCCGCCGCTTCCTGGCGCGTAAACGCTGAGTTGAAAAATGCCGTTTATCCCGGCAGGGATAAACGGCATTGTCATTATGACACGTGCTGCAAAAATTCGCGCAGGCGCGGGCTTGGCGGGTTCTTCACCAACTCTTGCGGGTTGCCATCTTCGGCAATTCGCCCTTTATCGATAAAGATCAAACGGGAAGCCACTTTTTCGGCAAAGCCGATTTCGTGGGTCACGATAACCATCGTCATGCCTTCTTCGGCTAAATCCTGCATCACTTTCAGCACTTCATGACGCAGTTCCGGGTCAAGCGCGGAGGTTGGCTCATCAAATAGCATCATTTTCGGTTTAACCGCCAGCGCACGAGCAATCGCCACGCGCTGCTGTTGGCCACCGGAAAGCTCAGACGGATAGTGGTGTGCGCGTTCCGCGAGGCCCACTTTCGCCAGCAGATCTTTTGCCAGCTTTTCCGCTGCGTCTTTTTTCAGACCGCGTACACGGATTGGCCCAAACATGACGTTTTCCAGCGCCGTCAAATGTGGGAACAGATAAAACTGCTGGAACACCATGCCCGCTTCCTGGCGAATCAGGCGTTCGTCCACTTTCGGGTCGTTGACTTTCAGGCCATCAACAATCAAATCACCGCTGGTAATCTCTTCCAGCTTGTTGATGCAGCGCAGCAGAGTTGATTTGCCGGAGCCAGACGGCCCGATAATTACCACGACTTCACCCTGTTTAATGTCCAGGTCGATGTTATGCAGCACCTGGGTTTGACCAAAGTGCTTAGAGACGTTTTTAAATTCAATCACAGGATTTTCATCCTTCTTTCCAGGCGACGCAGAATAAAGCTCAGAACGAGCGTAATGATCAGGTAAAAGACGGCAACGGCGCTCCAGATTTCCAGCGCACGGAAGTTACCGGCGATGATTTCCTGGCCCTGACGAGTCAGCTCGGCGACACCGATAACAATAAACAGTGACGTATCTTTAATGCTGATTATCCATTGGTTACCCAGCGGCGGCAGCATACGGCGCAGCGCAAGCGGCAGGATCACGTGGAGAATCGTTTCGCGGCGAGATAACCCCAGCGCCAGCCCGGCTTCACGGAAGCCTTTATGAATCGACAGCACGGCCCCACGGGTAATTTCCGCGATATACGCGCCGGAGTTGATCATGATGGTGACCACGGCGGCAGAGAATGGGTCGATACGCAGGTCGTTAAACGCCATCGGCAGGGCAAAGTAGATAAACATAACCTGCACAACGATAGGCGTACCACGGATAACTTCGATAAATACCAGCGCGATGTGGTTGGCTATCCAACCGCCGAATGAACGCGCAAAACCGGCCACCAGACCAATGGCTAAGCCGCCAATCAGGCCGAGGATCGAAATCCACAGCGTCATTTTTGCGCCTTCAATCAGAAGGGGAATGGCAGGCCAAATGGCACTCCAGTCAAACTGCATAATACGTTCCTGTTACCTTGGTGAAAAACAAAATACCCAGCGCTAAAAAAGTGAGACTGCTGATGTTATGCCGAATGGCGCTACGCTTGGCTGGCCTACACCGGGTAGGCCTGATAAGTCGCGCGCCATCTGGCAATTTCAGTCTGGGTCAACGCCAGCAAGCCACCGTTGGCGGCTAATGTCATTTATTATTTTGGTTCCGTACCGAACCATTTTTTGTAGATTTCGTTATAAGTGCCGTTCTCACGCAGCGTTTTCAGCGCGCCGTTCACTTTCTCGCGCAGTTCGTCGTTGCCTTTAGAGAACGCAATACCGTACTGCTGTGCTTCCAGAGATTCGCCTACCGCTTTGAACTGACCATTACCGGCTGTTTTAATGAAGTAGAGAATGTTTGGCGTATCGTGCAGTACCGCATCGGCGCGGTTAGTTCCTAACTCCATATAGGCGTTATCGATGTTCGGGAACTGGCGCAGATCTTTGGTTTTGATGTTGGCTTTAGCGTAATCGACAGAACCAGTACCGCCTTTCACCGCCACGACTTTGCCATCAAGATCTTTTACGCTCTTGATGTCGTTGTTATTGGCTTTAACCATCACCAGCAGGCCGCTTTTGTAGTAGCCGTCGGAGAAATCGACCGCTTTTTTACGCTCGTCAGTGATGGTGATGCCCGCCAGCGCCAGATCGACGTTTTTGGTTTGCAGCGCGGGGATAATCCCGCTGAAGTCCATTGGCTTCAGGGTGTAATCCAGCTTCAGCTCTTTCGCGATAGCCGCCCACAGATCCACGTCAAAACCGACGTATTGGTTACCCTGTTTGAATTCAAACGGAACGAAGGCCGTATCCGTTGCGACAACCAGTTGTTTATCTGCTGCCTGAGAAGAAACTGCAAAAGCCAGAGTGAGTGCAGCCAGTGAAACTTTAAACATTGACTTCATAGCATTTCCTTTTATATCCACGGGGCGATCCCCTGCGAGAACAATCGGCTTATGAAAAAATCGTGCCAACTTCACAATTCATTGTTTCTTAACAAGTAATGACTTATTTACTGCACGAATGCGGCAGGATAATTGTCTTTATGCACTATAGAGGGGCACTATATTGGTGCATAAAAACGGTGTGGTTAAGTATGGTGTTTTTTAGCGCAAACGTAGGGGGCAAAACAATCTTTTATTAACGATTGCGTGAAGTGATAATTACAAATTATTTACTTTTGCGGGCTTTCTGAAGGTGGTGGTGCACTTCTATGGTGCAAAACCTCCCGGCAGGAGGCCGGAAGGTCATCACGTTTACTGATGGTTATTCGATATTGGCTTCAATGAACCACAGGAATTTATCGAGATCGCGGGAAGCGGCGGTGAAGATATCGGCGGTATCTTCATCTTTGGCCTCGCTAATCGCTTTGCGCACGTCGTTGGCGACAATAGCGTAACGCTCTGCCAGCGCTTTCAGGTGATCCTGAACGCTGGTGATATCCAGCGGATAGCTTTTCAGTGGCGTTTGCGCGTTAATCACCTGGGTTGTGCCCAGTGCGATACCGCCCAGTTGCACAGCACGTTCTGCCATGGTGTCCAGGTGGTCAGTGAGCGCGGTACGGAAGCCGTCGAGCATTTCATGGACGGCAATAAAATTAGCGCCGCGCATGTTCCAGTGCGCCTGTTTGGTTATCAGGGACAGATCGATAAACTGAAGAACCTGACGGTTGAGTAACGCAACGGTTTCCTGCTTTTCGCTTTCCGGAACATCGTTACGCGTATACAGCAGTTGGGCATTTTTTGTTTTAACCAGTTTTGCAGTACTCATAATCATATATCCTCTTGATCCGCTACACATATAAACGCGGTTTTATCTGCGTCCTCATGAATTAACGAAAACAAGTATAGCACCGTCAGCGGAACGGTATTTTCTGATTCTGCCTATGGCTTTGATAGTGAGCGCATTTTATTGGTTAAAATAGTTTATAAACAGTGTGTTACGTAATTTTGTCTACGGAGTGTATATTTAAAAAATATTTTTTATTGATTTGAAATAAAAATTTATGCTTTTCAAGTGGGATATTATGCATAGTGGCTTGCACTATGCATAATAATGAGAGGCCGCTAGCTGACTTCAACTTCTTTTATTTTACTCTCCTGGCGCATCGTCAATGTTGAACCCATTGAAGCAATAATAATGGCGCCCAATGCCAGCGTTTGGCTGAAGGTCAGCGTTTCTCCCAGAAAGACCATACCGGACAGCGCCGCCAGCGCAGGTTCCATACTCATCAGTGTGCCAAAAGTGCGAGTCGGCAGGCGCGTTAAGGCAATCATTTCCAGTGAGTACGGCAGGGCAGTGGAGAGCACGGCGATAGCCAGCCCGAGTGGCAGCAGTGACCAATGCCATAACGCATCACCGGCCTGTATTACCCCTAGCGGGACAAAAACGACCGCTGCAATCAGTGAACCCATGGCGACCGTCGCAGGGCCATGTTCTTCACCAGCGCGACGTCCGGTAAGAATATAGACCGCCCAACCGGCCCCCGCGCCCAATGCTAATAGTGCGCCGGTTAAATCAACGTGTGCTACGTCCTGGCCCAGCGGCAACAGGAACCACATCCCGGTAATCGCCAGCACAACCCAGATAAAGTCTACCGGACGGCGTGAGGAAAACAGCGCCACAGCCAGCGGGCCTGTGAACTCCAGCGCTACCGCAATACCAAGCGGAATGCGTTGAAGTGAAAGATAGAAAAGGTAGTTCATTGCCCCAAGAGACAGGCCGTACAGCACCAGCGGCAGGCGCTGTTCTTTCGCAAAGCGTAGACGCCACGGCTTGAATACCAGCACCAGAATCAGCGTACCCAACGCCAGACGCAGTGCGGTAACGCCAGGCGCACCAATCAGTGGAAACAGGCTCTTAGCCAGCGATGCGCCGCTCTGAATCGAGATCATCGAGATTAAGAGAACGAATATAGGTAGCCATGACGGTAGTTTGCGGGGGATGCCGGACATCATTTTCCTGTCAATTTTTGTCAGAAGAAGTAAAACCGCCAGTGTAATTGAATTAGTACATGGCGGTTGAGGAATTGTTGAAAAAAAAATGGCATGGAGCGGGTAGAATTTCCGTAGTCGATGATAATTTCGTCTGCAACATTAGGAATTGTCTGGAAAATGGCGTCAGGTTTTTACCGGGGAAGTTAAAAGATTTAAGGTAAAAAGACGTGGCTAATGAAAGGGATAACATCAAATGGAAACATTTTGTTACATCATTGGTGCCCTTAGACATCATCATGCCGAAAGAGTTTCTTAACAATTTTTGATATATTTAAAACTTAGGACTTATTAGAAGCACATTTGAGGTGGTTATGAAAAAAATTGCATGTCTTTCAGCACTGGCCGCAGTTCTGGCTGTTTCCGCAGGTACTGCCGTAGCTGCAACTTCCACCGTTACCGGTGGTTACGCTCAGAGTGATATGCAGGGCGTCGCTAACAAAGCTGGCGGCTTCAACCTGAAATATCGCTATGAAGCTGACAACAGCCCACTGGGTGTGATCAGCTCCTTCACTTACACGTCTAAAAGCGACACTCAAGACGGCGTATACAGCAAAGGCCAATACTACGGCATCACCGCAGGTCCTGCTTACCGTCTGAACGACTGGGCAAGCATCTACGGCGTAATCGGTGTCGGTTACGGTAAAGCACAGTACAACGAATTCCCAGCCAACAACAGCACCAGCGACTACGGTTTCTCCTATGGCGCAGGTCTGCAATTCAACCCAATCGAGAACGTAGCTCTGGAC
The DNA here is from genome assembly GCF_059725275.1 of Kluyvera fluvialis. Classification (NCBI taxonomy): domain Bacteria; kingdom Pseudomonadati; phylum Pseudomonadota; class Gammaproteobacteria; order Enterobacterales; family Enterobacteriaceae; genus Kluyvera; species Kluyvera fluvialis. Next base: position 3,303,846 of record NZ_AP046142.1, on the reverse strand, counting down.
GTGTCCTACGAGCAGTCTCGCATTCGTAGCGTTGATGTTGGTACCTGGATCATCGGTGCTGGCTACCGCTTCTAATCACTTCGGTGATACAAAAAGGGGTCAATATGACCCCTTTTTTAATGCTTTTTTCCTGACAACAGCCCGCCCAATATCGTCACCATTAGCGCTAATCAATCAATAGCTCGGCGGCAAAAAGAAGCCGCATAATCCTACTAATCCGTCTGACCATCGGTGTTATTGCCGCAATTCCCCACGCTGCCATGCGCCAGCTGTGCGCTGAAACGTTGTATGAACAGTATAGCGGGAGAGTAGGCTATCCGTTGCCTGAGCATGAGCGAAACGGATAGCGTGCGAGATATGCTGCGTGATTAGCTTTTAGGATCAAACAGATCGGTTTTCAGCGTGTCGTAATCCACTTTCTGTAACTGGAAGTTAGTGATGTAGACTTTTCCCGCTTTCTGCTGCGAGATAAAACGGTATTTCGGCGTAATTTCTTTCGTTTGGATCCCCGTCCATTGCGAGAAGAAACTGAGGAAATCGTTCGCAGAACGGCGCGCTTTAATCACTTTATGGCCTTTATCGTCGCTGGATAGCACCATAAACGGCACCTGGAAGTTCTGCTGGTACTTATCATCATGCGCCAGATACTGTACCGCTTTACCGCGCTCTTTAAACGCCAGCCCGTGGTCGGAGAAATAAACCATCGAGAAACTGTCGGTATAACGACGCAGTTGAGAGTACAACTGGCTGAGCAGCTCGTCGGTTTGCGTCATGGTGTACAGGTAGCACGATGTCTCTTTCGACTGTACAAACTGGGCATATTTGCCCTGCGTGCGGTCGCAGGCCTGCGGGTGCGAGCCCATCAGATGCAGAACAATCAGCTGTGGCTGGCTGTGAGTTGTGGATAATACCTGCTCGGTCATCTTCAGCAGCGCGTCATCGCGCGTATTTTTATCCGCCTCAAAATCCCCGCTTTTCAGGAAGTGCACTTCATCGGCGCGCTTAGCGATACTGGCGATAGCCGTATCGTACTCGCCGATTTGCCCCTGATTTGAGAACCACCAGGTCTGGAAACCTGCGCGGTTGGCAAGGGTGACGAAGTTATCCTGGTACAAGGGCTTACCGTCAACCACGCGGTTTAGCGTCAGCCCCAATGATTTTTGCGTGGAGCCGCTGGCGGCAATGTAGTTGGTAAACAAGTAGCCATTCACTTCACTCGCGAACGGCGTGTTGTCCCAATGACCACCAAACGCGCCCAGCGCATCGCGGCGCGCGCTCTCACCAATCACCACCACGTAGGTATGATATTTCGGCTTCACCGCGATCACATTCCAGGTGTCTTTCACTCCGGAAAGCTCCGCCATCCGCTTTTGTTCATCAATCACTTCATTGTTATTCACAATAATGTCTTTAACAAAACGGAATGCCGGATAGCCGCTGTCTTTGAGCTTAAACACGCCGCCATAGAGCTGGTTTTGAATGGGCTGAACGAAAAATACGCCGATGCTAAACAGCAGATACAGCGTGTCGATGACGTTCCAGCGCGCTTTGGCGACCACTTTGCGGCACACCGCCAGCACGCCAAGCGCAAAGATAAACAACGCCACCAGGTAGCTGTACCACGAGAAAATGGTGAAGATTTCCGTCGATTCTTCGATGTTGGTGGAATGTAGCGCCAGCAGGGTATTAAAGTTTGGCGCGCCGTAGGCCTGGCTGAAGGGGAAGTAGAGCGCCCCGACCAGCGAATAAACCCCCAGAATCACCTTTTGCACCTTAGGCATGGTGCGCCACAGCAAATGTAACACGCAGGTAAAAGCCGCCGCATACAGCAAGCTGAACGGGTAGCCTAGCGCCAGGTTTATCAGGATCGACTGTAAAAAATAAAATCCCGTCCACGGGCTAAGTGCCAGCCCACGTGCGGCCAGGGTGTCTTTCAGGGTTAGATTCATAGATAGCAACTATATAAACGCCATGTGCGTCCCCTGGCGTCAAGGGGTCTTTACTGGCCAGACAATGCGAGAAGAGGGGATGCAAAGTACAGGGCTGCAAGAAGATATAGCCAGCGTATTACTGGGTCAACAACTGATAACAAATTGTTTTGGGAGGGCGATTGCAAAACCGGAAAATAACCGCTGTTTTTAACAGCAAAAGAGCCGTCTGCCAGCGAAAGATGACACGGAGATGAAGCGGCGCTCTACGCGCCGCTTAGCGGGACGGAGTGTCCTGATGCGGTTTGTCGTTGAACAGGTCGCACAGCATCCCAATCAACATTAACCGGACTTTAAATGGAGAGTGACTAAACACGTTGATACACCTTTTGAATTCGTTCATGGTTCCTCCTGCTATTTGGCCCGTCAATCCTTGAAGGTCGTCTGCATTACATACAGATATAGCACAGGCTATATTTTATAGCTATGGCTAAAACGTTAAATTTTTGTGCTCGGGAGACAATCCATTACAATGGGCGAACTTGATATGGCGCATTAAGGCGTCACACATGATGAGGAAGTTCTATGGGTCGTCGCGCGGGTACGCCAATAACGAGAAAAGTGACGCAACTGGTGAATGTGGAAGAGCATGTCGAAGGGTTTCGCCAGGTCCGTGAAGCGCATCGTCGTGAGCTGATTGATGATTACGTCGAACTGATTTCTGATTTGATTCGTGAAGTCGGCGAAGCGCGTCAGGTCGATATGGCGGCGCGGCTTGGCGTGTCTCAGCCGACCGTGGCGAAAATGCTTAAACGTCTGGCGGGCGTTGGGCTGATTGAACAAATTCCCTGGCGCGGCGTTTTTCTGACGCCGGAAGGCGAAAAGCTGGCGCAAGAGAGCCGCGAACGTCATCAGGTGGTTGAAAACTTCCTGTTGGTGCTTGGCGTCAGCGCCGACACCGCTCGTCGTGATGCCGAAGGCATCGAACACCATGTCAGCGAGGAAACGCTGGATATGTTCCGCCAGTTCACGCAAAAACACGGTCAATACGCGGAATGAACCTCCCTTTTATTCGGTCGCTGGCGCGCGACCGTTTCCTGCACCTGCTGATTATCGTCGGCATCTTGTTGAGCTTTTTTGTTCCCTTCGCCCCAGCGCGTTGGCCAGCGGCGATTGACTGGCACACCATCATTACCCTCAGCGGGCTGATGTTGCTGACCAAAGGGGTGGAGCAGAGCGGTTATTTTGATGTGCTGGGGCGCAAAATGGCGCGCCGTTTTGTCACTGAACGGCAGTTGGCGCTCTTTATGGTGCTGGCGGCGGCGCTGTTATCCACTTTTCTTACCAACGATGTGGCGCTGTTTATCGTTGTGCCGCTGACCCTGACGCTGAAAAAATGGTGCGCATTGCCGATTAACCGGCTGATTATTTTTGAGGCGCTGGCGGTGAACGCAGGGTCGCTGCTGACGCCTATCGGTAATCCGCAAAATATTCTGTTGTGGGGGCGCTCAGGCTTATCTTTCCCGGCCTTTACTTTGCAAATGGCTCCGCTGGCGCTGGCGATGATGGTGACGCTGCTGGTGTTGTGCTGGTGCTGTTTTCCGGCCAAAAAACTGGCGTTCCAGAGCAGTGAACGCACGCCGTCGTGGCAGCCGCTGCTGGTGTGGAGTTGCCTAGCGTTTTACCTGATTTTTCTGGCGGCACTGGAGATAAAACAGGAGCTGTGGGGGCTTGTGATTATCGCTATTGGCTTCTTGCTGCTGGCGCGTCGGGTGGTATTCAGCGTTGACTGGACGCTGCTGCTGGTCTTTATGGCGATGTTTATCGACGTCCATCTGCTGACCCAACTGCCCGCACTGAACCATCTGCTGAGCGGCGTAAGTACGCTCTCTGATGGGCAATTGTGGCTAACGGCTATCGGCCTGTCGCAGGTTATCAGCAATGTACCGTCCACCATTTTACTGCTCAACTATGTGCCGCCGTCGCTGCTGTTGGCGTGGGCGGTAAACGTCGGAGGATTTGGCCTGCTGCCAGGCTCGCTGGCTAATCTGATAGCCCTGCGGATGGCGGCTGACCGCCGGATCTGGTGGCGCTTCCATCTTTACTCTCTGCCGATGCTGCTGTGGGCGGCGCTGGTGGCCTACGGCCTGCTGTTGGTCATTCGCTGAGTGCGTCGGGATCTTGACGATCCCGGCGCAAAAATTCCTCTCGCTTCACAAAAAACGACCCTGCTTGTTGCAGCCTTTTTGCGCTTTACGGTATATGACTAGTCATATCATTTAAATGACTAGTCATATAGGAGCCGCACCATGAAATCATCACTGCCCGCTAACTTCCTGTGGGGCAACTCTGTCTCCAGTATGCAAACTGAAGGCGCCTGGAATGAGGGCGGTAAAGGGATGTCGGTCTACGATATCCGTGAACCGAAAGAGTTTGCCTCCGACTGGAAAGTGGCGACGGATTCCTATCACCGATTCGAAGAAGATTTTGATTTAATGAAAGACCTGGGCATGAACTGCTACCGCTTCCAGATTGCCTGGAGCCGCATTTGCCCAACCGGCGACGGTGAGTTTAACGAAGAAGGGATCGCTTTCTACGAGCGTTTCATCACCGGCCTGCTGGCGCGCGGCATTGAGCCGATGATCTGCCTGTACCACTTTGATATGCCGCTGGCGCTGGCGGAAAAATACAACGGTTTTACCGACCGTCACGTTATGGATGCTTTTATCCGCTACGGTAAAAAAGTGATCGACTGCTTTGGCGACCGCGTGACCTGGTGGCTGACCTTCAACGAGCAAAACCTCTACCATATGCCGGAAGCGTTTTTGATTTCCGGCTATATGCAGGGGGAAAAAACGCTGCGCGAGCTGTACCAGATTCAGCACCACGTGATGATGGCACATGCGCACCTGACAAATTATCTGCACGAAACCCAGCCGGGCAAACTGATGGGCGGGATGTTGGCCCACGCGCAGGTGTATCCGGCAACCTGTAAGCCTCGCGATGTGTTCTGCGCCCAGCAATTGGATGAGTTTTTCAACCAGAACCTGTTGCGCGCATTTGCCGGTGAAGGTTACAGCCCGGAAGTGATGCATTTTGTGGATAAAGCCGGTCTGGGCGATATCTATCGGGAGGACGATCTGGCGGTGCTGGCAACCATGAAGAACGACTATATGGCGTTTAGCTACTATGCCAGCCGTACTCTCGACAGCGACCCGATTCCCGAAGGAACGCCGGTCAACAACTACATGCTGTTTGGTGACACGCCTAACCCGCACCTGAAAGCTACCGAATGGAACTGGCAGATAGACCCGCTCGGTTTTCGCAGTATCATTACCCGCTATTACAATGACTGGCGTTTACCGGTCTTCCCGATTGAAAACGGCATTGGGGTGATTGAGTCGTGGGACGGTGAGAATATGGTCGCTGACGATTATCGTATTGCCTACCATCGTGATCATATCAACGCCATGAAAGAGGCTATTTTCGAAGATGGTGCGCAAGTCATTGGCTATCTGGGCTGGGGGCTGATTGATATTCTTAGCTCACAGGGCGATATGCGTAAACGCTACGGCGTAGTGTACGTAAACCGTGAAAACCACGACTTAAAAGATTTATGCCGTGTACCGAAGAAAAGCTATGCGTGGCTGAAAAAAGTCATTCACAGCAACGGCGAAGAGATGTAACCACAGGAGCGGGTGATGGCAGCGAAGTACATCGCGATAGCGCGGGAAATTAAAAAACGGATCATGAGTCGGCAGTATCCCGCTTCTGAGCCATTGCCCGACCAGTTTGCGCTGGCGGCAGAGTTTGGCACCAGCCGTATGACCATTCAGCAGGCAATGCGTCAACTGATTGTTGAAGGGCTAGTGTATACCCGCAAGGGGCAGGGGACGTTTGTGCGCAAAAACTTCCTGCAACTCTCGCAGTGGGATGTTCACGGCAGCGATTACGCTGGCGCGACCGAAACCTGGGAGCATTTGGGCACGGTGGCAAGCCAGGTGGTGCGCTTTGAGCTGCGTTTTCCGACCGAAAAAGAGCAATCTTCGCTGCTGATTAACGCCGATGCGCCGGTTTACGATTTTGTTCGTCTGCGTTTGCTGAATGGCGAGCCGCTGTCGCTAGACAGCACCGTTATGCCGGTATCGCTGGTTCCTGGGCTAAGCAAAGAGCATCTTGAAAGCTCAGTGTTTCGCTACGTGCAGGATAATTTAGGGCTGAAAATGATGGGGTCATACCGCGTAGTACGCGCGCTGAAACCCAACGAACTTGACCGCCAGCATCTTCATTGTGAAATCAGCGATCCGATTCTGGAAGTGGAGCAGGTTATCTACCTGGATGATGGCACACCGCTGGAGTACGCGCATTGCCACTATCGTTACGATCATGGCGGGATCGTGATTGTGAACAACGGATAAACATTGTGCAGGTATTCCTTGTCAGGCCTACACAAAATGGTGGCGTACAAACCCACGTAGGCCTGATAAGCGCAGCGCCATCAGGCTTTGTGCCTGAATGCCGGATGGCGGCGTAACGCCTTATCCGGCCTACTCAAAATGGTGGCGTACAAACCTGCGTAGGCCTGATAAGCGCAGCGCCATCAGGCTTTGTGCCTGAATGCCGGATGGCGGCGTAAACGCCTTATCCGGCCTACAAACCCGCGCCATCAGGCGATTTCTACAGATGAATCGATAAAAAAAGGGCGGGTGATAAACACCCGCCCTTTTTATCATCTATCGTGAGATCAGTTCAGACGAATCGGCATACCGGAACGGTTTTTAACCGCCTGGTCAACAATGCTCTGGTCAACGTCAGACTGGTTGGTTACCGCCTGTACGGACTTGTTCAGCACGACAGGAACCATTTCGCCGCCTTCAAACTGCGCTTCGGTCGTTGACAGTGGGTTGTGAACTTCGATAAAGCGGCTGCCATCTGGCTCGGTGGTCGCTTTCACTGGCTCATCAATAAACTGTACGCGAGTACCGACAGGCACGTTCTGGAACAGGAATTTGATGTCTTCGTTACGCAGACGCACACAGCCGTGGCTTACGCGCAGGCCAACGCCGAAGTTCGCGTTAGTGCCGTGAATGGCGTACAGACGGCCAATGTACAGCGCGTACAGACCCATCGGGTTATCCGGGCCTGCTGGAACAACGGCCGGCAGCGGGTTGCCTGCGGCGGCGTATTCAGCGTGCATTTTGGCGGTCGGCGTCCAGGTTGGGCCAGCCTTCTTACGTTCTACCTTAGTCGTCCAGTTGATTGGCGTATCTTTGCCGAGCTGGCCGATACCGATTGGCAGCACGATAACGGTGTTAGTGCCTTTCGGGTAATAGTACAGACGCATTTCAGCGCTGTTGATGATGATGCCTTCATGCACGGTATCCGGCAGGATCAACTGCTGTGGGATATTCAGCACTGTGCCGCCTTTCGGCAGGAAGGTGTCCACCCCAGGGTTGGCTTCCAGCATGTTGGAAAGCCCCATCTGGTACTGCGCAGCGAAATATTCCAGCGGCTGAGTGTTGCCTTCTGGAATCGTAATAACCTGGTTCTGGCCGATGACACGGCTACCATCCGTCGGCAGCGGATACGTCACGGCCGAGGCGGACTTGCAGAAACCTACGACAGCGAGCGCCGCAGCGAAAAGCGTTGTTAATTTCATGTTCATGTTGTGAGAGGTATCAGTGCCATTACGGCGGTTGTTTGAGAATTCAGTCTGTTGGTAGAAGCGCATTATATGTGCATTCGTGGTCACAGGGAATTCGGATGTGTACGAAATCACATTTTTTTCACTTGAGTTACAGTTTAGTCTCCGGCAAAGGCGGGCGCTTTTTATTCGTACTTGTGGCATAATAGGCGGTTTGTCACATTCTTCAGGATACTCCCGTGTTAGTTACCAGCAACGTCACCATGCAGTTCGGCAGTAAGCCGCTGTTCGAAAACATCTCCGTCAAATTTGGCGGCGGCAACCGTTACGGCCTGATTGGCGCAAACGGGAGCGGCAAATCGACCTTTATGAAAATCCTCGGCGGCGACTTAGAACCGACGCTGGGCAACGTTTCCCTCGACCCTAACGAACGCATCGGTAAGCTGCGTCAGGATCAGTTCGCCTTTGAAGAGTTCAGCGTGCTGGATACCGTTATCATGGGCCACGGCGAACTGTGGGAAGTAAAACAAGAGCGCGACCGTATTTACGCGTTGCCGGAAATGAGCGAAGAAGACGGCTATAAAGTGGCTGATCTCGAAGTGCTGTACGGCGAAATGGACGGTTACTCCGCTGAAGCGCGCGCCGGTGAACTGCTGCTGGGCGTGGGGATCCCGCTGGAACAGCATTACGGCCCAATGAGCGAAGTCGCGCCAGGTTGGAAACTGCGTGTGCTGTTGGCACAGGCGCTGTTCTCTAACCCAGACATTCTGCTGCTCGACGAACCAACCAACAACCTGGACATCGACACCATTCGTTGGCTGGAGCAGGTGCTGAACGAGCGTGACAGCACCATGATTATTATTTCGCACGACCGTCACTTCCTGAACATGGTCTGTACCCACATGGCGGATCTCGACTACGGTGAACTGCGTGTTTACGCTGGTAACTACGACGAGTACATGACCGCTGCAACTCAGGCGCGTGAACGTCTGCTGGCCGATAACGCCAAGAAAAAAGCGCAGATTGCTGACCTGCAATCCTTTGTTAGCCGCTTTAGCGCCAACGCTTCTAAATCTCGTCAGGCGACTTCGCGCGCGCGTCAGATTGACAAAATCAAACTTGATGAAGTGAAGGCTTCCAGCCGCCAGAACCCGTTCATTCGTTTCGAACAGGACAAGAAACTGTTCCGTAACGCGCTGGAAGTGGAAGCGCTCAGCAAAGGCTTCGATAACGGCCCGCTGTTTAAAAACGTCAACCTGCTGCTGGAAGTCGGTGAAAAACTGGCGATCCTTGGCACCAACGGCGTGGGTAAATCCACGCTGATGAAAACCCTGGTTGGCGATTTAACGCCAGATAGCGGTACGGTGAAATGGTCTGAAAATGCGCAGATTGGCTATTACGCGCAGGATCACGAATTTGAGTTTGAAAATGACCTGACCGTTTTTGAATGGATGAGCCAGTGGAAACAAGAAGGCGATGACGAGCAGGCGGTGCGCAGCATTCTGGGTCGTCTGCTGTTCAGCCAGGATGATATCAAGAAGCCTGCTAAAGTGCTGTCTGGTGGTGAGAAAGGCCGTATGCTGTTCGGTAAGCTGATGATGGAAAAACCGAACGTTCTGGTCATGGATGAACCAACCAACCACCTGGATATGGAATCCATTGAGTCGCTGAACATGGCGCTGGAAATGTATCCGGGCACGCTGATCTTCGTTTCCCACGACCGTGAGTTTGTTAGCTCGCTGGCAACCCGTGTGATTGAAATTACGCCAGAACGCGTGATTGACTTCACCGGTAACTACGAAGATTACCTGCGCAGCAAAGGTATCGAAGGCTAAGCCGTGTTGCCGGGTAGCGCGATGCTGACCCGGCTTACGGTCTGATGGATAAGCCCGGTCAGCATTACGCCACCGGGCTATTTTTTACCGAACCCACTCACTCCCGTCTTTGTCGTTAATCAGCAGCTTACGTTTTTCGCCTTCCGGTAATGTCACCTTCAGCGCTTTCCACGCTGGGCGATAGTCGCCACGTGCGTTGACTTTCAGGTTAATGGCTTCACCGGTGCAAACCATCTCCCACTCAACCCACAGCGCGTTACCGTTCTGATAACCCCAGCTTTCGCCGTCATCTTCAAACAGCAGGCCTTTTGTGCTGCCCACACCTTTTAGCGGGAACAGTTTCAGCTCGCGTGACGTGTCTTCGGCTGCGTTAACGTAGGTGATTCGCTCGCTCAGTGGTAAACCCGCACCGGCGCGTACCAGCAGCGGCAGTTTCTCCAGCGGTGCGTCAAGGGTCACCCACTGGCCGCCGCTAAACCATGTGCCGTTGTAGAAATCGTACCAGCCGCTTTCGTTATCCGGCAGCCATACGCGACGCTGGCGTTCGCCTTGCTCCACAACGCTTGCGACCAGCAGATCGCGGCCTAGCAGGAAATCATCGCACTCTTCAAAGGTCTGCTCATCGTGCTCGTGGTCGAGGAACGTTGGGCGCAGCATCGGCTCGTCGTCGGCGTGTGCTTGCCACAGCAGAGTGTAGAGATACGGCAACAGGCGGTAGCGCAGTTCAATGGCGCTGCGAATCGCTGGGGTGACGCCCGGATACATCCACGGTTCGTTGACCGTGTGGTCATCGTTCCATGAGTGAATGGTAAAGCGTGGGTGCATCACGCCGTTTTGTACCCAACGCACAAACAGTTCTGGGTCTGGCTTATCGCCGGAGAAACCGCCGACGTCATGGCCCAGGTTGTACAGCCCCGAAAGGCTCATCCCCAGCCCCATGCGGATGTTGTAGCGCAGGGTATCCCAGTTGGTACGGTTATCACCGCTCCAGGTTTGCACGTAGCGCTGCATCCCCGCGCAGCCAGAACGGGAAATCAGATACGGGCGTTTGTTCGGGGCGAAGCGCTGTTGCGCTTCCAGCGAGGCGCGAATCATCAGCAGCGGCATTACCGGGCGAATGTGTTTAATCGCAATTTCCTGACCAAAGCCGTGACAGCGCGCTTCACCATCCCACACTTCAAATTCGTTGTTATCGTTCCAGGTGGAATCAATCCCCATTTCCAGCAGTTGGGTTGTGACGCCTTCCTGCCACCAGGCCACGGTCTGTGGGTTGGTGAAATCAAGGTGTGAACCTTCGTCATCCCAGAAGCTAGAGCGTTCTGGCTCATCGCTTTGTGAGTCGCGAATAAACAGCGCCTTTTCCGCGACTTCGTTATAGCGTGGGTGATCCTGCAACAAACACGGCTTGATGTTTGCCGCCAGATGCAGACCGGCATCGTGGAACGCCTGGCTCATCACCTTCGGCTGTGGCACTTTGTCGTAGTTCCAGTTGAACACGTAGCGCTTGCCGTTAATCGAGGTATAGCCGGATGAAAGCTGGAATGAGTCGCATGGAATAGCGTGCTCATCACACAGGCGAATAAAGTTCATCAGCTGGTTTTGCGCGTCCGGCGCGTCGGTGTAATGCATGGTGGAACCGCTGTAACCGAGGCTCCATTTTGGCCCGAACAGGGTTTTACCGGTCAGACGCACAAAGGATTTGGTGACATCGAGCACGCGCTCGCCGGTAAACAGGTAATAGTCGATATCACCCGCTTCTGCCTGCCAGCGGCGATACGCAGTGTGGTAGTTATCGATCTCGTTACCCAGATCCAGCCAGCAACTGCTGAGGTTATCGTAAAACAGACCAAAGCTAACGTCGTCGCGACGAGTAATGGTAAACGGAATGTGCTTGTACAGCGGGTCGGTGCTGGTGGCGTTATAGCCCATCGCATCGAGGTTACGCATTTCGTAACGCTTGCCGGTGCGTTGCAGGTCACCGGCTTTATCCCCCAGGCCATAAAAGCGCTCATCTTTGCGGCGGCTTTGGTAGTGCGCGACACCGTCGCCGTGCGCGTTAACCAAATAGGCGCTGGTTGGGCGGTCGTTAACCAGCGGCTGCCATTCACCTGCTGCGTTGCGATAGTGCCACTCAATCCACAGCGGCTGGTGGACGGTTGCCCGTAATGACTCAGTCGCGACGACTACCGTGTCGTCCTGCTGGTTTAACGTCCATGCGGGCAGGGTAAAACCGCTGAGATCTTCACGGTCGCGGCCTTCCCACGGCACATCCTGCGCCGGAGCAATGCTCCAGGTGCGGTTCAGCGCCAGTTCGCCTTTGCGTTTCAACAACACGCGGAACAGGTTTTCTTCCAACACGTACAGGCACAGCGTGTGCTGGTTATCAACCAGCAGCTCGACGTGATGGGCAGACTGTTTTTGCAGGGTCCAGTTTTTCAGCGTTTTCATTTTTTACATCCACTCTCAGGCGCGTTTTGCGCGACGTTCAGCAATAAAAGTAACCAGGAAGAATGCGCCAATCAGGTCAAAGAAACCCATGGCGATAAACAGTGGGTTAAAGCCGATTTTGTCCGCAGTAACCCCGATAATCAGGGAGAAAAGGAAGCTCGCGATCCACGCGGCAGAACCGCGCATACCGTTGACGGTAGCCATCTGGCCTTTGTCGAATGACTCCACCACCAGGGCGCTCAACATGCAGGAGATTATCTGGTGACCAAAGCCGCCGATGGAGATTAAGGCGATAGCGACATACGGGTTATTGGTAAAGGCCATGACTGCCAACGACACCATCAGGAACGCACCGCTAACCGATGACGCCACCACCGAGTTGACGCGGCTCAGGCCGAACAGACGGGTATAAAGTTTGGTTAAATAACCACTGGCAATACTGCCGAGGTCGGCGGCGAGGAATGGTAGCCAGGCGAACAGCGCAATTTGTTTTAAATCCATGCCATAGGCTTTGGAAAGGTACAGCGGTACCCAGAAGCTCATCACCGCCCATGCTGGCTCCGCCATAAATGCCGGGATAGCGATACCGTAGAAGCGTTTGTTTTTACCTACCGTTTTCAGTGCGGTCAGGAACGGCATTTTGACCGGCGGTGCTTCGTTATCCTGGCGGATAAAGTCCAGCTCGCTTTTGCTCAGGTTCGGGTGTTTTTCTGGGTTGTGATAGAACGCCCACCACAGCACCACCCACAGCATGGCCAGGATGCCGGTAAACATAAATGCCCCCTGCCAGCCGAATGAGGCATGGGCGAAATAGATAATTGGCGGAGCCAGCATGGCGCCGACCGAGAAGCCAACGCCAGCCCAACCGGCGGCAATAGGGCGCTCTGATTTCGGGAACCACTCACCGATGGTTTTTGCGTTAGCCGGGGTAGCCGCCGCTTCTGCGCCGCCCATAAAAAAGCGCAGCAGCGCCAGATGCACCCAGTTACCCGCACCGGCGTGCAGCAAGCAGGCCAACGCCCACAGCCCGGCGCAAATCATAAAGCCGAGTTTGAGGCCGATGACGTCAATCAGCCATCCGCACAGCGGCTGGAAGAGGGTATAGGCAAGCTGGAATGCGCCGACAATCCAGGAGTACTGTTCAGTCGTGACGCCCAGGCTGCTTTTCAGTTCTGGGGCAAGAATGCCCAGCGAGTTACGTGTGATGTAGTTGACGGTAACACCGAGTAAAAAAAGCACCAGCATCCACCAGCGCAAGTTTTTGACAATGCGGCGAGGTTTGCTGACGGCCATATCGTTATTGATATCCTGGCTCATAGGTTCTCCACAGGATGGTATAGAGGGATTGTGTGGCAGCTTCGTGGGGGAGTTGTCACACCACTTTTATTAACCTTTTGATAGTTATTATTTTATTTTTCACTCACTCCCATTATTCTTGTATGGAAGTTGTTCTACCAATTCACAATAAGAGAGCAGAAAACCTATTAAAAGTAGGTTTTGTGCACGTTTTTTCATGAATGGCTGATATACATTACGGATAGGGAGTTAACGTCAGACAACACACGGTTTTTGTGTCATGAAAATTCTTTCATTTCTGAATTAGAGCCGGATCACAAAATGGAAAAGAAGCTAAAAATCGCCGATATCGCCACGCGTACTGGGCTGTCTGCCAGCACCGTTTCACGGGTGTTGGCGGGTAAAGCCAACACCAGCGCGCGGGCGCGAGAACAGGTGCTAGCCTGTGCACGGGAATTAGGGGTGATGGATGGCATGGCGGCTGGGCGTATGCTGCTCAATAACCTGATTATTTTTGCTCCGCCGCGCGCCTTTGATGAACGTTCAGATATCTTTTACTACCGTGTGATTCAAAGCATCAGCAAGGCGCTGTCGCCGCATGAAGTCCGGCTGCGCTATTGTGCGCTGGATGAAAACGACAGTGACCCGGCGCTGTTTCTGGCGCGGATGAATGAGCCAGATAGCCAGGCGGCGATTTTGCTCGGCATTGACGATCCGCATATTCACGATCTGGCGGCAGATCTCGGTAAACCGTGTGTGTTGATCAACTGCCGTGACGATCGTATGCGGTTACCGGCAATCGCCCCAGATCACCGAATGATCGGCGCATTTGCCGCGCGTTATCTGTTCGAAATGGGTCATCGGGAAGTGATGAACGTAATGTGTCTGCGCCGCTACACCATGGAACAGCGGCTGGCGGGGATTGAGGAGTCGTGGCGTCAGCATAATCTGACGTTTAAGCACGAGCGTGATTTGCTCAATATCAGCAGCTTCAGCGCCAAAGAGGCGGAGGAAAAAGTGGGCGCGTGGCTGGATGCCGACAACGGTCGAACTCTGCCTACCGCGTTTTTGGTCGGCGGCGACTTTATGGCGGCGGGAACCGTTAATGCGTTGATCCGCCGTGGTCTACGCGTCCCGCAAGATGTCTCGGTGATGAGTATTGACGGTTTTAACCTCGCGGCAATTGAAGATGTGCCGCTGACCGCAGTGCATGTTCCGCGTGATGAGCTGGGTAGCGAGGCGGTGCAAATGCTGCAACAGCGGCTGATTCGCCCCGATGGGCCTGTCGGTTCACTGCTGCTGCATGGGCGCCTGGCGGTGCGGGAATCGGTACGGCGGGTGCGCCCCGGCAAGGGGCACTCCGCCGTAGAACGCGAAGGGCTATACGACAATCAGGCGTCGATCCCCAGTGCGCGCTTACCGTGAATATTCAGGTCGGCGAGGGTAAAACGCCCTTGCCAGTCCGCCTCATAATCTTCGCGCGGGAAATCTCCCGGTGAGGTTCCTTTTTCCAGCGCCGCCTTCACTTTGTGCGCATACGCCAGGTTCTTCTCACACATCGGAGCCGCAGGGATATACATTACGTTCCCCCATCCCTGCTGGTTTTCCACCGGCGCGACGGAGTGAATCACGTCACAATGCCACCACACCGAGTCCCCGGCCTCCACCGCCGGAATCGAGGTTAACGCGCGCATCAGCAGCGGATGCCATTTCTCGGAAATCGGCAGTACTTTGCCTGGCGCCACACCGCAGAGTTCATCATCCGGCACATCATCGAGCAGCGGGCGCAACAGCACGTAGGCCATTGCTTCTGGAATAGGCACGACGTGCAACAAGCCCTGGTCGGCTATCATGTCCGATAGCGCCGTCCAGCCCTGGAAGGTGCGGAATACCGAGCATTTGGTGGTGTTATCGACGCTGTATTCTTCCACTTCGGTGCGGTGGGCCGCATCCCACGGGTCATACTGCTCAACGTTGCCGTTAAAGACGTTGGCGAAAACCTGCTGATAAGCGGGCAGCAGCCAGCGTTCCAGCGCGCCGGAATCGGTGTGCGCCCCTAGCCCTTTGGACGTGGTTCCCGGCGGGCGACGGCGAATACGGTCAGGGTAGATAACGCTAATATCTGGATTGAACCACTGCTTGCCACCGCTCTCTACTCGCCACAGACGGTTGAGGAACGACTGCGCTTGCGCCATTTCCGGGCTTTGGCGCGCTTGCATTTGCGCCTGTGACCAGTAGATAGGGTAAATTTCCGGGCGCGACGCCTCCAGCGAACCGAAGAAGGTGTCACCAGGGCCTTTGTAGACGTCGTCGAAATGGTTGAGGTCGAGGTAGTCGAGCATGGATTTATCCCACGCCAGCGCTTGCTCGCGCGGGAAGTGGCCCTGAATGACCGCACAGCCCCGACGTTTTACCGCCTCACGTGTGGCATCGCTAACCTGGCCTGCCGCGATGTCGGCAAATGGAATAACCGGCCAGACCGGCTGGCCCTGCGCTTTAAGGGCGTCAATTTCTGCCACTCTGGCTTCAATGATCGCGCTCAAACGGTCGAACACTGCCTGCACGTCGCCTAATTGTGTGCGTAAAGCGTGTTTCATCTGGCGGATTGCCGCGTTGGGATTGGCGGGCAGCGTTGGGTGGGTAAAGGTAATCGTCATATCAACCTCGCAATTTTCATTCTTTCATTCGAAAGTAGAATGCATTACAGATGATAATGTAAGTTAAAATAAAGTTAATGCAAGTTTAAAATGTTGATGTTTTTCAGACGGGGGAAAAGGTAGGCCGGATAAGGCAACGCAGCTATCCGGCTTTATGTCAGAAGGGAGCGATGCCATCCAGCACGGCCTGAATCACATTCAGCGCGCCATCGTGGTTATTATCATCGGTGTGGTAATCGGCAATTGCTTTAATGCTGTCGGCGGCATTGCCCATCGCAAAAGCGTATTTCACCAGTTTGAGCATTTCGGCATCATTGCCGCTGTCGCCAATCGCCACGCACTGCTGCGGGGAGAGCTGCCAGCGTTTTAATAACCGGCTGATACCGTTGGCTTTGTGCAGGCCGGGGATGATTAAATCAACAAAGCCAAAACCGCTGGTTACCGGCTTCATGATGCCGTCGAGCGAGACATGCAGTTTATCAACCAGCGCCGGGATTTCGCTGTCCGGCAGGTTTAACGAGAATTTAAACAGCTTGTCGTTAATCTCGCTGTAGTCTGCGACTCGTTGCAGGCGGTAATAATGTTTCGCCATCAGCGAGACAAATTCATCTGGCGCACTGTCGCTGATATAGGCGCTTTCCAGGCCACAGGCGACAAAATTGAGATGAGAGTCTTTCAGCAGTTCGCCAATCACAATTTGTGACTCATGGCGGGTGAGTTCGCCGTGGAAAAGCTCCTGCCCGTGCTCATACACCAGCGCGCCGTTTTCGGCGACGTAAGAGATGCGGTCGCGAATCTCCGGGAAGAAGGTAATCAACTGATAATATTGGTTGCCGCTGGCGACGACGAATTCAATGCCACGTTGTTGAAGCTGTTCAAACTGCGCCAGAAACCGTGAACGGTCGTAGGTTTTGGCGTCATTAAGAAAAGTTCCGTCCATATCAGTGACGATAACTTTAACAGTCATACAAGATGCTCCTGGTGTTACTCCGGCTAGAAACAATTTAATTACAATGTGAGCTAAAGCACAAATTTATTTCGTTCGAAAGAGGGATGTGAGTGCTGAACCCTTACCCCGGCCCTCTCCCTGAAAGGGCAAGGGAGAAAACCCGCGCACTGATTACTGCTAATGAGAATGCACTCACCGTTCTGGAAACAACGCTATCTCTTGAACGTTAGGCTTACGGTCGGGCAATTGATACTCGTGCTCTGAGAATTCAAAAAATCAGAGCAATTAACGTCCTATATTACCCTACGACGTGTATGTATATATTATGAGTGAATAATCACAGTTCAAATGCCCCTGCCCGTATTAGGGAGTTGTTTTTATTGGTTAGTCATAAATATGCTGGCATTGACATTTTAAATAATCTTAAATTTTTACTTTTCTCGCGGCAATTATTGTTATTACGTAAACAATAACAACAACAATTCCTACGATGGGCATAGAATCGTTTGGATCTTCAATATATTGCACGACGAATACCGATATGATAATTATTATTAATATTGGCACATAAGACAAAAGGAAAAGGACACATTCCATTCTTAACATTCTTTTTAAGAATTCTTTCATTATTTCACCATTCTTGATATAGCATCAGCAATCTCAGAATCACTTGAAGTGGTTTTATTTATATGTCTGCTCCAACTTTAGTGAAAGTATTCGATCAGTTTCAATTCGATTGATGATGTAACTTTTATGGTACATATAATATCCTTACTTGGTTGTTAATAAGTGTTTATATTCCATGTGGATAAAAAGATTGTGACGGTTGTCATAGTTTTATTAGTATGTCGTCAAACCATAAAAAATATTCCATCTATATATAAATATAAAATAGAAAACCATAATTAATTGGTTACATGAATGATTATTGTGCACAGAACGGTGTCACTGGATTAAATGGGGATTTAAATTTTAAATTTATAGTTTCACTATCGATAGATTTATCGCAGCGCATACCGTAACCAAAGAGAGCGGAAAGCAACGAACGTTACTCATTCACTCAGTTTCGTTCGCCAGTTTTTTATCTATGTGGATGAAGAATGTGAGGTAGTCATTAGAAGTGAAGCGATTTGCAATAGTTGATTCTGAAAGCAGACAAGCGTATTCGATGATGGCCTATTGATGGTTTTTCTCATGAAAGCGAAAGCACTCATTATAAATCAACATGTTTTTTCTTTAGTTTTCTCATGGTTAATTCAATTTTTGGCAGCCCTCTCCGAGGAGAGGGCTAGGGGGAAGGGAAAATCCGAATTACAACGAATGCTCAGTACGGGCAATAATATCGTCCTGCGCATCCGGCGACAGCGCGGTAAAGAAGGCGGAATAACCGGCCACTCGCACCACCAAATCGCGATACTGATCTGGGTGCTTTTTCGCTTCCAGCAGCGTCTCGCGCGATACAATGTTGTACTGAATATGCCAGCCTTTATGCACCTCGAAGAAGGTACGCAGCAGCGCCATTAGCTTCTGTTTATCGCTGTCGTTTTCCAGCGTTGACGGGTTCAGTTTCTGGTTTAACAGCACGCCGCCGAGAATCGCTGATGTTGGCAGTTTACCCACCGAGCTAATCACCGCTGTTGGCCCCAAATGGTCAGTGCCGGACGCTGGGCTTGCGCCTTCAGCCAGCGGTGTTTTGGCCTTACGACCATCCGGGGTCGCCATAGTTTGCGCGCCAAACGGCACGTTGGCTGAAATGGACGATGTCCCGGCGTAATAGTTGCCGCCAATCGGGCCACGACCGTAACGCGGGTTGTGATACTGCTTCAACTCATCAATATACGTTTGGTACGCGCGCGCCAGCAGTGTATCGACGCTATCATCATCGTTGCCGTATTTCGGCGCGCCGTTAATCAGACGCTGGCGCAATTGCTCGTGAGTCAGGCCGTCGAAGTCTTCCGCCAGCGCTTTTGCCAGCTCCTGCTGCCCAATAACGCCCTGATCAAACACCAGTCTCTTCACCGCCGCCAGGCTGTTACCGAGGTTGGCGATACCTACCTGTAGGCCGGAAACCCAGTCATATTTCGCGCCACCTTGCTTAATGCTTTTTGCGCGCTCAATACAGTCATCAACCAGCGCCGAGCACAGAATATCGTGCACGTTTTCTTCCAGCATGGTGTCCACGACATACTCAATTTCAATCGATTTACGCGTGTAATAGCGAATTTGCCTATCCCAGTCGGCGAGCATTTGCTCAAAGTTCGCGAAGTTACCCTGCGACAGCGCGTGCTCTTGCGGTAAAAAGACCTTGCCGCTGGTGGCATCGCGCCCGCCTTCCATCGCCGCCAGCATCACACGGGCGAAGTTGATAAAACTCATGCCAGTGCAGCGGTAGCCCCACTTGCCACCGACGGCGGTTTCGATACAGCCGATAGCCGCGTAATCGTAGGCATCCTGCGGCTCAACGCCGAGTTTGATAAATTCGGGAATAACGATTTCATCGTTGTTAAACGCAGGCATCCCGAAGCCACAGCGGATGACTTGCACGCAAGCGTCGAGGAAGTCGTTGCTCATACTGGCGTGGTAACGCACGCTGAGGTTTGGCTGCGTGGAACGCAGACGACCACAAGACTCAAGAATGGCATACGAGAGCGGGTTAACCGCGTCCTGCGCTTCGCCGTTAACCAGCTTCTGCCCGCCGATGGTCACGTTTTGGTACAGCGGGCTACCGGCAGAGGCTTTGGAGTGCGAGCCAGAGCGAATTTTGTTCACTTCCAGCAGCTTCAGCCAGCAGCTATGCAGCAGCTCAATGGCGTGTTCGCGCTCCAGCGTTTGTTCCAGTTCAACGTCTCGACGGTAGTACGGATAAAGATATTGGTCCATACGGGCAAACGACACCGAGTGACCGTTAGACTCAATTTGCAAAATCAACTGGATGAAGTAGCACAGTTGCAGCGCCTGCCAGAAGGTCTGTGGCGGCTGGTGGGCAATAACATCGCAGTTTTCCGCCATCGTCAGCAGCTCATTGCGGCGGCTTTCACGGATCTCTTCCTTGGCCATGTTGCGCGCCAGCTCAGCGAAACGCTTGATGTGCAGACTCACGGCATCCAGCACAATATCAATCGCTTTCAGGAACTGCTCGCCGTGCAGGTCATCCAGTACGGTCAGGTTGATACGGCTACGGCGTTCAGCGACTTTGGCGCGCATCCCGTCGAGGCCTTTTTCCAGCAGCAGCGGGAAATTCACCGCCAGGTGCGCATCACCAGAGGTCATATTGCCTTCGGCTTTGATAATTCCGGTGGCCAGCAGCGCTTTTTGCTCGTCGGTAAACATGCCGTAGCAGCGATCCTGTACGGTTTGACCGCGCCACCACGGGCACACATCATGCAGCACGCGTTTGTTCTCTTCGCTGACCGCAAAGCCCGCGCCTGGACGATCCGCCAGGTCGTCGATCTCTTTCTCAATCCAACTAACGGTATATTCGGGGAAAATAGGCGCGGCGCGTACTTCACTCGCCTGGTTGCCGATAATCAGCTCATCGTGTTTTATCCAGATGGTGCGTTCCGCCAGATGATGCGCCAGCGCCAGCGCGCGGCGTACCGGAATCGGTTTATCGAGATGCTGTTGATACGCCTCGGTATAGTGGCGCGCGCGCTCGGTACACACCGGCGGCTTAACGATATGCACCAGCGCATTTTTGTGGGCTTTGATACGGTCGGTTAATTTATCGAGAGTCAGCGTGGTCATGTTTTTATCCTCGTAGTGTCGCTGTTAACCCTTTTTCAGCCGCATAGCGCAGGGCAAAATCCAGCAGCTCCGGGTCATTCAGCGGCGTGTCGGGTGCAAAGTAGGGAAGGCCGAGCAGGGCATATTTATTGATACCCAGCGTGTGGTAAGGCAAAAAATGGATATCGCGCACGACGTGCATGTCGGCGGCAAAATCGGTAATCGCTTGAATAGCGTTTTTATCAGCGTTAAAGCCCTGAATCAGCGGCACGCGCAGGGTTATCTCTTTTCCGGCGGCCGCCAGCCGTTTCAGGTTGTCGAGCACGCGCCTGGCGGAGCCATCAGTCCACTGCTTGAATCGGGTTTCATCGACATGTTTTAGGTCGGCCAGGAACAGGTCGATATAGGGCAACGCCGGTTCAAGGTAGCGCCACGGCACGTGCAGACAGGTTTCTACCGCTGTATGAATCCCTTGCTGATGAGCCTCTTTCAGCAACGTTAAGGCTAAATCTGGGTTCATAAACGGCTCGCCGCCGGACAGCGTCATGCCGCCGCCGCTGCGATCGTAAAACGGTTTGTCGCGCAACACGGTCGCCATAATATCAGCGGCGCTTTTTGCTTCGCCGCAGACGGTTAACGCCTGAGTGGGGCAGCATTCCGTCAGCGCGGCAAGGTGGTCGTCATTCAGCTTTTCCCGATGGATAACCAGCCCATTAAGCGCGCGCTCAATGACCGCAGGCGCGGCTTTTTGGCACAGATCGCAGCCGTCGAGACACAGACGTGGGTCGTAGAGCAGGTCTTGTGCGCGGGAGCGGCTTTCTGGGTTCTGGCACCAGCGGCAGCCGAGTGAGCATCCCTTAAGGAATACGACGGTGCGGATACCAGGGCCATCATGGGTGGAATAGCGCTGAATGTTGAAAATCATAGCGAGCCCTCTTGTTTCGTATAAAGATTAAAATACTTTCGAATGAAATTTATCTTGATGTGCGTCAACTAAAAAAGAGGTTTTGTCGTGGTAGTGTTATTCCATGCTGAATATCACGGTTTAAGGAAACATCATGGAACTCTATCTCGACACGTCTGACGTTGTTGCCGTAAAAAAACTGGCGCGAGTTTTCCCGCTCGCGGGCGTGACCACCAACCCAAGTATTGTGGCGGCGGGTAAAAAGCCACTGGATGTGCTGCTGCCAGAGCTGTTGGAGGCGATGGGTGGTAAAGGGCGCTTATTTGCACAAGTGATGGCAACGACTGCCGATGGCATGGTGGCGGACGCACACAAGCTGCGGGCGATTATCCCGGATCTGGTGGTGAAAGTGCCGGTGACGGCGGAAGGTCTGGCGGCAATCAAGCTGCTGAAAGAAGAAGGGAGCCCGACGTTGGGAACGGCGGTATACGGTGCGGCGCAGGGGCTGCTTTCGGCGCTGGCCGGGGCGGAATATGTGGCGCCGTATGTCAACCGTATGGATGCGCAGGGCGGTAATGGTATTCAAACCGTGTGTGAATTGCAGGACTTGCTGACGCTACATGCACCGCAGTCTAAAGTGCTGGCGGCAAGTTTTAAAACGCCGCGCCAGGCGCTGGATTGTCTGCTGGCTGGCTGCCAGTCCATCACGCTGCCGCTGGACGTTGCCCAACAGTTAATCAGCTATCCGGCGGTGGATGCGGCGGTGGCGAAGTTTGAACACGACTGGCAAACAGCGTTTGGGCGTACTTCGCTGTAAGCCCGCTATGCCGGATGGCGATGCTCTCGCATCTTATCCGGCCTACAAACCCGAACAATGTTGAGTGTTGGTGCACAAACACGTAGGCCTGATAAGCGCAGCGCCATCAGGCAGAACGGAGCAGATGGCCGGATGGCGGCGCAAATGCCTTATCCGGCCTACGAACCCGAACCATGTTGAGTGTTGGTGCACAAACCCGTAGGCCTGATAAGCGCAGCGCCATCAGGCAGGGCGATGCAGATTGCCGGATGGCGGCGCAAACGCCTTATCCGGCCTACAAACCCGAACCATGTTGAGTGTTGGTGTAAAAACCCGTAGGCCTGATAAGCGCAGCGCCATCAGGCAGAACAGAGCGGATTGCCGGATGGCGGCGCAAACGCCTTATCCGGCCTACAAACCCGAACCATGTTGAGTGTTGGTGTAAAAACCCGTAGGCCTGATAAGCGCAGCGCCATCAGGCAGAACGGAGCAGATTGCCGGATGGTGGCGTAAACGCCTTATCCGGCCTACGAACATTGGGGGAACATCGTTTATCCGCACACATCACAGGCCGGATTGCGCATCAGCTTCATTTCTCTGAACTGGCAGGTCATGGCGTCGTACATCACGATTTTTCCTGCCGCAGGCGTCCCGTAATGGGCCAGCACTTTGATGGCTTCCATCGCCTGAAGTGAGCCAATCACCCCCACTAACGGCGACATCACGCCCGCTTCAACGCAGGTGAGGGCGTTTTCGCCAAACAGCCGGCTCAGACAGCGGTAGCAAGGCTCACCATCCTGCCAGGTAAAGACGCTGATTTGCCCTTCCATGCGAATTGCCGCGCCGGAGACTAACGGCGTTTTATGCTGGAAACAGGCCACGTTAAGCTGATTACGAATCGTCACGTTATCGGTGCAATCGAGCACTAAATCATGCTCTGCAACCAGCGCCGCAAGTGCAGCTTCGTCGAGCAGGGCGTTACGGGCGATAAGCGTGATGTGCGGGTTAATACGCGCTAACGCATCACGGGCGGAATCCACCTTCGGCTGCCCAATGGTGGCATCGCTGTGCAGCGTTTGGCGCTGGAGATTCGACAGTGAAACAGTATCAAAGTCGAGCAGCGTAAGCTGCCCAACGCCTGCCGCAGCCAGATATTGCCCCGCCGCACAGCCCAAACCGCCCAGCCCGACCATCAGCACGCGAGACGCTTTCAGCCGTTCCTGACCGTCGAAATCAAACCCGCGCAGGATGATTTGCCGGTTATAGCGCAGCATCTCGGCATCGCTTAACTCGGCGGCCATTACAGGCCACCCAGCAAATGGTTGAACGGCTCCACTTCCACCCATTCACCGGCTTCGACGTGACCGCGCTCGCGCTCCAGCACGATAAAACAGTTACCCTGGCTAAAGGAGCTGAAAATATGCGAACCCTGATGCCCAGTACTGGAAACCGTCAGATTGCCGTCGGCATCGCGCGAAAGCAGGCCGCGCTGGAAATCAAGACGCCCTGGAGATTTTTTCAGTTTGTCGGTGGTGCGCGCTCGCAGACGCGGCGCCTGGGTGTCGTGGGTGCTGGCGCTCAGTTTTGCCAGCAGCGGCTGCACCAGTTGATAGAAGGTTAGCGCCGCAGACACCGGGTTACCCGGCAGGCCGCAGAACCAGCTATGGCTAAGTTTGCCGAATGCGAACGGTTTGCCCGGCTTAATCGCCAGCTTCCAGAAGCCAATTTCACCCAGCTCGTCGAGAATCGTTTTGGTGTAGTCAGCTTCACCGACAGACACGCCGCCGGAGCTAATCACGACATCGGCTAACTGGTCGGCTTTAATAAAGGTCTGGCGCAGTTGCTCTGGGTCATCGCGAACAATCCCGAGGTTAATCACCTCGCAGCCCAACTGCTCAAGCATCAGATGCACCGCCAGGCGGTTAGTATCGTAAATTTGTCCATCGCCCAGCGGCTGGCCCGGCAGTTGCAGCTCATCGCCGGTAGAGAACAGCGCCACGCGGATTTTGCGCACCACGGCCACTTCGGCAATACCAAGAGATGCCAGCACCGGCAGTTCGGCGACGGTGAGGCGCGTCCCCGCCGGGAATACTACCGCGCCGTTGGCGATGTCTTCACCGCGACGGCGAATATTTTGCCCCGGCTTAACTGTGGCGGTGAAACGAATACCGGCGGCGGTTTCCTCGGTTTCTTCCTGCATCACCACCGCATCGCATCCCACAGGAACCGGCGCACCGGTCATAATCCGTACACAGGTTCCTGCTGGCCATTCACCGTGGAATGGCTGTCCGGCAAACGCCTTACCCGCCACGCCCAGCGGCGTATTGGCGGCCAGGTCGGCTAAACGTACCGCGTAGCCATCCATTGCCGAGTTATCAAAACCCGGAACATCCAACGGAGAGACAATATCGCTTGCGCTAATGCGACCAAATGCCTGCAATAGCGGCACTGACTCGCTCTCTTGCAGCGGGGTGATTTGATCAAGCATCTGCGTCAGTGCGGTATCAAGCGGTATCAATCCAGCGGTAAAATCCATGAGTTACTCCTGCGGGAAACATTCGAATCCGCCCATTATGGCAGAAAAGCCCCGCAGACTGTATGCCACCTGTGGTGTAGCGAGGCCGATACCAGGGCAATTTTAGCGATTCTGGCTATACATCACCGTAGGCTATTTCTATATTCGAAATTGATATAGGCGCAATGCCACTATAATGATATCTATAGAGAAAATGAGGTAAGGAAACACTTAATGGGCAAGGCTGTTATTGCGATTCACGGCGGCGCGGGGGCGATCAGTCGTCGCCATCTTTGTGCCGAAAAAGAACGCGAATATGTCACTGCGCTTTCCGAGATTGTCGAAAGCGTGCAAGGAATGCTGGCCTCCGGTGCTAGCGCGCTGGATGCGGTTACCGAAGCGGTGCGCCAGCTTGAGGAGTGCCCGCTGTTTAACGCCGGAATTGGCTCGGTGTTTACCGCTGACGAAACCCACGAGCTGGACGCGTGTGTGATGGATGGGTATTCACTCCAGGCGGGCGCGGTGGCGGGGGTAAAACATCTGCGTAATCCGGTGCTGGCGGCAAGGCTGGTGTTGGAGCGCAGCCCACACGTCCTGCTGATTGGCGAAGGGGCGGAGAAATTTGCCCACGCCGAAGGGATGGCGCGAGTGGAAAACACGCTCTTTTCCACCGACGAACGTTATCAGCAACTGCAACAGGCGCGTGAGAACGGCGAGTTTATTCTCGACCACAACGCTCCGCCGCTTGATGAACAGCAGAAAATGGGCACGGTAGGCGCGGTGGCGCTGGATGTGAACGGCAACCTGGCCGCCGCGACCTCGACCGGTGGGATGACCAACAAACTTCCGGGCCGTGTGGGCGATAGCCCGTTGGTGGGCGCTGGCTGTTATGCCAATAACGCCAGCGTAGCGGTGTCCTGCACGGGCACTGGCGAAGTGTTTATGCGCACGCTGGCGGCCTACGATATCGCGGCATTAATGGAGTACGGCAACCTGAGTCTGCTGGAAGCCTGCGAGCGCGTGGTAATGGAAAAACTGCCCGCGTTAGGCGGCAGCGGCGGGGCGATTGCTATCGATCGCGAAGGTAACGTGGTGCTGCCGTTTAACAGTGAAGGGATGTATCGCGCCTGGGCTTATGCCGGTGATACGCCCACTATCGGGATTTATCGGGAATAAAAAGGAGCCGCCGTGCCGCATTGCGCAGAACTTGATGCCTCGCAGGTGCTGAGCGTTCAGAACCTGAACGTGGCATTTCGCCAGGACTTGCAAACCGTTCGCGCGGTCCATCAGCTCTCTTTCCACCTTAACCGTGGCGAGACGTTGGCGATTGTGGGGGAGTCCGGTTCGGGGAAGTCGGTGACGGCGCTGGCATTGATGCGGCTGCTTGAACAGTCGCCAGACTTGCTAAGCTGTGATTCGATGCTGCTACGGCGGCGCAATCGTGAGGTTATCGAGCTACAAGAGCAGACGTCCGCGCAGATGCGTGGTGTGCGCGGTGCGGATATCGCGATGATATTCCAGGAGCCGATGACCTCGCTCAACCCGGTGTTTACCATCGGCGAGCAGATTGCGGAGTCTATCCGTTTGCACCAGGGCTTAGGGCGGGAAGAGGCGCTCGGCGAAGCCAAAAAAATGCTCGATACCGTGCGTATTCCGGAAGCGCAAACCATGCTTTCGCGCTACCCGCATCAGCTCTCCGGCGGGATGCGCCAGCGCGTGATGATAGCGATGGCGTTGTCGTGCCGTCCGGCGGTGTTGATTGCCGACGAGCCAACGACGGCGCTGGATGTGACTATCCAGGCGCAAATTCTGCAACTGATTGATGTCTTACAAAAAGAGATGTCGATGGGGGTGATTTTCATCACTCACGATATGGGCGTGGTGGCGGAAGTTGCCGATCGCGTGCTGGTGATGCATCAAGGTGAGGCGGTTGAAACCGGCCGCGTTGAGGCGATTTTTCGCGCCCCGCAGCATCCCTATTCCCAACGTTTGCTGGCGGCAGTCCCCCGTCTTGGGGCGATGCGCGGCAGCGATTATCCCAAAAGTTTCCCCGACCTGAGCGCGCTCAATATCGAACCCCGACCGCAGAACACCGTTGCTGAAGGCTCGCCCATTCTGGAAGTGCGCAACCTGGTGGCGCGTTTCCCGCTGCGCGGCGGCCTGCTAAACCGCGTAACCCGCGAAGTTCACGCGGTGGAAAACGTCAGTTTTGATCTGTGGCCAGGAGAAACGCTGTCGCTGGTGGGGGAGTCCGGCTGCGGTAAATCGACCACCGGGCGCGCGTTGCTGCGGCTGGTTGAATCGCAGAGCGGCACGATCACGTTTCAGGGCCAGCGCATTGACACGCTTTCAGACAGCCAGCTTCAACCGCTGCGCCGCGATATTCAGTTTATTTTTCAAGACCCTTACGCCTCGCTCGACCCGCGCCACACGGTGGGTTACTCGATTATGGAGCCACTGCGCATTCATGGTGTGTTGCAGGGCGAGGCGCTACAACAGCGGGTTGAATGGCTATTGCAGCGCGTAGGCCTACTGCCGGAACATGCCTGGCGTTATCCGCACGAGTTTTCCGGCGGCCAGCGGCAGCGTGTTTGCATCGCCCGCGCGCTGGCGCTGGAGCCGAAAGTGGTGATTGCCGATGAGTCTGTCTCGGCGCTGGATGTCTCTATCCGGGCGCAAATCATCAACTTATTGCTGTCGCTTCAGCGTGAAATGGGCATCGCGTTTCTGTTTATTTCGCATGATATGGCGGTGGTCGAGCGCATTAGCCACCGTGTGGCGGTGATGTACCGTGGGCGCATTGTTGAAATTGGCCCACGCCGCGCGGTGTTTGAAAACCCGCAGCATCCGTATACCCGCAAGCTACTTTCTGCCGTACCGGTGGCTGACCCAATGCATCGGCGTGCGCAGCGTGTACTGCTGTCGGATGAACTGCCGGGGAATATTTATAAACGGGGTGAAGAAGTGGAGCAGGTCAGTTTACAGCAGGTTTCGCCAGGGCATTTTGTGGCGCGAGAACCGATGAGCAGTGCGCTGACTAATCGATAATAAAATGACAGGCAGGGGACAACATGACACAACACGTATCACGTAAATGGCTGATGGCTTTGGGCGTTGCGTCCGCGTTGGCTGCATCTCCCACGTTCGCGGCGAAAGATGTGGTGGTGGCCGTAGGTTCTAACTTCACGACGCTTGACCCTTATGACGCCAACGATACGTTGTCGCAGGCGGTGGCGAAATCGTTCTATCAAGGGTTGTTTGGCCTTGATAAAGAGATGAAGCTCAAAAACGTGCTGGCAGAAAGCTACACCGTTTCTGACGACGGCAAGGTGTATACCCTTAAGCTGCGTCAGGGAGTGAAATTCCAGGATGGTACGGATTTCAACGCCGAAGCGGTGAAAGTGAACCTTGACCGCGCCAGCAATCCAGAAAGTCACCTCAAACGCTACAACTTGTACAAAAATATCGATAAGACCGAAGCGGTGGACGCCAGCACGGTAAAAATCACCCTCAAACAGCCATTCTCGGCGTTTATCAATATTCTTGCCCATCCCGCGACGGCGATGATTTCCCCTGCGGCGCTGAAAAAATACGGCAATGAAATTGGCTTCCATCCGGTGGGGACGGGGCCGTATCAACTGACAACCTGGAACCAGACTGACTTTGTGAAAGTGAGCAAGTTTGCTGGTTACTGGCAGGCTGGGTTGCCGAAACTGGACACTATCACCTGGCGTCCGGTGGTGGATAACAACACCCGTGCGGCGATGTTACAAACCGGTGAAGCGCAGTTTGCGTTCCCCATCCCTTACGAGCAGGCGGCACGGCTGGCGAAAAATAGCCAGCTTGAGCTGGTGGCTAGCCCGTCAATCATGCAGCGCTATATCAGCATGAACGTGACGCAAAAACCGTTCGATAATCCGAAAGTACGCGAAGCCATTAACTACGCTATTAACCGCCAGGCGCTGGTGAAAGTGGCATTTTCCGGTTATGCGACCCCGGCAACTGGCGTTGTGCCGCCCTCTATTGCTTACTCTCAGCAGTACACGCCGTGGCCGTATGACCCGGCAAAAGCGCGTGAATTGCTGAAAGAGGCTGGCTACCCGAACGGCTTTAACACAACACTGTGGTCATCGCACAACCACAGTACCGCGCAGAAAGTGTTGCAGTTTACTCAGCAGCAGTTGGCGCAAATTGGCATTAAAGTGCAGGTCACGGCGATGGATGCCGGGCAGCGCGCGGCTGAGGTTGAAGGCAAAGGGCAAAAAGAGAGCGGCGTAAGAATGTTCTACACCGGTTGGTCGGCCTCGACCGGTGAGGCTGACTGGGCGCTGTCGCCCCTGTTTGCCTCTTCTAACTGGCCGCCAACGCAGTTTAACACCGCGTTTTACAGCAATCCGCAGGTGGACACAGACCTAACGACCGCGCTACAAACGACCGATAATGCAGAAAAAGCGCGGCTGTACAAAGAGGCGCAGGACATTGTCTGGAAAGAGTCTCCGTGGATACCTCTGGTGGTGGAGAAACTGGTGTCGGCGCACAGTAAGTCATTGTCTGGTTTCTATATTATGCCGGACACGGGCTTTAGCTTTGACGATGCGGATTTGCAGTAAGCGATGTTTCCCTGCTTCATGATGGAGCAGGGAGCCAACGGCAAGGAGAGTCATGCTCAACTATGTCATTAAACGCCTGTTCGGCCTGATCCCCACGCTGTTTATTGTGGCGGTGCTGGTGTTTCTGTTTGTCCATATGCTGCCTGGCGATCCGGCGCGACTGATTGCCGGGCCGGAAGCGGACGCTGAAGTTATCGCGATGGTGCGCCAACAGTTGGAGCTGGATCAGCCGCTGTACGTACAGTTTTGGCACTATATCAGCCATGCGGTGCAGGGCGATTTTGGCACGTCGATGGTGTCGCGCCGCCCTGTGTCAACGGAGATTGCCAGCCGCTTCCTGCCGACGCTATGGCTAACGCTGACCAGTATGGGATGGGCGGTGGTGTTCGGCATGGCGGCCGGTATTGCCGCCGCCGTGTGGCGTAACCGCTGGCCGGATCGCGTCGGCATGGCGCTGGCGGTGACAGGCATCTCTTTCCCCGCGTTCGCCCTGGGGATGCTGCTGATGCAGATTTTCTCCGTCGAGCTGGGCTGGTTGCCGACCGTCGGGGCCGATAGCTGGCAGCACTATATTTTGCCGTCGTTAACCCTGGGCGCGGCTGTGGCTTCGGTGATGGCGCGTTTTACCCGCGCCTCATTTGTCGATGTGCTCAACGAAGACTACATGCGTACCGCCCGCGCCAAAGGCGTTAGCGAGAAAGTGGTGGTGCTCAAACATGGGCTGCGCAATGCGATGATCCCCGTGGTCACCATGATGGGGCTACAGTTTGGCTTCTTGCTTGGCGGCTCCATTGTGGTTGAAAAAGTCTTTAACTGGCCGGGGTTGGGGCGGCTGTTGGTCGATTCAGTGGAGATGCGCGACTATCCGGTGATTCAGGCCGAAGTGCTGCTGTTTTCACTGGAGTTTATTCTCATCAACTTAGTGGTGGATGTGCTGTACGCCGCCATTAACCCGGCTATCAGGTACAAATAACGTGCGATTATTTAACTGGCGTCGCCAGGCGCTCTTGAATGCCATGCCGACGGTGCTAAGTGGGCAACAGCGCACGCCGTGGCGAGAGTTCTGGCGGCGTTTTCGCCAGCAACCGGTCGCTATGGCATCGGGGATTTTTGTGCTGGTGCTGATTATCGTCGCGGTGTTAGCGCCGTGGATTGCGCCCTTCGATGCGGAAAACTATTTCGATTATGACCGGCTTAACGAAGGGCCGTCGTTGATGCACTGGTTCGGCGTGGACTCGATGGGGCGCGATATCTTCAGCCGTGTGCTGGTCGGCGCGCAAATTTCCCTGACCGCAGGGGTATTCGCGGTACTGATAGGTACGCTGATTGGCACGGTGCTCGGCCTGCTGGCGGGGTACTACGAAGGCGGGTGGGATCGCACTATTATGCGCATTTGCGATGTGCTGTTTGCGTTCCCCGGCATTCTGCTGGCCATTGCGGTGGTGGCGGTGATGGGCAGCGGTATGACCAACGTGATTATTGCGGTGGCGATTTTCTCCGTACCGGCGTTCGCCCGTCTGGTGCGCGGCAATACCCTGGTACTCAAACGGCAGACGTTTATCGAGTCGGCGCGCAGTATCGGCGCGAGCGATAGGGTTATCCTGTTTCAGCATATTTTGCCCGGCACGGTATCGTCGATTGTGGTCTATTTCACTATGCGTATTGGCGTGTCGATTATTTCTGCCGCCAGCCTGTCGTTCCTCGGTCTGGGTGCGCAGCCGCCAACGCCTGAATGGGGCGCGATGCTTAATGAGGCGCGCGCCGATATGGTGATTGCACCGCATGTCGCCGTGTTCCCGGCGTTGGCGATTTTCCTGACGGTGCTGGCGTTTAACCTGTTGGGCGATGGCCTGCGCGATGCGCTGGATCCGAAACTGAAAGGGTAGAGAATGCAAAACGTTGCCCACCACATGGGTGGGCAACGGTGGTACACGATAAGCGATGATTATTTGAATTTAACCGGATTATCGCGATATGCCTTCAGCTTTGCGCGCATCCAGCGGCTGCTGTTACGGTTGACAGCGCTGACTACGCCAGTGGTTGCGCCACCACCAACCTGCACATGGAAAATGCCGCGAGACGGGAAATCACCATATTTTGGCTGGGTGAAATCCCATTGATGACGGCTGAACAATTCTTGCGCGTTATGCCCCATCATCGACGCGTGTGCATCGAGGAATTCCGTTTCAAGCAGACGACGGTTAATCGCCGATACTGAGCTACTGATTTCAGGATGCCCCATCAGATAACTCCCGCCAGTCCCCCAGAATTGCTCATCCAATTCGCCCACTTCTTCGCTCACCGTCGCCAGGCGGCTTGCGGGCATCTGCCACGGCAACACTGGCTGGCGTAAGTGGCGGCTCAGCGATGCGCAGAAATCGAAGGTGCGATCCCATTCATAAGGGGTATAACAGTAACCATTTTTATAGGCGCGTGAAGTAAAATCATCGGCTTCGTAGCGGTCTACAGCCATAAAATCAGCGCCTTTTGCCACGGCTTTGCTGCCATCCTGACGGGTAAATTCGGTGTCCTCAAATACGCCGACTAACAGCGCATATTGTGCACAAAGTTTACCGGCCAGCTCAGGGGTCATCAGCATTTTCTTCTTGGTGCCACTGATTGGATCAAAAACATCATCGTAGGAAAAATCGTTGTAAACCCACTGAGAACCACCCACGCTCCACAGGTTCAACTGCCAGCCGAGCGAAACATCCGGTGCTACCGCGCGAACCAGCCAGTTGACACCTTTGATATAGCCTTTGAGGGTGTCGGTAATCGCCATTGGCACTGCGATATTCACCCCGTGATGGGCGAGTGCCTCGGAAAGCGGTTGACGAACTGGGATCGGTTTATCCGGTGATAAGCCGTATTTCTGGCATTCGCCGAGATAGTCCGGGTTGACGATAAAGCCAGCCGGTACGGGATGCGCCTCGTCTTTCATTGATTGCGCGATTTGCAATGCTTGTATGAAGTTCGCGAAGCTAAATTGATGTCGGACTGGGTTGGCGATGATATTTTCTACATCTCCCAAAGAGAGGTTACAGGTGTAGGAAATCATCACCGGTAATACCGCTTCCTGGGTTTTGGTCGAGACGTCTCGCGCCATTTGGATAATCTTTGCCGTTGGCTCTTTAGCCGGGTCAAGGTAGCCAGATGCATCGCCCATACCGTCATCACCTGAGTATTTAAAGACGGAGGAAACACGTGCTTCAGCTAAGTCGTCCGGGTTACTTGGCGACATGTCGGCACAGCCACCGAAGCTCAGGAAATCTGGGAAGCCTTTAACATTCAGGTTTGCCCCTTCGCTTACGTTAATCGCCAGTGTTATTGGCGCACTGTTGTTGACGTGCAGAATTTCCGGGGTGGCATCGATATAGTGCACCACACCGTCACAAATAACGGAGCCAGAGACGATTTGATAAACGCCCTGCGCCAGCATCACCGTTTGCGCATGGTGGCCGGACTGCATTGGCAAACCGGTGAAAAGGTACTGACGGTTGTCATCGCCAATCAGGCGTAAATCGAATTGTGCCGCCACCTTTTTGTCCGCAGTAATGTTGATAGCCAGCTCAGCGGAGCCGGTTTGGCTATCATTGCGCTGCTGAATTTTCGTCGCAGAAAACGTCACTGTGTGGATTTGGTTATCCAGCGCGCCGTTTGCCGCCGTAAACAGGTAGCGAGTGTTATTCAGTCTGATATCTTTAACACGTACCGCGTACTGGCCGCTGACCGGCAGATTCTCCAGTCTCGTTTGGTCGCCCGATTTCATCGCCAGTGACTGTTTTTCAACACCATTTTCCAGATAAATCACTTCCAAAACTTCCCCGTGCAGCGGGTGGGTGTTCGGTAAATCAATCGCGATATCCAGCGTTGTGCTGCGCTCCGCTTTGGCGAAGGTGATATTAAGCTGGGTGCGCTTCGCGGTGTTAATCGTGACTTCTGCCGTGCTTAGCTGTACGCCAGCACGAATAGTGCCAGCGGCTGTCCGCAATTCAGCAATGGTCGCGCTGTACGTTCCCGCCGCGACCGCAAAGATATTCATGCCTGCTTTGAGTGGCAGAATATCTTTTTTGTCGCCACGCACCAGTACCAGTTCAAGCGGCGCGTTTTCCAGCCCTGCGGGTAATCGCGGGCAATTCACCTCTAATTCACCCATCACGTTGGTTTCTTCGTCAGCGGCGATGCTAAAGGTGTTGCTAAAGGTTGACCATTTCGGTGCTGTATCAGAAGCGACATTCACCCCCATGTGAATTTGGGCCACCGCGTTACCTATTGCGTTGCCATCGGCAGCTTTAATGGTGAGTTTAATATCATGAACCCCACCGGCAATTTCGTTCGACTCCAGATCTATTTTGAGTTCACGCCACGGGTTGGTTGATACAGTAATATCACCTTCCGTTATTTTTCCCGGCGCGGTAAAGGTCAGCACCATTTTTTCTTTTACATCGATGTTGCCACCCGTTTTGGATTTAAAATGGGTAATATCCGCTGTCGGATACCAAACGTCATTGCTGAACTGAATTGTGTAGTCTAATTGCATTTTTCATTCCTTTTAAAATGTTATTATTTAAATATTGAGCGATGAAGCATCTGAACCAGAGAATCTTTTTTCTCGTTACAGGGTTCATTCAGCGTTTGCGCCGTTAATGTTATAAGCGACGAAAAAGAAAAATGCAGCAGCGGGGCTAAAGAGATGAGGTGGCGTGATTTAATGTTATCTTGAGTGTTTTTGTTTTCTGATATATCGCAAGAAAGAAAGGCTGTAATGATAAAGGTAAGCGGTAGAATGATGCCTGATGAGGTGTACTATTACGCCGCTGTGCCTTCATTTCCTCGTTTAAATCCCGAGATTATTGGGGGGCGGGCAATGGCGGTAAAAAAATGGAGCCAATACTGGGGACGTATCGGCTCCGTAGGGGTTAAGCGATGTGCTCGCTCGCGGCCTGATTTTCCTCATGAAGATACTGTTTATCCAGCACCTTCACAAAGGGGATATAAATCATCGTGGCAATCACGAGATTAACCGCTTGTAAAATAACACCAGAGATGCCGGTTGTCAGAAATCCTGACATAAATATAGGCGTGGTCCAGGGGATCGCAATTCCTGAGGTTGGGGGAACCCAGCCTAACGCAATGACAATATACGTAAACGTACATAACACCATCGGTGTAATCAGGAAAGGAATCAACATTAGCGGGTTTAACACAATAGGCAGACCAAAAATAATCGGCTCGTTGATGTTAAATATCGCCGCAGGGGCAGCCAGTTTCGACAGTTGTTTCAACCGAGTGCTTTTCGCCACCATAAAAATGCTGATAAGCAGTGCGCCAGTAAATCCAGTCCCCCCGGCAATTAAATAAACGTCTCTAAATTGCTGAGTGATAATATTGGTTGCCGCCAAACCCGCCTGTGTTTGCGCCAGGTTTTGTGCACTGAGCGTATACCAAATAGGCCCCATGACAGAAGAGACAATAGAGTCGCCATGAATACCAAAAAACCAGAACAGGCTAATCATCATCTCGGCGATCAATTGCGAGAAGATAGAATTGCCCAAATGGAGCATCGGTTCTTGTAACATGACGCTAATAAAATTACCCGGTGTACCAAAACGAGTGGACTCGAATAATACCTTAACACCTATCCAAAAGAGTAATACCAGCAGGATCGGCACTAAAGATTTAAAGGATTTAGCAATCTCGCTCGGTACACTGTCGGGTAGCTTAATGGTAAAACTTCTATTCTCCAGAAATTGGCTCAACTTGATGGTGACAACGGTGATAATGATGCCTAAGAACATCGATTGTGAGCTAAAATCGAGCAACGCGTAGGCTGATGAGACTATTTCCCCCGACTCGGTGGTGATGCGCCCCGGCGCCATTAAGAAAAATATCGCTACCGGCAGAATGGCGGTACTTTGGCTTAGCTGCATTTTCTCAACCAGCTCTTTTGAAAACGTTACAATCACTAATAACGTCATTAAACCGTAGCTGGCATCAATACCATAATTCAGCTTCTCTAACGTCCCTTTACCTAAAAGGGACGTCATCAATTCGCTGTAGCCATTGATGGGAAAGTTGGTCAGTAAAAGGAAAAAAGAACCAACAATCAAAAATGGCATTAAAGAGATAAAGGCATTTTTCAATGCAGAGAGATAAATGTTAGACGATATTTTTTCGGCTAATGGTAACATCCTTTGTTCAAGTATCGAGGTTATGCTCATTGCCAGTTATCCTTGTAGAGAATCGGTAATGTAATAGTTAACCTGAGGGAATTGTTTAAGGTATATCGCTGGAATATGGGTATGGTGCGGGTCGCCGTGAGCAATTTCCTGGTAGATACTTTTTTTCTCTTCGCTGTTGATAATGACCACCACTTTCCTGGCTTTGATTATCTTGTTCAAGCCGACGGTAATACCTTCTGATAACGAAACATCGCCGGAGAAGTATTTATTGCTGGCAACCTTGATAGTCACCTCATCCAGTTTGGTTTGCAGATAATCGGCGTCAAACGGCACGCCCGGCTCATTTAAACCAATGTGCCCATTCATGCCGACGCCCAGAATGACATAGTCAAATTCCATGCCCTCAAGTGCTGACTGATAGATGTCGATATTTTGCTCTGTGGTGGCGAAAGGGTCGAAATGAACCAGGCGCACAGGATTTTGGCATTTATGTACAAAATCGGCATTAATCATGCTCAGGCAACTGCCATCTAATTCACTCGGCACATTTACCCATTCATCAAGGGCAAAAAAAGTTAAGTTTTTAGTAATATCGGTCGCGGCTAGCGCATTATATACCCAACGTGGCGTGCTACCTGAAGGGATTAATACGCGCGAATGTGGCTCCAACGCGGATAGCTCAGCAACAATTTGTTTGGCAAGAGCATCGTTATCTTGAAATGAGATCTTATTCATTGATCTTTCTCGCTATTAAAGTGATTCAATTGTTTTTGCAAACAGCGGCAAATACTGTTTGTTCGCTTTTAACATTTCTTTGACGAGTTCGACGCCGTTATTGTCGCTTGAACATAATGGGTTAAAGACAAAGGCAGAAATAAGTTTTTGATAATCACCGGTTGCCGCTGCTGTCACAACTTGGGTTTCGTAATCTTTCATCATTGAGACAATGCCTTTGGCTGGTGATGGAATTTCACCGGTACAAATTGGCATTGGGCCATTTTTCGTCAACACACAGTTGACTTCAACCACCACATCCGCCGGTAAATTGGTGATGGCGCCATTATTGAGCACGTTGACGGTCTGAATACTTTTATCGTCCAGATAGATAGCTCTGATGACGTTCAGTGCCGCAGTGGAATAGAGCGCACCGCCTCGGGCGTCAAGCTCTTTGGGTTTCTCTGCCAGATTTTCATCGCGATATTTTTTAAATAATTCAGTTTCAATATTTTTAACGATTTCACCGCGTGATAGCTCAGCCGCATTTTGCTCGGCAAGCAGTTCATCCGTTTTAATATAATATTTTAAATAAGACGATGGGATGAGATTAGTTGCTGATAACAGCTCTTTGTTGAATTGCTCGTTATTTACATTTTTAAAGCCCAATTCATCAACGTCTGATGCATTCATTATATTGATGACTTCATGCATACGATCTTCACCATGACACAGAATCCTGGTGATAAAGTTCATGTGGTTAGAGCCTTTGAACTCAACGTACAGATCTTCAACGTTAACGTTCAGCAAAGAAGCCACTTTGTGGGTCATATTGATTGGGCCATTGCACAGGCCGATAACCCGTTGGTTATTGCTGTATTTGAGTACCGCTTCAGTAACCATGGACGCCGGGTTAGTGAAGTTAACTAACCATGCATTCGGGCAGATTTCCTTCATCTGGTTAGCGATTTCAATGATAACGGGGATAGTGCGCAGCGCTTTGAACATGCCGCCTGCGCCGTTGGTTTCCTGGCCGATAAAACCGTAGGACTTCGGAAGGCTTTCATCAATGATGCGTGCGTCAATTCCACCGACGCGTAGCTGGGTCACGACAAAGTCTGCATCCTGCAATGCGGACTGGCGATCCAACGTTTGTGTTACCTGAATAGGTAAGCCCGCTTTTGCCAGCATTCGTTGGGTCAACTGGAAAATGATATTCATTTTCTCTTTACCCATTTCAACATCAACAAAGGCAATGTGAGAAATAGGCAGTTGAGCGTGGTTTTTAATCACGCCATCAATTAATTCTGGGGTATAGCTACTACCGGCACCGATAACAACCAATTTGACTTTGTTCATTAATCTTCTTCCTTAGAATTAAACTTCAACGACACTTTCCGAACGTTGGATAAATGGAAAAGCATAATATCGACGATGGCTACCTGCATTGAGAAACTAATATTTTCAAATGCACTGTCCTTAATAATGGCGTTTTTGTAAAGCAAAGCGACATCCGCCTGCCGCTCCAGCGTTGAATTATGTCGGCTGGTTATTGCTGCAACTTTTACGCCATACTTTTTGGCGTTTCTAATAATTTCTTCTAACATCTCAGACTCACCGCTATTTGAAACAATGAGCAGGCAGTCAGTATGAGCTAAAAAGCGGCTTCGTACATTACAATTGGTATAGTCTGTTTCATTGAAAACATTAAAACCTAAAACCATTAAGTTATAACTGATGTATTTAGCGACGCTGTCGGATGTCCCATAACCCCAAGTGATAATTGAATTGCAATTAGATAAGAAATTTATGAATTTTTTAACTTCGTCTTCAGAAACCTTGTTTAAGGAGTCTTGTATTTCCTGTATGTACTGGCTCGTAAATAAATTGTGATTCTGTGAGTTTTGCGACTTTGAGAACACATCCCGAATGTTGGCTTTAAATTCTTGATAACTGTTGAAGCCTAACTTTTTTACCAGTTTAGAAATTGACGGTGCGGTAGTGTATGCGCGCTCGGCAAGTTCATGAATTCTCATTTCGTAAACGTCAGAAGGATTCTCCTGACAAAATTTATAAATTCTCAGCTCATTGCTGGTTAAATCTTTGCGCATGGAAACTCCTGCGTAGATGCGGTGCGGGCACGACATCGGATTTAGGGGGAATTTTAGCAAGCGAATGCTGGAAATAGATTTTATGTTTTAGAAATTAATTTCCGTGATCTCGGTTATAAATTTCTAAGTGCGCGCTTTTCAAAGCGTGAAAGGGAGAGGCGAGAGGCGGATAAAGAGAGAGGCAGAAAGGGGGCGAGTTTGCCCCCTTACGCAAATTATGACCTGACAACCGGCTCCGCGATGGGCTGCGGTGTGGCGGGTCTGTCGGCTCTTGAATCTCGCAGCGTAAAGACGGCGAAAATAGTGAAGAACCCGGAAATCGCGCCAAGAATCAGATAGGTATCGGCAAAGCCGATGGTGTCATACAAATGGCCGGCAATCGGTGAGTAGACTGCCGTGGCAATCGAGGCGACAAACAGCACCAGCAGGTACACCGTCGATGACAGTTTGTTATCAAAGTTGGCGGAGATAAATTTAAACACCGACACCAGAATCAGCGGTTTTTCGATAGCGTGCATCATTTTTACTGCGGCAATCCACACAGGTCCGAGCGGGATGGCTGACCCTGCGATACGCAGCGACATTATCGCCCCCGCGATAACCAGTGCCCATTTTGCGCCAGTACGGTTAACGAACCACGGCATCAGGCACAGGAATAGTGTTTCACCGCACACCTGCACCGAGGCAAGCATCCCGTACCAGTGGTTGCCTTCCTCTTTGGTCGGGAATTGCATCGAGAAATATTGCGCGAACTGTTGATCGTAGGTGTCGTAGATTTGCGTCACAAACAGGGTGAAGATAAGCAGCATCCAGAACTGACTATTTTTGGCTAACTCCAGCGCGTGGATAACTTTCAGCGAGCTGGTTTTTTCTATCTCGGCGTTGGTCAGCTCGATTTTAGTCATCATAAAGCAAACGGCGGCGACGACAATCGCGCCGCTAGCCAGCCAAAACGAGAGGTTAGGGATTGAGTCGATATATTTACCGACAATCCACGCCGCTGCCGCCCAGCCTAACGACCCCCACATCCGCACGCGGCCATATTCAAAGTGGTAGCGGCGCGAGATTTTATCTATGTAAGAGTCGATAACGCCACAGCCAGAGTTGAAGATAACCCCGAGATACACGCCGCCTAACACCGCACCGAGCCAGAAGTTATGCACCAGCAATGGGGCGTAGACGTAGATAAAGAATGGGCCAACGGGCAATAACAGCGCGACGATTATCCAGATGAGCTGTTTTTTCAGGCCAAATTTGTCGGAGATAAAGCCAAAGAATGGCTGCATCAGCAGGGCGATAAAGGCGTTAACGGAATAGAGCAGCCCGGTTTGTGTTGCGCTGATGCCTAAGTGCTGCGTGGTCCAGATAACAAAAAACGCCATGGTTGCCGACCAGGCGAACAGGTAGAGAAAATCGAACATACTGAGCAGAATATAATTGCGCTTGCCGGGTAGTAGCATCGCCACATCCTCATCAAATATCAGGCCATCCCCTCGGTACACAACCACGGTCGTGTCCCCACTGAACCTTGTTTTGGTATGTTTCTTCTAAAAATGTCATACGTTAACAATTTCGTTTTCAATCTGACATCTGAACGCTATGGGGGAGCAATCCCCATAGCGGTTAATTGTGATTTATTTCACAACTGTGTGGTGGTTTTCGCGCTGATTAGCGATGGCGATCACTTAATCATTTTTTGAGAACGTATGACTTTTTAGCTTTTAGGCGTGAGTTGATCCGCCAGTGAACGGAGTTTCTCGGCAATGCTGAGCAGATCGGTTTGCGGGTTACGCAGTGGCCCCGCAGAATTACGCACCACCAGGCGGCTAGGCAGGATGGTTGAGGCGCGTAATGTTTGCGATGTTTCGTGGGGTTGCAGAAGCTGTTGAACAGCTATTTTCCCCTGTAAATCAAAGTCGATAGCGACAGTCGTTAGCGCCGGTTCAAAGAATGCGCTCTCGTAGGTATCGTCGTAACCGATCAGCGAAATATCCTGTGGGATTTTGCGTTTTTGCTGATGCAAAGCGCTCAGAGCACCCAGCGCCATCTGGTCGTTGGCAACCAGCAATGCGGTGGCCTGCGGGGTTTCGCGCAGCATTTGGAGCGTGGCCAAATAACCGCTTTGCGCATCCCACTGCCCGTAATGCACCGCCAGCGGCGTGATTTGGTAGGACGCCAGCGTGTCGCGCCAGGTATTCAGACGCAGACGGGCAGGGACGGAGTCTTCTGGGCCGGACAGCAGACAAAACTGGCGATGACCGAGATCGTACAAGTGCTTCACGCTGGCGCGCGCGCCCTCTGCCGGATTGAACGTCACGTTGAAAACCGAGCTATAAGGGTCAACGTCGAGGAACAGGCACAGCACATCCGGGTTTTCCGCGACCAGGTTTTCGGCGAGCGGTGTTTCCAGCGGCGCGTTGATGATAACGCGCTCAACGCGCTGCGATTTAAGTTCATTGATGGCGTTCTGAATGCTGCTGTCGCTGGCGTTATCAATCATTGAAATGAGCACCTGATAACCCAACTCACTGGCGTATTTCTTTACTGCCGCCGCGATTTGTGACGGCGCGTGTAGCGCTAAAGAGGTGGTGACTAGCCCCAGTGTTTTGCTCTCTTTGCCGACCAGTTGCTGCGCCACCCTATTCGGTACGTACTTCAGTTCCGCAATGGCCTGTTCGATTTTCTTGCGCGTTTTTGCCGAGACATTGGCTGAATTGTTCAACACGCGGGAGACAGTCTGATAAGAGACACCGGCGTGATGCGCGACATCCGCGAGAGTTGCTGCTTTGGTTTTCATACTCGCCCCATCAAAAATTTGCCTCAGTATACCCGAGCTATTGTCGTACGTGTCACTTAAGCGGAGCACGCATAGGCGACGGGTGGCGTTTAGCGCGATAAGCGGACAAAAACGCGTGAATGATCACATTTTTCACCGGCATAGGTTGCGGGGATCAGCGCTGTGCGCGTAGAACAGCGTTATTGTGAACGAATAACATTTTTTGTCTTTATGTGACATAAAGGAACCGACATGGACAAGCATCTGCCGTTAAATCCCCGCGCCCCCTGGCTACTGCATGGCGCAGATTACAATCCTGAGCAGTGGCTGCATGTGCCGGGGATCCTCGAAAAAGACATCGAAATGATGCAACAAGCGGGATGCAATATCATGTCGGTGGGGATATTTAGCTGGTCGGCGCTGGAGCCGTCAGAAGGGGAGTTCACCTTCGGCTGGATGGATACGGTGCTGGATAAACTCCACGCTGGCGGTATTTCGGTATTCCTCGCCACGCCCGGCGGCGCAAAACCCGCCTGGCTGGCGGCGCGTTATCCTGAAACATTACGCGTTAGCCCAGCGCGGGTACACGCGTTGCACGGCGGGCGTCATAACCACTGCCTTTCTTCTGCGGTCTACAAAGAAAAAGTCACGCTGATCAACCAGAAACTGGCGCAGCGCTACGCGCATCATCCTGCGGTGCTGGGCTGGCATATTAATAATGAATACGGCGGCGAATGCCATTGCGCGGGCTGCCAGCAGGCGTTTCGTCACTGGTTACAGGCACGTTATGAAACGCTGGATGCGCTGAATCACGCTTGGTGGGCCAGTTTTTGGAGCCACACCTACAGCGACTGGTCGCAGATTGAATCTCCTGCGCCGCAGGGCGAAACATCGAATCACGGGCTTAATTTGGACTGGCGACGTTTTGTGACGTCACAGGTGAAAGCATTTTATCTGACAGAAGCCGCTCCGCTGAAGGCCGAGCGCCCGGAGTTGCCTGCCACCACGAATTTCATGTGGTATTTCAATGATTATGATTACTGGCAGCTCAAAGATGTGGTGGATTTTGTCAGTTGGGACAGCTACCCGATGTGGCACAAACAGCAGGATGAGCGCGCGGTAGCCTGCAAAACGGCGATGTATCATGACCTGATGCGCACGCTTAAAGGGAAGCCGTTTGTGTTAATGGAGTCTTCGCCGGGGCAGACCTGCTGGCAGCCTACCAGCAAGCTGAAAAAACCGGGTATGCATATTCTCTCTTCGTTACAGGCCGTCGCCCACGGCGCGGATGCGGTGCAGTATTTCCAGTGGCGTAAAAGCCGTGGTGCGATTGAGAAGTTTCATGGCGCAGTGGTGGATCACGTCGGCCATCTTAATACGCGCACCGGGCGGGAAGTGACCCGACTTGGCGAGGTGCTGACGCAGCTTAGCCCGCTGGTGGGCAGCAAAACGCAGGCGCGGGTGGCGATTATTTTTGACTGGGAAAATCGCTGGGCGGTGAACGATGCCGCAGGCCCGCGTAACTGCGGTATTCACTATGAACAAACGGTGGTGGATCACTATCGGCCATTTTGGGAGCAGGGGATTGCCGTCGATATTATCAATGCCGACAGCGATTTATCCGCCTATCAACTGGTGATTGCACCAATGCTGTATATGGTGCGAGAGGGTTTTGCCGAGCGTGCGGAGGCGTTTGTTCGCGCGGGGGGCTATTTTGTCACAACCTATTGGTCGGGCATTGTTAATGAAACTGATTTATGCCATCTCGGTGGTTTTCCTGGCCCGTTAAGGCCGCTGCTGGGAGTCTGGGCGGAAGAGATTGATTGCCTGACCGATGAGCAAAGCAATGGTGTCGAGGCGTTGCCTGGCAGTGGGTTAAGCGGAAGTTGGCGCGCGCGTGAACTGTGTGAAGTGATTCACCCGG
Source organism: Kluyvera fluvialis (assembly GCF_059725275.1). Classification (NCBI taxonomy): domain Bacteria; kingdom Pseudomonadati; phylum Pseudomonadota; class Gammaproteobacteria; order Enterobacterales; family Enterobacteriaceae; genus Kluyvera; species Kluyvera fluvialis. The sequence continues at coordinate 3,260,834 of NZ_AP046142.1, read as the reverse complement.
AGGGGGCAAGCGTGCTGGCGTGCTATACCGATGATTTTTATGCAGGTTACCCCGCGCTTACGCAAAATTGCGTGGGTAAAGGCAAGGCGTTTTATGTGGCTTCGCGCAACGACGATGCCTTCCATCAGGCCTTTACTGCCTGGCTTGTGAAGGATTTAGCCATTCCGCGTGCGCTTGAAACATCCCTGCCGCCCGGTGTTGTCACTACGCGGCGAACGGATGGCGAGCGCGAATGGGTATTTGTGCAGAACTATACCGATAACGCGCAGCAGGTGCTGTTGCCGGGAAGCTGGCTTAACGCAGTGTCCGGCGGTCGCGTTGAAGGCACTATTGAGTTGGCGGCGTGGGGATGCGAGGTGTTGGAAAGCGCCGTTTGAGTTTGACGTCAGGCGCTGCGCTTATCAGGCCTACCAATTTAAGCGCAGCGCCGTCGGGGTTAACGCATAATGCGACGCAAAATACGGTTGGCTTGCTCTTCAAAATTGGTTGCGGCCTCGTCGATAGTCGCTTTACCGTAATCAATACTTTGCAGCGCGGCGGTAAACTGCGAGCCGAACTGCGGATCTTCCAGGTAAGGCAGCGCTTTCGAGGTGTTCGGTAAAGCAGCAGACTGCAACAGCCCAGAGATAACCGGATCCTCGTCGGTCAACAGGCCTGCATCGCGCAGAATTTTTTCCCCCGCTTTACTCAGCGGTACGCCGCGCTCCAGCCCAACAGGTACGATACCTTCCTTCACATTCATCAGGAAATTAACCAGTTTTGCCGACTCTTGTGGGTAGCGCGTGTTTTTACTGATAGACAGCATCAGCGCAGTTTTATTGAACTGACCGGCATCCTTCGCGCCTTCACGCATCGGATAAGGCCCCATTACCAGATCTTTGGGGTTGCTGAGGTTTTGTGATTGCGCTGGGTACAGCACGTTCCAGTTATAAATGCCGCCCCATTCACCGTTAATCCACGGCTTCATTTCGTAAGCCACCCCCTTACCGAATGACGCTGTTGTGCGGGCATCGGGGATCGTATGAGAATCAACCAGTTGGCGATAAAAAGTGAACGCTTCCACTAAATCGGCATGATCCCAGCCAAGTTTGCGGGCTTTTTCATCCACCATTGGTTTTTGATTGCCCTGGTATACGTAGGAGTTGAGCAACAGCAGGGCATCTTGTTCGGTGAGGATCAGCGGAAAATAGTTATCGCCCAGTTTTTGTTTAAACACCGGGCCGGCTTTTAACAGCTCTTCCCAGGTGTTTGGCAGCGTGACCCCGGCTTTTTTCCATGTCGCTGAGTTGTAATAAAACAGCATCACATTAGCGGAAACGGGAATGGCATTCACCTTGCCGTTGACCGTGGTACTGGCGAGCGACTCCGGCGAATATTGCTCAAGGCCAATCGGTTGGCTGAGCTTGTTGAGGTCATAAAAACCGTCGCCGGTTTTCGACAGCAGCGTCAGCCAGTTCCAGTTGGTCTGGATAACATCGGCCTCGGTATTACTGTTAATTTGCGTGGTCAGACGGGAATAGAAACCGTCCCAACCGGTATATTCCGCCTTCACTTTGATATTAGGATATTGCGCTTCAAAGGCTTCCAGGGCCTTGAGCGTAGCCTGGTTGCGCGCTTTACCGCCCCACCATGCAAAACGGAGTTCCACCTGATCGGCACTATGCGCGATGGGCATAGCACCAAGACTGCAACAGGCAAGCAGGAACAGAGTTGACTTTCTCATGGATGAATCCTCCGTGTAACAGTATTAGCGGCGCTGGCGACGAAACGTTGTCAGGCCTTTCACTAACTGCATTTCCTGCTCGCACCACGGCTTACCTTCTGGCGTCAGAACATCATGGAACCAGATCGATTGAGGATTAGGGTGATTTTTATTAACGCCGGTCCAGGGGATCCACGTCTGCGTTTTGCCTTGCACTAGCCCCCACTGATAACAGCCGGTGTCAAACGCGCTAAATAGCGGCAGTTGCTCGCTAAATACGCCATCCATATGACGTGCCAGCCATTCGGTACACAGCACCGGGCGGTTGCATTGCGACAGGCTTTCCAGCATGCGCAACTGGCACGCAGCGGTGTTGTAGTTGTGGTAGGTGATAATGTCTGACAACGCCATAGCCGCGACATCAATGGGGTGTTCGAGAGCGTCGTATTGATCATGGTCGATATGCCAGGCGCCAACGGTCAGCGGCTGCGTTGGCCCCACTTCACGTGCCCAGCCAAAGGTGGCGACCATCAGTTCAAGGGCGAAGCCTTCCAGTGCTTCGTCAAATTCCATTGATTCTGTCGCTGAAAGGTTAATTCCACGGTTGCCCGGCTCATTGTAGAGATCCCAAATAGTAATGCGTTCATCATCTTTAAATCGCGTCAGGACATCGCGAACGTAGGCTTCAACGCGTGGCCATTGTGCACTGTCCATCACGATAGCGCGGCCAGGGCTGGCAGCGGCCTGGCTGTTATGTACGCCTTCGCGTGGCGCTTTTTGCGGGCCGAGATAGGGTTCATCGCCGGAGAAACCGCAGTCGTCCATCAGCGTGAGCATGACCTGAATTTGGTTCTTCGCCGCCAGGCTAAGAAAGGTATCAATACGTTCCAATAGGCCATCGCGATCGGCTTCCCAGACGATAAATGGCAGATTGGTGCGCAGCGCATTGTAGCCGTAGTCATGTGCCCAGCCGAGTTCTTGATCGATTGTGGCGACATCAAAGGTTTCGGCCTGCCACATTTCTGTCCAGTTGACCGCGCTACGCGGTAAATAGTTAAACCCGCAGGCCCAACCGTGTTGTTGATACCATGCCTGAGCTTGTGCTTCGTTCCATTGCGAGTGCATATCATTTCTCCATCGCTAATAATTATTAGCTAATATTTATTAACTAGTGAGCGATACGCAATCTTAAAGCGGCTAATATGCCGAGTTGTTCACAAAAAAAACGCATGATATCTGTGCTATAGTCGGCGGCGACAAGGAGTAAACATGCCAAAAAAAAATAAGATAACGATGAGTGATATCGCCAGGGAAGCGGGTGTGTCTCAGGCGACTGTGTCTCTGGTGCTCAACAATAGCCGAGCGATCCGCCTCAGCGAGGCAACGCGCGCACGGGTGTATGCCGCAGCACAGGCGCTGGGTTATCAAAAAATCATCGTGCCCCATCGTCGTGACGGCCAGGAGGAGATAGCCCTGCTGCTGTGCGGAATACCCAATTACGACCCGTTTGCGGATGCGATTAGCGAGGCCAGCACGACCGCCTGGCAGCGGGATACCTTGTTAACCGTTTATGAATATGGCGATGATATTGAACTGGCAGAGCAGATCCTCCGCCAGCTAGAGCGCCGTCACTGCGCGGGCGTTATTCTGGCAAGCCCAGTGACCCGCGCGTTTGATTTCACTCCGTTTGAGTCGCTGCTGAATAAATCGGTGGTGCTGCTCAACCAGTACGATCCCAACCATCCGCTGCTGCCTACCTTTTTACCTGACGACCGGGCAAACGCCTGTCAGATTGTAAATCACCTGCTGGCTCAGGGCGTTACGCGTATTGCTCATATCATGGGCGACGAATGGATGGACGCTAGCGTGCTGCGCCTGGAAGGCTATCGGCAGACGCTCCAGCAAGCGGGTATCGCGGTGGATGACACTCTCATTAAGCAAACAGATTGGTCGCTGGATGCCACCTTTAAAGCCACGCTGGAATTAATGCGTTTACCGCAGCCGCCGCAGGCTATTTTCTGTGCCAGTGACTGGATGACGCTGGGCTGTTATCAGGCGCTGGCGACGCTAAATGTGTCGATTCCGGGGGATGTGCTGGTTTGTGGTTATGATGACCAACGCATTGCGCATCAACTGACGCCAGCGTTAACCAGTGTGCAGTTAGCGTATAACGAGCTGGGGCGTATGGCCGTAAGTTATTTATGTGATGGCGATGATGCGGCGGCGCATATTCGGCTGGTGGGTAAATTGCAGGTGCGCGGCAGCAGCCAGCGCACCTGAGCGTGTTAGCTTACCGGGATCATTACCGCTTCCTGGTAGGCTGGGCGTTCAGCAAGCTGCTGATACCAGCGCGCCAGGTGTGGGCGCGGTTGCCAGGTTTTCACCGTTTCCAACAGGTTATAGACGAACGGAGCAACGGCAATATCGCCCACGCCGAATGTCTCGCCAGAAAGCCAGGTTTGCCTTGCCAGCGCGTTATCAAGAATTTCCAGCAGCGGTTCGCAGGCGCTTATTGCCGCGTTGATCGCTTCCATGTCGCGCTGTTCCGCCGGTGTTCTGACCAGGCCAATCAAAATACGGCGATGCACTGGCGACAATGTTTCGTTCGCCCAATCCATCCATTTTTCGCTTTGTGCGCGCTGTATCGGCTTAGCCTGGCACAGGCTGTCAGCGCCATACTGCGCTACCAGATAACGAACGATAGTGTTCGATTCCCACAGCACGTCATCGCCATCTTTCAGCATTGGCACCAGGCCATTTGGGTTGAGCGCCAGATAGGCCGCATCGTGATTCACACCGAAAGCCTGACCCGCCATTATCTGTTCATAAGGCAATGCCAGTTCCGCCAGCGTCCAGCGTACTTTTTTCACGTTCGTTGAGTTGTTTCTTCCCCACAGCGTAATCATAGCCACTCCGCTTTTCATGATTGTTAATGAATGTTGGGTCAACGTTAATCTACAGGCAATCTCAGTCAAAAAAAACGTCATGTTTTCAGCACAACTCAGGGATCTTGCGTAAACTTAAAAAACTTTACCAACTCACTGTTTCTTTGAGAGAGTTTCTACGTTATTACTCACCGCCTGGTGCAGCACGGTTACTGTCGTGGCGTGTTTTTAGGAATGGATACTTGGGTGGCTTTTATGATGTGTAATACTAACGCCTTGCGGAACCTGATGGCTGGCTCTGCGCTTTTAATTTTAGTCGCACCGGCGGTGCAAGCAGCGGAGCAACTGCCAGATGCTCCTGCTATTGATGCCCGTGCATGGATTTTAATGGATTACGCCAGCGGTAAAGTGCTGACGGAAGGCAATGCCGATGAGAAACTCGACCCGGCAAGTCTGACGAAGATCATGACCAGCTACGTCGTGGGTCAAGCGCTTAAAGCGGGGAAAATTAAGCTTACCGATATGGTCACTATTGGCCGTGACGCGTGGGCCACCGGCAACCCTGCGTTGCGCGGTTCCTCGGTGATGTTCCTCAAACCGGGTGAGCAGGTTTCGGTAGAAAACCTGAATAAAGGGGTGATTATTCAGTCGGGCAACGATGCCAGCATCGCCATTGCCGACTATGTCGCCGGTAGCCAGGATTCATTTGTGAGCCTGATGAATGGCTATGCGCAGAAAATCGGCCTGACCAATACCACCTTTAAAACCGTTCACGGCCTGGATGCGCCGGGGCAGTTCAGCACCGCGCGCGATATGGCGCTGCTGACCAGAGCGATGATTCATGATGTGCCGGAAGAATATGCGGTACACAAAGAAAAAGAGTTCACCTTCAACAATATCCGCCAGCCTAACCGCAACCGTCTGTTGTGGAGTACGAATCTTAATGTGGATGGCGTGAAAACCGGGACGACGGCAGGCGCGGGCTATAATCTGGTGTCATCGGCTACGCAAGGCGATATGCGGCTGGTGGCGGTGGTGCTGGGCACGAAGAGCGACCGCGTGCGCTTTAACGAGTCAGAAAAACTGCTAACCTGGGGTTTCCGTTTCTATGAAACCGTCACACCGATTAAACCGGACGCGACGTTTATCAGCCAGCGCGTGTGGTTTGGCGATACCAGCGAAGTGAAACTGGGAGCGGGTGAAGCGGGTTCAGTCACCATTCCGAAAGGGCAGTTAAAGAACCTGAAAGCCAGCTACACCTTAACGCAGCCGCAGCTGACCGCGCCGTTAAGCAAAGGTCAGGTCGTTGGGACGATTGATTTCAAACTTAACGACAAAACCATTGAGCAACGCCCGCTGATCGTGATGGAAGCGGTCGAAGAGGGTGGGTTCTTTAACCGCATGGTGGACTTTGTGCTGATGAAATTCCACGAATGGTTCGGCAGTTGGTTCGCGTAATTCTTGCCTAATACAGCAGCGAAATTTGCTGCTGTTTGGCCAGCGCCACCAGGTCGCCGTCTGGGCAGGTGTCGCTGGCAATCACATCAAAGTGTGTTAAATCGCCCATGCGGGCAGGACGCACTTTGCCAAACTTGCTGTGATCCGCCACTAACACGTGGTAGCGCGCCTGGCGCATTGCCCAGTGTTTCACCGGTAATTCTTCGAGATTATAACAGGTTGCGCCCATGTCGATGTCGATACCCGCAGCGGAATAGAACGCAATGTCTGGGCACAGGTGTGCCAACGTATCTTGCTCGCTGAGCGGTTTGAAAATGGCGTTGCTGGCGTGGAACTCACCGCCGCACAGAATTGGCCGACAATTGGGCTTTTCTTGCAGTGCGAGAAAGGTATTCAGCGAATAGCAGACGGCGGTAAACGGCAGGTCGTTATCAATAGCATCGATTATCCACGGCGTGGTGGTTCCGCAATCGAAAAATGCCATCTGATGCGCTTTCAGCAGTTTTGCCGCATGGCGGCTTGCCCGCTTCTTTTCTTCAACCAGCCGCGTTTTTTGGTCGCTGAGCAGATAATGAGGCACGCTGCGTGGCTCCAGCACTACATAGCCGCCGAGCAGCACCACAGGGCCGCTTTCGCTGTTGAGATCGCGACGAATCGTCATTTCGGAAACGCCGAGCAACGCTGCCGCTTCTTTTAAATGCAGCTTGTCGCTACGTTTCAGTGCCTGAATCAGTTGACCAATTCGCTCGTCGCGTCGTGTTTCCATAATTCCTCTGCCGGAAATGCCCCGCTAAGATTGTCGGGGCTCAGCGCAGTATTTTACCTGTGAGCGCAAGGCTAGTCACGTACCCAGCCTTTACGAATCGGCACAGAGAAGATCAGTCGGTAAATTCGCTGCAAACGAGGGTAAAGCGTTGCGCCCGCGAATTGCCACAGCATTTGTGATATCAGGCAACCGACCAGGCCGCTCAGGAAACCGCCGAGCATGTCCATCGGCCAGTGAACGCCAAGATAGACGCGTGACCAGGCGATGGCGACGCCAATGACCAGCAGAAGCAGACCTGACCACACGCGATGCCAGAACAGGAAGGCGAGGGCGAAAGTGAAAATCGCCGTGCCATGATCGCTTGGGAAGGAGTTATCCGGCGCGTGATGCAGGAAGTTATAGCCCACATTCATCACAAAAGGCCGTTCGTGCGGGAATATCTGACCAATCACCCACGAGAGCGACAGGCTGACGGCAATCGCCAGCGCCACTTTGATTACCAGATGGCGCTGCGCGTGAACCTGCTGACGTTCTCCCCATAGCCACATGGCAGCGGCGAGCAGAGGCACTATCAGAATTAAGTCCTGAGCAATAAATGTCGCTAATGAAATAACCCACGGCGCGGAGTCGGGGGTGGCGTTGATAAGCAAAAATAGCGAGTGGTTAAGGTTTTCCAGCATAAAGTTCAGGCTTCACAAATGACGGTTTTATGACGGCTACCTTAAAAAGTCGGGCCACGACGGTAAAGCGGTATTGTCTGAATCGCGCTATCAGCGTATACGTGGGCGACATTAAGGCCTTGTATTGGATGGCGTAGAGTATAGCGCCTGCTACCTTAAGCCAATCTTAACGGCTGCAAATTGTGCGAAATTATTATTGTGCGTGATAATTAACTATCACCACTATTGTGCATTGATTAAACTGGCGTGTTTTTATTATGGATGCGAGCCTATTATGGACAGTTCCTCTTCTTCTCGAAAACGTTTAGGGCGTAAGGCGATCCTGTTCCCGCTTTGCCTGGTGCTCTATGAGTTTTCTACCTATATCGGCAACGATATGATCCAGCCGGGTATGCTTGCGGTGGTGAAAGAATTTAACGCTGGCGACGAATGGGTTCCGACATCAATGACGGCCTACATGGCTGGTGGCATGTTCCTGCAATGGCTGCTTGGCCCTCTGTCTGACCGTATTGGCCGCCGCCCGGTAATGTTGACTGGGGTTATCTGGTTTATCATTACCTGCCTTGCAACCCTGCTGGTCAGTAATATTGAGCAATTCACCTTCCTGCGCTTTTTACAGGGGATAAGCCTGTGCTTTATTGGCGCAGTGGGTTACGCCGCCATTCAGGAGTCGTTTGACGAGGCCACCTGTATCAAAATAACGGCGCTGATGGCGAACGTGGCGCTGATTGCCCCTCTATTGGGGCCGCTGGTGGGTGCTGCGTGGGTACATGTCGCGCGCTGGGAAAGCATGTTTATTCTGTTTGCGGTGCTGGCGGCGATTGCCTACGTTGGCCTGTATAAAGCGATGCCGGAAAGCGCAACCCGCATTGGCGAAAAACTGTCGCTAAAAGAGCTGGGGCATGATTATAACCTGGTACTGAGAAATGGCCGGTTTGTCGCCGGGGCGCTGGCAACGGGCTTTGTTAGCCTGCCGCTGCTGGCGTGGATTGCGCAGTCTCCGGTCATTATCATCAGCGGTGAGCAGGCCAGCAGCTATGAATATGGCCTGTTGCAGGTGCCGATTTTTGGCGCGCTGATCCTCGGTAACCTGGTGCTGGCGCGCCAGACCTCTCGCCGCACGGTACGTTCGCTGATTATCGCGGGTGGATATCCGATTATGTTCGGCCTGATATTGGCGGCAGCCGCGACGGTTGTCTCGTCTCACGCCTATCTGTGGATGACCGCAGGGTTAAGCTTTTACGCCTTTGGCATTGGCCTTGCCAATGCGGGCATGGTGCGCCTGACGCTGTTCGCCAGTGACATGAGTAAAGGGACGGTTTCCGCCGCGATGGGCATGTTGCAAATGCTGATTTTCACGGTTGGCATTGAGCTGAGTAAACACATCTATTGGCTGGGAGGCAATGGCTTGTTTAGCCTGTTCAACCTCGCCAGCGGTGTGTTGTGGCTGGTGCTGGTGACGCTGTTCTTGTGGGATAAAAAGGTGGGCGGCAGCCTGCAACCGCAGTAAAAAAGCAGCCCGGTGTTGCGCCGGGCTGATTCATCTTTAAGCGAACGGCGCTTTGCCGCTTAACGCTTTGTCGATCATTTCCAGCACGCCTTCTTCGTTATTATGCGGCGCGTGATAACCGGCAACCGCTTTAACAGCCTCGGCGGCGTTGGCCATCGCAAAGCCATAACCGGCCTGCTGTACCATCTCAATATCGTTCCCGCTGTCGCCAAAGGCAACAACCTCGGCATCGTGAATGCCCCAGCGATCTTGCAGCATCCGCAAGCCATTGGCTTTGTGAATGCCTGGGATGATTAAGTCGATGCTGTTATGGCCGGTGGTTACGGCAGTCAGCATATCGCCCAGCGAGCGATGCAACACTTCCTGCATCTGCGGCACTTTGTTATCCGGGATATTGAGCGCGAACTTCAAAATCGTGTCATCAAGTTGGTTGAAGTCATCCACCAACTGTAAGCGATGATAGTAGCGCACGGCGATATCGTGGAAGCTGGCGTCGTAGCTATTCAGCGTGTAAGCGCTTTTCTTACCACAGACGATGATTTCAATTTCCGGGCGGGTATGCAGGAAATCTACAATCTTATGAAAATGGTCGCGTGGCATTGCGCAGTTGAACACATCTTCACCTGCGTCAATGACCCAGCCGCCGTTCTCGGCGACAAAAGCAATCTCATCAACAACATCCGGGAAGAACGACGCTAACTGATAATATTGGTTGCCGCTGGCAACCACGAAGCGGATCCCTTGCTCTTTCATCTGTTGATATTGCTGGTGAAAACGTTCGCGATTGTACGATTTTTTATCGTCCAGAAACGTGCCATCCATATCGACAGCGATCAGTTTAACGCTCATCAATGACTCTCCATTACAACGCGGGGCTCGGGTTTAGCCACCGCTTTCGCCACCAGAGCGGCAATCAGAACCAGCGACAACACTGCCAGCATTGCGCTACGCAAGCCGTAGTGTTCGCCAAGGAAGCCGAGCAGCGGCGGCCCGACCAAAAATGCCAGATACCCGGTAGTGGCGACAACGCTCACGCGGGTAGGGGCGTCCGGGCCGGTATCGCTGGCGGCGGAAATCGTCAACGGGAAGCCCAGTGAAGCACCCAGCCCCCACAGAATAACCGACACGCCTGCAACCCAGGCGCTATCGACGAAAATAATAAATGCGATGCCCAATGCGCCCATCAGCGCGCTGGCGCGCACCACGGTAACGCGGCTGTAGCGGTCAATAAACCAACCACCGGTAAAGCGACCCACGGTCATGCCGAGGGTAAAACCGGCGTAAATCAGCGAACCGGACGTCGGGCTAAAACCGTGCCCATCGACCATCAACAGCGGCAGCCAGTCATTGGCAGAACCTTCGGCAAACGCCATTGCCAGCACCACCACGCCAATCAGCATCAACTGCATATCGCGCCAGAACGGTACACCTTTTTCCTGGTGCTGCGCGTCTTCTGCTGCGTTTTTCCCCGTGCCATCGGGGATAGCTTTAATGGCAATCATAATCGGGGCGATACCCACTAATGCCGCCAGCAGGATGTGCCACATGGCCGCTAAACCGAAGGCGGTGACCGCCATTCCGACGCCCGCGCCAACCAGTGTGCCAAAGCTGTAAAAACCATGCATCATCGGCAGCACGGTTTTTTTCATTTCACGCTCGACGGCTGCGCCTTCAACGTTGATAGCCACTTCCGCTGAACCAAAGCTCGCGCCAAATATCGCCAGCCCAATCGCGAACACCCAGGCTGAGCTTAAATACAGTGCGAGGCTGAGAATCATCATGCCAAAGACCGCGCATGACATTGTGGTACGGATAACCGTGCGAGTTCCGAAGCGTTTAACCAGGTAGGCAGAACATAAAATACCGCTCATCGAGCCTATCGACAGACCAAACAGGACAATGCCCATTTCTGCCGTTGAGACAGACAAAATATCGCGGATCGCCGGTGTGCGCGTAGCCCAGGAAGCCATCAATAAACCGGGTAAGAAGAAGAACATAAAGAGTGCCCACATGCGTAGTCGCAGGGCTTTACGGGAGGTTAACGTTGTCATCCATTCGCGTCGGGTCTGAAAGTGTGCAGACAACACTATCAAGGTTGTGTACATTTGTACATAACCAGAGAGGGGAGATTAATGGCTCGTAGACCCAATGATCCACAGCGCCGGGAGCGTATTCTTGACGCCACGCTGGAAACCATTTCCACCCACGGGATTAATGCGGTAACACACCGTAAAATCGCCGATTGTGCCGATGTGCCGCTAGGTTCAATGACCTATTATTTTGACGGTATCGATGCGCTGCTGGCTGAGGCGTTCAGCAGTTTTACCGAGCGAATGTCGGAAGAGTACAGCGAATTTTTTGCCGAGGTCAGGACAACCGCGCAAGCCTGTGACGCTATCGCCGGGCTTATCTTTGATAGCCAGGTAACCACGCCGAAAAACATGACCCTGATGTATCAACTGTATGCGCTCGCCAGCTGCTCTCCCTCGCTGAAGGCGATTATGCAAAACTGGATGCGGCGCAGCCAACAAACGCTGGAGCAGTGGTTCGATCCTGCCACCGCGCGCGCACTGGATGCCTTTATCGAAGGAATGACGCTGCATGTGGTGACCGACCGTCAACCGCTCAGCCGTGAAGATATTCGTCGCATGGTAGGGCGAATGGCGGGAGAGGGGTTTTAGGGGGAAAAAGGGATAAGGCGGCGAGTGGGTAAATGCTGGGCAATAAAAAACCCATCAACCTTGAACCAAAGATGGCGGGGTTGATGGGCTCCACAAAATGGGGACATCAAAGAAAAGCAGTGGCACTAATTAAGACTCAGGCCTGGGTAAAAAGTTCTGCCGTGTAGCAAAAATTTTTTCTTTTCTTTGTCCCCATCGAATTGGGCTAGCCGCCTAGCCCTGGCCAGATGATGATTATCAATGTACCGGCGAGGGTGAGCAGCACGTTGGCGATGGCGTAAGTCCCTGCGTAACCTAGCGCTGGAATGTTGCTGCGCGCGGTGTCGCTGATGATTTCCATCGCTGGGGCACAGGTACGTGCGCCCATGATGGCACCAAACAGCAGTGCGCGGTTCATGCGCAGCACGTAAGCACCGAACAGGAAGCTAATTACCACTGGAATCAGGCTCACGAACAGCCCTGCAACTAACATCTGCCCGCCGACAACGCCGAGGCTTTTACCGATGCCGCCACCTGCGCTCAGGCCGACGCCCGCCATAAAGACCATCAGGCCAAATTCTTTCACCATGTTCAGCGCGCCCTGCGGGATGTAGCCGAAGGTTGGGTGGTTGGCACGCAGGAAGCCCAGCATAATCCCGGCGAACAGCAATCCGGCGGCGTTGCCGACCCCAAAATTAAAGTTGCTGAACTGGAAGGTGATCATGCCGATCATCAGGCCGACAATAAAGAATGCGCAGAAAGCCAGCAGGTCGGTGACCTGGCTGTGAATAGAGACGAAGCCGATACGGTCAGCGACGGTTTTTACGCGACGAGCGTCACCGCTCACCTGCAACACATCGCCTTTGTTCAGCACAATGTTGTCGTCAATCGGCATCTCAATCTGGCTGCGAATCACGCGGTTAAGGAAGCAACCGTGGTCGGTGAGTTTCAACTGCGCTAAGCGGCGACCGACGGCATTATGGTTTTTGACCACAATTTCTTCGGTAACAATGCGCATATCCAGCAGGTCGCGGTCGAATACTTCTTTGCCGTTACGGAAGCTAGGGTCAAGACGCGCATGGGCGTCCGGGTAGCCCACCAGCGAAATTTCATCGCCCATTTGCAGCACTGCGTCACCGTCTGGATTGGCGAGGATACCGTTGCGGCGAATACGTTCGATGTAGCAGCCAGTTTGGCGATAAATACCCAGCTCGCGCAGATTTTTACCATCAGCCCAGGCCACCAGTTCCGGCCCAACGCGGTAGGCGCGGATGACCGGCAGATAGACTTTACGATTGGTGTCGGTATCCAGGCCACGCTCGCGGGCAATTTGTTGGGCGCTGGTTTGCAAATCCTGATGCTGGAATTTTGGCATGTAGCGGGCGGCGACGATCAGGCTGACCAGACCAATCAGGTAGGTCAATGCGTAGCCGAGGCTGAGGTGATCTTGTGCCTGTACCAGTAAGCCTGCTTCCATGCCGGAATGACGCAAGGTGTCTCCAGCCCCCACCAGAACGGGTGTTGAGGTCATTGAGCCAGCCAGCAGGCCAGCAGTCAGGCCGATATCCCAACCGAAGAGTTTGCCAAGGCCTAGTGCAATCAGCAGAGCGCTGCCGACCATCACTAATCCCAGCATGAGATAATTTTTACCGTCGCGGAAGAAAATAGAGAAAAAGTTTGGACCGGCTTCGACGCCCACGCAGAAAATAAACAGCATGAAACCCAGATTTAGCGCATCGGTGTTAATGCTGAAGTGTTGTTGCCCTAATAATAGAGAAACAACTAAAACGCCAATGGAATTACCGAGTTGGATCGAGCCAAGTCGTAATTTGCCAAGACAAAGCCCTAGCGCTAATACCACGAATAATAACAGGATGTAATTCCCGTTTAACAAATCTGCGACGTTTATATTCACGGAGTCTAACTTATCGTTTACCAGTAACGTGTTGAAAGGAATGGTTATTTGGTCTACTGTTGACCAAGGGTTATGGCTCGTGTGCTGCTATCCTGTACCCAAAGAATAACCAAAAAATAGCGACATGTAGTTTAATCGTTCCTGATTGCTACGGCTAGCAACAATCGCTTTTAGCACACATTACATAAAATTTTTCAGGCCCATTTGTCGGTTTGCGTGCTTTTATGCATATATATAAGGAGTTTGGCAAGGAATGCCGGGGACTTTATCAACTGGGTGTCCGATAGGACGATGTAGGGTGTTTGATAGAGATAATGTCAGGAGATGCGTGTGAAAACTGAACGTGGTTGGGCAGGCGTTATTTGCTGCTTCATATTATTTATTGCCGTCTTTGCTGCGCTTATGCTGCATGTAAAAGATACGCTTCACGCCTCTGGAAACCCTGAGTTAGGTCTGCTGTTTTTCCTTATCCCTGGCGCGGTCGCAAGCTACGTCTCTTCGCGTCGTCGAGTGCTGCGCCCGTTGCTGGGAGCTATTCTGGCTTCGCCTCTGTGCCTGCTGCTGGCGCGCCTTTTTCTGAGCAGTGACCGTTCTATTTGGCAAGAACTAGCGTGGTTATTCAGCGCGATATTTTGGTGTGCGCTCGGTGCGTTGTGCTTTTTATGCGTCAACTCACTGCTGCACGATAAGCGTCGGGAAGGTAAACGCCCGCTGTGAATGCGGGCGTCGGGCAGGCATTAAGCAAACAGGCCGAGGTTTTCTTTGGCCCATGCTTCAAAATCGGTGCAACCGCCAATGTGCTGTTGATCGACAAAAATCTGCGGTACGGTTTCAACCGGCTTGCCGACCGTTTTTTCAAGGTCAGCTTTGGTGATGCCTTCTGCATGAATATCAACGTAACGGTAGTTGAAATCGTCGCGCTCCTGAGTCAGTTTTTCCGCCAGTTCTTTTGCACGAACACAGTACGGGCAGCCTGGGCGACCAAAAATTACGGTAAACATATATCTCTCCTCATACGAGCGGGAATAATCAAGCCTGATGGCGAATGGCACTTATGATGCCGCTTCATGAGCAAAGACGAAAGAAGGTTCTACCTGTTGTTTCGATTCATTCAGGCTATGTTTGGCTAAATATTTTTCATCGGCGGGGCGTTATACTCGTCGTGAATTGTGTATAGATTTGTGGGACACGTTCGCAGGAGGAGAGTTATGCGTTCGCTCGGACAGTTGCCGAAAAGCGTCTTAATTTTGGAAACTATCGGCATGATTGTGCTGGCGGCGGCGTGGTTGTCGCTCAACCAGTACATTACGCTGCCTGCGCCATTTTCCAGCCAACTGGCCGCAGTGGTGATGATTTTTGTCGGCATTGCGCTGATGCTGCCCGCCGCTGGGGTTTTGTTTTGGGGAATTGCCCGCACCGTGGCTCCGCAGTTAATGAACTCTAACCTGCCCTCGTCGTCGCCACGAAATAAGGAAAATAAAGATGACTCCGACCATTGAGGTTCTGCTTAACCATCGTTCAATCCGTAAATTCACCGAGCAGCCGATAACCGAAGCGCAGCGTAATGCGATTATCGCCAGCGCTCAGGCGACGTCCAGCTCCAGTTTTTTGCAGTGCACCTCGATTATTCGCATTACGGATAAAGCCATGCGTGCGCAGTTGGTCGAGCTGACCGGCGGACAGGCGCATGTCGCGCAAGCCGCCGAATTTTGGGTGTTTTGTGCCGACTTTAACCGCCACCTGGAAATTTTCCCGGAAGCCCAGCTTGGGCTGGCTGAGCAGTTGCTGTTGGGCGTAGTGGATACCGCGCTGATGGCGCAAAATGCGCTGACTGCGGCGGAATCTCTGGGGCTTGGCGGCGTTTATATCGGTGGCCTGCGCAATAATATTGAATCCGTTACCGAACTGCTGGCGCTGCCAAAACATGTGCTGCCGCTGTTTGGTCTGTGCCTCGGCTGGCCGGATAGCCATCCTGACCTCAAACCACGTCTGCCCGCTTCGATTCTGGTGCATGAAAACCACTATCAGCCGCTGGATAAAGACGCGCTCGCACAGTATGACGAGCAGTTGGCGCAGTACTATTTGTCGCGCAGCAGCAACCCGCGCCGCGATACCTGGAGCGACCATATTCGCCGTACGCTGGTGAAAGAAAGCAGGCCGTTTATTCTCGATTATCTGCATAAGCAGGGTTGGGCAACACGTTAATTTTGTAGGCAAAAATCTGTGGTCGGGCGCATGAACGTGCTCAAATAGCTGCGGTATCATACGCCGGTTTTTGTTGAGGTCTTTTGGAGAGGTAAAGGGTGAAAATCGCCATTTTGTCCCGGGATGGAACGCTCTATTCGTGCAAGCGTCTGCGCGAAGCGGCTGCCCGCTGTGGCCACATTGTTGAAGTGCTCGACCCGCTTTCTTGCTATATGAATATTAACCCGTCGGCCTCGTCGATCCACTACAAAGGGCGTCAACTGCCGCATTATGATGCGGTGATCCCACGGATTGGTTCGGCGATCACCTACTACGGTATGGCGGCGCTACGTCAGTTTGAAATGCTTGGTAGCTATCCGTTAAATGAATCCGTGGCGATTACCCGCGCTCGCGACAAACTGCGCTCGTTGCAGCTTTTGGCGCGGCAGGGTATTGATTTGCCGGTGACCGGTATTGCCCACTCGCCGGATGACACCAGTGATCTTATCGATATGGTTGGTGGTGCGCCGCTGGTGGTGAAACTGGTGGAAGGCACACAGGGCATTGGTGTCGTGCTGGCTGAAACCCGTCAGGCGGCGGAGAGTGTTATTGATGCTTTTCGTGGCCTGAACGCGCACATTCTGGTGCAGGAATATATTAAAGAGGCGAAAGGGCGCGATATTCGCTGTCTGGTGGTGGGCAATGAAGTGGTTGCCGCCATTGAACGGCGGGCGAAAGACGGTGATTTTCGCTCTAACCTGCACCGTGGCGGTGTGGCGACGGTGGCAGATATTACACCTGCCGAGCGTGAGATTGCGATTAAAGCGAGCCAGACGCTTGGCCTTGATGTCGCCGGAGTGGATATTTTGCGCTCTAACCGTGGCCCGCTGGTGATGGAAGTGAATGCGTCGCCGGGGCTGGAAGGGGTTGAAACCACCACCGGGATTGATATCGCGGGCAAAATGATCCAGTGGATCGAGCGTCAGGCGCATCCCGGTTTTTGCCTGAAAATCGGCGGATAATACGGCTGTCGTAGTATATGACCGCTTTTTTGCGTAAGCTATGCGCGAATATCGTCTTTTTTCGGGGCACTTTCTCCCGGTTGTTTTTGAATGTTACTTTACCGTATGAGGTCATAGGCAATATGGATTCTCTCGTCGTCCCGAGTCTGGATACGTTACGTCAGTGGCTCGACGAAATGGGCATGAGCTTTTTTGAGTGTGATACCTGCCAGGCGTTACACCTGCCGCATATGCAAAACTTTGAAGGCATTTTCGATGCCAAAATCGACCTCATTGATAACGTCGTGCTGTTCTCGGCGCTGGCAGAGGTCAAGCCATCCGCACTGTTAGCGTTAGGGGCTGATTTATCGGCGATTAACGCCAGTTCACTGACCGTGAAAGCGTTTTTAGATATGCAGGATGATAACCTGCCAAAACTGGTGGTTTGCCAGTCTTTATCCGTCGCGGTTGGGGTGAGTTTTGAACAGTTTGCTTCTTTCGTCCAGCAAAGCGAAGAACAGGTATCGATGGTGATCCTTGAGGCCTCCGCGCATCAGTTGCTGTACAAAGCGGAAGAAGAAGAGCAGCCGCCAGAAGATATTCAATATCACTTTCTGCACTAATCCTGCCTGTTACCACTCACGAACATGCAACCTGAAGTATGACGAATATCGCGCAGTCGCTACTATATGTGGCTGCGTATCACCTTCTTTTATTCTGCATTTAACCTTTCTTTAAAGATTCTTTCACTGCCTGAAAGCCTCTTTTGGCTTATCAGATAGAATGATCTTGCATAAAAAATTGATAAAAGGCGTTTTTTTCGCTGACCTATAGTCTCTTAACCTGGCTACAGTTATTCTTGCGACATATCGGTGCACCCCCTCGTTATTGCTGGCAGTAATCATTGTTGGCGAGAATTTTGCATTGATAGTGCAGGCAATGACTGTAGGGGAGCCGGGTCTCTTCTCTTTCATGTAGTGTGAAAAAATATGCATGATTTCTGCATACTCTAAATTGCGTGTATTCAGTCCGTTTGTTAACGGGTGACGAGAAGGATAAGAGATATGGCCGGCTTTAATAAAAAATGGTTAACGGGTCTGGTGACGGGGGCGCTGATAGCCGCCTCGGCCAGCGTGCTCGCTGCGGAACAAAAAACGCTGCATATCTATAACTGGTCTGATTATATTGCGCCGGACACGGTAGCAAATTTCGAAAAAGAGAGCGGAATAAAAGTCGTCTACGACGTATTCGATTCCAACGAAGTGCTGGAAGGCAAACTGATGGCGGGCAGCACCGGCTTTGACCTGGTCGTGCCATCGGCAAGTTTCCTTGAGCGCCAACTGACGGCGGGGGTCTTCCAACCGCTCGACAAGAGCAAGCTACCCAACTGGAAAAACCTCGATCCCGAAGTGCTAAAGCTGGTTGCTAAGCATGATCCAGACAACAAATACGCCATGCCTTACCTGTGGGCCACGACGGGTATCGGCTATAACGTCGATAAAGTGAAAGCCGTGCTGGGTAAAGATGCGCCGCTGAATAGCTGGGATCTGGTGATGAAGCCGGAAAACCTGGAAAAACTAAAAAGCTGTGGGGTGTCGTTCCTCGATGCACCTGAAGAAATTTTCGCGACCGTTCTTAACTACTTAGGTAAAGATCCTAACAGCATGAAAGCCGATGATTATACCGGCCCAGCGACCGATCTTCTGCTCAAGCTGCGCCCGAATATTCGTTACTTCCACTCCTCGCAGTACATTAACGACCTCGCCAACGGGGATATTTGCGTCGCAATAGGCTGGGCTGGGGATGTGTGGCAGGCGGCTAATCGGGCGAAAGAGGCGAAAAATGGGGTGAATGTTTCCTACTTCATTCCGAAAGAGGGCGCGCTGGCGTTCTTTGATGTCTTCGCCATGCCTGCCGATGCAAAAAACAAAGATGAAGCGTATCAGTTCCTTAACTACCTGATGCGCCCGGATGTGATTGCCCATATCAGCGATCACGTGTTCTACGCGAATGGCAACAAGGCTTCGACACCGCTGGTGAGCGCTACCATCCGCGATAATCCGGCGATTTACCCACCGGCAGACGTCTTTGCCAAGCTGTTTACGCTTAAAGTCCAGGATCCAAAAATTGACCGCGTAAGAACGCGTGCGTGGACGAAAGTAAAAAGCGGGAAGTAACCCGTCAGGCTTTGCATGTGCACCGGGGCAGTGCAACTGCCCCAATCTGGACACTGGCTGTCGGGCTGGTGTCCAGGGGTTGATATGACAACCGGGTCATATCGATATTTGTTTTTTGCCGGAGAGCACCAGATTGAACGACGCTATTCCCCGCCCACAGGCGAAAACCCGCAAAGCGCTGACCCCGCTGCTGGAAATCCGTAACCTGACCAAATCTTTCGATGGTCAGCACGCCGTAGATGACGTAAACCTCACGATTTATAAAGGTGAAATTTTTGCCCTGCTGGGGGCTTCCGGCTGCGGTAAATCAACCTTGCTGCGTATGCTGGCCGGTTTCGAGCAGCCAACCGCCGGGCAAATTGTGCTGGATGGCGTTGATTTAGCCCACGTGCCGCCGTATCTGCGCCCTATCAACATGATGTTCCAGTCTTACGCGCTGTTCCCGCATATGACCGTTGAGCAAAATATCGCGTTTGGCCTAAAGCAGGACAAACTGCCGAAAGCGGAAATTAGCGCTCGCGTTGCCGAAATGCTGGCGCTGGTGCATATGCAGGAGTTCGCGAAACGTAAACCGCATCAGCTTTCTGGCGGCCAGCGTCAGCGTGTGGCGCTGGCGCGCAGCCTGGCGAAGCGGCCAAAACTGCTGTTGCTTGATGAACCGATGGGCGCGCTGGATAAAAAACTACGCGACCGGATGCAATTAGAAGTGGTGGATATTCTGGAACGCGTAGGCGTCACCTGCGTCATGGTCACTCACGACCAGGAAGAAGCGATGACGATGGCGGGGCGCATCGCGATTATGAACCGTGGCAAATTTGTGCAGATTGGCGAACCGGAGGAGATTTACGAGCACCCGACCACCCGTTACAGCGCTGAATTTATTGGCTCGGTTAATGTGTTTGACGGTGTGCTGAAATCACGCGAAGACGATGGCCTGGTGATTGATGCTCCGGGGCTTGTCCATCCGCTGAAGGTGGATGCAGATGCTTCCGTGGTGGATAACGTGCCGGTCTATGTGGCGCTGCGCCCGGAAAAAATCATGCTCTGTGAAGACCCTCCGGCGGATGGCTACAATTTTGCCGTCGGGGAAGTGGTGCACATCGCTTATCTTGGCGATCTCTCTATTTATCACGTGCGCCTTAAAAGCGGGCAGATGATCAGCGCGCAGCTACAGAATGCTCACCGTTACCAGAAAGGCTTGCCAACCTGGGGCGATGAAGTGCGTCTGTGCTGGGAAGCCGATAGCTGTGTGGTGTTGACGGTTTAAGGAGCGGCGATGAGTAGCTATGAACCTCCGGCTCGTTGGCGCAAACCGGGCGGTATCGCCCTGTGGCTGGCGCGCCTCAATATGAAACACGGGCGCAAGTTGGTGATTGCGCTGCCGTATGTGTGGCTTATTCTGCTGTTTTTACTGCCTTTCCTGATTGTTTTTAAAATCAGTCTGGCAGAAATGGCGCGGGCCATTCCACCGTACACTGATTTAATCGCGTGGGCGGATGACCAGCTCACCGTGACGCTCAATATCGGCAATTACCTGCAACTGACCGACGATCCGCTCTATTTTGAAGCCTATCTCCAGTCTTTGCAGGTGGCGGCTATCTCGACCCTTTGCTGTTTGCTGCTGGGCTATCCGCTGGCCTGGGCGGTGGCGCACAGTAAACCGGCGACCCGCAACATTCTGCTATTGCTGGTTATCCTGCCCTCATGGACGTCCTTTTTAATTCGCGTCTACGCATGGATGGGGATTCTGAAAAACAACGGTGTGCTGAATAATTTCTTGATGTGGCTTGGGGTTATCGATCAGCCTCTGACCATTCTGCACACCAATCTGGCGGTGTACATCGGTATTGTGTACGCCTATTTGCCGTTTATGGTACTGCCGATTTACACCGCACTGACTCGGATCGATTACTCGCTGGTGGAAGCCTCGCTTGACCTCGGCGCGCGCCCGTTAAAAACCTTTTTCAGCGTGATAGTGCCGCTCACCAAAGGCGGGATTATTGCCGGTTCAATGCTGGTATTTATCCCGGCGGTGGGCGAGTTTGTGATACCGGAACTGCTGGGCGGCCCGGACAGCATCATGATTGGTCGCGTGCTATGGCAAGAGTTCTTTAACAACCGCGATTGGCCGGTGGCCTCGGCGGTGGCGATTGTCATGCTGTTGCTGCTGATAGTCCCTATCATGTGGTTCCATAAATATCAGCAAAAACAGATGGGGGAACACGGATGAACAACCTACCGGTAGTGCGCTCGCCGTGGCGTATTCTGATTCTGGTGATAGGTTTTACTTTCCTCTACGCCCCTATGCTGATGCTGGTGGTGTACTCGTTTAACAGCTCCAAACTGGTGACGGTTTGGGCGGGCTGGTCAACGCGCTGGTACGGCGAGTTGTTCCGCGATAATGCGATGATGAGTGCGGTGGGGCTGAGCCTGACCATTGCCGCTGCGGCGGCGACCATGGCAGTGATTTTGGGCACGATTGCCGCCATGGTGATGGTGCGTTTTGGCCGCTTTCGTGGCGCTAACGGCTTCGCTTTTATGATAACTGCACCGTTGGTGATGCCCGATGTCATCACTGGCTTGTCGCTGTTGCTGCTGTTTGTTGCGTTGGCTCATGCCATTGGTTGGCCAGCGGATCGTGGGATGCTGACCATCTGGCTGGCGCATGTCACTTTCTGTACGGCGTATGTGGCGGTGGTTATCTCCTCGCGCCTGCGTGAATTGGACCGATCCATCGAAGAGGCGGCGATGGATCTTGGCGCGACGCCACTAAAAGTTTTTTTCATTATTACGCTGCCGATGATTATGCCTGCGGTAATTTCTGGCTGGTTGCTGGCGTTTACGCTGTCGCTCGACGACCTGGTAATTGCCAGTTTTGTCTCCGGCCCAGGGGCGACCACATTACCGATGCTGGTGTTCTCCAGCGTGCGAATGGGGGTTAATCCAGAGATTAACGCCCTGGCGTCACTGATTCTTAGCGTGGTCGGAATTGTCGGATTTATCGCCTGGTATCTGATGGCACGCGCGGAAAAGCAACGCCTGCGTGATATCCAACGTGCAAGACGCGGATAATCCACTTAAAATCGATAAGGATATGCTGTCTGTGCCGTGAACGTTCGCGGCACTGTTTTCATGGAAGGCAACACATTGGAACTGTTTACTCGAAGCCGTCGGTCACATGCTCGCCTGAATGTCCCTGTTTTGGTGCAGGTGGCGGCGCTCGCCATTATTTTAATTCGCTGTCTCGACCTGCTGATGATTATTAATTTGCTGGGGCTGAATGGTATCGGCGAGTTTATTCAACGTAGCGTACAAACCTGGACGCTGACGCTGGTATTTTTGAGCAGCCTGGTGCTGGTATTTGTCGAAATTGGCTGTGCTTTTTCACTGATAAAAGGGCGGAACTGGGCGCGTTGGCTGTATTTGCTCACCCAAATGATTGCTGCCAGTTATCTGTGGGCCGCTTCGCTGGGCTATGGCTATCCAGAGTTATTCAGCATTGCGGGCGAGACAAAACGGGAGATCTTCCGTTCGCTGGTGATGCAAAAAATGCCGGATCTGCTGGTACTGTGCCTGCTTTTTATCCCCGCATCCTCTCGACGATTTTTCCGCTTACAATAACGGTGATACAATCCACGCCCCCATTTTTCTCAAGGTTTTGCTATGCAGTGCGCACTTTATGATGCCGATCGTTGTCGTTCATGTCAGTGGATTGAGCGGCCAATCGCCGAACAACTGGCGGATAAAATGGCCGATCTCCACGCTTTGCTGGCGGATTTTACCGTCACGTCATGGTGCGCACCGGTTTCTGGCCCAGAGCAGGGGTTTCGCAATAAAGCGAAAATGGTGGTGAGCGGCAGCGTCGAAAAACCGTTGCTTGGAATGTTGCATCGCGACGGTACGCCGGAAGATTTAACCGACTGCCCGCTGTACCCCGACAGCTTTGCGCCGGTGTTTACCGCGCTGAAGCCGTTTATTGCGCGTGCGGGTTTAACGCCGTATAACGTAGCGCGCAAACGCGGTGAGCTTAAGTACCTGCTGCTTACCGAAAGCCAGTTGGATGGCGGCATGATGCTGCGTTTTGTCCTGCGTTCTGAGAGCAAACTGGCGCAACTGCGAGCCGCGTTGCCGTGGCTTCAGGCGCAGTTACCACAGCTGAAAGTGATCACCGCCAATATTCAGCCGGTGCATATGGCGATTCTGGAAGGGGAGCAGGAAATCTTCCTCACCGAACAGCAGGCGCTGGCGGAAACATTCAACGGCGTGCCGCTGTGGATCCGCCCGCAAAGTTTCTTCCAGACTAACCCGAGCGTTGCCAGCGCGCTGTATGCGACTGCACGAGACTGGGTGAGGGCACTGCCGGTTGATCATATGTGGGATCTGTTCTGCGGCGTTGGCGGTTTTGGCCTGCACTGCGCCACGCCAGATATGACCCTGACCGGGATTGAAATTGCCCCTGAAGCCATCGCCTGTGCGAAGCAGTCAGCAGCGCAATTGGGGCTACAAAAGCTGCATTTTCAGGCGCTGGACTCGACTCAGTTCGCTACCGCTCAGGCCGACATACCCCAACTGGTGCTGGTGAATCCGCCACGTCGCGGCATTGGTAAAGCGTTGTGTGATTATTTAAGCCAAATGGCGCCGCAGTATATTGTCTATTCCAGCTGTAATGCCCAGACCATGGCGAAGGATTTTGCCCATCTTACGGGCTACCGCGTAGAGCGTGTACAGTTGTTCGATATGTTCCCGCATACGGCACATTATGAAGTGCTGACGCTGTTAATTAAATCCTGATGGTTCTCATCCTTATCTATTTAATAAATTATTAATCTATAGATATTCATAAAAAAATATCATTCAAATAAATGCAATTAATTAAAACATTGATTGCATTTATTGATATGTTTATTTTTGCAAAATGAATCACATTTAATCACCATAAATCTTTTAATGACCTAATTTGATCACTAGTGTGCTGTTAAGGAATATTTAGCAGGGGTCAATATTATCGGATAAATCGAAAACTATAGGGTGAAGAAGTAATTAATGTCAGTAACAGCTCTGTTCAATGGCTGTGGACTTATTCGCTTATGGAGGGCGCTCGGACAATGTTTTCCAAATTTATAGATGTTATTCAGACATTCCTTACTGAACCAGCAATATTAATAGGTCTATTAGTTGGTATAGGTTATGCACTTGATAAAAAATCACCCATAAAAATTATTACCGGCATGGTGAGTGCGATGGTCGGTTTAATGATGATTTTATTTGGTGGTTTTCAATTTTCAGCAACATTTAAACCTGTTGCCGAGGCAGTAAGTAAAGCCTATGGCGTACATGGCTATTTAATGGATTCTTACGCAATGAAAGCGGCGACGCAAATTGCGCTAGGAGATAATTTTGGTTATGTAGGTTATGTCTTTGTTCTGGCTTTTTTTACCAACCTCATTTTAGTGTTGTTTGGTCGTTTTACCGGCGCGAAGGGGATATTTCTTACCGGTAATACCGGTGTGTCTCATTCTCAGGCCATATTGTGGCTAATTGTTTTTTGGCTGGGATTTGGTTGGGTACAATCCATTCTTATTGCCGGTATTCTGACGGGCGTATTCTGGGCGTTTTCAACAACACTCATTGTTAAGCCGATTGCCAAAATCACCAATAATGCTGGGTTTACCATCGCGCATAACCAAATGATTGGTCTGTGGTTTTTCTCTAAATTTGCGCACAAGTTTGGCGATCCTGAAAAACACGATGCCGAAAACCTCAAACTACCGGGCTGGCTGGCTATTTTTAACCATAATGTAACGGCAATTGCGATTGTCATGACTATTTTTGTCGGTGGATTTCTACTGGCAACGGGGATTGATAATGTACAGCTGATGGCAAAAGGAAAACCCTGGTATATATACATCATTAATCTTGGCCTGCAGTTTTCGATGTATATGGTTATTCTCCTGCAAGGCGTTCGCATGATGGTTGGCGAGATTAATGCCTCCTTTAAAGGCTGGCAGGATCGATTTATTCCGAATGCCATTCCCGCCGTTGATGTTGCTGCTTTGTTGCCTTTCTCCCCCAATGCTGCCACGTTAGGTTTTATTTTTTGTACCTTTGGCACCATTTTTTCAATGGGGCTTCTCCTGCTATTTAAAAGCCCGATTATGGTTTTACCCGGTTTTGTCCCGTTATTCTTTTCAGGTGGTCCGATTGGCGTATTAGCCAACCGAATGGGGGGATATCGTTCCGTTATTATTTGTACGTTCTTATTAGGCATGATTCAAACATTTGGTACGGTGTGGGCCATTCCATTAACCGGTTTAGCAGAAGAGGGCGTTGGCTGGACGGGTATTTTTGACTGGGCAACGGTGTGGCCCGCTATCTGTGAAATGCTTAAATTTATTGCATCAACATTCCATCTCGGCCCATTTGCGGCGTAAACAACAATCACGATTTAAGGATTAAAAAATGAATACGAAAATTAATATTCTGTTTGTTTGTGGTTATGGTGTTGGCAGTAGTGTGATGTTACAAACCGTCGTAACAAAAGCATTGGCAAAATATGATTTTGCTTTTGATATGGAGCATACGGCGGCGGGAGAAGTGGGTGGCTTTACTGATTGGGCAAATATTTATGCAATATCCAAGAAACTGATTGATGTTGTTAGCCTCGACCCGAAGCAAGGTCAATATTTAATACCGATTGAAAATATTATGGATGGGGAAAAAATAGGTAGCCAAATTTATGAAGTTGTTGAAAAGCATTTTCCTCATTTATTGAAAAAAGACTGACTGAGGGTGCGTCATGAAGACGATTATTCTGCTATTTGACAGTTTGAATAAACACTATCTCCCACCCTATGGGGATATGCTGACTCAAGCACCCAATTTCAGACGCCTGGCTGAGCGAGCCGCGACCTTTGATAATAGCTATGTCGGCAGTATGCCTTGTATGCCCGCAAGACGGGAGTTGCACAGCGGGCGATATAATTTTTTACACCGCGAGTGGGGGCCGCTGGAGCCATTTGATGATTCCATGCCGGAGCTTCTGACCAAAGCGGGAATCTATACGCATCTCATCAGCGATCACTTGCATTACTGGGAAGATGGCGGCGGCAATTACCACAATCGCTACAGCTCATGGGAAATTGTACGCGGTCAGGAAGGGGATCACTGGAAGGGGAGCGTTGCCGAGCCAGTGATCCCATCGGTGCTTCGCGTTCCACAGAAACAGAGTGGTGGCGGGGTGTCCGGGCTGTGGCGGCATGACTGGGTTAATCGCGAGTATATCCAACGGGAGGCAGATTTCCCGCAGACACAGGTTTTCAACGCTGGCTGTGAATTTATCGCGAAAAACCATTCGCAGGATAATTGGTTGTTACAGGTCGAAACGTTCGACCCCCACGAGCCGTTTTATACCACAGAAGAGTATCTATCATTATATGACGATACCTGGTCTGGCCCGCATTATGATTGGCCTCGCGGCAAAGTTGAAGAAAGTGAAGAGGCGATAGCGCATATCCAGAACCGTTATCGTGCTCTGGTTTCCATGTGTGACAGGAATCTTGGGCGGATCCTTGATTTGATGGATAAACACGATCTTTGGCACGATACGCTGCTGATTGTTGGCACCGACCACGGGTTTCTGTTGGCAGAGCATGGCTACTGGGCGAAAAATCAGATGCCGTACTACAACGAAATCGCCAATACGCCGTTGTTTATCTGGGATCCGCGAAGTGCAGTGCAAGGAGAGCGGCGATCGGCGCTGGTGCAGATGATTGACTGGGGACCTACGGTGCTGGATTTCTTTCAGCAGCCTGTTCCGCCCGATATGCAGGGGAAGGTGTTAGCCAGCACGATAGCGGATGATACGCCAGTGCGTGATGCCGCTTTATTTGGTGTATTCAGTGGTCATGTCAATGTCACCGATGGCCGGTATGTCTATATGCGAGCCGCGCAGTCGGGAAATGAATGCCTGCTCGCCAATTACACATTGATGCCAATAAAAATGAATTGCCGCTTTGAGCCAAATGAGCTGCGTTCCATCACATTAGCGCCGCCTTTTATGTTTACCAAAGGAGTCCAAACGCTCCGTATTCCGGCGAAGGAGAAATATCCGGGGCTTAGCCAGTTTGGCCATCTTCTGTTTGATATAGAAAACGATCCACATCAGGCTCGTCCCCTTCAGGACTCGTCTATCGAGACTCGTATGTTGGCGGTGTTATCCCGCTTGATGGCGGAGAATGATGCACCTGATGAACAGTTTCAGCGGCTGGGAATTTGCCGAGTAGAGACGTGATAGCTATAACCCGGCCACCGCCGGGTTATTTTTTGCCTTTCTGGCTTAGCGCCGCCGGGATAAGTGGATTACTCAGCAAACCATTTATCAGAGATTTTCTGGTAAGTACCGTCGGCTTTAATGGCTTTTAACGCGCCGTTCAGTTTGGTCAGCAGCGCGGTATTATCCGGGCGTACTGCGATGCCGAGGCCGATACCAAAATATTGCGGATCGGTGACTTTTTCTGTTGCAGCACCCAACTGAGGGTTGGTTTTCAGCCACTCATTCACTACGGCGGTGTCGCCAAATACCCCGTCGATACGACCATTTTTCAGGTCGATAATTGCGTTCTGATAGCTGTCGTAGGCGACGGTTTTCACTTCCGGGTGTTTATCCATCAGGTATTTCTGGTGGGTTGTCCCATTTTCCATACCGATACGTTTACCTTTCAGGTCGTCAAAGGTTTTGAACTCGCCTTTTTTAGCAATCACCAGCGCGGAGTTGGCGTAATAAGCATCGGTAAACGCCACCTGCTTGCTACGCTCTGGCGTGATATCCATACCGGAAATCACCGCGTCATATTTTTTGAATTTCAACGCAGGGATCAGGCTGTCGAAGGCATGGTTAGTAAACGTACATTCAGCCTGCATCTGTTTGCACAGCGCGTTGGCGAGATCGATATCAAAGCCCGCAATCTGGTTATTCGCATCCATTGATTCAAACGGTGGATAGGTTGCGGAAACGCCGAAACTGATTTTCTCTGCGGCGCTGGCCCCTACGGCAACGGTGGCAAGTAAGGCGGCCAATACTAATTTTTTCATGAATGAGCTCCTGTCTGTCTGACTTATTGGATGCTGCCCTGCGTGTGGCATGAGTTAACAATGCCATTGAGTGAATTTGTATGCAATATATTTGAGTAAATATTTTTACACAAAAACAAAAAAGCGGATAGGCCAGTGGCTTATCCGCTTGCGTGTATTTTGTTTATGCAAAAGAGTGTAAGTAAGATCTACCTTAGTTCCGGCGCTCGAAGGCTAGCGCTTTGCGCTCGATAAGGCGCATCAGTAGCGTTAGCAGGCCGTTAACCACCAGATAAACCACCCCTGCCGCGCCGAACACCATCACATCATAGGTGCGCCCGTACAGTAGCTGCCCGTGGCCCATAACCTCCATCAACGTGATGGTATAAGCCAGCGAGGTACTTTTGAACACCAGCACCACTTCGTTGGAATAAGACGAGAGCGCGCGTTTAAGGGCATAAGGCAACAGGATTGCCAACGTGTCTTTCTTATTCATCCCCAATGCGCTACAGGACTGCCACTGGCCTTCTGGAATGGCTCGAATCGCTCCGAAGAACAGTTGTGTGGTGTAGGCCGCACTGTTGAGCGACAGCGCAATCAGCGCGCAAAGCCACGGCTCAGAGAGCAGATGCCACAACACCGGGTAGTTCTGTAACGTTGGAAACTGCCCTGGCCCGTAGTAGATAAGGAAAATCTGCACCAGCAGCGGTGTACCGGTAAACAGCGTGATGTAGCCACGAACCAGCCACACCAGCACCGGTGTTTTCAGGGTTAGGATAATGGTGAAAATCAGTGCCAGTACCAGCGCCACAACAATCGAGGCGACGGTCAGCGTCAGGCTGGTGTGCAGCCCTTTCATCAGTTCCGGTAAATACTCGAGCATCAGCCTGGTCTCCGTTCAAAGCGAGTCGTACGCAGGTCAATGCGTTTGAGAACGTACTGGCTCAGCAGGGTGATGACCAGGTAAATGGCAGCCGCTACGATGTACCAGGTAAATGGCTCCTGGGTACGGGTGGCGATGCTTTTGGTTTGCAGCATCAGGTCATTCACGCTAATCAGCGACACCAGCGCGGTGTCCTTCAACAGTACCAGCCACTGGTTACCCAGCCCCGGCAGCGCGTGACGCCACATTTGCGGCATCACCAGCCGGAAGAAGATAGCGCTTTTCGACAGCCCCAACGCCTGGCCCGATTCCCACTGACCCGCTGGCACGGCTTTCAGCGCGCCGCGCAGGGTTTGCGAGGCGTAGGCCGCGTACAGCAAAGAGAGCGCAATCACGCCGCACAGGAACGGGCTAACGTCAAAGTTTTCAATCTGCATCTGTATCGGAATCTGCACGACACCGAGGTTAAGGGTGAAGCCATCAGAGAGCGTTAACAGTAGCTGTGAAGAACCAAAATAGATAAACAGCACGACCAGAATTTCTGGCAGGCCGCGAAGTACCGTAACCAGCGCGGAACCAATCCATGCAATAGGACGCCATTTTACTGACTCCCACACCGCAAAGAACATTGCCAGCGCTAGCCCGATAATCAGTGCACAAACGGCAAGGCCGACGGTCATGCCGGCGGCGCTTGCTAAAGGAAGCATTTCGTTCATCAAGTCTTACTTCTGGAACCATTTGGCGTAAATAGTGGCGTAAGTGCCATCTTTCTTCACTTTTTCCAGCGCAGCATTAAATTTCTGCTGTAGCTCGGTGTTGCCCTGACGTACGGCAATACCCAGGCCAGTACCAAAGTAACCTTTGTCGGTCACTTTATCGCCTACGGCCGCCAGTTTATCGTTAGATTTCAGCCACTCGGTCACGACTGCAGTGTCACCAAACACGGCGTCGATACGGCCATTTTGCAGATCCAGCTTCGCATTCTGGTAGCTGTCGTAAGGCACAGTGGTGATTTCCGGATGTTTATCCATGATGAATTTCTGGTGCGTAGTACCGTTCTGGACGCCGACTTTTTTGCCTTTCAGCTGGTCGATGCCGGTGAACTTGCCTTTCACACCGATAAACAGGGCAGAATTGTCGTAGTACGGCGTGGTGAACAGCACCTGTTTTTCCCGCTCTGGCGTGATATCCATCCCTGCCATGACTGCGTCGATACGGCGGAATTTCAGGCTTGGGATCAGGCTATCGAAGGATTGGTTGCTGAAGGTACAGGTGGCATCAATCTCTTTACACAGCGCATTCGCCAGATCCACGTCAAAGCCGACTATCTGGTTGTTGGCATCCATTGACTCAAACGGAGGGTAAGATGCTTCGGTTGCAAAACGCAGAGTTTCAGCAGCGGTTGCAGAAAGGCTGAAGCTGGCGAGCAGCGCGGCAATCAGTACTTTTTTCATAGTCATTGTCCTGAGTCTCAGTGAGAAAGATAACTTCTAAATGCTTCAGTCTGTGGGCTGTTAAAGCAGCTTGCATCGCCTTGTTCGACGATATAACCGTTTTCCATGTACACCACGCGGCTGGCCGTTTTACGCGCCACTTCCACTTCGTGGGTGACGATAACCTGAGTAATGTTGGTTTCAGCCAGTTCATGAATGATGCTGACTATCTGGGCGGTAATTTCTGGGTCAAGCGCAGCGGTTGGTTCGTCAAACAGCAGAACCTGCGGCTCCATCATCAGCGCACGCGCAATGGCGACACGCTGCTGCTGACCACCGGAAAGGTGCAGCGGATAGCGATCGCTAAACGGTTTAAGGCGCAGACGATCCAACAGTTTTTCTGCTCGTTGCATGGCCTTATCTTTGCTTAGCCCCAGCACGCGGCACGGCGCTTCGATAAGATTCTGCACCACCGTCAGGTGAGGCCACAGATTGTACTGCTGGAAGACCATACCCACGTTTTGACGCAGTTCGCGAATCGCTTTGTCAGACGGGGCTTTGGCAAAATTGAAATGGTTACCCGCAATCGCCAGCGTGCCAGATTTCGGCATCTCTAGCAGATTCAGCACGCGCAGCAGTGAGCTTTTACCCGCACCGCTAGGGCCAAGCAGCACCAGCGTTTCGCCCTCCGGGCATTGAAGCGTGATGTCGAATAGCGCCTGATGTGCGCCATAAAAGCAGTTAATGCCGTCTAATTTAATGCTCATTGATACCCGTCACGAATGTGTTGTCCTCGCCCTGGAAACGCCAGGTGCTTACTCTGTTGCTATAAATGGGTTCCTCGCTGAAGGTATCAGCCACTGAGGAATTATTAGCAATTGAGGCCACAAATAGTACCTTTGACAGAATAGTTATGCAATATTTGTGCGTTAAAACTTAAATATAAACCAACTTTTCTTTTAAAGTTAGCACAAAATAACGGTCGGGGTGGGGCGAGGGAATAAATGTCGGCATTCCAGTCGGAATGCCAGACATTTTGCCGGAATAATCGCTTTAGCAGAATTTGTTTACAGCTTATTAACGTTTCTCGAGAGATTGACGCAACGAGCCCGCCGGAGCATGAGCGTTCGCCCCCAGATAACGCACATCATCAACGGCCCAGCATTGGCCTTCACGAATCATCAACACTTCATCCTGCCAGCTTTGGCTACCTTGTTTAAAATCAACACGTAACGGAATATTCCGCGCATCGGTATTCGGTATCGTTGAGGCGCTGGCGACATCGGCGCTGTCCGGCACGCTGGTGCTGCTGGAGAACAGGCCAGACTGCATTAATGTGCGTTTGCTCGCATCCTGGCTGCTGTCATTCAGCAGTTTCGCCAGGTTGTCGCTGAAATAGGGGCGAAGGGCGGTGATGTCAGTGCCGCGACGCTGAATTTGACTGTTGTAAAAATTCTGTGCCACGGTGTCCGGGCCGCCTTCTACGCACGGCCCGCTACGGCTGCCGATATCTTTAAACGCCGGTGTCACTGTGGTGCAGGCGCTGAGTAGCAGCGCGGAAGGGAGGAGAAGTGCAAGAGTGGAGTATCGCATAGTAATTCCTTGTTAGTCGTCTCGACATTCATCGCGTCGCCATGCCTCGCTGAAGATTCATTCAATTGCCGATTCAATGCAATGTGAATGATTCAGCATAGATGGGGCATTAGCCACCGCCATGCAGCGGGCGCGATTAATGTATACGATAATGGAGTAATCCCTTTTCAAGCATAGCGTATCGGTTCGATAATGCGTGTCGCGCTGAAAGCTAAGGTATTGAACGTTAACGAAGGAGCAGTCCATGCAATTTTCAACGACCCCCACTCTTGAAGGGCAACCTATTGTCGAATACTGCGGTGTAGTGACCGGAGAAGCGATTTTAGGGGCAAACATTTTCCGTGATTTTTTTGCCGGTATCCGCGATATCGTCGGTGGTCGTTCAGGCGCCTACGAAAAAGAGCTACGCAAAGCGCGGGAAATCGCCTTTAAAGAGATGGGCGAAGAGGCTAAAGCGCTGGGTGCGGATGCGATAGTCGGTATTGATATTGATTATGAAACTGTGGGTAAAGACAGCAGTATGTTGATGGTCAGCGTAAGCGGCACGGCGGTAAAAACGCGCAAATGAAACGTTTCCTGACCGTGGTAATGCTGGCAATGTTGCTGGCGGGATGCGCTGGGGAAGAGAAAAAAACGGTAATCGCCAAAGCGGGATATGTACTGGACACCAGCCGTTCAGCACCTGCGGCGTACCCTCGCGTTAAGGTTCTGGTTATTCACTACACGGCGGATGATTTTGACGGTTCGCTTAAGGCGCTGACCGGCGATCAGGTTAGCGTGCATTATTTGATTCCTGCCGTACCGCCGTTGATTGGTGGTAAACCGGAGATAATGCAACTGGTTCCGGAGTCTAAGCTGGCATGGCACGCTGGCGTGAGCTTCTGGCGAGGCGCAACGCGCATTAATGACACCTCGGTGGGGATTGAGCTGGAAAACCTGGGTTGGCAAAAGTCAGATGGTACTAAGTTCTTTACGCCGTTTGAGCCGACGCAAATTCAGGCGCTGATTCCACTGGCGAAAGATATTATCAAACGCTACAACATTGAGCCGCAAAACGTGGTTGCGCATTCGGATATCGCGCCGCAGCGTAAGGATGATCCCGGCCCGTTGTTCCCGTGGCAGTCGCTGGCGCAGCAGGGGATTGGGGCGTGGCCCGATGAGAATCGCGTAAGTTTCTATCTCAATGGGCGTTCGCCGGATGCGCCAGTGTCAACCGCCAACCTGTTGGATCTACTGGCGCGCTATGGCTATGAGGTCAAACCCAATATGACGCGGATGCAGCAAATGCGAGTGATTGCTGCCTTCCAGATGCATTTTCGCCCGACGCGCTGGGACGGCGTTGCCGATGCGCAAAGCCAGGCGATAGCGGAAGCACTACTGGAAAAATACGGCCAGAGTTAACATGTAATGCTAGCGGTGCAGTTTACCGTGATCTTGCAACCAGGCGGCGGTACGAATAATACCGTCGTCCAGCGAAACAATCGGCTCATAGCCTAATTCTTCCCGCGCACGGCTGATATCCAGCGTAAAGTCGAAGTTCAACTTTGAGACGCCATAATGGGTCAACGAAGGCTCTTTGGCTGATTTATTACCGAAATGCTCCATGCTGCGGGCAATCATGTCCAGCATCGGATACGGAACAGAGCGAATGCGGCAGGTAATTTGCAGCTCATTAATTAACCGCTCAACAATGTTCCGCAGCGTGCGCGGCTCGCCGTTGGTGATGTTATAGGCGCGCCCGGACGCCAGATTGTCGCAGCGCGGCTGGCTGGCAAGCCACATCGCGTGAACGGCGTTTTCGTAATAGGTCATATCCACCTGCGCATGGCCGCCGCGCGGCAACAGCACGCTACCGTAGTGGTGCATCATCTGCGCCAGGCGTGGAATAAAGACTTTATCGTGGGGGCCAAAAATACTTTGCGGACGCAAGATGGTGAAGCGGGTATTCGGGTTGGCTTGTGCCAGCAGTTGGATAACTTCTTCGCTGGCGGCTTTGCTTCGCGCAAACTCGTTGGCAAAACGGTGTGGGCGGAAATCTTCTTTGATGTCCCGATGGTGATGGTAGTCAAAATAAAGGGACGGCGAGGAGATATGGATAAAGTTGCGTACGCCCCAGGCTACGGCCCATTCGCCAAGACGGCGGGTGGCGCGAACGTTGGCTAAATCAAAGGCCGCCTGTGTGCCCCAGGGGGATGTAAAGCTGGAGCAGTGCCACAGGGTATCTACGCCCGCCAGCATCACTTTAGCCTGTGAGGAGACAAGCTCGGTAAGGTCGGCATGGACAAATTCTGCGCCCATTTTTTCCAGCAGTTTGCCCATTGCCTCATTGCGACCACTCGCTCTGACGCTAATGCCTCTGCTGCGTAGATATTCAACCGCGTTTCTGCCTAAGCCGCTGGTTGCGCCGGTGACCAATACCTTCATAGTAATCCACAGTGTAAAAAAAGAGTTTCGTACGCATTCTTCCGTGTATTTCACTTGTATGCAATGGGAAACTAAGAGGAAAAATGTTTAAAGCGCACTTTTTCCTGTCGCTTCTTCTGCTAAGCGGGCAATTTTCCTCGCCATTCCTCGGAAGATAAACAGGTGCGCGGGAATCATCAACAGCCAGTACATTAATCCTGGCATACCGTGTGGATGCCACCAGGCGCGAACGTCCAGCTCGCGATGGCTGCCTTTATCCACCAGCGTAAAACTGAGGCGACCCAGGCCGGGAGCCTTCATGCCAAACAGTAAAGTTAGCGCTTTTTCCGGCTCAACGATAATCACTTTCCAGCTATCGACATTATCGCCCGTTTGCAACAGTGGGCGGGCAGGGCGGCCTTTTGCCAGCCGATGGCCGACTAACAAGTCCATCGCCGCACGAGTCTTCCACAGAGCATTACCGAAGAAATAGCCCTCTTTGCCACCGAGACGGTTAACCACCTGCCACAGCGCCGACAGGCTTGCCGAAGTGCTAACGGTAAAACCGGCCTGCTTGGCAAAAAAACCGTATTCAGGACGCCAGCGGGCGAAAGCCTGCGCGTCGTAACCCCAGTCGCTGGAGTTCATGAGCTTTTTTTCTTCTTCCAGCGTGCGTCGAACGGCTTCATCAAAAGGGATCAGCGTTTGTGGGATCAACGCGCGTAATGCGCGATCGTCTGCCACAAGATCGTGTTTCAGCCCCTGGATCAACGCTTTGGCGATCGTCGGCGGTACGGAAGTAATCACATTTAAGAACCATACCGAAATCCAACGGGTGGGCAGTGGGATGGGAATCAACAACCGATGGCGGCCACTGACCGCCATAAAATGCTCGAACTGCTGTTGATAAGTCAGCACTTCCGGCCCTGCCGCTTCAAAGACACGGTGCTCGGCGGCGGGGTGGTTGAGCAACTCTACGAGATAAACCAGCAAATTCTCCAGCGCTATCGGCGTAGTGCGCGAACGCACCCAGCGCGGCGGCGTGAGTATCGGCAGGTTATAAACCATGTCGCGCATCACTTCGAACGCCGCAGAGCCCGCACCGACGATAATCCCTGCGCGCAGTTCGCTGACGGGCACGGCTGCATCGCGCAGGATATCAGCCGTAAGCTGGCGCGCGTGCAGGTGTGCCGACTGTTCATGAGCCGGAGCCTGGAGCGAGCTTAGGAAAATCAGTTGGTTAACCGGCGTTTCTCGCAGCGCGTTGCGCACGTTTTCCGCAACCCGGCGTTCATGGGCGATAAAATCTTTGCTCTCGCCCATGCCGTGCACCAGATAATAGACGGTATCCACGCCGCTCAGCAGCGCGGAAAAATCACGGTTTTTTTCCAGATCCACCGAATAGCAGGTGACTCCCGCCAGTTGTAATTTTTGCAGCCGCTCGATTCGACGCGCCACCGCCCGCACCGTATGCCCGCGCTGGCTGAGTTCACTGACCAGATGTTGGCCGATATAACCACTAGCACCAAACACCAAAATAGTTTGTGGCACGTCGCATTCTCCTTAGCGGGCTAAAAAGGCCTTCCAGTGACTGACGACTTCAGTCAACTGCTGGCGGTTAACGTCCAGATGCGTCACCAGGCGCACGATAGGAGAGGCGTTAATCAGCACGCCACGGTCGAGCATAAATGCGCCCAGCGCGCTGGCGTTGGCTTCTCCGACGCGAACAAACAGCATGTTGGTGTCATGGCGCATCACATCCGCGCCGATTTCGCGCAGTTGTTCGGCAAGCCAGGCGGCGTTGTCGTGATCGTCTTGCAGGCGAGCGACGTTGTTTTTGAGCGCATACATCCCCGCCGCCGCGAGGATCCCGGCCTGGCGCATACCGCCGCCGGTCATTTTGCGCCAGCGGATAGCGCGCTTGATGTAGTCGTGATTGCCCACGAGCAGAGAGCCTACCGGTGTGCCCAGCCCTTTTGACAGGCAGATAGTGAACGAGTCGCAGTATTGCGTAATCTCTTTCAGCTCGCAGCCGTAGCTGACCAGGGCGTTGAAAATACGCGCGCCATCGACATGCAGCGCCAGGCCTCGTTGGCGGGTAAAGTCCCACGCTTCTTTCAGGTATTCACGCGGTAGCACTTTGCCGTTGTGGGTATTTTCAATGCTCAGCAGTTTGGTTCGCGCGAAGTGGATATCGTCAGCTTTGATTTTGGCTGCCACTTTATCGAGCGGCAATGTGCCATCCGGCGCGGCATCCATCGGCTGCGGTTGAATACTGCCCAGCACCGCTGCGCCACCGGCTTCATACAGATAGTTATGAGCGCCCTGGCCCACAATATACTCTTCGCCGCGCTCGCAGTGGCTGAGTAACGCCACCAGGTTGGCCTGTGTTCCAGTAGGTAAAAATATCGCGGCCTCTTTGCCCGCCAGTTCGGCGGCATACTGCTGGAGCGCGTTAACGGTTGGGTCGTCGCCATAGACGTCATCGCCAACCGGGGCGGAGATCATGGCATCAAGCATGGCTTGTGTAGGGCGGGTTACGGTATCACTGCGTAAATCAATCACGGCATTTCCTTATAGGGACGCGGAATAATGACTCCAGTTTTACCTGAGCCGATGTGTTTACGCTAGTTTGATCAGAGATTTGCCTAACTGTGACATTGCGTACACGTTTTTATAAAAAGAATCGTTATCCTTCTCATTCCCCTTATTTTAGGTGGGTTTATTTTCGCCATCAGGCGTCGTAGTGTAAACAAATAAGGCTAAAACAAGGATTAAATTCAAATGGTTACATCATTATTAAATGGAGTGAACCGCACGCTGTCGCATGAGGATTTCGGCAAGCTGTTATTGCGCCTTGTGGTTGGCGGGCTGATGTTATTTCACGGGCTGCATAAACTTTTTGATGGCGTAGACGGTATTAGCGGTATGTTGGTGGCGAAAGGGCTACCGGGATTCATCGCTTACGGTGTGTTGATTGGTGAAGTGGTAGCGCCCATCCTGCTGATTTTGGGCATTTTGACTCGCCCGGCGGCGCTGGTGCTAGCCTTTACGATGATCGTTGCCTGGCTGATGGTTGGGCTGGATGAAACCTCCATGCTGGATAAAACTGGCGCATGGGCGATTGAAAGCCTGGTGTATTTCTTTGTTGCCGGTTTAGCCATCGCCTTCCTCGGCGCGGGAAAATACGCATTAGGCGGCAATTCCGCCTGGCGGTAAATCGGACATGCCACTCGGCATGGGAAAACCTCACTCGACTTTATGTTGGGTGAGGTCATTGAATAATGATGGGTGTAACCTCGCTCAATATCTTCCTTTATAGAGATGATCTCTCTGCCATAAATAAAATTTTGCCAGCATTTATCGTATTTCGGCAGGAATACCGCTGAAATAATTTTTTGATGTTATTAGATATCATCTGAATGCATTACAAAAAGCTGTTGACTCATATGTCTGTATTATCTGCGCCCATTCGGTGGCGTAATGATGCCGATAAAATTTATTTGCGCCCTAACTCAAATTAAACAAGGTGAACATCTACATTCATCTTAATTATGTTACGATTTTATAAAATACAACATCGTTATATCAGTGGAGTAAATATGGCGTTTTTAGGGAACAAGCTCTCAATAGGAAATTTAAAAGACAAAGTAGAAAGTGCCAAAAACAAAGCGCTAGAAACGGCCGGTTCACTGAAAGACTCGGCCGGTAATCTGGGTAATGCCGCCATAGACACTGGTAAAGATTGGGGTGCTAAGGCTAAAGACGCTGGGGATAAAGCGACCCATGCCGCCAAAAAAATGGCGGGAGATACCGTTGATGCGGTGCAAAATTTTGACTTAGAAAGCAGCAAAGAAAAGGCGAACGAGCTGGTTTCACGCGGTGTCTCGAAGACGACTGACTATTTCAGGAAAACCCTCGAAGTTGATAAAACAACGATGGAAGTCGTCGATGAAATTCGTTCCCGCTTGCCTACGCCAGTATCGACGGTTGACCAGATATTTGATCAATGTCGGGATGAAGCCCTTCGTCGTGCTGTTTCTGTCTTTATGTTAGGGCCAATCCTTAATAACCTTGATGATCAAAGCGCTCTTAAATACGACAAACTCAGCGTTAACTGGCAAGAGTTTCGTAAAAACAGTGAAAACGATAGTCTTATTGGATCAAAACATCAAAACTATGCCGAAATGAAAAACGCCATCAAAGATGACGGCATGATTGTTGATAATGGCTATAACCGTGATGATCCGCTGATTAAACAAAAAGGGAATATTGACGTTGAACACGTGACGTCACGTAAAGCGCTTTTCAGCGATGTGTTACTCAGTGTTGGCTTAACCAATAAAGAACTCGGCGATGTCATGAATGACAGCCGCAATTTGGTTTATGCAGATAAAAAAACAAACTGCCAGAAAAGCGATCACGATCTCTGGGAATGGATTGATAAATTCAAAGATGCTGATCAGCCCGATGATAATAAAGTGGTGATCACTATTAGAAGTACGGGCGAGAAGCGGGTGCTTGATAAGCGCGACCTTGAAGATGCTTATGACAATAGTAAAAAGGCGGTGCGTGAAGCCAGGCTTTATGCAGGCCTGGAAGTTGCCTCTACGATCGTAAAAAGTGGAGCGGGTATGGCGTTACAGCAGGTGGTTGGCCTGATTGTCGTTGAAACCTTAGATGTATTCATGGATGAAATTAAAAACTTCAAACTGATGACTAAAGATGGGTTGGTGAAAGACCTTCAGGAGAAAAAAGAACGAATCCATTCCCGTTTAAATCAGCGATTTGAAGAACGACAAATTTGGGCAAGAGCACGTGAGCTGGGGATTGAGTCTGGCGTTTCCGGTGCGCTAAGCGTTCTGCCTCAGATAATCATTTCTCTGTTCGTGAAGATGCCTTCCTTCGTGTATACCATCATCAGAGAAAGTACGCTGAGTGTGGTGCGCAGCGTTCGCGTGTTGTGCAGCAATGACGACGGGAAACTGGATAGCCTGAAAGTTATTATGTTTGGAACGGCTTCAGCAATTGCGGGTGTATATGTGCAGCGTGTTATCACGACGGCAATAAGTGGAGTGCCATTGCTGAATAAATTTAATAGCCAGATCTCTTCGGTATTATCGGGGATGATTGTGATGGCTATCCCTCTGATAGCTATCTATACGTTCGATCAGAATAAACAGAAGATTATGCTTTGCCTGAAGAAAACACCGGCAGTGACACCGCCTTCGCCGCTGGCGGAAGGGTGATGACTCTTTAATGACTAAAAAAACGCCGCTCTGGTTGACCCCGAGCGGCGTTTTTACTTTTACGCGACTGATTATGCCAGCACTAAATCACTCTGCGGGTGGCAAGAGCAGGCCAGCACATAGCCTTCGGCAATTTCAGCGTCGGTCAGCGTCATGGTGCTGGTGACGGTGTAGTGACCATCAACCACTTTGGTTTTGCAGCAACCGCAAACGCCCGCGCGGCAGGCAGCAACCACCGGCACTTTATTGCTTTCCAGCGCGTCCAGTAGCGTAGTGCCTACCGGTGCGTAGAACTCTTGTGCTGGCTGTAGTTTGGTGAACTTCAGGCCACTGCTTGCGGCATCGGCAACCGGAGTAAAGAACTTCTCTTTGAAGAAGCGGGTTACGCCCAGCGCTTTGACTTCCTGCTCAACCATATCCATGTACGGAGCTGGCCCGCAGGTCATTACGGTGCGCGAGGCTAAATCTGGCACGCTTTTCAGCAGGTCGGTGGTCAGTCGGCCAGAAACAAAGCCCTCGGTGGCATTGTTTTCTGCAACCAGCGTCACCGGATACTGACGCCACTCCTCGGCAAAAATCACATCCTCAGGCGAGCGCACGTTAAAAATAACCTGTACATCCGCCTGTGGGCGATATTTTGCCAACCAGCGACGCATCGACATAATCGGCGTTACGCCACAACCCGCCGCCAGCATCAGGAATTTGTCTTCTGCTTTATCGTCACAGGTAAACTCACCCATTGCATCAGACAGCCAAATGTAGTCGCCGCGCTTCACATCGCGGGTCAGCCACTGAGAGCCAGCGCCATCATCGATACGGCGAATGGTCAGCGTGATGTATTCGCTAACGCCCGGTGTCGAGGAGATGGTGTAGGCACGCAGCGTATCCGCCGAATTCCGTACGCTGACCAGTGCATACTGGCCGGCGCGGTACGGATAATAGTCGTGGCATAACAACGAAATCGTCCACACATCCGGCGTTTCCTGATGGATGTGATGAACCTGCATCCGCCACGGGCACTGAGGGGTTGGCATCGTCATGGTTAAACTCCTTACGCGCTCAGCAGTTGCTTCATGTCTTCTTCAACGGTGGTCACGGAACGCAGACCGAATTTTTCGTTGAGAACGGCCAGCAGATCCGGCGTGAAGAAGCCCGGTGCAGTTGGGCCGGTGACGATGTTTTTCACACCGAGAGACAGCAAGGTCAGCAGAATAACGATCGCTTTCTGTTCGAACCAGGACAGTACCAGAGACAGCGGCAGGTCGTTCACGCCACAGCCCAGTTTCTCGGCCAGAGTCACCGCCAGGATGATGGCAGAGTAAGCGTCGTTACACTGACCAGCATCGACCAGGCGCGGCAAGCCTTCGATATCGCCGAATTCCAGTTTGTTGAAACGGTATTTCCCGCACGCCAGGGTCAGGATCAGGCAGTCGTCCGGTACGCTGGTGGCGAAGTCGGTGAAGTAGTTACGTTCGCCACGTGCGCCGTCGCAGCCGCCGACCAGGAAGATGTGACGCAGTTTTTCACGGCTTACAAGGTCAATTAAGGTATCCGCCGCACCCAGCAGGGTCTGACGACCGAAACCGACGGTGATCAGGTGTGGAATTTCGCTGTACGGGAAACCTGCCATTTGCTGCGCCTGAGCGATAACCGGGCCGAAGTTGTCGCCTTCGAGGTGGCTCACGCCTGGCCAGCCGACGATGCTACGGGTCCAGATACGGTCGTCGTAGGCGCCAACGGTTGGGTCAATGATGCAGTTAGAGGTCATTACGATGGGGCCAGGGAAGCGTGCGAACTCCACCTGCTGATTCTGCCAGCCGCTACCGTAGTTACCCACCAGGTGTTTGAATTTACGCAGCTCCGGGTAGCCGTGCGCAGGCAGCATTTCACCGTGGGTATAGACGTTAACGCCAGTGCCTTCGGTTTGTTCCAGCAGGTTGTAGAGGTCTTTCAGGTCGTGACCGGAGATCAGAATGCACTTGCCTTCAGTCGCTTTTACGTTGACCTGAGTGGGCGTTGGGTGACCGTATTTGGTGGTTTCACCGGCATCCAGAATGCTCATCACTTTGAAGTTCATCTGGCCGATTTCCATTGAGCACTCCAGCAGAGCGTTCATATCGGAAGGCCAGGTCCCCAGCCATGCCATGATTTTGTGGTACTGAGCATAGATGTCGTTGTCGTACTGACCCAGAACGTGTGCGTGCTCCATGTAAGCTGCCGCGCCTTTCAGGCCGTACAGGCACAGCAGACGCAGGCCGAGAATGTTCTCGCCAATGGTTGCTTTGTCTTTGTTTGGGGTAAATTCTGCGGCTTGCTGTTGCAACGCACCGAGGTCATCGCTCACCAATTGCAGCTCAGCCATTGGGTTGTCTACGGTGGCGTTGGCGTCTACTGCCAGGCATTGTGCTTTCAGCGCTTCACGCAGAGCAATGGCTTCACGCGCGTAACCGACGATGCGTGGGGAGTCAAAGTTAACGTTGGTCAGAGTAGAGAAGAACGCGCGCGGGGCAAAATTATCAATCTCGTGGTCGATAATGCCGTATTCACGCGCTTTGACCGCCCATGCGGACAGACCTTGCAGGGAAGCAATCAGCAAGTCTTGTAGATCCGACGTTTCAGCCGTTTTCCCGCACATACCCTGCGCGTAAGAGCAGCCGTTTCCTGCCGGAGTACGGATGGTTTGTTCACATTGCACACAAAACATGGTCACACCTTTTTTAAAGTTATATTTAATATACATGTTTAAGGTTAAGCCCGTGCTATACGCTTGAAAAGGCATTTTTAGTGGAACTTGGCGGGAGGTTGATTTAGCGCAATTTTGGCGGCAGCAGACGCTACCGCCTTAGGAGTATCAAGCGGTGAAGAAGGCCATTAATATCGGAACGAGCAGGCT
Source organism: Kluyvera fluvialis (assembly GCF_059725275.1). Lineage (NCBI taxonomy): Bacteria > Pseudomonadati > Pseudomonadota > Gammaproteobacteria > Enterobacterales > Enterobacteriaceae > Kluyvera > Kluyvera fluvialis. Next base: position 3,218,373 of record NZ_AP046142.1, on the reverse strand, counting down.
CAGAATAAAGCCGTGAACAATGGCCGGTGGCACCATTTCTACGCCGCCGGAGCGCTGTAACACTGGCAGGGTAAAGTCCATTGACGTTGCGCCGCACAGGCCAAGCGCCGTAGAACGGCTGCGGCGAACCAGACCGGGGATCAGCATAATCGCGAGCAGCTCGCGTACCAGATCGTTAAAGAAGGTGGCGCTACCAATTACAGGCCCAAATGCATCCGTCAATAAAATACCGGACAGCGAATACCAGCCGAAGCCAGAGGCCATCGCCAGCCCGGTTTTAATCGGCAAGTCGAGAATGACAGCGTTAATGACGCCCGCGACCATTGAACTGGCAGCAACCACTAGGGCAATAAGCATTCCCCGGCGGTTAAGAATAATTTGGCGCAGCGTCATGCCACTATTACGTAGCTGAATACCCACGAGGAACAGCAGGAAAATAAGCGTATATTCGCTGGCGTCAGTCGCATGTTGTAAAAAAGACAAACCGCTCAGACCGACGACAAACCCGCCAATCACCACAAAACATAGCTTGAGTGATTCCAGCGCCATCGCTAATCGGGAAGGTAATTTCTCCTGATGATGCGGATGCCCCCACGGACGAACTTTTTCAATCCACAGGAGTGCCAGCATATTGCAGATAAAAATAACCACAATACTGATAGCAGAATAGTGAAAAATAGCTAACAGGTTAGAGGTTAAATTATCCAGAAATGCGAGGCTGATTCCCATAAAAAAGAGAATAAGATAAACAATCCAGCTCAGCAGACGATTAATGAGCTGTAACGCACCTCGGTGAGTAAGAGGGATCAGATAGCCGATAATTAACGGCACCAGAATGATTAGCAATCCCGATAACATGACTGACACAGTTCCTTGCAGTATTTACATCGCGCACAGACACTACAGAAAACCGCATACTGAGTAAAGCCATGAAAAAAGAAAGACCCGGAAAGCCCGGGTCTGGAGTGACTGTCGGTGTGTTCCCGGCGTTAGCGCCAGGGCGCATTGACCGGGTTACCGCATTACTTTTTTTCCAGCAGGGTGCGATAGATAACGCCACCCAGGATACCGCCGATGATTGGCATAACCCAGAACAGCCACAGCTGATCCAGTGCCCAACCGCCCTGGAAGATAGCGACTGCGGTGCTACGTGCAGGGTTAACGGAGGTGTTAGTAACCGGAATGCTGACCAGGTGAATCAGGGTCAGTGCCAGGCCGATAGCAATCGGTGCGAAACCTGCCGGTGCGTTTTTATCCGTAGCACCGTGAATAACCAGCAGGAAGCCACAGGTCAGGACGATTTCGATAACGATAGCAGACAGCATGGAGAAGCCGCCTGGAGAGTGTTCGCCGAAGCCGTTAGAAGCAAAACCGCTGGCTGCTGCGTCAAAGCCTGCTTTACCGCTAGCAATAACATACAGAATGGCGGCAGCGATGATCCCGCCAACAACCTGAGCAATAATGTAGCCAATCACTTCTTTCGCCGGGAAACGACCACCGGCCCACAGACCCAGAGTAACCGCCGGGTTAAAGTGACCGCCAGAAATATGACCTACAGCATAAGCCATAGTGAGAACAGTTAAACCAAACGCCAGGGCAACGCCTGCAAAACCAATCCCTAGTTCCGGGAATGCCGCAGCCAGAACGGCGCTACCGCAACCACCAAATACTAGCCAGAAGGTGCCGAAACACTCTGCAGCCAATTTTCTAAACATAACCACCTCGGTATCAAAAAATATTATCGTCACAAGGGATGACGACACAATTTACGCCTGTTTATACCCGTCATACTTCACGTTGCCAGGGGATTCGCTCAGTTGCCGCCTACAAGCAACGCGAATTATTGGGGGTATATTCAAAAGCCAGCATAATTGGCGCTATTTTAAAAACGAACGTCATCCTTTAACCAGTTAAATAAATACGCGAAATTTGATACAAAACAATGCGGTGTTATTCCTTAAACAATTTGCGTGATGAATTAGAGTGTAGTGCATTCTTTTCGGAATAATCGCAAAGGAGGGTTGCTAGCGCACTTTATTACTTTAGCTGGTGAATAAAGCAGCAGATTGTCCTTATGCGTAGGGGGCAGTGCGTGTCAAGCCATGCGCATCCCGCTATACTGCCGATAATGAAAGGACAGCAGGTATCGTGTAACGGAGGAGTTATGCTTCTTGAACGCACCGAGATTGCAGGGTTTCGCGGCATTAATCGTTTATCGTTAATGCTTGAGGAGAATAACGTCTTAATCGGCGAAAACGCATGGGGTAAATCGAGCCTGCTGGATGCGTTAACGCTGCTACTTTCCCCGCATGATGGGCTGTACCATTTTGTCCATAATGATTTCTGGTTCCCGCCGGGCGATGTCCAGGGGCGTGAACATCATCTGCATATTATCCTCACCTTCCGCGAACATGAACCAGGGCGCTATCGTGGACGCCGCTACCGTGGTTTATCAGATTGTTGGTCGCTGTGTGATGACGGTTATCAGCGTATTTTTTACCGTCTGGAAGGTGAACTCGCCGCCGACGGTAGCGTGCTGACGCTGCGCAGTTTTATCGACCGCGATGGGCAGGCGCTTGAGTTGGATGATATTGATAGCAAAGCGCGTGAGCTTATCCGCCTGATGCCGGTGCTGCGTTTGCGCGATGCCCGCTTTATGCGCCGCATCCGCAATGGCACGGTGCCGAATGTGCCTGATGTCGAAATTACCGCTCGCCAGTTGGATTATCTTTCCCGTGAATTAGTCACCAGCCCGCAGAATTTAAGCGATGGGCAAATTCGTGAAGGCTTATCGGCAATGGGGCAACTGCTGGAACACTACTTTTCTGAGCAGGGTTCTGGCCCGGCAATCCAACGTTTAATGCGCCGCCGCTCGCACGATGAACAGCGAAGCTGGCGGTATCTGGATTTAATCAACCGCGTGATTGATAAGCCGGGGGCGCGTAACCATCGGGTTATTTTGCTGGGGATGTTCGCCACGCTATTACAAGCTAAAGGCACGGTCAGGCTGGATAAAGACGCGCGCCCGCTGCTGTTGGTTGAAGACCCGGAAACGCGCCTGCACCCGATAATGCTCTCCGTTGCCTGGAGCCTGTTGAATCTGCTGCCTTTGCAGCGTATTGCGACGACGAACTCCGGCGAGTTGCTGTCGCTAACGCCGATGCAGAATGTCTGTCGATTGGTGCGCGAGTCATCTCGCGTCTCGGCCTGGCGCTTAGGGCCGGAAGGGATGAACGCCGAAGACAGCCGCCGTATCTCTTTCCATATTCGCTTTAATCGCGCGTCTTCGCTGTTTGCCCGCTGCTGGCTGCTGGTGGAAGGCGAAACTGAAACCTGGGTTATTAACGAACTGGCGCGCCAGTGCGGTCACCATTTTGATGCTGAAGGGATAAAGGTGATTGAATTTGCGCAGTCAGGCTTAAAACCGCTGATTAAATTTGCCCGCCGAATGGGCATTGAGTGGCATGTTTTGGTCGATGGCGATGAAGCGGGGAAAAAATATGCGGCTACCGTGCGCGGCTTGCTGAATAACAACCAGGAGCTGGAGCATCATCATCTGACCACGCTACCGGCGCTGGACATGGAACACTTTATGTATAAGCAGGGGTTTTCTAATGTGTATCACCGCGTGGCGCAACTGCCGGAAAATATCCCGATGAACATGCGGCGCGTGATAACCAAAGCGATTCACCGTTCTTCAAAACCGGATTTAGCGATTGAGGTGGCGATGGAAGCTGGGCGGCGGGGAATTGAAGCCGTGCCGCCGCTGCTGAAAAAGATGTTTTCCCGCGTCGTCTGGCTGGCGCGCGGGAAAGCGGATTAACGCTGGATGTTGTCAATAATCTGCTGCTGGAGCGCATCCAGCAGCGTGTAACGGCGGCGATACTCAGCGCGCTTCTTACTGGCGATTTCTTCCATCGTTTTACGCGGTAATGCCAGCGGCAGCACGTAGTCGCTCTCGGCATCAACCGTAGCCCCCAGAGACTCCCAGAAGCTGTTGTAGTCTGCGTGCAGTTTGTCACGTTTTTTGCGGCGATAGCGCACACTGCGATAAATGTGCGTTTCATTACTGACGGCGCGAACGTGCTCTACCGACAACAACGTGCCCAGCGTGAGTAGCGCGTCAACCACCAAACGTTTTGGGAACAGGCCGTGACAGGCTTTGGTGGCGCCCTGAATCAACTGATGCGGAACATTCGCTTTTGCCCCTTGCAGCCCACCAATAAAGAACGTATTCACACCATTATATTGGCAAAGGGTGAAGGTTAACTCTGCCAGCACGGTGTTGTTTTCATCATTAAAGGTGAGCGTCGCTTCACCTTCTTTATCCAGCATGGCATCGGCGCGCAGACGAATGCTGTACAACTGCTCGTCTTTGCCCGCAATCGTCGCCAACTGCGCGCCGCTGGTCGACAGGTAGCCTTTCGCGATGTTGTCAGGAAGCTGGCCGAGCAGGTGCTGATAATGCCAGCACAGCGCATCAATTGTCTGCTGTGCGCTCATATGCATGGATAACCACGGCCGATGTAACCGGCATGGCAGGCCTGGCTGAACGTGCAAAATTTGCATCAATTGCGGCTGTGTTGCCAGACGGGCCAACAGTTTCTGCGTTTTCAGCGGTGTGGTGAGTGAACGCAGGACAAACTTACGTCGATACGCCGGATTATTCCACGCGCGACCCGGCGTTAAGGCTCCGCTCGCCAGTAAGCGGAAAAGCTGCCAACTGGATTCGGGCTGCGGGGAGGTGGATTGCGAAAGATCGGCGACGCTAGACATAAGCTGTAAATCTCATTGGTGGGGGGATGTGCTTATTCCAACAGGATGAGATTCAACGGTTTTTCAACGAATTAAAATAAATGAAAAATATATAATCTTGTTGAATGATTATTTATATTAATGATTGTTACTTAATGTAAGTATTCTCCCATCGCCCGGCGGCGATGGGAGATCAGGGCAGAATGCTAGCTAAAAAGGCTGGACATCTGGGTCTGAATTTCATCCAGCAACGCGTAGCGGCGGCGGTATTCCGCTCGTTTTTTACTGGCGATTTCCGCTTCATCTTTGCGCGCGATAATCCCCGGAATGTGGAAATAGCCTTTTTTATCGCATTCACCGCCGACGGCTTCCCAGAAGGAGTCGTAGTCAGAGAGAATTTTTTTGTTCTTATCCTGGTAACGTTCGCCACGGAAAATATGCACTTCGTTACTGACGGCAAGAATTTGCTCAACCTGTAGGCGTTCGGCAAAACGGCATACGGCTTCCATCACCAGGCGTTTCGGGAACAACCCATGACAGGCCTTCGTCGCCCCCTGAATCGCTTCGTGTGGCAGGTCTGGTCTACCGCCCTGAAGCCCGCCAATAAATAACGTACGTTTATTTTGATAGGCCAACAGGGCAAAGGTCATTTCTGCCAGTACGTCGCCGTCGCTATTACGCATAAGAATGGTGCTATCGCCTTCTTTATCCAGATTGACCTGCATCGTCAGCTCAAAGGTAAATAGCTCACCATTTTTACCTTCTATTTTCGCCAGCGGTAAAGACTGGCTATTCAGGTAGGTTTTTAACTCTTCAGGGGACATGGCTTGAGACAACAGCGTATAGTGATAACGCAGCGCATCCAGTACCTGATGACGGTTAAAATTCACCGCCAAATAAGGACGATGTAGGCGAACGGGCAGGCGAGGCTGGCGTTTCAGTAACGTGTCCAGGTTAGGCCATTGAGACAGTTCGTGCATCCATTCACGGCTTAAACGTGGCATTAACAGCGATCGCAGCATAAACTTCCGGCGAAAGCTGCGTTTATGCCAATGTTCACCTGGACGCCATTGACCGCTAAACAGGCTTAAAAAGAGGCCTGCACCGGTGTATGAACGAGAAGGCGCAAGTGAATTTTCGCTGAGCTGTGACATGATTTACGACCTGGAAGGGAAAACTTTTCCATATTTTACAATTAGAAATTTAAACAAAATCTCAATAGGTGTGTGGTTTTTTGCACTATCGAACGGTCGTTTAATTCTCATTGACGTTAACTTTTCCATTCTGTCGTATTAACTGGGGAATTCAGGATTTTTATGAACATCAAGGGAAAATTGAAAAAACGGTATTTGATTGCTATTGCCATTCTTATTTTTGTGGTTATTGCAGTCTGGCGGACGCTGAATGCGCCGTTGCCCAATTATCAAACGTTAATTGTGCGTAAGGGCTCCCTTGAACAGAGCGTTCTGGCGACCGGTAAACTGGATGCGCTGCGTAAAGTCGATGTCGGCGCGCAGGTCAGCGGGCAGTTGAAAACGCTGTCGGTAAATATCGGCGATAAAGTCGTGAAAGATCAGCTTTTAGGGGTTATCGACCCGGAACAGGCAGAAAACCAAATAAAAGAGGTTGAAGCGACGTTAATGGAACTGCGCGCCCAGCGTATGCAGGCAGAAGCCGAATGGAAGCTGGCGAGTGTGACTTATTCGCGACAACAACAGTTGGCAAAAACACAGGCGGTTTCTCGCCAGGATCTCGACACCGCCGCGACGGAAATGGCGGTGAAAAAGGCGCAAATTATCACTATTGATGCGCAAATTAAGCGTAATCAAGCCTCGCTTGATACCGCCAAAACAAACCTTGATTTTACCCGTATCGTTGCGCCGATGGCGGGTGAAGTGACCCAAATCACCACACTGCAAGGGCAAACGGTTATTGCGGCGCAACAGGCTCCTAATATTCTTACGCTGGCAGATCTCAGCACTATGCTGGTGAAAGCGCAGGTTTCTGAGGCCGATGTTATCCACCTTAAACCCGGTCTGAAAGCCTGGTTTACCGTGCTGGGCGACCCGTTAACCCGCTACGAAGGAACGCTGAAAGATATTCAGCCAACGCCGGAGAAAGTCAACGACGCCATCTTCTACTATGCCCGTTTTGAAGTGCCAAACCCGCAGGGCGTGCTGCGCCTGGAGATGACCGCGCAGGTACATATCCAACTCGGCGGCGTCAATAACGTACTGACGATTCCACTGTCGGCGCTGGGCGATAACGTCGGCGATAACCGCTACAACGTGCGCTTACTGCGCAATGGCGAAGTAAAAACCCGTGAAGTCGTGATTGGCGCACGTAATGATACGGACGTGGAAATTGCCAAAGGGCTGGAAGAGGGCGACGAAGTGATCATCGGTGAAGGCAACGCCGGAGCCGAACAATGACCGCACTGCTCGAACTGACGGATATTCGCCGTAGTTATCCTTCAGGTGATGAAAGCGTTGAGGTGCTGAAAGGCATTTCGTTGCAGATTAACGCCGGGGAAATGGTGGCGATTGTCGGGGCTTCAGGTTCCGGTAAATCCACCCTGATGAATATTCTCGGCTGTCTGGACAAACCCACGAGCGGCACTTATCGGGTGGCGGGCGTGGATATTGCCACGCTCGACAGCGACGCGCTGGCGGCGTTACGTCGCGAGCACTTTGGTTTTATCTTCCAGCGTTATCATTTGTTGTCGCATCTGACGGCGGCGCAAAACGTCGAAGTGCCCGCCGTATATGCGGGCATGGAGCGCAAGGCGCGGCTGGTACGTGCGAAAGAGTTGCTACAGCGCCTGGGGCTTGCCGATCGCGTGGATTATGCGCCGTCGCAGCTTTCCGGCGGCCAGCAGCAGCGCGTGAGTATCGCCCGTGCGCTGATGAACGGCGGCCAGGTGATTCTGGCGGATGAACCAACCGGCGCGCTGGATAGCCATTCCGGCGAAGAGGTGATGGCGATTCTCCATCAGCTCAAAGAGCAGGGCCATACCATTATCATCGTCACTCATGACCCGCAGGTGGCGGCGCAGGCCGAGCGAGTGATTGAAATTCGTGACGGCAAAATTATCCATAATCCTCCCGCGCGCCAGACCACGGTCACGCCACACCAGCCAACGAAGCAAACCACCTCTGGCTGGTTGCAGTTCAGCAACAGTTTCCGTGAAGCGCTCTCTATGGCCTGGCGGGCGATGGTGGCGAATAAAATGCGCACCTTGCTGACCATGCTGGGGATTATTATCGGCATCGCCTCGGTGGTGTCGATTGTGGTCGTCGGGGATGCCGCCAAGCAAATGGTGCTGGCAGATATCCGCGCAATTGGCACTAACACCATTGATGTCTATCCGGGGAAGGATTTCGGCGATGACGACCCGCAGTATCGGCAGTCATTGAAATATGACGACCTGCTGGCGATTGAAAAACAGTCATGGGTGAGTTCGGTGACGCCGTCGGTGTCAAAAAACCTGCGTATACGCGCGGGCAATGTTGACGTTGCCGCTGGCGCGCAGGGTATCGGACAGCACTATTTTAACGTCTACGGCATGACCTTCAGCGAAGGGAATACCTTTAATGAGGTGCAGGCTGCGGAACGCTCGCAGGTGGTGGTGCTGGACAACAACAGCCGACGCCAGTTGTTCCCCAATAAACCGAAGGTCGTGGGCGAGGTTATCCTCGTTGGCAATATGCCCGCCACCGTCATTGGTGTGGCGGATGAGAAGCAGTCGATGTTTGGCAGCAGTAGCGCTTTGCGTGTCTGGCTACCGTATTCCACGATGTCCGGGCGTGTGATGGGGCAATCGTGGTTAGACTCGATTACCGTGAGGGTGAAAGAGGGCTACGACAGCAGCGTTGCCGAGCAGCAGCTTACCCGCTTGCTGAGCCTGCGGCATGGCAAGAAAGATTTCTTCGTCTGGAATATGGACAGCGTCTTGAAAACCGCAGAACGCACCACACATACATTACAGCTGTTCTTAACGCTGGTGGCGGTGATTTCGCTGGTGGTTGGTGGGATTGGCGTGATGAATATCATGCTGGTGTCGGTGACGGAGCGCACGCGGGAAATCGGCATTCGTATGGCGGTGGGCGCGCGGGCGAGCAATGTTCTACAGCAATTTTTGATTGAAGCCATCCTGGTTTGTTTGGTGGGTGGCGCGTTGGGCGTGATGTTATCGCTAATGATTGCGCTAATATTGCAACTGGTGCTGCCTGGTTGGGAAATTGGTTTCTCACCGTTGGCACTTCTCACGGCCTTTATTTGTTCGACCTTAACAGGCGTGCTTTTTGGCTGGCTACCTGCGCGCAATGCGGCGCGGCTAGATCCGGTCGATGCATTGGCGCGGGAATAATTACGGTGTTTAAATGAAAAAATGCCAGTCAGAAGGACTGGCATTTTGACGGCGGGATGTACACAATGGGGCAGTAAACTAGGCGGCTGTTTCTGCTTCTATTACGGGGATAATTACGCTGGCGTGATTACCTTTTGGCCCCTCGTGGACATCAAACTGGACGGCTTGCCCGGCTTTTAACGTTCTGTAGCCATCCATCTGGATGGTGGAGTAATGGGCGAAGATGTCCTCGCCACCGCCTTCCGGGCAAATAAAACCGAACCCTTTGGCATTGTTGAACCACTTAACAGTACCCATTTCCATACTTCGACATCCTTCGTAACTCTATTATACGTTTATAAGTAGATGGAATGAACCGGTGGTGGAGTCAGGAGTTGCTCAAAACCTCACCAACTCTCGCCAGTACAATTTAGAGTTTTCGCACCAAGCGTCAAGCGTTAGAGGAAGAGGAAAGGGGGAAAATGAATCAAAATTTGAAGCAGTTAACGCTATTGACGGGAATGTGACAGAGTTCGCGAATGGCAGCTATAGGTGATAGCTATCTATGATCTACAGTAAATTGAGAACCTGTATACACAGAAACGGACGGTAACGTGGCGGCGGGGGATGTGTCATAAAACCCGTCAATAATACGAGAACCAGAGCCGCATGTTGTAAACAGGCTCGTCAGCAGCAATAGATGACACCGACGATGATGACTGACAATGAGTAAGACCAGAGACTGGCTGGACTTCGACCAGCTTGCGGCAGATAAACTTCAGGATGGGCTTAAACCCCCGTCAATGTATAAAGTGATATTGGTCAATGATGATTACACTCCGATGGAGTTTGTTATTGACGTGTTACAAAAATTCTTTTCTTATGATGTAGAACGTGCCACGCAACTGATGCTAACGGTTCACTATCAAGGTAAGGCAATTTGTGGTGTGTTTACGGCAGAAGTCGCCGAAACCAAAGTTGCCATGGTGAATCAGTATGCGAGGGAGAACGAGCATCCATTGTTGTGTACGCTGGAACAAGCCTGATACAGGCATGAAAATTGGGGGAGGTGCCTATGCTCAATCAAGAACTGGAACTCAGTTTAAACATGGCTTTCGCCAGAGCGCGCGAGCACCGTCATGAGTTTATGACCGTGGAGCATCTGTTGCTGGCGCTGCTCAGCAACCCATCAGCCCGTGAAGCGCTGGAAGCGTGTTCGGTCGATCTGGTGGCGCTGCGTCAGGAACTCGAAGCCTTCATCGAACAAACCACGCCGGTGCTGCCGGTCAGTGAAGAAGAGCGTGAAACTCAGCCGACGCTCAGTTTCCAGCGTGTTCTGCAACGCGCGGTCTTCCACGTTCAATCGTCCGGGCGTAGCGAAGTGACCGGCGCGAATGTCCTTGTGGCCATTTTTAGCGAACAAGAATCGCAGGCCGCCTATCTTCTGCGTAAGCATGAGGTTAGCCGCCTTGATGTGGTGAACTTCATCTCTCACGGTACGCGTAAAGACGAGCCAAGCCAGTCTTCTGATGCCGGAAGCCAGCAGACTAACGAAGAGCAAGCAGGCGGGGAGGATCGTATGGAAAACTTCACCACCAATCTTAACCAGCTTGCTCGTGTCGGCGGTATTGACCCGCTGATTGGCCGTGATAAAGAGCTGGAGCGCACCATTCAGGTGCTGTGCCGTCGCCGTAAAAATAACCCGCTGTTGGTGGGGGAATCCGGTGTCGGTAAAACAGCAATTGCCGAAGGGCTGGCATGGCGCATCGTGCGCGGCGACGTGCCGGAAATCATGGCTGATTGCACTATCTACTCGCTGGATATTGGCTCGCTGTTGGCGGGTACTAAATATCGTGGCGATTTCGAGAAACGCTTTAAAGCGCTGCTCAAACAGTTAGAGCAGGACAGCAACAGCATTCTGTTTATCGACGAAATCCACACCATTATTGGTGCGGGGGCGGCGTCCGGCGGCCAGGTGGATGCCGCGAACCTGATTAAACCGCTGCTTTCCAGCGGTAAAATTCGGGTGATGGGTTCTACTACCTATCAGGAGTTCAGCAATATCTTTGAGAAGGACAGGGCGCTGGCGCGTCGTTTCCAGAAAATCGATATTACCGAACCATCGGTTGAAGAAACCGTGCAGATTCTTAACGGCCTGAAACCGAAGTACGAAGCGCACCACGACGTTCGCTATACCGCAAAAGCGGTACGTGCGGCGGTGGAGCTGGCGGTGAAATACATTAACGATCGCCATCTGCCGGATAAAGCGATTGACGTTATCGACGAAGCAGGCGCGCGGGCGCGTTTGATGCCGGTGAGCAAGCGTAAAAAAACGATCAACGTGGCAGATATTGAATCTGTGGTGGCGCGTATTGCGCGTATCCCAGAGAAAAGTGTCTCTCAAAGCGATCGCGATACGCTGAAAACGCTGGGCAACCGCCTCAAAATGCTGGTGTTCGGACAGGATAACGCCATTGATGCGCTGACCGAAGCTATCAAGATGAGCCGCGCGGGCCTCGGCCACGAGCATCGTCCGGTGGGGTCATTCCTGTTTGCTGGCCCAACGGGTGTTGGTAAAACGGAAGTGACCGTTCAGTTGGCGAAGGCGATGGGCATTGAGCTGCTGCGTTTCGATATGTCTGAGTATATGGAACGTCACACGGTGAGCCGCCTGATTGGTGCGCCTCCGGGATACGTTGGTTTCGATCAGGGCGGTCTGCTGACCGATGCGGTGATTAAGCATCCGCACGCTGTGCTGCTGCTGGACGAAATCGAAAAAGCGCACCCGGATGTCTTTAACCTGCTGTTGCAGGTGATGGACAACGGCACGCTGACGGATAACAACGGTCGTAAAGCTGACTTCCGCAACGTGGTGCTGGTGATGACCACCAACGCCGGTGTGCGTGAAACCGAGCGTAAATCGATTGGGCTTATCCAGCAGGACAACAGCACCGACGCGATGGAGGAGATCAAAAAGATCTTTACGCCAGAGTTCCGTAACCGTCTGGACAACATTATCTGGTTCGATCACCTGTCAACCGAGGTGATCCATCAGGTGGTGGATAAGTTCATCGTCGAGTTGCAGGTACAGTTGGATCAAAAAGGCGTGTCGCTGGAAGTGAGCCAGGAAGCCCGCAACTGGCTGGCCGATAAAGGCTATGACCGGGCGATGGGCGCGCGTCCGATGGCGCGTGTGATTCAGGACAACCTGAAAAAACCGCTGGCTAACGAACTGCTGTTCGGCTCGCTGGTGGACGGCGGCCAGGTCACCGTGGCGCTCGATAAAGAGAAGAACGAGCTGACCTACGACTTCCAGAGTGCGCAAAAGCACAAGCCGGAAGCGGCGCATTAACGGCAAATGCCGCGATGTAGAATACAAACCGAGCTGGAAACAGCTCGGTTTTTTTATATCACTCACCTGCGCTAACGCAGCCTAACCCGCGCTGACAAATTGTTTGCGTTACTTTGAACTGTCAATAACAACCAGACGAAGCCGTTGGCATCATAATCGCAAAAGGTAATAAGACGGTGGCAGGATAGGATGTTGACGAAAGCGTTGTCAGTTATTTTACTGACCTGTGCATTATTTTCCGGTCAGTTGATGGCTGGGCATAAAGGCCATGAGTTTTTGATGGTTAAAAATGTCGATCACCAGTTGCGCCATGAAGCTGATAGCGACGAGCTGCGAATTGTGGCGGAGGAGTCAGCGGAAGGTTTGCGTGAGCATCATCACTGGCAAAAATCACGAAAACCTAATACCCATTTTCACTAAGTTTTTTAACCCAACATTATCTCCATCTATAGAAGGGAGGTGGTAGCAACCGCCAGGGGCTTCTTTTACGCATTTTTAATACACCCCAGTGATGTGCTAGTTTCTACGCAGGTGGTTTTTACTCCGCCTGTGATAAACCCTTTTTCTTCGATGTTTTATAACTTATTGATTTTTATAGGCTGGATAAGTGAAGTAAAAATTAGGGTAAATGCTGGATTTGTTGATAAAGTGCAATGATTCCAATACGCTGGATTGTTTATTGTCTAGTTCACTGCCGTATAGGCAGCTTAGAAAGCGCCGAAATGTTCATGCCATCAGGTAAATAAGTTCACTGCCGTATAGGCAGCTTAGAAAGTTCATGCTGTGCTGACGAGCTAGGTCAGAAAGTTCACTGCCGTATAGGCAGCTTAGAAAAGTCAAAAACAACGGGCAACAGCCATCTGACAGTTCACTGCCGTATAGGCAGCTTAGAAATATTGATGACAGAATACGTTCTGACTCGCTTCTGTTCACTGCCGTATAGGCAGCTTAGAAATCTTCGTCGGTTAAAATTGTGCTTCCACTTTCGTTCACTGCCGTATAGGCAGCTTAGAAATCTCGACGTTCGTCGAGAGAATCCCCGCACTGGTTCACTGCCGTACAGGCAGCTTAGAAAATGTGCAGCTCCATTCGCCGGGGAGCACGTCCGTTCACTGCCGTACAGGCAGCTTAGAAATTGCGCCAGACTGCCGAGCGGCTAATCACTACGTTCACTGCCGTACAGGCAGCTTAGAAAAGTAACTGGCACGAGCATGTCAGCGTTATGGGGTTCACTGCCGTACAGGCAGCTTAGAAACAAAAAACATGAAGTGGTGCGCACAACGGGGAGTTCACTGCCGTACAGGCAGCTTAGAAAACACGACGGGCCGCAATCGGGGCAATGATTGCGTTCACTGCCGTATAGGCAGCTTAGAAAAGTATGACTGCATCATGGATTCTGATGTCATTGTTCACTGCCGTATAGGCAGCTTAGAAATCGACAAATAACCGCGTCAACTGACGACAGAAGTTCACTGCCGTACAGGCAGCTTAGAAAGTGAAGGGTATTCAGGGGAGAATTCCTTTCCGGTTCACTGCCGTACAGGCAGCTTAGAAAGATCGCAGTAGCGAAAGTTCCGGTCTGAACGGGTTCACTGCCGTACAGGCAGCTTAGAAAAATACCGCGAACGCAATGCAGCAGCAGCAGCAGTTCACTGCCGTATAGGCAGCTTAGAAAATTACTCGGGCATGAGTGTGTTGCGTTACAACGTTCACTGCCGCACTGGCAGCTTTCATCCCATCCCTCTTAATCCTCTCTCTACGCATTGTCAGATAGTTGCAAAGTTAATAATTGCGATGGAAACCAACGAAACTGCTGTGGAACAATGTTTTATTGTCTCGAATAAACAACGAGACGTAATAATCACAGGACGTGCTTATGACTGCGAACCATTTCACCCCATCCGATCTCAAAACCATCCTTCATTCTAAGCGCGCCAATATTTACTACCTCGAAAAGTGCCGTGTGCAGGTTAATGGTGGTCGAGTCGAGTATGTCACCAGCGAGGGGAAAGAGTCGTTTTACTGGAATATCCCGATCGCGAATACCACCGCGCTGATGCTAGGAATGGGGACTTCGGTTACTCAGGCTGCGATGCGTGAATTTGCTCATGCAGGGGTGATGGTGGGTTTTTGTGGCACTGACGGCACGCCATTATATTCAGCCAATGAAGTCGATGTTGATGTTTCATGGTTGAGTCCACAAAGCGAATATCGCCCGACGGAATATCTCCAGCACTGGGTATCGTTTTGGTTTGATGAATCGCAACGTCTTGAGGCGGCAAAACGTTTTCAGCAAATCCGGCTAGCACAAATTGAAAAGCGCTGGCTAAGTACGCAGATGCAACGTGAGTCAGCTTTTCAACCAGACCCTCAGGCATTACGCACCTTACTGACTCAGGCCAGTGACAGCATGTCGCAGGCCAAAGATCACACCCTCTTAATGCTGGCGGAAGCCAAGCTGACTAAAGTGCTGTACAAAACGGCAAGCCAAGCGGTGGGTTATGGCGATTTTACACGGGCTAAGCGCGGTGGTGGGATCGATATGGCAAACCGCTTTCTCGATCAGGGAAATTACCTGGCTTATGGGCTTGCTGCGGTAGCGGCGTGGGTAACTGGTGTGCCACATGGCTTAGCGGTAATGCATGGCAAAACGCGTCGCGGCGGCCTGGTATTTGACCTGGCCGATCTGATCAAAGACGCGCTAGTGATGCCGCAGGCATTTATTGCCGCAATGGCGGGAGAAGATACGCAGGAGTTTCGCCAGCGTTGCATCAACGTCTTTCAGCAGGCAGATGCGCTAGACATCATGATTACTTCGCTTCAGGAAACGGCACAATCGTTGGGTAAGGTTGCTCAATGAATGTATTGATTATTTCGCGCTGCACCAAACGAGCCAGAGAAGAAAGTTGCCGGATTATCGACCAGTTTGCCGAGCGTACCGGAGATGCCGCCTGGCAGACCGCAATCACCCTCGAAGGTGTGCATACGTTACGGCGTTTGTTACGTAAAACCGCAAGGCGCAACACGGCGGTGGCATGTCACTGGTTGAAGAAAAATGGCCAAACGGAACTAATGTGGATGGTGGGGAATCTCAGGCGCTTTAATGCTCAAGGGCGAGTGCCTACCCATCGCACGACGCGCAGCCTGGCGGTTAATCGAGAAGAGCATCGTTGGCAAAGTGCGGAGAGCATCGCATTACTGGCGGCAATCGCGGGGTTATTTCATGATTTTGGTAAGTCGGGGCGTAGTTTCCAGGCGAGTCTGACCAGTAAAAAAGCAAAAAGCTATCAACCTTATCGCCACGAGTGGATCTCCGTTCGGCTTTTTCAGGCATTTGTCGGTGGGCAAACGGATGAAGAATGGTTGGCAAAACTTGGCACGCTTTCACCCAATGATGAGCAAACCATACTGGAGCGGTTACGCAAGGATAGCCCAGAGTTTACCGATAGCCCATTTCGCAAGCTGCCTCCGGTGGCGAAAACGGTCGCCTGGCTGATTTTATCGCATCACCGTTTACCGGAAAATTTGCCCAGCGCCAGCAAAGAGTCTTCAGAACACTGTGATACCTGGCTGGAAAATCAGCTCAATGTGGACTGGAATGCGCTGAATCATCGTAAAGACGAATGGATGCGTAGCGATTTCCAGTCTGTCTGGACATTTCCGTCAGGCACGCCATTGCAAAGCCGTACCTGGCGAGAAAAGGCGCGACAGATTGCCCGCCGAACTCAGAATGCCGTGTCATTAAAAACCTGGGGGCAGATGGATCAGCCGTTTACGCTGCATATTGCGCGTTTTTGCTTAATGTTGGCAGACCATTTTTACTCTGCCAATCACCCTCAGCAAAAGTGGCAAGACCCTGATTATGGCGCGTGGGCTAATAGTGACAGAAAGAGTGGTGAGCTTAAGCAGCGCGTGGATGAACACCTTGTTGGCGTGGCTCATCATGCGCTATTACTGGGGCGACAACTGCCACAAGTACGCGCCTCGCTGCCTGCCATCGCTCGGCATAAAGGGTTTAGTCAGCGGGCGGTCGATGAGCGTTATCATTGGCAGAATAAAGCATGGGATGTGGCGCGTGGGCTACGTGAGTATAGCCGTCAGGAGGGCTTTTTTGGTGTCAACATGGCGTCAACAGGCTGCGGGAAAACCTACGCTAACGCGCGCATCATGTATGCACTGGCAGACGAGCAGGAAGGCTGTCGTTTCACCGTAGCACTAGGCTTGCGGACTTTAACGCTGCAAACCGGTGAGGCGCTTCGCGATCGGCTAGGTCTGGATGAGGACGATCTGGCGGTGCTGATAGGTTCGGCGGCGGTAAAAAGGCTGTGGCAGCAAAAAAACGCGGAAAAACCGGATGCGGATCGTGGCAGTGCTTCGGAAGATGCGTTGTCTGATGAAGTGCAATACGTTCATTACGACGGCAGCATGAATACGGGTGTACTGGAAAAATGGTTACAAGGTGATGATAAGTTAAAGGCACTGATCAGTGCGCCGATTTTAGTGGCAACTATCGATCACTTGATTCCTGCAACGGAAGGTGTGCGAGGTGGTTCACAGCTTCCCGCCATGTTACGGCTACTAACCAGCGATCTCGTGCTGGATGAACCAGACGATTTTGATATTGCCGATCTCTACGCCGTATGCCGGTTGATGAACTGGGCGGGAATGCTGGGAACTCGCGTGCTGCTTTCGTCTGCGACGTTGCCGCCAGATCTCATTCAAGCACTGTTTGCTGCTTACCTGGCTGGGCGCAAAATATGGCAGTCTGCGTGTGGAGGGCACGATCGGCCCGTAAACATCGGTTGTGCATGGTTTGATGAAAAGCACGCACAGGCGGAGCGGATTGCCGATGGTCGTACGTTTCATGAAACCCATCAGGCGTTTATCAGCAAGCGGTCACAGATGCTGGCTGCAAAGCCGCGTCTCCATTTTGGGCGTATCGCGGCGGTTCAGGCAACAACTCCGGCGACAGACGAAGTGATAGCCAGTGTGGCTCACACCGTGCATACCCAAATGCGAGCCTTACATCAGGCACATAAAGTGGTGCATGAAACGGGCAAAACAGTGTCGTTAGGGTTGGTAAGATTTGCCAATATCAATCCATTGGTGGCGGTGGCGCAAGCGCTAATGGCGATACCTTCACCGGACGATGTTTGCATTCACTACTGCGTTTATCATGCCCGCCATCCTCTGGCGGTGCGTTCGGATATTGAAGCCCGTCTGGATAGCGCCTTTACCCGACATCAACCGGATGCCCTTTGGCGCAATACGGATATTGCCGCCGCACTTCAGCATCGCCCAGAAAAACATCATCTTTTTGTCGTGCTCGGAACCTCGGTTATTGAGGTGGGGCGAGATTGGGATGCGGATTGGGGAATAATAGAGCCCAGTTCGATGCGCTCCATTATCCAGTTTGCCGGGCGTGTTCAACGCCATCGCCGTGTTGTGCCGCAAAGTGAGAATCTGGTGATTCTTAGTCACAATATCAAAGCGTTACAGCACCAAACGCCTGCCTTCTGTAAACCAGGATTTGAAGACAAAACCCATCTGCTTGTCAGCCATGATTTGCGGGAACTGCTCCCGTTGCAGGACTTCCGCACCATTAATGCGTTACCGAGAATCCTGTCACCGGATGGCGAAAACAAGCTGGCGGAGCTGGAGCATCAGCGCTTAAAAGATGCGTTGTTAAGCACGAAAAGCCCGTCTGTGGTGGCGGCGCAATGGTGGCGTCAGTCTTTGAGCTGGAACGGTTGGATGCAGCGCAGAACCCCATTTCGATGCTCGCAGCCGGAAGCGGTGTTTTACCTGCACATGAAAGATGAAGAAAGTGAGCCACGCTTTTTCTCCCGCCAGGACAATAACGAAGGCAAAGCCGCCACTTTTAAGTTGCAGAAACTCACCTGTGCCAGCGGCGTAGCCTGCTGGGGAGCGGTGGATTACAAACAAGTCTTGCTAAAACTGGCTGATAAGCAGAATCGAGAAATCGACCAGATAGGGGAGATATTTGGTGAGGTTCGTGTGACTGTCAGTGAGGACGATGCCGTTAAAGATTGGTTTTATCACCCGTGGTTGGGTGTGTTTCGCGCCCCCTGAAAAGGGGCGCGAGCTGCTTGTACAGCAGTGTACTGGGTTAATAAAGTTAACTTTATATATTTCTAAGCTGTCTGTTCGACAGGTTAATTTATGAGTTTAAAGTAATTTAGTTCTAGATTTCAAGTAGAGCAAAGGTACGCTGAGATTATATTAAAAAAGTAAACATTATATAGGGGGTTGAATCTGTGTCGTGCTAGTCCTACAATCCCGATACTTAATACTGTCGAGGTATTGTTCATGCATAACGATTTTAAGGTGCTTTGCACGGTTTTGCTTTTTACATCATGGATGTTTGCATCTAAACCAGTCTTGATGTCAATTAATCAGCATATTGGAACTGGTGGGGTTATATACAACTCATTCATTTCTTTAAGTTTTTAGGGATTATAAGGTACGGGGAGGGAAACTTTTGATCGATAATTTAGTTAATTTTATCACCGATTATATCGCCTCGCGAAGGCAGCCGAAGTTTGAAGCCTTTGAAAAAATGGCCGCTAAACGGTTGGAGCAGGGGGAGGATGCAAGCGCGATAGCGCAGGAACGCCAGGATCTGGATGCTCGCTATCAGCCCAGAAACTGGCTAACGGATGCCGCAAAACGCGCTGGGCAAATTAGCCTTGTCACCCATGCGGCGAAGTTTACCCACGGTGATTCGAAAAGTAGCAGTATTTATCGGGAAACGGAAAGTGAGGCTGATTATCTCAGCACAGACTCGCTATCGAGCATTGCTACTGATGCGGTAGGTAATGCAGCGGCGTTGGATGTGGCTAAATTACTGCAAACCGTTGTCGATGGAGACTCCTTACTCGACTGCCTGAAACGTGGCGATTATCAAGCGTTGGAGGCACTGGCTGAAGACGAAGCGCAACTGAAACAATGGGTAGATGGCTTTAATCAGGCATTGACCCCAGCGCAGCCTTCCTCCCACAAGCTGGCGAAACAGATCTATTTTCCTGTTGATGATGGTTACCACCTCCTGTGCCCGTTGTTTGCGACTTCGTTGGCGCAGGCGATGCAAGAAAAGCTGGTGGCTGCACGTTTTGGCGAAGAGGCGAAAGCCATCCGGGATGCGCATAGGGCCAGAAAATGGCATTCGCAGCCTGATGTCCGCTACCCGAATCTTGCCGAGATGCATTTCGGCGGGACTAAACCGCAAAATATATCTGCCCTGAATAGTTCGCGCGGTGGTCGCATTTGGCTACTGCCTTCAAAGCCCCCTGCGTGGATAACCTTTCCGCGCGCGCCACAAAATATGCGGAGTCTTTTTACACGTAGTGGGGCGTTTAATCGGGCTGCGTCTGGTGTGCTCGCCAGCATGACCCACCTGTTAGCGGTGAATGCTGACCGAAATAATGTCCATATCCGCACAACCAGGGCGCGGTATGTTGATGAACTTATCGACCTCCTTTTTGTGCAAGCCTCAACCCTCCAGCAGGAAAAATGGCAGGGTTGGACACAGCATTGCCCCGATATGCCGTTACACCAACAGCTTTGGCTTGATCCGTGGCGCAGCAAAACCGATGAAACATTCAGACTCGAACGCGAGAAAGATGGCTGGCAGGCTGGTGTGGCAGAAGACTTTGCTCGTTGGCTGAACTATCGACTGAAAAAAGCGAGCCTGGATGTTGGCGCGGTTGAATATCGAGAATGGCGTACGCAGTCTCTGTTCCGCCAACGGATGCGAGAAATGGACGCTATTGTGCAGGAGGCGCTGAAATGAGTTATCTGGTGATATTGCCCCATTTACGCGTCGAGAATGCTAATGCCGTGGCGGGATTAACCTGGGGATTTCCGGCCATCACCCATTTTCTGGGCTATGTCCATGCACTCTCTCGTAAAATTTACGCAGAATATGGCGTTCGTTTTGACGGCTGCTCGGTGATTAGCCATGAACATCAGGTTCATGCGTACTCGTCTGGCCGTGATTATCAATTTGCGCTTACCCGTAATCCGCTGACTAAAGAAGGTAATACCGCCTCCTTCAATGAAGAAGGGCGGATGCACCTCACCGTTTCGCTGGTGGTTGAATGTAAAGGTGAAATTATCAATGGCGAATACGGTAAAGACGCGCTGTGTAGGCATCTGAAAATGCTGTGCCAGGGGCAAAAACTGGCCGGTGGCAGCATTATCAGTATGCGCGACCCGCAGATTTTTTATCCCCCCGAAAATGAAAAGCAGTTACGGCAAATCCTGTGGCGGCTAATGCCCGGTTTTGCTTTATACGATCGCAGCGGATGGTTAGCGGAGCATCATCAACAGCGTCCAGAAAAGCCGCTTCTGGACGCTTGGTTGGATTTTGCTGCCATCAAATATCAGGCTGAACCAGCAGAAGAGGGGGATGACGCGCGATGGGAGTATCAACCTAAACCGATGCCGGGTTATCTCGTGCCGTTAATGTGTGGTTATCAGCGTATTTCAGCATTGTACGCTCCGGGTGAGGTGGAAAAAGCACGAGATCTTGCCACACCTTTTGCTTTTGTCGAAGCCGTGTACGGTGTTGGCGAATGGCGTGGGCTGCATCGAATAACCGACATTGAGCCACTGTTGTGGCGCTATCGAACAACCGATACCGGCTACTACTGCTCAGCGATGCCGCCAGTCGCTGATGATTTCACGATTAATGACAATGATGAATATGAATAAGGATATGACTATGGCAAAGGCTCCTGTCTCTGTAAAAACGGCTTCTGTGCTGGCATTTGAACGCAAACTGGCAACCTCTGACGCAACAATGTATGCCGGTAACTGGCAAGGTGTTAACTGGCAACCGATTGAAATACAAGAAAAGGCCGTGCGCGGCACTATCTCTAATCGCCTGAAAAATGCGATTGCCAGCGACCCTACAAAGCTGGATGCCGAAATTCAAAAAGCAAACCTGCAACGTGTAGATGTCGCCGCATTACCTGCCGATGCTGATACGCTCAAAATAGTCTTTACCCTGCGCGTGCTCGGGAACTTGTCTACGCCTTCCGTTTGTAATGATATGGCCTATCAGGATGCGCTTTTACAGGTTATTGAGGGGTATATACAGGAACACGGTTTTGGTGAACTGGCATACCGTTATGCGACTAATCTGGCGAATGGCCGCTTTCTGTGGCGTAACCGAATTGGTGCAGAACAGGTTCAGGTAAAAGTGACTACGGGCGAGCAGTCATGGACATTTAACAGCCATGATTATTCACTGCGCCAGTTTGACTACCGTGAGAAGTCATTGAATGAACTCGCTGCTGTAATTGCTAAGGGATTAAACGGCGAACAGTGGGTCATGCTAAATGTCGAGGCTCAGGTCCGTTTGGGCGCTGGGCAGGAAGTCTTCCCGTCTCAGGAGCTGGTGCTGGACAGCAATAGCACGAAAAGTCGGGTGTTATATCAGGTGGCGGGGGTTGCAGGTATCCACTCACAGAAAATCGGTAATGCACTGCGCACTATTGATACCTGGCATCCGCGTACTGATGAACTGGGGGCGATTGCTGTGGAACCTTACGGCTCAGTCACAAGCCGTGGTGTCGCTTGTCGCCAGCCAAAAGATAAAATGGATTTTTACACCTTATTGGATAACTGGGTAACCAAAGGGGTAAAACCTGATACGGAGCAGCAGCACTACGTGATGGCGGTACTGATTCGCGGTGGCGTATTCGGTGAGAAGAGCGAATAAGGAGCTGGATATGGATCACTATCTGGAGATCCGGGTGTTACCTGATCCTGAGTTTAATACCGGTATGTTGATGTCTGCGCTGTTTGCCAAACTTCATCGCGCATTGGGGGCGAGAGGTAAAGGTGATATCGGTGTAAGTTTTCCTCTCTATGACATCACGCTGGGCGGCTGCTTGCGTCTGCATGGTAGCGTCAGCGCATTGCACGAACTTGAAATGACCCACTGGCGTAAGGGTATGAACGACTATTGCCAGTGTGGGATAGTTTCTCCGATACCCGAAGCCAAAGGGTGGAGAACGGTCAATCGTGTTCAGGTAAAGAGTAATCCGCAGCGGTTGTTACGCCGTTCGGTAAAAAAAGGGTGGTTAACGCCAGAGGAAGCTGAAGCGCGTTTGCCTACGTTGACGGTGCAACGAACGACACTGCCTTATCTGACAATAAAAAGCCTTTCGAGTAATCAGCAATTCCGCCTGTTTGTAGAGCATGGGCCATTGCAAACTGCGCCCGCCGATGGCGTATTCAGCAGTTACGGGTTGAGCGCTGTTGCGACGGTTCCCTGGTTCTAATATGCGATGCATCCGCCCTCAATCTTAAGGGCGGATTTTTATCCTTTTTAATTCAGGCCCGGTAACTGTTTGATTTTTAAATGCTGAATATAGGGTTATAAAAAAGGAGATAAAAAGAGGGTTTATGTCTTTTCCTATGCGAAACAATGAGATGATATTGCCTCGTGGACTTCCGCATAGGCAGTTTAGAAATATGCGCCGATTTATAGGGTAAAACCCTGTCGTACAACTTCCTAAAAAACCAAGAGATTCGCGATATTTGCTTTGTTTTATATATGGCAGGGAATCGCTATATGGCAGGCAAAAAAATGCCCCGCGTTAAGCGAGGCATCGTTTGGCAAATAGCACTCGGCGGCATTGGCGTCGGGCGCTCATTATCTGCGGCTATTAGCGACTACGGAAGACAATGCGGCCTTTGCTCAGGTCGTACGGGGTCAGCTCAACAGTCACTTTGTCGCCCGTCAGGATGCGGATGTAGTTTTTGCGCATTTTACCGGAGATATGTGCAGTAACCACGTGCCCGTTTTCCAGTTCTACGCGGAACATGGTGTTAGGCAACGTATCAAGAACGGTACCCTGCATTTCAATATTGTCTTCTTTGGCCATCTAATCCTCTGGGGTATCACTACCGTAATTTGAACCGGCAAGATAATGCCGAAGTTCATCAAGTAAGTAAAGAATTGTGCATATTAATTGGCGAAAGTCGTTTTTGCGCATTACCCTTTCACCACACAAAAGCAACGTGTGATGGGCGCGAACCAGGCCGGAAACAGCAGGATTAACGTGGGCGTTATCTGACTCGAATGATTCCCAAACGGCGGCGGGGCAAAAGGCAGAAGCGACTCTCGTCGGCAATTATATCATCCTGATGAAGATTGTGCTGAAAACATTTACGTTTCAGGTGAAAAGAGATGGCGTGGAACCCAGAATCTGTCGGATAGCGGCTGCAAACGCAGAGAATCGAGCTGTTCCAGGTAATCCCGGCGTGGAATTTCCACCGCGCCAAGCGAAGCAGTATGATTATTGAGTATCTGACAGTCGATTAATTTACCGCCTGCTTCACGAAAAGCCTCACAGAAGACGTACAACGCAGTTTTAGAGGCGTTCTCGGCTCGGCTGAACATCGACTCGCCGCAGAACAGTTCGCCCATTGCCACGCCGTACATGCCGCCTACCAGCGTATCGTGATGCCATACTTCAATCGAATGCGCATGGCCAAGCTCATGCAGGCGTTGATACGCCAGGCTGATGCTGGTGGTTATCCACGTGCCTTCGTGGCGATCTTGTGCGCAGCCTTCGATAACCTGGCTAAAGGCATAGTTGAGCGTCACGCGGTAGGGCGAATTTTTATGAAAGCGCTTCATACTGCGGCTGAGGTGAAACTGCTCTGGCGATAAAACCGCACGTGGATCCGGTGACCACCACAGGATCGGGTCACCAGGTGAAAACCACGGAAAGATCCCGCGTTGATAAGCCATCAACAGCCGGGCAGGGCCGAGATCGCCCCCTAAGGCCAGAAGCCCGTTCGGTTCGCGTAATGCGTCCTCGGGTGAGGGGAAAGCAATCGAGTGACGAGAAAGCTGGACAAGGCGCATACTGCGACAACCTCACTAAGAGCCTATTCCATTAGGCTATTTTATTTGCCATTTTGGCCCAGGGCAGTGCTCAAAATCCTCACGTACTACGTGTACGCTGCGGTTTTTCCGCGCTGTCCGTGTCCAAACTGGCTGCAACAATATACGCCTGATGGCATAGGCTCTAAAAAACTATCCCATCAGGCGATTTTATTTGCCCGTTTGACCGTGCGTGTTTTCAACGCGGGTATTCACTAATCATAGCTTACAGGCGCTGTTTGAACTGGTAGTAACGGCCTTGTTTTGCCAGCAGTTCTGTATGATTACCTTGCTCAATAATTTGCCCGTTGTCCATGACAATTATCCGATTAAACCGCGCCAGGCCGCGCAGGCGATGGGTCACCATCAGCAGCGTTTTATCGCGCATAACGTCGGCCAATAGCTCAAGAATTTGGCTCTCGGTGGTGGCATCTAACCCTTCAGTAGGTTCGTCGAGCATCATTAGCGGGGCGTCGTGCAGCAATGCGCGAGCAATGCCTAAGCGGCGCAGCTCACCGCCGGATAACTGGCGGCCACCTTCACCCAGCCAACTGTTCAAACCGGCGTCTTCCAGCAGTTTTTCAAGCCCGGTACGGCGCAGTACGTCGCTTAGCGCTTCATCGCTGGCTTGCGGTTTGGCTAACAGCAGGTTATCGCGCAGCGTAGCGCTAAACAGATGCACACGTTGCGGAACCAGGCTCATGCTCTGGCGGAGCGTCTGTTCATCCAGGCTATTAAGCGCCATATCGTTGAGCAGAATCGTGCCCTGCTGTGGATCCCAGGCGCGGGTCAGCAATTGTAATAAAGTCGATTTACCGCAGCCAGTACGACCCAGGATGGCGATATGTTCACCGGCGGTGACCTGTAGCGAGAGGTTATTCAGCGCGGGTTGAGACTGCTGCGGATAAGTGAATGACACCTGCTCAAGCGTTAAGGCCACCTGCTGTGGACGAGCAACAGCTTGTTGCGGGAAGGTCACTTCCGGCTGCTGCTCAATAATCTGGCTAACGCGCAGCGCCGAGGCGATCACTTGCCCTAAATGCTGGAATGCACCGGTTACCGGCGCGAGCGCTTCGAAGGCTGCCAGCGCACAGAATACGAATAGCGCAATCAGCGCCCCCGGTTGGCGATTATCACCGACGCCACCGGCAGCCAGCCACAGCATCGCGACAACCGCCACGCCGCCAATCAGCAGCATCAGCGCTTGAGACAGGGCGGTGAGTTCAGACTGGCGGCGTTGCGCGTCATGCCAGTGCAGTTCGGTGCGTTCCATCTGTTTACGGTAGCGCTGGCTGGCGTTAAAAATGGTCAGCTCCGCTTGCCCCTGTAACCAGCTGGTCAACTGTTGGCGATACTGCCCGCGCAGTGTGGTGAGCTGCTCGCCTGCGGGCTTGCCAGCGCGGTAAAACAGCGGTGGCAACAGTAAAAGTGTTGCCAGCATAATGCCGCCCAGCGTGAGCGCCAGAGACACGTCCAACAGGCTCAGGCCTAAGGTCACCACCACAATCACCACCATAGCCCCCATCAGCGGCGAAATTACGCGCAGGTAGAGGTGATCGAGTGTGTCTACATCCGCCACCATGCGGTTAAGTAGCTCGCCCTGACGAAAACGCGCCAGGCCAGCAGGGGAAAGCGGTAGCAATTTGCTGAAGGTGAAAACGCGCAGGTGTTGAAGCACACGGAATGTCGCATCGTGGCTGACCAGACGTTCAAAATAGCGCCCGGCGGTACGAATAATCGCTGCGCCACGAACGCCTGCGGCGGGGAGCATGTAGTTAAAACTGTAAGCGCCCGCAAACCCGACCACCGCCGAAGCCGACAAGAACCAGCCGGAAAGCGTCAGTAAGCCAATGCTCGCTAACAGCGTGACAATCGCCAGAATGACGCCAAGGCTTAACAGCCATTTGTGGCGTTTATAGAGCGCCAGATAAGGCAACAGTGCGCGCATTTAAATTTCCTCCTGACGATTAGCCAACAGGCTGGCAAACACGCCGTTGGCATCAACTAACTGCTGATACGTCCCTTGTTCGATAATCTGCCCGTTTTCCATAACCCAGATGGCGTCCCACGCTATAAGGCCTTCTAACTGGTGAGTGACCATGAGCGTGGTCTGCTGGGTTGATGCTTTGGTCAATGCTTGCATCACGCGCTGCTCGCTGTGCGCGTCAAGGCTGGCGGCGGGTTCATCCAGCAGCAGCAGGCGGCAAGGCGCTATCAGCGCACGAGCAACGGCTACGCGCTGCGCCTGGCCGACGGACAACCGCGCGGCTTGCTCGCCCACTACGGTATCAATGCCGTCCGGGAGCTGCGGCAAAAACTCATTCACCCACGCTTTTTCCAGCGCGTTATGCAACGGTTGCTCTCCGGCATCAGGGTTGCCCAGCAGCACGTTTTCCCGCAGCGTAGACGCCGGTAGTTGTGGGTTTTGCCCCACCCAACTCATCATTCGGTGCCAGCTTTCCGGTTGCAGATTGCGCAGCTCTACGCCATTCACTTGTAATGAACCGCTGTAGGGTAAGAAGCCCGCCAGCGCATTTAACAGCGAACTTTTCCCCGAACCGCTTTGCCCAACCAGCACCGCTCGTTGCCCGGCTTTCAGCGTAAAGTTAAGCGGGCCAGCCAGCATTTTGCCTTCTGGTGAGGTGATAAAGAGATCGCGTGCGTGCAGTGTGACGGGGTCGCTGGAATCCAGCGTTTGGTCGCCTTGCTCAGGATGCGCCAGTGGCGCTTCAAGGAACGTTTTCAGGCTATCGGCAGCCCCGACAGCCTGCGCTTTGGCGTGATAAAACGTGCCTAAATCGCGCAACGGCTGGAAGAATTCAGGCGCCAGAATCAATGCCAGAAAACCGGAAGAGAGCGTGACAGCCGTCCCGTAGCTGCCAAAATTCAGCTCGCCAAGATAGGAGAAGCCAAAATAGACCGCGACCAGTGCGATGGAGAGCGAGGTGAAAAACTCCAGCACGCCTGATGAGAGGAAGGCGAGACGCAGTACTTCCATAGTGCGCTGGCGAAAATCCTGTGAGGCACTGCGAATACTCTCTGTTTCAGCGTCGCCACGGCCAAAAATACGCAGCGTGTCCATACCGCGCAGGCGGTCAAGGAAGTGCCCACTCAGGCGCGCCAGCGCAAGGAAGTTGCGACGGTTTGCGTCGGCAGCGCCCATGCCAACCAGCGCCATAAACAGCGGAATCAGCGGCGCGGTAACCAGTAAAATCAGCGCAGCCGCCCAGTTGGATGGGAAAATCGCTACTACGATTAATAACGGCACACACGCCGCCAGCGCCATTTGTGGCAGATAGCGGGCATAGTAATCATGCATGTCGTCAATTTGTTCAAGAATAAGGGTTGCCCAGCTACCGGCGGGTTTGCCCTGGATCCACGCAGGGCCAGCCTGTTGTAGCCGGTCGAGCACCTGTTTGCGGATTTCAAAACGGATCTGTTGCCCCGCATGGAAGCCGACGCGTTCGCGCAGCCAAACCACCCACGCACGAAGGATAAAAATCAACACCAGTTGCACAAAGGGCAACAGCAGCGCCTCGCGCGGGATATTCTCCATGATCATATGATGGAGAATACGAGCCAGGAACCAGGCTTGGGCGATGATCAACACACCGCTGACAAAGCCGAGCAGACGGGAGGTCATCAACCAGCGGCGTGAAAGTACGCTTTGCTGTTTGAGCCAGCGGGTGAGTTCTTGTTGGCGACTTTTATTCATTGGGCGCTTAGCAGGTGGCTTATAGGTAATGGTTTCAGTTATGGGCGCGGCAATGTTACATCGCAGAAAAAATAAAGGCGACTTATCGTCGCCTTTTTTACTTTTGTTACTGACTTGTAAAGATTATTTGCAAGCGTCAGCCAGTCCGTCGAGGTAACGTTCCGCGTCCAGCGCCGCCATACAGCCCGTGCCCGCAGAGGTAATTGCCTGGCGATAGATGTGGTCCATAACGTCACCCGCAGCAAACACACCTGGAATGCTGGTTTGCGTGGCGTTGCCGTGAATCCCTGATTGCACTTTGATGTAGCCGTTTTCCAGCTCCAGTTGGCCGTCGAAAATCGCGGTGTTAGGGCTATGACCGATAGCGACAAACAGGCCCGCCACCTCGAGAGTCTCAAGGGTGTCGGTGTTCTGCGTGTCACGCAGGCGCAAGCCGCTCACGCCCATCTGATCGCCAGTCACTTCTTCCAGCGTGCGGTTGGTGTGCAGCACAATGTTGCCGTTTTCCACTTTATCCATCAGGCGTTTGATGAGGATTTTCTCCGCGCGGAAGCTGTCGCGACGGTGAATCAAATGCACTTCGGATGCAATGTTAGACAGATACAGCGCTTCTTCAACTGCGGTATTGCCGCCGCCGATGACCGCGACTTTTTGGTTACGGTAGAAGAAACCGTCGCAGGTCGCGCAGGCAGATACGCCACGGCCTTTGAATGCTTCTTCCGACGGTAGGCCGAGATAACGCGCGGATGCCCCCGTGGCGATGATTAACGCATCGCAGGTGTACTCGCCGCTGTCGCCAGTCAGGCGGAACGGACGGTTTTGTAAATCGACGCTGTGGATGTGATCGAAAATAATTTCGGTATCAAATTTCGTTGCATGTTCGTGCATACGTTCCATCAGCAGCGGGCCTGTCAGGTCGTTTGGATCGCCAGGCCAGTTTTCCACTTCTGTGGTGGTGGTCAGTTGACCGCCTTTTTCCAGCCCGGTAATCAATACCGGTTGCAGGTTTGCGCGTGCAGCATAGACCGCAGCGGTGTATCCCGCAGGTCCAGAACCAAGGATTAGCAACTTACTGTGTTTGGCCGTGCCCATGAGATCCCCATAATTGTTGGCAGACATTGGTCTGGATTGTAGGGAATTTGTAGACGTAAAAAAAGAGCATAGCGATTTTGTTAACGATATGTGCAATAGAATAGACCGATTAATCGTCTGTTTTAACAACAAAGAATATAACTATTTCTACTGCACGCGGACGAATTATAAGACGATTACATGTCGATACGGGCCAGGCAATAATGAATATCTGGCATGTTGTACTAAAAAAAGATGTTTTGCTTTGACAATCCCCTGTGCTTTTGCGACAACATTCAAGGAAGAAGAAAAGCAGTGTTTCGCGTGCGGTGAATTTTCATGCACGCAAATGCCATT
Source organism: Kluyvera fluvialis (assembly GCF_059725275.1). Classification (NCBI taxonomy): domain Bacteria; kingdom Pseudomonadati; phylum Pseudomonadota; class Gammaproteobacteria; order Enterobacterales; family Enterobacteriaceae; genus Kluyvera; species Kluyvera fluvialis. The sequence goes on along the minus strand of NZ_AP046142.1, from coordinate 3,188,849 downwards.
TTTACCCGGTTCACTGAAATCTACGTATGGTGTGGACAGACATCATACGTGATGTTGGAGAGAGGCCGTCAGGCCCCGGGGCTTCTCATACGCATACCCGGGATATACGGTGTTGCAGCAACAACGGCGTATTGAAGTGGGGAGAAGGCTCTGAACAGTGAAGTGCACAGAGTCAAGACAGGAGTAGGGAAGGAATACAGAGAGACAATAATAATGGTAGATAGTAAAAAACGCCCTGGCAAAGATCTCGACCGCATCGACCGCAACATTCTGAATGAGCTGCAAAAGGATGGGCGTATTTCGAACGTGGAGCTTTCCAAAAGAGTAGGACTTTCTCCGACCCCGTGCCTTGAGCGCGTACGTCGTCTGGAACGGCAGGGTTTTATTCAGGGCTATACCGCGCTGTTAAACCCGCATTATCTGGATGCATCGCTGCTGGTTTTTGTTGAGATTACTCTGAATCGCGGCGCGCCGGACGTGTTTGAACAATTTAACTCCGCTGTGCAAAAACTTGAAGAAATTCAAGAGTGTCACTTGGTTTCCGGGGATTTCGACTATCTGTTGAAAACCCGTGTACCGGACATGTCGGCCTACCGTAAACTTCTTGGCGAAACCCTGCTGCGTCTGCCAGGCGTCAACGACACCCGTACTTACGTCGTGATGGAAGAGGTCAAGCAGAGCAATCGTCTGGTAATTAAGACCCGCTAAAACGGAACAGGTGCAAAATCAGCGTAGTTTGATTACACTCCTGTTAATCCATACAGCAACAGTGTCGGGGTATCTCTGACACTGTTGTCCGTTTTAGCATTTGGCACCTGGAGAGCCTTTCTTGAGCCAGGAATATACAGAAGACAAAGAAGTCAAACTGACAAAACTCAGCAGCGGACGCCGACTACTTGAGGCGTTACTCCTTTTATGCGCCATTTTTGCCATTTGGTTGATGGCGGCGTTGCTGAGCTTTAATCCTTCCGATCCCAGCTGGTCACAAACGGCCTGGCACGAACCTATCCATAATCTGTGCGGCGCTTCTGGTGCATGGCTGGCTGACACGCTGTTCTTCATCTTCGGCGTCATGGCTTACACCATTCCGGTGATTATTGTCGGCGGCTGTTGGTTTGCCTGGCGACACCGAGCGAGCGAAGATTACATCGACTATTTCGCCGTTTCTTTACGCCTGATTGGCGTGCTGGCAATGATTCTTACCGCCTGTGGCCTGGCGGCAATCAACGCCGATGACATCTGGTATTTCGCCTCGGGCGGCGTCATTGGCAGCCTGCTGAGCACGGCACTGCAACCGATGCTGCACAGCAGTGGCGGAACCATTGCATTGTTGTGTATCTGGGCCGCCGGTCTGACATTGTTCACCGGTTGGTCGTGGGTGAGCATTGCCGAAAAAATGGGCAGCTGGATACTCAGTATTCTAACCTTCGCGAGCAATCGCACCCGTCGTGATGATACGTGGGTCGATGAAGATGAATACGAAGACGATGAATATGAGGACGAAGAGGGTGAGGTTGCACCAAAAGCCTCTCGAGAATCTCGTCGTGCCAGAATCTTGCGTGGCGCGTTGGCGCGTCGTAAACGCATAGCCGAAAAATTCTCTAACCCTATGGGTCGTAAGACCGATGAGGCGCTGTTCTCTGGTCGTCGTATGGACGAGCCGGAAGAGGGCGGGCGTTATGTTACTCAGGTCGATCCTGATGATGTTCTGTTTTCTGGTGCCAGTGTTGCGCGCACGGCGAGCTACGATGAATACGATCCGCTGCTGAATGGGCATTCTGTCACTGAGCCGCTTGCCGCGACCGCCGCACTTGGCACGGCTCCGGCTTGGGCCGCAGACCCGACTCAGGCCGCGCCGTCTATTAACGATCAGATTGTTACAGCGCCTGCAGCGCCGTGGCAGGAGACAGATCCAGCGGTAGCGCCGACGCCAGAAGGTTGGCCGCCGGTACAACAGCCGGTTTACGAGCAGCCGCAGTATGCCGAGCCGCAGCAGCCAGTTTACGAGCAGCCGCAGTATGCCGAGCCGCAGCAGCCGGTTTACGAGCAGCCGCAGTACGCTCAACCGCAGCAACCGGTTTACGAGCAACCGCAGTACGCTCAACCGCAGCAGCCGGTTTATGAGCAGCCGCAGTATGCGCAACCACAGCAACCGGTTTACGAACAGCCGCAGTATGCTCAACCGCAGCAACCGGTCTACGAGCAGCCGCAGTATGCTCAACCACAGCAACCGGTTTACGAACAGCCGCAGTACGCTCAACCACAGCAACCGGTTTACGAACAGCCGCAGTACGCTCAACCGCAGCAGCCGGTCTACGAGCAGCCGCAGTACGCTCAACCGCAGCAGCCGGTTTATGAGCAGCCGCAGTATGCCGAACCGCAGCAACCGGTTTACGAACAGCCACAATATGCCGAACCGCAGCAACCGGTTTATGAACAGCCTCAGACTGAACCTGCTCCGGTTGTTGAGCCTGAACCGGCCGTGGAAGAAGAGGTTAAAGCCCATCGTCCTCCGCTTTACTACTTCGAAGAAGTGGAAGAGAAGCGCGCACGTGAGCGTGAACAGTTGGCTGCATGGTATCAGCCTATTCCAGAACCGCTAGCGCCGGTTGAACAACGCGGAGCATCGATAGCTTCTGCATCTGCTCCTGCTGCCGTACCTGAGCCGAGCGCAAGCGTTGCTCCAGTTGCTGCCAGCGTTCGTCACGCTGCCGCCACCGTCGGTGTTGCGGCTGCCGCAGCGGCGTCTACGCCATTATTTAGCCCAGCCGAAGGCCCGCGCCCACAGGTGAAAGAGGGGATTGGCCCGAAACTGCCACCGCCGAATCGAGTACGTGTTCCTACGCGTCGTGAGCTGGCTTCTTATGGCATTAAGCTGCCATCGCAGCGGATGGCTGAAGAACGTGCCGCCCGTGAAGCTGAGCGTGGCCAGCAGGACAATCATTCTCACTTGATGGATGACGAAGCCGATGCACTGCATCAGGATGCGTTAGCACGCCAGTTTGCCGCCTCACAGCAGCAGCGCTACGGTGAAACCGAAGCGCAAAATAGCTACGCCGCTGAAGAAGACGATGCCGATACTGCCGCAGAGGCTGAACTCGCGCGCCAGTTCGCGGCCTCGCAGCAGACGCGCTACGCCAATGAACAACCTGAAGGGGCGCATCCGTTCTCACTCGACGATTTTGAATTTTCGCCAATGAAAGCGTTGGTAGACGATACTCCGAAAGCGCCGTTGTTCACGCCAGGCGCAATGCCGGAGCCTGCGGTGACTCCACCGCCAGCGCCGCAGCAGCACGTACAGCAACAACCTGCACCAGCTTATCAGCCGCAGCCTGTTCATCAGCAGCCAGCTCCACAGCCTGTCGCGCAGCCGCCGCAATATGCGCCTCAGCCAGCGCAGCAATATGTGCCGCCTCAGCAGCACGTACAGCAGCCGGTAACACCGCCGCAGGAAAGCCTGATTCATCCACTGCTGATGCGTAACGGTGACGATCGTCCGTTGCAAAAACCGACGACGCCGCTGCCATCGTTAGATTTGTTAACGCCACCGCCAACGGAAGTGGAGCCGGTTGATACCTTTGCACTGGAACAAATGGCGCGTCTGGTAGAAACGCGACTGGCTGACTACCGTATCAAAGCGGATGTTGTGAACTACTCGCCAGGCCCTGTTATTACTCGCTTCGAGCTGAACCTGGCACCGGGTGTAAAAGCCGCGCGTATCTCTAATCTGTCGCGTGACCTGGCACGTTCACTCTCTACTGTCGCTGTGCGTGTGGTGGAAGTGATCCCGGGGAAACCGTACGTTGGCCTGGAGTTGCCGAACAAAAAACGTCAGACCGTTTACCTGCGTGAAGTGCTGGATTGCGATAAATTCCGCGATAATCCATCGCCACTGACCGTGGTGCTGGGTAAAGACATTGCCGGTGAACCGGTGGTGGCTGACCTCGCCAAAATGCCGCACTTGTTGGTCGCCGGTACGACTGGTTCGGGGAAATCCGTTGGTGTTAACGCCATGATCATCAGTATGCTGTACAAAGCACAGCCGGAAGATGTGCGTTTCATCATGATCGACCCGAAAATGCTGGAGCTTTCCGTTTACGAAGGTATTCCGCACCTGCTGACCGAAGTTGTGACCGACATGAAAGATGCCGCTAATGCCCTGCGTTGGAGCGTCAATGAAATGGAACGTCGCTACAAGCTGATGTCGGCGTTGGGCGTGCGTAACCTGGCGGGCTATAACGAGAAAATTGCCGAAGCGGCGCGTATGGGCCGTCCGATTCCAGACCCGTACTGGAAGCCGGGCGACAGCATGGACGCCACACACCCTGTGCTGGAAAAACTGCCGTATATCGTGGTTCTGGTCGATGAATTTGCTGACCTGATGATGACCGTAGGTAAAAAAGTGGAAGAGCTTATCGCGCGTCTGGCTCAGAAAGCGCGTGCTGCGGGCATCCACTTAGTGCTGGCAACCCAGCGTCCGTCGGTTGACGTCATTACCGGCCTTATCAAAGCCAACATTCCAACGCGTATTGCGTTTACGGTTTCCAGTAAGATTGACTCCCGTACCATCCTTGACCAGGGTGGCGCAGAATCCCTGCTGGGGATGGGTGACATGCTCTATGCCGCGCCGAACTCTAACAACCCAGTGCGTGTGCACGGGGCGTTTGTTCGCGACCAGGAAGTTCACGCCGTGGTACAGGACTGGAAAGCGCGCGGTCGTCCACAGTATATCGACGGCATCACCTCCGATAGCGAAAGCGAAGGCGGCGGCGGTGGCTTCGACGGTGGCGAGGAGCTGGATCCATTGTTTGATCAAGCGGTGAATTTCGTGACCCAGAAACGTAAAGCGTCGATCTCCGGCGTACAGCGTCAGTTCCGTATTGGCTACAACCGCGCCGCGCGTATCATCGAACAGATGGAAGCGCAGGGGATCGTCAGCGAGCAGGGGCATAACGGCAACCGTGAGGTGCTGGCTCCGCCGCCGTTCGATTGATTGCAAAGATCGGTAAATAAGTCAGAATTAAGTATTTTCTTCTGTCACCACTCGAAATGACGTCATAGAGTGAGTGACAGAGGCGCTCCTGACGGGAGCTTGAGGCTATTTAAGGACTAACAATGAAAAAGACAGCGATCACCTGTGCATTACTTTCCAGCTTTGTTGTCAGCAGCGTATGGGCTGATGCCGCCAGCGACCTGAAAAGCCGCCTGGATAAAGTGAGTAGTTTCCACGCCAGCTTCACCCAAAAAGTGACTGACGGTAGCGGTAATGCGGTGCAGGACGGTCAGGGCGATCTGTGGGTTAAGCGCCCAAATCTGTTTAACTGGCACATGACTCAGCCGGATGAAAGCGTTCTGGTTTCCGATGGCAAAACGCTGTGGTTCTATAATCCGTTTGTCGAACAGGCGACAGCCACCTGGTTAAAAGATGCTACCGGCAACACACCGTTTATGCTGATTGCCCGTAACCAGGCCAGCGACTGGCAGCAGTACAATATCCAGCAAAATGGCGATGATTTTGTGCTGACCCCGCGTGGCAGCAACGGTAACCTGAAAAAATTCACTATCAACGTTGGGCGTGATGGCACCATCCATCAATTTAGCGCTATCGAACAAGACGATCAGCGCAGCAGCTATCAGCTGAAAGCACAGCAGAATGGTGCGATTGATGTGTCCAAATTCACCTTTACACCGCCGCAGGGCGTGACGGTGGACGATCAGCGTAAGTAAGAGGCCTGCGTGAGCAATTTGTCGCTCGATTTTTCTGAAAATACTTTCCAACCCCTGGCCGCGCGTATGCGGCCAGAAAACTTAGCGCAGTATATCGGGCAGCAGCATCTGCTGGCCTCCGGTAAACCGTTGCCGCGCGCCATTGAAGCAGGACATCTGCACTCGATGATCCTCTGGGGGCCGCCAGGCACGGGTAAAACGACGCTGGCGGAAGTGATTGCTCGCTATGCCAATGCGGATGTTGAGCGTATTTCGGCGGTGACCTCCGGGGTGAAAGAGATTCGTGAGGCTATCGAACGCGCGCGGCAAAATCGCAACGCCGGGCGGCGCACTATTCTGTTTGTCGATGAAGTTCACCGTTTCAATAAAAGCCAGCAGGATGCTTTCCTGCCGCATATTGAAGACGGCACTATTACGTTTATCGGCGCGACTACTGAAAACCCTTCATTTGAACTGAACTCGGCACTGCTTTCCCGCGCCCGTGTCTATCTGCTGAAATCGCTGACTACCGAAGATATTGAGCAAGTGCTTACTCAGGCGATGGAAGATAAAGCGCGCGGCTATGGCGGGCAGGATATCGTCCTGCCGGATGAAACGCGTCGTGCTATTGCGGAGCTGGTCAACGGCGATGCGCGCAGGGCGCTGAATACGCTGGAAATGATGGCCGATATGGCGGAACTGGATGATTCCGGTAAGCGCGTGTTGCAACCGCAGCTGCTGACTGAAATTGCCGGTGAGCGCAGCGCCCGCTTTGATAACAAAGGCGACCGCTTCTACGACTTGATTTCCGCGCTGCATAAATCGGTACGCGGCAGCGCACCTGATGCCGCGCTGTACTGGTATGCCCGGATTATCAGCGCCGGTGGCGATCCGCTATATGTGGCGCGCCGTTGCCTGGCGATTGCTTCTGAAGATGTTGGCAATGCCGACCCGCGCGCCATGCAGGTTGCCATTTCAGCCTGGGATTGTTTTACCCGCGTCGGCCCAGCCGAAGGGGAGCGAGCGATTGCACAGGCGATTGTGTATCTTGCGTGCGCGCCAAAAAGTAACGCAGTGTATACCGCCTTTAAAGCGGCGATGGCTGATGCCCGTGAACGCCCGGACTATGACGTGCCGGTGCATCTGCGCAACGCGCCGACCAAATTGATGAAAGAGATGGGCTATGGGCAGGAATATCGCTATGCCCATGATGAACCAAATGCTTATGCCGCAGGCGAAGAGTATTTCCCCAGCGAAATGGCACAAACTCGCTACTATCATCCAACAAACCGAGGTCTTGAAGGCAAGATTGGCGAAAAGCTCGCCTGGCTTGCTGAACAGGATCAAAATAGCCGCACAAAACGCTACCGCTAGCGCAGGCGTTGCGGTAATGTTGTCGATGTACCTCTGTGACCGCGGGCTGCGGTCACATACTCCACTTTCAATTCGATAAGCATAGGATAAGCATGCTCGATCCCAATCTGCTGCGTACAGAGCCAGACGCAGTCGCAGAAAAACTGGCACGCCGGGGCTATAAGCTGGATGTAGATAAACTTCGCGCTCTTGAAGAGCGTCGTAAAGTGCTGCAGGTAGAAACTGAAAATCTGCAAGCAGAGCGTAACTCGCGATCGAAATCCATCGGCCAGGCGAAAGCGCGCGGGGAAGACATTGAGCCTTTACGCCTGGAAGTGAATAAACTTGGCGAACAACTTGATGCCGCGAAATCCGAACTGGATCTCCTGCTGGCTGAGATTCGCAATATTGCGCTGGCGATCCCGAACATTGCGCATGACGACGCACCGATTGGCAAAGATGAAAACGACAACGTTGAAGTCAGCCGTTGGGGTACGCCGCGTGAGTTCGATTTCGAAATTCGCGATCACGTCACCTTGGGTGAAATGCATGGCGGGCTGGATTTTGCATCGGCCGTTAAACTGACCGGTTCACGCTTCGTCGTGATGAAAGGTCAGATTGCTCGTATGCATCGTGCTCTGGCGCAATTTATGCTGGATCTGCACACCGAGCAGCATGGTTATAGTGAAAACTATGTCCCTTACCTGGTGAACCACGATACGCTGTACGGCACAGGCCAATTGCCAAAATTTGCTGGCGACCTGTTCCACACGCGTCCACTGGAAGAAGAATCTGACAGCAGCAACTATGCGTTGATCCCAACGGCAGAAGTGCCGCTGACCAACCTGGTTCGTGATGAAATCATCGACGAAGATGACCTGCCAATCAAAATGACCGCTCATACGCCATGCTTCCGTTCCGAAGCGGGTTCTTATGGTCGTGATACGCGTGGTCTGATCCGTATGCACCAGTTCGACAAAGTTGAAATGGTTCAGATTGTGCGTCCAGAAGATTCTATGGCGGCGCTGGAAGAGATGACCGGTCATGCGGAAAAAGTGCTGCAATTACTGGGCCTGCCGTACCGTAAAATCATCCTGTGCACCGGTGATATGGGCTTCAGCGCTTGCAAAACCTATGACCTTGAAGTTTGGGTTCCGGCGCAGAATACCTACCGCGAGATCTCTTCATGCTCTAACGTCTGGGATTTCCAGGCGCGCCGTATGCAGGCTCGTTGCCGCAGCAAGTCCGACAAGAAAACGCGTCTGGTGCATACCCTGAACGGGTCTGGCCTGGCAGTTGGTCGTACGCTGGTTGCCGTGCTGGAGAACTACCAGCAAGCAGATGGCCGCATTGAAGTTCCTGCGGTACTGCGTCCTTACATGAATGGTCTGGAATATATCGGTTAATTTCCGACTATTTTGCAAAAAAAAGCGCCGTAAGGCGCTTTTTTTATATCCATATTGATACCGAACAATACCCCTCCTGGCAGAAGATTTAATACTCCCTTCTAAGTAGTACCAGCATATAAAACTACAATAATAAATATTCGTTATATAAATAACTATATAACGAAGAGTATTTTCAATGTAAGCAACGAAGTGAGTATCCATGAAAACTGAAACCCCCGATGCTTTACTGGCAGCAGAGGTCAGCCGTCGTGGTTTGATGAAAACCACGGCCATAGGCGGCCTGGCGATGGCCAGCAGTGCTTTTACGCTCCCGTTTAGCCGTATTGTTAACGCCGCCGATACACTGGCTCCGGTGACGGCAGCGGAACGCGTCGTCTGGAGTGCCTGTACCGTAAACTGTGGAAGCCGCTGCCCGCTGCGTATGCATGTTGTCGATGGCGAAATTAAATACGTTGAGACGGATAATACCGGTGACGATAACTACGATGGTTTGCACCAGGTTCGCGCCTGCTTGCGAGGCCGTTCTATGCGCCGCCGTGTTTATAACCCCGATCGCCTGAAATACCCGATGAAGCGGGTAGGTAAGCGAGGTGAGGGCAAATTCGAGCGGATTAGCTGGGAAGAAGCCTTCGATACCATTGCTGATAATATGAAGCGGTTGATTAAAGATTACGGCAACGAGTCTATCTACCTCAACTACGGCACTGGCACATTGGGTGGCACGCTGACCCGTTCCTGGCCACCGGGAAAAACGCTGATTGCGCGCCTGATGAACTGCTGCGGTGGTTATCTCAACCACTACGGTGATTACTCCTCTGCACAGATTGCTGCTGGCCTGAATTACACCTACGGCGGTTGGGCTGATGGTAACAGCCCATCGGATATCGAAAACAGCCAATTAGTGGTGCTGTTCGGGAATAACCCTGGTGAAACGCGCATGAGCGGCGGCGGGGTGACGTATTACCTGGAGCAAGCGCGGCAGAAATCGAACGCGCGCATGATTATCGTCGATCCCCGTTATACCGATACCGGTGCGGGGCGTGAAGACGAATGGATCCCGATTCGCCCGGGCACGGACGCTGCATTAGTGTCGGCGCTGGCGTGGGTGATGATCACTGAGAATCTGGTCGATCAGCCGTTCCTCGATAAATACTGTGTCGGTTATGACGAGAAAACCCTGCCTGAAGGTGCGCCAGCTAACGGCCACTACAAAGCCTATATCCTGGGTCAGGGCAAAGATGCTACGGCGAAAACCCCACAATGGGCCGCGAGCATTACCGGTATTCCGGCTGAGCGCATAGTGAAACTAGCGCGTGAAATTGCGAATGCCAAACCCGCTTATATCTCACAAGGCTGGGGGCCGCAGCGTCATGCGAACGGTGAAATCACCACTCGCGCGATTTCGATGCTGTCTATTCTGACCGGTAACGTGGGCATTAACGGTGGCAACAGCGGCGCGCGCGAAGGCTCCTATGAGGTTCCGTTTGAGCGTATGCCGACGCTGGAAAACCCAGTGCAGACCAGCATCTCCATGTTCATGTGGACGGATGCTATCGAGCGTGGGCCTGAAATGACGGAGCTTCGCGATGGTGTGCGGGGCAAAGACAAACTGGACGTGCCGATCAAGATGATCTGGAACTATGCCGGTAACTGCCTCATTAACCAGCATTCCGATATCAACCGTACGCATGAAATCCTTCAGGATGATAAGCAATGCGAGATGATTGTGGTGATTGATTGCCACATGACCTCATCGGCGAAATATGCCGATATTCTGCTGCCAGACTGTACGGCCTCTGAGCAGATGGACTTCGCGATGGATGCCTCCTGCGGCAACATGTCGTACGTCATCTTTACCGATCAGGCCATTAAACCGCGCTTCGAATGCAAAACGATTTATGACATGACCACTGAGCTGGCAAAACGCATGGGCGTTGAGCAGCAGTTTACCGAAGGGCGTACGCAAGAAGGCTGGATGCGCCATCTGCATGAGCTTTCCCGCCAGGCTGTACCGGAACTGCCGGACTTCGACACCTTCCGTCAGCAGGGCATCTTTAAGCAGCGTGATCCAGAAGGGCATCATGTGGCTTATAAAGCCTTCCGCGATGACCCGCAGGCTAACCCGTTGACCACGCCATCCGGCAAAATCGAAATCTATTCGCAGGATCTGGCGAAGATTGCCGCCACGTGGGAGCTAGCGGAAGGCGATGTTATCGATCCGTTACCGATCTACACCCCAGGTTTTGAAAACTACAACGATCCGTTAGTGGAGAAATTCCCGCTACAGCTGACCGGTTTCCACTATAAAGCGCGTGTGCACTCTACCTACGGCAACGTTGACGTGCTGAAAGCGGCTTGCCGCCAGGAGATGTGGATTAATCCGCTGGATGCGCAGCGACGCGGTATTGCCAACGGCGATCGCGTGCGTATCTTCAACGATCGCGGGGAAGTGCATATTGAAGCCAAAGTTACACCGCGCATGATGCCTGGCATCGTCGCGTTGGGAGAAGGTGCCTGGTACAACCCGGACTCCGGGCGTATTGACCAGGCCGGTTGCATTAACGTGCTGACCACTCAACGCCCGTCGCCGCTGGCGAAAGGCAACCCATCGCATACCAACCTTGTTCAGGTTGAGAAGGTGTAAGGAGTAACCAATGACTACCCAATACGGATTTTTCATCGATTCCGCCCGCTGCACAGGCTGCAAAACCTGCGAGCTGGCGTGTAAAGATTACAAAGACTTAACCCCGGACGTCAGCTTCCGTCGTATTTACGAATACGCAGGCGGTGACTGGCAGGAAGATAACGGCGTCTGGCATCAGAACGTTTTTGCCTACTACCTGTCGATTTCCTGCAACCACTGTGAAGATCCGGCCTGTACCAAAGTGTGCCCGAGCGGCGCAATGCACAAGCGTGAAGACGGCTTTGTGGTGGTGGACGAAGATGTCTGCATCGGCTGCCGCTACTGCCATATGGCCTGCCCGTACGGCGCACCGCAGTACAACGCCGCCAAAGGCCACATGACCAAGTGCGACGGCTGCCATGAACGTGTGGCCGACGGCAAAAAACCGATTTGCGTCGAGTCCTGCCCGCTGCGCGCGCTGGATTTTGGCCCAGTTGAGGAACTGCGCCAGAAACATGGGCAACTGGCGGCGGTTGCGCCACTGCCATCGGCGCACTTCACCAGACCGAGCATTGTGATTAAACCGAACGCCAATGCACGTCCGTGCGGCGACACTACTGGCTACCTGGCCAACCCGAAGGAGGTCTGAGATGGGAAGCGGATGGCATGAATGGCCGTTAATGATCTTCACGGTCTTTGGACAGTGCGTGGCAGGCGGGTTTATCGTCCTGGCGCTGGCGCTGATGAAAGGGCAACTGGCGCGTGAACAGCAGCAGCGTGTGGTGCTGAGCATGTTTGCACTGTGGGTGCTGATGGGGATTGGCTTTATCGCCTCGACCCTGCACCTCGGCTCTCCGTTGCGCGCGTTTAACTCGCTGAACCGCGTGGGAGCGTCGTCGCTGAGTAATGAAATTGCCAGCGGCGCCATTTTCTTTGCCGTGGGTGGTATCGGCTGGTTGCTGGCCGTGACCGGTAAGCTGTCGTGCGCGCTGCGCAGCCTGTGGCTGGTGGTGACGCTGGTGCTGGGCGTGGTGTTCGTGTGGATGATGGTGCGGGTGTACAACACCATCGACACCGTGCCGACGTGGTACAGCATCTGGACGCCGCTGAGCTTCTTCCTGACGCTGTTTATCGGCGGCCCGCTGCTGGGCTTCCTGCTGCTGCGCTGGGCCGGAGTGGAAGGCTGGGCGATGCGTCTGCTGCCGGTGGTGAGCCTGACTGCGCTGGTGGTGAGCGTGGTGGTATCGCTGATGCAGGGCGCAGAGTTGGCGACAATCCACAGTTCGATTCAGCAGGCGTCCGCACTGGTGCCGGACTACGGCTCGCTGATGGCGTGGCGGGTGGTGGCGATTGCGCTGGCGCTGGTGTGCTGGGTGGCTCCACAGCTGAAAGGCTACCAGCCGACGCTGCCGCTCCTCAGCCTGGCATTTGTGCTGGTGCTGGCCGGTGAGCTGATTGGGCGTGGCGTGTTCTACGGCCTGCATATGACCGTCGGCATGGCGATTGCCAGCTAATCAAATTTTGAAGCCGGAATGATTTCCGGCTTTTTTGTCTCTAAATTAAAGCAAGCTCGGGGTGGAATAATGTCAGATGACCATATTGATAAATTCATTAAAATACCGGTAAGCCGAAGAAAGATTATTCAGGCAGGGGCCGCAACTGGGCTGGTTGCCGCAGCCGGTGGTATTTCATTACCTTTCAGTCGTAAAGTTTTTGCCGCCAGTGAAAAAGCCGCCAGGTTAGAAGAAAAAGCCGTGTGGAGTTCCTGCACCGTTAACTGTGGTAGCCGTTGTTTGCTGCGGCTTCACGTGAAAGATGATGAAGTATATTGGGTGGAATCAGATACCACGGGTGACGATATTTATGGCCAGCATCAGGTCAGAGCCTGTTTGCGTGGACGCTCTATTCGCCGCCGAATGAATCACCCGGATCGAATTAAATATCCGATGAAACGGGTAGGTAAACGTGGTGAAGGTAAATTTGAACGCATCAGCTGGGATGAAGCGTTGGATACCATTGCCAACAGCCTGAAAAAAACGCTCAACGATTATGGTAATGAAGCAGTGCACGTTTTATATGGCACTGGGGTTGATGGCGGCAATATTACTAACTCCAATGTGCCGTATCGCTTAATGAACTCCTGTGGGGGCTATTTAAGCCGCTACGGTAGCTACAGTACCGCGCAAATTAGTGCCGCGATGAGTTATTTATACGGCGGCAACGACGGCAATAGCCCGGATGATATTGCGAACAGTAAATTAGTGGTGATGTTCGGTAATAACCCGGCGGAAACGCGAATGAGCGGCGGCGGAGTAACTTACTACGTCGAACAGGCGCGTGAACGTTCGAATGCGCGGATGATAATGATTGATCCACGCTATACCGACACGGGCGCAGGGCGTGAAGATGAGTGGCTGCCGATTCGCCCTGGTACGGACGGTGCGCTGGCTGCGGCAATTGCCTGGGTGCTGATTGCTGAAAATCTGGTGGATCAGCCGTTCCTCGATAAATACTGCGTTGGCTACGATGAGAAAACGCTGCCGGAAGGCGCATTACCGAATGCGCATTATAAAGCGTACATTCAGGGAAATGGGCCAGACGGTATCGCTAAAACGCCGCAATGGGCCTCGCGTATTACGGGTATTCCACAAGATAAAATCGTGCAACTGGCACGTGAAATCGGCACGGCTAAACCCGCCTATATTTGTCAGGGTTGGGGGCCACAGCGCCACGCCAACGGTGAGCAAGCCTCTCGCGCTATTGCCATGCTGTCTATTCTGACCGGCAACGTCGGTATTAATGGCGGCAACTCAGGGGCTCGTGAAGGGACGTTTGATTTGGGCGTAGAGTGGTTTTCAATGCTGGATAACCCAGTGAAAACACAGATCTCGGTCTTTACCTGGACTGATGCCATTGAACGTGGGGCTGAAATGACCGCGATCCGCGACGGTATCAGAGGTAAAGATAAGCTTGATGTGCCGATTAAATTTATGTGGTGCTACGCCAGTAATACCCTGATTAACCAGAATAGCCATATCGCCAGAACGCACGACATATTACAAGACGAGAGCAAGTGCGAAATGATTGTCGGGATGGATCACTTTGTCACCGCGTCGGCGAAATATTATGACATCCTGCTGCCTGACCTGATGCCTACCGAACAGGAAGACCTGATCTCGCATGAGTCGGCAGGTAATATGGGCTACGTTATTTTGGGGCAACCCGCTACCACGGCAAAATTTGAGCGTAAGCCTATTTACTGGATGCTCAGCGAAATAGCAAAACGCTTGGGGGATGATGTCTGGAATACCTTCACCGAGGGGCGTACGCAGCATGAATGGATAAAATATCTGTTTGAGAAAACCCGCGAACGCAATCCTGAAATGCCATCTTATGAAGAGATGAAAGAAACGGGGATTTATAAACGTAAATGCCCGGAAGAGCATTATGTGGCTTATCGATCTTTCCGTGAAGACCCACAGGCTAACCCATTAAAAACGCCATCTGGCAAAATCGAAATCTATTCACAACGATTAGCAGAAATCGCATCGACCTGGGAATTACCTAAAGGAGATGTGATTGATCCGCTGCCAATTTATGCTGCCGAAGTTGAAGGCTGGGACGATCCTCAACGGCAGAATTACCCGCTGCAATTAACCGGTTTCCATTATAAGGCGCGAACCCACTCCAGCTACGGCAATATTGATGTTTTGCAGCAAGCTTGTCAGCAGGAAGTATGGATTAACCCTATCGATGCGAAACCGCGCGGAATAGCCAATGGTGACAAGGTTAAAGTCTTTAATGATCGTGGACAGTTGTTTATTCAGGCCAAAGTGACGCCACGCATTATGCCAGGGGTGACAGCAATGGGTCAGGGGGCCTGGCTACAGGCCGATATGTTCGGCGATAAGATAGACCACGGTGGTTCCATCAATATTCTGACTTCATCACGCCCATCGCCGCTGGCGAAAGGTAACCCATCTCACACCAACCTTGTTCAGGTTGAGAAGGCGTAAGGAATAATAGATGACCACACAATACGGATTTTTCATCGACTCCGCCCGCTGCACAGGCTGCAAAACCTGCGAGCTGGCGTGTAAAGATTACAAAGACTTAACCCCGGACGTCAGCTTCCGTCGTATTTACGAATACGCGGGCGGCGACTGGCAGGAAGATAACGGCGTCTGGCATCAGAACGTTTTTGCCTACTACCTGTCGATTTCCTGCAACCACTGTGAAGATCCGGCCTGTACCAAAGTGTGCCCGAGCGGCGCAATGCACAAGCGCGAAGACGGCTTTGTGGTGGTGGACGAAGATGTCTGCATCGGCTGCCGCTACTGCCATATGGCCTGCCCGTACGGCGCACCGCAGTACAACGCCGCCAAAGGCCACATGACCAAGTGCGACGGCTGCCATGAACGTGTGGCCGACGGCAAAAAACCGATTGCGTCGAGTCCTGCCCGCTGCGCGCGCTGGATTTTGGCCCAGTTGAGGAACTGCGCCAGAAACACGGGCAACTGGCGGCAGTTGCGCCACTGCCATCGGCGCACTTCACCAGGCCGAGCATTGTGATTAAACCGAACGCCAATGCACGTCCGTGCGGCGACACTACTGGCTACCTGGCCAACCCGAAGGAGGTCTGAGATGGGAAGCGGATGGCATGAATGGCCGTTAATGATCTTCACGGTCTTTGGACAGTGCGTGGCAGGCGGGTTTATCGTCCTGGCGCTGGCGCTGATGAAAGGGCAACTGGCGCGTGAACAGCAGCAGCGTGTGGTGCTGAGTATGTTTGCACTGTGGGTGCTGATGGGGATTGGCTTTATCGCCTCGACCCTGCACCTCGGCTCTCCGTTGCGCGCGTTTAACTCGCTGAACCGCGTGGGGGCGTCGTCGCTGAGTAATGAAATTGCCAGCGGCGCCGTCTTCTTTGCCGTGGGCGGTATCGGCTGGTTGCTGGCCGTGACCGGTAAGCTGTCGTGCGCGCTGCGCAGCCTGTGGCTGGTGGTGACGCTGGTGCTGGGCGTGGTGTTCGTGTGGATGATGGTGCGGGTGTACAACACCATCGACACCGTGCCGACGTGGTACAGCATCTGGACGCCGCTGAGCTTCTTCCTGACGCTGTTTATCGGCGGCCCGCTGCTGGGCTTCCTGCTGCTGCGCTGGGCCGGCGTGGAAGGCTGGGCGATGCGTCTGCTGCCGGTGGTGAGCCTGACTGCACTGGTGGTGAGCGTGGTGGTATCGCTGATGCAGGGGCAGAGCTGGCGACAATCCACAGTTCGATTCAGCAGGCGTCCGCGCTGGTGCCGGACTACGGCTCGCTGATGGCGTGGCGGGTGGTGGCGATTGCGCTGGCGCTGGTGTGCTGGGTGGCTCCACAGCTGAAAGGCTACCAGCCGACGCTGCCGCTCCTCAGCCTGGCGTTTGTGCTGGTGCTGGCCGGTGAGCTGATTGGGCGTGGCGTATTCTACTGTCTGCATATGACCGTCGGCATGGCGATTGCCAGCTAACGAAAATAGACTGCCGGGGCGGCCCCGCTCCGGCATTTTTTGTTCATGAATTTTTCAACTGAACGCCTTTCTTTTATTCTCATCATTTATTAACAAAAACAATTAAATAGATTTTTATAATGTCTTTATTCCGCTGCGTTGAATAAAAAACGTCAATCGTCATCGATCAAAGTGTGCCGTAGCGTAATTCCGGTGGATTGACAATGTTTTTGGCGGTGGCATGATGCGCACGAATCTGTTTATCCTCACGGTTTTAGACCCATGTCTACCTATACTCGCCCGGTGCTGTTATTGCTCTGTGGCTTATTGTTATTGACGCTGGCGATCGCGGTATTAAATACGCTCGTCCCGCTGTGGCTCGCCCATGAAAGTCTGCCGACATGGCAGGTAGGAATGGTCGGCTCGTCCTATTTCACCGGCAACCTGGTAGGCACTTTGCTAACCGGGCGTCTGATTAAACGTCTTGGCTTTAACTTCAGCTATTACATTGCCTCGCTGATTTTCGCGGCGGGCTGCGTAGGGCTGGGCTTTATGGTCGGCTTCTGGAGCTGGATGTTCTGGCGTTTTATCGCGGGTGTCGGCTGCGCCATGATTTGGGTGGTAGTGGAAAGCGCGCTGATGTGCAGCGGTACGTCAAGCAACCGGGGCCGCCTGCTGGCAGCCTATATGATGATGTATTATATCGGCACTGTGCTGGGGCAGCTTATCGTCAGCAAATTGCCGACAGACATGGCGACCATTTTGCCATTAATGACGGGGGTTGTGTTGGCGGGCATCCTGCCGCTGCTGTTTACCCGTATCATGAATCAACAAGACGGTCCGCAGGATGGCAGCACTCGCGTTTGGCCTATGTTCAAACTGCGCCAGGCACGTTTAGGGGTGAACGGTTGTATTATTTCCGGGATTGTTCTCGGCTCGCTGTATGGCCTGATGCCGCTGTACCTTAACCACCGTGGCGTGAGCGATTCCGGGATCGGTTTCTGGATGGCGGTCATGGTCAGTGCCGGTATTCTGGGGCAATGGCCTATTGGTCGCCTGGCGGATCGCTATGGCCGTTTATTGGTGCTGCGCGTGCAGGTGTTTGTGGTCATTATCGGCTGTCTGGGAATGTTAAGCCAGGCGATGATGGCTCCGGCGCTGTTTATCCTGGGAGCGGCTGGCTTTACGCTGTATCCGGTAGCAATGGCTTGGGCTTGTGAGAAGGTGGAACATCATCAGTTGGTGTCGATGAACCAGGCGCTATTGCTAAGCTACACCATCGGCAGCTTAGTGGGGCCATCGCTCACCGCCATGCTGATGCAGAGCTACTCCGATAATCTGCTGTTTGTCATGATTGCGGGTGTCTCGTTGGTTTATTTGATGATGCTGCTGCGCAAAGCTGGGCATCATCCAACGCCAGTGGCCCACGCTTAATGATAATGTCCCGGCGTAGCGACCGCCATCAGGCGAACGGGCTGCTGTTCTGGCGGCGTTAAAGCGCAGGGTTCCTGATGGGGTATCACGAAAATTGTTGACCTCATCCAGCATGGTGTACAGGTCATCAAAAGCGGGGCGAAGTTTTTCATACAGGCTGCGTCCGGCCTCCGTCAGCGCGACGCTTCGGGTCGTGCGGTTGAACCGGCGGATTTTTAATCGCTGCTCCAGTTGCTTAATTGCATGGCTAATTGCCGATGTGCACCAGCTCTTTTCCGAGATGCAGGGCCATGATACCGCAGTGATTGTTTTCCCTGTTTGGTGGTATAGCTTCCCGGCGATGCTGAAAGGTTATCTGGCTCGCGTGTGGGATTATGGTCTGGTGTATGGTAGCGGTAATTATCGTGATCACCACAAACCCACCGCGCGAGCGGGTTTGTGGTGATGTGGAATGTTATTTTGCCTGAGCCAAAATATTACCTTCCCAGCCTTTTTGTGCGTAGTCATTCAGGCCATTGATGGTTTTAACCGGCTGTCCCGCATTGAAGTTAATCTGTTTTAAATCCACCCATACCTGAGAAGCGGCAAAGGTTGATTTGAAGTGATACTCCTGATGCGAGAGATCGGAAATCGTCGTCCAGTAGGTTCCAATCCCTTTGTTATTCTCCGGTTTTTTGCTGTACTTCGCGTACATATCAATGACTTTTTGCTCACTGCTTTCTGCTGGAATACCCAGCGGATACGCTACGTTATTGACGACCGATAACACAAAACCTTGCGCCTGGTCTTTATTCTCCGGCTTCGGTAAGTTTTGCAGGTTCCACGTCGCGCGAACTAAACGTTGGTCGGCATCAAGGCCCGTTGGGATCGCCTCACGACTGGCGTTTTTGAAGCGCGCCAGGTTCGCCAACTGCTTGTCGTAGGACGGCGGGTTAGTCATCACGCGGTAATTTTTGTCGTGATAGATATTCACTTTGCCGTTGTCGATTTCAATAATGGCGGAATCGCCGCTGTTGTCCTCAATCGCGATATGTTTGGTGTCGGTGGCGTAATCGACCGGCAGTTTTGCGGCGGCGAGGCGGACATTATTGCGCAGGCCTTCTACTGCGTCATTGACGGTGGAATAGTTATCCAGGATGTAGCTTAGCCAGGCGCGGCTTTCCAGCAGCGGTTTATCCTGGTTATCTTGCTGAACCTGTGAGCCATTCATATAGAACAGAGTGTGCCCAGCCAGCCCTTTTTCATTCATGCCGTCCATTGGGAATACTCCATCGGCGTAAATAACAACGCTGCCGTAGCGCGTTGTCCAGTGCGCCGCTTTGGCACTGTCGCCGCCGTTGTGCTCAACGCCTCTTGGCGTGATAACCAGCGAAGGGTCAACTGGGCCGAAAAAGTCGAGATTACGTGCGGTGACCATATAGCCCGGGAACATATTCATAAAGGCGCGGGTGCAGGCATCGGCGCTGACGCTAATACCAGCGGTTAATACCATCCCCAACGCAGCGGCAGAAATTGTCTTCTTATTCATGGTGAAATCCTTAATTGATTAGCTCGCTATGGATAATATCGATAAGAAAGACGTCGGTATAAGTCACTTAATGTGGGAAAATCCCCCAGTAGCAATCAAAGGAGATGAGATGGAGTCGATTAATTTCACCCTGGCGCAGATTGAGGCTTTTGCCTGTGTTTGCGAGTGCGGCACGTTAACGCAGGCGGCTAAAAAATTACGCAAAGATCGCACGACGGTCAGTCAGTTGATTGATTATCTGGAAATTGATCTCGGCTATACGCTGTTTGACCGTACCACGCGGCCATTGAAATTAACGGAGTCCGGCAAGCTGTTGTACCGGCAGGCACGGCTTTTTCTGCATGAAGCTCAGGCATTTTCCCAGGCGGCGCATCAGTTGCCGGATCAGCTCAAGACGCAGTTAACGCTGTGCTATGACCCGTTTACCCCACGCCCGTTTTTGTTGCGGCTAACGGAAAGCCTGGCGCGTCAGCATGTTTCGCTGGAACTGCTGATGTGTGAACGCGAACAGGCTGAGCAGTGGCTGGATGAAGGCAAAGCCCATGTGGGGATTTATCAAGCGTTGAACCGCTCGGTGAATGACCATTTAAAGTGGCGGGCGGTTGGCACGATTTCATTGGCGGTTTGGGCGCGTAGCGGCTTTTTTAGCGTTAGCCCGGTATCGATGCTGCACCTGGCGGCTCGCCCTCAGCTCGTGCCGTTTTGCGCATTGCCTGACTCGCTGGCGCAGCGAATTCAACTGGCCGATCGGATGATTAGAGTCAATGAGCTGTCGCTGCTGCAACATCGTGTGTCGGCAGGTGATGGCTGGGCTTTTTTACCCGATCATTTTGGTGCGGAGCAATGGCATGACGTGGAGCGGCTGGAAATCGAAGCGGGTGATAAAGGTTTGACGCATCCGGTGGTGGCATTGTGGAAGCCAGGGCAAATACCTTCAACGCAGTTGACGACAATTTTGACGGCGATTGATAACACCTGGCAAAAAGGGGAGTGACCCCCAATAGGGAGCCACTCTGCGGTGCTTAGTACATCACTTTATGACCATACTGCTCAAGAATGCCTTTTACGCGTTCCATGGTCTCTTTCTTCGGCGGCTTAACGCCGTCAAGTTTGTACTCTTCACCCATTGCCACCCATTTGTGTTTGCCCAGCTCATGGTATGGCAGCAGTTCGATTTTCTCTACGTTGCCCATATCGCGGGTAAACTCGCCCAAACGGTGCGCGGAGTCATCGTCGTCTGACCAACCCGGTACGACAACGTAGCGAATCCACACTTTCACATCTTTTTTCGACAGATACTGAGCGAACTCCAGGGTTCGGTGGTTCGATACGCCAACCAGGTTTTGGTGAATCTCGTCGTTCATCTGTTTGAGATCAAGCATTACCAGGTCAGTCACTTCCAGCAGTTCATCAATTACTGGGTCGTAGCGACGCACGAAACCGTTGGTGTCGAGACAGGTGTGAATGCCTTCCTTTTTACATGCGCGGAACCAGTCGCGCACGAATTCTGCCTGAAGGATAGCTTCACCACCGGAGGCCGTAACGCCGCCGCCGGAAGCGTTCATAAAGTGGCGATAGGTCACCACTTCTTTCATCAGTTCTTCAACGGTGACTTCTTTGCCGCCGTGGGTGTCCCAGGTATCACGGTTGTGACAATACAGGCAGCGCATCAGGCAGCCCTGGAAGAAGGTAATAAAGCGGATGCCTGGGCCATCAACGGTACCACAGGATTCAAAGGAGTGAATGCGACCAGTTACAGACATTGCAGTGTTATCTCCAGTTTTTCCCTGCGGTCAGCAGGGTGACGATTATGACTTCAGGTCGTCTTGAGTTTATTTTGCTTGTTAACCTGATTATAGAAGTTACCAGGCAAAATCGACTCGGAGAGAGTGGGGCAGTTATAAGAAAGGCCCCACTTACGTGGAGCCTTTATTGTACGCTTTTTAAATCGCGATTTCAGTCAAATCCATTACATGGACTGAGTGAAAGTACGGGTAATAACGTCCTGCTGCTGTTCTTTAGTCAGGGAGTTAAAACGGACTGCGTAGCCAGATACACGGATGGTCAGCTGCGGATATTTTTCCGGGTTTTCCATCGCGTCGAGCAGCATTTCGCGGTTCATTACGTTCACGTTCAGGTGCTGACCACCTTCAACGGAAGCTTCGTGATGGAAGTAACCATCCATCAGGCCAGCCAGGTTGGTTTTACGAACGTCGTCGTCTTTACCCAGTGCGTTTGGCACGATAGAGAAGGTGTAAGAGATACCATCTTTAGCGTAAGCAAACGGCAGTTTAGCAACGGAGGTCAGAGAGGCAACAGCACCTTTCTGGTCACGACCGTGCATTGGGTTAGCACCTGGACCGAATGGAGCGCCAGCGCGACGACCATCTGGGGTGTTACCGGTTTTCTTACCATACACAACGTTAGAAGTGATGGTCAGAACAGACTGAGTAGGGATAGCGTCGCGGTAAGTAGTCAGTTTCTGAATTTTCTTCATGAAACGTTCTACCAGGTCAACGGCCATGTCATCTACACGAGCGTCGTTGTTACCAAACTGCGGGTATTCGCCTTCGATTTCGAAGTCGATAGCCAGACCGTCTTCGTCACGAATTGGTTTAACTTTCGCATATTTGATTGCAGACAGGGAGTCAGCAGCAACGGACAGACCTGCGATACCACACGCCATGGTGCGGATAACGTCACGGTCGTGCAGAGCCATCAGAGACGCTTCGTAGCTGTATTTGTCATGCATGTAGTGGATGACGTTCAGTGCGGTGACGTACTGTTTAGCCAGCCAATCCATAAAGTGATCCATACGATCCATGACTTCGTCATAGTTCAGAACGTCACCTTTGATTGGTTCAGATTTAGGACCAACCTGCATTTTCAGTTTTTCATCAACGCCGCCGTTGATTGCGTACAGCATGGTTTTCGCCAGGTTAGCACGCGCACCGAAGAACTGCATTTGTTTACCAACGATCATTGGGCTTACGCAGCAAGCGATAGCGTAGTCATCGTTGTTGAAGTCTGGACGCATCAGGTCATCGTTCTCATATTGCAGAGAAGATGTATCGATGGATACTTTCGCTGCGAATTTTTTGAACGGCAGAGGCAGTTTTTCAGACCACAGGATGGTGATGTTCGGTTCCGGAGAAGGACCCATGGTGTACAGGGTGTTCAGGAAACGGAAGCTGTTTTTGGTAACCAGAGTACGGCCATCAACGCCCATACCACCGACGGATTCAGTTGCCCAAATTGGGTCACCAGAGAACAGTTCATCATACTCAGGGGTACGCAGGAAGCGAACCATACGCAGTTTCATGACCAGGTGGTCAATCATTTCCTGAGCTTCTTTCTCAGTGATTTTGCCTGCTTTCAGGTCACGTTCGATGTAGATATCCAGGAAGCTGGAGGTACGACCGAAGGACATTGCAGCGCCGTTCTGAGATTTAACCGCGGCCAGGTAGCCGAAGTAAGTCCACTGAATAGCTTCCTGAGCGTTAGTAGCCGGACCAGAGATGTCGTAGCCGTATTTAGCAGCCATCTCTTTGATCTGACCCAGCGCACGGTGCTGTTCAGAGATTTCTTCACGCAGACGGATAGTCGCTTCCAGGTTCACACCGTTTTCCAGGTCAGACTGGAGGGAGGTGAACTGAGCGAATTTGTCTTTCATCAGGTAGTCGATACCGTAAACGGCGATACGACGGTAGTCACCGATGATACGACCACGACCGTACGCATCTGGCAGACCAGTCAGGACGCCAGATTTACGGCAACGCAGGATGTCTGGAGTGTAAACGTCGAACACACCTTGGTTGTGAGTTTTACGGTACTCGGTGAAGATTTTTTTGATCATTGGGTCCAGCTCGCGATCATACGCTTTGCAAGAACCTTCGATCATTTTGATGCCGCCGAACGGAATCAGAGCACGTTTCAGTGGCGCTTCAGTTTGCAGACCAACAATTTTTTCCAGCGCTTTGTTGATGTAGCCAGCGTCGTGGGAAGTGATGGTAGAAGCAACGGAGGTGTCAAAGTCAACTGGCGCGTGAGTGCGGTTTTCCAGTTTAACGCCTTCCATAACGTTGTCCCACAGAGCGGTGGTCGCGTCAGTAGCGCCAGCCAGGAAGGACTCGTCACCCTCGTATGGAGTGTAGTTTTTCTGAATGAAGTCACGTACGTTTACTTCATTCTGCCAATCACCTTTTGCAAAACCTTCCCAGGCTGTGGCTAACTTTTCATTAAGCTCGGACATTTAACACCTACCTTCTTAAGTGGACTTTTATTTACTGCCTGGAGCAACCATCAATGACGGTCGCCGCCACGCAGATAAATGACCCAGTATGTCAACCCAACCAACAAACCACCGCCGATAATGTTCCCGATAGTGACCGGAATCAGGTTATCAGTGATGAAGTGCATCACGGTTAGGTGAGAGAAATTTTCCGGAGAAGAACCAACAGCGGTCCAGAATTCCGGGCTAGCAAAATCGCGTATTACGATACCCATCGGGATCATAAACATGTTTGCGATACTGTGCTCAAAGCCGCTG
Organism: Kluyvera fluvialis; assembly: GCF_059725275.1. Classification (NCBI taxonomy): domain Bacteria; kingdom Pseudomonadati; phylum Pseudomonadota; class Gammaproteobacteria; order Enterobacterales; family Enterobacteriaceae; genus Kluyvera; species Kluyvera fluvialis. The sequence continues at coordinate 3,164,761 of NZ_AP046142.1, read as the reverse complement.
GCGACGAACATGGCAACCGGTAAAACCATAATCATGGCTTTATCCATCAGGCTACGGCCAGAGTAGCTCATCCAAACGGCGAGGCAGACCATCAGGTTTGCCAGAATGCCGAGTGCGACGGCTTCGATAAATGTGTGGTGAACTTTGTGGTCGGCGGTTTGCAGGACATTAAGACCCCATCCGCCATTCGCGGTCATATACTCGCCGGAAAGCCACATCAGTAATACAAAAAGCAGACAACCAACCAGGTTACCCACGTAGACGTTTAACCAGTTTTTTGCCAACTGACCCCAAGTGATTCGGCCGCTTGCTTTAGCGACAACGATCAGCACGGTCGATGTGAACAGGTCAGCACCGCAGATAACGCAGAGAATTAAGCCCAGTGAGAAGCAGATACCGCCAATCAGTTTCGCGATGCCGAACGGCATTCCTGCGGTACCTGTGGTGGCAGTAATGTAGAAAACAAAAGCAATCGAAATGAAGACGCCCGCAGTAATCGCCAGATAAAAGGTTTTCAGCGGATGCTTAGTTGCTTTATAGACACCCGCTTCTTCGGCAACTTTAGCCATTGCAGCAGGAAGGAGTAGATCAAAAGGGTTGTCAGCTTTCACACTAACTCTCTCTTTTTATTTAATCGGCGACGAGATACTAACAAAGCATTATAGATGAGAATTTGATATAGATCATATCTCGCCTGGCTTATAGGCCTGCAAATAGAATGGTTTTTCAACAATCGCAGGGTAACTTTATGAATTACATAATAAAAATAATTTTTAATATTTGCAAGTTAAGTTGATTTTTTTCTTTTCCCTTCATTTTACTGGTTAATTAAAATGGAGTAATGATCGGGTAAATTAACAATAAAAGTAAGCTACCAATTATTGTGTTTACTTATTTTTAACTTTATTTTCACACTTTGGTGAATCGAAGCGTGAAAATAAAAAAAGGGCCAACAAGTGGCCCTGTAATATAGCGTAGAGCGTCGCTTTAAGCCTACTTTTTCTACGGATTAATCCTATTTTGCCCAGAATGCGGCTTTCGCACGCTGCAATTTTTCATAGGCTTTCAGCAGCGACTGATGCGATGGGAAGGCATCGAGGGAACCGTCAACCGGCTGGAGACCATAAAACGCCTCTTCGCCGCTCAGCGCCGCACTGGCGGCTTCTACGGCTTCAGCACCATACATCCTTACAAAAGCGTTCAGGTATTGCAGCGGTTCACGATCTTCTTCCTGAGACAGCAGCAGCAGCGTTTGCAGACAACGGTAGTAATTAGCACGCTCTGGGCTAAACACCGAGGCGTTAAATTCCATCGTCCATTCTGTCCAGATAAGCGCCTGTTCAAGGTCACCACCTGCCAGTGCCAGCATCGCTTTCAGTTCGCCGATACGCAGGGTATACCAACCGTTATTAGAACCGGTCGCCAGACCCAGCAGCTCACGTACGCGGGTGAAATCGTCCAGACCTTCATCATCCATCTGTTCAATCAGATTCAGGTACTCTTCTTTTTCCCACTCGCTGCCCGGCAGAGACAGAATCGTCTCACGCAGATGGCTACCCATGTTGTTATTAGCCAGCCACAGATCTTCAGCCGGATAAATATCGGACATCCCTGGAACAATAATGCGGCAAGCGTACACGCTAAGATGCTCATAATCCGCGATATACACTTCTTTATCTCCTTCTTTGAAGATGGCCATCAGGGTGGCGAACTCTTCGTCGGTCGTACCGGAGAAGTTCCAGTCAACGAACGGATAGTCGGCGTCCTGCTTGAACATATCCCAGGAGATCAAACCGCTGGAATCAATGAAGTGCGTTTCGAGGTTGGTGTGCTCGGCCACTTCTTCATCGTCGAAGGTTGGCGGAGTGAACACATCGAGATCTTTCAGGCCACGGCCTTGCAGCAGCTCGGTCACCGTACGTTCCAGCGCAACACCGAAGTCTGGATGCGCGCCGAAAGAGGCGAAGCACGTCCCGTTTTGTGGGTTGAACAGTACGACACAGATAACCGGATATTTACCGCCCAGAGAGCCATCGTATGCAAAAATTGGGAAACCTTCGGCTTCCAGCGTGGCAATAGACTCGACCACGCCAGGATAGCGCGCCAGCACGTCAGCCGGGATTTCTGGCAGGCTGATACTTTCCGCGATGATGCGGTTTTTCACATAACGTTCGAATACTTCCGACAACCCCTGAACGCGGGCTTCGTTACGGGTGTTGCCCGCAGACATGCCGTTGGAAACGTACAGGTTGGCGATGATGTTCATCGGAATATAAATGGTTTCGCCGTCTGACTGACGAGTAAACGGCAGGCCGCACACGCCGCGATCGTCGTTACCGGACTGCAAATCAACCAGCATACTGGCGGTCAGTTGATCATCGGGATCGTAGAATGTGCGCAGGCGAGCGTCGAGCAGGCCTTCAGGCACTTCGTCATCGTCGGTCAGCGGGAACCATTTTTCATTTGGATAGTGAACGAAGGGACCGTTAGCAATCTCATCGCCCAGCCAGAAATCAGCAAAGAAATAGTTGGTAGAGAGACGTTCAAAGTACTCGCCCAGCGCAGAGGCCAGTGCGGCTTTTTTGGTTGCGCCTTTACCGTTGGTAAAGCACAGAGCGCATTCCTTATCACGAATATGCACCGACCAGACGTTAGGAACAGGGTTCAACCAGGAGGCTTCTTCAATATCGAAACCCAGGTCGAGCAGCTTTTGCTGGAAGCGAGCGATGGAATCTTCCAGAGCGGCATCTTTGCCGGGAATATAGGTTTGCGTCATAGCAATCTCTTTTGTCGTACGGAAAGCGCGCAATGATACGGGTTTTGCATGACAGGCGCTATACACTTCCACTATCAAACGCAAACAGCGAAATAGTCCATCTTGTTTCGTCAAGCCGATAGATTCTGTTGTGTGATTTTCCACGCATTTTTGCCTCAGACGGGATTACCCATTGCGGCCTGTGTCACTGAATGATAAAACCAATAACCACAGGAATAACTTATGCCCACGCGTTCGATGACGCGCGTGGCATGCGGTCAGACAACATTGCAATGTGGTGAGGGTTATGGCTCAGGTCTTTAATTTCAGTTCAGGTCCGGCGATGCTACCGGCAGATGTTCTTAAACTGGCGCAGAGTGAACTGCGCGATTGGAACGGGTTAGGTACATCGGTAATGGAAGTTAGCCACCGTGGTAAAGAATTTATCCATGTGGCGGAGGAAGCAGAAAAAGATTTCCGTGACCTGCTTAATATCCCTTCCAACTACAAAGTGTTGTTCTGTCACGGCGGTGGTCGCGGTCAGTTCGCCGGTGTGCCGCTCAATATTCTGGGTGACAAAACCACCGCAGACTACGTGGATGCGGGCTACTGGGCGGCAAGCGCAATTAAAGAAGCCAAAAAATACTGCACGCCGAACGTTATCGACGCGAAAGTGACCGTTGACGGCAAACGCGCAGTGAAACCTATGCGCGACTGGCAGCTCTCCGACAATGCCGCATACCTGCATTTCTGCCCGAACGAAACCATCGACGGTATTGCTATCGATGAAACCCCAGACTTCGGCAAAGATGTCGTGGTCGCCGCAGATTTCTCCTCAACCATTCTGTCTCGTCCTATCGACGTTAGCCGCTACGGTGTTATCTACGCGGGCGCACAGAAAAATATTGGCCCTGCGGGCTTAACGCTGGTTATCGTTCGCGAAGATTTGCTGGGTAAAGCGCACATCGCCTGCCCATCCATTCTCGACTACACCGTGCTCAATGATAACGACTCGATGTTCAACACCCCACCGACGTTTGCCTGGTATCTGGCAGGCTTAGTCTTCAAATGGCTGAAAGAGCAGGGCGGCGTTGCGGCAATGGATCGCATCAATCAGCAGAAGGCTGATCTTCTGTATAACACCATTGATAGCAGCGATTTCTACCGTAACGATGTGGCGAGCAGCAACCGTTCGCGCATGAACGTACCGTTCCAGCTCGCGGATAGCGCGCTGGATAAACTGTTCTTAGAAGAATCCTTTGCAGCAGGCCTACATGCGCTCAAAGGCCACCGTGTGGTTGGCGGGATGCGTGCTTCTATCTACAACGCCATGCCGCTGGCTGGCGTCCAGGTGCTGACGGACTTCATGCGAGATTTCGAACGCCGTCACGGTTAATTTAGTTTATCTCTACACTTCATCCCCACGGCTAAACCGTGGGGTTATTACTTCTGTTTTTGAGAGTTGATTTTCATGGAATCCCTGACGTTACAACCTATCGCACGCGTAGACGGCACCATTAATTTACCCGGTTCTAAAAGCGTTTCTAACCGGGCTTTGCTGCTGGCGGCTTTAGCACAAGGCACCACCGTCCTGACCAACCTGCTGGACAGTGATGATGTTCGCCATATGCTGAATGCGTTGAAAGCGCTGGGAATTCACTACACCTTGTCTGATGACCGCACTTGCTGCGAAGTCACCGGCAACGGCGGCCCGCTTCAGTCTTCTGACGAGCTAGAACTCTTTTTAGGTAACGCGGGGACGGCGATGCGCCCACTGGCGGCGGCACTTTGCCTCGGCCAAAACAACATCGTTCTGACCGGCGAACCGCGTATGAAAGAACGTCCGATTGGTCATTTAGTGGATGCCCTGCGTCAGGGCGGTGCGCAAATTACTTATCTGGAGCAGGAAAACTACCCACCGCTGCGCCTGCAAGGCGGTTTTATCGGTGGTAGCGTGGAAGTGGACGGCAGTGTCTCTAGCCAATTCCTGACGGCGTTGCTGATGACCGCACCGCTGGCTCCACAAGACACCACCATCACCATTAAAGGCGATCTGGTTTCCAAACCGTATATCGATATCACGCTGCACCTGATGAAAACTTTCGGCGTTGACGTCGAGAACCAGAATTACCAGCGCTTTATCGTACGTGGCAATCAGCAATATGTCTCTCCGGGCCAGTATCTGGTCGAAGGAGACGCCTCTTCTGCCTCTTATTTCCTTGCCGCAGGGGCGATTAAAGGCGGTACGGTGAAGGTGACCGGTATCGGCCGTTACAGCGTACAGGGCGATATCCGTTTTGCTGACGTGCTGGAAAAAATGGGGGCAACCATCACTTGGGGCGATGATTTTATTGCTTGTACGCGCGGTGAACTGAACGCGATTGATATGGACATGAACCATATTCCTGACGCAGCAATGACTATCGCGACAGCAGCGCTGTTTGCTAAAGGGACAACGACGCTGCGCAACATTTACAACTGGCGCGTAAAAGAGACTGACCGCCTGTTCGCAATGGCGACCGAACTGCGTAAAGTGGGTGCTGAAGTGGAAGAGGGCGAAGATTATATTCGTGTGACGCCACCTACAGCGCTGAATTTTGCCGAAATCGGGACTTATAACGATCACCGTATGGCGATGTGCTTCTCGCTGGTGGCGCTGTCCGATACGCCGGTGACCATCCTTGACCCGAAATGTACAGCGAAAACCTTCCCGGATTATTTCGAACAGTTGGCGCGAATTAGTACGCTGGCGTGATGAAATAGATTCAAAAAATGATCGGTAAAAACGTCGGCATTATGTCGGCGTTTTTTTCGGACTTTTTTACCGGGCAAGAGCACCATTTCCACCGTCCTGCTGGTGGGCTGTGAACATATGCAGGGAACTGATACGAATGCATTGGTCGGTTCAGCCATGACCGCTTACAAAACTGGCGGCGCTTGATGCCGGTCACACCAAATCATTGTTCGACTCACACTCGTATTCACGGAACGTGCACAGCATATCCGTGACCGCATTGCGGCTGACCAAAAGTAAATCCGCACCACTTTTCGGGCTAGCGTTTTGCTAGCCCGCTATACTTGTCTATTCTCCTTTTTTCGAGGCGAACTCTGGAAATAGCAGACAATAGTAACCGTCTGACGCAGAGATGCGTATAATGCGCGGCGTTTACGTTGTATATGCCTTTTATTAAGGAGATAAAAATGACGGCACTTGCCCCGGTAATTACCATTGACGGCCCAAGCGGCGCGGGTAAAGGCACGCTGTGCAAAGCAATGGCAGAAGCATTGCAATGGCATTTGCTGGACTCGGGCGCGATTTATCGTGTGCTGGCGTTGGCGGCCCTGCATCACCATGTTGATGTCGCATCGGAAGATGCGTTAGTCCCGCTGGCAGTGCACCTTGACGTTCGTTTTGTCTCCACCGACGGAACGCTGGAAGTGATTTTGGAAGGTGAAGATGTGAGCGGCGAAATCCGCACTCAAGAAGTGGCTAACGCGGCTTCGCAAGTGGCGGCATTTCCCCGCGTACGTGAAGCGCTTCTTCGCCGTCAGCGCGGTTTTCGCGAAGCGCCAGGCCTGATTGCCGATGGTCGCGACATGGGCACGGTCGTGTTCCCGGATGCGCCGGTTAAAATCTTCCTTGATGCTTCATCGGAAGAACGGGCAAACCGCCGTATGCTACAGTTGCAGGAAAAGGGCTTTAGTGTTAACTTTGACCGCCTTTTGGCAGAGATAAAGGAGCGTGATGATCGCGATCGTAATCGTGCTGTTGCGCCACTGGTTCCTGCCTCCGATGCTTTAGTGTTGGATTCCACCACCTTAAGCATTGAGCAAGTAATTGAAAAAGCGTTAGACTATGCGCGCCAGAAGTTGGCTCTCGCGTAAAACGCGACCGAATTTGCAGTACCCCCGCTGCAATGGATTGACGGCGGGTATGTGAAACAACCCCATCCGGCACGGAGCCAGGTGGACGTTAATATTAACCTGAAGATTAAACATGACTGAATCTTTTGCTCAACTATTTGAAGAATCCTTAAAAACAATCGAAACCCGTCCGGGTTCCATCGTTCGTGGTGTTGTTGTTGCTATCGACAAAGACGTAGTACTGGTTGACGCCGGTCTGAAATCTGAGTCCGCCATTCCGGCAGAGCAGTTCAAAAACGCCCAGGGCGAACTGGAAATCCAGGTTGGTGACGAAGTTGACGTTGCTCTGGATGCAGTAGAAGACGGCTTCGGTGAAACCCTGCTGTCCCGTGAGAAAGCTAAACGTCACGAAGCTTGGATCACGCTGGAAAAAGCTTACGAAGACGCTGAAACTGTAGTTGGTGTTATCAACGGCAAAGTTAAAGGTGGCTTCACTGTTGAGCTGAACGGTATTCGTGCGTTCCTGCCAGGTTCCCTGGTAGACGTTCGTCCAGTGCGTGATACTCTGCACCTGGAAGGCAAAGAGCTTGAATTCAAAGTAATCAAGCTGGACCAGAAGCGTAACAACGTTGTTGTTTCTCGTCGTGCCGTTATCGAATCCGAAAACAGCGCAGAGCGCGATCAGCTGCTGGAAAACCTGCAGGAAGGCATGGAAGTTAAAGGTATCGTTAAGAACCTCACTGACTACGGTGCATTCGTTGATCTGGGCGGCGTTGACGGCCTGCTGCACATCACCGATATGGCTTGGAAACGCGTTAAGCACCCAAGCGAAATCGTAAACGTTGGCGACGAAATCACTGTTAAAGTGCTGAAGTTCGACCGCGAGCGTACTCGTGTTTCTCTGGGCCTGAAACAACTGGGCGAAGATCCATGGGTAGCTATCGCTAAGCGTTATCCAGAAGGTACCAAACTGACTGGTCGCGTGACCAACCTGACTGACTACGGCTGCTTCGTTGAAATCGAAGAAGGCGTTGAAGGCCTGGTTCACGTTTCCGAAATGGACTGGACCAACAAAAACATCCACCCATCCAAAGTTGTTAACGTTGGTGATGTAGTGGAAGTTATGGTTCTGGATATCGACGAAGAACGTCGTCGTATCTCCCTGGGTCTGAAGCAGTGCAAAAACAACCCATGGCAGCAGTTCGCGGAAACCCACAACAAGGGCGACCGTGTTGAAGGTAAAATCAAGTCTATCACTGACTTCGGTATCTTCATCGGCCTGGACGGCGGCATCGACGGCCTGGTTCACCTGTCTGACATCTCCTGGAACGTTGCAGGCGAAGAAGCAGTTCGTGAATACAAAAAAGGCGACGAAATCGCTGCAGTTGTTCTGCAGGTTGACGCAGAACGTGAACGTATCTCCCTGGGTGTTAAACAGCTCGCAGAAGATCCGTTCAACAACTGGGTTGCTCTGAACAAGAAAGGCGCTATCGTTAACGGTAAAGTAACTGCAGTTGACGCTAAAGGCGCAACCGTAGAACTGGCTGACGGCGTTGAAGGTTACCTGCGTGCTTCTGAAGCATCCCGTGACCGCGTTGAAGATGCGACTCTGGTTCTGAGCGTTGGTGACGACGTTGAAGCTAAATTCACCGGCGTTGATCGCAAAAACCGCGCAATTAGCCTGTCTGTTCGTGCTAAAGACGAAGCTGACGAGAAAGATGCAATCGCTACTGTTAACAACAAACAGGAAGACGGCAACTTCTCCAACGCAATGGCTGAAGCATTCAAAGCAGCTAAAGGCGAGTAATCTTACTAATTCAGATTTAACAATCTGAATTATGATGAGTTTACTTGACAGATTACAGGTTTAGGCCTGTAATCAAGCACAAAGGGCGGCTACGGTCGCCCTTGTTTAATAAGCTGTTAGCTAATTTTCCTTGAAAGGAAACCGGAGGAATCATGACCAAGTCAGAATTGATTGAAAGACTTGCCAGCCAGCAATCCCATATCCCTGCCAAAGCAGTGGAAGATGCGGTGAAAGAGATGTTGGAGCATATGGCCTCGACTCTTGCACAGGGTGAGCGCATTGAAATCCGCGGTTTCGGCAGCTTCTCTCTGCATTATCGAGCACCACGCACCGGACGTAACCCGAAAACGGGCGACAAAGTGGAACTGGAAGGTAAATACGTTCCGCACTTTAAACCGGGCAAAGAACTGCGCGACCGCGCCAATATTTACGATTGAGTTCATGTCGCCGCTGTGCGGTAAACTTGATTGAGAGAAAAGCACCTACGGGTGCTTTTTTCGTTTCTGCAGAGATCCGCTACGAGTGGAACCCGCCGCGCATATTTAGCGCAACGCTTATGCAATCGCTACGAATCACTGGAATCCGCCACGTAAACGGCAAACATCAATAACGACAGGTTTTTTGGTTCGCGTGACACTCCCGAATAACAAGGAGTTGCCAATGCGTTTACCACTGCTCGCCTGTTGTGTCCTCGCGGGAATACTACCGCTTTGTGTGTTACCCACGCTTCCCCCGTTAGGCATTATTCCGTTTGTCATTGTGGGGCTGATTGGCCTGAGTTTTTGTAGGCGCGCGGGGCGTCTTTTGGCGCTGACTGGGCTGTTTTTCTGCTGGGGAGTGTTGGCGGCCTGGCAAATGCAATGGCCTGCCGAGGTGCTACCGGGTAAAAATCGCCACGTTGAGATGTCACTAACACAAACCGATGGCCAAACTACGCATCGCGGCAAGATAACTCGTCTGGACGGGCGGCGGCTTTTTCCTGCGCCAGAAATTGTGCTGTATGGCAGCTACCTCCCACAGCCTCCTTGTGCAGGACAGCAGTGGCGAATGACGCTCAGCGTTCGTGCCGTTCATGGTCAGCTAAATGACGGAGGATTTGATTCACAGCGTTATGCGTTATCACAGCATAGGCCGTTGACCGGACGTATTATCGACGCAGCACCGCTTGATAGCGCCTGTAGCCTACGTGCGCGCTTTCTGGGCTCATTGCAGGCATCGTTGGCGGGTTTACCCTGGCGTGATGTCATGCTGGCGTTAGGCATGGGTGAGCGCTTATCGGTAGCTTCAGAGATTAAAACTCTGATGCAGCAAACCGGCACATCACACCTGATGGCGATTTCAGGGCTGCATATCGCCCTTGGCGCATGGCTGGGGTGGCTGTTTATTCGTGGGATTCAGTTTTTCCTGCCAGAACGTTTTGTCAGTTGGCGTGTACCGTTAATTGCCGCGCTGCTGAGTGGGTTGGCATACGCCACTTTTACCGGTATGCAACCGCCTGCGCAGCGTACTGTGGTGGCTGCGGCTATCTGGTGTTTGTTACGCCTGAGCGGTAGGCTGTGGAGTGGCTGGGAAGTTTGGTTGTGCTGCCTGGCGGCTATTGTGTTTATTGACCCGTTGGCGGTGCTTTCCGATAGCCTGTGGTTGTCGGCATTTGCGGTCGCGACGCTTATTTTCTGGTATCAGTGGCTGCCGTTGCCAGAGTGGCGATATCCGCCTGTGACGCGGCCTTTATTCAGCCTTATTCATTTGCAACTGGGCTTAATGCTGCTGCTTACACCGCTGCAAATTCTGTTGTTTCACGGTATCAGCCTAACGTCTTTGCTGGCTAACGTGTTGGCTGTTCCGGTGGTGACTTTCGTTGCCGTACCGCTGATTTTACTTGGCATGTTTCTACACATTTGTGCTCCTGCGGCGGTGGCGATGGGCGTTTGGTATGCAGCCGATCGCGTGATAGCGCTGGTATTTGCCTATTTACGCCTGTTGCCCGAGGGCTGGTTAAGCGTGAGCAGCTCATGGATTGGGGTGTCGTTACTGCCGTGGCTTGCACTGATGATTTGGCGTGTGAATGGTTGGTGGCGATTTGTAGCGCTGTGGCTATCGTTAAGCGTGCTGTTGGCTTTCCCGTTATGGCAAAAAACAGCGGCAGATCGCTGGCAGGTCACCATGCTGGATGTCGGGCAGGGGCTGGCGATGGTGATTTCTCGCGGCGACAAAGCCATTCTTTATGATACAGGGCTAGCGTGGCCGGAAGGAGATAGCGGCGAGCAACTGATTATTCCCTGGTTGCGCTGGCATGGGCTTACCCCACAGGGAATTATTCTTAGCCATGATCATTTGGATCATCGTGGCGGCTTGCGTTCATTGCAAAAAGCCTGGCCGCAGGTGTGGGTCAAAAGCCCGCTTGGCTGGGTAGGGCATCAGCCCTGTGCGCGTGGGCAATCCTGGCAATGGCAGGGTTTAACTTTTCGTGCGCTTTGGCCATTACCCGGTAAGGAGCAAAAAGGTAATAACGGTTCATGTGTGGTCAGGGTCGATGACGGCAAAAATAGCATTCTGTTGACGGGAGATATTGAATTGTCGGCGGAAATGGCAATGTTAAGCCATTTTTGGCAGCCGTTTGCGTCTACAATTATCCAGGTTCCTCATCATGGCAGTTCAACCTCCTCGGGCATGGCGTTAATCCAGCGCGTTGGTGGTGTCGCTGCAATGGCCTCCGCATCCCGCTATAACGCGTGGCGACTGCCTTCAGTAAAGATTAAGGCTCGTTATCTTCAACGGCAGTATGCGTGGTTTGATACGCCTCATCAGGGGCAAATCACGCTCACTTTCAGCGCCAAAGGCTGGAAGATTGAAGGCTTACGAGATCAACTTTTACCACGTTGGTATCATCAGTGGTTTGGCGAGACTCGCGATAACGGGTAGAATATGCGGCTATTTCAATACAAGCTGGTTTTTTGAATGCAGAACGACAAAGATCTCTCCACGTGGCAGACCTTCCGCCGACTCTGGCCAACTATTGCGCCGTTTAAAGCAGGGTTGATCGTGGCGGCCGTTGCGTTAGTCCTCAACGCAGCTAGCGATACGTTTATGCTATCGCTTCTCAAACCATTACTGGATGATGGTTTTGGTAAAACGGATCGCTCAGTGCTGCTGTGGATGCCGCTGGTCGTTGTTGGCTTGATGATCCTGCGCGGCATTACAAGCTATATCTCTAGCTACTGTATCTCCTGGGTTTCCGGCAAAGTGGTGATGACCATGCGTCGTCGGTTGTTCGGCCATATGATGGGAATGCCGGTTTCTTTCTTCGATAAACAGTCCACCGGTACTCTGTTATCGCGCATTACCTATGACTCTGAACAGGTTGCCTCATCGTCTTCTAGCGCGCTGATTACTGTGGTGCGTGAAGGGGCGTCGATTATAGGCCTGTTTATCATGATGTTTTACTACAGCTGGCAGTTGTCGCTGATCCTTATCGTATTGGCTCCGATTGTGTCGATAGCGATTCGCGTGGTTTCTAAACGCTTCCGTAGTATCAGTAAAAACATGCAGAACACCATGGGGCAGGTGACCACTAGCGCAGAACAAATGCTGAAAGGGCATAAAGAAGTGCTGATGTTTGGTGGCCAGCAAGTGGAAACCAAACGCTTTGAAAAGGTCAGCAATAAAATGCGCTTGCAGGGGATGAAACTGGTTTCAGCATCGTCTATCTCTGACCCTATCATTCAGCTGATTGCCTCTCTGGCGCTGGCGTTCGTGCTCTATGCCGCGAGCTTCCCGAGCGTGATGGATACGCTGACCGCCGGTACGATTACCGTGGTCTTCTCCTCCATGATTGCCCTGATGCGTCCACTGAAATCGTTAACCAACGTGAACGCGCAGTTCCAGCGCGGTATGGCGGCATGTCAGACACTGTTCTCTATTCTCGATAGCGAGCAGGAAAAAGATGAAGGTACGCTCGACGTTGAACGTGCGAAAGGCAAAGTCGAATTCCGTGATGTCACCTTTACCTATCCAGGGCGCGAAGTTCCTGCGCTGCGTAACATCAACCTCGAGATTCCAGAGGGGAAAACCGTGGCGCTGGTGGGGCGTTCTGGCTCGGGTAAATCAACCATTGCCAGCCTGTTAACCCGTTTCTACGATGTCGATCAGGGCGAAATCTTGCTTGATGGCCATGACCTGCGTGAATACAAGCTGTCTTCGCTGCGTAATCAGGTCGCGTTGGTTTCACAGAACGTCCACCTGTTTAACGACACTGTAGCCAATAACATCGCCTACGCGCGTACTGATGAGTACAGCCGTGAGCAGATTGAAGAAGCCGCCCGCATGGCCTATGCGATGGACTTTATCAATAAGATGGATAACGGTCTGGATACGATTATTGGCGAAAACGGCGTGCTGCTTTCTGGCGGCCAGCGCCAGCGTATCGCCATCGCGCGTGCGCTGCTGCGTAACAGCCCGATTCTGATTCTCGATGAAGCGACTTCTGCACTGGATACCGAATCAGAACGTGCGATTCAGGCTGCGTTGGATGAGTTGCAGAAAAACCGCACCTCGCTGGTCATCGCGCACCGTCTGTCTACCATTGAACAGGCTGATGAGATTGTCGTGGTAGAAGACGGTTATATCGTTGAACGCGGCAGCCACGCCGACCTGCTTGCCCATCGCGGTGTTTATGCGCAGTTGCACAAAATGCAGTTTGGCCAATGATAGCGAAAATCTGGTCGGGTGAATCGCCGCTTTGGCGGCTGTTATTACCGCTCTCCTGGCTTTATGGCCTGGTGAGTGGGCTCATTCGCCTGAGCTATCAACTAGGGCTGAAAAAATCCTGGCGCGCGCCGTGCCCGGTTGTTGTCGTGGGCAACCTGACAGCAGGTGGTAATGGCAAAACGCCAGTTGTCATTTGGCTGGTGGAGCAACTGCAACGGCAGGGGATTCGCGTGGGTGTGGTATCGCGGGGCTACGGCGGCAAAGCGGAGCACTATCCGCTGCTGCTCACAGCACAAACCACCACGGCGCAAGCTGGCGACGAGCCGGTGCTGATTTTCCAGCGTACCGGCGCGCCGGTTGCAGTTTCTCCGCTGCGAGTTGACGCGGTGAAAGCGCTGCTGGCGGAGCATGATCTACAGTTGATCGTGACTGATGATGGGTTACAGCACTATCGCCTGGCGCGTGATAAAGAGATCGTGGTGATCGACGGTGAGCGTCGCTTCGGCAATGGCTGGTGGTTACCGGCGGGGCCGATGCGTGAACGCGCGTCGCGCCTGGAAACCGTCGATGCACGAATCGTCAACGGCGGCGAGCCACAGCCGGGAGAAATTCCCATGACCTTGCGCCCGGGTGAAGCCATTAATCTGCTTACCGGTGAACGCCAGCCTGTCTCGGCATTGCAAAATGCCATAGCGATGGCGGGAATAGGCCATCCACCGCGCTTTTTTGCGACGCTAAACGCATGTGGTTTAACGCCGGTGCGTACGGTGGCGCTGGCAGATCATCAGGCACTAACGCAAGCTGATGTCGAAGCGCATGTCGCGCCAGGTCAAACGCTGATCATGACCGAAAAAGATGCGGTGAAATGCCGCCCCTTTGCGCAGGAAAACTGGTGGTATCTGCCGGTTGATGCGGTGCTTTGTGGCGATCGCGCGCAAACGCTACTACAGGAACTGATAACCCTCGCTCGGCGCTAGATGGCGTCGGCGATTTTCGGGGGAAATGGCATGGCTTCTCTGCGTCTTACCCTTCGCGCCGCACGTCAGCTTCATCTCGCAGCGCAGGGTCTCCTCAACCGGCCCCGTCGCCAGCCTACTGCGGCAGATATTCTTCGTACCATCCAGCAAATGTCGCTGCTGCAAATCGATACTATCAACGTAGTCGCACGTAGCCCCTATCTGGTGCTGTTCAGCCGTCTTGGCGCGTACCCGCCAATATGGCTGGATGAAGCGCTGTCTCGCGGGGAACTGATGGAATATTGGGCGCATGAAGCCTGTTTCCTACCGCGCAGTGATTTTCCACTCGTTCGCCACCGTATGCTGGCCCCGCACACGATGGGCTGGAAGTACCCTAAAAACTGGATGGAAGAACACGCCGATGACATTAGCGCGCTGAAATCCCATATTGCCGAAAACGGCCCTGTACGCTCAGCCGATTTTACGCATCCACGTAAAGGGGAGAGTGGCTGGTGGGCGTGGAAGCCGCATAAACGCCACCTTGAAGGGCTATTTACCGCCGGAGAAGTGATGGTAATCGAACGGCGCAATTTCCAGCGCGTGTATGACCTCACCGAACGCGTAATGCCGGAATGGAATGACGCCACCGATGCGCTGCCGCAGCCGCGGGCCGAAGCACTCATGCTAGAAAATAGCGCCCGTAGCCTGGGCATTTTCCGCCCTCAGTGGCTGGCGGATTACTACCGTTTGCGCCAGCCCAATCTCAGCGAACTGCTGGCACAGTGGCAGACGCAGCAAAAAGTCGTGGCGGTTGAGGTTGAACAGCTTGGCGAAATGTGGGTGCATTGCAGCCTGCTTACGCAGCTTGCGCGGGCGGCAGAAGGCAAACTTAACGCCACGCATAGCGCTGTGCTGTCACCGTTTGACCCAGTGGTTTGGGATCGCAAACGTAGCGAGCAGTTATTTCATTTCAGTTATCGGCTGGAATGTTACACGCCAGCGCCGAAACGTCAGTACGGTTATTTCGTGCTGCCACTGCTGCACCGAGGGGAAATTGTTGGCCGTATGGACAGCAAAATGCATCGTCGTGATGGCGTGCTGGAGATTTTTGCGCTGTACCTTGAAGACGGCGTACGGGTAAGTCAGCGCCTGGAAAATGGGTTGATGCAGGCCATCAATGATTTTGCCCGTTGGCAGGGCGCCACAAGAATTATGCTTGGCACGGTCGCTGAAAAACTCTTTACGCAACAACGACACGGTTGGGAGATTGACGCCGACCGGTAGCGCTCTATGATATGCTGCACTGGTTTTCGATACGGCCCATCAGGAGGAACCATGGATCACCGTCTACTTGAAATTATTGCCTGCCCAGTTTGCAACGGCAAACTCTACTACAGCCAGGACAAGCAAGAACTGATTTGCAAAATTGATAATCTGGCGTTTCCCCTGCGTGACGGTATCCCCGTATTGCTGGAAAACGAAGCCCGCGTGTTAGCTGCTGAAGAGAATCGACCATGAGTTTCGTTGTGATTATTCCGGCGCGTTTTGCCTCAACGCGTCTGCCGGGTAAACCGTTACAGGACATCAACGGCAAACCGATGATTGTGCATGTGCTGGAGCGTGCCCGTGAGTCTGGGGCTGAGCGAATTATCGTTGCAACCGATCACCCAGAGGTGGCTAAAGCCGTTGAAGCGGCGGGCGGTGAAGTGTGCATGACCCGCGCCGACCATCAATCAGGCACCGAGCGTCTGGCGGAAGTGGTCGAGAAATGTGGCTTTAGCGATGACACCGTCATTGTTAACGTGCAGGGTGATGAACCGATGATCCCGGCGGTGATTATTCGCCAGGTTGCTGAAAACTTAGCAGCCAGCCAATCCGGTATGGCGACCCTTGCCGTGCCGATTCACGATGCAGAAGAAGCCTTTAACCCGAACGCGGTGAAAGTGGTGATGGATAAAGACGGTTACGCGCTATATTTCTCCAGAGCAACTATTCCCTGGGATCGCGACCGTTTTGCGCAAAGCCGTGAACAAATTGGTGACACCTTGCTGCGCCATATTGGCATCTACGGTTACCGCGCCGGGTTTGTCCGCCGCTACGTCAACTGGGCGCCAAGCCCGCTGGAGCACATCGAGATGCTCGAACAGCTGCGAGTGCTGTGGTACGGCGAAAAAATTCACGTTGCCGTGGCGAAAGAAGTGCCGGGGACGGGTGTCGATACCCCGGAAGATCTGGCTCGCGTACGCGCCGAAATGAAATGATATTCCCGCCCTCTGGATCTCAGGGGGCGTTTCCCGCCTGAATATTTCCTGCCTTTCTGTTGCAATTTTGATCTTGTTTGGTGAAATTTGTATTTCATATGCTCATTATGAAAGCAATGGCTTTTATAGGGGGAAACCGATATGGAACAGCTACGCGTAGAATTAAGCCATCTGCTGGGTGAATCTCTCAGCCGCGTTGAGTGCATTAATGAGCAGGCAGATACCGCGCTGTGGTCGCTGTATGATGCCGAGGGGAACCCGATGCCATTGTTGGCTCGGAGCTTTTCATCACCGGGGCTCGCCCGGCAATTAGCGTGGAAGTTTTCGATGCTGGCGCGCAATGGCACCGTGCGAATGCCCGTGGTTTATGGCGTCATGACCCATGAAGAAACGCCCGGCCCGGATGTTCTGCTGCTGGAGCGGTTACGGGGTGTGTCCGTTGAAGCGCCCACGCGCAGCCCGGAGCGCTGGAATGCACTGAAAGATCAAATCGTTGAAGCGTTACTGGCATGGCATCGCGTTGATAGTGCAGGCTGTGTCGGGTTTGTCGATGGCACTCAGGAAAATAGCTGGCCGCAATGGTATAGCCAGCGCATTGAAGTGCTGTGGGAGACACTCAATCTGTATCAAAATACGGGGCTGACCATGCAGGACAAGCGCCTGTTGTTCCGTACCCGCGAATGTCTGGATGCGTTATTTGACGGCTTTAATGATAACTGTGTGCTGGTGCACGGCCATTTTACCTTGCGCAGTATGCTCAAAGACTCGCGAAGCGACCAGCTATTAGCGATGGTTGGCCCGGGGGCTATTTTGTGGGCTCCGCGAGAATATGAGTTATTCCGCTTGCACGAAAGTGGCCAGGCAGAACAACTGCTGTGGCATTATCTGCAACGCGCGCCAGTGGCGGAAGCATTCCTCTGGCGGCGTTGGCTGTATCTGCTGTGGGACGAAGTTGAACAACTGGTGACGACCGGCAGATTCAACCGCGACAACTTTTCTCTGGCCGCGAAATCACTGCTCCCCTGGCTCTCCTGAGCGGCCTTTCAGCCACTGCCAGAGGCGTCCCAGCGTTTCATAACCCACTCGGTCGCTGTGCATCAGCCAGACTGGTGAGGGAATAATGCGCTCCCACGGGTTAAGCGGCGAGGTAATCGCTAACTGATTGGCGGGCGCTGGCAGTGGATGTAGCCCGGCGTGTTGGAAGAAAATCATCGCGCGCGGCAGATGCGAGGCCGATGTCACCAGCAGGAACGGCGCATCGCCGATAGCCGCTTTCACCGCGCTGGCTTCTTCTTCGGTATCTTTCGGGGTATCGAGAACGATAATATCGCTGCGCGGAACACCAAGGCTTTCGGCCACCCGAGCACCGGCTTCAGCGGCACTCACTGGGTTAGTTTTCGCCGTCGCACCTGTGAAAACCAGTTTCGCTCCTGGGTTGGCCTGCCACAGGCGAATCCCTTCTGCCAGCCTCGGCAGGCTGTTGTTGATGAGGTTTGAACTTGGCGCCCACGCAGGGTTCCAGGTGTATCCGCCGCCCAGCACCACCACATACTGCGCCGGTTTTTCGCCTTGCCAGGTGGGGTATTTGTCTTCAATGGGTTTGAGTAAACCATCGGCGATGGGCTGTAGGCTCAGCAGTAGCAATAACAGCCAACCCAGGGTGATGGCGCTTTTGCCCAGCTTTTGAAAGCGGGTGCACCACACCAGGACAATTCCCAAGCCAATCAGTAAAAGCAACAAGGGCAGCGGCAGCATCATGCCGCCGATATACTTTTTCAGCATAAAAAGCATTCTGTAGAGTACCTTTTTTAACCATCTGACCGTATGAATGCAGGGATATTACACCAGATAGCTTCATTCTCGCCGTGGGTGTGACAAAATAGCCCCTTTGTGGTTGGTGAAGTGAGGCCGTCCTGTGCAGGATCGCAATTTCGATGACATTGCGGAAAAGTTTTCGCGCAATATTTATGGCACCACTAAAGGAAAGCTGCGCCAGGCTATTCTGTGGCAGGATCTGGACGCACTGCTGGCGACGATGGGCTCGCAGCCGCTGCATATTCTTGACGCCGGTGGCGGAGAAGGGCAGACGGCCATCAAAATGGCGGAGCGCGGGCATCATGTGACGTTGTGCGATCTTTCTGCGGAAATGATCGCCAGAGCGAAGCAGGCCGCCAGCGACAGAGGTGTGAGCCACAACATGCATTTTATACAATGCGCGGTGCAGGATGTGGCCGAGCATTTGGAAAGCTCGGTTGATCTGATATTGTTTCACGCTGTGCTGGAGTGGGTGGCTGAACCGCAGGACGTGTTAAAAACGCTGTGGTCAGTGCTGCGTCCGGGCGGCGCATTATCATTAATGTTCTACAATGCAAACGGCCTGTTGATGCATAACATGGTGGCGGGCAACTTTGACTATGTCGTTGTCGGTATGCCGAAAAAGAAAAAGCGTACGCTGTCGCCGAACTATCCGCGCGACCCGCAGCAGGTCTATGGCTGGCTGGAAGAGATCGGCTGGCAAATTAACGGGAAAACCGGTGTGCGAGTGTTTCATGACTATTTGCGCGATAAATACAAGCAGCAGGACGGCTATGAACTTCTGCTGGAGCTTGAAATGCGCTACTGCCGTCAGGAACCGTATATCAGCCTGGGGCGCTATATTCATGTCACCGCGCGTAGGCCGCAGACAGAAACAAGGATAAACGATGAGTGAATTTTCCCAGACAGTCCCCGAACTGGTTGCCTGGGCCAGGAAAAATGATTTCGCCATCTCTCTACCCGTCGATAGGCTCTCATTTCTGCTGGCCATCGCAACGCTGAACGGCGAGCGGCTGGAAGGTGAAATGACGGAAGGCGAGCTGGTGGATGCGTTCCGTCACGTCAGTGATGCGTTTGAGCAAACCAGTGAAACCATCGGTACGCGTGCTAACAACGCCATTAATGACCTGGTTCGCCAACGTCTGCTGAACCGCTTTACCAGCGAAATCACAGAAGGGAACGCCATTTATCGTCTGACGCCGCTGGGTATCGGCATCACCGATTACTATATTCGTCAGCGCGAATTTTCCACGCTGCGTTTATCGATGCAGCTATCGATTGTGGCAAGCGAGCTGAAAAGGGCTGCCGATTCAGCAGATGAAGGTGGCGACGAGTTCCACTGGCATCGCAACGTTTACGCGCCGCTGAAGTATTCGGTTGCTGAAATTTTTGACAGTATCGATCTGACGCAGCGCATTATGGATGAGCAGCAGCAGTCGGTAAAAGATGATATCGCTCAGCTATTGAATAAAGACTGGCGCGCGGCGATTTCCAGCTGTGAGCTGCTGCTGTCGGAAACCTCCGGCACGCTGCGTGAGCTACAGGATACGCTGGATGCTGCGGGCGATAAGCTGCAAGCCAACCTGCTGCGTATTCAGGATGCGACGCTGAGCCATAACGATTTGCACTTTGTCGATCGACTGGTATTTGATTTACAAAGTAAACTCGACCGCATCGTCAGTTGGGGCCAACAGGCGATTGACCTGTGGATCGGCTACGATCGCCACGTGCATAAATTTATCCGTACCGCTATCGATATGGATAAAAATCGCGTCTTTGCTCAGCGTTTGCGCCAGTCTGTGCAATCTTATTTCGATGCGCCGTGGGCGTTAACCCATGCCAGCGCCGATCGTCTGCTGGATATGCGTGACGAAGAGATGACGCTGCGCGATGAAGAGGTCACCGGCGAACTGCCTGCCGACCTTGAATACGAAGAATTTAACGAAATACGCGAACAGCTCGCTGCGCTGATAGAAGAACAGTTAGCCATTTATAAAACCAAACAACTGCCGCTTGATCTCGGTCTGGTGGTCAAAGAGTACCTGGCCCAATATCCGCGCGCGCGTCACTTTGACGTCGCGCGAATCGTTGTGGACCAGGCGGTACGTTTGGGCGTAGCGCAAGCAGATTTCACCGGACTGCCGGCAAAATGGCAGTCGATTAATGATTACGGAGCCAAGGTACAGGCGCATGTCATCGACAAATATTGAACAAGTGATGCCGGTTAAACTGGCACAGGCCCTGGCCAACCCCCTTTTCCCTGCGCTGGATAGCGCGCTGCGTGCTGGCCGTCACATTGGTCTGGACGAGCTGGATAACCACGCATTTTTGATGGATTTCCAGGAGTATCTGGAAGAGTTTTATACCCGCTATAACGTTGAACTGATTCGCGCGCCGGAAGGTTTTTTCTACCTGCGCCCGCGTTCCACCACGTTGATTCCGCGTTCGGTGCTTTCTGAGCTGGATATGATGGTCGGCAAAATTCTCTGCTACCTCTACCTAAGCCCAGAACGCCTGGCTAACGAAGGTATTTTTACCCAGCAGGAGCTGTACGATGAGCTGCTGGCGCTGGCTGACGAAAGCAAACTGCTGAAGCTGGTTAATAACCGTTCCACCGGTTCTGACCTTGACCGGCAGAAATTGCAGGAGAAAGTGCGCTCCTCGCTCAACCGTCTGCGCCGTCTGGGAATGGTGTGGTTTATGGGCCATGACAGCAGTAAGTTCCGTATCACCGAATCGGTCTTCCGCTTTGGTGCCGACGTCCGTTCTGGCGATGATCCGCGCGAAGCACAGCTGCGCATGATCCGCGATGGCGAAGCGATGGCGATTGAAAACCATCTGCAACTCAATGATGAGAACGACGACAATCAGCACGATAGCGGGGAGGAAGAATAATGATCGATCGCGGTAAATTTCGTTCGCTAACGCTGATTAACTGGAACGGGTTCTTTGCCCGTACCTTTGATCTTGATGAATTAGTGACCACGCTGTCGGGTGGTAACGGGGCGGGTAAATCCACCACCATGGCGGCTTTCGTCACGGCGCTGATCCCAGATTTAACCCTGCTGCACTTTCGTAACACCACCGAAGCTGGTGCGACCAGCGGCTCGCGTGATAAAGGTTTGCACGGTAAGCTGAAAGCCGGTGTCTGTTATTCGGTGCTTGACGTGATGAACTCGCGCCACCAGCGTGTGGTGGTTGGCGTTCGTCTGCAACAAGTCGCCGGGCGTGACCGTAAAGTTGACATCAAACCGTTCGCAATCCAGGGGCTGCCAACGTCCATACAGCCGACCCAGCTACTGACCGAAACGCTCAACGAGCGCCAGGCGCGCGTGCTGACGCTGCAAGAGCTGAAAGATAAACTGGAAACCATTGAAGGCGTACAGTTTAAGCAGTTTAACTCAATTACCGATTACCACTCGCTGATGTTCGATTTGGGCATTGTGGCGCGCCGTCTGCGCTCAGCGTCCGATCGCAGCAAATTCTATCGCCTGATTGAAGCCTCGCTGTACGGTGGTATTTCCAGCGCCATCACCCGCTCGCTGCGCGACTACCTGTTGCCGGAAAACAGCGGCGTGCGTAAAGCCTTCCAGGATATGGAAGCGGCACTGCGTGAAAACCGCATGACGCTAGAAGCGATTCGCGTCACGCAGTCTGACCGTGACCTGTTTAAGCACCTGATTTCAGAAGCGACCGACTACGTAGCGGCGGACTATATGCGCCACGCCAACGAGCGTCGAGTGCATCTGGACAAAGCTCTGGAATACCGTCGCGAGCTGTTTACCTCGCGCGCCCAGCTTGCCGCAGAGCAGTTCAAACACGTCGAAATGGCGCGTGAACTGCAAGAGCACAACGGCGCAGAAGGGGATCTGGAGGCCGATCACCAGGCCGCCAGCGACCACCTGAATCTGGTGCAAACAGCGCTGCGTCAGCAAGAAAAAATCGAACGCTATGAAGCGGATCTCGACGAGTTGCAAATTCGTCTGGAAGAACAAAACGAAGTGGTGGCAGAAGCCGCCGAACAGCAGGAAGAAAACGAAGCCCGCGCCGAAGCGGCCGAGCTGGAAGTGGATGAGCTGAAAAGCCAACTGGCGGATTACCAGCAGGCGCTGGACGTACAGCAGACGCGTGCCATTCAGTACACCCAGGCGTTGCAAGCGTTACAACGCGCCAAAGAGCTGTGTCATCTGCCGGATTTAACCCCGGACAGCGCCGCCGAATGGCTGGAAACCTTCCAGGCAAAAGAGCAGGAAGCGACGGAAAAACTGCTCTCGCTTGAACAAAAAATGAGCGTTGCGCAGACTGCGCACAGCCAGTTTGAACAGGCCTACCAGATTGTGGTGGCGATCAACGGCCCGCTGGCGCGTAACGAAGCCTGGGATGTGGCGCGTGAATTGCTGCGCGATGGCGTTAACCAGCGCCATCTGGCTGAGCAAGCGCAGCCGCTGCGCAGCCGTTTAAACGAGCTGGAACAGCGTCTGCGTGAGCAGCAGGAGGCTGAGCGTCTGCTGGCTGAGTTCTGCAAACGTCAGGGCAAACAGTACGATATCGACGAACTTGAAACGCTGCACCACGAGCTGGAAGCACGCATTGCCGCCTTGAGCGACTGCGTTAGCGACGCGCGCGAACAGCGCATGGCGCTGCGTCAGGAGCAGGAACAACTGCAATCGCGCATCTCCGCGCTGATGCACCGCGCACCGGTTTGGCTGGCGGCGCAAAACAGCCTCAGCCAACTGTGTGAGCAGAGCGGTGAGCAGTTTGAGTCCAGCCAGGACGTAACCGAGTACCTGCAACAACTGCTGGAGCGTGAGCGCGAAGCCATCGTTGAGCGCGATGAAGTGGGCGCACGTAAGCGTGCGGTTGATGAGGAAATCGAACGTCTCAGCCAGCCTGGCGGTTCGGAAGACCCGCGCCTTAACGCGCTGGCGGAACGTTTTGGCGGCGTGCTGCTGTCTGAAATTTATGATGACGTTAGCTTGGATGATGCTCCGTACTTCTCCGCGCTGTATGGCCCGTCACGTCACGCCATTGTCGTACCGGATCTCTCGCAGATCGCCGAATACCTCGAAGGTCTGGAAGATTGCCCGGAAGATCTCTACCTGATCGAGGGGGACCCGCAGTCCTTCGACGACAGCGTATTTAACGTCGATGAGCTGGAAAAAGCGGTGGTGGTGAAAACCTCCGATCGCCAGTGGCGTTATTCGCGCTTCCCGACGCTGCCGCTGTTTGGCCGCGCCGCGCGTGAAAGCCGCATTGAAAGTCTGCACGCCGAGCGTGAAGTGCTGTCCGAGCGTTTCGCTACGCTGTCGTTTGACGTACAGAAAACCCAGCGTCTGCATCAAGCATTCAGCCGCTTTATCGGTAGCCATTTGTCAGTGGCCTTTGACGATGACCCGGAAGCCGAAATTCGCAAACTGAATGGTCGTCGTAATGAACTGGAGCGCGCGCTCAGCAGCCACGAAAACGACAATCAGCAACAGCAAGTTCAGTTTGAGCAGGCGAAAGAGGGCGTTGCGATGCTCAACCGCCTGCTGCCTCGCCTCAGCCTGCTGGCGGATGAAACGCTGGCCGACCGTGTGGATGAAATCCAGGAGCGTTTGGACGAAGCGCAGGAAGCCGCGCGCTTTATCCAGCAACACGGTAATCAACTGGCAAAACTGGAGCCGATGGTTTCCGTTCTGCAAAGCGACCCGGAACAGTTTGAACAACTGAAAGAAGATTACGCCTGGTCACAGCAGGTGCAGCGTGACGCACGTCAGCAGGCTTTTGCCCTGACAGAAGTGGTACAGCGCCGCGCTCACTTTGGTTATTCCGACTCGGCTGACATGTTGAGTGGCAACAGTGACCTGAATGAAAAACTGCGCCAGCGCCTGGCACAGGCAGAAAGCGAACGTAGCCGCGCGCGTGATGCCATGCGTACTCACGCTGCGCAGGTGAGCCAGTACAGCCAAGTGCTGGCGTCGCTGAAAAGCTCGTACGACACCAAAAAAGAGCTGCTCAACGACCTGTATAAAGAGCTGAAGGATATCGGTGTGCGCGCCGATGCCGGGGCTGAAGAGCGTGCGCGTGCGCGTCGTGACGAACTCCATGCTCAGCTCAGCAATAACCGTGCGCGTCGTAACCAGTTAGAAAAAGCGCTGACCTTCTGTGAAGCGGAGATGGATAACCTGACCCGTAAGCTGCGCAAGCTGGAGCGTGATTATCTGGAAATGCGCGAGCAGGTGGTGAATGCGAAAGCCGGTTGGTGTGCGGTAATGCGCCTGGTGAAAGACAACAACGTCGAACGCCGTCTGCACCGTCGCGAGCTGGCTTATCTCTCCGCTGATGATTTGCGTTCAATGTCGGATAAAGCGTTGGGTGCGCTGCGTCTGGCGGTGGCGGACAACGAACACCTGCGCGACGTGCTGCGTATGTCGGAAGATCCGAAACGCCCTGAGCGCAAAATTCAGTTCTTTGTTGCCGTTTATCAGCACCTGCGCGAACGTATCCGCCAGGATATTATCCGCACCGATGACCCGGTTGAAGCCATCGAACAGATGGAAATCGAGCTGAGCCGTCTGACCGAAGAGCTGACCAACCGTGAACAGAAACTGGCGATCAGCTCACGCAGCGTGGCGAATATTATTCGCAAGACCATTCAGCGCGAACAGAACCGTATTCGCCAACTGAACCAGGGGCTGCAAAACGTGTCGTTTGGTCAGGTGAACAGCGTGCGCCTGAACGTCAACGTGCGTGAGACGCACTCAATGCTGCTGGATGTGCTGTCTGAACAACACGAACAGCATCAGGATTTGTTCAACAGCAACCGTCTGACCTTCTCGGAAGCGCTGGCGAAACTGTACTCGCGTCTCAATCCGCAAATCGATATGGGGCAGCGTACGCCACAAACCATCGGTGAAGAACTGCTGGACTACCGTAGCTATCTGGAGATGGAAGTGGAGGTTAACCGTGGTTCTGACGGTTGGCTGCGCGCAGAATCTGGGGCACTTTCGACCGGTGAAGCTATCGGTACGGGGATGTCGATTCTGGTCATGGTCGTTCAGAGCTGGGAAGATGAAGCGCGCCGTCTGCGCGGCAAGGACTTGTCGCCGTGCCGTCTGCTGTTCCTCGATGAAGCGGCCCGTCTGGATGCGCGCTCCATCGCTACGCTGTTCGAGCTGTGCGAGCGACTGGAGATGCAGTTGATTATCGCAGCACCAGAAAACATCAGCCCAGAGAAAGGCACAACCTATAAACTGGTGCGTAAAGTGGTGAACAACCATGAACACGTACATGTCGTTGGTCTGCGCGGTTTTGCGGCACAGCTACCGGAGACATTACCGGGCACTGCCGATGCCTCTTAGGGGCGATAAATCAGGCCAAATAGTGACCTGATCCCCAGAAAAGTCCGAATACGCAACCCAAGGCGGCAGCAATGCCGCCTTTTTTGATCCTCATTTGTTTGCCAGCACGTTATTATCTTTAGACTTCTTTACATTTGAACGGGCAAAAAAGTTTTTGTCTTTATATACTGAAGATAAGCCCACGTTACGGGTATTCGTATATTTAACAGGGGGCAAGGGATGTTGCTGAAAAATGAAAATGGTCGTCGGTTGTCAGCCATAAGTTTGTGCCTGGCAATGACGTTTGCTCCACTGTTTACTGCCTTTGCGGATGAGCCTGAACTGGTTCCTTCTGACGGCACTGCAACGCCAGCTGAACAATCGTCGGTGCTTTTGCATTCTGGGGCGCAGTCTCCGGTGATGGCGACTTTTGTTGGCACTCAGCCGCTGGCTGAAGGGGCGGCAGCGAAAAGCCGCGCCGATATTGAGGCCGTACTGCCTACCGGCTACAAACCTGTTTATCTCAACCCTTTGGTGACGCTGTATGCCGCCAGAGGGATGAAACCGATGTGGGAAAACCGTGAAGCAGTGCGCGCTTTCCAACAGCAGTTGGCCGAAGTGGCGATTGCCGGTTTTCAACCACAGTTTACCCAATGGGTAGAACTGCTCACCAATCCTAACGTTAGCGGCATGGCGCGTGATGTGGTGCTGTCTGACGCTCTGATGGGCTATTTGCATTTCATCAGCGGGATCCCTGTTCAGGGCAACCGTTGGCTGTACAGCGCCAAACCTTATACGTTGGGCACGCCGCCGTTGTCGGTGATTAACCAATGGCAGTTGGCGCTTGATAGCGGCATGTTAGTGCCGTTTGTTACCGCGCTGTCGCCGCAGCACCCACAGTACGCCGCGATGCATCAAGCATTGTTAGCGCTGGTGGGGGATTCTCGCCCGTGGCCCAAGCTAACGTCAACGGCATCGCTACGTCCGGGCCAATGGAGTAATGATGTCCCGGCGCTGCGTGAAATTTTACAGCGCAACGGCATGTTGGATAATAGCCCGGACATTCCTCTGCCTGGTGACAATGTTGGTAGCAGCAAGAAAGTGGTGAAAAGTGGGCCTGCCGCCTATGACCGTCAATTGGTCGAGGCCGTGAAACGTTTCCAGACGGCACAAGGGTTAGGGGCTGACGGTGTTATCGGAGCATCCACGAGAGACTGGCTCAATGTCTCATCCGCCGAGCGCGCGGGAGTGCTGGCGCTGAACATCCAACGTCTGCGCCTGCTGCCGGGGAAACTCTCCACCGGTATTATGGTTAACATTCCGGCTTACTCGCTGGTGTATTATCTTAATGGCAGCGAAGTGCTGGCTTCGCGAGTGATTGTTGGCCGACCAGACCGTAAAACGCCGATGATGAGCAGTGCACTGAATAACGTGGTGGTTAACCCGCCGTGGAATGTGCCGCCGACGCTGGCGCGTAACGATATTCTGCCGAAACTGCGTAACGACCCGGGGTATCTCGAACGCCACAATTATACTGTGATGCGTGGCTGGAGTAGCAAAGAGGCGATTGATCCGTGGCAGGTTGATTGGTCAACGATTACCCCGTCCAATTTACCGTTCCGTTTCCAGCAAGCGCCTGGCGCACATAACTCCTTAGGGCGTTATAAATTTAATATGCCGAGTTCAGATGCGATTTATCTGCACGATACGCCGAATCATAATTTGTTCCAGAAAGATGCGCGGGCATTAAGTTCAGGATGTGTGCGTGTTAATAAGGCCTCCGATTTAGCGAATATGCTGTTGCAGGATGCGGGCTGGAATGATGCGCGAATTTCCGATGCGCTGAAAGAGGGGAATACGCGTTACGTTAATATCCGGCAGAATATTCCGGTTAATCTCTATTACCTCACCGCCTTTGTCGGCGCTGACGGCCAGACACAATATCGAACAGATATTTACAATTATGATGTGACCGCGCGATCCGGTGCACAAATTTTGTCAAAAGCGGAACAATTAATCAGATAAATGAAGTAGTTCAGGTAATGTTGTGGTCGAATAAAAAGTAGACATACAGGTCCTGGTTGCTCGGGGCCTGCATGTCTGCGCGGGGGGCCGCCTTGACGCTGGCTTTGATGACCGGTAAGGTGCTTTACGTGCGCCAGAAGTGCATATATTTCGATCACCTTTACTTACTGTAGACCTGATTATCATGGACAAATTTGACGCTAATCGCCGCAAATTGCTGGCATTAGGTGGTGTTGCGTTGGGCGCAGCGGCCATCTTGCCTACGCCTGCATTTGCTACCCTCTCGACCCCACGCCCGCGTATTTTAACGTTGAGTAATTTACATACGGGTGAGTTGATAAAAGCCGAGTTTTTTGACGGCCGAGGCTATATTCAGGATGAATTAGCAAAACTAAACCATTTTTTCCGGGATTATCGCGCGAATAAAATAAAGAGTATTGATCCGTCATTGTTTGATCAACTCTATCGCCTTCAGGGGTTATTAGGGACGAGCAAACCTGTGCAATTGATTTCTGGTTATCGTTCTGTTGATACCAATAATGAGCTGAGAGCGCACAGCAGTGGGGTAGCTAAAAAGAGTTACCACACCAAGGGTCAGGCAATGGATTTCCATATTGAAGGTGTTTCATTAAGTAATATACGCAAAGCTGCGTTATCTCTGCGCGCAGGTGGTGTAGGATATTACCCACGTAGCAACTTTGTGCATATTGATACCGGGCCGGTAAGGCACTGGTAACTCTACGCCCAACACAGTGCTGATTTAGTGATAAATCAGCATGATGGCGAGCATTTAGAGTATAAACAGGAGCAACATGAACTATCGTATCATTCCGGTCACTGCCTTCGCGCAGAACTGTTCATTGATCTGGTGTGAGCAAACTAAGCTGGCGGCGTTGGTCGATCCAGGTGGTGATGCTGAAACCATCAAACAGCAGGTCGCGGAAGCGGGTGTGACGTTACAGCAAATTTTGCTGACCCATGGCCATCTTGACCATGTTGGGGCGGCGGCGGAACTGGCGCAGCATTATGGTGTGCCAATTATCGGGCCGGAAAAAGAAGATGAGTTTTGGTTGCAGGGGCTGCCGGCGCAAAGCCGGATGTTCGGTCTTGAGGATTGCCAGCCGCTAACGCCGGACCGTTGGTTGAATGAAGGCGACACCGTGAGTGTCGGCAACGTTAAATTGCAGGTGCTTCATTGCCCCGGGCATACACCAGGCCACGTGGTCTTTTTTGATGAATCAGCGCGGCTGTTGATTTCAGGTGATGTACTGTTTAAAGGTGGCGTAGGGCGCAGCGATTTCCCGCGTGGTGACCATGCGCAACTGATTGATTCGATTAAACGTAAGCTGCTGCCGTTGGGCGACGATGTGACGTTTATTGCCGGGCACGGGCCGATGTCAACGTTAGGGAATGAGCGTTTGCATAACCCGTTCCTTCAGGACGAATTACCCGTTTGGTAATATGAAAAAAGGCCGCGAATGCGGCCTTTTTTATTGGTGACGGTTATTTTGCCTGGTAAACGCTATGCGTCATCAGGCAATAACTGCAATCACTTATAAGACGGCGACAATTGCTTCACATAGCGGAGCCATATTATCCGGCGTCATTCCGGCGACGTTAATACGGCCCGATGCCACGGCATAAATACCGAACTCTTCACGCAGACGCAGAACCTGTTCTTTGGTCAGACCGCTGAATGAGAACATGCCGTTCTGCTTAGTGATAAAGTTGAAGTCGCGGCTCGCGCCTTTCTCCTGCAATGTGTTCACAAACAGCAGACGCATACGCTGGATACGCTGGCGCATGTCGGTCAGTTCTTGTTCCCAGATAGCGCGCAGAGCGTCATTGCTGAGAATCGTTGCGACCACAGAAGCTCCGTGAGCCGGTGGGTTGGAGTAGTTCGCACGGATAACCGCTTTCATCTGGCTAAATGCGCGATCGGCCGTGTCGGCATCGGCAGTGACCAGCGTACAAGCACCTACGCGCTCGTTGTACAGGCCAAAGTTTTTGGAGTAGGAGCTAGCCACAATCAGCTCTTTGTGCAGCGCTGCAAACGCACGCAGACCTTCGGCATCTTCTTCTAAACCACGAGCGAAGCCCTGATAAGCGAAGTCGAACAGCGGCAGCCAACCTTTTTCAACAGAAAGCGCAGCCAGCTGTTGCCACTGCTCAAGCGTTGGGTCGATACCGGTTGGGTTGTGGCAGCAGCCGTGGAACAGAACCACGTCACCTGCTTTTGCATCATTGAGGCTTGCTACCAGGCCGTCAAAGTTCAGCGCATGTTTTTCCGCATCATAATAATCGTATTCACGGACTTCCAGACCGGCTGCGCCGAAAACACTTTTATGGTTCGGCCAGCTTGGGTTACTTACCCAAATGCGTTTTACATCGGTGTTTTTAGCGAGGAAATCCGCCGCCACGCGCAGAGCACCCGTGCCGCCAGGAGTTTGTGCGGTGCGCGCACGTTTTTCGCTCACGATAGTGCTGCCTTTACCAAACAGCAGTTCTTGCGTGCAGCGACCAAATTCAGGAATACCATCAATACCGAGATAGTTTTTGGTGGTTTCATTTTCCAGCAGATATTGTTCCGCTTTCTTCACGCTGGTCAGAACCGGGGTCTTGCCGGTTTCATCTTTATACACACCAATCCCGAGATTGATTTTTCCCGGGCGTTCGTCGGCACGAAACAGATCGGCCAGGCCCAGAATCGGGTCGGCAGGGGCGGCTGTAATGTTCTCAAACATGACGAGGTTCCATTTATAAGTTCGGGGGAAATCCGCTATCAGGTTAACGGTAGATTTACAAAATGCCAACCATTAGAGACTAAAAGCGCGAAGGTTTTCTAAAGTTACGATCTTCATCTCATGAACGCAAAAAAGCAGGACCGAAGTCCTGCTTTTGAGGGATATAACAAAGGGGTCTGCTGATTAGAACTGGTAAACGACACCTACAGCTGCCTGGTCGTCAGTTGCCAGACCGCTAGCTTTAGAGTAGGTGTTGTCGTCCAGCAGGTTGAACTTGTACGCAGCGTATACGTTCATGTTCTTGTTGAAGTAGTACCAGGTACCCAGTTCAATATATTTAACCAGGTCAGCGTCGCCGCCTTTGAAGTCGCCGCGAGCGATCAGGTCTTTACCTTTGGACTGAACGTAGCCCAGGGATGGACGCAGACCGAAGTCGAACTGGTACTGAACCACAGCTTCGATGTTCTGGGTTTTGTTCGCGAAGTTGCTGTCAGCTTCACGAGTCATGTTCAGAGTCTGAGCATACATTACAGCAGCGTAGATGTTGTTCGCATCGTATTTAGCCGCAGTTGACCATGCTTCAGCTTTTTTACCGCCAGCGCTCGCCCAGGTATCGCCAGCCGCGTTGTGACCAGGATTAACCTGCTCGTTGGTGCGGTCAGCAACTTCATAACCTGCTGCCAGTGCGATACCGTTGCCGAAATCATACTGGGTAGAGGTGCTGAAACCGTCGCCGTTTGCTTTCGCGCCGTTGCCGCCGTAGCCAACAACATCAACTGCGCCGGTTACGTCGTCATAAGTGGTCGCAACTTTGTTGTCACGATCGTTTTTGCCCTGATACTGCAACGCGAAGCTCAGGCCATCAACCAGACCGAAGAAGTTGTTGTTACGGTAGGTCAGCAGGCCAGAAGAACGGCCGTTCATGAAGTTGTCGGTTGCAGCCCAAGAATCGCCGCCCCATTCAACCAGCATATCGGTGTATGCCGCTACGTCGTAGATAGCACCGTAGTTACGACCGTAGTCGATAGAACCTGCGTCACCAAATTTCAGGCCAGCGAACGCCAGACGAGTTTTAGTCGTCTGAGAACCTTCCGTGCCGGAAGCGTCCATGTTGTATTCCCACTGGCCGTAACCCACCAGCTGATCATTGATCTGGGTTTCGCCCTTGAAGCCGATACGGGCATAAGTGGTGTCTTCGTTACCGGTTTCACCATTGGTGGTCCAAATGTGCTCACCAACTGCTTTACCATAGAAGTCCAGTTTGTTGGCATTTTTGTTATAAATTTCTGCAGCATTCGCTGCGCCAGCAGCCAGCAGAGCAGGGATTACCACTGCCAGGATATTACGCTTCATCATTATTTATTACCCTCATTAGGTTTTTTTTATAGACACTCGCCACTGCCGCCAATTACTTCCGTCAATAATAATTTACGGAACTATTGATGATAGTTTGGTGTCTTTATGTGTCTGAGAGGCATCTTTCCATTCAAAACATTCTTTCGCTAGCCTGAAAATGCTACAAACATCGAGAATAAGTAAGCAAAAGAAATAATGTGTAAGAATCTGTGTAAATTAAGGAACTTTGTGAACTAACTCAAAATTCTGAGACGTACGCGTAATAATTAAACGATTGAATATCTATCAATATGAATTCCTTATCTTTTATTTGCATAACGTTTTTTCTTATTGCACTGGGCGGATGAGTGATAATTTTCTTATGATAAAATTTAGCCGTCCAGATAGCTGTGTTTTTGCCTGAAAAATATGCTAAGGGATTAGGCTAATCTGAGTTGCAACAAGCTTTAGGTTGTTTTTTGTACGAAATTGTTGCGGCGAAATGGCTCGTAACATACTACGGAAGGTAAGGTCTTGATGTTTAAGTTTGTTAAACTTAATAGAGACATCTTTACATAAGAAGTTAAAAAAAGGCCAGCACAAAGGCTGGCCTTGAGAAGTGAGTTACGTTAGAAGCTGGCGTTACGTGGCGTTCTTGGGAATGGGATCACATCACGTACGTTCTGTACACCAGTTACGTAGGCAATCAGACGTTCAAAGCCCAAACCGAAGCCAGAGTGTGGCACGGTGCCGTAACGACGCAGGTCGCGATACCACCAGTAGTCTTCTTTATTCAGGCCCATTTCAGCCATACGCGCATCCAGCACGTCCAGACGCTCTTCACGCTGGGAACCGCCGATGATTTCACCGATTCCTGGTGCCAGAACGTCCATCGCGGCAACGGTTTTACCGTCGTCGTTCAGACGCATATAGAAGGCTTTGATCTCTTTCGGGTAGTTTTTCACGACAACTGGCGCTTTGAAGTGCTCTTCGGCCAGGTAACGTTCATGCTCGGAGGAGAGATCCACGCCCCAGTACACCGGGTTCTCGAATTGCTTGCCACAGTTTTCCAGAATAGTGACGGCATCGGTGTAATCAACCTGCGCGAAGTCGGTAGACACAAAACGTTGCAGACGATCAACGGCATCTTTATCTACGCGCTCTGCGAAGAATTTCATGTCGTCGGCACGTTCGGTCAGCACGGCGTTGAAGACGTACTTCAGCATCGCTTCTGCCAGACGGGCGTTATCTTCCAGATCGGCAAATGCCACTTCTGGCTCCAGCATCCAGAACTCCGCCAGGTGACGGCTGGTGTTAGAGTTTTCAGCACGGAAAGTTGGGCCGAAAGTATAAATTTTTGACAGTGCACAGGCGTAGGTTTCGCCGTTCAACTGGCCAGAAACGGTCAGGAAGGACTCTTTACCAAAGAAGTCTTTGTCAAAATCCACTTTACCCTGTGGGTTGCGCGGCAGGTTTTCCAGATCCAGCGTAGAAACGCGGAACATTTCGCCAGCACCTTCGGTATCCGAAGCGGTGATGAGCGGAGTGGATACCCAGAAGAACCCCTGCTCGTCAAAGAAACGATGCAGCGCTTGCGCCAGGGTATGACGTACACGAGCGACCGCGCCAATCAAGTTGGTGCGCGGGCGCAGGTGGGCCACTTCACGCAGATACTCGATGCTGTGACGTTTTGCCGCCATTGGATAAGTATCGGGATCGTCAACCCAACCGGTCACTTCCACGTTGGTCGCCTGGATTTCAAAGCTCTGGCCCTGGCCCTGAGAAGCCACCACTTTACCGGTGATGACAACGGAGCAGCCGGTGGTCAGACGCAGGACTTCCTGATTGTAATTGGGCAGAGAATTATTAATAACGGCCTGTACAGGATCAAAGCAGGAACCGTCATAGACGGCCAGGAAGGAAAAGCCAGCTTTTGAATCTCGGCGGGTACGTACCCAGCCGCGCACGGTGACTTCGCTGTCAACGGCTACGCGGCCCTGGAGTACGTCGGCTACAGGCACAACGCTCATAATAGTCTCTCTATTTCGTAGTCCAATAAAAAAATCGTTTTCCCCATAATAGCGGGGGGATATCTATGTTACCTGTCATCTTCTATCAGACAAGTAGAATTCGCACAGATAAAGGGTGTTTTAAGAAATAAATAAAGAAGAAGGGAGCCAATCAGGCTCCCTTTGTCGATTAACTGGCCTTTTTAATCTGTGGCAGATCGAAGGCTTTACGTAATGCGCGGACAAATGCCTTATCGTGGCAGATGGTTTTACCGGGGCTATCGGAGAGTTTTGCCACTGGTTTGCCATTACATTCCACCAGCTTAATCACAATATTCAGCGGTTTTACCTGTGGGATATCGCAAGTCAGGCGCGTGCCAATACCGAAACTTAGATTAATGCGTGATGAGAAGTGGCGATATAACTCCACTGCTTTTGGCAAATCGAGATTGTCGGAGAACACCAGCACTTTACTTAGCGGGTCGATTCCTAATTTCTGATAATGCTTAATGGCTTTTTCGCCCCACTCGAACGGGTCGCCGGAGTCGTGGCGCAGCCCTTGATAACGGGTGGCGAACTCAAGACCGAAATCACGCAGGAAAGCATCCATCGTAATACAGTCGGTCAGGGCGATGCCGAGGCTGTCAGGGTATTCCGCCAGCCACGCCGCCAGCGCAGCGCGTTGGCTGGTGGCTAAGTCGGGGCTAATTTGCTGATGCGCCTGGAACCACTCGTGCGCTTGCGTACCCATTGGCGTGAGCGACAGGCGGCGCGCCAGGTCATAGTTACTGGTGCCGGTAAACCACGGTTCTTGCTGGAGTCGGCTAACTATCGCTTCCTGGACGTCACGAGAGAAACGGCGACGTGTGCCGAAATCCATGAGTTTGAATGCGGACATATCGATATCCGCCGTCAGCTGTTTAAAGCTAACCAGTTTTTGTTCCAGCATTTCCAGCGCCTGGGGCACACCGCTTTCCGGTGAACGATAGCGATGAACCAGCTCGCTTATCACCGCCAGCAGGGGAACTTCCCACATGATGACTTCGCGCCAGGGGCCTTCAAGGCGGATATTGAGCTTGCCGTTGTCGTTAGTCACGGTGACTTGCTGCGGGTCGTAACGGAAGTCACGCAGCCAGTCCAGATAATCTTGCTGAAAGAAAGGTAGCCCGGATAACCAGTAATACTCGTCATCCCGCAGTGTGAGCGAACGCATAGCTTCGACTTGTTCGCGAATTGCGTCAGCATAAATGCCTAGCAGATCGTCTCCACGGCAGCGGAATTCAGCCGCCACGTTCACATCATAGTAGTGGTGGAAAACGGCCTGCTGCATATGCAGTTTGTAGGCATCTGTATCAAGCAGCGAGTGCAGAACAGGATAAGCGAATTGTGTCATTGTGCGCAGTAGCATCCTCTCACAGGAGCGTTTAGTACATTAAACAACAGGGGAGAATCGCAGAAGTATACCTTGTTTATCGATTTATTGAACCCCGATCACACCATAAGGCACGAACAGTACGCTACGCGTGTTGTGCGTCATGTTGCGTAAATGTATCATTTTTCCCTATTTGACTGGAAAAGATGAAGATTCTGCATAGCGTGTTTAACACAACAGGAATAGACTGGAGATGACATTTACATAAGATGCTAAAGGTTTTTTATGACACAACAGCCCCAAGCCAAGTACCGCCACGACTACCGTGCGCCGGACTACCTGATTAGTGATATCGACCTGGCCTTTGACCTGGATGCCGCAAAAACCGTTGTGACTGCGGAAAGCCAGGTTTCCCGTCACGCAGCGTCTGATGTGCCGCTACGCCTGAACGGTGAAGACTTAACGCTTGTCTCCCTTCATGTGAACGGCGAGCCGTGGGCCGACTATAAAGAAGAAGATAACCAGCTGGTGATTGCTGGCCTGCCAGAGCGTTTTACCCTGAAGATTGTGAATGAAATCAGCCCAGCCGCGAACACCGCATTAGAAGGGCTGTACCAGTCTGGCGAAGCGTTATGCACCCAGTGTGAAGCGGAAGGTTTCCGTCATATTACCTGGTATCTTGACCGCCCGGACGTTCTGGCGCGCTTTACGACAAAAATTACCGCCGATAAAACCAAATATCCGTTCCTGCTTTCTAACGGCAACCGCATTGCCGAAGGCGAACTGGAAAATGGTCGCCACTGGGTGCAGTGGCAAGACCCATTCCCAAAACCGTGCTACCTGTTTGCGCTGGTGGCCGGTGATTTCGACGTGCTGCGCGACACCTTCAAAACCCGCTCCGGGCGTGATGTGGCGTTAGAACTGTACGTTGACCGTGGCAACCTTGACCGCGCGCCGTGGGCGATGACCTCGCTGAAAAACTCGATGAAGTGGGATGAAGATCGTTTCGGCCTCGAGTACGACCTCGACATCTATATGATCGTCGCCGTTGACTTCTTTAATATGGGCGCGATGGAGAATAAAGGCCTGAACGTCTTTAACTCCAAATATGTGCTGGCGCGTACCGATACCGCCACCGATAAAGACTACCTCGATATTGAGCGTGTTATCGGTCACGAATATTTCCATAACTGGACGGGGAACCGCGTGACCTGCCGTGACTGGTTCCAGTTAAGCCTGAAAGAAGGTTTAACCGTATTCCGCGACCAGGAATTTAGCTCTGACCTCGGTTCTCGCGCGGTTAACCGCATCAGCAACGTGCGCACCATGCGTGGGCTTCAGTTTGCGGAAGACGCCAGCCCGATGGCGCACCCAATTCGCCCAGATAAAGTTATTGAAATGAATAACTTCTATACCCTAACGGTGTATGAGAAAGGGGCAGAAGTTATCCGTATGCTGCACACTCTGCTGGGCGAGGCTAACTTCCAGAAAGGGATGCAGCTCTATTTCGAACGCCATGACGGCAGTGCGGCCACCTGTGACGATTTTGTGCAGGCGATGGAAGATGCGTCGAACGTTGACCTGTCGCATTTCCGCCGCTGGTACAGCCAGGCTGGGACTCCGGTCGTTAGCGTTCACGACGACTACAACCCAGAAACCGAGCAGTACACCTTAACCATTCGCCAGCGCACGCCAGCCACCGCTGAGCAGGAAGAGAAATTCCCGCTGCATATTCCATTTGATATCGAGCTTTACGATAACGAAGGGAAGGTGATCCCGCTGCAAAAAGATGGCCACCCGGTGCATAACGTGCTGAACGTGACCCAGGCCGAGCAGACGTTTGTGTTTGATAACGTCTACTACCAGCCAGTGCCATCGCTGCTGCGTGAGTTTTCTGCGCCCGTGAAACTGGAATATAAGTGGAGCGATCAACAACTGACGTTCCTGATGCGCCATGCGCGTAATGATTTCTCCCGTTGGGATGCGGCGCAGAGCCTGCTCGCAACCTATATCAAGCTGAACGTGGCGCGTCACCAGCAAGGCCAGCCGCTGTCGCTGCCGGTGCATGTTGCCGATGCGTTCCGCGCGGTTCTGCTTGATGAGCAGATTGACCCGGCGCTGGCAGCTGAAATCCTCACGCTGCCGTCTGCCAGTGAAATTGCCGAGCTGTTCGAGATTATCGACCCTATTGCCATTGCGGCGGTACGCGAGGCGCTGACTCGCACGCTGGCGACTGAACTGGCCGATGAGTGCCTGGCGGTTTATCACGCCAACAAACTTGATAGCTACCGTGTTGAACACGCGGATATCGGCAAACGTACGCTGCGCAATACTTGCCTGCGTTATCTGGCGTTTGGCGACCGTGAGCTGGGCGATAAGCTGGTGAGCCAGCAGTATCATCAGGCCGATAATATGACCGATGCGCTGGCGGCGCTTTCTGCGGCAGTAGCGGCGGAACTGCCGTGCCGTGATGCGCTGATGCAGGAATATGACGACAAATGGCATCATGATGGTCTGGTGATGGATAAATGGCTGATTCTGCAAGCGACCAGCCCAGCAGACGATGTGCTGGCGACGGTTCGCAAGCTGCTGAATCACCGCTCCTTCAGCATGAATAACCCGAACCGTATTCGCTCGCTGATTGGTGCATTTGCCGGTAGCAACCCAGCCGCGTTCCACGCAGCAGACGGTAGCGGTTATCAATTCCTGGTTGAAATGTTGACCGAGTTGAACAGCCGTAACCCGCAGGTGGCTTCTCGTCTGATTGAACCGCTGATTCGCCTTAAACGCTATGACGCGAAACGTCAGGCACTGATGCGTGCGGCGCTGGAACAGCTGAAAGGGCTGGAAAACCTGTCTGGCGATCTGTACGAGAAAATTACTAAAGCGCTAGCGTAACTAAAACGCCGGGTGGAGGCTACGTCTTACCCGGCCTACGATAAGTCTATTGTAGGCCGGAAAAACGCAGCGCTATCCGGCGTTATTTTTATACCTGTTCAAACTGCTGATGAAACGCCGGAACGCGAATATCGCGGCGGTGCAGCGCCTGCCAAAATGCCTCTAACGCCGTGTCGAGCCGGTTTTGCAAATTCGGGCTGAACTGCGGCTTATGCTGATAGTCCGTCACCTGGCTATCGTCGGCAAATACTCCCTGCAAAATTTCTTGTGCTTTCAGTGCATTGAGCACCGGTTTTAGCGCGTAATCGACCGCCAACATATGGGCTACCGTTCCACCGGTTGCCAGCGGCAATACCACTTTCCCTTCAAGCACCCGCTCTGGCAGCAGGTCGAGCAGGGCTTTTAATGCCCCAGCAAACGAGGCCTTATATACTGGCGTGGCAATGATAAGCCCATCGGCATGGCTCAACTGCTCGGTTAAGGTTTGTAGTGCGGGGCTATCAAACCGAGCATGGAACAAATCTTCGGGGGCAAAGTTCTGCAAGTGCCAGTGGAAAACTTCAACATCTGCCGCTGAGAGCTTTTCTCTGGCGTATTCCAGCAGCGCACTGGAGCGGGAGGGGAAGCGGGGGCTACCGGCTAAAGTGATGACGCGCATAATCTCTCCTTATAACCAAAAACACACATTAATCTAAAATTGATAACATTTTATCGAGTGTGTCAGAGGTGAAAGGGCGGGCGAAATACTTTTTCTGGCGTAGATATACTGGAAAATGCATATAGGCGCATAGCGCTATGCCGCGATAAAGAAAACGATTGCGCTTTTTTTGCCACAGGTCAATTCCCTTTCTGAGCGATATCGCACATAATACGCCCCCGGTTTGCACACCGGGAATCCAGGAGAGTTCATGTACTATCCCTTCGTTCGTAAAGCACTTTTTCAGCTCGATCCAGAGCGCGCTCATGAATTAACGTTTCAACAATTACGCCGTATAACCGGAACACCGCTGGAAGCACTGGTGCGCCAGAATGTACCGGAAAAACCAGTCACCTGTATGGGACTGACGTTCAAAAACCCACTGGGTTTGGCGGCGGGTCTGGATAAAGATGGTGAATGTATTGATGCCTTAGGAGCCATGGGATTTGGTTCAATAGAGATTGGTACTGTCACGCCGCGTCCACAGCCGGGTAACGATAAACCGCGCCTGTTCCGCCTTGTCGATGCAGAAGGTTTGATCAACCGCATGGGCTTTAATAACCACGGCGTTGATAACCTGGTTGAGAACGTTAAAAAAGCGCATTTCAACGGTATCCTGGGTATTAATATCGGTAAAAATAAAGATACTCCGGTCGAGCAGGGTAAAGATGACTATCTGATTTGTATGGATAAAGTCTACGCCTACGCCGGTTATATCGCGATTAACATCTCATCGCCAAATACCCCAGGGCTGCGTACTTTGCAATATGGTGAAGCGCTGGATGATCTGCTTGCCGGTATTAAAAATAAGCAATCTGAATTGCAGGAAAAGCATCATAAATATGTTCCTGTGGCGGTGAAGATCGCCCCCGATCTTTCTCATGAAGAACTGATCCAGGTAGCCGACAGTTTAGTGCGTCATAATATTGATGGCGTCATTGCAACCAATACGACATTAGATCGTTCTCTGGTTCAGGGGATGAAAAATTGTGATGAAACGGGTGGCTTAAGCGGTCGTCCATTACAATTAAAAAGCACCGAGATTATTCGTATGCTGTCGGCGGAATTAAAAGGCCAGCTACCTATTATTGGCGTCGGTGGTATCGACTCGGTGATTGCCGCGCGTGAAAAAATGGCGGCTGGTGCATCATTGGTGCAGATTTATTCCGGCTTTATTTTTAAAGGCCCACCGCTGATTAAAGAAATCGTCAGACACATCTAGTCTTTTTCCCCGTAATGTGATCCAGGGCTTTATTTCCGGCCCTGGTTGTTTTATATTTCCACATTGTTGCTTATTTAAACATATTGGTCTTTTATTATTTAGGGCTAAGCAATGAAACGGAAGAACAGGCAAAGCATTGGAGGCGGGAATTGATAGGGGTGATAAATGCGAATTAAACCGGATGATAACTGGCGCTGGTATTATGATGAAGAGCACGACAGAATGATGCTCGATTTAGCCAACGGTATGTTGTTTCGCTCACGTTTTGCTCGCCGCATGTTAACGCCTGATGCTTTTGCGCCAACCGGTTTTTGCGTCGATGACGCCGCGCTTTATTTTTCCTTTGAAGAGAAATGCCGTGATCTCTTGCTGTCTAAAGAACACCGTGCCGAATTAATTTTAAATGCGCTGGTGGCGATTCGTTTTCTGAAACCACAAATGCCGAAAAGCTGGCATTTCCGTGCTCACGACGACGCCTGGTCTCCGGTCATCGGTGATGCTGCGAGCGTGTGGCTGAGCGATGATGACAGCCAGGTTAATCTGTTAGTGGTCGAGCCGGGTGAAAACGCCGCGCTGTGCCTACTTGCACAACCCGCACTGCTGCTGGCAGGGCGCACGATGCAACTGGGTGATCCGATTAAAGTCATGAACGACAGGCTGCAACCGCAGCCGGGGCTGGACGGTTACAGCCTGGAACAGGCCGTTTAACGCATCAACTTCAGCGCTGTTTTCGGCACACAGCTACAGCTCAAAATAGTGCCATCATCGCGTATTGCGCTTTTCTTTAATGGGCTGACTTCACCTTCCACCAGTGTGACGCGGCAACTGCCGCAAAGCCCTGCACGGCAAGAGTAAGGAACGCGGATTCCTTGTTGTTCTAATTGCTCCAGCAAAATCTGCTGATTATTGCCATTAAACGCTTGCCCTTCCCAGTCAATTTCTACCTGTGCGTCTTGCTGAATTTGTGGTGCAACTGCGTCGTCCGTTTTTCCTGCGCCATAAATTTTAGCCGGGCCAGTGGCGAGAATTTCCACGCTATCGCCAACGCGTACCACGCCACTATTGCGGGCAATTAAGTTCTGGCCGAAATCAACATCACCGCTGCTGGGGTCGGTACGAAACGACTGTAAAGTGCTGAGCGGTTCACCCGCAGGGTGTTTTTGCCCTTTTTCTGGGCTAATGGTGGTAAAGATGCAGCGACTACACGGTTTGGCAACATCGAAAACGACCTCGCCAATACGCACGGTTTTCCAGCTATCTTCAGCCCAGGCCTCAACACCAGTGACCACCAGATTAGGCCGGAACTGCTCCATGCTCACGCTGGCTCGGCAGCGGCTTTGAAGGTCGCGCAGTGAGGCCTCGTTAGTGAGCAAAAATGGGAAACCATCGGCGAAAGAGAGCGGCACGGCATCGTGGCGTTTCACCCGACGGGTGAGGTCTGAACCCAGCCAACGCAGTTGGACATCGCGTTTAAAAAACGGCGATAGCCACTGATTAATGGCATCTGGCGCGATACGCGAGGTAAAATGGTTGCCCCATACCTCGGTCGGTGACGCCTGCCCGGCGAAATCAGCAAATCGCACCAGCGCGCTGCTGCCGTCAGGTGCGGTGAGATGTAAACCATCGTGAAGGACTGCAGGGGTAAAACGCACCATCGCCGGGAACTGCCTGGCGGTAATAAAGGTGCCATCAGGTTCGGTGATCATAAAAATGCGGTCAAACGCCAGCCCGCTAATATCAGCAAAGGCGTGGGTAAGCCCAATTCCGCGCATTGATTTCACCGGATGAACAAAAAGTCGCGATAACGTAGCCATGACGCTGTCCCTGAGTCGAAAATAAGCCTTTAACTTTATGACATGGGACGCAGATTGGCTATAATGCGCAACAATTTTCTGCGAGTAAAAGTGACGATATGAATTCTCTGTTTGCCAGTACGGCCCGTGGGCTGGAAGAGCTGTTAAAAACTGAACTGGAAGGTCTGGGCGCGCAAGAGTGCAAAATTACCCAGGGTGGGGTCCATTTTCAGGGAGACACGCGCCTTCTTTACCAAAGCCTGATGTGGAGTCGCCTGGCTTCGCGCATCATGATGCCGCTCGGAGAGTGTAGCGTCTGGAGCGATCTCGATCTTTATCTTGGCGTTCAAGCCATTGACTGGACAGAGATCTTCACCCCGGATGCCACTTTTGCCGTGAGCTTTAATGGGCTGAACGACACTATCCGTAACAGCCAGTACGGCGCGTTGAAGGTTAAAGATGCCATCGTCGATGCCTTCACCCGTAAGAATCTGCCGCGTCCGAATGTCGATCGTGAAAACCCGGACATGCGCATCAACGTACGCCTGAATAAAGAAACGGCGTATATCTCTCTTGATCTCAGCGGTGAAGGCCTGCACCTGCGCGGCTATCGCGATCGTACCGGCCTTGCGCCTATCAAAGAGAACCTTGCGGCGGCGATCGTGATGCGCTCCGGTTGGGTTCCAGGCACACCGCTGCTCGATCCGATGTGTGGTTCCGGCACACTGCTGATTGAAGCCGCTATGTGGGCAACTGACCGTGCGCCAGGGCTGCATCGCGGCCATTGGGGTTTTGGCGGCTGGGCGCATCACGACGAAGTGGTGTGGCAGGAAGTGAAAGCCGAAGCGCAAACTCGTGCTCGTGCCGGTCTGGCGGCTTATGAGTCTCGTTTCTATGGCTCTGATACCGACCGTCGCGTCGTTGAAATTGCGCGCAGCAACGCCCGTCGCGCGGGCATTGGCGAGCTTATCACCTTCGAACAAAAAGACGTGGCACAGTTAACCAATCCGTTACCGAAAGGCCCGTACGGCACGGTGATCAGTAACCCGCCATACGGTGAGCGTCTGGAAAGCGAACCGGCGCTGATTGCGCTGCACAGCCTGCTGGGTCGCACCATGAAAAACCAGTTTGGCGGCTGGAACCTGTCGCTGTTTAGCGCCTCGCCAGAGCTATTAAGCTGCGTTTCTCTGCGAGCGGACCGCCAGTTTAAAGCCAAAAACGGCCCGCTGGACTGTGTGCAGAAAAACTATCACGTAGCAGAAAGCACTGGTGAAGTGAAAGCCAATGTGGCCGAAGACTATGCTAACCGTCTGCGCAAGAACGTGAAGAAATATGAGAAGTGGGCGAAACAGGAAGGGATCGAATGCTACCGCCTGTACGACGCCGACCTGCCAGAGTACAACGTCGCCGTTGACCGTTATGCCGATTGGGTCGTGGTGCAGGAGTACGCGCCACCGAAAACCGTTGATGCCAACAAAGCGCGTCAACGCCTGTTCGATATCATCGCGGCGACTATTTCTGTACTGGGCATCGCACCGAACAAGCTGGTGCTGAAAACCCGCGAACGCCAGAAAGGTAAAAACCAGTACCAGAAGATGAGCGAGAAGGGCGAGTTCATGCAGGTGAGCGAGTATAATGCGCGCCTGTGGGTGAACCTGACCGACTATCTGGATACGGGCCTGTTCCTTGACCACCGTATCGCGCGCCGGATGCTGGGCCAAATGAGCCAGGGGAAAGACTTCCTGAACCTGTTCTCCTATACCGGCAGCGCCAGTGTTCATGCGGGTCTGGGCGGTGCACGTTCAACCACCACGGTGGATATGTCCCGTACTTATCTGGAATGGGCGGAACGTAACCTGCGCCTGAACGGCTTAACCGGCCGCTCACATCGCCTGATGCAGGCGGATGTACTGGCGTGGCTGCGCGACACTGACGAGCAGTTCGACGTTATCTTTATCGATCCACCAACCTTCTCGAACTCAAAACGCATGGACGATGCGTTTGATGTTCAGCGCGATCATCTGCGTCTAATGAAGGATTTGAAACGTCTGCTGCGTAAAGGCGGCACTATCATGTTCTCCAATAACAAACGCGGTTTCCGTATGGATCACGACGGCCTGGCTGAACTGGGACTGAAAGCACAAGATATTACCCAAAAAACACAGTCGCAGGATTTTGCCCGTAACCGTCAGATCCACAACTGCTGGCTGATTACCGCAGCCTGAAAGGAATAAAGAATGTCATTAATTAGTATGCACGGTGCCTGGCTGTCGTTCAGCGATGCACCACTTCTCGATAATGCCGAATTGCATATCGAGGATAACGAACGTGTCTGCCTGGTAGGGCGCAACGGCGCGGGTA
This sequence comes from Kluyvera fluvialis, assembly GCF_059725275.1. Lineage (NCBI taxonomy): Bacteria > Pseudomonadati > Pseudomonadota > Gammaproteobacteria > Enterobacterales > Enterobacteriaceae > Kluyvera > Kluyvera fluvialis. The sequence continues at coordinate 3,120,818 of NZ_AP046142.1, read as the reverse complement.
AATCGACGTTGATGAAGATCCTCAACCGTGAGCAGGGTCTGGACGACGGTCGCATCATTTATGAACAAGATTTAGTTGTCGCGCGCTTGCAGCAGGATCCGCCGCGTAACGTGCAGGGCAGCGTGTACGATTTTGTTGCTGAAGGTATTGAAGAACAAGCGGTTTATCTCAAACGCTACCACGATATCTCACATCTGGTGATTACCGATCCTAGCGATAAAAACCTGCAAGAGCTGGCGAAAGTGCAGGAACAACTGGATCACCACGGCCTGTGGCAGTTGGAAAACCGCATTAACGAAGTGCTGGATCAACTCGGGTTAGATCCTAATACCGAGCTGGCGTCGCTCTCCGGTGGTTGGCTGCGTAAAGCGGCGTTGGGCCGTGCGCTGGTGAGTGCGCCGCGCGTGCTGCTGCTTGATGAACCGACCAACCACCTGGATATCGAAACGATCGACTGGCTGGAGGGCTTCCTAAAGTCCTTCAAAGGCACGATTATTTTTATCTCCCACGACCGTTCATTCATCCGCAATATGGCAACCCGTATTGTCGATCTCGATCGTGGCAAGCTGGTGACTTATCCGGGCAACTACGATCAGTATCTGCTGGAGAAAGAAGAAGCACTGCGCGTTGAAGAACTACAAAACGCCGAGTTCGACCGTAAGCTGGCGCAGGAAGAAGTATGGATTCGTCAGGGGATTAAAGCGCGTCGTACCCGTAACGAAGGCCGCGTACGTGCGCTGAAAGCGATGCGTAATGAACGCAGCGCCCGCCGCGAAGTGATGGGCAGCGCCAAAATGCAGGTCGAAGAGGCTTCACGCTCCGGTAAAATTGTCTTTGAAATGGAAGACGTGAATTACCAGGTTGACGGCAAAGTGCTGGTGAAAGACTTCTCCGCGCAGGTACAGCGCAGCGATAAAATTGCGCTGATTGGCCCGAACGGTTGCGGTAAAACGACGTTGCTGAAACTGATGCTGGGTCAACTGCAAGCCGATAGCGGGCGTATTCACGTCGGGACTAAGCTGGAAGTTGCCTACTTTGACCAACACCGTGCGGAGCTGGATCCGGACAAAACGGTTATGGATAACCTAGCGGAAGGCAAGCAGGAAGTGATGGTGAACGGTAAGCCACGCCATGTGCTGGGCTACCTACAAGACTTTTTGTTCCATCCGAAACGTGCGATGACGCCAGTGCGCGCGCTCTCAGGCGGTGAACGTAATCGTCTGCTGTTGGCGCGTTTATTCCTTAAACCGAGTAACCTGCTGATTCTCGATGAACCGACCAACGACCTGGATGTTGAAACGCTTGAACTGTTAGAAGAGCTGATCGACGGTTATCAGGGTACGGTTATGCTGGTGAGCCACGATCGTCAGTTCGTTGATAACACGGTAACCGAGTGCTGGATTTTCGAAGGTGAAGGGCGTATTGGCCGCTATGTGGGCGGTTATCACGACGCGCGCGGGCAGCAGTCGCAGTCATTGGCGCAAAAACAAGCGAACGTGAAAAAAGCGGCGGAAGCGGCAGCGCCGAAAGCAGAAACGGCAAAGCGCGCGAGTACTAAACTAAGCTATAACCTGCAACGCGAATTGGAACAGCTACCGCAAAAACTGGAAACGCTGGAAGCGGCTCTGGAAGCTTTGCAGTCCCAGGTTGCAGATGCGGCGTTCTTCAACCAGCCTCATGACCATACTCAAAAGGTACTGGCGGAGCTGGCGCAGGCGGAACAAGCGCTGGAAGACGCTTTTGAACGGTGGGAATATCTGGAAGCGTTGAAAAACGGCGCTTGATTGAGGAATCTTCATGTGCGAACAACATCATGCTGCGCAGCATATTCTGTGCTCACAATGTGACATGCTGGTGGCGTTGCCGCACCTTGAGCACCGACACAAGGCGACTTGCCCACGCTGTGGTACTACGTTAACTACCGCGTGGGATGAGCCAAGGCAGCGGCCGACGGCGTACGTCCTGGTGGCGCTTTTCATGCTCGTGCTGGCGAACCTGTTTCCGTTCATCAGCATGAACGTAGCAGGCGTCAGCAGTGAAATTGAACTGCTGGAAATTCCCAGCGTGATGTTCTCTGAAAACTACGCAAGTCTTGGCACTTTCTTCTTGTTGTTTGTGCAGTTGGTGCCAGCGTTCTGCCTGGTCACTATTCTGCTACTAGTGAACCGAGTACGGATGCCGCTGCGGTTAAAAACGCTGTTGGCGCGTATTTTGTTCACCCTCAAAACGTGGGGAATGGCCGAGATTTTTCTGGCCGGGGTGCTGGTCAGTTTTGTGAAACTGATGGCATACGGTGATATCGGCGTCGGCAGCAGTTTCCTGCCCTGGTGTCTGTTTTGCCTGCTGCAACTACGCACGCTTCAGTGCGTTGACCGGCGCTGGCTGTGGGACGATATCGCCCCTATGCCACCACTTACTCAACCGATGAAACCAGGGATTGCCGGTATTCGCCAGGGATTACGCTCCTGCTCGTGCTGTACCGCAATACTGCCTATTGATCAGTTGGAATGCCCGCGTTGTCACAGTAAAGGCCACGCGCGGCGCAAAAATAGCCTACAGTGGACGATGGCACTACTGGTGACTTCTATTCTGCTGTATCTGCCCGCCAATATCTTACCGATTATGATTACTGACCTGCTGGGCGACAAAATGCCGTCAACCATCATCGCCGGGGTCATTTTGTTGTGGAGTGAAGGCTCCTATCCCGTGGCGATGGTGATTTTCATCGCCAGTATTATGGTGCCGACGCTGAAAATGATCGCCATTGCCTGGCTGTGTCTTGATGCAAACGGTATGAAACGCCGCCACCCTGATAGCGAACGTATGCACCTGATTTATGAAGTGGTGGAGTTCGTAGGGCGCTGGTCAATGATTGACGTATTTGTAATTGCAGTCCTCTCTGCGCTGGTGCGTATTGGCGGGCTAATGAATATCTATCCGGCGATCGGGGCATTGATGTTTGCGCTGGTCGTTATAATGACCATGTTCTCGGCAATGACCTTTGATCCGCGCTTGTCGTGGGATCGGGAACCTGAATCAAGCCATGAGGAGTCGTAAAAGCATGGAAACCAAGAGTGGGGAGGCGAAAGTGCAGAAAGTGAAAAACTGGTCTCCCGTTTGGATCTTCCCGATTGTCACTGCGCTGATTGGCGCGTGGATCCTGTTTTACCATTACAGCCACCAGGGGCCGGAGGTGACGCTGATAACCACCAACGCCGAAGGGATTGAGGGCGGTAAAACAACCATTAAAAGCCGCAGTGTTGACGTCGGGGTGGTTGAAAGTACGACGCTGACGGACGACCTGACGCACGTGGAAATTAAAGCGCGGCTGAACTCTGGTATGGAGAAGCTGCTGCATAAGGACTCTGTATTCTGGGTCGTGAAACCGCAGATTGGCCGCGAGGGGATTAGTGGGCTGGGGACGCTGCTGTCGGGGGCGTACATTGAGTTACAGCCGGGATCGAAAGGATCGGTACCGGAGAGTTATCAATTGCTCGACTCTCCGCCGCTGGCTCCGCCGGATGCCAAAGGGATTCGGGTGTTGCTCGATAGCAAGAAAGCAGGGCAGCTAAGCCCTGGCGACCCGGTGCTGTTCCGTGGCTATCGCGTGGGTTCGGTTGAGACCAGCACCTTTGATCCGCAGAGCCGCAGCATTTCCTATCAGCTGTTTATCAGCGCGCCAAACGACCGTCTGGTGACCAGCAACGTGCGCTTCTGGAAAGACAGCGGCGTGGCGGTTGATCTGACCTCTGCCGGGATGCGCGTCGAGATGGGGTCGCTGTCTACGCTGTTTAGCGGCGGCGTTAGCTTTGATGTGCCGGAAGGCGTAGAACTGGGTCAGCCGATTGCTGAAAAGACCGAGTTTAAGCTCTACGACGATCAGAAAAGTATTCAGGATTCGCTGTATACCGAACATATTGATTACCTGATGTTCTTTAAAGATTCGGTACGTGGCCTGCAACCGGGAGCACCGGTAGAGTTCCGTGGTATTCGGATGGGTACAGTGGCGCAAGTGCCGTACTTTAATCCGGGCTTACGTCAGACGTTAACCAGCGACTACCGTATTCCGGTATTGATTCGTATCGAACCGCAGCGTTTAGTCACCCAGTTTGGCGATAACCCAGATATTCGTGGTCATTTGCCTACTCTGATTGGTCGCGGCCTGCGCGGGGCGTTGAAGACTGGCAACCTGGTGACCGGTGCGCTGTATGTCGATCTCGATTTCTATCCAAAAGAGCCGGTCGTTGCCGACGTTAAGTCATTTGAAGGCAAAGACATTATTCCGACCGTGAGCAGTGGTCTGGCGCAAATTCAGCAACGCCTGATGGAAACGCTGGATAAATTCAACAATCTGCCGTTAACGCCGATGGTTGAACAGGCGACCAATACGCTGGCCGAAAGTCAGAACACGATGCGCCGCCTGCAAACTACGCTGGATAATCTCAATAAGATTACCGCGAGCCAGTCTGCGCAGCAGCTGCCAGCCGATATGCAGAAAACACTGCGTGAGCTGAACCGCAGTATGCAAGGCTTCCAGCCAGGTTCTGCGGCTTACAATAAAATGGTCGCTGACATGCAACGTCTGGATCAAGTACTGCGTGAATTGCAGCCGGTGCTGAAAACGTTGAATGAGAAGAGTAACGCGCTGGTATTCGAAGCGAAGGATAAAAAAGATCCAGAGCCTAAGAGGGCGAAATAATGAAAAAGTGGTTAGTTCTGGCTGCGGCCTGCCTTCTGGCGGCCTGTAGCAGTAGCGAGAATAAAACGTACTATCAACTGCCAGTGGCAACGGGCACGATACAAAACAGCGCACATTCAGGCCAGCGCTTGCTGTGGGTGGAGCAAGTTAACATCCCTGACTTCCTGGCCGGTAGCGGTGTGGTTTATCAGACCAGCGATGTCCAGTATGTGATTGCCAGCAATAACCTGTGGGCAAGCCCGCTGGATCAACAGCTGCGCACCACGCTGGTTTCTAACCTGAGCAACCAGTTGCCGGGCTGGGTGGTGTCCTCACAGCCATTAGGCAGTGAGCAGGATACGCTCAATGTCTCGGTGAGCGGTTTCCATGGCCGTTATGATGGCAAAGTGGTGGTGAGCGGAGAATGGCTACTGAACCATCAAGGGCAGTTGACCAAACGTCCGTTCCACATTGAAGTGGCACAACAGCAGGATGGCTATGATGCAATGGTCAAAATGCTGGCGCAGGCCTGGAGTCAGGAAGCGGCTTCTATCGCTCAGACCATCAATCGCCAACCATAAGTAGAATTAATTGTTCTAAAGCCGTCGTCGGTGCAAAACCGGCGGCGGTTTTTTTTGTCTCTATGGTCAGTCAGTTACTTATGCTACGTCACATTTTTTGTACAAATGAACTTCTGAGTAGCTCACAAATATGACATTGGTATGAATTCTGCGCATTGACGGGGGCATTGTTTAGCGGTATTCGTATTATGTGGCTGCATACTTTGTAACCACTGTTTTCTTTTCCACCAGACCAAGATATGAGGGAAACGAGGCATGAAGAGACAAAAGCGAGATCGCCTGGAACGAGCACATCAGCGTGGATATCAAGCCGGTATTACCGGACGATCAAAAGAGATGTGTCCATACCAGACAATTAACCAAAGGTCTTACTGGCTGGGAGGCTGGCGAGAAGCCATGGAGGACAGGGCCGTAGTTGCCTGACACTGTCTCTTTAAAAAGAAACCTCCGCAGTGCGGAGGTTTCGCCTTTAGATTCACAATACTTATCTATCACGCATGATGGTGATAAAACGCATTAGAATGCAGAGGTATCCTGGAACAGGCCGACTTTCAGGTCGGTAGCACTGTAGATCAGACGACCATCAACCAGCACTTCACCATCCGCCAGACCCATGATCAGACGACGGTTAACCACGCGTTTAAAGTGAATGCGATAGGTCACTTTTTTCGCGGTTGGCAGAACCTGGCCGGTGAATTTCACTTCACCTACACCCAGTGCACGGCCTTTACCTTCGCCGCCCAACCAGCCGAGGTAGAAACCGACTAACTGCCACATTGCGTCGAGGCCCAGGCAGCCAGGCATCACCGGATCACCGATAAAGTGGCAACCAAAGAACCACAGGTCCGGGTTGATATCCAGCTCAGCTTCAACATAACCTTTGTCATAATTGCCGCCGGTTTCGGTCATTTTAATGACACGATCCATCATCAGCATACTTGGTGCTGGCAACTGCGGGCCTTTTGCGCCGAACAGTTCACCGCGACCAGAGGCAAGAAGGTCTTCTTTTGTATAAGATTCGCGTTTATCTACCATGTTTTCAGTAAGCCTTATTTTGAGTTCGGGACGCAGGATAGCTAACACGTGTACGCTGAACAAGTCCGATCAGTTGGAATTAGCGCGGTTTAACCAGCGTAACGGCCACGGATAGCGGTAGCGAGGCTCCGGCTGCGTGGCTTGTGCGATACGTTCCTGAATCGTTTGCAATAGTGTCTGGCCTTCGCCGTCCCAGTTGAGCTGAGTCAGAAGCGGCAGCGCATCGGTAACGTCATCAATCGCCCAGATGGTGAACTCCCCAGCTTCCACCGCTTCCTGTACCTCGACGGCAAGGCTCAGGTGGCGCACGTTCGCAGAAGGAATAATCACCCCTTGCTTGCCGCTTAAGCCACGCTGGGCGCAGATAGCAAAGAAACCTTCGATTTTTTCATTCAAACCACCGACCGGCTGTGCGCGACCGAACTGATCAACGGAACCGGTCATCGCGATGCTTTGATTGATAGGAACATTCGCGAGTGCACTAATGAGCGCGCACAGCTCAGCCATAGAGGCGCTATCGCCATCGACCTCGCTGTAGGACTGCTCAAACGTTAACGAGGCAGAGAAGGGCAGCTGTTGGTCTAAATCCAGCTCGGCCATTAAGAAAGCCTGCATCAGCATCATCCCTTTAGCGTGAATGTTGCCGCCCAGTTCGGCTTTGCGCTCAACGTCGGTAAATTCGCCGTCACCGATGTGTACCACGCAACTAATACGTGATGGTTCGCCAAATGGGCGAGGGTGGCCAGGGAAATCAATAACGGACAGGGCGTTGATTTGCCCAATGCATTCGCCTTCAGTTTCAATAAGGATCTGCTCAAGCAAGATTTCATCCTGCATACGCTCTGCCAGGAAACCTTCACGCCACTGACGCTGCACCAGCATGGTTCTAAGCTGCTCGGCGGTAATGAAGTTATCGGTGGTGAACGGTGCTGCCTCACGAAGCTGACGCGTTATCCACAGTGGGCAAAGCGGCATAATCTCCTGATCGCCAGTATCACGTGCGCCTTCTTGCATCAGCAGTGGCCAGGCGTCTGCCGCAGGCCCTGGCAAGGATTTCTCGCGTGCAATGCCCCACACCCACTGACACCACTGCCTCAACGTTTCTTCGTCGGTAATCTGTAGATTGTCTTCGAATTCGCTGTACAGCGATTCTTGCGCGATTTCCGGTTCCATTTCCTGGAAATCAGCCAGCGAATCGCGATCGCCAACCAACATCACCTTTAACGTCAATGGCATGGATGGGATGCTAATAGGTAAAGGGCGTGCATCGTCAAAAGAGAGCCAGTCAAAGCACTGTTGCATGACCTGGTTTTTCAAGCGCATCCATAGCAGCGGTTGTGCCATAAGTGTGCGCAATGACAGGATAAGAATGCCGCCGTTTGCTTGATGCACCAGGCCTGGCTGTAGCGTAATTTCACCGTTGAATTGGCGCACGCAGCCAAAAAGCTGCTCGGCTTCGGCCCAGTCAGCAAAAATAACTGGCCCTGTGCTGGCAAAGTTATCATCCGGGCTACTGGCTGGCGTCATACTGACTTTGCTGCCGTTTACCTGGTAGTTGACACCGGTCAGGATCGACTCATCGTTATCGCGCAGCGAAACGGTGGTTTGCGTGAGGAGCTGTAGGTACTCTTTTTCTTCTGGCGCCTTGACCAGCAAGAAAGGAGAGACACCTTGCGGATGCAGGAACTGCTCCAACGCATAATGCAAACGCGCCTGGAGTTCGCTAAAGAGAGAGTCATTTTCTGAGGCTAAGTCAGGCAGGGCAAATAGCGCCTGGTATGCCTCAGTCGCAGGGGCGAGAAAGCGCCGGGAAAGAGTATTTATAGTCAATGTCGCTATTTTTAGTCAGATGTAAAGTGCGTGATTATACCTGATGCCGCAGGGAAGCTCACGGAGAATAGGGAAGTATCTTTTATGGTTGGCTTTATTGGTATCACAGTTGCAGATTTCTTCTCAGCACATTGAGAAAAAACTGTTATCCTGAAAAGAGTTATACGGTCACACTGAGATCGCAATGAAATATCAACAACTGGAAAATCTTGAAAGCGGCTGGAAGTGGAAATATCTGGTGAAAAAACACCGGGAAGGCGAACCCATCACCCGTTACATTGAAGCCAGCGCCGCACAAGAGGCCGTCGATGTTTTGCTGAAACTGGAACATGAACCGGTACAGGTTAATGACTGGATTATCCAGCATATTAATCCGCAGCTGGTCAACCGAATGAAGCAGACGATTCGTGCACGCCGTAAGCGCCATTTTAATGCCGAGCATCAGCATACTCGCAAGAAGTCTATCGACCTGGAGTTTGTGGTCTGGCAGCGGTTAGCTGGGCTTGCACAGCGCCGTGGTAAAACGTTATCTGAGACGGTTGTTCAACTGATTGAAGATGCGGAAAACAAAGAGAAGTATGTCAGTAAGATGTCCAGCCTTAAGCATGATCTGCAAGCTATGCTCGGCAAAGAAAAGTAACGCGATTTCTGATAGGTAAGTCATCGGTTGTGTGCTGAATTACAGACAAAAAAAACCCCGCAATGCGGGGTTTTTTATTAGACGGGAACTTAAGCCTGAGGCTGAGTTACAACGTCTTTGCTACCTTTAACTTCGATCTCTACACGACGATCTGGAGCCAGGCAATCGATCAGCGCAGCTTTCGCTTTCACGTTGTCGCAGGTGTTGCCAGTAACTGGGTTAGATTTACCCATGCCACGTGCGGAGATTTTGTCAGCTGGGATACCTTTAGAGATCAGGTAATCAACAACAGACTGTGCACGTTTTTCGGACAGACCCTGGTTGTAAGCTTCGGAACCGATGCGGTCAGTGAAGCCCAGAACCACTACGGAACCGTCTTTCGGATCCAGGTTGCTCAGCTGGCTGTACATCTGATCCAGAGCCTGCTTACCTTCTGGTTTCAGGCTAGCTTTGTTGAAGGTGAACAGAACGTCAGACTTCAGAGTGAAGTGTTTGGTCTGTACTTCTGGAGCTGGAGCTGGAGCTGGAGCAACTACTGGAGCCGCATCCTGCTGGCCGAAGCGGTAGGAAACGCCTACGCTCAGCATACCGTTATCAGGACGAACACCTACAGTGTTTGCGTCGCCGATGTTGTTAACCCACTGGTATTCCAGACGGGTAGCGATGTCACGAGTTACAGCCCACTCAACGCCGCCAGCGAATACTGGGGAAACGCCGGTGTCGTGGTGATCGCCAGCGATGTTGTTGCTGGAGTCAGCACGCCATACCATACCACCCAGACGAGTGTATACGTCCAGATCGTCAGTTACTGGGTAACCCAGTTTAGCGGTCAGCTGAACGCCCTGAGCTTTCAGTGCGCCATTGGTCTGGCTACCGGTGTATTCCATACGGCCCAGCCAGTCGTAACCCATTTCGAAACCAACGTACGGGTTAACCTGGTAACCACCGAACGCGCCTGCGCCCAGCTGGCTGTTGTGGGTAGAACCGTTGTTGTTCAGGTCACTCTGGTACCAGCCAGTGTCATGGAACTGGGACCAACCCAGTTTACCACCAGCATACCAGGTGTTGTCTTGCGGAGCGGCCTGCGCTACAGAAGCGAAGCCTGCCAGTGCCACTGCAATCGCGATAGCTGTCTTTTTCATTTTTTGCGCCTCGTTATCATCCAAAATTTGCCATGAAGTTCTAAGTAGACTCACGGTTAAATCCTTCACCGGGGGCGTGGCTTAGTTAATTACTCAGCAGATATCTGCGGTGTTAAGCTGAGCACCCCTGGCGATGTAAAGTCTACAACGTCGCTGAAAACTTACAAGTGTGAACTCCGTCAGGCTTATGAAAAAAAAAGAGTTGTATACGCAATATTTAACAAATAAGTCTAAAAAATAACCAATAAAAAACACTGAGAACCGCACCAGACAAGCATTCTGCTAAAAATATCGCATAAAAACGGACAGATAAAAAAGGTGCAAAAAAAATCCCAGGAATAATCCTAATTTCCGTTAATGGTACAAATTCGAGTGAATTTTTAGCCCATTAAATTGTCCAGTTGGGTGAGACGCGGTCGTAACTGGTCGCATAATGAACACCATTGCATTACCTTCCTCTGCGGCAGCCAGTAAACGCGTATGCTCTTCTGAAGACAATTCTTCTGTTAACCAACCGATAACTACACTGTAATTCCCGGTGCGTAATGCACGAACCATCGCATCAAGCATGTCATACGATGACATTTGGCGTAGTTGCATCACTTTCGCTAATGGTAGGCCAGAGGCTTGCACCCATTGGCGGCTCAGCTTCTGCTGTGGGGTAAGCCAAAGCTGCCAGCGCGACTGTTGCCCCAACTGCTGGAGTAATGGCAGCAGTAGCATTTGCGCCATCATAGGCTGATCTTCTCTGTACAGCACTTCGCTGACGAACGCCGTAGACGTACTTTTTGCAGGTGCAAAAGCATGAGAAGCCGTTGTAGCAACAGCGGCAGAAGATTGATTTACAACACCAGAAATATACATAGCTAATCCAACCTTGTGGGTTACTGTATGCATATACAGTACTACCCGTAAAATTAAAGATCAACCTCAATTTCTGAAAGTGACTCGCAAAATTGCATAGTAATTGCACGGTATGACAAATACACCTTGCTGTACTGAACGAACTTCCCTATGTTGCTTATTATGTATCCCATTAACGGATCTAATGTTTTCATGTCCATGATTATTAAGGATTGATCATGAAAATAATATCATATAGACGGATCTATCAATCCAAGGAATATTTCGAGTCCTTGGGCAAAGTTAAGTCACGAGCACTGTTTGGTGGCTATAGCCTTGCTATCGATAACACGGTTTTTGCTATGGTTGCGGAAGGTGAGCTGTATCTGAGGGTATGCGAAAAAAACGCGACCTATCAGGCGCAGCACTCCCCACCGTTGCTTACGCTACAAAAGCGAGGGCGTTCACAGCAGTTAAAATATTTTCAGGTTGACGAGAGTTTGTGGGGGGATAGGCCAGTATTGGTGCAGTTGGGAATGTGCGCGTTGGAGGATGCGCAACAGGAGAAAATGCAGCGCAAACAGGTGCCACGCTTGAAAGATTTACCGAATATCTCTTTTCGTATGGAGCAGTTGCTGAATGAAGTCGGCATTAAGGATAGCCGATCGTTACAGCAAATGGGGGCGAAAACCGCTTGGTTATTACTACGGCAGATTCGCAAGCAGTTAAGTGTTGATGTGCTTTATTCGCTTGAAGGGGCAATTACTGGCGTTCATGCTGCGGCACTCCCGGCGCAAAGACGCCAGGAGTTACAGGAATGGGCACAAAGCTATACCCAAGAACCATAGCTGATATGGCGTTATGCCAGAACCTGCTTTTGTAGCCGACAGATTTCAGGTAGTAGAGAAATCATCAGGCCAATTTGTTGCAATACCAATGGCTCTTTGCTGTCTGGACGAGGATCAAGATGCTGAATTCGTGCGGCTAACCCCGTTAATGCTTGCTGCACCCGCTCTTCGTCAGAAGGCAGGTGATGCAGAGCATCATCGACGTAGCAGACGGCGTCGTCCAAAAGAGCCAAAATTTCTGCAGTGTTCAGTTTCTCTCGATGTGCCCCGAGTGCGGAAATGTAGCTGGTTAAAGTATGGTTCAGACACAGTAGACGGAAGGCTGTTTCCCGCATTTCAGCGGTCACCTTCGGTTCGCTGGACATGTTCGATACCACTGACGCCAGTTCCGCATCTCGATTATGCGCATCGCGTCGCGCAATTCGATACGCAAGGCGATTATCACGCCCCTGGTGATACTGCTCCAGAATGGCATCCAGATAACGGCAGTTGGCATCGATAGCGCGTTCCAGTACACGCGGCAGGTTGCGGAACTTCCAGTCTGGCCAGATAAAACTCACCGCAAACCAGGCAATACCACAACCTATCAGCGTATCAATCACGCGCGGCAACGCCACTTCAAAGCCCTCGCCAAGCAAGTTAAAGCACAAGAGCACCAGTAACGTAATGAACATGGTGGCATGGGCATATTGCACGTTGCGAAAAGCGAAGAACAGCACGCCGGTAATAACGATAAGCGCCAATTGTCCTTCCAGTGATGGTACTAGCCACAGAATTGGCAGGCCGAGCGCGACACCGACCAACGTGCCGATAATACGCAGCGCCAGGCGGTGACGGGTGGCGCTATAGTTCGGTTGGCAGACAAACAGGCTGGTGAGCAAGATCCAATAGCCGTGTTGCAGCCCGGTAAACTGAATAAAGGCGTAGCCTGCGCACAGAACCAGCGACATGCGCACTGCATGGCGAAAGAGGGCCGACTCTGGCGACATGTTGCGGCTCAGGTGCGAACGAATATCGGCAAAACCGTGCAGGCTGTCATCTGCCAGCAGCGTTTCAGTTTCGCTTCTGGCCTGCGACTGTAGCTGTTCAGATTCAATTGTCGCGAGCTGGGCGTCAATCGCCCGTAGGTTGTTGAGCAAGAAACCCAGCGCTTTTATCTGCTCCGGTGCGACACCGCTGGCGCGTACGCGATCCAATGCGGCATCCAGGTGGGTAAAGGCGCGTTCAAAACGAGCATCATGTTGGTAAGGTGTACGCAACAGTACGGCTTTCGCCAGATCCTGGCAGGCCATCGACTGCATCGACAATAGGCGCTGAAAGCGGAACATCACATCGCTATAGCGGAAGCTATCACGCAGTGACTGATACTGGATGTGCGAAGAACTGGCGCGTTCGTGAATATCCTGAGCCACGAAATAGTAGTGCAGCGTTCGTCGCGTACTGCGCTGACCACGGTCGCCACGCAGACGAGTTAACAGCGAAACCTTGGTTTGGTTCAGCGTCGCCATCAATTGCCCGTTTGCCAGCGCCAGTTCATATAAAGGTGCCTGGTTTTCATCGTCGAGATCCGGGTCAAACAGGCGCGATTTTAGCTCAAGGTAGCGAGCGAGCTGTTCATAGCTGCGCGCCAGGTTATCCTGGAGTGGTCGAATAGGGAAAATCAAGTGCCCAGTCAGCGTCAGCACGTTATACCAGACGGCTCCGGCAATCAGCAGTAACGGCTGTTGATACCAGTGGGAATAGAGCGAAACCCCGAGCATGGTGTAAATGGCAATCAGTAGCGCACCAAAGGCGATGGTTGCGTAACGCTGCCCTAACCCGCCCAACAATATAAAGCCGACGGTGGAGACGGTTAACCCTAACGCGAAAAGCCACGGCCACGGGAATAGGAGTTCTACTGAGGTTGAGGCGATGAAAAAACAGATAAGCGTAATGACGAGGTTGCGTAACCGCCCGGTCAGGCGGTCGTCGAGATCGGTCAATGCGGCGGCAACCACCCCCAGCGTTAACGGAATAGTCAGTTTCGCATCACCCAGCCACCAGGGAAGGGCCGTTGTGCCCACCAGGGCGATAAATATTCTGGCGTTATATAACCAGGCGCTGTTCAAGGTATAGCGGCGAATCAGGGGGCTTAGCATGTCAACAAGTCGTCCTGATTACTGGAAGCGGCGGCGGGCATTGGCATCACGCGCGGCGCGCGCAACCTCGACAGGAACCACACGGCGGCCTACAGGCCACAGGGCGATGGCGGCAATTTTGAAGTTCGCAATGCCGACCGGGATACCAATAATGGTCAGGCATTGGGCAATCCCCGCCATGATGTGCGTTATGCACAGCCACCAACCGAACAGCACGAGCCACACAATATTGAGCAATGTGCCACCCGCGTTCATCACACTACTCTTCGCGCCAGGCTCCAGCTCATCAACATGAACGGCTTCGTTACCATAAGGCAACAGCGACAGCTTGGTAATTTCCCAGCAAGAGCGTGTTAACGGCAATGTAATAATCAGGATGACACTGAGCAGCGTTGCCAGCAGCCAGCCCAGGGTTGTCAGAAAACCACCCAGGACAAAATTCAAAATATTCAGAACAGTACGCATAAATCCTCTGTGCAGTGCTGTGAAAAGTAAGACCTTATGATTGTAACGTTTTTTTACGCTGGAGCACCTATTCTCTGGCGGTTACACTGTGAGATATCGAAAACGTCAGGATTCGGCAGCACATGGAATTAAAAGCAACGACGCTCGGCAAGCGCATGGCGCAGCATCCGTATGACCGAGTTGAAATTCTCAACGCAGGCGTTCGGGTTTCCGGCCCTCAACATGAATATCTCATTCCTTTCAATCAGTTATTAGCGATTAACTGTAAGCGTGGGCTGGTATGGGGAGAGCTGGAATTCGTTCTGCCAGAGGATAAAGTTGTGCGCCTGCACGGTACGGAGTGGGGCGAGACACAGCGTTTTCATCGTCATCTTCTGGGGCTATGGCAGCAATGGAGCGCGGAAATGAGCGATATTGCTGCGAATCTTTTGCAATCACAGTTGGCGATTATTGCGGGCAACAGCGAACAAACGCATTGGTTAACACGCCAGCAGGCGCAGGGTATTCGCCAGCAAATCGTTCGGGCGTTAGAAGGATTGCCGCTTCCCACTCGCCGCCTTGAAGAGTTTGATAACTGCCGTGACGCCTGGCATCAGTGTCAGGCCTGGCTGGCGGATAACGAGAACGGTCGGGCGCAGCATAACCAGCGTTATACCGACGAGATGTTGGCGCAGTACCACGAATTTTTCGAGCAGATAGAGTCTTCGCCGCTTAACCCATCGCAGGCGTGTGCGGTCGTCAACGGCGAGCGTTCGTTACTGGTATTGGCGGGAGCGGGCAGCGGTAAAACATCGGTGCTGGTCGCGCGTGCGGGTTGGTTGCTGGCGCGTGGCGAAGCATCGGCGGAGCAAATTTTGCTGTTGGCATTTGGCCGTAAAGCGGCGCAGGAGATGGACGAACGCCTGCAAACGCGCTTGCACACCGATGCCATCACCGCGCGCACCTTCCATGCGCTGGCGCTTTCTATTATTCAACAGGGCAGCAAAAAAGTGCCCGTGGTGAGTAAACTGGAAAACGATGCCCTCGCTCGCTACACACTGTTTACGCAATGTTGGCAGCAGCAGTGCCGCGAGAAAAAAGCGCAAGCCAAAGGTTGGCGGCTGTGGTTGCAAGATGAGATGGGCTGGGATGTCGCAGAAGATAATTTCTGGGAAGACGACAAAATTATCAAACGTATGGGTAGCCGGCTGGATCGCTGGGTTAGCCTGATGCGAATGCACGGCGGCTCACAGGCGGAGATGATTGCCGGTGCGCCGGAAGAGGTGCGTGAGCTGTTCGGTAAACGCGTTAAATTGATGGCTCCACTACTGAAAGCATGGAAAACCGCGCTAAAAGAGGAGAACGCTGTTGATTTCTCCGGGCTGATCCATCAGGCCATTAATATCCTGGAGAAAGGGCGGTTTGTCAGCCCGTGGAAACATATTTTGGTCGATGAATTCCAGGATATTTCCCCACAACGCGCGGCACTGCTGGCAGCACTGCGTAAACAAAACTCGCAAACATCGCTCTATGCCGTAGGGGATGACTGGCAGGCCATTTATCGCTTTAGCGGTGCGCAATTGTCGTTAACGACTGCCTTCACGCATTACTTTGGTGAAGGTGATAATTGTGCGTTGGATACTACCTACCGCTTTAATAGCCGTATTGGCGAGATAGCGAACCGCTTTATTCAGCAAAACCCACATCAGCTCAGTAAGCCGCTCAACAGCCTGACGGCTGGTGATAAAAACGCGGTAACGCTGCTGGAAGATGACAAACTCGACGCTCTGTTCGATAAGATGAGTGGCTATGTCACGGCGGAGCAGCGGATTTTAGTCCTCGCGCGTTACCATCATCTGAAGCCTGCTGCGCTGGAAAAAGCCGCTACACGCTGGCCGAAGTTGAATATCGATTTTATGACGGTTCATGCCAGTAAAGGGCAACAGGCGGATTATGTCATTGTGCTGGGCTTGCAGGAAGGCTTTGACGGTTTTCCGGCTCCAGCGCGGGAGTCGATTATGGAACAGGCGCTATTACCCGCAGCGGAAGACTTCCCCGATGCCGAGGAGCGGCGGTTGCTGTATGTGGCGATGACGCGTGCCCGTTTGCGAGTTTGGTTGCTGTTTAATAAAGCACAGCCTTCGCCATTTGTGGAGGAACTTAAGCTGTTGTCCGTACCGGTGGCGCGCAAACCATAACAGTCACCCGGCGCAGGCGTTACAGCGCCGGGGTATTTAGCGGCTTATTTCAGGCGTTCGGCCAGGTAGCGTTGATAATCAGGGATCAGAATATCGACCGGTTCACTGAAATTTGGCGACTGGATAATAAAGTCAGCGGTAGATGCGTTGGTGGCGACAGGGATATTCCACACGGTTGCCAGGCGAAGCAGGGCTTTGACGTCCGGGTCGTGCGGCACGGCGTTGAGTGGGTCCCAGAAGAAAATCAGCACGTCGATTTTACCTTCTGAAATCAATGCGCCAACCTGCTGGTCACCGCCCATCGGGCCACTCAGCATTGCTTGTACTTCCAGACCCGTGGCTCGCTGAATCAGGTTGCCGGTGGTCCCGGTTGCCGACAGCGTGTGTTGCGCCAGACATTCCTGATGGCGCTGCACCCATTTCATCAGCATATCTTTGCAGTGATCGTGCGCAACCAGAGCAATGTGTTTGCGCGCCGCTAAGGTGCGAGTTGTTAATTCCATAAAACCTTTCCCTAAGTGTTAAATCCAGACAGATTACTGCAAGCGAATCAGGCTGCAAGCCCTGAATCGCAAAAATTTGACGCACGACGTCAGAGGACTAGCATACACTTAACATATTGGCCAGGAGGATAATGATGACTGAGAATGATATTGCCAGCATTTTGACCACCACGCGCACTATCGCGCTGGTTGGGGCTAGCGACAAGCCTGACCGCCCAAGCTATCGGGTAATGAAATACCTGCTGGATCAGGGCTACCATGTGATCCCCGTTTCGCCAAAAGTGGCGGGCACGACGCTATTGGGGCAGAAAGGTTATGCAACGCTCGCTGATGTTCCTGAAAAGGTCGATATGGTGGATGTGTTCCGTAATTCAGAAGCCGCGTGGGGCGTGGCTCAAGAAGCCATTGCCATTGGTGCAAAAACGCTGTGGTTGCAGCTAGGTGTGATAAACGAACAGGCGGCGGTATTAGCTCGAAACGCCGGCTTGCATGTGGTGATGGACAAATGCCCAGCGATTGAAATCCCACGTTTAGGGTTGGCTAAATAATAAAAACCCCGCATTCGCGGGGTTCAATTTATGGTGCTGACGTCAGTTGCGTAGCCGTGGGGCCTGTAGCTGTCGGCGAATGGTACGCGCCAGTTCATCCATCGAAGGTTGTTCAGGATGCTCTTCGCTGGGCTCGCTGCTCAACTGGGCTTCGGCCAGGTAAGTATGCATCGGCTGGCCGTCGTCATCTTCCATCACCACGTGATACCAGGGCAGCGCGCGGAGTTCATCGTTGGCCGCCAGATCGTCCGGCTCAGGTTCGTCAAGCGAGTAAACCGGGTCGATATCTACCACCACGCCCAGATAGCCCAGTAAGGAGTGACGCACTTGCTGGCCAATGCCGAATTTGCTGGTAATTATCATACACACCTCCCAGTCAATGGCCTCTATCTTTCATATATAGACACCATTTCTCTTTTCAAGTTACATGATGCGGCAGGCAAATCCTTTCAGATACAATCCTTCCGGGTATGTCGCAATTACCGGGTGGTCGGCTGCCTGGCGGAACTGTTCTATAAATTGTACATCACGACCAGCATCTACTGCGGCATCGGCGATGATTTTCTGGAATAAATCCGTGGTCATCAGGCCAGAACAAGAGAATGTCAGTAGCACACCGCCAGGATTCAGCAACTGGATAGCCAGCATGTTGATGTCTTTATAGCCACGACATGCGCCCTGAAGTTGGCTTTTGTTTTCGACAAATTTCGGCGGATCCATCACGATAACGTCGAATTTCTCGCCCTGATCACGGTATTTGCGCAGCAGTTTGAAAACGTCATCGCGAACAAATTCCGCTTTGCTGAGGTCGAGCTTGTTTAACTCCACGTTCTGGCGTGCGACATCCAGCGCTTCCTGGGAAGTATCGACGCTGGTGACCTGACGGCAGCCGCCCATCAGCGCAGAAACTGCAAAGCCACCGGTGTAAGAGAAGCAGTTCAGTACGCGCTTATCGGCGACGTAACGGCGCGTTGCCAGGCGGCTATCGCGCTGATCAAGGTAATAACCGGTTTTATGCCCACCTTGAATATCTACCAGCAGCTTCATGCCGTGTTCTTCAATTGGCAGCAGGGCGGGCGGCAATTCGCCAGTGACTGGGCCTTGCGTGAGATCCATCCCTTCTTTTTTACGTACCGCAACGTCGCTGCGATCGTAAATGGCGCATTCTGGATACAGCGTTTGCAGCGCGCTGATTAACGCTGCGCGCTGGTATTCCGCGCCTGCGCTCAGTAATTGCAGCACCAGGAATGAACCAAAACGGTCGATGGTGACGCCAGGCAAACCGTCAGATTCACCGGCAATCAGGCGGTAGCTGTCCAGGCCGTCTTGCTGGGCCAGCCAGTCGCGCCAGCGCTGCGCTTGTTGCAGGCGGCGGACGAAAAAGTCGATATCAATGGTTTCATTGGCGTCAAACGTCCAGACGCGAGCGCGGATTTGTGACGCTGGAGAATACGCGCCACGGGCTAACCATTTCCCCTGATGATCGACAATATCAATGGTCTCACCGAGGCTGGCTTTGCCTTCCATGCGGGCAATCGCACCGGAAAAAACCCAGGGATGGCGGCGCAGCAATGATTTTTCGCGCCCTTTGGCTAACACTAAACGTACACTCATAGTTTTTTTATCTGGTTATTTGAAGGAATCAGGCTGCATTTTCCCGACTTCGCTGCATAAATGCAACGAACAGCGGAAGAATGTGAGGGTATTTGACGTTACAGTGTTGATATACGGTGCAACGCATGTGGAGGAGATCAACGATGGATAAATGTGTTATCTGCTGGGTTTACGGGAACGTGCAGGGCGTGGGCTTTCGCTATTTTACCCAACAAGAAGCGATGCGTCTGGGGCTGCGTGGCTACGCCGCGAACCTGGATGACGGCAGCGTGGAAGTGGTTGCCTGCGGCGCTGGCGAGCAGGTTGAAAAACTATTGGCGTGGCTCAAGGCGGGTGGGCCACGAAGTGCACGGGTTGATAAAGTCCTGATGGAGCCTCATCAACCCGAAAAGACGTGGAACAACTTCAGCATTCGCTATTAAATGCATTTCACCGGTTTTGGCAGACCGGCAATTTTTGTGGCCTGCTTTGCCGGGCCTTTCGGGAACAGGCGATGCAGATAACGGCTGTTGCCTTTCTCTTCGCCAAAGGTATTGGCCATCGCTTTAACCAGCATACGGATAGCCGGAGAAGTATTGAATTCCAGATAGAACTCGCGCACAAAGCGCACGACTTCCCAGTGCTCCGGGCTGAGCGTAATACCTTCATTGGCGGCAATCGCTTGTGCCAACCCTTCGCTCCATTGCGTGGTGTCTTTGAGATAACCTTCGTTATCCGTCTCGATTTCGGTATTTTCGTAGATAAGCATAATTTTTCACACTGCCAACAAATGCTGGCAAGTGTAGCAAATAAAAAGGCCCCGCATAAGCGAGGCCTTGTGTGGGTAAGCTGGGGTTAGTCGCGGCTTGCGAAGCCCAGAATGCTCAGCAGGCTGACAAAGATGTTGTACAGCGAGACATACAGGCTAACCGTTGCGCGGATGTAGTTCGTCTCACCGCCACGAATAATGTTGCTGGTCTCAAACAGGATAGCACCCGAAGAGATAAGGATGAACACCGCACTAATCGCCAGATGCAACGCTGGCAGTTGCAGGAAGATGTTCGCCACCATACCAATCAGCACTACCACGATGCCCGCCATCAGCATACCGCCGAGGAAAGACATGTCTTTACGGGTCGTAAGCACATAGGCCGAGCAGCTAAAGAACACCAGTGCCGTACCGCCCAACGCCATACCGATAACGTCGCCCATGCCCGCAGACAAATACGCATTCAGAATTGGCCCCAGGATATAGCCCAGGAAGCCGGTGAAGGCGAAGGCTGACAGAATACCTACCGGTTTATCCGCCGTTTTATGGGTCAGGAACATCAGGCCATACATGCCGACCAGCGTCAGAATTAACCCTGGGGATGGCAGCATCAGCACGGTGCTGGCGGTCGCGGTGATGGCGGAAAACGCCAGCGTCAGGCTCAGCAGAAAATAGGTGTTACGCAGGACTTTGTGTGTGCTCAGTAGTGATGAGCGGTCACGCGATGAAGTAATTATACGATCCATGAGTCACTCTCTTATGACAGATGTTATTAGTAACTCAGCATAAGAAAAGTCGCTTTTATTCCCTAATGCTTTTACCCATCTTTACTCAGCCCTAACGCAGGACTTTTGGTGGCTCACAAATTCGAGCGATAAAGCCCGCTGGATCGAGATCAATCTCTTATAGGTCGTTGTAAGAACTTGCATTATTGAGTGTCCATGCCAACAGTGAAGAGGGTAATAACAACAAGGCAATGGAAATGAAATTATATCAACATAACAACATCACGATAGCGTTACTGGCTCTGGGTTTTATTGGGGCGGCTCAGGCGGCGAACGTGCCGGAAGGGACGGCACTGGCTGATAAACAGGAGCTGGTTCGCAGTAACGGTAATGAACCGGCATCGCTGGACCCACATAAAGTCGAAAGCGATGTGGAATACAATATTATCAGCGACCTGTTTGATGGGCTGGTGGCGGTAAAACAGGACGGCAGTATTGAGCCTCGGTTGGCAGAATCCTGGGAGAATAAAGACAACACCGTCTGGACGTTCCATCTGCGCCCTGGCATCAAGTGGTCAGACGGTTCAGCAATCACCGCGCAAGATGTTGTCTGGAGTTGGCAGCGCCTGGTGTCGCCCGCTACAGGCTCACCGTATGCCAGTTATCCGGGCAATATGCATATTGTTAACGCCGCTGATATCGCACTTGGTAAAAAAGAGCCTGATACGCTCGGAGTGAAGGCGCTCAACGACACTACGCTTGAGATAACGCTCAGCCAGCCCACGTCATCATTCCTCGCAATGCTCGCGCACCCGTCGCTGGTTCCCCTTGATAAAGTGTTGATTACTCGTTATGGCGATCAGTGGGTGAAGCCGGAGCATTTTGTTAGTAGTGGGGCTTATACTCTTTCGCAGTGGGTGGTTAACGAACGTATTGTGGCGGCGCGTAACCCTCACTATTGGGATGATAAACACACCGTGATTAATCGCGTGACTTATCTTCCCATTCGTTCCGAAGCCTCAGACGTTAACCGCTATAAAGCGGGTGAGGTGGATATTGTCTACACACTGCCGATTAACCAGTTTAGCCAGCTACAGAAAACGCTAGGCGACCAGGTGGATGTTTCGCCACAGTTGGCGACTTACTACTATCAATTTAATACTACGCGTGCGCCGTTCAACGATGCGCGCGTTCGTCGTGCGCTTAATATGGCGTTAGATAAAGACATTATTGCTGAGAAAGTTTTGGGGCAGGGGCAGCGCCCTGCGTGGGTGGTGAGCCAGCCGGAGATTGGCGGGGTGACGTTGCACGGCCCGGATTATGCTACCTGGCCGCGAGAAAAACGCCTTGCCGAGGCGAAAAAGTTGCTGGCAGAAGCGGGGTTCAGTGATTCACACCCGTTATCGTTTAATCTGCTTTATAACACCTCAGAATCGCATCAGCGGATCGCTATTGCGGCGGCCTCCATGTGGAAGAAAAATCTCGGTGTTGAAGCGAAGCTGCAAAACCAGGAGTGGAAAACCATGCTGGACGCGATGCATACCGGTAATTTTGATGTGGTGCGCTACGCCTGGATTGCCGATTACGCCGATGCCTCTACCTTCCTGAATACGTTCCGTACCGGTGATAGTGAAAATACAGCTAAGTACAGCAATCCTGATTATGACGAGGTTTTGCGAGATGCCGCGAAAGCGCAGGATAACGCTCAGCGTGCCCGTGATTATCAGCAAGCGGAAGACTTACTGGCGCGCGATGTTCCGGCCATTCCGGTCTATCACTATGTGCGAACGCACTTAGTTAAACCGTGGGTGGGCGGATTTAGCGCAGATAGCCTTGGGTATTACTACACCAAAGATATGTATATCAAAAAGCATTAAGCCGAATAACAGCGGATAAGGCGCTGCAAAACTGCTCATTTTGTTGTTTTTTCAGGCGAATAACAGCTTTTTGGCTATTTTTCAGGCGAACGAACACATTGGTGCTTTACAGGGGCGTTCGGGATGTTTATAGTGCGCCTCATTGGAAGCGTGGCCGAGCGGTTGAAGGCACCGGTCTTGAAAACCGGCGACCCGAAAGGGTTCTAGAGTTCGAATCTCTACGCTTCCGCCAATTAAAAGAAGGGGTTACCGAAAGGTAACCCCTTTTTGCATTTGCGCTATAGAATATTCTTACTCGGTCGATGGCTGATCCAGCGTTGGTGTTACCTTGGTTTTACGGTCGTACACTACAATTTGGCTCTCTGTCGCTAAAAATTTGTTTATCCTTGCTGCTCCCGTCGTAATCTGAGGTGGCTTTAGCCTTCAGGTTGAAGTATTGCGTTCATACACAGCGCAAAGACAGGCTCGCCCAAAGTAAACAACCGAGAAAAATAGCCAGCGTCATTCCCCCAAGTGCTATTGTTTCCGGCACTTTTCACTTTAGGTTGTGTGTTGTTTCTAACCGGTCGGATAACCATATAGGCCCTAATAAACTTCAATATGCGCCAGTGGCATTGCCGGATGGCGCTACGCTTATCCGGCCTACGGGGGGATTGTGTAGGCCTGATAAGGCGTAAGCCGCCATCAGGCATCGTGCATACACCAAAACGTTAATTCGGTTTCCAGCTTTGTAGGCCTGATAAGGCGAAGCCGCCATCAGGCGTTGCTGAGTCGCTATCTCTTCGTGTAAGCACCATGATATTTTTTCAATGCCAAAGCCTTCGGATCTCCAAAGGCTTCTGACTCATGTCCGGCGGATCCATTTGTTGAAATGCCAGACATTATTCCTCAACAGATCTCCCCAGCCAGGCGGCGCGACAGCTGTAGCGGCGGGCGGTACTCAGTGTCACATTAATGGCTGCCAACGCCATAACAATCAGCAGCACGCCGACTGCCAGCATGGTGCTGAAACCAAAGTGCTGATAGAGCAGCAGCCCGACGATGCCACCGCTGAGAAACGAAAACAGCGTGGTGAAGTGGGTGTAGAGCACCTTGCGTTGCTCGCGGTGGTTGAGGAGGGCGTCACGGCACTTGAGGGTGGCTAACATGGATCCCAGTGCGATACCGGCATCGGTAACCGTGCCGGTAATGTGCGTGGCGCGTACCCGTCCATTGGATAACTGTGTGGCGTTGGCGTTGTGAATGCCCATCAGAAACGCCAGCAAAATAATCGATTGCCGTTGAATGTCTGAAGAGGAGAACAGAAGTTCAAATAAGGACATCAGTGTTAATGCCACCCCCTCCAGCAGGAGCACCAGGCAGTAGATGGTCCGCAGCCGATGTTTGATTCCTGCTGCTACTATTACTCTGGCAACGAAAGCGCCGCTAATAAACGCCATAAGAATGGCACAAAGGAAAATAAAATTTCGTATATCAAAACTGTTAATTTCTGTCGATAACTGCGAGATGTTTCCACTCATATGCGATGGAAAAAAGCCAAATGCACTGAGGGCCAGAGCATTCAGGATGCCGGCACTGGTGGCAAGCAGCAGTGCCAGCCAGCGATCCTCTCCGTGGGAACGGGTTCGCTTACGTTTGATAAGCACAGTCTTTCTCCCTGTCGGTTGGTACGTTGATAAACAGTGAGCGAAGGGTAGTGTTGTCGCATTAAGCGGTAAATCAGGTGATATGCTGTCTTTTGTGATGCTGCTTGCCGATGTCTCTGACTCGAAAAGCGTTTAAACGCCCGCACTCGTGCGTTGGGGGTCATTACTCAGTGTGTCTGTCAGAAGACATGTTGCGGAAAATAAAAATTTAAAGGCATTTTGTGCTGATTTGTAGCAGCACGGTAAATTTTGTTATTCTCCACGGGCTTAAACCGCATGGCTCCGCCATTCAGTAGAAAACTCGCGCAGTCGCGGTGCGGAGATTGCGACAATCTGAAAGCACCGACAGGGCATGTTTACCGGGGAGGGTAAGAACACTATTTGATGTGATGATTGATGGGCTGGCACGGCCACCAACCTGAAAGTCGAGGGGGAGGGCAGTGTCACAAAACTTTGGCGGATTTCCGCTTACACAGTCCATCCGAATTTTTAAAATATAATGACAGGGAACCCTATGTGGTACTTACTGGCTACATCGCTACTTATACTTCAATTCAATAAAAAACTATCCGTTGCTCTGCTCGCGGTGACCGCCGCGATTGGTGGGTACACCCAGGTTCTTGACTGGCGGGCTATCGCATTTTTGGCTGTGTTAGCAATCATCTATGGTGTTTACCGTAAATTCAGCAACAAAATATTGCGCACGGTGTTGGAGATCCTGCTGCTGTTGGCATCAATTGGATTGATGCTGCATCTGATACCTGGCTTCCATAACCTCAGAGTGCTGGATGACGTCAGAGCAGGCCCTGAAAGCGCGCCATTTTCGCTGTATTACAACTTTGATAAAGCGCTGGTGCCGTTTGTATTGCTTATCTGTCTCAAATCGTTGTTCGTTACAGATAGCCGTCCGCATACCAAGCCCTGGTACTGGCTGGCACTAGCGGTTGCCGTACCTGTATTGCTGATGGTGGCGGTGGCGTTGGGGGGATTGAAAGTTGAGCCTCACCAACCTGAATGGTTGTTCCCGTTCGTGCTGGCCAACATCTTTTTCGTGTCGCTGGCGGAAGAGGCGCTTTTCCGTGGTTACCTACAGCAGCGTTTGGCTTCGCTGATGCATCCCGTGCTGGCGTTAATCATCGCTTCACTACTGTTTGGCGGGTTGCACTATGCTGGCGGTAGTTTGCTGGTTATTTTTGCCACCCTGGCGGGGCTGATTTACGGGCTGGCATGGATGTTAAGCGGAAGATTATGGGTCGCGGTGTTATTCCATGTCGGGTTGAATCTGTGCCATTTACTCTTTTTCACTTACCCGGTGTGGCAGCGGTTGCCGCATATAAGCTGATGAGCTGAAAACCTATCCCGTGCCTGTAACCCGTTTATTGTTACCGGCGATGGTGGAGGGAAACCCAATAAAAAAGGACAGGCCAAAGCCTGTCCTTTAACGTAATACGGCTACGTAACGCAGAAACTAGAAGTTATATTTGATGCCGATTGTAGCCGAGCTATCGTTATAACCTTTGTCGCCCACTTGCGTACCGACATTCCCCCACATATTCAGGCGTGGATTAATTTGCCCTTCAATACCCACTTTAACTTCACCGATGTTGCGAGCACCGGCCTGGCTGAGGCGGGCATTATCCATGCTCACGCTATAGCTACGGGTGTTGTGCAGCCAGTTCGCTTCGATGAACGGTTCAAACGTGCGGCCTTTATTGTCATCCATCGCATGGTGGCTCTTGAGATAAGCACGCATACCCAGGCGGGTTTGTACGTTGCCATCACCATCGTTGCTGATACGAGTACCATTATTTTCACGATGATTATCTGCCTTCACGCCCATCCAGGTTGCCTGAGCCTGCGGCTGGATAAACCACTCATTGAGCGTCCCCTGGCTGCCTGAAAACTCGCCCATTTTCAGGGTATAACCAGTTTCCAGCGAGGCGGTTAAGCCTTTTGATTTATAGGATTCACTGGCCAGTTTTTGGCCGTTAACCTGGTTGTTAAACCAGCTGTACTGAAGCCAGCTATCGACATACAGCCCGGTTTTATCTTCATCGTTGGCAAACCAGGTCGCGTAAGTGCCCACGCTGTAACCGTTGAGTGAGCCTTTTGAGGTGTAATTGGTGACTGAAGATCGTGTGGAGTTATGGTTATTACCATAACCGGCCATCAGGCCCAGATGGCCACGGTTCAGCCCATCGCTTGACCACTGAGCAACATCGCCGCCCAGTTGGGCGACATAGCTGTTGCTCTGCGTTTTCAACTGACCGCTGCCATCACGCCAGTTATTATGGCTGCCGATCTGACGTAACCACAGGCTGGTGACTTTCTTCTCATCGGTCAGGGCATCGACATACTGGGTTTCCCCTAAGCGGTCGTGCAGACGGGTGTTGAATAACGTGTTGGCGGCCGCGATGTTGGCAATGTAGCTACCCGCTTCCGGGCGATTAACACGCGCAGTATTTTCTGGCGGTTGGACGGGAGCAACAGGATCAATAGGCGCGACGGGGTCAGTAGGATCAACCGGCGGCTTGACGTTGGTTAAATACCAGTTGCGGCTATTAGCGCCAGTACCGCGAACCAGGGAATAATCGTAAGCACCACCAACAATACGGCCCTTTTGCGTGAAGATACCGTCAGATTTACCCGCCACATTGATAATCTCGATACCCGTCTGCGTGTAGTCACCCTGGCCACCGGCATTGGTGACGCTCACTTCAGTGTTACCGGAAGTATCACCTGTCACCACCATTTTATCGGACGCAGAGGTATCATTGCCTAGTGCGCTGTTTAGCGAGATGTGCCCATTATTCGCGGTGTAATTACCATTAACGGTCAGCGTAGTGCCCGCGACAGGCTTATAGTTAGCGTCACTGTGACCCAGCGTTACCCTGCCATTGTTGTTCAATGTACCGATATGATAGTTATTGACGCTAGCGGTAGCGCCATCTTTGCCAAGTATGAGCGCGGCATGGTTATCAGTGATATTGACATTGCCGCTGCCCAGCCCATCAGCGGACAACAACGTGATATTCCCGGAATTAATCGTGGTGTCAGCGGTCATCCCTGCACCGCTGCCGCTGATAATCAACTGGGCGCCATCAACTATCAGTTGGCCTGCACCGGTCAAATCGCCGTCAATGGTTCTTCCACCCCAGCCACTTGTTACGGTCAGGCTACCCTGATTAAAGTCCAGTATGCTGCCTGCTTCGGTCACAATGTTTTGCAAAGACTGGCTATGGCCGTTCATGTCGAACTTACCACCGCTGTGAATAGTCAGCAGATGACTCTTACCCAGAACATTATCGTTGCCCATTTTAAGAGCACCGGCGACGATATCGGTGTTGCCGCTGTAGCTATTAGCATCGTTAGATAAGCTGACATCGGTATCGGTCTTAATACGTAAACCGCCACCCCCGCTGATTTTGGCGCTGAGGTCGGCGGCGTTGCCGGTGTTACCTTCTGCATCCAACGTTAGTGCATGATCACCCTGATTTATCAGTTCAAGCTCGACTAAACCATAGCTAACATACAGCCCATCACCCCCCGCGCCACTGGTCAGACGGTAATCGTAAATCCCCTCCGCCGTGACAGTTCCATCATCCTGCATGATTATGGATTTTGTCTGTTGAGAGATGGCATTACCAGACGGGTCTACAAGCGTGAGATTACCGCCATCCCCAGTTACTGAACCGTTAGCACCGATCAACTCAACTAATACGCCCGCGTTATCCTGTTGAAGTAGAGGTGCCACGGTGTTTGGCATGCCTGGCAGGTTGCTAACCATCCCATCATTGCTGATTTGGATCTTACCATTGCCGGTCAAATCGAGTTTATTGCTGGTTTCAATAACGCGATCGCTGCTGATAACGCCTGGTGAAACGTCGCCAAATACCAGCGTGCCACCCTCGAAGGTCAGGCCGCCGATATTCTGTGTGCCAGTTCCGACAGTGGTGATATTACCACTGCCAATGTGCAGTGTGGCATTGGTGAGGGCGGTGGTATTTGTGTTATTCAGGTCAAAATGGTTGTTCTTGAGAATAACATCGCCAGCGAATTGATCGCCCGCCGCAGCGGTAAAATTGAAATTCGCATTGTTGTTGTCTGCGATGAGAGTACCATCACCGACCAATTTGTTATCAAAATCAAAATTGCCGGTGGTTTCTGCAATCAGTGTGCCGCCGCTCGCAATATTGATTTCATCAGTACCGAAATCGTCGTGAGTCGATGATGCGTTTTTATCCGTTGCCACCGTGCCGGTGATATTCCCGCTAATTGCTTTGACGGCAGAGGCTCTGTTCAACTTTACGCCACTGGTAATGGTTGAATTCGTCAGCGTTTTATCGCTATTAACGTCATGTGCACTTACCTCTCCGGCGACAATAAGCAACAATGGGGCAACAATTAAACCACTTTTAATGTTTTTACCACTTGAACCTTTAGTAGAAGCGCTTTTTGTCTTTCCTTTCCCTAATTCAGAGGCAACAACCCAGGCCATTAGAGAATAATTCCAAATAACACGGTATATTTTATTCATAGTAATACTCTACAGTATTGTTAGTGGCCGAATTGTTTCAACCAGAAATTAGGGGGTAATGATGTAAATCAAGTGTAAATACATTTAATGCATCAATCTTCACGATGATAGTAATATTGCGCAGTTTTCATCATACAATTGATTTTTACAATAATAGGGCGCATTTATTAGATAAATCCTAAAGCTACGCCAGTGCATTAGCTCTGATGCAATGATATGACCTGGGTTTTATATAATTCTTTGATTTTAAAATGAAATATTTAATGGTGGCTTTTGCTAATGACCATTAATGGCGTTTTGTTGCTGCCTTGTAATGAGTGGGTTATTTCCGCTCTACAGTTCTAATATGTACTTCAAGATTTCAGGCGGTTGGGAATATCAATAAGGCCACTTTCGTGGCCTTAAATCATCTGCGCTTAATGGCGAGTCAATCAGTGAAGATGAGAGGGGGAATTAGTTGAAGCCCAGGCGAACTAAATCCAATGGGCAATACAGACCATCGCAGCCTTCAATTTCTACACAGTCAGAACGGCGGACTTGTTCAGCCGTTTTACCTTCACTGTGAATAGACGTAATAACGCCCGTCGCGCCATTGTTAGCGACCATGACATGGCTGCCAATAGTGATAGCGTTACGGTTACGATCGTAAGTTTTCATCGTCTCCTCCTTTCACATTTCAAGACGGTTTAGTCAGCGGGAAAAGTAATACCGCTATGAAAAACGTCATGTTTTGAGCTTCGTCAAATTGATGTTTTTTTAGCGGAAAATTTAGTCATCAAACTCATCAACAATGCCATGCAAGTTCGCGAGGCTACGCTGTGTTTGTCTTATCGCGATATTGGATGGCATAAGTCGAATCTCATACCTAATAAACATCAAGCTACAGGCGATACTTTGTAGGCCTGATAAGGCGTAAGCCGCCATCAGGCGTTGCTGTGACATTGCCGTATGGCCTACGCTTATCCAGCCTCCGTTCGGTGTAAATAAATGGGGGCGAGTTAAGCAAAAACAAATAATGACTGCGATTGATCGCAATAAATGCTAAATATACGCGCCCGTTGTGGCACATAAAGATAAGTACAGTAATTATGTGCAATGTAAAATATTTATTTTTTAAATGTAATGGTTTTCATGATATTCGTTAATATAATTTTACGCGTTGTTTTCTTAGCTCTTTCTGTCGTCGCTGCCGTGCTGTGCCTGCATATTGATGTTAATATTTTCAGAAATGGCATCTCCGAATACTCTTTAACTGAGATAGTTCAGGAGTCTATTCTTGCGGTCATCATTTTTATCCATCTCATGCGGGCGATAAACAGCAGCAAGATGCGACTCTGCAATGTGCTGATCGCGGGCTTCTTTACCGCCATGCTGATTCGCGAACTGGATGCCGTATTTGACCTGATCTCCCACGGGAGCTGGGTATGGTTTGCATTAGCGGTGAGTTTTGCCACTCTTTTGTACGTGTTGCGTCACCCCCGGCAGATATTAGCCGAGCTGGCTGAGTATATCGAAAAGCCGTCCTATGGGCTGATGATTTCCGGGCTGCTGGCTATTCTGGTCTTTTCACGTGTGTTTGGGATGTCGATCCTCTGGCAATCTATTTTGCAGGAAGGATATGTGCGCGAAGTTAAGAATATGGTTGAAGAAGGATCGGAACTGTTCGGTTATATGCTGTGCCTGTGTGCGTCAATAGGGATATTAAATATCCGCTCACGGAAATAATGCGGAATAATTTTTTCCGCGTAACGGGGCTGTATCAGGAAACTCACCTGCGTATTATCATCGTTACTACCTCAGTGGCTCCCTGGCAGGAGCCGCTTTTATTTTGTTGGTAGCTTGTTTTCACCGCTCAATCCTGCGCATATACTTAGCGCCAGTCAAATGGAAATAACGATAAATGAGCGAGTGAAACATGGATACTCTTACCCAACAACCCTATTTTTGGCCGTCAGCGGCGCAGCGTATCATTGAGGGCTGCGAAGTGAATATCGCACCCGCCACCGAACAGGCCTTAATGACGTGGCTTCGCGCATTATCACCGGGCGATCAGGTCGCTCATGCCGTCTTTTTCCTCCAGCAAGAGGGGGAGGAAACCAGTGCGATAGACCATCTTCTTTTCTTGATAGATCTGGTGTTATCAAACGTTGTTGAACTGGAATCTGACGGTACGTCTTTCTCTGTATCGCGGATTAACCCTTATTCCGATGACGTTGTCAGCCGCGAATTTATCCGGCGGCCTATCGCTTATTTCAATGCGATAGAGCTTTCCCTGCCTGAGGTTATCTCTACTAATATTGGCGATATTCAGGTGATTGAGGCCATCGAAGAAAGCCTGGTCTCCCTGGCATCGCGTAAATTTATCTCCTCTACGCTTGGGCAAGAAGACAGTTCGCTGGCGTTTATTATTCGCCCCGTGTTTGAACTGGCGTTTAAAT
Organism: Kluyvera fluvialis; assembly: GCF_059725275.1. NCBI lineage: Bacteria > Pseudomonadati > Pseudomonadota > Gammaproteobacteria > Enterobacterales > Enterobacteriaceae > Kluyvera > Kluyvera fluvialis. The sequence continues at coordinate 3,089,805 of NZ_AP046142.1, read as the reverse complement.
CCCGATTTGGGGCCAGCGCGTGAGCTATTCAGAACAGGATATTTTTGACTTTATTTGCGCGCACTTTAACGGCAACCCACAACGCTACGCGAGCAACTTTAACTTTTCGGCCTGCGAGCTATGGCTGTGCAATGAAATTTGCAACATTGCTAACTTTGAACTGCTGAACCGTAGCGACGAAAACCTGTTTTTGTATAACGAAGATCATAAACGAGATTTGAGCCTGTACGCTCACCGCAGCAACGGCTACGATGAACTGCTACACCATATTGAAGTGAAACTGATTTATCCCACCACCAAATCGGTGTCAGATAACGCCATCGCGTTATTATTGAATAAGCTACGCAGCGCTAATCCGAACAATAAAAACAGCGGCTGGATCTTTCTGGTCTGGACGAGCGATCATAAATACCTGAATCGCTACTCTGCTAACGATTTCTTTGCTCAGAAAACAAGAGATATTGAAAGCACGTTGCAGCAGGCTGATCCACAGTATGTTATTACGCATCGCGCCGAATTTGTTGACGGTACTCTCCGTTGGAAAGGTCAAGATAAGCGAATAACGGTTAAAGCGCTGGCCATCAGGCCGGTCAAATCAATCATCGATGCTTTTCATGACGTGAAAGTTGAGTATTCAAAAGCCTTTGAATTGCTGCAAAACGCCTAGGTTCAACCTTAGATATGTGGCCGAGAATACACAGATACTTTACACCGTTTATTAATAGCAGGTAGGATGCTTCGCGGCAGTTTTATCCCTATACGGACAATCAATGTGAATGCGTTGGTATTGACAAAGAACGTAGGGAAAACTGTGCAGGCGACAGCGAATAATCGTTCCATCCGCTGCGCCTAAAGCATCCTTTTTGTCGGACAGGTCAACAGGAAAATAATGGAAACACAAAACACACAGGCTGCGGAGCAACACGCGGCAAAACGACGCTGGTTAAACTCGCACGAAGAGGGCTACCACAAAGCGATGGGGAACCGTCAGGTGCAAATGATCGCCATCGGCGGCGCAATCGGCACCGGATTGTTCCTTGGCGCAGGCGCGCGCTTGCAAATGGCTGGCCCCGCGCTGGCGCTGGTTTATCTGGTCTGCGGTATTTTCTCCTTCTTTATTCTTCGCGCACTGGGCGAACTGGTATTACACCGCCCATCCAGCGGCAGCTTTGTCTCGTATGCCCGTGAGTTTCTCGGCGAAAAAGCCGCTTACGTCGCAGGCTGGATGTATTTTGTGAACTGGGCGATGACTGGCATTGTCGATATCACCGCTGTTGCGCTGTATATGCATTACTGGGGCGCATTTGGTGATGTGCCGCAGTGGGTTTTTGCGCTGGGCGCGTTGGCGATTGTCGGCACCATGAACATGATAGGCGTGAAGTGGTTTGCCGAAATGGAGTTCTGGTTCGCACTGATAAAAGTGCTGGCTATCGTTGTCTTCCTGGTGGTGGGAACCGTCTATTTGGGTAGCGGAAAACCACTGGATGGCAATGCGACCGGCTTCCACCTCATTACCGATAACGGGGGATTCTTCCCTCATGGCCTGCTGCCTGCGCTGGTGCTGGTACAAGGCGTGGTGTTTGCGTTCGCGTCTATTGAACTGGTGGGAACGGCGGCGGGGGAGTGTAAAGACCCGCAGACGATGGTGCCAAAAGCTATCAACAGCGTTATCTGGCGTATTGGCCTGTTCTACGTCGGTTCCGTGGTGCTGCTGGTGCTGTTGCTGCCGTGGAATGCCTACCAGGCGGGGCAAAGCCCGTTCGTTACCTTCTTCTCTAAGTTGGGCGTACCGTATATCGGCAGCATTATGAATATCGTGGTGCTGACGGCCGCGCTTTCTAGCCTGAACTCTGGCCTGTACTGCACCGGGCGTATTTTGCGCTCGATGGCGATGGGCGGTTCCGCGCCAAAATTCATGGGGAAAATGAGCCGCCAGCATGTCCCGTATGCCGGGATTATGGCTACCCTGGTGGTGTATGTCGTCGGGGTATTCCTGAACTACCTGGTACCGTCCCAGGTCTTTGAAATCGTGCTGAACTTTGCATCATTGGGGATCATCGCTTCCTGGGCGTTTATCATGGTCTGCCAGTTGCGCTTACGTAAGGCGATCAAAGAAGGGAAGGCCGCAGACGTCGGCTTCAAGCTGCCTGGCGCACCGTTTACCTCATGGTTAACGCTGTTATTCTTGCTGAGTGTGCTGGTGCTGATGGCGTTTGATTACCCTAACGGAACGTACACTATTGCTTCGCTGCCGCTGATTGCCATCTTGCTGGTTGCCGGTTGGTTTGGGGTGCGTAAGCGGGTTGCTGAAGTTCAACGTACCGCGCCGTAATAACCAAAAAGGGCTGACAATGTCATAATGCTGGTCAGTTAAGGGGATTTCTACTTTTAGTATCGCCGCCAGTTGCGCTCTTTTTTTACGCCATGCCCTAAACATGCTCGGGCGCACAGAGCGCGCAAGGGGCGGCCAGTCGCCGCCGCCCCCTGCACCCCCGGTCTCCGGCGGCAAAATCGTCGCTTCGCGATGCCCTCAGCTTATCTCTTGCGGCTTTCGGGTCGGGCGCGAGGCAACATCCCTGTAAAGCCGCGCCCTCAGCCCACATCCCTGTGGGCTGCCCCGGCCTCCAGAGAACGCTTCGGCGATTCAGACGCCACCCACGTCAGTGCGGTCTTTGAATGAACAGCCAGAACCAGAGTTGCTGAAACCGATGAGTTCCCCTTGACCCGTTCACAGGAACAGAGGCTTCATGTTCTACAAAACATCAGGTGAACGGAATGTGGCGCTTAACTGACAATGTCAGGCCTTTATTAATGCCGATTACTCACCAGAGGTTGTTAACCGCGCTTATTTTCTGCTGCTATATTTATTGCGCTTGTGCTCATACAGCAGTTCATCGGATTTTAACATCGCGTCTTCTAAGGTATCGGTACGGCGCAGTTGGTAGGCCCCGTAGGAGAACGACACCATTTTCTCTTTATCAATAATGGCCAGTCTTTCCTGTGCACGAGCAATAATCTCGTGAGATCTCCCCAGCGTATTATCGATAAGAATCAGGCTAAACTCATCACCGCCCAGGCGGATGCCGTAATCGCTTTTACGGATGGATTGTGCGAGCGCCATACCGAGATACTGAATCGCTTTATCACCCATATGGTGGCCCAGCGTATCGTTGATCCGTTTCAAGCCATCGCTATCGATAGCCACGACCGTCACGGCGATATTTTTACTGACCAGATCGCGAATTTTATCGCTTAACTCTGGCGTGATGATTTTCCTGTTATACAGGCCGGTCATCGCATCTGTAATGTTATCTTTTGATAGCGAAGTCTGTCGTAGGAACTGGCTTTTCGTGTAGCGGCAAAGCAGTAGCGTGCTCAGAATGTAAAACATAAACAGCCACAGCATACTGATAACCATGTATAGGCCATCTAATTTAACGTGTAGCGTGTAATAGCGAGTCATGTCTTCCTGATGACTTAGCGCATAGAACGTTTTGTATTTAGGTGCGTGGAAGTTGATTCGATCACCGGTTTCTTTGTCGGTTACGTACAGGGAAATAAACTTCCACAGGAATGGGCGATCTTCGGTAAAGAAGGAGGATGCCAGATTGCTGATATTCACATCGGTTAAAAATACACCTTTCATTACACCGCTACGATATACCGGGGTTAACATACTGATAATATTCTGGTGGGTATAACCATCACGGTAAATATGAGAGGTAATACTTTCGCCCTTAAATAAGTCATCGAGAGCCGCATCATCGATTTTAATAGTGTGCGCACGATGAATAATGTTTATTTCATGTTTATTATCGACTAACCAGTTGTTAAATGTGTAATGGTTGCTATCGACCAGTTTATTAATGTAAATGTAGTTGTTATCCAGGTCGATGTAATAGTGAGTGTTGTTGAAAATATGCCCAGTGTAGTTGGAAAAACTGTATTTTCCTGATGCATAGTTATAGGTCTTATTGATTGTCGCCAGCGCAGGAATATCATTTGCCCATCCGGTACAGGACGGTTTTTTTGTCTGTAGCGTGCCGTCCAGCAACGGGGTGGTTTTGCCTGTCAGGTTCAGGCCGAAGATATCACCGACATGTTCCAGGCGTTGGCAGGCAGCCTCTACCTCTTTGTCTTGCTCCGTTTTGTGAGATGTGGAATAGGAAAATTCCTTTGATAACTCTGAGGAGATCTTAAGGTTAATAAACTCCTCATAAAACAGCGCCGATTTGCCGTTCTCAACGATGTAGCCCATGTACCCCTGTACGCTACGCAGTTCATGAATAAAGATAAATGAGAATAGTGATGTCGTGAGTGCAATGATGATGGCAATTGCTGTGATGTATTTTTTCTGTGACAAAACGATTAATCCCTTTATCCGTTAATTATCGTGCAAAAACTTGCGTAATTATAGCATTTAAAATCCGACTGCTCATGAAAAATAGACTTAGCAAAAATAGTTGTATCGCTAATAATTAATGCATAATCGTCTTTTTTCTATTGACATTGAGGAAATGCCGTAGACAAAACATTACATTAAAAGCGCTTGCACACAGGGGCAGATTGTTTATGATGCGAATGTCCTGAATTTTATGGTTAGTTATGCGTAATCGTCCGCTCCTCGGTAAATGGTTTTTGATAGTGACCTGCCTGGCTATGGCTCTCTGCCTTGCTCAGCGGGCGGTCTATCTGCACCATTTTCTTCAGCAGGCGGGGCAAACGACTCAGGTCGTCACTCAACCCACAGCGGATGATGCCGCTCATGGCCCATCGCCATGCCAGCTCAGCGCCAACTCCTTATTCTGCGCGCAGCCTATTTTCTTTGATGGCGCGTTACCTGCCGTCATCATCTTCCTCGCCTTATTGCAACTGTTCACGCCGCTTCGCCGCGCCGCGTTTCGCGACGAGGTCGTACGGCCCCCCAGACTCAAAATCCATCTGCAAAACTGCGTTTTTCGTGAATGAGTAATCGCCTTCTGGTCGATTAATTACTTATTCACGGAGAAAAAAATGCTGACACTTTTCAGGGGATTGCTTCTCCTGTTGCTGTCCGCTATGAGCATGGCTCATGCGGCAGACACAGGATGGCTGACCTCCCCACAGAACGATCACGCCAGGGTTCGTTTCCAGGCGGAAAAAAACCAAGACCACATCAACGGCCTGCTTCAGGTTGAGCTGGAATCAGGATGGAAAACCTACTGGCGCTCGCCGGGGGAAGGCGGCGTTGCGCCTGAAATCAACTGGGCAAATGGCGCAAAAGCGCAGTGGCATTGGCCGGTTCCCTCGCGGTTTGATATTTCGGGACTGACCACTCAGGGCTATCACAAGCAAGTCACTATCCCGATAGTTATCACCGGTAATCCAGGCGATAGCCTGGACGGCACGCTGACTTTATCGACGTGCAGCAATGTCTGTTTGCTAACGGATTACCCGCTGCATCTTGATCTGCGCGCGCCGGTTGCGCCGGATTTCCCGCAGGCTTTCGCGCAAGCGATGCAAGCCATCCCTGGCAATAGCGGGGTGGCGGAAAACCTCTCTGCACACTTGAGCGGCGACAAACTGGTGATTACCGGAACGGCGACTGGAGTGTGGCGTGCGCCGGAAATCTATTTCGACACCATCGACGGCGATGTCATGCCCGGCGAGCCACGGGTGAAAACACAGGGCGGGGAGTTGACGATTACCGCGCCAGTCACCGATGAGTGGGGCGAAAAGCCGACCACGTTGGCGGGTAAAACGCTCACCGTCGTGCTCGCCGATAACGGCACCGCGCAACAAACCACGCTGACGCTCGGGGCTGACTCGCCAACGCCGGTGGACGGCGATGACGCAAACCTACCGCTGTGGCAGATGCTGCTGTTTGCGCTGCTCGGCGGCTTGATTCTCAACCTGATGCCGTGCGTCTTGCCGGTAATGGGGATGAAGCTCAACACGGTGCTGCATTCCGGGGCGGATACCCGCAGTGTCAGGCTGCGTTTTCTGGCCACTAGCGCCGGGATCCTGACCTCGTTTGCCTTGCTGGCGTTGATGGTTACAGTACTCAAACTGACCGGCGCTTCGCTTGGGTGGGGGATCCAGTTCCAGAACCCGTGGTTTATTGGCCTGATGGTTGCCGTCACGTTCATTTTTTCGCTGAATTTGTTTGGCGCTTTCGAAATGCTCTTACCCGCCAGATTGAGCGGGCGTATGGCGACGGCGGGGGGCAACGGAGGGCTGGGCAGTTTCTGCGAAGGCGTGTTCGCCACCTTGCTGGCAACGCCGTGTTCCGCACCGTTTCTGGGGACGGCGGTGGCCTTCGCGCTGGCGGCATCGCTACCCACGCTGTGGCTGATGTTCATTATGCTGGGGCTGGGCATGGCAACTCCGTGGCTGCTGGTGGCACTCTTACCCAAAATGGCGCTGTGGCTGCCGCGCCCCGGGCGCTGGATGCTGACGCTGAAAACGATTCTGGCGCTGATGATGCTCGCCTCCAGCCTGTGGTTGGCGTCGTTGCTCAGCCCGCATTTAGGGGCGGTGGTGAGTGGTGGCCTGGTGTTGCTGCTAACGGTTGCCGCGTTGGTGGCGTTTTTCTTCACCGGCAAACGGGCGACGGCGCTGTTCTGGCTGGTGATTATGGCGCTGGCGGCTTTTGGCGGTTACCAGATTCGCGGCCTGGTGCAGTCGGCATCGGGGACAACTTCCCCGAATACCGTCAGCCAATCTATTCATTGGCAGCCGCTTAGTGAAGAGGCGATTACCCAGGCGCTGGCGCAGGGTAAACGGGTGTTTGTGGATATTTCTGCCGACTGGTGTGTGACCTGCAAAGTCAATGATATCAGGGTATTGAATCAGACTGAGGTTATTGATGCGCTAAACCAGGCTGATGTGGTGGCGCTGCGCGGCGACTGGAGTAAACCCTCCGCCGACATCACCGCATTTCTGCAAGCCCGACACCGTTATGCCATCCCGTTCAATCAAATTTATGGGCCAGGACTGCCTGCGGGAGAGATTCTGCCGCCACTGCTGGATAAACAAACGCTCCTGAGCGCCCTTCAGAATGCTAAAGGCTAATTTGCCATGATAAAGACATTATTTACCCTGTTACTGCTGGCGGCCTCGCTGTCTGCCACCGCCGCACCCGCACTCACGCCTGCGCAAGAGGCTCGGGTACAAGAATTAGTGCAGGAAACGCTGCTCAACCACCCAGAGATCCTGGCCGCTGTGGCGGACAAGCTCGACCAGCAAAATGCCCAGTCGGGCCAGCAGCAAATCAGCAGCGTGATTGCACAGAACAAAGACTTTCTGTATCACGATGTCAACTCGCCGCGAATGGGGTCGGCAAAACCGCGCCTGACGCTGGTCGTATTCACCGACTATAACTGCCCGTACTGCAAAAAATTTGACCCGTATCTGGAGAAAATTGTCGCGAAATATCCTGATGTCGCCGTGGTATTTAAATTTTTACCTTACCGCTCGCCAAGTTCGCTCACCGCAGCGCGAGACGCGCTGACCGTGTGGCGAACTCACCCTGAACAGTTCTTCAAATTTAACGCTATCCTGATGGCGAAAAAGGGGTATCACGACGACGCCAGTATTACCTCGGCGAAAAAGAAAGCGGCGGTAAATGTCACGACGCCGGACGATCAAAGCCTCGACACCATTAAACAAAGCCTGATGTTGGCACAACAGTTGGGTATTCAGGGGACGCCAGCCACGCTGGTGGGCGATGAGTTACTTTCCGGTTGGCTTCCTTTTGAACAATTTGATGCTATGGTCAGCGATGCGCTGAAAAAACAATAACCCACGAACTCGGGGGAGTGTTCCCCCGATTAATGAGACGCAATGATGAAAACTTTTATCTTAATAGCTTCATTAACTCTTTCTGGCCTGGTTCACGCACAAGACGCGATTCCTGATATCGTAAAACGCTTTGGTGAGCAGCAGAAAATTACCAATCTGAAAGCCATTAATGCCCCCGGAGGCATGAAAAGCTGGGTGGGACAATATCAGGATATGGGCGTTAACTTATTCCTGACGCCGGATGGTAAGCATGTCGTTTCGGGCTATTTATATGACGAAAATGGTAAAAACCTGAGCGAGGGTTTTTTCACCAGTGAAATATACACCCCGCTGGGGCGAGAAATGTGGCAGAAATTAATTCAGGCGAAGTCGATTAAAGAAGGGCCGGATTCTGCCGCGCGCAAAGTGGTGGTATTTGCTGACCCGTTTTGCCCGTACTGCAAAACGTTCTGGGCTGCTGCCCAGCCGTGGGTAGATGCCGGTAAAGTGCAGCTCAACACGCTGTTGGTTGCCTTCCTTGACCCGAAAAGCGGGCGCAACGCCACGGCTATACTCAACGCGAAAGACCCGGTCAGCGCCTGGCGTGATTATGAATTGTCAGGCGGGAAAAAACTGCCCGCGTTTACAGGCACGACGCCGCGTGAAACCTTTAATCTGTTGCAGCAAAACCAGAAAATGATGGATGACCTGGGTGCAAACGCCACACCAGCCATTTATTACATGAATGAAAATAACGAGCTTCAGCAGGTTGTCGGTATGCCCGATGAAAACCAACTGGTGGCGATGTTCGGCCCGCGTCCATAGTTGATCGTTGCCACTAGCCGGATGGCGCTGCGCTTATCCGGCCTACAGGCTGTCTGCGACGGTGAAATATTATTTGTAGGCCTGATAAGGCGTAAGCCGCCATCAGGCATGGCTGTGACACTGCCGGATGGCGCTGCGCTTATCCGGCCTACAGGCTGGCTGCGACGGTGATATTTTTTTGTAGGCCTGATAAGGCGCTAGCCGCCATCAGGCATGGCTGTGACACTGCCGGATGGCGCTACGCTTATCCGGCCTACAGGCTGTCTGCGACGGTGAAATATTATTTGTAGGCCTGATAAGGCGTAAGCCGCCATCAGGCATGGCTGTGACATTGCCGGGTGGCGGCGACGGTGATATATCAAGATGCGGCCACAAAAATAGGGTTAACCCTTTACGGAATTATAAAGAATGCGGGGGAAGTTCATTTCCCCTGCATTTTCCCTGTATTCGGGGAAATTAAACTTCCTGTGTGATTTAATATTTCGCGCGCTGAACGTTATTTTCGGATAAAGAGTATTGTATCTGCAATTTTATTGCGCCAGGACAAAATGTCCCACACGGAACTATCGGTATGGTAAGTTTTTGAATTTGTACCTATTAACCCGGATATAATGAAAAACGGTTTTTTAATTTTTGTTCTGAGTCTATTTTCCGCCCCTGTCTGGGCGCTGGATTTCACATCAACGGCATTGCAACTGAACTGCCCATCGCGGGGGAAAGTTGAAATTATCCTGCATGTCTATGACCACGTTTCGATACTGTGGAAAGATAATTATGAGGTGGGGGCAGGCCATCGAGTGCGCGATGGTGTTGAATTTGTCACCTTCGCCAACGGCGACCTGTTTATCCATAAAAATACCACTAACGAGTATTTCCTTCGCTACTCCGGGACCTCAGCACTCCAGCGCTGTATGGTGCTATCGGAAGCCCCGGTATATGTGTACTCGCTGCCTTATCAACATTAAGCGTTTATTGCGGCTGGCGCTCAATGTCTATTTGTTGCAGGTTATTCTCAGCCCAGCTAATAAAGGCTTTCTTCGCCAGCGCCTTACTGTATAACCAGCCCTGGCCGGATTGCACACCGTGCTCAAATAGCCAGTCGCGCTGGCTGGTGGTTTCAATACCTTCCGCCACCATGGTGAGATCCAGCGATTTTGCCATTTCAATGATATGGCTGGTAACAGGGTTATCTTCCAGCGTATCGACAAACGCTTTGTCGATTTTCAACGTATCCACCTCCAGATTCTGAAGGTAGCTCAGGCTAGAGTAGCCCACGCCGAAGTCGTCGATATAAATCGCGTGGCCCAGTTCTCGATACGCCTGGAGCACCGGTCGTGCCGTTTGTGGCGCGACTAAATCGCGCTCGGTGAGTTCCAGCACTATCTGTTTGGGCTGTAGTTTCCAGTGCTGGATCTGTTGGTGAATCAGCGTCGGGAGCGTGGGGGAGCTGAGATCATCGGCGGTAATATTAATCGAAATATATTGCTGAGGATGCTGGGAAAGCCACTTGCCCATGTCCTCGAAAACACAGCGTACGATGTGCTCAGTCAGCTGCCGCATCACACCGGTTTGCTCTGCAATGGCGATAAACAGATCCGGGCGCAGCCACCGGCCATCCGCCTGCTGCCAGCGGGCAAGGGCTTCCGCGCCAACAATGCGTCCGCTTTTCAGCGACACCACCGGTTGATAATGCACGCAAATTTCTTTGGACTTGATAGCATCCAGAATCCGCTGATGCGACGATTGCAGACGGCGCAGAAGGCGCAGTATCAGGAATGAGGCCAGTAAGCTCAGCAATACGCCCACCGGCAGCCAGATTAACAGTTGACGATACCAGTTGTGGGCCAGGGTATGGGTGGATGACCAGGTCAGCAGAATAGCGCCCATTTCCGGCAGGTCCCGCTGTTTAAATACGGTATTGTTATCTTCCAGCACCGGCTGAAAGACGCGCAGACGTTTCTGCCAGATCTCGCGGTCGACAGGGTAGTTGCTGGCCATAACGCGGTGATTATAGTGGGTAATCAGCGCCGCATGGATTGGATAAGTGGTATCCGGCAGTACATCAAGCAGCGACTCCGGGTCGATAACCGTCATGTATTTGCCTTTACTCACCGCCAGCATCACTTCATCCGTTTGCAGATCGTGACGGGTGGTAAGCCAGACGCGGTAGCCCTCTGGAGTGGTAAATTCCGAGCCAGGAACCGGGCTTGATAACGCGTTGCTCAGCAGTTCACACGACGATTTGTTCTTCTCAAGATAATAGACGCGTTGAATATACTGATGGATGTAGGACATTTTCTGGATCTGTTGCAGGTGTTCCTGGCTGCACGGTTTGCCCTGAAAACCGTTCATTTCATCAAGCGTTTCTTTGATCTGCTGCTTCACCCGCACGCTACGCGCCAGCACTCGTTCGACGTAGTTATCCATCTCTTTATTAAAAAGCTCATTCGCCTGGCGATCGGCTAACCATAGACTCAGCGCAATAGGTAAAAAAATAGAAATAATCAGCACGCCTGTGATCAGGCCCATCAGACGCTGAGTGGTCATCATCGCTCCTTTAGCGCGCAAGCGGGTGGTCATCTGAGGGGAGCTACCTGGTATAACCAGACAAGTCCTTCAATGTATATCAATAGAGATATTGTACCTATTATTAGAACTTATTCGTATCGTTTGGTATTAAAGCGCGGAATCGTTATTCATTTGCTGCACAGACAATTTGATTTTTACCGCGATTTTTAGCCACGTATAGCAGGCTATCGGCGCGAGCTATCAACTCGTTGCTGCCCATTTTTTGCTTCATGCATACGCCACCGCTGAAACTCACGTTTAAATCAATCTCACGGAAACGGCGCTGAACGCAACTCTCTCGCCAGTGGTTGAGATACTCCTGCGCCTTGTGGAGCGTCATGCCGTGGAACAGCACTGCAATTTCCTCGCCGCCATAGCGGTAAAGAGTAATGTTATCCAGGCCGCGCAGACGCTGGCCGATTTCAGCCACCGCTTTGAGCACCATATCGCCAGTGGCATGACCATAGCTGTCGTTAATATGTTTAAAATTATCGATATCAATCAGTGCCAGACACAGGTCATCTGTGTCCTGATGCACTTCAAGATCGTTATCGAACGCGCGACGATTTCCCAATGAGGTCAAGCTGTCGGTCAGCGCTTCATTTTTGATGATTTCCTGCTGTAGCGTGGCGTTGTTAATTTCTTCATACAGCAGTTGCTCGGAGGCCTTTTTTTCAATGCTGCCGTTACGGATCCCGTTGGCGATGCGCAGATAAAGCGCGTTCAACGCGTTGCGTACCGACCACCAGCAGATAAACAGAGCGATAAGCGCAAAGAGCATACAGAGCAGGATGTTGACACATTTGCTAAACACCTGAGCGTTTAAGTTCCTGGCGGGAACTTCGTGCATCACGAACCAGCCTGTGCTGCTGATCGCGCTGTAAAAGTACCAGCAATCATTCTGCGCAAGATAGAAAAAGTCGTGTTTTTTATTGATTTGTTCCGTTAGTGCTTTTAGTGCCAGCGGGCTGATTTCGCCATTCATGCTGTCAACCTGCTGGCCGTGAGCATCGATAAGCCAGGTGCGACCGAGCAGCGGCGAATAGGTGGTATTCAGCATATATTCGCTGGAATCGGTATTCAGGCGAATCGCCAGCACGCCCATTTTCTCACCGTCGGCGCTGCTCACTAACGCTTTTGACAGTGTCAGCGTCTTATGTCCATCCTCAAAAATATCCTGACTACTGGTGTAGTGGATGTTTTCAGCATCGTCATGAAGTGCCTGGGTGTACCAAATGTGGATGCGCGGATCGAGCTCTTTTTTCGCGTTTTCGTTCAGCTCAACGTTTGGCAGGCGGATATGGTTGCCGTTGAGGTCGGCGTACACAATAGCCCGCGCATCGGGCATGCTATTGAAACGATCGAACAGCCAATGACGCAATTCCGGATCAATCGTGCTGTGTTTGGTCTGCTCCATCTGGCGCAAAGTCTCATCCATCATGACCGCGTAGCCGGAGAGGTATTTCTCAGCAAAAGAGGAGAGCGTCTGAACGTATCTGACACTTTGTCGCTGGTAGGTTGATTTTACATCAGACCACTGAAGGGTTATCACCAATGAGCTTGCGGCGACGAAGACGAATGTGGTCACGAGGAAGCAAATATTTAATGGCCGACGAAAGTTTAGACTTTGAATCACAGCTTTTTCCAAAAGCATAATAAACATATCCTTTAGAACAAGAACATATGTTTGAAATATGTTGATGTCCGTTTAGCGATCAAAAATATAACGTTCTGGCTCTGCTTGGTGAGATGGAAAGCACCGTAGGGTGAGGCCATTTTTTAATGGTGACGTATGGTACAGCTGAGAAAATTAATTGTCAAAGTCGATTAAAGTCTTTGTTATCGAACGATTAAATCGATCAGCAAAAATATTCATACCATACCAGGTAGAGTCGATCGATAACGTATTATTGATTGGCGAAAACGATCGTCACTTGTAACCCTATTCACAATAGTTTCCTTTGAAAACAAAATGTTATAAATTTCACTTAAGGGCGATTTCACTTTTTTTGAATTATTGTCAGCGTGGTGAAAATAAAATTTTTTATTGCAATGGCGATTATTTCAGCAATTTTATTGGTTTTCTTTGGTTGTGATAAATGCTGTATTTTACGGAAGGTTATTTTCCCATACAAGCGGAATATTAATTTCCCTGCGGAAGCAAATAATTTAAAATCAAGGTGCTGTTGATATATGTGCGAATGAAATTCGCCGATTCGAGGAGTTAAATATAATTAAGTTCGTTAATTCCAGTGGTTATTATAAGAGTTATCCTAATTGACACCTGGGAAAAATGAAAAGAAAGCGGTTACATCTATTATTCTAAATAAGGGAAATTGATTCGGCGGGGGCAAACCTTCCCCATGCAGGGGAAGGTTGAGAGGCAACTTACATGCCAGAGAAGACATTCATGATGATGCCGCCGCTGATAATCAACAGCATGGCAAAAATGGCCGGGAGGTCGGGTTTCTGTTTGTAGAGGATCATGGAGCAGATAGTGACCCCCACGATACCAAAGCCGCACCACAACGAGTAAGCCACGCCAACCGGGATCGTACTCATCGCACGGGTGAGGGCGAAATAGCATAGCGAGTACGCGCACACCACCAGCACCGACGGCCACAACCGGCTGAACCCGTTGGTTTTCTTGATCATGGATGTACCGGTGATTTCAGAACCGATAGACAGCGCCAGCCATAAAAATCCGAGATTAAACATATGCTATTCCTTGTCAGTTAGTTGGCGATTTTTTTATCGAGGGTAGAAACCGGCGTTGGAGGCGTTTCTTCGCTCTCCTCGCTGCCCATTTTGGAGAACAGATTCATAATCACGATGCCGCTGGCGATGATCGCCATGCCGATAATGGCGGCGGTATCAGGGTGCTGGCCGTAAAAAATCATCCCCAGCGTTGACACCATAAGGATCCCAGTTCCAGACCAGGTGGCGTAAGCCAGACCTACCGGAATATCTTTCACCGCGCGTGATAGCGAGTAGTAGCAAATGCAATACAGCACCACAATCAGCGCCAGCAGCAGGGTTTTGGTCATCCCTTCGCTGTTGTCGAACATTTTGAGTGTGGAGGTCGCCGAGGTTTCAGAAAAGATAACCAGCAGCATCCATAGCCAGCATTTTGTTTTAGAAGACATAATCTAAACTCCAGGGTTATTTATCGAGGTAAGGTTATTTTTTTTGTGCTTTCAAAAAATCGACGGCGGCATCGGTCAGCACGGCGTCGGGAGTCTCGGCCAGCGCAGGATTATTGACGATATCTGTGACAGTCAGATAACGGCGCGCGTCACCAGGCGTGGCCGTCGGGCGTTGAACACCAGACGTCAGTTTTTCCAGCAAGCTATTCATGGTACAGAGCACCACGCCACAGCTCTCCAGCCGGGCGAGGGTGGTCTTAACATGTGCCGCATAGGCGCTATCCGTCTGCACGCCGCGCAACTGATTCAGCTCGCTGTGTGGATCGCAGTGATAACGCAGCGCCAGCACCGGAATCCCCGCTAACAGCGCGTCATGCAACCTGCGCGCCACCGGGCTTTGCAGGCTACCGTTCAGCAAATCAGCCGCCAGCGGATAATCGAGAAACGGCAGCAGCAGCGCTTTATAAGGTGCGGCGGGCAGCGCGTTGTGCCACTGCGCGACAGGCAGCATTTCCCCCAGCGCCTGCCACTGCTCGGCATCCTCAATCGCGCCGTCTAACGCCAGATGCAGCGTCTGCCCGCAGCCTGCCAACCGCTGGCGAATCGCGTGGCGATAGCCCTGCGCGGGCGTCACCATCACCAACACCGGCGGTTGCAGGCGCTGGATAATTTGGCTGACCAGACGGTCCAGCTGTTGCTCAGTCATCGTCGCCTCCGTTAGCGAACCAGGGTCACTGGCACGCCGTTTTTAAGCCCAGCGGCGTTTGCCTCTTCGGTATCGATGTGGAATTCGAGGGCGAAATCATCGCGCACTCGCACTACCACTTCATCGAAGGTGAGCTGGCGTTCGCCGTGGCTGCGTACACTCACTTTTTGCCCGTTGCTGACGTTCAAACGGCGGGCATCGGCGGGTGACATATGAATATGCCGCCAGGCGCAAATCACCTGTGAACGTAGCTCGACGTGGCCTGCCGGGCCAATCAGCAACGCGCTACCGGCGTTATCTAATTGCCCCGACTCGCGTACCGGTGCTTTTATGCCGAGGGCAAAACAGTCGGCGCGCGAGACTTCAAGCTGTGAAACCGGGCGAGTGGGGCCGAGCACGCGCACGTGGGTGAGCGAGCCTTTTGGCCCGACGATTGTCACGCACTCCTCGGCGGCAAACTGGCCAGGCTGGCGCAGCGGTTTAAACGGCGTCAGGGTATAGCCCTTGCCGAACAGCGCTTCGACATCAATCTGCGCCAGGTGTACATGGCGGTTAGAAATGCCAACCGGAATCTCCGGCGCGGTATCCACCAGACGTGCGCTGATTTTTTCCTGTAGCAGGGTGTCAATCATGCCTTTTTCCCTTTCTTATTCGCGGCGTGCTTGTCTTCCACGATGGCGGGTGGCGTGGCAGGTTCAGCGGTGGCAGTGGGGGTTTCTGGCTCGGCTTCACGCGGTGCACCAACCGGTTGTGGCGCTCGCGGCGGGTGGCCTTTCAGGTTGCTGAGCGCTTCAACCACGCAGCGTTCCGGGCGGGCGATCACCAGCGATTTCACCTGTTGGTCAGTTGCGCCCGCTACCGCGACACCGCGTTCTATGGCGGTATGAATGGCGCTGATCTCGCCTTCAAAACAGACGCTGACCAACCCTGAACCGACCTTACGATAGCCAATACAGCTCACGCCTGCGGCTTTACAGGCGGCATCGACAGCCTGCACGGCTGCAACCAATCCTCGCGTTTCAATTACGCCTAAACTTTTCATTGTCGGCTCCTGTTAATGACGTACTAAGCGGATATCAAAATCAAATTGGGCAAAAAACGTTTCGAGCTGGTTTAGCTCCTCGACGCTGTACGACGGGTCGTTGAGAATCGGGTAGGGCATCTCCAGTCGTTCATATTTTTTGCGCCCAAGCTGGTGGTACGGCAGCATGTCGATACGGCGGATATTGCCGCGTTTGGCCAGCTTTTGGACGTAGTCAATGGCGCCGGTTATCGCTTCCCATGAGTCGTTGTAGCCGCGCACCAGCGGCATTCGCACAATCACGTTCGCGCCGGAGTCCACCAGCCATTCCAGGTTGCGGCGCACGCCTTCGTTGCCAATGCCAAACAGCGTTTTGTGGTGTTCGCTATCAATCTGCTTAATGTCGAATAAAAAGGTATCGGTGACCGGCGCGAGCTTTTGATAGTTCGCCAGCGGGGTCGTGCCCTGGGTTTCCACGGCGGTGTTAATCATCATTTTTTTGCATTCGCTAAACAGCGCGACGGCAAAATCAGTCTGTAGGCTCATTTCGCCGCCGCCGATGGTCACACCGCCGCCGGAAGAGACGTAAAAGTCATAGTCCTGCATGATGATGTCCATCAGTTCGCTGACGGTGACATCTTTCCCCATGATATCCAGCGCGTTTTGGGTGCAAATCTCCTCGCATTTACGGCAGCCAATGCAGTCTTTGTTACGGTTGACGAAATGCTTCATTTCGCCATTTTCTTCTGCGCGGTAATGAATGCCCGCCGGGCACACATTCACGCAGTCGCCGCAGTTAATGCACTTATCCTGCGAGAACATCACCTGAAACTGGCTGTTCAACCCTTCCGGGTTAGCGCACCACGGGCAGCGAATGTTGCAGCCTTTAAAAAACACCAGTGTGCGAATGCCGTCGCCGTCGTAGATCGAATATTTCTGGATATTAAAAATTCGGCCTGTTAATTCTTGATTATTGCCAATCACGCTTGCCTCCTGAAAACAGCGGACATCCTTGTCCATCAGCCATCCGTCTTATCAGAACTTCTCGATTACCGTACGGCTGATAATCTCGTCCTGAACTTCCTTACACAGCTCAACGAAATAGGCGCTGTAGCCTGCGACACGCACGATCAGGTCGCGGTATTTCTCCGGCTCTTGCTGCGCTTTTTTCAGCACTTCGTTATCGACATAGCTGAACTGCATCTGCCCGTTACCCAGAATCGACGCGGTGCGCAGCAGGGTAATCAGGCCGTGGCGGCCTTCAGGGGTATCCAACAGCCCTTTGAGGAATTTGAAGTTGTGCACCATGCCGATGTTCATGGTTTCAACGTTCATTTTGCTCACCGACTTGATGATTGCCGTTGGGCCGTGTTTATCCGCGCCCTGAGTCGGGCTGATACCGTCAGACAGCGGCATCCAGGCCAGACGGCCATTCGGCGTGGCGTTGGTTAGTTCACCAATTGGCGTGTTGTTGGAAATCGACAGCGTGCCGTGGCTGAGGGTGGAGTAGAGCATTTTGTATTTGCGGCACTCGCGCTCGGTCCACTCGGTGATATCCAGCGCGTACTGGTCAACGTAGTTGTCATCGTTGCCGTATTTCGGCGCGTTCAGGCAGTCGCGGCGCAAGCCTTCATAGCCTTCAAAGTTCGCCAGCATCGCATCGCGCATCTGCTCCAGCGTGTATTTCTTATCCTCGTACACCAATTTACGGATCGCCGCGAGGGAGTCTACGTAGGTCGCCAGCCCGGAGAAAATCAGCCCTGGCCCGTGGTTGACCATTGCGCCACCGGCGGCAACGTCTTTGCCGCTTTCCATGCAGCCTTCTACCAGCAGCGACATCAGCGGTTTTGGCGCAACATCACGGTGTACGCGCTGGCTGATAACCGTCCCAATCGCCGACAGACGGACAATATGGGCAATCTGCTGTTTCACGGCGGCATCAAACTGCTCGAAAGTGTGCAGCGCGTTCAGGTCGCCGGTATCCAGCCCCTGATAGCTATCGAACAGCACCATGCGGCCACGGTTGAGGACAAACTCGATGGCGATTGGCCACTGGGTGTAACCGGTGGACGTCCACTGATAAATGCGCCCTGATTTCTGCGGTTCTACACACCCCATCAGGCAGTAGTCGCGGGCATCTTCAAAGTCGAAGCCCTTGCGCAGCATCATCTTGATATGCGAATCATCGAAGTGACAGGCCGGGAAACCCATCCCCGCTTTCACCACATCGACGATTTTTTCCATGTATTTCTGCGGCGACTGGTTGTGAATACGGCAGGCCAGTGAAGGTTGGTACACTTTGACAAAGCGCACGGCATCCATAATCAGATAGGTCAGATCGTTACAGGCATCACCGCCGGTACGCTTTTGCCCGCCCACGGTCAGGTTGATAAATGGCTGATATCCCGCGAAATATTTCGCCCCCAGCTCGCTGGACATCCACATCAGCTCGGCGCATTTGATGATAAACGCCTGCATCATTTCCAGTGCGCTGTCGTGCGTCAGGCGGCCTTCGCGGATATCGGCTTCAAACATCGGGTAGCAATACTGGTCAACGCGTCCCAGCGACAGGCCGGTTTGGTTCTCTTCAATTTCAAACAGCGACTCTACCGTCCAGATACTTTGCAGCGCTTCCTGCAAGGTTTTCGGCGGGTTGGCTGGCACGTTTTGGTTCACTTCTGCAATGGTCAGCAGTTCCGCGCGACGCTGGGCGTTTTGCTCAACCGCCGCCAGTTCACGAGCGCGCGCGGCAATGCGGTGCGCGTAGTTAACCACCCCTTCGCAAGTTTCAATTGCTGCTTTGTAGTAGTAAATGCGGTCGATATCTTCCGGGTTTTCCATGCTCAGATTAGCAAGATGCGCTTCGGCGTCGGCTTTAATGCCGTTCATCCCTTTGGTGAACAGCAGCACATCGTAGCCAGGGCAGGTATCGCCACCGCCGTTAATCTGGTGGTAGGAGAGGTCGCTGACAAAGGTTTCACCGCTGAAGGCCCACACGCCCGCTTCGCGATACTGCGCTTCGCAAATTTCATCCAGTGAGCGGCCCTCCCAGAACGGCACAATTTGCTCACGAATGATCTTTTTATCTTCTTCGCTGATTTCAAAAGGATCCTGCGGGCGGGTGCTCATGGTATCCAGTTCATCGCGAACCCAGCGCCAGGCGATATCCGGCGAGAACGCCCCCGCGCGCGGTTTACCGCACGGATGACCGACGATCAGCTCATCGTCCTGAATCAGAATCGGTGCGGTTTCGCAGGCGTGGCGGAACGCTTTGGCGCGCAGCAAAATGGTCGGCATTCCCGGGTTGGCTTTCACCACTTCGGTAAAGGCCAGCGCGCGGTAAATCGACACGCTTGGGCGTACCGTCAGGTAATGGTTGCGCAGACGCTGCATACGCGGCGTCAGCCCTTCGGCGGTTGGCGTATCGCTACAGGCGGCAAACGGCACGTGAGAGACTTTTTGCACGCCCTGGAACAGACGCACCGGCAGGTTTAACGCGCTGAGATTGCGGTGGGCGCAAAGGAACAGCTCGGACAGCTCGTTGCTGCGTGCGTTTTCAAGGCTCGCGCCGTGGAGCAGGGCATCAAACATTGGGTAGCCGTCGATGGCGCAAGCGGCGCGCACTTCGCTTAATTCTGCGAGCTTAAACCACAGGCATTCGACGATTTCATACGCCTGTGCTTCGCTCAACGCGGCACTGGCGATATCGCGCTGATAGTATGGCAGCAGCGCTTTGTCGGCCCCTTCCGGGTTAACCGCATAGCTGCCGTTATCCAGTTGCAGCGCCAACTGGAACAGATAAAACGCCTGGCAGGCTTCTTTAAAGTTACGCGCCGGATGTGCCGGAACGTGGTGCAAAATCGCCGCGCTGTCGCGCAGTTCTGCCTGGCGGAATGGGTTGCTTTCGGCGCTCGCCAGTTGCTCGGCGCTGGTCGCCAGATTTTGCGCTAAGGCCATCAGCGCGTCACAGGCGTAAATCGCGGCGCGGCAGCCGTTGACTTCATCCATGCCGCTGCGGCTGACGGCGCTGCCCATCGTGCGGGTTTTCTCTTCCAGTTGCTGTTTAATCGCCAGCACGCCTTTTTCGACCACCAGTTTGTAGTCCGGGGAGTCGATAGCGGTATTCAGGTTCAGAAACTGGAATGCCGACGGGCGCTGAGCGGCGCTTTCATCGTGGAAAATCGCGCCGTGCGGCAGGCGAGTTTGATTGCCGACGATAAGCTCATCTGGGCTGATGGTCAGCGGCAGTTGGCGCATCAAATCATAGAAACGGCGTGCCGGTTTCACCGCAGCCGGGATCCCGGCGATATCGCCATCAAGGCTGCTCAGAACGGCAGCGTGTTCGGTGCACAACGTGCTTTTGTGCGCCAGTAAACGTTCAGCCAGCACTTTGACGCGCGGCGTTAAGCTGTAGTGTGCCATGGTAAGGTTCTCCAGTTCTTGTTATCAGTGGCTCTGAACGGCGCTGCCGCTCCATGCCTGGCGATAAAGTTCGGTTAATGCCTGGGCGTCCGGCGCGCGCGGGTTAGTCGGCGTGCAGCCGTCGCGCAATGCCTGGCTCACCATCTCTGGTAGGCGCTGGTGGAAGTCGGCGTTATCGACGCCGGTATCGCCGATTCCCGCAGGCATGTTCATTTCATCTTTTAAGGCCTGAATGGCAACCAGCAGGCTGGCGACGCCTTCGCGCGGGGTGTGCGCGGGCAAATCCAGCAGATGCGCCAGGCGGGCATATTTGTGGGCGGCGGCGGTATCGCACAGCCCTTGATAATCGGCATTCCACGCCACCACGTGCGCCATCAGCAGCGCGTTGGCGCGGCCATGTGGAACGTGGAACACCCCGCCGAGCGCATGGGCGAGGCTGTGGGTAATGCCCAGCGAGGCATTGGTAAAGGCCATGCCCGCCATGCACGAGGCGTTATGCATTTTTTCGCGCGCCAACAGGTCGTGACCGTGACGCCAGCAGGTGGGCAGATAGCGAAAGACCTGCTGCACTACTTTTTCGGCCAGGGCATCAGAGAAATCGCTGGCGGCGAGCGAGACATAGGCTTCCAGCGCGTGACACAGCACGTCCATGCCGGTGTCGGCGGTGATCGCTGGTGGCACGGAAGCCACCAGCGAAGGGTCAAGAATGGCGATATCCGGCAGCAGCGACGGGTCTACCAGCACCAGTTTTTCGGCGTGCGCTTTCACTACTGAAAAACTGGTGACTTCCGAGCCAGTGCCGCTGGTGGTCGGGATGGCCACAAACATCGGGCGTTCACGGCCACTTTGCGCGCGGGTTTGCGCCAGGGCGAAAATAACCGCTTTGGCTGCATCAATCACCGAACCGCCGCCCAGCGCGATAACCAGATCCGGGTAATGGCTGTCCATCCGCTTCATACCGCGCACCACGGTGGCGATATCAGGATCGGCCACCACATCATCCCAGACCTGGAAAGCGATACCGCGCTGGCGCAGGATCTGCGTCACGCGGTCGGCGAGGCCAAATTTGACCATCGCCTGGTCGGTCACCAGCAGTACGCGCTGGGCGGGTAGCTCGGTCAGTACCGCAAGGGCGTTCTGACCAAAGCGAACCCTGGGTTTCAGCAAAAATTCACTCATTGGGTTATTGACTCCTTAAGCATCCCGAAACACGTTCTCGACAATGGCGACCACCGACATCGCTTTGTAACGGTCTTTGTTGAGCGCGAAATATTCTTCCGCCAGAACGATGTCGTGCATCCCTGCGCCCACGCTATCGACGGCGACCCAGGTTTTGTCTTTCATTGGCTGCTGATGGTCATCCAGTTGGGTAATCAGCAGTAGGTTGCTACCGCGTAGCTCATCGCATTTCTGCGTGGCGACGACATGTCCAGTCACCTTTGCGAGAATCATTGTTTTTATCGCCTTATATCAATGCGTTACTGACCTAAGCGCTCCAGCACCTGGCGGATAACGCGTTCCACGTTTTGCTCGCTGATTTCCTCGCTTGCACCGGTTGCTGGTGGGGTTGCAAAGCGGTCGTCGGCGGTTGCTGGGGCTTGGGCAGGGCTTGCGAAACGGGCATCGTCAAGAATGCTGCGACGTGGGTCTGCGGCAGGGCTGGCGATAGCCGGTTGCGGTTCTACCGGGCTGCTGGGTGAGCGCAGTTCTTCAATCGAGCGCACGCCATAGCCCACTTTGCGGATGTTGAGCAGGTTCATCGGCCCCACGTTATCGGAGCTGGAGCCGCCGCCAACCGCACCGCAGCCGAGCGTCAGCGCGGGGGTAATATTGGTGGTGGCCCCGATACCGCCGAGCGCGGCGGGCGTGTTGATCAGAATGCGGTTAACCGGTTTTTCGAGGCAGAACTGGCGGATCACATCCTGGTTACGGGTGTGGATCACCAGCGTATGGCCGAGGCCTTCGTTGGTCAGCAGTTCAACCACGCGGTGGCAGGCGGCTTTCCAGTCTTCTTCAACATACAGGCCGAGGATCGGGCACAGTTTTTCGCGCGAATACGGGTTGTTATGTGAAACGCTGGTCTGCTCGGCAATCAGCACGCGGGTGCTGGCAGGCACGCAGAAACCGGCCATCTGGCTTAAATAGAGCGCCGTTTTGCCGACCACTTTCGGGTTGATTGTGCCGTTCGGGCGCAGCAGCAGGGCAGCCATTTTGGCGGCTTCGCTTTCGTTCATAAAGTGCGCGCCCTGAGCTTCCAGCTCGCGGTGAACCTCGTCGTAAATGCAACGTTCGACGATGATCGACTGCTCAGAGGCACAGATAACCCCGTTATCGAAGGTTTTGCTGGTGATGATGTCTTTCACTGCGTGGTGGATATCGGCGCTGCGTTCAATAAACGCCGGGCCATTGCCAGGGCCACCGCTGATGGTTGGCGTGCCGGAGGCGTAGGCTGCGCGCACCATCCCTTCGCCGCCGGTCGCCAGAATCAGCGACACATCTTTGCTGTGCATCAGCTCAGAAGTGGCTTCCAGAGTCAGAGTGGTGACCCCGTCAACGATCCCTGCCGGAGCGCCCGCCGCTTCGGCGGCGCGTTTTACGATTTCAATCGCTTTCCAGCTACACTGGCGGGCGCCAGGATGCGGCGAGAAGATAATCGCGTTCCCGGCTTTCAGGGCGATCAGCGTTTTGTAGAAGATGGTTGAGGTTGGGTTAGTTGAAGGTACTAGCGCGCAAATCACGCCCAGCGGCACGCCCACGTCCATCACTTTCTTTTGTTGATCGTCATGAATGATGCCGACGGTCTTCATATCTTTGATGGCGTCGTAAACGCGCAGCGAGGCAAAACGGTTCTTCAGGACTTTATCCTGCCAGTTGCCGAAGCCAGTCTCTTCTGCGGCCATTTTCGCCAGCGCTTCGGCGTGGTGCGCCGCTTCCTGGGCCACGTTTTTCACGATGGCGTCGATTTGCTGCTGCGAAAAGGTGGCCATTACCGCTTGCGCCTTTTTGGCGTTGCGCACCAGTTCTCGCGCGTTCTGGCGAGAGAGCAAATCGGTATCCAGTTCAATCATGAGTCTATCCTTCATCAGACTAAAAGAGTGCAGACGGGGCGTGCCCTGTCAGGTCATGCTTTGTGCTGCGACGCGATTTTTTCGATGTCGTTGTGCGGGCGCGCAATCACGCGAGAGGTCACCACTTCACCAATGCGTTTTGCCGCTTCTACGCCGGAGTCCACCGCCGCTTTCACTGCGCCGACGTCGCCTTTCACCATCGCGGTGACCAGGCCAGAGCCGACGTTTTCATAGCCAATCAGCTCGACGTTGGCGGCTTTACACATCGCGTCTGCCGCTTCGATACAGGCCACCAGACCTTTGGTTTCAATCAGACCAAGTGCTTCTTTCATCGTGTTATCTCCGGTTACTCGGTAATTTTGTAATGCGCGACAATCTTGTTGATGTCGTTATGTGGACGCGCGATAACCAGTGAGGTCACCACTTCGCCAATGCGCTGTGCAGATTCAACGCCGGAATCCACCGCCGCTTTCACCGCGCCGACGTCGCCTTTCACCATCGCGGTGACCAGGCCAGAGCCGACGTTTTCATAGCCAATCAGCTCGACGTTGGCGGCTTTACACATCGCATCTGCCGCTTCGATACAGGCCACCAGCCCTTTGGTTTCAATCAGACCTAATGCATCACCCATTTGCGTTCTCCTGGCCTTAAGCCTTGTGTTTAATGACGATTTTGTTGATGTCGTTATGCGGACGTGCAATCACCAGCGACGTCACCACTTCCCCGATGCGCTGTGCGGATTCAACGCCGGAATCCACCGCCGCTTTCACCGCGCCGACGTCGCCTTTCACCATCGCGGTGACCAGGCCGGAGCCGACGTTTTCATAGCCAATCAGTTCTACGTTGGCGGCTTTACACATCGCATCCGCCGCTTCAATGCAGGCCACCAGACCTTTGGTTTCGATAAGCCCTAATGCATCACCCATGGTGATCTCCTTCCCAGAACAGGTTGTGTGATTCAGGAAAACCGTCCGTGTCACGGCATTAACCCACGGCAGCGGTGTTCGAAATCCACTATAGGGATGTGGTAGTGAAGTGAAATTTAAATCCGTGATATGGCTATATTTAGATAATTACTCTGATATTTAGCGTTATTTAGCGTCGTATTTATCTATTTATGCTGTTTAGGTGTGAAGGATTTGGCGCTGAATAGGGCGTTTTTTTCAACGCTTTGGCAGGCGGCGATGAATGTTATTAAGTTGCTAAATAATTGCGGAAGGCGGGTAACGCGAGCCGTGGCTAACTGTGCCCAGGGTCATGTTTTGCGCGGAAGGCTAAATACAAAAGGTGCGCTTTTCGCTCGCGAAAAAAACGCAGGGCAAGGACGATGCGCGGGGATCACAGTTTAGCGGTGGGTTGTGGCTTCTAAATTGCCCGCCACAACCCGAGTTTCCTGCGGAGTTTTGCGCTTAACTGACAAGCATTAAATCCGCCTGCTGCGGTTATTGCGGTATCTGGTGGATAGCGAAGCCGCTTTCTGCTGGGGATAACTCCGCTCGCAGCGCTAACGACGGGATTTCATAGTCGCCGTGGTTCTGCCGACGAAACGGAATTGGCGGTGTCTGTGCTAAGGTATCCAGCCGCTGCGCCAGTTCGGCACATTGCTCGGTGAAGCGCACGTCATCGGTTTTATCGGTGCGGTAAAACACCAGCGGTGGCAAGACCGCGAAACCTGGGTAGAACAGCATCCCGTGCTGAATAGGAAACAGAATGTCATTGATAGGGCCGTTGATACCACGCGGTGCGTAGTGCTCGGCCCAGCCTCCGATGGTGACCATCAACATTGCCCGTTTCCCCGCCATCGTGCCCTCACCGTAACGATCGCCCCAATGGTTATCGCTGTGCTCGCCGACGCCGTAGGCGAAACCATTGGCGTACACGCGGTCAATCCAGCCTTTCATTAATGCGGGCATGGAAAACCACCACAGCGGGAACTGGAAAATCACCGTGTCTGCCCATAACAGCTTTTGCTGCTCGGCGGTGATATCCGCGCTTTGTGTTCCGTATTCAAAAGCCTGCCGTGAATCATGGGTCGCGTGGTAACGCTTGCCAGAGGCTGACGCGGTGCTGTCGTCGGCGTCCAGCCCTGCTTTCCAGCGCATGGCGTAGAGGTCAGAAATGCGAACCTCGTGGCCCGCTGCTTCCAGGTGTTGCACGGTGAAATCTTTCAGCGCGCCGTTTAATGAACGTGGCTCAGGATGAGCGTAAACCAACAGAACTTTCATGATAATTCCCTTCCAGTGATTAACCCGAGCAGCGTAGGGAATATGCAGATATAGTAGAAATTAATTACTTAAATAATAGGTATAGTCGTGGTTAATTTGCATCGGCTGGATCTCAACTTGCTACGCACACTGGATGTCTTGTTGAGTGAGAATAACGTCACGCGCGCGGCGCAGCGACTGAATCTGTCGCAGCCCTCGGTTAGCGTGCAACTGGCAAGGTTGCGCGAGTTTTTCGCTGATCCATTGCTGCTGCCGGGGCCGCGAGGAATGCAGCCCACCGCCCGCGCCGAAGCCCTGCGCGCACCGCTGCGTGAGGCGCTGGCAGCGCTGGAGCAGGCGGTGATGCCCGCCGACACATTTGACCCCGCCACGGCGGCGCTGACCTGGCGCGTGTCAGCAACCGATTATATGGCGTCATCCATTCTGCTACCGGCGTTAAACAACCTGCGGCAGGCGTCTCCGGCTAGCCGACTGGCGATATTCGAACTGCAACCCGCGCGGCTGGTGCAGCAGGCGGAACGAGATGAGGTTGACTTGTTTTTCCACACTCGTGAGGCTGCGCCGTTGGGGCTGCATCAGCGGCTGTTATTTCAGGAACGCTACGTGCTGGCGGGGCGAGCAAACCATCCGGCGCTAAAAGCTGGGCTAACGCTGGCGCAATTTTGCCAACTCGAACAGGTTATTGTTTCGCCGGACGGCGGTGGTTTTCATGCGGCTACTGATATCGCGCTGGCAAACCTTGGCCTGGCGCGCAAAGTGGTGCTGTCAGTGCCGCATTTCCTGTTTATGCTGGAAGCGTTACGCAACAGCGACCTGGTCGCCGTGCTACCGGAACGATTGGCCCGTGCGGCTCATGGGCTGACGGTGGTGCAGCCGCCGCTCGCGATTGCGGGGTTTGATATGTTAATGCTGTGGCATGAACGCTGGCATCGCGACCTTGCACATCAGTGGCTGCGCCAGCAAATTGCCCATTCAATTGAGCAATGATAATGCGCAATGGCCTTGACCTTCTGGCTTTGGCAGCTGCCGTATTGAGGAACTGAGTTAGTCCAGCTTGCTGCCGGACTTTAACGTGCAAATCCACAGCGGCGAGTTGATAGAGCTAAGCAAAATCGCTTTGTCATTCAGCTTTTGCGCGTTGAGGAACAGCCCATCGTGGCTGTCGGACATCTCACGCATAAAGTAGGCAAAAATCACGTCCGGCGATTCATCAATAGATGAGGCGCTGGACTCCCACTGGCTGATACGGTAGTGGCGTTCCGTCGTGGAAATGCGCTTGCTGCTGTAGGTGAATTTGACGTAGCGCTGAAGGTACAGCCATCCGGAGGCGGAGTCGGTGTAGCCTTCTACCACCATCGAACCTTTGCCCTGGCTGCCAAAATTGAAGTGGATGTTGCCGTTAACGTTCTCTTTTTGCATGTTCTCAAAGCGCATGATGCCTTTGGTTAAACAGCTCATCACCCCGGCGTTTTCTGCGGGCAGCAAACGCCAGGCGCTAAAACAGACGGCGGCGATAAACAGCACAACGGTAAGGACAAAGAACTGACGCGGCGCGAGTCTCATTGCGGCTTCCAGGAGTAGTAAAAGTAGTTATCGCAATAGCTAAACGGGTTGTCTTCATGCATCGCACAATGGGCGAGAAATACGCGGCCCAGGCCGTTGGTTTCCAGCCGGTCGCCGTAGAAGAACAGAAAACGTTCGCCGGATTTGCAGGCGATTTTCAGCCGTTGGCGCACGTCGTCGAAGTTTTTGCCGTAAGCGCTGGCGGTGACGGAACGTAGCATCTCATCGCTGGCTAATAGCTCGCACTGGCTATGGGTCATTTGTCTAAGGGCGATGGGCCGTAACTCGCGGCTACCGGCAAGGCTAAAAGCTACTAACAGCAGTGACATAACCAACAATCCCACGCCAGCCATATACCAACACATACCCCGTGCATGTGCGCTCGGCGGCGCACTTTCTTCTGCCTGTGGTGGGGGTTCAGTTTGGATAACCGGCGGGGTGATATCAGTAATTTCTGGCACGGTGTCGTCGAGCGCTTCTATGACAACATCCGGGTTTAGCTGCAAGTAACCGCGCGACACCGTGATAATAATGTTGTCGATCCCGTAGTGGCGAAAGGTCTTGCGCAGCATACTGAGATACTGGTTCAGGTTGCTGTTTGAAGAGGTCAGGCCGTTGTCATCCCAGACTTTTTTCAGCACTTCTTCCCGGCTAATTACGCCGGTATTGCGCAGGAAAAAAAACAGCAGCGCGCTGGCGGTGATAGACAGTTGGCTGTCTGGCTCATCGCTTTCCGGCAGCGTTAGCGTACCGTCCGTTGCGTCGTAAATAAAACGGGCATTGATGTTGTAGCGCATCGCGGCCTCAGTCCTTGCGCTTCACACCGGAAGCGTCATCTTTTTAAGCGAGTCAACCAGCGAGCGCCGATGCTCGGCGTTCATGGTGACGCCTTCGGTCAGTTCTGATAGCCAGATCCCATCTGCCGTGTAGCGCACCAATGTGCCGATAGGGCTGTTATCCAACTCATCCCCCTGGGCTAGTTTCTCCAGCATCCAATCACGCCAGCACTTTCGTAGCACCGGCTCATCGGGCATCGCCAATGACAGCACCATCAACTGACGGCTCTCATGCGTATCCGTGAGGTCGGCAAGATAGTTCAGATAGGCGCGGGTAAAACGGCCATAGCTGACGCCGTCTTCACGCATCAGGGCGGTGATTGCCTCTTCCATAATGGCCAGCAGACGAGCAAACAAAGCGAAGATCAGCGCTTGTTTATTCGGAAAGTGGTGCATTAATCCGCCTTTACTGACGCCCGCCTCGCGAGCGACGGCATTGAGTGAAAGGGCAGCGATACCATCCCGACCGGCAATCATCGCTGCTGACTCCAGCAACTGCTGATATAAACGGACCGGATCTTTTTTGCGGTGTTGGGCTTCCATGTTCATCACACGATCATACCGACCAGACGGTATGATTCTTTTTGATAGCGATCAATGCGGGCTGGTTGTCCGTAAAATCAATGTGGTTAATGCGTGGGGCGTCACAAATTGTCGTATGAATAGGACATGCGAAATTCAGCAAAGCATATGCGTTTTGTGCGCCAGCAAGGCGCAATCCGGCATGAATTTACCTTTAAATAACAAATGGTTTGCTGAAACAGCGTTTCGTTATAAGCCATAACGAAACGTTATTTGTTCCGGCGAACGCGGTGTGGGAGCGTAAAAAGACAATACAAAAACAGGGGTATCCAGAAAGATTATGGCAAAGACAAAACAGACCGTAGCATCGCTCGCCGTGTTCGTAGGCCTGGCCGCCGTTGGGCTGACGACTTTCACCGCGCAGGCCGACCAACTGGCCGATATTAAAGCCAAAGGGGTCGTTAAAGTGGCGACCTTTGACGCCAACCCGCCGTTTGGGTCTGTGGATGCCAAAACCCATGAGCTGGTGGGTTATGATGTGGACTTTGCCAAAGCGCTGGCGAAATCACTGGGCGTGAAGCTGGAACTGGTGGCGACCAACCCAGCGAACCGCATCCCGCTGCTGCAATCCGGCAAAGCAGATCTGATTGTGGCTGATATTACCATTACCCCAGAACGTGCACAGGTGATTGATTTCTCAACGCCTTATTTTGTCACCGGCCAGCAATTCCTGGTGCCTGTCAGCAGTGGCGACAAGCTGGATGATTACAGCAAATCGCGCATTGGTGCGGTAAAAGGCACGACCGGCGAGCAAACGCTGCATCAGCGCTTCCCACAGGCGCGCGTACTCTCTTATGACGACATTCCCCTGGCGCTGACTGCGCTGCGTAACGGCAACGTGCAGGCGATCACTCAGGACAGCACGATTCTGGCGGGCCTGTTGGGCGAAGCGCCGGACAAAGCCAAATTCAAAATTCTGCCAGACTTACTGAGCAAAGAAGAGATTGGCGTTGGCGTGAAAAAAGGCGAACCGGCGCTGCTGAAAGCGGTGAATGATGAGCTGGTGGCGCTGGAGAAATCCGGTGACGCGGCGAAGATTTACGACACCTGGTTTGGCCCTGCGACCAAAGCGCCGCAGCCGCGTTCCTTCACTATAGAAGCAAAATAATATGTTGTCGGCTTTACTCTCTCGCTCCGCAGCAAAGGCTGCGGATTTTTCACATCTGCGTAATGCCAGCGTGGAGTTCCGCCAGGCGGTGAAAGAATACGGCAGCCATCGGGTGCTGAACGGCATCAATCTGACGATTAATCCCGGTGAAGTGGTGGCGATTTTGGGGCCTTCCGGCTCGGGAAAATCCACGCTCATCCGCCTGATTAACCAGCTCGAAACCCTTAGCGGCGGCGAAATCCTGGTGGATGGCAAAGCCACGCGCCAGCTCTCCGGCAACGCGTTACGCCAGTTGCGCAGCCGGATTGGCTTTGTCTTTCAGCAATTTAATCTCTATGCCCACTTAACGGCAGCGCAAAATATCATGCTGGCGCTGGAGTCTGTTCATGGCTGGAAGCGCGACGCCGCACAGCAACGGGCGCAGGAGTTGCTGCACAAAGTGGGGCTGGCGGAAAAAGCCGATGCGATGCCTTCTCAGCTCTCTGGCGGCCAGCAGCAGCGTGTGGCGATTGCCAGGGCGCTGGCCTCTTCACCGCAGATAATCCTGTTTGATGAACCGACCTCGGCGCTTGACCCGGAGATGATTGGCGAGGTGCTGCACGTGATGCAGTCGCTGGCGCACAGCGGTATCACCATGATTGTCGTCACCCATGAAATGCAGTTCGCGCGGGAAATTGCTGACAGAGTGGTGTTTATCGATGGCGGCGACGTGCTGGAAGTGGCTTCACCGGCGGAGTTTTTTGCCCATCCACGCCATCCGCGCGCGGTTCGCTTTTTGCAAAAGGTGCTCGACCCGCTGCATCAGGAGCAAACGGCGTGATGATATCTTTCGACTGGCAAGGAGTGCTCAGCGGGCAACCGCTAGGCTGGATTGTCTCTGGCTTTCTCACCACGCTGTGGGTGACGCTGGCAGGGATGATATTAGCGAGCGGGCTGGCGGCGCTATTTTTACTGCTGCGGCTGGCGGGAGGGCGCATTGGGCATGGGATCACCGCCGTTTGGGTTTCCATTTTTCGTAATACGCCACTGTTGGTGCAACTCCTGTTTTGGTATTTCGCCGCGTGGAACTTCCTGCCGCAAGGGCTACGAGATTTCGTCAACGACCCGCACGATTGGGCGATTTTGCCGGGTAACGTCTGGTGGCTGACGCCGGAGTTTCTCTGCTCGGCCTGGGGGCTGGGTGTATTTACCTCTGCATTTTTAATTGAGGAAGTTGCCGCCGGATTGTTAAGTGTACCGGCAGGTCAGCGCGAAGCGGCGCTGGCGCAGGGGTTTTCCACCTCCGGGCTGTTGCGGCACATTTTACTGCCGCAAGGGCTGGCAAATGCCTGGCAACCGGTGGTGGGGCAATACCTCAACTTGATGAAACTGTCTTCCCTGGCGAGCGGGATCGGTTTTGCGGAGCTGACTTATCAGGTGCGGCAAATTGAAAGCTACAACGCTCATGCGCTGGAGGCTTTTGCGGTGGGAACGGGGCTGTATCTGTTTACCGGCGTGGTGCTGGGGCTGCTGTTAAGTCGGCTGGGGCCAAAACCGGTAGGGCAAGCCCGACGAGTGCGTAAAGTCGTCGATGTCGCGGGAGGGATCCAGCATGAACGCTAATCTGGCGGTGATTTTCGACAACCTCGATTATCTGCTTTGGGGGCGGCTGGCCGAGGGCGAGCCTGGCGGCGTTGCGCTGACGCTACTGATGGCGCTGGGCGCAGGCGTACTGGCGCTGCCGGGCGGTATTTTGCTGGCCTGTGCGGCCTGGCGATTCCCCGGTGCGCTGCGCCGCCTGCTGTACCTGTGGGCGGAGATAATCCGTGGTATTCCGTTGATTTTCGTTATCTTCTGGCTGTGGTATTTGTTGCCGATGCTAACCGGTAGTGATTTACCTGGCGCCGTGACGGTCACGCTGGCGCTGGCCTGGTTTACGGCAGCTTCCGTGATGCACTCGGTGCTGGCGGGCTTGCAGGCATTGCCTTGCGGCCAATATGAGGCGGCATTAACGCAGGGTTTCAGCGCAGGGCAAAGTTTACGGTTGATTCTGTTACCGCAGACGCTGCGCAACGTGCTGCCGTCGCTGGTGGGGATTTTTATCGGTTTGCTGAAAGACACTTCGCTGGCGTTTATCGTCAACGTACCGGAACTGACCACGGTCGCTGGTCAGGTGAATAACCGTGTGCAAATCTATCCGATGGCGATATTTGTGTTTATCGGCGTGGTCTATTATCTGCTCTGTTTTAGTCTGGAGAGAGTGGCGAAGCGCTGGCAACCGGCGGTGGGGCGTTGATATCTGGCTGGGCAATAGGACATCGCCCAGCCAACGTGCCTAATCAGACGTTTTTACGTTCGATAGTTTGCTCGCCCCAGAAAAGAGAATCTTTATCTGTTTTACTGAAGGCCAGTTCGAGGGCGGCATCGCTACCTTCTTCCCAGATTTTTTCGGCGAGTTTCTCATCATATTTTGCCAGTTCGAAAATCGCTTCTGCAATTTCAGGCGAGGTGTTACGCAAGCTCGCCCATTCCCCGATATGATGTGCTTTGCCTTCTTGTGTGGGCATATCTTGTCTCCCTTAAATGGTATTAACCTTTTAATTTGGCGGCCAGACCTGCGACATATTCGCCCTGGTAGCGCGCGATAGCTAACTCTTCTTCGCTAGGCTGGCGGGAACCGTCAGCACCGGCAATGGTGGTGGCGCCGTATGGCGTACCGCCACGAACCTGCGAGATATCAAACAGTTCCTGGGCGGCGTAGCCAATGGGCACAATAACCATGCCGTGATGAGCCAGTGTCGTCCAGGTTGAGGTGATGGTCTGTTCCTGGCCGCCGCCAGTACCGGTTGAGCTGAACACGCTGGCTAATTTGCCGTACAGTGCGCCGGACGCCCACAGGCCACCGGTTTGGTCGAGGAAGGTACGCATTTGTCCGGACATATTGCCAAAGCGGGTAGGTGTACCGAAGATAATCGCGTCGTAATTCGCCAGCTCTTGCGGGGTGGCGACGGGAACGGCCTGTGTTTTACCGCCTGCTTTGGCAAACGCCTCAGCGTGCATGGTTTCTGGTACGCGTTTGATGACAACATCGACGCCGTCAACTTTGTTTGCGCCTTCGGCAACGGCTTTCGCCATCGTTTCAATGTGTCCATACATCGAATAATAGAGCACCAGAACACTTGCATTTCCACTCATCTTAACTCTCCTGTGTCAAATCGTCGGTTACGTAACGAGCTTTGTTAAGCATAGTCCGTAATGCGCGATGCGCAGGGCATAAGCGGCGATAAAAAGCCGATTTTTAGGCGATAACCTACCGTTTGAATGGTTTTTAAGCGAAGGTGTGCGATATTTTGAGTGAAAGTATTCACCGTTAAATTAGTCACTATTATGAATTGTTTTTACCCTGTACGAGCGGCAAGTCTGATTCGGACGTCTTAACATGGCCTGGCGTGACTGTCGCACAATGACACATTTTTTTGCCGCTGATTTTCTGTCGCCATAAGAGCTAATTAGGTTGAAGGCTGGCTGCCTTAGAGCAAAATCAGCCCGCAGATATGACAAAATATGACGGTTTCCACCGTGCTGCCGCTGCGACAACTACGCTTATGACTACCCGTTCCACCGAGCGGGTGATGACGCTTTTCGTTTACGTCATGCACTATCTCGTTGTCTCAACTGGAGGTCAGTAATGGCAAACCATCGTGGCGGTTCAGGTAATTTTGCAGAAGA
Source organism: Kluyvera fluvialis (assembly GCF_059725275.1). Lineage (NCBI taxonomy): Bacteria > Pseudomonadati > Pseudomonadota > Gammaproteobacteria > Enterobacterales > Enterobacteriaceae > Kluyvera > Kluyvera fluvialis. The sequence continues at coordinate 3,056,266 of NZ_AP046142.1, read as the reverse complement.
CCGGGAAAGAGCATCAGAAGCGGGTCGGAAGGGGGGCCAGCATAGCGGCGGCAACTTCAAAAACGATCCTCAGCGCGCCTCCGAGGCGGGCAAAAAAGGAGGGAAAAACAGTCATGGCAGTCATCGTGGCAGCTAGCCGCCGATGACAAGTCTGCTTTTCCTCAGCCGCCGGATTTCCGGCGGTTTCTTTTTTCCGGTTGAACCCCGTCGCCGCACCCCGCAAAATAGTCATTGATGCCGTAAATAACAAGGAGATGGGCGCATGGCTCAGGATGCAGTAAAGAAGGGTGGCAAACGTTCGCAGGCGGTTAGCGCCAAAAAACAGGCCATTCTCACCGCCGCGCTGAATACCTTTTCACAATATGGGATCCACGGAACCCGCCTTGAGCAGGTGGCAGAACAGGCTGGGGTATCGAAAACCAATCTGTTGTACTACTTCCCGTCGAAAGAGGCGCTGTATGTCGCTGTGATGCAGCAGATCCTTGATATCTGGCTGGCTCCCCTGAAGGCGTTTCGTGAAGATTTAGCGCCGCTGGTCGCCATCAAAGAGTATATCCGCCTCAAGCTGGAGGTGTCTCGCGACTATCCACAGGCCTCAAAGCTGTTTTGTCTGGAGATGCTGCAAGGTGCGCCGTTGGTGATGAATGAACTGACGGGCGATTTAAAAACCCTGGTGGCGGATAAATCGGCAATCATCGCTGCGTGGGTAGAGAGCGGCAAGCTCGCGCCGATTGACCCGCACCATCTGATTTTTATGATTTGGGCCACCACGCAGCATTACGCGGATTTTGCCACTCAGGTAGAGGCCGTTACCGGTAAAACATTGCGTGACGCCGATTTCTTCCAGCAAACCGTCGAAAACGTCCAACGGATCATTATCGACGGTATTCGCGTTCGTTAATTGCCGGGCGGCAGAGGGCAACTCAGGTCGCCCTCCTCACATTGCAGCAGTGAAGAAAGATATGCCTCGCGCTCGACGGTTTTATCGGTCATGCACTGATAGGTCACCATCGGCTGTACGCTGCCGCCTTCGCTGCCGGAGCTGATAAACGCACAATCGGCATCGCGCAGGGTAATCCAGGCCGTTTGCGCTTTTTTCAGTAGCTCGCGCTGGGCCGGTTGCGCCCGTTTCAGCACATCTTGCCAGGTTTTATTGAGCTGCTTATCCGCCGCTTGATATTGCGCGGCTGTGCAAGCGTTAAGGTCGGTCTGAGTGCTGGCGTTAGCACACTCGTCTGCCAGCGCGTAACCGCTTGCCAATAACAGGGCAAGGGCCGGTAATACCTGTTTCATCGTCAATTCCCCAAAGGTGTTTCTACAGCACGTGTAGGCTCAGGATATAACACGATTTTACCCAAAAATCTCATCCAACCAGCATCCGTTATTCTGAATATTTAAGGCAGCCTGCTGATGTGATAGACGGGCTGCTCACGGATGGTTGATGATCCCCGCTTAATAACGGAATTTGGGTAAGACACGGGAGTGTGGCTGTGATATCCGGCGCGGAAAACCAGGTGCGGTTGGGGCTATATACTCTGGCGTGGCCCATATTTGTGGAGCAGTTGCTGCGGCTGATGATGAGCTATGTCAGCGTCTTTATGCTGGGGCATTACTCCGATGAAGCCGTCGCCGCCACCGGTGTGGCGAACCAGATACTGGCGATTACCGTGATTTTCTACGGTTTTCTCACCGTCGGCGTGCAAATTGTGGTGGCGCAATTGATTGGCGCACAACGTTTTAAGCGTGTCGAACGGGTGATTACCAATGGGCTGGTGGTCTCCTTTTTGATAGGTATCGGCATGAGTCTGGTTTTCGTGCTGTTTGGCGATACCTTTCTACGGCTGCTGGGGCTGAGTGAAACACTGGTCGCCGTCGGTTCACCCTTTATCCGTATTATTGGCGGTATTTCCGTCATTATCGCTATCTATTCATCTATTCTGCCCATTCTGCGCACTCACGGCTATGTTCGCCAGGCCATGGTTGTACCCATCACCGTAGGCCTGGTTAACGTGATGCTTAACTATCTCTTTCTCTACGGAAAACTGAGCTTTTTGGGGCTTGGGGTTACAGGCGTCGGCATTGCGACCTGTATCGCAAACGTGGTGGGGATGCTGATGTCGTTATGGATGCTGAAAAAATACATCGGCTATGTGTTCCGCTGGCAGAAGTTGCAACAGTGCTCGCGCAAAATGTTGGCCTCGATTTTGCGTTACGGCCTGCCGTCGGCGGGGGAGAACCTCTCCTACGCCGGGTCGCAGTTGGTGGTTACCGCCATTATTGCCCTCCTGGGGACGGAGGCGCTCACCACCAAAGTGTACGCCTCGACCATCAGCCAGTTTGTGGCGTTATTTGCCATGTCTATTGGTCAGGCGTCGCAGATTATTATTGGTCGCGCTACTGGCGCGCGAGAAATTGATAAAGCGTATCAGCAGGGGATTAAAAGCTGGCGGCTTGGGATGGTGGTTGCGCTCTCGGTCAGCATTATTATCTATCTGTGTGCCGAGCCTATCATGCAGATGTTTACCACCAACCGTGAGATTATTGCGCTGACCAAACGGCTGTTTTTGTTCTCTATTTTGTTAGAGCTGGGGCGCACGACCAACATCATTGTGATCAGCAGTCTGAACGCGACTGGTGATGTCCGGTTCCCGTTTATCTGCGGTATTATTGTGATGTGGATAGTCAGCCTGCCGTTTTCTTATCTGCTGGGCGTTTATATCGGGCTTGGGCTGGTTGGCGTGTGGCTGGCGTATATCATTGATGAAGGGCTGCGCGCACTGCTGATGTATCGCCGCTGGCAAAGCCGAATCTGGACGACGAAAGCGCTGTTTTAAAGTTAGATCAAGGGGCGCTAAAACGCGCCGAATGCCGCCGATAAAAAAACCGGCGGTTGCCTAATGTTTGTCAGTTAAGCGCCACATTCCGTTCACCTGATGTTTTGTAGAACATGAAGCCGCTGTACCTGTGAACGGGTCAAGGGGGACTGCCGAGTCCCCCTTGACAATCCCTGCGGCCCCGCAGGGAAATCGGTGCTTCGCACTACGCTCACCTGCGAACTCCAGCCTGCGGCACGGCGAAACTCGACTTCCTGTCTCGGTTCGCCTCAGCCCGCCATCCCTGGCGGTCTGACCTTGTCTTCCTTTCTCCGGCTCGCCGATTTCCATCGGGGACTCATCGGTTTCAGTAACTCTGGTTGTGGCTGTTCATTCAAAGACCGCACTGATGTAGACGGCGATACTAAAAGCAGAACTCCTCTTAACCGACAAGCATTACGGCGTTTGCCGGGTTTTGAGGGATTAGCCGATAGTCATCAGGCTGGCGTTACCGCCTGCGGCGGCGGTGTTCACGCTGAGCGAACGTTCATGATACAGGCGCTCAAGCAGTAGGTTGGTTTCCCCACGCGCAAAGCCTTGCACTGAAACAATCGCCCCGTCGCGCGCCGCCACTTGCTCGCACAGTTCGCGCAGTTGGTCGGAATCACCATGGTAGATAACCGCATCAAAGAACGCGTTCATCAGTACATCCTGTCGGGCAAAATGCACGCGTTCACTTACCGCTTTCGGCAATGACTTCGCCAGCTCACGCTGTAGCGGGGCGTCCGGCCACAGCACTTCGCTGCCCACCGCCATCACGGCGGCTAATTGCGTCAGCAGGTCGGTTTCATTGTCGGCAACGCACAGCACACGCTCGCGCGGCACGAGCGTCCAGGTGTTACGCTCACCGGTTGGCCCTGGCAGTACGCGCTGGGTTCCTGCCTGCGCCAGCTCGCCATATTGCTTGCTCAGCGCCAGCAACTCTGGGCGATCCGCCAGCCAGCTTTGCAGCTCGGTTAGCGGTTTTTCGAGCAGCGTTTTTAGCTGGGTATCGACCACCTGGCCGGCATCCTGACGCGCTAAGGTGGTTGCCAGCGCCGTTTCCGGGCGGCTTGCCAGCAGGCGGTAAAGATACATCGGGCCACCGGCTTTCGGGCCAGTCCCCGACAGCCCTTCGCCGCCGAACGGCTGTACGCCAACCACCGCGCCCACCATATTACGGTTCACGTACAGGTTGCCCACTTTGGCGCTACCGGTCACCTGAGCGATGGTTTCGTCAATACGGGTATGCACGCCGAGGGTTAAGCCGTAGCCGGAGGCATTAATCTGGCTGATGAGTGCGTCAAGCTGACTACGGCTGTAGCGCACCACGTGCAGAACGGGGCCGAAGACCTCTTTTTTCAGTTCATCGAAACTTTCCAGCTCGATAAGCGTTGGCGGGATAAAGGTTCCGCTCTGCCATTCGCGGCTGTCTTCGGCGTTTTCACGCGCGGCCTGGAATACGTTGCGGCCTTTGGCGCGCATCGCCTGAATGTGGCTTTCAATGCCCGCTTTGGCTTCGGCATCGATAACCGGACCAATATCGGTAGTCAGGCGGCCAGGGTTACCCATCCGGCATTCAGCCATCGCACCGCGCAGCATGGTGAGGGTGTGGTCGGCAATATCGTCCTGTAAACACAACACGCGCAGCGCGGAACAGCGTTGCCCGGCGCTGTCGAAGGCCGAGGCGACAACGTCCACCACCACTTGCTCAGTTAGTGCAGAGGAGTCAACAATCATCGCGTTCATGCCGCCGGTTTCGGCAATCAGCGGCGTTGGGCGGCCTTGTGAGTCCAGACGGGTCGCAATGTTGCGTTGCAGCAGGGTGGCAACATCGGTGGAGCCAGTGAACATCACACCACGAACGCGCGCGTCGGCAGTCAACTGTGCGCCCACGGTTTCACCACGGCCTGGCAGCAGTTGCACCACGCCCGCCGGTACGCCAGCTTCCAGCAGCAGCGCAACGCCTTGAGCGGCGATAAGTGGCGTTTGCTCGGCAGGTTTGGCGAGCACGCTGTTACCGGCGGCCAGTGCGGCAGCAATCTGCCCCATAAAGATAGCCAGCGGGAAGTTCCACGGGCTGATACACACCACAGGGCCTAATGGGCGGTGAGTCTCGTTATCGAAATCGTCACGCACCTGTCCGGCGTAGTAATGCAGGAAATCGACCGCTTCGCGCACTTCGGCAATCGCGTTGCTGAAGGTTTTTCCAGCTTCTCGCACCAGAATGCCCATCAACGGCTGCATCTGGTCTTCCATTAATACGGCTGCGCGTTCGAGAATCGCCGCACGTTCTTGCGGCGGGGTTGCAAACCAGATAGGCGCGTTATTTACCGCGCTGTCCAGCGCTTGCTCCACTTCGTTTGCGGTGGCCTCACGAACGTAGCCCACGATATCTTTGGGTTCTGCCGGGTTAATGACAGGTGTCATATTGCCGTCGGCGACAGGGTTTTCGAGCATCGGCTTAGCAGACCATTTCTGCAACGCGCTGTTGAGCAGCGACGAGGAGAGCGAAGCCAGGCGATGTTCATTCGCCAGATCCAGCCCCGCAGAGTTAATGCGCCCTTTGCCATACAGCTCACGCGGCAGCGGAATTTTTGGGTGCGGCAGGCCGGAAGCACCTTCTTGCAGCGCCATTTTCTCAACAGCCATCACTGGGTCGGCAACCAGTTCGTCCAGCGGCAGGCTATTGTCTGCGATACGGTTAACGAACGAGGTGTTGGCGCCGTTTTCCAGCAGGCGGCGTACCAGATAGGCAAGCAGCGTTTCATGCGTACCTACTGGCGCATAAATGCGGCACGGACGGTTCAGCTTGCCGTCAGCCACTTTACCGACCACTTGTTCATACAGCGGCTCGCCCATGCCGTGCAGGCACTGGAATTCATATTGACCAGGGTAATAGTTCTGCCCAGCAAGCTGATAAATGGCCGCCAGCGTATGGGCGTTGTGGGTCGCAAACTGCGGGTAAATCAGGCTCGGAACGCCAAGCAGCTTTTTAGCGCAGGCCAGATAAGAAACGTCGGTGTAAACCTTGCGGGTATAAACCGGATAGCCTTCAAGGCCGTCCATTTGCGCGCGTTTGATTTCGCTATCCCAATACGCGCCTTTCACCAGACGAATCATCAGGCGACGACGGCTGCGGGTGGCAAGATCAATCAGGTAATCAATAACGAACGGGCAGCGCTTTTGGTAGGCCTGAATCACAAAGCCAATCCCGTTCCAGCCTGCCAGTTCTGGCTCAAAGCACAGTTTTTCCAGCAGATCGAGGGAGATCTCCAGGCGATCGGCCTCTTCAGCATCGATATTAATGCCGATGTCGTATTGGCGTGCCAGCAAGGTGAGAGATTTCAAACGCGGGTACAGTTCGTCCATCACGCGGTCATACTGCGCCCGACTGTAGCGCGGGTGCAGGGCGGAGAGCTTGATGGAAATCCCCGGCCCTTCATAAATGCCGCGACCGTTGGAAGCCTTACCAATGGCGTGAATGGCCTGTTGGTAAGAAACCATATAGGCCTGGGCGTCGGCGGCGGTCAGCGCCGCTTCGCCGAGCATATCGTAAGAGTAGCGGAAGCCTTTTTCTTCGAGCTTACGGGCATTCGCCAGCGCTTCTGAGATCGTTTCACCGGTCACGAACTGCTCGCCCATCAGGCGCATCGCCATATCGACACCTTTGCGCACCAGCGGTTCGCCGCTCTTACCGATAATGCGGTTCAGCGAGCGTGACAGACTGGTTTCATTGTGGGTCGAAACCAGTTTGCCGGTAAACAGCAGCCCCCAGGTAGCGGCGTTGACGAACAGCGACGGGCTGCGGCCAATGTGCGACTGCCAGTTACCGTTGCTGATTTTGTCGCGGATTAACGCATCGCGCGTGGCTTTATCAGGAATACGCAGCAGCGCCTCGGCAAGGCACATCAGCGCCACGCCTTCCTGCGAAGAGAGAGAGAACTCTTGCAGCAGGCTTTGCACCATGCCCGCGCGGCCGCTGGCGGTTTTCTGGTTGCGTAGCTTTTCTGCCAGCTTCCAGGCCAACTGATGCGCTTGCTCGGCAATCGGCTGCGGCAGGCGAGCCTGCTCCAGCAGCATCGGCACGGCGTCAGTTTCGCTACGACGCCAGGCGGCGGTGATTGCCGCACGGCTGACCGATTGCGGCAGGATCTGTTCGGCAAATTCGAGGAACGGCTGATGGCTTTCTTCTACAACCTGTGCAACTTCGTCGCTTTCGTTAGCCGCGCCAGCAAGCATGGCAGGGAGTTCCGGCAGAACTTCATCGTTCTCCAGCTTTTCCAGATAGTTAAAAATTGCCTGCTTTATGAGCCAGTGAGGGGTTCGGTCGATTCGTGTCGCCGCACTTTTAATGCGCTCACGGGTTGCGTCATCCAGCTTAACCCCCATAGTGGTGGTGCCCATGCCATCTACTCCTGTTGCTCGTTGTCATATTTTTTGCTTAACAGGAATATCCATCATGTTGCAACTTTGTGCAACCGTGTTAAATGTGACATGCGTTGCAGCCTGAAAAATGAGTCACTTGTTAATGCTAAAACCTTATGGTTAACGGAGCCGGTAAGCCGTAATGACGCCTTATTTTATGCGCTACTTAACAATTATTATGGGTGCAACCGTAAAAAGCGTGAGGGAGTGCAACCTATGGGAAAATGCTGGCGCGATGGGGGTGCATTCAATGTAAATGCAGTGTTAAATCATTTGTGAAAATTTTCTGCTTCCGTCAGGATACGGTCGCCCCAAATTATTGCCCCGTTCCGGCAATGATATAAACGGCAAATTTGGATATTGCCGACAAATAATTCTGGAGACTGTAATGACTATTAGCACACCGATGTTGGTGACCTTTGTTATCTATATTTTTGGCATGATCCTCATTGGCTTTTTTGCCTGGCGTAATACGAAAAACTTTGACGATTATATTTTGGGTGGGCGCAGCCTCGGGCCATTTGTTACCGCGCTGTCTGCCGGGGCGTCTGATATGAGCGGCTGGCTGCTGATGGGCCTGCCGGGGGCGATTTTTATCGCCGGTATTTCCGAAAGCTGGATTGCCATCGGCCTGACCGTTGGCGCGTGGATTAACTGGAAACTGGTGGCGGGGCGTTTACGTGTGCACACCGAAGCCAATAATAACGCCTTAACGCTGCCGGATTATTTCACCGGCCGTTTTGAAGATACCAGCCGTGTGCTGCGAATTATTTCGGCGCTGGTTATTCTGTTGTTCTTCACGATTTATTGTGCCTCCGGGATTGTTGCCGGTGCGCGCCTGTTCGAAAGCACGTTCGGTATGAGCTATGAAACCGCGCTGTGGGCCGGTGCGGCGGCGACCATTCTGTATACCTTTATTGGTGGCTTCCTGGCGGTGAGCTGGACGGATACCGTGCAGGCCAGCCTGATGATTTTTGCGCTGATCCTGACGCCGGTGATGGTGATTTTCGCCGTCGGCGGTATGGGCGACTCGCTGGAAGTTATCAAGCAAAAAAGCATTGAAAACATCGACATGCTTAAGGGGCTGAATTTTGTCGCCATTGTCTCGCTGATGGGCTGGGGGCTGGGTTACTTTGGCCAGCCGCATATTTTGGCGCGCTTTATGGCTGCCGACTCGCACCACAGCATTGTCCACGCACGCCGTATCAGCATGACCTGGATGATCCTGTGTCTGGCGGGGGCGGTGGCCGTTGGCTTCTTCGGTATTGCCTACTTCCAGAATAACCCTGCGGTGGCGGGGCCGGTAAGCCAGAACGCTGAGCGTGTGTTTATTGAACTGGCGCAAATCCTGTTTAACCCGTGGATTGCCGGTATCCTGCTGTCGGCGATTCTGGCGGCGGTGATGTCAACCCTGAGCTGCCAGTTGCTGGTGTGCTCCAGTGCGATAACCGAAGACTTGTACAAAGCGTTTCTGCGTAAAAATGCCAGCCAAAAAGAGCTGGTATGGGTAGGGCGCTTTATGGTGCTGGTGGTAGCGCTAGTGGCGATTGCGCTGGCGGCAAACCCAGAAAACCGGGTGCTGGGGCTGGTGAGCTATGCCTGGGCTGGCTTTGGTGCGGCGTTTGGCCCAGTGGTGCTGTTCTCGGTTATGTGGTCACGCATGACTCGCAACGGCGCGCTGGCGGGGATGGTTATCGGAGCCGTGACGGTTATTGTCTGGAAACAGTTCGCTTGGCTGGGGCTGTATGAAATTATCCCGGGCTTTATCTTTGGCAGCGTGGGGATTGTGCTGTTCAGCCTGTTCGACAAAGCGCCGTCGGCGACGATGCAAGAGCGTTTCGCCAAAGCGGATGCGCATTATCACTCTGCGCCGCCGTCCCGCTTGCAGGAAGAGTAAGACATTACCGACTCATATCTGGCCCGCCTCGTGCGGGCTTTTTACTGTTTGCGGGCTTAGCGTGCTACTGATAATCAGAGCCTATCCCATCAGGCAATTCTATTTGCCATTTTGCCCCAGGACCGCGCTCAACACTCTTAGGTACTCCGTGTAGACGGCGGTTTTCCCACGCTGCCCGTGCCCAAACTTAACATAACCATATTTTTGCTATCCGTTTACATCTCGTCATTATTTCCCATACATTTTGCTTGTGTTTCTTATTTGCTTAATGATAATCACTATCACTCACATTTACCTGTCTTTGCAAAAGTTGACGGCGTTTCACATTTAAGGGTGTCTGCATGTTTGTTCCTTTTCTCATCATGTTACGTGAAGGGCTGGAAGCTGCGCTGATTGTCAGTCTGATTGCCAGTTATCTCAAACGTACCCAGCGTGGACGCTGGATTGGCGTCATGTGGATTGGCGTGATTTTAGCCGCCGCGCTGTGCTTGGGGCTGGGCATCTTTATTAATGAAACCACTGGCGAGTTCCCGCAAAAAGAGCAGGAGCTGTTTGAAGGGCTGGTGGCTGTGGTGGCGGTCGTCATCCTGACGTGGATGGTATTTTGGATGCGCAAAGTGTCGCGCAACGTCAAACAGCAGTTGGAACAGGCGGTGGATAACGCGCTGCAAAAGGGCAACAACCACGGCTGGGCGCTGATTATGATGGTCTTTTTCGCCGTGGCGCGTGAAGGGCTGGAGTCGGTATTCTTCCTGCTGGCGGCCTTCCAACAAGATCTCGGTATTTGGCCTCCGTTGGGAGCCATATTAGGGCTGGCGACGGCAATTGTGCTGGGCTTTCTGCTTTACTGGGGCGGCATTCGCCTTAACCTCGGGGTCTTTTTCCGCTGGACGAGCCTGTTTATTCTGCTGGTGGCGGCAGGGCTGGCGGCAGGGGCGATTCGCGCCTTCCACGAGGCCGGGCTGTGGAATGCCTTCCAGGATGTGGCGTTCGATCTCAGTGGAACCCTGACCACCCACTCGCTTTTCGGCACGCTGCTGGAAGGCATCTTTGGCTACCAGGAAGCGCCAAGCGTCAGTGAAGTGGCGGTCTATTTCCTGTATCTGATTCCCGCACTGGCGCTGTTCTTCTGGCCGCCGCGTGCAAGCACGTCAACATCACGTATCGCCCCTTAAGGCAGATAACGGTTAGTTAGTTACAACATACTTATTGAAAGGGATGGACTATGACCAAGAACTTCCGCCGCAACGCGTTGCAGACGGGGATTGCCGCGCTCTTCTCTACCGCGTTTATGGCACAGGCTGCGGATATTCCGCAGGTTAAAGTGACGGTAAATGACAAACAGTGCGAACCGATGTCCATCACCGTGAACGCCGGTAAAACACAGTTTATCATCCAGAACCACAGCCAAAAGGCGCTGGAGTGGGAAATCCTGAAAGGGGTGATGGTGGTTGAAGAACGCGAAAACATCGCGCCGGGCTTCACGCAGAAAATGACCGCCAACCTCCAGCCGGGCGAATACGATATGACCTGCGGCCTGCTGACTAACCCGAAAGGCAAGCTGATTGTTAAAGGTGAAGCGACCGCCGATGCCGCTAAAGCGAATGCGCTGTTGGATCTCGGTGGTGCAATTACCGCCTATAAAGCGTATGTCACTGCTGAAACCGCCTCTCTGGTAAAAGGCACGAAAGCCTTTACTGATGCCGTGAAAGCCGGGGATCTTGAAAAAGCGAAATCCCTGTATGCGCCAACGCGCCAGCACTACGAGCGCATTGAACCGATTGCCGAGCTGTTCTCTGACCTCGACGGCAGCATTGATGCCCGTGAAGACGACTATGAGCAGAAAGCCGCTGACCCGAAATTCACCGGTTTCCACCGCCTGGAAAAAGCGCTGTTTGGCGATAACAGCACCAAAGGCATGGAACACTATGCCGAGCAACTGAACAGCGATGTGCTGGAGCTACAAAAACGCATTAACGAGCTGGCTTTCCCACCGTCAAAAGTTGTTGGTGGCGCAGCGGGCCTGATTGAAGAAGTCGCGGCGAGCAAAATCAGCGGTGAAGAAGACCGTTACAGCCACACTGACCTGTGGGACTTCCAGGCGAACATCGACGGTGCGCAAAAAATTGTCAACCTGCTGCGCCCTCAACTGCAAAAAGAGAACAGCGCGCTGCTGGCGAAAGTGGATGGCAACTTCAAGAAAGTGGATGCCATTCTGGCGAAATACCGTACCAAAGACGGTTTCGAGACTTACGACAAACTGACCAATGCTGACCGTAATGCGCTGAAAGGGCCGATCACCACCTTAGCGGAAGATCTGGCGCAACTGCGTGGGATCCTGGGACTGGACTAAGTACGATGGCAAAGCAACAATCTGACGATCCGAACGAACCGTCACGTCGTCGTTTATTAAAAGGGATCGGCGCGCTGGCGATTTCCGGCGGTTGTCCGGTGGCGCACGCGGCAAAGCCCAGCGACGCTCCGGCGGCTAACGGGCGCATGGAAACGCAGCTGTTTTATGGCGCACATCAAGCGGGTGTACTGACGCCGCAGCAGGCAGCCATGATGCTGGTGGCGTTTGACGTGCTGGCTGACGATAAAAGCGAGCTTGAGCGTTTGTTCCGTCTGCTGACCCAGCGGATTGCGTTTCTGACCAAAGGCGGCCCGGCCCCGGATACGCCAAACCCACGTTTACCGCCAATGGACTCAGGGATTTTGGGGGCGTTTATCGCGCCGGATAATCTGACCATGACGGTTTCTGTTGGGCATTCGTTATTCGATAACCGTTTTGGGCTGGCGGATAAAGCGCCGAAAAAACTCCAGAAGATGACGCGTTTCCTGAACGATGCGCTGGATGCCAGTCTGTGTCATGGCGACCTGCTGTTGCAGATTTGCGCCAATACGCAGGACACGGTTATCCACGCCTTGCGCGATATTATCAAGCATACGCCGGACTTGCTCAGCGTGCGCTGGAAGCGGGAAGGGTTTATCTCTGACCATGCCGCGCGCAGTATAGGCAAAGAGACGCCGGTTAATTTGCTGGGCTTTAAAGACGGTACGGCCAACCCAGACAGTAGCAATAAACTGCTGATGGATGACGTGGTGTGGGTGACTGGCGAGCAGGGCGAACCGGCCTGGGCCAAAGGGGGATCGTATCAGGCGGTGCGTATTATCCAGTTCCACGTCGAGTTTTGGGATCGTACACCGCTTAAAGAGCAGCAGACCATTTTTGGCCGCGATAAACACAGCGGTGCGCCGCTGGGGATGAAAAACGAGCACGATGTGCCGGATTACAGTCGTGACCCGAACGGCGAGGTGATTGCGTTGGACAGCCATATTCGTCTGGCGAACCCGCGCACCCAGGAAACTCAGTCGAGTTTGATGATGCGCCGGGGCTACAGTTATTCGCTGGGTGTCACCAATTCCGGGCAACTGGACATGGGGCTGCTGTTTGTCTGCTATCAGCATGACCTTGAAAAAGGTTTCCTGACCGTACAGAAACGGCTTAATGGCGAAGCGCTGGAAGAGTACGTCAAACCGATCGGCGGCGGCTATTTCTTCGTGCTGCCTGGCGTGGCGTCTGAAGCATCTTATTTGGGCGCGACACTGCTGGGCGCTTGAGTGTCAGGCGCTGTGCGGTGTTTTGCCGGATGGCGGCTTCGCCTTATCCGGCCTACAAACCTGTGTAGGCCTGATAAGCGCAGCGCCATCAGGCGTTGTACCGCCGGTTGCCGGCTTTGTCTTATCCGGCCTACAAACCTGCGTAGGCCTGATAAGCGCAGCGCCATCAGGCGTTGTACCGCCGGTTGCCGGATGGCGGCTTTGCCTTATCCGGCCTACAAACTCGCGCCATCAGGCAGCGTGTGGCAGGGCGTCCAGTCTAAAAATATCACCGTAAATCCGCTTTTTTTTCGTTTTGCCTCATTCTGAAATAAAACTGTCATTGTCATGTCAGATGCTATCTCAGAAGACTATCGTTATATTTATGTAAATGTCATGTTGCATGTTTTGTGTTTTTTGATGTAAATAATAAATAGAGCGGTGGTTCCCGACAGTGATGTCGTTTCACTATGGAGATCGCGAATGGTAGCGTCCTTGACTGGACTGAACACAATGACAACCCGCACCATCCAGCGCGGAGGCCCGCTCTCTGGCAGTGATTTCGTCACCCCAATTTTTCTCCCTTGCAGAATCCAACTCGTAATGACCGACGTGATGCGCGGTGCGCGTAGCCGTGCCGTTACGTCATTTCGACAGGCAGTTGCTATGGCTTACAAGGAAGCCAAACCTCAGACGTTCGTGCGCATAATCGCGCTGTTATTAGCGCGTGTGATGTAAACCAACAACTCAAGGTGCTATCCATGGGAAGACAGAAAGCAGTGATCAAAGCTCGTCGCGAAGCAAAACGTGTGCTGAGACGGGATTCACGCAGTCATAAACAACGTGAAGAAGAATCGGTCACCTCGCTTGTGCAGATGAGTGGCGTGGAAGCGATTGGTATGGCGCGCGACAGCCGCGACGCCTCGCCTATCGCGGCCCGCAATGACGCTCAGGCCCACTACCTGAATGCTATCGAGAGTAAGCAGCTAATTTTCGCCACCGGCGAAGCGGGCTGCGGCAAAACCTGGATCAGTGCAGCGAAAGCTGCGGAGGCGCTGATACATAAGGATGTGGATAAAATCATCGTCACTCGCCCCGTGCTTCAGGCGGATGAAGATTTGGGGTTCCTGCCCGGCGACATCTCGGAGAAATTCGCCCCCTATTTTCGCCCCGTCTATGACGTGCTGGTGAAACGGTTAGGGGCCTCCTTTATGCAATATTGCCTGCGCCCGGAAATTGGTAAGGTAGAGATCGCGCCGTTCGCCTATATGCGCGGACGTACATTTGAAAATGCAGTGGTCATTCTTGATGAGGCTCAGAATGTGACTGCGGCGCAAATGAAGATGTTTTTGACCCGCCTCGGGGAGAACGTCACGGTCATCGTGAATGGGGATATCACCCAGTGTGATTTACCGCGCGGCGTTCAGTCTGGCCTCAGCGATGCGCTGGCTCGCTTTGAGGAGGATGAGATGATTGGTATTGTGCGTTTCACCAAAGAGGATTGCGTACGCTCGGCGCTCTGCCAGCGAACGCTGAAAGCCTACTATTAAGCGTTATAACGTCTGCAAAGCCCGGGAAACCGGGCTTTGTTATTTCTGACTGTTGCAGATACAACCGTTGCCGCTTCCCGTGATATCCACTCCACGTCATATTTGCCTTTCCTTCAATTCATACGTGATGGGGCGATTTTAATCCTCATATTATTACTCATCTTATTCTCCATTCCCCACGGATTTTAGTAGTTGAAAATGGGATGCAATATTTTTGCAAAAATAGCGTAGCGTTAAATATTCAACCTTGTTAAGGACATAACGGATTCAGGTTGTTCACTGTGCTAGAGCCAGCGAGCTTAATATGACGCTGTCAGCGATTTTTGGGGCTTAGGGTTAATAAGCCTCCGGTTTCCAGTTGACCGCACTAATTGCTAAATGGTAATATTTTGCAATTGTCAATGTGAGTTTTATCTTAATCTTGTTTATGAAGGATAGTCGAGTAAGATGTCTCGCATTCGGTATGTCCTGACAACGTTTAGACTTAGAATATAGAATAAATATCAAGGTGTATATTTCCCATTGTTGGATATTGTATTCGATATCCATTTTGTCATTGGTTAGAAATTTCTATTCATCATGTTGAGTGTTAAATACTTTCCAATTGGATGTATACGCTATGCTCAAATTTAACGGCAAGGCGCTTTCGTTGATAGTATCGATGATTGCTCAGTATAACTAACAAGGCAGTAATTAGTCCGATGATAAGCACAGTGTTAAAGAAAATATGTGATGTTCGAGTAATAATATTGTTACTTTTGATTAGCGTTGCATCGTCATGTTCGTTGGGGATGTTAGACGAAAAAAACTTCGTCATTAATACCGCTCTTCTGTTTGTTATATTATTTGTTGGGCGTTTATCTATACCTACAACAATAGTGTGCTGTCTGTTTACTGTCTTTGCGGCAATATATGCGCCAACGGGGTTGGTGTACGGGAAACCCGACCAGTCCATTATCGTCTCCATTCTTGAAACAAATAAAAGAGAATCTTTTGAATATCTGTGCTCATTAAGCGTATGGCATTTACTGCTGTCAGTCGTGTTGTTGGTTTTAACCTACTGTTTCTTTATTACCAGATATAAAGCAGCTTCGGTGAAAGTATCAGCCATTGTTTTAATTATTTTTGTTGCGCTGAATTTAAATTCATGGCCGAAGCGCGTTCTTGTTAAATCGGTAAACGCAGTGTCAGATTTAAAAAAAGAACTGGCACATTATAAAGAATTAACGGCAAATAAAGATGAACAATGGGAAATTCTGGATAATCACGCTAAAAAAGATGTGGTAATAGTTATAATTGGTGAAAGTTTAAGAAAGGACTATATGTCTACATTTGGCTATGGGCTAAAAACAACACCCTGGTTAGATGAACAAAACGGCTACTTTTTCAACCATTATATATCGACGGCAGCTTCGACAGCGAAATCATTGCCTAGTACTTTGTCCCTGGCATCGCAGACCGATGGCAAACCCAAAATTCAGAATAATGTCGTTAGTTTAGCAAATAAAGCTGGCTACAATACCTATTGGCTGTCGAACCAGGGGTTCGTGAGCAAGTTTGATACGATAGTTTCTGCTATCTCCTCTTATGCGAAAAGTACCTTTTTTACCAAGAAAGGTGACTATTCTGCTGAGAACCAGGATGATGATGTATTGTTACCAAAATTAAAACAGGTGTTAGCCCAGGATGAGGCTAAAAAAGTTATTTTTGTCCATGTAATGGGATCTCACCCCAACCCATGCGATAGATTGTTTAAGTATGAAAATATCTTTAAAGAGAAATTTTCAGATAAGAAAACGGCATGTTATGTCTCGACGGTAAGCAAGACCGATGACTTTATCAAAAATGTAGTCAACCTTGTGCCGAAAGGAAAAAATTACTCTGTGATTTACTTTTCCGATCACGGGTTATCGGTTGATGGGGATAGCTCTCCGCATCATTGCAAAGATTTTAAAGAGTGTTACTCCGTACCGTTGATCGTCATTGACTCTGACGTTAAAAAAAGAATCGTTAAAGAAGAGCAGATAAGTGCATATAACTTTTTATCCATATTCAGTGAGGTCATTGGCGTAAAAGCGAAAGGCATTAATACGTTTGACTTTAATGCGCCACAAAGCACAGAAGCCCGAGTATTTAATGGCTCTAATCTTGTTAAGTATAATGACTTGGGAACCCAGGAAGTTATCTATAAATGATGGTCTTACTGTAAGCGTAGTGTGCACATATCAACGGGCGAGTGGGGGATTGATTTATTTCCCTTGCCCGTTTCATGCTGGAGCTTGAAAGCATGAGTTGTAGGTCACTGTGCTGTTCGTCATCGTCGTTATAATGTGCGTCAATGGATTCTCTCTCAGGAAAGAGTGACGATGGCATTGACGATTCGTGTGTTATTAGAAAACCGACGCGCTGATAACGTAGATAGTTCGCTGCGGGCAAAGGCTGGGCTTAGCCTGTTGCTACAGGATGAAACCACCACAATTTTATTCGATACCGGCCCCGATGACAGCTTCCTGCATAACGCGGCGGTCATGGGTGTCGATGTATCGAGATTAACGGCGACAGTGCTCTCTCATGGCCATTACGACCATTGTGGTGGTGTGCCGTGGTTGCCTGACGACAGCCGAATTATATGCCATCCGCAGATAGCCGATGAGCGATACTCGGCGATAAGATTCCCGAATTATACCCGCAAAATCAAAAAACTATCGTTAGATATCGATTACTCCCGCCACCGAATGGAGTATACGCGCACGCCATTGCAACTGAGCGAGCGTTTTATCTGGTCAGGAGAGATAGCGGTAGCGAAACCGCAACCGTACGGTGTTATCAGCGGCAAAGCAGCAGCGTTGGATTATGTTATTGATGAAGGCGTGCTGATTTATAAGTCCGATCGTGGGCTGGTGATTATTACTGGCTGTGGGCATCGCGGCATCATTAATATTGTGCGCCA
The DNA here is from genome assembly GCF_059725275.1 of Kluyvera fluvialis. Classification (NCBI taxonomy): domain Bacteria; kingdom Pseudomonadati; phylum Pseudomonadota; class Gammaproteobacteria; order Enterobacterales; family Enterobacteriaceae; genus Kluyvera; species Kluyvera fluvialis. Next base: position 3,038,989 of record NZ_AP046142.1, on the reverse strand, counting down.
CTGCCAAAAAATCACCGGAATACATCACATTCATGCCCTATTGGGCGGCTTCCATTTGCGCTGCGCGCCACCGCATGTGCTCTGGCAGATAAGGCAATTTCTGAACCAGCAACGACCCGATAAAATCATGGCGTGCCATTGCACCGGTTCATGGGGGCGTTTATGGCTGCCGGAGGTTATTGTGCCAGCAACTGGGGATACTTTTGTGTTGGGGTGAAAAGTTGGCAGCAAAAACAACATGCGAAAAAAAAGCCCGTACTTTCGTACGAGCTCTTTCTTAAATATGGCGGTGAGGGGGGGATTGACTCGCTGCGCTCGCCCCTTCGGGGCAGCCTGCTTACTGCGTTCGCAGTCTGTCCAACTGGCTATAGCCAGTTGTCGACCCCCGGTCGGGGATTCTCATCCCCCCAGGGTGTGCGACATGCGAAAAAAAAGCCCGTACTTTCGTACGAGCTCTTTCTTAAATATGGCGGTGAGGGGGGGATTCGAACCCCCGATACGTTGCCGTATACACACTTTCCAGGCGTGCTCCTTCAGCCACTCGGACACCTCACCATATTGTTCGCTGCTCACCTTGGGTGGGCAACGGGGCGCTACTATAGGGAGTTGGGCTAAAACGGTCAAGCAGAATTTATTTTTTCTTTTCCGTTTGGTTAAGCATTGAGCACTGCCCTGCGAGAAAGCGCCAGGGCAGCTATTTAACGCGTTAAATCAAGCTATTCGTGGTGCTTTACCGTGCCTTGCGCTCAGATTTGACCAAAGCGGCCACTGTTAAAATCACTCACGGCTTCGATGATTTGCGTTTTGGTATTCATGACAAACGGACCATAACCCACGATAGGCTCCTGTAACGGCTCTCCGGCCATTAACAACACTTTAGTGTCGGCGTTGGCACTTAGGTGCAGCGTCTCGCCTTTCTGGCTGAATACCACCAGTTGGCCTTCGCGAACGCTTTCCGTTTCATTTACTTGCACATCGCCTTCCAGTACCACTAGTGCCGTACTCCAGCCGTCTGGCTGGTGAAGTGTGACGTCATGCCCCTGATTAAGCTGCAAATCCCATACGTTAAGCGGCGAAAAGGTATGGGCAGGGCCATTCACATCGTCATAGTGGCCGGCAATCACGCGCAGGTGGCCTGCGTTGTCTGGCAGCGTGATAGTAGGGATGGCCTCTGCGGTGATGCTCTGATACCCCGGAGGGGTCATCTTGTCTTTCGCCGGTAAGTTGACCCAGAGCTGAATCATCTTCAGCTCACCGCCCTGACGGACGAATGCTTCCGAGTGGAACTCTTCATGCAGAATCCCCGCGCCAGCGGTCATCCATTGCACATCGCCTGGGCCGATAACGCCCCCCTTGCCGGTAGAGTCCCGGTGTTCGACTTCGCCGGCATAAACCACGGTCACGGTTTCAAATCCGCGATGTGGATGCTCACCAACGCCGCGCTTCTCTGTGCCTGGTGCAAAGTGGTGCGGCCCCGCGTAGTCAAGCAGCAGGAAAGGGCTTAGCTGCTCGCCGTGAGTTTGATAAGAGAACATCGAGCGAACCGGAAAACCATCGCCAACCCAATGTTTTGCGGGTGCGGTATAAATACCAGTTATCTGTTTCATGGTGATCTCCTGCTTATCTGTTGCTGATGTGCTTAAGCATATGTCCTACACCAATGCCCTGGTAGAGAGTGAAAATGGCCTATACTGTTCCATAAATGGAACAGTTGGAGCGGGATATGCAAGATCTCAACGAGTTAGCCTGGTTTGTGCAGGTGGTTGATCACGGTGGTTTTGCCGCAGCAGGGAGAGCATTTAATCAACCAAAATCAACGTTAAGTCGCCGAATTGCACAGCTAGAGGAGAGGTTGGGCGTGCGCTTGATTCAGCGCACCACTCGGCAATTTGTGGTGACGGAAGTGGGGCAGACTTTTTATCAGCACTGTAAAGCGATGCTGATTGAGGCTGAGGCTGCACAGCAAGCGGTAGAGACTATGCGCTCAGAGCCATGCGGCAGCGTGAAACTCACGTGCCCTGTGACGGTTCTACATGCGCATATTGGGCCTATGCTGGCGAGATTTTTACTGCGTTATCCAAATGTTAACCTTCAGCTAGAGGCGACCAACCGGCGAGTGGATGTTGTTGCCGAAGGCGTTGATGTGGCGATTCGCGTACGTCCACGGCCTATAGAAGATAGCGACCTGGTGATGCGTGTGCTGGCCGATCGAGGGCATCGTCTGGTGGCAAGCCCGAAGCTCGTCGCGCGGCTGGGGGATCCTCAGATGCCTTCGGAACTCAGCGAATGGCCGGGGTTAAGTATGGGGGCGGGTAATCATCGTCATCAATGGCAACTCACTGGCCCCGAAGGTGCGCGTGCGGAGGTGTATTTCACGCCTCGGATGGTGACGGACGATATGCTGGCCCTACGTGAAGCGGCAATTGCAGGGGTTGGCGTCGTGCAGCTTCCTCTATTAATGGTGCGCGATCAGCTGGCTTGTGGGGAACTGGTGGTTGTGCTGGATAAGTGGCAACCGAGAAGGGAAGTGATTCACGCGGTTTTTGCTTCTCGCCGTGGAATGTTGCCATCGGTGAGAGCGCTGGTCGATTTTCTCAGCGATGAGTATCAGAAGATGGAAGAGGATTAAATCGGGGGTCAATACCGGTGTTGACTCCCCTTTGGGGCGTAGTTTGTGGGCAGTTCAGATCCTCCGGTGCAGAAAGCCTGTGGTTTTTAACCTAACAGACCTGAGGCTTTTGCCAAAAGAAACGCGGTGACAGACGTTGCATCAGAGATTTTTCCTTCAAGGATCAGCGTCAGGAAGTCATCTATTTTTATTTTATTAACAGTTAGCCCGTACTCTTCGGCATCGAGTTGTTGCCCATGCCAAACGAGATCTTTAGCAAGATAGATATGGTAACCTTGTGTTGAATATCCTTGCGCTAATTTCTGATAGCCCACATGAATTAACTTACCCGCCAGCAAACCCGTTTCTTCCCTTAGTTCTCCTGCCGCTATTTCTTCCGGTGTTGCTGTGGGGGATAACTCCCAACTTCCCTGAGGAAGCTCTATCGTCCGTTCTTTTAGCGGATAACGGTATTGCTCAACGACATAAATATCATCATCCTGAATAGGAACGATGATGACGAAGTCATTTTTCTCGACAACCGAGTAGATGCCTTTTTTACCATTAGCTCTGAGGATCTGATCTTCTTTTAATGTCATCCATTGGTTGCGATAAACCTCTTTTGAATCGAGAGTGAGTATTTCAGCATCCATTTATATTCTCCCGGGAAAGATATTTTTGGGTAACTATTATAATAGCACCGTGGATGATTTTTATATTATTTATTTTCTGTTGCTGACTTATATAAATCGCAAGCGTTTTAATGTGAATGGTTTTGTAACTGATTGATTATATTGTCAAAGGTGGCGGTGGTAAAGCTGACGGCCAGTTTACGGTATTCGATATTTTACTCTACCCGATGGGCAATGTTTTATTTCGCGAAAATTAAAGATAAAGTCGGAAGAATTGTTAATTAATATTATCCACTAAAATTGTTTGAGTCTGTAAGTTCCTCAAACTGGAACCGTTAAATTATCGATAGTTTCTTTGTTCACGAGTGATTAACACACTACGTTCTCAATGTGCGCTTTTAGCACTAAACCGTCAGAAGCGGGTGTTATGTTCCTTTGATTAACTTTTAACATCAAATGTGAGAGGCGGGGGATTGATTCGCTGCGCTTGCAGTCTGTCCAACTGGCTATAGCCAGCGGTCGAACCCCGGTCGGGGATTCTCATCCTCCCTTGGGCGTGCAACATGCGAAAAAAAAGCCCGTACTTTCGTACGAGCTCTTTCTTAAATATGGCGGTGAGGGGGGGATTGACTCGCTGCGCTCGCCCCTTCGGGGCAGCCTGCTTACTGCGTTCGCAGTCTGTCCAACTGGCTATAGCCAGTTGTCGAACCCCGGTCGGGGATTCTCACCCCCCAGGGTGTGCAACATGCGAAAAAAAAGCCCGTACTTTCGTACGAGCTCTTTCTCAAATATGGCGGTGAGGGGGGGATTGACTCGCTGCGCTCGCCCCTTCGGGGCAGCCTGCTTACTGCGTTCGCAGTCTGTCCAACTGGCTATAGCCAGTTGTCGACCCCCGGTCGGGGATTCTTATCCCCCCTGAGCGTGCAACATGCGAAAAAAAAGCCCGTACTTTCGTACGAGCTCTTTCTCGAATATGGCGGTGAGGGGGGGATTCGAACCCCCGATACGTTGCCGTATACACACTTTCCAGGCGTGCTCCTTCAGCCACTCGGACACCTCACCATATTGTCGTCCCAACGTTGCTGGGACGAGCGCTAATGTAGGGAAAAGCCTCTCTAGCGTCAATAAACTTTTTTAAAAAAACGTTCGTTTAGACAAACTTCAAACAACTTGCTTCTTAAACACGCAAAAATCGTCTTTTTTGCGATCACACCCGCATTTTCAGGGACAGCGGAATGAAATTTGTTATTCTGTTCAAACACTAAAAAAATCATAAATCGCGCCTGGCAGGTTGAATAAAGGCGCTCTTAACTGGAGTGACAATGGAGATAATCTTTTACCATCCTACGTTTGATACCCCCTACTGGATTACGGAACTGAGCAAAAAACTACCGGATGCGAATATTCGCCCGTGGCAGCGTGGGGATAACCAGCCAGCCGATTATGCTCTGGTGTGGCATCCACCGGTCGATATGCTTGCGGGCCGCAGGCTGAAAGCGGTATTTGCCCTGGGGGCAGGCGTTGACTCTATCCTCAGCAAACTAAAAGCGCACCCGGAGATGTTGCCGGAGTCTATCCCGCTGTTCCGCCTCGAAGATACCGGCATGGGCCTCCAGATGCAGGAGTATGCGGTGAGCCAGGTGCTGCATTGGTTCCGTCGATTTGATGATTATCAGGCGCAACAACGTGAATCCACGTGGCAACCGTTGCCGGACTACACGCGCGAAGAATTTTCCATCGGGATTATGGGGGCCGGAGTGCTGGGCGCGAAAGTGGCTGAAAGCCTGCTGGCGTGGGGATTTCCAGTGCGTTGTTGGAGCCGCGGCCGTAAAAACTGGCCGCAGGTGACCAGTTTTGCCGGAGAAAGCGAGCTGGGCACGTTTTTAGCGGGCACTCGCGTGCTGATAAATCTCTTGCCAAACACCGCCGAAACCGTTGGCATCATTAATCAACGGTTATTATCTCAACTGCCGGATAATAGCTACGTTCTCAATCTGGCACGCGGCGTTCACGTTGTGGAAGATGACCTTCTGGCGGCGCTGGATAACGGCAAACTTAAGGCGGCGATGTTGGATGTGTTTAGCCGTGAACCGCTGCCCGTGGAAAGCGCGCTATGGCGTCATCCTCGGGTCACTATCACGCCGCATGTTGCTGCCGTGACTCGCCCGCAAGAGGCTATTGCCTATATCGCGCAGACAATTATCCAACTGGAGCGCGGAGAAAAGCCAAGTGGGCAGGTTGATCGAGTGCGCGGCTATTAATGCGTCAGGCTAATAAATAAGGGGCTTTCCTGCTATCCTTGGCTTATCACGAGAGAGGAGAAAGTGATGTATCCTGTTGACTTACATATGCACACCGTTGCCAGTACGCACGCCTACAGCACGTTGCATGATTATATCGCCGAAGCGAAGCGCAAAGGGATTAAACTCTTCGCTATTACCGATCACGGCCCAGATATGGCCGATGCGCCGCACTACTGGCACTTTTTGAATATGCGTATCTGGCCTCGTATGGTGGACGGTGTTGGGATTCTGCGCGGTATTGAATCGAATATCAAAAACGTTGAAGGTGAGATTGATTGCACTGGGCCGATGCTGACATCACTGGATTTTATCATTGCAGGTTTCCACGAACCGGTTTTTGCCCCGCAGAATAAAGAAACCCATACGCAAGCGATGATTGCGGCAATGGCGAGCGGCAACGTTCATATGATTAGCCATCCTGGCAACCCTAAATTCCCGGTTGATATTCCTGCGATTGCTGCGGCTGCGGCCAAATATCATGTGGCGTTAGAGATCAATAACTCCTCGTTCGTCTCCTCACGTATTGGCAGTGAAAGTAACTGCCGTGCGATTGCAGCGGCAGTGCGCGACGCAGGCGGGTGGTTAGCTCTGGGATCGGACTCGCATACCGCCTTTACGTTGGGTGAATTTGGCGAGTGTAAGAAGATCCTGGACGCGGTGGATTTCCCAGAGGATCGCATTCTTAACGTCACGCCACGACGTTTCCTCAATTTCCTTGAATCGCGCGGTATGCCGCCGATTCCAGAATTTACTGAACTTTAATGACTGAATGGACTAACTGAATGAACGAGTTTTCAATCATCTGTCGCGCGCTTGGCTCGCTCTATTATCGTCAACCGCAAGACCCACTGCTGGTTCCGCTGTTTACCTTGATTCGGGAAGGCAAGCTGGCGGCAAGCTGGCCTCTGGAGCAGGATGAACTGCTGGCTCGTCTGCAAAAAAGCTGTGATATCCAGCAGATAGCGGCTGATTATAATGCGCTGTTTGTGGGTGACGAGTGCAGCGTGCCACCGTTCCGTAGCGCGTGGGAAGAGGGCGCTACGGAGGCGGAAGTCCGTGCCTTCTTGGGTGAACACGGTATGCCACTGGGTGAAAGCCCCGCTGATCAATTAGGTACACTGTTGCTGGCGGCATCATGGCTTGAAGATAAAGCGGAAAAAGACGACAACGAAGCGCTGGAAACACTGTTTGCTGACTTTATTATGCCGTGGTTTGAAACCTTCCTCGGAAAAGTAGAAGCACATGCGACGACGGCTTTCTGGCGCACTATGGCTCCGCTGACCCGCGAAGCGATTGCTGCGATGTGGGACGAGCTGCAAGAAGAGAATGAAGAGTGATTTAAATCACAAAGTTGATGTAAGTGTAGTTTGTATTACGAGCATTATGTGCTCGTGATCTCACCATAAAGGCGAGTATCTGCTAAGATGCTCGCCATGAACGTTATCTTAGCTATCGCAATTACAACAGGCATTCTCTCCGGTATTTGGGGATGGGTTGCCGTGTCTCTCGGGTTACTCAGTTGGGCTGGGTTTTTAGGCTGCACGGCCTATTTCGCCTGCCCGCAGGGTGGCTTGAAAGGGTTGGTCATTTCGGCCTCTACCACCATGAGTGGCGTGATTTGGGCGTTGGTGATTATTTACGCCAGCGCGCTGGCGCCGCATCTGGAAATCGTCAGCTACGTCATGACTGGAATTGTGGCGTTTTTGATGTGTATTCAGGCAAAACAGTGGCTGCTCTCTTTTGTTCCGGGCACGTTTATTGGCGCCTGTGCGACTTTTGCTGGGCAGGGCGACTGGCGGCTGGTGGTTCCCTCTCTGGGGGTTGGCCTGGTGTTTGGTTATGCCATGAAAAACAGCGGGTTATGGCTTGCAAATCGTAAGGCAAGAACGCAATCGTCGAAAGAGACTGCGCTTTAATCGATAAGATAAAAAGTAAGCGGCGGTAGGGATTCCCTACCGCCGCTTTTTTTATGCCTATTCTGGTTTTTGACATTATCGTTTCCCTACGAAACGGCCTTTTGGTTGCTATCGTCCACGCGGTGATAGTCGTCGATAAGCTGGCATATAGTGATGATAACTATATAAAAATTAAATAAGTTGGCAATTGGCGTTATTGTTACTAATGTGAATATTGTGCTTACAAAAAGTAATTTAACCGCCTATTTAAGCTTCGGGACTGGCTGCATCAAGGACGATCTCAAATAAACGGGGACGTTGCCATGCAAACCTTTATCTGTTGCACATGTATTACCCTCTCGCTGCTGACTATTGGAAATCTCTGCGCGGAAGCCACGACCGTCGGAGTGATTCATCTTCGGGGGCAAATTGTCGACCCCCCTTGTGATATTCAGCCTTCGGTACGGCAGGTTCATGTTAGCTGCTACCGCAACGGCCAGGACAATGTACAGTCGATAGCATTGAATGCACTGGCGGAAGGCCGCACCATCAACAACGCGGTCAGCACCGTCAGCCTACAATGGATAAACCGACAAAAAAAACTGGCTATTCTGAACATAGAGTACAAATAGTCCGAAACGAAATTGCGGTCGGTGTTGTCTATGGTAGACAATCTCTTGGTCATTACGAATGAGGAAGTGAGCATGACCGATCGAATTCAGGTGCTGCAGGGGGATATCACCCACTTTGAGGTGGATGTTATCGTCAATGCCGCCAATCCCTCACTGATGGGCGGAGGCGGTGTCGATGGCGCAATCCACCGTGCCGCCGGCCCTTCTTTACAGGAGGCCTGCGCGGTCGTCCGCCAGCAACAGGGAACCTGTCCACCGGGACATGCGGTGATTACTCATGCTGGTAATCTAAAAGCGAAAGCGGTCATCCATACGGTGGGGCCGGTTTGGCAGGGCGGGGGAGAGCAAGAAGCGTCGCTGTTACAACAGGCGTACCGCAATAGTTTGCAACTGGCGTTAGATAATGGTTATCACAGTATCGCATTTCCCGCTATTTCCACGGGGGCGTATGGTTATCCTGCGGCACAAGCGACCGAAATCGCCGTGAGTACCGTTGCCGCGTTTCTGACTCGCCGTAGCTTGCCGGAAATGGTCTACTTTGTCTGCTTTGACGATGAGATGACCCGGTTGTACGAACAGGTCCTCAGCCAGACTTGGATTCCGAGCCTGGCCGAGGACGACAAAACCTAAGCAGCCTGTGTTTTATCCACCTTCTGCTGCGGCTTCCCGGAGAAAAGGAAACGTAGCAGAGGGATACGCAGATGAATTTCATACAGCACTAGCGCGACACCAATGACAAAAATTAGCCCTGTCAGGAAACCGAGCGCATTGGAGCTAATGCTTGGCATAATCCACGCACCGAAAAACAGCGTCAGCGGATGGTGCACCAGATAAATAAACAACGATGCGTTAACGAAGTAGGTGACTCGTGCTGACTGGAAGTTCAGCAAACGGTGGCCAAATGAGAACACCACGTTCACCATCCATACCCCCAGCACCATCGTAATCACATATTCTGTTTCATACATCCATGCCTCACCAGAACCGTAATGCTGGTTTAAGCGATAGGCGATAAAACCTAGCAGCGCCGCCACCGCGCACCACGGCGATGGTGTAGTAAACAGCGCTTTTAGCCGTGGATGGATAAACGCCAACGCGCCGAGAATAAAGAAGGGCACGTAGAACAGCGTTTGCATGACCACGAAGTTAAACAGCCCGTCGCTAAGAATTGGCGGGAAGAACAGGAAGATGGTGCGGCGAATAGCGGCGTAGGCTAGCCCCAGCAGCAGAAATATCAGCGTGAGTTTGCTCATCGTCATGTTGTCGAAGAACTCAGGGTGTTTGCGCTCCTGGCGGCGGCGCATAAAGCGGAAGGCCAAAATACCTAAGGACGTGAGCACGACCAACACCAGCAAAAACCAGAGATGCGACACCAATTCCCACGCCAGAGTATTATATTTTTGATACAACGAGAGCGTATGCCAGCTTTCCGTCTTACCCTTAACGTATTGCAACATTAAGAATTGCGGCAGCGTCAGCAGGGGAATCGCCGTTAGCATCGGAATGCCGACGCGTTCCACGCGCACTTTCCACCATTTTTTTAATGGATAACGCAAAAACAGCATATAGGAAAAGTAGCCGGAGATAACGAAAAACACCTGCATACGAAAAGCATGAATAAAATCATTGAATAGCGTTAGCCACCACGAAGGTGTAGGGCTATTCATATGCCAGGTATGGCTGGAATAGAGTAATGAGATGTGAAAGGGTATCCCCAGCAGCATCAGCCAGGCGCGAATGGAGTCGAGGAAGTATTCACGCTGTGCGGGTTTGTTATTCATAGGGTTAGGTACGATTCTCAGACAAATCGCCTTATACGACCAGACGATAAAGATTACATTCGTTGGCAACCCTACACGAACTCTGGTTACCTGTCTTCAGGATAAGCACGTAAAGTGCAAAGCGCAGTTAACAGTTGCTTACTCGATAAGCCACTGCGTTGAACAATACGGGGATTATGTTGTCGGATTGCTTGAATTTCCAGTAAAATGGATCGGATCGATTTAAGCACACAAAGGGGGAAGTGCTTAGTTATATGAAACATACACCACAGATGATGAAACTGCGTTGGTTAGGCGCAGCCGTAATGTTGTCCCTGTGTACTTCATCTGCATGGGCATTCACTATTGATGACGTTGCAAAGCAGGCTAAATCGCTGGCTGATAAGAGCTATGAAGCGCCGAAAAGCAACCTGCCTTCCATCTTCCGCGACATGAAATACGCGGACTACCAACAAATCCAGTTTAATCACGATAAGGCGTACTGGAACAAAATAAAGACCCCATTTAAGCTCGAGTTCTACCATCAGGGTATGTACTTCGACACGCCGGTGAAGATTAACGAGGTCACGGCCACTTCCGTACGTAGAATTAAGTACAGCCCGGACTACTTCACGTTCGGTAATGTTCAGCATGACAAAGACACCGTTAAGGATCTGGGTTTTGCTGGCTTTAAAGTGCTTTATCCTGTTAATAGCAAAGATAAAAACGACGAAATTGTCAGTATGCTTGGCGCGAGCTATTTCCGCGTTCTGGGTCAAGGGCAGGTTTATGGTTTATCCGCGCGCGGTTTAGCTATTGATACAGCGCTGCCGTCCGGTGAAGAGTTCCCTCGCTTTCGCGAATTTTGGATTGAGCGTCCAAAAGCGGCCGATAAACGTCTGACCATCTATGCACTATTGGATTCCCCACGTGCAACCGGAGCGTATCGCTTCGTTATTATGCCTGGCCGCGACACCGTTGTGGACGTGCAGACCAAAATCTACCTGCGCGATAAAGTGGGTAAATTGGGCGTTGCGCCGCTAACCAGTATGTTCCTGTTTGGTCCAAACCAGCCGTCGGCAACCACCAATTACCGCCCTGAACTGCATGACTCTAACGGTCTGTCTATTCATGCTGGTAATGATGAGTGGATTTGGCGTCCGCTGAATAACCCGAAACATCTGGCGGTAAGCAGCTACGCAACGGAAAATCCACAGGGCTTCGGCTTGCTGCAACGTGGCCGTCAGTTCTCCCGTTTCGAAGACCTGGATGACCGCTATGATCTGCGCCCAAGCGCCTGGATTACGCCGAAAGGTGACTGGGGCAAAGGGACTATCGAGCTGGTTGAAATTCCGACCAACGACGAAACCAACGATAACATCGTCGCTTACTGGACACCGGACAAACTGCCGGAAGCCGGTAAAGAGATGAACTACAAATACACCATCACCTTTACTCGTGACGAAGACAAACTGCATGACGCCGACAGTGCGTACGTGATGCAGACACGTCGCTCAACCGGTGATGTGAAGCAGTCCAATCTGATTCGTCAGCCGGACGGTACGCTAGCCTTCGTGGTCGATTTCACTGGCGCAGACATGCGCAAAATGCCGCAGGATACGCCGGTAACGGCGCAAACCAGCATTGGCGACAACGGTGAAATCGTAGAAAACAGTGTGCGCTATAATCCGGTAACGAAAGGCTGGCGTTTAACGTTGCGTGTGAAAGTGAAAGATCCGAAGAAAACCACTGAAATGCGCGCTGCACTGGTCAACGCTGACCAGACGCTGAGTGAAACCTGGAGCTATCAGCTGCCTGCAAATGAATAAGACAACGAAGTATATCGACGCGCTGTCGCTTACGGATACGGAAAAAGCAGCGCTTCCCGACACGAATCTTCGTGCCGTGCATGAAGCGCTGGATGATGAACATCAGATGTTTATCCGTGATGACGACACCCCTTTAGCGTCCGTTAAGGCTCGGCTCGAACAGAGCTGGCCTGACTCGCTGGCGGGTTCTCAACTGATCAAAGACGACGAAGGGCGCACGCAGCTTAAGGCTATGCCGAAAGCGACGCGTTCTTCGATGTTCCCCGATCCGTGGCGGACAAACCCCGTCGGGCGTTTCTGGGATCGCCTGCGTGGGCGTGATGTGACGCCGCGCTACCTGTCTCGTCTGACCAAAGAGGAGCAGGAGCATGAACAAAAATGGCGCATGGTGGGTTCTTTGCGTCGTTATACCCTGCTGATCCTCACGTTGGCGCAGACCGTTGTTGCCACCTGGTATATGAAGACCATCCTGCCGTATCAAGGCTGGGCGCTGATTAACCCGGCGGATATGGTCGGGCAAGATCTGTGGGTCTCCTTTATGCAGTTGCTGCCATATCTGCTGCAAACCGGGATATTAATCCTCTTCGCAGTCCTGTTCTGCTGGGTTTCCGCCGGCTTCTGGACGGCGCTGATGGGCTTCCTGCAGTTGTTGATTGGTCGGGATAAGTACAGTATTTCGGCCTCAACGGTGGGTGATGAGCCGCTGAATCCAGAGCATCGGACGGCGCTGATTATGCCTATCTGTAATGAAGACGTTTCCCGCGTGTTCGCCGGTCTACGGGCGACCTGGGAATCGGTTAAGGCGACCGGTCAACAAAAGCATTTCGACGTTTATATCCTGAGCGATAGTTACAACCCGGACATCTGCGTCGCAGAGCAAAAGGCCTGGATGGAGCTTATCGCCGAGGTGCAGGGCGAAGGGCAGATTTTCTACCGCCGTCGCCGCCGTCGGGTGAAGCGTAAAAGCGGTAACATCGATGATTTCTGTCGTCGTTGGGGCAGCCAGTACAGCTACATGGTCGTGCTGGACGCAGACTCCGTGATGTCGGGTGACTGCCTGACTAACCTTGTGCGCCTGATGGAAGCGAACCCGAATGCCGGGATTATCCAGTCTTCGCCGCGCGCATCCGGGATGGACACGCTGTACGCGCGCTGCCAGCAGTTTGCGACTCGCGTCTACGGGCCGCTGTTTACCGCAGGGCTGCACTTCTGGCAACTGGGTGAATCTCACTACTGGGGTCACAACGCGATTATCCGCGTGAAGCCGTTTATTGAGCACTGTGCGCTGGCGCCACTGCCGGGCGATGGCAACTTTGCCGGTTCGATTCTGTCGCATGACTTCGTTGAAGCCGCACTGATGCGTCGCGCAGGGTGGGGCGTGTGGATTGCCTATGACCTGCCAGGCTCCTATGAGGAACTGCCGCCGAACCTGCTGGATGAGCTCAAGCGCGACCGCCGCTGGTGTCAGGGTAACCTGATGAACTTCCGCCTGTTCCTGGTGAAAGGTATGCACCCGGTACACCGTGCGGTGTTCCTGACGGGGGTGATGTCGTACCTTTCTGCGCCGCTGTGGTTTATGTTCCTGGCGCTATCGACCGCGCTGCAAGTGGTACACGCATTAACCGAACCGCAGTACTTCCTGCAACCACGCCAGCTTTTCCCGGTGTGGCCGCAGTGGCGTCCTGAATTGGCAATTGCGCTGTTTGCTTCAACCATGGTGCTGCTGTTCCTGCCAAAACTGCTCAGTATTATTCTGGTGTGGTGTAAAGGCTCGAAAGAGTATGGCGGCTTTATCCGTGTGACTCTCTCCCTGCTGCTGGAAGTGCTGTTCTCTGTGCTGCTTGCGCCAGTGCGTATGCTGTTCCACACCGTGTTTGTGGTCAGCGCGTTCCTGGGATGGGAGGTGGTTTGGAACTCACCGCAGCGTGATGATGACTCTACGCCGTGGGGCGAAGCCTTTATGCGTCATGGCTCGCAGCTGCTGCTGGGCCTTGTGTGGGCAGTTGGCATGGCATGGTTGGATCTCCGCTTCTTGTTCTGGCTAGCGCCGATCGTGTTCTCGCTTATCCTGTCACCGTTTGTGTCGGTGGTTTCCAGCCGTGCGACCAATGGTTTGCGCACTAAACGCTGGAAGCTGTTCCTGATCCCAGAAGAGTACAACACGCCGAAAGTGCTGGCCGATACCGAAGCGTATCTGGCGCTGAACCGGACTCGTGTGCTGGACGATGGATTTATGCACGCGGTGTTTAACCCATCGTTTAACGCCCTGGCAACCGCGATGGCAACGGCGCGTCACCGTGCCAGCCACGTGCTGGAGATTGCGCGCGATCGTCACGTTGAGCAAGCGCTGAATGATACGCCGGATAAACTCAACCGCGACCGCCGTCTGGTGCTGTTGAGCGACCCGGTTACGCTATCACGTATGCATTATCGCGTGTGGTCAGCACCAGAGAAATACTCCTCCTGGGTGGGCGAGTATGAGAAACTGGCGCTTAACCCGCTGGCGTTAAAAACGAAGTAAATCGGTTACCCGGATGAGGTGCTGTGCAGCGATTCCGGGAATACATGGGCGCGAAAAACACGCCGTAAGGAAATACCGGCATTAAAGACAATGCCGGTATTTTTTTGTCTGTACTAAGAGGAATGGATACGTGATACGAATGATACTGGTGGTAACGATGGCTATCGTGCTGAGCGGATGTGGCAGCATTATCAGCCGCACAATTCCAGGCCAGGGCCACGGCAACCAGTATTATCCGGGCGTACAGTGGGATCTACGTGATTCAGCCTGGCGTTATGTCACCATTCTGGATCTGCCGTTCTCGCTGGTGTTCGACACCTTGCTGCTGCCCATCGATGCCAGCCATGGCCCGTATGAATAACTAGCGTTCATCCCACTCATCGGCGGCCGTCTGTCCTTCTTCGGTATCCAGCGACGGCTCAAGCTGATATTCGCCTTCATCCCATTCGTGCAGCGTGTTCTCTTCCAGCCATTCCTGGCGCAGTTCGATCTCGTCAAAATCGCCGTCGAACACACTCTGCGCGGCTTCGCCATTGAGCATCGGTAGGCATTCACCTTCGTTATCTTCATCGGCGAAAAACTCAGCCTGCCACATGATGTCACCATCCTGTAGAACGTACTTTTGCATATTGAATTGCTGTACCTCCGCTTCACTTTCCTCAATGCCGGGATTATCGGCGAGGAAAGTTTCACGTGCCGCATCAATAGCTTCTTCGAGTGTGGCGTATAAAGTCATCTCTTTCTCCCTGCAATTTGACGTGGTATTCAGGAAAATAATAGCTGAAGTTTACGGTTGTACATGCCCTACGCTGTGATTTAACACAAACCGTAGGGCGGCGTCTTTATGAGCGGGAAGTTGTCGCGCGGCGGCGTAGGCTAATGCCGGTATAAATGGCGTTAAACAGCACCACCGCAGCGGTGACGCAGAATACCGCGCGGAAGCCATAGCTGGCGGAAACGGCCGCGCCAATCAACGGACCGGTCACGTTGCCAATATCACGGAACGACTGGTTATAGCTAAATATTCGCCCGGCAATTTGGTTGCTGGAGTTATACACCAGCAGCGTTTGTACCGCAGGCAGCAGCGCGCCATCTGCCGCACCTAATAAAAAGCGCAGAATACCGAGCTGAAGCGGATTTTGCACAAACGACATAGGAATAAGCAGCAATACCGAGGCCATTAAGGCCACGATAAGGATTTTTTCCGGGCCAATGCGGTCACCCAGCTTACCCAAACGGGGGGCGCAAATTAGCGCGGCGACGCCGGGTACGGAGGCAATCATACCGCTGACGAAGGCGATATCGCTGATATTCCCCGCGAGATCACGCACATAGAGCGTCAGAATTGGGGCAATTGAGCCTGTTGCCACCTGGATAATCATCGTGGTGACGAACAGGCTGAGCACCAGCTCGCGGTTTTTTAGTGAACCGAACACCTCTTTCACGTGCAGCATCTCTTTTTTAGAGATAGGCGTGAACTGTTCGCGGATAAAAAATAGGGTGAGCGCAAAACAGATAAACAGCACGCAGGCAGTCATAAAAAACACCGGGCGTAGGCCATAGTTATCTGCCAGCACCCCACCGGCTAACGGCCCGAGCAGCGCGCCACTGACGCCGCCGGTTGAGAGCGTACCCAGCGCCCAGCCGCTTTTATGGCGGGGAACCTGGGTGGCAATCAGCGCGTTGGCGTTCGGGATAAATCCCCCCAGCAGGCCCAACAGCGCGCGTAGGATCAAAAACTGCCAGATATTTTGCGCCATCCCCATCAATAACATCACAATTCCCATGCCCAGCGCTGAACGCAGCAGCATGATTTTTCGCCCCTTACGGTCGGCGAGGCCACCCCACAGCGGCGAGGCGATGGCAGAGAATAAAAAGGTGATACTAAAAACCAGGCCAGACCACATATTCAGCGCGCTGTGGCCAGTTACGCCAAGTTGTTCCACGTAGAGAGGGAGGAAGGGCATGACCAGGCTGAAGGCCGCACCGGTCAAAAAACAGCCGAGCCAGACAACGGCGAGGTTACGCTTCCAATTTATGGGGGCATCTGAGGGTTGCATAGGGTTCCGCAGGCAATTTTTGTCAATAAACGGCATCGATACTTTAAATCATTCGGGTTGTAGCAAACTTGAGGTGTGACAAGTATGTTAGCTGGCTAATTATGCGCCTGTGCTGTATACGTCGCAATGCGGAGGGCTTTTAAAGTCAAAACAAAACACGCAGCCTGGCTGCGTGTTTTAGGGGTCAGTAGCGGGATGGGACACCGTCAGGCCGGGTCTTAAAGCGGCGGTGCAGCCACATATACTGCTCCGGTGCCATCATGATGCATTGCTCGATTATTTTGTTCATCCAGGCGGCGGTACTTTCCGCATCATCCAGCGGTGGGTTGCATTCAGGCTCAAGGATTATTAGCTCATAGCCTTTGCCATCTGGCTTGCGGCGTGGAACAAACGGCACGACGCAGGCTTTCGACATTTTTGCCAGCATCCAGGTACCGGAAGTGGTCGCCGCATCTTTAACCGCAAACAGCGGCACAAATACGCTGGCGCGCGGGCCGTAATCGTGATCCGGTGCGTACCAGATGATCTCGCCATTTTTCAGCGCTCTCACCATTCCCTTCAGATCTTTACGATCGATCATGCTTTTATTGGAGCGCATACGGCCCCAGGTTTGCAGCCAGTCAAGCACGGGGTTGTCGTTCGGGCGATAGACGCCGATCCCGGGGTTATGAATACCAAACATCCGCGCCCCCATTTCAAGGGTCAGGAAGTGAATACCGATTAACAACACGCCACGTCCAGAGTCCTGCACGCTGCGAATATGTTCAAGGCCGCTGGCATCCATCCAGCGATTCACGCGTTGGGTTGGCCAGAACCAGGCAATGCCGGTTTCCATTACGCCCATTCCCACGGATTCAAAGTTTTTCACCACCATTTGGTGGCGCTCTGCGGCGCTCATTTGCGGGAAGCAGAGTTCAAGATTGCGGTAAGCAATTTTTGCGCGACGTTTCATAAAGCGCATCGCCAGGCGGCCCATGCCATTACCTAAGCGGTAAATCACCGGATACGGCAGCTGGACAACTAACCAAAGTAGGCCAATACCCAGCCATGACGGCCAGTAGCGTGGGTGCAGCAACGCGGCGGTAAATTTGGGTAACTGGGTCATGTCTTTCCTGTTTTTTCGAGCAATTAAGACTATTGTCGCACTATTTTTCCGGCAACCAAAATGAGAGGGTTGCGAATGGCGTTAATTTAAGCAGTTGTTTTGCATCAAATGATTAGTGGTGATGAAAATGTAGCGTAAAATGTGGGGATGTAAATTAACAATGATTGCTATATCATGCGCCCCGTTTATATCAACCTTTGACGATTGCAGGATAAGAGCACCATGCCAGTGTTGCATAACCGCATTTCGAATGAGACGCTGAAAGCGCAGATGCTGGCAGAAACTGAGCCACGCACCACTATCTCATTCTATAAGTATTTCACCATTGTTGACCCAAAAGCGACGCGTGATGCGCTGTATATCGCGCTGTCGGCGCTTAACGTGTTTGGCCGTATTTATCTCGCCCGTGAAGGGATTAACGCGCAAATCAGCATTCCCGCCAGCAAGGTGGAGGCTTTGCGCGCCTGCCTGGATGGTTTTGATCCTGCGTTGAAAAACCTGCGCCTGAACATTGCGCTGGACGATGACGGTAAATCGTTCTGGGTGCTGCGCATGAAAGTGCGTGAGCGCATTGTTGCCGATGGTATCGACGACCCGAGCTTTGATGCCAGTGATGTGGGGGATTATCTGAAGGCGGCGGACGTTAACGCTATGCTGGATGACCCTGACGCGGTGTTTATCGATATGCGTAACCACTATGAATATGAAGTGGGCCATTTTGAACAAGCGCTGGAAATCCCTGCTGATACCTTTCGCGAGCAGTTGCCGAAAGCGGTAGAGATGATGCAGGAGCATAAAGACAAGAAGATTGTGATGTACTGCACCGGCGGTATCCGCTGTGAAAAAGCCAGCGCGTGGATGAAACACAACGGCTTTAAACAGGTGTGGCATATCGAAGGTGGGATCATTGAGTACGCGCGCCGTGCGCGTGAACAGGGCTTGCCGGTGCGGTTTATTGGCAAAAACTTTGTTTTTGATGAACGCATGGGCGAGCGTATTTCAGACCAGGTGATTGCGCATTGCCACCAGTGCGGCACGTCGTGCGACAGCCACACTAACTGCCTGAACGATGGCTGCCATCTGCTGTTTATCCAGTGTCCGGCTTGTGCCGAGAAATACGAAGGCTGCTGTAGTGAAGCCTGCCAGCAGGAACACAAACTGCCGGAAGAAGAGCAGCGTCAGCGCCGTGCCGGACGTGAGAATGGCAATAAAATCTTTAATAAATCGCGTGGGCGGCTGAATACACGCCTGGGTATCCCCGACCCGGAAATGTCTGGCGATTAACTGAAGTAGAGATAGGCAAGGTCAGCAATCGCCAACAGTAATGAGAGCATCAAATATAGCATCAGGTGCTCGCGGATATTGTTGACCAGGTAGTGGAGCAGGCGGCGCATAGCGTTCTCTGTTTAACGGCCCCGAAATATCGGGGCCGTGTTGTTTTTAGGGCTGAAAGCGGGTGAGGGCAAACGGCTGAAGATCAAACTCAGGCGTTTGTTGTAGGGCGAACTGGGCGGCAATTTCCCCCAGCACGGTCGCAAACTTGAAGCCATGACCGCTCAGGCCACCGATGAACAACACGTTCGGCTGGCCGGGTAAAGTATCGATAATAAAGTCTTCATCCGGCGAGTTGTCGTAGGTGCAGGCTGCCCCGTGCAGACAACCGCCGATACCCGGCAGAATTTGGCGCAGGAAACTGAACGCTTCTGAACCGTCGCTCACGACAGCGCCGAACGGCTTGCGATCTTCTGGCTGGCTAATCACCTGCCCGCCGTTATGTTTGCCGATTTTCAGCTCGTTATCGACCGCCGGAAAACCGTAGAACTGGTCGCCGTTAGGCAGTTCGCCGGTAAATGCCGGGAAGTTGTTTTTACGGCTATAGCGGCCATCGGCCTGGAACCAGGCGAAAACTTTGCGCACTGGCTGAACAGGCAACTGTGGATAGAATTGTTTGACCCATGTCCCCGCGCTCAACAGCAGTTTTTTGCCGCGCCATGACCCCTCAGAAGTCTCGATAGTCACGCCGTCAGCATCGTGATGAATCGCGGTGACTGGGCAGTTGAATAGCTGCGCGCAACCGGCGTCTTTCGCCAGGGCAATCAGCGTTTTGACCGCCAGCTCACTTTTCAGAACCCCTGAATTGGGTTCGAAGATGGCCTGATAGTCGCCAGGGACGGTAATTTCCGGCCAACGAGCGGTGACCGCAGCGCCGTCAAGATGCTCCACCGGCAGTTGGTACTGTGCCGCGCTTTGCGCCACGGTGCGAAGAAAATCGGAGTCTGCCGGGCCGAGATTCACCACGCCGCTGCGTTCAAATAGTGCTTCGCCGCTCAACGCCGCCAGTTCGTCCCACAGCGTTTGGGCGCGCAGTACCAGCGGCACGTATTTTTCACCTTCGCCGTAGGCATGGCGCATTAAACGGGTATCGCCGTGGTGGCTGCCCTCCTGGTGAGGTGGCATGTGAGCGTCGGTCATCAGCACGTTTAACCCAGCTTTACGCGCGTAATAACCCGCCGCAGCGCCAACAGAGCCGCTGCCAATAATGATTAGGTCGTATTGCATAGTCTTTCCTGACGCGATGAATAGGCTCAAATATCAATGTGGGTAGAGTAATTAAGCCGCAGTTGTTATACAAGCGTGAAAATAATTCAGGCACCCGTAGGTGCCTGTTAGCGCTTAATTTGCAGGATGTATCAGCATTAATGCTTGCGATACTCATTGACGTGGTAATCACCAGATTCAATTTTGGCAATCCCGGCTTCCAGTATAGAAATAAACTGACGTGCGACATCGGTCGTTAGCCACAGCGTCTGGCCAACTTCTGCTTCTTTTTTGCTTGATTGATTGGGGTCTTGATAGTGCAGGCGCAGCATCAGCGCATCATAGCTATCTACGGTGCTGATGTCCCATCCGACGAGGGGATGGGTCTGGATGACTTCATTATTCTTTTCCATCATAACCCCTTATTTACGTGTTAAAAGGCAACAACTCTCGAGGTTTAATGCAATTTTTTTGTGAAGCTTTATCAGTATACAACAATTCAATAGATACTCGAGAATTGAAATCAAATGCAACATAAATTCCTGAGTAACTGGCCTGTTTGCGCAATAAACAACCATATTGCTCATTGTTTTTGCTGCTGATGTAAAAGATGGGGATAGAAAGAAAAAAAACAAGCGTGGATAAATGAAAAAAAGCCGGGGCGACCCGGCAAAAAATAATACAGCAACAAAGGATTAATCTGTAATAAACCAGTCGTCAGCGCTTTCCCAGGTTTCCTGGAGGATTTCGCTAATGCGGTCTTTATCTTCTTTGATACCACCGATAACGGAGAGATTGTTGGCGCTAGCGTAGCGCACGCTCACCGAGCCATCGCGGTCTGGGAATTGGGTATTGATACGGCGGGAAAGCTCCGTTGCCAGCGCGTCTAATGCACCTGCTGGCAAGGTGGTCGTTTTTGCAATAGTGACTTCAATGCGCATAATTGCCCCCTGTGTTATACACTGTATATTTATACAGTTACCTTCAGCGTTTTACAACAGGGGGCAGCATTTTATTTTTTCACCGTCCAGCGTAGTGTTTCGCCCGCGAGGAACGGAATCAGCGTGTCGTCGCTCAGCGCAATGCTTTCGGCAACCTGGCTTTCTTCACGCACCAGTTCAACATAACCTTCGTTCACCGGCAGGCCGTAGAAACGTGGGCCATTCAGCGAGCAGAAGCCTTCAAAATGCTGTAGCGCGTTCATCTCTTCAAACACGGTGGCATAGCTACCCAGCGCGGTTGGCGCGTTAAAGCATCCCGCGCAACCACAGCTCGCCTCTTTACGGTGACGGGCGTGTGGTGCGGAGTCAGTGCCCAGGAAGGCACGTTCAAAGCCGCTGGCAACCAGTTCACGCAGCGCCTGCTGATGGATATTACGTTTAAGAATCGGCAGGCAATAGAGGTGAGGGCGCACGCCGCCAACCAGCATATGGTTACGGTTAAACATCAAATGCTGCGGGGTAATGGTTGCAGCCAGCCGATCATTGCCATCGCGAACATACTCGGCGGCATCTTTGGTGGTGATATGCTCGAATACCACTTTCAGACCTGGCAGGCGCTGGCGCAGCGGCTCCATCACGCTTTCGATAAAACGGGCTTCGCGATCGAAAATATCAATATCCGCATGGGTCACTTCGCCGTGAACCAGCAGCGGCATACCGAGTTTTTCCATCCGCTCAAGTACCGGCATGATTGCGTCAGTGCTGGTCACCCCATGGCTGGAGTTAGTGGTGGCATTCGCCGGATACAGTTTGGCGGCGGTAAAGACGCCTGCGTTAAAGCCGCGCTCCAGCTCGTTTGGATCGAGCGTGTCGGTTAAGTAGCAGGTCATCAGAGGGGTGAAATCATGTCCGGCAGGGACGGCATCAAGGATTCGCTGGCGGTAGGCTATTGCGGCATCCACGGTGGTAATCGGCGGCACCAGGTTCGGCATAATAATCGCACGGCCATACAGTTCACTGGTATAGGGAACAACCGTTTTTAGCATCTCGCCATCGCGAAGATGAATATGCCAGTCGTCTGGGCGGCGAATTTTCAGAACTTGAGGTAATGCAGTCATTTGAGGCTCCGGCTGGTGGGATTACAGTCATTTTTTGCCGGATGCAAAGGATAAGCGTAAACGTTTCCCTTTGCATTCATTTTCTGTAAAAAAGAGATCGCGGGTAGCGATGTAGTAATGAGGCCGGTGTTCAGGCTCCGGCCTCATTAGTGGTGAAGGGGTCATCAGTTGGTGAATGGGATAATAATTTCACCCGGTTTCACTTCAATACCTTTGGCGTATTTCTTCGCCAGTGCTTCACCTTGGCTGGCATCTTCTTTCAGCACGTAGGCGGGCTGCTTATTAAAGTAGGTACGCAGCGACTGATTCAGATACGGGATCAGCGTTTGTACAACCGACTGCATTTTCTCCGGGGTCACTTTGGCATCCTGCACTTCCATCTCTTGAAGATAGATAGCGCCTTGCTCCTGGTTAAACACCGGCAGCGCTTTTAATGTCAGCGCGATATTAGCTTTCTGGCTACCGAACAGTGAGTTCAAATCCAGCTTCGCGTCACCGCTAAGCGTCACTTTATTCGGCTCTTCACGACCAATAGCGCTGGTGAGATTCGTCAGCACAATGTGGGCGTCGGCAACACCTGGCACACCAATATCTTTGGAGAAATTATTCCGTTTTTGTAGCGCCTGGTTAATTTCTTGCTCACTCACGGAGTACTGCGTGAGCTGATTACAGCCGACAATCAGACCGCTGACGATCAGGGCGAAAATGACTAAAAACTTTTTCATGTGGTTCCTCAACGTGAAGCATTCTGTGCATCCTGACACAAAGCAGCCAACGTTGAAAGCCTACCACAGAGCCAGTAAAAGGCGATCACACTCGTGGTTCGAGCATATCCGGCGCGGCACGTTTACTGCTGAACTGCCACCACAGCGCGATGAATGTGAGCAGGCCTATCGCCGCCAGCATCGCCCACGGTAGCTCTGGCTGGTTAAGCGCCTTACCACTGTCGAACAGCCAGCCGCCGCCGGTGTAACCCAGCGCGCCGCCAAACGCTAGCCCTAATCGGCTAAAGCCCATATAGCTGCCGCGAGCGTGGGCATGAGCCAGTTGGGCACTCAGTGTTTCGCGCGCCGGTTCAGCAATGATGGAGCCAATATAAAACAGGCAAATTAACGAAAATAACTGCTGTAGCGAGCTGGTGAGGCCAATCGGTAGCATGGCAACAATCATGATAAACAGCCCCGCCATCAGGCGGTGTTCAAGGCGAAAGCGTTTCTCGCTCCAGCGGGCAATAGGGTACAGCAGCGTAAGCGACAGCGTGGCCTCAATGGCGTACATCCATTTAACTGCCGACGGTGTACCGGCAATATCGTTGACCATAATCGGCAGCATCAGCATGACCTGAACCGCCAGCATATAGTAGCCGGTTAACGTCAGCACATAGGTGACAAAACGCTTATCTTTCAGGACGTACTGCAACCCTTCTCGCACCGGCGTTTTCACCGTCGATAGCTTCCAGGCGGGCAAATAGCAGAAGTTAAACAGCGCACAGAGAATAAAAAGCAGTGCTCCGACGCTACACACCAAGCGAAAATCGTATTGCAGCAGCCAACTGCCCAATAGTGCGCCGATCACCGCTCCGGCGCTGTCTTGCATCATCAGCAGTGAAAAGAAGCGTCCACGTTGATGTGGGAGCACCAGTTTCACCACCAGCGCAGAGCGTGGAGGGTCAAATAACGTGCCGCCCAGGCCGGATAAAATACACGACAGCCACAGCAACCACGGCTCGTGAGCCACCGCCATTGCGGCAAAACCGCCCGCGCGCATCAGCATACCGGTCACAATCATCGGTTTCGCGCCAAAGCGGTCGGCAATGGCACCGCCAAATATACCCAGCCCTTGTTGCACCAGTTGGCGCAGGCCAAGCGCGATACCGACCATCAGTGCCGCCCATCCCATTTGATCGACAAAACGGATGGAAATTAAGGGGAAAACAACAAAGAAACCCAGCACGACCAGCATGTTATCGACTAACAGGAAATATTTACCCAGGTTCCTTGCCTGCGATACACGGGACATTTCCCCTCCAGGGAAATAGAGATCTCACCCTTCCTGCGGTGACGGCGAGAAGAGTGCGATGGATAAAGTGAGAGAAACATCTTCATTTTGCCGAGTTATCTCACCTTTTCCCATATTGCCAGCGACAATATTTTTTTATCAAAATACAGCCTTGATTGAGTTTTTTTGTTGAAAATGAAATCGTCACGCCAAAAAATGTAGATTATTGTTTTTATTCAGCGCCATCGGGTACAGGAGTAGTGAGATGTTTGGCTATCGCAGTAATGTGCCGAAAGTTCGGTTAACCACAGACCGGCTGGTTGTGCGTCTGGTTCATGACAGAGACGCCTGGCGTCTGGCTGATTACTACGCGGAGAATCGGCAGTTTTTAAAACCCTGGGAACCGATTCGCGACGACAGCCACTGTTATCCGTCTGGCTGGCAGGCGCGACTGTCGATGATTAATGAGTTTCATAAGCAAGGAACGGCCTTTTACTTCGCACTGCTCGACCCTGAAGAAAAAGAGATTATTGGCGTTGCGAACTTCTCCAATGTGGTGCGAGGTTCATTCCATGCCTGCTATCTTGGCTACTCCATCGGCCAGAAATGGCAGGGGCAGGGGATGATGTATGAGGCGTTAACCAGTGCGATTCGCTATATGCAGCGCACACAGCATATTCACCGTATTATGGCGAACTACATGCCGCATAATCAGCGTAGCGGCGATTTGCTCGCGCGGTTAGGGTTTGAAAAAGAAGGTTATGCGAAAGACTATTTGCTGATTGACGGCGAATGGCGCGATCATGTGCTGACCGCTCTAACCACATCACAATGGACGCCCGGTCGATAAGGAGACCTGAATGAAATACCAACTCAGCCCACTGGAAGCCCGTGTTATCGGCTGCTTACTGGAAAAACAGGTCACAACGCCGGAACAGTACCCGCTGTCGATGAACGGTGTCGTAACGGCATGCAACCAGAAAACCAACCGCGAACCGGTGATGAACCTGAGCGAAGCGGAAGTGCAGGATATTCTCGATACGCTGGTTAAGCGCCACTATTTGCGCACGGTAAGCGGCTTTGGTAACCGCGTCACCAAATACGAGCAGCGTTTTTGCAACTCGGAGTTTGGCGACCTGAAGCTCTCTTCTGCTGAAGTGGCGCTAGTGACTACGCTACTGCTGCGCGGTGCGCAAACGCCGGGGGAACTGCGTGGGCGGGCGCAACGAATGCATGAGTTTGCCGATATGGCCGAAGTGGAAAGTACGCTCGAGCGTCTGGCGAACCGCGAAGATGGCCCGTTTGTGGTGCGTCTGGCTCGTGAACCGGGCAAACGTGAAAGCCGCTATATGCACTTGTTCAGCGGTGACGTTGACGTGCAGGCCGTGGCGGCACAAAGTGACGTAGCGCAAATTGATGATGACCTGCGCACGCGTGTTGAAGCCCTCGAAGGTGAAGTGGCTGAACTCAAACAACGGCTGGATTCATTGCTGGCACACCTCGGGGAATAATCAGCATGGCGGCATTACGTATTGGGGTGGTCGGTCTGGGCGGTATCGCGCAGAAGGCCTGGCTACCGGTGTTAGGCGCAGCGGCTGACTGGACGCTGCAAGCGGCATGGTCGCCAAATAAAGAAAAAGCGCTACGTGTATGTGAAACCTATCGGATGCCGTATGCCGACTCGCTGGCATCGCTGGCGGCACAGTGTGATGCGGTATTCGTCCACACCTCTACGGCCTCGCATTATGCGGTCGTCAGTGAACTTCTGAATTTAGGTGTTCATGTTTGCGTGGATAAACCGCTTGCCGACAGGCTTGACGATGCCGAGCGTCTGGTGGCGCTGGCAGCCCGCAAAAATCTGACGCTGATGGTCGGGTTTAACCGCCGCTTTTCACCGCTGTACCGTGAGCTGAAAAGCCATGCCGGAGAAATGTTCTCTCTGCGCATGGACAAACACCGCTCCGATAGCGTCGGGCCGAATGACCTGCGTTTTACACTGTTGGATGACTATCTTCACGTGGTGGATACCGCGCTGTGGTTGGCGGGTGGCAAAGCAAAACTCAATGACGGTATCCTGCAAACCACCGACGAAGGCTGCATGTTGTACGCGGAGCATCACTTTAGCGCGGCAGGGGTACAGGTCACTACCAGTATGCACCGCCGGGCGGGCAGCCAACGTGAGTGGGTGCAGGCGGTTGCCGACGGTGGGTTATATGAAGTGAGCGATATGCGGGAGTGGCGCGAAGAGTGTGGCTCCGGTATTGTCACTCGGCCTGTTCCAGGCTGGCAAACGACGCTGGAGCAGCGCGGCTTTGCCGGTTGCGCCCGTCATTTTATCGAATGCGTGCAAAATCAGACGGTTCCTGAAACGGCGGGTGAGCAGGCGATTCTGGCTCAGCGCATCGTCGATGGGCTGTGGCATGAAGCCATCCGCGAATAATCAGCTGTAACATCTGGCAGTAGCAATTCATCCTGAACTCGGTAGACTAACGCCACTTTTTAAGCGCTCGTCTTCCGGGCGTCTTGCTCCGTGTTGTGGAATCACAAAGTAATGAACTTATTAAAATCGCTGGCAGCCGTCAGCTCGATGACTATGTTTTCGCGCGTGTTGGGATTTGCGCGCGATGCTATCGTCGCGAGGGTATTTGGGGCCGGTATGGCAACCGATGCCTTTTTCGTGGCCTTTAAACTGCCCAACTTGTTGCGCCGTATTTTTGCCGAAGGGGCGTTTTCCCAGGCATTTGTGCCGATTTTAGCCGAATATAAAAGCAAACAGGGCGAAGATGCGACTCGTGTGTTTGTCTCTTATGTCTCCGGGCTGTTAACGCTGGCGCTGGCGCTGGTGACCGTACTGGGGATGCTGGCCGCGCCGTGGGTTATCACCATTACCGCGCCAGGCTTTGCCGATACGGCGGATAAATTTACCCTCACCACGCAACTGCTGCGCATTACTTTCCCTTATATTCTGCTTATCTCGCTGGCCTCGCTGGTGGGGGCTATTCTTAACACCTGGAACCGTTTCTCTGTCCCGGCATTTGCTCCCACGTTCCTGAACATCAGCATGATTGGCTTTGCGCTGTTTGCTGCGCCGCATTTCCATCCGCCGGTGCTGGCGCTGGCGTGGGCGGTGACGGTAGGCGGTGTACTCCAGTTGGCATACCAACTGCCGCATTTGAAGAAAATCGGTATGCTGGTGCTGCCGCGCATCAACTTTAAAGATGCTGGCGCGGTGCGGGTGGTGAAGCAAATGGGCCCGGCGATCCTTGGTGTTTCCGTTAGCCAGATCTCGCTTATTATCAACACTATTTTTGCCTCTTTTCTCGTTTCCGGCTCGGTTTCCTGGATGTACTACGCTGACCGCCTGATGGAGTTCCCGTCCGGTGTGCTGGGCGTTGCGCTGGGGACGATTCTGCTGCCGTCGCTGTCGAAAAGTTTTGCCAGCGGTAATCATGATGAATACTGCCGCTTAATGGATTGGGGGCTGCGTTTGTGCTTCCTGCTGGCGCTGCCGAGCGCGGTGGCGCTGGGGATCCTGGCAAAACCGCTCACCGTTGCGCTGTTCCAGTACGGTAAATTCACCGCGTTTGACGCCGCCATGACCCAGCGCGCGCTGGTGGCGTACTCGGTTGGGCTGATGGGGCTGATTATTGTGAAAGTGCTGGCTCCGGGCTTTTACTCGCGTCAGGACATCAAAACGCCGGTTAAAATTGCGATTGTGACGCTGATTATGACGCAGGTGATGAACCTGGCGTTTATTGGCCCGCTGAAACACGCCGGTCTGTCGCTGTCGATTGGTCTGGCCGCATGTCTTAACGCCGCGCTGCTTTACTGGCAGTTGCGTAAGCAGAAAATCTTTACCCCACAGCCAGGCTGGGGCGCATTTTTAGCGCGTCTGCTGGTGTCGGTGGTGGTGATGGCGGCTGCGCTGCTGGGGATTTTGCACGTCATGCCGGAGTGGTCGCAGGGGACAATGCCTTACCGTCTGCTGCGCCTGATGGGTGTGGTCGTGGTCGGGATTGCCGCGTATTTCATCACGCTGGCGATTTTAGGCTTCAAGATTAAAGAGTTTGCTCGCCGGACGGCGTAGTTGATATCAACGTCGCGGGGCACGTTCTGTGGCCCCGCGAGTGTTTAGACTGAAAATTTCTTCGCGCTACGCGCCACGCTGCTGCCCGCAGCCTGCCCATCTTTCCCGTAAAGCCCCGTCTCTTTAAACGGTTTGAGCACGTCAATCGCCTGCTGATTGCGCGCAATCTGGCCTTCGAGTAGCCAACCATTGTGCTGGTTGAGCTGACGCAGATGTTGCGTGGTATCGGTAATGGCTTGCCAGCGTTCGCCCGCGTCATCGTTGGCGCTCGTTTGGGCGTCCTGTTCTACACGACGCTGCTTCTCCAGATAATCTAGCGTTGCCAGTAGCGAACTTTTTTGTTCGGTGATGCTGGCAAGTTGCAGGCCGTTAACGTCGCCTGCGGAGAGCTGTTGTTGCTCAGCATCCATCACCTCTTTTAATGAGTTCAGGATGCTGGTCATTTGGTCCAGTATTGCTGACAAACCACTCATGTGCTTATTTACTCTGCAAATAATCTTGCGTGTCTTGAATTAGCGCATCGGCAATTTTCCCGGTGTCCATTTTGAGTTCACCGTTGCGAATAGCCGTTTTTAACGCCTCGACACGAGCCATATTAATATCACCGCTGCTTGCATGTGTTAACGCCGTTTGCGCGTTGCTCAACGTGACGTTAGCGCTGGTAGCGGTCTCGGTTTTTTCCGCACGAGTTTTTTGCGCGCTGGTTTCTTGCGTTTCGCGCTGTTGTACGGCGGCGACAGCTTTCAGAGGTGATGTACGATCGATACTCATGGTTCTTTCCTCATTGAGGCTCTGGTATGGCGCACGCGCCGACTCTCATTCATTAAATTGTTAATTTATCTATCGGCAAGCGCCACAGTTTCTTTATGACGTTTATAGATTAATCAGAATATTCCCATCAGTATCGACCTGTCCGCTCACCACTTGCCCGGACGGCATTCTCACTCGTGCACTTTGCGCGACGGCGGCGTTATTTAACGCCTGACCTTCGCTATTGATACTAAAGCCGTCGCCTTGCGCCACCACCATCACTTTTTGCCCCGCCTTAACGCGCCATGACTGGCGCACCATCGAGAGCTGTAATGGCTGGCCCATCGCGACATCGCGCAGGCTGATAGCATCTTCGGCCTGCGCCAAATTGAGCATAGCGCGCGGTGGCAACTGGTCGAGCCGCCCCCGCTTTAAGGTCACGCTTTGTGCGCCAATCGGCATACCACGCACGATAGGCGCGGCGGCGACCACATAATCACCGACAGCCTGAACGTTCACCTGTAGATACTGCTTAACCCCACCACACTGAGCCTGCACCGTCAGGTTTCCCCACAAACGTGAATTGCCCGGCGTACTTAACGCTGGCTGCTCGCAGGCTAGCTTCAACATCTGCGCATTGCGCAGCGTGACGTTAACCTCATTGCTAAAGCCGGTTAGCCGCTGAGTAAAAAACGCATTCAACTGTGTCTGGATATCGTCGGCCTGAGCCAGCGGGCTAAAAGCCAGAATCACAGCGGTGAAAGGGGCAATGAACTGACGCATTGGCGGCTCCCATGAATGGTGAATGTCAGCATTCTACTTATCTTGTCGCCATTTCAACGCAACAAATAGCGGGGCATATTGCGCTTATTCCAGCGATGGAGGGGGTATATGGGGAATTAAGCTGTCGGCTGAAACTTTGTCATTAGCGGAGGAGACATGCTCGATAAACTCGACGCCGCATTACGTTTTCAGCAAGAAGCATTAAACCTGCGCGCTGAGCGTCAGGAAATTCTGGCGGCCAATATTGCGAACGCAGATACCCCCGGGTATCAGGCGCGCGATATCGATTTTGCCAGTGAACTTAAAAAAGTGATGGCGCGCGGGCGTGCGGAAGGTAGCGGCGTGGCGTTAGCGCTGACCTCTGAACGCCATATTCCTGCTCAGGCGCTCTCGACACCGAACACCTCACTGCTGTACCGCATTCCAGACCAGCCAGCGATGGATGGCAACACGGTCGATATGGATCGCGAGCGCACGCAGTTTGCCGATAACAGCCTCCAGTACCAGACCGGGCTTTCGGTTCTGGGCGGACAAATCAAGGGCATGATGAGTGTCCTTCAGCAGGGGAACTAATCCATGGCATTACTCAATATCTTCGACGTTGCCGGATCGGCGCTGACGGCGCAATCCAAACGTTTGAACGTTGCCGCCAGTAACCTCGCCAACGCCGACAGTGTGGCGGGGCCGGATGGCCAGCCGTATCGCGCTAAACAGGTGGTTTTCCAGGTTGATGCGCCGATGGGTGCGGCAACCGGCGGCGTGAAAGTGGCGGACGTTATCGAGAGCCAGGAGCCAGACAAGCTGGTGTATCAGCCGGGCAACCCGCTGGCGGATGCGAAAGGCTATGTCCGTATGCCTAACGTCGATGTGGTGGGCGAAATGGTCAACACCATGTCGGCGTCGCGCAGCTATCAGGCCAACGTCGAGGTGTTGAATACCGTGAAAAGCATGATGCTTAAAACGCTGACGCTTGGGCAATAAGGAAAGTAAGCGATGTCTATCACAGCAAATATCACCGACGCGGCCAACAATCGCGCGTCCTCAACGTCATCGTCATCGTCACTGAACGGTACTGGCACGAACAGTTCGTCCGACCTCCAGAGCAGCTTCTTAACGCTGCTGGTGGCGCAGTTGAAAAACCAGGATCCGACCAACCCTTTACAAAATAACGAACTGACTTCACAGCTGGCGCAGATCAGCACCTTGAGCGGCATTGAGAAGCTCAACACCACACTGGGTTCCATTTCAGGGCAAATCGACAGCGGGCAATCGTTGCAGGCGAGCTCGCTGGTGGGCCACGGCGTCATGATCCCAGGCTCCATCATTCTGGCGGGCAAAAGCAGCAGTGGCGAAAGCGTGGATACCACGCCGTTCGGCATGGAACTGCCGCAGGCCGCAGACAAAGTGACCGCCACGATCACCGACAGCAGCGGCAAAGTGATTCGAACGCTGAACATCGGTGCTCAGAGCGCAGGCGTTCATACCTTTACCTGGGACGGCAAGCTGGAGGACGGCACGGCGGCTCCTGATGGCGCTTACAGCGTCAATATTGCCGCCAGCAAAGGCACAACTCAGTTGGTGGTTCAGCCACTGCAATTCGCGCTGGTTCAGGCAGTTACGATTGGCAGCGATGGCAACAAACTGGATTTGGGAACCTACGGTACGACCACGCTCGACCAGGTTCGTCAGATTCTTTAAGACTTTTATAATTTCAGGAGAGATGTTATGGCCTTTTCACAAGCGGTTAGCGGATTAAACGCGGCTGCCACCAACCTCGATGTTATCGGCAACAACATCGCCAACTCCGCCACCTACGGTTTTAAATCGGGGACGGCGTCTTTTGCGGATATGTTTGCCGGTTCCAAAGTGGGTCTGGGGGTTAAAGTTGCGGGGATTAGTCAGGACTTTACCGATGGCACCACGACCGGTACAGGTCGTGCGCTGGACGTGGCGATTAGCCAGAACGGCTTTTTCCGTCTGGTGGATAGCAACGGCGGCGTTTATTACAGCCGTAACGGCCAGTTCGCGCTTGATGAGAATCGCAATCTGGTGAACTCCCAGGGGCTGAACCTGACCGGTTATCCGGCCACCGGTACGCCGCCGACTATCCAGCAAGGGGCAAACCCGGTTCCGCTGTCTATTCCTAACACGCTGATGTCTGCAAAAGCGACCACCAGCGGCGCAATGCAGATGAACCTCAACTCCACGGACAGCATCATCAGCAAAACGTTTAACCCTAGCGACCCGGATACCTACAGCAAAAAAGGGACGGTGACGGTCTACGATAGTCTGGGTAACTCCCACGATATGAACGTTTACTACGTGAAAACGGCAGAAAACAAATGGGACGTTTATACCCAGGATACCAGCGTACCTAACGCCAAAGAAGTGAAAGCGGCGCAGATGTTATTTAGCAACAGCGGTACGCTGCAATCCGTCTCTAACTATATCGATGATATCAATAACCCTGGCACCTTAATCGTCGGGCCTGCGAATGCCACGCCAGAAATCACTATTGCAATGGCGTCGCTAAACGGCTCTCAGGCGAGCAGCTTTAACCTGAGCTTCCTCAACTCGATGCAGCAGAACACCGGCTCCAGCGATGTGGTCGCCACCACCCAGAACGGCTATGAGCCAGGTAACCTGGTGAGCTACCAGATTAACGAAGATGGCACGGTCGTGGGTAACTACTCTAACCGTCAGAACCAACTGCTGGGCCAAATTGTGCTGGCTAACTTCTCCAACACCGGTGGCCTGCAATCTGAAGGCGATAACGTATGGTCGGCAACCCAATCCTCTGGCGTCGCCCTGCTCGGTACGGCGGGCACGGGTAACTTTGGCTCGCTGACCAACGGCGCGCTGGAAGCCTCCAACGTTGATCTGAGTAAAGAGCTGGTGAACATGATTGTGGCGCAGCGCAACTATCAGTCGAACGCGCAAACCATCAAAACTCAGGATCAGATCCTCAACACGCTGGTTAACCTGCGCTAACCGTTTAACAGGGTGACGTTATGGATCACGCGATATATACGGCGATGGGGGCGGCAAGCCAGACCATGCAACAGCAGGCGGTCACGGCGAGCAACCTCGCGAACACGTCAACGCCGGGCTTTCGTGCTCAGTTGACGGCGATGCGTGCTGTCCCGGTAGCTGGGCCATCCGTTGAGACGCGCACGCTGGTGGCGGCCACTACGCCAGGAGCCGATATGACTCCCGGTCAGTTGGACTACACCGCGCGTCCGCTGGATGTCGCCATTCAGCAAGACGGTTGGCTGGCAGTGCAGTCAGCCAACGGCAGCGAAGGTTATACCCGTAACGGCAATATTCAGGTCAGTGCCACAGGCCAGCTCACCATCCAGGGCAATCCGGTGATAGGTGAAGCTGGGCCGGTGAGCGTGCCGGAAGGCTCGCAGGTCACTATTGCGTCAGACGGGACGATTTCCGCGCTGACGCCGGGTGATGCGCCGAATACCGTGTCGCCAGTCGGCAAACTGAAAATGGTGAAAGCCAGCGCCAGCGAAGTGACGCGCGGGGATGACGGTCTGTTCCGTCTGACGCCGTTAGCGCAGGCGACGCGAGGCCAGACCTTACAGGCCGACCCGACGCTGCGCTTGCAGTCCGGCGTACTGGAAGGCAGCAACGTGAAAGCCGTGGCAGCAATGGCCGATATGATTGCCAGCGCGCGCCGTTTCGAAATGCAAATGAAGGTTATCAGCAGCGTGGATGAAAACACGCAGAAAGCTAACCAGTTGCTGTCAATGAGCTAAGGAAAATTATGATCAGTTCATTATGGATCGCGAAAACCGGTCTCGACGCGCAGCAAACCAATATGGACGTTATCGCCAACAACCTGGCGAACGTCAGTACCAATGGTTTTAAGCGTCAGCGCGCGGTGTTTGAAGATTTGCTGTATCAAACTATACGCCAACCGGGTGCGCA
The DNA here is from genome assembly GCF_059725275.1 of Kluyvera fluvialis. NCBI lineage: Bacteria > Pseudomonadati > Pseudomonadota > Gammaproteobacteria > Enterobacterales > Enterobacteriaceae > Kluyvera > Kluyvera fluvialis. The sequence continues at coordinate 3,005,490 of NZ_AP046142.1, read as the reverse complement.
GTCATCCGAACAAACAACGCTGCCATCCGGCTTGCAGATTGGTACTGGGGTGCGCCCTGTGGCAACCGAGCGTCTGCACAGCCAGGGCAACCTGTCACAGACCAACAACAGCAAAGATGTGGCCATTAAAGGGGATGGATTCTTCCAGATTCTATTACCGGATGGCTCTTCTGCGTATACCCGCGACGGTTCATTCCAGGTTGACCAAAACGGCCAGATGGTGACGTCAAGCGGTTATCAGGTACAGCCAGCGATCACCATCCCGGCGAATGCGTTGAGCATTACCATCGGGCGTGACGGTATTGTTAGCGCATCGCTGCAAGGGCAGGCGAACCCTGTGCAAGTTGGGCAGCTTAACCTGTCCACTTTCATGAATGACACCGGTCTCGAGAGCATTGGTGAAAACCTGTATATCGAAACCCAGTCATCAGGTGCGCCGAACGATACCACGCCAGGGCTGAACGGCGCGGGTCTGCTGTATCAGGGATACGTCGAGACTTCTAACGTGAACGTCGCGGAAGAGTTGGTCAATATGATCCAGGTGCAGCGCGCGTATGAAATTAACAGTAAAGCGGTTTCGACGACCGATCAGATGCTGCAAAAACTGACGCAACTGTAAGGTGTAGCCGGGCGGAACGCCTCGTCCGGGCTATACGAGCGCCTGATGACGACGCTCAGGCGTCTTATCAGGCCTACAAACGATGAGTACCCGCAGCCGCCATCCGGCATTCTGCCGCCGGACGAGCGCAGTCACTTCGGGAACTCTCGGGGCAAACATTGAGATTCAGAAGAAGAAAGCAATGCATAAATCCGCCGCGTTTCGTTATCCGCTGTTAACCGTTGTCGCGCTCAGCGTAGCCGGGTGCGCCTTGATCCCGTCTAAACCGCTGGTTGAAGGGGCGACGACAGCCCAGCCGATCCCCGGCCCGGTTCCGGTAGCGAATGGCTCTATATTCCAGACCGCGCAGCCGATTAACTACGGTTATCAGCCGCTGTTTGAAGACCGACGTCCACGCAATATCGGCGATACGCTGACGATTGTGCTTCAGGAAAACGTCAGTGCGAGCAAAAGTTCGTCGGCTAATGCCAGCCGTGATGGCAAAACTAATTTCGGCTTTGACACCGTACCGCGCTACTTGCAGGGCCTGTTTGGCAATCAGCGTGCCGATGTGGATGCCTCCGGTGGTAACAGCTTTAACGGCAAAGGCGGCGCGAATGCCAGCAACACCTTTAGCGGCACGTTGACCGTGACCGTTGATCAGGTGCTGGTGAACGGCAACCTACATGTTGTGGGCGAAAAACAGATAGCCATCAACCAGGGCACTGAATTTATCCGCTTCTCTGGGGTGGTGAACCCACGCACCATCAGCGGCAGCAACACCGTACCGTCAACGCAGGTGGCGGATGCGCGTATCGAATATGTCGGCAATGGCTACATCAACGAAGCGCAGAATATGGGCTGGCTGCAACGTTTCTTCCTTAACTTATCGCCGATGTAACGAGGTGAACCATGTTTAAAACTCTGCTAACCCTGGCGCTGGTGCTGGTCACTGGCCTGGCGCACGCTGAACGCATTCGCGATCTCACCAGTGTGCAAGGGGTCAGGGCAAACTCGCTTATCGGCTACGGTCTGGTGGTGGGGCTTGATGGAACGGGTGACCAGACGACGCAAACGCCGTTTACCACTCAGAGCTTGAATAACATGCTGTCGCAGTTGGGGATTACCGTTCCGGCGGGAACCAACATGCAGCTAAAAAACGTCGCGGCGGTCATGGTTACCGCTCAGCTACCGGCCTTTGGTCGCCAGGGGCAAACCATTGATGTTGTGGTTTCGTCGATGGGTAACGCCAAGAGTTTGCGCGGCGGTACGCTGCTGATGACTCCTATGAAAGGTGTCGATAGCCAGGTTTATGCGCTGGCGCAGGGCAATATTTTGGTCGGCGGCGCGGGCGCCTCCGCAGGCGGCGGCAGCGTGCAGGTTAACCAATTGAACGGCGGGCGCATTACCGGCGGGGCGACCATTGAACGCGAATTGCCGACGCAGTTTGGCGCGGGTAATACCATCAATCTTCAGCTTAACCAGGACGACTTTACGATGGCGCAGCAAATTGCTGACACCATCAACCGTCGCAGCAGCCTCGGCAATGCCACCGCGCTGGATGCGCGTACCGTGCAGGTGCGTGCGCCAGTAGGTGGCAGCGGGCAGGTGCGTCTGCTAGCGGATCTCCAGAATCTGGAAGTCGGTATCGCTCCGCAGGATGCGAAAATCATTATTAACTCCCGTACGGGTTCGGTGGTGATGAACCGCGAAGTTACGCTCGATAGCTGTGCGGTGGCGCAGGGGAACCTGTCGGTGACCGTTAACCGTTCGGCACAGGTTAGCCAGCCGGATACGCCATTTGCCGGTGGGCAAACGGTCGTCACGCCGCAAACGCAAATTGATTTGCGCCAGAGCGGTGGCTCGCTGCAAAGCATTCGCGCCAGCGCCAACCTGAATAATGTGGTGCGTGCGCTGAACGCATTGGGCGCAACGCCAATGGACTTAATGTCGATTATTCAGTCAATGCAAAGCGCAGGCTGCCTGCGGGCGAAGGTGGAGATTATCTAATGCTGACTGACAGCAAATTACTGGCGAGCGCCGCCTGGGACGCGCAGTCGTTAAACGAGCTGAAAACGCAAGCCGGGAAAGATCCGCAGGCGCAGTTACGGCCTGTGGCGCGCCAGGTGGAAGGGATGTTCGTGCAGATGATGCTTAAAAGTATGCGTGAAACGCTGCCGAAAGATGGCATGTTCAGCAGCGACCAGACGCGGCTTTATACCAGTATGTATGACCAGCAAATTGCCCAGCAGATGACCGCTGGCAAAGGCCTTGGCCTCGCTGAGGAGATGGTCAAACAGCTGTCAGCCAATCAGCAAGAGCCGGGGGATAGCGTAGGCCAGGTGCCGATGAAGTTTGATATGCAAACGGTGACCCGCTACCAGAATGCGGCACTGACGCAAATGGTTCGTAAAGCGTTGCCAAAAGCGCCGGACAGCAGCGATGCGCCGTTGTCCGGCGACAGCAAAGACTTCCTGGCGCAGCTCTCCTTGCCCGCGCGCCTGGCGAGTGAGCAGAGCGGTATTCCACATCATCTTATTCTGGCGCAGGCGGCGCTGGAGTCCGGCTGGGGGCAACGGCAGATTCGTCGTGAGAACGGTGAGCCGAGCTTTAACCTGTTTGGTGTTAAAGCCTCCGGCGGCTGGAAGGGCAAGGTCACAGAAATTACCACTACCGAATTTGAAAACGGTGAAGCGAAGAAGGTGAAAGCGAAGTTCCGTGTCTACAGCTCGTATCTGGAGGCATTGTCCGACTACGTTGGCCTGCTGACGCGCAACCCGCGCTATGCCGCCGTGACCTCAGCGGCCACCGCAGAGCAGGGCGCTCAAGCGTTGCAAAACGCCGGATATGCCACCGATCCGCAATATGCGCGCAAACTAACCAGCATGATTCAACAGCTGAAATCGATGAGTGAGAAGGTCAGCCACGCTTACCGAAATGATATCGAAAATCTGTTCTGACAGGCCTCAAGTTTGCCTTCTGCTATCCGATAAGTATTACCATGGTTTTAGAAAGGAGCGTTCATGTCCAGTTTAATTTACAATGCGATGAGCGGGCTGAGTGCCGCGCAATCGGCACTGAACACCACCAGTAATAATATTTCCAGCTATAACGTCGCTGGCTATACTCGCCAGACTACGGTTCTGAGCGCGAGCAACAGTACGCTGGGTGCGGGCGGTTGGGTGGGAAACGGTGTTTACGTCTCTGGCGTGCAGCGTGAATACAATGCGTTTATCACCAACCAACTGCGCGATGCGCAGAGCCAGAGCAGCGGGCTGGTTTCCCGTTTTGCACAGATCTCAAAAATTGACGATATGTTCTCCAGCTCGACCAATAACCTGTCCACCACGCTGCAAGACTTCTTCAGTAGCCTGCAAACTCTGACCAGTAACGCCGAAGATCCGGCGGCTCGCCAGACCGTGCTGGGCAAGGCTGATGGGGTTGTGAACCAGTTTAAAGTGGCGGATCAGTATCTGCGCGACCAGGATAAGCAGGTTAACCTGTCTATCACTTCGACCGTTGATCAAATCAATAACTACACCTCCCAGATTGCCAGCCTGAACGACAAAATTGCGCGGATGACCGGTGTGGGCGCAGGGGCATCGCCTAACGAACTGCTGGATCAGCGCGATCAGTTAGTCACCGAGCTTAACCAGTTGGTTGGCGTTGAAGTGAATGTGCAGGACGGCAACACTTACAACATCACGATGGCGAACGGTTACACACTGGTTGCGGGTAATAAATCCAGCCAACTGGCCGCAGTGCCAAGCAGTGCTGACCCATCACGTACGACGGTCGCTTATGTGGATAACGTGGCGGGTCAAGTCGAAATCCCTGAGAAATTGCTGAACACCGGTTCTCTCGGTGGCCTGATGACTTTCCGTTCACAGGATCTGGACCAGACGCGTAACAGCCTCAACCAGATGGCGCTGGCCTTTGCGGATGCCTTTAACCAGGTGCATCGTCAGGGGTATGACGCAGACGGCAATACCGGTGTTGACTTCTTTAACTTCGGTAAACCGTCGGTGGTGGATAACTCGAAAAACGGCGGTAATGCGGATTTAGTGGCCAGCGTGACCGATTCCTCTGCGGTCAAAGCCACAGATTATCGCGTCGAATACACCGCCAGCGGTTGGCAGGTTACCCGTTTAGCGGATAACACCACCGTTAAACTGGACAGCACGAGTACCAGTACCTCGCTGAAATTTGACGGTATTTCCGTTGATGTGAAAAGCGGCAGCGCGTCTGTCGGTGACAGCTTTACGGTGAAACCGGTCAGCGACACCATCGTCAATATGAACGTGGCTATTCACAACGAATCTGAAATTGCGATGGCGCAAGAAAAAGACAGCGGCGAGAGCGACAACCGTAACGGTAAAGCGCTGCTGGAACTGCAAAATAGCAAAGTCGTAGGCGGCACGAAAAGCTTCAACGATGCCTACGCGGCAATGGTGAGCAGCATCGGTACGAAAACCGCGACGCTTGAGAGCAGCGCCAAAACGCAGGGCAATGTGGTGACGCAGCTGACCAAACAGCAGCAGTCCATTTCCGGTGTTAACCTGGATGAAGAGTACGGCAACCTGCAACTCTATCAACAGTATTACCTGGCCAATGCGCAGGTGCTGCAAACTGCCAGCGCTATCTTCGACGCATTAATTAATATCCGTTAAGGAGAGGGCAAGCCATGCGCGTCAGCACTCTAATGATGTATCAGCAGAATATGGGTGGGATCACTAACTCCCAGTCTGCCTGGTTAAAATATGGTGAACAGATGTCAACCGGTAAGCGGGTAAATCGCGCATCGGATGACCCCGTTGCCGCATCGCAGGCGGTTGTATTGTCTCAGGCTCAGGCGCAAAACAGCCAATATGCCACCGCTCGCACGTTCGCCACTCAGCGCGTATCTACAGAAGAAAGTACGCTGAAGCAGGTGACTAACGCCATTCAGGCGGCACAGGAAAAAATTGTCAATGCGGGCAACGGCACGTTGAGCGACGATGACCGAGCCTCCCTGGCGACTGACCTTCAGGGGATCCGCGACCAGTTGATGAACCTGGCAAACAGCACCGACGGTAACGGTCGCTATATTTTTGCCGGTTATAAAACGGACGCTAAGCCTTTCGCCGACGACGGCTCCTATGTGGGCGGCTCGCAGAATGTCGAACAGCAGGTTGATTCCTCGCGTTCAATGGTTATCGGCCATACGGGGAATCTGATTTTTGACGCGGCGACCAGCAACGCCAAACCGGATGCGGACACCAACATGTTTACCGCGCTCGATACCGCGATTGCGGCATTGAAAAACCCGGTGGGCGATGACGCAGCGCTGAAGGATCAGGCCAATGCCATTGTTGACCGTACCAACCGCAGCCTGAGTAACTCGTTGAACAACGTTCTGAGCGTTCGCGCGGAGCTGGGTACGCAGCTCAATGAGTTGGAAAAACTGGATCAGCTAGGGGATGACCGTGCGCTGGCGCAGACCCAGCAGATGAGTAACCTGGTTGATGTCGACTGGAACTCAACCATTTCCAACTACACCATGCAGCAAGCGGCATTACAGGCATCTTATAAAGCGTTCACCGACATGCAAGGTATGTCTCTGTTTCAGCTGAATAAATAATAATGAAGGTGTGAACATATCTGAGAAAATACACCAGGCCCTTCACGCTGCATCAGGAAGGGCAATGAGTATAGATATGTTTTTGTCGCCCGCGTCCTTACCCCGACGCGGGCTTTTTTTCAGCATTTAGCGCGCGCTTAACGCTGCACAGACGATATGTTTCACTCACGCGAATCGCCAGCGCGATGATTCCGGCAACCGTAGCCAGAGCATTCAGATAACCGCGCGCCATTGCGACAATAACCCGACGATCAGCCCATTTAAGCACCGACAGCGCCGCTGCCGGTGCATTTGGTGTATCCGTAGGTGCGTTATTATCTGATGCGTTGGCGTCAGTTTCTGGATTTGATAGGTGAAGTGATGCCGCAGCTGAAAAAAGGATAAAAAAAATCGGCCACTCAGGGCCGATTTTTTAGCTTGCGCGGAGCGGTTTATTCAACCGACTGCGGGCGAGTTGGTCCAGCCGTGGCGGTGTGCGTAGCACTGTGACCGCCAGCAGAACCTTTACCGTCGAAGTCGAAGGCCGGGCGTACCCAGTCGCTGTGACGCGGTGCTTCCGGCTCGTAGGCTGGCGCGGGTGCGCGAGTCATCGGTGCGGTTGCATGGCTGACGGCGGCTGGCGTGGCAACAGGCTCAGCTTTCACTGGGGCTTCAACCACCGGAGCTTCAACCACTGGCGCTGGAGCAACGACTGGCTCTGCCACAACTGGCGCTTCAACCACTGTCGGTGCGACAACCAGTTCAGCTTTCACCTCTTCAACGACCGTAGCGGTTTCAACAACCGGCGGAACCGTTTCTTCTACGACAGCAGCCGGTTCTTCAACGGCAGGGGCAGGGGTTTCTTCCTGCACTGGCGCTGTTTCTTCAACCACCTGAGCGGCTTCAACGGCAGCTTCAGGAGCTACGGTTTCGGCTGGTTGTTCCGCTGGGGCTTCAACGATTGCTGGTGCTTCAACAGCGGCTGGCGCTGCGGTAGCGACTGGTGCAACGGTTTGTTCAACCGCTTCGGTGATAGCCGGTTGGCTAATGACTTCTTCTGCAACCGGTGCTTCAACGACGGCCTGTTCCTGAACCTGTGCAATTGGGTAGCGAATCCACACTTTACCGGAAGCCAGTTCTGGCGACGCGCAAGCGACGGTCAGTGGCATCGGAGATTGTGCTGGATAACGCTCATCGCGGTAACGACGACGGCGCTGACCGCTCACACGCAGGTGGCGTGGTGAACGACGGGAGCGACGCGGCATACCGTTGTTATCACGGGCTTCGGTGTTGTCATCGTGCTCGGCGTCAACCGGTGCTTCAACAACGGCTGGCAGGTCAACTTTTGCCAGTGCAGTGCGCGGTGCTTCCGGCTGCGGTTCATCAGCGATGAATTCGCGAGCGGCAGTTTGCTCGGCAGTTTCGATGCGGATTTTCTGTGCCAACTGGCGCGGTTTGCGGCGCGGCATAGTCTGTACGCGTTCTTCCTGCACGGCATCCTGAGCTACCGGCTGTTCTTCGCGGTTCTGCGGTTTCGCTTCCTGCGGTGCCTGACGTTTTTCGTCATTGCGGCGGCGGTTGCGTTCGCGGCGAGATTGCTGCTGTTCTTCACGAGATTTCGCTTTTTCGCTGTCATCAACGGCGTTCAGCTGGCGGTTTTCACGCACCTCGGAAGACGGCTGCGGTTTCTCACGACGGTTGCGGCGGTTGTCCTCGCGACCTTCACGATTCTCACGCGGCTCGCGGCCTTCAGCACCTTCGTTGCGGTCATTACGACGTTCGCTGCGGTCATTACGATCGCGGCGGTTGTTCTGACGCGGCTTGCGACGCTCTTGCTGACGCTCAGGCTTCGCTTCTTGTTTCTCTGGCTGAGTTTCAACCGGTTTTTCCGGGCTACCAACAAACAGGTTTTTCAGCGCAGCAAAGAAACGAGAAAGCAGGCCAGGCGCGGCTGGTGCAGCGGCAACCTTCGCTTTCACCTGTGGCGCGGCAGCAACCGGTTTTTCAGCGGCTGGAGCCGGTGGTTCTTCTGGCATGACGAAAGTCGCCAGCGCTGGTTGCTCAGGCTGTTTACGTTCAGCCGGTTCTTCATCGGCTGGCAGCGCCATTTCTTCTTCGTGCAGCTTAGGCAGCAGATAGCTCAGCGTGGTGGTTTCTTCGCCTTTGCGTACACGCAATACGTGGTAGTGCGGCGTTTGCATCTGATCGTTTGGCACGATGATGCAGCGAACGTCACCCTGACGAGACTCGATAGCGCTTACTGCCGCACGTTTTTCGTTCAGCAGGTAAGAGGCAATCGGCACAGGGACAATCGCATGAACTTCTTTGGTGTTCTCTTTCAGCGCTTCTTCTTCAATCAGACGCAGAATAGAGAGCGACAGCGATTCGTTGTCACGCACAGTGCCGGTTCCGGAGCAACGCGGGCAAACGTGATGGCTAGATTCACCCAGCGATGGGCTGAGGCGCTGACGCGACATTTCCAGCAGACCAAAGCGAGAAATGTGGCTGATCTGGATACGTGCACGATCCTGACGCACCGCTTCACGCAGGCGGTTTTCAACCGCGCGCTGGTGGCGCACTGGTGTCATATCGATGAAGTCGATAACAATCAGGCCGCCGAGGTCACGCAGACGCAACTGACGGGCGATTTCATCGGCCGCTTCAAGGTTGGTGTTGAACGCAGTTTCTTCGATGTCGCCGCCGCGAGTTGCACGCGCGGAGTTGATGTCGATAGCGGTCAGTGCTTCGGTGCTATCGATAACGATAGAGCCACCGGACGGCAGACGGACTTCACGCTGGAAGGCGGATTCAATCTGCGATTCAATCTGATAGTGGCTGAACAGCGGAATTTCACCGGTGTACAGTTTGATTTTGCTGCTGAAATCCGGGCGACCGAGTGCAGAGATATGCTGACGCGCCATCTCCATCACTTTCGGGTTGTCGATCAGGATTTCGCCGATGTCCTGGCGCAGATAGTCGCGGAAGGCGCGAACGATAACGTTGCTTTCCTGGTGAATCAGGAATGGCGCAGGGCGGCTTTCAGCGGCTTTCTGAATGGCTTCCCAGTGCTTCAGACGGAAGCTTAAATCCCATTGCAGCGCTTCGGCGGATTTACCCACGCCGGCGGTACGTACGATTAAGCCCATGCCGTCTGGCAGTTCAAGGCTTGCCAGCGCTTCTTTCAGTTCGGTGCGGTCGTCACCTTCGATTCGACGGGAAATACCGCCAGCACGAGGGTTGTTCGGCATCAGCACCAGGTAACTGCCCGCCAGGCTGATAAAGGTGGTTAGCGCAGCGCCTTTGTTGCCGCGTTCTTCTTTATCAATCTGAACGATGACTTCCTGGCCTTCACGCAGCACATCTTTGATGTTTGGACGACCGTGTGAGCTGTAATTGGCTGGGAAATATTCGCGAGCAATTTCTTTAAGGGGGAGGAAACCGTGGCGTTCGGCACCGTAATCAACAAATGCGGCTTCGAGGCTCGGTTCAATACGGGTAATTTTGCCTTTGTAGATGTTCGCTTTTTTCTGTTCGTGCCCTGGGCTTTCAATATCCAGATCGTACAGACGCTGCCCATCAACGAGAGCGACACGCAACTCTTCCTGCTGAGTTGCGTTGATTAACATTCTTTTCATCGTAACTTACTCATTATTCTTACATTGACGACTAAGCTGCGAGCAGAGTATTGCCTTTCCGGGGTAAACCGATGGCCTCGTGACTATTCACGTCGCCAACCTCACGGTTGTCGCTCGCTTAAGAGGCGCAGAGTGTCGGTAGCCTGCGTTTCAAACGGAAACACAGCGCAATTATTAGGGGAACAGCCTGGGATAACTCTCCAGAGAAGATTCCATTTATACTCGTCATCGTTTAGAGGGTAGAGGTCTTAGCGTTTTACTTGCGTAAGCACGGATGTTCCCCGTAGCGCTTTCTGTCTGCCATCTAAAATTCATACAGTATATGTACCGGTAAGGACTGCAACTCGCAGCCCGCTAACTGTCTGAGCGATCAATACGTCTTACGCCATTGCTGCGTGGATGATCGGACAGACAAAATTGGTCATTCCGTCATATCCTTGTTATTCCAGGTTTAACACGGAAAACAGCTTCATTATTCCTTGCTAACCTAGTTATAGCAAGTTGACTTTCACCTTTTATCATCCTGCTACTCACAGTTTTTTCACCTGTCCGTTTAGATTGTTCTAATAACAAACAACTGGCAGGAGGAAGTCACCGGAGAAAACGGGTGATGATAAATATAAGCATAGAAAAATGAGTGGCGCTATTGAGCGGGGATATTTAGAATCGCGCACCATGAAAACTGAGACTCCGACCGTAAAAATGGTTGCCATTAGCGCTGACGAAGCCGGGCAACGAATTGACAACTTTTTGCGCACCCATCTGAAAGGGGTGCCAAAGAGCATGATTTACCGCATCCTGCGTAAAGGCGAAGTGCGGGTAAATAAAAAACGCATTAAACCGGAATACAAACTTGAAGCCGGTGATGAAGTGCGCATCCCACCGGTGCGCGTAGCCGAACGCGAAGAAGAAGCGGTGTCGCCGCATCTGCAAAAGGTTGCGGCACTGGCCGATGTCATCCTGTACGAAGATGACCATATTCTGGTGCTCAACAAACCGTCCGGTACTGCCGTGCATGGCGGTAGCGGTTTAAGTTTTGGCGTGATTGAAGGGCTTCGTGCGTTACGCCCGGAAGCGCGTTTCCTTGAGTTGGTACACCGTCTTGACCGTGATACTTCTGGCGTACTGTTGGTGGCGAAGAAGCGCTCGGCGCTGCGTTCGCTGCACGAACAACTGCGTGAGAAAGGAATGCAGAAGGATTATTTGGCGCTGGTGCGCGGGCAGTGGCAGTCGCACGTTAAAGTGGTACAGGCTCCGCTACTGAAAAATATTCTGCAAAGCGGCGAGCGTATTGTCCGTGTGAATCAGGAAGGGAAACCGTCGGAAACCCGCTTTAAGGTTGAGGAGCGTTACACTCATGCCACGCTGGTGCGGTGTAGCCCAGTGACAGGGCGTACTCACCAGATTCGTGTGCATACGCTTCACGCAGGCCATCCGATCGCGTTCGATGATCGCTACGGCGACCGCGAGTTTGATCAGCAGCTTACCGAAGCGGGCACGGGGCTTAAACGTCTGTTCCTGCATGCGGCGGCGTTGAAATTTACTCACCCGGGTACGGGTGAAGTGATGCGTATTGAAGCGCCGATGGACAACGCATTGAAGCGCTGTCTACAGGTGTTACGTAACACAAAATAAGACTTCCGGCGGATTGTCTATCCGCCGTCTTCCCGACTATTTTCCTCTCCCCCGGCTTTTTGCTGGCTGCCTTCGACACGCTAAGGTGACCTCGCGCATAGTTTTCATCAAATAGGGAATATTCCCTATGAGAAATAGTAAGAACGCCTGCTGTCATCCATTATGCTGTTTTGTTATGGTTCTGAAATATAAGGTTTTATTTGTTGTTTTTACGTATTGGCAATATGCCAAACGGCAATGACAGGTAGAGGCCACAGGAGCTAAAGCAAGCAATATCAAGGAATAAACATTGCTCATAGAGCATTTTTTTTACCTGAGCTGCTGAATCGTTTTGGCTGTGAGTGGATGAACAGAGATTAGGTGATGAATAACTCACGGCGTTACGTTGTCATTCTTACAGGCCCTGCAATTTTTGCGGCCTCTGCGCTACTGCTTTCACAGAGCCTGACTGCACCTGGATCCCAGGCGATTGGCCTCTTACTGTGGATGATTTTTTGGTGGGTGACCCGCCCGGTTCATGTCGCCGTGACCAGCCTGTTACCGATTGTTATCAATGCGCTCTTTAATATTGTCCCGATGAACGGCATTACGATGCAGTACTTCTCGGATAGCATCATTCTTATTCTGGGGTCGGGGCTGTTGTGCTTACCCTGGGCGAGCGTGGGTCTTGACCGTCGGGTGGCGTTAAAAGTGCTTTCTCTGATTGGCCCATCGATGCGCTCGCAGGTGACGGTCTGGTTTTTAGCCAGTGCCGCAACTTCAACGATATTCCCCAACGTGATGGTTTGCGCATTGTTTGTCCCCATCGCCGTCTCAATGCTTGCCGCATCCGGCTATAAGGATATTCCCTCCTGTAAACCCGCCGTGCCTATTCTACTGGCTATCGGTTGGGGCGTTGGTATTGGTGGCGTCGGCAGCCCGCTCGGTGGCGCGATGAATCTGGCGGCGATCTCGATTCTGGAGAGCAAAATTGGCCATGAGTTTATGTACGTTGATTGGCTTATTCATCTGACGCCGTTCTTTGTGCTGATCTCGCTGGTCAGTCTGGGCTGTATGCTGCTGATGCCGATGAAGGTCACCCGGCTGGATGGGACGCGCGAATGGTTTGAGCAGCAGTACCGCGAGCTTGGCATGATGACGCGGGATGAAAAAATCTGTGTCGTCCTGTTTTTTGTTGGTCTGATCGGCGCCTTTACGCGCCCGCTTTATGCGGCGATGTTCCCGGCACTCTCTCCGGCGTATCTCTATTTGATCCTCGGGGTTATCTGTTTTGTGCTCACTAGCGCTAATAACGGGCCGCTGCTGACATGGGATCGCGCGGAAAAAGAGACGATGTGGGGGATGCTGATTCTTTTTGGCGGCGGCCTGGCGTTAGGCAAAATGGTCAATGACTCCGGCGCGAGCGCGGGGATCGCCAGCCTGATTACCGGAATGTCGCTGGACGGCGGTCTGCTGACCATTGTGGTATTCACCATTCTGGCTCGTCTGCTTTCTGAAACCACTAACTCCACGGCCTCGGCGGCGGTGGTGCTACCTATTGTGCTGGGCTTCACCAGCAAGCTTGGGCTTAACCCGATTCCGTACTGGCTTATCACCGTGATGGCGTTCAACGCCGAGTTTATGTTGCCCATTAGCGTGCGGGCGATTCCGGTGGCCTACGGCCTTGACGCCAGGAAAATGCTCAAGGGCGGCCTGGTGATGGCGATTGTGCATATCGTGATGGTGGTCATTGTGGGCTATGCCTGCATGAGATGGTGGCCAGCGTTTAGCTCTCTCACGGATTTTGTGGGATGACATGTTTAATGATGACTTGAGGCAAGGGGATGTGATGGACAGCTTTAACTTTAAAATTCCGCAAAATATTGAGTTCGGCATCGGCAGTTTAAAAAAATTGCCGACGATTCTGGCAGAGAATCATTCCGACCACGTTTTTTTGATTTCTGACCGAGGGCTGGAAAGCCTGGGCGTGGTGAAAAAAATTGAAGAGATTATCGCGCAGGCGGGGATTCGCTATACCTCATGGCTGGATGTGTTGCCGAACCCTACCGTTGAGATAGTCAATAGCGCGACGGCGGCCTATCAGCAGTGCGGCGCCAGCAGTATTGTGGCGCTGGGGGGCGGCAGCTCAATGGATGTCGCCAAAGCCGTTGGGGTGCTGGCGAATTATGGCGGCAGTATTACCGATTATGAAGGCAGCAATAATGTCCCTGGCCCTATTGTGCCGATTATTGCGATCCCGACGACGGCGGGTACAGGGAGCGAAGTGACGGCTTCATCGGTGATCACCGATGAATCACGCAATTACAAACTGTCGGTGATCAGCTACGAGATCCTGCCTAAATATGCTTTGCTGGATCCCGAATTAATCATGACAGCACCGGCATCGATTGCTGCCGCCTGTGGTATTGATGCCTTAATTCATGCCATAGAAGCCTATCTTTCTACTAAGGCATCGCCCTTTACCGATGCGATGGCGGAGAAGGCAATGCAGCTTATCGGCGGCAGCCTGCGCCGATTTATTGCTAATCGTAAAGATGAATCTGCGGCCTGCGATATGCTGCTGGGCAGCACGTTCGCCGGGATCGCTTTTGCCTGGGCGCGTTTGGGCAATGTTCATGCCATGAGCCATCCGGTTAGCGCCTTTTTCCATGTTCCTCATGGGGTGGCGAATGCTATTTTGCTGCCGACAGTGCTGGAGTATAACGCGCTGGCCGATCAGGGGCGTTATCAGACCATCTATAATTATATTTGTCAGGGCGATGAAAACGTCTCTGGATTCAAACCGCAGATGCTGGTTGCCGAAGTTCGTCAATTAAATAAAGAGTGTGGTATTCCTGATTCATTATCTGCCGTCGGCGTAAAAGCGGAAAGGATTAATGAGATGGCAAAAGATGCGATGAAAAGTGGTAACGTACTTGTAAACCCAAGACAGTCAACGTTAAATGATATTATTGAACTTTATCATAAAGCGTTGTAAGTATTTTTTCTCATTTAACATTTCTTTTGTTTGATTTTGAAATACATAATACAAAAAGCTGAGTCATTGTGATCCAGGCATAATGTTCAGCTTTTGTTTCAAAAAACGGTTGTACAGAAACTTTGCTTTTGATTAATCTGGAATGAATGCCATATATTTAATAAGGGAATGGTCATGAGTTACCAGAGTGCAGATCAGATGACTTTTTTTTCTGAAATGTCAGAGCGGCAAATTTCTGCGCGGGAGTTTTTTAGTAGCGTATTAATTGATTCGATTGAGCGAAATTTCGGCTTTAAAAAAATACTTATCTCTTATTTTGATACCCATGGGAAATTTCTTTCATGGGTAAACTGGAATGGCATTATGCCAGATAGCGCCGAGCATCCGTATCGGAAATTCGTGGCGAATGATGTCGTCCGTCATGTGATTCACCAGGAGGCGGTTGTCGATCATCTGACTTATTTTAACGTGACGCCTCGCCTGTATAAATCGACCTCGGTGATTGGAACTATCGACTATGAGCATTCTGGTTATTTACGCTTTCTGGAGGAAAATTTCCAAAGTCACTATAGTGTTACCATGGCATTCGGGATCAATGCTTATATTCAGGTTGCCTTTTTTAAAAGTCAGGCACAAGGGGATTTTACTGATGATGAGATTGCGACGCTGAATAAAATATACGTATATGTTGCCAATTCGTATAAAAACTTTAAGAAACACGAGCAGATTCGTATTATCTCTAACATCCAAAATGAAATCATTTTATCAGGGGAAAAGGCGTATCTGGTCACTGATGATTTCATGCATATTATGAGCTCTAATGAATTAGCTCAAGAATATCTGAAAGATATTCTCGGGGCATCGATTGCCGAACAGATTAGCAGCAGTAAACCTTGCAACTGGCTGCCTTTTTTGTTGGGCAACGAAGGGGAAGGTTTGACGACCAGCCGAGTACAGACGCGAGTCATTAAAAATTATATATTCAAAATATATACATACGACCAAAGTTACTCTAATGGCATTATTGATATCTATCACTGGATCACCATTTCGCAAAAAGATGATGGTAAACCCGATGATAATGCTGCCGCTAAACTACCGTTGACCCAGGCCGAGCAAAAAGTCGCTGCTCTGATGTACAACGGCCTCACTTACCAGGCGATTGCTGATGAGTTGGTGATAAGCTATCACACGGTCAAAAAACATATTCAAAATATATACATTAAGTGCGGTGTCAATAGTCGGTTCCAACTTTATAAATGGTTCGATGATAAATAGAGAAAAATAGGGAGTTCTCCCTATTAAAATAGTAAGAGTAGCCGCTTTTTTAAAACGTTCATTTTGCGATACCCTGTATTTATAGGGGTATTAAAAGCAACCGTCACCGCATGTGAATAATAAATCACAGGCATGGCATTATTTATATGAACGTTTCGGGAAAGCCGGTATGAATCAGTCGCCACTCCAGGGTGTTATTTTTAATATCCAGCGCTTCACTATCCATGATGGCCCAGGGTTGCGTACTGAGTTGTTTTTAAAAGGCTGCCCATTACGCTGTGAATGGTGTAGTAATCCTGAAAGTTTGCAGCCTTACGTGCAGCTAGGGGTGTATAAAACGAAATGTATTTCTGCGAAGAAATGCGCTGCCTGTATTGAAGTCTGCCCAGAAAATAACGTATTAAACTTCACCCGTGGAAAACTCACGTCTCTTAATCGCAGTCAGTGTAGTCACTGTCTGGCCTGCCAGGATGTCTGCCCTTCAGAAGCGATAAAATTATGGGGCAGGGCCATGTCTGTCGATGAGTGTATGGCCGAAATCCGTAAAGACAAAGGCTATTATGAGCGCTCAGGCGGTGGGGTCACGGTATCTGGTGGCGAACCGCTATTGCAGTCGGAGTTTGTCGCCGAACTCTTTAAAGCGTGTAAGCAGGAAGGCATCCAAACTTGTCTTGAATCCTCTTTGTTTGTGGACTGGAAAAAAGTCAGTCCGGTTTTACCTTATACCGACATTATTATTTCCGACATTAAACATATGGATCCCGCTATCCATAAAAAATACACCCGCGCGTCAAATAATAAAATTCTTGCCAATCTGAGAAAAATCGCCGCGCAGCAACGTGAAATTATCTTACGAATTCCGGTCATTCCTGATGTGAATGACGATATGGCAAACGCGGTGGCAAGCGCCGATTTTATCCTCAATGAAATGCAGGGGCGTATTCGCACCTTACAGTTGCTCAGCTTTATGCGTCTTGGGGAAGAAAAATATCAATCATTAGGCCTGCCTTACAAAATGCACAACGTGAAGATAAACCGTCGAGCCTTCCAGAAAAAAGTCCAGAACTTAGCCGAATATTTTAACCAGCGCGGCATCCATTGCGTGGTGGGGACAAAAGAAAAATAACCAGCATTTAATTTAAATCTTATATGGGAAAAATTTAATGAAAGTACACCATACCGCCGCAAACGGGACGCAAGATTTCGATAAAACTTACAGTCTGGGCTATCAGGTGCATCATGAAGACTGGTCGCCGTTTCCACGTGTCAACCGTCTACGTCAGTCCTTCCTTGACCGGCCTTATGATATTGACGTTGAGCGCCTGCGACTGGTTACCGAAGCGTATAAAAAGCATGAGAACGCACCGCGTAAGTTAAAATGCGCCTATGCTTTCGAAAACATTCTGCTCAACACCACGCTGTATATTTACGATGAAGATCTGATCCTCGGCGAAATTGCCGCACCGGCAAAAGCATCGCCTATCTATCCGGAATTTTCAGTGAACTGGATCATTGACGAAATTCTGCACTCACCGTTTGAAGAGCGGGCGAACGATCAGTTCTATATTCGTAATGAAGAAGAGCGGCAGGAAATTGTCGAGCTTTGCCGTTACTGGGAAGGTAAAACCGTCGATGACCTTATTAATAGTCGCCTCGAAAAAGATCAAACCAAAGGCTCGGAAGTGGGGGAAAAAATCTTCCAGACCAACCTTTACCACTATGCTGGCGCCGGGCATTTGGCGATCGATTACGCCTGCCTGATGAAGCTGGGCTATAACGGCCTGATTGCCAACGCCCAGGCGGGGCTTAAGAAATTAAGTCTGCGCGATACGGAATATGGCGATAAGCGTGACTTCTATCAAGCGATGATTATTGAGCTGGAGGCCGCTAAAAAATATATTCTGCGTTACGCCTCGCTGGCGCACGAATATGCGGAAAAAGAGTGCAACCCACAGCGCAAACAAGAGCTGGAAACGATGGCGCTCAACTGCCAGCAAATTGCCGGCGGTGCGCCGCAGACTTTCTGGCAGGCACTACAGCTTTTTAACTTCGCAACCAGCTTGATTCAGATTGAGAGCAACGGCCACTCTATCTCCTATGGCCGCATGGACCAATGGCTGTACCCCTGGTACGAGGCCGACATGAAGAACAACACCATCAGCAAAGAGTTTGCGCTTGAGCTGATTGAAGTTCAGTACGTCAAGATGAATAACCCAACCAAGCTGAAAGATAAAGGAACCGTCGCGGTGCGCAATGGTCGCGGTTTTGGCGGGGAAAGCTTAACCCTAGGCGGTGTCGATCGTAACGGTAACGATGCGACTAACGATCTGACCATGCTGATGCTGGAAGGGTCTGCGCACACGCGCATGATGAACCCGTGGGTTTGCGTGCGTATGCATGAAAATACGCCTTATGAGTTAAAAATTAAGACCGTAGAGTGTATTCGCGCAGGCTATGGGCATCCGAAGATTTTCAACGATGCTCCGTCGATCAAAGGCATGATGCGTAAAGGCATGACGCTGGAAGAGGCGCGTGATTACTGCGTTGTCGGCTGCGTGGAGCTTGATCTGGCCGGTAAAGAGTATGGCTGGCATGACGCCGCGTATGTCAATACGCCGAAAATGATGGAGATGGTGCTCAACGGCGGACGTAGCCTGAGCACCGGAGAACAACTGGGGCCGGATACCGGCAGCCTTGATACCTACCAAAGTTTTGAGGATGTGCTGGCGAGCGTTGATAAACAGTTTGAATACTGGACGGATCAGATGTGCAGTAGCCTGAATATCATCGACAACGCCCATCGTGCGCTGAAGCCCGTGCCTTATGTTTCCGCCTTTTATGAAGACTGTATGGCCTCGGGCAAAGATCTCACCGAGGGCGGGGCGAAATACAACGGTATTGCCCCGCAGGCGGCGGGGATGGCGACCTGTGCCGATAGTCTTGCCACCATTAAACAACTGGTGTTCGATGAGCAACTCTATACCGGCGCGCAATTGTTGCAGGCGGTGAAAGATAACTGGGTCGGCCATGAAAAGCTGTACGCGCTGGTCAACAGTTCGAAAGTGCATCATTACGGCAATGATATCGACTATGCCGATGATCTTTTCAAATTCATGTTCGAATGCTACTGCCGACACATCAGCGGCAGAAAAACGCCGCGTGGTGGCGAGTTTAGCCCTGGTGTGTATTCCGTTAACGCCAACGTCGGCATGGGGCTGAATACGAATGCCTCCGTTGATGGACGTAAAAAATTCGAACCTATCTCCGACAATATGGGGCCGGTGCACACCGACGGCGGCTCTCACGATATCTGTGGGCCAACGGCGCTGGTTAACTCGGTGACTAAAGTTGACCATAGCCTGGCGACCAATGGCACGCTGATGAACCTGCGCTTTCCGCAGGAAGCCGTTGCGGGGGTTGAAGGGCGAGACAACCTGGTCAGCTTTATTGACGAGTACATCGCGAAACAGGCCATGCACGTCCAGTTCAATATCATGAGCTCGGCGACGATGCGCGCGGCGCAGAAAAAGCCGGAAGACTACAAGGACATGCTGGTGCGTGTGGCGGGGTATAGCGCCTATTTCGTTGAACTGGGCAAGCCGCTGCAAAAAGATTTGATTCAGCGTACCGAACTTCACTTCTAAGAACCTTTTTTGCTCACAAAGCGGGCGCATTGCGTTCGCTTTCGTATGCCCGGGCTTGCGCTCGGGCTATGGCAACCAGGTTCATCCTCAATAGATATCCAGGGCGGATATAATGAATTTTAATCTTGATTTTGTTCTTGTCGGCTTGATGCAAATCGTCGGCTTTTTTGTGCAGGGATGTACGGGATTTGGCTGTACGGTGATTGCCGCATCGGTGACTAACGGCCTGCTGGGCACGTCGGTCGGGGTTCCATACGGCACAGTGATTACGCTGCCGTTTCTCTACTTCCTGGCGCTAAAAACCTGGCGTGATATCTCCTGGCGCGACCTGGGAAAAATCGTGGTGCTTTGCGTGCCGGGGATCTTAGTCGGTAACTATCTGTTTTATACCATCAGCCCTAACGTGGCGAAAATCTGCATTGGCGCAATGGTGACAATTATTGCAGTCATGAATATCTACAAGCACATCGTCAACCCGATGATTTTTAAAAAGGTGGAAGTGGCTAATGCACCGGACACGCTGGCGCGGAAAAGTTTCCGCTATGGCTGCCTGATTTTAGGTGGGATCGTTCATGGCGCATTCACTATCGGCGGGCCGCTGATTACGGTCTATACCATTGAGGCCGTGAAGGAAAAAGAGAAGTTCCGTAACACCATGAATATGGTCTGGGTCGTCTTTAACACCTGGAACGCGTTCAATCAGTATCGTAACGGCGCGTTTACCGCTCATCTGGGCAGTGCGTTAACCATCGGCTTCCCGATGGCGGCCATTGGCTTTTTCCTCGGCATGGCCTTCTTACAGCGCATCAAAAGAGAGACATTCCTGCGGCTGGTCTACCTGGTGCTGCTGTTTGTCGGCGGTAATATGCTGATCACCAGCCTGATGGCGATAGCCTGAGTTTATCCCCTCACTCCTTAGCAGGATGAGGGGAAAAGCCTAATTTAACAGCGGGTTGACGTTCTCGCGGCACAGCATTTGGCACAAGGCTATCAGCGGCAACCCGATCAGCGAGTTTGGGTCGCGCCCTTCAAGGCGGTCGAACAGCGCAATGCCCAAACCTTCGCTTTTAAAACTACCGGCGCAATTTAGCGGGCTTTCTTTACGAATATAATGGTTTATTTCTTGTTCACTAAGATGACGGAAATGAACATCGAATGGTTCGCATTCTGTTTGTAACTGTCCATTAACAGAATTATACAGTGCCAGACCGGTAAAAAAGGTCACGATATTGCCGCTGGCCTTTTTTAATTGCTGGCGCGCATTTTCTTCGGTGTGCGGTTTGCCGGTTATTTCACCATCCAGCACACACACTTGATCAGAACCGATAATCAGATGATTCGGATAACGTTCCGCCAGTGCCTGAGCTTTCGCTTGCGCCAGGCGTAGCACCAGGTTGCGCGCTGTTTCGCCAGCATGAGGGCGTTCATCAACCTCTGGAGCGGCGCATTCAAACGGTACTCCGAGCTTCTCTAACAGCAGTTTGCGATAAGGGGAGGTGGAGGCAAGAATCAATTCAGACATAATTTTTTAAATAGACGGTAGCGAATTAGATTCCGACATTTTAAACTATAGGCCGCAATGTGTGCGAATAATTGGCAAAAGGCAACCTGAGGCTGCCTTTTTCTTTGACTCTATGACGTTACAAAGTTAATATGCGCGCCCTATGCAAAAGGTAAAATTACCCCTGACTCTCGATCCGGTTCGTACGGCTCAAAAACGCCTTGATTACCAGGGTATCTATACCCCCGATCAGGCGGAGCGCGTCGCCGCATCTGTAGTCAGTGTGGACAGCGATGTAGAATGCGAAATATCCTTCGCTATCGATAACCAACGCCTCGCGGTGATAAACGGCGATGTGAAGGTCACGGTATCGTTAGAATGTCAGCGTTGCGGGAAACCGTTTGTTCATCACGTCCACACAACGTATTGTTTTAGCCCGGTCAAAAATGATGATCAGGTTGAAGCACTCCCGGAAGCGTATGAGCCGATTGAGGTTAACGAATTCGGTGAAATCGATCTGCTGGCGATGGTTGAAGATGAAATCATCCTCTCCTTGCCTGTAGTTCCGGTGCATGATTCTGAACACTGTGAAGTGTCCGAGGCGGACATGGTCTTTGGTGAATTGCCTGAAGAGGCACAGAAGCCAAATCCATTTGCCGTATTAGCCAGCTTAAAGCGTAAGTAATTGAGGAGTAAGGTCCATGGCCGTACAACAGAATAAACCAACCCGTTCCAAACGTGGCATGCGTCGTTCCCATGACGCTCTGACCGCAGTCACCAGCCTGTCTGTAGACAAAACTTCTGGTGAACAACACCTGCGTCACCACATCACTGCCGACGGTTTCTACCGTGGCCGTAAGGTAATCGCTAAGTAATCACGCGATACTCAAAGAATTTCGCGTTACGGGTTTCCTGTAATGCGAAAGACCAAGAGTTCAAGCGTGATGAAGCTTAGTGAGGATTTTCCCCAGGCAACTGGGGAAACACCAAACCGAGCGGCGACGATACCTTGACACGTCTAACCCTGGCGTTAGATGTCATGGGGGGCGATTTTGGCCCTCTCGTGACAGTGCCTGCAGCTTTGCAGGCACTGAATTCTAATCCGCAACTCTCACTTCTTCTGGTCGGCAACCCCGACGACATTACGCCATTACTCGCCAGAGCTGACTTTGAACAACGTTCACGTTTGCAGATTATCCCTGCCCAGTCGGTTATTGCCAGTGATGAACGGCCATCTCATGCTATCCGCCACAGTCGCGGTAGTTCAATGCGGGTGGCGTTAGAAATGGTGAAAGAAGGGCGGGCCGAAGCGTGCGTCAGTGCCGGAAATACCGGAGCACTGATGGGGCTTGCGAAATTACTGCTCAAACCGATTCAGGGGATTGAGCGCCCAGCGTTGGTGACGGTGTTACCGCATCAGCAAAAGGGCAAAACGGTGGTGCTGGACTTAGGCGCTAACGTTGATTGCGACAGTACAATGCTGGTGCAATTCGCCGTGATGGGGTCAGTAATGGCGGAAGAGGTGCTGGGTATTGCCCGCCCCCGCGTTGCTTTGCTCAACATCGGTGAAGAAGAAATTAAAGGGCACGACAGTATCCGTGATGCCTCTTTAGTGCTAAAAACGATCCCGTCTATCAACTATATCGGCTATCTTGAAGCCAACGAATTGTTGACGGGCAAAACCGACGTGATGGTTTGTGACGGTTTTACAGGTAACGTCACCTTAAAGACGATGGAAGGGGTGGTTAGAGTCTTTCTTTCGCTGCTGAAATCTCAGAGCGAGGGTAAAAAACGGTCGTGGTGGCTGATTTTATTAAAGCGCTGGTTACAAAAAAGTCTGACAAGGCGATTCAGTCACCTCAACCCCGACCAGTATAATGGTGCCTGTCTGTTAGGATTGCGCGGCACGGTGATTAAGAGTCATGGTGCGGCCAATCAGCGAGCCTTTGCGATCGCGATAGAACAGGCAGTGCAGGCGGTGCAGCGACAAGTTCCTCAGCGAATTGCCGCTCGCCTGGAATCCGTATACCCCGCCGGATTCGACATGCGGGAAGCCGGCAAACAGTAAACCAGCTTCGCGGTGGTTGAATTGAGCGGCTATATTAGCGAAAAGTGACTGAGCGTACATGTATACGAAGATTATTGGTACCGGCAGCTATCTGCCTGAGCAAGTGCGGACTAACGCCGATCTGGAAAAAATGGTTGATACTTCTGACGAGTGGATTGTCACCCGTACAGGTATCCGTGAACGTCGTATTGCTGGCCCTGATGAAAACGTGTCTACGCTGGGTTACGAAGCGGCCAAGCGCGCGCTGGAAATGGCGGGCATTGAGGCTAGCGAGCTGGGTCTGATTGTGGTTGCTACCACGTCTGCGACCCACGCATTCCCAAGTGCAGCTTGTCAGATTCAGGATATGCTGGGTGTGAAAGGCGCTCCGGCATTTGATATTGCCGCCGCGTGTGCGGGCTTTACCTATGCGCTCAGTGTTGCCGATCAATATGTGAAATCTGGCGCAGTGAAATATGCGCTGGTGGTGGGCGCAGATACGCTGGCGCGCACCTGTGATCCAAGCGATCGCGGCACGATCATTATTTTTGGTGACGGCGCGGGCGCAGTGGTGCTTGGCGCATCTGAAGAGCCAGGTATCATCTCCACGCACCTGCATGCTGACGGTAGCTACGGCAAACTGCTGACGCTGCCAAACGCCGATCGCGTAAATCCAGAGAACTCGATTTACCTGACGATGGCGGGCAACGAAGTCTTTAAAGTGGCGGTGACTGAACTGGCGCATATCGTTGATGAAACGCTGGCAGCCAACAATCTCGACCGCTCTGAATTAGACTGGCTGGTGCCGCACCAGGCGAACTTCCGTATTATCAGCGCAACGGCGAAGAAACTGGGCATGTCGATGGACAATGTCGTGGTCACTCTCGACCGTCATGGCAACACTTCGGCGGCTTCCGTACCGTGCGCTTTTGACGAAGCCGTACGCGATGGCCGTATCAAACGCGGTCAGCTGGTTCTGCTGGAGGCCTTCGGTGGTGGTTTCACCTGGGGTTCTGCGCTGGTTCGTTTCTAAGTATAAGGATAAAAAAATGACGCAATTCGCTTTTGTGTTCCCGGGTCAGGGTTCACAAGCGGTAGGAATGTTGTCTGAACTGGCAGCAACCTATCCGGTTATTGAAGAAACTTTTAAAGAGGCTTCTGCGGCACTGGGCTATGACCTTTGGACGCTGACTCAGCAAGGGCCTGCTGAAGAACTGAATAAAACCTGGCAGACACAGCCAGCGCTGCTGACGGCTTCCGTTGCGCTGTACCGTCTGTGGCAGCAGCAGGGCGGAAAAACGCCGGCGCTGATGGCGGGTCACAGCCTGGGCGAATACTCTGCGCTGGTGTGCGCGGGCGTTATTGCTTTCGCTGATGCTGTACGTCTGGTTGAACTGCGCGGCAAATTCATGCAAGAAGCGGTGCCGGAAGGCACTGGCGGCATGTCTGCTATCATCGGTCTTGACGATGCAGCTATCGCGAAAGCCTGTGAAGAATCTGCTCAAGGGCAGGTTGTTTCTCCGGTTAACTTCAACTCGCCTGGCCAGGTGGTTATCGCGGGTCACAAAGAAGCGGTAGAACGTGCGGGCGCAGCGTGTAAAGCGGCGGGTGCAAAACGTGCGCTGCCACTGCCGGTGAGCGTGCCATCCCACTGTGCGCTGATGAAGCCTGCGGCGGAAAAACTAGCCGTTGAGCTGCAAAAAATTACGTTTAACGCGCCGACTGTTCCGGTTGTGAACAACGTTGACGTGA
This sequence comes from Kluyvera fluvialis, assembly GCF_059725275.1. Taxonomy (NCBI): domain Bacteria; kingdom Pseudomonadati; phylum Pseudomonadota; class Gammaproteobacteria; order Enterobacterales; family Enterobacteriaceae; genus Kluyvera; species Kluyvera fluvialis. The sequence goes on along the minus strand of NZ_AP046142.1, from coordinate 2,980,824 downwards.
AGTGCGAAACCTCCGCAGACGCGATTCGCGATGCGCTGGTTCGCCAGCTTTACAGCCCAGTTCAGTGGACCAAAACCGTTGAGTTTATGGCATCCCAGGGCGTAGAGCACCTGTATGAAGTCGGCCCAGGTAAAGTTCTTACCGGTCTGACGAAACGTATTGTAGATACCCTGACAGCATCGGCGATTAACGAGCCAGTAGCGCTGTCAGCGGCACTTGCGCAATAAAAAGGGAAAAGCATGAGCTTTGAAGGTAAAATTGCACTGGTTACAGGTGCAAGCCGCGGTATTGGCCGCGCAATCGCTGAAACTCTCGTCGCTCGCGGCGCAAAAGTTATTGGTACTGCGACCAGCGAGAACGGCGCGCAGGCTATCAGCGACTATCTGGGTGCAAACGGTAAAGGTCTGATGTTGAATGTGACCGACCCAGCATCTATTGAATCTGCGCTGGAAAATATTCGTGCGGAATTTGGCGAAGTGGACATTCTGGTCAATAATGCCGGGATTACTCGCGATAATCTGTTAATGCGCATGAAAGATGACGAGTGGAACGATATCATCGAAACCAACCTTTCATCTGTTTTCCGTCTGTCAAAAGCGGTAATGCGCGCTATGATGAAAAAGCGTCATGGGCGTATTATCACTGTCGGTTCTGTGGTTGGTACCATGGGAAATGCGGGTCAGGCTAACTACGCTGCGGCGAAAGCCGGTCTGATCGGCTTCAGTAAGTCGTTGGCACGTGAAGTTGCGTCTCGCGGGATTACTGTGAACGTTGTTGCTCCGGGCTTTATTGAAACGGACATGACGCGTGCGCTATCTGACGATCAGCGTGCGGGTATTCTGGCATCAGTTCCTGCGGGTCGCCTCGGTGGCGCTCAGGAAATCGCCAGTGCGGTTGCATTCTTAGCTTCTGACGAAGCGAGTTACATCACTGGTGAAACTCTGCATGTCAACGGCGGGATGTATATGGTCTGACCGTGTTTTGCACAATGTGCTCAGACAACGGGCATCTATGGATGTCTGAGCAATAATTAGTGCAAAATGATTTGCGTTATTAGGGCGATCAGCCGCAAAATAGCGTAAAATCGTGGTACGACCTGCCGGGATTTAGTTGCAAATTTTTCAACATTTTATACACTACGAAAACCATCGCGAAAGCGAGTTTTGATAGGAAATTTAAGAGTATGAGCACTATCGAAGAACGCGTTAAGAAAATCATCGGCGAACAGCTGGGCGTTAAGCAGGAAGAAGTGACCAACAATGCTTCCTTCGTTGAAGACCTGGGCGCAGATTCTCTTGACACCGTTGAGCTGGTAATGGCTCTGGAAGAAGAGTTTGATACTGAGATTCCGGACGAAGAAGCTGAGAAAATCACCACTGTTCAGGCTGCCATTGATTACATCAACGGTCACCAGGCGTAAGTGAACATCTCCAGGCGGTCATTCGACCGCCTGAGTTTTATCTTTTTTGTCCCACAAGTATCTATTTAATCCCTCCCTGGAGGACAAACGTGTCTAAGCGTCGTGTAGTTGTGACCGGACTGGGCATGTTGTCTCCTGTCGGCAATACCGTAGAGTCTACCTGGAAAGCTCTCCTTGCCGGTCAGAGTGGCATCAGCCTGATCGACCATTTCGATACTAGCGCCTATGCAACCAAATTTGCTGGCTTAGTAAAGGATTTTAACTGTGATGACATTATCTCGCGCAAAGAACAGCGCAAGATGGATGCCTTCATTCAATATGGAATTGTCGCTGGCGTTCAGGCCATGCAGGATTCTGGCCTTGAAGTGACAGAAGAGAACGCGTCTCGCATCGGTGCTGCTATTGGCTCCGGTATCGGCGGTCTCGGATTGATCGAAGAAAACCACACCTCTTTGGTGAACGGCGGTCCGCGTAAGATCAGCCCATTCTTCGTTCCGTCAACGATTGTTAACATGGTGGCAGGTCATCTGACTATCATGTTCGGTCTGCGTGGGCCAAGCATCTCTATCGCGACAGCATGTACTTCTGGTGTGCATAACATCGGTCATGCAGCGCGTATCATCGCTTATGGCGATGCCGATGCGATGGTTGCCGGTGGCGCAGAAAAAGCCAGTACCCCGCTGGGCGTTGGTGGCTTTGGTGCAGCGCGTGCGCTGTCTACGCGCAACGATAACCCGCAGGCGGCGAGCCGTCCGTGGGATAAAGAACGCGATGGCTTTGTACTGGGTGACGGTGCTGGCATGGTCGTACTGGAAGAGTACGAACACGCGAAAAAACGTGGCGCTAAGATTTATGCTGAAGTCGTTGGCTTTGGTATGAGCAGCGATGCGTACCACATGACTTCACCGCCGGAAAACGGCGCAGGTGCTGCGCTGGCGATGGTTAATGCCATTCGCGATGCGGGCATCGAAGCAGGGCAGATTGGCTACGTCAACGCCCACGGTACTTCTACGCCAGCGGGCGACAAAGCAGAAACTCAGGCGGTTAAGTCTGTGTTTGGCGATGCCGCACGCAGCGTAATGGTCAGCTCGACCAAGTCCATGACCGGCCACTTGCTGGGTGCTGCGGGTGCTGTAGAGTCTATCTACTCCATCCTTGCACTGCGCGACCAGGCTGTGCCACCAACCATCAACCTGGATAACCCAGATGAAGGTTGTGATCTGGACTTCGTTCCGCATGAAGCGCGCCAGGTAAGCGGTATGGAATACACCCTGTGTAACTCCTTCGGCTTCGGCGGCACTAACGGATCGCTGATCTTCAAAAAGGTCTGAGACCGCTAGCGTATTGAAAAAAGGCCCGTTTTTCGGGCCTTTTTCTATTCAGCGTTCTCTGCTTGTTCAATGCTTATCATCCTGCGAAACTACTCGACCATCAATAAGGAGCCGTTATGTTCTTAATTAATGGTATTGAGCAGAACACTCTCGCCGTGAACGATCGGGCGACGCAGTTTGGCGATGGCTGTTTTACCACTGCGCGGGTTATCGACGGTCTTGTGCAACGGCAAACCGCCCATATTGCGCGGCTACAGTTAGCTTGCCAGCGTCTGATGATCCCGTTTACCTCGTGGCAATCGTTAAACGATGAAATGTCTTTATTGGCGCAGCGGCAACAAACCGGTGTGCTTAAGGTCATTATCAGCCGTGGCGCGGGCGGGCGAGGGTATAGCGGTAGCGCCTGCGAAACGCCAACGCGTATCCTTTCAACATCGGACGCCCCCGCACATTACGCTCGCTGGAAGGCCGAAGGCATCACGCTGGCGCTTAGCCCTGTACCATTGGGGCGTAACCCGTGGCTTGCAGGCCTTAAACACCTTAATCGCCTTGAACAAGTGCTGATTCGCTCTCATCTTGAGCAGACAAACGCCGATGAGGCGCTGGTTCTTGACAGCGAAGGGTGGGTTACGGAATGCTGTGCGGCTAATTTGTTCTGGCGCTGTGGGCAGGATGTGTTTACCCCGCGCCTTGATCAGGCCGGTGTGAATGGCATTATGCGACAATTTATTATGGCGCAACTGGCACAGTCGGCGTATCGCGTTGTCGAAGTTAATGCACCGTTAACGGCGCTGGCGGATGCGGACGAAGTGATTATCTGTAACGCCCTGATGCCGGTCATTCCCGTTCAGCGTTATGCGGAGCAACAATGGCCCGCGCGCGAACTTTACCAATTTTTAGCCCCACTTTGTGAGTCGTCTGATTAGCATGAAGAAAATGTTACGCTTGGTTCTGTTACTGTTGGTTGTCATGGGCATTGCCGCAGGTGTCGGCATGTGGAAGGTTCGACAACTGGCAAACAGCGCACTCCTGATTAAAGACGAAACGATCTTTACGCTAAAACCCGGTACTGGCCGCCTTGTACTGGGCGAGCAACTGTATGCGGAGAAAGTGATCAACCGTCCGCGAGTCTTCCAGTGGCTGTTGCGCCTTGAGCCTGAGTTGTCCCACTTTAAAGCCGGTACTTATCGCCTGACGCCACAAATGACGGTTCGCGAGATGTTAGAACTGCTGGCGAGCGGCAAAGAAGCGCAGTTCCCGCTGCGTTTTGTGGAAGGGATGCGCCTTAGCGATTACCTCAAACAGCTACGCGAAGCACCGTACATCAAACACACCTTGAGCGATGATAGCTACGAGACGGTTGCCAGCGCGCTGAATCTGGATAACCCGCAATGGGTGGAAGGCTGGTTCTGGCCCGATACCTGGATGTACACCGCCAATACCAGCGATGTGGCGATTCTCAAGCGCGCGCACCAAAAAATGGTCAACCAGGTTGATAAAGTCTGGGAAGGGCGGATGGAAAACCTGCCGTACAGCGACAAAAATCAGCTGGTCACGATGGCGTCAATTATCGAAAAAGAGACGGCGGTCGCCGAAGAACGCGATCGCGTAGCGTCGGTGTTTATCAACCGCCTGCGTATCGGGATGCGCCTGCAAACTGACCCGACGGTGATTTATGGGATGGGCGAGGGCTACGATGGAAAGCTCTCACGTAAAGATCTTGAGACGCCAACCGCGTATAATACCTACACGATTGCTGGCCTGCCGCCAGGCGCGATTGCGAGTCCTGGCGAAGCATCCTTGAATGCTGCCGCACATCCGGCGAAAACGCCGTACCTCTATTTTGTTGCGGATGGCAAAGGCGGGCATACGTTTAATACTAATCTCACGGGCCATAACCGGTCAGTGCAGGATTACCTGAAAGTGCTAAAGGAAAAAAATGCGCAGTAATTACATCGTCATTGAAGGACTGGAAGGGGCGGGTAAAACCACCGCGCGGGATGTTGTTGTTGAAACGCTGCGCGAGTTGGGTGTGAACGACCTGCTGTTTACCCGTGAACCGGGCGGCACGGTGCTGGCAGAAAAACTGCGCAGCCTGGTGCTGGATATTAAATCCGTCGGCGATGAAGTGATTACTGATAAAGCCGAAGTGCTGATGTTTTACGCGGCGCGCGTACAACTGGTGGATACAGTGATTAAACCGGCACTGGCGCAAGGGCAGTGGGTGATTGGCGACCGTCATGACCTCTCGACGCAAGCGTACCAGGGCGGTGGACGCGGTATTGACCGCACATTGCTGGCAACGCTACGCGATGCGGTGCTGGGGGATTTTCGCCCGAATCTGACGCTGTATCTCGACGTGACGCCGGAAGTCGGCCTCAAACGCGCTCGTGCACGTGGCGACCTTGACCGTATCGAACAAGAGTCGCTGAATTTCTTTAACCGTACCCGTGCGCGCTACCTTGAGCTGGCGGCCGCCGACGATACGATTCGCACTATCGATGCTACCCAACCGCTGGAGAAGGTGATGAGCGATATTCGCGAAACGGTCACCGCGTGGGTTGCGGAGCAACAGGCATGAAATGGTATCCGTGGTTGCGCCCGCCGTTTGAACAGCTTGTCGCAAGCTACCAGGCCGGACGTGGTCACCACGCGCTGCTTATTCAGGCGCGCAGCGGGATGGGGGCCGACTCTTTAGCCTACGCTATCACCCGCTTTTTGATGTGCCAAAAACCGGACGGTCATAAAAGCTGCGGTCAGTGCCATAGCTGTCAACTGATGCAAGCCGGAACACATCCAGACTACTACGCTTTGCAGCCGGAAAAAGGCAAAAATACCCTGGGTATTGATGCCGTGCGTGACGTCGGCGAAAAACTTTATGAGCATTCCCGGCTGGGTGGAGCGAAAGTGGTGTGGATTGCCGACGCGACGCTGCTCACAGAGGCTGCCGCCAACGCATTGCTAAAAACGCTGGAAGAACCGCCGAAGAATACGTGGTTCTTCCTGGCGTGTCAGGAACCCGAGCGCCTGCTGGCAACCTTGCGTAGCCGTTGCCGTTTCTTCCATCTGGCGCCACCGAGCGAACAATACGCGCTGGCGTGGCTGGAGCGGGAAAACAACGCCCCGCGCGACACCTTGCTGACCGCGCTTCGTCTGAGCGATCACGCACCTGCTGCCGCGCTGGAACTGTTGCTGCCTGAAACATGGGCTGCGCGCGATAAAGTGTGTCAGGCGCTGAGCAGCACTCTGCACAGCGGTGACTGGCTGGCGCTTTTGCCTACGCTGAACCATGATACCGTGGTGCAACGTCTGCACTGGTTCTCATCACTGTTGCTGGATGCGTTAAAACAGCAGCAACGTATTACCCGTTTAACTAACGCAGACCAGGCCGTGCTGGTGAATCAGTTGGCCCATACGCTTTCGGCCTCGCGTTTACAGGTTATCACTGAGGATGCCTGCGTGTGCCGTGAACAACTGTTAAGCGTGACGGGGCTGAATCGCGAATTAATCCTCACCGAGCGCCTGCTGCGCTGGGAACAGTATTTGCAACCTGGTGCGGTACTGCCAGTATCCCACCTCTAAGAGAGACATCATGTTTTTAGTCGACTCGCACTGCCATCTTGATGGCCTTGATTACCAATCCCTGCATAAAGATGTTGATGACGTACTGGCGAAAGCCGCCGCGCGCGACGTCCGTTTTTGTCTTGCGGTGGCGACCACGCTGCCCGGTTACCAGCAAATGCGCGCGCTGGTGGGGGAGCGCCCAAATGTGGTGTTCTCTTGCGGCGTTCACCCGCTGAACCAGGACGAAGCCTATGACGTGGAAGACCTGCGTCGGATGGCGGCGGAAGAGGGCGTTGTGGCAATGGGTGAAACCGGGCTGGATTATTTCTACACTCCGGAAACGAAAGCACAGCAGCAATTGTCATTCCGCCAGCATATCCAGATTGGTCGAGAGCTGAACAAGCCGGTGATTGTGCACACTCGTGATGCCCGCGCTGACACGTTGGCGATTCTGCAAGAAGAAAAAGTGACGGATTGTGGTGGTGTACTACACTGTTTCACTGAAGATACAGAGACGGCGGGTAAGCTGTTGGATATGGGCTTTTATATCTCGTTTTCCGGTATTGTGACGTTCCGCAACGCAGAACAACTGCGTGAAGCCGCGCGTTACGTGCCGCTGGACAGATTGCTGGTTGAGACCGATTCACCGTATCTTGCGCCAGTACCACATCGCGGCAAAGAGAACCAACCGGCGATGACGCGTGACGTGGCTGAATACATGGCGGTTCTGAAGGGCGTTAGCATTGAACAGCTGGCACAACAGACCACTGACAACTTCTCAAAACTCTTCCATATCGACTCGGCCCGCCTGCAATCCGCATGATTTCAGAGGTTATTTTAATACTCGTAATTAATGGTTAAAGCGAGTACAGTTCACCGCCTCAAAAGTGGCGGTGAATGTTAATCTTGAAACAATTAGACACTTTTAGTGTAAATAAGATTAAGTTTTTCAGCCGATGCTCATTGAAACGTGATAGCCGTCAAACAAAATCATGAGTAATTATTTTACTCTGTGTAATAAATAAAGGGCACTTAGATGCCCTGACCCTGGTGAGTCTCTCCCCTCTCACCGATGCGTGAAAACGTAGATAAAGTACAAATACTCAGGAGCACTCCTAATTATGTTTAAGAATGCATTTGCTAACCTGCAAAAGGTCGGTAAATCGCTGATGCTGCCGGTTTCCGTGCTGCCTATCGCAGGTATCCTGCTGGGCGTCGGTTCCGCTAACTTCAGCTGGCTGCCAGCCGTCGTCTCTCATGTTATGGCCGAAGCAGGTGGTTCTGTTTTTGCTAACATGCCGCTTATCTTCGCTATCGGTGTCGCTTTAGGTTTCACCAATAACGACGGTGTATCCGCACTGGCTTCGGTTGTTGCCTATGGCATCATGGTGAAAACCATGGCCGTGGTTGCGCCGCTGGTTCTGCATTTACCGGCTGAAGAAATTGCCGCAAAACACCTGGCCGATACCGGTGTTCTGGGCGGTATCATCGCAGGTGCGATTGCAGCTTATATGTTCAACCGTTTCTACCGCATCAAGCTGCCAGAATATCTGGGCTTCTTTGCCGGTAAACGTTTTGTACCGATCATCTCCGGCCTGACCGCTATCTTCATGGGTATCGTGCTGTCCTTCATTTGGCCACCGATTGGTACTGCTATCCAGACCTTCTCTCAGTGGGCTGCGTACCAGAACCCAGTTGTGGCGTTTGGTATCTACGGCTTCATCGAGCGCTGCCTGGTGCCGTTCGGTCTGCACCACATCTGGAACGTTCCATTCCAGATGCAGATTGGTGAATACACCAACGCCGCAGGCCAGGTTTTCCACGGCGACATCCCACGTTACATGGCAGGCGACCCAACTGCGGGCAAACTGTCTGGCGGCTTCCTGTTCAAAATGTACGGTCTGCCGGCTGCAGCTATCGCTATCTGGCATTCTGCTAAACCAGAAAACCGCGCGAAAGTGGGCGGTATCATGATCTCCGCAGCGCTGACCTCGTTCCTGACCGGTATCACCGAGCCAATCGAGTTCTCGTTCATGTTCGTTGCGCCGATCCTGTACATTATCCACGCGATTCTGGCAGGTCTGGCATTCCCAATCTGTATTCTGTTGGGTATGCGTGACGGTACGTCCTTCTCTCACGGTCTGATCGACTTTATCGTTCTGTCTGGTAACAGCAGCAAACTGTGGCTGTTCCCGATTGTCGGTATCTGCTATGCGATCGTCTACTACGTTGTTTTCCGCGTGCTGATTAAAGCACTGGATCTGAAAACGCCGGGCCGTGAAGATACGACTGAAGATTCTAAAGCGGGCGCGACCAGTGAAATGGCTCCTGCGCTGGTGGCTGCCTTCGGCGGTAAAGAAAACATCACTAACCTCGATGCGTGCATCACCCGTCTGCGCGTTAGCGTAGCCGACGTTGCCAAAGTGGATCAGGCTGGCCTGAAAAAACTGGGCGCTGCGGGTGTTGTCGTTGCAGGTTCCGGTGTTCAGGCTATTTTCGGGACTAAATCCGATAACCTGAAAACCGAGATGGATGACTATATTCGCAATAACTAAGTTATTCGATGTAGTAGATTGGGGAGACTAAGGCAGCCGAATGGCTGCCTTTTTTACAGCCCTGATGACTCCCTACCTCATGTATACTGGCTTCCTCGTTCTCTATTGAACCTGTGAGACCAAGTTTCTCATATGCCATTCGCAGAGCGCCGCTTATCAGTGCTCGCCGATAGACTACAGCTAATAACTCTGCCAACAAAAAGATCCATATACTGGCGGAACTCAATAGGCGTTCCTGATACCGCGATACCTTTGTGAAACTGCATCTCTCCGGTTTATCGATCAGTTTGAGTGGTGATTTAAGATATTTGGCTATCGAGCAAGATAACATTATCCGGACTGAGTTCCCTCCAAATAATCGACTAATTGGTGTAACTATTTATATTGCACATATGAATTTATTTTTGAAATATATCAATGGTAGATAAACTATATTGAATTCATGATGGTTGCAAAAATTATTTCCTTAGAAAAACTTATATAACATAATTTTTATAATATTTGAGCAATGCATCACAATGCCCAATAAAAAATGATTTACTATTGATATCAGTACGATAGCTGCTATGTCTTTAATATTAGAGCGGGGAAGATAACCTAATATATATTCTTATGTATGATGGAATTAATGATTATAGCCGCCAATGTTATTTTGAAATCAGAATAAATCAAATTTCTATATATTGACACTGATAATGATATTCCGCCCCATCAGTTTATGGGCAGAATGGCGTGGTTATCGGTAGCAGTTCGGTAAATGTGGGCTGATATATCCATGAGGTAAATATGTCATTAAAAGGACTGCGATTTACGCTGGCAGTGGACGGGCTGCCGGAGACGGCCACTGCGGTGGTGAGTTTTTCCCTCGAGCAGCGCTACTCGGCTCCCTTCCGCCTGAATGTCGATATTGCCAGCTCCCTTCCCGAGCTGGAGGCCACGGATTTTCTGGAAAAACGCGCCGTGCTGACTCTCTGGCAGGGGTCGGTCGCCCTGCGATGCGTCACCGGCATCATCACCCGCATGGTGCGGGGGGAGAACAATCACTGGCAGACAAAATACCGGCTGGCGATCTCGCCGCCGCTCTGGCGCTGCGGCCTGCGGCAGAACTTCCGTATCTTTCAGCAGCAGGATATTCAGACCATCACCGCCACGCTGCTGGCGGAAAACGGCGTCACGGCCTGGACGCCGGTGTTTTACGAGCCGCATCCGGCGCGGGAATTTTGTGTTCAGTATGGCGAAACCGACCTGACTTTTCTGGCGCGGCTGTGGGCGGAAGAGGGCATTTTCTTCTACGACGGATGCGCGAAAGACGGGGCGGAGCAAAAACTGGTGCTGAGCGACGAGGTGTCCGGCGTGGCGTCATGGCCGGAAGTGCCGTTTAACCCGAACGTTTCAACCGATACACCCACGGAATGTATCAGCACCTTCCGCTACCAGGCACAGATACGCCCGTCGTCGGTGGAAATCCAGGACTATACCTTCAAATCTCCGCGCTGGGCGGCGTATTACAACCGTACCGGACGGTTTCTGAACGGGCAACTGACCCAGTATGAAATTTTTGATTATCCGGGGCGGTTCAAGGATGAGCAGCACGGGCAGGCATTTGTCCGTTACCGGACAGACAGCCTGCGCTGCGATGCTGAAATGGCCGGAGGCAGCAGCAACTCCCCGACGCTGTCGCCGGGCGTGCGGTTTCATCTGACGGAACATCCGTCGGCGTCGCTGAACCGGGAGTGGCAGGTGGTGAGCAGTTGCCTGACGGGTGAGCAGCCGCAGGCGCTGCACGGCAGCCAGGGCCGGGGAACCACCCTCAATAATCAGTTTGAAGTCATTCCGGCAGACCGCACCTGGCGGCCCGCCGCGCTGCAAAAACCGCAGGTGGATGGCCCGCAGAGTGCCATTGTCACCGGCCCGGCGGGCGAGGAAATCTTCTGCGACGCGTACGGTCGGGTGAGGGTACGTTTTCACTGGGATCGCTACAGCCCGGGGAATGAAGACAGCTCGTGCTGGGTGCGGGTATCACAGGCGTGGGCGGGCGCGGGTTTTGGCCATCTCGCCATTCCACGCGTGGGGCAGGAAGTGATCGTGGATTTCCTGAATGGCGATCCGGATCAGCCGATCATCATGGGCAGAACTTACCATCAGGATAACCGCCCGCCGGGAAGGCTGCCGGCCACAAAAACGCAGATGACGATACGCTCAAAAACCTATAAAGGCAGCGGGTTTAACGAGCTGAAATTCGACGACGCGACCGGGAAAGAACAGGTGTATATCCATGCGCAGAAAAATATGGATACGGAGGTACTGAACAACCGCACCACGAATGTGAAAGTGGATCATTCGGAAACTATCGGCAACAACCAGAATATTACCGTCGGTCTGGGGCAGACGGTGCGGGTCGGGAAAGAGAATGCCGGCGGGCACGATCAGCGCGTGACGGTGGCGCATGATCGAAGTCTCACGGTGGGCAATGATCAGACGCTGAAGGTAAAGCGGGACAGGACCGTGAATATCAGCCATAACGACAGTCTGTATGTGGCGAACGACCGCCGGATAACGGTGGAGGGAAAGCAGGAGCACAGAACCACCGGGAACCATATCAGCCTGGTGGAAGGCAAATGCAGCCCGGAGGTGAAGGGTGATCGGGCGGAAAAAGTGAGCGGTGCGCTGGGGATTCTTGTTAGCGACGATATTGTTCTGGAGAGCCGCAGCCGGATAAGCCTGAAAGTAGGCAGATCGTTCATGGTGATACACGCGGGTGGCGTGGACATTATGGGGCCAGTGATCAATCTGAATGGCGGAGGGAGCCCGGGGACGCCGGTGAGGGTGCTGCAACCGACGGTGCTGAAAGCGCTGGGGGATGAGAACGATACAACCTCTGAGCAGAGTAATAACGAAGACGGGGAAGATCCAGCCAAATCAGTGTGTAAGGAGTGCCTGAAAAAAGCTCAGGAAACTGCTGCCGCTTTTGCACCGCGTGGATAAGGGAGAAAACAATGACAGCAGTACTACCACAGACAACGGAGACCAGCAAACATACCCTCTGGTTGAAACAGGCTGAATCGCTCTGTTCTTCTGCCGGGCTGGATTATATCGACGTACTGGTAGACCAGGCCGGAACCGACCAGCCTTTACAGAACGCGATGCGCCAACTGTCGCCAGCTCCCCGCTGGTTTGCCCTGTTCGAAGAGACACCTGAGGCGGGAACGATGGAGTATTCCCCGATAGTGATGCGCCTGCATTTTGCACTCAGCAGCCATCGTATATGGCTGGGGCAACTGGTGGCGGATTTTGCCAGTTCGCCGCGCCTCACCCTGCTGATATCCCCCCTCGCTTTTGACCTGTTGAGCCGCCATCTTCAGGTGTTGTCACAGGTTCAGTGGGAGGAGCAGACCGGGCTGTTACGTTACTACGATAACCGGGTTTTTTCTTCGCTGTTCACACATGTTCTCACCTGTGAGCAGTGGGCGGCATTTACGGATATCGCGTTGTTCTGGAGTTGGCGAGACCGGGATGGAGGTGTTGCCTGGAAAGCGGGGAGTTTCTCACCAGAACGCAGACTTGTAGACGAACCAGAGATGAGCCGAATAGATGATGCGCAAGTGGGGTTACTGGGTTGCATCAGCGATGCAGAAACCTTGATGAAGGAGAAAACGGTCAGTGAAATCAGCCAGGAAAGCTATTTTGCGCGTTGCCTTGATATTGCTATCAGGGCTAATGATGCGGGGTATTTCGGGGCGCTGCGGGATTTTAAGGGATTGCGTAATAGTGATATTCAGAAACATAAAATTAAAGCCACGATTGGCTGAGAAGGCTATGGGACGCCAGATTATCCCATCAAAGAACCTCGTAATATGGAAGAACCTGCATCATGTCCAGTGAAATAAGGAGTGGTTCGAATATGAAAGCAGTTTTTCAGGGCTTCCTGATAATGATTTTATTTGTGATGTCAGGGTGTTCAGTAGCCAAAAACGGCGGTAATTACACGGCAGGTGATATTGGAGGAATAAACCATACCTCTTTTCCGGTGAATTATGTGAAAGTCAACGGATATGGTGGACCAAACATTAGTCCATTTGGTGATGGTGGGGGTTATTGCTGCGTTATGCTGCCGGACAAGTGGTATCCCGGACTAAAAGCCAAGATTGAGTGGGAGATTGATCCCAACCCCTATGAGTCTATTCCAATGAAGAAAAAAGGATTTGGTTATGATGAATATGCTTATGCTAAGCATGCTGCAAATTATCAAAAGCATACAGCAATCGTCGATATCCCCGAATACGGTCGTGAGCGTTGTGGCCTTACCGTTCATTTTCTGCCGTGTAATCAAATAAAAGTGACAACAGTTTGTCAGGGCTATGGGACGCCAGATTATCCCATCAAAGAACCTCGTAATATGGAGGAACCAGCATCATGTCCAGTGAAATAGGGAGTGGTTCGAATATGAGTACTTTTTTTAAATGCTACATAATATTAATTTTTGTTTTGATTTCAGGGTGTTCGTCGGCAAATTATGACGATTATACCGCAGGTGATCTTCGGGCAAAAAATCATGTGAAAGGTATCGAGATTAATTGGTTCTCTGTAAATGGCTACCACGTTCCAGGTTTAGGTGGTGGATATTGCTGCGTTATGTTGCCGGACAAGTGGTATCCCGGACTAAAAGCCAGGATTGAGTGGGAGGTTAATCCCAAAATAGTTCCTCTGCCACCAGGTTATGAGGATTGGGATAAATATTTGGCGTGGGAGAAAAGTCTAAAAGCGAGTTTCATTAAACATATGACAATTGTCGATATCCCCGAATACGGTCGTGAGCGTTGCGGCCTTACCGTTCATTTTCTACCGTGTAATCAAATTAAAGTAACAACCGTCTGCGAGGGCTATGGGACGCCAGATTATCCCATCAAAGAACCCCGTAATATGGAGGAACCAGCATCATGCCCAGTGAAATAAGTGGCCTGGCTTTTCCGTGTTTTGCTCCACCAGCGTTTCCTGAAGGGGGGCGGTTAATATTATCTGAAACACAGGTAAACGCGAATTACAAAAAACAGATCAGAGAAGCAGAAGAGTACAAGGCCAGGATTAGCAAACAGGCTGGAGTCAGGCTGGGTTTTACCTGTAGCCAGAGCTTGCATATTAGTTTGTTTTTTGATGGTACAGGGAATAATGAGTATAATGATACTCCTTCACATCCAACAAATATTGCCAAGCTTTTTCATGCAACCTATCTGGATGCGGAAAACGAGGGATACTTCAACTACTATATGCCAGGTGTAGGTACTCCATTTCCGAAGATCGGTGAAATGGATTACAGCAATGATGGGCTGGCATTTGCCACCGGTGGTGAAGACAGGATCAATTGGGGATTATTACGGCTTGTTGATGCCCTAAGTTATGTTATTAACCCCACCCATAAGCGACTGGATGATGATGTTGCGAAAGAGCTAATTCTTGATATGCGCGCTCACTGGCCGATTACTGGTGAGGTTAATCGTCGTAATACTATTAACCCCTACCTGGAAACATTGCAGGAACAGCTTAATCAGGCCAGACCGCTCCTGCTGAAGGTAAAGCTGTTTATCTATGGGTTTTCCCGTGGGGCTGCAGAAGCGCGAACGTTTGTTAACTGGCTAACACAGTTACCTGACCCGAAGGCGCAAAGTAAAGGACAACCGTTGATGCTTGCCGGGCTACCCGTCAGTATTGAGTTTTTGGGACTGTTGGATACTGTTGCCTCGGTTGGGGCTGCCCACATTCTGCCGGGGGCTGCCGGTCATATGGGATGGGCTGATAGCACACAACGACTACCCGATGAGAGTCAGTTTCCCGGCCTAATTAAATGCTGCCGTCACTTCGTCGCAGCGCATGAACAACGGTTGTGCTTTCCGCTGGATTCTATCCGTCGGCCAGATGGCAGTTATCCTTCTGATGCTCAGGAAGTGACTTATCCTGGGATGCACTCAGATGTTGGCGGCGGATATCCCGTTCGCGATCAGGGTAAATCCTGTGGAAGTGCGGGTGAAATTCTCTCGCAGATAGTTTTGCATGATATGTATCTTGCTGCGTTTGAAATGGGCGCTCCATTATCAATACATCCTTTACTTCTAACCAGTTTATTAAAGGATATTTCACCACCAAGGGCTATGTCTGATTCATCAATTGCCGAATTTTCCATCGCTCCAGCGGTGATAAAATATTTCAATATCTGGCGGCAAACGCTTCTGAACACGACCCTACAAGGATCTGAGGAGATGGGTGATACCGAGGAAGGCTATCACCCTTATCAACTTTCCCAGACACTTGAGAGTGCGGTTATTGAGCAGATAGGCTGGATCACCGCCTGGCGTATTGGTCGCTATGCTAATGGCAGTCTTACCGCGCAATATTTCTATAAAAATGCCCCTCAACTGGATGAGGTCGGGCTCGAAAAAGAGGCCGAGGCGCATGATGAAAAAATGAAAATTATCAAAACAAACCGGGAAAAAATACTGAAAGATCGTAATACACTGGATGAGAGTCATCAGGGGATCCCTGACCTTGATCCGACTAATGCTCAGTATCAGTTGCGAGAAGCGGCCCGTGAATTTCAGAGCGATTATAAAGAATGGGGACGCGATATTAACGGCAGTTATCTGGAGAAAACTAAACAAGTTGTTCTGGATGTTATTCCCAAATATGCGGTATTCCTGATTAATGGTGATGACGAATATGCCGAATATCAGAAAATTAAGTCAGATGGCGACCGTTTATATTCGCAGTTGTTTATAGATGAACTGGGAACGGGCACTCACACACAACCTCATGCTGAATTACTGGCTCTCTATGACGAGCAGGTTCACGATTCCCGTGCCTGGTTCATGCAAAGTGCTCTTGGTGGGCGTGAACCCTGGGGAGGTTATTTCCGCTATCGCATGATCTACTGCGGCAATAAGGCCAATAAAAAGCTGCAACTGATCTCAGTAGACGGCAAAGTTGTTGGCGCACAGCCTACATCCAACCGGGTTGTATATCTCGTCGAACCGAAAACCGCTTACAAAGGTGAAGTCCATATGGTTCAGGATCTGGTGACCGGGAGGACGCAGACGCTAAGCGCCAATACCTGGTAAGAAACCTGTTATGAACTTAGTTGCGTGGTGTCGCAGGCTCGTTCAGTCACTATCAATGCTCACGACTCAACAACCTGCAAGGCGGCCCCTGATGGGCCGCCCTTATCATCGTCGTCAGGCGAGGGCGTTCTCTTCTAGCTGGCGCATAAACTGACGAACCCAATCCATCCGCGTTTTGCGCTCACCGAGTTCCTGGAAGAACTTCAGCCGCGTTGGGCCGTCAAGGCGATAGTGCTGCGGCTGTTTTTGCAGCAGGCCAATCAGCCATGTCGGGTTAACGTGGTTTTTCTCGGCAAATTCAATCACGCCGCCTTTCTCGTTGCCTTCAAGCTTGCGAATGCCCAGCTTCTGCGCCTGTTGGCGTAAACGGGCGATATCCAGCAGGTTACGCGCAGGGTCAGGCAACAGGCCAAAGCGGTCAATCAGCTCGACTTTAATCTCCTCAAGCTCGCTTTCGCTTCTGGCGCTGGCGATGCGTTTATAGAACGACAGACGGGTGTTGACGTCCGGGATGTAGTCATCCGGCAGCAGCGACGGCATTCGTAGCTCGACCTCGGTTTGCTGGCTGGTTAAATCTTCCAGCGACGGCTCGCGGCCCTCTTTCAGCGCATCGACGGCGTTTTCCAGTAGCTCCATATACAGCGAGAAGCCGATGGTTTCCATCTGCCCGCTCTGATCTTCACCGAGCAGTTCACCCGCACCGCGAATCTCCAGGTCGTGAGTGGCTAGCGCAAAACCCGCGCCTAAATCTTCCAGTGAGGCGATAGCTTCCAGGCGCTTTTGCGCGTCGGTAGTCATCGCCTTAGGGTGCGGCGTCAGTAGCCAGGCGTAGGCCTGATGATGCGAGCGCCCAACGCGCCCACGCAACTGGTGCAACTGCGCCAGGCCGAAGTGATCGGCTCGCTCAATAATGATGGTATTGGCGGTCGGAATGTCGATCCCGGTTTCAATAATGGTGGTGCAGACCAGTACGTTGAAGCGCTGATGGTGAAAATCGTTCATCACCCGTTCCAGCTCGCGTTCACGCATCTGGCCGTGGCCGATGGCTATACGCGCTTCTGGCACCAGTTCCGCCAGTTTATCCGCCGCTTTCTGAATATTTTCCACGTCATTGAACAGGTAATACACTTGCCCGCCGCGCAGCGTTTCACGCAGAATCGCTTCGCGTACCACCAGATTATCGTACTCACGGACGAAGGTTTTCACCGCCAGACGGCGAGCCGGTGGCGTGGCGATAATCGACAGGTCGCGCATTCCGCTCATCGCCATATTCAACGTTCGCGGAATCGGCGTGGCGGTGAGGGTTAAAATATCCACATCGGCGCGCATGGCTTTAATACGCTCTTTATGGCGCACACCAAAGCGGTGCTCTTCATCGACGATCAACAGCCCCAGATCGCGCAGTTTCACGTCGCTTTGCAGCAGCTTATGCGTGCCAATCAGAATATCAATCTTGCCTTCGGCAGCTTCCTGCAAAATTTGCGTTTGCTCTTTAGCGCTACGAAAACGAGAGAGCATCTCAATGCGCACTGGCCAGTTGGCGAAACGGTCGCGGAAGTTGTCATAATGTTGCTGTGCCAGCAGGGTTGTTGGCACCAGTACCGCCACCTGTTTGTGGTTTTCCACTGCCAGGAAAGCGGCACGCATCGCCACTTCGGTTTTACCAAAGCCAACGTCGCCGCACACCAGCCTGTCCATTGCCAGCGGCTGGCACATATCGCTGAGTACCGCATTGATGGCCTGCGCCTGATCTGGCGTGGTTTCAAACGGGAAGCTGTCGCAGAACAGTTGGTACTGTTCGCGGTCGTGCTTAAACGCGAAGCCTTTTTTTGCCGCGCGCTGGGCGTAAATATCCAACAGCTCGGCGGCGACATCGCGCACTTTTTCAGCGGCTTTTTGCCGCGCGCGCGTCCATGCATCACCGCCCAGTTTATGCAGCGGCGCACTCTCTTCAGCGCCCCCGGCATAGCGGCTGATGAGATGTAGCGACGACACCGGCACGTACAGTTTGGCATCGTTGGCATAGGTCAGCATCAGGTATTCAGCGGTAATGCCGCCCGCTTCAAGCGTCGTCATCCCCGCATAGCGACCAACGCCGTGCTCCAGATGCACCACCGGTTGACCTGTGTGCAGCTCCGCCAGGTTACGAATTAACGTATCGGGGTTAATGGTGCGACGCGAGTCCTGGCGGCGGCGCGCTACGCGCTCACCCAGCAGGTCGCTCTCGCAGATTAATGCGCGGTTATTGTGGCTATCGATAAACCCGTGCTCGGCAGAACCGATCATCAGGTAACGCTGGTTATCAGCCGCTTCATCCAGGCGCTGAATGCGTTTAGGCGCCAGTTTAATGCGCGCCAACAGTTCCCCCAGCGCTTCACGGCGGCCTTCACTTTCTACCGAGAAAATCACCGCCCCGTTAAACGACTCGACAAATTTACGCAGGTTATCTAACGGCGATTTGTTCTGCGCCTGGACGGACAAATCCGGCAGCGACTGGAAACCGAGGTTGGTGTTGGCGGCTTTTTCCGGCAGATGTTCCGTTTTAAGCTGAATGCGCGGCCATTTTTTCAGCTCGCTGTTCAACTCGTCGCTGCGCAACCACAATTGTGCGGGAGGCAACAGCGGGCGCATCGGGTCAACGCCGCGATTCTCAAAGCGCGCCTGGGCGTCGGCCTGGAAACGGTTAGCGCTGGCCTCAATGTCGCCGGTATTCACCAGCAGCGTGTTCGCCGGAAAATAGCTGAACAGCGGCGGTAGCGGCTCGCTGAAGAACAGCGGCTGCCAGTATTCGATCCCCGCAGGTAGCGTACCTTTACTTACCTGTTGATAGATATGCTCGGCATCGCGCTTGACGTCGAAGTTATCGCGCCACTGGCTGCGAAACAGCTCGATAGCGGTTTTATCGGTGGGGAATTCATGCGCGGGCAGCAGGTTGATGGCCTCGACTTCTTCCAGCGTACGCTGGCTATCAACGTCAAAAACACGCAGGCTGTCAATTTCGTCGTCGAAGAAATCCAGGCGGTAAGGCTGTTCGCTGCCCATTGGGTAGAGGTCAAGCAACGCGCCACGCGTAGCGTATTCGCCATGCTCCATTACCTGGTCAACGTGACGATATCCGGCACTGTCGAGTTGGCTTCGCAGTGCATCGCGCGATAAACGCTGGCCTTTTTTCATCACCAGCGCGTGGCCGTGCAGGAAGCTGTGCGGACAAACGCGCTGCATTAAGGTGCTGACGGGCACAATCAACACGCCGCGCTGCATAGTTGGCAACTGATACAGCGTCGATAGGCGTGAGGAGATAATGTCCTGATGCGGCGAGAAACTGTCGTAAGGCAGCGTTTCCCAGTCGGCAAGACTCATGACCAGGCTGTCGGTAAACTGGCCGATTTCATCATGCAATCGCAGGGCATTTTGCATATCCGGGGCGATTAACACCACCGGGCCTGCGTGCCGTTCAGATATTTCCGCCACCAGCGTTGCGCAGGCCGCGCCGGTCAGTTCGCCAAGCTGGCGCTGATCGCCGGGTTTGGTCGGTAGGGCATAACGAGCATGTTCGGGCATAGTCAGCGCACGTTCTCCAGAAAACCGTATTCGCACGGTAATGATATATATTTGCTTTTCTTATTATCCGTGATGACAGCGCGAGTGCAACCGCTGAAAATGATGATATGGCATCACAGTAGTTGCTTACGCTGCTGGCTCAGTTTGCGATATTGCTGTGGCGACATACCGACTAGCTTGCTGAATGTGCTGTAAAAACGGCTGCTGGAGCGGAATCCGGCAGTCATGGCGACATCAAGAATGGTTTTATCGGTATCGCTCAACAGCGCGCGAACATGGTTGATACGCATCGCCGTAATGTATTGCTTTAAGGTGAGCTGCATTACGCGCTGGAAAATGCCCATTGCGTAGTTCGCGTTGAGTTTAACGTGCTCGGCGACGTCGTTAATAGTCAGCGCCTGATCGTAGTTATCCGCAATAAACCCCAGCATTTGGCTAACGTAAAACTGTGCGTGGCGCGAGACACTGTTTTTATGCGTTCGCGACGTTTTGTTGAGCAGAATGGGCTGCCAGCCGGAGAGGCTAAAGCGTTTAAGCATCAGGCCGATTTCATCGATGGCTAACTGGCGAATCTGTTCGTTTGGGCTACTCATCTCCTGTTGCCAACGCAGCACTTCAAAGCTGCTGAGCTGCTGGGTCGCCAGCGATTTAATCACCATGCCGTGCGTGACATGGTTAATCAGTTCCCGATCCAGCGGCCAGGAGAGAAAAAGGTGCATCGGCAGGCTGAAAATCGCCATCTGCTGACAATGGCCTGTACGAGTTAATTGATGCGGTGTACAGGCCCAGAACAGCGTGATATGCCCTTGTTCAATGTGCACCACCTCATTGTTGATCAGGTATTCCACGTCGCCGTCAAACGGCACATTCACCTCCACCTGGCCGTGCCAGTGGCTGGCGGGCATCACGTGCGGTCGCCGTAGTTCAATATCCATCCGTTGATATTCAGAATAGAGCGATAGCGGGCTGCGGGTCTGCTTCTCGTCGCCGTTACACATATGTGGATCGGGCGGCAGAAAGTCGATTGGCTCTGTACTCATCGTGGCTCCATTTCCTGAATTATCAGAATCATCTCTATTTTGCCGAAACAAGAGTGTTCAAGTGGGCGCGCAAACCCACAAATATGGTTAATTGTAGACGCATGAAAAGGCCGGATGCTCTGCTTTTTTGTTGATTTTGTCCCAAAACCTCAGATTTCCTCGCTTTTCGCATACGATCTGAGTTTTTGCGAGTGCTCATCCAGGAAGCCGGAGGTTTTCCCTTATCACGCGTGCCACCATGACAAGGTTTAATACTGTTCTGGAGAGTCATGATGACAGCACCAAAAATTACCTTTATCGGCGCGGGTTCTACCATTTTCGTCAAAAATATTTTGGGTGATGTCTTTCACCGTGAGGCGCTGAAGTCGGCGCATATCGCGCTGATGGATATCGATGAAACGCGTCTTGCAGAGTCACATATTGTTGTCCGTAAACTGATGGATTCAGCCGGGGCTTTCGGTCAAATAACCTGCCATACCGACCGTAAAGCCGCGCTGCAAGACGCCGACTTTGTGGTGGTTGCCTTCCAGATTGGCGGCTACGAACCTTGCACCGTGACCGATTTTGAGGTCTGCAAACGTCACGGTCTGGAGCAGACGATTGCCGATACGCTTGGCCCTGGCGGCATTATGCGTGCGCTGCGCACCATCCCACACCTGTGGCAGATTTGTGACGATATGACGCAAGTGTGCCCGAATGCCACGATGCTCAACTACGTTAACCCGATGGCGATGAATACCTGGGCGATGTATGCCCGTTATCCGCATATCAAACAGGTTGGCCTGTGCCACTCGGTGCAGGGGACGGCGGAGGAGCTGGCGCGTGACCTGAATATTGATCCGGCGACGTTGCGCTACCGCAGCGCCGGGATTAACCATATGGCGTTTTATCTGGAGCTGGAACGCAAAACGGCGGACGGCGGCTATGTGAACCTGTACCCAGAACTGCTGGCAGCTTATGAAGCTGGGCAGGCGCCAAAACCTAATATTCACGGTAATCAGCGCTGCCAGAATATTGTGCGCTACGAGATGTTCAAAAAGCTGGGCTATTTTGTAACGGAGTCGTCAGAGCACTTTGCCGAATACACCCCGTGGTTTATCAAACCAGGGCGTGAAGACCTGATTGAACGTTATAAAGTCCCGCTGGATGAATACCCGAAACGTTGCGTTGAACAACTGGCGAACTGGCATAAAGAGCTGGAAGAGTACAAAACCGCCGAGCGAATCGACATTAACCCCTCGAAGGAGTACGCCAGCACTATCATGAACGCCATCTGGACCGGTGAGCCGAGCGTGATTTATGGCAACGTACGCAACGATGGCCTGATTGACAACCTGCCACAAGGGAGCTGTGTTGAGGTTGCCTGTCTGGTGGATGCCAACGGTATTCAGCCGACGAAAGTGGGGGCGATCCCGGCACATCTGGCTGCAATGATGCAGACCAATATCAATGTGCAAACCCTGCTGACCGAAGCCATCCTGACGGAAAATCGTGACCGTGTTTACCACGCCGCGATGATGGATCCACACACGGCGGCGGTATTAGGTATTGAGGAAATTTATGCGCTGGTGGATGACCTGATTGCCTCGCACGGCGACTGGCTACCGGCCTGGTTGCACCGTTAATACCCACGACGCCGGGCGATAAGTCCGGCGTTTTACCTCCCTACGACAAGAAGGCGGGCGCTGGTAACGGCGACTCGATACCCTATGAGCATCTCTCTGAAAACAAAGTTGAGTTACGGATTCGGTGCATTTGGTAAGGATTTCGCCATCGGCATCGTCTACATGTACTTAATGTATTACTACACCGACGTTGTAGGTTTATCGGTGGGGGTTGTTGGTACGTTGTTTCTGGTTGCCCGTATCTGGGATGCCATCAACGATCCGATTATGGGCTGGATAGTCAACGCCACTCGTACGCGGTGGGGGAAATTCAAACCGTGGATATTCATTGGCACGCTGGCGAATTCGCTGGTGCTGTTTTTGCTTTTTAGCGCTCATCTTTTTGAAGGGACGGCGCAGATTGTTTTTGTCTGCATCACCTACATACTGTGGGGCATGACCTACACCATTATGGATATTCCGTTCTGGTCGTTAGTGCCGACGATTACGCTCGACAAGCGCGAACGAGAACAACTGGTTCCGTACCCGCGCTTTTTCGCCAGCCTTGCCGGATTTGTCACTGCCGGAGTGACGCTGCCGTTTGTTAATTATGTGGGCGGCGCGGATCGCGGTTTTGGTTTTCAGATGTTCACGCTTATCCTGATTGCTTTTTTTATCGCTTCGACCATTGTTACGCTGCGCAATGTGCACGAAGTCTTCTCCTCCGACAGCCACGCTTGCGCCGATAGCTCACGGTTGACGCTTAAATCCATCGTCGCGCTTATCTACAAAAACGATCAGCTTTCTTGTTTGCTCGGCATGGCGCTGGCGTACAACATTGCCGGTAACACCATTAACGGGTTTGCTATCTACTATTTTACCTACGTGATTGGCGACGCCGATCTGTTCCCGTATTACCTCTCTTACGCGGGGGCCGCGAACCTGCTGACGCTGGTATTTTTCCCTCAGTTGGTGAAAATGCTGTCACGGCGTATTTTGTGGACTGGGGCTGCTATCCTGCCAACGGTAAGCTGCCTGGGGCTGTTTTTGATGGCGCTAGCCGAATATCACAGTGCGCCTTTGATTGTGCTGGCCGGTATTTTCCTCAATGTTGGCTCTGCCTTTTTCTGGGTGCTTCAGGTGATTATGGTCGCCGATACCGTCGATTACGGCGAACTTAAGCTACATGTCCGTTGCGAAAGCATCGCGTATTCGGTGCAGACGATGGTGGTGAAAGGCGGTTCGGCATTTGCTGCATTTTTTATCGCGGTGGTGCTGGGCGTGATTGGCTACACCCCGAACGTGGCTCAGTCGGCCTCAACCCTCCTCGGGATGCAGTTCATTATGATTGTCTTGCCAGCGTTGTTTTTCATGATAACGCTGGTGCTCTACTTCCGTTACTACCGCCTGAATGGCGATACGCTACGCCGGATGCAGATTCAACTGCTCGATAAATATCGGAAAGTTCCACAACCCACCGTGGCGTTGCAGCCTGGCGTGGTGGTGAGTGAAGTGAAGGCGTAACCGCGTTTATCCGGCCTACAAAAAGGCAATTGTCGTAGGCCGGATATCCGTTAACGGGAGGCGCTAATCTGGCGGTTATGCTCACGTGACAGCACTATCACCGTGGTTAATGCGCCGAGCAGGGCGCAGAACATATCCGACTGGGTATCCCACGGGTCGCCCTGAGTTCCCAGAAAATCATCCGCCCCCTGGCCCATCGCCAGTGCGGCCCACCATTCGATAAGCTCATAGCTGGCGCTGATCGCCAGTGCGATACAGCACACCAGGAAGGCGAGCATTTTCCGCCCGCGCACGATATCGCCGCGTAGCAGAATTTCTCTTGCTGCCAGCGCAGGCACTAACCCCTGAAAAAAGTGGCCCAGTTTGTCATACGGGTTACGGCTCAAGTTCAGCCACTCCTGGACCTCAAAACCGATAGGGACTTTGGCGTACGTGTACTGCCCGCCAATCATCAAAATAATGGCGTGAAAGAAAATCAGCGTATAGAGCAGGGGAGTTAGCGGGTAGCGTTTCGCGGTGGCAAGCAGCAATGGCACGATAATAATGACCGGTGTAACTTCCATCAGCCAGGTGATTTTATCGCCAGCGTTAACGCCGGTGTAAATCAGCATCAGGACAAGCAAGAGCGCGCCGAGGGGCAAAAAGCGTGAATTTCGTGTGCGGATCATAATGAATTCGCAAATAAAGGGAAAAGGTTACTATTACGCGGCATCGACAAAAATTCAATATTCCTAACGTATCGTGGGCTTGCGCTTACGGTTCAGTCATTTACCCATACCGCTTTCGCTTATATACTCGTGCTTCTGCTATCAGCAACCAGACGGATTACATGTACCAACCTGTCGCACTATTTATTGGCCTCCGCTACATGCGCGGGCGCGCAGCCGACCGCTTCGGTCGCTTTGTTTCCTGGCTGTCTACTATCGGCATTACGCTTGGCGTAATGGCGCTGGTTACCGTACTTTCGGTGATGAACGGCTTTGAACGTGAGCTGCAAAACAACATCCTGGGGCTGATGCCACAGGCCATTCTGACCGCCAATCAAGGTTCACTTAACCCACAACAACACCCTGAGCAGAGCGTTAAGCTCCAGGGCGTGACGCGGGTTGCGCCGATTACTACCGGAGATGTGGTGCTGCAAAGCGCGCGTAACGTCTCGGTGGGCGTCATGCTGGGGATTGATCCTGCACAAAACGATCCGCTAACGCCGTACCTGGTGAACGTGAAGCAAACTGACCTCGCCGCTGGCAAATACAACGTCATTCTTGGCGAGCAGTTAGCCGGGCAGTTGGGCGTTAATCGCGGTGACCAAATCCGGGTCATGGTGCCGTCTGCCAGTCAGTTCACCCCAATGGGGCGGCTGCCGAGCCAGCGTCTGTTTACGGTTATTGGGACTTTTGCCGCCAACAGTGAAGTCGATGGCTACCAGATGCTGGCGAATATTCAGGATGCGTCGCGTCTGATGCTTTATCCGAAGGGGAACATCACCGGCTGGCGTCTGTGGCTGGATAAACCGTTGCAGGTGGACACCCTCAGCCAGCAAACGTTGCCGGAAGGCACCAAATGGCAGGACTGGCGCGAGCGTAAAGGCGAGCTGTTCCAGGCTGTGCGGATGGAAAAAAACATGATGGGCCTGCTGCTGAGCCTGATAGTCGCCGTGGCGGCGTTTAATATCATTACCTCGCTGGGGCTGATGGTGATGGAGAAGCAGGGCGAAGTGGCTATTTTACAAACCCAGGGCCTGACGCCACGCCAAATCCTCACCGTCTTTATGGTGCAGGGCGCGAGCGCCGGTATCATCGGGGCGCTATTGGGCGCGGTGCTGGGCGTACTGCTGGCAAGCCAACTGAATAATTTAATGCCGATCATCGGCGCGTTCCTTGACGGCGCGGCGCTGCCGGTCGCCATTGAACCATTGCAGGTGATTGTGATTGCGCTGGTGGCGATGGCGCTGGCGCTGTTGTCTACGCTTTACCCTTCCTGGCGCGCTGCCGCCACTCAACCCGCTGAGGCTTTACGTTATGAATAAGATCCTGTTGCAATGCGACAACCTGTGCAAACGCTATCAGGAAGGCACTGTGCAAACCGATGTTCTGCACAATGTCAGCTTCAGTATCGACGAAGGCGAAATGATGGCTATCGTCGGCACGTCGGGTTCCGGGAAAAGTACGCTGCTGCACCTGCTCGGCGGGCTGGATACGCCGACCTCTGGCGATGTAATTTTCAGCGGCCAGCCGATGAGTAAACTCTCGTCTGCCGCCAAAGCGGAGCTGCGTAATCAAAAACTGGGCTTTATTTACCAGTTCCACCACCTGCTGCCAGACTTTACCGCACTGGAAAACGTGGCGATGCCGCTGTTAATCGGCAAGCGCAAAACGGCGGAAATTAACAGCCGAGCGCTGGAAATGCTGAAAGCGGTAGGGCTTGAACACCGCGCCCATCACCGCCCGTCGGAGCTGTCCGGCGGCGAACGCCAGCGAGTTGCGATTGCGCGCGCGCTGGTCAATAACCCGCGTCTGGTGCTGGCGGATGAGCCTACCGGTAACCTCGATGCGAAAAACGCCGACAGTATTTTCAAACTGCTCGGTGAGCTGAATCAAGCTCAGGGAACCGCGTTTTTGGTGGTGACTCACGACCTGCAACTGGCGAAACGTATGGGTCGTCAACTGGAGATGCGCGATGGCCGCCTGAGTGACCAGTTAACCCTGATGGGAGCGCAGTAATGGCACCCTCGTTATCGTTACTGATTGGCCTGCGCTTTAGCCGTGGGCGTCGGCGCAGCGGCATGGTATCGCTGATTTCTGTTATCTCCACCATCGGTATTGCGCTGGGCGTGGCGGTGCTGATTGTTGGCCTGAGTGCGATGAACGGCTTCGAACGTGAGCTGAATAACCGCATTCTGGCGGTAGTGCCGCACGGTGAAATTGAAGCGGTTAACCAGCCGTGGACAAACTGGCAAAACGTGTTGCCGAAAGTGGAAGCGGTGAAGGGGATTGAGGCCGCTGCGCCTTACATCAACTTTACCGGGCTGATTGAAAGCGGCAACAACCTGCGCGCCATTCAGGTGAAGGGCGTTGACCCTCAGCAGGAAAGCCGTCTGAGTGCGCTACCGCGATTTGTGCAGGGCAATGCGTGGGCCAATTTTAAAGCAGGTGAACAGCAAGTGATCCTCGGGAAAGGGGTCGCTGATGCGCTGAAAGTGAAAGCGGGCGATTGGGTGTCTATCATGATCCCTAACTCCAACGCCGAGCATAAGCTGCTGCAACCGAAGCGCGTGCGTTTGCACGTCACCGGGATCCTGCAACTGAGCGGCCAGCTTGATCACAGTTTTGCCATGATCCCGATGCAAGATGCGCAACAGTATCTCGATATGGGTGAGAGCATTTCCGGTATCGCTATCAAAGTGAACGACGTGTTTAACGCCATCCAACTGGTGCACAACGCGGGTGAAGTGACCAACAATTACGTCTATATCAAAAGTTGGATTAGCACTTACGGCTATATGTACCGCGATATTCAGATGATCCGCGCCATTATGTATCTGGCGATGGTGCTGGTGATTGGCGTGGCCTGTTTTAACATCGTATCGACGCTAGTGATGGCGGTTAAAGATAAAAGTAGCGATATTGCGGTGCTGCGCACATTGGGCGCAAAAGACGGGTTAATTCGCGCCATTTTCGTATGGTATGGTTTGCTGGCAGGCCTGCTGGGCAGCGTCTGCGGGGTGGTTATTGGGGTGCTGTGCTCCCTGTATCTCACCAATATTATTGATGGTATTGAAAAACTTATTGGTCATCGGTTCTTGTCCGGTGATATCTATTTTATCGACTTCCTGCCGTCTGAATTACACGGGCTGGATGTCGTTTATGTGCTGGTCACGGCACTGTTGCTGAGTCTGCTGGCAAGCTGGTATCCCGCCCGCCGTGCCAGCCGAATTGACCCTGCGAGGGTGCTGAGTGGCCAGTAATTTGACGTCCTGACCGTGCGGCCTTGCTGCTGCGCGCGTCAGTAAGAGGAATTGACAATGATGCATTATGGATTTGACATTGGCGGCAGCAAGATTGCACTGGGCGTATTTGACCGTTCTCGGCAGCTACAGTGGGAAAAACGCGTGGCAACCCCAAAAGAGAGCTATGACAGTTTTCTGCAGGCGGTGGTTGCGCTGGTCAGCGAAGCTGACGAACGATTTAACTGCCGGGGAACCGTAGGTATTGGTATTCCCGGGATGCCAGAAACCGAGGACGGCACGCTGTATGCGGCGAACGTCCCGGCAGCAAGCGGCAAACCGCTACGCGCGGATCTCAGCCGTTTGCTCGACCGTGATGTACGGCTTGATAACGACGCCAACTGTTTTGCGATTTCCGAAGCCTGGGATGATGAATTTACCCAGTACCCGCTGGTGATGGGGCTGATTCTGGGCACTGGCGTCGGTGGCGGTATCGTGCAAAACGGGAAATCGATTACCGGTCACCGCTATATTACCGGTGAATTTGGCCATATTCGCCTGCCGGTTGATGCGCTGGAAGTGGTGGGGCGTGATTTCCCGCTCACCCGCTGCGGCTGCGGCCAGCTGGGCTGTATCGAAAACTATTTATCTGGTCGTGGGTTTGCGTGGCTGTATAACCATTTTTACCAGCAAACGCTGACCTCACCGGAAATCGTTGCCCTTTGGCAGCAGGGAGACCACAACGCGCGCGAACACGTAGAGCGTTATCTCGACCTGCTCGCCGTGTGTCTGGGCAATATACTGACCATTGTCGATCCCGATTTACTGGTGCTTGGCGGTGGGTTATCTAATTTTTCAGCGATCGCCGATGGACTTGCGCACCGCTTACCGCGCCATTTGTTACCTGTTGCCCAGCCGCCGCGTATTGAACGCGCGCGCCACGGTGATGCAGGGGGAATGCGCGGCGCAGCGTTCCTTCATCTTACCAACTAACATGGAGTAGATATGCAGTCGCGCCGCTTACATCGATTGAGCCGTTTTCGTCGGAATAAACGTCAACTGCGCCAACGTCTGCGCCAGCGGGCTTTTTTTAGAGACGGGGTCATGCCAGAGCAGATGGAAAAACCAAGAGTGCTGGTCTTAACTGGCGCGGGTATTTCAGCCGAGTCGGGTATTCGGACTTTCCGTGCCGCGGATGGGCTATGGGAAGAGCATAAAGTAGAGGACGTGGCGACGCCGGAAGGCTACGCGCGCAACCCTAAACTGGTGCAAGATTTTTACAATGCGCGCCGTCGGCAGCTACAGCAGCCGGAGATTGCTCCCAATGCTGCGCACCTCGCGTTAGCACGCCTCGAAGACGCGCTCGGTGAAAACTTCATGCTGGTCACGCAGAACATCGATAACCTGCATGAACGCGCCGGAAATAAAAACGTGCTGCACATGCATGGCGAGCTGCTAAAAGTACGCTGTACCCAGAGCGGGCAAGTGCTCAACTGGCCAGGGGATTTAAGCGTTGACGATCGGTGTCATTGCTGCCAATTCCCCGCGCCGCTGCGCCCACATATCGTGTGGTTTGGTGAAATGCCGTTTGATATGGACCATATTTATCAGGCGTTATCGATGGCGGATATTTTCATCGCCATCGGCACTTCCGGGCATGTTTATCCCGCCGCCGGATTTGTCCATGAAGCGAAACTACACGGTGCGCAGACCGTTGAGCTGAACCTGGAACCGAGCCAGGTTGGCAGCGAGTTTGAAGAAAAGCATTACGGTTTAGCAAGCGAAGTGGTGCCAGCGTATGTCGAGAACTTACTGAAAACGCTGTGATTGCAAAAGTCAGGCCCGATGGCGTGATGCTCATCGGGCCTGTATTTTTATATCTTAACGTCCAGCTTTTAACTTCTGATAATACTCTTCATACAGCGTACTGGCGCTGCCGACATCGTTCTGCCATTCGCCTTTTTGAATGGTTTCGGCGTCGGGGTACAGTGACTTATCGTTGGCGACTTCCGGGCTTAACAGTTTACGTGCTGCCAGGTTCGGCGTTGGGTAACCAATAGTTTCAGCCACCTGTTTTGCCACTTCAGGGCGCAGCAGGAAGTTAATAAATTTCAGCGCGCCTTCTTTGTTTTTGGCATTGGCCGGGATTGCGAGGCTGTCCATCCAGAAAATTCCGCCTTCTTTCGGCCAGACGACTTCCAGCGGTGTACCGGCCTGACGGGCAACAAATGCGGAGCCGTTCCACACCATCCCCAGGTTCACTTCGCCTTCCATATAAGGGTTAGCCGGGTTGTCTGAGTTAAACGCGGCCACGTTAGGCATCAGCTTTTTCAGCTCGTTATAGGCGGCTTCAATCTCTTTCGGGTCCGTGGTGTTACCGGAATAGCCCAGTTTACGCAGCGCCACCTGGAACACTTCGCGCGCATCATCGGTCAGCAGCAGGCTGCTTTTGTATTCCGGCTTCCACAGGTCGGCCCAGCTGGTAACGGTTTTCGGGTCGATCGCATCGCTGTTCACACCAATCGCCGTCGCGCCCCAGATATAGGGAATCGAGTAATCATTGTTCGGATCGAATGGCTTGTTGAGCATTTCTGGATCGAGATTACTAAAGTTGCTCAACTGCGTTTTGTCGATCTTCTGGATCATGCCTTCTTTGCGCATTTTATCGACAAAGTAGGTGGACGGCACAACCAGATCGTATGCCCCGTCTTTATAGGTTTTGAGCTTGGCGTACATGGTTTCGTTCGACTCGTAGGTCGAATAGATAACCTTGATCCCCGTCTCTTTGGTGAACTGTTCCAGCAGCCCTGGTGGCACGTATTCTGTCCAGTTATAGAAGTACAGCGTTTTGCTGTCGTCCGCGTGGGCCGCACCCATACCGAGTGCCAGAGCACCTGCCGCGAGCAGGTGGCGTGACCATTTCATCATTTTACGTCCCCTGAGTTAGTGCCTGACCTTCAGGCTCTTGGTTTTATCACGTGCAATAAGCTGGCTGGCGATCACCATCACCAACGACAGCACCAGTAGAATCGTCGCCAGTGCGTTCACTTCTGGCGACACGCCCACTTTCACCATCGAGTAAATCTTCAGCGGCAAAATTTCATAGCTTGGGCCAGTGACGAATGACGATACCACCACATCATCCATCGACAGGGTAAAGCTCAACAGCCAGCCCGCCGCCACGGCGGGCATCGCCAGCGGCAGAATAATTTTGCGTAAGATAGTTAACTCACTCGCGCCCAGGTCTTTGGCGGCCTCCAGCATTCTCACATCAAAACCTTTCAGGCGTGAGAATACGGTCACCACCACAAACGGCAGACAGAAGGTGATGTGCGAGAACAACAGCGACCAGAAGCCGAGCTGAATACCCAGCAGCATAAACAGCACCAGCAGAGAAATTGCCATCACGATGTCTGGCGACATCATCACCACAAATAACATCCCGCTGACGAATGGTTTACCGCGAAAACGGTAGCGATACAGCGCTACGGCGGTTAGTGAGCCAATCAGCGTGGCGGCGGTGGCGGAGAAAATCGCCATCGTCAGTGAGTGCTGAGCCGCCTGTAGCAGGCTGTCGTTGTTCATGAGCAGGCTGTACCATTTGGTGGTGAAGCCCTGCCAGTTGATCCCAAAACGTGAACTGTTAAACGAGTTAACGATCAAAATGATAATCGGGATGTACAGATAAGCGTAAATGGCGGTCATAAAACCGCCGCGCAGCAGTCGCCCTATCATTCCAGCTCCACCTTTTTATTCAGCAAACGCGAGGCACGCCAGTACACCAGCAGCATCAGCCCCATCACCAGCGTCAATGTAATGCTGGTTGCCGCACCGAACGGCCAGTCGCGGATGTTCAGGAACTGGCTCTTAATGACGTTACCAATCAGCAGGTTTTTCGCCCCGCCCATCAGGTCGGAAACATAGAACAGCCCCATCGCGGGCAGCATGACCAGCAGACAACCGGCAATAATGCCCGGCATGGTCAGCGGAATAATGATGCGAATAAAGGTTTGTAATTTGCTCGCGCCTAAGTCTTTCGCCGCTTCCAGCAGCGGTTTATCCAGCTTTTCAATGCTGGAATAGAGCGGCATCACCATAAACGGCAGCAGGATATACACCAGACCGATAATTACCGCGCTCGGGGTGAACATGATGCGAATCGGCGTATCAATCACGCCGAGCCACAACAGGAACTCGTTGAGATAGCCTTTGGTACTGAGGAAAATCTTCAGCCCATAGATGCGAATCAATGAGTTAGTCCAGAACGGGACAATCAATAAGAACAGCAGCAACGGGCGCACTTTTTGCGGCAGACGGGCAAGGAACCAGGCAAACGGATAGCCCAGAATCAGACACGCAAGAGTGGCAATTATCGCCATGTTCAGCGAGTGCAGCAGCACCTCGGCGTACAGCGGGTCGAGCAGCCGTGCGTAGTTATCCAGGGTAAACACCATCTGGACGAAATTGGCATCATCACGGGTCAGGAAACTGGTGACAATGATCATCAGGTTGGGCAGGAACACAAACAGCACAAGCCAACCGACGACTGTGGCAATCACCACATTCTGGAACTTACTTGTGCTCTTCATCAGCCAGTACAACCTCCCAGCTTTCTACCCAATTAATGGCCATTTTTTGGTCAAGAGAATGGTCGAAGTCAGGATCGTCTTCGTTGAAGAATTCACTGACCATCACCATTTTGCCGTTTTCCAGCTCAACCACCGACTCCAGCGTCATGCCTTTATAGTTACGTTCACGCACGTAACCAATCAGCCCCTCGGCTTCTGTGCCGTCGTGAATTTCATCGACGAGCAAATCTTCCGGGCGCAGCAGAACGTTGAGTTTTTGGCCTGGAACGACCGGGAATTTGACGTCGATATTGCATTCGCGGCCTTCCACGCTTGCGCGAACGCGCAGATCGTCGAGGCGCTCAATAACCGTGGCATCGAAAATATTGATTTCACCAATGAAGCTGGCGACAAACAGGTTTTTCGGCTCTTCGTAAATTTCACGCGGAGTGCCGTCTTGCTCGATTTTGCCGTCGCGCATAACCACGATGCGGTCAGACATGGTCAACGCTTCTTCCTGGTCGTGGGTCACGAAGACAAAAGTGATCCCCAGTTTACGTTGCAGTGCTTTCAGCTCGTTTTGCATCTGCTTACGCAGCTTGTAATCAAGCGCCGACAGCGACTCATCCAGTAACAGCAGGCTGGGCTTGTTCACCACCGCGCGCGCAATGGCGACGCGCTGCTGTTGGCCGCCGGAAAGCTGATGCGGTTTACGCTGGGCGAACTCTTCGAGCTGCACCATGCGCAGGGCATCATTGACACGAGGGGTAATTTCGCTGGCGGGTGTTTTCTGCATACGTAAGCCGAATGCGACGTTGTCGAAGACGGTCATATGCGGGAATAGTGCGTAGCTCTGGAACACGGTATTGACGTGCCGGTTTTCCGCAGGAACGTGGGTGATGTCCTGATTTTCCAGATGGATCTGCCCGGCATCGACATTTTCTAAACCTGCGATAAGGCGCAGAACGGTTGTTTTACCGCAGCCAGAGGGGCCAAGCAGCGTGAGGAATTCTCCGTTATTGATGGTCAGGTTGAGATCGGAAATCACCGTTTTGCCATCAAAGTCCTTGCGAATTCCCGCCAGTTGCACCAGCGGTGAAAGCGAACGCGATTTTGTATTCAATTTATTACTCTGTCCCATGTCAACGCACCGGATGGCTTACCGATGCGGGGTTTGTGGTTATCCACCTTTAGACGTTTAGAGGTCTGATTCATATTAATGAGGGCTGGCATTCTACGGCAAACCACCTCAATCGCCAATCCTTGTTAAACTTCCTGTAGGGATATCTGACTATTAGATGCCGTTCGGCGAAAAAAAGTAACCTTTGACGGGCTAAAAGTGACCTGACGCAATATTTGTCTGTTGTTGCTTATTGATAATGTTGTCACAAAAAGAGAGGGTGGCTACATGGATAAATTGCTTGAGCGTTTTTTGCAGTACGTATCACTGGACACACAGTCGAAGCCTGGTGTGCGTCAGGTGCCGAGTACCGAAGGGCAGTGGAAACTGTTACACCTGCTCAAAGAACAACTGGAAACAATGGGGCTGGTTAACGTTACGCTGAGTGAAAAGGGGACGGTGATGGCCACGCTCCCTGCCAACGTCAGCGGTGATATCCCAGCCATTGGTTTTATTTCCCATGTCGATACCGCGCCGGATTTCAGCGGTAAAAATGTTAACCCGCAAATTGTTGAAAACTACCGTGGCGGTGATATCGCGCTGGGTATCGGTGATGAAGTGCTGTCGCCGGTGATGTTCCCGGTGCTGCATCAGTTGCTGGGGCAGACGCTTATCACCACCGACGGTAAAACGCTGCTCGGCGCGGATGATAAAGCCGGTATTGCTGAAATCATGACTGCGCTGATGGTACTGAAAGAGCAGAATATTCCGCATGGTGATATCCGCGTGGCGTTCACGCCCGATGAAGAAGTCGGGAAAGGGGCGAAGCACTTTGATGTGGCGGCTTTTAATGCGCAGTGGGCCTATACCGTTGATGGCGGTGGCGTGGGTGAACTGGAGTATGAAAACTTCAACGCCGCGTCGGTCGCGATTAAAATTGTGGGCAACAACGTCCACCCTGGCACGGCTAAAGGGGTGATGGTCAATGCGTTGTCGCTGGCGGCACGGATCCACGCTGAAGTGCCAGCGGATGAAAGCCCAGAGAACACCGAAGGCTATGAAGGTTTCTACCATCTGACCAGCATGAAAGGCTCGGTAGACCGCGCAGAAATGCACTATATCGTGCGTGATTTCGACCGTAAGCAGTTTGAAGCGCGTAAGCGCAAGATAATGGAAATCGCCAAAAAGGTCGGCAAAGGGCTGCATCCAGATTGCTATATTGAGCTGATTATTGAAGACAGCTATTACAATATGCGCGAGAAGGTGGCGGAGCATCCGCACATTGTCGATATTGCGCAGCAAGCGATGCGTGATTGCGGGATCGAACCGGATCTCAAACCGATCCGTGGCGGTACTGACGGTGCGCAGCTATCGTTTATGGGGTTACCGTGCCCGAACATTTTCACCGGCGGCTATAACTACCACGGCAAGCATGAATTTGTGACCCTGGAAGGGATGGAAAAAGCGGTGAAAGTGATTGTGCGCATTGCCGAATTGACGGCAAAACGCAGCCTGTAATCTGCAACCGAGATGCCCGATGGCGCATGCGCTTATCGGGCCTACATATCGAGCATACATGGATATTGTGTAGGCCTGATAAGGCGAAGCCGCCATCAGGCATCGGCTCTTAATTTACTCCGCGAAGAACCAATACCCGCTGTTCACCAACGCTGCCAGCATCGCCAGGAAGGAAGGATCATCCAGCGCCTCGCCAAAGTGTTGGCTTTCCAGCATGATACTGCCCGCCATCGCGTCCAGCGCCTGATGGTGAGGTGAATCTACTTTCTCGCCGTTAACAAAGAAATCATCACCAATACGAATGACACGCAGGCCGCCAAGGCGCTGAAGCATATCACCCTGCTGCAAAGCATCGTAAATTTCATCCGGCTGGTAAGGTGGCTCTGGCGGTGCAATGTCCAGCTCGTGGCGCGACTGGCTGATAAATTCTCCCAACCACTGCTGGAAATGTTCTGGCTGTTCAATCAGCTCCAGCATCATCCCACGCAGACGATCCACTTCTTGCGGCAGAATGTCAGCCGGATGATCGCGTGACGGGACATCAGGATCGCTATAGTGCTGGCTACCAAGATCGCGCTGTAAAATATAGTCAGCAAAACCGCTAATCAGCTCGCGGCTGTTTGGCGAACGGAAGCCGACAGAGTAATTGAGCGAGTTTTCCAGCGCGTAGCCTTCGTGTGGGAATCCTGGCGGAATATACAGAATATCCCCCGGCTCCATCTCTTCATCGATAATCGCCTCAAACGGCTTCACCTGGAGCAAGTCCGGGTGCGGGCAGTGCTGTTTGAGCGCGGTTTTCTCACCGACACGCCAGCGACGACGCCCCGTCCCTTGAATAATAAAGACGTCATACTGATCGACGTGCGGGCCTACGCCGCCGCCGGGCACGGAGAAGGAGATCATCAGGTCGTCAATGCGCCAGTCGGGGAGGGCACGGAAAGGGCGCATTAGCGCGCTGGACGGCTCGTGCCAGTGATCGACGGCCTGTACCAGCAGCGACCAGTTGCTCTCGCCTAAGTGATCGTAACTTTCGAACGGGCCGTGGCTCACTTGCCAGTCGCCGTCAAGGTGGCTTACCAGTCGGCTGTCTACCTCGTTTTCCATCGCCAGACCAGCCAGCTCATCCGGTGAAATGGGGTCAATAAAATTGGCGAAGCCGCGTTTCAGCACTACCGGACGTTTTTGCCAGTAGCGTGCCATAAAATCAGGCCAGTTTAGCGTTAAGTGATATTCCATATTGATTATTCCGCAGCAGGATGTATGCGTGGATTATACATCTTATTTACAAAATCACCCTGCCGCAGAAACACAATTTATCCTTCGTGGCTGTCCAGATTTTGATGACCGAAAATCACTTCCATTTTTGCTCCGCCGAGCAGGCTGTCATGGGGGACGATTTGCCCATCATATTGCCCAACAATTTCACGCGCCACGGAAAGGCCGACGCCTTGCCCTGGACGTAATGTGTCGGCCCGCTGGCCGCGATCGAACACGATATCACGCTTACTTTGCGGGATCCCCGGGCCGTCATCCTCCACAATAATATGCAGATATTCCTCGGTCTGGCGGGCAGAAACTTCAACAAACTCCAGGCAATATTTACAGGCGTTATCCAATAGGTTGCCCATCACTTCCATAAAGTCATTTTTCTCACCGGCAAAGGTAATTTCCGGGGAGATATCCAGCGTGATATTGACACCTTTGTTTTGGTAAACCTTATTGAGCGCTGATGTCAGGCTGTCTAACAGCGGTGCGACCGGATGCAGCTCGCGGCTAACCAGCGTGCTGTCAGTACGCATACTGGCGCGGTGAAGGTAATAGCCGATTTGCTGCGAGATACGGCTTATCTGCTCCAGCATTACCGGCTCCGCCTCACTGACCGTTATTTTCTCGCTGCGTAGTGAACGTAGTGAGCTTTGCAGCACCGCCAGCGGCGTTTTCAGGCTGTGAGTCAGGTCGGTGAGGGTGGTGCGGTATTTGTCGTAGCGCTCGCGCTCACTTTTCAGTAGGCGGTTAAGGTTGCGGACCAGGCTTGTGAGTTCGCGGGTGGTTTCTGAATTGAGCAGCTCGCGATGATGCTCCTCCAGTTCGCGGACTTCGCGGGTGAGTGCGGCGATAGGGCGCAGGCTCCAGTGGGCGGCAATCCACAATAGCGGGATCACCAACAACAGGTTTGCGGCGAGCACGTAGGAGAACCAGTTCCAGACCATGTATGAGCGTTTTAGCTCAATGGGGATGGTGTCGATAACCACAATCACCAACGCAGGCATCAGGCTGGTCGCCGGATAACTGTTCACCGCGACCGAGTGTGTCATCTCGGAATCATCACCCTGCTGGCGCATCTCGGTCAGTTGTTTTTGAACCTCATGATCGTCACGCAGTAAGGTGCTGGTGGAGTTAACATCGGCCTCGATTTCATAGAAACCGTTACCTTTTAGCCAATCTGGCTGAATGCGATCCACCAACCAGGGGAGGTTTTTTTGTTGCCATAACAGCTTGCCATGCGCGTCGTAGATTAACGCCACCGTAGGGCTTTGCATGTTCAGGTTGTCGGGAATATCAACGTGAAGGGTATTGTTTTCCCATTTTGCCAGCGTATAGAACAGGTTGCTTTCGCCACGCAGCAAGCGGAACGTTGTTTTGTCGAAACTGACGCTGTAGCCGACCAGGGCGACCATGCCATAGGCCAACGACAGCACAATAACCACGGCGGCTGTCGCCAGCAGGAAACGCATCCGCAACGAAAGCGGAAAAATATGTCGGCTAAATTTTTTCATTCACGTAGTTCGAATAGATAGCCCTGACCGCGTACGGTGATGATGACGTCATGCGGATACTGGGCCTGAATTTTCTTGCGCAGGCGGCCCATCAGGACGTCGATAGTGTGGCTCTCGCGCAGCTCGGCATCCGGGTACAGTTGCAGCATTAATGAATCTTTGCTCACCACTTTGCCGTTGTTGCGAATCAGCGTTTCCATAATGGTGTATTCAAACGCGGTGAGTTTGATGACCTCTTCGTTAATGGACAGCTCACGGCGAGAAAGGTCAACCTGGAACGGCGGCAGAGAGATAATCTGCGAAGCATGACCGCTGTTACGACGCATCAGCGCCTGTATTCGCGCGGCAACTTCTTCAATGTGGAACGGTTTGGTGACGTAGTCATCCGCGCCCGCGCTCAGCACTTCCACTTTGTCCTGCCAGCTTTCGCGGGCGGTGAGTACCAGAATCGGCAGCGAGATATCGTGGCTGCGCCAGCGGCGAATGAGCGACAAACCGTCTTCATCCGGCAGGCCTAAGTCAACAATCGCGATATCCGGGATATGTTCGCCTAAGTAATAATCGGCTTCCTTCGCATCTTCCGCCGCATCAACCTGATGACCCATTTCCTGGAGCTGGACTTTCAGGTGATGACGTAACAGAGCGTTGTCCTCTACGACGAGTACGCGCATACTGTTTCTCCATTTAATTAATAACATGAATAGTTTAACGCCGATTATGAGCTTGTGGAGCTAAACGTTAATTAAATTGGCGGAAAAGACTCCTCCTTCAGGGCGAAGGAGGAGGAAGGGCAGGATTATTTCAACTCATCAACCATGGTGATGGCGCGGCCAATATAATTTGCTGGGGTCATCGCTTTCAGGCGCGTTTTCTCTTCTTCTGGCAACGCCAGACTATCGATAAACTGTTTCATGCCTTCGGCGTCAACGCGCTTACCGCGAGTCAGCTCTTTGAGTTTTTCGTATGGTTTCTCGATGCCATAACGACGCATCACGGTCTGGATAGGCTCTGCCAGCACTTCCCAGTTATGATCCAGCTCGTCCAGCAGACGGTCACGGTTCACTTCCAACTTGCTGACCCCTTTGAGGGTGGACTGATAGGCAATCAGCGCATAGCCGATACCCACGCCCAGGTTGCGCAGCACGGTGGAGTCGGTCAGGTCACGCTGCCAGCGGGAAACCGGCAGTTTGCTCGCCAGATGCTGCAATAGCGCGTTAGAGAGGCCGAGGTTGCCTTCGGAGTTTTCGAAGTCGATCGGGTTCACCTTGTGCGGCATGGTAGAAGAACCAATTTCACCGGCAATGGTTTTTTGTTTGAAGTGGTTCAGCGCCACGTAACCCCAAATATCACGATCGAAGTCGATAAGAATGGTGTTGAAGCGCGCGATGCAATCGAACAGCTCGGCAATATAGTCGTGCGGCTCAATCTGCGTGGTGTACGGGTTCCACTGAATGCCCAGCGAAGTGACAAACTCCTCGCTGAACTGGTGCCAGTCAACATCCGGGTAAGCGGCGATGTGGGCGTTATAGTTACCTACAGCACCATTGATTTTGCCGAGGATTTCCACCTGCTCTAACTGACGGAACTGGCGTTCCATACGGTAAGCGACGTTTGCCATCTCTTTACCGATGGTGGAAGGTGTCGCCGGTTGGCCGTGGGTACGAGACAGCAGCGGGATATCGCGATACTGCACCGCCAGGTCTTTAATGGCGTCGATAATTTTGCGCCAGTACGGCAGCACCACTTCTTCACGCGCGGTTTTCAGCATCAGCGCGTGGGACAGGTTATTGATGTCCTCGGAGGTGCAAGCAAAGTGGATAAATTCGGAAACCGCGTGCAGTTCAGGGACTGCCGCCACTTTCTCTTTCAGGAAATATTCAACGGCCTTCACGTCGTGGTTAGTGGTGCGCTCGATAGTTTTGATTCGTGCGGCATCTTCTTCGCTGAAGTTGGCGACGATGCTATCAAGGTAACCGTTTGCGTCGGCAGCAAAAGCTGGAACTTCCTTGACGGCTGCGTGTGCGGCCAGCTTTTGCAGCCAGCGTACTTCGACTTGTACACGGAATTTCAGCAAACCATATTCGCTGAAAATCCCGCGCAGCGCGCTGACTTTATCGCCGTAGCGTCCATCGACAGGGGAAACGGCGGTCAGTGAGGATAATTCCATAGATCACAACTCCGGGGTTAAATGAGCAAGAATTTGTTTGGCCTGAGTGGTCAGGCGATTACGAGAAAACATCAGTTGCAGACGACCACCGCCAACCTGATGCCACAGCACCGCAGAGCGGATACCGGCGAGTAGCGAAGCACGAACTTTCGCCTGTACCTGCGGGCTTTGCAGCACGGCAGGGGAGCCGATAACCTGAATGCGTGGCCCCAGCGGGCTGATAACGTCAACATAAATCCCCGCCATCGCGCTGAGTAGGGTATCAGACTGTAAATCAAAGTGGTCGAGCTGGCGTTGCAGCCCGGCAATACGGTTACCGAGCGTGTCCATTGCGCCTTTGGCGGCGGCGAGCTTACGCTCCAGCACCATCAGGCTAAGCGTATATCGGGTTAATTCGGCGTTCAAACCCTGACGGCTGCTGGCGTTCAGCACGCCGAGTAAGGTTTCAAGGCCGAGACGAAGATTAGCTTCACTGCCACCGAACACACCCAGCGCGGAGTCTGGGTTGAGGTCGATAACGCTGTTCAGCGAGACGTGTAACGCGTCGCCGTCACAGTGGCCCTGATGAGCCAACTGCTGCACCAGACGGGCCGACTGGCAAATGCCCGCCAGCGCCAGGGTGATGTCATAGTAATTCTTCGCCACGCTAACTCCTTGTTGACGTCTGCCAGGCGGCGCGACGCCTGGCAAACTGCGTTATACGCCTGTCCAAATGAGGGCAAGCGTTGCTGTGTTGGATTACGCTACCGGCAGCGGCAGACGCTGCTCGATAATACCGCCGCCCAGGCAGATTTCACCGTTGTAGAACACGGCAGACTGTCCCGGCGTCACGGCGGCTACGGGTTCATCAAAGTGAACTTCAATGCGCCCTTCATCCAGCGCGGTAACGGTGCACGGGATATCCGTTTGGCGATAGCGAGTTTTCACGGTGCAGCGGAATGTGCCCTGAACCGGTTCGCGATCGACCCAGTGCAACTGCTGGGCAATCAGCCCAACGGACATCAGGCGCGGGTGGTCGTGGCCTTGCGCGACGATAAGAATATTGTTATCAACGTCTTTATCCACCACATACCACGGATCTTCGCTGCCTTCTTTAGTACCGCCGATGCCGAGGCCTTTACGTTGCCCCAGCGTGTGGTACATCAGCCCTTGGTGCGTGCCAATCTCTTCGCCGTCAACGGTGATGATTTTGCCCGGCTGGGCGGGCAGATAGCGGCCGAGGAACTCGCGGAATTTGCGCTCACCGATAAAACAGATACCGGTCGAATCTTTTTTCTTCGCGGTGATAAGGTCAAGCTCTTCAGCGATTTTACGCACCTGCGGCTTTTCCAGTTCGCCAACGGGGAACAGGCTTTGCGCAATCTGTTCATGGCCGAGCGTATAAAGGAAGTAGCTTTGATCTTTGTTGCTATCAAGGCCACGCAGCAGTTGGCTTTTACCGTTCACATCCGCGCGGCGCACGTAGTGACCGGTCGCGATATAATCGGCGCCCAGGTCTTCAGCGGCGAATTCGAGAAAGGCTTTAAATTTGATTTCTTTGTTGCACAGGATATCCGGGTTCGGCGTACGACCCGCTTTGTACTCTTCCAGGAACAGTTCGAAAACGTTGTCCCAGTATTCGGCAGCAAAGTTTACCGTGTGCAGCTCAATGCCGAGCTTATCGCATACCGCTTGCGCATCGGCAAGGTCAGCGGCGGCAGTGCAGTATTCCTCGCCGTCGTCTTCCTCCCAGTTCTTCATGAACAGGCCCTCCACCTTATAACCCTGTTGTTGTAACAGGTAGGCGGAAACAGAGGAATCAACACCGCCGGACATGCCGACGATCACTTTTTTCTGGCTTTCTGACATTGGAATACTCACGACATTGGACTTCAAAGCGGCATATTCTAGCACGCAGCCTTTTACTTGACACCCTCTGTAAACGGCCAGTTAAATTCGCCGATTAACGACAGCGGGTAGCGTGTGCCCTGCTGATAGCAGCGGATGCTTTCGGCGACCAGCGCAGAACGTAGATTTTTCGCGCTCAGGATCTCCTCAGCGCTAAGCCACAGGCAACGGTCAATATCGCTGTCGTGCGGCTGAGTGGCACATATTTCGTTAAGCTCAATGACGAACAAAAAGCGCAAGAATGGCGTTTTGTCGGGCGCAATCCACTGATGCAGGCGAACGAAATGCTGTGGAGTGGCGCGAATGCCGGTTTCTTCCCATAGTTCGCGTTCGGCGGCCTGCACTAATGTCTCGTCGGCTTCCAAATGTCCAGCAGGCTGGTTCCATAGCGCTTTACCATTAATTGTTTCTTCAACAACGAGGAACTTGCCTTTGGCGTGAACCACGCAGGCAACGGTGACGTGCGGCTTAAACATGCGGCATCCTTATCGGGCGAGTAGGAGATAAGGATATAAAGAAGAAGAGGGGAAAATCAAACTCGCGTCGGCGAACGCCAGCTTTGCTGCAAAATAATGCCGTTGCTGTCACGTAAGGTCACGGTGATTTGCGCCCATTCACCGTTTGGAATCGCTATTTTCATGCTGGCGAGCGGTTGCGGATGCTGCCCTTTAATCATCACATTGCCACTCTGGCTGCTGTTGCTGGTTCCCGACTGGCCTTGGTGCTGCACATTAATCGTCAACTGGCACTGGCAGTCATCGGTTAGTGTTGCCATTGGCGTGACGACAACGGATTGCTCCTGTTGCTGGGTTTCAAACCATAGCTGATTACTCAGGGCGGCAGCGATGAGAAGAAGATGCATAGGATTATCCTTACGATAAGGGAGAATCGGCCGGATGAATCGTTATCCGACCGATTTGTTATGGTTGTTCTTAGTGCTGGTTGGTCGTTGATGAGTTGTGGTTGCCGCCTTGCTCTACCACCGTCAGCGAGTTGGCGAAGGATTGGCTCGCATTGCTGTAGTTCTGGTTTCCGCTTTGAGATACCAGAACCATTGAGTCGCGCGCGCTTTGGGTAACGGTTGAACTGTTGCGATCGCCCGATTGAGTGACCTCGATGGCGCTGCGGTCACCGCTTTGCGCTGTCGATGACCAGTTATTATCCCCCGATTGCAGCACTTTCGTTAGGCTGCGATCGCCGCTTTGATAGGCGTTAGACGAGTTGCGGTCACCGGTCTGGTGGACATCCGTTTTCGATGTATACGCACCATCCTGATTGGCATTTGACCAGTTATCATTACCCGACTGATAAATATGAATAACGGAAGCCCAGTTGCCCACTTGCGGAATGTTTGGCCCGCTGTAGTTCGGTTCATTAACCGTTGAATTGCCAGAGTGAGTTGCCAGTGCGCTGCCTGATACCAATAATGTTGACAAAATAACAATTTTCCACGTTTTCATGAGATACCCCATAGGTTTAGAGATTAATATGCCAGTTTCAAACACTAATTTTGGGTAATACGAATTGCCATTCCTGCCGAATTTTGCACAACAGCCGCAGTGCGGTTTGTGCCCGTTTGATTAATCTGCGTGAGGTTGCCTTTGCCTCTATTGACCACTTCAGCAGAGTTATCAAAACCTGTTTGTGTAATATCCGCCTGGTTCCCCGTTCCTGCCTGCACTAATATGGCTGAGTTATTCGTCCCTGATTGGTTAACCGTCGCGTTATTACCACTACCGTATTGCGATACCACCGCACGATTATTAAAACCATTCTGGTTTAATATCGCCGAGTTATATCCGCCGACCTGTGAGATTGAGCCATAAATATAAGTGCCGGACTGGTTAATCGACGCACTGTTACCGCTGCCGTGTTGACCAGTAATAGCTACCATATCGTAACCCTGGTGATACTTATCCAGCCCCGAAAACTCAGAACCGGCAAGATCGCCTCCCGCAGTGGCAAAATACGAATATCCTAATACGGGTATTAATAAGAACCACTGTTTCATAATGGCACCTAGATTTAACCGATGGTTAAAGTCAGGGGTTAAATCAGCCAAACCGCAACCTAATAAAGGTTTATGGTATGAATCTGATTTATGGCTTGAGTATGTCTGAGGAAAATATTTATGCTTTTCGCCTGGAACTCGTATTTTGAAAATGAGGCTCAGTCTTAAGTATGAGCAAAGGCGGGTGAGAGCCGTGTCACGGTGCAGAATGGAATATCACTTGGTTAGCGCGCTAAGGTATTTCGACGTTAAGTGGCGCAGAGTTTACAGCTTAACTGAAACTGTTTTGTCATAAGCCAAATCGTGGCAGGAAAAATTTACAGACCCTGCAATTTTTGTTTGCAGTTGACATACCTTGAATAATGCAAAGTGTAAATACGCGGATAATACGGATTGTTGTTCAAACGCGGTTGGCTATTTTTTATATATAAATCAAAGATAAGGTGAATATTCTTTGTAATAAACTGACATGTTGATGTTACATTTTGAAACACAAATAATCCTTGATATAAAAATGGCAATGTCTAGATTGAACAGTATTGCAGTACTCAGGAAACAAGCGCACTACGTGTACTTAATACCTTTATTGTCATACTTATTAATTGTCATACTTATAAATCAGCAACTACACAGAACCGCGACTCTTTCTGTATATGCATATTCTTATGCATATCAGAAAGAGGCCGCGTTCCGAGCAGCAAGCGGGATGGGGTTTCATAATGCCGAAAGAAACAGAACCGGTGAACAGCGATATTTTGTTATTAATATCCAGACCATCATTACAGGGCTCCGCCCTGGTACATCAACTCAAAACTTCATTAACCATTAATGTCAAGATACAGAATATTCAAAAATCTCCTGAGCAATTGAATGCAGAGAGAATTTTGGCTCTTTTTGATTTAAGCGAGTCGGATAAAAAGAGAACGCTATTGTGGCAAACAGAGTTGCGACGATTGCGTGATAAAGTCAAAGTGTTGTTGATCAACATGCCAGATGATTATCCATTTAACGATATTGAAAGCTGGCCTGGGATCAGTGCCGTATTCTGCTCATCCGTTGATGAATAC
Source organism: Kluyvera fluvialis (assembly GCF_059725275.1). Taxonomy (NCBI): domain Bacteria; kingdom Pseudomonadati; phylum Pseudomonadota; class Gammaproteobacteria; order Enterobacterales; family Enterobacteriaceae; genus Kluyvera; species Kluyvera fluvialis. The sequence continues at coordinate 2,936,058 of NZ_AP046142.1, read as the reverse complement.
ACCTTAGTTGAAGGTATTCGCAACGTACTGAAAGGCGGCTGCCATTTCCCTCATGACTTAACAAGTTATCTTATTAATCAATCTGGTAGCTACCGTTACCACGATGATACCAGCGGGTTAACGCAGCGCGAAAAGGATATCCTCAACAAACTCAGGATGGGGGCATCAAACGTTGAAATTGCCCGGCTGTTGTTTATCAGTGAAAACACGGTAAAAACCCATCTCTATAATCTATTCCGTAAAATTGCGGTAAAAAATCGAACGCAGGCGGTTTCCTGGGCTAACGATAATCTCAGACGATAATGATGAAATATTTATTGCGAATAACAGTATCCATTGTGATGCTGATAGCCGCGTACGCCAGTAATGCCTCAGAAATAGAGGTTCCGGGTCTGGTAACGGATAATACCATTACGCGTGTAGGGCATGACTTTTATCGAGAGTTTACTGATCACTGGCAGGAGGAATATCCTGGCGCAATTACGATTAATGAACGCCCTAGCGCTCGCTGGGGCAGTTGGATAACCATCAAAGTTGACCAGGATTTATTATATCAAACATTTTTATTTCCCAGTAAAAATGACTTTAACAAACAGGTTGATATCGCGTTGGCCGCCGTTTACGAGGCCTTATCAAAACGCGCAATCAATAAAGCATTATTAAACACCGGTGACTTAACCAGCGATGAGTTTTAGGAGTGTACAATGAAAATGCTTTCTTTGATTCTTGTCATGCGTTTACTTTCAACGACTGCCTATGCTGGGAATTTAACTTTCCAGTTTGTTAACCCTAATTTTGGCGGTAATCCTAATAACGGCGCTTTTTTGCTTTCTGAGGCTAATGCGCAAAACTCCTATAAAGATCCCAATGCGTATGATTGGGGCAGTGCGTCATCGGCGTCCTCACCGTTGGATAATTTTACCTCGGCTATTCAGTCGCAGTTGTTGGGCAGTTTAATGGGCAATATTTCGAGTGGTAAACCAGGACGTTTGGTGACCAAAGATTTTATTGTCGATATTACCAATACCGATGGTCAATTGGCGATGAATATTCTTGACCGCGCCACCGGGAAATCGTCAACCATTCAGGTTAGCGGTCTGAGCAGTATTTCAACAAATTAATCTGTGACGAGATGCTGACATGAAAAATATCATTGGCGTAGTGGCTTTCTTTATTAGCCTGTTGACGCTGACAGGCTGCATTACCTCTTCCCCGAAACAGGCAGCAAAACCGACATTATTGCCACGCTCGCAGAGTTATCAAGATTTAACGCATCTGCCCTCGCCAAAAGGGAAGCTTTTTGTCTCGGTGTACAATATTCAGGATGAAACTGGGCAGTTTAAACCTTATCCGGCGAGCAACTTTTCGACTTCGGTTCCACAAAGCGCCACCGCCATGCTGGTGTCAGCATTAAAAGACTCTAACTGGTTTATTCCGTTGGAGCGGCAAGGCCTGCAAAACCTGCTTAACGAGCGCAAGATTATCCGCGCAGCGCAGGAAAATGGCACTGTCGCGATAAATAACCGCACCCAATTACCTTCGCTGGTGGCGGCCAATATCCTGATTGAAGGGTCGATTATCGGCTATGAAAGCAATGTGAAATCCGGCGGAGCAGGGGCGCGCTTCTTCGGTATCGGCGCTAGCACCGAGTATCAGCTTGATCAAATTGCGGTCAACCTGCGGGTGGTTAACGTCAGCACCGGCGAAGTGCTTTCATCGGTGAATACCAGTAAAACAATCCTCTCTTATGAGTTCCAGGCTGGGGTGTTCCGCTATATCGATTATCAGCGCTTACTGGAAGGTGAGGTTGGTTTTACGGTAAACGAGCCTGTAATGCTATGCCTGATGTCAGCGATTGAAACCGGGATAATTTATTTGGTGAACGACGGCATCTCGCGCAACCTATGGCAGTTGCAAAACCCATCGGACGTCAACTCCCCGGTGTTAGAAAAGTATAAGAGCATTATCGTCCCTGATCTCTCTTAACCTGCGCCGCCCATGAGTGTGGCAAGTTTACCCACGCTCATGGCTGTCGGCATCTCGCCACTCGCCGTTAGACAGATTATCCAGCGTATAGCTGCCCATCGCGTAACGAATTAAACGCAGCGTAGGATAGCCCACATGGGCGGTCATTCGCCGCACCTGGCGGTTACGTCCTTCATATAACGTCACTTTTAACCACGCGGTGGGAATCGATTTACGCTCACGAATCGGTGGGTTACGCGGCCACAGCCATTCCGGCTCGTCAACACGTTCAATGCCAGCGGGCAGCGTGGGGCCATCGTTTAACGTCACACCATTGCGCAGCATATCAATGGCTTCTGCTGTCGGTTCGCCTTCAACCTGAACATAATAAATTTTCCCCGTGCGTTTACCTGGCTGCGTCAGCCTGGCTTGCAATGCACCGTCATTGGTTAACACCAGCAGACCTTCGCTGTCGCGGTCGAGCCGCCCTGCGGCGTACACATTTTGCACGGGAATATAATCTTTTAGCGTGCTGCGACCGGCTTCGTCGGTAAATTGCGGCAATACATCGTAGGGTTTATTGAACAAAATAACGCGTTTTGGTTGGTTATCTTTACGCTGTTTGGTTGCTTGTCGGGAGCTGAATCGCTCAAGCTGGTTTTTTCTAAATGAAGTCTTGCTCATAGTATTTTCAGGCTTTATAGATTCGCGCATTATAGCCTAATAACGAGAGTCTTTCATGGCGTCAAACAATCAGGTAGTATTGACAGGCTTATTACAAAACATTAACAAAAATGCTCTAACTCTTTGTGTTGCAGGAAGACGGTAAGACAGTGCATCTCCAGGCTAAGTGGAGTGGGTGTAGTAGCGGCAACAACCTGTGGCGTAAAGGATGACGAGCACACCAGTAGCGCTCGAAGGAGAGGTGAATGGAAAGCAAAGTAGTTGTTCCGGCGGAAGGTCAAAAAATCACCCTGAAAGACGGCAAGCTGAATGTGCCGCACAATCCGATTATCCCATTCATTGAAGGCGACGGCATCGGTGTTGATGTCACCCCACCGATGATCAAAGTTGTGAATGCCGCTGTTGAGAAAGCCTACAAAGGCGAGCGTAAAATCTCCTGGATGGAAATTTACACCGGGGAAAAATCCACTCAGATCTACGGCCAGGACGTTTGGCTGCCAACCGAGACGTTGGATCTCATCCGTGACTACCGTGTTGCGATTAAAGGCCCTCTGACCACGCCAGTTGGCGGCGGCATTCGTTCTCTGAACGTTGCGCTGCGTCAGGAGCTTGACCTGTACGTTTGTCTGCGCCCGGTGCGTTATTATCAGGGCACTCCAAGCCCGGTGAAACACCCAGAACTGACCGATATGGTCATCTTCCGTGAAAACTCTGAAGACATCTACGCGGGTATCGAATGGAAAGCTGACTCTGCTGACGCTGAGAAAGTTATCAAGTTCCTGCGCGAAGAGATGGGCGTGAAGAAAATTCGCTTCCCTGAACATTGCGGTATCGGTATCAAGCCATGTTCAGAAGAAGGCACTAAGCGTCTGGTTCGTGCAGCGATTGAGTACGCTATCACCAATGACCGTGACTCTCTGACGCTGGTTCACAAAGGTAATATCATGAAGTTCACCGAAGGCGCGTTCAAAGACTGGGGTTACCAGTTGGTTCGCGAAGAATTCGGTGGTGAACTGATCGACGGCGGCCCATGGCAGAAAATTAAGAACCCGAACACGGGCAAAGAGATCATCGTTAAAGATGTGATTGCCGATGCGTTCCTGCAACAGATTCTGCTGCGTCCGGCTGAATACGACGTTATCGCTTGTATGAACCTGAACGGTGACTATATTTCCGACGCCCTGGCAGCCCAGGTTGGTGGTATCGGTATCGCCCCAGGCGCAAACATTGGTGACGAATGCGCGCTGTTCGAAGCCACCCACGGCACGGCGCCGAAGTATGCAGGCCAGGACAAAGTTAACCCAGGCTCCATCATCCTGTCCGCAGAGATGATGCTGCGTCATATGGAATGGTTCGAAGCGGCCGACCTGATTGTTAAAGGTATGGAAGGCGCTATCAACAACAAGACCGTGACCTATGACTTCGAGCGTCTGATGGAAGGCGCTAAGCTGCTGAAATGTTCAGAGTTTGGTGACGCGATTATCGACAACATGTAATCCCGTTTTTTGGGATGACATGAAAATGGGGGCCGATGGGCTCCCATTTTTTTACCTAACGAAATTCTTCCCCAAAATTCCTCCCCAAAACCTCACAGGATTCATCCCGCTTTTAGATCAACAACTACCCAGCCTTTACCTCTGCCACAGTTATATTTGTCAGTCATTTTCTTGAGCGGTGGCCGGTTTTAGTTGACCAGGACACTACTCACTTCCGGTTCGCACCTTATTTGAATAATGTTTTGGTGTTATACCTGTATGCTGACGGAAAAATGCGATGAATGCACTGTCGCTGACAAATTCCAGTTGCTGCACAATTTGATTTATATTAGCTCCATCAGCAACCAATTCCATTGCCTTCAGCAATCGCCATTGTTGTCGCCAGCTCTGATAATTCATCCCCGTATCTCTGATAAAAATTCGACTAATCGTGCGCTCGCATGCACCAACTCGATGCGCCAGTTGGCTCAGTCGTGGAGGTAATTCGCCCCTGCGCACGCTGTCCAGCCATGAGCACAGACGCGGATCTGAGGGAAACTGTAAACTCCAGTTCTCACTACGCGCTGTGTGTAGCTCTTCATTAAATACGGTGATCAGGCTGGTCTGTTGACTCGCAGGCATGTCCCATGACCAAAATGCCATCCGTTCAATGACTTCGTAAAAGAGAGGATTTACAGCTACGACCTGTAATGGCATATCAGGAAATGGCAACGTAGTTGAAAAATACAGCGAGCGGTAAGCCATTACGCCACGCATCATGGCACGATGAACAGTGCCTGCGGGGATCCAGGCTGCGCGACGTGGTGGAAGTAGGCATAAGGTTTTTTCCAGCTCAATAGTGATACAACCCGCAGCAGAAAATAGCAATTGATGGCGACGGTGGCTGTGTCGACCAGAATCATGCAGCCCCAGATCGGCTGCAATACCGATTACTGGGGTATCGAAGCTATCTGTGTCAAAAAATTGATCCGGATTAATTTTAGCCATTTGTCCGATATTTTATATATTTAGTCCTTATGATTGTAATGTGACCACTTCCTTTCCGCAATAATGGTATCTATTCCCTCATTATTGAAGCATCGCTATGAATACTATTAACCGGCCACCACTATGGTTGCTAACTCTGCTGATCATGTTTCCGCAACTCGTGGAAACGATCTACAGCCCAGCGTTACCAAATATTGCTCTTACATTCAACGTGAGCAGTGAACGTACCGCTCAGACACTTTCAGTTTACTTTGTCGCCTTTGCTATTGGTGTAGCACTATGGGGTTGGTTGAGTGATCGCATTGGTAGACGTCTTGCCATGATGTTTGGCCTGACCTGCTATGGGTCAGGAGCCGTGATGGCAATCGTTGCTACAGATTTTAATATGTTGTTATTGGCTCGCATGTTGTCAGCTCTGGGTGCTGCTGCAGGATCTGTCGTGGTGCAGACTATGTTACGGGACAGTTATGAATCCACGAACCTGGCTCGCGTATTTTCTATCATGGGGGCTGCACTGGCAGTCAGTCCGGTGTTTGGTTTGGTGAGCGGGGGCTGGATCGTGAGTATTTACGGTCATATTGGGGTATTTATTGCACTGTCGTTGCTGGCGATATTGCTGCTGGTACTTACTGCTTTTATGCTGCCGGAAACACGGCCGTTAAATACCATCACACCTCGTATGGGCTGTCTGGCTGTCCGCATGGCGTGTGACAGTTCGCTTTGGCGAAATGCAATGCTGGTTTCACTGTTCAATGCAATGATTTTCAGTTATTACAGCCTGGCACCTTTTCTTTTCGAGCAGTTGGGTTGGGGAGCCAGAGCATTTGGGTGGACGGGATTACTACTGGCTATTGCCTCGCTATCTGGAAGTCTTCTGAACCGGAAGTTACTGGTCACAGGCTTGGAACCTGTGCAATTGGTTCGTCATGCTTGTAGTTTGGCCCTGTTATCCAGCCTTGCCGCATGGAGCTTACAGAGTTCGCCGTGGATTTTAATGCCTGTTACCGGAGTTGTCGTCGCCTATGGGATTGCGATACCTAATATACTGAGCAATGCTCTACGTCACTATCGGGAGCAGGCAGGAACAGCTGGAGCATTATTCGGATTGACCTACTATTTACTGCTAGGTGTGATGCTGGGAGTCGCTGGTCTGGTACAACAGTTGGGGCTTGTTCTCACAGCCTGCGCGCTGACAGCCTGGTTATGTAAACCCCTTCGCGTATCAGAATTAGCCACTATGTGATGATAGTTAGCCAGACTCTTAATAGCCGACGCCTTGACTCGCAAATTTGTTTGCCGCGTTGTGTTGAATTTACGGGCAACAGCACTGATGTTTGTTCAAGAGTTGAAATCCGGCAACAAGCAAAACCGCGTGACATAGGGAACTAAAATTTAAGCGTTGAGAACGCTAACCAGTCCACTGTGCCAAGTATATTTAAACAACGACTGAGATTTGTTACCGAACCGAAATGTCTGGTCTGGATAGAGAGCATCTTCTTAAATGGATAATTGCGAGGAGCGGTCTCTCAACAACAGTGTCACTCGACAGCAATGATAAAGCATCCGCTACATTATAAGTTGTTGAGCTGGCAATTATCGAATTGGTTCAGTGAACAATTTCAGGGAATATCTGGATCCGTAGGCTAAGATAGCTCGGATGTATGTCCCGATACGCTCGGCGACAATAAGGATTTTAAAGGAATCGCGATGGATGCAGACAAGTTAAGTTATTGGTTAAGCCATTGGTTGCTCATTGCGGATGGAGATAAATTTATAACTCACACATCAATGTTGCTCCCGGTAAAAACAGCGGCTCATGGTATTAAGGCTATGCTGAAAGTTACTGATGATGCGGATGAGCAAATTGGGAACTCGCTGATGGCATGGTGGGAAGGTAATGGCGCAGCACCGGTTATTGCTTATGAAAAAGAAGCCATTCTACTCGCTCGCGCTACAGGTATGGCATCACTGTCAACGATGTCCCAAAATGGTCAAGACAATGCAGCCTGCCAAATTTTGTGTGCAACTGCGAATAGGCTTCACGGCAATCCAAATAAACCTTTGCCAAACCTTACACCTCTACATCGCTGGTTTTCTTCGCTAAAACCCGCAGCCCTTGAGCATAGAGGTATTCTGGCGCATTGCGAAGGGATCGCTCAGGAACTGCTCTCCTCCCCGCAAGACGTCGTCGTATTACATGGTGACTTGCATCACGATAACGTACTTGATTTCGAATCATTGGGTTGGCTGGCCATTGATCCCAAAGGGCTACTAGGCGAAAGAGGATTCGACTTTGCTAATATTTTCACCAACCCGGATCTTGGGAATCCTGAGCATCATATTGCAAGAACGCCGAGTATTTTTAAACAGCGGCTTGAGATAGTCACTGAGATATCGGGAATAAATAGAGAGCGACTTCTGAAGTGGATAATTGCATGGTGCGGGCTTTCGGCGACATGGTCGCTTGAATGTAATGATCCTATATCTGTCCCGGTTGAAATTGCTGAGTTGGCTATTACTGAACTGGGCGTATGAGATGAAGGCAACGCCGGGCATCTGAGTATTCATCCAAAATCTCATTTGCTGTTCAATCACAATCTGAAAGTCTGCTCCTCGCTCATTGTGGCCTGAAACCTTTCAACCAGGCCACTGTTATTATTTTCTGCTAAAGATTACCAACTCCGCCATCGACGAGCAGCTCTGTGCCAACTACGTATGAAGATTCATCAGAAGCAAGGAAAACGGCTGCCTTGGCTAATTCATAGGGTGTTCCTAAACGCCCGATGGGTACCAGAGCCCGGATCTCTTCCCTGAGTTTATCTTCATCCACTCCGCCTCCCACTTTGTTCAATGCCGGTGTTTCAGTCGGTCCGGGGCTTAAGCCATTTACACGGATCCCACGCGGATGAAGCTCTGCAGAAAGTGTTCGTGCTAGTGAGAGAATCGCGGCTTTACTGGCAGCGTAAGCACTACTTTGTGGAAAACCAATATGAGCGCTAACTGAGCCACAAACAATAACGGAGGATGGATCAGAAAGCATTGGAAGTAGTGCCTTGATCAGGAAAAATGGGCCTTTAAGATTTGTATTCATCAGAGCGTCGTAAGCCTGCTCATCCCAGGATTCCAGTGGCTTATGCGTAACATCACCTGCATTGATATATAAAATATCAAGTCTCGGCCATAGCTCCTGTAACGCTGTTGCCAGGTTAGCTTGTTGAGGGATATCACCAGCCTCAATTTGAAAAAGAATAACGTCACCTAACTCTTTTTTTGCCTCCTGCAGTTTTTTTTCACTACGACCAGTGATGGCAACTTTTGCTCCTTCTGCCAGAAACTGACGTGCGGTCTCTAAACCAATGCCGCTGGTACCACCGGTAATCAGCGCGTATTTAGCATCAAGTCTGCCCATTTTCCCACCCCATGTTTTATTCGTGGAGTAATTATTTATTCTTCAGTATCCTTTGGGAAGTAGGCACCATATGGATACTAAGGAACCTTATGGGATGCTATGAAGTGAGACAGGAGATCCAATGACACAAAATATTTCGGCTTTAGCAGAGAGTAACACCGGATGCCCAATGGTGAGTTTTGTGAATCTGATCGCCGGTAAGTGGGCGATCCCAATCCTCTATCGTCTGATTTTATTAGGTGAACCTGTTCGTTTCAGTGAGTTACAACGGGCAGTCAGACCTATCACCCAAAAAGAACTGACTCGCCAGCTGCGGCAGTTTGAGGCCCGTGGTTTGGTGAACAGAAAAGTGTTCGCTGAAGTTCCACCGAGGGTGGAGTATCAAATAACCGAGCTGGGTAAATCACTGCGTCCGACACTTGATTCTCTGGCTGAGTGGATGACTGCCAACGCGAGCTCCATGAATAAAAATATGGACAGAACTTCCGTTCTTCGCTTATAGCGGACTTTTGTGGCTGTAAATTTTTCACCGTTGGGGGAATTGAGAAAATACGCACGCTTTAAAATCCCTTGTCGGTAGAGGATTCCCTTTTCCCTAAATTTTTATAATCAATGGATTATGAGTGCTTTAAATAAGCGTTCCTAATCGTATAAAACCGTAATATATTTTATTAATTCATAATATTAATCACACATCACTAATGTAATACTGGATTATATGGAATGGTTCGAAGCCGCCGACCTGATTGTTAAAGGTACGGAAAGTGCTAAACCGTTGAAATGGTCAGAGTTTGATGACTCAATCATCGACAACATGTAATCCCGTTTTTTTATGCCTGCGAACATCTGTTTTGTCATAAACGAGTTTCACAAACCTACTTTAGCGCCTCTTTGCTGAATATAATTACGACTTATACTTTATATATAATGGTCTTCCCCCATTATGGTAGGGAATCATCGCGTTACTTCAGTTTTACGTCTTTTGGTGGTAGCATTTCAAAACACTGTTTCTACAAGGACATTTAAAATGAGTACCATTTATGTAGTTGTTTTAACTTATATAAAACCACTCGAAGAAGTTGACTCTCAAATCCCTGAACATGTCGAGTGGCTGAAACAAGGTTACTCAGATGGTGTATTCCTTGCTTCAGGAAGGAGAATTCCCCGTAATGGTGGTGTCATTCTTGCAAAATGTGAAAATATTGAATCTCTGAAAGCCCGCCTTAGCCAGGATCCATTCCAAAAACTAAATATCGCTAAAGCCGAAATTATTCCCTTTGAGGCTACTATGAAAGCTCAACTGCTGGATACTATTTTCTGAGTTTATTCCGGCTCAATAGCTCATATTGAGCCGACCATAATGGGACATCACTCCCAGCTTAAAGCGCTCCCGATTTCGGTATCCTCTGGCTTTAATCCTCAGTAACCTTATTTTGCTGTTCAGTGCTTCGGCATTACCATTTGAAACGTTATGCCGCATTGCGTTCAGTATGCCGTATAGCCTTTTAGTGATGGTTCCTGCCATGCTTCTCATCACCGGCACATTGCAACTTGTAGTGGTCAAGTAATACTGTGCCACTACATACTGCCGGAGTAGCCCAGCAACAAAGTGGCCAAACTGCTGCCATGGAATGTAGATCTCACCAATAAATAGCCGTCAATACGGCGCTCACTTAACGCTTACCTTTATATAATATCTATGTCGGCACGTGAGCGTTTTAGCGCTCGTCTTTCTTCTGATATAAGTCCCAGCGATTTCCGTAAAGATCCTCAAAAACAACTACTGTCCCATACTCTTCCTGTCGCGGTTCCTCACAAAACGTGACACCCGCAGCTTTCATCGTATTGTAATCGCGCCAAAAATCGTCTGTCTGGAGGAAAAGAAATACCCGTCCGCCGCACTGATTGCCGATAAATGCGGCTTGTTTTTCATTTGAGGCGCGTGCCAAAAGAAGGGTGCAATCACTGTCAGGATTGGGGCTTACAACGACCCAGCGTTTACCCGGTTGAGGTGTGTCCTCAACCAATGTGAATCCCAGTTTTTGGGTGTAGTACTCGATAGCTCTATCGTAATCATCAACGACAATGGCAATATGCCCGAGGCATCGCTTTTGTTTGTTCATATTTCGTCATTCCGTATTGTGGTGTACCCATGCAATCTTGCTAGTTTACTATAACATCTGTGTTGTGCAGGTTTGTAGCGGGGCATTAATGACTTTTCTCGCGTGGACAATTAAGCCAATAGGTTCTTGATGAAAAATCAGAGAGTAATTACAATCCAATTGAATAACATTATAACCAATGATATTGTTATTATTTACATGGCAAAGTTGAGGTTTTTATGAGCACTGCCCCGATTTACTCTTTCAGATGGAATAAATTCCATGAGGAGTATTTAACTGAAAATAATATTTACTTAATGCAAGGGGATAAAAATAAAAAAGTAAAAGGTGTTTACTCAAGGCGCGATCTTCTGCTATTTAAGCGAGGAGAAAAAATAAAAATTCAAGGTGATGTATTTGTAGAAGAGTATTCTATGATGCCATTTCGTGGATTTTGTTCTGTTGGTGCGTTCTCTGAACCTGGTTGTTATTTTCAGAATGGCGTCGTCATTGGCCGCTATTGCAGTATTTCAAGCGGCGCAAAGGTGATGGGCGGGCAACATCCGTACGACCGATTCACGACGAGTCGGTTAACATACAAAAAAGAATTTGAGGATCTGGCAAGAAAATTAGGTGGTGATTGGGAGATTAAACCACATAACACCAATGCCGCTCATCCTGTTATCGGAAATGACGTATGGATTGCCGATGGTGCTGTCATTAAAGGCGGGATTTCTATTGGCGATGGTGCCGTTATTGCCGCTAACTCAGTGGTCACAAAAGATGTTCCTCCTTATGCGATTGTTGCTGGGGTTCCCGCAAAAGTTATTAAATATAGGTTTCCAGATGTCGTCATTCAAAAACTGCTGGAGTTAAAATGGTGGGATTATAAATATATCGATTTGCCGAGCAATAAACATTGTGATGATATAAACTACTTTATCGATAATTTATCATCAAAAATTGAGCGTAGGGAGATACATCCAGTTGATTACAAGCGGATTAATATAGGTTATGAACTCAGTAAGATATAATAAATGATGTGCTAATCGGGCATTGCCCAACGATCTCTGCTACTTCTCAGTAGCAGCGGAACTCTTCCTCTTACCCAAAGTGGGCACTCTTTGTGACGCCACATCGTGATATGCCATCCTGGTTCTGGGCCAGCGAAGAACCGTTTTATTTCATGTCCTCTAATCTCTGCTATTAAAAAAATTAATAAGCATTATCACTTCTATTGATATATGTTCACATCGATATTTTGATTGCATTTTGTTCTGTATTTGGGTGTTGATTTCGCTTTCTGTATGAATATAATCCGCAGGTATCCAGGCTGCATTCTCACTTGCGGAGGTGGATAAGCACGCTATCGAATAAAACACGTTCAATAGATGTTTGTTTTTTGTTATCCCTGTGCTGTTTGCCTGTGGTGAGCAGCTATCTATATTCGTTTGTTTATTTTACCTCATGAGTTTTGGCTTGTGGGGGTTTTATGGTGTATAGCGGTACATGAGCGATATGTTATTTCTTGGATTAATTTCTGGGGAGTATTATGAATAAGATATATCAGCTTAAATGGAGTCGGTCCCGTCACTGTTGGTGTGTTTGTTCCGAGCTGGGTAGTCGAATTAAGGGGAAGAAAGCAAAGGCCATTTTATTTGGCGTAATCAGCTTATTCTCATCTATGGCGTTAGCGAACAATGTCACCATCAACAAAGATGAGACCGTTGAGTTTGGTTCTGCTAACCAAACGGTTGATTATCATATTACTGTTACCAATAATGCCAATTTGGTTATTAACGCCACAGACTCATCTCGTTACCGCCTGACGCTTGCTTCAGGCGGCGGGCTGGATATTACCCAAGGGAAGGTGCATATCAATGGCCCATTAAATGTGCTGCTGAAGGGGACCGGCTTTCTGAATGTCGCCAATGCCGGTAGTGAGCTATATGCGGATGATCTCTACGATTCACAGTCGAATATCCGACACGACCAGGGATATTTTAATGTTTCGAACGGCGGCAAAATTCATGTTAAGGGTACGAGTCGCCTGACATATCAGGAAGGGAATATCAGCGGTAAAGGAAGTCAGGTGAATACCGGAACCTTTTTTATGGGGGTTAGCGGCAGTTCTGGCGGTGATCAGTTCCTTTCAGTGAATAATGAGGGTGAGATTAATGCTCAGGAGCGTTTGAGCCTGGGCTATTTTGACCAACGCTCCAATACCACGCTGGTAGTTTCAGAGGGTGGGAAAATTTCTGCATCTGAAATAAACCTAAGCACCAAATCGGAGTTGGCTCTAGGTGCTCAGGAAGGTAAAGCGGCGAAGGCGGCGGGGATCATTGATGCAGATAAAATTGAGTTTGTATGGGCTTCGACGTCGGATAAGAAAATTACGCTAAACCATACGGATGATAATGCGGTGATCGCTGCTGATATCGCCAGCGGAAGTGAAGGGCTGGGTTATATCAATGCGATAAACGGTACGACGTTCTTAACCGGTGATAACTCAGCTTTTAGCGGTGAGGTGAAAATATCCAAAAATGCGGTTCTGGGGGTCACTCAGAATCTTGGCACTGCGAACATAACAAACAGCGGCAAATTACAGCTGAATGCTGGCGAAAATATGGTCTTCGGGAATAACATCTCGGGTAACGGGACGATTGCCGTTGGCAGCGGCGCGGTGACGTTGTCTGGCGATAATACCTCGTTAAGAGGCAATATAGATATTGCTTCGGATGCGGCAGCGTATATTACCGACCAAAAAAATATCGGCTCTGCGGCTTTGAATATTGATGGCAAACTCCAGCTAAATACTACAAAAGACTGGGTTTTCTCTAATGTTGTTTCTGGCACCGGTATTCTTGGCATTAATACTGGGAATCACAGCTTTTCGTTCAAGGATGGCGTTAATAGCGGGAAGTTCAGCGGTAGCCTGGAATTACAGGATACCGTCTTTAACCTAAAAGATAACGCTGCCGTCATGTCGGGGGCGGGGTTAATTGCTGGTAACGGAAGCCATATTTCTGTGGGGACGGGGACACAATCGCTGAACGCTTTGGCTTTCTCAGGGGGAACCCTGGATTTTGGTACTCTGAATGCCGGGACACAGCAGACGGATAGCACTGTGCAAGTCAGTCACTCTCTTGATTTGAGAGGGGATGGGGCTGTCCAGATATCGGATACCGGAGTGGTCGATTCCGTCTCGCGCAATATTGATACCTCGATGTCGCTGACTGAACTGGATGATGGTAATAACACCATTCAACTGGTATCGGCGAATGGGGCAACGGTACTCGGTGATGCGGCTAATTTGCAGTTGCTCGATCAAAATGGCCAGAAAATATCTAGCGGTGAACAGGGGGATATTAATCAAAATGGGCAAAAAGTCGCGATAGGTAGTTATGATTATCGCCTGACCAGCGGCGCGAACAACGACGGCCTGTACATCGGTTATGGCCTGACACGGCTTGATCTGTTGACCTCCGGCAATGATGCTCTGGTACTGAGTGCCAATAACAAGTCCGGGAATGCGGCAGATCTTAGCGCGCAGATTAGCGGCAATGGCGACCTGGCTTTCAATAGTCAGAAAGGGCAGACCGTATCGCTGTCTAACCGGGATAATGATTACACCGGTATTACCGATGTGCGCAGCGGGAACCTATTGTTCAATAACGATAATGTGCTGGGCAACACCAGTGAACTACGTCTGGCGGCAGAGACTGCGCTGGATATGAATGGGCACAGCCAGACAATAGGGAAATTGAGTGGTGCGGCAGATTCCCAATTGAATATCAACGGCGGCAGTTTGACGCTGACCGACGGCGGGACTTCGGCAGGAACACTGACCGGGGACGGTACGCTGAATATTCATGGCGGCACTCTGGAGATTGTGGGTGAAAACCGTACGCTGACAGCGAAAACGAACATTGCAAAAGGTGCTAGCGTACAGATGAGCAATCTACTGGGTCTGGGCGCTGGTGATATCAATACTGCGGGAACGTTGTCACTCAACGAGGCTTCTGGTGTGTTGAGTAATAACCTCAGCGGTGACGGCGTGGTTGCGCTTTCCCGCAGCGATACGCTGCTGGCAGGCAATAATAGCCATTTTTCTGGCCAGTTCACCCTTGATAGCGACTCTCAGCTCATCGCCTCTGACGCGGAAAATCTGGGCAGCGCCAGCGTGGAGAATAACGGTACGTTGATTCTGCACAACAGCGCAGACTGGCAGCTGAGAAACAGTATTAGCGGCACGGGGAGTGTTTGCAAAATGGGGGCCGGTACGCTCACCGTTGGCAACAATATGTCCTGGCGCGGCCAGACCGATATCAAAGAAGGCGCTCTGGCACTGGGCAGTGCAACGGAATCGGTTACGCTTGCCAGCCAGCAGATCAATATCGCGCAACAGGGTAAACTTTCTGGTTTTGGGGGCGTGGCCGGTAGCATTGATAATGCCGGGTTGCTTCAGGTCGGTGACGGGAAATCAGCATCTCCTTCACAGTTTACCGTTGGCGGAAATCTGACTAACAGCGGCGAAATGGCCACTGGTATTACCGGGCAACAGGCTGGCAATAAACTGATTGTGAACGGGAATTACAGTGGTGATAACGGGCGTTTGGTACTGAATACGGCGCTCAATGGCGACGACTCGACCACCGATAAACTGATTGTGCAGGGAGACACCAGCGGCACAACCTTTGTCAGCGTGAACAATGCCGGTGGCTCAGGGGCAAAAACGCTCAATGGCATCGAACTTATCCATGTGGGGGGGCAATCTGACGGTGAGTTTATCCAGGACGGGCGTATCGTAGCCGGTGCTTATGATTACACCCTCGAACGTGGCCAGGGGGCTAATAGCGGAAACTGGTATTTGACCAGCGGCCAAAATACGTCTGATCCACAGCCGAAACCTGAAGGCATGTCGGGTAATGACTTACGCCCAGAGGCCGGAAGTTATACCGCTAACCTGGCGGCAGCAAACACCCTGTTTGCGACTCGGCTGCACGATCGGCTGGGGAAAATGCAGTACACCGATGCGGTAACGGGTGAGCAGAAAAAAACCACCATGTGGATGCGCCATGAGGGCAGTCATAACAACTGGCGTGATGGCAGCGGGCAGTTGAAGACTCAGAGCAACCGATATGTCCTGCAACTGGGAGGAGATATTGCGCAATGGAGCCAGAATGGCGGCGACCGCTGGCATTTAGGGGTCATGGCGGGTTATGGCAACAACCATAGTAATACCGTCTCATCACAGACCCATTACCGCTCAAAAGGGAGCGTGAACGGGTACAGCGTGGGGATGTATGCGACCTGGTTTGCCGATAATGAGTCGCATAATGGCGCTTATCTGGATAGCTGGGCGCAGTACAACTGGTTCAATAACCATGTTAAAGGTGACGAATTGCAGGCTGAATCCTATAAATCGAAAGGGTTTACCGCATCACTGGAAGCAGGGTACAGCCAAAAATTAGCTGAATTTACAGGTAGTAAGGGAACGCTGAACCAATGGTTTGTCCAGCCTCAGGCTCAGGTCACCTGGATGGGAGTGAAAGCGGAAAATCACCGCGAAAACAATAGCACTCGAGTCAGTAGCGAAGGCCACGGTAATATTCAAACCCGTCTTGGCGTCAAAACCTGGCTCAAGAGCCATCATAAAATGGATGAGGGGAAATCACGTGAGTTCCAGCCGTTTATGGAAGTGAACTGGTTGCATAACAGCAAAGCGTTCACTACTCATCTGGATGGGGTTTCAGTTCATCAGGATGGCTCGCGTAATATTGCGGAGGTAAAAGCCGGTGTGGAAGGGCAGATAAATTCACATCTGAATGCGTGGGGTCATGTCGGCGTCCAACTGGGTGACCAGGGGTATAATAATACATCGGCTATGATTGGCGTTAAGTGGCAATTCTGAGCCTAATAATCTTTTGGCTTTGTCGTTAATAATGCGATGGACTGACTAATCGTCAGTCCATCGTTAGTGACTATTAAGGTGTATCAATAGCAATTACGACGTCTTTATTTTCCAGTTGCTTTATGTAATGCTCTTTTATTTTTTCTAAGTCTTTTTTCATTTCTTCCATACGAATTTTTGTCATATCCTGACGCACTCTGTTGGCGACATCTTGTAAGTTAAAGAGGTTAAATCTACTGAGCATATTAAGTGATAGCTTAGTTAATCCTCCGCCAGCCACCGCGCCGACAGGTACGGATACCAGTACAGCTAATACTATTGGGATAATACCTACCAAACCGGCAGAAAAAATGATGCCAGTAGCCATCGTTGATGCAACAACTGCTGTGGTTGCGACAGCTAAAGTCACGCACAATACTTTTGTTTCTATCGGTGCATGCTCCCACCAAAGAGATAGATCTTGCCATTTTCTTTTGATTGCCCCCATTGCTCCTACTTCTGCAGCATCTCTGAACAACGTTCCTGTTTCCGTTATGATCTCTCGACTAGCAAGATAGGCCGTTATGGATTTTAAGCGTGCTTCTGCTCCTGGGGCTGAAGCCTGCGATTCTAAAGTATGATTAAGTGCATTGACATACATCTCTACAGTCTTATTTCCAGCCAAGCATATTGATGCTTGCTTCTTAAGCATTTCACCGGCAACGCTGCCCAGCACCTTTGCATAGCTTCCGGGGTTAATCAATGAATAGAAAGAGTTTTGGTTAATTTGATTACCTAATTCTAGTGATGCTTTGAAGATATAAGGCATATAGCCAGAAAGATGACAAAGCGCAATTATCTCTGGCTCCAAATCAAACTGCTCCATATTGTTTAAAGGCTCTCTTTCGCCATGTAGTATATTATCTAAAACATTTTCAACTTCGGCCAGTTTAAGGACCGTTTTTGCCCCTTCGGCATCCGTGAAAAATGAAAGAACATGAGTTAAATTTACAAGGAGATCTTTCGCTTTATCGGGATGGTTTTTTGCGAATTGATAAATCCTGGTGACTGCTGGCCGTAAGGAAGCCATAATGGTTGAGTTAAGTTTACTTAAGTTCTCAGTGGATAAGTTCTCAGTTGATAGAGAAATTGATACGGTTGAGGATAGTTTATTTATTAATTCCTGATAAGCCTCAGTCATCGATGTCATGCCATGCTTGGCTAATTGGCGCTTTGTTAATAAATCGGTGAAGAATCTATCTGTTGGGTCACTTTTAAATAGTGATACGATATAGTTTTTGACACTGGTCGCAAATCCAAATAGCCCAATCGCACTATTGTAATCATCGTTTTCAAAGTGATTGCGAATAGTGTCATGCTCTGTTTTTGCCTTATAAAGAAGCTCAAGATACTCTGCATCTAGTAATTTAATCTTTGCTTCAAGATTATTGAAACGTTCCTGTAGTTCTTCTTCTCTTTCGTTAACAAGATTATGTTCAGTATCATTTATATATTTGTTGTTGGGTATTGCAGATGCGCAAGATTTTATCTCGTCTAAACTTTTTTTGGTGGCTTTATATTCAGCCGCTAATCCGATGGTTTCTTGGTTAATAGCGTTTAGGTTGTTTTCTATCTCTTTCGCTCTTTTAGCCCATGCTTGAGTTATGCCAGATTTCAGATCCTGATATAGCCCTCGGATATTTCCAGTAATGGCTTGATAACCTTCATTTAAGCTAGAGCGTTGGATATCATAGGCCAATCTTTTATCAAGGCAGGGAAGTATTCCATCAAAAATACCGATGAGATCCGTTGTCCATCGTAGTTCATTGTTGATGATTGTTAAATCATCCCCCTTCGCTGTGGCTGATAAATTCTGGAGAGATTTACGGTATTCTTCGTACACTCCTTTAAGTTCAGTAAACATGTTATCTGCATAATTAGGGTCTGCGAGCCAGGCTTTGATACCCCTAATTTCACCATCTCTTTGATTGGCTTCTGCTGATTCAAGTGTATAAGTGTTAGCGCTCATCTTTGTACCAACAGCTATCGATGCCTCTATCACGCTACGAACTTGAATGGCACTGTCTGGATCGTTCTTGAGCTTGACCAGGAGTGCCTCAAAGTTTTCATTTTCTGGGTAATTAAATTTAGCCCTGACAGCCTGATAGAGAGCTGTTAATTTTTCATCAGATTGTTGTTTTATTGAGCTGAAATAGTCATCTATTATTTCTGCATAACGTTCTGATATATGGAAAAGTTTAATGATATCTTCTTTGTTTTTAATTAACAGTTCCGGCGTGTCGATCATGTCTGGGTTAATCATGATTTTCTGCAGAATGTCACTACCTAAATCATCCTCAGTTGAGGACTGATATGAATCCTGATCAAGATAATTGAGAAGATCATTAAGGCAATCTAACTGTCTGGTATAATCTTCATCTATATAATCTCCAGATCTATCTAATTTATCGATGATTTCTTCAAGTTCATTTCTCATCGCGATAAAATTATCAGTATAAGATTTAACGCTTTCTCTTATTAATGATTCATCGATGTCTGCAGCTCTGGCCAGGTAAATTGATGCTATGACCTTTGTGACATCGTTGGTATCAAATAAATCGTTGTAATTGGCGATATTGTCGGCTATTTTTTCATTGTAGTTTGGATTGTTAAAAAATATGTAGCTGGTTTTTTTTTCTTCCACTAGTTTATTCAGTAATAGCCCAGAATTGAGTTCTTCTATTAGGTCACATTCTTTTATCATTACGGGATGACTGCTATCTACGGCATCTGAATTATCTACTTCAGAGACATCCTCCAGGAGCGGTAGCCTGGAGACGTGGGGGTAAGCAGAAGTGTAGTTAGGGGTTACTCTTTTAAATGTAATTTCTTCTTCGACAATCGGAGTGTCATTAGCCGCGACCGAAAAGTTTTTTTTCGCACGCTCTATAATGTCCAGGAGATCGATTACCTTTAAATCATCCCGAGCTATGCTGAAATTCAAGTTGGGAATAGAATAATGCTTTCTGTTATGTTCATCTATTGGCAGGTCTTTATGTATGCGTTCTAATACATCCATGAAATTACTGACCAGATCATATTTACGGGATGCTAACTGCGATATTTTTTTTACGCGGTCATAACCCGTTAAAATCTCGTTAAGCTCAGGGGTGTTGGTGTTTATAGTCAGCCATTCAGTTCCATTCCATTCACTGACTGATTCCTTTATCGTTGGAAATGTATCGCCTGAACTTGCAATGTCGTAGCTTTTAAGAATCTCTCCTGTAGCATCTATCATTTGTGACATGTTAATCTCCTTACTTTTAATATAGCGTGTTATATAATGTGCTGGTTAAAGTCTTTTAATTTTATGAGGATGAGTTCCCTGTGAGATATAATAGAGCGGACTATCTCCAATAGTTCTCCGCCGGTTGCCGGCTCACTTTGAGATGAAATATAGATTAGATATTTTGAAACAGGATCATAAGCCAATGCTCCGGCATTATCCTCTGCGAGAGCAATATTCAGTTGCAGGCAAAATGTAAAAAGGTCACTGTTATTATACTGTTTATCTTCCATCAGTAGGCTATGAAACTGCCAGTACTCGCCCCTGATGGCTATTGAGATAAGAATTTGTCCATCCACCAGCAGGGGGCAGCGGCCGTTTTTATCAAAAGATAACGTTAGGCCGATTATGTCACCAAACTCCTGGAGTATTACATTGTGATTAATATTCAATGTGTTTTCTCATTTGTCTAAACGTTTATCTCCGGAAACAATACGCATCATTTTTGTGGAAGAAATAGGTTAATAACCTTAAAAATTATGGCGTAGATGAAGATTTCGGTTAAATAAAGTTTGGTCGTGATTTTCGCGCGGTTGAGGCTGACGACGACCCAATCGGCATCATTTTCCGGTCGTCGGCGCATTGTCATACAAAGGCATAATTTTGATGGCTTGCTCATGGTTAACCCCCTACACTGGGGATGAATACATAAGGAGAGAGTCATGTTAGAAGGGTACTTCGATCTCGACGACGCCACCGGCGTCGATGCCGCAGAAAACCGCAAGCGCTTACTGGCCGTGCAGGCCGCTCTGGAGATCTCCAAAGCGTCTGTTTCCGCCTCTACGGCAAATTCGGGGATCCGCTCCCAGATGGACCTGCGCAACGTTTCGCAGGAAGTTGCCGCGCTGGCCGATGCCATCCAGGATGCGCTGGAAATCGGTGAGTAATCCTCCGTTGCCGCCTTCGGGCGGCTTTCACTACTCCCTTCCTTATGACTGCACTCCTCTTATCGTCTTTTCATGTGAGCGGTAATACTCTTTTACCTCATGCCTTTATCACGTTCTTTTCTTAGAAAGGGATTGTTCACTTATTCTGTTAGCAAAATCGCTGAGCTTAATAACGCAGTGCTGAACCTGTTGGGGGAACACCAGCCGGAGAAGAATTGATAACCAAAACTATGTGTCTATCGGTGCGTTCATCTATGCCGTTTATCATTGAAGCCTTTCTCTTCTGTTCGCAAGTGGTACACTGAAAACGTGATTTCAATCATGACCTGCGTAAAAAACGAAAAAAGAGATACTGCTATGCAACATATTATCGAAGGGTTCCTCAACTTTCAGAAAGAAGTTTTTCCTCAACGTCAGGAACTCTTCCGCAGTCTGGCCTCCAGCCAGAATCCAAAAGCACTTTTTATCTCCTGTTCTGATAGCCGACTGGTGCCAGAGCTGGTGACGCAGCAAGATCCTGGACAACTGTTTGTTATCCGTAATGCCGGTAATATCGTGCCTTCCTTTGGTCCTGAGCCGGGTGGTGTATCGGCGACGATTGAATACGCTGTTGTTGCGTTAGGCGTGACGAATATTGTGATTTGCGGTCACTCCAACTGTGGTGCGATGAAGGCTATCGCCACTTGCCAGTGCCTGGAGCCAATGCCTGCTGTTTCTCACTGGTTGCGTTATTCCGATGCCGCGAAAGCGGTGGTCGAGAAGAAAAGCTGGGATAATGAAACCGATAAAGTGAATGCGATGGTGGAAGAGAACGTCATCGCGCAGTTGAACAATATCAAAACACACCCGTCAGTCGCGGTAGGGCTGCGTGATAACACTATCCGCCTGCATGGCTGGGTTTACGATATTGAAAGCGGTGATATTCGTGCGCTGGATAAAAACAGCAAAACGTTTGTCTCGCTGGCTGATAACCCGGATGTATTCTTCGAGTAAACCTTCCCGCTTTGAAAAACGCCGCCATTGTGCGGCGTTTTTGTTTGTTACTTCCTGGTATTGCTCAATAGAACTCATTTCCAAACCACGGCGAGCGCAGATGGGGGCATCAGCCTAATGCTTGTCAGTTAAGCGCCACATTCCGTTCACCTGATGTTTTGTAGAACATGAAGCCTCTGTACCTGTGAACGGGTCAAGGGGGACTGCCGAGTCCCCCTTGACAATCCCCTCGGCCCCGCAGGGAAATCGGTGCTTCGCACTGCGCTCGCCTGCGAACTCCAGCCTGCGGCACGGCGAAACTCGACTTCCTGTCTCGGTTCGCCTCAGCCCGCCATCCCTGGCGGTCTGACCTTGTCTTCCTTTCTCCGGCTCGCCGATTTCCATCGGGGACTCATCGGTTTCAGCAACTCAGGTTCTGGCTGTTCATTCAAAGACCGCACTGACGTGGCTGCGGCGATACTAAAAGTAGAAATCCCCTTAACTGAAAAGCATTAGGCTGATGCCCCCATTTCGCTACCCTTTAGCGTTTACCAACCACACACATCATGCTCATTTTCAGTGTCGTAGGCGCGAACGGTATTGACCAAATCTTTGACGACTTCCGCTGCGACATCGGGAACCAGCAGCTCCATTGGTGTCTCTGTTTCATAATCGACAGAAATGCCATTGCTGTTATTGGTGACAGTCACCGTATAGGTTGCCTTAGCCATATTATTTCCCCTTATGTGAATTGACGACTTTGCCCAAACCGGTTCCTTCCAGTGTGGCATCAGGGTCGGCGAAAAAGTCGATATTAAAATAGGTATCGTCCGTCAGCAGTTCAATGCGATGCCATTTTTGCGGCGGAGAAATGCCAAAAGAGCCTGCTTCGATGACCAATTCAACGTCTGGCTCTGTCGCATCACCATCCGGGAAACCAAAATAACGCACCGCGCCTTGCATCACCGAAAGGCGGCCATAAACGTGGGCCTTAGTGTTGTGATGGGTAAACAGGGCTTTCGGCGCAGTATCTTTGTTCCAGAACGGGGTTGAGCGAGAGTGAACAAAATGTTCAGGAATACGTAACATAGATGGCTCCTTACTCCAGAACCGGGTGGTTCTATAGCGATTTCAGCACATCAGCTTCGACAAAGAAGTCGATGTTAAACACGGTGTCGTCGGTCATTGTCTCGATGTAGTGCCACTTCTCAGGCGGAAATACGCCAAAGTGACCGGCGTGGATTATCAGTTCACTATCTGGCTCTGGCGACGTCTCAGAGGCGAAACCAAGATAGCGAATGGCGCCCTGGTGAACGGACAGGCGCGGGTAAACGCCTGGGCGTGTTCCTTTATCCAAATGACGCTGAAAAATACCGGCAGGTGCGGTGTCTTTGTTCCAAAACGGTGTGGAACGGGTATGAATGCAACTTTGCGGAATGCGTAGCATGTTTTCCCCCTTACGTTGAAAGTATTAAAGCACAAATCACTTTCGCTGTTTATCGGAAATTGCATTTATAATGCATCTTTTGATGTTGGTTAAATATTTGTTCAATAAAAAAGAATAAATGTGTTTTTAATGAAACAAAAATATTCAAATTGTTCTTCGGTAATGTTACAACTACGGCAGAATATGGTGATATTTGCGTCGGGAGGATGCGATGATTCTGGAAAAACTGCGGACGCCAAACGGCAAGAAATTCCTGCTGTCCGCTTTTGTTATATTCACTATTGCCGTCGCGGTAGTGGGGCGCGCAACGTTTGGTGGAGTGGTGAGTGAATATAATTTGCCGTACTCCGAGTGGACGACCAGCATGTTTGTGCTGCAAGGTGCGATGGTGATGGTGTATAGCTCAATCTTCACCGTGCTGTTTTCTATCCCGCTGGGCTTCCTGCTTTTAGGCCCCGATAACGCGCAGTAATCCACGCCAGGCGAGCATTCGTCTCGCCTGCGTCAAACCCTATTGCCATTCAGGCAAAGACCTGAGACGATCAAATTCCTGCTTACGAGAGATATCATCCATAATGATCCTGATACGTGATGAAACGTATGGTGATGATTATGCTGACGGCGTGGGTGGCTTTTCAGAGCGTTAACCCGGTCAGTATGGGGTGGTAGTGAGAATTATTCAGGATAGTCTACGTAAGAAACAGGCGTTATTGGCATCGGCAGCGGTCACTTTTCTGTTGATCTGCCTCACCATTTTGTTCTTGTATCAGCGCACGGTGTCGCAGGTAAGCGAAGGCATTGGCGTGTTACAAAATCAGATGGTGATGATGTTTAACGATAACGAGATGATGGCGGAAGCGGCTGGGGTACGTTATCAGCAGGTTAGCCGCAATCTTCAGTGCGGTGATACCGATGTCTTTCATTCCCGGGGCAATGCCTGGGGTATCAATGCTGACCCCCATCAATTTGACCATAATCGCGGTGCATTACTGACTCGTATACCGGAGCGCAGCGCCCGCTGCATCTATGTGGCTGCGGAGTTTATTCGCGAAAAAATACGTGCGCTTAATCCCGAACAACACGATATCCATCGCTATATCATCGCCAGCGATGGCCGCTGGTTTTACTGGTTTAACGCCGCCGACTCTTTGCCCTTTAGTTTTGAAACATCACAGATGGCGCGCGATCCTCGGCAATTTTTCTCTGAACCGGAACTGTTCTATGACCGTGTGCTACAAAAGAGCATTCGTAAAAAATCGCTGAGTGTGACCAACTTTTACATCGATAAAATTACCGATGAAAAAGCCTACAGCGTGGTGAGTTATATTTACGATCTGACGGAAAGCGTGGTGAGCAACCATATTATTGGTTATCTGGTCTATGATCTTTCGCGCCCGGAGTTGCGAACGATGCTGGAATCGGCATTCGATAACCAGTTACCGAAAGGGCTGATTCTGGGCTTTCTGAGCCGTCAGACCGGAGACGTGCTGTGTGTCGTCAATAACTGCCGCTGGCTGGATAACTACCATATTCACGAAGTCTCATTACGCTACGACGTTAAATACGCGCTGCCGCTTTGGCTATTTATTACCGAGGATAGCCGTACGCTGGCGCTGCTGGCGTTAGCGCCGCTGTTGCTGCTGGTACTGTTTTTGCTGATTCGTTATCACCTGAATCACGCTGACCTGCGGTTCTATCGCGACCCGCTAACCGGTTGTTTTACGCGCAATATTTTCGCCTTGATCCAACAGCGATCGTTGCCGTTTATGACCGTGATTCTGTTTGACTGTAATAAATTTAAAACCATCAACGACAGTTTTGGTCACAAAGCGGGGGACCGTGCGCTACAGGCGATAGCTCACTGCATGTTGAGTGAAATTCGTGGCAATCGCGATTGGGTTATCCGCAGCGGTGGCGATGAATTTATTGTGCTGCTGAGCCGCACGGATATTGCGCACGCCCACATGGCTGCGGAGCGGATAGCCTCAAAGATTGCCGTATTCCCGTTTAACCCGAAGGGGCATACGGTTTCGTTGTCTGTTTCGTGGGGTGTCGCGCCCTGTCTGGATTCGCTGGATGCTGCCATTCAACAGGCGGATGCGGGAATGTATGAGATGAAAGAGCGGCGCGGAGAAGAGCGATAAGCCGACCGTGCGCGGCTTATCATCGGTTTACCACCAGCCGAGCTGGATGCCTGCAACGGTGACAATGGCAACGATCAGCATAATAATCGTGGTCTTTCTCATTGTGCTCCTCCTGGCAGCGCATAACCGCCGATAAAAAACCAGCCCAGGAAGGCAACGGCGATAAAGAAGATAACGATGGGGAAGGCGATACCCAATCTCATGGTGACATCCTGATTTCTATGTATACATGCGGCGTATGATACTGTAATTAACCGAACTTCTGGGCGCTAATTTCCGGACGATGGCGAAATTTTTTGTCCTCATACATTGCGCTGTCTGCCGCACGCAGAGCGCCGTCTGGATCCATATCGTGAGGATTAACGCTCACTGCGCCAATGCTGGCGCCAGGGTAGTGAATCAGCGTGTCGCCCAACAGATAATCGCCAACCAACAACTGACGCAGGGTTTCGGTAAACTGAGCCAACTGCGCCGTTGAGCGCGCAAGCGTCGCAACCATAAACTCATCGCCACCTAACCGGCCCAACTGATCGTCGGCAGAAATGCCCAGCTTAAGCCGTTGCCCAACTTGCTGTAAAAAAGCATCTCCCGCCTGATGACCATAGCGGTCATTGATATTCTTGAAATTATCGAGGTCGATAAAAGCCAACAGCACCGAATGATTGAGATGTCTTGCCAGTGAAAATAGCGTTTCCAGGTTTTCGAACACCGCGCGGCGGTTAGGAAGGCCGGTCAACGCATCGGTGTAAGAGTGATACACCAGCGCGGCGTTGGCTTCCTGTAACTGGGAAACCAGCGACTCTTTTTCGATATAGCGCGCGATGATGCTCGCAAACAGTTGTAAAACGTGTTCGCTGTTAAAACTCAACGGTTTTTGCGTCGTGCTGGTCGCGCACAGTGTGCCGTACAGCGAACCATCTGTCAGATGAATCGGTGTACTAAGGAAAGTCGTAATCCCCAGCGCTTTTGCCGCATCGCAGTCGCCCCAGCGGCCTGCCACGTCATCGCTGTAAAAGCAGTTATCATCCATCGCGCGTTTACACAGGGTGTCTTTCCACGGCACTGATAGGTTTTCCGGGATGTTCATATCGCCGCTATTGCGTGAATAGACAATATGTTGCAACTGCGCCTGGGTATCAATTTTGGTCAGATAAGTCGATTCCATATTGGTCACTAATTCGAGCATCTCAAGTAACTGACGGACCAGCCCTTCTAAAGACTGTTCCGAAGCAAGCGTTTGTGATACCCGAGCAAGAATGATATCTGACATGAAAACGACGGCCCCCAACGATAGCGTACGGAATGATATATTGCTTAAATGAAATCAGATTAACTAAATTTTATACATTATGTATCCATAAGGTAAGCACTCTGTCAGTAAAAGGTGTCATAGTCGAGGGCATATGCCTCTTATTGCAGACAAAAAAAGCCCCACCGGGGGTGTTAGCTACCCTTTGTTACGTGGGCTTCCAGCGGTGTAATGCGGGTTAGAGCATCACTCAAGACCACTGAAAGCCGCTATAAATCACCCGAGTGTGGACACTGTGTGGCCGTTGTCGGGTTCAATGCCGCCCTTTAACGGATTGAGTGTTACGGCATCTTGCAAATACTCTGGCGCGCAGTGCGCGTAGACCATTGTCCGCTCTATGCGCGCGTGACAGAGTATCTTTGTGTCGAAGCGGCTCGAGCAGCTGCCGATGAGGGCGAGTTTGATTTCTATATCTCCGCACCTCGGAGCTCTGTCAATCACTGTGGGTTACCTACCAGCGGAACCACCACGGATATGACGCCCACACCGTCTGAGCAAGCCGCAGCGGTGCTAAATCTCATTGATGCTGGAACGCCCCCGACGTCGTGAAGCATGGCATCAGGCCGGAACGGTGGGAGATGGATGTACTGGCGCGGGGTGCAACCGTGACATATGGCGAGAAAAAATTCCGTTATGCGGGCGATGATGAGTGGCCGGGATACTCAACTGAAACAAAATGGAATTAATAGGAAAAATCCCCCTGAAGTCATCTAAATTCGCTCAGAATTATCGCAGGGCCAGGTCAGGAAATTTCTAATGTAACGATGCTGTTCAATAATCACAGCGTCAATATCAAGGTATAACCTTATTGGTTGTAGTGGCCGGTAACGGCATTCTCCCCATTTTCAATGAGATGGGTGGTATAGATGGTACTGTCTGTTCTTGCGGGTCAGGACATAAATCCTGGCACATTAACTTCACAGAAAAATATCACTACAGATATTTATGAGTTTTCGTGCTTTGAGAAGTTTATCGATTTTTTTCGGGAGAACTTCACCGGAGAAAGTCTAATTGATGCGTATCGGGAAATCCATACTCTACTTTTATCAGAGCACGCTCCCTCATCTCATGACATTGTCGGGGAGAGATTTCACCCAAT
The DNA here is from genome assembly GCF_059725275.1 of Kluyvera fluvialis. Lineage (NCBI taxonomy): Bacteria > Pseudomonadati > Pseudomonadota > Gammaproteobacteria > Enterobacterales > Enterobacteriaceae > Kluyvera > Kluyvera fluvialis. The sequence continues at coordinate 2,908,318 of NZ_AP046142.1, read as the reverse complement.
TTTAGGTCTGGTTAAAATGCTGGATATTACACCAGAAAATAAAAGGGGTTTTTTTAAAGTTTCAATAAGTCCACAAAGTGATGAGCATTTTAATATAAGAGTACATTATCGTGGTACCCCTCTCATTGATGGCGTTATTACCAGTGATGAGCGTACTTTTCTCGAAAAAAACTTATTTAATAAAAATAACGGCGAGATAACCTATCCAACTGGAATTGATAATAACGCTACTTTGGAGGGTGTGTTTTTAAGTGCCTATAAAGAATATGCAAAAAAAAGTATAGAGCAAGAGATGCAAGAAATTATTATTAATATGAATGACATTATAATGCATTCAGCAACTCGTGACCATGATGAAATCTATAGAAACAAAAAAACACCACAACACAAGATTCCATATATTGCAAGTCACTACAATGTTGTTGATATAGGCAGGGAAGGAAATAACCTTACCAGCGATAAACGTATGTTACATGTGTTAAAACATAACACAGGCAATTGCGGTGAGATGAATTCGCTCTCCGCAATGTTGATGGTTGCTATTCTTGAAAAAAGAATTCACACATTAAACTTAAATGCAAACACCTGTAATAATATAGATGTATCTATGTTAGTCACTCCATGGGAAGGAATGGATGGACATGATGAAGGATGTGACTATATTGTGGCTAATATATGTTTTAATTTCTATGGGGTGGAGCTCAAGTATATAGTGGATCCATGGGGTAGACGTTTTTTTGAGTATGAGAGCAAAGATGATATCAAGAATAACTATAGCGACATTATTGGTAATTCTACGTACTTAAATGAAAACGTGCAATGGATGACCCCGCCTATTATAACCGCTGCCGTTAATGATGAAAATAATATCAATATGTTGAAAAAACACATGTATGAGATACATAACGTGAATCTGGATGACACCAATCCCTTCAGGCAGGAAAGAGACAGAAGGGAGGCGGCCCTGGCAAATCGCTTCCGTTATGGTTCCGGGCGATAACAGAGACTGAAAGAGGAACCATTAACATTGGTTTTTTTATGTCTTTTGCCCCTATTTTTTCTCAGCATGTGCTATTGCATCGAATTGCATGCGTTTTCCTCCCCTGTTGCGTCTGCGCGCCGCCAGTGTTGGCGCACCTCAGGCGTGGCGGGGATAGCATTGCGCGCTGAGCATGATATTTATTTTATTTTTCCAGCGACTGAGCGCGGCGCTATGGCGTTTAAATGGATGCGGTTGGGTCGTAGGCGTTGAGGCGTGACGACAGCATGTCGTGGCGCTGAGGGTGTTGTGTGCGGTGGGATACTTACAAGAAGACCTATCAGAAGTCTCTGTTATGTCTCTCCGATGTCGTTTCATCGCTCATAATACTTTGCTCAGTTGCTACCGTGGCTTCCTGACAGCATCCTTTTGAGTTCAAAAGAACAACATATCGCAACCTGCTCGCTTGAGCGTCTGATTCTAATGAGTAAATTGCTGTGCGCATTCGTCAATTACAATCTGTGTGGACATTTCGTGGACACTGAAACAAAAAAGCGGTCAGCATTGCGCTAACCCTTTTTTTTATAGCATGCTTTGGATGCAGCGCGGACGACTTATTAGTTAAGACTCACGTTTGTAATGACTGAAACGGTCGAGAGATACATTGTAAAGCCGGGGGAAGTGGTTCCGGCTTTGCCACATCTGACGCAAAATAGTCGACAATCAATACCCAGGATGCAGACAAAAAAAGCCCCACCGGGGTAGGTGGGGCAAAACTCATTGATTATGGAATGTTCTGTTCTCTGGTCAATAGAGAACAAAAGCTACTTTACGAGCCAAAAGTGTAGTTAAAATGAAGAAATCATGGAGTTTAAAACTAAACCCCGCCAAACCTTGAGGATAAATAATGTCATATCGCTACGCTTTACTTTTGCCGCTGTTGCTTGCCGGTTGTGCAAAACAGGCTGAATCTGATGCGCCAGTGCCACCGAAAATCGGGATGGCGAATCCGGCGGCGGTGTATTGCCAGCAGAAGGGCGGTGAAAGTATTCCGCAGGTGAATGCGCAGGGCGAATACAGCCTGTGTAAGCTGCCAAATGGTGAAACGATTGAAGAGTGGGCGCTGTGGCGTCGCGATCATCCGCAGAAAAAATGACAGTGAAAGGCGCATTTAGTACACTGCGCGACCTGGATAATTCTGATTAACGAGTCATGTATGTTTTCGCTTAAGCCGGGTACGGCTGCGATTATTATTGGCGCTCGCACCGTTGCCGGGCGCGCTAATATTGGTAAAAATGTTGAACTGTTTGCGCTGATTAACCCCGGTGAGCGTTGCCTTAACCCGGTTAACGGTGTAATGACGGAAGTGTCGGCTGATGCACCACGGGCGCTGTGGCTGGTGACCGGTGATGTGAGTGCCGGAGAGGGACAATACGGATTTGCGTATGTCCGCGCGGAGTATCTGCTGCCGTTAACGCCGGATGCGTTGCCCGCGCAAGAGCGCACCGTGCAGGTCGAGTAGCGCGACGCCCGCGAGCGTCGCGGCTTCGGATGATTAAAGATTTTTCAGCCAGTCGGCCAGCACAAGCGCATGGTTTTGCGAGGTGTTGGTGGCGGCGTAAATCAGCGTCAGCCCCTGTTTACCTGCAATATCGACAAGGCGCAGCCCTTCATCACGGTGTTGCGCCAACTCTTCGCGATAGTGCTGGCAAAAGGTGGCAAAGTCGATCACTTCGCCGTGGTAAGCCTTGCGTAGCTCGGCGGATGGGGCAAGCGTTTTGCACCATTCATCGTAGACAAGCGCCTCTTTTTTGATGCCGCGCGGCCAAAGCCTATCGACCAGAACACGGTAACCATCGTCAGCGGCTACGCCGTCATAAACGCGTTTACACTGGATCATAACCTTCCTCCCTTTTTCCTTCCGACCATACCATAAACGACGGTAGGGTGCGTTATCAGGCTCTTGCTATTGCGCGCCAACATCGCTAGTGTGAGGCTCCTTATGCCGTTCGTTAACGTCTGCACATAAGGACCATCATGGAAAACTCAGCTGCGACCCCTTCTCTGCGTATTGCCCTCGTAGGCGACTATAATGCCGATGTCATTGCACATCAGGCGATCCCCCTGGCGATTGACGATGCTGCTGCGGTGCTGGAACTGCCCGTTGAATACCACTGGCTGGCGACCCGCGACATCAAAAGTGCCGATGATTTTGCCGATTTTGACGGCATCTGGTTAGTACCTGCCAGCCCGTATGAAAACACCGAAGGCGCGCTGATGGCAGTACGCTACGCGCGCGAAAACAGCCTGCCGTTCCTCGGCACCTGCGGGGGTTTTCAACATGCGATTATTGAGTTTGCGCGCAATGTGATGGGCTGGGAAGATGCCGCTCACGCGGAAACCGACAGCGAAGGGCGGATGGTGATTGCGCCATTGACCTGCTCACTGGTGGAAAAAAGCGACACGATCGAACTGCGAGCGAATACGCTGATTGCCCGCGCATACGGGCGCGATAGTATTGAGGAAGGTTATCATTGCAACTACGGTATCGCCGCTGATTTCGCCAGCGAACTGGAAACGCAACCGCTGCGCGTGACCGGTTGGGATGATAACGGGGACATTCGCGCGGTAGAGCTGATCACCCATCCGTTCTTCGTTGCCACACTGTTCCAGCACGAGCGCAATGCGCTGGCAGGCCGCCCCGTTCCTTTGGCGCAGGCGTTCTTACACGCCGCCGCACAATAAAAAAAGCCCGGTAGTGCTACTACCGGGCTTATATCTCATCAGTGGTTAATCTCCCGGTCACGACCGGCTAGCCCGCCGAATACCGCCATAATCAGCGCCATCACCGCTACGGCGATTAATGAAATTTGCCATGCGCCGCTGGCGTCGTGAATTTTGCCCATCAGCGGCGGCCCACAGGCAGCCAGCAGATAGCCTACCGTTTGCGCCATGCCGGAAAGCGCAGCAGCCTGATGCGCTGAACTGGCGCGCAAGCCGATAAAGGTCAGGCCGAGGATCATCGTCGCGCCGGAGCTAAAACCGTACAGCAGCGTCCAGATAACCGCTTGTGACGGGTAAAACCAGTAACCGAGGATGCTGATAGCGCACAGCACCGCCATTGAAACGGCAATCCCGCGTTGATCTTTAAGTTTGAGTAGTACCAGCGGTATCACAAACCCCGGTATCGCGGTGGCCAGTTGCAGCAGGCCGTGCAGAGAACCTGCCTGTGCTTCACTATAACCCTGGCTTATCAGAATTGCCGGTAGCCAACCAATAATGACGTAATACACCAGCGAGTTGATACCGAGGAACAGCGTGACCTGCCAGGCCAGCGCCGATCGCCAGATCCCGCGATTATGCATCGCACCACTGCCGGAAAGCGCCGTTGCTTTCGAGGCTCGCCACTGTGGCAACCAGAACAGCAGCGCTAATAGTGGAAAGAACATCAGCATCAGCAGCGCACCGCGCCAGCCAAAACCGCTGACCGCAATCGGTACGACTAACGCCGAGCCTATCGCGGCGGCAACGCCCATCGTTATCGAGTATGCGCCGGTGAATTTCGCCACCTGTGACGCAAAATCGCGTTTGATTAGCCCCGGCAGCAATACGTTGCCGAGTGCAATTCCGCAGCCGATAACCGCTGTGCCGAGATACATCAGCGCCACGGAGGGCAAAGAGCGGATGGCGATCCCGAGGCATATCAGCAGCATGGCGATAAACAGGCAGCGTTCCATACCAAAGCGGCGGGCAAAGCCAGCAACCAGCGGTGAAACAATACCAAACGCCAGCAGCGGGAGTGTGGTTAACAGCCCGGTTTGCGCCGTCGTCAGGCCATATTCGCTGCGAATCGCGTCTAACAGCGGGGCCGCTCCGGTAAAGGTGACGCGTAGCGTCGAAGCAATCAATAACATGCCAACAATCAGCAGCCAGCGGCGGCTGGAAGCCGTAACAACGTGAGACATAGTCTTCTCAACAAAAGTGTGGGGGCGACTAAGATATCCGGTTTTGCTTTGGTTTGAATCAAGCTAAAATGACAGATTATCGCTAAATTCGGACAAAATCATGCTGGGACTCGGTTTAAACGGTTATCACCCGGACAGCCACCAGGAAGCTGCCGTGGCATTTGGTATTCAGGTTGATCAGGATGAGCGGCACATTCCCGAGCATCAGCACCGCAAGGGGCAGCTTATTTTGGCGCTGCGCGGGGCGATTACCTGTGAGGTTGAAAACGCCTGGTGGATGGTTCCGCCGCAGTTTGCGGTGTGGATCCCCGGTGAAGTGCCGCACAGCAACTGCGCCACGCTGCAAGCCGAGCTGTGCTTTTTGTTTATCGAACCTGGTGCGGCGCAAATGCCCGCGCACTGCTGCACGTTGAAAATACCGCCACTGGTGCGCGAGCTGATTCTGACCTTAGCCCAGCGTAATGAGGAGCAGCGGCAAACGCCCGAAACACAGCGGCTGATTCAGGTGTTGTTCGATGAGTTACCGCAACTGCCTGAACACCAGCTACAGTTGCCGGTTTCTGCCCATCCTAAAATTCGCCAGATGGTCAAAATGATGGAGGCAGAGCCTGCTCACTGGCAAACGCTGGCTCAATGGGCCAGCCATTTTGCGATGAGCGAGCGCAACCTCGCGCGGCTGGTGGTGAAGGAGACGGGGCTGAACTTTCGCCGCTGGCGGCATCAGCTACAGCTAATACTCGCTCTGCAAATGTTAGTGCGTGGGCTAAACGTCCAGCAAGCGGCATTGTCTTTGGGGTACGACTCGACGACCGCGTTTATCACCATGTTCCGTAAAGGGTTAGGCCAGACTCCGGGGCGCTATTTAGCGGCGTTATGACTTACCAATAAACAGCGACACGATCCCGGCAGCAATCAGTGGCCCCACCGGTACGCCGCGAAACAGCGCGACACCGAGCACCGTGCCAACCAGCAGCCCGGCTACCAAATGGGGCTGCGTCCCCATGAGCGCTACGCCACGTCCACCCAGCCACGACACGCCGACACCGACGGCAATGGCCACCAGCGATTTCCAGTTTGCAAATGAGTGCAAGAGGGTGGTCGCCGGTAGCGTACCGCTGGCGATAGGCGCCATCACACTGATGGTCAGAATAATAATACCGATGCTCAGCCCCTGTTTTTCCACCCACGGGAAGAAGGTGTTGAGCGGCGTAACGCGGATAATAATTAAAACCAGAATAGACACCGCGACGGTGGTGTTATGGCTGACAAAACCGAGCGCAGCGAGGCCCAGGAGAATCAGCAGGGTGGTATCGAGCATGTTGAGGAGATCCTTGCCAAAAAATAAAAAAGTAAGCCTGCTTACTGTACGCAAGACGGCGCGAGTAAACAGGCTTTTTTCTTTTTTGTCGAGAATTTCAGGTATTTGCCTAAAGACATTCACCAATGGCGTGGTTCATGGGCCGCAACGGCGCATAGACAGAGGAATCGTCTTTAGCTGCGGCTTTCTGCTGTCTGGCGGCGAAAGATGACCTGTTCCGGTTGGGCGATACGCAGGTAATCTTCAGTATTGAGGATGACCGATTTTTCCAGGCTCCCGGCATTGAAGGCGATTTCATCAAAGCGGGTAAACAGCAGCGGGTCGGCCACCAGGCGCAGGGCTGGGTGAAAACTGAACGGTGGGATTGCGCCAAATTCACAGGCGGTCAGCGCGTTGACTTCGGCGGGGCTGGCTAACGACGCTTTCAGGCCACCGATATGCTGTGCCAACTGGGCGAGGTCGGCCTGTTGGTCAGCGGGCAAAATCGCCAGCACGTGCTGATTAACCCCATTACCTTTGACTTTGCACACCAGCGCTTTTGCCCCCTGGCCCAGCGCAGTACCGCGAATTTCAGACACGGCCTCGCATTTACCTACCGCTTCATGTTCCACCACGCGATAGCGCGCCTGATGCGCGTCGAGCAGTGCCAGGAGCTGCTGATGAATATTGGCTGTTAGTGGCTCAAACATATTTCTCTCTTGTTCTCAGTGCGTTGACGCACGGCTATTGCGCTGTTTTTTATCCTCGTACAGACGCTGATCGGCGGCTTTCATCGCCTTATCCAATGTGTCGCCGGGCTGCATTTTATACGCGCCCCACGAGAAACTAACGCGGTTATCAAGGTCGATTTGCGCCAGATGTTGCTGAATACGTTCCGGTATCAGTTGCGCATCTGCTTCGTCGTAGTCTACGAGGATAATGCAAAACTCATCGCCGCCCAACCGCACGCCGTAATCGCTTTTGCGCACCGTCGCGGAAATCGCCTGGGCGAGCATGATAATGGCGCGGTCGCCCTCGTCATGCCCCCAGGTGTCGTTGATCTGCTTTAGCTTATCGCAGTCCAGCGCGATAATCACAATGCTCGCGCCTTGTTCGGTCAGGCGTTGCAAACGCATACTCTGGACGTCAGTGAGAATTTTACGGTTATACAGCCCGGTCAGTGCATCGCTGATATTCTCTTTACTGATGGTTCTGTAAAGCCGGAAGTGGGTGCGCACCAGGTGCAGCAGGGCAATGGTTGACAGCAGGTAGAATAAAAACAGCTTCCAGGAGCTCAGCAGAAAATAGGTGACGTCGAGCGATAGCTCCACGTGCATGTTTTCCGCCAGCGGCCGGCTGTAATTCACATAGCTCAGCAGGTGCGTCGCGCTGCGGTGGACGATAATGTGCGATTGGGTGTCCGAGTCGATAAAGGCGATATCCAGATAACGCCAGACCAATGGACGATCGTAAGTGTAGAAAATATCGCGCATTTCCTGATGTGATAAATCGACCATCACAATGCCTTTCAGTTGTTCACGCTGATAAACCGGCGTCAAAAACGTTAAGGTGTTCTTACGAGTAAAACTATCTACGTAGATACTGGACACCACCGTTCTGCCCAGAAATAGATTTTCGAGGCTGGCGGGCGATATTCCCAGGCGCTTACCGTAAAGATAATTCCAACTAGTTAATGACGGGTCGTTAATAGTCACCGGCGTATTAAAGTAGATATATTGATTCATCAGATCAATATAATAGCGGAAACGTTTTTCCTGCTGCGGCTCATTAGGCCGGGGTGATTTCCATTGCGTATTATTGTCAATAGCGCTGTCGAAAGCCTCCAGCGCAGGCAAGTCTTTTACCCACTGAGAGCAGGGGGTTTTGCCTGCGGTCAGCGAGCCATGAAGCGGTGAATAGCTATGCCCGTCGATGTTCAGGCCGTTGATCTCACCGTTGTGCTGAACGCTGGCGCAGGCGCGCGCGGCGGCTTCCTGCGTCGGCGGGATATCCATGTTACGAGTAAATTGCGATATGATCAGTTGGTTCTGATATTTATCATAGAGAAAGGCCGATTCTCCTTTATCTATGATATATCGCATATATTCGGACATATCACGCTGGCTGGATACCAACTCATAAACCAGAAAGGATGACGTTAGTATTACCACGCCAGAGGAGATGACGAAGCGTAGTAGTTTATTCTGCAGTTTCATGATGAGTCGCGTTCTTCCGTATTAGCCGAAATTTTATCATGGGCTGGTCGGTATCTCTAGCAACTCATTAGCAATGTAAATGATTGACAATGGTGAGTAATACGGCTGCCCCTGGTCAGAGGCAGCCGTATAAACCTACTTTTCACTACCTTGTTTATGAAAAAGCTCGCGAAACACTGGGTAAATATCTTCCTGGTCGCGAATATGCTGAATGGCGAAATTATCAAACATCGCCTGTAGATGTTCATACTCGCGCCACAGGGTCTGGTGCGCCCGTCGGGTGATTTCGATATAGCTGTAATAACGCACGACTGGCAGGATTTTCTTCGCCAGAATTTCATGGCACAACGGTGAGTCATCGGCCCAGTTATCACCGTCTGAAGCCTGTGCTGCGTAGATGTTCCACTGCGCGGGGTCATAACGGGCTTTCATGACCTCATCCATTAATTTCAGGGCGCTGGAGACAATCGTGCCGCCGGTTTCCTGGGAATAAAAGAACTCGTGTTCATCGACCTCTTTCGCCTGGGTATGGTGGCGGATATACACCACTTCCACGTTTTTATACGTCCGGCTCAGGAACAGATACAGCAGGATATAAAAGCGTTTCGCCATATCTTTGGTGGATTGATCCATTGAGCCAGAGACGTCCATCAGGCAGAACATCACCGCCTGGCTGGAGGGTTCCGGGCGCTTCTCGTAGTTCCTGTAGCGCAGGTCAAAGGTGTCGATAAACGGCACGCGGTCGATTTTTGCCCGCAGTTCGGCAATCTCTTTGCGTAAGCGTTCTTCTTCCAATAACTGTGCCGGTTCACTGTTGGCGACCTCATCCAGCGTCTCTTCCAGCGCGTGCAGTTCGCGGCGTTTACCTGCCGTCATCGCGGTGCGGCGGGCGAGGGAGTTTTGCAGTGAGCGCACCACACTGATATTGGCCGGTACGCCGTTGGCGGTAAATCCGGCACGGTGAGTTTTAAACTCGGTGAGCTGTCGCTGCTGGTTGCGTTTGAGATTGGGCAGCGCCAAATCTTCAAACAGCAGATCAAGGTACTCATCTTTGGAAATCTGAAACACAAACTCATCCTGACCTTCGCCATCGGCGCTGGCCTGGCCCTGACCGCTACCGCCACCACCGCCTCCGCCCTGTGGTCGTTCGATACGGTCGTTCTGGACGAAGTGGTCATTACCAGGGTGTACCCGATGACGTAAGCCGCCGCGCCCCTGGTGGAACATCGGCTCGCTAATATCATCCGTTGGAATCGAAACCGATTCGCCGCTGTCGATGTCGGTCACCGAGCGTTTATTGATAGCCTCGGAGATCGACTGTTTAATTTGCGCTTTATAACGGCGCAAGAAGCGCTGGCGGTTAACCGCGCTCTTGTTTTTGCCGTTCAGACGCCGGTCTATAAACCAGGTCATATTCCCCTCCGTACTGCCAACTTCAGTGCCGGATGATGCTGCCGCGTATCCGGCCCAGTGTCTTGTCGTTGTAGGCCCAGCGTGCACCGCCGGGCCTTGTTATTAAGACGATTTACGCACGCGCAGATACCATTCACATAACAGGCGAACCTGTTTACGCGTATAGCCTTTTTCCATCATCCGATCGACAAAATCGTCGTGCTTTTTCTGCTCATCGGTCGAGGTTTTGGCGTTGAACGAAATGACCGGCAACAGCTCCTCGGTGTTAGAGAACATTTTCTTCTCAATGACCGTGCGCAGCTTCTCGTAGCTCGTCCAGTTCGGGTTACGTCCATTGTTGTTGGCGCGGGCGCGCAGCACAAAGTTGACAATCTCATTACGGAAGTCTTTCGGGTTGCTTATCCCCGCCGGTTTCTCAATTTTTTCCAGCTCGGCATTCAATGATTCTCTGTCGAATAGCTGGCCGGTATCCGGGTCGCGATACTCCTGATCCTGAATCCAGAAATCCGCATAAGTGACATAACGGTCAAAAATGTTCTGCCCGTATTCGGAATAGGATTCGAGGTACGCAGTCTGGATCTCTTTGCCAATAAACTCAGCGTATTTAGGGATCAGATAACCTTTGAGAAACTCGAGATAACGCTCGGCCTGCTCTTGTGGGAACTGCTCGCGTTCAATTTGCTGCTCCAGTACGTAGAATAGATGCACCGGGTTTGCCGCCACTTCGGCGTGATCGAAGTTGAACACCCGCGAGAGAATTTTAAAGGCGAAACGGGTAGATAGCCCGTTCATGCCTTCATCAACACCGGCGTAGTCGCGATACTCCTGATAGGACTTGGCTTTCGGGTCGGTATCTTTCAGGCTTTCGCCGTCGTAGACGCGCATTTTGGAGTAAATGCTCGAATTTTCCGGCTCTTTCAGGCGCGAAAGAATAGAGAAGCGCGACAGTGTTTCCAGCGTACCTGGCGCGCAAGGCGCGTGGGTCAACTCACTGTGGTTAAGCAGCTTCTCGTAGATTTTGATCTCTTCGGAGATTCGCAGGCAATAAGGCACTTTGACGATATAAACGCGGTCGAGGAACGCCTCATTGTTTTTGTTGTTACGGAACGTCACCCACTCGGATTCGTTAGAGTGGGCGAGAATAATACCGTTAAAGGGCAGGGCAGAGATCCCCTCCGTCCCGTTGTAGTTGCCTTCCTGGGTTGCCGTCAGCAGTGGATGCAGTACCTTGATAGGTGCTTTAAACATCTCGACGAATTCCATAATCCCCTGGTTGGCGCGGCACAACGCGCCCGAATAACCATAGGCGTCGGGATCGTTCTGGGCGTAATGCTCCAGTTTGCGGATATCCACTTTCCCCACCAGCGCGGAGATATCCTGGTTGTTCTCATCACCCGGCTCGGTTTTGGCGATAGCGATTTGTTCCAGAATCGACGGCCAGACTTTCACCACGCGGAATTTGGTAATATCACCGCCAAAGTCATGCAGCCGTTTAGCCGCCCACGGTGACATAATCGTGCCGAGATAGCGGCTTGGCACGCCGTATTCTTTGTCCAGAATCTGCGCGTCTTCTTGCGGGTTAAACAGGCACAGCGGATGATCGTTAACCGGGCTGCGCTCACCGTTAGCGCTAAGTACGTAAATCGGCACGCGCTGCATCAACGATTTCAGGCGTTCAGCCAGCGACGATTTACCGCCACCAACCGGCCCCAATAAATAGAGAATTTGCTTCTTCTCTTCCAGTCCCTGGGCGGCGTGTTTCAGATAAGAAACAATCTGCTCAATGGCTTCTTCCATACCATAGAATTCTTCGAACGCCGGATAGCGCCCGATGACTCGGTTCGAAAAGAGACGGGAAAGCCGTGGTTCCTGGGCAGTATCCACCATTACAGGCTCGCCAATAGCCGTTAATAGCCGTTCTGCTGCGTTAGCATAGGCACTGCGATCTTGCCGACAAATGGCAAGGAACTCCTGCAATGTGAACTCTTCGTCCTTGGCAGCTTCATAACGCTGGCGATAGTGATCGAATATATTCATGGTATGCCGTCCTTTCGTTTTTTAGCACAGGTTAAGAGCCGTTGGTATGAATAATGGAGGCTCCTGGAAGAGGTAAGCTAAACGCCGCTCACTGGGTTATTCAGCAACCCGTGTGCCAGATTGTTGGACAATTAACGTTAACGCGCGCTGTGGTTACACCTTCTAAAAATAAGCGTAGATGGCATTTGCAAAACTTGCATGGCGATAAAATCGAATTTCAATGACATATCAATAACTCATCAAAAAATTGCGCCATTAATTCTTTTAATCATTTTTACGCTTTCATATGCTTGTCACGCATTTGCAAGCGGGCTGCCATAATGGCGCCGAATAATGACCGGTCGTTCTGTGCAAATGTGGGTAAAAAATTTGTGATAACGCTGACTGGAAGGTAAACTTCCGCCGCTGATACGTTGAATAAAAAGGAATTACAGATTGTGAATCGAATCAAACTTCTAGCCTTAGGGGTACTGATCGCTACTTCTGCTACCGCTGCTCAGGCGGAGAGTAAGTTCACGCTGGGCGCAGGCGTCGGTATCGTTGAACATCCTTATAAACAGTATGACCATGATGTATACCCTGTGCCGGTTATCTCCTATGAAGGCGATAATTTCTGGTTCCGTGGCCTGGGCGGGGGGTACTACCTGTGGAATGATGGTACTGACCAGCTCTCTTTAACAGCGTACTGGTCACCGATGTTCTTCAAGCCTGGTGACAGCGACAACAGCCAGATGCGTAAACTCGACCGTCGTAAGTCAACGATGATGGCGGGGGTTTCCTGGTTCCACCACACGGATTACGGCTCACTGCGCACCACGCTGGCGGGCGACACGCTGGACAACAGCAACGGTATCGTGTGGGACTTGGGCTGGGTTTACCGCTACACCAACGGTGGCCTGACCTTAACTCCGGGTATCGGGGTGCAATGGAACAGCGAAAACCAGAACGATTACTACTACGGCGTTTCGCGTCATGAATCTGCTCGCAGCGGTATGCGTAGCTATGATCCGAACAGTAGCTGGAATCCGTATCTGGAGCTGAGCGCGAACTACCGCTTCGCAGGCAACTGGAGCGTGTTTGGTACTGCACGTTACACTCGCCTGTCTGACGAGATTACCGACAGCCCAATGATTGATAAGAGCTGGACTGGATTACTCTCTACGGGTGTGACTTACACCTTCTAAGCCAGTATTCATTTTCAGTGCGCTGTGCGACAGCTGCACTAAAAATGGGCCTCATGGCGGTGCGTAGCACCGTCATGAGGTGATTGCTTTAAAACGCGTACTTCATCCCCATCATTATCGACGCATCGCTATAACTTTTATCTCCCACCTGCAAGGCCGTACCGCCCCACATATTCAGCGTTGGCGAGATTTGTCCCTGTACGCCCAGTTTCAGTTGCGCGATGTTTTTCGCCCCTTCCTGGCTGATGCGCGTGTTATTCATAATAATCTCGGCGGCATGAGTATTATGCAGCCAATCGGCCTCGATGTAAGGCTTGAACTCGCGACCTTTACCGTCGTCTTCCATGCGATGCCCGCGCAGATACAGGCGCATCCCGAGGCGAGACTGCATATTACCGTGGTCGCTATCTTCAATCCGCGTGCCGTTGGCTTCGGTCAGGCTGTTGCTTCTCACGTCCATCCACGTTAACTGCGCCTGAGGTTCGAGGTAAATCGCCTGACGTTCCGTTTCCCGCAGTAGCAGGTTGTAGCCCGTCTCAACGGAGGCCGTAATACCGTGGCTACGGTAGCGCTCGCCGGGTAAATCGTCGCCATCAACGTGGTTGTTGAACCAGTTATAGTTCAGCCAGCCGTCAAGGTAGATGCCCTGGCGGCTTATCGCGTTTTGATACCAGGTGCCGTAAGCCCCGATGCTGTAGCCGTCCATATCGTTACGCGAACGGTAACCGGTCACGTTCGAAGACGATAAACCAGAGACATTCGCATAGCCCGCCATCAGACCTGCCCCCCAGCGATCGTCACCGTTGGCGCTACCGTGGATAAATTCATTACCCATTTGCGCGACGTAACGGTTCGCGCGTGAACGCACATGCCCCTCGGCGGCGCGGAAGCGGTTTTGCCCACCTTCCTGACGCAGCCAGAAGTTGCTGGCAATATCAGCGCGTTGAGTTCCGGCAAGATTGTATTCGGTTGCCCCTTCGCGATCGTCGAGCGACAGGTTAAACAGCGTATTGCTGGCGGTCTGGTTGATTAAGTAACTCCCGGCTTCCGGGCGATACTGTGGCGTTGGTGCGACGGGATTGGTGGTCACGGAGTCCAGATACCAGTTCTGACCTTTTTGTACCAGGCTGTAATCCCACGCACCGGCGACCGCTCGTCCCGACAGGGAAAATGCGTTGGCAGCAGAGGCGCCGCTAACGCTAATCACCTCAATGCCACGCTGGGTAAGAGCGCCCGCGCCGCCCACATTTGTGACGCTGACGGGCGTATTCCCCGACGTACTGCCGTCAATGCTGAGATGGTCAGTTGGCGAACGGTCATCGCCCAGCGCCGTATTGATCGTTAAGTGGCTATGGCTGCCGCCGGTATAATTACCGCCTACCTTGAGCTGATTTGTCACCAGCGCTGGGCTGCGCGACAGGTTCACCGTGCCGTCATTATCCAGCGCGCCGGTAATGGTAAATGTCGCGGGCGTTGTCGCATCTTGCGTTGGCGAGCCGACGGTTAACGTACTGCCGGATTTAAGCGTCGTGCCGCCCACGCGGCCATCACCGGTAAGGGTTGTCCCCGCATCGGCAATCACCGCACCGACCAATGCGCCGGTGACATCTATTTTCCCCTGCGCCAGCGTGGTGCTGCCGCTAAAGGTGTTGTTTCCGGCAAGCGTCAACGTGCCAGTACCGAGCTTGGTTAAATTACCGCTGCCGGTAATACCCTGCCGGACGGTCGAATGATATTGCTGGGTATCCAACGTGCCACCGGCGCTGTCGATAACTACCGGGCGATCGCTGATTAAATCAAGGTCATTAAGTAGCTGTAACGTCCCGCCATTGAAGGTGAGGGTGCTGCTACTTGCCCCTAAACTGTTGTCCCGGGCGATTTGTAAAACGCCATCGTACAGCGTCCACGGAGTGACGGCGGTTGTCGAATTATCAAGTCGCCAGGTGCTGGAGCCGGTTTTGCTGAAGTGGTCGAAACCGTGATACTGCGCGTTATTACCGATGGCTGAAGCATCAAATTGTGCATTCTGGCTGCCGCCAAGAATCAGCGTATCGTCGCCGTTTTGCGCGTCAACATCACCGATGACGCGATAACCAGCGCGCAGCTCCAGCGAGTTGGTTCCTGAGGTGAAGATAACGGCCTGCGCGCGGCTGCTGCCATCGGCGCTCATGCCCCCTTGCAGCGTGCCGCTATTGATAATGGTCATGTCATTACCATAAACGCCCGTACCGCCGTTACCGCGACTCCCGGTTGCTGTCCCTGCGTCACCTCCGTTACCGCCGGAAATCGTGCCGGTATTCGAGATAGTGCCACCGCCGGTGGTTATGTGCACGCCATCGCCGCCTTTACCGCCATCAGATTTCCCGCTGCCACCGCCGCGATTCCCGCTACCGCCGGTAATGTCGCCGTTATTCTCGACCGAGCCACCGGCGCTAATCAGCACACCGCTACCGCCGCTGCCGCCCGTACCGCCATCGCTTTGATTCCCGCCGCCGCCTGTGCCGCCCAGACCCCCGTGCACGGACGCCCCCGCCGAGTTGGTGAGTGTACCTTTGCCGGTGATGGTCAGCCCATTGCCGCCGAGACCGCCCGTACCGCCGTTGGCGTTAATCCCGTTAGCGTTAGCCCCCGCGCCGCCGTCGCCGCCGACAAACTGGCCTTTGTTTAAGACGTTGCCGGAACCGGCGATATTCACCGCCGTGCCGCCAGTGCCCCCGACGCCACCGCCGCCTGCAGAGTCATCGCCGCCTTTGCCCCCGGAGACAATACCGGAGGCTTCATTGGTGACACTGCCTTGCTGAAGAATATTGATACCAATGCCGCCAGTACCGGAGTCGCCGCCGACCGCCGTTGCCAGATTCCCGCTACCGCCGCCCCGATTACCCGCACCGCCGGTCACTGAGCCAAAGTTTGAAACCTGACCGCCGTCTTGCAGCAGGATCCCAATCCCGCCATCGCCACCGTCACCCCCATCGCCACCGCTCAGGTTGAGGCCGCTGCTGGTGGAGTTCCCGCCGCCGCCCGTCCCCGCGTTGCCGCCGACAATCCGCCCGTTAGCCTGGTTGATGATGTTGCCGCTCCCGACAACCGTAATGCCGCTGCCGCCGTTACCACCGGCAGCGCCGTAACCGAGAACGCCAGTGCCTTGACCGGCTGACGCCGCGCCGCCATTACCGCCATTGCCGCCATTGCCGCCTGTGCCACCGGCTATCAGCCCGCTATTGGTGATGGAGCTGGTATCACTGAGCCAGACGCCATTGCCGCCATCGGCTGCAAGCCCGCCCGTACCGCCCACAGAAGTGACCGAGGTATTCTGGGTGCTATTGGCATCAGCGGCTAAGCCGCCTGTTGCGCCTTGTCCACCGTTGATAGTCCCGGTATTGGTAATATTGCTGCCGGTTGTTGCGGTGACGCCATCGCCGCCTTTACCCCCAGCACCGCCGCTACCAGCATGAATCGTCGCCCCGCTGGTGGTGGAGCTACTGGCGCTGGCGCTGCCGGTGTTGCCGCCTGTGCCGCCAGCACCGCCGTTAATGGTTCCGCTATTGTCATAGCGGCCGTTGGTCGTAATCAGGACACCGCTACCGCCGTTCCCGCCGCCGCCACCGTTCCCGCCGTTACCGGCATCGGCCAGGTTGCTGTCATTCGCGCCGCCGTTCCCTCCGTTGCCGCCGTCGCCGCCGCTGATAATGCCGCTATTGCTCCCTGAACCGTTGATAACAGAACCCGCAGAACCACCGCCACCGCCGCCACCGGCGGCTCCAGAGCCGTTTGTGGCACTGCCGTCCGGTTCCTGATGCTGCCCGCCGTTACCGCCGGTCACCAGAGGATCGTTTTGACTACCGGTTTTGCCGCTCTCGCCGTTGCTGCTGGCCTGACCACGGCCCCCCGTGCCACCCGCGCCGCCGTTACCGCCAACGCCGGTGGTTAAATCCATACTACCGCCGCTCCCCCCTTGCGCACTGGTATCTGGGGTGGCGGCGCTACCATCGGCGCCATCAGCGGAGTGTGCGTCATTTATCCATGCAACGCTCAGCGCCAGACTGACGGTCAGTGCAAGCGCGCTCTGCCGGAAAGGAGGGGTATGAAAAACAGGCATGTGATCCTCTACAAAAACTAAAACCTACAGGCGAAACCGTGGAAGTAGCGGTGAATCAGAGAGTGAATACATCGTGATCCCACAGTGTGGAATAGGGAGGAAGGAGGTTAATGTGTAGACAAAATGATGCAGAATAAATATTTAATGGCACATATTAATTGTTTAATCACCATAGCACAGGGCATTGTTCTGTTTACTTTTGCGGGATGTAAGTTTGACTTAAGGCACTGGTCTAACAATTTTTTGGCAATAAAAAAGTCCGTTGATGTTTGGTGTAAGGAAGCGCGAGTTTAGTTTAGGGGGCTTTTTAAGCGAATAAACGCCGGAGAGGGGCGGGGCAAGATAAGGGGATTATCGCAAGGGAAGTTCAGGGAGGAGGAAATCGTCATGTGATGACGCCAGCCATCACATGACGGGTAACGCGCGGTAGGGCTTAGCGTTTCACGACCTTGATGGTTTGTGACAGGCGAGCCGGTTTTTCTTCGGTCGCTTTCTGCGGTGCACTGGCACATGCGGTTTCAACGCAAACGAAAGTTTTATAACCGTCATCCGGCATATCGGCCATGCTAACAGACAATGCCGGGCCTGGGTTCCAGCCGACGACGTTTACGTGGTGGTGGTGAATCACGTCAATGGTGCGGTTCAGCGCGCTATCCTGGATAACGCTACAGGCTTCTGGGTTCAGATACACGCGATCGGTACGATCCGGGAAGGTTTGCACGCCATCGCTCAGCTCGCCGATTTCAGCGTTCTGCACTTTATCGACGTAACGGTCACCGAGTCCGCTCACTTTCACTGCGTGAATATCACCAACGTTGAAATAGGTGTGCAGCGCGGTAGTGGTTTCGAATTCACCGTGTGCTTCCAGTTCCATCTCGCAGGTTTTACCCAGTTTAAAGCGAGCCAGTAGCGTGAACTCGTGCGGCCAGTATTGGCGCGTTGCATCGCTGCTTTTCAGTTCGAACGTCAGCACGACGCCATTGTCGTCTTCATTATGTGCCTGCAACGTCCACGGCAGATTACGGGCAAAGCCATGTGCCGGGAAGCCTTGCTGCGCTGCCGGGCCAAACCACGGCCAGCAGATAGGCACGCCGCCGCGCAGTGCGACGCCGTTTTTAAATGGGGTGTTGTTGCTCAACCACAGCACTTCTTCTTCGCCAGCCGGCTTCCAGGAGAGCAGGTGTGCGCCCTGTAATGCCAGAGAGGCTTTCACTTTTGGGTGGTCGATAACGATAAGTTCCAGCTCATCAAGCTGGCGACGGGAGAGGACAGGGGTAAGCTGTTTAATGACCGGGAGAGCGAAAATTTTGTTAATCATGATGCAATCCTTGGTGTTTAAAAACTTTTTGCCATAAAAAAAGGCGACCGAAGTCGCCTTTTTGGATCAGTATCTCATCTCAACTTATTTGGAGATGTGAGCGATCAGGTCCAGAACTTTGTTGGAGTAACCAGTTTCGTTGTCGTACCAGGAAACCAGTTTCACGAAGTTGTCGTTCAGTGCGATACCCGCTTTAGCATCGAATACGGAAGTGCAAACTTCACCGTTGAAATCGGTAGATACAACGTCGTCTTCGGTGTAACCCAGAACGCCTTTCATTGGGCCTTCGGAAGCAGCTTTGATTGCTTTCTTAATTTCTTCGTAAGAAGCAGCTTTTTCCAGACGAACGGTCAGGTCAACAACGGATACGTTCGGGGTAGGAACGCGGAACGCCATACCAGTCAGTTTGCCATTCAGTTCTGGCAGTACTTTACCTACTGCTTTAGCAGCACCGGTAGAGGATGGGATGATGTTCTGAGCTGCGCCACGGCCGCCGCGCCAGTCTTTGTGAGACGGGCCATCAACGGTTTTCTGAGTTGCGGTGGTTGCGTGAACAGTGGTCATCAGACCTTCGATGATACCGAAGTTGTCGTTGATAACTTTAGCCAGCGGAGCCAGGCAGTTAGTGGTGCAAGATGCGTTAGAAACGATGTCCTGACCTTCGTATTTGTCAAAGTTAGCGCCTTTAACAAACATAGGGGTGTTGTCTTTGGAAGGACCAGTCAGAACAACTTTTTTCGCGCCAGCGGTGATGTGCTTACGAGCGGTTTCGTCAGTCAGGAACAGGCCAGTAGCTTCAGCTACTACGTCAACACCAACTTCGTCCCATTTCAGGTTAGCCGGATCACGTTCAGCGGTAACACGGATTTTTTTACCGTTAACGATCAGATGACCGTCTTTCACTTCAACGGTACCGTTGAAACGGCCGTGAGTGGAGTCATATTTCAGCATGTATGCCATGTAATCAGCGTCTAACAGATCGTTGATTGCAACGATCTCGATGTCAGAACGTTCCTGAGCAGCACGGAAAACAATGCGACCGATACGGCCAAAACCGTTGATACCTACTTTGATAGTCATATATTCCACCAGCTATTTGTTAGTGAATAAAAGGTTGCCTGTAAAATTACAAAAACCTTACGCAGCGTCAAGCGGAATCGTGTCAATCATTGCGACAAATCAATCCTCTGCCTAAGCTTTGCACGAATCATTTGCCTCACTCTTCCTATGAGCTTGAAACCACATATGGGCGGCGGCGGGGATTTTAAAGGGCGGAGAAGATAAAAATGTGACCTTTGTCACAATTACCCAGCAGCCTTTTCACGCCGATTAAGTTTAGAACAAAAGTTCACACTTCATTGTTAATGTTTTGTTAGAATCCTCTGGTAAATGTATTTTTCAGAGTGAGATGTGAGCAAAATGGTGAACAAACCCACCCCAGAAGAATTGAAAAATACCCTCAGTGAAATGCAGTTCTATGTCACGCAAAAACATGGCACAGAACCGCCGTTTACCGGGCGTCTGCTGCATAATAAGCGTGATGGCGTATACCATTGCCTGGTGTGCGATGCGGCGCTATTTCACTCCCAAAGTAAGTACGATTCTGGCTGCGGCTGGCCGAGCTTTTATGAGCCGGTAAGCGACACGGCAATCCGTTATCTCAACGATTATTCGCACGGAATGCAGCGTACAGAAATCCGTTGTGGGCAGTGTGATGCTCATCTGGGACATGTTTTTCCCGATGGCCCACAGCCAACGGGTGAGCGTTTTTGCGTCAATTCCGCTTCGTTAAACTTCACGGATGACGAAAATGGTGCCTCAACTAAGGGCTGAAAAAACGATTCAGCAAATTATTCCAGAGGAAAGGTACGGAACATGAATATTGAGCAAATGCTTGAGACGATGACGCCGGAAATTTACCAGCGTCTGGCCACTGCCGTTGAGCTGGGTAAATGGCCGGACGGCGTAGCGTTGACCAATGAACAAAAAGAGAACTGCTTACAGTTGGTGATGCTCTGGCAGTCGCGCCATAATAACGACGCCCAG
The DNA here is from genome assembly GCF_059725275.1 of Kluyvera fluvialis. Taxonomy (NCBI): domain Bacteria; kingdom Pseudomonadati; phylum Pseudomonadota; class Gammaproteobacteria; order Enterobacterales; family Enterobacteriaceae; genus Kluyvera; species Kluyvera fluvialis. The sequence goes on along the minus strand of NZ_AP046142.1, from coordinate 2,887,764 downwards.
CACATGACCATTGATACGCAGGGCCAGATGGTGATGAAAAGTAAGCAGCAGCTGAAGCAAGACTTCGGCATTGTGCCGGAACCTATCGCCACCTTTAAAACGCATTAAGCTGCGGCCCACGGTGTAGGCCGGATAGCACAGTAGCCTGATGGCGCTACGCTTATCAGGCCTACGGTGGGATGAATGTTTGTGTAGGCCGGATAAGGCAACGCCGCCATCCGGCAATTTCCCCAGTTTAGTGCTTAATCCCCAGCGAATCGGCTAACTGTTTCGCTAACTGATTATTATCGTCTGCGCCGTACTCCCAGAACATCGCGCCTGCCAGCCCTTTGCGTTTGATGTAATCGGCTTTAATGCTCACTGAGCGCGGGTTCTCGTATGACAACGCAAACAGCGGTTTGCCGTCCGACGACTGTACCGACAACCACGGCACTTTCGCTTGCTCATCCCAGTGCTCGGTAAACCGTTTTTGTGGATCGTTGAGCAATTTACTCACGATGTCGTTGTATTTCACGTAAGTATCTTTGCTTAAATCCACGCCCAGCGATTTAAACAACTCAACTTCGTGCGCCCCAAAATAAGGCTGGGTGACGGGATTTTTCTGTGCGTCCGGTTTGCTCCAGTCGATACCAGGCTCGACGGTGCGTTTCGGTACGCGGCCATAAAAGCCAATCCCCAGGTTCATTTGGCCTGGTTTTAACCCAGCGGCGAGATAGTTATTCACGACAAAATCGGCACTGTACTTATCGGCAGCGGCCACGGTTGGCCATTGGGTAGAGTCATAGAGATTCGAGTTAAAATATTGCGTCCCGTAAGCCATGTCGTAAGTCATCAGGTTGATATAGTCGAGCAGCGGCGCAATCGCCTTCACATCGACCCAGCTTTTCGGGCTTTCGGCATTAGCACCAACGGCGATGGTGACCAGTTTTTTATGATCAAACGCCGTGCGTAACTCTTTTAACAGCGCGGTGAAGTTATCTCTGTCTGCCGGTTGACTGGCCACCAGTCCCCACGCACCGTTAACCGGATATTCCCAGTCGAGATCAATACCATCAAGACCGTATTTTTCCACGACCTCCTGCGCGGAACGGATAAACACCGCCCGTGATTCTGGCGTTGCCGCCGCGCCGGAGAAGCCGCGAGCGCCCCAGCCGCCAACGGACAACAGCACTTTCAGGTTCGGATTCTGTTTACGCAACGTCGGGATTTTGGCTAAGTCAGACTGCACTTTTGGCGACAGCCAAATCTGGTGCAGTTGACTGGCGTCTTTCAACGCTTCGTTGGTTTCTTCTTTTTCGTCGTTAACGATAAGGCCAAACGAGTAGTTCAGGTGGGTAATCTGCCGTACGTCGAGCTTATCGATATTGCCGCCAGGCCCGGCGGTCACATCACCACCGCCATTGAAATAACCGACAGACATCAGGGAATTCGCGGAAACAACAGAGACGCAGAGCAGGGGCAATGCTGCCAGCAAAGGCAAAAGTTTCATACACGGTCCTCTTTGACATTAAAAAAGCAAACACGCCACGGAGATGGCGTGGCGAAAAAACAACCAGTTGAACATAGCATTACCGATGGGTGAAATCTGCGAGATAGTTCACGTGAAGAGAGGAAGATTGGCGGCTAACCCTCGGAAAAATGAGGGGAAATTATTGATTATGAAATTATTCGCCTGATCACCGTCAGGCGAATATGAGCGCTAACCCTGGATTTCCAGCCAATCGTCCAGGGTATATAACGTGGCCCCTTCGGCCGCCATTTCCATAAAGGCGTGGGCGCTATCCTGTGGCTGAATATTCACGCCACGGCAGCCATCGGTAATCACGTTCACCGCATAGCCTAATTGCAGCGCGTCGAGAACGGTGAACTTCACGCAGTAGTCGGTGGCGAGGCCTAACACAACCAGCTCATTGATCTCATGCGCGCGCAGCCACGCGTCCAGCCCGGTCTGCTGGCGGTGACCGTTGTCGAAAAAGGCGCTGTAGCTGTCGATATTCACGCTTTCGCCTTTATGGAACACGGCATCAATTTCCGCCACTGCCAGCAGCGGATGGAATGCCGCGCCGTCGCTGTTTTGTACGCAATGATCCGGCCAAAACGTCTGCGCTAAGCCATCGAGTTGCCCCTGGCTGTAGGGTTCAACACCATGCTGACTAGCGAAACTTCCGTGGTTAGCCGGGTGCCAGTCCTGGCTGGCAATCACTGCGTCCCCGCGTGATTTACAGGCGCGGATAAGTTGGTTTGCTACCTCCACGGTGCTGTCGCCTTCGGCAACAGCGAGCGCCCCGCCCGCACAAAAATCGTTTTGTAGATCAACCAATAACAATGCGCGTTGCGTCATGACTCTCTCCTTATTCGTCCGGCGTCAGCTCACCGCGCAGGTTCTGCTGCATCGCCTGGCGGATGGCGTCGGCGTCCAGCCCCTGGCTGAGTAGATAGTGCAGTTTGGTCAATGTGGCTTCTACGGTCATATCCGCGCCGCCAATTACGCCAGCCTGCGCCAGTGCGTTGCCAGTGGCGTAGCCGCCCATATTGACCTTCCCGGACATACATTGCGTCAGGTTGACCACCACAATGCCCCGGCTGCTGGCGTGCGCCAGCTCTTTGAGAAACTCACCGTTTTGCGGTGCATTACCGACACCGTATGAGCGCAGGATCAACGCTTTTACCGGCTGGCGCAGGAAGTTACGCACTACATCGGCGGAGATGCCCGGATAAATCGTCACCACGCCAATCGGCTGCGGGGTGATAGGGTGCACAAGAAGTTCTCCCTCGCCATGCGGCGCAGGCGGCGTACCCAAACGGCGAATGTGGATACCCGCTTCTAATAGCGGCTGGAGGTTAGGTGAAGCGAACGCATCAAAGCCATCGGCATGGGCTTTAGTGGTGCGGTTGCCGCGATACAGACGATTATTGAAGAACAGCGTCACTTCGTTAATCGGGTAGTTGGCGGCAACGTACAGTGAATTCAGCAGGTTAATCTGCCCGTCGGAACGCAGCTCCGCCAGCGGGATTTGCGAGCCGGTAACAATAACCGGTTTGCCGAGGTTTTCCAGCATAAACGACAACGCCGATGCGGTGAACGCCATGGTGTCAGTCCCGTGCAGAATCACAAAACCGTCGTATTCATCATAATGCGCCTGAATATCATCGGCGATATGCTGCCAGTCTTCCGGCGTCATGTCGGATGAGTCCATTAAGGGGGCGTATTCGTGAATCGTAAAGTCCGGCATTTCCGGGCGGTGGAACTCCGGCATCAGCGCTAACTGGCGCTGTAAATGGCCTGAAACCGGGATGTAGCCGTGCTCAGAGCGCTGCATCCCGATGGTTCCGCCGGTATAGGCGACGTAAATGGATTTTTTTTGCATGAGGTCGTCGAATGATTAATCTAAAGAAAATCCCCTCCGCCGAGGAGGGGATTGCGATTAGCGAATATTGGCGCAGGTCAGACAAATTGCATAGCGATTTTGTGGGTCGTTAAATACAGCCAGCTTATCGGTTTCGGCTTTCACTGCACTTGCCGCTGAGGCCAGCGGCGCAGGTAGGTAGGCCTGAATCGCCTGCGGCAGCGCGGCGCGTACCGAGCCAGACATGCTATTCATCACTAAATCAAAGAACGTCGGTTCGCTCTGATAATAATCGATATGCCACTGTTTCACTTTCGCCAGCTCAGCGGCTTTCGCCACCGCATCGTCGAAATCGCCGAGGCTATCGACCAGCCCGTTGGCTTTCGCATCTTCACCCGTCCACACATGGCCCTGGGCAATTTTGTCGATAGCTTCTGGGGTGCTGTTGCGCGACTGCGCCACCAGCGTGATAAAGCGTTTGTAACCGTTCTCGATGCTTAACTGCATCATCTGCTGAACTTCCGGCGGCAGCGTTTTGGTTAGCGCAACGTCAGCCAGCGGTGACGTCGCCACGCCATCGGTATGCACACCGATTGACCCCAGCGTATTTTCAACGGTATTGATAACCCCAAAAATACCGATCGAACCGGTGAGAGTGCTTGGGCTGGCAACAATGTAGTTGGCTGGCGTTGAAATCCAGTAACCACCGGATGCTGCCATCCCGCCCATAGAAACCACGACCGGTTTGCCCGCCGCTTTAGCCGCAGCCAGTTCTTCGCGGATAACTTCCGAAGCACTGACGCTACCACCAGGGCTGTTGACGCGTAGGACAATGGCTTTCACTTTCGGATCAAGACGCGCATCGCGAATCTGGGCTGCCGTGGTGTCACCGCCGACGTTACCTGGGGTTTCCTCACCGTCCATAATGGCACCGTTTGCAAACACTACGGCAATGCTCGCGCCGGTATCTGGCGGAGTTTTCACCACGTAATCATACATGCTGACTGCGCGATAGTTGTTGTCGGCTTTGCTCCAGCCAAACTGTTTGGTCAGCGCTTTTTCGATATCGGCGCTGGAGGCGAGGGCATCGACCAGCTTGTTATCGAGCGCATATTTCGCAGTGTCGCCGTCAGTTTTGCGCAGGCCATCCAGCAACCCTTGTGCGCCAGGGAATACTTGCTGCGCGGTAATCTGGCGGTTGGCGGCAATGGTGTTGAGATAGTTTTGCCACAGCTCGCCAATCCAGCGGCTGTCGGCTTCACGAGCTGCCTGTGACATATCATCGCGAAGAAACGGCTCTACCGCCGATTTATACGTCCCGACGCGGAAAACATGCGTTGAAACCTTCAGCTTGTCGAGCAGTGACTTGTAGTACAGGCCATTGGTCGCGAAACCGTGCAGGTCAACCACGCCCTGCGGCGACAGCCAAATTTTATTGGCGAAGCTGGCAAGATAGTATTGACCCTGGCTATAACTAGCGCCGACCGCGTAGACCGGTTTACCGCTGTCGCGGAATTCGCGCAGCGCTTTACCGATATACTGCATGGAAGGCTGATCGCCACCGGCGAAGTTTTTCAGATCCAACACAATACCGGTGATATTACGGTCATCTTTCGCCTGGCGAATTGTCTGCACAATATCAAACAGCGAGTTCTCTTGTAGCCTATCGGAGCTGGAGCCAAAAATCTGGCGACCAATCACCCCAAGTTTGCTGCTGGCAGACGGTTTATCTACCACGACGCCGCTGATATCCATCAACAATGCGCCTCGGCTGCTGTGTTCGCTGGTGCTGCTGCTAAGCTGCGCCCAGATACCGATCCCCACCAACACCAGTAAAATAAAGAACAGGTTTAATACCAATTCGCGGACGAGATTCAGTAATCGCCACGTCCATTTAAAAAATCCGCCAATGAAGCGCCATACGGTTCGCATGTATTCTCCCTGCTAAACGAAAAAAAGGTTCACCTACATGGTGAAACATCTGGCTATCCTAAATAGACCGTCGCCGCTTGTCAGCAGGAATCGCCTGCGGTGCTGTAACAAAATTCCTGTGCATGTTAATTTTATGAAAAATAACAGCAGAGGAGTTACTCAAATGGATGCACTCGACTTATTACTGAATCGCCGTAGCGCCTCCCGTCTGGCAGAACCCGCGCCCGCAGGCGATGCCCTGCAAAACATCCTGCGCGCCGGGATGCGCGCGCCAGACCACGGCACGCTGCAACCGTGGCAATTTATTATTGTAGAAGGTGATGGGCGCGAACGTTTTAGCCAATTGCTGGAGCAGGGCGCGAAAGCGGCTCAAAGTGATGAAAAAGCCGTTGAGAAAGCGCGTAACGCGCCATTCCGCGCGCCGCTGATTATCGCGGTCATTGCTAAATGCCAGGCGCACCCGAAAGTGCCGGTATGGGAGCAAGAAATGTCGGCAGGATGTGCGGTGATGGCGATGCAAATGGCGGCGGCAGCGCAAGGCTTTAACGGTATCTGGCGCAGTGGTGCACTGACCGAAAGCCCGATTGTGCGTGAAGGATTAGGCTGCGGCGAGTTGGATAAAATCGTCGGCTTCCTGTATTTGGGGACTCCGCAATTGAAAGCGTCAACCACCATCGCCGCCCCAGATACGGCTCCGTTCGTACGTTATCTCTGAAAAAACGCGATGATTGTCTGGATTATAGGCAACCGCTGCGTAATTCAGACACTCATACTTATCACCGCTGTGTTCTGGCGTTACCATACACAATCTACGTATATGCCAAAGCAATGACAGGAGTTGTCCATGAGCGAGCAGGCCATTCGTTTAACGCAGTACAGCCACGGAGCCGGTTGCGGTTGTAAAATTTCCCCGAAGGTGCTGGAGACCATCCTGCACAGCGAGCAGACGAAGTTTATCGACCCCAACCTGCTTGTCGGCAACGAAACTCGCGACGATGCCGCCGTTTACGACCTGGGTAATGGTACCTCGGTCATCAGCACCACCGATTTCTTTATGCCGATTGTCGATAATCCGTTCGACTTTGGTCGCATTGCGGCAACCAACGCCATCAGCGATATTTTCGCGATGGGCGGCAAACCGATTATGGCGATTGCGATCCTCGGTTGGCCTATCAACAAACTGGCCCCGGAAATTGCTCGTCAGGTGACCGAAGGCGGTCGCTTTGCGTGTAAACAAGCTGGTATCGCGCTGGCGGGTGGACATTCAATTGATGCACCAGAGCCGATTTTTGGCCTGGCGGTGACGGGTATTGTGCCAACCGAGCGCGTGAAGAAAAACAGCACCGCGCAGGCGGGTTGCAAGCTGTTCCTGACCAAACCGTTGGGGATTGGCGTGTTAACTACGGCGGAGAAAAAATCGCTGCTCAAGCCTGAACATCAAGGCCTGGCGACGGAAGTCATGTGCCAGATGAACCTCGTCGGTTCTGCTTTTGCCGATATCGAAGGGGTGAAAGCGATGACCGATGTTACCGGCTTTGGTCTGCTGGGCCACCTGAGCGAAATGTGCCAGGGCGCAGGCGTACAGGCGCAAATTGATTTCGCCGCCGTACCAAAACTGCCGGGCGTGGAAGAGTACATCGCTCAGGGTGCCGTACCGGGCGGTACAGAACGTAACTTTGCCAGCTACGGCCACCTGATGGGCGCAATGAACGACGCGCAACGCGCGCTGCTGTGTGACCCGCAAACCTCTGGCGGCCTGCTGCTGGCGGTCACGCCAGAAGCCGAAGACGCCGTTCAGGCTGCGGCGGCAGAGTTTGGTATCAAGCTGACCGCCATTGGTGAACTGGTTACCGCGCGCGGTGGCCGCCCGATGATCGAGCTGCGCTGATCCCATGCGCCTGTTCATCGCGGAAAAACCGAGCCTGGCACGCGCCATTGCTGACGTCCTGCCGAAGCCTCACCGCAAGGGCGACGGTTTTATTGAGTGTGGCAATGGCCAGGTGGTGACCTGGTGCATTGGTCACCTGCTGGAACAGGCGCAGCCGGATGCCTACGACAGCCGCTACGCGCGTTGGAGCTTACAGGATTTGCCGATTGTGCCGGAAAAATGGCAGCTCCAGCCTCGCCCGTCGGTCACTAAACAGCTCAATGTTATCAAGCGTTTTTTGCATGATGCCAGCGAAGTCATCCACGCCGGTGACCCGGACAGAGAAGGGCAACTGCTGGTGGATGAAGTGCTGGACTACCTGCAACTGTCGGCGGAAAAACGCCAGCAGGTGCAGCGCTGCTTGATTAACGACTTAAACCCGCAGGCGGTAGAGCGGGCAATTTCTCGCCTGCGCGCCAACAGTGAGTTTATTCCGCTGTGCGTGTCGGCGTTGGCGCGTGCGCGCGCAGACTGGCTGTACGGCATCAATATGACGCGCGCGTACACCATTCTGGGGCGCAATGCCGGTTATCAGGGAGTGCTCTCCGTTGGGCGCGTCCAGACGCCGGTGCTGGGGCTGGTGGTGCGTCGCGATGAAGAAATTGAAAACTTTGTCGCGAAAGACTTTTTCGAAGTAAAGGCGCATATCGTGACGCCAAAAGACGAGCGTTTTACCGCCGTCTGGCAGCCGAGCGAAGCCTGTGAACCGTATCAGGACGAAGAAGGGCGACTGTTGCACCGGTCGCTTGCCGAGCACGTGGTTAAGCGAATTAGCGGGCAGCCTGCTATCGTTACCGCCTATAACGACAAGCGCGATTCCGAACCCGCACCGCTGCCGTTTTCACTTTCCGCTCTGCAGATTGAGGCCGCTAAGCGCTTTGGTTTTAGCGCGCAAAACGTGCTGGATATCTGCCAGAAGCTGTATGAAACCCACAAACTAATCACTTATCCGCGTTCCGATAGCCGTTATCTGCCGGAGGAGCACTTCGCCGGGCGTCATGCGGTGCTGAATGCCATTGGCGTTCATGCCCCCGATCTCCTGCCGCAACCGGTGGTTAACCCGGATACCCGTAACCGCTGCTGGGACGACAAAAAAGTGGATGCGCACCATGCGATTATCCCGACCGCGCGCACCAGCAACGTGAATCTGAGTGAAAATGAGGCCAAGGTTTACACCCTCGTTGCCCGCCAGTATCTGATGCAGTTCTGCCCGGATGCGGTGTACCGCAAATGCCAGATTGATCTCGATATTGCCAATGGTAAGTTTGTCGCTAAAGCGCGTTTCCTTGCGGAAGCAGGCTGGCGCACGCTGCTGGGGGCGAAAGAGCGCGACGAAGAAAACGACGGCACACCGTTGCCGGTGGTGGCAAAAGCCGACGAACTCCTGTGTGAAAATGGGGAAGTGGTCGAGCGGCAAACTCAGCCGCCGCGCCATTTCACCGACGCAACGTTGTTATCGGCGATGACTGGAATAGCCCGTTTTGTGCAGGATAAAGATCTGAAAAAGATCCTCCGCGCGACCGATGGTTTAGGTACGGAAGCGACCCGCGCAGGGATTATCGAGCTGCTGTTTAAGCGCGGCTTCCTGACGAAAAAAGGGCGTTATATTCACTCGACCGACGCCGGAAAAGCGTTGATCCACTCGCTGCCTGAGATGGCCGCAAGGCCGGATATGACCGCGCATTGGGAATCGGTGTTGACGCAAATCAGCGAAAAACAGTGCCGTTATCAAGACTTTATGCAGCCGCTGGTGGGCACGTTGTTCCAATTGATTGATCAGGCCAAGTCTACGCCAGTCCGCCAGTTCCGTGGGCTGGTTGCCCCAAGCGGCGCGAAAAAAACGTTCAGCAAAGGCAAAGGCAAAAAACGAGCCGCCAGCCCCGCGCAGGATGCGCCGACCTGAACACCTGTCTTGCCCGATGGCGCTGTGCTTATCGGGCCTACGGCTTGGGAGATTATCTGAGGCGAGTAGGCCGGATAAGGCGCAAGCGCCGCCATCCGGCATTGTTTTGCCCGATGGCGCTGTGCTTATCGGGCCTACGGTTTGGGGAATTACCTGAGGCGAGTAGGCCGGATAAGGCGCGAGCGCCGCCATCCGGCATTGTTTTGCCCGATGGCGCTGTGCTTATCGGGCCTACGGTTTGGGGGATTACCTGAGGCGAGTAGGCCGGATAAGGCGCGAGCGCCGCCATCCGGCGTTGCTTTGCCCGATGGCGCTGTGCTTATCGGGCCTACGGTTTGGGGAATTACCTGAGGCGAGTAGGCCGGATAAGGCGCGAGCGCCGCCATCCGGCATTAAGTGCTGTTAAATAACGCCTTGCGCCAGCATGGCGTCGGCGACTTTGACGAAACCGGCAATGTTTGCGCCGCGAACATAGTTGGTTTGCTTGGCTTCACCGCCGTGCTCAACACAGGCGTGGTGAATATCCAGCATGATGTGATGCAAACGCGCGTCAACTTTCTCCGCTTTCCAGCTCAAACGTGCCGCGTTCTGCGCCATTTCCAGGCCAGAGGTTGCCACGCCACCGGCGTTCGCAGCTTTACCTGGTGCAAACAACACACCGGCTTCGAGGAACAGATCGGTCGCTTCAATGGTGGTTGGCATATTTGCGCCTTCCGCTACGGCCTTCACGCCGTTAGCAATCAACACGCGCGCAGCATCCACATCCAGCTCATTTTGCGTAGCGCACGGCAGGGCGATATCTACCGGAACGCTCCACGGCTGTTGGCCTTCGAGATACACTAAACCAAATTCACGCGCATAGTCGGCGACGCGGCCATCACGGCTGTCTTTGATTGCACACAGGCGCGCCAGCTTCTCTTTGGTGAAGCCCGCTTCATCAACCACCGTACCGCTGGAGTCAGACGCCGTAATGACGCGCGCGCCAAGTTCCATCGCTTTTTCGATAGCGTATTGCGCGACGTTACCGGAACCGGAAACCGCAACGCGCATCCCCTCAAAGCCCAGACCGTGGCGTTTTAGCATTGCCTCGGTGAAATACACCAGACCGTAGCCGGTGGCTTCCGGGCGAATCAGGCTGCCGCCGAACGATAACCCTTTGCCGGTAAACACGCAGGCGGTGTTGTTGGACAATTTTTTCATCATCCCCGCCATAAAGCCAACTTCACGCCCACCGACACCGATATCGCCCGCCGGAACGTCGGTATCGGAACCCAGGTGGCGATACAGCTCGGTCATCAACGCCTGGCAAAAACGCATCACTTCGCCTTCGCTCTTTCCTTTCGGGTCAAAGTCGCTGCCGCCTTTACCACCGCCCATCGGCAGGGTGGTCAGTGCGTTTTTGAAGGTCTGTTCAAAACCGAGGAATTTAAGAATAGAGAGGTTAACTGACGGGTGAAAACGCATACCGCCTTTAAACGGCCCGATTGCCGAGCTGAACTGAACGCGCCAGGCACGGTTGACCTGCACCTGATTACGGTCGTCTACCCACACGACGCGGAACTGAATAACACGCTCAGGCTCAACTAATCGTTCCAGCAACGAGAGCTGGCGATAGCGCGGGTTCTTTTCAAGGAACGGCCAGAGCGTTGTCATGACTTCGCGGACAGCCTGAGCAAATTCGGTCTGGTGTGGGTCGCGTTGTTGAACATGAGCCAGGAAATTTTCCAGAGAGCAAACCTGATCCATAAATATAAGTACCCCTTTATAGTTGCGGTTGTATGTATTTGTTATGGTTGTGTTTAGTAAATGCGTTTTTCGACTATATCACTACCCGGCGAACGGATGACAAGGAAAATCCGGACGCGGAATAAAATTAATACCGCAGGTAGGCTCATAACCAAATGTGATGTACTAAAAAAGTTAAGTTAGGCGTGGATTTGGTCGATAGTAGTAAGAGAGCTTTTTTCAGGAGAGATAACCATGAAAACGTTGTGGATAGCGGGCGCATTGGTACTGTTTTGCCACGCCGCGCAGGCCAGGCCGCAGGTTGAAGTTAATGTTCCGCCGGAGGTGTTTAGCAATAACACCAATAACCAGCGGACGCAGCCGTGCACACAATGCTGTATTTATGAGGATCAAAACTACAGCGAAGGGGCGGTCATTAAGACCGAAGGTATTTTGTTACAATGCCAGCGCGACGAACACACTATTGGCACGAACCCGCTCGTATGGCGTCGGGTAAAGCCATAAACGCCTCCAGCAACGGCACATCTGCAGGGGCGAGGGCATAGCTCAGGGCTTCCTGCGGGGTGCACCACACCAGCGCGCTGTGTTCGCGAGCGATAATCTCACCGTCAAAACGCGGCACGTACCACGCGTGTAAGTGAATGAGCCGCCCGGACACTTCACGCTGGTGGCTGGCGATATAACAGGCCGGATAGGCGTGAATCGCCAACTCCTCCTGAAGCTCCCGCACCAGCGCCTGTGGCTGGCTTTCGCCGGGTTCGACTTTACCGCCAGCAAATTCCCATAGCCCAGCTTGATCGGTATGAGCAGGGCGTTGGGCGAGCAGAATTTTGCCATTCTTTTCGATAATGGCGGCAACAACATCAATAGTTTTCAGCATAGCGGTCAAAGACTTGATAAATGGAATGCCATATTATCGCTGCTTTGCCATTTGCTAAAGTTTCGCAGGAGTTTACCGGTGAAAAAACAACACCCCTGGGTCCCCCCGCTCAGCCAGATACCTCGCAGTTTAAAACCTATCGTGAACATGCAGGAAAAACACTACGGTAAGGTGCTTAACCCAACCCGCTGGTGGGGGCGTATGCCGTGGCTGTTTTGGCTGGTGGCGATGTTTGTTGGCTATCTGGAGCGCAGGCGAGCGCGTCTTGACCCTACGCTCCGCGCGTTGCTGATGACCCGTGTATCACAACAGTGCGACTGTGAGTTCTGTATTGATGCCAACAGTTTGCGCCTGGCAGAGCGCTGCGGCGCGATGGATAAAGTGCTGGCGCTGGGCAACTGGCAAACCTCCACGCTGTTTACCCCCGCAGAAAAAGCCGCTCTGGCTTATGCTGACGGTATGACCGCCACACCGCCGCAGATCTCTGATGAACAGAAAAATACGTTACGCTGTCACTTTAATGACGATCAAATTTGTGAGATGACCGCGCTGGTCGCTTTCCAGAATTTATCCGCGCGTTTTAATGCCGCGCTGGATATCCCGTCGCAGGGACTGTGCCCAATGCAAGGAAAAACGGATGCTTGATAAACATCTTCACCCGCGCCTCAAACCGTTACTTAACCGTACTGCGCAATGGCTAGACCGCCCCGGCGTTTCCGCTGATGGCGTCACGCTGGTGGGGTTTGCCATCGGTGTGCTGGCGTTGCCGTTTTTAGCGCTTGGCTGGTATAGCGCGGCGTTGGTGGCGATAGTGCTCAACCGCCTGTTCGACGGCCTTGATGGCGCGCTGGCGCGGCGTCGTGGGTTATCGGATGCGGGCGGTTTCCTGGATATTGCGCTCGATTTCTTGTTTTACGCGCTGGTTCCATTCGGTTTTATCCTCGCCGATCCGGCGGCAAACGCGGTGGCGGGTGGCTGGTTGCTGTTTGCTTTTATGGGCACGGGCAGCAGTTTTCTGGCGTTTGCTGCGCTGGCTGCGAAACATCAAATTGATAACCCCGGCTACGCCCATAAATCGCTTTACTACCTGGGCGGTTTAACCGAGGGGACGGAGACGATTTTGCTGTTCGTGTTGGGTTGCCTGCTTCCGGCGTGGTTTTCGTGGATGGCGTGGTTGTTTGGCGCGTTGTGTTGGTTGACTACGTTTAACCGGGTATGGGGGGGATATATGACGCTGAAAGGGCTTCAGCGTCATGAAGATACAGATTAAAGAGCGTTGTCCGGCTTACGATCGCCCGTTACGGTTGGGTTTTTCGGGTCGGCACTCCATTCGTACCAGCCGCCGTCGTAGACGCTAACGTTCTGCCAACCCATTGCGCGAGCATACATGAAGGTTTCGGATGCGCGCCAGCCCGTGCCGCAATAGAACGAAACCTGTTGCTCCGGCAAAATGCCCCAGGACTTCCACATCTGGGCGATATCGTCGGCGCTACGCATCGTGCCGTCTGGGTTGTGGAAATCTTCCATATGAGTGGAGTCGCTGCCAGCATGGCCCCAACGCGCACCAGCAATGTCGCCTTTTGGCTTAATGTAGTTGTAGCCGCTGGTCGTGCCGATAAATTCTGGCCACGAACGAATACTCACCAAAGAGGCATCTTTACGATGCAACAGACCGCGCGCCTGTTCCATGTCCAGCATCAGTTGTGGTTGACCTGGAATGGTTGCGCCAAAATCGGGTGCGGCTTTTACTGCTTTCGGTAAACCGCGCTCTACCGGCAAGCCCGCGTCTGACCAGGTTTTCCAGCCGCCGTCGAGCAGACGCACATCTTTGACACCCGCATAGAGCATAATTTGCGCCACACGCGCCGCCGCATAAACATCACGGCCGTACAGAATCACGGTGGTGTCATGACGAATGCCGTGCTTAGCCAGCAGGGCTTTTAGCTTGTCGTCGGACACTTTGTTCCACAGCGGCTCGCTTTCCACATCATTGGTGTCGATATAATCGGCGCCGGGAATATGACTGACAAGGTACAGTTTCGGCGCGCCCCAGGCGGCTTCAATCACTTTAACGTCGCCCGCAGGTTTCGCCGTAACATCTTTACCCTGTTGCAGGTCATGCAGCCACTGCGGGTAAACCAGTTGTTCAAACTGCGGTAATTTTTGCAGGCGGGAAGGCTGTTGCAGCGCGTCGCTGAGGGTAGAAATATGCGTGAAACCAGCTTCTTTCAGGCGTTTTTCTACCGCTGCGTTATCTTTGCTGTCGCCGTACAGCGCGATTTCTGTCTCTTTCTTGAGCTGATGCTGCTCCGCCCAGGCAGAAAGCTGCTCGTTGTTCATGGCGGAAAGCCAGCTTGCCGACAGGTTCAATGCCCCTGGTTCGTGACCCTGTGGGCCGTTCGCCTGCTGCGGCCAGCCGTTATAAAACGCGCTCATGCGCGTATCAATAGCGGTTCCTTTTTGCTGCAACAGGTGAGTGAAAGTGAGCGTTTTCGCCGTTTCAGCGGCATATACAGAGGTGGCTAGCCCAAGCGCGAGGGCCAGCGCGGTCAGTTGAGAAACACGTTTCATCAAGGCGTCCGACGAGAAAAATGGAGCGCTATTCTGAATCTTCTATCCCCAAATTACCTTGCGTTAACGCAGTATTTTTCACGTCAACACCAGTTTGCCAATTGCAAACAGGATGAATCTGGCGGTACGTCGTCGGCATCGTGGGTGACTTGTACTACCGGAATATGTTGCTGTTTTAGCTGATTAAACACCCACTGGCGGAAACTGCCGCGTAACTGTTGATCCAGGCGGCTAAACGGCTCATCGAGCAGCAGGGCGTCGGGTTGAGCCAGCAGGGCGCGCAGCAGAGCGACTCGGGCGCGTTGCCCACCGGAGAGCGTCGCGGGGTCGCGGCGGTAGAACCCTGCGAGATCGGCGTGGGCTAACGCTTGCTCAACCTGCGCCTGACGGGCGTGACGTGGTACGCAAGCCGGTAGCGCTAGCCGCAGATTATGCCCAACGCTTAAGTGATCGAACAGCAGCGCATCCTGAAACAGTACGCCAATGCGCCGTTTTTCCGTTGGCTGTGAGTCGCAGCGTTGGCCGTTCAGCCATAGCTCACCGTGTGCTTGAAACGCGCCGTCGAGCGCCCCCACCATCCATGAAAATAGGGTGGATTTGCCGCAACCGGAAGGCCCCATCAGGGTGACGATTTCCCCCGGTTGTACGCAAAAATTAACCTCACGTAACAGCGGTTTTCCCGCCAGCGTTAAGGTTAGATTGTGTACCTGCAACATTAGCGTAATCCTCGGCGGAAGTGGCTGATACGGCGCGCCAGCAGCGCGGTCAGCAAAAAGAAACACATCGGCAATAGCAGTTGCCATAATGCCTGTGCAGCAAGGGTGGCGGTTGCGCCGCCGCTACTGAGCGCGACAGCCTCGGTGGTTAGGGTTGGAAAACGCCCGCCGCCCAGCCATTGTGTAGGCAGATATTGCGCAATACTCACCGAGAAACCAATCGCCATTGCCGACAGCAGCGGGCGAATTATCAGCGGGCATTTGAGCTGGAGAAAAATACGCCCACGTCCCCAGCCGAGCGTCCGTGCCAGCAGGGTTTGGCGCGGGTCAATGTGCCGCCATGCGGGGCGCAGCACAAACAGCATCCACGGCACAACCCACAGTAAATGCCCCCACAGTACGGTACTCCATTGCCCGTCCTGCCAGCTATATAGCGCCAGTTGATATTGCCCCGCCGCCAGCGGTAGCGCGGGCAACAGCAGGGGCAGTTCCACCCAGCGCGGCTGGCGAACAGGCCCCCATTCCAGCCATAGCAGGCAGACAACCGTACCGATAAAGGTAGAAAACAGCGCCAGCCACAGGCTGTTACTGGCGGTGTCGGCTGAGGGTAAGGTGGCGTGTGCCAGCCAGGCTAACAGCAGCACGCAAAGCAGGCCGCTTAACGGCAGTAAAAGGCCGAGGCATCGGCCAGGCAAAAGCGGGAAATGCGGCTGTCGAACGCCGTCGAGGCGCGGATGGTGCGAGCGCCAGGCTCGCCACGTCACAACGGCGAGGCACGCCAACAGTGCCAGCAACGCCAGCAGGAGCAAACAGGCCAGCCCGCCTTTTGCCTGGTCGTCGGCATCGGCGGAGTTGAGCCATTGCCAGGCGAGTACCGCAAGCGTTGGCGGGTTGCCGGGGCCAATCAGCGTGGCGACATCAACCACGGATAATGTCCATGCGGTGGTCGCCAGCAGCGCTACGCTTAACGATGGCATCAGCGCCGGTAAAATCACACTGCTCAGGCACTGCCCGCGCCCGTAACCCAGGCTTTTAAACACCACCACCTGTTCAGCCAGCCGTCGCTCCCCGAGCAGCGCCCAGCACACCCACAGCAGAAAGCCACTCTCTTTTACCGCCAGCACCAGCCCCAGACCAATGCCGTAGCGGTCTTGTACGGGGCTGAGCATGGGCAGCAGGCGGTAAAGCATCCCCCCTTCGGCGAACAGCAGCAGGGCGCAGGTGGCAAAGGCCACGTGCGGTAGCGCCAGCAGCCACGGCAGGCGTGAAGCCAGCCGCTGCCAGCCCGCCGAAGGCCACAGTGTCGCGATCGCCAGTAGCGTCAGGAATAACGCGCCACCCGTGCCGACAAGCGTTGACAGCAACGTCGCCATTACCGCCTGCGGCAGTTGAGCGTCGCTGAGCAGTAACTGCCAATGGGCGACAGAAAATGCCGGTGTCAGCAGCACACCGATGGCTGGAATCAGGGGCAGATAGATAATCAGCATCATGCCCCAGCACAGCAGGATTAATGCGTACCGTAACGGCGCAGCCATTCCTGCTCCAGCGCGTTAACCCAGGCGGCGTGTGGTTCAGCTAATACCGGCGGTGTGTTTTCGGGAATCAACTGTTGCAGCGTTTTTTGCTGCGCGGCGTCCAGTTTGTCTATGGTCAGCACACTTGGGTCGCCCCAAACTGTCGGGTCGGCTTTGCGTAACTGCGCGGCAGGCGATAACAGGAAATTCGCCACCACTTGCGCGGCGGCGCTGGACGATGAATTGGCCGGAATCGCCACGAAGTGAACGTTGCCAATCATGCCGTCCTGGAAGCCAAAGTTGTAGCTGTCTTTAGGCAGCTCGCCTTTGGCGACTTTCTGCTTCGCGTGCATGGGGTTAAACGTCAGCGACAGGCGCAAAGTGCCGTTCGCCAGCATGGTGTCCATCCGTGCGGGCGAGGGGGGGAAATCCTTGCCTTTTCGCCACAAGTGCGGGTGAAGCTGGTCAAGATAGGCCCACAGCGGCGCGGTGACGGTGGCGAATGTGTTGGCCTCTGGCGGCTGTTTTAAGGCATCCGGCGTTGCGGTTAGCGCAATCAGCCATTGTTCTAACAGCGCCGTTCCGGTGAAGTCCGGCGGGCGCGGGTAGGTCACCGTGCCTGGGTGAGCGCGGGCAAAGTCGAGCAATGCTTGTGGCGAGGTAGGCGGCTGCGGCGTTTGTTGCTGGCGGGCGATAAACGTCAGTTGCGCGCTGCCCCACGGTGACTCTGCACCGTCAACCGGCACGGAGAAATCTTCACGCACCGGTTTGCTGAGATCAACGTACTGCCAGTTTGGCAGTTGTTCTGCCCAGCCAGTGCGCAGCAGACTGGCCTCTTTTAACGCGCGGAAGTTTTCACCGTTAACCCACAGCAAATCAACCGAGCCGCCGGTTTTGCGCCCGGCGCGCGCTTCGGTTTGAATGCGTTTTACCGTGTCGGCAGCATCGGCGATATGCACAATACGCAGGTTGATGGCGTAGTCGCGCTTAACTTCACCGCTTACCCAATCGAGATAGTGGTTTACCGCTTCATCGCCGCCCCAGGCGTTAAACCAGACGGTTTGGCCTTTGGCTTCGCGCTGAATTTGCGACCAGTTTTCCGTGCTGGCGGTAGCCTGCGGGCTGAGTGCTAACATTCCCAGCCCCAGCAGGCCGTAACCCAGATGGCGCAGGGTCTTTGCGTGATAACGCATCAAGAATTCCTCTTTTGGCGTTCATGATAGAACGTCTTAGCGACAACGATGGCAAGGGTTAGTGCAAACAGGATAGATAACCCTGTGACTAACCAGAATGTGCCGCCGGTCAGCAGACTTCCCACCCATGAGTAGACGATGGTTGCGGGCAGTTGACCAAGCCCGGTGGCAATAAAAAAATGGCGAAAGCGCACTGAGGTTAGCCCTGCGGCGTAGCTCACTGGGTCGAACGGTACAAACGGCAGCAGGCGGCAAATTAAAATGGTGTGTTTCCCGTAGCGCTCAAAAAAATCGTCAACGCTGTTGAGCACCGCTTTACCGGTGAGTTTTTCCACCACCCCGCGCCCCATAATGCGCGCAATGTAAAAACACAGCGCCGCGCCGACCATTGAACTGCTCCAGGATAGTACCCCGCCCCAAAATGCGCCAAACAGCGAGGCATTGGCGAAAGTTATCAAAAATGCCGGTAGCGGGGCGGCAATGGCCTGGAAGATCATCAACAGGAATGAAACCACCGCCGCTTGTGAACCGTAAGAGTGGATAAACTGCTCGATGCCGTGCTGATCTAGCGCCATAAACGCGTTCAGGCTGCGTTCCACAAACGTATTGACGCTGGGTATCCAGAGCCACGCCAGCAGCGCGGCAATAAACACGACGACGATCAGCGCACGGTAATACCAGAGCGCTCGACTTTTGGCTGTTATCACAATTCCTCCGTGGAAAGGTCTACCTTTTTATAGCGCGCGTAGCGCTTTGCCGCCTGTACTAAGGCGAATAGCAGTAGCCCCGCGAGGCTGAGTTTAAACACAAATGCCAGACTGATACCGTCAACGGCCAGTTCATTTGCCATCAATGAATAAATAAAAACTCCGGGGAGCGTTGTCAGCGCTGAAATAAGGGTATACGGCCAGAAGGGAATAGCCGTCAGGCCGTAGGCGTAATTTTGAATATTGTAGGGAAATAGGGGTATCAGGCGTGTCAAAATTAAAAAGTCGATGCCGCTGCGGGTTATTCCGCGTTCGATAGCCTGAAAGGTGGCGGTATGGCCAACGTAGCGTAACAGCAGTTCGCGCCCCAGGCTACGGGCGAGCAAAAACGACGCGGCGGAAGCCACGGTTGCCGCCACCAGTGACAGCAGTGTGCCGAGCCACGGGCCAAAGACGATACCGCCGACAATCACCAGTACGCTGCCGGGCATCAGGCATATTGTCGCGACAATAAATAGCGCAATATACAGCCCATAACCCAGCGTGCCGCTGTGGCGGACAAGACTCTGTAAATATCGGAAATTGGTGACCAGATCGGCCAGGCCAAATACATGAATCAGCGCGATAAGGCTGCTGATAACAGCAACAATGAGCAGGAGCTTAGAGGCTGCGTAATACCGACTTCTTTTGCATGGGGGGTCTCCTGCCGGGAAGAAACAGTGCGCGCGACGGTATTATAGATTAGCCCTGACGGCAAGGAGATCGCGTCGCTTTATTGATTTTGCTCAGAATTATCCCTCTCCGTCATTATACCGGAGAGGGAATAATGCTTATTTGAAGGTCGCCCACACCGGCGCGTGATCCGACGGTTTTTCCATGCTGCGAATTTCGTAGTCGATGCCGGTTTCCACACAGTGCGCCGCCAGCGGTTGGCTTGCCAGCAGCAGATCTATACGCAGGCCACGGTTGTCATCAAAGCCTTTAGAACGGTAGTCGAACCAGGAGAAACGGTCGTTAGTTTCGGGATTGGCGTGACGGAAAGTATCAACTAGCCCCCAGCCGAGCAGGCGTTCCATCCATGCTCGTTCTTCCGGCAGGAATGAACATTTGCCGGTGCGTAACCAGCGTTTGCGGTTCTCTTCACCAATGCCGATATCCAGATCGGTCGGGCTAATATTCATGTCGCCCATAATCAGCACCGGGTTTTCTTTATTCAGGTGCGTTTCCAGATAGTCCTGTAGGTCCTGGTAGAACTTGGTTTTTGCCGGAAACTTGGTTTCGTGGTCGCGGCTTTCACCCTGTGGGAAGTAGCCGTTAATCACCGTAACGTTGCCAAATGGCGAGGGGACTTCGGCAATAATGATACGACGTTGGGCGTCTTCAGCATCGGTCGGGAAGCCACGATGCACTGCTACCGGTTCGGCTTTGGTCAACAACGCCACGCCGTAGTGGCCTTTTTGCCCGTGGTAGAAAATGTGGTAGCCGAGCTTTGCAACCTCGTCGAGAGGAAACATGTCGTCGTGAACTTTTGTCTCCTGCAAGCCAATGACATCGGGCTGATGCTTTTCAACAATAGCTTCCAGTTGATGAGGGCGGGCGCGCAGGCCGTTGATATTAAAAGAGACAAATTTCATAGTCGCTTCCGCTTTTGCAAGGTGAATTGTGACCGGATAGTAGCAGAAATTGTGTTGCCTGACTGTCTTTGAATGGCTTTGCTGGCCGATTTCTTTCATTGGCGATTCCATCAATCGGTCTTCACGCAGGTCGACCCTCACTTGGCGAGCAAAATTTGCACCACACTGGAGCGTGTTGCGCCGAATAGGTGCGTAAACTGACGATTTATTTCGCAGTCGATCACACATTCAGAACGATATTTTGCTGATGCATAATATTTCTTAATTTTGCCCTGAAAACGGCGCGAAGATGTCAGATATTCACTTTGTATGCATTTTTGATGAATAATTCACTTTTGTAAGTGATTGATATTTCGCTACCACTCCGATTTTATGCATTTTCCCTCCTCGCTGGCACGAACCGTGCAATCTACATTTACAGTGAAAATCATCAAATAATTAACATAAATTAAACCTTTTATTTACCTGTCGAGGTCGCTATGTCTCAGTCAATCAGCCGTCAAAATTTTGATCAGTGGATGATGCCCGTTTACGCACCGGCTCCGTTTATTCCTGTACGCGGTGAAGGGGCCTGGCTGTGGGATCAACAGGGGAAAGGCTATATCGATTTTGCGGGCGGTATTGCCGTTAATGCCCTGGGACATGCGCATCCGGCGATGGTGCGTGCGCTGACCGAACAGGCGACAAAGTTCTGGCACACCGGCAACGGCTACACCAACGAACCGGCGCTGCGCTTGGCGAAACAGTTGATTGACGCCACATTTGCCGATCGCATCTTCTTTTGCAACTCCGGGGCCGAGGCGAACGAAGCGGCGCTGAAGACCGCGCGTAAATTTGCTCACGAGCGTGCCGGCAGCCATAAAAGTGGCATTGTGGCGTTTAAAAATGCCTTCCACGGACGCACCCTGTTTACCGTGACGGCGGGTGGGCAGCCCGCCTATTCGCAAGATTTTGCCCCCTTACCGGCGGAAATCTGCCACGGCATTTATAACGATATCGACTCTGCGCGCGAACTGATAAACGACAGCACCTGTGCGGTGATTGTGGAGCCGATACAAGGCGAAGGCGGCGTCATTCCGGCGTCGCCAGCCTTTTTACGCGAACTGCGCGAACTCTGCGACCGCCACCATGCGGTGCTGGTTTTTGATGAAGTGCAAACTGGCGTGGGCCGTACCGGTGAGTTGTACGCATACCAGCACTATGGCGTCACGCCTGATCTGCTGACCACCGCGAAAGCGCTGGGCGGCGGCTTCCCTATTGGTGCGCTGCTGGCGCGTGAGGAGATAGCCCTCGTGATGACCGTCGGGACGCACGGGACAACTTACGGCGGCAACCCGCTGGCCTGCGCGGTGGCAGGAGAAGTGCTGTCGATAATTAATACTCCGCAGGTGTTGAACGGGGTGAAACAGCGGGAGCAGTGGTTCAAAGAGCGGCTACAGGCGATTAACGCCCAATGGGGCCTGTTCAGTGACATTCGCGGCGTCGGCCTGCTGATTGGCTGCGCGTTGCGCGAGGAGTACGCCGGAAAAGCGAAGCTAATTAGCCAGTTAGCGGCTGATGAAGGGCTAATGGTGCTGATTGCTGGGCCGAGCGTGGTGCGTTTTGCGCCGTCGCTGATTGTGGCTGAGGAGGATGTCACTCTTGGGCTTAACCGCTTTGCCAGTGCCTGTGAACGGTTTATTGCGGGGGAATCATCATGATGATTATCCGTCCAGTGGCAGCCGGCGATTTGTCCGGCCTGCTAAAACTTGCCGGAGAAACGGGCGGCGGGTTGACCTCGTTGCCCGCCGACGAAAACACCCTGTCGGCGCGCATTGCCCGCGCCCAGGCCACCTGGCAAGGCGTGTTACCGCGTGGCGATCAAGGCTACGTTTTTGTGCTGGAAAATACCCGCAGCGGTGAGGTGGTAGGCGTCTGTGCGATTGAAGTCGCCGTGGGGATCAATGACCCCTGGTACAACTACCGCGTGGGCACGCTGGTACACGCCTCAAAAGAGCTGAACGTCTACAACGCGCTGCCAACGCTGTTTTTGACCAACGACCACACCGGTAGCAGCGAGCTGTGTACGCTGTTTCTTGACCCGGCATGGCGCAAAGAGAGTAACGGGCATCTGTTGTCCTCCTCCCGTTTTCTGTTTATGGCGGCATTCCGCGACTGTTTTAACCACAAAGTGGTGGCAGAAATGCGCGGCGTGATTGATGAACACGGCTATTCACCGTTTTGGGAGAGCCTGGGCAAACGCTTTTTCTCGATGGAATTTGCCCGCGCTGACTACCTGTGTGGAACCGGTCAGAAAGCGTTTATTGCCGAACTGATGCCGAAGCACCCGATCTATACCGATTTTCTCAGCGAAGAAGCGCGGGCGGTGATAGGTCAGGTGCATCCACAAACGGCACCCGCCAGAGCGGTGCTGGAAAAAGAAGGTTTCCGCTATCGCGATTATGTTGACATATTCGACGGCGGTCCAACGCTTGAATGTGAGATTGACCGCGTGCGGGCGGTACGCAAAAGCCGCCTGGTGACGGCACAAGAAGGGGACGCCGGTGACTCATCGCTGCCGCTGTGCGTTGTCGCCAACGAACAATATCAGCACTATCGCGCCATGCTGGTTCACGCTGACCCGCAGTGCGAAATATTAACGTTAACCGCCGAACAGTTAGATGCCCTGAATTGCCACTCCGGCGACACCGTTCGCCTGGTGCGCCTGTGCCCTGAGGAGAAAAAATAATGACGCTATGGATTAACGGTGAATGGCTTTCCGGGCACGGCTCACAGCGCCAGAGCGCAAACCCAGTGACCGGCGAAAGCGTTTGGCAGGGAAACGATGCCGATGACCGGCAGACGGAACAGGCCGTTGAGGCCGCGCGCGCGGCGTTTCCCGCATGGGCGCGGCGACCTTTTAATGAACGTCAGCAGATTGTCGAAATATTTGGCCGTTTGCTGGATGAACATAAAACGGCGCTTGGCGAGATTATCGCCCGTGAAACCGGCAAACCGCGCTGGGAAGCGGCGACCGAAGTGACGGCGATGATCAATAAAATCGCGATTTCGCAGGCGGCCTATCACAGCCGCACCGGTGAAAGTACCGCTGCGCTGCCGGACGGTTCAGCCACGTTGCGCCATCGCCCGCATGGCGTACTGGCGGTGTTTGGCCCGTACAACTTCCCTGGACACTTGCCGAACGGCCATATTGTTCCGGCGCTGTTAGCCGGTAACACGGTGGTGTTTAAACCCAGTGAACTGACGCCCGCCTGTGGCGAAGCGGTTGCTAAGCTGTGGCAGCAAGCCGGATTGCCTGATGGGGTGTTTAATTTGCTGCAAGGAGGACGTGAAACCGGTGAGGCGCTCAGCCGCCAGCCGGGGCTGGATGGTGTGCTGTTTACCGGTAGCTCAGCGACAGGATACCAACTGCATCGCCAGTTGGCGGGGCAACCACAAAAAATCCTCGCACTGGAAATGGGCGGCAATAACCCGCTGATTATTGATGACCCGCAGGATATCGATGCCGCCGTCCACCTGACCATTCAATCCGCGTTTATCACCGCCGGGCAGCGTTGTACCTGCGCGCGGCGGTTGTTGGTTAAACGTGGTGCGTTGGGCGATGCGTTTTTGCAACGGCTGGTGGAGGTGAGCGGGCGCATTATGCCTGATGCATGGAATGGCGAGCCGCAGCCGTTCATCGGCGGGCTTATCTCCCCACAGGCGGCTGAACGGGTGTATGAGGCCTGGCAGCAGCAGGTCGCAAAAGGCGGGAAAACGCTGCTGGCCCCGCGTTTAATCCGCCCGGGTACTTCACTGCTCACACCGGGCATTATCGAGCTGACGACGGCGCAGGACATTGCCGATGAAGAAGTCTTTGGCCCGCTGTTAGGTGTCTGGCGCTATGACGATTTTGCGCAAGCTATTACGCTTGCTAACGCCACACGGTATGGCCTCTCTTGCGGGCTGGTATCGCCGGACAGACAGAAGTTCGAGCAGTTGTTGTTGGAAGCGCGAGCCGGGATAGTCAACTGGAACAAACCGCTCACCGGTGCGGCGAGTAGCGCGCCGTTTGGGGGCGTGGGCGCGTCTGGTAATCATCGACCAGGCGCATGGTATGCCGCAGATTACTGCGCATGGCCAATGGCGAGCCTTGAATCGGCACAACTGGCGCTACCCGCCACTTTAAGCCCTGGCCTGGATTTTGAGCGTGAGGTGCAGTCATGAACGCCTGGGAGGTCAACTTTGATGGCTTGCCTGGGCTAACGCACCATTATGCCGGGCTGTCTTTTGGCAATGAAGCCTCGACCAAGCACCAGTATCAGGTGTCGAACCCGCAACGCGCCGCGAAGCAAGGGCTACTGAAAATGAAAGCGCTAGCCGATGCGGGTTTCCCCCAGGGGGTGATACCGCCACAGGAACGGCCCAATGTGGCGCTGTTGCGCCAGTTGGGCTTTAGTGGCCGTGATGAGCAGGTGGTGGCGAAAGCGGCGGCACATGCGCCGGATCTGCTGAGTGCCGCCAGTTCGGCATCGGCAATGTGGGTTGCCAACGCTGCGACGGTGTGCCCTTCAGCAGATGCGCTGGACGGCAAAGTACATTTTACGGTCGCCAATTTAAGCAGCCTGCTGCATCGCGCCAGTGAAGCGCCGACGACTCAGACCCTTTTGCAGGCAATCTTTCGCGATGTGGCGCATTTTTCGGTGCACGGCGCACTGCCGTCGGTGGCGATGCTGGGGGATGAAGGGGCGGCAAATCATAACCGTTTGGGCCGTGACTACGGGCAGCCGGGTACGCAGCTCTTTATTTATGGCCGCGATGCTTCAGCCTCTTTGCAGCCGCAGCGCTATCCGGCGCGGCAAACCCGTGCCGCCAGTGAAGCGGTGGCGCGCCTGAATCAGCTCAACCCGAATCAGGTGATTTTTGCCCAGCAAAATCCCCAGGTGATAGATCAAGGCGTGTTCCATAATGATGTCATTGCCGTCAGTCATCGAGAGGTGCTGTTTTGCCACGCCGAGGCGTTTGTTGACCAGCCGCTGTTGATGGCGCGGCTGGCACAAAAAGTGCCTGGCTTTCGCGCTATTGAAGTGCCCAGCGCGGAAGTGACGGTGGCAGAAGCGGTGTCAACGTATCTGTTTAACAGCCAGCTACTGAGCAAAGCCGATGGCAGCATGATGCTGGTACTGCCTGGTGAGGTTGAAGAGAACCCACGCGTTTGGCGGTATCTCAATGCGCTATTGGCGCAGGATAACCCGATTGATACGCTGCGGGTGTTTGACCTGCGCGAAAGTATGGCTAACGGCGGTGGCCCTGCCTGTTTGCGCCTGCGGGTGGTGCTGAATGAGGCGGAGCGCAAAGCGGTAAACCCTGCGGTGATGATGAACGATGCGTTGTTTGCCACGCTCAATAATTGGGTAGATTGCTACTACCGCGACAGGCTTACCCAGGCCGACCTGGCCGATCCGCAGTTGTTGCGAGAGGGGCGTGAAGCACTGGACCGATTAACTCAAATTTTGCAGCTTGGCTCTGTGTATCCTTTCCAGCGTTAAGGAGTCGGCATGAAACAGTTTCTGGCGTTGACGCTGGCGGGCAGGCTGCCGCCACAGGTGGAAGGTGACACCGAACATTTTCATTGGCAATGGCGCGAGGTGGGGATTTTACAGCTCACGCCGCATCAGCCTTGTGCGCAGGCGCTGGTGCTATCGACGGGGATCCACGGTAATGAAACCGCGCCGGTCGAAATCGTGGATAACCTGCTAAGTGCGTTACTTGCCGGGCGGCAAAAACTGCGCTGGCATTTACTGGTGGTGCTGGGTAACCCACCGGCGCTGCGGCAAAACCAGCGTTATTTGCACAGCGACCTTAACCGCATGTTTGGCGCGCGCTGGCGGCATTTTCCGGTGAGTGATGAGACCATTCGCGCGGCATGTCTGGAACAGGCGGTGACGGCGTTTTTCCAGCGTTGTCCGGCAGAGGTGCGCTGGCATCTGGATTTACATACCGCTATTCGCGGCTCGCATCATCCCCGGTTTGGGGTGCTACCGGCACGCGCATCGCCGTGGGATGCGCCGTTTCTGAGTTGGCTAGGCTCTGCGGGGGTACAGGCATTAGTCTTTCACCAGGCACCTGGCGGTACTTTTACCCATTATACCAGCGAGAATTTTGAGGCTTTGGCCTGTACGTTAGAGCTGGGAAAGGCGCGGCCTTTTGGGCAAAACGATCTCAGCCAGTTTGCCTTAACGGCGCACCAGCTAGGGCATCTGCTGGCTGGAGAGTTAGGCGGTGGGGCATTGACCGTGCCGCTGCATTATCGCGTGGTACAGCAGATTACCCGACGCAGTGCCGATTTTCGGCTGTATATGTCAGCGCAGACGCTGAACTTTACGCCGTTCGCCAGAGGGACGTTATTAGCTGAAGATGGCGATACCCGCTATGTGGTGGAATCCGGTTGCGAATACGTGCTGTTCCCGAATCCTGATGTCGCGCTGGGGCTGCGAGCGGGGTTAATGCTGGAGCGTTGTCCTCCCGCAACGTAGAATTTATCGCGAGGCGTTCTTAATTAAACTGCGCCGCAGCGTCTGAGACTGCGGCTTTATTACGTCGCTTCGTTTTTATTGCGGATTATTCTTATAATATTGCTTTATTATTAATCATAGCTGCTTTATGATTTATTAAAAATGTCCCATTAATCAGTGTTTTGAATATTTTTATTGCAACTCTCCATACTTTATCCTTAATTTCCTCATAATTGGCGTGAAATTGTTTTCTCCACTTTCATTGTTTTACGCACGCTCTGATTAATTGACGATAAAACTCGTAAAGTGAGTCTCGTCAACACGGCGATGCGCCGTCAGAATAACTGAAAGTAAGGACTTGATAATGAAAAAATTAACGGCTCTGTTTGTTGCTTCTACTCTGGCTCTGGGCGCGGCTAACCTGGCTCATGCAGCCGATGCGACCTCTGCAACGGCGACCGATGCCGCACAGCCAAACGCGAAAATGATGCATCACCACAAAGGTAAAATGGGCCAACGTCATGACATGATGTTCCAGGGGCTGAACCTGACTGATGCACAGAAACAGCAGGTGCGTGACATCATGAAAGAGGGGCGCGACCACATGAAACGCCCGTCTCAGGATGAGATGCGTGAGATGCACAACCTGGTAGCCAGCGACAGCTTCGACAAGGCGAAAGCCGAAGCGCAAATCAACAAAATGGAACAACAGCATAAAGCGATGATGCTGACTCGTCTGGAAAACCAGAACAAGATCTACAACATCTTAACGCCGGAACAGAAAAAGCAATTTAATGCCAATTTTGAGAAGCGTCTTGCAGAACATAAAGCGCCAGAAGGTAACATGACTCCTGCGCCTGCCGAATAATCTCATCGGCACACTGTCTTAAGACCGCCGAATCTGCTCATACGCCGCTGGCTATGGGCAGATTCGGCGGTTTTCTTTATGCGAATTATTTCTTCCAGAAATCATCAAACACCGTGATAGGCGGGCGGCGTTTGTGTTCGGTTTTCAGATACCAGCCTTCGATAATCTTCGCCAGTTCCGGGGCGATAGTTTTGCCTTCCAGATAGTCGTCGATGTTGTCGTAAGTGACACCCAGCGCCACTTCATCTGGCAGAGAAGGGCGATCGTCTTCTAAATCTGCGGTTGGCGCTTTCTTATAAAGGTGCTCTGGGCAGCCTAGCTCGGCGAGTAGCTGTTTCCCCTGGCGTTTGTTGAGGCGGAAAATAGGGTTGATATCCGTACCGCCGTCGCCGTATTTGGTGAAGAAACCGGTGATCGCTTCTGCTGCGTGATCGGTTCCCACCACGACGCCGTGGGTCATTCCGGCAATGCTGTACTGCGCTTTCATCCGTTCACGGGCTTTTTCATTACCCCGAACAAAGTCGCTAAGCTCGATGCCCGCTTCACGTAATGCCTGCTCGCTGGCTAGCACTGCGGCTTTAATATTCACCGTTAGTACGCGATCTGGCTCAATAAAGGCAATCGCATCCTGACAATCCTGCTCGTCGGCCTGCACACCATACGGCAAACGCACGGCAATAAACTGCAACGCACTGTCGCCGGTTTCCTGGCGTAACTCATTGATGGCCTGTTGGCACAGTTTGCCGGCGAGGGTAGAGTCCTGGCCGCCGCTAATCCCCAGTACCAGGGATTTGATAAACGGATAGGTTTTCAGATATGTCTTGAGAAAATCCACGCTGCGGCGGATCTCTTCTTGTGCATTAATCTGTGGTTTTGCACCGAGTGCCTGAATAATGTCTTGTTGTAATCCCACTTACCCCTCCTGAATGTGTGTGCCAGCCTGAATGCCGCTGCTGATAAGCCATCAGAACAAAGTGTTAAAGCTACCTCTTTGACGGTAAAACGACAAGGATCACCGTTTTGACTGATGTAAATTAATCCGATTCTTCAGCGATTAAGACAGTCATTTGGCCGTATTAGTTGATAAATAGCGTTATTTATTCCAGGCTTAAAATACATCAATAAAAAGGAGAAGGTAGATGAACAAGAAAGTAGTAGGGCTTCTGGGCGCGGCAACCGTACTGGCGATGCTGGCAGGCTGTACCGCGTACGATCGTACTAAAGACCAGTTCACCCAGCCGGTGGTTAAGGATGTCAAAAAAGGCATGAGCCGCGCGCAGGTCGCGCAAATTGCCGGTAAGCCGTCTTCTGAAGTGACGATGATTCACGCGCGCGGGACTTGCCAGACCTATATCTTGGGTCAACGTGATGGTAAAGCAGAAAGCTACTTCGTGGCGCTGGATGATACCGGCCATGTGATCAACTCTGGTTACCAGACCTGTGCCGAGTACGACTCCGATCCTGCGAAGGCTAAGTAATCTTCGTGTGTTCATCGGACATCTACGAAAGCCCGACCTCAGTGTCGGGCTTTTTTATGAGTCATCATGCTTATTTCATGTCGCGAATTATTTTGAGCAAAGTGTGAAGGTAGTCAAAAGCGGAGGTCAATGAGAGACAATTTTGCTGTGCTAAGAATTATCCGTACACAATTTGATGCCGTATACTCATCCCATAAACAGAAGATAGCTCATCTGTTACATAAGAGGGTAGTGGGCACAAGGAACAACGCCCGGTGATGACAGATTTCACAAATTGAGGAAGCGTGAATGGAAAAGAAATATATCTATCTATTTTGCTCTGCGGGGATGTCTACTTCATTGTTGGTATCCAAAATGCGTACACAGGCTGAGAAATACGAAGTACCGGTCGTGATTGAGGCATTCTCCGAAGCATTCGCAGCAGAAAAAGGCCCTGAAGCCGACGTTATTTTACTCGGCCCACAAATTGGCTATATGCTGCAAGATATTCAAAAGATTTTGCCAAACAAGCCCGTTGAAGTTATTGACTCAACGTTGTATGGCAAAGTCGATGGTTTAGGTGTGCTTAAAGCAGCGGTTGCTGCAATTAAAAAAGCCGCTGCGCAGTAAATTTTATTATTATTTTCCCGTCAAAGAGTTATTTCATTTTAATCGCCGTAATATTAATTACGGCCTTTTAAGGGTATTTTTCTATGAGTAAAGTGATCGATTCGCTTGAAAAGGTACTCCTTCCTTTTGCTGTTAAAATAGGAAAACAGCCTCACATTAACGCCATTAAAAACGGTTTTATTAAATTAATGCCGCTGACCCTTGCGGGGGCCATGTTTGTATTAATTAATAACGTTTTTCTGAGTTTTGGTGAGGGTTCTTTCTTCTATTCAATGGGTATCCGTCTGGATGCATCGACCATTGAAACCTTAAACAGCTTTAAAGCCATCGGCGGTAACGTTTATAACGGTACGCTGGGCATTATGTCGCTGATGGCTCCTTTCTTTATTGGCTCAGCGTTAGCAGAAGAACGCAAGGTTGACCCAATGGCGGCTGGCCTGTTAGCCGTCGCGGCTTTCATGACCGTTACGCCATACAGCGTCGGTGAAGCCTATGCTGTCGGTGCTAACTGGCTGGGTGGTCAGAACATTATCTCCGGGATGGTTATCGGCCTGGTGGTTGCTGAAATGTTCACCTTCGTTATTCGTCGCAACTGGGTTATCACCCTGCCGGATAGCGTTCCGTCTTCGGTTTCCCGTTCGTTCTCGGCGTTGATTCCAGGCTTCCTGATCCTCTCCATCTTCGGGATTATCTCTTGGATGCTGGCCTCTTATGGCAGCAACTTCCACCAGATAATCATGGACTCTATCTCCAAGCCGCTGGCGGCAATGGGTGGGGTGGTTGGCTGGGCGTATGTGGTATTCAACTCCCTGCTGTGGTTCTTCGGTGTGCATGGTTCTCTGGCGCTGACCGCGCTCGACAACGGCATCATGACCCCGTGGGCGCTGGAAAACATCGCGCTGTACAACCAGTATGGTTCCGTTGAGGCAGCGGTTGCTGCGGGTCAACAGTTCCACTTCTGGGCTAAGCCGATGCTTGACTCGTACATCCTGCTGGGCGGTTCCGGTGCGACTCTGGGTCTGATTATCGCCATCTTTATCGCCTCACGCCGCGCTGACCATCGTCAGGTTGCGAAACTGGCATTGCCATCTGGCATCTTCCAGATTAACGAACCGATTCTGTTCGGCCTGCCAATCATCATGAACCCGGTAATGTTTATCCCGTTCGTGCTGGTACAACCGATTCTGGCTGCTATCACACTGGCTGCCTATGCGATGGGGATTATCCCTCCGGTGACTAACCTGGCACCGTGGACAATGCCAACCGGTCTGAGCGCGTTCTTTAACAGTAATGGTAGCGTCGCCGCTCTGCTGGTCGCGCTGTTCAACCTGGCTGTCGCCACTATGGTCTACATACCGTTCGTCATGATTTCGAACAAAGCGCAGGCCACGATTGAAGAAGAAGAAAGCGAAGAAGACATCGCTGCTGCACTGAAATTCTAATGCCATGCGGTATGGAGCTAGCCTCCATACCGCCCTCACAAAAAGGAATAGTTATGTTTGATTTGGAAAATGTTGTTGCTGAGGACGTGCAGGAAAACGATCTGGAAGAAGTGGTGATGGGCCTGATTATTAACTCAGGACAAGCTCGCAGCCTGGCGTATACCGCGCTGAAGCAGGCGAAGCAGGGCGATTTCGCCACCGCGAAAGCCACCATGGAACAGTCCCGCGTTGCACTGAGCGAAGCGCATCGTGTTCAGACGCAGTTAATTGAAAGCGATGAAGGCGAAGGCCGTATGAAAGTCAGCCTGGTGCTGGTTCATGCGCAGGATCATCTTATGACGTCAATGTTGGCCCGTGAACTGGTTGCTGAATTGATCGAACTTCACGAGAAGGTACAATAGGCTTTTCCCTATGAGGCAACCTAAGATGATCAGCATGGAAATTAACACCGCCCGAGAACAACAGCTCTTTAACGGTAAAAATTTTCATGTCTTCATCTACAACAAAACGGAAAGTATCAGCGGGTTACATCAGCATGATTACTACGAGTTCACTATCGTACTGACCGGTCGCTATTATCAGGTGATTAATGGTAAGCGGGTCATGCTGGAGCGCGGAGACTTTGTGTTTATCCCGATGGGGTCGCACCACCAGAGCTTCTACGAGTTTGGTGCAACGCGAATCCTTAACGTTGGGATCAGCAAAGATTTCTTCGACACGCACTATCAACCGCTGGTTCCATTTGCCCTGGTTGCTTCGCAAGTCTATTCGATTAAAAGCACGTTCCTGAGTTACATTGAGTCGGTTATTTCATCACTTCACTTTCGCGAAACGGAATTTGACGAATTTATTGAACTGGTTTCCTTCTATGTGATTAATCGCCTGCGACATCACCGGGAAGAACAGGCGCAGGATGTTACGCCGCAGTGGTTAAAATCCACCGTTGAAGCCATGCACGATAAATTAAAATTTGGTGAAGGGGCGTTGGAAAATATGGTCGCGTTATCCGGGAAAACCCAGGAATATTTAACCCGAGCCACCCAGCGCTATTACGGCAAAACACCGATGCAGATTATTAATGATATCCGCATTAATTTTGCCAAGAAACAGTTGGAAATTACCAACTACTCAGTAACCGATATTGCGTATGAATCAGGGTATAGCAGCCCAAGTTTGTTTATTAAAACATTCAAAAAGCTGACCTCATTCACACCCAGCAATTATCGTAAACAGCTAACGGTTATCAAATAACGCGCTGCGGAAGTATTCCGCAGTTCTGTAATAAAGAATTTAACTATCCACGCATAATGTGGAGGGTAACCCACGTTTAACTTGTGGATCACGAGGGAGAAAAGTATGAGCCAGAAATTAAAAGTCGTCACAATTGGTGGTGGTAGCAGCTATACGCCGGAATTACTGGAAGGTTTTCTCAAACGTTACCATGAACTGCCGGTGACTGAACTGTGGCTGGTGGACGTGGAAGATGGTCAGGAGAAATTGGATATTATCCATGCTCTGTGCCAGCGTATGGTCGAAAAAGCGGGCGTACCGATGAAAGTCTATAAGACGCTCAACCGCCGTGAAGCGCTTGAAGGTGCTGACTTCGTGACCACGCAGCTGCGCGTTGGCCAGCTTAAAGCCCGTGAAAAAGACGAACGTATCCCGCTGAGCCACGGCTACCTGGGACAGGAAACCAACGGCGCTGGCGGCCTGTTTAAAGGCCTGCGCACGATTCCGGTTATTTTTGACATCATTAAAGATGTTCAGGACGTTTGCCCGGATGCGTGGGTTATCAACTTCACCAACCCAGCCGGTATGGTGACTGAGGCGGTTTATCGCCACACCAACTTCAAGCGTTTTATCGGCGTGTGTAACATTCCTATCGGTATGAAAATGTTCATCACCGACGTACTGCGCCTGAGCGAAAAAGACGACCTGTCTATCGATCTGTTCGGCCTGAACCACATGGTGTTTATCCGTGATGTCCTGGTCAATGGTGAGTCTCGCTTTGCCGAGCTGCTGGACGGCGTGGCCTCTGGCACGCTGTCTGCTAATACCGTGAAGAACATTTTCGACATGCCGTTTAGCGAAGGGCTGATTCGCTCCCTGAATCTGTTGCCGTGCTCTTACCTGCTGTACTACTTCAAGCAAAAAGAGATGCTGGCCATTGAAATGGGCGAATACTACAAAGGCGGCGCGCGTGCGCAGGTAGTGCAGAAGGTTGAGAAACAACTGTTCGAGCTGTACAAAAACCCGGATCTGAACGTTAAACCGAAAGAGCTGGAGCAGCGCGGCGGGGCCTATTACTCCGATGCGGCATGTGAAGTGATCAACGCTATCTATAACGATAAGCAAACTGAACACTATGTGAATATTCCGCACCACGGCCACATTGACAATATTCCGGCGGATTGGTCGATTGAAGTCACCTCGATTCTGGGCCATGATGGGGCGAAACCGCACCCGCGCGTCACCCATTTCGACGAAAAAGTCCTGGGGCTTATCCACACGATCAAAGGTTTTGAGGTTGCGGCGAGCCAGGCTGCACTCAGCGGTGAATTTAACGATGTTCTGCTGGCGCTGAACTTAAGCCCGCTAATCCACTCTGATAAAGATGCAGAGGTGTTGGCACGTGAAATGATTCTGGCGCATGAAAAATGGCTGCCGAATTTTGCTGCCACCGTGGAGAAACTGAAACAGTGACAGGAGGCATGATGGAACGTTTGTTGATCGTGAATGCCGATGATTTTGGTCTGAGCAAAGGGCAGAACTACGGCATTCTCGACGCCTGTAAAAATGGACTGGTCACATCCACGACCGCGCTGGTGAACGGCGCGGCGATTGACCACGCGGCACAGCTTAGCCGTCGGACGCCGGAACTGGCGGTCGGGATGCACTTTGTTCTGACGTTGGGCGAGCCGCTGTCGCCGATGCCGGGGCTGACCCGCGAGGGGAAACTCGGTAAGTGGATTTGGCAGATGGCGCAAGAAGATGCGCTGCCGATGGACGAAATTGCGCGCGAACTGGAGTGTCAGTATCAGCGCTTTATCGACCTGCTTGACGCAGAGCCGACGCATCTTGATAGCCACCATCATGTGCATATGATCCCGCAAATCTTCCCGCTGGTGGCTGAGTTTGCGAAAGCTAAAGGCATTGCGATGCGCATTGACCGTAGCGCTTCACTGACCGCGCCGGAAGGGCTGCGCAGTAGCGAAGGCTTCGCCAGCGAATTTTACGGCGATGCTATCTCTGAAGCGCTGTTCCTGGAGGTGCTGGATGCTTCAGCGGCGCGCGGTGAACAATCTGTCGAAGTGATGTGTCATCCGGCATTTGTCGATAACACGATTATGGGCAGCGCCTATTGCTACCCGCGACTGGCTGAACTGGACGTGCTGACCTCCACCTCGTTGAAATACGCGATTGCAGAGCGCGGCTACCGTTTAGGAACCTACCGCGACGTGTAAGCGACCGACTTTGCAAAACTCAACCCGACAGCGCTCCTGTCGGGTTTTTTGTGTATGACGACAGCGGCGGAATCCTGCTATCATCACGGTTTACTGTTATTGTCATCGATGATTGTGAATTAACCGCTTATGAAACCGCTTCGCCAACAAAATCGGCAGATTATCAGCTATATCCCGCGTTCCGAACCGGCTCCTCCAGAGCACGCCGTGAAGGTAGAAGGCTTTCGCGATGTTTGGCTATTGCGTGGAAAATATGTGGCGTTTGTACTGATGGGCAACACGTTCCGTCGTTCGCAGGCCTTTAGTGTCCCTGAGTCTGCTCAACGTTGGGCGGTGCAAATGTGCCAGGAAAATGATGTTGAGTCATAAGGATTAGCGGGGGCAGATCAATACTCTAAATGGTAAGTGTGCCTGCATCATCCCGGATGGCGAACTCTGTTAGAAAACCCTCCGCGCTTTTATTTCTCCTTTCCATCACCGATCACACAAAGTAAAAAACATAATAGCGTAGTAAAAAATAATAATAGACTACGCTCCTCAGGAAGAAGAATACTTTCTCTGATGTGAAAGCGGTTACACTCTGATGTATTGATGCATTAATATTCATAATTTGAATGTTAATAAAAATACTATACTTGCATCCGTATCATTCTCGAAAGAAATAAACACAATATTAAATTAAGGACGATTTTTCATGAAGCGAAATCAACGGGTCCTCTGTTTGCTTATGTTTTTCTTTTTCTTCTCCTGGTCATCGTTTCAATCATTATTATCGGTCTGGCTGAATAACACCATTGGTCTGCAAGCGACACAAACGGGTCTTATTTTCTCCGCATTATCAGTTTCTGCTCTATGTGCCCAGGTTTGCTATGGATTCATTCAGGATAAACTGGGGTTACGTAAAAATTTATTGTGGTATCTTGCGGTGATGCTATCAGTTTCAGGCCCCATATTTATATTGTTTGGCTACCTCCTGCATGTAAACTTGCTATTAGGCAGTATTTTTGGTGGCTTATATATAGGGTTGATATACAACGGTGGTATTGGCGTTCTGGAATCATTTACTGAACGGGTCGCGCGACGTGATAATTTTGAATTTGGTCGTGCTCGTTCGGGGGGCGCAGTGGGATGGGCCGTAGCCAGTTTTTTTACCGGTATCCTGTTCAATATCGATCCGCGGCTCAATTTTGCTCTCGCCTCGGTGGGAGGCCTGCTGTTCTTTGTCGTGCTTAGTGCACTCCGAGTGGGGGATGCCACCACGAGCGCGATGGAACAGGTGGCGGAAGGCAGCAGTGTGTCTCTTGCCGATGCACTGCGTTTGTTGACGTTACCTCGTTTTTGGGCACTGATATTTTTTGTCGTGGGCTCTTGTATTTATAACGTCTACGATCAGCAGTTCTCCGTTTATTTTGTGGCGCAGTTTGCAACGCCAGAACAAGGCACTGCCATGTTCGGCTACTTAAATTCTGGGCAAGTATTTCTGGAGGCGGCAGGGCTATTTTGCGCGCCGTGGCTGGTTAATCGAATTGGTGCAAAAAATGGGCTGATATTTGCTGGCATGGTGATGTCTATGCGTATGGTAAGCTCTGGAATAGTCGTGGGGCCAATACCTATTTTCTTCACCAAGTTCTTACATGTCGCCGAATTACCCGTGCTATTAGTTTCTATGTTTAAATATATCACAACGAATTTCGATAAACAGCTGTCATCAACACTATATCTGGTGGGCTTTGCCTGTACCAGTTCCATTATTGGCACTGTGATATCTCCGTTGGCTGGGTTCAGCTATGACACTATCGGATTCGCTAATTCATATCTTATTATGGGTGGCGCAGTATTTATCACCACCTTCTTCTCCATCTTTTTCTTGAGTAATAAAAAGACTGAAGATAATCCAGCTTAGAGGATTTATCTCTGCGATTAAATTACAATCAGGGGCCGGTGAAATGGAAAGAAAATATATTTTTGGTAGTGATTGCCATGTGCTTTTACATGGGGCCGATTATAACCCAGAGCAATGGGGGTGCGATGCGGATATTGTCGAACAGGATCTGGCGATGATGCAGGAAGCAAAATGTAACGTGGTGTCATTAGGGATATTCAGTTGGGCAAAACTGGAACCGAAGGAGGGGGAGTTTGATTTTGAATGGCTGGATAGCCTTCTTGATAAACTCTACAGCGCCAAAATTCGTGTCTTTCTCGCCACGCCGACCGGCGCTCGCCCAGCCTGGATGTCGCAGAAATACCCGCAGGTGTTGCGTGTAGGCGCTGACCGTGTAGCGGCTTTGCACGGCGGGCGGCACAACCACTGCATGTCTTCTCCTGTATATCGTGAAAAAACGCGCACGATCAACACGCTATTGGCTGAACGTTACTCGCACCATCCGGCAATCCTTGGCTGGCATATCTCGAATGAATACTGTGGTGAATGTCACTGTGAACGGTGCCAGGCGAATTTTAGGCAATGGTTAAAGGCACGTTATCAAACTCTGGATAACCTCAATCATGCCTGGTGGAGTGATTTCTGGAGCCATACCTATACCGATTGGAGGCAAATCGAGTCTCCATCTCCGCAGGGGGAGCATGAAGTCCATGCGCTGAATTTAGACTGGCATCGTTTTAACACGGCGCAGGTGACCGATTTTTGTCGTCAGGAAATTGCTCCGTTGAAAGCGATAAATCCAGACTTACCGGCAACCACTAATTTTATGGGGTATTTCAATGATTACGATTACTGGCAGCTAGCGCAAACGCTGGATTTTGTATCGTGGGATAGCTACCCGTATTGGCATTGTGATAATGATGATTCTACGGTGGCCTGCTATACGGCCATGTACCATGACATGATGCGCAGTCTGAAAGCGGGCAAACCGTTTGTTCTGATGGAGTCAACGCCGAGTGCGACGAACTGGCAGCCTATCAGTAAGCTGAAAAGGCCGAGGATGCATATTCTCTCTTCATTACAGGCGGTGGCGCATGGGGCGGATTCCGTGCAGTACTTTCAGTGGCGGAAAAGCCGTGGCTCCGTGGAGAAGTTTCACGGTGCTGTGGTCGATCATGTCGGTCATCTGGAGACGCGAGTCGGGCGGGAGGTGAGCCAATTAGGCGGATTGCTCAAGCAACTTCACGAGGTCGCTGGTTGCACCACGGATGCTAAAGTGGCGATTATTTTCGATCAGCAAAACCGCTGGGCGCTGGATAACGCGAAGGGGCCGCGTAATTTGGGAATGGAGTATGAAAAGACTGTCAATGAGCACTATCGTCCATTCTGGGAGCAGGGGATTGCTGTTGACGTCATTGATGCCGATGTTGATTTCAGTGCCTACCAACTGGTGATTGCGCCCATGCTGTATATGGTGCGTGAGGGCTTTGCCGACCGGGCTGAAGCGTTTGTCTGCGATGGCGGCCACTTTGTGGCGACATACTGGTCGGGAATCGTTAATGAAAGTGATCTTTGCTATTTGGGTGGTTTTCCTGGCCCGTTGCGTAGGGTGTTGGGCATCTGGGCGGAAGAGATAGACAGTTTACCTGAAGGTGAGCTTCAGCAAATTCAGGGTATATCCGAGAATGAAGCCAGCCTGCAAGGCCCTTATTCGGCGCGCCAACTGTGTGAACTGATTCATACTGAAACAGCCACAACGTTGGCTACCTATCGTGATGATTTCTACGGCGGAATGCCTGCCGTTACGGTTAATCATTTTGGGCGAGGCAAAGCCTGGTACGTCGCTTCACGTAATTCCCTTGAATTTCAACGCGACTTTTTCTCCGCCATTATGGCAGAACTGGCGTTGCCGCGAGCGGTAGAAAGTGAGTTTCCAGCGGGGGTTGTGGCAACGGCAAGAACGGACGGTGAGAGAGCGTATATCTTTGTGCAGAACTATACGAATCTTTTGCAGAATGTCACGCTTCCCGCAGGATACACCGATGTTCTATCGGGCGAATCGTTAAGTCAATTGCGGCTACAGCCCTGTGATTGTCGGGTTGTGTGTCGGCGGGATTAACAAAAAACGCGCGGTTTTGGCCGCGCGTTTCAACAAAATAGCGATAATTAGCGGTGTGCCAGTTCGGCGTCTTCTTCGCTATTGAGAACGTCTTTGTCGGTCTGGCGCAGCCATTGGCTGGTCAGCGTACCGGCAGTCATTGAACCACTGACGTTCAGTGCGGTACGGCCCATATCGATCAGCGGCTCAACGGAAATCAGCAGTGCCACCAGTGTGACCGGCAGACCCATCGCAGGCAGTACGATCAGCGCAGCAAATGTTGCGCCCCCGCCCACGCCCGCAACGCCTGCGGAACTGACGGTGACCAGGCCGACGAGAGTTGCAATCCACAGCGGATCAAGTGGGTTGATGCCCACCGTTGGCGCAACCATCACCGCCAGCATCGCTGGGTACAGACCCGCACAACCGTTCTGACCAATTGTCGCACCAAAAGAGGCCGAGAAGCTGGCGATAGATTCCGGCACACCCAGACGGAGGGTTTGCGCTTCAACATTCAGCGGAATGGACGCGGCGCTGGAGCGGCTGGTGAAGGCGAAGGTCAGCACCGGCCACACCTTGCGGAAGTATTTCAGCGGGCTTACGCCGTTCACGCCCAGCAGGATGCCGTGGACGATAAACATAATCAGCAGGCCGAGATAAGACGCCACCACGAAGCTGCCCAGTTTAATAATGTCTTGCAGGTTGGAACCGGCAACCACTTTGGTCATCAGCGCCAGTACGCCGTATGGCGTCAGTTGCATCACCAGACGCACCAGCTTCATCACCCAGCTTTGCAGCGTGTCAATGGCGGTCAGAACGCGCTGGCCTTTCGGCGCATCGTCTTTCAGCAGTTTCAGCGCAGCGACACCGAGGAACGCGGCGAAGATAACCACGCTGATGATCGACGTTGGGCTAGCCCCGGTCAGGTCGGCAAACGGGTTTTTCGGCACAAACGACAGCAGAAGCTGCGGTACGCTCAGGTCGGCAACTTTACCGGCATAAGAGCTTTGAATCGCATTCAGACGAGCTGTTTCAGCCGTACCTTGCACCAGCCCTTCAGCCGTCAGGCCGAACAGGTTAGTGACCAGCACGCCGACCAGTGCCGCAATCAGCGTGGTGAACAGCAGTGTGCCGATAGTCAGAATACTGATTTTACCCAGTTGGGAGGCGTTATGCAGACGGGCCACCGCGCTCAGAATAGAGGCGAAGACCAGCGGCATCACGATCATTTGCAACAGTTGTACATAGCCGTTACCGACCACGTTAAACCACTGGATAGAGT
The DNA here is from genome assembly GCF_059725275.1 of Kluyvera fluvialis. Lineage (NCBI taxonomy): Bacteria > Pseudomonadati > Pseudomonadota > Gammaproteobacteria > Enterobacterales > Enterobacteriaceae > Kluyvera > Kluyvera fluvialis. Next base: position 2,848,077 of record NZ_AP046142.1, on the reverse strand, counting down.
CTTTCAGCACCTGGCTGTCAGAGCCGTAGATAAGCTGTAAGGCGAAGCCAAAGACCACACCAATAACCAGACCAACCAGCACTTTTTTTGCCAGACTCCACTGTTTGTGGCGCGTTTGCGCCAGGCCAAACAGCAGTACCACGAACACAATCACGTTCGCTATTAATGGAAGGTTCATCCCCGTTCTCCTGAAGTATTATCCACACCGTCCGGCACGGTATTACGGTGCTGTGGCATGTGTTTTTATAGGTCAAATCTGAATAGATTTGCCTGGATGTGAGAAGGTTAACAGAACTCGAATAGTACGCTTATATCCAAATGGAATGGGTTATGCCAAAAATGTGATTTGCGCGGAATTATTGCTCAACCCGCCGATTGATTAAGCGGTTGAAGTCAGTTTGTAGTGCATTGATCATTGAAGATGACCAACGTATGGCGCTGTTTTCTGGCATTGACTGCGGCATAAACAGCGCGTAGGCAAACAGCGCCATACACAATACACGCTCTAACTGGTTGCCTTTGCGCGGCGCGAGAATAGGCAAACGGAAGCGCCAGCGGCAGGGCCAGAGCAGCGGTACGCCAGCGGGCGTCAGCATATCGGCAAGAATATGGCTTAAATAGCCCAACACCATGCCCTGCAAGGCATCGGCAGGGATAATCCAGCTTTCAGGGACTTTGAGATAAAACAGGGTCAGCGCCGCGAATACGGCCAACAGGCTATGAGTAAAGCCCCGATGGCCGCACATGCGGGCTATTGGCTTAGAAAGCCAGCTTAGCCGCTGACCCAGCAGTGAACGCGGGTGGTCGATATCAGGAAGCAGACAGGTCAATATCGCCGATGGCACAATGTGCCACCAGTCTCCGTGCGCCAGTACAGGCGTCAGCTCGGCATTTTTAGCAAATACCGCACAGGCGATAGAAAAGAGCAGATGACCTTCCGCCGTCATGATAAAACCCATTATTCTGTAGATTCATACAGTATAGGGTTTTTATACAGTAGGCGGAAGAGGTTACAGTGTAACTCTTTGTCAAAATTTATCTCGCCAGCCAGCCACCATCAACCGCGACGGTATAACCATTGATATAGTCAGACGCAGAGGACGCGAGGAAGACGACTGGGCCTTTGAGATCTTCCGGTGTGCCCCAGCGGTTAGCGGGGATACGGTCGAGTATTTCTTTACTGCGCTCGGCATCATCACGCAACTGCTGGGTGTTGTTCGTCGCCATATAGCCCGGCGCGATGGCATTCACATTGATGTTATGTTGCGCCCATTCATTCGCCAGCAGACGGGTGATACCTAATACGCCGCTTTTTGAGGCGGTGTAGGATGGCACACGAATTCCGCCCTGAAAAGAGAGCATCGAAGCGATATTGATAATTTTTCCGCCGCTGCCCTGGTGCAGGAACTGCTTCGCCACTGCTTGTGAAAGAAAGAACACGGATTTGAGGTTGAGGTTCATCACGTCATCCCAATCTTTTTCGCTAAAAGTGAGCGCATCTTCACGGCGAATGGTCCCGGCATTGTTGACCAGAATATCAATACGTCCCGCAGCGGCGATTGCCGCAGGGACTATATCCGCAATGCCATCAGGTTGGCTGAGATCGGCCTGAATCGCGAATAACCGGCGGCCTAGCGCCTGCACTTTATCGGCTGTTTCCTGCGGAATACGGCGGCTCACGCTGACGATATCGCATCCGGCTTCCGCCAGACCCAGCGCCATTCCTTGCCCCAAACCTTTATCACACCCGGTAACGAGCGCCACTTTACCTTGTAGATTGAATGCGTTGAGAATCATATCGACCCCTGTATGTTGTTTTTTATCGTTATGACGTGACTGACAGGGATCAAGCATAGAAGGGAGTAACGAGAAATTCAAACAAAAATAAAACAGTGTTTCATTTTTATGGTGTGATTGGCATTTGCGGGCACACGTAGTGCCCGCAGCAGAATTATCCGCACAGACTTTCGCGGGTAAGTTCTTCCAGCGACGCCAGTTTAACGTCGGCGAGGCTAAAGCGTGGGTCGAGTTGGCTTTCGGGGGCGGGTACGACGATGGAGCGCATACGCGCGGCTTTACTGGCAATCATGCCGTTTACCGAATCTTCCAGCGCAACACAGCACAGCGGGTCAACGCCAAGTTTAGCAGCGCAGTCGAGATAAACCTGCGGATGCGGTTTGCTGTAAGCCAGTGATTCCGCAGAGCAGAGCACATCAAACTGGTCACGCAAATCAAACATGGTCAGCACTTTATCCAGCATATGCAGCGGTGATGCAGACGCCAGACCGACCTTAAGTCCTTGTGATTTACACAGCGCCACGGCTTCGCGAACGCCCGGCAGCAGTGGACGAGTTTCCTCGACCAACGCAATAACGCGGGTAATAATCCGTTCAACGACAGCAGCGCGGTCCGGGCCTTGCCACGGCTGTTGACCAAACCAGAGATCAACGACCAAATCGATACGTAAACCGCGCGTATCGGGAAGCTCATGGCGGCGCGAAAAATCAACGCCCAGTTCGCTGAGGATCTCGTGCTCGCCGCGATCCCACAGTGGTTCGGAATCAATCAACAACCCATCCATGTCGAAAATGGCGGCGCGTATTTGACGCTCGGTGGACATAACTACCTCTCCTTTAGGGTAACGAATGCAGCAATGGTATATCATATCGCGCGTAAAGTCGGGCGAAAGTCACCCTCGCAGGTAGACTTAACAAGCACGTAGCGACAGTGTATTGCCCATAAGGAAAGCGTCTTAACAAGGGGAACCCATGACGTATCAACAAGCTGGACGCATTGCCATCCTGAAGCGTATTGCCGGGTGGGTGATTTTTATCCCGGCGCTGATATCTACGCTGATTTCGGTGCTCAAATTTATGTACGAGCACAGCGCGAAGCAACCGGGTATTGATGCCGTGATGATGGATTTTGTCCACGTGATGGTGGACATGATGCGTTTCAATACGCCATTTTTGAACTTTTTCTGGTACAACTCACCGCAGCCAGATTTCCAGAATGGGCTGAACATTATGTTCTGGATTATCTTTGCGCTGATTTTTATCGCCCTGGCATTGCAGGATTCTGGCGCGCGGATGTCACGTCAGGCGAGGTTCTTACGTGAAGGGGTGAACGATCAGCTCATTCTTGAGAAAGCGAAAGGGGCGGAAGGTCTGAGCCGTGAAGCGCTGGAAGCACGCGTTGAAGTGCCACATCATACTATTTTCGTGCAGTATTTCCCGCTGTACGTGCTGCCGATTATCACCATCGTGATTGGCTATTTCGTATTGAAAGTCTTAGGGTTTCTCTAAAAAGAAATCAGCCCAGCGTGATGCTGGGCTGATTTTTACTCTGCTGAGATGGCGCGTGGTTTACCTTGTGGATCGACCGCGACATAGATAAACAGCGCTTCAGTCGCTTTATAGCGCTGACCAATCGGCTCTGACGAAACCTTTTTCACCCAGACTTCAATATTGATGGTTATTGAGGTATTACCGCGTTTCACACAACGTGCGTAGCAGCACACCACGTCGCCGACGGCAACAGGGCGCAGAAAGCTCATACCATCAACCCGCACGGTTACGACGCGACCATGGGCTATTTCCTTCGCCATAATGGCGCCACCAATATCCATTTGCGACATTATCCAACCGCCGAAAATATCACCATTCGCGTTGGTGTCTGCTGGCATCGCCAGGGTGCGAAGCACCAGTTCGCCCTGCGGGGCATCATTTGCAATTGTCATGCTTTTTCCGGTTTCACATTATCGATATCAGGCGAATGCTACTACGAAAGGGAAGGGCTGAGAATGGGCTGACAATGACGTGGGTGGAGATGCCAGCTGTGAAGGTGATCAAATTTTGCTCAATGCGAGTTGACGAAAGACTTTCGTCGGCCTATTTTGGCGGCATGTGATAACGATTTCATATCAGCTTATGGCAACCATCAAAGATGTGGCGTTAAAAGCCGGACTCTCAGTGACGACAGTGTCGCGCTTTCTCAATCAGCATCCTTATATCTCCGACGATAAAAAGGAAAAAATCCTTGCGGCGATGAAGGCGCTGGATTACGTACCCAGTACCGTGGCGCAACAAATGCGCGGCGTGAAAACACATCGTATCGGCGTGCTGATTTCCCGCATCACCAACCCGTTTTTTGCCAGCCTCGTGGATGCGATGGAAGTTACCGCCCGTAAAAATGGCTATTCGGTGCTTATTGTGCAAAACCATGACAGCGTCGGTGAAGAAAAAAATTGCCTCGACCTGCTGAAGAAAAAAATTATCGACGGGTTAATACTGTGCTCGGTGGAGAATGATAAAAATATCATCGAAACCTATCAAAAATATGGCCCGATCCTGCTGTGTAATACCAGCATCAAAGAAACTACTTTGCCGGTGGTGCGGGTCGATGACCAGGACGCCACCTGGCGCGCCATCAATTATTTAATCGGCAAAGGTTACTCGAAAATAGCGTATTCCACTGGCGGTAATTTTGATGAGCACGGTCACGGTAAACGCAGAAACCGGGGCTTTATGGAAGCCATGCAATCCTGCGGCCTCGCGATTAAAGAAGACTGGCTGTTTCGCCACAGGCATACCTGGGCCGATGGCGTCGCGCTGGGGGAGCATATTTACGCTTTGCCCGCCGCAGAGCGTCCTGACGCTGTTTTTGCTGGCAGTGATGAAGTCGCCTGTGGCCTTATTTCTGGCCTGATCTCGCAGGGGATCGCGGTTCCACAAGAAATTGCCGTTATGGGCTTTGATAACCTGCCGCTGGCAGAAATGGTCACTATCCCGCTGACGACCGTCGCCCAGCCGATTGAACAGCTTGGGCGGATCTCCGTGGAATATCTGCTGGCGCAGATCGGCGGTCAGCATTATCACTATGATGAGGCATTACTCAGATCTGATTTAATTATCAGGCAGTCAGCATAAAAAATTTTTAACTCGATATGGTATCGATTTCATAATCGGAGGTTGATGTGCAAATACATCAGGACGCGCAGGCAGTGGAGTGGTGGAAGGAAGCGGTGGTCTATCAAATTTACCCCAAAAGTTTTTATGACAGTAATAACGATGGCACCGGCGATATCCGGGGCATCATTGAAAAACTCCCTTATTTGCACGAGTTAGGGATTGGCATGATATGGCTTTCGCCATTTTATCAGTCGCCGATGGCGGATAATGGCTATGATATTTCCGACTATTTTGCCGTCAATGCCGCAAGCCAGTTAAATGATGCCGGTTCGGTCTTTGCATTTTATAAAAAAATGATCCGCTTACGGAATAAGTGCTGGCCGGAAACGCTGATTTATGGCGAATTTACTCCACTAGACTTCCCGGGTGAAAATATCATTGCGTATGAAAGAAAAAGCAGTGCCGCCCGTTTTATTTCGATCACCAACCTGAGTAATAAAACGATACCCTTTATTTTGCCACAGGGAGATGTCTTGCTTAATAACTACGATTACCTTACCTCCGAACTACAACCCTACCAAACCATTTTTATAAAAGGACATTTTAAAAATGAACAAATTCAGAGAGATTGCCATTGAAATTGTCAGCATCGTCGGCCGTGATAACATTATTTCGGGTACCCATTGTGCGACCCGACTGCGACTACAAGTAAAAGATCGGGAAATAATTGATGACGATAAAATTCGCCAGATCCGCGACGTAAAGGGCGTATTTTATAATGCAGGGCAATATCAGATAATACTTGGCACCGGTCTGGTTAATAAAGTCTACCAGGAATTCGTGGCAGAATATCAGGTCAGCGAAGTCAGTAAAGATGAAATGACCCGCCAGGCCAGCGGAAGATTACAACGAGGCATTCGAAATTTATCGGATGTGTTTGTGTCGATCATTCCCGGACTGGGGGCGACAGGGCTGTTTCTCGGTCTGAAAGGCGTTATTTTCAACGATACCGTTCTCGCCTGGTTTGGCAGCACGCCGGAGGATGTTCCTCTTTACGTGCGGACGCTGTCCACGGTGCTGTGCGATACGGCATTTGCTTTTCTTGCCGCATTTATTTGCTGGTCAACGTTTAAAAAATTTGGCGGAACGCCCATTCTGGGCTTTCTGGTTGGCTTAATGCTGGTGTCACCGGCGTTGCCGAATGCCTATGATGTGGCGTCGGGCAACGTGGTACCAATTTATATGTTTGGTTTTATCCCGCTGGTCGGCTATCAGGGATCGGTTTTAACGGCGCTGATCACCGGGATTATCGGCACCCGGCTGGAAATTTTCTTCAGGAAGATTATGCCTGATTCAATGGACCTGATATTCACGCCTTTTGTGGTCATCCTGTGCTCGGTTGGTATAGCGCTACTGGTGCTGGGGCCGCTGGTTCATGGATTTGAATATTATGCCATTATCGCATTCAAGCATTTCCTGTCGCTGCCTGCGGGGATCGGCGGCTTTCTGATTGGCTTTATCTACCCGATAGCTGTCATGACCGGTATGCACCATATGTTTATCATGATTGAAACCTCGCTGATTGCCAGCACAGGCTTTAATCCGTTAATTACCGTTTGCGCGATGTACGGTTTTGCCAACGCAGCGGTCTGCCTGGCGATTTCCATTAAATCTCACGATGCCGCGTTCAAAACATCGGGGATCTCGGCGACCGCCACCCAGTTGCTCGGCATTTCCGAACCGGCACTTTTTGGCGTGGTCATGCGCACCGGTGAACGCGCGCTGGGGATCATGATACTCAGCTCGGCGCTGGGCGGAATGCTGCTCTCGCTGCTATCAATTAAGGCGAACTCCTACGGTCTGGCGGTGCTGTTATCACCGCTGATGTATATCTATGACCGCTACCAGCTTATCGGCTACGTCAGTGTGGGAATAATTGTGTTTATCTTCGCTTTTGCCTTAACCACACTGTTTATTAATCCGAATAAGGTGGCTCAGCCTGCCCGCAAACAGCCGCTGAAAAACGCGGTGGCTTAAGGGGGGAAGGGAAACAGGCGGGCTGTGAATGATGAAATGACCAGAGAGGACAACAACGGCCCGTTGCAGGGCCGTTGTCTGTGCACTGACAGATGTTTAGCGTTTATCATCCTGCGGCATATGGCGATAGATGTAAACACCGCTGAGAACGGTGAAAAGCAGCGTTAGCGCCGTTAAACCAAACACCTTAAAGTTGACCCAAATATTTTGTGGTAACCAGAAGGCGATATAAATATTTGCCAGCCCACAGAGGATGAAAAACACGGCCCAGGCCAGGTTCAGCTTCGACCACACGGCGGCAGGCAGCGTAATCTCTTTGCCCAGCATCCGTTGAATCAGCGGCTTTTTCATCACCCATTGGCTGAACAGCAGCGCACCGGCAAACAGCGCGTAAATCACAGTCACCTTCCACTTGATGAACTCATCGTTGTGGAAGAAAACGGTCAAACCGCCAAACACAGCCACCAGAATAAAGGTGAACAGCGCCATTTTCTCTACTTTGCGATAGCGCACCCAGCTGTAAATTAACACCACCGCCGTGGCGACAATCAGCGCGGAGGTGGCCGCATAGATGTCATAAATCTTGTAAAAGGCGAAGAAGACTACCAGCGGTAAAAAATCCAGAAACTGCTTCATACTTCGATTCCGTAGTTCAGCGCTGCCCACCTATGGGCAGCGTCAGTGTTAGTGGCGAATAAGCATATACAGGCGGAATAAATAAATCAGCAACAGAGCGGAAACCAGGTTACTGAGCGTATTGACCACCACTGCGCCGATATACGGCGTCAGGAACGCAAATTTTGAGGCAAACAGGAGCAGCAGCGATTTTGCCAACATCCAGCCGATGACCGCCGGAGCGATAAGGCGCATATTCGCCCAACCCAGGCGCACACTGCTGCGCATAGCGGCAAATACGCCGAGGCGATCTTGCACCATCATCACCGGTGAAAATGCCAGCACGATAGTCAGCAAAATACCGGGAACGACCACCAACATAACCCCCACCTGAATCAAAAACGTGCTGATGAAGATAAGCAGCAGCAGTTTTGGCAGCACCGGAGCACTAGCGCCGATGGCGCGCAGGGCGCTAACGCGATGCCCAGCGGAGACAAGCTGAATCAGCAGCAGAACCCCGCCGACTAAAATCGCGTTACCGATAAGCCCGGCGAAGGTTGTCGCCGCCGAGGAGTGCAGCAGAACCTGCTGTTGCTCCGGCGTCATGCTCTGAACTAAATCAAGCAGGCCCCTGCTATTATCCAGGTGATCCCCAACCGTCAGCGTTGCAAGCTGCTCATCGCTGGGTGAAAAGGCATGGCCAAGCACCACCGTGATAAATGAACAGAGCAAGGTAATCAGTAAAATAGTGACAAACTGATTACGAAAAAAATTACCCGTGTCACGGTATACCGACTGCGCCGTGATAGACATGCACTCTCCTTGCTTATTGCTGGTATTAATCAGCCGGCAATTGTACAGCAAATCACGCTGGCGTAGCAGCCTCTGCGCTGGTCTCGCTAAGTATATCTTTGTAAAGAGGAACTCGCGGTGACAGGCCGTAGCGCGCACGGGCGCGGTTACAGGCTTCATTTGTCTCGCCGTTTTCACCGGACATAGCGAATTCTCGACAGGGAGAAGGGCGATTATTGTAAATCGAACAGCTAACCGACTCACCGATTTCGCCGCACAGCGCTGAACAGCGGCACTGACGTTGGTTAGTGCCTCTCATGCAGCGAAGAAAAGGGGTTAAGGGCTCGGTCAGCTGCACAGGCACAGTGCCACCAGCATCATCGGCTTCAGCCCAATAGAAAGAGACTCGAAAATACGCACAACAGGCACCGCACGTCATGCACGGGTTGATTTCACTCATGATTACACCTGATAAAAACGCATTAAAACAAGGTTTAGTATGTAAATTATCCAGCCGTGACGCTGGCGACAAGAGGGGAACGAAAAGAATTTCTCTGAAAATCATGAAATTGATGTTGAGTGAATATGTCGCGGTGTTACGGAGTAGTAAAAATTAATCTGGATCAATAAATGTTAAAACTAACAATTTTGTGTGATCCATAACGGATCAAAAGTAACGCGTTGTGGGTATATTTGCTGCGCTTTAAAAACCATAATGAGGAAGTGGATATGAAGAAGTTAGCAACAGTTGCATTAATGTTGAGTACCTTTTCTGGCGGCGTCTGGGCGCATGACGCAGGGGAATTTTTCATTCGTGCGGGTTCAGCGACCGTGCGGCCGACCGAAGGCTCTGATAATGTTCTGGGCGCGCTCGGTGGTTTTAACGTCAGCAATAACACGCAGTTAGGGTTTACCTTCACTTATATGGCGACGGAAAATGTGGGTATTGAGCTGCTGGCAGCGACGCCTTTCCGCCATAAAGTCGGCACTGGCCCGACGGGTGATATCGCCACCGTTCACCATTTACCACCGACGCTGATGGCGCAGTGGTATTTTGGCGATGCGCAGAGCAAATTCCGCCCTTACGTTGGGGCCGGTATCAACTACACCACCTTCTTTGATAATGATTTCAACGATAACGGCAAAGCGGCGGGGCTATCCGATCTCAGCCTGGACGACTCCTGGGGTGCGGCGGGGCAAGTGGGTCTTGATTATCTGATCAACCGTGACTGGCTGCTGAATATGTCAGTCTGGTACATGGATATCGACACCAACGTGAAGTTTAAAGCGGGCGGTGTTAATCAAAGCGTGAGCACCCGTTTGGATCCGTGGGTGTTTATGTTCTCTGCGGGCTATCGTTTTTAATTTTGGCTTTAAAACTGGCTATTATATGGCCAGTTTTTTCCACTCTTCTGCGCATGAATCATTGATGCCCTCAAATCTCCCCGCTGTTGAATCTTATCCCATTATTGTGCTCAAGCCAGACACTGTCGATAACGTCTTGAAGGATATTAAAAAGGAGAGTGTTTCGGGAGCAAAGACAACTACTTTCGTTACGGCAGAGCCAATAACCGGCGGACGTAAAATACATCTCGCCAAAATAAAAAAGCCCACGGTGGAGGGCGTGGGCAAACAGGTCTACCTCTATGCATTGCCGAACCTGACAATGCAAAACAACATCAAAATCACAACGGACGGTAATGTAATCTGCTTCGACCTGTCACTCCATCAGGTGAATGGCTTATCTCGAGCCAACGCCTGTCTCTGGGTGTCAGCGTCGCTGTAAACTTCCTGCAATATTACTCTGCAAAACTGGAACTATAATTTCAGTAATGGCCTTTGTCGGAGGTTCAACATGTACACTCCAATCGCTGCGATTATGTTCATGCTGCTGGTGGCGAATGCACTGAGTGAGATAGGTCTGCTCCACTGAACCCTCTCAGTGTTGCTGCTAACGCGACGTAGAGCCTATCCCAGTAGGCGGGTTCATTTGCCATCTTGGCTCTCGAAAATCCTCACGTACTACGTGTACGCTCCCTTTTTCTGCGCTGTCCATGCCCGAACTGGCGGCAACAATATACGCCTGCCGGGATAGGTTCTTATAGGGGAGGCGCGTGGAGCCGTGAACGTGTTGATAGACTGCATTTTTTTAGATTTTGAGTTCGGGTAATGAAATAATGCTCGGCGTTTATCATATAGCCGGACTTATTAGATGAAATTATTCGCGGCAGCAATCGCGACCTTAGCGATCACCTCCTTTTCCGTCAGCGCTACTCCAATGAAGTTCAATTGCGAAGGCGTTTCTGTAGTTTACTCTCCCTTACAGCCCCCTACTGATAGCAAGCCTTACAGGCCGCTTGGGCTGGTGGTTAGCGGTATTTCTGCGACTGATATTTCCTCGGTTGCAGACTGGCAGGGAAATAGTGACGACAGTCTGCAAATTATTGGCACTATCAATGGTGAGCCAGTGAACTTGATGTATCGCCCACTCAAAAACCGAGTGACTCTCTATTCAGGTGATGCCCACTTTGAGTGTGATAAACGTGATCAATCTTGACCCTTATTGCCGCATCACCCGCAATACACGGTGAACATTCGCGTTGAGCAAGAGGGGAATGGGTAGGTAGCGAGCAAAAAAAAGCCCGCATTGGATGCGGGCAAAAATACTGGAAGCAATGTGAGCAATGTCGTACCGAATACCTGAGTGTCTTGCTCAACCATTCGGTAATGAGAAAGATAATCTTTCTCATTTGAGATATCAACCCTATATTTTGTGGGAAAGTGATTTTTTTTGTTCGATGAGCCTGAACGTGCGTTTCTGGCAGGAAGCCTGCGGCAAAATAAGCCGCCTGAATGAACAGGCGGCGATAAGATTACGCCGTTTTAGTGGCGGCTTTCATTCGCTGAGCAAAGTCTTTCAGTTCCGCGAGCATGGCCTGTGGGTTATCAAGGTTACGCTCGATAATTTTGACCGTCGCTGAGCCGGAAATCGCCCCAGCCGCACCCGCTTCAATGGTCGCCGCGACTTGATCTGGCGTGGAGATACCAAAGCCTTGCAGCGGTGGCGCAGCCTGATACTCGGCCAGTTTTTCCACCAGATGGTGCAACGGCAGCGCCGCACGGTTTTCCGTACCGGTCACACCCGCGCGGGAGAGCAAGTAAGTGTAGCCCCGACCATGCGCGGCAATTTGGCGCAGCAGTTCATCGTCGGCGTTCGGTGGGCAGATGAAAATGGGCGCGACATTGTGGCGCATCGCCGCCTGGCGGAACGGGGCCGACTCTTCAATCGGCACATCAGCCACGAGGACGGAATCTACGCCGACGCGTGCGCATTCGGCGTAGAACTCGTCAATACCACGGTTGAACACCAGGTTGGCGTACATCAGTAAGCCAATCGGGATGGTCGGGTGTTTGTGGCGAATCGCCGCCAGCATCTCAAAACAGTGAGTCGGCGTGACGCCAGCGGCAAAAGCCCGCAGCGTCGCATTCTGAATTGTCGGGCCATCGGCCAGCGGGTCGGAGAATGGAATACCCAGCTCCAGCGCATCCGCGCCGCCTTCAATGAGCGCGTCGATTACCTTCAGCGACTGCTCTGGGGTCGGGTCGCCAAGGGTGACGAACGGCACAAATGCGCCTTCCTTGCGGGCCTTCAGTTGAGCAAACAGGTTGTCATAGCGTTCCATCAGATTTCCCCTCGCGCTTTCAAAATATCATGTACGGTAAAGATGTCTTTGTCGCCGCGACCGGAGAGGTTCACCACCAGAAGCTGCTCTTTTTCCGGGTTTTCACGCATCATTTTCAGCGCGTGCGCCAGGGCATGGGAAGACTCCAGCGCCGGGATAATCCCTTCGTGGCGGCTGAGTTCTTTAAACGCTTCTAACGCCTCGTTATCGGTAATCGATACATATTCAGCGCGACCAATACTGTTCAGGTAGGCGTGCTGCGGCCCTACGGAAGGGAAGTCCAGACCGGCAGAAATTGAATAAGATTCTTCAATTTGTCCTTCATCGGTCTGCATCATCGGCGATTTCATGCCGAAATAGATCCCCACGCGCCCGTGCTTGAGCGGTGCGCCGTGCTCACCGGTTTCAATGCCATGACCGGCGGGTTCAACGCCAATCAGTCCCACGCTGGCTTCATCAATAAAGTCGGCGAACATGCCGATGGCGTTAGAGCCGCCGCCGACACAGGCGATAACTGCATCCGGCAGACGGCCTTCTTTTTCACGTACCTGGACTTTGGTTTCTTCACCGATCATGCGCTGGAATTCACGCACAATCGTCGGGAATGGGTGCGGGCCTGCCGCCGTGCCGAGCATGTAGTGCGCGGTTTCATAGCTGCCAGACCAGTCGCGTAGCGCCTCGTTACAGGCGTCTTTCAGCGTTGCGGAGCCGCTGTGAACGGGAATGACTTCCGCGCCCATTAAGCGCATACGGAATACGTTTGGCGACTGGCGCTCAACGTCTTTCGCGCCCATGTAAATGCGGCATTTCAGGCCGAGCAGGGCGCTGGCAAGCGCCGAGGCTACGCCGTGCTGACCAGCACCGGTTTCGGCGATGATCTCGGTTTTGCCCATCCGTTTTGCCAGCAACGCTTGCCCCAGAACCTGGTTGGTTTTGTGCGCGCCGCCGTGGAGTAAATCTTCACGCTTAAGATACAGCGTCGTTTTTGTTCCTGCCGTCAGGTTGCGGCATTTGGTCAGTGCGGTCGGGCGACCGGCGTAGTTTTTCAGCAAGTCGGTAAATTCAGCCTGAAATGCCGGGTCTTTCTGCGCGCTGACAAAAGCGTCTTCGAGCTGGCGCAGGGCAGGCATCAGGATTTGCGGAACGTACATACCGCCAAATTCGCCGAAATAGGGGTTCAGTAAAGTACTCATTATTGCTCCTTAATATGCGCGCAGCGTTTGAAAAACCGAGGCCAGTTTGCTGGCATCTTTGATTCCCGGTTGCAACTCTACACCTGAATTAAAATCCAGCCCGGCGCAGCCGCTTTTGGCTGCTTCTACGCAGTTATCTGCGCCTAAACCACCGGCCAGAATCACATTACTCAGATCCTGACCCTGTAACAGTGACCAATCAAAACGTTGCCCTGTACCACCCTGGCCGTTGTCGAATACATATTTATCGACGTGATGCAGCGTGCGGGGAGGCAGGGTGTCGGCTACGCTCAGCGCTTTCCAGATTTGTACGCTGACGGGCAACTCTGCGCGTAGGGCATCGATATAGGCCTGATCTTCCTTGCCGTGCAACTGTACGGCGCACAGTGACAAGCTCGTCACTCGTTCCACCACCTCGGCAATAGGCGTATTACGGAACACGCCTACGTAGCTCAGCGGGGCGGCGGCGATAACGTCACGCGCCTGTTCAATGCTGACCGCGCGTGGCGAAGTCGGCACAAAAATCAGCCCGCCGTAAATTGCTCCCGCTTCATAAGCGGCTTGCGCATCCTGTGGACGGGTCAGGCCACACACCTTGTTTTCACCCAGCAGCACCCGACGCACGGCGGCGTTGAGATCGTCATGCGACATCATCGCCGAGCCAATCAGGAAGCCGTTAGCGAAATGGCTTAGCTCGCGTACCTGCGCGTTGGTGTTAATGCCGGACTCACTGATAACCGTCACGTTATGACCCAGGCGCGGCGCTAACTGGCGCGTACGGTTCAGGTCAATCGACAGGTCGCGCAGGTCGCGGTTGTTAATCCCCACCACTTTGGCCTTCAGCGCAATGGCGCGCTCAAGTTCCTCTTCATTGCTGACTTCAGTCAGCACGCCCATGTTCAGGCTGTGCGCGACGGCAGCAAGCTGCCGATATTGCTCGTCGTCGAGCACTGACAGCATCAGCAGGCAGGCGTCTGCCTGGTAAAAACGCGCCAGGTAAATCTGGTAAGCATCGATGATAAAGTCTTTGCACAGAATCGGCTGTGGTGAGATTTTGCTGACGATCGGCAGAAAATCAAAGCTGCCCTGGAAGTACTTTTCGTCGGTTAAAACCGAAATGGCCGAGGCGTAATGTTGATAAACGCTGGCAATACGCGCCGGGTCGAAATCATCGCGAATCACCCCTTTCGATGGCGAGGCTTTTTTGCACTCCAGAATAAACGCCGTGCGTGTCCCGCTCAGGGCATCGTAGAAGCTGCGCTGGCTGGGTTGTACCTCATTCTGGAACGTCGCTAACGGTTGTTGTTGCTTACGCGCTTCCACCCAAATTGCTTTATCAGCGACGATTTTTGCTAATACGGTCTGCATTTTTTACCCTCTTGCCGCTAATGCGGTCACGCGGTCGTAGGCTGCACCACTGTGCAGAACATCAAGCACTTGCTGAACGTTGGCTTTCAGGTCTTCGTGACCGTACAGGCGCATCAACATCGCCACGTTTACCGCCACCGCAGACTCATGCGCTGCTTCACCTTTACCTTGTAACAAGCGTGTTAAAATGTCACGGTTTTCTTCCGGCGTGCCGCCTGCCAGTTCCGCCTGATGATAGGGCTTGAGGCCGAAGTCATCGGCAGTTAGCTGATAGCTGCGGATTTCACCCTCGTTCAGCTCTGCCACCACGGTTGGCGCATGGAGGGAGACTTCATCCATGCCGCCACTGTGCACAACCGCCGCGCGTTGATAACCCAGTACCCGCAGGGTTTCGGCAATTGGCAGCACCAGTTCTGGGCTGTAGACGCCAATCAGCGCCAGCGGCGGGTGTGCCGGGTTGATAAGCGGCCCCAGTACGTTAAACAACGTGCGGGTTTTCAACTGCTGGCGTACGGGCATCGCATGGCGGAAACCGGTGTGATATTTCGGTGCAAACAAGAAGCACACGCCCAGTTCATCCAACGCCTGACGAGATTTATCGGCGTTCATGTCGAGATTAATGCCAAACGCTGCCAGCAGGTCGGATGAACCTGATTTACTCGACACGCTGCGGTTGCCATGTTTTGCCACTTTCAAACCACAGGCGGCGGCGACGAATGCGCTGGCGGTGGAAATATTAATGCTGTTGCTGCCGTCGCCGCCCGTGCCGACGATATCGGCAAATGGATAATCCGGGCGCGGGAATGGCGCGGCGTTTTCCAGCAGTGCGGTGGCGGCTCCGGCTATCTCATTCGGGCTTTCACCGCGAATTTTCATACTCACCAGCGCGGCGGCTAACTGTTCCGGCTTCACTTCACCGCGTACCACGGCAGAGAACAACTGATGGCTTTCTTGCTGGCTCAGGGTTTCTGCCTGGTACAGTTTTTCGAGGATCGGTTGCAGCGTATTGCTCTGTTCCAGCTTCTGCAACGCCCAGGCCAGCGTTTGCTCCAGCAGGCGCGCGCCCTGAGTGGTGAGAATGGATTCCGGGTGGAACTGGAAACCACACACCCGATCCGCATCGTGACGTACCGCCATCACCATGCCGTTGAAATGCGCGTTAATCGTTAAACCCGCCGGAATATTGCTGCCAACCAACGAGTGGTAGCGGGCGACCGGTAGCGGGTTGCTTAACCCGTCGAACATCGCCTGGCCATCGTGCTCAATACTGGAGGCTTTGCCGTGGAGGATTTCACCGGCCTGGCCGACGTAGCCGCCATAGGCCTCGACAATCGCCTGATGCCCCAGACAGATGCCGATAATCGGCAGTTTGCCGCGCATACGCGTCAGCAGTTCCGGCATACAGCCTGCTTCGGACGGCGCGCCAGGGCCTGGTGAGAGCATCAACACCGGGTTATCCATCGTGCCCAGACGGTCAATTAAGGTCTGTGCCGGAACGTGATTACGGTAAATCACCACGTTGTGCCCGCTCGCGCGTAGCTGATCTGCCAGGTTGTAAGTAAAAGAGTCGATATTATCGAGCAGCAGAATGTCAGCCATTAGAAAATCTCCTGTGCATGATGAGCAGTGGCGATGGCGCACAGAACCGCACGCGCTTTGTTGCGGGTTTCATCGGCTTCAGACTGCGGTACGGAATCCAGTACCACGCCTGCGCCAGCCTGCACGGTGGCAATACCGTTTTCAACAAACGCGGAACGGATAACGATGCAGGTGTCGAGGTCGCCGTGGGCGGTGAAGTAGCCCACCGCGCCGCCGTAGCTACCGCGACGCTTGCCTTCAGCGGCGGCGATAAGCTGCATGGCGCGAACTTTCGGCGCACCGCTCAGCGTGCCCATATTCATGCACGCGCGGTAGGCGTGTAGCACATCGAGATCGTTACGCAGCTCGCCTACCACCCGGGAAACGAGGTGCATCACGAAAGAGTAACGGTCAACTTTGGTTAAATCCGCCACGTAGCGGCTGCCCGGCGTGCAGATTCGCGCCAGGTCATTACGCGCCAGATCGACCAGCATCAAATGTTCGGAAAGCTCTTTATGGTCAGTGCGCATTTCCAGCTCAATGCGGCTGTCGAGGTCGCGATCCAGCGAACCATCTGCGCGACGGCCACGCGGGCGAGTCCCGGCAATCGGGTAAATTTCAATTTGGCGGTTGGTGGCATCGTACTTCAGCGAGCTTTCCGGCGACGCGCCGAACAGGGTGAAGTCGTTATCCTGCATAAAAAACATGTACGGGCTTGGGTTGCTCTTTTTCAGCACGTCATAGGCCGCTAACGGCGACGGGCAGGGCAGTGAGAAACGGCGCGATGGCACAACCTGGAAAATTTCACCCGCGCGAATCTCTTTTTGCATTTTGCGCACCACATCGCCGAACTCTTCATCGCTCTGGTTGCACTCGCAGCGCATCTCTTTGATGGTGCGCACCGGCAGCGCCATCGGCGGCTCGTTCAACTGTTGGCGAAGCTGGGCAATACGTTGCAGCAGGCGCTCTTTTTCCGCGTCGGACGAGGTAAACAGGCTTGCCTGAATGCGGGTGCTTTTCGCTTGATGGTCGATAACCAGCAGCGTTTCTGCCAGATAGAAGCAGTAATCCGGGCAAGCGGTGTCGCTTTCTAACTGCGGTAAATCTTCAAAACCGGCGACCAGGTCATAGGCAAAAAGCCCACCAAAGAACATCGCTTCGCGTTCATTTTCTGGAACGATAACCAGCTCTTGCAGCAGGCGGAAGGCGTCGAACACCGACAGTGAGCACAGCCGCGCATCTTCATCCAGCAGGTTACTGATCGCCGGGAAACGTAGCACACGGCGGGTTGGCTGGCGGTCATTTTCAACGCCAGAAGGCAGCGCGGCATCCAGCAGCGGCAGCAGCGATGCGCCGTTGTCAGAAAGCGCCTGAATAGTCACGGTGTTACCCAGCGCGGTAATGCGCAGTGCGCTATCGACCAGCAGCAGGCTTTTTAAATCATTTTTACTGTCAATATCTGCTGACTCAAGCAGCAACGTGGCCGGGCGCGCGCCGCACAGTTGGTGAAACAGTGCGGTTGGGTTTTCACGGTAAATAGCGTCACTGGTCAGAAGTTCGAGCGTAGGTTTTGGTGTTTGCATCGTTGTTCTCGCCTGTCCTGTATCATTTTTACTTAATAAAAAGCCCGCTCATTGGCGGGCTGGGTATCTGTTTGCATAATGCAGACGTGATGACTCCGCCCTACTGGGAAGTGCGCCACCAACCGCCGTGCAGAACAATCATGTTACGTGTCATTTGCAGATACCTTTATTAAGTGAGCTTGCGTACTAGTTAACTAGTTCGTGAGTTCAAAGTCAACCCTTGATTTTAGAAATTGTCATAATGTCGTTATGATATGTCGCGAACCATTATGAGTAGCCCAACGGGAGCGGTCTTTGAGCGACACCAATTACGCAGTGATTTACGATCTCCATAGCCACACTATCGCCTCTGATGGCCATCTGACGCCGGAAGAGTTGGTACACCGCGCGGGGGAGATGCGAGTGGGAACGCTGGCCATTACCGACCACGATACGGTGGATGCCATTCCACGGGCACAGGCCGAAATCGCCCGCGCACAGTTGGCTTTACAACTCATTTCCGGCGTTGAAATCTCCACGCTCTGGGAAAACCACGAAATTCACATTGTCGGTCTGAATATCGACATCGATAACCCTGCGTTGACCGATTTCTTAGGCGCGCAGATTGAACGCCGCCAACAGCGCGGGCAGATGATTGCCGAGCGCCTGGAAAAGGCGAACATTCCCGGTGCATGGGAAGGGGCGCTGCGATTAGCAGGCGGAGGGGCAGTCACGCGCGGTCATTTCGCCCGTTTCCTGGTGGAGCAGGGTAAAGCCAATAATATAGGTGACGTGTTTAAAAAATATCTCGCGCGCGGGAAAACCGGATACGTTCCGCCGCAGTGGTGTACAATAAAGGAAGCTATTGATGTCATTCATCATTCGGGGGGCGTTGCTGTATTAGCCCATCCGGGGCGGTACGATTTGTCCGCCAAGTGGCTGAAAAGATTGCTGGCACATTTTAGCGAACATGGCGGCGACGCGATGGAAGTCGCGCAGTGTCAGCAAGCGCCTCACGAGCGCGCTCAGCTTGCCACCTATGCCCGCGAATACGGTTTGCTGGGGTCACAAGGGTCTGATTTTCATCAACCTTGCCCGTGGATCGAACTGGGTCGTAAACTGTGGTTACCCGCAGGCGTCGAGGGAGTCTGGCAGCGCTGGGAGCAGCCGCAGAATTCAATTGAGAGGGAAGCATGAGTCAGTTTTTTTATATCCATCCGGATAACCCACAGCCGCGCCTGATTAACCAGGCCGTTGAAATTGTGCGTAAGGGCGGGGTGATTGTTTATCCTACCGACTCTGGCTACGCACTGGGCTGCAAAATTGAAGATAAAGGCGCGATGGAGCGTATTTGTCGCATCCGTCACCTGCCGGACGGCCACAACTTTACGCTGATGTGCCGCGATTTGTCCGAGTTATCTACTTACTCGTACGTTGATAACGTGGCGTTTCGTTTAATCAAAAACAACACGCCGGGCAACTACACCTTTATTTTGAAGGGAACCAAAGAGGTTCCACGCCGCCTGTTGCAGGAAAAGCGTAAAACCATCGGGATGCGTGTGCCATCAAACCCGATCGCGCAAGCGCTGCTTGAAGCGTTGGGTGAGCCGATGCTCTCGACTTCTCTGATGCTGCCGGGCAACGAATTTACCGAGTCTGATCCCGAAGAGATTAAAGATCGTCTGGAGAAAGTCGTGGATTTAATCATTCACGGCGGCTATTTGGGCCAGCAACCGACCACCGTTATCGACCTGACCGAAGACTCTCCGGTGGTGATTCGTGAAGGCGTTGGTGACGTAAAACCGTTCCTGTAAGCCGAGCGATGATGACACAGTAGGGCTAACGTTCAGCGTCATAGCCCTACTGTGTTTTTTAAAACGGCGAAACAGCGAGGTATCAGCGTGCTGACTTGCCACC
This sequence comes from Kluyvera fluvialis, assembly GCF_059725275.1. NCBI lineage: Bacteria > Pseudomonadati > Pseudomonadota > Gammaproteobacteria > Enterobacterales > Enterobacteriaceae > Kluyvera > Kluyvera fluvialis. The sequence goes on along the minus strand of NZ_AP046142.1, from coordinate 2,828,422 downwards.
ATTAGATGCCGTAACGTCGGCAGGTTTACTCTCAACCTCGCTTTTTTTCTCACCTTTCTTTGCATTCTGCGGCAGCATTTCAGCCTGACCCGAAAACGCACCACCTTTTTTAATGCTCAGTCTATTGTAAGTAATCGTTCCTGATACCTTACCGTTTTCAGCTATTTCCAGCGAATCACTGATGCAATGCCCTGACATATTGCCGTCTACGATAATCTCTTTGCTGGTGATATTTCCATCAACCTCGCCGCCGTGCATTATTTTAATGACCCCATCTTCAGTATTGATGTCACCTTTCAGATGGCCGTAAATATAAACATGGCCGCTGGAGATAATATTTCCTTCAACGGAGACATTTTTAGCAATCACGGTCGTATCATTGTTTTTCATCCCGGAGGTGGATTTGTCGTCAACGGCGGCGGGTAGCTGCTTTTCGGTAATGGGGAGGGTGTCTACCTGTTTATTTTTTTTAAACATTGTTTGGACCTGATTTTGGCGGATATGGATGATGAAACCTGCTATAGAGAGGGTTCCTAATACACTGGCTAGAATTTTTGTGTCAAAATGCCAGCTTATTAAAGCGAGTAGCCAGAAAAGAAAAGCGAGATTGATTGCAGTATAACATTTCGCCATATGGAAAGTTCTGCAGTTAAGCATGCTTACTCTTGTCATTGATGCACTTTTTAAAATGGATTTTCATATCTGAAACTCCTTTTATGCTTATCAATAATGTTTTGTTGTTTTTTTCAATGTTAACTTTTATTTCAACGCGTTCGTTGGTTACGTAGGAGTTAATGACTTGTTGTATTTCCTTTAGCATAGACGCCAATTCTTCTTGGTTGCCCATAATTCATAATTCCTACGGTCTGATGTATGCACAATGCAAGGGTTATTATTTCCGTGCGCCTTTTATAATTACTATCGGCAATTTATGATTTAGCATAAAAAATATTTTCCCTTAAAATTTATGCTCACAATCAATGGGTTATAAGGCTTTTCATGAGAATCTTTTTCTTGTGCGTAATTTATTGTTTAGTAAGAGAAAAATATCTTTGAAGTGAGCTTTTTGAGGGGGGGGGGTAAATGCCTAATCTGCTATCTCGGGTGGCCTTATCAGGCCACCCGGTCAGTCAATTCACCGGCGCCGGGGAGCATTCTTTATTCATTCCTACGAAGGCGCTGACTTGCTGTCTTCTCCTGCCTGTCAATGATTATCAGTGACAGCGGTCTGGAAGTCTGGTGAGGTGGAAGGAATATCAGTATAGAATTCAATCCACAAGCCATCATCGTCAGGATCAGCATCCAGGTCTACGCTGTATTCTGACTGAGTTGTCGCATTCAACGTTACCGCTTGAGACGTGGCTACTTGCGGTATTACGGGCGTTTTCCCCATACTTTGCCATAGGCTCATTGCAGGAGCGGTAGCAGAGGGAATAATAGGTTCTATATAGGCGTTACTGATTGTGGGTGGAATACTTCTGGTTTGAGTAATATAGAATATCATGACATTTCTCCATCCAGTCCATAAACGTCGTATATCTGGCGAGGATTACCGGATATAAATAAAACAATATGGCCGCTATGCATGAAATGTTATGTAGCGGTTAAGCGTATCATCTGTCTCGGGTCCTTTATCCCGCTATCGGGTTATTAGCTGATTTGTCGGCATCCCTCCAAAGCGCATTCATCTATCCTGATGTTCTCTCCCCTGGCGTGGGCAAGCGTTGCCACGCCAGGGGGCGCTCTGAGCCAAATGCTCATTCTTTCAGTCGGTTTTAAACGGTCGGCGTCTAAAGATGGTTGTATGAAACGAGCAGAAGCATTGATTTTGAAATTAGTGTATTATTGCCGGTCACATTAATAGGTGTGTCTTAGCTGTTGTGGCATAGGTTGAGGCATCCTTAGAAAAATTTTCATATACATACAAAGAGTTAATTGGAGTTCCTCTCTAACTCATTGTTTTGTAAGTATATCCAGACGCCTGTGAAGGCGACACCTGAAGGAAGCTCGATGAGCGATAAAAGCGAAAAACTGCAAAAAGTACTGGCACGTGCTGGCCACGGCTCCCGTCGTGAAATTGAAACGATTATTGAAGCGGGCCGCGTTAGCGTGGACGGTAAAATCGCCAAGCTGGGCGATCGTGTTGAGGTTGTTCCTGGCCTCAAAATCCGTATCGACGGCCATCTTATCTCCGTAAAAGAGTCGGTAGAACAAATCTGCCGCGTTCTGGCTTACTACAAACCAGAGGGCGAACTGTGCACCCGCAATGACCCGGAAGGGCGTCCGACAGTCTTTGACCGTCTACCGAAACTGCGTGGCGCGCGCTGGATTGCGGTGGGTCGTCTGGACGTCAACACCTGTGGTCTGTTGTTGTTCACCACCGATGGTGAACTGGCGAACCGCCTGATGCACCCAAGCCGCGAAGTAGAACGTGAGTACGCCGTGCGCGTATTCGGTGAAGTTGATGAAAATAAACTGCGTCAGCTTTCCCGTGGCGTACAGTTGGAAGATGGCCCAGCGGCGTTCAAAACCATCAAATTTAGCGGTGGCGAAGGCATTAACCAGTGGTACAACGTGACCCTGACCGAAGGCCGTAACCGTGAAGTTCGTCGTCTGTGGGAAGCGGTAGGCGTGCAGGTTAGCCGTCTTATCCGTGTTCGCTATGGTGACATTCAGTTGCCAAAAGGCCTGCCTCGCGGCGGCTGGACGGAACTGGATCTGGCGCAAACCAACTATCTGCGCCAACTGGTGGAACTGCCAGCGGAAACCACGTCGAAAGTGGCGGTAGAAAAAGACCGTCGTCGCATGAAGGCGAATCAGATTCGTCGTGCGGTGAAACGTCACGGTCAGACCAGCAATAACCCACGTCGTAGCAGCACTCGCAACAACAATAACGGCTAAGCGATTTGCTCATTAAAAAAGCCCGGTGCAGTCCAGAGACTGCGCCGGGCTTTTTGTTAATAGTCGATGCCAATTTGCGCTTTGATACCGGCTTCAAACGCATGTTTTACTGGGCGAAGTTCGCTCACAGTATCGGCATAATCAAGAATATCCCGGTGGCAACCTCGACCTGTGATGATAACCGTCTGGTGCGTAGGGCGGTTTTTTAACGCCGTTAACACTTCCTCCAGCGGCAGATAATCATAGGCCACCATATAGGTCAGTTCGTCGAGTACAACCATCTCAAGCGTCTCATCGGCGAGCATACGTTTAGCGTGCTGCCAAACGGCGAGGCAGGCCGCAGTATCGCTTTCACGGTTTTGCGTATCCCAGGTAAAACCGGTTGCCATGACCTGAAACTCAACGCCCAGTGGCTCCAGCAAATTACGCTCGCCGTTGGGCCATGTGCCTTTGATAAACTGAATGACCCCAACGTTCTGGCCGTGGCCTACAGCGCGGGTTGCAGTGCCAAAAGCGGCAGTGGTTTTGCCTTTACCGTTGCCGGTAAACACAATCACTATCCCTCGGGCGTCCTGTGCGGCGGCAACTCGGGCAGCAACACGCTCTTTTACGCGCTGTTGGCGCTCGCGGTAACGTTCATCACTCATTGTGCAATTCCTGGCTTACGCCCTGGTTGGGCATCAAATGTCATACCGGTTTTACGGCGACTGTCATCGCCCATTAGCCAAAGGTACAAAGGCATAATATCGGTAGGCGTTTTCAATTTTTTAGCATCTTCCGTCGGAAATGCGCTGGCACGCATTTTGGTGCGAGTGCCACCAGGGTTGATGCAGTTCACCCGCAGCGACTGGTTTTTGTACTCTTCGGCCAGCACTTGCATCATTCCTTCGGTGGCAAATTTCGACACCGCATATGCGCCCCAATGCGCACGGCCTTCGCGGCCCACGCTGGAAGAGGTGAAAATAAGCGATCCTGATTCGGATTTCAGCAGCAACGGCAGCAGCGCCTGGGTGAGCATAAACGTGCCGTTAACGTTCACCTGCATAACCTGCTGCCATACTTCGGGGTCTTGCTCCGTCATCGGCACTACATCACCTAGAAGCCCGGCATTGTGCAGCACGCCGTCCAGGCGAGGGTAATGCAAGCTAATCTGTTGGGCGAGTGTCTGGCAGTCTTGCGCGGTGCAGGTTAGCAAGTCGAGGGTGAAGCTACGCGCGGGCAGGCCGCCAAGACGGTCAATTTCTTGCGCGACAAGGCGAAGTTTTTCGTCACTGCGGCCAAGTAAAATAACGCTCGCGCCGTAGCGGGCATAGGTTATTGCCGCTTCCCTGCCAATACCATCACTGGCACCAGTCACCAGGATGATACGGTTCTGTAACAAATCGAGCTGGGGTTGATAGTGCACGAAGACTCCTTTATGGCCTTTATCTGCCATATTTTTAGTACTTTTTGATGGCGTTTGGGCTTTATGCCTGAATCTCTGCGCTATTTCAATCGGCCTACCGGAGAGACAACGGATAATTAACAATTTGCAATGATTTCATCAGCAAAAAAGCATTCTGGAAGCCTGCTCGTAGGCTGATACTGCGGCAGAGACGTATAGGGCGCGGTGTTGTACACTGAGCGGCAGATTCTGTGATTTTTGTACAAGGTGGATGTGTGGAATTACTTTTTCAGTATGGTCTGTTTCTGGCTAAAATTGTCACAATTGTTGTCGCTATTGCCGTTATTGCGGTGCTTCTCGTTAACATTACCCAGCGCAAACGGCAGCGCGGTGAACTGCGGATCACCAATTTAAGTGAGCAGCATAAAGAGATGCAGGAAGATTTAGCCGTGTCGTTGCTGGATGCACCACAACAAAAATTGTGGCACAAGGCGCAAAAGAAAAAGCTGAAGCAGGAAGCGAAAGCGGCAAAAGCGAAAGCTAAACAGGGCGAAACGGCAGTATCCAGCAAACCGCGCGTATGGGTGCTGGATTTTAAAGGCAGTATGGATGCCCACGAAGTGGCGTCTCTGCGCGAAGAGATTACCGCTGTGCTGACGGTCGCGACGGCGCAAGATCAAGTTGTCGTGCGTCTGGAAAGCCCTGGCGGCGTAGTGCATGGCTATGGTCTGGCGGCGTCTCAACTGCAACGTATTCGCGATAAACAGATTCCGCTGACGGTGGCGGTTGACAAAGTGGCGGCGAGCGGGGGCTACATGATGGCCTGCGTGGCGAACAAAATTGTCGCCGCACCGTTTGCGATTCTGGGGTCCATTGGTGTGGTTGCGCAGATCCCGAACCTGAACCGTTTCCTGAAAAATAAAGACATTGATGTTGAACTGCACACTGCAGGCCAGTACAAACGAACGCTAACGCTGCTCGGTGAAAACACCGAAGAAGGGCGGCAGAAATTCCGCGAAGAGCTGAATGAAACCCATCATCTGTTTAAAGACTTTGTGAAACAGATGCGCCCAACGCTGGATATCGAACAGGTTGCCACGGGTGAACACTGGTACGGATTACAAGCGCAGGAAAAAGGGCTGGTGGATGAAGTCGGAACCAGTGATGAACTGCTGCTGGGGCTGATGGAAGGCCGCGACGTTTACAGCGTGCGCTTTATGCAGCGTAAGAAAATGATGGATCGTTTTACCGGTAGTGCGGCGGAAAGTGCCGATCGCTTAATGATGCGCTGGTGGCAGCGCGGGCAAAAACCTTTGCTGTAAGACTTTTCTGCTTTATTAATACACCGCCCGGAAGCCATCGCTTACCGGGCGGTTTCTACCTCGTTCAGGCGTTAGCCTGGCGGTCAGTCAACCAGATGATATTTTTCAGACAACTGGTGGGCAAGATACTTGAACATATTAAACACCGCCGTGCTTTTCGGCGTCGGCAGGCCTTGTTCATCCAGGAAATAGTCACCGCTGAATACCAGCACGCCATTGCGCTGCTCTACGCCAGTGGCTTCAATTCCGGCTAAAGTATCTTCATGCTCACGAATGAGTCGGTTTGCTTCGATAAGCAAAGTCTGACGATCGATAGGTTGGCTATTATTTGACATATTCAACTCCTCAAATTTCCCGCGCTAGTTTACGCCGGGCGCCCGTTGCGGGCAAATCTTCCCTGCGTTAACCAGGGGTAATGATTTTACCGCAGAGTTGGCATGTTGGGTGTTTGCATGCTAATAAAGTTGCGTAACGAATTTTATCAGGTACAGTGTGACGCTTTCGGCAATCTGGCAGCAGATTTGCTTGACATTCGACCAAATATTCTTCGTGCTGTAGCATCTGACGAAAAAAAGTCTGTAAACTCAACCATCTGGCGACCTGTGTCAAAAGCCGGTTCGTAAAGGGTTGATATCTATTGGCGTTGCCGCAACATAACAAGGCATGTCGCCAGTGGAATGTGGAACAAGTGCGATGTATTCCTGGAAGAATCAAATTAGGTAAAGGTGAATATGGGTAAAGCTCTCGTTATCGTTGAGTCCCCGGCAAAAGCCAAAACGATCAATAAGTATCTGGGTAATGACTACGTGGTTAAATCCAGCGTTGGTCATATCCGCGATTTGCCGACAAGTGGCTCAGCCGCCAAAAAGAGCGCTGACTCTACCTCCACCAAAACGGCCAAAAAGCCTAAAAAGGATGAACGAGGCGCGCTGGTTAATCGCATGGGTGTAGACCCATGGCATGACTGGGCGGCACATTATGAAGTGCTACCAGGCAAAGAAAAGGTAGTTTCGGAACTCAAACAGCTGGCGGAAAAAGCCGACCACATCTATCTCGCAACCGACCTTGACCGCGAAGGGGAAGCCATTGCATGGCACCTGCGGGAAGTTATCGGTGGTGATGAAACGCGCTATAGCCGCGTGGTGTTCAACGAAATTACCAAAAATGCTATCCGCCAGGCTTTCGAAAAGCCGGGTGAGTTGAATATTGACCGTGTTAACGCTCAGCAAGCGCGCCGCTTTATGGACCGTGTGGTGGGCTACATGGTTTCTCCGCTGCTGTGGAAAAAGATAGCCCGTGGGTTATCGGCAGGCCGTGTGCAGTCTGTGGCGGTACGTCTGGTGGTTGATCGTGAGCGTGAAATTAAAGCGTTCGTCCCGGAAGAATATTGGGAAGTAGACGCCAGCACGACAACGCCAGCGGGCGATGCGCTGCCATTAGAAGTCACCCACCAGGGCGATAAACCGTTCCGTCCGGTTAGCCGTGATGAAACCATGGCGGCAGTCAGTCTGCTGGAAAAAGCCAGCTACAGTGTGCTGGAGCGTGAAGATAAGCCGACCAGCAGCAAGCCGGGCGCGCCATTTATTACCTCCACGCTGCAACAGGCTGCCAGTACGCGTCTGGGCTTCGGCGTGAAGAAAACCATGATGATGGCTCAGCGTCTGTACGAAGCAGGTTACATTACTTACATGCGTACCGACTCTACTAACCTGAGCCAGGATGCGCTGAGCATGGTTCGCGGCTACATTGGCGACAACTTTGGTCAGAAATATCTGCCAGAGAACCCCAACCAATACGCCAGCAAAGAAAACTCGCAGGAAGCGCACGAAGCGATTCGTCCTTCCGACGTTAACGTGCTGGCTGAGTCGCTGAAAGATATGGAAGCGGACGCGCAAAAACTGTATCAGCTGATCTGGCGTCAGTTTGTTGCCTGTCAGATGACACCTGCGCAGTACGACTCCACCACGCTGACCGTGAAAGCTGGCGACTTCAAACTCAAAGCACGCGGTCGTACTCTGCGCTTTGACGGTTGGACCAAAGTCATGCCAGCGCTGCGTAAAGGCGATGAAGATCGTACTTTACCAGTGGTGAAGCAGGGCGATAGCCTGACTCTGGTTGAACTGACTCCGGCGCAGCACTTTACCAAGCCACCGGCTCGCTTTAGCGAAGCCTCTCTGGTTAAAGAGCTGGAAAAACGCGGTATCGGCCGCCCGTCTACCTATGCGTCGATCATCTCGACCATTCAGGACAGGGGTTATGTTCGCACCGAAAACCGTCGCTTCTATGCAGAGAAAATGGGTGAAATCGTCACCGATCGCCTGGAAGAAAACTTCCGTGAGCTGATGAACTACGACTTCACCGCGCAGATGGAAGACAGCCTTGACCGCGTGGCGAATCATGAAGCCGAGTGGAAGCAGGTACTGGATCTGTTCTTTGGTGATTTCACCAAGCAGCTAGAAACAGCGGAGAAAGCACCGGAAGAAGGCGGTATGCAGCCGAACCAGATGGTGTTGACCAGCATCGACTGCCCGACCTGTGGTCGCCAAATGGGGATTCGTACCGCCAGCACCGGCGTATTCCTGGGCTGCTCTGGCTACGCACTGTCGCCAAAAGAGCGCTGCAAAACCACCATTAACCTGGTGCCAGAAAACGAAGTGCTGAACGTGCTGGAAGGTGACGACGCCGAAACCAACGCGCTGCGCGCTAAACGTCGCTGCCAGAAATGCGGCACGGCGATGGACAGCTACTTGATCGATCCGAAGCGCAAGCTGCACGTGTGTGGTAATAACCCAACCTGCGACGGCTACGAGATTGAAGAAGGCGAGTTCCGCATTAAGGGTTATGACGGCCCAATCGTTGAGTGTGAGAAATGTGGTTCTGAAATGCACCTGAAAATGGGGCGTTTCGGTAAGTACATGGCTTGTACCAACGAAGAATGTAAGAACACGCGTAAAATTCTGCGTAACGGCGAGGTTGCGCCACCGAAAGAAGATCCGGTGCCATTGCCGGAACTGCCGTGCGAGAAATCGGATGCGTATTTCGTGCTGCGTGACGGTGCGGCTGGGGTCTTCCTGGCGGCTAACACCTTCCCGAAATCGCGCGAAACACGTGCGCCATTAGTGGAAGAGTTGTTCCGCTTCCGCGATCGTCTGCCGGAAAAACTGCGTTATCTGGCCGATGCGCCGCAGCAGGATCCGCAGGGCAACAAAACGATGGTGCGCTTTAGCCGCAAAACCAAACAGCAGTACGTCTCTTCTGAAAAAGATGGCAAAGCGACGGGCTGGTCAGCGTTCTTCGTTGATGGTAAATGGGTTGAAGCTAAAAAGTAACGTTTCGTGTATAAACGTTTATAAAGGGCCGCTTAGCGGCCCTTTTTTATAACCTCATTTATTATTTTTTGTTTCCGTCTATACACACTTGCTATAAGTGATATAGTGGTTATAGCCGATGCATTTCTTATGAATAAATCGTCTTTAGCCAATCCGAGTAGAGCCGTTACTGAGTGTAGACTGGATACAATCGTATGAAATTACAGCAGCTTCGTTATATCGTTGAGGTGGTAAACCATAACCTCAATGTCTCCTCCACCGCAGAAGGGTTGTACACTTCACAGCCCGGTATCAGTAAGCAGGTCAGAATGCTGGAGGATGAGCTGGGTATTCAGATTTTCGCCCGTAGCGGTAAACATCTGACGCAAGTCACCCCCGCTGGTCAAGAGATAATCCGCATTGCGCGTGAAGTGCTATCGAAGGTGGATGCGATTAAATCCGTCGCCGGCGAGCACACGTGGCCGGATAAAGGCTCACTCTATGTTGCCACCACCCATACTCAAGCGCGTTACGCGCTGCCAGGCGTGATTAAAGGTTTTATCGAGCGTTACCCGCGCGTCTCATTGCATATGCATCAGGGGTCCCCGACACAAATTGCTGAAGCGGTATCGAAAGGCAACGCCGATTTTGCTATTGCCACCGAAGCGTTGCACCTCTATGACGACCTGGTGATGCTGCCGTGCTATCACTGGAACCGCTCCATTGTGGTCACGCCGGAGCATCCGCTAGCATCGAAAACCTCGGTGACGATTGAAGAATTGGCGCAGTACCCACTAGTGACTTACACCTTTGGCTTTACCGGGCGTTCTGAGCTGGATACGGCGTTTAACCGCGCAGGGCTGACGCCACGTATTGTTTTCACCGCCACCGATGCCGATGTGATTAAAACCTATGTCCGTTTAGGATTGGGGGTTGGGGTTATTGCCAGCATGGCCGTTGACCCTATTTCTGACCCGGATTTAGTGAAGCTCGATGCTGATGATATTTTCAGCCACAGCACCACCAAAATTGGTTTCCGTCGCAGCACGTTCCTGCGTAGCTATATGTATGATTTCATTCAGCGTTTCGCCCCGCATCTGACCCGCGATGTGGTTGATACTGCCGTGGCACTGCGCTCTAATGAAGACATCGAAGCGATGTTTAAAGATATCAAGTTACCCGAAAAATAAGGGTATTAATTCTCCGCCCCGTTGACAGGGGCGGAGTGTTTTATATCCTTTCCTCTTGCCTGCCAGCCTGAATTTGTTGATTAACGGTTATTGCTTTTGATAATAACGCCGCAAAAGTAGAAATAAAGTTACCGTTAAGCAAACTTCACGTCTCAAATATCTATTTGTTGTCAAAAGATTTAATTAATCCCTCGCGAACATTCGTAAAACCACTGGATTTTTGCCTAAAATTTACTTAGGATTTATCTCAATGATGATTAGTTGTGACAATTGATTGGTGTGAAAATGATAAGCGATATCGATTGTGAGAGGGTGGTAATGGCGGCAGATAATAAAAACTCTCGCGTGAAACGTAAGGCCTGGCTGAGTGTATTCCTCGGTTCTGCGCTGTTTTGGGTCGCAATTGCACTGCTTGTCTGGCAGTTTTGGGGATAACTATGCTGACCTCTGAACGTATCAAACCGGTGAAGCCTAATAGCCCCGTTGAGAAGCATTCGCCGGACGAACAGAATAATAAGGTCAAAATTCCCGATGGCTGGACATTGACGCCTGAGCAGCAAGATTTTATCGATCTCTTTAATCAAGACGAGAATAAGAAACAATAACCCTATGGGTATTTGTTGCCCTATATTTTCCCATCTCCCCGCCGAATAAATCCTTTCTCTGCTATTAATTCCTGCCGGTCGTAAAATGAATTACGCACCGCACAAATTTATCAATCTGAGCCTTTTTCCGGCATTATCAGTCTGTTGTGTTATCTTTAATGGGTACACGTCATCATTCAAGCTGCTTCTGTACTGCCTGCGCGTGTCGATTTTCGCCACCGAGAGGGTGGCTGTTGTGACGCAACTCGAATGATTTCGTGCATAAACCCTAAGGAGTGTCAGAGTATTGCAATTCCCGCCATTTAAGGAGGAGCTATGTCGTCAACACTACGAGAGGCCTGCAAGGATACGCTACAGGTCGATAACAAAACCTATCATTATTACAGCTTAGCGCTGGCTGCAAACACGTTGGGATCGCTCTCCCGTCTACCTAAATCACTCAAAGTCCTACTGGAAAACCTACTGCGTTGGCAGGATGGTGACTCGGTTACCGCCGAGGATATCCACGCGCTTGCTGGTTGGCTGAAAAATGCTCATGCCGACCGCGAAATTGCCTATCGTCCGGCGCGTGTGCTGATGCAAGATTTTACCGGTGTTCCGGCGGTGGTTGACCTGGCGGCAATGCGCGAGGCGGTAAAACGCCTGGGGGGTGACACTCGCAAAGTGAACCCACTTTCACCGGTTGACCTGGTCATTGACCACTCGGTTACCGTTGACCACTTTGGCGATGATGACGCATTCGAAGAAAACGTGCGTCTGGAAATGTCGCGTAACCACGAGCGTTATCTGTTTTTACGCTGGGGCCAGCAGGCGTTCAGTCAGTTCCGCGTTGTGCCTCCAGGCACGGGGATTTGCCACCAGGTTAACCTTGAATATTTGGGGCAGGCGGTATGGAGTGAGAAACAAGACGGCCAGTGGGTTGCCTATCCCGACACGCTGGTAGGGACTGACTCGCACACTACCATGATTAACGGCCTCGGCGTGCTGGGCTGGGGCGTCGGCGGGATTGAAGCCGAAGCGGCCATGTTAGGGCAGCCCGTCTCAATGCTGATTCCTGATGTCGTCGGCTTTAAACTGACCGGTAAACTGCGCGAAGGCATCACCGCCACCGACTTAGTGCTGACGGTTACCCAAATGCTGCGCCAACTGGGCGTGGTGGGTAAATTTGTCGAGTTTTACGGCGACGGCCTGGATTCACTGCCGCTGGCTGACCGCGCGACAATTGCCAACATGGCTCCAGAGTATGGCGCGACCTGTGGCTTTTTCCCCATTGATGATGTCACGCTCTCTTATATGCGCCTGAGCGGGCGTAGCGATGAACAGATTGCGTTGGTTGAAGCCTATGCCAAAGCGCAGGGCATGTGGCGTAACACTGGCGACGAGCCTGTTTTCACCCAGACGCTCGCGCTGGATATGGCGGAGGTTGAAGCAAGCCTGGCGGGGCCAAAACGGCCGCAGGATCGCGTCGCGTTAAGCGATGTGCCGAAAGCATTTGCTGCCACCACTGAGCTGGAGGTGAATGCGGGGGCGAAAAGCAAATCCGCCGTCGATTTTACCCTTAATGGCGAGCAATACGCACTGCCAGAAGGGGCGGTAGTGATCGCCGCGATCACCTCCTGTACCAACACCTCTAACCCTAGCGTGCTGATGGCGGCGGGGCTGCTGGCGAAAAACGCGGTTGCGCGTGGGCTTGCTCCAAAACCGTGGGTCAAAGCCTCGCTCGCGCCTGGCTCGAAAGTCGTCTCCGATTATCTGGCTCATGCTGGGCTAACGCCGTATCTCGACCAGCTCGGCTTTAACCTTGTGGGCTACGGTTGTACGACCTGTATCGGTAACTCTGGGCCGCTGCCGGAGCCTATTGAAAGCGCCATTAAACAGGGCGATTTGACGGTGGGGGCGGTACTTTCGGGTAACCGTAACTTTGAAGGGCGCATTCATCCGCTGGTGAAAACCAACTGGCTGGCCTCGCCGCCGCTGGTGGTAGCGTATGCGCTGGCAGGGAATATGTCGGTTAACCTGGCCCGCGACCCGCTGGGGCAGGATAGCCACGGGCAGCCGGTGTATCTGAAGGACATCTGGCCAAGCAGTGATGACATAGCCCGCGCGGTGCAGCAAGTCTCTACCGAAATGTTCCACAAAGAGTATGCCGAAGTGTTTAGCGGCACGCCGGAGTGGAAAGCTATCAGCGTGCCGAACTCTGATACCTATGACTGGCAGGACGACTCTACCTATATCCGGTTGTCGCCATTCTTCGATGAAATGGGCGCAACGCCAGATCCGGTGCAGGATATTCACGGCGCGCGAGTGCTGGCGATGCTTGGCGATTCGGTCACTACCGACCACATCTCACCGGCGGGCAGTATCAAAGCCGATAGCCCGGCGGGGCGCTATTTGCAGGAACACGGTGTCGCGACTCGTGATTTCAACTCATACGGTTCGCGACGCGGTAACCATCTGGTGATGATGCGCGGTACGTTCGCTAACATTCGTATTCGTAACGAGATGGTTCCCGGCGTGGAAGGCGGCATGACGCGCCTGTTGCCAGGCAACGAGGTGATGTCTATTTACGATGCCGCCATGCAGTACCAGGCGCAGGGCACGCCACTGGCGGTGATTGCCGGGAAAGAGTACGGTTCTGGTTCCAGCCGTGACTGGGCAGCAAAAGGCCCGCGTTTGCTAGGTGTGCGGGTGGTCATTGCGGAATCATTTGAACGTATTCACCGTTCGAATCTGATCGGGATGGGCATTTTGCCGCTGGAGTTCCCGCAGGGGGAGAATCGCAAAACCCTGCAGCTCACTGGTGAAGAACGAATTGATATCAGTGGGCTACAACAACTGAAGCCGGGGGCGACCATTCCGGTGGTGCTCACCCGCGCTGACGGGCAGCAACAAACGCTAGCCTGCCGCTGTCGTATTGATACGGCAACGGAGCTAACCTACTACCAGAATGATGGTATTTTGCACTACGTTATCCGTAATATGCTGGCGTAAAAAGAGGTCATTAGCGCCACAGGTAAATGATGACCAAAAGCCCCAGGGCGATGCTGCCGCTCTGGGGCTTTTTATTTAAATATTCATATAAAAAATAATACCAGTGGAAAACCGGCGCTAAAACGTGAGCCATGCTGCGAAAAAGTGAATAAATTGACGTCAGATAATCTGTTTTTCACCGTAATAACTGTTTCTTATTGTTTCTCTTTTCCTTTTTTTACAGTGAGTTATCGGCTAACCGTGTATTAGCACGGATAATTAATTCATCTTACGAATAAAAGATATTTCTCGTTTACCTGCCGAATCTCACAGCTAATTTTTATTAGCTAATATTAAATATGATAAAGTTGACTGTTTCATCCATCGCACAGGTCGGTGATACGGTTCGTCTTTATTACATTAGAGGAATCTATGAACGAGAATAAGCTATTAGGTCTGGCATGGATATCACCCTACATAATAGGGTTGCTGGTATTTACCGCATTCCCCTTTGTTTCATCGTTCTTATTAAGTTTCACGCAATATGATCTCATGAGCCCGCCGGTTTTTAACGGTATTGAAAATTACCGCTATATGCTGACGCAAGACTCCTTGTTCTGGAAATCGCTCGGCGTGACCTTTGCCTATGTATTTGTCACTATTCCGCTTAAATTGTCGTTCTCACTGTGCATTGCTTTTGTCCTGAACTTTAAACTGCGCGGCATTGGCTTTTTTCGCACGGCCTATTACATTCCATCAATATTGGGGAGTTCGGTAGCTATCGCTGTACTTTGGCGCGCGCTATTTGCTATCGACGGCCTGTTAAATAGCTTTCTCGGCGTATTCGGTTTAGATCCTATCAACTGGCTTGGCGAGCCGCCTTTAGCGCTGCTTTCCGTTACGCTGCTGAGCGTTTGGCAGTTTGGCTCGTCGATGGTTATCTTCCTTGCCGCGCTGCAAAATGTGCCACAGACACAGTATGAAGCGGCCATGATTGATGGTGCTACTAAATGGCAGATGTTTATGAAAATAACAGTACCGTTAATTACGCCGGTTATTTTCTTTAATTTCATCATGCAAACCAGCGGTGCATTCCAGGAATTTACCGGCCCGTATGTGATTACCGGCGGCGGCCCAACGTATTACACCTATCTGTTCTCGCTCTATATCTACGACACGGCATTTAAATATTTTGATATGGGTTATGGCGCTGCGCTGGCGTGGGTGCTGTTCCTGGTGGTGGCTATTTTCGCCATGCTGGCCTTTAAGTCGTCGAAATATTGGGTGTTCTACTCTGCCGATAAAGGAGGCAAAAATGAGTGAACTGCAACCCATGACGGCAACCGCGCAACAGGCTGCGCTTGAGGTCGCCCGCACGTTGCGGCGGGAGAAAATAAACCGCAACGTTCGCTATGTGATTTTACTGCTGGTTGGCCTATTGATGCTTTACCCGCTGGCATGGATGTTCTCTGCCGCCTTTAAGCCAAATAGTGAAATTTTCACCACACTGAATCTTTGGCCGGTACATGCCACCTGGGATGGTTTTATTAATGGCTGGAAAACCGGTACGGAATACGACTTCGGTCACTACATGATTAACACCTTCAAGTATGTAATTCCCAAAGTCATTCTGACCATTATTTCCTCGACGATCGTCGCGTACGGTTTTGCCCGTTTTGAGATCCCGTGGAAGAAATTCTGGTTCTCCACACTTATCGCCACCATGCTGCTGCCAAGCACGGTGCTGCTGATCCCGCAGTATTTGATGTTCCGTGAAATGGGGATGCTCAACAGCTATTTACCGCTGTATCTGCCGACGGCGTTTGCCACACAAGGGTTCTTCGTCTTTATGCTGGTTCAGTTTCTGCGCGGTGTGCCGCGTGATATGGAAGAGGCCGCGCAAATTGACGGCTGTAACTCCTGGCAGGTGCTGTGGTACGTGCTGGTGCCAATTCTGAAACCGGCGATCATTTCCGTAGCGCTGTTCCAGTTCATGTGGTCAATGAATGACTTTATCGGCCCACTGATTTACGTCTATAGCGTCGATAAGTACCCGATTGCTCTGGCGCTCAAAATGTCTATCGACGTCACCGAAGGCGCGCCGTGGAATGAAATTCTGGCGATGGCAAGTATCTCGATTCTGCCGTCCATCATTGTGTTCTTCCTGGCGCAGCGCTATTTCGTCCAGGGTGTCTCCAGCAGCGGAATTAAAGGTTAACTATCATGGCTGAAGTGATTTTTACAAAACTGGAAAAGGTCTACTCCAACGGCTTCAAAGCGGTACATGGTATCGATCTTTCTATCGCAGAAGGGGAGTTTATGGTGATTGTCGGGCCATCCGGCTGTGCCAAATCGACCACCTTGCGGATGCTGGCGGGGCTGGAAACTATCAGCGGCGGTGAAATTCGGATTGGCGAAAAAGTGGTGAATAACCTCGCGCCGAAAGAACGCGGTATTGCGATGGTGTTCCAGAACTATGCCCTGTATCCACACATGACCGTGCGCGAAAACCTGGCATTTGGTCTTAAGCTCAGCAAACTGCCGAAAGACAAGATAGCAAGCCAGGTAAACGAGGCCGCTAAAATTCTGGAGCTGGAAGACCTGCTAGACCGTTTGCCGCGTCAGCTTTCCGGTGGTCAGGCGCAGCGCGTGGCGGTGGGGCGGGCGATTGTGAAAAAGCCCGACGTATTCCTGTTTGACGAACCGTTGTCTAATCTCGATGCCAAACTGCGTGCCTCGATGCGCATTCGTATTTCCGATCTTCACAAACAGTTGAAACTGTCTGGTAAACCGGCGACAACGGTTTATGTTACCCACGATCAGACCGAAGCGATGACCATGGGCGACCGCATTTGCGTTATGAAGTTGGGCCACATTATGCAGGTGGATACCCCGGATAATCTCTATCATTATCCCAAAAATATGTTCGTCGCAGGGTTTATTGGTGCGCCGGAAATGAACATCAAACCGGGAAAAATCATTAAAAAAGAGGATGGGCTGCACATTACCGTTGGCGATAATACGTTACCGCTTAACGCGCAGCAGCAGGGCAAGGTAGCGCAATACGTGGATAAAGACATTTTCTTTGGTATTCGTCCAGAATATATCTCCGTGGCGACGCAGCCATTTATTGCGGGCAGCGGCAAGGGGACGTTAATCCGTGTCGAGAATATGGGGCACGAGTTCTTTCTTTATCTGCAGGTTGGCGAGTTTGAAATGACGGTGCGTATCCCGTCCGATGAGGCAAAACCGGTGCTCGCGGCGGGGTTGCAAAGCCAAGTGTGGTTCCGTTTTGATATGGAGAGATGCCACATGTTTGATGCGAACAGCGAACTGAATATCTCGCTGTAGGGTAGAACGTCGCCGTTTATTGCGATAAACGGCGACAATCGCGTTATTTGGTCAGCAGATGGCCCATTTTCGCCGCTTTAGTATCGAGGTAGTGGGCGTTTTTCGGGTTGCGCCCAACAATCAACGGCACACGCTCAACAATATTGATGCCCGCTTCAGTCAGAATTTCTACTTTTTTCGGGTTGTTGGTCAACAGACGCACCGCATCCACGCCCAACAGTTTGAACATATCGGCACAGAGAGTGAAGTCACGCTCATCGGCGGCAAAGCCCAACTGGTGGTTGGCTTCGACAGTATCGTAGCCCTGATCCTGCAACGCGTAGGCTCGAATCTTATTCAACAAACCAATATTTCGGCCTTCCTGACGATGATAAAGCAGGATCCCACGGCCTTCTTCCGCAATGTGCGACAGTGCAGCTTCAAGCTGGAAACCACAATCACAGCGCAGGCTAAATAGTGCATCACCGGTCAAACATTCAGAGTGAACCCGCGACAGCACAGGCGTTTGCCCAGTAATATCACCAAAAACCAGAGCGACGTGATCGTGCCCGGTTGCCAGTTCTTCAAAACCCACCATCAGGAAATCGCCCCAGGGGGTTGGCAGTTTGGCTTCTGCCACACGTTTAAGCTGCATGTGATTCTCCAGATTATGTCAGCGTCAGCGACGCCTTCTGTTTTCCTTATTTTGCCACAACGTGCTTTACTTCACCTAATAGTGCGCGGGTAACCGGGCGTAAAGCGCACAAATTTGACACTTTACTCTCAGCTAAGGCTGTGACATTGACGGAAAAGGAACAGAAATGCGCGTCATCACCGGACGAACGTTAATTGCGGCCGCCATACTTTTATTGATGCCAGTAATGGTTTGGCTTTGTGGATGGCAATGGTTACCAGGGCACAGCGGTACATGGCTAAAAGTACTGTACGCAGTGACTGAAACGGTGACTCAGCCGTGGGGAATCATTACCCATTTATTGCTGTGCGGGCTGTTTTTATGGCTACTGCGCTGGCCTTTTCGTGCTTCTGTCATTTTGTTTTTGATTCTCAGTGCCGCTATTGTCATGGGGCAGGGGGCAAAATCGCTAATCAAGGCCCAGGTACAGGAGCCGAGGCCATTTGTGGTCTGGCTGGAAAAAACACAGCAAATCCCCGTAGAGCAGTTCTACACTTTAAAGCGTAAAGACAGAGCCGCATTGGTGGAAGAGCAGCTAGCGCAACAACGTGATATTCCAAACTATTTGCGCCATCATTGGCAGAAAGAGACCGGATTTGCCTTCCCGTCCGGGCACACGATGTTTGCCGCTACGTGGGCGCTGCTGGCGGTTGGGCTGCTGTGGCCGCGCCATCACGTATTCACCGTGGCGCTGATTATGGCGTGGGCGGCGGCGGTTATGGGCAGCCGCTTACTGCTGGGTATGCATTGGCCGCTGGACTTAATGATGGCGACCACCATGTCGTGGGTTTTGGCCACGTTGGCGACCTGGTGTGCCGGACGCTGGTGTTTTTCGCTGGAAAAAGAAACATATCAACAGGGTGCGACGAACAGGAAATAGGAAAAGGGTTGATTTTTATCGCGCTTAACCGCAGATCTAAGGCTTACGGTGCGCTTTTCCATTTCGTCGTCGCGGTGAAGATGTTATTTTATAAGGCTGGGTGCTGTGTAGACACTGCCGAAGCCACATAACGGGAAGTAATGTGAAATACCTACTCATTTTCTTAGTACTGTTAGCGATTTTCGTCATTTCAGTGACGCTGGGCGCACAAAACGATCAGCTTGTGACCTTCAACTATTTGCTGGCGCAGGGCGAATTTAGAATTTCGACGCTGCTGGCGGTGTTATTTGCCGTTGGTTTTGCTATAGGCTGGTTGGTTTGTGGTTTGTTCTGGCTGCGCGTGCGCGTCTCACTGCTGCGTGCGGAACGTAAAATTAAAAGACTGGAACATCAAATTGCGCCAGAAACGGTCGCCACGGTAGCACCGTCGGCTCCGGCGGCGAAGGAATAATTATCTATGCTGGAGTTGTTGTTTCTGCTCTTACCTGTCGCCGCCGCTTACGGCTGGTATATGGGCCGCAGAAGTGCACAACAGTCCAAACAGGACGAAGCGAGCCGCCTGTCGCGTGATTACGTGACAGGGGTGAACTTTCTTTTAAGCAACCAGCAGGATAAAGCGGTTGACCTGTTCCTCGATATGCTCAAAGAGGACACCGGTACCGTGGAAGCCCACCTCACGCTGGGTAACCTGTTCCGCTCGCGCGGCGAGGTTGACCGCGCCATCCGTATCCACCAAACGCTGATGGAAAGCGCCTCGCTGACCTACGACCAGCGCCTGCTGGCGGTACAGCAACTGGGCCGCGATTACATGGCGGCAGGGTTGTACGACCGCGCCGAAGACATGTTCAACCAGTTGGTGGATGAAACCGACTTCCGCATTGGCGCACTGCAACAACTGTTGCAAATTTACCAGGCGACCAGCGATTGGCAGAAAGCCATTGATACCGCAGAGCGCCTGGTCAAACTGGGTAAAGACAAACACCGTGGTGAGATAGCCCACTTCTGGTGTGAACTGGCGCTCCAGCAAATGGGCAATGACGATCTGGATAAAGCGATGTCGCTGCTGAAGCGCGGTGCGGCGGCAGACCCGTCCAGCGCACGAGTGTCCATCATGATGGGGCGCGCGTGGATGGCAAAAGGTGACTACGCCAAAGCGATGGATAGCTTGCTGCGGGTTATCAACCAGGATAAAGAACTGGTCAGTGAAACGCTGGAAATGCTGCAAACCTGCTACCAGCAACTGGGTAAAGAAGGCGAGTGGGAACAGTTCCTGCAACGCTGCGTGGAAGAAAATACCGGTGCGGCGGCTGAACTGATGCTGGCGCAAGCCGTTGAGCAAAGCCAGGGCAGCGAAGCCGCGCAAACCTACGTCACCCGCCAATTGCAACGCCACCCAACGATGCGTGTGTTCCATAAACTCATGGATTACCACCTTAACGAGGCGGAAGAAGGGCGCGCGAAAGAAAGCCTGATGGTGCTGCGTGACATGGTTGGCGAACAGGTGCGCAGCAAGCCGCGCTATCGTTGCCAGAAATGCGGCTTTACGGCTTACACGATGTACTGGCACTGCCCATCCTGCCGCGCGTGGTCAACCATCAAACCGATTCGCGGCCTTGATGGTCAGTAATTTCTAAAGAATCGCTCACTTAGTTACAACATACTATAAATTCCCACTCTGTAGTGGCCTCCGGCATTGTGCGCGCTGGGCCGCGCGGGTAGAATGCTGCCCGTTTATGCGCAATATCATCCAGACCGGCTCCACTCAAAGGTCGCCTGAAAGATGATGTGTATACCTTTTTCTGCACCCTGCGTGCCCATCAACAAGAAGGTCCAGTCATGTCCGTTGCTTCATCTTCTTCCCGTGTTACCACATCCTCTCCCGTTGTTGTTGCTCTTGATTATGATAACCGTGACAAGGCGCTGGCCTTTGTTGACCGTATCGACCCGCGCGACTGCCGCTTAAAGGTCGGCAAAGAGATGTTCACGCTGTTTGGGCCGCAGTTTGTGCGCGAATTACAACAGCGTGGTTTTGATATCTTCCTCGATCTAAAATTCCACGATATCCCGAATACCGTGGCACATGCGGTTGCGGCGGCGGCGGATCTGGGCGTTTGGATGGTGAACGTACATGCTTCGGGCGGCGCGCGAATGATGACGGCTGCCCGTGAAGCCCTGCTGCCGTTTGGCAACGATGCGCCACTGTTGATTGCCGTTACCGTGCTGACCAGCATGGAGTCCAGCGACCTTCAGGATCTGGGCATTGCGTTGTCCCCGGCAGATTACGCCGCGAAACTGGCGCAACTGACCAAAAACTGTGGTCTGGATGGCGTGGTCTGCTCGGCGCAGGAAGCGGTACTCTTCAAGCAAACGTTGGGGCAGGCGTTTAAATTAGTCACTCCAGGCATTCGCCCTGCGGGCAGTGATGCAGGCGATCAGCGCCGCATTATGACCCCTGAGCAGGCATTAGCGGCGGGCGTTGACTATATGGTGATTGGCCGTCCGGTGACGCAATCGGCTGACCCCGCGCAAACCCTGCGTGACATTAATGCTTCGTTGAATGTGGGGGCGTAATGAGCGATGCAAACAGCCGTCTGGTCTACTCAACGGAAACCGGGCGTATTGATGAGCCGAAAGCCGCGCCAGAGCGCCCAAAAGGCGACGGCATTGTACGCATTCAGCGCCAGACCAGCGGTCGCAAAGGGAAGGGCGTATGCCTGATTACCGGTATCGATCTTGACGACGAGGCGCTGGCGAAACTGGCTGCCGAGCTGAAAAAGAAATGCGGCTGCGGCGGTTCACTGAAAGACGGCGTGATTGAGATTCAGGGCGACAAGCGTGACCTGTTAAAAACGCTGCTCGAAGCCAAAGGTATGAAAGTGAAGCTGGCTGGTGGCTAAGCCGGTCAGGCAAGACAAATAAAAAAAGACCCCGATACTCATCGGGGCCTTGATAATCAGCAATTCTGTTGCGAATTATTTGCCAACCTGGTGGCCGATAATCCCGCCGACCGCAGCACCGCCGAGCGTACCCAGTGCGCTACCGTTGGTTAACACCGCACCACCAACCGCACCTGCACCCGCACCCAGCGCGGTATTGCGGTCACGTTTTGACCAGTTAGAACATGCGCTCAGGGACATTACCAGCGTTACCGCCAACACCGCAGCCGTCATTTTTTTGTTCATTGAAGTCATTTTTTTCTCCTGAATATTCTATTCACGAAAAAAGCACTTTGAGTATAGCCGTTGCCAGAGGTACTCGGTGCGTTCTCCGTGAAGCTTGTTGCGCAGGTTGTAAATTTCGTGGCTAAAAGTCACGCAAGTGATAATTACTTCCTGTTATTTCGCTGATATTAATTTTACGATTCTGGGATGTTGCCGACAGGTAAAAAGTCTTAATTACCCGGTCGGAAAACTCTTATACAAGTTGCCTGAGCATTGGCGGCCTTCACCTACCCGAATTATTTGGGGAATATCGCGAAAGGGGATTATCAGCGAGGAGAAATCCGGTGCTCACCGCACCGGATGGCGGGGGCTACGGGCGTTTGACGATATTTACCGTCAGGCCAGATTGCTCTAACTGCAACTGTTTTTCGGTGGCTAAATTGTCATCGGTGATCACGCGATTAAAATGGCTCATTGGCCCTAACGGATACGGATGAGTAGCGCCAAATTTTGAGCTGTCGGTCAGTACAATCGCTTCGCTGCCTTTTTCCAGCACCGCGTTAACGATATCGGCGCGCATCATATCGCGACCGGTAAAACCGGTTTCAGGCTGCCAGCCGTCAATGCCGATAAACGCCTTGCTGAAATGCACCTGCTGAATGTACTGGCGGGTCAATGGCCCTACCATGCTTTCGCTTTTCTTCTGGTAAATGCCGCCCAGCAGAATGACTTCTCCCGGCGTCTCTTTCAGTAAATGGGCGATGTAGCTGCTTACGGTGATGATAGTGATATCCGGCTGGGTTGCCAGCGCACGCGCCAACAGCGCGTTGCTGCTGCCGTTTTCGATAAACACGGTTTCACCAGGGCGCACCAGCGATGCGGCAAATGTCGCCAGCTCACGTTTGAGTGCAAAATTATTCATCATGCGCGTCTCAACGTCTTCACTGTCCAGCGGCACGGCGAAACCGTGAGTACGGCGCAGGTAGCTTTGCTTCTCCAGCAGGTTGAGATCCTGGCGAATGGTCACTTCAGATACGCCGGTCATTTTCGCCAGATCGGCGACGCTCATGCGGCCCTTATCAATAACCAGTTGTAAAATAGTTTGCTGTCGGGAGTTCATAATCAATGCATCAATATCTCTGTGCGAAGGCGATGGCTGTCGTGATGGTCACCGCTCGCAGGGCGAAGGGTGTCAGATTTCCCATGGGGATTTAGGCTGACCTGTTCTGCTGTCGCGTTCGTCGGTGGCGTGAGCCAATAATTCCGCTTTTAAGATTTCAAGATTGTTGATTGCGGAATGGGTGTCACCGCCAACCAAAATATCAAGTACGGTATCAATACGTTGGGCTACCTGACGTGCGTCTAGCTCGGACATAATGGAATCCTGTTGATAAATTCGATTGAAATCAATGATGCTAAATTTACTGGCAAAAGAGAAGTGAAAAAAACGGCTTACCTTATAACCCCTGATGTGCGACGAGCCAGCGCTCAAGCTCGGCAGCAGGCATTGGGCGCGCAAAGAGATAGCCTTGCCGTTCATCTACGCCATGCTGGATTAAAAATGCGTCGTCATCCATATCTTCCACGCCCTCAGCGATAATCCGCAAATTTAATGCTCTGGCAACGGCGATAATCGCTAACACCAGCGATTGCGATACCGAATGGTCGTGCACACGCTGGACAAAAATATGGTCTAACTTGAGGGTGTCGATAGGGAAGCGCGCCAACTGCGATAAAGACGAATAGCCGGTCCCGAAATCATCGAGGTGAATCTGTGCCCCCAGTGAGCGGAACTGCTGAATCACCGCCAGCGCCTGGTCGGCGTTATCAATCAGGCAGCTTTCGGTTAGCTCAATATCAATAGGGCAGCGGTCAAATTTCTGCTCTTTCAGTGCCTGTTTTAAATCACTAAAGATGGATTGATCGACCAACTGACGTGCTGAGACGTTAACGGCCACACGCAGGTCTATTCCCTTGTCGCGCCATTCGGCGACCTGGCGAATGGCGTCAAGCATCACCCAGCGCCCCAGCGGCACAATCAGCCCTGACTCTTCGGCATAAGAGATAAAATCCATTGGCGGAATCAACCCGCGCTCTGGCGAGTTCCAGCGTACCAGCGCCTCCAGGCTGTACACTTTGCCATCGAGCGCCACTTTCGGCTGGTAATAAATCACCAGTTGGTCACCTTGCAGCGCCTTGCGCAGATGGGTGTCCAGCCACAGGTATTCAAATACCCCCTGGTTCATCTCTGGTGAAAAGACGCTAAAACGGCCACGGCCTTTCTCTTTGGCAGTGTACATCGCGGTATCCGCGTTGCGGATCAGGCTTTCACGGTCTTCACCGTGCAGCGGCGCGATAGAAATCCCTAATGAACAGCCGCTGTACACCTCAATCAGGCCAATGCGAAACGGGTCGCGCAGGCGGGTTAATACTCGCGAGGCCATCGCCTCTAATGCGCTCTGCGAAGTCTGCGTGGCTAAGACGATAAACTCATCGCCGCCCAACCTTGCCAGCGTCTGGCCGTCTTCCAGGCAACTTAAAATCGACAGCGCGACCGATTGTAAAAGTTGGTCGCCAAACACATGGCCGTAAGCGTCGTTCACTTTCTTAAAATTATCGAGATCAAGATAAACCAGGCCGATTTGCTCGTTGGCAGCACGGTTGTCGATAGCCTTGCCAATCAGTTCGTTAATCGCGTGTCGATTTGGCAGCCCGGTAATCGTGTCGGTATTAGCTAAAATGCGCAGTCGCTCCTGCGCCCGGCGTTCTTCGGTAATGTCCGTACCGGAGCAAATCAGGTAGATCTCATTTTTACCGCTGCCGCTGTGGACAAAACGGTTACGAAACAAAAACAGGCGCGGCCCTTTGCGGGTTTTTATCCAGCGTTCAACTTCATATGGCCCGCCGTTATTAAAAAAACGGCTGACATTTTCCCTTGCTGCGCTGGCGTCGGGAGTAGACATAAAAAGATCAAACGCCGTTTTGCCAATCACGTCCTGCTCTTTGGCTCCGGTATATTCTTCACACAGGCGGTTGAAGCGCTGAATTTTGCCTTCGCGGTCGAGGATCACGATCACCGCATTGGCCTCAGACACCACCTGTTCCGCGAACAGCAGCCCTTGCAGCAGGTCGCGAGCGACGGAGGAGGTATCAAACCAGGAGGAGGCCGTACCCGCCCATTCGGTGCAACTGACTTTGCGACCAATCAGATGAATCGGTACGTCATAGCCGTTGAGCTGAATATTGACCGCCACGCTGGAGGTAGTGACGGTCATATTATGGATTCGTTGGGCATTTTCTGCGCTTAGCGGCACGGCCAGTTCGCCATCCGTTTCCAGGTCAATGCTCAAATGCAGCGTGGGTTCACTGCGCGCTAACCGCCAGTAAAGACTGGTTTTATCAGAATTAGGATCGAGAAGATTCTGCGCCAAAGAGCGTGACATGGTTTCTCCCGCGTTCGAATGAGCCTGAATTCAGTGTGAACGTTTTTCGGCAATTCGCAGGGAAAAAAGGGAGTAGAGGTGAAGAAGCTAAAAAAAATGGCTCCTCACGGAGCCATTCTCTTATTTGATATCCGCCAGCGCGGCGTCTTTATTCGGGAAGAACGCTAAACGCCCTGGAATCGGTTTGATACCGGCGCGCGCCATGGTGCGCAGCGGCTGAAACTCAACGTTCGATACCCGCAGTTCGCAGCCTTCTGGCAGCTTTTTGACAAAGCGTTGGAAAGCGTCCAGACCACCAGCATCCAGCACCGGTACGGCATCCCACTTCAGGACAACGATACGTTTACCTGCGATACGGGTTTCCAGCTCAGTAAATAACCCTTCAGCGGCGGCAAAGAATAGCGGGCCAATTACGCGCAGCACCAGCACATCGTCCGGCACGGTAACGTTGACGGCAGAAAGGCGCGTCATGCGAGCAATACGGCGCATAAACAGCAGCGATGCCAGCACAATACCAACGCTAATCGCGATAACCATATCAAACAACACGGTCAGCGACATGCAAATGAGCATCACAATAATGTCGTCTTTCGGTGCTTTACGCAGCAGATAAACGACTTTATGCGCCTCACTCATGTTCCAGGCGACCATCAACAGCAGCGCCGCCATGGCGGAGAGCGGTAGCCAGGAGAGCACCGGTGCAAGAATCAGCAGCGCCAGAATCACCAAAATGGCGTGAATAACGGCGGAAACCGGCGAGGTGGCCCCGGCGCGAACGTTAGCTGCGGAACGTGCGATGGCGGCAGTGGCGGTAATCCCCCCAAAGAACGGCGCAATAATATTGCCCAATCCCTGACCGATTAGCTCGCTGTTGGCTTTATGTTTAGTACCGGTCATCCCGTCGAGCACCACCGCGCACAGCAGTGATTCAATCGCGCCGAGCATTGCCATCGAGAACGCGGCAGGTAACAGCGCTTGCAGCGAAGCCCAGTTCAAGGTGAAGGTTGAGCCAGGCTGGTTCCACGGCAGCATAAACTGTGGCAGCAATTGTGGAATACCGTTGCCCTGAGTGCCATCCGCCAGCAGGTAATGAAACTGGGAGCCGATGGTCGCTACGTGGCCACCCATCAGATTAACAACCAGCATGACCAGGCAGCCTGCAATCAGTGCAGGTAAATGGCCAGGCAAGCGAATGCCCAGGCGCGGCCAGAGGATCAGCGTGCCTAGCGTGACGATACCAATGGCGGCGTCGCCAGGGTTCGTGGTGGGCAGCGCCATCACTAACTCGCCGACTTTTTGCAGATAATGTTCCGGGACATGCGTCATGTGCAGGCCGAGGAAGTCTTTTATCTGCATCGTACCAATAGTGATGCCGATCCCGGAGGTAAACCCGAGCGTGACCGGCAGCGGAATATATTCAATCAGGCGACCAAAACGGGCTAGCCCAAACAGGATCAAAAACAGGCCTGACATCAGCGTGGCGACCAGCAGGCCTGCAAGGCCAAACTGCTGTGACACCGGGTAGAGAATCACCACAAAAGCGGCGGTCGGGCCGGAAACGCTGAAGCGCGAGCCACCGCTCAGCGCGATAACAATCCCCGCGACGGCGGAGGTGTACAGACCGTATTGCGGTGCAACACCGCTGCCTATTGCCAGCGCCATGGCGAGCGGGATAGCGATAATACCAACGGTTATCCCGGCAATAACGTCACGAGTAAAGCGGGAAGTGGTGTATTTCTCTTTCCAGCAAGCGTCGATGAGAGCGCGGAAAGGCATCACCTGTGAGGAAAATAATTTATTCACAATAATGTTTCATCCATGAGCGCATCATCTGTCAAGTGAATGGCAGGTGAAGGAGGCATATGTAATACAAATATTTAATACAGACAAAAAAACCCGCCGCAGCGGGTTTTTTAACCAAATCCGATTAATGTTCGAACATGGCGGAGATGGATTCTTCGTTGCTGATACGACGAATCGCTTCGGCCAACATCCCGGACAGAGTCAGGGTACGAACGTTCGGCAGTGCTTTGATTTCATCCGTTAACGGGATGGTATCGCAGACAACCACTTCGTCGATGACAGAGTTACGCAGGTTGTTAACCGCATTGCCGGAGAAGATCGGGTGGGTTGCGTAAGCAAATACGCGTTTTGCACCACGTTCTTTCAGCGCTTCAGCCGCTTTACACAGCGTACCGCCCGTATCGATCATGTCATCAACCAGCACGCAGTCACGACCGGCAACATCACCGATGATATGCATAACCTGGGAAACGTTCGCACGCGGGCGACGTTTGTCAATGATAGCCATGTCGGTATCGTTCAGCAGTTTTGCGATAGCACGTGCGCGAACAACGCCGCCAATGTCTGGAGAAACCACAATTGGGTTATCCAGGTTCAGTTGCAGCATATCTTCAAGCAGAATTGGGCTACCGAATACGTTATCAACCGGAACATCGAAGAAGCCCTGAATCTGTTCAGCGTGCAGATCTACTGTCAGTACACGGTCAACGCCAACGCTGGACAAGAAGTCCGCAACGACTTTAGCGGTGATAGGTACACGAGCAGAACGTACGCGACGATCCTGGCGAGCATAACCGAAGTAAGGAATAACGGCAGTTATTCGGCCTGCGGAAGCACGACGCAGGGCATCAACCATAACAACCAATTCCATCAGGTTGTCGTTGGTGGGAGCACAAGTGGACTGGATGATGAAAATATCACCACCGCGTACATTTTCGTTAATTTGTACGCTGACTTCGCCGTCGCTAAAGCGACCTACAGCGGCGTCGCCGAGGGAAGTGTACAGGCGGTTGGCAATACGTTGTGCTAGTTCCGGGGTGGCGTTACCAGCAAAAAGCTTCATATCAGGCACGAGAAGAACCTCAGGCATGCGTCCAGTGGTGGATGAAATGAGCCAAAAACTGTGCGGGCCAGGCACGATTTCATCCATGCGGTGTATTAAAGAGCGCGATGCAACGTCTGGAACAGGGTGACGTTGTCACCGGAGCTCAGTTTGCCCGGCAGGGCTATTCCTTTTACCATTCGTCTTTCGTCAGCAAAACTGGCGCAATCCGAATGATTCAGAGTAGGGCTTGCTTCAATGGCGAAAGATTAACACCTTTCGCCACAAAGCCTTGCAACCATTCCGGGGCTTGCTCAAGCACCTGGCGGGCAGCGAGTTCTGTATCAAATTCAGCAAAGACACAGGCTCCTGTTCCAGTCAGGCGCGACGGCGCATATTCTAACAGCCAAGAAAGCACATCATCAACCTCGCGAAAACGTTTTCTTGCGATAACCTCGCAATCATTGGCGAATTCACATTTTAATAACGCATCTATTGACCTGACGGGGGTATTTCGCGGTAGCTCAGGATCGCGAAAAATGATCGGGGTAGGAATACTGACGCCAGGATGGGCAACCAGATACCATTTTTCCGCGACGTCAACCGGCGTGAGTATCTCGCCAACCCCTTCGGCAAACGCCGCATGGCCCCGAACAAACACCGGAACATCCGCACCTAATGTTAAACCGAGCGTCGCCAGTTCATCTTCTGAAAGCTGGCATTGCCATAAATGGTTTAGCGCGACCAGCACGGTGGCGGCATTAGACGAGCCGCCGCCCAGACCGCCGCCCATCGGCAGACGTTTGTCGATACTGATGTCAGCGCCGCTGCCCTCTGGTAGACGGTGGCTGGCTGCCGCCGCGCTCATGAGCAAACGCGCGGCGCGGATAATCAGGTTGTCTTCATCCGCTACGCCAGCGATAGGCGTTAGCAGGCGCAGTTGTCCATCCTGACGAGGGACAATGGTCAGCGTGTCGCCATAATCAAGAAACTGGAACAGCGTTTGCAGCGTGTGGTAGCCGTCAGGACGTTGTCCGGTGATGTACAAAAACAGGTTTAATTTTGCCGGAGAAGGCCAACGCGTCATCATTATTTAACGATCCAGTTGTCCATTTTCAGTTTGATGCGTTGCCCGCCTTCCGTCAGCTCCATATTAGATGGTAGCGCGGGCTGCGTTTTGCTGTCGTAGCCGCTGTAGACGACTTTCCAGGTTTTACCGTTTTGCGTGTAGTTCAGTTCGCTCAGGCGATACTGGTCGTCAAGCTTATAGTCGGTGGCGTCGCCCGGCAGACCAAGAATCCACTGGCGCAGGCTGTTGAGTGGAATAGGCATCCCGGTCAGCTTGCCAATCATCTCTTCGCCGTCGGCAGCGGTATAGTGCTGGCCTTTATTGTCAGTGAGCTGTGCGGAACCCGGTTGGCCAATCAACTCCAGCTCGGTGCTGCCGAGCGGGTTAGTTAACAGCAGGCGATAGTTGTCCTGGCCGGTTTGCTGCCAGAAGAAACGCGCATAGACTTTTTGCTGGTCAGACAGATAGGCAAACGCGCCACGAGTCTGATACTGGCTCAGTTTACGGATCTCCTGTTGATGCTGTTGCCACTGTGGAGAGGTTGGGCTTTTGCCCGGCCCTTGCGGCACGCGAGCAGTACAGGCGGTAAGAACCAGTGCTGCCAGGGGCAGCAGGCGAATCAGGCGAGACAGGGCCATGATGACAATCCTTGATGTGCATTGCGGTGATAACGCTTAATGCTAGCGTTGCCCGGCGGCAGCGTCTACGCTCAAGTTGTCTTAAATCATAAAATTAAGCTAGCTCACCTATTACTCCAAAAGGGGAGCCTCCCTTTTATTGATCTCGCGCATCCTGTATGATGCGCTCAGACTAACCTTATCAACGCTGGTACTACTCCCGCACAATGACCCTTTTAGCTCTTGGCATTAACCACAAAACAGCTCCGGTAGCGCTGCGAGAACGTGTAACGTTTTCGCCAGATACGCTTGACCAGGCGCTGGAGAGCCTGTTGGCTCAGCCAATGGTGCAAGGGGGCGTGGTCCTATCTACCTGTAACCGCACCGAACTTTACCTGAGCGTTGAAGAGCAGGATAACCTGCATGACGCGATAGTCCGTTGGCTGTGCGATTACCACGGCCTTAATGAAGAAGAGTTGCGCCAAAGCCTTTATTGGCACCAGGATAACGACGCCGTTAGCCATCTAATGCGCGTTGCCAGCGGCCTTGACTCGCTGGTGCTGGGCGAGCCGCAAATCTTGGGGCAGGTCAAAAAAGCCTTTGCCGATTCCAGCCGTGGCCACGTTAATGCCAGCGAGCTGGAGCGGATGTTCCAGAAATCGTTCTCTGTTGCTAAGCGGGTGCGCACAGAAACGGATATCGGTGCCAGTGCGGTATCGGTGGCGTTTGCTGCCTGTACGCTGGCGCGGCAAATTTTTGAATCTCTCTCAACGGTAACGGTGCTGCTGGTCGGCGCGGGTGAAACCATTGAGCTTGTGGCGCGCCATCTGCGCGAACATCACGTACAAAAAATGTTGATTGCTAACCGCACACGCGAACGCGCGCAGCTATTGGCGGATGAAGTCGGGGCGGAAGTCATTGCTCTGAGCGATGTCGATGAGCGGCTAAAAGATGCCGACATTATTATCAGTTCTACCGCCAGCCCGCTGCCGATTATCGGTAAAGGAATGGTTGAGCGTGCGCTGAAAGCGCGCCGCAACCAGCCGATGCTGCTGGTGGATATCGCCGTACCGCGCGACGTGGAGCCGGAAGTTGGCAAACTCGCTAACGCCTATTTGTACAGCGTTGATGACCTGCAAAACATCATTCAACATAACCTGGCGCAGCGTAAAGCTGCGGCGGTGCAGGCTGAAACCATCGTTGAGCAGGAAACCAGTGAATTTATGGCCTGGCTGCGCGCCCAAAGCGCGAGCGAAATCATTCGTGATTATCGTTCCCAGGCTGAAATGGTGCGTGAAGAACTCACCGCTAAAGCGGTCGCAGCGCTGGAACAAGGCGGCGACCCTCAGGCCATTATGCAGGATCTGGCGCGTAAATTAACCAATCGCCTGATCCACGCACCTACTAAATCTCTTCAGCAGGCCGCCCGTGACGGGGATGATGAACGCCTGCATATTCTGCGCAACAGCCTCGGGCTGGAGTAGCACAACTCTATTTATCACAAGGTGCATTTACGCCAATGAAGCCTTCTATTGTTGCTAAACTGGAAGCTCTGTATGAGCGCCATGAAGAAGTTCAGGCGCTGCTGGGCGATGCGGCAACGATCGCCGATCAGGATCGTTTCCGGGCGCTGTCGCGTGAATACGCGCAGCTGAGCGACGTTGCTCGTTGTTATACTGACTGGCGTCAGATTCAGGACGATATTGAAACCGCGCAGATGATGCTCGACGATCCTGAAATGCGCGAAATGGCGCAGGAAGAACTGCACGAAGCCAAAACGAAAGGTGAAGCGCTGGAACAACAGTTGCAGGTTCTGCTGCTGCCGCGTGACCCGGACGACGAACGTAACGCCTTCCTTGAAGTCCGCGCCGGTACGGGCGGTGATGAAGCCGCGCTGTTCGCGGGTGATCTGTTCCGCATGTACAGCCGCTACGCCGAAGCGCGCCGCTGGCGTGTGGAAATCATGAGCGCCAGCGAAGGTGAACATGGCGGTTATAAAGAGGTGATCGCCAAGATCAGCGGCGAGGGCGTTTATGGACGCCTGAAGTTTGAGTCTGGCGGTCATCGCGTCCAGCGCGTTCCGGCTACCGAATCTCAGGGGCGTATTCATACGTCGGCCTGTACCGTTGCGGTACTGCCAGAAGTGCCAGAAGCCGAACTGCCGGATATCAACCCGGCGGACTTGCGCATTGATACCTTCCGTTCCTCCGGGGCGGGTGGCCAGCACGTTAACACCACCGATTCCGCCATTCGTATTACCCACTTGCCAACCGGTATTGTGGTTGAGTGTCAGGACGAACGTTCCCAGCATAAAAACAAAGCAAAAGCGATGTCGGTGCTTGGCTCGCGTATTCGCGCCGCCGAAATTTCACGTCGCCAGCAGGCCGAAGCCTCTGAGCGCCGTAACCTGCTGGGTAGCGGCGATCGTAGCGATCGTAACCGTACCTATAACTTCCCGCAGGGCCGTGTGACCGACCACCGCATCAACCTGACGTTGTACCGTCTGGATGAAACCATGGAAGGCAAACTGGACATGCTGATTGAGCCTATCGTGCAGGAATATCAGGCTGACCAGTTAGCGGCGTTGTCTGAGCTGGAATGATGACCTATCGACAGTGGCTGCAACAGGCCGTTGCGGCGCTGGTAACGAGCGAAAGCCCGCGCCGCGACGCTGAAATTCTGTTGGGGCATGTTACCGGCAAGGCGCGAACGTTTATTTTAGCGTTTGATGAAACCGAACTGAGCGCATCGCAGGCCGATGCGCTGGCGCAGCTATTGGCCCGCCGTGTTAACGGCGAACCGGTGGCGCATCTGGTAGGCACGCGTGAGTTCTGGTCGCTGCCGCTGTTTGTCTCCCCGGCGACGCTTATCCCTCGCCCGGATACCGAGTGCCTGGTCGAGCAGGCGCTGGCGCGCTTGCCGACAACGCCGTGCCGCATTCTCGATTTGGGAACCGGCACTGGCGCGGTGGCGCTGGCGTTAGCCAGCGAGCGCCCGGACTGCCAGCTTACCGCCGTTGATTTTATTGCCGATGCGGTGGCATTGGCGCAACGCAACGCCACTCATCTTGGTATTACCAATATCACGATCCTGCAAAGCGACTGGTTCAGTGCGCTGGGCGAGCAGCGTTTTGCGATGATTGTCAGTAATCCGCCGTACATTGATGAGCAGGATGAACATCTTGCCCAGGGCGATGTGCGTTTTGAGCCGAAAACCGCGTTAGTTGCGGCGCAAAACGGCCTTGCCGACCTGGCGCATATTATCTCGCGCGGGCGTCAAGCGCTGGAGCCTGGCGGCTACATGCTGTTGGAACACGGCTGGAAACAGGGCGATGCCGTGCGTGAGCTGTTCCTGGCAGCAGGTTATCGTCACGCCGAAACGTGCCGCGATTATGGCGGCAACGATCGCCTGACGCTGGCGCAATGGCCCGGCGTCGCGGAGGCCAACGCATGAATATGTTCCTGTCGGTTCTCTATTTACATATAGGGTCAGCCATTTTTTCCGTCACTTTTTTCGCGTTACGCTTTTGGTGGACGCATCATCAGAACACATGGCTTGAGAGGCGCTGGGTACGCGTGTTGCCTCATGCCGTGGACAGTGTGCTGCTATTGAGCGGAGTCGCACTGATGCTGATGACGCGCTATTTTCCCTTCACCGAAGAGGGGACATGGCTGACGGAGAAACTGTTTGGCGTTATCATTTACATCATTTTGGGTTTTGTCGCGTTAGGACGTCGTCGTCCGCGCAGCCAGCAGGTAGGGTTTATCGCCTTTATGCTGGCGCTGATGGTGTTGTGCATCATCGTTAAACTCGCCATCACTAAAGTTCCGCTGTTGGGGTAGGGTATGAAGTCACTGGCTGATTTTGAATTTAATAAAGCGCCGCTGTGCGACGGCATGATCCTAATTTCCGAATTAATTCGTGACGATTTTCCGACGCAAAAAGTGCGTGAGCAGCTTGAGTGCCTGGTGGCGCTGGCGCGGGAAGAGATAAGCCCATCGTGGACGCTGACGCGGCAGATGGAGCGGCTGATTGAACTGTTTTATTACGAGTGGAATTTTGGCGATTCCTCTGGTGTTTACCGCTTGTCGGACGCCCTGTGGTTGGATCAAGTCTTGAAAAATCGTCAGGGCAGCGCGGTGGCGCTGGGGGCGATTATGCTGTGGATAGCCGGACATCTTGATATTCCTGTCGTACCGGTAATTTTCCCTACCCAGTTGTTGTTGCGCGCTGATGTTGACAGTGAAGAACTGTGGTTGATTAACCCGTTTAACGGCGACACGCTGGATGAACATACGCTGGAAGTGTGGCTGAAGGGCAATATTAACCCGATGGCTGAACTGTTCAACGAAGACCTCGATGAGGCAGATAACGCCGAGGTGGTTCGCAAGCTGCTCGATACGTTGAAATCGGCGCTGATGGAAGAACGGCAGATGGAGTTGGCGCTGGCGGCCAGCCAGGCTTTACTGCAATTCAACCCAGAAGACCCGTATGAAATTCGCGATCGCGGGCTTATCTATGCACAGCTTGAATGCGAACATGTCGCGCTGCATGATTTAAATTATTTCGTTGAGCAATGTCCGGAAGACCCTATCAGCGAAATGATTCGCGCGCAGATTAACACCATTGCGCACAAACAAATTACTCTTCACTAATTGGTTAGAATCGCGGTTATAATCGCGGAAATACCCTAACAAGGCGATCTTATGAAACAAAAAGTGGTTAACATTGGTGATATCAAAGTAGCAAACGATCTGCCGTTTGTTCTGTTTGGTGGCATGAACGTGCTGGAGTCACGTGACCTGGCCATGCGTATCTGCGAGCACTACGTGACCGTGACCCAGAAGCTGGGCATCCCTTACGTATTTAAAGCTTCATTCGATAAAGCCAACCGTTCTTCTATCCACTCTTACCGTGGCCCAGGCCTGGAAGAGGGGATGAAAATCTTCCAGGAACTGAAACAGACTTTCGGTGTGAAAATCATCACCGACGTTCACGAAGCAAGCCAGGCACAGCCGGTTGCCGATGTGGTTGACGTCATTCAGTTGCCTGCGTTCCTCGCTCGCCAGACCGATCTGGTGGAAGCGATGGCGAAAACCGGCGCGGTCATTAACGTGAAGAAACCCCAGTTTGTAAGCCCTGGCCAGATGGGTAACATCGTGGATAAATTCATCGAAGGCGGCAACGACAAAGTTATCCTGTGTGACCGTGGCGCAAACTTCGGTTATGACAACCTGGTTGTGGATATGCTGGGCTTTGGCGTAATGAAAAAAGCGTCCAATAACTCTCCGGTTATCTTCGACGTGACCCACGCTCTGCAATGCCGCGACCCGTTTGGCGCTGCATCCGGCGGTCGTCGTGCGCAGGTTGCTGAGCTGGCGCGTGCGGGGATGGCGGTTGGCCTGGCGGGCTTGTTTATCGAAGCACATCCAGATCCAGATAATGCGCGCTGCGATGGCCCGTCTGCGCTGCCGCTGGATAAACTGGAACCATTCCTGAAGCAAATGAAAGCTATCGACGACCTGGTAAAAGGGTTCGATGAACTGGATACCAGTAAATAAGATTTGCTGATGAATAAAAAAGCCGGCCCGTTTATACGAGCCGGCTTTTTTTATTGCCATCGGTGCTTGATTGCCGGATGGCGACGCGTTGCGTCTTATCCGGCCTACGCATTTATGTCTGCCTGTAGGCCGGATAAGGCATAGCCGCCATCCGGCGGGGGGGATCAGGCGAAAATCGTCATCAGATACGCCGCGAACAGCGCCAGATGCGCCGCCCCGTTCAGCACGTTGGTACGCCCAGTCGAGAACGAAATATGGCACAGCACCAGCGAGGCAACCATCACAATCATCTCCGGCATTCCGAGGCCAAACATCAACTCATTGCCGGTCGCAAAGGCAATCAGCGTCACGACCGGGACAGTCAGTGAAATAGTCGCCAGCACCGAACCAAAGAACAGATTCATTGCGCGCTGCACCTGATTGTTCAACACTGCTCTCAGTGCGCCTAAACCTTCCGGAGAGAGGATCAACAACGCCACCAGGAACCCGGTAAAGGCAACAGGGGCATTCATGCTGGTCAGCAGCGTTTCTAGCGGGTTAGCGTTCATCTTGGTGACGGCAATTACTGCTACCAGGTGAACAACCAGCCAGATCGCATGCCACAGGCTGCTGTGCGCCGACGGCTTACCGTGATGCGGGTCATCATCGTCGCTTTCATCTTCATGCTCGTAGATAAATAAACTCTGGTGAGTTTTGGTCTGAATAAGTAAAAAGACGCCGTACATCGCGGCAGAAATTAGCGCCACCAGCAGTGACTGACCAATAGTAAAGTTGGCCCCCGGCAATGCAGTTGGGAATACCAACACAATGATCGCCAGTGGGAACAGCGCAATTAAATACTGTTTGATGCCAAATAAATTCATATATTGCGTGGCGAATTTACGCCCGCCGAGCAATAACGAAAAGCCGACTAAACCGCCGGTTACAATCATAATGATCGAATAAAGCGTGTCGCGCATTAGCGTCGGCGCAGCATCACCTGTTGCCATTAATGCTGAGATTAAACTGACTTCAAGAATAACAACCGAAAGGCTTAAAATCAGAGAACCATACGGCTCGCCAAGACGGTGCGCTAACACATCCGCGTGGCGTACAACACTAAACGCACTGCTCAAAATACCAACCAATGCCAACGCATTGATGGCAATAACCACTGGCAATGACTGACTGCTACCCCAAAACAGCAGGATTGCCAGTGCCACTACCGGGAAAATGAGCGACGTCTCCTTATGGCGAGTTTTCACCGCCTCATGTGCGTGGGTCATGTTTGTCTCCATCTATGCAGGTATTTATAATTATAGAAAAAATAAGCTGTGTAAATTAACAAATTTTTGTCGTGCTCATGCTAACTTTTACTAAAGTTTACCCATGGCGGCATTTTTTCTCACTAATGGCTATAATATAAATTCTTGGCTAAATAATTTTTAAATAACAGTGCATTAATGCGCTGTTATTCCTATTTTGATTACTCTGGTTACCTGCTAAATATTACCGGTGTGGCGGCAGACAAATTGCATCCTGAGGCGTAAAGCTGGATAATATTTCATCAATGACAGCAGCGGACGTCAGCCATTCGGCTCCCGGGGGCGTATGTGAAGCAGGGAAGAGAAGTGGTGGCGGAGGTTTAAAGTGTTAACGCGTGATTTCTTAATGAAGGCGGATTGTACAACAGCGTTTGGCGCTATTGAGGAATCTCTGCTTTGGTCTGCTGAACAACGTACAGCATCGTTGGCGGCAACATTAGCCTGTCGGCCAGATAATGGCCCGGTGTGGATTTTTGGCTATGGCTCACTGATGTGGAACCCAGCGCTCAACTATAGCGAATCAGTAACCGGTACGCTGGTGGGCTGGCATCGTGCCTTCTGCCTGCGATTAACGGCGGGGCGCGGTAGTGCTTGCCAGCCAGGACGAATGCTGGCGTTAAAAGAGGGTGGGCGTACCACGGGGGTTGCCTATCGTCTGCCGGACGATGAAATAGAAAACGAATTAGCGTTGCTGTGGAAGCGCGAGATGATTACCGGCTGCTACCTACCAACCTGGTGCAAGCTAAGCCTTGACGATGGCCGGACGGTGAACGCGCTGGTATTTATTATGGACCCGCGCCACCCGCTGTATGAGTCAGATACTAGCGTACAGGTGATTGCTCCGCTGATTGCCTGCGCCAGCGGCCCGTTAGGCACTAATGCCCAGTACCTGTTCTCGCTCGACCAGGAATTGCAGAAGTTGGGTATGCAGGATGAAAGCCTGAACGAGCTTATCAGTAAGGTGCGTCACCTGGTGGAGAAAGTGAACCCGCCGGGGCTGGCGTAGTCCTGAAAGGGAAAACCCCGGAAGTGCGTGCTTCCGGGGCGCGATATCATGCTGCGACGTAGCTGATAGAGTGCTCAAGAGACTGGCTGTGGCTGTCGATCAGCACATTCCATGTCCCGCTATACGGCACGGTCAAATACGCTTTTTCTTCGTTTTGTACGCTTAGAATATCGGCGTCATCACCGTTACTGTTTTGCGCGCTCATCAAATGGATGTGGCAACGCTCAGAACAGCGCACTACCACCGTATCCCCACCAAACAACGTCAAACTCGCCTTTACCATCACCAAAATACCCCGCTGCCATCAGTCAATACGCGTCCTGCGTCGAAATCCTGGGTGTGATATTGTTCACAAATCACTCATGGCATAACACCAAACCCCGTGTTGGCAGATGCTGATTTTGATCAACAAATTCTGTAACGCTTCAACAAAAATGACAATATCTGTGGATCCTTTCAGCTTGCGCGAGATTGCTGCGAGGAATAGCGCAGCGGTAAAACAATATCCTTTAAAACACGGTGGCGATGGTTGGCTGGCCTGATTTAGAAGGTCAGCACTTTGTCTGCTGCCAGCGTCCATTGCGCCAGCTCAACTAGCGTGCCAATTTCCACGCCGTCAATCAGCGGGAGGGCGCTGATACCGCGTCCGTCGGTGCAGGTTTTGCATAATTTAACCGGCACGCCCTGAGCGGTGAGGATTTCCAGCATCTGCTGAATGTTGTAGCCCTCGGCAGGTTTTTGCCCACGTAGGCCCGCAGTCACGGCATCTGACATTAAAAATAGTTGTAGCTGTAGGTCGCTTTGCTGTTCGCGCAGGGCAATGGCCAGGCGCAGGCTATTAAACAGTGATTCACTGCCATAGGCAGCCCCATTGGCGATAATAACGATACGTTGCATCTGAACTCCTTTAAAGTTAAGCCACGAGATTCCAAGGGCATCCAACAAGTGTTATGTCGGTGATTATACGCCGTCGCGCGCGAGATAAGTGTGGCGCTGGGCGTAAATAGCGCTCAGTGATACGTCATATAGGTGACAATGTCACAAATGAGTATGACCGGTCGTGAGCGATAAGCCGAATCCTATTCAGTCTATTCCTGGAATACACCAATAGGGCTGAACGATGTCCACAAAGAAGTTACACTTATTATTCTGGGTAGGATATTTCTTACGTTAATGTGTTGTGGATGAGGTTTTGGGTGGTGTCTTTGCGTTTTTATTCGTCATTTATCCTGCTGTTAATGCTCGTTAGCGGCGGCGCACGTGCGCGGCAATCGTTCATCGACGAGGCGGAACATCCGTTCGATGAGCAGTCCGACACTTTGCCAGATTTAGGCATTGCACCAGAAAATCAGGATGCCGAGAAACATTTTGCGCAGATGGTGAAATCATTCGGTGAAGCCAGTATGACGGATAACGGCCTGGCCACCGGTGAGCAGGCGCGACTGTTTGCGCTGACGCAACTGCGGGACAAGGTTAATGGCAAGATGAATCATCAACTTGAGAGCTGGTTATCGCCGTGGGGGAAGACCCATATCGAGCTACGGGTGGACGGCGGAGGTAAGCTAACCGGTAGCAACGGTAGTTGGTTTATTCCGCTACAAGACAACGCGGACTATCTTAGCTGGAGCCAGTTTGGCGTTTCCCAGCAGAAAGAAGGGCTGGTGGGCAACCTGGGGCTGGGACAACGTTGGGTCGCAGGTCATTGGCTACTGGGTTACAACACCTTTTATGACAGCTTGCTGGAGGCGAGCCTTGACCGTGGCGGTGTCGGGGCAGAGGCCTGGGGCGAGAATCTGCGTTTCTCCGCAAACTATTATCACCCGCTGCAC
This sequence comes from Kluyvera fluvialis, assembly GCF_059725275.1. Classification (NCBI taxonomy): domain Bacteria; kingdom Pseudomonadati; phylum Pseudomonadota; class Gammaproteobacteria; order Enterobacterales; family Enterobacteriaceae; genus Kluyvera; species Kluyvera fluvialis. Next base: position 2,789,003 of record NZ_AP046142.1, on the reverse strand, counting down.
GACTGGCAAAATACCGGCATGACGTTACAGCAGCGAATGGCGCGCGGTTATGACGTTACCGCGCAGGCGTGGATCCCAGCCTATAACCATATCAATACCAGCCTGAGTGTGGAGCAGTATTTTGGCGACAGCGTTGACCTTTTCCGCAGTGGCACGGGCTACCATAACCCTGTGGCGGTGTCGCTTGGGTTGAATTACACCCCGATTCCCTTGCTGACATTTAGCGCCCAACATAAACAGGGCGAGAGTGGGGAGAATCAAAATAACCTTGGCATGAAAGTGAATTATCACTTTGGTGTGCCGCTGAAGAAACAGTTGGCAGCCGATGAAGTCGCACAAACCCGCACGTTGCGCGGTAGCCGCTATGATGCGCCGGAGCGTAACAGTTTGCCGGTGATGGAGTTTCGCCAGCGTAAGAGTCTGACGGTGTATCTGGCGACGCCGCCGTGGAGCCTGAATAGCTATGAAACGGTAGAGCTTAAACTACAGGTGCATGATGAATATGGCATTAAATCGCTGACCTGGCAGGGCGATACCACTGCGCTAAGCCTGACGCCGCCAGCGTCCAATACCAGTAAAGATGGCTGGAGCATTATCATGCCAGCGTGGGATTACAGTGAAGGGGCGAGTAACGTGTGGCATTTGTCGGTTGTTGTTGAGGATAAAAAAGGCCAGCGCGTCACCTCTAACGAGATAACGCTGGCACTCACCGAACCGGTGGTGAGTTTTGCCCCGATGTATAATGGCTGGTCAAACTTCGCGCCTTAATTGTGTGACCGCGAGTGTCACGACAATTAAGGCGGGGGATCAGAAAATACGTTCCTGGTGCACCCAGACTGCTGCTTCTACGCGGGATTTCAACTTCATCTTTTTCAGCATGTGTTTAACGTGCACTTTTACGGTGCTTTCCGTGATGTCGAGACGGCGGGCAATCATTTTATTCGGCAGACCCTGAGCGATAAGCTTGAGAATATCACGCTCGCGCGGGGTTAACTGGTTGATATCACGATCCGAAGTGGCGCGGTTTGCGCGCAGGCTTGCCGCCAGCACCGGCGTCAGTGCCTCGCTCAGTACCATCTCACCCGCCGCAGCCTGTTGCAGGGCTTTCAGCAGGTCTTCCGGTTCCATATCTTTTAACAGATAACCGTCAGCACCGCGTTTTAATGCGGTGACGACGTCCTCTTCATGGTTAGAGACGCTGAACACCACAACACGGCCAGACAGTGATTTTTCACGCAGTTTATCCAGCGTTTCCAGCCCGTTCATACCTGGCATGTTGAGATCAAGTAAGATCAGATCAGGATCGAGCGCTTCTGCCAGTTCAATACCTTGTTCACCGTTGCTGGCTTCGCCTACGACCTGAATATCCGACGCCATACTGACCAGCTGTTTTACGCCGGTGCGCAGCATGGGATGATCGTCAATTAACAGGATAGTGGCGCGTTCCTGATTACTCATGGCTATCTCCTTGGGGAGTTGAAAGCGATTTTTCGGGGACAAACGTGACCACGACTTCAGTACCGCCGCTTTCGCGACGCCGAACCTGACAATCGCCGCGCAGGCTCTGCGCGCGGTCACGCATAATAATAAGACCATAATGGTTACTGCGTTCAGCGTGCTGCGGGACACCACAGCCGTTGTCCGCCACCACTAATTTCACCTGGCTACCCTGCTGGGTAACGCTGACTTTCACTTCGCTTGCTTGCGCGTGTTTCAGCGCGTTGCTCAGTGCCTCACGGGCAATTTGCAGCACGTGAATCGCCTGATGCGAAGGCACGTAGCGCGGCGGTAGCTGGTAGTCCAACTGCACTGAAAAACCAAAACGCGAGCTGTATTCCTGACAGCTGGCTTCCAGCGCCGGGCGTAGGCCCGATTCGGTTAGCTTCAGGCGGAAAGTGGTTAACAGTTCGCGAAGCTGCGCCCAGGAGGTGTTTAATTCTGTACGCACCTGGCCTAGCAGTTCGCGGCTTTCCGGTGATGACTGTTCTGACTGCATCATCTGCAAACAACTGATTTGCATTTTCATGCACGACAGCGATTGGGCGATGGAGTCGTGCAGTTCGCGGGCGATGGTGGCGCGTTCTTCCATCACTATCAGTTGTTGCTGGCGTTCCAGTTGTTTATCAAGCGCCAGGGTAGAGGTCAATTGCTCAAGCAGGGTATCAACTAACTGCTGCTGGTCGTGGCTCAGCTCGCGCCCCTGCGGGAGCGTTGCCAGCAAAATGCCGTATTGGTTACGCGGGTCGGTTAATCGCCATTTTAACGTCGCGCCATCCGCCGCTTGCATATCCACATCGCGCGGACACAGGTAGCAGCCTTTATCATCACATTCCCAACCGGAATGGCAGCTAAATTCCTGATGATTTTCTTCATCTTCGATATCGTAAACCCGGACTTCAATTTCCCGCAGCGGCGTCAGTTCCTGAAGGCCGTTAAGCACGGGCGAAATGCGCTCGCACAGGGGCGCGTTGGTGTGCAACCGACGGTTGGCCTGCCACAGGAAAGAGAGAATAGCGTTTTTCTGCTCCAGACCGGCGGTTTTTTCCTGCACGCGACGTTCCAGTGATGCATAACTTTCTGCCAGCTCGGCGGACATATTGTTCAGCGCCATGCCGAGTGTTGCCATTTCATTGCGGCCGCTGATCTGCGCGCGATAGGTAAAATCACGGTGGCTAATGGCTTCTGCCATTTTCAACAACTGTCGCCACGGGCGCAGAAGACGAGCGCGCAGCCAAATCACGGTAAACACAAACAGCAGCGCCATAAACAGCGCCATCAGCCGGTGCATCCACACCACATGGCTAATTCGTTCTTCGGTTTGGTGGTCGAAAGCGGTGACCAACTGATTAATACGATTAACAAAGCCGGCTAAATCATCGGCGACAACCGCCTGGCTTTGCGCGCGGCGAATATCCGGCGCTAAATAGGTCAGCCAATACTGTTGTAGCGAAGCCAGTTGCTCAACCTGGCCGTCACGTTCAGCGGCGAGCTGCAACTCCGGGCTGAACACGGTGCGCTGCATTTCGTCAAACAGGGGCTGGTCACTCTCTTTCACCGGAATAGCCGCCAACAGACGGTAGCTCTGCATACGCAGCGAGCCAGCCTGGTTAATCGCGTGGGCGCTGCCCTGTACGCCATTCACCAGACGTGCGGAAATCATCATACTAGCCACCCCGATAAGGGTAGACAGCAGTACGATCAGTGCCAGTTGATTCACTAGCGTGAGTGGTGTAAAAAAACGTCTAAACATTGTGCTATACAACTCCTGGCGGAAGACACTCCGGCGAGTGGCGTTATTTTCGGCTATCGCCTGGAGTATACCCATACCCCTAAAGGGTTACTCCTTTATTTCCATCATAGTAAAGACTGAGGGGGCAGAGGGGTAGCGGCTTAACAGCCACGTGATAAAACGGGTTTTTTTATGCATAAAAAACTACCCATAAAGGATGATGCTGTTTTTTTGCGCATTCTATAGCCGACTTTTCCTTTGATTTATATCAACTTACCGCGCGGTGTAAACCCTAATGTTGCAGGGGTTGATATTAATAATCAGAGGTGTCTATGAGTCACTCCACTGCCCCGAAAAGGGCAACCGGCGCTGTCATTACCGACTGGCGTCCGGAAGATCCGGCGTTCTGGCAAGAGCGCGGCCACCGCGTCGCTAGCCGGAACCTGTGGATTTCCGTACCGTGTTTGCTGCTGGCGTTCTGTGTATGGATGCTGTTCAGCGCCGTCGCAGTTAATTTGCCAAAAGTGGGCTTCCAATTTACAACTGACCAGCTCTTTATGCTGACGGCACTGCCGTCTGTATCTGGGGCGTTGCTGCGCGTGCCTTACTCCTTCATGGTACCGATGTTTGGTGGTCGTCGCTGGACAGCGTTCAGCACTGGTATTCTTATCATACCTTGCGTATGGCTGGGTTTTGCCGTTCAGGATACCAGCACACCCTTTAGCACCTTCATTATTATTTCTCTGCTGTGTGGCTTTGCGGGCGCGAACTTCGCTTCCAGCATGGCGAACATCAGCTTCTTCTTCCCGAAACAGAAACAGGGCGGTGCGCTGGGTCTGAACGGCGGCCTGGGTAACATGGGCGTGAGCGTAATGCAGCTGGTGGCTCCACTGGCGATTTCGCTGTCGATCTTTGCCGTCTTTGGCAGCCAGGGCGTTGAGCAGCCGGATGGCTCCCAGTTGTATCTGGCTAATGCGTCGTGGATTTGGGTTCCGTTCCTGGCCATTTTCACCCTCGCGGCGTGGTTTGGCATGAACGAGCTGGCGACGTCTAAAGCTTCGTTAAAAGAGCAATTGCCAGTACTGAAGCGCGGCCACCTGTGGATTATGAGCGTGCTTTATCTGGCAACGTTCGGCTCTTTTATCGGGTTCTCTGCGGGCTTCGCAATGCTGTCTAAAACACAGTTCCCGGATGTGCAGATTCTGCATTACGCCTTCTTCGGGCCGTTTATTGGCGCGCTGGCGCGTTCTGCGGGCGGGGCGATTTCCGACCGTCTGGGCGGCACACGTGTGACGCTGGTTAACTTCATCCTGATGGCGCTGTTCAGTGCTCTGCTGTTTATGACTCTGCCAACCAACGGCGAAGGCGGTAGCTTTATCGCGTTCTACGTCGTGTTCCTGGCGCTGTTCATGACCGCAGGTCTGGGGAGCGGTTCTACGTTCCAGATGATTTCAGTTATCTTCCGTAAACTGACGATGGATCGTGTGAAAGCTGAAGGGGGTTCTGAGGAGAAAGCTATGCGCGAAGCGGCGACAGATACCGCAGCGGCGCTGGGCTTTATTTCTGCGATTGGTGCTATCGGTGGCTTCTTTATTCCGAAAGCATTCGGGACTTCTCTGGAACTGACCGGCTCTCCAGCGGGCGCGATGAAAGTATTCCTCGTGTTCTATATTGCCTGCGTGCTGATTACCTGGGTGGTATACGGACGTAAAGCGAGTAAATAACGCTTAGGGTTATTATTGAATAAAGGTGCGAGCGATCGCACCTTTATTTTTAACTCAATTTAGTTACAACATACTTTTTATTTAACTCATGTTGCGAACACCGTGCCCGTGTGGGTTTAGCAGGGAGGTAAAAGTATCTACCCCTTAATACCAGTGCGGTGGTTTTTAAACGGTGTAAAAATCAAAAACAAATGAAAAAACCTTATTTTACAGACAATTAAAAATCAAAAAATAATACCACCTTGGTGGTATTTGCTGGTTTTTCGGCATTTATTAAGCAAGAGCATCTTGATCGTTATCAATTCCCTACATCTTTCAGCGCGTTACCTTCGTTACAAATTCAGCAATGTCGATTTATCAGAGAGCCGCCAGGCTCCATACAGGAGAGACCTGATGAGTAAATTCCTGGACCGGTTTCGTTACTTTAAACAAAAGGGCGAAACATTTGCCGATGGGCACGGACAGACTTTAAATACCAACCGGGATTGGGAAGATGGTTACCGCCAGCGCTGGCAGCATGACAAAGTGGTTCGTTCAACGCACGGCGTGAACTGCACCGGTTCTTGCAGCTGGAAAATTTATGTCAAAAATGGCCTCGTCACCTGGGAAACCCAGCAGACCGACTATCCGCGTACTCGTCCAGATATGCCGAACCACGAACCTCGCGGCTGCCCTCGTGGTGCGAGCTACTCCTGGTATCTCTATAGCGCCAACCGTCTGAAATATCCGCTGATGCGTAAACGCCTGATGAAAATGTGGCGTGACGCGAAAAAACTGCACAGCGATCCGGTTGATGCGTGGGCATCCATCATTGAAGATGCCGATAAAGCAAAAAGTTTCAAACAAGCGCGTGGGCGCGGTGGTTTCGTTCGCTCCTCCTGGCAGGAAGTGAATGAGCTGATTGCTGCTTCCAACGTTTATACCGTGAAAAACTACGGCCCAGACCGTGTCGCTGGCTTCTCGCCAATTCCGGCGATGTCGATGGTTTCCTACGCTTCCGGTGCGCGTTACCTGTCGCTTATCGGCGGTACTTGCCTGAGCTTCTATGACTGGTACTGCGATTTACCTCCTGCATCGCCGCAGACTTGGGGGGAGCAGACCGACGTTCCAGAATCTGCCGACTGGTACAACTCCAGCTACATCATCGCCTGGGGTTCCAACGTACCGCAGACCCGTACCCCGGATGCGCACTTCTTTACCGAAGTTCGTTATAAAGGGACTAAAACCGTTGCTATCACCCCGGACTACGCCGAAATCGCCAAACTGTGCGACCTGTGGCTGGCTCCTAAGCAGGGGACTGATGCGGCAATGGCGCTGGCGATGGGTCACGTTATGCTGCGTGAATTCCACCTCGACAAACCGAGCCAGTACTTCACCGACTACGTTCGCCGTTACACCGACATGCCGATGCTGGTCATGCTGGAAGAACGCGACGGTTACTACGCGGCAGGCCGTATGCTGCGCGCGGCTGATTTGGTTGACGCACTGGGCCAGGAACAAAACCCAGAATGGAAAACAGTCGCCTTTGATGAAAAAGGTGAGATGACTGCGCCGAACGGCTCTATCGGTTTCCGTTGGGGCGACAAAGGTAAGTGGAACCTGGAACAGCGCGATGGCAAAACTGGCGAAGATATTCAGCTGCGCCTTAGCCTGCTGGGTAGCCACGATGAAATCGCTCAGGTTGGTTTCCCATACTTTGGCGGCGACGGCACTGAGCATTTCACCAACGTTGAACTGGAAAACATCCTGCTGCACAAACTGCCGGTAAAACGCCTGCAACTGGCAGACGGTTCCAGCGTACTGGTGACCACCGTTTACGACCTGACCATGGCGAACTACGGCCTGGAACGCGGCCTGAACGATGAAAACTGCGCAACCAGCTACGATGACGTGAAAGCGTATACGCCAGCGTGGGCAGAAAAAATCACCGGTGTTTCCCGTTCGCAGATTGTGCGTATCGCGCGTGAGTTTGCTGATAACGCCGATAAGACGCATGGCCGTTCAATGATTATCGTCGGGGCCGGTCTGAACCACTGGTATCACCTCGATATGAACTACCGTGGCCTGATCAACATGCTGATCTTCTGCGGTTGTATCGGCCAGAGCGGCGGCGGCTGGGCACACTATGTTGGCCAGGAAAAACTGCGCCCGCAAACCGGCTGGCAGCCGCTGGCATTTGCCCTTGACTGGCAGCGCCCGGCGCGCCACATGAACAGCACCTCCTACTTCTATAACCACTCCAGCCAATGGCGCTATGAGTCGGTTACGGCGCAGGAACTGTTGTCACCGCTGGCCGATAAATCTCGTTATACCGGTCACCTGCTGGACTTTAACGTGCGTGCAGAACGCATGGGCTGGCTGCCGTCAGCACCGCAGTTAGGCACTAACCCACTGCGCATCGCCGATGAAGCGAAAAAAGCGGGCATGACACCGGTGGATTACACCGTTAAAGCGCTGAAAGAAGGCTCTATTCGCTTTGCGGCAGAGCAGCCGGAAAACGGTAAAAACCACCCACGCAACCTGTTTATCTGGCGTTCTAACCTGCTGGGCTCCTCCGGTAAAGGTCATGAATACATGCTGAAGTACCTGCTGGGTACTGAGCACGGTATTCAGGGGCTGGATCTGGGCAAACAGGGTGGCGTAAAACCGGAAGAAGTGGAATGGCAGGATAACGGCCTCGACGGCAAGCTGGATCTGGTGGTGACGCTGGACTTCCGTCTGTCGAGCACCTGTCTGTACTCCGATATCGTGCTGCCAACGGCAACCTGGTATGAAAAAGACGACATGAATACCTCGGATATGCATCCGTTTATTCATCCGCTGTCTGCCGCCGTTGACCCTGCATGGGAATCGAAAAGCGACTGGGAAATCTATAAAGGCATCGCGAAGAAATTCTCTGAAGTCTGCGTAGGCCATCTGGGCAAAGAAACCGACGTGGTGACGCTGCCAATCCAGCACGACTCCGCCGCTGAACTGGCGCAGCCGTTAGACGTTAAAGACTGGAAAAAAGGCGAATGCGACCTGATCCCAGGGAAAACCGCGCCGCACATTATTCCCGTTGAGCGTGATTACCCGGCAACTTACGAACGCTTTACCTCCATCGGCCCATTGATGGAAAAAATCGGTAACGGCGGTAAAGGGATTGCCTGGAATACCCAGAGTGAAATGGATCTGCTGCGTAAGCTCAATTACACCAAAGCGGAAGGCCCGGCCAAAGGCCAGCCAATGCTGGACACGGCGATTGATGCCGCAGAGATGATCCTGACCCTCGCGCCAGAAACTAACGGCCAGGTAGCAGTGAAAGCCTGGGCGGCGCTGAGCGAGTTTACCGGTCGTGACCATACGCATCTGGCGCTGAATAAAGAAGACGAGAAAATTCGCTTCCGTGATATTCAGGCGCAGCCACGCAAGATTATCTCCAGCCCAACGTGGTCTGGCCTGGAAGATGAGCACGTGTCTTATAACGCCGGTTACACCAACGTTCACGAGCTGATTCCTTGGCGTACGCTCACTGGCCGTCAGCAGCTGTATCAGGATCACCAGTGGATGCGTGATTTCGGTGAAAGCCTGCTGGTTTACCGTCCACCGATCGACACCCGTTCGGTGAAAGAGGTGATGGGCCAGAAGTCTAACGGCAACCCAGAAAAAGCGTTGAACTTCCTGACGCCGCACCAGAAGTGGGGGATTCACTCTACTTACAGCGACAACCTGCTGATGCTGACGTTAGGTCGCGGTGGCCCGGTGGTGTGGATGAGCGAAGTGGATGCCAAAGAGATGGGGATCGAAGACAACGACTGGATTGAAGTCTTCAACAACAACGGTGCACTGACTGCACGTGCGGTAGTGAGCCAGCGTGTTCCGGCTGGGATGACCATGATGTACCACGCGCAGGAACGTATCGTGAACCTGCCGGGGTCTGAAATTACCGGTCAGCGCGGCGGTATCCATAACTCGGTAACCCGCATTACGCCAAAACCGACTCATATGATTGGTGGCTATGCGCACTTGGCCTATGGCTTTAACTACTACGGCACCGTCGGTTCAAACCGTGATGAGTTCGTTGTAGTCCGTAAGATGAAGAACATTAACTGGTTGGATGGCGAAGGCAATGACCAGGTACAGGAGAGCGTAAAATGAAAATTCGTTCACAAGTCGGCATGGTGCTGAATCTCGACAAATGCATCGGTTGCCACACCTGCTCGGTCACCTGTAAAAACGTCTGGACCAGCCGTGAAGGCACCGAATACGCCTGGTTCAACAACGTTGAAACCAAACCGGGCGTTGGTTTCCCGAACGACTGGGAAAACCAGGAGAAATGGAAGGGCGGTTGGATTCGTAAAATCAACGGCAAACTGCAGCCGCGCATGGGTAACCGTGCGATGCTGCTGGGTAAAATCTTCGCGAACCCGCATCTGCCGGGTATCGAAGACTACTACGAGCCGTTTGATTTCGATTACCAGACGCTGCACACCGCACCGGAAGGCAGCAAGGCTCAGCCGATTGCCCGTCCTCGCTCGCTGATTACCGGCAAGCGTATGGATAAAATCACCCAGGGACCAAACTGGGAAGATGACCTGGGCGGCGAGTTCGAGAAGCTGGCGAAAGACCAAAACTTCGAGAACATGCAGAAGGCGATGTACGGCCAGTTCGAAAACACCTTCATGATGTATCTGCCGCGCCTGTGCGAGCACTGCCTCAACCCGGCGTGCGTAGCAACGTGCCCGAGTGGTGCGATTTACAAGCGTGAAGAAGACGGTATCGTCCTGATCGATCAGGATAAATGCCGTGGCTGGCGTATGTGTATCACCGGTTGCCCGTACAAAAAAATCTACTTCAACTGGAAAAGCGGTAAGTCCGAGAAGTGCATTTTCTGCTACCCGCGTATTGAATCCGGGATGCCGACCGTGTGCTCCGAAACCTGCGTGGGCCGTATCCGTTACCTCGGCGTACTGCTGTATGACGCGGATGCAATCGAAAACGCAGCGAGCACCGAAAACGAGAAAGATCTGTATCAGCGCCAGCTGGATGTGTTCCTCGACCCGAACGATCCAAAAGTGATTGAGCAGGCGCAGAAAGACGGTATTCCGCTGAGCGTTATCGATGCGGCACAGAAATCGCCGGTTTATAAAATGGCGATGGACTGGAAGCTGGCGCTGCCGTTGCATCCAGAATACCGCACGTTGCCGATGGTTTGGTACGTGCCGCCGTTGTCTCCAATTCAGTCCGCTGCGGATGCGGGTGAACTGGGCAGCAACGGTATCCTGCCGGACGTTGAAAGCCTGCGTATTCCGGTTCAGTACCTGGCAAACCTGCTGACCGCAGGTGACACCCAGCCGGTGATTCTGGCGCTGAAACGTATGCTGGCGATGCGTCACTTCAAACGTACCGAAACCGTTGAGGGGGTTATTGATACCCGCGCGCTGGAAGAGGTAGGTTTAACTGAAGCGCAAGCGCAGGAAATGTACCGTTACCTGGCGATTGCTAACTACGAAGACCGTTTCGTTGTGCCAAGCAGCCACCGTGAGCAGGCGCGTGACGCATTCCCAGAGAAAAATGGCTGTGGATTTAGCTTCGGTGATGGTTGCCACGGTTCTGACTCCTCGTTCAACCTGTTCAACAGCCGCCGCATTGATGCGGTGGATGTAACCAGCAAAACGGAGCCGCACGCATGATTGAACTCATGGTTGTGTCACGTCTTCTGGAGTACCCGGATGCTGCCTTGTGGCAGCATCAAGGCGAACTCTTTGACGTTCTGGCCTCATCAGAAAAACTGGAAAAAGCGGATGCCCAGGCTCTGGGCGTCTTCCTGCGCGATTTAACCGCGCAGGATCTGCTGGACGCCCAGGCGGCGTACAGCGAGCTGTTTGATCGTGGACGCGCGACGTCGCTGCTGCTGTTTGAACACGTACACGGTGAATCTCGTGACCGTGGGCAAGCAATGGTGGATTTGCTGAACCAGTATGAGCAGCACGGCCTTGAGCTGGATAGCCGCGAGCTGCCGGATCACCTGCCGCTGTATCTGGAGTATCTGGCGCAGTTGCCGGAAAGCGAAGCAATTGGTGGTTTGCAGGACATCGCGCCGATTCTGGCACTGCTGTGCGCTCGTCTGCAACAGCGTGAAAGCCGTTACGCGGTGCTGTTCGAACAACTGCTGAAGCTGGCAAACAGCGCAGTAGATGAGGCCAAAGTGGCAGAAAAAATCGCCGATGAAGCCCGTGATGATACACCGCAGGCGCTGGACGCGGTGTGGGAAGAAGAACAGGTGAAATTCTTTGCCGACCAGGGCTGTGGTGAATCGGAAATTACCAATCACCAGCGTCGTTTTGCTGGAGCCGTGGCCCCGCAATATTTGAATATCTCTAACGGAGGACAGCAATAATGCACTTCCTAAATATGTTCTTCTTTGACATCTATCCCTACATCGCGGGTGCGGTGTTCCTGATTGGTAGCTGGCTGCGTTATGACTACGGCCAGTACACCTGGCGTGCGGCATCCAGCCAGATGTTGGATCGCAAAGGGATGAACCTGGCGTCTAACCTGTTCCATATCGGGATTCTGGGTATTTTCGCTGGTCACTTCCTCGGGATGCTGACGCCGCACTGGATGTATGAAGCGTGGCTGCCGATTGAAGTGAAGCAGAAGATGGCGATGTTTGCCGGTGGCGCGAGTGGTGTACTGTGCCTGATTGGCGGTGTGCTGCTACTGAAACGCCGTCTGTTTAGCCCGCGAGTGCGTGCAACGACAACCGGAGCTGACATCCTGATTCTGACGCTGCTGGTTGTTCAGTGTGCGCTGGGTCTGCTGACGATTCCGTTCTCGGCGCAGCATATGGACGGTAGTGAGATGATGAAACTGGTCGGTTGGGCGCAGTCGGTGGTGACCTTCCACGGTGGCGCATCCGAGCATCTCGATGGCGTAGCGTTTATTTTCCGCCTGCACATCGTTCTGGGGATGACATTATTCCTGCTGTTCCCATTCTCGCGTCTGGTGCACATCTGGAGCGTGCCAATCGAATATTTGACTCGCAAATACCAGATTGTTCGCGCGCGTCATTAATAGACGATGGTGTTGATAAAAACCCTGCTTCGGTGGGGTTTTTTTATGAGCGAATGGAAAAACAACCGGTCACGACGTTGGGTTTACTCGACGTTATTTGTTACAGCAAAGCGGTGAGGTCAGATATGGTAAAGCCCTGGCGCGAGGCGAATGCAGCGTAATACCGTGCGGGCTGTGTGTCGGATGGCGCTGCGCTTATCCGACCTACAGAATCGAACCTTAGTCGAAGCTTCTCATCCTTCCCGTATGGGCAGAATATGGAGGAGATGTATTTTGCTTTAATTAGGGGTGCTTCAGGAAGTGATGGTGGTGGGGGAAGGATTCGAACCTTCGAAGTCGATGACGGCAGATTTACAGTCTGCTCCCTTTGGCCGCTCGGGAACCCCACCAGGGGTAATTCATATTGTAGGTAAAGCTTGAAGATGGTGGTGGGGGAAGGATTCGAACCTTCGAAGTCGATGACGGCAGATTTACAGTCTGCTCCCTTTGGCCGCTCGGGAACCCCACCACGGGGTAATGCTAGTTACTACTGGCCCGCTTCCTTCTCGGGAAGCGGGGCGCATCATACCAAATGACGCGCCGCTGTAAAGCATTCGTTTGTCGAAAATGAACTGTTTGCGTACTTTTCATCCGTAACGGATTAAAGCTAATCAATTCATTTCGCTAGTGATTAAAGAATAATCGTACGGTTGCCGTATACAAACACACGCTGAGCCAGAACTTGATACAGCGCGCGGCTCAATACGTTCTTCTCAACGTCTCGTCCGGCACGCATCATATCTTCAGCCGTATAGGTGTGATCGACATGAATAACGTCCTGCATGATGATTGGGCCTTCATCTAGGTTGTCGTTAACGTAGTGCGCGGTTGCGCCAACAATTTTCACGCCACGCTCGTAGGCCTGGTGATATGGACGCGCGCCGATAAACGCAGGCAGGAATGAATGGTGAATATTGATGATTTTATTCGGGAAGCGAGAAACAAACTCTGGCGTCAGCACTCGCATATATTTTGCCAGTACAACGTAATCAGGATCATGAGCCTCGATAGCATCCGCCATCAGTTTGTCGTGATCTTCACGCGCCAGGCCTTCATGGCTCACTAACTGGAACGGAATACCAAAACGTTCGACCAGTGAACGCAGCGTGTCGTGGTTCCCGATGACGGCCGCGATTTCTACATCCAAACCGCCATAATTCGCTTTCATCAGCAAATCACCCAGGCAGTGCGCCTCTTTGGTGACCAGAATGACGATACGACGACGCCCGGCAGGATTCAGCTCACGGATTGAGCCTTCCGGCAGCGCGCTGTCTAAATCCGCCAGCAGGGTAGAGTCGTTGAAAATCCCTTCCAGTTCGGTACGCATGAAAAAACGCCCTGTACGGTGATCAACAAACTCGTTGTTCTGCACGATATTCAGTTCGTGCTTGTAACAAATGTTGGTGATGCGCGCGATCAGGCCTTTTTGGTCAGGGCAGATGGTGCGCAGAACTTTTCGTTGAATGGAATGCATTGCCGGGTAAATCCTGTTGATGATGTTTGCGAAGCTGTTACGGGCTTATTGCCCACAGCATTTTTTAAATTTTTTCCCAGAGCCGCAAGGGCAGGGATCGTTTCGACCAATTACTGGTCGTGTGCCGTCGATATAGTACCATTGGTCGTTTTCTTTTAAGAATCGTGAACGCTCAATGATGGCTCCGTTCTTGTTATTTTCATGAAAACGAGCGACAAAGCTAACAAAGCCTTCGTGGGTATTTTGGCCTTCTTCAGTGGCGAAAACGGTCAGCCCTAACCATTGGGTATGGGCAAACCCCTTCTGAATCTCGTCACGAAAAGCGCCTGCCTGACATGACGGATGCCAGGTTTTTAGTAAATAATCAGCATCCTTCCTGACGAAGGCACAATAGCGAGAGCGCATGAGGTGCGACGGGCTCGGAGCACGTTCGTTGCCAGACAGATAACGCTGGCAACATAGGCTATACTCGAGAGCGCTGCCACAAGGGCAAAGTTCTGACAAAACAGTCTCCCTGAATCGACATATTAATGGCGATGTAACGCCTGATAGCACTATGTTAACCGAGCGTTGGCAATGATGCCACGCCATAAACAAGAGGATATCCATCGGTCACAATGAGAAAAATTAAAATTGGCCTGGCGCTAGGATCAGGGGCGGCGCGAGGCTGGTCGCATATTGGCGTTATTAAAGCGCTCCAGAAGATGGGAATCGAGATAGATATTGTCGCAGGGTGTTCTATTGGTTCACTGGTGGGGGCTGCGTATGCCAGTAACCGCCTCCCTGCGCTGGAGGAATGGGTTTGCTCATTCAGTTATTGGGACGTTCTGCGGTTGATGGATTTATCCTGGCGCCGTGGCGGCTTGCTGCGCGGTGAGCGGGTGTTTAATCACTATCGGCAGATCATGCCAAATGAAGTGATTGAACAGTGTGAGCGCCGTTTCGCGGCGGTGGCGACCAACCTCAGTACCGGGCGCGAACTGTGGTTTACTGAAGGGGATTTGCATATGGCGGTACGCGCCTCATGCAGCATTCCTGGGCTGATGGCACCGGTTTTACATAATGGTTACTGGCTAGTTGATGGCGCAGTGGTTAATCCGGTACCGGTTTCGTTAACGCGCGCGCTGGGTGCTGACATTGTTATTGCTGTCGATTTGCAACATGACGCACATCTTATGCAGCAGGATCTCCTGTCGGTAAATATTCAGCCTGATGCAGAGATGAATGGAACGCCAGATGAGCTATCATGGCATGAGCGTCTCCGTGCCCGGTTGGGCCGAGTGGCTACACGTCGTTCGGTGGTTGCACCGACGGCGATGGAAATCATGACCACCTCGATACAAGTTCTGGAGAATCGGCTTAAACGTAATCGAATGGCGGGTGACCCGCCGGATATTTTGTTGCAGCCATTCTGTCCCGAAATTTCGACTCTGGATTTTCATCGAGCTTCATCTGCGATAGCCGCGGGCCAACAAGCGGTTGAAAAAAAGATAGATGAGCTTTTGCCTTTAGTGTCCAGTTCAACTTAAAGCATTTTTTTCGACTACTTCAGTAAAATCTGAAAGGCGATTATCACAATAGCATGCCACTATTTACTTATCGTCTGGCAGGGGAGATATCATGACGCAGCCGTTAGCGGGAAAACAGATTTTGATTGTCGAAGACGAACCCGTTTTCCGCTCTCTTATGGATTCATGGCTTTCGTCACTCGGTGCGCGCACGCTTTTGGCTCAAGATGGCGTCGATGCGCTGACGCAAATGGAAGGTCAGAAGCCTGATCTGATGATCTGTGACCTCGCCATGCCGCGCATGAACGGCCTGCAGTTGGTTGAACACCTGCGTAATGCAGGTGACACATTGCCAATCCTGATTATCTCTGCGACTGAAAATATGGCTGATATAGCCAAAGCACTACGCCTTGGTGTACAGGACGTATTATTAAAACCCGTTAAAGACTTAAACCGTCTGCGGGAAACGGTGCTGGCCTGTCTCTATCCCAATATGTTTAATTCGCGCGTCGAAGAAGAAGAGCGTTTATTCGAAGACTGGGATGCGTTGGTTAACAACCCGGCCGCTGCTGCCAAACTGTTGCAGGAGTTGCAGCCGCCAGTTCAACAAACTATATCGCACTGCCGGATAAACTATCGCCAGTTAATGGCGGTAGATGCACCAGGTCTGGTTTTGGATATCGCGCCATTATCGGAGCATGATTTGGCTTTTTATTGTCTGGATGTTACACGGGCAGGGGATAATGGTGTATTAGCCGCGTTATTGTTGCGTGTATTATTTAACGGCTTGTTACAAGAACAGCTTTCTCATCAGGGACAACGGCTACCAGAATTGGGGAGTCTGTTAAAACAGGTTAATCAACTGCTACGACAGGCAAACCTTCCGGGCCAGTTTCCATTGCTCGTTGGTTATTATCACAGCGGCTTAAAAAATCTAATCCTGGTATCGGCGGGGCTGAACGGTGCGTTAAATACCGGTGAGCATCAAATCCAAATAAGTAATGGTGTTCCGCTAGGAACGTTGGGTAGCGCTTATCTTAATCAAATAAGCCAGCGTTGCACTTCCTGGCAGTGTCAGATTTGGGGAAACGGCGGTCGTCTACGCTTGATGTTGTCTGCGGAATGAGCAAACGCATTTTTTTATTGGGATAGCTTTAACCGCTTCTTGATGGTGGTGATACTATTTAGCAAATTGATGTGGATATACTCGTCATACTTCAGCGTGCTGGTGCGTTGGTTTGATCCATTATCTTCGATGATACGCTAAAACAAGGTGTCCGGGTTTATGGTAAGCGCTCCTCCTTCTGCTCGACTTCGCCGGGTATAACTCTTAATTCGATGTCTTCGCGTTTTTCAGAACTGCCCTATATGGCAGTAATGATATACTCGACGCGTAATTAATTAACGAGCAAGTTCAAAGTTTGAACAGTTCAGGAGATTTGAATGGCTGCCCCAAATTCGAAAGTAAGAAAGGCCGTTATCCCGGTTGCGGGATTAGGTACAAGGATGTTGCCTGCCACAAAAGCAATTCCTAAGGAAATGCTGCCGCTGGTAGATAAGCCTTTAATTCAGTATGTCGTGAACGAGTGTATTGCTGCGGGCATTACTGAAATTGTACTGGTGACCCATTCTTCTAAGAATTCCATCGAAAACCATTTTGATACCAGTTTTGAGCTTGAAGCCATGCTGGAGAAGCGCGTTAAACGTCAGCTTCTGGAAGAAGTGCAGGCTATTTGTCCACCGCACGTTACTATCATGCAGATTCGTCAGGGTCTGGCGAAAGGGCTGGGCCATGCAGTGCTGTGCGCGCATCCGGTGGTGGGCGATGAGCCAGTCGCGGTTATCCTGCCGGACGTTATTCTGGATGAGTATGAGTCCGACCTGAGCCGTGATAACCTGGCTGATATGATTGCTCGTTTCGATGAAACCGGTGCCAGCCAGATAATGGTTGAACCTGTTGCCGATGTAACGGCATATGGCGTGGTTGACTGCAAAGGCGCAACCTTAAATCCAGGCGACAGCGTGCCAATGGTTGGTGTTGTTGAGAAGCCGAAGGCAGACGTGGCGCCGTCTAACCTGGCCGTGGTTGGTCGTTATGTTCTGAGCGCGGAAATCTGGCCTCTGCTGGCGAAAACGCCTCCGGGAGCAGGTGACGAAATTCAGTTAACCGATGCCATTGATATGCTTATCGAGAAAGAAACCGTTGAAGCGTATCACATGAAAGGCAAAAGCCATGACTGCGGTAATAAACTGGGTTATATGCAGGCATTCGTTGAATATGGCATCCGCCACAATACGCTGGGCGCTGATTTCAAATCTTGGCTGCAAGACACGCTGGGTATCGCTAAGTAATTTAGCCGCTGTTGCTGAAAACCGGGGAAACCCGGTTTTTTTATATCTCAATAACACGAACGGATAAAAAGCGAACGTTTGTCTACGTTGGCGTTATCAGCAAAGCGTGAATTTTGGATATAAAAAATCCCGCCGTAGCGGGATTTTTATAAAGCGTAAGGATTAGTCCTTGATCAGGAAATCGTCCAGGGATTTACCCTGTTCGTCCATCGCTTTTTTGATTACTGCTGGAGTACGGCCTTGGCCAGTCCAGGTTTTGGTTTCGCCGTTTTCATCAACGTAGCTATATTTAGCCGGACGTGCAGCGCGTTTAGCTTTGGTGCCAGTTTTAGCGGCAGCCATGCTATTCAGCAGTTCGTTCGGATCAATTCCGTCAGCAATCAGCATTTCACGATATTGTTGCAGTTTACGAGTGCGCTCTTCGATTTCAGCAGCAGCCGCGTTTTCTTCTTCGCGACGTTCGTTAACAACAACTTCTAATTTTTCCAGCATTTCTTCAAGCGTTTCAAGGGTGCATTCTCTTGCCTGCGCACGAAGAGTACGGATGTTGTTCAAAATTTTAAGTGCTTCGCTCATTGTAGTAATCTCAAACTTATATTGGGGTGGTTTGTTGAAGTAATAATAGTGCGATAAAATCAGTTGTGCAATAGGAAAGAATGTAAGGAATTCAAAATAACGTGTTATTTAGTGCTGTTATTAATATGTATAAGTTAAATTGCTGACGGTCATACTCATCCAGTTCTCGCTTATTGTAAGGTTGTGATACGAGATAACACAGGGGAGGGGCGCTGTGTTTTTACGCATAAATATACTTCGTATGGATAAATATCAACCTTATGTATTAGCGAGCCAGTATCCGTTTGTGCAGTGTTTTATCATCGCTCTTGAGTTCCGTTCCCCAATCACGTTGCGGCCTGACGGGGTTTTGCTGGCGATAAGCTTTACCGCCACATGGCTATTTGTCTGAGTTGAGGTGTGGATAAATAGGATGGCGCGGGAAAAAACTGTTCAGACTGTACTGCGGCAATACAACGGTAAGGCCATAGTTATGACAATGTTATTTCTGAGGCGTCGATTAATTTACAGATATCCACATTTCCCCATCGCGCGGTGGAAATTGTCATTGGTTACACATTCTTAATGTGGACTCATTAATCTTTTCAACTATTAATCTGGCTATCTATTTTTCACTAGTGCGATACCTTAACGTATCCGCTAACAGAAACGGGTAAGCTAAATACTCTAGGCTTATGATGATGTTACCATCCTCAATACAAAAAATATGCGTAGGTCTCGGCCAGGGGATGACGTATTGTTTATTATCGCTAATGTTGTACAGGATCAACCCCCGTGATACGGGCTTCCTGGTGGTGTGAGCCAAAACACAATGGCAGGATGACGCAGGAGCCTGGGGATAAAATATGGTACACTGCGCACCGTTTAAAAAACGCATTGATTAGGATTTCTCAGCCAATGGCACAACTTTATTTCTACTACTCAGCAATGAATGCTGGGAAGTCGACGGCATTGTTACAGTCGTCATACAACTACCAGGAACGCGGTATGCGAACTCTCGTTTATACCGCTGAAATAGACGATCGCTTTGGTGCGGGTAAAGTCAGCTCGCGAATTGGTCTTTCTTCGCCCGCCAAGCTGTTTAACCAAAGCAGCAATCTGTTTAACGAAATTAATGTAGAGAACGCCCGTGAGGCGATTAATTGCGTACTGGTAGATGAATGCCAGTTCCTGACGCGAGAACAGGTGTACGCGCTTTCTGATGTGGTTGATAACCTGGATATCCCGGTACTGTGCTATGGGCTGAGAACGGATTTCCGTGGTGAGTTATTTACCGGTAGCCAGTATTTGCTGGCACTGTCCGACAAACTGGTGGAATTAAAAACGATTTGCTTCTGTGGTCGGAAGGCCAGTATGGTGCTGCGCCTCGATCAGGAAGGACGGCCGTATAACGAAGGCGCGCAGGTGGTTATTGGCGGCAACGAGCGGTATGTATCTGTATGTCGTAAACACTATAAAGAAGCGCTGGAAACAGGTTCTCTGGCGATTATCCAGGACAGTCATCGTAACACCTGCCATCATCGTTAATCCTCGCCAGGTGCGTCTCCTGTTCCTTTTGGTTGGGGTAGGGGGTTAACGCTTCGTTTCCCGTCTTATTCAGCATAAAAAAAGCCCCATCATCGATGGGGCTTGTTCTTTTTGCTTTTCAGCGAGACGTTAGCAAATTATTTCTTTGCTTTCTTCTCAGCTTTAGCGGGTGCCGCTTCTTTCTTCACTTCAACTTCGCCTTCGTTGTACTCACGTCCGTAGAAGGTATCCAACAGGATTTGTTTCAGTTCAGCAATCAGTGGGTAACGCGGGTTAGCGCCAGTGCACTGGTCGTCAAACGCGTCTTCAGACAGTTTGTCAACGTGTGCCAGGAAGTCAGCTTCCTGAACGCCAGCTTCACGGATAGACTTAGGAATACCCAGTTCAGCTTTGATTTCATCCAACCAACCCAGCAGTTTTTCAATTTTAGCTGCGGTGCGGTCGCCCGGTGCAGACAGACCCAGGTGGTCAGCGATTTCAGCGTAACGACGGCGTGCTTGCGGACGGTCGTACTGGCTGAATGCAGTCTGTTTAGTTGGGTTGTCGTTCGCGTTATAACGAATAACGTTGCTGATCAGCAGGGCGTTCGCCAGACCGTGAGGAATGTGGAACTGAGAACCCAGTTTGTGCGCCATAGAGTGACATACACCCAGGAAGGCGTTCGCAAACGCGATGCCTGCAATGGTTGCTGCACTGTGAACGCGCTCACGTGCTACTGGGTTTTTAGACCCTTCATGGTAAGACGCTGGCAGGTTTTCTTTCAGCAGTTTCAGCGCTTGCAGAGCCTGACCATCAGAGAACTCAGACGCCAGTACAGAAACGTAGGCTTCCAGAGCGTGAGTCACCGCATCCAGACCACCGAATGCACACAGGGACTTCGGCATATCCATCACCAGGTTGGCGTCAACAATCGCCATGTCTGGAGTCAGTGCGTAGTCTGCCAGTGGGTATTTCTGACCAGTTGCGTCGTCAGTTACTACGGCGAATGGCGTAACTTCAGAACCCGTACCGGAAGTGGTGGTGACGGCGATCATTTTCGCTTTTACGCCCATTTTCGGGAACTTGTAGATACGTTTACGGATATCCATAAAGCGCAGTGCCAGTTCTTCGAAGTGCGTTTCTGGGTGTTCGTACATAACCCACATGATTTTCGCCGCATCCATCGGGGAACCACCGCCCAGTGCGATAATCACATCTGGTTTGAAGGAGTTAGCCAGTTCTGCACCTTTACGAACAACGGACAGAGTTGGGTCTGCTTCGACTTCAAAGAACACTTCAGTTTCAACGCCAGCCGCTTTCAGCACAGAGGTGATCTGGTCTGCGTAACCGTTGTTGAACAGGAAGCGGTCAGTCACGATGAGCGCACGTTTGTGACCGTCGGTAACCACTTCATCCAGCGCGATTGGCAGAGAGCCACGGCGGAAGTAGATAGATTTCGGAAGTTTGTGCCACAACATGTTTTCAGCTCGCTTAGCAACGGTTTTCTTGTTGATCAGGTGTTTTGGACCAACGTTTTCAGAGATGGAGTTACCACCCCAGGAACCACAACCCAGAGTCAGGGAAGGCGCGAGTTTGAAGTTATACAGGTCACCGATACCACCCTGAGAAGCTGGGGTGTTGATCAGGATACGTGCGGTTTTCATCATCTGACCGAAGTGAGCGACGCGTTCCGGCTGGTTATCCTGGTCGGTGTACAGGCAAGAGGTATGACCGATACCACCCATAGCAACCAGTTTTTCTGCTTTCTGTACCGCGTCTTCGAAATCTTTCGCACGGTACATCGCCAGAGTCGGGGACAGTTTTTCGTGTGCGAATGGTTCGCTTTCGTCAACAACTTTAACTTCACCAATCAGAATTTTGGTGGTAGCCGGTACGGAGAAACCTGCAAGTTCAGCGATTTTGTATGCTGGCTGACCAACGATTGCTGCGTTCAGAGCGCCATTTTTCAGGATGATGTCCTGAACGGCTTTCAGCTCTTTGCCTTGCAGCATGTAGCCGCCGTGGCTTGCAAAACGTTCGCGAACTGCATCGTATACGGAATCAACAACAACAACAGACTGCTCAGAAGCACAGATTACGCCGTTATCGAAGGTTTTAGACATCAGTACAGAAGCGACGGCACGTTTGATATCTGCGGTTTCGTCGATAACTACCGGGGTGTTACCTGCGCCCACGCCGATTGCTGGTTTACCGGAGCTGTACGCGGCTTTAACCATGCCTGGACCACCGGTCGCGAGGATCAGGTTGATGTCCGGGTGGTGCATCAGCGCGTTAGACAGTTCGACAGACGGTTGATCGATCCAGCCGATCAGATCTTTTGGTGCACCAGCAGCGATAGCCGCTTGCAGAACGATATCCGCAGCTTTGTTGGTGGCATCTTTCGCACGTGGGTGCGGAGAGAAGATGATAGCGTTACGCGTCTTCAGGCTGATCAGCGATTTGAAAATAGCGGTAGAAGTCGGGTTAGTGGTTGGTACGATACCGCAGATGATGCCGATCGGTTCAGCGATGGTGATGGTACCGAAAGTATGGTCTTCAGCCAGAACACCACAGGTTTTTTCATCTTTATAGGCGTTGTAGATATATTCAGACGCGAAGTGGTTTTTGATCACTTTGTCTTCAATAATACCCATGCCGGATTCGGCAACAGCCATTTTTGCGAGAGGGATTCGAGCATCTGCGGCAGCCAGGGCGGCGGCACGGAAGATTTTGTCTACTTGCTCTTGAGTGAAACTGGCATATTCACGCTGGGCTTTTTTTACGCGCTCTACGAGTGCGTTAAGTTCAGCGACATTAGTAACAGCCATAATGCTCTCCTGATAATGTTAAACTTTTTTAGTGAATCATCTGCTCGAAAAGTCAGTATAGACAAATCACTTGCAGCTGGCGAAAAAGCTAAGAAAACAATGTGTTATCCACGAACTGATTCACTGATTTACTAAAAGAGCTTCGATTTAGCCAAGGAGCTTACCTGATAAAGAAGGGCGTTTTTTATGACGCTGACTCTCTTTCGGTGTAAGCAGGTTACCCACTTCTGAGTACGAATTTCATGATCTAAATCAAATTCACGCCAAGCTGACACCTTTCAGCATGGGGCTTTTAGCAAACTGTATGAGCTGTTAATCAATCGTGTGTTATAGGAAGGTAGACATTAGCATAGTTTATACAAATGCATAACACTCTGTTTTATCCCTCTTTTTGTAGATAAATCTAATGAACCTTGCTTATAAAACAGGTATTGTCAGCGCAATTCACGGTTTGCTGTTCGTCAACTACAACTTTTGATGGTGTTACGGGGTCAATGTGATTCAAACGCTGTTTGATTTTCCAATCTTCTTTAAATTCTTTATTGGGCTGTTTGCGCTGGTTAACCCAGTAGGGCTGATCCCCGTATTCATTAGCTTAACGAGCTATCAGACGGCAGTGGTGCGTAACAAAACCAATCTGACGGCGAGCCTGTCGGTGGCGATTATTCTGCTGACTTCACTATTCCTTGGAGATTTCATCCTTCAACTATTTGGTATTTCTATCGACTCCTTCCGTATCGCCGGCGGGATTCTGGTGGTGACCATTGCGATGTCGATGATAAGCGGCAAGCTGGGTGAAGATAAGCAGAATAAGCAGGAGAAATCAGAAACTGCTGTGCGCGAGAGCCTTGGCGTAGTGCCTCTGGCGCTGCCACTTATGGCGGGACCTGGGGCAATCAGCTCGACCATCGTATGGGGCACACGCTATCACTCTCTCTCGTACCTGATCGGTTTTTCGCTGTCTATCGCGCTGTTTGCGGGGTGTTGCTGGGGCATCTTCCGCATTTCACCATGGTTAGTCCGTATGTTAGGTCAAACGGGAATCAACGTCGTGACCCGCATCATGGGTCTGCTATTAATGGCGCTGGGGATTGAATTTATTGTGACGGGTATCAAATCTATCTTCCCTGGTCTGGTGGGATAAATATTTAGACGCGGCAATATGGCATAACCCCTGTTGCCGTCGTTAATATCAGAAAAACATATCGCTCATTCATTACTTTGCCGCAGCCATAATCATTTTGAATTATCGTAAAATGTCAATTTTATCAATGATATTTGCTGATCTGGCCATCCTCACTCTCCCTGCCAAAATGTTATTTATCTCACATGATACTCTGGGGCTTGCTGTTACATAATTGAAATGATATTAGTAATTTCAGTTTCGACGCAGAGTTATGTGCTAAAAAATGTACAATTGTTAATTTTTCGTGCAAAAGCACGCGTTGGCGTTGATGTTGAACATCAACAGCCACTGTTTTTTCATATCCAATTGAAAAATATTGATTTCAGATGTTTTCGCCTGGCGAATAAGCTGTCGAAAATAGGGGCGTTTGTTGAGCAAAAGAGAATTGGTTAACAAATTTGCAAATTATATTGGCGGCAGTGAATTGCATTTGGTACTTTCCGGCCTAACTGGTTCGCAGGATAAAGCTTTGTCAATGATAACTGTTTCTAGATGTAACGGTTAAAAATGAAAAGTATCCCGACAGGGGGGATGCTTTAAATGAATCGACGTCAGGTTGCCATAAGAGCGGCCGTAATAAAAAGTCGGTGATAGCAGGTAGTAAATGACCTGACAGACGCAAAAATCTCCTGCGCTGTACAGGGACCCGAACGGGTACTAACAGGCTGACGAAAGTCAGTAATAATAATGAACGGAGTATCAACACAATGTCCATCATCACAAAAAAAAGCCTGGTTGCGGCTGGGATTCTCACTGCGCTGATCGCAGGGAACGTTGCTATGGCTGCCGATGTTCCGGCAGGCGTGCAGCTAGCGGATAAACAAACGCTGGTTCGTAATAACAGTTCTGAAGTGCAATCTCTCGATCCGCACAAAATTGAAGGTGTGCCGGAATCCAATATTAGCCGTGACTTGTTCGAAGGATTACTGGTTAGCGACCTTGACGGCCATCCGGCGCCGGGCGTTGCGGAGTCCTGGGATAATAAAGATTCCAAAGTGTGGACTTTCCATCTGCGCAAAGACGCAAAGTGGTCTGATGGTTCACCAGTGACGGCGCAAGATTTTGTTTATAGCTGGCAGCGTTCGATTGATCCGAAAACGGCATCTCCGTATGCGAGCTACCTGCAATATGGTCACGTCGCTAATATTGATGAAATCCTCGAAGGCAAAAAACCAATTACCGATCTCGGGGTAAAAGCGGTTGACGATCACACCTTAGAGGTCACTTTAAGTGAGCCAGTGCCTTATTTCTTCAAACTGCTGGTACACCCATCCACTTCGCCAGTGCCAAAAGCGGCTATTGAAAAATATGGTGAGAAGTGGACTCAACCGAGCAATATCGTTACCAACGGTGCCTATAAATTAAAAGACTGGGTAGTGAACGAGCGTATTGTTCTTGAGCGTAGCCCAACTTACTGGAATAACGCTAAAACCGTCATTAACCAGGTCACCTTCCTGCCTATTGCGTCCGAAGTGACGGATGTTAACCGCTATCGCAGCGGTGAAATCGACATGACCTATAACAACATGCCGATTGAACTGTTCCAAAAGCTGAAAAAAGAGATCCCGAACGAAGTTCGTGTTGATCCATATCTGTGCACTTATTACTACGAAATTAATAACCAGAAAGCACCATTCACCGATGTACGCGTGCGTACCGCGCTGAAACTGGGTATCGATCGCGATATTATCGTTAACAAAGTTAAAGCCCAGGGCGATATGCCGGCTTATGGCTACACACCACCTTATACCGACGGCGCGAAACTGACGCAGCCAGAGTGGTTTGGCTGGACTCAGGCAAAACGTAACGAAGAAGCGAAAAAACTGCTGGCTGAAGCGGGTTATACTCCAGAGAAACCGCTCACCGTAAATCTGCTGTACAACACATCCGATCTGCATAAAAAACTGGCTATTGCCGCTGCGTCGCTGTGGAAGAAAAACATCGGCGTTGATGTAAAACTGGTTAACCAGGAATGGAAAACCTTCCTCGATACTCGCCATCAGGGGACGTTCGATGTTGCGCGTGCTGGCTGGTGTGCCGACTATAACGAACCGACGTCTTTCCTCAACACCATGTTGTCTAACAGCTCAATGAACACTGCGCATTATAAGAGCCCTGCATTCGATAGCATTATGGCGGAAACGCTTAAAGTGACCGATGAAGCACAGCGTACCGCGCTGTACAATAAAGCGGAGCAACAGCTCGATAAAGACAGTGCGATTGTGCCGGTTTATTACTACGTAAACGCCCGTCTGGTGAAACCGTGGGTCGGTGGCTACACCGGTAAAGACCCGCAGGATAATACTTATACAAGAAACATGTATATTATTAAGCACTAATGGCAATACGTGGGGCAGGTAGAGCTTGCCCCACGGTGTCTCGCTTTATCGCTTTATTGAAGGCACAGGCCAAAAGGTATGGGCAATGTTGAAATTTATTCTCCGTCGCTGTCTGGAAGCGATTCCGACGCTATTTATTCTTATCACCATTTCGTTCTTTATGATGCGCCTTGCGCCGGGAAGCCCATTTACGGGCGAACGTACGTTGCCACCGGAAGTGATGGCAAACATTGAGGCGAAATATCACTTAAACGATCCTATCTCCACGCAATATTTCAGCTATCTGAAACAGCTAGCGCATGGCGATTTTGGACCGTCCTTTAAATATAAAGATTATTCGGTCAACGAGTTAGTTGCCAGTAGCCTTCCGGTTTCTGCGAAATTAGGGGCGGCAGCATTTTTGCTGGCGGTTATATTGGGTATCTCGGCGGGAGTGATTGCCGCGCTAAAACAAAACACCAAATGGGACTATGCCGTGATGGGCGTGGCGATGACCGGGGTGGTTATCCCGAGCTTCGTTGTTGCGCCATTATTGGTGATGATATTCTCTATTACACTGCAGTGGCTGCCGGGTGGTGGCTGGAACGGTGGGGCGCTTAAATTCATGATTCTGCCAATGGTGGCGCTCTCTCTGGCCTATATCGCCAGTATTGCGCGTATTACCCGTGGCTCGATGATTGAAGTTTTACACTCCAACTTTATTCGTACCGCGCGCGCCAAAGGTTTACCGATGCGACGGATTATTATCCGTCACGCCTTAAAACCCGCGCTGCTGCCGGTGCTTTCTTATATGGGGCCTGCCTTCGTCGGTATTATTACCGGTTCGATGGTCATTGAGACAATCTACGGCTTGCCGGGTATTGGACAGCTGTTCGTTAACGGGGCGCTTAACCGCGATTATTCCCTGGTGCTGAGCCTGACGATTTTGGTCGGCGCATTGACGATCCTGTTTAACGCGGTGGTAGATGTGCTCTACGCCGTGATCGACCCGAAAATCCGTTACTAAGGCTGGAGTTCGCCATGATGTTAAGTAAAAAAAACAGCGAGGCGCTGGATAACTTCAGCGAAAAGCTGGAAGTAGAAGGGCGCAGCCTTTGGCAGGATGCCCGTCGGCGCTTTATGCATAACCGTGCGGCGGTAGCCAGTTTAGTGGTACTGGTGCTGATTGCACTGTTCGTTACTCTGGCACCAATGCTGTCGCCGTTTTCCTATTACGACACCGACTGGGGCATGATGTCTAATGTGCCGGATATGGAGTCTGGGCACTATTTCGGTACGGACTCCTCGGGTCGCGACCTGCTGGTGCGTGTTGCTATTGGTGGGCGTATCTCGCTGATGGTGGGCATCGCCGCTGCGCTGGTGGCGGTGATTGTTGGAACGTTGTACGGCTCGCTTTCTGGCTATCTGGGCGGCAAAATTGACTCGGTGATGATGCGCCTGCTGGAAATCCTCAACTCCTTCCCGTTCATGTTCTTCGTTATTCTACTGGTCACCTTCTTTGGTCAAAATATCCTGCTGATTTTCGTCGCGATTGGGATGGTTTCCTGGTTGGATATGGCGCGTATCGTGCGTGGACAAACCCTCAGCCTGAAGCGTAAAGAATTTATCGAAGCCGCGCAGGTTGGCGGTGTCTCTACCGCCAGTATTGTGGTGCGCCATATCGTGCCAAACGTGCTGGGCGTGGTCGTCGTTTACGCCTCGCTGCTGGTGCCAAGCATGATCCTGTTTGAATCTTTCCTGAGCTTCCTCGGCCTGGGCACACAGGAGCCGCTCAGTAGTTGGGGCGCGTTGCTGAGTGATGGCGCGAACTCAATGGAAGTTTCGCCATGGCTGCTGCTGTTTCCGGCCGGATTCCTGGTCATTACCCTGTTTTGTTTCAACTTTATCGGCGATGGCCTGCGTGATGCCCTCGACCCGAAAGACCGTTAAGGAGTGTTGCCATGAGCATCATTGAACAGGCAACGGCGTCGCAGCGGTTGCTGGACGTGAAAGATCTGCGCGTTACTTTCAAAACGCCGGACGGCGACGTGACTGCGGTTAACGACCTTAACTTCAGCCTGCTCGCGGGTGAAACGTTGGGTATTGTGGGGGAGTCTGGTTCCGGTAAGTCACAAACGGCGTTTGCGCTGATGGGGCTGCTGGCCAGTAACGGGCGTATCGGCGGCTCAGCGCTTTTTAACGGTCGAGAGATTCTTAATCTGCCGGAGCATGAGCTGAATAAACTGCGCGCCGAACAGATTTCGATGATTTTCCAGGATCCGATGACCTCGCTGAACCCGTATATGCGTGTCGGTGAGCAGTTGATGGAAGTGCTCATGTTACATAAAAGCATGGGCAAAGCCGAAGCGTTCGAAGAATCGGTCAGAATGCTGGACGCCGTAAAAATGCCAGAAGCGCGCAAGCGCATGAAAATGTATCCGCACGAGTTCTCCGGCGGGATGCGTCAACGCGTAATGATTGCGATGGCGCTGCTGTGTCGGCCAAAACTGCTGATTGCCGATGAACCGACCACCGCGCTGGACGTAACCGTTCAGGCGCAAATTATGACGCTGCTGAACGAGCTAAAACGCGAGTTCAATACCGCGATTATCATGATTACCCACGATCTCGGCGTGGTGGCGGGGATCTGCGATAAAGTGCTGGTGATGTATGCCGGGCGGACGATGGAATACGGTAAAGCGCGCGATGTGTTTTATCAACCTGCACACCCGTATTCTATCGGCTTGCTGAATGCGGTACCGCGTCTCGACACGGAAGGCGAAGCATTGCTGACCATTCCGGGTAACCCGCCAAACCTGCTACGTCTCCCTACTGGTTGCCCATTCCAGCCCCGTTGCACACATGCGATGGAAATTTGCGGCAACGCGCCGCCGCTGGATGAGTTTGCGCCGGGGCGCTTGCGCGCCTGCTTTAGAACCGTGGGGGAACTGGTATGACAGCCGTAACTGACGAAAGAAACGTTCTGCTCGAAATTGCCGATTTAAAGGTTCATTTCGAGATTAAAGATGGCAAACAGTGGTTCTGGCAGCCGCCAAAGACGCTGAAAGCGGTGGATGGCGTAACCCTCCGGTTGTATGAAGGGGAAACGTTGGGCGTAGTAGGCGAGTCTGGCTGTGGGAAATCAACCTTTGCCCGCGCTATTATTGGCCTGGTCAAAGCGACCGACGGAAAAGTAGCCTGGTTGGGTAAAGATTTACTGGGCATGAAACCGGACGAGTGGCGCAATGTGCGCAGCGATATCCAGATGATTTTCCAGGATCCGCTGGCGTCGTTGAACCCGCGCATGACCATCGGTGAAATCATCGCTGAGCCACTGCGCACGTACTATCCGAAAATGCCACGCCAGGAAGTGCGCGACAAAGTGAAAACCATGATGATGAAGGTGGGGCTGTTGCCAAACCTCGTCAACCGTTACCCGCATGAGTTTTCCGGTGGTCAGTGTCAGCGTATCGGCATTGCGCGCGCGCTGATCCTTGAGCCAAAGCTGATTATCTGTGATGAACCGGTGTCGGCGCTGGACGTGTCTATTCAGGCGCAGGTGGTAAACCTGTTGCAACAACTGCAACGTGAGATGGGGCTGTCGCTGATTTTCATCGCCCATGATCTGGCGGTAGTCAAGCATATTTCTGATCGTGTGCTGGTGATGTATCTGGGCCATGCCGTGGAATTAGGCACGTATGATGAGGTGTACAACAATCCGTTGCACCCTTATACCCGCGCGCTGATGTCCGCTGTGCCGGTTCCAGATCCAGACCTGGAAAAGAACAAAACCATCCAGTTGCTGGAAGGGGAACTGCCATCGCCAATTAATCCGCCGTCTGGCTGTGTATTCCGTACCCGCTGTCCGTTGGCTGGGCCGGAATGTGCGAAAACCCGTCCGCTTCTGGAGGGGAGTTTCCGCCATGCGGTTTCCTGTCTGAAGGTTGACCCGTTATAATCGTCAGGGCTGGCAAGTTGCCAGCCCTTATTGTTTATACGAGGATCACAACGTGATGGCTATTAGCGCTTTGCGCCATCGTTTTTATCATTTCTTATTTGATCAACGCACGTGTTCGGGTCGGCGGTTTGAAGCCCTGTGCGGTCTTTTGGCGTTATTAAGTGTTATCGCTATTTTTATTGAGTCCGGGATTGGTACTACTTACCATCTGACTTACGATGAATGGCAAGTCTTTGTTCGCCTCGAAATTGCTTTCACCCTGATTTTTACCTTTGAGTATTTCCTGCGTTTACTCTGCTGGCCGCAACCTGCGCGCTATGTTTTCAGCTTCTGGGGATTTATCGATCTGGCGACCATTTTGCCGCTGTACGTTATTTGGCTATGGCCGGAAATTGGTGTCGAATATCTGTTCGCCTGGCGGGCGATGCGTGTCATTCGCGTATTGCGGATCCTGAAATTACTGCGGCTGATGCCTGCGTTAAATAGCCTGTGGAGTGCGATTGTTAATTCCCGCCATCAGTTGATTTTGTTTTATACCTTTATCGGCATTGTGATGGTGGTTGCCGGAGCGTTGATGTACGGCATTGAAGGGCCGGTCAACGGTTTTACTACTCTTAGCACGTCGGTGTATTGGGCCATAGTGACGGTGACAACGGTGGGGTATGGTGATATTACGCCACATACCGCGGCGGGAAGAATGGTCGCTTCAGTTCTGATTTTAATTGGTTATTCGGTGATTGCTATTCCAACGGGGATTATTACTGCGCAGATGACTAATGAGTTTCAACAACGCCGCCATGCGCGGGTGTGCCCGCATTGCAAACAGCGTGATCATGCGGTTAGCGCGCATTACTGTAGCCATTGTGGTACAGCGTTGCCACACCAGCTATAAAAAAGGGCAGCGACGCTGCCCTGATCAATATATTGCGGCTTATTCACGCCACAGGATATGGCAGAGTTTGTGGTCTTTTTCGCGGCACAGCAGCACGCGAGCAAAAATATCGTTAATTTCGCCGCCGTCGGTATCGGCTAAACCAATCACGACTTCTGCGAAGAAGTCCGGGTTTAAATCGTAATCGACGTGTTCTTTCCAGTCCTCAGACGGGTCAAACAGCTCTGCGCCGCCGCGTTCTTCAAACTGAAGATTAAATAAAAGAACGTCGGCTGGATCGAGATTATCGACCGCCAGCTCAAGAAAAATGTCATAAGCCTGTTCAAGCGTTTCGTCTTCGGTCAGGCGGTTATTTAAATCCATATCCATGATGACTACCTGTTAAGTGCTGATGGGCACGTTTTACAGTAATGGGCTGAAGAAGTAAAACAGTCGCTCGGCAATGCGATGCCAGAAGGGGCGTTTTACCCACAAACGAGCGTCCAGCAAGCGCGAACGGGAAATATAATCGTCTTGTACCGCCGCGAGATCGGCCCCAAACCCGGCATCGTCGATAACCAGCGTAATCTCAAAATTAAGCCACAGGCTGCGCATATCGAGGTTAACAGTCCCGACGAGGCTCAGTTCGCCATCAACCAGCACGCTCTTGGTGTGCAGCAAGCCGCCTTCGAACTGGTAAATTTTAACCCCTGCCGCCAGCAGTTCTGTAAAGAACGCACGGCTTGCCCAGCCAACCAGAACCGAATCATTTTTGCGTGGCAGAATAATGCTGACATCAACGCCACGCTGCGCGGCGGTACAAATGGCGTGCAGCAGATCCTCGCTGGGCACAAAGTAGGGCGTTGTCATGATCAGGTATTCACGAGCGGAATAGGCTGCGGTTAACAGCGCCTGATGAATCAAATCTTCCGGGAAGCCGGGGCCGGAGGCGATAGTCTGGATAGTATGCCCGCTGGCTTCTTCAAACGGCATAATATTGAGATCTGGCGTCGGTGGTAAAATACGTTTGCCGGTTTCAATCTCCCAGTCGCAGGAGTAAACAATTCCCATGCCGGTGGCGATTGGGCCTTCCATGCGCGCCATCAGATCAATCCACTGACCCACGCCGGAGTCTTGTTTAAAGAAGCGCGGATCGACCATATTCATACTGCCGGTATAGGCAATATAGTTGTCTATCATGATCATTTTGCGATGCTGACGTAAATCCATGCGGCGCAGGAAGACACGCATCAGATTGACTTTTAGCGCTTCGACAACTTCTATTCCGGCGTTGCGCATCATTGCGGCCCAGGGGCTGCGGAAAAAGGCCACGCTGCCTGCCGAGTCAAGCATCAAGCGGCAGTGAACGCCACGGCGCGCGGCGGCCATCAACGATTCCGCCACTTGGTCGGCCATACCGCCGGGCTGCCAGATATAAAAAACCATCTCGATATTGTGACGGGCTAGCTGAATATCGCGAATAATCGCCTGCATCACATCGTCGGAGTCGGTTAATAATTGCAGTTGGTTGCCTTTAAGGCCGGCAATACCTTGGCGGCGCTCACACAGTTTGAACAGCGAGGAGGCCACCTGACTATTGTCTTGCGCGAAGATATGTTTGCAGGCTTTGAGGTTATTGAGCCATTTCGCGGTTGATGGCCACATGGCGCGAGCGCGTTCAGCGCGGCGTTTTCCAAGGTGTAATTCGCCGAGTGACAAATAGGCGATAATCCCGACCAGTGGCAGGATGTAGATGATAAGCAACCAGGCCATTGCAGACGGCACGGCACGGCGTTTCATCAGAATACGTAATGTCACCCCAGCGATTAACAACCAATACCCCAGAATAGCCATCCAACTTACTACGGTGTAGACGGTTGTCATATTTCGGAAATCCTTTTGAAAGCCAGTTGTTAAGAGTTTACGCATCATGGGACATCTGGCAAATAAAAACGCGTCGAGAAAGCACTAGTCAGCTTTTCGCAAGGGGCTATAATGACCCGTCTTTTTTTTGAAAGAGCGTTAGACATGAAGCGTAGTAGAACGGAAGTGGGGCGCTGGCGGATGCTGAGACAAGCGAGCCGCCGTAAAGCTCGTTGGCTGGAAGGTCAGTCGCGTCGTAACATGCGCATCCATTCCATCAGAAAGAGCCTGGTAGGTCGGCAGCGTAACTGCCTGCTGTACGCCATTTACGATCTCTGATGATAAAAAAGGGCACCGTTTAGGTGCCCTCAGTTTTTGAAGCTGGTTTAAAAAACCTTCTTATATGGCTTCACGGAAACCTGCTGATAAACCCCCGCAGCGACGTACGGATCGTCTTGTGCCCATGATTGGGCAGCTTCCAGTGATTCAAATTCTGCAATAACGGTTGAACCGGTGAAACCCGCAACACCGGGATCGTTGCTGTCTACTGCTGGCATTGGGCCTGCGGTCAGTAGACGGCCTTCGTCATGCAGCAATTGTAGACGAGCGAGATGCGCTGGGCGAACGGACAAACGTTTTTCAAGAGAGTCGGCGATATCCTGGGCATAAATGACATAAAGCACGGGCGGAACTCCTGTTTAAATAATTTGCGGATTACGGTAAGGGAAAGCGTTAGCGACTGCAATGTAAAGTTTTATTGATGTTAAAAGTCGCTAAGCAGCGCGGTTTTTTTGCTCATCTGGGGGAGAAAGTTACCCGAAGCTGAGATGTCTTATTGAATATGATTGCTATTTGCATTTAAAATCGAGTTCTCATTTTTCAACTGTAACGACTATGACTGCAATGCCCCTTGATTTACCTCGCCGCTTTCCGTGGCCGACGTTACTCTCTGTTGGTATCCACGGTGCCGTCGTGGCTGGTCTGCTTTATACTTCGGTACATCAGGTTATTGAACTGCCCGCACCCGCTCAGCCGATTACTGTGACGATGGTGGCCCCTGCCGATTTAGAGCCGCCGCAGGCCGTGGTACAGCCACAGCCCGTTGTAGAACCTGAACCGGAACCCGAGCCAGAACCCATTCCAGAAGTCCCACAGGCTCCGGTCGTTATTCATAAACCGAAACCTAAGCCGAAGCCAAAACCGAAGCCGGTGAAAAAAGTCGAACAGCCGAAGCCCGAAGTTAAACCGGCTGAGCAGCGTCCGCTGTCTACGGTGAATAACGATGCGCCTCCAGCGCGGTCGGTGGCTAACAACTTGCCGGGAGCCAGCGCGCCGTCAGTCAATGTTCCAACTGGGCCTCGTGCGTTAAACCGCCCGCAGCCAGGCTATCCTACTCGAGCGCAGGCGCTGCGTATTGAAGGTAAAGTGCGCGTTAAGTTTGACGTCACCGCCGATGGACGTGTCGAAAACGTCGAGATTCTCTCCGCGCAACCGTCCAATATGTTTGAACGTGATGTCAAAACCGCGATGCGTAAATGGCGTTACGAAGCCGGTAAGCCGGGTAAGGGGCTGATTATGAATATTGAGTTCCGCCTGAAAGGCGTTCAGATGAACTAAGCAGAAGCCCCCGCAAGGGGGCTTTGTTGTTATGCGGCCAGGACTTTGTCCAACGCTTTTTGTGCCACAACAAGATGTTGCCCACCAAAAAGGATTGCTCGGTTAATTAAAGTATAAAGCTGGTAAATGGGCTGGCGATCGAGGAAGTCGGTAGGTAACGGCGAAATCGACTGGTAGCCATCGTAAAGCTGTGGGGGTTGATCGGGGTGCAGCGGCAGCATTGCCAGGTCACACTCACGGTCTCCCCAATAACATGCCGGGTCAAATATATACGGACCGTTTGGCCCCAACGCGCAGTTGTTTGACCATAAATCACCGTGCAATAAAGACGGTTGCGGTTGGTGTGAACTCAGGCGTTGCTGGACGAATTCCACAATGGCGTCAATGTCGCCGAACTTCATGCCCTTTTCGGCGGCGAGTTCGAGTTGCCAGCCAATACGTTGCTCGGCAAAGAAATTTGACCAACGCCGTTGCCACGCATTGGGCTGCGGAGTGGTTGACAGATCGTTGTCGAAATCGAGCCCGAACTGGGGCTGATCGCTCCATTGATGCAGGCGGGCAAGTTGCTGCCCCAACAAAAAGGCGTTATGCGCATCCAGCGGGCGTGGAGGCAGGTACTCCATGACCAGAAAACTGTAATCGCGGTCTGACCCGACGGCAAACACCTCCGGCACGGTCACGGTTTTGCTGCGCGAGAGCAGTTCAAGCTGATCGGCCTCCGCAGTAAAAATGGGCAGTAATTCACGTTCATCACATTTAACAAAAAACTCCCGGCCGGCATAGCGCATATGCCATGCGGCGTGGATCTCTCCGCCGGGTAATTCTGTGCGTTGGTCGATTTCGCCACTTCCAAGCTGCTCGCCTAACAGGCTGGTGATCGCTTGCCACATGATGTCTCTCCCCATGTTTTCTGCCATATCATAAGGTTAGCGCATAAATACCGGGTAAAAAGTCGAGCTGTACCGCACAACGGGTAAAAAGGATGTCGAAAGCAAAGGTAAGGCCATAAACCTTATACGACGAGCGTATGATGACTCACTCGTCGCGACCGTTTATGTAACCATCCCGGTGCACCCGATTGTTAACTCTGGAGTTTTGTTAGCATAGACGATATCGCTGATTTAGCGACTCGCGGGCAACCCCGCGAGGGTTAATTACTGAACATTTAGTGCTGTTGCAGATAATGGTAAATCTTCTGCGTATTCTCCAGTGAACAGAGGCGTGTTCCTTGATTGAGAGTTGCCGCGCTACCGGCGGCGACACCGTAACGAACCATTTCGTCAAGGCTTGCGTTTTCGGCCAGTTTTAAGACCATTGCCCCCACCATGCTATCGCCAGCGCCTACCGTACTTTGGCTTTTGATTGGGGGAGGGACGACCTGCACACAATGGTGTTCGTCTACCGCTAGTGCTCCTTGTGCGCCCAGCGACACCACGACTCGGCGGGCTTTACCATTGCGTACGATCTCAAGCGCAGCGTTGCGGACATCATCAGGCTGTATCAATTCACGTTGTACTAACGCGCTTAACTCTTTTTGGTTCGGTTTCACCAACTCAATTTGGCCTAGTGCCAATGCAGCATTTAATGCTTCACCGGAGCTATCAATAATGCAGCGTAATCCGTGTTGCTGGGCCGCTTTAATCAGCGCGACGAATGCGCCTGGCGAAACGCCGGGCGGTAGGCTGCCGCTTATCACTAATAAAGAGCCCGACTCGGCTTGTAATACTTTTTCCTGTAACTGGTGTAGCTCATCGTTATGCAGGGTGGCTCCGGGCATGACAAAGCGATACTGCTCGCCGCTAGCATCAACATGTACGTGAAGGTTTTGGCGCGTCCATTCGCGTGCCGCAACGCTTTCGACAGGGACGTGCTCGCCCTCAAGCAGGGTTACCAGATGTTCGCCCGTGGCGCCACCGGCCGGGAAAATGGCCGTTGCTTTGCCACCTAAAAACGTGATGGCTCGCGCCACGTTAATGCCTCCGCCGCCAGGTTCGAAAACGGGAGTCTGGCAGCGGAGTTTTCCTTCTGGGTAAATTTGCGGCGTTTGGGTGGCACTGTCGAGCGATGGGGCGAGGGTCAGTGTGTAGATTTTTACCATAACAATCATTTCCCTGTATGAGTCGCTGAACGGCTCTCAACATAATTGCCGTTAAGTCTGGCACTTGCCTGCGGATAAAGAAAGAAACAACAGCATGATCTGTATAGAGAAGAGCAAAGATGTGGGCTTTTTATATATGAAAGAAAGTAGCTATTTTCGTATTTCTTATTCAAAAAATGAAAGAGGAATAGATTGCTATGTTATACGTGCCTTTTTATAATTTGCCACCTTTCTATGGACCACCCCGTCGTTGATCCTCGCGAAAGTTTCCGGGACGAATCGTCTCCCTTTTTGTTGTACGGACTCATAATAAATGAAGCTTTTGAAGACAGTACCGGCAGCGGTTGTGCTGCTGGGGGGCGTGTTTGCGTCTGCGTTTGCGACCGCCAGTGATACCGTTTTTACTGTCATGGATGACCCTAGTACCGCTAAAAAACCGTTTGAAGGTAATGTGAATGCGGGCTATCTCGCCCAATCGGGCAATACCAAAAGCTCATCAGCGACCGCTGATTCGACGCTGACCTGGTATGGCGATACGACGGCATGGTCCTTATGGGGATCTGCCAGCAACTCTTCATCTAACGGCGAGCGCTCTTCCGAAAAATATTCGGTAGGCGGGCGTAGCCGTTACAACATGACCGATAGGGACTACCTGTTCGGTCAGGCCAGCTGGTTAACCGACCGCTACAATGGCTATCACGAGCGTGATGTCTTCACTGCGGGTTATGGTCATCAGTTCCTTAACGGGCCGATCCACAGCCTCCGCTTCGAATTCGGTCCTGGCGTGCGTTACGATGAATACACCGATGGCAATACCGAAACGCAGCCGCTGGGTTATGCCTCTGCGGCCTATGCCTGGAAAATGACCGATACCACAAAATTCACTCAGGGCGTCTCGGTGCTGGGTGCTGACGATACCACGCTGAACTCTGAAACGGCGCTGGCTGTGGCTATCAACGAGCACTTTGGTTTGAAAGTCGCTTATGACGTGAGCTGGAACTCTGAGCCGCCGGCCAGTGCACCAAATCACACCGATCGTCGTACCTCACTGACGCTGGGTTACACAATGTAATCATTTACGGGCTGGGGAATTCCCGGCCCGTATTCTGTCATTTATCGTTTTGTGTTATTATTTAATACAACCGCTGTTTTATTTAATTAAAAAAACAGGTTCTTCATAATATCTCCATAATTGGTTTCTCTGACATATATTCAATAAATTTGACACGAATAGCTAAATATTTTGACTAGTCAAAAGTGTGATCTGGATCTACACTTGTATTCAAGGGCGAAATGATGCCTTAGCATTTCGAAGTCTTAATCAAGTCAGAGAATAAACATTATGAAAAATATCAAAATCGCAACTGCGGCTATTATGCTGTCAGCACTGTCTTTCGGCGTATTTGCCGCCGAGCCTGCAACTCAGCCTGCCAGTACCTCTCACGTAACGACTGCACAGCACATTGGCATCTCCAATGCTCACGACGTTGAAGCAGGCTCTAACATCGCTCCGGGTTCTCAGTCTACCGGTCAGTCTATGGATGATGCATTCAACGTCCACACGTTGGTCGCTGGTGGCTGGTCTTAATAATTCTGTGCTGTAATAATTTGATTTTCGTTTAATTATTAATACCGGCAGAGAAAACCGGGTAGAGTAGTACCGGTTTTTCTTGCTGTTGTTGTATTAGTTCTAATCAGAATATTCGTATTTTGTTTTAAATCGTAAATCATTCCCCGGTACTTATTGTCAATAAATACCCATTAAACGCATTTTTTGTATATAACTTAGTGTTCTGAAAATGTAAGCGAGTGAATTTCAGTCACTCACACATCTCTTTATTATCCCCATATCATAGCCGCCCACCGTAGCAACAGCATCGCGCCACAAATGGCAATGAGCACCAGCACCATTTTCCAATGTTTTTTGGCAAATCGATTTGTCGACATGGTTAGCCCCTTTTGGCTCAAACAGTTACCTAAGTGTATCAGAATTGCTGGCAAAATTAGCAATGAGGGCAGGAGAGGGTAATTCTGGCTTTTATCAGGCCGAGATGATGTGTAAACTAACTCACGGTGTTATCAACAGGCGGATGTAGGCAGAGCATTGTACAACGTACATGTTCCTCATTTTTCGCAGAGTGAAGCGGAAATCAATCCATAACGTGTTGATAAATTTAATCATATAGTTTTGTATGTGCTCTTTCGTGTGGGGCACCACTGCAAATAAGGACATGAAATGCCTGTAATTACTCTTCCTGATGGCAGCCAACGCCATTACGACCACGCTGTTAGCCCGATGGATGTTGCTCTGGACATTGGCCCTGGTCTGGCGAAAGCCACCATTGCTGGGCGTGTTAACGGCGAACTGGTTGATGCTTCCGATCTGATTGAAAATGACTCAACGCTGTCTATTATCACTGCAAAAGATGAAGACGGTCTGGAAATCATTCGTCACTCGTGTGCGCACTTGCTCGGTCATGCAATTAAGCAGCTTTGGCCAAACACCAAAATGGCGATCGGTCCGGTTATCGACAACGGCTTCTATTATGACGTTGACCTTGACCACACCCTGACCCAGGAAGACATCGACGCGCTCGAGAAACGTATGCACGAGCTCGCCGAGAAAAACTACGATGTCATCAAGAAGAAAGTCAGCTGGCATGAAGCCCGCGAGACCTTCGTGAAACGTGGTGAAACTTACAAAGTTTCCATTCTTGATGAAAACATCGCTCATGATGACAAGCCTGGCTTGTACCATCACGAAGAATATGTCGACATGTGCCGTGGTCCGCACGTGCCGAATATGCGTTTCTGCCACTATTTCAAACTGATGAAAACTGCTGGTGCATACTGGCGTGGTGACAGCAACAACAAGATGTTGCAGCGTATCTATGGTACTGCGTGGACGGACAAAAAAGCCCTCAACGCCTACCTGCAACGTCTGGAAGAAGCATCGAAACGCGATCACCGTAAGATTGGTAAGCAGCTCGACCTGTATCACATGCAGGAAGAAGCGCCGGGTATGGTGTTCTGGCATAACGATGGCTGGACTATCTTCCGCGAACTGGAAACTTTCGTCCGCTCTAAGCTGAAAGAGTACCAGTACCAGGAAGTGAAAGGCCCGTTCATGATGGACCGTGTGCTGTGGGAAAAAACCGGCCACTGGGACAACTATAAAGATGCGATGTTTACGACCTCTTCAGAGAACCGTGAATACTGCATCAAGCCAATGAACTGTCCGGGGCACGTTCAGATCTTTAACCAGGGTCTGAAATCCTACCGCGACCTGCCGCTGCGTATGGCGGAGTTCGGTAGCTGCCACCGTAACGAACCGTCAGGTGCACTGCATGGCTTAATGCGTGTGCGCGGCTTTACTCAAGATGACGCCCATATCTTCTGTACAGAAGAGCAGGTGCGTGATGAAGTTAACGCGTGCATTCGTTTAGTCTATGATATGTACAGCACTTTCGGTTTCGAGAAAATCGTGGTCAAACTTTCAACGCGCCCGGAAAAACGTATCGGTAGCGATGAAATGTGGGACCGTGCAGAAGCGGATCTGGCTGTTGCGCTGGAAGAAAACAACATCCCGTTTGAGTATCAACTGGGTGAAGGCGCGTTCTACGGCCCGAAAATTGAATTTACCCTTTATGACTGCCTCGATCGTGCATGGCAGTGCGGTACTGTACAGTTAGACTTCTCTCTGCCGGCTCGTCTGAGCGCCTCTTATGTAGGCGAAAACAACGAACGTCAGGTCCCGGTGATGATTCACCGTGCAATTCTGGGTTCCCTGGAGCGCTTCATTGGCATCCTGACCGAAGAATTTGCCGGTTTCTTCCCGACCTGGCTGGCCCCTGTGCAGGTAGTGGTGATGAATATCACCGATTCTCAGTCTGAATATGTCAACGAATTGACCCGTAAATT
The DNA here is from genome assembly GCF_059725275.1 of Kluyvera fluvialis. Classification (NCBI taxonomy): domain Bacteria; kingdom Pseudomonadati; phylum Pseudomonadota; class Gammaproteobacteria; order Enterobacterales; family Enterobacteriaceae; genus Kluyvera; species Kluyvera fluvialis. The sequence goes on along the minus strand of NZ_AP046142.1, from coordinate 2,748,879 downwards.
ACAAAATGCAGGCATTCGCGTAAAAGCAGACTTGAGAAATGAGAAGATTGGCTTTAAAATCCGCGAGCACACTTTACGTCGTGTCCCTTACATGTTGGTCTGTGGCGACAAAGAGGTAGAAGCAGGCAAAGTTGCCGTGCGTACCCGTCGTGGCAAAGACTTGGGCAGCCTGGACGTAAATGAAGTTATCGAGAAGCTGCAACAAGAGATTCGCAGCCGCAGTCTTCAACAACTGGAGGAATAAGGTATTAAAGGCGGAAAACGAGTTCAAACGGCACGTCCGAATCGTATCAATGGCGAGATTCGCGCCCAGGAAGTTCGCTTAACAGGTCTGGAAGGCGAGCAGCTGGGGATTGTGAGTCTGAGAGAAGCAATCGAAAAGGCTGAAGAAGCTGGAGTAGATTTAGTTGAAATCAGCCCTAACGCCGAACCGCCAGTTTGTCGTATCATGGACTACGGCAAGTTCCTTTATGAAAAGAGTAAATCTTCTAAGGAACAGAAGAAAAAGCAAAAAGTTATCCAGGTTAAGGAAATTAAATTCCGTCCTGGGACCGATGATGGTGATTACCAGGTAAAACTCCGCAGCCTGGTTCGCTTTCTCGAAGATGGCGATAAGGCTAAGATCACACTGCGTTTCCGCGGTCGTGAGATGGCCCACCAACAGATCGGTATGGAAGTGCTTAACCGCGTCCGTGAAGATCTGAGTGAACTGGCAGTAGTCGAATCCTTCCCAACGAAGATCGAAGGCCGCCAGATGATCATGGTGCTCGCTCCTAAGAAGAAACAGTAAGGCCTTCAAGTAGCAATGTCTGTGGAGCCTGCGGGTTCCACAGCTGTTGTTCGCCTACGTTTCGTTTATTAACAATGCGAAGTGGAAGTTATTAAGATGCCAAAAATTAAGACCGTACGCGGTGCTGCTAAGCGCTTCAAAAAAACCGGTGGTGGTGGATTTAAGCGTAAGCACGCAAACCTGCGTCATATTCTGACCAAAAAATCTACTAAGCGTAAACGTCACCTGCGTCCAAAAGGCCTCGTTTCTAAAGGCGATCTGGGTCTGGTTATCGCGTGCCTGCCGTACGCATAAGCCGTTAACGTTTAATTAATTTTTTACTAAGAATATAGATACAGGAGAGCACATATGGCTCGCGTAAAACGTGGTGTAATTGCACGTGCACGTCACAAGAAAATTTTGAAACAAGCTAAAGGTTACTACGGTGCGCGTTCTCGCGTATACCGCGTTGCCTTCCAGGCTGTTATCAAAGCTGGTCAGTACGCTTACCGTGACCGTCGTCAACGTAAGCGTCAGTTCCGTCAACTGTGGATTGCGCGTATCAACGCAGCAGCACGTCAGAACGGTATTTCTTACAGCAAATTCATCAATGGCCTGAAAAAAGCCTCTGTTGAAATCGACCGTAAGATCCTGGCTGACATCGCAGTATTCGACAAAGTAGCGTTCACCGCTCTGGTCGAAAAAGCGAAAGCAGCTCTGGCATAAGCCAGTTGAAAGAGGGAGCTTGTCTCCCTCTTTTCGTTTTAACTATATCAATGCATTGACATTTATCTTCGTAGCCCTTTCAATAAAGGCATTACGGTTCTTACCACACAAGGTAACGCAAGCAATGAATGCTGCTATTTTCCGCTTCTTCTTTTACTTTAGCACCTGAATTCAGGAGGCTTGCGCGTGAAAGAAGAAACGGAAAACAGCGCCTAAAAGCCTCCCTGGTGGAGGCTTTTTTTATACATGTCATCCTTCACGCTGCCTCTGCGTTGGCTGCATTCGCTTACCTCAGTCACGTACTTATGTACGCTTCTGAGGATTCGCTCTCTTGCCGCCTTGATGCAACTTGAATGATTTTGTGTATATACATGCGACGAATGAATATAGCCACATAACGAGGAAAACCATGTCACATCTCGCAGAGCTGGTTGCCAGTGCAACGGCCGCCATTAACCAGGCTTCAGATGTTGCCGCGTTAGACAATGTCCGCGTCGAATATTTGGGCAAGAAAGGGCACTTGACCCTTCAGATGACTACCCTGCGCGAGTTGCCGCCAGAAGAACGTCCGGCAGCAGGGGCGGTGATTAACGAAGCGAAAGAGCAGGTGCAACAAGCGCTGAATGCGCGCAAAGCCGAGCTGGAAAGCGCCGTGCTGAATGCGCGTCTGGCTGCGGAAACCATCGATATCTCGCTGCCAGGTCGCCGCATCGAAAACGGCGGCTTACACCCTGTTACGCGCACTATCGACCGTATCGAAAGTTTCTTCGGTGAGCTCGGTTTTACCGTGGCGACCGGCCCGGAAATCGAAGATGATTATCACAACTTCGATGCGCTGAACATTCCAGGGCATCACCCGGCACGTGCTGACCACGACACTTTCTGGTTTGATGCTACGCGTCTGCTGCGCACCCAGACGTCTGGCGTGCAGATTCGTACCATGAAGGAAAAACAGCCGCCTATCCGCATTATTGCGCCAGGCCGCGTTTATCGTAACGACTACGACCAAACGCACACCCCAATGTTCCACCAGATGGAAGGCCTGATTGTTGATAAAAACATCAGCTTTACCAACCTGAAAGGAACATTGCACGATTTCCTGCGTAATTTCTTTGAGGAAGACTTGCAGATTCGCTTCCGTCCGTCCTACTTCCCGTTCACTGAGCCTTCTGCGGAAGTCGATGTGATGGGCAAAAATGGCAAATGGCTGGAAGTGCTGGGCTGCGGGATGGTGCATCCGAACGTACTGCGTAACGTTGGCATTGACCCAGAAGTTTACTCCGGCTTCGCCTTCGGGATGGGCATGGAGCGTCTGACCATGCTGCGTTACGGTGTCACCGACTTACGTGCGTTCTTCGAAAACGATCTGCGTTTCCTCAAACAGTTTAAATAAGGGCAGGATAAAACAATGAAATTCAGTGAACTGTGGTTACGCGAATGGGTTAACCCAGCCGTTGACAGCGAAGCGCTGTCTGGGCAAATCACCATGGCTGGCCTGGAAGTCGATGGCGTTGATGCCGTTGCAGGTAGCTTCCACGGTGTGGTTGTGGGTGAAGTCGTTGAGTGCGGCCAGCACCCGAATGCGGACAAACTGCGCGTAACGAAAGTTAACGTGGGTGGTGAGCGTCTGCTGGACATCGTGTGTGGTGCGCCAAACTGCCGTCAGGGCCTGCGTGTTGCGGTAGCAACTATTGGTGCGGTACTGCCGGGCGATTTCAAAATTAAAGCGGCTAAACTGCGTGGTGAGCCGTCTGAAGGGATGCTGTGCTCTTTCTCCGAGCTGGGTATTTCCGATGACCATAACGGCATTATCGAGCTGCCGGCCGATGCGCCAATTGGTACTGATATTCGCGAATACCTGAAACTCGATGATAACACCATCGAAATCAGCGTCACGCCAAACCGTGCTGACTGCTTAGGCATTATCGGTGTGGCGCGTGATGTCGCCGTGCTGAACAAGCTGCCGTTGAACGTTCCTGAAATTAACGCTGTTGCGGCAACCATTGATGATGTGCTGCCGATTCAGGTTGAAGCTGCAGACGCTTGTCCGCGCTACCTGGGCCGCGTGATTAAAGGCATTAACGTGAAAGCGGCAACCCCGCTGTGGATGAAAGAAAAACTGCGTCGTTGCGGTATTCGTTCAATCGATGCCGTGGTTGATGTCACCAACTACGTTCTGCTGGAGCTGGGTCAGCCGATGCATGCGTTCGATAAAGACCGCATTGAAGGCGGCATTATCGTGCGTATGGCGAAAGAGGGCGAAACGCTGGTGCTGCTGGACGGTACTGAAGCGAAGCTCAAAGCGGATACGCTGGTTATTGCGGACCACAATAAAGCGCTGGCGATGGCCGGTATTTTCGGCGGCGAGCATTCTGGCGTGAACGATGAAACCCAGAACGTACTGCTGGAATCCGCTTTCTTCAGCCCGCTGTCTATTACTGGCCGCGCACGTCGTCATGGCCTGCACACCGATGCGTCTCATCGCTACGAGCGTGGCGTAGACCCTGTGCTGCAATACAAAGCGATGGAGCGTGCTACTCGCCTGCTGATTGATATCTGCGGCGGCGAAGCTGGCCCGGTTATTGATGTCACTAATGAAGCGACTCTACCTAAACGTGCCACGATTACGCTGCGTCGTAGCAAACTGGATCGCCTGATTGGCCATCACATTGCCGACGACCAGGTTACCGATATCCTGACTCGCCTGGGCTGCGAAGTGACCGTGGGTAACGATCAGTGGCAGGCCGTTGCGCCAACCTGGCGTTTCGATATGGAAATCGAAGAAGACCTGGTCGAAGAAGTTGCGCGCATTTATGGCTATAACAGCATTCCGAACGAGCCGGTACAGGCTGGTCTGGTGATGGGCAGCCATAAAGAAGCGAATCTGTCGCTCAAGCGAGTGAAAACGATGCTGAACGACAAAGGCTATCAGGAAGTGATCACTTATAGCTTCGTTGACCCGAAAATACAGCAACTGGTGCACCCTGGTGAAGAAGCGCTGATTCTGCCAAGCCCAATCTCCAGCGAAATGTCTGCTATGCGTCTGTCCCTCTGGACAGGTCTGTTGTCAACGGTGGTATACAACCAAAACCGTCAACAAAACCGTGTGCGCATTTTTGAAACTGGCCTGCGTTTTGTTCCTGATACTCAGGCTCCGCTGGGCATCCGTCAGGATGTTATGCTGGGCGGGGTTATCTGCGGTAACCGTTATGAAGAACATTGGAACCTGGCAAAAGAGACCGTTGATTTCTATGATTTGAAGGGGGATCTGGAGTCTGTTCTCGATTTGACCGGTAAATTGTCTGAAATTCAGTTTAAAGCCGAAGCCAACCCAGCGTTGCATCCGGGGCAATCTGCGGCGATTTATCTGAAAGGTGAACGTATTGGTTTCATTGGTGTTATTCACCCTGAACTGGAACGTAAGCTTGATCTGAACGGTCGCACACTGGTGTTTGAACTGGAGTGGAATAAGCTCGCAGACCGCGTGGTTCCTCAGGCTCAGGACATTTCTCGCTTCCCGGCGAACCGTCGTGACATCGCGGTTGTTGTCGCTGAAAATGTCCCTGCTGCAGATATTTTAAACGAATGTAAGAAAGTTGGCGTAAATCAGATAGTTGGCGTAAACTTATTTGACGTGTACCGTGGTAAGGGTGTTGCGGAAGGCTATAAAAGCCTTGCTATCAGCCTGATCCTACAAGATACCAGCCGTACACTCGAAGAAGAGGAGATTGCCGCTACCGTTGCCAAATGTGTAGAGGCATTAAAAGAGCGATTCCAGGCATCATTGAGGGATTGAACCTATGGCGCTTACAAAAGCTGAAATGTCAGAATATCTGTTTGATAAGCTTGGGCTTAGCAAGCGGGATGCCAAAGAACTGGTAGAGCTGTTTTTTGAAGAGATCCGTCGCGCTCTGGAAAATGGCGAGCAGGTTAAACTTTCCGGTTTTGGGAACTTTGATCTGCGTGATAAAAATCAACGCCCGGGACGTAACCCAAAAACGGGTGAAGATATTCCCATTACAGCCCGGCGTGTGGTGACCTTCAGACCTGGTCAGAAGTTAAAAAGCCGGGTTGAAAACGCAACACCGAAAGAAGAGTAATCTGAACTAACTAAAAAGGCCGCTTATGCGGCCTTTTTCTTAGTGCGCCAGAAGGTAAAACAAACCCGTGAGCGCGGCGCTCAGCAGGTTAGACAACGTACCCGCCAGGATAACTTTCAGGCCCATTTTAGCAATGAACCTTTTTTTCTCGGGGACGATCCCGCCCAACACGCCAATCAATGCCGCAGGAGAGGATAAATTTGCGAATCCTGCCAACGCCATAATCGTGATAATTTGTGAATACTCCGACAAATGCTCCTTCATCGGAATAAAACTGGTATACGCGACGAACTCATTCAGCACCAGTTTTTGGCCTAACAGGCTGCCAATCTGCAAGACTTCATGACTGGGAATACCTAACATCCAGGCAACCGGCGCAAAGAGATAGCTGAAGATAAATTGCAACGTCACGTCCCCATAGCCGAAAAAGCCGCAAAACCAACCCAGTAAGCCGTTTACCATTGCAATCAAGGCAATTAACGCCAGAAGCATTGCCCCCACGTTAGCGGCCAGTTTAAGCCCCATCGTGGCGCCATTCGTCGCGGCCTCAACAATGTTGATAGGCTTCTCATCACTTCCCAGTGCATCTCCGGTGACATCGGCGGTGTTATCCGCTTGCGTTTCTGGGAATATCATCTTCGCCATTAACAGGCCGCCGGGCGCAGACATAAAGGAGGCAGCAACCAGATAGCGAATTTCAATTCCCATACTGGCATAGCCTACTAATACTGAGCCTGCGATAGAAGCAACGCCGCCGGTCATTAAGGCAAACAGTTCTGAATGTGTCATACGAGGGGCGTAAGGCTTCATCAGGACAAAAACGTCGGTATTACCGGCAAAAATATTGGCCGTTGCCGCCATGGATTCGGCAGGGCTGGTGCGTAACAGTTTATGGATCCCCGTGCCGATAAAACGGATGACCCACTGCATAATGCCCAGGTAGTACAGGACGGAAAACAGTGCGGACATGAAAATGATAATCGGCAGAACATGCACCGCAAAGACGAACCCCATCTTAAACTGCCCAAGATTACCAAACAGAAAGTTAATTCCTTCTGATGAATAGTTGAGAATGCCAGACAGGCTGTTTGATATCGCCAGGAGTATTTTTTCGCCCAAAGGGACGTACAAAACAAAAGCGGCGAACATCGCCTGGATAGCAAAGGCTCCGCCGACGGTGCGTAGACGAATGGCTTTTTTATTCTCTGAACACAGCCAGGCAATCAGCAGCAGGATAACGATGCCCAGCATGACGATGAATATTTGCATCAATTATTCTCCGTCAGCATCAATGAGGGTTCTGAAAAGGTCTTTAAAGAGATTGTCTCGCTCAATAAATTTCACGACCTGAATAAGATGACGGCGGTTATCAAAGCTCCAGTTGAGGTTGTCATTAATCAATGGGGATGAACGGTATTCACAGGTGAACCATCGGGAGTCCAGAACATAGCCAACGGTTGTGATATCCCAAATGACTTTGCGGGATGCAAAACCAATCTACGGGCATCGCGGCGCAATTTCAGCAAAATAGCTACCGATACGGCTGGTATTGGCAAAGTAGTGTTGCATTTCTGGAACAGACGACGCCATTGTGTAGGCCACGCCAAAGCAGGGGATTTGGGTGAGGGCAACGCCGCTATCAAACAGTACTCGGCTTGCTGTGATATCCTGCATCAGGTTGAATTCCTGATTATCTTTCCAGTCGTAGCTGTTTCCACCAAGCCAGATAACATGAATTTTGCTGATGATTTCCGGTGCGAGGAGAAGCGCGTTAGCAATATTGGTCGGTGCGGCTATGGCCAGCACATGCAGGGTTTGTGCAGCCGTTCTTGCCCGATGAATCAGATCCTCTACTGCTGCGGATATTTCTGGTTGGTCGCGTTCTTTGAGATAACATGTGGAGCCGTGCAGGACTCGTGGCATGTCTTCACGCGCAGGGAGTTTTTCCAATACGCGATGGATCTCATCAACGCTCAATTGCATTCCCGTGGCGGGATTGTCAACGTAGGTGTGTGAACCTTCTTTGCCGAAATAGTGATTGGTAAACGGTGCAGCATAGATGGCTTGTAAATCGAGGCGTTCAGGGTGCAGGAACGCCCAGGCGATAGCCATTTGATCGTCAATCTCATTATAGGTATTGCTATCAATAACGATGGGAACTTTGCCATTAACGGGTAGGGTAGTTAAGGCAATACGTTGTGCTGATGTGAGTTCAGGCCAGTGGGGACTTAACATAATTATTGTTCCTTCAGTCAGAAGTTATAGGCCAGGCGATAAATGACAATGTCGCCATATCCGTCTGCACCGAGTTTGTTATAAAAATATCGGTACATTAATGTGGTAGATATATGCGGCATTATTTTCCAGATAATATTCAGGCCGCCGTTTGAATCATTTGCGCCGTAATTGTTATATGTGTAATCATCATTAAAATCAATTTCATTCCAGCTAACAGTAAAAATATTCAGGTCGTTAATATCATAAGTGGGGCCGAAATTACTGTGGGCGGTAATGTATTGTTGAGCAATACAGGGCTTAAACCACCATCCCTCAGTTTTAAGATGGGTATAGCCAAGCCCAATAAATTGATTCGTCTCTTTAACATCGGGGCTTTGCGAATTATAGGCTTTTGTAAATAGACTGGCACCCGTTTTCCAGAGATACGTCTGGAACTCACCATTAGTGGTTTGCCCTTGGTTGCCTTCATCATCAGTTGTTCGGCGTACGACGTGAACGCCAGGCATGGTGATAAAGCTACAAAGGCAAATCTATTCGTTTCCTTATGTTTTGATTTGTAGGGTATTGCCAATGTTTGGCAGAATGTCGTCTTTCTAATACACATTTCATGTGATGGCAAATTTGCTACCGCCTGGTTGCTACCTTTCCCTCCAGGTAAGCCGCAGGAAAAAAGAGAACGTATTGTCTCTCCAGGAAGGAATATAGTGAAAGCGGTGAACTCAATCGTATTAAAAGATTCTAATATGCAAGCCTTTTTATATTTATCATTTGGCGTTCTTTCGCCAATATCAAGGGCTTTAACAAGCGTGGGTATTTGCACGGCGCTTTTTCTTTAGTTGCATGTAAATATAATGGAGGTGTTGTTTTTTATAATGGGCAGGAATCAAGCGATCGTTTTTTACTGGTGCAATTACTCCGGGTTACCCTGGAATAATGGGGTAAATATAAAACCAATAATAGCACCTTCAACAAATGAAAGAATAATATCGACATAATGACACCCAGGCATGTTGTCCAAGTGGGGAGGCTTGTCGATTAACAGCAGAATTAATCATTTCATATTCATGTCTGATATCGCTAGCGGTGCATATGGTATCACTATCAGAGAACGACTCCGTTGCGCCTTGTTCTGTCAATTACGCTTCGCACTTCCTTCCATGTTGCCTGCTTTCACCGTAAAATTAATGAGATAACCCATAAAGAAAGTAGACACATGCAATCTTTCGCACAAGTACAACGTCGCCGTGACCGATACTGGCTAACCATTTTGTCGTTGCTGTTATTGGCGATGATCCTGATTGGCCTGTGTGCTGGCGAACAGTGGATTGTTCCTGGTGAATGGTTTAGCGCGAAAGGGCAGCTCTTTATCTGGCAGATTCGTCTGCCGCGCACGCTGGCAGTGGTGCTGGTGGGGGCGGCGTTGGCGCTTTCCGGTGCGGTGATGCAGGCGCTATTTGAAAACCCATTGGCGGAGCCAGGTTTGCTTGGTGTGTCCAACGGCGCAGGAGTAGGGCTTATCGCGGCGATTATGCTCGGTCAGGGCAGTTTACCTGGCTGGATGCCTGGGCTGGCGGCGATTATCGGCGCGTTATTGATAACCGCTATTTTGATGCGCTTTGCCCGTCGGCATCTTTCAACCAGCCGACTCCTGCTCGCAGGTGTGGCGCTGGGAATTATTTGTAGCGCGTTAATGACGTGGGCGGTCTATTTTTCAACCTCATTTGATCTACGCCAGCTGATGTATTGGATGATGGGCGGCTTTGGTGGCGTTGACTGGCAGCAACTGTGGCTGATGGTGGCGCTACTGCCGGTGATTGCCTGGGTCTGTTTTCAGTCACAGCCGCTCAACCTGTTGGCGCTGGGGGAAACCTCTGCGCGTCAGTTGGGCGTCCCGATTGCGCTATGGCGAAAACTGCTGGTGATGGCGACAGGCTGGCTGGTGGGAGTTAGTGTGGCGCTGGCGGGAGCAATAGGCTTTATTGGGCTGGTTGTGCCGCATATGCTGCGCCTGTGCGGCTTAACCGACCATCGGGTGCTGTTGCCTGCCAGCGCACTGGCAGGGGCGAGCACGCTGCTGTTTGCCGATATCATCGCGCGGTTGGCGCTGTCCGCCGCTGAATTGCCTATTGGCGTTGTCACCGCAACGCTGGGCGCGCCAGTCTTTATCTGGCTACTATTAAAGGCCGGGCGCTAGACAAGACACACACTGAAAAGAGGATCCTATGCAAACCACCATTCTGAACACGCCTATCACCACGATTGATGGCGAACACACCACGCTGGAGGCTTACAAAGGCAAGGTGCTACTGATAGTCAATGTGGCTTCAAAGTGTGGCTTAACGCCACAGTACGAGCAACTGGAAGCCTTACAGACCTCGTTGCAGGATCAAGGCTTCACGGTGCTGGGCTTTCCGTGCAACCAGTTTCTGGGGCAAGAACCTGGCAGCGAAGAAGAAATTAAAACCTTCTGTAGCATGACCTACGGCGTGACTTTCCCGCTGTTCAGTAAGATTGATGTGAATGGTGAAAACAGACATCCGTTGTATCGCCAGTTGACCGAGATTGCGCCAACGGCGATTGCCCCACAGGGCAGCGGCTTCTATGAGCGTATGGCGAGCAAAGGGCGCGCTCCGGCACATCCTGGCGATATTCTGTGGAATTTTGAAAAGTTCTTAGTTGGTCGCAATGGTGAAGTACTTCATCGTTTCTCGCCGGATATGACACCGGATGACCCAACGCTGACCGCCGCAATTAAGCAGGCACTTGCACAATCATGATGCCATTGATGCAGCTTCAGGATGTTAGCGAGAGCGGGCGGCTGTACGGTATTAATGCCGATGTTGGCCACGGTGAGATAATCCACCTCGTAGGGCCAAACGGTGCGGGCAAAAGCACGTTACTGACTCGAATGGCGGGGTTGAGCCGTGGGCAGGGCGTGGTCACGCTGAATGAACAACCGCTTGATGAATGGTTTGCACCAACGCTGGCACGCCATCGGGCCTATTTGTCCCAGCATCAGTCGCCGCCGTTTGCGATGCCCGTCTGGCAATTCCTGATGCTGCATCAACAACAAAATCCAGATACACCTGTGGCTGTCCATGTCACCAATGCGTTGGGATTAAGCAATAAACTTGGCCGTAATGTGCATCAGCTTTCCGGCGGCGAATGGCAGCGGGTAAGGCTTGCTGCGGTGATTTTACAAATACATCCTGAGGTGAATCCGCAAGGGCAACTGCTGTTGTTGGATGAACCGATGAATAGCCTTGATGTCGCCCAACAGGCCGCGCTAGATACGCTATTGATTGAACTCTGCACGTCAGGTATTACTATTGTGATGAGTAGTCACGACCTAAACTATACGTTGCGTCATGCTAACCGCGCATGGTTATTATGTGATGGGCGAATGATTGCCAGTGGTGATACTGACACAGTAATGCAGCCGGAGAATTTAACCACTGCATATAATATGGTCTTTCAGCGATTGGAATTAGCCGGTCATCAAATGCTCATTTATGATGGCAACGGCGAAAAATAGCTCATACACCTACTTAATGGCGGGGCATTGCTTGCCAGTCGATTGCTAATCGATATAATTTGTTAGCTGATTATAAATACAGAGGATTCGCTGGATATGCGTTTCTGGACTCTCTTTCTCGTGGCATTCATTTTAGCCGGGTGTAGCAGCCATCGCGCTCCACCGCCGAATCCCCGCCTGGCGGATCCTATTACCGTTATTGCCAGCCTGAACGATCAGCTGCAAAACTGGCATGGTACGCCTTATCGCTACGGCGGCATGAACCGGGGTGGGGTGGATTGTTCGGCTTTTGTGCTGGTGACCTTCCGTGACAAATTTGAAATGCAGTTGCCAAGGGAGACGCGTAAGCAGGCGCAAATTGGCACAGAAATAGATAAAGACGACCTCTTACCCGGTGATTTAGTGTTTTTTAAAACCGGAGCCGGAGAGAACGGATTGCACGTTGGCATTTATGATACCGATAACACATTCATACATGCCTCAACGAGTAAAGGTGTTACACGATCATCACTTAACAACGTTTACTGGCGTAAAAACTTCTGGCAAGCCAGGCGAATTTAACCAAAAAGGGAAAGGAGGCGAAATGCCTCCTTTCCCTTTTTTGTCACACATAAATTTTAAAATTAATAGCCCGCTATATTCTCATTTTGTTAAACGAGTTCATGAAACTTAAGGTTGATTGTGTTAATCCATTACTTTCGATTACAATCATTACGATCCAGTGACGGAGCAATGAAATAAAAAAGGAACCGATGAAAGTAATAACTACCGCACCCATTACCGTAGGTTTTTTGCTTTGTGACGTTAGGAACCCGGACATGACTTTTAGTGAAGGGCAGTCGCAATGATTGTAACGCTGGATAATACGTATTGTTCTCAATTGTTTTTCCTTCCCGCCAGAAATAGCGAAGGGCAACTTGTTGGCCTAAAAGTGGTTAGCCAGTTTAGCGGGCTAGATAATCACATTCGCATCCCAACTAATCTGGTTCTGCCGCGACTAACCCTGCAAGAAGAAATTACGCTATTCCAGGAAAAACTGGATCAGCTCACCACCTGCCAGCTATTTTTCCTTCAGCATGGTCTTAAAGCGTGGATTGCCATTTCGCCCGGCATTGCGGATGCGCTGCTCACTCAAGATGAGCTGGCTGCCAGCACCCGGCGTTTCTCTTTTCTCGAATTAGCCGTCAGTGAACGCTTTCATGGGTTGAATGATATTGACGAAAATCATTCGCTCAGCAAGTTAAGTCAATATTTCCCATTGGTTCTCAGTGACTTTGGCTCAGGCGATGCGTCAACCAAAGCGATTTTCGCCGGAATTTTTCAGCGTATCGTGCTGGATCGCAACTTCGTTCAGCGCCAGGCGAAATCCACCTCTTTTGAGCCATTTATGCGCGCCATTGTCAGCCAGATCCAGCCCTATTGTCAGGGCGTGATGATCTCCGGTATTGACGATGAGGATCTCCGCCAACGTGTGATGCCTTACGGTTTTAGCGGTATGCTCGGTGGCCTGTGGCCACTGGTTCCTGAGTCGTTACTAATAACATTAGTGCAACGATAACCACACCTTTAGCCGGGTGTTTAACGCCCAGTAACCCAATACACTACGGGCAGGAGGAACCATGAACCTGTCATTTAACACCCGCTGGCGCGACGAGCTGCCAGAGTTTTACCAATCGCTATCGCCTACGCCGTTGCACAATGCCCGCGTTATTTGGCACAACGCGCCGTTAGCGCGTGAATTAGCGATCCCTGAATCTCTGTTCACGCCTGAACATGGCGCTGGCGTATGGGGCGGCGAAGCCTTGCTGCCAGGCATGTCACCACTGGCGCAGGTCTACAGCGGCCACCAGTTTGGCGTATGGGCTGGTCAATTGGGCGATGGCCGAGGTATTTTGCTGGGCGAGCAACAACTGGAAAACGGCAAATCGGTAGACTGGCACTTAAAGGGTGCAGGGTTAACGCCGTATTCCCGTATGGGGGATGGTCGCGCAGTGTTGCGCTCAACGCTACGCGAAAGCCTGGCGTCGGAGGCGATGTATGCGTTAGGGATCCCGGGTACTCGCGCTTTGGCGGTGGTCGCAAGCGACACGCCAGTGCAGCGAGAAACCGTCGAAACCGGTGCGATGCTGATGCGTATTGCCGAAAGCCACATCCGTTTTGGTCACTTCGAACATTTTTACTATCGCCGTGATAATGACAGCGTGCGTAAGTTGGTTGAGTTCACCCTCCGTCATCATTGGCCGCATTTACAGCAGCAAACTGACCGCTATGCCTTGTGGTTTGAGGATGTTGTCACCCGTACCGCGCAGATGATTGCGCGCTGGCAAACGGTCGGTTTCGCTCATGGTGTGATGAATACCGACAATATGTCGATTCTTGGCCTGACAATGGATTACGGCCCGTTCGGTTTCCTGGATGACTATCAACCGGGTTTTATCTGTAATCATTCCGACCATCAGGGGCGCTACAGCTTTGATAACCAACCGGCGGTAGGCCTGTGGAACTTGCAACGCCTGGCGCAAACGCTGTCACCGCTGATATCGGTTGAGGCGTTGGATTCGGCGCTTGATCATTACCAGTCTGCGTTATTCCGTGAATATGGCCAGCGGATGCGCCAAAAGCTTGGGTTGTTTAGCGAAGAAAAGGGCGATAATGACCTGCTAAACGGGCTGTTTGCATTGATGGAACGCGAGGGCAGTGATTATACCCGTACCTTCCGTCTGCTGAGCGAAACGGAACAGCATAGTCACGCATCGCCGCTACGCGATGAGTTTATTGACCGGGCAGCGTTTGACGACTGGTTTGCTCAGTATCGCCGACGTTTACAGCAAGAGCAGGTTGATGATGCACAGCGCCAACAGGCAATGAAACAGGCTAACCCTGCGTTGGTATTGCGTAACTGGCTGGCACAACGGGCTATCGAACAGGCGGAGAAAGGCGATTACCAGGAGTTGCATCGGTTACACGCTGCGCTGCGCGACCCGTGGAGCGACCGCGAGGATGACTACAGTCGACGTCCGCCAGACTGGGGGAAAGGGCTTGAAGTGAGCTGTTCAAGCTAATCACCACTGCTGCGCTGCTCAAGGCGGCGCAGCTACTTAGTCAAAATGAGTTTTCCTGCCTGAGTTTGACGCAGCAAATATTGCTGCTCGCCGTGCTGAATAATTAAGCGACCTTCCTGGCCTAACAGCATCTGGCTGTCGATTCGACGATCGCTGGAGAGAGGGCGTGGGGTGTTATCCGTTTGCGGTTTTTGTTTTGCGCAAGTATCCATTAGCGACATTTTTCATAATGCAAATCAATGTAACAATGATAACCATTATCAGTATTCAATAAGTTAACCGCAAGTGTTATTTATCAGTATGTTGAGTCAGCAGGGGGAGTAAGGGGAAATTGCCCGCCGACTAGCGGGCAAAAAACTACAGACGGGTGGCGACCGCAGCGGCCAGTTTTTCCAGCAAAATCTCAGTATCTTCCCAGCTCAGGCAAGGATCAGTAATCGACTGCCCGTAAGTCAGTGGCTGATCGGCAATGATTTTTTGCGTCCCTTCGCGCAGGAAGCTCTCCGCCATAATGCCCGCAATGGCCGACGATCCATTGCGGATCTGTTGGCAGATATCATCACAGACCTCTAATTGGCGACGATGCTGTTTCTGGCAGTTACCGTGGCTGAAATCGACCACCAGATGCTCCGGCAGGTCAAATTCATGCAACGTATCACATGCAGCAGCAATATCATCTGCATGATAGTTCGGTTTTTTACCGCCACGCATGATGATGTGCCCGTAAGGATTACCGCTGGTCTGGTAAATGGTCATCTGGCCGTTTTTATCCGGCGACAGGAACATATGGCTGGCGCGCGCGGCGCGGATAGCGTCTACGGCAATACGCGTGTTGCCATCCGTCCCGTTTTTAAAACCAACCGGGCAAGAGAGCGCAGAAGCCATTTCGCGGTGAATCTGGCTCTCCGTCGTGCGTGCACCAATCGCGCCCCAACTGATTAAATCGGCGATAAACTGACCGGTCACCATATCCAGAAACTCGGTCGCGGTTGGCACGCCCAGCGTGTTGACCTGGAGCAGCAGCTTGCGCGCCTGCTCAATGCCGTGATTCACGCGATAGCTACCGTTGAGGTCTGGATCAGAAATTAATCCCTTCCAGCCCACCACGGTGCGCGGTTTCTCAAAATAGGTGCGCATCACGATTTCCAGCTCGCCCTGGTGTTTTTCACGCAGCGTCTGCAAGCGACGGGCATAATCCATCGCCGCATCCAGGTCGTGAATAGAACATGGGCCGACAATAGCCAACAGGCGGCGATCTTCACCGTTAAGGATTTTTTCAATCCGTCGGCGCGATGCGGTAACGTGTGCCGCAACATCGGGCGACACAGGGTATTGCTGAGCAAGTTCAGCTGGCGTAATCAAGCTCTCAATGCGAGCAGTACGCAGTTCATCGGTCTTATTCATGGGATCTCAAAAATTTGTTGCTTCACCAGTCAATACGCTGGGAAGTGATGCACATCACGATAAACCAATTCATGGTTATTTCAAGAGTCGTCAACGTGTGATAACCGTAACACAAATTACTGACTCATTGAACTAGTTTGATGGTACATACTGCAAGCCCAAAATTCTAGTCTGGCTGAGACATGCCAAACCAAAGCGCATTAAACAGGTAATTGAGCGAGTCCGCTTCAATGATTCGGTTTAAGGGATGCGCCTGTGCTTGATACCAGAAGGGCAGTACCCACGGGCAACGCGTGGCGAGCGGTGAGTCAAATTCTCCGGTGATAGCGATAACCGGCTGGCCAATATTAAGCAGTTTTTCGGCAGCATACAGGCAGAGCGGATTGTTGCCGGTACGGGAAACAATAAACGAGAGATTTGTCGCGGGCAGATTGTTGAGATGATCGTCCTCTACGTAATGAAACGTTCGCGTCGTTTTCCTGCTACAGGAGAGTTTGCGGGCGGCAATATGTGCATAAGGGAGATTATTGCCGGTGGCGTAGATGTCGATATGGTTGGCATTGCGCAACGCCATTAAGGCTTGCTGAAAGTGGTTATTGGCTGATTGCAGCAAACGACGATTTTCAAAACAGATGATTTTATTTAATTCTGTTAAGAATATCTCATTTGTCATATTACTTTCATTGAAATTAGCGAGAAAGAAGGCAGTGTCGGGATAGCCATTTTTTAAGTCCGTCACGGTTTGGAGTTTAAAATCGCTAAAGCCATTAAAACCTAATTTACGCCCCAGGCGGTTTAACGTTGCCGCACTCGTCCACGTTAGAGCCGCGAGTTTTTCTGCGCTGTGCTGGGTGATAGCTTGCGGATGTAGACGTAAATAGTTGAGGATGCGCTGCTCTTGAGGGGTAAACTTAATTAATGGCCAGCTAAAATAGTCCATATATCCTCTCGCAATGAAAGAACCTTTCAGAAGTATAAATAATCTTCGCAGAAAAAATGAAAGATTCAACCTTTATTTTATTGAGGGTTGCTTCGCTTTGTCGCTATCGATTATAAGTCAATTAAGGTTTATTGGGGTTGATGGAAATTCAGCGCGTTTGTTATTTTACTCTGCATACTAAATGGAACAGTTAAATGAATAACGGTAAATCTTCGATCGAGAGATTATCTGATTTTGTCGTTAACCTTCTGGCGCGCCCAATGATCCGGTTTGGCGAGTATCCGGCGGTCAGTTCGGTGCGCGATGGTTTAGTGGCGACAATCCCTCTCATTATTATTGGCAGTCTGTTTTTATTATTATCGATGCTAGGGCAGGACAACACGTTCAGTAGCCATAAACTATTGCCTTTTTTGGCGCCGTACTCAGCCGTAATGGTACTGTTTTTCCAGCTTACTATGGGGTTTATGGCGCTGTATGCGGCAGTTGCCATTGGTATTATTTATGCCGGAAACCTCAATGTTGACCGGGTTGGTGCGGCGCTCCTGGCGTTATCCTCGTTTATTCTTTTCAATATTAATGACATCAGTTCAGGGATGAATGTCAGTGGATTTGGCGCAGGAGGCTTGTTTACCGCGATAGTCAGTTCGCTGCTCAGTATTCGGTGTTATGCTTTGTTTTTACAGCATAAAATAGTAATCAAAATGCCAGAAGGCGTACCACCGAATGTTGTCAACGCCTTTGTGGCGTTAATTCCCTACAGCGTTATTTTGACCGTGTTTTGGTTGCTGCGCTCTGGTTTTAATTTCGATTTCACGCAGTTCTTAAATGCCTCATTGGTTCCGTTCGTTAATGCCTCTGATAACGTAGTGATGTTTATTATTATAAAATTTATCACACTACTGCTGTGGAGTGTGGGTATGCATGGTGACAATATGCTGTCGCCAGTGGTATCCCCCATGCTTTATCAATGGGTCAGTGATAATGCTAAAGCGGTGTCCGAAGGGGTGGGCTTAACCCAATTACCGCATATCTGGACAACCGTGGTTGACCGAATGAGCGTCTGGCCGGCAGCGGTATGGAGCGTATTATTTTTAATGTGGCGCTCGCCGGTTAAATCAGCAAAACAGTTAGCCGTTATGGCGACGCCAGCCGCCGTCTTTACGATTATTGAGCCGATTGTCTTTGGGCTGCCGCTGGTATTAAATCCGTTTTTAATTGTGCCCTTTATTCTCTCTGGCACTGTCGGTTCACTGATTACTTATGTGGTATTCGATCTGCACTGGATTAATCGCGTATTTGTAGAGTTACCGTGGGCGACCCCTCCATTTATTTCTGGCTATATCGCCACTGGTGGAGATTGGCTCGCGCCATGCATTGTATTCATTAATTTTCTGGTTGGCGTGGTTATCTATTATCCCTTCTGGAAGGCGTGGGAAAAATCACAGTTAGTAAAAAATTAATTGTCTAATTTAAGAGGTTATTATGTTGAATATAGCATTTATTGGCTATGGGAATAGTGTGCTCAATTATCATCTGCCGTATCTGGCAAGGATGAATAATATTTGCGTAAAGAAAATATTTCGCCGTGAAGAAGACAGACAAAACGATCGTGAAACTGAAACATGGTATCCCGCCATCACCTTCACTTCGCAGCTTGATGATCTCTGGGATGACCCAGAAATAGAATTGATTGTGGTGAGCACACATGTCGATACCCATGCGGAATATGCGATAGGGGCGTTACAGCATGGCAAACATGTGCTGGTTGAAAAGCCATTTGCCAATAATACCACCGAGGCACAACAGGTTTTTGCGCTGGCGAAAGAGAAGGGCTTGATTGCGATGGCGAACCAAAACCGGCGGTTTGATGCTGATTTCCTGACTCTGAAAAAAGTGCTCGAAAGCGGCAAGCTAGGCAACATTGTCGAACTGCAATCGCATTACGACTATTTTATGCCGGAAAAAGTGAAACCCGGATTTGGCAAATTGTACGGTTTAGCGGTACACACGCTCGACCAAGTCTGGTCCTATTTCGGCAAGCCTGACCGCGTGGTTTATGACGTTCGCAGTATCTACTTCCCCGGCGAAAATGATGATTTTGTCGATATCGATTTGTTCTATGGCGTCACCAAAGTCACCATCAAATGCAGCGATTTTGTGAAGAAAACTCCAGCGAAATTTAGCGTCTACGGTGACAAAGGGTGTTTTATTAAAAATAGCAGCGGTCATCAACACAAAAATTCGCACGGACCCACGACGGTGAGTTTCACACCGGAAGCGCAAGAGAATTGGGGGGAGCTTTATTATCGCGATGAAAGCGGTAATGACTGCCATGAGCGTATCCCTTCCGAAGTGACCGATTACGGCTTGCTTTATCAGGCACTGTATCAGTCCATTCGCCACGGGGCGGATAAACCGGTTCAGGATGATGAAGTGCTTGGCGTGATGGGCCTGCTGGAGCAGGGGATGGTGGCCGCTAAAAATCAATATCGAGGGGCGTAGTCATGCGAATTGGAACAGTCGGTACGGGTGCTATTGTCGCGCAGTTTATTGCCGCCGCGCAGTCTGTGCCTGGCGTTTGTATTAACGGCGTCTATTCTCGTGATTTGGCGCGGGCACAGTCGTTCGCACAGCAGCACCAGGTAGCGCGTGGTTACGACAGCTACGAAGTGATGCTGACGGATGACAATATTGATGTGATTTATATCGCTTCCCCCAACAGCCTGCATTTCGCCCATTGCCACCAGGCGTTAACGGCGGGGAAACATGTTATCTGTGAGAAACCGTTCACCTCGACGGCGGCAGAGCTGCGGGAATTGATAACCCTTGCGAAACAGCAAAAGGTGATGCTATTTGAGGCCATCTCGGTCATTCATATGCCGAATTTTGCACTAATCCGCCAGTACCTTTCGGCCTTAGGGCGTATCCGAATGGTGCAGTGTAACTACAGTCAACTCTCATCGAAATACCCAGCATTTTTGGCAAATCAGCAGCCCAACGTATTTACCGCCGAGTTTTCTGGCGGCGCGCTGATGGACATTAATATTTATAATCTGCATTTCGTGGCCGCATTGTTTGGCGCGCCGCAGCAGGTCAATTATATCGCCAATATGAACAAGGGCATTGATACTTCGGGAATCGTGACGATGCGTTACCCGGATTTCGTTGCCGTGTGCAGCGGGGCAAAAGATTCATTCAGCCTGAATTTCGCCCAGATTCAGGGCGAAAAGGGTTATCTCAACGTGGTCGGGGGAATTAACGGCTGCGCGCAGATTGACCTGCAAACCGCCGAGCATAGCGTTACCTTGAATGGTCAACTACCTGAGAATCGCCTGACGCCGGAGGTGCGAATTTTTAGTGAACAGTTCGCGCAGCAACGTTATGAGGAGTGCTACACCGCGTTAGCGCATAGCCTGAAGGTGATGGAAATACTGGATGCCGCGCGTCACTCTGCGGGAATGGTTTTTTCTGCCGATAAGGCGCACTAACCATTATCACTGGAGCGGTGGCAGCCAGCGCTCCAGTGTTACGCGTTAATACATACGGCGGCTTAATCCCATGATATCGAGGATTTTGGTCGCTATTTCCTCAACCGAATAATTAGTGCTATTAATCCACGGAATTTGATGGCGACGGTAAAGCGCTTCGACTTCTGCCACTTCCATTCGGCATTGGCGCATAGAAGCATAGCGGCTATTTTCCCGACGTTCTTCCCGTATTGCCGCCAGGCGTTCCGGGTTAATGGTTAAGCCAAATAGTTTGTGCTGTAACGGCTTTAATGACGCTGGCAGCACTAAATTATCCATATCGTCGGCAATAAACGGGTAGTTGGCGGCGCGAATACCAAACTGCATAGCCAGATAAAGGCTGGTCGGTGTTTTTCCACAGCGCGACACGCCCAACAAAATGACCTGCGCCTGGTCGAGGTTACGCAACGAAATACCGTCATCGTGCGCCAAAGTGTAATCAATGGCGGCAATACGCGCGTCGTACTTGGTTAGATTACCGGGCGTTAAACCGTGGGTGCGATGGGCAATTGGCGTAGGGTCGAGCTTGAGTTCTTCTTGCAATGGTGCAACTAACGCTTGCACGATATCCTGACAAAAACCTTCACATTGCAGAATAATGTCGCGAATTTCGGGAATAACGATGGAATAGAAGACCAGAGGGCGCACGCCCGTTTGCTGGTAGATAGCGTCTATCTGTTCTTTCACCGCCCTGGCTCGACCTTCGCTTTCGATAAACGGCAAAGTAATGCTGTTTATCGCCACGGGAAACTGTGACATCACCGCATGACCGAGAACTTCCGCGGTAATGGCCGTACCATCGGAAATATAAAATACCTGGCGATCGACTGCGCTTTCCATTCTGTGTGGCTCCCGTTAACCATCCCAAAGATTAAATTAAATTTAACCACAATCGCGCGGTATTTGTCGTGAAATAAAAATGGAACGCTATTTTTATTTTTAATGAAATGCCCATTTCATTTTTTAAACACCAGCAGTAGACCGCCGTTTATTGTGCCTTTTTAACCGAATCAGTAGGTTATGAATAACCAGGAATCAATCCTAAAAAGTAAAAAAATAATTTGCTTACTCGATTCACCGTTTTTTTCAGCCGTTTAAATATGCGAGGATATTTTGAGTAGTCAGTCGTTTCTTATCACTGCTTCTTTAATCAAAAAAGGATTGTCTCGATGTCCAACAATGGCTCGTCACCGCTGGTGCTGTGGTACAACCAACTCGGCATGAATGATGTAGACAGAGTTGGAGGCAAAAATGCCTCCTTGGGTGAAATGATTACTAATCTGTCCGGGATGGGGGTGTCTGTACCCAACGGATTTGCTACCACTGCCGATGCGTTTAATCAGTTCCTTGATCAGAGCGGTGTGAATCAGCAGATCTATCAACTGTTGGATAATACCGATATTGATGACGTTACCGCGCTGGCGAAAGCTGGGGCGCAGATCCGCCAGTGGATCATCGACACTCCTTTCCAGAGCGAACTGGAACAGGCTATTCACGACGCGTATAACCAGTTGGCGGCGGACAACGCCAATGCCTCCTTTGCCGTGCGCTCATCCGCCACGGCAGAAGACATGCCTGATGCCTCTTTCGCCGGCCAGCAGGAAACATTCCTTAACGTGCAGGGCTTTGACGCGGTGCTGGTGGCGGTTAAACACGTCTTCGCCTCGCTGTTTAACGACCGCGCTATCTCTTACCGCGTCCATCAGGGTTACGATCATCGCGGTGTGGCGCTTTCGGCGGGCGTGCAGTTGATGGTGCGCTCTGATTTAGCCTCGTCCGGCGTGATGTTCTCTATCGATACCGAATCCGGCTTTGATCAAGTGGTGTTTATCACTTCCGCCTGGGGCCTGGGGGAAATGGTCGTGCAGGGCGCAGTGAACCCGGATGAGTTCTACGTGCACAAACCGACGCTGGCGGGCGGCCGCCCAGCTATCGTTCGCCGCACGATGGGGTCGAAAAAGATTCGCATGGTTTATGCTCCAACGCAGGAGCATGGCAAACAGGTGCGTATTGAAGATGTGCCGCAAGCGCAGAGCGATATCTTCTCGTTGACCGACGATGAAGTGCAGGAACTGGCGAAACAGGCGGTACAGATTGAGAAGCACTATGGTCGCCCGATGGACATCGAATGGGCAAAAGACGGCCATACTGGCAAGCTGTTTATCGTCCAGGCGCGCCCGGAAACCGTGCGTTCGCGTGGGCAGGTGATGGAGCGTTATACGCTGCATTCACAGGGGCGTATTGTCTCTGAAGGCCGCGCCATCGGTCATCGCATTGGTGCGGGGCCGGTGAAAGTGATTCAGGACATCAGCGAAATGAACCGTATCCAGCCGGGCGATGTGCTGGTGACTGACATGACTGACCCGGACTGGGAACCTATCATGAAAAAAGCGGCGGCGATCGTCACCAATCGTGGCGGGCGTACCTGCCATGCGGCGATTATCGCTCGTGAGCTGGGCATTCCAGCTGTGGTAGGCTGTGGTGATGCCACCGAACGTATGAAAGATGACGAAAAAGTTACCGTATCCTGTGCGGAAGGCGATACCGGCTATGTTTACGCTGACTTGTTGGACTTTAGCGTAAAAAGCTCCAGCGTCGATACCATGCCGGAACTACCGCTGAAAATCATGATGAACGTCGGCAACCCAGACCGCGCGTTTGACTTTGCCTGCCTGCCAAACGAAGGCGTTGGTCTGGCGCGTCTGGAATTTATCATCAACCGCATGATTGGCGTGCACCCACGTGCGCTGCTGGAGTTTGACGACCAGGAGCCTAAGCTGCAAAACCAAATTCGCGAGATGATGAAAGGTTTTGACTCGCCGAAAGAGTTTTACGTTGGGCGTCTGACGGAAGGGATCGCAACGCTTGGTGCGGCATTCTTCCCGAAACGCGTGATTGTGCGCCTGTCTGACTTTAAGTCTAACGAATACGCCAACCTGGTGGGCGGCGAGCGTTATGAGCCGGAAGAAGAGAACCCAATGCTCGGCTTCCGTGGCGCGGGCCGCTATGTGTCTGATAGCTTCCGTGATTGCTTCGCGCTGGAGTGCGACGCGGTGAAACGCGTACGTAATGACATGGGGCTGACCAACGTCGAAATCATGGTGCCGTTTGTGCGTACCGTTGAGCAGGCGAAAGCAGTGGTGGATGAGTTGGCGCGTCAGGGGCTGAAACGCGGCGAAAATGGGCTGAAAATCATCATGATGTGTGAGATTCCGTCCAACGCCTTGCTGGCAGAACAGTTCCTCGAACATTTCGATGGGTTCTCCATCGGCTCGAACGACATGACACAGCTTGCGCTGGGTCTTGACCGTGACTCTGGCGTGGTTTCCGCGCTGTTCGATGAACGTAACGACGCGGTGAAAGCGCTGCTGTCGATGGCGATTCGCGCGGCGAAAAAGCAGGGTAAATACGTCGGGATTTGTGGTCAGGGGCCGTCCGACCATGAAGACTTTGCCGCCTGGCTGATGGAAGAAGGGATCGACAGCCTGTCGCTGAACCCCGATACCGTCGTGCAGACCTGGCTAAGCCTCGCTGAACTGAAAAAATAAAGCGCTGTGACGCTAAAATCCCGGACATTGCGTTCGGGATTTTTTTTATCTATCACGCTTTGCGGCTGACCACGCATTGCAGGTCAACGGCTAAAAACGCAGCGGAACCGAGTGTGGTAGACAAAAAAAAGCCCTTCGTGGGAGAAGGGCAAAGACTACACACAGCAATTCGGTGTTTCACTCAGGGGATATATAAATCAATAGGTTGATTTAGTACCTTGAGGTTTATAGTAGGCATGTGCGTTTTTTGCGTCGATCGGATTCGTCCCAATAGTTAAATAAATGTGAATGATTATCGAAGTGGGTCGCAAATCGGGGAAGGTTAGGTCGGGGAAACGTCTGGATATATCAATTTATCTTAAGTAAAAGGCGGGATTGCCCCGCCTTTCGTTTATCTTACTGTTTCGGATAATTATTCTGTTCTAGCTCGGTCAGCTCCTCAAGAACCTGATCGGGGTCCGTAGACGGCGGTGGAACTTCATGCAGCCAGGCATCGAACAGACGCCAGGAAACCGCCAGCAGCACCGGGCCGATAAACAGGCCAATCATCCCGAAAGCGACCAGCCCCCCGATAACACCGGAAAGAATCAGAATCATTGGCAGGTCTGCGCCCATACGAATCAACATCGGGCGAATCACGTTATCCATCGTACCGACGACGCAACTCCACACCAGCAGCACCGTGCCCCAGGTGGTATCGCCCGTCCAGTACAGCCAGATAATGCACGGGACGAGCACAATCAATGGCCCCAGTTGCACCAGGCACGAGAAAATCATCACCACGGTGAGCAATGTCGCGTAAGGCACGCCAGAGATGCCAAGGCCAATCCCGCCCAGCACCGCTTGCACCAGCGCGGTGACTACCACGCCCAGCGCCACGGCGCGAATCGCTTGCCCAGCGAGCAGCACGGCAGCATCACCGCGTTTTGCCGCCAGACGGGTAGCGAAATAGCGCATACCGAAGGCGACTTTTTCCCCTTGCCAGTACAGCAGTGCGCTAAACAACAGCATTAAGGCGCTGTGCATCAGGAAGCGCCCAATATGCGCCGCCTGGCCAACAAACCAGGTTGTGGTCGTGCCGAGGTAAGGACGAACTTTGGCCATCAATGCGCTGCCGCCCATGTCCAGCAGGCTATGCCAGCCGCTGTAGAGCTTCGCGCCAACAAACGGAATGCTGTTTAGCCAGGCAAGGTCTGGCAGGGTTAATGTGCCGTTGGTCATGGAATGTACCAGCGGTGCGCTGCCGTCTACCAGGCTGTTTACCAATAGCGCGATAGGGATAACGAACAATAAAAATAATAGTAACGTCATCACCAATACGGCGAGTGAACGTCGGCCAAAAAGGCGGCGTTGCAGCCAAATTAGCACCGGCCAGGTGGCAATAACGATGGTGGATGCCCAGGCGAATCCCAGAATAAATGGCTGCACAATCCATAAACAAGCGATGATCATCAGCGCTATAAACAGCACTGATAGCAGTATTTGTGGAATATCACGAGGCCGAGGAATCGTGTTCATAAATAAGTTTTACCTTCTGTTGCTGGTCAGACGTTTGACTCAGCGTAAATCCATTCATTGATAATAATATCAATAAATTCCCGCCGCTGATTCTGCGACAAAAACTACCGGGCGCATAAGAAAAAAATGTGATAAAACGATAACTGCACAACGCAAACGATTAATTATCTATCCACATCATCTTTACCGTCTGCCGCTCGCGAGCAGTCTGGTGAGATTTTGTGCGTACAACACAACACTCAGAAAGGGTCAAACGTAATGATCCCACAGATTTCCCAGGCACCTGGCGTGGTTCAGCTGGTGCTGAATTATTTACAAGCACTGGAGCAACAAGGTTTTACCGGCGATACCGCCACCCGATACGCCGACCGGCTGACGATGGCGACCGATAACAGTATCTACCAGCTTCTCCCTGATGCGGTAGTATTCCCTCGTTCCACTGCTGATGTCGTCCTGCTAGCGCGCCTGGCAGAAGATGAACGCTTTAAATCCCTGATTTTCACACCACGCGGCGGCGGCACGGGTACTAATGGGCAGTCGCTGAATCAGGGCATCATTATTGATATGTCCCGCTATATGAATCGCATCATTGAAATCAACCCGAAAGAGGGATGGGTGCGCGTTGAAGCGGGGGTCATTAAGGATCAGCTTAATCAATATTTGAAACCTTATGGCTATTTTTTTGCACCGGAGCTGTCAACCAGTAACCGCGCTACGCTCGGTGGGATGATTAATACCGATGCCTCTGGGCAAGGTTCTCTGGTATACGGTAAAACCTCCGACCATGTGCTCGGTGTTCGCGCCGTGCTGCTGGGCGGCGATATTCTCGATACCCAGCCTGTGCCGGTGGCGCTGGCTGAAACCCTGGCGAAAGAGCAGTCGGCGGCGGGGCGAATTTATCGCACCGTCTATGAACGCTGCCGCGATAACCGCCAACTGATTATCGATAAATTCCCCAAACTGAACCGCTTCCTGACTGGCTATGATCTACGCCATGTGTTTAACGACGCGATGAGCGAATTTGACCTCACCCGCGTGTTAACCGGCTCCGAAGGTACGCTGGCGTTTATCACCGAAGCGCGGTTGGACATCACGCCGCTTCCGAAAGTGCGCCGCGTGGTGAATATCAAATATGACTCTTTTGATTCCGCGCTGCGTAACGCGCCATTTATGGTTGAAGCCCGCGCGTTATCGGTTGAAACCGTGGATTCGAAAGTGCTCAATCTGGCACGGGAAGACATTGTCTGGCATTCGGTGAGTGAACTGATTACCGATGTGCCCGACAAAGAGATGTTAGGGCTGAATATCGTTGAATTTGCCGGTGATGATGAAGCGCTGATTGAAAGCCAGGTCACCGCGCTGTGCCAGCGTCTGGATGAGTTGATAGCCCAGCATGAAGGTGGCGTAATTGGCTGGCAGCGTTGCAATGAACTCGACGGTATTGAGCGTATTTATGCGATGCGTAAAAAAGCGGTTGGCCTGTTGGGCAACGCCAAAGGGGCGGCGAAGCCGATTCCTTTTGCCGAAGATACCTGTGTGCCACCGGAACATCTTGCGGATTATATCGTTGAGTTTCGCGCATTGCTGGATAGCCACGGCCTGAGCTACGGCATGTTTGGTCACGTTGATGCGGGGGTGCTGCACGTGCGCCCAGCGCTGGATATGTGCGACCCGCAGCAAGAGATTTTAATGAAGCAGATCTCCGATGACGTAGTGGCACTGACCGCAAAATATGGCGGGCTGCTGTGGGGGGAGCACGGCAAAGGCTTCCGTGCGGAATACAGCCCGGCCTTTTTCGGTGAGCAACTGTACGGCGAGCTGCGTAAAGTGAAGGCCGCGTTCGACCCGAATAACCGCCTGAATCCGGGTAAAATCTGCCCGCCAGAAGGCGTTGACGCGCCAATGATGAAAGTGGACGCGGTAAAACGCGGAACCTTCGATCGCCAGATTCCCGTCACCGTGCGTTCTTCGTGGCGTGGGGCAATGGAGTGCAACGGTAACGGTCTGTGCTTCAACTTTGACGCTAAAAGTCCGATGTGCCCGTCGATGAAAATTTCGAATAATCGGATGCATTCACCGAAAGGGCGAGCGACGCTGGTGCGCGAGTGGTTGCGGCTGCTCGCCGATCGCGGCGTTGACCCGCTGCTACTGGAGAAAGAGCTGCCGGAGCAACGTGCTAGCCTGCGTT
This sequence comes from Kluyvera fluvialis, assembly GCF_059725275.1. NCBI lineage: Bacteria > Pseudomonadati > Pseudomonadota > Gammaproteobacteria > Enterobacterales > Enterobacteriaceae > Kluyvera > Kluyvera fluvialis. Next base: position 2,721,324 of record NZ_AP046142.1, on the reverse strand, counting down.
CGTTGGTCGAGCGGACGCGCAATAGCTGGCACGCACGCAAAGGTGAGTATGATTTCTCGCACGAAGTGAAAGAGGCCATGTCGGGCTGCCTGGCCTGCAAAGCCTGCTCGACACAGTGCCCGATTAAAATCGACGTGCCGGAGTTCCGCTCGCGCTTCTTACAGCTTTACCACACGCGTTATCTGCGCCCGGTACGCGACCATCTGGTGGCGACGGTGGAAAGCTACGCGCCGCTGATGGCCCGCGCGCCCAAAACCTTTAACTTCTTTATGAGCCAGCCACTGGTGCGGAAGCTGTCGGAAAAACATATCGGTATGGTTGATTTACCGCTGTTGTCCGTGCCTTCGCTGCAAAAACAGATGGTGACGCATCGTTCGGCTAACCTGACGCTGGAACAGCTAGAAGCGCTGACCCCAGAGCAAAAAGCGCAGACGGTGCTGGTTGTCCAGGATCCGTTCACCAGTTATTACGATGCCCAGGTAGTGACTGATTTTGTTCGTCTCATCGACAAACTGGGGCTGCAACCGGTGCTGCTACCGTTCTCGCCGAATGGTAAAGCGCAGCATATTAAAGGCTTTGTGAACCGCTTTACCAAAACGGCGCAAAAAACGTCGGAATACCTCAACCGAGTGGCGGCATTAGGAATGCCGATGGTCGGTGTCGATCCGGCGTTAGTACTTTGTTATCGTGACGAATATAAGCAGGTGTTGGGCGATAAACGCGGCGATTTCAACGTGATGCTGGTACATGAATGGCTACCGCAAGTGTTAGATCAACAAGAAAGTGCGCTTCTGGTGGGGGAGCCGTGGTATTTGTTCGGTCACTGTACTGAAGTCACCGCGTTACCAACGGCAACCAAACAATGGGCCTCTATTTTCGCCCGTTTCGGCGCGAAGCTGGAAAACGTTAGCGTTGGCTGTTGCGGGATGGCCGGAACCTACGGTCATGAAGTAAAAAATCACGCGAACTCGCTGGGCATTTACGCACTTTCCTGGCAGCAAGCGATGCAACGCCTGCCACGCAACCGTTGCCTGGCGACAGGGTATTCCTGCCGCAGTCAGGTGAAGCGCGTTGAGGGCAATGGGGTGCGCCATCCGTTACAGGCTTTACTGGAGATTATTGGGTGATCTGGAAACGACAAACGACGCTGGCCACGCTCAATGGCTTGGGCGAAGGCAATATGGTTGGGCTACTGGATATTCAGTTTGAGCATTTGGGCGATGACTCACTGGAGGCGACTATGCCAGTCGATCAACGAACGCATCAGCCTTTTGGTTTGTTACACGGTGGCGCATCGGTCGTGCTGGCGGAAACGTTGGGTTCTGTTGCCGGTTATTTGTGTACCGAAGGGGAGCAGCGAGTCGTTGGGCTGGAGGTGAATGCTAACCATATTCGCTCCGTACGCAGTGGGCGAGTGCGCGGTGTTTGCAAAGCGTTACACGCCGGGCGTCGCCATCAGGTCTGGCAAATTGAAATCTTCGATGAGCAGGGGAATTTATGTTGTTCGTCGCGGTTAACCACGGCGGTCGTGTGATGTGGCGGGGTTAATAAGCTCGACACAACGCTGGGAGTCGCACCGATTTCCTTACGGGCCGTGGGAATTGTGAAGGGGGCGCGGTTGCCCCCTTTGTCCGTTCACCGGTACATAGATTTCATATTCTGCAAAAAATTCTGCGCTTAACTGACAAGCATCAGGCATCCTGCCAGGCTATTTTGTGCCTACTGCACCAGGGCATCTGGGGCAATGTTCATGTTTTTCAACACCGGCCCCATAATGTTGCCAAAAATGGGGGCGGCAACCGACCCGCCAAAGTGAGTGCCTGCCGTCGGGTTATTCACCACGACCACCAATGCGACTTCAGGATGGCTCACCGGAGCCACGCCAGCGGTGTAGTTCACATAGCCACCGTCATATTTACCGCTGTCACCGAGTTTCTCTGCTGTACCCGTTTTGGTCGCCAGCCGATACCCCGGTACTGCGGCTCTAACGCCACTGCCGCCCGGCAGAACATCGCTTTCCATCATATGAACGACCGTTTTCACCGTCTCCGGATTGGCCACTTGTTGGCCGATAACCGGAGGCGTGACTTTGGTTATCGACAACGGGCGATAAACGCCGAATGACCCAAGCGTGGCATACTCACGCGCAATCTGGAGTGGCGTAACCCGCAAGCCGTAGCCGAATGAGAACGTCGCTCGTTCAATATCTGCCCACAGCCGACGGTGCAGCGGGAAATATCCCACGCTCTCGCCGCTAAGCCCCAGGTCGGTTGGTTTACCCAGCCCAAAAGCCTGGTAGGTATCGACCAACGCCTGTGCGGGCATCGCCAACGCGATATGCGACACGCCGATATCACTCGATTTTTGCAAAATACCGGTAGGCGTTAGCTGCGGCCAGTGACCGACATCGCGAATAAGATGCCCGTTCACGCGATATGGCGTGGTATCCAGCAAGGTATTGGGCTGAATGATATGACGCTCCAGCCCTTCGACGATCACCAACGGTTTGACTGTGGAACCTGGCTCGAAGCTGTCGTTAATGGCCACATTGCGCATTTGCGTTTGGGTGGCATCATCAAAATTATTGGGGTTATACGATGGATAGGACGCCATCGCGAGGATCTCGCCGGTATCAATTTTGACCAGCACCGCCGCACCGGAGTCAGCTTTATTCAGTAATACGCCATCGCGCAATTTGCTGTATAGCGTGTACTGGTCAAATTTATCAATACTCAACTGCACGGTAGGGGGCTGTTTGGGAGCCTCGTAATCTAATACGCTAATAATTCCGCCAGCGGCGTCTTTGCGATAGACCTCTTTCCCCGGCTGACCGTGCAAAATAGCATCGTAACCGCGCTCAACCCCGTTCAATCCCGTATTATCTGCGCCAACAATGCCTATTAAAGGAGCCGCCGCTTCGCCCATCGGATAAAAGCGGCTGTCATCGTACACCTCAGTAATCCCTTTAATATGCAGATTGGTAATGTCTTTGGCGATCCCTAGCTCAACTTTTCGCCCAAGAAATAGAAAGTGGCGGTGTGCATTCTGATAAATCTTGCTCGCGATTTGGTTGGGTGTGGTATTCAGTGCCGAGGCGAGATACTGCCATTTGGGGTCGTGGAAATTAGGGGTTTGCTCGACGATTTTTTCCGGGTCGGCAACAACATCACGTGACGGCACGCTCATCGCCAGGGCATCACCGTTGCGATCCACCAGAGTTCCACGGTTTGTTGGTAGTACCACGGTGCGCAGTGAGCGCTGATCGGCCTCGCGGGCAAGCATGGGGTGGTTTAAAAATTGCAGGTCTGCCACTCTCACCAACAAAATTGCCAGGCAACAAAGAATGCCAACACAGATTATTATGTAACGAGACGTAATAAATGATTCTTTATTTTGTTTTTCTGTCGAATTTCTTTTCATTTGTAACATGAAACCATCTGAATTTTGTTTTTATAATCTGATGCCAGCAGGTCACCGATTTAACGATGACCCCAATAATGCGATAAAGATATCCATTTCGCAGGCGAGTTGAGAAACAGTCTACAGACAACATCATTGAGAACAAGCAATTAAGTTAACATATTATTTCAAAAGCAATGGCTTGATATATTTTAGTGAGATCGGGTGCAGTGCTATCAGCAACACACCGACGCCGCTGAACACCTAACAATATTCCGCGCCCATTGATGCAACGGCAGTCACCCAAATGTGTAAACGGTAACTTTTAGCTATCGCGGGGGAACATAATGTTCATCAAAATTTTTGCTTAAAATATAAGCAGTCAGCGAAAATACTCGTAAAGCGGTGGGCGACCAACGCCCTTGCAGCATCCACACCGTTGAACACTGGGCAGCGACGTGCAGAGGATTGCGGCGTTTTCTGGTTTACACTTGGGGAAGAGGGGGCTTATGAGCAATAAACGTTAGCCGCACTGGGGCCACGTAAGCCGTTAATTCGGCAAAACTCGACGCGCACGCCGGGGATGAGAATGTCTGAATCTGAGGGGTTAACGGCTGAGATGTGAAGCTGAACGTCTTTACGACCATCTGAAGGGGTGATGAGACCTTTTCCACTTTTTCCATCGAACGATTTGACAATACCTGTCATTTTACTAGGCAAATAATTTCCTTGCTGGTGATAATGCGCTGCACTATACGCAGGGAAAAAAATAAAGCCAGCGTTATTATTATCTTTACCACTAAGACTCCTGGACGGCTAAAATAAGTGTTGCTTAATCTGTAACCTCGTGCGTTAATGAATGCCTCGGTTTGAAAAACAGACCCCAAACTAAGTAGTTTACTAAAGTAGCTCTCATCATCAGGCGTTATTCCTAATATTCCTTCTTTTGAGCCTCTCCACTAAGCACGAAGTCGTTCTGTAATAAAGACCCTATTCGCCGTAAAGGCTTAAATTAAGGATATGATTGATGTCTAATCAGCAGGCTGGTTTAGTAAAATGGTTTAATGCAGATAAAGGTTTTGGTTTTATCTCTCCTGACGACGGTAGCAAAGATGTGTTTGTGCATTTTTCTTCTATCCAGGGCGTTAAAGACCAGCTTTTATTTGAAGGCCAAAAAGTTCAGTTCGTGATTGAGAGCGGAGCAAAAGGCCCGGCGGCAACACAGGTTGTCATCGTAGGTTAATTTATTCTGACTTCTGTTTTTTTGCGATAACGATGACGGTTTTGACCCGAGTAGACAGAAATACAGAAGTGAGAGATATCAAAAGGTATACTATTATGAAAAAAATGCCATTATATGTTCCGCTGTACATCATAGACGACGTAAGCGGTTTGTTTATTAAAGTGAATCTCTGAGGACGATGAAATTACAGATACTATCCACTTCCGTTGCCCTCATTGTCACGGTTCTCAATACCGAACCTCTATATTTGATGTGACGGCAAAAAATCCGTTTGGTGCAAAATGCATCTTCTGTAAATCAGCAATGATCACCTTTGATAACATTGACTTGCATCTACAGTCAGGCCAAGCGCGCATTGATTATCGAAAATAAACGCCCGCGCTGTTTTTATTAAGCCCTATGGGGAACTCGATTTCTCCGTTTTAATATAAAACCCGCAGGCGTATTACCCGCTACATCTCCTTCACATCTTTTGCTTCCTCTCCTCATTCACTTGCTTGAAACCTATCTAGCCCCCTAATTGAGGGCTTGTGTTTATCGCTGATAGCACGACTGACTTGCTCAGGAATGGTTTGGCATCTCAGCGTGGCGAAACGCGTATTTATCACGTTTGTGCTGATACAGCAGGCTGTCAGCCTTAATAAATGCAGATTCTAGCGTGTCATTTTTGCGTAGTTGGTAACAGCCATAAGAGAAGTTGATCAGCTTATCTCTGTCAATGACGGCAAGTTTTTCATGGACGCGTGAGATAACCTCATAGGCGCTTGCCTGTGTGTTATCAATGAGGATCAAACTAAATTTATCGCCGCCAAGGCGTATGCCATAATCACTCTTGCGAATAGACTGGGCCAATGCCAGACCAAGATTTTGAATAACTTTATCCCCCATATGCTGCCCTTGTGTATCATTGATCTTTTTTAGACCATCGCTGTCTATGGCAATAACACAGATGGAAACGTCGCTTTCAATTAACCGCTCTATTTTTTCATGCAGAGCAGGGGTTATGATTTTTCTGTTATATAGCCCCGTCATGGTATCTGTAACGCGACCCTTCGATAATGATTCATGTTTTATAAGCTGGAACTTTGTATACTTGCAAAGTAGAACCGTGCTTACTATATACAAAATCACTAACCATGCATTACGCATTAAAATGTACAGGTAATCCAGTTTAATGTGCAGGGTGTAGTACTTGGTCGCTTCTTCTTCGTAATCTAAGGTGAATGGTGAAGGGGATTTTGATTTATGGAATGCAATCTCTGCACCTGTGTTGTTATCTGTCACATAGATATTGAGAAATTCCCATAAATAGGGACGGTCAACGGTATAGAATGATTTTGCAAGGCTCTCAATGCCGATATTAGTGATAAAAATACCTTTCAGGTTACCATTGTTAAAAACAGGGGTAAGCATACTGATGATTTTTTTCTGAGTGTATCCATCTTCGTAGATACGCGAGGTGATACTATTACCTGAAAAAAGATCGGTAAGCGCAGAGTATTCTATTTTTATCGATTGGGCGCTCTTTGAGATGTCGATAGTGTGGCCATTGTCTACTAACCAGTTATTAAAAGTGTAGTGGCCGGAATTGACTGGCTTATTGATATAGATGTAATTGTTAGCAAGATCAATATAATATTTGATCTCATCGAACCGATAGCCAGTGTAGTTTGAAAAGCTGTATTCGCCTTCTCTTTTTAATCTAACGTGATTGATATCTGCTAATGCCGGGAAATCACGACTCCAGGTCTGACAGTCTGCATTTCGTGTTTGCAACGTACCGTCAATGCCGTGAAAATTTTTGTTCGTCAGGTTAATGCCTGAAATATCACCGATTTTTTCAACATTGGCGCAGATATCCTGAGTATCGTTATCTTTATTTTGTGAATCCTGCGCTGAAAAATTTTTCGATAAAGTGAATGCCGTTTTCTTATTGAGGTACTCCTCAAAAGATAACGCCGATTTGCCGTTTTCGACAATATACTTTAAGTAGTTGTGTAGCTGTTTTACTTCATCGGCCAAAATCGATACAAAGAGGGTGGTTGTGAGAACGGTGATAACACTAGTAGCAATGAAGTTTTTTTTGTGTAACACAATGGTGAAGCCTTTGATGTGCAATTTTTACAATGATTTTTTATATTTTACCAGTTGAATAAACATATCTCATGTTGAATTTGAGAAAATATCCTTATTTTATGATGATGATTATATCTTCCTAATTTTTCAGCAGTTATACAGACGACACCCGCAATGGGATAACGGTGCTCTGATTTGGCTACCAGGTTAATACTGAACAGTTCATTACAACTGTTCTCTATGGTAGCATCAGATTATAAAATACACCTTGCAGGTGTGCTCATTTAACGGCAATAGGATGTAAGTGGATGAAGAAGAGAACTTTCGCGATGTTACTTGTCGCCGTCGTTTCGCATTCAGTATTGGCAGATGAATCCACCGTAAAAGATCCTAATTATATCAATCTGGTTGAATCAATAGCAGACAACGAGTATGCCACATTTATGAGAGGCGGTGACTCCACAATAGGTGCTTCAGTTGTTGGCCCTTACTCTGCATCTCAACTGCTTGCGATGTATGAAAAGAACGAGTTGGCGGCAAATAAAAAACTTAAGGGCAAGCGGGTTCGAGTGAAGTCTGTTGCATCAGAAATCGGTGAAAACGTTACTGGTGATGCTTATGTTAAGGTAGATGGGAATAATGAATTCCAAAACGTCTTTCTGTATGTCAATGGGGATGATGAGAAAATACTTCAGTTAGAGAAAGGGTCAAAAATTGATTTCTTATGCTCGATGGATAAATACATCATGCACACTCCGATGCTGAAGAAATGCACTTTTACTGAAGATTCGGCAAAGAAAACACGCGCAGATATCGTCGCTATGCTGCTGGAGGATAAAATCACCAACAAATTCCAGGCGGCTATTCGTGTCGTTTACGAAGATAATAAAAACACAATAGCGAAATCATGCAGCAAGCCCGGGCGTACATGCACTGATGCGTTACTTCATGCCGCCTCGAAAACCACAGACAGTCAGAAACAACGTATCGAGGAACTGGCTAAAGATCATTGACGGTAACGCCACTTCCGTTGAAATAAACCCGCTTCGGCGGGTTTTTTGGAGAGGTTGACTCCGTTGACACTTACCGCTCCTCTTATTTCCTGAGAAAACGCGCGGGAGGAGGGCTGACTAATGACTCGCTACATGCGTCAGCTGCGTAAGCTAAAAATGGCTGTCGCGGATAGGATTGAATCTTAATAATCATCGTCAACATCTTGTATTTTCGACCTGATAACGAGTACCACAAATAGAAAAACGACGGCAAGGATGCCAATAAACCACCACATACATTCACCTCATTTTTGACTTTATGGTAACGATTCACTGATAAGGTTTTTTGGGCTAATTGGTCATTTCGACCGAAATCTCGCAATCGATCGGTTTCATTGATATTGGATTTATGGGGTAAAAAATTAGCGCAAAACAACTCAAAACCGATGATGATGGTGGTTCGTTTTGCGCCAACTCTTTCATATTCATAACATAAACAATATAACTGTCATGGCAAATATTCAAGAAAGGTAACAAAAGGTAGCGGAGTCGAAGGCCTCGTTAAATCGTCTTTATCCGACAAACGGCTACCGCCAATGGTACGTATGCACGGATCGCTACGGGTGGTTTTGCTAACCTCTTGATAACCCTCTAACCCTTTGATTCACAGAACAGCCAAAAAACTATCAAATAAATAGGTATTGGCTATGCATCTTTATCTTTCTCTTCCCTGATACCTTTCATTCTTAATAAATCCATTATTTTTCAAAGCATTGTAAAAATTCATCTATCCCACTCGCCGCTGGCGGCAGGGTCTATGCTTATAAAAAGCCATGACGGATGGGCGCAGAGGGGAATACCCCCACTCGGCACGGGTTGAAGTGATAATCATTATCACTAACATAGCGTTATCCCTTTTGTGGCTCCACTATGAGGTAGACCTATGGATTTGCATTCAGGAACTTTTGACCCTAACGATGTGACCTGGCGTGGTGTCACGCTCACACCGCCTGCGGCGGCGCATATCCGGGAGCTGGTAAAACAGCAGCCGGGGATTCAGGGCGTGCGCTTAGGGGTGAAACAAACCGGCTGTGCGGGCTTTGGTTATGTGCTGGACGCGGTCAGCGAGCCGGATAAAGACGATCTGTTGTTTGAATCCGATGGCGCAAAGCTGTGGGTTCCTTTACGCGCAATGCCGTTTCTTGACGGCACGGAAGTGGATTACGTGCGCGAAGGCCTGAATCAGCTATTTAAATATCATAACCCGAAGGCGCAGAACGAATGTGGCTGCGGCGAAAGCTTCGGGGTATAGGCGGTACATAATGACGCGTAATACTGACGCAACTGACGATGTCCAAAGCTGGACGGGCGGCCCGCTCAACTATAAAGAGGGCTTTTTCACCCGTCTGCAAACTGACGAACTGGCAAAAGGCATCAACGAAGAGGTGGTGCGAGCAATTTCAGCCAGACGTAATGAACCCGAATGGATGCTGGAGTTTCGCCTTAAAGCTTTTAATGCCTGGCTAGAAATGGAAGAACCACACTGGCTGAAGGCGCATTACGACAGGCTCAACTATCAGGACTACAGCTATTACTCGGCGCCATCTTGTGGTAATTGCGATGACACCTGCGCGTCGCAGCCGGGGGCGCAACAACAAACCGGAACGGGCGGCTTTTTAACGGATGAAGTGGAAGCCGCATTTAATCAGCTCGGTGTGCCGGTACGTGAAGGTAAAGAAGTGGCGGTGGACGCCATTTTTGACTCGGTGTCGGTGGCGACAACATATCGGGAAAAACTGGCCGAGCAGGGCATCATCTTTTGCTCCTTTGGCGAAGCGATTCACGAGCATTCTGAACTGGTACAGCGTTATCTCGGCACGGTAGTTCCGGCAAACGACAACTTCTTTGCCGCACTTAACGCCGCAGTGGCCTCAGACGGCACATTTATTTATATCCCGAAAGGTGTGCGCTGTCCGATGGAGCTTTCAACCTATTTCCGCATTAATGCTGAAAAAACCGGTCAGTTTGAACGCACCATCCTGATTGCCGATGAAGGCAGCTATGTTAGCTATATTGAAGGCTGTTCAGCGCCCGTTCGCGACAGTTACCAGCTACATGCGGCGGTTGTTGAGGTGATTATCCATAAAGACGCGGAGGTAAAATACTCCACCGTACAGAACTGGTTCCCCGGCGATAACAACAGCGGCGGTATTCTCAACTTTGTCACCAAGCGCGCGCTGTGCGAAGGCGAAAACAGCAAAATGTCCTGGACACAGTCGGAAACCGGCTCGGCGATCACCTGGAAATACCCGAGCTGTATTTTGCGCGGGGATAACTCCGTGGGCGAGTTCTTCTCAGTCGCGCTGACCAGCGGTCATCAGCAGGCCGATACCGGCACCAAGATGATCCACATTGGTAAAAACACCAAATCGACCATTATCTCAAAAGGGATCTCCGCAGGGCACAGCCAGAACAGCTACCGGGGGCTGGTCAAAATCATGCCGACGGCGACCAACGCCCGTAATTACACCCAATGTGACTCCATGTTGATTGGCCCGGACTGCGGCGCGCACACATTCCCCTACGTCGAGTGCCGCAACAACAGCGCCCAACTGGAACATGAAGCGACAACGTCACGGATTGGCGAAGACCAGCTGTTCTACTGCCTACAGCGCGGTATCAGCGAGGATGACGCTATTTCAATGATTGTTAACGGTTTTTGTAAGGATGTTTTCTCTGAGCTACCGCTGGAGTTTGCCGTGGAAGCACAAAAACTGCTGGCTATCAGCCTTGAACACAGCGTCGGTTAAAGATTAAGGGAACAATATGTTGAGTATTAAAGAGTTACAGGTTGCCGTTGACGATAAAGCCATCCTCCGTGGCGTGAATCTGGAAGTTCGCCCTGGTGAAGTGCACGCCATTATGGGGCCGAATGGTTCCGGTAAAAGTACGCTCTCTGCCACGCTTGCCGGACGTGAGGATTACACCGTCACGGGCGGGGCGGTGAGCTTTAACGGCAACGACTTGCTGGCGCTGTCAGCGGAAGAACGCGCGGGCGAAGGTATTTTTATGGCCTTCCAGTATCCGGTTGAAATTCCCGGCGTCAGTAACCAATTTTTCCTGCAAACCGCGCTGAATGCGGTGCGAGCACATCGTGGTCAGGAACCGTTGGATCGCTTTGATTTTCAGGATCTGATGGAAGAAAAAATTGAGTTGCTCAAAATGCCCGCAGATTTGCTCACCCGCTCGGTCAACGTCGGTTTTTCCGGCGGTGAGAAAAAACGTAACGATATTCTCCAGATGGCGGTACTGGAACCGGCGCTGTGCATACTGGATGAAACAGACTCAGGGCTGGATATTGATGCGTTGAAGATCGTAGCCGACGGCGTGAACTCACTGCGCGACGGTAAGCGGGCGTTCATTATTGTGACGCACTACCAACGCATTCTGGACTATATCAAGCCCGACGTGGTGCATGTGCTTTACCAGGGGCGCATTGTGAAATCCGGTGACTTCACACTGGTGAAACAACTGGAGGAGCAGGGCTATGGCTGGCTTAGCGAACAACAATAGCGCGTTACAACAATGGCAAACGCTGTTTCAGTCGCGCGGTGGGTCGGTGTCCACTCAGGCGCAGCAGCATCTCCAGCAGCTACAGTGCCTGGGGCTGCCAACGCGCAAAGATGAAGAGTGGAAATACACCCCGCTGGACAAGTTGTTGGCGAGCACCTTTGTTGCACCAGCACTGCCTGCGCTGAGCGCTGCCGAACGTGATGCGCACGCGCTGGCGCTCGATGCGTGGCGGTTAGTCTTTGTAGACGGGCAGTATGTCGCAGAATTGAGTGACGACCTTACCGACAGCGGTTTTGTGGTGCGCGTGGACGACCAACGACAGTCGCTGCCGGAGGCTATTCGCGGTGAGGTGTTCTTACATCTGACGGAAAGCCTCGCCACCAGCGTCACCCATATTCAGGTGGGACGCCATCAACGTCCCGCCAGGCCGTTGCTGTTGCTGCATATTACCCGTGGTCTGGAGACGGACGAAATGAACACCGCGCATTATCGTCACCATTTACAACTGGACGAAGGCGCGCAAGCCATGCTGATTGAGCAGTATGTCAGTCTGAACGCGTGGCGCCATTTTACCGGCGCGCGCTTGACCATGACGGTGGCCGATAACGCACAGCTCCAGCATGTTAAGTTTGGTTTTGAAAACGCCCAGAGCTATCACTTTGCGCATAACGATCTACGCCTGGGGCGTGATGCTCTGGCGGCCAGCCACAGCTTTTTGCTGGGCGCGGCGGTGACGCGCCATCACACCAGCACGCAGTTGAATGGTGAGAACAGCACGCTACGGCTCAATAGCCTGGCGATGCCGGTCAATAACGAGGTTTGCGACACCCGCACCTGGCTTGAGCACAATCAGGGCTACTGTAATAGCCGCCAGTTGCACAAAACCATCGTCAATGACAAAGGTCGGGCGGTGTTTAACGGGGTGATTACCGTTGCGCCACATGCGATAAAAACCGACGGACAGATGACCAACAACAACCTGTTGCTGGGGCGTCTGGCGGAAGTCGATACCAAACCGCAGTTAGAAATATACGCCGATGACGTGAAGTGCAGCCACGGCGCGACGGTGGGGCGAATCGACGACGAACAGCTCTTTTATCTCCGCTCGCGCGGGATTGCGCAGGAGGAGGCGAGGAACATCCTCCTCCATGCGTTTGCCGCCGGGTTGACGGATGCCATTGTCCTGGAGCCGCTTAAACAGTCCGTGTTAGCGCGCATTGGGCAGCGTTTGGCAGGAGGCAACTTATGACCTTTTCAGTACAACAGGTGCGCGGGGATTTCCCTATTTTAGCTCGCGAAGTCAATGGCCAGCCGCTGGTGTATCTCGATTCTGCCGCCAGTGCGCAAAAACCGGAGGCGGTAATCCACGCTGAAGCGACATTTTATCGCCACGGCTATGCGGCGGTACACCGGGGGATTCACACTCTCAGCGCCGAGGCCACGGCGCGGATGGAAGAGGTGCGGCAGAAAGTCGCCACGTTTTTGAACGCCGCCAGCGCGGAAGAAATCGTCTTCGTGCGCGGCACTACCGAGGCGATTAACCTGGTGGCGAATAGCTGGGGTAACGCCAACGTTGTGGCGGGTGACAATATCGTGATTACCGCGATGGAACATCATGCCAACATTGTGCCGTGGCAGATGCTTTGCGCCCGTAGCGGCGCGCAACTGCGGGTGATCCCGCTAAATGCCGACGGCACATTACAACGGGATATCGCCGCCACGTTATTTGACGATAAAACCAAATTACTGGCAGTGGCGCAGGTGTCGAATGTGCTGGGCACGGAAAATCCCCTCACCGCGCTCATTGCATTGGCGCGCCAGCATGGCGCAAAAGTGCTGGTGGACGGGGCGCAGGCGGTTATGCACTTGCCCGTCGATGTGCAGGCACTGGACTGCGATTTTTACGCCTTCTCCGGCCATAAGCTGTATGGGCCAACCGGCATTGGCGCGCTGTATGTGAAATCGGACATCTTACAGGCGATGCCGCCGTGGGAAGGCGGTGGGGCGATGATTGCCACGGTAAGCCTGACGCAAGGCACGACATGGGCAAAAGCGCCGTGGCGATTTGAAGCGGGTACGCCGAACACTGGCGGGATCATCGGCCTGGGGGCTGCGCTGGATTACGTTAGCGCGCTGGGGCTTACCGCTATCGCGGAATATGAGCAGACGCTGATGCGCTACGCCTTGGACGCGCTGGCAAATGTGCCCGAGCTGCATCTGTACGGCCCCGCACAACGGCTAGGCGTTATCGCGTTTAATTTAGGCCAACACCACGCTTACGACGTGGGGAGCTTCCTCGATAACTACGGCATTGCGGTGCGCACCGGGCATCATTGCGCAATGCCGCTGATGGATTTTTATCAGGTTCCCGCCATGTGTCGGGCCTCGCTGGCGATGTATAACACCGTGGAAGAGGTTGACCGGCTGGTGGCTGGGTTACAGCGTATTCAGCGTTTGCTGGCTTAACAGGGAGTGCCAATCAATGGCGGCTTTACCGGATAAAGACAAACTGGTGCGCAACTTCAACCGTTGCGCCAACTGGGAAGAAAAATATCTCTATATCATTGAGTTAGGCCAGCGTTTACCGGCGCTTAGCCCAGAAAAACATCGCGCTGAACATCTTATCCAGGGTTGCCAAAGCCAGGTATGGATTGTGATGGCGAGCGATGAGCAGGGGCGGGTTGCTTTTGAGGGGGATAGCGATGCGGCAATCGTTAAAGGGTTGATTGCTGTCGTCTTTATTCTCTATGATGGGATGACCGCCGCCGATATTGTAGCGTTTGATGTTCGCCCCTGGTTTGAAAAACTGGCGCTGGCGAAACACCTCACGCCCTCGCGCTCGCAGGGGCTGGAAGCGATGATCCGCGCAATTCGCACGCAGGCGGCGAGTTTTAGCTAATATAGAAAAGACAGCTTTCATTCTGTTACGCAAGGCGGGCCGCGAGCCCGCCAACGGGTAGTTCAGCTTTCTGGCATTGTGTCAGTGAATATGAATAAGGAATCCAGATATGAAGCGCGCGTCCCTCTTAACCCTCAGCATTTTAAGCGCCCTCAGCGCGTTCTCAAGCGCCTGGGCAGTCGATTACCCGTTACCCCCTGCCAACAGTCGTTTAATCGGCCACAATCAAACCTACACCGTTCAGGAGGGGGATAAAAACCTACAGGCCATCGCCCGGCGTTTTGATACCGCCGCTATGCTGATCCTGGAGGCCAACAATACGATCGCTCCGGTGCCGAAACCGGGCACGGTAGTCACTATCCCGTCGCAAATGCTTCTGCCGGATGTTCCGCGTGAAGGGATTGTGGTGAACCTGGCGGAACTGCGGCTGTATTACTTCCCGCCGGGCCAGCAGCTAGTGCAGGTTTATCCTATCGGCATTGGCCTGCAAGGGCTGGAAACGCCGGAAATGACCACTCGCATCGGGCAAAAAATCCCGAACCCAACGTGGACGCCAACGCCGGGTATACGCGCCCGTTCGCTGGAGCGCGGTGTCACGTTGCCTGCGGTTGTCCCTGCGGGGCCAAATAACCCGCTGGGGCGCTTTGCGCTGCGTTTAGCATATGGCAATGGTGAATACCTGATTCACGGCACTAGCGCACCGGACAGCGTCGGGCTGCGCGTAAGCTCTGGCTGTATTCGAATGAACGCCCCGGATATTAAAGCGCTGTTTGCTCAGGTGCGCAGCGGTACGCCGGTGCGGATTATCAACGAGCCGGTGAAATATTCGCTGGAGCCGAATGGCGCGGGTTATCTTGAAGTGCATCGCCCGTTGTCGCAAAGCGACGCGCAGGACACGCAAACCATGAAGTTGACGTTGTCATCGGGCTTTAAGCAATTTGCCGATCATGGCAGTGTGAACGACGCTCAGGTACAGAAAACGTTGGCACGGCGTGCTGGCTATCCGGTGATTGTGTCTGACGCGAAGGGGACGACCGCGGCGGCAGCGCCAGTGCTGTCGGTGCAAAACGAGGCAAACTCAGGGAAGGTCACACAGTAAGGGAAGGGCTATCACAGACAAAAAAAATGGCGCACAATGTGCGCCATTTTTATTACCAGAACTCTTACTTACGGTAAGAGTGAGCCTGGTTGTCCAGACGCTGGTTAGCACGAGCTGCGTCGTCTTTAGCAGCCTGAACGTCGGAACGCATTGCGTTCACGTCGTTGCTCAGCTGGTCAACTTTAGCGTTCAGAGTCTGAACGTCAGAAGACAGCTGATCGATTTTAGCATTGCTGGAGCAACCTGCCAGCAGAGTAGAACCCAGGATTACCGCGCCCAGTACCAGTTTAGTACGATTCATTATAAATACCCTCTAGATTGAGTTAATCTCCATGTAGCGTTACAAGTATTACACAAACTTTTTTATATTGAGAATATTTTTTTATGCGTTTTCCCTTATTTTTGATCGTTCGCTCAAAGAACCATCGACTTTACGTTTTAGTAGGGAAAAAGTCTGTGAAAACAGGGAACTTCCATCGGATTCATCTTAGATAATCGAAGATTAAATAGTGAAATCCTATTTGCTTTTTTATTGAGCAGTGTTATCAGAGTGTATAAAAAAAGCGCCCAATGGGCGCTTTTTAAGCAAACTATAATAAGTATGTTGATTATTACAGTACGTGTACGGAAGCAGTGTTGGTGGTTCCGCTTGGTACCAGGGCGCCAGAAACCATCACTACAACGTCGCCTTTCTGTGCCAGACCGCTTTCAACAGCGACTTCTTTACCCAGACGGTAGAAATCATCGGTAGAGTTGATTTCTTTGACTACCTGCGCCACAACGCCTTTGCTCAGCACCAGCTGACGAGCGGTTGTTTCGTTGGTGGTCAGCGCCAGGATGGTGGCATCCGGGAAGTATTTACGGATAGCGCGAGCAGATTTACCGCCCTGGGTTGCAACGACGATCAGCGGTGCGTCCAGTTTTTCAGCCGTTTCAACCGCACCGCGGCAGACTGCTTCGGTGATGCGCAGTTTACGGCTGTCGTGGTTGAAATCCAGACGGCTGGTCATCACGCGGTCGGTACGTTCGCAGATGGTTGCCATGATGGTCACAGCTTCCAGCGGGTATTTACCTTTAGCGGATTCGCCAGACAGCATAACTGCGTCAGTACCGTCGAGGATGGCGTTAGCCACGTCGCCTGCTTCAGCGCGGGTAGGGCGTGGGTTTTTGATCATGGAATCCAGCATCTGGGTCGCAGTGATAACGACTTTACGTGCGCGGATACATTTTTCGATGATCATTTTCTGGGCGAAGATAACTTCTTCAACCGGGATTTCAACGCCCATGTCGCCACGAGCAACCATGATACCGTCAGACGCTTCGAGGATTTCGTCGAAGTTGTTCAGGCCTTCCTGGTTTTCAATTTTGGAGATAATCTGGATGTTTTCGCCGCCGTGCGCTTTCAGGTGCTCACGGATTTCGATAACGTCAGAACGTTTACGGATGAAGGACGCAGCAACGAAGTCAACGCCTTGCTCGCAACCGAAGATCAGATCTTGTTTGTCTTTCTCAGCCAGTGCTGGCAGCGCGATGGAAACGCCCGGCAGGTTAACGCCTTTGTTTTCACCCAGGTCGCCGTTGTTCAGCACTTTACAGATAACTTTGTTACCTTCGATAGCGGTAACTTCCATACCGATCAGACCATCGTCTACCAGTACGGTGTTGCCAACGCTCAGGTCTTTGGTGAAGCCTTCATAGGTGACAGCAACGATTTCGCTGTTACCGACAACGGACTTATCAGTGGTGAAAGTGAAGGTCTGGCCAGCTTTCAGGGAAACGTCGTTACCGCCTTCCAGCTTGATAGTACGGATTTCTGGGCCTTTGGTATCCAGCAGGATAGCGGCTTTCTTACCGGTTTTGCTCATCACGTTGCGCAGATTCTTGATGCGCTGACCGTGTTCAGCATAGTCGCCGTGAGAGAAGTTCAGACGCATAACGTTCATGCCCGCGTCGAGCATTTTGCCTAACATCTCTTCGGATTCGGTTTTCGGCCCGATGGTGCAAACAATTTTGGTCTTTTTCATGACAGTCTTAGTCTTTAAGTTGAGATTGGAAAGGATATGAAATTCTCGCCCCATGCGCGCACGGCCACGGAGTCAAACCTGTGTTACGAAAGTTGCTATGCCACGCCATAAGAATAGGTGACATAAAAAAAGCGTGCAGAGGAAAGTGTGCTAGAGGTTCAGCATAGTTAAATAGGCGATGTTTTAATCGTTTATTAATGCAGTCCAATGAGCTGAAACCATTCAAGAAAGAAACGGTGCGGATTATACGATGTAATACGCAAAAAAGAAAATAAAAACGCTGTTTCAAAAACAAAATGTGTTAATTAACAAAACAAAAACGATTTTTGTGTGAAACTGTAACAGTTTCGGTGCGCAACAACATGGTATCAGCACGGTGTGGCAATTTGCTTTGTCGCTCAAAAGAAACAATAATAATTTGATTCTTAATGGAAATTAGCGAGCGTAAACGATGGGAAATCTGACAAAAGACGACGTTTTATACCAGGAGATGTGTCGCGTGGTGGGTAAAGTGGTACTCGAAATGCGCGATCTTGGGCAAGAACCGAAACATATTGTTATCGCTGGTGTGCTACGAACCGAGTTGGCGAATAGCAAAGTTCAGCGTTCAGAATTAACGCGCGAAGCGATGCAAAGGGTGGTAGCTGCGCTGGCAGGCCAGGCATAACCACCTGATATTAAGAATAATTACGCGATGACAAAGCGCAGAATCGCTTTAACCGCCAGCTCGCTATGGTGGGCGATGAGCGTATCGTCATCGATGTCCGGAAGCGGCCCCTCCAGATAGAGGCTATTAAAGCTGTAGAAGTTGGATACCTGGTAAAAGCTAAAGCTACTGATCAAGCGATGGACATCCCGTGCTTCCAGCGCGGGTTGAAAAATGCCCTGTTGCTGCCCGCGATGTAAAATATGCTCCAGCAGCGAAAGGGCGCTTTTGTTCAACCGCTTCAGGTTTCCCGACGCCAGCAGCCATTTGCCTCGTTGCATGTTCTCCATGCAAATAATCCGCATAAAATCAGCATGTTCGGCATGATAGCGCACGCTCCATTTCACCAGTTGCACCAATGCTTCAACCGGCGGTTGATTCTCAAGCCCTAGCTGCTGCTCCGTTTCGCGAATGCGGGTATACACATATTCCAGTACCGCCTGGTACAACTGCTCTTTGGTTTTGAAGTAATAAACCACCATGCGCTTGGTGGTTTGCGCCTCTCCGGCGATTTGTTCCATCCTGGCTCCAGCCAGCCCATGTTCGGCGAAAACGGCGATCGCAGCGGTAAAAATACGGGTTTTAAGCGATTGAGCTTCATCGGGAACGAGGGTGGACATAACAACTCCTGTTGACTTTTCCAGTGGCACAGAAAATACACATAATGATCACAAATTGGCAACTAATTCTGGCATGGCTGAACCAAATGATTCATATTCGATGCAACTGTCACAGTATGAGCCAGGTGAAACCATGTTGCGTTCGATTGCTACCGTGTCTATTTCTGGAACCCTGCCTGAAAAGCTAAGCGCCATCGCGGCGGCGGGCTATCAGGGCGTTGAAATCTTCGAAAATGATCTGCTCTATTATACCGGTACGCCGACCGATATCCGAAACATGGCCGACGATCTGGGGCTAAAAATCACACTGTTTCAACCGTTTCGAGACTTTGAAGGCAGCACTCGCGCCCAGTTTACCGCGAACATGGAAAGAGCAAAGCGTAAGTTTGCGCTGATGCATGAACTGGGCTGCGACACCTTACTGCTGTGCAGCAACGTACAGGCAGATTGTTCTGCAGATTTTGACCAGCAGGTCGCCGACTTGCGCGCGCTGGCAACGTTAGCGGAGCAGGAAAATATCCATATCGGTTATGAAGCGCTGGCCTGGGGAACTCACGTCAACCGTTGGTATCAGGCCTGGCAACGGGTGAAAGCGGTGAATAGCCCGGCGCTTGGCATTGTGCTGGATAGCTTCCATATCTTGTCGCTGGGCGATGACCTGCGGCGGCTACATGAAGTGCCGATGGATAAAATCACCTTCCTGCAACTTGCCGATGCACCGCTGATGAAAATGGATGTGCTCGAATGGAGCCGCCATTTCCGCTGTTTCCCGGGGCAAGGGGAGTTACCGCTGGTGGAATTTGCCAGTGAACTGACCCGCCTTGGCTATCGCGGGCCGTGGTCGCTGGAAATTTTTAACGACGGTTTTCGCGCTTCGCCCAACGGTTCTACCGCCAAAGATGGCTACCGTTCACTGCTGTGGCTGGAAGAACAAACTTACCGCGCGCTGGCGCACAACGACGCTGACCTGTTCCACACGGCGGATTTGCCCACATTCAAAGGCACTGAATTTATCGAGTTTGCCGCAAGCCCAGCGGAGGCAAAAAAACTCAGCACCATGCTCAGCGGCATGGGCTTCCAGTTGGCGGGAATGCACCGCTCAAAACAAGTGGCGCTGTGGAGCAACGGCGGGGCGCGGGTGATTATCAACTATCAGCCTCATAGCTGGGCGGATCACTTCTATCAGCGTCATGGCGTTTCACTGTGCGCGATGGCGCTGCGGGTTAGCGACAGCGCGCCCATCGTAGCGCGCGCAAAAGCCTATGGCTATGCCACCTGGCAGGGCGAAGTGGGGCCGAACGAAAGCACCATTCCGGCAGTCTGTGCGCCAGACGGCAGCCTGGTCTATTTAGTCGATGACCATCTCGATATCTACTCGCAAGATTTCAATTTGACTGCGGCGGCCAACGGCGGCGCACTGCTGGGGATTGACCACCTGGCGTTGGGGATGGAAGCCGACAGCCGCGATAACTGGGTGATGTTTTGCCGCGCGGTGCTGGGCTTTACGCTCGAACACGAACAAACCCTGCCCGATCCGTATGGTTTAGTGCGCAGCCTGGCGGTACAAAGCCCGCAGGGAAATATCCGTCTGGCGCTCAATATCTCGCAAAGTCGGGCGACGCAAATTGCCCGCTCGGTCGCCTGTTATCAGGGCGCGGGTCTGCAACATGCGGCGTTTGCCTGCCATGATTTACCGGCATTACTGGAAAACCAACCGCTGGCGGCGTCGCTCTCGCTGTCTGTTCCTGCCAACTACTACGACGATCTGCTGGCGCGTTTTGGTGACCCGCAGCGAGTTGCGCAACTGCAACGCCAACAGATTCTCTACGATCGTGATAGCGCAGGCGGGGAGTTTCTCCACCGTTATACCTGGCCATTTAGCGAAGGCCGTTTCTTCTTTGAATTAACCGAAAGACGCCACGGCTATGCCCAGTATGGGGCGGTGAACGCCGCCGTGCGGCTTTCGGCAATGCAGTACCGTTAGACGCGTAGCTGTACCAATCGGTACGTATGCGGCCAAAGATAGACCATAAAAATAATATTCATCTGCACTCGACAACAACAGGTAACAACTATGAACACTCTTCGCCATAATCGCGTGGCTTCCGCTGAGGCGGTAAACGCAGTTCCCCGCTCGCGGCGGCGTATCGGCATTTTGTCGCTGCTCGCCGTCGGCACGATGATCAACTACCTCGACCGTACCGTGCTTGGCATCGCCGCTCCGCAGCTTACCCAAGAGTTGGGGATTGGCGCCGCCATGATGGGGATTGTCTTTTCCGCCTTCGCGTGGACATACGCACTGGCGCAAATTCCCGGCGGCCTGTTCCTTGACCGTTTTGGTAACAAAGTGACCTATTTTCTGTCGCTGGCACTGTGGTCACTGTTTACGTTATTCCACGGTTTTGCCGTCGGCTTAAAATCGCTACTGCTGTGCCGCTTTGGCCTCGGGGTGAGCGAAGCGCCGTGTTTCCCGGTCAATAGCCGAGTGGTCAGCGCCTGGTTCCCGCAGCATGAACGCGCAAAAGCCACGGCGGTGTATACCGTCGGGGAATATCTTGGGCTAGCCTGCTTTGCGCCGCTGCTGTTCTGGATTATGGACGGCTTCGGCTGGCGCACGCTGTTTATCACCGTTGGCGTAGTGGGTATCGTGTTTGCGCTGGTCTGGTGGCGGCATTATCGCGAACCGCACGAAGACACCCGTTTAAGCCAACAAGAGCGTGAATACATTACCGCAGGCGGCGGGATGAGCAGTGGCGCGGAGCAACATCAGGCGTTTAGCTGGCCGCTGGTACGCCAGTTGCTGGGTAAACGGCAGATTATTGGTGCCAGCATCGGCCAGTTTGCCGGTAACACCGTGCTGGTCTTCTTCCTGACCTGGTTCCCGACCTATTTAGCCACCGAGCGCCATATGCCGTGGCTGAAGGTGGGCTTCTTTGCCATTCTGCCATTCCTCGCGGCGGCGGGCGGTGTGATGTTTGGCGGCTGGATTTCCGATAAGTTGCTGAAAGCGACCGGTAGCGCCAATCTGGGGCGCAAACTGCCAATTATCGCTGGGCTGCTGATGGCGAGCTGCATTATTAGCGCTAACTGGCTGACCAGCGATACGGCGGTGATCCTGGTGATGTCTTTTGCCTTCTTCGGACAGGGCATGGTAGGGCTGGGCTGGACGCTGATTTCCGATATGGCGCCGAAAGGGCTGGGCGGTTTAACCGGTGGATTGTTTAACTTCTGCGCCAACCTGGCAGGGATCCTCACGCCGCTGGTGATTGGCTTTATCGTGGCGGCTTTTGGCAGTTTCTTCTATGCGCTGGTGTACATCGGCGGCGCAGCGCTGCTGGGAGTGGTGGCCTATCTGTTTATCTTAGGCGATGTCAAACGTATCGAGCTGGATGTCCCGGCGCAAGGAGAGTCTCATGCAAATTAGTGGACGCACACAGTTAATTGCCCACCTGGGATATCCGACCGAAAGTTTTAAAGCGCCGATGATCTACAACCCGTGGTTTGAAAATCAGGGTGTGGACGTCAAAGTCGTGCCAATGGGGGTGAAACCGCAGGATTATGCCGCGTTTATCCCTACGTTATTCTCGCTGACCAATATTGCCGGTGCATTGGTCACGATGCCGCATAAAGTGGCGACTTGCGCACTGCTGGCGCGCCTTAGCCCAACGGCGCAAATTGCCGGAGCCTGTAATGCCATTCGCCGTGAAGCCGACGGCACGCTAACCGGCGATATGTTTGATGGCGAAGGGTTTGTGCGCGGTATCCAACGTAAAGGTTTTCGCACCCACGGCGCACGTGCGCTGGTGGTGGGCAGCGGTGGCGTGGGGTCTGCGATTGCCGCCTCGCTGGCGGCGGCGGGCGTAAGCGCGCTAACGCTGTATGACGCCCGTGCGGAAGTTGCGCAGGCGCTCGCCGCGCGTTTGCAACGCTATTATCCGCAGTTACATTTAACGGTGATGAGTAACGATCCGGCAGGGCATGATTTGGTGGTTAACGCCACGCCGCTGGGAATGTCTGTAGGTGACCCACTCCCGATGGATGTACAGCGCATTGCGCCCGGCACGTTTGTCGGGGAAGTGGTCATGAAACAGGCCATTACGCCATTTTTACAGGCGGCACTGGCGCGCGACTGCCCGATACAGCAGGGCACAGATATGCTGTTTGAGATGATCCCCGCCTATCTTGATTTCTTCCATTTACCGGTAGCCACCCCGGAGCAGTTGAAAGCGCTGGCAGAAATTGATCGCTAAAGCGCTGGTCAGTCGCGTAATAGCCTGGGTAACATAACGCTCTCTCCAGACTGTGAATAACTGACCATGAACGCCTCACTGACACTTCTGGCGGCGGGTAGCCTCCGCCGCGCCTTTATTCCATTACAGGCGCTTTTTCGCCAACGGACTGGCATTGCGATTGAAATGGTTTTTGGCCCAGCCGGCCTACTGCGTGAACGCATAGAAAACGGCACGCCGTGTTCGCTCTTCGCTTCTGCTAATCGCCAGCACCCGCAGGCGCTTTGTGAAGCTGGACGAGCGCACGGTTTGCGTATTTTTGCCCGCAACGCCCTGATCCTGACTGCGAGGAACACGGCACAAACGGCGGGTAAAGATTGGCTCGCGCTGCTAGAGGATCCCTCGCTGCGCCTGGCGACCTCAACCCCGCTGTGCGACCCTTCCGGTGATTACACCTGGCAGTTGTTTTCGCGCCTGGAGGAGAGCTATCCGGGTTTGGGGGACGCGCTGAAACTGCGGGCAATGCCATTAGTCGGCGGGCGCGATTCCCTGACGTTACCGCCGGACGTGCTGGCGAGCAGTTGGCTTATCCGCGAAAACTTAACCGACCTGTTCATCGGCTATGCGCACTACGCGACGGCGCTGGCGGGGCAAGACGATATCCTCTGCGTCAACATCCCTTCACCGTGGAATATCAACTGTGAATACTTTATGGCGCTGCTTGATGATAGCGACGCCGCGCGGCAGTTTTACCAGTTCGTCCTTGCGGATGAAGGGCAACGCTGCCTGCGCGAGGCCGGATTTATTGCGGCTAGCGGCGCAGAGTAAATAGCGGGGTAACGACGGCGGTAGGGTAATCCTCAAGCTGGATTTTTCGCACCGCCACACCGTAAGCCTGTTGCAGAGCGTTTTCTTGCACCACTTCCGCCGTTGGCCCCGCGAGCCATTGGCGGTTTGGCAACAGCAACAGCGTATGGCTTGCCACCTGTAGCGCATGAGTCGGGTCGTGCGTGGTGAACATTACGCTGCGCGACTGCTTATGGGCGAGGTCAGAGATAAGCTGCAAAACCGTTTGCTGGTTGCCTAAATCCAGCGCCGAGCAGGGTTCATCCAACAAAATATTCTGGCTGGCGCTCACCAGCGCGCGGGCAATCATCACTAACTGCTGCTGGCCGCCGGAAAGGGTGCTGAATAACGCATCGGCGAGCGACGTAATGTTCAGTAATGCCAGCGCCGCCATCACCTGCCGTTCGTCTTCATCCTGCGGTTGCGCAAACAGCGCGATATGCCGCGCACGCCCCATCAGCACCACTTCGCGCACGCGCCAGGCGAAAGCAGGGCGAAAAGACTGCGGCACAATGCCCACACCGCCCGTCACGGTTATCTCACCGGATAGTGCCGGTAACACGCCGGTGATGGTATCGAGCAACGTGCTTTTGCCGCGCCCATTCGCGCCTAATATTGCCCAGATTTCTCCGGGCTGGCAGTGCAGGTTTAACGGTGCAAACAGCGGTGACTTATGTCCGTATTCCAGTTGTGAAAGCGTCAACGTAGGAGTCATTTGAGCATTCCTTTCCGGCTGGCGCGTACCAGCATCACGGTGAACAACGGTGCGCCCACCAGTGCGGTAATAATCCCTATGGGGATTTCAGCGGCGGTTAAGGTGCGCGCGAGGTCGTCAACCAGCAGCATAAAACTGGCGCCCAGCCAAAAAGCGCAGGGCAACAGGCGGCGGTGATCGGCTCCGGTAAGCATCCGCGCCAGATGCGGGATCACTAATCCCACCCAGGCGATACTGCCGCTGACGGCGACCTGGGCGGCAACCAGCAGCGCGCAACACAGTAAAACGCCGCGTCGAAGCGCAGTGACCCGTACGCCCAGCGCCCGGGCGTCTTTATCATCGAGCGAGAGCAAATTGATTCGCCAACGCAGTTGGTACAACACCGACGCCGCAACCGCGACGGGGATTGCCAGCAGCCAGACCTTTGTCCAGTTGGCGGTGGCAAAACTGCCCAACAGCCAAAAAACAATGTTCGGCAGCACCTCTTCGGTGTCGGCCATGTACTGCATCAAACTGACTAATGCGGCAAAAAAACCGCTGAGAATAATGCCCGCCAAAATTAACACCAGCGTACTTTCCCGCCCCTGAAGCGCCGCCAGCAGGTAGACCAGCGTTAAGGCCAGCAGGCCAAAGAAAAAGGTGGTGCTCATCATGAGCGGCAGGCTTAACCCCAACAAAATAGCCAGCGTGCCGCCAAAGGCAGAGCCGGAGGTCACGCCAATAATATGCGGGTCAACCAGGGGGTTTTGAAACACGCCCTGAAGCGTTGCGCCGCATAACCCCAGCGCACCGCCTGCTAACAGCGCCATCACAATACGCGGCAAGCGTACTGACCAGACAATTTGATGCGCGATATCGTGGGTATCGTGCGGGTGTGCCAACTGCTGTAAAACATCACTAAGCGATAAGCCGTACTGGCCGAAACACAGTGATACCACGGCGACCCCCAGAGTGAGCAACATCAGCCCGCCCTGAACCGTTTTAGGCCGACTACTGATGTGCATTAGCCTGCCAGTCTGTGCGATAGAAACGGTGATAGTAGTCCTGCGCCTGAGCATCGACATCTATCTCTTTATAACGCTGCGGGTAGAGTTTTTTTGCCATCCACAGCTCGCCAATCGCCAGCGCTTCCGGCATCGGGTAGCCCCAGGCTTTAGCGTATTCTGGCATCAGCCACACGCGGTGGTTTTTAACCGCATCGATAGCCTGCCATTGCGGGTCGTGGGTTATCTGTTCCACCACTTCCGGGTAGCGATCCTGAACGAAGATCACCTGCGGGTTCCATTGCAGCACCTGTTCTAACGAAACCTGGCGTGCGCCTTTGACGCTGGCGGCGGCCACGTTGATGGCGCCCGCATGTTGCATCATCAGGCCGGTATATTTACCAGAGCCATAGGTATTTAAATCGGGGTTAGCCATATACACCCGCACTTTGTCTTTTTGGGCCATATTGGCAACCGCAGCGTTAAACTTTGCGCGGGCGGCGAAGGTGTAATCAATCAGCGAGTTGGCTTCATCTTGACGATTCACCACTTCACCAATCAGGCGGATGCCCTGTTTTAGCCCTTCGTTGTAGGCGTGTTCTTCGTCGGGCATCGACGGGTTCATTTTGTTTTTCTCGCCTGCGGCATCTTCACGTAGCGAAATGGCGACCACCGGAATACCGGCATTTTGAATCTGCTGGATCATGGCGGCAGGGGCATAGTTAGCGACGAAAACGACCTGCGGATGCAACGCCAGTAAACTTTCAATATTGACCTGGGTTAAATCGCCAGGCATTGGCAGCTTTTCAATCGACGGCATAAAACGCACGAATGCGGGGCCGAGCTGCTTTTTCCAACTGCTGAGTACACCGACGATATCGTCAGCGGCGTTGAGCTGCACCAGTAGATTCAGCGTTTGATGCTGTAACACCACCACCCGGTTAACGGTATCAGGCAGTGTTACCTGGCGGCCAAGTTGGTCGGTCACGGTGCGTTCGGCATGTGCCGCAGGGACGGCGGCCAGGCTAGCGCAGGCCAGCGTCAGGCTCAGGAGTAAACGTTGTAATGTAGACATGAATCGCTCAGTTAGGAGGGGATAATATACGGTGTATATTTGATTATATAACGTAAAAAAATGCAAACCGTCTGGCAGGAATACCCCTAAATTTCTCGCGGCAATGGGCGAGGGAGCGAAACGAATGCCAAGAATCCTCCATCAACGGAGAGTGTGGCGTGGTTGGTGCAAACCGATTTCACGCCACAAACGCCCGCGATACTTTTAGTACAGGCTGAAGATGCCCCGTTTCTGAGCGGTATAATGCATTGATGATGCCGGATGCCTGTCGCCGCCACCGGAACCCGCGACGCGGTTATACGTTAATCACCGTTTTATTTTTACCGGATTTTTTCGCTTCATACAGCAGGCTATCGGCTTTTTCAACGGCCTCGGTAACCGAGATATTATGTAAACTGCACAGCCCCACGCTGAGCGTGACATTAAGCCCCGGCTCTCTGAATTGCCGTTGTTCGACTTTTTTTCGCAGGCGTTCTAATGTTTCATAGGCTTCGTCAAGCTCGCTGTGTTTAAATATAACGGCGAACTCCTCACCCCCGTAACGATAAAACATGACATTATTAGATTGTTCTTCAATCGCCAATGTGGCGACCGATTTAAGAACCACATCACCGGTGGCATGACCGTAAACGTCATTAACCTGCTTAAAGTTATCGATATCCATCATGGCAATAAAGCTCTTTTTATGATGCTCAATTTTTTCAAGATCGGTATCGAAAGAGCGGCGGTTACGTAATCCGGTTAGACTATCCGTCAGCGTTTTTTCGGTGATCGTCTCAATATGCTCTGACGTACTACGTAGCTCATTGAGTAATAATGAGGCGGCATCCAGGCCTTCGAATTTTCCGTAGCGCAGGCTACTCGCAATGGACATGAAAATACTGTCCACGATGGATTTTACTCCCCACCAGGAAAAAATCAGAATGATCAGCGCAAAGCCGACCCCATAGGTCACCTTTATACTTTCATGAAACGCCAGTCCATTTAGGGTGTTTTTATCGACTTTATAAAAAATGACCCATTTCGGATTGGCAATACTTTTGTAGTAATAATAAGAATGGGTTGCCTCATGATAGAAATAGCCATCATTCTCAACGGATTTTTTTAAGAACTCGCTGTACATACTGTCATCCTGAAAACGCAATGGCTTGATGACCGGAAGGCCATCCCTGGCAAGGATGAACGTATCGCCAGAAACCGGTGGTGTCAGGTCATGCAGGATTTTCACCAGAAAATCGAGGTCAAGATCCAGGGCTAACACACCGGACGTTGACGAGTCTTCTCGCAGAATAGGGCGAGAGATTGAAATAATCTTTTTGTTTAAAACATAGTCATCATATGGGCTGGTAAATAATGCTTTTTCCGAGTCAGCAGAGGCATTATGAAACCACGGGCGAGTACGCGGGTCGTACTCATTAATGCCACGCAGGCTCTTATCTAATGATGGCACTCGTATATAATTCCCCTTTGCATCGCCCTCTATTATGGCTAATACATTAGGCATCATCTTTAGTTGTGTCATTAATAATTTCTTGACGTTGGATCTATTCTCGTTATAGCTGGTAAGAGAGAAATCCGGTGAGGCATTGATTATCTCATCAAGTGCATACTCATAATTATGTAGTGCATCGCGAATAAATAGGGACACGTTATTAATGTGTTTGCTATTAATCTTATGGTACGAGTCCGTAATGTCCGACCATTGGCTTGCGCTGATGATAAGCCAAACCGCAATAAGCGTGCAGAGGACACCTGAAAATATGATGTTGAGGGGTTTTGAGAAGTTTAATTTTTTTATCATTTTAGAAAATCACAATCGATTTATACAAATTATACTCAACGTTGACGTCATGTTATGGGCAAAAGGATGCGGAACATTACAGATAGGCATGATGATAGTCAACACCTCTTAGTTGCTTTTAATTGATCGTTTTTCGCGATCAATCATTAGGTCTAAGCGTATTTATGAGGTAATTGTAATTTTAATGTTGTGATTGTGTTTGGTCTCATCAAGTGATTTTGAAAGAATCAAATTAAAGTAGGTGAAATTATTTGAAATGACTACTTTATGCAGATTAGCTAGAGATGATTAAGTCACTAGCAGGCAAATGAATTGAAGGGTAAATAATTTTAAAAGTATATTTACACTGTAAATGAGTTTCAGTATTGGCGATATATCATTAAAAAAGACAATAACCGTGGGTGAATTAAACAGGGCGTGTCAGAGGGGGAAACCGATTATCGACAGGAAACAAATGGCCTGCCGATAACCGTGGTGTTGTCTTTCATTATTCTGTGACTAGCCACATATCCGCTTCTTCGAACATCTCCTGAACGGCACGGCTTATCTGCTCTTTTTCATGCTTGCTGGCATCGGTGTTGATGGCAGGCAACGTCATCATCGGCTTAACCCGCACATCCGCCTCCGGGAAGATACGGTGCACGCGTTTGGTAAGCTCCTGCAAGATAATCTCTTTTGCGCCCGGCAGCCCTTCAAAATTGCGCTTGTCATAGACTAGCTCGATAAACATCACTTTCTCCTTTATAAAGATAAGTGACAAAATAATACTGTATACACATACAGTCAATGGTTAGAGCCAAAGAAAACGCGCCCGTAATGAAATGGCATAAAATAAAGCCGTACATCTCCTTGAGCAGGGCACAGTGATGGATAAGAATAGAACCACTTTCATCATGAAACAGGCAGGACGTTATGACCTATAGCGCTACGTTTTCCCTTGGTTCTACTCCCGTTAATCGCCTTGGTTACGGTGCGATGCAGCTTGCTGGCCCCGGTGTATTTGGCCCGCCGAAAGACCGCCACGCGGCGATTACCGTACTCCGTGAAGCGCTGGAACTGGGCGTTAATCACATCGATACCAGTGATTTCTACGGCCCGCATGTGACTAATCAGATTATCCGCGAAGCCCTGCATCCCTATGCTGATGATTTGGTGATTGTCACCAAAATTGGCGCGCGACGGGGGGACGACGGCTCCTGGCTACCGGCATTTTCGCCGCAGGAGCTGAAACAAGCGGTACACGATAACCTGCGTAATCTGGGGCTGGATGTTCTTGATGTCGTCAACATGCGCGTGATGATGGGTGACGGTCATGCGCCGCGAGAAGGCTCCATTGAAGACACCTTTACTGTGTTGGCAGAACTGCAACAGCAAGGGTTGGTGAAGCACATTGGCCTGAGTAACGTCACGCCAACGCAGGTGGCTGAAGCGCGTAATATTGCGGAAATTGTTTGCGTACAGAATGAGTACAATATTGCGCATCGCGGCGATGATGCACTAATTGACGCGTTGGCGCAGGACGGCATTGCCTATGTTCCGTTCTTCCCGCTCGGTGGTTTTTCACCCCTGCAATCCGCCACGCTGAACGATGTGGCTCGTGCACTTAACGCGACGCCGATGCAAGTAGCGCTCGCCTGGTTGCTGCACCGTTCACCGAATATTTTGTTGATCCCTGGAACATCGTCGGTGGCGCATCTGCGTGAAAATATGGCAGCGGCGAATCTGACGTTATCCGCTGAGGTGCTGGCGACGCTTGATAGCATTGCCGCGAAAGGGTGATGTTAGGATTCTCCGCGCGCAATTAATGTGGCAGCTATGGCGCATTGCTGAATAGCTATAAAAAAAACCTACGCCATTGCGGGTCGTAGGTTTTTCTTTTTATCGCGTTAGATGGCGTGATTAAGCAACCAGACCGTCGATCGCAGCTTTCGCGTTTTCCGTGGATTTGGCTGCCATTTCCGGGCCGTAAGCAATCCCTTCTGCAAACACGAAGTTCACATCGGTAATCCCGATAAAGCCGAGGAAAGTCGACAGGTACGGTGTTACCAGGTCAGTCGGGGTATCTTTATGGATGCCGCCACGGCTGGTGATAACAATCGCTTTTTTACCGGTGACCAGGCCTTCTGGGCCATTTTCGGTATAACGGAAGGTCACACCGGCACGCGCTACGAGGTCAAAGTAGTTTTTCAGTTGCGTCGGGATGTTGAAGTTATACATCGGCGCGGCAATCACGATAACGTCGTGAGATTTCAGCTCAGCAATCAGCTCGTCGGACAGGTTCAGCGCTTCTTGCTGACGTGGAGTCAGTGGGGAGTCGCTTGGGCGCAGCGCACCAACCAGCTCGCCATCCAGTACCGGAATAGGGTTTGCAGCCAGGTCACGCACGGTAATCTGATCGGCAGAGTGTTTTTCGCGCCACTGTTCAACAAAATAGTCGGACAGCTGACCTGATTGAGAGTAGCCTGCCAGGATGCTGGATTTCAGAACCAATACTTTACTCATAGGTAATTCCTTATATTTGATTGACGGGCGGCGCCCTGTTGCTTGATGACACTCTATTCACATTCCTGCCACAGGGATAGCGCAATATATCGAATTCTATTATCAGTTTTTTTGAACAAGGCACCAAATGGGCAAATGTGGTACTCTAGAGCGATACTTTATAAGAACAATTTCCTGGCAGTATGCTGCCCAATAACACTATGACCGAACAACAAAAAATCACTTTTGCGCAGCTCAGCCAGCGCCTTGACGCGCTGACTCTGCGGGATAAACAACGTTTTTCCCGCCGTCTGCACGGTGTTAAGAAAGTTAAAAATCCTGATGCTCAACAGGCCATTTACCAGGAGATGGCAAAAGAAATCGAACAGGCAGCCGGTAAAGTCGTGCTACGCGAAGCCGCACGTCCGGCAATCGAGTACCCGGAAAACCTGCCGGTTAGCCAGAAGAAACAAGACATCCTGAACGCTGTGCGTGATAACCAGGTGGTTATTGTGGCAGGGGAAACGGGTTCCGGTAAAACGACGCAGCTACCGAAAATTTGCATGGAGCTTGGGCGCGGGATTAAAGGGCTGATTGGTCACACTCAGCCACGCCGACTGGCGGCGCGCACCGTCGCTAACCGTATTGCTGAAGAGCTGAAAACGGAGCCGGGCGGTTGCATTGGCTATAAAGTCCGTTTTAGCGACCACGTCAGCGACAACACCATGGTCAAGCTGATGACCGACGGTATTCTGCTGGCGGAAATCCAGCAAGACCGGCTGTTGATGCAGTACGACACCATCATTATTGATGAAGCGCACGAACGCAGCCTGAATATCGACTTCCTGCTTGGTTATCTGAAAGAGCTGCTGCCGCGTCGCCCTGATCTGAAAATCATCATCACCTCGGCAACCATCGACCCGGAACGCTTCTCGCGCCATTTCAACAATGCGCCGATTATTGAAGTCTCTGGCCGTACCTATCCGGTGGAAGTGCGCTATCGCCCGATTGTCGAAGATGCCGATGACACCGAGCGTGACCAGCTTCAGGCGATTTTTGACGCCGTGGATGAGCTGGGGCGTGAAAGCGCAGGCGACATTCTGATCTTTATGAGCGGCGAACGTGAAATTCGCGACACGGCTGATGCCTTAAATAAGCTCAATCTGCGCCACACCGAAGTGTTGCCGCTTTACGCGCGCCTTTCCAATAGTGAACAGAACCGCGTGTTCCAGTCGCACAGTGGGCGACGTATTGTGCTGGCCACCAACGTGGCGGAAACCTCGCTGACCGTACCGGGTATTAAATACGTGATTGACCCGGGCACGGCGCGTATTAGCCGCTATAGCTTCCGCACCAAAGTGCAACGTCTGCCGATTGAACCTGTTTCACAGGCTTCCGCTAACCAGCGTAAAGGCCGCTGCGGTCGTGTCTCGGAAGGGATCTGTATTCGTCTTTATTCTGAAGATGATTTCCTGTCGCGCCCGGAATTTACCGACCCAGAAATTCTGCGCACCAACCTGGCGTCCGTTATTTTGCAGATGACCGCGCTGGGGCTTGGCGATATCGCCGCGTTCCCGTTTGTAGAAGCGCCGGATAAACGCAACATCCAGGACGGCGTGCGCTTGCTGGAAGAGTTGGGCGCCATCACCACTGACGAACAGGCCAGCGCCTATAAACTGACGCCGTTAGGCCGCCAGCTTTCACAACTGCCGGTTGACCCGCGCCTGGCGCGTATGGTGCTGGAAGCGCAAAAACACGGCTGTGTGCGCGAAGCGATGATTATTACCTCGGCGCTGTCGATTCAAGACCCGCGCGAACGCCCAATGGACAAACAGCAGGCGTCCGACGAAAAACATCGTCGTTTCCACGACAAAGAGTCTGACTTCCTGGCGTTTGTTAACCTATGGAACTACCTCGGTGAGCAGCAAAAAGCGCTGTCGTCGAATGCGTTTCGCCGCCAGTGTAAAACCGATTTCCTTAACTATTTGCGCGTTCGTGAATGGCAGGATATCTACACCCAGCTCCGCCAGGTGGTGAAAGAACTGGGGATCCCGGTGAACAGTGAGCCTGCGGAATATCGCGAAATCCACATCGCCTTACTGACTGGTTTGCTTTCCCATATCGGTATGAAAGATGCCGATAAACAGGAATTTACCGGCGCGCGTAACGCCCGTTTCTCCATCTTCCCGGGTTCTGGCTTATTTAAGAAGCCGCCAAAATGGACGATGGTGGCGGAGCTGGTGGAAACCAGCCGTTTGTGGGGGCGCATTGCCGCGCGAATCGATCCTGAATGGGTCGAACCTGTCGCCCAGCACCTGATCAAACGTTCATACAGTGAACCGCACTGGGAACGCGCGCAGGGCGCGGTGATGGCCACCGAAAAAGTCACGGTTTACGGCTTGCCGATTGTCGCCGCGCGTAAAGTGAACTACAGCCAGATTGACCCCGTGCTGTGTCGTGAGCTGTTTATCCGCCACGCGCTGGTGGAAGGTGACTGGCAGACTCGCCATGCGTTCTTCCGCGATAACCTGAAACTGCGCAGCGAAATTGAAGAACTGGAGCATAAATCACGCCGTCGCGACATCCTGGTGGATGACGAAACGATGTTTGAATTTTATGACCAGCGCATCAGCCATGAGGTGATCTCCGCGCGCCATTTCGATAAATGGTGGAAACAGGCGAGCCGTGAAACGCCAGATTTGCTCAACTTTGAAAAGAGTATGTTGATCAAAGAAGGGGCGGAGCAGGTCAGTAAACTGGACTACCCGAACTTCTGGCATCAGGGCAACCTCAAACTACGCCTGACATATCAGTTTGAACCAGGCGCAGACGCGGACGGTGTAACGGTACATATTCCGCTACCGCTGCTCAACCAGGTGGATGAAAGCGGGTTTGAATGGCAGATCCCTGGCTTGCGCCGTGAACTGATTATCGCGCTGATCAAATCGCTGCCAAAACCGGTGCGCCGCAACTTTGTGCCAGCGCCAAACTACGCCGAAGCCTTCCTGGGGCGTGTGACGCCGCTGGAGCTGCCGTTGCTCGATTCACTTGAGCGCGAACTGCGCCGGATGACCGGTGTGACCGTTGACCGCGAAGCCTGGCAGTGGGATCAGGTTCCCGATCACCTTAAAATCACGTTCCGCGTGGTGGATGACAAGAACAAGAAACTTCAGGAAGGGCGCTCATTACAGGCGCTGAAAGACGGGCTGAAAGGCAAAGTGCAGGAGACACTCTCGGCGGTTGCCGACGATGGCATCGAGCAAAACGGCCTGCATATCTGGAGCTTTGGCGACCTGCCAGACCGCTATGAACAAAAACGCGGCAACTATAAAGTGAAAGCCTGGCCTGCGCTGGTGGACGAACGTGACAGTGTAGCGATTAAGCTGTTTGATAACCCGCTGGAGCAACAACAGGCCATGTGGCGCGGCCTGCGTCGGCTGCTGTTGCTGAACATCCCGTCACCGATTAAATATCTGCACGAGAAGTTGCCGAATAAAGCCAAACTGGGGCTTTATTTTAACCCCTACGGCAAAGTGCTGGATTTGATTGACGACTGCATCTCCTGCGGCGTAGATAAACTTATCGACGAAGCCGGTGGCCCGGTATGGACAGAGGCCGGTTTTGCCGCATTACATGAAAAAGTGCGCGCAGAACTGAACGATACCGTCGTGGACATTGCGAAACAGGTTGAGCAAATTCTGACAGCCGTTTTCAACGTTAATAAACGCCTTAAAGGCCGCGTCGATATGACGATGGCGCTGGGGTTGTCGGACGTGAAAGCGCAGATGAACGGCCTGGTGTATCGCGGCTTTGTCACCGGCAACGGCTTCCGCCGTTTGGGTGACACGCTGCGTTATCTGCAAGCGATTGAAAAACGTCTGGAAAAAATGGCGGTTGACCCACACCGCGACCGCGCACAGATGCTGAAAGTCGAAAGCGTTCAACAGGCGTGGCAGCAGTGGCTGAACAAACTGCCGCCTTCGCGACGGGAAGATGACGACGTGCAGGAAGTTCGCTGGATGATTGAAGAACTGCGCGTCAGCTTCTTTGCTCAACAGCTTGGTACGCCGTATCCGATTTCCGACAAGCGGATTTTGCAGGCTATGGAGCAAATTAGCGCCTGACGCGGGCTACGACCTTTGTCAGCGCCGAAACCCGGTTAGCGTAAGCGGCCGGGTTTTTTATGCGTTCCAACCCCCGCCCAACGCGCGGTAAAGATCAACTTGCGCCAGCAGCAGATTATTTTTCACCTGCACCACGCTTATCTGCGTGGCAAACAGCGTGCGCTGGGCGTCTAACACATCAAGATAGGATGAATAGCCGTTGCGATAGCGGTTCTGCGCGATACGCAACGTTTCCTGAGCAACGCCTTCTTGCCCCTGGAGTTCGGTGAGCTGTTCGCCGTAGCGGGCGATCGCGTCCAGGCTATCGTTCACCTCTTTGAACGCGCTACGGACGGTTTTTTCATAGCCGTATAGCGCCTGATTACGTTGCGCCATCGATACATCCACTTGCGCATTCAGCGCCTGGCGGTTGAGCAATGGGGCTAAAATACTGCCGCCGAGGCTCCATAACCGTAGCGGATTATCCACAAGATCCGCCAGCGTTCGATCCTGAAGATTCCCCGTTGCGGTCAGGTTAATCGACGGCAACAGTTGCGCTTTCGAGGAGGCCAGCGTGGCATCCGCCGCCAGCAGTTGACGCTCGGCCTGAACGATATCCGGCCTGCGGTTGAGCAGGTCAGAAGGCAGTTGCGTCGGGAGGGTGAGCGCGGTCAGTTGGGCAAACTCATGGCGCGCCACCGCACCTGGATTATTGCCCAGCAGCACGCTGAGGGCGTTTTCCTGCTGCGCGATTTGATGGCGTAACTGCGGGACTTGCGCACGGGTGGATCGCCATTCAGAGTCAGCCTGCATCAGCTCCAGGCGCGAGGTATAGCCGGTTTCATACTGGCGTTTCGCCAGCTTATAGGCATCTTCACGCGAGGCCAGCGTCTGCTCCGTTACCCGCAATTGCTCATCAAGCGACAGTAGGGTGATATAACCGACGGACACCGAGGTTGCAACGGTCAGGTCTGCGGCGGCGGCGGCCGCTTTTTGCGCCTCCAGACTTGCCTCTGCGGCACTGGCGGCGCTGCGGTTTGCGCCCCAGAGGTCCACGTTATAGCTGGCGGTCAGGCCGCCTTTGTACAGTGTGCTGTGAACCGGCAAACCGGTGGCGGCAGATTGTGCATGCGCACGTGTGCCAGTCAGTGATGCATCCAGCGTTGGAAACAGGCTGCCATCGGCGGCATAGGCGCGCGCCTGATATTCATTGATGCGCTCACGGGCTATCAAGACATCGCTGTTATAACGCAGCGCCTGGTCTACATACTGGTTGAGCGCGCTGTCGTGAAAATTACGCCACCACACACCTTCTACTTTGCTTGAAGGGCCAATATCGGCACGCCATGCTGCGGGGATCGCCAGGCCAGACGTGGCGCGTTGAACATCTGCCGACTGGCAACCGACCAACGCAAAGAGCAGGGCAAAAGCCACGGGGCGGATCATTTTTTAGCCTCCGCGCGGGTATCAATCGTCACCTGTACCGACATTCCGGGGCGCAGGCGCTGAAGGTTTTGCTGCCCGTCATTAACCGCGATGCGTACCGGAATACGCTGGGCGATTTTCACGAAGTTACCGGTGGCGTTATCCGGTGAAATGGCGCTGAACTCGACGCCGGTCGCTGGAGAAATACTTTGCACCGTGCCGTGGAATTGCTCGCTGTTTAACGCATCGACGCTAAACGTTGCCGGTTGGCCGACGCGCACGCTGGCGAGTTGAGTCTCTTTGAGGTTCGCTATCACCCAATGCTGCGGCGGCACTAATGGCGTGAGGTGCGTACCGGCGGTGACATACGCCCCCAGACGCACGGCAACCTGCCCAAGCTGGCCGTCGGTTGGGGCGATAATCTGGGTATTTTTCAGGTCGATTTCCGCCAACTCCAGCGCGGCTTTGGCATTTTCAACATCGGCCATCAGCGCATCGCGGTTGACGATAGTGGTCTGCAAATCCTGGCGTGACATTTCAAGCGTGGCTTTTGCCTGGGCGATATCTGCCGTCCCTTGTGCGGCGCTGGCTCTGGCTGCGTCGCGCTCACGAATCGACAGCGAACCGTCGGCGGTTAATTCCTGCACACGCTTTAAATCCGTCTGAGATTTCAGGTTTTGTGCCTGCGCGTTTTGCAGCACGGCAGCGTTGCGTGCAATTACCGCCTCGGCGCTTTTACGCTGTTGTTGGTTATTTTTTAGCGCCGCCTCTTTCATCGCCAACTGCGCCTGCGCCTGATGAACGCGCTGCTTGTAAATCCGGTCATCAATCTGGAACAGCACCTGGCCTTTTTTGACCAGGTTAAAGTCCTGTACATTGACGCCGGTGACATAACCGTTGACCTGCGGGCTAATAAAGGTGGTCATCCCGCGCACGTAGGCGTTGTCGGTAAACTGGCTGTGACGGGTAAACGGCGGTAACTGCCAGGCGTAGAGAATGACCAAAACACCGACCAGGCCGATAGCTGCCGCCGTGAAAATGGAAACCACGCGGATATTATTGCGGGTGTTGGCCTGTTGTTGGGCTGCATCCTGCTGACTCATAACGACTCCAGATAGCGTGTTGTTATTTGCTGCCCGTCGCACGTTTTAGCGCGATATGGGCGGTAATGCGCAGTCGCAATAGTCGCCAGAATACCCACAGCAGTGTGGCGGCAGAAATGGCCGCCGTCAGTAGGTAAGTATCGTTATAGGCGAGAATATTGGCCTCAAGTGTCGAGGCGGTCTGCAATAGGGCGCTGGCTTGCACGTTCAGCAAGGTGCTGTCGCCAAGCTGGCTTTGGTACTGCTGAGCGTACTGTTGCAAGCGCTCGGTAATCAGTGGGTTCAGTGAGGTTATTTGGTCAGCAAGCTGGCTGGAGTGGAACTTCTCCCGCCAGGTCTGGAACGTACCGAGAATCGCTGAACCGAGCAGGCCACCAATGTTCTGGCTCATGCCGAACAGCACGGAAAAACTCACCAGATTTCGTTGGTCAGCCACCACGCCACCAATCCCGGCGAGCATTGCGGGGGCAAGGAAAAAGGCGCTGCCAAAGCCAAGCAAGAACTGGCTGAACATCAACTGATCCGGTCGCGTCAGGCTGGTAGACTGGCTATCAAGCAGCGAGGCAATCATAATCAGCGCCAGTGCGGTCGCGGTAGGCCAGTACAGGCGGCGTGGGTTAAGCGTCAGGCAACTGGCGACAATCCCGCAGACGATCCCGGCAAATATCGACCACGCCAGCGCGGTCATCTGCTCGTTTTGCAACCCCACGTACTGCAACCAACCGATAACCCCCGTGTTCTGCTCCGCCAGAACAATGCGGATGAGCACCATGATAAGCCCCAGGCGCAGAATACTGCCGCTGGAAAGCCAGCGCGTGTTAAGCAGCGGGTTGCTGCGGTTGTGTTCAAAAGTAATCGCCGTGACGATCAGCACCACGGCCGCCGCCAGCGACCAGCCAATCCACGGCGCTTCAAACCACCAGTCCAGGCGGCCCAATGACAGCACCGCGCAGACCAGCGCCATGCCGGGAGCGAGGAGAATAAAAGTAATAAAGTCCTTTTTCTCAAAGACCTTTTGGCGATCGCTCGGCGGCAGTTTCAGCGCGACAACGCAGGCCAGCGACACCAGCGCTAGCCCCAGCTCAAAGAAATACAGCCCGCGCCACTCGTCAATTTGCAGTAACTCGGTGGAGAACAGGCGGGCGAGGGGGATGGCCAACGATGAACCGGTGATACCAATCGTCAGCGCTTTAAGGCGATGTTTCGCCGGCCAGGCCTGCACCTGATAATAAATCCCCAGTGAGCTAAGCGCTGCCGCCACCATACCGTGTGCGGCGCGTACCATCAGCGCGGAACTGAGATCGTTGACGAACAGGTGGAAGAACGTCACCAGCACGTACAGCACCAGAAAACCTTCGGTAAACGCCCGTAGCCCGAACTGCTGGCGAAACTTCACCAGTAGCAGGTTAATTGACACGTTGGTCATCACATAGACCGCTGGCAGCCAGGCAATCTCCGTGGACCAGGCGGCGAAAGAGCCTTGCAGGTTCTGTAAGTTGGCGGTGACGACGGCATTGCCTAACGCGCCGGTCAGGCAGACCAGCAGCCCGACGATGCCATACGCCAGGCGTTTAGGTGTGCTGTGAATCGGCGTAGACGGCGAGCCGAGAATGGCGGGTTTCTCATGCGGGGCCCAGTCATGTGGCGCATAAGGATCGTGACGTGGCGGGCGCATTATTTCCTCTCCACCTCGCGCAGCAGCTTGGTCAGCACCTTGCGGGTTTGCTCTTGTTCTTCAGGCGTAATGGCGGTCAGGATCTCTTCGCGTAGCTCATCGGCAATGGTTTTGACCTGGTGATACAGCGCCAGCCCTTTTTCGGTGGCCACCAGCAGGCGTTTGCGTTTGTCGCTTTCGGTTATTACTCGCTCGACCAGTCCGGCGGCCACCAGTTTATTAATCAGCGGCACGACGGTGGCGCTTTCTACGCCTAAATCCTGCGCCAGCTCGCTTTGCGAAAGCGGGCGTTCGTTGCGGGCAATGCTGGCGACGGCAACCCAGGTCGCCTGGCTCATCCCTAAACCTTTTAGCCGACGATCGACCGCCAGCCGCCAGTGATGGGCGGTGAGGTAAAGAAGATGGGAAAAAGTGAGCTGGCGGTTATCCATGGCAAAATCATCATAATCATTAGATCTCTAATGATTTTAAATTCGCCGCTAATCATAATTCAAGTGAATATGAAAAATAAATGTAATCGGGAAGTGATTGTGTGTTGGGGCGCGAGAGGAAAATGGCCTGCGGGAGCAGGCCATTAAGTGCGGTTAAATCTGGCTGGTTTGCGCGTTTACCGTTGCCGTCTGGCGCTTGCTGCGGCTGGCAAAGAAAATCGCCGTCAGGGAAATCGCCACCGTCGCACCGAGATACCACGCCACCGGAACCCAGTCACCGTTATATTTTGCCAGCAGGCCGGTCGCAATCAGTGGCGCTGTGCCACCCGCCAGCGCAGCGCCAATCTGATAACCCAGCGTGATGCCCGTGTAGCGTACGTTGGCACTGAATATTTCAGAACACAACGTGCCCAGCACAGCGGTAATCGGCGACCACAAAATGCCGAAGGTGATCACCGTCGCCAGCATAATGCCCCAGGTCGTGCCGGTGTTAAGCAACAGGAACCACGGCACGATAAACAGCCCTAACAGCACCACGCTGATGGCATACATCCGTTGGCGACCGATTTTATCGGACAACAGCCCCATTAGCGGGATCATCACCGTGGACACCAGCGCGCCTAGCGTCACCGCCTCCAGCACCTGTGATTTTTGATAGGTGAGGGTGGTGGTGGCGTAACTGACCACAAAAGTCGAGAAAATATAGAACGGCGCGGTTTCAACCACTTTTAGCCCTGCGGCGATGATCACTTCACGCCAGTGATGCGTCAGCGTCTCGCGCAGCGGTGCTTTAGCCACCTGACCAGACTGCTTCACTTTTTTAAACTCTGGCGTTTCGTCGATATCTTTACGGATCCAAAGCCCAATCAACACCAGCGCGGCGCTCATCAAAAACGGAATACGCCAGCCCCAGGACAAGAACTGTTCTTCGCTAAACAGCGTCATCAGCGAGACAATAAACGTCGCCATTAACATGCCGATGGTGACACCCGCCTGCGGAATACTGCCGAAGAAACCTTTGCGTTTTTCCGGCGCATATTCATAGGCCAGCAGCAGCGCGCCGCCCCATTCGCCACCAATGCCGATCCCCTGGATAATGCGCATCAGGATGAGCAAAATAGGCGCCCAGATACCAATCATGTCGTAAGTTGGCAACAGGCCAATCATCACGGTGGCACTGCCCATTAACGAGAGTGTGAGCACCAGCGTTTTTTTACGCCCGATCCGGTCGCCAATATGGGCGAAAATAACGCCGCCAATCGGGCGGATAAAGAAGGTGAGCGAGAAGGACAGATACGAGAGAATCAGGCCGATAACCGGGTCAACCATCGGGAA
Organism: Kluyvera fluvialis; assembly: GCF_059725275.1. Classification (NCBI taxonomy): domain Bacteria; kingdom Pseudomonadati; phylum Pseudomonadota; class Gammaproteobacteria; order Enterobacterales; family Enterobacteriaceae; genus Kluyvera; species Kluyvera fluvialis. Next base: position 2,680,491 of record NZ_AP046142.1, on the reverse strand, counting down.
GAAAATCTTGTTGAACACCAATGCCGCCGCTGTGCCGTACAGAAAATAGTCAAACCATTCAATGGAGCTGCCTGTCAGGCTGGCAATTAAAACCCTCTTATTCTTTTTCAGGATCGTGGTGCTGCTTTCTTGTATTGTCATGAAGAATCACTCCCGCCACAGTGGGTTAACATTCGGTGTCACCTTTGCGCTGTAAGGTGCAACCTGAATTGTGAAAAAGGTTGCGTGTTTGTTAAGAAACTTAGATATGAGAGTTATCTTTGGCAAGCGGAGTATTGAAATTTGCGAGGCAAAAGGAGCCTCATTTTCATTATTTGTGACTGCTATATTGTTTTATGTTGCCATTAAATTCCGAATATCTGCGAATAAATAGCGTATTATTCAGGTGCAACCGCAGTGTTTTTAGACGTTTCTGGTTATTTCATCACGGTTACAAATTAGTGAATGCGCGCGACGATCTCCGCGCAATTTACCGCGAACACGGGAGTAGAACGGGCGATGAGTTTGTCACATTTACCACAGGCCACGCTGGACGCGGCTAATTTACTGGGCCATTGGCTGGCGCAAAATGATATGGCAGGTCAGCCGAAACCAGCGCAAAGCCCGCTGGTGGTGCTGGCGGGCAATGCCGTTATGCCAACCATCGACGCCGCCTGCCGTCTGGCGAGCGAAAGCGGCGCGGTGCTGCTGATTAGCGGCGGCATAGGTCACTCAACCTCGTTCCTGTATGACGCGATAGCTCAACATCCGCGCTATCACAGCATCGCGCAAAACGGCCAACCGGAGGCGACGTTGCTGGCGGAGATAGCTCAGCGTTTTTGGCAGATCCCGCCGGCGCGTATTGTGGTTGAAGACCAATCCACCAACTGCGGTGAAAATGCGTGGTTTACCCGGCGAATGCTGGAGGAAAAGGGGATGGCGTATGCGCAAGCCACTGTGGTGCAAGACCCGACCATGCAGCGGCGCACGATGGCGACTTTCGCGCGGGTGTGGCAGGACGTCACGCCCGCACCGTGCTGGCTGAGCTATCCCGGCTATGTGCCACGCTTGCAGAACACGGTGAAGGGCGTTGATTACTGTCAACCGGCCATCGGACTATGGTCGGTTGAACGTTATTTGTCGCTGATCCTCGGTGAGTTGCCGCGCCTGCGCGATGATGCGCAGGGTTACGGCCCGCAGGGGAAAGGGTTTATTGCGCATGTCGATATTCCGGCGGAGGTGGAAGCGGCCTGGCAGACTCTCTTTTCTGACCCACTGCTTCGGCAAGCGCTCGCCAGCCGTTCACTGGCGTAATCGCTGGAGGTTTGCGCCGTGGCTGGCGCAAACGGTGTTACATCTTGCTGGCAATCCAGTTCATCATCAGCCGTGGCCAGACTTCCAGCGGCAGCCCTTGCGCATCACGAAGACCAAAACCGTGCCGCCCCTGCTCAAACAGATGCATCTCGACGGGGATCTGCCGCGCGTGTAAGGCGTTAAACAACGCCACACTGTTCTCAACTTTTACCGCCGGGTCGTCAACGGCATGGAGTAAAAACGTGGGCGGCGTGGTGTCATCAACCCGTTGTTCCAGCGAGTAATGCTGGCGCTGCGCGGTGCTGGGTGAGTCGCCGATTAACTCCTGACGCGAGCCAGAGTGGCCGAATTCGCTGTCCATACTGATAACCGGATAAACTAACGCCATAAATGCCGGGCGCGCGGAAACGTTATCGGCTTCATCCTGTGGAATATAAACCACTTCCTGATAACGCGTGCCGAGGCTTGCCGCCACGTGACCGCCGGAAGAAAACCCCAGCACACCCATTTTATTCGGATCGAGCTGCCATCTTGCCGCCTGGCTGCGTAGAACGCGCATGGCACGCTGTACATCCGCCAGCGGCGCGTTTGCGCCTTCACGATGGCCGTCGCCGGGCATACGGTAGGTCATTACAAATAGCGTATAGCCATTGGCGTTGAAATCAGGCGCGAGCGCCGTGCCTTCTTTATCTATCGCCACGCGTTTATAGGAACCGCCAGGCGTGACTAAAATACCGATGCCGTTGGGTTGCTGCGGGCGGTAAACGGTGATTTCTGGTGCGCGAATACCGGTGACGGCGCGGTCTAAGGGGCTTTGTCCCGTGTGGTAGTTTTCCAGCGTTAACATCACGCGGCTGCTTTGCGCCCCCGGTGCATCGCCGTCGGGCCAGACAGGAAAGGTGATTGCGCTGTTAACGGCATCAGCCATGCGGGTGAGTAATGAATCCTGGGTATTCACGGTTTAAGTTACTCCCTGTAAAAGTGTGAGTTTTAGCACGCTGCGCCAGCGTAAAATGGGGCACTTCTCCCTGTGGTGCGAATCGATGACGCCATTTTGGTGCGTGAACGCAATGCCAATGATTTTATGCTCTTGTCCAGGCATAGTTCAGTCTGCCAGCAAGGGCAATGTCCGAAGGCAAAATTAATTTGTATGGATATGAAAAAGTTAATGAATTTTTAGTCAATGGCGGCTATTTTGCTTTTTATGTTAATTTCTTGAGTGCTTTCGGCGATGAACGACAAATATTCCCGCTTACAAATTGCCATTCACTGGCTGGTCTTTTTATTGGTGGTAGTGGCCTATGCAGCGATGGAATTGCGTGGCTTTTTCCCCCGCAGCGACCGACCGTTAATCAATATGGTGCATGTATCCTGCGGCATATCCGTTTTGGTGCTGATGGTGGCCCGTTTGCTGATCCGCCTGAAGCGCCCCGCACCGCCGATAATCCCGAAACCCAAGCCGATGATGACCGGACTGGCGCATCTGGGGCATTTAGCGATTTACCTGCTGTTTATTATTCTACCGCTGATTGGCCTGGTGATGATGTATAACCGGGGCAACCCGTGGCTGGCCTTCGGCCTCACCATGCCGCACGCCGCTGACAGCAATTTTGAGCTGGTGGACTCGCTCAAGCAGTACCACATTTTGCTTGCGAATATCGGCTACTGGCTGATTGGCCTGCATGCGCTTGCCGCGCTGGCGCACCACTATATATGGAAGGATAACACGCTGTTACGCATGATGCCGCGCAAGCGCTAACAAGGCTTTAATCTCCCTGGCCTCTGCGTTACCATACGCCATCGATTTTGTTACGTAGGTGTGAGGGAGGACAGGGTGTTCGCAGATTTTGGCGTACTGAATTACTGGACGTATTTGGTCGGGGCGATTTTCATTATTCTTGTCCCTGGGCCGAACACACTTTTTGTCCTGAAAACCGGCGTGTCGCACGGTATCCGCACCGGATATATGGCGGCGCTGGCGGTGTTCATCGGCGATGCGGTGCTGATGTTCCTCTCTTTCGCGGGGGTGGCGACGCTCATCAAAACGACACCAGTGCTGTTTAACCTGGTGCGCTATCTGGGGGCGATTTATCTGCTCTATCTCGGTGGCAAGATTCTCTGGAGTACGCTGAAACGCCAGAACGGCGGGCATTCGGAACACACTGAATCGGGCCATGCGGTATTTAAACGTGCGCTCACCTTGAGCCTGACCAACCCCAAAGCGATTCTGTTTTACGTGTCGTTCTTCGTGCAGTTTATCGATGTACAGGCCAAAACGCCGGGGCTGGCGTTCTTTATTCTGGCGTTAACGTTGGAGCTGGTGAGTTTCACCTATCTGAGCTTCCTGATTGTCTCCGGCTCACTGGTGACCCGCTATGTCAAAACGCGCAAGAAGTTGGCCAAAATCGGCAACAGCCTGATTGGCCTGGTCTTCGTTGGCTTCGCGGCGCGTCTGGCGACCTTACAATCCTGAGTGTTCGGTGTCATTGTTTTGGGCAGACTTGAGGCCTCTCCGGCTTCCTGCCGTCTGTCCATGTCATTTTGAGAGTGCGGTGCGCCTTATCCAACCTACAAAATATGACCGTGTAGGCCGGACAGGGCGCTTATCCTTCGCTATCAGAAACGCCAGTTGGCGGAAAGATTACCCGCGATTGAGTCATAGCCGGATCGGAAGACTTCGCTTTCAACCTCTGCGCCTAGTTCGACATCCGCGTTGATTTTATAACTCACTCCAGCCTTAACCCCCATAGCATCGCGGCCTGACACCTGATTCCTGGCGCTAAACCCGCTGCTGCGGTAGTGGGCAAAAGAGGCCTGTTGCGCCACATCGTCATCCAGGAGTTCATGATCCCAGGTCAGTTGCGCTCTGGCGGCGAGTTCCTCGCCTGACGCGAGGGGCATATTCACGTTACCGTTCACACCGATACTCGATTGCAGGGAGTTGAAGTTTTTCACGCCCAGGCGCAGTCTGCTGCCATCATCGCCCTGTTCCGTCACGCTTGGGCGATGTAAGGTGGTGTAATTTAACGCGGTGACTGGCCCGGCGCTCACATTATCATTCAGCGCCCAACGATATCCCCCGCCGCCCATAAGAGAACCGGACAATCCCGTCCAACTGGCAGAGTGGCTTGCGTTGTAGCTTTCAACATGAAGGCGGCGATCCAGATGGCTGTCTTCAATACCGAATCGACTATTGCCGAATAGGTAGACCCCTTCAGGATTTTCAGCGCCATAACGCGCCTGAATACCCAGATTGAAGGCGGAGGTTTTGCCACTCGCCGTTTCAGGCGATTTTACCGTTACCGACTGGCCGCTGGCCGCGCCGTGGAAGCCATAAACCCAGTTGTTATCCCGATCGTTTTGTTTTTCCGCCCCAAATACGATGCCATAGCTGTTGGCGTCGTAGCCGACGCTGTTACCCTGGCGCTGTTGCCAGAAGCCGCTGCCAAAGGGAATGGCAAAGCTGCGCCATTCGCCTTGTGCCGATGGTGTTGGCGTCCCAATAGAGCGAGTCCCGCTGATTATCTGCGATATCTGATGTTCACGATTAAGCGAACTGGTGAACATCGCGCTGTAAGCGGCGGGAGTCAGTTGCTGTAAGGCATTGCTGATGCTTGAGCCATCGGAGGCCGAGAAATCCAGCGCGCGGTACAATGGCTGGATATCTGCATCGGCGGTCGAGACAATTTTGTCTAATGCCTGGCCTACGCGGTGCGCATTATTGTTCGCTGCGTACTGGCTGTAAGCGTTGGCGGCGCGCAGTATTGATAGCTGCCAGCTCTCCTCTCCCAAAGGCTTGGGCTGTAGCATGAGTGTAGGGGAGTGGAGCTCGCTGTTCACCTCACTGAATGTGCCGCTGCGTGAGGCGGTTTTTAACATCTCTTGCGTATCCAGTTGCCAGTTTGGCGCATACCAATCCGGCTGCGGTGCAAACGTCAGTTGACCGTTAAATTGCGCGTCACCGTCAACCACCAGGGTATCATGTCCACCGTGACCATCGATCTCCAACCGCAACTGCCCGTTAGCGCCTTGTTGATAAGCGCCCACGATATTGATTTGCCCAAATGAATTACCCGGCGAAAGGGTACCGTCATTGATAAAGCGTCCTTCCGGGTTCAGGGCGTAGCTACTGTTGCCGGATAATGTGGCTCCGGGGGCGATATACATACTGTAAATCTGTTGTTGACCGTTCAGTGAGGTCTTACCGCCGACAGCGCTCAATGCCAGGTTATTGATACCTTCAATATTCCCACTGTAGTGCAAACTGAAATTAGGGTCCGGCTTATCCGTTGCTACCCCATATGCATTGGCCAGGCGCCCAAAAGAGAACTGCGTCAGTCGCTGCTGCCCATTGTCATCCCGCTGGTTATAATCTGAGTAAATATTCCCTTCCAGCCGGGCGCCATTTAATATATTGATATTGCTGACCAGCGCATTTGGCGACATATAAATTGCCGCGCCTTTACCGGCAACCCGCCCGCTAATATTGGCGTTATTGACCAGCGCGCCCTGCAACTCAGGTAATAATTCGACGGCATTCTCATCCACGGTATGGATCCAGGAACCACGATAATCCACCTCGTTTCCCAGGAGGTTATTGCCAAAATCAAAGCTAATAGCGATGCCATTGGCTCCCAGTGCCTGAACGTCGCCACGCTGAATAAGATTATGCAGTTTGCCGTAAGTAAACATCACGCCACGGCCATTGATCCCATCGGCATAAACATGGGTTCCAGGCTCTATGTTCAGCGTGTTATGTTGCCCATCGATACGGATACCGGCCCCGCCGGCCCCTATGGTCAACAGATCTGCTTGCTGGAAGATGTGGTTATTGCTGCCATAAACATGCAGCCCAAGCCCTAAAGTCGCCGTATTATACAAGCCTGGCAGATAGCCATCGCCTTGCGAGTTACGCATCGAATAGCCATTGTGGTTAACCAACGTTTGTCCATCGCCGTAGAGCGAGAAACCAAAGAAGTTACGTCGGTCAATCAGATACCCCATGTCCTGTAGCAACGCCAGTTCCGCCTCCATAAACACGGTGTAATTGCGGTAGTTCTGGTGGCTCATCATGCTGTTTTTCAGCTCGATATGGCTCATATAGTTAGTATCAACCCAACCACTCTCCGACAATATTTTTACCGGTACGCCAGGCATCGCGCCTGCCAGCACTTCATCAACGTGTTTACCGGCGAAATAACCTTTATCGAGCCGGACATCAAAGCCTTGCGGATCAAACGGGTTATTGCACCCCGTACACAGTATCACCTGCCCTGGACGGGCTGGATTGCCGTTATCATCCCGTAGATGGCGGGTCCAGGTATCGAAAGGCATGGACTCGAAGAGGGGGGTATATGGCTTATTCATGCGCTCGGTTACCATACTGGCGATACCCAAGCCGTGGGCCAGTTCATGAATGGCGACGCTGGCTAAATCGGTCTTTCCGGTGCGCGGAATTTGCGCGGGCAGATAAGGAATGGTATCGAAATCCAGTTTCCCCATAATGAATTGGGCATGGGAGTCGAAGAGTAAATCTCCGGTATCAATACCGTTTAAAGCCCCCTGTAACTGCGTCAGGCTGATAACGTCATTAGATGCCGAAGGGCTGAATCCTGCGGCGTTCTCAATGTCAAACGTCCCGACATTGATAACGGCGGGCAATTGTCCCTCCCAGGGGGTGATAACTTCAGCCCAGTAAAGCATGGCATTGAGTATTTTTTCTTTCTGCTGCTGATTCAGATTCCAGGTGGACTCAAAAGGCTGCGGCCAACCCAGAATAAATGGGCCATCGTTAATGTCAAAGAAGCGTACCTGAAAGACAGCGACATTTTGTGGGTTATAGACCAGATAACTTTCTCCGGCGCGCGCATTATGGCTGGCTAATAACGCGCTTAACGTCGCCGCTAAGAAAAGTTTTTTCATGTCCATCATCCTTGTGTCAAAAAAATAAATAAGTTCCCCGAGGCATAACTATTCGGTTTTATATCAATAAACATCTTTTAAATCAGATGATTACTGATGCGATATTGGAATGCATTCAGAGCTGTCATCACAATATGTTTGTTCAGATAAAAAGCCGCTGAGAGAGCCGTTTAGCCGCATATTGCAGGATAATGAGATAACCGTGCTGAGGCCCTAAAGCCAATCAGCTATTGACCTGAGGTTCAGCAAGGATTGCTGATGAGGGAACAGAACGCTGGAGCGGGTGAAGGTTAAAGACAATCCAAAAGCGCTAACGCCTGTTTTACAATGATGCAAACTTTGATAGTATACCCCCCTATATTATCGGAGGGGCTATGCCGCATTCACCTGAAGACAAAAAAAGGGCATTAGGCCGGGTTCGCCGTATCAAGGGGCAGGTCGAGGCGCTGGAACGCGCGTTGGAGTCTGGTGACTCTTGTCTGACTATCCTGCAACAAATTGCCTCTATTCGCGGGGCGGCCAATGGCCTGATGGGCGAAATGGTCGAGATGCATCTCAAAGATGAACTGGTGAGTGGAGAAACTACGCCAGATCAGCGAGCGGTTCGCATGGCTGAAGTCGGCCAACTGCTACGATCCTATTTAAAATAATTATCACAACGGAAGAGACAGCTATGAAATCACGTGCTGCAGTTGCGTTTGGCCCCGGTCAGCCGCTGAAAATTGTTGAAATTGATGTCGCGCCGCCGAAAAAGGGCGAAGTGCTGGTCAAAATCACCCATACCGGCGTTTGCCATACCGACGCGTTCACACTCTCTGGCGATGACCCGGAAGGCGTTTTCCCGGCGGTGCTGGGCCACGAAGGCGGTGGTGTGGTGGTTGAAGTCGGTGAAGGCGTCACCAGCCTGAAACCCGGCGACCACGTTATTCCGTTATATACCGCTGAATGCGGCGAGTGTAAGTTCTGTAAATCCGGTAAAACCAACCTTTGCCAGGCCGTTCGCGCCACCCAGGGCAAAGGGCTAATGCCGGATGGCACAACCCGTTTCTCTTATAACGGCGAGCCGATTTATCACTACATGGGAACCAGTACGTTTAGTGAATACACCGTATGTGCAGAGATTTCGCTGGCGAAGGTCAACCCACAGGCTCCGCTGGACAAAGTGTGTCTGCTGGGCTGTGGCGTGACTACCGGTATCGGCGCAGTTCACAACACGGCAAAAGTTAAAGAGGGCGATACCGTGGCGGTGTTTGGCCTCGGCGGTATTGGTCTGGCGGTGATTCAGGGCGCGGTACAAGCGAAAGCTGGCCGTATTCTGGCGGTGGATACCAACCCAGAGAAGTTTACCCTGGCGGCTGAAATGGGCGCGACCGACTTTATCAACCCGAAAGACTACGATAAGCCGATTCAGGATGTGATTGTCGAGTTGACCGACGGCGGCGTTGACTTCAGTTTTGAATGTATTGGTAACGTCAATGTGATGCGCTCTGCGCTGGAATGCTGTCATAAAGGCTGGGGCGAAAGTATCATTATCGGTGTCGCGGGTGCAGGGCAGGAAATCAAAACCCGTCCGTTCCAGTTAGTGACCGGTCGCGTTTGGCGTGGTTCTGCGTTTGGCGGCGTAAAAGGCCGCACCCAGTTGCCGGGGATGGTTGAAGAGGCGATGGCGGGCAAAATTCAGCTCGACCCGTTTATCACGCACCGTCTGCCGCTCGATAAGATCAACGACGCGTTTGATCTGATGCATGAAGGCAAATCTATCCGCACCGTTATTCATTTCGGCGATAAATAATGCTTGCCACCAGCGGGAGCCTTCCCGCTGGTTTTCTGAAGTGTGACCCGTCCTACGTTTTGCTACTTTCCTGATAACAAAACAGCGGCTATGGCCGATGACTCTTCTACTTACCCCAAGTACAAGAGAGTGACCTCATGGAAATAAAAGCTGCGCAGCCTCGCGCGCAAAAAGTCAGTTTTTTACATCACATTCGGTTAGTGCCGTTTTTTGGCTTGGTGCTGGGTGGGGTTTTGCTGCTGTTTGGCTTGAGTTCGGGGCTGGCGGGCTACTTTATGTGGCAGGCGGATATTGACCAGCGTGATGTTACCCATGAGCTACAGGTGCGCGTGGGGCTATCCGACAGCGCTAACTATCTGCGTGAAGCGCGTTTGATGATGATTCACGCTGGGGCAGACAGCCGGATCGCTGAAATGGAGAGCATGAAGAAAAACATCGCGGCGGCACAAACATGGATTAAACGCTCGCAGGATGGCTTCAAAATCTACACCGACCGTGGCGTGAAAACCGCTGCGGATGAAGCGCTGGACGCCGAAATGAACCAGCGTTATAGCGCCTATGTTGAAGGAATGAAACCGATGCTCAAATATGCTCAAAACGGCATGTTTGAGGCCATTATCAATTACGAAAGTGAACAGGCCCGCACGCTGGATGACGCCTATAACGATGTGCGCCTGAAAGTGATTGAGATTCGTACCGCGCGCGCGAACCACCTTGCAGAGCAGGCGCACAGCCGCACCACCCTGGGCATTATCTTTATGATTGGCGCATTTGTGTTGGCACTGCTGATGACGATTATCACCTTCACCACGCTGCATCGGGTGGTGATTGTGCCGTTGCAGCGCGCCGGAGCGCGGATCGCGCAAATCGCCAGTGGTGATCTGACCATGCCCGACGAGGCCGTAGGGCGTAGCGAAATTGGCATGCTGAACGCGAATCTGCAAAAAATGCAGCATGAGCTGGTGAAAACCGTCGCTACGGTGCGCCAGGGGGCTGACGAAATTTATCGTGGAACCAGCGAAATCTCGGTAGGTAACACAGACCTTTCTTCCCGCACTGAGCAGCAGGCAGCTGCCATTGAACAGACGGCTGCCAGCATGGAGCAATTAACCGCAACGGTGAAGCAAAACGCCGACAACGCTCATCACGCCAGCAAACTGGCGGAAGATGCCTCTGGCAAAGCCACGCGCGGCGGGCAGTTGGTGTCTGGCGTCGTGTCTACTATGGGTAGTATTTCCAGCAGTTCGAAGAAAATCTCGGAAATCACCTCGGTTATTAATAGCATCGCCTTCCAGACCAATATTCTGGCGCTGAACGCGGCGGTGGAAGCCGCGCGTGCGGGCGAGCAGGGGCGTGGGTTTGCGGTTGTCGCCAGCGAAGTGCGCACGCTGGCGAGCCGCAGCGCGCAGGCGGCGAAAGAGATTGAAGGGCTGATCAGCGAGTCGGTCACGCTGATTGAACGCGGCTCCGACGAAGTGGTGCGCGCCGGAACCACGATGACGGATATTGTTGATGCGGTAAAACGCGTCACCGATATCATGCTGGAAATTGCGGCGGCGTCCGACGAACAAAACCGTGGCATTCAGCAGGTAAGCCAGGCGGTAACCGAAATGGATAATGTCACCCAGCAAAACGCTTCGCTGGTGGAAGAAGCCTCAGCGGCAGCGGCCTCGCTGGAAGAACAAGCAGCGCGCTTAACCCAGGCGGTAGGCGCGTTTCGTATTCAACGTCATGAGCGTAATGAAGCGAAAACCGCCACAGTCAAAACCGCGTTTACGCCAACGCGCCCGGCGGTAGCCAGTGGGGGCACAGATAACTGGGAGACGTTCTAAGGCAGGAAAAGCCCCGCGACCAGAACGGCTGCGGGGCCACGGATTATTTCGAATCCGGTAATGCGTAGGCAATAATATAGTCACCGCGATCCGGCGACTGACGTGCGCCCCCGGCATTAATCACGATGTACTGTTTGCCTGTTTTCGGCGAAACATAGGTCATCGGGCCAGACTGGCTACCGACCGGCAGACGATCTTTCCAGATTTCTTTACCGGTGGCGGTATCGAAGGCGCGCAGGTAGAAATCCTGAGTCCCGGCGAAGAACAGCAGGCCAGACTGTGTAGACAGTGACGCACCGAGCGTAGGCATACCAATCGGAATCGGCATGTGCATACGGATCCCCAGTGGGCCAGTATCTTCCACCGTGCCTACCGGCACTTGCCATACAATCTTACCGGATTTCAAATCAACCGCAGACATCGTACCGAACGGCGGTTTTTGGCACGGAATACCCAGCGGAGACAGGAAACGCTCGCGCATCGCACCGAACGGCGTCCCCTCCATTGGCACAATCCCCATCTCGATGCCGCTGGCATTTTTCGCGACCTTAGCGCGCGGAACCATATAGTTTGCCAGCCCCAGACGCATATCGTTGACGAACATCAGGCTGTTGTTTGGGTCAACCGAGACGCTGCCCCAGTTCATGCCACCCAGCGAACCAGGATATTGCAGAGAGCGGTCTTCACCCGGCGGGGTAAAGACGCCCTGATGACGCATCTCTTTAAACTGAATACGGCACAGCAGCAGGTCAACCGGCGTTGCACCCCACATGTCGGACTCTTTCAGCGTCTCGTTGCCGATCATCGGCATCCCAACAGAGTACGGCTGGGTCGGAGAGTAGCGTTCGCCGCTGACATTGCCCGCAGGAACCGGACGTTCTTCGACTTTCGCCACTGGCTCACCGGTTTCACGGTTGAGCATGAAAATCATGCCCTGTTTACTGGTTTGTACCAGCACCGGCGTTGTACCGCCTTTACCGTTCGGCAGGTCGTACAGCAGCGGCTGTGAAGGCAGGTCAAAGTCCCACAGGTCGTGGTGGGTGGTCTGGTAATGCCAACGCACTTTACCGGTGGTCGCGTCCACGGCAACAATTGACGAGCTGTATTTATCGTCCAGCGCAGTACGTTCCCCAGCCCAGAAATCAGGCGTGGCGTTACCGGTCGGTAAATAAACAAGATTTAGCTTCGCATCATAAGACATGGCTGACCAGACGTTAGGCGTCCCACGGGTGTAGGTTTGGCCTTCCGGCGGCAGGCCGGTGATGTCTGGATTACCTGGGTCCCACGCCCACGCCAGCTTACCGCTGCGCACATCGTAGGCACGGACCACGCCCGGAGGCTCGTCGGTGGAGAAGTTATCGGCAACGCGTCCACCAACTACCACCACATTACCCGCTACCAGCGGTGTCGAGGTTTGCTGATAGTAGCCTGGCTTGATTTCACCCATCCCAACGCTTAAATCCACCACGCCGTGATCGCCAAAGTCTTCACACAGTTGGCCGTTGTCGGCGTTGATTGCAATCAGACGCGCATCGGTCGTTGGTAGGAACAAACGACGCGGGCAGGCGGCAGGCTGCGAAGCCGTTGCCGGTGAGGCCAGCGCCTGGGTATCTTCAAAATAGCCCAGCCCACGGCAACGCTGCCAGTTTGGCGCAGTCGCTTTTGAATCGTAGCGCCATTTTTCTTTACCGCTATCGACATCCAGCGCCAGCACTTTGCTGTACGGCGTGCAGACAAACAGCGTGTCGCCTACCTGCAATGGGGTGTTCTGGTCTTCCGCTCCAGAGCCGTTGCTCTGCGGGATATCGCCGGTATGGGCAACCCAGGCCACCTGAAGTTTATCGATATTCTGTTTGTTGATTTGATCCAGCGCGGCAAAACGGTCGCCGTGGGTCGTGTTCCCCCAGTGCTCCCAGTTTTTCTGTTCTTCACCTGCAACAACCGGTTTTACCGGTACGGGTTCAGAGGCAGAAACCAGCGTTTGCGGCTTGAACATCCAACCGAGGCTCGTCAGCAGCACCACGGCGAAAACCGCCGCCAGCGCAAAGGCAGGGCCTTTTTGCACGGGTTGTACTTTCGCCATAAACGGCCAGACGAGCGCACAAAGCATCGCCAGCACGCCAAAGGCAAACAGCCGTGAGAACAGCGGCCAGTATTCCCAGCCCGCGTCACTAACCGACCAGATGACCGCGACAATAAACGCCAGGCCGTACAGCACGATGCCTGCGCGACGGTTGCGCGCGATCAAAATGGCGCTAATGACCATCACCAGCCCCATCAGGGCAAAGAAGACGCTACCGCCTACGCTGGCGAGCTTTGCCCCCAGCGCACCGATAGCCAGGCCGATGATTAACATCAGCGCAATAAGAAGCCACTGAAGGACTCGGGGGAATCCTCGCGGCACGTTGCCAGTTGCCATGCTGTTCTCCTTACGACAGCAAAAAACACTCGCGACTGAACCAAATGGGTTGTTGTAGTCGCGTAATTATTTTGAATGAAACGAATATTTGCTTCTAAAGCGGTTTCAGGCGCACATCCGAAATGCAATGTGAACCATTTGGTTAACTTATGGCTATGATAGAACTGTTAAATTACATTGCGCAATTGTTAATGAATAATTTCGCATTAATTGCACATTGGTGGCGTAAAGGTGAGTCAGGGCATTTTTGCGCAGGGCGAGAGCGGGCTGGTAGGGCTTTAGCGGTCATATACAGTACAGAATCGGGCTAAATTCTGAATTTCTAGACCGCTGATATCCAGGCATTAGGGTTCTCAGTAAGATAACGCCGACTTAATATTTTAAGTATTAAATCATTATCGTTATCTATAAGTGGAACATAATGGAATCTCTTCTTATGACAAGAATTGATAGATTTGCAAAATGGATTTGTAAGACAACGTACCGACTCACCCATACTCATCAATATAAACACAATAAAAATCTGTGGCCCTATTTCAAAGTAGAGAGAACGCCCGCAGGCACAATTGAAGCGGTGTATTTTAAACATAAGAAAATAAATACTGTCGCTGTGGATAGAGTTGAAAGAAGCAAACCTTTAGTGATTATGGCGACGGGGCCATCGGTGAATAATATTGAGCCGAGTTTTTTCAACGACCGTTTTGACTATTTAGGCGTTAATGGTGCGCTGTCGATGCCGTCAGTCTCATTTTCATGGTACGTGATAATCGACAGAAACTTTGTGATTAAACGTCTGGAGCTGGTCAAGTCGCTGGTGGCGCGGGCTGACATGATTGTGTTTTGCGCATACACCAGTCTGGAGTCTATTTGTTCATACATCCCCTGGGATGAGATTCGCTGCCAGTTCAAGATTTTTGAAACCTCTTCAAGCACCCGAATTCGTCGATTTATGGAGCCGACCATGGCGATTGAACCGAATGACGAACATTATTACTGGTATAATGAAATCGGGTTCTCCGACGATCTTGACCGCTGCTTATTTGATTATGGCACGGTCGCCTATCCGGCACTGCAAATTGCCTGTATTCTGGGCTATAAAGAGATCTATATTGCGGGTTTAGATATGAATAATTTTTCCACGCCGCGTTTTTATGAAACGCCTGAAGACAAATTATCGACCCGGCTTGATCTGGATTTCGATGATATTAGTCGTTCGTTTGATACCGCACAATCATATTGTAAAAAGAATAATATTCGCGTCATTAATTTATCACCGACCAGTGCGATTAACGCTTTCCCGAAATTAAACTGGGATCGCGTCGATAAGTCGGCTTAATCCCCACGGGAGCCTCCCCCGTGAGGCCAGGCGGTGGCTCAGGCGGGCATCGATTTCCGTACCGCGCTCAGCAGTGTTTGTGCACCGGAAGAAAGCGTCGCGTCCACACGGGTTAAGATGCCAATCGGTTCGCCCTGGCCTTGAGTTGCAATGGGCAGGGCAGTGAGCGTACCACGACGTAAATCATCTTTGACCGCCCCGGAAGGAACAAACCAAATATAGTTGAAGTCTACCGTGAGTTGGCGTGAGAGCGACGCTGACAGCGTTTCAATACAGCCTGGCGGCATTTTACAGCCCTGGCTTTGCAGCAGCGTTTCGGCGTTTTGCCGGGGCACAGTGCCTTTTGGCGACACCACTACCGGCCACTCCAGCACTCGGCTCAGAGTGATATTTTCCTGCAATAACGGGTGATCGGGGCGTACCACCAGTTTTAATGATTCGAGGAACAACAGCTCGTAGTTCAGCCCAGTCATCAGTTCTGGATCAGACATCCGCCCAATGCCGAGGTCAATATCACCGGATTTCAGCGCCGCCAGCAGCATGGTGTTATTCATGGTGGCAACCTGAAGGGTGACGTCTTTTTGTTGCTGATGAAATTGACCAATGACGGCAGGCAGCACGCCTAGCGCCGCAGTGGGAAGCGCACCAATACGCACCACATCATTATTAACACCTTCTTTACGTGTTAACGCCTGACCGGCCGTGTTCACGGCATCGAGAACTTTCACTGCATGGGTTAAAAACTGTTCGCCCATCAAGGTTAATTGCGCCCCCATACGGCCACGTTCAAACAGGCGGGCACCGGTTAACTGCTCCAGTTCATTGAGTGTTTTGGAAAGTGCAGGCTGGCTTAGATTAAGAGTCTCAGCCGCACGCCCCAAAGTTCCTTGCTGGGCGACGGCCACGAATGTGTGCAGATGGCGCAGACGAATGCGCTGACTAAAGAGAACATTTTTTTCCATAAGTGATGTTAAAAACAGAGCCGCATGGGTGACAAGTGAAGTTGTTTAAATTTGATAACTTGCTAGCAAATTATTATTAACATTTATGTCATTTAACCAGCAAGCATTTTGTTGTACAGGGGTCTGAAGCCCAACCGTACGAAAATGTACGTCAGTGCATTTTTTAAACAATTGTGTGGGGGGAGATGCTCAGCTGGTTTAGCCGTTACTTTAACAAGGGGTGTCTTTGTTCGGCACGCCAGGATGGACAGGTTGGTGGACGATGCCCGAAATTAACACCACCGTAGCAAACAGGCACTGATGCAGCCTGATGGTTAGCGACATACTGCTTCGAGGGTTATCAAATAAATTCTCAGTAAACGGATAATGAAAATACATTTATTACCTGACTTGTCAAATATTTTAATGAATTAAAGTATTTTGAATATGTGTAAATTTATCCCCAGACAGAAGAATCTATTAAATAATTCTCCCGCGAAATTTTACTTCCCTCGAATTGAATAGACAACGCACGCCATACACTAAAGGAAAATATCATGTCGTATAGCATAAATAATTCTGGCGATATGCTGAGAATAGCTGAGTACTGTGCGGCTAACGCCACCGAAAAAGCACGGAATAATTTAACCAACCCGAGAAATATCCTCGAGTATATTTTAAATTTTTTCTTTTGCGGTGCTGTACGCAGTCACTATGCTCAGCCGTATGAAGATTTCTCGAAAACGCTGGCTCAGGCGCTTCTTCAGACGTCAACAAAACACCAGCCAGTTAATATTCCAGAGACACTCATCGTTGATTTCTCAGGTTATACCATCACCTTTTTACAGCCGGGGGAAAATAACAGTGACGGTCCTGTGACGGTTAAGGTTAGCGGGAACGGCGAAAATATAAGTGCCGATATTGATAAAGGCGAATTCAACCGTATCTGTACCGCTCTTCTTTTGCGTTCCTGGGGTGGGCTTCCTCCTGCATCGGCGGTATTAACCGATGATAATCGTATGAAATTGCGGGGTGCTAATCTCAGTGGCATGAACCTAAGCGAGCTTGACCTAAGAGGGGCTGACCTGAAAGACACTAATCTTGACGGAACTATCCTGAAGGGTGCTAATCTGAGTGGGGCTGATTTTCGGCTAAAAAATATATTTGGTGGAACGTGTACTCGTTATTTGACTGACGTAAATATGTCTGGAGCTGACCTGAGTGGGGCAAATTTCCAGAATGTTTGTCTGGATAACGTAAAACTAATACAGGCTATTCTGAGCGACGTGGATATGAGCAACGTTATGTTCAGGCATAGTGTAGACATGAGAGGAGCAAACCTGAGTAGAGCGAACCTGAGTAACGCACAGGGGAGAGTTGTCCTGAGAGATGCCGATCTAAGGCTGGCCAATCTGAAAGGTGCTCAACTGCAGAGGGCCGACCTACAACGGGCAAATCTGGCAGGCACAAATCTGTCCCGAGTAAATTTTTATCATGCAAATCTGCAAGACGCTGATTTGAATGGCGCCAGCCTCAGATGTGTTGACCTGGCAGGAGCCAAGCTGAATGGAGCCCGTCTGAGCCATCTCCAAATGAAGACTCCTCTGCTGGAATTCTCCTTGAGGCATTTAGAATCTCTGGACCGTTACTTAAACCATATCAATAATCCTTTGAGTGGTAGTATTCTGACCGCGATAGACAGCATTGATGCACAGTACGTTGACATTAAACTACAAATGGCGCGTGAGCTAATTACAATTCTGAAAGAATCAAAGGTTGACCTCACCGGTAATGTTACTTCGATACTGGATGTTTTGAGTAAGGATATTTACACATCTGATAGCTATATTTCTGAATCGATGAATACTCTTTGCGAAAATAACCTCAGGAAATACGAGGGAAGGGTGATTCCATATGCTGAAGGTGTTTTTAATCAGGCTGTTAAATTATTTAGCTGTAAGCCTGAGTTAATGTTTGGGCTTAATGGGGGTTTTATCCAGATTATTGCTCAGGGAATGGCTGAAAATAGTACTCCGGAGATGCGAGAAAAATCCTCTTCGCTTTATGATATTTATTTGCAGCATGAAAAAATCAAGCCTTACTGTGATAATGGTGACTTTGGTGATTATTGCGGAAAACCTGACTGGTCAACTCCGGTCGCAGATAATTATATTCTTATGTCTTCAGGAAAGACTAATGATGTAACTGCTATGATGTTATCTCAGGCGGTGCTTGATAATATGTTGCGTGGTAGAGTTGAGAATGATACATGGAGCCGATTCTATCTGTACAAGGGGGCGGGGAATTGTTGCCTGGCCGGCAATGAAACTCCTCCAGCAGACAAGCTTTTTTCTGTGTATTTCCCGTTGTTCAATGTACCTTATCAGTATACGAAAATGTCAGGTACATTTCCTCGGTTGGTTAGAATGCTAAATTTGGGGGCAATGGAGACGCATTTTTTATCTGCTCTTAATACCCGTTTTTCAAGGAAAAAATTCGTTAGTGAAAATGATCAGAAAAAACTTAGGGAAATATTCTCGCCCAAACTTATGTATTCACCAGCTTCTGGCGAATACAGTCTGAACAGCGCGCATTATAATGCAATCATAAATATGTATGATCTTGCTTCGGCCAGTGACACTCAGAAAGCAAAAAAAATGTTGTGTCTGGCAGCGGTATTTACCCGATATTCTTCCAGTGCATTTTTTGGCACAGAGTATGAATCTCCAGAAATGTTGAGATTCTATGCCTATGCGCTAATGAAAAAAGCGTATGACCTGGATGCAGGCATTTTCTCTTCTCGCATGCAGGATTGGAGAAACAGATTGCTGGGGCTGAACGGTGCTTTGAGCTGCACAGCGACGTTATCAGCACGCATGGTCTCCTTTATCAGAAGCAAATTTGCAGGTGAGCTGGATAATATCATGCCGCCGTTATGGGGCTGAACTTCATCGTAGCTGAAGTGGGGGGCCGTAGGCGTTCGCTGAGCTAGTATATAGCAAGAACCCGATATCGTATTGCTGGTGGCCTGGGGCAGGCAGGCTATACGATATCGGGGCGGGCGAGTTACACGTCAAAGAAGACGGTTTCTTTCTCACCCTGAAGGTAAATATCGAAACAATAAACCGTCTCGTTGCCACGCGTCTTTTTACGGCCAATCAGCGTCTGGCGGCGCACTTCCCATTCGATAAGGTTAAGTACCGGATCTTTTTGGTTCGCTTCGGATTCATCAGAGAAGTACATCCGCGTATTCAGCCCAATGTTGATCCCCCTGGCCACCACCCACAGATTCACGTGCGGGGCCATCATCCGGCCATCGCGGCCCACTACCTGGCCTGGCTTGATGGTATCGAAACGCCACACGCCACTGTCAAAGTCAGAACAGGCGCGCCCCCAGCCACGGAAATCAGCATCCAGCGCTTTTTCCTGTTGGTTATCCGCAACGTGCTGATAGCGCCCCTCGGCATTGGCCTGCCAAATCTCGATAAGTACATCGCGCACTGGCGTGCCGGAGCCATCAAACACTCGGCCTTCAATAGCGATACGTTCACCCGGCGTGTGGCTGTTGGTCAGGTTTGAACCAAAATTCTTCTCGAAAATATGAAACCCAGCGGCGTCGGGCGCGAGGCCGATATGCACATACGGCCCGGCGGTTTGTGATGCGGTTTCCGGCAAATACTCTTTCATCGCGCAGCCCCCTGAGTGCGGTTCTCAAATAACGTCGCGCGTTGGCCGCGCAGCACTAAGTCAAAACGGTAGGCCAGGCAGTCCAGCGGCACGGCAGCGTGGGTATCCAGCTCGGCAATCAGGGTGCGAACGGCATCATCGTTATTGATAGTTTTGACGATAGGGCACTGCTTAATCAGCGGATCGCCCTCAAAGTACATCTGGGTTATCAGCCGTTGGGCAAAGGCTTCGCCAAACAGCGAGAAGTGAATGTGCGATGGACGCCAGTCGCTGACCTGATTACGCCACGGGTACGGACCTGGCTTGATGGTACGGAAGAAGTAGTAACCATTTTCGTCAGTGAGTACACGGCCACAGCCGCCAAAGTTCGGGTCAATCGGCGCTAAATACTGATCTTTCTTATGGCGGTAACGGCCACCGGCATTGGCCTGCCAGACTTCGACCAGCGCATTTTTTAGCGGGCGACCAAAGCCGTCGCGCACATAACCGTGAACAATAATACGTTCACCAATCGGCAGGCCATCTTTGGCGTAGTTTAGGATCAGGTCGTTATCCAGCGGGCCGATATCCTGCTGGGAAAAGACCGGGCCAGTGATTTCTGATAACGAGTTTTGCAGCGAGATCAGCGCATTACGCGGTGAACGCAGCACACTGGTTTTATAACCCGGCGCGTAGGCGGGAGGGTGATTGTTGTAATCCCGATGAATCACTTCTTGCGGTGACCATTTTGTGCTCATAGGTGGCTCCGTGTAGGGTATTTTATTATTGCCACGCACAGTGTGTGTAAATGTATTGTTAATTTAAAGTGAATTTAAGGTGTGTTTTCAATAATCAAAAGTTATGGTTAAGAAATATTCACTCGCTAAATCAACTCAGTAGCAGGGATCACACTTTGTAAATTCTTACCGCATAGCGTCATGGCCTTTCCTACACTGCAAATATAGTCACAGGAGACATGACATCATGGCGCACACCCTTTCGGCAGATGATATTCGGGAAGATTTTTCGCAAGCAATGTCGGCGATGTATCAGCAAGAAGTACCGCAATATGGCACTTTGCTGGCATTAGTGGCTGACGTAAATCTGGCGGTACTGGAAAATAACACGCGCTTATATGAACAACTGGCGAATGCTGATGAACTGGCGCGCCTGAACGTTGAACGTCATGGGGCTATTCGCGTGGGGACAGCGGAGGAACTTGCCACGCTGTGCCGGATGTTTGCCATTATGGGGATGCAACCGGTCGGCTATTACGACCTGTCGGTGGCGGGAGTTCCGGTGCATTCCACCGCGTTTCGCCCGATCGATGACGCCGCGCTGTTACGTAATCCGTTTCGGATTTTTACCTCGCTGCTGCGTCTGGAATTGATTGATGACCCAGCGCTGCGGCAAAAGGCGACGCAAATCCTGTCCCGGCGCGATATTTTTACCGCACGCTGTCGGGCGCTGATGGCGATCCACGACCAGCAGGGGGCATTCACCGCCGCGCAAGGCCGCGAATTCGTGCGCGAAGCGGTGGAAACCTTCCGCTGGCATCGCCACACCACGGTGGATAAAGCCACCTACCAGGCGTTGCATCAACAACATCGGCTGATTGCCGATGTGGTCTGCTTTCCGGGCTGCCATATTAACCATCTCACCCCGCGCACGCTGGATATCGACCAGGTGCAATCGCTGATGGCGAAATACGGTATGGAGCCAAAAGCGGTTATTGAAGGGCCGCCACGGCGCGCAGTGCCGCTATTGTTACGCCAGACCAGTTTTAAAGCGCTGGAAGAACCGGTGCAGTTTGCCGGTGAACTGAGCGGTACGCATACTGCCCGTTTTGGTGAGATAGAGCAGCGTGGTGTGGCGCTAACGCCAAAAGGCCGCGCGTTGTACGACAAATTGCTCAATGAAGCGGGCGTCGGTAAAGACAATCTCAGCCATCAGCAGCATTTACAGGCGGTTTTCAAAGCCTTCCCGGACAGCGAATTTCTCCTGCGCCAGCAAGGTCTGGCATGGTTCCGCTACCGCCTCACGCCCACTGGCGATGCCCATCGCCAGGCTATTCACCCAGGTGATGATCCACAGCCGTTGATTGAACGCGGCTGGATTGTGGCGCAGACGATTACCTACGAGGATTTTTTACCGGTGAGCGCGGCGGGGATTTTCCAGTCGAATCTTGGTGGTGATACCCAGACGCATCGCCACGGTAACGCCAGCCGTAGCGCCTTTGAACAGGCGCTGGGGCGCCCGGTGCTGGACGAGTTTAGCCTGTACGAAGACGCAGAGATGCGCAGCAAACGGCGTTGCGGTCTGCTCTGAATCGCGTACTCTGCATGGAAAAAGTCATAAGGACAAAAGACCATGCAGAACTCCCCGACGCCAGTGACCACCCAACAGGGGACATTAGCAGGGCGCACAGACAACGATATCCATCTGTGGTGCGGCATTCCTTACGCCGCGCCACCCGTAGGGGCTTTACGCTGGCGAGCGCCGCAGCCAGTAACGCCGTGGCAAGGTATTCGCCAGGCGGATGCGTTCTCGGCCACCAGTTGGCAGAACAGCGACGACTGCCAGCAGGTTGGCGGCGGTAATCCGGGGCATTTCTCGGAAGATTGCCTGTATCTTAACGTCTGGTCGCCCGCCGAACGCAGCGCCTCGCTGCCGGTGATGGTGTGGCTGCACGGCGGCGGGTTTACCATTGGCGCGGGCGGCCTGCCGCCGTACGACGGCAAAGCGCTGGCCAGGCGTGGCGCAGTGGTGGTGACGCTCAATTATCGTCTTGGGCATCTCGGTTTTTTCGCCCATCCGGCGCTGGAAGGCGAAGACGGCGAGCGGCTGTATAACTTTGGCTTGCTCGACCAGATAGCCGCACTGCGTTGGGTACAGCAAAATATTGCGGCTTTCGGCGGAGATAGTGACAACGTCACGTTATTCGGTGAGTCTGCCGGTGCGCGTAGTGTGCTGTCGCTACTGGCGTCACCGAAAGCGAAGGGGCTATTCCACAAAGCGATTATCCAGAGCGGCTATACCTTGCCTGATACCCCGCGTGAAGCGGCGTTGTTGCGCGGTGAGCAAATTGCCGAGCATCTCCATCTGCCGTCGGCGACGGCGCAACAACTACGCGATATTCCTGCCGATGCCTTTTGGCCGTTGGCAGCACCGTATAGCATTGGCCCCACGCCGATTGCGGGCGATGCAGTGCTGCCGCAGCCGATGCTCGATGTCTTTTTTGCCGGTAAACAACACGCCATGCCGTTGATGGTCGGCTCTAATAGTGACGAAGCCAGCGTCATGGCGGTATTTGGTATCGATTTAGCCGGACAAATCCAAAAACTGCGTCGCGAGCGCCGTTTTGGCTTAGGGCTTATCAAGCTGCTGTATCCTGGCGTGAAAGGGGATGAAGAGTTGGGGCGACAGGTGTGCCGTGATATGGCGTTCACTACGCTTGGGTATGTGGTGATGCAGGCGCAACAGCGAATTAACCAACCCTGCTGGCGCTACTGGTTTGATTATGTCGCGCAGGCTGAACACGACACCTATCCGCACGGCGCGTGGCACGGCAATGAAGTGGCGTATGTCTTTGATACGCTAGGGCAGATAATGCCGTCGTGCGCATACGCTACCGCCAGTGACCTCGATTTTGCCGCGAAGGTGGCAGACTACTGGCTGAGCTTTGCGCGGGATGCCAGCGCGCACCACACGGTGCTGACAGGGCCGGTTCGTTGGCCTGCGGCGGTGCGGGGGCGAGACAGGTTGCTGCGCATCGGGCTGCATAAACAGGCGGGCTTTAAGGTCGAAAACCGCTTTATGCGCGCGCGGATGGCGTTGTTTAAACGCGTCATGAAACACCACGTCAGCCTGGATTAGCAGATTTTGTTTCGTGACCGATTGGATTATCAGTCAATTTTGTCTAGAGTGGGCGCAGTTAACGCCGTATTTCTTTTGCAGCATTCCGACTATAAAAGGACGCTTTGCCAGGCATGAACCGCAGACACTTTATTAAATCTTCAATGGCTGTTGCCGCCGTGTGCGGAACTTCCGGTTTTGCATCGCTGTTTTCCCAGGCCGCACTGGCGCAGGAGTCTGATATTGCCGACGGACAAACCCGTCGCTTCGACTTTGGCGTGCTGCAATCTATGGCGCACGATTTATCGCGCCAACCGTGGAGCGGTGCGCCGCGCGCGCTGCCGGAAACGCTAGCAAATTTAACACCGCAGGCTTACAACAGCATTCAGTACGATGCACAACATTCGCTGTGGAACAACGTCAGCGACCGTCAGCTAGATATCCAGTTCTTCCACGTCGGAATGGGTTTCCGCCGCCGGGTGCGCATGTTCTCACTGGATCCCGCAAGCCAGCAGGCGCGTGAAATTCACTTCCGCCCTGAGCTGTTCCAGTACAACGATGCGGGTGTAGACACCAAACAGTTAGAAGGGCAGACCGATCTCGGTTTTGCCGGTTTCCGTGTGTTTAAAGCCCCCGAACTGGCGCGCCGCGATATCGTCGCTTTCCTGGGCGCGAGCTATTTCCGCGCGGTAGACAGCACCTATCAGTACGGACTTTCGGCGCGCGGCCTGGCAATTGACACCTACACCGACAGCCTGGAAGAGTTCCCGGACTTCACCTCCTTCTGGTTTGAAACGGCGAAACCCGGCGCGACTCGCTTTACGGTGTACGCCCTGCTCGACAGCGCCAGCATCACCGGAGCCTACAAGTTCGTCGTCGACTGCGGCAAGAGCCAGGTGATTATGGATGTGGAAAACCACCTCTATGCGCGCAAAGATATCAAACAGTTAGGCATCGCGCCGATGACCAGTATGTTCAGCTGTGGTAACAATGAGCGCCGCGTCTGTGACACCCTTCACCCGCAAATCCACGACTCGGATCGGCTGGCGATGTGGCTGGGCAACGGCGAGTGGATTTGCCGCCCGCTGAATAACCCGCAGAAATTACAGTTCAACGCTTATCAGGATAAAAACCCGAAAGGTTTTGGCCTGCTCCAGTTAGATCGCGATTTCACCCACTATCAGGACGTGATGGGCTGGTACAACAAACGTCCGAGCCTGTGGGTCGAGCCGCGCAATCAGTGGGGGAAAGGGGCCGTCAGCCTGATGGAAATCCCGACCACGGGCGAAACGCTGGATAACATCGTCTGCTTCTGGCAGCCGGAAAAACCAATGAAAGCGGGTGATACGCTGAACTTTAGCTATCGTCTGTACTGGAGTGCGATGCCGCCGGTACGTTCACCGTTGGCGCGCGTTCTGGCAACACGCACGGGGATGGGCAGCTTCCCGGAAGGCTGGGCGCCGGGCGAGCACTACCCGGAAAAATGGTCACGTCGTTTTGCCATTGATTTCGTCGGCGGCGACCTGAAAGCCGCTGCGCCGAAGGGCATTGAACCGGTCATTACGCTCTCCAGTGGTGAAGCGAAGCAGATAGAAATCTTGTATGTCGAGCCATTCGACGGCTATCGCATTCTGTTCGACTGGTATCCAACCTCAGATTCCACCGAGCCGGTTGATATGCGCCTGTTCCTGCGCTGCCGTGGCGATGCTATCAGCGAAACCTGGCTGTATCAGTATTTCCCGCCTGCGCCGGATAAACGTCAGTACGTTGACGACCGCATTATGAAATAACCGCCCAAAGCCCGGCTGCCTGTCGCCGGGCTTGTTTTCGAATAAGAGACTCCCGCCATGACCACTGCTGAAATCATCACTGCGACGCCGGAAATTAGCCTACATGCGGTTAACGAAGATCACGTTGCCGCGCTGCATCAACTGGTGATGCGCAATAAAACGTGGCTACAGCAAACGCTCAACTGGCCGCAATGGGTGAAAAGCGAACAAGACACGCAGCAAAACGTGCAGGGCAATATGATGCTGCACCAGCGCGGTATCGCTAAAATGTTCCTGATTTTTGCCCATGATGAGATGGTGGGCGTGCTGTCGTTTAACCAGATTGAAGTGTCGAACAAAACCGGTTATATCGGCTACTGGCTGGATGAACACGCGCAGGGCAAGGGCATTTTGTCGGCGGCGTTGCAGGCGTTTATCGACTATTTTGCCGAGCGTGGGGTGGTCCGTCGCTTTGTGATTAAATGTCGGGTCGATAACCTGCGCAGTAATCAGGTGGCGCTGCGTAACGGTTTTACGCTTGAAGGCTGCTTGCGTCAGGCTGAGTTTCTCAACGACGTGTACTACGACCAAAATATCTACGCGCGCATTATCGACCCCTCGGCGTCATAGCGCGCCAAACAGCGGGGTGCGGGTAATTCGCTGCGCCCCAGAAAGCGATTTTCGCCCGCGCAGGTGAATGGCCTCGCCGGGCAACGCTTCAACCACTACGCGGTCGGTGATATCAATGTGATACTCGATCAACACATCGCCAGACACCCGCGCCTCGCCCTGAATCAACACATGATCGTCTAACAAGATTGGCCCGCCGCGAAGGTGTGCATTACCGCCGACTAAAACGTGATGTTTGAGTACGCAGTTGCCTTCCACCACTGCGTTCTCAGCCACCTGCGCGCTGTAGCGCAGCGTGGGGATCGCATCTTCTTCCAGCCCAGCGATAATGTGCGCGTTGCCGTACACTTTGGCGCAATCGCAAACCCAGATGTTATTTTCCTCGTTGCCTTCCAGTTTTGCGCAGTCATAAATTTCAGCGCGATGTTCGACAAACGCATGACGCAGTAGGGCATTGCCGTAGATTTGCGCCTGATGCGCCACCCGACATTGGCTGAGGTGCGCGTGGTCGTAGATTTGTAATAGACGGTCGTTGTCAGCGGTTAACCCCTTTGCGCCCACAATCTGGCACTGCGCGTCTATTTGGGCGTCACCAAAAATATGACAACTGCCGTGAATTTGTGAATCGTGCACGCAGGCCTGGTCGCTAATCCTCGCGTGCTGGCTGATACGGCTGGCGTCTACCCAGGCGTGACCGCTGATTTGCGCCCCCTGGCTGACTTCACAAGTGCGTGTTAAACGAGCGTCGCCGCTGATCTGCGCGCCAGCGTAGACCAGGCTGTTCTGGTCGTAAATCCAGCAGTCGCCCTCCTGACTGAGCGCATTTTCCGTATCGACCCAACCGCCGAAAGCACCTGCCGAAACATCGGCAAAGTCACGTAGTGCGATAATCTGGCGTACTACGATACTTTCTGTTGCACCTGGCGTGCCAACGTGAACAGTGCGCGAATCCTCACTAAGACGGTATTTTTTCATGGCAGCCTCTGGGCAAATGGGTAAAGTAAATGTAGCAAATTTTCTCGCTAGCGCCGCTTTAAAGAATCATCTAAAATGCAACTTAAAGAATTTTTGAATAAATAAACAAAATGCATAAAGAAAAAGACGAAGCCCAGGTACTTAACCTGCCAGCGGGCTATTTTGGCATGGTGCTGGGGACGATTGGCATGGGCTTCGCGTGGCGTTACGCCAGCACGATTTGGCCGGTAAGCCCGCATATTGGCGAAGGGCTGGTGATACTCGCAATAGTGATGTGGGCGCTATTAGCGCTGGCGTTTGTGACTCGTGCGCTGCGTTTTCCCTACAGCGTCTGGCAGGAAATGCACCATCCGATTGCCAGCAGTTTTGTCAGCCTTTTCCCGGCGACCACTATGCTGGTGGCGATGGGGGTCACGCCGTGGCTGCGGCCATTGGCGCTGGTACTGTTTACGCTGGGCGTGACCCTACAGCTAAGTTATGCCGCCTGGCAAACGGCGGGGTTGTGGCGCGGTGCGCATCCGGCGGAGGCCACCACGCCGGGGCTGTATCTGCCGACGGTTGCCAACAACTTTATCAGCGCGATGGCCTGTGGTGCGCTTGGCTTTAATGATGCGGGGCTGGCGTTTTTGGGGGCGGGCGTGGTGTCGTGGCTGACGCTGGAACCGGCTATCGTCCAGCGCTTACGCAGCGGCGGCGAACTGTCGCTGGCGTTACGGACGTCGCTCGGCATTCAACTGGCTCCCGCTTTAGTTGCCTGTAATGCCTGGCTTAGCGTTAACGGCGGTCACGCCGATGTTTTCGCCAAAATGCTGTTCGGCTACGGCTTACTGCAACTGCTGTTTATGCTACGCCTGATGCCGTGGTATTTACGTCAGGCATTTAATGCCTCGTTCTGGAGCTTCTCATTCGGCATTTCCGCGCTGGCTTCCACTGGGCTACATCTTGGTCACGCGAGCGGCACGGGCTTTTACCATACGCTGGCGCTGCCGCTGTTTATCTTCACCAATATTGTGATTGGCCTGCTGTTGCTGCGCACGGTGCTGCTGCTACTTCAGGGTAAACTGTTAACGCGCGTTGCCGCGTCAACGCTGATGAAACCGAAGGATCAATAATGACCACTCGTGACGAAAACTACTTTACTGAAAAATACGGCCTGACCCGCACCCATTCAGAGGTGCTTCATGCGGCCACGATTATCAAACCGGGTAAAGCGCTGGACTTAGGCTGTGGGAACGGGCGCAATAGTCTGTACCTTGCGGCGAACGGTTATAATGTGACGGCGTGGGATAAAAACCCGATGAGCATTCAGAACCTGCAAGCGATTCGCGAGGCGGAAGGGCTGGATAACCTGCAAACGGCGGTGAAAGACCTCAATGCGCTGACCTTTGACGGCGAGTATGATTTTATCCTGTCTACCGTGGTGATGATGTTCCTGAACGCCGATACCATTCCTGGGCTTATCGATAACATGCAGCGTTGCACCAAAGTCGGTGGCTATAACCTGATTGTCGCCGCGATGGATACCGAAGATTATCCGTGCACTGTGGGCTTCCCATTTGCGTTTAAAGCCGGAGAGTTGAAAAACTATTACGCCGGTTGGGAATTGTTAAAATATAACGAAGACGTGGGGGAATTACACCGCACGGATGAAAACGGCAATCGGATTAAATTACGTTTTGCAACCCTGCTGGCACGCAAAGAATCATAAATAAAAATTATATAACGGGCTTTCGCCCGTTATTTTATGAATGCTTTTTTTTTTATAATGAGAATTACCCCATTTTTTGCTACGACAAACAACGGATTCCTTTGCTATAACTTACTGGCATCTGTGCATTTACCAGGGATTATCCTCATGCGTACTCAAGTGTTTTTCAAAGCAGCAGCCCTCGTGGGCATTCTGGCATTAGCGGGTTGTGCGTCAAAAACCACCACGCCCGAGCAATATTCTGGCTTTTTAAAAGATTATTCGGGTTTAAAACAGGCAACAACAGCGTCGGGAAAAACGGAGCTACGTTGGATTTCTCCAGATTATAACCCTAACAATTATGAAAATGTCGTCTATAACCCAGTAACCTACTACCCAGTGCCGAAACCGACGACTCAGGTTGGGCAAAAAGCGCTGGCTGATATTCTGAATTACACCAACACGCAACTGAAAAAATCGATTTCTGAACGTAAAACGCTAGTCGCCACCGCTGGCCCGCGTAGCCTTATCTTCCGTGGGGCGATTACGGCGGTAGATTCCAGCAAAGAAGGTCTGCAATTCTACGAAGTTGTGCCAATTGCGATGGTGGTTGCAGGGACTCAGGCCGCAACGGGCCACCGCACGATGAATACTAATTTATATTTCGAAGCTGAGTTAATCGACGCGGCAACCAATAAGCCAGTGATTAAAGTAGTGCGTAAAGGAGAAGGGAAAGACCTCTCTAACCAAAGTACACAACTGACGCTGGATACGTTGAAACAGGTTATTGACGATATGGCGGTTGACGCCGTTAAGTTTAATCCAAACCAGAAATAAATAGCGGTAGCGTTGGCTAAATAAAAAAGGGCGGCACAAAGGTGTCGCCCTTTATTTTTTTAAGCGTGACGGGTAAATGCAATACGCCATGCGAATGGTCGAGCGAACATCACCAGATTACCGAGCAAAATTAATACCAGCCCGATAATGGCGTTAGCGTGCCATTGATAACCTTCATAAATCGTTGAGAGCGTCAAAGCCACCAAAGGGAACAGCAGGGTGCTGTAAGCGGCGTTGCTGGCGCCAATGCGCCCTACCAGCGTGAAATAGACGCCAAACGCAATCACCGAACCAAACAGCGCTAAATAGAGCAACGCACCCAGATAACTGACCGTCCATTGCGGCGTGAAATCATCGCCGCGCAGCAGGGCAATCACGCCAATAATCACCGTGCCGTATAGCATCGCCCAGGTGTTGGTGGTCAATGTTTCCAGGCCACGGCGCTGGTGGCGCAGGCTGAGCATATTCCCCAGCGAGAAACCGTAAGTCCCCAGCGCGCTCAGTAAAATACCGGCCAGCAGGGTACTGCTGATGCCTACGTCGCGTAGGTCGTGCCAGAACAGGGTGATAATGCCGCTTAGCCCCAGCAGCGCCGCGAAATAAAAGCGCTTTGGCGGCGTCTGGCGATAAAACAGGAAGCTGTTGATGGCGTTAAACAGCACCGCCATTGAGAAAATCACTGACTCCAGCCCGGTGTTAATCCATTTGGCGGCGGTATAGAAACAGAGAAAGTTAAAGCCAAATACGCAGCAGCCTTGCAGCACACAGAACAGATGATCACGCAGTGTGAGTGGGCGCAGGCGGCGCATCGCCAGCAAAATGGTCATCATGGTGATACTGGCAATGGCAAACCGCCAGAAAATAGAGACAGCCTCAGGCACTGGCCCTTGCTGTAGGAAAATAGCAATCCAGGTGGTTCCCCAGATGACAACGACCAGGGCATACAGCAGCGCGTTCATAGTTCCTCACTTCACTTTCGCTAAAACGATACTCTGACGTGCTTTTAGCCCCTGGGCTTGCAGGAGGTTGCGAGTGACTTACACATTCTTGCGGTTTTTTGTGCTGATGGTCTGTGAGGGCTGGTATCCGGCGGCGACAGCCCCTAGACTGAGGCTATCGATAATCGTGACTGATATGTGAATGACTACCTCCTACGCGACGTTTGAAAGATTACAGAGTCAAAAAGCGGTTCTGCGAGAAACCGTCGCGCTCAATTCCGGGATCCAGCTAGCGGCCTGGTACAACAAACTCGATACCCTGACGGTGCAAAGCGATCATCACACCCTGAGTTTGTATGTTGCCGACGGTTACGAAAGCTACCAAAAAACGCCGCATGGCTGGAAAAACGGCGGCGGGCCGGATCGTTTCTGCCTGATGCCAAAAGATTGCGAATCGACGTGGGATATTCGCGGCGACTTATCGTTTGTGCATCTTTATTGCACCGATCAACACCTGCGTCACGTGGGGGAGCAAATCTGGGATCGTAGCCCGGCGGCGGTGACGCTGGACGAGCAAAGTTTTGGCGACGACCCGAAAATCGCCTTGCTGTACCGCCAGTTTTTGCTCAGTTGTGACTGGCAACAGGCGGCGAATCAGCTCACGTTAAGCAGTGCCAGCACCTTGCTGCTGACGCATCTGTTAGAGCATTATTCCAGTGTGCAATGGCGGCTGCCTACCGTTACCGGCGGGCTGGCTCCCGCCGTACTGCGTAATACGCTGGACTATATTGAGGCGCATCTCGCAGAGCCGTTAACGCTGGCGGATCTGGCAGGGCAAGCGGCGTTGAGCGAATATCACTTTGCCCGCATGTTTCGCCAGTCGGCGGGCGTCGCGCCGCACCAGTATGTTATGCAACGGCGCATCGCCCGCGCCCAACAACTGGTGCGCCACTCAACGCAGTCGTTGACCGATATTGCCTTGCAATGCGGCTTTAGCTCAGCCAGCCACTTCAGCAACCGTTTTAAAGCGGTCACCGGTGCCACGCCTTCGCAGTTACGCAGTGGTCTTGCGGGACAGTAGCGCAAAGCTGACGCCGCCCACGATCAGCCCCCAAAATGCCGAGCCGACGCCCGCAAGCGTAATGCCACTGGCGGTGACTAAGAAAGTCACCATCGCGGCATCGCGTTCATGAGCCGACGCCAGCGCCTGAAACAGACTACCGCCCAACGTTCCCAGCAGTGCCAGTCCCGCCAGCATCTGGATCCACACGGCAGGTAGCGCTGCCATTAAGGCCGTAATCGAGCCGCCAAAGATCCCCGCCAGCAGATAAAAAACACCGGCTGCCGCTGCGGCTAGCCAGCGTTTGTGCGGCTCTGGGTGGGCATCCGGGCTTTGGCAAATCGCGGCGGTGATGGCGGCAATACATACCGAATAAACGCCAAAAGGGGCGAGTAACAAACCCAATGCACCGGTAATAACAATCAACGGTGAAACCGGCACTGCGTAACCTGAAGCCTGCAATGTGGCAAGCCCGGGGGCATTTTGTGATGCCATCGTCACGAGGAAAAACGGCACGCCAATACTCAATAACTGGGTCAGGGAGAAGTGCGGGGCGATAAACTGCGGCGTCACGAAGGTCAGCGCTAATGAATTGGTGACAACGTCACCTTTTAATGCTGCCACCACAATACCGACGACCAGCGCCGCCACAGCCGCGTAGCGCGGGGCCAGCGCCTTAAACAGCAGCCAACCTGCTAACATACTGCCGCACAGCAGCAAGTGCCCTTCAAGCGTGCCGAACGCCTGCAAACCAAAGCGCAGCAAAATACCCGCCAGCATAGCCGCTGCCAGAGAATGCGGTATCAGCTTCATCAACCGGGCAAACCAACCGGTAAGGCCGCAAAGCACAATCAGGCCATTAGCAAAGATAAAAATTCCCACGGCGTCATTCAGCGTCGCGCCTTGCAACCCGCCAACCAATAGCGCCGCGCCGGGGGTTGACCAGGCGGTGAGAATAGGCACTTTGCGCCACAAGGTTAACAGTAGCGTGCTCACGCCCATCGCGAGGCCGAGCGCCGTCATCCAGCCGGATATTTGCAGCGCGCTGGCTCCTGCCGCTGCCGCCGCTTGCCAGATAATCGCCGCTGAACTGGCGTAGCCTACCAGCACGGCGACAAATCCGGCCAGAAGGGTTGGAAAAGGAACAAAAGCGGTGCGCATAATCATCTCTTGTGCGTTATAACATCCGCAGAATGTAGCATTGTGCGTTATAGCGCACAACCAGAAGCTGATGAACTAAGCCTGCAAGGATTGAGTGGGGTATACTTCGGCAAGGCAAGAAAGGGAGGTTGAATGAATATTGCGCAACATTTGGCAACGACGCTAAAAACCCAGCGCCAGCAGCGCGGCTGGAGCCTGTCAAAATTGGCAGAAGAGACCGGCGTGTCGAAAGCCATGCTGGGGCAGATTGAACGAAATGAGTCCAGCCCGACGGTGGCGACATTATGGAAAATCGCCACTGGTCTGAACGTACCGTTTTCGCTGTTTATCACCCCGACAGAGCCGTCCGATGAGCAGGCGTTTGACCCGCAGCAACAGGCGATGGTGGTCACGCCCGTCTTCCCGTGGGATGCGGAGCTGTGTTTTGACCATTTCTCCATTACCCTCGCACCGGGGGCGCTCAGCGAGTCTAGTGCGCATGAAAAAGGCGTTATTGAACATGTCGTGGTGATTAGCGGCACGCTGGATATGCGCATCAACGGCGCATGGCGCACGTTGGCGGCGGGGCAAGGCCTGCGTTTTGCCGGTGATGAAGCCCATGCTTATCGCAACAGCGGCGAGCAGACCGTGCATTTCCACTCTATTATTCATTATTCCAAAGAAAAAGCCGCAGGCAAGCCTGCGGCAAATCACAACAATGAATCATAACGTGGTCGTTACGAGGAGGTCCGAAATACCGGCTGACTGTAACCCACGCCTGCCGCCTGCGGAAATGCTCATTTTGGCTAAGTGTTGCCGGAAATGAGCGCGATGTGGCGGTGAAACTGTTTTCGTTCCGGCGGCTTCTGGCTACAATAGCCGCCATTTTGTGACCCTACTGGATAACCTCGATTGTATGCGCCAGCAGAACTATCTTCTTGAATTACTCAGCCCGGCTCGCGATACGGCTATCGCCCGCGAAGCGATCCTTCATGGTGCTGACGCCGTTTACATTGGCGGCCCTGGTTTTGGCGCCCGCCATAACGCCAGCAATAGCTTGCAGGACATTGCGGAACTGGTTCCGTTTGCCCATCGTTATGGGGCCAAAATTTTCATTACGCTTAACACCATTTTGCATGATGACGAGCTGGAACCCGCGCAAAAGCTGATTACCCAATTATACGAAGCTGGCGCCGACGCGCTGATTGTTCAGGATATGGGCATTTTGCAGCTAGATATCCCACCGATTGAGCTTCACGCCAGTACCCAATGCGATATCCGTAGCGTCGAAAAAGCGAAATTCCTTTCTGACGTTGGCTTCAGCCAGATTGTGCTGGCGCGCGAGCTGAACCTTCAGCAGATTAAAGCTATCCACGATGCCACCGACGCCACCATTGAGTTCTTTGTGCACGGCGCGCTGTGCGTGGCGTATTCCGGTCAGTGCAATATTTCCCATGCGCAAACGGGGCGTAGCGCCAATCGGGGTGACTGTTCACAGGCGTGTCGCTTGCCATATACCCTGAAAGACGATCAGGGCCGTGTAGTGGCGTTTGAAAAGCACCTGCTGTCGATGAAAGATAACGATCAAACCGCCAACCTGGGCGCATTGATTGATGCCGGTGTGCGTTCCTTCAAAATTGAAGGACGATATAAAGACATGAGTTATGTGAAAAATATCACCGCGCATTATCGTCAAATGCTCGATGCCGAACTTGAGCAACGCGGTGATTTATCGCGCGCGTCGGCGGGGCGAACGGAACATTTCTTTGTCCCGTCAACCGATAAAACCTTCCATCGTGGCAGCACCGATTACTTTGTGAATCAGCGCCAGATGAATATCGGTGCTTTCGACTCGCCGAAATTTATTGGTCTGCCGGTGGGGGAAGTATTAAAGGTCAACAAAGATTCACTGGACGTTGAGGTTAGTGAACCGCTGGCGAACGGCGATGGCCTGAATGTGCTTATCAAACGTGAAGTGGTGGGCTTTCGTGCCAATACGGTAGAGAAAATCGGCGAAAACCGTTATCGCGTGTGGCCCAATGAAATGCCGGCTGACCTGTTTAAAGTGCGCCCGCACCAGGTTTTAAACCGTAACCTGGATCATAACTGGCAGCAGGCGCTGCTGAAAACCTCCAGCGAGCGTCGTGTGGCGGTCGATATTGCGCTTTCCGGCTGGCAGGAACAACTGGTGCTGACCATGACCAGTGAAGACGGCGTGAGCGTGACGCAGACGCTGGACGGTGAATTCGCGGCGGCCAATAACGCCGAGAAAGCGCTCAGCCAACTGCAAGACGGTGTCGCCAAACTGGGGCAAACGATCTACTACGCGCGTCACGTCGAGGTGATGCTGCCGGAAGCGCTGTTTGTGCCGAACAGTATGCTCAACCAACTGCGCCGTGAAACCGTAGAAATGCTCGATAACGCGCGCCTTGCGGCCTACGTTCGTGGGCGTCGTAAAGCGGTGGCGGAGCCTGCGCCGGTGTACCCGGAAAGCCATCTGAGCTTCCTTGCCAACGTCTACAACCATAAGGCACGGGAGTTTTATCATCGCTTTGGCGTTCAGTTGATTGATGCCGCCTACGAAGCGCATCAGGAAAAGGGCGATGTGCCGGTGATGATAACCAAACACTGTCTGCGCTTTGCCTTTAACCTGTGCCCGAAACAGGCCAAAGGCTCGATTAAAAGCTGGAAGGCGACACCAATGCAGTTGATTAACGGGGATGAAGTGCTGACGCTGCGTTTTGATTGCCGCCCGTGTGAAATGCATGTGATTGGCAAAATCAAAAATCACATTCTGAAAATGCCGCTGCCAGGAAGCGTGGTGGCCTCGGTCAGTGCGGATGAGTTGCTAAAAACGTTGCCAAAGCGCAAGTAGCGGCTATGTCAATCGGGTGGCCATTGGCCACCCGATGAAAGCCGTCAGGATTTAAACCCTGCGGCGGTCATTAATAAACGGAATAAACCGCCCACCGCCGCCAGCGCGAGCACGCTGCCGCCCCATAATGTTACCAGCCAGAAAATACGTGTGAGCCACGCTGTTTTCATCAGTGATACCCCTCATCTTGCGGCACTTTGCCACGGAAAACGTAATAGCTCCAGAAGGTGTACACCAGGATAATCGGGATGATGAAAATCGCGCCGATCAGCATAAATTCCTGGCTTTGCACCGGTGCGGCGGCCTGCCACAGAGTGATTGATGGCGGAATAATGGCTGGCCAGATGCTGATCCCAAGCCCGCTAAAGCCGAGAAATACCAGCACCAGCGTCAGAAGAAACGGCTGCGCATGGCTGTCGATAGCCCCCAACTGCCGCCACAGCAGGGCGCTTGCCGTGAGAACCAGCAACGGCACGGGCAGCAGATAATAAAAATTGGGCAGCGTAAACCAGCGCGTGGCAATGTTTGCATGTCGCAGCGGCGTCCACAGGCTAATTACCGCAATCACCCCCAACAGTGCTAGCAGCAGCCAGCGGGCGTTGCGGCGCATTTGTGTCTGGAGCGCCGCCTCGCTTTTCATCACCAGCCAGGTCGCGCCCAACAACGCATAGGCGATGACCAGCCCCACGCCGCAGAACAGAGTAAACGGAGTGAGCCAATCAAACGCGCCGCCGCTAAACGCTCGGCCCGTGACTTCAAAACCGTTAATCACCGCGCCAACTACCACACCCTGGCAGAAGGTCGCCAGAATGGAGCCGCCCATAAAGGCTTTATCCCAGAACGGGCGATGCGACGGCGTGGCATTGAAGCGAAACTCAAACGCCACACCACGGAAAATCAGGCCGACCAACATCAGCGATAACGGAATTGTCAGGGCGTCGATAATCACCGCATAGGCCAGCGGGAAGGCGCCAAACAGCCCTGCGCCGCCCAGCACCAGCCAGGTTTCGTTGCCATCCCAGACGGGCGCAACGCTGTTGACCATCACGTCACGATCCTGTGCGCGGCGGGTGAAGGGAAACAGAATACCAATCCCTAAATCAAAGCCATCCATGACGATATACATTAGGGTGGCGAAAACGATAATCACAAACCAGATGATGGAGAGGTCAAGGTTCATGGGCGCTCCTCGTGGTGCGGATTTGGCGTTATAGCGGCAGACAGTGGACGTGAAGGCGTGCCGTGCGGTTGTGGGGAGAAAGGCTGCGGCCCTTTACGAATCAGACGCACCATGTAGCTGTAGCCGACACCAAATACCGAGCTATAGACCACGAAGAAAGCCAGCAGGCTGACGCTCATATGCAGGTCGCCATGAGCGGAAACGGCATCCGCCGTGCGCTGGAGGCCATATACCACCCACGGTTGGCGGCCCACTTCGGTTGTGACCCAACCGGCGAGGATCGCTATCAGCCCAGATGGCCCCATCAGCAACGCAAACCATAAGAAGGGCCGCGAGGTATACAGAGTTTGCCGTTTGCGCAGCCACAGCGCGACAACGCCTAACAACAGCATCAACATGCCCAGCCCCGCCATAATGCGGAATGACCAGAACACAATGGTGGAGTTGGGTCTGTCCTCTTTGGCGAACTCTTTCAATGCCGGAACTTGTTTTTCCAGACTGTGAGTCAGGATTAGGCTGCCAAGCGCGGGGATCTCCAGAGCAAAACGGGTGCGTTCTTGTTGCATATCCGGCCAGCCAAACAGCAGCAGTGGCGTTGGCTCACCGGGCGGGTTTTCCCAGTGACCTTCGATGGCGGCAATTTTTGCCGGTTGATGTTGAAGCGTATTCAGTCCGTGCATATCACCGACCATCGCCTGAATGGGGGCAACGATAAGCGTCATCCACAGCGACATCGAAAACATAATCCGAATCGCGGGCGACTGATTGCCGCGTAGCAGATGCCACGCCGCCGACGCGCCAACAAACAGCGCACTGCTGAGGAAGGCCGCTATCGACATATGCAGCAGGCGGTAGGGGAAGGACGGATTAAAGACCACTGCAAACCAATCGACTGGTACGACCTGGCCGTTGATGATTTCATAACCTTGCGGCGTCTGCATCCAACTGTTGGAGGCTAAAATCCAGAAGGTTGAAATAATCGTGCCGAGCGCCACCATGCAGGTCGCAAAGAAGTGCAGCCCCGGCCCCACGCGATTCCAGCCAAACAGCATTACGCCTAAAAAACCGGCTTCAAGGAAGAAGGCGGTGAGCACTTCATAGGTCAGCAGTGGGCCGGTAATGCTGCCCGCAAACTCGGAAAACCCGCTCCAGTTAGTGCCAAACTGGTAGGCCATCACCAGCCCGGACACCACGCCCATACCAAAGTTGACGGCAAAAATCTTCGACCAAAACTGGTACAGCGATCGCCAGACGGGGTTACGGCTTTTTAACCATAGCCCTTCCAGTACTGCCAGGTAGCTGGCAAGCCCGATGGTGATCGCGGGAAAAATAATGTGGAACGAGACAGTAAACGCAAATTGAATTCGCGCCAGGTGAAACGCATCAAGACCGAACATGCACACTCCGCAGGGAAAAATAACTCAGCCAGATTCTAAGCCGCGCCAGCGCAGGGTTGCAGAGACAGTAGGACGCTATTAATTGATAACAGTTTTATGAGCTTTGCAGTGTTTGAACGGGGGGGAACTCACAAAGCCGCCGTTTTCGTCAGCCTAAACGCTGGCATTCAGAAGGGAGAAATAGTGTCCCGCAGTAAGGGCAGACCATTGCCCGGTTTTTTTTCACTTTCGATGATAATTGAGGCGAGTGTCGTGCGCAGTGCGGGCAGGTGAGATCGAGCGTTCGAGAGATCAGCGCTTTAATACCTTTAAGATAAAGCATATATTTTGCCCGGTTATGGGAGGTAAGCCACACTACGCTGGTTTCCGGTAAATAGCTTCCTGTTTATCGCTTTTCTCTCGGTTTTGCGCCTTTATTTGCGCGCGGCGTCATTTGCGGCTGAGACTATATCAGTTACATAAAAATGCATGTTTTGTAACGCTGATATACTATAGGCGTTAATTAAGAGTAACCGGAATAGCGGATGAAAAAGTACCAGCGGCTCGCCGAGCAGATGACGGAACAGATAGCCCACGGAGTCTGGCAGCCAGGAGACAAACTGCCGTCGCTACGTGAGCAGGTGGTGAATAGCGGCATGAGTTTTATGACCGTAAGCCATGCGTATCAGTTGCTGGAAAGCCAGGGAAGAATCGTCGCGCGCCCGCAGTCGGGCTATTACGTTGCGCCACGCCCGGTGACTCAGCGCCCGCTTGCCGCTCCGGCGCAGGTGATGCCGGATAACGCCGTTGATATTAACACCTATATTTTTGAAGTCTTGCAGGCGAGCCGCAATGCCTCGGTGCTGCCGTTCGCCTCGGCATTCCCTGACCCGAAACTGTTCCCCTTGCCGCAGCTTAACCGCTCGCTGGCGCAGGTGAGTAAAACCGCGACCGCCATGAGCGTGATTGAAAACCTGCCGCCGGGTAACGATGAGCTACGCCACGCCATCGCGCGGCGCTATGCGTTGCAGGGGATGACGATTTCGCCGGATGAAATTGTGATTACCGCCGGTGCGCTGGAAGCCCTGAACCTCAGCCTACAGGCGGTGACTGAGCCTGGCGACTGGGTGATTGTCGAAAATCCCTGTTTTTACGGTGCGTTGCAGGCGCTGGAACGGTTGAAGCTGAAAGCGTTGTCGGTGGCGACCGATGTCAAAGAGGGCATCGATCTTGATGCGCTGGTGCAAGCGCTGCAAACGTATCCGGTAAAAGCCTGCTGGCTGATGACCAATAGCCAGAACCCGCTGGGCTTTACCCTGACGGCGGAAAAGAAAGCGCGGCTGATTGCCATTCTCAGCGAACATAACGTCACGCTGATTGAAGATGACGTCTACAGCGAGCTTTATTTTGGCCGTGAAAAACCGCTGCCGGCGAAGGCGTGGGATAAAACCGATATGACGCTGCATTGCAGCTCGTTTTCAAAATGCCTGGTGCCGGGATTTCGCATTGGCTGGGTGGCGGCGGGGAAACACGCGCGGCGCATTCAGCATTTACAGTTGATGAGCACGCTCTCTACCAGCTCGCCTATGCAGCTGGCGTTGGTCGATTACCTGGCAACGAAACGTTATGACGCCCATTTAAGACGCCTGCGCCGCCAGCTTGCGGAGCGTAAACAGCTCGCCTGGCAGTCGCTTTTGCGTGCGCTGCCGCCGGAAGTCCACATTCATCACAATGACAGCGGCTATTTCTTATGGCTGGAGTTACCGGCGGGCGTGGATGCCGGGCGGCTGAGTGCGAAGGCGCTGGAGCACCACATCAGTATTGCACCGGGCAAAATGTTCTCCACCACCGAT
The DNA here is from genome assembly GCF_059725275.1 of Kluyvera fluvialis. Classification (NCBI taxonomy): domain Bacteria; kingdom Pseudomonadati; phylum Pseudomonadota; class Gammaproteobacteria; order Enterobacterales; family Enterobacteriaceae; genus Kluyvera; species Kluyvera fluvialis. The sequence goes on along the minus strand of NZ_AP046142.1, from coordinate 2,641,115 downwards.
AATTGGGCGTCGTTCTTCCGTTTTAACACCGCCTGGGGTTGGGGAGAACGTGAGGACAGCGCGGTAGAAACGCTGGGTAAACTTATTCGCCAGATGCTGGACTAATTCCTTTCACTTATTCCTCTTGTCATTTCCCCCGTATTTAACGGGGGATTTCTGTCTGCCGATCATAGGAAAAATCGATATCACCTGTGGCTGGTAACTCCTTGTCTATAATCCATATTATCTGTGCTCCACGGGCCATTTTTGCGGAATGCGCACTTTGTCACAACCTGTGCAAATAGTTTTTGGCCGTACAGGTGGTCGCCATCGCGACGTCTATGGTTAAACAAGAAGATATTTTTAACGAACCGCCAACGACATTCGATAACAGGACGGTGCTATGCAACATAACTTATTGATTAATGGTGAACTGGTCGTGGGTGAGGGCGAATCGCAACCCGTTTATAACCCAGCGACCGGAGAGGTCTTGCTGAATATTAACGAGGCCACGGCGGCGCAAGTCGAGGCGGCGGTAACCGCCGCCGACCGGGCGTTCGCTCAGTGGGGGCAAACCACGCCTAAACAACGAGCCGAGTGCTTGTTAAAACTGGCGGATGTGATTGACGCTCATGCCGATACTTTTGCACGGCTGGAGTCGCTTAACTGCGGCAAACCGTTGCACTGTGTGGTCAACGATGAAATTCCGGCGGTGGCGGATGTGTTTCGCTTTTTCGCCGGTGCGGCGTGGTGGCCTCGATTGCGCCGTGGAACTATCCGCTTATGATGGCGGCATGGAAGCTGGCTCCGGCGCTGGCGGCGGGGAACTGCGTGGTGATGAAACCGTCGGAAATCACGCCGCTTACCGCACTAACGCTGGGAGAACTGGCGAAAGACATTTTCCCTGCCGGAGTGCTGAATATTCTCTTTGGTCGCGGTAAAACCGTTGGCGACCCGCTTACCGGCCACGCCAAAGTGCGGATGGTGTCGTTAACCGGTTCAATCGCTACCGGCGAACATATTCTGGCGCATACTGCACCGTCGATTAAGCGCACGCATATGGAACTGGGCGGTAAAGCGCCGGTGATTGTGTTTGATGATGCGGATATTGATGCGGTTGTCGAGGGGGTGAGAACGTTTGGTTTTTACAATGCCGGGCAAGACTGTACTGCTGCTTGTCGAATTTACGCGCAAAAGGGGATTTACCCTCGGCTGGTTGAAAAACTGGGCGCAGCGGTTGCCAGCCTTAAGACTGGTGCGCCGGAAGACAGCGCCACCGAACTGGGGCCGTTAAGCTCGCTTGCGCACCTGAACCGGGTGAGTGAGGCGGTCGAGCGGGCGAAAGCGTTGCCGCACATTAAGGTGGTGACCGGTGGCGAGAAAGTGGCGGGCAAGGGGTATTTCTTCCAGCCGACGCTGCTCGCCGGGGCGCGGCAGGGGGATGATATCGTGCAGCGCGAGGTGTTCGGCCCTGTGGTGAGTGTGACCGAGTTTGACGATGAAGCGCAGGTGCTGGCGTGGGCCAATGATTCGCAATACGGGCTGGCGTCATCTGTCTGGACGCAGGACGTCGGGCGTGCGCACCGCCTGAGCGCTCGTTTGCAGTACGGTTGTACGTGGGTTAATACCCATTTTATGCTGGTGAGCGAAATGCCGCACGGCGGGCAAAAACTCTCTGGCTACGGCAAAGATATGTCGCTGTACGGGCTGGAGGATTACACCGTGGTGCGCCATGTCATGGTTAAGCATTAAGCGAATATTGCCTAAAGAGAGAAAGCCTCGTTGTGATGTCATGCTTGTCAGTTAAGGGGATTTCTACTTTTAGTATCGCCGCCTGTTGCGCTCTTTTTTTACGCCATGCCCTATAACATGCACAGGCGCAAAGAGCGCGCAAGGGGCGGCCAGTCGCCGCCGCCCCCTGCACCCCCAGGCTCTGGCGGCAAAATCGTCGCTTCGCGATGCCCTCAGCTTATCTCTTGCGGCTTTCGGGTCGGGCGCGAGGCAACATCCCTGTAAAGCCGCGCCCTCAGCCCACATCCCTGTGGGCTGCCCCGGCCTCCAGAGAACGCTTCGGCGATTCAGACGCCACCCACGTCAGTGCGGTCTTTGAATGAATAGCCAGAACCAGAGTTGCTGAAACCGATGAGTCCCCGATGGATAGTCTGTGCGCTGTATGACAAATACGTTATTCGCACGATGAAAGAACCTTTCCGTTTTTTCCTTCCTTTTTTGACATCACCAGGGCAACGTGCGAGGATCCCCGCCGTTGTGGAATTTGCTGCATCCCTACCAAAACGCTAAGCGTAAGCCTTATCACAGAATTAAAATCCATAGTAGCGTACCGTTACCGTGATATTAATTGGTGTAAGCGTATAGTTCGGCTGGAGTCGAACCCTCTACTCGGAAAAAACATAAGCGAAAAGCGGCGTGAAACTTGATATGCATCAAAAAACATTGCATATTGCGCGGCTTTTACAATCAATTGTAAGGACTAAATTGATGACGCTCTATCAACAAATGCTGATTTTTTACGCTGTGATGGCGGTCATTTGTGCGTTAATTACTTGGTTTCTCACCAAGGAAAGCAAGACTATTCGTCTGATTGCGGCCTTTTTAATTGGCGCAACGTGGCCGTTTAGTTTCCCCGTCGCGCTATTGTTATCGCTGTTCTGAGTCGGTTATTTGCTTAGATCGCTAAGTAAGACGGCAATGCTTTTGCCGCCCTCGGTTTGCTCCAGCGCAATTTTGACAATAATTGTCAGGGGGACGGAGAGCAGCATTCCTACCGGCCCGAGCAGCCAGCCCCAAAATATCAGCGACAGGAATACCACCAGCGTTGATAATCCCAGCCCGCGTCCCATAATGCGAGGCTCCAGAATATTGCCGAACACCAGGTTAATGACCAAATCCCCCGCCAGTACGATTAACGCATCATAAAAGCCACCAAATACCAGTACCTGTAAGATCGGTGGAATGGCCGCCAGCACCGAACCGATATTGGGAATATAGTTAAGCGCAAAGGCCAGCATCCCCCAAATAAAAGCAAAGCGAACCTCTAATAGCGCCAGCATGGCCCATACCACTAGCCCAGTCACCACGCTGATCGCCGTTTTCAGCACCAGATAGTGCGAAACGCTGTCGAGTGCGCGCTGAATCGCTGCCATGCCTTCTGTCGGTCGCGACATCACTTGCTGTAATTTTGCCGGTAGCTGCGGGACTTCCAGCAGCATAAATACCACCGTCAGTAACAGCAGAAAAATAGACGACATCGCGTTTGAAAGCTGGGTTAACAGTCGGGAAACCAGCGTCATGGCGGCGTTGGGGTCAATATACTTAATGAGTTCGTCAGGGCTGACGCCTATCCCAAAGCGTTGCATCCACGGCTGAAGGTTATATAAAGGAACCGCCAGCGAAGAGCGGTACTGTGGCAGGGTACGCGTGAGTTCATTAAGTGACGTGCCCAGGCTTGCCAGCAGCAGAACCGCCGCGAGGATAATCACCCCGATAAGCAGTGAGATAGCCAGAACGCGCGGCACTCGCCAGCGCACCAGCAGTTGGACGATAGGGTTAAGTACCACGGCAATAAACACGGCTAACACAAAAGGGACAATTATTTCAGCCGCAAAACGGATACCGGTAAAAATGAGAACCAACATGCCCAACATGATGACTATCTTTAATCCATTAAGCGTAATGATTGGCCTGGACATGCATGTTTACTCCATAAAAATAGGCGATTTAAGAACTAACTTATTATAAATGCATAAACATCAAATCCTCATAGTAAAGATTTGAAAACATTTTGAGTTATTCTGACAACTGTGTTAAAAGTTAGCTGTGTTTAACTACTGAGGACAATTTTAATCCGCAACGATGAGAAGCAATACCGCGGGTAATTGTAATTTTATGGACAATATGTTCAGGCCGTACATCTTTACCAAACCTTCTGTTTTTCCTTCCTTTTTTGCCTTTTGTGGTGAGCAGCACTGGCGCAATGCGCTTTAGTCCTCTTCTTCGTTTGAGCTAAATTTTAATCATTTTTTTCAGTTTGCGCATCGCCGCGAGCTGCTACGGATTATATTCTCATGCAGGAGAAGGACTATGTTTTACTGGATTTTATTAGCCCTGGCCATTGTTGCTGAAATTACGGGTACGCTGTCTATGAAATGGGCGAGCGTGAGTGATGGCAATACTGGTTTTATTTTAATGCTGGCGATGATCGCCCTCTCATATATTTTCCTTTCATTCGCAATTAAAAAGATTGCCCTCGGTGTCGCGTACGCGCTGTGGGAAGGGGTCGGTATTTTACTGATTACCTTATTTAGCGTGTTGCTGTTTGATGAAAGTCTGACAGTCATGAAAGCGACCGGTCTGGTGACGTTGGTTGTCGGGATTGTGCTGATTAAATCCGGCACGCTGAAATCGCCGCCAAAACGCAAAGTGATGGAAAAAGAGGTGGACCATGCAGCAGTTTGAGTGGGTTCACGGCGCATGGCTGGCAGGTTCCATTGTTCTGGAAATTGTCGCTAATATTTTCCTCAAGTTTTCTGACGGCTTCCGCCGCAAGCTGTACGGCATTCTTTCGCTGGTCGCCGTACTGGCCGCGTTCAGCGCGCTGTCGCAAGCGGTGAAGGGCATCGACCTGTCGGTGGCCTACGCCATCTGGGGGGGATTCGGGGTTGCGGCGACATTAGCGGCAGGCTGGATCCTCTTCGGACAACGCCTCAATCACAAAGGTTGGATTGGTCTTGGCCTGCTGTTGGTCGGCATGGTAATGATAAAACTAGCCTGATGTGATCGCTGCCTGAGAAATCGGGCAGCGAAATTGCCCGGCTGTATTACGCTTGTAACAAAGGGTTGCCAAAGCGTATGCGAGGGTGGTTCATGTTTAATCCGTCACACTGGCGCAATATCGCCACGGCCAGAACGCTGTTTGTGATGATCTTTTTAGCAGGCATTGGCCTGATATTCTCTATTATTTCCTTGTTGTACCTCTCACAGCAGCTAATTAGCACCAAAACTAATGACATTGATGCCCATCGCTCGGCGCTTTCCGTGGAAGGGGCGATGCAAACGTCGATTAACCGCGTCTCGTCGCTGGTGATTGATAATGCCATTTGGGATGACGCCGTGCGTGAGGTTTATGCCCCAAAACTGGATACCACCTGGCTGTATAACACCTGGGGCGCGGGCTTTAAAATCAATAACCTCTACGACGGTACGTTCGTGCTGGACGAGCATTATCAGGTGCTGTGGGGATCTTTTCTTAGCGCGCCATTTAACGAACGTGACCTCAGTTTTTTTGGCGATGGCCTGCGGGCGTTGATTGCGAATAATGAAGATGCGCTGCGTCGCGGTAAAAATATTTACGCAGGTATTACTCGTACCCGTGAAGGTATCGCCTTTATCGGCATTGGCCTGATTCGCCCGATGGTGGGGCGTTTGCAGGTTTATGATGCCACCCGTCGCTATCTGGTGATTACCCGCCATATCAACCCGACGCTATTGCGTAATTTGGGCAACACCTTTCAGATTGAAAACCTCACCCTGGTCGATGCACCGCAAAATCAATACAACATTCCGGTGCGCACGTCGGGCGAACAAGTGGTGGGCTGGCTGAACTGGCAGCTTCGCCAACCAGGCGCTGAAGCCGCGAGCGCTGCTTCGCCGCAAATTCGCCAAATCGTGTTACTGGCGGCAGGGCTGATTTTGCTGTTTATCATGCTCAGCAGCCTGGGGCTGTGGAAGCTGGCGCGCGGCGAACGGCAGGCGCGTGAAATTGCGCTGACCGACTGGCTGAGCCATCTGCCTAATCGTCGGGCGTTGATTGAGCAACTGGAGCGGATTAGCCTGCGTGGCGATCGGGAAGCGAAAACGGTGGTGTTTATCGATCTCGATGGTTTTAAGGATGTGAATGATATTTACGGTCATGATATCGGCGACCTTTTGATTATTCGCATCGCGGATATGTTGCGAACGCTGGTTCCTCGCGGCGGAATGCTGGCGCGGATGGGCGGCGATGAATTTGCCATGACCGTTGGCGGCGAACAATCTGAAGCGCGGGCATCGGCATTCGCCGGACGCGTGCTGGACTACCTCAACGCGCCAATCCGTATTGGTGAGAGAACGCTGCATATTAGCGCCAGCATTGGTATTGCCAGCGGGACATTACAGGCAAGCTCCAGCTCTGAACTGTTTCGCCAGGCGGATATCGCCATGTATCACTCTAAAATCACCGGCAAAGGGCGGATAACCCATTACGACGCTGAATTAAATAGCGTGCGGGAATATCAGTTGTCGATTGAAAGCGACATTCGCTATGGGCTGGAACACGATGAGTTTGAGGTCTGGTATCAGCCCATTGTGTGTGCCCGTTCTCAGGTGATGATTGGTGTTGAAGCGCTGGTGCGCTGGCCGCGCCGCCAGAAAGGCGAGTTGATGCCTGATGCCTTTATCGCCATCGCCGAAACCAGCGGGCTGATTTACTCGCTCGGGCAGTTTGTGCTGGCGCGCGCCTGTCGGGATCTATTAGGCCACAATGATTTAAAGCTGTCGGTGAATATCTCGCCAGCGCAGTTCCGCGACCCGGAGTTTGAAGACAAAGTCTCCAGCGTGTTGAAGTCATCGGGCTTCCCGCCCGCACGCTTGCAGCTTGAAGTGACAGAAACCTACGTTCTGGAGAAACCGGAACGCGCGCGCGCGGCTATCGCCAACCTGAAAGCGCTGGGAACCGCCGTGGCGCTCGATGATTTTGGCACCGGATATTCAAGCATTGGCTATTTGCGCCGTTTTAACTTCGATACTATTAAAATTGATAAATCATTGGCGGGGCTGGTGGATAACGACGATCAGGCGGCGGCGCTGGTGGGGGGCACGATTCGTATCGCCAGCGCGTTGGGAATGACGGTGATTGCCGAAGGGGTAGAAACCGAAAAACAGATGAAGTTGCTGCGCTTAGCGGGCTGTGACCAGCTTCAGGGGTTTTACTTCAGCGAACCGATGCCGCTGTCATCGCTGCTGGCATTACGCCAGCAGCAACGGCACAGTTAGCGGTCGCCGGCCAGTGCTTCCAGTTTATCGCGAAAACCGGTAACTGAAATGGCGCGGTTGTCGGCTCGCCAGCGGTCGCTGGCGGCGGGGGCTGAGCTTTGTACCGCAATCACCTGCCAACCGGCGTCGGTTTTCAGCAGCAGCGGTGAACCGCTATCGCCTGGCAGCGTATCGCACTGGTGAGAAAGTACCGACGCTTGCGCCCAGCCGGTGACAATGCAGTCCTGGTGGCTGTACAACGCATCGAGGTGATCGACCGGATAGCCGGATTGCGTCACTTTTCGACCGTTGGCCTTCAGCGCGGCGGTTAACTCGGCTTTATCACCGGTAAATAAAGGCAGTGGGGTAATTCCTGATGGCGGATAACGCAGCACTATCAGGCCAAAATCCCACGGTGCGGCAGAGGCCGGAACAATCCAGCCGTCGCCATCGGCTTTCAGCCGTTTCCCCAGCGATGGCTCAACGCGGCCTTCAATGCCGTGAATTTCATAGCGCCAGCTCCCTTTTTGCGACACGAAACGCAACGCAACCGCTTTGTCCAGCTTGCCGCTTGGCGGCTCAAGTAGACAGTGCCCGGCGGTTAGCGCCAGGTGAGGGGAGATGAGCGTGGCCGTGCATAAATTGCCGCTCGCTGTTTCTAACTGACCAATGGCATCCCACGGCTCTTGCGCCGGATCAGGAACAAGGGTGCGATCGTCCTGGCCGAAAAACAGGGTTTTGATATCTTTCGCGCTGATATCGCTATCACTGTCATCAGCGTGAGAAATAAACGGTAGTACGGACAACGATCCCAGTAAACAACACACAAAGGCTGTACGCATATCACTCTCTGGTGGGGCAATTATGATTATAAAAACTAAACCCAATGAGACTACTATAGACGGGAGAAATGAAAAGCGGGAGTAAAATCAGCGAACTACGCTCAGTAAAAGAAAAATTGCGTGGCGATGAGTGCGCAGACAATCAGTAAAGCCAGGATGAGCTCGAAACGATAGCGTCGCAACATGATTGCTCTCCGGGAAAAAATCGGCGCTGTAATAGCGCCGATGTATCATCAACAATGTACTGCCGGTTGCCATTAAGCCGCTGGTTGAGCAGCCGCTTTTGGCGCCTGGTGTTTCACGGCTTTTTTGTGTTTCTTAGCAGCCTGAGCTTTCTGCTCTACCGCTGGTTTAGTTGCAGCTTTTTTGTGTTTCTTAGCAGCCTGAGCTTTCTGCTCTACCGCTGGTTTAGTCGCGGCTTTTTTGTGTTTCTTAGCGGCCTGAGCTTTCTGCTCTACCGCTGGTTTAGTCGCAGCTTTTTTGTGTTTCTTAGCGGCCTGAGCTTTCTGATCTACAGCGGGTTTAGCCGCCGCTTTTTTGTGTTTTTTCGCAGACTGAGCTTTCTGAGCTGGTGCTGCTTTTTTGTGTTGCTTGTGATGAGTCGCTTTTGCCGGAGCCGCATGGGTCGCGGTCGCCGTAGCAGCCGGAGCTGGAGTGGCAGTCGCGTCAGCAGCGAATGCAGCAGAAGACAGACCCATAGCAGCGGCAACAACCAGAGCTAATACTTTTTTCATTCTAATACCCTCGAATTGGTTTTTTCATTCAACCCCACTGCGGGGCCGTTGAAATAACTATATCCGTGAGTTGTCCGGCTTTCCGTGAGTGATTGGTATCGGCGTGTAACGGAATGTACAACATCAATGTACAAGATAATGGGGCAGTGGTGACAACCCGATCTAAACTGAGGTTCTATGAGATAGGCCTGAATGATAAACGGCGGAGATATTCGCTCCGCCGTCTAGGGTTAGCGTAAACGCCTGTGCAGTATTGTCCCGGTTATGAGCGCGCCAACCAGCAGCAGGGCAATAAAACCACCGACGCCGTTCCAGCCGTACTGGTGCCAGAATACGCCGCCTAGTGTTCCGGCAATACTGGAACCTAAATAGTAACTGAACAGATATAACGAGGAGGCCTGGCCTCTGGCGCGTCGTGCGCGTGGCCCAATCCAGCTACTGGCCACCGAGTGGGCGGCGAAGAAACCGGCGGAAAACAACAGCATACCCGGGAAAATGACCCACAGCGGCGAGAACAGCGTCAGCAGCAAGCCGAGCAACATAATCCCGGTGAAGAAAATCAGCACCGGCCCGCGACCATAGCGAGTGGTCATCATCCCGGCTTTTGGCGAACTCCAGGTTCCGGTTAAGTAAGCCACCGACAACAGGCCGACAACCGCCTGATTCAGCGACCACGGCGACAGCATCAGGCGATAACCAATGTAGTTAAACAGGGTGACAAACGCGCCCATCAGCAGAAAACCTTCGACAAATAGCAGCGGCAAGCCACGATCACGCCAGTGCAGACGGAAGTTAATCAACAGGGATTTCGGTTTTAGCGAGCTGGGGCGGAAGTGGCGTGATTCCGGCAGAATACGCCAGAACATAATGGCGGCCGCCAGCGCAAACGCACTGATAACCGCTAACGCGACGCGCCAGCCGAAAAAGTCAGTAAAGACCCCCGTTAACAGACGCCCGCTCATGCCGCCAATCGAGTTACCGCTGATGTACAGCCCCATCGAAAATGCGACAAAGCTGGGATGAATTTCTTCACTCAGATAGGTCATACCGACCGCCGCCACGCCACTGAGCGAGAGGCCAATCAGCGCGCGCATAATCAGAATCCCGTGCCAACTGGTCATCACCGTGGACAGCAGCGAACAGCACGAGGCCAGCAGTAGCGCGATGACCATCACCTGTTTGCGCCCAATGGCGTCGGATAATGGCCCCGTAAACAGCAGGCCGACCGCCAACATCGCGGTAGAGATAGACAGCGAAATACTGCTTCCTGCGGGAGAAATACCAAACTCATGGGACAGTACGGGCAGAATCGGTTGCACACAGTACAAAAGGGCAAAGGTGGCTAACCCTGCGGAGAACAGTGCCAGCGTGACGCGGATAAACGGCGGCGTGCCTCGACGGATAAAGGTGTTTGAAGGAGTGGGGGTATCATCGCGGACATCAATAACTGGAGTATGGTCTGCGGTCGTTGTACGGCTCACGGGAAGATCCTTGGTAAAAACAAAAGGTAATGGCGACCTAGGTCACATAATCAGGGTAGGAAAATGTAAATATTCTGTCTAATATATTAATAATCTCAATTAATACTTTTAAAATATGAATATCGAGCTTCGACATTTGCGCTATTTCGTCGCCGTTGCAGAGGAACTGCATTTTGGGCGTGCGGCGGCACGGCTCAATATTTCTCAGCCGCCGCTCAGCCAGCAAATTCAAATACTTGAACAGCAAGTCGGCGCGCGGTTATTCGCCCGGACTAACCGCAGCGTGAGCCTGACCGAGGCGGGGCGTCAGTTTCTTGCCGATAGTCGGCAGATTTTGTTGCAGGTCAACGAGGCGGCAGCCAGAGCCAGCCGTTTACATCAGGGTGAAACCGGTGAACTGCACATCGGTTTTACCTCATCCGCGCCCTTTATTAAGGCGGTGTCCGATACGCTTTCGGCCTTTCGCCAGCGCTACCCGGATGTGCATATCCAGACACGTGAAACGAATACACGCGAACAGATTTTGCCATTGACTGAAGGGGCGCTGGATCTGGGGCTTATGCGTAACACACAGCTTCCCGATACCCTCGACTGGCAGGTTATTCTGCGCGAGCCACTGCTGGCGATGATCCATCGCGATCATCCATTGGCAAACCAGGCGGTGGTGAGCCTTGTTGATTTGGCGAAAGAGCCGTTTGTCTTTTTCGACCCGCACGTTGGGACGGGGCTGTATGACGATATTCTGGGCCTGATGCGCCGCTATGGCGTGACGCCGACCATAACCCAGGAAGTGGGCGAGGCGATGACCATTATTGGCCTGGTGGCGGCGGGGCTGGGGGTGTCGATTTTGCCGGCCTCTTTTCGGCGGGTGCAGCTCTATGAAATGCGCTGGGTTCCCATCGCGCAAGAGGATGCGGTATCGGAAATGTGGCTGGTGTGGTCAAAACATCATGAGTTAAGCCAGGCGGCGGAGCGTTTTAAACAACATCTACTGAATGCGGCAAAGGTGAGCGTTTCGCTGCCAAAAGTGTAAAAAAATGTGCAGTAAATCACAAGGCTAAGTAAAAATTTGACGCAGGCCGTTGAAGTACTTCACCATAGCCCAAAGTTTATTTCGAAGCGCGAAAATAAGGGAGTGCAAGGTGGTAGCGGATAGTCAGCCAGGCCATATCGATCAAATCAAGCAGACCAACGCGGGGGCGGTATATCGCCTTATTGATCAGCTCGGCCCGGTATCGCGTATCGACCTCTCTCGTTTTGCGCAACTCGCGCCTGCCAGTATCACGAAAATAGTCCGCGAAATGCTGGAAGCGCACCTGGTTCAGGAAACTGAAATTCAGGACGCGGGGAGCCGTGGGCGACCGGCGGTTGGGCTGATGGTAGAAACGGAAGCCTGGCATTATTTGTCGGTGCGCATCAGCCGTGGTGAAATCCACCTCGCGCTGCGCGACCTCAGCAGCAAGCTGGTGGTGGAAGAACTGCTTGAGCTGGCGTTAGAAGATGAAATTCCGTTCTTAAGCCGTGTCCTGGCGCATATCGATCAGTTTTTTATCCGTCACCAAAGCCTGCTGGAGCGTTTAACAGCGATTGCGATTACGCTGCCGGGTATTATTGATACCGAAAATGGCATCATCCATAAGATGCCGTTTTATGATGTTGCCGATGTGCCGCTGGGGGAAACTCTGGAGGCGCATACCGGTGTGCCGGTGTATATCCAGCATGACATCAGCGCCTGGACGATGGCTGAGGCGCTGTTCGGTGCTTCACGCGGGGCGCGGGATGTCATTCAGGTGGTTATCGACCATAACGTCGGCGCGGGGGTTATCACCGATGGTCGCCTGTTGCACGCGGGCAGCAGTAGCCTGGTGGAGATTGGCCACACGCAAGTTGATCCTTACGGCAAGCGCTGTTATTGCGGCAACCACGGTTGTCTTGAGACTATTGCCAGCGTCGAAAGTGTGCTGGAATTAACGCAAGTGAGAATGCAGCAGTCGATGAGTTCGATGTTGCATCAGCAGCCGTTAACCGTTGATTGGCTGTGCCAGGCGGCGCTTCAGGGCGACCTGCTGGCGAAAGACATTATCAGCAGTATCGGGACGAACGTGGGGCGCATTTTGGCCATCATGGTCAACCTGTTTAACCCGCAAAAAATTTTGATTGGCTCGCCGTTTAACCAGGCCGCCGAGATTCTGTTTCCGGCGATTGCCGACTGTATTCGTCAACAATCGCTGCCTGCCTACAGCAAACACACCACCGTTGAGCAGACCCAGTTCTCTAACCGAGGCACAATGGCGGGGGCGGCGCTGGTGAAAGACGCGCTCTATAACGGAACATTGCTAATTAGACTGTTACAGGGTTAACAATTTTTTCCAGTTTTGCAAAAAATTGCGCTATCTCAATCCGGGCGTCTTACGCATCACGTAGACTTTCACACGTTGAATTATTTCCTGTCTTGATATTTTATCGGCATAGCTGTGGAGTCAATTAGTGATGCTAAATCGTTTCTTTATTACTGGAACTGATACTTCTGTCGGTAAGACGGTAGTTTCTCGTGCGCTATTACAGGCGCTCGCCGCCAGCGGGAAACGTGTGGCAGGCTACAAGCCGGTAGCAAAAGGCAGCAAGGAGACGCCAGAAGGGCTGCGTAACAAAGACGCGCTGGTGCTGCAAAGCGTTTCATCGCTGGCGTTGCCTTATGAGGCGATAAACCCGATTGCGCTCAGCGAAGAAGAGAGCAGCGTGGCGCACAGTTGTCCTATCAACTACAGCCTGCTGTCCGATGGCTTAGCCAATCTTAGCCGCCAGGTGGATAACGTAGTGGTTGAGGGAACCGGCGGCTGGCGTAGCCTGATGAACGACCTTCGCCCGCTTTCGGAATGGGTGGTGCAGGAACAATTGCCCGTGTTGATGGTGGTCGGTATTCAGGAAGGCTGCATTAACCACGCCTTGCTGACCGCGCAAGCCATTGCTAATGACGGCTTGCCGTTGATTGGCTGGGTCGCAAACCGCATCAACCCTGGATTGGCGCATTACGCGGAAATCATCGACGTGCTGAGTAAAAAACTGCCCGCACCGTTGATTGGCGAGCTGCCCTATTTACCACGCCCGGAGCAGCGTGAGCTGAGCCAGTACGTCAACTTAACGATGCTCAGCAACGTGCTGACGGTAGATAGAGTCCTGGCGCAAGGTGCGTGACAGCACCGATGCAATAACGCAAGCAATCAACAAACCGGGTAGCAGCGTATACTGCCCGGTCATTTCACAAATCATCAGTGTAGACATGATAGGGGCGTGAGTCGTTGCCGCCAGCAGTGTCGCCATCCCCGTCATTCCCAATAACAGCGCAATATCAGGCTGACCTGGGAAACCGAGATTCCACAAATTCGCCAATAAAATCCCTACCGCCAGGCCGATAAACAGTGTTGGCGTGAATACTCCACCGGGTGCGCCGGAGCCGCTACTGGCAAGAATGGCAATCAGTTTACAGATGAAGATACCGGCAATGAGCGCAAAACCGGGCGGCGTCAGTAAAAAGTTTTGCACCACGCTATAGCCATTGCCCCAAACGGCGGGGGTTAGCAGCGACAATAACCCCACCAGTAACCCACCCAGCGCCAACTGCCACGGCGGAGAAAACTTCAACGCCACAAAACCACGATGGCTTATCCCCATCAGCCAAATCAATAACGGTCCCGCCAGCCCACACGCCAGACCGGTGGCCAGCATGAGCGCGTAATGGCGAGCGCCGAGCGCCGGTAATGCCCCCACGTGATACAGCAATTCTGCCCCCCCGTTGAGCAGTTGCGTGGTGAGCAGGGCGACCACGGCGGCGATAACCACCGGCCCCAGCGACGCGAGCATTAATGTGCCGAACAGAATTTCGGCGATAAACAGGCTACCCGCCAGCGGTGCGTGATAGGCGCTGGCCATACCGGCGGCGGCTCCGCAGGCAATCCACAATTTCCATTCAGCTTTAGGGGTGAAGCGTTGGGTAAAAAACGACGCCGCCAGCGCAGCCAGCAGGATCATCGCCCCTTCACGACCAATGGAGCTACCGCTGGCGACAACCAGCAGCGAAGCGCTGGACTTCACCAGACTTGCGCCGTAGTCGAACTGGCCTTCGTCGCTTTCCAGTGCTTCCATATAATCGGTGGGTGCGTGTGGACGCTGGCGGGTATAGCGTTGCCAGCCCCACAGCAGCGTACCGGCTGCCAGCCCACCCAGTGCCGGCGTAATCAACCGTCGCCACCACACTAACCCTTCGGCGGCGTTCACCAGGCTGCCGCTGTCGTTGCTTAAAAATAACCATTCCAGCAGGTACATGGCGTGGCGAAATAGCGCCACCGCAAGTGCCGCGAGGACACCAATGACGCTGGCAATCAACAACCGGCGAAACATCGCCTTTATGTCGGGATAGTGATGAAGACGCTGCATTGTGGGGTGAGGCTCAGCGATACAATTTTTTATCAGCGACCGGGATCAATAGCTGAGACTGCCATTGTGCCAGCGTTTGTTGCGCCAGTTGCCCCAGAGCGGAGAAGAAGGGATGGTCGGCTTTGGCGATAAACTCGGCGAGAAAATGCTTAGCCCACGGCAGAAGATGCCAGGCTAACAGTTGTTCGCATGCGGGCTGGCGATCGTTTTCGACCAGCCAGGCGGCGAGCATCAACAGCGTCCCGAAATGGTCTTCCGGCTCGTTTTGTTGCACATCAAAGGCAATGTCGTTTTCACGCATCCACTGACGCAGCGCCAGAGTGGAGTCGCCAAATAACACATTTTCACGGTCTAACCAGACAGAACCCCACGGCGGAGAAGGGAGCGCAGACGGGCCGATAAACAACCGCTGCCAGGCTTCCGTTAGCGGCTCATCGCAAGGAGCAGAAAAACCGGCAGACAATGCCTGTTCATTTTCTACGGCATAAGGCCATTGCGACGCCCATTCGCCATCGGTAAACGCGGCAACCAGCGGCTCAGCGAGTGGGCTATTTGGTGCAAAATAAAAAAGAGCCCCAAGCACGCGGGCCGAGAAAGCTAAGGCGTCATGTTGCTGAACGTCATTCATTACTGCATTTCCTTAAAAGTGTGCGGGATGGCTCCCGCACCGAAACATTACCCGGCAATTGCCATGCCTACGGTCATATGCAGGCCGTAAAACAGCCCACGGCCAATCAGTTCACCCGCCAGCACTAACAGTAGGCCCAGCGCCAGCCCAGTGGTACGCGGCGAAACGCGACGCAGCAGTGGGCAAATCCAGCAGCCTAAGCCTGCCGTCAACAGCACGAAGCGCCAGACCTGCAATGTGCCCCAATCAGGCAGCAGGGCGTTGGCCTGCTGTACCGAGCTGTGAATCAGGCCCAGATCAGCAGTTTGCATCACCACCGTGGCCAGGCTGACCAGCAGCGCCAGCACGCTTAACGACGCAAAGAATTTGCCGTTAAAGGGCACGTTCGCCAGTCTCAGCAGCAGGGCGGCAAACAGCGGCCCAGTGAGCACGACGGTTAAGAAGAACGAGGCCGTCGTATAACCATTATACCAGGTTGGCACGGTATCTATCTGATAAACGCGTGTCATTGCCCAAACGAACAGCAGCCCCAGCACCATGCTGACCATCAGCCAGATACGCCCCAGCGCCGCAGGCATTTTGCCGAGCACCGACAACAGCCACCAAAAACCACCGACCGCAAAGAATAGCGAGCCGCTGGCAATTTCATTGCTTAATGCCGACGAACCGATCCGGTTTAGCGAGTTGAACGCGCGCAGTGGGGAGCCTAAATGCAATACCGAGGCAAAAAAGGCGATGCCCATTACCAGCCACAGGAAAAACATCTTCAGCACAATGCGCCGTTGATCTGCCGTTTCATGGCGCGCGGCGAGCCAGCCCATGCCGGTGATTATCGTGGCGCCCGCAACGCATTGCCCCAGTACCGTAAACAGTACTAACGGCCATTCATGCCATCCGCTTCCCATCTCAGACCTCCTTCGGGTTGGCCAGGTAGCCAGTAGTATCGCCGCACGGACGTGCATTGGCGTTCGGTTTAATCACAATGCTCGGTCTGGTGAAGTGCGCCGATGGCAGTGGCGCAACCGCCGCCAGTTGCCCGTGTTTCTGGCGCAGTTCCTCAACTGGGCCAAAATCCAGCGCGCGCAGCGGGCAGGACTCGACGCAAATCGGTTTTTTGCCGTCAGCCACACGTTCATGGCAGCCGTCGCACTTGGTCATGTGGCCTTTGGCGGCGTTGTACTGCGGTGCACCGTACGGACAGGCCATATGGCAGTAGCGGCAGCCGATACAGACATCTTCGTCCACCACCACAAAGCCGTCTTCACGCTTGTGCATTGCGCCGCTCGGGCACACTTTGGTGCAGGCCGGATCTTCGCAGTGGTTGCAGGCAATCGACAGGTAGTAGGCAAAAACGTTCTGATGCCAGACGCCGTTGTCTTCCTGCCAGTCACCGCCCGCGTATTCGTAAATACGACGGAAGCTGACGTCCGGGGTTAAGTCTTTGTAATCTTTACACGCCAGCTCGCAGGTTTTGCAGCCTGTGCAGCGGGCGGAGTCGATGAAAAATCCGTATTGCGTACTCATTGGTTAGTCCTTATACCTTCTCGATCTCAACCAGATTGGTATGCTGCGGGTTGCCTTTCGCCAGCGGCGACGGGCGGTGAGTGGTCAGCGTATTGATGCAGGAACCGTGGTCGATACGGTCGCCGTCCATCTGTGCATCGTGCCATGCGCCCTGGCCCATTGCGGAAACGCCTGGCATGATGCGTGGCGTCACTTTTGCCGGAATACGCAGCTCACCGCGCGCGTTGAATACGCGTACCATGTCGCCATTTTGGATGCCGCGCTTTTGCGCATCGATAGGGTTCAGCCACACTTCCTGGCGACAGGCCGCTTTTAAAACGTCAACGTTGCCGTAGCTGGAGTGGGTGCGCGCCTTGTAGTGGAAACCGAATAACTGTAGCGGGAATTGGCTACGCATCGGGTCATCCCAGCCTTCAAAGGTTGAGGCGTAAACCGGCAGCGGGCTGATGGTTTCGTCTTTTTCCAACTGCCAGTTTGCGGCGATATCTGCCAGGCGGCTGGAGTAAATTTCAATTTTGCCCGATGGTGTTTTCAGTGGGTTAGCCACCGGATCGTCACGGAATGCTTTGTAGGCGACAAAGTGGCCGTTCGGATCTTTTCGCTTGTAGATACCCATTTTCTTGAGCGCATCGTAGCTTGGTAGGTCTGGGTCTTTGGCGACCATTTTGGCGTACAAATACTGCAACCATTGCTCCTGGGTGCGCCCTTCGGTGAATTTCTGATGAACCTCGTCGCCGAGGCGTTTAGCGATTTCACTGAGGATCCAGTAAATCGGTTTGCGCTCGAACTTCGGCGAGGTAGCAGGTTGGATAAAGATCAGGTAGCCCATATTCCCGGCGTAATCGTTCGGGATAATGTCTTCTTGCTCCAGCGTCATGAGATCCGGCAGCAGGATATCGGCATACTTCGCTGATGAGGTCATGAAGTTTTCGATAACCACGATCATTTCGCACTTGCTGTCGTCTTGCAAAATCTCGTGGGTTTTATTGATGTCCGAATGCTGGTTAATGATGGTGTTACCCGCATAGTTCCACAGGAACTTGATCGGCACATCCAACTTATCTTTACCGCGCACACCATCGCGCAGGGCGGTCATCTCAGGGCCGTGTGCGATGGCATCGGTCCAGGTAAAGCACGAAATCGCCGTTTTCACCGGGTTTTTCAGCACCGGAAAACGCTCAATGGTGATGGTATAGGTGGACTCGCGCGCGCCGCTGTTGCCGCCGTTAATCCCAACGTTACCGGTCAGAATCGGCAGCATGGCGATAGCGCGTGCGGCAAGCTCACCGTTTGCCTGGCGCTGCGGCCCCCAACCCTGGCAGATATAAGCCGGTTTGGTGCTGCCAATCTCTCGCGCCAGTTTAATGATGCGATCGGCTGGAATACCGGTAATACGTGACGCCCATTGCGGCGTTTTAGCCGTGCCGTCATCACCCTGGCCGAGAATGTACGCTTTGTAGTGACCGTTCGCTGGTGCGCCTTCTGGCAGCGTTTTTTCGTCATAGCCTACGCAGTATTTGTCGAGGAACGGTTGGTCAACCAGGTTTTCATCAATCAGCACCCAGGCAATGCCCGCCACCAGCGCGGCATCAGTACCGGGGCGAATGGGGATCCACTCGTCTTCACGACCGGCAGCGGTGTCGGTATAGCGTGGATCGATAACGATCATGCGCGCATTCGAACGTTCACGCGCCTGTTCGAGATAATAGGTAATCCCGCCGCCGCTCATGCGGGTTTCAGCTGGGTTATTACCAAACATCACCACCAGCTTACTGTTTTCAATATCGGAGGTGCTGTTGCCGTCGTTAGTGCCGTAGGTGTAAGGCATGGCGCAGGCAATTTGTGCGGTGCTGTAAGTCCCGTATTGGTTTAATGAGCCGCCATAGCAGTTCATTAAACGCATAATGGGGGAGGCCGTCGGCGAGGAGCGGGTCATATTGCCGCCGACGATACCGGAGGAGTAGTTAATGTAAACGGCTTCGTTGCCGTAATCTTTAACGATACGTTTAAGGTTATTGGCGATAGTATCGAGCGCTTCTTCCCAACTGATCCGTTCGAATTTCCCTTCACCGCGCTTACCGACTCGCTTCATCGGGTAGTTTAAGCGGTCAGGGTGGTTGATACGGCGGCGGATAGAGCGGCCACGTAAACAGGCGCGAACCTGGTGATCGCCATAGATATCATGCCCAGTATTGTCGGTTTCGACCCAATAAACTTCGTCGTCTTTTACATGCAAACGCAACGCACAACGGCTACCGCAGTTAACGGAGCACGCGCCCCAAACCACTTTGTCCTCCGGTTGCCCGGCTTGTCGCACGGCGGCGGCAGTTGCGCGCAGAGAGAAGGGTAACGATAACCCTCCTGCCGCAAGCGCTAAAGAACCGATGGCCGACGATTTAATCAGGGTACGCCGACTTAGCCCCCCTGGCTTTTCCTGGTTAGACATTACTCACTCCATAATTATTGTGATTTCAGCATGAACTCAGAGACAGACTAATTATGGGACGATGATACCTGGTAAGTGGTATACAAGTATTATCCTCGGTCAAAGTGGATATTACTCGCAATGGGGTAGGGTGTGGGTCGCGTATTTTTCCGCCAGGCGGCAGAGGGCGCTGCCTCCAGCGGAGGCAGCGAAGTATTACTGAGCGTTATCGGTGCGGGTGTAGGTAATTTTGAAAGTGTCGTTAGCGCAGTGGCCTACGACCTGTGCGCCAGATTGATCGGCCTGATCGTTTGGCACAATATCAAGCGTAAAAGCGCCTGGCGCGACGCCGTTGCGCTCAATCTTTTGCTGGATATCGCTTCTGACGCGTTCGCAGGAATCTGGCACGGCAGCCAATGCAGACAGCGGGGCCGCCAGTACCATAGCCAGTAACCAACGTGAAGATCTCATGATCGACTCCTTTTCATTGGACACGGAAAAAGTATAGCATCGCTAGTGTAAATTATTGTATTTGCTAATATGATTGGGATTACTCCCGAAACAGGATAGCGGTGTGAAAAAATGTATTTTACTGGCCTCTGCGCTTACGATTCTGAGTGGCTGTGATAGCAATGATTCGCCGGAGGCATTCACCCCAGAAATGGCCAGCTTTTCAAATGAGTTCGATTTTGATCCGCTGCGCGGCCCGGTGAAGGATTTCAGCCAAACCCTGTTGAATGAAAAGGGCGAAGTGGCGAAGCGAGTCAGCGCCCAGCTTTCACCTGAAGGCTGCTTTGACATGCTGGAGTTTCATAATATCGAAGAAGATACCGGCGCGTTGTTAGTGCTCAATGCTAACTATTATTTAGATGGCATCACCAATGAAAAGCGTGTGCGCCTTCAGGGTAAATGCCAATTAGCAGAGTTTCCTGCTGCGGGTGTGGCATGGGAAACCGACGATAATGGTTTTGTGGTAAAAGCGGTGAGTAAAGACAGCGAAATAGATTATCGCTACGACAGTGAAGGATACCCGCTAGGTAAAACCTCAACGGTTAAAGATAAAACGCTCACCGTGGTATCGACGCCATCGCAAGATGGGCGCAAAAAGCTCGATTACACCGCCGTCAGCCTGCTCGATAAGCAGCCCATTGGTAACGTAAAACAGAGCTGTGACTACGACCGCCACGACAATCCAGTCAGTTGTGACTTGATGGTGGTGGATCAAAGTGTAAAACCGGTCGTGACTCAGCGCTATACCATAAAAAATGCCATCCAATATTACTAATTCCGCTATATTAAAGCCGTATAACCGATGAATACTAATACCCTCGTAGCGTATTTATATTCATCGTATCGGCCAAATGGCTTATTGACTTAATATCACTTTGCTATTCTGTTTATACGTTCTGCAAAATATATTTTTTGTTACTTTTCTCGTTAGACAATAAACCAATTAATCACAACAATAAGTCTCCTCTCATCAGTGAAGGGGCTGTGGTTTAATCATGGTAAATGTATTGTCATTAATTCCAATGATATTATTTTACTGCGCATAACAGTCTAATCCTTCGACGAAATTTGTTATTTGGATAATAATAATGCATCAGTTTTTACTCAAGTTTAGCGTCAATGCGTGGCTTGCTACGCTTATTCTATTTTCTTTATCAACGTTGACGCGTGTAAAAGCCGCCGATGGGGTGATTCATTTTACGGGGCAGATTGTGGAAGAACCCTGCTTTATAGATGGTCAACAACAGCAAGTGACGCTATCTTGCGAGAAAAACGGGCATCGGCAGACACGTCATTTTTCCACGCGGCATTTAGAGGCGGTTTCACGCGATTTTCAGCAGGTCGCGTCGGTAAACATGACCTATCTCGATAAACAAAAAAGTCTGGCAGTCATGACCGTGGAATATCGCTAACCCACAAAAAAATAAAGGCCCGAATGAACGGGCCTTTATAACGAATAAGCACACATTACGGATTAATGGTTCGCCCGGTACTGCGATCTAGGCAGCGAAGGGTGTTAGGTTCCCAGTACGCATTAATGTTGGCGCTTTGCTGGCATTTATCGCGGGCATCAAAAGCCACGTCGGCTTTATCCCACTCTTTTTCAGCACGTTTGTTCACTTTCTGGCGCAGTTGGCGAGTGTCATTCCACTGCTCTTTGTCCATCGCCGCTTCCTGACGACTTTGTGCGCTATCGCCAGATTCAATAACCAGCTTGTTGGTTTGGGCAGACGCTGAAGCGGTGTACACGACGGCACCCAGCGTCAGCATCGCCGTCAGGCACAGGCGTTTGCCAAGTGTAATTTTCATTTTCGGGTTCCTTTGACGTGGTGAAAACGATAATTCCTGATATGCAGTCTACTACATCTCTTGGGGCTGTCATACCCGCGAAAATCCCGTGGTCGTATGCTGGCCATTTTTGCGTATGATAGATAATCCCGTATGTTGATGATGATTAAAGATGTTAAAGACCTCTCTGTTATTTTTTGCTACCGCACTGTGTGAAATCATCGGCTGCTATTTGCCGTGGCTTTGGTTAAAGCGGGGCGCTACACCATTATTATTGGTTCCCGCTGGGTTGGCGCTGGCAATGTTTGTCTGGCTTTTAACACTGCATCCTGCTGCCAGCGGGCGCGTGTATGCAGCGTATGGCGGCGTATATATCTTTACGGCACTGCTGTGGCTGCGGGTGGTTGAAGGTGAAAAACTGACCGTCTACGACTGGCTGGGCGCGGCAGTAGCGCTCTGCGGTATGCTGATTATTGTTGCTGGCTGGGGCCGCGCTTAACACCACGCCGCCTCACATTTCACGGTAAACCCTCCCACTTTTTGCATAAAAAAACCTCATTTTTTGTGATCCTTCCTGATAAATTTTGATCATTATACTTGTATGGTAGTTGCTCGGGGCGTAAGTTCGGCGCACTAACCGATGAGATGTAAGGATTGAAGATGAAAATTGTGGGTGCTGAGGTTTTTGTAACCTGCCCTGGTCGTAACTTTGTCACGCTGAAAATCACCACTGATAGCGGGTTGGTCGGCTACGGCGATGCCACGTTGAATGGCCGCGAGCTGTCGGTTGCATCCTATTTGAAAGATCACTTGTGCCCGCAGTTAGTCGGGCGCGACGCGCACCGTATCGAAGATATCTGGCAGTTTTTTTATAAAGGCGCTTACTGGCGTCGCGGCCCGGTGACGATGTCGGCCATTTCCGCCGTCGATATGGCACTGTGGGATATCAAAGCCAAAGCGGCCAATATGCCGTTGTATCAACTGCTGGGTGGCGCATCGCGTGAAGGCGTAATGGTTTACTGCCACACCACCGGGCGCACCATTGATGAAGTGTTAGAGGACTACGCGCGTCATCAAGAAAGGGGCTTTAAGGCCATTCGCGTACAGTGCGGCGTGCCAGGCATGAAAACCACCTACGGCATGTCAAAAGGTAAAGGGCTGGCCTATGAACCCGCAACCAAAGGGCAGTGGCCAGAAGAACAATTGTGGTCAACGGAAAAATACCTCGATTTCACTCCGAAGCTGTTCGATGCTGTACGTAATCAATTTGGTTTTAATGAGCATCTGCTGCACGACATGCACCATCGCCTGACGCCGATTGAAGCCGCGCGTTTCGGTAAGAGTATTGAACAATATCGTCTGTTCTGGATGGAAGACCCCACTCCGGCAGAAAACCAGGAATGCTTCCGCCTGATTCGCCAGCACACGGTAACGCCAATTGCCGTGGGGGAAGTGTTCAACAGCATCTGGGATTGTAAACAGCTTATTGAAGAACAACTGATTGATTATATCCGTACCACTCTGACTCATGCGGGGGGGATTACCGGTATGCGCCGCATTGCTGATTTCGCCTCGCTATACCAGGTGCGCACTGGTTCCCACGGTCCGTCCGATCTCTCTCCGGTGTGCATGGCGGCTGCGCTGCACTTTGATCTGTGGGTACCTAATTTTGGCGTTCAGGAATATATGGGCTACTCCGAGCCAATGCTGGACGTTTTCCCGCATAACTGGACGTTTGACAACGGCTATATGCATCCAGGCGACAAACCGGGTTTAGGTATTGAGTTCGACGAAAAGCGGGCTGCGAAATACCCGTATGACCCTGCCTATTTGCCGGTCGCGCGTCTTGAAGATGGCACGTTGTGGAACTGGTAATCAGAGGAGAAAGACAATAAATGAAAATTTAGCGGTGGGTACTTTTATTGCCGTGAGTTGAATAACGTAAATAGGCCAATTTAAATAAATGTTACTTTGATGAATGAGTTAGAGTGGATTGTTGGTTGGGAATCTGACGGTGTCATTGAGGTAATTAATTCTGATAAACATACTTATAAATTTAGGTGAACAGCATGAAAAGAAGGAACTTCTCTGTACCCCGGCTGATGAAATGGGGCGGCCTTATTCCTCTATTAGCTGCAAGTGTATGTTGGAGTGCCGAATCATTAAATGTCAGTACGTCATTATCGCCAGATGATCCTATTTATAAAGGGCTTCAGAGTTTTAAAAAAGCGGTAGAGACGCGTACGAAAGGTGAGGTGAAAATTAAGTTATTTTCCAGTGGGCAGCTTGGTGCTGATAATGAATTACTGCAACATGCGCAGGCGGGCAGTAATGTTGGTGTGATTGTTGATGGAGCCAGGTTGGCTCAATTTGTTCCTGAGATGGCTATTATTCCGGCACCTTTTGTTTTTAAAGATTATGCGACGTTAAAAAAATTCGTTGATAGCCCTGTTTTTGCGCAGTGGAACGACAAAATGGCAAGGGATTCTGACCTTACCGCATTATCGTTTAACTGGTATCAGGGCGCCCGTATGCTGGTAACGCAGAAGCCAGTGACAACGCCAGCGGATTTACAGGGCGTGAGAGTGAGGGCGCTGGAAGCGCCAGTGACCATTGAAACCATCAAATGTATGGGCGGCTCGCCGACGCCACTTTCCTGGTCGGAGATCTATTCCTCGATTCAAACTGGAGTCGTTGATGCCGCAGAAGCTCAGCCAACGGCGGTATATGGATCAAAACTTTATGAGATAACCAAAAATATCACCAAAACAAACCATATTCATTTAATGACGGGCATTATTGTTTCGCAAAAATGGTTGTCCACGCTGAGCGCTGAGAATCAAGCGATTCTGAAAGAGGAGGCGGAAAATAACGGTAACCTGGCATCAGAAAATACCCTTGTCGCTAGCGAAAAAATGCTGGATGAAATGGCGGCCAAAGGAATGAAAATCTCTACCGTTGATGTTCAACCGTTTGTTGATGCCTGTAAATATGTGCCTGAAAAACTGGGCCTCAGCGAAGCGAAAAAACAAGTCGAAAGCGTTATTAATTAACGGCGAATAAGCAGGGGACTCCCTGCTCTTTAGGTTGGGGTTATCGTAATGATGAATATGTTACGCTCTCTTGAATTGACCTGTGCCCGAGTTGGCCTGGTGGCTATTGTGATTATTATTCTATTGGGTGGAATAGGGAGGGCTATTGGTTATCCTCTCATCTGGTCACTGGAAATTTCGATGGTTATTTTTGCGTGGATTAGCGTACTGGCCATTGACTCTGCATTCCAGACCCGTCGCCATATTGGTATCGATGCCATTGTTATTTTATTACCGCCTCGATTACAGCGTATATTCCTCTGGCTTAATGAAATTCTCATTCTTGTTTTTTTACTATGTGGCGTGTGGTACGGCTACAGTTTCACATGGACAACCCATCAACAAGTACTGCCGGTTAGCGAGTTATCTCTGGCCTGGTTGAATAGTTCAGTACCCACGGGATGTTTATTGATGTTTTTTTCCTCAATGTCATTTTTAATGAATGGCTGCCAGCCGATTGCACAGGAAAATAATGATGGGGAGGAGATATGCTCTTAACCGTTGTGCTGTTTGTTATTCTACTGGTGATCGGTATGCCGGTAGGAATGGTCATTGCGATATCGAGCCTGAGTTATTTTTTCACCGCTGATTTTTTGCCCATTGGCATCGCCTTTCAAAAATTTTCAGCCCCTACACAATCATTCCCTATCCTGGCGACTCCGCTTTTTCTGCTGGTAGGTAATTTACTGAATAAGTCTGGTGTAACCACAAGGCTGCTGGATTTTGCGCGCATTATCTCCGGTTGGATGATTGGTGTGCTGGCACAAATTAATGTGCTACTTGCTTGTCTGTTAGGTGGGGTTTCCGGTTCAGCTACTGCCGATGCGGCCATGCAGTCTCGTGTTTTAGGTTTACCGATGATAGAACGCGGTTATCCTAAAGCCTTCAGTGCGGTGGTTATTGCATTTAGCTCACTAATTACCGCGACAATACCGCCGAGTATTTTGCTGATTCTGTATGGTTTTGTCGGTAACGTTTCCATTGGTAAATTATTTATAGCCGGGATATTTCCTGGTTTATTGCTGACCATAATCCTGATGGCAACGAACTACATACTGGCAAAGAAGATGAACATTAAGCCAGAAATTGATAAAAAACCGACGTGGCACAATGTCTGGTTGGGTTTTAAAAACAGCTTTTGGGCGCTGATGTTCCCGGTCGTGTTAATCGTGGTCATTCGCTTAGGTATTTTTACAACCACAGAAGCAGGGGCGTTTATTGTTCTCTACTCTTTTATCATTGGTCGTTATGTCTACAAAGCCTTAGATAATGCGGCACTTTGGGATGTTCTGAAGCAAACAATTAATGATATTGGTGTGGTGATGCTGCTAATTATGTCGGCTGCGATTCTGGGGCATATCACTATTCTGGATCAGATCCCTCAACAGTTAGCCGAAACGATACTGCAATTTACTGACAACAAATATGGAATTCTATTCCTGCTGTTAACCCTGATTGCGGTGGCGGGGATGTTGTTTGATGGCAGTGTGATTATTTTACTGCTGACGCCAATTTTACTGCCGATCGCCATCCAGGCGGGGTTTGATCCTATCCACTTTGGTTTAGTATTCGTGGTTCTGACGTTGTTGGGGGCTAACACACCGCCAGTTGGGATTTGCATGTATACCGTCTGCGGCATACTTAATTGCAGTTCGATTGCGTTTGTTAAAGCGTCCGTTCCTTATCTGATAGCATTCTTCATGTTCATTCTGTTGTTGGTGCTTTTCCCTCAGATCACGCTCTTTTTACCCTCAGTCCTGATGTGAAGGGGATAAATCTGGTCTTGGCAGAGAAGCTATTCCTGCCAAGGCTGTCACATAACTTGAAAATCATGTCATACCAATTGTCTGGAAATTAACTCAAATCAATAAATATGGTATTACGTCTCGTTAAACTAGTATGGCAATCAACGTTCTCTACAGCGAGTCAAAAAGATGCAGAATAAGCTATTAACCGCGAAGGCAACTCTCCCAACCTACGATCGCAACAAGCTGGTGCCACGCATTGTGCACCTCGGTTTTGGTGCGTTTCATCGTGCCCATCAGGCAGTATACGCCGATATCCTCGCCGCAGAACACGGCAGTGATTGGGGATATACCGAAGTTAACCTGATCGGCGGTGAGCAGCAGATTGCCGACCTGAATCATCAGGACAATTTATACACCGTGGCAGAAATGTCGGCTGATGCCTGGACTGCTCGGGTTGTGGGTGTGGTGAAAGAAGCGCTGCACGCTCAGGTAGATGGCCTTGAAACCGTACTGGCGAAAATGTGCGAACCACAGGTTTCCATCGTCTCCCTGACTATCACCGAAAAAGGCTACTGCCACTCTCCGGCAACCGGCCAACTGATGCTCGATCATCCGCTTATTGCTGCTGACCTGCAAAATCCACATCAACCAAAATCTGCGCCGGGTGTCGTTGTTGAAGCGCTGGCTCGCCGTAAAGCCGCTGGCTTACCGGCATTTAGCGTCATGTCTTGCGATAACATGCCGGAAAACGGTCACGTTATGCGTAACGTCGTGTGTGCCTATGCGCGCGCTGTTGATGCGGGCCTGGCCGACTGGATTGAGTCTCACGTGACGTTCCCATCAACCATGGTTGACCGTATCGTTCCGGCCGTAACGGCTGAAACGCTGGATAAAATCGAACAGATTACCGGTGTTCGTGATCCTGCGGGAGTGGCCTGTGAGCCGTTCCGTCAGTGGGTGATTGAAGATAACTTCGTCGCCGGGCGTCCTCAGTGGGAAAAGGCGGGGGCCGAACTGGTCAGCGACGTTATCCCATTCGAAGAGATGAAACTGCGTATGCTGAACGGTAGCCACTCTTTCCTGGCGTATCTCGGCTACCTGGCAGGCTATCAGCATATCAATGACTGCATGGGTGACGAAAATTACCGTCGTGCAGCCCACGATTTGATGCTGAAAGAGCAGGCTCCTACGCTTAAAGTGCAAAACGTTGACCTGGGCCGCTATGCCGATCTGCTGATTGAGCGTTATACCAACCCAGCACTGCGCCACCGCACATGGCAAATCGCGATGGACGGTAGCCAGAAACTGCCACAGCGTATGCTGGATTCTGTGCGCTGGCATCTAGCGGATAACAGCAGTTTTGCGCTGCTGGCGCTGGGGGTCGCAGGCTGGATGCGCTATGTAGGCGGCGTGGATGAGCAGGGCAATGCCATCGAAGTTTGCGACCCATTACTGCCTGTTATCCAGACGACGGTTCAGCAAAGCGAAGAGGGTGAATCCCGTGTGAAAGCATTGCTGTCTATTGAAGCCATCTTCGGTAAAGATCTGCCAAAAGAGGCTAAATTTGTTGAACAGGTTACAAGTGCGTACCTGTCGCTGCTGAGCAAAGGGGCAAAAGCCACCGTGGCTGCGTTTGCCGCACAGTAATTTATCGCATAAAAAATGCCGCTATTTATGGCGGCATTTTTCTCTTCAGAAGGCCTTCATCACTGAAGACCCGTCGTCGGTTACTCTTCGCTAAACCAGTCGCGGTTTTCCTGACGAATCAACAGCACTGACTCGCTGATTTCCTGTAGATGCAGCGTCATTGCATGCTCTACCGCATCGGCGTCACGTTTTTCCAGCGCGGAAAATATTTCATGATGTTGGCGCAGCAGCATTTCTGGCGAAGAAACGTGGTCGAGGCTCATATAACGCACCCGATCAATCGCTGCTTTAATATTCTCGATGGTGTCCCAGGCCAGTTGGCAGTCGGCAATATTCGACAACAATTGGTGGAATTCATCATCCAACTGGAAAAAGTCATTAATCTGTTGGCGATCAATAGCCATACGCTGCTGGTGAAGATTTTGTTCTAACTGGTAGCTCTGCGCATCGTTGATCATCGTGGCCGCTCGCCGCGCAACCGCACACTCGATAGCCTGGCGCACAAAGCAACCATTGCGTACCTGAGAAAGCGAAATTTTATTCACGTAACTGCCGCGCTGCGGGCGAATTTGAATAAGCCCATTCTCGGCAAGTTTGATAAAGGCTTCACGTACCGGCTGGCGAGAGACGTTAAAGCGCAACGACACCTCTTTTTCCGACAGCGGAGTGCCCGGCGCAATAAGGCAATGCACAATATCGCGACGAAGAATGCGATAGATTTGTTGATTGACGGGCTGTGTTGGGTTCAGTTGGGTTTCGGCGGCCATTGAGTCGTTCTTGTCAGCTGATTAAGCGGCTATTTTACGCTTTTTTTGCTGTCTAGCCCAGACCCGACCGGTGGTCGGGTTGGGATTAAATACTAACTTTGGCGGTGAATGCTCAAGCCTGCGAAGGTTTGGCTGACGGGCATCATTTCGACGGTATTGATGTTGACGTGTTTTGGTAGCGTAGCCACCCACCAAACGGCTTCGGTAATGTCTTCTGGTGTCAGAGCATTGGCGTTTTCGTAGGTTTTATCTGCTTTGGCATCATCGCCTTTAAAGCGAACGTTAGAAAACTCAGTACCGCCAACCAGACCCGGTTCGATATCGGTGACACGGACGGCAGTGCCGTGCAGGTCTGTCCGCAGATTCAGGCTAAACTGACGCACGAACGCTTTGGTCGCGCCATAAACGTTGCCACCCGCATAAGGCCAGCTACCGGCAGTCGAGCCGATATTAATGATATGACCACGGTTACGCTCAACCATCCCCGGCAGTACGGCGCGGGTCATATACACCAAACCTTTGTTGTTGGTGTCGATCATATCTTCCCAATCATCAACGTTAGCGCGGTGCGCGGGTTCCAGCCCCAGCGCCAGACCGGCGTTATTCACAAGTACATCAATGTCGCGCCATTCAGCAGGCAGATTCGCAATGGTTTCTTCGATGGCTGCGCGGTTACGCACGTCCAGCTGCACCGTTAACACGTTGTCGCCCAGCTCATCTTTCAGCGTTTTTAAGCGCTCATTACGACGGCCAGTCGCAATCACTTTGTGTCCGTTGGCAATAAAACGGCGCGTAATGCTTTCGCCAAAACCCGCCGTCGCGCCGGTTACCAGTATGATCATCTCTCTGTTCCTTCAACGCTTGAGTGTTGCGTCACGATAGCAGAATGTAAATCCCTTAACTATGCAAAAAATAACAATGACTGCCCATCATCGCAGGCAAGTGGTAACCAATTAATGCGCCATTTCGTAACCATCAATTAGACAGGGTTGCCATAGAAGTCAAAGTGAGGTCTGGGTGCTAATGGAGCCTTTTCTAATTCAATAAACCATATGTTCCGCGTCTGACCTGACTTTAAGTCAATGTTTAATTTTCTGACATGTTTTACTTCAAGCAGGTTCTCTGGCGGAACGATGCCTTCAAATTCTTCAGTAGGGGATATTTTGGATATTGACTTAACACCGCCTGTGAGTTTGTATATAATGCAGCCATTCTCAACATCGCCATTAATATTGTCCCCGGCGAAAGTTTTTAACGAATATGGGTTGTTGGTGAATGACAAAAAACATTTATTTGTCAATCAATATAGTGCCGGGTTCTATTATGTCATTTTCTAGTTTATAAGTCAGGTTAGCGAAGAAATCTCTGTCGGATGTCTTCACCGCCCTGTAAAAATCAAGTTCTGATGTTGGCATCTTATCTATTACACGCTCCAGGGCTTCTTTTCGCTCTGAATGGCTGGCAGAATAGGGCGCGTCATCCTTTGCAAGATATTTGTTTATATATTCCCAGGACTCTGCAACATAGTTATCAAGCGCTTCACTTTCTTCATCTGAAATACAATCGTTTGATTCAACGAGATCATCAAAAGATGATGATAATCGTATGCCATACTCAGGATAACCATTAAAAGAAAAAATGTTTTGCCAAAAGATTTGATGTTCGTTATCGGATGCGCCCTTTCTGGTGTAGAGATCATCAACGGAGATATTTGTCGGTATAATTTTCATATGGCTGTCCTCTTAATGAAAGGGTTAACTCATGCTGATAATGTCGTTGAAATAATCTAAGCGAGAAGTAAGTCAGTTCCTATGATTTTAAACGCGAGCGAGTGAGTCCTGTTCCAGTTTATATAACGTGGTGAATCCTGTTTGTCACAATAGGGTGTATCCCTGATTTAGGTGGGGGTGAAGGCTGTCAACGGGATGTCTCTAACGCCTTTTCGGCAGAAACTATTGCGGTCTATCAAGGCTTGCTACTCTATGATCCTATTTTTACCAGGAGCACGAGATGTCGGCTATGAATCCATTTTTTGCCAGCAGTACGTTGCCTTATCAGGCACCACCGTTTGATATGATTGACGATAGCCATTATCGCCCGGCCTTTGACGAAGCGCTGAAGCGTAAGCGCCAGGAGATTGCCGACATTGCCAATAATCCGCAGCCCGCGAACTTTGAAAATACGTTTCTGGCGCTGGAAAAAAGCGGAGAAATGCTCTCCCGTGTGACGTCGGTTTTCTTTGCGATGGCGTCGGCGCACAGTAATGACGAGATCCAACGGTTAGATGAAGCTTTCTCTGCGGAACTGGCAGGGCTGGCTAACGATATCTACCTTAACGATGCATTGTTCCAGCGTATCTTTACGGTTTGGCAGCAACGCGCTGATTTAGGTCTGGATGCGGAATCACTGCGTTTGGTCGAGGTGGTGTATCAGCAGTTTATCCAGGCCGGTGCAACCCTTAGCGAGGCAGAAAAGGCTGAACTTAAAACGTTGAATACCGAGGCGGCAACGCTCAGTAGCCAGTTCCATCAGTGCTTGCTGGGGGCGGCGAAACATGGCGGCGTAGTGATTGAAAGCGAAGAGCAGTTGGCTGGCTTTAGCGCCGATGAAATTGCCGCCGCCGCCGTTGCGGCTACCGAGCGCGGGTTATCGGGGCGTTGGTTAATTCCTCTGGTGAATACCACTCAGCAACCGGCGCTGGCGTCATTACACCATCGTGATACCCGAGAAAAGCTGTTCAAAGCCAGTTGGCTACGTAACCAGCGCGGTGATGCCAATGATACGCGCGAGCGTATTTTGAAACTGGTGGCGATTCGCGCCAGACAAGCCGAACTATTAGGCTATGCCGATTACGCCAGCTGGAGCATGGCGGATCAAATGGCGAAAACGCCGAAAGCGGCATTTGATTTTATGCGTCAAATTACGCCGGCAGCGCGCGCCAGAGCTGAGGCTGAACTGGCGGATATTCAGGCGTTGATTGATAACAGCAGCTCGCCGTTCACCGCCGAGGCCTGGGATTGGCTGTATTATTCAGAGCAGGTTCGCCGTGAAAAATACGCCATTGATGAAGCCCAAATCAAACCGTGGTTTGCGCTGGAACGCGTCCTGACCGACGGCGTATTCTGGTCGGCAAGCCAGTTGTTTGGCATCCGTTTTGTCGAGCGTTTCGATCTGCCGGTGTATCACCCCGATGTCCGTGTATGGGAAATTTTCGACGCTGATGGTCAAGGCATGGCGCTGTTTTACGGTGATTTCTTCGCGCGAGACAGCAAAAGTGGCGGGGCATGGATGGGCAACTTTATTCCACAGTCCACGTTGTTTGGCACTCGCCCGGTTATCTATAACGTTTGCAACTATCCAAAACCAGCGGCGGGTAAAGCGGCGCTAATCTCCTGGGATGACGTGATTACGCTGTTCCATGAATTTGGTCATGCGTTGCACGGGCTGTTCGCGCGCCAGCGCTATGCCACGTTATCTGGTACTAATACGCCGCGTGATTTCGTCGAATTCCCTTCGCAGATAAATGAGCACTGGGCCAGCCATCCAGAGGTGTTTGCGCATTACGCTCGCCATTATGAAACCGGTGAGCCGATGCCGGAAGCGCTGCGCGACAGCCTGTTCCGTGCTGCGAATTTCAACAAAGGCTACGATATGACGGAGCTGCTGAGTGCCGCGCTGCTGGATATGAACTGGCACAGTGTCCCAACATCGTCATTGCCAGGTGATGTGGAGCAGTTTGAAACGCAGACATTGCAACGTGAAAATATCGATCTCGCCGCAGTACCACCACGCTACCGGAGTAGTTATTTCTCGCATATTTTCGGCGGGGGTTATGCGGCAGGTTATTATGCCTACCTGTGGACGCAAATGCTGGCGGATGATGGTTATCAATGGTTTGTGGAGCACGGTGGATTATCCCGTGAAAACGGTCAGCAATTCCGCGAAGCTATTTTATCGCGCGGTAACAGCAGTGATTTAGAACAACTGTATCGCGACTGGCGAGGGCATGATCCGCGTATTGCTCCGATGTTGAAAAACCGAGGATTAAGCGACTAAACGTCGTTTTAATGAGGCTCCCGGTGGCGTATGACGACGCCGGGGGCAATAATAAACGCAGTTGGATCAGGCTTCAGGCATAAAAAGAACCCGCACACAGGGTCGGCGGGTTAAGTCCGACAAAATAAATAGAGCATTATTGCTATCATTTCTGGAGGGGATGACAACAGGATGATTTTACGCAATATTAACAACTGAGTAACCTGACATTTTCGGTAGGGGCACGAAATCAAAATATGGGCTAGCTCACACTGTCTTTACAAATACGTGCAGTTGTTGAAGAAACTCGCCATTCACCTTGCTATTATCAGTGTGTAACTCGTTGAGTTAATGGATTTAATATCGACAATCTGCCCGGAGGCAACCATGAAAAAATCCTCACGAAAAGCACGCCGTTCCTCTCTCTGGACCCTGCGTCCTGAGCACCAGGACTTGCAAGAGGCTCGTTCAGGCAGATTGTGGGCAGGACGTCAGGCTGGCTGTCAGAGTAAGAAAGCATGGAAACAGATAACATTAAATAATGCACTTGTCGTTTAGCTTCAGTTGAATAAAGTCGTGGTAGGGTGGTTGTAGAAAAGAACCTAATCCATGCAAGCATTTATACCGCCAGTATTAATGGCGGTTTTTTTTGCCTTTCTCGGGCATCGGCTAATCATTCCACTTTCCGCTAAAATAGGCAGTCAGAAAACCGGAAAGCAGAATAATCCCCAGCGCGACCAGAAATACTTGCATATTATCCAACATGATGACCTCTTCTTTAACGATTATTACCGCATATCTTTTAGCCTACTCATTTGAATGTAGACGAACGGCGTCACTTCTTAATTAATTATTTATTGCAGTAAACTTTTTTCTGTAAGCGAGCGGGTTTATTGCAAAATATTTCTGGAAACAGGGTTGCTAAACCGACCAAGTCGGGATTTGACCCGATTTCCAGCGGTCTGGCGCTGTGGGATCCTGAAACATCTTATAGAAGATGAATGCGTTTCTATTTTCCGTTGAAAGGAGTTTTCTGATGAAAATCAGGGCATCATATCTGGCGATGTTGTTTATTTCGCCAGCCTGTCTGGCATCGTCACCCGTAGAGAAGCCTCAGATAACAGGGCTGACCAATGCTATTTCGGATTACCGGATAACACTTGCGTCACTTCCCCTCGATTATTCTCTCCTGGATAAAACACAACTCCCCGGCGTTACGCTTCAGCGGTATAACCTGAATTCACAGGCGTGGCCTCCGCAAGGCGGTGTCTACCCTGGGCGCTGGCAAAACGGGGTGGATATCTATATCCCTGATTTAGCAAGAGAAAAAAATGCGCTCGTTGTTATCAATAATGGCAGCAACAATAATGGCGCGGGTGAATCTGTGGCTCCTACGAACTTTAGCGAGGAGCAGCTTTCACGGATTGCGGTTGCCACGCGTACAGTGGTGATATCCGTCAGTAACGTTCCTAATCAAGCGCTCAGCTATCAAGGGGTGACAACACCTCTTGCCGAAGACGACAGTGTGGCGTATTCCTGGAAACTGTTTATCAGCGACCCAGAGAAATATAAGTACGCCTCTCTCCATATTCCTATGGCCGCCTCAGTATCTCAGGCTTTCAGATTGGCGAAGGAAGAGCTGGCACAGCAAAATATTACAAAATATATGGTCGCTGGCGCTTCAAAACGTGGCTGGGCTGCATGGTTGACTGCACTGTCGGACCCGGACGTTGATGCCGTCATTCCTTTTGCCATGGATCTGCTGGATACTAAAAATTCACTTAAGCATATGTATAAATCATACGGACAAAACTGGCCAATAGCCTTTTATCCCTATTATAACCAGGGCATTGACCAGCAGATTGATACCGATGTATTTGAAAGCCTGATGACACTAGAAGACCCACTCACTTATTTAAATACCGAGATGGACAACCGTCTGGATATTGATAAATATATTATTAATGCCAGCGGTGATGATTTCTATGTGCCGGACAACGGCCATTTTTATTATGACCGATTACCTGGTTTGAAGTCCCTGCGGATTGTACCTAACTCCACCCATAAAGACGTTCTCTCCGTGGCTGAGCAGTCGTTGATTACTTTTGTTAACCGTTTTCAGAACCAGCAAAAACTCCCTGAAATCGCCGAAAGAATGGAAGACGGTGGTGAAATCGGGAAAGTCCTGAACGTTAATTTCTCGGAAAAACCGGCAAGTATTCTACAGTGGACGGCTAAAAACCCAGTCGCGAGGGATTTCCGTTATGCCTGCGATATTAAATACAGTTCAAAGCCCATCAGTCTGGTTGGCGACAGTCAGACGCTCAACATTCCACTAACAACGCCAGAGCATGGATGGAAAGCTACCTATATTGAAGCCATTTTCGATGATGGCTATGTGGCGACAACGCAGGTGTATATTACGCCGGATGATAAATATCCAGAAACCGCGCCTCAATCGAAAGGGGCGGCCTGTCAGACTCTCCAGGGACGAGGATTGACTCCGACATTGATGAAGCCGTAATCCGCAACGCCAATGCCTATCTCTAAACCCAGCGGTAAAAACCGCTGGGACGCCTGTAAAAAAACCGTGAAGAAATGCATAACCTTCAATCGAGCCACTGAGAGGGGGAACGGTTGAATCTTAGACGGCGTTAAGTTCTGCGCGCCAGCCGCTGGCTTTTATGCCACGGAAAATTAGCAGCCATGCCAGCACGATAACGACCATCATAATTGGGAACAGCGTTAACGGCGGGAAATGGGTCAGAATCTGCCCCGTTAACAGCGGGTTTAACGCCGCTCCCAGCCAGCCCAGCGCTTGCGCTGAGAAATAGCTGGATTTCATCCCCGGCGGGGCAATGTTATCGATCAGCATATATTCGCCAGGCGCATAAATAATCTCGCCCAGCGTAAACACCATTGCGGCTAATCCCCAGAACCACAGGTTATTGCCAGCGAGCATAAATCCGCCTAAACCCAGCACATAACAGACCGTGCCAAATGTCATTAACGGGCGCAAATTGTTGGCGGTCAGCCTGCGGCCAATGGCGTACTGCAAGGTGACAACGACTGCCGCGTTTACCGGCAAAATCACCGCCACTACTTTCTCCGCAAACAGGCTATCGCCAACCGACAGTACGTATTGCGATAAACAAGACGCAAACGAGCCGCCAACAAATGAGGCCAGCAGCCCGGAAAGGGTAAACCACAGCAGCGCTCTGTCGTGTAATAACACCGAAGGTGACCAGACCACCGGAGTTGCGCTCAGTTCTGCGGGGGTGAGGCGCGCCACATAGCGCTGGATAAGCACCAGCGGAAAGGCCGCGCAAATCGCCGCCAGCCAAAACGGCAGATTGATACTGTGCATCACCAGCAACGTGCCGAGCGGTGGGCCGATAGTCCAGCCAATATTCAAAAACGAATAGTTCAGCGAGAACACGCGCGCTTTGGTGCTGGCGGTGAGCGTATCGGAGAAGTAAGCCTTCAGTACGGTGGAAAACACCGAATAAGAGCAGTTAATTAATGAGAAGAAAAACACCACCAGCGTCACGTTGTGCACCAGCGGTATGGCGACAAACCCGCCGATAAAAAAGGCAATGGCGACCAGCATGTAGCGCTTTTTGTCAAACCTGTCGGCGAGAATCCCAAAGCCGAGGCTGAACACCACGCCGATAACCAGCGCGATAGACATTGCATAACCGATGGTATCGACCTTCATGGCGTATTGCCGCGTAAGGTAGATGGTCATGAAAGGGAGGGTGGCGCCGCGTCCGATAGTTAACAGTAACGACGATGCCAGCAGCGCAATCGTCGATTGCCTGGTCGTTGTTTTCATTTTCCTGCCTGAATATGTTGTTGTTATGTTGTTTTATTATCGTGTTCACAAATATCACGCCACCCGGCGCTTGTATAGCACAAGGCGTGTTCGTTAGTGCGCTTTTGGCCTGCCAGAAATAATGATCTATTCCTGTGTTGAATTTTTCGTTACTTTGTTGGTGTTTACATAAATTTAATAAATTGAGGCGGCTATGACACGTAAAGATGGGCTACTGGCGCTGCTGGTAGTGGTGGTTTGGGGGCTTAACTTTGTGGTGATCAAAGTCGGTTTATACGGAATGCCACCGCTATTGCTGGCGGGTTTGCGCTTTTTGTTTGTCGCTTTCCCCGCGCTGTTTTTCATCCCGCGCCCCCGCGTGCCGCTGTCATTACTGCTCGGCTATGCGCTGACGATTAGCTTCGGTCAGTTCGCCTTCCTGTTTTGCGCGATTAACTTTGGGATGCCGGCGGGCCTGGCGTCACTGGTGCTGCAAGCGCAGGCATTCTTTACCATTATTCTCGGCGCGTTTGCCTTTGGCGAACGGCTACAGCGCAAACAACGGGTAGGCATTTCGCTGGCGATATTTGGTGTCCTGGTGCTGATTGAAACCAGCATGAACGGGCAGCACGTCAAACTGCTGGGCTTTATGCTGACTCTTGGGGCGGCGCTGTGTTGGGCGTGCGGCAATATCTTTAATAAGAAGATAATGCACCATGAATCGAAACCGGGCGTGATGTCGCTGGTGGTGTGGAGTGCGTTGATTCCGATTGTGCCGTTTATGCTCAGCTCGTGGATTTTTGAAGGCCCGCAACAGATGGCGCAAAGCCTGATTCATATTAACCTGACTACGGCGCTGTCGCTGGCCTATCTTTCCTTCATTGCCAGTATTGTCGGCTACGGCATTTGGGGTTCGCTGCTCGGGCGCTATGAAACCTGGCGCGTGGCGCCGCTGTCGCTGTTAGTGCCGGTCGTCGGGCTGGCGAGCGCGGCGCTGCTACTGGATGAAACGCTGTCGGCGATGCAGTTTGTCGGCGCGCTGCTGATTATGGCGGGGCTGTTGATTAACGTCTTTGGTTTTCGTTTGCCGGGGCTGCGTCGGGCGGTGAAGGGCTAACCGCGAGAGTGGGTAATGTTTGTCAGTTAAGCGCCACATTCCGTTCACCTGATGTTTTGTAGAACATGAAGCCGCTGTTCCTGTGAACGGGTCAAGGGGGACTGCCGAGTCCCCCTTGACAATCCCTGCGGCCTCGCAGGGAAATCGGTGCTTCGCACTACGCTCGCCTGCGAACTCCAGCCTGCGGCACGGCGAAACTCGACTTCCTGTCTCGGTTCGCCTCAGCCCGCCATCCCTGGCGGTCTGACCTTGTCTTCCTTTCTCAGTCTCGCCGATTTCCATCGGGGACTCATCGGTTTCAGCAACACAGGCTATTCATTCAAAGACCGCACTGACGTGGGTGGTTAAGGGCTAAAAAAAGCCCCGCGAGAGCGGGGCAATAATCTTTAGCGATTGTTCTCATTGTAATACGGTACGCCCAGTTCATCGGACTTATCGCTACCGGAAGCCATATGATTGAAATCAAACGGCGATTGATAGCTTGTCGATGGCATTAACATGCGGTTCTGGGCGCTGTTTTGTGCCGGGAGTTGCTCCGCGTAACTTGAACTAGAGGCCATCGCCAGCAGGGCGAAGGCTACGGAAGCAGACAATTTCATTATTTCCTCGATACGTCTTATTGCAGGCGATTAGCAAACACAGTGATTAATAGGGTGGAGATAGCGAGATTCTCCATGCATATTGGTGACGCGGTACTTGTGCGGCGGCACATCGAAATAGTTCTTAAACGTCCGCGTCAGCGTCTGCTGCGATTCAAAACCGTAACGTTCAGCCAGATACAAGATAGGCTCGTTACTTTCTTTTAATTTTTGGGCAATTTCTGTCAGCTTGCGGGTTCGGATGTATTGACCTAATGAATGACCGGTCTCTTTTTTGAACATCCGTTGCAGGTGCCACTTGGAGTAACCGGAACGCTCGGACACTTTCTCAAGTGACAGCGGGGATTCCAGATTATCTTCGATCCAGTCCAAAATGCTATGAATAGTAATAGCGTCAGTGTTACGTCTGGACATCGTCTTACCTCTTCTTCTGTTTACGGCAGTATTTTTTTAAGGAGAAGTTCAAGCGTTGCAACTTCATTTGCCGTTAAGTTTTTTGTTAATTCTTGATGCAGGTTTTGCCCAACGACCAGGTGGCATTGTTCGCAAATGGCTGCGCCTTCCGGCGTCAGCTGAACCAAAACCCCGCGTTTATCGTTTGGATTGGGTAACCGGGCTATCCAGCCCCGACACAACAAACGATCCAACATGCGGGTGAGTGCGCCTAAATCCACCGATAAGGTTTTTTTCAACTCCACGGGGGTGATACTGCCTTTACAACGAATAGAACAAAGCACTCTGAACTGCGAAGCGGTAATGTCTTCCGGCGATAAATGCTCGTTGAGTAAGCGATCTTTTTTTTGGTTCACCATGTGAATCAAATGCCCAAGTGGAATCATTTCATTGAAGAGATCGCTTGTGCTGTTCACAATGGTTGCCCTGGCAAGTACTTTAGTTGCGGTGGATATTATTTCCAGGGAAACCATAAGTCAACTGAATGAATAGGGCGATGCCACGATTTGCTAAAACGCGGCATATGACCGCAAATAGGATATCCTCTACTTAGCCCCTCAGCGCCTAAATGGCGCTATCAACGGGCGAAGTACCGACGTAAAGCAGGCTTTTTCCGTAAACAGACAGGATTTTAGGATACATATGAAGGAACTTTTTCAGGCAATTGGGCTTGGGCTGGTGGTGCTGTTACCGCTGGCGAACCCGTTAACGACCGTCGCGCTGTTCCTCGGCCTGTCGGGCAACATGAACAGTGCGGAGCGCAACCGTCAGTCGCTGATGGCGTCGGTCTACGTGTTCGCCATCATGATGGTGGCCTATTACGCCGGTCAGGTTGTGATGAACACATTTGGTATATCAATACCAGGCCTGCGTATTGCCGGGGGATTAATTGTCGCCTTTATCGGTTTTCGGATGCTGTTCCCGCAGCAAAAGGCGCATGAATCGCCAGAAGCGCAAAGCAAATCGGAAGAGCTACAGGATGAACCTTCGGCCAATATTGCCTTTGTGCCTTTGGCGATGCCGAGTACGGCAGGGCCGGGAACCATTGCGATGATCATCAGTTCTGCCTCGACGGTGAAGCACGGGGCGGATTTTCCGGAGTGGGTTATCATGGTCGCGCCACCGCTGATTTTTGCGCTGGTGGGGGTGATTTTGTGGGCCTGCTTACGCAGCTCTGGGGCGATTATGCGTCTGGTCGGGAAAGGGGGCATTGAAGCCATCTCCCGCCTGATGGGCTTCCTGCTGGTTTGTATGGGGGTTCAGTTTATTATTAACGGCGTGCTGGAAATTATCTCAACCTACCACGCGTAATCTATTTCCGGCATCGTGAAGGCGGCGATGCCGGAGTCATCCTTAGTGCGGGTGAGCCTGTTCTTCCAGCGATGCCGCAGGCCAGCGGCGGAAAATAACCACCGACCAGATCAACGCTGCAACGGCAGGAATGGCCCCCACATAGCCGATAGAAGACATCGACAAATGAGTGCTGATTTGGCTGCCTAACAGCGCTCCCGCGCCAATTCCAATGTTAAATATTCCGGAGAACAGCGACATCGCAACGTCGGTGGCATCCGGTGCCAGCGCCAGCACTTTCACCTGCATCCCCAGGCCAATGACCATAATGGCAATTCCCCAGAAAATACTGAGCACCGCCAGATGCGTGGCATCGTGCGCGGCGGGTAGCAGTAGCAGCAGACAAATCAGCAACAGACCAATAGCACTGCTGATAAGCCCGGACGCATGAAGATTGCCCAGCTTTCCGAAGATAACGCTACCGATAATCCCCGCACCGCCGAGGATCAGCAGCAGCATGGTGGCAAAATTGCCGCTTAATCCGGCAACGGTCTGCACGAAGGGCTCAATATAGCTGTAGGCAGTGTAATGGGCGGTAACCACGATAACCGTCAGCAGATAAATGCTCACCAGCGCAGGGCGGCGGAACAGCACCGGCAGGCTTTTCAGCGAACCAGAATGTTCACTCGGCAGACGCGGCAGCAGTTTCACCAGTGCCAGCAGCGTAATCAGTGCGCCGACGCCAATGGCAAAGAAGGTGGAGCGCCAGCCGAAATATTGCCCAACTATACGGCCAATCGGAATACCAAAGACCATCGCCAGCGCCGTACCGGTCGCAATCAGGCTTAAGGCCTGCGCGCGTTTACCAGCAGGCGCCATGCGGATGGCCAGTGAGGCGGTGATCGACCAGAACACCGCGTGGGCGAAGGCAATCCCGATACGGCTGATAACCAGCACGGTAAAGTCCCGGGCTAAAAACGACAGCACATGGCTGGCAATAAACACCACAAACAGCCCAATCAGCAGCTTGCGGCGTTCCATTTGGCTGGTGAGCAGCATAAATGGCAGTGACATCAGCGCCACCACCCAGGCGTAGATGGTCAGCATGATGCCGACTTCAGCCGTTTGCATACCGAAGCTGTCTGCGATGTCGGACAGCAGGCCGACCGGAGCAAACTCAGTGGTGTTAAAGATAAAAGCCGCGATAGCCAGCGTGACTACCCGAAGCCACGCGATCCGCCGAGAGACCGTGTTAGTTGTCATAGAAATGCACCGGAGGCGTTAAATAAAAGAAGAGATGAACGATCTTAAAGCGAATATTGCGGGGAATACAATCGTTTTGTGACTGGCCTCTCATTTTGTTTTTGCGTGACGTTGTCACTTTTTATTATACAGAGGAGTACGCAAAGAGACTTGTTGATGTTAATAAACTGTGTCAAGTTGCTATAACAACATACCTATGGTGGGGAAAAGCATGTACGAGATTGATTTCTATATGGTTGATGCCTTCAGCGACCGTCCTTTTGCCGGAAATGCGGCGGCGGTCTGCCTGCTGAACGACTGGCTGGCAGACGACATTCTGCTAAAGATGGCTCAGCAGCATAATCAATCGGAAACCGCCTTTATTGTGAAACAGCAAAGTGGTTTTGCGCTGCGTTGGTTTACCACCTGTCATGAAGTTAATCTGTGCGGTCATGCCACGCTCGCCAGTGCCCACGTCGTATTTAACCATCTAGCTTACCCGGATGAACGGGTGCATTTTGATACGCTTTCGGGTCGTCTGACGGTTGCGCGCAGCGGTGAATGGTTAACGCTGGATTTCCCCGTCGGCGTGACGCAAGAGGCTACGCCACCGGCGCAAATGCTGCGTGCGTTGGGAATTGACCATTATCTTCATGCCCGCAAAGGGCGCGCGTGGGTGATTGAGCTGGAAACCCGCCAGCAGGTAGAGGCGTTAACGCCGGATATCGGCGCGATGATCCCTGATGAACATAAAGTGTCGGTGACGGCGGCAGGTGACGGTGAATATGATTTTGTCAGCCGCTTTTTCTCGCCGGGTGAAGCGGTGTGGGAAGACCCCGTCACTGGCTCAGCACACACGATGCTGATCCCTTACTGGGGCGCGAAACTGGGCAAAAAGGAGATGC
The DNA here is from genome assembly GCF_059725275.1 of Kluyvera fluvialis. Taxonomy (NCBI): domain Bacteria; kingdom Pseudomonadati; phylum Pseudomonadota; class Gammaproteobacteria; order Enterobacterales; family Enterobacteriaceae; genus Kluyvera; species Kluyvera fluvialis. The sequence goes on along the minus strand of NZ_AP046142.1, from coordinate 2,599,032 downwards.
TGGCGCGCCAGGTCTCCGCGCGTGGCGGTGATATCCGCTGTGAATGGCAAGACGACCGGGTGCTGATGAGCGGCGTGGCGAGAACCTATTTGCAGGGGAAAATTGCCGGTTATTCAGCCTGATTAACCGGCGTTGTTCACGCCATCAATAATCTTATGACGCGGCAGGCTCATCCAACAGGGCAATAAAAGCCTCTAACTGGCGGCTCATCGCCCCGCGTCGCCACACAAGCCAGGTGGTTAGCCAACGCCATTTTTCGGCCAGCGGCCACGCCGAAACCTGATGATGCCCGGGCATACTCTCCAGCATACTGCGCGGCATAAGCGCCAGTCCGGCTCCGGCAATCACACAGGCCAGCATCCCGTGGTAAGACTCCATTTCGTGGATGCGCCCTGGGGTGGCGTGGTCGGCATGAAACCAGCTTTCAAAATGGCGGCGATAAGAGCAATTTGCGCGAAACGCGTAAATGCTCGCGCCGTTGACCTCGCTGGCGCGCGTAATAGGCGGGTGGCCGTGGGCGGCGACAATCATCATCTCCTCGGGATACACCGGCATACCGTCCAGCCCTGGATGGATCAGCGGGCCGTCAATAAACGCCGCGCTCAGCGTACCTTCCAGCACACCGTCGGTCATCGTCCCGGAAGGGCCGGTGGCTAAATCGAATTGAATGCGCGGGTAGCGTTGGTTATAGCGCGCCAGCGTTTCTGGAATGCGCACGGCGGCGGTGCTTTCCAGCGAGCCTAATGAAAACAACCCCTGGGGTTCATCTCCGGCAACCACCATCCGCGCTTCATCGACCAGCGCTAAAATTTGTTGGCTGTAGCGTAAAAAACTGTGCCCTGCGGGTGACAGGCGCAAGCGTTGGTTCTCGCGGATAAACAACTCAACGCCGAGATCGGACTCTAGCTGGCGAATGCGCGTGGTCAGGTTTGACGGCACACGATGCACCTTTCGCGCGGCCTGCGTGATACTGCCGGTCTGCGCGACGGCATTGAACATTTCCAACTGGGTTAAATCCATGGTGTTCTCGCATTGTGAATGGTTCGGTTAATATTATTCAATTTTCATAAATGGCAGAATAGGCGAGGATGTCATCATCGCGCAATGTACAGAAGAGAGAAAAAAGATGAATTCACCCGCAACTCATGCCATCTCCATTAACCCAACTAACGGCGAAGTCATCTCTTCGCTGCCGTGGGCGACAACGGCTGAAGTCGATATCACCCTCACTCTGGCAGATACTGGTTTTCGCCTGTGGCGTAAAACGCCGGTCGCCCAGCGCGCAGATGCGCTGCGGGCTATCGGGCGCGTATTGCGCGAGCGTGGCGAGGAGATGGCGCAATGCATTACCCGTGAAATGGGTAAACCGATTAATCAAGCGCGCGGCGAAGTGGCGAAATCCGCGCATCTGTGTGACTGGTATGCCGAGCACGGCCCTGCGATGCTGGCGACGGAAGCTACTCCAGTTGAAAATAACCAGGCGGTGATTGAGTATCGCCCGCTAGGCCCGGTGCTGGCGGTGATGCCCTGGAACTTCCCGCTGTGGCAGGTGCTGCGTGGCGCAGTGCCTATTATGCTCGCGGGGAATAGCTATATCCTTAAGCATGCACCAAACGTGATGGGCTGTGCGGCGCTGATTGGCGACATCGTGGCGCAAGCAGGCTTACCGGCAGGCGTCTTTAACTGGGTGAATGCCACTAACGACGGCGTAACGCAGATAATTAACGACCCACGGGTGGCGGCGGTAACCGTTACCGGCAGCGTACGCGCCGGGAAAGCGATTGGCGCTCAGGCCGGTGCGGCACTGAAAAAATGCGTACTGGAACTGGGCGGCTCCGATCCCTTTATCGTGCTGAATGATGCGGATTTGGATGTGGCGGTGCAGGCGGCGGTTATCGGTCGTTATCAGAATACCGGGCAGGTTTGCGCTGCGGCGAAACGGTTTATCGTCGAAGCGGGCATTGCTGACGCCTTTACCGAGAAATTTGTCGCGGCGGCAGAAAAACTGAAAATGGGCGACCCATGCGACGAAGCGAATTATTTAGGGCCGATGGCGCGTTTTGATCTGCGTGACGAGCTGCACCAGCAGGTGATGGCGACCGTGAAAGAGGGCGCAACGCTGCTGCTTGGCGGTGAAAAACTCGGTGACGAAGGCAACTATTATCCGGCGACCGTGCTGGCGAACGTTGCGCCAACGATGACGGCATTCCGTCAGGAGATGTTTGGCCCGGTTGCCGCGATTACCGTGGCGCGCGACGCTGACCACGCGCTGGCGCTGGCAAACGACAGTGAATTTGGTTTATCGGCCACCGTCTTTACGACTGATACCGAACAAGCGCAGCGTTTTGCCGACGAACTGGAGTGCGGCGGGGTATTTATCAACGGCTACAGCGCCAGCGATGCACGCGTTGCGTTTGGCGGCGTGAAGAAAAGCGGCTTTGGCCGCGAGCTGTCGCACTTTGGCCTGCGTGAGTTCTGTAACGTGCAAACGGTATGGAAAGATCGTCGCTAGACCAAACGACGTCGCCGCGACGCTCTGCTATAATCCCAGGCCGAAAATAGCCTGTGGGCAAGGAGTGTAAGTGGCTACGGTTATCAATAATGCCATGCTGACGTCGATTCTCAACGACGTCAGGCCATTGATTGGGCAGGGGAAAGTTGCGGATTATATCCCGGCTCTGGCCTGTATCGATGGCAATAAATTGGGGATCGCTATCAGTACCGTAGACGGCCAGCATTTTAGCGCCGGCGACGCAAACGAGCGTTTCTCGATCCAATCTATTTCAAAAGTCCTCAGTCTGGTGGTGGCGATGAACCACTATCAGGCCGAGGAGATCTGGTCTCGCGTAGGAAAAGATCCGTCTGGACAACCGTTTAACTCACTTTTACAGCTAGATATGGAGCAGGGTATTCCCCGCAACCCGTTTATCAACGCCGGAGCACTGGTGGTGTGCGATATGCTGCAAGGGCGATTAAGCGCGCCGCGCCAGCGAATGCTGGAAATTATTCGCCAGCTTAGCGGCGTGTCGGATATTGGCTACGATGTGCAGGTTGCGCGCTCGGAGTTTGAACACTCTGCGCGTAACGCCGCCATCGCCTGGCTGATGAAATCGTTCGGTAATTTCCATCACGACGTGACGACGGTACTGCAAAACTATTTCCACTACTGCGCATTAAAGATGAACTGCGTTGAGCTGGCGAAGACGTTTTTGTTCCTCGCAAATCAGGGTAAGGCTGAGCACCTCGATAAGCCGGTGATTTCACCGATGCAAACCCGCCAGGTGAATGCGCTAATGGCGACCAGCGGCATGTACCAAAACGCGGGTGAATTTGCCTGGCGCGTGGGGTTACCGGCAAAATCTGGCGTAGGGGGCGGGGTGGTGGCGATTGTGCCACACGAAATGGCGATTGCCGTCTGGAGCCCTGAACTTGACGAGACGGGGAACTCGCTGGCGGGGGTCGCGGTACTGGAAAAACTCACTCAACAGATAGGACGCTCGGTTTACTGATGGACGCTCTGGAAAGTTTGTTCTCGCGCCTACAGCGCTCGACCTTTCGCAGCCGCTTTCGCCTGGGCGTAAAAGAACGGCAGTATTGTATTGATAAAGGCCCGGACGTGATTGATAGCCACGCGGCAGATTTTGTCACCCGGCGTTTGGCTCCGGCGCTGCCCAAAAACGATGGTAAGCAAACGCCGATGCGCGGTCATCCGGTGTTCATCGCCCAACATGCCACGGCGACATGCTGCCGTGGTTGTCTGGAAAAATGGCACCAAATCCCGCAGGGGCAGGTGCTTAGCGAAGCGCAGCAGCACTATATTGTCGGCGTGATCCACCACTGGCTGGTGATTCAGATGAACCGCAATGATAGCTGATGCCGTTCAGTTTATTCCGAAAAACTATCGTTTTTGATAGCTTGCAACGACAGCGGCGGCTCAATATGATAGGGCGGGCGTCGTATCGGAATAATTTGTGTTATGAACACTTTTGGCAAACTAATCACGAATAATGGGGTAGCGGGAACCCAGTTTGTCAGACGTATGTATCTGATGCGGCTGCTCGGCACTTTTCTCTGTTTTCTTCCTATCTTTTCAGTGCTTACGGAACGTCATCAGCCGCAGCTTTTACTGCTGCTGTTGGCGGCCAATGCTTTTATCTGGCCTACGCTTGCGTATCTGCGCGCCAAACGTGCACCGGTTCCACGGCAGGCTGAGTTTCAGAACCTGCTATTCGATGCAGCAGCCGGTGGTTTTTGGATTGCGATGATGGCGCTTAATCCGCTGCCTTCGGTGACGATCGCCACGATCCTGCTGGCGGATCGCCTCTCGGCGGGCGGCATTCCCTTAATGCGCAAAGCGGCGATAATCTTGTTGGGCGTGTTTCTGGTTAGTTGGTTGTCTTGCGGGATGCCGCTTTACGCTGCTGTTTCGCAGCAAACCATGCTGGCTACGCTGCCGCTGATTTCCCTCTATGTGCTGGCACTTAGCCTGCTGACGGACAGCATCGCCGTTAAACTGCGTCTTAAAAGCCAGGAACTTGAGCGCATTGCAATGCTTGATCCACTGCTGGATATTGCCAATCGCCGCTTACTGGAACAGCGTATTGACTGGGAGCTGATCCGCCTGAAACAGCAGTGTGGCCATTCACTGCTGATGTTTATCGATCTCGACAATTTCAAAGAAATTAACGACCGTTACGGGCATAAAGTGGGGGATGCGATGCTGAAAACGGTGTCGCAGATTTTACAAGTTGCCACGCGCGCCACCGATACGCCCGCGCGTTTAGGCGGGGATGAGTTTGTTATACTCCTGCCGCGCACGACGCTTGAAGAAGGGCGCGCGATTGCGCAGCGGATTATGGATGCCACGGCAGTGGTAACCGACAGGCCGGGGAACCAGCAGACCATCACGCTCAGTATCGGGATTGCAGACGCTTTGCCGGAGATGCACGAAGTTGCCGACTGGCTGCAAGCGGCAGACACGGCGTTGTACGAAGCTAAACGTCGCGGTAAGAACCAAATTTTCGCCCATTAAGGTATAAGAAAACGCAATGGCAACGGTTATTGCGTTATCAAATAGTTAACGTAATAGTGGAGCTTTCTTCATCACGAGAGCGCGCCATGACCCTTTCTTTTACGCTACACACTTTTTCCGATGCCGATATTCTTGCTCATCTGGATGGACTGACCGACGTCCTGATGGACTGCGTTAATGGCGGCGCATCGGTGAGTTTTATGCTGCCTTTTTCGCAAGATAGCGCGCAGGCTTTTTGGCGTCGCTGTGCTGCCAGCGTGGCGCGTAATGAACGTGTGGTATTGGTAGCGAAAGATGCCCGGCAGCAGGTGATCGGCACGGTGCAGCTCATCATCGACCAGCCAGAAAACCAACCGCATCGTGCGGATGTCGCCAAGTTGTTGGTGCACGCTCGTGCCCGTCGTGGCGGTGTTGCGCGGGCGTTAATGCAGCAATTGGAAGACGTTGCCGCCGATGCACACAAAACGGTGTTGGTGCTGGATACCGCAACAGGCAGCGGCGCAGAGCATTTCTATCAGCAATGCGGTTGGCAAAAAGTGGGCGAAATCCCGCGTTATGCGCTGATGCCCGACGGTGAGTTAACGGCAACCTCAATTTTTTACAAATTTTTATAAACTCGCCATTTCTTCTCTCAGTTTTGATCAAAACAGGGTTTCATAAGAGGAAAATCTGATAAGTTATTGGACCAATTTAGCAGGTTGTATGACTAATCCAGAAAGGAACCCATTGTGAAAACACTGAACCGTCATGATTTCCCCGGAGCCAAATACCCTGAACGTATTATCCAGTTTGGCGAAGGAAACTTCCTGCGCGCGTTTGTTGACTGGCAGGTAGACCTGCTGAATGAACACACTGACCTAAATTCTGGTGTGGTTATCGTTCGCCCAATCGCGACCGACTTTCCACCGTCACTCAGCACTCAGGATGGCCTGTACACCACAATCATTCGCGGTTTGAATGAAGAGGGTGAAGCGGTTAGCGATGCTCGCCTGATTCGTTCCGTCAATCGTGAGATCAGTGCTTACAGCGACTACGCAGAGTTCCTGAAATTGGCTCATAACCCGGAAATGCGCTTCGTGTTTTCCAACACCACCGAAGCGGGCATCAGCTATCATGCCGGTGACAAATTTGATGATGCGCCAGCGGTGAGTTATCCGGCAAAACTGACGCGTCTGCTGTTCGAGCGTTTTAGCCACTTTAACGGCGCTGCTGATAAAGGCTGGGTGATCATTCCGTGCGAGCTTATCGACTATAACGGCGAAGCGCTGCATGAACTGGTGGTTCGTTATGCGCAAGAGTGGGCGCTGCCTACAGAATTCATGGCTTGGCTGAATGAATCCAACGTTTTCTGCTCGACGCTGGTTGACCGCATTGTGACCGGCTACCCACGAGACGAAGCGGAAAAACTGGAGTCTGAACTCGGTTATAAAGACGGTTTCCTGGATACGGCTGAGCACTTCTACCTGTTTGTTATCCAGGGGCCGAAATCGTTGGCCAGCGAACTGCGTCTGGACAAACTGGCGCTGAACGTCCTGATTGTTGACGACATCAAGCCGTATAAAGAGCGTAAAGTCGCGATTCTTAACGGTGCGCACACCGCGCTGGTGCCTGTCGCATTCCTGGCGGGTATTGATACCGTTGGCGAAGCAATGAATGACGCGGAAATTTGCGCATTCGTCGAAAAGGCGATTCACCAGGAAATCATCCCAGTGCTGGATCTGCCAAAAGACGAGCTGGAATCTTTTGCCAGCGCTGTGACTGGGCGTTTTCGCAACCCGTACATTAAGCACCAGTTGCTGTCTATCGCGCTGAATGGGATGACGAAATTCCGTACTCGTATTCTGCCGCAGTTACTGGCAGGGCAGAAGGCAACCGGTAAATTACCTGCGCGTCTGACCTTTGCATTGGCGGCGCTGATTGCTTTCTATCGTGCAGAACGTCACGGTGAAGCCTATCCCGTACAAGACGACGCGCACTGGATTGAGCGTTATCAGCAACTGTGGGCGCAGCATCGTGGTCAGCAAATCAGCACAGGTGATTTAGTTAGCGCGGTGCTTTCCGTTAGCGAGCACTGGGAACAAGATCTTACACAGGTTTCTGGATTGGTCGAACAAGTCACCGCCGATCTCGACGCTATTCTGGCGAAGGGGATGCGTGAGGCAGTAAAACCACTGTGCTAATGGCGCCACAACGCGAATTTAACCCGGCCTTTGCCGGGTTTTTTATGACATAAGCAGAGCAAAATAGACTTATTAGTTACAACATACTTATTATTTTAAACCTCCTCAACATATGAAACAACGGAGAGCTAATTAAGTCATGGAGAAAATGCCTCTACCAGAAGGTCTATAGCGCAATCGGCGCGATTTTATTGAATCAGTTTCGTTGCTGAGTAGGGTTAAACGCTGATAGTAATAATCGACACTGTAAATATGATGAGAGAGCAAGTGTTCCATTAACGAGGCTTATTATGATTGTTTCAAATGAATCAAATGCATTAGCAGTGGGCGATTTTGGCGAGCTATCTTTTAACGACGTCACCCCTCTTACGCATCAGGAACAGGGGGAGTTGGCTAACATCGTTAACGACCCACAAAGTAAGGGTTTTTATTCATGGCTTAACTCTTTAATCAACAGACTCTTAGGTATTTTTGGTGAAAAGCTATCGCCAGGTCAATTAAATCGGGGCCTGGATAAGATTTTTTCAGAAGAAAATGGATGGCAGCATAAAGGACGTTTCGAAGTAGGGGGAGTGGATCAGACTCTCTTCAGGGAAAAACAATTTGCCGGGAATACCTATGTCGTTTGCGCCACGACTCATGACTTACCAGAGTCTGATTCTATCGCAGCACATATGTCGGGCGGCCGCTCTCTTATCCAAACATATACCGCATTAGCTGATGCGTATCCACAAGGTTCGGTAAAAGCGCTAATACCCATCGCTCAGAGCAATACCTATGGACCATTTGGTGCGCGTGGGCATTTTACTTTGTTAGAAGTAGACATCAATAATGGCATGATAAAAAACGCCGTTCTTCATGACTCTAAAGGTGGTTTTGTTGATACGTTTTATGACGGTGCTGGTCGTTTAACAGAAACCCTTCGCAAGGCGAATCTGGTTAGTGATGATTTTTCTGTGGCTGTCGAACATCGTGGGGAGCAATCCCTGTTAAATGGTAATGATTGTGGTCGTTTTGCCGCCTACTATGCAGCTCAAATTGCCACTGACGGAAATGTGGATAATGCTAACAAAAAAGACGCAGGTGCGTTTTTTAAAAAGCATTTTTAACGATTCATTTGATGACTCTGTTGCAACAACAGAGGAGTAACAGGTGTAGGCGCTCCGTGAGCGTGGGCACTACACCTGAAATTACCAACCTGGGGACGCGAGTTCCCGGGGTGAAACGAGAGTGACGGAAATTTCGACGGTTCCGCCGTAGAACCTCTGCTAAACAAAATGAAAGTGAGAGATTGGCTTGAATACATGACGAAGATCACGTTTAATAAACAACTTATTAACCTGATTGAAAAAAACATGATCGTTCGTCCTCACCAGCATTGGCTGGCCCGCATTTTAGTCTGGCACGGCTCCGTTTTACCAAAAATCATCTCCCGGTTGTTGCTCAACTTCCTGTTGTCGATAGTGGTTATCCTTATTCTGCCGTGGTATTCATCGCTGGGTATTAAGCTGACGGTCGCGCCGTTCAGCATTCTCGGGGTGGCTATCGCTATCTTCCTCGGTTTTCGTAATAACGCCTGTTACGCCCGCTATGTCGAGGCTCGCCAGTTGTGGGGGCAATTAATGATAGCTTCACGTTCTTTGCTGCGAGAAGTGAAAAATACGCTGCATACCGATGCCCACCTGAGCGAATTTGTCGGTTTACAAATTGCTTTCGTGCACTGCCTGCGGCTAACGCTTCGCCGCCAGCCGACGAGTGTTGTACTTGAAAAATACCTCTCCAAAGCGCATTTAGCGCAGGTTTTAGCCGCACAATCACCGGCTAACCGCATCTTGCTGATTATGGGGGAGTGGCTGGCGGAACGCCGCCGCGCGGGCGCGCTATCGGATATCCTGTTTCACAGTCTAAATATTCGCCTTAATGATATGTCTATCGTCCTCGCGGGCTGCGAACGAATCCAGAACACGCCAGTGCCGTTTGCTTATTCGCTGATTTTGCACCGTACTGTGTACCTGTTCTGCATCATGCTGCCGTTTGCTCTGGTGGTTGACCTGCATTACATGACGCCCTTTGTGTCAGTGCTTATTTCTTATACCTTTATCGCATTGGACACTCTGGCGGAAGAACTAGAAGAACCTTTCGGTATGGAAAATAATGACTTACCGCTGGATGCCATCTGTAACGCCATCGAGATTGATTTACTGCAAATGAACGATGAATCGCAGATACCAACCCGGATAACCGCCGATAAGCACTATCAATTAACCTAATTTGAGGATCTGCTCGCTCTGCGGGCAGGAAATTGCCCGACAACTCATTCTATTTGTGCTAAACGAGGCCAAAGGTCAAAAATGATCACGCATCTACTGGCATACTCGTGTCCGTAACCCAGCCCGTAATCTTTATGATGAATTCATCGTGGCGGATGATTACGTACGATAATGTGTTACGCTTTAGCCACAATGTGCAGAATAAATCATTAAGGTTTTCCGTGTTTAATGGTTACATCGACATAGGGAGAATCAAGATGGAAAAGAGAATCGAAACCGCCGTTAACATTATCGTGTTCATTTCACTGTTTGCCACGGCCTGGGACTTATCATTAGTTCGCGCCTTCAACTGGTAAGCTGAACATCCGGTTCGGGCGCAGAAACTGCTGTGCTCTTGTACAACGTGCGAACCACCCAATAATCAACGGCTTTTAGGCTAATTACCCACAAGGTTGTGCACCGTTTCTGTGGATAACATTGCCTTTCCATTTACACCCGCGCGCCCTGAAACGTTTTCCGCCATTCACCGGGGCTGACGCCCAGTTTCTCACGAAAAACCTGCCGAAAAGTAATCGAGGACTGGAAACCAGACTGTTCCGCTACTCGTTCAATCGGCAGCGAACTGCTCTCCAGCAGAACCTGGCTGCGCCGAAGCCGCTCTGTGGTTATCCATTCACCAATCGACATTCCCGTCGCTTTTTGAAAATGACGAGTTAACGTCCGGCGGCTCATGGCGGTTCGTTGTGCCAGGGAATCAATATTATGCGTCTGTTCAACGTTGTGCTGTAAGTACTCCAGCAACTGATTGATGCGCTGATCGCTGGTGCTGTGCGGCACTACCTGCTCAATGTATTGCGCCTGGCCGCCTTCACGGTAGGGTGGAGTGACCATTTTGCGAGCAATTTGGTTGGCGACATTCGCCCCGAACCGCTGGCGAATAACGTACAGGCAGCAGTCCATCGCCGCCGCCGTTCCTGCGGAGGTAATCAACCCGTCATCATCGGTATACAGCACGTTAACGTCGAGCTTCACCTGGGGGAAAAGGCGCTGGAAATCTTTCTCAAACTCCCAGTGCGTTGCCGCGCGGCGGTTATCGAGCAGGCCAGCATAGGCCAGAGCAAAAGCGCCAAGACACAGGCCAACCAGCGTTGCACCATTATCACGTGCGGCAATCAGCGCGTTCAGTAGTGCAGTTGATGGTTTTTCATCCACATGACGCCAGAACGGAACGACAACAATGTCACACTGCGCCAGCACAGAAAAATCATCCTCGGCTTGCACCGCTGTGCCTTCTTTCGACCACACCAGCCCTGGCGTTTGTGCACAAATACGGCGCATAAAGCGGGGTTTATCACCTGCGCTAGCGCCAAACAAAATGAGCGGGACGGAAAAGTGAAAGGTACTAAATCCTTCACTGGCAACAATGCCGACGGTGGTAGTGGCCATCACTCTGTTTCCTTGTATCCTGCCGTTGTCTGAAAGACAACTTTCGGTGGAATTGGGCCAACTTTTGTGCCGAATAATGCCCTTAAGGCATAGTAATCATGAAAAATAAGTATAGAAATGACGGGGTAATAGGCATAGACAAGATAGTTAATTTATATTTATTATGTGAATAAGATAAGCCATGCGCGTATTCGTGTTACTCATTCACTTGTGGGTTTTCAATTATGACTGCAGAAGTTAATTCTCTAATTATGCTTGCTCAGCTAAACGAAGCTAAAGGATTTTATCGCCGTGCGCTGCGTATCTGGCAAGAAATATCCACCAGCTTTCTTGCTGATAGAGAACAGTGCCATCTGGCCAGGGAAAAAATAAATGATTGCAACCTTCAACTGCAAATGAAATCCACTAGTGAGATTGCTCCTTGTAACTCCAAGAAAAAAGATGTTGAGCGCGATAAGATAAAAATCAGGCAACTCCTCCGTCAGGGGTATAGCATTAAAGAAATTCAGCATATGACTGGAAGATCCAGTGCATTTATCTATAAATATAATCCCAGAGGTAAATCCATCCGTTAATAACAGGATGGGGGCACACCCAACGCCTGACGAAATGCATAGCTAAATGCCGCCGTGCTGGAATAGCCGACTTCCAACGCCACGGCGGTAACATTTTTATTTTTCTTCAGGAAAATTACTGATTCAAGAATACGCATTTTTTGCTTCCACGCGCTAAAGGGCATCCCAGTTTCTTTCTTAAAATGACGCGAGAACGTACGAGGCGACATGCCAAGTTGGCTGGCCCAATACTCCATCGAATGCTCTAACCCAGGCGACTCCTGAATGGTTCTGCACACCTTCATTAAGGTCGTGTTTTGCGGCCAGGGGAGCATCAGTTCGACTTCCGGTAGCTGCAAAATCACATCAATTAGCACACTGACAAGCCGTCCCTCTTTGCCATCAATATCGTAGCGCTCTGGCGTTTTAGTGGTGGCATAATGGATAAATTCGCGAACAAAATCACTGATTGCCACCACTTTACACTCATCAATTGGTTCAGGCAGAAAGTCCGCTTCGATATCCAGATTCTCCAGATACACGTCATCTAACGCCCACACCGCATGGGGAGTATTGTGCGGGATCCAGATGCCATAGTGGGCGGGAATCACCCAGCATTTCCCCGCAACATCAATACGCATACTGCCTTTACGGGCAAAGTGAAACTGGGCAAACGAATGGCTATGCTGGTCAACGTGGTTGTTGGCTTCCAGCACGTAAGAGCGAAAATAGACCGACTGCGGCAGCTCTTTCATCGAGTCATCTTGCGATGAAATCCACTGTTTGGCTTGGCCTGGTGTAAAAGAAGGGCGGTCATCCATTGTGATGGCGTCTATTCGATAAATATTGTCCTCGCATCATAATACATACCATCACGTTATCAATAATAATCTTCGCCATCGTATACACACTGTTTATGGAAAGAGATCATGGCCACCGTTTGCTCAGACGTTATAAATATTGATGAATTAAATGATAACTGGTCGCGGATGGGTAACGACCTGCTCAGTCAGGCCGATATTAAGATTAACGGATCGCGGCCATGGGATATTCAGATCCATCATTCGGACTTCTTCAAGCGCGTATTTCGCCAGGGTTCTTTAGGCCTCGGGGAAAGCTATATGGAAGGATGGTGGGATTGTGAGCGTTTGGATATTTTATTTTGCAAAATTCTTGAAGCCAAACTCGATAAAAAAATGCCGGGCAATCTGAAAGATATTTTACGCATTGCCAGTGCTCGGTTATTTAATCTCCAGTCTCGTAACCGCTCATGGATTGTGGGTAAAGAACATTACGATATCGGTAATGATCTGTTTGCGCTGATGCTGGATCCGCACATGCAGTATTCTTGTGGTTACTGGAAAGAAGCAAAATCACTGGAAGAGGCGCAAAACGCCAAATTAAAAATGATTTGTGAAAAGTTGCAGCTTAAACCAGGCATGACCTTGCTGGATATTGGCTGTGGTTGGGGTGGGCTTGCCGCCTACGCGTCGCGTAATTATGGCGTTAGCGTAGAGGGGGTGACGATTTCCCGTGAACAACAAAAAATGGCGCAGCAACGCTGCGAAGGTGAGGATGTCACCATCCTGCTTCAGGATTATCGAGATCTGAATAAAACCTACGATCGCATCGTTTCTGTCGGTATGTTTGAGCACGTCGGGCCGAAAAACTACGACACCTATTTCAGCGTGGTCGATCGTTGCCTGAAATCTGACGGCTTATTCTTGCTGCACACCATTGGTAGCAACCAGACAGGGGTTAACGTTGATCCGTGGATCAATAAATACATCTTCCCGAACGGCTGCCTGCCATCGATTCGCCAGATTGCGAATGTCAGTGAATCACGCTTAATCATGGAGGATTGGCACAACTTTGGTAGTGATTACGACAAAACGCTGATGGCATGGCACCAGCGTTTTAACGCTGCATGGCCAGAGTTAGCGCCGCAATATACGCCGCGTTTCCGCCGGATGTTTAACTACTATCTGTGTGCTTGTGCCGGGGCGTTCCGCGCCAGAGATATTGAACTGTGGCAGGTGCTTTTCAGCCGTGGTACTCAGGGTGGAATGTACGTGTACCGTTAGATTAATATTACGCTGGCCGCCGAGTGGCGGCCTTTATTTAAACGTTGCGCTGCAACCTTTTTTAAAAAATTTCCTCAGGCGAGTGGAAATTCAAACTCATAAAAGCCGTGCCGTTTCTGAAATCAGAGACGGTTATATCACATTTCGTGTATTCCCATTCCTGTCTGGTCTGGTCATAGATAGGGAGTCCAACGCCAGACCATGTTGAGGTGATATCGTCACCTATTAGTGTGTGGTTTACTGGCGACTCTTGTGGTAGCGAGGTGCGGCATAGTAATTGCGTAACTAATGTATACGGTATTTCTGTTTTATGCAGTAGCCCTACCACGGGTTCAGCACCGATGATATTGATGTCTCCACTTGCACTGCGGATACCCAGGACGAGATTATTGGGCACGATAGACATAAATCCTTGATTGCAGACCGATACAATGCGGTTGATGTCGGTATCGTTAAAATCCTCTATTTTATCTATATTCTGAGGATGTGATGAGTTGACATTACTTTGCGTAATATCGTTTTCCTGGTTGTTTGTCCGGGCGGCTAAGATATTCGCGAGGGTAGATAAACTGTTATTATCGAGATAGTGAGGTTCCTGACCATTTTCAACACGATAGTTTATGGTTGTATTTGCGTTAAAACCCCGCTTCTGATCTGCCAGGAATGTATCAATTTCTTTTTCTGGCAAACATTTTTTATAAGATATAGAAGCCGGATAGATAACCCCTTCATTCTGAAAATGCTGAGCATCCAGATGAACATTCATGCAGATTGTCAGCAGTAGAGGATAAGGAATGCTGGCCTCCTTTCCATATGGAGAACGCAATACAGCGGTCCTTTTATCAGGATCGACGGACAGACTTATGCCATCTCTCAGCGTAATGCTCTGCCGAGTATGTTCTATCATTATTGTGTGCAAATGCTCTGACAGTTCTTTAGCAAAGGATTCAGAATATTTTGAGTCAGTGGGACGAATCCCTATATATGAGAGAATTAAATCGACTAATCGTGCAATAGGTGACATCTGCTCACGCCTGTCACTCCGGGCAGATTCAATAAAATCAGACACTGGTTTGAAGGCCACTGTATTTGTATTTATTTCCATCTGTTATTTTCTCATATATGGAGGGGGAGATCGGTCAAATCCTAATGGAAATTCTCATTCGAGATTTTTACATTTCTTGAATATAAAAACACACAGGTGATTACCGTATTTCCCCGTGCTTACCTCCAGATAACCGATGAACCTGACTACGTTGCTGTTTGTTAATGAAAAGGCCGTGGAGACACAACAAATATTGCGCATCTACGGCCTTTACTATAGGTAATTAATTGTCCACAACTACTATGGGGAATTAATTGCCCCAACGGCTTTTTAGGTAATCGACAGCCTGTTGAGTTTGCGGCTGTTCAAGATAGGCTTCACGGAACAGAATCGTGCCATCAATATTGGCTACCGACTCGTTAAAGTCGATCTGTTTTTTCAGTTCCGGCACGCCGCCTTCAATCGCCCAGTCTGGCTCATTCTTCGACGGTTCACCTATTTTGTACAACGCGATGCCGATATATAACCGGGTATTGGTCGGTTTCACTACGTCGGCCCACCATTTTGCCAGCACGTCATAACGCGCAGCGTCGCGAGCAAAGGGCCAGTACAACTGCGGGGCAATGTAATCCAGCAAGCCTTGTTGCACCCACTGGCGGGTGTCGGCGTAAGATTCATCATATGCCGCTGCGCCGCGCGTATCTGACCCTGCCGGATCGTGCGAGCGATTACGCCATACGCCTGCCGGGCTGACGCCAAATTCGACATTCGGGTTTAACTGCTTAATAGTGTAAGAAACCTTTGCAATCAACTGCTGGGTATTATATCGACGCCAGTCGGCTTTCGAGGCAAAACCCTGTCCGTACTGGCGGAATGTCGCGTTATCGTTCATCACGGAACGTGGCGATTCGCTATAGAAATAATCATCAAACTGTATGCCATCGACGTCGTAGCGCGACACCACTTCTGCCACGATGCGAGTTATCCAGTCACGTGCTTCAGAAATACCGGGATCAACCACGAAGCGATCACCCGCTGTGCGGATCCAATCGCGGTGCTGCACGTACACGCTCGGCGGCGTCATCGACATCGTGCTATTAAGTTCTGCAATGGTTGAGGGTTTCGTATTGACTGAAACGCGATACGGGTTAAACCATGCATGAACTTTCATCCCGCGCTTGTGCGCTTCGTCGAGGACAAATTGCAGCGGATCGTAGCCCGGATACTCGCCGATATTGCCGGTTAGCATGTCTGACCAGGGCAAAATGTCAGATTTCCAGAGCGCCGTACCGTCTGGTTTTACCTGGAAGAAAACAGTGTTGATGCCCAGACTTTTGAGCTTATCGAGTTTATAGGTCAGTGCCGTTTGCTGTTGGATAGCGCGCGCTGACGCGCTCACCACGTTAATCGAACTCATTGGCGGCCAATCGAGGCGAGATACGGTGGTCAGCCACACGCCACGCATCGGCTGTGGGTTATGCTGATTTTTGCCGTGATTGACCGTCGATGACGGGGTGGTTGGCGATTTGGTATCACAGCTCACCAATAAAAGTGCGGCGGCAATCAATGCGCCAGCCTTTTTCACCGTTACCAGGCGGGAAAAACGAAAAGAACGAAATGTCATAGAGGCCATTATTCGGGTTATCACGAGTGGGGGACATTTTCGTACTATTCGCGGCGAAGTCAATTACCTGGCGCGTATCAAATATCGTCTTTAGGGATAGGCTAACGCTTATGCCGCATGAATTATTATTTTGATAATCGATGATTATTACTTTGAGAATATCCGCATTGCCAGGCACACAATACCGCTGCTTTTTATCCTTTGAGTAAAACAACTCCGCTTCTGAGTGCTGTTTTCCGCGCGCTTAATCACAAAAACACACGCTAACAGCCACCTCTTTGATTTCTGGCACAAATCTTGGATTTATCAGTGCCGATGGGCTTCTCCCGTGAGTGACTTACCGGTTTGATAATAAGGGGAACGTTATGTGTGCTTTGCGTTCAGCGTCGCCAGGACGCGTGGATGGATTGGCAAAGGTCAAAGGAACCGCCATTTACGGCGATGATATCACCCTGCCAGATATGCTCTACGGCGTCTGCCGTTATGCGGATATTCCGGCAGGTAAAGTTGAGCAACTCGACTTAAGCGAAGCGCTGGCGGTCGAGGGGGGGGTTAAAATCGCCACCTGGCAGGATATCCCCGGTACGCCGGTGGTTGGCATTATCGTCAAAGATTACCTGCCAATCATTAAAGATGAGGTGGTTTTTCACGGCGACGTTATCGCTGTGGTCGCGGCCACAACCTACGAAGCGGCGTGCGAGGCCGCCGATAAAATCCGCGTGCGTTATACGCCATACGCGCCGTTAACCGATGTTGAAGCCGCGCTTGCGCCAGATGCACGCCGCATTCACCCCGAGCGCAGCGACAACATTGCCGCGCATCATCACACTATCAAAGGGGATGTTGAAAAAGGCTTTGCGCAATCACGCCATATTCTGGAACGGGAATATGAAGTGGGTTTTCAGGAGCACGCTTATATTGAACCCGAAGTAGTGCTGAGCTGGCTTGACCCTACAGACGGCAGTCTGGTCATTTCTGGCTCTATTCAAAACCCGCACCGCGTTCGCAGTTTTGTCGCTAAGTTTATGGGCTGCCCGCAAAGCCTGATTAACGTCAAACGCGCTGTGATGGGCGGCTCGTTCGGCGGTAAAGATGATGTAATTGACCATTTGGCCTGCCGCTCGGCGCTGCTAACTCGCCTGACCGGGCGGCCGGTGAAATTCGCCTATACCCGCGAACAGTCGATTATTGAAAGCTGCAAACGCCACCCGTACAAGATGAAATATAAAGTCGGGTTAGACGACAACGGTCATATTCAGGCGATGCAGGTGAAGATTCTGGCGGACAGCGGCGGCTATGCGGCGTCATCGCCGTTTGTCACCTGGCGCTCGTCGGTGCAGGCCGCTGGGCCATATGCCATTCCGAACGTGTATATCGACGTTACGGCGGTGTACACCAACAACAGTTACACCTCCGCAATGCGGGGTTTTGGTTCGCCGCAGGTGGTTTATGCGAATGAATCACTGATGGATGAAATTGCCGAGTACCTGAATATGTCGCCGGTCACCGTGCGTGAGATAAACGCCTTACGTCAGGGAGATGCGTCTGTTACCGGCCAGGTGTTTGATCAACATACCGTTTCTGCGCATGAAGTGCTGAAAAAAGCAGCCGCTTCGGCGGAGTTTATGGCGAAACGCAAACACTACCATGTGCTTAACGAAAGGGGCGGCGTTTACCGTTACGGCATCGGCCTGGCGTTGAGCTATCGCGGTTGCTCGATTGGTGCTGAGGGGGTTGATACCTCAACGGCGCTGATTCAGGTCAACGAAGACGGCAGCGTTAACCTGTCTACCTCGGTGTCGGAAAACGGCCAGGGGCTGCAAACGACGATGTCGTTGATTGCCGCTGAAGCGTTTGGCATCGAGATGGGCGAAATTCACTTCATGGAACCGCCAACGTCAGTTATCGGCGACGGCGGTTCTACGGCGGCAACACGTGGAACGATGGTTGGCGGCGGGGCGATCCTGGATGCCGCGCGCAAAATCAAACAACGCATTCTCGGTGTGGTTGGCGAGAGCATCGGAGCCACTCAACTGGAAGATACGCTCTGGCAAGACGGCTTTATTATCAACAAACACGACACTCGCCAGCGTATTGACTTCAAAACGGCGGTCAATAAAACGAAATGGGCCAGCGTCAGCTTGACGGAGTACGGCTGGTTTGTGCCGCCGCCGATTCACTGGGATGAAGAAAAAGGCTGCGGCAGCCCGTACTTTACCTGGGTTTATGGCTGTCAGGTGGCGGAAGTGCGGGTGAACACCAGCACCGGTAAAACCGATTTACTGCACGTTACCGCCGCGCACGATGTTGGCCAGGTGATCAACCCTGTTGGGTTTGAAGGGCAGGTCTGCGGCGGCGTGGCGCAAGGCTTCGGCTATGCGCTGTTAGAAGATTTCAACATTGAAAACGGGCAGGTGAAATCCGAGAACTTTGACAGCTACCTGTTGCCAACCATCAAAGATATCCCGCCGATTACCGTTATCGGCGTTGAAAACCCGGATAACGCCGGGCCGCTGGGCGCAAAAGGGATTGGCGAACCGGCTACCGAGCTGGTGGCAGCGGCCATCAACAACGCAGTGAGTTTTGCCCTGGGGACACGGTTTAATAAACTGCCGTTGACGCTGGAACAGGTGATTTTGGGCTACAACCTGAAAAAACCGGCTCGCCAGAGTGAATTGATGATCGAGCCGGAGAATAAAAAACAGGTATTACGCCTGACGGATGTCACCGTTACGCGGCCTAAAACGCTGGCAGAGGCGCTGGAACTGTTAAAAAGTGACGGTGTCACGGCTATTGCAGGCGGCACAGACGTGATTGTGCAGGGCCGTATGCAAACCCGCGCCATGAAACTGGTTGATATCTCACGCCTTAGTGAGCTAACGCAGGTGATGGAAGATGCCCAAACGCACGAAGTGTCGATCGGTGCGGCGGTGACGTTTAACCGGATTACCGACCATCCGTTGCTGCGCGAGCGTTATCCGCTGTTGGTTCAGGCTTGCCACACGGTGGGATCTCACCAGATTCGTAACCGGGCGACGATTGGCGGCAATATCGTCAACGCCGCGCCTTGCGGTGACTCAATTCCTCCCGCCATTCTCTACGACGCCAGCATTGAACTGCAATCTCATCGCGGCGTTCGCCGGATGTCTCTGGGCGAGTTTCTGCTCTCAGGTTACAAAACCCAACGTGAAGCAGATGAACTCTTAACCCGGGTTATCCTGCCGCCACCGGCGAAACCAGGCGCCAAAGGTCTTTACCATCAGTTGGGCCGCCGTAATGCGCTGAACATTACGCGTCAAAGCCTGACCGCGCTGCTGGAATTTGCCGACGACGGTACGGTTAGCTACTGCCGGTTGGTCGATGGTGCGCTGTTCAGCAAACCTCAGCGTTTGCTGGATGTTGAGCGCTGCCTGTTGGGCCAACCGCTAAACCAGGAAACCATTGATAGCGCCTGTGAGGTGCTCGATAAGCTGATTTATGCCGCCATCGGCAAACGTTGGTCTGCGGCCTATAAGCAACCGGTGTTTATCCGCATGTTCCGCGACATGATGGCGCAAGCATCAGAAAAATAACCATTGAGGACAGGGCGCCAGCGCGCCCTGCAAAGGATAGAGCCATGAGCACAATCAAAGTCAAGGTCAACGGCAAACTGGTAGAAGCCAGGGTGGAAGGCAATATGCGTCTGCTGGATCTGGTGCGCAACACGCTACGGCTAACCGCCACCAAAGAAGGCTGCGCCATTGGCGAGTGCGGCGCGTGTACGGTCATTATGGACGGTAACGCCGTCTGTTCTTGCATGGTGCTGGCCGAGCAGTGCGATGAAGCAGAGATCACCACGCTTGAAGGGCTGAACGATAACCCGATCACGCAGAAATTACAGAATGCGTTTATCGAAAAAGGTGGCGTGCAGTGCGGTTTTTGTACCCCTGGCGTGCTGGTCAGCACCACGGCGTTGCTGGAGAAAGAGCCTCAGCCGAGCGACGAACAGCTTAAAGACGTTCTGGAGGGCAATATCTGCCGTTGCACCGGCTATCAGCCTATTCTCAACTCGATTCACCACGCGTTAAAATCCTGAACGGAATAATAAAAAAGCCGGGCGTTATCACATCGCCCGGCTGCAAATCCCACAACAAACTTACCCCATCGCGCTTTCCCGCAATCGCGCTTTTAGCTTGCGATATTCCTCCACCACGTACTGCTCGGCGGCGTGTTGATCCGCAATAGGCTCCACGCGAACGGCGCAATATTTGTACTCCGGTGTTTTGGTTATCGGGCTGAGATTCTCCGTCACCAGCTCGTTACACGCGCCAATCCACCATTGATAGGTCATATAAATGGCGCCTTTATTGGGCCGTTCACTGACTTTCGCACGGGTAATAATGCGCCCCTTGCGGGAGTTCACCCAGACCAGCGCTTCATCCACAATACCCAGCCGTGCGGCATCGGTAGTGTTGATTTGCGCATAACCCGGTTCATCGGCAAGTGTTGATAGCGCAGAGCAGTTGCCGGTCATCGAACGGCAGGAGTAGTGGCCCACTTCTCGCACCGTAGATAACACCATCGGGAACTCGTCGCTGAGCTTATCGATAGGCGCAACCCAGTCACAGGTAAAGAACTGCGCCAGGCCGTTGGGCGTTGAAAACGCCTCTTTAAACAGATATGACGTCCCTTGATCGGCCTGTGATTCATCGCGGCAAGGCCACTGCACATTGCCCAGCTCGCCCATTTTCTCGTAGGTTGCACCGTAGAAATCCGGGCACAGATGCCGCAACTCATCCCAGATTTCCTCGGTGTTGTGATAATGCATCGGATAGCCCATGCGGGTGGCAATTTCGCTGATAATCTGCCAGTCGGTTTTGAGATCCCACTCGGGTTCCACCGCTTTAAAGAAACGCTGAAAACCCCGGTCTGCTGCGGTGTAGACGCCTTCATGCTCGCCCCACGAGGTGGAGGGCAGAATGACATCGGCAGCCGCCGCTGTTTTGGTCATGAAAATATCCTGCACGATCACCAGTTCCAGCGTGTCGAAAGCCTTACGCACGGCGGAGAGCTCGGCATCCGTTTGTAGTGGATCTTCCCCCATAATGTACGCCGCGCGCACTTCACCGTGTTCCGCACGATGCGGCAGCTCACTAATGCGATAGCCGGTATGCGCAGGCAGGCTTGCCACCCCCCACGCTTTGGCAAACTTCTCGCGGTTTTCCGCCACCTTCACGAACTGATAGCCCGGGAAGGTATCCGGCAACGCGCCCATATCACAGGCTCCCTGAACGTTATTTTGCCCACGAACCGGGTTAACCCCCACGCTCGGTTTCCCGAGATTGCCGGTTAAAATGGCAAGGCTTGTCAGTGAGCGCACGGTTTCAACCCCTTGATAAAACTGGGTGACGCCCATGCCCCATAAAATCGTCGCCGTCTTAGCCGTGGCATACAGCCGCGCACAGGAACGAATATCTTGCGCGCTGACGCCGGTTATCGCCTCGACCGATTCCGGCGTATAGCCCGCCACAATTTTACGGTATTCATCAAAACCTTCAGAACGCTGGGCGACAAACGATTTGTCGTACAGGTTCTCAGCAATAATGATGTGGCCAAGCGCATTCAGTAGCGCAATGTTAGAGCCATTTTTCAGCGCCAGATGGAGGTCGGCGATACGGGCGGTTTCAATTCGCCGGGGATCGCAGACGATAATCTTCGCGCCGTTACGTTTGGCGTTAATGACGTGATTGGCGACGATAGGGTGTGAATCTGCCGGGTTATAGCCGAAGATAAACACTAAATCGCTGTTATCAATTTCAGTAATGGCATTGCTCATAGCGCCGTTACCGACCGATTGGTGCAGACCTGCAACCGAAGGGCCGTGTCAGACGCGTGCGCAGCAATCAACGTTATTGGTACCGATAACCGCACGGGCGAACTTTTGCATCACATAATTGGTTTCATTACCGGTTCCGCGTGAGGAACCGGTCGTCTGGATAGCATCCGGGCCATACTTCTCTTTAATGGCGCTGAGGCGAGCGGCAACGTAGTCAAGCGCCTCGTCCCAAGAGACGGACTCCAGCTTGCCACCGCGCTGGCGGCGGATCATCGGGGTTTGCAGGCGTGGCGTCAGAATGCGGGTATCGTGGACAAAATCCCAGCCGTAATAGCCTTTCAGGCACAGCGTGCCCTGGTTATTTTTGCCCATCGCCGCTTCAGCACGCACAATCTTCCCATCCTCCACAACCAGTTGCAGCTTGCAACCGGCGGCGCAGTAGGGGCAGACAGTGGTCACTTTTTTCATTATTGCCCTCCAGATAACGGTGAAACCTAAAACAACAGCCCAAAATTAAAGCGGCTGCTGATACCTAAGGCGATAGCCTGCTGAACAGCGGGGATAGTCATCAACGCCAGCGCCAGCAGGGCAAGTAACATTCGGTTTTGCATTATTCCCCCGCGCTTTGCTGCGGCAGTTGACCCTTTTGCACCTTACGCAGCAGCAACCACATCCGCACGGTTCGGACTGCCATATTGCGCGCGGCGGCACTTGGCGGCGCAGGATCCGGTTCTGGGGCTTCGTGAGAAACACGGAAGGGCACACTACCGTTGAGCGTCAGGTTGGCGACAATCGCGGTCAGCGTCCCGATGGTTATCCCGCTGTGTAAAAACAACTGCATCATCGGCGGGAACTGGGTAAACAGGTTTGGCACTAGCACGGGCATCATGCCCAGACCCAGCGTTAAGGCCACGACCATCCCGTTGTTATTATTGCGATAGTTCACCTGGCCGAGGGTACGAATGCCGGATACCGCGACCATGCCGAACATCACGATCCCCGCACCGCCGAGCACCGGTTTTGGGATCAACACCACCAGCGCCGCCATTTTGGAAAATACGCCCATCAAAATGAGAATGGCCCCTGAAACTGACACCACAAAGCGGCTGCGAACGCCGGTTAAACCGATAAGCCCAACGTTCTGGGCAAAGGCGGCGTAAGGAAAGAGGTTAAAGAATCCGCAAATCGTGGTGGCTAAACCGCAGGTATTCAGGCCGTTGCGCAACATTCCTGAGTCCACTTTTTTACCGACGATATCGCCAGTTGCCATAATAGAAGACATGGTTTCAACCATGACCACCACCATGACCATCGACAACAGCGCCACCGGCACAATATGAAATTCCGGGCGCGCAAACTGCATGACCTGCGGCAAGTGAATCCACGGCGTGGCGTTAACCAGGTGGAAATCGAGCGGTTTAAAAAAGCTCCACAGGATCGTGCCAATAATCAGCCCCACCAGCACGGCGGTATTTTTGACGACCCCAGTCGCGAAGGTGTAGAGGTTGAGAATGATAACCAGCGTAATCGCGGCCATCAGCAGAGAGAAAAGATCGCCAAAACCGCTCATTTCGCTGCTGCCGCCGCCAATCCAGCCGCCCGCAACGGGCATAATCGACAGGCCGATTAAGGTCACAATGCCGCCCATCACCACTTTGGGGAAGAAGCGTATTAAGCGGCTGATCCACGGGGCGCAACATAAAATAAAGATCCCGGAGACAATCACCGAGCCTGAAATTGTGCCGATCCCGTACTCTTTGCCAATCAACACCATCGGAATCAGCGCAGCAAAGGTACAACCTTGAATTAACGGTAATCGACAGCCCAGCCAGGGGCGAATCCCCATTGATTGCACAATGGTGGCCGCACCGCAGATAAACAGATCTGCACTGATCAATAAAATAATGTGCTCGGCGGGTAAACCGACGGCATTACCCACCACTAATGGCACGGCTACCGCGCCCGCATACATCACCAACACGTGCTGCAAACCGTAGAGAATCATTTGCGTAATCGGTAGAACCTCATCGACCGGCGCGGTTGATGCCGAGGAGCGTGAGGCAGGAATGGCAGAGTCTTTCATGAAGTTAATATCTCCTGTACGACTTCAGCTCTCGTCTGTAAAGGCGAGGGGAAGTTACGATTCGAAGGCGGTCGCCTCCCTGGACTGATGTCGCCATCAGCGTGTTGCGCGCACAGCGTTATCTATGCGTAAGCTGTGCCAAAAACGCGCATTTCAGCCGCCAATGAATATATTTGTGAATTAAATCACGGCCTGTCGGCGATATAAGCCGGGCCAGAGATGAGAGATAAATGTGGGATCAGGATGGGATATCACATTGAGAGAATATATCTCTCATTTTGGTAGCGGGATTAATATCGTGACGATAATCAAAAAGCGTGAGGAAATTCTCAATGCACTGATTTTAGTGCTGTTAATCAATTTTTTGATGTGCGTCGCAAAAATAAATCCGTTCTGACAGAAAACAACAAATGCGTCTGATTATTGCATCGCTCCCCAGGATGACTTTATTGAATAATAAAAAAGGGAAGCAAATGAACAGATTTATTGTTGCCGATGTCACGAGCTGTATTGGCTGCCATGCCTGCGAGGTTGCCTGTGTTACCGCTCACCATCAGGATAGCTGGCCATTGCAGCGTCGGGATTTCCAACCGCGAATCCACGTTGTTTTCCACCGTAAAGAGAGCAGTGCCGCCACCTGCCACCACTGTAACGATGCGCCATGCGTGGCGTCCTGCCCAACCGACGCACTCTATTTTGCGAATAACAGCATTCAATTAACGCAAGAGAAATGCATTGGCTGTAAGAACTGCGTCATCAGCTGCCCGTTTGGCGCAATTGAGATGGTGTCTGCCGATGGTACTGCCCCGCAGTTGGCGCAAAAATGCGACCTGTGCAGCGAACATGCCAGTGGAAAACCGGCCTGCGTCAGCGTATGTCCAACACAAGCGCTGAGTCTGATGGATGACGCCGGTTTAGAAAAACTGCGCACGGAGCGACAAATTCGCAGCGTACAAGGGCAGGCGGTACATACGCGCCAGCCAAGCCGCCGCGAAGCGTTTTTGAGTAAACCGCCGCGCGTGGGGGCGAAAAAAGTCGAGGCGGAGGTGCGCAAAACGCATTTTGACGAAATCTACTACGGGTTGGGTCGTTGCGATGCCGAGTACGAAAGCGAGCGCTGCCTGAGCTGCGCGCAAAAAGCGTGGTGTAACTGGACATGCCCGCTGCATAACCACATTCCTGATTTTATCCGCCTGGTCAACGAAGGGAAGATTATTGAAGCCGCCGAATTGTGCCACCAAAGCAGTTCGCTGCCGGAAATCTGTGGCCGTGTATGCCCGCAGGATCGCCTGTGTGAAGGTGCTTGCACGTTAAAAAATGAGGGCGGTTCGGTCGCCATCGGTAATCTGGAGCGCTACATCACCGATACCGCGCTGGCGATGGGCTGGCGGCCACAGACTGGTGAAATCACACCGCGCAAAGAGCGTGTCGCGATTGTCGGCGCTGGCCCCGCAGGGCTGGGATGCGCCGATATCCTGGCGCGCGCCGGAGTTCAGGTTGATGTCTTCGACAAACACCCGGAAATTGGCGGGCTGCTGACCTTCGGCATTCCGCCGTTTAAGCTGGACAAACGCCTTCTTGGCGTCCGGCGGGACATTTTTAGCGAAATGGGGATTCATTTTCACCTTAATCACGAAGTGGGCCGCGATGTGGCGTTTAACGAGCTGGTGGCCAATTACGATGCCGTATTTCTTGGCGTCGGCACTTACGGCCTGATGGCGGCAGGGCTGGAGGGGGAAGACGCCCCCGGCGTGATTCAGGCATTGCCGTTCCTGATTGCCAGCACCCGCGAGGTGATGGGGCTGGAGGAGAGCGCGGAATACCCGATGGTCGAGATAAAAGATAAGCATGTGGTGGTATTGGGCGGCGGTGATACCGCAATGGATTGCCTGCGTACGGCGGTGCGCCGTGGGGCGGCGAGCGTCACTTGCGCCTATCGCCGTGATGAACTCAGTATGCCTGGCTCGAAAAAAGAGGTGGTTAACGCCCGGGAAGAAGGCGTTGAGTTCCAGTTTAACGTGCAGCCGCAGTACATTCAGCGCAACAACAAAGGGCAGGTTACGGCGATCGGCATGATCCGCACCGACATGGGGGAACCTGGGCCAGATGGTCGCCGCCGTCCACGGCCTATCGTCGGCTCCGGTTTTGAACTGCCGGTTGACGTGCTGATTATGGCGTTTGGTTTTCAGCCGCACGATATGCCGTGGTTGCGCGGTCACAGCGTACAGCTCGACCGTTGGGGGCAAATTTGCACCGGTGGGAAAGGGCGCGGCACAACGCAAACCAGCAATGACAAAATTTTTGCTGGTGGCGATGCGGTGCACGGCGCTGATCTGGTGGTCACGGCAATGGTCGCCGGTCGGCAGGCTGCCAGTGAGATGCTCGATATGTTCAAGCGTAAGGAGGGGGTATGACCAGCTTTATCCTGGCGGATTCGGCATCCTGCATTGGCTGTCGAACCTGTGAGGTCGCCTGTGCACTGGAGCACGTGGCTGAGGGCGCGGCATTTCAGCCGCGTCTGAAAGTGCTACGCCTCGACACCTTGAGTGTGCCGGTGATGTGCCATCAGTGTGAAAATGCCCCCTGTGTGACCGCCTGTCCGGTAGCGGCGTTAACCATGGGGAGCGAGCGTGTCGAGGCTGACGCCTCGCGCTGTATTGGTTGCCAAAGCTGTGTGGTGGCGTGTCCGTTCGGGGCCATAACCATTGACGTTAGCCCACAGCAGACGGCAACCCTCATCAAATGCGACCTGTGTCATAGCCGCGAACGCGGCCCCGCCTGTATTGACGTCTGCCCAACGGCGGCATTAAGCAAGGTGAGTGAGCAGCAATTGCGCGAGATACAGAAACAACGCGAACGCGCCACGGCGGCGCTTTTTCTGCGTTAATCCGTTAGGCTCGGCACGGCATCCGTACCGAGCCTTCGCCAGCGCGAGATAGGCTTTTACCGCACCATGATGTTGATGAACAGTCGATATCCCTGCGCCTTTCTATTTTTCAACTCAGTCCCTGGGGAATGACGATTTCCATAATACATCATTATTTGAGCAGCGTTTTATACTCCGTTACTCTCTTCTTATGTACCGAAACTGATAATTCTTTGCCGTCTATAACAGATTGATTGTTATTAAACCTGTTAAGGATGGTTTCATTTTTTTTGTTAACGACCGTGTCAGTGGCCTGCGGGTGAACATTTAAATATTCATCAAGGCGTCTTTTTCCCTGAGTATGTTTGTAAAAAGTTACCGGGAGATAGGGATCTAGTTTATCGTGAGGCAAAGGGTCAACATTACCGCCCAATGTACCGTTGATATTATCTTCATGTATTTTCGATAGTTCTTCTTTCTCGGTATGAAGTTTTTTTGCCAGCGATAGGCTGAAAATTCCACACTCAGATCGACTTCGCTGAATATCCATTATCACCATAGAGAAATGACTGTCAGGTAATGGATAATGTTCAATAGCCATTTTTACCCTGATTGCGAGCATCGCTGGCGCTATACCCACAAGATTTGTTGGCTCAAACATTATCAGAGATGTTTTGCCGTTAATGTTTCTGTAATCAATTACACAAAAATGCGTTCCATCTTCCCCCATGTTAACGATGAATCTGGAATGCTCAACCCCTTGTTCGAACGTGTCTTTTATCGCGATTGAAAGATCTGGTGGTGATGCAACAAAATTAAGATTCATCTCTGGATATTTATTGTTTGCCTGAGCGACCAATGCGGGCATGATTTCTTTATCTGTAATTGAGTAACGCTTATCGATCCAGGTTCCATCCGCTATATCAACTTCTAACTGTGCGATAATATTTTTAAGTTCTTCATTACTGAACGGAGATCGTGGCTCATTCTCTGGCAAGCCATAGAATCTGTTTGTTTGTGATGCTGATTCAATCATATATTTATCCTCATTCAGGAACATTAACAGGGGTATGAGTTTATATATCAGGTAAAAGGTGTATTGTAATAAGGTGGCCAATCATTTATAGAGTGCGAAAAAAGACAAGCGGCATCAGCTATAATATTCTGATTAGAAGTGACAAGCGAGATTATATTTTCATTGATGAGTTTTTGGTTTTTGACATCATTATCCTTCCTGAGTGGAGATGTCAATATTTTCGGTAATGCTGCCGAAACTCACCCCCCTATTTCAATCTGCGGGAAAATGCCGGATGGCGCTGCGCTTATCCGGCCTACAGGATAAAACGGAGGCCGGATAAGGTGCGAGAGCACCGTCATCCGGCAATGGGGGAAGAGAATCGGAGGGTTACATTACGGCAGCCTATCCATGCGCTGCCACATTTTCGCCGCCACTTTCTGTGCTTCGGCAAAAATTGGTGCGCAATCAAAGGTGAACTGCCGGTCTTCATAAATCATCGCACCGTTGACCATCACACTGTGAACATGGTTTGACCCCATGCCAAAGGCAATATGTCCGGCAATGTTTTCCGCAATGAGCGGCGTCGGTGGCAGATAATCGCTAATGGTCAGGTCGGCCTTGTAACCCGCTTCAATACGGCCAAACTTAGCGTTAAAGTTGCGGCTGAGCAGGGTGTTGCCGTTACTGAGCGCGCGGGCAAAACTGTCTGGCCACAGCGGGCCACCGGCATCACGATGTTTAAAGAAGGCAAATTTCAGCTCCTCAAACATATCTGAACCTATACCGTCGGTTCCCAGCGCCAGATTGCGATAGGCGGTGAGTTTATGGTTATAGCCCACATGGTTATTCATGTTGGAACGGGCGTTATGAACGAGGAAACCATCACAATCATTCAGCAATTCAATGTCGGCATCAGAAAGATACAGACCGTGCGCCACCAACGTTTTGCTGTTAAGCAGGCCATATTCCGCCAGTCGCACTAACAGATCCTGGCCGTAATGGTGATGGCTATGAGAAACGTCGTAGCTGTCTTCTGCCGCGTGGATATGCAGCCCGCGCCCCGTCGCGCTTACCGCCTCGCTGAGCATCGCCAGGCCATCATTGGTGATGGTGAACGGCGCGTGGGCGCCAATATGCGCCTCAACCAGATAGGCCTCTCGCCCGACTTTACGCGCCTGGTCAATCTCGCGCGCAAAGCGGATGTTCTCCTCGACGCTGGCCTGTAACTCTTGCTGGCCGCCGTTCCGGTCGGTGGTTTCAAAGCAGGTCATACCGCGCAGGCCGACTTTCAAAAAAGCATTGCGCAACTGGCTCAGTGACCCCGCGATATAGTTCGGCGATGCATGGTGGTCTATCACCGCCGTACAGCCACTGCGAATGGCCTCCATTGCGCAAATCAACCCGCTGTAATACAACGACTCTTCATCTAATGCGCGATCCAGCCGCCACCACAGGTTTTTCAGCGTGGAGATAAAGTCCGGGCTAGGGGCGATATGGGCCTGGATGCCGCGCGATAATCCCGAATAAAAGTGGTTGTGAGAGCAGACCAGGCCTGGCATCACCAGACGCCCGTGCATATCTTTGCTATTGGCCTGGGGATAGGAGCTGCAAAGATGGCTCCCTACAGCAATAATTTCATCATTTTCGATGGCGATATCGACATTTTCTTGCACCATCGCCGGATAAAGCTGCACGACGGTCGCGTTTTTCAGAATTAAGAGGCTCATGCTTCAACGGCTCCCAGCAGGTAATGATGGTGGCGATGGACATGGCTGATAATGCGGCACATGTCATTCAGCTCTTGCGGTATCTGGGCGAACTGGCCTTGTTCATCAAGGGTTAATAGCCAGGTCTGGTCATGCTGGCGAATGTGCACGCGATTGCCTTCAACCAGGAACCCAGGATTACGGCTGTTGCTGAAGTCCTGCGCCAGGCTAAAGACGGTCACTTTGTCCTGGTATGGCTTGCCTTGCCACGGACAGAACTGCGCACAGTTACCGCACTCGTTGCAGTAGGCATCAAGGTGCAAGGTTTGATAACGGTTCTGGAAGCCAGGTACGGCAATAGATACGTTGGCGCGGTTCGGGCAGACATCAACGCATTTACTGCACACATAGTTACATTCCAGGCAGCGTGAGGCTTCCTGAGCAACAAAGGCATCGCGGTCGTCTTTATCCACCTGTGCGACGACGATGGTCCCTTTGCGGCGGTAAACCTCCGCCGGATCAACGTTGTTCCAGCGTTTATCCGCGTGGTGGCTGCGAATGTTTTCCCGCGCCAGAATAGTATCGGTGGCGCGACGTGCGTTGCCGATGGCAGAGACAATCGAAGATGGCCCGCGCTGGACGTCACCAATCAGGAATACACCGCAATGGCGGGTTTCACCGTCGGCGTTAACCTCTGGCCAGCCGTGTTCATCCAGTGGAATACCCATTGCCGCCAGCGCTTCGCCGTCCTGCTGTTCACCAATGGCGGTAATCAGCGTATCTACCTGCAAAGTCCGGGTTTCTGCGGTTTCTATCGGGCGGCGGCGGCCTTTGTCGTCAACGTCACCCAGCGTCATTACGCGCACCGTCAGCGTGCCGTCGGCATCAAACTGCTCTGGATTATTCAGGAACAGGAACTCGACGCCATCGTGCACGGCTTCTTCATATTCTTCACGCCAGGCGGGCATTTCTTGCTGAGAACGGCGGTAGATGACGGTCGCTTTTTCAACACCAGGTACGCGAAGGGCAGCGCGCGCGCAGTCCATCGCGGTATTACCCGCGCCCACGATGGCGACATGTTTACCAAGCTGTAGGTTCTCCCCACGATTAAATTCGCGCAGAAATGGCAGCGACTTACGCACGTTTGGGTTATCACCGCGCAGCGTCACGCCGCTGTTTTTATCCGTACCGGTCCCTACCAGAACGTAGCGGAACCCCTGTTGCTGGAGCTTTTCAACGGTCAACTGCGGGTCGCAGCCGTAAACGATGTTAACGCCGTGGCTGACGACAAAATCAATATCCTGCTGGATAAGTTCGCCGGGGATACGGAACTGCGGAATAATATTACGCACCACGCCACCGGCGTTGGCTTCACGCTCAAATAACGTGACACTGTAACCGGCTCGCGCCAGGAAATAACCCGCCGCCAGCCCCGCAGGACCTGCGCCAATCACTGCCACCGGATGCAACGCACCGGAGCCAGCCGGTTTGTGCCAGCGCTGCTGGTACTCATCCCAGCCTTTTTCGAGGGCGATTTTTTTCAACTCGCGGATGTTCAGCGCACTGTCATAGTCCAGACGGGTACAGTTGTACTGGCACTGGTGATCGCAAATATGGCCGGTGATCGCAGGCAGTGCGTTACGCTGGTAGATAAGCTCCAGTGCATCGGCATAGTGCTGTTCACCCATCAGGCGGATGTATTCCGGGATGTCTTGCTTAATGGCGCACGCCGTGACGCATGGCGCGACATAACAGTCGGTCATCGGCAATTTCTCGCCGACATCAATGCGGTCGTCCGGTTTCCACTGTTTCTGGGTATAGGCCATACTGACGGCTTTTTCTGCCAGCGCATTCAGGCGCGCAACGTCAACCTGAGTCATGTTCCAGCCATCGGCCTGTTCCAGCTCGCGCATACATTCACTCAAACGCAGATACCCCCCCGGTTTGAGCAGGTCGGTAGCCATCGTGATAGGGCGAATACCGGTTTCAAAAATTTCGCGGATATTCAGCTGGCTCGCACCGCCGGAGTAGGAGATCGGCAGTTTGCCGTCAAATTCGCGGGATAGCAGGGCGGCGACGTTGATTGATAACGGGAACAGCGCGCGCCCGGACATATACATTTCATCGCCCGGCAGCGCGCCTTTGTTATTCACCGTGCCCAGGGTGTTGGTCAGCTTCACGCCGAAGCCCAGATTTTTGGTTTTCGCTAATTGCATCAGACGTTTGAGCATCGCCAGCGCCTGGTCGATTTTCAGGTCATGTTCAAACGACGCTTCATTCAGGCCGATATAATCAAAACCGCAGGTATCGAGAATTTCCCGCACGCGCGGGTAGCCCAGCAGCGTAGGGTTGAGCTTCACAAAGGTATTGAGCTGTTTTTCTTCCAGCATGTAGCGGCAGATCGCTTCGATTTCGTCCGGCGGGCAGCCGTGCATGGTGGAGAGCGTAACGCCCTGCACCAGATTGGCCGGTATGCGCTGAGTTAACGTTTCCAGTTCAGCGCGTGGATAGCGGGCGCGGAAGGCGGCATGGTGCAGCCAACGGTCGAGCGTTTCACGGTACTGCGCGAATTTTGGATGGTCGGCAGCATTCATCATGTTATCGATAAACTGCTGCATCGGCGGCTGTTTAATCCCATCCAGGTTGTAACCGACACTCATATTGAAAATAAATGATTTACCGTCTTTCACCGGCGTTAACGGCAGCACCTGTTCCAGCAGGTGGAGGATAAACCAGGCTTTCAGGTATTCATCCCATGCTTTCAGCAAGGTGAATTCGGTAGACCATTCGGTGTTAAAGCATTCATCTTCTGCATCGATACAGGGTTTTTCCAGCTCCAGACGGTCGAGAATTTGTACGGTTTTCAGCTCAATAAACCGCCCACCGGTCAGCCAGGAGGTAATAATGTTTTGTGCCAGTTGCGTGTGTGGCCCGGCCGCAGGGCCAACAGGCGTTACGCAGGGTTCGCCAAAAACGCTAAGCCGTTGTGGGGTAGCGGGTGAGTAGAATTGTTGTTCTGGAATACCGAAGATAGACCGGTGATGGTGGTATTCATCAAAAATGCGCGTCAATAATTCCTCAAATGGAACGGGACGCATGATATCTCCCATAATCCTCTCCTTAGACTGACCTGATAAATCGAATGAACCGCAAAATCGGCGGATATGGAGAGGAATAGCAACAATCACACCAGGTGTTTTTAATAGCGCTGAGAATGCACGGAATTGTGAGAGAGATCTAAAGTTGAGCCAGGTTTGTGAATATGTGCAGGGTATGCAGATGAGAATTAAAATCACTCAATGGCCGTGGTTTTTGTTATTTCTCAAAAACAACGGTTATCTATCAATATGAGAATATCACTCCGGCATTCGCTTATTTTGATAATCCTGAAGACGTTTAAAATCATCCGGCGTATCGACATCAAAAATAATCTCAGGATAATCCAGCGCAACGATTTTATGCTTATTGGCCAGCAGGCAGCGGCGCACGGATGAACCGCCATCATGTTGTAAATTCTGATGCAGAGTACCGCGCTGCGCCAAAATTGGATGCCCAGGAGTACCTTGATAGTGGGGCAATACAGCGCCGTTAAACCGTTGTTGCCACAGGATATGGAATATTTCCCGATGCAGGCAGGGCAAATCGCCGTGACTGATGAAACAATAATCAGCGCTGGCCGCCTGGACACCGGTTAATACTGAGGAAAATAGCCCCTGGCGATAATCGGGATTATGAACCAGCGTCACACCAGGCATGTGCGAATAGCGCGCCTCAATTTCCTGATGTCGATAACCGGTCACCAAAATAATATGCGTACAAAATTGCTGCGCATTTTTAATACTTGCATCAAGTATTGTGCCATTGCGCCAGGGTAACATCATTTTCCATTGTCCCATCCGCGAAGAAAGTCCTGCGGAGGTAATAATACAGTCGGCTTGTTTCATATACCCTTCAGAATGATGGAGTCGCCAATACACCATGGAAAATATACCGCACGTCGAAGCGCTATTTTGTGATTTAAACGCCACTGCCAGCCCGTTACTGATTTCCGCCGTGGGCGCTGGCGGGAAAACCAGCACATTATTATGGCTGGCGAGGTTATTTCAGCAGGCTGGACGGCGAGTGTTACTGACTACCACCACGCATATGTTTCTTCCAGAGCACCTGCCGGTGACGTTTTGCCGTGATCCACTAAGCCTGCCCGCCGGAGTATGGCAACGCCCGCTACAGGCCTGTTTTTCCGCCTGGCTGCCGGATGTGGGCAAAGTTAAAGGGTTCACGCCCGCTCAACTTGATGCCTTACTGGCGGCGGGAAATGTCGATGTTGTGCTGGTAGAAGCTGACGGCGCTCACGGTTTTGCCATCAAAGCGCCAAATGAGCATGAACCTTGCATCCCTTTATCCTGTTGTTGCGTAGTTGCTGTAATGGGGGCAGGGATGCTCGGGAAAGCTCTTGGGCCAACGACAGTCCATCGTTGGCCACTTTTTTCCCGGATAACCGATGCCACGCCGGATGACAGGCTGGATTGGCCCATGCTGCATCGTTTCGTTCAGCATCCTCAGGGGGCATTTAAAGGCGTCCCGCCAGGATGTCGGCGTATCTGGCTGCTCAACCAGCTTTCTCAAAATGAGAATGTTCAGGAGGGCGAGCTGTTGATTCGCGGTACGGTAGACGCTATCTGGGCCGGTTCGGTACAGGAGAGTCAGGCAATTACGCGCAGACGAGTGAGAAAGTGACTCCATACTGGGGTAATGAAAGGATATCCATTTGAGGTTGTTATGAATATTTTCTCAGAAGCTGCAAGACTCGAAGAACAGAACCGCCCCTTTGCGTTGGCACAAATTGTAGACAGTCGGGGTTCCACGCCCCGCCATTCGGCCCAAATGCTGATCCGCGAGGATGGCACTATTCTGGGAACGATCGGCGGCGGAATGGTCGAGCGCCGGGTGATTGACGAAGCGCTGGAAGCGCTTAATGAAAAAGCATCCAGAATGTTTCATGGCCGTATGGCGCGAAACGGTACAGACGCGGTCGGCTCGGACTGCGGCGGCGCGATGTCGGTGTATATCAGCGTCCACGGCCTTCGCCCACGGCTGGTATTGATTGGCGCGGGGCATGTTAACCGCGCGGTTGCCCACAGCGCGGCGCTGCTGGGGTTTGAAATTGCAGTAGCGGATATCTACCCGGAAAGCCTTAACCCCGAATTTTTCCCGCCGCTAACGCAGTTACTTCACGCCGGAAACTTTAGCGCGGCGGTCGAGAAGCTGGCGATTCGCCCGGATAACTTTGTGCTGATTGCCACCAACAATAAAGACCGTGAAGCCCTGGACAGACTGATAGAGCAGCCATGTGCCTGGCTGGGGCTGCTGGCGAGCCGTCGTAAGGTGCAGCTCTTTTTGCGCCAACTGCGCGAAAATGGCGTAGCGGAAGAGCATATTGCCAGGTTACATGCGCCTGTGGGCTATAACATTGGCGCAGAAACGCCGAATGAGATTGCCATTAGCGTGCTGGCCGAGATTTTACAGGTTAAAAACAAAGCGCCCGGCGGGCTGATGATGAGCACAGATTCGCCGTCACAGCCGCTGCGAGTGGCGATTCGCGGCGCGGGGGATATCGCTACCGGCGTCGCGCTTCGGCTGTGGAATGCAGGCTTTAAGGTCATCATGCTGGAAGTGGAAAAGCCGACCGTTATCCGCCGTACCGTCGCGTTTGCTCAGGCGGTCTTTGACGGTGAAATGGTGGTTGAAGGCATCAGGGCAAAACGTGTTTCAACGGTACAAGACGCGCTGCGGGTTGCCGATAACGGCGCGATCCCCGTACTGGTGGACCCGCTGTGTGAATCCCTTCATGAGCTGAAGCCGGGGTGTGTGGTTGACGCCATTCTGGCGAAAGAGAACCTGGGGACGCACCGAGGGCTGGCTCCGGCGGTTATCGCACTTGGGCCAGGGTTTAGCGCCGGTCAGGATTGCCATGCGGTGATTGAAACCAATCGCGGGCATTGGCTGGGGCAGGTTATTTATCAGGGGCGGGCGCAGGAAAATACCGGCGTTCCCGGAAATATTATGGGGCACACCTCACGGCGAGTGATTCGCGCACCGGGCGCAGGCGTAATGCGCTCACGCGTACAACTTGGCGATATTGTCAGTGAAGGTGAAGTGATTGCGACCGTAGGGGATACGGAGATCCTCGCCCCGCTGAGTGGAATGGTTCGCGGCTTACTGAATGATGGTCTGGTGGTGGATATCGGCTTTAAGATTAGTGATATCGACCCGCGCGGCGAAAAAGCGGATTACACCAGTGTGTCGGATAAAGCGCGTGCAATTGGCGGCGGAGTGCTGGAAGCATTGATGACTTTGATGAATCAGGGCGTGAAGGAGAAAAAAGCGCTGTTGACGGTCGCATAAAACAGACGTGGCTTAGCTTATAAGGCCTACACGGGAGATCTCGTGTAGGCCTTGTTCATGCTTAACCCTGGATCACCGTCCCGGTTTTACCTTCAATGCCTTCTTTCGCTTTGCTTAATACGGTGATCAGTGCTTTGCGACTAGGGCGAGAACGGGCAAACGAGGCGGCGGCTTCGACTTTCGGCAACATTGAGCCTTTGGCAAAATGGCCTTCGGCAATAAACTGCTCGGCATCGCTTAGCGACAGCTTATCCAGCCATTGTTCGTTCGGCTTGCCAAAGTTGATGGCCACTTTTTCCACCGCCGTCAGGATAATCAGCATATCGGCGTCGATCATAGCCGCCAGTTTGGCACTGGCCCAGTCTTTATCAATCACCGCGCTGGCGCCCCGCAGATGATTGCCTTCGCGGATCACCGGGATCCCGCCGCCGCCGGCGGTGATGACCACATGGCAGGCGTCCATCATCGCCTTAACAGTCTCTTTTTCAATGATATCAATCGGTTTTGGTGAGGCCACAACACGGCGATAGCCTCGACCGGCGTCCTCTTTCAGCACGTACCCCTTGAGGGCGAGCTGGTCGGCTTCTTCTTTAGTGAAAAACGAACCAATCGGTTTGGTCGGGTGGCTGAACGCCGGATCGTTGGCATCCACTTCCACCTGAGTAATCAGTGTGGCGACCGGGATATGCATATTGCGCGACAGTAACTCCTCACGCAGCGCGTTTTGCAGATCGTAGCCAATATAGCCCTGGCTTAGTGCCACACACACTGACATCGGTAGCATAGGCGTGTGCGCGTCGGTTTTGGCGGCGGCTTCAAAGGCAAGGTTAATCATCCCGACCTGTGGCCCATTACCGTGAGTCACCACCACCTGATGGCCTTGCGCAATCAGGTCAACAATGGCTTGCGAGGTTTGTTTTACGGCCTGCATTTGCCCAGCCAGATCGTCGCCTAAGGCATTCCCGCCGAGGGCGAGCACAATTCTTTTACTCATGAATTCCTCACTTTAAGATGCATTGCCGCACATGGATAAATGGGCGGTAGAAAAGGGGGCTCGACGCAGGAAACGGCCCTGACCTGCGACGCCGGTGAAACTGCCATTATTGAAAATCACCCGTCCGTGCGACACGGTCTGGCGAATGGAACCCTGACAAATAAAGCCTTCCCACGGTGAATAGTCGGCGTTGTCGTGCAGCATTTCGTGGCGAATGGTGGTTGTGCGGCGCGGGTCGATAATCACCACATCGCCGTCAGCGCCGGGCGCCAGACGACCTTTTTGCGGCCACAGGCCAAACAGCTTCGCGGGGTTGGCGCTGGTGAGCGCGACAAAATGCTCAGGGGTAATTCGTCCGGTCATGACACCGTGTGAGAACAGCAGCAGCAGGCGGTTTTCCACCCCCGGCAGGCCATTCGGGCAGCGGCTGAAATCCCCGCCGGAAAGATGCAACCGTTGCGCCATAGAAAACGCACAGTGGTCGGTCGCCAGCACATCTATTTGCCCCTCGCTAATACCGCACCACAGCGCATCGTTATTGCTGGCATTGCGCAGCGGCGGGCTAAGCAGATATTTCAACGCATCATCACGTTCGTAGCAGCGGTCATCCAACAGCAGGTACTGCGGGCAGGTTTCTACCCACACCGGCTGGTGGCGTGAACGGGCAAGGCGCAGGTATTCCAGCCCCAGACCGTTAGAGAGATGCACAATATACAGCGGCGCATTACCGGCTAATTGGGCGAGGTTGATCATGCGAGCGATGGCTTCCGCCTCACATTCCAGCGGGCGGCTTAGCGCGTGATAGCGTGGCGCGGTTTTCCCTGCGGCCAAAAACTCAGAGCGCTTGCGGGCAATGGCGGCGTCGTTTTCCGGGTGAACGGTAGCAAGCGCCCCGGCACGATGCAGGTGGCGCAGCGCCTGGAGCACGTCGTCATCGTTCAGTTTGTACTGGTAGGTGAGATAGAGTTTGAAGCTACTTATCCCCGCATCGACCATCATCGGGATTTCATCGAGGATAGCGTGGTTAATATGTTGAATCACGCCGTGAAAGCTGTAGTCGATAACCGCTTTATAGGCGGCGTAGCCGTGGTACGTTTCAAGCTGATGACGTAACCGGCAGCCCGCCGGGCCAAACCCCATATGGTCAACAATCGTGGTTGTGCCGCCACAGGCCGCCGCGCGAGTACCGGTAAAAAAGTCGTCACAGCTACGGGCAAGGCCGGTATCAATATTGAAGTGGGTGTGGACATCAACGCCGCCGGGCATCACATAGCATCCGTTAGCATCGATGATTTCGCAGGGCTGCTCTACGGTGATGTCGTCGGCAAGCTGGCTGACCAGGCCGTTTTCAATGAGCAAGTCCTGTTTTGCCTGGCCGTCCGCATTGACGACGATGCCGTTTTTGATCAGTAGACGCATAGAAAACTCCAGACTCCCGCCGCGAACGACGGGAGGAATGACGGGGCAGAATTACTCGGTTGCCAGCCAGCTCAGTGGAATGGCGGCATACATCGCAGCACAGGTCACCAGATGTGATTTCCAGGTTTTCTCGTTTGGCGCGTGGGCTTCAGGCTCTTTACCTGGGCCAAAGCCGATAACAGGAATTCCGTGGCGGCCCATGATAGAGACACCGTTGGTGGAGAACGTCCACTTATCAACGACCGGCGCTTTGCCAAACAACCCTTCATAGGCATTGCTCAGCGCACGTACGGTAAAGTGGCTTTCTTCCACTTTCCAGGTAGGGAAGTAGCATTCGGTTGGGTAGACCAGGCCTGTCCATGATGGGCGGTCGTAGTTGTACATTGACACCACCGCACCGGCGTTTTGTACCGCTGGCAGGGCGCGAATTTCGTCCAGCGCGCCTTCCCAGGTTTCGCCCCAGGTCAGACGGCGGTCGATAGAAACAGCACAGCTATCGGCAACCGCACAGCGGCTAGGCGAGGTGAAGAAGATTTCAGAAACGGTCAGCGTACCTTTGCCCAGGAACTCGTCATTACCCAGTTTATGTGAGAGCGCCTGCAATTCATTAAGGATAGGGCCCATTTTGAAGATGGCGTTATCACCGCGTTCTGGCGCAGAACCGTGGCAGCTCACCCCCTGTACGTCAACGCGGATTTCCATACGCCCACGGTGGCCACGATAGATTTGGCAGTCGGTCGGTTCGGTGCTGACCACAAATTCTGGGCGAATGCCGGACTGTTCAATGATGTACTGCCAGCACAGGCCATCGCAGTCTTCTTCTTGCACCGTGCCCGTTACCAGCAGGGTATATTCGTCTTCCAGTCCGAGATCTTTGATAATTTTACCGGCATAGACCATCGATGCCATACCGCCTTCCTGGTCAGACGCGCCGCGCCCGCCGATCAGTTCGTCTGTTTCCATCCCCTGATACGGGTCAAAGCTCCAGTTTTTGATGTTGCCGATACCCACGGTATCAATATGCGCATCCATCGCTACCAGGCGCGGGCCGTGACCGATATAGCCCAGCACGTTGCCCATCGGGTCAATTTCTACTTTATCGAAACCGACTTTTTCCATCTCCTCTTTAATACGGTGTACGACACGCTTTTCGTCGCAGCTTTCGCTTGGGATGGCAATCATATCGCGCAGGAAACGGGTCATGTCCTGCTGGTAGTGGTTTGCTTTTTCAAGAATCAATTTAAACGGAATGTGCTTAGCCATGAATGTGTTCTCCAGTTCAGAATTTGTTGAGCATTACAGTGCAGCCGGATGTTTACCCGCCCAGACGACTTCCCGGTAGTGCTTCACGTCGGTGTCGCCTTCGGTGCTGATCACCAGCACCACGGAATCGCTGTCCAGCTGTAGCTTGTTCATTAGCGCTTCGCGCTGTGGGTGGTAGTAGATGGCGGCCAATGTGCCCAGGCCGACGGCGCCGGATTCACCGGAAATGACGCGCGGATCGTCACCGAGCGGGTTGCCCAGCACGCGCATCCCAAGCGCGGCGACCGCGTCCTGACATGAGATAAACTGCGTAGAGCAGTTGCGCAGTACCTCCCAGCCCAGTGGGTTTGGCTCACCACAGGCCAGACCGGCCATAATGGTTGCCATATCGCCGCCGACGTTAACCATCTGGCCTTTGACGCCAGAGCGATAAATACAGTCGGCCAGTTCTGGCTCCACAATCACCGAATGCAGGTTCCGCGCGCCGTAGACATCGACTAAATAGCCCAGCACGCCGCCCGCCATCGCACCGACGCCCGCCTGTAAGAACACGTGGGTAGGGCGTGCAATGCCCATTGCTGACATTTGTTCGACAGCTTCATCGGCAAGCGTGGCGTAGCCTTGCATAATCCAGGTGGGGATTTTGGTGTAGCCTTCCCAGGCGGTGTCCTGTACCACTTCCCAACCGTTTTTCTGCGCGGTTTGCATCGTGAAACGCACGGTATCGTCGTAGTTCATGTCGGTGACGATGCACTCCGCCCCCAGACGCAAAATGGCGTCAACGCGCTCTTGCGCCGAGCCTTTTGGCATATACACCACGGCGTTTTGCCCAAGCTGTTTGGCAGCCCATGCGACGCCACGCCCGTGGTTGCCGT
This sequence comes from Kluyvera fluvialis, assembly GCF_059725275.1. Lineage (NCBI taxonomy): Bacteria > Pseudomonadati > Pseudomonadota > Gammaproteobacteria > Enterobacterales > Enterobacteriaceae > Kluyvera > Kluyvera fluvialis. Next base: position 2,558,353 of record NZ_AP046142.1, on the reverse strand, counting down.
CGGTGGTCGTGGCAAAGGTCATCTTCTCGGTGATACGTGATTTCAGGTCGTCGAGGGATAACTCATCGATATTTAGCTGATATTTTTCACACAGTAGCTGCGCGATAGCGTATGAACCGCCCAGCATTTTGAATGCGTTAAGACCAAAGCGCTGCGACTCATCTTTGACCAGAATTTTGTGCACGCCAAACAGAGCAGCCAGGTCGTTCAGGGCATACAGCGGCGTCGGTTTATAACCGGCGATTTTTTGATGGAAATGACGCGCCTGTTGCGCCTGTTGGCGAGAAAACAGTGGGGAGGTTTCGCCAGTGAAAAACCGGTTATCGGCAATATCCATTTTCAGTGAGAAAGCAGACATACTCTGTCCTTATTCGTCATTACGAGGCTATAGAGCTGGCCCGCAGGCCAGCCAGAGAGGTTATTTGATGCGTTTTTGTGCGTCGCTGAGCAGCTCTTCCAGTAGTTGTCCTGGCTTGGCGTATTTGCGACAGAGGATCATTGCGGCGATGATGTACGGCTTCCAGCTGGCTTCTTTGTAGGTCGCGATGCGGTATTTTTCGAATACGGTGTCGGCAACTTCACCTTCTTTGCAAGAGACACCGGTGATATCAGCTGGCAGGCAGTGCATATACAGCGCTTCGCCGTCGTGCGTTTTCGCCATCATCTCTTCGGTGCAGTGCCAGTCTTTATGCTGGGCGTTCTGCGCCAGGCAGGCTTTCTCCAGGGCTTTAAGACCATCATGGTCGTTAGCGCGCAGCAGTTCGGTACGCTTCTCCATCACCTGATAAGGCGCCCAGGACTTTGGATAGACGATATCCGCATCTTTAAAGGCTTCAGCCATATCCGTTACCTGACGGAAACTGCCGCCAGAGGCTTTGGCGTTGTTTTTCGCCACTTCGATAACGTCTGGGATCAGGTCATAGCCTTCCGGGTGTGCCAGGGTGACGTCCATCCCAAAACGCGTCATCAGGCCGATAATGCCTTGCGGCACAGAGAGCGGCTTGCCGTAGCTTGGTGAGTACGCCCAGGTCATGGCGATGTTTTTGCCTTTGAGGTTTTCCAGCGAGCCAAAGTGTTCACGCAGCCAGGCAAGGTCAGCCATTGATTGCGTAGGGTGGTCGATATCACACTGTAAGTTAATCAACGCCGGGCGCTGTGGCAACACGCCTTGTTTGTGGCCGTCATCCAGCGCTTCGCCCACTTCACGCATATAGGCGTTACCGGCGCCCAGGAACATATCATCACGAATACCAATCGCATCGGCACAGAAGGAAATCATGTTGGCGGTTTCACGAACCGTTTCACCGTGAGCAATCTGTGATTTCCCTTCATCTAAATCTTGTTGCGCCAGCCCTAGCAGGTTCAACGCGGAAGCATAAGAGAAGCGAGTACGGGTAGAGTTATCGCGGAATACCGAGATCCCCAGGCCACTGTTGAACACTTTGGTCGCAATATTTTCGGCGCGTAGGGTTTTTAACGCCTCGGCGACATCCAGAACCTGTTTCAGTTCGTCCGGCGATTGCTCCCACGTCAGCAGGAAGTCTTTCTCATGCAGGTTGGAGTTAAGCTTGTTGATATCCTTAATCAGTTCGTTAACAGTTTTCATTTTTCAATCCTGGTAGTGAATGACGGCTTATTGATTGCTGGTTACGGTGCGGTGTATGCCAGCGCTGTAAATCAACTAACAATAAGCGTGCCAATTCCGTATTCACGATGTTTTGCCGGTCTAAATGGCGGGAGTTATGGGAGGCAGATCACTAAATTAAGCGGTTTGTACGAGAATTTACCGTTATGAAATTATTAGTTTATTTCGTTATATATTTATTTATATATTGATGCCGTGGTTAATAGATTCAGCGTCAGATGAGAAATGCGCCAAATTGATAAAATAGCCTTCTCAATTATCACATTGATATGAAAGTGTGATACCAATTCCATATTTCATTTAAGAATCGAAAAAGAGAATGCGCCTGCATCAATTATTGCTAAGGGCTGAGGTAGTATCATCTAAGAAACATAAGTGTGGTCGTTCACCCAGCATTGCTTTCAGTGAGTGATATTATGATGCCTTCGAATACGTCATCCATTTTGATGCAGATTCAACCTACTATTCAACGCTTTGCCCGTATGCTTTCCAGCGTGCTTCAGCTTGAGGTTGAAATTGTCGATAATACGCTGTGCCGCGTCGCCGGTACGGGAGCTTACGGGAAGTTTCTCGGACGAAAGTTAAATACAGATTCGCGACTTCTTCGTTACATTATTGAAACAAAGAAGGAGAAAGTGGTCACCCATTCGCGGTATGACCCCTTGTGTAAAGGATGTGAGAGTAAAGAAACCTGTAAAGAAAAAGCCTTCCTCGGAACCCCCGTCATTTATCAAGAGCAGTGCGTTGGTGTTATTAGTTTGATAGCGTTAACGCGCGATCAGCAAGAAAGAATAAATGATAACATCACCGAGTTCTCCGATTACGTCCGCCATGTCTCCTCTATATTTGTGTCTCGTCTGCTGGAAGATCAAAGCGGCGGCGATAATGTGCAGAAAATGTTTTTAACGATGCTTGACAATATGGATCAGGGCGTGCTGGTGGTCAGTCAGGAACAAAAGATTAAATTCGTCAATCAGGCTGCGTTAAAAATCCTTGGCGCAAACCAGGGGGGAATCATCGGTAAAAACATTAATTTTCGGCCTCTGACTTTTGCACAAAACTTTATTCGAGGACACGTTCAGCACGTTATTTCTATCGATGATAAGAAAGAGCTGATTATTGGTCAGCTGCACGCCATTCAGGATCAATGGCTATTTCTGATGGCGTTCCACCAGTCGCACTCCTCAGCCGATCTCTCAACGCCACAGGACGGGCCACAGATTGAGCAGATGGTGGGGGAATGTCGCCCTATGCGCCAGTTGAAAAAGCTGATTAGCCGCGTTGCGCCAAGCCCTTCAAGTGTGATGATTGCAGGGGAAAGTGGAACAGGTAAAGAGGTGGTCGCCAGAGCGATACATACACTTAGCGATCGCAAAGATAAACCGTTTATTGCGATTAACTGCGCGGCGATCCCTGAGCAACTGCTGGAAAGTGAGCTGTTTGGTTACGTGAAAGGAGCCTTTACCGGCGCGTCGGCTAACGGTAAAACCGGCCTGATTCAAGCGGCAAATAATGGCACGCTGTTTCTTGATGAAATTGGCGATATGCCGTTGACGCTCCAGGCGAAACTGCTGCGGGCTATTGAATCTCGTGAAATTCAGCCAGTAGGCGCAAGCCATCCCGTGCCGGTGGATATCCGTATTATTTCAGCGACTAACCAGAATCTTGAGCAGTTTATCGCTGATGGTAAGTTTCGTGAGGATCTCTACTATCGTCTGAACGTGATTCCGCTTCGCTTGCCACCTCTGCGCGAGCGACAGGATGATATTGAGCTGCTGATTCATTACTTTCTCCATCTACATACCCGGCGGCTTGAGCTGGTGTATCCGGGCGTGTCTCCAGAGGTTATCGCGCTGCTGAAATGCTATCGCTGGCCAGGGAATATCCGCGAGCTGAGTAATTTGATGGAGTATTTGGTCAATGTCGTGCCGTCTGGTGAGGTGATTGACGTTTCGTTGTTACCACCAAACCTGATCAATAGCGGAAAACTAAATGAACGCATTGAGCCAGCAACAGCGGTTGCCCACGTTAAGGTGGCGAAAGATGATGATGGCGTTACCGGGCTAGAAGAGATGGAACGGCAGATGATTCGCGATGCCTTAACCCGTTACAGCAATAAAAAGCAGGCGGCGGATGAGTTAGGGATTGGGATTGCGACACTGTATCGGAAGATCAAGAAATACGATCTTAGCGCCGCGTAGGATCCAAGGGCAGGCGAGGGGAAACCGTCGCCTGTGGGTTCCCTTATGTGCTGGTGGGCGCTTACTAACTTTTCTTATTACGGCTATTAGCCCACGGGTCGAGCGCCGGTTCTTCTGGCTCTACTTCTACAATACCTTCCAGCGTATCGAGATACAGCGCTTCTACTTCTGCGCGTGCCCACGGCGTACGACGCAAGAATTTCAGGCTAGATTTCACGCTCGGTTCATTTTTAAAGCAGTTGATATTGATAAGCTGCCCCAACTTATCCCAGCCATAACGCGCAACTAACGCGTTAACCTGCATTTCAAGAGTGACGCCGTGCAAAGGATCTTTCGAGGTATGAGCGGTCATGCGTTGTCCGTTGGTTCAAATTATGCTGATAGATGAGATTGGCAAGGGAAGGGTACAAGAAAGCGCGATGAGCGGCAATGGTATCGGCGTTTTATCCCTGTATGCTACGTGAATTCTGACGCACAATAGCACTGCTAAAATCGCAGAATTCGCGTAGAACACGCATAATTGATAAAGTTGTTTTAAATCATGTAATTGACTCTGCTTTGCTGGTGGGTATCTGTTAGTACCTCGGGCCTGACTGTATAGCATTTGATATACACCGTTGTTGTGCTATCCTTGTAAAGCAATTGCTATACAAGAAAAGAGGCTTATAGATGAAATCAGATGTTCAGCTCAATCTTCGCGCGAAGGAATCCCAGCGAGCACTTATTGATACAGCCGCAGAGATCCTTCATAAATCGCGCACGGACTTTATCCTGGAAATGGCCTGTCAGGCCGCAGAGAACGTGATTCTCGACCGTCGTGTATTCAATTTTAATGATGCGCAGTACGCTGATTTCATTGATATGCTCGACGCGCCGGTGGCTGATGATCCCGCTCTTGAGAAACTGTTGGCAAGGAAACCACAGTGGGATATGTAACTGCGCCTGAACCTTTATCCAGCGCTCATCAGTTAGCCGAATTTGTGAGTGGCGAAAGTGTTCTGGATGAGTGGTTAAAGCAGCGAGGGTTAAAAAATCAGGCTCTCGGCGCAGCCCGGACTTTTGTCGTGTGTAAGAAAGACACGAAACAAGTCGCGGGCTTTTATTCATTGGCAACGGGTAGCGTTAATCATACCGCCGCCACAGGCAGCCTTCGGCGTAACATGCCAGACCCTATACCGGTGATCATTCTGGCTCGGCTGGCGGTTGACCTTTCATTCAGAGGAAAAGGGCTTGGCGCTGACTTGCTTCACGATGCCGTATTGCGATGCTATAGAGTGGCAGAGAATATCGGTGTCCGCGCCATTATGGTTCATGCGTTGACCGATGAAGCTAAAGGGTTCTACATGCACCATGGTTTTAAATCCTCACAAACGCAGGAGCGGACGCTGTTTCTTAAACTTCCTGGCTAGGGCCACGCTGGCAAATGTGTTGCCTGAGAAAACAGACTCACAGACAAACTGGTCAGATGGCCGGTTTTTTTACGTCGTGTGCTATGCAAAACCGGGCGCAGGAATACTGCCGGGAAATCGCAGATTTTACACAGTGCGTGACGGGCGGGGCAAAATCTGACAGGTAACGGGGGGAGAATTACATAGTAGATGAAAAGCACGGCTGGGTGTCCATTACCCTCAATTCAATTTAACATAATATACATTATGCGCACTAGAATGGAGTCAGACAGAATCCGGCGTTTTGTGGTCATGATTATGCTGGTCGATTTTGCCGTGTTTTTGCCGCTTGCTCTCATATCCAGTGGCCTGGTCTATCACTGATTTGTCGATTGCCGTATTTCTCCGGCGCATTGCTTTTACACGCCTGTGGTTGGCTCTCTTGCCAGCACGCTTTCTTCACCACGCAAACTTTACATCTGGAATCAGCATCATCACCGCAATGCTGCGGATGTTCTTGTTCGGCTCGCACGTTCCCAACACCACATAACGTTGACCGGCAACGAAGCCGCTCACACTCACATGACATTCGCTGATTCGTGGGCACTGGAAATCAGACTGCGATAACACATTGCACAGACCTTTATGCCGTGGTCAACACTCCACACTAAACCACGGCTTACATACCTTGTCGCTCAACTTAAATATGCAATCCAAAAATTGGTAGGTATTCTACACTCAACATAAGTTGTAAATGATAAGCATTTTCATTACCATCTTTGCTCTTTCGTAAACTTTTGCAAAGAATAATTACATGTCAACAATAAAAGCCTTAAAGAACAAGGGTCTACTTGCGTTCTCTCTCTCATTGATTCTCCACGCCTACCCTGCTTATTCTCAGGAATTTGCAGAAAAGGATTTCAAGTCTCAACCTCTGGGTCACGGGGTTTATGAGCTGGCTTACTCACCAGGTCAGCAAGCGCTTTATGCAGCATCAGCGCCTTCGTTTGATAAAGATAAGCGTGCCGGATTGGTATACCAGCTCGCAGCAGATTCACTCCAGATAAAGGAAAAAATCGCCACTGAGCGCCGCACTTTCGCCGTCGCGTTGGATGAGAAAAACCATATTCTCTATTTAGGCAATGCGATGGAAGGCTCTGTCACCTTGCTCAATACGCAAACTCACCAGGAGATGAAAAGCATTCAGCTCAGTGATAATAGCGACCCGAAAAAGACCGCTCACGTTCGTGAAGTAGTATTGGATAAAAAGAACCAGCGCCTTTATGTCTCAGGGATTGGTGACAAAAATGGTGGCCTGCTTTGGGTGGTTGATGCTCAAAAGCAACAGCTCGTCGCAACCCTGGGTGACATTGACCCGGTGGGCTTCGCCGTTGATGAACAGGCCGATAAAGTTTATGTCGTCACCGGCAACGGCGAATTGGTAACGCTGGATGGCAAAAACGCAAAAGTTCTTTCGCGCGTCAAAGTTGACCCCGCAGAATCTCAGCATTACTTCCTGAATATCGCCCTCAACACCGCTAAGGGCGTGGGTTATATTGCTGATACCAACACCCGCGATATCCTGGTTGTTCAGTTAGATTCCGGTAAGCTGATTCACCGCATTCCGACGCCCAATTCCATTGCGGTGCTGTATAACGCCACCCGTGATGAACTTTACGTCACCCATCGAAACGACCGCCAGATAAGTGTCATCGATGCAAATCATTACACCCTCAAACACCGCATAAAAACCGCCGCTATGCCGAACAGCCTGGTGCTTTCTCCAGACGCCAACACGCTGTATGCCAGCATCAAGCAGGAAGAAAAAGCGCATCAGGCTGACTACGTACTCAAGATTGATTTGACTAAATTTTAAGGATTTTGCGGTGATCATTAAAACACGCATGGCCGTGGCGGTAACACTTGCCCTCGGTCACCTTCCTGCGCTGGTTTACGCAACTGAGCCAGCATCGACTAGCGAAGATAAAATGGTGGTAACCGCCACCGGCTTCAGTCAGGAACGGCGAGAAGCGCCAGCGACTATCTCGGTCGTTGATGAAAAAGAACTTAACACCCGTTCTAACCAGAACGTTACCGAGGCGTTGCATGAAATGCCCGGCGTGCTGACCGGCAATGGCCACGGCAGCCTGGCAACTGGCGACGTACAAATGCGCGGGATGGACTCCTCCTATACCGCATTTATGGTCAACGGTATTAAACAGGCAACGCGTGAATCGCGCCCGTATGGGCATCACATCGGGACTGAAGCCGCCTTCTTACCGCCAATGGCCGCCATCGAGCGAGTTGAAGTGATCCGTGGCCCCATGTCCTCGCTCTATGGTTCCGACGCAATCGGCGGTGTCGTCAACGTTATCACCAAGAAAGCGTACAGCCTCGATAAATGGACCGGCGTGCTGGAAGACAACTACTTCCTCCAGCAAAAAAGCGAGTACGGTAATACGAACCAGACCAATGCCTTTTTCATGGGGCCGGTCATTGCCGACAAACTTGGCGTGAGCGTTGGTGCGGATTATCTCGACCGTCGTGACGACGATAGCCCAACCAAACAGCGTTTTGTGAAACACCAGTCGGGGAATCTTGATGGCACGATATCGCTGTCGCCAACGGAAACGCAACTGTGGGATCTGAACGCATCTCGCGGGCATCAGGAAAAAAGCCATAACCCTGGCAAGCCGTGGTACTGGGGCTTTGACCGCGATGCTGCTTCGTTAGCTCAACATGCCTGGTACGGTGACGACCTGCTGGAAGTGAAAAACTTTATCAGCTACGAGAAAGCCCGTACCGAGTATCGCGTAACGGAAATGGCTCCGCAGTTTATCGAGCAGCGTAACTTTGAAGCCAACAGTGCGAACACCTTCACGCTTGGCGATCATAAGCTGACGCTGGGAGCCAACTTTACCCGTAATGAACTGAATGACACCTTTGATATTGAAGACAAAGTTGCCCCTGGCGTTACGCCGGTAAGCAAAATTAGCCGCCACGGCTGGGCGTTGTTTGCCGAAGATGCCTGGATGATTATCCCGGACTTCACGCTGACCACCTCTGCGCGTTTAGACAAAGACAGCTATTTTGGCTATCACCTGACGCCAAAACTGTACGGAAACTGGACTATCGACGAAAACTGGGCGCTGAAAGGTGGCGTATCCGCAGGCTATAAAAAGCCGGATCTGCGTGAAAACAATTCAGGTTTCACCAGTGTCTACGGGGCTTACCCGTATTCCTACATTGGGATTGGTAATGATGACCTGAAGCCAGAACAAAGCATCAATACTGAGCTAGGTGTCTACTGGCAGAAAGAGGCATTAGCGCTGGATGCCACGGTATTCCATACCAAATTTAAAGACAAAATCAGTGATTACACCATTTGCACCGAGTCGGCGACGCAGAAATGTGTCTATAACGGCTATAGTGCAGAAACTGTGTCGCAATACTTCAACGTTAGTGATGCCGAGATCTACGGCCTGGAACTGAACGGCGACTGGCAAGTAACAGCGGCGTTGAAGGCCAATGCCAACTATACCTATACGCACAGCGAACAAAAAAGCGGTGAGTATAAAGGTTATGCGCTGAACGACTTCCCGTCGAATATGGCGAATGTGTCACTGACCTGGAATGCGGTTAATGACCTGGAACTGTGGACGAAAGCGAGCTGGCGCAGTCAGTCACCGAACGTCGGGAAATCGACGTCAACAGAGGCTTATGCGTTGGTAGACTTGGGTGCACGCTACCATTTGAACAAAAATCTAACGCTGATGGCTGGCGTTTATAACCTGTTCGATGTGAACCCGATTTACTCTACGTCATACAACAAAACTGCCATGCTGGAAGGCCGTCGTTATAATTTCGGCGCGCGTTTCGAGTTCTAACCCCCTACCGGAGCGCCACGGCTCCGGTAGTTTTTATTCCCCCCCAGCCCTTCGGTAAATTGTGTAAAATACGGTATCGGCACAGCAGCGCTATTTTATTTGGTAGCCAATAGTGACTGATAGTATTTAAATTCATTGCCAGTTATTAGCGAAATATGATAAATGTAATTAAGTTATTAATTTAAATACCTACTGTAAATACTGAGCAATGAATTAACTGAATTATCGGAACTCGTACATGGCATTATTAAACTGATGGTATTTTCTGTGGTTGAACCGATCTTTAGATAAGGTAAAAAACTTATTCTCCTCATGCTACATAGCAAATACCATATATTCACATCATGTCACCCTACCGTTAATTATTTATTCTTAATAAACAAAAAATAAATGGAATAATAATATTCTTTCTTGGCTGGATAACGTCAGATTATTTAATAGATGTAACAACTATTAAGGAAATATAACGTGATATCCGTCCCTGTCGTCAATAGGCTGTGTGCACTCACTCGACCTTATCAGAGTAATGCAATTAGTGAGCAGTTGTTTCATAACGCGATGCTGGAGATTGTTTCTTTCCATGTAAGGAATACGCCGGGATACGCGCAATGGTTAACTCATCACAATATCAACCCGGACAATCCGCAGTTGAACTCATGGGGAGATTTGCCGCCGATATTTGCTAATTATTTTAAGCATCATCTTTTGCTCAGTAACACCGGTCAGGACGCGCTGGAGTTGACATCCTCAGGAACCAGCGGACAAAAAAGCCGAATGCGTTTTGACGAACGCAGCATAAAGGCCGCGCAAGGTATGGTCGATCATATCTTTAATCACTACGGCTGGGTGACACCCGATACCCCCTGTAACTATCTCCTTCTGAGTTATGAACCCAACGATATCATCACCTTAGGCACGGCCTATACCGACCAGTTTTTATGTAAATATGCGCCCGTCAAACAGGCCGTTTATGCTCTGCGGAACACCGGGAAAGGTCATGAGTTCGATCCATTTGGTGTTATCCAGGCGCTACAAACTTTCTCACAAGATGATGCCCCTGTGCGTATTTTGGGATTCCCCGCCTTTATGTGGTTCGTGCTTGAAAGGATGCGCGATATGAATTTGCCTCCGCTTTCCCTACCGCCAGGTTCATTAATATTTTTCGGCGGTGGCTGGAAAACACATGCGGACAAAGAAATACCAAAGGCGACGTTATATGCACGGCTTGGTGAACAGCTATGGCTACCTGACGCCTGTTGCCGGGATGGTTACGGCGCCGTTGAACACTGCGTTCCTTATATTGAATGTGCCCATCACCACTTTCATATTCCGGTATACGCCAGAGCGTGGATCCGCGATACCCGCACGTTTGAAATTAAAGGCTACGGAGCGCGGGGATTTTTGCAATTTGTCTCACCTTATATTACCTCCAGCCCAGCCCATAGCGTTGTAATGAGCGATTTAGCCATCCTGCATCGCGCCCACGAATGCGGATGTGGAGCAGAGACAGACTGGTTTGAGCTACTTGGCCGCGCCAGTCAGCATAAAACCCGTAGCTGCGCATTAGCGGCCTCGGAATTAATGCGAGGAAAGTGATATGTATTTTATTTATGGCCAGTGTTACCCCTTCGCCACTACGGAACGGGCGTTGAGCTTATTGACAGAGACGTTGCACGATACGCTAAGCCAGCCGCTACCCACGGATGCGTTGTTTGCCTGTGCGCAACGTTTTGTAAAGCGGCTGGAAGATAGCGCATTTTTACCTCAGCTTGATGCAGTTACCCGCGAAGATGTGCGCCAGTTCTGCCAGCCAGAGGCGTTGCGTTTCAAACTTGAACATGAGCTGGGTGATATCCCTTTCTCATTACGCCGTTTTAATCTATCACAGCCGCATTTTGAGAGCTGGCGCCCACTTGGCGTCGTGCTGCATATTACCCCGGCCAATGCGGAGTCGCTTCCTTTTCTGGCAATAGTAGAAAGCCTGTTGGTGGGCAATATTAACTGGCTGCGTCCCAGCACTAGCGAACAAGGGCTAACTCTTGAACTGTTGCAGGCCTTTCTTGACTGCGACGCGACCACTACGCTGGCGAACTACCTTGCTATTCTGCCTGTGGCAACCGACCAGCTCGCTCTGCTGATGGTACATGTGGATGGCGTTTCAGCATGGGGCGGAGATGCGGCGCTTAACGCTATACGTCATCAGCTTCCAGGCGGCTGTCGCTGGATCCCGTGGGGACATAAAATCAGCTTTTCCTGGTTGATTCCCGATGCGGTTAATGACCAACAGTTGGATGCACTGGCCGATGAAATTTGTCGATTCGATCAGCAGGCATGTTCCAGCTCGCAAGTGATATTTGTCGATACCGAGTCACAGTTGGTGTTAACGGACATGGGTGAGTGCCTGGCACAGGCTATGCATCGTCGTTGCGGCCACTGGTCTTTTCAGCAACCGGACGAAAAGTCGGCGGCAGATATCACCACCCAGCAAGTCTTTGGCGAGCTGGACACGGTTTTTAACGATGGGGATAACCGGAGCTGGAGCGGTGAAAACTGGCATATCTTGCTGCAAAATACGATCGGGCTTGCCCCCTCTCCACTCTATCGCACGCTGTTGTTACGCCCAATGCCCCGCCATAAGCTGGTTCAGGCTTTACGCCCCTGGCGCACTTATCTGCAAACCTGTAGCCTGGCGGCGACAGCGAACGACACCGCCCTCCTCAGCCAGCTTCTACTGGCCGCTGGGGTAAATCGCGTTACGACACTCGCAGGAATGCATTCCGGCTATAGTGGCGAACCGCACGATGGTAGGTGCGCATTAACCCAGCTGGTGCGGCGGGTGACGGTCACCCTCGCCGCTGATTCATTGCCCGGTTTAGCCACGCTAGATCTCCCGCCCCAGGCGCCAGATGTGCCTATCGATCAACCGATCATGGATAAATCCGCTTTCATTGAAAACGCGATCCAACCCAGCGCAAAGCTCTTTTTCCGCAGCGGTGGCAGCGGTGGCGCGCCTAAACTGGCCGGTTTTACATATCGCGATTATCACCGCCAGATGCAAGCTGCCGCAGACGGCATGTTCGCCGCAGGTCTCGATCCGGCGAAGGATAAAGTACTGAATCTGATGTATGCAGGGAATCTGTACGGCGGTTTACTCAGTTTTTTCACCGTGCTCGACAAAGCGGGTGTTACGCACCTCCCTATGGGGGGGCCGCATGATGATAATTATGGCGAGATTGCGAAAACCATCGCCAATCAGCAGGTCAACACACTGATTGGTATGCCCAGTACCCTGAGCCAGTTGTTCAGACGGCAAGAGCCACTGCTGCGCCGCTACGGAGGTATCCGTAAATTACTGACCGGCGGTGAACATATGGGCGACGATCAGCGCGCGTTTTTCCATCGTTTCGGCGTTGAGATAATTCGTTCTGCGCTGTATGGCTCCGTAGACGCCGGGCCATTGGGACATGCCTGTAACGCGAGTCCTGATGGCGTATTTCATCTGATGGCGGATATTCAGTGGCTGGAGATCGTCGATATGAAGTGCGATAAACCGGTAAAGCCGGGTGAGATCGGTCGTTTGCTGTTTACATCCCTGTCCCGCGAAGGTCATAACGTGGTTCGCTATGATGTTGGCGATCTCGGCCGCTGGGTGGAAGGACGCTGCGCCTGCGGCGCACTGACACCTCGTTTTGAACTAGTAGGCCGCCACAGCAGCCTGGTACGTATTGGCACTCTGTTTATCTCAACACAACATCTGGCACAGCTGGCCGCAGTACCTGTACAACTCATCCTTGATCATAACCCATCCAGCGGGCTGGAACGTATCCGTATCCTGGCAGAAGGTGATGCCACTGAGGTGCGGCGTCGTGTCTGCAACAACCCTGAACTGTTGATGGGGCTGGAAGCGGGCTTACTGGAGCTTGAGATGACAAGCCGTCCGTTTACCTCGTTTGAACGGCTCCCTCAAAGTGGTAAAACGCCGCTGGTCATCGATAAGCGGCGCAAATATTCACAGCCTTCTACTGATTATAAGGCTATATAAATATGACTAAGCACAAGCCCATTATCACCGACGCTGCGGTTCTGTCCCTTGAACAACTGGTGGCATTTGCCCGCCAGCACTCCCCTTATTATGCCTGGCATTACCGACACTTACCGCACAGCAACTGGCAAATAAGCGACCTGCCCCTCATCGCCCCTCTCGATTATTGGAAGGGAAGCGGTGAACTGTCCAACTGGCCGGTTTTAACCGCCCCTTTTACCGATGGCATCGTATTTAAAACCGGGGGGACTACCGGTACTGGCAAACTGTCGATTTATACCCGCAGCGAATGGCGCACATTCGTCACCCGTTTTGGGCAGAGCCTTGCAAGCCAGCTTCAGCCAGGCGATCGCGTGGCGAATCTGTTTTTCGCCGGTGAGCTTTACTCCAGCTTTTTATTTATTCATGGTTCGCTTGCTCATATGGATATACCGGTATGTGAATATCCTTTTAGCGGCGCGATGGAGCCGCAGATACTGTTTGCTCAACTCAATCAGCATAAGATCAATGTGCTGCTTGGCGTTCCGGCCATGTTATTACAATTTGCAGCAAAAATAGTGGCACAACAGCAGCAGTTACCGAGTATTACGCGGCTTCTCTTTGGCAGCGAGAGTCTATTTTCAGAACAATTATTACTGCTTAAACAAGCCTTCCCGAATGCCCGCGTTGCCTCTGTCGGATGCGCAAGTGTTGATGCGGGTCTGATTGGCGCCAGTACTCCAGAGTGCATTAACGGAGAACATCGGGTTTTTGAACCCGAAACTATTGTTGAAATCATTGATGAAGTGACCGGTGAATCCATCCTCGATGAGGGTCACACTGGCAGACTGGTGATCACTAATCTGACCCGCAAACTCATGCCGCTGATTCGTTATCCGGTTGGCGATCTTGCCGCCTGGCGGGAACCGGCGGGTAAACCTGCCCGTAAGTTCATACTGCAAGGACGAAGCAGCCTCGGGTATCGTATTCGCATAGGTTTATCTTCTGTGTTTCCTGATGAGTTCGACACTCTGATTACCGACATGTTTGGCAAACAACAGTGGCAAATGATTCTGGATCATCACGATGGCTGCGATTGGCTGACTCTGCGCATTGTCTTTTCCGGCAGTGACAACCATGCGGAGGTTCTCCGTAATACCCTTCAGGCAAGGGATAACTCACTCGCTAAATTGTGTGAGTCAGGCCAGCTACGCATGATCATTGAGTGGTGCCGACAAGATGAGCTTATCTGCAACCCTCGCACGGGAAAATTGCAGCGGGTCACTGACAGGCGCACGTATATGACTGCGGGGGTGGAAAAATGATCGTTATAAGGAATTTCCAGGCGGAAGATGCTGAGGGTATTAGCGCACTGTTTCGTGAAGTGTACGGCGATCGCTACGTCTATTCTGACCTTTATGTCCCAACGTTGATCGAGTGGAACAACACACAGTCCGACTGGTGCAGCGTGGTCGCCGTAGAAAATAACTGCATCATAGGGCACGCCGCTTTATGGTTTCACGAGAATGCTCCCAGTGCCGAACTGGCGATGATGGCGACTCATCCAAAGGCCCGGCACTGTGGCATAGCCACGAAACTGGGAATGCATCTCTGCCAAGTGGCACGTCAACAGCAGTTGTCCACGCTAACGATAAAAATGGTATGCAGTCATCCGCATTCACAACGGGTGGCGAAAAATCTGGGTTTTTATGCCACCGCCCTGTTACGGGACTACGTCGTATCACCATTTAAATCAGGCGATCGTGAAAGCGTTATACTGGGCGTTCTGGCGTTACAACCACGGCCAGTCCCCAGGATAGTGGTAATGAGAGGCCAGCATCTCTGGCTGTCACTCCTTAGTTCTCATTTTGGCAATACGCGGCCTTCTCCTTCCATACAGACAGCGCCACCACTGGACATTACCGACATTAGCAATCGTATAGAAGTCACCCTCCATCAACTGACGCACAGGGTAATCGATGAGATAACTCATCTTCCGCTCAGCCGACTTATCTACCTCCGCGTTCGGCTCAACAGCGCGCTGGCGGAGGCTCTTCCTACGTTTTATCGAGCGGGTTATCAGGATATGGGGCTGACGCCAGATAACAAGGGAGGTTGGTTTTGGTTATTTGAGCGCGGCTTCAGACGACATAACCTCAAGCTGCGCTGTCCGATAGCCCAAATGTTGCAAACTCATTCATTTTCGGCCTGATTTTCTGGGGTTCCGGCGTGGAACCCCTATAGGACTGTCTTACTTAGCTATTATTCCCTGTGTGAAAACGAGCGCTCATAGCGGAGAGCTGTTCAGCTTGCTCATTTAAGCTGCTCGTGGCGACTGAAGCCTGTTCCACCAGTGCCGCATTCTGTTGTGTAACCGAATCAATCTGGTTAACTCCAATTGCGACTTGATCGATACTTGACTTCTGTTCTTCGCACGCCAGCGTAATTTCCTGCATCAGGTCACTCACTTTCGTCACTGATTGCACAATATTATTCATTTTTTCGCCAGCTTGATTAACAAGCTCCGTACCATCTTCAATATCAGTGACTGAGACACGGATGATATTGCTAATTTCTTTTGCTGCATCGGCACTTCTTACTGCCAGACTACGAACTTCTGTCGCCACGACCGCAAACCCGCGTCCCAATTCCCCTGCCCGGGCAGCTTCCACTGCGGCATTGAGTGCCAGAATATTCGTCTGAGCAGCAATACCATTAATTAACTTCGTAATCTCGGTAATCTGCACAGAACTTGTTTCGATCTTTTTCATCGATACGATTGCTTTTTCCATTACGCCAGCACCTTTGCAAGCAGCCTGACTTGCATCGGAGGCAATGCTATTAGCATACTTTGCGTTGTCGGTATTGTTACTTACAATCAATTTAATCTCTGCCATACTTGCAGCCGTTTGTTGAAGGGCACTGGCCTGCTGTTCAGTACGGGTAGAAAGATCATCATTTCCCCGGGCAATTTCGGCGGTTCCTCGGCTGATCACCATAGTATTTGACTGAATAGAGTCAATTACATCAAGAAGTGACAGGCGCATTATATTGAGATGAGAAAAAATAACCCCCAGTTCATTATTTGAATCATCACTAATTTCATCTGCTAAATTACCATCTTTGATTTTCTCAATAGATCGAGATAATTTATCAATTTTCTTCGTTATTTTATTTCTTGAGGTTGCCAGTGAAATTAAAAGCATCAGCACACATAACACAACGAAAATGAAAGAGAACAATAATGTGAAAACATTTCCGCTTTCCTGTTGTTCAACGCGTGCTAAAGTTTGATTATTCTTTTCATCAATTTTGCTCTCAATGTAATTCGTTATTTCCTTTAGCTTACTTGACGACGATATAGTAGCATTTTCACCATTAGTCAATTGTGCCATTGAGTGTTTATAGATTTCAAGAATCTCATGAACCTTTTTCTTAAAATCAGGCACGGTATCATCATGACGATCGATAGGACTATTCATTAACTCAGTAAGATTTTTTTCTCTATCAAAGAAATCATCAACATACTTTTTATCAAGAGGCTTATGCATCGTGACTAAAGTATCCAGTGTATTAACATTACCCCGGATCATTGCCAGATTGTATCTGACTTCATTCATCTGATTAATTGCACTGCTCATTTCCGAACTTAATTTAAGATTTTCTACCGCCGAGTAACTCCCCTTTAGTACAAAAATGGAAAAAGTAACAGAAACGATCGTCATTGCTATCGGCATTGACAGAATAGTTGTTGATAATTTCATAATGAGCACCTGTTCGAAGACTATTTATATAATATCGGCCTGGATTTTTCTTACATAAATCATCTGAAGTAAATAACCCTGTCCCACCATCCCCTAAGACGTTACAGTGTCACTTAAAATCCCGTACTAAACAGAAATTTTCATTTAGCGATCGGTCGAATACCGGTAGGTGAACGCTTTTTTGTGCCGTTTAAGTCAAATTGACACATTCATGTTACGCATTGCTCTATAATCTGCGCGCTGGCCCGTTGGCGGGGCCTGGCGTGATGACAACGGAGTGAAGCAAGATGTTACCAGGCAAGAAAAATCGTTCCCTGTATATCCCCTACGCGGGGCCGGTTCTGTTGGAATTTCCGCTGCTGAATAAAGGCAGCGCGTTCAGTTTGGAAGAACGCAGCAACTTCAACCTGCTTGGGCTACTGCCCGAAGTAGTTGAAAGCATTGAGGAACAGGCCGAACGTGCCTGGATCCAGTATCAAGGTTTTAAAACCGAGATCGATAAACATATCTACCTGCGCAATATTCAAGACACCAACGAAACGCTGTTCTATCGCTTAGTTGAAAATCATCTCGATGAGATGATGCCGGTTATCTACACCCCAACCGTCGGTGCTGCCTGCGAACGTTTTTCTGAGATTTATCGCCGCGCGCGCGGTGTTTTTATCTCGTATCAGAATCGTCACAACATGGACGACATTCTGCAAAACGTGCCAAACCACAATATTAAAGTCATCGTCGTTACCGATGGCGAGCGTATTCTCGGCTTAGGCGATCAGGGTATTGGCGGTATGGGTATTCCTATCGGCAAGCTGTCGCTGTATACCGCTTGCGGGGGGATCAGCCCGGCTTATACCCTGCCGGTGGTGCTGGATGTTGGTACGAATAACCCACAGTTGCTGAATGACCCACTGTATATGGGCTGCCGCAACCCACGCATTAGCGATGACGAGTATTACCAGTTCGTTGATGATTTTATCCAGGCCGTGAAACACCGCTGGCCAAATGTGCTGCTGCAATTTGAAGACTTTGCACAGAAAAACGCGATGCCATTGCTGAACCGCTATCGCGATGAAATCTGCTGTTTTAACGATGATATTCAAGGTACTGCCGCTGTAACCGTTGGCACACTGATTGCTGCCAGCCGCGCCGCCGGTAGCCAGCTTAGCGAGCAGAAGATTGTCTTCCTCGGTGCGGGTTCTGCCGGTTGTGGGATTGCCGAACAAATCGTTTCGCAGCTACAGCGCGAAGGGTTAAGTGAAGAACAGGCTCGCAGCCGCGTCTTTATGGTTGACCGATTCGGCCTGTTGACTGACCAGATGCCAAACCTGCTCGCCTTCCAAAGCAAGCTGGCGCAGAAAAGCGAAAAACTGCAAGGTTGGGATCATCAGAACGAAGAAATCTCACTGCTGGATGTAGTGCGCAACGTTAAGCCGGATATTCTGATTGGTGTTTCCGGACAGTCTGGCCTATTTACTGAAGAAATTATTCGTGAAATGCATAAGCACTGCCCTCGTCCAATTGTGATGCCGCTGTCTAACCCGACTTCGCGCGTTGAAGCCACGCCGCAGGATATTATCAGCTGGACGGATGGCAAGGCGCTGGTTGCTACTGGTAGCCCGTTTGCCCCCGTGGTCTGGAACAATACCGAGTACCCGATTGCCCAGTGCAACAACTCGTACATTTTCCCCGGTATTGGTCTTGGGGTGATTGCCTCAGGCGCTTCACGCATCACGGATGAAATGCTGATGTCTGCCAGTGAAACGTTGGCAAAACACTCCCCGCTAGCCACTCACGGTGAAGGGTTAGTACTGCCAGAGCTGAAGGATATTCATAAAGTCTCGCGCGCCATTGCATTTGCCGTCGCCAGAATGGCGCAGCAGCAAGGTGTTGCCACGAATACCTCTGCCGATGCACTGCAAGAGGCCATCGACGAGAACTTCTGGCTGCCGGAATACCGTAGCTATCGCCGTACCTCTATCTGATAACGCAGCCCGGCTTCGGTCGGGCTTTTTCCGCTGATAAGCAATAGAGAGACTGAGGCTTCAGGTCTGCTGATTATGGAAGCGCTTTAATTGTATGTTGTAACTAATAGTATATTCCTGGCGAAAAAGATTTGCCGAGGCTACACTGCGTTCATCGTTCAACCCGACAACATCAAAAGGAGGCTAATTATGCTGTACTGTGAAATTTTCAATGTTTCACATACATTTGGTGATCGCACCAGCTCAAGCGTTATCGGTATCGTGCTGCGATAACTTCTGCTTGAGCGAAGACACTCACCAATAATCCCTTCCCTCAGGCTTACTGAGTTATCGTCAGCGATGTTTGACGAGGCATTTCCATGCCTGTAACTCTTGAGTAAGCACATGAGCACATTACTAACCGCACAATCTCTCTACGTTGAAACGGCGTTTGGCCCTTTATTCAGCGACCTTTCCTTCACCCTGAAAAAAGGCGACCGCATTGGTTTGATAGGCTATAACGGCTGCGGGAAAAGCACCTTGCTACAGGTACTCGACGGCACGTTAACGCCCTCTTCTGGCCATGTGGCACTGGCTAACCACTGCCTGATGGCACGCGTAGAGCAACATTTACCCACCACATTATTGTCGCAACCGCTGATTCTGGCGGTACTGGCGCAACTTCCCGCTGCCGGGCGAGAGACTCAGCGCTGGCAGGCGGAACGATTACTGGCAGAGATGGGTTTTACCTCTGCGGAAATCGAACAACCGGCGGCGACATTAAGCGGTGGTCAACACACGCGACTGTTACTGGCCCGCGCACTGATTCTCCAGCCGGATTTACTGCTACTTGATGAACCGGGCAATCATCTGGACTTGCCAACTCTGCTGTGGCTTGAAGGTTTCCTGAATGCCTGGAGTGGCAGTTTTGTGCTGGTGTCGCATGATAATTCGCTGTTGGATGCCGTCACCAACGCCAGTTGGATTTTGCGAGATCAAACCCTGCACACCTTTGCCCTGCCCTGTAGCGCGGCTCGTCAGGCGTTAGAGGAGCAAGACGCCAGCGATGCGCTACGTCACAAAGCAGAGCAAAAGGAGATAGATCGCGTTGCCGCCAGCGCCAGGCGGCTGGCGATTTGGGGGCGTGTATACGACAACGAATCGCTGTCGGGCAAAGCAAAACAGATGGAAAAACAGGTCACTCGCTTGAAAGAGAGCCAAACGGAACTCACCAGCGGCACACCGTGGCAGCTTACCCTTCATGGTGATGCGTTGCGAGCTGACCGCCTGCTGGAAATGGACAACCTGCCCGTAGCGCCAGCGCCAGGCCAACCGGCGCTGTTCACCACCGGGATAGCTCGGCTGCAAAGTGGCGATCGGGTCGCCATTATGGGCCGTAACGGTGGCGGGAAATCGTCGCTGATGCGCTTATTGTGGCGGCAGATGCAGCAATCCGCGCCCGATGCGGGGCTGCGTTTGCATCCACGAATAAAACCCGGCTATTACGACCAAACGCTGCACCAGTTGCCGGACGAATCCAGCCTGCTGGACGCGCTGGAGTCTTTTGAACCTTCGGCGGAAATACGTAAACGGGCGCTGATTTCATCGGGTTTCGGCTGGTTGCGCCACGGACAAAAAGTCAGCACGCTCAGCGGCGGCGAGCGCTCACGCTTGTTGTTTGTCGGCCTTTCTCTGGCGCGCTACAGTCTGTTACTACTCGATGAACCGACAAACCATCTGGATATCGACGGCAAAGAAGCGCTGGCGCAAACCCTGCGTGACTACCCCGGCGGCCTGTTGCTGGTCAGCCATGACCGGCAGTTAATCAGCCAGTGCTGTAACCGTTTTTGGTTGATTGATGATACCGGTCTGAGCGAATGGCTGGATGCCGACGAGGTGTACCAACAGCTACGCTACGCCGGACGTCTCCCGACAACCGAGGCTCTTTCGGCGCCTGAAACCGATCAGCCGCAAAGTAGCGATGCGCTATTAGAGCGGCTGATTATGCTTGAACAACGGCTGGCAGACGATCTCGCGCGTAAACCAAAACATCAGAAACCACAGCTTCAACAACAGTGGCAGGAGGAAATTGCAGCCATTAATCGCCAATTGAGCTAACGCTTAGGCCCGGTAAGGCATTGCGCCGCCGGGCCTTTTCATACACAAGCGCCTCTGCCCACCTATTTCTGCCCTTGCAATTATTCCCTTAATAACCAATCATTAATGAGTATTATTATCAAATACACACAAAACAAAATCAGGAGTAAGGATATGAAGGCTGCTGTCGTCACTCACGATCATCAGGTAAACATCGCCGAAAAAACGCTGCGCCCACTTCAGCACGGTGAAGCCCTGTTAAAAATGGAGTGCTGTGGGGTCTGTCACACCGATCTGCACGTCAAAAACGGGGATTTCGGGGATAAGACCGGGGTTATCCTCGGCCATGAAGGGATTGGGATTGTTAAAGAAGTCGGCCCTGGCGTCACCTCTCTGAAACCCGGCGACCGTGCAAGCGTTGCGTGGTTCTTCCAGGGTTGTGGTCACTGCGACTACTGTAACAGCGGCAACGAAACGCTGTGTCGCTCGGTCAAAAACGCCGGTTATAGCGTTGATGGCGGCATGGCAGAAGAGTGCATCGTCACCGCCGATTACTCAGTAAAAGTGCCGGATGGCCTGGAATCCGCCGCCGCCAGCAGCATCACCTGCGCGGGCGTAACCACTTATAAAGCGGTAAAAGTGTCGCACATTAAACCAGGCCAATGGATTGCTATCTACGGCCTCGGCGGCCTGGGTAACCTGGCGCTGCAATACGCCAAAAACGTGTTTAACGCCAAAGTTATCGCGCTGGACGTTAACGACGCACAGCTAAAACTGGCAGAAGAGATGGGTGCAGACCTGACCATCAACTCACGCAACGAAGATGCGGCGAAAATCGTGCAGGAAAAAACCGGTGGCGCACATGCTGCGGTTGTAACGGCAGTTGCTAAAGCGGCATTTAACTCTGCCGTTGATGCTGTGCGTGCTGGTGGCCGCGTTGTGGCCGTTGGCCTGCCGCCAGAAGCGATGAGCCTCGACATTCCTCGTCTGGTTCTGGACGGTATCGAAGTGGTTGGTTCTCTGGTCGGTACACGTCAGGATCTGACTGAAGCCTTCCAGTTCGCGGCAGAAGGTAAAGTGGTACCGAAAGTGACAATGCGCCCATTAGGCGACATCAACGCTATCTTTAAAGAGATGGAACAAGGCCAGATTCGTGGCCGTATGGTTATCGACCTGCGCCATTAATCTTTTCAGCCTCTCCTGCCAGGGAGAGGCTGCACCACCAGCTCTCAGGCTTTAAGCCAGCGCATGACGTTGTTGATAACGGGCGTAGATCAGCAGTGATGACATCGCGAGAAACGACAGCGCTGCCGCCGGTAACGCAACCGCATTCCAGCCAAAGTTGTGCGTTATCATCATCCCTCCGCAGAACGCGCCAATCGCGCTGCCCAGGTTAAACGCAATTTGCCCCCCCGCCGCTCCCAGCATTTCACCGCCCTTCGCGTTTTGTAACAGCAGGATTTGCAACGGTGCAGACAGTGCAAACAGCCCTGCGCAGCAGATAAACGCCAGCGTTAGCGACGCCATTTTCATACCGCCGAGCAGGAAAAGCAGCAGCAGAACCACCACAATCACCAAATCGGTAGTGGCGGCAATACGCAGAGGGCTATAGCGGCCGGAAATTTTACCGCTCAGCATATTACCCAGCACCATTCCTAAACCCACCAGCATCATAATGAACATCATCGCGCTTTCGGAAAAACCAGAGACATTCATCATAAACGGCTTGATATACCTGAACCAGGCAAACACCCCCGCGTTACCAAACATCGTGGCGGCAAAAATCAGCCACGGCGCAGGGCTTTTGAGGAAATGAAACTGCTCGCGCAGACGAGCGTCGGATTTATCAAACAGCGTTGGAACCCAGCCGATAATCGCCAGCAGCACCGCCACATCAAACAGCGCAATCGCCAGAAAGGTATAACGCCAGCTGAACTGATGACCCAGCCACGTACCGGCAGGAACCCCCACCAGATTGGCGACCGTCATCCCGGCGATCATGCCGGCAACCGCCGCCGTCACTCGTCCTGGCGGCGCAATTTTAGACAGAATAATCGCCCCAACGCCAAAGAACGCGCCATGCGGAAAGCCAGACACCAGCCGCCCAATAGCCAGCATCACATAACCCGAAGAGAGCGTAAAAATCGCGTTACCGACAATACACAGCACCGCCAACAGCAACATTATCGATTTCAGTGAAAAACGCGTAGAGAACAACGCAATGATCGGCGCGCCAATCACCACGCCAAAGGCATACCAGGAGATCATATTCCCCGCCGCAGGGATCGAAATCCCCACGTCATGCGCCAGTTCCGGTAGCACGCCCATAATGCCAAATTCCGCCATTCCCAGGCCAAAAGTGCCCAGCGCCAACGCAAAGATTGTCTTTTTCATCCCTCTAATCACTTGTTTGTGTTGAGTTTCCTGGGCTGCATTATTGACCATTCATGAAATTCAAACCAGACAAAAACGCCCGGCGACAGGATTGTCCATAAAAATAGCGTGATCAATAAAGGGGATCTGCGCCGGAACCGCCGAAATATCCGTTACTGCCAGTAAAACCTTAAAGCCAAAATAAATTTTACGAAACTAAATTTTACGAAACCGCCGTTATCTACCGATAAGGTACTTATAACTACGCCCTTTATTCATAACAGGAAAATGCCGTGTCTACTTACGACAAAATACTTCGCCTGACGGATTCATGGAGGAAAAAATGAAGACCAGAATTAAAATTACCCTGCTAATTTCACACCTGGTAGTTTTCGGAGCGGGTACTGGCCTGGGGATTTATCTGCTGCCAATACTGACGGCTCAGGAGAATGCTTCGCTGAGCGAAATTAACGATGTGCGGAAGCAGGCAAAATATAAGGGCGCGTTTACCCGGAATCAGAAAGGCAGCGATGTTTTTCACTGGGCAGAGGGCGAGATTTACGTTACCGATAATGAAATCGCGTTCAAAGGTGAAGTGGCTCCGGGGCCGGATTATAAAATCTATCTAACGAAAAAACAGGCGACAGATAAGCGTTCTTTTCTGGAAATTAAAAAAGAGGCCGTGCTAATTGGGGAGCTAAAAAACTTTGGTAATTTCAGAAAAAGTATTCCTGACAATGTTAACGTCAATGAATTTACCACCGTTCAGATATGGTGTGAGCGTTTTTCCAAATTTATTGGTTCGGCTAAGTATCGGCATGAGGCCGGACAATAATTATCTGTAGTTCTATTTTACGAGTCATCACCACAAGGAAACTGAAATATGTTAAAGAAAACCATTATAACCAGCGCTGTTGTGTCTGCCCTGTTACTATCATCCTCCGGTATTGCAGCGACCTCTGCCGGCGATAAATCCGGCGCGCAAATGCCGACAGCCAGCCGGCACGCCATGTCGTCAGATTCTTACGGCGAAATTATCGGGCAATTCAACAGCCCTGACGGAACGGTCATGGGTGCAACGCTGCCAGGCAAAAGCGTTTCATTCAGCATTCCGTCGAAAAAAAATCACGTACAATATCTGCATTTTGCCTTCATGCATGCCGCCTCTGCGTCAGAAGGCTGGTTCTTCGCACCGGCGTCAGAACAGGGGATTAAACTCACCGGCCTGATGACTGAGAACGGGAAACCTGTAGACATAACGGAACAGATTGCTCTTTTCCGGGCTCCTGCGGCAGACCAGCTTGCGAAAGTTACGGCAGATAGTGGAAAACTCAAGTCCGGGGTTGCATCGAAGTTTATGACGGCAAAACTGACCCGTCATAATGGTATGTTTGTTATCAGCATCAAAAATATTTCTGAAGGAGACTATGAAACACCCTTTTCCTCCGGTGTATGGGGCGTGACGGGAACCGCAGTCCGAAGTTTCGACCATGAACCTTCTTCAGCATTGTCAAAACTGGCCACCACAGGGCACAGAGACGAATTGTTCAAACTTGCTCAGAAAAAAATGCCATAAAAAAATAGGCAGCATCAGCGGAACAGCGCCAGGTCAGGGAGCGCTGGAGAGGTAATTTGCCATTTACGTTATCACCAGCCTCAGTAATAACAACCCTGACTTTGGTAACGCTGATATCTACGAATAATTAAAACGCTTTTATGCAGTGAACGTTATCCCCTTCCCCTCAAGGATGGGGGATAACATTGAGGCTTGGTCATTTCAGTCATTAATGCATTAATCACTAATACCCGATGATATCCCATCCTACATAAAAAAGCGGCTTAACCCCTTTGCGCAGAAAGAGATTAAACCGCTTATCAGAATCAGTAATCAGGGGTTACTTCAGCCCTTCCTGATTCTCTTTTTTCGCCTCTACCCGCTCAACTTCACGATACCAGCGCGGATGGTGTTTTGCCGCCCAGCGACGGCTCACCTTGCCTTCAATCATCCCTTTAATCGAGCCTTTCACCCAAAATGCCATATA
Source organism: Kluyvera fluvialis (assembly GCF_059725275.1). Classification (NCBI taxonomy): domain Bacteria; kingdom Pseudomonadati; phylum Pseudomonadota; class Gammaproteobacteria; order Enterobacterales; family Enterobacteriaceae; genus Kluyvera; species Kluyvera fluvialis. The sequence continues at coordinate 2,532,974 of NZ_AP046142.1, read as the reverse complement.
CATATGGATAAGGATCGCGTGGATCAGAATGATGGCCGAAGTCGCGTGGATCAGCAGACTATAACGCACCACCTGCATCGGGAAGTATTGGGCGAAATAAGGCCGCCAGATAATGACTCCGCTCACCAGCAGCACGAAAATCATGCTCATGATGGTCCAGAACATCATCTTCTGCCCGGCGTTATATTTCCCTACCCGCGCCACTTTATGCTCGTTACCTTTCAGGACTTCAACAATCCCCAGCACCCACGGAATATCTTGCTTATCCGGGATGTTATGGTGCACGAAGCGCACGAACATAAACATCAGCACCACGAAAATCAGCACACCGAAAAAAGGATGCAGAATACGCCCCATTTGCGGTGTCCCGAAGGTTTCGGTCAGCCATTGCAGCGTCGGGAAGAAGAACGAAATCCCCGATACCGCCACCAGGAAGAAGCAGATAGCCACCGTCCAGTGACAGGCGCGATCGATAAACTTAGTGCGCACAATCATTTTCGACTTACTCATGGCTATCCTCCTCTTCGTCATCATCCACTTCTTTGTTCGGGCCTACACCAATATAGTGATAGATAAGCCCAGCAAAGGTGGCGATAAAGCCAGCGGCAGACAGTGGTTTCAGCGCCCCTTTCCACAGATTGATACTGGTATCAATCGCCGGATCTTTCGGCAGCTTATGATACAGCTCCGGTTGATCCGCATGGTGCAGTACATACATCACGTGCGTACCGCCCACGCCTTCTGGGTTATAGATACCGGCATGTGGATAACCGCGCTGCTTCAGTTTATCGACGCGTTCCTGCGCCACATCCAGCATCTCTTTCTTGGTGCCGAAATGAATCGCGCCGGTTGGACAGGTTTTCACACACGCCGGTTCCTGGCCTACGCTCACACGGTCAACGCACAGGGTGCATTTATAAACCCGGTTATCCTCTTTATTGAGGCGCGGGATATTAAACGGACACCCGGCAATGCAATAGCCGCAGCCGATGCAGTTTTCGTGCTGGAAATCGACAATCCCGTTGGCGTACTGAATAATCGCCCCGGCAGACGGGCACGCCTTCAGGCAACCCGGATCCTCACAGTGCATACAGCCATCTTTACGAATCAGCCATTCCAGCTTGCCGTTCTGCTCGGTTTCGCTAAAACGCATGACCGTCCAGGACTTGGCGCTCAAATCGGCTGGGTTATCGTAAACCCCGACGCAATGCCCAACCTCGTCACGGATATCATTCCATTCGGAGCAAGCCACCTGGCAGGCTTTACAGCCCACGCAGGAGGAGACATCAATCAGCTTGGCAACTTCTTCCTTGTAATCCCGCGCACGTGGGGCGGGAGTCATGGAGTTTGTCGCAGAGCGTTTAATAATGTCTTGTGTTTCCATCGCCATTTAAACGCTCCTTACGCTTTCTCGATGTTAACCAGAAACGCCTTATACTCTGGCGTTTGCGAGTTGGAATCGCCGACGTTAGGCGTCAGGGTATTCGCGATGTAGCCTTTACGCGCCACACCTTCATAGCCCCAGTGCAGCGGAATACCGATGGTTTCCACCTGCTGCCCGTTAACGTTGAGCGTTTGCAGACGACGAGTAACGACCGCCACCGCGCGAATAAAGCCACGCTTACTGCTCACCGTGACACGGTCACCATTGGCAATCCCTTTCGCTTTCGCCAGCCCTTCGCTGATTTCAACAAACTGTTCCGGCTGCGCAATCGCATTCAGACGCGCGTGCTTGGTCCAGGTATGGAAATGCTCGGTCAAACGATACGTCGTCCCCACATACGGGAACTTGTCTTTCTTACCGAGGCGAATGGCATCTTCTTCATACAGACGCACAACCGGGCTGGAAATCACGTTCGGATGCAGCGGGTTCGTCCCCAGCGGCGTTTCCATTGGCTCGTAGTGTTCCGGGAACGGCCCTTCTGCCAGTTTATCCAGCGCGAACAGACGCCCCAGCCCTTCTGGCTGCATGATAAACGGCCCGGTGGCGCTACCCGGTGCGGCGGTATTAAAGTCAGGGATATCGTTCCCCGCCCATTTACTGCCGTTCCACTGGATAAGCATCCGTTTCGGATCCCACGGTTTGCCGTTGATATCCGCCGAGGCGCGGTTATACAGCACGCGACGGTTCAGTGGCCATGCCCACGACCAACCCAGCGTATTACCCAATCCAGAAGGATCGGCGTTATCGCGGTTCGCCATCTGGTTACCCTGCTCTGTCCAGCTACCGGCGTAAATCCAGCAAGACGAGGACGTCGTACCGTCATCACGCAGTAGCGCAAAGCTATTGAGCAGTTGGCCTTTTTTCGCTACCAGTACCCCATTGGCGTCATAAATATCGGCAAGCGCATAACCGTTATTCTCTTTCGCCACCTCTTCGGACTCTGGGTGATCCGGCTGCTTGTAGTTCCAGCTCATTTTCAGCAGCGGCTCAGCGCCTTTACCGCCTTCATTGCGATACATTTCGCGCAGACGATGGTAAATACCGGCCAGAATCTCGCCGTCGTTACGAGCTTCGCCCGGTGCATCCTGGCCTTTCCAGTGCCACTGCAACCAGCGGCCAGAGTTGGCGATAGAGCCATCTTCTTCGGCAAAGCAGGTTGACGGCAGACGGAAAACTTCAGTCTGGATTGTGGACGGGTCAACATCGTTAGACTCGCCGTGGTTTTGCCAGAAGGTAGACGTCTCCGTTACCAGCGGGTCAATCACCACCATGTACTTCAGCTTACTTAAGCTGCGCACCACTTTGTTTTTGTCCGGGAACGACGCCACAGGGTTAAAGCCCTGGCAGATATAACCGGTCACTTTTCCGTTATCCATCATATTGAAATACTTGATAACGTCGTAAGCCTGGTCCCATTTCGGCAGCCAGTTAAAGCCCCAGTCATTCTCTTTTTGCGCCGCGTCGCCATAGAACGATTTCATCAGGCTGACGTAGAACTTCGGATAGTTACTCCAGTAGTTCACCTGCTCTGCCAGCGTCGCTTTTGGCGTATTCGCGCTGAGATAGCTTTGCAAATCCGTCTGTTTATCTGACGGCAGCGTCAGATAACCCGGCAGGCTGGTAGACAACAGGCCTAAGTCGGTCAGCCCCTGAATGTTCGAGTGACCACGCAGGGCGTTCACGCCGCCGCCAGCCATCCCCATATTGCCAAGCAGCAACTGAATCATCGCCATGGTGCGAATGTTCTGCGCTCCGACGGTGTGCTGCGTCCAACCCAGCGCATACAGGAAGGTAGTCGTACGGTCTGCGGCACTGGTGGAGGCCAGCACTTCGCACACTTTCAGGAAATCAGCTTTCGGCGTACCACAGATGTTTTCCACCACATCCGGCGTATAGCGGGAAACGTGCTGTTTCAGCAGGTTCCACACGCAGCGCGGGTGTTGCAGCGTCTCATCGCGTTTGGCATAGCCATTTTCATCGAACTGATAGTTCCAGGACTCTTTATCGTACTGACGTTTCTCGGCGTCATAGCCGCTAAACAAGCCGTCTTCGAAGGTGAAATCATCACGCACCAGCAGGCTGGCGTTGGTGTAATGTTTCACGTACTCGGCGTTGATCTTGTTATTTTCGATAAGGTACAGCAGTACGCCCGACAGGAAGGTAATGTCAGTACCAGAACGAATTGGCGCATAGATATCCGCCACCGATGCCGTACGCGTAAAGCGCGGATCGACGACAATCAGCGTCGCATCATTTTTGTTTTTCGCTTCCATCGCCCAGCGGAAACCCACTGGATGGGCTTCAGCGGCGTTACCGCCCATCACCATCACGACGTTAGCATTTTTGATATCAACCCAGTGGTTGGTCATCGCACCGCGACCAAATGTTGGAGCAAGACTTGCTACCGTTGGTCCGTGTCAGACGCGCGCCTGGTTATCTACCGCCAACATGCCGAGCGAGCGCACAAATTTCTGCGTCAGCATGCCAGTCTCATTACTCGCGGCGGAAGCACACAGCATCCCCGTTGACAGCCAGCGGTTAACCGTTACGCCCTGCTCATTTTTCTCAATAAAGTTGGCGTCACGGTCAGCCTTCATCAATTTTGCGATGCGATCGAAGGCTTCATTCCACGAAATACGCTGCCATTTGTTGGAACCAGGGGCACGATATTCCGGGTAGCGCAGGCGGTTTTCACTGTGTACATAGTCCAGCAGGCCAGCCCCTTTAGGGCATAGCGCGCCACGGCTTACCGGATGATCCGGGTCGCCTTCAATGTGATAAATCGCTTCGCGGGCATTTTTTGCCCCATCACCCAGGCTATACATTAAAAGCCCACAGCCTACGGAGCAGTATGTGCAGGTATTACGAACTTCTTTGGCGCGCAGTAATTTATAATTACGTGCTTGCGCCAGCGCCATTTTAGGGGCAAACCCCAGCGCTGCGACAGTCGTCCCGGCCATACCGCCCGCGCAGATTTTAAAAAACTTTCTGCGACTGACGTCCATTGTTTTCCTCATTGTATGGATGTACTTAACGAGAAAAATTAACAGCAATACCCCTAATTTATTTGCGTCAAATCAATGTCGAAAACTAAGCCCCCCTTAATAGTCAAGGGCGTCGGTTTTCATTAATCCTTTAGGGGTAGCGACAACGGAAAAATATCACCGGGTCGTCAGAAAAAATGCTATAACCGCTGACTTCGTTGGCAAAAGTATCAGGCTGGACATGGACAAAAAAAGAGCAACGCTGATTGGATTAACCGCCATTATATTATGGAGCACTATGGTCGGACTGATTCGTGGCGTTAGCGAAGGATTAGGCCCCGTCGGCGGCGCTGCGGCTATCTACAGCCTCAGCGGCATTTTATTGATATTCACCGTCGGCTTCCCTCAGCTTCGACAAATTCCGCCACGTTATCTTATTGCCGGTAGCGTGTTATTTGTCAGCTATGAAATCTGCCTGGCGCTCTCTCTGGGCTATGCCGGTACACGCCAGCAGGCGATTGAAGTGGGCATGGTCAATTACCTGTGGCCCAGCCTGACGATTTTATTTGCGATCCTCTTTAATGGTCAAAAAAGCCACTGGCTGGTTATCCCTGGTTTATTACTCTCTCTGTTTGGCGTCACCTGGGTATTAGGCGGTGAGCACGGTCTGAATATTGATGAAATAACCAGCAATGTGGTGTCCAGCCCGTTGAGTTATATTCTGGCATTTGTTGGTGCTTTTATCTGGGCGACGTACTGTACGGTTACCGCAAAATATGCCAAAGGTAAGAACGGCATCACTCTGTTCATACTTTTAACTGCCGCCAGCCTGTGGCTGAAATATGTGTTCAGCGAACAACCGCCAATGATATTTAGCTGGCCGGTGACGATTAAACTGGTGACCTGCGCACTGGCGCTGGGGCTTGCCTACGCGGCGTGGAACGTGGGGATTTTGCACGGCAACGTCAGCTTGTTGGCCGCAGCCTCTTACTTTACACCGGTATTATCCTCAGCATTGGCGGCGGTATTACTCAGCGCCACGCTGTCATGGTCATTTTGGCAGGGGGCGGCCATGGTGTGCGGCGGTTCCCTGCTCTGCTGGTATGCAACCCGACGATAACCGCATGATCTCTTTGCCGGATGGCACTACGTTTATCCGGTCTACGGGTATCGTGCGGTTTTATTGTCGGATGGCACTACGTTTATCCGGCCTACGGCGGTAGGCCCGGTAAGCATCGCGCCACCGGGCAACACAAACGGCATCACGCCGCATTGGGAACTTTCGCCAGCCCGCGCCAAATCCCCGCCGCCAGCAACAGCAGCAACACTCCGGCGGTGGCTAACGCAACACTGTGGGCGCTAATAAACGCGGTTCTCGCCGCCTCCACCAGCGCCTGTGCCGGAATAGCCGGTAATGACTGCGCTAACTGCATGGCCTCACCAATCGATGAAGCGGCTCGCGTAGCGGCGTCACCGTCCAGGCTTTGCGGCACAATAATCGCCGCGCCGTAGCTGCGGGTCAAAATCAGGCCAAACAGCGCAATACCCAACCCAGCGCCCAGCTCATAAGCCATCGTTTCAATCGCGCCAGCCGCAGAGGCTTTCTCTTTCGGCGCCGCCGCCATAATCGCCGACGTAGACGCCAACAGCGCGCTGGCGGCGCTAAAGCCGAGCAAAGCCATCAGCCCCCACGCTTGCCATTGCTGGGTGCTGAAATCGGTCACCGAAAGCCCAAGGAAGCTAAAAGCACTGAGCAACATCCCGCCGGTTGCTACCACACGCAACCCCAGACGTGATACCAACACCCCAGCAATCGGCCCGCTAAAACCGCTCGCCACCATCACCGGTAGCATAAACATCCCGGCCTCAAACGGCGTTTTCTGATGCACAAACTGGAGTTCCTGCGCCATCAGCAGCTCAAAGCCCACCAGCGTTATCAGCGCCGTCATCGCCATCACCACACCGCTTAAAATGATGCGATGGGTAAACAGGCGCATATCAATCATTGGCCGCGCCGCCGCCAGTTGCTGGCGCACAAACGTCACCAGCATTACCGCACCACCCAGCGCCGCCAGGCCAACAATCCACAGGGCGAGTTGCCCTTTCAACGCGGATTTCGCGCTAAACACCAACAGCAGAATAGCGGCAATCAGCATCAACGCCTGAGACAAATTCAGCGGCTGTTCACGGCGTGTCGGCTGGCGTGGAACCACGCGCCCACTCACCACCATCACCGCTATCACAATCGGCACGTTGATTAAAAAGACCGATCCCCAGTAGAAATGCTCCAGCAACATGCCGCCCACCAGCGGGCCAAACGCCGCCCCGCCGGAACCGACCGCCGCCCACAGGCCAAGCGCCATATTGCGCTGTTGCGTTTCGGCAAAGGTAGTGCGAATACCGGCAAGCGTTGCCGGGACAATCATCGCCGCGCCTACCGCCAGCAACGCGCGGGAAGCAATCAGCGTGACCGCCGTTGGTGAAAAGGCCGCCGCCAGCGATGCGACGCCAAAAATGCCGCTGCCGAGCAACAACAAACGTTTAAAGCCAATTTTATCGCCGAGCGCGCCCATCGGCAGCACCATACCGGCCATGACTAATGAATAGATATCGATGATCCACAGCAGTTCGTTGCCGCTTGTCCCTAGCGCCACGCTCAGCGTCGGCGCCGCAACATGCAGCACGGTGGCATCAATCGCCACCGGGATATAGACCATCAGGATTGCCATAAGTGTTAACCATTGGCGTGACATTGGGTTATTCCTCACATCATACAAAGTTGGACAACCGTCCAGGAACGCGATCCTGCCGGATTGTTGAACGCATGTCCAATTTTTTGTTATCCTCAGCTAAACCCCACCTAAACAAAGAAAAATGAACTATTTAACTCGGGAAGAAAGACGCGAAGTTATCCTCAATGCCGCCATGCAGGTGGCGCTCAACGGTGGCTTTAGCGCCATGACCGTGCGCCAAATCGCCAGCGTCGCCGGTGTCTCCAGCGGCCAGGTGCACCATCACTTCACCTCTATTGGCGAACTGAAAGCCCACGCGTTTGTGCAGGTGATCCGCCAGATGATGGATATGCCGATAGTCCCCGATGACGCCAGTTGGTACGAGCGTCTGTTCTCGGTGTTGGGCAGTGAGGATGGACGCCTGGAGCCGTACATCCGCTTATGGCGTGAAGCGCAACTGTTAGCGGAAACCGACAGCGATATCAAAGGGGCCTATTTGTTAACGATGGATATGTGGCACAAAGAAACCGTCGAGATAATCCTGCAAGGAACCGAAGCCAATGAATTTCACCCAATTGATAACGCTGAAAATATTGCCTGGCGATTAATCGCGCTAGTCTGTGGTCTGGACGGAATTTACGCGTTAGGGATGACAGAAATAAGCGATGAAGTATTTACTCGTTATATAAAGCATTTTATTACGCTAGAGCTAAAACCCACCTGATTTACATTTAGTAACAATTAACAACGTTTTATTCACGGCGCGTTTTCTTACAACGCGTTTTTTTTATCTATTCTTCAACGATAAAGAGATAAAACGGCCTGGCAATAATAATCTCCCACCTCACCTACTTCGCTGTTTTTTCTTTATTTATTCTACAAATGACGCGGATACTGAGGATAATATGGCAAATAACGAGAAAGAGAATCATTATCTTTTAAAAGAGTGGAAACCAGAAAATCCCGCCTTTTGGGAAAATAAAGGAAAATCAATCGCAAGGAGGAATCTGTGGATTTCCGTCGCCTGTTTATTGCTCGCCTTCTGCGTCTGGATGTTATTTAGCGCAGTTGCGGTCAACCTGAATAAAGTGGGTTTTAATTTCACCACTGACCAACTCTTCTTATTAACCGCATTACCTTCACTTTCCGGCGCAATATTACGTGTGCCCTACTCGTTTATGGTTCCGATATTCGGCGGGCGTTACTGGACGGTATTAAGCACGATAATCCTGGTCATTCCCTGTATCTGGCTCGGGATTGCCATTCAAAACACCGCCACCCCATTCTGGGTGTTTATCACCATTGCGCTGTTGTGTGGCTTTGCCGGTGCGAACTTTGCCTCCAGCATGGGCAATATCAGTTTCTTCTTCCCTAAAGCAAAGCAAGGCAGTGCGCTGGGCGTTAACGGCGGCCTCGGTAATCTGGGCGTCAGCGTGATGCAAATGGTGGCTCCGGCGGTTATTTTCCTGCCGATGTTCACCTTTCTGGGCGTTCACGGCGTCATGCAGGACGATGGTTCTACGCTGGCATTAAGCAACGCCGCCATTATCTGGGTTCCTCTGTTAGTGGTGGCGACCCTCGCCGCCTGGTTTGGCATGAACGACATCGCCAGCTCAAAGGCCTCGATTCGTGACCAGTTACCGGTGCTCAAGCGCCCGCATATGTGGCTGTTGAGCGTGCTGTATCTCGCGACCTTCGGGTCGTTTATCGGCTTCTCGGCAGGCTTTGCGATGCTGGCAAAAACCCAGTTCCCTGACGTTAACATCCTCAAGCTGGCCTTCTTCGGGCCGTTTATCGGCGCGCTGGCCCGCTCGTTCGGCGGCGTTATCTCTGACCGTTTAGGCGGCGTCAAAGTCACGCTGGTGAACTTTATCCTGATGGCGCTGTTTACCGGCCTGTTGTTCCTGACCTTACCTGGCAGCGGCTCCGGCAGTTTCATCGCCTTCTACGCTGTGTTTATGGGGCTGTTCCTCACCGCCGGGCTGGGCAGCGGTTCAACCTTCCAGATGATTGCGGTGATCTTCCGCCAAATCACCATCGAAAGCGTTAAAAAACGCGGTGGCAGCGATGAGCAAGCGCAGCATGAGGCGGTCACCGACACCGCCGCCGCACTGGGCTTTATTTCCGCCATTGGCGCAATTGGCGGTTTCTTCATTCCAAAAGCCTTCGGCACGTCACTGGCGATGACCGGATCACCCGTGGGCGCCATGAAAATTTTCTTTGTTTTTTATGTTGTCTGCGTGCTGGTGACATGGCTGGTGTATGGCCGCCGGAAACCCGCCGCCAAATAAATCCTAAAAAAGTCGAAGCAGTGTAATCACGGGGGCAAACGTCCCCCGTCAGGAGATAATGTCATGAGCAAACTACTGGATCGCTTTCGCTACTTTAAGCAGAAAGGCGAAACCTTTGCCAATGGTCACGGACAGGTCTATGACAACAACCGTGATTGGGAAGATAGCTACCGTCAGCGTTGGCAGTTCGACAAAATCGTCCGTTCCACGCATGGCGTCAACTGTACAGGCTCATGCAGCTGGAAGATTTACGTCAAGAATGGATTAGTCACCTGGGAAACCCAGCAAACCGACTACCCGCGTACCCGCCCCGACCTGCCTAACCACGAGCCGCGCGGCTGCCCGCGAGGCGCAAGCTACTCCTGGTATCTTTATAGCGCCAACCGTCTGAAATACCCGCTGGCGCGTAAAAAGCTGATTGAGCTATGGCGTGAGGCGCTGGCGCAACACCCGGATCCCGTGCTGGCGTGGGATAGCATCATGCAAAGCCCAGAGAAAACGCAGCGCTACAAACAGGCGCGTGGCAAAGGCGGCTTTGTGCGTTCATCGTGGAAAGAGCTAAACCAACTGATTGCCGCCGCCAACGTCTGGACAGTCAAAACCTACGGCCCCGATCGGGTTGCCGGTTTCTCGCCCATTCCGGCGATGTCGATGGTTTCTTACGCGGCAGGAACCCGTTATTTATCATTGCTCGGCGGCACATGCCTGAGTTTTTACGACTGGTACTGTGACTTACCCCCAGCCTCACCGATGACCTGGGGCGAGCAAACCGACGTGCCGGAATCCGCCGACTGGTATAACTCCAGCTATATCATTGCCTGGGGTTCCAACGTGCCACAAACCCGTACCCCGGACGCCCACTTCTTCACCGAGGTGCGCTACAAGGGCACCAAAACCATCGCGATCACGCCGGATTATTCCGAAGTCGCCAAGCTGTGCGACCACTGGTTAGCGCCAAAACAGGGCACGGACAGCGCGCTAGCAATGGCGATGGGCCATGTGATCCTCAAAGCTTTCCACCTCGATAACCCCAGCGAATACTTTATCAACTATTGCCGCCGCTATACCGACATGCCGATGCTGGTGATGCTCGATAGCCGCGACGACGGCAGCTACACGGCAGGCCGGTTGCTGCGCGCCTCAGATCTGGTCGATGGTCTGGGCGAAAGCAATAACCCTGAATGGAAAACCGTGGCCTACAACAGCAATGGCGAGCTGGTCGCGCCTAACGGATCTATCGGTTTTCGCTGGGGGGAGAAAGGCAAATGGAACCTCGAATCCCTCGCGGGCGGTAACGAGACAGAGCTAACGCTCTCCTTGCTGGACACCCATGATGCCGTCGCAAGCGTCGCATTCCCCTATTTCGGCGGCAACGAAAACCCGCATTTTCGCAGCGTCAAACAAGATCCGATCCTGTTGCGTAAACTGCCGGCGAAACAACTGTCCTTTGCCGACGGTAGCCAGCGGCTGGTGGTAAGCGTCTATGACCTGATTCTGGCTAACTATGGCCTCGATCGCGGGCTGGATGACCCGCTCGCCGCCAACGGTTTTGATGAGGTAAAAGCGTATACCCCGGCATGGGCGGAACAAATCACCGGCGTTAAGCGCCAACATATTGAAAAAATAGCCCTCGAATTCGCCGACACCGCGCATAAAACGCATGGTCGGTCGATGATTATTCTCGGCGCTGGGGTCAACCACTGGTATCACATGGACATGAACTACCGTGGAATGATCAACATGCTGGTGTTCTGCGGCTGTATCGGTCAAAGCGGCGGCGGCTGGGCGCACTACGTCGGCCAGGAAAAACTTCGCCCGCAAACCGGTTGGCTGCCGCTGGCCTTTGCGCTGGACTGGAGTCGCCCACCGCGCCAGATGAACAGCACATCGTATTTCTACAACCATGCCAGCCAGTGGCGTTACGAAAAACTCACCGCGCAAGAGCTATTATCGCCGCTAGCTGACCCCACGAAATACAGCGGGCACTTGATTGATTTTAACGTCCGCGCCGAGCGCATGGGCTGGCTGCCCTCCGCGCCGCAGCTCAATCTCAATCCGCTAAGTGTCAAAGCGAAAGCCGAGGCGGCAGGCATGACGCCGCAAGATTACACCGTACAGGCGTTGAAATCGGGTGACATCCGCTTTGCCAGCGAGCAGCCGGACAGCGGGCAGAACCATCCGCGTAACCTGTTTATCTGGCGTTCTAACCTGCTCGGTTCTTCCGGCAAAGGCCACGAGTACATGCTGAAGTACCTGCTGGGCGCGGACAGCGGCATTCAGGGCGATGAACTCGGCTCGACCGACGATGTGAAACCAGAAGAAGTGGAGTGGCAAACCGCCGCGATTGAAGGCAAGCTCGACCTGCTGGTGACGCTCGATTTCCGCATGTCCAGCACCTGCTTGTTCTCCGATATTGTGCTGCCAACCGCCACCTGGTACGAAAAAGACGACATGAATACCTCGGATATGCATCCGTTTATTCACCCGCTCTCTGCCGCCGTCGATCCCGCCTGGGAGTCAAAAAGCGACTGGGAAATTTATAAGGGCATTGCCAAATCCTTCTCGGAAATCTGCCAGGGGCATCTGGGCACAGAAACCGATGTAGTGCTTCAGCCGCTCCAGCATGACTCGCCTGCCGAGTTGTCGCAGCCGTTTGATATCGCCGACTGGCGCAAAGGCGAATGTGACCTGATCCCCGGCAAAACTGCGCCTGGCATCATGGTCGTGGAGCGCGACTATCCGGCGACCTACGAACGTTTCACCTCGCTTGGCCCATTGATGGACAAATTAGGCAACGGCGGCAAAGGCATCGGCTGGAAAACGCAAACCGAAATCGACTTCCTCGGCAAGCTGAACTACGTCAAGCTCGACGGCCCGGCGAAAGGCCGCCCGTGCATTGAAACCGCCATCGATGCCTCTGAGGTGATCCTCGCCCTCGCCCCGGAAACCAACGGACAAGTCGCCGTTAAAGCCTGGCAAGCACTGGGCGAGTTTACCGGCCGCGACCACACTCACCTGGCGACCAACAAAGAAGACGAGAAAATTCGTTTTCGTGATATCCAGGCACAGCCGCGCAAAATCATCTCCAGCCCGACCTGGTCTGGGCTGGAAGATGAACATGTCTCCTACAACGCTGGCTATACCAACGTCCATGAACTGATCCCGTGGCGCACCGTTTCAGGCCGCCAGCAGTTGTATCAGGATCACCCGTGGATGCGCGATTTTGGCGAAAGCCTGGTGGCCTATCGTCCACCAATCGACACCCGCAGCGTCAGCCATATGCGTGAAATCCCGCCGAACGGCTTCCCGGAAAAAGCGCTGAACTTCCTGACGCCGCACCAGAAATGGGGCATTCACTCAACCTACAGCGAAAACCTGCTGATGCTTACGCTCTCGCGCGGCGGGCCGATTGTCTGGCTGAGTGAAACCGACGCCAAAGAGCTGGGCATTGCCGACAACGACTGGATTGAAGCATTTAACGCCAACGGGGCGCTGACCGCCCGCGCGGTGGTCAGCCAGCGCGTGCCGCCGGGGATGACCATGATGTACCACGCCCAGGAACGGATCATGAATATTCCCGGTTCGGAAGTCACCGGACGGCGCGGCGGTATTCATAACTCGGTAACCCGTATTTGCCCGAAACCCACCCATATGATTGGCGGCTATGCACAACTGGCCTACAGCTTTAACTATTACGGCACGGTCGGTTCAAACCGCGATGAGTTCATTATGATCCGCAAAATGAAAAACATTAACTGGCTGGACGACGAAGGCAATGACCAGGTACAGGAGGCGGCAAAATGAAAATACGCTCACAGGTCGGGATGGTACTGAACCTCGACAAATGCATTGGCTGTCACACCTGCTCTGTCACCTGTAAAAACGTCTGGAGCAGCCGCGAAGGCATGGAATACGCGTGGTTTAACAACGTGGAAACCAAACCCGGCATCGGCTTCCCGAAAGACTGGGAAAACCAGGAGAAATGGCAAGGCGGCTGGGTGCGCGGCATTACCGGTAAGCTAACGCCACGCCTCGGTGGGCGCGTCGGCGTGCTGGCGAAAATCTTCGCAAACCCGCTGATTCCCGGGATTGACGACTATTACGAGCCGTTCACCTACGACTACCAGCACCTGCACAACGCGCCGGAAGGCAAAAACCTGCCGACCGCACGCCCGCGTTCGCTGATAAGCGGCCAACGGATGAATAAAATTGAATGGGGGCCAAACTGGGAAGAACTGCTCGGCGGCGAGTTTGAAAAACGCGCCCACGACCACAACTTCCAGTCGATGCAAAAGGAGATGTACGGCCAGTTTGAAAACACCTTCATGATGTACCTGCCGCGCCTGTGCGAGCACTGCCTGAACCCAAGCTGTGTCGCCACCTGCCCAAGCGGCGCGATTTACAAGCGTGAAGAAGACGGCATTGTCTTGATTGACCAGGACAAATGCCGTGGCTGGCGCATGTGTATCAGCGGCTGCCCGTACAAAAAAATCTACTTCAACTGGAAAAGCGGCAAGTCCGAAAAATGCATCTTCTGCTACCCGCGCATTGAATCCGGCCAGCCAACGGTATGTTCAGAAACCTGCGTCGGGCGCATCCGCTATCTGGGCGTGCTGCTGTATGACGCCGACCGTATCGAAGAAGCCGCCAGCACCGAACGGGAAACCGACCTCTACGAGCGTCAGTGCGATGTCTTCCTCAACCCGCACGATCCGGCGGTGATTGAAGAAGCGCTGAAGCAAGGCATCCCGCACAACGTGATTGAAGCGGCGCAGAAATCGCCGGTTTATAAAATGGCGATGGACTGGAAACTGGCGCTGCCGTTGCACCCGGAATATCGCACCCTGCCAATGGTATGGTACGTGCCGCCATTGTCGCCAATTCAGTCCGTGGCAGATGCCGGTGGCCTGCCGAACAACGGCAGTATTTTGCCGGCGGTCGAAAGCCTGCGCATTCCGGTGCAGTATCTCGCCAACATGCTCAGTGCGGGCGATACCGGCCCGGTGCTGCGCGCGCTGAAACGGATGATGGCAATGCGCCACTATAAACGCTCGCAAACGGTTGAAGGCGTTACCGACACCCGCGCGCTGGAAGAAGTGGGATTGAGCGTCGAACAGGTCGAGGAGATGTATCGTTACCTGGCCATCGCCAACTACGAAGACCGTTTCGTTATTCCCACCAGCCACCGCGAAATGGCAGCGGATGCCTTCCCGGAACGCAACGGCTGCGGCTTTACCTTCGGCGATGGCTGCCACGGTTCGGATACCAAATTTAACTTGTTCAACAGCCAACGTATCGACGCCATCAATATCGGGGAGAAAGAGTAATGCGCATCCTGAAAATCATCGGGCTGCTCCTCGAATACCCCGATGAACTATGCTGGGAAAACCAGCAGGAGCTATTTGACCTGATTGACAGCGACGCTCCGGCGCTGCGGCCTTTTCTGGCGCAGCATCTGGCGGAGCCTTTGCTCGATAAACAGGCGCAATGGTGTGAGATTTTTGAACGTGGACGCGCGACCTCGCTACTGCTGTTCGAGCATGTTCATGCGGAGTCCCGCGATCGTGGCCAGGCGATGGTGGAACTGATGAACCAATACGAACAGGTCGGTTTACAACTGGACTGCCGCGAGCTGCCGGACCATCTGCCGCTGTATCTGGAGTACCTCAGCGTACTGCCCCAGGCACAGGCGCAGGAAGGCTTACAGAACGTGGCGCCGATTCTGGCGCTGCTGGGCGGCCGCCTGAAACAGCGCGGCGCGCCGTGGTATCTGCTGTTTGATACCCTTCTGGCGCTGGCCAACACCTCACTCACAAGTGACAGTGTCACTAAACAGGTCGCTGGTGAAACCCGGGATGACACCCGCCAGGCGCTGGATGCCGTCTGGGAGGAAGAACAGGTGAAGTTTATCGAGGACAACGCCACCGCCTGCGACACTTCACCACTGCAACACTATCAACGACGCTTTAGCCAGGACGTTGCGCCACAGTACGTTGACGTCCGTACGGGAGACCCGAAATGATCCAGTACCTTAACGTCTTCTTTTACGATATCTACCCTTACCTCTGCGGTACGGTGTTTTTGCTGGGCAGTTGGCTACGCTATGACTACGGTCAATACACGTGGCGCGCGTCGTCCAGCCAGATGCTCGACAAACGTGGCATGGTGCTGTGGTCGAACTTATTCCACGTCGGCATTCTGGGGATTTTCTTCGGTCACTTCTTCGGCATGTTAACCCCGCACTGGGTGTATGAATCATGGCTGCCAATTGCCACCAAACAGCAAATGGCGATGATCCTCGGCGGCGTGTGCGGTGTCCTGACGCTGGTTGGCGGTGCGGGCTTGTTAATTCGCCGCCTGACTAATCCACGCATCCGCGCCACCTCCAGCACCGCAGATATTTTGATCCTCAGCATTTTGCTGATCCAGTGCCTGCTGGGGCTGAGCACCATTCCGTTCTCCGCCCAACACCCGGACGGCAGCGAAATGCTGAAGCTGGTTGGCTGGGCGCAGGCGGTTGTCACCTTCCACGGCGGCGCATCGGCACATCTCGACGGCGTCGCATGGATCTACCGTGTGCATCTGGTGCTGGGCATGACCATCTTCTTACTGTTCCCGTTTACCCGTTTGGTTCACGTCTGGAGTGCGCCGGTCGAATACCTCACCCGCCGCTACCAGGTGGTGCGTTCCCGCCGTTAATCTCATCACACACAGCCAACCCGGCAACGCACTGCGGCGCCGGGTTTTTTATGTCAATCCTAAGCCTGTGACAATAATTTTCTAAACGCCATCTCAACAATCATTATCTTTACGCGCAATACCTTATCGTCACGCGTTATATTACGCTCCATTAAAAGCAAACTGAATCATGAGGTAAAACAAAACCATCCACGACTATCCGTTTAATATCGTCAAAAACGATACGGAGATATTCGCTTTATTGCATATTAATAAATAATCTTGTTATGGCGAGGCTCCTGAATAAACATAAGTTATCGCCCTGGTGGTATCGAGAGAGACCATCACAGGGAAATACAGGCATCCATCGAATCAAGGTGTTGCCAAGATAACTTCTGACGGTTCAATACCGTACAGATACGTTGTTCAGTGCTAAAACCGGGACGTAGGGATTTATCTCAGCTTTTCCTGTTTTGTTCGCCCTATAAGAAAGTTTCTATAGGGAAAATCAAATGTCTTACATTAATACAACCGTAACCTGTACCCGCATCGAACACACCGGCGGTGATATTATTTCGAATTACATGTCGAGAGAATTTATTGCCCTGCCCGAACATTTAAATGTGAAAGAAGCGCGTGAACTTTTTTTACAGCAATTAAATGATGATCATTTCCCGTGCGCCGTTTTTGTGGTTTCCGGTGATAATCTGCGTGGAATATTATCGACCCGCAAATTACTGCAAGAGCAGGACGACAACCTGCCAGTGACGCAGTTAATCAGCACGACCTTGTTTCATGTCAGCCCTGACGATATGCGATCCGTCGCCGCTGGGTTAATTGAGAAACATCATCTGACGCTGCTACCTGTGATTGAAAACGGCAAACTTACTGGCTGCCTGAATGAAAAAGAAATTGCACAACTGTTGGCTGATGAAATCACCGAAGATGCGCAGCGCCAGGGGGCAACGCTACCGCTGGATAAACCGTATCTGGAGATAAGCCCGCTTACGCTGTGGAAGAAACGCGCGGTATGGCTGTTACTGCTCTTTATTGCCGAAGCCTACACCAGCACGGTGATTCAGCACTTTGAAGAAGCGCTGGAGTCTGCCATTGCGCTGGCGTTCTTTATCCCGTTGCTGATTGGTACGGGGGGAAACAGCGGTACGCAAATCACCTCCACGCTGGTGCGCGCGATGGCGCTGGGCGAAGTTGGCCTTCGCGACCTGGGGCGAATTTTACGCAAAGAGATGTCCACCGCAATGCTGGTGGCGATAACGCTGGGGGCGGCAGGCTGCCTGCGCGCATGGATGATGGGCATTGGCCCGGAAATCACCTTTATTGTCAGCCTGACGCTTATCTGCGTCACGCTATGGAGTGCCGTAGTCTCGTCGGTTATCCCATTAGTGATTAAACGCGTGGGGATTGACCCAGCGGTAGTTTCCGCACCGTTTATTGCGACACTGATCGACGGCACAGGGCTGATTATCTACTTCAAAATCGCCCAACATTTCTTAGGCCTTAACTAAACCATCCTGTAGCCTGGCGTTCTCCCGCCAGGCTACAGGCTCGGCTCAATTTGTGGAAAACGCTAATCATCCACAGGCATCCGGCGATGAAGACATACGATGCTGTAGGGTATCGCTAATTAAGGAAGCAATGACCTCAGGACTCGCCATCGAAAAAATTTGCACGTCGCCTAGTTGACTGTACTCGCCAAAACGCTGACAAAATTTATACGCCTCTTTGTCACGTGAGAGGCCAAACCCGCGCCTAAGCTGACGCTCAACAACATAGCGGCAGGCTTCTTCTATGTTGCGCGATGGCATCAGCAGTACCGATAACCCCCATTCATGCACCTGCTGGCGATTCTGTCGAACAATATCCGGGCGAATGTCCGTCGATAAAAAGCCGGACGACAGAGCCAACACGGTGTGTGTTCCACGCACTTCACCATGCAACAAGGCCAGTAGTGCGGCATTTTGCTCCAGATAAACTTCGTAACCTTGAGCTTTAATAAACTCACGAATATTAGCAATACGTAGACAAAATTCCTGATCCAGATCGATAAATTGAGCACCGATCTGCTCCGCGAGAATCTTACCTACGGTTGTTTTCCCCACGCCGCCGGGACCAATCAGAAATATGATAGCCATCGCAGACCTTCTTTTAACCGAGTTATTTCCCCGCATCCGGGTGGGTATCAAACGCAGCCATCACTGCCGCCAGTTCGGTAGCGCTAAAGCCATATTTCGGATCATCAACGCCCAGCCCGAAACGGGTTTGCAGCACCTGATACAGCGCAGGAACATCCGCTAAATCAATCTTTTCAACCACCTGACTGCCCTGCCAGTGGGTAAAATGAAAATTGGTGAGCGTCATTTTTCCGCCGTCGTGCAAGTGGCGGCACATCAGCAGATGATGGCGAAAATGCGACTGCGGCCAGTGCGCTGACCAGAAGTTGCCCATCACATAGTCGGATGCATACTGGCGGCCTAAATCAAAGTGATACATCGACTGCCAGTGATCGTGGTGGCTGAATTGCAAAATCCACTCATCGGCTTCATACAACAGGCGGTACTCGCCGTGTGGCGTCGCTTGTGCCACATCCGCCAGCAGTTTAATCGGCGCGGTCAGCGTCTGGCCGCCAAAACCGACGTCGGCAATCCAGCGCTCGCCGTTCACCTCTACCAGCAACAGGCGGTGCGTACGCGGCGGCATCTGCGGCGGATGCGCCAGCACCACGCGCCCTAACAGGCTGCGAACGTTAAAACCGATTTCCCGCAGTACGCGCTCAAACAGGCCGTTTTGCTCAAAACAGTAGCCACCACGACGCGCGTTCACTAACTTATCTTCAAGCGATCGATCGTCAAGCTGGATCTCGCGCGGCAACAGCACGTCGAGGTTCTCAAACGGAATCGCGCTGTTATGGTGAATATGCAGGCTCCGTAGAGTCTCAATGGACACATCAGGCGTGCCCGTCCAGCCCAGACGGGCAAAATAAGCGCTTAAAAACGGGGTCATTACTGCCTCCAACATATTGTTTCCGTTCTTTATAGCGCATTTTTGTGCCTGCACAGACTATTTTGTGCGATCGGTTATCCTAATAGTCTGAACGTTATACGTGCGCAGTCAGGGTGTATTGATTACGTTTTTATTGCGATTTAGTGTGTTATCCAGGCCGTTGCCCATTTACCAGAGGAATACTTATGCGCCGTTTTCGCCCCGTCGAGCTTCATCACGCCAGCCGCTTGCTCAACCACGGCCCGACCATCCTGATAACCAGCTACGATGCCGCATCACAGCGACGCAATGTGATGGCTGCCGCCTGGTCTATGCCGGTGGAGTTTGAACCGCCGCGCATCGCCATTGTGGTGGATAAAAGCGCATGGTCACGGGAGATTATTGAGCGCAACGAAACGTTCGGCATTGTGATACCTGGCGTTGCCGCCGCCAGTTGGACTTATGCAGTGGGCAGTATCAGCGGGCGCGAAGAAGACAAATTCAATGCCTATGGTATTCCGGTGGTCAATGGCCCGGTGTTGGGTTTACCGTTAATTGAGGAGAAATGCCTGGCGTGGATGGAGTGCCGATTATTACCGGCTACCGCCGCTCAAACGCAGTACGACACCCTGTTTGGCGAGGTGGTATCTGCCGCAGCAGATGAACAAGCGTTCGTCGCCGGTCGCTGGCAATTCGACGACGATAAGCGCAATACGCTGCATCATCTCGGCGCAGGGACGTTTGTCGCTAGCGGTAAATCGATTCGCGCTAATATGCCTGAATCGTAATGGGGATAACCGCCGGGCGTACGTGAGCGCAACCCGGCGACACCCGACTTACATGCTGTAGCCCGGTTTTTTAATCAGCGTTTCCATCTGCGGGGCGATTTCGCTATCCCAAACTTGCTGCCAGTCGCTCTGCTCGACCTGGTTAAGCGCAATGCTCACCGAGCGCTCTTTGGTATCAAGATGGCGAATCAGCACTTCGGTTATCTCTGCCGCCAGGGCAGTTTTTTGTTCATCGTTCAGATCGCGGGGAAAACATTTAATATCAACGTGTGGCATCGGCAGGACTCCTTATTATTGGAATGAATAACCTACCATAGCGTGGCGCAAGCAGTTGTCCTTTTATGCGCTAAAACAGCGGCTTGCTTAATATTTTTGCAACGTTTGGTTCTGCCTGATAGTGCTGCGCTTATCAGGCCTACGTGGGTTTGTAGGCCAATATTTGGTGCGCCACTGCCCGTCTGCCATTACACTGAAAATCATGAGCCGGATTCATCAATGGTTTTCCTTTTATGCTTAAAGACAATATCAACGATCTGATCTCTTTTATGGTAGTCGCTCGCGAGCGTAGTTTTACCCGCGCGGCGGCGCAGCTTGGCGTGTCGCAGTCGGCGCTTAGCCACGCGATGCGCAATCTCGAAAGCCGTCTGGATGTGCGCCTGTTAACCCGCACCACGCGCAGCGTGGCGCCAACAGAAGCAGGTGAAAAGCTGTTCCAACGCCTTAGCCCGCATTTGCAGGAAATTGAGTCTGAAATTGCCGCACTGCGGGATACGCGCGACAAACCAGCGGGCAATATTCGCCTGACGGCGGGCGAACATGCGATGAACACGGTTATCTGGCCGCGCATCAAACCGTTTATGCAAAACTACCCGGATATCAACATTGAAGTGACCGTCGATAACGGCCTCACCGATATTGTCGATGCGCGGTTAGATGCTGGCGTGCGGCTGGGTGAACAAGTGGCGCGCGATATGGTTGCGGTGCGCATCGGCCCAGATATGCGCATGGTCGTGGTGGCATCGCCGGATTATCTGGCAGCCCACGGCACACCGGAAACACCGCATGATTTACAGCAACATCGCTGTATTAACATGCGGTTACCGACCCGAGGCGGGCTGTATGCGTGGGAGTTTGAACGCAACGGCGAGCCACTGCGCGTACGGGTTGAGGGGCAGTTAATTTTGAACTGTCTGCCCCAGCGTATCGATGCCGCAGAAGCGGGGCTGGGGCTGGCGTATGTGCCGGAAGATACCGTGACTGATGCCATCGCCGATGGGCGTTTACAGCGAGTGTTAAGCGACTGGTGCGCGCCGTTTCCCGGCTATTATCTTTACTACCCAAGCCGCCGCCAGCACACGACGGCGTTTGCGTTGCTGGTCGAGGCGCTGCGCTACTCCGCCGTTAAATAGCCGATTTCGGGCGCAGGTTTTCATCAAACGCCAGCCGCTTTCTGTTCGGCTCCGCTTCCGTCAGTGGCGTCACCTCAGAAAGCGAGTTTTGGCAACGCTCTACCAGCACCTGATACTCGCGAGTGCCCTGCTTTTTCCACGCTAATTCTTGCTCGGTTAAGACGCGTATCGCTTTCGCTGGGCTGCCGACAATCAGATAATTGGCGGGCATTTCAGCGCGGGCTTTAACAAAAGCCGACGCCCCGACAATGCTGTTTTCACCAATGGTTGCGCCGTCGATAATCACTGCGCTCATACCCACCAATGCGTTGCGGCCAATCACGCAGCCGTGCAGAATCGCCCCGTGGCCGATGTGCCCATCCTCCTCCACCACCGTATCCTGGCCGGGAAAACCGTGCATCACGCAGTTATCCTGGATATTAGCGCCATCTTTTACCACGATGCGCCCAAAGTCGCCGCGCAGGCTGGCATTAGGGCCAACGTAAACCCCTTTGCCGAGGATCACATCGCCAATCAGTACTGCCGTGGGGTGCACATAGCTTTCTGTCGGGACAACGGGAATCATCCCATCCATCTGATAAATAGGCATCTTTTCTCCTGTTACGTTTCGGCTAATCCACCAAAACGTTGATAATAGAGCGGCCCCGGCGCGGGCAATTCGCCCACTGAACTTTCGCCTTTTTCGCTGACGAAAATCTGCGCGCCGGGCGCAACGCGTTGATAAATATTGATACACAGCTGACGCGCCGTTTGCCCCAGCCAGTGCGCTGGCAGCAGTTCTTCCGGCAACAGCGGGTCTTTCAGCACCACGCGGCGGTAGAAGTGGATCAACAACAGGCGAATCTGGAAGCAGCGCTCTGGCGTTAAGTCATCCGGCGCGGCGTCGCGCAGCAGCGGTAGTAGCGGGCGGAACAGAGTGATAAACGCCTCATACATCGCGTTCTGTTCAGTCAGATGCCAGCACTCCTCTACCCGTTCACGCAGTGCCGCGCGAGACAGCGCCAGCGGCGAATGGGCTTCGAAAAAGATGACGTTGTCCGCAACGCCCGCTTCGTGCAGCAGCGATTGCACATCCGCCAGTTTTTGCGACGGCGAGGCCAAAAGGCTCGGCGCAAGGATGCCAAACCCTTGCCAGATAAGTTGTTTTTTTACTTCTGCCAGCGTGTGTTTTTCTAAACCTTCCGATAACAGCAGCAGCCAGGTGCCGTCCCATTCAGGCGCAGCAGCACGATAGATTTTGCTCTCCGCGCGACGAGTTAAACGCAACCCTTTGTCGCTGAGACGGTAGAAACTGCGGCGGCCAATGCGCACCACGTCCAGCCACTCTTCTTTATTAAGACGGAACAGCGCTGTACGCACAAAGCGTTCGCCAAAGCCCAGCCCGTCGAGCAGCGCCGCGACGCTACCGAGCCACACCTCACCGCCGCGCTGAGATAAACAGTCACCATACAGTGAGGCAATCAGTGACGTGCCGCTAATCGGCATCGCCGTCACCGCCTGCTGGATAAAGCTATCAAGTTTGTCCATATGATTCATTCTGTTGTTATTTATATCCTTTTTGAATCATAGCACAGGAATAATTCTGCGATATGGCAACGCGCCACCCCGCCTGATGGCGCTGGTTTGTAGGCCGGATAAGGCGTTTATGCCGCCATCCGGCAATCTGCTCGGTTCTGCCTGATGGCGCTACGCTTATCAGGCCTACGTGGGTTTGTAGGTCGGATAAGGCAACGCCGCCATCCGGCATGGTGGCACGGCGGTTAACCGTTGGCTGCCGCTTTACGCAGGTCAAACACGCGGCAGGCTTTGCCTTCTGAGCGCGGGATACTGCCGCAGTTGACGATGCTGATATTGGTCGAAATCCCAACCATCGACTTAATACGGTGACGCAAATGATGGCAGATTTGGCAGCGCTGTTCGTGGCTCAGCGTTAAGCTACTCTCTTTTAACTCCACGCGAATCGACAGTGAATCAAGATGCCCACGGCGATCGACCTCCAGCTGATAATGCGGCGCCAGATGTTCGATTTTGAGGATCTCTTCTTCCACCTGTGACGGGAACACATTCACCCCGCGAATAATCAGCATATCGTCGCTGCGACCGCTAATTCTGTCCATCCGGCGCATCGTGCGTGCCGTACCAGGCAGCAGGCGCGTCAGATCGCGGGTGCGGTAGCGAATCACCGGCAGCGCTTCTTTGGTCAGCGTGGTGAACAGCAGCTCACCGTGTTCACCGTCAGCCAGCGGCGTACCGTCTTCCGGGTTAACCACTTCCGGGAAGAAATGGTCTTCCCAAATGGTTGGGCCGTCGGCAGTTTCAAGGCATTCCATCGCTACGCCCGGCCCCATCACTTCCGACAAGCCGTAAATATCCAGCGCGGTAATGCCCAGGCGGCGTTCAATTTCAGCGCGCATTCCGGTCGTCCACGGCTCCGCGCCAAAAACACCGGTACGCAGCGAGCAACCGCGCGCATCACCGCCCATCTGGCGCTCTAACTCTTCAATCAGGTTCAGACAATAGGACGGCGTCACCATGATCATGTCCGGCTGGAAATCACGAATCAGTTGCGCCTGTTTTTCGGTCTGCCCGCCGGACATGGGGATCACCGTCGCCCCCAGACGTTCCGCGCCATAGTGCGCACCCAGCCCGCCGGTAAACAGGCCATAGCCGTAGGCAACATGAATTTTGTCTTTCGCCGAACCACCTGCCGCGCGCAGGGAACGCGCCACAATGTTGGCCCAGGTATCAATATCATTTTGCGTATAGCCCACCACGGTCGGCTTGCCGGTTGTACCGGACGACGCGTGGAGGCGCACTATCTGCTCCATCGGCACAGCAAAGGTGTCGAAGGGATAGTTATCGCGCAAATCTTGCTTGGTGGTACAAGGGAATTTGCACAGGTCGCTCAGCTCGTGAAAATCGTCCGGGTGAACGCCCGCCGCGTCAAACTTGCGGCGGTACATCGGCACATTTTCATAAGCGTGTTTCAGCGTCCATTTCAGGCGCTGAGTTTGCAGAGCCTGTAATTCGTCGCGCGATGCGGTTTCGATAGCTTCCAGTATTGTTGTCGTTGTCATGTTGTAGGGTACTCGCAGGTCAATTAGCTCACACTCGCTCAAGGATCAGGGCAATGCCCTGACCCACGCCAATACACATCGTACACAGCGCATAACGCCCCTGACGACGTTGCAGCTCCAGGCTTGCGCTCAGCGCCAGCCGGACACCGCTCATCCCCAACGGGTGGCCTAAGGCGATGGCGCCACCGTTGGGGTTTACATGCGGAGCATCATCCGCCAGCCCCAGTTGTCTGAGCACGCCCAGCGCCTGCGCGGCGAAGGCTTCGTTCAGTTCAATAACGTCCATATCGTTAATGTTCAGCCCGGCGCGCTCCAGCACTTTGCGCACCGCCGGAACCGGCCCCAGCCCCATGTACTTTGGCTCTACGCCCGCTGTCGCCATCGCCACAATACGCGCGCGCGGCGTCAGCCCCTGCGCCTGAATCTGCTCGGCGCTTGCGATGATCATCGCGGCCGCACCGTCATTCACTCCAGACGCATTTCCGGCAGTCACCACCCCGCCTTTACGGAACGGGGTTTTGAGCTGTGCAAGCTGATCGAGCGTGGTTTCCGCGCGCGGGTGTTCGTCGTCGCGCACCGCGCTCACCGCCCCTTTTTTACCGATTATCTGCACCGGCACAATTTCCTGCGCCAGAATGCCGTCACGCTGGGCTTTCGCGGTGCGCTGCTGGCTGCGGTATGCAAAGGCATCTTGATCCGCGCGGCTAATGTTTAACAATTCTGCTACATTCTCTGCCGTTTCCGGCATACTGTCAGTACCAAATTGTTGCTGCATCAGCGGATTTACAAAACGCCAGCCGATGGTGGTATCAAACATTTCGGCCTGGCGCTGGAATGGCGCGGTCGCTTTGCCCATCACGAATGGCGCGCGGGACATCGACTCGACGCCACCGGCAATCAGCAAATCCGCATCACCGGCTTTAATCGCGCGGGCGGCAAAGCCGATTGCATCCAGCCCAGAGCCACACAGGCGGTTGATGGTCGTACCGGAAACGCTGTGCGGATAACCCGCCAGCAGCGTCGCCATATGCGCCACGTTACGGTTATCTTCCCCGGCCTGGTTGGCGCAGCCGAAGATAACGTCATCAATGCAGCTTGGGTCTAATTTGGGGTTACGGCTTAGCAGTTCACGCAGAGGAACCGCCGCCAGATCATCAGCACGAACGCCCGCCAGCGCCCCGCCGTAGCGGCCAATCGGGGTACGGATCCCGTCACAAATAAAGGCGTCACGCATTAGACTTCTCCTGTGATAGTGCCGCCGATGCGGTGCGATTTACCGCGAAACAGGGCTACGGTTTTTTGTTGCTGGTTGGTAATTTCAATGTCGTAAACGCCGGTCACTTTGCCCTGCTGCTTAACCCGCGCGGTGGCGATCAGCAGGTCACCGACAAACGCCGGACGCAGAAAATCAATGCTGGCTGCCGAAGCCACCGCCGCCAGCCCCTGGCTGTTGCAGGCGTAGGCGAATGCGGTATCGGCAAGTGAAAACAGTTGCCCGCCGTGGCAGGTGTGGTGGCCGTTGAGCATCGTCGGCGAAACCGACATGCTCAGTTGGGCGTAACCGTCGTCCATTTCGATTAACTCAATGCCCAGCGTGCGGGCGCAGATATCTTTCTCATACATGGCGCGGGCGTTGCGCCAGGCCTGATTACTCATGGCCTTTCTCCCTCAGCGCCTTCTGGCGCAGCAGTGCACTGGGGCGATAACGTTCTTCACCGTAGTGCTGTTGCAGGTTCTCCAGCAGGCGTAGCACGCGCTGCCAGCCGAGCGATTCCCCCCACGCCATCGGGCCGCGCGGGTAGTTGACGCCCAGACGCATGGCGGTATCGATATCGTCCGCGCTGGCAACACCTTTTTGCAGTGCATCCAGCGCTTCGTTCGCCAGCATCGCCACAGTGCGCCACACCAACAGCCCCGGATAATCGGCAATCTGGAGCACTTTTTTGCCCTGCTGTTGGAAGTAGTGCACCGCTTTATCCGTCGCCGACTGCGGGTTGGTTTCGGCGCTTGCCAGCACCACGGTGTCGCCAACATGATGGTCATACACCACCACCGGTCGGGCATGGCGAACGCTCAGCGCCAGCGCGGTTTCACCGGTGGTTTCCAGCAGTAAAACATCGCCCAGCTCTGTGACACTGTCACTTTTTGATTGAACAAGTTGCGCCCCCTTCTCCGCCGCAACCGTGCTCAGCGCCAGCTCCGGCTGGGGTTCAGTCGGCCAGCGATACACACCATGACCGCTTTTTTTGCCCAGACGCCCGCCTAACACCAGCTCCTGTTGCAGCAGCGACGGCACAAAACGACGGTCTTGCCAGAAAGCGTTAAATACCGAGCAGGTCACGGCAAAGTTTACGTCCTGGCCTATCAGATCCGTCAATGCCAGCGGCCCCATCGGGAAACCGCCGCCGTCGCGAAGCGCCGCATCAATTACCTCCGGCGTGGCGACCTGTTCTTCCAACGCGCGCCACGCTTCGGCGTAGTATGGGCGCGCCACACGGTTGACTATAAAGCCCGGCGTCGAGCGGCAGCGCACCGGCTGTTTGCCCCAGGCGCTAACGCACTGACACAGTTGTTCAACCACTTCGCTGGAGGTCGCCAGGCCACTGACCACTTCCACCAGTTTCATCACCGGCGCGGGGTTGAAAAAGTGCAGCCCCGCCACCCGTTCGGGATGTTTAACCTCAGCGGCAATAGCGGTAATGGAAATGGATGAGGTGTTGCTGGTGAGCAGCGTCGAGGGCGAGCAAATTTCCGCCAGTTGGCTGAACAGCGCTTTTTTCACCTCCAGACGTTCAGAGGCGGCTTCAATCACCAGTTGCGCCCCTGCCAGTTGCGTGAGCTCATGCGCGGGGGTGATTCGCGCCAGCAGGGTTTGCGCCTGCTCTGCATTCAGCTTGCCACGTGCGACGCGTGACTCAAGCCGTTGACGAATGCCGTCAACCGCGCGGGTTATCGCTGCGTCGTCAATGTCGAACAGCAACACCGAATGCCCGGCGCTGGCCGCCACTTCGGCAATGCCTGCGCCCATTGTGCCGCCGCCAATCACGGCGACGGTATGAAGTGTTTGGCTCATGGTTTATTTCCCGCTGAACTGTGGAGGACGTTTAGCCAGGAATGCGCTCACGCCTTCGCGGTAATCATCGCTGCGCCCTGCCATGCGCTGGAAATCCCGCTCGACATCAAGCTGTTGATCCAGGCTGTTGGTTTCGGAAAGCTGCAACGCTTTTTTAATCAGCCCCAGGCCGTAGGTCGGCTGGGAAGCAAGATGGCGCGCCAATGTCAGACTGGTGTCTTTAAGCTCGGCGTCATCAACCAGTTGCCAAATCATGCCCCACTGCGCGGCCTGTTCCGCGCTGAGGCTATCACCAAGCAGCGCCAGCCCCATCGCCCGCGCACGGCTGGTCACGCGTGGCAACAGCCAACTGCCGCCGCAATCGGGGACGAGCCCCAGTTTGCTAAACGCCATCACAAATTTGGCAGAGCGCGCCGCCAGCACAATATCGCAGCCCAGCGCCAGTGTGGCTCCGGCGCCAGCCGCCACACCGTTTACCGCGCAAATCACCGGTTTGGGTAGCGCCGCCAGACGGCGCACCAGCGGGTTATAAAAACGTTCAACCGACATGCCGAGATCCGGCGCGGGGCCGCTTGGATCAACGTTACGGTCGTTAAGATCTTGTCCGGCGCAAAAGCCACGCCCGGCGCCGGTTATCAGCAGGCAACGGATAGTGTCGTCGCGCTCTGCTTGCTTCAGGCACTCTGCAAGCTGCTGATGCATCACGTCATTAAAGCTGTTGAGCCGCTCCGGCCGATTAAGGGTAATCGTCATAACGCCCTGCTCAACATCGCTGAGAATGAATGCTTCCACGATTAGCGTCCTTTAAATTCCGGTGTACGTTTTTGTAAGAAAGCGGCGATGCCTTCGCGGCGATCGTCAGTGCCGCTCAGCACGGTAAAGAGCTGGCGTTCTTGCACCAGGCCGGCCTGTAAATTGACTTCGTGCGCCAGACGCAGCGCCTGTTTTGCCGCCCGTAACGCCAGCGGCGAGTGGCGCGCAAGAGTCGCGGCCAGCGCTAAAGCGTATTCGTCAGAGAGCATGGCCGGATAAATGTCACTCACCAGCCCAGCCTGTTGCGCGCGTTGGGCATCGATGCTTTCGCCGCTCAGTACCATTCGGCTCGCCAGCGCTTTGCCCACACTGCGAATTAAACGCTGCGTACCGCCTGCGCCAGGCATCGTGCCGAGGGTGATTTCCGGCAAGCCAAAGCGGGCGTTATCACCGGCGATCACCAGGTCACACAGCAGCGCCAGTTCACAGCCCGCGCCCAGCGCGTAGCCATTGACCACGGCAATCAGCGGCTTGTTAAAGGCATCGATACGCGCCCACAGACGTGGGCGAACGTCGTCAAAGGTGGCGGGCAGATCGTTTTCTGCCATTTCGTTGAGATCCGCGCCAGCGGCGAAATAGCGCGGGTTGCCGCTAATCACGCAGACGCTAACCGTGGCATCCGCCGCCGCGTTTTCCAACGCTTGTGCTATTTGCGTCAGCAGCGCGTTGTTTAACGCGTT
The DNA here is from genome assembly GCF_059725275.1 of Kluyvera fluvialis. NCBI lineage: Bacteria > Pseudomonadati > Pseudomonadota > Gammaproteobacteria > Enterobacterales > Enterobacteriaceae > Kluyvera > Kluyvera fluvialis. Next base: position 2,504,005 of record NZ_AP046142.1, on the reverse strand, counting down.
GCGCGCCTGCGGGCGGTTGAGCGTCAGTTGCAATACGCTGCCGTGGCGGGTTATCAGCAGTTCACTCATGCCATCCCCCGCGCGTCAAAATCGACCACCACATCGCCGCTGGTTGGCAGCGCCTGGCAGCTCAGCACATAGCCCGCCGCCACTTCATCGGCTTCCAGGCTGTAGTTGGCCGCCATCGCCACCTCACCGCGCAGGACTTTACATTTGCAGGTGGCGCAGACGCCGCCTTTGCAGGCGAACGGCAGATCCGCACCCTGACGCAGTGCGGCGTCGAGAATGCTGTCATCTTCGGCGCTTAAGGCAATCAGGCGGTCACGTCCATCCTGACGAATCGTCACGGTGCGCCCTTCTGCCTGTACGCCGGTGGCGCGTTTCACGCCAGTGCCTGGCGTATTAAAGCGTTCAAGGTGAATGGATTTCTCCGCCATTCCCAGCTCACGCAGGGCTATTTCTGCCTCGTCCATCATCGCCGATGGGCCGCAGATAAAAGCGTCGTCAAAACGGCTGAAGTCCAGCAGATGCGCGGAAAGCGCGCGCAGTTTGTCGCCGTCGATGCGCCCCTGTAGCAGGTCGCTGTCCATCGATTCCTGGCTGAACAGGTGCACAACCTGCAAGCGCTGCGGATAGCGGTCTTTCAGGTCAGCCAGCGCCTGGCGGAACATCATGCTGTGGCTGCTACGGTTGCCGTAAATCAGGGTGAACTGGCTGCGGGTTTCCGTCGCCAGCGTCGCTTCGATAATCGCCATCATCGGCGTAATGCCGGAACCGGCGGCAATCGCCAGGTATTGCGCACAGCGTTCAGCCTGTGGCTGATAGCCAAAGTGCCCCTGCGGAACCATCACCTCAATCGCCATTCCCTGCTGAATATCCTGCTGGGCGTAGCGAGAGAAACGACCGCCGTCGATGGCTTTCACCGCCACGCTAATTTCTGACGGCGAGCGGCTGCGACAAATAGAGTAACAGCGGCGTAATTCTTCCCCGCCGAGACGGGCTTTCAGGGTCAGATGCTGACCAGGGCGAAAGGCATATTGCGTACGCAGCGCCTCGGGAATGGCGAACGTGATCGTCACCGAATCACGGGTTTCCGGTTCAACGTTGGCCACGGTAAGCGAATGAAATGTTGTCATCGCAACCTCAAATACATTTAAAGTAATCAAAGGGTTCACGGCAGCTATCGCAGCGATACAGCGCTTTACAGGCCGTGGAACCGAATTCGCTAATCAGCGAGGTGTGAGTGCTGCCGCAACGTGGGCAAACCACATCCTCTGGCATCCCTGCGTGGCAGGTATGAGCCTGCGGCGGGCTGATGCCGTACTGGCGCAGACGCTCGCGGGCGTCCGGGTTCATCCAGTCGGTGGTCCACGGCGGGTCAAGTTGCAGCACGATGTGCACCGGCGTGTAGCCGTGCTCGCTCATCACCGCGCGAATTTCCCCCAGCAGGTGTTCGGTGGCTGGGCAGCCTGAGTAGGTTGGCGTGAAACCAATTACCCAGCCGTCGCCGTGGCGCTCGACGCGGCGAACCATACCGAGATCGGTAATGGTCAGCACCGGAACTTCCGGGTCAGGAATGGCGCTTAATAAGCCCCAGACGGTACGAACCTCTGCGGGAGCGATTGCGGCAAGACGTTGCATAGCCACCTCCAGTTACCACTGCTGGCCGGGATACGACCGTTGTAAATACTGCATTTCAGCCAGCATCGGGCCGAGATGTTCACTGTGTCGCCCTTGTTTGCCACCGCTACGAAATGCGGCTTCCTGCGGAATACTGAGGCCGGAATCGAGCAGCGCGGTGTGCACCGTTGCCTGCCATTCGGCCTCTAATTCACGCGGGTCAACGGCAATGCCCTGTTCAGCAAGGCTGATCTCCAGCTCGTCGGCGAGGAATAGCTCGCCGGTGAAACGCCACAGGTTATCGACGGCCTGCTGCATCCGCCTGGCAGAGAGTTCGCTGCCGTTGCCCAGACGCTCCAGCCAGCCACGGCTAAAGCGTTGGTGGTAGCGCACCTCTTTTTGCCCTTTGGCGGCAATGGCGGCGATTTGCGCATCGCGGCTGTACACCAGGCGGCTAAACAGCGCCACGTGCCAGACATCAATAAAGAACTGGCGAGCGATGGTGTCGGCGAAATTACCGTTGGGTTGTTCCACCAGCAGCAGGTTGCAGAACTGGCGCTCGTCACGGGTAAAGGCCAGCGTGTCTTCGTCGCCGCTGCCAGAAAGTTCTGCCGCATAGCTGAGGAAGTTGCGCGCCTGGCCTAACAGGTCGAGGCCGATATTGGCCAGCGCGAGGTCGATTTCCAGCTCTGGCGCATGACCGCACCACGCGCCTAAACGCTGAGCCAGCACCAGGCCGTTATCGCCCAGACGCAGGGCATAGGTTGCAACGGGATTCAGGTTATTCATCGTTGCCTCACATATGTTCCATGCCGTCCGGCACGCTGTAGAACGTGGGATGGCGGTAGATTTTGCTCTCCGCCGGGTCGAAAAATTCACCACGTTCTTCTGGCTGAGAGGCGACTATCTCGCTGGCTTTCACCACCCAGATTGAGCAGCCTTCGCTGCGGCGGGTATAGGCATCGCGGGCATTTTCCAGCGCCATTTGGTCGTCGGCGGCGTGCAGGCTGCCAACGTGACGGTGCGACAATCCCTGTTTGCTGCGGACAAACACTTCGTACAACGGCCAGTATGTTTTGCTCATTTTTCTCTCCTTACGCCGCGTTGCGGGCCTGTTGTTTTTGCCCATGAGCCAGCGCGGCTTCACGCACCCATGCGCCCTCGTCCCAGGCCTTGCGCTTGGCGCTCAGGCGTTCGTGGTTACATACGCCACGCCCGCTGATGACCTCGTTAAATTCTTGCCAGTCAATCTCGCCAAAACGGTAGTGACCGGTAGTTTCGTCAAACTGAAGATCGGCGTCCGGCACGGTCATACCGAGGATTTCCACCTGCGGCACGGTGTTGTCCACAAAGCGCTGACGCAGTTCGTCGTTGGAATGCAGTTTGATTTTCCACGCCATGCTGCGCGCGCTGTTCGGTGAGTTGTCATCATTAGGGCCAAACATCATCAGCGCTGGCCACCAGAAACGGTTGATGGCGTCTTGCAGCATCTGCCGTTGTTCTTCGCTGCCCTGCGCCAGCGCCATGCAGGCCTCAAAGCCCTGACGCTGGTGGAAGTTCTCTTCTTTGCAGATTTTGACCATCGCACGGGCATACGGGCCGTAAGAGGTACGGCACAGCGCCACCTGGTTCACAATCGCCGCACCATCGACTAACCAGCCAATGACGCCGATATCGGCCCAGCTCAGGGTTGGATAGTTAAAGATCGAGGAGTATTTCATCTGCCCGTCGAGCATTTTCTGGTACAGATCTTCGCGGGCGCAGCCGAGCGTTTCCGCTGCGCTATAGAGGTACAGGCCGTGTCCGGCTTCATCTTGCACTTTCGCCAGCAGAATGGCTTTACGACGCAGGGTCGGCGCGCGGGTTATCCAGTTACCTTCCGGCAGCATACCGACGATTTCCGAGTGCGCGTGTTGGCCTATCTGGCGAATCAGCGTTTTACGGTAGGCGTCGGGCATCCAGTCCTGCGGCTCGATGGCCGTTTCCTGCGCGATGCGCTGGTCAAAGCGTTGTTCTTCTTTCACGTCATCACCTTATGATTCCGATAAATTCAACAAATCCATTTTTGCGAATCACTTTGTTTTATAAAAGTTACATCTTGGTTAAATAAAACCACAAATTTTGTTTGTGAATTTTGTGATGAGCGCCGCAAACGCTTTTGTAATTGCTATAAATAACAGTGTGATAAGAAAATCTCGCAAAGTGCTTGCGATCGCAATGTTAATAAATTATTAAAAACTAACTTGCATTTTGTGATTCAGAAAAGAACTATTTAAGGCGAGATCACGTAACATATCTGGAGATTCACCATGCAGCAGCTAGCCAGCTATTTGTCCGGCACCTGGCAGACAGGCCGGGGTCACATTCGCACTATTCATCACGCCATTAGCGGTGAGCCGCTGTGGGACGTTACCAGCGCGGGGTTGGATATGGCGCAAGCGCGCCGCTATGCCATTGAGCACGGCGGGAAAGCGTTACAGGCGATGACCTTTATTGAACGCAGCGCGATGCTGAAAGCCGTTGCGAAACACCTGCTGGAACACAAAGCCGATTTCTATGCGATTTCGGCTGAAACGGGTGCGACCCGCGCCGACAGTTGGGTAGATATCGAGGGCGGTATCGGCACTCTCTTTACCTACGCAAGCCTGGGTAGCCGCGAGCTGCCGGACGATACGCTGTGGCCGGAAGATGAACTGATCCCGTTGTCCAAAGCGGGGGGATTTGCCGCCCGTCACGTGCTGACGTCAAAATCTGGCGTGGCGGTTCACATCAACGCCTTTAACTTCCCCTGCTGGGGAATGTTAGAAAAGCTCGCGCCGACCTGGCTTGCCGGGATGCCCGCTATCATCAAACCCGCAACCGCGACCGCGCAGTTAACACAAGCGATGGTCAAAACAATTATCGATAGCGGCCTGGTGCCGGACGGTGCAATCAGCGTTATTTGCGGCGGCGCGGGCGACCTGCTCGACCACCTCGACAGCCAGGATGTGGTGACGTTTACCGGTTCTGCGCACACCGGACAACAGCTACGGGTACACCCGAACCTGGTGGCGAAATCCATTCCTTTCACGATGGAAGCCGACTCGCTCAACTGCTGTGTGCTGGGCGAGGACGTCACGCCGGAGCAGCCGGAATTCGCGCTGTTTATCCGTGAAGTGGTACGTGAGATGACCGCCAAAGCCGGTCAAAAATGTACGGCGATCCGCCGTATTATCGTGCCGCAAGCGCAGGTGCAAGCGGTGAGTGACGCGCTGATAGCGCGGCTGCAAAAAGTGGTGGTCGGCGATCCGGCGCAGGAAGGCGTGAAAATGGGTGCGCTGGTCAATACTGACCAGCGCCGCGATGTGCAGGAGAACGTCAATCGCCTGCTGGAAGCGGGATGTGAAGCGCTGCTGGGCGGCAAAGCGGATCTCAACGCGACGGGCGCTTTTTTCCCGCCGACGCTGTTATTTTGCTCGCAGCCGGATGAAGTGGCGGCGGTTCACGCCATCGAAGCGTTTGGCCCCGTCGCGACTCTGATGCCGTATCAACACCGCGAGCACGCTTTGACGCTGGCGCGCGCCGGCGGCGGCAGCCTGGCGGGAACGCTGGTGACGGCCGACAGCACGCTGGCGCGCGAGTTTATCCTCGGTGCGGCCCGCGCTCACGGGCGTATTCAGGTGTTGAATGAGGAGTCATCCGCCGAATCGACCGGCCACGGCTCGCCACTACCCCAACTGGTTCACGGTGGCCCAGGGCGTGCGGGCGGCGGAGAGGAACTTGGCGGCCTGCGCGCGGTAAAACACTACCTGCAACGCACCGCGATACAGGGCAGCCCAACCATGCTGGCGGCGATTGGCAAACAGTGGGTACGCGGCGCACAGGTGGCGGAAGACCATGTTCATCCATTCCGTAAATATTTCGAACAGATCCAGCCAGGCGACAGCCTGCTGACTCATCGCCGTACCGTTACCGAAGCCGATGTGGTGAATTTCGCCTGCCTGAGCGGTGACCACTTCTACGCCCATATGGACAAAATCGGCGCGGCACAATCACTGTTTGGCGAGCGTGTGGCACACGGTTATTTCCTGATTTCTGCCGCCGCCGGTTTGTTTGTTGACCCCGGCGTAGGGCCGGTTATCGCCAACTACGGTATGGAAAACCTGCGTTTTATCGAGCCGGTGAAACCGGGCGATACCATTCAGGTGCGCCTGACCTGTAAACGCAAAACGGTGAAACGCCAGCGTAGCGCCGAGGAGCAAGCCACCGGCGTAGTGGAATGGTCGGTAGAGATTTTCAATCAGCATCAACAGGCGGTTGCGCTGTATTCCATTCTGACGCTGGTTGCGCGCCAGAACGGGGATTTTGCCTAGCCCCTCACCTGCCCCTCTCCTTGAGGGAGAGGGGCGCATAGTGAAGCTCATTAAAATTCATTAATGACCAGCTAACTAAAGATAAAAAAGGCGTTCAACTCTTTGATCAGGTGTTTGCTGTAATGGAGGCTTTTACAGCCCAAATCTGATGTATTCTTTTAGATGCACAGTCACTCTTTATAGTGGTAGCGCCACACGGTTTATCGCTGAAGGACTAGAATGATCATTACTGAAAGCAACATCGTTTGAATAAACCATAATATTGCTTCAAATTTATATCCAACTGTTAATCTGATTGGTAATTCTTTCAAGAAATCAACCTGTTCTTTCTCCATGCCACACCTCTTATTATATGGCAAGAGTAATATCTTCATTATAGGAAATACATTACCTAAGTATGTCGCAGATGTGACCAATGAAGCATTCTCATACCTGGATAAAGCGGTAGGATATATTTTGTATTTAGTCTGATATAATTTTTTAATTTCAGAATATACAGACTTATTATAAGCACGCGCAAATACAATAAACACCATCACAATCAAACATAATAAAAAAACAATAAAACCTATATTTCCGCATTTATTCAATATAATGTTCATATATTATATTACCTCCATGCCCACCTAAATTTTCGCCTATATCTTCAGCTAATTTGGCAGCTCCAATACTAAAGCCCAAGCCTGTAACCAGGCAAAGAGCTGAACCTATCCCACCCACTTCGGCTGTGCTCATAAAAAATATCCGATAGTCATAATTTATCTCCTTTTCAACTAATAGTCTCACCCATCAAAGAACAACCCATTTGGCTTGTAAAATCATTCATAATTTTCTTGGAGACATTACAGCAGTTATATAGTTAAAAATCCCTATACAATGGAATGTGATTACAATCGCGATACAAATAAAAAAACAAAAATTATTTTCATTAACAATACAAAAATTAAATACTTCATCCATTCATATTTCATTTTATTATATTTTACTGCTTATTTTTATTTTCCAATACCAGGTTTTGTATATTCCCCTCCTTATTAGGCAGACAGTAACAAACAGTGCCTCTCTCGAGGCATTTTTTATGCCGTGTATTGGCAAAACTGACAAACAACCTGGCAAGCGCAAGCAAACAGAGAGTGACGTTCGGCTGTTAGTTTAAGAAGCTGAAGCCGAATAAGCAGCGGTAAGGCACAACAACATAACGATAAGATGAGGTCACAATGTCAAAAGGTTCGATTCGTTCGAAACGCAAAACAGCGCTGGCGCTGGCTGTCGCCCTGTTCTGCGCCTGGCAAACCCCCGTTTTCGCCCACGGCGGCGAGGCGCATATGATACCGATGGATAAAGCGCTGCAAGACTTTGGCGCCGACGTTCAGTGGGATGACTACGCGCAGATGTACACCCTGATAAAAGACGGCGCTTACGTGAAGGTGAAACCGGGCGCGAAAACTGCGGTAGTCAACGGGCAAACGCTGGATTTGCCGGTTCCTGTCGTCATGAAGGACAACAAAGCGTGGGTTTCCGAAACCTTTATCAATGACGTTTTCCAGTCTGGTCTGGATCAAACCTTCCAGGTGGAAAAAAGCCCACATCCGCTGAATGCCCTGAGCGCCGACGAAATCAAACAGGCCGTTGAGATAGCCAAAGCCTCGCCAGATTTTAAACCGAACACCCGTTTTACCGAGATTTCTCTGCGCCCGCCGGAGAAAGCCGCCGTGTGGGCTTTTGCGCTGGAAGGCAAAACCTTTGACGAACCGCGTAAAGCCGATGTCATCATGCTCGATGGCAAGCACATCATTGAAGGCGTTGTTGACCTGCAAAACAAAAAAATCCTCTCCTGGCAGCCTATCAAAGACGCGCACGGTATGGTGCTGATTGATGATTTCGGCAGCGTACAAAATATCATTAACGCCAGCGCAGAGTTTGCCGAAGCGGTGAAAAAACGCGGCATCAGCGACCCGAAAAAAGTCATCACCACCCCGCTCACCGTGGGCTATTTTGACGGTAAAGACGGCCTGAAACAGGACGCGCGCCTACTGAAAGTAATCAGCTATCTGGACGTGGGCGACGGGAACTACTGGGCGCACCCTATTGAGAATCTGGTGGCCGTTGTCGACCTTGAACAGAAGAAAATTGTGAAGCTGGAAGAAGGCCCGGTGATCCCCGTGCCGATGGCGGCTCGCTCTTACGACGGTCGCGACCGCGTTGCACCAGCCGTAAAACCTCTGGATATCATTGAACCGGAAGGCAAAAACTACACCATCACCGGTGATATGATCCACTGGCGCAACTGGGACTTCCACCTGAGCATGAACTCCCGTGTGGGGCCGATTCTTTCGACCGTGACCTATAACGACAACGGTACTAAACGCAAAGTGATGTATGAAGGCTCGCTCGGCGGCATGATTGTGCCTTACGGCGACCCGGATATTGGCTGGTATTTCAAAGCCTATCTCGACTCTGGCGACTACGGTATGGGCACGCTCACCTCGCCTATCGCGCGAGGCAAAGATGCCCCGTCTAACGCCGTATTGCTGAATGAAACTATCGCCGACTACACCGGGACACCGACCGAGATCCCGCGCGCTATCGCCGTGTTCGAGCGCTATGCTGGGCCGGAATATAAGCACCAGGAAATGGGCCAGCCTAACGTCAGCACCCAGCGTCGTGAGCTGGTGGTGCGTTGGGTAAGTACCGTAGGTAACTACGATTATATCTTTGACTGGATCTTCCACGAAAATGGCACGATCGGCATCGATGCAGGAGCGACAGGTATCGAAGCAGTAAAAGGCGTAAAAGCCAAAACCATGCACGACCCCAGCGCGAAAGAGGATACCCGTTACGGTACGCTGATTGACCACAATATCGTGGGCACAACGCACCAGCATATCTACAACTTCCGTCTTGATCTCGACGTAGACGGCGAAAATAACAGCCTGGTGGCGATGGATCCGGTCGTTAAACCAAACACCGCTGGCGGCCCGCGCACCAGTACTATGCAGATTAACGAGTACGCCATCAGCAATGAGAAAGACGCAGCGCAGAAGTTTGACCCCGGCACTATTCGCCTGCTGAGCAACCCAAACAAAGAAAACCGTATGGGTAACGCGGTTTCTTACCAGATTATCCCTTACGCAGGCGGCACGCATCCGGTAGCCAAAGGCGCGCAGTTTGCACCCGATGAGTGGATTTATCACCGTCTGAGTTTTATGGACAAACAGCTTTGGGTGACGCGCTACCACGCTGACGAGCGCTTCCCTGAAGGCAAATATCCTAACCGTTCCGTGCACGACACCGGTCTGGGGCAGTACGTTAACGACAACGAATCGCTGGAAAACACCGACACCGTGGTATGGATGACGACCGGTACAACCCACGTCGCCCGCGCCGAAGAGTGGCCGATTATGCCAACCGAATGGGTGCATACCTTGCTGAAACCGTGGAACTTCTTTGATGAAACGCCAACGCTTGACGAGAAGAAAAAGTAAGCCACTGAGTCAGTGAATATCCCCGGCTGAAAGGCTGGGGTTTTTTTATGGTATTTTCACATAACAAATTGAATTATCGCGTGTTATTCCACTTGCAAACAGCATGGCTCCACGCCTCCGTCTTATTGAACATGTCACTCTCGGAAAAAGGCTTGATTTCTTGCAACAACAGAATCATTGTCGGTCACACTACTGTCGCTTTATTGTGGCCCCAGATGAGCCCCGAGATAACCAATGGATGCTTTCTTTTCCTCCACCGCACAGTGCCTTGTTCGCTGGCATGACTTACCCGGAAGCGGCACGCCGATTATTTTTGTGCATGGCTTAGGCTGTGCCTCCTCATACGAATATCCTCGTGTAGTCACCGACTCTTTATTCGCCGCAAGACGGGCAATTTTGGTGGATTTACCTGGCTGTGGATACAGCCAAAAGCCACTGAATTACAACTACTCAATTACAGAGCAGGCAGGCGTCATTGCAGAGTTAGTGCTGCACCTTGGGCTAAAAAAGTGCTTTTTATACGGGCATAGCATGGGAGGCAGCATTAGCATTGAAGCGGCTGAACAGCTCGGAGAATACCTGCAGGGACTGGTCGTCTCTGAGCCAAATTTTCATCCCGGCGGTGGTTTTTTTAGCCGACAAATCTGTAGCCACAGTGAGGAGCAGTTTATTGACAGCGAGTGGCAACGCATGGTGGCAGAGGAAAGAGGTCCGTGGGCGGGAAGCTTAGCGATAAATGCCCCGTGGGCAGTGTGGCGCGGTGCTGCCAGCCTGATTGCCGGTAGCAACTGGTTCGATCGCTTTGTCAGTCTGCCAGTAGCCAAGCAACTGATTTTTGGAGAGCACTCCTTACCCGATGATGATTTTACTCGCCTCGCCGCTACGGGTGTTCAAACGGTTATTTTACCCAACTGTGGACATTGCATGTCCTGGGAAAATCCCGGCGCGCTGGCTGGAGCGTTATCCAGCTTCTGTCGGTAGATAGATTGCAAAAATCTAATAACACATATAAAACCTTAACCTAATTATATTTATTGCCGTGATTTCATTCGCTTTTAAGCGGCCATGAAAAATCAGCACTAATAATGGTTCTGGCATAATACACTCACGGGCATGGAAGCATTATTCTCACTGAATTATTTTCATAATCAGGAGATCGCAATTTCCATGCCCGTTTCGCCTTTCCTTCTCTATGACAGAGACTTCCTCACGTCCTTACCGGCATTGATCAACGCCAAAAAACCTTAATAGCGCACGCACACCGATTTCGTTTCGCACCAGTCGTTTAGCCAGTCTGGGCCGAAATCGCGCCCCGTACCGGACTGCTTCATACCGCCGAATGGCAGGTTGGCATCGATAAGCGTATGGCTGTTGACCCACACTGTGCCAGCCTGCAAACGGTCGGTGTAGTTTAATGCCTGGGTCAGATCACGCGTCCAGACGCTGGCGGTCAGGCCAAAATCACTGTCGTTTGCCAGCCGTAATGCCTCTTCGCCGTCGGCGACGCGCACCAGGTTAACCACGGGGCCAAACACTTCTTCACGGGTTAAACGCAGGTTAGCCGAGGGATTAATCACAAGCGTTGGCGGGATGTAATAGCCCTGGCCATCGGGGCCGGAATGGCCGCTGATAATTTCGGCTTTTTGCTGGCGAGCATCGTCCAGATAGGCCGCCACTTTCGCGCAATGCGCCCTGGAAACCACAGGGTTAATCTGGGTGCTTTCCAACATGCCCGGCCCCACTTGCAGTGATTTCACCGCCTGTTCAAAGCCGCTGACCAGGGTGTCAAACAGCGGCGCTTCAATGTAGATACGCGAACTGGCAGCACACACCTGCCCTTGATTGAGGAAGCTGCCGGTCATCAGCCCTTCGATAACCCACGCGGGGTCGGCGTCTTTCAGTACGATAGCCGGGTTTTTGCCGCCCAGTTCCAGCGTGACGCGGGTCAGGCGGTCGGCGGCAACGCGGGCAATCTGTTTGCCGGTGGCGGTAGAACCGGTAAAGCTCACCTTTGCTACCTGCGGGTGCGAGGTCAGCGCTGCGCCGCACTCTGCGCCACTGCCGGTGACGACGTTAAACACGCCGTCTGGAATACCGGCTTCGCTGGCCAGTTCCGCCACGCGCAGCAGCGTTAACGGCGTGGTTTCAGAAGGTTTAATCACAATCGAGCAGCCCGCCGCCAGCGCTGGCATCACTTTCCACATGCCAATCATCAGCGGGAAGTTCCACGGCACGATACCCGCCACCACGCCCACCGGCTCTTTTTTCGTCCACGCCTGGTAGCGCGCGCCCTGCGGGAATGGGATAGAAACATCCAGCGTGCGACCACTTATTTTGGTAGTCAGCCCGGCGGTATAGCGCATCCAGTTCAGCGTACAGCCCACTTCGAAGGCGCGAGAAATATTGATAGATTTGCCCTGCTCCAGCGTTTCTAACTGCGCCAGTTCCTCGCCATGCTGTTCGACTAAATCGGCAAAGCGCAGCAGAATGCGTTCGCGATCGGCTGGCGGGCGTCCGGCCCAATCGCGGGAGACAAACACGCGCCAGGCCGACATCACAGCGCGATCAACGTCGGCGACACTGGCGTCTGCGGTACTGGCAATCGCCTGACCGGTTGCCGGGTTCCATACGGTGAGACGTTTTTCGCTTTGCGCGGCCTGCTGCGCGCCATCGATGTATAAACCGTGCTGACGGTCTAAGAATTGCTGCACGCTGGCGAGCAGTGCTACCGGTGCTGTGGACATATCGTCTCCTTATTCTTTGCGGATATACAGGCCATCCTCCAGGCTGAAGGATGATGTATAGGGTATTTTCAGTCTACGGCGCGTCAGGCAAAGGCGCTTTTGTCTCTGTGACATTCGCTTTTACGGCTGTGACAGACACCGCAAATCAACAGATTGCGATGGCAGAAATGTGCCGCAGGTAATAGTTCTTTCATATATTCTCCGCCGCGCTCTTGTTTGTATAAACATAAATGCAACAATAACCATACATTTTCATTGCAGAGATGGCGTATGGCAGCAATAGAGCGCGATGAGGCATATCAGCACTGGCTGGCAACAATTAATCAGGTCTGTGGCAATTTTGCCGCCCGCCCGCTGGAGGACGATTTTCACGGCGAAATCGACACCAGTTATGCTGGCAGCCTCAAGCTGAGCACCGTCACCACTCGCAACGTGAATCTGTACCGCACGCGCCAGGAGATCCGCCACGGCAACGACGCATGGTTTTATACCGTTTTTCAGCTTTCCGGCCAGGCTCATATCGAGCAAGATGACCGCCAGGTTCACCTTGAAACCGGTGATATGACGTTGATTGATGCTTCGCGCCCCTGCTCCATTTTGTGGCAGCAAACGTCACGACAAGTGTCGCTGTTACTGCCACGCCAACTGCTGGAGAACTCGCTTCGTGGCAGTGGGATAAGCGCAGTGACTCGGCTGGAGCGTTCGCTACCGATGGTACAGCTCAGCCAGCGATTACTGCATGAGAGCATGAGCAGCCCGTCGCTTTCTGCCAGTGAAAGCGAGGCGGCGTTAGAGGCGATGGTGTGCCTACTGCGCCCTATGCTGCACCGACAAACCGTGACACCGACGCGGCGCGAGAAGCAATTTCAGAAAATCATGACGCTAATAGATGATGCGATTCAGGAAGAGCACTTGCGCCCGGAATGGCTGGCGGGGGAAACGGGGATGTCGGTAAGAAGCCTGTACCGGCTGTTTGCCGATAAAGGGCTGGTGGTGGCGCAGTACATTAAAAACCGTCGTCTGGATCTCTGCGCCAGAGCGCTGCAAAGCGCGCGCGACGATGAAAAACTGGCCGGTATCGGTTACCGCTGGGGCTTCAGCGACCACAGCCATTTTTCCACCGCATTCAAACAACGTTTTGGGATGTCCCCCGGCGAGTATCGTAAGCGCGCCCGCTAACGTTTATTGCTTTTCCGCGACCTGCACCACATCACTACTGCTGATTTCGCGCGTGTAGCCGTATTCATCAACATAGCGCGTGATACCACGGTTTGCATCCACCTCCGGCTTGCCGTAGGCCACTAACGTATGCCCGTTTGTGGTGGTCATCACGTATTGCGTTGAGCATCCCGCCAGCGCGAATAACATCGCCCCTGCGCACAAAACAGATAAAGATTTCTTGATTCTTCCGCTGACAGTTTCCATACCGTAGTTTCCATATATTTTGTAGGGACAAGTCGGCGTATTGTATGCCCGATGGCGAGGCTGGCTATGAGCGAGGTGTAACAGGAGATAAACAGCAGGATTCGGGAGGTGCAGATCACACCTCCCACAGGCAATTTTACAGTGCGATACGAATCACATCATCAGGCTGAGTAGCCTCTTTCTGACGGGTAGACTCCTGCTTCACGCTGACGTACAGCGTTTTACCATCGGCGGACAGCGCCAGGCTGTTCGGGAAGGTTGGGGTCTGGATAGTTTTCGTCACTTTATACGTTTTGGCATCGATAACCGTCACCGTACCGGCTTTACGCTGGGTGACGTAGGCTTCGTTGCGCGCTGGGTTAAACAGCACCGCCAGCCCTTCTTTGGTGTCTACTTTCGCCAGCATTTTGCCATCTTTCAGGTTAACCACCAGCACTTCTGGCTGCTTCGAGTCGGTAATGAACGCGCGCTGGCCTGCGGTATCCAGGCTGATGTTCATGTAGAAGTGCTCTTTACCGTCGTCTTGCAGTTTCTGACGGGTCAAAATTTTGTTACTGGCAGTATCAATGGTAATCAGCTCACCGTCGGCGTTGGTCACGTACAGACGCTGTTTTTCAGCATCGACCGCCAGACCCGTACCAAAAGAGCCGGTTCCGGTAATGGTCGTTTTCAGCGTCAGTTTGTCGCCATCAACCACCCATACGGAGCTGCCCTCTTTACCAATACCGGTGATATAGACCGTGTTGGTTTTCTCATCCACCGCCAGCTCACGCGGCTGCAACGGCTTCACGGTTTCGCTACGTTGGCGGTCATCCAGCACCAGACGCCCTTTGACATCGCCCGTTTTCGCATCAATCGCCGTGACTGCGCCGTTAACGGTATTACCAAACCACAGCGTCTGGGTTTGGCTGTTCAGCGTCGCGCCGAACGGTTTCAGGTCGTTATGAATAACCTGGGTCACTTCCAGCGTTGCGGGGTCAAGACGATAAACCACACCGCCTTTATCCGTTTTACGGCTTTGCGAAGTGGCCAGCCAGAGCGCGTTTTCCTGTTGGCTATAGGCCATTTCATATGCCCCTTTACCGACCGCTTTACGCAGCATTTCATCTGCGGCATGTGCGCTAAAACTCCCCGCCAGCAGTAAAGCACTCAACAACAGAGAACGGCGCAGGCGCGGTGCGGACAATTGACGTAATGACATGACGACTCCCTTTGATGAACTGATTTTTTACGCTTCACATTGCTTCAGAGTTCACGGCGTCGTAGCACCGCGTTTTGTAGATGAGAATAGTAATCATTAATTGACGAAAAGTAGAGCATTTCTTTGCTACAACAACCAAATAGTTGCTATTGCGCTACCTGCAATTAACGATTAATGCCGCTAAAGTTTTCAATATATTTACAAAAGTATTACTCTATTTGGGTCTGTTCCATTTGGTACATTTTGCGAGTTTTTCATGAAAATCATAACTGTGCGCTCAGTAACGCTGCCCGCGCTGCTGTTGCCGCTGATCTTTTCCCCTGTTTCCTGGGCCGATGACGAACAAACGTTGATCGTCACCGCTGCGCCGCAAACGGTATCGGAACTGGATACTCCGGCCTCCGTTAGCGTGGTGGACGGTGACGAGATGCGCCATGCCGCGCCGCGCGTGAACCTCTCTGAGTCGCTCGGCGCCGTCCCCGGTTTGCAGATTCAAAACCGGCAGAACTACGCCCAGGATCTGCAACTATCGATTCGCGGTTTTGGCTCGCGTTCAACCTATGGCGTGCGCGGAATTCGCCTGTACGTTGATGGTATTCCGTCAACCATGCCGGACGGCCAGGGGCAAACTTCTAATATTGATATCGGTAGTATTGAGCATATTGATGTGTTGCGCGGCCCGTTCTCGGCGCTGTATGGCAACGCCTCCGGCGGCGTGGTTAACGTCACGACACAAAGCGGCCAACAGCCGACCACGCTTGAAGCCAGCAGTTATTACGGCAGCTTTGGCACCTGGCATTACGGCATGAAAGCCAGCGGTGCGGTCGGCGACGGCAGCCACGCCGGAGATGTTGATTACACGGTATCGACCAACCGTTTCATCACTCACGGCTATCGTGACCACAGTGCGGCGCGCAAAAATCTCGCCAATGCCAAACTCGGTGTGCGAATTAACGAAGCCAGTAAGCTCACGCTGCTGTTTAACAGCGTCGATATTAACGCCAACGATCCTGGTGGGTTAAATGCCAGCGAGCTACTCGCGAACCCACGGCAGTCGCCGCGTGGCGAGCAGTACAATATGCGCAAAACCGTCAAGCAAACGCAGGCGGGATTGCGCTATGAGCGCCAGCTTAGCGAGCGCGATGATCTAAGCGTGATGATGTACGCCGGTGAGCGCCAGACTACGCAATATCAGTCGATCCCGCGCGCACCACAGCTTAAGCCGAGCCATGCCGGTGGCGTTATCGACCTCGACAGAGACTATCAGGGTATTGATACTCGCTGGACGCATCGTGGGGAATTACTGCTCCCGGTCACCTTTACCGTCGGGCTGAATTACGAAAACATGAGCGAAAAGCGCAAGGGCTTTGAGAATTTCGTGATGAACGGCAGCACGCCGGAGTACGGTGAAAAAGGCAACCTGCGCCGCAACGAGCGCAATCTGATGTGGAACCTTGACCCATACCTGCAAACCCAGTGGCAGTTAACCGACAAACTGAGCCTCGACGCCGGAGTCCGTTACAGTTCGGTATGGTTTGATTCCAACGACTATTATGTGACGCCAGGCAATGCCGATAGCAGCGGCGACACCCGCTACCACAAATGGCTGCCCGCAGGATCGTTAAAGTACGCCGTGACCGATGCGTGGAATGTGTATCTCTCCGCCGGACGCGGGTTTGAAACGCCGACCATTAACGAGTTGTCGTACCGCTCTGGCAGCACCGGCGGCCTGAATTTAGATCTCAAACCCGCCACCAATGAAACCGTCGAAATCGGCAGTAAAACCCGCGTGGGCAACGGTTTGTTAACGATGGCGCTATTCCAGACCGATACCACCAACGAAATCGTGACTGACAGCAATACCGATAGCCGCGCCAGTTATAAAAATGCCGGTAAAACGCGCCGTCAGGGGGCAGAACTTTCGCTTGATCAACAGTTTGCCGAGAACTGGCGCACCAAAGCGGCCTGGACATGGCTTGATGCAACCTATCGCAGCAACGCCTGTGGCGATAACAGTTGTAACGGGAATCGTATTCCTGGTATCGCGCGTAATATGGGCTTCGCATCGCTGGGTTATGAACCAGAAAGCGGCTGGTACGCCGGAGCCGATATCCGCTATATGAGCGATATCATGGCGAACGATGCCAATACCGCTAAAGCTCCATCGTGGACGGTGGTAGGCCTGAACACCGGCTACAAATTCGATATCGGTCACTGGAATTTGGATCTGTTTGGCCGTGTCGATAACCTGTTCGACCGCGAGTACGTCGGTTCCGTTATTGTCAACGAGTCTAATGGCCGCTACTACGAGCCAGCGCCGGGTCGTAACTACGGCGTGGGGTTAAATGTATCGTGGCGTTTTGAATAATGCAGACGTTTCCGGGGAAACCCGGAAACGAATTTATGCTGATGAATTAATGCCGATATTGCTGCTGTAAAAATGTCGCCGAGTCATCGATAACCTGGCAGATAGCCATATAACTGGCAGAAGATTCTTTTTTCTCCAGCGCAGACAGCAGCGGCTGATAAATATTTTTATGCTGAAACGGTTCTACCGGGTTGGAATACAAATAGTGGAAACTTGGGCCGATGCGCACCCATAATTGTTCAATCATCGTCATTAATGTCGGCATTTCTGCATAGGCATAAATCTGGAAGCGGAATTGATAATTAGCTTGCAGCATTTTGGTGACGTCGCCAGCGGCCTTCGCCTCGTGGAATCGTGCCGACAGGTGATTTAATTCACCTAATTTTTCCGTGGTTATTCTGTCCGATGCGGCGGCGGTCGCCATGCCTTCAAGGTTTTTGCGAATCTGGCTAATTTCGCTATAGTCAGAATGAGTTAATACCGGAACCATAAATGCCTGCGCGGGTGCGGCCTGTAGCGCACCTGAGGCGACTAGCCGTAGCAGCGCTTCGCGAACGGGGGTAATGCTGATGCCCTGGTGCACGGCAATGTCACGCGTCACCAATCGCGCACCGGGTTTTAATGCGCCGACAACCAATGCATTCTTGATATTATTCTCAACCTGTTGTGTCAAACTCATACGTTGTGCTTTGGCAAAATCCAACATTTTTATTATAACTCCGCATATAATAGGCTCACCGCCCTATTATAATTAATAGCTGGTATTTTCTTTTTTTGCGTAACAAATATGACATATATTTTTAAATTGCTCCCTGAGTAAAATTATCGTGGAAATAATGCTGAGAGAACCGTGAAAAAATAGCATTGTACTATGCCTCAATGCGACGTTATAACGGCGCATTGAGGCGAACCACCAGGTAGACACAGGGTTGGTCGCTATCATTAATAAAGCGACAGTCGTTCGGCGGCCCCAGCTCCAGACAATCTCCGGCCTGCATTCGGTGTGCGGTGTCACCTTCCATAAACAGCAGTTCCCCACCCTGCACCCAAATAAGTTGGCGCGCCGTCGCATAGGCTGAGGCGGGCATCGGGATATCGCTACCGGCGGGCAGCTCGATTTGCACCAGATCGATCGGCAGCTCACCGCGCGGCGAAACGTGGCGGCGCAGATAATGCGTTTGTGGGTCGTGCCACACCGGTTGGTCGGCAAAGCGGAGCAACTTGCCCTCTTGCATCTCCGCACGGGCAATCAACGTCGACATGCTGATCCCAAACGCGCCAGACAACCGCGCCAACAGCGCCGCCGTTGGGCTGCTTTCACCATGTTCAATTTTGTGGATCATCGCTCTGGACACGCCCGCCCGCTCGGCAAGTTCGCTGAGCGACCAGCTACGGGACTCACGCTCAATGCGAATTCTTGCCCCGATCCGTTGATTTAAGTTGTCTTCAATAGTATTCATATCGTTATACTATAGTGAACAACACACAGGGTGCAACCATGTCCATTCGTTTTGCGACAAAAGAAGACTGCGCCGCGATTGCGGCAATTTACAACCATGCCGTGGTGCATACGGCAGCTATCTGGAACGATAAAACCGTCGATACCGACAACCGCATTGCGTGGTTTGAAGCGCGCCAGTTTGGTCACTTTCCGGTACTGGTTAGCGAAGAAAACGGCGAGGTCACCGGCTATGCCTCTTACGGTGATTGGCGCTCGTTTGACGGTTTTCGCCACACCGTAGAACACTCCGTTTATGTGCACCCAGAGCACCAGGGCAAAGGTTTGGGTAATTTGCTGCTTGCCGCGCTGATTGAGGAAGCCCGCCGCCGTGGCAAGCACGTGATGGTGGCTGGTATTGAATCGCAAAACCATGCATCGCTGCACCTGCACCAGAAGCACGGCTTCGTCACCACGGGGCAGATGCCGCAGGTTGGCACTAAATTTGGCCGCTGGCTGGATCTCACCTTTATGCAGTTACAGTTGGATAACCGCACAGACCCGGACGGGCTGGCATGAATCAATCCCTGACGCTGACGTTTCTGATAGCTGCCGGTATCGGCCTGGTTATCCAGAACACGCTGATGGTGCGCATTACGCAGTCGGCTTCGACCATTTTAGTGGCGATGCTGTTAAATTCGCTGGTCGGTATTGTGTTGTTCGTCAGTATTTTGCTGATTAAACACGGTCTGGCGGGGGTGAGTGAGCTGGTTTCGACCATTAAATGGTGGACGTTGATTCCTGGCCTGCTGGGTTCATTTTTTGTCTTTGCCAGCATTAGCGGTTATCAATATGTCGGTGCGGCAACAACGATTGCGGTGCTGGTCGCCAGCCAGCTTATCGGCGGCTTAGCGATGGATATTGTGCGCAGCCACGGCATCCCCTGGCGCGCGCTGGTCGGCCCGGTTTGCGGTGCGGTCATGTTGATTATCGGCGCCTGGCTGGTGGCCAGACGCCAGTTTTGAATTGCCTGATGGCGCTGCGCTTATCAGGCCTACGAGGGTTTGTACACCGCCATTTTTCGTTGTAGGCCGGATAAGGCGTAGCCGCCATCCGGCACGGCGAACGCCACCATTTTCCAGCGTAGGCCGGATAAGGCGTAGCCGCCATCCGGCACGGCGAACGTCACCATTTTCCAGCGTAGGCCGGATAAGGCGTAGCCGCCATCCGGCATTCAGGCGTTAGAGAATCTCCCCACCCTGAGTGAGCTGTTCCTTGCGCGCTTCTTCCTGTTCGCGATGGTGATGCCCATGATGCGAGATGGCGATACGCAGGCGTTGCTGTTGGCTGAAACGTTCTTCGCGGCTGAGCGATGCATCATCGCTCAGCTCTACCAGCAGCTCATTCATGTGCGTAATCACGTTCTCAGCAACTGCGGCATCAACGCGTGCAATGACCTCATCCAGATGTGACATATTCACTCCTTAATTAATTTTCACTTTCGAGAAATCACTCCCCATCAGGCTCACACTATAACCGCTGATATTGCTACGGGTCGCGTAGAAGGTTTTCCCGTTCGCCAGTGCAATCCACGGAGCCTGTTGGTAGTAAATTTCTTGCGCCTGGCCGTACAGCGCGGCTCGCTTCGCCGGATCGCTCACTACCAGGGCTTTTTTAACCAAACTATCATACTCTTTATTGCACCAACGCGCGGCATTAGAGCCGGTTTTGATACTGTCACAGCCCAGCAACGTGTTGGCAAAGTTGTCCGGGTCGCCGTTATCTGACATCCAACCATACAGCGCACTGTCGTGTTCGCCCTTGCGCAAATCAGAAAGGTATTCACCCCATTCATAGGTCACAATCTTCGCTTTGACGCCCACTTTCGCCCAGTCGTTCTGGATCATCTCAGCAATCCGCCGCGAGTTGGGGTTATACGGGCGCTGTACCGGCATCGACCACAGCGTCGTTGCAAAACCGTTTTCCAGCCCCGCTTGCTTCAGCAGCGCTTTGGCTTTTTCAGGATCAAAACGGTAATCCTTCAGATTTTTATCAAAGCCCAGCATATTGGGCGGAATCGGTGATTTTGCCACCGTACCGGAGCCCATAAAGACGGCATTTACAATCGCCTGCTTGTCGGTGGCGTAGTTCAGTGCCTGGCGCACCAGCGCGTTATCAAACGGTTTTTTCTCGGTGTTAAACGCCAGATAGCCCACGTTCAGCGCTTCCACCGAATGCAGGGTCAGGTCATTATTGCCTTTAATCAGCTCGAACTGAACGGGCGATGGCGCGGGAATAATCTGGCATTCGTTGGTTTGCAGCTTCGCCAGCCGCGTTTCCACGTTTGGCGTGATAGAGAAAATCAGATGTTTAGTCGGCACAGCGCCCTCCCAATAGTTCGGGTTGGCGAGGTAACGAATCTGTGAGTCCACTTTATACTGTTGCAGCACATACGGCCCAGTGCCAATCGGCCAGTTATCGACGTATTCCGGCGTGCCTTTTTTCATCATTGCATCGGCGTATTCAGCAGAAAGTATCGAGGCGAAATCCATCCCCCAGTCAGCAAGAAACGCGGCATTCGGCGTATTCAACACAAACTGCACGTGATAATCATCGACCTTTTTCACCGATTTAATCAGCTTATCCAGCCCAACATCGCTGAAGTATTCATAATTCCCCTGCGACACTTTATGGTACGGATGGTCTTTATCTTTCTGACGCAGCACGGAGAAAATCACGTCGTCGGCGTTAAAATCGCGCGTCGGCGTAAAGAATTTATTGCTGTTAAACTTCACGCCCTGACGCAGGGTAAAGGTATAGGTCAGGCCGTCTGGCGAAATAGTCCAGTCGGTCGCCAGCGAAGGCACTGGGGTATTTTTTACCGGGTCGAAGTTTATCAACCGGTTGTACAACACTTGTGAGCTGGCAACAAACGTCGGGCCGGAACTGGCAATTTGGGGGTTAAAAGACTCCGGTGAAGCCTCTGAGCAGTAAATGAGCGTGTCGTTGTTTGCCGCGAAGGCGCTTGCCGGTAATAGCGTGGTGAGTACCAGCGCGAGAAGCGTTTTCCCTGTGGTCATTGGTTATATACCTTTCAGTTTTATTATATGGCTGATTAATAACAGCACAGCACTTATTAACTGGCAAATAACCAATTTGACTCAGATTATGCAAAACGCCCTCTTTTTGCTGCTTTTTTCAGCGCAGAATCAGATTTAACTTAAGTTAGCTCATTCAATGCCCCGAGAATTACCCTATTTACCCCTCTCTTTCGCCGTTTGTTGCATTTTGCTTTGCGTAAAGTAATGCCGTGAAGAAGTCTATGGGACAGGAACGTGGCAAAAACTCTTTTACGCAGCGGAAGTCTTGATGATTTCCAGGCCGTGGGCGGCGGCGGGCAAACGGTATTTCATTGTGCATTGCAGGTACGCGAAACCCTGCGTTTACGTAAACACAACGCGCTGGCTGACTACCTGGCGATACCGCAGTTGAATGACGAAGGCGACCGGGTTGACTGGTATTCGCCGCTTAATGGCGTGGTCGTCAACTGGAAAGCGGCTGACGAAGAACAACGCACCCGCGCCCTGCACTATTTAGAAGGCTTGCAGGACAGCGCCCGAACGCTGAGCAAAAAGTGTCGGCAATCTGAAAAGACCGCACAGCAGTTGTTCGGCGCATTGCTGGAAAAAGCCTTGCAGTTCCCTGGTGAAAATCACCTGTTTTTGGTCGATGGTAAACCCGTTATCAGCTTCTGGGGGTTTGTAAACCTCAACGAAGGCGCACGCGAAGATGCGCTCGACTGCCTGCGTCACGTTGAACCGGTGGAACCAGAAGAACCGATGATCAGCGAAGTGCCTGAGGTTGAAGAAGATGATGCGACGGTGGTGAATTTCAGCGAAGCCGACGCGCCGCTGCTGGCTGCCGACGCACCACGGATAGATATCCAGGCGTTAGCGCCTGAAGTACCCGCTGCGCCTCAGCCGCCGTTGGTTATCGAAACGCCCGAGAAAACGCGCCGGGCATACTGGATGTGGAGCCTGCCGCTGGCAGCCGCCGTTGCGGCAGTGGCTATCGCTGTGCCATTAATGACGCCAGCCTCACAGGCCGAGTCTGAACCGGTCGCTCCGGTGACCACCATCAGCAAAGCGCCCGCAATGCCAGCGCTGATAAACACCCTGCCGCTGCATCATGCCAGCGTAACCGCGCCGGTCATCGTCGAGCCGGAAGCCAAACCGGTGGTGATTGCCGTTATCCCTAAAGATGCGCTGGTGATGGATGCCAGCCAGATGCGCGCGGGTAAAACCCATTTCCTCGACGGTAACTGGCGCATACATATGGACATCAGCGACGCCCACAGCGGCAAAGCCCCAAGCCTGCGCTATCAGATTCAGAACAATAAAGGCACTGCCCGCCTGGTGCGTGAAGGCAATATTGTGTGCCGCGCGGCGATTTTCTCTGGCCTGCATCAAAACGGCGAGCTGATGATCAAAAGCCGGGGTAATGCCCTGTGCAGCGATGGCGCGCGGTATCCGCTGCCGGAAATTAGCTGTAAACCTGGCGACAGCAACGTTGCCGTCTGTAGCGCACGATTCGATGCCAAAACCGTCGTGCCGCTAACCTTTAAAAAGACGGGAGCGTAAACCATGCTGGTTACTCTTTGCGATTACAAACAAAGCGTTACGCTGATTGCCAACAGCGGCGTACAGTTCCTCGACTTCGGCCTTAGCCCGCAAGAGTCGCTACAAAATGGCCGCTTCGTGCGCAAAACCGCCAACGGCCCGTTACTGCGCCTTAACTACGATGTCGTCAATCAACGCTACACGCTACCCGGTGAACCCGGCCGCGCGGCGGAAGTGGTTAAACCGGAGTCTACGCTCAACCTGAACCAGTCACTTACCCTGCTCGATGGTGTGTGGCTACCGCTGCCTTTTTTACGCTTTAACCCGCCGCGCACTTTTGTGGAAGGCCCGGATAACTGGGCGCGGGTGCAAATTCGTAAACTGGCGCAAGCCGACAGCGCAGGCAACACTCACCGCGTGACGCTGGCGTTCGATAGCCAGATTGGCGACGAGGCGGGAATGGCGTTATCGCCCGTCGCCAACGACCTACTGAACGGCACGCGTTTTGCGCTCGCCTGGCGCGACGATGAAATTGCCGACTTCCTCGACCAAACTTGGATTGACGGCTGGCTACGCGAAGTGTTCCAGCAGAGCGTTGCGCACCACGAAACCCGTAGCGAACGCGATGTGTCTCAGGCGTTGCGCTGCTTTGAATACCAGGGCCACTGGCTGAATATTCTGGCCTTGCTGGGCGAACAGCTTACCGTGCCGGAAATCAAAATGGTCACGGGTACACTCAGCACGCCCGCGATCCCAGTTGATTTGATTCTCGATGTCGGCAACACGCACACCTGCGGGGTGATTATCGAAGATCACGGTGACGCCAACGATGGCCTGCGCCAAACCGCCGAGCTACAGGTGCGCTCGCTGAGCGAGCCGCAATACCTCAACGCCCCGCTGTTTACCAGCCGAGTCGAGTTTTCAGAATCTCGCTTCGGCAAGCAGCATTTTTCGGTGGAAAGTGGCCGTGAAGACGCTTTTATCTGGCCGTCGCTGGTGCGCGTGGGCGACGAAGCCCGCAAACTGGCGATGCAACGCTTGGGCACTGAAGGCTATAGCGGTATTTCCAGCCCACGCCGCTATCTGTGGGATGAAACCCCCACCGTACAAGACTGGCGCTTTAGCCAGATGAACAGTAAAACCCAGCGCGAACCGCTGGCGACCGCCTTCCCGCTGATGAACCTGATGAATGACGAAGGCCAGCCGCTGTTTACCCTGCCGCCAGATGAGCGGATGCCGGTGTTTTCGCCGCAGTACAGCCGTAGCACACTGATGACCCATATGCTGTGTGAGCTGCTGGCACAGGCGCTGGGGCAAATTAACAGCGTCGCCACCCGTTTGCGTCTGGGCTTTCCGGCCTCGCCACGCCAGCTACGCACCTTGATCCTTACCCTGCCGTCAGCAATGCCGAAGCAAGAGCGGGAAATTTTCCGCCGCCGCATGTTTGAAGCCATTGCGCTGGTTTGGAAAGCTATGGGCTGGCATCCGCAGGATGACGACTTTGCCAACACGCGCCAGCCAGCACAAAGCGTTGTGCCTATTCCGCAAATTCATATGGAGTGGGATGAAGCAAGCTGCGGGCAACTGGTGTGGCTGTATAACGAGGCGATCTCTCATTTTTCCGGGCAAACCGAGGCGCTGTTTGCCGCAATGGCGCGCCCGGACAGGCCAGCGGAGCCCGGCGTTGGCGCGGGGCGTGCGCTACGCATTGCCTCGCTTGATCTCGGCGGCGGCACGACCGATATGGCGATCGCCCAATATCAGTTGGATGACGGCATTGGCGGTAACGTCAAAATCACGCCCCGGCTGCTGTTTCGCGAAGGCTTTAAGATAGCCGGTGACGACGTGCTGTTGGATATCATCCAGCGCTGCGTGCTGCCTGCGCTGCAAACTCAGTTGCAAAAATCCGGCGTGCCCGATGCCCCGGCGCTGATGGCAACGCTGTTTGGCGACTCCGGCCGTCTGGACACGCAGGCGGTATTGCGCCAGCAAACGACGCTTCAACTGTTTATGCCCATCGGTCACGCCATTCTTGCCGCGTGGGAGCAGTGCGATGTGCGTGATCCGCTGGCGGGGCTTCATGCCACTTTCGGCGAGTTATTGCCGCAGACGCCGACGCGCAATGTGATGAACTACGTAAGCCAGGCCATTGAGCACGCACTGCCAGCAGGCAGTGCGCCGTTCGACCTGCTCGCCGTGCCGATGGAAGTCACCTTTAGCCATCTGCAAGATGCGATGCTGGCGGGCGAGTTTACCCTCGCGGGGCCGCTGCACGCGCTGTGTGAAGCGATTTCGCACTATTCCTGCGATGTGCTGCTTGTCACCGGGCGTCCAGGCTGCCTGCCCGGCGTGCAGGCGTTAATTCGTTACCTGCAACCCGTGCCGGTTAACCGCATGGTGTGGCTGGATAAATATCACGTTCATGAATGGTATCCATTCAGCCAGCAAGGGCGCATTGGCAACCCGAAATCCACAGCGGCGGTGGGCGCGATGCTGTGCAGCCTGGCACTCAACCTGCGCCTGCCGCACTTTAACTTTAAAGCGGCGGATATCGGCGCGTACTCCACGGTGCGTTATCTCGGTGTGCTGGATAAAACCGTGAACACCCTGCGCGATGAGAATATCTGGTATCACAGCCTCGATCTCGATAAACCGGGCGCAAAACTTGACGCCCGCCTGCACTTCCCGCTGCGCGGTAATGTCACGCTAGGCTTCCGCCAACTGGCCAACACCCGCTGGCCAGCGACGCCGCTGTATACCCTGAGTATTAACTCGCCAGAACTGGCGAAAGCGATTGCTGGTGACGGCGTGCTTCAGGTGCGGCTTAAACTTGAGGGCGGCAGCAAACACGAAGCGCCGCACTCTTTTGTCCTCAGCGAGGCCTGGCTACAGGACGGCACACCGGTATCGCCGGATGCCCTCACCCTCAAGCTCAATACGTTGGCTGACCGCCGCCACAGCGGTAGCCATTACTGGATAGATAGCGGGAGCGTATTTCTCAAATGACCACTTTACCTGCGGTAATGGACTGGCTCGCCGCCACGCGACAAACGCATCCGGCGCTGGATGATGATGCCGATGCGCTGTTGATTCGCCTGTTGGCGCTGGATGCCCAGCAACAGGCGCACCGCGACACGCAACAATGCCGCGCCAGCATTGCGTTATTCGGCCATTCACAGGCCTCAAAAGCGCATTTATTGCGCACACTATGCGGCAGCGGCGATGGCCGCTTGTCTGTGCTGGCTGGGAGCAAAACGCTGGATTACTTCAGCCATATCAACCCAGGGCACAGTCTGACCCAAATGGCGCTGCGTTTTAGCCGCGAACAGCCCACGCCGGACGACGCCTTCCCGCTGCGCCTGCGGCTTATCAGCGAAGCCGAACTGGTACAACTGTTTATCGCCCATGCCTTCCAGCGTGGCGATGTTCGCCCACCGGACAGCGACGTTATCGCCACGCGGCTACGCGGCTGGCAAAGCCTACGGCAACCGCAGCTCGTGCCTGGTATTACGCCTGTGGAAATCGCGGCAATCGCCCGCTTCTGGCGTGACACGCTGCCGTCGTCGTATCAGCAAATTGATGATGGGTTGTGGTATCAGTTTGCACACCTGCTGCCGTCGTTGGATCTCACCGCCCGCGCCCGGGCGTGGTCGCTATTGTGGGGCGAGCAACACGAGATAACCCAGCAGTGGCTGGCGCTAGCGCATACGTTGCATCAGGCGGGGAATCGTCGGGAAGTAATGGCGCCACTGAGTCTGCTGGTCGATGCGTTTACCCTGCCGATGGACGCATTTCTAACCCCCGGCGGCGACAGCGACGATGCCGTGCTGGTGCATCCATTAACCGCCGAAGGCCAACAGAATGCGGTAAGTATTCCGGTGGCGACGCTGGCGCTGCTGTGCGTGGAACTGGTGCTCAGCGCCGAGCACGGAGTGCTGGATAACGTCGA
Source organism: Kluyvera fluvialis (assembly GCF_059725275.1). Classification (NCBI taxonomy): domain Bacteria; kingdom Pseudomonadati; phylum Pseudomonadota; class Gammaproteobacteria; order Enterobacterales; family Enterobacteriaceae; genus Kluyvera; species Kluyvera fluvialis. Next base: position 2,476,804 of record NZ_AP046142.1, on the reverse strand, counting down.
TATTATTGATATTCCGCTGCCGCCGATAACCGATGACTCACCGCTGTGGGCCTGTAAATGCCGCTGGTTACTTGATCATTATCGCCAACAGCGCCAGCCGGATATTCTGCTGGTCTGTAACGCAACGTCACAGCGGCGGGCGATTCCCTCGATGGCAAAAGCGCTGCTGCGCTGGGTGAATGAAACCCAACCGACGCAGGAGAATAAGCTGCCCGGGCTGGTCTGGGCGATTACGCCCGAAGATGACCGCTTTGTGCATCAGCGCCATTTTGATGAGGCCATTCAGCAGTTGGTGGGGAAACCGGGCCAACACTGGGGCACGCTACAAGCGCTGGATCACAGCAGTTTACAGCGCCTGATCGAGTGGTTATCGCAAGCCACGCAGCCCGATTTACGCCAGCGCCGCTTTAGTGCGATGGCAAGCCGTTATCAGCAACAACTCCGCGCGCTGTGCCAGCCGTTATTGGCTTCAACACAGCATGACGCCGCACAAGCACAAGCGATGATCCGCGAATTGCAGGGGCATGCATCTCGCCACGGCGAACTGCTGGAAAGCCTGCTTCCGGCTCACAGCGCCTTTGAGGCACTGTGCCAGGTGCAGCAACAGCGCGAGGAAAAAGTCAGCGGCCTGTTCAATGAAACGGTGGACTTATTCGCTGCCCCGCAAGCGCCGCAGCACAGCCCGTTATCGCAGCAGGATAGCGGTTCACAAGCCTATGCGCTGTGGTGCAAACACCTGCGCCAGTGGAGCCGCCAGCCGCATCCGCAGCTCACGCCCGCCACCCAGCAACAGCTTATGCTGTCGTTGCTTGCCGCAAGTCAGCAACAGGATTTAGCCCAGCAGCTTCGCCGCGTCAGCGCCGAACAGCAGGCAGGCGCCGCGCAGCTTCGGGCGACAATGGGAAACTTTATCAACTGGTTGGGTTATGCCGAGCAGCCCGTATCCCAACGCCCGGCAAGCCGTGTCGCGGAAGGCCTCGCGATTTTTGAGCAACCCGCCGCCAGCGCCGGTGAACGCCTGACACAGCTTGGCGAGCAGCCTGTCCATGCTGCAACACGCTACGTTTACGACTGGTTAGTGGCGCTGTACGCCCGGACGACCGACACCGGAAACGCCGTTAATCTGCTGCATTTAAGCGACGACGCCCAGCGCCAGTTGCGCGCATTGCTGCCGTAACCCTCAGTGCTCACAAGGATGTGAGCCACTTTCAAAAGCGAAAAAAAGGCGTGCAAAATCTGCATCATGAAATAGCCTAACCCCCGCTAACGACTACCTCTGACCTCTTCGTCATTTGAAGGATATAACGCATGAAAAACAAGCGCATAAACCTGCACAGAACACGTGTCAATTTTTACTTTAGGAATCATGTTTACCGGAGAAAATACACCGGAGAAACCATCAGTAGATTCAATATTTTTGCCACTTGCGCTCAAGTTTTATTAGCTCTGGCAACAATATATTTCACCTATACCATAAGTGAAAAACAGAATAGAATTTCAAAACTTGAATACGCCCCACTTTTCGTTTTAGATAAAGGACAACTATATACAAAAGACTATATTCCTACAGGATCTGAAAAAATCACCATCACAAATGAGGGGTATTCCGTTAACAATTACTCATCTGACGTCGAGAGTATATTAACGATATATTACTCCTTCGGGCACAAGGCTAACTCTTTGGTTTATAAGTTAGACTACTTTTCCGTCCAATCTCATAAGTCTGGAGGAGAGGGGGTTATGACAAGTGGCATCGGTGAAAACAACATAAGCAAACTCCTTGAGATAAAAAGAAAAACAAGACAAATACTGGAGAACCACCATCCAGACTATTTTAACTTCGAGCTGCATCATATCGCCAGAGTCAACTATACCGATATAGAGATGGACAAAGGAAACACCTATTTTTTTGATGCAAAGGCGATTAACAATGAAGAATACCTTGACGCTAAAAAATCCATTGTAAATAAAGAGCCAATTTCTCTCGGTCAACTGCAGCCAGAAATACTAGCCCAAAGAATTATAGAAAGTATGTTACCTCAATAACAGCATCAGGAATTAGTTCAACGGTGACGCTGAAAACCCAACCTCACGAACTGTTGTTTTAACATTGATTTTCTCCGGCGGTGTTGCACCGCTGGGAAACCTCCATTTCCCCTACTTATCAGCTCACATTAGCTGAAAATAAAAAAGCGGAGCTACAGCCTCCATAAAAGGAGGCTGATAGCATCAGTAAAATAAGAACTAGTAAAATAAGAAATAAATCGATCTCTTATGTTAATAATGTATAACCTATTTTTTCAAAGCAATTTGTTTCAACGAATACCACAGACGTTCTTTATCGCTATCTTTTAAGTGAGCCTGGTCAAGCCTTTTCATGAAAGCGGTTTTATCAGTAAAGCGATAATCCATGGCTAATTTCGTACTGACCTCAGTAAGAATGTTGGTGTTTAAGGCACTAACCTTTCTTCTTACTTCCTCCAGTGGCTCAGGCTGCCAGCCTTTTTCAGGTATAGATAACCATTCAGCACGATAGCGGTATTGAATTGCCTTGGCAGCATCCATTTGCGCCTGTATAAAAATTTTTACCGACTCACCATCTAATCCCAACTTTTCTGCTTCGAGCACTGTGCTTGATAATACTTTTGCTTCCTGAGTTAAATCCTCGATGGCAAGATGATTGTTCGCTTTGGCTCCTGCAACGTCCTTCATGTAAGACAAACGCTGATTAATCAATGACGCGACATCTTCATTTTGTGTTGGCACTGCCAGAGCTGTTGTAGAAAAAAATAGCCCCGCCAAAATAAGCAATTTTCCTGGTATCTTACTTGTCACTTAATATCCCTCTATTTTCAGTAAGCGGGTTAGCATATGTAATTAATGTCGAATTCCATACCTCGTTATTCCCCGTCACAATACGGCATAACCTATTGACCAGTCCAATAAATAACTGTTTTATGGTCGCCATCGGTACACAGCGCAGTTTGTGCCAATCCGCGCCGTGGTTTTACCGGCGCACAACACATATTGATAGTAAGTCGCAGATGTGGACGGGTCGTGATTCCCGTTGATGGTAGCGAGGCGCTGCCCTGTAGCATCAGTGGCATACAGAGCAGCGTAGACATGACCATATAAGGTATTTTACTTATCGGTTCTCCATTTATTTCATCAATAAAAAACCGAGAACCGATAATAATGGAGCTGAGTTTTATTTTATAATTAAGCGATCACGCTTACAGATAAAATTGCCCAGAAATCATCAGACGCGCCTTGCCATACAGCGACACTCGGCCTTCATCACCCAGGACACAACGCAGCGTACCTTTACGCGCACCGCCCTGCTGCGCCAACAGCGAGGTTTTACCTAAGCGTTGCGCCCAGAATGGCGCAAGCCAGGTGTGCGCCGAACCGGTCACCGGATCTTCATTCACCCCAACCTGTGGGCCAAACCAGCGTGAGACAAAATCGAATTCGTTATCTGCCGCCGTCACAATCACGCCGCGCGCTTTAAAGTGCTTCAGCAGGCTAAAATCTGGCGACAGTTTTTCGATAATCGCTTTGTCGTTTACCAGCACCACGATGTCGTCCGACAGCCAGAAACCTTCCACCCCTTCGGTGATACCCAGCGCATCCAGCAGCCCTTGCGGTTCGCTAATCGGGTACAGCGGCTTGGTTGGGAAATCCATGCACAGCTCGTCACCATCGCGCGTCACGGTCAGAAGGCCGCTACGGGTCGTGAAGCGCAGCGTTTTGCCAGGATAATCCAGTAAGTTAAACAGGACCCACGAGGTCGCAAGCGTCGCATGACCACAGAGGTCAACTTCAACACCAGGAGTAAACCAGCGCAGGTGGAAACCGCCTTCAATCGGCACGAAAAACGCGGTTTCAGAGAGGTTGTTTTCAATCGCAATCGCCTGTAGCACATGGTCTTCAGGCCATTCCGTCAACGGACAAACGCCCGCCGGATTACCGCCAAACGGCTGTGACGTAAACGCATCAACCTGATAGAACGGCAATGTGGTGGTTGAATTATTGTCCATTAATTTGATCCAGATAGTTATAGATGGTGTAGCGAGTCACGCCGAGTGCGTGGGCAATCTCGTTGACGCTACCTTTAATCTTGAAAATGCCCATTGCATGTAACTCAGTCACAACTCGCAGACGGAAGGCTTTCGGTGTTTCCGACGGTTCAGCTTCAAAACGTGCCAGTAATTCTTTAATCGACTGTTCCGGGAGTGAGCGCACCTCAGGCGTAGGCGTTTGGGTTGCCGACATGCCGGAGACCAGGTAATCCAGTTCACGGCGGAAACGAATGACGGGGTCCATATCGACGTTGATACAGAACGCGGCTATCGCTTTCCCTTGTTTATCGTAGTACAGCGTCGAGGCGCTGCTCAGCGGTTTGCCGCCACGAGTGTAGGAGTTATAGCCGCTATAAACTCGCGATGATAAAGGTTCCTGGCGCTCTTCAATAAGCCCTAAAAAACCGTCATCTTCTTCTGGCCCGCTGAGCAAGCCGTCACCTACCTGACGTCCGCTGACGTGGCCGTTGATAATGCCGACGACCGATGATTTTGGTTGAGTGAGGTCGTGTAATACGACTTCGGTATTTGCCGGTAAGGTGGCTTTTAATGCATCAAGCGATGCCGTCAGGGTCGCCAGGATCAGGTTAAGATCTTTTCTCATCGTGACGCCGCCTGGAATTCAATCTCAACGTCAAGATCGAATGCCAGTTTACTGGTCGTCACGCTGCGGCTTGGGAAACCTTCGGAAAACCATGTCCGCCAGGCCTGGTTAAACTCGGCAAAATGCGCCATATCGCTGAGCCATACCTGGGCGCGCACGACGTCACTCATCTCCAGGCCGCCGCGCGCCAGTGTTTCAGTCACTGACGTCATAATACGGTTTACCTGCTCGGTGATCGTGCCATGTAGCGGCTGTCCGTCTTGCGTCATAGAAACCTGCCCCGAAAGGAACAGGAAGCCGTTTGCCGCGACAGCATCAGAAAAGGGAAAAGGCTTATTGGTGGGATAACGGACGAGTGCCATCACAAAACTCCACAGTTCAAAGGGGTTTTGACGATAGCACCGCCCATTTTTCAATTCAACAAAATTATAAATTTCAACACATGTTGAAATTAGCCCGCATCGATTTCATCGAACACCTGTTGCGCCAGATGCATTGTGGCGTTTGCGGCCGGTAGCCCGCAGTACAACGCCGAATGCATGATAAGCTCCTTGAGTTCATCGCGAGTGACGCCGTTATTGAACGCGGCTCGCAAGTGCATTTTCAACTCAGCTTCGCGGTTCAGGGCAATCAACATCGCAATCGTAATCATACTGCGAGTGTGATGGTCGAGGCCGGGACGCGTCCAGGTTTCCCCCCATGCATAGCGGGTTATAAAGTTCTGAAACTCCTCGTTCAGCGGCGAGAGGTTTTCCAGCGAGCGGTCTACGTGAGCATCGCCCAGCACTTTACGTCGCGCCGCCAGCCCCTGCTGATAGCGGTCGTTATCGTCCATTGTCTCGCTCCAGAAAGGCAATCAGCGCCGCGCTAAACTCGTCGCTGTCTTCAATGTTGGATAAATGCGAGGCTTGCAGCTCAACCATAAACGCGCCCGAAATCTGCTGTTGCAGATAATCCGCATCGGCGATCGTCGTGACCGGGTCATGTACACCGGCGATGATCAGCAGCGGCAGCGAAATGGCAGCAATATCGGCGCGCAAGTCGGCAGCGGCTAGCGCGTCACAGCATTCGGCATAACCTTCGGCATTGGCGTTCGCCAGTTGGTGGCACAACGGTTCAACCACCGCCGGTTGATGCTGGCGGAAATGCGGAGTAAACCAGCGCTCGGCGGCTCCAGCGGCGACAACGCCCATGCCTTCGCTACGCACGGTACGCGCGCGTGATAACCACCCCGCCTGATCGCCAATTTTCGCCGCCGTGTTGGCAACCACAATGGCCTTAAAGCGTTCCGGGGCAAAGCGCGCCAACCAAAGCCCCGTCAGACCGCCCATTGAGATCCCGCAAAAATAGGCTTGCGCGATGTTGAGGTGGTCGAGAAGCGTAATGACGTCTTCGCCCAATTGTGACAACGTCACCTTTCCATGTTTGGTGGTTTGCCCATGGCCGTGGGTATCGTAGCGCAATACGCGGAAATGCTCGGTCAATGCGGGGATTTGAGCATCCCACATTGAGAGCGTTGTTCCTAGCGAGTTCGATAACACCAGCACCGGTGCATTTTCCGGGCCATCAAAGCGATAATGGATGTTCATGTCCCTGCTCCTGAAAGCGCGCCAGAACTTGACGCACATAGTTTTCCGTACTGCCGAGGGCATTCGCCGGGTTCAGCAGTTGGCTGAGTTGCGATGGAGAAAGATGCTGGCTTACCAGCGGGTCGTTTTCCAGCAACGGTTGTAGTGGGCAATCCTGTGCCATTGCCCGGTGGCAAATTTTCTCTATTCGATGATGCGCGTCGGCTTTGCCGATAAACGCTGCCAGCGCCTGAGTGACGGATTCCGCCATGATCAGGCCGTGGGTGATATCCAGGTTATCGCGCATTTGCTGAACGTTAACCTGCATTCCTGAAAGGAGATATTCGCTGTTTTCCAGCACTCCACCTGCCAGCATGATCAGTTCCGGCAGCGTTTCCCACTCGGCTTGCCAGCCCCCCAACGCACGTTCATGTTGTTGAATTTGGCTGGCGTACAGCGTTGCCATCAGCCCCGGTGTGCGCGCCACTGCCGCGAGAATCGCCGCACAGCTTACGGGGTTACGTTTGTGCGGCATGGCGGAAGAACCGCCGCGCCCTTCGGCAATCGGTTCGCTGACTTCGCCGACTTCCGTTTGCATCATCAGTGAAAAGTCGTTGGCGAATTTCCCCAACGTACCACAGACACCCGCATACCAGCCCGCGATTTCAATCACTCTATCGCGCTGGCTGTGCCACGGAGTATCCGGCAGATTCAGTTCCAGTGTATTTGCTAATTGTTGCGCCACCGCTGGCCCCTGCTCGCCCAGTGAGGCGAGCGTCCCCGCCGCGCCGCCAAATTGCAGCGCCAGCACGCGTGGGCGCAATTGCGTAAGGCGTTCTTGCCAGCGCAGAAGCGCGTCGAGCACGCCCGCCAGTTTCAGGCCAAAAGTGATCGGCAGCGCATGTTGCATCCAGGTGCGCCCGACCATCAGCGTCTGTTGATGGCGGGCGATTTGTTGAGCTAAAACCTGCATCAGGCGTTGAAGCCGCGTTTGTGTTTCGTCTAACGCCTGGCGCAGTTGCAGCACCATTCCGGTGTCGATAGCATCCTGGCTGGTCGCCCCCCAGTGGACGTAACGCGCGGCGTCTGCGTCCTCCGCTTTGACGCGCTGCGTCAGTTGTTTTACCAGCGGAATCGCCAGGTTTCCGGCATTGGCGGCTGCCGTTGATAAGGCGGTGAAATCGATCAGCTCGGCCCGACAAGCGGCGTGAATAGCCCCCACCGCACTTGCCGGTATTGCCCCGCACTGCGCCTGCGCGCTCGCCAGCGCCGCTTCAAAGTCCAACATGCCCCGCACGATTTGCTCATCGCTAAAAAAGCCCGTCAGTGCACGGGTACGCAATAGCGGGGTCAATAAACTCATTCCTGCTCCTTATACACGTTCAATAATCAGCGCAATCCCCTGACCGACACCGATACACATGGTGCACAGCGCATAGCGCCCACCGGTGCGGCGCAGCTGATAGGCCGCCGTCATCGCCAGCCGCCCACCGGATGCGCCGAGTGGATGGCCCAGCGCAATCGCCCCACCGTGCGGGTTCACATGCGCGGCGTCATCCGGCAGCCCTAAGTCTCGCAGTACCGCCAGCGCCTGGGCGGCAAAGGCTTCGTTCAGCTCGATAACGTCCATCTGCGAAAGCGTCAGGCCCGTTTGTGCCAGCACTTTACGCACCGCCGGAGCCGGGCCAAAACCCATAATGCGCGGCGCAACGCCTGCGCTAGCAATGCCCACTACGCGCGCCAGGGGCTGCAAATCATGTTGCACCATCGCCAGTTCGCTCGCTAACAGCAGCGCACACGCGCCATCGTTCACGCCGGATGCATTCCCGGCGGTGACTGAACCATCCGCGCGCACCACGCCTTTTAACTTTGCCAGCGCCTCTTGCGTGGTGCTGCGCGGGTGCTCATCGTGCGCAAAGCACAGCGGGTCGCCTTTGCGCTGTGGAACCCACACCGGCACTAATTCGTCATTAAAGATGCCGTTTGCCTGCGCCTCGGCGGTTCGCTGTTGGCTACGCAGTGCAAACGCATCCTGGTCTGCGCGTGAAATCGCGAACTCCATCGCGACGTTTTCCGCCGTTTCCGGCATGGAATCCACGCCATAACGCGCTTTCATTTGCGCGTTGATAAAGCGCCAGCCGATCGTGGTGTCTTCCATCTTCATGCTACGGCTAAAAGCGCTTTCCGCTTTGCCCATGACAAACGGCGCACGCGACATGCTTTCCACCCCACCGGCAATCATCAGTTGGGTTTCACCGCTTTTAATCGCCCTCGCCGCTATGCCAATAGCATCAAGGCTGGATCCGCACAAACGGTTAACGGTGCTCCCCGGGACACTCTCCGGCAGCCCCGCCAGCAGTAGCGCCATGCGCGCGACGTTGCGGTTATCTTCCCCCGCCTGATTAGCACAGCCGTAAATCACGTCATCAATACACGCGGGATCTAACCCGCGATTCCGCTCCAGCAAGGCTTTCAGCGGCAGCGCCGCTAAATCGTCGGCGCGTACTGATGCCAGCGTACCACCAAATCGACCAAAAGGTGTGCGGATGGCGTCGCAGATAAATGCTTGATTCATCATAATTCCTTAGGCGATTTCCGCGACGGTGTCGTAAGTCAGGGTAACTGGCGTAATCCGTTGTAATTCATCGAAAGATAGGCCGTTAACAATTTCACGCACTATCGGGCCTTGCGCGGTAATATCAATGACCGCCAGATCCGTATAGATGCGGCTAACGCAGCCCACGCCCGTTAGCGGGTAGGTGCAATATTCAACCAGCTTGCACTCGCCGTCGCGGGTTAGGTGCTCCATCATGACAAAGACCTGACGCGCGCCCACAGCTAAATCCATCGCGCCACCGACGGCGGGAATGGAATCCGGCGCGCCGGTGCTCCAGTTGGCCAGGTCGCCGGTGGCGGAAACTTGATAAGCGCCCAGCACACAGATGTCGAGGTGGCCGCCGCGCATCATGGCGAAGGAGTCGCCGTGATGGAAATAACAGCCGCCCTGTAGCAGCGTAACGTACTCTTTTCCGGCGTTAATCAGCTCCGGGTCTTCTTCGCCTGGCGCGGGTTTCGGCCCCATCCCCAGCAGGCCGTTTTCGCTGTGCAGAAAGACTTCTTTATCCGCTGGCAGGTAGTTAGCGATGCGAGTTGGCAGGCCGATACCGAGGTTTACGTATGCGCCTTCCGGGATATCCTGGGCTACCCGTTTTGCCATATCATCACGTGAAAGTTTTTGCATCGTCGGCTCCTTAGGCGCGCAGCGCCTGGGCGGTGAGAGATTCCAGAGAGAACACACGCTGAACGAAAATCCCTGGGGTGATGATATTTTCTGGATCCAGTTCACCCAGCGAGACTTGTTTCGACACTTCTACGATGGTGGTTTTCGCCGCCGTCGCCATGATAGGGCCAAAGTTACGTGCCGCTTTGCGGTACACCAGATTGCCCCAGCGGTCAGCCTGGTGGGCTTTGATCAGCGCGAAATCGGCTTTAATGGGATATTCCAGCACGTAGTGGCGGCCATCGATTTCCCGCGTTTCTTTGCCTTCCGCCAGCGGTGTGCCGTAGCTCGTTGGGGTGAAGATAGCACCCAGCCCCGCCCCGGCGGCCTGAATGCGTGCCGCCAGATTACCCTGAGGAACCAGCTCCAGCTCCACTTCACCGCGACGGTACAGGTCGTCAAAAATCTGCGAGTCAACCTGGCGTGGGAATGAGCAGATCATTTTGCGCACGCGTCCGGCTTTGAGCAGCGCCGCCAGGCCAATCTCGCCGTTACCGGCGTTGTTATTGATGATGGTCAGGTCGCGCGCGCCTTGCTCAATCAGGGCATCAATAAGCCACGTTGGCTGGCCAGCAGGCCCGAAACCGCCAATCATAATCGTCGCCCCATCGTTGATACCCGCGACGGCTTCCGCCAACGTTGACACACTTTTATCAATCATCAGGTTGCTCCTTAATGTGCGGTTATCGCACTTATATTCGTTGTTCGCACAAAATGTGACCCGCTTAACGATGTGGGTCAAGGGCGATAATCGAAACACGGTGCGATTATCGAACATCGTGTATGTTTAGCGTAAGAATGTGATCGATGGCATAAACGGAGAGAAAAATGGAGAAACATCCAGACGATATTTTGACGGGCGATAGCGATCCGTTTAAAGGCGACCCGAACTTTATGGCCTCGCTGGCGCGCGGGCTGGAGGTGATTCAGGCGTTTACCCCGCAGCGTCGGGTGCTGTCGATTTCGCAAATCAGCCAGAAAACGGGGATCCCACGCGCGGCAGTGCGTCGCTGCCTGTATACGCTGGGTAAGCTGGGTTTTGTGTATGCGGAAGATGGCAAAAATTTCCAACTGCGCCCGCGAATTCTGTCGCTGGGCCACGCCTGGCTGGCTTCCACGCCGCTGGCGCGCTCGGCGCAGCCGGTACTCAAACATTTAAGCGAGATGCTGAATGAGTCCTGCTCTATTGCCACCCTGGACGGCGACGATATTTTGTATATCGCCCGCGCATCCAGTTCGCGCATTATGACTATCGACCTCGATATCGGCAGCCGTTTACCTGCGTGGTCAACGTCTATGGGGCGCGTACTGTTAAGCCATCAGCCGGAAGAAAAGCTCAACGATATGCTGGCGCGTATTACTATGATTCGCTATACCCCGCAGACGATTTCGTCCGTCAGCAAGTTGCGCAGTGAGCTGAAAGCGGTGCGCCAACAAGGGTATGCGCTAAATGATCAGGAGCTGGAGATGGGGCTGCGTTCACTGGCCGTACCGCTGTTTAATATGGATGGCCGGGTAGAGGCAGCGCTAAACGTCGGCGTCCATGCCGGGCAAGTTTCCGCCACGGAGTTACTTGAGCGGGTGTTGCCAGAGTTGCAAAAAGCGGCGTCTGAACTGAGCTTGCTAATGCGTTAGCGGCTGCGTTTGGCGTGCCGCTCCCAGTTTTCCTGTTTGGCGGCCGCCGATTTACGTAGCGCCACGTAGCAAGCACCGCTGCCCCCGTGGTGTGGTAGTGCTGCACAAAATGCCTGTACGTCCTCAAATTCCGTTAGCCAGCGGGCAAGATAACTGCGAACCACATTCGCATGTGAGCCGTCTTGTTTCCCTTTGCCGTGGATGATCAGCACATTGCGCAGGTTTTCCTGCTGCGCCTGGTGGATAAACGCAAACAGGTTTTGTCGGCATTGTTCAACCATTTGGTGCACCAGATTAAGGCTCGCCTGTTGGCTGTACTTCCCCTGGCGTAGTTTATCCAGCACGCCGGTTTGCAACCCTTCGCGCTTGAACTCCAGCGGTGTTGCCAGCGGGACGAGGTCGAGAAAACCAGTAGTGAGAAAATTATCCAGTTGCAGTGTGTCAATTTGCTGCCGGGTACGGGAGTTTCGCACTGGCTGCCAGTGAATATCGCTACCCTGTTTTAGCGGCTGGACATCCTCCATCGCGCCGAGAAACAGCGATTTGTCGTCAAGATTCATGAGAACTCCCCTCGTTACAACTGGCGCATACTATAGCCGCGCGTTCAGGCGCGCTCAATCCGTTTTCCGTTGTTCGAGTAAATAATCAGCAAGCGAAATATCATCATCGCCAACTAATTATTTACTTATAGGAATTAATGAGTGCTTAAATAGATTAAATCAGGAATTAATGATTTAAAGTAAAGATGATTTACGTGAAATAAATCATCAATAATTATCTGGAAAATAAATCAAGAGCAGTTATAAATAGTAATACCCGCTGTGCGGAGAAAAATGTGGGAAACGGTACGGATACAGTTGTGTGGTTGCTGCGGGGTCTGGCGATGTCGACAGACCCCGATTTTTATTCTGCGCCAGATCACTCATTTTCTTTAACCTGTGCTTCAGGATGTTACATTTCCCGCCTGGTTTACCTTTTATATTCCTCGCATTCCATTACACACTATTTTTATTTTACTTATCCACTTTTGCTATTTCGTTATTTGTTAAAATAAAAACCACTTTATTTGTATGGTTACCATTCTGGAGGTATAGAGCGAGAAGTCATTAGCGTGCTATGGTGTGGCACAGGAATAATTAGCTGATTGAGCACATCATTAAAGAGACCGCGTATGCTGACGTTACTCGAAGATAAAATTGCTACCCCGCTTGGGCCGTTGTGGATTTTGTGCGATGAAAACTTCCATCTGCGCGCCGTGGAGTGGGAAGAGCACAGCGACCGCATGGTGCAGTTGCTCGATATCCATTACCGCAGCGAAGGCTATAACCGTGTCTCAGCCCGAAACCCAGGTGGCTTAAGCCAGCAGCTTGCGAACTATTTTGACGGCGACCTGGCAGTGATTGAAACGCTGCCAACAGCGACTGCGGGTACAGCTTTTCAGCGCGAAGTCTGGAATGCGTTGCGTACCATTCCGTGTGGGCAGGTCATGCACTATGGTCAGTTAGCCGAGCAACTCGGCCGACCAGGGGCTGCGCGCGCAGTTGGCGCAGCGAATGGTTCAAACCCCGTGAGCATTGTCGTTCCCTGCCACCGCGTGATTGGCCGCAATGGCACGATGACCGGCTACGCTGGCGGCGTGCAGCGTAAAGAGTGGCTGTTGCGCCATGAAGGTTATCTTCTGCTTTGATTTTCTGTGCCCTTTTTTCATCAGGCGACCTACCTGCAAGGAAGAAGTTCGGAGTTTTATTCTGATATATCAACTGGATACCGCTTAAAAAGCAGGTATCCAGTTTTAATATTAGGTGAATCCCCACACCGAGACTTACCTGCTCAACAAAAAGATGTTAAAATTGACTAATATCAATTACGGCTTGAGCAGACCTATGATCCCGGAAAAGCGAATTATACGACGCATTCAGTCTGGCGGTTGTGCTATCCATTGTCAGGATTGCAGCATCAGCCAGCTTTGCATCCCGTTCACTCTTAATGAGCATGAGCTTGATCAGCTGGATAATATTATCGAGCGCAAAAAGCCCATTCAAAAAGGGCAAACCTTGTTCAAAGCCGGTGATGAACTGAAGTCTTTGTACGCCATTCGTTCCGGTACGATTAAGAGCTATACCATTACCGAGCAAGGTGATGAGCAGATTACCGGCTTCCATCTTGCGGGCGATTTGGTCGGCTTTGATGCCATTGGCACTGGCCACCACCCGAGCTTTGCTCAGGCGCTGGAAACCTCAATGGTATGTGAGATCCCCTTTGAAACGCTGGATGATTTGTCCGGTAAAATGCCGAATCTGCGTCAGCAGATGATGCGTTTGATGAGTGGGGAGATCAAAGGCGATCAGGACATGATCCTGCTGCTTTCGAAGAAAAACGCAGAAGAACGCCTGGCGGCTTTTATCTACAATCTGTCGCGCCGTTTCGCCCAACGAGGTTTCTCACCGCGTGAGTTCCGCCTCACCATGACGCGTGGTGATATCGGTAACTATCTGGGTCTGACGGTAGAAACCATCAGCCGCCTGCTGGGTCGTTTCCAGAAAAGTGGAATGTTGGCAGTAAAAGGCAAATACATCACCATCGAGAATGGCGACGCGTTGGCGGAGCTTGCCGGCCATACACGCAACGTCGCGTAATCCCTCTCTCCTCGTCTGTTTCGCCTGCCAGGTCAATAATCACCCTGATTTATTGGCCTGGTGAAGGCGCTATTTTCCCATTTCGCAATGCCGCTGTACGGATTGATTTAGCGATAACGGTGGCGGGAAAGACATCCTTGTCTCATTGCATGTGTCCTGTCGGTTATCGCACGATAACCCCGGCAACTTTGCCTGATGCCGCCATATCAAAATCAGCCGTTAAGCCTTCTTTATTACGCCAGCGAGTGCGCTCTGCATTGACGGATTTCCAACCGGCTTTTTCCATATAGTCCACCGCCTGCCCCTGGTATCGCCCAGCGATATGGCTATCCAGGTTGCGCTCCATCGCGTGTTGTTTATCCGCCGTCGTTTTTTTCGGCGCGGCATCGTGGTGCACATTTTGCTTAACGTTACACGTTCCGTTAGCATCCTCAACCTGTGTGCAGCCAGACCGTTCCAACTGTGCGCGATAGGCTTCGCTGATGGCAAAAACTGGCTGGCAAAACAGCCCGCCGACCATCGCTATGAGTACAATATTTTTAATTTTCATCTTGTCCTCTAATAGCCCGTAACACCTTAACACTCTTCATTTTATACCCTATCATCATAACGATTATAATTAGTCACCGCATTTTTTCCGTTCAAATACCTCAATTCCTTTTTGCGCAGTGTCAAACACGGTTTCGTTGAACCGTGGACGCATCATATTGAGTCTCAAAAATAAAATAAAGCGCAGGTAACCAGCGTTAAATATTGTTTTATCCTTTTGATTTTAAAGCAATAAACAAGAATAAGCACAACCTGTTTAGAAACTGTTACGCATTATGATGACTCTTACCGTCATTTAGATTAATAAATTAGCGTTATATTGCATTCCGTAATCTGTATTCATCACAAGTCATTAACGTCTTTCAACAATGAATAATATTCACACAGATACTAACTATTTTTTATTTTTTTGAGATTTTACTTATAGTAATTTTTTAGCTCATAAATAAACGAAAAACGGCCTGGCGTTGCGCCGCTAGACGGCCTTCAACCAATGCCTGCCAGGAGGCTTAAACATCGTGATTTATCCTGATTTATTGATCTGGCTAGTGTTCCCCCCTGTTTCATTCCCACTATATGAGTTATCTTTTACTGACAAACTGTGGTTACAGCTGTAAGGAGACCCTGTATGGCCAAGTACCAAAATATGCTCGTTGCTATCGATCCCAACCAGGACGATCAACCCGCACTGCGACGCGCCGTTTATCTGCATCAACGGATTGGCGGGCGTATCAAAGCCTTTTTGCCTATCTATGATTTTTCCTATGAAATGACCACCCTTTTGTCTCCTGATGAGCGCACCGCAATGCGACAGGGTGTGATTAGCCAGCGTACCGCATGGATTCGAGAGCAGGCGAAATACTATCTGGAAGCCGGTGTACCGCTGGAAATTAAAGTGGTGTGGCATAACCGTCCGTTCGAGGCGATTATCCAGGAAGTGATCAGCGGTGGTCATGATTTACTGCTGAAAATGGCGCACCAGCATGACAAGCTGGAATCCGTTATTTTCACCCCAACTGATTGGCATTTATTGCGTAAATGTCCGTGCCCAGTGTGGATGGTAAAAGATCAGCCGTGGCCGGAAGGCGGCAAAGCCCTGGTCGCGGTCAACCTTGCCAGTGAAGAGGCGTACCACAATGCGCTGAACGAAAAACTGGTGCAAGAGACGCTGGAACTGGCAGATCAGGTTAACCACACTGAAGTGCATGTGATTGGCGCGTATCCGGTCACTCCGATTAATATCGCCATCGAGCTACCTGATTTTGACCCGAGCGTTTATAACGATGCAATTCGCGGTCAGCATTTGATTGCGATGAAAGCGCTGCGTCAGAAATTTGGCATTGATGAGAAGTTCACCCATGTCGAAAAAGGTTTACCTGAGGAGGTTATCCCGGATTTGGCGGCGCATCTTGATGCCGGTATTGTGGTGTTGGGCACGGTTGGGCGTACCGGTATTTCAGCGGCTTTCCTCGGTAATACTGCAGAACAGGTGATCGATCATTTGCGCTGTGATTTGTTAGCTATCAAGCCGAATGATTATCAGACGCCTGTTGAGATGGATGACGAGGAAGACGATTAAGCTAGCGCTCAGGCAAGAAAAAGCCAGTGCATATCCCATTGCTTGTCTGCTAAAGGACGTTTTACTTTTAAGTTTAGTGACTCGTTGCGCTCTTTTCTCTCCATGCCCTATAACAGGCTCGGGCGCAAAGAGCGCGCAAGGGGCGGCCAGTCGCCGCCGCCCCCTGCCCCCCCAGTCTCCGGCGGCAAAATCGTCGCTTCGCGATTCCCTCAGCTTATCTCTTGCGGCTTTCGGGTCGGGCGCGAGGCAACATCCCTGTAAAGCCGCGCCCTCAGCCCACATCCCTGTGGGCTGCCCCGGCCTCCAGAGAACGCTTCGGCGATTTAGACGCCACCCACGTCAGTGCGGTCTTTGAATGAACATCCAGAACCAGAGTTACTGAAACCGATGAGTCCCCGATGGAAATCGGCGAGCCGGAGAAAGGAAGACAAGGTCAGACCGCCAGGGATGGCGGGCTGAGGCGAACCGAGACAGGAAGTCGAGTTTCGCCGTGCCGCAGGCTGGATTTCGCAGGCGAGCGCAGTGCGAAGCACCGATTTCCCTGCGGGGCCGAGGGGATTGTCAAGGGGGACTCGGCAGTCCCCCTTGACCCGTTCACAGGAACAGCGGCTTCATGTTCTACAAAACATCAGGTGAACGGAATTTTTCGCCCAGCGGGCAAATATTAAACACCTCGATATCTATCGCCCACCCATCAATGAAGGCCAAGCCGCCACGCGAAATCAATTTCTTCTTTTAATTCAATAGCGGAAAGCGACATTAAATCAGCGAATTCCAGCTCAAGTTGCTTAACGCGTTTCAGGTACTGCGCGGGGGTTAACGGGGTAGTATCACGGCGGAGAAATTCGACAGCCAGTTGTGCAGGTGTTAACACGGTATCCACAACTTCCTCAATAGGTTTGGACGAGTTTGCACAGTATAACACCGTTTGATGCGCGTTTTTTGACCAAAAACAATCACCAGAAAAATAAAAAAGCCGCCAACCTCAGAGAGGTGGCGGCGTATTTTATCAGGCGTAGATTAGAGCGCTTTCAAAATCGCGTCTACGCTCGCCTTCGCATCGCCAAACAGCATTTGCGTGTTCTCTTTAAAGAACAGTGGGTTTTGTACCCCAGCGTAGCCCGTATTCATTGAGCGTTTGAATACGATAACGTTCTGCGCCTTCCACACTTCGAGAACCGGCATCCCGGCAATCGGGCTTTTCGGGTCGTCCTGCGCGGCTGGGTTTACGGTATCGTTCGCGCCGATAACCAGCACGGTGTCAGTGTCGGAGAAATCATCGTTGATTTCGTCCATCTCCAGCACGATGTCGTAAGGCACTTTCGCTTCCGCCAGCAACACGTTCATATGCCCCGGCAAACGTCCGGCAACCGGATGAATACCAAAACGCACCTTGATGCCGCGCGCGCGCAGTTTCTCGGTGATTTCCGCAACCGGATACTGTGCCTGTGCCACCGCCATGCCATAGCCTGGGGTGATGATAACGGTGTGCGAGTTTTTCAGCATTTCAGCGGTGTCTTCTGCCGTGATCTCACGGTGCTCACCCACTTCTTCATCACCACCGGTTGATGAACCATCAGAGCCAAAACCACCGGCAATGACGCTGAAGAAGGAACGGTTCATCGCTTTACACATGATGTACGACAGGATCGCACCGGAAGACCCCACCAGCGCACCGGTAACGATCAGCAGGTCGTTGCTGAGCATAAAGCCCGCCGCCGCTGCCGCCCAACCGGAGTAGGAGTTCAGCATTGAAACCACTACCGGCATATCCGCCCCGCCGATTGACGCCACCAGATGCCAGCCAAACGCCAGCGCGATAACGGTCATAATCAGCAGTGCCAGCACCTGCAAGCCCACGCTTTCGGTACGAACAAACATCACCAGCAACACAAAGGAGACCACCAGCGCCGCCAGGTTCAGCTTATGGCGGTTCGGCAGCATCAGCGGTTTGGAAGAGATTTTACCGCACAGCTTACCAAACGCGACGATAGAACCGGTGAAAGTCACCGCGCCAATGAAGATACCGAGGAACACTTCGGTCAAATGGATATTGGCCAGAATTTGTTCCATGCCGGTTTCGTGTTGCAGGTAGCTGTTAAAGCCCACCAGCACCGCTGCCAGACCAACAAAGCTGTGCAGAATCGCCACCAGCTCCGGCATTTCGGTCATTTCGACTTTCTTCGCCAGACGAATACCGATAGCCCCACCGATAATCATCGCCACGAGGATCCACGCAACGTTGCCGGTATCGGGGCCAAAAATGGTCGCCACCAGCGCAATAGCCATACCGGAAATACCAAACAGGTTACCTTGTTTCGAGGTTTCGTGTTTGGACAGCCCCGCCAGGCTACAGATAAACAGAATTGCAGCAACGATATATGCCGCAGTCACTAATCCGCCAGACATGTCTTACCCCTTAGTTCTTCCGGAACATTTTCAGCATTCGCTGAGTAACGGTGAATCCACCAAAAATATTAATACTGGCGATCAGGACCGCGATAAAACTCAGGAAGCTTACCCAGCCACCATGGCCAATTTGCAATAACGCCCCCACCACGATAATGCCGGAAATGGCATTGGTGACTGACATCAGCGGCGTGTGCAGCGCATGAGAAACGTTCCACACCACGTAGTAACCCACCACGCAGGAGAGCGCAAAGACGGTGAAGTGACCGAGGAACTCTTTCGGTGCCACGTTAGCAAGCCAGCCAAACAGAATAATCGCCAACGCAATAAGCGCATATTTGCGCCACGGCGATACCGGTTTTTCCGCTTCTTTTGGCGCTTCTGCAGCTTTTGGCGCCGCTTTTGGCTGTGCTGAAACCTGAATCGGCGGCGCCGGCCAGGTCACTTCGCCATCACGGATAACCGTCACGCCGCGCACCACGACATCATCAAAATCAATCGTAATATTGCCGTCTTTTTCCGTACACAGCAGTTTCAGCAGGTTAACGAGGTTAGTACCGTACAGTTGTGATGACTGTGTTGGCAGACGCCCTGCCAGGTCGGTATAACCAATCACTTTTACGCCGCTGGCGGTGGTGACGATTTCATTGGCAACGGTATATTCACAGTTACCGCCGTTTTGCGCAGCCAGGTCAACAATCACGCTACCCGGCGTCATGGAGTCAACCATTTCGCGGGTGATAAGTTTCGGTGCAGGTTTACCCGGAATCAGCGCAGTAGTGACAATAATGTCAACCTCTTTCGCCTGAGCGGCAAACAGCGCCATTTCAGCCGCGATAAACGCTTCTGACATCACTTTGGCGTACCCGTCCCCGCTACCGGCTTCTTCTTTGAAGTCCAGTTCGAGGAACTCAGCGCCCATACTCTGCACCTGTTCTTTCACTTCCGGGCGAGTATCGAACGCGCGCACGATAGCGCCAAGGCTGTTCGCAGCGCCAATCGCCGCAAGACCTGCAACACCTGCGCCAATCACCATCACTTTGGCTGGCGGCACTTTACCGGCGGCAGTGATCTGCCCGGTAAAGAAACGACCAAACTCATGTGCGGCTTCCACAATCGCACGATAACCGGCGATATTCGCCATAGAGCTGAGCGCATCCAGCGACTGCGCGCGCGAAATACGCGGTACGGAGTCCATCGCCATCACGTTGATATCACGCGCGGCCAGTTTTTCCATTAACGCAGCGTTCTGCGCAGGCCAGATAAAGCTGATTAACGTTGTACCTGGATTCAGTTTCGAAATTTCTTCATCCAGCGGCGCATTAACTTTGAGGATCACATCGGATTGCCAAACGGCATCACCTTCGACGATTTCGGCCCCAGCCTTAACAAACGCGTCATCATCAAAACTTGCCAGTTTCCCTGCACCACTTTCAATTGCCACGCTGAAACCGAGCTTAAGCAACTGCTCCACCGTCTTGGGTGTCGCGGCGACTCGCGTTTCCTGGGCCCACCTCTCTTTTGGTACACCAATACGCATAACTATTCCCTTCCATCGGTTCTTATTTGCGGGTTTGCCGTTTTGTCAGTTTATTGCGGGTTCTCCGTAAGTGACCTAACAAGCGAACAACCTGAATAAATAAAACAGTAACAAACTCTCTATAACCTACTGAAAATACCGATTGTGATCTAGCGCCGGAAAACACTATTTTTGCATTAAATGCCAAATAAAGAGTTATAGGGGCAATAGACAGCGATATTTACCTTAATTTAGCAATCGACCCTCATAATTCGCTTATTCAATACGGGAAAACATGATTATTCGCCGAGCAAGAACTCGCAATTAACATTCTATTAACTTAAGAAAGTCATATGGTTGACCGCTTTTTCTGGTCAAGCGCCCGTTTTTTCAACATATCAGGAAAAGTTATCCAAAACCGTCACCCGCTTCGCATCTGAAGTTAAAAATGACGCAGACAGTGGGGTCGTTTCAATGCCATAATCAAGCGTTTCCTCTTTTACAACATGACCCGAATTTGGTTTGCGCAAGGCGAAGGATTATTTTTATGAAGCTTAAGAACACCCTCCTCGTGTCCGTCATGCTGTCTGCCGCGGCAATGTCCGCCCAAGCAGCCACCGAGCTGACCCCGGAGCAAGCATCGGCACTGAAACCGTACGATCGCGTTGTTATTACTGGCCGCTTTACCGCCATTGGTGATGCGGTGAAGGCAATGTCTCGCAAAGCGGACAAAGACGGCGCAGCCTCTTTTTATGTGGTCGATACTTCTGACTACGGTAACAGCGGTAACTGGCGCGTCACGGCAGACCTCTATAAAGAGGACGCCGCGAAAGCCGAGACGCCGAAAAATCGTGTGATTAACGGCGTCATGGAACTGCCGAAAGACCAGGCCGTTGAACTAATTCCGTTCGATACCGTTACCGTTCAGGGCTTCTATCGCAGCCAGCCGGAAGTGAACGCCGCCATCACCAAAGCGGCGAAAGCCAAAGGTGCGGCATCGTTCTTCATCGTCCGTCAGGTTGATGCCAACGACGGCGGCAACCAACGCATTACCGCCTACGTCTATAAAGCCGACGCCAAAAAACGCGTTCTGCAAAGCCCGGATGCCATTCCGGCAGACTCCGATGCAGGGCGTAAAGCACTGGCAGAAGGTGGTGAAGCCGCCAAACAGGTTGAGATCCCAGGCGTTGCAACCACGGCATCCGTCGGTGCGGGGACTGGCGTAGGCCGTTTCTTCGAAACGCAAAGTTCTAAAGGCGGGCGTTACAGTGTCACGCTGCCGGACGGCACCAAAGTTGAAGAACTGAACAAAACCGCTGCGGCGCAGATGATCCCTTACGATAGCATCAAATTCACCGGTAACTACGGCAACATGACCGAAGTCTCCTACCAGGTGGCAAAACGCGCGGCGAAGAAAGGCGCGAAGTACTATCACATTACCCGTCAATGGCAAGAACGTGGCGGCAACGTCACGATCAGTGCCGACCTGTACAAATAACAGGCACTCAAAGGCGGCTTCAGCCGCCTTTTTTATTCATTTCAAGCATCCCTTATTGCATGTCTGCATCGCTCTCCGTAAAATCGCCGCCTCAGCGTAATCCCCCATGATTATGCGATTTAGCCAAATAAATATTCTCGTTCTTCTCCTTCCACGACAGGATTCTCATGGAAAAGAAATTAGGGCTTAGCGCCCTGACGGCTCTGGTGCTGAGTTCCATGCTCGGCGCGGGCGTTTTTAGTTTGCCGCAAAACATGGCTGAAGTTGCCAGCCCTGCTGCGCTACTGATTGGCTGGGCGATTACCGGCGTGGGCATCCTGTTTTTGGCCGTTGCCATGCTGGTGTTGACGCGTATCCGCCCCGACCTCGACGGCGGCATTTTTACCTATGCGCGCGAAGGTTTTGGCGAACTGATTGGTTTCTGTTCCGCCTGGGGATACTGGCTGTGTGCCGTTATCGCCAACGTCTCCTATCTGGTTATCGTGTTTTCGGCGCTGAGCTTCTTTACCGATACCCCAGAACTGAGCCTGTTTGGCGACGGCAACACCTGGCAGTCGATCGTCGGCGCATCGGTACTGCTGTGGGTCGTTCACTTCTTAATTCTGCGCGGTGTACAAACAGCGGCGAGCATTAATTTGGTCGCCACGCTGGCGAAACTTGTACCGCTCGGGCTGTTTATCGCGCTGGCAGCGCTCGCCTTTAACAGCGACATCTTCACGCTGGATTTCCACGGTATCGATTTAGGTGTGCCGGTGTGGGAACAGGTGAAAAACACCATGCTGATTACGCTGTGGGTATTCATCGGCGTTGAAGGCGCGGTAGTGGTGTCGGCGCGCGCACGCAATAAAAAAGACGTGGGCCGCGCAACGCTGCTGGCGGTTATCTCCGCGCTGTGTGTTTATCTGCTGGTTACTCTGTTGTCGATGGGCGTTGTCGCCCGCCCGGAACTGGCGGAAATGCGCAACCCGTCAATGGCGGGCCTGATGGTGCGCATGATGGGGTCGTGGGGCGAGATTGTTATCGCTGCGGGGCTGATTGTCTCGGTGTGCGGGGCGTATCTGAGCTGGACGATTATGGCGGCTGAAGTGCCATTTCTCGCCGCGACACACAAAGCATTCCCGCGCGTTTTTGCCCGTCAAAACGCTAACAATGCCCCTTCGGCGTCCCTGTGGCTGACCAACCTTAGCGTACAGGCAAGCCTGGTACTGATTTGGCTGACCGGTTCCGATTACAATACGCTGCTGACCATCGCCTCTGAGATGATCCTCGTGCCGTATTTCCTCGTCGGCGCGTTCCTGCTGAAAGTCGCCCGCCGCCCGCTGCATAAGGCGATTGGTGTCGGAGCCGGGATTTATGGCTTATGGTTATTGTATGCCTCAGGCCCGATGCACCTGCTGCTGTCCGTGGTACTGTATGCGCCAGGGCTATTAGTCTTTATTTATGCGCGCCGCACGCACGTCGATAATATCGTGCTTAAGCGTCGCGAACTTGCCTTGATTGGCCTGCTCCTGCTTGCCTCCGTTCCGGCAACATGGATGCTGATGGGGTGAAACGTGACCCCATCGTTTTGAACACAAGGAGATAACGATGGGAAAACCGCTGTCACGCCCAATTCTGATAACCGGTGGAGGCCGCCGTATTGGCCTCGCCCTTGCCCACCATTTTCTCACCCAGCAACAGCCGGTGATCCTCAGCTACCGCACCCATTACCCCGCCATTGATGTAATGCAACGGGCGGGCGCAGTTTGCATTCAGGCTGATTTCTCCACGGATGACGGTATTTACGCTTTTGCCGACGCGGTGAAAGCGCGCTGCACTGGCCTGCGCGCAGTGATTCATAACGCCAGCGCCTGGCAGGCGGAAAGCACCAGTACACCGCTAAGTAATGTGCTGCACGAGATGCTGCAAATTCACGTCAATGCCCCTTATTTGCTGAATCACGCGCTGGAAAGCCTGCTGCGCGGTCATGGGCACGCACAGGGCGATATCATTCACTTCACTGATTATGTCGTCGAGCGTGGCAGCGATAAGCACATTGCCTACGCCGCCAGCAAAGCGGCGCTGGACAACATGACCCGCTCGTTCGCCCGCAAGCTCGCCCCAGAGGTAAAAGTTAACGCCATCGCGCCTGCGCTGGTGCTATTTAATGAGCACGACGACGCGGAATATCGCCAGAAAGCGCTCAACAAATCGCTGATGAAAATCGCCGCAGGGGAAAAAGAGATAATCGACCTGGTTGATTATCTGCTTGGTAGCTGTTACGTCACAGGCCGGACCTTTGCGGTCGATGGCGGTAGACCGCTGGTTTAGTGAAAACGCCCCCACAGGAAAATCAGCAGCCAGGCGCTCAGCCCCCAGCACACCACCGCGCCCGCCAGCGCCAACGGCAGGCGCATCATCCCGGTGAAGTACCACAGCGACAACAGGTACAGGAAATACGGGATAATCGACCACATTCCAAACACAATCGTGGCGCGCAGCGCCTCGGTTCCCCGCTCGCTGGCGACAATATAGTGGGCAATCAGCGCAAAAGTCGGAAACAGCGGAATCAGCCCGGCAATGGCATAGTTTTTGGTTTTCGCCAGAATGCCGATTAACACCACTACCAGCGCGCCAAGCAACGCTTTGATTAACAACCCCATTGCATTATTCACCCATCAATAACATATGCAGCCAGCATAACGGAAGTCCCTGAGTTTATGAATGGTTTCCGCCGTATTGGTACAATCAATAAATTAATGAAATGAATAGCACTTTTTACATCATCATTGGTTATTGTTCGATGAATTGATCCAGCACAGCCCAAAAGTATGATGATTCACTACAATCCTCATACTCATTACGTCGTACCTCCTTGTCATTAAGGCCATCATTTTGTCCAGACTCCACCGTAGGCTTGCTGCGCTACTGGTCTGCGCCTCCTTTTTCGCGCATGCCGCTCCCGATGAAATTACCACCGCCTGGCCGGTAAACGTCGGCCCACTGAACCCTCATCTTTACACCCCCAACCAAATGTTTGCCCAAAGCATGGTGTATGAGCCGCTGGTAAAATACCAGGCGGATGGCACGGTAAAACCGTGGCTGGCGACAAGCTGGAGTCATTCGGCGGATGGCAAACGCTGGATTTTCACCCTGCGTGATGATGTGAAATTCTCCAACGGTGAAGCCTTTAACGCCCAGGCGGCAGCGGAGAATTTCCGCGCAGTGCTCGATAACCGCCAGCGCCATGCCTGGCTGGAGCTGGTTAATCAGATTACCGACGTTAAAGCACTCGGCCCGTATCAGTTACAAATCACACTTAAAAGTGCGTACTACCCGTTCCTGCAAGAGCTTGCGCTACCGCGCCCTTTCCGCTTTATCGCGCCGTCACAATTTAAAGAGCATGAAACCCTGCACGGCATTAAAGCGCCTATTGGCACCGGGCCGTGGCAGTTAAAAGAGTCAAAGCTGAACCAGTATGATGTGCTGGTGCGTAACGACCGTTACTGGGGCGAAAAACCGCAGATTCGCCAGGTGATGGTGAAAGTAATCCCGGATCCAACGACCCGCGCCGTGGCGTTTGAAACGGGTGAAATTAACCTGCTTTACGGCAACGAAGGTTTGCTGCCTCTGGACACCTTCGCCCGTTTTAGCCGAAACCCGGCATACCGCACCCAACTGTCGAAACCGATTGAAACCGTTATGCTGGCACTGAACTCTGCCAAAGCGCCTACCAATGAGCTGGCCGTGCGCGAGGCGCTCAATCATGCGGTGAATAAAAAATCGCTCATCGACAACGTGTTGTACGGCACTCAGCAGGTTGCCGACACCCTTTTCGCCCCTACCGTTCCCTACGCCAATATAGGCCTGAAGCCGCGCCAGTATGACCCTCAGCAGGCCAAAGCGCTGCTGGAAAAAGCGGGCTGGACGCTACCCGCAGGCCGCGATATTCGCCAGAAAAACGGCCAACCGCTGCGTATAGAGCTGTCGTTTATTGGCACTGATGCATTAAGCAAATCAATGGCAGAAATTATTCAGGCCGATATGCGCCAGATTGGCGTAGAAGTTGTGTTGGTTGGTGAAGAAGAAAGCAGTATTTATGCCCGCCAGCGCGATGGTCGCTTTGGCATGATTTTCAACCGCACCTGGGGCGCACCGTATGATCCCCATGCCTTTATGAGCTCAATGCGCGTGCCATCACATGCGGATTTCCAGGCCCAACAAGGCTTAGCGGATAAACCGGTGATTGATAACGAAATTGCTGAGGTATTGCAAACTACCGATGAGCACCAGCGCCAGGCGCTGTATCGCGACATTCTGACCCGTTTGCACCAGGATGCCGTCTATTTGCCTATCAGTTATGTATCGATGATGGTCGTCGCCAAACCGGAGCTGGGCGCCATTCCATACGCGCCCGTTGCCTCGGACATTCCGTTTGAACAGATTACACCGGTGAAACCCTGATGTTGCGTTACATAATGCGGCGCATGGCGCTGCTAATCCCGATGATTTTTGCCGCCTCGGTGATTATCTTTTTGCTGCTGCGTTGGGGAACCGGCGACCCGGCACTTGATTATTTGCGCTTATCTAACCTGCCGCCCACGCCGGAGATGGTAGCCTCGACCCGCATTATGCTGGGGTTGAACCAGCCACTGATTGCGCAATACGGCCATTGGCTGTGGCGGGCGCTGCACCTTGATTTTGGCATTTCGTTTGCCACCCAACGCCCGGTGCTGGATGACATGCTCAACTTCCTGCCCGCCACGCTTGAGCTGGCGGGCGCGGCGCTGGTGCTTATCCTGCTCACCTCCGTGCCGTTGGGCATTTGGGCGGCGCGCCACCGCGACCGGCTACCGGATTTTATCGTTCGCCTTATCGCGTTTCTTGGTGTGTCGATGCCCAATTTCTGGCTCGCGTTTCTGCTGGTAATGCTGTTCTCGGTGTGGCTGAAATGGCTACCGGCGATGGGCTACGGCGGCTGGCAGCACATCCTGCTGCCAGCGGTGTCGATTGCGTTTATGTCTCTGGCGATTAACGCCCGCCTGCTGCGCGCCAGTATGCTGGAAGTCGCCGGACAACGGCACGTGACCTGGGCGCGTTTGCGCGGCCTGAGCGAGAAACAAACCGAGCGCCACCATATTCTGCGTAACGCTTCGCTGCCGATGATCACCGCTGTCGGGATGCATATTGGTGAATTGATTGGCGGCACAATGATTATCGAAAATATCTTTGCCTGGCCGGGCGTCGGGCGCTACGCCGTCTCAGCGATTTTTAACCGCGACTATCCGGTTATCCAATGTTTCACCCTGATGATGGTGGTCGTTTTTGCGGTTTGTAACCTGACTGTTGACCTGCTAAACGCCGCGCTCGACCCACGCATCCGTCGTCATGAAGGAGCGCATTCGTGAACTTTTTCCTTAATGCTCGCGGCTCCGTTCGCCTGGCGTTAATGATTATCGCCCTGCTGGCGTTAATCGCCCTCACCAGCCAGTGGTGGCTGCCGTATGACGCACAGGCCATTAACCTGTCGTCGCGCCTGCTTTCGCCTAATAGCCAGCATTGGCTGGGCACGGATCACCTGGGGCGCGACATCTTCTCACGCCTGATGGCGGCGACCCGCGTCTCTTTAGGCTCAGTGATGGCCTGCCTGTTACTGGTTTTAGCGCTGGGGCTTCTTATCGGCGGTTGTGCCGGACTGATGGGCGGACGAGTGGATCAAGCCACCATGCGCGTCGCCGACATGTTTATGACCTTCCCGACGTCGATATTGTCGTTTTTTATGGTTGGCGTACTGGGAACGGGGCTGACCAACGTGATCCTCGCCATCGCCCTGTCGCACTGGGCGTGGTATGCGCGCATGGTGCGAAGCCTGGTGATTTCTCTACGCCAGCGTGAATTTGTGCTCGCCTCCCGGCTTGCTGGTGCGGGGCATATTCGGCTATTTATCGACCATTTAGCCGGTGCGATAGTACCGTCGCTGCTGGTGCTGGCAACGCTGGATATCGGCCATATGATGCTGCATGTGGCGGGGATGTCGTTTCTTGGACTTGGCGTCACCGCGCCCACCGCCGAATGGGGCGTGATGATTAACGATGCGCGGCAGTACATCTGGACGCAGCCGTTACAAATGTTCTGGCCGGGGCTGGCGCTGTTTATCAGTGTGATGGCCTTCAACCTGCTGGGCGATGCCCTGCGCGACCATCTTGACCCTCATCTGGTGACGGAGCACAACCACTGATGCCGCAACAGATTGAATTGCAAAATATTACGTTACAGGCAAGTGAACCACTGGTACGCGGCGTGTCGCTGACGTTGAAACGCGGTCGCGTGCTGGCATTAGTTGGCGGTAGCGGTAGCGGGAAATCCCTCACCTGCGCGGCAGCGTTGGGGATTTTACCACCCGGCGTTCGCCAGACGGCGGGCGTTATCCGCGCAGCGGGGGAAGCCGTTTCCCCAGGCGACCTGCGCGGCAAAACTATCGCCACGATTATGCAAAACCCGCGCAGCGCCTTTAATCCGCTGCACACCATGGCGACCCACGCGCGAGAAACATGCCAGGCGTTGGGGAAACGTGCCGATGATGCCGCACTTATCGCAGCGTTAAAAGCCGTTGGGCTGGAGAGTGCCGAGCGTGTTCTCAAACTGTACCCATTTGAGATGAGCGGTGGCATGTTGCAGCGGATGATGATTGCGCTGGCGGTGCTAGCCGATGCGCCATTTATCATCGCCGATGAACCAACGACCGACCTCGATGTGGTGGCACAGGCGCGTATTCTTAATCTGCTGGAAACCATGATGCAGCGCCGCGCGCCCGGTATGCTGTTAGTGACTCACGATATGGGCGTGGTTGCCCGCCTGGCGGATGATGTCGCAGTGATGGATAACGGGAAAATTGTGGAATACGGTGAGGCCAGCACGCTGTTCCGCACTCCCGAACATCCGGTAACACGTAGCCTGGTCGCCGCGCATCTCTCGTTGTATGGCCTGGAGCTGGAATCATGACATTACTCAGCGTTACCGACGTTTCACACCATTACCCCCACGCAGGCCAGGTGCTGAAAAGCGTTTCATTGCAGCTCAAAAGTGGCGAAACCGTGGCATTACTGGGGCGCAGCGGCTGCGGAAAAAGCACGCTCGCACGCTTGTTGGTCAACCTCGAATCACCCGCGCAAGGTTGCATAAGCTGGCGTAGTCAGGCGCTTTCGCAGCTTAATCGAGCGCAGCACAAAGCGTTTCGCCGTGATATTCAGTTGGTATTCCAGGATTCGATCAGCGCAGTAAACCCACGGAAAACGGTGCATGAAATTTTACGCGAACCGATGCGCCACCTACTGTCATTGAAAAAAGCAGAGCAGTTAACCCGCGCCCGTGAAATGCTGCACGCCGTTGACCTCGACGACAGCGTACTCGCTAAACGCCCCTCACAGCTTAGCGGCGGGCAGCTTCAGCGAGTATGTCTGGCGCGAGCGCTGGTGGTAGAGCCGCAATTGTTGATTCTCGATGAAGCGGTTTCTAACCTCGATTTAGTATTACAGGCCGGAGTTATCCGCCTGCTTAAAAAACTGCAACAGCAGTTTGGAACGGCTTGCCTGTTTATCACTCATGATTTACGTCTTGTGGAACGTTTTTGCCAACGGGTAATGGTGATGGAGGCCGGTGAAATTATTGAAACTACCACCGTTGACGACGGTATGACGCTGCTCTCTACGGCCGGACGTGAATTACAAAATGCGGTACTTCCCGCCTTCCCCGTGCGTCGCCGCACCAAACAATAAGGTTTGCGCAAATGCAACGAGTTACCATTACTCTTGATGATGATTTACTGGCTACGCTCGACGGCTTAAGCCAGCGTCGCGGCTACCATAACCGCTCTGAAGCCCTCCGCGATATCCTGCGCGGAGCACTGGCACAGGAAAGCGCTCAGGAGCATGGCACACAGGGTTTCGCGGTGCTCTCTTACGTTTATGAACATGAGAAACGCGATTTGGCCAACCGCCTGGTATCTAACCATCATCATCACCACGATTTATCGGTTGCGACGCTACACGTACACATTAATCACGATGACTGCCTGGAAATTGCGGTACTGAAAGGCGATATGGGCGAGGTGCAGCATTTCGCTGACGATGTGATTGCCCAGCGTGGCGTGCGCCACGGCCATTTACAGTGCCTGCCGGATATTCGCTAACTTGTCTCTGGGCGTTAGCCTTATTTTTCTGTATCGTTACTCTTTTGCCTGCCTGTGCGTAAAGTAATGAATAAGATCGTTTATGTTGAGGATGATCCTGATGTCGGGGCGTTGATCGCTGCGTATCTGGGAAAGCATGATATGGATGTGATCGTCGAGCCTCGCGGTGACAATGCCGAGGCAACGATTGCGCGCGAACAGCCCGATCTCGTCTTGCTGGATATTATGTTGCCGGGAAAAGACGGCATGACATTGTGCCGTGATCTGCGTGGCCAATGGCAAGGGCCGATTGTACTGCTCACCTCGCTCGATAGCGACATGAACCATATTTTGTCGCTGGAAATGGGTGCAAATGATTACATTCTCAAAACCACCCCGCCCGCCGTACTGCTGGCGCGTCTGCGTTTGCATTTGCGCCAACGCCCTACCGCCAGCGGCGGTGCGTTAACTCCGCAGCCCACTCTGACACCGCACAAAGCTCTGCGTTTTGGCGCCTTGTCGATTGACCCCGTTAACCGCCAGGTGCTACTCAGCGGTGAAATCGTGGCACTTTCAACCGCCGATTTTGATCTTCTGTGGGAACTGGCGACCCATGCTGGGCAAATTATGGACCGCGATGCGCTGTTAAAAAACCTGCGCGGCGTGAGCTACGACGGGATGGATCGCAGCGTTGACGTGGCTATTTCACGGCTGCGTAAAAAACTGCTCGATAGCGCCACAGAGCCGTACCGCATTAAAACGGTGCGCAATAAAGGCTATCTTTTCGCCCCCCACGCCTGGGAATAGCAGGACACCCAACAGAATATTATGCTGGCTGTAAAAATATAACCCTCGAGAACGCGCTCACCCAGTCATTCAAAAACATTAATATTATGCTGCCGAGCGTATGATTATTCATCATTCGGCAGCATTTTATAAAATCACCGTGTCATTTGCTGTTCGACGTGTTGCCTTTGTAGCCAGAATGCCTCCTGGCAGGCATTGTGAAACTGTTTTTTCAACGGGCGGATCGTCTGCCCACAGGCATCGACAATCTCCCATAAGATCCAACACTCTGGGCAAACGTCCTCTGTTTCAGCCACCAGCTCATTTTCTCTTATGCAGCGCAGCGTAACGCCACTGTCATGCCGCCAAAGTGAATAATGGCTTTCAACTTCGGCTAGCAGATCTTTTTCCTGTCGCTGTTCCAGGCACACCACTGCCGTATTATTTTTAACCGCGCGAATGTAGAAGGCTAAATCCGTCATCATCTCTTTTCTTCAGCAAGGGGAATGCGAGTAATACATCTCACTTACTCATGCAGCATCTTATTCACAATACCGCTAAAAGTGCTGAGTTACAGCGCAAAACCTGCGCTTAATAACGGAATTGTTGTTAACCCACACTTTTTGTCTGTATTTGGCGTCAATTTTCCTTATAATCCGCTGCGGTGCCATTGCCCACAGGGCGATAGGTTAATTAGCAGAAACCACTCTTTCCGGCATTTCAGGTGCTGAATGGGGCAAGAGGCTTACAAGATGTTCACTACTCTCGCATATATTGCGCTTTTTTTGATCTGCTCTTTGGGCATATTCAAAATAGACCAACGCAGCCAATCTCTTTCTAAATCCGTATTCATCGCCATTTTCCTCGGCGCAGCCATCGGGCTTTCCTTACACTTTATCTCGGCCAGCAGCAGTAAAACCGTTATTGAATGGTATAGCGTCATCGGCAACGGCTACGTTAATTTATTAAAACTGGTCGCTATTCCGCTTATCTTCATTTCGATTCTTTCTGCCATCAATAAACTCGAAAATAACGCGGGCATTGGTAAAATGTCGCTGACCATTGTCGCCTGTATGCTGATACTGGTGATGGTGGCAGGTTTTGTCGGCCTGTTGACCGCCCATACCATTGGCCTGGACGCCAGCGCTTTCGGTCATATGCAGTCTACGCTGACTGCTGACGATGTCAGCAAAACCGCCGCCGTGTCATTGCCGCAACTGGTTACCTCCCTGATTCCAACCAATGTTTTCCTCGACCTGACCGGCGCACGAAGCGTCTCGGTTATCGGGATTGTGATATTTACCCTACTGGCTGGGGTCGCGTTATTAAAAGTCAAAAAAGATGCGCCTGAAGAAGGGGCAAAATTAAGCGCCGGGATTAACGCCATCCAGATTTGGGTGATGAAGATGGTACGAATTGTGATTGCGTTGACCCCATACGGGGTGCTGGCGTTAATGGCGAAAGTATTCTCATCCTACCAGTTAGAACAATTTGCCAGTCTGTTGGGCTTTATTGCCGCCTGTTATCTGGCGGTGGCGATGATGTTTATCGTTCATGCTATTTTGCTGGTGCTGAGTGGCCACAACCCTATTCAGTATTATAAAACCGTATGGCCGGTGCTGACCTTCGCATTTGCCTCACGCAGCAGCGGCGCGGCTATTCCGCTAGCTATCTCGGCGCAGGAAAAATTTGGTGTGCCAAGCACTATTGCCAATATTGCCGCATCGTTTGGTTCCAGCATGGGGCAAAATGGCTGTGCCGGTATTTATCCGGCGATTATGGTTGCGATGATTGCGCCAACCATGGGGATTGATCCATTGTCATTCCACTTCCTGGCCACCCTATTGCCAGCCATTGCGCTTGGTTCTATTGGCGTAGCGGGCGTGGGCGGCGGCGGGACATTTGCCGCCCTGATTGTGCTGTCAACGCTAAACTTCCCGGTGGCGCTGGTTGGTATCTTTATCGCCATTGAGCCAATCGTCGATATGGCGCGTACCGCGCTCAACGTAAACGGCTCGATGATGTCAGGCGTGATTGCCAGCCGTATCCTGGCGAAAAAAACCGCCGCAGAGCAGCAAAGCGTCACCAGCAATCAATAATGATCGGCTCCTCAGTGCCCTGAACGCTGAGGAGCTTGCCCTGTCTTTTCATAATGCATTGTTGAATTCACGCACACCGAAACAATATTCTCCCCACTTTTATCCGCCCGCATAAAATAATACGTCACCAGAAATAGCCCAATCATAAAGGGAAATTCGTACAGTTCTTCCATCAGGTCGGTATACTGCGGATCACGCACAAATAACGGTGCCAGCAGACGATGATGTTCAACGGTATCCGCAATTAAAAATGTCACTACCGTAACCCCCAGCATCCATACAGGAATAGAAACTTCTCGCACCCGACGTGTTATTTCTTTGCGTAATGGTATAGAAAGCAGCGACAACAGCAGACTCCCTACCATAATAACTGAAACCGTTTTAAATATTCCATGCGGCAATTCAGGAAAGTAAGCCCGTCCCCAACTGATGCTACGCCCTAACAGTACCAACCACCATAGCGCCGCCCACAGCCAGAATTGTTTTCCGCCCTCAGGTCTTGAAAGCGGTCTGATATACCACAGGGTAAACAGCGCCCCAAACAGCAACCACAACGCCTGACCGTTTTCTATTTGTGTTACTACCGCACCATTTAACAGCGGGAAATGCCAATAGGCCACCAACGGAAATAACGTAGACAACACAGCCAAAACCACAACGGATGCCGTTACATGGGTATCGAATTTCATATTACTGATCCAAGTTAAGGATTGACTTACAATAGTAAAATTTAATGTTTTCCCAGCATTAGCATCGGATGCTATTTCCTTAAGGTTATCTTAATGTTCGCATATATTGCTAAAAATGGCCGTCATACAGGCTCGCTGCGGGTTTAACAGATACCACATGGTCATTTACATGAGCGGTAAACATTATCCCGAAGAATTTGAAATTGTTTAGGAATTTATAAAGGGAGCGGGTGCATTGAGAATACCTGACACACCAGAATGGCGGGGGTTGCTCCCCGCCTGTCTCTTACTTAACAGATTCGTAGGCTGTGAAGACAGCGACCTCCGTCTGACCGGTTCGGATTCGCACCTCGCAGAGGTCTTTCCTCGTTACCAGCGCCGCCATGACGGCGGTGATACAGATGACGATAAGCGCGATTAACATCGCCCTTTGCTGCTTCATAGCCTACTCTCCTTGACCCGGAGGGTCGTAAGAGGCTAATCTAATGTTGTGAAGCATAGATATGGCCTCGGTAAATGTTAAGCGTCTTGCTGGACGCTGAATGTTTCCGGGGCTTTTCTCTATCTGCCTTTCGGCAATTGCCTGAGACAGATAGTCTCAAGCACCCGCCGCGATTCTACACCCTGACGGTTAAAATCAGCAGTCAGAAAACAAACCCCACCATGATTTCGGAAATCACCAGAACATAATGCCTGCTCAAGCGGTCAGAAATTTGACCGTTTTTGATTAAATTAATAGTTAGCTGCAGCGCCCACCGCAATCAATACATCGCCCATTGCCAGCCGGTGCAAACCCTGCTTTCATAGCAAGCCAACTGAGCCATAACAATGCGGAAGTGGTGTATACCGTCTATTCTGCCTGGGGACATGCGCTTGATGAGGATCTGATTAGGTTTTTGAATCAGAGGATTGGCGGCGGCGACAATGCCCATGCCGTGCCTCCAGGCTACATCAAAACATATTTAATGCATTGATTTTTCGGTGAATTTAATGAAAAAGCTGTTTGTGCAGTTTTATCTGCTGCTGTTTGTCTGCTTTCTGGTGATGACCATGCTCGTTGGCCTGGTCTACAAATTTACCGCCGAACGTGCTGGCCGCCAGTCGCTGGATGACCTGATGAAAAGCTCGCTGTATTTAATGCGCAGCGAGCTACGCGAAATCCCGCCGCGTAACTGGAGTAAAACGCTCAACGAGCTGGATTTAAACCTCTCTTTCGATCTGCGCATTGAGCCACTGAGCAAATTCCAACTGGCGGATAGTGCAATGCAGCACCTGCGCGCCGGTGATATTGTCGCCCTTGATGACCAGTACACGTTTATTCAGCGTATTCCACGTAGCCATTACGTGTTGGCGGTAGGCCCCGTGCCCTATCTCTACTTTATGCATGAGATGCGCCTGCTGGATATTGCGCTGATGGCGTTTATCGCCATTTCACTCGCCTTCCCGGTGTTTATCTGGATGCGACCGCACTGGCAAGATATGTTGCGTCTGGAGAGCGCCGCCCAGCGTTTTGGTGAGGGTCACCTGGGCGAACGCATTCACTTTGACAGCATGTCGAGCTTTGAGCGATTAGGCGTCGCGTTTAACCAAATGGCCGATAACATTAATGCGTTGATCGCCAGTAAAAAACAGCTGATTGACGGTATCGCCCACGAGTTACGCACGCCACTGGTGCGTTTGCGTTATCGACTGGAAATGAGCGAGAACCTGACCGAGGCTGAGTCACTGGCGCTGAACCGTGATATTGGCCAGCTAGAAGCGCTGATTGAGGAGTTGCTAACCTACGCTCGCCTCGACCGTCCACAAACCGAGCTGTCGCTGACTACACCCGATCTCCCGCGCTGGATTGCCGCGCACGTCGATGATGTGCAGTCGGTAAACCCGCAGCGCGAGGTGTCCATTGGGCAACTCAGCCAAGGAGATTACGGTGCGCTGGATATGCGCCTGATGGAGCGAGTGTTGGATAACTTAGTCAACAACGCCATGCGCTATAGCCAGACCAAAATTCAAATAAGCCTGACCCTTAGCGGCAGCCAGGCCTGCCTGCGCGTAGAGGACGATGGCCCCGGCATTGCCGCCAGCGAGCGTGAACGCGTCTTTGAACCGTTTGTCCGCCTTGACCCTAGCCGTGATCGGGCAACCGGCGGCTGCGGCTTAGGGCTGGCGATCGTTCACTCTATTGCCGTCGCGATGGGTGGGCAAGCCAGTTGCGACAGCAGCCCACTTGGCGGGGCGAGCTTTAGCCTCACCTGGCCTGTTTACCATCATATCTCCCTGCCCGCAGCTAGCTGACTGCGGTTTGCACGGTACTTAATCCCGGCGTATGATAAAAAGACATTTAGTATGTTGTAACTAAATACATGCAAGGAGATACCGATGGCCAGTTATGATCTCGTCGAGCGCTTGACCGGGACTTTTCGCCAGCTTGAACACAACCTACTGGCGCTGCGAGATGAACTCTCCGCCTGTCGTCTGCTAACGGCACGTATTTTTGAGTTGCCGGAAGTCAAAAAAACCACAGAACATGCCCCGCTATCGCAAATTCAGGTCGTGCAGCACGTAGGGCAAACTGCGTTTAGTATGGCGCTGCAACACTTTAACCATCTGTTTATTCAGCAACAGTCGGAAAACCGCAGCAGCAAAGCAGCCGTGCGTCTGCCCGGCGCCATTTGCCTCCAGGCGAGCGAAGAACAACATCATGCGCTGACTCAACGTGTGCAACACATCAACGACCTGAAAGCCGAACTGGAGCAGATTATTACTGTCGACTCCGGCCTACCGCCGGTTGCCCGATTTGAGTGGGTGCACCGTTATATTCCAGGGCTGATTACCCTCAATGCCTATCGTTCGCTAACCCTGCTGTCAGACCCCAGCACGCTACGTTTTGGCTGGGCTAACAAACATATTATTAAGAATCTGACCCGTGACGATGTGCTCGCGCAGTTGGAAAAAAGCCTGAAATCACCGCGCGCCGTGCCGCCGTGGACGCGAGAGCAGTGGCAGGCCAAACTTGAGAGAGAGTATCAGGATATTGCCGCTTTGCCGCAAAACGCGAAGCTCAAAATTAAGCGACCGGTGAAAGTGCAGCCGATCGCCCGCGTGTGGTTTGCCGGTGAACAAAAGCAGGTACAATATGCCTGCCCTAGCCCATTAATCGCAGTCATTTCCGGGCGTAAAGGCGTGAGTGTGCCCGACGTGGGCGAGCTACTGAATTACGATGCCGATAACGTTCAGCATCGGCATAAACCCGAGGCGCAGCCGCTACAGCTAATGATTCCACGGCTGCACCTGTGGCTGGCGGCGGATTAAGCGCCGCTAATCTGGCTGCCGACCATATCCTGCGGGCGTACCCAGCGGTCAAACTCGTCGGCAGTGAGATACCCTAACGCCAGCGCCGCGTTCTTCAACGTCAGCCCCTCTTTGTGCGCTTTTTTGGCAATCTCCGCCGCTTTGTCGTAGCCAATGTGGGTATTGAGCGCCGTGACCAGCATCAACGACTCATTGAGCAGTTGGTCAATGCGCTCACGATTCGGCTCGATACCTACCGCACAATGGCGGTTAAAGCTGTCCATACCGTCCGCCAGCAGGCGGATAGACTGAAGAACGTTGTGAATAATCATGGGCCGGTAAACGTTAAGTTCAAAGTTACCGGACGCCCCGCCCATATTGACCGCCACATCGTTGCCCATCACCTGGCAGCACAGCATTGTCACCGCTTCGCACTGCGTCGGGTTGACTTTGCCTGGCATGATAGACGACCCTGGTTCGTTTTCTGGAATTGCCAGTTCGCCAATCCCACAACGCGGCCCGGATGCCAGCCAGCGCACGTCGTTGGCGATTTTCATCATCGATGCCGCCAGCCCTTTGAGCGCGCCGTGGGCATGAACCAGCGCATCGCAGGTTGCCAGCGCTTCAAATTTGTTCGGAGCCGTCACAAACGGTTGTCCGGTAAAACTGGCCAACTCCTGCGCGACGCGCACCGCATATTCAGGATGGGTGTTCAACCCAGTACCTACCGCAGTGCCCCCTAATGCCAGCTCGCACAGGTGCGGCAGGCTCTGTTCAAGATGGCGGCGGTTATGCTCAAGCATCGCCACCCAACCGGAAAACTCCTGCCCCAGCGTGAGTGGCGTGGCATCCTGAAGATGCGTGCGGCCAATTTTGACGATATCGCGGAAGCGCTCAGCTTTCTGGCGCAGGGTTTCTTGCAGCGTCGTCAACTGCGGTAACAGGTGTTCACGCAACGCAATCACCGCCGCAACGTGCATCGCCGTCGGGAACACATCGTTAGAGCTTTGGCTTTTATTCACGTCATCGTTAGGGTGCACCCGCCGCGACATACCGCGTTCACCGCCCAGCAGTTCACTGGCGCGGTTAGCCAGCACCTCATTCATGTTCATGTTGCTTTGCGTACCGGAACCGGTTTGCCAGATAGCCAGCGGAAACTCATTCGGATGCTGGTTATCCAACACTTCATCGGCGGCGGCGATAATGGCCCGCGCCTTTTCGGCCTCCAGCAGGCCTAAATCCTGATTTACCTTAGCCGCCGCGCGCTTGGTAAGCGCCAGAGCGTGAATCAGCGAAAGCGGCATTTTCTCCGTTGAAATACGAAAATGCTCCAACGAGCGTTGGGTTTGTGCGCCCCACAGTTGGTTAGCCGGAACCTCGATTGGCCCCATAGAATCGCTTTCGCGGCGTGACGTTGTCATTACTATCTCCTTGAACTCAAAGTGAATATGAAGTGACATTGCTCATGCGAGAGTAAGATAAGTATGGACTTATAAAGTAAAAACCGCCCCGAAAGGCGGCTGAAGGGTTATTTCACACAGCGGGCGCACTGCGACGCCTGAATCTGTTGGAAGAAGTCGTTACCTTTGTCATCGACAAGGATAAACGCCGGGAAGTCTTCCACTTCAATTTTCCAGATGGCTTCCATCCCCAGTTCGGGGTATTCGACGCATTCAAGGCTCTTGATACTGCTTTGCGCCAGCACCGCCGCTGGCCCGCCGATGCTGCCGAGGTAGAAGCCACCGTGTTTGTGGCATGCGTCGGTCACTTGTTGGCTACGGTTGCCTTTCGCCAGCATGATCATACTGCCGCCTGCGGATTGCAGTTGGTCAACGTAGGAGTCCATACGCCCTGCGGTGGTTGGGCCAAGTGAACCAGAGGCATAGCCTTCTGGCGTTTTGGCCGGCCCTGCGTAGTAGATAGGGTGATCTTTAATGTACTGCGGCAGGCCTTCGCCGTTGTCCATCCGCTCTTTTAACTTCGCGTGGGCGATATCGCGACCGACAATAATCGTGCCGCTCAGCGATAAACGGGTAGACACAGGATACTGCGACAACTGCTTGAGGATTTCGCTCATTGGGCGGTTGAGGTCAACGTTAACCGCTTCACCCTCGCCCGCTTTGCGCAGCGATTCTGGAATGTATTTGCCTGGGTTATTTTCCAGTTTTTCCAGCCAGATACCGTGGCGGTTAATCTTGGCCTTGATATTGCGGTCAGCCGAGCAAGAAACGCCCATCCCCACCGGGCACGATGCGCCGTGGCGCGGCAGACGGACAACGCGGATATCGTGAGCAAAATATTTGCCGCCGAACTGTGCGCCCAGCCCCAGATTTTGCGCTTCTTCGAGCAGTTCTTTTTCCAGTTGAATGTCGCGGAATGCCTGGCCGTGTTCATTACCTTCGGTCGGCAGACCGTCGTAATACTTGGTCGAAGCCAGCTTAACGGTTTTCAGCGTGGTTTCTGCAGAAGTGCCGCCAATCACAAAGGCGATGTGGTACGGCGGGCAAGCGGCCGTGCCCAGGGTGCGCATTTTCTCTACCAGATAGTTTTTCAGTTTCGTCGGCGTAATCAGCGCTTTGGTTTCCTGGTACAGATAGGTTTTGTTCGCCGACCCGCCGCCTTTGGCGATGCAAAGGAATTTGTACTCGTCGCCATCGACGCTGTAGAGGTCAATCTGTGCAGGCAGGTTAGTACCGGTGTTCACCTCTTTGTACATGTCCAGCGGTGCGTTCTGCGAGTAGCGCAGGTTATCTTCAATGAAAGTGTCGTAAATACCCCGCGCCAACGCGGCTTCATCGCCACCGCCCGTCCACACGCGCTGGCCTTTTTTGCCGACAATAATCGCCGTACCGGTGTCCTGGCAGGTAGGCAAAATGCCTTTGGCGGCGATATCGGAGTTACGCAGGAATTGCAGCGCCACGTACTTGTCGTTTTCGCTGGCTTCCGGGTCGTTGAGGATATCCGCCACCTGCTGCTGATGCGCGGGACGGAGCATGAAAGAGGCATCGTGGAAGGCGTGTTTGGCGAGAAGCGTCAGCGCTTGCGGGGCAACTTTGAGGACTTCCTGCCCTTCAAATTCTGCGACACAAACGTAGTCGTTACTCAACAGATAGTATTCGGTGTCATCTTTTTTTAACGGAAAAGGATCCTGATAGTAAAAAGGTTTGTTCGACATTGTGCTCTCACTGACTGCTTTGATGATGTTGTATTAGGGCGGTCTTTCCATTTGCCCGGCTATCTCTGTCAGGCATGGCGTTGCATGTCTGACGGGGATTAAAGCGAGTTACCATATCGTACACAATTTTTTAACAAAAACTGAGACAAGGACGACTTTTTATTTCTCCAGCATACGTCGCCGCATTTTTTTGCTTTAATACAGCCCAAATAATCCACATTAGAAACAGGGCTTGATAATGCAAAAACTCATCAACTCAGTGCAAAACTATGCCTGGGGTAGCAAAACTGCGTTAACGGAACTCTACGGCCTCGCCAACCCTGAAGATCTGCCGATGGCAGAACTCTGGATGGGCGCACATCCAAAGAGCAGCTCAAAAATTACCGACAGCCACGGTGCAGTGCATTCGCTACGCGACGTGATTGACGCTGATAAAACGACGCTGCTGGGCGCGAAAGTTGCCGAACGTTTTGGCGAATTACCTTATCTGTTCAAAGTCCTGTGCGCCGCACAGCCGCTGTCTATTCAGGTTCATCCAAGTAAAAAAGCAGCCGAAGACGGTTTTGCCAAAGAAAACGCGGCGGGCATCCCGCTAGATGCCGCCGAGCGTAACTATAAAGATCCCAATCATAAGCCGGAGCTGGTTTTTGCATTGACGCCATTCCTGGCGATGAACGCCTTCCGCGAATTTGACGAAATCGCCACCCTGCTACAACCGGTGGCAGACGCCAACCCGGTTATCGGTCAGTTTATCGCAGAACCAACCAGCGCGCGGTTGAGCACCCTGTTTGCTGGCCTGCTGAATATGCAAGGCGACGAAAAAGCCCATGCACTGCGTGTTCTGCGCACGGCACTGAACACCGAGCAAGGTGATGCCTGGGAGGCCATTCGCCTGATTGAAGCGTTCTACCCTGATGACAGCGGCCTGTTCTCACCGCTGCTGTTAAATATCGTCAAACTTAACCCAGGCGATGCGATGTTCCTGTTTGCTGAAACGCCACACGCCTACCTGTGCGGTACGGGTCTGGAAGTGATGGCGAACTCGGACAACGTTCTGCGCGCCGGGCTGACGCCAAAATACATTGATATCCCAGAACTGGTAGCGAACGTCAAATTCACCGCCAAACCAGCAAACACGCTGTTAACCCAGCCAGAAAAACAGGGCTCAACGCTGGACTTCCCAATTCCGGTTGATGATTTTGCCTTCTCTTTGCACGGGTTAAACCATGACGAAACCGCACTGGCGCAAGACGGTGCGGCGATTCTGTTCTGCGTTGAAGGCGAGGCTATCCTTAGCAAAAACGACCAGCGCCTGGTGCTTAAAGCGGGTGAATCTGCGTTTGTCGGCGCGAATGAATCCCCCATTCAGGTGAGTGGTCACGGACGTTTAGCTCGTGTTTATAATAAGTTAAAGTAATTACTGAACTTTCAGGACAGGCTTGCTACTCTTTTGACAAGCTTAATGACAAAGCCAGGCGGCCTTCCCGCCTGGTTTCATTTTACGGACATATACAATGAAAAAAACGCTGGTTGCCGCAGGTATAATTGTCGCTTTAGGGGTTATCTGGACAGGAGGCTCCTGGTACACAGGAAAACAACTGGAGACTCACATTGCCGATATGGTGTCTCAGGCTAACGCCCAGCTTAAGCTGAGCGCACCGGAGGCGGGTCTTGAGCTGAGCTATCAGGACTATCAGCGTAGCGTATTCAGTAGCCAGTTGAAGATGGTCGTAAAACCGCTGGCTGGCGCGGAAAACTCATGGCTGAAAGCCGGTCAGAGCGTGGTTCTGGACGAAACCGTGAGCCACGGCCCGTTCCCTTTGGCGGCATTAAAATCGTTTAACTTTGCCCCATCTATGGCCTCGGTACATACCGTGCTGGTCAATAACGAGGTGACGAAACCCCTGTTTGATATCGCCAAAGGCCAGTCGCCTTTTGATATCAACACACTCATTAGCTACAACGGCGATACCCAATCAGCGATTGCGCTAAAACCGCTGGATTACGAAAAAGACGCTGAGAAAGTCTCCTTCAGCGGCGGTGATTTCACCCTGTCTGCCGATAATCAGGGCAACCTGGTGGCGCTGACCGGTGAAGCGAAAAGCGGCCAGGTTAACGCGGTTAACGAATACAATCAGCGCGTACAGTTGACCTTCAACAATCTGAAAACCGACGGCTCCAGCAAAATGACCTCGTTTGACGAGCGCGTTGGCGACCAGACATTAAGCCTGGAGCGCCTGGCGGTAGCAGTTGAAGGCAAAGACCTGGCTGAACTAAACGGGATGCGTATTGCCGGTAAATCTGAACTGACGGCGGATGGTAAAAAGATTAACAGCCAGTTGGATTACTCGATCAACAGCCTGAAGCTGCAAAACCAAGATTTCGGTAGCGGTCAGATTTCGCTGAAGATTGATGGTATCGACGGCATCGCCATGCACCAGTTTAGCCAGCAGTATCAGGCGCAAACGCAGGCATTAATGGCACAGCCAGACGTGCTGCAAAACCCTGAGCTGTACCAGCAAAAAGCGGTAGATGCCCTGTTTAGCTCGCTGCCTATCTTGCTGAAAGGCGATCCTGTTGTGACACTGTCACCTCTTGGTTGGAAAAATGCGAAAGGTGAAAGCACGCTGAACCTGTCGCTGGCGCTGAAAGACCCTGCTCAGGCCGCCGGTGAAGCCCAAACCCTGGCAGATCAAATTGACCGTGGTGTGAAATCGCTCGATACCAAGCTGACCATTCCTATGGAAATGGCCACGGAGTTGATGACGCAAGTTGCGCGTCTTGAAGGGTATCAACAGGAAGATGCGACCAAGCTGGCTAAACAGCAGGTGCAAGGGCTGGCGGCAATGGGCCAGATGTTCCGCATCACCACCACGCAGGACAACGCCATCAACAGCAGCCTGCAATATGCTAACGGCCAGGTCACACTGAACGGACAGGCTATGCCGCTGACGGATTTTATCGGCATGTTTGGTTTACCGTCCATGCCAGAGCTTGATAACAGCCCGGCGCAGTAAACCCGATATTAGCTATTCAAAGCCTCTCCGATGAGAGGCTTTTTTATTGTCGCGCCGTTATTTGCGCACCACCAGCCGTGGCGGCATGATCAGGTTACGCGCCGTGCCTTGCCCTTTTTCAATGCGCTGCAAAATGCGCTCGGCAACGCTATGCCCCATCTCACGCGCCGGAGTTGTCACCCACGTGAGCGGTACATCATCCAGCGCCTGCTCTGGCACTTCGGCAAACGCCGCCAGCGCCACTCGTTGGTCAAAGTAGCTTTCTACGCTCCCTTCGCCGCTTTGTTTACCCGTACGCATCAGGCCAAACCATGCGCCCATCGCCGTTACGCTGTTGTAACACAGCACCGCCGAAATGGTAGGGTTATGGCGCAACAGCGCGGTGATCGCTTCTGCGGCCTGCTGCTGGCTGGACTCACATTCCAATACCCATTCACTGTGAAACGGTAGGCCGTACTTAATCAGCGTCGAACAATAACCGCCAACCCGCTCCGCACGCGTTAATGACGAGCTTTGCCCGCCAAGCCAGGCGATACGCTGATGCCCACGGCGAATCAGATGCTCGGTCACCAGTTGTGCCGCTTGCATATTGTCCGGACGAATAATATCCACTTCATCGAGGTAGCTTGCGCGTGAGGCAAAAACCAGCGGCGTAGCCGTTTCCGCCGCTTTTGCCCGCAGTTCTGCCGCCTGGTCAACCGCTCCCGCAATCACCACCCCATCGACGCCTTGCGAAACTAACGCATCAAAACGCTGCAACATCTGTTCGCCACACTTGCCGCCCTGGGTCAAAAAGACCATTTTGCCCTGCGACTCCAGCGCCGCCGTTAGCCCCGTGGTCAACTCGGCATAAAACGGCGAGGAAAGATTGCCGACAATCAGGCCAATAACACCGCTCTGCCCACCTCGCAACGACACCGCCTGCCGGTTACGCACAAATCCCAACTGATCGATGGCCCGAAACACACGCTCGCCCGTAGCCGAAGAGATTCGCCCCTTGCCGCTTAAAACCAGCGACACCGTACTCACGGACACTCCAGCCGCCAGTGCGACATCGTTAATGGTGACTTTTTTTGCAATCGCCATGGCCCTTATGCGGCTCCCTTTACCTTGTCAATAAATCGTTTTACCTATAATTCTACTTTATAAACCCTATTATCACTTGCTTTTGTGATTTGTTTCTCACTA
Source organism: Kluyvera fluvialis (assembly GCF_059725275.1). Lineage (NCBI taxonomy): Bacteria > Pseudomonadati > Pseudomonadota > Gammaproteobacteria > Enterobacterales > Enterobacteriaceae > Kluyvera > Kluyvera fluvialis. The sequence goes on along the minus strand of NZ_AP046142.1, from coordinate 2,433,057 downwards.
AAAAGTGATAAAACGTTTTATCTTCCTGTCCCATAAATTCAAAAAAACCTTTTTTCAGGATTAAGGAGTCGTTTCATGACGGCGAAAACAACACCAAAAGTTACTCTCTGGGAATTTTTCCAGCAGCTAGGAAAGACCTTCATGCTGCCGGTGGCTCTGCTCTCTTTCTGTGGGATCATGCTCGGGATCGGCAGCTCACTCAGCAGCCATGACGTCATCACCCTGTTGCCGTGGCTGAATACCCCTTTCCTCCAGGCGGTTTTCATCTGGATGAGTAAAGTCGGCTCGTTCGCCTTTAGCTTCCTGCCGGTGATGTTCTGTATTGCCATTCCCCTGGGGCTGGCGCGCGATAACAAAGGCGTTGCCGCTTTTGCTGGTTTCGTCGGTTATGCGGTAATGAACCTGGCGGTTAACTTTTGGCTAACGGCGAAAGGCATTCTGCCAACAACCGACGCCGCTATCCTGAAAGCGAACAACATTCAGAATATCCTCGGTATTCAGTCCATCGACACCGGTATTCTCGGTGCGGTGATTGCCGGGATCATCGTGTGGCTGCTGCATGAGCGTTTCCACACCATCCGTCTGCCAGATGCGCTGGCATTCTTTGGTGGGACGCGCTTCGTGCCTATCATCACAACGGTGGTGCTGGGTCTGGTTGGCCTGATCATTCCACTGGTATGGCCGATTTTCGCCATGGGGATCAACGCTCTGGGCCACGTTATCAATAGCGCTGGCGACTTCGGCCCGATGATTTTCGGTACGGGTGAACGCCTGTTGCTGCCATTCGGCCTGCACCACATTCTGGTTGCTCTGATTCGCTTTACCGAAGCAGGCGGCACAATGGATGTCTGCGGTCACAGCGTCAGCGGCGCACTGACCATCTTCCAGGCGCAGCTCAGCTGCCCAACAACTCACGGTTTCTCTGAAAGCGCGACCCGCTTCCTGTCTCAGGGTAAAATGCCGGCATTCCTCGGCGGTCTGCCAGGTGCAGCGCTGGCGATGTACCACTGTGCTCGCCCTGAAAACCGTCACAAAATTAAAGGCCTGCTGATTTCCGGCGTTATCGCTTGCGTGGTCGGTGGGACAACTGAACCGCTGGAATTCCTGTTCCTGTTCGTAGCACCGGTGCTGTATGTGATCCACGCTCTGCTGACGGGTCTGGGCTTCACCATCATGGCGGTACTGGGCGTGACCATCGGTAACACCGACGGTAACATCATCGACTTCGTGGTCTTCGGTATTCTGCACGGCCTGTCTACCAAGTGGTATCTGGTTCCTGTGGTTGCGGCTATCTGGTTCGCTGTGTACTACGCGATTTTCCGCTTCGCTATCGTGCGCTTTAACGTTAAAACGCCGGGTCGCGATATCGACACCACTCCGGCCGCCGAGCACACCACCAGCGCGGCAACCGGTAAATCTGGCTACAACGTTCCGGTTATGCTGGCAGCACTGGGTGGCGCTGAAAATATCGTCTCTCTCGATAACTGCATCACCCGTCTGCGCCTGTCGGTGAACGACATGGATAAAGTGGACGTCGATACGCTGAAAGCTAATCGCGCCATTGGCGTCGTCAAGCTGAACCAGCACAACCTGCAAGTGGTCATTGGCCCGCAGGTGCAGTCAGTGAAAGATGAAATGGCATCACTGATGAACACCACCCAGGCCTAAAAATCCTTTGCCCCTGCCACTGACAGGGGCAAAATACCGTTTCTCTTCTCTTCGTTAGGACCCTCACATGTTTGATTTCTCAACGGTGATTGACCGACATGGTACCTGGTGTACGCAATGGGATTACGTTGCTGACCGCTTTGGCGATGCCGACCTGCTACCATTTACCATATCCGATATGGATTTTGCCACTGCGCCGTGTATTCTCGACGCGCTGACGAAACGTTTGTCACACGGCGTTTTTGGCTACAGCCGCTGGAAAAACGACGAGTTTCTGCCTGCCATCGCCCATTGGTATCAGCGCCGTTTTCAGGCGAACATCGACACTAACAGCCTGGTGTATGGCCCCTCGGTGATTTACATGGTCGCCGAGATGATTCGCCAGTGGTCTGCGCCCGGCGACGGCGTTGTGGTGCATACCCCCGCTTACGATGCTTTCTACAAAACGATTGAAGGCAACCAACGCAAAATTGTGGGCGTCGCATTAGAGCAGCAGGACGGCCAGTGGTTCTGCGATATGGCGAAGCTTGAAGCCGCGCTCGCGCAGCCGCAAAACAGCGTATTACTGCTGTGCAGCCCACAAAACCCGACCGGCAAAGTCTGGACTCGCGAAGAGTTAGACACCATGGCTGCGCTGTGTAAAAAGCACAACGTGCGGGTTATCAGCGATGAAATTCATATGGATATGACCTGGGAAGGTCATTCGCATATTCCGTGGAGCGAAGTCGCACAAAGCCCTTGGGCGCTGTTCACCTCTGGTTCAAAGAGCTTCAATATTCCGGCGTTTACCGGGGCATACGGTTTGATTGCCGATAAGCCATCACGCGACGCATATCTGAATGCGCTGAAAGGCCGCGATGGTCTTTCTTCGCCTTCGGTTCCAGCGTTAGTCGCGCATATTGCCGCCTATCAGCACGGTGAGCCGTGGTTAGATGCCCTGCGTGATTATTTGCAGGACAACATGCGTTACATTCAACAAACGTTGAATGCGGCCTTCCCGGAGCTAAACTGGCAAATGCCACAGGCCACCTATCTGGCGTGGATTGACCTGCGCCCGTTACAAATTGACGACCACCAACTGCAAGACGTGCTGATTAAACAGCAGAAAGTGGCGATTATGCCGGGCTATACCTATGGCGAAGAAGGCAACGGCTTTATTCGTCTTAACGCTGGCTGCCCGCGCGTTAAGCTGGAGCAAGGCGTTGAGCGGTTAATCGCCGCCATTCGTACGCTACGTTAATCATCAGGGCGTGGCGCTTATGGCACTACGCCCTGCTTATCGCAACAAAAATACCGTTCTATCTGGCAAAATGAGCCCATCTCAGCGCTTTTAACCGCTGACTCTGCTGATGTATAATAGTGTGCACTTTAACTAAAAAAAGAGTGCGACCATGATTGATACTAACCTGCCGTTAACCGATGTTCACCGTCACCTTGACGGGAATATTCGTGCCCAAACCATCCTTGACCTTGGTCGCCAGTACAATCTACCACTTCCAGCCTCTACGCTCGAAATGCTTCTGCCACATGTGCAGGTCACCAGCAATGAGCCTGACCTGGTGAGTTTCCTGAGTAAGCTCGACTGGGGGGTAAAAGTGCTGGCCTCGCTGGAGGCTTGCCGTCGCGTTGCTTATGAAAACATTGAAGATGCCGCGCGCAACGGCCTGCACTATGTCGAACTGCGTTTTTCGCCGCGCTACATGGCGATGACTCATCAGTTGCCGGTAGCTGGGGTCGTTGAAGCTATCATTGCGGGCGTAAAAGAAGGCTGCAAAGACTTTAACGTTGAAGCACGCTTGATTGGCATCATGAGCCGTACTTTCGGTGAAGCCGCCTGTGAAGAAGAACTCAATGCCCTGCTGGCGCACCGCGACGGCATAACCGCCCTCGATTTAGCCGGTGACGAACTGGGCTTCCCAGGCCATCTGTTCCTTAACCATTTTACCCGCGCCCGCGATGCGGGTTGGCGCATTACCGTTCACGCCGGTGAAGCCGCTGGCCCAGAAAGCATCTGGCAAGCCATTCGTGACCTGGGCGCAGAGCGTATCGGCCACGGGGTGAAAGCCGTTCAGGATCCCGCGCTGATGGATTTCCTCGCCGAGAAACATATTGGCATTGAATCCTGCCTGACGTCTAACATTCAAACCAGCACCGTGCCCTCTTTAGCGCAGCACCCGTTGAAAACCTTCCTGGAGCATGGCGTTCTGGCGAGCCTGAATACCGATGACCCAGCGGTTCAGGGGATTGATATTCAGCACGAATATCACGTTGCCGCACCAGCTGCGGGGCTAAGCCCACAGCAAATCCGCCAGGCGCAGATTAACGGCCTGGAGATGGCGTTCCTGTCTGCCGCTGAGAAACAAGCGCTGATCGCCCGCGTACAAAACGCATAAAAAAATCCCGGCGGGGTGCGCCCTGCCGGGATTATCCACCATCAGGCTGTTAAACCAGCGCCAACGCCGCCCGGTGTTTGGCTGACTCCATCCCTAGTTCAATCAGTTCCATAATCTGAATCGCCTCACTCGCAGATACCGGGTTTTCCCCCTGGCCGTTCAGCGCATCACGGATCGCCGCATAGTACGCCGGATAGTTGCCCGGCAATGTCAGCCAGGACTCCTCCACACGCGTTTCGCCATCAACGGTCGTCAGGATGCCATCGCGCATGTCATAACCCCAATCTTCCTGCGGCAGGCGCTCACCGTTTTTAAGCCGGTCTTCCTGCGGGTCAAGGCCAAATTTCACGTAGCTTGCCTGTGAGCCGTGTACGATATACCGCGCGGTTTCTGCCGCTGCCAGCAGTGTGCTGTGCAGCACCACGCGACGCTGCGGATAGGTTAATACCGCATGGAAATAGTCCGTGGCCTGCGCGCCTGTACGCATCTGCCCAAGATCAACCATCAGGTTTTGCGGCAAGCCAAATAACGTGACCGCTTGATCCAATAAATGAGGCCCCAGATCGTACCAAATACCGCTCCCCAAACCGGCCTGCTCACGCCAGCGCGCCCGAACTTGCGGGCGGAAACGGTCAAAGTGCGACTCGAAATAGTTCACTTCCCCCAGCTTGCCCTCGTTGATCAGCGCTTTCACCGTCAGAAAATCGCTATCCCAGCGGCGGTTATGGAACACCGATAACAGCTTGCCGCACTGTTTTGCCAGCGTATCCAGCTCACGCGCTTGTGACTGTGTCACGGTAAACGGTTTATCCACCACCACATTCTTCCCTGCTTCCAGCGCCGCTTTTGCCAGCGGGAAGTGGGTGTCGTTTGGCGTCGGGATAACAATCAAGTCAATCGTCGGGTCGTTAAACAGTAATTGCGGGTCAGCAACGACCTGAGCCGTTGGCCAGTCGGCATGAACTTTGCTGGCATCACTGCTGGAAATCACGGCCAGTTCCATGCCCGGTGTGCCACTAATGAGCGGGGCGTGAAACGTTTTACTGGCATAGCCATAACCCACTAATCCCACACGGATTTGGTCACTCATGTGTAGCCTCACTTACAATTGGCATGGTTGAAATGATTTTGTAATCGATTTCTTATTTGACCTCATCTCACGATTTCGTACAACAGTTTAATAACATTAGCAGTCAACAACCGGTTGCATAGATTAAAAAAACATCACTTGTCGAATCGATTCGGCTGAAAACTTGCGTTGTGGCATAACCACGCTAACATCCTCGCTGGGTATTATTTTTCTTCATAGACTGTTTAAAATTTCATGACTTCCGTATTAACACGTATTGTTGAATTAATTGGCTGGGTTGTTTTGGGTTTTTCTGTTCTTCTTCTGTTTATCGCGCACCACATCGATAATTATCAGCCACCAGAACCCACCACCACGGCGTCGTTGCAAAAAAAGTAACGCCATCGCATTAAAAAAAGTGATGCTGATCGCATCCGTGCAACCGGTTACTGAAACCGGTTGCACGGCATGTTCTGCCTCTTTACACTCGACTTATCACAAAGATAAGGAGTGTTTTTATGTCTGCTTTCCCACCGAATTTCCTCTGGGGTGCTGCCACTGCGGCCTATCAGGTTGAAGGGGCTTATAATGAAGACGGCAAAGGCCCGTCGATTTGGGATATTTTCTCCCACCAGCCAGGGACAACGTACCAGGGGACGAATGGCGACGTTGCCGTAGACCACTACCACCGCATGAAAGAAGACGTACAGTTGATGGCCGAAATGGGCCTGCAAAGCTACCGTTTTTCTATCTCATGGCCTCGCGTGCTGCCGAACGGTCGCGGCGAAATCAACGAAGCCGGCTTTCAGTTTTACAGCAACCTGATTGACGAACTGCTGGCGCATAATATTGAACCGATGATTACGCTTTATCACTGGGATCTGCCGCAGGCACTTCAGGATGAAGGCGGCTGGGAAGCACGTTCCACGGCAGAAGCGTTCGAGGAATATGCGCGCTTGTGCTACGCCCGCTTTGGTTCACGAGTCACGAAATGGGCCACTTTTAATGAAACCATCGTGTTCATTGGTCACGGCTATATCACGGGCTATCATCCCCCGTCAGTGCGCAACCCCGCGCGCGCAATTCAGGCCTGCCATCATGTGTTTATCGCCCATGCGCTGGCGGTTAAAGCGTTCCGTGGGATGCAGATTAAAGGGGAAATCGGCTTCGTTAATGTGCTTCAACCGCACTCGCCGCTCACCGACAGCGCAGAAGATATCGCCGCTACCCAATTAGCCGATGCCATTCATACTCATTGGCTATACGACCCGGTATTAAAAGGCCGTTACCCCGACGAGCTTCTGGCGCAAGCTCAGGCGTTATGGGGCGTGCCGCGCTTTGCACCGGGTGACGACGAGCTGCTGCGCAACAACCGTTGTGATTTTATTGGCCTGAATTACTATCGCCGTGAAACCGTCTCTGCACAGCCTCCGGTGGATAAAACCAGCGGCGAGCAAGGCGTTGATGGGCTGTTCTATTTCGTGCGTAATCCGCAAAGTACCTATACCGAATGGGGCTGGGAAATTTGGCCGCAGGGGTTAACCGACGGCATTATGATGATCAAAGAACGTTACGGTGATATTCCTGTTTATATCACCGAGAACGGTCTTGGTGCCGTTGACCCAATTATCGACGGCGAGGTCGTGGATGATCCGCGCATTGATTTTTTACGCATCCACATCGATGCGCTGGAAAAAGCCATTGCCTTAGGCGCTGACGTGCGCGGCTATTATCCGTGGTCATTTATCGACTTGCTAAGCTGGCTGAATGGTTACAAAAAACAGTACGGCTTTGTGTATGTTGACCATCAGCAGAATCTGGCGCGTAAACGCAAGAAAAGCTTCTTCTGGTATCAAAACGTGATCGCCAGCCGAGGCGAGAACCGTTAATCCTCGTTATCTCAGGGCACGGCTCCGTGCCCTGTATATAAAAAACGGCCAATTTTTGGCTTAAAATCAATAAGCACATTTTCTGTTATTGTAATTCATATCTATAAGCCAAATAATTTACAATATCCTTATGAGGATCAGCCCACCCGCTGTTCACTCTATAAATACGGATGCTGTACCACTTATTGGCTATTAATTCTGAATTATCGGCATCGCTTATCCGACGTCTGTTCGGCGGAAATACCTTTGCCTGCGCCTGCCATCAACGGGCACAGCGAGTATCAGCGATGCCTTAACATTATAATGGATACCTACAAATGACCGTTCTGGATTACTTATTAAAATTCCGTAAAGTCAGCTCGCTGGACAATCTCGAAAAACTCTACGATCACCTTAACTATTCGCTCACCAGCAACGAAGAATTGATCAATATGTACCGTGCTGCCGACCACCGCCGTGCCGAACTGGTGTCTGGTGGCCGTTTGTACGATCTTGGTCAAGTACCGAAGTCAGTCTGGCGTTTCGTAGAATAATAGTTTTTTCCTCAGCGCCAGTTGCTTATACTCCTCGGCCTGTCTTTTTCCTCACTGGCGCTGATTTTCAGGAGATACCATGTCAGAGAACTCCGCAGAACGCATTGGTGGATGGTTGCTTGGCCCGCTGGCCTGGCTTATCGTTCAATTATTAAGTATCAGTATTCTGTTATTTAAATTCGCCTATGCCCTGCTCTCACCGCATACCTTTTCGCTGTTAAAACAGATGGGCGCGTCTAATGTCGCTATGCTGGTGCTGTCGCTGCTCTCGTTTCTGGCAATGGGGTACTACACGCTGTGGCTAACCATCGCGTTTTGTAAACGCCGCCGCCATGTGCCCAAGCACTACATTATCTGGCTGATGATTGGTGTGTTGTTAGCGGTAAAAGCGTTCGCGTTTTCGCCGATTACTGATGACCTTGCCGTTCGCCAGCTTTTGCTTTCGCTGTTAGCGGCGGCGTTGATTGTGCCGTACCTCAAGCGTTCCCAGCGGGTCAAACATACCTTTACGCAAGCGTAATAACCCCACACTTAACCTGTTGTCGCTTGAGACGCTTTGTCAGATAATAGGTAGCTTTTTTTGTTACAGGTCGCATGATGACTGACTATTTATTGCTCTTTATCGGTACTGTGCTGGTAAATAACTTTGTCCTGGTGAAATTCCTGGGGCTGTGCCCGTTCATGGGTGTTTCCAAAAAACTGGAAACCGCTATGGGTATGGGGCTGGCGACAACCTTCGTGATGACGTTGGCGTCAATCTGCGCGTGGCTTATCGACACCTGGATTCTTATCCCGCTCGATCTCGTCTACCTGCGTACGCTGGCTTTTATCCTGGTGATTGCCGTCGTGGTTCAGTTCACCGAAATGGTCGTGCGCAAAACCAGCCCAGCGCTGTATCGCCTGCTGGGTATTTTCCTGCCTCTTATCACCACCAACTGCGCCGTCCTTGGCGTTGCACTGCTGAATATCAACCTGGGGCATAACTTTATGCAATCCGCGCTGTACGGCTTCTCTGCCGCCGTGGGCTTCTCCCTGGTGATGGTGCTTTTCGCGTCTATTCGCGAACGTCTGGTGGTATCCGATGTCCCTGCCCCTTTTCGCGGCAACGCCATTGCGTTGATTACCGCCGGGTTAATGTCATTGGCCTTTATGGGCTTTAGTGGGCTGGTGAAGTTGTAATGATGACCTTTTGGATTGCTGTCGCTGCAATCAGCCTGTTGGGGCTGATTTTTGGCGTCATTCTTGGGTACGCTTCGCGTCGTTTTGCCGTTGAGGATGACCCTGTTGTAGAAAAAATTGATCAACTGCTGCCGCAAAGCCAATGTGGGCAATGTGGCTATCCTGGCTGTCGCCCGTATGCCGAAGCCGTAAGCAACGGTGAGAAAATCAACTGCTGCGCCCCTGGCGGCGAAGCCGTGATGCTGAAAATTGCTGAACTGCTGAACGTTGATCCTCAGCCTATTGACGGCGACGACGCGGCCCCAGAACCGGCGCGAATGCTCGCCATCATTGACGAAAACAACTGTATCGGCTGTACCAAATGCATCCAGGCTTGCCCGGTTGATGCCATTGTCGGCGCAACCCGCGCTATGCACACCGTATTGAGCGACCTGTGCACCGGCTGCAATCTGTGCGTCGCGCCGTGCCCGACGCAGTGCATTGAACTGCGTCCGGTTGAAACAACAACCGACAGCTGGAAATGGGATTTGCAAACAATCCCGGTACGAATCATTCCTGTGGAACACCATGTTTAAGTTATTCTCCGCCTTCAGAAAAGACAAAATCTGGGATTTCGACGGTGGGATTCATCCACCCGAAATGAAAACTCAGTCTAACGGCACACCGCTGCGCCAGGTTCCGCTGGCACAGCGGTTTGTCATTCCCCTGAAGCAGCACATCGGTGCTGAAGGCGAGCTCTGCGTACAACCCGGCGATCGCGTTCTGCGCGGGCAACCGCTGACCCGTGGCTGGGGGCGTATGCTGCCGGTTCACGCACCGACTTCCGGTACGGTGGTCGCCATTGCGCCACATGCGACGGCGCACCCTTCTGCCCTGCCTGAAATGAGCGTGATTATTGATGCCGACAGTGAAGACTGCTGGATGCCGCGCGATGGCTGGAGCGATTACAAAAACCGCAGCCGTGAAGAACTTATCGAGCGCATTCATCAATTTGGCGTCGCCGGTTTAGGTGGCGCAGGCTTCCCGACCGGCAACAAACTGCGCGGTGGCGGCGACAAAATTGACACCTTAATCATCAATGCCGCCGAGTGTGAACCGTACATCACCGCCGACGACCGTTTGATGCAAGACTGTGCAGCGCAAATTCTCGAAGGTATTCAAATCCTTGCCCACATCCTGCAACCACAACAGGTGCTGATTGGCATTGAAGATAATAAGCCGCAGGCGATTTCGATGATGCGTGCGGTACTGGCGGGCTGTCATGGTATTAGCCTGCGGGTGATCCCTACCAAGTATCCGTCCGGCGGCGCGAAACAGCTGACGCAAATTCTTACCGGTAAGCAGGTTCCACATGGCGGGCGCTCGTCCGATATTGGTGTGTTAATGCAAAACGTCGGTACGGCCTACGCGGTAAAACGTGCGGTCATTGACGGTGAACCGCTGACCGAGCGTGTGGTCACGCTGACCGGCGAGTCTATCAGCCAGCCGGGAAACGTTTGGGCGCGCTTAGGTACGCCAGTGCAACATCTGTTAAATCATGCTGGTTTTTGTCCATCCAGCGAACAGATGGTAATTATGGGTGGCCCGCTGATGGGCTTTACCCTGCCGTGGCTTGATGTGCCGGTGGTGAAAATCACCAACTGCCTGCTCGCCCCTTCTCCGTCTGAAATGGGCGAACCAGAAGAAGAAAAAGGCTGCATTCGCTGTAGCGCCTGTGCCGACGCCTGCCCGGCGGCTCTCTTGCCGCAACAGCTTTACTGGTTCAGCAAAGGCCAGCAGCACGATAAAGCTACCGCGCACAATATTGCCGATTGCATTGAATGCGGAGCCTGCGCCTGGGTTTGCCCAAGCAGCATTCCGCTGGTGCAATATTTCCGTCAGGAAAAGGCCGAACTTAACGCCATTCGCCAGGAAGAACAGCGAGCGGCAGAAGCCAAAGCACGCTTCGAAGCGCGTCAGCTGCGTCTGGAGCGCGAAAAAGCCGCGCGTGCTGAACGGCATAAAAAAGCGGCAGTTCAACCTGCGGCGAAAGATCAAGACGCCATTCACGCAGCGTTAGCCCGTGTGCGGGAAAAACAGCAACAGGCTACCCAGCCGATTGTGATTCAGGCGGGTGCATTGCCGGATAACAGCGCCGTAGCCGCTGCTCGTGAAGCGCGTAAAGCACAAGCGCGCGCCGCTCAAGCGGAAAAACGACAGTCTGCCGGTGATGTTCAGGTAAACACCGATGAAACGGCTGACCCGCGCAAAGCAGCGGTGGAAGCGGCAATCGCGCGTGCGAAAGCGCGCAAAGCTGCACCTGCGGCAGCAGAAACACCAGCGGTTACCGAACAAGCTGTTGACCCGCGCAAAGCGGCGGTGGAAGCCGCAATCGCTCGCGCTAAAGCGCGCAAAGCTGCACCTGCGGCAGCAGAAACACCAGCGGTTACCGAACAAGCCGTTGACCCGCGCAAAGCGGCGGTAGAAGCGGCGATTGCACGTGCGAAAGCGCGCAAAGCCGCAGCTGCGCCAGCAGAGACGCCAGCGGTTACCGAACAAACCGTTGACCCGCGCAAAGCGGCGGTGGAAGCAGCGATTGCGCGTGCCAAAGCACGTAAAGCCGCAGCGCAGAGTGCCGATGAATCGGCCACCAACGACGATCCACGCAAAGCCGCCGTTGCCGCCGCTATTGCCCGTGTTCAAGCCAGGAAAGCCGCTCAGGCCGTTAACGAGGATTAAATGGTTTTCAAAATCGCAAGCTCCCCTTATACCCATAATCACCGCCAGACATCGCGTATTATGCTGCTGGTGATTATCGCCACCCTGCCCGGTATCATCGTACAGAGCTGGTTTTTCGGCTGGGGAACGGTTATTCAACTGGTTCTGGCTATTTTAACCGCATGGCTCGCTGAGTCGCTGGTACTGCGCCTGCGTAAGCATAATATCGCCCGCACGTTGGCGGATAACTCAGCGCTGCTAACAGGCCTGCTACTGGCGGTCAGTATTCCACCGTTAGCGCCGTGGTGGATGGTCATTTTAGGTACGGTCTTTGCGGTTATTATTGCCAAGCAACTGTACGGCGGATTGGGGCAAAACCCGTTCAACCCAGCGATGATTGGCTACGTAGTCCTGTTAATCTCCTTCCCGGTGCAGATGACATCCTGGCTACCGCCGCATGAGATTGCCGCTGCCGCACCGAGCTTTAGCGATACGTTACAGATGATTTTCACCGGTCATACCGCTGCGGGCCAGGATATGAATGCCCTGAAAATGGGCATTGATGGCATCAGCCAGGCCACACCGCTGGATACCTTCAAAACCGCGCGTCATGCGGGACAACCGGTCGAGCAAATCCTCAACTCGGCGATTTATCATGGCGCACTGGCCGGTATCGGCTGGCAATGGGTCAATATCGCTTATCTGGTTGGCGGCCTGTTTTTACTGTGGCAGAAAGCCATTCGTTGGCATATTCCGGTGAGCTTCCTGGTTAGCCTGGCGGTGTGCTCTACGATCGGCTGGTTAATCCATCCCGAAAACGTCGCTTCACCGCAGCTACATTTGTTATCCGGTGCAACCATGCTGGGGGCATTCTTTATTCTGACTGACCCGGTAACCGCTTCAACCACCAACCGTGGGCGTTTAATTTTCGGTGCGCTGGCGGGTCTGCTGGTGTGGCTCATTCGTAGCTTCGGGGGTTATCCCGACGGTGTGGCATTTGCGGTGTTGCTGGCTAACATCACCGTGCCGCTGATTGACTACTACACGCGCCCGCGCGTTTACGGACACCGCTGAGGATTAACCATGTTAAAAACCATGCGCAAACACGGTGTTACGCTGGCGCTGTTCGCCGCTGGCTCTACCGGCCTGACGGCGGCTATCAATCAGTTGACCAAAAACACCATTGATGAGCAGGCAGAAAAACAGCAGAACGCCTTGTTCGAGCAGGTGATCCCGGCGGGCAGCTATAACAATGCCCTGCTGAAAAGCTGCTATGTGGTCGATGCCCCTGAATTAGGGAAAGGCAGCCACCGCGTTTATATCGCCCGTATGGACGATAAACCCGTCGCCGCAGTGCTCGAAGCCACCGCGCCGGACGGTTATTCCGGCGCGATCCAACTGTTGGTTGGCGCGGATTTCAACGGCACGGTGCTGGGTACTCGCGTTACCGAACATCACGAAACACCAGGCCTGGGCGATAAAATTGAGTTACGCCTGTCGGACTGGATAACCTTTTTTGCCGGTAAGAAAATTGACGGGGCTAACGACCGCCAATGGGCGGTGAAAAAAGATGGCGGTCAGTTTGACCAGTTCACCGGTGCAACCATTACCCCGCGCGCGGTGGTCAATGCGGTGAAACGCGCCGGGCTGTATGCCGAAACGCTGCCGAATCAACTTTCACAACTGCAAGCCTGTGGAGAGTAAAGTATGAGCGAGGTTAAAGAGGTTATTGTCCAGGGGTTGTGGAAGAACAACTCCGCGCTGGTACAGCTGTTAGGAATGTGTCCGCTGCTGGCGGTGACGTCAACCGCCACCAACGCCCTCGGTTTGGGGCTGGCGACAACGCTGGTGCTCACGCTGACCAACCTGGCCATTTCCAGCCTGCGTCGCTGGACTCCAGCAGAAATTCGCATCCCGATTTACGTGATGATCATCGCCTCGGTGGTCAGCGCCGTACAGATGCTGATTAACGCTTACGCATTCGGTTTATACCAGTCGCTCGGTATCTTTATTCCGCTTATCGTCACCAACTGTATCGTGGTGGGCCGCGCAGAAGCCTTCGCGGCGAAAAAAGGGCCAGCGCTGTCGGCACTCGATGGCTTTGCCATTGGGATGGGCGCAACCTGCACCATGTTTGTGCTCGGGTCGATTCGTGAATTACTTGGTAACGGTACTTTATTTGACGGCGCAGACGGCTTGCTGGGCAGTTGGGCGAAAGTGCTGCGTATTGAAGTGTTCCACACCGACACACCTTTCCTGCTGGCGATGTTACCGCCAGGCGCGTTTATCGGCCTCGGAATGCTGCTGGCAATCAAATACCTGATTGATGAACGGACTAAACAACGCCGCGCACAGGCTAGCAACGACAGTGCTGTGACGGTTGAAACGGCAGAGAAAGCCTAATGAACAAAGCCAAGCGTCTGGAAATACTCACCCGGCTGCGGGATAACAACCCGCATCCCACCACTGAACTGAACTTCACGTCCCCTTTCGAGCTGCTTATTGCGGTGCTGCTTTCCGCACAGGCAACCGACGTCAGCGTGAACAAGGCCACCACAAAGCTCTATCCGGTGGCCAACACACCGCAGGCGATGCTGGATTTAGGCGTCGATGGCGTGAAAGAGTACATCAAGACCATCGGCCTGTTTAACAGCAAGGCGGAAAACGTCATTAAGACCTGCCGGATGCTCTTAGAGCTGCACGGCGGTGAAGTGCCCGAAGACCGTGCAGCGCTGGAAGCCTTGCCAGGCGTGGGGCGCAAAACGGCTAATGTGGTGCTCAATACCGCGTTTGGCTGGCCGACCATCGCCGTCGATACCCATATCTTTCGCGTGTGTAACCGCACCCAGTTTGCGCCGGGTAAGAATGTGGAACAGGTCGAGGAGAAACTGCTGAAGGTGGTTCCGGCTGAGTTCAAGGTGGACTGCCATCACTGGCTCATTTTGCATGGCCGTTATACCTGCATCGCCCGTAAGCCTCGCTGTGGCTCGTGCATTATTGAAGATCTCTGTGAGTACAAAGAGAAAATCGAGCTGTAGTCCATTTTTCACGGCGTGGCAAGTCGGCGCGCCGTTCCTCTCCTCACGACTAAACCGCGATTAATGTCAGATAATTATTCAGTATTTGACATCTTTCACGCCTATATAACGCTTTTGCAGTTAATAAACGCCATCACTAACGAAAATTTCTATACAAACGCTGACACGGTCATACGCACAACATAATGTTGTAATAATGTTGCATTTCGTGTTTATCGCAGATATCAATACGATGAAATCCCGACATCGTACAATATGATCATCCAATATTTTTTCTTAAACCAGCCTATATCACTATATTTTTACCTCATCAGTAGAAGATATGGTCACATGCGGGTTTTTACCCCATTCCATCAGAAGAAAAAACCGTCTATTTTTAAAGCGTGAAATTTAACGCTAAATAACATTTGAAATTCTGGTTTATTGTACCGACGTTTTTAATTGTAACAGAGTATTGCAAAAGCCTTGTCTGAAAGCGCTGGATAGTGAACATTACTTCTCGTTTCCCTCCAGAATAACAATAAGGCGGATGCTGAAATACGCACTCCTGCCCAGTACACCCCCCATTAAATGGGATGTAAATAAGAGGTATATGTGTCTACTGCAAACAATAAACCAACTGAAAGCGTCAGTTTAAACGCCTTCAAACAGCCGAAAGCGTTCTATCTCATCTTCTCTATTGAGTTATGGGAGCGTTTTGGCTTCTACGGCCTGCAAGGCATTATGGCCGTTTATCTGGTTAAGCAACTGGGTATGTCCGAAGCGGATTCCATCACCCTGTTCTCTTCCTTTAGTGCTCTGGTCTATGGTCTGGTAGCTATCGGCGGCTGGCTGGGCGACAAAGTGCTCGGTACCAAACGCGTTATCATGCTGGGTGCGGTTGTTCTCGCCATCGGCTATGCGTTGGTCGCATGGTCTGGTCACGACACCGGTGTGGTTTACATGGGCATGGCAGCGATTGCTGTCGGTAACGGCTTGTTTAAAGCTAACCCATCTTCTCTGCTGTCTACCTGTTACGAAAAAAACGATCCACGTCTGGACGGTGCATTCACCATGTACTATATGTCCGTCAACATCGGTTCGTTCTTCTCTATGCTGGCAACCCCGTGGCTGGCGGCTAAATTTGGCTGGAGCGTGGCGTTTGCCCTGAGCGTAGTCGGCCTGCTGATTACCATCGTTAACTTCGCCTTCTGCCAACGCTGGGTTAAACAGTACGGTTCAAAACCAGACTTTGCGCCGGTTAACTATCGTAACCTGCTGCTGACTATCGTCGGTATTGTTATCCTGATTGCCATCGCAACCTGGCTGCTGCATCACCAGGAAGTCGCACGTATGGTTCTGGGCGTCGTTGCTCTGGGTATCGTTATCATCTTCGGTAAAGAAGCCTTTGCCATGCAGGGTGCTGCGCGTCGTAAGATGATTGTGGCCTTCATTCTGATGCTGGAAGCGATTATCTTCTTCGTTCTCTACAGCCAGATGCCAACGTCTCTGAACTTCTTCGCTATCCGTAACGTTGAACATACTATTCTGGGTATCGCCTTCGAACCAGAACAGTACCAAGCACTGAACCCGTTCTGGATAATCATCGGTAGCCCGATCCTCGCCGCCATCTACAACAAGATGGGCGACACTCTGCCAATGCCGCATAAATTTGCGATCGGTATGGTGCTGTGTTCTGGTGCGTTTCTGGTGCTGCCGCTGGGCGCGAAATTCGCTACCGACGCGGGTATCGTTTCAGTTAACTGGCTGATTATCTGCTACGGTCTGCAAAGTATCGGTGAGCTGATGATTTCCGGTCTGGGCCTGGCGATGGTTGCACAGCTGGTTCCACAGCGTCTGATGGGCTTCATCATGGGTAGCTGGTTCCTGACTACTGCCGGTGCAAACCTTATCGGTGGTTACGTGGCTGGCATGATGGCTGTACCAGAAAACGTCACAGACCCGCTGATGTCTCTGGAAGTTTACGGTCGCGTGTTCTTGCAGATTGGTGTCGCAACTGGCGTTATCGCTGTTCTGATGCTGCTGACTGCACCGAAACTGAACCGCATGACTCTGGACGACTCGACTTCGTCCACTGACGGTAAAACCGCTTCCGCGTAATGTCATCGGGAAACAGATAATTTTGGGCCGCTAACCTGTGTTAGCGGCTTTTTTTTTATCGATTCTGGCACTAACATACCTGCATATCCGCCAGCCGCCCTTCTGCTGATGGACCACAAAAATAATCTATGTCTGAAGGAGTTACCTATGAAATTGTTCTACAAACCCGGCGCATGTTCCCTGGCATCGCACATCACTCTGCGGGAAAGTGGCAAAGATTTTTCACTGATTGGCGTCGATCTGATGCACAAACGCATGGAGAACGGTGACGATTTTCTGAAGGTAAACCCGAAAGGCCAGGTTCCGGCGCTGCTGCTGGACGACAACACGCTGCTGACTGAAGGCGTTGCCATCATGCAGTATATTGCTGACAGCGTTTCCGACCGCCAGCTGCTGGCCCCCGTCGGCAGTATCAACCGTTATAAGACGCTGGAGTGGCTGAACTTTATCGCGACTGAACTGCACAAAGGTTTTACGCCGCTGTTCCGCCCGGACACCCCAGAGGAGTTCAAACCCACGGTGCGCGCGCTGCTGGATAAGAAGCTGGCTTACGTCGATGAATCGCTGGCAAACTCACAGTGGATAGCCGGGAGTCGCTTCAGCATCGCCGATGCATACCTGTTTACCGTGCTGCGTTGGGCGTTTGCTGTGAAGCTGGATATGGCGGGATATAAGCACATTGCTGATTATATGGCGCGTGTCGCAGCGCGTCCTGCGGTCGCCGCAGCGATGACGGCTGAAGGGCTAAAATAAGCGGGATGATAATTGCTGGGTGGCGGCGCAATGCTTCATCCAGCCAACGGGTTTCGTGCAGTTTGTTTGCCGGAGAGGCCCGGCAAACAACGCAGCAGAACAGAACTTACAGCCGCGTGGCGCTGAAAACGTGTTCTGGTTTGGCAATACGGTCTTGTGCAGCAACGACCTGCAACTCGTATTCGCCCATTTCTTTAGTCGCCACCATAATTTCATACACTGCGGCAGTCACGTGTTCCAGCGCATCGCGTAGCGACGCCCCTTGCAGCAATTTCACCAGCAGCAGGCCACTGGTCACGTCGCCCACGCCCACAGGCTGACGTGCGCCAAAATCAATCAATGGGCGGCTGATATGCCAGGCTTCTTCCGCAGTCACCAGCAGCATTTCAAACCGATCCTGGCTGAAGCCAGCGCGCGCCAGGTGTTTCACTAGTACGATTTCAGGCCCCTGCGCAATCAGTTCACGCGCGGCAAGCACAGCGGCATCGACGTTATTCACCTCATGGCCGGAGAGGATCTCCAGCTCAATCAGGTTTGGCGCAATAATATCGCTAGCCGGTAAAGCATAGCGTTTGTGGAACTCCGCGACACCGGGTGCGACGATACAGCCTTTTTCCGGGTGGCCCATCACCGGATCACAGAAATATTTCGCCTGCGGGTTCGCCGCCTTCACCTGGCGCACAATACCAAGAATATGTTCACCCTGTTCAGCAGAGCCAAGATAACCGCTCAACACCGCGTCACAGCGCTTGAGCTGGTCGATAGCCGCAATGCCCTGCACTATCTCGGTCAAATGCGCTGGCGGCATGACACACCCCGTCCATTTACCATACTGGGTATGGTTGGAAAACTGTACGGTGTTCAGTGGCCAGACATTCGCCCCAAGGCGACGCATTGGAAATTCGGCTGCGCTGTTACCCGCATGACCGAAAACAACGTGGGATTGAATCGCGAGGATGTTGTTCATTTGTTCTACTCGGACGACAAAAAAGAAGGGGGCGTAGTTTCCCACGCCCCCTGTTTGGAAGATTACTTCCAGCAGATTAAACAGTAATTTTTCTTACCGCGACGCAACAGCGTATAGCGACCGAACAGGCGGTCAGCATCGGTGAAGAAATATTCCGGGTCAGACTGCTTTTCACCATTAATGGTGACCGCGTTAGAGGCGATGGTTTTACGCGCCTGTCCACGGGACGGTTGCAGTTCAGAGTCCACCAGCGCTTGCATCAGATCAGCGCCTTTTTCCATCTCAACCATCGGTACGCCGTCTTGCGCCAGTTGTTCGAAGTCTGCTTCGCTCAGTGCGCTCAATGAGCCGCTGAACAGGCTTTCGGTGATGCGTTTAGCCGCCACCAGACCTTCTTCACCGTGCACCAGACGGGTAACCTGCTCGGCCAGTACGTACTGGGCGCGCGGGGCTTTACCGCTGTTTTTGTCTTCTTCTTCCAGCGCATTGATCTCTTCAATGTCCATGAAGGTGAAGAATTTCAGGAAGCGATACACGTCGGCATCGGCGGTGTTAATCCAGAACTGGTAGAATTTGTATGGGCTGGTTTTCTTCGGATCCAGCCATACTGCGCCGCCTTCGGTTTTCCCGAATTTAGTGCCATCCGCTTTGGTAATCAGCGGAACGGTCAGACCAAACACCTGATTTTGATGCAGACGACGAGTCAGGTCGATACCGGAGGTAATGTTACCCCACTGGTCAGAGCCGCCAATCTGCAATGCAACGCCGTGCAGCTTGTTCAGACAAGCGAAGTCATAGCCCTGCAACAGGTTGTAGGAGAACTCGGTAAAGGAGATGCCCTGGTCGTCACGGTTCAGACGCTGTTTCACCGCTTCTTTGTTAATCATCTGGTTAACAGAGAAGTGTTTACCGATATCACGCAGGAAGGTCAGTACGTTCATACCGCCAAACCAGTCGTAGTTGTTCGCCGCAATCGCGGAGTTGTCGCCGCAGTCGAAATCGAGGAACGGAGCAACCTGCTTACGGATTTTCGCCACCCATTCCTGCACGGTGTCTTCGGTGTTCAGTTTACGCTCAGCGGCTTTGAAGCTTGGGTCGCCAATCAGACCGGTCGCACCACCGACCAGCGCGACAGGTTTATGCCCTGCTTGCTGGAAGCGTTTCAGGCATAACAAAGGAACAAGATGCCCCAAATGCAAGCTGTCAGCGGTAGGATCGAAGCCGCAATAGAGCGCGATCGGGCCTTGCGCCAGTCGCTCTGCTAACGCTACCTCGTCCGTTACCTGGGCAACTAGCCCCCGCTCTTGCAGTTGTTTAATCAAGTTACTGCTTGCCATCAAATTCTCCATATATATACGACTGCACCTTTGCCGGTACACGACTTTTCGCCAGACGCGAAAGCCCTATAGAATAAAGCGCTGGCGCATTCAGCGCTAGCGCTTAAAACAACAAATTTCAGCGTTTAAGGTGCCAAACGGTCAATTTTCCAGGCATCGGCTTCGCGCTGGTACAGAAAACGATCGTGCAGACGATGTTCGCCACCCTGCCAGAATTCCATCTGCTCAATGGACACGCGGAAACCGCCCCAGAAGCTAGGCAGAGGCACTTCGCCCTGCTGGAATTTCTGTTTCAGTTCGAGAAACTTGCTTTCGAGGATACCGCGCGCAGAAATGCGGCTGGATTGTTTAGACACCCATGCGCCAATTTGGCTATCGCGCGGACGGCTATGGAAATATTTCACCACTTCAAAGGTGGACAAGCGTTCCGCTTTGCCAATGACCATCACCTGGCGATCCAGCATATGCCACGGGAACAGCAGGCTGATGCGTGGGTTTTGTTCAATCTGATGAGCCTTTCGGCTGCCGAGGTTGGTATAGAATACTAACCCTTTCTCATCATAATGTTTAAGCAGAACAATACGTTGGTAAGGTTGGCCATTCTCATCCACCGTCGCGACAACCATGGCTGTCGGATCGGCCAGTTTGGCTTCACAGGCCTGCGCTAACCAGCGTTCAAAAAGCGGCAGAGGTTCAGCGGGAAGGTCGTGGCGACGCAAGCCGCCACGGGTGTACTCTCGGCGCGAATTCGCGATTTGCTGCAATTCATCATTATCAGACATGGCGTTTGAGGAAGTAGTCATTCGGTGACGTTATTGTGCGCCGCCCGCCTGAAAATCTCAACGCTTGGGATTTTGTAACTGGCAGTTATTCAGGACAATATGGTCACGTTTGTAGACCGTTGCCTCATTCCCCTTCGACCAGAAAACGTAGATTCCGTCGGTGTAACGCGCGCCAGAAGCCGAGATCCCCTGTGGCAGGGTTAGCTGCTGGTTATCATAAACAAAGCTCACTTCCTGGCGAGGATTGTTCAGCTTAACGGTCAGCGGTTTTTCATCACACTGGTATTCCAGCGTGTCGGTATTCATACGCTCCATAAATTGGTTGTAGGTGCTACAACCGGCGAGCATCAAAGGGATAACAGCGATAAGTAATTTTTTCATTTTTGGGCCTTACAACATTCCTGGTCAAAGAGTGATGATGGCACTCCCGTATCGTTTCAGTCTATCGGCCCAATGTAAAAGATGATGTCAGTTAACTCTGATTTTGCTGAGGATTTGCCGGGAAGATGGCGCCAAGAACGCTCGCCTCAGATGCCCCAGTGACCGACGGCAGGTTGCCCGGTAAACCGGCAACAGTACGCCATGCCAGCCAGGCAAAGGCCAGCGCTTCCATGTCATCGCCGCTAATGCCGTACTCGTCGGTGGTCGCCACTTCTGTACCAGGCAGCATAGCGGCAAGACGCGCCATCACTAACGGATTACGGCTGCCACCGCCGCACACCAGCAGGCGCTCACAGCCTCCGCTCAGCAATACTTGCTCGCTGATGGTCACCGCCGTTAATTCGGTCAACGTGGCCTGGACATCTTGCGCTCGCAGGCCCGGGTAACTCGTCAGGAACTGCGCCAGCCAGCCATAATTGAAATACTCACGTCCGGTGCTCTTTGGCGCGGGCGCGGAAAAATAAGGGTCGCTCAGCATATCCTGCAACATCGGCAATATCACTTTGCCTTCGTTGGCCCATTCGGCATCTTTGTCGTACGGTTTACCCAGGCTACGCCAAATCCAGGCATCCATCAGCATGTTACCGGGGCCGGTATCAAAGCCGCGCACCGGCAGACCTGGTATCAGCAGAGAAAGGTTGGCGATGCCGCCAATATTCAAGACCATCCGCCGTTCGCCAGAATGCGCCAGCAGAGCCTGATGAAATGCCGGAACCAATGGCGCGCCCTGCCCGCCTAACGCCATATCACGGCGGCGGAAATCCCCCACAACGCTAACGCCAGTACGGGCGACAATAATGTTGTTATCACCGATTTGCAGGGTGTGCGGCGCATCGCCCACCGGTTCATGCCAAACGGTTTGCCCGTGGCAGCCAATGGCAACAATATCCTGAGCCTGAAGGCGCTCCTGAGTCATGAGCGCCATTACTGCATCGGCAAACAAGTTGCCCAGCCGATTATCCAGTTGACCAAGCTGCGACAGCGTTAGCGGTTGGCCCTGGCAGATAGCCAGCACTGACTCTTTAAGCGCAATCGGAATCGGCCATGACAGGCTGGCAATTTGCGCCACTCTGCTTTCATCAATAGCCGCGAGTACCACGTCCACGCCGTCGAGGCTGGTTCCCGACATCACGCCAATATATCGCCCGGATTTCATAAGCCGTCCTTAGTCACCTGTGCAAAGTTAACACTCCAGCATAAAGTGGCGTGTAATGCTATTAACTCATAATACTTTTTAACAATATATGCCATGACGCTTAATTTTGACTGCGAGAACAGCTTCACTTGCGTTTAGCGTTGGTTAAGCCAGCATGGATTATTCTTTTAAGAATAAATGCGGAATATATGACCGCTTCGAGCAAATACCATATAATTGTTCAGTATGGATGCTCATCAGAGCAATTCTTAGTGAACTGGAGATTCATAATGATGTTACGCGTATTGGCTGTTTCAATGATTGGTTTATCCCTGGCCGGATGTGTCAACAACAGCGGTCTGTCAGGTGATGTTTACTCAGCATCCGAAGCGAAACAGGTCCAGAACGTGACCTACGGTACGATTGTTCACGTACGTCCTGTACAAATTCAGGGTGGCGATGACAGCAACGTGATCGGCGCTATCGGTGGTGCTGTGTTGGGTGGTTTCCTCGGTAATACTATCGGCGGTGGTACAGGTCGTTCCCTGGCAACGGCGGCAGGTGCTGTAGCCGGTGGCGTTGCAGGCCAGGGTGTTCAGGGTTCGCTCAACAAAACCCAGGGCGTTGAGTTGGAAATCCGTAAAGACGACGGCAACACCATCATGGTTGTTCAGAAACAGGGCGATACCCGTTTCTCCGCAGGCCAGCGTGTTGTTATGGCGAGCAATGGTAGCCAGGTGACCGTTTCTCCGCGTTAATGCCTTTATAAATGCGTGGCTAATTTGTCACGCATTTTTCATTCACCATATTTATTATTTAATTCCCTTTCGTCTATTTATATGATGGATACGTAAAACTATTTGTCGTAGCTATTATTTGCGCATGGACAACTTTTTATAGCAGAGACTCCATTACACTTTAGACATATGGCCAGGACGGCCAAAGTATACAGCGCTAGTGTAAACAGGATTCATATATGCTCTTAAAATCTCCGCTGACCCGTTTTTTGATTTACATCATTATTTGTCTTATTGGCACTTTTCTATTAAATCATTCATCCCGTGTCTTTATTCATCGCATACCGGCGATGGCACCGATTCTCTTTCCGTTGCTTACGATGTTCCTGATGGTCTTCCATACGATGATCGCCGTATTCATGATAATGAAGTACCTTTGCGATAAAAGTTGTTTATACCTGATGGCTATCGCCTGCGGCTTCGTCAGCTCAGCGCTGCTGATGCTGGGCACGCTGAACAGTTACCCTATGTGGTTTCTCTGCGGGTCAACAAACCATATTAATTATAATGACGCATTAATCTTTTATTTTTTCCGTAATATTGGTATGGCAGTCTTATTTATGGCATCGGTGGTGTTATATGCGTTTAAATCACGAAATATGCATAGTCCACGTAATCACACCCTTATATTATGTGCGATTGTTATTTTTTCCATTACGATACTGATGTTGTCATGGTTTTACTCCAGCCATGACCCGTTATTAAGCGTTACGCTAGTAGATAATAAAACACATCGGTATAGTGAAATATGGATTGATTATGTTCACTGGGTCTTATTAATAATATGGTGCGTAACATTATTAACCTTACTTCTGGTGACAAAACTAAATAATATATTCTGGTATAGCGGCGCATTTTTCTGCGCTTGCTATATTTTCACACTGCTGGTGATGATGAATGGGCAACATACCGCAGGCTACAGTTGGTATCAGGCGCGACTGTTTGAAACCCTCTCCACACTGTTTCTGATCCTGGTGCTGTTTTGCGATGTGTTCACGCTGTACCGCCAGTCGAACACCAAGTACCTGAACTCGTACCAGAACTCCATCCGTGATCCATTAACGCAGCTGTACAATCGCAGCTATTTTTATGACGCCTTCACGGCGCTGTTACCCGCCATTTCCCTGGGTCAACCGGTGTCCGTTATCGTTAGTGACCTCGACCACTTCAAACGCATCAACGATAAGTATGGCCACCTACAGGGCGACAAGGTTATCCAATTTGTCGCCCGAGTGTTGCAAGATTCGGTGCGTCAAAATGACATCGCGGCGCGTATCGGCGGCGAAGAGTTTGCCCTGCTCTTAGCCAACGCCTCCCCCGAAGAGGCGCATACCATTGCCGAGCGTATTCGTCTGACTATTAGCCAACATGATATCGAAAGCAGCCACGAACAGTTGCCGGAGGCAATAACTATCAGCATGGGAGTCTACACTGCCCGCAACCTGTCAGTCCCCATTGAGGAGTGCGTACGGCGGGCAGATGAAGCGATGTATCGCGCCAAAACGGCGGGCCGAAATCGGGTTGAGGTTTGGCAATAAGCGAAAAAAACCCGCGATAATCGCGGGTTTTTCAGTTTCAATCGCGAGATTGTAACTCAATGATGTTCTGTTCCAGTTTGCGGATGAGCGAGGTCAACATCTCCAGCTCCTCGGCGGAAATTCCCGCCAGAATATCGCCACGGGTGTGACTGATAACCGCCTCCATTTCCTGAATCAGAGGCTCCGCTTTCTCAGTTAACTTAATGCGTTTAGCACGACGATCGTTCGCACAGGTCTGGCGGGAAATTAACCCCTTATGTTCCAGTTGGTCTAGCGTACGTACCAGAGACGGTTGCTCAATGCCGATCGCTTTAGCCAGTTGAATTTGCGACTGCTCAGGGGGTAGCTGATGAATATTATGCAGCGTAACCCAATGCGTTTGCGTCAGTTCCAGAGGCTTGAGGCGATGGTCAATCAGAGCACGCCAAATGCGCACCAACCGTGCCAGATCAGAACCTAATGGCGATTCCAATTTCATCTCCTTATAATTAGCTTGCTAAGTTATTATACTGATTTTAGAATAGTGTGCAGCATTTAAATTAGCAAAACAAATGAATTGCCACGTGCACGAAAATCGAATCCATGGGTTACACTGTTACAAATGATGTGAATTTATGTCAATTTACGACACAATAGCGCTTTATAACATATTAATTAAAAAGGATTTTTGCTTGTGAAGTCGATTCTCCACATTCCTGGATTACCGCTACAAGATCTTGTCGTCGGTGCATCAATTTATTTTCCCCCACTTTTTAAAGCGGTTCTGCTCGGTTTCCTTTTTTGGCTAGTCATCCACCGCGTACTGCGTGACTGGATGTACGCAGGCGACATCTGGCATCCCCTGCTGATGGATCTCTCTTTCTTTGCCCTTTCAGTCTGCCTTGCGCTGATGCTGTTGGTATGGTGGTAATATTATTCAATGAAAAAACTTAAATATTTCTCGACGCTGCTCATCACTGCGCTCGCTATTATTACCGTCTGGCTCGTCTGGAACTACTATATGCAATCGCCGTGGACGCGCGATGGTAAAATTCGTGCTGAGCAGGTTGATATTACCCCACAAGTTTCAGGGACTATTTTGGCGCTTCATGTTAAGGACAACCAATTCGTTAAAGCCGGAGAAGTACTCTTTAACATTGATCCCACACCCTGGCGCATTGCAGTGATGAATGCAGAAGCTAAACAGGTTAAAGCACAATCAGACTTGTCTCGCGCCAGCCATGAAGTCGCACGCCGTCGAGGCTTATCGCAAAATTATATCTCTGCCGAAGATCTCGATACCGTCACTATGGCGCAGAAAGCCGCACAGGCCAATTTTGATGCTGCACAGGCTGAGCTACAACATGCTCGCTGGCAGTTGGCGCAAACCGAAGTCAAAGCGCCGGTTGATGGCTGGGTGACAAATCTCACCACTCGCGTGGGTAACTACGCCACCACTGGCCGCCCGGTTTTTGCCCTGATTGACAGCCATTCTTTCTATGTTGTCGGCTATTTTGAAGAGACAAAACTGCGCCATATCCGCGAAGGTGACCGCGCTGATATTGTTTTATACAGCGATGACAAAAAGTTACAGGGTCACGTTTCCAGTATTGGACGTGCGATCCACGACCAGAGTTTAGCGACCGATGGCACGCTGGTTGCCGACATTAAACCAACCATTCCCTGGGTCCGTCTGGCACAACGCGTGCCTGTGCGTATTGAATTCGATGCTTTACCGGCCCACACCGTGCTCGTCGCCGGGACAACCTGCACCGTATCCATCGTCGGTGGACAGCAATGACCTTCCCCGCCTTAACCTGGCAGTCACTGCCGTGGGTTAAAGCGACCGTGCCGCAGTGGCGCTACGCGTTGCGTAATGCGATTGCCATGTGTCTGGCGCTCTGCATCGCCTATTGGCTGAACCTCGACGAACCTTATTGGGCGATGACTTCCGCCGCAGTCGTCAGCTTCCCGACGGTCGGTGGGGTTATCAGTAAAAGCCTGGGGCGTGTCGCCGGGAGTTTAATGGGAGCCTGCGCAGCGTTGCTGATAGCCGGATACACGCTAACCGACCCGTGGCTGTTTTTATTAGCCATGTCGGGCTGGTTGGCGCTCTGTACCTGGGCAAGCGCGATGTATACCAACAACGTCGCCTACGCGTTCCAGCTCGCGGGCTACACCTGCGCCATCATCGCCTTTCCTATTATTAACGTGGTGGAAGCCACTAAATTATGGGAAATCGCCCAGGCTCGCGTGTGCGAGGTGATGGTCGGGATTCTGTGCGGCGGCCTGATGATGATGATTCTGCCTAGTACCTCCGACGGCAGCGCGCTGCTCACCGCACTGAAGAATATGCATTCGCGCCTGCTGGAGCACGCCAGCCTGCTGTGGCAGCCGGTCACCACCGATGCCATTCGCAGCGCGCACCAAAGCGTTATCAGCCAAATTCTAACCATGAATCTGCTGCGTATTCAGGCATTCTGGAGCCACTACCGGCTGCGTCGCCAAAACACGCTGCTCAACTATTTGCTCCACCAACAGCTACGCCTGACCAGCGTGATTTCAAGCCTGCGCCGCCTGATGATGAACTGGCCCAATGCGCCAGAAACCATTCGCCCGGTGCTGGAACAGTTGCTGCAAGCACTGGCGCGCAGCGATTGCGATGCTTACACGGTGGCTCGGATTATCGCCCCGCTAGCACCAGGCGACCCACAGGACTATCGGCATCACGCATTTTGGCATCGTCTGCGTTATTTTTGCCGCCTGTATCTCACCACCAGCCGGTGGCTGAACCGGCTGGAAAACGCCACTGCGGTTACGGAATTTACTGTTCCGGCAGCACCGGCGTTAATGCGCCATACCGATCACGCTGAGGCGGTGTGGAGCGGTATTCGTACCTTTTTTGCTTTGCTGTGCGTCGGCGCGTTAAGCATCAGCACGCAGTGGGAGTCCGGCACGGCGGCGTTAACGCTGGCGGCAATTTGTTGTGTGCTGTACGCCAACGTTCCCTCGCCGTTTAGCTCGTTAACGTTATTGATGCGCACGCTGGCGCTGCTGTCTATTTTCAGCTTTGGTGTCAAATTTGGCCTGATGGTGCAAATCAGCGAGCTGTGGCAATTTATTCTGTTTCTGTTCCCGCTACTGCTCACCATGCAGTTGCTCAAACTGCAAATACCCAAACAGGCGCGGCTCTGGGGTTCATTGATTGTCTTTATGGGCTCGTTTATCGCGGTGACAAATCCACCGGTGTATAACTTTGCCAATTTTCTCAATGATAATCTGGCGAAAATGATCGGCGTCGGGCTAGCATGGCTGGCCTTTGCGGTACTCACCCCCGGCTCTGACGCGCGCAAAAGCCGCCGTCACATTAAGGCGTTACGCCGTCACTTTGTTGACCAGTTAAGCCGTCACCCGGACAACAGTGAGCACGAATTTGAATCCCTGGTTTATCATCATGTTAGCCAACTGAGTACCAGCCAGGATGAGCTGGCGCGACGTTGGCTACTTCGTTGGGGCGTGGTGTTGCTCAACTGTTCACATGTGGTGTGGCAACTACGTGCCTGGGAGACGCGCTCAGACCCGCTGTCGCAGGTGCGTGATATCTGTATTGGCCTGCTGCGTGACGTGATGAGTGAACGCGGGGTGCAACAGCGCCCGCTCGCCACCACCTTGCAGGAGCTACAACGAATTTGCGATACCCTTTCACATCACCATCAGCCAGCCGCGCGTGAACTGGCCTCACTACTCTGGCGCTTATACTGCTCGCTATCGCAACTGGAAGCGGCTCCAACACCGGGAACCTTGACCGAACAAACGGCATAAGAAAGGCGATGCAGACGGTTTGCCCGTCTGCATCGTCGCGATTACGGTACGTCGTAACCCAGCGCCGCTTTACGAATGCGGAACCACTGTTGGCGCGTCATATCAAGAGACTGCGCGACAATCGCCGAGCGGACACGCTCAATTTTACCGGAGCCAATAATAGGCAACGGCTTCGATGGCAGACGCATCACCCACGCATAAACCACCTGTTCAATGCTGCTGGCGTTCAATTCATTCGCCACTTGCGCTAACTCATCGCGCAGCGGTTGGAATTCGCCGTCATTAAACAGACGACCGCCGCCCAGGCACGACCAGGCCATAGGGTGAATACGCAGTTGCTGAAGCTGATCCAGCGTACCATCCAGCAGCGTTGGCTGGTGAATAGGCGAAATTTCGACCTGGTTTGTTGCCAGCGTAAACGGCAGACGCGACTGCAACAGCGCAAACTGTGCGGGCGTGAAGTTAGACACACCGAAGTGACGCACTTTGCCGCTCTGGTGCAGCGAGAGGAACGCCTGTGCCACTTCATCGGCATCCATCAACGGATCGGGGCGGTGAATCAACAGCAGGTCGATAACATCGGTCGCCAGATTACGCAGCGACTGCTCGGCGCTGTTAATAATGTGGGTGCTGTCGGTAATATAGTGCCCTAAAGCGTGCTCCGGTTTCGCCGTGGTGGCGATACCACATTTGGTGACAATTTCCATCCGCTCGCGCAGATGCGGAGCCAGTTTGAGCGCCTCGCCAAACGCCGCTTCACACTGGTAGCCGCCGTAGATATCCGCATGGTCAACGGTAGTGACGCCGAGATCCAAATGCTCCTCAATAAAGCTCACCAACTGGCGCGCAGACATATTCCAGTCCATCAGACGCCAGTAACCCATCACGAAACGTGAAAATTCTGGCCCTTTCGGTGCCAGGGTAATACGTTGAACCATCACCACATCCTCAAGAAAAGTTTGGCATTGAGTATACGCACATTTGTGCTTAAAACAGTGAGGGCTGCTGAGGATCTTCAGCTACAGATGATTTACCCGCGCGTAATTTGCGCAACAAGCGTTGACGGCACAATCGCAGCACCTCCTGCTTTTGCGCATCGCTCATATTTTGCCAGTTAAAGCGCTCGTCCCGGCTACGAAAGCAGCCACGGCAAAAACCACGCTCATCAGACTGGCAAATCCCCCGGCACGGACTTTGAACCGGGAAAAACTCCAGTTGCTCCGCCACGTTAGCCCCCTTTTCTGCTCGTCATACTCTCATTGAAGACGCTTGTGGCGCTGGGCGCAACTTTTCTCTTTTCCAGCCGGTGGCTGTCGATATGCGCAAAAAAAATTTGCATTAGACCAATCGGTCTATTACAGTTCTGCCCATGAGCAAATCTATTGAACATGATACCCGTGAACACATCCTGGCGACCGGCGAGCGTCTTTGTATGCATCGTGGTTTTACTGGGATGGGGCTAAGCGAACTCCTGAAAACGGCAGAAGTCCCGAAGGGATCGTTTTATCACTATTTCCGTTCAAAAGAGGCGTTTGGTGTTGCGATGCTGGAACGGCACTTTGCTGACTATCATCAACGCCTTGCGCAGCATTTTACGCAAGGCGCTGGCAACTACCGCGACCGCCTGCTGGATTACTACCAGCACACGCTCAACCAGTTTTGCCAGCAGGGATTAATTAGCGGTTGTTTAACCGTCAAACTCTCTGCCGAGGTGTGCGACCTTTCCGAAGATATGCGCACTGAAATGAACAAAGGCGCTACGCAGATTATGGTTCTGCTGGCGCAAGCGCTGGAGAATGGCCGCCGTGAAGGCTGCCTGACTTTCAGCGGTGAAGCCGACACCACCGCGCAGGTGCTTTACTCGCTATGGTTAGGCGCGAATCTGCAAGCGAAAATCTCGCGCAGCTCCGCACCGCTGGAAAGCGCACTGACTCACGTCAGAAATCTGATTGCCGCGCCGAACTAACATCGGCGTTTTAATTTCGCAAATTACTAGACGACCGGTCTACTCAGGAGTCACCATGTCGCAAGAAAAACTGTTTACCCCACTGAAAGTCGGTGCGATTACCGCCCCAAACCGCGTATTTATGGCCCCGTTGACGCGTCTGCGCAGCATCGTTCCGGGGGATATCCCTACTCCGCTGATGGCAGAATATTACCGCCAGCGCGCCAGTGCCGGGCTTATCATTTCTGAAGCCACCCAGATTTCCGCGCAAGCAAAAGGCTATCAGGGTGCGCCTGGCCTGCACAGCCCAGAACAAATTGCCGCGTGGCAGAGAATCACAGCAGGTGTTCATGCGGAAAACGGCCGCATTGCCGTTCAACTGTGGCACACCGGACGTATTTCGCACAGCAGCTTGCAGCCAAACGGTGAAGCGCCGGTTGCGCCATCTGCGCTGAGCGCCAATACCCGCACCTCACTGCGTGACGAAAACGGCCATGCGATTCGCGTCGATACCTCCATGCCACGTGCACTGGAAACCGACGAAATCCCGGGTATCGTTAACGATTTCCGCCAGGCGATTGCTAACGCCCGTGAGGCTGGGTTTGATCTGGTTGAGCTGCACTCGGCTCACGGCTACCTGCTGCACCAGTTCCTGTCCCCTTCTTCTAACCATCGTACCGACCAGTACGGCGGCAGCGTAGAAAACCGCGCGCGCCTGGTGCTGGAAGTGGTTGATGCAGGGATTAAAGAATGGGGCGCCGACCGTATCGGTATTCGCGTTTCACCTATTGGTAGCTTCCAGAACGTCGATAACGGCCCGAACGAAGAAGCCGACGCGCTGTATCTGATTGAGCAACTGGGCAAACGTGGTATCGCGTATCTGCACATGTCTGAACCCGACTGGGCTGGCGGCGAGCCGTACAGCGATGCGTTCCGCGAAAAAGTTCGTGCTCGTTTCCACGGCCCAATTATTGGTGCTGGTGCATACACACCGGAAAAAGCAGAAGAATTGATTGAAAAAGGGTTAATCGATGCCGTCGCTTTTGGTCGCGCTTACATCGCCAACCCAGATCTGGTGGCGCGTCTTCAGCACAAAGCCGAACTGAACCCACAGCGCCCGGAAAGCTTCTATGGCGGTGACGCCGAAGGTTATACCGATTACCCTACGCTGTGATCCTACGTTGATAGCGGCGGTCTTCCGCCGCTATACTAAACCGACCACTCATAAATAGGACGAGGGATATCATGCGTTTACTGCATACCATGCTGCGCGTCGGCGACCTGCAACGCTCCATTGATTTTTACACCAAAGTACTGGGCATGAAGCTGTTGCGCACCAGCGAAAATACCGAATACAAATATTCGCTGGCGTTTGTCGGCTACGGCGACGAAAGCGACGAAGCGGTTATTGAGCTGACCTATAACTGGGGTGTGGATAAATACGACCTCGGCACGGCATACGGCCACATTGCGCTGAGCGTGGATAACGCCGCCGAAGCCTGCGAACGTATTCGTCACAACGGTGGCAACGTCACCCGTGAAGCTGGCCCGGTAAAAGGCGGCACAACGGTTATCGCCTTCGTTGAAGATCCCGATGGCTACAAAATCGAGCTGATCGAAGAAAAAGATGCCGGCAAAGGCCTCGGCAACTGATCGTCTGCGGGTGCGCCAGCGCCCGCATTTTTCTCCCGCCTTTCCAAGCCGAGGCAAAATTTGCCATAATGCGCGCTACTTTTTCCAGGTGTAAGAGATTCTGATGTCCGACAATGCGCAACTTAATGGTCTATGCGACCGTTTTCGTGGGTTCTATCCTGTGGTTATTGATGTTGAAACCGCCGGATTCAATGCCAAAACGGATGCTTTGCTTGAAATAGCAGCAATCACGTTGAAAATGGATGAGCAAGGCTGGCTGATGCCGGACAACACCTTACATTTCCACGTGGAGCCATTTGAAGGGGCGAATCTCCAGCCGGAAGCGCTGGCGTTTAACGGTATCGACCCTGAAAACCCGCTGCGTGGCGCAGTTAGCGAATACGACGCCCTGCACGCTATCTTTAAAATGGTACGCAAAGGGATTAAAGACAGCGATTGCAACCGCGCCATTATGGTGGCGCACAACGCCACCTTCGACCACAGCTTTATGATGGCGGCCGCCGAACGTGCCTCGCTCAAGCGTAACCCGTTCCACCCGTTTGTCACCTTCGACACCGCCGCACTTAGCGGGCTGGCGTTAGGGCAAACCGTGCTGTCGAAAGCCTGCGCCGCCGCAGGCATGGACTTTGACAGCACCCAGGCGCATGGCGCGCTGTACGACACCCAGCAAACTGCGATTCTGTTTTGTGAAATCGTCAACCGCTGGAAGCGTCTCGGCGGCTGGCCGCTGCCAATGGCGGCGGAATAACGCGATAAAAAAAGCGACCCTGAAGGTCGCTTTTTTGTTTCTACCGTAGCCTGACGATTATTCCGCTTTCGGCTCTTCGCTGTTGTACTTCGCAGCGGTTTCTTTGATCAGTTGTTGCAATTCACCGCGCTGATACATTTCAATCACGATGTCACAACCGCCGACCAGCTCACCATCTACCCACAACTGTGGGAAGGTCGGCCAGTTAGCGTATTTCGGCAATTCTGCGCGGATATCTGGGTTTTGCAGGATGTCTACATAAGCAAAACGCTCGCCACAGGCAGACAGCGCCTGAACCGCCTGCGCGGAAAAACCGCAGCTTGGCAGTTTCGGGGAACCTTTCATGTACAGCAGGATTGGGTTCTCAGCGATCTGGCGCTGAATTTTTTCAATTGTCTCGCTCATTATCTTGCTTCCTCAAACTTCTCTTTACGACAGTAGTCCGACATTGTAGCGTTTCAGACCCTGAACAGAAAATAACATTTTGTTCACGCTTTACTATTTTATCGCCTGTCGCGTTAAGTTGCTTTATAAATATGTCTTTATCGCTCACGCGCGCTAAATATTGCTCATTTTTTGATTCAATATGTATCAAGTTATGTTTTTTTTTGCAGTTGTTAACGAAACAACGTTTTAGATACAAAAACGCGCTTAACATTTCGTGTTTTTATGGATTAGAATCGTTGGGTTTTGTAAACCATACTCAGGCATAGACTTTAAAGCCTGCATACTCAGAGGGTTATTCAGTGGCGCAGATTAAAAAATGGTCGTTCACGCTCTGTGCATTGCTGTTTACATCGTTATCCTTTACGCCGTTGGCTCATGCCACAGGGCATACCAAAACGCCCACGGCGCAAAAATCGCTTCCTGTAAAAGGCAGCGAACGTAAGAAAAAGAATACGGTCAGCAAATCTAACACCAAGAAAAAAGCAACGACCCCGGTCTCTAAAAAAGCAGCCTCTACCCCGCGCAAAGCCGCCGTTAAGTCTACGGCTAAAGTCAGCAAGAAAAGTAGTTCGCTGAAAACCGCCAACGTGATAACAACCTGCAAGACCCGCAAAGGCCACAAAAAAATCTGCACTACCAGCCCAGCAGAAGCCAAAACCACCACCATTGCTCAGGCGCACAAAGTTCGCGTGCAGAAGGCACAAAAAACGGCGATGAATAAGCTGATGGGACAACTGGGTAAACCGTATCGCTGGGGGGGAAACTCACCGCGTACCGGTTTCGATTGCAGCGGTCTTGTGTACTACGCCTATAAAGATCTGGTGAATATCCGCATTCCACGCACCGCAAACGAAATGTATCACCTGCGCGATGCACGTCCGGTTGACCGTGGTGAGCTGGAAAGTGGTGATTTAGTATTCTTCCGCACTCGTGGTCGCGGTACTGCCGATCACGTTGGCGTGTACGTTGGCAACGGCAAGTTCATCCAGTCGCCACGTACCGGCCGTGATATTCAAATCACCTCACTAAGCGAAGACTACTGGGTTCGCCACTACGTTGGCGCGCGTCGCGTGGTTACGCCGAAGACCATTCGTTAATCACTTACCCCGTTTGTTAATAAACGGGGTAAGCTTATCTTTTATCTCACCTTTTAATTTGCTACCCTGTCCTTACTCAGTACAAGGTTATTGAGTAAACAAACTATAAGAAGGAGAGTAGCAATGTCGTTCGAATTACCTGCATTACCGTATGCCAAAGACGCTCTGGTTCCACATATTTCCGTGGAAACGCTGGAGTACCACTATGGTAAACATCACCAGACTTACGTCACCAACCTGAATAACCTGATCAAAGGCACTGCCTTTGAAGGTAAAACACTGGAAGAGATCGTTCGTACATCTGAAGGTGGCGTGTTCAATAACGCCGCTCAGGTCTGGAACCACACGTTCTACTGGAACTGCCTGGCTCCGAACGCCGGTGGTGAACCGACTGGCGCAGTCGCTGAAGCCATTAACCGCTCATTTGGTAGCTTCGCGGAATTTAAAGCGCAGTTTACTGATGCCGCAGTGAAAAACTTCGGCGCAGGCTGGACGTGGTTGGTGAAAAAAGCAGACGGCTCTCTGGCTATCGTATCGACGTCCAATGCGGCAACTCCGCTGACGACCGATGCTAAACCGCTGCTGACCGTTGATGTGTGGGAACATGCTTACTACATCGACTACCGCAATGCGCGCCCTAACTATCTGGAGCACTTCTGGGCTCTGGTTAACTGGGCGTTTGTGGCCGAGAACTTAGCGGCATAAGAAATGACGCAGAAGGGAATCCCCTTCTGCGTTTTTTATTAACTGACGAGCGCTTCTTCACCGCGAGAACGGCTGCTAAAGAACACAACCAGCAGAGCTAAACCAGCGACAATCGCCCCCATCACCGGCACAAAACTGTAACCCAGGCCGCCTGAAATCACCGCCCCACCGGCCACAGCCCCCAACGCGTTACCCAGGTTAAATGCCCCGATATTGACCGATGACGACAGCCCCGGCGCTTCGCTGGCAACGCGCATCACACGCATCTGTAACGGTGGTACAACCGCAAAGGTCGCTGCGCCCCAAATCACCATACTCACCGCCGCACCAATTTCGGTACGTGCGAGGAATGGGATCGCCAGCATGATAAGCATCAGCAGCAGCAAGAAGCCTTTCAACGTGCCGCTCACCGAACGGTCGGCAAATTTGCCGCCAAGATAGTTACCGATGGAGAAACCAACGCCAATCAACACCAGCATCAGCGTGATAAAGCCGGATGACGCGTCGGTTATCGTGTGCAGCACCGGAGAAATATAGGTATAGAGGGTAAACATTGCCCCTGCGCCCAGAACGGTGGTTAACAGCGCCGAAAGCACCTGCGGGCGCACCAGCACCGCCAATTCACGTTTAACATCCGGTTTTTCACCCGCGCCGCCTTTCGGCAGTGACAGCCACAGGCTAATCATCGCAATCACGCCCAACCCCGCCGTTGCCAAAAACGACATACGCCAGCCAATAGTTTCGCCAAGCCAGGTCGCCGCCGGAACGCCGCCGATATTGGCGATAGTCAGCCCCATAAACATGGTCGCGACCGCGCTGGCCTGTTTGTGTTTGGGCACTACGCTTGCCGCCACTACCGAACCTAAACCAAAGAATGCGCCGTGGTTAAGGCTGGTAATAATGCGCGATAACATCAATGTGGTGTAATCCGGCGACAGCGCCGAGAGCACATTACCGAGGGTAAATATCGCCATCAGGAAGATAAGCGCATTGCGTCGCCCACGGTGCGATAACAGCAGCGTCATCAACGGAGCACCCACCATCACCCCAACCGCATAAGCGCTGATCAACATTCCCGCAACGGGAATTGAGACATCCACACCCTTCGCAATTACCGGCAAAAGGCCCATCGGGGAGAACTCGGTAGTGCCAATGCCAAAAGCCCCAATGGCGAGCGCCAATAATGGGAAATTAATTTTCATGCCATAACTCCGGTTAGCCGCATCGAGAGTGCGACATCAATATGATGTTAAAAGCATGACATTAATCACAGAAAAGCAGAAGCGTACAAAATAGCAAAAGATTATTGCTTATTTGCTAACAATCGGATGATGAGGGAGCGGCAGCCCCCTCACAGGGGAATTAATGCAGGATGGCAGTGAACGCTGCGGCGACAATCAGCGCAAGCGTTACAACGGTAGTAGAGAGCGACAGCTTAAGTTCGGTACTCATCAATTTTTCTCCTTTTTATTGCTACAGCAAAACTGACCTTACTCATTTTTGCACAGTTAATCATAAAAATCTTCACAGATTTAGCAGGATGTTTGTTTTTGCTCTTCCACTTTGCGTCAAGATAGGCCAAAATTCGACGCTTATTTAAAAGCGTACC
Source organism: Kluyvera fluvialis (assembly GCF_059725275.1). NCBI lineage: Bacteria > Pseudomonadati > Pseudomonadota > Gammaproteobacteria > Enterobacterales > Enterobacteriaceae > Kluyvera > Kluyvera fluvialis. The sequence continues at coordinate 2,396,736 of NZ_AP046142.1, read as the reverse complement.
GGCCATTGACCCCCTCCTGTCGTCCTGTATCGTTTTCCCGGCGAATCGCAATTCACAAATTGCGCCAGGGTGTGTGAAGGCAAACGTTTTCCTTTCGATTTTTTCAGGGGCAGGCCAGGGTCTGGAGTGAGATGGAATGGCAACTATTAAAGATGTAGCGAAGCGCGCAAACGTTTCCACTACAACCGTATCACATGTAATTAACAAAACGCGTTTTGTCGCCGAGGAAACGCGTGAAGCGGTCTGGGCGGCGATTAAAGAGTTGCACTACTCGCCAAGCGCCGTTGCCCGTAGCCTGAAGGTTAATCACACCAAATCCATTGGTTTGTTAGCCACCAGCAGCGAAGCGGCCTACTTTGCCGAAATTATCGAAGCCGTTGAGAAAAACTGCTTCGAAAAAGGCTATACGCTGATTCTGGGTAACGCGTGGAACAACCTGGAAAAACAGCGCGCCTATCTGTCGATGATGGCGCAAAAACGCGTAGATGGCCTGTTGGTCATGTGCTCTGAGTATCCAGAGCCTCTGCTGACGATGCTCGAAGAATATCGCCACATCCCAATGGTGGTGATGGACTGGGGCGAAGCCAAAGCCGACTTTACCGATTCGGTAATCGATAACGCCTTTGAAGGCGGCTATATGGCTGGCCGTTATCTGATCGAACGCGGTCATCGCGATATCGGCGTGATCCCAGGGCCGCTGGAGCGCAACACCGGCGCCGGGCGTCTGGCGGGCTTTATGAAAGCGATGGAAGAGGTACAAATCAACGTACCGGCTAACTGGATTGTACAAGGCGATTTTGAGCCAGAATCCGGCTATCGCGCGATGCAGCAAATTTTGTCGCAGCATCCTCGCCCAACCGCTATCTTTTGCGGTGGCGATATCATGGCGATGGGCGCGCTGTGCGCCGCTGACGAAATGGGGCTGCGCGTGCCGCAGGACATTTCGCTGATCGGTTATGATAATGTGCGTAACTCGCGCTTCTTTACCCCAGCGCTGACAACCATTCACCAGCCGAAAGATTCGCTTGGTGAAACAGCCTTCAATATGCTGATGGACAGAATTGTCAGCAAGCGCGAAGAGTCACAGTCGATTGAAGTCCACCCGCGTCTTATCGAGCGTCGCTCGGTTGCCGATGGTCCTTATCGCGATTACCGTCGTTAATCGCTTTTTGCGGATGCCCTACTCGGGCGTCCGCAGCCACTCTTGATTTAACGTTTCACTGTCGCCCAAATATTCCAGCAACCAGCTTAACGCCGGAGAAGCATCGCTTTGCTGCCACGTCAGGCAACAGGCGGCATCCTGGAAAGGGTTTTCCAGCTCCAGCGCGACCCATTCACCGCTTTCCAGCCACGGTTGCGCCACGTGCCCCGGCACCATCGCCACACATAACCCCGCCGAAATACAGGTTTCTGATGATGCCCAATCCGGCACGACCACCCTTTTTTGGTTATCCAGCAGCCAGGTTGTCCGTTTTGGCAACGAGCGCGAGGTATCTTCGCGCACCAACGATGGCCAGTTGCGCAACACATCGTCGCTCAATGGCCCCGTCATTTTCGCCAGCGGATGCGAGCCAGACACCACGCAGTGCCAGTTGAGCATCCCCATATCACGAAAGGCAAAGCGCCCCCCGACAGGAATCGCCTGCGTTGCGCCGATCGCTAACTCCACGCGACCGTCAGCTAATGCATCCCACACGCCGTTGAACACTTCCTGGTACACAATCAGCTCAACGTCGCTGAAATGACGATAGAAATCGACAATCAGTTGCCGGGTGCGCTGTGGCTTGACGATGTTATCCACGGCAATCGCCAACTGCCCGCGCCAACCATTCGCTATCTGCTGGCACTGCTGACGGGTGATCTGCATTTTTTTGATAACAGATCGCCCTTCTTTTAAAAACCATGCTCCGGCTGGCGTCAGTTCAACGTCACGATGGCGACGTTCAAACAGCGGCACAGCAAGCCACTCCTCTAACTGACGTACCGTGTAGCTTACAGCAGAAGGCACACGGTGCAGCTCCTGTGCGGCAGCGCTGAAACTGCCGTTACGCGCAACTGCATCAACCACTTCCAGCGAATATTCAGACCACATTTTCTGCCTGCAAAAATTTTGAATCCATGACTCAAATATTAGCGTTTCACAAGCTCGAATGCACTCTCTACACTCAGCGACTCTGTTCACTAACAATAAAAAGGGCGATTTATGCAACCTGGGAAAGGTTTTTTAGTTTGGCTCGCAGGGCTTAGCGTGCTGGGCTTTCTGGCCACCGATATGTATCTACCTGCATTTGCTGCCATCCAGCAAGACTTACAAACCCCAGCGTCTGCGGTCAGTGCCAGCCTGAGCCTGTTCCTCGCCGGTTTCGCAGTAGCACAACTACTGTGGGGGCCGTTGTCCGACCGCTACGGGCGCAAGCCCATTTTGCTGACGGGGTTAACCATTTTCGCTATCGGCTGTCTGGGGATGCTGTGGGTGCGCGATGGCACTACGCTGCTGGTACTGCGCTTTGTTCAGGCGGTAGGCGTCTGTGCGGCGGCAGTCACCTGGCAGGCGATGGTCACCGATTACTATCCACCGCAGCGCACTAACCGTATTTTCGCCACGATTATGCCGCTGGTCGGGCTGTCTCCGGCACTGGCGCCTCTGCTGGGCAGTTGGTTGCTGGCGCATTTCGACTGGCAGGCGATTTTTGCCACGTTGTTTATCATCACGTTGGTGTTGATGCTGCCTGCCCTGCGCCTGAAACCCGCGCACCACAATGCGACGTCCAGCGAAGAAAAACTGACCTTTATGCGCCTGCTGCGCAGCAAAGATTATCGCGGTAACGTGCTGATCTACGCCGCCTGCTCCGCCAGTTTCTTCGCCTGGCTGACCGGTTCGCCGTTTATTCTGCATGATATGGGCTACAGCCCAACGGTGATTGGCCTGAGCTATGTGCCGCAAACCATCGCGTTCTTAATCGGTGGTTACGGCTGCCGCTCGGCGTTGCAAAAGTGGCAAGGTTCGCAAATGCTGCCGTGGCTGTTGGTGGTGTTTGGTTTAAGCGTCATCGCAACATGGGCCGTTGGCCTGGCGGAAAATGTCTCGCTGACCGCCCTGCTCATTCCGTTCTGCCTGATGGCAACGGTTAACGGCGCTATTTACCCGATTGTGGTCGCCCAGGCGTTGAAGCCATTCCCACAGGCCACCGGGCGCGCGGCAGCGCTGCAAAATACCTTACAGTTGGGGCTGTGCTTCCTGGCAAGCCTTGCCGTCTCTACGCTTATCGCCACACCACTGTTGACCACCACCAGTGTAATGTTAGCGACCGTACTGCTCGCCGGTATTGGCTACAGAATGCAGTTAGCCGCCCGTCGCGCTGAGCGGGAAACGCAACAAACCGCCTCGCACGCTTAAATATCATTGATATCAATGTTATAAAACAGTTAGGACGCTAGGATTTTTTTGTTGAATCAACAAACTTAGCGTCCTATACTGGATTGGCATCACATAATTAATAGCGATTTTATTTATTAAACGAGAGCGGGATGCCTCCGTTTACACCATGGATTGGCTTTCGGTAAGGGATTCTTCCCTTCCTCTGTGCTACGTCAGATAGCAGGCTCACGATTTTTCGTGACATTTCTCACAAACTCAAAAAAGCGTCTACGCTGTTTGAAATTTCTGATCATCAGGTCGGGATGGAGAGGCTATGAGCTCATCGTGTATAGAAGAAGTCAATGTACCGGACGATGACTGGTATCGTATTGTTAGCGAGCTGCTAAACCGGGCAAGCGTTGAAATCAATGGCAACGCGCCTTGCGATATTCAGGTCAAAAATCCGCAGTTTTTCAAACGTGTATTACAAGAAGGTTCGCTAGGCCTTGGCGAAAGTTATATGGACGGTTGGTGGGAATGCGATCGTTTAGATATTTTTTTCGACAAAGTGCTACGCGCCGGATTAGAAAACCAACTCCCACATCATTTCAAAGATACGCTTCGCGTCGCGGGTGCACGGCTATTTAACCTGCAAAGCCGCAAACGCGCCTGGATGGTCGGTAAAGAGCACTACGACCTCGGCAACGATCTTTTTAGCCGCATGCTTGACCCTTATATGCAATATTCCTGCGGCTACTGGAAAGAAGCGCAAACGCTGGAAGAAGCGCAACAAGCCAAGCTTGAGCTTATCTGCCAGAAATTGCAGCTAAAACCCGGAATGAGCGTGCTGGATATCGGCTGTGGCTGGGGGGGTTTAGCGGCGTATATGGCGAAGAACTACGGTGTGAAAGTGATGGGCGTGACCATTTCCGCTGAACAGCAAAAAATGGCGCAAACGCGCTGTGAAGGGCTGGATGTCACTATTTTGCTTCAGGATTATCGCGACCTACACGAACAGTTTGACCGTATCGTCTCCGTCGGGATGTTCGAGCACGTCGGCCCGAAAAACTACGATACCTATTTTGCCGTTGTTGACCGCAATTTAAAACCTGACGGTTTATTCTTACTGCACACTATCGGTTCGAAAAAAACCGACAATAATGTTGATCCGTGGATTAACAAATACATCTTTCCGAATGGCTGTTTGCCTTCCGTTCGCCAGATTGCCAACGCCAGCGAGCCACACTTTGTGATGGAAGACTGGCACAACTTTGGCGCTGATTACGACACAACGCTGATGGCATGGTATTCGCGTTTCCTCGCCTGCTGGCCAGAAATCGCCGACAACTATTCTGAACGATTCAAACGCATGTTCAGTTACTATCTCAACGCCTGCGCGGGTGCTTTTCGGGCGCGAGATATTCAACTGTGGCAGGTGATGTTCTCTCGCGGGGCTGAGCACGGCCTGCGCGTCGCCCGCTAAATGTGCGATTGCCTGCCTCACATTGAGGCAGGCAATATTCATTTTTACTCAGCTACAGCCTGCTTCGCCGCCGCTTCTTTTGCCGCCATCACGCGTTCAACGGTGTCTACTACCGCTTGCGTTTGCGGGTCAATTTCGATATTCACGCGATCGCCCAGGCGTTTTTTGCCAAGCGTCGTGCGCTCCAGCGTTTCTGGAATCAAATGCACACAGAAACGGGTCGCCGTCACTTCGCCAACCGTCAGGCTGATACCGTCAATCCCGATAAAACCTTTGTACAGGATGTATTTCATCAGCGACGGGTCTTGAATTTTAAACCAGATCTGCTTGTTGTTTTCAGAGGTCAGGACTTTTGCCACTTCAGCGGTGGTCATAATATGGCCAGACATTAAATGACCGCCAATTTCATCGCTAAATTTCGCCGCGCGCTCAACGTTAACCTGGTCGCCAACTTTTACATCGCCGAGGTTAGTAATGCGCAGCGTCTCTTTCATCAGGTCAAAGCTAATGTGGTTGCCGTTAATCTCCGTCACGGTTAAACAACAGCCGTTATGAGCAACCGACGCCCCGGTTTCCAGGCCCGCCAGCATGTGTTCCGGCAGAGCGACAACGTGAGTGCGGAAATTTGGTTTTTCATCAATAGACACGATTTCTGCCGTGCCCTGCACAATACCCGTAAACATGCAGTTAACTCCTTTAATAATCTATTTTCGGTACCACTACCGAGTCATCTGCTACGCACAATAACAGTTGATAAAACAGGTTGCCACCTTCGGCGGCCTCCCCCCTCTTTTTTGACTAGATTAATAGCGAATCCTCGCTACAATAACGGGGCAATTCCTCTATTTATTCTTCTTGCTGCCGGTTAAGGCGGCTTTTCTGTCTCCCGTGCTCTATGTACGGCGAGAATAAATAACAACAATACAGGTGTTCTCGTGCAGAAGTACTTTAGCGAAGCGCGTCAATTATTAGCTCTGGCGATCCCCGTCATCCTTGCGCAGGTGGCGCAAACCGCCATGGGGTTTGTCGATACCGTGATGGCGGGCGGCTACAGCGCAACCGATATGGCGGCCGTGGCTATCGGCACATCTATCTGGTTACCGGCCATTCTTTTTGGTCACGGCCTGCTGTTGGCGCTAACCCCAGTTATCGCCCAACTGAACGGCTCCGGTCGCCGAGATCGTATCGCGCAACAGGTGCGCCAGGGCTTCTGGCTGGCAGGTTTTGTCTCGGTGCTTATCATGGTGGTGCTGTGGAATGCAGGCTATATCATCCGTTCAATGCATAACATTGATCCCGCGCTGGCAGACAAAGCCGTTGGCTATCTGCGCGCGCTGCTGTGGGGCGCGCCGGGCTATCTCGGTTTCCAGGTCGCACGTAACCAATGTGAAGGGTTAGCGAAAACAAAACCGGGCATGGTGATGGGGTTTATCGGCCTGCTGGTCAATATTCCGGTTAACTACATTTTTATTTACGGCCATTTTGGAATGCCTGAACTGGGCGGCGTCGGCTGTGGTGTAGCAACCGCATCCGTTTATTGGGTCATGCTGTTCAGTATGCTCTACTACGTGCGCCATGCCGGTTCCATGCGTGATATTCGCAACGACACTCGCTTTACGCGTCCTGATAAGGTCATTCTTAAGCGCCTTATTACGCTGGGCTTACCTATCGCGCTGGCGCTATTTTTTGAAGTGACATTATTTGCCGTCGTTGCGCTGCTGGTTTCGCCTCTGGGGATTGTCGATGTCGCCGGTCACCAGATTGCGTTGAACTTCAGCTCGTTAATGTTTGTATTGCCAATGTCGCTGGCGGCGGCGGTGACAATCCGCGTGGGCTTCCGTTTAGGCCAGGGTTCCACCGCGAATGCGCGAATTTCTGCGCGTACGGGGCTGGCCGTTGGCATTTGCATGGCAATGTGTACGGCGATTTTTACCTCGCTGATGCGCACCCACATCGCGCTGTTGTATAACGACAACCCAGAAGTGGTCACGCTGGCTGCCCAGCTTATGCTGCTGGCTGCGCTGTACCAGATTTCTGATTCGATTCAGGTAATCGGCAGCGGCATTCTGCGTGGCTATAAAGATACCCGGTCAATTTTCTTTATCACCTTCACTGCCTACTGGGTGCTGGGCCTGCCGTGCGGTTACGTACTGGCATTGACCGACCTGGTGGTTGAGCGGATGGGGCCTGCGGGCTTCTGGTGGGGCTTTATTATTGGCCTGACTTCCGCCGCTGTTTTGATGATGCTAAGAATGCGCTTCCTCCAGCGCCAGCCGGATACCCTTATCCTTCAGCGAGCGTCGCGCTAAGTAAAAAAACCGCCTTCGGGCGGTTTTTTTACACCTTAATCATTCCTCAGTGATGCAGCATTTCATCAACGACCTGTTTTTCACTCAACTGGTACGGATAGTAAGTCGGCCAGTTATCCATTTCTGCAAGTAAGGCGTCTTGCGATTTATTGCCCATAAACAGGTGGAAATGTGCCGATTTACGCGGCGCAATCGTATGGTCACTGAACTGGACGTATTTCGGTGCGGCGCTGTTCGCCTCATCACATTCAAACAGATAACGCACGCCCTTCTTCCCGGAGGCATAGGTGAGTATTTTATGTCCGGCATAACGGTATTTGCAGGCACTGACTTTATCGCCAACGTGAAACTCCATCACGCCATTTTCAATGCCAATGGTGTCAATGTCCGTCGCATAGCCTTTGCGGTAATAGGCTTTAATTTCCTCGAATGTTTTGTGCGGGTCTTTTTCTGCCTTTTGGCGAAATACTGGGTCAAGTGCGCCAGACAACAGAGCGCCGTTGACCGATTGCCACATCCCATCCCAATCTTCCAGCGTGCGGTCTTTCACTGCGCTGTCATCAAAAATCCCCTCTGCCGCTTTTTGTTCCATTTCACTCAGCGGCTTGCCGTGAGCATGATGCGCATGAGAGAGCGCCTGGCTGCTAGCCAGCAAAGCCCCTAACATGAAGGCGATTTTTCCCAAATGTGTCACTGCCGTTCCTCCTGTCACCCATAAATACATAATGTTATAACATAACACTTTATTCTTCAACACAGATACGCGAAGAAGCGCCAGGCAAATTATCTTCATGTCAGTTGTGCGAAATGAAACATCGTGAAATGCCCGCCAGACGCGGAGTTTTGTTAAACCGCAGAAAAATGCATCAGAGATGGGTAAAACTTCTCCAGTCGCGTGAAATCACACATTTTCCACTTGCCACAGGCAGTTACTGTCGCTAATATTCGTCCCCGTTGTCACTGCAACATGCGTTCGTAGCTCAGTTGGTTAGAGCACCACCTTGACATGGTGGGGGTCGTTGGTTCGAGTCCAATCGAACGCACCATTATGCGTTTATAGCTCAGTTGGTTAGAGCACCACCTTGACATGGTGGGGGTCGTTGGTTCGAGTCCAATTAAACGCACCATTATGCGTCCGTAGCTCAGTTGGTTAGAGCACCACCTTGACATGGTGGGGGTCGTTGGTTCGAGTCCAATTAAACGCACCATTATGCGTCCGTAGCTCAGTTGGTTAGAGCACCACCTTGACATGGTGGGGGTCGGTGGTTCGAGTCCACTCGGACGCACCATATCATCTTGATGATCTGGTGCACTTCTTTCTGTACCTTTCTTTTTTAAATTTACCCGTAAAAATTCCGATAACAGTTTGTAGCCACGACATGGCTCATGCTGACGTATTACATTGATAAGCGTGGAAGTTCTGGCGAGATTGACTACGCCAGCCGCACCGCTGGCGTCATCGTATTCTTTTATTTCACCAACGGCTGTTTTTTCTCAACGTCTTTCAGGCCGCCTTCGTTAATCGCATTTTTGTAGCCCAACTTCTGCAATAACGTTTCGGCTTTGCCAGACTGATTGCCGGTGTTGCAGTACAAATACAGCGTGTCGTTTTTATCCTGCGTCACTTCGCCAATCCGCTGTTCTAACTGCTTTAACGGAATATTCACCGCGCCCTGAACATGGCTCTGCTGGTATTGATCCGGCGTGCGGACGTCAATCCAGTGCTCTGCCGCCCACGTGGCCGTAGAGGCCATAAATACCACACCCGCGAGGATCGTGTTTTTTAACAACCGAGTTTTTAAAGACATTATCATTCCTCTTCTTTTAAGTTCGGGTCGTATTATATACGTTGATTCTATAGGGAATTATCGACCGGAGTGGCAAAACGGAGATTGTCTTCGGTAAAAAAAACAGGCTCGCTTTTCCTACCCGCGAATTCGGTTACCGCTGTCATCAACCACCCGCTCGCCATCTTCTTTACTGAACGCCCCCTTTTGCGCCTGCGGTAAAATATCCAGCACCGTTTCGGAAGGTCGGCACAATCGGGTTCCGATTTCCGTCACCACGATGGGGCGATTAATTAAAATAGGCTGTTGCAGCATGGCGTCAATTAATTGTGCATCGCTCAATTGCCCGTCCGCCAGGCCTAGCGCCGCGTAAGGTTCCACATTCTCACGTAACAATGCCCGGACGCTAATGCCCATTTCAGCAATCCGTTGCAGCAGCTCCTCGCGCGTAGGCGGTGTGTCCAGATAATAGATAATCGTTGGTTCAATACCGCTATTACGGATGATTTCCAGCGTATTGCGCGACGTCCCGCAAGCCGGATTGTGATAAATCGTGATGTTGCTCATAACCGTGCCCCGTTACAGAGAAATAGACAGTCGCAGCGCCAACGCGCTTAACGTGACCAGCAGCACCGGCAGCGTCATAACAATACCGGTGCGGAAATAAACGCCCCAGGAGATAGTCATGTTTTTCTGCGACAAAACATGCAGCCACAACAGCGTCGCGAGGCTACCAATGGGCGTAATTTTCGGCCCCAGATCGCAGCCAATGACATTGGCATAAATCATCGCCTCTTTAATCACCCCTGCCGCACTGCTGCCCTCAATGGACAGTGCCCCCACCAGTACCGTCGGCATGTTATTCATGACAGAGGATAAAAACGCCGTCAGGAACCCCGTGCCCAGCGTCGCTATCCACAGCCCTTTTTCCGCCAGCATATTTAAAATGCCAGAGAGCGACTCGGTAAGCCCGGCGTTACGCAGGCCATAGACCACCAGATACATGCCCAGCGAGAAAATCACAATCTGCCAGGGCGCACCGCGCAGCACTTTGCCGGTGTTAATGGCATGGCCTTTTTTAGCCACCGCAAACAGAATCAGCGCGCCAATCGCCGCAATCGCACTCACCGGAACCCCCAGCGGCTCCAGCACAAAAAAGCCCACCAGCAACAACAGTAACACCAGTAACACCACCCAGCCCGCTTTAAAGGTCGCCAGATCTTTAATCGCCGTTTCCGGCGCGTTCAGTTTCGCTAATTCATAGGTCGGCGGAATGTCTTTACGAAAGAACAGATGCAGCATGACGAGCGTCGCAACAATCGCGGCTATATCGACAGGCACCATTACCGCCGCATATTGTGTAAAGCCCAGGTTGAAGAAATCTGCCGAAACAATATTGACCAGATTGGACACCACCAGCGGCAGGCTGGCTGTATCGGCAATAAACCCTGCCGCCATCACGAAAGCCAGCGTGGTGCGCTTGCTAAAGCCCAGCGCCAGCAGCATAGCGATAACAATAGGGGTTAAAATTAACGCCGCGCCATCGTTGGCAAACAGCGCCGCCACCGCCGCGCCCAACAGCACGATGTAGGTAAACAGCAAGCGCCCCCGGCCTTTTCCCCAGCGCGAAACATGCAGCGCCGCCCATTCAAAAAAGCCGGACTCATCGAGCAGCAGGCTGATGATGATCACCGCAATAAACGTCGCGGTCGCATTCCAGACAATGTTCCACACCACGGGAATATCCGCGAAATGCACAACCCCAGAAAGCAGCGCTAATATCGCGCCAAACGCCGCGCTCCAGCCAATCCCCAAGCCTTTGGGCTGCCAGATAACCAACACCAGGGTCAGCACAAAAATAGCCCCTGCCAATAACATGAAACCTCCTTGACGCGCACGACGCGATTAACACATATGTTTTTTCGAATATATTAGAGCAAAATTTTTAGCAACAAACGGCCTTGCCACCGCTGATGCTATTGGCCTGTGCCAGCTTACGAGCCACCGCCTGAATTTCGTCCTGCTGGCTACGCCAGGCCTGCTCAATAACCTGAGCCGCCCACGATGGCAGATGCGGGGATAAACGGTAATGCACCCATTTCCCCCGCTTGCTATCCAACAACAGTCCACTCTCGCGCAGCATTGCCAGGTGTCGGGAGATTTTCGGCTGTGATTGTTCCAGCGCGCAGCAGAGATCGCACACGCACAGCTCGCCCATTTCTCGCAGTAGCAGGACGATTCCCAAACGGGTTTCATCCGAGAGATTTTTGAACAGTTGTAATGAAGTCAGCGCCATCGTTCCTCCTGTTAAGTGTGGCAACAGGATACGCTTTATCATGACAATAACAATATATATACGCTAAAACATATTTAATCGAAGTGCCAGAACTTAAGGCAAACGCTGATATTCGGCGTCGCTTACCGCTTCCAGCCACTCGTTTGACGCCCCTTCTGCCGGGACTTCGACCGCAATGTGGGCAAACCAACTGCCATGCGCCGCGCCATGCCAATGTTTCGTGCCGGGAGGGATATTAACAACATCACCCATTTTCAGCTCGCGCGCCACTTCCCCCCACGCCTGATACCAGCCTCGACCGCCGGTCACCAGCAAAATCTGCCCCCCTTTGTGGTGAATATGCCAAAAATTACGGCAACCAGGTTCAAACACCACGTTGCCTATCGTCACGCCTTCGCGGGAGAGCATCGTCAGATAGCTGGTTCCGGTAAAATAACGGGCATAGGCTTCGTTTTTCTCGCCGCGTGGGAAAACGCCATTCCCGTCAAAAGTGCTGTTCATAGTGGCTCCAGATAAGGAAGTAATAAATGGGATGAGTATAGAGAGCCAACGAGGTATTGATTAGATGCTGAAATCAGAACTGACCTATGAGCCACTTTCATAAATGAGCTTAACCATTGCCAGAGATGCAAATTTTACGGCATAGTAAACAGCACAAATATTCATCACATAAATAATGCACTTTATGCTGCGCCTCCGGCATTTCATTCCCGTTTTCCGGCAGTTAATGCCGAATTCCTCTTTCGGGGAGTAAAAAGGCATACAGTCGCGTTTATTTACCGGTGCGCTCTATGCCTACGTTACGCTTGCAACGCGAAAACCTGCTGTCCGGTTTTCAATGGTTCTTCTTTATCTTTTGCAACACCGTCGTCGTCCCTCCGACGCTCGTTTCCGCCTTTCATCTTCCGGCCAATAGCCTGTTGATGTTAACGCAGTATGCGTTTCTGACCACCGCCCTCGCCTGCCTGTTTCAGGCTGTTTTCGGCCATCGCCGCGCGATTATGGAAGGGCCAACCGGCCTGTGGTGGGGAACGATTCTCACCGTCACACTCGCCGAAGCCTCGCGCGGCACGCCGCTCAATGACATCGCCAGCAGTCTTGCGGTGGGTATCGCCATTGCCGCATTGCTGACGATGGTTATTGGAATAAGTGGCCTGGGTAGCCGATTAGCGCGGCTGTTTACGCCTACGGTGATGGTGGCGTTTATGCTGCTACTGGGCGCACAGCTCACCGCTATCTTTTTTAAAGGTATGCTCGGGCTGCCGTTTGGGATTGCGGCCACCTCCGTCAATCTGTCGCTGGCACCGTTTGGCATGTCGGTCGCGGTGATGTTTTTTGTCATTGGGCTTATCGTCTTTTTGCCCCAGCGCATTTCACGCTACGCCTTGTTGATAGGTACTGTCGTTGGCTGGCTTTTGTGGCGACTCTGTTTTGGCGCATCGTCAGCGGATTTCACCCCTTTGCACTGGCAATGGTTCCCGCTGGGCAGCCACGGGGCGCTGTCGCCGGGAATTATCCTGACCGCCGTACTCACGGGGCTGGTGAACATCAGTAACACCTACGGTGCACTGCGCGGCACGGACGTCTTTTACCCGCAAACAACGCCCGATAATACGCATTATCGCCGCAGTTTTATCGTTTCCGGGGTGGTCACACTGTTTACCGTTCCGCTGGCCGTCATTCCCTTTTCGCCGTTTGTCTCATCCGTTGGGCTGTTAACCCAAACCGGCGACAGTTCGCGAAAATCCTTTTTCGTCGGCGGCGTGTTATTGCTGCTGGTGGCTGTCGTACCGCCGCTGAGCCGTTTTTTCTGCACCATCCCGCTGGGTGTCAGCAGTGCGGTTATGCTGGTCTCTTATCTGCCACTGCTCTACTCCAGCCTGGTATTCAGCCAGCAGGTTAACTTCACCTCGCGGAATATCTACCGTCTGGCGCTGCCGCTGTTTGTCGGTTTATTCCTTATGAGCCTACCGCCGGTCTATTTGCAGAGCCTGCCGCTAACCCTGCGCCCACTGCTGAGCAACGGCCTGCTGGTGGGCATTTTATTAGCCGTCCTGTTCGACAACCTGATTCCCTGGCAGCGTATTCGCTAGCGTATAGCCGAAACAAAAACGGGCACGATATCGTGCCCGCAGGGGTGAAAAACGGGCCTGTCGGCCCGTTTTTCATTAAGAAACTTTCAGCGTCTGCTCTTGGGTACTGCCAATCTGCCTGAGATAGTATTCAAAACGCGCTCGGAACCATTCACGCTGTTGCTCATTCATATTGCCCGTCACCGCGCAAATATCAACCGATTGCCCAAGCAACTGCATCCGCGCAAAACTGAGCGCCAGAAAATCAAAATTCATTAATGATGGGTAGTCCTGTTGCATTGCATATCCCTCCAAGCGGCTTTCATTTTTAAGGTTATATGCTTTCCTGTTTCCAGTATTCGCCTGTTATCAATATCGATTTAAGCCCTGCGTGCGCAATCCTGGCGCTCGGCGTCACACTTTCAGCAATCCATCCGGTTTTCGGCTCAGACAATCCTGAAGGCAGCGGGGTCCATTTGCGGTACATCAAACAACATTTTTGCAATATACTGTGACAAGTGTAGAACAAATTGAAAACGGGTGATGAATGGACATTGATCTAAATAATCTGGTCTTTGATGGGCTGGAAGAGGCGCAAGAGCGCAACGCAGAGCGTCTGGAAGATGCCGACAAAAAGGCGCAAGCCATTGTTGCCGATGATGATTGCGGCGACGCCTGCAAGATCTGAGACAAAAACCGGTACTCCAAGTACCGGTTTTTTTATACCGCCGACCTTATATCATCAACTCCATGCGCTGGATAATGTGATCCTGGTAGACCGGTTCCAGCTCAACAAAATACCCGCTCCAGCCCCAAACGCGAACAATCAGATTGCGGTGTTTCTCTGGGTGTTTTTGCGCATCCCGCAACGTTTCGCGATTCACCGCATTGAGCTGTAGCTGATGACCCCCAAGATCGACATACGATTTGACCATTAACGCCACTTTCTGAATGTTATCGGCGCTGCGAAATAACGTATCGTGCAGCTCCAGCGTCAGCGGGCCGCCATTGATGGTGCGGGTTAAATCAGGTTTGGTGAACGATTTAATAATCGACACCGGGCCAGGACATTGGCTGAACAGGCTCGGCGAATAGTTACAACCGATGCCCTCACCTTGAAAGCGCCCATCCGCCGTCGCCGCGAGTTCGGCGGAATGCCAGATGTAGTACATCGCCGAGCCGGTTCCTGCGCGATAAATGCCTCCGCGTTCGTTTTTCCGCCCCTGCAAAATATCGGCAAAACTAGTCAGCAGCGCTACCGCTATTTGATCGACGAAATCATCATCCTGCCCCATTTTCGGCGCCTGATAACGCAGACGGTTACGCAGGTTTTCGTTACCGGCAAAATCACTGCCCAACGCCGCCAGCATCTCGTCGGGCGTCACGGTTTTATCCTCGAAGACAAATTTCTTAATCGCCGCTAACGAGTCGGCAGCGGTAGATAGCCCCGTCCCGTGGATGCCGTAATTATTGTAAAGCCCACCCAGCGAGGTGTCCTGAACCTGCTGGGCGCTAACCGTCATCATCAACGATAAAAATGGAGCGGGAAACAGATATAACTTTTGGGTTTGCTGGCAAATTTCATCTACCCGCCGCGCCATCTCATGCTGCACATGGGCGAAAAGAACCTCGTAGGTTGCGCTATTCGCCAGATGTTTAGTGACCGCATCCACCGTCGCCTGCGCAAAAGAAAGCCCGTCAATATTCGGAATATCCATGCCTTTGCCGGGAATAATAAACTCCCAGCAGGCAGCAACCACATAGTTATACGCATCGACCTTTGTATAGCCCAATGCGATAAGGCCTGGGATCACGACATCATCATTAGAATATTGTGGAAACCCTAACCCCTGCTGGGTCAGTTGAGTGCCGAGAATATAGGTTTCCAGCGGCGTTTTGCGATTCACCCGCAGATTGATTTTAGGGTCGATCACATTGAGTTCGAGGCTCGCTTTTAAGCACAGCCGGGACAGCAGATTATAGCTGTCCGATCCGTCCTCATTTAACCCGCCCAGCATCAGCGTCTGGCCATTATCCCCCTGCTGTACACCGGGGTAGATATCTGCATCGCGGTTGAAGGTGAGGAAGAACTCCTCCAGTAGCACCAGTGCACTCGCCTCGGTCAATACGCCGTTGCGCAGGTCATTGCACAAATAGGGATACAGATACTGATCCAACCGCCCGATGGTATTGTGCCAGTGCCCGCCGCACCACATGGTAAAATGGAGGATCCTGAACATTTGTAATGCTTCGAGCAGCGTTTCCGGCGCCTGAGCGGGTATTTTGGCTAACGTTTGAGCCACCAAAAGATTCCCACCGTTCACCGCCGCTTGCCGATAACGTTCGGCAAGCGCCAGCACCCGGTTTAAAATATCCACCTGTAGCTGGATGTAATCCGCCTGAGCCGTTTTATGAGCCAGTATCAATTGTTGTTGTAGCGTCACCAGTTGCGCAATTTTAGCGTCCAACCCCGTCGCCAGTAGCCGTGGATAATCGACGTTAATATTGGAAACTTCACCGTATACCCAATAATTGGCGCGCAACGCCGCCATTTCGCTTGCGGTCAGAATCTGCGGAACAGTCACCACCGTGCGGGTGAACGTAATATGCTCATTGGCGAACACCACCGGTCGCTCTTTATCGAGCACATACATCATCCGCAGCGCTTCGCGGCGGGTGTAGTCAATATTCTGCTGGCTATACTGTTGCGCCAGAACATAGGGGTCTTCAGCATCCTGCCTATATTGCCGTTGAATTTTATCGACAATAAATTGTTGGCGCAGGATGGCAATCAGGTCATTCATAATATGTCACTCCGAATCCCAAAATCGGTGAAAATAGCGGTAGTCCCTTGCACTAACCGCGTGTCATCAAAACCAGGCTGATACTCCAACCCCACCAGCGGATATTTCGCCCCTGCGGTTCGGTGATAAGGAAGCAACTCCACTTTGAGCAATGACCTGGCTCCCTGAATAAACTGCGCAATCTGCACTAAGTTATCTTCTGTATCGGTGATGCCGGGAATCAGTGGGATACGGATAACAAATGGCGTATTGCCCTGACACAGAGTTCTGGCGTTATGCAAAATTCGATCGTTAGGTTTTCCGGTATGTTGTTGATGTAATGTCGAATCAAATAATTTGAGGTCGAACATGACATAGTCAATTTCAGTGATGACCTCAGCAAAGACCTCTGGACGGCAGTAACCCGATGTTTCTATTGCGCAATGAAGATCGGGAATTTGCGCAAGCACCTCCAGTAAAAATAGCGGTTGCATCAGCGGTTCACCGCCGGAGAACGTCACCCCGCCGCCGTAACGGGCATAATAGTCGCTGTGGCGGCGAATCCGGCGGACTAACTCGCTAGCCTCGATCTTCTCTCCCGTAATACGGGGCAAAACAGGAAGAACGTTGCCGCAATATGCGCAAATATTACTCGCCAGTACGTACTGGGATTCTTGGCAAAACCGACACACCGTTTTGGTGGCCATTATTTGCGGCTGCATTCGTAGCCCTTCCGGGTTATGACACCAGCCGCACGTCAGCGGGCAACCTTTTAGAAACACCGTCTGTCGGATGCCCGGCCCATCGAAAACCGCAAACTCTTTAATGTCAAAAATAACGCCCTGTGCCATTGCGCCCTCGTGCCCGTCGTGGGTTATGTTTGCTGCTTACTCTTGCGACATTTTGATAATTTGCGTAATCCGCTGATCGGCAGCTTTCAGGGCGTTTTCAACGTTGCCCTCAAATACCGACTGCTGGATTAAGGTTAAGAATGGGCTATTTTGCGCGCTGATCGCCTCGTTATAAGGAACCAGATACAGATTACGGCCTCTCTCCAGCGCTTTGTTCGCCAGCAAATATTTCGGATTCTGTTGGCTGTAAATATTATCGCTGGCATCCAGACGGGCTGGTACATAACCGTTTTTCGCCATCACTTCAATTTGCGTCTCTTTTGACAACGCCCAGTTGATAAAATCAATCGACTCCTGCTGATGCTTTCCGCCTACCGGCAGCGCAAAGGCGTCCCCGCCCGCGAATGATGCCCAGTCACCTTTTTTCTCACCGGGATAATAAGCCACGCCGTATTCAACATCGGGATAGTTATTCTTAAAGACTTTAAAAGTAAAAGCGCCTGACCCCACCATTCCCACTTTGCCGGAGGCAAACGAATCATTAAGGTTACTATCGACTTTCGAGGCCGGGTCGATAAGCCCATCTTTAAACATTTGATGGAAGAAACTCAGCGTGCGTTTATTCGCCTCACTATTAACTACCGAGCGTTTACCGTCGGCGGAGATAATATCGCCACCGTTTGCCCATAAATAAGGTAAGAAGGTAAATGCAAGACACCCGGAGCAAGTCCCAGGAATAGCATAGCCATATCGCCCCTCACCTAACCTGGTGATTTTTTCTGCGTACTCGCGCAATTCCTGTAGCGTTTCAGGGGGCTGATTAGGATCTAACCCTGCCTGGCGGAAAAGTTTTTTATTATAATAAAGAAAAGACGATTCCGCGGCGAAAGGTACGCCATAAATATGGCCGTTATAGCTGCCGATAGATTTTAGTGAACCGGCTAACTGGTTCATGTATTCCATCGAGGCGACTTTATCGGTTAAATCCACCAACTGGCCAGAGAGACTCAACTCAGGGAAAAAGGAGACATCAATAGCGACAATATCCGGCTGGCTATTGGCCGCAATAGACGCGCTGAGTTTCGACATAATCAGCGCCGAGGGTATAATATTTAGCTGCACCTCGACTTGATCCTGCGATTTATTGTACGTATCGACAATAATATCCAGCGATGACTGATCTGGACGCCCCCAAAAAGTGACCGTCTCTTTTGCCTGAGCCATCGAAACCAATGATGCTGATATGACACAGGCAGCCACAGCGGTACGTGAAAATCGTGAAACCATAAATACCTCTCGCGTATTATTGTTAAGCGCGTGGAGACTATATCTTTTGAATAATAAAACGAACCGCAGGCCATGCGGTTAACGATAAATGCTTTATTATTTATGGTTTAAGCATCAGTCCGTTAAGCCATTCATTAATAGTCCATTAGCTGATTAAGGTGTTAATTTTGAAACAGAGTAATCGAGGGAAAACGTTTTCCCACAAAAACTTAAGCGCGATGTGAAAGGCGTCGCAAATAACAACAATAGATAGGGAATAGTGTGAGGCAGAATCTAAATACGTTAAAAATAAAATATTCACCACAAGAATATAAAAGACTCCACCTGTATTTATTAAATATTATAAAACAGAAATGGATTGCGCCGATTTTATGATCCATTCACTCCCAAATAGCGAAACTCAGGAGCGAATGGGGCATGGTGAATGGCGCTGGAATCGGGTTACAACACCGCTATCATGCCTGTCGGGCGTTATCAAGCCAGGCGTAAATCGCCGCCAAATCCTGCTCCGCCAGCCCTTTCTCGGCGGCGTCCTGCCATAAATGAGCGATATCATTCATCATCGGCATGGTTCCCTGCGGGGCGTTTTCTAACGCCAGACGCGCGTCTTTTAACGCATGTTGTAACTGCATTTGCGGGCGGTAATCCGCTTTGGCAATCATCTCTAGCTTACCTTTGACATACGGCGCAGCCAGTGGGCCGCCTTCGAGCGTCTCCCACAGTTGCGATGGCGTAAAACCAAACTGTTTCGCCAACTGCATACTTTCTGCCACCCCTTGCATCATCGAGATAAGCCAGGCATTGATAACCAGTTTCATTTTTTGGCTATTGCCCGCCTCGCCGTACCATTGCGTGCCGCGTGAAATCGCATCAAAAACGGTTTGCGCGGATTCCGCACGCTGCCGATCGCCGCTAGCCATCACCAGAATTTGCGCATTTTCAGCGGGCGCTTTCGTCCCCGAAACCGGCGCATCAAGATACAGCATATCTGGGCGCAGTTGCTGCAACAGTGCGATAGCGTCATTAGTTTCCTGAATACCAATAGTGCCCATCTGGCAGAAAGTGGCATTCGGTGGGCAAGATTCTGCGATGGCGCGAATCGTCACCAGGGTGGCCGCACCATCGGTCAGCATGGCAATAATCACCTGTGCGTTGGCGGCGGCCTGTGGCGCATCGGCACACTGTTGCAGGCCGCTTGCCTGTAAATCATCGCCACGTCCGGGTGTGCGGTTCCAGCCGTATACCGTAAACCCTTTTTTCAGCAAATTGGCGGCAAACGCGTGCCCCATTGCGCCTAAACCCAGAACCGCTACCGCAGGCAGTGCCTTCATTTTATGCTCCTCACATGTTCGGCTATTTTTGGTAGCCTGATGATTATTCGCTCAAAATGCAACCCATCATCCGGCAAATGCAGCAGTAACCCAGCCAGTTTCAGCCCTTCCGCCCGCCGGATTTACCAATCGCTTTATGCAAATCGTTAATCCGTTTCATTGAGCGGATAGTGCGCTGTGAGGCGGTTGAGGCGACCGAAAGCACCAGCATTTCGAGGCACACCATCACCGTGCCGTGGAGCGGTACGCGGCCATTTTCTCCGCGCGGAACGTGGATAACCACCTGCGACATTTCGCTGAAGCGCGAATCCGTCGCCTGAGTCAACAAAATGGTCGGAATGCCCAGCCGTTCCGCTTCACGCAAGGTGGTTAGCCCTTCGCGATGCGGAGATTTTTGCCCCATCATAATCAGCACATCGCCGCGCTGTAACGAAATCAATTGTTCGGCAAGACTGAATCCAGTGCGATTAAGAACATACGACGGCAGGCCGATGCGGTTAAACAATCGTGCAGTGTAGTCGGTGAGAATACCCGATGCGCCAATGCCAAACAGCGCAACCTGTCGTGCATCGCTGAGCAGTGCCACGGCTTGCGCTATCGCTGCGCGGTTGTCGAGACTCGCCAGTATTTCGCAGGCACGAAGATGCCCTTCCAGCACAAAATCGATACTGGAATTGACGTCACTGGTCAGCGCCCCCACCGTCGATGCCATTTTCTCCGCCGAGGTAATCGTCGGGCCAAACCAGTGCTGCATGGTCTGTTTGAGGTCGCGTAGACCCGCAAATCCCAACGCCTGAATCGCCCGAACCACCGTGGCATCAGAGGTTTGCGTCGCGCTGGCAATTTCCATCGCCGTATGGTCGAGCACCGCTTCACGGTTGTCGTCAATCCAGTTAACTACCGCCAGTAGCCGGGGTGAAAGTTGGCAACTGCGGCTGCGCAGACGTTCACCGAACAAGTCCACTCGCCGTTTTTCTTTGCGCGTCGCTAACTGGCTCATTTGGCCTCCTGCACAAGGGGCCGGCCGGCGATTTGCGACTGAACTTCCGCCACCAGAAGGCTTAATGCGGCGTAGGAGTTCGAGATAACCTCCTCACGCGGCAGCAAAATATAGTGTCCGGTATGGCAGGCGCGCATGAAATCACACCAGCCAGGCATCACCTTTTCCATATCGTTCAATTCATCCTGCGGCTTACCGCCGGTATCAGAGCGCCAGGTGGCAAAGACAAAATCGGCGTCCAGTTCCGGCAACTGCTCGGCGCTAACGTCAATCCGCTCGCCGTCAGGAATACGCTCAATCAGCGGAGGAAAACGAAAGCCAGCATCACGCAGCACCCGCCCCAGAGAGTGATAAGAGTGATGAACGGTGACTTTTCCATTGTTGGCCTGAATCACCGATACCGTCATTTTTTGGCTATCTATGGTTTGTCGCAACTGTTGAATTTGCGTCTGATAACGGCGATCGAGCACTGCGAGCCGCGCCTGTGTCCCGGTTAATTGCGCCAGCTTGCTGTAGATACGCGGCGCGCTACCCAACAGATGGTCGATACTGACCGTCGGGGCAATTTTTGCCAGTTGTTCAATCGGCACATTGCGGTTTGGCTCGGTGATAATCAGATCAGGTTTCGCCGCCGCCACCGCTTCAAGGTCTATATCCGCCGTGCCGATGAATGCGATATCACTGTTATCGAAATCGATTCCGGTCAACAGCGCACTGGAGCGCAGATAATGGCTGCCGTCCGGGCGTGTGCGCCCATGACTGGCAACCGGCGGGACACCCAGCTCAATCAATGGAATGGTAATATCGAGATCGTGCATCGAAACAATACGCTGCGGGTGGAGCGGAACCTGCACCACGCGCCCGAGATCATCGGTAAACGCCTGCGTTTGCGCAGCAGCTACCGCGCTAAAAAGCCAAACGGCTGACATCAGTCCACGGATGGTCATCCTGATCCTCACAAGGCGTCGCGCCGACGCCACAGCAGTAAAATAAAGAATGGGCAGCCCACTAACGAGATGATAATTCCAGCCGGAATTTGCAGCGGCGCAAAGGCCAGCCGCCCGAAGGTGTCGGTCAGAAGCACCAGCAGCGCCCCGATTAACGCGCTGCCGCTGAGTAACGCGACCTGCCCACCGCGCAGTAAAAATCGCGCCATATGTGGAGCCATCAGGCCGACAAAACCCAGGCTTCCCACGCAGGAAACGCTGGCGGCGGTGAGCAAAACCGGCGCGAAAAAGCGCAGCAACGTCAGGCGCGATAAACGCACGCCCAGCCCGCTGGCGACCTGATTCCCCAGCAAAGCAACATCGGCCGCCCGCGCGGTGAGATACAAAATCAGCACCGCCGGTAACGCCCACGCCATCGCCACCGCCAGCAGCGGCCAGGTCGCCGCGTGCAGGCTACCAGCAAGCCAGGTCATCGCCGTTTGTACATCGCGAATGTCTGCGGTGGTAACAAACAGCCCCATTGCCGCCGACAGCGCCCACGACACGCCTATACCAATCAAAATAAAGCGCGGGCGCGAGAGATCGCGCGCCAGCACAATCACCAACAGAGCCACCAGCACACCGCCCAACATGCCCGCCAACGGTCGCCAGGCGAGGCTCAGCGACGGGAAGGCCAGAATTAAGGTCAGCACCACGATGCTGGAGCCTTCTTTGACGCCGATAAGCCCGGGATCGGCAAGACCATTACGAGTGATAGACTGCATCGCCGCGCCCGCCAGCCCGAGCATACCGCCGCAAAAAATCGCCATCAGCAATCGAGGCAGGCGGATATCGCGCACGATATACAGTTGCTGAGGGTTTAACGCCTCTGGATAAAACAGTGACCGCGCGATAGCGCCCGTCGGCACAGGCAGCGAGCCTCGGGTGACGCCAAACAGCAGCAGCAGCGTAATCACCGCCGCCAGCAGCGCCGCTATTTTCAATAACCGAGGGCGTAGCAATACTCGCCACGGCCCTAGCGCCAGGGGGCGAAAACCGGCTTTCATTACCGCACGCGTCATTTGAAAAACCTCACCGCGATGATGATAAACACCGGTGCGCCGACCATCGCGGTCATCACCCCGGTCGCCAGCTCCTGCGGCGCAAGTAGCCAGCGCGCCAAAATATCGGCGGCCAACAGCAGCAGCGCACCGGCAGGCAACGCCAACAACAGGCCAATGCGGATATCTTGCCCGCTCCAGCGGCGAATCACGTGCGGAACGACAAGGCCGATGAAGCCAATCGGCCCTGCCACCGACACCGCCGCGCCGCACAATAGCGCAATCGCGATAATCCCCAACACGCGAGTACGGGTAACCGCCACGCCCAGTCCGCTGGCAACCCGATCGCCCAGTGCCAGAATATTAAGCCGGGGCGCGAGGAGTGCCGCCAGCAAAACGCCCCCCCATGCCGGTGCGCTGGCAAGCGTCAACTGCGAGAGGCTAACACCGGCTAAATCTCCTGCAAGCCAGGTACGCATCGCCTGTAGCGTTTGTTCGTCGAGAATCAAAATGGCGGCGGTCACCGCCGAGGCAAAGGCCGACAGCGCCACACCGCAGAGGGTGATTTTCATCGCCGTTGCCCCCGCGCGCCCCGCCGATGCCAGCAGCATCACCAGACCAAACAGCGCCGCCGCGCCAAGCGCCGCCGTTAACGGGCGGCTAATACTGCTATCCCCCAACGACACGCCCGCCGCAGAGCAGGCAACCACCGCCAGCGTAGCCCCCGCGTTGAGGCCAAGAATATGCGGCTCACCCAGCGGGTTACGGATAACCGTTTGCAGTAATAGCCCCGCCGCGCCCAGCGCCGCGCCGGTCAATAGCGCGGCGAGCAGACGGGTAAGCCGCAGGCTCACAATAATGCGGTGGTCAAAATTTCGCGGGTCGTAATTCAGTAGTGCATCCACCACCACGCGTGGCGCAATTGCCCGCGCCCCCAGGCTTAAGTGAATGACCGCGCCGAGACACAGCAGCCCGCTCATCAGCAATAGCGCCACCAGCGGGCGGGCAGAACGCTGCCGATGCAGCACCGTTTGGCTGCTCATCCAACGCACTCCGGGCGAGCGCAAAATGGCATAAACAACGGCTTACCGGTTTGCGGGTTATGCAGCATTTGCACATCAACATCAAACACCTGTTTGATTATCTCCGCCGTACATGGATTGTGTTCATCGACAATACCCGCAATCCTCCCCTGCTTCATAAACACCAACGTATCGGCGTAGTTGACGGCAAAGTTGAGGTCGTGCAGTACGGTAATCACCGTGCGCTGATGCTCGCGGGTGAGTTGCTGAAGTAATTCGAGGATCTCGACCTGGTAGCGTAAATCAAGCCAGGTGATGGGTTCATCCAGCAGGATAGTGGCGGTTTGCTGCGCCAGCGCCATTGCAATCCAGCAGCGCTGGCGCTGGCCGCCGGAAAGGCTATCCACCGGCAAATGGGCATACTCCAGCGTGCCGGTTAAGCGTAATGCCTCCTCCACCGCCAGCTCGTCAGCGTCTGACCATTGGCGTATCAGCCCTTGCCAGGGGAAGCGCCCGCGCGACACCAGCTCAAACACCGTCAGCCCTTCCGGCGTCAACGGTGATTGTGGCAACAGGCCAAGCTGTCGCGCCACCTGTTTGGTTGGCTGTTGATGAATGTCGCGGCCATCAAGGCGTACGCAGCCACCCAGCGGTTTTAGCATCCGCGCGATGGTGTTCAATAAGGTGGATTTACCGGAACCGTTGGCCCCCGCCAGCACCGTCATTTTACCGACCGGTAGCGTCAGGCTAATGTCGTCAACAATGCGTTGGTTGCCGTATCCGGCACTGAGTGATTCCAGCACAATTCCGCGTTCCTGCGGGGTAGCTCGCCGCTGTGGCATGTTTCGTTCTCTCCGGCGGCAACGACGTGGTATCGTTCTGCACTTTAAATAAATCTCATTCTCTTTTGATCATGCAATGGCGTTATGTAGTAGTCAATAGCGCTACATTACCGCTTCATTTCAGAGGGGCTTTATGGAAATCGATGAAAAAGAGCATCAACCGTAAAACAAATAAATATTTTAAATCAATAAATTAACAAGATATCAGTGCCATTAAATCGCACCTGCGTCACCAGGATTTCCGATGGAATAAATTTATTACCCGCCGCATTTACTACTACATTCCCGCATGTTTGAATGATTCTCAATTACATATCCTGAACGCCGTGGCTTGGTGTAAACGGGTAATTATTTTTATTTAGGGCAATGATTTTCATCACTTTTTACTGCCGTACTGCGGCAGTTTTATGGGAAACAGACAGATGACACAGTTATCCCCAACGTTCACGGGACTCACTGGCCGCGCGCTTTTTTCGCTGATTTTTGTTGGGGCGGTTAGCTCCCCTGCACTGATGGCGGCGGAAAAAAATGTAAGCGGCGATACGGCAAAAAAAGAAGACACGATGACGGTGACTGGCGCAACTTCGCAGGCCGACCAAACCGTGACCGAGGGTTACCAACCACTGAGCAGTTCCACCGCAACGCTCACCTCAATGCCGCTGCTGGATATCCCGCAGGTGGTGAATACGGTGAGCGATAAAGTGCTGGAAGATCAGCATGTAACTTCACTAGATGAAGCGCTATATAACGTGGCAAACGTCGTGCAAACCAACACTCTTGGCGGCACTCAGGACGCATTTACCCGCCGTGGATTTGGCGCTAATCGCGATGGTTCCATCATGACTAACGGCTTGCGCACGGTGCTACCACGCAGTTTTAACGCCGCGACGTCGCGCGTAGAAGTATTGAAAGGACCGGCTTCTACCTTGTACGGGATCCTCGATCCCGGCGGGTTAATTAACGTCGTGACCAAACGCCCGGAGCGCCGTTTTTCTGGCGATATTTCAGCAACCTCCAGCAGCTTTGGCGGCGGCACTGGCCAGCTTGATGTCACCGGGCCAATTGAAGGCACGCCGTTGGCGTATCGGCTGATTGGTGAATACCAAAACGAAGACTACTGGCGAAATTTTGGCAAGGAGCGCAGCAGTTTTATCGCCCCTTCCCTGACCTGGTTTGGTGACGATGCCACCGTAAACCTGTCGTGGTCACACCGTAACTACCACACCCCGTTCGATCGCGGCACTATTTTTGATTTGAATACCAGCCATGCGGTCGATGTGCGGCGCGATGAGCGCTTTGACGAGCCGTTCAATATCACGCAGGGCAACTCCGATTTGGCGCAGGTTAATGCCGAATATCGCCTGAACAGCCAGTGGACTGCCCGTTTCGACTATGCATTCAGCCAGGATAAATACAGCGATAACCAGGCGCGGGTGATGGCCTATGACGCGAAAACCGGCAACCTGACGCGCCGCGTTGACGCCACGCAGGGTTCAACCCAGCGAATGCACTCCACGCGGGCGGATTTACAGGGCAACGTGATTATCGGCGGCTTCTATAACGAGATTCTCAGCGGTATTGCCTATGAGAACTACGACCTGCTGCGCACCGATATGATTCGTTGTAAGAATGTGAAAGGCTTTAATATTTACGATCCGGTGTACGGCACGCTGAATAAATGTACCAGCGTTTCGGCCTCCGACAGCGACCAGCGCATCCAGCAAGAAACCTACGCCACCTACGTGCAGGACGCGCTGTATCTCACCGATAAATGGATTGCCGTTGCCGGTGCGCGCTACCAGTATTATACCCAATACGCTGGCAAAGGCCGCCCGTTCAAAGAGAACACCGACAGCCGTGATGAGAAGCTGACGCCAAAATTTGGCCTGGTGTATAAACTCACACCGTCGGTATCGCTGTTCGGGAACGTCGCCCAGTCGTTTATGCCGCAGTCGTCAATCGCCAGCTACATTGGTGATTTACCACCTGAAGAGTCAACGGCCTATGAAGTGGGCGCGAAATTTGACCTGTTCAACGGCGTCACCTCCAATATCACGCTGTTCGATATTCATAAGCGCAATGTGCTTTACAACGAAACCATCGGTGATGAAACGGTGGCGAAAACTGCGGGAAAAGTGCGCTCACAAGGGGTGGAAGTGGATGTTGCCGGTTCACTGACCGACAGCATAAACATTATCGCCAGCTATGGTTACACCCATGCCAAAGTGCTGGAAGACCCAGACTACGCCGGTAAACCACTGCCGAACGTGCCGCGCCACACCGGTTCGCTGTTCCTGACTTATGACATTAATAATGTCTATGAAAACAATACGCTAACCCTCGGCGGCGGCGGACACGCGGTAAGCCGTCGCTCTGGCACTAACGGGGCGGATTACTACCTGCCAGGCTATGCGGTGGCAGATGTGTTCGCGGCCTATAAGATGAAGTTGCAGTATCCGGTCACCCTACAGGTTAACGTCAAAAACCTGTTTGATAAGACCTACTACACCTCGTCGATTGCCAGCAACAACCTGGGTAACCAAATTGGCGACCCGCGCGAAGTCCAGTTCACGGTGAAGATGTCGTTCTAATCCGTACGCGGCCCCGCTCCGGGGCCGCCTTTACATACTCTTTCAAAGCATCCTCACTTCCCTACAGTTCCCTTGCGCATAATAGTCACTTTAACTTTTAATCAACATCTTGTGACCTCAAGGGATACCCGTGATAAAACGTACGCTGCAACTTTCGCGTTGGTTGGTGGGGCTATTGCTCGCCGCTAGCGTCGCGCTGCCGGTCAGCGCCAATACCTGGCCTCTGCCGCCGCCAGGTAGCCGTCTGGTAGGCGAAAACCGTTTTCATGTCGTTGAAAATAACGGCGGTTCGCTGGAAGCCATCGCCAAAAAATACAACGTCGGTTTCCTGGCGTTGTTGCAAGCCAACCCAGGCGTTGACCCCTATGTTCCGCGCGCGGGTAGCGTGCTCACCATTCCACTGCAAACCCTGCTCCCGGACGTCCCGCGAGAAGGTATCGTGTTGAATCTTGCGGAATTACGCCTTTATTACTACCCGCCGGGCAGCAATAAAGTCACCGTCTACCCTATCGGCATTGGTCAGCTGGGCGGCTCAACCGTTACGCCAACCATGGTGACAACGGTGTCTGATAAGCGCGCCAATCCGACCTGGACGCCGACCGCGAACATTCGTGCGCGTTATAAAGCACAAGGGATCGACCTGCCAGCAGTGATGCCAGCAGGGCCGGATAACCCGATGGGTCATCACGCGATTCGCCTGGCGGCATACGGCGGCGTCTATCTGCTACACGGCACTAACGCCGATTTTGGTATCGGAATGCGGGTAAGTTCCGGCTGCATTCGCCTGCGCGATGGTGATATTAAGGCGCTGTTCGATCAGGTAAAACCCGGCACGAAAGTCAGCATTATCAATACGCCTATCAAAGCATCGATTGAGCCGAATGGCGTGCACCTGGTAGAAGTTCATCAGCCGCTCTCCGAGAGCATTGATGATAATCCGCAGACCCTGCCGATCGTGCTCAATGCCAGCATGAAAGCCTTTAGCCAGAACCCAAAAACCGATGATACGGTGATGAATAAAGTGATGGATGTCCGTTCGGGGATGCCGGTTGACGTGACTCGTCACCAGGATATCGCTCAGCAGAATCTGTAAACGCGACAAAAGTAAAAGGCCCTGGGCGGGTTACGCTCAGGGCCTTTTTTATGGCAGTGACATAAGCATTTTGAGGGTTATCAACGCAAATTCATTCAGGCTGCGGCGCGAAGCGAACCCGACTCGCCAACCGGAGTCAGCGGCTCGGGTGAGGGAACGCAGAGGCCGTCTGAAAGAGGCTGCGTAAAATGCTTATTTATAAATTACCGCAGTGCCGTGCAGAGAGTTCGGGCCGCTCACGGAGGTGATACGGAACGATTTCGCACCCATTTCATCCGCTTTCTGCGCTAATTCTTGTTCCAGAGAAGCCAGGTTCGGGCCTGCGCTCGCCGCGATATTGCCGACTTTATGCTGGTCTGCTGGAGTGGATTGCACTTCAACAGCGGCAAAACTTGCAAATGACAGTGAACTAAGGACTGCTGCGATGGCCAGGGCTTGTACGTTTTTCATGATTATTACCTATGCAGATGAATTTTTGTAGGTCAGACGTTATTAACTTAACGATCGATAAATTAATAATAATGAGATCTGCGTCACACGTCAATGTCATTTTTATAACGATCGTTTGGTAAATAATAATTCATATATTTTTCATATGAATATGCTGAAAATTTTTTTAGTATCATAAGCGCTAGCCCCTGCTGGCAATTATTTTTATAATGAATGTTCACTAAACCGACTAAGGTAGGCGGCGCGATGACAACTGATACGCAAAGTTGCGCGAAAAAAGGCCGTGGGCGACCTAAAGTATTTGACCGGGAAGCAGCGCTGGATAAAGCCATGACGCTGTTCTGGCAGTATGGCTATGAAGCGACATCGCTTTCCGATCTCGTTGAAGCGACAGGTGCGAAAGCCCCGACGCTGTACGCGGAGTTTGTTAATAAAGAGGGGCTGTTCCGTGCCGTTCTTGACCGCTACATCACCCGCTTCGCATCGAAAAATGAGGCCTGCTTGTTCTGCGACGAGCAGCCGGTGGTTCAGGCGTTACGCAATTACTTCACTGCGGTTGCCACCTGTTTTACCAGCAAAGACACCCCTGCCGGGTGCTTTATGATAAACACCTCGTCGGCGCTGGCGGCATCGTCAAAAGAGATAGCCAAAACCATTAAGTCGCGCCATGCGGTACAAGAGCAGACGCTGAGCCAGTTTTTACAACTGCGTCAATCGCGCGGCGAAATTCCGGCGGATAAAAACATCGGCGAACTGGCGCTGTTTTTAAGCTGTGTTTTACAAGGGATGTCCATCAGCGCCCGCGAGGGTGCAAGCTTTGAAACGCTGATGCAGATTACTGAAACCACTCTCAAGCTGTGGCCGCATATGCTGAGCGAATAGACGAGTTTCAGGGTGTAAGGTAGTCGTGATTCGGCAAGCGCAGGCTTGCCGATTTTATTGGGCGACAGCAAGATAAAAAAACGCCCCGCAGCCTGAGTGATTGCGGGGCGAATAATAGGTTAGTGCTTTTTTAGGCTTTATTCAGAACCAACTGGCCGTTGTTATCCAGCGGAATCTGGCTGCCAGGGTCTTTGTCCATACGAATTTTGCCCTGCCGATCGCCGATTTTATACGTCACGTCGTAGCCGAGCATTTTCTCTGATTTGTCATATACCGTTTTGCAGCGCTGTTCGGTGGTGGTGTAGGTGTCGTTGTTTTGCATCGACCCCTGCACCTGGTTACCGGCATAGCCGCCACCCAGCGCGCCCACTACCGTCGCCACATCTTTACCACGACCACCGCCAAACTGATGGCCGATAACGCCGCCCGCAACGGCGCCAAGCACCGAGCCGGTAATACGGTTTTCATCCTGAACTGGGCGACGATGCGTTACCGTCACGTTGCGGCACTCTTTACGCGGGTTTTTAACCGTTTCCTTGATAGGCGTGGCAGAAATAACCTGTGCATACTGCGGGCCACGATCGAACACGTTCATGCTCGCGACTGCGGCAACCCCAAGTGCGGCGGCGACGCCAATACCTATACCCGCCAACATTGATTTATTCACGGGAGATCCTCCTTTGTTGCTATTACTAACAATTTTGCAACTGATTGTTAGCAGTGCCAATCAGACAGAGGATTAAAAACGGGGATTTATGAGGGAATACAGGTGTTTCGGAAGATTCTGAGGGGATTCCCGAAGGCGGCGTTAGCGCCGCCTTCGGGGGCAAGCGAGGATTAATGCAGTTTCAGACGTGGACGAATAACGCGGTTAATACTGCCCACCAGCATCATCAGACCCGTTTTGCAGTAACCGTGCAGCGCAATCTGGTGCATACGGTATAAAGAGATGTAGACCATGCGCGCAATGCGCCCTTCTATCATCATCGAACCGCGCATCAGGTTGCCCATCAGGCTACCGACCGTCGAATAGTTAGACAGCGAAACCAGCGAGCCGTGATCTTTATAGCTATAGGCTTTCAGCTCTTTGCCCTTCATCTGCGCCAGAATGTTGTTCAGCGCGCAGGTCGCCATCTGGTGCGCTGCCTGAGCGCGCGGTGGCACAAAGCCCCCTTCAGGGCGCGCACACGATGCGCAGTCGCCAATCGCGTAAATATCCGGGTCGCGAGTAGTTTGCAACGTCGGTTCGACCACCAGTTGGTTGATACGGTTTGTTTCCAGGCCGCCAATTTCTTTCATAAAGTCTGGCGCTTTGATACCCGCCGCCCACACCATCAGGTCGGCATTAATGTACTCGCCGTCTTTGGTGTGCAGGCCGCCTTCGTCAGCGCTCGTCACCATAGTTTGCGTCAGAACACGCACGCCCATTTTGGTCAGCTCGCTGTGCGCCGCGCCGGAAATACGTGGCGGTAGCGCAGGCAGAATGCGCTCACCGGCTTCCACCAGCGTTACGTTCAGCGCTTCGTTGTTCAGCCCTTTATAGCCGTAGCTGTGCAGTTGTTTTACCGCGTTATGCAGTTCCGCCGACAGCTCTACACCGGTCGCCCCGCCACCCACGATGGCGATATTCACTTTGCCATTCGCGCCAAGGTTCGCGGAATATTTCAAGAACAGGTTCAGCATTTCGTGATGGAAACGACGCGCCTGATGCGGGTTGTCGAGGAAAATGCAGTTCTCTTTCACGCCCGGCGTGTTGAAGTCGTTAGAGGTGCTGCCCAGAGCCATCACCAGCGTGTCGTACGCCAGTTTACGCTCAGGAACCAGCAACTCGCCCTTCTCGTCACGCAGCTCCGCCAGGGTGATGGTTTTCGCTTCGCGGTTAATATCCATCACCGAGCCAAGCTGGAACTGGAAGTGATGATTGCGTGCATGGGCCAGATAGCTCAGCGCATCAACGCCTTCATCCAGAGAACCGGTCGCCACTTCGTGCAGCAGCGGTTTCCACAGATGGCTATGATTTCTGTCCACCAGCGTGATTTTTGCTTTTTTATTCCGGCCAAGCTTTCTACCCAATTGAGTAGCCAGTTCCAGGCCGCCAGCGCCACCACCCACAATTACGATTTTCTTCATTGGTGTAGTCACGTGACCCCCTTAAAATTTATTAACCAATTGTTAATTAAAAGTTATGAATATAGCCTTTAATTAACAACAAGTTACCAGTACGAAACCATTCAGCTGCAATGAGAATAACATGAATGGTGCATTGGTCATACCAAAATTGATGTGCATCAAGTTTTATCGCGCAGAAGTTGAGCGAACGCGCGACCAGGGGTGCTTCACGCGTGAAGCCAGGTTAAAAAATTAACAAAAAAAAGCCCCGGCAGCGCGAACGTTGCCGGGGCTTCTGAAGCGTTTTATCAGCCTAATGTTTTAAAGGCTTTGATGCGCTGGAGATGCGGCGAAATATTTTTAAACTTATGCCCCTGCTCTTCATCCCAGATGATTTCATAGTAATGATGCAGGGCTTCTGCGGAACGCTGGCTGTTCAGCGCTTCATCATTGCGAGAAAGGATCGCCAGGCAGCGATCGCGGTTTTTCTCGCGGAAGTTATTCACGCATTTAGTCGCAATGTCGGCGTACTCTTCCGGGCGGTCAATTTTGCCGTCCATGTTCTCATTCGGGAACAGATTCGGGTTAAACATCACCTGGCGAATATCGCACAGGAAACCAATACGCTCTGCCCAAAAGCCGCCAAGACCGACGCCACAGATAAGCGGCCTTTCGTCGGCACACAATTGCAGCATTTTATCGACTTCCTTCAGCAGGTGCTGCATATCATGTTTGGGATGCAACGTGCTGTAGCTAATCAACCGCACATCGGGGTCGATAAACTGAAGCTGTAGCACTTTTTCATGGTTCCCAGGGCTATTTGAGTCAAAACCGTGCAAATAGATAATCATCTTGTCCTCACCACACCATTACTCCCACACCGGGAGGGTTAATGACCAGCCTTCACATCCTGCCAGCGTTCGTGGAGCTGTTCCAGTTGAGCGCTAACCGTTTTCCAGCGGGCGGAGTCCATCAGTTCCTGACGGCTAAACGAACCTTTATGATACAACTTCGTAACACGCTCAGCATTGATCGGAGACAGATTATCCAACACACTGACAGCGCCTTTACGATTATTACAGACGAGGATCATATCGCAACCGGCATCCAGCGAAGCCTGCCCGCGTTCGGCATAGCTGCCCATAATCGCCGCACCTTCCATCGACAGGTCGTCAGAGAAAATCACGCCATCAAAGCCCAACTCGCCGCGCAGCACCGTTTTCAGCCAGTGCGGGGAGCCGCTGGCCGGACGCGCATCAACCTGATCATAGATAACGTGCGCTGGCATAATCGCGTCGAGCGCGTTTTCGCTAATCAAGGCGCGGAACACCGCCATGTCTTTCTCGCGGATTTCCGCCTCAGAACGCGGGTCGTGCGGCGTTTCTTTATGGGAATCTGCCGTCACAGCGCCGTGCCCAGGGAAGTGTTTACCGGTGGTTTTCATTCCCGCGCTGTGCATCCCGTCAATAAAGTGGCGCGCCATCGCCAGCGCTTTATGCGGGTCAGCATGATAAGAACGCTCACCGATAGCCGTACAGATGTGGCCGACATCCAGCACTGGTGCGAAGCTAATGTCGATGTCCATAGCAATCATCTCGCTCGCCATCAGCCAACCGGCGTCTGCGGCCATACGACCGCCCGCCTCTTCGCCCAGCACCGCAGCAAAAGATTGCGCCGCCGGTAAGCGCGTGAAACCCTCACGAAAACGCTGTACACGGCCACCTTCCTGGTCAACCGCGACCACCAGTCGGTGATGCGAAGCGCTGCGAATCTGGCGTACCAGTTCGCGCAGTTGCTCCGGGTCATGATAGTTACGGGTAAACAGAATTAAGCCACCGACCAGCGGGTGCGCCAGAATTTCACGTTCTTCGGCATCCAGCTCGTAGCCTTCTACATCCAACATTACTGGCCCCACACGGCCTCCTTTTTATCCTTTAGCTGGCTCCATATTTCATTGGCCAGCGCGATGAATTGTACGTCGCCGGTCTGTTGCCAGCGACACTCGAACCAACCCGCCATCAGCATTAATACCCACGGTCGCCAGCGCATAACATGCTGCCACAGGCAATCAGGGGCTATTCGCGCCAGCTCGGCGTAGGTAAACGTTAGCTGCTGACGTTGTCTCTTGTCTGGCGTCCATACTGCCGCCAGTTCCAGTGCGACATCACCATCACCGGCATACTCCCAGTCGATAAGCCGTAACCCGTCGTCGGTATGGACGATATTCCCGGCATGAACATCCATATGCAGCGGGGCCAGCCGTAGCGCGCGCGGCTCACCACGACGGCGCAGGCGCTGTAAACCACGCAGCCAGAACGGCGTACGCCGTGCCGGGTCGCACTGCTGCCAATACTGCTCGAGCAGCGGCAATAGCGAAAGCGACCAGCCAAATCGGCGCTGATGGTGTAAATCATACAGGAGTGTAGCGAGTGGGCGATGCGCCGGAAGCCCGTTTTTAATCTCTCCGGCTAAATATTCGACGGCCATCCAGCCAGGGGTATAAAAAACCGGCTTCGGGGCAAGCGTAGAAGGTAACTGCCGCAGGGCGTGATATTGACGAAGAAAGTCGCTTTCCGGCGCGTCGGGCGAGTGATGCTGACGAAGAACCAACCGCCGGTCGCCGTTTTGCACGATACAGCTACTGCCGCTCAGCCCCGAGGTTTCGGGGCTGTCAACCAGATGATAGTGCGGAAATTCGCGTGATAACAGGGCATCACGCGTGAGCTTATTGTTGCGCAACCGCACCCTTACCTGACCACACAATTTCACCGCTCTGCACCAGCATCAGTTGCATTTGCAGCGTCGGCGCATTCACATTACCGGTCGCGTTAGTGTACAGCACGTATTGTGCGCCCACTTTACGCGCGATACCTATCGCTTTGCTACGCGAACCCAGGCTGTCTTGCGGGGACAGGCCCAGTTGCTGTTTTGCCACCGCAAGCTGCGGAGCAGAAACGAGGGTAAATTTGCCATTGCCCTCCAGCGCATTACGCAGTGCGGAGGTCGCCTCTGCCGCATTCAGCGAGCCGTTAGTACGGTTGTTGACGCTATCAACCAACAAAATGCTGCCCGCGTTAACCCCGTTAGTCTGGAGCATTTTTGCCGCCAGCGGCTGTGCAGCGCCGTTCCAGTCGTAATGACGTACGCGCGGCGCAGGCTGCCCGGACGCGTCCCCGCCATGCTCAATAGGCCCTGGCTGCTGTGGAATTGTCGGCACGGATGGCACGGTCGGTTCCGGCTGCGGCTCTACCGGCTGTTGTGGCTGCGTTTGCGGATTCGCCGTCTCTACCGGAGCCGGATTTTCACGGATCACACACCCGCTCAGAAACAGTGCCAGAGAGGCAATTAACGCATAGCGACCTATATTACTCATTCCAGTTTACCCCTTACAGATAAAGATAAAGCCGGGCTTTATGTGCCCCAAGGCTGTTAGCCGTCCCGTACACGGTAACCGCGCCCATCGGCGGTACGGTTACACTGCGCGGCGCTTCCAGTGGGTGAATTTCCAGCCCTCTGGCGTCATACCAATAAAAACGATAGTGAACAGTGACCGGCTCTCGCCTTTCGTTGAACAGTTTTGCACTGGCGGTCGCCTGAATATCCGACGAGCTGAACTCAGGCGATTCCGCACTGATTCCCGCCGCCAGAACGTTCGCTTCCATCACCAACGTTTGCTGCTCGCTCACGGCGATTTCCGGGCGCGAATGACACCCGGCAAGCAGCGCGGTACAAAGCACAAGACCCAGACATGCCGATTTCATAGATTAGCCTTTATGCGCCAGCATCGGCCCCAGCGGGCGGCCGCCCACCAGGTGCATATGAATGTGGTAAACTTCCTGACCGCCGTGACGATTGCAGTTCATGATCAGACGGTAGCCGTCTTCCGCGATGCCTTCGTCACGAGCGATTTTTGCTGCTACGGTGATCATGCGGCCCAGGGTTTGCTCGTGCTCTGCCGTCACATCGTTGGTGGTGGCAATCAGCGTATTCGGGATGATTAAAATATGGGTCGGAGCCTGTGGAGAAATATCGCGAAATGCGGTAACCAGTTCATCCTGATAAACCATGTCCGACGGGATTTCACGACGGATAATTTTGCTGAAAATCGTTTCTTCTGCCATAAGGAATTCCTTTATTATTCTCAAATGCTGTCGGTAAAATCGTTACCGGCGAACAGGTTACACGCCAGAGTATGAGCGAGTTACAACCCCTCTTTCAACCGGAATGCATTTTTTCTTTTCTTACGCCAGCCCATCGCTTACTTGCGTAGCCATTGGCCGTTAATCCCCTGCACATATTCACCCGGCAGTGCTTTTTCAATTAATTTTTTGCCCGCCATACGTGCAACATCCTGCGGTGACATCTGGTTACTTTGCGCCAACTGCTGATAGCTTTCGCTGCGCGCCTGGTTGATTTTTTTCACCAGTACCAGCGTGTCGTTATCCTGGGCGATAGGCGCCAGGTAACCGCCCTGCGTTTCCCCCACGCGCCCCTGTTGGCGAGCTTCTGCCAGCGTTAATGCCAGCGCGTTGACGCTAAACAGGCTGAGCGCCAGCAGTGCGATAATCCGCATTTTTCGCATCATGACCTCAGAATAAATCGCTACGTGATTTCAGTAGATCCTCAACGTCCTTATCGGCTTTGATGCGGATCTCGTGTTCAATCTTCACGTTCATATTGATAGTTATCGGCTCTTTTGGCGCAGCGACTTCGATACGCGGCGTACATCCTGACAACAAACCGGTGGCCATCAATCCCAGTATGGCAGTAGATAATTTCATTATTGCTCCTTACATTCCGTGCCGCTGCGACACGGCGCACCGGGAAGGGTCGCGTGTTGCTCAAGCCATGACTGAAGTTTGTCGCCAAAGCGCAAACTTCGCCACAAATCAAAAACATTCTCCTGGTGCGTGTAGTTAAGCTGCACCGTGCTGCGCTTCTCGTCCATCACCCCCGTACCGGTTACTGTTGCTTGTAGCGTCAACAGGCCCAGACTATTGAGATTAATGCGCGTCCACGAGCGAGAAATTTCCAGATAACGCAGCCAGTTGATCGCCGCCCCCGCCGCAATATTGTCATCGGCCACCGCATCAGCGGTGTCTTTATCAAGGCGTAACGTCATTGGGCCGGGGTTGTGCAGCCAGCCATCTTTAATAATCCACTGGCTGTCGTTCAGCCACAGCGGCAACGCACCGTCCACTGGGCCAGACATAGCAAACTGTTTCGGGTTAACCGCACTTATCAACTCACTCATCGAGATGTGCTGTAAGCGTAGCAGCGCGGCGTCATGCTGCGGCATCCGTAGCTGTTGCATCGTGACTTTGCCGCCGAGCACATCAACGCTAACGTTACTGAGCTGCAACGGCGAACGCTCGCTCCACGGCCAGGTGCCCTGGAGATCGGCGGTAATATTACGCGCGGTGACCTGGTTGACGATTTCCGCAATTCGCAGCGACACCGGGCGACGGGTTCCCAACTGCCATTCCCCTGCTTTGAGGCGGAACGGCAGCACAAAATCCACGCCGCTCACTTCGTTGTCCGGCATCCAGGCGCTACCGTCACGCAGCACGCCGTGCCCACCGGCTTCAAACCCTTGCCCCGCAGCGGCGGAGAACGCCACCTGCGCGTACAGCGAGCCATCGCGGAGCTTCATTTTCCAGTCCGGCGGTAATAAAGGCTGGAACACGGTCAACGACTGCTTTGGCCACCACGCCTGCCCGCGCAGACGCTCGCCATCCCAGCGCCCGTTCACCCGAATGGGGCCGATAGCCTGCGCTTTTAAATCACCTTTAAACTGGAAAAAGGTCGGGTCACGGCCTTGCACGCTAAACGTCAGCGCGGAGGCAGGCAGTACACTACCGCCGGTGAAACGCGTTTCGTTGGCGTCCAGCGCCAGCGAGCCAGAAAAAGACGGATGCTGCTCATCGCGGAGCCAGTGGATGGGTTGTTTCAGCGTCAGGCGCGGTTTATCGATGGTCATCGTGCCGTACTGGAGCTTATCGAAACCGGTCGAGAGCGTATTCAGCACAATCGCACTGTCGCGCCACTCCCCCGTACCGGCAACATCCCAGCGCGCATTCATCGGCGTAAAATGACCATCGCCCCAGTAACGCCACTGCCACGTGCCTTTGTCCGGCATAAAGTTATCGGCTTTACCGTCAAGGTGCAGAATAAAATCACCGGTCTGCTGTTCATGGGCGCGCAAAATGGCCTGTAACCGACCGTCGATCCCCTGAGTAGAGAGGGTCACTCCGGCCAGCGGCCAGCTCACATCGTCGATATTTAGCGCGTCAATGAGTCGCCCACGGGAGCGCAGCAGTGCGCCTGGCTGGAAAGCGAGGATCGGCGTTGCCAGCGGGCCACTGAGATGCGCCGGCAGACGGGCGTAGAAAATCAGATCGCCCTGTTTGGCTTCCCCCGTCAGCTGCAACGGCATCTCGCTGTTATCCATGCTAAGCCGACCCGGCCCCAGCGTTAGCACGGCGTTGCCTTTCCCCGCATCACCGGCGGTCAGCACGTTGAGGCGCCCACTGATCCGCGTGTTATCAAGCCCTTGCTGCCAGTTTTCCAGCTTAAGGCCGACACGCCCGCTAAGCGGGATCCCCGCCTGATACGGCCAGCTCCAGCGGCCATCGCTAATGGTGAGTTGCTGTTCGGTTAGCTGCCACGGTAAGTCAATCAGCGGGTCATCTTCGCCGCGCGCCAGCATCAGCAATTGCCCCTGATTACCGTCCCATTCCAGCTCGGCATCCACCAGCGACGGGACTTGCGGCACCTGGAACGAAGACGTCAGGTGGCCTTTGATCGGCAAGCCATCGGGAACCAGCGGCATGGTAAATTCACCCACGAGCTGAATCGGCGCTTCGCCTTCAATCAGCCCCGCTTTAAACTCGCTCACGGTCAGCGACTGCCCCTGCAAACGGGCGTGAAGGCTAACCTGTTCACCTTCGTATTCCAGGCTCTGGCGCTGCGGACTAAGAGAGACATTGAGTTTACCCTGCCATTTTTCCCAGGGTGAAACGCTCAGAGAATCAATCGTTAACCAGGTATTGGGCAGCATCGACTGCCACTGGGCCAGCGTGCGCGGCGCACCAGGAACGGCATCGTTGGACGGCAGTTTATTAAAGCAGACAGAATTCAGGTTGACTGAGGCGGCATGAAGCTGCCAGCGGCTGGGATGTGACAATGTCACGTCCTGTAAGCGCGCCAGCTCGCAATCACCGACTAAATAGCGGAGATCGGGGATATGCAGCGCCGAGCGAGTTAAACGCGGGCTTTCATTCAGGGCAATGCGCGTGCCCGCCGGAAGCCAAATCCCCACTAAGGTAGGAACCCAGTAGCCAAGCGTCATAACCAGCGTTAGCGGCAAAAGGACGAGCAGCAGAAACAGCGCTAAGGCGGCTTTGTATTTACCCTTCATGGGCCAATTAATATCCAGATTTATCAAGCGTAAACGCCGTATATGGCTGATATTGTGTCATGTTGAGCCGCTGAGTTAAAGTCGCGACGCCCTTTTAAGAATAGATGAGATGATGTGGTATGAGGGAAATGTATTTCTTTGTTCAATAAATGAAAGCAAAACCCCCGCGCCGCGCTCAACCGTCAACGGACAACAGCCTCGGCACGCGCCGATGCGCCCCCTTTTTTCCGCCAATGGTGGAATTTTCAATTATGTTGCTGAAAAAATAGAAAATTATTGTAATCTACAGCATCGCATAAAACGCTTATACTTGCTGCTAACGCTCTTCCGTCGCTCTGCGATTAAACTATTTTTTAAGAATTGTATGATAATTTTAGCCATGCTAATCTGACTTAAAAATCACCGGAGAAAATTCCTATGAAAATCGCCGTATACAGCACAAAACAGTACGATAAAAAGTATCTGCAGAATGTGAATGAGGCATATGGCTTTGAGCTTGAATTTTTTGACTTTCTGTTAACGGAAAAAACGGCTAAAACCGCGCACGGCTGCGAAGCCGTATGTATTTTCGTTAACGATGACGGCAGCCGTCCGGTGCTGGAAGAGTTGAAAAAGAATGGCGTGAAATACATTGCCTTACGTTGTGCGGGCTTTAATAACGTTGACCTCGATGCCGCCAAAGAACTGGGTTTGCGCGTGGTGCGTGTGCCAGCCTATTCGCCGGAAGCGGTAGCAGAACACGCCATCGGCATGATGATGACGCTGAACCGTCGTATTCACCGTGCTTATCAACGTACGCGTGATGCCAACTTCTCACTGGAAGGCCTGACCGGTTTTACTATGTACGGCAAAACGGCGGGCGTTATCGGTACGGGGAAAATCGGGATTGCCGCGATGCGGATTTTGAAAGGCTTCGGTATGCGTTTGCTGGCCTTTGATCCGTATCCAAGCGCTGCCGCGCTGGAGATGGGTGCAGAATACGTTGACCTGCCAACGCTGTTCTCGCAGTCCGACGTTATCTCTTTGCACTGCCCGCTAACGCCTGAAAACTATCACCTGCTGAATGCGGAAGCCTTTGCGCAGATGAAAGATGGCGTGATGATCGTCAACACCAGCCGTGGTGCGTTGATTGACTCGCAGGCGGCTATCGATGCGCTGAAAAACCAGAAGATTGGTTCACTGGGGATGGACGTCTACGAGAACGAGCGCGATCTGTTCTTTGAAGACAAGTCGAACGATGTGATTCAGGATGACGTATTCCGCCGTCTTTCTGCCTGTCACAACGTACTGTTCACCGGCCATCAGGCGTTTTTGACGGCAGAAGCGTTGACCAGCATTTCAGAAACCACGCTGGAAAACCTGCGTCAAATCGACAACGGAACAGACTGCCCTAACGCGATAGCATAATGCGCACTGCTCCCTGGCGCTTGTCGGGGAGCACTTTCGGACAACCCCCAGAGACATCACCCGCAGTACAGTTACAATTCCAATATATTCATCCAGAAAATATTTATAAGAAGTGTAGTGACATGAAAAAAGTCTTATGCCTACTGGCGGCGAGCACTTTACTCGCCGGATGCGTTTACAACAGCAAAATGTCTACCAACGGCGAGCAGCTCCAGCATCACCGCTTTGTCCTGGAAAGTGTGAATGGCAAAGCCGTCAACAGCAGCAAGCCGCTGGAGCTGAGCTTTGGTCAGAAAATGCCGCTGCTTAACGGCATTTATCTGTCTGCCGAAATGTGCAACCGGTTTTCCGGGACCGCTAAAATCGCCAACGGTGAACTGAGCGCCCCAAATATGGCGGTAACGCGAAAAATGTGTAGCGACCCGCAGCTTAACCAACTGGACGCGACGCTAAGCACCATGCTGCGCCAGGGCGCTGAAGTGGATTTAACCGAAACTCAACTGACGCTGGCGACCGCAGATCAGACGCTTATCTACCGTCTTTCCGACCTGGTACACTAAGCGCCGTTAGTAGCTACCGCAGCTACCGACTGCCAGCGATTGTTCGCTGCATCGCTTGCCGTTAGGCAACGCGCACATACCAATACTTGAACCGTCCAGTTGACGTGCGGCGGAAAGCGTTCCGCCAATCATGGCGCAGTTTGCCTGGCCTGAACTGGACATCGCCGCTCTCATTCCCGGCGTAACGTGTGCGGCAGTTGCCTGTTGTACAGGTTCACTGCTGCACGCGGACAATAACAGCGCCGCACACCCGATTAAAAACGCAGATCGCATCACTCCCCTCCGAATCGCAAAATAAAAGCAAACCTATGCATCATAGGCAGTGCAGCGCCGTCCGTCGAGAGACGAAACGCGCATTTATGCACTACTGAAACATTTTCTGGCAATTTAGTGCAGCGTAAACATTCGTCTCGCCGATATAGATGCACCAAAGGACACAAATGCAAAAATGATTCAGCCTGCGGTTTGCTAAACTTCAACAGTATGCCGCGTCCTTTTGGCAGCGTAATGGATGACGAATGCAGCACCATGACCCACGAAAGGGTCAATACACAATAAATTCTCGGTTTGCGGCAATGCCGTGAACCTATTTTTGCGCAATGTAAGGTGTCATATCCAATGATCACAACTGACGGTAATGGTGCGGTCGCCTCTGTGGCATTCCGCACCAGTGAAGTCATCGCCATTTACCCGATTACGCCAAGTTCAACGATGGCAGAACAGGCCGATGCCTGGGCGGGAAATGGGCTGAAAAACGTGTGGGGCGACGTCCCACGCGTTGTCGAAATGCAGTCTGAAGCGGGGGCCATTGCCGCCGTTCACGGTGCGTTGCAGACCGGCGCGCTGTCTACCTCGTTCACCTCATCGCAGGGTTTACTGCTGATGATCCCCACGCTCTACAAACTGGCGGGTCAGTTAACGCCGTTTGTCCTGCACGTGGCTGCGCGCACCGTTGCCACTCATGCGTTGTCGATTTTCGGCGACCACTCAGACGTCATGGCGGTGCGCCAAACCGGCTGTGCCATGCTGTGCGCCAGTAGCGTTCAGGAAGCGCAGGATTTTGCGCTGATTTCGCATATCGCGACACTCAAAAGCCGCGTGCCATTTATTCATTTCTTTGATGGTTTCCGCACCTCGCACGAAATCAACAAAATCGTCCCGCTCGCCGATGACACCCTGCGCAATCTGTTGCCGCAGGACGCAATCGCGGCCCACCGCGCCCGCGCGCTGAATCCAGAGCATCCGGTGATTCGCGGAACGTCGGCTAACCCGGATACCTATTTCCAGTCTCGCGAAGCGACTAACCCGTGGTACAACGCGGTGTATGACCACGTGGCACAGGCGATGGCGGATTTTGCTGACGCCACCGGTCGCAGCTATAAACCGTTTGAATATTACGGCCACCCGCAGGCTGAGCGCGTTATCGTTATCATGGGTTCCGCTATCGGGACGTGTGAAGAAGTGGTTGATGAACTGCTGAGCCGCGATGAAAAAGTCGGGGTGCTGAAAGTGCGCCTTTATCGCCCTTTCTCGGCGAAACATCTGCTTCAGGCCTTGCCGGAAACCGCTCGCAGCGTGGCGGTGCTTGACCGCACCAAAGAGCCAGGCGCGCAAGCTGAGCCGCTGTATCTGGATGTCATGACCGCCCTCGCCGAAGCCTTCAACCAGGGCGAGCGCGAAACGCTGCCACGAGTGATTGGTGGCCGTTATGGTTTGTCGTCGAAAGAGTTTGGCCCCGACTGTGTGCTGGCTATTTTCAATGAGCTACTCCAGGCGAAGCCAAAACCGCGCTTTACGGTCGGCAT
Source organism: Kluyvera fluvialis (assembly GCF_059725275.1). Taxonomy (NCBI): domain Bacteria; kingdom Pseudomonadati; phylum Pseudomonadota; class Gammaproteobacteria; order Enterobacterales; family Enterobacteriaceae; genus Kluyvera; species Kluyvera fluvialis. The sequence goes on along the minus strand of NZ_AP046142.1, from coordinate 2,354,011 downwards.
TTATGATGATATCACCTACCTTTCCCTGCCACTGCCGGAAAACACCCTACCGTCACGCGCCAGGCTGGAGGCGTTATTCTACGGGCTGGGCAGCGACGGTAGCGTCTCGGCAACCAAAAACAATATCAAAATCATCGGTAACTCCACGCCGTGGTTTGCGCAAGGCTACTTTGTTTACGACTCCAAAAAGGCCGGTGGCCTGACGGTTTCGCACCTGCGCGTGAACGACGACCCTATTCGTTCTGCTTATTTAGTCGCGCAGGCTGATTTTGTCGGCTGCCACCAGCTACAGTTTGTCGATAAATATCAAATGGCGGAGCGCCTGAAACCCGGCGGTATTTTCCTGCTCAACACGCCTTATAGCGCGGATGAAGTGTGGGCGCGCCTGCCGCAGGAAGTTCAGGCAGTGCTCAACCAGAAGCGCGCCCGTTTTTATGTGATCAACGCGGCGAAAATCGCCCGTGAGTGTGGCCTGGCGGCGCGTATCAACACCGTGATGCAGATGGCGTTCTTCCACCTGACGCAGATTTTGCCTGGCGACAGCGCGCTGATGGAGCTGCAAAACGCAATTGCCAAAAGCTACAGCAGCAAAGGGCAAGATCTGGTCGAGCGTAACTGGCAGGCGCTGGCGCTGGCACGCGAATCACTGTTTGAAGTTCCGCTACAACCGGTTAACCCTGACAGCCCGAACCGTCCGCCGGTGGTGTCCGATGCCGCACCGGATTTTGTCAAAACCGTTACCGCCGCCATGCTGGCAGGCCTCGGCGACGCGCTGCCGGTTTCGGCGCTGCCACCAGACGGCACCTGGCCGGTAGGCACGACGCGCTGGGAAAAACGCAACATTGCCGAAGAGATCCCTATCTGGAAAGAAGATCTCTGTACCCAGTGTAACCACTGCGTCGCCGCCTGCCCGCACTCGGCTATCCGCGCGAAAGTGGTATCCCCGGACGCGATGGAAAACGCCCCAACCTCCCTGCATTCACTGGACGTGAAATCCCGCGATATGCGTGGGCAGAAATACGTGTTGCAGGTCGCACCGGAAGATTGCACCGGCTGTAACCTGTGCGTTGAGGTGTGCCCGGCGAAAGACCGCCAGAACCCGGAAATCAAGGCCATCAATATGATGTCGCGCCTTGAACACGTTGAAGAAGAAAAAGTGAATTATGACTACTTCCTCAACCTGCCGGAGATCGACCGTAACAAACTGGAACGTATTGATATTCGTACTTCACAGTTGATTACCCCGCTGTTTGAATACTCTGGTGCCTGCTCCGGCTGCGGCGAAACGCCGTATATCAAGCTGCTGACCCAGCTCTACGGCGACCGGATGCTGATTGCCAACGCCACCGGTTGTTCCTCTATTTATGGCGGCAACCTGCCATCGACGCCGTACACTACCGATGCCAACGGGCGTGGCCCGGCGTGGGCAAACTCACTGTTTGAAGACAATGCCGAGTTTGGTCTGGGCTTCCGCTTAACCGTCGATCAGCATCGCCAGCGCGTTATGCGCCTGCTGGAGAATTTTGCCGACCATATTCCAGCCGAACTGAACGAAGCGCTGCATACAGATGCCACGCCGGACGTGCGTCGCGAACAGGTTGCTGAACTGCGTAAAGCGCTGGCAGGTGTGGAGGGCGCACAGGAGCTATTGACCGATGCCGATGCGCTGGTGGAGAAATCCATCTGGCTGATTGGCGGCGATGGCTGGGCCTACGATATCGGCTTTGGCGGATTGGATCACGTGATGAGCCTGACCGAGAACGTCAATATTCTGGTGCTCGATACCCAATGTTATTCCAACACCGGCGGACAGGCCTCGAAAGCCACCCCGCTGGGAGCCGTAACCAAGTTCGGCGAGCACGGCAAGCGCAAAGCACGCAAGGATTTGGGCGTCAGCATGATGATGTACGGCCACGTCTACGTCGCACAGATTTCGCTAGGCGCGCAGCTCAACCAAACGGTGAAAGCGATTCAAGAGGCCGAAGCCTATCCAGGCCCATCCCTTATCATCGCCTACAGCCCTTGTGAAGAGCACGGTTACGACCTGGCGCTGAGCCACGACCAGATGCGCCAGTTAACCGCCACCGGTTTCTGGCCGCTGTTCCGCTTCGACCCGCGTCGTGCCGACGAAGGCAAAATCCCGCTGGCGCTGGACTCTCGTCCGCCGTCAGATGCGCTGGCTGAAACATTGATGAACGAGCAGCGTTTCCGTCGTCTTAACAGCCAGCAGCCGGAAGTCGCCGAGCAACTGTGGAAAGATGCGGCACAAGACTTGCAAAAACGCTATGACTTCCTCGCCTTAATGGCAGGAAAAGCCGAGAAAGCCACGCCGCAAGAATAAACGGCTTAAGATTATTCTTTAGCTATAAACTCAGCCCGAATAGAAATTCGGGCTGAGTTTTTCAACCGTAACGAGAAACTCACGCCCGCCGTTACTCATCGCCAAACACCGGTATTCTGGGACAACCATTACCGTTGCATCATGTCCATACTCCACTCGCATTGCCCTCTCTCTATCCTCTTTTCGTTTCCGCTTTAACCTGTGCTATCGCCAGAATGCAACGTGTTTTACCGCCGCAGACCTTATTAACAGAAAAGAGTTACCTGAATACCGGTTTTTGTTCGATCGAATATTTAAGTTCTCGCTAAAACCAGCCCTTTTAATTTAGCTATGGGAAAAAGCCCAATGTATCAAATATTGTCTGATTTATAGACAACAGAGCTGCCCCTCTCTCTGCTGGTCATGGGCAATAACAAGGTATTTTATTGATACAGTTAAAAATTAACGTTCCATATACTCCGGTAGCGTCCACCGTCTGTTTATATCGAAAGCGAAATGTCTAAAAATAAAGTAAAGGAATGGTTCAGAACACTCTGTCGCCCCGCCAGCCGCATAAATCTTGCGTGGATCCAACAACATCTTGTCCACATCACCGTCGTTGCCCCGGTATCGCTACTGATCATCTATTTACTGATCTTTAGCCAGCCGCGCTATATGAGTGAATCCACCCTCGCGGTGAAGCGCCCTAGTGATATCGAAGCTAGCAGCCTTAACGTGGGCTTGCTGCTGGGTGCGGCCAACCCGAGTTCAGCGGAAGATTCTCTCTACCTGAAGGAATACATCAACTCCACAGATATGCTGCGCACACTGGATAAACAGCTCAACTTCCGGGAGGCGTGGGGCCAGAGCGGATTGGACTTCCTCAACCACCTCTCGAAAGGGGTAACGATTGAAAAGTTCCTCGACTACTACCGCGATCGCATTGCCGTTACCTATGATGATAAAGCTGGATTACTGAGGGTTCAGACTCAGGGTTTCACACCAGAATTTGCTCTGCGTTTTAACCAGGCGGTATTAAAAGAATCTGAGATTTTTATCAATGAATTATCGCACCGCATCGCTCGTGACCAACTGAATTTTGCTCAGGAAGAGCTTATGCAGGCGCGTCATCGCCTTGATAAGAGCAAGGCAGAGCTACTCTCCTATCAGAATAAAAACAACGTCCTTGATCCTAAAGCCTCGGCTTTGGCGGCAAACTCTCTTATCAATACGCTGATGGCGAAGAAAATCGACCTTGAAGCCGAGCTACGCAATCAGTTGACCTATTTACGCGAAGATGCCCCACAGGTGATTAGCACTCGCAATTCCGTCGATTCGCTACAAGAACAGATCGATAAAGAGCAGAGCAAAATTACCGCGCCAGGGAGCAACAAACTCAACAGAATGGCCGCCGACTTTGAAGAAATTAAGGCGCGCGTTGATTTTGATACAGACCTTTATGGCATGGCGCTAAAAGCGATTGAGAAAACCCGCCTTGAGAGTGCCCGTAAGCTGAAAGTCCTGTCAGTTATCAGTTCACCCCAGCAACCGGAAGAGTCCAGCTTTCCGGAAATCCCCTATCTACTGGCAAGTTGGCTGCTGATATGTGGCCTATTGTTCGGCACAGTAAAACTATTGCTGGCCGTGATTGAAGACCACAAAGATTAAAAAATGAAACCGAGTGTACAAATAACGATGAAATTATTGCAGTCAGCTCTGGTGCTTCTTGCGTGCCATACCGCTTCGGCTAGTGCTGTGAGTATCAACGCCGACCCCAGTTTAACGGGCGCAGCACCACTGCCTTCTCTGATTAGCGGCAAAACAACGGATACATCGGTCGCCTCCGGTTTTGACGATACGCCCCCCCCGCTACCCGCAGTGGGAATCAGCCGCATGTTTGGTGCTCAGCTCTTTACGGCAACCAGCGCCGCAGGCGGCGATAGCATTGGTTTTAACCCGAACTATGTGATTGGGCTAGGCGACACCATTCAGGTACGCCTGTGGGGCGCGTTTAATTTCGACGGTGCGCTCACCGTTGACCCCAAAGGGAATATTTTTCTGCCGAACGTCGGGCCTCTGAAAGTGACCGGTGTCACCAACGGACAGCTAAATACGCTGGTCGCCAGCAAGATCAAAGAAGTCTACCAGGCGAATGTCAATGTTTACGCCTCTTTGCTGCAGGCTCAACCCGTCAAAGTCTTTGTCGCGGGCTATGTGCGTAACCCAGGCCTTTACGGCGGCGTAGCCTCCGATTCCCTACTGAACTATCTCAGCAAGGCCGGTGGCGTTGATAGCGAGCGCGGTAGCTACGTTGATATTTTGGTGAAACGCGGCAAGAAAATACGTTCTCGGGTGAATTTGTACGACTTCCTGCTGAACGGGCAGTTAGGTCTGTCTCAGTTTGTCGATGGCGATACGATCGTCGTTGGGCCACGTCAGCACACCTTTAGCGTTGAAGGCGATGTCTTTAACAGCTACGACTTTGAATTTACCAATAACACCATTCCAGTGAGCGAAGCGCTGAACTGGGCCAGGCCAAAACCGGGTGCAACGCATATGACCATCATTCGCCAGCAAGGCACGGTTAAGCGTAGTGAATACTTTGCATTAAACGCAGCCGCTGGCCGTTCGTTGCAGGATGGAGACAAGTTAATTGTCAGTACAGATCGCTACTCCGGCACAATCCAGGTGCGAGTTGATGGTGCACACTCCGGCGAACACGCCATCGTCCTGCCATACGGCTCATCAATGCGCCAGGTCATCGCACAAATCCGCCCTAATAGCATGTCGCAAATGAATTCTATCCAGCTCTATCGCAAGTCGGTGGCCGAGCGACAGGCTGAGATGCTGAATGTGGCATTGCAAAAACTGGAGCAGGCATCCCTTTCCGCTCAGTCCTCAACCCAAGAAGAAGCCCGGCTTCGTATGCAAGAGGCTCAGTTAGTGAGCCGCTTTGTCGCCAAAGCCCGTACCGTGGCGCCAAAAGGTGAAGTGGTGCTTAACGAGAAGAATATTGACGCGGTGCTGCTGGAAGACGGCGATGTCATCATCATTCCAGAGAAGACGTCTCTGGTGATGGTGCATGGCGAAGTCCTGTTCCCGAACGCGGTCAGTTGGGAAAAAGGTCTTGATACCGATGACTACATCAAGAAATGCGGTGGTTTAACCCAGAAGTCCAGCAAAGCGAAAATCATTGTGATTCGTCAAAACGGCGAAACGCTTAACGCCCGCGATGTCAGCACTCTGGCTCCGGGCGATGAAATCATGGTGCTGCCAAATTATGAAACGAAGAATATCGAAGTCACCCGTGGCATCTCGACCATTCTGTATCAATTAGCCGTGGCAGCAAAAGTGATACTCGACTTTTAAGGGCCGAGCGTCATTTAGGTTGTACGCCTATTTTCACGCTTTATCCCTGTGCATACAGGGATAGGCATGGCCTCGCAAACCAGGGCCGTGCGTTTATCGGGAATCAATGAGTACCATGAGGCACAGAGATAACATGCTGGGCATTTACTCCTCAGGAATCTGGAATATTCCGCACCTCGACAGCCTACTGCCAGGCGCGCGAACCAAACTCATCGCGAGTAGACCGATTCCGTCGGGAGTGACGGCGGTAGCGGTTTGGGGCCACCGCCCAACGGCACAAAAACCCGTGGCGTTAGCCGCCACGGCGGGGCTACCGGTTATCCGGCTAGAGGATGGTTTTATCCGCTCTCTGGGTCTTGGCGTGGAAGGCGCACCACCGCTGTCGATCGTCGTGGATAGCGATGGCATCTACTATGATGCCTCCGAACCCAGCGAACTCGAAAGATTGATTCAGGATCACGAGGGGAATCTACAGCATCGCGAAGAAGCCAACCGCCTTATGAATGCTATCGTTGATGGCGATCTGTCTAAATACAACCAGGCACCGCCCTTCTCGCCCCCCGCCGCCATGACGCCATGTGTACTGGTGGTTGATCAAACTTTCGGCGACGTCTCCGTCAGTAAAGGTAATGCTGACGCCCGTTCTTTCGAACATATGCTAAAGACCGCTTGCGCAGAAAACCCCGACGCAGAGATTTGGGTGAAAGTTCATCCCGACGTGCTCTGTGGCAAAAAAGCGGGTTACTTTGCCGAACTGAAAAGCCGTGGTCGCCTGCGACTCTTCGCCGAAAATGTCAGCCCGCAATCGCTCCTTCGCCATGTTAAACATGTTTATGTGGTGACGTCGCAATATGGTTTTGAAGCATTACTGGCAGGTAAACCCGTCACCTGTTTTGGTCAGCCGTGGTACGCCGGATGGGGGCTAACTGACGATCGTCACCCACAGGCAGAGGAACTCGCGGCACGGCGCGGTAGCGTCACCTTAATCGACCTTTTTGCCGCCGCCTATCTGCGCTACAGCCGCTACCGCCACCCAGTGACCGGAGATACCTGCACTCTGGCAAGTGTCGTGGACTGGTTAAGCCAGCAGCGTCAGTATCGCCTTAGCCGCTCTGGTACGTTATGGGCGCCTGGGCTGAGCCTCTGGAAGAGCGCTATCCTTAAACCCTACTTGCAAACCAGTGAAAACAAAGTCCGTTTCGCCCGTAAATGCCCAAATGCCAGCGCGCTGGTAGTCTGGGGAATCAAAGGTGAAACGAGCTGGCAAGCACATGCCGCAGAGCATGGCATAACGCTATGGCGGATGGAGGATGGTTTTATTCGCTCGTCAGGGCTAGGTTCTGATCTACTCGCTCCACTGTCATTAGTATTAGATAAAACAGGCATCTACTACGATGCGACTCGCCCAAGCGATCTGGAAAATTTACTCAACGCCAGCCAACTCAACGCTCATCAGCAGCAACGTGCCAATGCACTGAACCAGATGCTGGTTGCACACAAGCTCAGCAAATATAACCTCGGTCAGGACTGGGAACTGCCGCCGCAGGCACAGGGTAAACGCGTGTTGCTGGTGCCAGGCCAGGTAGAGGACGATGCCTCCATCGCGACGGGCACGCTGTCAATCAACAACAACCGCGACCTGCTACGCACAGTGCGTGAGCGCAACCCTGATGCATTCATCATCTTTAAGCCACATCCCGATGTACTGGTAGGCAACCGCAAAGGTGCGGTCAGCGACGATGAGGTATTACAGTGGGCCGATTGCCAGGCGCTGGATGCCGATATTATTCAGTGCATACAACACGCTGACGAACTCCACACCATGACCTCGCTCTCAGGGTTTGAAGCGCTACTGCACGGTAAAAAGGTGTACTGCTACGGCCTACCCTTCTACGCCGGATGGGGGCTAACCCACGATGAGCACAGCACCGAGCGTCGCGCACGTCAGCTCGAACTCACCGATCTGATATGGCAAACGCTCATCGCTTACCCAACCTACATCCACCCAGAGCGGTTAGAACCCATCGCGGTTGAAGAGGCCGTGGAGTGGCTGCGCGGTGTACCACGCGGCGAAATGAAAGTGAGCAAAAAAAGTATCGGTCGTCTGGCCAGACAGTATCGAAAGCTACAGATGTTTTACAAAGTGCGATTTGGCTGATGCCATCGACCAGTGGAGCAAAGGAAGAAAATGCATAACACCACCGTAAAAAAACTGCTGTCGGGGAAAAAGTATCTCCTGTTGCAGGGGCCTATGGGGCCGTTTTTCAACGACGTCGCCAATTGGCTGGAAACCCTGGAGCGCGAAGCCGTAAACGTGGTTTTTAACGGTGGCGATCGCTTCTACTGCCGCCAGCGCAGAAACCTCACCTACCAGCAGACGCCAAAAGAATTTCCCGGCTGGCTGAAGGAGACCTGGCAGCAGTACCCTTTCGACACAATTCTTTGCTTTGGCGATTGCCGCCCGCTGCATCAGGCCGCCCGAGCCTGGGCGAAAGCCAAAGGTATACGCTTTCTTGCCTTTGAAGAAGGATACCTGCGGCCACATTTTATTACTATCGAAGAGGATGGCGTAAACGCCTTCTCACCACTCCCTCGCGATGCCAATTTTTATCGCGCATTACCGGATTTACCCCCACCACCGGTACAGAAGCTAAAACCGTCTAACGCTAAACGTTATGCCCATGCCTGCTGGTACTATCTTGTAAGCTGGCGCTGTCGTCACCAGTTTCCAAACTACCGCCATCATAAATCGTTCTCTCCGTGGTACGAAGCGCGCTGCTGGGTTCGCGCCTGGTGGCGAAAGCAGTGGTATAGCTTCAAACAACGTAAGGTACTCAACAAGCTGCAAACGACGCTGGATCAGCACTACTATCTGGCAATCTTGCAGGTCTATAATGACAGTCAGATCCGTAATCATAGTCCGTACGACGATGTGCGCGACTACATCAACGACGTTATCTTCTCATTCTCACGCAAAGCGCCGATGAGTCAGTTTCTGGTGTTCAAGCACCACCCAATGGATCGCGGACACCGTCTCTACGGCCCGCTAATCAAGCAACTGACTAAAAAATATGGCGTCGAGAAACGGGTGATTTATATCCACGATCTGCCTATGCCGGAGTTACTGACTCACTGTAAAGCCGTGGTGACGATTAACAGCACGGCAGGCATTTCCGCCCTGATCCACAACAAGCCATTAAAAGTGATGGGGAATGCGCTTTATGATATTAAAGGGCTGACCTACCAGGGACATTTGCATCAATTCTGGACGGCCGGTTTTAAGCCAGATATGAGTCTGTTCAGGAAGTTTAGAGGCTATTTACTGGAAAACACCCAAGTGAATGCGGTGTATTATGGTCAGCAGCCAAAAACTGCTGAGACTGAGATACCACAAAAATCAATACTATTGATATCTAAGCCCCAGCAATGATTGTTCAAAGAATTGTGACGTTGTTATTATCAAGAACAATACGGCTTCTTACTGGATAAACAAACTCCCGGAATCTGTAATAAACATGAAGCCTAATATCAAACTCACCTTCCGGGAGGTGTTGCAGTACGTCAAAACCATTTTTCCAGAATACAACCAGTAGCTTATCAAAACGTTTATTCAGCGAAACTGAATAGGATGAGGTGTCATTAAAGAACTCGACTTCAGCATAGACTAATTGCATTTTCGACTCTTCTTTAAATGAACCTAACACTCGAGTCGCATATAATTTATTGTTCGCATAGCTAAATCGGACATCTATAGCGTCTCTTACAACAAGCCCATCATCCGTTACCTGCTGAATAACCTTAGTAAACTGGCGTTTAACCAACTCCATCGCTGAACCAGCATGTTCCATGTCTTTCAGCATCACGGCATTTATTCCAGAGAATTGCTTTAGGGGCAATCCTCTGGATGAATCAAAATCATTTTCAGCCAATGAATAGGTTACATTTTTGTTTTTGATCGATGGCAAATACGCCAAAAAACGATAGTAATTCAGAACGTCATCACTAAGGCTAAATCTCATTAGTGCATTTAGCGCATCATAATTGTAGAGATCCAACTGAGGGATATCGATAAAGAACAGAGAAGAGGGAAACTCATCGATATAATCAATAGCAATGTTCCCTCCTTTCGAATTACCATAAAATATTAAATCGGTAGAATTTAAGTCATACTTTTCAAGCAGTGACTTTATGACATCAACAGCCAACGGCTTGATGTATTTCCCACCAAAGGTCTTATACATATAGTTACCATAGACACTCTCTTTATCCTGAAAAGCAATAATCAATATATCTTTTAATCGCGACTGAAGAGATGTCATGGCACTCAATCGATAATTAATATTATCGAAGTTACTCGTCCCTGGAAACGTTATCAATATTTTTCTCGGTGAAACCCTCTCACCGCTTAAGGAATAGTAAATGCTATCGTCATCTACACCAGTTTTTTCAATATTATATTTTTCATCAAAAGCAATCTGCTCTGGATGATATATTTTACCTTTACAGAATATAAGTTTTACCTCGTTAGAATTACCTTTCAAGGAAAACACATCCCCGTTATTCATCGGGATGTTGGTAAACCATTTTCCTTTTTTTCCTGAAACAGGAATTTCTTTATCATTAACAACCAGGATAGCCTTAATCGGTTTATCAGATTGTTCAAATTGCACATTAGCAAAAACATCCAGAGTTTCTTTCATTATATTTATCTAAAACAGGCAGAGATACATTAAAAATTTGGTGAGGAAAGGTGACGCTCAGACCAACGTCTTGCCACCGATAGTTTCTCAAATAAACCAGCATCCGACACCGGCAGGCGGCTCAGATAGGCTTGTTTAAAGGCATTAACAGCAAGCTCATAGTCACCATAAGCCATCGCCAGATGACCTAATAGCGCAAGCCCTTCGACTGACATACTGCTGGCGTCTGATAGCTTTAAGTACCTGTAGGCTATTTCAGACTGATTAATCTTACACAACTCAACTGAAAAATCCTCAACCAGCGCTATCGGCACTCGAATAGCACATTCATCAACAATAGTAGCGACAGTATCTAAATCACCTTCGCTGTATAAATAATATTTTAACATCTCAATAATACAACTATCATCCAGGCCAGCAGCATCCGCCAATAAATATTGATAATCATTGATATTTTCAATTCTATTATGAGATCCGTTGGCAGCCATAAAATGACAGGCCGCAAATTTCACTAGTCCAGTCCGGCCCTGCAAGATAGGTTCGGAACCAATGAAATCCTGAATGTCACTCCATTTATTCAATTCAAACAGCGCTTTCAGATATAGGTACTTAGCAACAATATGACCTTGCGCACTCATATCCATAAGGGCATAGCATTGTATTACCCCCTCATAGTCACCGGTTAGTTCATATAACTTCAGTAGAACAATATCATAATTCAATATCGGGTTATTAATACTCCCCACCGTTACTGAACTCAACGCCTGCTGGTGAAGACTCTCGGCAAGTTCGATATAATCGCACTGATTGTCCAGAGTAAAACGGCTGTCACGGCTAAACATCAGATTATAGAGATGCCAATCATACCCATTCACAGTAATGTCAAACTCACCTGGAGAAGCCCCGTGAAAAATGGCGCTGACAATAGCATGGCGAGCTTGCAGACTCTTATGTTGCCCTTTGTCGGATGAGAAATGAATAGCTATAAATTTATGCGCTCGATTAATATCTCCACACATAATTAGCGCATTAACATATAATTCTGCGTAATCCTCCGGCAGAAGGCGTTGACCATCAATGGCATCATCGAGATACTTTACGGCTGAAGAATAATGACCGTTTCGATATAATTTTTCTGCCCACTGGAAGACTCTATCATTGCCTTTACAGATACCTGCACTGAACAATAGATTATCGTCGATGTCCCTATCATCCAAAGAAGAAACCGTATTAACAACACGTTCACAGCATTTACCATCACGATAGGGGAAAAAGTTAATGGCTTTCTCTGCATACGGAGATTGCATTCTGCAACCAGAATCAATGGAGTCAATAACAAAATCGATGATCTCATCCTTACTGGTTGAAACAGGGCCAAACCCATTATCACGATAGCTAAAGTAGCCTTTATTATAGTGACCTACCAGGAAAAAACTTTCCTCATCAAACTGATAATAACAAACGGGTTTATTCAAATAGGCCATCTCAAACGCCACAGATGAATAGTCAGTCACCATGATAGCGGCTTTTAAAAACAGTTCCTGAATGCTGCCGCTGGCATGGCTAAGAACCTCAACATGTTCAGGAAGTTGGTATCCGTGGAGATAAGGTTGAATATTGGCATGAGGGAAGAACACTATTTTATAGTTGTGTTCGCGAGCACATTGAGCCAGTCGTGGATCATTCAAGAATTCAAACCATGCGACAGCATATTCGCTGCTGTTAAAATCCGCCAGTAGTGCACGTTCGGTACCTTTAATCACTTTACCTAATAACGCGGGACGCCAGGTTGGCATCACAAGAATCATTTTCTCTGTTTTAATTTCTGACGTCACCAAAGCATCATGACGAGGAAGACCTGTTAAGGCAACTTCCTTTGCGGTAAATTTATATCCGCTAAAATCATTAACCAGAGAGTGATATTCGTCATAAGCCGAGGTAAGGAAGATATCAAATTTCTTCCAGTCAGCCCGGAATAATGTAGACTGATCGTTATGAATAATACCGTGCTGCAAGAAGATAAACTTCTTCCACAACATCCGCTTATCTTTGAAATAATCGGTTGCAAACTGTGCGGCATGAGAGCTCAATATTCTTGAACATGATAACAGGGCTTTTTCATGCTCCTCACTACCAAATGCCAATAGTTTGAAACCCTCATTTTTCAACCTGTCCCAATCATGGGAATTTTGGTTAATAACGAACCATGCATCAATATCCTGGCGATAAGTCTGGATATAACGATACAGATGCTCGGCGTTGTCATCAGCCTGGTTATCGCGATCCATGAGAATCCAGATATCGCGATACTTCTCCGTTATTACAAACGGGAACGCTAACCTTCCATGTACCGCCATGATATTTCTATAGGTCAGCTCATCATATATTTTTTTGTCTGGCCCTTTAAATTTGCATTGCATCCCATTTAGATACACCGATAAGGCAGCATCGGGTAAACTTTCGTCCATTTGCAACCATACGCGGCGCTCATAAAAAAAGATCGAACCAAATAATGTATGAGATATATGCTTATCAACCAGTGGCACGACTGGTTTACCATTGTAAACATACAATTCATTGTCAATTGATGTTGAGTAATAACGAATTAAAACCTGTTTTTTATCAGTATCAACTTGAAGTAAATCAATAAATTTAGAACTACACTGACATCCCTGAAGATGCAGTAAACCAATCTTCAAGTGTTCAGCCAGAGAAATATTATATGTCTTTAAGGATTCATTTCCAATTAGCTCTATAGCGTATTTGAATTTATCTATAAAGATATCCCGTTCATTTTTTTCGAGGCCGTCCAGCAATGATTGGTTTGTCACCCCTTTTTTAATATATTTAACAACAATGCTTAACAGAACCTTTTGAAGCATTGGTTGCCAGGACACACGATTATCAATTTGAACGCGGAGATCATCGACCATGTTAAAAAATGACCGAGTGAACAACTCTGGATTATCCCATGAGACACCTCTTGATGGCGTCGTCGAAGCATTGATATGTACCTTGTAAATCGCATTATCAAGATAGTACGAAATTTGGTCATCTTCCACCAGACTAATAATGTCACTTAATACTATCGCACCATTATAATGAAAATCAGGGAAATGCGCTTTTGCTTTAAATGCAGCCAGTAACATGGATGTAGGAATAACCTTTCCATATATGCAATCAAATACAACTTTTGCCCCGGGTATTTTATCGGTGTTTAATTTTTTCAAGAATGCCGAGTTTGGATCATAGACATCACTATTAGATACTATCGGGGTAAATACAACCCTTTTATCTTTGACAGCCTCTGATGAAAGATAGAGATCAACAACATTTAAATATTTCGGACTTAAAGAATCACCGCCCCATATAAATAGAGAATATTCATGGCTGAGTTTATAACAAAACTGCTTATACTCATCCTGATTACTGGTGTGATACATGGATATGCTGAATTTCAAATCATTAAGGTTTTTACGCTCTTCAGCACAGATCCCTAAATCTAGCAGAATGATATTTACGTTGTTTTCATGCTTAATAAATTGAAATGCAACCTTATCCACCCATGCTCTTACATCCGTCATGGAAGGCTCAGCGAGCAGTATTATATTGTACGTTCGCTCCAGCGACTTTCTTCGTATCACCTGAGTGATTTTAATTATTTTACTGAAGCTTGTTTTCTTCGCCATCATGTCATAAAAAAACAACCGTGGATTCTTAACTAACTTCCTTAATTTCCTGTTCATTATAATATTTTAGGCCTTGTTATCTTTGCTGAAGTATTTTTTTAAATTTAACAAAAGTAAATCATGATAGTTGCTTAGGGTTACTTTTTCAGAGTTAAAATCATTTGCGCAAAATGAATGCGGTGCACTATCAAGCGTTCTGTTTTTCTCTAGTGCCTTATAATAACTTCTGGCAATCGATGAGCGAATGTTAAAGTAATAGCAAATATCTCTAACAGGAAATGCTTTTCCATGTATATATGTCAACCAGGGAACCAGACAAGTAGCAACATTTATATCGTTATTGGTTCTGAACCTATTCCCTAAGAAGCTATGAATTTCGTCGTGATATTTATCCCATGCGAATTCAAACATACTTTTTCTTAATGGTATGTAGGTATGAACCAGTGGGCTATCAATCTCAAACTGATAGTCACGGTGTAAAAGCGCTTTAACCTTCAAAGATGCCGATAGTGTTGGTGTCGCTACCCCTCTTTCGCTCATTGCGTTGAGACTTTTGTTGGAAAGAAACAGGGATGCAATACCATTACTTTTAAAGAAATGTGACGCATTTAATGGACGGGCGGCAAAAACATCATCATTGAAATAAATAAATTTCTCGGCAAGCCCTGGAATCTTGTGGAGATGGGCCTCAATTACATGTGAGTTAAATGTTGGGAGATATCTATCATCTATTATTTCACGGTGATCGACTATTTTAATTTTGTCAGAAAAATCGATCCCTGGAGGAATTTGGGAATCCGTTATGACGTAGATCTTATTAACCCACGGCATATAATTGATAATACTCTTTAATGAGTAAAATATTTCATTATGGTTGTCAAAACGAGCCGTATCTTGGGCATATTGTCCCAGATGGCATTGACTATTAGCCTCACAAGCTCCAATAAATTTCGATTGCCACGTGGGATCTTGATTATTCACCCACGTATAAACAACATCAATTGATGATTCTGTTTTTATTTTACTTTCAAGAAGATTATCATGATGGATTAATTCTTTCTCGACATAATCAGGACATGATATTTCGTTTCTAATGATCGGATATCGTTTGTTAAAATAATCACGTAAAAAACAGCCTGGATTATTAATAAGTTTCTTAATCTTTTTCATTTCCCACCGACTGGAATGGACAGATATTTAAAGCTCATCATCATTACACTAATGATTAAATCAGCACAGAGATTCGGATTTCTTATACGCAGCAAGAGCTTCATCGATGTCATCATAGAAGGCTACTTTATTATCTCTATCAATAAATAAAGCTGCATCACAGTATTGCTTGAGTTGACTAACGCTATGAGACACCATTAGCAAACAAGAGTTTTTCTTTCTTTGTAAGAATAGCTCAGAACACTTTTGCTTAAATCTCGCATCCCCCACAGCTGTCACTTCATCAACCAAATAGTAATCAAAACTAAATGCCATACTCAAACCAAAACCCAGCCGCGATCGCATACCTGAAGAATAGCTTCTGATTGGCATATCGAAATATTTTCCCAACTCAGCAAACTGTTCAACAAATTCAACTTTTTGACGTACCTCATCTTTTTTGGCATAAAGTCGA
This sequence comes from Kluyvera fluvialis, assembly GCF_059725275.1. Lineage (NCBI taxonomy): Bacteria > Pseudomonadati > Pseudomonadota > Gammaproteobacteria > Enterobacterales > Enterobacteriaceae > Kluyvera > Kluyvera fluvialis. The sequence continues at coordinate 2,338,309 of NZ_AP046142.1, read as the reverse complement.
GAGACAAATTTGACATTTTCGCGTCCACTCAGACTCCCCTGAAATCCACCGGATAATCCGACGGGCCATGAAATCGTCTTATCGGTAATAATCTCGCCACTATCAGCCCTGTCAATACCACCAATCATACGTAGTAGCGTTGATTTCCCAGCGCCATTACGCCCAATTAATGCAATACTCTTATCAGAGGGCAGTTGGACATTTAAGTTTCTAAAAACATAATGTCTTGTCCCTTTAACTTTATAGGACTTCGTTAAATCCCTAATCTCAATCATGATGTCAGCATCCTTTCTTCAAAGGTTCTATAGAGTGCTAACCCTATGAAAAAAACCGCCAGAGAGACACTCGCTAAATATCCCATACTAACCCCTTCGCTAACATATCCATTAACGGCAGCTTCACGACCTAATTCAACAACATGAACGATGGGGTTCCACAAAAAATATTTCCAATAGTCTGAAGGGATAGCATGTAATGGAAACATGATGCACGATATAAAATATAATGGCTTTAGTATGATAGGAAATATCTTTTCAGCTTCTGGATATATTTTTCCTATGACCATAAAAATCATACCGATACCGCTTGAGAGGATAACTAACGCCCCCCAAACACAGCACAGTAAAAGTATATTATTGATTGAAGTCAGTTCGTTAACCAATACCATTAATACCATCAGGCTCAAATAGACCGCCGAATATATAATTGTTTCCAGCAGGACTCTTGATATTATTGTATCGATCGGTTTAACCGGCCTATAGTGGAAAAGGCCTCGATTAGCTTCGATTGCGTTTACCGATCGCTTGGTTATATTATTAAAAAGGAAATAAGGGACAATACCATTTAGCAAAAATACCGGAAACGAAATATCAGGCATGGTCCGATGCATGATAACGCCAAAAATCATAAGCAGGATCAACAAATGTGCTGACGGTTCCAGTATCGCCCACAAATATCCGAGCCGATACTTACCAAACCGTGTTTTGATCTCACGTAAAAACAATGCCTTCACAGCCGCTTGCTGTACTTCTAGCCCACTTCTGGCCATTGATGCTGGTCCCGTAATGCTTGCGAGCACGCTACCGCCCCAGGCTATAGCAACCTGAACGCTTAGAGCTCAAATGAAATTGACAAGAACGAGGGATTCTTTAGTCCCCCCCATAAGCTAAATACATACGGTCGGTTCGGATAAAACTTAAATTGATAAGGTGTTTTAGATGATGTGACGAGTAAAAAATAAGCGGATTGGTTTTCGGCAGGAAGAATTTTCATGGCGGAGAGCTCTTCATTCCCTTTGCAGATAAATGAACTGTGCGGAAATCCTGGAGGCTAAATGCTCAGAGAAGGGAATTCAAAATGTCATCAAATCAGGATAGAGCCTCCCCTCAGCTACGTGAACGCGCAGGAGCGATAGTACGCGCTATCGACTGGAATAGAGGTCGTCACCCTACACCTTCAGCATAGGGATGTACCTACCTAAGCGTCATATCAGGTCCACTGACGAACACACCACCAATGGACACTTTCGCCCTCCCCTGATACACACGGAATGCAGAGGGTTCTTAGTGGCTAATGTCATGAACGAGTTGTTCTATCTGATACATGACTTCATTGCTGGCATTTTCCATTAGGTCTAATTCTTGCGACATTTTTTCAATATTACCGGCTGCGAACTCCGCTAAGGCAGCATTTCCAGAAACATGGACTTTTTTATGCGGCGCCTCCAGGAGGGAAAAGTTTTTATAATGTGAGAATGGCTGGCCTGACGGGCCATAATACCATTTGCCTAAGCGACATTGGTCATGCATTGTGACTTCTTTATCTTTTTCTTTATTAAGTAACATTTGATAAATACCAAACTTCCAGAGTATATGATCTATCTTCACCACATTCAGGAATTGGATTGTTGATATATTCTCAAGCATTTGCTTCATGCTTTCGGATTTATTGATAATGATGCTAATTGAGCCAACGATATCTTCGATATTTCCCAGGGTATCGTCGATTATTGTCTTCTGCTCAGCCAGAATTTTATTTACTCCTTGTGAATTATCTAATATCAAAGCGGTTGTGCTATGAACTGCGACCGAGCTGTTTTGTACATCATCGGCTAACTGCTTAACTTCTTGAGCGATTACGCTGAATCCTCTGCCTGCTTCCCCTACTCTGGCCGCCTCGATCGCAGAGTTTATCGCGATTAAATTCGTCTGCCAGGCCACTTTTTGAATGCTATTGATGCAGTCGGTTATTTTGCCAAGAGAAAGATTTAACGTTACTATGTTTTCATCTGCATCTGTAGAGCACTTGTTAATATTGGAAATAAAGTGCATTAATGTCTTTATCGAGTTTCTCGCTTCATCATTCTGATGATTTAATTCATCAATTTGTCTTATCTGTACATTGAACTGCTCGCTGGACTCAAGAATCGAGTCCCGAATCAGGTTAATCGTTGATGTTCCTAACAATATTTTGTGACATAAAACCTGTTCTAGTAAAGAATCCTCCTGTCCTTCACTTACAACATCTTTTGGGCATGAATTATTAATTTCATCTAAATGCGGCTGTTTTTTGTGGGGAAAAATATCAAGCATAAGGGTATCCATTTTATATGTCTGACAGGAGGCGGGTAAAGAACGTATTATATCTAGTATCGGCACAACTCGGAGTATACTTAAATGAAAAGCGGGGAAACGACCTCGACGGTCGTTTTATTTGGAGAGTTAGATCAGTTTAAGGAGAGTCCAAACAGGCCCTGCCTGGGGGGATGTGGCCTGCTACCGTTTTTATTTATTGCACCGCACTCACATCGTGAACTTCACCACGAAAACCCGTTTTAGCAATCGCTGCCAGCAGCCGCTGGTTATCAAAACCTTCCGGCACGACCACCGTGACCTGCCGCGTTTTCAGTGAGGCTTTCGCTTTTATCACCCCATCGGTGGTACGCAACGCCTGGTTAATGGAGATAACGCACAGCGAGCAGTTCATCTCAGCAACATCAATCGTTACCAGTTTATCGGCGGCCCAACCAAACGGTGTGAACAGCACTAACGCCAGACAGGCGGCTTTTTTCATTCCATCCACTCCCAAATCCAGGGCAGAACATACGGGTAACTGATCAGTATCAGCACTAATGGTACAGACAGCCAGTACAGCCACAGCAGCAACCGACGGCTGACCACGTTGACACACACCGGTTTTGGCGACAGATATAAACGCCAGAACCCGCGAGCCATCAGCCCGAGTGCAACAATCACCATCGGTATCTGTAGCCAGGTTGCGCCGGGGATACCCACCAGCCCCGCAGCCGAAATACCAAACAGCAGATACAGCAGCGGCCCAATGCAGCATAGCGTTGACGCGCCAGCGGCGATAATCGCCGCCAGCAGCGTAAGTACCCCGCCCTTAATGCTGTTCGACGCTGACATAGTCATAGCTAAAAGCAGCCGGATCGTAAAAATTCAGCGGATCGCCGTCTACTTCGGCATACGGGTAGCCCAGGTTGTTAACGTCGCCCTGTTCTGCGGCTGGCGACAAGGCAAAATCACGCGCGTGGTTAAAGCCAACCCAGTTCATTTCCCAGTTCCCAAACAGGTAATCATTGACGGCGGCAACCGCTGGGTCACTGTTGTCTTTTTTCTCGGTCAAACGCATTTTCGTCACGTCTGCCGGGTCTGCGGGCAGCCAGCCAAAACCGGCGAGCCAGAACATAGCACGGCAATGCTGACCACCGCTGATTTTTGCCACACCCTGCGCATCGGCGCTGCCAAACGCTTTTTTGGAGTAGCCGTCCAGTTTGCGGCTCGCCCCTACGCGGATACCGAACATTTCGCGCGCCGGGATGCCTACCGCGCGGCACAGCGCAACAAACACCGAGTTGATATCAGTACATTTGCCGCCAAGTTTGCCGGTTTTGAGGATCTCGCCGACATCGCCAGTGCCGCAGCCAATCACCGCGTCATCACGGTGCATATGGCTGCTCACCCAGTTGTGGAGCAGCCGAGCTTGTTTCAGCGGCGCTTTTTCATCACCGATAATGTTTAAAGCGGTCTCTTTTACCAGACCATCGACGGGGATATGCGGGGTCGCCAGCAGGAACGGTTTAATGTCATCAGGAATCACGCCACCTTGCGCAGGCAGTTGCCAATCCGCAAGACGGTTTTCTTTCAGTACTTCCCAGTCGCGCGTCTCGATTTCCATCTCAACGTTAATATTGAGCGGCCCGCTGGAGGACGGCCAGGTCACAAACAGTACTTTTGCGCCGTAACGGTTGTTGGCATTGAGTGAGGCACTCTGATAATTGCCACTGAAAGAGAGGTTAAGCAGTTGCTGGAAGGCGGTATCTTCCACAATGGGTATCCACAGATTCACCTTGCCGGAAGACCCTTCTGGTGCCTTGAGGCTGTAGGTCTGGGTCATCACAAAACGGCGAGATTTAGCAGAAGAGGTGACGGCAGGCTGCGCGACCGTTTCCGTTTTAGCAAAGACCGGGCTAACCAGCCCTAACGTGGACAGTGCCGCAGCACCTTTCAGGAAGTTACGCCTTTCCATTGTGTATCCTTCATTGCCAGTAAAAGCTGGCACTTAACCCCGCACCTGCGGAGGTTGGGCGCTATTATGCGACGATGCATTGGTCACAACAATGCATAAGAAGGGGTAGCGATGCAAAAATAGCGCATGGTTATCGGCTTATTCGTTGGGTTTACGCGTTACTGTTATGCCGACTGCAAAACATGCTGGTATTCGTCGCCGTAATCCGTACCATACACGCCACACATTCGCTGATTTGCCGCAATAGTCAGCGCGAAACAGGTCTTTTATCGCAAATCAAATGGACGGGGAGACGCTGTATTCGGCCTGAGTTTCCATTTAGATTTTTGAGTAACCATTACATGCAACAAAATCAAGAAATTAGCAAAAAAGAACAATACAACCTGAACAAATTACAGAAGCGTCTGCGTCGTAACGTGGGCGAAGCCATTGCTGACTTCAATATGATCGAAGATGGCGATCGCATTATGGTTTGCTTGTCCGGCGGTAAAGACAGCTACACAATGCTGGAAATTCTGCGCAACTTGCAGCAGAGCGCGCCGATTAGCTTCAGCCTGGTGGCGGTGAACCTTGACCAGAAGCAGCCCGGCTTCCCGGAGCATATTCTGCCGGAATACCTGGAAAAACTGGGCGTTGAATACAAGATTGTCGAAGAAAACACCTACGGCATCGTCAAAGAAAAAATCCCGGAAGGGAAAACCACCTGCTCGCTGTGTTCTCGCCTGCGTCGCGGTATTTTGTACCGCACGGCAACTGAGCTGGGTGCGACCAAAATCGCGCTGGGGCACCACCGTGACGACATTTTACAGACGCTGTTCCTGAATATGTTCTACGGCGGCAAAATGAAGGGGATGCCACCGAAGCTGATGAGCGATGACGGTAAACATATCGTGATTCGCCCGCTGGCCTACTGCCGCGAAAAAGACATCGAGCGTTTTTCCGAAGCTAAAGCCTTCCCGATTATTCCGTGCAACCTGTGCGGCTCTCAGCCTAACCTGCAACGTCAGGTGATTGGCGACATGCTGCGCGACTGGGATAAACGCTATCCGGGCCGTATTGAGACGATGTTTAGCGCCATGCAGAACGTCGTGCCATCACACCTGAGCGACACCTCACTGTTCGACTTTAAAGGTCTGACTCACGGTGCTGAAGTGGTTAACGGTGGCGATTTAGCGTTTGACCGGGAAGAACTGCCGTTACAGCCCGTGGGCTGGCAGCCGGAAGAAGAAGACGGTCAGCTTGATGAGCTGCGCCTGAACGTAGTGGAAGTGAAGTAAATGATTGGCGTCTCAGGCCGAACCTGAGACGCTTTTTACGGCTTATTTAAGCAAACGCACGCGACACGCTTTGCCTTTAATCTTGCCTTTTTGCAGCTGTTTAAACGCCTGATTCGCCACACCAGCTCGCACCGCGACATAGACATGCGCCGGATGCACATCGATTTTACCAATATCCGCCCCAACCAGCCCGACATCACCGGTTAACGCGCCCAGCACATCGCCCGCGCGCATTTTGGCCTTCTTGCCGCCATCGATGCATAACGTCGCCATCTCCGCCGCCAGTGGCACAATGCGGTTTTTGCCTGGCTCCGGCATCCAGTTCAGTTTCAGTTGCAGCATTTCAGCGAGAATATTCGCGCGCTGTGCCTCTTCCGGGGCGCAGAAGCTCACGGCTAAACCGCTGTTACCTGCGCGCGCGGTACGGCCAATACGGTGTACGTGCACTTCCGGGTCCCACGCCAGCTCATAGTTCACGACCATCGCCAGCGATTTAATATCTAAACCACGGGCGGCAACGTCGGTCGCCACCAGGATGCGCGCGCTGCCGTTCGCAAAACGCACCAGCGTTTGGTCACGGTCACGCTGCTCAAGGTCGCCATGCAGCACGATAGTGCTCTGCCCTGCGGCATTCAGCTCCTCGTAAACGGCCTGGCAATCTTTTTTGGTGTTACAGAACACCACACACGAGGCCGGTTGATGCTGGCTGAGTAACTGCTGCAACAGTGCGATTTTGCCGTGGCGTGGCACATCGAAAAACTGCTGTTCAACGGCTGGCAGCGCATCTACGCTATCAATTTCGATAGTTTCCGGTGAACGCTGTACGCGCCCGCTAATTGCGGCAATCGCCTCCGGCCAGGTGGCGGAGAACAGCAGCGTCTGGCGTGAGGCCGGAGCAAAGCGGATCACTTCATCAATCGCGTCGCTAAAGCCCATATCCAGCATTCTGTCTGCTTCATCCATCACCAGCGTTTGCAGCGCATCCAGCGACACCGTGTTTTTTTGCAGATGATCCAGCAGGCGGCCTGGCGTGGCGACAATAATGTGCGGTGGATGTTGCAGGGAGTCTCGCTGTGCGCCAAACGGTTGGCCGCCGCAGAGGGTTAGCACTTTAATATTCGGCAGGTAACGCGCCAGACGGCGAATTTCACCGGCGACCTGGTCGGCCAGTTCACGGGTGGGACAGAGTACTAACGACTGTGTCTGATACAGGCCGGCATCAATGCGTTGCAGCAGACCCAGGCCGAATGCAGCCGTTTTGCCGCTGCCGGTTTTTGCCTGCACGCGCACGTCCTTTCCAGCAAGAATAGCTGGCAGCGACGCCGCCTGAACCGGAGTCATGGAGAGGTAGCCCAGGTCGTTGAGGTTGTCTATCTGGGAGGCTGGCAGTGCATTCAGGGTGGCAAAAGCGGTCACAATTTTTTCTCGCGAATTAGGGGCTAAAGTTCAGCAGGCGCGTATCCTCGCAGATCTCGCCGATCGATGCGACAATTAATCGTTCGCAGGAGTAAGGGTAGCGGAAAAAAGACAAAAAAAAGCCGACTATTCTAAGCCGGCGTCGTACGAATCAATTGTGCTATGCAGTAATTCAAAAAAAGGAAGTAAGACAATATGGAGCGCAACGCCCATCGCTTGACGTTGCATTCACCTGCGACATCGATATTGCCTCGAACGGGGTACGGGTTTATTGACCTCGCTCAAATTTAGTCGCGTTATCACTGTAAAACAGAATATAAAAGGTGATTTTTTACAACCAGTTACTGCGATGTAACCACCAAGTAACACCACCGATCAGCCCCACCAGCATAATACAAAACAGCGAGAAACCGAGATGCGAGCCGCCGCCGGGAATGCCTCCCAGGTTGACGCCAAACAGCCCGGTCAAAAATGTGCTCGGCAAAAAGACCATCGCCATCAAAGACATGGTGTAGGTGCGTCGTGAAAGTGACTCTTGCATCATCTGGGCAATTTCGTCGGTCATCACCGCAGTGCGAGCGATACAGCCGTCGATTTCATCCAACCCGCGCCCTAACCGGTCGGCAATATCCTGCATTCGTCGCCGATTGTCGTCCGTCATCCACGATAAACGCTCGCTGGAAAGCCGCGCATAAACATCACGCTGCGGCGCCATATAGCGGCGCATCACAATCAGTTGTTTGCGCAGCAGCGCCAGGAAACCGCGCGGCGGAATCTGTTGCTCCAGCAGGTTGTCTTCCAGGTCGATGATTTTGTCGTGCAACTGCTCGATAAACTCGCTCGCGTGATCGGTTAACGCATCGCACACATCCACCAGCCATGAGCCGCAATCCGTCGGGCCGCTGCCCTCCTGGAGATCGCTGACCACGTCGTCCAGCGCCAGCACTTTGCGTTGTCGGGTTGAGATAATCATGCGCTCGTCAATGTACAGCCGCATCGCCACCAGTTGGTCTGGGCGCTCGTCGGTGCTGCCATTAATACAGCGCAGCGTAATCAGCGTCCCTTCGCCTAACCGGCTAACCCGTGGGCGCAGGCTTTCGCCGGAAAGCGCATCGCGCACCACGTTGGGCAGTAGCGGCGTTGTCGCCAACCACTGTGCGCTATTGGGGTGGGTGTAGTTCATGTGCAGCCAGCACGGATTATCTTTACTGATCGTGTCCGCGTCGGTTAACGGTTTTACGCCACCCTGCCCGTCGAACAACCACGCAAATACCGCATCAGGCACGTTTAGGTCGGCTCCCTTTATGGCTTCCACATCACCTCCGCTCACTACTGTTGTTTCTGATAGTCTAGCCATCTCCTTTTGTTAAGCAATAAGCGCCCACGCCATCATACTGAGATTGTTCGCAAAACAATCGATAAGCGGTTTATAAGACGTAAAAAAACCCGGCATGACGCGTAATGCTTGTCAGCTATACGCAAAATTCCGTTCACTTTATGTTTTGCAGAAAATGAAATCTATGCACCGGTGAACGGGTCAAGGGGGACTGCCGAGTTCCCCTTGACAATCCCTGCGGCCCCGCAGGGAAATCGGTGCTTCGCACTACGCTCGCCTGCGAACTCCAGCCTGCGGCACGGCGAAACTCGACTTCCTGTCTCGGTTCGCCTCAGCCCGCCATCCCTGGCGGTCTGACCTTGTCTTCCTTTCTCCGACTCGCCGATTTCCATCGGGGACTCATCGGTTTCAGCAACGCTGGTTCTGGCTGTTCATTCAAGGACCACACTGACGTGGGTGGCGTCTGAATCGCCGAAGCGTTCTCTGGAGGCCGGGGCAGCCCACAGGGATGTGGGCTGAGGGCGCGGCTTTACAGGGATGTTGCCTCGCGCCCAACCCGAAAGCCGCAAGAAATAAGCTGAGGGAATCGCGAAGTTAGAAAGATTGCCAGAAGTTCTGATCGTTATTTCCCGCCGCTGCCGGCTTTAGCGGCGGTGCGATAACCGGCCTGACGACGGGTGAATGTTGCTCATCACCAATGCGGAAGTTCTGCGTTGTGGACTGCAAATCAATAACCTGACGCTTCAGGATATCGGACGATCGCGCCAGCTCCTCCACGACGGCAATATTACTTTGCGTCACCGTTTCCAGTTCCGTCAGTGCAATAGTTATCTGGTCGATGCCCTTCTCTTGCTCCGATGTCGAAACCGCGATCTGCTCCATCAGGCCATTTAATTCGCCCGATCCGCTGACGATCTCCTGCATATTTTTCTCCGCTTCGGCAACAATATTCGCCCCTTGCGTCACGTTCTCGCTGGTCACATTAATTAACGTCTTAATGTTTTTTGCCGCCTCGGCGCTGCGGTGTGCCAAATTACGCACCTCGCCTGCCACCACGGAAAAACCTTTACCATGATCACCGGCGCGCGCGGCTTCTACTGCGGCGTTCAGCGCCAGAATATTGGTTTGAAAGGCGATGCCGTCTATCAGGGTAATAATTTCGGTCATCTGGCGGGCGCAATCGGTAATCGACTGCATATTGGTTGCCACATCGCCCATTAATGCCCCACCTTTACGCGCACATTGCGTGGCTTCTCCAGCACGAGCGCTGGCAAGTCGTGTATGTTCAGCGTTGTTTTTGGTGCTGGCAGAAATCTGCTCCATGCTGGCAGCCGTCTGTATTAAGGTTGCCGACTGCTGCTCGGTTTTCACCGAGAGTTCCGCACTGCGCGTGGCGAGTTGTTCGGAAAGTGACATCGCGGTATCCGACGAGGAGCGGATTTCCGCCACCAGCGTCGAGATATTGTTTGATAAATTATTGATCCCCGGAATTAAACGTCCAGCACAGTTATTGCCGAAGATGGGAATACGCACTGACAAGTTACCGTCATTAACTTCATCAATACTGCACTTTACGGCATTAATTGGCGTGACCAGGTATTTGGTCATATACAGCCACAGCAGCCCCAGTGCTATCAGCCATACTATATTAATCGCTAATAGCAAGAATATATTCTTAGAAAAAATTAAGCAGACAACATCCACTATCAAAAAGACCGTCAAAATAAACACCAGGATAAACGTTCGGACGCTAATATTTTTAAACATACCCCTTCCCCATCACTGGTCATGTATTTTTGTTATATCAGCAGAAACGGTATTTACCAGGATGTTTAGGTGTTTTTCAGCACTTTGACCATTCACTACTCAAGTTTTACTTTCGACAGGTGATTATCTCAAAATGAAATAATAAGATGGAATAAAAAACCAAAACCAAACTTAACCACATGGATATTAAGCATAATATAAAAAATTCATCGTCTATATTTATGGTTAATTCACACTATTGTAGCGCTGCTTAATAATGCAGGTAACGAGCGTAGCAATCGTTCAAAAAGAGGGGTTGTGTATTATTATTTTCCTGAGCTAGATTCAGAATTTACTGATAGATTAATTAGAACCTCCCTGAATTAAAAGGTATGGCCTGCATGATGATGCACGCTTCGTGGGACCCAATACTGGTCGGCATTTCTTTTTTGGTGGCATTCATTGCCTCCTTCGTTGCGCTTGATAGTGCAGCAAAAATTGCCGCTTCCAATAAAAAAGCCGCTATTTTCTGGCGCATCACCGGTGGTGCAACGCTAGGGATTGGCATTTGGTCAATGCATTTTATCGGCATGTTAGCCATGAAAATGCCGATGCCCATGAGTTATCACCTGGGGTTAACGGTTATTTCACTGCTGGCGGCGATTATCGCCTCTTCGCTGGCGATTAATATCGCCGTCGCCGGAAATACCCTATCACTTAAGCGGTTATGTATCGCCACCGCGCTATTAAGCAGCGGCGTGGTGACCATGCACTATGTCGGCATGGCGGCGCTGATGTCGCATGAGGACATTATCTGGAGCATTCCGCTGATTATAACTTCAGTGGTTATCGCGATTGTGGCCTCCAGTGTGGGGCTGTGGCTGGCGTTTAGTCTGCGCCTAAACAGCAAAGGCGTACTGCTCACCCGTATTGGCGCAGCGCTGGCAATGGGGATTGCGATTGCCGCCATGCACTACACCGGCATGAGTGCGGCAACCTTTACCGGCCAGGGCCATGTGATGGTTGAACATGCGACGATGGTCAGCGAAGAAGGGTTGTCTATCTGGGTGTCCGTCACCACACTGCTGCTGTTGGGGCTAATGCTGATGATCTCGATGGTCGATTCCCAGGTACGCACCACGCGGCTCACCGATAATTTGCAACGCCTGAATCAACAGCTAGAACAACAGGCGCGTTTCGATGGCCTGACGGGGCTGGCAAACCGCAGCCAGATTGATATGCGCCTACAGGCCTGCCTGCATCAGGCTCGGCTCGCGGGCAGCACTTTTGCGCTTGTGTTGATGGATCTCGACCGCTTTAAGTTGGTGAACGATGCCTGGGGCCACCACGTGGGCGACAACCTGTTAGTCTCTGTCGCCAACCGCATGAGCGCCTGTCTGACGCCGAAAATGACCCTCGCCCGTATCGGCGGCGATGAGTTTATTTTGCTGGCGCCCAACTGTAGCGAAGCGGAAATCGCCGACATCTGTACGCGAATGGTCGAAAGTATTCGGCGGCCTTTTTATCACTCCGGGCAAATATTACAGATTTCACTCAGCGTCGGTATCAGCCTTTATCCTGGGCACGGTGAAACGCCACAGGAACTCAAGCTGTCGGCGGATACAGCGATGTATCACGTTAAGCACAGCGGGCGCAACGGCTGGGTTTTCTATAACGAGTCCATGCTTGATAGCACCTGGCAAGGGGCGCATTTCTTGCAGGATCTCACCCAGGCGATGGATCGCGGGCAGCTTGAAGTGTGGTATCAGCCTAAATATCACGTGAAGGAAAAGCGCGTTTACGGCTTTGAGGCGCTGTTACGCTGGCGGCATCCGAAGAAAGGGATCCTGCTGCCCGATGTATTTCTGCCCACGCTGCAAAACACCGGTCTGATTGTGCCCGTCGGCAACTGGATCCTTGAACAGGCTTGCCAACAGCTACACCAGTGGGGCCTCGAAGGGCATGATGACTGGACGTTGTCGCTGAATATTTCGCCCGTACAGTTTGAGCAGCAGAATTTTTACGAACGGGTGTGCGATGCCTTAGTGCGCCACCGCGTTTCGCCTACGCGTTTGACCATTGAGCTTGCCGAAACCACCGCCCTGCACGGTTTTGATCGTAGCGTGCAGATTTTTAATGATTTTTGCCGTATCGGTATCACCATTTCTATCGACAACTTCGGCGTCGGTTATTCAAATATGCTAGCGCTACAAGATCTTCCCGCTGGCGAGCTGAAAATCGACAGAAGCTTTATGAAGGATATGCGCGAAAACAGTAAAAATATCAAAATCGTCACGACTATCATCAACATTGCGCATTCGATGAATATGGATGTGGTGGCGGAAGGCGTGGAGACGCAAGAGCAACAGAGGATCCTTTCCGCGCTGGGTTGCGACGCGTTGCAGGGGTTCTGGTTCTCCGATCCAGTGCCAGCAAGCGAGATTGAGGTAATGCTCGGCAACCTGCCGTTAAGCAGCGATCCTCATGCCGCCACTGCGATGCGTCGGGATATTTCGTCTTCTGGTAAAAAGAAACAGGCTTGATCTCTCTCCCCACAGACGCGAGAGTTGCGCCTGTGGGGGAAAAGGACAATTAGTGCTTCACGATATACATCATACGGGTATAGGCAACGTCTTCTGGGTTGGTTATCGGGTAGCCCTTCACCCACGGCTTGATTAAACGGCCATTGGTATACTGATAAATGGGCGCGATCGGCGATTTCTCCATCAGGATTTTCTCTGCCGCGTTGTAATCCGCATTACGTGCCTGAGCGGTATTTTCCTGCGTCGCCTGGTGAATCATTTTATCGTAGGCGGGGTCATTAAAGCGGGGAATATTGCCGCTGTTCGCCGAGGTCAGCAACGCCAGGAACGTTGACGGCTCGTTGTAGTCGCCCACCCAGGAGGCGCGAATCACATCGAAATTACCGGTGTTACGGCTGTCGATGTACGTTTTCCACTCCTGGTTTTGTAGCTTGACGTCAACGCCCAGATTTTTCTTCCACATCGATGCCACCGCAATGGCAATCTTCTGATGCACTTCCTGGGTGTTATACAGCAACGTGAGCTTCAATGGGCGATTCGGGCCATAACCTGCGGCCTGCAACAGCATTTTCGCCTGCGCATTCAGCTCCGCCTGGCTGCTCTTCTCCAGTACCGATGGCTGCGGCGTGAAGCCCGCCGTCACATCTGGGGTAAAGCGCCATGCGGGTTTCTCGCCAGTACCTAAAACTTTATCGGCAATAATCCGCCGGTCGATACTCATACTGAGCGCCAAACGCACGCGTGAATCGGCGGTTGGCCCCTTCTGGGTATTAAACGCGTAGTAATACGTGCCCAACTGCGCGGGGGTGTAAACCTGCCCCGGCAGCTCTTTGAGTAGTTTCTTATACTGATGTTTCGGGAACGATTCGGTAATGTCGATATCCCCGGCCTGATAGCGCTTCGTCGCCGCAGACTCCTGGTTAATCGGCACAAACGTGACTTTCTGAATCACCGTTTTGGCGTTATCCCAATAATAGTTATTCGGCACGGCCACCAGCTTTTCATTGACCACGCGATCGGCCAGCACATAAGCGCCGTTGCCAATCAGCTTGCCCGGGCGTGTCCAGTTTTTATCGCTTTCGACATTGGCTTTGTTCACCGGATAGAGCGAGAAATTGGCGGTGAGGCTGGCAAACCACGGCAACGATTTATCGAGCTGAACGCGCAAGGTGTGCGCATCCACCGCCGTGACGCCCAATGTCTCAGGCTGGGCTTTGCCATCAATAATGGCCTGCGCGTTGTTAATTCCTGCCAGCACGGCAAATGACGCAAAAGGCGATGTCGTTTTCGGGTCAACCAAACGTCGCCAGCTATAGACAAAATCTTGCGCAGTCACCGGCGTGCCATCGGACCATTTGGCATCATCACGCAGCGTAAACGTCCAGATTCGCTGATCGTTCGTCTGCCAGCGGGTAGCAACGCCCGGAACAATATTGCCGTTGGCATCCTGATTGACCAGGCCTTCAAACAGGTCACGAATCACTTCAATTTCCGGCAGCCCCACGGCTTTGGCGGGATCTAATGAGGCAGGTTCATCTTTAATATGACGAACCAGCTCCTGCTGCTTCGCCAGCACGGTTCCGGCGGGAACATCGGCCGCAACAGCGACAGAACTCAACCCTGCAAGCCAGGCAGCGCAGCAGGTCAAGGCGAAAGGATACTTCATGACATCCCCTTAATAGGTAAACCCACACAACATAATGAAATCATTATTTGTTTCACATTCCATAATTGCAAACGACATGTCACAGAAAGTTGATATATCCCCGTCAAATATGACTCTGGAAACTATTTGATTCATGGCGGGTTTTGCACAACACTGCTGATAATCCCCTTTTTCTATCAGGACTCACGCCATGTCAGCTACCCGCCCTCGCGCCCAGCGCGGCGCGTTCCCGCAAGGGACACAACACTATGGTCGCTCTCTGCTGGGCGCACCGTTGATTTGGTTTCCCGCCCCGCTGGCAGGCCCGCAAAGCGGCCTCATTATTGCCGGTACTCATGGCGATGAAAACGCCTCAGTGGTGACGCTCTCCTGCGCGCTACGCACGCTGGCGCCCGATCTCCGTCGTCATCATGTGGTGCTGGCGGTCAATCCAGACGGTTGCCAGCTAGGGCTAAGAGCTAACGCCAATGGCGTTGATTTGAATCGCAACTTTCCATCAGCGAACTGGAAGGCAGGAGAAACGGTCTATCGCTGGAATAGCGCCGCCGACCAGCGCGACGTGGTACTGCTCACCGGCAACCGCCCAGGCTCAGAGCCAGAAAGCCGGGCGCTGTGTCAGTTAATTCATCAGATTAGCCCGGCGTGGGTCGTCTCGTTTCATGACCCGCTCGCCTGCATTGAAGATGCTCGCCAAAGCGAGCTGGGACAGTGGCTGGCGGGTGCTTTCGCCCTGCCGCTGGTCGGCAGCGTGGGCTACGAAACGCCCGGTTCGTTTGGCAGTTGGTGTCATGATATCGGCCTGCACTGCATTACCGCCGAGTTCCCGCCGATTTCGACAGATGAAGCCAGCGAGAACTATCTGGCGGCGATGACCGCGCTATTACACTGGCAGCCGCAGCATCACAAATGAAGTTCGCCGTGGCTAAAATTTAAAGCAGGTTGCGCATCAGCAGCCAGCCAGGTTGGGCCATCGAGATCGGTAAAGCGGGCCTGTGGCGCCAGCGGCAACGCGGCGGCAATGGCTCGCGAAGTACACAGCATACAGCCTAACATCAGCGAAAAGCCCTCCGCTTTGGCCTCCGCCGCCAGCGCCAGCGCCTCGGTTAAGCCGCCGGTTTTATCGAGCTTAATGTTTACCATGTCATAACGCCCACGTAGTACCGGCAAATCTTCCCGCGTGTGGCAGCTTTCATCGGCACAAATTGGCAGTGGATGAATAAAGTTTTCCAGTGCCTCGTCTTCACCTACCGGCAGCGGCTGCTCAAGCATCGCGACGTGAAGATCGGC
This sequence comes from Kluyvera fluvialis, assembly GCF_059725275.1. Taxonomy (NCBI): domain Bacteria; kingdom Pseudomonadati; phylum Pseudomonadota; class Gammaproteobacteria; order Enterobacterales; family Enterobacteriaceae; genus Kluyvera; species Kluyvera fluvialis. The sequence continues at coordinate 2,322,490 of NZ_AP046142.1, read as the reverse complement.
CAGCAGTTGGCAACGCGCCGCCAGGCCATCCGCGCGCCAGGATTCATTGGCATCGACAATCAGCGTCGCATGGGGGGCAGCGGCACGGATCGCCACCATACGTTCACAAATGAAATGGTTATCGAGCTTTATTTTCAGCAGCGTCGCCCCGCTTTCACTCAGCGCTTTTGCGCTGGCGGCCATTTGCTCCGGCGTACCAATCACCACGGTCTGCGCGGTGATGATGGTTTCGGGCAGCGTAACGCCCAGGCGGGTAATTTCATCCGTGTGCGCCAGATGCGTTTCCAGGCTCCACAGTGCGCAGTCTACGGCGTTGCGTGCCGCACCAGCAGGCAGTAACGTTGCCAGTTGCTCACGCGTTATGCCCTGCTCCAGTTGCTCTCCGATAGCCATAATTTGCGCCATCACCGAGGCGATGCTTTCGCCATAGCGAGGGTACGGTGTGCACTCGCCGACGCCTTTTACGCCATCCTGCTCCAGTTCGACCACGACCACTTTTGCTTCGCTGCGGCTACCACGGGCGATAACGAACGGCGTGTGCAGTGGCCAGGCCTCTTCGAAAACTCGCAAATTTCTCATTTTCGCTCCTTTTATTCAGGCGTAAATTAGCGTTTGCTGTGTTAACACCTGATGTCATACACTAGTGCAGACGTTAACTATATGTAAACAGGAAGATAATCATGTCGCAAACCGTACATTTCCAGGGCAATCCCGTTGCAGTTCAAGGTTCTATCCCACAGGCGGGTGATAAAGCTCAACCGTTTACGCTGGTGGCAAAAGATCTGTCTGACGTCACCCTGGGCCAGTTCGCTGGCAAACGTAAAGTTCTGAACATTTTCCCAAGCATCGATACCGGCGTTTGCGCGGCATCCGTGCGCAAATTCAATCAACTGGCAGGTGAACTGGCGAACACCGTGGTACTGTGCATCTCCGCTGACCTGCCGTTCGCACAGTCTCGCTTCTGCGGTGCTGAAGGCCTGAGCAACGTTGTTACGCTGTCCACCCTGCGCGCACCAGAATTCCTGCAAACCTACGGCGTAGGTATCGCTGATGGCGCGCTGAAAGGCCTGGCCGCTCGCGCGGTGGTCGTTGTTGATGAAAACGACAACGTCGTGTACAGCGAGCTGGTGAATGAAATCACCAACGAACCGGATTACGATGCTGCCCTGGCTGCACTGAAAGCGTAATGCTTATGTCCTGACCTTAGAGCCTATCCTGGCAGGTGCTATCGCGCAGTTTGGTTCGAAGCGAGGTTAAATAGGAACGTACAGGCAGAACATGTCGGTTCCGGGCGCTGCGATAAGCCAAATGGCAAATAAGATAGCCTGGCGGGATAGGCTCTTTGTGGTCAGGACAATTTACTATCCCTAATCTTTTTAGAGTATATGATTTAAGGTGTTAGGGGGAGTTTTTGCCCTATTTTTTCGAAAACCGGTCGTAAACCAGGCATATTCAGTCAATTCTGCTTATATTCCCACCACGATGACCGTCAGCGTTATATAGCCTCACCACTCAGCGGCATGACAAATGCAGCATACCGCGTTCAGTACAATCTCAATATGCAATGAAATCCCCAGCAACGTAACGCTACCGGGGAGTATTAGAGGGGATGTTACTCTTCGTTTTTCTTATTGCTCAGGCCATATTCGCGCAATTTATTAGCAATCGCAGTGTGCGAAACCCCCAGACGTTTTGCCAGCTTACGCGTGCTGGGATAGTTGCGATAAAGCTGAGTTAACACCGAGCGTTCAAAACGACGGGTAATATCATCCAGCGACCCTTCCATTGCCTCTTCACCGACGGCGGTGCTGGTGACATCGTGATCCGGCAGCAAGACATCCTGTGGGCGAAGTTCATAACCTTCAAGCTGGGTCAGCGCGCGGTATACCGCATTTTTCAACTGACGCACGTTGCCCGGCCAGCCGTAACGGGTGAGCACGTTATTCAGGTCGGCAGACAATTTCGGGCGGGAAATCCCCTGCTCGTCGGCAAAGCGCGCCACAAACAGTTCGGTCAGCGGCATAATATCCTGAGGACGGTCACGCAGCGGTGGCAGGTTCAGGGTCAATACATTCAGGCGATAGTAAAGGTCTTCGCGGAACAGCCCTTTTTGCACCAGCTCCACCAGGTTTTTCTGCGTGGCACAAATCACCCGCACGTCAACGTGCACTTCGTGATCTTCACCCACACGGCGGAACGTGCCATCGTTGAGGAAACGCAGCAGTTTGGTTTGCATACGCGGTGACATTTCACCAATTTCGTCCAGCAGCACCGAGCCGCCATTGGCCTGCTCGAAGAAGCCTTTTTTGCCGTCGGCGGCATCACCAAACAGCTCACTTTCAACCGCATCTTCCGGTATTGAGCCGCAGTTCAGCGCCAGATAAGGCTTGGCGGAGCGCGGGCTGGCGAGGTGGCAGGCATGAGCCAGCAGATCTTTACCGGTTCCGGTTTCCCCCACAATCAACAACGGCGCACTCAGTTGCGCCAGCTTGTGCGACTGTTCCACCACCTGACGCATACGCGAACTTACGGCCACAATCTGGCTAAATGCGCTGACATCCTGGGTAGTCATGGTTTGCAACTGGCGGCCCATTCGCAGCGTCGAGCGCAACATCACCACCGCGCCAGCCAGAATACGATCGTCATTTTCGCCACTCAGGTAAACCGGCGTGGCTTCCAGCAGGAAGTTTTGCCCCTGAATCACCACATGTACGGCATGAGATTGCACCGTGTCGCTCTCCAGCCAGCGCTGGAAGTTAAAGCCGCTAATCAATTGCGCTGCGTTATGGTTGCACATACGCTCCTGGCTCAGGCCAAAAAGCTGGCAGCTCGCTGGGTTGGCGCGTTCAATTTTGCTGCGTGTATCCAGCGACAGCACCGGTTCGGGCATCGCTTCCAGTAACGCGCTCAACGCCAGATGCTCACGCTCCGACGGCATCCACGGCACGGTGCGCACATCCGTCACCCCAGAGATACGGCGGATCTCCGCCATTAAGCTGCTGAAGCTGGTGAAATCCAGCTCCGCGAAATTAAGGTAAATTCGGCCAACAGGGTCGATATCGATACCGCGTAAATCAATGCCACGCAGTACCAGCAAATCGAGCAATTCACGGGTCAGACCGAGACGGTCTTCACAAAAGACTTCAAGACGCATGGGAGTTTTCACCCTTTTAAGCCAAAGACGTATGAATAATAAGACACTTATTTGCTGGCGTGAAGATGAGTGTCAACAATTATTGACAGTATGACGGAAAATTGGCCTTTGTGCCGTAAAGTTATACGTTCATTGTAGGACAAATATTGGTGGGGTATAAACACGTGCAGGCCTGTTTGTAGGCCTGATAAGCGCAGCGCCATCAGGCAAAACGGCGCAGATTACCGGATGGCGGCATAAACGCCTTATCCGACCGACAAACCCACGCCATCGGGCAATGGCGGCAACCGTGCCGGATGGCGGCGCTTGCGCGCCTTATCCGGCCTACTTGTTAGGCGTCTTTATCTTTTTTGCCTTTCTGGATAGTCTCTTTTAACTGCCCAATCAGCTCACGGCGGAAATCGCCCAACCGGGGTTTGTCGTTATCGATCCACGGCAACGGGCGGCACAGCTCCATCGCTTTGATCCCTAAGCGGGCAGTCAGCAGACCCGCGCCAATGCCCTGCGCGGCGCGCGTTGACAAGCGGGCGGCGAGATCCTGCGACATCCAGTCCATCCCGACTTCACGCACCAGTTCACTCGCACCAGCAAAAGCGATGTTAATCAGCACCAGGCGGAACAGACGCAGACGGCTGTAATAACCCAGCTCAATGCCGTAGAGGTTAGCGATACGGTTAATCAAACGCAGGTTACGCCAGGCGATAAAGCCCATATCCACCAGCGCCAGCGGGCTAACGGCAATCATCAAGGTTGATTCCGCCGCAGAGCGGCTGATTTCACGCCGCGCCTGGGCATCTAGCACCGGTTGCACCAGATGCGCATACAGGCTGACCACTTCACGATCGTTTTGCGTTTCATGGATGGCCGCATACCAGCGTTGCAGCGCCGGATGAGCGTTATCCAGCCCGGCCTGGCGCGCCAGCCCTTCGCAGAAAGCGCGAGCCTTACCAACGCCGTGGCTGTGCATCAGCACACGCGCTTCATCACGCTCTTGCGCACGCTGGCGTAAACGCCACAGCCTGCGCCACTCGGTAGCCACTGAACCGACGCCCGCACCCACAATCAGCGCACCGGCGGCACATCCGCCCAGTGCAGCCCAGTCCTGCGTTTGCCAGGCGTTCATCGTCCACTGCACACCCTGAGCGACAACGCTAAAACCAAACAGCGTTAGCCCTGCGGTCACCATTTTACGCCACAGGCTGCGTTTCGGGCGCAGCGCCGCATCCACGGCGGCTTCCGCCTGCCCTTCTGGTTCGGGTTCATCGTCAGCCATAACCGGGGCGAATTTCTCCGCCGTCTCACCTTCAAACGCTAACGCGGTTTTCAACTGTTGGTCTTTTGCCTCGTCAAGCGGGCCAGCAAAATCTATCCGTGGTTTGAATGACTCGGTCATCGCAATTTATCTCCAATCAAGAACTCCAGCGCAGCATCCAGGCGAATATGCGGCAACGGCTGGTCTACATCCATCGTCTGGGGGCGGAACGCTTCAAACTGAAACCCCTGTTTATCCCAGAACGCTTGCCCCGGCAGACGCGCTGGCACTTCCCCCGGATAGACGGTTAACGGCTGTCCGTCGGCCAAACGGTGGCCGCGTAGCGCAGGAATTTTCTCGCCGTTCACCTCAATCAGGCCGCTTTGGGTCGCCTGCACCGAGGCCACCCCCAGGCAATCCATAGCGATACCTTCAAAGGCCGCATTTTGCCACGCATCCTGAATCAACTGTTGCAGCAGCGACACCATATTGCCGTGCTGATCGATCGTGACATGATCGGCTTTGGTCGCCGCAAACAGCAGTTTGTCGATAACCGGAGAAAACAGGCGGCGGAACAGCGTGCGCTGGCCGTAGTGGAAGCTATGCATCAGTTGCGTCAATGCAAGGCGCATATCATTGAACGCCTGCGGCCCGCTGTTGAGCGGTTGCAAGCAGTCCACCAGCACAATCTGGCGGTCGAAACGCAGGAAGTGCTCTTTATAAAAGCCCTTCACCACTTTTTCGCAGTAGTAGTTAAAGCGCTCACGCAACATGCCCGCATTGCTGTGTTTATCTGCCTGAGCCAGCTTGCTTTCGCCAATGGCATCAACATCCGGCCACGGGAAAAATTGCAGCGCGGGCGCACCGGCCAGCTCGCCCGGTAGCACAAAGCGCCCCGGCTGAATAAAATGCAGCCCCTGTTTTTTGCACTGGTGCAGATAATCAGTCCAGGCCTCGGCAATCTCCGCCAGCCGGTTTTCATCTGCGGGAGCAAGCGGGTCTAGCCCTTCGCAAAGCTGTCGCCATCTTGCCGACCATTCCTCACGCTGCCCGTTCAGCAGCCCGGTCATCTGGCGTGACCAGCTTAAATAATCCTGATTGAGCATCGGCAGGTCGAGCAGCCATTCACCTGGGTAATCAACAATTTCCAGATATAGCGTCGAAGTGTCTTTAAAATGACGTAGTAGGGAGTCGGTCGATTTATAGCGCAACGCAAGGCGAATCTCGCTAACACCACGTGTGGGCGTCGGCCAGGCCGGAGGCTGCCCGTACAGTTGTGCCAGCCCTTCGTCGTAGGTAAAACGGGGAACACCGAGATCGCGTTGGGGTATCCGTTTCACCCCCAGCAGGCGCTCTTCCCTCACTACGCTGAGCAACGGCAACCGCGCACCGGTGTGAATATTCAGTAGTTGATTCACCATGCCGGTGATAAAAGCCGTTTTGCCGCTGCGGCTGAGGCCCGTCACGGCAATACGAAGATGGCGGTCAACACCACGGTTGACCAGCGCATTAAGTTCATTTTTGAGTCGCTTCATTGCGGTCCTGTGATGCCCTAAAGAGCGCTTAAAGATGTACAGACTGTTGATAGTAATGGGGTCAGGTTGTTGGTTATCAACTACCTCATGTTGTCATCCGCGAGGTAACTCCATAAGATAGAGTGTAATTCACTCTCGGACAGAGCCACCAGTATATGTCTCCTACTATATACGATATCGCACGCGTCGCCGGTGTTTCAAAATCGACAGTATCGCGAGTGCTGAATCAGCAAACAAACATATCACCAGAAGCGAAGGAAAAAGTTTTACGCGCTATTGAAGAATTACAATACCAGCCAAATAAACTTGCTCGCGCCCTGACCTCCTCCGGGTTTGACGCCATTATGGTCATTTCAACCCGTTCGGCAAAAACCACAACCGGAAATCCTTTTTTCTCTGAAGTGTTACACGCCATTACGGCTAAGGCGGAAGAAAAAGGGTTTGACGTAATATTACAAACCTCCCGTAGTACGGCTGATGATTTGCAAAAATGTGAAAATAAAATCAGGCAAAAAATGGTCAAGGGGATCATTATGTTGAGTTCCCCTGCCGATGAGTCTTTTTTTGCCCAGCTGGATAAATACGGTATTCCGGTGGTGGTAATCGGTAAAGTCGAAGGGAAATACAACTACGTCTATTCTGTTGATACCGATAATTATCAGGACAGCATCGCATTAACCGATGCGCTAATTGATAACGGGCGGCGGCGGATCGCCTGTTTACATGCACCGCTGGATTATCATGTTTCTATTGATCGGGTTAACGGCTATAAACAGAGCCTGAATAAACATCATCTGACGCTGAATCAGGATTGGGTGATTGATGGCGGCTATACCCATGAGAGCGCATTAGCCGCTGCCAGGAAATTATTCAGCCAGTCACCACTGCCTGATGCCGTATTTGCAACCGATAGCTTAAAACTGATGAGTTTGTATCGTGCAGCGGCTGAAAAAAATATCAATATTCCGCAGCAGGTTGCCGTTGTCGGATATAGCAATGAAATGCTTTCTTTTATTTTGTCACCGCCGCCAGGCAGTATCGATATCCCAACGCGAGAATTAGGCGAACAGAGTTGCACACTTTTGTTTGAACTTATCGCCGGGAAAGTCGCGGTACAAAATATGACGATCGCTACACATATTTCATTACCCGACAATCCGCGTTAAAACAGGGATACCGTCGTATCCCTGATTCGATCAGAAGGCGTAGTTGACTCCCACTCCAGCGTAGTGGAATTTGTCATTTGCGCCTTCGTCATGATGTTGCCACTCGAACGCGTACTCCAGCGTCATTGAGACACCATTCTGGAAATCATAGGCGTACAGCATCCCCACGCGGTTAAAATCGTGGCCTTCGCGCTCGATATCATCCTGCCAGTCCCAGTTAGACCAGCGATCCAGGCCGATACGCGTATAGGGCGTCAAGGTGGTGTTTCCCAGTGCAATAGGCAGATATGCCCGCAGTTCCTGAGTGGAAAATTCACCGTTATTACGTGACGAATCCATATTAAACCCACGCTCCAGGTAGTAGTTAGCCACCACCGAGAAGGTATCGTTAATTGTCCAGGTAAAGCCGGTTTCCGTTTCGACGCGGCTATCCGCATAGCCGGTTTCATCCAGATCGTTAGCAAACTGATAAAGCGATAGCCAGCCGCCAAAACGCCAGTCATCACTCAGGCGCAGGTTCCAGTCAGGCTGAATTTTCCAGCGCTGCATATTGGCGGTTCCGGCGTCATCACCACGGTCATCTTCAAAATGGTAGCCATAATTGCGGAACCCGCCGGTTAACCCCAAAGAGAAGGCATCGCTATCAATAAACTGATAACGCACTTCCAGCTCAGGACGATCAAACCATGATCCTCGAGAACCGCTGCTATAATCAACGGGGCCTTCCTGATAATAAGCGACGGCAACTCGCCACGCGCCATAAGAGGCATTAAACCAAACAGAAGGTTCATATAAACCGTCCATATCTTCAGACTGGCTTTCGACGTTTTCTATTTCATACATCGCACCGATATTAAATTTCCAGTCGTTATTTTCTGCCGCCTGCGCACAGGCAATACCCGCGCTCATGGCCAGCGCGGCACAGGGTAGTAATCTTTTCATTTTATTCCTTATTAAAATAAATATACGGATTTATATTCGTCATGTTTTAAAGTGCATTGATATTAGTTGCAGGCCGGATAAGCACAGCGTCATCCGGTTATTTCACCGCAATGCCTGATGGCGGCTTACGCCTTATCAGGCCTACAACCATCCGGTAATATCATCGCAACGCCTGATGGCGGCTTTCGCCTTATCAGGCCTACAACCCAACCAGCCCGTAGGCCGGATAAGCGCAGCGCCATCCGGCAATATCACCCGCATCTTGAATTGAGTGTCAAATAGCGACTTCCGTTTCTGCGTCAAAGAAATGGCTTTTAGCCATATCAAAATGGATAGTAATATTATCTCCTGCGTAATAGTCATTAATTGCCCCAGCGCGAACGACTAATTCATGTCCGCCGACCGTGGTGTAAAGCATAAATTCAGCGCCGGTTAACTCCGCAACGCTAATTTTGGCGGCAACGCTATTTTCATGCTGTAGTTCTGGATGAATATCTTCCGGGCGAATGCCAAAAATAACGGCCTGGTGGTGATCCCGCTGGGCTTTTAACGCCGTGAGCTTCTCTTGCGGGATGGTTAATTTAAGGGTTTCCGTTACAAACTGGTTTCCGTCAATAACGCCGCGAATAAAGTTCATGGCTGGTGAACCAATAAAACCGGCGACAAACATATTCGCCGGATGATTATAAACCGTTTTCGGCGCCCCGACCTGCTGCACAATCCCGTCTTTCATGATGACGATCCGCGTTGCCATGGTCATGGCTTCCGTCTGATCGTGGGTTACGTAGATCATGGTGGTGTTCAGCTTTTGATGCAGCTTGCTTATCTCCGCGCGCATCTGCACACGGAGCTTGGCGTCAAGGTTGGACAGCGGTTCATCCATCAAGAACACGCCCGCTTCACGGACAATCGCACGCCCCAGCGCAACTCGCTGGCGCTGGCCGCCGGAAAGCGCGCCAGGTTTCCGCTTGAGATATTCACGCAGGCCAAGTATTTGCGCCGCCCAGTTCACGCGCTCATCAATCACCGCGCGGTCAATCTTCTGCATTTTCAGGCCAAACGCCATATTGTCGTATACCGTCATATGCGGATACAGCGCGTAGTTCTGAAAGACCATCGCGATGTTGCGCGCTTTTGCCGGAACATCGTTCATCCGTTTACCGTCAATCAGCAGTTCACCGGCGCTTATCTCCTCAAGCCCGGCAATCATCCGCAGCGTGGTGGATTTACCGCAGCCGGACGGCCCGACAAAAACGATGAACTCTTTGTCTTCGATCTCCAGGTTGAAATCTTTAACTACGTGAACCTGGTTATCATATATTTTTTGAATATGTTGCAGCGAAAGCTGTGCCATGTTGATTCCCTTACTTTGCCTCTAGCCAGAAAGCCGATAAACACGGCCACGTCAGATATTTTGTTGCCGGAAGATGGAGATCCGCGCCGTGAAGCCCTGCCCCAATCGCCACCGATAACATGCCGCTGGCGTTGATGGCCTCGACTCCCGCCTGAGCATCTTCAATTCCGATACAGCTCGCGGGGTTCACCCCAAGCCCTTTGCAAGCGGCGAGGAAAATTTCCGGGTCAGGCTTAGAGCGGGTGATTTGTGCTGCATCGGCGCAAAATGTGAAAAAGCCTGTCAGCTCCAGCGCCTGCAAAATCGCGGGGGCATTGAGTGACACCGAGGCCAGCCCGCACGGGATCCGCTGCTCGCGCAGTGCCACAAGCAGTTCGCGGATCCCCGGCAGTACCGAGTCGGCGTTCAACTGGCGCAAAGTACGAACGTAAAGGGCATTTTTACGCAACGCCAACTCTGCACATGCCTGCGGGCTGTATGCCCCTTCTTTCCCGCCATGTTGCAGAATACGGCGCAATGATTCACCGCGACTGATACCTTTCAGGCTCTCGTTGAACCGCACATCAATATCAATCCCTATCTCTTGTGCAATTTCCCGCCAGGCCAGAAAGTGAAGGTGCGCCGTGTCGGTGATGACGCCATCGAGGTCGAAGATAATAGCCTGAGGTTTCATTCGCTATCCTTGTATGTGGTAGCGGTCCCATAAGAGGGCGAAATAACATCGTCGAGACGAAACAGAGCGGCCTCCGTGACGGTTTTCGGCTGCCCATTGAGCCATAGCTTGACGGGGGCGGAACTCCGAATCGCGATCTGTTCGCGCTCCACCGTGATGTCGAGCGACCTTCCCTGCCAGCACAGCGGAAAACGAAGACGCTGCCACTGGGGCGGTAATGAAGGTGCCAGATGCAGTTCGCCATCACGCACGCAGACCCCAGCAAACCCCTGGATAGCCCCCAGCCAGATGGCCCCGGTTGCCGCCGCATGAATGCCGTCGTCGCTGCTATGGGGATCATCGCCGAGATCGATTTGCCGCCCCCCATGCCAGAACTGATACCCCAGCGCAGGATCGCCGCAGCGCGTTGCCACAATGCCGTGGATAGCCTGACTCAGCGAGGAGTCGTGGATCGTCCGGGGTTCATAAAAGCGCAGGTTCGCCAGACATGTCTCCTGGCTGAAGCACTCAGGCCGCATATAGGTCAGCATCACCACATCTGCCTGCTTGAGGATCTGCATGTCATTGACTTCCGCCCGCGAATAATCGAGCAGAATGCTCTGCTTACCCGCCTGCGCTTTATATTTCGCCAGGTCGATAACTGGTTTCCTGAGGAAGGAATCATCCTGCGGCAGTACGCCATCAGGCTGAATATCCGGCAGCCAAAGACGCTGTAAGAACTCCGCCGCACGTTGCATAAAAGCATCATCGGTGCTGCCGTACAGGCGGGCAAAATAGAGCGCCTGTTCGACGTTGTAATACGCCATGTAGTTGGTGAAGGCATTATTATTGATATGCTCGGTATACTCATCCGGGCCTATTACATCGTGGATCTCCAGACGGTCATTCACCACAACCGCCCAGCTTAGCCAGAATTTTGCCGTTTCCAGCAGCAGCGTCAGCCCTTCATGGGACATAAAATGGCGATCGCCCGTTGCGTGCCAGTAGTTCACTACCGCCCACGCGATATCCGCCACCAGATGGTGTTCTGCCTGTGCAGATGCCACTTTTTGCCGCATCCCAGTGCGGATATTCATTGCGGCAAATTCAGGCGTTTCTTCCTCGCCGCTGCGAGCGCTCTCCCAGGGAAACAGCGCCCCTTGCCAACCGTGCCGTCGGGCTTTCTCCTGCGCGCCGGGCAAATTATGCCAACGATAACGGAGCAAACTTCTGGCGATAGTCGGCTCGGTAAAGAGATGAAACGGCAGCAAGAAAACTTCGGTATCCCAGAATACGTGGCCTTTATAGCCCTCTCCTGTCATTCCTTTCGCCGCGATACTGCTGCGTTCGTCGTGTACCGGCGTCATCACACGCAAATGATAAAGCACAAAATCCAGCGCCCGCTGGTCAGCGGCATCGACGCTGTTCACTTCCACACGCCGCCGTTGCCACCAGCCACGCCAGTTTTTCACCGATGCCGCGCGCAGCGTCTCATATCCCTGTTGCGCACATTCCTCAATCTGTTGGCGCGATTCACCGCTCCAGTGTTCCAGCGAGCTATCGCGCTCTGAGCGCCAGGTCACCCAGGCCAGTTTTTGCAGCGTGACCCGTTCGCCCGCGCGGACTCGCGTGCGGTTATGCTGCATCAGGCGGCGTTCTTTGGCGGAAACACTGCACGGCGCTTCACCGCTCATGCTGCTGAAAGTGGTGATGGCGATATCGTTTCGCCCGTCCTGAGTGGTATAGACGCCCTGTAACAGGTGTTGCCCAAACCGCCGGATCTGAGTCTCGTCGATGTGCTGGCGGCCATGATTGGTTATCGTGGCATCAATGCCCGTGACGATAGCAATGCTGGCATCAGAATCCAGCGGCGTGATGGCAATCTCCATCGCCAGCAACGGCAGTTTTTCTGCCGAGACAAAGCGGCGGCTGTCAATCATAAAGCGCGCCCCGCTTTCCGCCCGCCACACCAGGCAGCGACGGAGTTCGCCACAGGCCAGATCCAGCTCGCGCTGCCAGCTTTCAATCGTGCCGCTGGCCAGAGAGAAGATCTCGCCGTTCAGGGTGATTTCTGCGCCCACCACATCCGGCAGGTTAACCAGTTCGTTAATTTCATCTTTGCCCGCCCGGTGATATAGCCCAGCCAGATACATCCCACGGGTTTGCTGGGTATACGCCTCTTCGTGTGTGCCGCGAACGCCTAAATAACCGTTGCCCACCGTCATCAGCGAAGCATATTTGTCCAGGCTATGCGGGCAAAAAACAGGGTCAGATAACATTACAGGTTTAGTCATAGTTCCACATAAGTCCCTGTTTCTGCGGATTGATACAGCGCCGATACCAGTTGCTGGATAACGTATCCCTGCTCGGCATCGGCAATCATCACGGGCGCGCCCTGCACATGGTTAACAAAAGCATCCATGCTGCGGAAATGACGTTGATCGTCGGCCTGTTCACGCTGTCGCAGCATCACCAACTCCCCGTCGTTGTCGCTATAGACCTGCGCGGGAAATAGCGTCGCCCCGGCTTTATCGCCGCAAAAGCTGACGTTCATAATCGACTGTTCAGGGATATTGAGCGCAAAAGAGGTTTCGAGGCGCAAAATGCCGCCGCTCTGGAACTCAATCGTGCCAAACAGCGCATCTTCAACGGTATAGCTCGCCGGATCCCACTCACCAAACTGACCCCGGTTTTTACGCGTCCCAATCTTCTGAAAGCTGTGGGCGTGAACCCGTTTCACCTGCGGGAAGCCCAGTACATACATTGCGGCATCAAGCATATGGATACCGATATCGATAAGCGGGCCACCACCTTGCAACTCTTTATTCGTAAAGACGCCCCAACCCGGCACACCGCAGCGGCGTAAGGCTTTGGCCTGAGTGACGTAGACCTCCCCCAGCACGTTCGATGCCACCTGTTCGCGCAGCAGTTGCGTATCAAGAGCGAAACGATGGTGAAAATCGTAGGCCAGCACTTTGCCCACGCGACGCGCGGTCTGGCACATTTCCAGCGCCTGCTCCGGCGTCATCGCTGGCGGCTTTTCGCACATCACATGACACCCAGCCTCCAGCGCCATCAAGGTATGCTCAAAATGAAAACGGTTGGGCGAACAGACGCTCACCACATCGGGTTTCACCGCCTGTAGCATCGCCTGCGGATTGTCCCAGACCGAGGCATTACCGTATTTCTCTGCAAGCGCCTGCGCCTGTGACCGGCGGCTGTCACAGACAGCCACCAGTTCCAGGTCGTCGCGGGTGCAGTAGTACGAAGCATGAACTTTATCCGCCACCTGACCGGCGCCAATAATCGCGACCTGTAGCGGAGAGCTTGTCATTGCACTTTTCACGGCAATCCTCTTAACAAGTACGCAGCCAGGCCAACGACTGGCGGTAGGCTGCGGCCAGGTTTTCGGCCCGTACCCGCCCTTCGTACACCACGTAGCCCTGGTAATTATCGTCGCGCAACTGGTCAAATAGCTCGCTGAAATTCAGCGTGCCGCTACCTGGCTGGTAACGATGGTTATCCGCGATATGCACATGCCCCAGCAGGTCACGATTATCGTGCAGCGCCTGCGCCATATCGTCTTCTTCGATATTCATGTGATAAAAATCACCGATGATCTGCACCTGTTTCAGATCGTTTTCCACGATATAGCGGCGGGCATCGGCCAGGGTGTTGATCATATGATCCTGGTAGCGGTTGAGCGGCTCCAGGTAGACGACGGTTCCGGTACGTTCGGCAACCTTATCGAGATAACGCAGCGATTCGCTCACCGCTTTGCGGTCGCCCTCCAGGCTGCGCGGCGAGGTCATCGGCGGCAAGCGGAAGGTAAACATGCCCCACGCCGCCGGGACGATAATGCCTTTGCCGCCTACTTCCGCCAACGCTTCGAGAATGCGTTCAATCTGCGCAAGGCCGTTCAGGCGGCGCTCTTCAATAAAATCGCCAATCCAGCCATCATAGCCGCCACAGGCAGTGGTGACGGGCAATCCTGTCTCTTTGATTGCCGCTTTCACTTCAGCGATATTATTGACCAGCAGTTTGCCGTCGATTTCAAAACCATCGAAGCCCATCTCTTTGATATAACGAAATTTATCCAGAATGTTTTCTGGGAAAAAAGCCTGATTCTGTGTACCAATTTTCATCTGTTCATTCCTTTGATTAAAACGTGACGCCCATTTTGATGCTCTGTTCCGGGTGACGGTCAACGTACTGCATGTAGCTTTCCGGGCTGCTGGCGAAGGTCACTACGGGGTCTATCAGCGCGTCACAATTGAGATAACCGTTCATCAGTAATTCCCAGCAGGTTTCTTCAATACGCTTGCGGCTCCAGCGCGGATAGTCTGGGTTCGGTTCGCTACAGGCGCGGGAGAAGACGATTTTGGCGTTGTTAAAATGCGCTTCGCGACCGAGGTTGAAGCCTTCGGCAAACGGTTTGGCGAAGGCGACGTAGGAGATAGTGCCGCCGTAGGCCAGGCCGCGCAGCGCCGATTGCAGCGCGTCGGCATAGCCGCTGGTTTCGATTATCACATCAGCGCCCTGCTTGCCGGTCAGCGTTTTAATCTCTTTACCAACATCTGTGCCGATTGGGTTAAGACAAAAATCCGCGCCGTGACGACGGGCGATATCGCAACGGTGAGCTATCGGGTCAACGCCAATCACTACCGACGCCCCCGCTTTTTTCGCCAACTGCACCGCGATTTGACCAATCGCCCCTAAACCGATAATGACCACAAAATCACCAACACGAACGTTAGCATCGCGCACGCCGCTCATCGCAAACTGCGCGGGGTCATAGCACACTGCGTTCTTCCAGCTACTGCCTTGCGGCATCTTGCGCAGCTTGTAGTTATCCACGGCGTTAATGATGACCGTTTCCGACAATGGGCCATAACCACAGACGCTATCGCCTACGGCGTAGTCGGTAACGCGGTCGCCGCACTCAATAATGTCGCCCACCACCATGTTGCCGAGCTGGAACTTACCGAACTCAATACCACGCGGCGCATCGTCCGGGCGCGGCGAAAACATCTGCCAGTCGGCGTTAAACTCTTCATCAATAAACGGGCTGGCAGCGCGAAAATCGACCACTTCAGTGCCGTGTTTCGGCGCGCCGTAGCGCACTCGAATCTTCACTTCGTGAGCTAACACTGCGCGATCTTCATATTCCACCAGCGCCGCGACGCGCGGTTCTGTAGCCACTAACTTTTTCATTTACAACTCCTTGATTAAACTGGCCGCCTTAGCCCTTCACGCCACCTGCGGTCAAACCACTTTTAATAAAACGTTCGGAAAGCGCGTACATAATGACGACAGGCAGCGCCGTCACCAGCGACGCGGCCATCATGCGTCCCCAGATATAGTCCGGCGTACTGAACAGCGCGTTCAGGCCAACCGGCAGGGTGAAATTGCTGGCGCTGGAGAGGAAAATTGACGCAAACAGATAGTCATTCCACGCCACCATAAAGCAGTAAACAAACACCGAAACCAGCCCCGATATCGCCAGCGGAACGGTGATGCGAAAGATGATTTGCAGGCGGTTGAGGCCATCCATCATCGCCGCTTCTTCAATCTCATCCGGGATGGTGTCGAAATAGCTTTTCAGCATGAACACGGCGGTTGGCAGCGTTTGCGTGACCATCGTGATGATGAGCGCCATCTCGGTGTCATAGATGCCAAGCGCAGTAATAATTTTGAACAGCGGAACCACCAGCAAAATGCCGGAGAACATATACACCGTGTAGAAACTGGCATTGATGGTCATCCGCCCTTTAAAGCGCAGGCGCGAGAGTGCATAAGCCCCCAGCACACCGAGGAACACCGCCACCACGGAAGAGACGACCGACACCACCAGGCTGTTGCGGAAATAGTCCACAAAGGGAAAGATCACCGGGTTAAAGATGTCAACGTAGTGCTCCAGCGTCCAATCCTGCGGGAATAGCGTCGGGTGCAGCGAAATGGCCTCTTTCGCACTTTTGAATGAGGTCATCAGCATCACGAAGAAAGGAAACAGTGTGATCAGCAAAAAGACGCTCAACCCACAATAAAACCCGATACGTCCGAGCTTGCGCTTATTTGTTGCCATTGAGGTTCACCCGTTTTCTGGTCAGCAGGATTACCGCGAAAATAATGATAAACAGCACCACGGAAATCGCCGCCGCCTTACCTAAGTCATTAAATGCAAAAGCGGTTTTATAGAGATAGACGCCGAGGATATCGACTTTGGTGGTCAGCAGATAAACATCAGCGAACATGTAGAACATCCAGATGGTGCGCAGCGTCAACACGGTTGCCAGCACCGGCATAATGGCGGGCAGCGTGACAATCCGAAAACGTTGCCAGCCGTTAGCACCATCCATTTCAGCCGCCTCATACAGCGATTTATCAATCGTCTGCAAAATTGCCAGAAATGAGATAAAGGCATACGGGAAGTAACGCCAGATGGCGAACAGCACCACCAGGACAAAGCTGCTACTGGGATTATCGAACCACAGCGGCGCCCGATCGTAGAGATGCAGGAGATCGACACCGAGATAGTTCACAATGCCGTAGCCGTTGTTGAACATATACTTCCAGGCAAAGACCAGCGAAATCGACGGCGTGACGTAGGAGAGGATCACCAGCGAACGCGCGGTTTTCCGCAACCGGAATTCACGGTTGAAAAACATCGCCACCCCCAGCCCAAGCACCGTACTGCCCGCCACCACCAGCGCGGTATACCAAACGGTCATCCACAACGAGTGCCAGAATCCAGGGTCGGAGAGAATACGGATATAGTTACTCATCCCGACGAAGGTAGACTCGATACGCGGATTCAGCGGCAGGCGCATAAAGCTGATTTCGATATTGGAAATCATCGGCCAGGCCACCAGCCCACCGAGCAGCAACAGGCTCGGTGCCAGCAATAGCATCGCCAAAGGCATATCGGAACGACCTGAAAAGAACCTATTCATAACGGCTTTCCACTTCCCCATTACTGCTGCTCAATCAGCTCATCCAGTTTTTTCTGGCTCGCTGCGATTGTTTTGTCGAGGTCGGCTTTCCCTACCGTCACGTTATGCACCATCGAGCTCACGATACCGGAGCCTGTGACATCGCCCATGCGGGTAAAGTTTTTATCGCCCACTGCACCAAACACCTGGATATTCGGCAGTTCAGCAATCAGTTGATTTGGCAGCGTACCCAGCGCTTTAATCACGTCGTTCTGTTGCCAGGTGGCGGTGGTGACAACCGCTTTATTGACCGGCAGCGCCGCACCCGGCGACATCATCACCCAGTCGGCAATGTTCTCGGCTTGCTCCATAAAAGTGACAAACTTCTCAGCCGCTTGCGTCTCGGCACTCTCTTGCCCGGAGGTAATGGTGAGGGAGGTCAACATGCCGTAGACGGCTGATGTTTTCTCCGTTGGTACGACAAAACCGACGTTGTTCGCCCCCCCTTCTTTAATGACGGCCGGAAGAATGTAGGTGGAGTAAATCGCCATCGGCGCAGTGCCGTTCATAAAGGCATCTTTGACTTCCATGATGTCGTTAGAGCCAGGCATGGTATTTGCCGCCAAAGCGCGGTAATAGGTCAGCGCCTGAGCCATCTCCGGCGTATTGAGCGTAATATGGCCTTCGGCGTTAAAAACGTTGGCCTGGTTTGACAACGCAAACTGAGAGAACGACTGTTCCGTCAGCACGCTTTCTGCCGTCGGCAGCGCGATGCCATATTTCTTATGCACCGGGTCGTTAAGTTTCTGCGCCACGTCCAGTAGTTGTGCCCAATTGTTCGGCTCTGCCAGCCCAGCGTTGGCCAGCACATCTTTGCGATACCAGATCCCGCCAATCCAGGCGCTGACCGGCACTCCCGTCCAGGCCGTGCCATCTTCCGTGCGCACGATACGCAGCACACCGTCATAAAATTGTTGCTCGCCTACCGCGCGAATCACGTTCTCAATCGCTTTCCGATCGAGCAATTGCTCTTTATCCATCACTTTGGCGTAGTCATGGCTGGTTTCAATCACCTCCGGCAGCGAACCGCTTCGTGACAAGGTGATCACTTTGGTGTTGTAGGCGTCCTCTTCAACCGGAACCTGTTTTACGCTAATCCCTGGGTTTTCTTTTTCGAAACGCGTAATCAGTTTGCTAATAATCGCCTGGCGCTCCTGTTCAACCGACGAGTGCATAAATTCAATGGTGACATTCGCTTTATCTTCTTTACACCCTGAAATCAGGGCGCAGGAAACCAGTGCTGATATCAGCACGATTTTTGATTTAATCATTAGATGTTCCTTGTTATTTTTTAATCCACATAACCTGCCACGGTTGAAGTAATATCTCAGCAGAGGAGAGCGTCTCGCCAGAGATTAAATCCACACCCGCCGTGATATCGACACAAACAGACTGACTATTACGACTAACATTAAATAAAGCGGTTATCACCTCGCCGGACTCCGCGCGGCGAATTATTTGCATGACCGTCGAGGAAAGCGCACGTATTGAAAATTGGCTGTCAGGATGAAAGGCGGTTAAACCGCGACGAAGTTTAATAAGAGCTGATAACGAATGATAAACTTTATGACGTAGCGTAACGTCATCTTGCAATTCTGACTCCAGCATGGCGCTGATATATTTTTCACGGTTAATTGCGCGATTATATCCCAAACGCTCTACGCCCAGATAATCATTACGGGAACCCAGAATACTCTGGATATAAATAGCGGGAACGCCAGGGAAGCTCAGCAAAATAGCGTGAGCCAGAATAAAACGCCGTAACCGCTCATCATCATTGCTGCTCTGCGTATTAAGGGCGTCCATATACGTGACGTTAACTTCGTAAGGGCTACGACTGCCATCCGGGTTTTGCTTCCAGTTAACGAGTGCACCTTCCTGTTGCAGCATGTCCACCAGAGAGAGGATCTCTTCTTCTGGCAGCAGGCCACGCAGCGGGTTCAAACCAATGCCGTCATGAGAGGCCAGGAAGTTAAACCACGTCGTCTGCGCAGAAGGAAGTTGCAATGTTGCGCCCCACTGGCAGAGCGCCGAGACATCCTGGGTCAGCACCGAGTGCAGCACCAGCGGCGGCAGTGAGAACTGATAGACCATGTGAGCCTCATCAGTGCCGTTACCGAAATAAGCGATGTTATCTTTATGCGGTACATTGGTTTCAGTGATAATCACCGTGCCTGGCGCGACGCGCTCTACAATGGCGCGGAAGAGTTTGATTAAACGGTGCGTGTTTTGCAGATGAATGCAGCTCGTACCCGGCTCTTTCCACATAAAACCCACCGCATCCAGACGGATATACTCTGCGCCCTGTTTGAGGTAGTGCAGCAGAACATCCACCATCGCCAGCAGCACATCCGGGCAGGCATAGTTGAGATCGAGCTGGTCATCGCTGAAGGTCGTCCACAGTGAGCGAACGGAGCCATCTTTCAGGGTAAAGGGGGTCAGCAGAGGTAGCGCACGCGGTCGCGTTACCGCACTTAAATCAGTCGCGGGATCCATTTCAATAAAGAAATCTTTATATTCCGGCGTCTGATTCAAATATTGCTTAAACCATCCACTGTGAGCCGATATATGGTTACAAACAAAGTCGAACATTAATTTTGCCGATGAACTTAACGCCTGTACATCTCCCCACTCGCCACTATTGGGGTCTACCTGATAATAATCTTTTACTGAGAAGCCATCATCAGAGGACCACGGATAAAAAGGCAATAGATGGACATGTGAAAAAACAGAGGAAAACCATCTCTGGTACACATCATTAAAAACGGCTAGCGGTTTCCCCTGCTCTCCACGAAATTGGTCAGCATAGGTTATCAATACCACATCACGCTCATCCCATTGCTGTTTTCGCGTTTTTGATATTACTCTTTCGGCCTGTTCAATATTAGAAAAAAGCGATGCGATATGTTGTTCTGAAAATGTATTTCCATACACATCGGAAAGCAGTTGAAGAATTTTTTCGTTCACGTTGATTTCTCATGGTAGCGGTCCCACGAGAAAAGGCTACTCTCAGTAAAAAAGACTGTCAATAGTGGTAAAAGGCCGATTCAGCGGAAAAAAACAGATTCCTTGCGTGCAAAATGCGTATTTGTGAGCTGCCGCAAATTATGACTCAAAGGGTAAAATGTGGATTAATGCGATGGTGGGATAAAAAGAAAGGGTTCAGCGCCAAACACCTGTTAACGATGCGTTGATTCATCAGCGGCGTCGAGCACGCCGCTGATAGATATCAATACCAATATTTTCTTTAGATGCATTTGCATTATCAATACCATTGTATTGACGAGCGCCGTTTATCGCTTGTAGTGCTGCGCCAGTTTATTGGCCATACGATTGAGCAACGGTTCCAGCGCCACCGCCAGCAACATTTTTAAAGGCCGACGGGCAACGGATTTTACCGCCCAGCCAGCGACACCCGCCGGGCCGTAGCGGAGTGCGGTCAGCAGCGCGAGCTTGCCGACGATTTTCAAACCGGGCTTCACTTTCTGACCGGCCCGTTGCCATTTATTGCTCATCATTCACCTCGTTTTCAGAGCTGACGGAAGCGGCTACGCAGGGAAAAAGTATCCGATGTCACGTAGCGCTCCATCTCGCGCAGGCGCTGTTCGCCCGCTGCCAGTTCAGCATCAACCGCATCCAGCAGGTCACGGCTGGTAGGCTGTTGCCCGTTATCCATCGCCCCTTCCGGCATCGGGTCGAGGGCAAAAGTCAGAATAACGTAGGCCACCAGCACAAAGAAAAACAGCCCAAAAACCATCGCCAGTACGGTGATAATTCGTACCAGTTTGACCGGTACATCCAGGAATTGCGCAATCCCGGCGCACACCCCTTTCACCATGCCTTGTTGCGGGATGCGCCACAGTTTTTTACTGAAATCCAGTGTCGCCATTAGTTGTCTCTCCAGTTTGGATGCTCAGCATCAAGAATGGCTTCCAGCGCCTGAATACGCTCGCGCATCCGCTTTGCGTCATCGGTCAGTTGTAACAACCGCTGTTTCTCGCCCTGCGAAAGCTCACCTGAGCGGGAACGGTTGCTGTAGTGCAGCCATAGCCAAATCGGCAACACAAACAGCACAAACAACGTTAACGGGATGCCGAGGAAAAGCGCGCTCATAGATACTCCTTATGATTTATGAGCAGCGGCACCAACGCGTGCCGCCGGAATGATGATGAAAACTTGTTATTGGTCGCTTTGCTGCATTTTGGCTTTCAGCGCCGCCAGTTGTTCACTGATTTCATCATCCGCTTTCAGTTCAGCAAACTGCTGGTCAAGCGACGGCTGTTTACCAAAGCGGTGGCTTTCGGCTTCCGCTTCCATATGGTCGATTCGACGCTCGAAAGATTCAAACCGCGCCATTGCTTCGTCCAGTTTACCGCTGTCCAGTTGACGGCGCACATCGCGTGATGAACTCGCTGCCTGGTGACGCAGCGCCAAAGATTGCTGGCGAGCACGGGTTTCGCTCAGTTTATTTTCCAGCTCACCAATCTCTTTTTTCATCCGCGCCAGCGTTTCATCCACCAGCGTCACTTCATGCTCAAGCGTCGCGATAACGTCGGTCAACTTCTGTTTTTCGATCAGTGCCGCACGCGCCAGATCTTCTTTATCTTTACGCAGCGCCAGTTCGGCCTTCTCCTGCCATTCCATCTGCTGTGCCAGCGCTTTTTCAACGCGGCGTGTCAGATCTTTCTTTTCTGCCAGCGCACGGGCAGAGGTAGAACGCACTTCAACCAGCGTGTCTTCCATCTCCTGGATCATCAAACGCACCAGTTTTTGCGGGTCTTCCGCTTTTTCCAGCAGTGAGTTGATGTTGGCGTTCACGATGTCGGCAAAACGAGAAAAAATACCCATTGTTCAATCCTCATAGTTCTGTGTTTCGGGCTTAGCCCTGCGTAGAGACTATTACAACTTCCGTGCCAACTTTTTATCTTATTGATTATTAAAGGTGTGATTGATTTTTCATCGCCAAAGACCTACAGTAAAATGGCGAATTACACCAACAAGTGGCGAATTTCATCATGGCAGATTACAAAGATACGCTTCTCGGCGAGGCCAACCGTTTTATCGAGGTGCTGGAGCAGGTTTCCCGCCTCGCCCCGCTGAATAAACCGGTGCTGATTATCGGCGAACGCGGCACGGGGAAAGAGCTTATCGCCAACCGTCTGCACTACCTCTCTTCCTGCTGGCAGGGGCCATTTATCTCGCTGAACTGCGCGGCGCTCAATGAAAACCTGCTCGATTCAGAGCTATTCGGTCACGAAGCGGGCGCATTTACCGGCGCCCAAAAGCGCCACCCCGGGCGTTTCGAGCGCGCCGATGGCGGCACGCTGTTTCTTGATGAACTGGCTACAGCCCCGATGTTAGTGCAGGAAAAGCTGCTACGCGTGATTGAATACGGCGAGCTGGAGCGCGTGGGCGGCAGCCAGCCGCTTCAGGTCAACGTGCGTTTAGTCTGCGCGACCAACGCCGATTTGCCGCAGAGGGTAGCAGATGGCACGTTTCGTGCTGACCTGCTCGACCGTCTGGCCTTTGATGTGGTGCTGTTGCCGCCGCTGCGTGAACGCCAAAGCGACATTATGTTAATGGCTGAACATTTCGCGATTCAGATGTGCCGTGAGCTAAAGCTGCCGCTGTTCCCGGGGTTTACCGACCGCGCCCGCGACACGCTGCTAAACTACCGCTGGCCGGGGAATATTCGTGAACTGAAAAACGTGGTGGAGCGTTCGATGTATCGCCACGGCAGCAGTGACATTCCGTTGGACGACATTATTATCGACCCGTTTTATCGCCAACCCGCCGTCGCGCCAGAGCCATCGGCATCGGTCGCTGCCCCCGCGCTGCCGTTAAATTTGCGGCATTTCCAGCTGGAGCAAGAAAAAAGCCTGCTACAGCAAAGCCTGCAACAGGCTAAATTCAACCAAAAACAGGCCGCCGAGCTACTGGGGCTGACGTACCACCAGCTACGCGCGTTGTTGAAGAAGCACTCGCTTTAGGTCGCTTTGCCACCAATAGCCGGTAAAACTGGTGACTTTTAAGGCAGTTGCTTTCAGAGATTTGTACCTGGTAGCCGTAAGTGCGATACACTTTGCAGATCAATCGAAAAATTAACGAAACTATGCGCCTGAATTTGTCATCATTACTGGCGGCGTTGGGGTTACTTTGCGGCCATGCCATTGCAGCGCCGCAACCGCTCGCCCCTCCTCATGCCGACATTCGCGACAGCGGCTTTGTCTACTGTGTCAGTGGGCAGGTCAACACCTTTAATCCGCAAAAAGCAGGCAGCGGGCTGATTGTCGATACCCTGGCCGCTCAGCTTTATGACCGGCTGCTGGACGTCGATCCTTATACCTATCGCTTAGTGCCGGAGCTGGCGGAAAGCTGGGAAGTGCTGGACAACGGCGCGACCTACCGCTTCCATTTGCGCAGCAATGTGTCGTTCCAAACCACCCGCTGGTTTACGCCAACCCGCGCGTTAAATGCCGACGATGTGGTGTTTACCTTCGAGCGTATTTTTAACCGCAATCATCCGTGGCATAACGTTAACGGCAGCGCATTCCCCTATTTCGACAGTTTGCAGTTTGCCGACAGCGTACGCAGTGTGCGCAAGCTCGATAACCGCACGGTGGAGTTCCGCCTGAATCGCCCTGATGCGTCGTTTCTCTGGCATCTGGCCACCCACTACGCTCCGGTAATGTCCGCCGAGTACGCCGACAAACTCAGCCAGCAAGACCGCCAGGAACAGCTAGACCGCCAACCGGTCGGTACTGGCCCATTCCAGTTGGATGAGTATCGGGCCGGGCAATATATTCGCCTGCAACGGCATCCCCACTTTTGGCGCGGTACGCCGCTGATGCCGCAGGTGGTCGTGGATCTCGGCTCCGGCGGTACGGGGCGCTTGTCGAAGCTGTTAACCGGCGAGTGCGATGTACTGGCCTGGCCTGCCGCCAGCCAGCTCAGCATTCTGCGCGATGATCCGCGTCTGCGCCTGACGCTGCGCCCGGGCATGAACATCGCCTATCTGGCGTTTAACACCAATAAGCCGCCGCTGGACAAACCGGAAGTGCGTCATGCCCTGTCGCTGGCGATTAATAACCAGCGCCTGATGCAGTCTATTTATTACGGCACTGCGGAAACCGCCGCCTCAATTTTGCCTCGCGCCTCCTGGGCTTACGATAACGAGGCTAAAATTACCGAATACAATCCGGCTGAAGCCCGTCGCCGCTTAAAAGCATTGGGCCTTGAGAAAATGACGCTGCACTTGTGGGTTCCGACCAGTTCGCAAGCGTGGAACCCAAGCCCATTAAAGACCGCCGAGCTTATCCAGGCCGATATGGCGCAAATCGGCGTAAAAGTGGTGATTGTGCCGGTAGAAGGCCGCTTCCAGGAGGCTCGTTTGATGGACATGAACCATGACCTGACGCTTTCCGGCTGGGCGACCGACAGTAACGATCCAGACAGCTTCTTCCGTCCATTGTTGAGCTGCGCGGCGATTACCTCACAAACTAACTTCGCCCACTGGTGCGACCGTGAGTTTGATAACGTGCTACGCAAAGCCCTGGACTCGCAGCAACTGGCGTCGCGTATTGATGCCTACGACGAAGCCCAGCAGATTCTGGCGCGCGAATTGCCGATTCTGCCTTTGGCCTCGTCGCTGCGCCTCCAGGCCTATCGCTACGATATGAAAGGGCTGGTGTTAAGCCCATTCGGTAACGCCTCTTTCGCCGGTGTTTCGCGGGAAAAAGAACAGAAGGTGCAGAAACCATGATTATTTTCACCCTCCGTCGCCTGTTGCTGCTGCTGGTTACGCTCTTTTTCCTGACCTTCGTCGGCTTCAGCCTGAACTACTTCACCCCACATGCGCCGCTCCAGGGCGCCTCGTTGTGGAACGCGTGGGCATTTTGGTTCGACAGCGTTATGCACTGGGATTTCGGCGTGTCCAGCATTAACGGCCAGTCGATTTCCGAACAGGTGCGTGAAGTGTTTCCGGCCACGATGGAGCTGTGCATTCTGGCGTTCGGTTTCGCGCTGCTGGTCGGCATTCCTGTAGGGATGCTGGCGGGGATTACGCGCAATAAATGGCAGGACAAAATGATCAGCTTTTTTGCCCTGCTCGGCTTTTCTATTCCCGTATTCTGGCTGGCGCTGCTACTGACGCTGTTCTTCTCGCTGACGCTGGGCTGGCTGCCGGTTTCCGGACGTTTTGACCTGCTGTATGAAGTGAAAAACGTGACCGGTTTTGCGCTGATTGATGCCTGGCTTTCTGATTCACCGTGGCGTCACGAAATGATCATCAGCGCCCTGCGCCACATGGTGCTGCCGGTACTGACGCTGGCGGTCGCGCCAACGACGGAAGTGGTGCGTTTAATGCGCATCAGCACTATCGCCGTCTATGACACAAACTATGTAAAAGCCGCCGCCACGCGCGGTGTTTCGCGGCTAACCATTTTGCGCCGCCATGTGCTGCACAATGCCCTGCCGCCGGTTATCCCGCGTTTGGGGCTGCAATTTTCTACCATGCTGACGCTGGCGATGATCACTGAAATGGTCTTTAGCTGGCCGGGGCTGGGACGCTGGCTGATTAACGCCATTCGCCAACAGGACTACGCCGCAATTTCGGCGGGAGTGATGGTGATTGGCGCGCTGGTGATTATCGTCAACGTGATCTCCGATATTTTGGGTGCTATGGCTAACCCGCTGAAACATAAGGAATGGTATGCCTTACGATAGCGTCTATCTTGAAAAACGTCCGCCGGGAGCCTTGCGCACGGTGTGGCGTAAATTCTACGGCGATACCACCGCGATGATTGGATTTTACGGCTGTATCGGGCTGGTTTTACTCTGCGTGCTCGGGAGCTGGTTTGCGCCGTATGGTATCGATCAGCAATTCCTGGGATATCAACTGCTGCCGCCATCGTGGTCGCGCTATGGCGAAGTCTCTTTCTTCCTCGGCACGGATGATTTAGGCCGCGATGTGTTAAGCCGCCTGTTAAGTGGTGCGGCTCCTACCGTCGGCGGCGCGTTTCTGGTGACGCTGGCGGCAACGGTATTTGGCCTCGTACTGGGGGCATTTGCGGGATCGACTCACGGCCTGCGTTCAGCGGTGTTGAACCATATTCTCGATACCCTACTGTCGATTCCGTCGCTGCTGCTGGCGATTATCGTGGTGGCGTTTGCCGGGCCGCATCTGTCACACGCGATGTTCGCGGTGTGGCTGGCGCTGCTACCGCGCATGGTGCGCTCAATTTACAGCATGGTTCACGACGAACTGGAACGCGATTATGTGATTGCCGCGCGCCTGGATGGCGCGACCACACTCAATATTTTGTGGTTTGCGATCCTGCCTAATATCGCCGCTGGGCTGGTGACGGAAATTACCCGCGCGCTGTCGATGGCAATTCTCGATATCGCCGCCCTCGGTTTTCTTGATTTGGGCGCACAACTGCCGTCTCCTGAATGGGGCGCAATGCTGGGCGACGCGCTGGAACTTATTTACGTTGCTCCGTGGACGGTCATGTTACCGGGTGCGGCGATTATGGTCAGCGTGCTGCTGGTTAACCTGCTGGGCGACGGTATTCGCCGCGCGATTAATGCGGGGGTGGAATAATGCCGTTACTTGATATCCGCAATTTAACCATCGAATTCAACACCAGCGAAGGCTGGGTCAAGGCGGTTGACCGCGTCAGCATGACGCTGGCAGAAGGCGAAATTCGCGGCCTGGTCGGTGAGTCGGGTTCCGGTAAGAGTTTAATTGCGAAAGCGATTTGTGGCGTCACCAAAGATAACTGGCGCGTGACCGCTGACCGGATGCGATTTGACGATATCGACCTCCTCCGGCTCTCCAACCGCGAGCGACGCAAGCTGGTCGGTCATAACGTGTCGATGATTTTCCAGGAGCCACAGTCGTGTCTTGACCCCTCCGAGCGCGTCGGCGAGCAGTTAATGCAAAACATCCCTGGCTGGACGTTTAAAGGCCGCTGGTGGCAGCGCTTTGGCTGGCGTAAACGTCGCGCCATTGAGCTACTGCACCGTGTCGGCATTAAAGACCACAAAGATGCGATGCGCAGCTTCCCCTACGAGCTGACCGAAGGCGAGTGCCAAAAGGTCATGATTGCCATCGCGCTGGCGAACCAGCCGCGTTTGCTGATTGCCGATGAGCCGACCAACGCGATGGAGCCGACCACGCAGGCGCAAATTTTCCGTCTGCTTTCAGGGCTTAATCAGAATAACAACACCACTATCCTGCTGATTTCACATGATTTGCAGATGCTGACCCATTGGGCAGACAAAATTAACGTGATGTATTGCGGGCAGACGGTGGAAAGCGCGCCGAGCGAGGAGCTGGTGACGACGCCGCACCATCCGTATACCCAGGCGTTAATCCGCGCGATCCCAGATTTTGGCCGCTCAATGCCGCATAAAAGCCGCCTGAATACGCTTTCTGGTGCGATTCCGCTGCTTGAGCAACTGCCGATGGGCTGCCGCCTGGGGCCTCGTTGCCCGTATGCCCAACGCAAATGTATTGAAACCCCGCGTCTGACGGGAGCGAAGAACCACCTGTTCGCCTGTCATTTCCCGCTGAACATGGAGAAAGAGTGACATGGTCGAAACCTTGCTTGAAGTGCGAAATCTGAGTAAGACTTTTCGCTATCGTACCGGTTGGTTCCATCGCCAGACCTTGCAGGCAGTCAAGCCGCTGAGCTTTACCCTGCGTGAAAAACAGACGCTGGCGATTATCGGCGAGAACGGTTCGGGGAAATCAACGCTGGCAAAAATGCTGGCGGGCATGGTTGAGCCGACCACCGGCGAGCTGTTCATTGACGATCATCCGCTGCACTACGGCGACTATTCGTTCCGCAGCCAGCGTATTCGCATGATTTTCCAGGATCCAAGCACCTCGCTGAACCCGCGTCAGCGTATTTCGCAAATCCTCGATTTCCCGCTGCGCCTGAACACCGACCTGGAGCCGGAAGCGCGGCGTAAGCAGATTATCGATACACTGCGACTGGTCGGCCTGTTACCTGACCACGTGAGCTATTATCCGCACATGCTAGCACCAGGGCAGAAACAGCGTTTGGGGCTGGCGCGCGCGCTCATTTTGCGCCCTAAAGTCATTATCTGTGACGAAGCGCTGGCTTCGCTGGATATGTCGATGCGTTCGCAACTTGTTAACCTGATGCTGGAATTACAGGAGAAACAAGGTATCTCTTATATCTATGTCACGCAGCATTTGGGGATGATGAAACATATCAGTGACCAGGTGTTGGTGATGCATCAGGGGGAAGTGGTCGAGCGCGGCAGCACCGCCGACGTGCTGGCCTCACCGCTGCATGATTTAACCAAGCGGTTGATTGCCGGGCATTTTGGTGAAGCCCTCACCGCCGATGCGTGGCGCAAAGACCGCTGATCGACAGATAAATTATCCAGCCGTCCCAAACTTCGGGCGCTTCGCTTGATAGATAGCATGTATAACACGTCGGATTACGATTCCCGGTAACTCATGCTAGAATCGCCGCGATTTAACGGCAGCCTGCGCTTTTAACAGGCTGCCCTAACAATGAATATAAGGATTAATAGCTATGGGTTTTCTTTCCGGTAAGCGCATTCTGATTACTGGCGTTGCCAGCAAACTGTCCATCGCCTACGGTATCGCGCAGGCGATGCGCCGTGAAGGGGCTGAACTAGCGTTCACCTATCAGAATGACAAACTGAAAGGCCGTGTAGAAGATTTTGCTGCCTCTCTGGACTCCAGTATTGTGCTGCCGTGCGACGTAGCTGAAGATGCAAGCATCGAATCCCTGTTCACTGAACTGGCTAAAGTATGGCCGAAATTCGACGGTTTCGTTCACTCTATCGGTTTTGCTCCGGCTGACCAGTTAGATGGCGACTACGTGAATGCGGTAACCCGTGAAGGCTTCAAAATCGCTCACGACATCAGCGCATACAGCTTCGTGGCAATGGCAAAAGCCTGCCGCAGTATGCTGAACCCAGATTCCGCCCTGCTGACCCTGTCTTACCTGGGTGCAGAGCGCGCTATCCCTAACTACAACGTTATGGGTCTGGCAAAAGCCTCTCTGGAAGCAAACGTGCGCTACATGGCTAACGCGATGGGCCCAGAAGGCATCCGTGTTAACGCCATCTCCGCAGGCCCTATCCGTACTCTGGCGGCCTCTGGCATCAAAGATTTCCGTAAGATGCTGGCACACTGCGAAGCGGTAACCCCAATCCGTCGCACTGTGACCATCGAAGATGTCGGTAACTCCGCAGCCTTCCTGTGCTCTAACCTGTCTGCCGGTGTTTCCGGTGAAGTTCTGCACGTTGACGGCGGTTTCAGCATCGCGGCAATGAACGAACTGGAACTGAAATAAGTTCTTTTCCCTCCCGCGCTGCGGGAGGGATTATTCCCTTTCCCCACCCCATTCCCGTCTTTGTTATTCCAGTCAGTTATTAATTAGCACCGAACAATATTTTCTCCCTCGTCACTCATACGCCAGGATATTTAGCTATAACGATCCGGCAACATCACCTTTGACGTGGCTGGCTCGCCACCTTCAGATCAAGGAACCCCCATGGAGCCACGCCGCGATTCCGGCAAAAATCACTGGTATCACGAAACCCAGTCGAGAACCCAACACAGCGATGTGATGCCGCTGGTTCCCGAAGCCGCGCACGTTGACGACCGATTTCTGCTCGACCTGGCGTTGCCCGATGCCCTGCTAAGCGCCTGTCAGCAGTGGCTGAGCATTGCTCGCCAGTTGGCGAATACCCTGTTCCCTGATAGCGTCGCCACCAGCAGGCTGCACACGTTTAGCGCTTACGATCGCTTAAGTACCGCGTTAACCGTGGCGCAGGTTTCTGGCGTACAACGCCTGTGTAACCATTACGCCGCTCGTCTGGCCCCGCAGCTCGGCCCCGATTCATCCCGCGAAAGTAACCGCCGTCTGGCGCAAATAACCGAATACGCCCGCCAGTTGGCCAGCTCCCCGTCGATTATTACCCCTCGCTCACGCCAGCAACTGGACGACGTAGGGCTGACGCTGAACGACATTATTTTGATTAACCAGATTGTCGGTTTTGTCGGTTTCCAGGCGCGAGTGATTGCGCTGTTCCAGGCGCAGTTGGGCTTCCCGGTACGCTGGCTGCCCGGTATGCCAGTCCAGGAAGACGCCGACGCCGAGCGTTTTCATAACGAAAGCGCACAATGGCATACCGACCTGAACGGCATTGAGGCTCAGCACACACACACCACACAAAGCGCTAGCCTGGCGCGCTGGCAGCCGCTGGCCGAGTTATCTGCCCTCGCCCCCGTGCTGGCGCATGAAGACAAATTACTCAACGGCCTGGGCCAGTTGATTGATGCGCTGTCGTTCGCTCATCCGTTGCAGCCGCTATCGTCGCTCATTGCGGCGCGAATCAACGGCAGCGTCAGTTGTTTTAATTACTACAGCACTCTGTGGCAAGGCGCGCACGGTCTGCCGGAGGCGGTGCGCAACGGTGAACGGGCGATTCAGGCCTGGAGCCATCAATACCCTTGCGAGCGCGCAGTCGCCCAGGCGACTCAGTTATTAACCCGCGCGCCAGACCGCTTTAGCGCCGCGCAGCTTACCCCCCTTTTCGAACAGGGGCTTTCCACGCCAGATGCCATGACGCTGCTTGCCTGGAGCGCACTCTGCGGCTGGTTGAATCGACTGCGCATTGCGTTGGGCGGGGCGTAACAAGTTGCGTAAAAGGATGAAAGAGCGCTTGCTGCAACCTATAGAATCGCGTAAAAATGTCAGCCGCTCTTTTGGCCACGAAAATAGATCAATATGCTTCAGGACAACCCGCTGCTTGCGCAGCTAAAACAGCAACTCCACTCCCAAACGCCCCGTGCGGAAGGGGTCGTCAAAGCCACGGAAAAAGGTTTCGGTTTCCTCGAAGTCGATGCGCAAAAAAGCTACTTTATTCCGCCGCCACAGATGAAAAAAGTGATGCACGGCGACCGCATTATTGCGGTGATCCACTCTGAAAAAGAGAAAGAGAGCGCCGAGCCGGAAGAACTGGTCGAGCCGTTCCTGACCCGCTTTGTGGGCAAGGTGCATCGCAAAGACGACAGACTGTCTATCGTTCCCGATCATCCGCTATTAAAAGATGCCATTCCATGCCGCGCTGAACGCGGTGTGACACACGATTTTAAAGAGGGTGACTGGGCCGTTGCTGAAATGCGCCGTCATCCGCTGAAAGGCGACCGTAGCTTCTACGCTGAGCTGACCCAATTCATCACCTTTGGTGACGACCACTTTGTGCCGTGGTGGGTAACCCTCGCCCGTCATAATCTGGAAAAAGAAGCGCCAAACGGCGTGGCAACCGAAATGCAGGACGAAGGCCTTGAGCGCCGCGACCTGACCGCGCTGGACTTCGTTACCATCGACAGCGCCAGCACCGAAGATATGGACGATGCGCTGTTCGTTGAGGAAGGCGCTGACGGTAAGCTGCTGCTGACCGTGGCCATTGCCGACCCTACAGCGTGGATTGCTGAAGGTAGCAAGTTAGATAACGCCGCGAAGATTCGCGCCTTCACTAACTATTTGCCGGGCTTTAACATCCCGATGCTGCCGCGTGAGTTGTCTGACGACCTGTGTTCTCTGCGCGCCGATGTGGTACGCCCAGTGCTCGCCTGTCGTATGACGCTCTCTGCCGACGGTACTATCGAAGACAACATTGAATTCTTCGCCGCGAACATTGAATCAAAAGCCAAACTGGTTTACGACGAAGTGTCTGACTGGCTGGAAGGCAACGGTAGCTGGCAGCCGCAAAACGACGCTATCGCGCGCCAGATTACCCTGCTGCAACGTGTCTGCCAGGTGCGTAGCGAGTGGCGTAAAACCCACGCGCTGGTGTTCAAAGACCGCCCTGACTACCGTTTCGTGCTGGGTGAGAAAGGCGAAGTGTTGGATATCGTTGCAGAACCGCGCCGTATCGCCAACCGTATCGTGGAAGAGTCGATGATTGCCGCGAACATCTGTGCCGCACGTGTGCTGCGCGATAAGCTCGGTTTCGGCGTGTACAACGTCCACACCGGCTTTGTGCCAGACAACACCGAAGCGCTGGCAGCGCTGCTGAAAACTCACGACGTCCACGTTGATCCGGTTGAAGTGCTGACGCTGGAAGGCTTCTGCAAACTGCGTCGTGAGCTGGATGCTCAGCCGTCTGGTTTCCTCGACAGCCGTATTCGTCGCTTCCAGTCGTTTGCGGAAATTAGCATCGAGCCAGGCCCGCACTTCGGTTTAGGCCTTGAGGCGTACGCCACCTGGACATCTCCTATTCGTAAGTACGGCGACATGATTAACCATCGCCTGTTGAAAGCGATTATCAAAGGTGAAAGCGCCAAACGTCCACAGGACGACATCACCGTGCAAATGGCTGAACGTCGCCGCCTGAACCGCATTGCAGAACGTGATGTGGCGGATTGGCTGTACGCGCGTTACCTTAGCCCAATGGCAGGCAAAGAGACTCGCTTTGCCGCCGAGATAATCGACATCAGCCGTGGCGGTATGCGTGTACGTCTGGTCGATAACGGTGCGGTCGCCTTCATCCCTGCGCCGTTCCTACACGCAGTGCGTGATGAACTGGTGTGCAGCCAGGAAAGTGGCACGGTACAAATCAAAGGCGAAGTGGCGTACAAAGTCACCGACGTTATTGATGTCACCATCGCGGAAGTTCGCATGGAAACACGCAGCGTTATCGCCCGCCCAGTCGCCTGATAGGCATGACATAACGGCGCTTCACGGGGTTATGTCTGTCAATCCTGTGGCTGTGTAAAAATCCGGAAATGCTCACCCGTTTCCGGATTTTTTATGCCTGTTGATCAGGCGCTGGTCGAATCCCGGAGTTAATGAGAGCGATTGAGAGTCTGGGGCAAACCGCTAAGAAGGGAGAGAGCCTTTCCGAGAACGGTGAAAGAAAGGCCTTATCAATACCGAAGGCGGATAAAAATAGCCAGTCAGTTGCTTAACTGACTGGCATGACTCCCGCAGGAGCCATTTTTTACCTCTTTTTTAGGCACTGAGTAGTTGCTGTGCCGTCGCTTTCACGCTTGCCAGCAGAACTTTAACGTCCTCCAGGCATACCGTCGGGTTCAGCAGCGTCAGCTTCAGGCAAGTCACCCCATCCGCCTCCGTTACCCCAACGTTAGCGCTACCGGACGCCAGCAATACGTCGCCAATGCGCTGGTTCAGCAAGGCAACAAACGCAGTATCGCGGTTTTCCGGTCTAAAGCGGAACAGCACGCTCGCCAGCTGCGGCTGCATTACCAGCTCCAGATGCGGCTGAGTTTCGACAAACGCTGCCACATCGCGCGCCAGCGTTACGCCGTTATCGATAATGTCGGCATACTGCTTTTTACCCAGCGCTTCGAGGCCCATCCACAATTTCAGCGCGTCAAAACGACGCGTGGTTTGCAGTGACTTCGACACCAGATTCGGCACACCGTGTTCCTCGTCAAAGTCCGAGTTCAGGTAAGCCGCCTGGTAACGCATCAGTTCATAGTGGTGAGCATCTTTTAGCAAGAACGCACCACAACTGATGGTCTGGAAGAACTGCTTGTGGAAATCCAGCGTGACGGAGTCGGCTAATTCCAGGCCATTCAGGAAGTGGCGATACTTCTCAGAAAGCAGCAACGCCCCGCCCCATGCCGCATCGACATGAACCCAGATGTGCTGTTCCGCTGCCAGCGCAGCAATCTCCGCTAACGGATCAATAGCCCCGGCGTCGGTTGTGCCAGCGGTCGCGACAATCGCCATGACCTGTTCACCGTTGGCTTTCGCCTGCGCCAGTTTGGTTTTCAGGTCATTGATGTCCATTCGCAAGAAGGCATCGGTTTTAACCTGAGTCACCGACTGATAGCCCAGCCCCATCAGCGCCATATTTTTCTGGACTGAAAAGTGTGCGCTTTCAGAACAGAACACTTTGATTTTACGCAAGTCGCCGGTTAAACCCTGCTGTTGCACAGAGTGCCCCTGGCGCGCAAAGAAAGCATCACGCGCCAGCATCAGCCCCATCAAATTGCTCTGCGTGCCGCCGCTGGTAAAGACGCCAGCATCCCCCGCCGGATAGCCAACCTGCTCACGCAGCCATTCGATGAGTTTAATCTCGATAATGGTCGCCGAAGGGCTTTGATCCCAGGAGTCCATACTCTGGTTCGTGGCGTTAATCAGCACTTCTGCGGCCTGGCTAATCACCAGGCTTGGGCAGTGCAAATGGGCAACGCATTGCGCATGATGCACCGACAGGCTGTCTTTCAGGAAATAGTCAACCGCCCGCTCAATGGCCGCCTGGTTTCCCAGGCCTTGAGCGGTAAAATTAAGGTTGATCCGTTCACGCAGTTGCTCAACGGTTTTACCCTGATACATTTCAGGCTGTTTTAACCATTCAACTACCGCTTTACTGCTCTGCTCGATAGCATCCTGATACGCGGCGATACTTTGCGCCGAACCGGACAGAATCGGATTAATGTCAGACATGTGATCCGCTCCGTTTAAACCGGCTTCACGCCAGCGCCATGTAAGGCGTTTTCAAATTTATCGAGGAATATTTCCAGCTCATCGTTAGTGATAAGCAGTGATGGCAGCAGACGTAACACGCAGCCCTCGCGGCCACCGCGTTCCAGAATCAGCCCAGACTCAAAGCATTTTTTCTGCAACAGCGCCGACAGCTCGCCATCAGCGGGATAGCAGCCCATGTGATCCTGTGCTTCGTGCGGCTTAACAATCTCAATACCGATCATCAGCCCCAAACCACGCACGTGGCCGATAACCGGATACCGTTTTTGCAGCTCGGCTAATTTGCCTTTCAGCCACTCGCCCTGAGCGGCAACTTTATCGGCAATCTTGTCGTCTTTGAGGATTTTCAACGTCGTCAGGCCAGTCGCCATCGCCAGTTGGTTACCACGGAATGTCCCCGTGTGGTGACCCGGTGACCAGGCATCGAACTGCTTTTTAATCCCCAGCACAGCCAGAGGTAAGCCGCCGCCAACCGCTTTGGACATCACGATAATGTCAGGTTCAATACCGGCATGTTCGAAAGCGAACAGCTTACCGGTACGCGCGAAGCCCGCCTGGACTTCATCGATGATAAGCAGAATGCCGTGTTCCTGAGTCACTTTGCGAATGCGCTGCAACCATTCAACCGGAGCTGGGTTAACCCCGCCCTCGCCCTGAACAGCTTCCAGGATCACCGCCGCCGGTTTGCGGACGCCGCTTTCGACATCGTTAATCAGATTTTCGAAGTAGTAGGTCAACGCCTTCACACCCGCTTCACCGCCGATACCCAGCGGGCAGCGGTACTGGTGCGGATACGGCATAAACTGCACTTCTGCCATCATGTTGCTAACGGCTTCTTTCGGTGACAGGTTGCCAGTAACGGACAGCGCACCGTGAGTCATACCGTGGTAGCCGCCGGAAAAACTAATAACGCTGGAACGACCCGTCACTTTTTTCGCCAGCTTAAGTGCGGCTTCGACGGCATCTGCACCGGACGGGCCGGTGAATTGCAGGCAATAGTCTTTACCTTCACCCGGTAATAGTGAAAGCAAATAAGATGAAAATTCATCTTTTAATGGGGTTGTGAGATCGAGTGTATGTAACGGTAAGCCGCTGGAGAGGACACTTTGAATGCTTTGAATCACATCAGGATGGTTATGGCCTAGTGCTAATGTTCCTGCACCCGCGAGACAATCAAGATATTGATTATTTTCAACGTCAGTAATCCAGACACCCTGCGCTTTGGCAATAGCCAGTGGCAGTTTGCGGGGATAGCTTCTGACATTTGATTCAAACTCAGCTTGTCTTGCTAAAAAGGTAGCATTGCGTTGTGGTAATGAATTAGCACTTAAAGTATCAATACGGACTTTATCCGTCATCATATCACTCCTACAACCAGGCTTGGATTAATACCTGATTGAATAAGGTTAAAAGGATTGCCTGTAAAAAAGCGCGGCCAATATATGTTGTTTTAACTAAGTACTCAACGTTTTATTTATTACCATTGATATTGGTTATCTTTTCATTTAAAAATCAATCAGTAACAAATGACAAACCGCGATATAGCCCACCCGCCTTGTTACCATTTATCTTAAATAGCTACAACTAGATACATTACTCACCTTGCAATAAACCGCTACCTTTTCGCGGTTATTTAGCTTTCTATCAGGTCTTACCATTAATAACCCAGAGATTTGCTCGTTAAATCATACAATTTATCCACTTAACGAAAAACAGAATAAAAAAGTCGATCCCTAACAATAAATCACTTACTATGGCGCGCTTATTTGCAGGCTCTGTAAATAAAGAACTAATGCGCAGCACCCGGTAGCGAGTACAGGCACAACACGTTATCGACAACAGGAATGATTCCTGGGTTGTTATTAGAAATGTTCGCGGGCGGACATTTCGTAAGGTGAAAACATTTCCCTTATGCCGAGAATGAAAATTTTCTAGCCATGTCATTATGGCGCCCTGATATGAGATTGTTATGACTCGCATTTATCCACAATTCATCGTTGCCAAATTTGGCGGCACCAGCGTCGCTGATTATGACGCGATGAACCGCAGCGCCAGCATTGTTCTTGCTGATAAAAATATCCGTTTAGTCGTTTTGTCTGCTTCGGCAGGGGTCACTAACCTACTGGTTGAACTTGCTGAAGGGCTGGAAAGCGCTCAGAGATTAGACAAGCTTGAGACTTTACGCGCCATTCAATACAACATCATTTCTCGCCTCAAGCACCCGTGCGTTATTGGCAAAGAAATCGATAATATTCTTGAAAACATAAGCTATTTAGCTCAAACCGTCGCTATCTCACCTTCTGCGGCACTGGTTGATGAATTGGTCAGCCATGGGGAGTTGATCTCTACCCTCCTGTTCACTGAAGTGTTACGTGAGCATGACGTTGAGGCCAGTTGGTTTGATGCCCGAAGCGTAGTCCGTACCGACGCCAACCACGGTTGTGCCGAACCGGATGTGATCACGTTGAGCGAATTGGCGCAAAGCCACCTGCGCCCACGCATTGCGCAAGAAATCATCGTCACTCAGGGATTTATTGGCCGCAGCCCCGACGGGCATACCACCACGCTTGGGCGCGGAGGCAGTGATTATACCGCCTCTTTGCTCGGCGAGGCATTGCATGCCGCCAGGGTGGATATCTGGACTGATGTAGCCGGTATTTATACTACCGACCCGCGAATTGCCGCTCAGGCAAAACGTATCGACCATATCTCGTTTTCAGAGGCCAGCAATATGGCGGCCTACGGCGCGAAGGTGCTGCATCCGGCGACGTTACTACCGGCAATGCGTAAAAATATCCCGGTGTTTGTTGGTTGCAGTAAAAACACCGCAGCTGGCGGCACATTGGTGTGTAACACCACGGAAGACTCACCGCGATATCGCGCAGTGGCGGTGCGGCGCAAGCAAACACTGTTGCGGTTACACCGTTTGACTACGCAGCCATCCAACCTTTTCCTGGCACAGATTTTCACCTTGCTGGCGGAACATGCGGTAGCCACGGATATTGCGACGACGTCGGAAAACAGCATCGCGCTGGTGCTGGATTCCACCCATGCGACCTCTGGCGAAGACCCAATGTTCAGCACGGCATTGTTAACAGCCTTATCTTCTTATTGTCGAGTCGAGGTGGAAACTGGGTTGGCGCTGGTGACGGTAGTGGGCAACCAACTCACACAAGCAGTGGGTGTGTGCGACGAGATTTTTGCCTGTCAGGACAACCATGCCGTACGCATGGTTTGTCACGGGGCATCGGATAATACGCTGAGCTTCTTGCTGCCAGGCGATGCCGCCGACTGCGCCATCAAAATGCTGCATCAACGATTATTTGAATAATCGCCCTTCTCGCACTGTTCAGAGCGAGGCATAGCAATGATAAAAGCCCAGGCTTTTGGCCTGGGCTTTCTTTATATGTCACCTTGATGACACTAATGGAGCGATGCTTTAGCTATGACGATGGGGTGCATCGCCGTTGCGGCGACAACGTTTGTCATAGTGGCGAACCCACCAGTATTTATCACTGATCTGTTCATGCCCGCCGACACGCGCACCGGCTAACCACAGGAGCGCACCGACGAAGATACTTAATACGGCACCATGCGCAAAAAACTGAGGCAGGTTAAGTTGTGGCATTTGGTTTAAAATTGAATAACCGACGCCGCCTATCATAACGACCAGGCCTAACCCCATGAGCACATTACCGAGTAACGAAGCGTTTTTGCGTTTCATAGTGTCACCTCCGTAGATTGGCTTTGGGTTTAGGGATATATCCCTATTCCTTATGTGTAAAGTATAGACAACACTACGAGAAATAAGTGCGTCGGCGATCACAAATGGGCACATTTGATCAACATAACTTTACATTTAAGTTACTGATGTGGTTTTTAATTCATATTATACCGTAGGTAAACTATTTCGTTTTCCAGCCTTTCACTGCTTATTTTTGTCAAGTGCGTCGCCACGACGTAAACTAGCCGCCGTAAAGATTGCCCACTCAGGAACAAGAACGTGACGATTAAACTGATTGTCGGCCTGGCGAACCCCGGCGCAGAGTACGCGGGGACGCGTCATAACGCCGGTGCCTGGTATGTTGATTTGCTGGCAGAGCGTTTTCGCGCCCCGCTACGTGAAGAAAGTAAATTTTTTGGCTACACCTCACGCATTAACCTTGCGGGTGAAGATGTACGCCTGCTGGTGCCAACCACCTTTATGAACCTCAGCGGCAAAGCTGTGGCGGCGTTGGCAACCTTCTATCGTATTAATCCTGATGAAATTCTGGTCGCTCACGATGAGCTGGATTTACCACCTGGGGTGGCGAAATTTAAACTCGGCGGCGGTCACGGCGGCCATAACGGACTGAAAGATATCATCAGCAAATTGGGCAATAACCCTAATTTTCATCGCTTACGCATCGGAATCGGCCATCCGGGCGATAAAAGCAAAGTTGTCGGTTTTGTTTTAGGCAAACCGCAAGCGGCTGAGCAGAAGCTGATCGACGACGCGGTGGACGAAGCGGCGCGCTGCACCGAGGTTTGGTTGAAAGATGGCCTGACCAAAGCGACCAACCGTTTACACGCCTTTAAGGCGCAATAATTCTCCGCCTGTAGACAATCTCCTGCACGTTGCATTTGTCGAAGCAACGTGAAGGATAACGTGTATACGGTATTTTTGCCGTATCACGTGTATAATAGGCAGAGTTATTTACTTTTCTACAATCTGTTTAAACTAACAGGTTGAATTTCAAGAGATTAAGGTGATTTAAACATGGGATTCAAATGCGGTATCGTTGGTTTGCCAAACGTAGGCAAATCCACCCTGTTCAATGCGCTCACTAAAGCAGGTATTGAAGCGGCAAACTTCCCGTTCTGTACTATCGAGCCGAACACGGGTGTTGTCCCGATGCCCGATCCGCGTCTGGACCAACTGGCGGAAATCGTAAAACCTCAGCGCATCCTGCCAACGACCATGGAATTCGTGGATATCGCGGGCCTGGTAAAAGGCGCATCTAAAGGTGAAGGCCTGGGCAACCAGTTCCTGACCAACATTCGCGAAACAGAAGCTATCGGTCACGTTGTGCGTTGCTTTGAAAACGACAACATCATCCATGTTAACAATAAAGTTGACCCGGCTGACGACATCGACGTTATTAACACC
The DNA here is from genome assembly GCF_059725275.1 of Kluyvera fluvialis. NCBI lineage: Bacteria > Pseudomonadati > Pseudomonadota > Gammaproteobacteria > Enterobacterales > Enterobacteriaceae > Kluyvera > Kluyvera fluvialis. The sequence continues at coordinate 2,282,760 of NZ_AP046142.1, read as the reverse complement.
GAACTGGCGCTGTCTGACCTGGACACCTGTGAACGCGCCCTGCACCGCGTACAGAAAAAAGCCAAAGGCGGTGATAAAGACGCGAAAGCGGAGCAAGCGGCACTGGAAAAATGCCTGCCACAGCTTGAAAACGCCGGTATGCTGCGCGCACTGACCACGCTGACCGATGAAGACAAGGCGGCGATTAAGTACCTGAGCTTCCTGACGCTGAAACCAACCATGTACATTGCTAACGTCAATGAAGATGGTTTTGAAAATAATCCATACCTCGACCAGGTTCGCGCTATCGCCGCAAAAGAAGGTTCTGTGGTGGTTCCAGTTTGTGCGGCTATTGAAGCAGATATCGCTGAGCTGGACGATGCTGACCGTGATGAATTCATGGCTGAAATGGGCCTCGAAGAACCAGGTCTGAACCGTGTGATTCGCGCAGGTTATGAACTGTTGAACCTGCAAACTTACTTCACCGCTGGTGTGAAAGAAGTTCGTGCATGGACGATTCCTGTCGGCGCAACCGCTCCACAGGCCGCCGGTAAAATCCATACCGACTTCGAAAAAGGCTTTATCCGTGCTCAGACCATCGCGTTTGAAGACTTCATCACCTACAAAGGTGAGCAAGGCGCGAAAGAAGCCGGCAAAATGCGTGCGGAAGGTAAGGATTACATCGTGAAAGATGGCGATGTGATGAACTTCCTGTTTAACGTCTAAATAAAATTTGTTGTCTCATGAGGTTTCGTTGAATCTCATGAAGCCACACTCCCCGATAAAATCCACGCCATTGCGTGGATTTTTTTTCATGGCGTCTTATATAATCTTGCTATGGAAAGTAAATGTTCTCCTGTTTATAGCGTTGATGAGTGTAGTCCCATAAAAAGCCCAGCGGTTTGTGTCCTGACTGATTTTCAGCATAATACTGCACGCCGTATAAAATAATGGTGATGATAAGAGGAGCCATTCATGCCAAAGAATAACACCAGTTTTATCGCCATATTTAATCTGGATATCGAGATTAATCACCCGCTAATATATTTTTCGGCATTATCTACCACAGCGATAACTATTTAGTTTTATAGGTATTGATGTAGAAAAAAAGAAGGCAAGATACTTTTATGTCTCTGGCGAAAGAGTTTACCACCCCAGCGGAAAGAGAGTATTTAAATACATTACCGCCACCTTACGATTTGGCATTAGCCATCTCTTTTTCAGGCAAAGAAAGCTTATTTAAAGCGTTATGACCAACAGTGAAATATTTATTCGACTTCTCTTATGCTGAAATCATAAAGATAGATGAGCAATATCAACGATTTTCCTTACGTCTCACGCAAGCACTTACACAGCAGATACCGGCCGGTACAATTATTGAGGGGCGTTATTATAATGATCGACAAAATATTATAACCCTCATTGCAAATTAATTTTTTAAGTCAGCTCGATCTAACCGCGCAAAATCTGAGCACCTCAGTGACCTCACCAGCCCCTGCCACCATAGCTCGCGTGATACATCACCGTTGGCTACAATTTTTTACGCTTCTGGATCGCGTTAGCGAAAATCCCAACTAAACTTCTTAAGGCTAAATTTTAGTACTTGATGAGGTGACTTATATGCTGGAGATTATCAATATTTATGCTCATGGGTATGTTTTTATTCCCATAGTGCATACATTAAAATCTACGCCTTTCCCCACAATATTAAAAACCCAAAACAATATTGATATAAACAAGTTTGAGCAACAGTTATCGGCAAACTCTGGTAATTTTCATGCCGCGCTGAAAACACTTGAATCTTTAGGCTGGATTTCAATTACCAACAATCACATTCAACTCATTCAACGAGATCGTTTTTTATTCTTTATCGATAAGGTTGATGACGCGCTAATCCAGCCCTACCACTCCAATATTCTTAGTTTCCCTTTAAATAATGAACATATAAGCCTGCTCAAAGCATGGATTGAAAATATTCGACGGAATAAAAAAGCCACCGACGCCCCAATAGAACAAGACTTGCTTGATGGCCCGATGATAGCACCGCTACTGATAGTATTGAAAAAAAACATCGGTGATTTGGCTATAACATCGACAGTATTAGCCGAAACGCTTTCTGGCGAATTATTAGCGGCCGTCAATGAATTATTTTCCCTCAAGGGATGGGTAGAACACGGCGAACTTAATGCGACGGGGCAATTTATACTGGAACGTGCCTATAACCTTGGCATGACAATATCCTACAGACCGATGCTATTACAGATGCATGAACTGCTGTTTGGCCATCCAGAGACTATTTTCGCTCACGATGAAAACAGTCATGAATCACATATTGACCGGACACTCAATGTCATCGCCAGTGGCTTTCAACATGAGAAATATTTTTCCAGTGTCGATCGTATACTAAGCCAACTCTTCGACGACAACGACCTGGATAATCAGCCTAAATATATTGCCGATATGGGCTGTGGCGACGGCGCATTCCTGCACCGCGTCTATACCTTTGTGGCAGCAAACACCCTGCGCGGGAAAAATCTCGCCACCCATCCTCTGTTGCTGATCGGTGCGGACCTCAATCAAAAAGCATTACGCCAAACGGAAGTGACATTAAAGGACATTCCACATCTCACGCTAGAAGGGGATGTTGCCAAACCAGATTGTCTATTGAAATCACTGGAAGCCAACGGCATTACCGATCCGCAAAACATTCTGCACATCCGCTCATTTCTCGATCATGAAATCCCCTATCAGGGCGTAGATAATCCGCAGGCCGCCGATAAAAGGGTCACGACCTCGCCACGCTTTATCTCGGTTACCGATAAAGGCGGATTACAGAACCCTCAGCATATTATCCAGCGTTACGTAGAACACTTTTCGCGCTGGGCGCAAGCAAGCTCACAGCACGGCATCCTGATACTGGAAGTTCACACACTGCCGGCGCGAGTAGTTCAGCGCTACTTTTCGTCCAACGAAAGCTTTCACTTTGATGCCATTCATTCATTCTCCCGGCAGAATTTACTGGATGCCGCCACCTTTGCGCAGGTCGCGGCTGAGGCCGGATTATTCTGCGATTCGGAGTTTCACCATCGCTTTCCTCGCGCCTTTCCGTATACGCGAGTCAGCCTGAATTGGTTCAGGAAAAAGACGTATAAACTGCGTTACGCCACGCCGGAAGATATTCCCTCGCTGCTGGAACTGGAAACGCTGTGCTGGGCGGACGGGCTGCGCGCTGACAGGCAAGCGCTCACCCGCAGAATTTCCCTAAACCCGGAAGGTAATATCGTTATCGATTATGGGGGAGAAGTGGTCGGCGTAGGCTATACGCAGCGCATTACTTCAGAGGAGGCGCTTTACCATACCTCCGCAAGCCAGGTTCATCTGTTGCATGAAGAAGGTGCACCGGTGCTCCAATTGCTGGCAATCAATATTCACCCGCAGCGCCAGCAAATGGCGCTCGGAGACACCCTGCTAACCCATCTGCTACGGGTCGCCGCGCTTCAGGATACTGTCGAAAAAGTGGTCGGCGTCACCCGCTGCAAAGATTATCTACACCATCGGCAGCAGGTCAGCTACGAACAGTATGTTAACCAGGCAGAGGAAGACGGGCAGCACTGCGACCCTATCTTACATTTCCATCTGTCCCACGGCGCGCATATTTTAGGTATTGCCCGCCATTACCGCCCCGCAGATGACGAGAACGAAGGTCACGGCGTACTGATTGGCTACGCAGTAAGAAATGAACTCGACAGCACACAGGCGATGAGCAAAACGCCAAAAGCCTTCGCGCACTATTCTGATGCTGAAATAGACCAGGCCATTACCGTCAGGCTCAAAACGCTATTGGGTAAGAAAAAACTCTCACACTACCGCCCTACTACCTCGTTTCGGGATATGGGATTAGACTCCCTTGATCTCACGGAATTGCGCGAGGTGATTAACCGCCTGTTGAATACTCGCCTGGAAGCCGCGATATTTTTCCGCTTCCCGACGCCTGCCAGCGTGATTGATTACCTTAACAGGCTTAAAAATCAGGCATCCGCCCCCGTCGAATCACCTCAACCTACGCAACAGAATATCCCCCGACCGCTCGCCTCCACCACGGAATATCGCCCAGATAGCCAGGATATTGCCATCGTCGGTGTTGGCTGCCATTTTCCACAGAATATTAATGATAAAGCGGCATTGTGGCAGTACTTGCAAGGCGCGGATGACGTTGCATCGATGGTCACAACGCAACGCTGGGACCCAGCCATCACCAGCGGCGTCAAAGGCGCGTCTTATGGTGGTTTCCTGAACAATGTCTCGCTGTTTGATGCTTCCTTTTTTGGCATTTCACCGCGAGAAGCTATCAATATGGATCCACAGCAAAGGTTGTTACTGGAAACCTCCTGGGAAGCATTTGAAGATGCGGGCATCGCCCCAGATTCACTAAAAGGTAGTCAAACCGGCGTTTTCATTGGTCATTTTGGGCATGATTATGAATCACTCCAGTTGAAGTCCCATACCTGGGATGACTACCAGCCTCATTTTTCCACGGGAAGTTCCGCATCCGTTCAGGCCGGGCGGCTCTCCTATTTCTATGATTTTCACGGCCCAGCGATATCGCTGAATACCGCCTGTTCATCGGCGCTGGTCGCCGTTCATCAGGCCTGCAAAAGCCTACAGCATGGCGAGTGCGATATGGCGGTCGCGGGGGCGGCAAACTTAATTCTCACACCGGAGCTGAGTCTGGTGTTTGGTCGCGCGAATATGCTGTCGGCGGTCGGGAAATGTAAGACCTTCGACGCCTCCGCCGACGGATATGTCCGCAGTGAAGGCTGCGCGATGGTGGTTCTAAAACGAGCGCAGGATGCCCTTGATGCTGGAGATACTATTCAGGCCATTATTAAGGGCAGCGCCATTAATCAGGACGGTTCCAGTAATGGATTAACAGCACCAAACGGTCATGCTCAGGAAGCGGTTATCCGTGCCGCGTTAGCGCAAGCAAACGTTGCTCCGCATGAGATTACCTATGTTGAAACCCACGGGACAGGGACTTCACTAGGGGATCCGGTTGAAGTTGAAGCCCTGATGAATGTATTCGCTGCCGATAATACGACACGTGCTGCACCGCTGGTGCTGGGTTCAGTCAAAACCCATTTAGGCCATACGGAAGCCGTCGCCGGTTTAGCGGGTTTAATTAAGTCGATACTCATTCTTAAGCATCGCAATATTCCGGCAACGCCATCGATTTCCACGTTAAATCCTTTAGTGGACAAACAACTGCAACGCATGTCCGTTACCATCAATCAAACCGCCATGGACATTCTGGAACCTGTTTCACGCCCGCGTATAGGGATTAGCTCTTTTGGCTACAGCGGTACCAATGTGCATATGGTTATTGAAGAAGCGCCTTCTCCCCGTGGTTCAGATGCGGTCCCCGCATCCACTTTACCTTTTGTTCTTTCAGCCAAAACGGCCACAGCCTTGCAGCAACAAGCCGGTAAATTGCACCAACAGATAACGGATTCTCCTGAGATAAATTTGACGGATGTGGCCGTGTCGCTGGCAACAACGCGCAGTCATTTTTCCCACCGCGCAGTCATTTTTCCCACCGCGCAGCCATTGTTACCGCACAACGCCAGGAGTTACTGCAAGGTTTATCGCATCTGAGCCGTGGTGAAACCGCGCTGCCGGAGGTTCAGAAGGCAGACATCTCCCACACCGGCAAACTCGCCATGATGTTTACTGGTCAGGGCTGTCAGTATCCGGGCATGGGCTATGCGTGCTACCAACAGTTCCCTGCATTCAAGCAGGCATTTGATGCCGTTTGCGCGGAACTGGGACCTTTAATGGAAATTCAGCCGCAAACAATATTGCGGGATATTATCTTCGCCGAACCAGGCGGCGAGCGCGCCCGGCTGTTGAACCAGACGCTTTTCACCCAGCCCGCGCTTTTCACTCTGGAAGTGGCGCTGTTCCGGCTTTTTGAACACTGGGGGATTAAACCCCATCTGCTGATCGGCCATTCCATCGGTGAAGTCGCGGCGGCACATGTTGCCGGGGTGTTGTCGTTGAAGGATGCTTGTACCCTGGTCACCACACGCTCGCGCCTGATGCAGGCTCAACCCACGGGCGGCGCAATGGTGTCGCTCCAGGTAAGCGAAGCCGAGGTTCAGCCCTATCTCATTCGCCATGAAAAGCGGGTGGCAATTGCCGCGCTCAACGGCCCCCACGCCACGGTCATCGCCGGAGATGAACCCCCAGTGATGGCGATTGCCGCACAAGTCGAGTCTCAGGGGCGTCGAGCAACGCGTTTAACGGTTAGCCATGCTTTTCATTCTCCTCACATGGATGGCATGCTCGACGAGTTTCGTCAGGTGCTCAGCGGGTTAACATTCCATCCGCCCAAAATACCGATAATCTCAAACCTGAGCGGCAAGTTGGCCGATGCGACTCTGTTATGCTCTGCGGATTATTGGGTTCGCCACGTGCGCTCTACGGTGCGCTTTAGCGAGGGGATTTACGCCGCCGGACAACAAGGTGTGACAACTTTCCTTGAGATAGGCCCTCAGGGCATTCTAACCTCGCTGGCACAAGCCAGCCTGAATAATAACGCCGTCGTTTCCATCGCCCCGTTAGGGCGTGAGGGCAACGATACCCCCACACTGATGGCGGCGCTGGCGCAGTTGTATTTACACGGGCAGACGCCCAACTGGCTCACCGTATTTCCTCCCGGTTCATCGCAACGCATCCACTTGCCAACCTACGCTTTCCAGCGTGAATCCTATTGGGTTGAGGTGGCTAAAAATGTTCTGGGTGACTCTCCAACACCGCACGCACAGCCACAGCCAGAATCACGAGAGGCCGAACGCCCCCAACCTCAGATTAGCGCCACGCAAATGGAGAACCACCAGCGCTTCATGCAGCTACAACAACAATTGCAGGCATTAAACGAACGCGAACGCACGGCACACATGTTGTCGGTGGTGTTGGATAACACGGCTCAGGTATTGGGGTTTAAGGAGACGACGCGCATTGCGTCCGACGCTGGATTTTTCAATTCGGGGCTGGACTCCATTATGGCCGTTGAGCTGCGCTGGCAGTTACATGAAGCCACCGGCATCAAATTGCCAGACACCCTGGTTTTTGACTACCCGACCCCGGAAGCCGTCGCACAATTACTGGCAGAAAAATTCCAGCCACCGCAATCACCTTCCATGCCACCGCCTCATCACCCATCCGCAACAGCGGTGACGTCGGGGGCTGACGCAGACCTTACCGCACTGGATGATAATGATTTACTCGCGGCGGCCAGCGCATTGCTCAGAGGGGAAAAATAAAATGACGACGCCTCAACAACCCACGAGCGACATCACCAAAGACAAACTGCGCGAGGCTCTGATTGCCTCGCTGAATGAAATTGAACGGTTACGCCATACGGCACAAACACACAACGACCCGATCGCCATTGTCGGTATTGGATTACAGTTGCCCGGCGGCATCATTGATTTGTCGAGTCTTTGGGAGATGTTGAAAAGCGGTAGCGATGCCGTCGGCCCCATTCCTGAACACCGCTGGCACGCACAGCACAGCTACGATCCGGATCCTGATTGCAAAGGAAAAAGCTATGTTCGTGATGCGGCCTTTTTAGAGAATATTGCGTTATTTGATGCGGATTTCTTTGGTATCAGCCCCCGTGAAGCCAGACATATTGACCCTCAGCATCGGCTATTGCTCGAAGGAACCTGGCAAGCGCTGGAGCACGCAGGGATTGTTCCCGGCACGCTGAAACAGCGTAAAACCGGCGTGTTCGTAGGCATTGGCCCTAGCGACTACGAGACGCTACAGGCGTTCAGCCAAGAGTCTGAAGCCTATCGCATTCTCGGCACGCACACCTCTTTTGCCGCCGGACGCATCGCGTTTTGCCTGGGGCTTCATGGCCCGGCGATATCCATCGATACCGCCTGCTCTTCCTCGTTGGTCGCATTGCATCTCGCCTGTCAGTCTCTGCGCCAAAGAGAGTGTGAAGTCGCGCTGGCCGCAGGGGTACAGGTGATGGCGGATGAAGCGCTGTTTATTCTGCTCTCTCGAACCAAAGCGCTAGCCGCCGATGGACGGTCAAAAACCTTTTCAGCACATGCCGATGGATACGGGCGCGGTGAAGGCGTCATCGTCGTTGCGCTGGAACGTCTCAGTGATGCAAAAGCCCTTAACCGGAATATCCTGGCTGTCGTTCGCGGCACGGCGGTTAATCACGACGGAGCCAGCAGCAGCATTACAGCACCGAATGGCCGCTCCCAACAGGCGGTCTTACGTGCCGCACTGGAAAACGCGCATCTTAATCCGGGTGATATTGATGTCGTGGAATGTCACGGTACGGGAACATCGCTTGGCGATCCGATTGAAGTACGGGCAATCGGTGAGGTCTATGCCCCGCACCGCACACCGGAGAATCCTCTGCAACTCGGCGCGATTAAAACCAATATCGGGCATCTGGAATCAGCCGCAGGACTTGCCGGCGTGGCAAAAATGATTGCGGCAATGCAATATAAGGCGTTGCCGCCGACGCTGCACACCACACCGCCGAATCCCCATATCGACTGGTCTGAGCTACCCGTCCGGGTCACGGACAGCCTGCGGCCCTGGCTGCGTGAGCCGCAAGGAAGAGTCCGTCGAGCGGGCGTGTCTGCCTTTGGATTAAGCGGGACAAATGCGCATGTTATTCTGGAAGAACCTCCGCAGATACCGCTGGAGTCGCGCAATAAAGCGGTTTCGAACGTAATCCTGCCGTTTGTGATTTCGGCAAAAACACGCCCCGCGCTCTCTGCACAAGCTCGTCAATTGTACAACTGGTTGATGGCTGAGCCTGAATGTGCCCTTCTCGATGTGGCGGGTTCCCTGGCAACAGGCAGAAGTCATTTCGGACAACGAGCCGTCATCGTGACTCACCGCAGGCAAACCTTACTTGACGCATTACGTCTATTGGCACAAGGCGAGCACGCCGACGGTATCAACGTCGATAAGCCGGAATACGCCGTCAGTGACGCATTGCCGCTTTCACCGGACACCCATCCTCTGGCTACCCGTTATCTTCGCGGTGAAGACGTTGACTGGCAAACTGTCTTTGAACCCTGGGCTTTCAAGCGTCAGGATTTACCGACGTATCCTTTCCAGCGCAAACGTTACTGGATAGAAACCGCACCATTAAAGACGCAGACTCTCGCCGGGCGGTATTCTCTTAGCGGCCAACAAATCCCGCTGCCGGACGGTACTATCCTGCATCAACTGGATATCGGCCCCGAACGCCAGCGTTATCTGGCTGACCATAAAGTGTATGGCAAAATTGTCGTGCCAGGCGCGTTCTACGTGGCGGTATTACTGGCCGTCGCAGAGTCCCACTGGCCAACGGAAGCGATCGTGCTCAACGATGTACAATTCCTGCGCCCTCTGGCGTTCGAGCAGCCGTCCGATAGCCTGACGCTTTCCCTCCTCCTCACGCCGATATCAGACAAACAGGCCGGATTTTCAGTCACCCTATCAGTGCAGAAAGATTCACAGTGGATCGCATTACTGACCGCCACAATGAACCGCGCCACCGCACCACCGCCCAACACAACCGTGCAGCTCCAGGATAGCCAGCGTACCCCGCTGTTTAACGGACGCGCGGATATCCTCGCTCGGCTGAGCGCCATGCAAGTTGACTGGGGAAACCAATGGCAGTGGCTAACTGATGCATTCAGGGTCGATGAGCAGACCACGCTCGGGCGGTTCGCGCCGCCACCAGACACCGCTACGGATGATGCCCCCGTGCCGGGCGGCCTGGTGGATAATGCCTTTGCTTTTTCGCTTCTGGCGCGCCATTTGGCGTCTGATGGGGTTCCGCAGCTTCCCTTTGCCATCGAACACGTCTACTGGTCAGGACACCATCAGCGAGCAACCTGGGCGAAACATGCCCTACGCCCGCAGAATAAACCCTCCGATGACCATACGCTGGCGGATATCGCCTTCTGTAATGACGATGGTCAGGTTCTTGCCTGGTTCGATGGCATCACCACTCGCCGGGCGCCCGCCGAGCGTTTTTTTGCCACCGCGCCCACCGTCGGGCTGTTACACCTGCATTGGCAGCCGTTGGCCTTTGCCGCTTCGCAAACACCGGCGGATAACATTGACGATGTCGTGCTGTTTTGCCCGGCGCAGGGAACCACGCCCCCTGCCGTCGCCGCTCATCAAGTCACGACAGATATTTTGCGGCAATTACAAGACTGGCTTGCCGCGCCAGAGTTTGCCAATAGCCGGTTCGTGATCGTCACTCAGAGGGCGCAAGCCCTCACGCCGGATGAAGACATCGTGAATATGAATCAAAGCCCGATATGGGGATTACTGCGTTCAGCGCAAAACGAGCACCCCGACCGAAAGATACGGCTGCTGGATATCGATGATCATCCGGCGTCGCTCAGCGCTATTTCACGGGCTTTATCTTCGGATAACAACCAACTGGCGCTGCGAAAAGGCAAACTCTATCGCCCCGTTTTAATCGCCAGCGAACCACACGCGGCCTCGTCATTCCGTTTCGACAAAGACGGAACCGTGCTGCTTACCGGCGGAACGGGAAAATTGGGGATGCTCATCGCCCGCCACCTGGTCACTGAGTACCAGTGCAAAAGCTTGCTTCTGCTCTCTCGCCAGGGGGAAGCGGCGCCCGGGGCAAATAAGCTACGCCAGGATCTAATGCAGTCCGGTGCTCAGGTCGTCATCGCGCGCTGTGATGTCGCCGATAAAGCCTCACTTGAACAGGCTATGGCGCTTATTCCCACCGAGTTCCCACTCACCTCAGTCATTCATTTAGCCGGTACTCTTCGCGATGGGCTGGTCGACTCCATGACCGCTCAGGATTTAACCGAAGTGTTAAAACCCAAGCTTGATGCGGCCCTTAATCTTGATCTACTGACCCGTGATACACCGCTATCTTCGTTTGTCCTGTTTTCATCCATGGCCGGTTTACTGGGCACTGCCGGGCAAGCAAACTATGCGGCCGCCAATGCGTTTCTTGATGCCTTCGCCCACCAGCGCCGCGCCGCCGGTCTACCCGCGTTGTCATTAGCCTGGGGGCCATGGAATGAAGGCATGGCGACGCGGGTTAATCAGATAGATTTATCCCGTATTCAAAAAATGGGCGTCTCTCTGCTGTCTCTCAAACAGGGTCTGGCGCTTTTTGATGCCGCGCTGCATTCCCCGAACACTGACGCCATTCCGGTCAATTTAAACCGCCAGAGTGAAGAGCCGCACCCTCTGTTAGCCCCTTTACTCTCCGCCAGAAAAACGCCCGCGCGTTCACAACAGCAACGAGTCGAGAGTGCTGAGCGGTCCATCCAGCAGAGCCTTTCTGGTCTTAATGAGACGCATCGTTACCAAAAAGTATTGCGTTGGGTAACAAATGAAGTCACCCAGGTTCTGGAGATCGCGCCAGAAGACGCCCCCCTACCAGACAGGCCGTTACAGGAGCTGGGCCTGGACTCCCTGATGGCGGTGGAAATAAAGAATCGCTTGAGTAAAGGCAGCGGTTTACGTCTGCCCGTCACGCTTTTGTTTGAAAATCCAACGTGCCAGTCGCTGGCAAAAAGATTAAGCACGGCAATCTCAACAGCCCCCCCTCGGGGCAGAAAACGGCTGCCCCTGTCAGGCCTGAAAAACCCGAGTCTACGCGGTCTGAGCCACTCATCCGCCAAACCGATGAGCAGTTATTTGCACGCCTTGATGATCATTTCCGCGAAAATAAGGGAGAATTTCATGACTGAGACTGAAAACAAACTACGTCATTACCTTGAGCGCGCACTGGACGAATTAGACGCCAATCGGGCGCAAAGAACAGAACCGGTTGCGATTGTTGGAATGGCCTGCCGCTATCCGGGCGGGGTCAATACGCCCGCAGATTTTTGGTCATTACTCCTTTCGAAAACCGATGCGATTAGCCATTTCCCTGATAATCGGGGATGGAATAGCGAACAGATTTTTGACTCAAGTCCCGATGCTTTCGGTAAAACCTACAGCACCCAGGGCGGTTTTCTGCATCAGGGCGACCAGTTTGACGCCGACTTTTTTGGCATTACGCCCCGTGAAGCGTTAAGCATGGATCCGCAGCATCGCCTGCTGCTGGAGATAGCATATGAATCCATTGAGCAGGCGCGTATCGATCCGACGACGTTGCATGGCAGCGATACCGGCGTATTTATCGGCAATATGTACAGCGATTATGGCGCTCGCCTGATACAAACGCCGAGCGAACTGGAAGGCCATCTGCAAATAGGTAGTGCTCCAGGTATCGCATCCGGGCGTATCGCCTATGCATTAGGGCTGGAAAGTACCGCTATCACCGTCGATACAGCCTGTTCATCGTCACTGGTCGCGCTGCATCTTGCCTGCCAGTCGCTCAGGCAAAAAGAGTGTCAACTGGCGTTGGCCGGCGGCGTAACGCTGATGTCCACGCCCTGGGCTTTTACCGAATTTAGCCGCCAGCAGGGATTGTCCGTGGGGGGGCGGTGTAAATCATTTTCAGCCGACGCCGACGGCGTAAGCTGGGCTGAAGGCGCGGGCATAGTATTGCTGGAGCGGTTGAGTGACGCCCGGAAAAATGGCCATCATATTCTCGCTGTCATTCGTGGTTCGGCGGTGAATCAGGATGGTAAAAGTCAGGGTTTAACCGCGCCTAACGGCCTGGCTCAACAACGCGTTATTCGCCAGGCGCTGAAAAATGCCCGTCTGAGCGCCGCCGACATCGACGTGGTTGAGGCGCACGGTACGGGCACGCGGTTGGGGGACCCAATTGAAGCCGACGCTTTACTGGCAACCTATGGTCAACAGCATACAGCAGCCAATCCACTTTATCTGGGGTCCGTAAAATCTAACATTGGTCATACCCAGGCCGCCGCTGGCGTGACGGGCGTGATAAAAATGGTACTGGCAATGCAGCATGAAAAAATGCCTCCCACGCTACATGCCAACACGCGATCGCCTCATATCGACTGGTCATCCGGCGCGCTCAAGCTGTTAACTGAAACCGTACGCTGGTCGGTTAAATCGGCCCCTCGGCGAGCGGGGATTTCGGCATTTGGATTAAGCGGTACTAACGCGCATCTGATTCTGGAAGAAGCGCCAGCGCAAAAAAACGCCACGGCTGACCCGCAAGATGATGGCCAATTTCCGTTTCTGCTGTCTGCTAAAAATCAGCCCGCGTTACGCGCGCAAGCTGAGAAAATCATCGGGTTACTAAACCATAACCCGGCGCTATCGCTAAGCAATCTCGCCTATTCTCTGGCGGTAAGCCGCGCCCATTTCAGCCATCGAGCGGCTCTCCTCTGCGATAACCGTGCGAATTTATTATCATCACTCCAGGCACTGGCTAACCATGAAATAGCGCCAGATACCGTTACCACTGAACAACGCCGCCCTGGAAAACTGGTGATGCTCTTTACCGGTCAGGGGAGTCAATACATCGGCATGGGAAAAGCGTTATATGAACGCTACCCGGTGTTCCGCGCGTCGTTCGATACGCTATGCGAACAGTTGGACGCTCTGCTTAACCTGCCCGATGCGCGCACCTTGCGGGAGATTGTATTCACCCCTGAGCCACAGGAAATGCCCTCTTTGTTAGCGCAAACCGCGTTTACCCAGCCCGCGCTCTTTGCGCTAGAGGTGTCTTTATTCCGGTTGCTCGCGCATTTCGGTATCCAGCCTGATGCGTTATCAGGCCATTCCGTGGGGGAAGTCGCCGCCGCACATGTTGCTGGCGTATTGTCGCTGGAGGATGCCTGTCAGCTGATTGTTGCACGTGGGCAATTAATGCAGAGTCAACCGGCCGGAGGAGCCATGATAGCCATACAGGCCAGCGAAGCGGAAATCGTTGCGCAGCTTTCCGGCTATGAACGGCAGGTGGCGATTGCCGCGCTGAACGGCCCGGCGGCAACGGTGATTTCGGGGGATCGGGAAACGGCCCTCAAGGTAGCCGAGTACTTTTCAGCTCGGGGACGTCGAACCACTCGCCTGAATGTCAGTCATGCGTTCCATTCACCGCACATGGAAGGGATGCAGGAGACTTTCCGCCAACAGATTGCCTCACTGACTTTTCATCCTCCACAGATCCCGCTGATGTCGAACGTGAGCGGCCAACTCGCCAGTGCACAACAAATTTGCCATCCAGAATATTGGGTTGAACACGTTTGCGCCCCGGTGAGGTTTTTGGATGGGATCTGCGCCCTGGCACAGGAATTTGACGACAACGCGCCAGTCACGTTCCTTGAAATTGGGCCACAAGGTATTTTGACCACCATGGCCCAGCACTGCCTGCAACCGCATCAGCTCAAAAATGCTGAGTTTATCAGCCCTCTCTGTCGGGGCGGTCAGGACACCGATGAGCTGATGAACGCGCTAGCTCGGCTGCATATTCGCCACTGCCCGGTTAACTGGTCGGCGGCTTTTGAACCCTATGGCTGCCACCTCATCGAGCTACCCACTTATGCCTTTCAACGCCAGCGTTACTGGCTGGACGGGCCAGACGGCGTCTCGCTCCGGTCGCTCGCAACAGCCTCACCGGCAGCAAAGCTCACACCATTGCCGTCGCAAACCGCACGCCCGTTATCAATAGACGACATCGTGTACAGTGCTATCGCAAAAGTCATGCACCTTGACGCTAACCACACCATCGCGGCCGATCGTTCGTTACAGGAAATGGGGCTGGATTCCATGATGGCGACCGCATTAAAAAATCGCCTTACCCAGGCAACAGGAATGACGTTATCGCCCGCATTGTTGTTCGACTACCCCACGCCGCAGACGCTCATTGATTATCTGTCTCAACACACATTTTCTGGTCGTGCTGCGGTTGTCGATGAGCGCCCGTCGGATACCACTGATATATTGGCGCCAGGGCTGAGCAAACTGGTTTCTCAGGCATTTATTCAGCAACAGTTTGACCATGGCCTGCAACTGATGGACGTTATCGGTCAGATGGCTCGCCCCCTGACACGGGAAGCCCTCCCACTCAACGGCAGCCCAGCGATTAAACTGGCATCCGGGACACGTCAACCGGCGATCTATTGCATTGCGCCTTACATGCCACTGGGGATATTTCAGTATGCCGAGCTGGCGGCAAGCTTCGAGCAGGACAGAGAGATATGGGTATTGCCAAATCCGGGCTTTTCAAAAGAGACCCCATTGCCTGGAAGCATCGGGCAATTAGTTGAATACTATCAATATGCAATATCGCAATGCACCGGGAAAGCGCCCTTCGTTTTAGCCGGGCACAGCGGTGGCGGCGTGTTAGCTCACGCGCTGACTGCTCATCTGGAATCTCAGGATATCTTTCCCGTCGCGCAGGTACTGATTGATAGCTACCCTCCTGGCAGTATGAGTACGGCGCTGCGCCATGCATTAATGCGCACATTAGGGGAATTATGGTCGGAGTTGCCCCCTGCGGATGACCAGATAATCGCCGCTTCATGGTATCAAAGATTATTAACCGACTCGCCTTTGCCCACGACCACCACCCCAACGCTTTTCCTGCGGGCTCAGGCGCCTTTACCTGGCCTGCCACACTCCCATCGTGAAAGCTGGCAAGCCCAATGGCCCGAGGTGCAAGCTAAAATAGATGTCCCGGGGGATCATTTTTCCATGATCCATCAACATGCCAATACCACCGCCAGCCAGATTCAAAACTGGTTGAAAACATTATGACTTTTGTTTTTTCTCTGACAGCAAAAAAGGATCTCATATGATAACCGTTTCTCAGTTTCTCGGCAGTTGGCGTTTAGTGTCGTCAGAATTCAAATTAAGCGATGGCAATATCCTTTATCCGCTAGGCCCCCGAGTGGTGGGCAGGCTGCATTATGATGTGGATGGCGGGATGAGCGCACAGCTGTATCGTGCCGGTCGTACCGCTTTTAGCCAGGGGGATCAGGCAACGGCCACCGATAAAGAGATCAGAGAGGCCTATACCTCTTCAGTCTGTTACTTCGGGCGCTATCAACTTGATGTCGAAAAACAGACGATCACCCATTTTGTGGAAGGCAGTCTTTTCCCCAACTGGATTGATGGCGAACAGTTGCGCAATTTCAGATTTGAAGACGGAAAACTACATTTATCTACGCCGCCCATCTTGATGAATAACGTGATGCAAACCGGCGAACTGGTCTGGGAGCGGTGTTCATAACGTGAGCGCTGTCGGCCGGAATCCCCCGTCGCGCCATGACACGATAAGACGATGCTTTTTCTGAAGGTCAAAAAATCCACGCCGACGCGTTAACACCGTTTACTTAAACGGATGCATTAGGGGAGACACCAGGATTGGGTTCCCGGGGGACACCAAATCGGGTGGTCGCCCCGGGTACTGGACGGGAGAGTGGATTTTTATCTGTGCAGAACCCTGAATAAAACACGGAAAATGACAGAGCTCGGGTTGACGAAAGATAACAGCGAACGGTCACATAAATCCCGGAATAACCTGACGCGGGGACAGTACCGGCTGATGGCTGAAAAACCGGAAATCGTTTTCCATTATAACGAGCGAGATAGAACCATCTTAATTATTTACGTTTTACTATGGATTTTTCTTTATACTAAGTCCCTCTTCGCCCATTCATTGAAATCATTTTTAAAACCACCATCATCCTTGAATTTTTTATATAATTTAATCACATTGACATCGGTTGTACTTAACCCTGCTATCCATCTTGAAATACAGTCATCAGTAAAACCCTTCAAATTCACCATGTTTACCTCTTTCTTCTTTTTATAAATCCCCCATTCTGTAGCGACATCATCAGGAATGTAATCTATCAATTTAAATATAGTCATAGCATCAATTTTCTGTATTTCTTGTATCACCTCCAGTTTAGCCTCCTGCGCATTCTGAGCACCCTGCCGCTCCTGTTTTTTTCGTTCTTTTTCCTGAGCCTTTTCGGCCTCTTGCTCTTGTCGGAGATGTTCCTGGCGGGCAAGCTCTTTCTTATGCTCTTGTTGAGTCTCGTTGGTAAAAGAACCACCATCAAGACCTTTAATTTTCATTGGTGCAATATCTGAAACCCACTGCGAACAAACAGGACATGGTTTTATCTTTTGACCTGTTTTATTATCAATAGCTAGTTCAGGAAACTCAACATCGGCAAGCCAGTCATTATTTAAAGGATGCTCCACAGCGTCATACTTGTTTAATAAAGACGATAACGCATTGGGTTCTGCACACATATACCTATTCCGCGGATAAGTACCGCCCGTCTCCTTCCCGTCTTCATCAAGTACCGGCATATCTACGGAATGCACATGACTTTCAAAACTATTGCTGAGTGCTGGCCATTTGTTAAAAATACGTCGAGTAGAACTCTCATTACCACTTTGACCACTGGCATTCTTACCGAATTTATCTTCAATTGAAACGGTGGTGACTCGCTGAACAATTCCACTACTCAATATTTTTTTGGCTTGTAAAGGCTGATGGCTATTCGTGCAGGACGGGCAACCACACCCATAGGAGTGCTCTTTACTCTTCAATTGTGTCTTAGTACCTAATGCGACGCTATTCCCAATTTCTTGCAGCTTTCTTTGAGACATAAATTCAGGTCGATTATCTACAAGCCCAACCCCTTGTTTGTCATTGTTTTTCTTTTGAGCGACAGAGTTATCAACCGTTTTACTTTTATTCTTTTTCGTCTTTTCAAGTTGTTTATACATATCTCAACCCTCTTGATTTATCCTCATCAGTTGATATGAGTTTTCTTTTATTTCTTATAACAATATGGCTGAAAGATGTTTTCAATCGCTAAAGATTTAAAAAGAGGTAGATTGTTTTTTTGTTAACTGCGCATTTTCCTTTTTTAACCAACCAAGGTTCTACAGTTGCAATGTGACTTTAGTGGATAGATGAAAAGAATACCAATCCTTTAGCGATATTTCTGCTAAAAGCGTATATGCCGAGTTCAGTATAATAGACATCTCATTTTCAGGCGCGGCCTAGGCCGAACATCACTCTATGATTGATTCCTGGATAAAATCGTAAAAGGTTGTAAAACCTTAGACAAATGCGTTATAGCTATAAATCCGCATTCAGAAAGTCATTTTCTGTTCTTAATCAGGAGCATCTCATGCTAGATCTATGCCTCGATTACTTAAAAGAAAGGATGAACCAATCCGCTAAAAACGTCTTTGATTTAACTGATGATCTGGTAATTGTCTCCCCACCAACAGACCTCGATGGCTCAAAATCGTCTAAAATTCAAAATAAGATCCTCATTTTCCTTAGCAATATCGAAAAAGACTCATTTTCAAAGAGTTACCGCCAGGGTTACCACACCAATAACACCAGGGCAGCCATATCATCACAACCGCTTTTTATCACCATGACAGTGACCGTCGCGGCTAACTTTAGTACAAACCATTATTCTGACGGATTAAAAGTGCTTTCCCATTTCCTTGCTTTCTTCAACCGTCATAACAGTTTCAATCGACAAAACTCCCCCGATCTGCCGAAAAACATTGAGCAACTTAACATGGAACTGGAGTCCATACCGGGTGAACAATTGAACCACATGTGGGGAATATTCGGCTCGCACTACCTACCTTCGTGTATTTATCGTGTGCGAGCGCTGATACCGGATAGTGAATCGATTCTGTCTCAGGCGGGTAACATCCATTTGTCAGACATCACCACAGCAAAGAGAGAAATTTAAATGGCAGACTATCAATCAATCTTAGCGATTAGTGTTTTGCATGATTACTACAACGCAAGCAGTAATGAATTAGCCCCCTTTGATCTCATCCCCGATCGGGAAACAGCATTGTTACTCAGGCGATACAACATTTTACTGAGATCAACGCGAGGGTTTGCACAACTGATAGTCGATACCGAACAGTTTAGCGATTTAGCCAATTTAACTGATGGATTTACCTTAAGGTTCAATTTTATGAGTGCTGATCCCGCCATCAGAAACATCACAAAAATGCCCAACACCTTCGATATTTCAACGATAAATGCCGTGTTTACCGACAGCCCAACGCTGGATATCAACGCAGAGGATTGGGTTGATATAAATCGGTTAAATGGCGCTGCCATCTATAACAAAAATTTAATCGGTATATTCACTATCACTCTTCCAAAGCGCCACCTCACCTTAGAAAAAAAATCGATCATTGTTCGATTCAGCAGCATCTCGGCCTATTGGAAATATTATATATTTTCGTTATCCGGTAAAAAAAATCTCAACATTGCCCACGCATTTACAGAACAAGAACATGAAATACTCGCCAATAAGACGGCAAGAGTTTTTATGTCCAACGATCCAATAGCCTTAAGGAAAATTTATCCTGCCCCCTTCTCACTGTCAGATGATAAGAACGTTATTATTAAATCGCTTCCTTATCCAACGCCAGACAATATTTCAACATTTATCACCGATGGCATAAAAAAATCTATCGCTCATCTCTATGTCAACTGATAAAACTGTGACATATACGTTTTTTATATCAATCGTACGAAAGCCCATAATGCGGCAATGATTTAATAAATTTTGGATACGTATCGATAGGTATAAATCATGAAATTTTATGTACGCAGCGTTAAAAAAAACGTAATAACTCGCTAAAAAATGTTGGTGGGCGCATGACTTTATATGGGAATGCCAGGTCAGGAGAAACGCAATGATACTGGGTTATAGGCATCAGGATAAGCTGTTGTGTTCTTTTTCCGTTACGTCGCTGGCACGGGGCAATTTTATGCCATGATAAATTTTCTCACCGTCAATGCAGAAAGAACTTATCCATTATTATCAACGAATTAAAATGATATATTTTGTCTAACCATCAGGCCAGACTACTGCCCGCATCACCTACTGGTAAATATGTAAAATGTAGCTAGAATTTCTCAACATTGACAGTTGACAGAAAACACAGCAGACGTTATACCAGATATATCCATTGCTAGTCCGAAAGTTTTTTATTGAATGCCTTTCTTAACAGTGCTTTTTCCTGTGTGTTAACAGTGGGGCATGGTTGCCAATCAATTACATGAAGGTCCAAACTATGGGCGTAATGAAAACACCTGGCGTATATATTGTTGAGCAGAATGCATTCCCGAATTCAGTTGTTGAAGTTGCCACTGCGGTTCCCGCATTTATTGGATATACAGAAAAAGCTGATAACGGCGGTAAATCATTAAGCAATCAAGGATGGCGTATTACTTCGATGTCGGAGTACCGTCAATATTTCGGTGGCGAGCCTCAACATTTATTTGAAATATCCGAAATCGGTACAACTCCCGATGCCAATACCAGAGAAGCATTCAAACAGTCAGGAAAAACCTACCAGATAACTCAGTCAAACACCCGCCATCATCTTTATTACAGTATGCTCTTTTTCTTTCAAAATGGTGGTGGCCCTTGTTATATCGTTTCAGTCGGTAATTATAGCGACGATATCGATGCCGGAGCATTAAAAGGGGGCATTGCGCCTCTGATTAAAGAAGCTGAACCCACCATGTTGCTTATCCCTGAAGCAATACAACTGGCAGAAGATGATTGCATTAACGTCGAGCAGGCCATGCTCGGCCATTGCGGCGGCAAGATGAAAAACCGCATTGCTATCCTGGATATCTGGAACGGCTACAAAGACCGTCAGCATCCTGATGGTGACTGTATTGAAAACTTCCGTTCTAAACTGGGCACTAATTATCTCGATTACTCCTCCGCCTATTATCCGTGGCTCAACACCTCAATCGTGCAAGACAGCGACGTCAGTTTCCTCAACATCAGCAATGTGGATAAGCTGGCAGAATTACTGAATGGTGAGATCGCGGCAATGTTCAGCGACTTAGAAGGCCTTTCGGAAGAGGAGCTAAGCACAGGCGGCAATAAACTGAGGGCAACACGCAAACAGGCGATGCTCGACGAAGTGGCTAAATTGAGCAGTGATATATCAAGACCCGATGCCGTGCTGCTACATAAGATCCTGTCGAATATGAGTCCGTTATATCAAACCATTATGGCGGACATTAAATTCCAGCAAAATATCCTCCCCCCATCTGCGGCGATGGCCGGTATTTATACCATGGTCGATAACTCTCGCGGTGTATGGAAAGCCCCAGCCAACGTCAGCGTCAATGCGGTGATTTCTCCAACCGTTAATATCAGCGATGATGAGCAAGAAGATTTGAACGTCACGACCCAGGGTAAATCGATCAACGCGATTCGGCCATTTATCGGTGAAGGCACATTAGTCTGGGGAGCCAGAACGCTGGATGGCAACAGTTTAGACTGGCGTTATATCAACGTCAGACGCACGATGATTATGTTACAAGAGTCCATTAAGCTTGCTTCAAAAGCGTATGTTTTTGAGCCTAATGTCGCCAACACTTGGGTTTCTATGGAAAGCATGTTGGGTAACTTCTTGTACGGTATCTGGAAACGAGGCGGATTAGCAGGTTCAACACCAGGTGAGGCTTACAATGTGAGCGTCGGTCTGGGTAAAACAATGACTGGGAACGATATTCTGGAAGGTATTCTGCGTATTACCGTGTTGGTCGCTATGGTTCGACCAGCGGAATTTATCGAAATCACTTTCCAGCAAAAGATGCAGGAATCATAGAGACTGACCTCTGCATTAATGTGTGGTTAGCCTTCCATATAGTCGAATATAACGTGCATAGTTTTTCAGGAGACTCCCATGGCAGATGACGGCTCAGCTCAATCCGAAACCGTATGGCCGATGCCGAAATTTCATTTCGAAGTGAAATGGGATGGCGGCGCTGGCGCTGGAATGGTTTCAGCCTTTCAAGAAGTATCTGGACTTGATTTAGAATCACAACCTATCGAATATCGCGCGGGTAATAGCCCGGTATTTTCGACTATAAAAATGCCTGGATTAATAAAAAGCGGTAACATCACGCTGAAGAAAGGTATTTTTAAAAGTGATAATAAGTTCTACACATGGTATTCGAAGATCAAAATGAACACCATCGCCCGAACGGCCGTCACCATAAACCTATTAGATGAAAGCGGCGCGCCAGTAATGAGCTGGAAGTTAAAAAATGCCTGGCCCACTAAAATTACTGGCACCGATTTAAAGTCGGACAGTAATGAAGTGGCGGTTGAAACCATTGAGCTTGCCCATGAAGGATTAGAAATCTCGGTTTGATTTCTTCATTGAGCAAAATGTTATGTCCGGAATAGAGAACGTATCATCATGGGAACCCAAAAAGGTACAGGTGCAGCTCAGGGTGATGGCGACTGGCCTCTTCCGGCTTTCTACTTCAGCGTTTCTATCAGTGGCTGTGCTGATGACACAGCCTTTCAGGAAGTCTCAGGGCTAGAGTTCCAGATAGAAACGGAAGAGTATCGGGAGGGAGGAAATAACCTGGTCTACCATCTGCCCAAGACCATAAAAAGTAGCAACTTAACGCTAAAACGGGCGGTGACGGATAAAGCATCTAAGTTGCTTACCTGGTGTCTTGGTATTTTGAATGATGAGCTATCAAAGCCGATTGTCACTAAAAGCGTGTCGATAAATCTTTTGAACGAAAAAGGAACTACCTGCAAAAGCTGGACTGCCTCAAATGCATATCCAGTAAAATTGAAAATGGCACCGTTCAACTCGACTCAAAATGATATTGCCATTGAAGAAATTGAAATTTGTTTTAATCATTTAAAAAGGAACTTATAACCGTGCCATTAGAAATAAAGCAACTAGTGATTAAATCAACAATGACAAATGATGATAATAAAAATGCGTTTTTTGACTCTGAGCGGTCGGGCTATGACCCTGAAGAAAACTTGCCGGAGAAAACGCCCGCTTATCACTTTATGACTTCACCTGATGAGGCAAGAGAAAGATAAGTGATTTAAATAAAGGGAGTGCAGCATGGAAAAAATAACAATAAAGTCAGTGACGTCTAAGGGAAATGTCGCACAAACATTTTCGGCAACGCTAAATCCTAATAGCATTAAGCATAATTTTGGCATTACCTACACCAATAGAGGCCCACAGCAGCAAGGCGATATTTCGCCAACCACGACATTTAAAGGTTATGAAAGCGAAAAACTGGAATTCGAACTTCTGCTTGATGGAACCGGAGTCACGGGCAACACCAGCACAAACACCGTGCAGAAGCAGCTTGCCACGCTTAAAAAAGTGACTTACGCCTATAATGGTGAGCAGCATGAACCCTACCCGGTAGTCATATCATGGGGTTCATCGGTCAGTTTTCGAGGCCGCTTAACCTCTATCAGTATCAATTACTCTCTTTTTGATTCTTCCGGTAATCCGCTGCGAGCGACGGTATCGCTTAGCTTTGCAAAATATCTAACTCAGCAAGAAAAAAGTGCGTTAAAGAAACAGTCCTCTCCTGACTTAACCCACATGGTTGAATTTAAAGCGGGAGATACTCTCCCTATGCTATGCCACAAAATCTATAACGATAGCAGTTATTATATTGAGGTTGCCCGGGCGAATAAATTAACCAGTGCAAGACAGATCAAGCCCGGCACAAAACTTTACTTCCCTCCTTTAATTTAAACATCAGGTCAATCATGGCAACATCTCCATTAAATAACGAAAGTACTGGCGTCATTACCTACACAATTAAAGTGAATGGCAAAGCCATTGATAGCTCAATTGGCGTTATCGCCATCCATGTTCATAACAAAATAAATCATATTGCGACCGCAGAGATAACCATTAGCGATGGCGATATGCCATCTCAACGCTTTGATGTCAGTGATGCCGATACGTTTAAACCAGGATCAACCATTTCGATTTCTGCTGGCTATGCCAGTGATGAAGAGTCGATTTTCGAAGGTATTATTATTAGTCATGGCATAGAAATCACGTCGAATAACAGCTCATTCCTCAATGTTGTTTGTAAAGATCAGGCCATTGCGATGACGATTGCCAGGCACAGCCAATGTTTTCTTGCTAAATCTGACAGTAAAATTATTAGCAGTCTGCTCGCAAAATATCCCAATATCACCAGCTCGGTCGGTAGCATTAGCGACCCCTACCCCGAACTCGTCCAGTTCAACAGCACTGACTGGGATTTTATCCTCACGCGGGCTGAGGCAAATGGCTTTGTGGTCACCAACCAGTCCAATAAGGTTACGGTTGATAAACCAGCAATAAGCGATGCGCCAGCCCTCGTAGTGACCTATGGAACGGATTTAATGTCGTTCTCGGCAAAAGTGGATGCGCGAAACCAGCTAAGTTCTGTCACCGCAACCGCCTGGGATTCAGCCAAACAAAATATGGTGACAGGCACTGGTTCTGCGCAGTCCATCTCAGGGCAAGGCAACTTCACGAGCGGTGATTTGGCGAAAGTATTGGGCATTAGTGATTACACGCTACAAACCGCCTCAACCATCACGACAGATTCACTGACCCGCTGGGCGGGTGGTCAGCAGGTCAAAGCCATGCTGAGTAAAGTTCGAGGCAGCGTCACTTTTCAGGGAAACGCTAGCGCGACTATTAACAGCTTACTGGAACTGGCGGGCGTAGGTGCTCGCTATAACGGCTCACATTATGTTGGCGGTATTCACCACTGTATTGAGAAAGGTCAGTGGATTACCACCGCCGAGCTGGGGCTGTCGCCGATGTGGTCGGCGGAACACCGTGATATGGGCGCGCCACCGGCTTCAGGGTATTTACCGCCCGTTGATGGACTGCAAATTGGCGTAGTGACCAAATTGGATGGCGACCCGGATGCAAATTATCGCATCCAGATAAAACTGCCAACGCTGAACAGCGAATCCAATTTAATCTGGGCGCGATTAGCCACCTATTATGCTTCATCAGGCTGCGGAAACTTTTTCATCCCTGAAGTCGGCGATGAAGTGATTGTTGGCTGTATCAATCAGGATCCCAGCAACCCCGTTATTCTTGGTTCACTGTATAGCAGTAAAAATAAAATGCCCGAAGAGATTAAGGCAGATAACAGTATCAAAACCCTCGTGACCAAAAGTAAGATGAAAGTTATTTTTGACGATAAGAATAGCGTGATGACATTAAATACGCCCAACGGCAATGCCATCGTAATCAGCGACAAAGATAAATCTATCACCTTGACTGACCAAAATAGCAATTCGATAACCATGAATAAAGACGGCATTACGTTAAGCAGCAGTAAAGATATCACTATCTCAGCGAAAGGCGCCGTCAATATTAATTCGACGCGTGATACAACCATTAAGGCCACAAGCGATGCAAAAATTTCCGCTTTAAATATTTCAGCGCAAGCCAGTACCGGATTAACGCTAAAAGGAAATGCAACCACGGAACTTTCCTGTTCAGGGATCACGACCGTTAAAGGTGGTCTGGTCAAAATTAATTAGCGATTAGCGGAGTTGATATATGCCCTTTGCCGCAAGAATTACAGACTTACAGGTGTGTCCGATGGCAACCCCTGCGCTCCCGCCAATTCCTCATGTTGGCGGCCCTGTCATTGGGCCTGGAGTGCCCACGGTATTAATTGGATATTTACCCGCCGCAGTGATGGGGGACAGTTGCATCTGCGTGGGGCCACCATCGACCATTATTAAAGGTTCCGCCACGGTGCTGATTGGCGGCAAACCGGCGGCAAGAGTGGGTGACACCACCAGCCACGGAGGAACCATCACGCTAGGATGCCCCACGGTCATTATTGGCGGTTAACCGCTATCAACGAGAATAGCGTGAAATTTATGGCAAACGACAACGCATTTTTGGGGACCGGCTGGGCATTTCCGCCCAGCTTTACCGGGCCAAATCATCAGGTCGTCATGAGCTCTGATATTCAGGATATTGAACAGAGCTTAACGATTCTACTCTCCACTACGCCTGGGGAGCGTCTTATGTCGCCCGATTTCGGCTGCCGGATTAATCATTTTGTCTTTGAAGAACTCACACAGACAATTTTGACCCAGCTTGCAGCTGAAATTCGCCATGCCATTTTATTTTTCGAATCGCGCATCAACGTTGAGGACGTTCATTTTTTACCCGAACCGCTCTCCGGGAAATTGCTTATTCAAATTGATTACAGCGTTATCACTACCAACACCCGTAGCAATATAGTTTATCCCTTCTATTTAAACGAAGGCACGCTGATATCGCCGCGACTCCTGCCATTAGCTGACGAGTGGGATATCGCATAATGACCTCACGGCAGCAGCGGCAGGATGAGGCGATAAACTCATCCCTATTTCACCCCCACGAACTCGGCTTTGAGCAGTTAGTCGTTTGGGCACATCAATTTGCTCAACAGTTGCCGTTCAGGAACTTGCACGACCAGGCCGATGGTCATTGGGGGAATTTATTTCAAAAAAGTGAAATCGTGGTATGTGCCGCGATATCCACCTGTAATACAAAATATATTCAGGCGCAATTTAAACAAGTCCTGGCACACGACAAAAACGGGGCCGTTGAGTTTTTACTCATCTTGTTAACACGGTTGCAGGAGTGGTATCAACACCTGCCGAGCACACCAGAGACCGCTTACCAGTTTAAATACTACCTGTTGCATGAATATCAGTATCACCTCTCGTTGCCACTAAGCCTGGTGATTACGCGCTTACCCGAGCAATTCCGCCATCGTGTACAAGCGCTTGATCCATTATGGAACCTTGATCAATACACGCTGAATACCGCATCGCCGGTATTGCAACACAGCAGTTTTAGCGAACAAACATGCTACTGCTTTGCGAAAATAATCTATGTCATTGAACAGATCAAAACGCAAAGCCAGCAGGTACTACAGGCGGCTTTAGTGCATCAGGAAAATAACCCGCAGCAAGCGCTTTATTTTACCTTCCTGAAATTATTTGAACGCGCCCAACAAAGCCTTAATCAATTCACAGAAAAACATCTGCAATTTTATTACCAGCAGGTTCTGCAACAAGGGAAGAAAACCACTCCAGAGAATTCGGTGTACCTGAAGCTCTCATTAAATAACCCAACCAATAATACGATTCAATTTGAGCAAGGCGCCGAATTCAGCCCCGGCGATGATCCTGACTTTAACCCCATCGTTTATCGTAGCTGTTATCCGATTGAAGTTACGGATGCCGAAGTTTCTCACATCTTCAACCTCACCCTACAGCGCGACCCGCTGGTTTCGCCCGAGAAAGAGTCTGGCCTGGTCTGCGACGTTAGCGGACAGCGCCTGCTGATAACGGCCAGCGCCACGGGGGACGATTTCCCGCAAACGCAGCAATTTAATATATTCAATAACAAGTATAAAACGGAAAACAGCACGCAACCGATGGGATTGATTATCACCGATCCCCTATTTTCGATGCAGCAAGGCAACCGCAGCATCGATATTGTGGTTCATCTTAACGAAGTGCGTTCGAGCATCGTTGCGCAGGAATTACTGGCGGTGGATGATCAGACAAAAACCCGCGCAGCATTAACGCGAATATTTACGCAATTGCTCACCCTGCATACCCACCTGCTGGAGGACTGGGCCGCGCGGATCACCATCAGCGCGCTGGTAAAACAGCTAACACCGGATCAACTCAGCCAGTTTCGGCATCTCAGAGCGTCAGAACGCGTCTGGGTTGCCTATAAATTATTTTATCTGCAAATGCTCCAGGTTTTATGCTCAACCCCGGATAAAGGGATGCAATATGGTCTTTCTAAGATAGACCTTATTTTTCGTGTCGTCGGTCAGATAGTCAGCCGCCGCTGTCTTTATACAGTGGCGTGGTTAACCCCATCCGATATTGCGGAAATCCTCACGCGTTTAACGCCCATACTGGCAGACGAAGCCACGGCTTATACCACGATCAAAGAGCTTCTGAGCCACTCCACTACGGCGGCTTTTTATCAACTATTCCAGGGGGTTTTCCACATTGAAGCCTCAACCGAGAATGGCTGGGAGGTGCTGGATAACGTTGAGATTTACCCCTGCACCGCCCATGAGTGTCAAATAGGATTCAAGGTGAAATGTCATGTTGATACCGGCTTTGCGCCCATCATTCCTCGCCACGCGCATCTTCCGCACAGTGCATCACTAAAAATAACCCTGAAGCGGCAGAGTAACTGCTTCCCGTATGCGATTTTCCGCGATTTTGAATTATCAAAACTGGCGATGTCAACGCATGTGAGTGGCGTAACGCAAATGCAATTATTTAATCCCGAGGGGCAAGTTGACTCCTCACAGCCGTTCTTTTTATTGGGTTCTCAACCTTATATTGATGCGTATGTGGTCATTGCTAACGAAGAGATTGCGCGAAAATCCCTCACTCAATTATCGCTACACCTTGACTGGGGAAATCTGCCTCGGGGTTCAGATGGTTTCCGGCAGTACTATGCTCAATATTCTTACCCCTACACTAACGCCAGTTTTCAAATGCGTGCGGAAGTACTTAATAATGGGCAGTGGGTTGAATTTGGCCCATCTGTCTTACCGTTATTTACGCCAGCCAATGGCGCTATTCACCATGACCGCCATCTTCATTTTCCGAATATAAGAAACGGCTATACGCCAGTGACTCGCCCCTGGCCAAAGACGCCGTATAGTAGCCAATCAGGATTACGTAACGGTCTTTTTAAGCTCATGCTCACAGGCCCGGAACCGGCATTTGGCCACAAAGATTATGCGCCTTTACTCAGTGACACGCTGACATATAACGTCACCAAAAAACATAAAAGAACGTTGCCTAATCAGCCCTATACGCCGTTAGTCACCCGAATTGCCCTCGACTATTCGGCACAATCAACCATTGATTTATTAAGCGTCGAAAGCCATAGCCAGAGTGAAATTATTCACCTGCACCCTTTTGGCGAAAACGTTATTTATCCGCCAAAGCAAACTCGCCAGATCCACAGACCGCGCTTCTTCCCGAATTACAAAGAAGATAGCCATTGCTTTATCGGTATCACGGCGAGCGAATTATCGGGGTATTTAAATATTTTCTTCGTGTTTGACGGCAGCTCTCGGCTGCTAATGCCCTACCCATCGACGTCCTATCAGTGGTATTACCTGGTGGATAATGACTGGCAGGCACTCAACCCACATCAGATTATCCATGACACGACCCTCAATTTTCTCACGACCGGTATTGTCACCTTAGATCTACCGAATGAGATCAATACCGACCACACCGTGATGCCGTCAGGTCTGTTTTGGCTCCGCGTCAGTACCAATAAAGGGATCGACAAGTATCCTGACTGCCTGCATGTTGCCACGCACGTGGTAAAAGTGGTGGGTAAAGGCGCCCCGCTTGCCGACGATAGCGTCACCCCGCGCTCATTTTCTGCCTGGCGAAGCACGCCGCGAAAGGCGAATCTGGCCGCCATCGCACAGCTCAATGCGATGATAAAAATCCCTGAAACTGAGAGCGATCAACACTTTCAGATGCGCGTCAGTGAAAGCCTGCGTCACAAAGGCAAAGCCTTAACTCCGTGGGATTACGAACATCTTATTCTGGAAAACTTCCCGGAAGTGGGTTCCGTACACTGTTTCCCGACCCGCAGCTATTATTCTCATACCCAAGAGCCAGGCCGGGTATTGGTCATTGTGACCCCAGTCGATACCCATTGCGATCACGCGCTCTGTTCGCCAAAGCAATTAGATTCTTCATACCTTCTCACTATTCGCCGTTTCCTGTTATCAGTGTCTCGCTCACATGTGCAAATAGAAGTCCGTAACCCTGGCTACGAAAAAATCCAGATCCGCTGCAAAGTCACGTTAAAGGAAGGTGTGAGTCATGGCCCCGCTTTGCGAAGGCTGGAATATGCGATTAAATCGCAATTATGCCCCTGGGAGCCGGATACGCTGAATACAGGGTTAGGATTCTGCTTATCACTGGAGAAGCTCAGCGCTTTTATTCTCCGGCAAGAAAACGTCGTTAAGGTCAGCGCACTCTCCGCGCTAAAAATCAGTATGGATGAAGATACGGAGTACACACTCCAGGACAGTGCGGCAACTGTTCAGCCTATTCGTGCTGCCTATCCGTGGTATTTGTTGATTCCAGAAGAGCATCAGTACATTCAAATTTCACCCGATAACCTTACCCATAAACCCGTCACCGTCGGTATTGGCGAATTGGTGATCGGGGAGCAATTTATTGTCAGTACATCCCCAACGTCTAACCCTAAAGGCGAAAACAATAATGGCTAAACGTAATCGAAGCACGCTTAAGAATTATTTTCGTCATGGGACCATGCCGTCAGCCGAACATTTTTCGGACTTAATTGATTCATGCGTGAATCAGAGTGATGAAGGGTTTATCAAGCCACCGGAAACCGGCCTTCAACTAAGAGCATTAGATCAGGAACATTTGCTGAGCTTTTACCAACAAAATAGCCCCGATACCCCGCTGTGGCACGTAGGGTTTGCTCCCCAGAGTATTAATCTGCACGTTTTCGCCAACCCAGCTGCGGATATCACGGATGAAAGCCTGGAGGGTAGCGGAGAAAACCAGGCCATCAATCTCTCGATGACGCCCAAAGGTCATGTGGGGATCAATACCGCGACGCCTCAGCAGATGCTTGACGTCAATGGGACGATTGCCTCACAGGGAAGAATGGGTAGCGTGTTGATTGATACGCCCATCCCCGCCGATGGCGAATGGCACGATATCACCCCCGAGCTGGAAGGATGCCATATGTTCGAGGTGGTTGCCGGGATCGGCATCCGATTCAGCGGGCGTTATGCCCTGGTGCACGCCATCGCCATGAATACCTGCGCTCCCAATAAACATTGGTGGCACTGGGGAGATAAAAACCCGATTCATCTGACGCAGGCCTTCTTTCACTCTTCGGCCGACAAAATTCAACTGCGCTGGCGCCAGCACAACCACCGGGGCACGGTTCGCCCTTACGCATTGCAAATCCGTACCAATACGCCATTTGGGGAAGACCAAACCATCCAATATCACATTACGCAATTATGGAATGACCCCTTTATGCAGCAATGCCAACGCAAGGTGACGGGGGAGTAAATTCAATCATGTCTAAGACTATTTCGAAACAACACCATCATGATAATCCGAATAGTTTTGCGCATCTTTATCAGCTTGGCCTGACGTACATCCAGCAACTGAGTGGCCGTCAGTGGACCGACTACAATACGCACGATCCGGGGATGACTATCCTGGAGCAGGTCTGTTACGCCCTGACCGACCTTATCTACCGCTGTGAGTTTGAGGTAGCCGACTATCTCAGCGCCCCCTCAGGGAACATTGATTATCTGGCTCATGGATTAGCGTTAGCACCGGACATCATCCCGGCCTACCCGCAGCAGCCTAAAGAATATGAGACATGGTTGTTAGCCCGCCTTCCTGAGCTTGATAAAGTGTGGTTACGCAGGAGTGAACATGCCCCGCAACGGGGGATTTACACCCTTAATGCGCAGCTCAACCATTTTTACGCATTAAGCCAGCAACGTTCAGAGGGGGGGAAGAGTTCGGTTTATACCCAGCAACATGCCGCTATTCAGCGCATTCGTCAGGCGTTTTATCGGGTTCGGGCAGTTGGGGAGGATTTATCCGCCATTGAATTAACCGGCCAGCACCCGTTGACGCTCAGTGCCGTCATCCACGTGAGTGACGATATCGAGGATGTCACCTGGCTTACCGCCAACATTTATCATCGGATCGGCCTTTGGCTGCAAACAAACGCGCAAATCACACCCGTGAATGCGATTAAAGAATCTCTGCTCGCAGAAGACGGGATCTTACAAATCGATCGGCTACAGTTTATCCAGCACAGTAGCCACTCAGGTGACGACGACCCCACTCCGATTGATAATATTGCCCCGTTTTCTTATTTAACGTTGCCGGAACCCTCCGCGCATTCAGGCATTGAAATCATTCAGTTCCAGCACACGGTCAATATCGACTATGCCGATCTCGCCATTCAAATAGAGCAGATCCAATACCAGCAGCGTACTGTTCAGCTTAAAACGGCCACGCCCCCCGCGCTGCCTGTAGGGCAATATTTTGATTTCAGCCAATATGAATCCATTCAAACCCTGTTCCCGCGTAATTATCATTTAGCACCGGGAATGCCGAATCAATACCATGCACAACAACAGGCTCAACGGCATCAACTCCGCAGCTACTTACTGCTATTTGACCAGCTAATGGCTAATTTTTGTGATGATATTGCTGGCTTAAAAACGCTGTTCTCGCTCTCATTAACCACCGAGGCCACCTATCACGCTCATCGCTTACAAGATGATGAGTTTTATAATATCGGCAAACATTATCCGCAGGATGCCAGCACGCGGCTGGATCAATTGCGCGCCCAACTGGATGATTATCCTAAGCGGAAAAATCGTATTTTTAATTATTTACTGGCCCTTTATAGCGAGCGGTTTCCTGAGTGGTTACATCGCCAGTTCAATCCCTATTTTTCAGCCCAGACATTAGAAAAACAGCTTCTGAAATATAAACAGGCCTTTATCCTGAATATCGTCACGATGACCAATGGTCGGGGGATTGGTGATAATTTGCTTCAGCCAGAGCATCAGGGCGGATATGGCCAGCGTCTTTCGCTACTGCTGGGGCTAATGCCACCGACGTCTGCCCGAGGGAGTTACACGCAGGCAATTACCCGACACTCACTGAACCTGGTGTCAGGCCCATTCAACTTCGCCCGCGATACTGGCGGGTTACTCAGCGCTGAAGAACAGGCGAATCTGCTGCCTTTAGCCGATAACCGCTTAACGGTAATCCCGAATGAAGAGGATATCCGGCACATCTTATTCACCGCCGCCCTATTCCACGAACAAACGCTGCCTGAACTACTATTGCAGTTTGGTATCGATAACCGCCGATACCGCCTGCTGCCACGCGCAGAGTCTAATGATTATCAACTGTTTTTTAACGCCGATATCGAAGGTTCCCGGCAGTGGTTTTATATTGCCAGCCACCCTAACAAACAGACACTCACCGAGCTTTGCCATCAACTACAACATTGGCTGATTGGGCTTAACCAACACAGCGAAGGGCTGTACGTCGTTGAACCGATTTTACTGCGCACAGGCGGCGATAACGTGTTGTTAAGCGACTATGCCAATCGGGTGATTCTTGTTTTTCCGGGTTACAGCGCGCGCTTTAGCAACCTCCGGTTTCGGGAACAGGTGGCGCAATTAATGATTGAAAACAGCCCCGCGCATCTGCTGACGCAATGTTTGTGGTTGGATTTCTCCGCTTTTGGCCAATTCGAAACGCTGTACAGCCAATGGCGGCACGCAAAAGCCAGCGCGTTACAACGCCAAGAAAATCAGCCTGAGTGCGATGCCATCGCTCAACAGCTTTACCGGTTTATTCAGCACGCGCGCAATGAAACCGATGAGGCGCCGAGCCTATGAGCCAATTACACAAAATTAACCACACCCGCATCGAATTTTGCTTTACCGGAATGGCTGATGCCGAAACCTTTGCGTCACACGCCGCACAGTGGGTTATACAGCAGTTCCTCCCGGTGGTGGAGGCGGTATTTGACGAGGTCTGCCCAGCGCATCAAACCCTGGTTATCGACACGCTAACGCTCGATCTCGGTGAGCTTAACGCCAGGACGTTTTACCAGCTAGCACCCGAAAAACTCAAACACATGCTGCAAGCCACCCTGCGCTCGCAGCTACAGAACGCCGGGCAGGATCGGCCATCCACGGATTCCGCAAAGTCCCTCAGCGTACAGGTGAGAAGCCAGCAACAACAGCGCTGGAACGTGCTCTGGCATTTTCTCAGCACCGGCGCGCTCCCGTGGTCGGTTTCCGGTGAACAGGCGCTGGAATCGCTCGGGTTATCTGACATGCTGAGCGAGCATTCCGCGCGGTTGGTTAACGCTCTCAATCATAGCCATCAGCCAGAGCACATATTACGACGGCTCGTTGAGCAATTTCCCGCCCACTATATTGCGGCTTTATTTCCTGCGTTAGCGCCTTCGCAGCAATGGCAAATCATGTCACTTTTGTTAGCGCATCCCAAAAGCCGCCAGGGCGATTTAACCGATCGGCTGGCACAGGCGTGGTTTACCCGCTTCACGCAGCTATTAACACAGCATAATTTGGCCCCGCTTCGCCCCGATTGGGAAAAACTGCTTCACCAGTTTGCGCCGCAGCTTATTAAAGCCCTCTATCAGCGACACACCGATAACCAACTCCCCTGGTATCTGGTGCGTGATTTAACGCAAGTTGAGCGCCTGCTCCTGCTGAGCAAATTAACGCCGCAGGAATACCCTTTTTTGAGCGCTATTCTGCACAGGCCAGAGTGCTGGCAGATAAAAAGCCCTGTCGTCACTGCGCGCGACGTTGCCATCACGCCTGAGACATCCATCGCCATATTACCGCAATCGCAAATCCACCCGCAGCTATGGATTTTTACGCTTCAGTATCTGTTAATTCATCGTGGCAGCGTATTCAACCGCCGAAGTTATATGGCCGGTCTGGTGGTTCAGATGGCCAATGCGCAAAACCAAAAGGCAGATACGCTGCTGGCGTCGTTAATTGCAACGCTGAACAGCACCGCCCTCGACAGCACTCTGCGGGGGCAATTATTGGATTTACTCCATACCATCGAGCCAATGATTGCTTCACCGGCATTGATAAACGCACCAGCGATCGCTGAAATACCCATGCCCGACGCCGCAATTCAACTGCCGTCGATCAGCACCGCCCCATTGCCCTATATTAACGAACTGTTGATAGCGCTCTGTTCAGGCCAGGAGCAGCAGCTCAGATTATATTGGCCGCCTCTTTCGCCGCCGTTTGCTGCCTTATTACGCTGGTGTGGTCAACTGGAATATGTGCGCCGCCATTGGTGTGAAACCTATTCGGATAAAACCCTATTCACGCTGGCCGAGGTACTGGAGCCGCTTGCTTCGCCTTTATTACGCCTCCTGATTGCGGAGCATCGCCTGTTTGCCCTCCAGGGTTCCATAACCACCGAGCGCGCAACAGTAACCAATGTATGGGAATTCACTTTTGCATTCCTGATTGTGGAAAGCGGCGGCGCATTTAAGCCCAAAAGTTACTTGCGTTATTTAATTCAGCAGATGGCCGCCTGGCGTAATATCGCGAAGATCGACCAGTTAGCGGCACTGAGAAATAACGTCATTAAGCGCGGTGATTTTTCTCTGGCAGGAACCTCGCTGGCTCGCCTGCTGGAAGAACTCACTTCGACAAAGCGCCTGGAGAAATCCGCGCAACCTACTGAGCCGTCGCCTTCTTTCTTCCGGCTGTCGCTGGCGCGAATAAGCGACCTCTCCTTGATGCAACTGACCGACATCGAAGAGATCATCACGACGCTGCAAAGTGCCAGTAAAACACAATGGGACAGCCACATTCATCAATGGCAGCGCCACTATGCAAAACAGTTGCCGCAGCTTATTTTACGTTTGGGGCGTTCGCTTCCCGTATTAACTCGCTGGGTGGCTAAGTTTGATGACTCCGCATTATTCACATTAACGTCGATTATCAATCCACAGGCAACAGAGGCCGTACACACGATTATTCGCGAGAGTCAAACGATCAGCACCGCCATTAGCCACGTCGCTAATCCGTTGAATACGCGTAATACCAGAAATGCCCTATGGGAACTGACATTGCACTTCGTCATAAGCCGCCGGGGAAGTGAATTTAATCACTATCAATATTTGCTGAATATCACCGAGCAGCTCTCTGCCCGCTACCAGATTCACGTTGAGGTATTAATTCACGAGTGGTTAAGCCTGAGCGATAGCGGCTTTTTATGGCGCCAGCAGTTGGTTTCGCTTATCGAACATCATAAAAAGCCGCCCGTCACAGCCCCTCAGTGGCTCGCGAATATTCAGTCCGATGCCCACGAGCCGGTCATCAGCCAGGCGCAACGCGCCCTTTTACAGCACTATGCCGTCATCAATGCCAGTGCGCTGGCAACACAGCTACAAACATGGAACGCCCCACAGTTAACACGCCTGATCCGTCTCATGCAGCCTGGACTCAGTGAGCGCACCATCGCTCTGCTGCCTTTACTGCTTGCGATCGTCCAGCAATGTCAATTACCGCTTCAATGGTTTTACCCACTGCTGCTTAGCCATGAATGCCCTGCGACAGCGGAGCAATGGCTGCAACGGTTGTTGCAGCAAATGAACCAACGCAATGCGTCGTCGAACGGGGCGCACTACCAGAAGTTGCAGCAGATAATCCTCAACAGTCACGATATTCATCAACAGCTGGCGGAACGCAGACGCTGGTTAGATAGCCTTCTCCCCGAGGACGCGCTGCTTGAAGGGTTACAGCAGTGGTTTGACGGTAAAAGCCCCGCCCCGACGCAGGGCGTGTTGACCGGTTTATTGCAGTACTCACCGCAGCATCCATTACGGCAATGGTTACAGCGTACCCTGGCGAATCCGCGCCATATGCAACGTTGGCTAGAAGAAGTGCCCACTGATACACATCAGGCGATGTTATTTCCCACGTTAACCAGCGCCACGCTTGCTTTGCTGGCATTGCGCCGGGCGTTTTGCTCACTCTTTGACTCGCAAAAACGGGGTGACTACCTGTTCTGGCAAACGCTCTATCACCAGCATTGGCTCAAAGGGCTAGCCATCACCGGCGCCCCGTTTATGCAGAATGTACTGATCGCCTTAAATCAGCGATGGCAAACCCATACTCATCAGGACAAAACCGCTGCTGATACGTCGGTTGCCGCGCTAATTGAGCGTTTACTGCCGCAAATATCCTCAACATCACAGCGAAGAACGTTAGTCCACATCGCAAACCAGGGGAAACAAAACCCGCCGAAAAAAGCGTCGTGGGCGGCGCACCTGAATCAACAGCAACCAGAAATTAAACAGCTTATTGAGGCCATTGATATGACAGACAAGGACGTGAAGAAAAATGCGGCGATCCCGTGGGAAAAACCGCAGGATAACGCAGAAGCCGAGTCAGAATCCGTCACCATTCATAATGCGGGATTAGTTATCGCTTCAGCCTTTATTCCACGGTTATTTCAGCGTTTAGCGCTGACCGACGGGCGCACATTTGTTGATTCCCCGGCGCAACTGCAAGCACTGTTCTGCCTACAGTGGATGACAAATAACACCAACAGCGCGCCTGAGTATCAACTGCTGCTGAATAAGGTTCTCTGCGGGGTTGCGCCAGCCACGGCTATCCCCCAACAGGTCGCGCTACCGGAAGGAGCAGAAACGCTCATCGCGGACTTGCTCACTGCTCTTATTGCTCACTGGCGCTCTCTGGGAAACACCTCTATCAGCGGGCTGCAATCCACCTTTATTCAACGTGAAGGCGTGCTCACCTTCACCCCTAAACATTGGCAGCTGAATATCATCCCCGGCACTTTTGACATGCTGCTTGACCAATTACCGTGGAGTTTTCAGACCATTAAATACCCCTGGATGGATATCCCTCTTTTTGTGTCATGGCGCTAAGGATAAAAACAATGATAAATCCTGGTTTCAGTCTGTTATCACGCATTCATAAGCTCACGCTGCGCTTTGTCGGACGCACAGCCTGCTGGCTATTGCTTTGCACGATACCCGCGTTGGGTTACGCCGCACAGCCCGCTAGCCCCCAGCCGTTGAAAACGTGCAGCAAGACGCTCACGGCAACCGATAAACGTAATCTGGGGAAAGAGATACAAACGCAGCTTGCGGATTTGTATCAAAACAACCGTGATTTTCAGGCGCAATTAAAAAGAGGCCAACGGCTTAACGATGGCATCGTCGGCCCCACGACGCGCTACTGGCTGGACTATTTCTGCGGTGAATTTGCGTTCACCGCGCCAGAATCATCCAACGACCCGCACCAGGTTTTTGTTGAATCATTAATGATTGCGTTAAATCGCGCCGCCGAGCGAAATACGCTTTATCCCACATGGCGCACGGCAATAACGCCGCCGGAGCTGCTTAATTTCACGCCCGCTGAGATAGAGTTAAAACTCGGGCTTAACGCCGGTAAAAGCGCTGATACTCCCAAACCCGCAGCCCCTTCAGCGCCAGAAAGTCCCGCCAGCGATACAACGCCCTATTATTACCAGCTCACCGAAAAAGACTTTGCCAGCCTGACGCTGCGTGAGACGGTACTGGCCACCTTTGCCAAATTAGCGAAGCAACAGTTTGACCAGCGCAGCCAGCTTTATAATCAGCTCAGTGATTTATTCACTCAACTGGAGATTCCCATTGCGCCACCGCTGAATATCGATAACTTAATTGACTCTTACACTATAGAAAGCTCGCAGCCCAGCACCAGTGCGACCACCAGCACCAGCACCAGTCAAATCACCAATAATGAAGTTGATACCAGTACAACAGAGACACCAAATGCTGATGACAAAAGCACTGATGCCCCCAGTACGTCAACGCAACTGACTGAAACCAGTACTCAAAGCGACACGCAAACCAGCGCGCCACAAATAGTGTGGCAACTCAATTCGGATGAGCTGGATAAAACGATCAAGCAATTAGGCATCACGGCTTTATCGAAAGAGGAATTGAAAACGCTGGAGCCCCTGCAAAATGAAGTTTTCCCGAGTCTTTATCTACTGCAAATGGCGGTGAATGAAGCGGGTCTTGCGCCGGACAGTTTGCATAACAAAGGCGTTTTCGCCCTCGCCCGAAAAAGTGGCCTAAACCCCACCCACGCAGTGCCCGTAAACTGGATAGCGCCGCCAGACTGTGGATGTCAGGACAGTACCAAATCGCTGTTTAATATGGGTACTTTTTACGGTTTTTACCCTTACTGGCAGCATCTTGAGAAAGGACAATCGATTGATTTCAGCCGCTTAGACCGCATTGGCTATGTGGGCGCCGTGATGAAACCGGAAGGAAGCGTCGCGACGCTGGTTCTGCCCCAGAACTGGCTAGCCGCGCCCACATTCAGCCAGTTTAGTCAGACGGCTCATCGCTATCGCACCAAACTCGACCTGGTCGTCACCACGCCACGCGATCTTTCCCGGGATCAACTAACCGGGCTATTTACCGACGATATGGTTAAACAGTTGGTAGCGTCCGTTACGATGCCAATGGATAAATACATCATTAATAACCTGAGGCCGTGGATAAGTTTCGGGCTTGAAGACGTGCCGTCGATGGCTGACGGGATTACGCTGGATATCGACCTTTCCCGCTTAGACACCCCAGAGAGCCAGCAGGCGTTCTTCTCGTTTCTCGACAAGTTAAAGATCGCGCTCCGTCAAAGCGACTATCGCCAGTCCAGCGCCCATGACGTAAATGACCCAACCGGCCACCGGGATAAATATTATTTGAGCGTGATTGTCCCTATAAAAAATGTCGTAGAGACAAACAACCGTTTTTATAGTTTCAATAATTTCGAGGCATTATCACAACGCACCAACCTGTTGATTGTTCAACCCGGTTCACCGGCAACGCGCGATAAAGCCCGTGATGAACTCAACCAAATAAAAGCGTTACAGCAATGGCTCAGTGACCAGCCAAATCAGCAGGATGTCCAGCAGGTGTATAAAAAACTGGTTCCTATGCTAATCAGTGAAGATAACCGCAATCAAACGCAGCCCCTGACCCAACTGGTTAATCTTTCCAGCTGGACATTTTTGGGTGCGGGTTACTGGCCGCTGCCATTAAGCGACGCCAATGAGAAGCTGATTGATAAAACCTTCTTCCCGGTAACACCACAATATCCGCAGCCAATCAATCAGGTGCTAAGTAGCCTCACTAACTTGTTGAACTGGATCTGTATTTACCGCTGGGAGTTGAGAACCGGTTTGTTTGTGTCGTTCCTCTTTATTCTGCTATTCCTGATAATCTGTATCTGGTCGTTCCGACTAAGAAAACATTTAAGTGGGATCCCTTTTGTCGCGCTAACGTCGCTATCCATCAGTGGCTTGATGCTGGTGTTTGTCGCCGATCCTGCATTCCAGGATTATCAAGGGCCGATTCTGATTATCTTTATGATAGTGATTGGCTGGATACTGTTTGCGGTAAGGATGGTGAGGAAGGAGGGGGATAAACCTTAGGGTATTATTTCAGATATGGGGGGAATAGCATGTACCCCCCCCCATTCCCAGCACATATTGGTACAAATGTATCGACAAGCATAAAATAAATCACTCCATCCCATTTTAAACAGGAACATATATCAATTTGATACATACAATGTCTCAACACTTATTCTTGAATACTTCAAAACCAACCAAAAAAATAAACTTATGAGACTGTAATTTAACTTATCGCTCATTAAGATATTTCCTTTTAATCTTGCGATTTACTTCTTTTAAATACTTTAAGATTCTCCATGTTTTTTGAATCGAGGATCTTATTCTTACCTTTTATATCGGTAATTTTTTTCCAATCTCTAAATATTGCCGCCAAAAATCAATATTCCCTTTATCCTTAACATTATCCCTGAACTCACCCTCATCCTTCAGAACTAAACAAATTTTCTCCAGAAGTGTTTCTAGGTCATCTTTATCAATCTCTGGTAACTCAGGTGTCGTAACAGAAATTGCAAGCCCTATCCCAAAAAAATCTTCATCTACACTCTTTCCACCAGGTCCGTCTTCACCATTATAACTGTCAATAATGTTTGGTATGTCATCAAAATTAATTTTTAAAAAATCAAAATCTATTTTCAACTGTTTTAATTCAGAATTAATTATTTCAAATTTTGACTTAAACCCAGGGAGACGAATCGGATTTTTATCTGGTGGATTATCTTTTAATACCTCTTTCTTTTTTTCCTCTGACAGCATATCCAATCGCCTATAGAAATCCTCATCAGGAGATCCATTCCAACCCTCATCAACAGTTAAATCTTTTGCATAAGTTTCTCTGAGTTCTAATGTTCTATCTTCTCTTACACTATTTTCACTCGTATTATACGTAACTTCTTCCTTCCCAACCGGTCCATACACTTCTATATATCTTTTCCGTAAAGCCTCGGCCTGTTCTATATTACCTACAAAGGCACCCCATTTCGTCTCATCATTCATTATATCATTTAATAAGAATAGCGAATTTGGATCATGTAGTTGATGCACTACACTATCTTTGTTTTTGAATCCTACCGTGAGCGCTTCTTCTAAAGGTATTATTTCTCTGTATTTTACCACTTCGTCAAGCATTACTGAATGAATTACTTTTGGTTCTATATTAAAAGCATCATTAAAAATAGCTTGAGCATGTATTAACTCATGTAATGTGCCTACTTCATAAAGTTTCTTTTGCCTTTCTGTAGTTGACTCCGGTTCTTCACCAGGAATTTTAACAATGGCTCCTATTTTTTTCTGCCCCCCCTCAATCGTCACATTACTCTTAGCAGTATATCTTGTACCCACTGGTACAAAACCAATATTCACAGTATGCTTATCATCCTCTCTTATTTTATTGACAAGGCTGTTGTTTTTGACTCTAAAATAAGCTGTATTTTCCTTTGTTTCATCATCAGCATTTTCAAAAGCTATTCTTCTTTGCATTATGTAAGGTGATGGGCATGTGGTAATTTGTTCAGACACTCCAGGACTAGAGCACCCATCAGTTTTTGAGAATCCTTTTTTTTCATTCAAAAACATCTCCCTGCTCAATATATTTTTTATTTTTCGTTGCGTAACAGCAACAGATCGGTTATCAACAAACTCGGCACCTCGTGTTTCATCACCTTTAGTCCTTGTACCAGAGTCAGAAACACTTCTGCGCTTACTTATCTTTTTTTTTGCTTGTTTATACATTTATCAAGCCTTCTATTTATGAGTTACTTTAAGTTTTCTTTATACTCAATAGTGCATCAGTCACAATGCACTAGTTTTTATCAAGGCATGTAAAACGTTTCTCAAATGACGACGCGATTAGCACATCTCACTTTCACCGAGCATTCTGGGCTCCCCGCAACGCCCGCCCTCCCAGCACATCCGCCTCATTCTCCAGCGCCGGACTATCATTTACCGCCATTCCGGCAACTGAAGTCGTCGCAGAAACCCGTCCCTGCGCCTGCTGCACCACGTGCCCCAGTTCATGCGGCAGGTGTTTTTCCTGACCGGAAGCGAGGTGGATATCGCTGCCTTGCGCGTAGGCATGTGCCTGCACGGCTGCCGGTTTTGCCGAGTTATAATGCACTCGCACGTGATCCAGACTCATGCCGCTGAGATTTTCCATCCCGCTTTTCAGGTTGTCGGGCAGCCCGGTTTTATTGGGCTGTCTTTGCACGGTCTGCGTGCGGTTATCCTCCAAAGTAGCCGAAGCATGGCTCACTTTGCGCTGCGAAATAGCCTGGCGCCTTGATTGATGTTGTGGCTTTTGTTTTGTAAACATAACAACCCTCCCCGTTATCAATCCTGCTGTATCAGAGCGTTAGCGATACTTTCCCACTTACCTGCTGTCCGTGATGTGACAGCGCATTCACTCAAAGAAAATTTTGTTATCTTTCCTGAATTCCTGGCGAATGCTGGCAATAATATCGTCCTGCGTTACCGTGCGTTCCCCCCGCTGAATGGCCGTTAAAGCACACTGGCGCAGCACGTTAATAATTTGCCCACCAGCCACTTCATAGCGGTCGGCGATGGCGGGTAAATTGACCTCTTCTGCAAGCTCGCACGCCCCATCAAAGGCGTTTTGCCATAGCTGCAAGCGCTCTTTCGGCCCAGGAATCGTAAACTGCACCATGCTCTGAAAACGGCGGGTAAAGGCTTCATCCATATTGGTTTTCAGGTTGGTGGCGATAATCACCGTGCCGGGAAAATCTTCTATCTTTTGCAATAGATAGCCCGTTAGCTGGTTGGCATGTCGGTCGTTGGAGGAACTCACCTCCGAGCGTTTGCCAAACAGCGCATCCCCTTCGTCAAAAAACAGGATCCACTCTTTGTAGCTGGCAGCGTCAAAAACGCGAGATAAGTTTTTCTCGGTTTCACCAATGTATTTCGACACCACCATAGATAAATCCACGCGATAAACATCCCGCCCCGTGGCCTTGCCCAGCAACGCGGCGGTCAGCGTTTTACCGGTTCCCGGCGGGCCAAAGAACACCGCCCGATACCCCGGTTTCACCTTTTTCGCCAGTTGCCACTCATCCATCAGCGTGTGCCCATGCCTGAGCCACGCATGAAGTTCGTCGATTTGCGCCCTTACCTCGCCATCCAGCACCAGATCGTCCCATTCCAACGGTGATTCCAGCAAATGAGCCGGAAAGCTGGCGCTGAGTTCCGGTCGCAGCCGCTCACCGGTGGTAAAATAGTGCAGCCACTCGTCGTTTAGCCGATAAATACCGGCCCATTTGGGTACGCCGTCATCAACAGACAGCAGTTGGGTGACCTGCTCAGCCATCAGGCGATGTTTGTTGGAAAAGAGAGCGTGAGCGTAGATGCGCCAGTCGGGATCATTGGCGCTGATAAGAAAATTGAGCGTTTGTCCTGTCGGAATAAACCCGCTAAAGGCTTTGTCACTGACGCCACCAAATTCCGTAAAAGGACGATCGATAAGGCTGTTAAGGCCAAAGAAAATATCGAGGGTATCGGGTTTCACGCTGGGAGCCATAGCAAGTGCCAGCGCCAGACGTTCGAAAATGGAGAGTTGCCAGTCCGTAATCAGATCGGCATAAGGGGTTCCGTTTACCAGCTCCGGCGGTGAAATATCTAACCAGTGGCGTTCATGCCCGTCTTGTTTGAGATAGCTGCAAATAACCTGATGAATAACCTGCGACAGCCACGCCATCTCGCGATAGAGCACGATAACGTTATTTGCTTGTTGATTCTTTTCGACATCGGCTTGTGGGGACATGGCACATCCTTAAAAAAGGAAGCGTTAACATTAAGACAGCTGTTTGCCAGAAGC
Source organism: Kluyvera fluvialis (assembly GCF_059725275.1). Taxonomy (NCBI): domain Bacteria; kingdom Pseudomonadati; phylum Pseudomonadota; class Gammaproteobacteria; order Enterobacterales; family Enterobacteriaceae; genus Kluyvera; species Kluyvera fluvialis. Next base: position 2,239,047 of record NZ_AP046142.1, on the reverse strand, counting down.
GTATGCAACGAACCCAGTATAGCACGTCATTTAAACCGCTCGTTTTGCCCCCTATCACGTTAACGCACGGACATATTTCACCGGAAGAATAGTAGAAATCCAGAGGGGAAATTTGCCTCAGGCAATCTTCCTGATTTCTCCGCGAGCAAAAAAGAAACTGAGTATAAAGAGCGTCATCACGAATGGGATAAACATGACCGGGTCGCCATAAATGGCTGCCGCCAGCGCCGCGCCAGCAGAAAGCGCCACGCTGGAAACCCCGTCGAGCAGCGCGATTTTTTTATCACTGTCGGCAGATGCAATAACCGTATCGATCCCCGCGCCATAAAACATTTCCAGAAAGGTGACGCCAGCAACAATCAACAGCAAGCCACTCAGTTCAGCAAACTGGAAGAACCACGGAATAAACAGAAAAATGCACAAGGCCGTGGCGATCATCAGCGCATTAACCACGCCAAATTTTGCGGTGAAATATTGATAAACGGGAATTTGCCCCACAATAATGATTCCCGTATTAAACAGCATAACTGGCCCAATCAGGCTTTTCTGGTTGTTCTGGACAAACTCAAGAGGGACAACGGTTTCAAACGTATAATAAAGCATCGCAAAAACAATGCTCAGCATCGCCACCGTGGCTGATTCTTTAGTCAATAACCCCGACATTCTTCCCGCGCTGGCGTCCGGTGCTGGCGCTCGTGGGCAATGAGAAAGCGCTGTCGCCACCACAACCCCTGTCGTATACAGCACTATCACGCTCAGCAGCGCTGGGCGAAACGGTACATTAAAAAAGACCAGCACACTGATCACCAGCGGAGAAATAGCCGCCCCGACATTGCTGAGCGTCATTCGCGCCGAAAAGCTTTCGCTGATATTTTTAGACGTTGCCCGCACATAGATTTTGGACGCCGTAGAGAAAAATGATGATGCCAGACCATTTGTTAGCATCACTAACGTGCAGGTCAAAAAACTTTGCCCGCTAAAGAGTACAACCAGTGACAATAATTTGCAGAATAATGAACCGACAATCATTCTTTTCACATCGAAACGACTGATCAATGGAATAACCAGAAAATAGGACAACGAAAATGACCAGAATTTCATGGTGCCAAGATAAAGAATTTCTTTTGCGCTCAGGCTGCCGCCAGCAAGATAAAGCAACGCCAGAGGCATGAGCAGAGTCGAACCGATGGCGTTAAACAGAAAACAGAGATTTATAGCACGACTCTCGCGCTCAAAAAGATGTCGGTAAATGCTCATATTTCGTCTACATATCGTTTTATGGCACCACTATGGTGCCATCTAGCTTATTTCAGGTTCCAGAGTGTGCAGATGTCGTTATAGATAACCTGGCCTATCTCAGTAAATTTACCGTGCTGTTTCACGATTTGATGTGTATCGCTGAGTTTCTGAAAAGCCTGCTTAAAGCGTTCCTGGCACTCTTCGACATACTCACTGCTCCCGTTCTGGATAATGCGGTCGAACACGTAGCAAATGCGTGAAAGGACAAACAATGCATGGAAAATCCCAATCATTGGCCGGTTATCGACACGTAACGGAGCCACAAAAGTGGCGCTGGGATCGTTGAGCACCAGTTCATCAAAGGAGTTGATAATATTCAGGGCAGTATGCCCACATTCGTGCGCCAGGATATCAACGTAATACGGCACGGTATGGTCGTCATGCACATATGCGAACATCATCCCCCACATATAGAAATTGGTTCCAGACCGCATAAAGCGCGAGCCGTCTTCCGTTTCCTGGGTGAGATGAATAGCGTGAATATAGGTTGTTATTTCGTTATAGGCCTCAGGGACATTCTGGCGAATAACCTCAAGCGCACGATAAACTTTCTCAGATTCCGAATGAGCCAGCACCGGATCATCGCAAAATCCAAAACCCAGTTCTTTATCATCCCGAATAATTTTCAGAATCATTTCTTTATCGAAAGATGTATCTTCCGATGTCAGTGGCGAGACAATAATGTCATTCGCTGCCGGAATTGATTCAATATAATGGAGATATTTAATCGCCGCTTCATGATCCTCTGATTCAGCACATTTGGCTGCGAGATAGTGCGCGGCACACATTTGCCATGTCAGCGCCGGGGATTTTTTAACTTCATTAATTTCATAAAAATCAATTAAGTAATCAACTGACGAATGCAGGCTGTTTGTAAAAAACAAGCGCGCGGCTTGATGATCATAATCTGGTGAAACGATATTAAACATAGCAAGCTCCCAAAAAAAATCACGCCCTGATGAGCGTGATCTATTTTCAAATCCACGCTTTGACTGTTATTTGCTGAAAGACCAGCCAGACAGAGGAGATTTGATTTTCAGCAGTTTTGCAGTATCAACTTTTTTCATTTTACGTTTCCTTAAAAGAGAATGTTGTTTGTTGTATTTGGGTTCGTTCCGGAACGTATTAATAATTAACCAAATGAATTCATTAGCGCAACATGCAATTAATAAAAAGAATAAAATAATACAATTCGAGGTCAGACCAGTTAAATACACCACTATCGTTAGCCGTAAAGTTGTTTCGTCCGTTATCGATAGCGCGGTAAGTTATTTTGGACGAACTGCAAGCTCACCCTGTGATGCCGCGTGCCAAAATTTCATTTTTGCGCGCGGCATCAACATAAATAGCATCATGATTTCATTCGATTTATTAAAAATAAAATGTCGTGTAGTGCGGCTTAATCGGCCCTCATCCGCTGAAGGCCGAGCAAGATCACAGTGCGGTGACTTTACCCTGGAAAATCACTGGCCCAGACGGCCCTGCTTGTCTGGAACCCCCAATGGGTTCCAGGCTTATCGCCAGCACGGTCTGGTTATCCAGCGGCCCAGAAGATAGCGGAAAAACGCTGCTGTTGGGCGAGTTGATAAGCCCCAGGGATTGTGGCGCAGCGCTGCCCTTAATCACCCAGAGCTGTAAGTTTTTATTCTGCGGCAGCGCTACGTTCAGCGCCGAAACCTGAATAACTGATTTTGACTTATCCAGACTCACCACAAACTGGGCATCAGGTTGTGTCCCGCTGAGTACCGCAATGGGTTGCAGGACGTCCGGGGTATCAGGTTTCATCACATGGGTGAAGATAACAAGGCCCGTCATTACCGCCGCCAGCCCCCAGCCAAGCCAGAGCAGCGATGGCGTGCGGGTTCGTGCGGCGTTAGCGGCTTTCTGCGGCCCTTTGAGGTGGAGTTCAATCCGTTGCCAGATAGCCGCAGGCGGTGTCACGGCATGGGTGGTGGCATCAATACCACTGAATGCTTTCTGCCAGCGCTGCACTTGCGCTGCAAATTCTGCATCATCATTAAGGCGTTTATTGAGCTGTTGCCGGGTTTTGTCGTCGGTAAGTCCAAGCACATATTCCGCCGCAGCGAGGCTCTCGTGTTCTGAATCAGTCATAGACCAATACACTCCCTGAGATGGGTTAACGCACGGCGAATCCAGCTTTTTACGGTTCCCTCAGGCTGGCTCATGGAGAGCGCAATCTCGGTTTGCGACAGGCCACGATAATAGGCCAGTGCAATGCTCTGGCGCTGTTCTGAAGGCAAATGATCCATACAATGCTGAAGGCGACGAGCCTCCTGGTGAATATCATCGGTGGGGAGCAACGTTTCGAAACCGGCTTCCGCTTCACCTATTTCATCCACCGAACAACAACGATGTTCATGTTTTCGCAGATAATCAATCGCCCGATTTCGGGCAATATGGCTGAGCCAGATGTGCGGTTCAGAGCGCTGTTCGTCGTAATAGATAGCCGACTGCCAGATTTGAATAAAGGTATCGTGCAGGATCTCTTCCGCCCAGTCGCGGCGCCTGACCATTCGCAGAATAATGCCAAACAGTCTCGGCGAGAGGATGCGGTAAAGCTGCGACAGCGCATCTTTATCGCCGCAGGCTATCTGGTTCATTAATCCTGCATGAATATACGGCACATTTTTTGTCATTGGCTTCCTTATTAAAGGTGTATACCCAAAATAATTCGAGTTGCTTGCAGGCGGCAACTTCGCGAAGCCCCAGGAACTGACTCAGGCGACTTGAAGAATAATGGGTATAGCCACTGATGTTGTGGCTACACCCAGTATAGGAACGCGTTATGGCATTAGCACTGTATCAATGACATCAATAACACCATTACTTTGGTTCACATCATAAGTCGTAATATTCGCCATATTGCCGTGCACATCCTTAAGCTGAATATTGTGTGGCCCATTCGCCATCACCCACAGAGATGCCCCGTTGACGGTTTTCAGTTCTGCTTTTCCGCCACCGGCTTTAATTTTCTTCTCCAGTGCCTTCATGTCCAACTTTCCAGACACCACGTGATACGTCAGAACATTAGTGAGTTTTTGTTTATTTTCAGGTTTCAGCAGCGAGTCAACAGTGCCCGGAGGAAGTTTGTCAAAGGCCGCATTGGTAGGTGCAAAAACCGTAAACGGGCCATTTCCTTCAAGCGTAGAAACCAGACCGGCCGCCTTGACTGCGGCAACCAGCGTGGTGTGGTCTTTCGAATTTACGGCATTCTGTACAATATTTTTAGAAGGGTACATCGCCGCACCACCGACCATCACGGTGTTGTTGTCCATCATTGCAGCCTGAGAGGCGCTACTGAAAACCAGAGCAGAAATAAACAGAGTTGGCAGGAGTTGTTTCATTTTCACTTCCCTCATCGACGTTTCAGAAAGGGCTGATGTGCCCTTAACTGTTAATACGAATGAGTGAAGTCAACGGATGCAAAAAATCTTATCTTTTTTTGCATCCCTATTTTTAGCGAAGTAGAGAGCAGGTTTGGCCGTTTCCCCGTAATGAGAAATTAGCGCCCCACTACCACTTCATTTCGCCCGTATTCACCTTTGCACTCAGCTCAAGCGAGCTTTCATCTGCAAGCCCCGGATAGGCGGCTTTCATTGCCGCAATAACGGCGGCTGATCCCTTTTGCTTCGCCAGCGTCTGCTCAAAGGTTTGCAGATAATCATGGGTAAACGTGACAGCGGCATCGTTTGCCGGGCGTTCACCCAAATAATGCCCTGGGATCACCTGCTGCGGTTTCAGCGATTGCATCTCGCTGAGCACCTTCATCCAGCCCTGACGAATCGCCGGGGTTTGGGTATCCGCCGTCCAGACATGAATGCCAGAGGCAACACCAGTACCGCCCAGAATCGCTTTGTTCGCGGGGATCCAGACGTACGCGGCATAATCTCCAGTGTGTTTCAGCTCCAGCGGCTCACCGTCAACGGTAAAGCGCGTGGCGTTTGTTGCCTGTGGGACAATAATTTTTGTCGGTGCGCCGTCTTTCATTTGCGGACCCCAGAACGCCAGTTTGGCATCCTTCGTTGCCTTGATATGCTCCACCACAGCCGGAGAAGCCACCACTTTCACCTGCGGGAAAGCCTTCACCAGCGGCTCTAGCCCGAAGTAGAAATCAGGATCACCGGAGGTTATCACGATTTCTTTGAGTGTCTTGCCGCTGGCTTTAATCATCTGCACCAGTTTCTCACCGTCTTTAACGCTGAACTGCGCGTCAAACAGCACGGCTTCTTTCGGGCCAGAAACCAGGGTGGACGATACCGGGAAAATGCCTTTGTCCTGCGGGTTGTAAACATCAAGGTGCAATGGCGCGGCAAATGCCGGTGCGCCAGCCAGTGACAAGACCAGCGACAGTGATTTTATGTTCATGGAGATCCTTAGTTGCTTATCCGAATGGGTGGCGTTATCACCAGAGCGGAGCCTGACAGCCCCGTTATTAAGATAAGCATCATTTTACGGATTTATACTTCTGCTAGAATTCCTGAAACAATACATGCTGAGTTTCATAAAACGATCAAATGGGGATGCAATGGACAGGATCATGGCGGCAATCACTTACAACCGCATTTGTGAGCTGGGAAGCCTGAGTGCAGCAGCCCGTTCGCTGGGCATATCGCGCCCCATGGTCAGCCGCTATCTCGACGAGATGGAAAAGTGGGCCGGTGCGCGGCTGATTCACCGCTCAACCCGACGGCTCACCATCACGCCTGCGGGGGAAAAGACGCTGGAGAAAACGCGGCAGTTAGCCTTGTTATCGCAGGGGATTGAAGATGATGCCACCGGAATCACGCCTTCGGGGACATTGCGTGTCGCCTGTGCTCATTTTACGGCGACGCATATTCTGGGGCCGGTTATCCCGCCCTTTCTGGCGCAATATCCTGCGCTACGTATTGAGGTCGATATCAATAACCATCCGGTAAGCCTAGTGGGGGAACGCATTGATCTGGCCATTCGCATCACCAATGACCCAGAACCGGGGGCTATCGCCCGTTATCTGGGCACATGCCAGTCCGTGCTGTGCGCCTCGCCGGGGTATCTAAAGCGAGCCGGTGTGCCAACAACGCTCGCAGACCTCGCGCAGCATAATGGCTTACATTACAGCCGTTTTTCCGGTCAATCCTGGTCTTTTCGCGATACAGAAAAAGGCGTGATATCAGTACCGGTGAGCGGCAATTTCAGTGCGGGGATCTCGTCGCTGCTGTGCGATATGGCAGAAGCGGATGTTGGCCTGGCGATGGTGCCAGAAATTGAGGCGCGCTCGCGTCTGGAAAGCGGCCACCTGGTACGCGTATTGCCGCAACGGGAGCCACAGGCGCTGGGCATTTACGGGCTTTATCAGTCACGCGACCACCAACATGCCGCGCTTAGTCTGTTTCTGGATGCGATTAAACTGCATCTGGGAAAAGCGTAATGTATCCCGAGGCGCTATCAAGACCGGGCATCATTAAGCCCGGTCATAACGCCTGCTAAATACAGCCGGGCAGGCCTTGATATCATCCCATCGGCAGGAAGGTAATTTCGCTAAAATCTCGCGACGAATAATCTCCGCCCCCGCACTTAACGCATTCAGTTTGCCGGTAGCTACCTGGCGAGATAACGGTACCATGCCGCAGTTGGTTGAAGGATACAGTTTATCGGCATCGACAAACTGGAGCGCTTTACGCAGCGTATTCGCCACTTCTTCGGCGGTTTCGATGGTATTAGTCGCCACATCAATAGCCCCTACCATCACTTTTTTCCCACGAATTAATTCCAGCAAGTCCATCGGCACGCGCGAGTTATGGCACTCCAGCGAGATAATATCGATATTCGACGTTTGCAGTTTCGGGAAGGCTTCTTCGTATTGTCGCCACTCTGAACCCAACGTTTTTTTCCAGTCGGTGTTGGCTTTAATACCGTACCCGTAGCAAATATGTACCGCCGTTTCGCATTTAAGCCCTTCAATCGCTCTTTCTAATGCGGCAATACCCCAGTCGTTGACCTCATCAAAAAACACGTTAAATGCCGGTTCGTCGAACTGAATAATATCAACGCCCGCCGCCTCTAATTCACGGGCTTCCTGATTCAGAATTTTGGCAAATTCCCAGGCCAGCTTTTCACGGCTTTTATAGTGGTTATCGTACAGGGTGTCGATCATCGTCATCGGCCCCGGCAACGCCCATTTAATAGGCTGTTTTGTTAGCTGACGCAAAAACTTAGCATCTTCCACAAAAACAGATTTTTGACGCTCTACCGCCCCCACAACCGTCGGCACGCTTGCATCATAACGGTTACGAATTTTAACGACTTCGCGTTTCTCAAAATCCACCCCGCTGAGGTGTTCAATAAACGTGGTGACGAAGTGTTGGCGCGTTTGCTCGCCATCGCTGACGATATCGATACCGGCCCGCAGCTGATCGTCCAGCGATAAGCGCAGCGCGTCTTGTTTTCCGCCGATTAATTCCTCGTTTTGCAATTTCCACGGCGACCACAGCGTCTCCGGTTGAGCAAGCCAGGACGGTTTCGGTAAACTGCCCGCGGTTGAAGTTGGGAGCAATGTTTTCATAATAAATGACCTTTTATTTTTAGAGCCTATCCCAGTAGGATAGGTTTTTAATATATTAAAGCGCGTAGTCAGTAGACCATTGCTCAAGAATAGTTGTATAGGGCTTAATAAAGTTCTGTTCCGTAAATTTCCCTTGCTCAATCGCCAGTTGGCTGCGTTCTTCACGGTCATAAACAATTTTAGTTAATGAGTGATCATCATGATTCAGATCCGGTCGATAAACCAAGCCAGCGGCTGAATTTGCATTATAAATTTCCGGCCGGTAAATCTTTTGGAATGTCTCCATCGTGCTGATAGTGCTGATCAGTTCAAGGGGGGTATAGTCGCTCAGCAAATCACCCACAAAGTAAAAAGCTAACGGGGCGACGCTGCCTTTCGGCATAAAGTAGCGAACCTGTAACCCCATCTTATTGAAGTACTTTTCGGTTAATGATGTCCCATTTTGCTGATACTCAATACCCAGTACCGGGTGCTGATTCCCCGTCTGCTGATAGGTGTCTTTACTGGAGACACTTAGACATATCACCGGCGATTTCTTAAAGTTATCGCTGTATTCCGTTGAATTGATGAAATGCTTAAAGATATTCCCATGCAATTCACCAAATTTTTCAGGAATGCTAAACTCCGTTTTGTTTTTATTGTGCTCTAACAGCAATACGCTGAAATCATAATCACGCACATAAGATGAGAAGTTATTCCCCGCAATACCTTCAATGCGTTGATGGGTCTTTTTATCAATGATATTCGTTTTTAGTATTTCGATAGCCGGAAAAGCATCGCCACTATTTTCAATGTTCATCTCGACTGAAATAATTTCAAGCTCGACAGAATAACGGTCGCCTTTTGGGTTATCCCAGCACGCTAATGAGTTAAAGCGGTTATCAATCATCACTAACGTGTTGCGTAAATTCTGCTGACGGTTTTTGCCTCTGGCTAAATTGGCAAAGTTAGTCGTAATACGCGTGTTTTCCGAAGGGTTATAATTTTCGTCGAAAAAACTGCGCTTAATCTTAAAGCTAAAATGATTATTCATGGTTGCTCTGGCCCCTGGATTCTGACATCAAAACTGCGCGTATCTCGTGTTTTCACGACGCATCGGTTGTGTTCGTTTCGCAGCGTTCATGTTGTCAATAAGTTAATATTTATCTTTTATGCCAGAGCCATTGGCCGAGAGAAAGCGACTTAATTTCATCGCAACATGAGCCATCTTCATGATCGCCCAACGCCGCCCCTTTGCCGCGAAGAACCACGACTGGCGTTGCCTTCAGGCACATCCTCGTTAAAACGCGCTTTCGTCCTCTGGGGTTATTTGCTATACAAAGACTCGCTACTGTCGTTATCAATGAGGAAATGTAATGTTAAAGAGATCATCACTTACGCTTGCACTCTTGTTCATCGCCAACACCACTTTTGCTGCCGTAGTGCCGGATGAACAGCAAAACAAAGACAACGTGCTGAAGTTTTATGACTACGCGTTAAACGATAAAAATTTTGCGGCGGCAAAACCGTTTCTTGGCGAACAATACAAACAGCACAACCCGACGGCAAAGGATGGCATTGACGGCTTCAGGGATTTCATCGCCTTCCTGAAAAACAAGTACCCGGACTCGCACAGTGAAATTAAACGTGCGCTGGTCGATGGCGATTATGTGGTTTTACATGTTGCCGTTACAGGGCGTGAGCCAAACGTCACGCAGGCGATTGTCGATATCTTCCGCCTCGATAAGCAGCATAAAATCGTTGAGCATTGGGATGTCATCCAGACCGTACCGGAGAAATCTGCCAACCCCAACGGCATGTTTTAACGATAAGCGACTTCACTTTATTTACTGATTTTGCTTATCTTTAACTCCCCTTCGCACTTTTTTACGCCTTAGCTAAGCCCAACTTTTTAACGTTGGCGATTGTTTAAACAGATTATTTGCTTTACTGTTAAGTAAATAATCTGTTTACGGAGCCTTCCATGCTGGCCAGATTCTTTGTTGAACGCCCGGTATTCGCGGCTGTCATCGCCATTTGCATTATGGCGGCGGGCGTGTTGGCGCTGTTGACACAATCGGTAGAGCAATACCCCGATATCGCGCCACCCGGCGTGAATATCACCGCTAATTATCCCGGTGCTGCCGCCAAAACCGTTGAAGACAGCGTCACGCAAGTCATTGAACAACAGATTAAAGGTATCGATGGGCTGCTCTATTTCTCGTCCACCAGCAGTTCAGCCGGTCAGGCTCGTATCAGCCTGAGCTTTGCGCAGGAAACCGACCCCGATATTGCACAGGTTCAGGTTCAGAATGCGGTTAATCAGGCCATTACACGTTTGCCGCAGGAAGTTCAGCAGCAAGGTATCACCGTGACCAAATCACAGGGAGACAGCCTGATGGTCGTGGCGCTCTATGACACCTCGCGGCAACTCGACAATATTGATATCAATGACTTTCTGGTCAGTAACTTACAAGACTCTCTGAGCCGAGTCGATGGCGTGGGAGAAACCACCGTGTTTGGCGCGCAATACGCGATGCGCATATGGTTAGACCCGAACAAGTTAAATAACGTTGGGCTGATGCCCTCGGATATCCAAAGCGCGATTGAAGCGCAAAATGCACAAGTCACCAGCGGGGAAATTGGCTCCCAACCGGCGAGAGCGAATCAGTATTTGAACGCCACCGTAACGGTACAGTCACGCCTTGAAACCCCAGAACAGTTCGAGAATATTCTCCTGCGCACCAATAGCGACGGCTCTGCGGTGTACCTACGCGATGTAGCGAGAGTGGAAATTGGGGCCGAAAACTATCAGAACGTGACCACCCTGAACGGTTATCCGGCGGCGGGAATCTCCATCCAATTGGCCTCAGGAGCCAATGCATTAAAAACGGCGGAAAATATTCGCACCGAAATAGAACGGCTAACGCCCCAGTTCCCGTCAGGCCTGGTGGCGGCCTATCCCAGAGACAGCACCCCTTTTGTCCTCGTCTCGATTGAAGGGGTGATTGACACCTTGATCGAGGCCATTTTACTGGTCGTGGTGGTGATGTTCCTGTTTTTACAAAACTGGCGAGCGACGCTGATTCCCGCCATCACTGTTCCCGTTGTCTTACTCGGCACGTTCGCGATATTGAGCGTGCTGGGCTACAACCTCAACACACTGACACTGTTTGCAATGGTGCTGGCAATTGGGCTTTTGGTGGATGATGCCATTGTGGTGGTCGAAAACGTCGAGCGCATTATGGCAACCGAACGCTGTAGCCCGGTCGAGGCCACGCTACGGTCGATGAATGAAATCACCAGTGCGCTGGTGGGGATTACGCTGGTGCTGTCTGCGGTGTTCATCCCAATGGCGTTTCTTGGCGGCTCAGTCGGTATTATTTATCGGCAATTCACCGCAACAATTGTTTCGTCGATGGTGCTGTCAGCGCTGGTGGCGCTAACGCTCACTCCGGCACTTTGCGCGCATCTGCTCAAGCCAGTTCCGCATCGGCAAGGCCGCTTTTTTACCGCGATGAATCAAGGCATTGAGAAAAGCCAAAACGCCTACCTCACGCTTTTGCAACGCAGCATCGCCCGCCCGGTGCGTCTGTATCTGCTCGCATTAATGCTTATCATATTGACCGTCTGGATTTACCTCAAACTGCCAACTAGCTTTTTGCCGGAGGAAGATCAAGGCTCGGTGATGGTGCAGTTTACCCTGCCCGTCGGCTCACCGCTGACGCAAACGCAGGCCGTGGGCGATGAAATCACCCGCTATTTTCGCCAGCAAGAAAGCGACAACCTGAACGTAATTTTTATGGTGATGGGGCGCAACAACGCGGGCAGCGGGCAAAACGTGGGCATGGCCTTCGCCGAGCTAAAACATTGGGATCAGCGTCGCAATACAGCTAACAGCGCGCGATCAATTATCGCCAGGGCTAACCAGCATTTTAAAAACCATCCGTTAGCGTCTATCAATGTCACCGCACCGCCCACAGTGCGCGGGTTAGGCCAATCAAATGGCTTTGAAGTCTGGTTGCAGGATCAAAGTGCAAACGGGTATGACGCATTGCTGAACACGCAACGAGAGGTGCTAAGCCTGGCGGCAGACGACGCCAGACTTTCCGCCGTCAGGATTAACAGCCTGGAAGAAAAAGCCCAGCTCCAGGTCGATATCGACCGGCAAAAAGCGCAGGCTCAGGGGCTTGAACAGGCCGATATCAACAGCACGCTGTCAGCCGCCAGGGGAGGCGTTTACATCAATGACTTTATCGATCGTGGCCGGGTAAAACGGGTATATATGCAAAGCGATACCGACTGGCGAACCGCGCCAGAGGATATTTCCGCCTGGTATGTCCGAGGAAGTCACGATGACATGGCCTCTTTCAGCAGCTTTAGCTCCGTGCGCTGGACAACCGGCCCGCAAATGCTGCAACGCTTTAATGGCCTTTCCGCCGTCCAGTTTCAGGGCAACGCCGCCGAAGGCGTCAGCTCCGGTTCTGCCATGAACATTATGGAAGAGATGCTGGCACAATTTCCCGGTTTCGGCTCTCAATGGAGCGGCCTGTCGTACCAGGAACATTCATCTGGCGGACAAACCTTGTGGATTTACCTCGCCACCAGCGTGTTTATCTTCCTGTGCCTTGCCGCGCTGTATGAAAGCTGGGCCATTCCGCTGGCGGTATTATTGATTATCCCACTCGCCGTTTCCGGCGCTATTTTTGCGACCTGGATAAGCGGATTAACCAACGATATTTACTTCCAGGTGGGCATGTTAACCACCATGGGGTTATCCGCCAAAAACGCCATCCTGATAGTCGAATTTGCCCACTCGCAATACCTAAGCGGAAAACAGATTGTTGCGGCAACGCTTGAAGGGGCAAGTTTGCGTTTACGCCCTATCATTATGACCTCACTGGCATTTGTTGCAGGGGTGATACCTCTGGTACTCTCTTCTGGGGCCGGTGCTGCCAGCCGCCAGGAGATTGGGATTGCCGTTATCGGCGGCATGATTACCGGCACGCTATTAACGCTTATTTTTGTGCCTCTGTTGTTTATTGTTATCTGCCGGGGCGCGAAAAGAATGGCGCATGTCTCGCTTAACGGTGAAAAGGAAAAAGTGAATGAGTAAGCCATTAGGTCGCCCAATGAAAGCCCGCCCACGGATCCTGGAAGCCGCGCGCGCCCTTTTTCTGGAGCACGGTCTGGACGTATCGCTGCATGTAATTGCCGAAAAAGCGAACACCACCCGCCCCACGCTCTATAGCCATTTCCCCGGCGGGAAAGACCAACTACTGGTTGAAACCTTCAGCTTTCTCAACGATCAACTGCAATTACCGTTACAACAGTTAATTAACGATAAGCAGCATGATTTACCAGCGCTGCTGCACGGTATTGCGAAAATGATCCAGCGCTATTTTTTCTCGCCAGAAAATATCCACTTTCAACGCCTGCTTATCCAGGTGTTAGTCCAGCGTCCTGAAATATTTTCAAGTCTCGCACAACGCCCGACGGGCAGGATCCGCGACACGCTTACCCAGGTGCTGGCGCAATGCCATGCCGAAGGCAAAATTCAGTTAGACGATGCCCATCTACAGTCAACGGCATTCCTGGGGGCGATTATGGGTTATCCCCTTCCCGCTGCGCTGATAGGCCAAACGCCGGTCGATCAAGACTGGCTGGATACGCTCGCACAATCGGCTATCGATGTGTTTCTCAGGGCATGGCGGTATCACTAAACCCATTCAGCGTTTCTTCCCGCCGATAGCCCAGCGTATAATGCGGCTTCATTTATTGCTGTGGCTGATGATATGAATCTCAATCGTTTTTGTTATTTACTGCTGATCCTCGCGGCGATCGGCAGCATTTTTACGCCGCATCCTTTGGTTGCGTGGTTTTTGCTGGCCAATATTCTGACTCTGGTGATTTACGGCGCAGACAAAATGGCGGCGCGGAAGGCCTGGCGCAGAGTGCCAGAATTGACATTACTGGCGTTTGGTGTGGTCGGCGGCTGGCCTGGCGCGATTATGGGTCAACAGTTGTTTCGCCATAAAACACAAAAACAGCCGTTCAAAACCTATTTCATCCTCAGTGTCATCATCAGCGTTTCAGTGATGGCGGCGGTTTACTACGCCATCCCTGTCCTCCTGACTGAACATCGATGAAATAATGTCGTTTAAGCAATAGCTCAAAATCGGCGAATATTGCGCAATACACCGTCGGTAAGCATTCGGCGGGTTATCTCATTTCAAATGCGCTTATCTAAAGTGACGCTATGAGCTATTTGTCACTCGCTGAATCGGCATGGTTAAGGGATTTTTTCGTATCCAGATTACCCAGCTTATTTCCCCAAAACATCATGATGCTCAGGCTAACAATAAAAGTCGGTATAACCTGATTCTTTTTATGGATAAGAAGTACATTCCCCCAATCGCGTAACGCCATTTACAAGCAGCGCAACTTTCTACCCTGCGCCGCAAATTATTTAAGCTAATAATGATGAATTACCCGTTACATGAACGGGGGGCGAAATCATCACCTTGCCCGAAATATGATTCTTTGTTAAATTAGCCACATAAGCGTCAAATACATTGAGTATTACACGGACGTGATTTATACAATAATGAGTGATGGAGCTAAAATGAAGTATGCGTTTGCACTAATGTTAAGTATGGTATTGTCAGGCTGTACCGCAAATGATTGGGTAGATGCGGCAAGTGGGATAATGCAGGCTAAAGACCAACAAGACAAAGACGCAAGAAATAAGCGTATTAAAGAAGCCAACAGAGCCGCAGGCTACTGATATCTAAATGATTCATACATCCCTCTTCTTGTTTTTATCAACAGAAGAGGAATGGTATTCTAAGCAAAATTACTGACCAAAGACTCCCTTAGCTCTCGCCTGTTGGCAGGAGATATAGCCAAAATGTTTTCGCTTTCCATTCTTATCGAACGCCACATAAAAAGGCATCGTCTCTTCACCTTTTCTTAGCGTGTAGTTAATGCAAGTCCCATTGATTTCGGGAACATTAATCTCACTATCTGGTTTGCCACCCGCAGCAATAACCGAAGGTTTAGTCGCATCAGACGCATAGGCCGCTTGTACCAGAGGGTCATTATCAAACTTAATAAAACTGAAACTACAGGCACTTAATAAAGGAACAATTAAAATGGGTGTATAGCGCATTGCATATCCTTGCAGAGAATATAATTACCTGAGAAACAAAATGATCAGGTCGATTTCACCTGCCCGTCAAATTTCCCTCAAAAAGATTATAAGAACATCATGGGGGAAGTACAATTACCGGCCTTATAGTCACTGTGTTTAATAACGCTTTGTTGATCGGCCTGCGCCATGCCAGAAGCGGAGATTAATATCAGTATGCCCGGACATACGTAAAAGTCTCGCCTTTGATAGTAAAATCATTTTATCAATACAGCCCAATAATAAGTCAGGCTTAATTTCGGATATCATTTTTCATATCCGTATAAATTGATCCTACCCGACAAATATTCACCTAAATAGACTTCACTGACTTTACTGAAGCCTTGCTTGGCAATTTCCCCTTCTAACCAATCATTGTCTTTGTTAAGGATTTCTAGCAGGTCATGATTAGCTAACCCATCTACTATAATAGGATAGCGAATATTCTCATCACCACTTTGGATAATAGTCAACTGCCCGTTCTGCTCGAGAACGACGCGTTTTAGTTGTTCCACTTCATAAATGCCATTTGCTCTTAATTTAAACATCAAATCATTGGCAGAGACACCATTTCGTAAACACTCTTTAACATTGACGCTACCATTATGTACCAAAGTAATAGGTTTGCCATCAATAATTCGTTTAACGAAGCGATTATTCTCTTTTAAAAACTTGAGAACAAAAACAAGAAAAGTCCAGATAATTAACACGAGTACAAATTGTAGTACTGTTATCGACTCATTGTAAATCACCCCACCGATAATCCCGCCTAACACATAGTTTTGAACCTGATCCATAGCGGATGAAGGGGCCAAATTACCTTTTCCCATGAGATTTATTTGGATAATCAAACACAGTATCCCTAGCCCCAATTTTATAATAATAGGTGTATAAATAATCATGTATTCCTCATTTCTTGATGATTTCTATTTCGGGGTTTACTAATGAGACCGCGACTAAGCTATAAGTTTTTTGATCCGCACTTAAGTTAACACGGTAATAGAGATCATTAATTTTAACGATGATACCATCCGATAATTGTACTGAACTGGAAAAGATAGAATTTATGCTCACCTCTTTTTCTTTCGATAACAACCTCACAAAATTAACCATTTGCGATGATTGTGAGTGTATATTTTGGCTATCCGTATAATCTGCATACTGAACGCCTGAGATAAAGAGTAAAAATAAAAAGGCGATTATCGTTAAATCCCGATATTTAGTTTGCAGGCGATGGCGCATATACAGGCTAAAAACAACGATCAGGACAAACAAAGTGCTAAATATAACGATGTATTTTAAATAATCATTTATATTAGACTGCATTTGCAGATAATCTATTCCATAAAATCTCATACAAGCATAATTCCTGTGTTTTTAAGAACCCAATCCTTATTATAGTGACACACTGTCATTTTTCACCCTAATGTTACACAATGGTTAATAATTATCCATTATCAACTGGCATTTGTCATGGCTTTTTTAAGTGGAGGTAGAGATAAGAAGTATGAATTATCGCTATGTTAGGTCAGATAGCTAAAAAAGCAGGGTTCGCCAGGATGGCGATACTTGCCATTATGCGCAGTGCGACATAAATGGAGGATTGTGAGGATAATCGGCGGTGATTATCGACACCGCCCGGCACAGAGAAGTTTGGCTAAGGCAGGCTAAGTTACTCGGTAAAGTTACGCGGTAAAGTTGATAATAAAATCTTGCAAGTCATCGGCTGTTATCGGCGCAGAAATATAATGCCCCTGATAATACGTGATACCGGATTCACGCAGGATCTTCATTTTTTCGATACTGTCCACGCCTTCCGCGATGCAATGGCGGTTGGTCAGCTTGCAGTAATATGAAAGGCTTTTCACCAACGCTAACGCGTCTTCATCCTGACTCAGCACATTAACGATGCTCATATCGATTTTGTAGCCATTAAACTGAAATTTTCTCACCGGGAAAATCACGCTATTAGCCGAAAAACAGTCATCAAGCACGATGTTAAACTGCTGGCTTTGCAAATGAATCAAGTTGCGAATGGATTGTTCATTTTGGTAGAGATCGTTGCGCTCGCCGATCTCCAACACGAATTGCTTCACCCACTCCGGCGAATGTAGCTGTTTTTTCGCGGTGTTTAGCATTCTCATCAGCCCTTCATTATCAATCGTGCTGGACTCAATATTGATAGAGAAGAAGTATTTGCCTTCATACAGATTAATATAGCTTACCGCTTTCTGGATGAGGAAGGCCGTAAGGATAATCCACACATAAGTAGAATGTAATTTAGGTAGAAATTCGGCTGGCTTTAACACCTGACCTTTGCTATACCAGCGGAGCAGTATCTCAAAACCCTGGAGTTCGTTAGTGTCTTTGATAATTGGCTGGAAAACAACGAACAATTCATTGCAATATAAGGCATGTGCAAACTCTCTCTCAAATGAAGAAAGTTTATTCAACATAATCATATCTCCTGTAGCCACGTCTGGCTTTTCACGGATACTTGAAAACAAAAATGGCACGACTGCGGCCATTTTCTTTATGCCGGACAAACGCTGATTATAAAGCGTTTTTTTGCTCACCCCCAGAGATGCGGCCTGCTCTGTAATATCAGAACCATAAAAAGAGTCCGCCATTACCTGCATTTCCTTTTTGGATAATCCGTCTTTTTTATTCTTACATGGCATATCTTGGTATTTACCTAAAAAATAATTCTCTGCCATAGCAACCTGTTTGATATAGGGGCAGAGTTTTCGTTCCGGTAGTAATAACTCGGATAGTTTATCGCATGGAAGGTCTGATGGTGCGATATGAATAGCAGAGCGCGATAATTTACCTTTGGTCACCTGAGACATTATCACACTCCACAACCAGGATGACGGGATCCGGCTAACGATGAGAAGCCAAAACATTTCACTGGAATTATTTAATAGTGAGATCAAATATCTCAGCGTTGATAGCATTCCGTATGGCTCTGTGGGGACAAAAGCGACAACTCGCTCATCTCGCTCAACGTTGAGATTATTCATATCAGCATGATTTTCAACATTGAGCACTACCACATCACTGTTATCATCTAACATGGCGAGTAGCCCATGAGTGGCAAAGTTACAAGGGGATAAAATATAATCAACTTGTCTCATCTGGTCATGACTTATATTTTCAGACAACATCCTTGCCTCACTAACCTTATGTAAATCAATTTTATTTATTCACACTAAAAGCGAACAATCGGAAATTTCCTTGATAGTATTAAATCACCTACGCATGGCCGACAAAATAAAACAACAATTTATTGACAAAATAAACCTTTAAAAAACACAATGCAGACATTGTTTATTCATGCGCGGCGTAAAATTAAATTTTATTTAATAAATATTCGAAAACCTAAACATATTTATTTTATGCACAGCTAGCCATACCCAAAAGTGAGTAATGATGATATTTACAGCCCCATGTTTTATGGATCACACAAAAAAATAGTAGAGGTCAGATGACTACAACCATGGAAATTGCCTTCCCGGCAACGACAGATACCTCATCAATAGCCTACTAACCTCAACTACGCGGTGCATATCCATGCATCACCTCAAACATTGCAACATAGTTAAGCGCTTGTATTCATTGATGTTACTTCTCCACATTATGAGCAACAATTAGAAAATAACAAATTTTATAGTGGTATTCACACGTTTTAGGATTTTTCCCAAAGGACAATTTTCCGCCTCGCTTTTTTGGGAAGAATCCGAATTTATGTAAAAAAATTGAAAAGATTAAAGTTATAGAGAAGTTGGACTTATCATAAATCTTGTTAACGCAAGGTGCTTAATTTTATTTTACCATCAAGCACTGACAGACAGCGTTGTTTATTCATTAAACAGAAACGTCAGTTTTAACCTGGGGATACCGTAGAAAGGGAGAGCCACCATCGCAGACAACAAAAACCGCAAGATAAATACATAGCCCTCTATATTACAGGTATCCAATCACCTGTAAAACACAACATCATGTCATTTACAGCAATTAACCTGCTGTAAGCCAACGCAATATACGGCCATAAATATAGGAAGTATCATGAATATTAAACTTCTGGCGTTCTCATTAGCAGCTATTTCAACTTCAGCCTTTGCTGTCTCTGACAACACCGTACAGTTTCGTGGTGAAGTAAACTCACAAACCTGCTCAGTAAATATTAACGGTAATCCTACTGCGCCTATCGTATTATTACCGGCGGTATCTACAGATAACCTAAAAACGGCAAAATCAACTGCCGGTGATACTAAATTCACGGTAAACGTCACGGGCTGTAGCTCAGCTTCCGCCGCAACCATTAAGACCGTTTTCGCCGGTAGTAATATCACCAGCGAAGGTAATCTGGGGAACACTGGTACGGCAGCTAATGTTTCAATTCAGATTCTCGATAGCGACGGTTCAACGGCATTGAAATTTATTAATGGTGCTACCGTACAAACCACGTCATTTGACAAAGTATCAAGTGAAACCACCGCCTCACAAGAGCTGACCGCCCGATACTTCGCCGAAACAGCCAGCGTCGGCGCGGGTACGGTTATTGCCTCGGCTCAGTACTCTATTGCTTACCAGTAAATCTATCGGCACATAGCAATATGTGCCGTAGAGGAAGGCTAAGATGAATAAAAAAATACTCTACACCCTCCCTTTTCTATTTACAGCGGTTCTGCCGCCGGTAAATGCCAGCGTGGTGATGCAAGGCAACCGTGTTGTTTACGATGCCCAGACATCGCAAAAAGCCATTAAGTTTACTAACACCGATAACTTTCCTTATATCGTGCAGACATGGGTTTCGACAACCGAAGATGGGAAGATATCGAATAACGACAGCCTCCCATTTGCCATTTCTCCAGCTATTTTCAGAATGCAGCCGAAGCAGGATCAGGTTATCAACCTGCTTTATACTGATGCGCAAAAGAAAATCGATAAAGAACAAATTTATTATTTGCACTTCACCCAAGTGCCTTCTGTTTTATCCACCGAACGCGATAAGAATAAACTGGTTCTGATTGTTAATAGCGTCGTGAAGATTTTTTTACGCCCCACGGACGCCGCTATCCCCCACGACAAAATGTTTGATTTTATTCACTATCAGGTCACAAAAGAGGCCTCTGGCTGCCGTTTAGTCATTAGCAATCAATCACCGTACTATTTGAATAGCATTCAGCTCTCGACAACGTTCGGCTCAGCCAAAAAAGAGTCCGTCATGCAGATGATGGCGCCAGAGTCGTCATTCTCTGCCCACACGGCCTGTGCGAGCACAAAAGAGAAACGCGACATCAATATAAGCTATATCAATGACTACGGCGTCGTGCAAAAACAATCGATTCAAGAGAAGTGACCGACATAGATGGAACGTGTGTCAAAAATAACCTTATTAATCATTCTAACGTACCCACTATCGTTTGCCGTTGATGCTGATAGCGATACACCAGGCAAAAATGATAATGACTATGTTTTTGACATCACCCTTCTGAAAGGAAGCGCCCTGCCCGTTGATGATGTGGTTAACTATTTGTCGAATGATAAAGTTAAACCGGGACGTTACTCTATGGACGTCCAGCTCAATGGCCTGTATCTATTTCACGATGACGTAATATTCAAGGAGCAAAAAGGCGACAGCGCTCCATGTTTTTCAGCAGAACAGCTCGCGCAGTTGCCTTTAAAAAACAAAATATCCCTTAGCGGTTCAGAGGCCTGTATTTTTCTCAGTGAGGTATTGCCTAAGGCCTCTGCCGTGGCTGACATGCGAAAAATGCTAGTCGAAATCAGCCTGCCTGAAATTGAACTCAAAAAAAATCCCAGAGGCTACGTCGAGCCAGAGAACCTCACCAGCGGTGAGACGATGTTTCTCTCTAACTACAGCGTTAACCAATATTACTCGCGCTTTAACTCCTCCAGCGCGAGCAGTTATCAATCCACGTGGGTTGGGCTTAATAATGCCATCAATTTTGGTGAGTGGCAGTTTCGCCACCAGGGTTCTTGGACGCACAGCAATCCGGGAAGAACCCTTTGGACAACTAACCGCGCCTACGCACAAAGGGCTATTATCCCACTTAAAAGTAATATGATGATTGGCGATAGTTACTCGACGACCAATCTCTTTTCCGGTATTGCTTTTCGCGGTATTTCGCTGAATTCTGACGACCGTATGCTGCCGCAATCTCAGCAAGGCTATGCGCCGGTTATTCGTGGTGTCGCTAAAAGTAATGCCAAAGTCACCGTTAGTCAGGGAAAGGCCATTATTTATGAAAACACCGTGCCGCCGGGAATGTTTGAGATTAACGATCTCTATCCGGTTTCGTATTCCGGTGATTTAAGTGTGGTAATAAAAGAGGCTGATGGCACTGTCAATACGTTTACCGTGCCCTATGCAGCAGGCCCTGAATCGGTACGCCCAGGCATGTTTAAATATTCGACTATTGTCGGGCAATCACGCTACGTCGGAGAACACGACCCTTTCGCTGAATTAACCTTGCAGTACGGGGTAAACAACCGTATTACCGCGAATATGGCAAGCCGTATCGCCGAAGGCTATTTATCTGGCGTTATCGGTACGGTTTATTCATCTGAACTCGGTGCGTTTGGCCTCGACTCCACCTTTTCACAATCTCATTTACCGAACGGCAACCAAACCGGTTGGATGTTCCATGCCAGCTACAGTAAGCGCATTGTCCCAACTAACACCACGATTGCTATTGCGGGCTATCGCTATTCTACTGCCGGATATCGTGACCTTTCGGACGTACTGGGGATTCGTAAAGCCTGGGATGAAAATAACCCTGACTGGACATCCACGACCTTAAATCAGTCATCACGTTTTGAAGTTTCAGTCACTCAGGATCTCGACATGCTGGGCAGTATCTGGCTATCAGGATCGTCTCAAGCCTATCGCGACGGCAGAAGTAATGATCGCCAATATCAGTTCGGTTACAACAAGCAGTTCGCCAATGGCGTCACGATTAACGCTTCTATTGCGCGCACCCGATACAGTGAGTCACTGCATACCACCGCAGATGAAACCATTGGCTACGATAACTACATCAATAACTATTATGCTAATAACCAACAAACGCTCACCTCAATATCGGTATCAATTCCTTTTGGGCTTAACCGCCAAAGCATGATGAGTAATACCTATACGCAACAAAATGGCGTGGGTTCTTCACTGCAATCCACGTTATCAGGCGTAACGGATACCCAGCAGCCAATCAGTTATGGCCTCACCTATTCCCGTGATTATGCGCACAACAATTCTGTGGGCGGCACATTACAGACCTCGACCTCAATAGGCTCGGTTCAGGGCACACTGTCTCATGCCAAAAGTTATTCTCAAGGCTCGGCGGGGTTACAAGGCGCCGTGGTTATCCATAAAGACGGTGTGACGGCCGGACCTTATCTCGGTGACACCTTTGCTTTAATTGAGGCTAAAGGCGCTAACGGAGCCAAAATATCAGGCAGCCAAAATACCGTTGTCGATAGATTTGGTTTTGCCTTAACGCCGTCGATCGCCCCTTATCAGTACAATAATATTGCCCTTGATTCCTCAAACATCAATACCAACGCCGAAGTGGTATCCGGCAGCCAGCGTATCGCACCGATTGCTGGAGCTATGGTGCGGGTTAAATTCAGCGTCATACACGGCTACCCAATGCTAATCAACATCGGTTATCAGGGGGATATCCCGATTGGGGCCAGTGTTTACAACCAGGATAATAAACCGGTAGGCACGGTTGGCCAGAATAATCAGGCCTGGGTTCGCAATGACAAACTGGCAGATAACTTAATTGTAAAATGGGGGCGCAATCAATCCTGCACTCTGCATTACCGTATTCCAGACTCACAACAAGATGCCACGATTATAAAAACACAGGGAGAATGTAATTAATGACCTATCCAAAGCCCTATGTCTTATTCTGGATGTTCATTTTCATCTTATTTTCTGTCGGCCAGGCGCAGGCGACATGTACCCGCAAATCCGCAATTGACGCAGGGTGCGATAGCTGCGGCGTCGGTATTGGGCTGGGTAATGTCAATATCACCAGTGCCTATTTACAACCCGTCGGCGCGCCATTGGGAAGCTCCATTTTTAGTATCACTACCGCAGCAAAATACAGCAGCAGCGGCGCGGGTGATTTAGTGTTATATGAGTGCGATGCCTCTGATGCGGGCAATATTTATGAGATGTTCGCCACCAACGGTGATGATCGAGTGGGTGGTTTTTACGATCTGGGTACGACAGACGGTAATCCTGATTATTATGCCACCTATTTCCCCTATGTTGGGCTAAAACTTACCCATATAAATTCTGGGCTACCGATTACCCGATTTTGGCAGCAGTCCCCCATTACCCACTACGCAACGGTCGGTAATAAAATACAGATACGGGTGAAAGATTTTAGCGCAATACGCGCCGACCTGATTAAAATCAGTACCCTGCCCGGCGCAGGCAGAAGCTATTATTGTGGAGCCTACAGCTCCAGCAACCCTTATGCCGGAATGGCCTCGCCAACAGGAACCTCAAGCTATAGCTGCACGCAACCGAATGCCTATGTCACGTTTAAAGGCCCTGGTATTTCGACCGATCCTGTTGGTTCAGACTCGGCTTATAATTATGCCACCTGGGGCACTGGCCGCTGGATAGCCATGGGGATGGGAACATCGCCTATTTCAACCCTCACCCATGCCGCCACCTGTGTGGCCCGTAATGTTACGCCGTTGGTTTTATTGCCGACAATTAGCATCCAGTCACTGGATAATGGCGGCGTATCACAATCTAATTTTACGGTGTCTATCGAATGCGATAATGCGGTCGTCTCTGGTGTTTCTTCAGGTGGAACGGCATTAGGATTACAGGTTCCCTACGAGAGTTTTTTAGCGGCTAAAAATCTGGGGCTGGTTAATGCATCCGGTGGCGTAAGTTATTTATTATCCGATGGCTATGGCACGGACCCCACTATTGCCACCGGCGTTGGTATCGCACTGAGTAATACCACCACGGGTAGCGCCATGAATTTTCTCGGCTGGGGAGGATGCACCGCTACGGCCTGCCCGGGCGGTAACAATGTAGGATGGTATTCCGTGCTGAGCGGTGCGGCATCCGCCGGTAGTTCGGCAAGCGGCTATACCCATTATAATACCGTGCTTACCGCGACACTGAAAAAAATACCGGGGCAAACGGTCACCGCCGGGAAGGTCAGCGCGAAAGCCTATGTTTGGGTAAGGGTTCAATAATGTTTAAATACTCTTTTTTGCTTATACTGCTGGTCGCGCTAAGCAGCCCTGCGGGCATGTTAGTGGATAAGACACGAGTCATTTTTAATGCCGGTGAAAACACTCAAGGCATGACTATTATGAACGTTAATGATTATCCCTCGTTCGTTCAGCTATGGGTGGATTTTGGCGAGGTGGATAATTTTAAACAGAGCGCAGAAGCCCCGTTTATACTTATCCCGCCTATTTTTAACTTACGCAGTAATGGAATTAAATCGATCAAACTGATTTATAATGGCACTCCCCTGCCGACTGACCGAGAAAGCCTGTACTGGATTAATATTTATGAAGTCCCGGCGATTAAGCAAACACTCACTAAAGAGCAGTATCTTCTGATGTCGATGAAAACCCAAATCAAATTGATTTATCGTCCGGCACAATTAACCACCGGTGTGAGCCTGGCCGGCCAGGCAGTAGTTTGTTCAATTAAACCGGACAACCGGGGGCAATTAGTTTGCCGTAATAATACGGGCTATTATTTATCGTATAACAAGATTGATGTTGTTTTTGATAACCAGCAATATAAAGCGACCCGCAACCTTGATTTAATGATTGCCCCGTTCTCAGAAAGCTCTTTTTCGCTGACAAAAATACCCCAACCGCCGTCTGAGGCAGGAAACCGGCTGATCTTTAACCTGATTAACGACCAGGGCGAGATAGAAAATATCGTTAAAAAGTTCTGAACTGCATCGTAAGCGCCAGGATCCATGCACTTCTCTGGTTCCTGGCGCTTAATACCGCGCAGAGTGCGCCAGCACGCAAAAAGAATAAATACCCCCGCCAGCGCTTAAGTACACCGAGCGGATGCCGCTTTACCATTAGGATCAATTAATTAATCCTATGGAAACGTTATGAAAAAATGGCTCACTGGCATCATCGCCGCGATCTTACTCACAGGCTGTGCGCAGCAGACTTTTACCGTCAATAGCGGTGTTGCACTTACCCCACGTCAGACACAGACTCAGCACTTCTTCTTCAATGGGATTGCGCAGCAAAAAAGCCTGGATGCCGCCGCCGTCTGTGGCAGCACCGAGAAGGTCGCAAAAGTTGAGGTTGAGCAAACCGCGCTTAATGGCCTGGTATCCGCCGTCACGTTTGGCATTTATAGCCCGCGCGAAGCACGCGTTTACTGCCTCAACTAACCGTTTAGCGCGTCGCACCTAGACACAGGTGTGACGCCACGGCCCCCGTGGACAAGGCTGCAAAATAGCGTGAACCTGAGCCGGATAGAGCGTGTACATCGCCCCATTGAACGGGTCAACCACTAACCAGCCCGGCGCTCCCAGGAACAGCAGGTTGCCGAAGGTATACCAGCCGTTGACCCTCGATTCTAGCGGAACCAGCAGCGGGTAATGGTTTTCATGGGTAAATGTTGCGGTATAGGTGAGCTGGCCAAAATAGCTGTTGTCGGCCTTCGGTAGCGTGACGTACTGCGGCGTGGTTCCGCGAGCCTGCACCATTCCGTGATTGTCAGAGATGACAAAATTCGCACCGCTTGGGTTACTTTCGAGATACAGGGTTTGCGACTGCTCCCCCACAATAGTGGCGCAACCGCTTAACAGCAGCGATGCCAACACCAGTAACACTATTTTTGCCATTTTCTTCTTTCCGTTAAGACCCTTTCCTCCTTCAAAGCGGCACGTATAACGGCAATATTAAATGAGGCGACGGGAAAGATGTGCCCTTCACCGCGCGGTAGCCGCCACCGGCTTTCCGCTGCGGCGTCAAACGCCATCGCTTAACATGGCGTTTTTACTTTGCATCTTATTATTTGAATTTTTTGAAGAAGTTGCCGATTTTGCTGCCCGCAGGAGCCGCAGGAGCCGCTGGCACATTGGCCGACGCAGTCCAGGGGTCATAGCGCGCATCAATTTCTTCACGCAGCGATCGGAGCATTGATCTATAGCGCAGCCAAAAACTATCAACATCCCGCAGTTCAGGGTCAAACTTATTTAATTCACCAATAAAATCATTCACTTTGAACATCACGGTATGCCAGCACGCTTTGATGACATTATCGTATTGTTCGCCGGTGAAATTATTTTTTTCACATAGCTGATCAAAATGAACGCTTAGCGAAGCAATAAAATCGACCAGTTGTTCTAAATCACGAAAAAGTTTACTAAGCGTATGAATAGCATAGGCTTTATAGCCTTCTGTTGTTTCATCCATCGTGCGTAACACGGTGTAGATTTTCGCGTCCTGAATAGCATAATCTTTATAAGATACGCAGTTGCCGCTTTCGATGGCGTTAATACCGTCAGCGTAGAGTGGGCTGGCGCCTTTGAGGAGAAACTTGAATATCGAGGCGTTACACCAGTAATCCCCTTTGCCATCTTGCAGTAGGAAATCGTCGCCATCAGCCAGGCTTTGTAACATTACTTCAGAGGCTAGTTGATGCGATGTTTTTGAATTGGCATCATACATATCAGGGAATTGATTAATGTATGAATTGGGATCCGCTAAATCTAACCGATGTTTCGCTTCATTAAATATGCGATGAAGTTCCGAAACATTAAATAAGCCGTGTTGATTTGATTCAAAGGTAACGCTTTTGTTGCTTTCTCTTAACGAGTTAACTTTTACGTTAATCAGAAGTTGCATGATGACAGAAATCCATACGCGAATAATCAATAAATTGTATGCTTCACATATAATCATGTCAAATTATATATTAATATAACTAATGATTGATGAGATATTATTTAAAACAGGATAATAAAACAGAACAGAAATAGACTTTAAAATAAAACAGAAGAAAGGACGGCAGCGAATGGGCTACCGTTTTTATATCAGAAACTCACCACAACAGGGTTATTCTGGCTCAAATTTTGCGGGGTACGGATCTTGCGTTACGCCATCCGTATCTGGCTGACGTAGCCATTTTTTCCAGCCTTGTGAGCTTTCCTGAAGATCGATTTCACTATCAAAGCCCTGCGGCTCACAGCTATCCAGCTTATCTTCAACACTGTGCTTGTGGCGAATAAACGATGCCAATTGATCCTGGTCGAACGTCCCTTCCAGGTAGGGATAGTTAATCCGCATTTCGGCTTCATCCTCGGTCTGCAATAAGCGGTTAATCCGCCCAAACAGCCTGTCAACACGGCCATTACGTTGCTCGTTATCGCCAGGTGTCCAGGCAATACCATAATGATGAACCTGGTGGCACTGTAAATGCAGATTCACCCCTTCCTGCATCACCGACGTGGCGACCAACACATTAGGGTAGAAAGGTGAGTTAAAACCGTAAATCAGGCGTTCACGGTTTTCAGACTGCCCGCTGGCATACCAGCCAGGATTGCCCAAACCGGTGAGCCAACGCCAGCTCACGTCGCGGTTATCCAGCGGTTGTCCGACAATTTTCACGCACAACGTTTCGAAGGTTTCAATGGCAGCAACAAAGTAGCGGAACATCAAAGAGCCCGCTAATTTTGGCGCAACCCATTCAGTAAACTGCTGATAAAACGGCTGGGCGGTATGCTCTTTTCCGCCATCTTTTAACTCATTTTTGAACTCAACGAACCAGCAATAAAGTTCAACCATGACCGGGCTGGCAAACAGGTATCCCGTGCGCAGATAGTTGGCGAAATTATCAATAATCGCCATGCCGTTTGGCATTTCTCGCCATGCCAGCAACTGCTGTTTCGCCTCTGGCGGCAGGCTATCAAACATCAGCCCCCAGGCGGTTGGTAACGGATGAGCATAGTTCTCGCATTTTTGGGTTGGTTCTGCCATTAAACGGGCATCACGAGCGGCATCACTATAACTGTCACGGTTACCAGACACTTTGCGGTAATAATAGTGATAGCCCCCTTTCACGCCGTCCTGCGCAGGCTCAAGGAACAGAGAGAATATATTTTCAGGGCGGCGAAAACGCAGGCTGACGTTGGCGCAGTCAGTACGGCGTAAGCCATTTTTTCGAACCACGAACAGATCGGCAATCTGACTGGAAAGTTTCGATTCGTTTTTTATATCAGTTTCACCAATATCCTCATCATCCAGTTCCTCATTTTCGAGCCGTCCTTGCTGTTTTCTCTGCAACAAAGCGACAATGTATTCTCGTGACCAATTATCGCCTTGCCATACCTGGCGTTCTTCAGGCGTTAATTGCCACGCATCCATCAGCTTTTCTGCCATCATGGCGTCGTAACGGGCATTGATACGCTGGGTAATTTCACGCACTGACGGAATACGGCGAACAAAGACCAGATGTTTATCGTCGTGCAGAGGCCGTGAGTCGAAAGGGTCACCCTTTATACAAGCGTTCACCAGGGCATCATATTTGGGATGATCGGGGAAGCATTTATAAATATCATGATATTGGCGAGTTAATTGATTCAACACCGAAGAGTCTGGGGCGGAATTAAAATCGTTATGGATTTTTTCGTTGTCATCATCCGAACTATTCTGCTCGCTAAGCGAACTCCCGGTAGACTCGAACCCTTCAAGATAGCCATACAGCATTCGCCGGTCACCGCCAGATTTAGCCTCTTTATCCAACTGCATCACCAGCTTTTTTTGGTATAACGCAAAGAATAACTCGGCATTCAGTTGCCCGGCAAAACCCGAACCGCTGGCCTGCTCGTGACGATACTGATACTTACTGCGGCTACCCCCACGGCTTTGCATTTTACGTAATCGTCGAATGGCGAAGTCACTCATTAAAGCCCGAACGTCATCTTCGGCGTATTTCTTCGGCAACTGTTTAAAATAACTCAAAATATCGTACATATTGCGCGACGATGAATGGTTAGGTGTTGCCGTTAAAAGCAGAACATTTTTTGCCAAACGGTCTCCGTTATCGCCAAAGAACGCCTCTGCGGCGGCGGCACGCTGAGAGCCACTACGGTTACGGAAATAATGTGCTTCATCAATAATGATCAGATCAAAGCCGACATTGCCCAGCGCTTGCTTTATTTGACGCCGGAACCGAGCGCCATAGTTGCGCGCCATTTTCTGAGCCTCTGTCTTTTCATCCTGCGGAACTAAACCACTTAATGAGTGGATCGTCGTGAGGTAAAAATGGTGTTCTTTCTTTGCGACAGCCGCCGCTAAATCACTCAATTTGCTGTGAGTTTGCGGACTATATTTAGCCTTGCCCTTCTCAGAGGTAAACGGGTTATCCGCCGCCCGATAGTGTTCCTTTGTGAAGTTCGCAAACTCATTTTCCCAGTTCTTACACAGCGTCTTATTGGGCGCCATGACTAAAATACGGGCATTGGGCTTTCGCAACCAGTGCAGCAGCATGACGCCTACCGCCTGATAGGTTTTCCCCATGCCGACTTCATCGGCAAGGAGCGCTAAACGCTGCGTATTCAGTAAGTTCCACAGCCCGGCGACACCTTCGGCTTGCTTCGCTGCCATGCTGGTTTCGCCGGGCTGATAGTGCCAGGTCTCTTGCGTGACATCGAAATTCATCATCGCGGAAACATCGATGGGCGTGATGCTTTTATTGATTTTATTCCCCATATTCACAAGCCTCCCGAATAGCCGCGAGATAATTCAGACTCTTTATATCATCCGTTAATGCAGGAACCTTCACCTGAAGCGACGCCCACTGGTGAGCCGCCACAGAGAGACTCTCAGCCCCTTTTTCACGTCTGACTCGGTTCACTCTTTTTCTGGCCAACGCCGCCAGGCTGTTCACTTCCTGCGCGAGGAACCAATTAAAAACCGACTCCGGGGCTTGTTCGGTGCGTTCTCTGGCGATTTCTGCCAGCTCCAGTAAACACCCTGGCGCGCTAAATAAAGCGCGATACAGCGGGTTACCCTCGCTCATCGCCGTAAATTCATTGCGACGCTGTTGCGTTGCTTTAAACAGGCGGAAATAGCTGGTCGCCTCCGGCATCGCCAAATCGTCAACCGTCTCCCCTTCGGCCTGGGATTCGTCTTGCCCCAGCGCACTACGCAGCACCAGGCGATCGCTATCGGCGGCGTTCACACCATTCAAATAGCTATTGAGCAGATCATCCAGGCTGGCAAAACTTAGCGCCCGACGGAATTTAACGCCCGTTTCGTTGATCATGCCTTGCCAGTCGGCTACGCCCGCTTTACGCAAGGTATAGAAGGGGTTATCCAGCAACGCATCACTGCGGGAACAGACTAGCGGAGGGCTTTTTATCAGTCCGTTGCCCTTTTTCTGCCACACCAGTTCAAACGGTTCCGTTACTCCTGGCAGAATCAACTGATAACCCGCTTCAGGTTTTGCGTTAACACACCGACCGGTAATGCGATATTCACCGTTAGCCCAATCAAAAACGACGGCAAGGTCGAACGGAGGCAGTTCACCCGGCTGTAGCGCCTCTTCTTCCAGCAGTGTATCGCTGGCAAAATCTGCTTCGCTCACCGCCTGCCACGCCTTGCCACAAATCTCAACGCCTGATGAAACGGGATGCACGATACCGGCTTCAACATTCCAGTTATTCTCTGGCAGGCTACTGCATCCCGGGCCGGTAAAATTCCACGATCCCACCGCCAGTTGTCGGCTGTGTGAATTTTTTGCCAGCCAAATTTTGGCATGGGTCATTAATGCGCGATCGTCTTTCGGCGCTGGCGAGTGATGCAACATCAACGTTTGGTCATCGAGCAGCGCTTGCAGACTCGCATTCCAGCGGGTGCGCAGGTAGCGCCCTGACACGAGGTCAGGAACCAGTTTTACCCGGACATCCGTGCCGAGTTTGCCGATAAGCCCGGCTAAATCGCCCGCCAGATAAGGGGACCAGACGCTGAGCGTTTCCAGCTCACCGCCATCCTGTAATGCGTCTAATAAGGTTGGCCGCGACAGGCTATGGATAAATGACCACGCTGTATCGTCGTCATCTGAGTAATATTTAGGGTATGCGGGGAATTCATCGCGCAGGCTTTCATCAATGGCGGTAAAAAATTGCTTAGCCTGCTGAAATTGCGCCCTGGTGGCAATCCAGCGGAAATCAACGGCTTCCTGGTTGCGCCCCCAACCGCTTAGCGTAAGGTTCGCGCTCCCTGCACCGAGAATTATCTTGCGGTTTTTCCCTTCGAGATAAAACACTTTAGGGTGGAACAAGCCGTTTTGCGTATCAAGATACACGTCCTCTTGCGGCG
The DNA here is from genome assembly GCF_059725275.1 of Kluyvera fluvialis. Taxonomy (NCBI): domain Bacteria; kingdom Pseudomonadati; phylum Pseudomonadota; class Gammaproteobacteria; order Enterobacterales; family Enterobacteriaceae; genus Kluyvera; species Kluyvera fluvialis. The sequence continues at coordinate 2,207,641 of NZ_AP046142.1, read as the reverse complement.
TCATATTGCGTAGCGACACGGGGTAAACCGCAATCGACGTCCGTTTCGGCTTCTCTTTGGCTATCATGCGTGGGTCGCAGAAAATACGAAAATCGATGCCGCTTTCGCTAAGTTCGTGCTGTAAGCCTTCATAATCCATTCGGCTAACGGGAGCATCCATCCCCAATACCGCAGGCAGCACCCAGGTTTCCACAAAAGAGATATCAAGATTAAAGGTGGTCAGCCACACTCGCTTTAGCTCGCCGATTTCTTCGAGCTGTAATCTGAAATTCTCTAAAAGCGTCATGCGGTAGTCCCCCAAAGTCCTTTGAGCAAATGTCTAAACTGGGGCAGATAGTAGTGATTCACCCAATCATCATTTTGCCGTTTCTCGTCGAACGTCTGTGGCGGGATATGCAAAACAATGTTCTCCCCCTCCAACACCAGCCACGGGAACTGCCCGCGAGCCTCCATCAAATCGCGATGGTAGGCCAACAAACCCTGCACTTGTTGTTCTAGCGTCGGCGCGCTGGCTAACACGAGTAACCGCTGGAAACGCCACGCCGGTGTCCCCGATAGCGAAGACAGTAGTGCATTATTTTGCTGAATTTGTGCCGCCAACTGCGGCAAATGCTGGCTATTAAGGCCGCGCGCCTGCCAAAACTGGCCAAACGCCGAGAGCGTCTGGCTGCTTTGCCGACGCAGGCCGGAAAACATCAGATCAATCAATGATAAAAAAGGCTCGGCGTGGCGAATATGCTGTAACGTTATCAGTGCGTCACCGTTGATCTCAGGCCTCTTTTTCGCCTGACGCTCCGCCAGTTTGAACACCTCTGATGGGGAGTAATACACCTCATCGCCCCGCTGGCGTTCTTGTTCCAGCACGTGATAAATCGCCCCTGCGGCATTTTTATTAAGCCCCGTCATGCGCAGCCAAAAATCACAGGCATAATCACCGACCATTTTCGGATCGCGGAAGGCGTTGACATAGGCTTTTTTGAGCGCAGGAGAGATCTCTTTGAACAACGGATTCAACCCGCGTTTCCCCGAGACTTGCATCAGTGATTGCAAGTAATTCAATGCTTCTGCACGCAACTTTTTCAGCACCGGGGTACGTTTAATAAAGGCTTCTGCGTCCTGCCAGACTGCTTTATTTTTCGGTAAGTCGTAGCGGTAGTCGGTTGAGAAAAAGCCCATATTCATCATCGGTGATTTATAGCGGCCATTGGTTCCTAAGGCGAGCTGGTTTCTCAATAGCTCACTATGATGGTCATGACCAAAACACAGCACCGGATTGTTCTCTCCGGGTATCCATTTTGGCCGGGCTTTATTGATGCCCTGCACCCCCGTCAACTCCACGCCTTTTTTTTCTTCCGCCAGCATAGAATAAATATAAATATTCTCCATGTGGATTAAGCAAGCGGCTCTGAACTCCGGTAGCTGTTTTTTGCCATAACGGCTTTTCATCGCTCCGGCTGTTTGCTGGTTATCATCAGCCAATAGCTGGCGCATCACACTGTGATGCAACAGGTTTAGCGTGTACTGCCGAACATCGTTAGCAATAGAGGTAATGCGACTATTGAAGATATGCTGCCCCCAGGACGACCAGATAACTAACTGCCCTAGCGGATCTATCTTCGAATCGGCGCTTAACGAATCATCGTAAGCGGTTAGAAATTGTTCTATATACATTGCGTTACAAAAACCTTATTGCTATCCACGCCTCTGTTTTGCACCGCACTTTACAATACCGGGAAATTAAATCGAGTTTCTTTTTACTCATTATCGGTATTATTAATTTGTCTGTGCCGGACAGCACAGAACGATCGTCTACATAATCCGCAATAGCCATAAAAATATCGTTAATCCACGCTAAGCAAAGATAATGTCAGGCGGCAATACTTTATTCCCCCACAATGCGCTGTAATATTATTTGCTCAGAAAATACGCATAATGCAGTGATGTACATTATTTCTTAACGTTATTATTTGGAATGGATTGATGTTAACTATTCGTTCACTAAAACCGTGAGAGAGTGGCTACCCTGACAGGTAGCCACACGCGCTAGGCAATTTCATGGCCCGGGATGCGGAAGCTACGCAGATCCGAGTCATAACTCGCGACTAATCCCTGCCAGCTTGCAATCACAGACTGCAAATGCGCTTCAACATACGCACACTCACCCGCCTGCTCGTAACAGCGTTGCTCATAGGGAACCAACGCATTAAATTGCAGCTTACGCCAGTTTTCACCATCATAAATGCTGGCGAGATAGTAGCCCGAGTACCCCCAATTGGTGTGCCGACCGGCACGCGCCATTCTTCCCGCTCGATCGTCTTTGCGGTAAATGCGGATAGTCCCTGCCTGGGTATGTACGGCATTAAAGATTGTCTGTCCTGTGATAACGATTTGCGTCGGTTTATTGCTCATAACGGCTCCTTACTGATTGAATTAATTGGTATAGTCAAACTAAACCACTCACTCAGATTCGTCTGCCGTAAAATAAGGGTAAGCCATGTTTGTTCCATTCAATATGCTGGAAATCGTTAGTGGGTTATACGATAGCCTTGATGTCGCTCAGAAATGCCCCCGCAATACTAAACTGGCCTACAAGGATCATCGGGCGCTACCAAGACACCAGCAAGCGTATAGCGATATGACCCCGCTGTTACTGTCATTCGTGGCAGGCGATGACGCTGTTGTGTTGAGAAATTACCTCGCCAATGCCCAGCATTTTTTCTGTCATCTTAATGAAGCCCCTTATGAAACCGAGCTATCGCCTGATGCGGCGTTAAACGTTTACTGGGAATGCCTTTTTGCTCCCATGTTAGCGACCCTGCTTTTTACATTCCGCCATGATGAAACCCAGCCTACGCCAATTAATCATATTGGCAGGTTACTTCTCACATGGGAAAGCAGTAAAACCCCTGGTGAACGTGCTCGATGGGTCAAGGAGGCGATAAAACAACAATATGAAATCAAAGCCCCATTATTTACACAGCAGGTCAACGATATTCGTGGTGATAGCGTGCAAAGCCGAGAAACAATAAAAAATAATCTTGCCATTCTGCACGGAGAAATAAATCATTTACCTGTCGAAGAACAAAAAGAGATATTGCTGCGGGTATCCGCCGTTTATCATGCTGCCATGATCATCAGACGGCTAGAAGATAATGGAAACGATGCCTATTTAATGTTGGTCAGAGAACAGCTATCCCAATTACATCATGACGACATCACGGAACTACTGGCCCTGCATCTTGAAATTAGCCAAATAATGGTCGCCAACCATAACGATACCCTTTTCCAGTGGGGAGGAAGTGAGCTTATTACACGTCTTGATGATTTTATTTTTTCTTCACTGGAACCGAGCTATCCTGGCGTTATCGACGTTATCAAAAGCCAATATAACGACCCCGCCTGGCCTGATGAAGGCTCATTAACCGTTTTATTATGTCTGCATGCAGATGACCTTCTGAACAGTACCCCGCTCACTGTCGCGCTCACCCATTACTGGATCATGTATCAATATGTTGATCAGGGGAAATTTGATGACGCCTATCAACATTGTTTAACTGTTGAAGAGCTGGCTAAGTCCGTGCATTTAGGTCGATTTAACTCCTATAACCTACTGCATAAAGTGGTTCTTTACTGGGCAATTAATGGGAAAATGCAGCACGGACAGTTTTCAGAAGATATCACTAAAATCATTATGACACTCCCTGATGAATTGGATTTCATCGCGACAATCAACCCTAAGGTTCAGCAATTAGTGGCCAGTTTTGATGATGAAGAATTGATGATGGTGCGGTTGTTCCGTCTCTTCAATCAGCGCCATAGACATAATACCGTGAGCCCGTTTAAAAAACTGGCTGAATTAATTCATGCGGCGTTAGAAACATGTGCAGACAATGAGTTACCCATCACCGAGTTACTGCCCGTGTTTAAAAAGAAAATTGACAAAAATATCCTCCGCACACCCCAGGCGCTCCCCTTCAGTAAACGCCTCTCTCTGAGTGAGAGTCTGGACATCGCCGTTGATCTTTATGCTTTGGTAAATATCCACGCACCCTATGAATTCTTCGAGTTTGAAAAATCCCCACGCTGTAAGGCATTGATCCTCGCGGCCATCGAATAGTCGATTAAACTACGGCAATAAGGTGGGAGCCTGAACGCGCTCCCACCGGTTATTTAGCGATAGAACATTATCCCAGCAGAGACATCACCATGCCCTGCATACTGTTGGACTGCTTCAGCATCGACATGCTGGTTTGCGCCAATAGCTGGTTGCGGGACATCGTCGATGCCTCGGTGGCATAATTGGCATCCTGAATGTTGCCTAACGCCAGATCCGTATTGTCTTTCATATTGGCGAGGTTCGCCGCACTGTGACCCAGGCGGTTAATCGTTGCTCCCAGGTCTGCACGGAATTGCCCGGTCTGCGCCAATGCACCATCAATACGATTCATCAGCAGTTGCGCGCCTGAACTATCGCTGATGGTGAAGCCGCCGCTCGCGGTATCAAAGTTATCGGCGGTCATTTCATAAATTGCGATCATGGTGGTATCCAGCGCATCGCTCATATCGACCTTCATGCTCTCATCGGTGCTGGCACCAATCTGGAAGTTCATCTCTTTGTATAATTTGGCGTTTGAGTAATCGATGTTGCCGCTCGGCAGCAGTTCACCCAACAGTTTTTCACCACCAAATGTGGTACTGCCCATAATATTACCCAGCTCAGCGTTTAGCTCCGTCAGCTCCACGTTAATCGCATCACGGTCTTTTTGGGTATTGGTGTCGTTCGAGGACTGCGTCGCCAGGTCTTTCATACGGAACAGAATATTGCTGACCTCGTCAAACGCCCCTTCACCAATCTGGAGCAACGCCGTCGCGTCAGAGATATTACGCTGCGCAACCGCCATACCACGGGTTTGGCCTTGCATACGCGAGGCTATTTGCAAGCCCGCCGCATCATCAGCCGCAGAGTTGATACGTTTCCCTGTACCCAGCCTTTCCATTGCTGTTGAGAGTACGTTGTTAGATTGATTCATCGCATTGAGCGAAGCCATTGATGAGCTGCTCGTGAATATAGATAAAGACACGTTTACTTCTCCTTAATAAAGCCTGAGTTCCAGACTTTTTCCATTACCGAAAATCTAGCGACACATCGGATGAGTTAATTAAGGGGAAGTTAAAATAAATAGAGTGAGCGGCCTGGATATTTATTCCCACGGCATCTTTATTGCATTACATATGCACGTTTAGCTACGGCGAGCCGGTGAATAATTAAAACTCACTTCGCTGTGCGGTTGGTTAATATTCTGTTCCTACGCCAACTGGCTGCCAGCGAGAATTATTCTTCGGTAATATCAAAATTATTTAAGTCACGGCTAATAATAAGTAATGATTCCAGTTGATTTTATTCCTCTGGATTAAGTGACATTACGTATTCCTCGTTATTTAAAAGATAAGGTTTATTGTTATTTAATCTCGTCGGCCTGCACTTGCGGTGGGCGGGGGAATATTGACGGTGATTGCCCGATGGCGCTGCGTTTATCGGGCCTACAATCGTAGGCCGGATGAGGCGCGAGCCGCCATCCGGCAATCTCACCGGTCAGAAGGTATAACTTGCGCCAACCTGCACGGTACGGTCGCGGCCAATCCAACAGTTGGTGCAGTCATAACAGGTCAGCGTCTCTTTGTTGGTCAGGTTCTGCGCGCTGGCTTTCAGCATCAGACCGGAAAGACGACTGTCAACCGCCGACATGTCGTACGACAGCGACATATCATACTGGGTGGTTCCGCCGAGTTTCCCCTCGTCGTTATTCGGCGAGATCTCCATCGGGCCGGTGTAACGTGCGCCCGCACCGACCGTCAAACCACGGACAATACCGTTATCAAAGGTGTAATCGCTCCACAAGTTAAAGGCGTTTTCCGGGACCTGCGTCGGGCGTTTGCCCTGATAACGTTCATCCACCGTATTGATGGCGTGCGTGTACGCGTAATTAGCAATCAGATTGAGGTTATCCGTCGGGCGGCTAATCATCGACAGCTCCGCCCCTTTCGACTCGATTTCGCCGGTCTGATGGTAATTCCAGCTTGGATCAAGGCTCAGGACATTTTTCTGGCGAATGTTAAACACCGAGGCCGTGAAGGTCGTGGCGTAGTCTTCCAGCAGATATTTCACCCCACCTTCCACCTGTTTACTGGTGGTCGGTTTCACCTGGCTCGCCGTCAAGTTACGGCTTGGCGATACCGGCTTAAACCCTTCCGAGTAGCTGATAAACGGCGAAATACCGTTATCAAAAGCATACAACGCGCCCAGACGTTTGGTGACGCGATCCTGCGAGATCCACTCTTTTTTACCGCTATTGAGATAGTCGGTGGTCGCCGACTGATACTCGTCATAGCGCAAACTGGCAAGCAGATTCAGGCCGCCGAACGCTACTTGATCCTGAAGGTAATATCCTTTCTGGTTATAGGACAGGCGATTTTTCTGGTCGGTGTACAGCCCCAGCGCATCTTCATGCACCTGCCCGTAGTCCGGGTGACGCATATCAATGCCTGGCGTGGTGGTTGCGTAACGGTAGTGATAGTGCGAATTGAGCTTCTGATAGTCAAAGCCCGCCAGCAGATGATGCTGCCAGTCGCCCAGCACCAGGGTACGCGTTAGCTGGTTATCAATGTTGAAACTGTGCAAATCTTCATCGGTGGCGTAGGCAAAGCGATCGAGCTGATAAACCTCGCCGTTAATGCCGGTCGAATAGACGCTTTTTTGGTGCGTATCGATATCGAAATACCGCGCTTTTTGGGTCACGCCCCAGCCGCTATCGAACTCATGTTCAAAGCTGTAGCCCACCATCCACTGGCGTTGCTTAAAGCCGCTCCATTTGTCACCGGCGAAATCGCGCTTATTGGCATAACCGGAGCGCAAATAGGCCAGCGGCAGCGGGTTTGAGGGCGTCAGGCTTGGCGTGTTCTGCGCGAGGGCATCCAGCGTAAGGCGGGTTTTGTCGCTCGGCTGCCAGGTGACGCTGGGCGCTAACAGATAATCTTCGTATTTGGTGGTGTGCGGCTGATCGTCGCCTTCTGTCGCTTTACCCAGCAGGCGGTAGCTCCAGTCGCTGTCGGCGATACGTCCGGTGGAATCAACGTACCCCTCTTTCAGATTACGCGTACCGGTGTTAAAGCCAACTTCAGTGCGCGGCGTGGTTTGCGGTTTTTTGCCCTGAATATTGACCAGCCCACCCGGCGAGCCATTGCCGTACAGCACCGAGGACGGCCCTTTCAGCACATCGACGCTTTCAATCAGCAGTGGGTCTATCCGCGCTTTGGTATTCCCGGTCACGTTATAAGGAAGCTGTAGCCCGTTGTAGAACTCGTTATCGACGGTAAAGCCGCGAATTTTATATTCGCTCATATAGCTGGTGTTGCCGCGCGGTTCGGTCGATACGCCGGGGACGTAGCGCAAAATCTCATTAACCGACGTCGCATGACGCAGGCTGATTTCATGCTCGCTAAGGGTGTTAATCACTTGCGGGGTTTTGCTTTCCGCTACCGCAGATTTGGTGGCGCTGTTCGTCCAGCCCGGCAGTTCACTCCCCTCGCCAGAGGCGGTGACGACCATCGTGGTTTCACTTTTTTCAGCGTAAACCTGTGTTGAAAGTGCAAGAGCAATCATCCCTGAAAGCGTACAAATGCGAAAACCAGTGTGCATCATTATCGTATTGGCCAAAAGAAAACAGAACGATAATTATTATCATTACCGATAACTATTCAACGCCAATTTATGCAGGGGTATGAGAATGTGATTCAGATCACATTTGACTACAAAAAGAAACGGCCCTTTGCAGGGCCGTTTGGAGAGTTCATTATTCGCGGCGAATCAGGCGGAAAACGGCAAGCACTACGATGGCACCAACAACCGCCACCAGGAAGCTGTGCAGGTTAAACCCGGTGACGCTACCCCCGATGCCAAACGTAGTGGCTAACCAGCCTCCCACTACCGCACCGACGATCCCCAGAATACAGGTGAGGATAAATCCACCCCCATCGCGCCCCGGCATAATCAGTTTGGCAATAACACCGGCAATCAGACCAAAAATAATCCAGGTAATAATACCCATTTTTCCCACCTCTTCAGTTCCATTAACAACAATAAAAGCGCTGACATTCTGCGCCGTTAATGTTTCAAGTATAGGTAATAGTTCTTAAAAAATTGGCAGTGACGATGATATTTTATCCAGATAAAGTCGAAAATTGACGTAGACGCTGCCTTAAGTGCATTTCTCAGCGCAAACCCATAAAGATGTTAAATATTTCTATTTCAACGCTGAAGTTCTCTTTTACCCCGCCGATACCAATGAGAGAGTCTGCCATTCAGGAGCCATTTTAGGTGAGTGAGCACAACGCACAGTTTCTAAAGCAAAACCCACTGGCGGTATTAAATATTCTGCGTGATTTACAGCATGGTAATGCCGTATTGCGCGTGAGCTGGGGTTCGCGGCAGTTTATTAGCCGAATCCTCGATGTTAGTCAGCAACAGTTGGTTATCGACTTCGGCAGTCGGGAGGAAGATAACAACGCCGCACAGACGGCGAAAAATATCTCGCTGGTGGCGGAAACTAACGGCGCGAAAATAGAATTTACCGTCTCGCAGATGCAAGTCGAGATGTATCAGGGGCTACCGGCGTTTGTAATGCCGACGCCGCCGACGGTTTGGTATATCCAGCGTCGTGAGTTTTTCCGTATTTCTGCGCCGCTTCATCCGGCCTACTACGGTAAAGCCACGCTACCGGATAAAAGCGCCCTGCGCTTTCGGCTGTATGACCTGTCGCTCGGTGGAATGGGCGCTTTGCTGGACATCACACCGCCGGACAACCTCATCCCGGGGATGGAGCTGTCGCAAATTGAACTGGATATGGGGCAATGGGGGCGTTTTCGTTTTGACGCGCAACTGCTGGCGATTAGCGAGCGCAAAGTGGTGGACAGCAAAAATGAAACCATCGTTACGCCGCGTTTAAGCTTCCGGTTTCTGCATATGACGCCGGTGCTTGAGCGCTCGCTCCAGCTAATTATTTTTTCGCTGGAGCGTGAAGCGCGCGAACGGGCTAATAACGTTCGCTAGTTACATCGCATCCATCGCCTTCTGGATTTTCCAGATATAGCGCGGAGCTTGTGGTGAGGGGTGATTCTTCACCACGTGGTCGAAGAATTCATCCGCATCCAGTTCGTTAATTTTAGAAATTGCCTTTTTGCGATCGGACGAGAAGGTTCGCAACAGCGCGCCTGCTCCGTTCGCATACGACACCACCAGCGCATATTGCATCACCTGCGGGTCGTTGATTCCGGCCAACGAACCGTGCTCCAGAATACTCAGATATGCCGCACCCATTGAGATGTTACGCTCCGGGTTTTTCAGCTCGCTGGTAGACGGCTGCCCGCTCCAGCCCATATGGCGATAAACATCAAGACCCGATGTTGATGCTTTTAGCTGCATCAATCCCACCGCATTAGATTTACTGACAAGCGTTGGGTTACCCCCTGATTCCACCGCAATAATCGCGGTAATCAGGCGTGGGCTAACGCCCCAGGCAGCACCCGCTTGTTGACTGATGGGCATCCATTGCATTGCTCGTTTAACCGGCACTTCAGGATTCCACGGTGGATTACGGTAATCCGATTTCGAACTGCATCCGGCAAGTAATACAATTAAAAAAGCAAACCATCTCAATTTCACGCATCTATCCTTTTGACTGAACTTTGTTGCCGCTAATGACAACCACTGGCTCAGGCGGCATGATACCCGTTTCATTATCAGCAAGGAAATGCCATGTCTCAGTTTCATCTCATCGCCCCTTCCGGGTACTGCATTAATCAACCCGCCGCACAGTGCGGGGCTGCGCGATTAGAGGAGGCCGGGCATCAGGTGAATAACCAGCAGGTGATTACCCGCCGCGACCGTCGATTTGCAGGCGTAGAGTCTGAACGGCTGGGCGATATCAACGGCCTGGCGCAGTTGCACGGCAAAAATCAGATTGTGATGGCAGTGCGTGGCGGTTATGGCGCCAGCCGTCTGCTGGAAGATATTGATTGGCAGGCTATCGCAACCCGCCAACAGCACGACCCGCTGCTTATCTGCGGGCACAGCGATTTCACCGTTATCCAACTGGGGTTACTGGCGAAAAGTAACGTTGTCACCTTTAGCGGCCCGATGCTGGCGGGGAATTTTGGCGCAGAAACCCTGAATACATTCACCGAGCAGCACTTTTGGCAGGCGCTGCGCAACCCAACGTATAGCGTTGACTGGCACGGTGATGGCCCCCATTGTGAAGCTCAGGGCACGCTGTGGGGCGGCAATCTGGCGATGGTGACCTCGCTAATTGGTACGCCGTGGATGCCGCAGATTGACGGCGGTATTTTGGTACTGGAAGACATTAACGAGCATCCATTCCGCGTTGAGCGCATGTTGCTGCAACTGCTGTACGCAGGTATTTTGCCTCGCCAGAAAGCGATTGTGCTGGGCAGTTTTAGCGGCGCGAAACCGAATGATTATGACGCGGGTTATGACCTGGACGCCATGTATCGCTATGTGCGATCCAGGCTGTCGATTCCGCTGATTACCGGCCTTGAATTTGGTCATGAGCAACGCACGGTAACGCTGGCGCTGGGCGCGCAGGCACAGTTGCGTCACTTTGCGGGCCATTCATCGCTGACCATGACCGGACACCCGATATTAGTTGGATAAAAAACGATAATCAGCGCTTATTAATCCAATGTTTACGCGCTAAATATGGTAACGTTTTGTCACTAGCAGGCACGTTACAGGGGAGTGCGTATACATTGGACGCCACGGCAGTCATTAGTCTCTTTATTTTAGGTTCGGTCTTAGTAACCTGTAGTATTCTCTTAAGTTCATTTTCCTCCCGTCTTGGCATCCCTATTCTGGTTATCTTTTTAGCCATTGGGATGCTGGCGGGTGTTGACGGCATTGGCGGCATTCCTTTCGATAACTACCCTTTCGCCTACATGGTCAGTAACCTGGCGTTGGCGGTGATTTTGCTTGATGGTGGTATGCGTACCCAGGCAAGCTCCTTTCGTGTTGCACTTGGCCCCGCGCTGTCATTAGCCACCATCGGCGTCCTGATAACCTCCGGGCTTACCGGCATGATGGCGGCGTGGTTATTCCACCTCGACCTGATGGATGGCCTGTTGATTGGCGCGATTGTCGGCTCGACCGACGCCGCCGCGGTGTTCTCATTGCTGGGCGGCAAAGGGCTGAACGAGCGCGTAGGCTCAACGCTGGAGATTGAATCCGGTAGTAACGACCCGATGGCGGTCTTCCTGACCATCACCTTAATTGAGATGATCCAGCAACATGAAACCGGCCTGAGCTGGATGTTCCTGGTGCATATTATTCAGCAGTTCGGGCTGGGGATTATTATCGGTATTGGCGGCGGCTATTTGCTGTTGCAGATGATCAACCGTATCGCCCTGCCGCCAGGCCTGTATCCGTTACTGGCATTAAGCGGCGGGATCATGATTTTTGCTGTCACTACTACCCTCGACGGCAGCGGGATTCTGGCGGTGTATCTGTGCGGTTTTCTGTTAGGCAACCGTCCTATTCGCAACCGCTTCGGCATTTTGCAAAACTTCGATGGCCTTGCCTGGCTGGCGCAAATTGCTATGTTCCTGGTGCTGGGGCTACTGGTCACGCCGTCAGATTTACTGCCCATTGCGGTTCCTGCGCTGTTGCTCTCTATGTGGATGATCTTTATTGCTCGCCCGCTGTCGGTGTTTGCCGGTCTGCTGCCATTCCGTGGGTTTAATCTGCGTGAGCGTACCTTTATCAGCTGGGTGGGTCTGCGCGGCGCAGTGCCGATTATTCTCGCCGTGTTCCCGATGATGGCAGGGCTTGAAAACGCACGTTTGTTCTTTAACGTCGCCTTCTTCGTGGTGCTGGTGTCGCTGCTGTTGCAGGGTACGTCGCTGTCGTGGGCGGCAAAAAAAGCCAAAGTGGTGGTTCCGCCGGTTGGCTGGCCGATTTCCCGCGTAGGGCTGGATATTCATCCGAATAACCCGTGGGAACAGTTCGTCTACCAGCTCAGCGCCGAAAAATGGTGCGTTGGCGCAGCGCTGCGCGACTTGCAGATGCCACCGCAAACCCACATTGCCGCCCTGTTTCGCGACAATGTGCTGCTGCACCCGACCGGCAGCACCCGCCTGCGGGAAAACGATATTCTGTGCGTAATTGGTCGTGAGCGTGATTTGCCCTCGCTGGGCAAGATGTTTAGCCAATCGCCGCCGGTGTCGCTGGATCAACGCTTCTTCGGTGACTTTATTCTGGAAGCCAGAGCCAAGTTTGCTGATGTGGCGCTGGTTTACGGCCTCGACGGCGGTGAGGAATTCCGCGATAGCCAACAGTCGCTGGGCGATATTGTCGAGCACTTGCTGGGGGCTGCGCCGGTGGTCGGTGACCAGGTGGAGTTTGCCGGAATGGTGTGGACTGTCGCAGAAAAAGAAGAGAACCAGGTGTTGAAAGTCGGTGTACGTGTCGCCGAGGAAGAGGTCGAATAAGCGGTTTTGCCCGGCAAGCGTCATGCTGCCGGGCGATATAAAAGTTACACCGTCACTACCGGCACGCGTGGCGCTAATGCGCACATTAGCTCATAGCCCACGGTTCCGGCGCTCGCCGCCACTTCATCGATTTTAATCTCCTGCCCCCACAGCTCAACCGGCGTACCGATCCCCGCCTGTGGGCATGGGGTTAAATCGACAGCCAGCATGTCCATCGAGACAGTCCCTACCGTGGTGCTACGAATACCGTCAACCAACACTGGCGTGCCGCTTGGCGCAATACGCGGATAACCGTCGGCGTAACCGCAGGCCACAATGCCAATACGCTGCTCCTCTTTGGCGCGATAACGGCTGCCATAGCCCACCGCATCCCCCGCCTTGAGATTCTGAACACCGATAATCTGGCTGCTAAGGCTCATGACCGGTTTCAGGCCGCTGTTAGCAATGTCCTGCCACTGGCCGGAAGGTGACGCGCCGTACAGCACAATCCCCGGCCTTACCCAGTCAAAATGGGTTTCAGGATGCCACAAGGTTGCCGCCGAATTCGCCAGCGAGCGCGGGCACTCCAGCCCTTCTGCCGCCTGCTCAATACGGCGCATCGGTTCAACCACGCCGTCGGCGTTTTCCGCTTGGGCAAAATGCGACATCAGCGTCATGGAACCGACGTTGCGGATGCCACGCAACTGCTGCCAGACGGTGTGGATGCGATCCGGGGCAAACCCCAGCCGATTCATACCGCTGTTGACCTTCAGATAAACGTCGATCGGTGCATGTAAGCGCGCATTTTGTAACGCCTTAATCTGCCAGTTGCTGTGTACGCTGGTCGTTAAACGGTATTTATCAAACAGTTCCAGTTCATCGGCGTGGAAGAACCCTTCGAGAAGCAGAATCGGTCCCTTCCAGCCCTTTTCACGCAGCAAGATAGCCTCTTCCAGGTTTAGCATCGCAAAGCCGTCGGTTTCTCGCAGCGCGTTCCAGACCCGTTCCAGACCATGACCGTAGGCATTGGCTTTCACCACTGACCACACGCGAGCGCCAGCAGCAGCCCGGCGCACAATCGCTAAATTTTCCCGCAGTGCCTGTAAATCAAGGCTCGCGAGTACGGGACGTGACATACCTTCTCCTTATTGATGAGCGCCGTGCAGATGCTGTGGGCGCGCCGGCGTGAAGCCTGGCGAGTAACGCGCAACGCTGAGGTCATCATAGGGAATAGCAGGCATTCGCCCGGACATCAAATCGCTGAGTAATTGACCAGACCCGCAGGACATGGTCCACCCCAACGTGCCGTGTCCGGTGTTCAACCACAGGTTTTTAAAGGCCGTTTTGCCGACAACCGGCGTGCCGTCTGGCGTCATCGGGCGCAGCCCCGTCCAGAACGTGGCTTCTGAAATCTTACCGCCGCGCGGGAACAGATCGCCCACCACCATCTCCAGCGTTTCCCGACGCGGTTGCAGCAACTCGGTATTAAAGCCGACGATTTCCGCCATGCCGCCCACACGAATGCGGTTGTCAAAGCGGGTAATCGCGATTTTGTAGGTTTCATCAAGGATGGTTGAAACTGGCGCGCCGCTTTCTTCAACGATAGGAATCGTTAGCGAGTAGCCTTTGAGCGGATAAACCGGAATATCCACCAGCCCTTTCAGCATCGCCGTTGAGTAGGAACCAAAGGCCATCACGTAGGCATCGGCTTTTACCAGCTCATCGCCACATTTTACGCCGATGATACGCTCGCCGTCCTGAATCAGACTATCAACCGGTGTATTGAAGCGGAACTGTACGCCAGCCTGTTCCGCCATTTTCGCCAACCGCTGGGTAAAGAGTTGGCAGTCGCCGGTTTCGTCATTCGGCAAGCGCAGGCCACCGGTGAGTTTGTGCGCGACGTCGGCCAGTGCCGGTTCTACCTCGGCAAGACGCGAGGCTTCCAGCAGTTGATACGGCACGCCGGCCTCTTCCAGCACGGCGATGTCACGGGTGGCATTTTCATACTGTTGCGCGGTGCGGAACAGTTGCAGCGTCCCGCCCTGACGCCCTTCATAGCTGATGCCAGTGGTGTCGCGCAGGGTTTTCAGGCAGTCACGGCTGTATTCCGCCAGGCGCACCATCCGCCCTTTGTTTTCCATGTAGTGGCGCGTGTCGCAGTTACGCAGCATTTGCCACATCCATTTCAACTGGAACCCCGTGCCATCAAGGCGGATAGCCAGCGGCGCATGGCGCTGGAACATCCATTTAATCGCTTTCAACGGCACTCCTGGCGCCGCCCACGGCGCAGCGTAACCCGGTGAGATTTGCCCGGCGTTGGCGGCGCTGGTTTCGAGCGCCGGCCCCGCTTCGCGATCAATCACCGTGACCTGATGTCCTGCCTGACTTAAATACCAGGCGCTGGTTACGCCCACTACACCACTTCCCAGTATGACAACGTGCATAGCCACTCCAGAATAAGCAAAAGAACAATCATCTGATTACAAATTGATAACCCAGATGAAAATATTATTCAACATAGGCTTTTTTTATGGTGACTTACCTCACACAGCGCCCATGCCACAGGGTGGCGGTGAATTTGCGATCTCCTGCTACCCGCTATTTTTTGTCAGCATAAAGTTCTGCAAAACTGCAAAATTATCGCCGCTAAAATGAATAAATCATGAAGAAAAGAAATGGCGGTTGTTACAGTTTTTCTGCGGTGTTCTATTCTTGAAGTGAGGCTCTCCAGACAGAGAGAGTCGCCAACAATGAGGGCGCGCTAATGGCTACGATTGACTCGATGAATAAGGACACAACTCGTCTGAGCGATGGACCCGACTGGACATTCCCGCTGCTGGAGACCTACCTCGCAGAAATCGATCGGGTGGCGAAACTCTACCGGCTGGACACCTATCCGCATCAAATTGAAGTGATTACCTCCGAGCAGATGATGGATGCCTACTCCAGCGTCGGGATGCCGATTAACTACACGCACTGGTCTTTTGGCAAAAAGTTTATTGAAACCGAGCGTCAGTACAAACACGGGCAGCAAGGGCTGGCCTATGAAATAGTGATTAACTCCAACCCGTGTATCGCCTATTTAATGGAAGAAAACACCATTACCATGCAGGCGCTGGTGATGGCGCACGCCTGTTACGGGCATAACTCTTTCTTTAAAAACAATTACCTGTTCCGTAGCTGGACAGACGCCAGCTCAATTGTTGACTACCTGCTGTTCGCCCGTAAGTACATTACCGAGTGCGAGGAGCGCTACGGCGTGGATGAAGTGGAGAAGCTGCTCGACTCTTGTCACGCGCTGATGAACTACGGGGTGGATAGATACAAACGCCCGCAAAAAATCTCGTTGCAGGAGGAGAAAGCGCGGCAGAAAAGCCGCGAGGAGTACCTGCAAAGCCAGGTCAATATGCTGTGGCGCACCCTGCCGAAGCGCGACGAAGAAAAAGCCATTGAGTCGGCGCGCCGCTATCCTTCCGAGCCACAGGAAAACCTGCTCTATTTTATGGAGAAAAACGCCCCGCTGCTGGAGTCGTGGCAGCGTGAGATCTTGCGCATCGTGCGCAAAGTCAGCCAGTATTTTTATCCGCAAAAGCAGACGCAGGTAATGAACGAAGGTTGGGCGACCTTCTGGCACTACACCATTCTTAACCATCTGTATGATGAAGGAAAAGTGACCGATCGCTTTATGTTGGAGTTCCTGCATAGCCATACGAATGTGGTGTTCCAGCCACCTTACAACAGCCCGTGGTATAGCGGAATTAACCCGTATGCGCTAGGTTTTGCGATGTTCCAGGATATTAAACGTATTTGCCAGAATCCCACCGAGGAAGACAGATACTGGTTCCCGGATATCGCTGGTTCCGACTGGTTAACCACGCTGCATTTTGCGATGCGTGATTTTAAAGATGAGAGCTTTATCAGCCAGTTCTTGTCGCCAAAAATCATGCGGGATTTCCGCCTGTTCACCGTGCTGGACGACGACCGGAATAACTATCTGGAGATTTCGGCGATTCACAACGAAGAGGGATATCGCGAAATTCGCTCACAGCTCTCGTCACAGTACAATCTCAGTAACCTGGAGCCGAATATTCAGGTGTGGAACGTTGACCTGCGCGGCGATCGTTCGCTGACGCTGCGCTATGTGCCGCACAACCGCGCTCCGCTGGATAAGGGGCGCCGGGAAGTGCTTAAACATGTGCATCGCTTATGGGGGTTTGATGTCCATCTGGAGCAGCAGAACGCCGATGGCAGCGTTGAACTGCTGGAACGCTGCCCGCCGCGCCCTAACGCGCTGTAGCCCTGAACGCAAAACACCCCGGCATAACCGGGGTGTTTTATTATTCGCTTACCGAGCCGCGCGGCATCGGACAATATTAACGCCCTTGCAGCGCTAAATCGCCTGGCAGCGTTTTCTGCATCCGATGCCAAATTTCACCACTCTCACGACCATAGCGACGCACCGTCTCATAGACGTTTTCGTGGTCGCCCTGCTCACACAGTTGCGCCAGTTGGTGATAGAAACCCAGCGCCAGCGCCCTGGCTTCAGGGCTGGAGAAATAGTGACGCCCCAGACGGGTGTACAGCCCTTTCATGCCGTTGAGGATCAGGCCATAAATCGGGTTGCCGGAGGCAAATGCCAGACCACGGAATACGCTATAGTCCAGCTCAGCAAAAGCATCCGCATAATCTTCAACTTCGCGCGTCGTTGCTAATACTTCCAGCGCTTTTTCAGGATTTTGACGGAACGCGGTACGAATATAAATCGTGGCGATATTAGTGCGTACGGACAGCAGATTATCAATCAGCTGCGGAACACTGTCGTGGTCAAGACGCGCCAACGTTTCAAGAATATTCAGGCCAGACGTTTCCCAGAAGTTATTCACCTTCGTCGGTTTACCGTGCTGAATCGTTAACCAACCATCTCGTGCCAGACGTTGCAACACTTCACGTAAGGTAGTGCGGGTAACGCCAATTAATTCAGAGAGTTCACGTTCAGCCGGAAGGATAGATCCTGGAGGAAAACGGTTATTCCAGATACTTTCGACAATATACTCTTCCGCGAAACCCGCCGGGCTTTGCGCCTTAATAACCATAGTAAAAATTCCATTACACAGCGTTGCAATTAGACTCATCATACCAGAGCCAACATAGTGCAGATAGCAGGATGCGTGAATTAAAAAGGGATCGCCGTTTCATTTTTCATATTTCTTTCTAGCGGCGGAAAGGACTCTTCCGAGGGGACTTCTGGCAGTGACACCGATTTAATGGTAAAAAATGGCATCTTTTCAGGAGGCAGACAATAGTCATGGAAATCTCTTACGGTCGCGCCCTGTGGCGGAACTTTCTTGGTCAGTCCCCAGACTGGTATAAATTATTATTACTGACGTTTCTCGTTATCAACCCACTGGTGTTTTTATTCAACCCGTTTGTCGCTGGTTGGCTGTTGGTCGTTGAGTTTATCTTTACCCTGGCGATGGCGCTGAAGTGCTATCCGCTGATTCCCGGTGGCCTGCTGGCTATAGAATCGGTATTTATCGGTATGACCTCAGCAGGTCACGTACGCGATGAAATCGCCGCTAATCTTGAAGTCTTGCTGCTGCTGATTTTTATGGTGGCGGGCATCTACTTTATGAAACAGCTTCTGCTGTTTATTTTCACGCGTCTGTTACTGAGCATTCGCAGTAAACGCCTGTTATCAATGGCCTTCTGTTTTGCCGCCGCGTTCCTGTCGGCCTTCCTCGATGCGCTGACGGTGGTGGCGGTGATTATCAGCGTCGCCGTGGGCTTTTATAGCATCTATCATCAGGTCGCTTCTGCCCGCCCGGACGATGGGGATCTGCTGGACGACAGCCACATTGATGTGCACTCACGCGAAGTGCTGGAGCAGTTCCGCGCCTTTTTACGCAGCCTGATGATGCATGCTGGCGTCGGTACGGCGCTCGGCGGCGTGATGACGATGGTCGGCGAACCGCAAAACCTGATTATCGCGAAGGTCGCGGGCTGGCACTTCGGCGAGTTCTTCCTACGGATGGCTCCGGTGACCGTGCCCGTCTTTTTCTGCGGCATGTTGACCTGTTTCTTGCTGGAAAAATGCAAAGCCTTTGGCTATGGCGCAGAGTTGCCAGAACCGGTACGCAAAATTCTCGCTGACTATGATGAACGCAGCCGTAAGCAGCGTTCGGCGCAGGATAATATGCGGTTGGTTGTGCAAGGAATTATTGGCGTCTGGCTGGTGCTGGCGCTCGCGTTGCACCTGGCGGAAGTGGGGCTGATTGGCCTGTCGGTGATTATCTTTGCCACCTCGTTTACCGGGGTCACTGACGAGCACGCTATCGGCAAAGCCTTTACCGAAGCCCTGCCGTTTACCGCGCTGCTGACGGTCTTTTTCGCGGTGGTGGCGGTCATTATCGACCAGCATCTCTTTGCGCCAATTATCGATTTCGTGTTACAGGCATCGCCGAACGCCCAGCGCTCGTTGTTCTATCTGTTCAACGGCGTACTGTCGTCGATTTCCGATAACGTGTTTGTCGGTACGGTTTACATCAACGAGGCCAAAACCGCGCTCGATAACGGCGCTATCAGCCTGCCGCAGTTTGAACTGCTGGCGGTGGCGATTAATACCGGGACTAACCTGCCTTCGGTGGCGACGCCGAACGGTCAGGCAGCGTTTCTGTTCCTGTTAACCTCCGCACTTGCGCCGCTGATTCGCCTTTCTTACGGCAGAATGGTGTGGATGGCGTTGCCCTATACGTTGGTGTTAACGCTGGTCGGTCTGCTGTGCGTCGAGTTCACTTTACAGCCCGCAATCGACTGGATGATGAACCAGGGATTATTGGCACTTCCAACCATAACGCCTTAAAAAAGAGAAAATTATTGATGCCCGCGAGATTTATCGCGGGCGTTAATGTTTCATTTACGAATAATTGCGTATAGCCCGATGGCATGGCTAACGTTTTCGTTTACACTGCCTTTTCAAAGCTCGTTCCAGGGAAATGATTATGTTGCGATATTTAAACCAGAGCTCACGTGGCCGCAGTGCCTGGTTATTACTGGCGTTAACCGCTTTTGCGCTTGAGTTAGTGGCATTATGGTTCCAACATGTGATGCTATTGCAGCCATGCGTGTTGTGTATTTATGAGCGCTGTGCGCTGTTGGGCGTGATGGGTGCGGGTATTGTGGGCGCCATCGCCCCGAAAAGCCCGCTGCGTTACGTCGCCCTGCTGATTTGGTTATACAGCGCCTTTCGCGGCCTGCAACTGGCGTGGGAACACACCATGATTCAGTTGTATCCGTCGCCGTTCATGACCTGTGATTTTATGGTCCGTTTCCCGAGCTGGCTGCCGCTGGATAAATGGCTGCCACAGATGTTCGTCGCCTATGGTGATTGCGCGGTGCGTCAGTGGAAGTTTTTATCGCTGGAAATGCCACAATGGCTGGTCGGCATCTTCGCCGCTTATCTGATTGTTGCGCTGCTGGTGCTGATTGCCCAACCGTTCAAACCGAAAAGACGCGATCTGTTCGGTCGTTAATGTTTCACCACTGCCAGCGGCGTCTGCGGCTGGCAGTGCGTTTCAAGACCACTACCCTGCTATAAACCCAATTCCATAGCCCGACACCCGCATAACAGTTTGCGGGGATTTACCCGCCCAATCATTCAAATTGCAGCAAGACGCAACTGCGCTTTACTCAGCCCACTCGGGTTTATTTAAAATATGATCTTGCCAGTCACGCACTTCGGTTTCTTTCACCGCAATATGGCGTACCGAAATACGCTCGCCGTGCATCGCAGCTTTGGAACCGGTGAGTAACGGATGCCACTGCGGCAGCGTTTGCCCTTCAGCCAACAGGCGATACGCGCAGGTATGCGGCAACCATTCGAAGGTCGGTAAATTATCGCGCGTGAGCTTGATACAATCGGGTTCATATTCAAAACGGCGGGCGTAGTTGCGGCACTGGCATGTTTTGATATTGAGCTGGCGGCAAGCAACGTTGGTGAAATAAATTTCGTCGGTGTCTTCATCCATCAGCTTATGCAGGCAGCACTGCCCACAGCCGTCACACAGCGACTCCCACTCGGCGTCGGTCATTTCATCAAGGGTTTTGCTCTGCCAGAAAGGTATTTCGCTCATCAGGATGTCCACATCAAAAATCGGGTTGCATCTTATAACCAGTCTGGCACGGGGATGCAAGTTTTGCCGCCCAAATGGGGCGGCAAGCGAGGGTTACAGTACGCGGGTATTAAGGGAAAGGCCGTTAAACTGTACGTCGAGTTCGTCGCCGCTGTGCAGCGGGCCAACGCCTTCTGGCGTGCCGGTGAGCACCACGTCACCCGGTTTCAGCGTAAAGAAGCGGCTCATATAAGCAATCAGCGGCACGATTTTGTGGATCATGTCGGCGGTTGAACCGTGCTGGCGAACTTCACCGTTGACGCTCAGGCCAAGCATGATATTTTGCGGGTCGCCATCAAAAGCGCTGGCCGGGATAAAACCGGAAATTGGGCAGGCGTTATCAAACCCTTTGGCTTTTTCCCACGGCTGCCCGGCTTTTTTCATTTTGCTCTGCACCTCACGCAAGGTGAGATCCAGTGCGACGCCGTAGCCGGCAATCGCCTGCTGTACGTGCTCCGGCGCGGCCTGGCGCAGTGTAGCGCCAATCAGCACCGCCAATTCGACTTCATGATGTACCGAGCCAAGCCCCTGAGGCAGGATCAGCGGCTGGCGAATATCGCACAGCGCCGTCTCCGGTTTGATAAACAGTACGGGTTCTTCCGGCGTTGCGCTGCCCATTTCCTGGATATGTTTTGCATAATTACTGCCAACACAGACAACTTTGCTTACCGGGTAATCCAGCAGAGCACCCTGCCAGTTATGATGCTGATACATTCTTTTCCCTTACTTGTTGTTCAACCATGGACGCACATTGGCCGGAAGCGAAGATTACTCTTCGCCCTTATTTTGCGACTCCGCCAAATGCTGCTTTAACAAATTTTCAGGCGGTGGCGGGATCTGCAAATAATATCCCTGCTCGCTTAACGCCTGTTTCACTTTTTCCAGGTCGGCATTGACCAGCTTCTTACGACCGTCCAGCGGAAACAGCATCGCTAACTGCGGCTGACCGAATCCCTGCATCAATTCCGCAGGTACTCGTGAGAAATCGTCTTTTTTTTCGACATATAAATAGGTTTGGTCACGTTTGGTACTACGATAAATTACACAAAACATACTTTTACTCTTTTTCATGCGTAAACTTGCCATACGCTAACATCAATCAAACCCGCACCACAAGCCAGCCGCCTCCACTTTTCTTTTGCAGATTTTTGCAGCCTTCATCAACACTGTGCCAATTTTCTGGCACATTCTCGTCACAGCGCATCGCAACCCACAAAGCATTAGCGCAAGACGAATCATCACCTCGCCGGTTTTGAGTTGTTTTGCGCTAATTTTTTTCCCGCGTGCACCGCACCAACTTCCCCTTACGTCAGATCCAGCCAGCAGCCTGCGCTTGCATACGACAGACCGCTGCCATCTCACATTAACTACCAGATGCCACCTTATTCCCCACCAGTGTTTCCAGGTCTGTGACTTTCTTCTGTAGCTCCTGAATGACGATAATCATATCCGCCATCACAGCACGGTCATTGACATTCAGAATGTTGAATGCGTTACCGTCCGCGTCTTTCGCGGTAGAGACAGATGATTCGAACACATACATCTCATCAACTTCACCCATCTGTTGCGCCAGAAAACCGCGCTGCGGGATGGTGCTTCCGTTATACATATATTCGCAGATGCCGATTGCTTCTACGCGTTTCCATGCGCCGATTTTGGCGGGGTGAAATTATATTTGATACGAACGTCAGACCCCTGAACCGCGAGAGTTCCAAGGGGAGAAGGTTTCCCGTAGAAGCATTCATACTCCAGAATTTGTTATCAGAAAAAGCGCTAATATTGAATGTTAAAGCAACATAAGTACCTACTTTCTCCTGGATGAATATATCGCCAACTTCACCAGGGCATCACCATTAGCACCGCGTCCGTTAACACGCATTCTCAACACAGGGCTATTAATAAGCTGCCCTGATACCGGGCTGGCGGGTCCATCGGCAGCGACCACCATTGGCGATTTTATAGTTTGAGTCGCGCCCCATGTATTCGCTGTATTCAGAAGCGGAAGTTTTGCACCACTGGTCCCTATTTCAGTTGTGGCCGCTGATGTCAGCTTTAAGGCTTCTCTCGCCCCGATTCTGTCGTCGCCCCGGTTCCTCCGTGCGCAATATCTATTTTCTTATTATCAACATATCCCTTTGTCGCCGCGTCACCCTCACTCACAGGAGCCGCCGCCAGCGGTGTCGGGCCTGTAGGGCGAACATTCATCCAGGCTTCATCGCGGTCTTCCAGGTCGGACAGGTTTTTGCTTTTCGCCAGCGCCCAGGTCGGATTGTTCATGGCATCAATCATCTTGAGCCAGGATGGCCCTGTGTAGGTCGAGCCGTCAGCCACCTTAATGGTTACGTCACCGTTGACTTCCAGCAGTTGATACCAGTTATCGATTTCCAGAACTCGCTGGCGGATAGCGTAGGAAGTATCCGCTGCCATTTGTCCGCTGATGCGGTTTAGCGTATCACGCGGCACCGCTGTCCATGCGCCGGCTGTTACCGACGGGCCGTTGTAGTTTCGGGCTAGAGTCAGTGCGGTATCGCTCTCGATAGATTTCACCGGAAGCGTATAGGTAACCCCGCCAGTGGTAATAACAATAAAATCACCGGCGGAGAGTTCAGTGGTGAATACCGTTCCATCACCGGCCACCGCCGCTGCATTATTTTGAATGGAAATTGTTCCAGCGGACATTGCCTACTCCTTAATAAAAGTTCGGTATGACGGGGAGTTTTACGCCCGACACGCCCTCAGACTGAATATCGAAATTTTGGCGTGAAACTTGCCTGACAATCCTGCCAAATCCGGCCCTGACATTACCGCCGCTCATCATCAGCCCTTTCATCCTGACGATGTTCCAGCTTGCTGAATTGGTGGCGGGTCGCACCGACCAGCCACAAGTCCCGAGCGGAACCATGCCGCCAGCGCCCTGCCAGTTGGTCGATGGGTAGAAAAAGCTCTGAATCACAAATGGTTTGCGCGTAGTTGAGAAAGTACACTGACCTGCGGCGTTGAAATAATTAAGCCCGGTGCCAGGATATGGGGCAACATTCGCAAATATCGCGATACGCACCCAGATATTCCCGCTGGTTTCTTCGTAAATATTCTGGTCGAGAGTGCAATAAATGGTATTCCCCATTCTCGACAGCACTGCGTCGGGATTATCCCAGTAAGCGAATACCATGCCGTCAACAGGTATATCCCATGCGCCGTTTATATTAACGTCGCCATACCACACACAGCTTCCAAGATTGGCATTTGTGGGTATTGCGGTGAAGTCAGTTGAATTTTCAATGAGCAGGCCTGAGTTGCCAGATTGATAGGCCGGGGTGATGAACCAGACCTGGCCGCCCACAGATTGCGCCTACGCGGGCGTCCACTGGTTGAACCGGAGGTAAGGCGTAAGCGCCCTGACTCCTGCGTTACACTGGTCAGGTAGGCAACCGTTGGGTACAAGTCCTGTCCGACTTCATAGGCGGCGACCGTTTCTACGGGGATATAGACCGATTCATAACCATTTCCCCATCCAGGTGTATCAACATATGAAACCTCATCGCCATCACCATAAAAGCCACCAGAAACCCCGTACTAAATACCGGGGCACGAAGCCCCGCAGTAATAGCCATCGGTCGGCCATCATTTAAATCAATCAATAATCCTCTTGGCATCCCATTACCATTCCCCGAGCACAATACGCCCGCCGTTTGAAAGATTTACGGTCACACCATTACCATTCAGCACAACGGTATTATTCACACCGTTAAAACTGAATGCGCCGGATGATGCATAAAGAGCACCACGAAATGTGCCATTGTTAAATTCAGGTGAGCCATCTTTAGGGATGTTCCATCCTGTAGCGCCAGCAACATAATTATTCGAGCGAATGTAATTACCGATTTTGGCATTAGTAATCGTTCCATCCTGAATAAATGCGCTGCTGATAAATACCTGACCGTTAATTACGGCAAACGGTGAGTATTGTGTATCACCAGTACCGCTCATTAATACAAACTGGTTCGCATTAAATCCAATACGGGTGACAACCGGCTTACCGTTTTCAGCCAGCACGGCAATACTCATCCCGGCGCTGTAAAATACGTCGTTAATTCTGACACCCGCTTTGAGCGTATGAATCGCTGTAGCACCATCAGCATCGACGGTCGCAGTCAGTTTGTCTTCCAGCGTGGCTGTTACATCGTCGATCTGCGCCTGTACGGTTGTTGAAAGCTCCGCAAGGGATTTATCAACTTCGGCAATGGTGGTTTTCACAACGAGAATATCTGCACGAACCGTCCCATATTGTGCCCACTGGTGCTCGATGGTTGAGTTGTTCGCCAGCGCGTTTTGCAGAATGCCCTCAATGTTCTGGTCTATCGCGCTCGTCAGCGCGTCACCGTCTTTTGACGTCAGAAAATCACCTGTAATGTCGCCCAGGTAATCGTCGGCGTTGTCGTTCGACATGCCCCTGACCCAGTCTGTCCAGTCACTCTGGTTTCCTATACGGTCAACCAGCCTGGCCCGATACCAGAACTCGACACCGGCTTTTAATCCCAGTTGAGTATAGTTTCGCTGTGGGTAAGGAACGCCAGCAAGCAGCAATGGATTATCTCCGTTGCTGTTGACGGAATATTGCAGCTCGGTCTGGAGGGTGTCTTCCGTATCGGCAGGAAATCCCCAGTCAACCTGAATCCCCCAGTTAATAGCCGTTGTTTTTAGACCTACCGGCTTTGGCACGTCGCCAGCTCGCCCCTTTAGGTGGGTAAGCGCCGACGACGCCCACAGGCTGGAAGCTCCGCCGGTATTGATGGCCCGAACCCTGACAAGGTAGTCACCCTCGAAGATTCCCGGCACTTCGATGTTGCGCAGCCCCGTCTCCGGCACGTTAATCCATTCGTTATTACCGCGCTTCCACTGCATCTGGTAAGCGACAATATCTGACTGCGGTTTCCCGTCATTGTCTACCGGAGCATCCCACGTTGCGACGAGGTTGGCCTGGCGCTGACCCTGCCGTACCGAATCGTAACTCGACACCTGAATATTTCCAGGCTGGGCGACAATGCCGGTGGGTATCAGGCTGATGGGTGGTTCATCCAGGCGGGCATTGTTATCAACAGCATCATATTTGGATGCGTTGTACTCCGCACCAGTGATGGTGAAGGTGTTTTCCTCATCATTGAATGCCAGGTTGGTGACTCGGAAATACTGAAGCCGTAACTGACCAGCATCAATAACAAACACAGCGTTAGGTGCTGGAGGAGCCGAGAATGTCGAATCAAGAATCAACTGAGTGCCGTTAACCGCCTGTATAATACGGCTCTCAACAGCGCCCCCTTGAGTGCGGATCATCAACGTATCACCCGTCACCGCGCTAGTGCCACGGTCGGTAATCACAGATTTTAACGATGCATCGTAATCGGTTATACGACCGCCATATATTCTCCCGGAAAGACGCTCATCAGCAAAAGCAAACACAGTGCCCGGAACATAGATAAAGCCATCAAGCCCCGTTTGCACCGTAATAATTCTGTCCAGTGAGTTGGAATATACTGCCCACCCACCACGGCGTTGCCCCTCGCTCTCACGCGTGCAGCCGATAGCGGTAATTTGCGTCTGCCTGAATTTGAACTGTTTTACCAGGTCAGGAAACATGACCGCCGTAGTGCGATCCTGATAGTGGTTATCCGGGTCACTGAAGTTGATAAGCGCCGAGCTGTAGCGGTTTTTTTCGCTGCCACTTGAGTATGCAGGCTTGCCAACCACTGAGGCTCGGGTAAGGATTTGCAGCTTCGACGCATCCGCAGGCATGTCGGAGACAACATTGAACATGTTGTTACCCCAGAACGTCATGCCGTTAAACCCAGCCGCAATATCCTTAATGACCTGCCAGGCGTCCGCCTGCGACTGAATGTATACGTCAAACATGAAACGCGGCTCAGTACCGCTTCCGCCCCTGCCGTCCGGCACAAGCTGATCACAGCGCTGAGCAATACGGTACAACTCCCACTTATCCAGCATGTCAGCCGTCACCCGGCGCCCAAGACCAAAACGCGGCTCCGTCAGAACGTCGAACCATATCCACGCGGGGTTGTTCGTCCAGCCCCATTTAAATATTCCATCCCATGAGCCGTTATATGTTCGGGCAACGGCGTCATAGTTAGAAGGGATGCGGATGATGCGACCTTTTGGCTTGCAGGAAATCTTCGGAATATTGTTGAATGACTTAGCGTTAAATGACACATACAGCAGCGCCGTATGCGGATAACGAAGCCGCGCATCAATCACCTCGGTTATCGCCTGTACCTGCGTTTTGTTCTGAAGCATCTGACTTGTACTGTCGTCGGTGTCACGAACAACGCGGATTTGCCAGCCGGTACTGGCTTTGGGCAAATTGATTCGGTGGGTAAGCTCGTAGAGCGAACTGAGTTTCTCCGTCACCACTTTGGTCATAACGGTTGAATAAGCACCACCGTCAACAGCAATATCTATATGGTACTGAACGGTTGTCCCGACAATATCGCCGTCGCTCTCCTGCTGCTGCAATCCGGGAATCCCAATACGCACCAGAACGGCATCGATTTGCGTGTTGCTGATAGCCCGAGTCCAAGGCGTAACCTTTGTTAGCGAAACCCCAACCGTCGTCTCGTTCTCAACAGCAGGAAAGCCGGGGATCGGCTCTTGAACTTGCGTACCTGGACGAAAGTCCCATGCCACATTCTCAAAATTCATCGTTCCATCAGTATTGCCAAGCGGCGTGCCGTCGAGAAAAATGCGCGTTGCATCCAGCCCGCCAGCAAACTCACCTTCTCCAAGCGCCAGAAGCATACGGCATCGTGCCATTGACTGAGCAGAGTCAGGTTGTTCTACAGGCGTATGCTGTTTCTGGCTTCCACCCTTTGCACCAGTTATCGTTGTCATATCGCATCCATAAAAAAAGCACCCGACAGGGTGCTTAATATTCAGTTAGAAAGGGTTATCAAATGTCTTCAGCAACAATACCCGCACTGATAATGGCTCCGCCAACTTCGCGCTCACCATAAAGCAATGCAACAGGGTTACCCATTGCCAGGGTATTCACTGAGCCACCAAAGGCATAACTTGGCTTATTATCTGGATCGTCACGCCCCTGAAGACCTTTTGGTTGTGGAGACAACATCTGATAGATGCCACCAGCCATCATGCCGATACCAGCAGAGACCATTCCAGCACCCACGACCCCAGCACTACCAAAAGACATGCCTGTAACAAAAATCCCGGCGACAACCATTACGGCCCCCAGAATTGTCTGGAACATCCCCGCCTTTTTCGCCCCCTCCATTACTGGCGCAATGCGAATATCGCTATCACCGGCAAGGTCTTTAAAATCACTCACACCGATATTTCGCTTGCCGCGAAAAACCGCGAACGTCATGCCGTTTTTTTTAGCGTTCATCAGATAGCTTTCCAGCCCATCCAGATTAATGCAGAGCGCTTTTACTGCCTCGGCGGACGTTTGTACTGCCAGTTTATGAACACGCCCAAAACGAACGCCCAGCGCCCCATACAGACGAATCGTAGTTAAACGCGCCATGTTTTTATCTCCTGTGGAAGCTGTTTGTGACGAACACAAATCATCGTGCGGTCTTTGAAATAGCCACGAGAATAAGGCGTAATGCAGGACGGCTGACCATACAGGTGGTGGAGCAACTCGCCATCTTCGGTAATAATCCCCGCGTGGTTCCACTTCTCGGACTCAACCTGCATAATGACCATGCAACCAGGCTCCGGGTCACACTCCACGAACCCCTCATCCTCCCAGTTATCGTAATAGAGGTTGTCCGGGTACTGGCTTTCCCACCACGGGTAATTCACGCGAAAATCGTTTAGGGTAACACCCTGCGTGGCGTGCCAGTCCATAATCAGCCCCCAACAGTCATGTGACCCCAAAATAAACGGCCTGCCTATCAGCGGAATGGCATCAGGGGTAATCTCGGCATATTCATCGCAGTCAGGCGCGTAGATACCCCAGACAACGCCGGAGTTATTGCATTGCTGGCGATCGAGGTCCGACGGTATAGGGCGTGCTCCGTCACCTGGATGAGAGTGTATGATACGAATAACAGTTCCGATGTCCTCCGCATTAGCCCAGTGCTCACCATCGATACGGAAATGCTCCGTGGGATTTTCGTGGCTATTTTTCACGGGGATATAACGCTGGCGGCGTCCAGACTGGATAACAAAGCCGCAGCATTCACGCGGGGATTCCTCCAGCGCATGCGCCCGGATAGCAGTCATAATCGTTTTGTTCATGTTGAAGTCCGGTTATCGGGAGAGTAGTACGGTCGCTGGATAGCCACCAAAATCAAGAATTGCTGTATTTGGGTCTGCCATTCCGGATCCAAAGCGTTTGCGGCAATCGCTGAGGCAGCCACCGCACACATCGAGCGCAGAGTCTGCAACCTGATTACCTTTGGCGTCGAAATATGCCGTTCCGTTGTAAGTGCAGCCGTCACCACTGCGGTATTGCCCGCGAAGCGCCCACTCACAAAGTGAGGTTATCTGTCTGGTGGGGATTACCAGCCCCTGCAAATCAGCAGGGCTGCTCAGCGACCATGTGACAACCTCATCATCCTCGGACGTTTTCGTATCTAGCCAGAATGTTTGAAGCGTGAACATCGTCGGGTCGGCGGATGGATTAACGCCTTCGGGGAAGTTCACTGCATCGAGGTAAACCGCATAGGTGTCAATGATACTGACCTTCGCGTTCACCATATCCTTGAACTGTAAACAAAGCGCTGTGATATGGCCGTCAAGGTTCGACACACTCAACTTTGGCTCAGCCGCCTGGTCAGTTGAGAGGGAAATGTCAGTAATCTGGAAGGGCCAGAAATCGAATGTGTTACCAGTCCATACGATTGGTTTAGGGCCGAGCAAGTTTTCATCGCCGCCCGAAGCATCAATTTCTTCTGGAGTATGCGGGAATGGTGAATAATGAAAGCGGTGAATGCCACCACCAAATTCTGAGGCGTCTACCTCAACCAGACGGACTTTGCCGCTGGGTGCAAGCATCGCTGCCTGATCGACAAATGCCATTATGCGTACACTCCATAAGCTCGTTTAATGGTGAATGTCAGCTCGGCAAATTTGCTGCTTAGCTGGTTTTTGCGTACAGAATCAGCAACGACCCGATACAGCCCCTTCTCTTCACCTGGCGGCGTGATGATAAAGGCCTTCACGGTATGTCCCAGAAGAAAATCACGAACGGCGTTAACTTCATCTTCAGTACCTACGTGCTTCATTGGTATTTGGATAGCCGTAGAGTTGATACCGTTCTCAGCTACCTGTTCATATCCGTCACCGAACTGTGCTGACCTCACGGTCTGGCTGTATTCGACAGCGCCAGCACCGAGCTGCGAATGCCAGTTATAAGTTTCTACTGCCATATTTACTCCATTAAAAAACCCGCCGGAGCGGGTTTATCGGTCGTTAAAACAACTTGCGAATGTCAACGTCATAAACTGCAATCCATGCGGCGCGCGGCCAAGACTTCACTGAACCAAAGCGAGGATCATCAACGTCATGCGGTGTGACATTATTGTCACGACACCATTTACGAAGCGGCTGCCACTTGAATTTCTGCCCCAGCTTCTTTTCTACAGGGATAATGGCTGCATAATTACGACCTTCTCCGAGGCGCTCTGCCAACCTATTCTTCTCTCTCACAGCGATAGAGGCGGTAGTCATCGCAGTAACTTCACGCTTTTCAGAAATCCAGCGCTTCTCTTTGACTGCACGATCACGTTGTTCAGCAATGATGCGATTCTCTTTCACCTTCATGAGCAAATCTTCAAGTGCAGCTTCATAGGTAAGCGGAATACCGATAACCGGGGCTGGACGGAAGTACGAATCCTCAAGGCGCTCGAAGAATGACCATGCCTCATCTGTGTCGACGATTTTAGACATGCGGGCAGCGCCTTTCTCAGTCCAAAAAACAACAGAGCGAGCTTTGCTCGAAATTTGTGCGTGACTATTAGTCACTCGCAAATCTTTCAGCTCTAGGCCTTTGATGGTGAAGATGTGAATACCCTCAATAAAGCGGCTGGCGTTGCGCGAAAGGTTTTTCCTAATGTTAGCTTCATCAGAACCATAACCTGCGGCCAGCGTTTCAGTCGTAACAACACGCAACCCCTTCCATTCAATAACAGGCAGTGGCTGGGGATCGACATTTGGTTCATGAACTGCTAAATTTAAATAAGTCATTGGTTGGACCCTTATGACAAGTTTCAATGGAAGCCGGTAGTTAGAGCTGCCGGTTTTTCTTTTTGGCAATCAGCCGAGAAGTCGGCCGACTGAAGATTAAGCGAATCGAACATTTTGCGGCAGTCTTAAGCACGTGCTTGTGCTGCTTTCCTGTCAGTTCTGCTATCTCACGACTGCACATGGTGACAGCGTGATGATGATTTGCTATATTTACTGCCGCTACATTGTGTGTAAACACTCGATTATCCGAATTATCTGCGTGATGTATACCGCCAGCCCTACCTGGCGGTTTTTCTTTTTGCGCCATCCTGTGCGCCTATCAGTGAATTACACCCTCTCCGCGAAGCATCGCCAGCATCGGCTGGGCACGCTTCACCATAAAACTGTTACTGTCCAGATTCTCAGCCTCACGAAGCAACGCTTTTCTGCTCTCATCGGTCATATAGCGAGTTTCACATGCGATATCGCGTAACGTGCCAGCAACATCAGAACCAAGATCTCGCATCGATGGGTACAGATGCTTGCTCAACCGCTGGCACTTCTCCATCCACAATTGCACGTAGCAAAGGCTGATGATTTCATCGTCGGTAAACTGTTTTGCGATCGGTGAATGCTCAACCTCACGATCAAGAATATCCAGCACCCAGCGACGGAATTCTTTGGCCTTTGGTGTTGAGGCAAACATCGCAATCAAATGAGCACCTCGCAGTGAATAAACCCTGACCGATTTGTTACGTAAGCTATTGTTTATCCCGTTGACCTTCATATTGAGGGTCAATGACATCGACTCGGAAAATTCATCAGCATTACGTGCATAAATTTGGCTGATGGCATCAGTTTTTTTATAACCAAGTGCCTTCGCCAGTTCGGTGGAGGTAAACCAGATAGACCCGCCTTCTGTCACTGGGTTAAAGGCGAATCCCTGGAAGTTGTAATCTGATTTTGCTACAATATTCATGTTGGTTTCCTTGTATGCGGTTTCCGACATAGAGGCCCGGTTAGTGTTGACGAACTGCCGGGCCTCGCTGTTTTTACTGACCATTCACGCGCTCCTCACGCAAGCTCTTAGCCAGTCTCTGCACGATGGCTGAATTAATAGAAATACCATCCATTTCTGCCAGCTTACGAATCTCTTCTTTCATCCTTTCAGGCATGCGTAACTGAAAGCTCTCGCTTTTGCGTCCGGTATAAATCATATCTTGCATCTCATTCACCTATCATTATGACACCAACTTGGTGCTACAACCAATTTACCACCATTTAGAATGATGTCAAGTAGGTGCTATCATGATGGCAATTTGTTTCATGAGGTTTTGATGATGAGTAAATACCCAAGCCAGGAGATGGATCGATTTAACGTGAGACTACCTGCCGGTATGCGTGAAGCTATAGCAGAAAGGGCTAAGCATAATGGTAGGTCAATGAACTCGGAGATAGTACAGATACTTCAAGAAGCGATTGATACAGGCAGGGCTATTGCTGAAAGCGACCTTGTTGATTTTGACTCCACTCAAGCCGTTCTGGACGCTAAAGCCACTCCTGAGGAGAAAAGTGCTTTCCTTGATGATCTAGCGAAAAGAGATCCATTCACTGCGGCAATTCTTCGAGAGAGCGAAGAGCACAATAGAAGGCTGGCCGCCATACTTGGGAAGCGCATGGGTTATGTCGACAGTGATGATTGATAAAAGCCCACCTGACCCCAGATAGCAAAAACCCGCCGAGTGGCGGGTTAGACATCACAGAGCATAGCGCAGACTCTTTCCGAGCATCTAATGGCTGTATGCCCGTCGCTAGCCGGGACACGGACGCCGAGCTTATAGTCAGCTTTAGTTCTCAATGACTTCGCAAGGCTCAAGAGTCCGGCTAATTTTTCTTGCTCCTCTGGTGTCAGCTCAGAGCACAACCCCTTTTGGTAGAAACGAATTAAGCGCATATGAACACCACCGCCTATTGTCTCAGGAATCTTACTACCAGATTTTACCTGCCAATCCCTTGCGGCAAGATAACCGCCATAGTATGCCCGACTAACCTTGTTTCTGATTGACATCTCGTTTGAATCATCAGAAAAACTAAGTGCAGACTCAAGAAAATCAGAAGGCCTTACCGGCACAAGGTCTCTCCTTCTATGCCAGGTTCATTGGTGAAAACACCAACTACTGACCAATCGTTAAAGCCAGCCTGAATTCGATAGTCAATAAGCTCGATATTATTCGTTGCGCATTCATCAGGAGATGAGTTTGGTGGGGTTAACTCAAAGATATAGGTCTCTTCTTCACCATCATCAAGAACATAAAAATTGGCAATAGAATCAATCTGACGGCAAGGGCTAAGCATACTGTTCATAAGTCTGCCAATTTCAGCGATTTTATCCATTTTCCCGCTCATGGCGGCCTGGCTGGCTTGCTTAACCGCTAATGGCAGCATTGCGTTATCCTTATCAGCTAATTCGAAATCGAGTTGCCCCATTTGTGAATACCTCTCCAGATAAAATCTGAATTTTTCAAAATCCCCAAGCCCACGAGCATAGTAGAAACAGTCACGCACAAATCTAGGAGAGTTGGTACACTCTGAAGCCCTTTCAGCTAGCTCCAGCGCTTTAGCTATCCCCACTCTATACATACAGCAAAGTATATAATTTCCCCAGGTAGCCACATCTGAAGGATTAGATTCAATAATCTCCTCCGCAATCGCAATCCCCTCTTCGATCTTACCCGTAGAAAAGAGAAAGTAGAATCTTGCAACGCTATAAAAGAAGCTATCCTCGAACTCTTCCACCTGAGCTTCAAAACGTCTTGCCGTAAACATAGTATGTTCAGTCTCGGTAGATACGTAAGGCGTCAGTTGCTGGATAAGCGAGTTTAACCTGGCTGTATCGCTCAGTGGTTTAGGCGGGATCATGTGTCACCAATGGAGTCATTTCTTTCAATGCTAACATTTTCGAGAGCATTGAATGAACTGATCATTTATCAGGTTATTCCTGCGACAAAAAAGCCCACCTGAGTGGGCTATGGTCTTGAAAACCAAATACAGACTCCGCGATTATAGATTCGGTAATGTTTTAATATCCGTATTTCCACTCGGGTCAGCAAATAAGCGCACCGCTTTTTCGGAATTCGCGTTAAGCATGAAATCTCGACCTGCGGGTATCTTATCAGCAATGCACAATTTACCTTCACCCATCAAAGCTATATTCCACTCACCTGGTTTCAGATAGAACTCAGCTTTTTCTCCGGGATCCAAAATGGCAGATTTTTCCTGATTAAGGTAAACACCAACAAAGCAACCACTCCCCAAATACCCCTTATCACGAACGACAATCAACTTCGCATGCTCGCCTTTGATTGGATTCTGGAATTTAAGCAATCTTTCCTTTGGAGCCTGTTTAGCTTGGCTTGGCAAAACTGCTTCCGTAGCACATCCTGACAGACTTAATGCTATAGCCGCTACGAATAAAGCCTTCATTATCATCCCCTTGATTATCGTGGTTTTGCATATGATAACCAGGGGATGTCAGAATGTAACGCTACGAGTTGATATTACTTTTTCGCAAAAGTCTGGCTAATGACACCGCCATCCTTTACTGCCTTTACAATGCCTTCGGTAACATATTGCTTGATCGTTTCGGCAAGCACCCTTGCAGCTGTATCACCACCCCCAGACGTATTAGTGGTGGCATTACCCTTGTTATCAACATAGATATCAACGTTAATTTGGTGACCATTTCCGCTTCCACCCTGTGCCCTCACCCCTAAGCGCCCTGCTGAGTCTCTGGTCAGCGGCATAATCGCCTCTTCGCCTGCCTCGGCAAATACACCACCTTTGGCAAACTTAGACGCCCCTTGGAAGGTGAAATACTGAGGGGAATCGTAGACGCCATTTACATACTTGCTGAGGCCTGGCGAATCATAGACGCCGCCTTTAGCATTTAAGACCGGCCCTACAAAATCCGGGCTACCAGATCCCCCACCCTGTGGGTTAGACGAGCCACTAATCCACCCCATTGCCGCCTGCACTGCATAGGCGACGAGCAACTGATTCGTTACCTGCGCAATCATTTTCAACATGGATTTGGTGAAATCTTTAAAGCTCGCAGCTCCAGTCGTAACCAGTTCGGTCAGCATATCTGATAGGCCGCTGAACGTCGAACCAGCCACATTCCGCATCGCTTCAAACGTATTTGTTGCTGAGTCGGCATAATCTGCCCATCCACGTTTTGCACCAGCCTGCCAGTCGCTGCGAAGCTCGTCTTCTTTCCGGTATGTCTCCTCCTGATCTGCGAGAACCTTTTTCTTGGCGTCAGGGTTAAAAGAATAGGATTCAGTCAGCCGCTTGCGTGTCGCCTCCCTTTCAGCCTCTCTGGCTGACAAACCCCTAGCCGCCGCAGCAATTTCCGCCTGCTTGGCAGACTGTTGCTGGGCGAACTTAATCGCCTGGTCAGCTAATGAGTTCAGCTTTTGCTGTTTGGCAATCTGATCGCCCAATCCAGCATTAATATCTGCCTGAGCTAGGAGCTTGTCCTTGTTCGCCAGCAGTGACTTTTCATCGAGTGTTAATGCGCGCCCTTTCGGATTGTTAGCTGTGGACTCGAGAATGCTGATTTTGGATATCAAGTCCCGTTGCTGCTTACGCTGCTGGCTGATTACGTCGTTGATGTCACGATGATCCTGGAGCGTTTTAAGCTGTGCTTGCAGGGCTAACGTCTCAGCATTGTAAGTATCGGTTGAGCGATCACCGGCTGAAACCTTAACAGCTTTAGCTTTGGGGGTTTTGTCCGGATGAAACTGCTTATTAATACCCTCTACAGCCTGCTTACGCTGGTGATCGCTCCACTTATCAGGAGCTATAGCAACATTTTTCCATAGCTCAGATAACGCTCGGCTACGCTTCTCCTGCCAAGTTAAGGATTGCTCAAGAATACGGTTCTGATAAATAAGTGCATCCGTCCGCTTATTATCGGAATCTGTCGATTGCTTAATGGACGCATTTATTTCATTTTGAGCAGAGATTTCTTTCTGCTTTTGGCTAATCTGTTCCTTCAGGGAAGCAATCGATGCCAGTTGGGCCTTCCGTCGAGCGTCATATTCCTGATCACTACTACTGGTATCATAACTATAGCCATACCCCATCCGCTGGCGCTCAGGAAGTAATGCCTTCTCAGTCGCTGCAAGCTGTGCCTGCATCTTCTTTAGCATATCGGAGGGTGCTTCCGGTCGACCAATATCAAGCAGGCTATCCCACATTCCTTTGATGGCATCACCAGTCGCCTTAGCCGCACGCTCGATTAGCCCCATATTATCGAGAATTTGCTGACTGCGTTTTTGCTCGGCGTCACTGTATGCCTTTGCAGCCGCCGCCGCCGCACCCTCTTTATCTCCACGCCGTTCCAGTGACGCGATGTAGTCATACTGCGACGAGGTGAGGAAATGAAGCGTCGAGTTTAGCTCTTCTGACGCTTTAGTAGGGCTGGCGTATAACTTCTGGAAGTTCTTGATCGTCGCGTCAACTGATTGGCCGGTCGCTTCCTGCATAGCCATCGCCGCACGAGTAACATCTTCGAGTTGTTCGGTTTTGAATGTACCAGCACCAACGACCTGAGACAGCGTTCGCGCAGCCTCTGCAACTCGACCACTTGAGCCGCCAATTTTTTGAGCCAAATCTGATAACTGAGCCGCTGACTGTGCCGAATAATTACCGGTCAGTATTAGCTGCTTGTTAAACTCCGTAGCCTCCTGCGCCCCCTGATACCATGCGGTTGCCAAAGCGCCAGCACCGACAACTAAAGCTCCAATACCAATGGTTACAGGATTGAGCAAGCCAAGCAGCCCACGCAAATAAGTGCCTACACCGGAAATTGCGCCACCCACACCACCAAACTGGTCTTTAATCTGACCGCCCTGCTGGAGAAGGATAAGGAAAGGTGACTGCCCGCCAGCAAGCTGAGTGGCGATATCGGTGAACTGTGCCGGGAGTGTGCGCATAGCATTGCGATACTGCCCTACACTTATTTCCCCTCTCCGCCAGGCATTCTCCTGCTCTTTCAGCCTCGCCAGCATGGGGGCGGCTTGCTGAGACACTCCTAACTGAGCTGCTTTCAGCTCCAGCATTTCGGTGCGAGTTTTACCGATTGCCGAGGCTTGCTCTTCCAGTGAAGCGATAAAGCTTTTACCTGCGGAAGCAGCGCGTTGCGTAGCCTGAGCTTGCTCTATTCGCGCTCTGCCCTCTGCTGTCTCTGACTCCATAACCTGAGCCAGTTTGGCGCGAGTCGTTTCCAGAACACTGTTGTAGCGAGAGTAATCTTCATCGCCAACCAACCCTTTGCCCCGGAATTTCGCCAGATTTGCCTGGATGGTATCCAGTTCATCAAGCGCCTTATTCACCGGGCTGATTTTATTCAGCAGGTTCTGTAGTTCCTGCTTCTGTTGTTTCAGGCTTTCGGTATTTTGCTTTTGAGTGCCGGTTCCAGCCTTAAAACTGCTATTCAGGTCGTCAGCTTTACCAGCGGCCGCCGCTGCGGTGTTCTGGAATTTATCCAGCGCCTGGTTGCCACGCTCCAGATCACCGGTATTAACGCGAAGAGAAATTGTGGCGATATCGTTACTCATTGCGGCCTCTCTTTATGCATCACCTTGAGT
The DNA here is from genome assembly GCF_059725275.1 of Kluyvera fluvialis. Lineage (NCBI taxonomy): Bacteria > Pseudomonadati > Pseudomonadota > Gammaproteobacteria > Enterobacterales > Enterobacteriaceae > Kluyvera > Kluyvera fluvialis. The sequence goes on along the minus strand of NZ_AP046142.1, from coordinate 2,170,086 downwards.
GCTTCACTTTCCATGATTTGAAGGTCAGCCATACAGGCCGCCGCATCCTCAACCCCGTGTATCTGGAGCATCCATGGGAGAACGTTGTAATCAAGACCGGTCGCGCCACTAGCACCAACACGCCATTGGGTTGCTAACGCAGAGAAGATGGTGAAAGCCCGCCAGACTGACGGCAATACTCCCACCTCTTGCTCCACGTCTTCAGGCGTTAAACCAAAAGCGCTCAGTTCCGCGAGTGTCGGTCCCGGTGTGTACAACGCTGCGGCGACCTGCCTCAGTTTTTTTCGCGAAAGCCCATCAGCTCTTTCGTATAGGCCATGCCGATGCTGTCGAACGCACGTGGGTAATTTTTGAGGAGGACAATCACATTTTCACGTGTGAAATCATCAGGCAGCGCCCAACCTTCGACAATTTCCATCAGATAATCAGCCTGGTGCTCAACAGGAGTTTTTTCCCCTGCGGCATTTTTTTGCAGTTTCTCGTCCATAGCCTGAAGTTCTTCTAGCGTCTTGTGACGGAAGGTAAATGTCAGCTTGCCATCTTCAGCACCGGCGCGTGGGATAGTAGCGGTATCGGAAAAGGTTGGGTTTGGGATTAATGAGAATTTGGTCATTACGTTTCCTTAGGTAAAAAGAAACCCGCCGGAGCGGGTTAGAATATTCAGATATTGAATGCGCTTTTAGCGGCCTCGGCAATGCCAGATCAAACCGCCGGGCAGACATTCTTTCTGAATGGCTTTTCGGACGATTTCGGATAGCTTATCCATTGCCTTGTCGGTTTCTTCGGCTTGACTTGCAACCTCTGCTGCTACATTTGCCAGCGCATTTTTCAAAATGGCTTCGATGTTGCTATCGACACCAGATGCTGGCTGAGCATCTGTGAAATAGATATGCATAGATGCGCTATATGTATAAGCAGAACCTTCGCTACAAGACGGGTAAGCCAAGTTCATCAATTCATCGACCAGCTCTTCGACGTATTCAGAAGCTGCACCAGACATATAGGGGGAAACGATACTTCTGACTTTCTCGCGAGGTTTAGCCAAAGAGCCTATCGTTGGTGGTGATGATAATTTTGCAGCCTGGATACTGTTCTTTATGAGTGCGTCTGTGATGAACACCTCGCCGTCTGCGATTTTAAAATGTGGTGCGCTAAAGGTGGCCATTAAGCGCGTGTCGCTGCCAACGGGCATTGCGGCGAGGTAATCCCCAGCATTACTGGAAGATACTCCTTCAATCCAGTCGCTATTAGTCCAGTCACGGCTTGCGCCATTTTTATCAGTCGGCCTCAGGCGAATTTGCAGTCTCTCTCCAGCTTTAAGTCCACCTATCACATGGCTACATTCCGGCCATGCAATAATCTGTTTTCTCAGGCATCCATCATGGTGGATGTACTGCATTTCGAGTTGCGAATGCTTGCCGCTACGTTCTGGCCAGTGCCATTCTACCTGAATGCCATAAGGTTTCGGTGACGTTAATACTTGCGGAAATTGCATTGGATTATCCTTTTCGATGCCGCTGGTGCAGCCACCTCCCCAATCACCGAGGACGATCCGCCCACAGCCAGCCATATTAACAACGATGCCCTTCTCACTCGCAGTGACTGAGTCACCATACTTGTTCTCAAATTTCATAAAGCACCTTCCAGATTACGCCCGGATAGCCGGGCGAGAGAGATTAACTGATGGTGACTGAGCACTTAGCTGATGTCATGGTAGTGCCAGCAGCGTCGGTAACTTCACAGGTGTATTCACCGGCGTCACTGGCTTCAGCGGAAGGGGTATTGAGCGACGAAGATGTTTTCCCCGAAAGTGCTGTGCCCCCCTTCTTCCATACATAGGTGTATGGCGCGGAACCGCCCTGCATTACCACAGCCAGATCCAACGCATCACCCGCAGCTACATCCTTTGTCGCCGGTAAATTAGACAGGAAAGCTAACGGCGATGCGGAAGAATCAGCAATCGGGTAAATCTGCATATCCGATTCAAAGTTCATGCGTGCTTCGTTGCTTTCCACGGCGTTGATTTCTGTCTTGGGAACCTTCTGGAAGGATACTTTGGCAGAATAGTAGCGATCTGCCTTGCCGCGCGGGTTATGGAACCAGATTGCAGTCGTATCGCTCGACTCATCCAGTTCAATGAGTCGTTTGTAGATAGCCAGTAGCGGATCATGAGCAAACGAATAGACCTGTACAACGGCGTTTTTAAACGTTGGAATGGTACGGGCCTTATCATCCTCCAGGAACTGTACGCTGATGGTCTGCTGGTCGCCACCTTCTGTAGACAGCGTCATCACCTGCGGCATGGTGATCCACGAGTCGATTTTACGCAGTGTGCCCGCACCAGTACCCGACGGATATTTGTTTTTGTCAGAGGTGTCGAACCCTTCCAGGACAATCTTGCCCCCGCTTACTGATTTAACTCGTAACACCATGTTATCGAGCCTCAGCCATCCAGAGTTGACCTGAACAACATCACCTGCCGCAATACCATCTGCTGCCGCAACGGTCAGTTCGCACTCGGTCGCATTGGATGCCGCTGTGAAGACAATAGGCGCTAGATAGGACTTGGCCACGTTCACACGCGACCCGTTAGGAATTGCAAATGCCATTGCATTCTCCTGAATTTAGGGAATAAAAAACCCGCCATGTGACGGGTTGTATTGGTGTAATAAAAACGATTTATCTGACGATATTAGCCTGGTAACTAAAGCTGACGGGAACGGTATAAGATACGGCTGTCGAAATGCCACGGAAGATGGCTGGCGTACTGCTAATCCAACAAACAAAACCATTTCCGTGAATACTGGCCCCTTCGGGAAACAACTCAGCTACCTGATGGGCAAGGCTAATAGCCTCGGTTCGCCCGTTCCCCGCAGGGGTCACAATATTGACCTGATACACTCCTGAATAAATCCGGCAGTTCAGACCAAGATCCATCGTCTGTGGCGTGGCTGGCATATCGTATGCTGCGAGATAAATGCCGGTTGCCGGAGGGGTAAACTCAACATTCTCAGATGCAATTGGAATCCTGATGCCTTCCAACCTTGCCATCAGCACTGCTGCAATGTCAGGAATCAATTTATCACCTCTCTGACCGCTTCATCGAAGAAGCGCTGAAACTCTGCTGCGGTGATACGCACCATCCCGCCCGGAGCCTGGGTGGAATGCCCCATTTCCAGCGGATAGGCATACGGCACGTTGTTGCAGAAATAAATAGAACTCATCCCGACTTTGAACAGTGAAAGCGTGAAGTTGCCCGCATCTTTTGTCAGGTTGCCTGCCTTGTCAATTCGCCCGGTTTCATCCGTGGCGGGAGAATCAAAAGACACCTGCCAGTTCCCACGAAACCGCCCTCCCGTGTAGCCGGGTGGTGCTTTGATATCCATCCCATCGTCAACACGAGCCTTTTTCTTCAGCCGCCCGGCTTTGGTCAGGTTGTCGGAATTCGTCCGTTGCGCCTCATTGTGGTCGTAAACAGCACGATTATAGGAAACGGCTGTCTGGTTAACTTCCCACAACTCCGGATTGCCTACAGGCGACATCATCACCAGTTGGTTAAGTATTTTTATCCCTACAGCACGAACCACAGCCTCCTGATTCTTCCTGGCCTTATTCACAAAAGCCGTGATTTCAGCCATGAATGCCGCGTTCTCGCCCATGCTATGCCCTCAGTTGTGCTTTATAGCAGAGAACCACCGAAGCAGGTTTTACCGGGTTAGGCTTAACCACGCGATGAGGTGAGCCATCAATAACCACCATGTCACCAGTCTTAATTTCCGGCTCTGCCGTAAAGACTATCTGAACATCGCCATTAACGATGACCGTTCCATCTATTTCGCTGGGTGCATACTCAGTTTTAACGCCAGTTGCAGTGAACTGCATGTCTTCAGCTTTATGCTCAATGCCTCCCACAACCGTTACTGCTCCTTTTCTGGTGACATCATAGGTCATTCCGTTTTGCATGAGCATCTGGGTTGTACGGTCACGCATTCGTGGGTAGTTAATCGCCATATCAGGCACGCTCCGCAAATGTGTTGATAGCGTAGCCACGTCCGCCAGCCAACTCGCCTAACAGCGCCATCACAGCGGGATAAGACGGCGTAAAGGCTCCACCATCTGCGACCGCATAGGTCATAGTGACAGCGCCCTCCACTCGCTCTGTTTTGACGGCGGCCTCGCGCACACTGGCAAGCAAATCCCCATCGATAGCCTCAATCGCCATCATGCACTGTGCGGCTATGACCTGGCGCGGCACTTCATCCGGCGGGAAATCGTAATCATCAATCACGACATTCACTCGTGGCCATGCCAGCGGCTGCCGTGGGTCGGCTTTCGAACCAACCCAGTCCAGCCCATCCAGGTAATCCATCGCCTTTATCAGTAAAGACGGGAGTGATTCTGGCAGTTCGATATCCCGTAACGTGGCAAACGCCATTAAATCCGCTTCGCTGGCGTAGCTATTCGCATCCGGGGATGTTGAGTCGGTAATAATCATCGAATCATCCGGGTTATGGGGCTTTCGCCCCATTCATTAATCGCCTTACGGCGCTGTGAAGGTGATTTCTTCGCTGGTTTTCGTTACCCCCTCAACCGTACCGGTGACCGTAAAGGTTCCAGCCGTATCCGAGGTCAGTTTTACCGTAGCGCCACCCGCAGAGCCGGTTTGCGAACTTGCGGTGCTCAGCGTGCCACCGGTTGACGTCCATGCGATCGTTTTGCCGGAGACACCTGCGCCATTAAGTGTGTATTTCAAAGAGAGTGTCACCGCATCAGTACTGTCAGCAGTAGCGGAGGTTTTATCCGCTGACAGTGTTACTCCCCCGATGCGGCCGCCAGCTTAATCAGCACGCCAGCGGTGGATTTATTGCTGGTGAAGTGTTTCTTCCAGTTGCCCGCGGTGCCGATAGCGGTCAGGTCAGGGTTATCTCCTTTGGCGGTATCCCAGCTGTAGCCCAGCAGATCAACGTTCACCACGCCTTCAGCGCGATAGCCAACCGCAAGGTTTTCCTGATCGTTGATATCGTAGGAACGGAAGCCCGGCGCCTGAGACTCGGTGACGGTAACCGCTCCGGCTACCAGCCCAAGGATCGCATCAGCGTCCATGGTGTCGGTCACCAGCACAGGTTTACCCAGTGTGCCCGGCTGCCCGCCGTAAACTACCACGCCCGCTTCTTCGTAGATTTTGTTGGCAATCGCCTCATCAACAATGTCGAAGTAGGTCGCGGAGTGCATCACGAACAGGACCACGCGGTTAAACTTGTCCCCGTATTTGCGCAGGCCGCGCGTCAGGGTCTTTTTACCGTCGGTCTCAATGTCTGCGGTTACGACCATGTCGGCGTTAGCACCAATCGCCGCAGTCAGCGCTTTCAGGCCATATTTCACATAGCCTTCCAGCGTGGCATCTGCGACATCAACGCCGATCACTTCGGAGAACTCATCAACGGAGCGGCCACGGCGTTTAAAGGCTTCTTCCGTGGTTTCATACGGGCCGTATTTCCACGGTGCTTTAACGGATACCGCTTCACCGGCACCGATTTTTTTACCTGTGACTTTACCGACAGAGTTCACATCGCGCGATTCAATGGAACCACCAACTTTGTAGAAAGCACGCTTACGAAAATCGCCTTCGATCAGTTCGTTATCCAGCAAAATCGCACCGTTAGAGGAAGCGTTGAACACTTCCAGATTATCCTGGCGGCGCTCAAGAAAAGCGGTCTGCGCCAGGTCGTCATAAATAACCAGGTCGGTATTAACAGTCGTTGCCATGGTTTAAATCCCTTATTTCGGAAGTTTGAGGAAGGCCTGCTGGCCGTGTTTGCGGATGTAGTCCGCTTTATCGCTGGCGCTCATTTCGGAACGTTTCAGGCTGCCACCGCCGCCCCCTGGCTTGTGTCCGCCCGCACCTGTGCCTTCGGCGCGGGGGAACAGATGCGGGGCCGTCTCCTTGAGAGACTCCGCCCATTCGAGTGGGCTTAATGGGGTTTTGCCATCTTTGCCGAACAGAACATCGCCATTTGCATCAACTGCTACGGCCTCGCCTTCGTCGTTGAGCTTGAATGTGCCCTTGGCACGCAGGATCAGGTCATCGGATGCCTCCGGCAGCGCACCCGTTTTTGCGGCAGCCGCACGGATTGCATCACCCAGGACGCGATCACGAAATTTGTTGGAGAACGCTTCAGCTTTATCAGCGCGTTCATTTGCGGCTTTAATCTGCTTATCGACATCTGCACGCATACGCTCAGTGCGCTTATCGAGCACCTCATCAATTTTCCCGGCGGCAATCAGCTTTGCCTCTTCATCGTCGGAAAAACGTTGCAGGATGCCGCGAACGGCGTCCGGGTCGATGTCGTCAAATTGGGAAAGGTTTTCTTTCTGCTGTTTAATAATACCCAGCAGTTCGCTATTTTTATTTTTCAGACCGGTGACTTCACTGGTCACTCGCTCATCAATCACCTTCTGAATCTCTGGAGTGATTTCGATACCACCGCCGCCGCTACCCTCGCCATTACTCTCAGGCGCACAATAATTCAGAAGCATATTTCGGATTAACATAATTTCCCCTCGGGATTTGCCGGGCCTCGCCCATAAAAAAGCCCCGGCAAATGCCAGGGCGTGAAGTTAGTGATCGTTGTTAGCCTCCCGTACCAGATAACAGCCTCAGTTCATCAAGTGAGAGCCATTCCCCTTTATCCGTGAACATTTCTCCAAGTTCGATTTCCCCGGCGCGAAACATCCGGCCCCGCTCAGCACCAAGTACATCATCCTGACGCTGTGGAGACTGTTTCATGAGCCATTCCAGGTATGTGGTTTTTGCCGGGACTTGGCCCGACATACTGGCGCGGGTACCCTCATCCATTTCATCAACATCGATACCGAGTTCCCGCCATGACTTAATAATGAGCGTCTCGGTGGATCGGCAACAAAAGTGAATACGTCCCGGGCCGGAAAGATAGGGGATTTTGTGCCCTACTGGCTTATTCTCCAGCGTATAGCGCAGAAGGTCGCGGATAATGCAGTCATGACTGGTTTTGTTATCCAGCGTTGAAAGCCACTGCTTCCCCTTCACTATATCGCTGTTGGCGTCTGTGAAGCTATTTCGCGCCGTGGCTGCCAGATGATTCACCGCCGTCTTCGCAATGCTGGCAGCATTTGCCCGACTCATCTGCAACGCACCATCGCGATAGCCTTTGTTGGCACGTCCACGGACATTACGCGCTATGGTTTCTACCGTATCACCCGCCATATAACCACGACGAACAGAATTGAGGATACGCGCCAGCCTGTCCGATTCCAGATTGCTCGCCCATTCACTCAGCAAGCGCCCCTGAAAGGGCTGGGCCATCGCCGCGGCGTAGACCATATCGGAGGTAATGCCCTGTAAAGGGTAGCGAGAAAGAACCTGCGATGGCAGGAGGGAGTCGAACAGGCTCATCTGATAGGCGGCTTCATTCTTTGCCAGGGCCACCAGTTCATCCTGTAAACCGGTCTGCATTGCGGCAACGGCTTGTTGATTGAGTTCCCTTACGCTGCCGAGCAAACTTTCCAGACGACTGACGGTAAAACTTTCCGGCGGCAGTCTATCAAGCGCATCGAGCAAACGCGCCGTTAATTCAGCATCCGTTTCGTTAAGCAGTTTTACCATCCGGTTTGCAACACCCGTTGAATACCGGCTAATCCATACTGAATGTGCTATCGCCTCATCGCGCAGGAATTCGTTGACGGTCGGCATATTAGCCCCCAGTCAGCGTTGGTGGCTGATTGCGCAATGCATCGATTACATCGTCCTGACTATCTGCGGGATCGATAAGGTCAAGTTTCTGCAATGCCCGAATCATATCGGTGTCACGCAAAGCGCCATACTGCCATGCATTCACGATGGCGGTAATCATGCCAGACTCGGCAACCTTCGCGATAAATTCCTGGTTGATAGTGTAGGACGGAGAATCCTCATTAACTCCCAGGTATTTAGCACACCATCTCAGCGCAAGCGTGTAAGCTTCAGAGGCATTCGATACACATATGCCGAGCACCGATGTGGATGCCGACTGCTCACCGCTCGCCTGTGTCGCTGTTTTCGCTGTCGCATTCTGCTCAATCAGCCTGGCCCCCAGTTGCACCATATAATCGCGCTTACTGTCCATGGCCTCTTTCGCCAGCGTGTTAGGCTGTGCCTGCGCATAGCCAAATGAACCCTCTTTCGGAAGCAGTAATGGTGAGCGGGAGCCGATTTTTACCCCCTTCTTCTCCAGGTGGTCGCGCCACTCGGAATCGAGTCCAGTTATGTACGGCTGAACCTGCCCACAGAACCACACGCTGTCTTCATAATCAGCACTGTTACGATAGTGACCGAGGTTTATTTCCACCAGCGCAGCCAATGGAGAGTCATCAATGGTCGGGTCGTTATTCTGAGCGCCAACAAAGGTGAACGGGATTTCATCCCAGAAATCTTTCCCCTTTGGCTTGGGATGATATTCGCTGTCAACAGCGTAAGAGCCGCTGACCGTTCCACCAGCACGACGCCACACACGGCAAATAAATTTTCCGTCCTCCAGCGCTAGTTCACGGTACTGAGTTTCATCCTTGTAAGAATATCCGTTCGGTTCCTCTACGCATTCTTTCAGGACGACAAGTACAAGCCGATCGCGTCCGTTAATGCGCCTGGTTCGCCAGTTGATGATATTTTCTGCGGGGTAACGGAGAATAATCGCTTCATCAGTTGCTTCAGCGTAATCGACGTAAATCCCTTCACGCGCAACCTCCAGCACGTTTTCAACCACCATTTGTGACTGCTGATAGATACTCGTGCCAGCACCATCTGCATTACTCATGAGATAGGCAAGTTTATCCGCAGCGGTGAGCGTGGGGGCTTTACGATACGCCAGACCCAGAAGACCAATCTTTGTATTACCGGCAATGGCATAAAAAACCGCACGGCTGAGATAGTCTTCGTTTCGCTTTCGGTTGCGGGTGGATTTGTCGCTGGGGTCAAGATATGGAAGGTAGTCATTTCCCGCAGCCTTTACCGCCTCTGCGCCCTTGCAGAAATCCCGGTATTTTTTCCAGGCAGCAGAAGCCGCCCGGTGTTCTGGTCGAACCCAGGTGATATCGTCGTTTGCCATATTAGAAGGTAGTATCCAGTGAAATTGAAAATGCAGGTTTTGTCGGGTTATGCAGAACGGCGTAACGAGTGCTATCCCAGTCGTGGTCTTCCTGCTGCGTATCGACGTCGTCAGGGTTTTTGCTGTCACGGACCAGTACTGGTATACGGCTTATCCAACCTCGACAATAATCGAAAACGTAGAATGCTGGCTTTTCAGGAATGCCCGACTCCAGTTTCTTACCTTCAATGACCGCCTCCAGCATATCAGCGAATAATGCCGCGCCGTTGACGCGAGAGCCGGGCTTCTTATTGGCCTCAAGCCATTTAACGCCCTGCGCCTCCATCTTCTGAGCTATAGAGAGTTCATCGTCACCGGTGTTATAGATGGCGCTGTCCGCCGGACCAGGAGCAATCTTCTTGCAGATACCGGGCATGATATTGAGCTGCCCCTGCGTAACTCCGTTGCGCTTTATCTCATCAGGCTCTGCAACCTCTTCGCCCACCAGCCGCTTGTCAACCCACGCAACGCCCTTGGCGACGTTAGTGGATGACATATTCAGGCCTTTGTTGAGTTCGTCAGGCGGGCAGCCATACCACTCTCCAATCAGGATGAGCGACCCAGCAGGCGGGCAAAAATTGCGCCCATCAGGCAGTTCGGCGGCGGTTCCGTCGGCTCGCGCCCACCAGAGATTAGAGAATGGTTTCGATTCACCCCAGTCATGTGAGCGGTCAACAGCCCAGCTATCAGGAATGCGGAAGGGCTTAATGACGTGCAGCGATGCATTCCAAAGGTGGTCAAAGCGCCCACCGCTGGTGACATCCCAGGAACCCTCCACCCATGCCTTGCGGCGGTTCGGGTCTTTGATAGCCATCAGCGTTGCGATGTACTGCGGATCGAGATATGGGTTTTCTTTGAACGAGCCGTGAATGGCTACGCGAGTCAGCGTCACATCCTCTTCTCGTTCAGTCTGCGGGTTAAACACCTTTTGCGTTTCGCGAATGATGGTGCCGCGCGGTGCTGGCTCAATAAAACGCTTCTTCACCCACGTATGACCGATACCAAACGGGTTGGTCGTACTGAACGTCTCCAGTGGGATCGGCTTAAGCAGCGAACCATTATCCAGCGGGTAGTTCTCTGGCCGGAACGATGAGCGCCGGCAGGAGAACATCATTTCGTAGAACTCGGGGGACTGCTGCTTGGTCAGTTCGTTGAAACCGATGAACGGGAATTCCTGTCCGTGATAATCCCAATAATCACTTTCTTCTTTCCCGAAGCGAAACAGCAGCTCTTCGCCAGTCGGCCACACCCAACGCAGCTCAGATGCTGACGCCAGATAGCGCGCACCATCGTTAAACAAGCGATACATACGCTTTGACTGGGTGATAATGTCGGTGAGGTTTTTATACTCGGTATCGAATATCACACCTCGCCAGAATGAACCGTAACCCAGGCCAACCAGACGACGAAAGCGAGCCAGTTGCGCGGCAGTTTTACCCGGCCCTCGCGTACCCTCGTAGAGGATTTCGTTACACGGACAGCTCAGGGAAAGTGATTGCGATCCCGGCAAAGGTTTCCAGACGGCTTTGTAATTCATCCACCAAGAACCTCGCTCTGCTGCTTCTGAGCTGCCGCTTCCCATTCGTCCACGTTATCGCAGGTCGGAACCGGCATGATACTGTGGGTTGCCGTGACTTTCTGTTCTACCTGCTCTTTGAATGCCTGCACATCAACATGCTTGCCGAGTAGCTCAAGGTTCTTAACCTTGTCAGGCCACTTAATCTTCTTCAGTAGTGATGGCGTATCACCTGCTATCTCGGTAACGTCCATACCAGATAAAGTCGTGCGCCATGTCTTAGGCCAGTCTTTAATCGGCTTGAGTTCGCCGTTTGATAGCAGGATATCGAGCACGTCCATCTGGTCTATCTCAACCAGGCGCTTGAGGACGTAAGCGGCGTCTATGCCCGTCTGCTCAATGCGAGTTGCTTTTAGTTCTGCCACAAAGGTTTGAACATTAACATTCGCTAACAATCGTGATGCCTGCTCATTGGCGGTCCTCTCGCTGTATCCCGCCCTGATAGCTGCCTGAGTGGCGTTTAAATCTTTTAAATATTCCCTACAGAACAGTTCCTGCTTAGGTGTAAGCTGTTTCAAATCACACCTCCGAAACATTGCTCCAGTTTCTATGATTAACGATGTCAGCAATCATGGTAGTTGATACGCCGTATTTCTTTGATAATGCTCTAAGCCCATTACCAATGCTGCCGCGAACATATTCACGACGAATGCAGATGACATCTCGTTCTTTTAATTTTGACATTCCATTCTTTTCACCAGAACGGTCTGGGGAGGAGTTCCTTCCTCTTCGAGACCTGTCGCGATTATTGTCTGCCGGGGTTCCAGTAATCAGGTGCTCAGGATTCACGCATGATGGATTGTCGCATTTATGCCTGACAACAAGGTTTTTAATACTTTCAAGCGATACCCCTTTGGCCTCACAGTAAGCGATGCGATGAGCATAATGCGGCTTGCGAGAGATATGTTTTTGCCCATACCCGCGCTTGTTAATGTATCCGTCGTAAATTACACATTCACCGACATATACATCATCTGGGTGGGCAAACAGCTCTTGTTTGTCTGTGAGCTTTGCCATATTAGAATTTCCTGCTGGTTGCCTGGATATATCACCGAGGAATGGCGATACCGTTTACTCGTCAAACTTATATAAAACTCTGTCAATGACTCCGTACAGAACAATTTGCAGAGTTTTATATTCGGAGCAACTATAGCGATTTTCGTTACAGTTGATGCAATCTGCTGTCTTCTGAGGGTGTTGCGATATAACAACACCCGCAGATGAGCTTTGTACTGGAGAGCCGTTGTGAAAGTGGCTCTCGGTGTGGTGCCCTTTATTTCAAGGGCATCTACTTCTTCGCTTTATGCTTTCCAGCCCATTGCTTAGCGATATACAGGCAATCGTCGAATATTTTCCCTTTTCGGCTTGCCTGAGAGCATCGGCGGTAGTGATCCAGTGCCATGTCAGCGCCAGTCATTGCAGAGTTCTGGTCATAACCGAGCTTTATCAGCTCGGCGGTCACGTTTTTATGGATAAATTCTTGTGGCGTCATGTTGGTTCAACATCAGGAAAATCCCCCATGTCGGGAAGAGATAGTTGAGATAGTTCACGAATCACCTTTTCGACTTCACGAATTTTCTTCAGGTGGCACTTACGGATGGCCATACTCTGGCTGCCAGGGCGACCGAAAGTTTCAAGTGACCACTCGTTAGCCTTCGTGACTCTGTTCTGCATTTCACCAAGCGCTACATCTTTCAGATTGCTTAGGTCCATCAGGGCCATATTGGGCTGTGTTTCTTTTTCAATCAGATCCAAAAGCCAGCGACGCAATGCTTTAGCAATTTTGGTTTCGGCCAGCATTCCGAGCAGATGAGCTCCTCGCGATGAGAATATTCTTTGACGCTTATACTGTATCTCATTGTTTTTATTACTAGAGGTCACAGTGACCACCATGGTCATGTCGGAGCTAAATTCAGCTTTATTGCGGTTATAAAGTCTGTTTACTGACTTATCATCCGCATACTCAAGAAGCTCAGCCATATGAGTGCTGGTGAACCATACCTTTCCGTCACCGTTATCAAATGGGACTACAGAATGGTCTTTGAACGTTAGAGTTGAAGCCATGGTGATTTCCTATAGAAACGAGCCTCGTTGCCCAGAAACGACGCCCACAGAGAGGTCACCACCTATAACGGCGTTTCTCCGAGGCTAGTTTCTGTAAGACTCTGTGTTTGATATGCGCCGGGCATGGCGCGGAGGTTTACTGCATAAAAAAGCCCGACCGAAGCCAGGCTCTGCTCGTCTGTGGGTGACGATTTATTTCGATATTGCGCGGTAGTACGCCTGCCACCGATATTTATCCAGGCGCAGGGAGCGCAGGCACTCGGCTGTTTCTATATCAGACTGTAGGTCGGAGTCGGTATCTGTTCCGGCGTTACTTGCTTTGCACGGAGGCTGCATCAAATCCGGTGATGGAGTTGGCGGCGTCAATTGCACGCTGGCGCAACCGCACAGCATCATCATCAAACTTGCACACAGTGCGATTCGGAGACTGAACATATTTCACCACGTCGCGGGTTATGGTTCGGTAGATGACATGACCTTCACCTTTCTGCTCGGATGCCTTTTGCTCTACTGGTGCGATAGCCTTTTCAGCGCTCTCTTTCTTTTTGGCTGCCATGGCATTGATATGGTCAGCGTGAGCATTCCAGCCAGACCGCCATGCAACGGCGCAGGATGTAAGCAGAATAAACACGGCAATGGTGATTTGGGTAAGCCACCTCACGACAGGAATACCTCACGCTCAGCGATGCGGCGATTCGTCAGACCTGGCATCTCTTTTCCGCCTGCTTTATTCCATCGCAGGAACTCATCGGCAGCGCCAGCATAATCACCGGCGTTGAGTTTTCGCAGGAGAGTCGATGTCGACAACACCCGAGCGCCGAGGTTATACGTGAACGACACAAGCGCATCGAATTGACCCTGAGTCAGCCCAACTTTAACCAGGCGGGATACGTCACTTTCGTAGCTGACCAGCCCAGTCTTGAGCAAGCGCTCTGCCGTTTCCTGCTTAATCGTCATCCCTGCGCGGATTGGCTTTCCATCGACAGGCTGGGTCCAGCCGTAACCGATAGTCCAGACGCCGACGGAATCCTGATACGCCGTTAATCGACAACCCTCGAACTTTTTAATCAGAGAAATACCTTTAGGACTGATGTTCATTCTTCATCCCCGTTAGTCTTTCCCAGAAGTACGTCAGCGCAACAGAACCCATCGCACCGCTAATGCCGGAAGTAACCAGAATCATGTGAAAACTCAGGCCGCTCTCTACGCTTATCAACCCACCGATAAGACCGGTAAAACCAGAGACGGCAATTTGCGCGAAAGCATTTATCCAGCTCCATGAGGCCTTATTCTGCTTTACATCTATAAGGTAGCGAACCAGCCCGCCCCAGCAAGCAATCCCAAGCAGGATTAGCCAGGACAGGCCTACAATTTTGTGGTCGTCATTCATACTTTTTGCCATATCACCTCCGAAGAAACGGGGTGCTGTGTATAAAGGGTTCAGGCTCTCGGGTTGATTTAACAACAACACACGTCGAGGGTTTTTCCCGGAGCCTGAAAAGAAAAAGGGCAGCCAATTAGGCTACCCTGAGTTATTCGTTGCGCCCACGTTATGTTGTGGTTCGCTTTATATAAGATGTTCACCCGATGGAGTGACAAGCCACGCTGAATTAAATTCACCCTGAATGTCACTGCTGAGATGTTCCTTAATCCATAATTTAGACATATATGACATCTATTCGCCCACACTGTCCATCGTGGGCTTTTTTTTGATGAAATGCCTACAGGGATAGCTTTGCAACAACGATTGGTGAGTAAATCGCCAATAAAAAAAACCCACTGATGCGAGGTCTTGAATTCGTTACCTGTCAACGAATACAACAATGACAAGGTATCAGATTTACACGAAATATAGCCATTTCAATCCAGTTTTGCAAGACTTTCGTGGAAATTTGTCGCCTTTTGTTGTGAACGTGATCGCGTTACTTGCAATAAAGCGGCACTATCCAGTCGAATGAACGTGCGCTTCATCTCCAGCCAACGGTCGGTAAATGTCTCTGACCAGTTTTTGGGGGTAACCCCTACCAGCTCTGCCAGCTTCTGGTATTCATAAGTTTCACGCCCTGCCAGTTCCGCCTTCACATCCTGAGCGGCCAACCAGATAAGCGCCTTGAGCCTGTTCATCGTCTTCCCTGCCACCTTCTTGGTTCCGAGGTGAGATTTGAATTCAGCCCACGCCCACTGCGTAATCTCAACCTGGTTATCCCAGCGCACATTCTCGCTATAGTTCCACAGCAGCCACGCCTTCTGATGTTCGTCCAATGACATCAGCGCACGACGCCAAGACGAAGTTGAATACTCAACCGGCTGAACGAGCGGAATGTGCGAACCTTTAGCGCGAGATTGCTTGCCGGGGATTGGAGGGTTGTCCAGTGTTACCATCTTCCCTGTCACGGCATCGCGCACGCGCGGCTTCTTGCGCTTGAATGTACCGGTATCGAATTGCGCGTTCTCCAGCCATGCCATCAACTGGCCTTTGGTCGCACCGCTCAAATCAGCTGTCGCAACAAGAAGCTGTTCGCGGACGTACTGCAAATACTGGATATTCACGCTGCTTCTCCCATGCGTAAAGTAATGTTCTGCTGATACCAGTCAGGCGCGGTGAACTCGATACGACCAGTAGCGCCGGTGATGCGTAGATTTTTCATCCTCGCCAACTCCTGCTTGAAGTGCTGATACAACTCCTCTTTCTGCCACGGCTTAATCTTCATCGGGTGCAGCGCTGCACGAGATACCAGCTCAATTGTCATCACGCCATATTCGTATTCTGCATGACGGGAGAACTGGATAGGTTCTTCGCCTAATCTGCGGTGACAACCTACGCAGTGGGCCAGCGCGTTAAGTGGATGCCATCGGGTGGCTGTGTGGCGGCGTCCGTTGATATGCGAGCAGTGAAGCGATGCGCGGTTAGTGCTGAAATCACGCCCACAGCTTTCACAGCACCAGTTAGCTCTTTCGCGAACCAGCTCAGAAAAAATGATGTCGTATTTGTCTCTTTTGAGTGCCATATGCTTGCCTTACTGGTCTTGTTGTTCGCGGAGTTGCTGGAATTCACAGTTGGATGGGATAGTCAGCGCCAGGCCGAACTGAGCGCACCACGCCTCGACTTTGCACAGGAAGATATGCATCTCTCCCGTATCGAGTTGAGACGTGTGGCGAGGTTCCCATGTGGTTTCTTTCGTGCCGGTGACGAAATCGGTGTAGGTGACCTCCTCGCATCCGAGGTAGGTCTTTTTGAGGTTGCGCTTAACCCACTCAGGGGTAGCGTCAGTGCGTCCGGATTTAATCAGGTATTCGCTGATTTCTCCCAGCCACAAATGAAGAAGTGAGTTCTGCGACAGGCTGCGTTTTTCACGCCACGGCTTGATTTGAAGGCGATAGCATTCGCCACCGTCGAGCAGAGGTTGAAGTTGCTGGCCTATAGCAGAGAAATTGCCTCTGTGCAGCTTGATGCCGTCTTTGTGCAGGTTCACGCTTCACCTCCGCAGAGGTCAAACGCAGAATGCAGAAAATCACAGGTGCTGAGAAGCATCTGTGGCAGGTGTAAATATTCAAATTGTGGTCGCATTTAAGTCCCCTTAAATGCGCGAGAGTTACCGCCGGGCGTTCAACTCCGACGGCATCTCAATTATACCACCGAATGATGGTTTATCAATGTTGCTTGACGCTGCGTTGATTAGTGCGCCCTTCTCTCCAGTCGTATCAAGCCAACTTCCTCGAATTTCTCCAACGTGCGAACTCCATCAAGCGGAATCTGCAAATGCTGGAATTCCTGAGTCATTTTGTTGGCGATCAGATCGAAGTCTTTTCGGTTGCGAATTACCTGCTTCAGCACATCCTTTTCGAACTGGCAGATCATGTTACTGGTTGCGCTGGTGACGTCCATTATGCGACGGCATTCCTGAGCGATGACTGGAATGTCTTCCACGCTGAACGGTTGAGGTGATGGCGTTCCAGTGGCGCGACGGAGAGAAAACCAGATGCCCTGATTCCAGGCGTCTCTGTATTTAAATCGGGCTGTCATCATACCGATCAGATACTTCAAGTTCGCTATATCGTTGGCATTGAGTGGTTCGACGTTCTGGCGTTGGTGATGGGCATTGTACGAGCCAGTCTTGCGGATCGTTGGAAGTACTTCGTTGAACACCCAATCCTGGAATTGTTTTGCTTCTGGCTTGTTGCTGCGGAAGATAACGCGGTAGAGGTTTGGCTCGTTGACGTAAACAAGCTGCTGCTTGCCGCCTTTCGTAGGGGTGTATGTTTTACATATACCCTTATCATCAAGCTGCGAGGCTAGCTGGCTAACGTTTTTAATATCCAGAACCTCACACACATCTTTCAGGCAGAACCACGGCTCGCCGTTGATAACCTGAATACGCACGTCATGGGATTCTTGGAATGAAAATGATACTGGCTGGATAGCTAATGCAGTCATGATGATTTACCTTTTCAGTGAGGTTAATCACCACCAACGACGCCAATCGAAATGGTGGTGAACTGTGCAGGGTTGGCGTAACCGGCTGAAAAGACCCGGCGCTTCCGAAGAAGCCCCCACACAGCCCACCATAAATCGCGAATGTGACTGTGCTTAGCGCATAAAAAAACCGCTAACGCGGCTATGCGTCTTTTCAGATATCCGGGACGCCAATCCCGACAACCGATTTTGCGGCTGCACAGAGAATATAGCCTCGGACATCTGTTTGTGTCAATTACTCACGCCGCTTTGCTTTATGCGGAGGGTTTAACCATCAGTCACCGCCATCAGCGAGCTTTTGCATCGCGTCACCGTAACGAGCCATCGCTAACCCAAAGGCTGAGTGCACATCCATCGGCGCTGACGGCAGTGATGGAAGCATCATCCACAGGATGATTTCATCAAGCCCAAATGATGTACCGTCATGCAATTCCAGCCATTCGCCACCGACCAAGCCAGACACATATTCACCGTGACGAGAAACGACTGAAACATATTCACCTTCTGGTGGCATCCTCTCGCTTGCCGGAATCCAACCATCCGGAGTTTCCGGAGAGTTGCCAGCCGCTGCCTCCTGATATCGCTCCAGTTCGACGTATTCCTGCACCGACCAACCACCCTTGATGAAATCAGCAGCCTCGATAGCGTCAAAGGTGAATGACGTTTCGCTGCCGGTTGGTGACGTGATTCCGTAAAGGTCGGCTACCGGTTTGAACTTGGTTGCTGGAATTTTGGTATCCTCGTTGGTGAGGGTACCATCCGCATTGAGCATGGCAGCGCGGCAGGCGGCCTCAACTTCCCTGACCGCATCCGCGCAGTAGTTAAATCTGTGGCAATCAACCAGCCGCTGCTTCAGGCTTTCAATCGCATCTGAAACGGACTTAGGTGCAGGAGGAGCAATACCTTCAATTGCCATGATTCTCTCGTCGTCAGTTGGCAACTCCGATACTAACGGTTCTTGAGGGGGTGTTAAGTTGGTTGTCATAGTCAGTCCTTGGGTGTACATGTGCCGCGAAGATATGTTTCACCGCCGTTAACCTTCTTCACTTCTGCAAAGGCAGCGCGGCACGCTTTCTCAGAGTTAAACTCCTGAGATGTTACGGACGGGTTGTTTCCAAGCATCCATATAATCAGAATCCACATTGCCATTCTCCTTCGATAAAGCTGTTCACATGAAGTCTGCCACTAAGCCGGAAAGAACAAGACCGGCAATAATCGTAAGTGCAGATATCGCCCCGCACGTTGGGGTTCCCCATTCAATACCCCCAGCAAGCGCCACAAATAACCCAGCAAAGAGCACAGAAATAAATGTAAAAATGAACTTGCTCATCAGCTTTCTCCTTCGATAACCCGCTTAGCCGCTTGCTCGGCTTCACGGACGTCCCAATCAACGCGGTGAGCAATTCCAATAGCAGAACGCACAGAGTGCTCAATCATCATGTCCAGTTGTTGAATGGTCAGGTACATATCAGGATTGCGGGCCAATATTTCAGCCCGCTGAATCTGCCAGTTGTTGCAGGCTTCAAGTAGTGAATTAGCCATTACTCATCACCCCACTCATCGTAGAAGAAGTCATCGACACGCTTGTACGCCTCGTATGCGGCTTCAATCTCCATTTCGGTGATATCGAATGATTTGCCGTTGATTTCAACCATGCATTCGAGCGCTTCACCCCAATCCTCCAGCGATGCAGTGCGTTTTGTTGCGCTAAAATCTGCCATATCACTCAGCCTCCACGTTGATGCCAGCATCGGCCAGCGCTTTATCTACTTCATCTGCGTAGTAGTAAGTTAAGCCGCTTGATGCTTTAGCCATTTTGAACGGCTCTGGCAGCTTCACGGTGACGGTGCGGGACTCCGATTCCAGTGGCGGCAGGTCTGGAGTCTTAACGCCAAACAGCGCCGCAAGCGCGCGGTAGTTCTGCTCACTGTGATAACGGCCTTTGCAGCGTACAAGTTTCTCGGCTGCTGCGTTGACGGTTTGCGCCTTCTCCAGAGCCTCTACCAGCGCCAGGACGTTCTTGTGGTGCGCGCATTGAAGGTAATAAAACCATTCGTCGTCAGTGCGGCCATCGCGCGCGACCGTGATTGCCGCTGCTTTGATTTTTTGCATCAGTGCGGTGATATCGTTCATTGGGCTGACTCCTGGTTATCTGCAAGAACTAAACGACCATCACATAGTGCCTTGATGATTTCCTGATACTCCCACCCGAAGTACATGCTCTCGACGTAGACACGCAGAGGTGGATAATCATGCTGCTTACGGCGAATGAAAGCCTCTGCTGCTTCGCGGGTAAAGTGAGCGTTGATGTTATGCCATTCTTTACGAGTCCCGCATACAGTGTGTCCGTCAAGGTCAGCCAGCACTTCCCACTGAGCTTCTTCATCGAGATCGGTAAAGGCCGTATCACACTGGTCAATGCAGAAGGCGTTTAACTCTTCCTGATCATGTTCATCAAGATCGTCCCAATACTCTTGCGGGCAGCCCCATTCGCATTCTTCGAAATGTACTATCTTCGATTCGCCGTACTCCTCCGCCAGGCCATAAATGGTTTCCTGCTTCTGAACCATGAAAATCGGATCGGCGGTAATGTGACGATTTACACCTTCGCCTCGGTGGTGATACTTCAGGCGCTCAATGAAATCGGCGAAGGTTTCTGGCGTCAGCTTTGCGCCATTTGCGATTGAATCACTCATGCTCGGCTCCTTGTCGTAACCAGATGCACACAGCGCCATCTTCAGTGTTATGGATAGAGCCGACAAACCAACCTTCACCAGCAGGCGCTTCAGGCTGCCAGGTAGAGATATCGTAACCATCAACGTCAGGGGCGATATCTTCTTCATCGCGATATTCCACGACCCACTGTAGGCCTTGTGCTTTCATCCAGTCATTGAATTCATCAGTTGGAATGTGCTCACGACCATCACAGAACGCTTCGTAAATCGGGTGAGTCCAATAACCGTATTGGTCACGGTCAACTGGCATAGCTACGATTTTTGTATTCATGATGTGGCTCCTTGGCGTAACTGGGCGGCTTTCCCATCAAACAGGAAGTCGATATGGTCAATTGAGTCACTCGCTACGGCTGACTTCGCCAACTCCTTCGCTTCAATCCACACCTGCGCCCGCGCTTCAGCCAGGTACGCGTCGGTTGCCGGGGTTTCGACATCCAGCAGAAACTGAAACTCATGCAGCGTCTGCCCATCGATGAAGTCACCGGAATCAGAGCTGATAGTGGCGTTGAGTTTCTCGTAGACCTTGCATGCTTCGTTTAGCACTTCACGACCTTTAGATTTCAGCCCCGCATTCTCCGCTACCACCGCAGCCAGTTGCTGCTCTGATGCTTTGGATGCTGCTTGCCACCCTTCCCACATCGCCGCCATCATCATGAACCAGACGTTCCCACAACCTTCCTTCTTGTGGTCGAAAAACCAGTTCACGTACTCCATGCTCATGTCGTGTTCTGCTGCCAGTTGCTCTCTGTTCATGCTCTCTTCACTCCGAATGTTTTAACCAGTGCAGACTCCATGCGACCTACGCAGGAGCGAATGCGGGTAATTTCTGTCTCAGGAAACATGCTGACTGCCATCTGATGGAGAGCGCCTTTTAGTGGCTTGCTCTCAACGATATGCATGCGGGTAGCGGCGAATTGCTTCAGTGATTGCTTGATGCTTCGACCGTCTGCTCTGGCGCATGCGCGGCATAGTTCGGCATGGAGGATGGTTTCAGGGAATTCGCTATATTCCTGTTCGATGATTTCCTTGGTATTTCTGGCCTCTTTCACGCTATCGCCCTCCCGTAAACCGCCAGCACCCTGCGCATCGCCTCGCTCTGGCGACACTCCTGGAAAATTAAGTTCGTACTCACTCGACCTGCTTTCTCATCTTCAGTAGCTAACCGGTAGTAGACGGTTCGCCACTTTCTGGCCTCGACGACAATAACGCCTTTATGGAATAGCGCAGCCGCTGCATGGTTTATGCATGACTGAGTAGTTCCGGTTATTTTTGCGATGTCTGAAGAAGTGAATGAGCGGTGTGTTTTCAGGTATTCAAGAATTGCTTGTCTGGCTGTCATACGTCCGCTCCTTTGGCATACCGTTTCCCGGATGGCGCAGGCGTAGATGCTCGCTTGGCCTCTTCCTGATCGCATGGCATGAAGTGCCCGTTAGCGAACAGTTGATATACAGTCCCCAATGAGCCGAAGCGGTTTTTTGTCACGATGATTTCTGCGTACTTTGCTGCCGGGCTGTTCTCGTCATACACACCTTCGCGGTAGAGCATGATGATGCAGTCGGCGTCTTGCTCGATGCTGCCAGAGTCTCTGAGATCGGAGTTATTCGGGCGCTTGTTTGGCCTTTCCTCGACCTTTCGTGACAGTTGGCTGAGAGAGATAACTGGCGTCTTTAGGTCTTTCGCCATCGCCTTAAGGCTTCCAGAGATATGCGCCACTGCCAGGTCGTTACGTTCTGCCTTTGGCTTTTCAATCAGGCCAAGATAATCGACAAGGATTAGCGACAGTTCCGGATGCTCCTGCTTGTGCCGTTCAGCGATACTTCGGATTTCCTCAACTTTGAGTTTTGAGGCATCAACCATCCATACTTCGAGGTCTTTCAAGTGACATATTCCTTCAGATACCCTTGCCCATCCCTCGTCGCCCATCGTCGCCGGATTACGCAGGACGCTGACTGACATGTTCCCGCGACCAGCAATGCTACGTTCGGCTATCTGGAGGCTGCTCATCTCCATACTGAAAATCAGAACGCCGCGCCGGAGTTTAGAGCCAGGAATGACGCTGCTTGCCACGCCTTCCGCTATCTTCAGCGCCAGTTCCGTTTTCCCCATGCCAGGGCGAGCGGCTATGATCACCAGGTCTTCAGCGTTCATGCCTCCAGTGATGCTGTCCAGCTCAGAAACGCCAGTCTTCAGCGTGTCAGATTCATCACCATTCGTAAGACGCTTCTCCAGAGTATCGGCATAGTCATTAAGAACCTCACCAAGACGAACGGGTTTGACTTCTGTCTTTGGCTTACGGATGACAGAAAGTCTCCGCATAATCTCATCCATCGCTGTTGCGGCTGAATCAAGAGTCCCTTCGCGAACATCAGTGCGTAGCTCATCAATCACCTGTAGAAACTGGCGTCGCTGATACTGGTCAGACAACATCCCCGCATAGCCAAGAAGGTTTGCTGCACTCGGGCAAGAACGAGCGGTCATCATGACAGCGGTCGAATAATCATCGCCGCATTCCTCAGCAACCATCAGGCCGTCAATCAGGTTTCTATTTCTCGCCTGCTTGCGTATCACCTCAAATGCTTTGCGGTATACAGGAATGCTGAATGCCTCCGGTTCAATCCGTGCGAGTACATCGCTTGCAGCCGGGGTAAGACCGCCTAGAAGCAAACCACCAATCACACTCGCTTCGATATCCTGCCTCATACCATCCCCCTGTCAGCAAATTTTGCTTCCCGTACACCGGTCAGCGTGTCGTCTTTCAGCAGGTAATCAAAATCTGCCGTCCATCCAGTGTTGTTGTCGCCGAAGTAAAACGGCTTGGCCTGATGCACAAATGCCCGGACATATGCCCTGAACCCTTCGACGTTTGGCGTCTTGAGCTGGGGGATTATTTTCTTCAGGCGGCGCTTGCGTTTCTCGTTGACCGCTACAGCGTGTGGGAGCCTTTCGCCAACTTCAGCGTTGTACGCGTTCAGGAAGGATTCGTAGTCGATTCGTTCTGCCTTTCGACGTTCAGGTTTATCCATCCCTTCGCCGCCCCCTTCAGGGGGTAAGGGGGTTTCTTTTCTTTCTGTCTTTTGTATATTGTCTTTTGTGTTTCCCTGATTCGGTAAACTGCCTTTTACCGATTTGGTGAAGGTTTTCTTTACCGAATCAGTAAATGTTTTACCGAATCCGTTAACCTTTGTTTTCCACTCGGATATGTTCTTGTTCATCCCAACCTGACGACCGATCTGAGTAAGAACTCCCATCCTGACAAGCTCGTTTTTTGCAGTGGAGCATTTTGTCGCAGCCATCCCAGTAAGCGCTGCGAACTGTTCATTTCCAATCCAGTCCACCTTCTTGTTGTATCCGTATGTCTTGCGCCACACAGCGATCACAATCAGCAGTTGGTGTTGAGTAAGGCCGGATAGCATCACGGCCTCCATCAGCGCATTAGCGGTTCGCGTGTAGCCATCATCGAGATCTGCCACCGGGTGCTCCACGGCCTCTAATTTTGGCCTTATAGGTACGACAACATCATTAATCGCGGTGTTCATGCTCTATTCCCCATGACGAAATATCGACAACACCTCAATGAATTGAGATGCAGATATATCCTGCCTTGCCAGATTTTCCAGAAATGAATTCGGGATAAAAGTGAACCCGTTTTCTTTCGGCAGCGATGGCAACAAAGCCAGCGCCTCCGCTTTAAGCAGCTCCGTTCTGGCAACTGAAGCGAACCGGATGCAGGTTCGTTCGTCTATGGATTTTAGAAAGCGCGAACGCTTCACTTCTTTGTGTACTTCTTCTGGCGAGAAACCTTTGTTTCGCATATGATTACTCCTGTGAATTGATCCAGTTAATTCCACCTGAAGGCCGCTTCTGTTCCCGCAGAGCGGCTTTCGTCATTTCTGATACTCATGCTTCAAAATCCCCCTTCACTCCATCCCGGTTAGCAATCAGGATTGACAGCAAAAGAGACATGTTCGGCAGAAGGTTTTCTCGCCAGCGAGTCACCGTAGACTTGTTGACCCCTGCTACCTTCGCGATAGCGGTTGTGCCAATTTCATTGATCTGACTGTGAAGCCAACTCTCGATTCGTCGGGCCTCCACTGTGTTGCGTGTCGTTGAACTTTCCATATGTTAAATTCCTATGTAATTAGTTGATTCGGCTGATTTCTCAGCCGTTTAAAATTGGGTTCCAGATTGTTAAAGAGCAGTTGGTAAACCTAAAAATTAAACAGCTTGCTGAACGGACTTAGGCTTGCTGATTTCAAGAATCTGACTTTCTGTGAACTGACCGTCAGATGCCGCTGCGATTTTTGATGCGTATTCTGTTTCGCCCGTGTAATCGGTACGTGGAAGGCATCCGCTGTTTATCCATTTGTAGATAGCTCGCGGGGTTCTCTCGCAAGCCTTTGCCACCACCGGAACACGAATCCGTTTGATGATGTCGCCAAGGTTATTAGGTTGCATTTACTCACCCTTAAATTGAACCGTAAGTACATATTATGTCGGAACTGATAGTTCACGCAAGTGATATTATGATTGAACACATGGTTCAGGAAGAAAAAGCGCGAAAAGACTTTTCCCATAGGCTTGCGCTGGCCTGCGATAAAGCTGGTTTACCGGTACATGGTCGTCAGGCTGAGATAGCCAAAAAGATGAAGTTGACACCAAAAGCCGTAAGCAAGTGGTTTAACGGGGAATCGATTCCAAGGCGTGGAAAGCTACAGGAGCTTGCCACGAGCATTGGCACGTCTTCGTCTTACCTGCTGGGAGACAGCAAAGCTGATGGGATTGAGGAAGGGCATTTGCAGAAGTCTACCGAAACATTTCGTATCGATGTGCTTGATGTCTCTGTAAGCGCGGGGCCGGGTGTGATCAATAGTGAGTTCATGGAGGTGCTACGCTCCGTAGAATATTCGGTTGAAGATGCTCGGCAGATGTTTAATGGGCGTCGCCCTGAGCAGATAAGGATTATCAACGTTCGTGGAGATAGCATGTCCGGCACGATTGAGCCTGGGGATCTACTCTTTGTAGACATCAGCATTCAGCATTTTGATGGTGATGGTATCTACGCGTTCCTCTACGATGAAACAGCTCACGTTAAGCGCCTACAGAAGATGAAAGACAAGTTGTTGGTCATCTCAGACAACCATACCTATCACCCTTGGGAACCTATCGAAAAAGAAGAGATGAACAAAATATTCGTTTTCGGAAAGGTGATCGGCAGCATGCCGCAGACATACAGGAAGCATGGTTAGCCTTAGTGGCCTGAAGAGACGTTTGGGTGATTGGATAGATTTCTGGTCGGCGCATAGTTGGTAGCTTTGAATGTTTCATAATTATTGTGCCGATTCGGATTAAGTTAAATATAACTGGGTAATTGCAATGAAAGATAGCAGACCGAAAATTGTTCATTATAAAAAGGCAGTCATCCCAAACGGGGCGTCATCATTGCAAAGCATTTTACTTGGAATCATAGGAGATGGTGGTTCCGCTGAAAACGTTTTGCTTCGTCAAGAAAAAACCTCACCCTCTGATGAGAATTCAGGCATTAGGGTTTTAAATAAAAGCAATACATACAAAACAATTCTTTTTGGTCAACTGGTTCTTTTTGAGAAAGATAAGAGTCAATCCCTATTAGAAATAAGAGATAATGTCAGATTTTATGACATTAACTCAATAACTTCGAATGACATTATTATTGATGGCGATAACGCGCAAGATAAAAAAAGAGAGTTTGTTGACTCTATTTTATATTTCGGTGTTTTAAACAACCATGTGATAATTGTTCAGTCTACATCCTTGCGTTCCAGAGAATTTGAATCACATCTTAACTGGCTGATAAATAGCTTTACTGATTTAGAAAACTTTGTCTTACTACTGCAAGATAAGCCATCAGAAGAAACCATGCAGAAGATGCAAAAATCTCCTGCCAAAAGCATTAGAATTGGTAGCTTGCCAATAACTTCTGAAGTGAAAAATGATGACGCCTCTTCCGCACAAAAAACCACAGGTTCAGTTAAAACGATAAAGTACAGGCCTACTGGTAAGGGTGGATCATTGCTTAAAGCATTTTTGGGTGATAATTGGGCTGAAGATATCAATTTGAAGGATTCCTTAGATGATGCAAATCTACAGGTAAGTCTTGAAATTACATATTTCAGAAAAACAAATGATGGAGGTCAGACCGTTATTGACAGTATTGCTACATCACTAAGGCATATAGATGGGGATGATTACAGCATAAAACTACAAGGTGGTGGGGAAATCACTGGTAAAGAAGTTAAACTTTCAGGCAATATTAATGTCGAATATAACAATGGCGTTATCGATGAAAATGATTTATTCTTAAAGATGCACAAATGGTTGTTCTCCAAGCTTGAGGCCGGGGAGCTGAATGTAAAGTAAAAGAATGAATAAGGAGGATAATAATGAAATCTAAAATCATCCACCTTTTTCTTATGATCGCCTTCTTCTTTATTGGTTATTTTATAATCAACAAATCATTAGGCTTTATAGCTGATGGTGTTATTATTTCGGCACCATGGGCTGTGGTAGGTTTGATGCAGTTGCCATTATCGTATTGCATACAGGCAATCTTCAAAACAAACGAAGTTAATGATCACTCTTCGCTGACCCCTTCTGAGTTGCGAAGGCTTTCGCCTCTGGTTAAATCAAAAAGGCGACTAATGGCATCTCTTTTAGCATTCTATGTTTTCTCGACGCTATTCGTGGTGTTAGGCCTGATGGTTAGTGCTGGAAATCAAGAGTTATTATACAGAGTTCTGAAGGTGTCAGGTGGCTTACTCTTCGTATCAGTCTATACGAGTCTTTTCGTTCATAGAGTTATGATTGAGCTTCAGAGTTTCAAGACTCTTCTAAATAGAAGGGATTCCGATAAAAAAGAAAGAGAATCCTTCCTTGATAAACTGAAATAACCCGGCCACCGAGCCGGGTTTTCTTTGCCTTCCGATCCCCCAAGCCCACCACCTGCCCGCCAGTGTAACTCATTGATAATTAAGATACCGAATTGACTCCTACCGCATTTGCCCGCCAGATGGGCAGCACCCAAATCCCTGCATTATTAATAGTCGCGCCAGCGGTAAGCGTTTTACCACTGGTATGCAGGTCTACCAGCAGTGACATCGTTAACCAAGTCTACCGCCCTTTCCTCACGAACTCCGCAGCATCCCTTAGAAGCCCCTTGTGAATAACATTACCCATAGCCTTCCGCTTGGCTTCCAGGCTATCCACTATCGCATCCCGACTAATCACTACCCCGCCGATAATCAACTCAACAACCGCACCGCCAATCTCGCCAGCAATGAATGCTGCGCGGTCTTCTAATAGCTCATCCCGTTCCATATCCATTCCCAAGCCCATAACCATGCCCTCGCTGATGTTTTTTTGAGCATAACACCATGCAAGATAAAAATAAATTACCTTAAAGTTCAATTTGTTACGTTGATTTGAACTTTACATTCAAAAATAATGTACTTTTGGTACTTTACTTACATGAACTATTGGTACAATATCATCCCATCGAAACAACACAGCGTTTCGGTCAGTCGAACGGCGCGACAGTAAACCATGCGTCGGGAGCGCGGCGGGTTCAGGATGAACGGCAATGCTGCTCACAAGCGAATTACAGATCGCTTTTACGAGAGCGATGCGTAATTCTACAGGTAGCGAAAAGACGGAGACTTTATATGAAAAAGAAAACTGTTTTCATAAATGAGAATTTCGGCAAGCTGCCAAAGAAGACGGAAAGGAAGCTTACCGCACAGGATAGGCGAAGAGCTGCTAGGTGGGAAAAGCAGGTTGCGTATGCCACGGCGTCAGGAATTGAAGTTGGGTATAGCGCAACAGATGACGGACCTGAATATGAAATAAACCAAGACCCAATGGATAAGGTCGATAAGGCTGTATCGTTCTCCTTCCCAAGGGATACCGAAAAGGTTGAAGAGGTTCCTCATGAGGACGTCATGCATAGGGTTGTAAACCATGCACATCAACGACGGCCAGATAAAAAATGGTCATAAACCCGCCTAGTGCGGGTTTTTTATTGGATCAAATCTTCGATGTCGTGCATCGCGGCAAGACTAAAAGCATTTATCCGGCGAGGTAACTCATGAAAAAACTACTTATTCCGGCACTCGTTATCTTCTTATCCGCGTGCTCAGGCTCAACTCGTCCTGATGGGTGGTGCGCTACAAGTGCTGACGGCATTTGTGTTGTTAAGTGGATGAACGGACAAAAGGTTCCATCTGGTGAGGTTGATTTCCGATATGGCGGCCTATCCATTTCAAATGGGGAAATAAGCGGAACCGTGAACAATCACGGCTCAAAAGAGTGGTTCTAGGTAAATATGGGATATCACTGATAAGTGAGGTGAGATGTGGAAATTGAGATACCAGATAGTTTCGACCCGGGTTGGCAGCAAAAAATGCTTAGGCAGTTAGCAGGGAACATTGAATCTCTTAAAGAGAGAGACGATGAGCCTGACGAATTGCTTATCGACTGCGAGGAGATTATCGAAGCTCTCCGCGAATACTCAGGATATTAACAGGTCGCCTAACTGGCGGCCTTTTTATTGGTAACTACAGAGGGTAAGAGGATGGCAAGGCTGATTGTTCTTCTCGATGTCGATGACGAAGAAGAAGTGGAAATCGCGACAGACCAGTTTGGTGACAACCTCACGTTTAGTAGCTGGCATGAGGCTGATGAATGGTGCGCCAGAAACACAAGGGGAGATGGGTGAAGACCATCAACCTAGATGACGACGACGATGAATGACCCGCTCCGGCGGGTTTTTATTGCCTCATACCTGGAGCCATTTACGAGTGGTTCGAGTTATGACACACGGCGGCTATCCACCGCTAATTAACTTCGATGCGCACTAGATGCGCGAGAGTTCACGTTCAGCGGCGCGGCTTAAGCGCGGAGATGATTATGAGTAACAAAGAACTAGAGCAGGCTTTCCCTACTCGCGATGATAACTACGACTCTAAATATTCAGGTCCTGGCATGACTCTGCGTGACTACTTCGCGGCTAAGGCGATGCAGGCAATAGTGGATGTTGGTCATAACCCAGAACTTTTTGCTAACCACGCCTATAAGATTGCAGACGCAATGCTCCGCGCCCGGGAGGCTTCATGATTAATCACAACATGCTTCGTGCAGCTCAGAACAAAGCTCTTATCGCCAGATTCATAGGTGATTCTGAGATGTGGATGGAAGCCAACGAAGAGATGAAGAAAGCAGCCGGTATGCCGTGGCATAAGCGTGGAGGCTCTCATGTTTGAGTATTTCGTCATGGATGGTCGATTCCACTTTGACCCTGAGCGCTCCGTTGTCATTGAGGCATGTGGGCAAAAGAAACCATCAGCTCGCTATTTACAACGTTATTATGAAGGAATGGGAGCAGTACTAGTCCGCGCTCCAGTTACCAATCAGGACGCCGCTGGTAACTCACAATGCGGTGACTTCGAATTCCTTCACGACATCCCTTAACCAATCTCCCCTATTCACTTTCTCTGGCAGTCATTCAGATGCCAGGCAGCGCTTACACACAATTCAGGAGGAAGCATGAACGCTTTCAGGGCCTATGACAGCATCGAAGATAGCCGATGGGTCGAGCAAGCAATCACCGAAGAGAAGGAGCAGTGGATTGACAACCGGGCAAAAGAGCTAATCGCCATGTTCCCGAAATACGCTCTTCAAATGAGTGGTCTGTTTCTTCCGAAAGAGGCGCAACTTGCGCTGGTCGGTGAAAAGGCAGAAGAAGCCTACAACGACTACATCACGCGACTTTGCTACGACCGCTCCGAAGAGGAGTGGGATCGCCAATCCCCATGCCCGTTTTGATAAATTCAGGAGTAAACGATGAGCCTCAGCATTGTTGAGTTCGTAAAACAACAGGAGCCGCTCTTTGTTGGGGCGGTAACAGACCAATCTGTAACATGGGCCAAAGAAAGCCAGTTCGCAATTCAGTACTTCCAGCGTAACGACTACTTAGCCAAGACGGCGCTATCAAATCCTACCAGCGCACAGAACGCCATTATCAACGTAGCGGCGATCGGCATCACTCTTAACCCGGCCAGCAAGCTTGCTTATCTGGTTCCCCGTGACGGCATGGTGTGCCTTGATATCAGCTATATGGGCCTTCTGCATCTTGCGCAGTCTACCGGCTCCATTAAATGGGGGCAGTGCAAGCTGGTTTATTCAAACGACACGTACGAATCAAACGGACTTGATACCGCACCAACACACAAATACAACGCATTCGGCGATCGCGGTGCTGTCGTCGGTGGTTACTGCACTGTCAAGACAGCTGACAGCGACTACCTGACGGAAGAAATGAGCCTGGCAGAAATCAAAGCAACGGAAGCCACCAGTAAAGCCAAGAATGGCCCGTGGAAGAACTTTTGGGAAGAAATGGCGCGTAAGACCATAGTCAAGCGAGCAAGCAAGTACTGGCCCCGCGCTGAGCGTCTGGATAACGCTATTCACGTCATCAATGAAGATGAAGGAATTTTCCAAGAGCCAGTGATGGCGCACAAGTCAGAGGAAGATATCCGCGAAGATGAGCGTCGTCGACAGCAGGAAGTGATCGACCACGTTCAAACTCTTTGCGATGAAATGGCGCAAGCAGAAAGCATGGATGACCTGAAGAGAATCTTTGCCGATGCCTATAAACGCACAGCCGGAATGAAGTTGCAGCAGAATGTTCAGGCCATCTACGCAGAATGCAAAACTAAGTTGGAGGTGACCAGTGAGTAAGCTTTACGAAATCGCCAACGATTACGCCAAGCTAATGAATTCAGACTTCGAAGCGGATGCGATCGCCGACACGCTTGAGGGGATGGAAGGCGAGCTTACAGACAAGATTGAGCAGTTGCTCGCTATCTGTAAGAACGAAACTGGATACGCGGAACGCCTCAAGGATGAGGCCAAGTCGCTCAATGAACGCGCTGCGGTAACGATGAATAAAGTCGACGGTATCCAAGCCTACATAGCCACTGCGTTAATCACTGCCGGGAAAAAGAAAATAAGAGCAGGCCTTCATCAGGTAACAATTCGCGCACCTTCCGAGTCTGTTGAAATCGTTGATTCAAGCGCCCTTCCTTCTGAGTTTGTCGAGTACGACACGGTTATCAAGGCTGACAAATTAGCTATCAAGCACCAACTAAAAGCTGGCATATCAGTTCCTGGTGCGCAGCTAAAAGTCGGCAAGCCATCACTTCTGATTAAGTAGGAGGCGCAATGAAGTTCGAACCGTGGAAACAGTACGAAGAGGACTTCCTGCGGGAGGTCGCTTCATCAATGACCGGTGACGATATAGCGGAAAAGCTGGACCGCACCTCAAGCTCGGTATTCAACAAAGCATCAAGAATGGGGATCAGGCTTACCTCCATAAAGAAACTAAAGCCGTGGAATCAGATTGAGGAAGAGATGATAGCTACCCTCCCCGCTAGCACCGTCGCGGCCAGAACAGGTCGCAGCATCTATGCGGTACGGGCCAAACGGTACAAGTTGAGTCGCAAGGAGGCTGCATGACACATGAGCAAGACAACGCCGTCCGCGCACAAGGTCGTAAGTGCGTAGCAGAAATTATGCAGACGATGAAATGCAGGCCTAAGCCGAAATGGAATGCAGTCGTGCCGCCAATCTTAAAGAAGCATCACGAGGCGATACAGGCATTAGGCATAAGCCTCATCGAGTTCAATAGCATTATTGGTCGAATGCAGGGCCGGTACGGTGTTGATTCATGACCAAACTATCGCAAATCATCAGGGAACTTAGGGTTCCCTTTTATTGGTTACGTTAACTATCAATCAGCAGTTCGGAGAGTGAGATATGGAAGAGTGCAAGTGCTGCCTATGCGGAAAAGACTTGGATGGATATTCCTCATGCGAATACAGGGGGTTCATCTCTTGTATAGATTGCCTCGACAAGGTGATTAAAAAGGTAGATATCAGGCGCGCAGAAATTATATCCAGAAGCGATGCTATAACCGCCTATTTGCCGGAAAAACAATATTATAACGGAGAATTATGACGTGGCCGACATCATTGATTCAGCATCAGAAGTAGAAGAGTTACAGCGTAATGCTGCACTGGCTGCGCACAGGATTAACCGGGATGCAGTATCGGCTATTCGCTGTAGTGATTGCGACGAAGAGTTGCCGGAGGCTCGCCGGATTGCTTACCCAGGCTGCACGATGTGCGTGGATTGCCAGGCGGATGCAGAGAAACGGAATCGGAGGATGTGATGGGGATAAAACGATGAGGTCATTCAGGCAAATAATACACGGGTGTAAAAAGCATAAATATAGGTTTTTCAGGCGCGTAAGATGGTATGAGGAAGAGTTTCAATCGGGCATGCGCTCTAAGTGGATTTGCGTTAATTGCTATGAACTCACACATATGGAGATGAAGGTGCATGGCAAGTATCTTCCAGATTAACCCTTCCCTTTTCACGCAGGGATCATCCAATGTTCCAGCTAATCCAACGCGGTCAGATATACGCTGACCATTCAGGTTGGCCGGTAATAATCCACTCAGTCACATCAAAGATAGTCCGATACTGGCGACAGGGACGGATTAACACCGCTTCAATCGACCGCTTCAACAATCAATTCGAACCGCTAGACCATCACGAGGCGCAGCAGATACGCGCCGAACTTGAAACAGCAGAGCATCTTAAGAAGCTACGCGCTATGCAGCGGGTGGCTTGAGGAATAACAATCTATGCAAAATTTAATGAACATCCATCAAAGTTTAACAATGTCCAGTCGTGAAATTTCCGAGCTAACTGGGAAGCGCCACCCTGATGTAAAGCGTGACATAGAAGTCATGCTGGATCAGCTTAGCGAAGATGTGAGCAATTTTGCGCGTATCTATTTCGATACAATGAATCGCAAGCAAACCGAGTATCAACTCGACCGCCGTCACGTTGAATGCCTGCTGACAGGTTACAGCGCAACGCTGCGCATGAAAGTTATTGACCGTTGGCAGGAGCTGGAGGAAGCAGCATCGGGAACGACAAAGATGTCACAAGCAGAACTTATCGCAGCAATGGCGATGGCAAATGTGCAGCAAGAGCGACGCCTGAACCAAGTAGAGAGCAAAGTCGAATCCGTCACCGAGACAATAGAGCAGATTAAGCAAGGAACAATACCGCAGGGTTATCAGGGCTACAGCCATTTACACGCAACCTACGGCCTGAGTAACGCCAAATGCAAACAATTGGTTATGGCGTGGTCAGTTCCACATAAAAAGGTTCCTCATGTTGCACCTGGTGGGCAGGTAACACAGATGGCTGTTGTTCACGAAGACGCATTCAGTGCCGCCCTCAAAGTTATGATGAGTGAAGCTGAGCGACGTGGAACACAGTGGTATCACGCGAAAATGGGGCGCCTCTCTATTGCCGGATGGGACGTTGCCGCATGAACCAACTGATAGCTGATTCACTGAGTCGGCTATTGGGTGCGAAAGCCCACCTCGACATTCCTCTTTCAGCCCTCCATTGCGAGAGCTATTTTATAGGTGACAATATGAAGAACTTGATTTCATTGGCGGCGTTGAGATTCAACAACGCCAGGGCGGTAATCCAACAAATTCGACGAGGAGAATGGGATGTAGAGCCTAACAGTATAAATGGCATAGTTTACGCCGCCACCCGCTGCGGATACCGACTGTGGCTCGCAAATGGGTCGTTCTTTTGTGAGGTGACAGAGCTTCATGGACAAGAGTGTAAGCCAGCATTTGGCCTGCTATGGCGGCATTATGTTTGGTTCGCCGCTGCCCGCAAACTAAAGAACCAGGCCGAACGTGAGTGCGACCACCATAAACACACCCCAATTCTATAAAGCCCACTCCGGTGGGCATTTTTTTGCCTGGAGCATGACAATGGCTAGCGAGAAACCATTTATGAAAGTGCCTGAGCTTGCGGCACGTATAAACGTGTCCCCCAGCACCATATATAGAAACCCTTCGCGATACCACATGTTCAAAGTTGGCGGCACATGGCGAGCCAGCGAAGAAAGCGTGGAAAATTTCTATAAAACACCTAACAATGTCTTCCGGCTGGCTGTGGTCGGTGAGGAGTCAACTAAATGCCGATCCACAAAAGAGGTAGGAACTATTGGATTGATATCTCAGCTCCAGACGGAACGCGAATTAGACGCTCTACTGGAACCGAGGAGAAAGCCAAAGCACAGGAGTATCACGACAAGATAAAGCACGAGCTATGGGACGTGTCACGTTTAGAGAAAAAGCAGGAGCATCTGTTTGAGGAAATCGTTCTGCTGGCTATGAAGGATGCCGAGGGGCAGTCGCTGTATGACACCAAGAAAGGATATGCCCGTTACTGGCTGTCAGTATTCAGGGGAAGAAACATAACTGGCATAAAGGGTGATGAGATAGCCAGAATGATGCCAACCCACTCTCAGCACAAATCGCGAAAGAAACTCGCAAACGGAACTGTTAACAGGTATCGCGCCTTTATCATCCGCGCGTTCTCTTTGGCACTGAAACATGGCTGGGTTGATAATCGACCTTATGTTCCTGAGCTAAGGGAACCAAAGGTGAGAGTAAGGTGGATCAGGAAGTGGCAGGCAAGAGAACTCATCGATAACCTTAATACGGATATCATGCGAAAAATCTCATCGTTCGCTTTGCTTACCGGCGCGCGACGAGGAGAGATTCTTTCTCTTGCCTGGGAGAATATAGATATGGAAAACAGAAACGCAATCGTCACTGCTGAGAATGCAAAATCAGGAAAAGCCCGCCCTCTCCCGCTCAACGATGAAGCGATTTTGATTCTACGTGAATGCGATATGTCTTGCGAATATGTATTCACTCTTAATGGTGAAAGGCTAACCGATATAGACAGGAACGATTTCGCCCAGGCAACAATAAAATCTGGAATATCTGATTTCCGTTTTCACGACCTGAGACATACATGGGCAAGCTGGCATGTCCAAAACGGCACACCCCTGATGATGCTTAAAGAAATGGGAGGATGGGAAACTCTCGAAATGGTGAAAAAATACGCGCACCTGAGTGCCGAACATTTAAACAAATTCGTTGGTTCTGTCACGTTTCTGGCACAGGAAAACGAGATAGGCATTAGGCGAAGCGCAAAAACCCGCGCAGAAATATGATTTAAAAGGATATTTTAAATCATTGGAATCATCATCAATTGTGAGAAAATAGACTTTTACTCTGAATTAGGCTTGCGGTTACTTGCTTGAATATATATGTGACTATAACATGCCTGATAGTCTTCGGAATATCACCGCATACCGAACGGTGATAAACAGCAAATTGAGTAAGGCCAGGATGTCAAACACGCCAATCGAACTTAAAGGCAGTAGCTTCACCCTATCTGTGGTTCATTTGCATGATGCAAAACCCGAGGTTATTCGTCAGGCGTTAGAGGACAAGGTTGCCCAGGCTCCGGCTTTTTTCCGCCATGCACCGGTGGTGGTCAACGTTAGTAACCTTGAAGAGTTTAGCCAGTGGCGAGCTATCCAGCAGGCTATTATGGCTGTCGGGCTACGTATTGTTGGCGTCAGTGGTTGTAAGAACCCGCAGTTTAAAGCAGCCATCGACCAATCGGGCCTTCCTTTACTGACTGAAGGTAAAGAAAAAGTTGCTCGCCCAGCGCCTGTAGCGCCACCTCCGCCCGCAGAACCTGCACCAATTGTTAGTCCGATCACAAAAACGCGAATGATTGATACGCCGGTACGTTCCGGTCAGCGCATTTATGCACCAAACTGTGATCTGATTGTTACAAGCCACGTCAGCGCGGGCGCTGAACTGATTGCCGACGGTAACATTCACGTGTACGGCATGATGCGGGGACGCGTACTGGCAGGAGCCGCTGGCGACCGGGAAGCACAAGTATTTTGTACCCACCTTGCGGCGGAACTGGTTTCCATCGCGGGGGAATATTGGCTGAGCGATCAGATCCCAGCCGAATTTTTTGGCAAAGCGGCGCGTTTGCGCTTAGACAGCAACGCTTTGACTATTCAACCGTTAAATTAATCCCTTTTAACAAGGAATTTCTATGGCACGCATTATTGTTGTAACTTCTGGTAAAGGGGGCGTGGGCAAAACCACCTCCAGCGCGGCCATCGCGACTGGTTTGGCGCAGAAGGGAAAGAAAACGGTCGTTATCGATTTTGATATCGGCCTGCGTAACCTTGACCTGATTATGGGCTGCGAACGTCGTGTAGTTTATGATTTTGTTAACGTTATCCAGGGCGATGCGACGCTGAATCAGGCGTTAATCAAAGATAAACGCACCGATAATCTGTTTATCCTTCCTGCTTCTCAGACCCGCGATAAAGATGCCCTGACCCGTGAAGGCGTCGAGAAAGTGCTCGACGAGCTAAAAAAAATGGAGTTCGATTTCGTTGTCTGCGACTCTCCTGCAGGTATCGAAACCGGCGCGCTGATGGCGCTCTATTTCGCTGACGAAGCCATTATCACCACCAACCCAGAAGTGTCGTCCGTACGTGACTCTGACCGTATTCTGGGCATCCTGGCGTCTAAATCACGCCGTGCAGAAAATGGTGAAGAACCGATTAAAGAGCACCTGCTGCTCACGCGCTACAACCCAGGGCGCGTGAATAAAGGCGATATGCTGAGCATGGAAGATGTGCTGGAAATCCTGCGCATTAAACTGGTTGGGGTTATCCCGGAAGATCAGTCTGTTCTGCGCGCCTCAAACCAGGGCGAGCCGGTTATTCTGGATACGGTGTCTGATGCAGGTAAAGCCTACGCCGACACCGTAGATCGTCTCCTGGGAGAAGAACGTCCTTTCCGCTTCATCGAAGAAGAGAAGAAAGGTTTCCTCAAACGCCTGTTCGGAGGATAAATCATGGCATTACTCGACTTTTTTCTCTCTCGGAAAAAGACTACCGCCAACATTGCTAAAGAACGTCTGCAAATCATTGTCGCGGAACGCCGCCGCAGCGATGCAGAACCGCACTATCTGCCGCAGTTACGGAAGGATATTCTGGAAGTGATTTGCAGATATGTGCAGATTGACCCAGAAATGGTCACTGTGCAGTTAGAGCAAAAAGACGGGGATATTTCGATTCTGGAACTCAACGTCACACTACCGGAAGCCGAAGAATCCAAATCCTGATTTTTGGTGGTGTAAAAAAAGGCGCTATTTCAGCGCCTTTTTTGCGTTTAACGCCAGGCTTATGTGCCTGAATGCCGGATGGCGGCGCAAGCGCCATCAGGCACAATGGCGCAGATTGCCGGATGGCGGCGTAAACGCCTTATCCGGCCTACAAACCATTGCAAATGTTGGCGTACAAACCCGCGTAGGCCTGATAAGCGCAGCGCCATCAGGCACAATAGCGCAGATTGCCGGATGGCGGCGCAAGCGCCTTATCCGGCCTACAAACCATTGCAAATGTTGGCGTACAAACCTGCATAGGCCTGATAAGCGCAGCGCCATCAGACACAATGGCGCAGGTTGCCGGATGGCGGCGTAAACGCCTTATCCGGCCTACAAACCATTGCAAATGTTGGCGTGCAAACCTGCGTAGGCCTGATAAGCGCAGCGCCATCAGGCAGAACGGTGCTGGATTACCGTGGATATTGAGCTAACAGCGCATCTAAAGGCCCTGCCAGCAGCTCACCACGCCAGCCGGAGAGCATCTCCGGTGCGCTGGTTCGCGGCTTAAGCTGCCAGTGCCAGTTCAGCAACTGGTTGATTTGGCGACGGGATGCCAGCATCTCGGCGCTCACTTCATACGCCTGCCCAACTTCCTGCACCAGCGCTTTAATCTCTTTAAACACTTTGCGATAGCCCGGCATATCCATCAGGTTCAGCAGCGACTCCGGCAGCTCATCTTCTGGCAGCGCCTGCGCTTTTGCCACCAGGCTCAGCAGCGTTTTACCGTGGAAACGAATTTCACTGCCCGACAGCCCTAAGCTGTCCAGCTCACCGAGGCTGCCTGGCATATAACGCGCCACGCTCCACAGGTGTTCCTCACGCACGACAAAATTCACCGCTAAATCGCGCTCACGCGCTTTACGCAAGCGCCAGTCAGCCAGCAGCTGTAAACACGCTAGTTGACGCGTACGCAGCTGCCAGGCGTTGCTGATGTCGCGCCAGGCATCACGCGGGTCAGTCACTTCCTGACGACGTTGCTGCATCAGTTGGCATTCGTCCAGCGCCGCCGCAAGGCGACCGGCCTGTTCGGTTTCCGCCATCAGTTTGTGCGCGATAGGCAGCAGATACCACACGTCTGCCGCCGCATAATCGCACTGGCGAGAAGTCAACGGGCGGGCTAACCAGTCGGTACGCGACTCACTTTTATCCAGTTCAACGCCGAAATACTCCGCAACCATCGCCGCAAAGCCCCATGACATCGGGCGACCACAGAATGCCGCCAGCACCTGAGTGTCAATTAACGGCTGTGGCATCGAGCCAAAAACGTTAAGGAACACTTCTAAATCTTCGCTGCCCGCATGGAGGAATTTGGTGATATTACGATCCTGGAAAATAGCCTGTAACGGTGACCAGTCGGTAATACCCAGAGGATCAATCAGCGCCGTGCGCTCTCCGTCGAACAGCTGGATAAGCCCCAACTGAGGATAGTAAGTGCGGGTGCGAACAAACTCGGTGTCCAGCGCGACGGCGGTGGTCTGGCGAACCGCGTCGCACAGGGTGGTGAGTTCGTCGTTGGTGGTGATCATCTGATAGTTCAAATCGTACTCTCTTAGATTGCGCCAAAAAAAACGCCAGCTGAGCTGGCGTTTGGCATCATGACTCGTGACTTATGCCTTATTGTCCACTTTGCCACGGGCTTCGTCACGTAATTCTCGTCGTAAAATTTTACCGACGTTCGACTTCGGTAATTCTTCACGAAATTCAACCAGTTTCGGCACTTTATAGCCGGTTAACTGGCGGCGACAGAATGTCACCAGCGCTTCTTCGGTGAGGTTGGCGTCTTTTTTCACCACGAAAATCTTCACCGCTTCGCCACTATTGCCAGACGGTACGCCTACCGCTGCAACCTCCAGCACGCCGGGATGTTGCATCACTACATCTTCGATTTCATTCGGATAGACATTAAAGCCGGAAACCAGAATCATATCTTTTTTGCGGTCAACAATGCGCAGAAAGCCTTCTTCATCCATCACCGCGATATCGCCGGTATGCAGCCAACCGTCTTTGATAATCTCGGCGGTAGCATCCGGGCGCTGCCAGTAGCCTTCCATCACCTGCGGGCCTCTCACGCACAGCTCACCCGGCTCTCCGGCGGCCACTTCGTTGTCGTCGTCATCCACCAGCTTCACGTCGGTTGATGGCACTGGCAGGCCAATGCTGCCGCTGTGATAGTCGATATCATGCGGGTTCACGCTCACCAGCGGCGAGCATTCGGTGAGGCCGTAGCCTTCCAGCAAATATTGGCCGGTGAGTTTCACCCAGCGATCGGCCACCGACTGGTTCACCGGCATCCCACCGCCTGCCGATAAATTCAGGGTCGAGAAGTCCAGTTGCTGGAAATCTTTATTATTTAGCAGCGCGTTGAACAGCGTATTCACCCCGGTCATCGCGGTGAATGGGTATTTCGCCAGCTCTTTTACCAGCCCCGGAATATCACGCGGGTTGGTAATCAGAATATTTTTACCACCCAGCTCAATAAACAGCAGGCAGTTCATGGTTAACGCAAAGATGTGATACAGCGGCAGCGCGGTAATCACCACCTCTTTGCCTTCGTGCAGCAACGGCCCGTAGGTAGCTTTCACCTGTTCAAGGTTGGCGAGCATATTGCGGTGGCTCAGCATCGCGCCTTTCGCCACGCCGGTTGTACCGCCGGTATATTGCAAGAAGGCGATATCATCCGCCGTCACTTCCGGTTTCACGTATTGCAGTCGGTAGCCGCTTTGCAGCGCGCGACGAAACGAGATAGCGTCCGGCAGGTTATATTTCGGCACCAGGCGCTTGATGTACTTCACCACAAAGTTCACCAACGTGCCTTTCGCGGTGGACAGTTGGTCACCCATGCGCGTCAGAATAACGTGCTTCACCTGGGTTTTCTCAACCACTTTTTCCAGCGTGTGGGCAAAGTTGGAGACAATCACGATTGCCTGTGCGCCGCTATCGTTAAGCTGGTGCTCTAGCTCACGCGGGGTGTACAGCGGGTTGACATTGACCACAATCATCCCCGCGCGGAGGATCCCGAACAGGGCAACCGGGTATTGCAGCAGGTTAGGCATCATCAGCGCGACGCGGTCGCCCTTTTTCAGCCCCAGACCTTGCTGGAGATAGGCGGCAAAAGCGCGGCTGCGCTCTTCTAATTTTCGGAAAGTCATTACTTCGCCCATGTTGACGAAGCCAGGCTGGTCGGCAAAACGCGTTGCGGCCTGTTCAAAGAGTTCCACCAGGGATTGATAACGGTCAGGATTGATCTCTGCCGGAACATCAGCAGGATAACGGTTGAGCCAAACCTTTTTCAAAGCATCACCTCTAAAATACGTATTCGTCGTCATCACAACCCCAATTGGCAAACTCTCGTTAACATAATATTAACTCAGCGTACCAGTTTAAGAATTACTCAAAATTAAGGTTGCGAAGCGCGTCACTCTTTATTTTTTTTATATCCATAACAAAGAAGAAACAGCGGGCTAGCCGCTGTTTCTTCTTTGCCTGCTACAACGTCAAAATTTTATTCAGTTACTACGTTCCGTACTTCAGCGGGGCCGGTGTTATACCATCCCCAGCCGCCGTAGCCGTAGTTCCACGGATGCGGGCCAAAGACCCACGGGTCGATAGGCTGTGGCGGCATGACGACCTGCTGGGCCACACGCCAGCGTTTGTAACCGGTCGCCTGAAGGTGCAGGAAAGTATATTTCGTGGTGCCCACTTTCCCCTCAACGGTGCCGACAATCGGCCCGACTACCGTGACTAACTGTCCACGGAAATCAACCGGATCAAGGAAGCCGTTAACATCGGCGTAAATGCGCCCACGGGAGGCTTCGCCCAATATTGGCCGTGCGCCGCTGTCGAGTGGCACGGTGGCGATTTCCAGACGGGTACGCCCCTGCTGGTTCTCAACGTTGACCACTTTGCCACCAAAACGCGATTCCTGACCGACATACAACTGCGGCGCGGACATCACGCGAACTAAATCTTGCTGTGGCGTTGGGCTGCTGCCTTGAATGGCATCCGGCACACTGACACAACCGCTCAGCGCCAGGGCGGCAAGCCCTATAATGACGCCACCCACGACACGGTATTGACCTGCCATGATGCTGCTCCTCTTTCTCAATATGACTTACTACTGAGATTCATTCGCGGCCAGGAAGTTTCTTCCACGCAACCTCGTTACGCAAATAAACTGGTTCGGCTTTATCGACAGCGACCGTTTTGCCCTGTTCAAGCATCTGACAGGCGATAGGCAACATGTCCTGAGCTTCCGGCAACAGCACGTCGGCGTCGGTCAGCGTGACGTTAGCGCCCTGCACCATTTCTGGCCATGCAGCCCAACCGGTTCCGACCGTCGCCCATTCACCGCTCAGCGCGGCTAAGCGCTGTTGAACCACTTCCGGCTTCAGCACCGCTTCGCTCTCTTCACCGTGCCATACGCCCTGCTCGTCACGCTGGTATTCAGCCCAGTAGACTTCCCCCATCCGCGCGTCGAT
The DNA here is from genome assembly GCF_059725275.1 of Kluyvera fluvialis. Lineage (NCBI taxonomy): Bacteria > Pseudomonadati > Pseudomonadota > Gammaproteobacteria > Enterobacterales > Enterobacteriaceae > Kluyvera > Kluyvera fluvialis. The sequence continues at coordinate 2,128,408 of NZ_AP046142.1, read as the reverse complement.
AGCCGCCAGTACGCGGGTTGCGCCCTGCTTACGCCATGCGCCCTGCGCCATAGTCGCCAGCGTTGAAACGCCAATCATCGGCAGTTCAGCGCCCAGCGCCAGCCCTTGCGCAATACCAATACCGATACGTACGCCGGTAAAGCTGCCCGGCCCGCGACCGAACGCCAGCGCGTCCAGTTCGCTCAGGCTTACGCCGCCTTGAGTAAGGATATCCTGCACGATTGGCAGGATACGTTGGGTGTGTTCTCGAGGACAAAGCTCGAAGTGAGCACAGGTGTTACCATCATTCCACAGGGCAGCCGAGCAGGCTTCCGTGGCGGTATCGATAGCCAGAATTCGCATGTTTAGTCGCGCTCTCGCAGTTACGGGTCAACAAAATGGCGCGCATCTTATCACACTTTGTCACGTATTACCGCGCTGTTGGCACGGCCAAAAAGCGAACCGCACGGCGAATGTCGCGGGTACGCGGCGCGGGTGGCAGGCTGGAGAGGAATGTTGCGCCGTAAGGCCGCATCACCAGGCGGTTGTCGCAGATAACCAACACCCCGCGATCGTCAACGTCACGAATCAGTCGGCCCACGCCCTGTTTGAGGGTAATAACCGCATCCGGTAGCTGCACCTCTTCGAACGGGTCACCGCCGCGCAGACGGCAATCTTCCATCCGCGCTTTCAGCAGCGGGTCATCCGGCGAGGTAAACGGCAGTTTGTCGATAATCACCAATGACAGCGTATCGCCACGCACGTCCACCCCTTCCCAAAAACTGCTGGTCGCCACCAGCAAGGCGTTACCCGCGCTGACAAACTGCTGTAGCAGTTGGCCTTTGCTGGTTTCCCCCTGCAACAGAACTGGCAACGTCATGGTGGCGCGGAACTGCTCTGCCAGGTCGCGCATCATGGCGTGCGAGGTGCACAGCATAAAGCAACGCCCGTTGTTCGCCTCAATCAGCGGTTTTAGCATCGCCGCCAAATGGCGCGCCGCGCCATGCTGGTTGGGTAACGGCAGGTTTCGCGGCACACACAGTAGCGCCTGGGTGGCGTAATCAAACGGGCTGGGCAGCAGCAATGATTGCGCCGATTCAATGCCGAGCCGTTCGGTGAAGTGGTGCAAGTCGTCATTCACCGACAGCGTTGCGGAGGTGAAAATCCAGCTCCCCGGCTTCTGTGCCATCACTTCTTTGAATTTATCGGCCACCGTCAGCGGCGTAAGCGCTAGCGTGAAGTGGCGAGAGTTGCATTCATACCAGTAGCTGTAGCCCGGTTTGTTAATTTCTTTCAGCCGTTTGAGGCGGGCGCGGTACAGCGTGGCGCGTTCAAATGCGGCGTCCAGCAGCGCCGAACGGCCGAGAGACAGTTTTGCCACGTCGTAACACAGCTCTAGCGCATCATCTAACAGCAGCAGCGCGCGCTGGACGGCGTTATCCGCCAACAGTTCGCGTAAATTACCGCGATAGCCGGGATCACCAACCTGTAGGCGGAAATCCTGCGTCGCCTGGGCCAGGCGGTCGGCGCATTTTTGTAGTTGCTGGGTGTCTTTCACTTCCGTGCGGTAAGCAATAGTGACATCTTTGGCGAGATCCAGCAGTTGGCGGCTGGAAAGCGACTGGCCGAAATATTGGCTGGCGATGTCCGGGAGTTGGTGTGCTTCGTCGAAGATCATCACGTCAGCTTCGGGAATTAACTCACCGAAACCACTCTCTTTAACCACCATATCGGCCAGAAACAGGTGATGGTTAACCACCACGACATCAGCATCCATCGCTTTTTTGCGCGCCTTAACCACAAAGCAGTCCTGATACTGCGGGCAGTCGCTGCCAAGACAGTTGTCGTTGGTGCTGGTCACGAGCGGCCAGGCCTGCGAGTCTTCCGTTACGCTGGCACAAGTGCTGATATCGCCATCAATCGTGTGGTTCGCCCAACTACGCAGCAGGATAACGTCGCTTAGCGTGTTCACCGGTAAGTCGCCGCCTGCCAGCGCTTGTTGCTCTAAGCGCTCTATACACAGGTAGTTCGAGCGCCCTTTTAGCAGCGCCAGTTTGCCGGTATAGCCTAATGCGGTGGCGACGGTCGGTAAGTCGCGGCTGTAGAGCTGATCCTGCAATGCTTTGGAGCCGGTTGAGATAATCACTTTTTTACCCGCACGCAGTGCAGGCGCAAGGTAGGCATAGGTTTTACCTGTACCTGTACCGGCTTCCACCACCAGCGGCTGGCCTTCGTCAATCGCTTTCACGACGGCATGTGCCATCTGGCGTTGCGGTTCACGCGGTTTAAAGCCGGTTATCGCCTGCGCTAGTTGGCCGTCTGCTGCAAAATCGTCCGTCACGTTACCCCCTAGAAAAATTCCCAGTGATTATGTCAGGCCAACCCCGCTTATGCTAGCCGAAGTCGTGACGCCGCGCCGACATTGTGGCAGTCTTAGCGCGTTTACGTGATTGACATAAGGAAATTGAAATGACCATTGTACGTATTGATGCCGAAGCCCGTTGGTCTGACGTGGTGATTCATAACCACACGTTGTATTACACCGGTGTGCCGGAAAATCTGGACGCCGATGCCTTTGAGCAGACGGCAAACACCCTCGCGCAAATTGACGCCGTGCTGGAAAAACAAGGTAGCGACAAGTCGCGTATTCTTGATGCGACCATTTTCCTCGCCGATGGCGATGATTTTGCAGCAATGAACAAAGCGTGGGATGCGTGGGTGGTTGCGGGCCATGCGCCAGTGCGCTGCACGGTGCAGGCAAAATTGATGAACCCGCGTTACAAAGTCGAAATTAAGATTATCGCGGCGGTGTAAACCACCGCGCCGCGCGTTGCCTGATGGCGCGCGGTTCTGTAGGCCGGATAAGGCGCTTGCGCCGCCATCCGGCATGGTGGCTGCCATTGCCTGATGGCGCTGCGCTTATCAGGCCTACAAACGGTGCTTATCAGCCGACAAACGCGGCGGTTCTGTAGGCCGGATAAGGCGCTTGCGCCGCCATCCGGTACGGTGGCTGCCATTGCCTGATGGCGCTTCGCTTATCAGGCCTACAAACGGTGCTTATCAGCCGACAAACGCGGCGGTTCTGTAGGCCGGATAAGGCGTTTACGCCGCCATCCGGCACGGTGGCTGCCATCGCCCGATGGCGCTTCGCTTATCAGGCCTACGTGGGCTACGTCCATGCCATCTGCCATGTTCAGCGATTAGGCGGGACACCACATCAGCTGTTCTTTCAACTGGAGTGTTTCTTGCGGCAGGCATTTCAGCACGTCGCGATAGCTTGCCGACTGCTTCGGATATCCCCGCACCGACTGCAACAACACGCGCAGCGCGCTATCCCAGACAATCCCTTGCAGGTCGCTGTACGGCCAGAGATCCGGTTCACGGATAAACGGCACCAGGTAATCAATCCCCTGCTTCACGCCACGCCCGTCACGAATGGTATTCCAGCGGTCAAACTCCACATGCTCGGCATAACGGTTGAGCAGCAAATGCGCCTCCAGGTTAAACAGCGAGTAATGGAACGGAATCGTACGCTCCAGCTCCATCGTCTGCTTGCCGTCCTGGTCGATTTGCGCCGCCATACGCTGGGTGATCCCCTGCTCGATAATCCGCGCGGCCAGACCTTTATCGCCGTAGAACAGTGCGTTCACCGTGCGCTGCGCGTCATACCAGGTGCCGTGGTTGTTATGCCAAACGTATTCGGAATGACCGATTTCGCTGTAATACATCCAGTGGTTAAAATCGCGAAACCACTGATGCAGGCCGATAATATCGTCGGTATCCAGCACACTCGCGGGATTAATCAGGCCGATGGTGCCCACCACCATCCACAGCAAACGGGTATCGATAAGCCCAGTACCGCGCCCGGAGACAATCCCCGGAATCGCCTGACCATAGTTAAGATGCGGGTTCATCCGCGTGTCCGCATCCAGAAACCAACAGCGAATTTGCTGTGCGGCGGCCTGCGCGTATTGCCGCTGACCGGTGAAATACCACGCCAGCCCCAGCGTCAGACAGCGCTCACACATGCGAATAATACGCGTGGTGTCGGTATCATTATTTTCGCACTGCGGGTTAATGTGCCCATCGCGACGGATATAAGGCAGCCCATTGGGCCGCCGTGGGTTCGGCCACCAATAGGTTCCCAGGCTGTAATAATCATGCGCGTCACCGCTGGCCGGGCGCAGTTTTTTATGTACCACGCTTTCTGGTGATTCACGTCTTAATACGTCCGCTTCAGCTACCAGTTTGCTCAGCGCCAGTTGCAGCGGCGAGAACGGCTGCTTTAAGCCCGCGCGCGCATTCTCCAGACAGGTTTCATCAAGGGTGTACAGCTTCATCGCCACCTTATTCGCCCTCCAGGCACTCAATGCGTTGGCCGCTCTGGGCGTCGAACAGATGCACACCGGAGAGCTTCGGTTGCAGCCAGATGTTATCGCCCTCTTTTACCGCCAGACGCTGTTTAAATACCGAGGTAAACGCCCCGCCGCCGGTATCGCAAAATAGCTGCATATCCGAGCCGGTGTTTTCCACTGCGGTGACTTTCGCCGCCAGGGCATCGTCACGCGCTTCATTCACTACATTCACCTGTTCAGGACGGATGGCGTACACCACCTGCTGGCCGTTTTTCACCTGCATTCCCGCCGGTAGCGCCAGCAGTGAACCGTCTTTCAGGCGCAGACTGGTGACGTTGCCGTTCAGCACGACTTCCCCCGGCAGTTGGTTAATTTCCGGTGAGCCGATAAAGCCTGCCACAAACAGGTTTGCCGGTTTGTCATACAGCTCCAGCGGCGTTCCCGCCTGTTCGATGCGCCCATCCCGCAACACCACAATCATCTGCCCCATGGTCATGGCTTCAATCTGGTCGTGGGTGACATACACCGACGTGGTTTTTAAACGGCGGTGCAGTTCGCGAATCTCACCACGCACCTGAGTACGCAGCTTGGCATCGAGGTTGGATAACGGTTCATCAAACAAGAATACCTGCGGCTTACGCACAATCGCGCGGCCCATCGCTACACGCTGGCGCTGGCCGCCGGAAAGATCTTTCGGCAGACGTTCCAGCAGCGGTTCCAGCCCCAGCAGCGACGCCGCCTCGTTCACCTTTTCGTTAATTTCTGTTTTCGGCAGTCGCGCCATTTTCAGCGCGAAGCCCATGTTTTCCCGCACCGTCATCTGCGGATACAGCGCATAGCTCTGAAACACCATCGCGATATCACGCAGCTTCGGTTCAACTTCCGTGACGTTACGCTCATTAATGTGTACTTCCCCGCCGGAGATCTCCTCCAGCCCGGCAATCATGCGCAGCAGCGTTGATTTACCGCAGCCGCTCGGCCCCACGAGGACGCAAAACTCACCGTCCGGGATAGTTAACGACACATCTTTAATGACATGCGCATCACCATAAGACTTACGCACGCTATTCAGTACAACGGATCCCATTGGTAGCTCCTTATCCTTTGACCGCGCCAGACATAATCCCGCGGTTGAAATGTTTTTGCAGGCCCAGATAGACGATGATGCTTGGCAGCATCGCCAGTAACGTGATGGCAATAAAAATGTTGGGGGTAATACTTTCATCGGTACGCAACGTGCCGAGAATGACCGGAATGGTGTTCAGGCTGTCCTGGTTGACCACAATCAGCGGCAGCAGGTATTGATCCCAAATCATGATGAAGCCGAACGTCACCACCGTCCCCAGCGCCGGTTTCACCAGCGGCAGAATCACGTGGAAGAAAATCTGCCATTCATTCGCGCCGTCGATACGAGCAGCCTCTTCCAGCTCTTTCGGAATCGCCGACATAAACTCGGTCAATACGAAGATAGAGAATGCCCACCCCACAACCGGCAGAATCATCCCGAGGTAGCTGTTGTACAGCGAGGCGTCGATAAACGGCAGGCGCCAGTTAATAATCATGTACAACGGAATGGCGATCACCTCTTCTGGCAGCATCATGGTGGAGAGGATCACCAGGCTGACCAACGCCACGCCACGGAACTTCTTACGCGCCAGGGCATAAGCAGCCAGCGCACTCACTGACACCTGAAGCACCGTGCCGAAGAACACCACCAGAATGGAGTTCAGCAGGTACTGCCACACGCCGATATCCTGCCAGGCAAAAATGAAGTTATCGAACGAGAATTCCTGCGGCCAGGCCAGCAGCTCGCCCGGCTTAACCGGCGCGCCGCTGAAGGCGGTGGCGACAATACCCCAGAACGGCCCGACGAAGACAATCAGCAGCAGTGCGTAGATGCACCAGCGTCCTGCGGTATCCCAACGTTTACTTAACATCATGGCTCCTTAGTAACGTGCGATACGTTTTTTCAGCGTCAAATGACAGATGGTTAGAATCACCGTGAAGGTGAATAACAGGAACGACACCGCAGAAGCATAGCCATAGTCGAACTGCTCAAAACCCAGTTTATAGATGTGGGTCATCACCATTTCCGTGGCGTTAGAAGGCCCGCCGCCGGTGGTGGCGTACACTTCCGCAAACACGCGGAAACCACGAATAAAGGAGAGCATCAGCACCACCGACAGCGCCGGGATCATCCCAGGCAGCGTGACGTAGCGCAGGCGGTTCCACCAGTTCGCGCCGTCCACATTGGAGGCGTCGTACAGATCGCGGCTAATCCCCGCCAGACCGGCAATAAAGATAACCATGTTGTACGGCACGGCTTTCCATATGTGCAGCAACATAATCACCCACAGCGCCTGGTCGGAACTGGCCAGGAAGCCCTGATCCGCTACACCAAACCAGCTCAGAATGTGGTTCATCACCCCGTTCGGCGTTGGGTTGAACAGGATGCGCCACATTTCGGCGACAATCGCCGCACTGGTAACCGCCGGTAAGAAAATGGCGGTGCGGATAAAGCGCAGATGGTGCGCCGGGCCTTCCAACAGCATGGCGAGGAAAAACGCCAGGATGGCTGCGGCAAACATCGTGACCAGCACATACAACAGCGTATTCACAACCGCCGCATGTAATTCCACGTCAGCAAAGGCGCGGGTAAAGTTATCAAACCCGACCCACTCGTTTGGCTGGTTGAAATTCACTTTGTAAAAGCTCATCACCAGACCCTGAATCATCGGGATAAACTTAAACCAGCTAAAAATCACCAGCGCGGGGGCTAAAAACAGCCAGGGGATCAGCGCCCGTTTCCGTTTTGACGTCAGCCATCCGGTGGCGTCAGGCGAAGCAGCTGGCTTTAGCGGCGCGGACTTCGTCTCATGCAGCGTCATAACTCATTTCCTCACTTAGCCAACACATTTTGTTTTTCCAGCTCGACATTAACCTTGCCGTCGATAGCGGTCAGCTCGGCGGTCATATCACTATTACAATCGGCGAAAATGCGGTTAAAGCCATCGGCAACCACCTGGCGTACCGGCGTCCAGTTTGGAATTTGCGGTACGTAGCGCCCTTGTTCGTTGTACAGTTTGGCGAAGGTTTCCCAGCGCGCGTCCTGATAAACGGCTTTGACATCAACACTCTTGTTCACCGGCAGACGTACCACCGGAATATGCTGGCTGCCTTTACCCATGCCGATTTCCTGCCCTTCCTGGGAAATCATAAATTCGACAAATTTACGCGCGGCTTCTTTCTGTTTGCTGCTTTTCATCATGAATACCGTCGTCCCCTCGGCGAGCGTTGCTTCGCCTTTCGGCCCAACGACAGGGACAACTTCGAAGTTGTCTTTGCCTGGATCTTTATCAAACAGCGCAATGTGATACGGGCCGCTAAAGAACATGCCGCTTTGGCCGGAACGGAAGGATGGGATCACGTCGGCGGTGGTAGCGTTAATCGCCCCCGGCTGAGTGACTTTTTCGCACATCATGGTGCGCATAAAGGTCATTGCCTGTTTAACTTCAGGGGTATTCAGCGAGGCGCTGAATTTGCCGTTGTTCTCTTGCACGAAGTCGCCGCCAGCCTGCCAGATAAAGCTGCTCATAAACCAGCTTGCATAGCCGCGCGTGGTGGATGCCGGAACGATAAAGCCGTAGGTGTCGTTTTTACCGTTGCCATCTGGGTCTTGGGTGGTAAAGGCTTTGGCGAGGGTTTGAATATCGTCCCAGCTTTTCGGCTGGGGCAGACCCAGTTTTTCTCGCCAGTCTTTACGCACGAACAGCGCAAAAGTTTGAGCCGAGGTCGGCACGCCATAATATTTGCCATCAATATAACGGGTGCTGTTCCAGGCAGTTTGGTACAGCTGGTCGCCGCCTTCAATGCTGGAAGGGATAATCTCTTCGGCAATGCCGAGCTGGATAAACTGCCCCAGCGATGCCGCATCGTTAAAGATCAGGTCAGGTAAGGCATTCCCTGCCGTTGCTCTCGCTAACCGCTGTTCAAAATCGGTCGTGGCATTGAAGTATTCAATTTTAATGCCAGTCTTATGCTCAAACTTCTCTGCTTCTTGTTTGTAGATGTTTTTGGAGTCATTGCTAGCACGAATCCAGACATTAAGGGTAGTGGCAGCATAACTTTGCCCGATCCCTAACCCCAGCGCAGAAAGAAGTAATATTGAACGTAGTTTATTCGCAGACATGATTGCATATCCTTTATTGTAGGCACAAAGGTAATTAAATTCGCAAAGAATGCATTTCCAGGTGCTGAAAAAGCATTCTGGTATTAATACAACATGCGTAAAAATTTATTTTCAAACATTAAATAGAATTGCATTTCCTAATACAACCACACAAAAAAGAAATCGTATTTCAAAAACAGAAAAGTTGAATCAGATCACACCTGGAAGTGACATAAAAAGTGACATTATTATTTTATACCTAAAAACCAATAACTTATCATTTTACTGCTTTTGTTAAATATTTAAACAAAAATAGAAAAACGCCAAAAACCGTGACTCAGATTGCAGTAATACCGTCATTTTTTATACATCACAATAAACATGATGGATATCACAAAAAAAATCACTTTGTCTTTTACACTGCACGCCAACCTATTTACAAATACGTTATTTTTAATTAAGCCACCGGTCTTTTGCGTTTCAGAAAATACGCAACGGACATAATTCTCTTGTTATCTTTTCTCATATTTGCAGAAGGGTTATCACTATGAGTTCAATACTTCGCCCAAGAATATTATGCATCGCGCTGCTGTGTTCTGGCCTCAGCGCCTCCCTTTATGCCGCCGAGCCATATACGCTCGATGGTAAAGATTTGGCCTTTAGCCGCCAGCAGATTGCGGCTAAAGATCCGCTATTTTTGCAAGCCGAAAGCGCATTGTTGAAAAAAGCTGACCAGGCGCTGAAACACCCGCTATTTTCTGTGATGGATAAAACGCTGCTGGCTGCCAGCGGCAACAAGCATGACTACTATAGTTTCCCGCCATACTGGTGGCCGAATCCCGATACCAAAGATGGTCTGCCGTATATTCGCAAAGACGGCCAGACCAACCCAGACGCCAACAGCGACGCCACCGACAAAAATCGGTTGGTAAAAATGAGCAATGATGTCTCGACCCTGGCGCTGGCCTGGTATTTCTCGCAGGATCAGCGCTACGCGCAAAAAGCGGCGCAACAGTTGAAAACCTGGTTCCTGGATGAGAAAACCCGCATGACGCCGAACCTGCAATATGCACAGGCGATCCCAGGCATTAACACCGGACGCGGAATTGGCATTATCGACAGCCGCGCGCTGGTTGATGTGGTCGATGCCATTGCCCTGCTGCAAGATTCTGGGTCATTAAGCCAGTCTGACGTTAACCACCTTAAGCAGTGGTTCGGTGAGTTTTATCACTGGATGACCACCAGCCAGAACGGCTTTGAAGAAGAAAACTGGCATAACAACCACGGCACTTATTTCGATATGCAGGCCGCTACGTTTGCGCTGTTCAGCGGCAAAACAGATGAAGCGAAAAAACGCCTGCACATCACCCAGTTACGCCGTATCGCCGGTCAATTTGACACGGAAGGCCGCCAGATGGCGGAGCTGGAGCGTACCCGCCCGTGGCACTACAGCAACTTTAATCTCGAAGCCTACAACCGCCTGGGCCGTCTTGGCGAGAAGGCCGGCGTCGATATTTGGAACTTTACCCTCGACGATCACAGCTTGCTCAAAGGCTACCAGTACATTGCAGGGTTTATTAACAGCGATAAACCGTGGCCGTGGAAAGATCTCGATAAAATGGATGACAAAAAAGCGCTGCGCAATATGGCCACCGCCGCCCACGCCTGGCCGAAAGACGCGCTATTCAGCGAGAAAGCCCGCTGGCTGCGAGAAAAATACCCCGACGATATCACCACACTTATCACCCCACTTTCAGCATCGGCAGAGGTCAAGGATAACCACTGATGAAACAATTTTCTGGGCTATGGCCCGACATTGCCAGACGTGCAGCCGGCAATAACGGCCTGATTGAACAGCTCGTGAAGAATGCACAACCGATACTTGATGCCGCAGTGCGTATCCCGCAAACCGGGATTGCCAGTTGGAACCTGTATTATTTTTGTCCGCACCACGGCGTGCGGCTGACGTGGATGCCCGATTCTGCGCATCAACACCGTTGCCCTGTCGATGGCGAAGTGTTCAGCGGTGAGCCGTGGGACAGCGCCTGGTGGCGTGAAATGAATGGCCGTAATGCCAGCGCCTGCCAGCAATTGGGGTTGCTGTGGCAGATAACCGGCGAAACGCGCTATCGCGATAAAGTGCGCACGCTGCTGATGGGCTATGCCGATGTGTATCCGGGCTATGAAGTCCACGGTAATATTCCGCACAACGGCCCGGGCAAGATGAACGCCCAGACGCTGTGCGAAGCCAACTGTATTCTTGATATGGCGCTGGGCTACGACTTTATCAGCGAAAGCCTGAACGCTGCCGAGCGACAGCATATTTGCGACAATCTGCTGCGCTGTGCGGCAACGTTTTTGCGCGCGCACCGTAGCCCGCAAATCCATAATCATGAAGTCAAAATCAGCGCCGCGCTGGGGGTGCTGGGCTTTGTGCTGGAGGACGAAAACCTGCTGGAGTTTGCCGTTCACCAGCCTTACGGCCTGCGCTGGCAGCTAGAAAACGGTTTACTGGCGGAAGGGTTATGGTTTGAAGGATCGGTACATTACCATTACTACGCACTGCAAGGTTTCTTTGCCTTTGAGAAGCTGGCGCGCGGCACGCGCTGGAGCCTGATTGATGGCCCGTGGTATCCGCAAATGCTGAGCTTCCCGCTCTCATTGCTGCTACCCGACGGCACGTTCCCTCGCCTGAACGATTGTCTCGCAGGGCAGGAGAAACTGCATCACCGGGATCTGTACGAGTTTGCGTGGTTTATCTGGCACGAGCCGCTGTACGCCGCCGTATTGCAGTTCACCGAGTCAGAACCGGATGAGCGTGAAACCCTGCTGTGGCGTGACCAGCCCCTGCCGGAAAAAACGCTCGACCTGATCCCACAGCAGTCGCTGTTTGCCCCTGGCGCGGGGTTAACGCTATGGCGTAGGCCACAACAACGCCAGGCGGTGCTGATTAAACACAGCCCGTGGGGCGGCGAACATGACCATTACGACCGGCTCGGCCTGATGCTATGGCAAAATGACGGCTGGCTGCTGCCGGATCTGGGCACGACAGGTTATGGCGCCCAAATGCACTATGACTATTACAAAAACAGCGCCACCCACAATACGTTGACGGTCAACCAGAGCAATCAGCCACCGGCCAACCCGGAGGTGCTAAATTGGCATATGGGCGATGATTTCTTGTGGCTCGACACCGAAGTAGACTGGGCAAAACCAGCGCCTGAACTCAACAGCCATACGCGAGTGGAATGGGACGCCAATGCCTGGCGAGATGTGCGCTTCCGCCGCCGCCTGCTGTGGCTTGATGACGTGCTGATTGACCTGTCTACGGTAGAGAACCCACATCGCCAACAGCTCGACTGGACGCTGCATTTGGCCGCTCAGGCGCTGGATCAAAGTGGTGAAGCGCAGCCGTTTGCTCTCAGCGGCCCGTTGCGTGAGATGAAAGCCTCCACCACCACACCGCTGCACGGCTGCCAGCCACGCCACTTCGCGCATGGAGGCGATACTTTTGCCCTGTGGTTATCCGGTGACGGCGAGCTGTGGCAAGGGCTTGCGCCCGATAACCCCGCCATAAGCGACCTCAGCTATCTGGTGTTGCGCAACCACCTGCCGCAGGCTCGTTTTGTCGGGGTGTGGGATTTGGCGAAAAAATCGCCGTTAACGGAAGTGAATGTGCATCACACGCCGATAGGTACTCAGCTTACGCTGTGGCGCGGCGAGCAGGTCACGCACGTGACGCTGCACGACGACCCGGAGCAATTGCCGGATGTGATTATCTAACCCGCCGCCTTCCGGCAACGGAAGGCGCGTTTAACGGTTTTCGACGGTAATCATCGTCACGAAAGGATGATACTGCCACGGAATACCACGGCTCGGTGTGTACATTTTAGAAATCGTACCGTCGAGATACAGCATCTGCCGGACATTCAGCCGCGATTTCGCATAACAGGCGAAATCATAGAAATTAGTTTCCCGCTCGCTGAGCATAAACACCACCTTCCCCTGTGCGGTGATGCCCACGCCATTGCGCAGTTTGCGCGAACTGGCAGAGGGTTTTAGCCGCCAGTTAATCACCCCATTTTCAATCAGCATCGGGCCTGACTGGACGGCATACTCCATGCCTTTGACAGACTTGAGCTTATCAATGCTAACGATCCCAGCCTCTTTACCGCGCAAATAAAAAACGCCGCCAGGCCGAATGAAAAAATTACCGCCGCCAGACGCGCGATTAAGCGCCACCTTCTTGTGTCCCTTTTCGATATACAGGCCAAGAGGCGCGTAGGCTTTAGCGTAAATACCGCCGTTCATCGCCATCTGTACACGGCCATCGGCGTTGATATCGTGCAATAACGCGCGCAGCGAACCCCAGGCTTTACCCTCGGCGTTTTGCCAGTACATGGCGATGCGTTGTCGCTGTGGATCCGCGGTGTAGCTTTGTAACGTGAGAGAGGGATCGGTGAGTTGGCATGTTCCGGCAGCCGCCGCCAGCAGCGGCGTCTGCGCGAGAACAAAAAGTAAGGGCTTCAGCCATGAGGCCATAGGCTTACTCGTCTTCGTCCTCAAAACGGGCGACAATCCTCTCGCCTGTGTGATTCGCACGCAATTCAGCAGCCACCAGCGCAATGGCCTGACCGCTTGCCATCCCCTGCGACATCAGTTCCTGAATACGCTCGACGGCTTTTTGCTGCTGTTCATGGCTCAGTGAAGGTAATCCTGCAAACATCATTGACTCCTGCTACATTGTGCGCGTTTGTACGCAAAATCTTCCAGGCTCAGCCAGAAAGATAGAGCGTTTATTATTTCATGCTGCCCCAACATTAGCCAGCGGGCAGTGCAGACCAGGCTGGACAGAAAACGATGTTACACCCTTCAACCATGACGCTTCCCTGGCGACAGGACGCCGCAGAATTTTATTTTGCGCCGTTAAGCGCCTCACCGTGGGCGATGATGTTGCACTCCGGTTATGCCGACCACCCGCACAGCCGCTACGACATTGTGGTTGCGCAACCCTGTAAAACGCTGCTGACCTATGGCGATATCACCGAGTGCCACGCCGCAGGTGAAACCGTGCGCTCAACAGACGACCCGCTGCATTTGTTGCAACAGGCGCTGGACGAATGCCAGTTTGCCAACCAACCTCTCGCAGATTTGCCGTTCATTGGCGGCGCGGTAGGGCTTTTCGGCTATGACCTGGGCCGCCGCTTTGAGCGTTTGCCGCAACAGGCTCAGCGCGATATAAACGTGCCGGATATGGCGATCGGCATCTATGATTGGGCGCTGATCGTTGACCATCATCGGCAGAGGGTTACGCTACTGAGCTATGGCGATATCGACGCCCGTTTAGCGTGGCTACAGCAACAGAAAACGCCCGCGCGCCCGGCGTTTTCTCTGACCTCAGCATGGCGCTCGAATATGAGCCGCCAGCAGTACGGCGAAAAATTCCGCCAGGTGCAGGCTTATCTGCACAGCGGCGACTGTTATCAGGTGAATCTGGCGCAACGCTTCCAGGCCAGTTACCAGGGCGATGAATGGGCAGCATTTGTGCAGTTGAATCGCGCCAACCGCGCGCCGTTCAGCGCCTTCCTGCGTTTTGATGACAGCGCAATTCTGAGCCTATCGCCTGAGCGTTTTATTCAGCTTGAGCAGGGGCACATCCAGACTCGCCCAATTAAAGGCACGTTGCCGCGTCTTGAAGATCCCGTAGCCGACGCGCACCAGGCGCAGCGGCTGGCAAGTTCACCGAAGGATCAGGCCGAAAATCTGATGATTGTTGACCTGATGCGCAACGACATTGGCCGCGTGGCAATGCCAGGCAGCGTGCGGGTTCCTGAGCTATTTGTGGTGGAGCCCTTCCCGGCGGTGCATCATTTGGTCAGCACAATTACGGCTACCCTGCCACCCTCGCTACACGCGACCGATTTGCTACGCGCGGCGTTCCCCGGCGGTTCGATTACCGGCGCGCCGAAAGTGCGGGCGATGGAAATCATCGACGAACTGGAGCCACAGCGCCGTAACGCCTGGTGTGGCAGCGTGGGATATCTCAGCGCCTGCGGGAACATGGACACCAGTATTACTATTCGAACCATTACGGCGACAAAGAGTACGCTGTTCTGTTCCGCTGGCGGTGGCCTGGTCGCCGACAGTGACGAAGAGGCGGAATATCAGGAAACATTTGATAAAGTTAACCGTATCCTACATCAACTGGAGTCCTGAACATGGAAGATAGTTCGCTGAATCTGGATGACTTTCTTTCCCGCTTTCAGCTACTTCGCCCACAAACCACCCGCGCGGCGCTTAATGCCCGTCAGGCGGCGGTGCTGATTCCGATTGTCCGTCGCCCGCAGCCGGGATTGCTGTTAACCCAGCGTTCCGCGCGGTTGCGCAAACATCCTGGACAGGTGGCGTTTCCCGGCGGTGCGGTTGACAGTAGCGATGCCTCGCTGATTGCCGCCGCACTGCGTGAAGCGCAGGAAGAGGTCGCTATTCCACCGGAATGCGTCGATGTGATTGGCGTTCTTCCTCCGGTCGATAGTGTGACCGGTTTCCAGGTGACGCCCGTGCTGGGCGTTATCCCGCCGAATTTGCATTATCACGCCAGTGAAGATGAAGTGGCGTCGGTATTTGAAATGCCGCTTGCCGAGGCGCTACGTCTGGGGCGCTATCACCCGCTCGATATTCATCGCCGTGGCAATTCGCATCGCGTCTGGCTCTCCTGGTATCAGCACTATTTTGTCTGGGGTATGACGGCGGGTATCATTCGTGAGCTAGCGCTACAAGTGGGCCTAAAACCCTGACTATACTTACCTTAAAATCTGGATTTCGGCATTAGTAAAATCTTTGCTATTCATTAATTAAATTCATGTGAATAGTTCAGCCGATTTCTGGGTTCCCTCATACACTATGCGCAATTATTACATCGTTGCCGCAACAACGCGGCAACCCTGTCAGGAGTGTTATCGTGATTAGTATATTCGACATGTTTAAGGTGGGGATTGGCCCCTCATCTTCCCATACTGTAGGGCCGATGAAGGCTGGCAAGCAGTTCGTCGATGACCTGGTCGAAAAGGGACTGATTGATGACGTGACGCGCGTTGCAGTTGACGTCTACGGCTCACTCTCTTTAACCGGTAAAGGCCACCACACCGATATCGCTATCATTATGGGTCTGGCGGGAAACCAGCCGGATACCGTGGATATTGATGCCATTCCCGCGTTTATCCGCGATGTTGAAACGCGCGGGCGTCTGCTGCTGGCGCAAGGCCGCCGGGAAGTCGATTTCCCTGCCGATGATGGTATGCGTTTTCGTAGCGACAACCTGCCGCTGCATGAAAACGCCATGCAGATCCACGCCTGGGCGGGCGATACGTTGGTCTACAGCAAAACCTATTATTCCATCGGCGGCGGGTTTATCGTCGATGAAGAACATTTCGGCAAAGAAGCCAGCAATGAGGTGCAGGTTCCCTACCCGTTTGCCTCGGCGAGCGAAATGCTAAAATACTGCAAGGACACCGGCCTGTCGTTATCCGGCATGGTGATGCAAAACGAACTGGCGCTGCACAGCAAGCAAGAAATCGAAGATTACTTCGCCAATGTTTGGCAGACCATGCGCGCCTGTATCGATCGTGGCATGAATACCGAAGGCGTGCTGCCAGGGCCACTGCGTGTGCCTCGCCGTGCTTCAGCGCTGCGTCGTCTGCTGGTCGCCAACGACAAACTGTCTAACGACCCGATGAATGTGGTGGATTGGGTCAATATGTTCGCCCTTGCCGTCAACGAAGAAAACGCCGCCGGTGGGCGCGTAGTCACCGCGCCAACCAACGGCGCCTGTGGGATTGTTCCGGCGGTATTGGCCTATTACGACCACTTTATTGAGCCGGTTAGCCCGGATATTTATATTCGTTATTTCCTCGCAGCCGGAGCCATTGGCGCGTTGTACAAAATGAATGCGTCTATTTCTGGCG
The DNA here is from genome assembly GCF_059725275.1 of Kluyvera fluvialis. NCBI lineage: Bacteria > Pseudomonadati > Pseudomonadota > Gammaproteobacteria > Enterobacterales > Enterobacteriaceae > Kluyvera > Kluyvera fluvialis. Next base: position 2,111,942 of record NZ_AP046142.1, on the reverse strand, counting down.
CGGAAGTGGGCTGCCAGGGCGAAGTGGGCGTGGCCTGTTCTATGGCGGCAGCCGGTCTGGCGGAACTGCTGGGCGCAAGCCCGGAACAGGTTTGCGTAGCGGCAGAAATCGGCATGGAACATAACCTGGGGCTGACCTGTGACCCAGTGGCTGGACAGGTTCAGGTTCCGTGTATCGAACGTAACGCGATTGCATCCGTGAAGGCGATTAACGCCTCCCGTATGGCCATGCGCCGCACCAGCGAACCTCGTGTATCGCTCGATAAAGTTATCGAAACCATGTACGAAACCGGTAAAGACATGAACGCCAAATATCGCGAGACATCGCGCGGCGGTCTGGCGATTAAGGTTCAGTGCGACTAATACGTCATTCCACCCACCCCTAATACGGGTGGGTGATTTATTTCCATATTTTCACTCACTTTTTTCGCTGCCCACTACACTTGCTCTGTCGTCACTGGTATTTTCATTATCAATATATGCGCACCGAGCATCGGACATGCAAACAGCCCAATGGATTATCCGAAAGTATCTACGTAAGCGAATCGCTGTTTGTGTGATTGTCGCCATAAGCGCCTTTGCCCTCACCCTGGGAACCCGATTTATTTCGCAGCGTGGCGTAAATCAAAAACAGATTGATACGCTCACCAGCCGCTCGGTCGAGAGCCTGAATAAAATATTGCAGCCGCTGGAAAATCAGCGAAAAGAGATGATTTCCCTGGTCGGCCAACCGTGTGAAACCATTCATCTGCCGTTGCGTAAGCTGGCGGTGGCGCTGCAAACCGTGCGTTCGATTGCGCTGATTAAGTCCGGCAAGCTGTATTGCTCCAGCGCACTGGGGCCGCGCGATGTTGCGGTGCATACCCTTCAGGCATCGCTGCCCAATCGCCAACCGCTGCTGCAATTAGCCACCGATCATTCCTTGCTGAAAGGCACTCCGATACTCATTCAGTGGTTTCCTGCATCGCCTGACGGGCAGGATGGCGTGCTGGTGTCTATCAATATCGATTTGATCAGCAATATTATTCTGGAACCCTCGCCGCCATTGATTAACCACGTTAGCCTCAACGTTGGCGACCAGCATTATCAGCACAATATCGGTATTACTTCGCAACTGGTTACTGAAGGCAACCGTTCCTACACTCGGCGTTCGGACAGGTTTCCGTTCAGCGTAACCGCGCTTAGCCCAGGAGCGGCACAGCTCGCGCTGACCAATCTGTTCACCGACCTGCCGCTCGCTATTATCATGAGCGTACTGTTTACATGGGTGGCGTGGCTAGTGACCGCCGGACGGCTGAGTTTTTCCCGTGAAATCAATATGGGCATTGCCGCTAAAGAATTTAGTCTGTATTGCCAGCCCCAGATGGACGCCCGAATGCAGCGCTGCATTGGCGTAGAAATCCTGCTGCGCTGGAACAATCCGCGCGTTGGCTCGGTCGATCCCGATGTGTTTATTCCGATTGCGGAAACGCAAAATCTGATTATTCCGCTCACTCGCTATGTCATTCGTGAAACGGCGGAAAAACTGCACTTATTCCCCGACGATCCTCAGTTCCAGATTGGTATCAACGTGGCAGCCGCGCACTTTATCAATGACCAGCTGCTACAGGACTTGCAGCACCACTGGTTTAGCTTTCAGCCGGTTCAGCAATTAACCATCGAACTAACCGAACGCGATGCGTTACATGACGTGAATTACGCGTTGCGCAAAGAGTTGGGCAACCAGCAAATCAAGCTGGCTATCGATGATTTTGGCACTGGTAATAGTTCGCTTTCATGGTTAGAGATGCTGCACCCGGATGTGCTAAAAATAGACAAATCATTCACAGAAGCGATAGGAACCGATGCCGTCAACTCGACGGTGACCGATATCATTATTGCACTGGGGCAGCGTCTGAATATTGAGTTGATTGCGGAAGGCGTTGAAACACGTGAACAGGCGAACTATTTGCAGCGCCACGGCGTGCATTTGTTACAAGGATATCTGTTTGCCCAGCCGATGCCGCTGGAGGAATTTCCGCAGTGGCTGGCGCAACATCAGCCGCCTTCCCCCCTGGAAAGCGGCTGATTCTTACCTTACTCTTCGTCGTCGTGCGGTGAACTTAGCTTCACCACGCGGACTTGGTCGACACGGTAATTATTCGCCTCGGTCACCGTAATGTGCAGCGATGGCAGTTCAATGGCCTCGCCCACCGGCGGGATCTGACCGTTAACGGCAATCACCAGCCCGGCGACAGTGGCAATTTCATTGTCGCCGTCGAGCAGGTTATCCAGCCCCAGCGTCTGCTGAAACGCGTGCAGATCGGTAGAGCCTTTCACTAACCAGCCATCGCCATCGGCAATAATTTCCGGCGTTTCGTCCGCGTCAGGGAACTCACCGGCAATCGCTTCCAGCACGTCCAGCGGCGTAACCAGCCCCTGCACCATACCAAACTCATTGGTGACGATAACAAAGCTACCGCGCGCCCGACGCAGCACGCCCAGCAGGTTAATCGGGTCTAGTGTGTCCGGCACAATAATCGCCGGGCTAGCCGCCGCAATCGCCTGCACATCCTCACCCGCTTCCAGCGCAACCAGCAGCTCTTTGGCACGAACGATACCAATAATTTCATCCAGCTCGCCTCGGCACACCGGGAACAGGCTGTGCGGCGACGACAACAGTTGCTGGCGGATTTCCTCGGTACTCAAGTCAGCGTCTACCCAGCTAATTTCGCCGCGTGGTGTCATGATGCTACGCAGCGAGCGGGAAGCCAGCGTGAGCACGCCGTTAATCATATAACGTTCTTCTTCCACGAACGCCCCTTCCGGGACCGGTATCGTGGGCTGATGGCCTTCCTCTTGCGCAACGGCGTTCACCGGCTTGCGATTGCCCATCAGGCGCAGAATGGCGTCAGCCGTACGCGCACGCAGCGGCAGCGTTGACTGGTGACGAATAAAGTTACGTCGCGCAATCTGGTTAAACAGCTCGATGATTATCGAGAAACCAATCGCCGCATACAGATAACCTTTCGGAATATGGAAGCCAAACCCTTCAGCCACCAGGCTCAGGCCAATCATCAGCAAGAAGCTCAGACACAGCACAACTACCGTCGGGTGCTGGTTGACAAAGTTCGTCAGCGGTTTAGAGGCCAGCAGCATCACGCCCATCGCAATCACCACCGCCGCCATCATCACCGGCAAATGGTTCACCATACCGACCGCAGTAATCACCGCATCCAGCGAGAAGACCGCATCCAGCACCACAATTTGCAGGACAACCACCCAGAAGCTGGAGTAGCCCTTGCCGTGGCCCGAATCATGCTGGCGGTTTTCCAGCCTTTCATGGAGTTCGGTCGTGGCTTTAAACAGCAGGAATAATCCGCCGAGCAGCATAATCAAATCACGGCCTGAGAATGGTTGCCCCCACACGCTGAACAGCGGTGCGGTCAGCGTAACCATCCAGGAGATGACCGAAAGCAGGCCCAAACGCATCACCAACGCCAGCGACAGGCCAATCAGGCGAGCCTTGTCACGCTGCTTTGGCGGCAGTTTATCGGCAAGAATCGCGATAAACACCAGGTTATCAATGCCGAGAACAATCTCCAGCACCACCAATGTCAACAATCCCACCCAAATTGACGGGTCCATTAATAGTTCCATAAACCACTCCAATGAGAGACGTGACAAATCATCGCTGTGTCATGTGGCAGCGAGACGATATGAGGCGATAGAAAAGTGTGGCGCTCAGGGCCGAAAGAAGTGCCGCAACAGCGGGCTAGTGCGAAAAGGCGTCGGTGACGATCCATACTACGGGCTGATGCCCTATACTCCTGTGTGATTAAACGAGGCATTAACATAGCAAATCTAAATGGCATTTTGGCAGAGATTTACCAGTCTTTGCAAAATGTAAGGTAATTTTTTACACCTCAAAATAATTGCATCCCATTAACTAAATTACGGATCTTCATCACATTAATTATTCTTTCGCTGTCTAAAATAATTCTCGGTAGTTATTAATTTTTCTTTCCAACCCTTGTCTGAATCGATTCGGTTAGGACATCGGCCCAAAAGGTATCAGCCCTACTGATACACACGATAATAAAAGGAGGTAGCAAGTGACGATTGCTATTGTAATAGGCACACATGGTTGGGCAGCAGAACAACTGCTGAAAACGACAGAAATGCTGTTGGGCGAGCAGGAAAATGTGGGCTGGATTGATTTCGTGCCAGGCGAGAATGCAGAAACCTTAATCGAAAAATACAACGCGCAGTTGGCGAAACTGGATACCAGCAAGGGTGTGTTGTTCCTTGTCGATACCTGGGGTGGTAGCCCGTTCAACGCCGCCAGTCGCATTGTTGTCGATAAAGAAAACTATGAAGTGATCGCCGGGGTCAACGTCCCGATGCTGGTCGAAACCTTCATGGCCCGTGACGATAATCCGAGCTTCGATGAACTGGTTGCTCTGGCCGTTGAAACCGGTAGCGAAGGCGTGAAAGCGCTGAAAGCAAAACCGGTAGAGAAAGCCGCACCGGCTCCAGTTGCAGCGCCAGCGCCTGCTCCGCTGAAGCCTATGGGTGCAAATGACTACATGATAATCGGCCTGGCGCGTATCGATGACCGTTTAATTCACGGTCAGGTTGCTACCCGCTGGACGAAAGAAACTGACGTCCGCCGAATTATCGTCGTCAGCGACGAAGTGGCTGCGGATACCGTACGTAAAACTCTGCTGACCCAGGTTGCTCCTCCGGGCGTAACGGCACACGTCGTAGATGTTGCGAAGATGCTCCGCGTTTATAACAACCCGAAATACGCGGGTGAACGTGTGATGCTGCTGTTCACCAATCCGACAGACGTCGAACGCCTTGCTGAAGGTGGTGTGAAATTCACCTCCATCAACATCGGCGGTATGGCATTCCGTCAGGGTAAAACACAGGTGAATAACGCGGTTTCGGTCGATGAAAAAGATATCGAAGCGTTCAAGAAATTGGATGCCCGTGGTATTGAGCTGGAAGTCCGTAAAGTTTCCAACGATCCGAAACTGAAAATGATGGATTTGATCAACAAGATTGGCAAATAAGCCTTCTCGTTGATTGCGACTCAGCTTTCACACTTTAGTCTTACGTAAATAGGAGAAGTACAATGGAGATTACCACTCTTCAAATTGTGCTGATATTCATCGTCGCCTGTATCGCTGGTATGGAGTCGATCCTTGATGAGTTTCAGTTCCACCGTCCGCTGGTGGCATGTACCCTGGTCGGTATCGTTCTTGGGGATATGAAAACCGGTATTATTATCGGTGGTACTCTGGAAATGATCGCCCTGGGTTGGATGAACATCGGTGCTGCCGTTGCCCCTGACGCCGCTCTGGCTTCCATTATTTCTACCATTCTGGTTATTGCCGGTCATCAGAGCATCGGTGCTGGTATCGCGCTGGCGATTCCGCTGGCAGCAGCAGGCCAGGTTCTGACCATTATCGTGCGTACTATTACCGTGGCATTCCAGCACGCAGCAGATAAGGCGGCCGAAAACGGCAACCTGACGGCGCTGTCCTGGATTCACGTTTCGTCCCTGTTCCTGCAAGCGATGCGTATCGCTATCCCAGCAGTGGTTGTGGCCGTTTCCGTCGGTACTAGCGAAGTACAGAACATGCTGAACGCCATTCCAGAAGTGGTGACCAGCGGTCTGAACATCGCAGGTGGTATGATTGTCGTGGTCGGTTACGCGATGGTTATCAACATGATGCGTGCAGGCTACCTGATGCCGTTCTTCTACCTGGGCTTCGTCACTGCGGCCTTCACCAACTTTAACCTGGTGGCACTGGGTGTAATTGGTGCGGTAATGGCAATTCTGTACATTCAGCTGAGCCCGAAATACAACCGCTCTGCGGGTGCTGCGGCTCCGGCTGCTGGCGCGAACTCCCTTGATAACGAACTGGACTAGCAGGTGAGCGACATGGTTGATATAACTAAAAATACCACTGAGAAAAAACTCACTCCGGGCGATATTCGTGGTGTGTTCCTGCGTTCGAACCTGTTCCAGGGTTCATGGAACTTCGAACGTATGCAAGCGCTGGGCTTCTGCTTCTCTATGGTTCCGGCGATCCGTCGTCTGTACCCAGAGAATAACGATGCGCGTAAACAGGCTATCAAGCGTCACCTGGAATTCTTCAACACTCACCCCTATGTCGCCGCGCCGGTTCTTGGCGTTACGCTGGCGATGGAAGAGCAACGAGCTAACGGCGCAGAGATTGACGATGCCGCAATCAACGGTATCAAAGTCGGTCTGATGGGCCCGCTGGCCGGTGTGGGTGACCCGATCTTCTGGGGTACTGTTCGCCCGGTATTTGCAGCACTCGGGGCGGGTATCGCGATGAGCGGCAGCCTGCTTGGGCCTCTGCTGTTCTTTATTCTGTTCAACGTAGTCCGTCTGGCAACCCGTTATTACGGCGTCGCTTATGGCTACCGTAAGGGTGTCGATATCGTTAAAGATATGGGCGGCGGCTTCCTGCAAAAACTGACCGAGGGGGCGTCAATCCTCGGCCTGTTTGTCATGGGGGCATTGGTTAACAAGTGGACGCACGTTAACATTCCGCTGGTGGTGTCAACCATTACCGGTCAGGATGGTCAAACGCGCGTGACCACCGTGCAAACCATTCTCGACCAGTTAATGCCGGGCCTGGTGCCACTGCTGCTGACCTTCGCATGTATGTGGCTGCTGCGTAAGAAAGTGAACCCACTGTGGATTATCGTTGGCTTCTTCGTCATCGGTATCGCGGGCTACGCTGTCGGCCTGTTGGGTCTGTAATAACCGTTGTACGCCGGGGGCCTATGCCCCCGGTTTTTTTTATTCGGAGGCTTAATGACATTAACGGATCTGGTACTGGTTCTATTCATCATCGCACTGCTGGCATTCGCCATTTATGACCAGTTCATCATGCCCCGCCGTCACGGCACTACGCTGCTTTCCGTCCCTCTCCTGCGCTCTAGCCGCATCGACAGCGTTATCTTCGTCGTGCTGATTGTCATTCTGGTTTACAACAATATGACCCGCCACGGCGCGCTCATTACCACATGGTTATTATGTGCGCTGGCGTTGATGGGATTTTATCTGTTCTGGATCCGCAGCCCGAAAATAATCTTCAAAACCGAAGGCTTCTTCTTTGCTAATGCCTGGATAAAATACAGCCGCATTCAAAAAATGAATTTATCGGAAGATGGTGTTCTGGTGATGCAATTAGAACAACGGCGTTTGCTTGTCCGTGTAAAGAATATTGACGACCTCGAAAAGATCTATAAACTTCTCGTTAATTCTCAATGATTTAAAATATAGCCAACGCTATGTTTGCATTATTTTTGAGCAAACCCGTCCAGCGTTGGCTTTGTTTATTCCCCGCTATATCGCTCATAATTATTAACCTCTTGATTACGCGATAGATCCAAATGAAAATCGTTATCATTAAACGATAAAATATGCAATAGTCAGAGTTGTTTTATATTCTAAAAATATGTTAAGGTTGCGCCCGTCGTTGGGGAGTAGCTGATTTCCATCCTACTGGAAATGTACGTGTCAACATACTCGTTGAAAAACGTGGTGCGTACGGATTACATCGTAATCAAGCGAGACCATAGACGCATTAACTGCTGATTACTGGGGGCAGGAATGTGTCGTATGGAAACTTCCCGGTCTGGACATCTTCATGAATTTAACCGCTACACTTCTTCTCGCCTTAGGTATGTCGATGGATGCATTCGCCGCATCGATTGGTAAAGGCGCTACACTGCATAAACCTAAATTTTCTGAAGCACTGCGTACAGGTCTTATTTTCGGCGTCATCGAGATGCTCACGCCGCTCATCGGCTGGGGTCTGGGGATGCTGGCGAGCCAGTTTGTCATGGCGTGGAGCCATTGGGTGGCCTTTATTCTGCTGGTTTTCCTCGGCGGTCGAATGATGCTGGAAGGGATTCGCGGTGGTGACGATGATGAAGAGCAAGAAGCTCCGCGTCGCCACGGCTTTTGGCTGCTGGTCACCACCGCGATTGCCACCAGCCTCGATGCGATGGCTGTCGGCGTGGGTCTGGCGTTCCTGAAGGTAAATATCATCACCACTGCCGTCGCGATTGGCTGCGCCACTTTTATGATGTCAACGCTTGGGATGATGGTTGGCCGATTTATCGGCCCGATGCTGGGCAAACGAGCCGAAATTCTGGGCGGTGTCGTGTTAATCGCCATTGGCGTACAAATTATGTACGCCCACTACATGGGTTAATCCGCTTCTCGCTGCCAGACGTGAATCGCAAAATCTGTCTGGCAGTCAAACCTCTCCAGCCCTTTCAGCGTTTCCCACACTTCTGGTTTCGCTCGCCATGCAAACGGCGTCATCTGTAACAATGTCACCGCTTCCGCCCCGCTCAATTGCATCGGATACGCCAGCGTATCATGGCTGTGCAGGGTAAACCCTTCAAGTACCTCAGAATGCGGCGCGTGAAGCTGAACTTCACTGTAGATAAGCCCTTTCATCTCCACAAGATGGCGCGGGCCTGGCGTAACGGTCATCACCCAACCGCCCGGTTTCACTACACGTTTCAACTCCTGTGGGTTACACGGTGCATAAATGCGAATGACCACATCCATACTGTTATCGGCAAATGGCAGGCGCTGGCTGGAGGCCACACAGAAATTAACCTGCGGGTAGCGTTTCGCCCCATAGCGAACCGCCGTTTTAGAGACATCCAGCCCCCACGTGTGCTGTGCGTCCGCAGCAAAGGCGTGGGTGTAATACCCTTCCCCACAGCCAATATCGAGTAGCTGTTCAGGCTGAATGCGATGCAGTTTTTCACTGATAGCATCGCGCAGAGGTTGGTAATGTCCAGCATCCAGGAATGCGCGACGCGCTTGCATCATTTCCGCACTGTCGCCCGGATCGCGCGAGCGTTTATGCTGTACCGGTAGAAGATTAACGTAGCCCTCTTTCGCCCGATCAAACTGATGATTCTGCGGGCAAAGGTAACTATTGCCGCTGCGCGTAAGCGGCGCGTGGCAGAGCGGACAACTGTAGGACATAACGACTCCGGCTTTATTTCAAAGGGCGAAAGTGTACCGCTATTCAGGCGATGGCGGAAGGTGAAGCGGCGGTTAAAAACAGGTGGGGATAAAAATGATAAAGCCCCGCTTTAGCGAGGCTTTATGCCTGATAATGATGCGCAGACGCGCCGCAAGATCAGTGATTGTCGAATCAGATAGCGGTTACGTTAACAGCCGCTGGGCCTTTCTGACCGTCCTGAATTTCGAACTCAACGTTCTGGCCTTCAGCCAGAGTTTTGAAGCCGTTACCCTGGATTGCAGAGAAATGTACGAATACATCTTTGCTGCCGTCAGCAGGAGTAATGAAACCAAAACCTTTAGACTCGTTGAACCACTTAACTTGACCTTTAATCTTTGCCATTTGCAAAATTCCTTAGAGTGTTTTCTGCGCCCGCAGGCGTTTTCATAGATAAAACTGAGACATGACTGCATGAGGCACTAATATAAGGTTCGGCAGAGAAGCGGTATCAACGTCAACGTGTTTACTCAGAACTTCTTTACTGATAATGCCATACATAAACAGAACTGTACCTCGTTTAACCCAAAACGTGTTATCACATACAACGTAAATAATGGCAAGCCATTTTTAAACGTGTCTCGATCGGCCGCACAATTCCTGACAAATCATTTGTCCGGGCACGGTTTTACATCCAAATAAACATCCCACCCACTAAATGTTAGCAGGCCTTAACAGTGACATAGCTTACGGTAACGTAAGACTTTTTTTACATAGACCAACATTTTTTCCACGTCCAGAATAACCCAGTCGCAGCCAAAAAATTTATATCCTTAGATTCATTCTGCTATAACTTTTTCACATACTTTTCGATATCTGGTTATAAATACGAGTGGTTGACGGGAATCAATCTGCCAGAACAACGTTAATAGTGCAGACTATTATGCACCAAAATAATGAAACTTTAGTGACATTGCCTCATCGTAAGGCAATAAAAACGTTTCGCTGATGGCAAAGAGATTATGCGGTGATTAATTAAACACACGTTTAATAACGTTAATACGATTCGTCATATTTATCGCGCGTTTAAATAGAAGTAACCAATGAGTTATGAATAACAATAACATAACGAAATGAATAGCATCGTAACCGTTAGAGGGCAGCAGCCGCTTTTGTTATTTGCGCAAAAATGCCGCAACGCCGTGTAGAAGACAAAGGATATTGGGGAAGATAAAGATGGCGCACCGCATCAGTGCATCGTCTACCAATCCGGCAGCCCTTCACAGGCTGCGCGGAATGCATCATAGATAACTATCGCTCAGCGACCAGACGAATAAATTCATCATTACTGTCGTTTTCTGCGTCTTCAGCTTTCGCTGCCACCACTTCCTTTTTCTCTGGCTCGTTGGCATCACACAACCGACGCAGCAGCGCGTTCTGGCGCTTTTGCTGATCGAGCAGCGATTCAAGGAGTTCGATTTGTTCGTTAGCACGAGAGCTGACGCGGTTCACAAAGAACCATAACACCAGACCGACCAACAACAGCAGGAAAGAAAAAGCCAGAGATGCCAGATTTAATGCCCCAGAACTTACAAGATCACTCATTTTACCACCTCAAAAGGAACGATCTATTCTACCACTCACATTACGGAAGGAAATCGTTGACGGCAAAAATGTTTTACCAGGGTATAAACCTGTTAATGCTGCAAATGCCGCTGAAAAACTGAACATCCTGATCGCACATCACATTGATCATCTGTGTCCATAGCAGCAGGCAAGCGGCAATCACAACAACCAGTAATACCCACCGAAACTTTTTCACTCCACTCTCCGCATGAATTCTTATTCAGATACAGCTAAGTTAGCATGCTAACCTTAAACCGTGGCTAACTGTAGCGGCATATCACGCTTTTAGGAATCATAGACTTGTGTCAATCCGTGATTCCCGTAATGTGGCATTCATGAAAGAAATAATAGAAGAGGAATTCTTATGCGCCTGTTTATCAGAATCGTCATCTTTCTGGCAATCGTGTCTATCGGGGTGCTCCTGAGCGGTTACGGCGTGTTGATGGGTAGCCAGAAAACCGCAGGGGGTTTAGGGCTACAGTGTAAATATCTGACCGCTCAAGGTTTTAGCACTGCGTTTTATCTCCACGGAGATAACGGGTTGGTTGGACGCCCAAGTTGCCCACTGCTGCGTAAAAGCACCAGCGTTGTTGATCAGGGGTAAAAATAGGCAAGAAAAAGCCCGGTTCTGTGAACCGGGCTTTTTGTATCAGGCTTAGAATGGGTAGTCGTTATAGCCCATTTGCTCTGAAATTTTACGCGCAGCCGTATGCAGCATCTCTACATACTCATTCAGGCGTTCTTCGGAGAAACGCAGCGTTGGGAAAGAGATACTCAAGCCCGCAATCACCACACCAAATCGGTCGAATACGGGTACGCCGATGCAGCGTAACCCCTCTTCCTGCTCTTCGTTATCTTCACCGTAACCCTGCTTACGAACCTGCTCCAGCACCGTTATCAGCTCATCAGTATTGGCAATGGTACGATCGGTACTGCATTTATACTCGACACCTTCGAGAATCTGACGCACTTCGTCAGTTTCGCGCCAGGCGAGCAGCACTTTACCGATTGCCGTACTGTACAGCGGGTTCCTGCGACCAACGCGGGAGTACATGCGCAGGTTATACATTGAGTCGATTTTATGGATATAGACAATGCTGTCTTCATCCAAAGCCCCCAGGTGAATCGTCTCTTTCGTCAGACGAGAGAGTTCACGCATCTGGATATCCGCGCTGCGGATTAAATCAACGTTTTGTAACGCACGAGCACCCAGCTCAAACAGCTTTAGCGTCAGTGAATACTTTTCGGACTCCCCTTCCTGGGCAACGTATCCCAATGACTTCATGGTTTGCAAAAAGCGATAAACGGTGCTTTTCGACATCATCACACGCTGCGAAAGTTCAGTAATACCAATTTCGCGTTCTTCGCCAAGTGCTTGCAGGATACCAAACACTTTTAGTACCGAAGAGACAGAATCTGGCTGTTTGTCCAAATCCGCTGCTGACATTTATCACCTCATCGCAACTGTTTTATAAATATTAGAACCGGTTTTTATTATAATTTCGCAATCCCTTCGTAGCAATGAAACTTCTGTGACCTGGTTACAAATCTTCGACATTCTAATGATTAATCAATGCTAGAATCATTTCTCAGTTAATAATTTCCTCAAAAACAAGTTTCGCTCCATGACAAAACCCCTGATTGATGGCCTGCCGATCCCTCAACGATACGGTGCCATTCTGACTATTGTGATTGGTATTACGATGGCGGTACTGGATGGTGCTATTGCCAACGTCGCACTGCCGACCATAGCCAGCGACCTGAACGCTTCACCCGCAGCCTCTATCTGGATAGTTAACGCCTATCAAATTGCTATTGTGATATCGCTGCTCACGCTCTCTTTTCTCGGCGACATGATTGGTTATCATCGCATCTATAAAGCCGGGCTTATCGTATTTACGCTGACATCGCTGCTGTGCGCGTTCTCGCACTCGCTGGAGATGCTGACGATTGCCCGCGTCGCCCAGGGTTTAGGGGGGGCTGCGCTGATGAGCGTGAACACTGCGCTAATACGGCTGATTTATCCGCAGCGCCAGCTCGGTCGAGGAATGGGGATCAACTCATTCGTGGTGGCCGTCTCTTCCGCCGCAGGGCCGACCATTGCCGCCGCGATCCTCTCGCTCGCCTCCTGGCAGTGGCTGTTTTTAATTAACGTACCGTTAGGTATTATTGCCTGGCTGTTGGCTGTGCGCTTCCTGCCCGCTAATGGCACACGCAGCCAGACGCAGCGTTTCGACTTACCTAGCGCTGTGATGAACGCATTAACCTTCGGTCTGTTAATCACCGCGCTCAGCAGTTTTGCTCAAGGGCAATCAATAACGCTGGTATTGGCAGAACTGGCGGCATTACTGGTAGTCGGCTTTTTTTTCGTGCGCCGCCAGTTGCATCTTCCCGTACCGCTGCTGCCGGTTGACCTGCTGCGTATTCCACTGTTTTCACTATCAATTTGTACCTCTATCTGTTCTTTCTGCGCCCAGATGCTGGCGATGGTATCGCTGCCCTTCTTCCTGCAAAGTATTGTGGGACGCAGCGAAGTGGAAACCGGTTTACTGTTAACGCCGTGGCCGTTGGCGACGATGGTGATGGCACCGTTGGCTGGTTATTTGATTGAACGCGTACACGCCGGGCTACTCGGGGCGATAGGGATGGGCGTCATGGCTTGTGGGCTGTTTGGGATGGCACTGCTGCCCTCATCGCCGAGCGATATCGATATCATCTGGCGTATGTTGCTATGTGGTGCGGGCTTTGGTCTGTTCCAGTCACCGAACAATCACACCATTATTGCATCCGCGCCGCGAAACCGTAGCGGTGGAGCCAGCGGGATGCTGGGCACGGCCAGGCTGCTTGGGCAAAGTACCGGTGCTGCACTGGTCGCGTTAATGTTTAATTTATTTGGCAACGGCGGCACACACGTTTCACTGTTGCTGGCCGGTTCGCTGGCGGTGGTGGCGATGGTGTTTAGCGGTCTGCGCATCACGCAGCCACGTGCACACAGCTAAACACAGCTAAACACAGCTAAAAAAAGCGCCTCAACTGAGGCGCTTTCGCTTATTTCATGTATTCGCCGCTACGCAGCGCTTCAATACGTTTATCTAACGGTGGGTGCGTCATGAACATTTCGCTCAGTGACTTCGATTTACCGTTAATGCAAAACGCCATCATGCTGCTGGCTTCCTGCGGTTCATAGCTGGTTTTCAGACGCTGCAACGCGGCAATCATCTTCTCGCGACCGACCAATTTAGCTGACCCGGCATCCGCATGGAATTCACGGTAACGCGAGAACCACATGGTGATAATGCTCGCCAGAATACCAAACACCAGTTCCAGCACCGTGGCTACCGCAAAGTAGATAAGCGGGTTGCCATTGCTGCTCTCTTCGCCATCATCACGGTTACCACCGAGGAAACCGGCAGCAATCTGCGCGATAACTCGCGAGATAAAGATAACAAAGGTGTTCACGATCCCCTGAATCAGCGTCATGGTAACCATGTCGCCGTTAGCGATATGGCTGATTTCATGGGCGATGACCGCTTCGGCTTCGTCACGGCTCATGTTCTGCAACAAACCGGTGCTGACTGCAACCAGCGAGGCATCACGGCGTGCACCGGTCGCAAACGCATTAATATCCGGCGCGTGATACAACGCCACCTGCGGCATGGCAATGCCCACCTGCTGGGACTGACGAGCCACGGTATTCAGCAGCCAACGTTCCTGCTCATTACGCGGTTGCTCAATCACTTCCCCACCGACAGATTTCAACGCCATCCATCTCGACATCATCAACGAGACAATGGAGCCACCAAAACCAAACAGCAGCGCCATAATCAACAGCCCAGTCATACTACTCGACTGAATTCCTGTCAGGCTAAGCACCAGCCCAAACACAACCATCACAGCAAGGTTGGTCAACAGGAAGAGCGCGATTCGCATCATAATTTACTTTTAACCTCTTCATAACAAAACGCACTATGCGATTACCCATATCGTAGGGGCAATCCGGCGATTTTCAACGATTACATTAGGCTAAGTCACGAGAAAGACACAACTTTACATTTTGTAGCATAGTTGTTGACGTGAAGACGAGAGAGCTAAAAAAAACAGGCACAATTGCTTGTGCCTGTTAGAGAGTTATTTGCTCACAGCGGGTTGCTCTGCGGGGCTGGCCTTCTCAAGCCGCGCCAAATCAATGGCGATATTAACCGTTTCGTCGAGGTACGGATCCGGTTCTTTGTAATCCTTCGGCAGGTCGTCCAGTTTCTTCAGTAGCGGCTTGCCTGCCCGTTTGTAGCGATCGTTGACGCGCGCAAGACGGGTAGCATCGTCCTCTTCGTTCTCTTTCTCACGCTGTGCGTAGTTCAGAGAAACAATACTGCGCTTATCCTTCAAAGCATTGAAGCGCGCAATATCTTTGGCGATGTACTGGAACTCTGGATCAGCCGCAATACGCTGACTATGCAGTTGCAACAGCTGAGGCTCGAACGGTTTCATGTCGCCAGACTTCACATAGGTGGCAGCATTAATGCTGTCCCACGGCAGTGCGTTGTCTTCAAACTTCTCACCGGTTTCTGTCTCTTCGCTCCCGGTTGGCATCATGATATCCGGCGTAACACCCTTACGCTGCGTACTGCCACCGTTGATACGGTAGAACTTCTGAATGGTGTACTGGACAGAGCCAAGCGCAGGCCATTCTGGGCGCAGCATCTGATCGTAAATGCGGTTCAGTGAGCGATACTGCTGCACTGTCCCTTTACCGAAGGTCGGCTCACCCACAATCAGCGCACGGCCATAGTCCTGCATCGCGGCAGCGAAGATTTCCGACGCCGAAGCACTGAAACGGTCTACCAGCACCACCAATGGGCCTTTGTAATAAACGACGCCATCGTTGTCACTGTCTTCACGCACTTTGCCGTTGTTATCACGAACCTGCACCACGGGGCCGGACGGAATAAACAGACCAGAAAGCGATACCGCTTCGGTCAGCGCGCCGCCGCCGTTACTGCGTAAGTCGATAATAACGCTGCTGACATTCTGTTTTTCCAGCTTCTGAAGCTGCACTTTCACATCTTCAGTCAGGCCCACATAGAAGCCAGGGATATCCAGCACGCCCACTTTTTCAGTGCCGACGGTTTTCACCGACATTTTCACCGCGCGGTCTTCAAGACGAATCCGCTCGCGGGTCAACGTGACGATACGGGTTTTCGCCCCCTTACCGGCTGGGAGCACTTCCAGGCGCACTTTGCTGCCCTTCGGCCCTTTAATCAGCGCGACGACGTCATCAAGACGCCAGCCGATAACATCCACCATGGCTTTGCCAGACTGACCGACACCAACAATGCGATCGCCAACGCTAATTGCCTTGCTTTTCGCCGCAGGGCCACCTGCCACCATCGAATTAATGACGGTATAGTCATCGTCCATTTGCAGCACCGCACCGATACCTTCCAGAGACAGGCTCATTTCGGTATTGAACTGTTCGGTGTTACGCGGGGAGAGATAGTTGGTGTGCGGATCAATTTCGCGAGCAAAAGAGGTCATTGCCAGCGAGAACACATCTTCACTATTGGTCTGCGCCAGGCGACGAATCGCGAATTTATAGCGTCGAGCCAGGGTGTCATGAATTTCTTTGTCGTCTTTGCCCGCCAGTTTCAGGCTAAGCTGATCGAATTTAACCTTAGCATCCCACAGAGCATTCAGCTCGGCCTGATCTTTTGGCCACGGCGCTTTGGTGCGGTCGAGGTTAAACGTATCATTGCCGGTGAAATTCATCGGGCGTTCAAGCACTTTCAGCGCATATTCGTAGCGTTCAAAGCGGCGTTTCTGCGCCAAATTGTAGAGATCGTAAAAGACGTCAAGCTTGCCCGAACGTAACTCATCGCCAATCTGCCCTTTTTTCGCTGAGAATTGCTCAACGTCGCCAGCCAACAGCACATTGTGGCTGTAGTCCAGCAGGTTCAGGTAGCGGTTGAAGATTTTAGCCGAAAAGGCCTGATCGAGATCGAACTGGCGGTAATGAGAACGGGTAAAGCGCGAGGTTACGCGCTCGCTCACCGTGGCGTGTTGCGTCTCTTCCTTTAAAACAGGAAGTTGATCAACACGGGTTATGTTTTCCACCGCTACGGCCTGGCCTGTTAATAACAACAAGCCAGCAAGCGCGGAGAGCCTAAAAAATGTGTTCATGCCTGGCTCGGCCTCCGTTTCAGAACACCAAGTGTTCTGCGCGTACAATCATTGACATACCAGAAGTAAGCTGAACGCGAACGCCGTCTTTGGTGATTTCCAAAATGGTTGCATCCATCGCGCTGTTGCCTGCTTTAACTTTCAGCGATTGACCAACGCTCAGTGCAGACAAATCGGATACCGGCGTATGCTTTTCTTCACGCACTTCACGTACGGCTTTCGCTGCTGGCTTCGCAGTAGCGGCACGTGGTTTACGCTCAGCACCTTCTTTGCGACGCACTGGAGGACGAGGTTTACGCTCACGACGTGGCGCATCTCCTTGTTCGCCCGCAGCAGCAGCCGCTTCGCGTTTTTTAGCCTGCTGTTCAGCGCGCTGCGCTTGAACACGGGCTTTGGCTTCTTCAAGCTGCTGACGCGCGTGCGCCACGTGCTGCTCATCCAGTTCACCGCAAGGATTACCGTCGAGATCGACACGTACTGCACCTGGTTTGATACCGTACAGGTAGCGCCAGCTTGAAGTATAAAGACGTAATGCGGAACGCAGTTGAGTTTTGCTGAGGTTCATTTCCCCTTCAACACGCTCGACGAGATCCTGAAAAATACCGACTTTCAGGGGGCGAGCCTCACCTTCCGCGCTAAAGCACTGCGGAAAACGTTCGGCCAGAAATGCGATAACTTCTTTACTGCTGTTCAACTTAGGTTGATTTTCCATGAAATTTCCTGATTACAACGGACGTAGCCAACAAGCCGCAGGCATGAACAGGCGACATTATAATGACGCCATCGCTAAATGCTACGTTATCCGTTGATTATCCTGCGACGGTTGCAAAGAATTTTTGATAATCGGTGGCTTCAAGCACTTTTTGAAGGTGCACGACCAGTTCAGTTAAGCCCTGTTCGTCTTCTTCGCTAAAGCGCGAGAACACCGTGCTGTCGATATCCAACACACCAATAACCTGATTATTGACCTGCAATGGCAGGACAATTTCTGAATTACTGGCAGCGTCGCAGGCGATATGACCATCAAATGCATGAACATCTTCAACGCGCTGTACGCGATTTTGCGCAACAGCAGTACCGCAGACGCCACGACCAACCGGGATACGCACGCAGGCAATTTTGCCCTGGAACGGCCCCAGAACCAGCGTATCGCCTTCCAACAGATAAAAACCGGCCCAGTTCACATCAGACAGGCGCTCGTATAACAGCGCGCTGGTATTAGAAATTACCGCTAAAAAACTTGTTTCACCTGCCATCAATGCCTGAAAATCACGGTTAAGATCCGTGTAAAACTCTGTTTTGGTCATTATTCAATCACTATTGTTTACAATGTTACTGATACGTTACTTCCTCTAGCGCCTTATAAAATACGCATTAAGTGCGCTCATGCTCAAGATGAATCCGTACTTAGGTTAAGATAGAGTTATACATTCATTTATCAATGTAATAAATGGCACTTAAAACATCACATATAACGCCGACGAAAAAAATACGCATTCAGACCGTTAGCACACCGTTGCCAGGGGCACATTATCAACGTTGCCCCCAGTGCGATATGCTTTTTCGGTTACCGGTCGTAAAATCATCGCAGTGCGCTTACTGCCCTCGCTGCAACGCCAAAGTGCGTGATGGCCGCGATTGGTCATTAACGCGCCTGGGCGCAATGGCAATCGCCATGTTACTGCTTATGCCTTTCGCCTGGAGCGAGCCGTTGCTACGTCTGCACCTGCTCGGGGTGCGTATTGATGCTGACCTGTTACAGGGTATCTGGCAGATGACCGATCGTGGCGACCCCATCACCGCAGCCATGGTCTTCTTCTGCACCGTCGCCGCACCTGCGGTACTGGTGATAGCTATCGCCTATCTGTGGCTAGGAAACATTCTAGGGATGAATCTCCGCCCTGTCCTGCTGATGCTCGATAAACTCAAAGAGTGGGTGATGCTGGATATCTACCTTGTGGGTATCGCTGTCGCCTCTATCAAAGTGCAGGATTACGCGTTTCTCCAGCCAGGAATTGGCCTGCTGGCGTTTATTTCGCTGGTCGTACTCAGCATTCTGACGTTAATTCACCTGAACGTAGAACAACTGTGGGAGCGTTTTTATCCGCAGCGCCCCGCCACGCGCCCGGACGCTGAGTTACGCGTTTGCCTGAACTGCCACCACACCGGTTTTACCGATGCACGCGGGCGCTGCCACCGCTGTCATACCCCTCTGCGCTACCGCCGTCGGCAAAGTCTGCAAAAAAGTTGGGCGGCGCTGGTGAGTTCGATTGTGTTCCTCATCCCCGCCAATCTGCTGCCTATTTCGATTATTTACGTCAACGGCGGGCGGCAGGAAGACACCATTATGTCGGGGATTATGTCGCTGGCTAACAGCAATGTCGCCGTGGCTGCGGTGGTGTTTTTTGCCAGTATCCTGGTGCCATTCACTAAAGTTCTGGTGCTACTGACGTTATTGATTAGTATTCACTTCAAGTGCCAGCAAGGTTTACGCGCGCGCATTTTAATGTTGCGTTTTGTCACCTGGATTGGCCGCTGGTCAATGCTGGATCTGTTTGTCATTTCATTAACCATGTCGCTCATTAATCGCGATCAGCTTCTCGCTTTCACGATGGGCCCCGCTGCGTTTTATTTTGGCGCGGCGGTAATATTAACTATCCTTGCTGTTGAATGGCTGGACAGCCGCTTACTTTGGGACGCACATGAGTCAGGAAACGCCCGCCTCACCGACTGAGGCGCGAATTAAAACAAAACGTCGCATTTCACCGTTCTGGCTTTTACCAGTTATCGCTTTACTGATTGCTGGCTGGCTTATCTGGAACAGTTATGAAGATCGCGGCACAACCATTACCATCGATTTTATGTCGGCGGACGGTATTGTTCCCGGACGCACGCCAGTCCGTTTCCAGGGTGTGGAGGTCGGTACGGTGCAGGATATCCGCCTCGCCCGGGACCGCAGCAAAATTGAGGTCCGCGCGAGTATTAAAAGCGACATGGAAGACGCCCTACGTTCCGACACGCAGTTCTGGCTGGTAACGCCGAAGGCCTCGCTGGCTGGGGTTTCAGGATTGGATGCGCTAGTCGGTGGTAACTATATCGGCATGATGCCGGGCAAAGGCGAGCCAAGCGAACACTTCACCGCGCTGGACACGCAGCCCAAATACCGGCTCAACAACGGCGAGCTGATGATTCACCTCCATGCGCCCGATCTCGGCTCGCTCAACAGCGGGTCGCTGGTCTATTTCCGCAAAATTCCGGTCGGTCGCGTGTATGACTACGCCATCAATCCGAACAATCAGGGCGTGACCATCGACGTATTGATTGAGCGGCGTTTCACTAACCTGGTGAAAAAAGGCAGCCGTTTCTGGAACGTATCCGGGATAAAAGCCGACGTTGCGCTCAGCGGTGCGAAAGTGCAATTAGAAAGCCTAGCGGCATTGGTGAATGGCGCGATTGCCTTTGACTCGCCGCCAGACTCGAAAACCGCCGCGCAGAATGATGAGTTCGGCCTGTATGAAGACCTCGCCCACAGCCAGCGCGGGGTTATCGTTCAGTTGCAATTACCTAGCGGTGATGGGTTGAAAGCTGGTTCAACTTCCATGCTATATCAAGGGCTGGAAGTGGGTCAGTTGACCAAATTAACTCTTAACCCGGACAGCTCCGTCACCGGTGAAATGACCGTTGACCCCAGTGTGGTTTCGCTGCTGCGCACCAATACCCGAATTGAACTGCATCAACCGAAGTTGTCGCTGGATAACCCGAATCTCAGCATGTTACTGACCGGCAGCACCTTTGAACTAGTGCCCGGCGACGGTGAACCTAAAGACCGTTTCACGGTGCTGGCTTCCGACAAAACCTTGCTGCAACAACCCGGCGTGATGACACTGACGCTCACCGCACCAGAGAGCTACGGTATTGAAGGTGGGCAGCCAATTATGCTGCATGGAGTGAAAATCGGCCAAGTGCTGGAACGAACGCTGAGCGCCAAAGGCGTGAGTTTTGCGATTGCCATTGACCCGCAGTATCGCGATCTGGTGCACGGCGACAGCAAGTTTGTGGTCAACAGCAAAATGGATGTGAAAGTCGGTATTGATGGCGTTGAGTTCCTTGGCGCCAGCGCTAACGAGTGGCTGAGCGGCGGCATTCGCATTCTGCCAGGCGAAAAAGGAGCCATGAAAGAGAGCTATCCGCTGTACGCCAATATCGAGAAAGCGCAGGAAAACAGCCTGAGCGACTTCCCCACCACCACACTGGTGCTCAGCGCGGAAACACTGCCGGATATCCAGAGTGGTTCCGTGGTGTTATATCGCAAATTTGAAGTGGGTGAAGTGACCTCTGTTCAACCTCGGGCTAACGCTTTTGACATTGCGGTACACATTAAGCCGGAGTACCGCTCGCTGCTGACGCCAAACAGCGTGTTCTGGGCCGAAGGCGGCGCGAAAGTGCAGCTAAACGGCAGTGGCCTGACGGTGCAGGCATCGCCGCTGTCGCGAGCGCTGAAAGGCGCGGTCAGCTTTGACAACATTAACCAGGCGAGCGCGGGCAATCGCAAGGGTGATAAACGGGTGTTATTCCCATCAGAAACTGCAGCTCGTGCGGTCGGTGGGCAAATTACTCTGCACGCTTTCGATGCCGATAAACTGGCAGCGGGTATGCCAATTCGCTACCTGGGGATTGATATTGGGCAAATTCAAAGCCTGGCGCTGAACGCGTCTCGCAACGAAGTCCAGGCCAGCGCAGTGCTCTACCCGGAATATGTGAATACCTTTGCTCGCCGTGGGACGCGCTTCTCGGTTATCACCCCGCAAATTTCTGCTGCGGGCGTAGAACATCTTGATACGCTGCTGCAACCGTACGTCAACGTTGAACCCGGGCACGGCGACCTGCGCCGTGACTTTGAGTTGCAAGAGGCGACGATCGCCGATTCTCGCTACCTCAACGGCCTGAATGTCGTGGTTGAAGCGCCAGAGGCTGGCTCACTGAGCATTGGTACGCCGGTGCTGTTCCGTGGTATTGAAGTGGGCACCGTCACCGGTCTGCACCTGGGCAGCCTGTCAGACCGCGTAATGGTGGAATTGCGGATCGGTCAGCGCTACCAGCACCTGCTGCGCAATAACTCGGTGTTCTGGCTAGCCTCCGGCTACAGCCTCGACTTTGGCCTGGTAGGTGGTGTGGTGAAAACCGGTACATTTAACCAGTTCATTCGCGGCGGTATTGCATTCGCGACACCGCCGGGCACGCCGTTAGCGCCAAAAGCCCAGGAAGGCAAACACTTCCTGCTGCTGGAGTCTGAACCCAAAGAATGGCGTGAATGGGGCACTGCCCTGCCACGTTAACCCACAACGCGCCGGTGTCCGTCACCGGCGCGTTTTATGGTAGACTGCGCGCTCTTTATCTCCTTGTGGTATTCGCCAGTGGCTCAAAACTCTGTCTATTTTCCCGATGAATTCCTTGCGCAAATGCGTGAGGCCATGCCTGCTCACCTCTCTTTTGAAGCGTTCATTGATGCCTGCCAACGCCCGTTGCGCCGGAGTATTCGCGTCAACACGCTGAAAATTACGGTTGAAGATTTCCTGGCGCTGGTTGCGCCTTATGGCTGGCAGTTAACGCCCATTCCCTGGTGTGCGGAAGGTTTCTGGATTGAACGAGATGACGAAGAGGCATTGCCGCTGGGCAGTACCGCAGAACATTTAAGCGGCCTGTTTTATATTCAGGAAGCCAGCTCCATGCTGCCTGTCGCTGCTCTGTTTGCCCACGGCTTGCAACCTCAGCGGGTCATGGACGTGGCCGCAGCACCTGGGTCAAAAACCACGCAAATCGCCGCCCGAATGGGCAATCGTGGAATGCTGCTGGCGAACGAGTTTTCCGCCAGTCGCGTGAAAGTGCTCCACGCCAACATCAGCCGTTGCGGCCTTACCAATACCGCCCTGACCCACTTTGATGGCCGGGTGTTTGGCGCGGCGCTGCCAGAATGTTTCGACGCTATTTTGCTCGACGCCCCTTGCTCCGGCGAAGGCGTGGTACGCAAAGACCCTGACGCCCTGAAAAACTGGTCGCTCGCCAGTAATCAGGACATCGCCAGCACCCAACGAGAACTTATCGATAGCGCGTTTCATGCGCTACGCCCAGGCGGTACGCTGGTGTATTCCACCTGCACGTTGAACCGCGATGAAAACGAAGCGGTGATTGCCTGGCTGCTGGAGCGCTATCCTGACGCCGTTGAAATCACCCCGCTGGGTGATTTATTCCCGACGGCGGAACAGGCGCTAACGGCAGAAGGTTTCCTGCACGTGTTCCCTCAGATTTATGACTGTGAAGGTTTTTTTGTCGCCCGGCTGCACAAAACAGCAGCCATCCCGCCACTACCCGCACCGGGTTACAAAGTGGGCAAATTCCCGTTTTCGCCGATGAAAACCCGTGAGTCGACCACCGTGGTTAGCGCCGCCCGCAGTGTGGGTATTGAATGGGATGACGCGCTAACGCTGTGGCAGCGCGACAAAGAAATCTGGCTGTTCCCGACAGAAATAGAGCCTCTATTGGGCAAAGTGCGTTTCTCACGCATTGGTATCAAGCTTGCCGAGACGCATAACAAAGGCTTCCGCTGGCAGCATGAAGCGGTTATTGCGCTGGCGAATGTCGAAACACTGGGGCATGAACTCACGCTCGACGACGCGCAGGAGTGGTATCGCGGGCGCGATGTTTATCCGCAACAGCCACCAGCACACGATGATGTAATTGTCACCTTCCAGGGCTTCCCGTTGGGGCTTGCGAAACGCATTAACTCACGGTTGAAAAACAGCTATCCGCGAGAATTAGTGCGTGACGGAAAGCTGTTTGCCAGCAGGTCAGAATAGCACGCCTAAAAAGCGCACGTTTTTACTGGCAGAATCCTCTACGTTGACTACGCTGAAATAAGTACGGCCAAACTGGTCGTACCACACAACTCAGCAGATTAACGGAGATCATTATGAGTAAAACCAGCGTACGCATCGGCGCATTCGAAATTGATGATGCCGTGCTGCACCCGGAGCAGCACGGCGAGCGAACGTTAAGCATTCCCTGTAAATCCGATCCTGACTTATGTATGCAGCTCGATGCCTGGGACGCCGATACCAGCATTCCGGCCCTTCTTGATGGCGAACGTAATGTTCTCTATCGCAAACATTACGACCAACGTTCTGACGCCTGGGTTATGCGCCTTGTTTAACCCAAAAAGAACCCGCCTACAGGCGGGTTATTTATTATTTAGCATGTGGTATCACTTTATATAACGAGGCTTCTCCCCGAGGCCGGGTTTTAAACCGACGATGCACCCACAGATATTGCTCTGGCGCACGTAAAATCTCGCGTTCAATAATCTTATTCATATAGCTTGCGGCGGTAACTTCATCGCCACAAGGATAATCGGTCATCGCTTTGCTGATGTGCAAGGTATAACCCCGCTTATTACATTTACGCACCATCGTCACGGTCAGCATGGCTGCGCCGGACAACCGTGACAGCACATTCGTACCGTTGGTGGTTGCCGCTTCACTGACGGAAAAGAACGGCGCAAAGACACTGCCTTTCGGGCCGTAGTCTTGATCCGGTGCGAACCAAACGGCTTCACCCGCTTTCAATGCCTGCACCAGACCACGCAGGTTGCGGCGGTCAATCATTGCTTTATTGGAACGCAAACGCCCGGTGGTTTGAACCCACTCCATCAGCGGATCGTTATGTGGGCGATAGGTTGCCATCATTGGACGACACAGACCCATTGCGCGGCCGCCTAATTCCAGCGACATAAAATGGACGCCCACCACCATCACGCCGCGCTGCTGTTGCAGCGCTTCTGTCAGGTTGGCGTAGCCTTCAACATCAAACCATTTGCGTACTCGCGCATCGCTCCAAAACCAGGCCATGCCGGTTTCGATAAGCCCCATGCCGAGCGACATAAAGTTTTGTTCGATGAGTTTTTCCCGCTCAGCCGCATCCATCTTCGGGAAACAGAGTTCAATATTGCGTGTAGCAATTTGCTCACGACGTTTTAAGAAACGGCGCGAGGCTTTACCAACGGAAGTACCAAGTTTATGCAATACAGGATAGGGAAGCTGTACCACCAGCCATAAGAGCGCGAGCGCGAACCACTTCAGCCCATTACGTGGGTGAAGCAAGCGGAAATCGAAATTTTTGAACATCATCTTTTCCAGTAACGTGGAGCACGGGTAACGCGTAAGGAAAAAACGATTCCGTTCATCTGTCTTTATGCGGTACGTATAAGTGTTCGACAGTTCTACGTTCGACAAATTCACTGCCCGACGTTTATTTACAAAACGGTACAAAGACAGAAAAAGGCGTGGCGTGGCAGGCTGTGGCTAAACTCGCCGCGATCATGCGCCTTTTCTCTATAAAAAAATAGATCTTTTTATTACCCTAAACGAAAATTTTCTGTTATTGCTGTACATTATTATAATTAGCAACATATTTATTATGTGAATATAATTCCGTAAAAACGCCCAGTCCCCCGCGCAGCCCCTCTATTTTTCCGAAAACAATCGCTGGATAGACAGCTCGATACGCCTGTGTGCAGTTGTCAATCTTCCGCGTACCGGCCTTCAGTGCGCACTAACCAACGCTGTCAAATACAGCCATCAACTGATTTATGGTCGCCTTGCTGGTGGGTATCGTGCCCAATCACCACGGGCAGGTATGGCTCAAAAATACCGTCTCGCTGGTCGCAAACAGAAAAGCGTCAACCGAAAACAGAAAATGTTGGATGCGTCGTTTCTGCAATACATACGCCCGAAACCGGGTATCGGTGTGCTATGGGCTGAGTAACAAAGCCATTATCGGAGAGACTGTATGAAACCAATCCCAATACCAGAAGGAATAAAGCCCTTTTTCCTGATTGCCCCCTTGCTACTCGCGGCGTGTCACTCTGTTCCGTCCGGTCATGAGTTAAACGACACCGCTGCCGCAGGTCAGGCGTCGGCAGACTATATCGACCCAACCAAATCGTTATTCCCGCTGGATAAATACCCGCAGTTAGTCGATAAATGGCTCCCTCCCGGCCCGGATATGCTCTTCCCTGTGATGGATGCTGTCGTGCAGCAACGCTATTTTACCGAACTGAAATCCCACTATTTTGGGATGGGACCCAACGATAAGTCCCCCTGGAACCCAAACTACATTTCATCAGTTCTGAGTAAGGGAGTAGAAAGTGCCCGTGATGCCGGTATCAAAAGGTATCTTAAGGAGCAAAGTGTCTCCTGGGGTGAAAACTTCCGCGTTCACTCGGAACGCTGGAAGCTAGAAATAAGAGATAACGCGACTACCGCTATTGATCATGTTTACCACGCTTCGGGACGAGGGATTGCCGTCAGGGAAACGCTGGTCAGGGTGCTTCCGACTATCGATCCCGCTTACGACGATCCCCGTCACGCCGGGCAGGGATACCCTTTTGACAATTTACAGGAATCTTCTGTTCGCCCCGGCACTCCCGTATACGTGCTGGCAGATAGCCGTGACAAACGCTGGAAATACATTTTATCCCCTACCGTCACCGGGTGGGTGCAAAGCGAAGATATCGCTGGCGCGGATCAGCCGTTCGTGACCAAATGGCTGGCGCTGGCTGGTAAAAATCTCGGCGCATTTATCGAAGATTCCGTTTCCGTCCAGGGAAGCGGGCAGTATTATTTTACGGCTCGCCCCGGTACGCTTTTACCCTTCACGAAAAAAACTTCCGGCTTTTTTGAGGTTGCAGTACCAGTACGTAAAAGTGATGGTCGCGCACAGATTGACCAGGCACAGCTAGACGAAGGCTCCTTTGTCGCCATGCCGTGGAAAATGACACCTAAAAATATTGCTACGCTGATGCGGTCGATGAGCGGTAAACCGTATGGCTGGGGTAATTATAATTTCTATAATGACTGTTCTAGTGAAATACGCAGTCTAATGATGCCTTTTGGCATCCTTCTTCCTAGAAATTCGGCGGCACAAATACAGGCCGCAACCCGGATTGTCGATCTCAGTAAGGAAGATACCGAGGAACGGCTACGTTATCTAACTGCACACGGCAGGCCGTTTACCACGCTCGTCTACATTAAAGGGCATATCATGCTGTACATCGGTAATACGGTCATTAACGGTCAGACCGTACCGATGACCTACCAGAATGTATGGGGGCTACGCCCGGCCGATGCCAACAGCCGGAGTATTATTGGCGAATCGGTATTCTTCCCGCTACTAGCCACTTACCCGGAGAAGCCGGAGCTACAGTCACTGGCTGCTAAAGAGCAATTTAAGCTAGGATTTATTGAATAGCGGGCCAGCACCACGCGCTTGAGCCAGCCGTTTGTGGGTTCAAGCGCACTCACGAAATTTCCGTCATGGCCCATATGGGTTTGATGAAAATAGCAATATAGCCAAACACGCCGCCGTCAACACACAAAATTTTAACAATAACGCAAATTTATCTGGACGCACGTAGTGCGGAGTATGGTATGGTTTAGCGACGATATGGATGTTTCGGCGGATTTTCGGGGAAGTTAGTGTGATAACCGAAATACCCCATAGAATTGCATAGATAAAAAGAGACCGAATACGAGTCCTGTATTCGGTCCAGGGAAATGGCTCTTGGGAGAGAGCCGTGCGCTAAAAGTTGGCATTAATGCAGGCTAAGTCGCCTTGCTTTATAAGAATAGATGACCGTGACAGGTTTTCCAGTCCGCATCCACTGTGAGCTGAAAATTTTCGTCGAAGAAACGGCATAAGATAAAAAAAACCGCAGCCATTCCGCGAGAATGATTGCGGTTTTTTATTGATTATTAAACAGATATTCTGCTGATTAGCAGAGTTTCTGTGCTCGTTCGATAAACGGCGCCAAACTCATTTTTTCACCCGATTTATGCGGGTCATCGACCTGAATAATACTCAGCGGCTGCGCCTGCGTTTTCCCCTCTTTCACCTGCTTTTCAGCCACATCGTTTAACGGGTATTGCACCAGCGTGCTCGGGTTAATGACATACAGCGCGTTATCAGGCCGACAGGTCAGCATCACCTCTTCACGATTAAACGCCCACTTATCTTTACCCATTTCAAAACGGCTGACAGTAATGATTTGTGCCGCCAACGCTGAGCCAGAAGCCGTTAATAACAACAAAGAGAGAATGATTTTTTTCATAATTTCGCTCGTTTAATCAAAAAGGCTCCCAGGTGGCAAACAGACTTACCGCTGCCAGCACCAGTGCCCCTAAAATAATTTCAGCCTGCGTCGTGCGGACAAAAAAGCGCTGAGTCTGCGCCAGGTTTGCCGACATTCTTGGCACCAATAAATAGCGGTTTACGAGTGCAATCAGCACCATCAGCGCGACGAGTCCACCTTTCAGCCACACCGCCACACCGTATGGCGTAGTGGTGGTGAAACCGCCCTGAATCAGCCCGCTATTGATAATCCCAGTGGCAATAACTCCGGCGACTGCCAAATGTCCATAGCGTGAAAAACGCATCATGGTGGTGATAGCCAATTGACGCCAGCGCCCGTTTGCCAGGCGTAAGCAGTAGAGAAACGGTATCAACCCGCCAACCCACGCGCCAGCACAGAGAAGGTGCACCGCATGGTTAATGCGCTGCAACGCCCCTACCGCACCGTCGGACATCGCCGCATGTCCCACTCCGGCCAGCAGAATAAACTGCGCGGCACTGAGAAGCAAAAGCAGGCGCATCATTTGCCGTGGCTGCACCAACACAACCCCCAGCGCCACCCACGCCAACACAATCTGCCACAGCCAAACGCCGCCGAACTGGGTTTGCAACACCGCCAGCCAGACGTCAGGCTGCAAGGCATCTCCCCAACCATCGCCCATCAGGCCACCTTGCGCCATCAGCATCAGCATGGCCGTCAGCACATTCAGCACTAATGCGCCGCGTAACAGATGAGAAAAGCGCTGTATCAACAGTCGGCGTAGCGCCAGCGGTGACCACCAACCCGCGTATAACGTGCAGCCAAAGGCCACCATCAGCGAGGCAAAGTGGGCAAATCGCAGCCCGATATAAAGTGCCGTCAGCATGATTATTTAACGCTAAATTGATACTGACCTTTGGTTTTGTGTCCATCGACGGAAACAACGTGCCATTCGACGGTATACAACCCGGACGCCAGCGTTTCGCTTATCGGCACGATAAGCTGCGTTTTGTCATTCGCGGCGCGGGTTACCTTGCCGGTGGCTAACGTCTGCTGGGTCGGGCCTTTAAGGGTAATACCACTGAAATTCGCTTCGACACCTTCAGTGAAGGTCAGCGTGATTGTTTGTGGCGCAGGGCTGACCTCTGAGTTGGCAGCCGGTGTTTGCTGTTGCAGATGAGCGTGCGCCCAGACAGGCGATGCGACGAAAGAGCCGAGCAGAAACAGCGTGGCGCAGAACGCGCGGGGTGCGGTGAATTTCATTTCCATCATTCCTTTTTGTTATCTATATAACCCAAAGAATAACGCTGTATAATGTTCGAGTCGAGATGAGCGCCCCCTGGACTTGCCATTTTGCGATACTCTTAGTAACTTTTGTGCGCTATACCAAGGAGAAAATCATGCAAATCAATCTGGCTGCCTTACCTCAACAAGAGATGGACAAAGTGAACGTCGATCTTGCCGCCGCAGGCGTTGCCTTCAAAGAACGCTATAACATGCCGGTCATTGCCGAAGTGGTTGAACGTGAACAACCCGCCCATCTGCGCGATTGGTTCCGCGAGCGTCTGATTGCCCATCGCCTGGCGTCGGTCAACCTCTCTCGTCTGCCGTATGAGCCAAAAAGCAAATAATGCTTACCTTTAGTGACAGTTCCTTACGTCCAGTTTGATAGCATGACACAGAATAAAAGCCCACTGACAACGTGTTGAAGGATGCAACTATGCTGACATGGACTGTAGCAGCAGCGCAATATGCGCCACGCAAGGGAGATGTTGCCGAAAATATCGCCCACCACCTCCGTTTTATTGATGCCGCTGCCGAACAGGCGTGCAAGGTATTAATCTTCCCTGAACTATCGCTGACAGGCCCTGACGATGAGCAGACGCTGCCCGCGCCGCCGTGTGATAACCAGCTTCAACCGTTAAGCGATGCCGCCCAGCGTCATCAAATGACCATTATTGCCGGGCTGCCGGTCGAAAGCGGCGGCAAACGCATCAAAGGTATCGTGATTTTTGCCCCCTCCAGCGACAAGCCGGTTAAGCATCAGCAAGGCCACGGAACGTGCCTGGCACCAGAATCGGATCAGGTCAGTGTCTTTGAGCTAAACGCGGACGGCTGCGAACTGTCTGCGCAGGCCTCGCTACTGGCGACAGTAAGCGGGATGGCGGAGCCTCAGCAGCAGCGCATCACCCAGCGGTTGCAGCGTTTTGCCCACAAGTACGCCATTGCCGTATTAAAGTCGAACTACGCCAGCGGACGTTTTTCCGGTGGCAGTGCATTATGGGATGAAAACGGCCAGCTCATCGTGCGCGCCGACAGCGGTGAACTGCTGTTGACCGGCAGAAAAAGCGCTCAGGGTTGGCAAGGTGAGATCATTCCATTACGCTAGTCGTTTTGGCTGGGAGCCTGCCATGCTGCGCGTAATAGATACCGAAACCTGCGATCTACAAGGAGGCGTCGTTGAGATAGCCTCCGTTGATGTTATTGACGGTCAGATAGTCAACCCCATGAGCCATTTGGTTCGCCCCGACCGCCCCATCAGCGCGCAGGCAATGGCTATTCATCGCATTACCGAAGAGATGGTCGCCGATAAACCGTGGATTGAGGACGTCGTGCCTTTTTACCAGGGTAGCCCGTGGTATGTCGCGCATAACGCCAGCTTTGACCGCCGAGTACTGCCCGAAATGGACGGCGAATGGATTTGCACCATGAAAATGGCGCGCCGCCTGTGGCCCGGCATAAAATACAGCAATATGGCGCTGTATAAATCACGCAAGCTCAGCGTGGCGACACCGCCGGGGCTGCATCACCACCGAGCGCTGTATGACTGCTACATTACCGCCGCGCTGTTGATTGATATTATGCAAACCTCTGGCTGGACGGCGGAGCAAATGGTTGAGGTAACAGGCCGCCCAGCGTTGCTACGCACCTTTACCTTCGGCAAATACCGTGGGCAGGAAGTCTCCGAGGTGGCGAAGAACGACCCGGGCTATCTGCGGTGGCTGTTTAATAACCTCGACCGCATGAGCCCGGAACTTCGCCTTACGCTCAAACACTACCTCGATAAGTAACTAGCGTTCAGTACACCCTGGCAGAGTTCCCTGCGCCAAGGCAATCAGGAATGCGAACTCAAGCGCAACGCCTTCATAGCTTTTGTAACGCCCGGATTTCCCGCCGTGCCCTGAGTCCATGTCGGCACACAGTAGCAACAGGTTATCATCCACCTTCAGCTCACGCAGTTTTGCCACCCATTTCGCCGGTTCCCAGTATTGCACCTGTGAGTCGTGCAAGCCGGTCGTCACCAGTAAATGCGGGTAAGCCTGAGGTCGAACGTTGTCATACGGGCTGTAGGACTTCATATAGCGATAGTACGTTTGGTCCTGCGGGTTGCCCCACTCTTCAAATTCACCGGTCGTTAGCGGGATGGATTCATCAAGCATGGTCGTGACCACATCGACAAACGGCACTTGCGCGACCACGCCATGAAACAGTTCCGGGCGTTCGTTAATGACCGTGCCCATCAGCATCCCCCCAGCACTGCCGCCCATGCCATAACAGAGCGCAGGGTCGCCGTAACCTTTTTCCAGCAGCGCATCGCAAACATCGAGATAGTCATTGAAGGTATTTTTCTTTTTCAAGAATTTCCCGTCTTCATACCACTGCTGCCCTAACTCCCCGCCGCCGCGTATATGGGCAATGGCAAAGACAAACCCGCGATCGAGCAGGCTCAAACGGCTACTGCTGAAATCGGCGTCCATACTGGCGCCGTAAGAGCCGTAACCGTAAACCAACAGCGGGTTTTTACCACGACGGAAATGTTCATGACGATACACCAGCGAGACTGGCACTTCGACGCCATCGCGAGCAGTTATCCAAAAACGTTCGCTACGATAGCGGCTGGCGTCAAAGCCTTTAACTTCTTGCTGCTTTAGTACCCGGCGCTCTCCGCTGTCCATATCCAGTTCAAACAACGTATCTGGCGTGGTCATTGACGAATATCCGTAACGCAAACAGGCAGTTTCAGGTTCCGGATTATGGGCAATCCAGGTGACGTACGCCGGATCATCGAAAGCGATTGCCGTTTCCTGCTGGCGATGACGGTGAATTTGCCGCAATCGGGTTAAACCACGCTCACGTTCTTCCACCACCAGCCAATCACGGAACAGGGTGAAATCTTCCAGCATCACGTCGCTGCGCGGGGCAATCAGCGTCTGCCACTCGCTTTCCTCCCATCCGGCGCTGCGGTACAGGCCGAAGTTTTTCCCATCACGGTTAGAGCGCAGATAAAACTGCTGTTGATAGTGATCGAGGCTGTATTCGTGATCTTTACGGCGTGGTAGATAGGCGCGCGGCCTGGCGTCCGGTTGGTCGGCATCCAACAATAGCATTTCACTGGTTGTCGCGCTGGAAAGCGCAATCACCACATATTGGCGCGACGAGGTTTTGTGCAGGCTTACGTAGAAGGTTTCATCCGCTTCTTCATAGATAAGCTCGTCCTGCGTTGCCGGAGCACCGACCTGATGCCGCCAAACCTGCCACGGCAGCAGCGTGGTTGGGTGCTGGCGAACATAGTACAGCGCGCGCGAGTCATTGGCCCATACGACGCCCGGCGAGACATTTTCAATCACTTCCGGCAGCCACGTTTCATTTTCCAGGTGGCGAATGCGCAGGCCGTATTGGCGGCGCGAGAGAAAATCTTCGGTTACCGCCAATAGATTATTATCCGGCGCGACGTTGAGGCCGCCCAGGGTATAAAACTCACTGTGCGCAGCGCGTTTGTTTTCATCAATCAGTAGCGACCACTGCTCCTCACCCAGCGCCTGGCGCTGATAAATCGCGTACTCGCGCCCCGGCTCGTACACCTGGCGATAGCGGTAGCCATTTTTGATATACGGCGCAGAAACCTCGCGTGGAGGAATGCGGTCTACAATCTCTTTCAGCACACGATCCTGCAGGCTCTTTTGCGATGACATCGCCTGGCGGCCATAGGCGTTCTCTTGCTGTAAATAGTCGAGCACCGCAGGTTTTGAACGTGTGTCATCGCGCAGCCAATAGTAGTTATCAATGCGCGTATCACCATGCACTGTCATGGTGTGGGGGATCCGTTTTGCTTTAGGTGGCATCTCGTTATTCTTCCGTAATAGTCACTCCCTATAAGGGTGGACAAAATAAACGACGATGCAAGTAAAACCTTTAATAAAGTGTTTAAAGTTGCTGTTTTTGCTGGCGTAAATCCTGTTCGATGCTTTCACGCACCTCCAGTGGCAGCTTCAATGCCTCACCCAGCGCATTCAAATAGCTACGTTCCATAAAGTGATCGATATCAATCGCGGCACAGCTGACAAAATAGAGTTCCAGCGCCTCTTCTTCATTATGAATATCGCGCGCCAAACGCAGTGGATCGAGCGGCTGTTCAATAGCCTGCGCAATAAGCGCACGCCCCTGCTCTTCTACACCCGCCTCGCGTAGATGTTGTTCAATGGCGGCCTGTTCTTGGGCATCAATGTGCCCGTCACTCTTCGCCGCGAAAACCAGCGCCAGGATCAGGCGCTCGGTACGCACATCCACGGGCGCCGGAGGCTCGCCGTATTTCATTTCCGTTTGCGGATTGCCGCGCAGTTTATCTTTATACTTGTTCCATAACACGCTACCAGCGACCGCACCGCCGCCCACCAGCAGTGCGCCAGTGCCATACTTCGCCAGGATTTTGCGTGACGACTTACTGGCGAGCAGCAACCCAGCAAGACCGCCTAATGCACCTGGCACCAGCATTTTGCTAAGTTCATTTTTCCCCTCACCCGATTTTTGCCCAAGCAGTGATTGCAGTTGATTAAGCCAGCCTGACATATGTCCTCCGGTAGAAATACGTTAATTATTCAGACTAAGCGAGGCGATGTCAGAATATGTCTGCTCCGTATAAAGATGCGCAAATTTAAGACGATAACGTCACTCAGTTTTCGACAACAAGACAGACGCAAACGTTTTCGTTTATAATGCGCCAAACTTTGGTTAGACGGTGGAATAGGTCATGACGTTATTAGGCACAGCTCTGCGTCCTGCGGCGACGCGCGTAATGCTTCTGGGTTCAGGTGAGTTAGGCAAAGAGGTGGCAATCGAATGCCAGCGTTTAGGGGTAGAAGTGATCGCCGTCGATCGTTACGCCGACGCACCAGCGATGCACGTCGCGCACCGCTCCTATGTCATTAATATGCAGGATGGCTCTGCGCTAAAAGCGCTGGTTGAGCGGGAAAAACCGCATTATATAGTACCGGAAATCGAGGCTATCGCTACCGACATGCTGGTTGAACTGGAGCAAGCGGGCCAGCACGTTGTGCCGTGCGCTCGCGCCACGCAGTTGACCATGAACCGTGAAGGGATCCGTCGTCTGGCGGCAGAAACGCTCAAGCTGCCAACCTCCGCCTACTATTTTGCCGATAGTGAAGCGCAATTCCGTCAGGCGGTAGCGGATATCGGTCTGCCGTGCATCATCAAGCCTGTCATGAGTTCATCGGGTAAAGGGCAGACGTTTATTCGCCATCAGGATCAACTGACGCAGGCGTGGCAATACGCCCAACAGGGTGGCCGTGCGGGCGCGGGTCGCGTGATTGTTGAAGGCGTGGTGAA
Source organism: Kluyvera fluvialis (assembly GCF_059725275.1). Classification (NCBI taxonomy): domain Bacteria; kingdom Pseudomonadati; phylum Pseudomonadota; class Gammaproteobacteria; order Enterobacterales; family Enterobacteriaceae; genus Kluyvera; species Kluyvera fluvialis. The sequence continues at coordinate 2,077,338 of NZ_AP046142.1, read as the reverse complement.
TTTTGATTTTGAGATTACGCTACTCACCGTGAATGCCGTCGATGGCGTTCACTTCTGCGCCCCCGTGGGCCATCGCCAGGAAGATGGCGATTATCGTGAGTCCTGGCAGCCGCAGCAGATGAGTGATCTGGCGCTGTCGCGCGCCCAGAATATTGCCCGCGACGTGGTTCTGGCGCTGGGTGGTTACGGCCTGTTTGGCGTAGAACTGTTTGTTTGCGGCGATGATGTGGTATTCAGCGAGGTGTCGCCACGCCCGCACGATACCGGCATGGTGACGCTCATTTCACAGGACGTTTCCGAGTTTGCCCTGCACGTTCGCGCGTTTTTAGGGCTGCCTGTTGGCGCGATTCGCCAGTATGGCCCATCGGCGTCTGCGGTGCTGCTGCCACAGTTAACCAGCAATAACGTCACCTTTGATAACGTCCAACATGCGCTGGGTTCGGGTGTACAGTTGCGCCTGTTTGCTAAGCCGGAGATTGACGGTTCGCGCCGGATGGGCGTTGCGCTGGCAACCGCAGAAAGCGTTGAGCAAGCGGTAGAACGGGCAAAAAGCGCGGCAGCCTCGGTGATTGTTCGAGGGTAACGCCAGGAGGCAATGCTTAGCGATAAAAAAAAGCGGGTTGCTTGCGCAATCCGCTTTTTTCGTTATCCGGCAATGACACCGGATAGCGCCGACACCTTACAGGGTCGCCGTTTCTACAGCTTCGCGAGCCAGTTTAGTGATGCGGTCGTAGTCGCCCGCTTCCAGCGCGTCTGCTGGAACCAGCCATGAACCACCCACACACAGAACGCTTTTCAGCGCCAGGTAGTCGCGGCAGTTTTTCAGAGAGATACCGCCAGTTGGGCAGAAACGGATGTGGGAGAACGGGCCAGCAATGGCTTGCAGCGCTTTCACGCCACCGTTAGCTTCAGCCGGGAAGAATTTGAATTCTTTCAGACCGTGCTGCATACCCAGCATCAGTTCAGACACAGAGCTAATACCAGGGATCAGCGGGATAGTGCCTGCGGTCGCCGCTGTCAGCAGATCGTCAGTCAGACCTGGGCTGATAGCAAACTGCGCACCCGCGTCAGTAACCTCTTTCAGCTGCTGAGCGTTGGTCACAGTACCCGCGCCGACGATAGCATCCGGGACTTCTTTGGCGATAGCGCGGATAGCATCCATTGCGCAGTCGGTACGCAGCGTAACTTCCAGAACGCGTACACCACCTGCAACCAGTGCTTTTGCCATCGGTACTGCGTGCTCAAGTTTGTTCACCACGATAACCGGTACTACCGGGCCAGTGGTCAGGATTGCTTCAGCAGTTGTTTTCCAGTTTTTCATCAGAAATTTTCTCTCGCCAGATCTACAAATCGTGTCATCTTAAAAGGTAATACAGGTTGCGCCCTGCTCTGCACCGGACAGTTTTTCCCGTAATGCACTAAACAGCTCGCGGCCTGTCCCTACGCGCGAAGCGCTCAGATCAGGAATATGCGGTTGACGCGCAGCCAGTTCAGCTTCATCGACCAGCAGTGTCAGTTCGCCAGTTTGGCCATTGACGCGGATCATGTCGCCGTCACGGACTTTCGCCAGCAGCCCACCGTCATAGGCTTCAGGGGTTACGTGGATAGCTGATGGTACTTTACCGGATGCACCGGACAGACGTCCATCAGTGACCAACGCAATTTTGAAACAACGGTCCAATAATACACCAAGTGGCGGCATAAGTTTATGTAATTCTGGCATCCCGTTCGCTTTAGGCCCTTGATGGCGCACAACAACCACGCAATCTTTATCCAGTAAGCCTGCTTCAAACGCCGGTAGTACATCGTGCTGGCTTTCAAATACCACCGCTGGGGCTTCGATAACCTGGTTTTCCTTTGGCACTGCGGAGGTTTTCATTACCGCACGACCCAGGTTACCGCTCAGCACTTTAGTACCGCCGTGTTTGGAGAACGGTTTGTCGAAGGTAGCAATGATGTCGCTATCCAGCGATGCGCTTGCCCCTTCACGCCAGTCCAGCTTGCCTTCGTTCAGCCACGGTTCCATGGTGTAGTGAGACAGACCGAAACCAGCAACCGTGTTCACGTCTTCGTGCAGCAGGCCAGCGTTCAGCAGTTCACGCACCAGCACCGGTACGCCGCCTGCCGCCTGGAAGTGGTTGATATCGGCAGGGCCATTCGGGTACAGGCGCGCCATCAGCGGCACAACGTCAGATAGTTCGGAGAAATCATCCCAGTTGATGATAATGCCCGCCGCGCGAGCCATCGCGACCAGGTGCATGGTGTGGTTGGTTGAACCACCGGTTGCCAGCAGTGCGACGATACCGTTCACGACCACTTTTTCGTCGATCATTTTACCCAGCGGCATCCACTCGTTACCGTTACCGGTCATTCGTGTAACCTGACGCGCAGCAGCGGCGGTCAGTTCTGCGCGCAGCGGCGCATCTGGATGTACGAATGAAGAACCTGGCAACTGCATCCCCATGAATTCAATCACCATTTGGTTGGTGTTTGCCGTACCGTAGAAAGTACAAGTCCCCGGTGCGTGGTAAGACGCGGCTTCAGATTCCAGCAGCGCGTTACGATCCACCTTACCTTCCGCATACAGCTGGCGAATACGGACTTTTTCTTTATTCGGCAGGCCGCTCGCCATCGGGCCTGATGGGATAAATACGGACGGCAGATGGCCGAAGGAGAGCGCAGCCATCGCAAGCCCTGGGACAATTTTGTCACACACGCCGAGATACAGGGCGCCGTCAAACATGTTATGAGACAGGCCAACCGCCGCCGACATTGCAATCACTTCACGGCTCAGCAGGGACAACTCCATCCCATCCTGACCTTGAGTCACGCCATCGCACATGGCCGGAACGCCACCAGCAACCTGACCTACCGCGTTAACGCTGTGCAGCGCTTTACGGATTTGATCCGGGTAATACTCGTAAGGCTGATGGGCAGAAAGCATGTCGTTATAGGAGGTTATGATCGCGATATTGTTACGCAGCATACTTTTCAGCGACGCTTTATCCTCTGGCTGACAAGCGGCAAAACCGTGCGCCAGATTACCGCAGGCAAGCTGTGAGCGGTGAACCGTTTCAGCTTTTGCCCGATTAATACGTTCCAGGTAAGCAGCGCGCGTATCGCGAGAGCGTTCAATAATGCGATTTGTTACGCGTAACATTACAGAGTTCATAAAGGCTCCTTAAAATTTTTCTGTCCAGGCCACAGCCTAATACCGCATTCACATTCATCTGACTGATTGGAAATGCCCGTATGGCGCAGCGCAGGGGCAAGTGTCTACCGATAGTGTAATAAAAAAAGCCCCGGTGGTGAATCCACCCGGGGCTTAAATGCGTAAAAATAACGCGACATGCTGTGTTAGATCATGTTACCGGTAAAATAACCCTTCTGGATTAACGCCGTTATTTACTCAAACTCGTTCCAGGAGCGGCCATCACGGGTGATCATCGCCACGGAAGCCACCGGCCCCCAGGTGCCAGCCTGGTAAGGTTTCGGCGCATCTTTATCGCTTGCCCACGCTTCAGTAATGGAGTCAACCCACTTCCACGCTTCTTCAACTTCATCGCGACGCACGAACAGCGCCTGGATGCCCCGCATGGTTTCCAGCAGCAGGCGTTCATAAGCATCGGCGAGATGCGTTTGATTAAAGGTTTCGGAATAGCTCAGATCAAGCTTCGTCACCTGAAGGTTGTGCTTGTGATCAAGACCCGGAACTTTATTCAGGATCTGAATATCAACGCCTTCGTCCGGCTGCAAACGGATGGTCAGTTTGTTTTGCGGCAGTTCTGGCCACGTTTCTTTGAACAGGTTCAGCTCTGGGTTTTTGAAATACACCACGACTTCAGAACATTTAGTCGGCAGACGTTTACCGGTACGCAGGTAGAACGGTACGCCCGCCCAACGCCAGTTGTCGATATCCACACGGATAGCGACGAAGGTTTCGGTGCTGCTGGACTTGTTCGCGCCCTCTTCTTCCAGGTAGCCTGGAACTTTCTGCCCCTGGGCAAAACCAGCGGTATACTGGCCGCGCACGGTTTTTTCACGCACATTGCTGCGATCGATCCGGCGCAAGGACTTCAGCACTTTCACTTTTTCGTCACGAATGCTGTCGGCGGTCAGGTCTGACGGCGGCGACATCGCAATCATACAGAGAATTTGCAGCAGGTGGTTTTGAATCATATCGCGCATCTGTCCCGCCTGGTCAAAGTAACCCCAGCGGCCTTCAATGCCCACTTCTTCTGCGACGGTAATTTCGACATGATCGATAGTGCGATTATCCCAGTTATTAACAAACAGGGAGTTAGCAAATCGCAGCGCCAGCAGGTTCAGAACCGTTTCTTTGCCCAGATAATGGTCAATACGATAGACCTGGCACTCTTCAAAGTATTCGCCCACCTGGTCGTTAATTTCACGCGAGGTTTCAAGCGACGTACCCAGCGGTTTTTCCATCACTACGCGCGCCGGTTTGGCGTTGAGCTTCGCTTCGCCCAGACCACGGCAGATAGCCCCAAAGGTGCTTGGCGGCATGGCAAAATAGTTGATGGTGACGCGATTTTGCTGATCGAGCATTTCACCTAAGCTCGAGAATGCACCGGTGTCGTTAACGTCCAGATTGCAGAAATCCAGGCGCGCGCTGAGGGTGTCCCACAAATCTTCATCAATTTTCTCTTTCATGAAGGTTTCAAGCGCTTCGCGGACAACTTTAGTGTAGGTTGCTTTGTCCCAGTCGGCACGACCTACGCCGATAATCCGGGTGTCTGGATTGATCTGGCCGGCTTTTTCAAGCTGATACAGGGAAGGCAGCAGTTTTCGACGAGCTAAATCGCCCTTTGCGCCGAAAATGACCAGATCACATGCCTGGGCCGTTTGCGTTACCGCCATGTCATTCTCCTCAGTTAAAGATCCTGGTTCTATGCCAGGCTATATACCCGTCGCCTCTCCGGTTTTTCCTAAAAAACGACGAGTATCATTGTAATTTTCTTACGATGCACTGTACTGTGTTTACGAAATTGCCGAAAGCCTTTAACGCCCCTATCGGCTACCGATCGCACAAATCGGAACCATTGCTGCCGCAATATGGGGCAATCAGCCAGTTTTATTCGTTCTCTCGCCTGAACAACGTCTGTTAAAATACGACGTTGATCATGTTATGAAAAAAAACAACATTTTTTGCTGTTACTATCCACCCTTCACCTGACTTCAGGCGTATATTCTTGCTAAAACGCCAACAGATTTCATCCATTAATGGAATCGCTTCTACTCTACATTATTCGAGTGGTTGGAACGCAGCCACATCTGAATAATGACGAGCTTCACTCTATGAGCGCTATGTCACGATGAACATGCTGGAAAAAATCCAGTCCCAACTGGAAAACCTTAGCAAATCCGAGCGAAAAGTCGCGGAGGTCATCCTCGCGGCTCCCGAACAGGCCATTCATTCCAGTATTGCGGCGCTCGCCCTGGAGGCTGATGTTAGCGAACCGACCGTCAACCGTTTTTGCCGTAGCCTGGAAACGCGTGGTTTCCCTGACTTCAAATTGCATCTTGCCCAAAGCCTCGCCAACGGTACACCGTATGTTAATCGTAATGTTGATGAAGATGACAGCGTAGAAGCCTACACGGCGAAAATATTCGAATCGGCGATGGCAAGCCTGGCACACGTTCGCCAATCTTTAGATATGTCGGCCGTTAACCGCGCGGTAGATCTGCTCACTCAGGCAAAAAAAATTGCCTTTTTTGGTTTGGGTTCTTCCGCCGCCGTGGCGCACGATGCCATGAACAAGTTTTTCCGCTTTAACGTGCCAGTCATCTATTCTGATGACATCGTTTTGCAACGAATGAGCTGTATGAATTGCAGCGACGATGATGTGGTGGTGCTGATTTCCCATACCGGCAGAACCAAAAGTTTGGTCGAAATCGCCCAGGTCGCGCGCGAAAACGATGCCATGGTTATCGCCATTACCTCCGCCGGGACACCGCTGGCGCGAGAAGCCACCCTCGCCATCACACTTGACGTCCCCGAAGATACCGACATTTATATGCCAATGGTTTCCCGATTAGCCCAGCTAACCGTAATTGACGTCCTCGCAACTGGCTTTACCCTGCGTCGAGGGGCAAAATTCAGGGATAACTTGAAGCGAGTCAAAGAAGCATTAAAGGAATCGCGGTTTGATAAAGAATTATCGACACACAGCGATAATCACTAAAAGCGATAATTATAGCGTCACCAATTAAAGCATTCGGTAACGCCACGCAGGCGACATTGCCGAATTCCTGTTCACGCAACACCTGAGTTGTACTAGTCAACGGAGTATTACATGTCCAGAAGGCTTCGCAGAACCAAGATCGTCACCACGTTAGGCCCAGCAACCGATCGCGATAACAACCTTGAGAAGGTTATTTCCGCAGGGGCTAACGTCGTACGAATGAACTTTTCTCACGGCTCGCCTGAAGATCATCAGTTGCGCGCCGACAAAGTCCGCGAAATTGCAGCAAAACTGGGGCGTCATGTAGCCATCCTTGGCGATTTGCAAGGACCCAAAATTCGCGTATCAACCTTCAAAGAAGGCAAGGTTTTCCTCAATATCGGCGACAAATTCCTGTTGGATGCCAACCTGGGTAAAGGTGAAGGCGACAAAGAGAAAGTCGGTATCGACTACAAAGGACTGCCTGCTGACGTTGTCCCGGGCGATATCCTGCTGCTCGACGATGGCCGCGTGCAGTTAAAAGTGCTGGAAGTTCAGGGCATGAAAGTGTTCACCGAAGTGACCGTCGGTGGCCCGCTGTCCAACAATAAAGGCATCAACAAGTTAGGCGGCGGTCTCTCCGCAGAAGCCCTGACCGAGAAAGACAAAGCCGACATCCTGACGGCTGCAAAAATCGGCGTTGATTACCTGGCCGTCTCTTTCCCGCGCTGCGGTGAAGATCTCAACTACGCCCGTCGTCTGGCGCGCGAAGCTGGCTGCGATGCCAAAATCGTGGCTAAAGTTGAGCGTGCGGAAGCGGTATGCAGCCAGGATGCGATGGACGATATTATCCTCGCCTCTGACGTGGTGATGGTTGCCCGTGGCGACCTGGGCGTAGAAATTGGCGACCCTGAGCTGGTCGGTATCCAAAAAGCGCTGATCCGCCGCGCGCGTCAGTTGAACCGTTCGGTTATCACCGCGACTCAGATGATGGAGTCAATGATAACCAACCCAATGCCAACCCGTGCAGAAGTCATGGACGTGGCGAACGCCGTGCTGGATGGGACTGACGCGGTGATGTTGTCTGCGGAAACTGCGGCCGGTCAATATCCGTCTGAAACCGTCGCGGCGATGGCGCGCGTTTGTCTGGGTGCGGAAAAAATCCCTAGCATCAACGTCTCTAAGCACCGTTTAGACGTGCAGTTCGACAACGTAGAAGAAGCGATCGCGATGTCGGCCATGTATGCCGCAAACCACCTGAAAGGTGTGACCGCGATTATTACCATGACTGAATCTGGCCGTACCGCGCTGATGACTTCACGTATCACCTCTGGTCTGCCGATTTTCGCCATGTCGCGTCACGAGCGTACGCTGAACCTGACGGCGCTGTACCGTGGCGTTACGCCGGTATTCTTCGACAGCGCTTGCGATGGCGTTGCTGCGGCTCACGATGCGGTAAACCTGCTGCGTGATAAAGGCTACCTGATGTCTGGTGACCTGGTCATCGTGACTCAGGGCGATGTCATGAGCACCGTGGGTTCAACCAATACCACCCGTATTCTGACCGTCGAGTAATTATCGGCACAGACAAAAAAGCCAGGCATTCAATGCCTGGCTTTTTTTTTACCGCTCCCCTACTTTTTCTTTCGTGGGAACAGCTCATCGCGTTTGTAAGGCTCCGTTTCGCCCGGTTTACGCGTTTTTAGCAGCTTGAGTATCCACGTGTACTGCTCGGTATGCGGGCCAACAAAAATCTCAACCTCTTCGTTCATCCGGCGCGCAATGGTGTTGTCATCGGCTTCCAGCAGGTCGTCCATCGGTGGACGCACCAGAATGGTCAGGCGGTGGGTTTCACCGTTATATACCGGGAACAGCGGCACGACGCGCGCACGGCACACTTTCATCAGGCGACCAATCGCAGGTAGCGTGGCTTTGTACGTCGCAAAGAAATCAACAAACTCGCTATGTTCCGGTCCGTGGTCTTGATCCGGCAGGTAATAACCCCAGTACCCCTGACGCACAGATTGAATAAACGGTTTAATGCCGTCGTTACGCGCGTGCAGGCGGCCGCCAAAGCGGCGACGAACGGTGTTCCACACATAGTCGAACACTTTATTGCCCTGATTGTGGAACATGGCCGCCATTTTCTGCCCCTGCGAGGCCATCACCATCGCAGGAATATCTACGCCCCAGCCGTGCGGCACTAAGAAAATAACGTTTTCACCATTGCGGCGCATTTCATCAATGATCTCTTGCCCTTGCCAGTCGAGGCGCGGCAGGATTTTCTCTGGCCCTTTCAGCGCCAGTTCCGCCATCATCACCATCGCCTGTGGCGCGGTGGCAAACATCTCATCAATAATGGCCTCGCGCTCGGCTTCGCTCTTTTCAGGGAAGCAGTACAGTAAGTTGATTTGCGCACGACGGCGGGCACTTTTACCAAACTTACCCGCCAGGCGGCCCAATTTGCCCAGCAGCGGGTCACGAATTTTTGCCGGAATGTAGGCAATTCCCGCAAACGCCAGTACACCTAGCCAGGCGCCCCAATGACGCGGGTGGCGAAAAGACTTCTCAAACTCGGGAATGTATTCACTGTTATTTTTTTTCGTTTCCATGCCTATTCCAGGGGCGAATCATCACGTTAGTGGGGATATTCAGATAGTGTAGCGACGCACAGAGCTTCGTACAAAAGAAAAAGCCGGTGCTACGAAAGCACCGGCTCTGAACGCATACTTCTTAGGCAAAATTAGTCAAATCGCAACTGCGGCAGAACTTGTTTCACCTGGGCCAGGTAATCGGTACGATCGGAACCGGTCAACCCTTCGGTGCGTGGCAGTTTCGCCGTCAGCGGGTTTACCGCTTGCTGGTTAATCCACACTTCATAGTGCAGGTGTGGCCCGGTAGAACGCCCGGTATTCCCCGAAAGCGCAATACGGTCGCCGCGTTTCACCTTCTGACCGGGTTTCACCAGCAGCTTACGCAAGTGCATATAGCGCGTGGTATAGGTACGCCCATGACGCAGTGCAACATAGTAACCCGCCGCGCCACTACGTTTTGCGACCACGACTTCACCATCACCCACCGCCAGAACAGGTGTCCCCTGCGGCATGGCGAAGTCTACGCCACGGTGAGGCGCTACACGCCCCGTCACCGGATTCAAGCGGCGCGGGTTGAAGTTAGACGACACGCGGAACTGGCGCGAAGTTGGGAAGCGCAAGAAGCCCTTCGCCAGCCCAGTACCGTTACGGTCGTAGAACTTACCGTCTTCCGCACGAATCGTGTAGTAGTCTTTACCATCGGAGCGTAAACGCACGCCCAGCAGTTGGCTCTGCTCGCGTTTGCCGTCCAGCATTTCACGCGACATTAATACCGCGAACTGGTCGCCTTTTTTCAGCTTGCGGAAGTCCATCTGCCACTGCATGGCTTTAATGACGGCACTCACTTCTGAGCTGGTTAATCCCGCGCTGGTGGCGCTGGAGACAAAACTCCCGCCCACTGTGCCTTTGATCAGGCTGTTAACCCAATCGCCGGTTTGCAGCTCGCTGCTCATTTTAAAGCCGTTAGCTACACGGTCGTAGGTGCGGGTTTCGCGGCGCGACATTTCCCAGGTTAAACGCTGTAAATCACCATCGTCATTCAGCGTCCAGGAGAGCTGCTGCCCGACTTTCATGTTCTTCAGCTCTTTATCTGCTGCGGCGAGCTGGCTGATATTACCCATATCAATACCGTACTGATTCAGAATGCTACTCAGGGTATCGCCCGTGGATACCACATACTCGTGCACGCCGGTTTCATTCTCGGTTTTTTCGTCCAGCTCATCCTGAGGAATGGCTTCATCTTCCTGAGCAGACTGATCAATAGGTTCGCTAGCTTCCGGTAATAAGGAGCGGATCTCTTTTTTCTCCAGCTCAATGGTGCGGACAACCGGTGATGTCGATGTTGGATGGTAAACGTATGGCCGCCAAACAGCGACGGCCAGCGTTAAAACGGTAAGTGACCCCAGCATAACGCGGTGGGGCCGCGGCAAATTATTAAATGCCAGAGCGACAGAGCGGGCTATCTGCTGCACGTATTCACTTCCTTACTTATCTCCTTTCAGGCAGCTCGCATACTGGGTCGCCAGTTGAGTCAGAAACGCCGGATAGCTTTCTTTACTCAGCGTGATATTCGTACCGAGAGGGTCCAGCGTTCCCATGCGAACTTGGGTTCCTCGCGCGACAGATTCAACGACAGCGGGCCTGAATTGTGGCTCAGCAAAAACGCAGGTTGTTTTTTGCTCAACCAACTGTGTTCTTATTTGATGTAAACGCTGCGCACCAGGTTGAATTTCGGGGTTGACGGTGAAGTGGCCAAGCGGCGTCAAACCGTAATGTTTTTCGTAATAACCATAGGCATCATGAAAAACGAAGTACCCCTTTCCTTTTACCGGTGCCAGCTCGTTCGCCACCTGCTTGTCGGTTGCGGCCAGTTTGGCCTCAAAATCTTTCAGGTTGGCGTCGAGGCGAGCTCGACTCTGAGGCATAAGTTCCACTAATTTATCGTGGATTGCAACCGCCGACAGCCGCGCTATCTCTGGGGAAAGCCACAGATGCATGTTGTAATCGCCATGATGGTGATGTGCGTCACCTTTTTCGCCCTCAGCATGGTCGTGACCGCCTTCATCATCGTGGTCATGGTCATCATCATCTGCCCCTTTCATGAGCAACGGTTTCACCCCATCCAACTGGGCTATCGTGACTTTATTTGTGTCTGGAATGCTTTGCGTTGACTTATCCATGAACGCTTCCATTTCCGGGCCGACCCACACGACTAAGTCCGCGTTTTGTAAGCGTTTTACATCCGATGGACGCAGTGAGTAATCATGTTCAGACGCACCGTCCGGCAGTAAAACTTGCGTCTCAGTAACCCCGTCAGCGATCGCAGAAGCGATGAATCCCAGAGGCTTTAACGACGTGACAACGGCAGCGTCAGCACGTTGTGCTACCGTTCCCCAAAGTGCAGCGGATAAGGCTGCGAAAAGAAGCGTATTTTTCTGTAACATAATGCGTCTAATAATCGAAATGAATAAGAGAAGTGTGATATTATAACATCCACTATCTTGTGCAACCCCTAATTGCTATGACAAATCTTGTATCTCTCGAAAATGTCTCTGTCGCTTTCGGTCAACGCCGTGTGCTTTCCGACATTTCACTGAATCTTAAGCCAGGCCGCATTCTGACGCTGCTTGGGCCGAATGGCGCGGGTAAATCAACGCTGGTACGCGTGGTACTCGGTCTGGTTGCACCGACTGAAGGCGTTGTGGTTCGTGAAAAACAACTGCGCGTTGGCTATGTGCCACAAAAGTTGTACCTCGACGCGACTTTGCCGCTAACCGTCAAGCGTTTTTTGCGTTTGCACCCGGCAACGCGAAAAGAAGATATTCTCCCGGCTCTGAAACGTGTCCAGGCAGGTCACCTGCAAGATGCGCCAATGCAAAAGCTCTCTGGCGGTGAAACGCAGCGTGTGCTTCTGGCTCGTGCGTTGTTGAACCAACCACAGTTATTAGTGCTGGATGAACCGACGCAGGGGGTTGACGTTAATGGCCAGGTCGCGCTGTATGATTTGATTAACCAACTGCGCGAGGAACTCAACTGCGCGGTGCTGATGGTTTCACACGATTTACATCTGGTGATGGCGAAAACCGACGAAGTGCTGTGTTTGAATCATCACATTTGCTGCTCAGGAACCCCGGACGTGGTTTCTATGCATCCAGAGTTTATCTCCATGTTCGGCCCACGTGGCGCAGAACAACTGGGGATTTATCGCCACCAGCATAACCACCGCCATGATTTACAGGGCCGTATTATTTTACGTCGGGGAAATGGGCAGTCATGATTGAAATTTTACTTCCCGGCTGGCTTGCCGGAATCATGCTGGCCTGTGCGGCTGGCCCCCTGGGCTCGTTTGTCGTCTGGCGTCGGATGTCCTACTTCGGTGACACCCTGGCACATGCCTCACTGTTGGGCGTGGCATTTGGCCTGTTGCTGAACGTTAACCCATTTTATGCGGTGATTGCCGTAACGCTGCTGCTCGCCGGTGGGCTGGTGTGGCTTGAAAAGCGCCCTCACCTCGCGATTGATACCTTATTGGGTATTATGGCGCACAGTGCGCTATCGCTGGGCCTGGTGGTCGTTAGCCTGATGTCGAATATTCGCGTTGACTTAATGGCCTATCTGTTTGGCGATTTGCTCGCCGTCACGCCACAAGATCTCATCTCAATTGCGCTGGGCGTGGTCGTGGTGTTGGCGATTCTGTTCTGGCAGTGGCGAAACCTGCTGTCGATGACCATTAGCCCTGACTTAGCCTTTGTTGATGGGGTGAAGCTTCAGCGGGTAAAACTGCTGCTGATGCTGGTGACTGCGTTAACTATTGGTGTGGCGATGAAATTTGTTGGGGCGCTGATTATTACGTCGCTGCTGATTATCCCGGCGGCAACCGCGCGCCGTTTTGCACGTACGCCGGAACAAATGGCCGGAATTGCCGTTGTGATTGGGATGATTGCGGTAACCGGTGGGCTGACGTTCTCAGCGTTCTACGACACGCCAGCTGGCCCTTCGGTGGTGCTAAGCGCCGCACTGCTGTTTATCTTCAGCATGACGAAGAAATCTAGCGTCTGACATTATCAGGCCTACACAAAGTGTAGGCCTGATAAGCGTATTACGGCATCTCTGGCGGTTTAATACCAAAGTGCTCCCACGCGCGAACCGTCGCCATACGCCCACGCGGCGTACGTTGTAAAAAGCCTTGTTGGATCAGATACGGTTCCAGCACATCTTCGATAGTTTCTCGTTCTTCGCCAATCGCGGCGGCAAGGTTATCCAGCCCCACCGGGCCACCGAAGAACTTATCAATCACCGCCAGTAGTAGCTTGCGGTCCATATAGTCGAAACCTTCCGCATCCACATTGAGCATATCTAACGCCTGAGCGGCGATATCCGCCGAAATAGTGCCATCGTGCTTCACTTCCGCAAAGTCACGCACACGGCGCAGCAGACGGTTAGCAATACGTGGCGTCCCGCGCGCGCGACGCGCCACTTCCAGCGCGCCTTCATCGCTCATCTCCAGCCCCATAAAGCGGGCGCTACGCCCCACGATATGCTGCAAGTCAGGAACCTGATAAAACTCCAGGCGCTGGACGATACCAAAACGGTCGCGCAGCGGTGACGTTAACGATCCGGCGCGCGTGGTTGCGCCAATCAGGGTAAACGGCGGCAAATCAATTTTAATAGAGCGCGCCGCCGGGCCTTCACCAATCATGATATCGAGCTGGTAGTCTTCCATCGCGGGATAGAGCACCTCTTCCACCACCGGAGAGAGGCGGTGAATTTCATCGATAAACAGCACGTCATGAGGTTCAAGATTGGTCAGCATCGCCGCCAAATCGCCAGCCTTTTCCAACACTGGGCCGGACGTGGTACGCAGGTTAACGCCCATTTCATTGGCGACAATATTTGCCAGCGTCGTTTTGCCTAACCCCGGCGGGCCAAAAATAAGCAGATGGTCAAGCGCGTCGCCGCGCAGTTTCGCCGCCTGGATGAAAATCTCCATTTGCGAGCGCACCTGCGGTTGACCAACGTATTCCGCCAACAGTTTTGGTCGAATAGCTCGGTCTGCCACATCCTCTGGCAGCGTATTTTCTGCGGAAATTAGGCGGTCTGCTTCAATCATCCTTTACCTCACAGCGCTGCGCGGAGCGCTTCGCGGATCAATGTTTCACTGCTGGCATCCGGGCGAGCAATTTTGCTGATCATCCGGCTGGCTTCCTGAGGTTTATAGCCCAGCGCCACCAGCGCAGCAACCGCTTCCTGTTCGGCATCGTCCGTCGCCGGGCTTGCCGGAGAAGTCAACACCAGGTCAGAGGCAGGCGTAAACAGGTCGCCATGCAGGCCTTTAAAGCGGTCTTTCATTTCGACGATCAGGCGCTCGGCGGTTTTCTTACCAATACCCGGCAATTTCACCAGCGCGGCGGGGTCTTCACGCTCAACGGCGTTAACAAACTGCGGCGCTGACATACCCGACAGGATCGCCAGCGCCAGCTTCGGGCCAACGCCGTTGGTTTTAATCAGTTCTTTAAACAGGGTACGTTCCTGTTTGTTATTAAAGCCATACAGCAATTGGGCATCTTCGCGCACCACAAAATGGGTGAAGATAATCGCTTCCTGCCCAGCTTCCGGCAGCTCATAAAAACAGGTCATGGGCATATGCACTTCATAGCCGACGCCGCCCGTCTCCAGAAGAACCAGCGGGGGTTGTTTTTCGAGAATAATGCCTCTGAGTCTGCCTATCACATGACGCTCCTGCGTTAATGGCTCATGATATAAAGATGTATCATAAAAAAATGCTGGATAGATATCCAGCGAGGGATGCAACAAAAGTGCGTGTAATCAGGTTTTACTGGCTTTGGCGTGACGAAAGGTACTGAGTATCCGGCTCACCCCACTGAGTGTCGGGAGCAATTCCAGAGAGACTCCGCATCAATCATCAAAAATCGATACGGTTTCAGAGTAGCCGAGTAGCCCTAACACTGGCGTATGTCGCCGCCCAAAATCTCGCGAAAGTGAAACTCATAATATTTAAAATAGAATGAAGATAGAAAATATAATAATAGCAAATACCTCGTTATAACCTCGCTTGCTATTATTGAGTTGCAATGTTATTCATTTCGCTCAATGAAAAATAGACAATTATATTTATACGCTGAAATGGATAACACAATGAATATAAATCATCCCGCTAAATATGAAACTGGCGATATCGTTTTTACCAGTATTGGCGCCGCTCTTTTCGGGCAAATATCGGCTGCATCGCAGTGCTGGTGTAATCATGTCGGAATTATTGTGGGTCACAACGGTGACGATTATCTGGTAGCCGAAAGCCGCATTCCCCTTTCTACCGTGACAACATTCACTCGCTTTATTAACCGCTCCCACGAACAGCGCTATGCCGTGCGCCGGTTGGCCGGAGGGTTAACCACAGAGCAGAAACTCTCACTGGTCGAAAAAGTCCCGGGCCATCTGAATAAACTGTATCACACCGGTTTTAAGTACCACTCCTCGCGTCAGTTTTGCTCGAAATTTGTTTTTGATATTTATAAAGAGGCGTTATCCATTCCGGTTGGGGAAATAGAGACATTTGAACAGTTGCTGCATAGCAACCCAAGCGCACCGCTCACTTTCTGGAAACTCTGGTTTTTGGGTTCAATTCCCTGGGAGCGCAAAACGGTCACGCCAGCCAGCCTGTGGCTGCATCCAGATTTAGCATTGATTGATTCGAAAGGAGTATAAATACCTCAGCCCGAGAAGACCGAGGTATTTTAATTTAGCGTAGACGCCCACGCGCCAGATTCAGCCGCGATTCGCTCATTTGCATCGCATTCTGGCTAACATGACAATGGGTGATGGCAATAGCCAGCGCATCGGCGGCATCGGCCTGTGGGTTAGCGGGAAGTTTCAGTAACGTGCGCACCATGTGCTGCACCTGACTTTTCTCCGCGCTACCAATCCCGACGACCGTCTGTTTAACCTGACGAGCCGCGTATTCAAATACCGGCAAATCCTGATTCACCGCAGCAACAATGGCCACGCCGCGCGCCTGCCCCAGCTTTAATGCTGAGTCGGCGTTTTTCGCCATAAAGACCTGTTCAATGGCGAAATAGTCCGGCTGGAACTGGGTGATGATTTCCGTCACGCCCGCGTAAATCAACTTCAGACGCGACGGTAAATCATCCACCTTAGTACGAATACAACCGCTGCCGAGGTACGTCAGTTGCCTGCCGACCTGGCGAATCACACCATAACCGGTGATGCGTGAGCCGGGGTCAATCCCCAAAATAATCGACATCACGCATCTCCTGTCATGTTAAGGCTCAACCCGATCATTCTAAGGTTGCGGCAACCTCATCAGAGATCTCGCCGTTATGGTAGACTTCCTGAACGTCGTCGCAATCTTCCAGCATATCGATAAGACGCATCAGTTTCGGTGCTGTTTCTGCATCCATATCCGCTTTAGTCGATGGGATCATCGTGACTTCAGCGCTGTCTGCTTTCAGGCCCGCCGCTTCCAGTGCATCACGGACTTTGCCCATGTCTTCCCACGCGGTGTACACGTCAATCGCGCCATCGTCGAAGGTCACAACGTCTTCAGCACCCGCTTCCAGCGCCGCTTCCATAATGGTGTCTTCGTCGCCCTGCTCAAAGGAAATAACGCCTTTCTTGCTGAACAGATAAGCAACGGAACCATCCGTACCCAAGTTGCCGCCGGTTTTGGTAAACGCGTGACGGACTTCTGCAACGGTACGGTTACGGTTGTCAGACAGGCATTCAATCATGACCGCAGTACCGCCAGGGCCGTAACCTTCATAGATGATGGTTTCCATGTTCGCATCATCATCACCGCCCACGCCACGTGCGATTGCACGGTTCAGAGTGTCACGGGTCATGTTGTTAGACAGCGCTTTATCTACCGCCGCGCGCAGACGCGGGTTAGCATCGGGATCGCCGCCGCCCAGTTTGGCTGCCGTCACCAATTCACGAATGATCTTGGTGAAAATTTTACCGCGCTTAGCATCCTGCGCAGCCTTACGATGTCTGGTGTTGGCCCATTTACTATGACCTGCCATAAAAATATCTCCAAAAATAGCTATGCCTTTTCAGGCAGAGTTAATGACAAACTCTTCAATCGCTTGCCGGTTGCTCCATGACTTGGTGAGTGCCGCCGCAGCAGGCGCATCAAGCCATTGATAAGTCAGGTGTTCGGTGAACACAATGTCGCGTTCATGAGGCAGCGCGAGGCAGAACCAGGATTCTGTATTGCGTTCAACGCCCGGGGCATAGCGATGACGTAAATGATGAAAAATTTCGAACTCCACCGTGCGCTGACAGTCGATCAAGGTCAGTTGCTCAGCAGCAACATCAATGGTGACCTCTTCATTTACTTCGCGCACGGCGGCCTGCGACGCGGTTTCCCCCTCTTCCAGGCTGCCGGTCACCGACTGCCAGAAATCAGGGTCATCGCGTCGCTGTAACATCAGCACCCGTTTGCTGTCCTGGGCGTAAATCACTACCAGAATAGAAACGGGTCGCTTAAATGGCATGTTACTTGTTCTCCGCTGACTCTTTTGCTTCCTTCGCCACAACCTGGATACCCAGTTCGCCCAGCGATGCTGGATTAGCGAAACTTGGTGCTTCCGTCATCAGGCAAGCCGCTGCGGTAGTTTTCGGGAACGCGATAACATCACGAATGTTATCAGTGCCGGTCAGCAGCATAGTCAGACGATCCAGGCCAAACGCCAGGCCTGCGTGTGGCGGAGTACCGTATTTCAGTGCATCGAGCAGGAAGCCGAATTTCTCGCGCTGTTCTTGTTCGTTAATGCCCAGAATACCGAATACGGTCTGCTGCATGTCGCCACGGTGAATACGCACGGAACCGCCGCCCACTTCATAGCCGTTGATAACCATGTCGTAAGCGTTAGCCACTGCGTCTTCCGGCGCGGCTTTCAGCTCTTCAGCAGTCATATCTTTCGGTGAGGTGAACGGGTGGTGCATCGCCGTCAGGCCGCCTTCACCGTCGTCTTCAAACATTGGGAAGTCGACAACCCACAGCGGAGCCCACATGGACTCGTCGGTCAAATTCAGGTCTTTACCCAGTTTCAGACGCAGTGCGCCCAGCGCATCGGCAACCACTTTCTTGTTGTCAGCGCCGAAGAAAATCATGTCGCCATCTTGTGCGCCGGTGCGCTCAAGAATCGCTTCAACGATATCAGCGGTCAGGAATTTCGCCACTGGGCTGTTGATGCCTTCCATGCCTTTCGCTCGTTCGGTCACTTTGATGTAAGCCAGGCCTTTCGCGCCGTAGATTTTCACAAAGTTACCGTATTCGTCGATGAGCTTACGGGTCAGAGACGCACCGCCAGGTACGCGCAGCGCAGCGACACGGCCTTTCGGATCGTTAGCTGGACCTGCGAAGACTGCAAACTCGACCTCTTTCAGCAGGTCAGCCACATCAACCAGTTCCATCGGGTTACGCAGGTCAGGTTTATCCGAACCGTAACGGCGTTCTGCTTCAGCGAAAGTCATCACTGGGAAATCACCCAGATCCACACCTTTCACCTCTAACCACAGTTGGCGCACCATCGCTTCCATCAGTTCGCGCACTTGCGGCGCGGTCAGGAAGGAGGTTTCAACATCTATCTGGGTAAATTCTGGCTGACGGTCAGCACGCAAGTCTTCGTCACGGAAGCATTTAACAATCTGATAGTAGCGATCGAAGCCGGACATCATCAGCAACTGTTTGAACAGCTGAGGAGACTGCGGCAGCGCGTAGAATTTGCCTTTATGTACGCGAGACGGCACCAGGTAATCGCGCGCGCCTTCAGGCGTCGCTTTGGTCAGCATCGGGGTTTCGATATCGAGGAACCCGTGGTCGTCCATAAAGCGACGCACAAAGCTGGTGATTTTAGCGCGTGTTTTCAGGCGCTGAGCCATTTCCGGGCGACGCAGATCGAGGTAGCGGTACTTCAGACGCGCTTCTTCGGTGTTAACGTGATTGGAGTCCAGCGGCAGCGATTCTGAACGGTTGATGATAGTCAGGTCTGAGGCCAGAACTTCAATTTCACCGGTGGCCATATCGGCGTTGATGTTCTTCTCATCACGCGCGCGAACCGTACCCGTTACCTGAATGCAGAACTCATTACGCAGTTCAGAGGCCAACTTCAATGCATCCGCACGATCCGGATCGAAGAACACCTGAACGATGCCTTCACGGTCGCGCATATCGATAAAAATGAGGCTACCGAGATCACGACGGCGGTTGACCCAACCACACAGAGTCACCTGCTGCCCAACGTGGGACTGTCGAAGCTGTCCGCAATATTCTGTACGCATGAGATATCCCTTAACTTAGCCGTCGGCGGATTGTCGCCTGCCATGCAGGCGTCACTGTCGCAGCTTTAGCTGAATGTCACTACTGGATGAAAAAAGGGGGCTATTATACTGGAAATTCTCGCTGACGATAAGCCCAGAGCGGTTTATACGCCTGTTTGCTGAACGCTTATTGCTTACGCTCACAAAAATTAACAATATTTATCCGTTCAATAACCTGGCGACGACTGTAAGGTATGCTGCGACAGCGAGTTTAGATGAGGAACAACCATGCTGAAGTTAGATGCCCAAAAAACCGCCCTGGTGGTCATTGACCTGCAAGAAGGCATTCTGCCATTTGCCGGCGGGCCGCACCGCGCCGAAGATGTCGTCGCCCGTGCCGCACATTTAGCCGAAAAATGCCGCACGAATGGCTCGCCGGTTGTGATGGTGCGCGTGGGGTGGTCTGCGGATTTTGCCGAAGCGCTAAAACAACCGGTCGATGCCCCTGCGGGCGCACATGCGCTGCCAGAAAACTGGTGGACGTATCCGCAAGCGCTAGGCAAACAGCCGACGGATATTGAAGTCACCAAACGTCAATGGGGCGCATTTTACGGCACTGACCTCGAAATGCAGCTACGCCGTCGCAGCATTGAGACCCTTATCCTGTGTGGTATCTCGACAAATATTGGCGTGGAATCCACCGCGCGTAACGCCTGGGAACTGGGGTTCAACCTGGTCATTGCCGAAGACGCGTGTAGCGCCTCTACCGCTGAACAGCATCACGGCAGCATGACGCATATTTTCCCGCGCCTCTCTCGCGTGCGCCGCACCGAGGAGATCCTCGCCGCGCTATGATTTATCTGGGCCTTCCGCAATGGTCGCACCCGAAATGGGCGCGATTGGGTATCACCAGCCTTGAAGAGTATGCCCGCCACTTTAACTGCGTGGAGGGTAACACCACGCTCTACGCGCTGCCCAAAGCGGAGATTGTCGCTCGGTGGCAGGCGCAAACCAGCGATGCCTTTCGTTTTTGTTTTAAATTTCCGGCGACGATTTCGCATCAGGCCGCGCTGCGCCAGTGCGATGATCTTACCGCTGAATTTTTCCAGCGTTTGTCTCCACTCGCCGGGCGAATTGGCCAATATTGGCTACAGCTTCCTGCAACCTTTGGGCCGCGCGATCTGCCCGCGTTATGGGCGTTTCTGGACGGTCTACCGCAGGCGTTTCATTATGGGGTGGAAGTACGTCACCCGCAGTTTTTTCGCAAAGGGGAAGAAGAACGTCAGCTCAACCGAGGCCTGCATCAGCGTGGCGTTAACCGCGTCATTCTCGACAGCCGGCCGGTACACGCCGCCGTGGCGCATAGCGAAGCGGTTATTGATGCACAGCGTAAAAAACCCAAACTGCCGGTTCACGCCGTTGTCACCGCCAGCCAGCCGATGGTGCGTTTTATTGGCAGCGACGATATGGCGCAAAATCAGGCGCTGTTTACACCCTGGCTGGAAAAACTCGCGCAGTGGCAACAAAACACAACACCGTACCTGTTCTTGCACACGCCCGATATCGCATACGCTCCCGCATTAGTGGATTCCCTATGGAATGCGCTGCATTCTGCCCTTCCCGACTTAGGTTCTGCACCCGCAATTCCACAACAATCTTCTCTTTTCTGACGTTCATACCTATCATAAGAGAGCCATCTGCCAATCTAAAGGGAGTTTGTATGGTTAGCGCGCTGTATGCCGTGCTGGCGGCATTGCTGCTGATAAAGTTTTCCTTTGATGTCGTTCGTTTACGTATGCTGTATCGCGTGGCCTATGGTGACGGGGGGTTTAGTGAACTCCAAAGCGCCATTCGTATCCACGGGAATGCAGTGGAATATATTCCTCTCGGCATGATTCTCCTGTTGTTTATGGAGATGAACGGCGCGGAAACCTGGATGGTGCATTTTTGCGGTCTCCTTCTGCTTGTCGGGCGCTGGATGCACTACTACGGTTTTCATCACCGGCTGTTCCGCTGGCGACGTTATGGCATGACCGCCACCTACCTCTCTTTGGTGCTGATGGTGCTGGCGAATCTCTGGTATATGCCGTGGGAGTTGGTTTTCTCGCTTCGTTAGCGCACAATACGCCGTTTTTATTTTTCCGGATTTAACCTTATGTCTGACCGCGACACGCTTTTTTCTGCACCGATTGCCCATCTTGGCGACTGGACTTTCGACGAACGGGTAGCTGAAGTTTTCCCGGATATGATCCAACGTTCCGTACCGGGCTACTCGAATATTATCTCCATGATTGGCATGTTGGCCGAGCGCTTCGTGCAGCCCGCCACACAGGTTTATGACCTGGGCTGCTCGCTGGGCGCTGCCACGTTGTCTATCCGTCGCAATATTGCCCACAGCGGCTGTCGTATTATTGCCGTCGATAATTCTCCGGCAATGATCGAGCGCTGCCGTCGCCACATCGACGCCTATAAAGCGCCGACACCGGTTGATGTGATTGAAGGCGATATTCGCGATATGACGATTGAAAATGCCTCCATGGTGGTACTGAACTTTACGGTGCAGTTCCTTGAGCCAGCAGAACGTCAGGCATTGCTTAATAAAATTTATCAGGGGTTGAACCCTGGCGGCGCACTGGTGTTGTCTGAAAAGTTCAGCTTCGAGGACGCGACCGTCGGTGAGCTGTTATTCAACATGCACCACGACTTTAAACGCGCCAACGGCTACAGCGAGCTGGAAATCAGCCAAAAGCGCAGCATGTTGGAAAACGTCATGCTGACCGACTCGGTAGAAACTCACAAAGCCCGCCTGCGTGAGGCCGGTTTTGAGCACAGCGAGCTATGGTTCCAGTGCTTTAACTTTGGTTCCCTGGTGGCGTTGAAAGCAGAGGATGCTGCATGATTGAGTTTGGCAACTTTTATCAGTTGATTGCTAAAAATCACCTTTCCCACTGGCTGGAAACCCTACCGGCGC
This sequence comes from Kluyvera fluvialis, assembly GCF_059725275.1. NCBI lineage: Bacteria > Pseudomonadati > Pseudomonadota > Gammaproteobacteria > Enterobacterales > Enterobacteriaceae > Kluyvera > Kluyvera fluvialis. The sequence goes on along the minus strand of NZ_AP046142.1, from coordinate 2,055,286 downwards.
AAATCGCTGCCTGGCAGCGAGAATCGCAGCATGGCTTGTTTAAGCAGTGGTCGAATGCCGTCGAATTCCTGCCAGAAATCACACCGTGGAAACTGGATTTGCTGCATAGCGTCACCGCTGAAAGCGAAACGCCGCTGAGTGAAGGTCAGTTGAAGCGTATTGATACGCTGATGCGCAACCTGATGCCGTGGCGCAAAGGCCCTTACTCGCTGTACGGCGTGAATATCGATACCGAATGGCGCTCCGACTGGAAATGGGATCGCGTGTTGCCGCACTTGTCGGATCTCACCGGGCGTACCATTCTGGACGTGGGCTGTGGTAGCGGTTATCACATGTGGCGCATGATTGGCGCGGGCGCGCATCTGGCGGTCGGTATTGATCCAACTCAACTGTTCCTGTGCCAGTTTGAAGCGGTGCGTAAACTGCTCGGAAACGACCAGCGCGCGCACCTGTTGCCGCTGGGTATTGAGCAGCTTCCGGCGCTGAAAGCGTTTGATACCGTCTTCTCGATGGGGGTGTTGTATCACCGCCGTTCACCGCTGGAGCATCTCTGGCAGTTGAAAGATCAGTTGGTGAATGAAGGCGAACTGGTGCTGGAAACGCTGGTCGTAGAAGGCGATGAAAACACCGTTCTGGTACCAGGAGATCGCTACGCGCAAATGCGCAATGTCTACTTTATTCCGTCGGCGTTAGCGTTGAAAAACTGGCTGGAAAAATGTGGCTTTGTTGACGTGCGGATTGTCGATATGAGCGTGACCTCAACCGAGGAGCAGCGCCGCACCGAATGGATGGTGACCGAATCGCTGGCCGATTTCCTTGACCCGAACGACCCAACCAAGACTATCGAAGGCTACCCCGCGCCACTGCGCGCAGTGCTGATTGCCAAAAAACCGTAATCCGATGTCACCGTGCCTGATGGCGCTGCGCTTATCAGGCCTACAAACGTTAAAGTCGTAGACCGGATAAGGCGCGTCAGCGCCGCCATCCGGCACAAGATTACCGATAAAAAAAGGCCCCTGTTTAATGGGCAGGGGCCTGGTACAAGCAAGCATCATATTGGGCGATATGATGCGCGGTAAAAAAACGAGCGCTACATGTGGCTTTCGATGATTGCCTTCATAGCAGCCACCGCCGCGCCATCGACGGCATAACGCAAATACTCATCAGCCTCAGGGTCAGTTGACATAGACAGCCCAGGATTGCGATAACGCATCTCGGAGGGCAGCCATTGCCCCGCTGAACTATGCACTTCTTTAACCCCTGCTTCGAGGAACAGCGACAGATTGCTCGCTCTCACCCCTGCACCGGCCATAATGTTTGGAGTATCAGGCCGGGCAATAAGTTCCCGAATTAATGAAATACCTTTTTCTGCCGACGGTTTTTGTCCTGAAGTCAGCACCCGCGCAATGCCTAATTCCGCAAGTTGTTCAATGGTTTGCTGTGGGTTCGCGCACATATCAAAAGCACGATGGAATGTGACGGCGAGCGACCCAGCAGCAACCATAATCTGCCGCATACGCGGTATATCCACCTCGCCTTCGGGGTTCAGGATACCGATGACCAGCCCCGGATAGCCTAACTCGCGCACCGTTCGCACATCATCCAGCATGGCGGCAAATTCACCGTCGGTATAACAAAAGTCACCGCCGCGAGGGCGAATGATCGGATGAACGGGAATACTGACCCGCCGACGCGTGGCCTTGAGTACACCATAGGATGGCGTTAACCCGCCTTCCAGCGGTGCGGCGCACAGTTCAATGCGGTCGGCCCCGTTCTGCTGCGCGATAACCGCGCATTCCGTGCTGTAACAGCAGATTTCCAACAATGCCATTTTCGTCTCCGTATTTCGTCAGCGTTAAATCATGCCATTGTTCCCATCAGCAGACCCCGCGTCAGTTCACATTGTTACACTGCCTGTTCGCTGGCGACGATATCTTCAATGGACCACGGATGAAATTTCACCGTGACATTACCGTCCGTCACCGACAGCGTCGGGTTCGACAAGCGCTCACGCTCGCCTTTCGGCGAACTGGTTTTCACGGCAATACCCGGCTGACTCAGGCCATCATCAGACAACAAGGCCAGCGCCCGCGCGTTAAGCGTTTCCGGCTCGCCAGGCAGCACAATTTCAATATGCTCCCAGCCTTCATGCGGATAGCGCTTTTCGCCCGGCCACGGCAATTCAACCACCGTAAATTGCCAGTGCGCCACGCAAACCGGTTCATTCAGTTTGAACAGGCAGATTGGACGCCCGTTAATGATATTTTCAGACAGTAGCGTGCCACACTGCTCAAAGCCGCGACGCCAGCGTTCAGCGGTAGTATTTTGATGGCAACGCAGCGAAATATGGTCAGCATTGAGTGGTGTAATCTCCAACCCCAAGCGCCGGGAAAGTGCCGCTAATGCGTCGGTGAAGCGTGGGAGATCCGCAGAAATATCCTGTAGCTCCGCAATTGTCTGCCAGTTTGCCATTTCAGCCCTATTCTTATTGCATAAAAAGGCTAATCTACCCTGTTGTTTGCCCGCAACCAACCCGAGAAATCGCCGAGCGATTAATCCCTGCTCAGACAGCGTTTTTTCGCAGCGCCTGAGAATGGGCCGGTGCTGACGGCATCCGGCAAATGCAGTATACTCCCGCCTTAATTTATCCACACCCAGCGCTGAACCTCTACGGTGATGGCGTCTAAAATGTAAGGTATTCCGGTGAATATTCAGGCTCTTCTCTCAGAAAAGGTCAGTCAGGCCATGATTGCGGCAGGTGCGCCTGCCGATTGCGAACCTCAGGTTCGTCAGTCAGCAAAAGTACAGTTCGGCGACTATCAGGCTAACGGCGTGATGGCAGTAGCCAAAAAACTGGGCATGGCACCGCGACAACTGGCAGAACAAGTACTGTCTCATCTCCAGCTTGATGGTATTGCAAATAAAGTGGAGATCGCCGGGCCGGGCTTTATCAATATTTTCCTCGATCCCGCATTCCTGGCCGAGCATGTCACTCAGGCGCTGAAAAGCGAGCGTTTAGGCATTACGCAGCCGCAAGCGCAGACTATCGTTGTTGACTACTCTGCGCCAAACGTGGCGAAAGAGATGCACGTCGGTCACCTGCGTTCCACCATTATTGGTGATGCCGCAGTACGTACGCTCGAATTGCTGGGCCACAAAGTTATCCGCGCGAACCACGTCGGTGACTGGGGTACACAGTTCGGGATGCTGATTGCTTATCTTGAAAAACAGCAGCAGGAAAACGCCGGTGAAATGGCGCTGGCTGACCTTGAAGGTTTCTACCGCGAAGCGAAAAAACACTACGACGAAGACGAAGTCTTTGCTGAGCGTGCGCGTAGCTACGTGGTGAAACTGCAAGGCGGCGATGAATACTTCCGCAAAATGTGGCGTCAGCTGGTCGATATCACCATGTCACAGAACCAGTTGACCTATGACCGCCTGAACGTGACGCTGACGCGTGATGACGTGATGGGTGAAAGCCTCTACAACCCAATGCTGCCTGGCATCGTAGCTGACCTTAAAGCCAAAGGGCTGGCGGTAGAGAGCGAAGGTGCAACCGTCGTGTTCCTTGATGAGTTCAAGAACAAAGAAGGCGAACCTATGGGCGTCATCATCCAGAAAAAGGATGGCGGCTACCTGTACACCACGACCGATATCGCCTGTGCGAAATATCGTTATGAAACGCTCCATGCTGACCGCGTGCTGTATTACATCGATTCTCGTCAGCACCAGCACCTGATGCAAGCATGGACTATCGTGCGTAAAGCCGGTTATGTACCAGAGTCTGTACCGCTGGAGCACCATATGTTCGGCATGATGCTGGGTAAAGACGGCAAGCCGTTCAAAACCCGCGCCGGCGGTACAGTGAAACTGGCTGACCTGCTGGACGAAGCGCTGGAACGTGCGCGCCGTCTGGTTGCTGAGAAGAACCCAGACATGCCAGCCGATGAGCTGGAAAAACTGGCGAATGCGGTTGGTATCGGTGCGGTTAAATACGCTGACCTGTCGAAAAACCGTACCACGGACTACGTGTTCGACTGGGACAACATGCTGGCCTTCGAAGGCAACACCGCGCCGTATATGCAGTACGCTTATACCCGTGTGCTGTCGGTGTTCCGTAAAGCGGAGCTAGATGAAAGCGCTATCGTCAACGCGGCGGTAACCATTAGCGAAGACCGCGAAGCCCAGCTTGCTGCGCGCCTGTTACAGTTTGAAGAGACGCTGAATGTGGTCGCTCGTGACGGTACGCCACACGTGATGTGTGCTTATCTGTACGATCTGGCGGGCCTGTTCTCTGGCTTCTACGAGCATTGCCCAATCCTCTCCGCCGAGAACGAAAGCGTGCGTAACAGCCGCCTGAAACTGGCGCTGCTGACGGCGAAAACGCTGAAAACGGGTCTGGATACGCTGGGTATCGAAACCGTAGAACGGATGTAATTATCCGCTCTGACCAAAAGCCCGCGCCCTGTCGCGGGCTTTTTTTTGCCCTGCCAATCCCCGTAGGCTTTGTGTCAACCACCGCCGGATGGCGGCGTTGCCTTATCCGGCCTACAAACCCACGCAAATGTTGGCATACAAACCCGCGTAGGCCTGATAAGCGCAGCGCCATCAGGCTTTGTGCCGCTAATTGCCGGATGGCGGTGTAAACACCTTATCCGGCCTACGGGTAGGCGTTACATCGCCAGATTTGTTACAAAACTCAAGGAATGACACATATTCCCGAAAGATGGTACATTTTTTGCCTGTTATCCCCGTGACCGCTCCGTATTATTAGGCGGCGAATTCACTGGGTATCGGTCATGACGTTTACAGACTATGAAGCGGAAAGAAAACTGTTCCTGCGCCGCGCCATCGTGGCGTTCGGCCTGGTGGTGGTCTGTTTTGGCATTCTGATTGTTAATCTTTACCGCTTGCAGGTGGATGAGCACGATTACTACGCCACCCGCTCTGACCAGAACGATATCAAAATGCTGCCCATCGCCCCGACGCGCGGCATCATTTATGACCGTAACGGCATTCCGCTAGTCACCAATGTCACCTGGTACGATGTAACGGTTACCCCGTATAAAATCAGCGATATGGATGCGTTGCTGCGCCAACTAACGCCGATTATTGACCTTACGCCTGACGATATTGACCAGTTCCGTAAAGCGCTGAAATCCAGCAGCCGTTACCGGCCAGTGGTGTTGAAAAATGCCCTCAGCGATGTCGAAATTGCCCGCTTCTCCGTGAATCAATTCCGCTTCAACGGTGTCACCGTCAACAGCTACCAAGACCGGCAATACCCATACGGCGCGACATTAGCGCACGTTTTAGGGTACGTATCGAAAATCAACGATAGTGATTTAAAAGCGCTGGATAAAAAAGGCTTATCTGAAAACTATGCCGCCGACCATAACATCGGCAAACAAGGTATCGAGCGCTATTATGAAAACGATCTGCACGGTAAAACCGGTTATCAGGAAGTGGAAGTCGATAACCACGGGCGCATCGTTCGTCTGCTAAAAGATGAGCCGCCGGTCGCAGGAAAAGACATTCACCTCACCCTGGATCTTCATCTTCAACAATATATTGAAAGCCTGGTCGCCGGACAGCGCGCGGCGGTACTGGTAGAAGATCCGCACGATGGCTCGGTGCTGGCGATGGTGTCGAACCCCAGTTACGACCCAAACCCTTTCGTGAAAGGGATGAGTTATCAGGACTACAACGCCCTGTTACAGGACAAAAACCTGCCGCTGATTAACCGCGTGACGCAAGGGCTGTATCCGCCCGCGTCCACGGTGAAACCGTATATGGCAATATCAGCGTTGCTCGACGGCGTTATCACCCCACAAACCCATTTCTTTGGCGCACCAACCTGGACGCTACCGGGTACAGAACGCCGCTATCGCGACTGGAAAAAAAGCGGTCACGGGATGCTTGATGTCACCAAAGCGATTGAAGAATCTGCCGACACCTTTTTCTACCAGGTGGCATATATGATGGGTATCGACCGCATCGACACCCTGCTCAGCCAGTTTGGTTACGGCAAACCAACGGGAATCGATTTGGATGAAGAGTACACCGGCCTGCTACCGAGCCGCAGTTGGAAACAACGGGTACACAAAAAAGCGTGGTATCAGGGAGATACGATTTCCGTTGGCATCGGTCAGGGCTACTGGATAGCGACCCCGATTCAGATGGTAAAAGCGATGGTCGCGCTACTCAACAATGGCCGAGTCATTCCCCCTCATCTGTTGCAGACGGAGACGCTCGGCAACAAGGTCATTCCCTACCAGCAACCGGCGAATGAAACGCAAATCGCCGATGCCGCTTCGCCGTACTGGGGCCTGGTGCGCCAGGCCATGTTTGGCATGGCGAATGCGCCAAACGGCACGGGGTATAAATTTTTCCATACCGCGCCGTACGGTATCGCCGCTAAAAGCGGCACGTCACAGGTCTTTAGCCTGAAAGAGAACCAAACTTATAATGCGAAGATGATCCCCACTCGCCTGCGCGATCACGTGTTTTATACCGCGTTCGCCCCGTATAAAAACCCGAAAGTGGCGGTGGCGTTAATTCTGGAAAACGGCGGTAGCGATGGCGTGGTGGCTGCGCCGGTGATGCGCAAGATTCTGGATTATATTTTCCTCCCCGAGGGCAGCCAGCCGCAGCCAGCGGCCCACGGGTAGAACGTTGAGACGTTAGCGCCCGGCGGATACCGCCTCTACGCCAACAGGTGAAGCATCGTTTTTGAACAGTGGGCTATTCCCCCAGCACTCCTCATAACGGTGGCCGACCAGCTCTTCGACAATCGCCCGCACTTCTGGGGTAATATCTTCCTGCTTGCCACCCGCTTTGATACGCGCCACTTCTTGCAGCACCACTTTGTGGGTTTCGCGATCCAGCTTCATCTGTTTGCTGAACACGATAGCCGCCAGCGCCAGCAGCGCAACACCGGCACAGAACACCACCGCAATAGCATTAACCGCGCTTTCCGGTTGGGTATGCGCTTTTGACTGGAAGCCGTAATAGCTCAGAATAGCGCCCATCACAAACACAATAACCGAACGCAGGATCTTGCCAGAGAACGTCATCGCACCCGCATAAATCCCTTCACGGCGGCGGCCGGTATAGATCTCATCGACGTCGGCCAGGAAGGTGTAAACCGTCCACGGAATATAGTAAACGCCGCCAGTTCCGAGGCCGAAAATCACCGTAATACCAAACATCAGGACAGTGGCAAGATGCACCGGCAGATGGAAGAACCACAGTGAGGTGTACATCAGCACTGCGGTAATAACGATACCCAGCGCCATAATGTACGGCTTACTGAAGCCTTTTTTCACACACAGGCCGATAAACAGCGCGGTTGAGATCAACTGTAAAATCGAGTTCAGGCTGTTAAGCCCGGCGACCATTGCTGGGTCGTGTTGCAGGACGAAAATAACAAAGTAGGTAAAGATAGACGCGAACAGCCACTCTGCGCCAAACCCGCACAGATACATCCCCAGATGCTTACGGAAAACGCGTAAATAGAAGGTTGAGCGCATGTCTTTCGCCAGCGAAAGCAGTGTATGCAGCAGGCTCATTTTCACCTGCGCTTGCGGCTCCTCGGCGCGTGGGCGCTCCCAGCTGTTGTACCACAGGCACGCCACTGCCGCGATAAGGATAACGCCATAGGTCAGGCCGGTCAGGAAGAACGGCGTTGCCGACTCTTTACCGTAGAGCAGAATAAATTGCCCTGGAATAAACGCCGCAAGGAAGTTCGCCAGCTTGCCGAAAATCGCTTTGTAGCCGGTCAGTTTTGAGCGCAGCGAGAAATCATCGGTCATTTCGGTGGCTAAGGTTTCATAAGGAACCATCACCGAGGTGTAGATAATTTCGAACATAACGTAGGTGCAAAGGTAGTACCAGAAGCTCAGCCCTTCGACCCACAGCAGCGGGTAAAACATCATCAGCGGAATGCCGATAAGCAAGAAGAAACGACGGCGGCCAAAGCGTTTGCCCAACCGAGTTTTGCCAAAGTTATCGGTCAGGTAACCCATCAACGGATTACTGATAGCGTCAATGACACTGGCTACCGAGAAAATAAAGGCGGCTTCAATCAGCGTCAGTCCGCAGAAGGTGGTGTAGAAGTACAGAAGCCATGCACCGCTGATAGCCAGTGCGCCGCTGCCCAGGAGGTTTCCGCCTCCGTATGCCAGTTGATGACGCAGGTTAACAGGTCTTCCCTGTAAAGCCGCATTACTTGCCATAAAATTAAACCTCGTGTTTTATTATTTTGAAACACTGTTTTTATATTCTTGTATTCATCAACTAAATGTGAGGTAAATCACTATTGGCATTAAGGCTATTAGTAATACGCAGGAATGCGATCCACTTAAAAATTTTTTATAACTAAAAGTTAAAAATTAAATTTTATTTTAAACAAAAGGCAATAAAAAACCCGACTACCTACGCAGCCGGGTTTTCAAAGACGCAATACTTAGAAGTACTTACGCAGATACTCGGTGAGACACAGAATCGCCATAGCCTGGCCATACGGCATGGAGGTCAGCGGAATTTCACGATAGAAATCGAGATTCGAACCCATCCCCGTGCCGAAGGAGGTTTGCAGCAGTTCACCTTCTGGGGAGACGTTTTTCACGATGCCTTTAATCGCTTTTTCTGCTACTTCGGCATACTCCGGCCCCACGTAACGCTTACGTACGGCTTTCAGAATTCCGTAGGCAAAACCGGCGGTCGCGGAGGCTTCCAGATACGAATTTGGGTCATCCAGCAGCGTATGCCACAGGCCGCTTTCGTCCTGACATTTTGCCAGTGCCGCAATCTGCGCATTCAACACTTGCACCAAATAACGGCGCACGGCGTTGTTTTCCGGCAGATCCACCAGCTCAAGGAAGTCTGGGATAACGATGGTCAGCCAGCTATTACCGCGCGCCCAGCGAGCGTTGGCAAAGTTATGGTTGCCTTCGTAATTCCAGCCGTGGAACCACAGGCCGGTTTCTCTGTCCATCAGGTTTTGCACATGCAGCAGGAACTGGTACACCGCTTCTTCAACGTACTGCGGGCGATTCAACAGCTTGCCAATTTTCGCCAGCGGCAGAACGGTCATCATCAGGGTGTCGTCCCACATCTGCTGATGATTTTCTTCTGCCAGCGTGATGTGCTGCATACCGCCGTGGTCGGTGCGCGGCATTTCGTTCATCGCCCACTCCGCCCAGCTATCGAGCCACGGCAGATACTCTGGGTTGCCGGTTTCTTCATAGCGATAGGCCAGCGTCAGGAACGGCGCCATCGTATTGACGTTTTTGGTAGTCGCCCCTTCGGCAAAGCGGTCAGCGAACCAGTTGTCAATAATGTCGCGCATCGCCACATCACCGGTTTGCAGGTAATACTGATAGATACCGTATAACCCCACGCCGTGCGTCCATTCCCAGCCAGCCCAACCTTTGGTATCGATCACTCGACCATCATCAAGACGAAGCAGAAATTGACCTGTCTCATCCTTGATATTCACCAGATTGTTCGTCACGGTCTGAATCAACCCCTTCAGCTCTTCCCTGGAGATAAAACGCTCCGGCTGACGTAGTAATGGGCTATGTTTGACGGGCCAAACTTTCATATCTTTAACCTCTGTTATAAGTCGAATTCAATGGTGCAGCCTGCTTCAATGAAGGTGCAGCAGGTTTATTGCGATTCAGATAACCAATATTGTTGTTGCCCCACAGAGACTCATAAGGCATCCCGGCCAGCATTTCGACCGTAGAACGCGCCTGCGGGGTCAGGGTTTCTGGTACCACGTCGCCGGACTCGCGCATTTTCACCGTCTCTTCGCGCAGCACGCTGTGTGTTTTCAGGTTCAGCTTGAAGCGCAGGGAAACCAGGAAGCCGCAGCACAGGACGAGAATCGTACCGACGCTGAGAATCAGCAAAATGGTGTGGCTCACTTCTGGCGGCTGGACTTTCTGACCAGAAACAAAGCCAGACATCTGCATGATGATACCGACCAGCATCACCGCACCCGCCTGAGATGCTTTACGCGTCAGGGTCATGATGCCCGCGAAGATACCTTCACGACGCTGGCCGGTGATCACTTCATCAACATCAGCAATATAGGTGTAGGTGTTCCACGGCACATAGTTGATCCCCCCGCGTCCCAGACCAGCGATAGCGGAGATCAGCAGCAACAGCGCGAAGCTATCGCCCATGCCCGCGTAATACAGCGCGGCGTAAGAGAATGACCCCAGCCCGAACAGCACCACGACCATGCGGTAAGACGGTGCTGGCCCGAAACGGATACACAGCGGAATCATGGCAATAACGGCGATGAACTGGAAAAGCGCCATCGTACCCAGCAGGTTGGACGCCATAGAGGCTTCCTGCATCAGGACGAATACCACGTAGTAAGTAAAGACAGCGTTAAACACGTCCTGAGCGATATAACCGCCGAGGTACATCCCCAGATGCTGGCGGAAAATCTTAATGCGCAGCGTGGAAGACAGCTCAACGAACAGGCGGTTCATGCTCTGACCAAAGGTCAGGTTTTTCTTCTCGGCTTCAGCGCGCAGCGCCGCTTCACTCCATTCATCACGTGGGCGTTCCCAGGTGAAGAACCAGACAAAAGTCAGCATCATGGCGCACAGTACGGAGAACACCAGGCTCGCATAGAAGAAGGAAATCGCGTTGTCTTTGCCGAAATGCGTTAACAGGATGCCCGGCAGGAATGAGGCCAGAATGGCAGACATCTGTGCCATGCCGATACGCGCGCCGGAGAATTTGGTTTTCTGTTTGAAGTCGTCGGTCATTTCCGGTACGAGCGTTTCGTACGGAACCAGAATCATGGTGTAGACCACATCAAAAATCAGGTACGTAACGAGGTAGTACCAGAAGCCCATGTCCCCTACCCACATGAAGGAGTAGCTGAACACGCAAGGAATGCCTAACAGAATAAAGAATTTACGACGACCGAAGCGTTTACCAAGCCAGGTCGAACCAAAGTTATCGGTTAAGAAGCCCATCAATGGGCTGACAACCGCATCCAGAACCCTGGCGGTTGCAAAAATAAACGTAGCCTCGATGGGGCTTAATCCACAAAAGGTGGTGTAAAAATAGAGAAGCCATGCGGCTGTCAGCGCCGTCGTCCCTGCGCCGAGAAAATCTCCCGACCCGTAGGCGAAGTAATTCGCCAATCCTATTTTTCGCGTTCTATTCATTGCCGTCAATCCTGTGCCTTTTATTATGGAGCTCCTCCGGTAAGCCAAGACCTAGCCAAAAGGAGTACTGACACGGCTACAGTAAAAGTATGCGTAACGGCTTACCTTCCTATTTCTGCCAGCACCAGCGTTGAGTTGGCAAAAATGCAAAGAGTCGTCGTATATGTGTCACTGATTTATAAAACAACGTTTCTGTAGTATCAAAAGGAAGGGTCAAAAATGCGAGGTCGCCACCAGAAACCGGTGGCGTTTGGTGAAATGTGCGGCAGTTAGCGGTAGTTAACGATGATTTGAATGCTTTGGACCTTAAGAGCAGGGATTAATCTTCCGCCGCCGGGAACTTCCCAGATATAACGGAAAGGTTCAGCCGCAGAGACCTGGCTAAATGCTGACGTCTGGCCGCTCGCCCCGTCCAGCTCACTACAACGAGAAAGTGAGCACAACCGGACGCGTAATCCGGCGGGAATCGGCCCGTTCAATTCATAACGCCAGCCAATGTTCGTGATACTTCCTTGCACAGGCTGGCGAGGCGCAAGCGGCGCAGAAGATGCCGCTATACCACGATAGTTCAGGGTGATTCCGGTATGGCTAGCCTGCCAGGAACCTTCCCCGGCGGCCTGCGTCAGCAACGGCAGGCCAAGCAGCAGCAACAGCAGTTGGCGCATTATTTCCCTCCGATGGTGGCGGTCATCCGAATGTTACGGTTGTCCGACAGTTCCAGATTCGACAACACCACCAACTGTGGCAAGCTGCGACGCAGGAAGCGAGATAACAGTGGGCGCAGCGCATGGTTAACCAACAGCACCGGCGGCGCACCCAGCATTTCCTGGCGCGCTAACGCCTCTTGCGATTGCGCCAGCAAACGGTCTGCCAGCCCTGGCTCCAGCCCGCCGCCGCCCTGCAACGCTTGCAGCAGCAGGCGCTCAAGTGGTGTGTCCAGGCCAATCACCTGCACTTCGTCATTGCCAGGGAACCAGCGCTGTGTAATCGCACGGCCCAACGCCACGCGCACCACCGAGGTCAGCTCGCCAGGATCCGTCTGAATAGGCGCATGTTCCGCCAGCGTTTCCAGAATGGTACGCATATCGCGGATCGGCACTTTCTCGTCCAACAGGTTTTGCAGCACTTTGTGCAGCGTCGTCAGTGTTATCACGCCCGGCACTAAGTCTTCGGTCAGCTTCGGCATTTCTTGGGTCACACGCTCCAGCAGTTGCTGCGCTTCCTGGCGGCCGAACAGCTCCGACGAATGCTGGCTAATCAAGTGGTTGAGATGCGTTGCCACAACGGTACTGGCTTCCACCACGGTGAAGCCCTGAATCTGCGCCTGCTCTTTCAGAGCGCTTTCAATCCAAACCGCCGCCAGACCAAACGCCGGGTCGGTAGTCACTTCGCCAGGAAGCGTGCCCGCTGCCGTGCCGGGGTTAATCGCCAGCCAGCGCCCCGGATAGGCTTCACCGCTGCCAATTTCTACCCCTTTCAATAATATGCGATAGCGTGCGGGGGGCATATCCATATTGTCGCGAATATGCACAACCGGCGGTAAGAAACCCATCTCCTGCGCGAATTTTTTACGAATACTGCGAATACGCCCCAGCAGTTCACCATCTTGCTGGAAATCGACCATCGGAATCAGCCGGTAGCCCACTTCCATGCCCAGCGTATCTTCCAGTTGTACATCGCTCCACGTGGCTTCAACCGCCTGAGTGTTGCTTTCCGGCGCGGCGACTTCTACCGGTTTTTCCGGCGCTTGCATTTCACGGCCACGGATCCACCAGGCCAGCGCCAGCAGCGCGGCGGTAAACAGCAAGAACACCAGGTTTGGCATTCCCGGAACCAGCCCCAACAGGCCCAGAACCCCCGCACTCAGCAGCATGACGCGCGGGTTGCTGAACAACTGGCCCACCATCTGCTCGCCTACGTCCTGTTCGGTGCTCACGCGGGTGACGATAACGCCCGCCGCCGTTGAGATAACCAGCGCTGGGATCTGTGCCACCAGGCCGTCACCGATGGTCAGCAACGTGTACGATTCCGCCGCTTTACCTAAGTCCAGACCGTGTTGCAGTACGCCGACCAACAAGCCGCCAATCACGTTGATAACCATGATCAAAATACCGGCGATGGCGTCACCGCGCACAAACTTACTCGCACCGTCCATCGAGCCGTAGAAGTCGGCTTCCTGAGTCACTTCAGAGCGGCGTTTTTTCGCTTCATCTTCGCCGATGATCCCGGCGTTCAGGTCAGCGTCAATCGCCATCTGTTTACCCGGCATCCCGTCGAGTACGAAACGCGCGCCCACTTCGGCAATACGCCCCGCACCTTTGGTGATAACCATAAAGTTGATGATAACGAGGATGACGAACACCACGATACCGATAGCAAAGTTACCGCCCACCAGGAAGTGACCAAAGGCTTCAACCACCTTCCCTGCCGCAGCCGCACCGGTATGCCCTTCCATCAGGATGATACGGGTCGAGGCCACGTTCAGTGCCAGACGCAACAGCGTGGTAAACAGCAAAATCGTCGGGAAGGCGGCAAATTCGAGCGTGCGCTGGGTGAACATCGCCACCAGCAGCACCATAATTGACAGCGCAATGTTAAAGGTAAACAGCAGGTCGAGTACGAACGCTGGCAGCGGCAGCACCATCATCGACAGAATCAGCAGAATCAGCACCGGCCCGGCGAGCACCTGCCATTGGGTTGATTTTAGGTTGCTGGGGAGACGCAACATTGCGACAAGATTAGCCATCAGAGTCCTTCTCGTTCAAAAAATCCAGTGCCTCGGGCACGGGTAAGTTATCCGGTTTTTTCGGTGGTAGGCCACCCGCCAGCCGCCAACGTTTGAGCTGCCATACCCACGCCAGCACTTCCGCCACGGCGGCATACAGCGGGCCGGGGATCTGCTGGCCAATATCCGCGTGGCGATACAACGCACGCGCCAGCGGCGGTGCTTCCAGCATGGGGATTCGGTTCTCCTCGCCAATTTCACGGATGCGCAGCGCAATCAGCCCCGCCCCTTTCGCCACCACTTTTGGCGCGCTCATTTTGTTTTCGTCATACTGTAATGCCACCGAATAGTGGGTCGGGTTATTGACGATAACGTCCGCTTTCGGCACATCTGCCATCATTCGGCGGCGTGCCGCTGCACGCTGCATCTGGCGAATACGCCCTTTAACGTGTGGGTCACCTTCGCTCTGTTTAAATTCATCGCGAATATCCTGGCGCGACATCCGCAGTTTTTTCAGATGGCTGTGAATCTGCCAAAAGACGTCAAACCCCACCATGGGGATAATCCCCAGCGCTACCAACAGTGCGCACAGCCCGACCATGTTCAGCGCATTGCCCATCGCCGACAGCGGGGATTCGCTCACCAGGCGCATCATCTGCGGCCAGTGCCGCCATAAAAAGAAGCCCGCGACGCTGCCCATCAGCACCGCTTTCATAATCGCTTTCATCAGTTCTGCCGCTGTCTGTGCGGAGAACATGCGCTTAATGCCGGGCAGTGGGTTGAGTTTGTCGAATTTGAACGCCAGTGATTTACTGCTGAATACCAGCCCGCCAAGCATCACCGGTGCTATCAGCGCCACCGTCACCACGCCGACAATCAGCGGAAGCAGCGCCAGCATGGCTTCTTTTAGCAGCAGGATGATTTGCCCAAGGATAATATTGGGATCGTTGACGATGCGGTGGTCGAAGCGCAGCCCGCCGGACAATAGATTAGCCAGCCGTCGCGCCAGTGATTCTCCGCCTAACCAAAGCACCGCGACGCCCACCAGCAGCATCAGCAGTGATGTTAATTCGCGGGATCGCGGAATTTGCCCCTCTTCTCGTGCTTTTTCAAGCCGTTGGGGTGTGGGGTCTTCTGTTTTGTCGTCGTCGCTTTCGTCTGACACGGCATTACTCTCGTCGTCACGGTCGCGAGTATTATCGCGACCGCAATAATTGCCAATGCGTTGAATAGCGAAACGAAAACAGGGGAATTCGAGCGTTCGATTGTCACAACAGCCCGAACGCTGCCGTGACAATCACGCGGTTAGCGCTGCCAGATAACGCGATAATGCCCCGATCCCACCTGCGCGCCATAGCCACCGTTTACTGGCGCGAAGTCGATGCCATCGGTGTCGAGCAGCGTTTGCGCGCCGTCGAGGATAAGCGTTGAGCAGGTGTTTGGCGGTATATCCACCTCAAGGGTGATGGTCTGCAAGCCATCGTGCGCCGACGCCTGCGCCCAGTGGATGGCAATATCGCCATATACCGAGCCGTATCGCGCTTTCAGCCAGGCCAGGCCACCGCCCGGAATAGGCCGCAGCACCGAGTGTTTAAAGCCCGGTGCGTGTTCTTCGGTGTTGATTCCCGCCGCCACGCGATACAACCATTCGCCGATCGCCCCGTAGGCATAGTGGTTGAAGGAGTTCATATCCGGGCTCCACATTGTGCCGTCCGGTTTGACGCCATCCCAGTGCTCCCAAATCGTCGTCGCCCCCGCTTTTACCTGATACAACCAGCTTGGGAAGTCCTCTTTCATCAGCAATTTCCACGCGGCGTCGGCCTGCCCGTTTTCGCTCAAGGCGTGACAGAAATACGGCGTGCCGACAAACCCCGTCACCAGATGGCCGTCATTTTCCGCCAGCAGTTCCAGCTATGTTTGCACGGTGCGCTCGCGGTGCGCGTCCGGCACTAACTGGAAGTAAAGCGCCAGAATATGCGCCGTTTGCGTACGCGCCGCCAGCCGCCCGGTGGCGGTAAAAAACTCATTGCGGAAGCTTGCGACAATCGCGGTATGCAGCGCCAGATAATGAGTGTGGTCAACGTCATTCCCCAGTGCTTTGGCTGATTTCGCCAGTAGCAGCGTGGACAACGCATAGTAGGCCATGCAGGTCAGTTCATTCGGCGTGGCGCCAAAATAGCTGCCCTCTTTGGCATCCAGCGCAACCCAATCGCCAAACTGCAGTGTCCACGACCACTGATTCTCAACAGCGTTGTCATGCATAAACTCCACCCAGGCTTTCATGCTGCCGTACTGGCGGGCCAGCGTCTGTTTATCGCCGTACATCAGGTACAGGGTCCACGGGTTAATCACTGCCGCATCGGCCCAGGCGGCGGCGGAATGGGTGCGACCGTGGGATAAAAAGCGGTCGTTGTCGCATTTGCCGGTGAGGATATCGGGGATGACGTGCGGCACACCGCCCTCCGGCGTTTGGTCATGCTGAAGATCGGTCAGCCATTTGGCAAAAAAAGTGCGCGTCTGCATCAGGTAACTGGCGGTGCGACAGAAAATTTGCGCATCGCCCGTCCATCCCAGCCGTTCATCACGCTGCGGGCAGTCGGTTGGGATATCGACGAAATTGCCCTTAAGCCCCCACATGATGTTGTGATGCAGTTGGTTGAGATCCGCGTTTGAGGTTTCAATGTGACCCGTCGGCGTCATCGCTGAATGCAGCACGACCGCGACAAAATCATCCCGCGTTGGCGTGCCAGGCCAGCTTTCAATCAGCACATAGCGGAAACCCTGAAAGGTAAAATGCGGGTGATAACATTCTTCGCCATCGCCACGTAAGGTGTAATCAATGCACTGTTTGGCGGTGCGCAGGTTCGCCAGATAGACATTACCTTCGGCATCCAGCACTTCAAAATGACGCAGCACCACGCGCTCACCTGCCGCACCGCGCACCCGAAACTCCACCCAGCCGCTGAGGTTCTGACCGAAATCAAGCACCGTCTCGCCTTTTGGTGTCGTGATGATTGAGCATGGTGCAAGCCGTTCTATTTCTTGTACCGGGCAGGCGGTTTGCGGTTGCAGTACCGCCGTCTCTGCCGCAAGCGTCGTCACCGCGCGCCAATGCCCGGCGCTAAACGCAGGCTCGCTCCAGCCGCGCTGCTCCCGACGTGCGTCATACACTTCGCCATCATAAATTTCAGCAAACAGAATCGCGTCATCGCTGGCCTGCCAGTGTGCGTCCGTGGCGATGATTCGCTGGCTGCCATCACGGAGCGTTACCACCATATGGCAAATAAACCCCGTCTGCTGGCCGTAATAGTTGCGATAGCGGTTAAAGCTCATATCCCCTTTATACCAACCCGCCCCCACCTTCGCGCCCATCACGTTTTCACCTGCTCGCAGGTGCTCGGTCACATCCCAGGTTTGATACAACAGGTGATGGTGGTAGCTCGTCCAGCCGGGCGACAACTCATCGCGCCCGACTTTTTCGCCGTTAATCCACAGTTGATACAGCCCCAGCGCGCTGGCATGTACCACCGCTGAAACAATGTCATCACCGTCGGGCAAACTGAACGCATGGCGCAACAACGTGCCTTTTGAGTTGTCTTTATCCTGCGGCGTTTCAGCCGAGATAAACACCCCTTGCCACGCTTGCGCTGGCAGGCCGGTAATAAACGTTGCCGCCTGGCTCCAGCCGCTCTCTTCACCGTGGTTGTCGGTAATGCGCACCCGCACAAAATAGCGCGTCGAGTGCTGGCAGGCGACGGCGGGCAATTCGATATTACTGGAGCGGTCATCGTGCATTTCGCCGCTGTCAAACAGGCATTGGGCAAAATCGTCTTGCGCCGACAGTTGCAAACGCCAACTGCGTTGCTGCACGTCACGCAAGGTGCTGGTGATGATCCAGCCGAAAACCGGCAGCGTTTCACAGCCCGTCAGCGTGGTTTCATAGTTGAGCGTAATCTTTTCTACTGCCAACATAATTTTTCCCTCAGTGGCTCATATTCAGGCTTTGGCCCGCAAAGTGTCGTGCGACGCCTGTCCGTTATCGGGCGTCACCACCATTTCTGTTTCTGCATTAAATTCATTACGTTGCTTGCCGTGGAAGCACAGCCAGCCGATAACCATGCCGATCGCCACAATCGCCGTCAGCAGGCAATAAAGAACCACCGGCCCCGCGCTCAACAGCACAGGAGTGACGAACGCCAACAAGCCGCAGGTCAGACGGGCAACACCGACAATCACCCCTTGCGCGGTAGCGCGTAGCATGGTGGGGAATGACTCCTGCGCCCACACTTTCATGATGCCTTCGAAGGCAAATCCCGTGCCGATATTGGTAAACAGCAGGCAGCAGAACCAGGAGAGCGGCGAGAAATTCAACAGTACCGGCACGAAATAACCACCGGACATCATCACTGCGCCAAAAATAAAGAAAGGAATCCGTTTTGAGGTATCAACGACGCGCATAAACATCAACCCCGACGCCACGCTCACCGGCAGGATCAACAGCCCCCACAGCGAGTGCGTGCTAACGGAAATGCCCACCACATTTACCGCTACATAAGCCCCAAACTGTCCGCCGGTATTGGCCGCCAGATTGGTGAAGGTATAAAAGATGCACAGCGAGATAAACGGCCACAGGTATTTGCCTTCGAGCAGATCGCGCCAGCCGGTTTTCTGCGCCCGCACGGTGGCGACACCACGACGCAACTCATCCTTTGCCGCCAGCCACAACGGGGACTCAGGAATAGACCAACGCAGAATCATCAGCACCATCGCCACCAGCCCAACGTGCATATACATGATTTGCGCGCCAATCTGCCCCCAGTCGCCGACGATAGCGGAGATCCCCATCGTGGCGCCAATTCCCACCAGCCAGAGTAAATTAGACAAACCGATAATCTTGCCTCGGTTTTCATCGTTCGCCGCTTCGGAGATAGTCGCCAGAGAGACGGGTAAATCCGCCCCTGTCGCCAGCCCCACTAACAACGTGCCCAGCACCAGGAACGGGAAGTTCAAACCAAAGGCCAGCGCCAGCGTGCCGATAAAAATCATCGCCATCGTAATAATAAAAACATTACGCCGACCTATACGGTCTCCAAGACGACCGCCCCCAAATGCTCCGGCGGCAATACTCAGCGTTAGTAATCCAGATAAAATGCCAATTTGTAGTGCAGTAATACCCATTGTTTTTTGATAAATAACTAAGGCCGTACCACTGGAAACAATAGCCGCTGAATCAATATATGATGCCATTCCTGACACCACTCCAATATACCAGGAGTTAGGTGTTTTATTTTCTGACATAACGGTTCCTTAAATTCACAGACGGTGAGGCGAGAAATAAGCACATGGTTTATCCCCGTCACTGTGGATGGTAATAATAAGTTTTTTTATTTATCTTTTAGCCTAACGATTAAATCGCTATTAAAACTCGAGAATGAAGTTCACGCTCATGGGTTGGTGGATAATTAAAATAACGTCGGTACGATTCAGTCAGCCTGATCGCATTCATAAAACCGCAGCGCGCTGCAATTTCACTGACGGTTTTATCTGTGGTACGTAGTAATTCCTGAGCTTTTAATACGCGATACAACATCTGGAATTTAACCGGAGTATAACCAGTCACCCGCTTAATTAAGCGATACATCGTGCGCCTGGCGACACCGTTATCATCACTTAGCGCATTCCAGTCCAGATGACGCAGGCTACTGGTCTTGAGCATACGGATCAGGTTGGCTCGCCCGCGCTCGTCTGCGCTAAGCGCCTCGGTTTGGCAGTCGCACTGGCAGAGCGTATTGATAATACTCAGCAAAGCCACTTCACACAGCGAAAAATAGAGCGCGTTATAGTCGCTCTCGTTACGTGAGATTATCTCCTGGCTCCATACCTCAATACGCGCCAGCGCGCCCGGTGTTAACGCCAGTGCGGTAGGCTGTAGCAGTTTTTCTTTTATACAATCGAGCAAATTATCTATATGCTGCAAAAAATGAAAACTGCGTGGGCGGCGAATCAATATATTAATAACCGAAAGATTATTGGTAGAGACATAACTATGGGTATCATTGGCGGTTACTAAAAAAAAGTCACCCTGACAGATAAAGCGAACCATATCATTAATAATATGAAACCCGCTACCGCTACGAACAATCACCAGCTCATCAAAATCATGCCCATGTACGCCTTCCATTAATTGGTTATTCATCGAAAAAAGACAAAACGCATGTTGCTCAGAATGAAAGAATTCACTCTCACGTAAAATTCGCATATCTCCTCCGCCGTTATTCGAGCAATAATACTCGTGACATCGACAAATAACCTGCTGACATAATATATTGCATTGCACTGATAACCATTTAACTGCAATTATTATGACAAGTCTATATATCGCACTGTCACTCAGGCGTAACCCGCTGTGACCCCAGCGTCATTTCAGAAAATGGCCGCCGAGTTATGGCATAAAAAGGAGGTGTTCGTCGTGTCGGTGAGCCCCCCTGACATGCAACCGGTTATCGCAGATTATTAGTGAAGGGATATATATGGGGGAGGTCATTTTACGCGAGCCATTTACGCGCCATAAGATTTGCATTTATTATTTTATAATAAACACATGCACGGCATCATATTAAAAACAGATTGATAAACATGAAAACATAAACAGCACCAAACAATTAAAAATATAATTTACGCACTATTGATAAAAAAAACAAATCATCTTATAATTCGCAAAATACAGAAATACAATATCTAACACCAGAGCTTATCATTAGCAATTATTATATTCATCCTAATATCATTGAAATTATCGATCAATATCGTAGTGAATGGATTAAATAATATTATTAACAGATGGAGTTTGTTAAAATGAAGTTACGCTATAAATTGTTACACGCTGTTGTTCTAACCCTGGCAACCAGCAGTGCGTTCGCTGCCGAAAACAATGCTGGTCAGATTCATTTCACAGGTGAACTGGTGGAACCGAGCTGCGTTATTCAGGGCGCTGGGAATACGACTGATAGTACCGTGCCGCTAGGTACTTATCCAATATCGTTATTTAACGATGGCGGCGTGGGTACTGAATCTCCGCTAAAAGCGTTTACTATTACGTTAGCAGACTGTCCGGTGACCACCGTCGGATTACCACAGGTACAGCTTACTTTTTCAGGCCCCCACACGTTAACAGGAACCAATACCTTGCTGGATGTTAGCCAGATCTCCACCGTCGCCGGAGGTTCCAAACCCGTCGCTGCTGGCGTAGGTATTGCTATTTCGCCTGAAGGTCAAGACGACAAGCTGTTGACGATGGACGCCGCCGAAGACCAGGTTTATATCAACCTGCCGGATGTCACGGGTGATACCATTCGAGCTAGTTTTAATGCTCGCTATATATCCTTTGCGGATGACACCAGCGCGGGTGCGGCAGACGCCGATATGACCGTGAATATTGTTTACCATTAATCACGCCACAATACAGATCGTTATTTAATATTAAACAGAGCCAGCCACACTGGCTCTGTTTAACGGGTTCTTTCGCTATTTCGCAGGGATTTGCGATGCGTAAAATAATTTCATCTGCTTTTTTGCTGCTGCCTCTCATCATTAGCACCGTAGCCCCCTGCGATGCAGCAGGTATTCGCATTGGTCGCACGCGAATTATTTACGATGCCAATAAAAAAGAGGTCGCATTATCGCTCGCTAACGAGGATAACGAATTACCATGGCTGGTTCAGTCATGGACTGACACCGGCGACGGGAAAACTCGTGGCCCCTTTATTATTACCCCGCCGCTGTTTCGCCTTGACCCACAAAAGGAACAAGACCTGCGTATCTCCTGGTCAGGCGCTGCCGTCGCCCAGGACAGAGAATCACTGTTTTACATTAACGTCCGTACGATACCTGCCGTCGCCAAAGAAGATGGCAGTATCGACAAAAACGTCCTCCGGCTGATTTATAAAACCCGACTCAAACTGTTCTTTCGCCCAAAAGATCTGGCAGGGTCGCCGGGCGAAAGCTGCAAAAATCTGCATTTTAGCCGTAACGGCAGCGTCCTGCGCGTAGTCAACGAGGGGGATTTCCACAGCGTCTTCGACTCGGTGAAACTGGGTGACACTCTGCTTAAAAAAGCTGACATGGTGGCACCAAAAAGCAGCGCGGAGATCCCGCTACCGGCCAACGCCAACGGGCAATCGGTCACCTGGCGCTGTATTAGCGACTACGGCAACGCGACCCCACCCTTCACTACCTCGCTGTCGAAGGGATAACTCGGATGGTCAAAACGTTGACACAGCCCCAACTACACTGGCGGCTCAACCCACTATTACAAGCGCTGGGTGCGGTTCTGCTCTTGTACTCTACCCAGCCATACGCCCGCGAATATTACTTTCCACCCACCGGGTTGGAAGGCGATGCAGCGCTGCGCCAGGATGTTGATCTATCGTTGTTTTCCAACAGTAAGGCACAGCTCCCTGGGACTTACTCCTCAACAATTATGATTAACAAGCAGCGTTTAAAACAGCAGGATATCAGCTACCTCAACGACGCCAGCGGCGAATTACAAGCACAAATTACCCCCGCAATGCTGCGTGACTGGGGTGTGCGCGTGGAGGCCTTTAGCGAACTGGCCGCACTACCCACGGATAAACCGCTGCCCAAAGCGCTGGGGGAGTACATTACAGCGGCCACGGCGGTCTTCGATTTTAACGCCATGATGCTGCGCATCAGTATGCCGCAGGCGGCGCTGGATAAACAAAGCCGTGGCTCGGTAGATCCTTCACGTTGGGACAACGGCGTGCCGGTGCTGTTTGCCAACTATGCATTTTCTGGCTCGCAGAATGACGCCAGCAACGGCGACACGGATAGAAACCAATACCTGAACCTACAAAGTGGGCTAAACCTCGGCGGCTGGCGGCTGCGCAATTATGCCACCTGGGACAAAAATGACGATGAGCAGTCCTGGCAGTCGCTGCAAACGTATATTCAGCACGACGTGCAATTTCTCAAGTCTCAGCTCACCGCTGGTGAAAGCAGCACCCGGGGTGAAGTGTTCGACAGCGTGCAATATCAGGGCGTTAACCTTGCATCCGACGAGAATATGCTGCCCTTTAGCCAGCGTGGCTTCGCGCCAACCATTCGCGGAATCGCCAACAGCAATGCTGAAGTCTCCGTGCGGCAAAACGGCTACCTGATTTATCAGGCCAACGTCGCACCGGGGGCGTTTGAAATTAACGATATCTCGTCTACCTCCAACAGCGGTGACATGGAAGTGACGATTAAAGAAGCGGACGGCAGCGAGCGCCACTTCACCCAGCCCTATTCCAGCGTGGCAGTCATGCTACGCCCTGGTCGGGTAAAATATGAAGTCACTGCCGCCCGTTATCGTGCCAATAACAACAGCGGCGACAAAGAGCCGATGTTTGCGCAGGGCAGCGCCATTTATGGCCTGAGCAATATTTTCACGTTGTTTGGTGGGCTAACGGCTGCGGAAGATTATCAGGCGGGCGCTGGCGGCGTTGGTATCGCCCTGGGCACTATTGGCTCAGTGTCGGCAGACGTCACCTGGGCAAAAACCACCCTGGATAACGGTGAACAGCACGACGGGCAGTCTTACCGCTTGCTGTACAGTAAAAACATTGAAACCACCGACACCAACGTCACGCTGGCCAGCTATCGTTACTCCACCAGCGGTTACTACAGCTTTGCCGATGCCAACCAGAGAATTGATGATGACGAGGACGACTGGCGCTACCAGTACAATAAACGTAACCGCGTTCAGGCCAGTATCAGTCAAACTATTTTCGCCGGCAGCCTGTATCTGAACGGCTATCAGCAAGATTACTGGGGGACCTCGCGTAAAGAACGCAATCTGTCCTCAGGTTTTAGCACTACCGTCAACGGTATCAGCTACCACCTGGCTTACACCTACAGCAAAGATGATGATAGCGCCAGCGATCGGATAGTCTCTTTTAGCTTTAGTGTGCCGCTGAGCCGCTGGCTGCCAAATAGCTGGGCGAACTATAACATCAGCAACAGCCAACGCGGCGATACCAACCAGAACATTGGGCTGGGCGGTACATTGCTTGATGACCAGCGCTTGAGTTATTCGCTACAGCAAAGCCACACCAACCACGGCGGCACAGACAACAGCAGTATTTACAGCACCTACCGCTCACAGTACGCCAACGTTAGCGGCGGCTATTATTATGCGTCTGACGATTCCCGACAGGTTAGCTACAGCGTCAGCGGCGCCGTGGTGGCACATCCTCACGGAGTCACCCTGGCTCAGCCATTAGGTAGCGAATTTGCGATCGTCGATACCGATGAGGCTTCCGGCTTGCGCTTTCAGAATCAGCGTGGTGTGCAGACCGACGCCTTTGGCAACGCGATCATTCCATATCTTTCCGCCTATCAGGAAAACCGCATTGCGCTGGACACCACTACTCTTCCGGATGATGTCGATACCAATGCCACCGCCGTCACCGTGGTTCCCACCCGCAACGCCGCCGTCACAGCACATTTCAGCACCTGGGTCGGATATCGTGTGTTAGTCACCTTACAGCGCGAGAACGGCAGCCCCGTCCCCTTTGGCGCGTTCGCCAGCGTCGATGGGCAAACGCAAACCGGTATTGTGGATGAAGGCGGTGTGCTCTACCTGGCAGGTATCGCCGATGGAATGGTCATTACGGTGAAATGGGGCGATAGGCCAGAACAGCAGTGCCGCGCAACCCTGGCTTTGGCGGCTGATACTGATAGCAATAACCCGACGGGAATACGCAACACGCGCGCACAATGTCTTCAGGAGAAAAAACATGCTCAGCCTTAACAATACGCGCTGGATCGTCGGTCTGATACTCTTTAGCGCCGTGGGATCTTGCGCAGCCACGCCGCTAACAGACTGCTTTCACTCGCCGGGCATCTATACGTTCAATATTGATCAGGAAGTTGTCGCTGCCAACAATCAAACGGGTAAGCATCATAATGCGGGGCATATTGTCGCGGCTGGCAGCCCTATCACCGCCAGTTGTAATTGCCCATCGAATATGCCAACCACCGGTAACCGTGCCGCTGTGCATGTTGTCGCTTCTGCTGGCAGCCCGTTACAGACTGGGCCATCAGGATACGGTTCACTCACCGATAAACTGGATGTTATGTTGTCAGGGTATAGTGATGCCATCAATCGCCAGGACGGTAATGGCTTGTTTATAATCTACATTAACCAGTATCCGACCCCACTGATGAGTATGGAGAAAATAGTTGACGCCAGTGCCGTCTCTACAGAAGCGCAGAGCTCAGTATGCAGCGTGCAAACCCGTTCTGACGACGCCAGTACGACACAACGCCAGTTTCAGTGGAATGTCATCGCCGCCGATTTCTATCTTAACAAGCCGGTGTTTGGTGAAGAGATTATTCCGCTACAAACCGTCGTCGAGAACTATGCCTGCCTGTACTACGGAAATTACGACGGTACTAGAGGCTGTAGCGTACTTGAGAAGGTTTCCGAGATTCGTCTCGGTGGCATTCTTAGCGCCCCGCTCAGTTGTACCATTAACGCCGGTAGCCAGATTGAGGTTGAGTTTCCAGTTCTCGCCCCCAGCGCATTTACTACGCCCGGCGTTCCGCCCGCCAATAGTATTAAAGCGGTTGATATCTCCTATCATTGCGACAACCCTGCGGCTGAAAATCAGGGGCGAATCAAAATGACCCTAACCGCCGACAACGGGAATAGTGGCAACGACGGCTACATTGCCAAAATGTTAGGCCGCGATGATATTGGCGTCAGAATGTATAACGACAACAATGATGCCGTTGTGCTGGATGGTTCGTTTGATTTCCCAATAACCCTGGATGAACAGGGCAACGGCGTGATTAAAATGACCGCTGCCCCAGTGAGCACCACAGAGACAAAACCGGCAGCCGGTAAATATGAAGGCAACGTTACCGTGAAAATGGATATTAAATAAAGAGAGCGATAGATATCTGTAGACCGGATAAGACGCTTGCGCCGACATTTGCGTGGATTTGTAGGCCGGATAAGGCGTTACTCCGCCATCCGGCACGGTTGCCGCCATTGCCTGATGGCGCTGCGCTTATCAGGCCTACGTGGGTTTGTATGCCGACATTTGTGTGGGTTTGTAGGCCGGATAAGGCGTTTACGCCGCCATCCGGCACGGTGGCTGCCATTGCCTGATGGCGCTACGTTTATCAGGCCTACGTGGGTTTGTATGCCGACATTTGTGTGGATTTGTAGGCCGGATAAGGCGTTTACGCCACCATCCGGCACGGTGGCTGCCATTGCCTGATGGCGCTGCGCTTATCAGGCCTACGTGGGTTTGTATGCCGACATTTGTGTGGATTTGTAGGCCGGATAAGGCGCTTGCGCCGCCATCCGGCACGGTGGCTGCCATTGCCTGATGGCGCTGCGCTTATCAGGCCTACGTGGGTTTGTATGCCGACATTTGTGTGGATTTGTAGGCCGGATAAGGCGCTTGCGCCGCCATCCGGCACGGTTGCCGTCATTGCCTGATGGCGCTGCGCTTATCAGGCCTACATGGAATCCCGTGTAAGAATGCCCGGCGGCGAGCGCCTGCCGGGTCTGCAAATAAAGCGCTACGGCTCAGAACCCGAGGCTATCGAGCAGGTCATCAACCTGATCCTGGCTGGCGACGACACCGGCTTTCGAGGTATCTACCTGTGGGCCATTGAGTAAGCTATCGGTTTCACGTTTCGTGCGCGCACCCTGCTCCGGGATATTCTCCAGCAACACCATCAGCAACTGGCGCTCAATTTCCTGGATAACATCCATCATGCGTTTGATAACCTGGCCGGTAAGATCCTGGAAATCCTGCGCCATCATGATTTCAAGCAGTTGCGCGTTAGTGAAGCTGGTATGCCCCGGCACATCGCCCAAATATTTGCGTGTATCACTGACCAAATCACGCGCATCAGCCAGCTCTATCGGGTTTTCAAACCATGCGTCCCAGCGCTGGCTTAGGGCTTTCGCCCCTTTTTCCATTTCGTCCTGATGCGGCTGCGAGGCTTCAACGCTGTTGAGCGCACGCTCTGCCGCTTGCGCCGTCATCTGCACGACATAGTCCAGACGATCGCGGGCATCAGGGATCGCCTCTGCCGCTTCCGCAATGGCCTGATCCAACCCCAGCTCGCGCAGGCTATCACGCAGCATACGGGTCAGGTTGCCAATGCGGCTAATAATATCTGCGGCAGAGTGTTCGTCGCCGGGCTTAATGAAAGATTGCATCATGTTAGTCACCTTACATACCCAGTTTCTCGAAGATCTTGTTCAGCTTCTCTTCGAGTGTCGCGGCGGTAAATGGCTTAACCACGTATCCGCTTGCACCTGCCTGCGCAGCGGCAATAATGTTCTCTTTCTTGGCTTCTGCGGTAACCATCAGAACGGGCATGGCTGCCATGCCGCCGTCGGCGCGAATTGTTTTCAGCAGCTCCAGCCCATCCATATTTGGCATGTTCCAGTCAGAAATGACAAAACCAAACCCGCCAGCTTGCAGTTTGTTTAACGCATCAACGCCATCTTCGGCTTCTTCAACGTTGTTGAACCCCAACTCTTTTAGCAGGTTGCGCACAATTCGACGCATGGTGGAAAAGTCATCCACGACTAAAAACTTAAGCTCTTTATCCGCCATAAAATAATACTCCTGATTCAAATACGTATTGCCTGTCCGGCACTGATTTTTGCCAGCATCTGCTGGCTGACCTGGCTAAGGCAAACCACTTCGCTAACGCCACCGCTATTGATGGCCTCACGCGGCATGCCGAACACCACACAACTGGCTTCATTCTGCGCGATGGTCCAGGCTCCCGCCTGATACATCGCTAGCATCCCGGCCGCTCCATCGTTACCCATGCCGGTGAGGATAACCCCCACGGCATTGCGCCCCGCGTGCTTCGCGACCGAATGAAACAGCACATCAACTGACGGGCGATGGCGATTAACCGGCGGCCCGTCGTGAATTTTGATTTGATAGTTCGCCCCGCTACGCGCCAGCTCCATATGCCTGTCGCCTGGCGCAATATAAGCGTGGCCCGGTAGCACACGTTCGCCGTCTTCCGCCTCTTTCACCGTTATCTGGCACAGCTTATTGAGCCGTTCGGCAAACGAGCGGGTAAATCCCGGTGGCATATGCTGAGTAATCAGCAACGCTGGGCTAGACAGCGGCAGCGGCTGAAGCACATGGCGAATGGCCTCGGTTCCTCCGGTTGACGCACCAATCGCAATCAGTTTTTCGGAGCTAAGTAGCGGGCCGGCTTTCAGGGTCACTGGCGCTGGCAGCGGTTTATGCGCACTAATCCGCGCCCGCGAAGCCGCTCGCACTTTTTCAGCGATAGTTTCGCTATAGGCCAACATCCCTTCACGAATCCCCAACTGCGGTTTGGTGACGAAATCCACCGCCCCCAGCTCCAGCGCACGCAGCGTCACCTCAGACCCTTTCCCGGTCAGTGATGACACCATCACCACCGGCATTGGCCGCAAACGCATCAGCTTCTCAAGGAAATCAAGGCCATCCATCCTCGGCATTTCCACGTCCAGCGTCAGAACGTCGGGATTAAATTTTTTGATCAGGTCACGGGCAACCAATGGATCTGGCGCGGTCGCGACCATCTCCATGTCGTCGTGGCTGTTGATAATTTCCGTCATGATTTGCCGCATCAGCGCCGAATCATCAACGGATAAGACCCTGATTTTACTCATGCTCTTCCCTTACTTAACGCATAGACCGTTTGTCCTCGCAGGCTAAATTCGCGCGCGATATGGCTAAAGTTTTCCGAATGGCCAGCAAACATCAGCCCGTCCGGTTTTAGCAGCGGAACAAAACGTTTGAGAATTTCCTGCTGTGTCGTTTTGTCGAAATAAATCATCACATTACGGCAGAAAATTGCATCAAATGGCCCTGGGATGTTGTAGTTAGCGTTCAGCAGATTTAGCGTGGTGAAATCCACGTAATTCGCCAGTTCAGAACGCACACGCACCAGGCCAGAATGCGGCCCGGTTCCCCGCATGAAATAGCGCTGTAGCTGCTGCTGGGAGAGCGTTTTCAGCTCGTCCATGCGGTAAATACCGCTTTGCGCTTTTTCTAAAACTTCAGTATCGATATCGCTGGCGTACACCTTCCAGCGCCCCGGCGCAGTGCCCAGCGTGTCGGCAAGGGTAATGGCGATGGAATAAGGCTCCTCGCCCGTCGAGGCCGCCGCGCTCCACACCCGATATTCCCCCTGCCGACGCGCGGCATGTTCCGCCAGCGTCGGGAAGTGGTGCGCCTCACGGAAAAAGGCCGTCAGGTTAGTGGTCAGCGAATTAATAAACGCCTGCCACTCTGGGCTGTCGCCATTGGCTTCCAGCAACCCGAGATAGTGGCCAAAATCCTCAAGATTCAGCGCACGCAAACGCCGTACCAGGCGGTTGTACACCATGTCACGTTTATGATCGGCCAGCACAATCCCGGCACGTTGGTAGATCAGTTGACAAATCCGACGAAACTGCGCGTCGGTGAGCGTCAGGCGCTGTGTCAATTGGCTCAGTAATAACGATTGCCCATTTGGTAGAGATACAGTCATAGCGCCTTCTTAATTCACGTTATCCTTCAAGCAGCCTCGGCGTTGGCGGCACGCGTTCACCCGAATCGCTTAGCGGTGTAAGCTCATCGCGATTCACGCATTTGCCGCCGTGAGGCAACTCGACGGATTGTGTGTATACATCCTTCAGGAAACTGCGGGTATGGCCGCCAGCGCCACATGCTCACGCGGTGTGGCAGCTTTGGCTTCTTCCAGTTCAAATACCGACACTACCGTTGTAAGGTGGTCAGCCTGGCTTGCCAGTTGTTGCGTTGCCGCAGCCCCTTGCTCAACCAACGCGGCGTTCTGCTGCGTAACCTGATCCATCTGGCTCACCGCCAGTGCGACCTGCTCAATACCCCGACGTTGTTCATCCGACGCCGAGGCGATTTCACCCATAATGTCGTTAACCTGGGTAACCGACTGCACTATCTCGGACATGGTGATGGCGGCGGTATCCACCAGCGCAGACCCCTCCTGCACCCGTGAGACAGATTCTTCAATCAGCCCTTTTATCTCTTTCGCCGCCTGCGCGCTGCGGCTTGCCAGGTTACGCACCTCCCCTGCCACGACCGCAAACCCCCGCCCTTGCTCACCGGCACGCGCCGCTTCAACGGCAGCGTTCAGCGCCAGAATATTGGTCTGGAAAGCGATGCCATCAATCACGCTGATGATGTCGCTGATTTTCTTAGAACTGGTGGCGATATTTTGCATGGTGCGCGCCACATGGCTCGCCTGCTCGCCGCCTTGTTTGGCGGTATCTGCCGCGCTGTGTGCCAGATGCGAAGCCTGACGTGCGTTATCGGCGTTCTGGCTTACGGTCGCCGTTAATTGCTCCATGCTGGCAGCGGTTTCCGCCAGCGATGCCGCCTGTTGTTCGGTTCGTGACGACAGGTCATTGTTGCCAGCGGCAATTTCTGAAATACCGGTATGCATCGCATAGCTGCCCTGGCGCACCTGCCCGACGGTTTCGCGTAATGATTTCTGCATCGTTTGCAAGCCAGCAAAGATGGCGCTAATTTCATTTTTGCCATACACCGCAATCGGTCGCGCCAGATTGCCGTGCGCGATGCTGTCAAAATGATGGCTAATAATCGCCAGCGGTTTCACTATCATGTGGCGAACCCACCACAGCGAACCGAGCGTAATCAGCACGGAAATCAGCACCATCGCAGCAAACATCAGCGTCGAGCGGTGATAATCGCCCTGGCTTTCCTGCTCTGCGGCAGCGACATAGCTGTCGATATTTTTGCGCCACTTCTGGTAGTCAGCGTCAAATTGGTCCTGTGAGGCCTGCACCGGTGCGGCGACAAATTCCGCCAACTGGTTGCTCTCCAGCCAGGAGACTTGATGCGTCAGCATGTCGTGCCACGCGGTAAAGCTTTTCGCCGTGGCACTTTGCAGATCTTTATCGTGGTCATTCATTAATGGCAGCGCCATAAACCCCTGGAACAGCGCCTCGCCCTGCGAAAGGCTCTGCTTCACGTCGTCCATCATGCTGCGCACTTCATTGGGCGGATAACTCAGCGCTGTGAGTGTGCTCGCTTTATTCAGCATCGTGCTGGCCTGTAGCATCGAGGCACGAGACTCGGTTAACGTATTCAGTTGCTGGCTGCTCTGGTCAACCTGGTAAATGTTGCTTTGCCCATCACGAAACGCCCAAAAAGAGAGGCCGTTACTGCCTATCTGCAAGATCCCGCAGACGATCAAAATCAGAAACAAGGTGGTAGAGATTCGAATACGATAAAGCATCACCACTCCTACAAACGGCAAAGACCGCAGGTAAAATTAAAAGGTTTCCCAATGAGTATCAGTGCTACGGTGGCTCGACGCCGCCAGCCGTGGCGACGCAGTGACGACCGATACCGGCGAGGTTTGCGCTGCCCGAGGGGCAGAAACCACGTTAAGACGAAATGCCGCAACAGCCTGATTCAGACGTTCAGCTTGTTCTTCCAGCGCGGCGGCGGCCGTTGCCGACTCCTCCACCAGCGAGGCGTTTTGTTGCGTTACGCTGTCCATTTCCGCTACCGCGATAGCCACCTGATCAATGCCACGGCTTTGTTCATCAGACGCCGAGGCTATTTCCCCCATAATGTCGGTAACGCGTGTTACCGCATTGACAATATCGGTCATGGTTTCACCCGCGCTTTCCACCAGCACCGAGCCGGTATCAACGCGCGAAACGGAGTCTTCAATTAATGCTTTAATTTCCTTCGCGGCCTGGGCGCTACGGCTGGCGAGGTTACGCACTTCACCGGCGACAACCGCAAACCCACGCCCTTGCTCACCGGCGCGCGCCGCTTCCACTGCCGCGTTAAGCGCCAGAATATTGGTCTGGAAAGCGATACCGTCGATAACGCCGGTAATGTCGGAAATTTTCTGCGAGCTGGCGGCAATTTCATGCATGGTGGTGACTACGCCGTTTACCACTTTGCCGCCGCGCTGGGCGGTTTCCGATGCGCTTTGCGCCAGATGCGAAGCCTGACGGGCGTTTTCGGCGTTCTGTTTCACCGTCGCCGTCAACTGCTCCATGCTGGCGGCAGTTTCTTCCAGCGATGCCGATTGCTGTTCGGTGCGCGCTGAAAGGTCGTTATTACCCGCCACAATTTCACTCGTGCCGTGGTAAATCGCCTCTGCCCCTTGCCGAACATGCGTCACCGTGCCGGTTAGCGCGGTTTGCATATGGTTGACGGTATCGGCAAGTTCAGTAATTTCATTACGCCCACGCAGCGCCAGGCTCTGCGTCAGGTCGCCTGCGGCGATGTGGCGGATATGCCCCATAACCCGCGCTAATGGTTTCAACAGGATGGCGCGAATGCCAAACCATGCCGATACCAATACCGCGACCAGCACAATCGCCATGATGACCAATTGCCAGCGCGCAAACTGGTAGTCACGGCTACTGGTGGTGAAGGCGTGTTGATACAGCGCTTCGCTTTGTGTTGCGTAACGCGTCATCGCCTCGCCCATCGCGGTCTGCATTCCCTGAGTCGGTTGCGCAAAATAGGCGTCCATGTTGCCGTTTTCCAGGAAGCCAATCAGCTCCTGTAGCGCGGAGGTGTAGTTCTGATACGTTTGCGCAACTTGCGCACTAACCTCGCTCATCGCGGGCTGCGGCGCGAGCTGCTTAAAGCGGTCGAAATGGCTGGCCGCCTGCGCCAGAGTCGCTCTGGCATTTTTGAGTAATTCGGTTTTAGCGCTGCTCTGCTGGTTGTTAATGTCCATCATCATTCGTGCCGACGAGCGGCTAAGATTGATGCGGGTTTGCAACAGCAGATCCCAGGCTTTGGTTAGCTCCGTTTGTTGAGTACGAAGCGTGTTGGATACAGCGAAGCTTTGTTGGTTTTGGTGCAACGAGGAGAACAGAAAGCCCCCGGAGACTAACTGCAAAAGTGCGAAGACGACCAGCACCAACATCAGCAGTGTGACAACGCGGATACGGTTTAACATACAGCACCTTCTCTATGACTTGTTAGGGCTGTTATCGGCATCCCAAAAAGAAACTTTATGTTACCGCTGGAGTAAAAATCGCCTCCGTTGCCTGAGCTGAATCGATACGCAAATGCACGCCGCCGAATCACAACGCTTTTTATAAAACTTAAAAAAAAGTTGTAAATCACCCCACTTTCATACAATTTATGTAATGAATGAATTGATGGCATTACATAACTAAAAATCATTTTTTCATCGCTGGGCAATTTCGTAATCTGACGGGGTAATTTTTTGTGGCAAACGCAAATAAACTCACGATTTTTATCGTGATTTTCATGCTGGCGGGGATTCTCACCGGCGCAATGATCCATTCCTATGCATCAGCAACGACCATTGAAGTCTGGTCAAATAACATCACACTGCTCACCGATATCTTCCTGCGGCTCATTAAGATGGTGATAGCGCCGTTGGTTTTTAGCACCCTGACCGTGGGCATCATGAAACTGGGTGAAACCTCGACCATTGGGCGCGTGGGCGGTAAAGCAATGGTGTGGTTTATCAGCTCATCGGTACTGTCAATTCTGGTAGGGTTGTTTATCGTCACCCTGCAACAACCAGGCCACGGCTTGAATTTGGCGATTCCGAAAGATGCGGTGGATACTGGCCTTGCGGTCAGCGGTATGTCGCTGAAAGGTTTTCTTTCTCACACCATCCCAACCAGTATCGTCGGCGCAATGGCGGACAACGAGATCCTGCAAATCGTCGTGTTCTCGCTGTTCTTCGGTATTGGTGGCGCGTCGCTGGGCGAGAAGTTCAACGCGCCGCTGGTGGCCTCGCTGGACGTAGTTTCCCATATCATGCTGAAAGTCACTGGCTATGTGATGTACGTTGCACCGCTGGCAATCTTTGCCGCTATCTCGTCGGTTATCGCCACCGAAGGGCTGGGGATTTTGCTGAACTACGCGTCGTTTATCGGCGGTTATTACGTGGCGATATTCTTGACCTGCTGCGTGCTGGTAGCGATTGGCTACATGGTGCTGAAAAAAGAGGTGTTCCGCCTGCTGAGCATGTTGAAAGACCCCGTATTAGTGGCGTTCACCACCAGCAGCTCCGAAGCGGCATACCCAAAAACGCTGGAACAACTGACCAAATTCGGCTGTTCGCGCAATATTGTCTCTTTCGTACTGCCGATTGGTTACTCGTTCAATCTGGTGGGTTCCATGGTGTACTGCTCTTTCGCCTCAATGTTTATCGCCCAAGCCTACAATATCCACCTCAGCTTCACCGAGATTGCCGTTCTGATGCTAACGCTGATGCTGGCCTCTAAAGGTATTGCAGGCGTGCCACGCTCTGCGCTGGTGGTTCTGGCGGCGACGATCCCGAGCTTCAATATTCCGGTTGCGGGCATTTTGCTGCTGATGGGGATTGACCACTTCCTCGATATGGGACGTTCGGCGATTAACGTTCTCGGTAACGGCGTGGCGACGGCGATGCTGTCGCAAAACGAAGGTTTACTGACAGAAGAAGAACCGCAGGTCGCCCAGCAGAATATCTAATCTGTGCCTGGCAAAGAAAAGCCAGACCGTTTGGTCTGGCTAAATTTAGCTATCAACCGTTTATTATCCCCGCAACAACGTTTCCCTTTCCGGCGACATCAACGCAATAACAAACAACGAAATGCAAAAAACCTCCCCGCCCCACAGGCATAAGACAGGGTTGGGTTTAATCGCTTCTAGATAAAGATACGCAGGCCTACAGCAGCTAAATGATCGCTAAAGTTGTCAGAGCTGTCGCTATTGCCATACGCTTTTTCGTAACCGTATTCGATATATGTCACCGCGTTTTTACCTAACCAGTAATCCGTCCCCAATGTGGTGGATTGGAAATGCTGCCCCTCCATCGCATCGCCACCTTCGGTCCAGTCAAAGTTGGCGTAAATGCTCCACTCTGGGGTAATTTTTAACTGAGAGGCATATTCCAGCCCCAGCACCGTTTCCTGATCATCGGTGGCATTGCTTGCGCCGCTGGTCGCCGCACGAACGTCATCAACGCTGTTGATGTAATAGGTCGCCTGTGCGCCGTTATACCAGGTAAAATCGTCAAAGGTGGTGGTGTATTTGACGTTCATCCCCATGGAATAGGTATTACCGTCATAGGATGGGCCAGTCACCGTAGTGACAGGAACCGTGCCGCCGTTCATACCATACGGTACATCGGTGGTTACAGAGCCTTGATTAACCGTATAGTTGTTATAAGCCGCCGCACCGGAAATAGCGAAACCATTGTCAAAGCGATATTGTGCCGCCATTACCGCGCCACCGTGAACGCTTGCCGCACCATCATGATAAGCATCGTGCATATCCGGGCCGTCACCATAACCACTGCCAAACCCTATTTTATCCACATCATCATTACCCTGCCCCATTACGCCCACGGTGAATTTTTGGCTAGTGTAATAATAAATAGCCGCCGAGTTCACAATATCACTCGACATCCCCACGGTGTCATGTTTGGCTTTACCGCCAAAGGCATAGGTAGTATCGATACCCAGCCCCCAATCGGTTGGGGCATATTGTTTACCGAAAGTCACAATGCCGTATTGTTCATTGCCCAACCCAATATAGGCCTGACGGGTATAAACATCATTACCTTGATCATCCGTAGCGGAGTCCAGACCATGAATACCCGTTTCATAATAGCCTGCGGCGTAATAACCCTTGTCGTTCACTTTTTGACGAATAGCCACGCCTAAACGCGAGTCATTATTTTGAATATTATGTTCCACACTATGCTGAGAATCATCTTTCGCCATTAAACGCACCGAACCCATGATAGACACCGCAGTATCATCATTTTTTAAAACCATTTCGCCTTTGGTCTGAGTTGCCGTATAGCCCGGCGCAGCATAGTCACCGCTGCTTGCCAGCGCTATCGTTGGTACTCCGATCGTCGTTGCAATGGCGATAGCGAGCATGGATGGTTTTAACATTACATTTTTTACGCGCATAGAAATCCCTTAATCAAATAATTGATTTTTTCTAAATTAATATTTGAATGGAGGAACCCCCCATTAACGAAATAATAATTCGATAAAGATTTAACTTACTACACATATAAATAAAAAATCAGACCCCGATCACCAAGAATTATTTTCTTTCCGGCATTCACAAAATCACATAAAAATTACAAATCGACGTTATTTAATTCAATGTATTAAGTATTTACTGTAAAAATAAATACAAGTATTGCTAACCGTTACTCATCTAACCTTAGATCCACACTTTGAAAACATAGAATTATATTTATAGCAACAAAACAGCATCAACAATCCATCAATTAATTATCATAGCGACCTAATTTATTCATATGAATTATTAATTACAGTAATAAAATACCTATGACGCATCATAACATTAAAGATAATAATTAAATAAAAACACATTGATAATTAATATATTCACTACCAAAAGATATAAAAATAGCAGTAATAAAAGAAGGTATTTTTGAATCGTAGAAAATGAGAGGAATAGTTTTGATAAATTGAGAAGAAAGCACGCAGCCAATGCACAAAATAAAAAAATAAGCGTTTACATGAATAAATATAGCTACAGTTCACAGTTTAAAAAAGGTTCATCATGTAACCACGATGAACCTTTCTGTTTTTCCGGTATCAGGCTGCGTGACTTGCCGCGCTATCCAGCAGGGCCATCTCTTCGCTGTTGAGCAGCTTCTCGATGTTCACCAGAATCAGCATACGGTCGCCCAGCGCGCCCAGGCCGGTGAGGTATTCCGTTGACAGCGTTACCGCAAACTCCGGTGCAGGACGAATCTGGTCAGACGCCAGTGACAGCACATCGGAAACGCCATCGACCACAATCCCCACTACGCGCTGCCCCAGGTTCAGGACAATCACCACGGTGTTATCGTTGTACTCGACATCTTGCTGGCTAAACTTCACGCGTAAATCGACAATCGGCACAATCACTCCGCGCAGATTGGTGACGCCTTTGATAAACGCTGGCGTATTGGCAATGCGAGTCACCTGGTCGTAACCGCGAATCTCCTGCACTTTTAAGATATCAATGCCGTACTCTTCGTTGCCCAGCGTAAATACCAAAAACTCTTGTCCTGTCGGTTCACCCGCCAGTTTTGTTACATTCGTCATTCCGGTCATATTTTTACCTTTTTTTCTGCGTTTCAGGCGGCTGTGTTCGCCAAACGTTTGTCACGATTCAATCCTTGCAGGGCGGAAACATCCACAATCAGCGCAACGCTGCCATCGCCAAGAATGGTGGCGGCGGAAATCCCCGGTACTTTGCGGTAGTTGCTTTCAAGGTTTTTCACCACCACCTGATGCTGACCAATCAGTTGATCCACCAGCAGTGCGTAGCGACGACCCGCGCTTTGCAGGATGACGACAATCCCCTGCGTGGCTTCGGTTTTCGCGCCCTGCACGTCCAGCGCTTTCCACAATTCAACCAGCGGCAGGTATTCGCCGCGCACTTCCAGCACGCGCTCGCCGCCCGCCAGCGGATGCAAATCTTCTTCACGCGGCTGGAGAGATTCCATCACCGCGTTCAGCGGCAGAATAAAGACCTCTTCGCTCACCTTCACAGACATGCCATCAAGGATAGCCAGCGTTAACGGCAGCAAAATGCGAATGGTCGTGCCTGCGCCCTGTTTAGATTTAATTTCGACGTGGCCGCCCATCTCCTGGATATTACGTTTCACCACGTCCATCCCGACACCACGCCCGGAAACGTCTGTCACCTGTTCAGCGGTAGAGAAGCCCGGCGCAAAAATCAGCATCCCCACGTCTTCATCGGTCATCGTTTCCTGCACCGCCATCCCCTGCGACAGCGCTTTCGCCATGATACGTTCACGGTTTAGCCCAGCCCCATCGTCGGTGACTTCGATGCAAATATTGCCGCCCTGGTGCTCCGCAGACAAAATCAGGTTACCGACGGCCGATTTACCCGCCGCCATTCGTGCTTCTGGCGATTCAATGCCGTGATCGAGGCTGTTGCGCACCAGGTGCGTTAACGGGTCAATAATGCGTTCAATCAGGCTTTTATCCAGCTCGGTTGAGCTGCCCATCAGCGTCAGTTCAACCTGTTTGCCCAACTTGCCCGCCAGGTCACGCACCAGGCGTGGGAAGCGGCTAAAGACATATTCCATCGGCATCATGCGAATCGACATCACCGACTCTTGCAGGTCGCGCGCGTTACGCTGAAGCTGGCCCATGCTGGTGATAAGGTCGCCATGCGAAACGGGATCCAGATCGCTTGAGCGCTGCGCCAGCATTGACTGGGTGATAACCAACTCGCCGACCAGGTTTATCAGCTGATCGACCTTTTCAACCGCCACGCGGATGCTGGTAGATTCACTACTGCGCGCCGCCGGTTTTTCACGTTCCGCACGCGGCGCTACCGCCGGTTGAGGAGCCACCGCAGCGGGTGCAACGTTGGTCGGTGCATCGTCTGCTTCTTCAACGATTGAAGGTTCTTCAGCCACAACGGTGTCGAACTCAATCTGGTCGGCTTCAATGACAAAGCACAATACGGCGACGATATCGTCCTGATCGACGCTGCCGTCGAGGATCGCCGTCAACGAGTTTTCCGTTTTGTTGACCTGGCTTAACGTCGCCAGGTTGCCCAACTCTTCTTCCAGCATGTCCGGCTCGCCCGCTTTAAGGCGCGAGAGCGTTATCTGCATTTTTCCGGCTGCCGCAGCCTCTTCGACGGGGCTGTTATCCACCACGCTCAGCCGGGTATTGGCTGCTGGCGGTACGCTTTCGCCTTTCGCTTCCAGCGCCAGTTGGCGCAGAGCATTGCAGATGTATTCGAAGCTGGCAGCGTCCGGTTCGGTGGAGCTTTTATAGGCGTCGAGCTGTTCCTGCATAATATCTTTGGTTTCCAAAAACAGGTTGATAATATCGGTGCTAAGCTGCATTTCACCCCGACGGGCTTCATCCAGCAGGTTCTCCATCAGGTGCGTGGTTTCCTGAAGAACTGTAAAACCAAACGTCCCTGCCCCGCCTTTAATCGAGTGTGCCGCGCGAAATATCGCATTCAGCTGTTCAGCGTCAGGGTCCTCAACCACCAGATCCAGCAAGTGCTGTTCCATATCGGCCAGCAGTTCGTCGGCCTCATCAAAAAAGGTTTGATAAAAATCGCTGATATCCATGCTCACGCTATCACCTCAAGTCGGGTTGTGGCGGCGTAGAACCAGCCGCTGCTGAAGAGGTATTCGGCGACTGTAATACGCTTAAAGGTTCATTCTGGCTCTCGGCATTCTCATGGAGAATGGCCTGTTCAGCCTGGCTGTTCAGCACCAGCAGGCTGATGCGACGGTTAATCGCATCGGAGCCGCCGTGCTCTGAAAGGCGCATCGAGTTAGACATCCCGACAACGCGCAAAACTTTTCCATCATCCAGCCCACCGGCAACCAGCTCGCGACGCGACGCATTCGCGCGATCCGCCGACAGTTCCCAGTTGCTGTAACCCCGCTCGCCGGTGGCGTAAGGGTAGTCATCGGTGTGACCAGACAGGCTGATTTTGTTAGGAATTTCATTTAATACAGGGGCAATACCGCGCAAAATATCACGCATATACGGCTCCACTTCGGCACTGCCGGTTTTAAACATCGGGCGGTTTTGGCTATCGATAATCTGGATACGTAAGCCTTCCTGCACGAGGTCAATCTTCAGGTGCGGGCGCAGTGCACGCAGTTTTGGGTCGGCCTCAATCAGTTGGTCAAGCTCACCGCGAATACGCTTGAGGCGGTTAGTCTCCATGCGCTTTTTCAGATCCTCAATGGTCGGCTGTTTACGCACTTCACCTTGTTGCTGAGTGACATCATCGCCGCCGCCGGGAATCAGGCTATCGCTGTTCGCCATCCGCTGGCCGCCGGTAATCGCGGTCGCCAGCGGCGTACGGAAGTATTCCGCAATCTGGATCAACTCTTTCGGGCTAGAAATCGAGATGAGCCACATCACCAGAAAGAACGCCATCATTGCCGTCATAAAGTCGGCATAGGCAATCTTCCACGATCCGTGAGCGCTTCCGTGCGATTTATGCTTGCGCCGTTTAACAACGACAATAGGATGCGATTGATTTTTCATGCGTCCTCGGTGGTCGTTTGCTGCTGCCCGGATGGGTTACGCACCGCGCGGACATGTTCTTCCAGTTCGACAAACGAAGGACGCTCGCTGGTGTACAGCGTTTTACGGCCAAATTCGACGGCAATCGGCGGGGCGTAGCCATTAAGATTCGATAACAAAGTAATCTTGACGCACTGCATCATTTTGGTGGTTTCGGCACTTTTTTGGCGCAACACGCTCGCCAGCGGTGAAACAAAGCCGTATGCCAGCAAAATCCCGAGGAATGTCCCCACCATCGCGTGGGCAATCAGCGCCCCAAGCTCCGCCGCCGGGCGGTCAGCAGACCCCAGCGCATGAACCACGCCCATCACCGCCGCA
The DNA here is from genome assembly GCF_059725275.1 of Kluyvera fluvialis. Taxonomy (NCBI): domain Bacteria; kingdom Pseudomonadati; phylum Pseudomonadota; class Gammaproteobacteria; order Enterobacterales; family Enterobacteriaceae; genus Kluyvera; species Kluyvera fluvialis. The sequence continues at coordinate 2,014,878 of NZ_AP046142.1, read as the reverse complement.
ACGATACCAAAGGCTGGCAAAGAGTCCCCCACCAGCGCCAGGCTGTTAGCCGGAACCTCGCTCTCGCTCTCGTAGGTTTCAATCTCCTCATCCATCAGGGCTTCAATTTCAAAGGTGTTCATGTTGCCGCTGATGATTAAGCGCAGGTAATCGACGATAAATTCCAGCATCACCGAGTCGGCAAGAATGCGCGGATAGCTGGCAAAAATTTCGCTCTCTTTCGGGTTTTCGATATCCCGTTCTAGCGAAAACATGCCCTGTTGGCGCGACTTAGCCATCAGGCGATAGAGCAGCGCGAGCAGGTCCATGTACATACTTTTGGTGTATTTCGAGCGGCGAAATAGCAGCGGCAGCGCTTTCAGCGTGCCCTTGATGGCTTTGCCGTTGTTACCAACGATAAAAGCGCCGACACCCGCCCCGCCGATAATAACCAGCTCAGCCGGTTGATACAGTGCTCCAAGGTGTCCGCCGGTCATCATGTAACCGCCGAAAACTGTCCCTAAAACAACCAGGTAACCTATTAAGATAAGCACGCTATCATCCTTCCACTGTTGACTAAGAGGGGAGACAGACGAGCAATTTCACCAACCGACGGGTAAAAAAAAGCAGCGGTCATCAATGACCGCTGCTGGAGTGTTTTCCACACCGAAGGGGGTTTAAACAGCTTGCTCTATCTGTTCATCCAGCAGTTGTGGAATACTATCGGCAACCCTGTCGGAAAGTTTACGTCTTTTTACGGCGCGTGATGGTGGCTGGCAAAGGCTGCAAACAAAGCTGCCCACAGGTTGGTGCGCATGGGTGATAAAATTACCGCCGCAGGAGTAACAACGAGAAAGCTCTAGCATTCCGCTTTCGACAAAGCGAACCAATGTCCATGCTCGAGTAAGCGCCAACAGTGGCCCGGCATCCTGCTGTGGACACTGTTCAAGGTACAGGCGGTAAGCTTTGATCACCGCATCCACGCCGGTGCATTGCCCACTTTTGAGTAAAAACTGCCAGGCGTTACAAAACATGGAAGAGTGAATATTCTGCTCCCATGTCATAAACCAGTCCGTTGAAAACGGTAACATTCCTTTCGGTGGTGGGCTACCCCGTAGCTCTTTGTAAAGTTTAATTAGACGACCACGACTGAGCTGAGTTTCACTTTCCAGCATCTGCAAACGAGCCCCAAGCGTAATCAGCTCCATGGCGAGCTGAATATCGCGGGCTTCCTGAACAATGCTTTTTTCGCTCATCGTCAGGCCCTTTTCTTACGTGCAGGCTCGCCTGAGTTACTGGCTTCATTCAGCAGTCTGGTAGAAAGCAGAATTCCAGTGTGGATCTGCTGTAAATCATCAACTCGTGATTCTTGCGTAAGACGGGTGATGGTTTGTGAATCATCAAAGCGGAACTGGCAAACCAACTGATTAGTTTCCGCAATTTTAACCATCTGTGGGAGAGTCAATTCCCCGAGAACTTTTGCCATATCCTCGTTGATACCGAGACGAAACATAGCAGAAGCTTTATCCTGACCAATCAAACGCTGTGCAAGAAGCAGATACGACAAGTTGATGTCATAGACGTGTTTTAGCAACTCGGATGTATGCATTTTCCCCATCCCGAATAACCAATTATTACTTTATGCGGTCAAACCCCGCATACCCCGTGATGTCGTCGGGCAAGGCCCGAAAAAAGCGAATCGGTCAAAATGCATAGCGATTAGGCAATCTTCTGCAGCATTGTCGGTGGATTTTTAATCACCCTCCGACAACTCTAAACATTTCTTACAATTTACTAAGATTCTTCCTAATTCGACGCAACTTTACTCGTGAGATGTGACACAAGCAATGTTACTTCCTAATAAAACTCAATTTTACGTGACCCCGATCACAATATTGAACATATATGTCACCAGCAATCCATCAGTGTCAATTGTACTTTGAGCGTTTTTCAACCGTTCATGCGACATTTTTACCTAAGTTAGAGAATATTCATTCACTTAAACTATTTAACATACTTGAGCCGAATGACTTTACGCATCTCGCTTTCTGAAAAAGGACCGCAGATCACATTTTCACCTAAAAATTAAAAAATATTATTAATTCAAGCAATTAAAACGCCATTTCATCGCCAGCCAATCAGAACACATAAGACAATCAAATCCTCAGTAGTTATTAACAAACATAAAACATTCATAATATGCATCGATTACTGCGCCAGCACTGGGTTTGTCATGCAATTTGCGCACCATTTACCGCCCAAACAACATAAAGATTTCTTATGTATTAGTGCAAATTTTACACGACGGAATCAACCTTTCCTCTTGCTGAGAAAATCCAAATGGAGTATGAGATATCGAGTGCGTATTCTTCGAGCAAGGAAACCTGATGTCTTATACACACGTTTTAGTGGCCGTTGCGCCCACGCCAGAAAGCCATGCGCTGCTACGGAAAGCCGTTGCCATTGCCCGCCCTGCTAACGCACGCGTTAGCCTGATAACCCTCTCAACTGACCCGGAAATGTATAACCACCTCGCCGCGCCGATGATGGAGAACCTGCGTGAACTCATGCAGGAAGAAACCCGGCAATTTCTGCAAAATCTGACCGACCACGCCGACTATCCTATCTGGCAAAGCCAGATAGCCTGTGGGGAGTTGAGTGAACATGTGAAAGCCTTTTGCCAGGCTCATCAGGTGGACTTAGTGATTTGTGGTAATCACAATCAGAGTTTCTTTTCGCGGGCGACCAGCGCGGCTAAAAATATTGCCGGTAACAGCGGTGTAGACGTGTTATTAGTGACACTGTAACAAAGGCGTGATCGCCGAAAAACGCCAGTGACCTTCACCGCTGGCGTTTTTTATTGTGCTGCAATACGGCGGCTTACACCGTGCGTTTAGCCTTTTGTTTGTAGCGGTCGAAGATAACCGCCGCCAGAAGAATCAAACCGCGCACCACATACTGCGAGAAGGGAGAAATATTCAGCAGGTTCATCGCGTTTTCCACCGTCCCCAGAATTAAGATACCGGCGATGACGTAAGATATTTTACCGATCCCACCTTTCAGCGACACGCCGCCTAATACGCAGGCCGAGATAACAATCAGCTCATAGCCAATTGAGGTCATCGGCTGCCCGCTGGTCATACGCGAAGCCAGAATAATCCCGGCGGCTGCCGACACCAGGCCAGAAAGAACAAAAATAATAATCTTGGTGCGCACTACCGGAACCCCGGCTAATCGCGCCGCTTCTTCGTTGCCGCCAATCGCCAGCGTATTGCGCCCAAAAGTTGTTTTGTTCAGCAGCAGACCAAAGATTATCAGGCAGCCCACCGTTAACCAGATAGGCGCGGGTAACCCCAACCAGTTGGCGTAGCCGAGTGCGAAGAAACGTTCATCTTCAATCCCCACCGCTTTGCCGTCGGAGATGATATAGGCCAGGCCGCGCACAATTTGCATCGTCGCAAGCGTAGTGATTAATGCGTTGATCTTCAGTCTGGCGATGACAAAGCCGTTAATTAAGCCGCTAACTGCGCCTAACAGTAAGCCAGCAAAAATACCGATCCACAGGCTTTCGGTGAGGTTAATCACCACGGCGGTCGTCACCCCCGCACAGGCAATGACCGAGGCAACCGAGAGGTCGAAATCGCCGGAGGCAAGGCAAAAGAGCATCCCGCAGGCGACCATGCCCGACATCGAAATCGCCAGTCCTAGCCCTTTCATGTTGATAAATGAGGCAAAGTTGGGCACAAAAATGGCACAACCGACAAACAATACGGCAAAGACTACCAGCATCCCGTACTGATCCCAAATACGGCTAAAGCTCAATGACGAGCGGCGTGCACCGGGTGTAATCACAGATGACATCATACTCTCCTTACTCAGGCGACGGCCTGACTCACTTTAGGCATAGCCAGGCTTAGCGCCTGTTGCTCATTGGCGCTGCCGTGCAGCAGTTCTCCAGAAATCTCGCCTTCACGCATGACCACAATCCGGTCGGCAACGCCGAGCACTTCTGGCAAGTCGCTTGAGGCGAACAGCACCGCCACGCCGGACGCCGCCAGCGCGTAGATAACGTTGTAGATTTCATGTTTGGCCCCAACATCGATGCCGCGCGTAGGTTCATCAAGCAAGATGACTTTCATCTCCTCCGACAGCCAACGCCCGAGAATCGCCTTCTGCTGGTTGCCACCGGAGAGGTTCATGATGAGCTGCTGCGCGCCCGGCGTTTTAATGTTTAACGATTGGATGTGGTGGTCTGCGTTGCGGGACTCCCACTCATTATTAATCAGGCAGCCAGCATGAATGTGCTTACGGCGGGCGCTGATATTGATATTGTCGCGCACCGAATGCACCGGAATAATGCCTTCGGCTTTACGGTCTTCCGGGCAGAGCATCATGCCAGCACGAATCGCCTGCGCGGGCTTATCAATAACCACCGGGTCACCGTCGATGAAAATCTTCCCGGCGATGAGTTTTGTCCCGCCGAAGATGCCTTTCATCAGCTCACTACGCCCTGCCCCAACTAAACCGAACAGGCCGACGATTTCGCCGCAGCGCACCGACAACGAAATCGGGGTACGCACCCCCAGCGCTTTTACCTGCTCAAGGCGTAGGCGTTCAGCGCCGTATTCACGAGGCTGCCAGCCATAGATATCACCGATATTTCGCCCGACCATCGCCTGCACCAGTTGGTCGTGGCTCACCTGCGGGACGTCGCTAAAGGTGCAAACATAGCGGCCATCTTTAAACACGGTAATGGCATCGCTCAGGGCGAAAATTTCTTCCATACGATGCGAGACATAGATAATCACCCGCCCCTCTTTTCGTAGCTCACGGATCACCCGAAACAGGTTGTCAATTTCGCGCGCAGAGAGCGAACTGGTCGGTTCATCAAACGCGATAACTTTGGCGTTTCGCGCCAGCGCTTTGGCTATTTCCACCATTTGCCACTGGCCGATAGACAAATATTTCAGCGGGGTGTCGGGGTCAATATCCAGCCCCAAGTGCTCTAACTGTATGCGGGCTTTATAATTCAGCAGCGAGCGATTCACGATCCCGCCACGGCCTGGCAATTGTCCAAGATAGATATTTTCTGCCACGGTCATTTCTGGGACGAGATGCAGTTCCTGGTAAATAATGGCGATACCGGCGTTAAGCGCCGCAGTGGTATCGGCAAAAGCGATCTCTTGCCCGCATAGCGCCAGCGTTCCTGCCGTCGGCGCATAATTGCCGCTCAGCACCTTCAGTAACGTTGACTTTCCGGCGCCATTTTCCCCCATCAGGGCATGGATCTGCCCGCTATAGCAGTCAAAGCTGATATCAGAGAGGGCTTTTACACCAGGGAATGTTTTGCTAATACCGCGAAAAGAGAGATAAGGGGTAGACTGTTGCATCGCAACCTCCACAATGACACGCGCCGTCTCCCCCCGCCAAAGCGGGAGGAGAGCCATCAGACTCAAAGTCCTTTTTTCGCCAGCTCTACTTTGAAGTTGTCACGGGTTATCAGCACCACGTCAGTTACCGCCGTAAATTTCGGCGGTTCAGCGCCTTTCTGCACCCAGTTGTAGAGCATTTCACTGGTTTTATAGCCGTGAATATCTGGGCTTGGCAGCAGTGAGCCAAAGAAACCGGTCGCCTGCGCTTTGGACAGTTCATTCACCGCATCAACGCCGTTGATGCCAATTCCAATCACGTTCGCCGCTTTAAAGCCCTGGCCTTCGGTTGCTCGCACACCGCCCAGCACCGTGTTGTCATTCATCCCGACAATCAGCCACTGTTTCACTTCTGGGTGTTGCACCAGTAGAGAGTTACCGGCATCGAATGCACCGGGAATATCGTTAGATTTGGTCGGGACCTGGTAGATTTGTTTTTCCGGGAATCCCGCAGCTTTTAAGGCATCCAGTGAGCCGGTGGTACGGCGGCGCGCGGTATCCAGCTCATTCGCGGTAATCGCCATGACACCGGTCGTTTTCACCTCCCAGCCGCGTTTTTGCATCTCGTTGTACAGTTCCTGCCCTTGACGTGCGCCAATTTCACTTGCCGCCATCATCACCAGGGGAACGGTATCCATCGGTTTGCCTTTAGCGTTCACGAACTGGTCATCGACGGTAATCACTTTCATGTCATAGCCGCGCGCTTTCGCCACAATCGCTGGCCCCAATTTTGGGTCTGGCGTACAAATAACAAAGCCTTTTGCGCCGCTGGCCGCCAGGCTATCGATAGCATTAAGGGTTTTCTCGCCATCCGGCACGGCAATTTTGATGACATCAAAACCGAGGTCTTTACCGGCTTTATCAGCAAATTTCCATTCTGTCTGGAACCAGGGTTCTTCCGGCTGTTTGACCAAAAAACCCAGTTTTAGATTTTCTGCCATAGCTGATTGTGACATAACCGCCGCTAGCCCAATGGCCGCCAACGCTTTGGTAAACTTGTGCATGGTTAACTCCAGCCTTAATATTCTTTTATGTAGGGAAAATCAGATAAACGATTTAAATCAGACATAAAACAAAGTATTAGCTGTTCACTTCACAGCATTAACATTGTTGAAAATAGTAATAGCTCGGAATGAACTTTCCATAAGAGAGCGGCATCACACCGCAGAATTACAGTAGGGTGATGCATAAATTCAGCAGATTTTTACATATCAAGAAGCGTGAATTGTCGGACAATTCACGCTGAGCAGACGGGAATTGGAATTACCAGCGGTAATAGATGTGATCGGCGTGATCGCGAACCGGCGCTTCATCGCCCAGCAGGCGCGCTGCCACGGTGAACGCAAAATCAAAGACATGGCCAAAGCCTTTGCCGCTGATCAGGTTGCCGTCTTCAACGACGGGTGCATCCACATACTCACCATTTTTGACGTCTTGCCATAAATCACCAGAGCACACATAACGGCGGCCTTTCAGCAGGTCGTTGCCAGCCAGTACGCGCGCCGCAGCGGAGCAAATTGGGCAGATAAATTTACCTGCTTCATCGTGTGCTGCGACAAACTTAATGACGTCCTTATTGGCCGCCAGATTGACGCTGCCCTGTGGGCCACCAGGCAGCACGACGGCGTCGTACAGCGTATCAAGGCGTTCTGCCAGCGTCGCGTCTGCCACCATCGGAATATCGTGATAGCTGACTACCGCACGAGATTCAGCGCACGACACCAGTTCAACACCGATATGCAGACGGCGCAGAATATCGATAGTGACAATCGCTTCCCCTTCTTCAAACCCTGGGGCCAGCAGTACTGCAACCTTTTTCATTTTAACTCCTGTAAATTCATCTAAAAATGGCTCTTCCAAAAACGGCGAAACAGGAAGAACTTTGCGTACTCGTAATGACTGGAAATCATCATCCTCTGGGCTTTGATAATCAAAAATGATCTAAAACAAATTAAGCACCATTCAGGTATTTCGAGGCCAAACTGATAATAATCATATAAACATAAACCTTATTATCTATGATGATCTACCGCTAACAAATAATACGTACCAAGCCGACTAAGATCTCATTTCAGGCTAATAAATTAGATTTTGATCACACTTTTTCTCACACTGAAATGCAACAGATTCATCACGATTAACAACGACTTACAATCAAAATAACCATTTGTTATATCGGTGATCATTTAATGCTACATAAAAATATAATTTCACACATTAAGATAATTCAAAGTAGTGTTGTAACTAAGTGTAAAAACAAGATGATTAGAGTTTTATTACAACAAAACTGCGGTTATTCTTTTTTTACAGAATGGGTGATACCTCTTGCGGTTATATATACAAATGATTATTCCAGCAGCATCGCCTACGCAGAAGCTGCTTGAAGAATGATAGGTATATCAGGACTACGTCTAAGCCGTAGTCACACACAAACGCGAAAATAGCGCAGGGTGAGCAGCTATTTAAACGATGCGGTATCACGTGGATCGTTCCGACCTCTTAAATAAGGATATTTGTATGGCCGTCCCTGGAATGGTGCAAAAGCTTAATACACAGATGAATCTTGAGTTTTGTGCATCCAATCATTATTTGCACCTAAGCGAGTGGTGCGCTGAACATCGGCTGACGGGAACGGCGACGTTTCTACGCAAGCGAGCGCAATCCAGCGTCACGCAAATGATGCGGGTGTTTGATTACATGAAGAGATCTGGCGCTTATCCGGTTGTAAAAGCGTTTGAACCTCATGAAGCGAAGTGCACAAATCTTGAAGAACTTTTCCTCAATACCCTTGAAGACCACGCCCAACGCAGTTCAACGTTATTGCAACTGGCGGAGCAAGCGAAAGTACTACAAGACGAAAATACCCTGAGTTTCCTGAACGCGCTGGAACAAGAACAGCAGCAGGACGGCATCTTGCTGAAAATCATTCTTGATGAAGTGCGCATCGCGCATCAAGCCGGGCTTTGCCTCCAGCAAACTGACCGGCATTTACGTAATGTCGTCGCTCTCTAAATCATTTGAGTTGCAGTAACAGACATGTCGTTTGAAGTATGACGCGTATGGCCCACTTATCCCCGCTGCATTTACTGCTGAAACTTCAGAAAGCCGCAACGGGGATCCCTCCCCTGACCGCCCCCACTGCTGCCCTAACAAAATAGCAACATAAAAAAGTTCGAATTTCGAGAAAACAAAAAACCGGGTGTAAACCGTTTCAGCGGTTTTTCCTGGCTATGCCTGCACACTCGGTATGAGTCCTATTTTCTTAAACAGAGAAATTTATATACCAATACCCCAGTCAGACACTGACATAGCAATTTTAAGTAAAAAATAATTCAGTAAAAAGAAATCGATAATGAGCGTAATAAAAACACTAGCGATATACACACAGTTAGCACCCGCAATAACACATTGATAAATAAAAGAAATAACACAACCAGCGATGCTATGCGCGCAACACTAAAAATATCGCGTTAGACAAATATGATGGTAACATCAATAACATACATAAATATTATGTTTCCTTAGAAAGCAACCTCTATTGAATGGTGGATTAAATGTTAAGAAAGTTAAAAATTTCAACGGGAATGCTATTTGTTTTAATCGTGTTTTTTTTAATGCAATCGTCATCCTCGATTTATTTTTTAAAGTTTTTAAGATCGCAGAGCGAACTAAATACGACGATTAGCTTAGAATCAGATAAAGTTAGCGCCCTTGGTAACGTATGGATCGACTTTCTGCAAACCAGAACTTTACTTAACTTAATTTCTAAGGGGGTGGTAAAGGGTGTTTATAAAAATGATGCCGAAAAAAACAAACGCTTAGACTTCGCCACCAATTTTGTTAAACAAGCCAAAACAGATTGGCTAAAGTTCAAAGCCATGCCAACTTCGCTGAGTAGTGACCTTGAAAAGAAGCTGGAAATTGCATTTGAAAAAAACTATGAAGCTCAGTTTATATTAATCGACTACTTACGTAAGGGCATGGTAGATAGCTTTGACGATCATCCTACAGGTTCGCTTCAGGATGAATTCGAAAAAGCATATAATGCTTATTATCGCGAGTACAATAATTACAACCACGGGTTAGTGGAAGATAGTCATAAAAATGAGACACTAACCACATGGATAATCGTATTCCTCCTCATCACCCTTTGCATTATTATCGCCACCGTCTGGTTCAGCATTCGCAATGTCCTCATTTCACCATTAAACCGCATTGTTGAAAGTATTCAGCATATCGCCAAAGGCGATCTGGTCAGGCCCATTGATGCTGCGGGCAGTGAGGAAATCGAGACGCTGGCGGAGACATTACGTCATATGCAGCATGAACTTGCCAGAACCGTGGGAGATGTGCGTGACGGCGCGAATGTCATTTACAGCGGAGCAATTGAAATTTCTGCCGGTAATAACGATCTGTCTTCACGTACTGAGCAGCAGGCCGCCTCTCTGGAAGAAACGGCAGCCAGCATGGAGCAGCTGACGGCGACGGTGTATCAGAATGCTGAAAATGCCCGCCAGGTCAGTAATCTGGCACTGACGGCATCAGAAACCGCGCAGCGTGGCGGTAAGGTTGTCGATGATGTGGTTGATACCATGCGCGATATCAGCGGCAGCTCACAAAAAATCTCTGACATCATCAGAGTGATTGATAGCATTGCCTTCCAGACCAACATTCTGGCGCTTAACGCCGCAGTAGAAGCCGCGCGAGCTGGTGAGCAGGGACGCGGTTTTGCTGTTGTGGCAGGTGAAGTCCGTAACCTGGCGCAACGCAGCGCACAGGCCACTCGTGAAATTAAAGACCTGATTGAGGATTCTGTCAGCAAGGTGGGCGCAGGTTCGGCGCTGGTCGAGCGAGCAGGTGAAACGATGGGTGAAATCGTTAACGCAGTGACCAAAGTCACCGATATTATGGGCGAAATCGCATCGGCATCCGATGAGCAGAGCCGGGGTATCGATCAGGTCAGTCTGGCCGTGACTGAGATTGATAGGGTAACGCAGCAGAATGCGGCACTGGTTGAACAATCAGCGGCGGCGGCAGAATCACTCGAAGAGCAGGCAAGAAAACTGACCCAGTCTATGGCAGTATTCAATATTAAGTCTGAATCACATCGCATGGGCCATGGCGACTATAAAGCGACGCCTATGTCGGCGATACAAAATAACGACGAAGATAACTGGGAAACAACCTAACCCAAGCTAAGCCGCCCTGCCAGCGCAGGGCATCTACTTTCTATTCCCCAATTTCCCCTATAAACGCAACAAGGGCGGATAATCCGCCCTTGTTGGTTCAACGTTCAGGGCAACGCACACCCTACCCGTCATTAATTTTTAGTGCGTTGCATCCTGCGGCGTAAATTTCAGCTCAATCAGTGCAATCGCTTTCTGAATCGCCCGCTGTGTTACCGGGTCTGCCCCTGCCGGATGAGTAGTGAAATCAATAGATTTCAACTGGCTAGCCATTTTGTCACGAACTTCAACCGGGGCGATAACGTCAATAACGTCAAGGATCTGTTTGATAACGAGCTGGCAGGCAACCACATCGGAAACCAGTTCATCGTTAGGGGTAAGGTTTTGGGACATTTTTTGCTCCTTTTTTGCGGAGCGTAATAGTAACCTACTTTCGCAGAAGATAAAAAAACCTGCCGCAGCAGGTTTTTTTATCAGAACATAGCGCCTGGCGGTACGTCTTTAAAGGTCTTGCAGTAATTTTCAAACATGCTTTTGAGGATTTTACGCATACGTTGTTTCATGTTAATACCCATTATTGTTATGCAGATGTTATTGTCTTTAGGGGTATAATATGACCACCATCACAAAAATCAATCGATTTGCGATGTAAATCACACAGAGTTTATTAATTAAGTTAAATTTGTTATATAAAACCACAACTTACAATATCTACAAAATTTGTAAATTTTACGAATTATTTTGATAGGGTAAAAACAATGAGTGAGCCTCTACAGGCCCAGGTCAGCCGTGGGGTGTCCCCTGCGGCACTGCTGGTAGCCGGTGCATTCTTTATGGAGTTCCTTGATGGCACAGTGATTGCCACCGCATTACCTGACATGGCGAAAACCTTCGGCGTCGAAGCCGTGGACCTGAATATCGGCATTAGCGCCTACCTCATCACTCTCGCCGTATTGATTCCCGCCAGCGGTTGGATAGCCGATCGCTTCGGCGCACGCACCATTTTTAGCCTGGCGCTAGCCATCTTTACCGTCTCGTCCGTATTTTGCGGGCTAGCCACCAGCGCCGACAGCTTTGTGGCAATGCGTATTTTACAAGGTGTGGGCGGCGCGCTGATGGTCCCGGTGGGGCGTCTTGCCGTCCTGCGCACCACACCGAAACATCTGCTGATCACCGCCATTGCGACCCTGACCTGGCCGGCGCTAATCGCCCCTATTATTGGGCCGCCGCTGGGCGGGTTTATCGTAAGCGTCGCCGACTGGCGCTGGATTTTCTTTATTAACGTCCCGCTCGGTATAATCGCGATTCTTCTTTCGCTGCGCATTATTCCGAACATTCGCGATGATGAGCGCCGCCCGTTTGATTTACCCGGTTTCCTTGCAACGTCCGTATCGATGGTCAGCCTGGTTTATGCGATGGAACTGCTGGGAGCAGAGAAAATGCAGGCCGGATTAGTGGTGGCGCTACTGATTCTTGGTGCGGCGACGTTCTATTTTTCGCTGTACCACTTCCGCCGCAGTCGGTGGCCCATGATCCGCCTGGACGCCCTTAAGGTTGCGACTTTCCGGGTCACGATGTACGGTGGCTCGCTGTTTCGAGCCTCGATTAGCGCGGTTCCGTTTTTACTGCCGCTGCTGTTCCAGGTGGGTTTTGGCATGGATCCGTTCCATTCTGGGCTGCTGGTGCTGGCGGTGTTTGTCGGCAACCTGACGATAAAACCCGCCACCACGCCACTTATTCGCTGGCTGGGTTTCCGCCGTTTGCTGCTGATCAACGGTGCGCTCAACGTTTTGGCGCTCGCAGCCTGCGCGCTTTTAACCCCACAAACGCCGGTTTGGGTCATTATGCTGGTGCTCTATTTGGGCGGCGTGTTCCGTTCAATCCAGTTTACCGGCGTCAGCACACTGGCGTTCGCTGACGTTCCCTCACCGCAAATGAGTTATGCCAATACGCTGTTCAGCACCGCCAGCCAACTGGCTATCGGTCTGGGCATTACGCTGGGCGCGATTGGCATCCGCATTGGCGAAAAAGTCAGTGATGTACTGGCACTTAGCGCCGTGCCGGGCATCAGTTTCCGGCTGGCGTTTATTTTTATTGCGCTGATTTGCCTGGTCGGGATGATTGATACCCTGCACCTCACGCGGGATGCGGGCAGTTCGGTGTCAAAGAAAGTCAAAACCTAAACGTTGAAAACAAAAAAACCACGTAGATGCCACCCACGTCAGTGCGATCTTTGAATGAATAGCCAGAACCAGCGTTGCTGAAACCGATGAGTCCCCGATGGAAATCGGCGAGCCGGAGAAAGGAAGACAAGGTCAGACTGCCAGGGATGGCGGGATGAGGCGAATCGAGACAGGATGTCGAGTTTCGCCGTGCCGCAGGCTGGAGTTCGCAGGCGAGCGTAGTGCGAAGCACCGATTTCCCTGCGGGGCCGCAGGGATTGTTAAGGGGGACTCGGCAGTCCCCCTTAACCCGTTCACCGGTGCATAGATTTCATTTTCTGCAAAACATAAAGTGAACGGAATGTGGCGCTTAACTGATAAGCGTTGCGCCGGATGGCGTAGGTTTTTATTACGCTACAGCGACACAGCCTTATGCCAGAATCTCGCGAACAAAAGCTTCAATCTCTTTGTTCTGGCAGTTTTCGAAGAAGCACTCCTGGAAGCGCTGGCCCGAAACGGCGGTTTTCACCAGCTCAGGGTCAATAGCACGCAGGGTGTCGAGGTAGTTTTCTTTCACCACGGCGGCTTTTACCTGGTTCAGGATGCCCGCGTTACGTACCTGTGGCTCTTTACGCTCTGGCGGATAACCTTCACCGTTACGGCCAGTAAAGGCTTTTTCAAACATGTAACGTACGTTCAGCTCTGCGCCCCAGCCGAAACCTTTCGCGAATGCCAGAGACAGCGCGTTACCGTTGTTGATCTGTGCAAACAGGAACGCATCTGCGGGATCCAGGCAGTAACCACACACTACGCCAGGATGAATGTTCAGAGACATCATCGCACCCTGGCCTGTGCCGCAGCCAGTAACCACGAAATCTACCGCTTTGGAGTTCAGCAGGATGCTGGCCATGATACCCAGGTGGATGTAGGTCAGGTGATGATCGTTTTCATCACACATACCCACGTTGTATACCGGGAAGCCTTTTTCATCGGCAACGGCTTTTAACTCATGATGAATAGTCGCGTTTTTGCTGGCCTGGCTATTTTCCATCATCAGTGCAATTTTCATTCTTTTCTCTCCTGAAAGCTACGCGGGGTCGTCCGCAGTCTTCGATTACGTTGCGTTAACCTTACTACCAGACAAACGCACTTTCAAATTTTATGAAAAATGGTTTTAATTTTTACTAATGAGGTCACATTTTTACGCTTTGCCGTTGCCCCCAGCATTCTATGTTGCATAAAACGATCTCATACCACCAGTGAATGGATTAACCCTCTGTTTTAGCGACTATTCGAGGAATTGTTTACCAGAGCGACTGTTATAATGAGCCTACGACAGATTGCGCAGAGCGAAATGATGAAAAGCTTCATTCTTATCCCCGCCCTCCTGGCCCTTTCGGCGTGCTCAGTACCCCGCACGGCCAGCGTGAGCGAAGTCGATGCCAATAGTGGCATCGTGCGTCTAACCTACGGGCAGGCTATTTTGCAAAACGCCAGAACCGACGACTACCTGGTGCGCTCCGAGGCCAACAAAGCCTGCCAGCAAATCGGCTATGCCACCGCCGTTTCCTACGGCCAGCCCATTACCACCTGCTCCTCCACCAGCGGACCGCTGTGCATCAACGAACGCATTACCCTCCAGTATCAATGCCGTGGCGTTGCCAATATTCCTGCTTCTGCTGCCTATTATTAATGCCTCCACGCCGGTATTTCCGGCGTCATTAAAATAGTTTCTTATATATCGTTATATTTATGCCAATGCGTTTTATTCCCATTCTCATTATTAAATAAACAATTTTATATTTACCTTTTGCAAATAAATTAATAACAATTTATAGTGCCAATGTAATTAACTTGTAACGTATTTTTCCTGGAGCAAAACTCATGCTTAAAGCGGCAATGATCGAGAAATTAAACGAGCAGATGAATCTCGAACTTTATTCTTCCCTGCTCTATCAACAGATGAGCGCCTGGTGCAGTTTTAATAGCTTTGAAGGGGCCGCCGCTTTCTTACGCCGCCACGCCCAGGAAGAAATGACCCACATGCAGCGCCTGTTCGACTACCTGACCGACACCGGCAGCCTGCCGCGCATTAACACCGTGCCGACCCCGTTTGCCGAATATGCATCGCTGGATGACCTGTTCCGCGTGACCTATGAACATGAGCAGTTGATTACCGGCAAAATTAATGAGCTGGCCCATGCGGCGATGACCAATCAGGATTATCCAACCTTTAATTTCCTGCAATGGTACGTTGCTGAACAACACGAAGAAGAGAAACTGTTTAAATCCGTTATTGATAAATTAACGCTGGCGGGTAAAAGCGGCGAAGGGCTGTACTTTATTGATAAAGAGCTGGCAACGCTCGATACGCAAAATTAATTATTGGGCGGCGGCGTTAGCGCCGCTGCCCATTAATGCCGGCAAATTTTACTTTCGGCTGTCGTAAAACCTGATTCCTGCGGAATAAATTTTCCTTTCTTATGCAGAAATGCAACCAGCTCCGCTGCACTCATATTTTCCGCTGAACAAGTGTGAAAACGTGCCTGCTCGCCAAACCGCGCGTGAATTGCCGCTTCCAGACTTTCAATGCTGTATTGCTCGCCGGAAGCAATCATCATATTCAGCACTTCGTGACCGTGAATTGAGTCCATTATTCCTCTCCCCAAAAAAAGCCACCATAACCTGTATTTTTGTTGCATGTTTTGCGCTAGCGCAGCTTTCACATTTCTCGCGTCAGCGTAAAGATAGCTGTACATGTACTGTAATTCGAATTTGACGAAAATGCTGAATTCACATACTCTGCGCGGCATGATAAGTGGTTAGTAGGTTCTGTAGCAGAGGAAAGCGTGAAAAACCGTACCCTGGGAAGTATTTTAATCGTCGCCGGAACAACTATCGGCGCAGGAATGCTGGCAATGCCATTGGCATCGGCTGGCGTTGGCTTCGGCGTAACTTTAGCGTTACTGGTAGGGCTGTGGGCATTGATGTGCTACACCGCGCTGCTGCTGCTGGAAGTGTATCAACACGTTCCTGCCGATACCGGGCTGGGGTCGCTGGCGTTGCGTTATCTTGGTCGCTACGGGCAGTGGATCACCGGATTTAGCATGATGTTCTTGATGTATGCGCTCACGGCGGCATACATCAGCGGCGCTGGCGAACTGCTGGCCTCAAGTCTCAGCCAGTGGCTGAGCGTCGATATGCCGCCTGCGCTTGGCGTGCTGCTGTTTACCACTATTGGTGGTCTGGTTATCTGCATCGGCACTTCGCTGGTCGATCTGTTTAACCGCTTTCTGTTCAGCGCCAAAATCATCTTCTTGATTGTGATGCTGGTACTGCTGCTGCCGCATATTCATAAGATTAACCTGCTGACACTGCCGCTGGAGCAAGGCCTGGCGCTCTCCGCGATACCGGTTATCTTCACGTCGTTTGGTTTCCATGGCAGTGTGCCGAGTATTGTCAGCTACATGAACGGCGATATTCGTAAACTGCGCCGCGTCTTTGTGATTGGTAGCGCTATTCCACTGGTGGCGTATCTGTTCTGGCAGCTTGCCACTCTTGGCAGCATCGACTCACCGGTATTCAGCGCTCTGATGGCTCAGCACACCGGTCTGAACGGCCTGCTGATGGCGATTCGTGAAGTGGTGGCTTCCGCACACGTTGAGCTGGCGGTGCATCTGTTTGCCGACCTGGCGTTAGCGACGTCATTCCTCGGTGTCGCATTAGGGCTGTTCGATTATCTGGCTGATCTGTTCCAGCGCAAAAATTCTGTTCGTGGGCGTCTGCAAACAGGGGCGATCACCTTCCTGCCACCATTGGCATTTGCGTTGTTTTATCCGCGTGGGTTTGTGATGGCGCTGGGTTATGCCGGGGTCGCGCTGGCGGTTCTGGCATTGATTATCCCATCGCTACTGACGCTGCAAAGCCGTAAGCATCACCCACAGGGCGGCTACCGCGTCGCCGGTGGCGCACCGATGCTGTGGCTGGTCTTCGCCTGCGGCATTGCGGTTATCGCCATTCAGATAGGCATCGCCACTGGGTTATTGCCGTCTGTGGGCTAAAAAAACCAATGCAGAACAGAGAGCGGCTCATTTAATATGAGTCGCTCTTTTTTTGTCCTGAATAAGCATTATATATAATTAAAAGCAGGCATTAGTTATTCCATTTAATAGTTTCATGAATACTTCGAAATATAAATAACGCCCCTTCGCTTACTCTGACGCTTCTGTGATGTCAAATCTTAAAATACGCCATTCCTTGCCATATTAATCTGCTGATGGCAATCAACAGAAGGTTTGCAGGCCATATGCAGCCCAAAGTTCCGCTGTGGGGCTATGAAGATGAAGCCGATCCGTTAGTGATGGAAAAGAAAATTAACGCAGCAGCGAGCCACGGCCTTTCAGCCTTTATCTTTGATTGGTACTGGCACAAAGAAGGTCCATTTCTTGAACGCTGCCTTGAAGAAGGCTATTTGAAGGCAAGCAACAATAGCGATGTTAAATTTGCCATTATGTGGGCCAATCACGACTGGCTGGAAATTCATCCGGCGAGCCGCTACCAGCCATACCCTACTCGCCTGACCAGAGCAGTCCCGGAGCCGGTATTTATCGAGGCTACCGATCATATTATTGAACACTATTTCACCCATCCTTCGTACTGGAAAATAGACGGTAAAGTTTATTTTTCAATTTACGAAATGATGAGTCTGGTTGAAGGGCTTGGAGGGCTAAGTCAGACCAAAAGGGTGTTGGATGCTTTCAGCCAAAAAGTACGTTCACGCGGACTTGGTGAAATACATTTAAATGCCGTGGTGTGGGGAATTGAAACGTTACCCAGTGAGAATAGCCTTAACAATCCTGATGAAGTAATTGCCTATCTGGGCATCGACAGCGTCACCAGTTACGTATGGGTGCATCATATTGAACCCGGCCATTTTCCTGACAGCCCTTATAACGAGATCCGCGAGTGCGCGAAAACAGAACATGCGCGCTTAAGTAGCCAATACGTACTGCCTTATATTCCCAACGTAACGGTCGGCTGGGATTCCTCCCCCAGAACGATACAGAGCGACAGGTTTGATGATATTGGCTACCCGTACTTTCCGGTTTATACGGAGAATACACCACAGGAGTTCGAAAAAGCGCTGCGGGATGTTAAATGCTTTATGGATGCCGAGAATTCGGTCTTTGCCGTGTGTACCATCAATGCGTGGAATGAATGGACGGAGGGAAGCTATCTGGAGCCGGACACCGCGTATGGCTATCAATATTTAGAAGCCATCAAAAAAGTCTTTAGCTAATGAGATAAGCCCGCTGGCGCTACGTTACCGGGCCTACCGGATAAACGCCGCGCCACGGGCTATGCGGTTATTTCGCTAAGCAGCACTGCTTATATTTTTTGCCGCTGCCGCACGAGCACGGATCGTTACGGCCAATCTTTTGCTCGTTTTTTATCGGTTGCAGCACAGGCGCTTCTTTCGGATTTTCCATCCAGTAATCAAACAGCGTTAACGCCGCTGGGCGAATCTTATCAACGCTTTCGATATATTCATCCGCCGTGAAAGCGTCCAGCCTCGCGCTGTTGGCTTCGTCACCGTGCAGCGCAATGCACTCCAGCGCCGCCTGTTGTTCCGCCGGCAAACCCGTCCAATCACTCATGCCGACGCCGCGCAGGTAGCCGTAGCACCATTCTTCAACGATAGTCAGCTCCTGCCCTTCTTCTTCACGCGTACCAAACAGGGGGTCAAACTGATCCGGATAATCGTTCAAGCGATCGGCAATATCACTCATGTGTTGCAGCGTCAGGTTTACAAAACGATCGCGCTCGCGATCGGTCGCCCAGCGCGGCACGTTATCGGCCCCACCCCATACAGCGAACATCCACTCTGCGGGTTCAATATCCAACGGAGACGACAGAATAGCCGTCAACATCCCGTCCAGTTCAGAGACGTCAATAATTGACGCATCGGTGGCATATTTGGCAATGGTTTCATCCAGCCATTCCAGTTCGCTTTCGGTTAATGGTCCCGTTTTCATACTCAATCTCTATCGTGGTTGATGAGGCATATCAGATTAGGGCGCAATGATGCAGTAGTTTGCCGTTGAACTCCAGCGCGACGTGGCTATACGCCGCCCGGATACGCTTTGTTGGCCATGATATAAAGCTTCAGGGCGCGTCTGGGGTTGGTAAATCTGCCGATCGGTTCTATAGTCAACACGGTATATTTGTCACAGGAATCACTAATGCGATTTAACGGACTGACCAAAGGTTTCTTCATTTTTATTCTTGCCCTTGTCACCTGGGCGTTCTTCGATGTGCTGTCTCCTTACTTTTCCGCCATTCTGTGGGCCGCGATATTAACCGTCATCTTTAACCCGGTGAAAAACAAATTGCGCAGCGCTTTGGGAGAACGTAACGGGCTGGCATCACTGCTCACCATCGGCCTTATCTGCCTGATTGTATTTATCCCATTGATGATAATCCTGTCGTCACTGGCGCTTGAACTGAATGTGGTTTACACCAAACTGCAACAAAACAACACTCAGTTCCCGGAAGTGATCGCCAGTATTTTCTCTCATCTTCCGCATTGGGCGAGCCGGTTCCTGACCGAGCACAACCTGGATAACGCAGCCCAAATCCAGAAAAAACTGTCCGATGTGGTGTTGCAGGGTGGGCAGTATCTGGCGGGTAGCGCGTTCCTGATTGGTAAGGGGACGTTCGGCTTTGCCATTAGCTTTGGCATCATGCTGTACCTGCTGTTCTTCCTGCTAAAAGACGGGCCGTATCTGGTGCGCCAGATTCTGGACTCGCTGCCGCTGTCTGATTTCGTGAAACAGCATCTGTTCGCTAAATTTGTCGGCGTGACCAGAGCTACGGTCAAAGGCACGGCGGTAGTGGCCGTGGTGCAAGGGACGCTCGGCGGCATCGCGTTTGCGATTGTCGATATCGACGGCAGCGTGCTGTGGGGCGCACTGATGGCGTTTCTTTCCCTGGTGCCTGCCGTAGGCTCGGCGATTGTCTGGGTTCCCGCCGCCATTTTTCTTTTTGCAACACAACAACTGTGGCAAGGGCTGTTTATCGTCGGCTTCTTCGTGATTATCGTCGGCCTGGTAGACAACATCCTGCGCCCGCTGCTGGTGGGTAAAGATACCAAAATGCCGGACTACCTGATCCTGATATCCACGCTTGGCGGCATGGAAATCTACGGTATTAACGGTTTTGTCATCGGCCCGCTGATTGCGGCGCTGTTCCTGGCAAGCTGGAATCTGTTTTCCGGGCGCGATCACGAGGGCAACGTTGAGGGAATCGACGAGGCTTTTATGGAAGAGGGAAAAAACCCTCCAGATATGTAACATCATGACGATAACAACAGGCGGCCTTGGGCCGCCTTTTTTATTTTCACGCTAAATCATGCCTTTTCTATAATTTTAATTATGCATAGGTATTATTCGCCGCAGAAGGAACCAACAGGTGCGAATTGCGACAATCACAAACTGGGCGTACGGCTCGACGGTATGCCTGACTATCGCCTCCGGCATTGTGATGCTAATGGCATCGGGTGCTGATAGCACCGAACGTCGGGCGGTAGAACAACGGCAGGTATTTACGCAACTGACCGATAGAGTAGAAACCGACGCCTGGTCGTTGTCCGATTTGGCACGGTTATACGTGGTCAACAAAGACCCGGATACGCTAAGTGAATATCGCCAAAAAGAGACAGCGCTGGTCGACGTGGAGCAACGGTTATCGAAACTCAAAGATACCGGGGCGACGCTTGAGGAGCTGGCGCAACTGCATGAAGGGTTGCAGATTGTCGATAAACTCCAGGACGAGCAACAGGCGGCGCTCTCTGATATGGCTCGCGGCGAACAGAAGCAAGCAGCCGCCCTGCTGTACGGCAAAATCTATGAACAGGAACTCGAACGCGCACAGGTGCGTATCGACCATTTCCGTCAGATGATCGACACCCGCGCACAAAATGCCATTAAAGACGCCACCCAGACATCACAGAGGTTGCGCACGCTCTCCGAAGTGATGGTAGGGCTAACGGCGCTGCTGTTTTTGTTCGTTCTCGGCTTTATTTTAAAGCGCCGCGTGCTGCGACCCGTTGTGCGTTTAAGCGATGTGGTTCACCGGCTGGCATCGCAGGATTACGCCGTTGAGACGCCTAACTTTAATCAGATTGATGAAATTGGCGATATGGCGCAGGCAATCCGCATATTCCGCGAAAACGGCCTGGCGCGACAGCGGCTGGAGAAAGAACGCGACGCCGATTGGGCGATACGTGAATTGCTGGCGCGAATGACCCAGCGTTTGCAGGGCTGCGAGAACTTCACCGATGTGATTAACGTGGCGCTGCTTTTCGCCCCCAATATCGCACCCGGCATTTCTGGCCGGCTTTACATTCTTGACCGCGATCCGTGGCAGATGCGCTGTGTTGCCGAATGGCTTGCGCCACAGGGCAACGCCGATGCCTTCCACCCTGATGAATGCTGGGCCGTACGCCGTGGGCAGAGCCATCCACCGGTTAACGGTGAGCCGGATATCGCCTGTTATCACCTGCCGGAATCCACCCGACACCAAACCCTGTGTGTGCCGCTCATTGCTCAGGGCGAGGCCATTGGCCTGCTCTCATTCCAGAATCTTAATGATGAAACCGCCCCTTCACGCGCCTATCTGGAGCTGATGGCAGAAGCCCTCGGCCTGGCCTTAGCCAACCAGCGCCTGCGCGATGCGCTGCTGGAAAAAGCACTCTACGATCCGCTGACTGGCCTGCGTAATCGCCATCACCTGGAAGACACTCTGCGTACCCAGATGAGCCAGGCGATACGCAATGAAGAACCGGTAAGCTGTTTGATGATTGATATCGACCACTTCAAAAGCATTAACGACCGCTTTGGTCACGAAGCGGGCGATGCGGTTATCAAAGGCGTTGCCGCGATTATTCAGCGTGTTACCCACGATAACGGTATCGCCTTCCGCTACGGCGGGGAGGAGTTTCTGGTGCTGCTGACAGGAATGGATGACGAAGCCGCAAATCGTATCGCAACGGCTGTCTACAACGGCGTTCGCGAGCTTACGCTGCGTTTTGGCGTATCGGATATCGGCCACATTGATGTATCCATCGGCGTGGCCAGCTATCCGCAGCATACCCAGAGCGACAACCTTCTGCGCGCCGCCGACGTTGCGCTGTATCGCGCAAAAGAGCTGGGCCGCTCACGTATCGTCAGTTTTGGGATGCTGGAGAAAGCTGACTGACCCCGAGATTGGGTTGAACTATCCTCGCAGAGGGCTGTAAGGCCCTCTTGTTGCAACGAGCATAAAGCACAAAACAACGTGATACAGCGCTACATAACATGTGCATTGGTTGTTCGCGGCAGGGATAACATCAATCGTAATGTCACATTCTGCCGAGCGCATCGACAATGCTATATTCATACATTTGACGACGACTCTGGATATTAAATAATATTTGTTCTTCTGCTGATAATTTCGAAAAAGACTCAACAAATTCATTAAGGGTATCTACTGGCTCTCTCTCCGAGTTTTTTGATAGTAATTCAGCGGCCTTAATCGTAAATATGCCACATCCATTTGGAACATTTTCCTGCATATCCCCATGAATAAACCGGACATTTTCTTCAGCCACCCCTACC
Organism: Kluyvera fluvialis; assembly: GCF_059725275.1. Classification (NCBI taxonomy): domain Bacteria; kingdom Pseudomonadati; phylum Pseudomonadota; class Gammaproteobacteria; order Enterobacterales; family Enterobacteriaceae; genus Kluyvera; species Kluyvera fluvialis. The sequence goes on along the minus strand of NZ_AP046142.1, from coordinate 1,992,466 downwards.
ATATCCGCTGAGTTTATAAAGTGCTTTCTTATATCCTTGCTTAAACCACTAAAAGAATTAAATACAACACATTCAGCCTTACCGTTAAGTCTGTTTTTATACAACACAAACAATACCCAATGGTCTCCTGTGTTGATGGGGAAAACCTCTGTTTTTTCAAAAGCATTAGCGCATTGTATTTTGTCTGCCATCTGCTCAGATAAATTATTCGTTTTATTTACTGGCTCAATCAGTCCTATAGGGAAATGAAATGACAGATTATCAGTATTCGAGAGTATACCCGTCATGGCAGAGTTGACCTCGTCTGTCATCAGCATACGGCCATTACTCCAGATATCAGAGCTATCAAACGTCTCATGCTGTGATTGCGGCCTGTCTCGCCCTCTAAACATGGTAGATGCATCTTGTTTTTGCGTTATATTTGTCATAGCAGAGCCAGCCATGTAAAGTAATTTAGACTGGGAATAAAACTTACTCATGCTTTCATTGTTTTTACCTTTAGCATTAGCATTAGCATTAGCATTAGCATTAGCATTAGCATTAGCATTAGCATTAGCATTAGCATTAGCATTAGCATTAGCATTAGCATTAGCATTAGCATTAGCATTAGCATTAGCATTAGCATTAGCATTACAGGCCGTTTCATATAACTTCAGACTGGCCTGTTGAATATCCTTATCTATCTCTATGTACCCTTTTGTTTTACCGCTAAATAAATCAAAAAGAATATTCTCGGCTATCCCCCCGACATCATCATGACGTAAGGCAAGGTTTAGTAGCATATCAATACAATCGAGGTTGCCATCTGCCGCCGATTCAGCCAACAAATTAAGGGTATTAACATCCACCTCTTCTGTAAAAAGGTTATTAAACTGTTCTGCGGTTAACTGATAAGAATCGTAGCATCCATTAATCATTTTGCCTCCCCTAAAAGGAGCAATTATTAATACTAGTATTTCTATCATTTCCCCTATGTGAAATTACACAGGTGATCACCGTATTTTATTATTTCCTATAGATTTATTGGGTATCTTGCTAAACGGTGCTTTGCTAACTATCGCCTAACATTGGATGGAGATATCCAGAACCCTCAGAATCAGTCGCCTCGGGAACCCTGGATATTAGTTGCATCAAAGTTTTTCTGTTCCAAACTTTTCAACAAACCTGCCCCGCCCTCTGTGGTAGAGGCGTACATCTGTTTTTTATATTACCTGACTGGAGATTGCACTTCATTGCCCCTCGTAACCACAGGATGTGCACAGGGCGTGAATTTCAGGCACAAAAAAACCACCTTTCGGTGGTTTTTTACGACACTGCTTATCATTGATTTTATTCTACTTTTCCCATGGTACCCGGAGTGGGACTTGAACCCACACAGCGCGAACGCCGAGGGATTTTAAATCCCTTGTGTCTACCGATTCCACCATCCGGGCTCGGGAAGAAAGTGGAGGCGCGTTCCGGAGTCGAACCGGACTAGACGGATTTGCAATCCGCTACATAACCGCTTTGCTAACGCGCCTTTAAAACTTAAACACCCGCAACTGCCGATGCTTTTAATTTGGAGCGGGAAACGAGACTCGAACTCGCGACCCCGACCTTGGCAAGGTCGTGCTCTACCAACTGAGCTATTCCCGCATCACCAAGTCGTTTTATTAACTACTTGATTTTGCTATCGTCTGGCAATCAGTACTGCCGTTCGATGCGTTGCATTCTACTTATCTGACGCGGTGAGTCAACGGTATTTTTCGCAACTTGGTGCTGTTTGCTGAAAATAACGCCGAAACGATCACTCTTGAAGCAAATCACCGCGTGCAGCGTTCAAATATTGCAACATTGACCACAGTGTCAGCACCGCTGCCACGAGGAAAAGTGCAATACCCGCCCACTCAACCCAAATGTTTGGACGCCACAGCATCCAAACCAGCGCTGCCATCTGCGCAGTGGTTTTAACTTTACCCACCCACGATACGGCCACACTGCTGCGTTTGCCCAGTTCGGCCATCCACTCACGCAGCGCAGAGATAATAATTTCACGTGCGATCATCGTCGCCGCGGGTAACGTCACCCACCAGGTGTGGTAGTGTTCCGCCACCAGCACCATGGCGATAGCCACCATCACTTTATCAGCCACTGGGTCAAGGAACGCACCAAAGCGAGTACTTTGGTTCCAGCGACGGGCCAAATAACCATCAAACCAATCGGTTACGGCGGCTATAAAGAAAATTAACGCGCAGGCAAACGGCGCCCAAACAAAGGGTAGGTAGAACGCCAGCACGAAAAAAGGGATCAGGATGACACGGAACAGCGTAAGCAATGTAGGGATATTATATTGCATGGCGAGGTAACTATCTGTTGTTAGTAAATATTAGCCCTATGTTGCTACAGAGCACCTAATGTTTCAACGAGTAGAAGATCTTTTCTGCTAACCCGAGCGATATTCCTGGTACTTTGGCGATGTCTTCAATGCTCGCCTGCTGCAAACCCTGTAGGCCGCCCATGTATTTGAGCAGCATCTGACGGCGTTTAGGCCCCACGCCTTCAATTGTCTCCAGCGAGCTGGTGCTTTTTACCTTCGCACGTTTCTTACGATGCCCGGAGATAGCGTGGTCGTGTGATTCATCGCGAATATGTTGAATAACATGTAGCGCGGGGGAGTCCGGCGGCAGACTAAAGCCCTCACCTTCCGGTTCAAAGAACAGCGTTTCCAGCCCTGCTTTACGGTCACTGCCTTTCGCAACACCCAACAGCAGCGGATGGTTTTTATCCCACGGCACGTTTAGCTCCGCGAAAACGGCCTTCGCCTGGCCCAACTGCCCTTTCCCGCCGTCGATTAAAATGACGTCCGGGATTTTACTTTCATCGATGGCCTTACCGTAGCGGCGGCGTAAAACCTGATTCATCGCCGCATAATCATCACCCGGCGTGATACCTGTAATATTGTAGCGGCGATATTCCGCGCGTAATGGGCCATTGGCGTCAAACACCACGCAAGAAGCGACCGTCTGCTCCCCCATTGTATGGCTGATATCGAAACACTCCATCCGCTTAATAGCTGGTAATTTCAGCTCGGCAGACAGCGCCTGGAGGCGTTGATGCACTGTGGACTGTTGCGACAGTTTGGTTGACAGCGCCGTTACCGCATTGGTGCGTGCCAGCTTAAGGTAGCGAGCGCGGTCGCCACGCGGTTTTGTCTGCACCTGAATGCGTCGCCCCGCCATCTCGGAAAGCGAGTCAGCCAGCAGGGTTTTATCTTTGAGCGTAAAGTCGAGGAGAATTTCCCCCGGCAGCGTACGCATCTGGCTGCCCTGGAAGTAGAACTGGCCGACAAAGGTTTCCACCACTTCGCCCAGCTCAGTATCACTCGGAACTTTCGGGAAATAGCTGCGGCTACCCAGCACTTTGCCCTGGCGGATAAACAGCACGTGTACGCAGGCCATACCGGCTTCAAACGCCACACCAATCACATCCAGATCATCGCCGTTATTGGAAACAAACTGTTTTTCGGTGACGCGTCGTACGGCTTGAATCTGGTCGCGTATCCGCGCCGCTTCTTCAAACGCCAGCGCCTGGCTGGCTTTTTCCATGCGAGCAATTAACTGCGTTAATACCTGGTCGTCCTTCCCGGCGAGGAACAGACGCACGTAATCTACCTGCTGCGCATACTCTTCATCACTCACCAGCCCCGCCACGCACGGCCCTAAGCAGCGACCAATTTGATATTGCAGACAAGGCCGCGAGCGGTTGCGATAAACACTGTTCTCGCACTGGCGAATAGGGAAGATTTTTTGCAGCAGCGCCAGCGTTTCTCGCACCGCATAACCGTTAGGAAATGGACCAAAGTATTCACCTTTCGCATGTTTAGCCCCACGATGAGTCGCCAGACGCGGATGCGTGTCGCTGCTCAGGAAGATAAAAGGATACGATTTATCATCACGCAGCAACACGTTATAGCGCGGCTGATACAGCTTGATGTAGTTATGCTCAAGCAGCAGCGCTTCCGTTTCGGTATGGGTAACGGTGACATCAATTTGAGCTATTTGCGCTACCAGAGCTTCCGTTTTACGGGAGGCCACCTGGGTACGAAAATAGCTGGAAAGGCGTTTTTTGAGATCTTTGGCTTTGCCAACATAAATAACCGTGCCGCCGGCATCATACATACGATAAACGCCGGGCTGGCTGGTTACTGTTTTCAGAAAGGCTTTTGAATCAAAAACATCACTCACTGACTTGCTAACGACTCCGCATTGCACAGGCCATGGCGAATTGCCAGGTGCGTCAGTTCAACATCACCGTGTATATTCAGCTTGCTGAACATACGATAGCGGTAGCTGTTCACTGTCTTGGGACTCAGATTCAACTGCTCTGAGATCTCATTCACCTTCTGACCTTTAGTGATCATCAGCATAATCTGCAATTCGCGTTCAGACAAACTGGAGAAAGGCGATTCCGTCTTTTCCGGTTCAATCTGACTTAACGCCATTTGTTGAGCGATGTCCGAGGCAATATAACGCTGCCCGGAGAACACTGAACGAATCGCGTTGACCACCTCTTGAGGGGCTGCGCCTTTGCTGAGATACCCGGCAGCACCCGCCTGCATAACTTTTGCTGGTAACGGGTTTTCCGTATGCACGGTCAACATAATCACTTTGGTGTCCACCGCGGAACGCGCAATTTTACGCGTTGCCTCAAGGCCACCTATTCCCGGCATATTCATATCCATAAGCACAACATCAACCGGGTTAGCACGGCACCATTTCACCGCATCTTCTCCGCAGTTAGCTTCGCCGGTGACTCTAATGCCTTTTATATCTTCGAGAATGCGTCGTATCCCTGCGCGCACCAGTTCGTGGTCATCAACAAGAAGGACGTTGATCAAAGGAATAATCTCCAGAATAGGGATAACGCTACTACTTCTTAATTTACCTATACTACGGGGTTTTATATCAATTGTGAAAGTCTAAAAATGCCAGAGCATCGATTTCAGTCTCGTTTTTGGAAATAAACATGTACAGAGGCTGGAAACCTCTATAAAACAGCAGCATACATATCGAAGAGATAAGTATGCCTGTATACATAAATGCATTAAATGGGCGCTTTGTCGTATATCAACCAAATAGGCCTCATAATATGTAACAACAATTAACGACGAGTGAACCATATTTAAACAATTTAGCCCTAACTGACTGTTCACACATGTTTAAATAATTCTTAATACCTGCCCCGGACAGAGGACAAAAAACAGGCACTCCTTTTTTTCCCCTTGCTTGTGGTATACTTCGCCGCTTTCATAATCCGCATCGCGTAAAACGCGCAGAAATCGTACGAGGCAACAAATGAGCACACCTGATTTTTCCACCGCTGAAAATAACCAAAACCTGGCACAGGAAGTCTCCTGCCTGAAGGCCATGCTGACTCTGATGCTCCAGGCTATGGGTCAGGCTGATGCCGGTCGCGTGATTATTAAGATGGAAAAGCAAATTGCGCAGTTAGAAGATGACGCTCAGGCTGCCGTATTCTCCAGTACTGTTAAGCAAATTAAACAAGCTTACCGCCAGTAATAATAAACAGGCTGTAAGCATCGCTGCTTACAGCCTGTTGGCGGTCTGGCACGCAGAACGGAAAAAATGGGTCAGATCAAACCAATCGCCGCCGCATAGCAGGCAATCTGCGTTTTATTCGGCGCATTAAATTTCTTCTGCATATTCTTCTGATGGAAATTCACCGTATTTTCGGAAATCGCCAGAATCATCGAAATTTCTGCCGATGTCTTGCCTTCTGCTGTCCATTTCAGAATTTCTAATTCCCGCTTGCTGAATTTCATTTCTCGCGGCATGACCATTTCATCTTCCACGCGCAATAACGCCAGCAGGCTGATTTCCAGCAATATTTGCAACCGCAGCGCGACTTCATCTTCCCGTTGTACAGGGCGCGATGCGCCTCGCGTACGCGATACCGACAGAAAACCGTGAGCGTGATTAGGCAGCATCAAGCACTGGCTTACACCCGTTTGTATGCCGTGATCGCGCGCGGCGCACCACAGCTCCTGAGCATCGTTGAAAAGTTTGTCATCCCAGCGCAAATGGCCCAATGAGAAATTATCCGGCTTTAACACCGGATCAATCGCTAAATAGTTTGCCGATTTGTAATGCGCCATCCAGGCATCGGGATAAGTGGTATACACCGAAATTTTAGGCCGCGTGAAAGGCACGGGATGACGGACACACAGAGAAAAGAAATCGTATTCCATGAACTCTGTTTGCTGCTGTAATAGCGCGTAAATCTGTTCGCTTGCCGATGCGGTCTGGAAAAGGTGCAGCATTTCCCGCCGCCAACTGAAGAAATCATCGTTTCTCATAACCGTTGAGAAACCCCCTGATTAACAATTATTTTTATGAATACAGAAAGCTAACACATAAATCTTATTTATATGTATAAAATATCACGCCCCGGCAAAATAATCGCATTTTGCCCCATTTGTGTAACCAAAGCCGCACAACGTCCGTATTCAGGCGTTTTTAACACCGCCCAGAAACAGTCAAGTAGGTCTATTAATTAAATGCACTTAAGTTAAATTTTTCATAAATAAACGCTCATCGAGGTAAGCGCATCGTTCTCGATGAAAAATAAGTGCGACAAACGCACGCCCATCGGAAGTGATGGACATGCGCTGAAAGAGTTACTGCATGAGGAATTTTTCGAGGAACTGACGCGTACGTGCCTGCTGTGGGTTGGCAAACAGTGCTTTGGCTTCGCCCTGCTCCACCACTCGCCCTTGATCCATAAATATTGCGCGATCGGCCACATCACGAGCAAAGCTCATTTCATGGGTCACAATAACCATTGTGCGCTTCTCTTGCGCCAGCGCGCGGATGGTGTTCAGCACCTCGCCCACCAGCTCAGGGTCTAACGCCGAAGTCGGTTCATCGAACAGAATCACATCCGGGCGCATCGCCAGCGCACGAGCTATCGCCACGCGCTGTTGCTGCCCGCCAGACAACCGGCGCGGATAACTCGTCTCTTTCCCCACCAGCCCCACTTTGCCCAGCAGCTCACGCGCCAACGCCGTTGCACCGGCTTTGTCCTCGCCCTTCACAATCACCGGGCCTTCAATAATATTTTCCAGCACCGTCCGATGCGGAAACAGGTTGAAGTTCTGGAACACGAAGCCGACATGCTGACGCAGACGGCGAATCAACCCTTTTTGCTGGCTGATAGGGCGCGCGGTATCAATGGTGATATCCCCGACGCGAATCGTGCCGCTCTCCGGCTGTTCCAGCAGGTTAATGCTGCGCAGCAGCGTGGTTTTGCCCGAGCCGCTTGGCCCGATAATCGCCACCACTTCGCCTTCCTGAACTTCCAGGTCAATCCCGTGCAGTACCGTTTGGCCGTGGAATTTTTTCACCAGGTTTTTGACTTCAATTGCACTCATTTCGGGTCATGCTCCTGGCGGTTAAGCTGGTTTTCAAAATAGTTCTGTAGCGCCGACAGCACCGTTGCCATCACCCAATAGATAAGCGAGGCCGCAAGGTACATGGTGAACACTTCCAGCGTGCGCGAGGTGATCAACTGCGCCTGGCGGAACAGTTCCGGTACCTGGATAGTCGCCGCCAGCGAGGTGTCTTTCACCAGGCTAATGAAACTGTTCGATAACGGCGGCAACGCCACACGCGCCGCCTGCGGTAAAATCGCCCGACGCAGCGTTTGCCACGGTGTCATGCCAATACTTGCCGCAGCTTCCCACTGCCCTTTATCGATTGATGCAATCGCCGCGCGCAGGGTTTCCGCCGCATAGGCTGCGGTATTTAACGACAAGCCAATCATCGCCGAAGGGATCGGGTCAAGCTCAATGCCAAACTGCGGCAGGCCGTAATAAATCATAAACAGCTGCGCAATCAGCGGAGTACCGCGAAAAATAGAGATATAGCAGCGCGCCAGCCAGCGCACAGGGGCAATGGACGACATGCGCATTAGCGCAAGCAGGAAGCCCAACAGTAAGCCAAAAAACATCCCGCCAATGCTCAACTGGAGCGTAAAGACCGCGCCTTTCAACAGAAACGGCGCAGAATCGATAACTAATTGAATACTTTCTTGCATAGGTGCGTTCTATTTAAATATGAGGATGATAGGCAAACAACGCAGGCGCGCCGCCGGTGTGGATAAATAAAACAGGCCCTTCATCCTTAAAGCGCTTTTGGCTAATGCCATCAATCAGCCCCGCCATCGCTTTACCGGTATACACCGGATCGAGCAAGATGCCTTCAAGACGAGCCAGCAGTTTCACCGCTTCCATGCCCGCATCATTTGGAACGCCATAGCTCGGTGCAAAATAGTCGTCCCACAGAGTGATATCCGCTTTCGCAGTTAATTCTAAGCTGCGGGCAATCTCCTGCTGTAGCGTGACCACTTTTGGCTGTTGTTCCGCCACCGTGCGCGACACGGTGACGCCAATCAGTTCAACATCCGGCATCACCTGTTCCAGCCCGACCGCCAGCCCCGCGTGCGTCCCCGCACTGCCGGAGGCCACCACCACGGATGAAAGCGACACCGCGCCTTCACACTGCTGGGCGATTTCCAGCGCGCTTTCCACATACCCCAGCGCGCCTAACGCGTTAGAGCCGCCAACCGGAATGACATACGGACGAAAACCCTGGGCTTCAACGCGCGTTGCCAGCTCGGCAAGCTGCGCATTCGGGTCATTCAGCGCATCACACATTTCCACCTGTGCATTGAATAAGTCCAGCAGCAGGCGGTTGCCGTTACTGAGATAGTTTTCTGCCCGCGTTCCCATTGGGTTTTCCAGCAGCGCCACGCAGTGCAGCCCTAATTTAGCGGCCACCGCCGCCGTCTGGCGTACGTGGTTAGACTGAATCGCCCCTGCGGTAATCAGCGTGTCTGCCCCTTCGCGCAGGGCATCGGCGGCTAAGAACTCCAGCTTGCGCAGCTTGTTGCCGCCCATTGCCAGCGGCGTAACGTCATCACGTTTGATAAAGATATCGCGACCAATATAGTCAGAGAAACGCGGCAGGTATTCCAGTGGCGTTGGTGCGCCGATAAACTCCAGGCGCGGGAAACGGGTTAAATTTTGCAGTGACATACACTCTCCTCGGCATCATTATTTTTATTATACTCTATGGCTTACGCGGTGCGGGAAGGTGGCGAGTGAGCAACGCCCGATGAGCTAACTGTAGACAGTGGTTCGAGGGGGTGAACGCGGCCAACGTACCTGTAACGCGAAGACGATGAGTATATGCGCTTAAATAAAAAAAGGCGCTCAAGCAGCGCCTTTTTTAAATCACCGCGATTACTCGGTAACGTCAGCCCCGAACCATTTTTCAGACAGTGCTTTCAGGCTACCGTCTTTATGCATGGCGTCAATCGCGCTATCCACCGCTTTCAGCAAGTCTTCATTGCCTTTGCGCAGCGCAACGCCGGACTCCTGACGAGAGAATGCCTCACCCGCAACAGCCAACGTATTGTTGGTTTTCTTAACCAGGTCCAGCGCCGCCAGGCGGTCAACCAGAATGGCGTTGATGCGGCCTACGCGCAAGTCCTGGTATTTGGTTGGATCATCATCGTAAGTGCGGATATCCACGCCCTGCACGTTCTGGCGCAGCCACTCTTCGTAGTTTGTCCCCAGACCCACGCCGACTTTTTTACCTTTCAGGTCAGCCGCCGTTTTAATCGAGCCTTCGTTGCCTTTTTTCACCAGCGCCTGGATACCGGAAATGGTATACGGGGTGGAGAAATCATATTTTTTCTGTCGCTCAGGCGAAATAGTCACCTGGTTAATCACGACATCAATACGTTTTGAATCCAGTGAAGCCAGCATACCGTCCCATTTGGTCGGTTTCAGATCCGCTTTTACGCCGAGATGCTCGGCCAGTTCATTGGCGAACTCCACTTCAAAACCGGTCAGCTTGCCGTCATCGCCCTGAAAACTAAACGGAGGATAAGTGCCTTCCAGCCCAACGCGCAGCGTGCCACGTTCTTTGACTTGGTTTAACAGATTTTCAGCAGCGAACGTTTGCACGCTTGCTCCTGCGACCAACGCGACGGCCATTGCGCCCATTAGCGCCTGACGCCCCAGAAATGCAAGTTTCATTATACCCCCGAAAAGCTTCACTTTTTTGTAGTGTAAACCGTTCGCCACCAATGACAAACACTGATCTGCTACATCTTATTCCAATTTAATATATATCAGAGGTTTCACGGTCTGCGTAATTCAGCGCGTTAGTCTGGGGGAGCTGACGCTGGAAGCGAAGGTATTTGCGTAGCGCAATACGATAATTATTGGTGCTGGTATCCGGCAGCCAGGCTTCCAGTTTTTCGTCGGAGTGGCGCTCCTGCAATACGGCGCGGGGAACCTGCAGCTCATCAAAATGGTTGCCCAAACGGCGCAGGCGCACCACATACTCGCGAACCGTACCGGCGCTCATGTCCGTTTGTTCAAGGAGGTATTGTTTAAAACCAATGATATTGAAGAAAGCGCTCTGTTCTTTACAGTGCAGATCGCCGCAGAAACGGCACAGCGCAGACCATGCGCTTCGCTCCTGCTGCCAGTCAGCTTCATCCATCAGCATGTCGAGGCGGGAAATAGCGATTTTATTCACTATCTCCCCCTGGCGCACAAGGGTGATGCGATCGAGCAATTTATGACAGTGGGCGCAATGCGTTTCGCTGTGTTTGAAGTCCTTCAGATAGCGGCTTAGTGGCCGTCTTTTTACCTGCATCATCATGATAACTCCGGGTTTTCATTGCATAATGCGGCATTTTGAGGTCGAATGTGACGTTATTCTAACCTACTGCTTACCCAGTTTGATGCGCACACGTTTAATGGCCTGGCTGTGCAGTTGACTGACCCGCGATTCCCCCACTTCCAGAACCGCGCCAATCTCTTTGAGATTCAGCTCTTCCTGGTAATAAAGGGTTAGTACCAACTTTTCGCGCTCCGGTAAGGCCTCAATGGCCTCCATCACGCGATGGCGAAGATCGCCCTCCAAGAGTTGATGTAATGGGTTTTCACGCTGATTTTCTTCCGTCACCAGCTCAATGCTGTCGCCATACTCTTCTCGCCACTCGTCGTAGGAAAAAAGCTGGCTGTTGTTAGTGTCTAACAACACCTGACGGTACTCTTCAACCGCGATCCCCAATCGCTGCGCGACTTCTGTTTCCGTCGCGTTTCGTCCCAGTTCCTGTTCCAGTTGACCTAGCGCTTGCGCAACTTCACGTGCGTTGCGCCGAACGCTACGCGGAACCCAATCCCGGCTGCGTAGTTCGTCCAGCATCGCCCCACGGATGCGTTGCACTGCGTAAGTAGTAAATGCCGTGCCTTGCAGAGCGTCGTAACGTTCAACAGCATTCAATAATCCGATACCGCCCGCCTGGAGCAGATCGTCCAGTTCCACGCTCGCGGGCAAACGTACCTGAAGGCGTAGCGCTTCATGGCGCACCAACGGCACATAACGTTGCCACAGCGAGTGTTTATTCATTACACCTTCAGCGGTATACATTGAATCCACGATAAACAGCCCTGCATCATATGAGTTATCGGCACAATTATCCGTTTCTATAGCCGTTTTAATCGGTGGAACAGTGGTAAAAATAGGGGGTTATTTGGAGAGTAAGTGAAATTTAGGCCATAAAAAACCCCGCCGAAGCGGGGTTTGACAGGCCTTGAGCGGTGATTAGCCCTGCAGCAGAGACAGAACCTGCTGTGGAACCTGGTTAGCTTTAGACAGCACGGAGTTACCCGCCTGCTGAATGATTTGCGCTTTAGACATGTTGGACACTTCGGTCGCATAGTCGGCGTCCTGAATACGGGACTGCGCTTCAGACAGGTTGGTGGTGGTGTTGTTCAGGTTGGTGATTGCGGAATCCAGACGGTTCTGCACAGCACCCAGGGAAGAACGGAATTTATCAACAGATGCGATAGCTTTGTCCAGCAGAGCCAGCGGATCGCTTGTTGCAGTACCGGCAAAGGTAGAGGTTGCAACTTTGGTCGCATCAGCAGGATCATCGGTTAAACGCAGGGTAGTCGCGATAGCCGCAGTTTGGCCGTTAGCAATCGCATCTTTACCGGTAGAGCCCGCCAGGTAGTCTTTACCCTGTACAGAAACATAACCAACGGCTTCACCAGCGCTGTTGGTGGTGACTTTAATTGGCTGACCAGTTTGTTTCGCACCGGTAACACCGTTAGCTGGGTCATCATAGGTGACATCAGTGGTGTTCAGTTTGACTTTACCGTCATCAGCAACAGACGCAGAGTAAGAGTTACCACCAGACTGAATCACGTAAGTGTTGGTTGCTTTACCATCCTTATCAAGGATGTTGTGCAGGCTCATGCTGGAGTTATCACTCAGACCCAGAGTTTTCGCAATAGAACCCGCTGCCGTTGCATCACCAAAATCAATCGCAACAGGAGCAGCAGCACCTGGGATAGTGGTCAGTGCATCACCAACTTTCAGTGCGTTACCCGCAACAGAGAAACCTTTCAGACCTAAAGTAGAAGAGTCAATCTTCTGCAGGTCAATAGAGATGGTCTGGCCGTCGTTCGCGCCAACCTGAATCTTCATGGTGTTGTCTTTCGCCAGCACGTTCACGCCGTTGAACTGAGTCTGACCGGATACGCGGTCAATTTCAGACAGACGGGATTTGATTTCGTCCTGAATAGAAGACAGGTCGGAATTTGAGTTGGTGCCGGTGGTTGCCTGAACGGTCAGTTCACGTACACGCTGCAAGTTGTTGTTGATTTCAGACAGCGCGCCTTCAGTGGTCTGCGCCAGAGAGATACCGTCGTTAGCGTTACGTGCAGCCTGAGTCAGACCTTTAATGTTAGAAGTGAAACGGTTAGCAATCGCTTGACCTGCTGCGTCATCCTTAGCGCTGTTGATACGCAAGCCAGAAGACAGACGCTCGATAGAGTTCGACAGAGCAGACTGGTTCTTGTTGATGTTGTTCTGAGTGATCAGCGAGAGGCTGTTGGTATTGATGACTTGTGCCATGATTCGTTATCCTATATTTCAAGTCGTTGATTACGTAGTGGGTTTTCACCCGTCGGCTCAATCGCCGTCAAACCTGTTATCGTCTCCCGTAAAACAACCTTTAGACTTTTTTTTACCAAAGCCGCATTTTTTTAGCCGTCGAAATACTCTTTTCTCTGGTGCTTATTCCCGCCATTAAAAAAAAATGATTAAGCGTAAACTTTGCCGCATTCAGGTCGATAACCTTGTTATTCATTCTATATGTCGACACATTAAGGAACTAAAATGGCAAGTATTTCTTCACTGGGAATTGGATCTGGCCTGAAGCTGAGCGACATTCTTGACAGCCTGACCGCAGCAGAAAAAGCGACGTTGACACCTATTACAAAACAACAGACGTCTTACACCGCCAAACTCAGTGGCTATGGTTCATTGAAAAGTGCACTGGAAGCGTTCCAGACAGCGAATACCACGTTGTCCAAAGCCGACCTCTTTACCGCAACCTCGACCACGAGCAGCAGCTCCGCGTTTAGCGCCACCACCACTGGCAACGCGATTACCGGTAAATACACCATTAATGTCACTCAGCTAGCGCAAGCGCAGACGCTGACAAGCACCTCAACGCAAAAAGATAATAAAGCCGCGATCGCGACCAGTGACAGCAAGCTGACCATTCAACAAGGTGGTGGCAAAAAGCCAATTACCATTGATATCAGCGCAGGCAATTCCTCATTAACTGGCATTCGCGATGCTATCAATAATGCGAAAGCGGGCGTCAGCGCGAGCGTAATTAACGTGGGTAACGGTGAATATCGCCTCTCCGTCACCTCCAATGATACCGGTGCAGATAACGCGATGACCCTGAGCGTCAGCGGCGACAGCGCGTTGCAAAGCTTTATGGGTTATGACGGAACCAGCGGCGGCATGAAAGAGAGCGTAACGGCTCAGAACGCCAAACTGACCGTCAACAACGTTGATATTGAAAACAGCAGCAACACTATTAGTGATGCGCTGGAAGACATCACCCTGAACCTGAACAATACCACTACCGGTAACCAGACGCTGACCATCTCTCAGGACACCAGCAAAGCGCAAACGGCAGTGAAAGACTGGGTAACGGCCTATAACGCCTTACAAGATACCTTCAGCAGCCTGACCAAATACACCGCTGTCGATACCGGCTCCGACAAGCAGGATGCCGGTAACGGCGCGCTGCTCGGCGACTCTACCCTGCGCACCATTCAGACACAGTTGAAAAGTATGCTCAGCAACTCGCTAAGCAATTCAGCGTACAAAACGCTGGCGCAAATTGGCGTTACGACGGATCCAAGCAACGGTAAATTGGAATTGGATAACGACAAACTTTCCGCAGCGCTGAAGAAAGACGCCGCTGGCGTGAAAGATTTGATCACAGGCGACGGCAAAAAAACCGGCGTCACAACCACGATTGGCACCAATCTGACGAGCTGGCTTTCCACCACCGGGATTATTCAGGCGGCGAAAGATGGCGTCAGCAAAACGCTGAACAAACTGACCAAAGACTATAACGCCGCCAGCGATCTTATCGATCAGAAAGTCGCGCGTTATAAAGAGCAGTTTACTCAGCTGGACGTCTTAATGACGTCGTTAAATAACACCAGTAACTACTTAACGCAGCAGTTTGAATCCAGCAGTAGTTCTAAGTAACCATTCAAGATCAGGAGAGACATCATGTACGGGGCAAAAGGTACGCAGGCCTACGCACAGATTGGAGTAGAAAGCGCGGTCATGAGCGCCAGTCAACAACAGCTGGTGACGATGCTGTTCGATGGCGCACTGAGCGCGTTAATCCGCGCTCGCCTGTTTATGCAGGACGGCAATCAACAAGGGAAAGGGCTTTCCCTGTCGAAAGCCATCAACATCATTGAGAACGGACTAAGAGTAGGTCTGGATGAAGAGAGCCGTGATGAGCTAACGCAGAACCTGCTGGCGTTGTACGCCTACATGGTCAGACGCCTGCTCCAGGCCAACTTACACAATGATCTAAGCGCCATTGAGGAGGTGGAGGCACTTATGCGCAATATTGCCGATGCCTGGAAGGAATCTTTACTTTCGACCAATTTAATTCAGGACGCTGTCTAATGAGCCATGCACCGCATCTCTATCTCTCGTACCAACAGCTGGTTGAAAAAAGCAATATGATGCTGCGACTTGCCACAGAAGGATTGTGGGACGAATTGATCGCCAGTGAAATGGATTACGTCAATGCGGTGCACAGGATTGCCCAGTTAACCCAGCAAAGTCAGCCGAGTGACCCGGTTCAGGAGCAGCTTCGCCCGCTGCTTCGCACTATTCTGGATAACGAAAGCTCCGTCAAACGTCTGTTACAGGCGCGGATGGACGAACTCGCCAAACTTGTCGGTCAATCATCGATGCAAAAAACGGTGATGACCACTTACGGCAATCAAGGTGGATACGTTCTGGTGCCTCAGGATAAAGCGGATTCCAATCATTGAGACAGCGCGCTCCGGCAAACTTTAGCCGGAGCGACATCTTGATTACGGCTTCATTTTCGCCAGCGCAGCCTCGCATTGCGCCGTTGGGCGCTCAACACGCTGCAATGTCATGCCATCATATTTAAGCGTATTCCCGTCACGCTCAACCTTATAGACATCCAATTTATCGGTCACGTTATACAGCGTGTCGCCGCGCAACGTCAGTTTACCCGGCAGCGCAATCACTCGTTGCCACTGACGGCAATCCAGCATATCGCCATCACGCATCACAATCAGGCTACCCATCGCCTCCGGGCTAACCAGCGCACTTTGCGGCCCGACAGATTGCCAGTACCCGTCCAGCCCCGCCGGAGCCGGTGTTTTCACCACGGTTGAGTAGTTGTCAATTTGAGCACAGCCCGCCAGCGTCAACAGCGCCGCCACAATGGCTAATTTTTTCATTATTCATCCTGTTTCGGGAGAAAAAAACGGCCCATTATAGCGTTAAATCGACGCAGGTTTCATCGTCATTGACCCAATGACCGCCTTTATTCTCAGCGTAAAACCGGGGACATCGGAGCACAGTGGAGGGAGATAAGGAACCGTCGCAATAGGCCATCAGCCGAAATGGCTAAACAACTCAGGATGTGAGTGCAGAAGACAGAGACGGTAGCGAGATAAAAAGCAGGTCAGTTTTATGCTGGCGGTTGCGAATACGTCAATGGCCGCCCCCCATTCATGCCCCACGCGCGCAAAAATTCCCGGCGTCGGGCAGTGAATGTCAGGCGCGTTACACCTGCATTCCCATCATTTCTTGATAAGCGCCTACCAGCTTATTACGCACCTGAATCCCCATCTGCAAAGAAACGGACGCTTTTTGCAGATCGGTCATAACATCGTTCAATGCAATCCCTGGCTCACCGAGTGAGAATTTTTCCGCCTGCGCTTTGGCGCTGTTTTGCGTTTCGCTTACGCGATCTAACGCGGCATGTAGCTGCCCGGCAAAGCTTATCGTTGGTTGCGTATCTACGCTGTGATTACGCGCCATCGCCGCCGTCGCCTGTAGCTGCGACAGGACGCCCTCAATACCCTGAATCGCCATGTTGACTCCCAGATTGTTTTTTACCTGCGAACGAGCTTACCAGCTTGTCAATAAGATAAAGGCCTTAAATAACGCATTAAAAACGGGTTATTTGGCCCATTAAATTTCTCAAAGCATCAAATAATGTCATTGCTGTTTTTATGTGTTCTGCGCCAGGGAGTCTGCTTTGTTTTGTCTACGTTTAACGCCATTGATCAGGATCGACGAGGTGCGCAATGAGCGCTAGTGCTACGGCTACGCCACAAAATAAAACTGTAGAGTGGGTCAACCGCCTGCGCGCCAATCCAAAAATTCCACTGATGGTGGCAAGCGCTGCCGCAGTGGCTATTCTCGTCGCAATGGTGCTGTGGGCTAAAGCCCCGGACTATCGCACGCTGTTCAGCAACCTGTCCGATCAGGACGGTGGCGCTATTGTCAACCAACTGACCCAGATGAACGTCCCCTATCGCTTTGCCGATAATGGCGGCGCGCTGGAGGTTCCGGCTGATAAAGTGCATGAACTACGTCTACGTTTGGCGCAGCTTGGCCTGCCGAAAGGCGGTGCTGTAGGTTTTGAACTCCTCGATCAGGAAAAATTTGGTATTAGCCAGTTCAGTGAACAGGTTAACTACCAGCGTGCGCTGGAAGGCGAATTAGCCCGCACCATCGAAACGCTTGGCCCGGTAAAAAGTGCCCGCGTTCATTTGGCGATGCCCAAACCCTCACTGTTCGTTCGCGAACAAAAAGCCCCTTCGGCTTCAATTACCGTCAATCTGGAACCAGGCCGCGCTCTGGATGAAGGGCAAATTTCTGCCGTGGTGCATCTGGTGTCCAGCGCGGTTGCCGGGCTGCCACCGGGTAACGTGACGCTGGTCGATCAGGGCGGCCATCTGCTGACCCAATCCAACACCAGCGCGCGCGACCTGAATGATGCGCAGTTGAAATATACTGCGGATGTCGAAGGCCGAGTCCAGCGCCGGATTGAAGCCATTTTAGGGCCGATTGTCGGCAACGGTAACGTTCATGCGCAGGTTACCGCGCAGGTTAACTTTGATAATAAAGAACAAACCGATGAGCAGTATCGCCCGAACGGCGACGCCAGCCAGGCGGTTGTGCGTTCGCGTCAGGTCAGTGAGAGCGACCAGGTCGGTAGCCCGTACCCTGGCGGTGTGCCAGGCGCGTTATCCAACACCCCTGCTCCAGCGCCATCCGCGCCCATTTCAACACCGCCGGCCAACCAGGCGAATACCGCCACGCGAACCACCCAAACCACTGGCCCGCGCAACACTCAACGCAGCGAAACCAGCAACTTTGAAGTCGATCGCACCATCATGCACACCAAAAAGAACGTCGGCGATGTCCAGCGTCTTTCGGTGGCGGTGGTCGTCAACTATCGCAATTTGCCGGATGGCAAACCGCTGCCGCTGACTAACGATCAGATGAAACAGATTGAGGATTTAACCCGCGAGGCGATGGGCTTCTCCAGCACGCGTGGCGACACCCTCAACGTGGTCAATTCGCCGTTTAACAGCAGTGATGACAACACAGGTGAACTGCCGTTCTGGAAACAACAGTCGTTTATTGACCAGTTGCTCTCCGCCGGACGTTGGTTAGCCGTCCTGCTGGTGGCCTGGCTGTTGTGGCGCAAAGTAGTGAAACCACAGTTGAAACGCCGTGAAGAAGTGGCCCAAGCCGCTGTAGCACAGGCTCAGGTTCGCCAGGAAACGCAGGAAGCCGTTGAGGTTCGCCTCAGTAAAGATGAACAAACGCAACAACGCCGCGTCAACCAGCGCCTGAGCGCCGAGGTGATGAGCCAGCGTATTCGCGAAATGTCCGATAACGATCCGCGCGTGGTAGCGCTGGTCATTCGCCAATGGATGAATAACGACCATGAGTAATCTTTCAGGAATCGACAAAAGCGTCATTTTGCTGATGACGATTGGCGAAGATCGTGCCGCTGAGGTGTTTAAGCACCTCAATAGCCGCGAAGTACAGCAGCTCAGTACTGCGATGGCGGGCGTGAAACAAATCTCCAATAAACAGCTCACCGATGTGCTGGCAGAGTTTGAACAAGAAGCCGAGCAGTACGCGGCGCTGAGCGTGAACGCCAATGAATATCTGCGTTCCGTGCTGATTAAAGCGCTGGGTGAAGAACGCGCCTCTAGCCTGCTGGAGGACATTCTCGAAACGCGCGAAACCACCAGCGGCATCGAAACGCTCAACTTTATGGAGCCGCAGAGCGCTGCCGACATTATTCGCGAGGAACACCCGCAGATCATCGCCACTATTTTGGTTCACCTCAAACGTGGCCAGGCGGCAGATATTCTGGCGCTGTTCGATGAACGTCTGCGCCACGATGTGATGCTGCGTATCGCCACCTTCGGCGGCGTACAGCCTGCCGCGCTGGCAGAACTGACCGAGGTGCTGAATGGCCTGCTCGATGGTCAGAACCTCAAGCGCAGCAAAATGGGCGGCGTGAGAACCGCAGCCGAAATTATCAACCTGATGAAAACCCAGCAGGAAGAAGCGGTCATTACCGCCGTACGCGAGTTCGACGGCGAACTCGCGCAGAAAATCATCGACGAGATGTTCCTGTTCGAAAACCTGGTGGAAGTGGACGATCGCAGCATCCAGCGTCTGCTTCAGGAAGTGGACTCCGAATCGCTGCTTATCGCGCTCAAAGGTTCCGAACCGCCGCTACGCGAGAAATTCCTGCGCAATATGTCCCAGCGTGCTGCCGACATTCTGCGCGACGACCTCGCCAACCGTGGCCCGGTACGCTTGTCTCAGGTGGAAAACGAACAAAAAGCGATCCTGCTGATTGTGCGTCGTCTGGCCGAAACCGGCGAGATGGTCATTGGCAGCGGAGACGATACCTATGTCTGATACCACGCCGTGGGAAATCTGGCAGCCTGACGATCTCGCACCACCTGCGGTTACCGAGTTCACCCCGCTCTCTGTCGATGAGCCGGACGAAATGCAGGAGGAAATCTCCGCAGAACAACGGCAGCAACAGCAGTTGGCGCAGCTACAAATTCAGGCCCATGAACAGGGTTATCAGGCCGGTGTGCGGGAAGGCCACGCCGTCGGACAGGAGCAGGGTTATCAAGAAGGCCTGGCGCAAGGGCTTGAGCAAGGTTTAGCGCAGGCAAAACAAGAGCAAGCGCCGATTTATGCTCGTATGCAACAGCTAGCAAGCGAGTTCCAGCACACGCTGGATACGCTCGACAGCGTAATTGCGTCAAGGCTGATGCAAATGGCGCTGGAAGCCGCGCGGCAAATCGTCGGCCAAGTGCCGGTGGTCGATAACACCGCGCTTATCAAACAAATTCAATCGCTACTACAGCAGGAACCGCTGTTCAGCGGCAAGCCACAGCTACGGGTAAGCCCGGAAGATTTACCTCGCGTAGAGGAGATGCTGGGCGCAACGCTGGATCTGCACGGTTGGCGGCTGCGCGGTGATCCGACGCTGCATCCTGGCGGGTGCAAAGTGTCTGCCGATGAAGGCGACCTTGACGCCAGCGTCGCAACACGCTGGCAGGAACTGTGCCGCCTGGCGGCTCCGGGAGCCTGCTAATGACCGTCCGATTAACGCGCTGGCTGAACACGCTCGACAACTTTGAAGCACGGATTGCGCAGCTTCCCGCCGTGCGCCGCTATGGTCGTCTGACCCGCGCAACCGGCCTGGTGCTGGAGGCAACCGGCCTTCAGCTTCCGCTCGGCGCAACCTGCATTATCGAACGCCAGCAGGGCAGCGAAATGCAAGAAGTGGAAAGCGAAGTGGTCGGCTTTAACGGTCAACGTCTGTTTTTAATGCCGCTGGAAGAGGTCGAAGGCATTCTTCCCGGCGCGCGCGTTTACGCCCGTAATACGGCAACCGATGGCCTGCACAGTGGCAAACAGTTACCGCTTGGCCCGGCGTTGCTGGGGCGCGTGCTCGACGGCAGCGGTAAACCGCTTGACGGCCTGCCTGCGCCAGACACCACCGAAACCGGCGCGCTGATTACACCGCCGTTTAACCCGTTGCAACGAACGCCGATTGAACACGTGCTGGACACCGGCGTGCGCCCTATCAACGCCCTGCTCACCGTCGGGCGCGGCCAGCGCATGGGGCTGTTTGCCGGTTCCGGCGTGGGTAAAAGTGTGCTGCTCGGCATGATGGCGCGCTACACCCGCGCTGATGTAATTGTGGTCGGGCTGATTGGCGAACGTGGGCGCGAGGTGAAAGACTTTATCGAGAATATTCTCGGCACCGACGGGCGCGCGCGTTCAGTGGTGATTGCCGCACCGGCGGATGTCTCTCCCCTGCTGCGTATGCAGGGGGCGGCTTACGCCACTCGCGTGGCGGAAGACTTCCGCGACCGGGGCCAGCATGTGCTGCTGATTATGGACTCGCTGACGCGTTACGCGATGGCACAGCGTGAAATCGCGCTGGCGATTGGCGAACCCCCGGCGACCAAAGGTTATCCGCCTTCCGTGTTCGCCAAACTCCCGGCGTTAGTGGAGCGCGCAGGTAACGGCATCACCGGCGGCGGCTCGATTACGGCATTTTATACCGTCCTGACCGAAGGCGATGACCAGCAAGATCCTATCGCCGACTCGGCGCGCGCCATTCTCGATGGTCACATCGTGCTGTCGCGCCGACTCGCTGAAGCGGGACATTACCCCGCTATTGATATTGAAGCGTCTATCAGCCGTGCAATGACCGCGCTGATTAGCGAAGAACATTACGCCAAAGTGCGTAATTTCAAACAATTGCTCTCCAGCTTCCAGCGCAACCGCGATCTGATTAGCGTGGGGGCATACGCCAAAGGTAGCGACCCGATGCTGGATAAAGCCATCACCCTGTGGCCGCATCTGGAGGCATTTTTGCAGCAAGGCATTCTCGAAAAAGCAGACTGGGAATCCTCAATCCAGGCTCTGGAATTGATCTTCCCAACGTCATAGTGAAGCAAGAGGATCACAAACATGGCGCAGCACGGTGCATTAGCAACGCTTAAAGAATTGGCAGAAACCGACGTAGACAACGCCGCCCTGGTGTTGGGTGAAATGCGCCGTGGCTGCCAGCAGGCGGAAGAACAGCTCAAAATGTTGATGGACTACCAGCTTGAATACCAAAACAACCTGAACAATGACATGAGTCAGGGGATAGCCAGCCTGCGCTGGCAGAACTACCAGCAGTTTATCCAAACGCTGGAAAAGGCGATTGATCAGCACCGCCAGCAGTTAATTCAGTGGAACAACAAAGTGGAACAGGCCCTGAATTTCTGGCGAGAGAAAAAACAGCGTTTGCAGGCATGGCAAACGTTACAGGACAGGCAAGCCTCCGCCGAGCTGCTGGCGGAAAACCGCCTTGACCAGAAGAAGATGGATGAATTTGCCCAACGCGCTACCTTGAGGAAACCTGAATGATCACACTGCCTAATCTTGTTGCCAGCGATGCGAACCTTGTGGGCGCTGATGCGACAGCGAAAACCACGGGCAGCCCCGAGGATTTTTTAGCGCTGCTGGCGGGCGCACTTGGCCAAACCGGTGAAACGTGCGGCGATAAAACCACCCTGCTGAGCCAGGCCGATGTTGACTCCCTGCGTGACCTCAAAGCTCAGGGTCAGTCGCTGACCAAATGGCTGGTGCAGCAGGAAGCCACGCGTTCCAGCGCCGATGTGCGTAGTGATGTTGATGCTGACATCACCCGCGAGAGTGATGCGCAAACGCTGCTCAGTTCTCTGGCGGCACACCTGAAAAGCGGGCTAACGGCCGACAAAACATCGGCCTCTGAGCACGACGCCGACGATGACGGAATAAAGAGCGAAATCAGCGATGAGGAACTCAAAAGCCTGAGCGCCTTAATGGCGATGCTGCCCGTCACGCCGCAGGTGCAACCAACGGTGAACGCCAGCGCGCCCACCAGCGCAACGGATTCGCTGAATGCGTTAACTCAGCCACTTAACCGGGGTCACGGTAAAGACGACGGTTTTGCTGAAGTGAAAGGCGCGGCGCTCGCCCCACAGCAAAGTGAAGCACGCGCCCTGCCCGCCGATTCTGCTTTTGTGATCCCAGCGCAAAAAGCAGAAGCCGAGAGCACACCAAGCCCTAGCGCACCGACGGCGACGCTGGCGCCGATAACCGGCCAGACTACCGCACCGTTGGCGGTTCCGGCCTCCGCCAGCGCCAACGTCCATGCTCAGTTAGGGACGCCGGACTGGCAGCAAAATGTCAGCCAGCACATCACACTGTTTACCCGTCAGGGCCAGCAAACCGCCGAACTGCGCCTGCACCCGGAATCGTTAGGCCAGGTGCACATTACGCTGAAAGTGGAAGATAACCTGGCGCAAATCCAGATGGCCTCGCCACATAGCCACGTGCGCGCCGCACTGGAGGCCGCGTTGCCGGTACTGCGTAGCCAACTGGCAGACAACGGCATTCAGTTGGGGCAAAGCAGCATCAGTAGCGATGGCTTCGCCGGTCAGCAACAGCAGCAATCTTCATCGCACTCTTTCGCCTCTCGCGCCGAGGCATCGGTCGCTGATAATCAGGACGATAGCGACATTTTAGCCGTACCTGCCGCGCTGCAATCCGCCGCTCGTGGCGACAATGCGGTAGATATCTTTGCTTAAACGGCCGAGGTAACACGATTATTCCCGTCTTTTCCACGCTTTGACCCGCGCGGGAGGCGGGATAATCAACGGATAAGCAGTACTAAGAGCCTAATGGGATAGGCACTAAAAGGAAGACCGCATCAAATGACTGACACCGCTATCAATAAAAAGAGCAAACGCTCTATCTGGATCCCGCTATTAGTGCTGGTAACGCTCGCAGCCTGCGCCACCGCAGGCTATAGCTACTGGCGCTTAGAGCACAAGACCGCATCTGCTGCGCCAAAAGAAGCGCCGCCACCGCCTGCGCCGGTCTTTTTCCCGCTGGATACTTTCACCGTCAACCTCGGTGATGCCGATCGTGTGCTGTATGTCGGCGTCACGCTGCGCATGAAAGGCGAATCTGACCGTGCGCGTCTGAACGATTATCTGCCGGAAGTGCGCAGCCGTATGCTTCTGCTGCTGGCTCGTCAGGATGCCACTAAGCTTGCGACCGATGACGGTAAAAAACAGCTCGCCGCCGATATCAAACAGACATTGAGCGCCCCGCTGATTGCCGGTCAGCCTAAACAGGACATCACCGACGTTCTGTACACTGCTTTTATTCTGCGGTAGAGCCATGGGCGACAGTATTCTTTCACAGGCCGAAATTGACGCGCTGCTGAACGGCGACAGCGACAATGCCAAAGAGCCGCTGGCAGGCGCGGCAAGCGACGATAACATTCGTCCCTATGACCCTAATACGCAGCGTCGGGTGGTTCGCGAGCGCCTGCAAGCGCTGGAAATTATTAACGAGCGCTTCGCGCGCCATTTCCGCATGGGGTTATTTAACCTGCTGCGCCGTAGCCCGGATATTACCGTGGGGGCGATTCGCATTCAGCCGTACCACGAGTTTGCCCGTAACCTGCCGGTGCCGACTAACCTCAACCTGATTCACTTAAAACCCCTGCGCGGCACGGGTTTGGTGGTGTTTTCGCCAAGCCTGGTGTTTATCGCCGTTGATAACCTGTTCGGCGGCGATGGCCGTTTCCCGACGAAAGTTGAGGGGCGCGAGTTTACCCATACCGAACAGCGCGTTATCAACCGGATGCTGAAGCTGGCGCTGGAAGGCTATAGCGACGCATGGAAAGCGATTAACCCGCTGGAAGTTGAATACGTTCGTTCGGAGATGCAGGTGAAATTCACCAATATCACCACCTCACCGAACGATATTGTGGTCAACACCCCGTTCCATGTGGAGATCGGCAACCTGACCGGTGAGTTCAATATCTGCCTGCCGTTCAGCATGATTGAACCGCTGCGTGAACTGCTGGTGAACCCACCGCTGGAAAACTCGCGCAATGAAGATCAGAACTGGCGGGAAAACCTGGTGCGTCAGGTACAGCACTCTGAGCTGGAGTTAGTCGCCAACTTCGCCGATATCTCGATGCGGTTGTCGCAAATACTCAAACTTAAGCCTGGCGACGTCCTGCCAATAGACAAACCTGACCGCATTATTGCCCACGTTGATGGCGTGCCGGTACTCACCAGCCAGTACGGGACCATTAACGGCCAGTATGCGCTGCGCGTAGAACATTTGATTAACCCGATTTTGAATTCGCTGAACGAGGAACAGCCCAAATGAGTGATATGAATACTCCCCCCGATGACAACAGCGGATCTGTGGACGATCTGTGGGCTGAAGCGCTAAGCGAGCAAAAATCGACCAGTGGCAAAACGGCTGCCGATGCGGTATTCCAGCAACTTGGCGGCGGTGACGTTAGCGGAACCTTGCAGGATATCGACCTGATTATGGATATTCCGGTCAAGCTGACCGTCGAGTTGGGCCGCACGCGGATGACCATTAAAGAGTTGCTGCGTCTGACGCAAGGCTCTGTCGTGGCGCTGGATGGCCTGGCGGGAGAACCGCTGGATATCCTGATTAACGGTTATCTGATTGCCCAGGGTGAAGTGGTGGTGGTCGCCGACAAATACGGCGTGCGCATTACCGACATTATTACCCCGTCCGAACGTATGCGTCGCCTGAGCCGCTAACATGAGCGCCACGCACTCTGCCCCTGCCGCACACGCTGCTGCGGCCCCGGCGAGCCATGCGGTCACTCCGGTGACCGTGGCCCACGCCAATGAACCTATGACGTCGCCGCTGATTCAGGTCAGCGGCGCGCTGTTAGGGATTATCGTGTTGATTCTCGCCGCCGCCTGGGTGGTCAAACGCGTCATGCCTGGCGCAATGAAAACCGGCACGGTCAAGGGGCTAAAAGTGAGCGCCAGCGCTTCGCTGGGTGCGCGCGAACGTGTTGTCATCGTCAACGTGGAAGATGCGCGGCTGGTTCTTGGCGTGACGGCGCAACAGGTGACGCTGCTGCATACCTTGCCGCCAGCGCCAGCGGAAAGCCCATCGCCACAGGATGCGACACCGGAATTTGCTTCACTGATGAAAAACATACTTAAGCGCCCTGGGAGATCCTGATGCGTCGTCTTTATTCCCTTGCGCTTGGCGGGCTGCTGTTGCTCTCCCCTGCGGCCTTCGCGCAACTGCCGGGGCTGATTAGCCAACCGCTGGCCAACGGCGGCCAGAGCTGGTCTTTGCCGGTTCAGACGCTGGTGTTTATCACCTCGCTGACCTTTATTCCGGCGATTTTGCTGATGATGACCAGCTTTACTCGCATCATCATCGTTTTTGGTCTGCTGCGTAACGCGCTCGGTACGCCGTCTGCGCCGCCAAACCAGGTGTTGCTTGGGCTGGCGCTGTTTTTGACGTTTTTTATCATGTCGCCGGTTATCGATAAAATATATAGCGACGCTTACCAACCGTTTAGCGAAGATAAAATCACGATGCAAGAAGCGCTGGATAAAGGCGCACAACCGCTGCGTGAATTTATGCTGCGCCAAACGCGTGAAGCCGACCTGGCGCTGTTTGCAAGGCTTGCTAACAGCGCACCGATTCAAGGGCCAGAAGCCGTACCCATGCGCATTCTGCTGCCTGCTTATGTCACCAGTGAGCTAAAAACCGCCTTCCAGATAGGCTTCACTATTTTTATCCCGTTCCTGATTATCGATCTGGTGATTGCCAGCGTGCTGATGGCGCTAGGGATGATGATGGTTCCGCCCGCCACCATTGCCCTGCCGTTTAAGCTGATGCTGTTCGTGTTGGTCGATGGCTGGCAATTGTTGGTCGGTTCGTTAGCGCAAAGTTTTTACAGTTAAGGAGTAACCATGACCCCTGAATCCGTCATGATGATCGGCACTGAGGCCATGAAAGTCGCGCTCGCGCTCGCCGCACCGCTGCTGCTGGTTTCGCTGGTGACCGGCCTGATTATCAGTATTCTGCAAGCGGCGACTCAGATTAACGAAATGACGCTATCGTTCATTCCTAAAATCATCGCCGTATTTATTGCCATCATCGTGGCCGGGCCGTGGATGTTGAACCTGCTGCTGGACTATGTGCGCACGCTGTTTACCAACCTGCCCTACATCATCGGCTAACACTTATGTTGCACGTAACCAGCGACCAGTGGCTTTCATGGCTCGGCCTTTATTTTTGGCCGCTGCTGCGCGTGCTGGCGTTGATAACCACCGCCCCTATCCTCAGTGAAAAGTCGATTCCTAAGCGCGTAAAAGTGGGGCTGGGGTTTATTATCACCGTGGTGATTGCGCCCTCGTTACCGCCGGTTGAGGTGTCTATCTTCTCGGCAAATGCCCTGTGGCTGGCGCTTCAGCAGATTCTTATCGGTATCGCGCTGGGCTTTACCATGCAGTTTGCATTCGCGGCGGTGCGCACCAGTGGTGAAATTATCGGCCTGCAAATGGGCCTGTCGTTTGCCACATTTGTTGACCCTGGCAGTAACCTCAATATGCCGGTGTTGGCGCGCATTATAGATATGCTCGCCATGCTGCTATTTTTGGTCTTTAACGGCCATTTATGGCTCATTTCTCTGCTGGTTGACACTTTTCATACCTTGCCAATTGGCGGCAATCCCATTAACAGCAACGCCTTTCTGGCGCTAACGCGCGCCGCCGGAATGATTTTCCTCAATGGCCTAATGCTGGCGCTGCCGATTATTACCCTACTGCTAACCGTTAACCTGGCGCTGGGGATGCTGAACCGTATGACACCTCAACTGTCGGTATTTGTGATTGGCTTTCCCATTACGTTAACCGTGGGAATTCTGTTAATGGCAGCATTAATGCCGCTTATTGCGCCATTTTGCGAACATTTATTTAGCGAAATATTCGATCTATTGGCAGATATTATCAGCGAGTTACCACGCCTAAATTCCCCATAGCCTCTTCCTGGTTGTTATAAGGAAATTCCTAAAGTAAATATGGAAAAACATCTACCAGCATATCGCTGACGCGGTTTATTTGTTTTTACATTATTCACATAACATAACATTTACTTTACTTTGAGATGATTCCTGGCAAATTATACGTAACTTTACGGGATAGTTGATGCCGCCTGTTCGTCTTCATTCTCATGTATTTATTTTCACAAGGTTCGTTGCGACGATGAAGTTCGAGGGCATTGGGTTAATTATCGTTACGCATTGAGTGAGGGTATGCCATGTCAACGATTATTATGGATCTGTGCAGTTACACACGGCTTGGGTTAACCGGATACCTGGCCAGCCGTGGCGTAAAAAAGAGAGATATCGGCAATGTAGACTGCGTAGACGGGCTAGCAGAACTCTGCGCTACCCGCCGTCCATCTGTCGTGTTTATTAATGAGGACTGCTTCATCCATGATGTGCAGAGTAGCTTGCATATTAAGCAGATCATTAATCAACACCCCAGCACTTTGTTCATTGTTTTTATGGCCATTGCCAATATTCATTTCGATGAATATTTGATGGTTCGGAATAATCTGTTAATTAGTTCTAAATCGATAAAGCCGGAAACGCTGGATAGTATTCTGGGGAATTATCTGAAAAAAGAAACGGCAGAGGTAAAGCAAAATAATATCTCTACCTTGTCATTGAGCCGAACAGAATCCAGCATGTTGAAAATGTGGATGTCCGGTCAGGGGACGATTCAAATCTCGGATCAGATGAATATTAAAGCTAAAACGGTATCGTCACATAAGGGTAATATTAAAAAGAAAATTAAAACGCATAACAAACAGGTTATCTATCATGTTGTTCGTCTGGCGGAAAATGTCACCTCAGGCATTTACGTCAATATGCGCTAAACATTGCACGGATAATGAAACTGGCGGTATCGCTACCGCCGGTTGTCTGAACTGTTATTCGCATTTCTCAACGAAGATCCCGTCGGGGTGACCAGACTCATTGAAGAACCAGATCCCCAGCGGGTAATCTTCCAGCGCCACCAGATACATCGTGCCTTCATTAAATGGCTCAATCGCCAGCACGACACCGGAGCGACGCGGCCCCCCATCGGTCTTGACCGTCACACGATCGTTAACTTGCATAAACGTCATCTCCTGATTGGTTTAGCCCAGTGTAGAACAAAATTCACAGGCTGGCAGCGCTTCGCTGCATAACTGCCGATTAATCCACCACTTACGCCACATCGCTCAAAAAATGAGCAAGGCTATTAAAGCGGTGTATACTTATACAGCGAGTGGAACAAAAGGTATCGATGATGAAAACAGCGATGGGCCTCAAGGAGGTAAACGTTGATGCGCTGCTGGCGGCGATCAATGAAATTAGCGAAAGCGAAGTACACCGCTCGGCCAACGATCCGCACCATGTGAGCGTTGATGGCCGTGAGTACCATACCTGGCATGAGCTGGCGGAAGCGTTCGAACTGGATATTCACGATTTTAGCGTCACGGAAATCACGCGCTAGGCAGATGGGCGAAAAAAAATCCCGACACTTCTGCGTCGGGATCAACCTTGCGTAAGCAAGAAGCATTGAAATATTCGTTACATCAGGAAACCTGACGTGACTGAAACATTATCTTCGTTTATTTTGAATGACAAGAATTATTCATTTAAGAAATAATTATGTGATAACGCTCCCACTTGCCCCTCATTTATACCAACCCATTGATAACTCACCAATAAACTGATTCTATTGGCAAAAAACGGCCTATTTTGTTTTAAGATTAATCTGAATGTAAATATTTAACATAAATTAAACTTATACTTTAAGCCACTTTCTGCTGCGCGGGCGCTTAATCTTCAGCACAAACCCGGTTACGTCCTGCCTCTTTAGCTTTGTACAAACGGCTATCGGCAACGGATTGTAAATGCTGGAAGTCATAGCGGGTCATCTCCTCACTGCTGCATATGCCCAGCGAAGCGCTGACCCGGAGCGTCTGGTTTTTACCTACCAAAATCTCACGGCTGTTAATGCTTTCGCGAATACGCTCGGCAATCGTACGCGCGTGCTCCAGCGAAGTTTCCGGCAGCACAATACAGAACTCCTCGCCGCCCACGCGCCCGGCAAGGTCATGCTTGCGGATTTTATTGCGGATCACCCGACCAATATGTACCAACACCCGATCGCCAGCCTGGTGGCCGTATTTGTCGTTGACGCTCTTAAAATGGTCGAGGTCGAGCTGAATCACCGTCAGCGGTTGCCCCACCTGCTGACAATACGCCAGCGCTTTCGCCGCGCGTTCAAACAGCGTGCCACGGTTATACAGGCGAGTCAGCATGTCGTGCCAGGCTCGCCACTCCAGCGAGTCCTGCAACGTTGACATGTTGCGCACCATGCGGCGAATCACCAGCCAGGAGATCAGCAACATAGAGGTAAACAGCAGCCATAGTAGAGTCAGTGCGATACTGATACTGCCAAAATCACCGCGAATCCCCTCATCCAGGCTATGAATGCGTAGCAGCACACCGTCAAAATTACGCAGTTTTTCCCAACTGATATAGCGTGAAAGCTGGCGCACACTGCCTTCATTGGCCAACTCGTAGCCGTGAGCCAACTGCGCCTGAACTTCTTGCGAAAGCTGCGTTTGCCGTGATTTTTCCTGTCCCGAGGAGGCAATCAGGTTCATCCGTCGGTCATACAACTGGTACTCGCCCTCTTCCTCGTCTTCTACCGATTGCATCAGGAACTGGGTCATTTCATTAACCGATAGCTGAATGGCAAGCACGCCAAACCAATAATGCTGGTAGTCCAACGGGACTGCCGCCGTCACCTTTTGGGCAACCGGCGTTTTATCGTGGCTAAAAGAGGTGCTCCAGCGCACGCCACGATGTGGGTTTTCACGCTGCGATTGCCTGGTAAACCACGGGCTGGTCGCCAGGGCATAATAGTCTTCCGTAATATTGCCGCCCTTATCTTCTTCCGAGCTGAGGTAAAACCCAGCGCGAGAGACATACAGCATGTGGCTTTCAAAACGGGATACCGACTGGTGAGTTAGCGATGAGAGGCGTAGTAAATAGCCCAGCTCAATGGCCGCCATAAATTCATTACCCAGCAGCGCGTTATCACGCGACAGCAGATTGGTGTGGCTTACAAATGCATCCGACACGCCGTTTAGCGCCAGCGTGCGGTTATTGTTCAGAGAGATACGCCAGTCTGGTTGTCCGCGCTTGTACTCAAACTCTTTTTCTGCGGTGCGCAGCACTTCAAAAGCCAGAGGCATCTGGAGGGCAGATTGCATCCCATTGCGGAAAAAAAGCAGGCGGTCAGTGTTGAACTGAAGCTGCGCGTCCATATCGTTGGCGACGTTTTTCAGGTTGTTTCTCTGGCTGGAGATGTAGGCCTCTTCCAGCACGATGGTTTCACGCCAGGTCAGGATTGTCGAAAAAAGCAACACTATCAAAAAACAGATGTTGACCACCCGTTCAGGACGAATACGACGGGTGACTCTTGCCCACCAACCGGTTGCCGTGGGGGGTGTCGTTACGGTTACGGGGCGCACAGAATCCCCCAAAATTGACCGCGAATCTCTCTCGCCCTAAAACGTTCTACACTGACCTGCTGCTGATAATTCATGGTGCTCCACTGCGACACGCTACGACAAAAGAGTCAGGCTAAGCCAACTCAAAGCGCCCGGCTGACGCCGGGCGTAGACGCGGTCATTACGCCTGTTCTTGATTACGAATATCGCCGGGGATCAGTTCGTCTTCACGGAATGCTTCCCGCTTCACGCCGAACCCATCATACCAACGGCACTCAACCATCCCGCTGGCATACCCCGTCACGACCATCCGTGGCCCTCCTTTTTTGGGCCGAACTTCATCACTGACCAAAAAGACCATTATTGCCTCCGGTATCAGGGTGAAACTGTTTCACCTTAGCCGATTCCTCAGCGCTTTGCGTACCAGGACCGCACTTTTTATACACTCGCCTTACGCCAGCGCGCGATCATCGTGACCGCAGCCAATACGACCGCGCCAATGATAAAGCCCAACAGTAAGTTCGCCAACGTTGGGATAATCAGCGCCAGCCACGGCATTTGCTGGGCGGAAAACGCTTCAATGGCATGGTGCACGGGCACAACGCCATGCACCACAATGCCGCCACCGACCAAAAACATCGCCAGCGTGCCCACCACCGACAGCGTTTTCATCAACCACGGTGCGACCACCAGCAGGCCTTTCCCCAGCCCTTGCGCCAGCGCATTGCGTTTTTCAACCAGCCAGTAGCCCATATCGTCAAGTTTAACAATAACGCCCACCAGGCCATAGACACCAATAGTCACCAGCACGGCAACGCCGGATAAAACCAACACCTGGTTAAGCAACGGCGCTTCTGCCACGATGCCTAACGTGATAGCGACAATTTCGGCCGATAATATAAAGTCAGTGCGAATGGCCCCTTTCACTTTATCTCGCTCGTAGCGGCCAGGATCCTGCTGAGCCAGCGCGTCCAGGCGCTGTTGACGTGCCTCATCACCGCCCTGGTGCTTGCGCGCGTGCAGGGTGTGCATCACTTTCTCGACGCCTTCAAAGCACAGATACGCCCCGCCAATCATCAACAGCGGCGTCACCGCCCAAGGGATAAATGCGCTAATCAGTAGCGCCAACGGCACCAGAATCACCTTATTCAGCAGCGATCCTTTTGCCACGCTCCATACCACCGGCAGCTCGCGATTGGCGCGCACACCGGATACCTGTTGGGCATTAAGCGATAAATCATCACCCAGTACACCAGCGGTTTTCTTCGCTGCTAATTTGCCCATTACCGAGATATCGTCCAACAAGGTGGCGATATCATCTAATAGGGTCAATAAACTACTTCCGGCCACTCGCTACATCCTTCATTTTTGTCGTGTTATTCCAGTATGAAGCAAAATGACGTTCTGCGTAAGAGATACATATTTGCAACATAAAAACAACGCCATAGTGCGAATTAAAGAACTCGCCAGCACGGTAGTTTTGTCGTTTACTATCTGCCTGCTTGCTATTTTGCCGTGAGGAAGTATGCGTTCTAAAAATCTGTTGCCGCTGATCGGCGCGCTATTCGCATTGTATATCATCTGGGGTTCCACCTATTTTGCCATTAGTATCGGCGTCGCCAGTTGGCCACCGCTGATGATGGCTGGTGTCCGTTTTCTCGCTGCGGGCGTGGTGCTGATGCTATATCTGCTGGCGACAGGCCACCGTTTACCGCCACGCAGGCAGTTGCTGAACGCCGCACTGATTGGCGTGTTGCTACTGGCTGTGGGTAACGGCATGGTGACGGTGGCTGAACATCAGCATGTACCTTCCGGGATTGCGGCGGTCATGGTCGCGACAGTTCCCTTATTCACCCTCTGTTTTAGCCGCTTTTTTGGTATCGCCACCCGTACACTGGAATGGCTCGGCATTGCTATTGGCCTTGCCGGAATTGTGATGCTCAACAGCGGCGGCAACCTTAGCGGCAATCCGTGGGGGGCGATAATGATTCTTATCGGTTCAGTCAGTTGGGCATTCGGTTCGGTCTACGGCTCACGGATAGTGTTACCCACCGGTATGATGGCAGGCGCAATCGAAATGCTGGCGGCCGGCCTGGTGCTAATGGTTGCCTCGGTTTTAAGCGGTGAGCGCTTAACCACCCTGCCGGATCTGCGCGGTTTTCTGGCGGTGGGTTACTTGTCGGTATTTGGTTCGATCATCGCCATTAACGCCTACATGTATCTTATTCGCAATGTAACGCCTGCGGTCGCCACCAGCTACGCGTACGTTAACCCTGTGGTCGCAGTGCTGCTGGGCACAGGCTTCAACGGTGAGCGACTCTCGAGTATTGAGTGGCTGGCGCTGTTCGTTATTATTGCCGCCGTGGTGCTGGTGACGCTGGGTAAATACTTGTTCCCGGCGAAAAGCGTGGCTATTGCGTGCCAGACGCAGAAGTAAAAACCAGGCTCGATATGCCTTGAATCCCTATCTGCGCGCTGCCATCGCCGCCGCAGATCCACTCTTCCAGCCGTTCACACAGCGCAGCGTCGGTGAGTTTTTCTCGCCCACGCAGCGCGCACTCCCAAACGACCAACACCCGCCATCCCAGTGCTATCAACTGACGGATATCGCGCTCATCACGCGCGGTATTGGCGGCTATTTTGGTTAACCAGAATTCGGTGCGCGTCGCTGGGACTTTAAACAGGTAGCAGTCATGGTGATGCCAGAAACAACCGTGGGTAAAAATAACGCAGCGGTAATCGCTGAGGGAGAAATCGGGGCGGCCTGGCAGGCTGGTATCCTGCGCTTGCCAGCGCAGGCCAAGATTATCCAGCAATGCCGCCATCCGTTTTTCAATGGCGGTGTTATGCGTACCGATGGCGCGCATATTTTTACTGCGAGTGGCCTTATCGTGAACGTCCGCCATCACGCTTATCCATATCGCGCAGCGCTACAGCCTGCAAAATCCGTGATTCCAGCAAGCGCGCCACCGCCGCAAAGACAGGGACAATCACCGAGTTACCAAACTGGCGATAGGCCTGGGTATCCGAAACCGGAATACGGAAACGGTAGCCCTGTGGCGACTCAAAGCCCATCAGGCGCGCACATTCACGCGGCGTCAGGCGACGTGGGCGACGCTGTTGATTGCGTGGATCATCAAAATCTTTCTCACCCAACTGGCGATCCCATCCTCTATCCACCAGGATCTCCGCGCCATCTTTGTAATAACGCGCCGACAAGGTACGCGCGATGCTGCTGGCTTTGGTAGGGTCTACCAGCCCGTAGCCAAAGCCGTTGCCCTTCTCCTGGTGCTTACGCGCATAACGGTATAAATACTTCCACAGTATCGGGGTCAGAATAAATTTGGCCTCTATCGTCGGCTCAAGCAGTTCGCCAAAAGTCGGCCGATGCGCGGGGTAAAACGCCGGGATATCACGCAGCGTAAATCCTTTGTGCAGGCCTAAATCGCGACGAAAACCTACCATCACAATGCGCTCACGGTGCTGCGGTAAAAAGTGCTGCCCGTCGATAATTTTCGGGTCATCTGCGCCAGTCTCTGCCGCATCAGACACTTCATAGCCCAGCTCATCCAGCGTCTGCATAATAATGCGGAACGTTTTACCGTTATCGTGGCTCTTGAGGTTTTTGACGTTTTCCAACACAAAAATCGGCGGTCTGCGGGCATCGATAATTCGTACTACATCAAAAAATAGCGTGCCCTGAGTGTCACAGGCAAAACCGTGCGCCCGCCCCAGCGCATTCTTCTTTGACACCCCCGCCAGCGAGAATGGCTGACAAGGGAAGCCTGCCAGCAAGACATCATGCTGCGGAATAGACGCACGGATATGCGCGTGCGCCTCGCTGTCGCTAATTTCTGGCCGGTTGCTGAGCGTGACGTCGCGAATATCAGCATTAAACTGGTGCGCCTGCGGGTCGCAGTACCAGTTCGCTTTATAGGTTCGTACCGCGTGTTTATTCCACTCGCTGGTGAATACGCACTGCCCGCCAATGGCTTCAAAACCATTGCGAATACCGCCGATACCGGCAAACAGATCGACAAAGCGGAATGCATAATTCGGATGATGCGCGGGCGGTTTTGGCAGCATCGCCGCCAAATGCGCGCACTCGGTGTCACTCAAGCGCGTATTCGCCTGGCCTAACGTAACCACCCGTTTGACGATAGCAGGGCTCCAGTGCTGTTCACCAACGGAAGCCAGCTCAGCCACAACGGTCTTAAGACTGTAAATCTCCAGAATATGCTGTAGCAGCGACTGAGCATCTGGCTCCGGGGTCGCGGCTACCTCGTTTAATAAGACTCGTTGTTGCATAAAATTGACCAGATACAAAAAGATAAGCCTGAGATTACCACAATTCACCGTGGCCTTGTGGCGCAAATCGCCGTAACACATCGCTATCAAGCGACAGCGGATCACCGGCTAACTCGGCGCTGAGTTTTGCCATAAACTGCACCAGGAAATCGGCATTGTGCTGAGCCATTTCGCGCCCTTTTGCCGTTTGCATAGTCGCGGGCAGGCGCAATAATTTGGTCTGAAAATGGTCAAGCGCATAGGCTTTATCATCTAACGCGCGGCGATCGGCAAAGGGATCGTCGGCATCAAACAGCGCCGTGTTCATACTGCCGGAAACGGCAAACACACGTGCCAGGCCAATCGCGCCCAGTGCTTCTAAACGGTCGGCATCCTGGACAATTTTAGCCTCAAGCGTTTGCGGCGAGATTTGGGCGCTAAAGCTGTGCGCTTCAATAGCATGAGCCACATCAGCGTAAAGCTCAGGAGGGAAATGGGGGAAATCACGCGCCAAAATATCCAGCGTCTGTTGGGCGGATAAACGCGAGGAACGCGCCCGATCGGGGTGATTTTTCGGCAAACTCACCAAATCATGGAAATAACTGGCGAGCAGAATGACCTTAAGATTGACCGGCTGCGCCTCGGCGATGTGCTGTGCGGTACGCCAGACCCGACGGAAATGCGCAATATCATGCGAGGCATCTCCGCCGGTGTAATGTTTATCGAACCAACGCTCAATATCGTGCTGCCATACTGCCAGGCTCATCTCTTTTTACCATCGTTAGAGAACAGGCCTTCAGCATAGCAATATTAGCGATGAGGTTCATGCTCGCGGGCGAGTATACCAGGCGATACCGCCAAGCAGTGAGCCGACAACGCTAAGCACTGAAAATCCCAGTAGTGCACCCAGCCATTTACCGCGAGTGGAGGCAATCTCTCCGTCGATGGTGGCACCAGGGATGCTTTGTACATCGCTGATGACCCATATATAGTGCGCCATCGCCCAGAAAAAGTAGCCGCAAAATGCGTAAAAGACCCAAAGCGCCAGTTTGCCACCGGGGCCGCGACTCATATTTTCTTCCATAAAAACACTCTCATCACACAGATAATACAAATAGCGACAACAACTAGCCCACAAGGGCGTGATGTCCGTCACATTATAACGATTTAAGCATCATGAGGTAGCCTCTGGGAAGTGATTCAGGCGATGAAGTGCCGCTCTTTTGATCTTCGGCAAATTTGTCCTTAGCCAAACATTTAGCAAAATAGATGCTGCGGCCGTTGACCGCATTCAGATTGTCACTGGTTGGCGGTTAATTCGTCGTATAATGGATGCATATATACAAATTATATTTATATAATATTTTTTAAATTCATTAAACGGATGTGAAAATCAGAAAATAATTGCTTTATTTCTAATTTAAGCCATGCCATTATCATTCTTGTTATTAGCCTTTTGTTATGCATCAGATATTTTTACACTTACATCCTTCCCGATTGTATGCCAGTACAGTCGGGATTTTTTTGTTTATCCCCCTCATTGGCAAATACATCACCCAAATAAACACACAACACAAAAACATCAACAAAAACATATGCATGCTTATATTTCAATAAACCACACAAATAAATACACAAAACTCATATTATATTTTTATGTCAGAAATATCTTGAAATGTTTTATATAACTCTATTACATTTATATCTTAAAATAAATTGAACTCCACATATAGTATTCAGACCAGTAACACCGAATGACGTTACTTATATTCACATGCGTTATTATGCAAAGGAAAATATAATGAAAATGAAAGCACTGGCACTGTTAGTTCCTGCTTTATTAATGGCTGGCGCGGTAAATGCGGCAGAAATGTATAATAAAGACGGTAATAAAGTTGATCTGTATGGCAAAGTCGACGCGCGTCATACTTTCTCCGACAACGCTGGCGATGACGGCGATGAAACCTATGTACAGATCGGTTTCAAAGGCGAAACGCAGATCAACAGCGAATTGACCGGTTATGGTCAATGGGAATACAAAACCTACGCTAACGATACCGAAGGCGCTGGTGACAAATCCTTCAACCGCCTGGCGTTCGCAGGCCTGAAGTATGCCGGTATGGGCTCCTTTGACTACGGTCGTAACTACGGTTCCGTGTACGACATTGAAGGCTGGACCGATATGCTGCCAGTCTTCGGTGGCGATTCCTATACCTGGACCGATAACTTTATGGTTGGCCGCGCCAACGGTGTAGCCACCTACCGTAACAGCGACTTCTTCGGTCAGGTCAACGGTTGGAACTTTGCGTTGCAGTACCAGGGCGCGAATGAAGACGGCTCGAACAACCAAGAAGGGACTAAAAATGGTCATAACGACGTTCGCTTCCAGAACGGCGATGGCTACAGCATGTCCACCACCTTCGACTTCAGCGACGCCGTACCTGAAATTGCAGGCTTCAGCATTGGTGCCGCTTATGCAACCTCCGATCGTACCAACGACCAGGTTGGCTATCGCGGTGTCAAAAACGTCTATGGCAATGGTAAAAACGGCAGCGTGAGCGCTGGCGGTGATGAAGCTGACGTCTGGACCATTGGTGCAAAATATGACGCTAATAACGTCTACCTGGCAATGATGTATGCGGAAACCCGCAACATGACCCCATTCGGTGATGATGGCATTGCCAACAAAACACAGAACTTTGAAGCCGTAGCGCAATACCAGTTTGACTTCGGTCTGCGCCCATCTCTGGCATGGGTCTATTCCAAAGGTGTTGACGTTGGCGTGCATTACAACAACAGCGGTTCTTACCTGACCGATCAGGATCTGGTTAACTACATTGATGTTGGCGCGACTTACGCCTTCAACAAAAACATGTCCACCTACATTGATTACAAAATCAACTTGTTGGACAACGACTCTAACTTCTATCAGGCGAACAATATCGCAACTGATGATATCGTCGGTGTTGGTCTGACCTACCAGTTCTAATGTATGACTAAAAATATAGCCCGCATCATGCGGGCTATATTGTTTGTGGATTTCATACTCTCCGTCTGAATTATGGCGCTTCCTGTAATGCCATCCGCACAAAGCCGTTGTTTTGCGCCAACAGTTCATGCGCTTTCCATGCATCCATTCCGGTGAGCACAATTACAATGGCAGTCTTACAGTGATAGTCACAGCTTTCCAGCGCCGCTTTCGCCACCGCACGTGAACACCCGCCCGCTTCCATCACGATAGCAATCTGACGCTCGGTCATGTGGGTATTGCTGTTGCTGATATCCACCCGCATATTGCTATAAACCCGGCCACTGCGGATAGCCAGCCCGGTTGTCAGCATCGACAAAATCATCCGCTGTGCGCTAATCGCTTTCGGGTTGCCATACCCCGCAACCACCTCCGCGCCGGTTTGCGGAGCAATCACAATATCGGCAAGCTCTGTCGCTTCGTTTTGCAAGTTACGGGTAATCACCGCGCGCGTCGCGCCTAATGACCACGCGTGACGCATCGCGCCCCACAGCCACGGCGTTTTACCGCCAACCGTCAGCGCCACCAGCATATCGTTTTCCGTGAACCCAATGGACTGGAGGTCCAGCACTCCCCGATTATAATCGAGAGCCGCCTCGCTCATATCGTGCAGCATCGCCAACGCCCCACCGGCAATCAACCCCACAACAGGGTGTTTCTCATCCGGTGCAAATTCGTTGGCAGTCAGAATCGCATTGCGACCGGATGCCCCCGCCCCGGCTATCACCACACGGCCACCGCGACTCAACGTTGCCACCGCGCTGTCAACCAGGCGGGCAATCTCGTCAAGACAAGGGGTTATCGCATCGGGGATACGTTTATCTTCTTGGTTGATAACGTTTAACATATCGCGGGTCGCCAGCCGGTCGATCTCAGCCGTCGTTGCACTGCGTCTTTCCATGACTGAACCTGCAAGCTTAGTGCTCATAAACGGACTCCTTATTATGGGTTCTTCACCAATACTAAAGTGTTTTGTATCAATAGCTCTGCGAGAACGGTCACAAACAGAGGTTTAGCTTTGTAAGAGCGTGACAGCTTTAAGAAATCATATACTTCGGCGATAATGCGTTTTTGCGATTGATAAATGAAGGTTTTAATGCGCGAATTGCAGCAGCATCCGCCCCACCCGAAGCGCCCAATCAAGCTCAGTACACTGGTCACGCTGATGGTTTGCAGCATCATTATTTCCGTATTGCTGGTGGTATACGCCTTCTATTTTGTGCAAGTCACTAAAACCACCCGCGCAGGCGTCGAAGATACCGCGTTTGCCATCGCCCGCACATTAGCCGATTCGCCAGAAATTAAACGTGGGCTTCAGGGCACACCGGAACAAAATATCATCCAGCCACTCGCAACCGTCGTACAGCAGAGAAACGGGCTGTTATACGCCGTCGTGACCAACATGGATGCCGTGCGTTATTCGCACCCTAATGCCCATCTGATTGGTCAACATTTTATTGGCGAAGATATTAAGCCTGCGCTTTCCGGCAAAGAGAACTGTTCGATTAATCACGGCGTTCTGGCTGAGGCGCTGCGCGTTTTCACGCCTATTTATGACGAGCATAAAAAACAAATAGGCGTGGTTATCGTTGGGATCTCGCTACAAAAAGTCAGCCAACAAGTTAACAGCGCACGCCTGGACGCCATCTGGTTTATTTTGTTCGGCGCGGTTGTCGGCACGCTCGGCACCTGGGGACTGGTGCGGGTGCTGAAAAACATTCTGTTTGGCCTTGAGCCACACGAAATTTCCAGCCTCTTTGAGCAGCGCCAGGCCATGCTGCAATCACTGCGCGAAGGGGTTATCGCCGTGGATGATAAAGGTCGGGTGACACTGATTAACCAAGCCGCGCGGCGGATTTTATTCTCCGTTGAAGCAACAGCACTTGGCGCGACGCGTCACGCACCGCTGCTGGAAAATTTGAAAGAGGTATTAGCCAGCGGTAACGCGATTAAAGACCAGAAGATTGGCTGCAATGGGAGGTTGCTGCTGTGCAGCACCGTGCCGATACGTAATAACAAGCGGGTCATTGGTGCGATTAGCACCTTCCGCGATAAAACCGAAGTCAGCCAGTTAATGAAGCGAATGGACGGTCTGGTGAATTATGTCGATGCCCTGCGCAGCCACTCCCATGAGTTTATGAACAAGCTGCACGTGATTCTGGGGCTACTGCATATGAAAAACTACGATAAGCTCGAAGACTACATCTTGCAGACGGCGCAGAATTATCAGACTGAAATTGGTACTCTACAGCACAAGATCAAATCACCGATTATCGCCGGTTTCCTGCTGGGCAAAATCAGCCGAGCCAGAGATGCTGGGATCTCACTTGTCTTATCGGAAGAGAGCCTGATCCCTGATAACCCGAATGAACAACAGGTTGCCGTGCTGATTACGGTACTCGGCAACCTGATTGAGAATGCTCTTGATGCGATGGCCAATCAGCGCGAAGGCGAAATTAGCCTGCTGCTGCATTACCAAAATGGCTGGCTGAGCGGTGAGGTCAGCGATGACGGCCCGGGGATCGCCCCGGATCAGATCGACGCTATTTTTTATAAAGGATTTTCAACCAAAGGTGAAAACCGTGGGGTTGGGTTATTTTTGGCGCGCCAGCAAATAGAGAATCTTGGCGGCACGATCACCGTCGAGTCAGAGCCTGGCGTCTTTACGCAATTTTTTGTACATATTCCCTGGGACAGCGAGAGGAACAGCGCGTGATTAATGTTTTAATAGTCGATGATGATGCCATGGTGGCTGACCTTAACCGTTGTTACATCGAAAGAGTAGATGGCTTCGTCTGCTGTGGTATCGCCTCTACGCTGCAACAAGCCCAGGACAAAGTGCTCGACACCTCCCAGCCTATCGATTTGATTTTACTCGATGTGTATATGCAACTGGACAACGGGCTGGATCTGCTGCCCGTGGTGCGTAACTCTGGGCGCGCTATTGACGTGATTATGATCTCCTCCGCGTCCGACGCTGCGACAGTGCAAACGTCGCTGCGCTATGGCGTGGTGGATTACCTGATAAAACCGTTCCAGTTTCCGCGTTTCGAAGAAGCATTACTGAGCTGGCGTGAGAAAAAACAGTTAATGGGCAGCCATGCTTATTACGAGCAGGCTGACGTAGACCGACTTCTGCACGGCGGCGCGCCGGAATTAGCCGACACTAAACGGTTGCCAAAAGGTTTAACGCCGCAAACGCTGCGTACCTTGTGTCAATGGATAGACGCCCACCCTGATATGGAATTTTCAACTGATGACCTGGCGCAAGCGGTGAATATCTCACGCGTATCATGCCGTAAATATCTGATATGGCTGGCACAAATCAATATTTTATTCACCAGCATTCATTATGGCGCAACCGGCCGTCCGGTGTACCGCTACCGTTTACAGCCGGAACAATACGGTTTGCTTAAACAGTATTGCCAGTAAGGCAATAGCCGTTATCCAACAGCGTGAAGCGATAATGGTGGGATGAAGACAGCACCACCTCTTTCGCTTTGGTGACAAAAATCGCTTCAATATCTGGCCGTGAGCGCAGCGCGGCACAGCCTTTCTCAACGCCCATGCCGTACATTAGCGTGGTCCAGATATCGCCATCGATGGAGTCGGTACTGACGATAGTCACGCTGTCTAACTCGTTGTCCAGCGGATAACCGGTGCGCGGGTCGAGAATATGGTGATACACATGGCCATTGTGCTCAAAGAAACGCTCGTAAACGCCAGATGTCACTACTGATTTGTTCTCAATTTCCAGTGTGCCGATCATCGCGCCAGCGGTAGAGAACGGTTTTTTTAAGCCAATGGCCCACCCCCCCTCTGGCGTTCCTAGCGTTTGCACGTTGCCGCCAAGATTAATCAGCCCCTGAGCCACGCCCTCTTTGCGCAGATAATCACGCACTCGGTCAGCAATATAACCTTTGGCTATTGCGCCCAAGTCTATTTCCATTCCCGGTTGCGCCAAATAAACGCTCTGTTGCGCGTCATCAAGCACCACTTGCGTTGGGTCAGTAAGGGCCAGCAGGCGCGCAATATCATCCGCCGGGGGCACACTGTCACCGCGAAAACCAATACGCCAGCGTTTCACTAACGGGCCGATAGCCAGATTAAACGCACTCTGCGGCAGCAAGCTGGCGGCTTTGGCGCATTTGATAAGGGAGTAGACCGCGCTGCTCACCTGCACCGGATGTTTACCGGCGGCATGGTTGATATCCATCACCTGCGAATGAGCACGGTTGACGGTGAGCAGGTCTTCATACTGTTTGATTAAGCGGAAAACGCGTGAGGCGAGCGGCTCATTATGAGCGAAAAGTTTGAGCAGAATGGGAGAGCCCATTAGCACGGCTGAATAACTGTAAACCCTTGCGGAATCAGACATCAACTTCCCCCTTGTTGAGACAAACTGCCCGGCGTCGCAACGCTTCGCCGGGCTACAGGGCTATGCCGTGGGTGAATTATGCCGACTCAAGCATAGCCCAGGGTTCCTGCTCTGCACGAAGCGCGGCCTGATGACCGGCAAGCGTACCAAAGATAATAATATCAGCAACAGCATTACCGCCAATTCGGTTGCCACCGTGGATACCGCCCACCACTTCACCGGCAGCATAAACACCAGGAATAACCTGTTTGTTTTCATCCAGCACACAGGTGTCGGTGTTAATGGTCACACCGCCCATAGTGTGGTGCACGCCTGGCGCAATCTGAATGGCGTGGAATGGCCCTTCGTTAATTGGCGCGCGCAGTGCAGTTTTACGGCCAAACTCTTCATCGTCCTGTTTTTCAACAAAGCCGTTGTAACGGGACAGTGTCGCCAGGAAGGTTTCTTCATCGAGGCCCAGTTTAGCCGCCAGCTCGCTCACCGTGCTCGCGCTGGTCACCAGACCTTTCGCAATGTACTCGTCCGCCGCTTTGTTTTTGGTACGAACATGCTCATCGAACACGATGTAAGCATAGTGCTCAGGCAGAGCAATAATCGCCGCCGAGACTTTATCGCGAGTTTCCATTTCGTTGAAGAAACGGTTCCCTTTTTGGCTCACCAGAATCGCCCCGCCGCCACGGATAGACTCAGAAACCAGGTAAGACGTTTTCTGTTCTACCGTTGGGTGAATCTGAATTTCGCCCATATCGACCGTACCTGCGCCAATACGTTCCAGAAGAGCGATACCGCCGCCCGTCGCACCTTTATGGTTAGTGGTCACGAAGCCTGCCAGATCCGGGCGATATTTCACCACCATTTCACTGTTAGCACTGAAACCACCGGTTGCCACGATGATGCTACGGGTCTGAATGGTCAGGTTTTCCTGTTCG
Source organism: Kluyvera fluvialis (assembly GCF_059725275.1). Taxonomy (NCBI): domain Bacteria; kingdom Pseudomonadati; phylum Pseudomonadota; class Gammaproteobacteria; order Enterobacterales; family Enterobacteriaceae; genus Kluyvera; species Kluyvera fluvialis. The sequence continues at coordinate 1,948,888 of NZ_AP046142.1, read as the reverse complement.
TCAGTCAGCAGACGAACGGCAGAAACTTCACCGCCCTCCATCACAATATCGACCACAGAAGTGTCAAGCATGACATCAATCTGACGTTTTGTGACGTTACGCACCAAACCGCTGATCAGATAGCCGCCCACCGCAGAACCGTCTTTTGGACGGTGAGTACGGTCAATGCTCATCCCACCGGTAGTGGTGATGTCGTTCAGCATAATGCCGCGATCGGCCAGCCATTCAATCGCCTGAGGCGCTGTTTCAACAAAGCGACGCAGCAGCTCTGGGTTGTTTTTGTTTTTACCGCCTTTCAGCGTTTCTTCGTAGAACAGCTCTTTGCTGTCCTGAATCCCTTTCACACGCTGGAAGCGCGTTTCTGCGGCGTTCATCCCAGCGGACGCTTTAATGGTGTTACCGCCAATGGTTGGCATTTTTTCGACGATCAGCACGCGAGCGCCGTCGTCGTGTGCCTGAATGGCGGCTGCCAGGCCAGCGCCGCCGCTACCGACTACCACGACGTCGTAAGCCTGTGGCGCACAATCTTCACCACCCTCTTCAGCTTGCAGCGCTTTACTGGATTTCACCATCGCTTTAGAAACGGCTTTTTTCACCGCTTCGCTCTGACTGGTCGCACCGGAAATAGCGTCAACGTGTGGCGTGTTAGCGTCCAGAATGCGGGAGCGAATTTCTTCAAAGCTGGTCACGAATTCAACATCCTGATCGACACCGCTTGCCAGTTCGATATCCGCGATATGGTCGGTTTCGAGGCTAACGTTAATCACCAGTTCGCCCGCTTCGTCCTGCACTTTCTCAACAAACACGCCCGGCTTGAATTTAGACACCGTCATGCTCATATCGCGAATCATCGCTTCTACCAGCGAGAAGCGCCACAGTGGTTCGGGGATATTCAGCGCTTCACGCTGCGTACTATCGATAAACAGATCCAGCGTCTGGCTGTCAGCAATGCGATCGGCCCAGTCTGGGTAAGCGATACAAGCACGGCCTACGGCAACCAGGTCATAACCGTGCGCCATCGCCGTTTCAATATCATCTTCATTGACGACACCGCCCACGCCCATCACCGGGATTTGCGCCAGTGTTTCAGAACGCATCGCAACGTATTTTTCAATCAGTGGCGTTGGATCTGTGGTATCCACAATAGACGAACGCAGTGTTGCGCCGACGGAGAAGTGCAGATAATCCAGGCCGCGCTCGGCCAGTTTTTCCAGCAGGTACAGGGTGTCGTCAAAACGAATTCCCGGGACTTCCATCTCTTCTGGCGAGAAACGGTAACCGATGATGAACGCATCATCAGCGTACTGGCGTACCATTTTATGGGTGATTTCCAGCACCGCCAGCGGGAATTTAGCGCGGTTATCGCGGCTGCCGCCCCACTCATCATCACGTTGGTTAGAGTTTGGGGAGTAGAACTGCTGGATCAGGTAGGTGTTCGCACCGTGCAGCTCAACGCCATCAAAGCCTGCCTGGATCGCGCGGCGAACGGCGTCACCAAATTTCCCCACCATGGCAGAAACTTCTTCGGAGGTCAGCGCAACAGGGGTTGCCGCACCATCACGCGGAGCCGCGACAGCGCTTGGGCCAACCGGCGTACGGCCACCAATCAGTTTCGGATCGACCATACGGCCACCGTGATAGATTTGCAGCAGTGCTTTGGAACCCTGAGATTTAATGGCTTCGGCGATTTTCGCCAACCCCGCGATTTTGTCGTCGCTATCAATACCCAGTGCGCCAGGGAAAGCCAGACCTAAATCGTCAACAAAGCAGCACTCTACGATGATTGTCCCAATGCGTCCGGCACGAGCACGGTAGTATTCGATAAGTTCGCTGCTCACGGAACCGTCGTAATACCCTGAACACGTTGTCATGGGAGCCATGAATAAGCGGTTTTTTAGCTCGGTGCCATTCGGTAATGTAAAGGAGCTGAGTACGCGATGATCATTGTTCATAATAGTTAACTCCAAACTTTAAAAAATAAATTCGAGAATTCGGGATCGGGCTGCATTTGAGTTATTTGTTTTGCCGATATCATGCTATTAATATAGCGATAAATTTAGTTACGAAAGCTATTACGTTAGTTAAAAAACTATTTAATCCCATGAATAACACCAGTACCTCCATAGTGTTATTAATTAAATTATATTTTATTCACATTTATTTAATAAATATCTCTTTGCTGATAACGTAAACACGTAAAATAACACGGTAACACGCAAACGATAAACACCTTTAAAAACAAATCGTTATACACACAAGCATTGTTATTTTAATATTTAAAACATGATTTTAAATAGAGTTAAGCGTAATAATACCCCATAACCTAATGGGGTTATTCCCGAAGTATAAAAATAATTCCACGCTCGCGTTTATTTGATCCTGATCAATTGTAATGGCCTTCAAAAGAGCATTATATAAATATAAGAATTTTTCAAATTAGCGCTAAATAAAACGGCGGTAATTATCTATATTCAAAATTGCCAGCAACGCTTTTGTAATCTAAATAAAGTAAAAAAACTAAAAAAAGCAGCTGATGATTTTTATGAACCGAATTATTAACTACTTATAGAAGCGTAATATGAACGAGAAAACTGCGACATCGCCCTCGCCAACCCCGGTGAGTAAACCCAAAGCGGGTAAGAAAAATCGCCTCTTGATGATGGCCCTGCCCATTATCGTGGCCATATTGTTACTCTTTGTTCCGGTTCCTGAGGGGCTACCTCCTTATGCATGGCACTATTTCGCTATCTTTGTGGGTGTCATTGTTGGCCTCATCTTTGAACCTCTGCCAGGCGCGGTTATCGGCCTGACGGGTGTCGTGGCTATCGCCCTTTGCAGCCAATGGGTGCTGTTCAGCCCAGAACAACTGGCGGACCCGAAATTCAAACTGGCAGGCGCATCCTTTAAATGGGCCGTCAGCGGTTTTGGTAACTCCACTGTGTGGCTTATCTTCGGCGCTTTCATGTTCGCCGCCGGTTATGACAAAACCCGTTTTGGCCGCCGTCTGGCGCTGATTCTGGTGAAATACCTGGGGCGTCGCAGCCTGACGCTAGGTTATGCCATTACCCTCGCCGATCTGCTGCTGGCTCCGTTTACCCCGTCTAACACCGCACGTAGCGGCGGGACTATCTACCCGATTATCGCTAACCTGCCACCGCTGTACGGTTCAAAACCGAATGACCCAAGCGCACGTAAAATCGGTTCTTACCTGATGTGGGTGGCGATCACCGCCGCCTGTATCACCAGCTCGATGTTCCTTTCAGCTCTGGCGCCTAACCTGCTGGCACTGGCGCTGGTGAAAAGCATTGTCGGTATCAACATTTCCTGGGGTACGTGGTTCATCGCCTTCCTGCCGCTGGGTGTGCTGTTGATTCTGGCGATGCCGCTGCTGGCTTACTGGTTCTACCCGCCAGAAGTGAAAATTAATGATGAAGTGCCGCTGTGGGCAAGCCGTGAGTTGGAAAAACTGGGCAAACTGTCCCGTAACGAAATCCTGCTGCTGGTATTTGTTTGCTGCGCACTGATGATGTGGATTTTCGCTGCCGCATGGATTGAACCAGCGATGGCGGCACTGCTGATTATCGGCCTGATGCTGTGGACTGGCGTGCTGGAATGGAACGATATCACTGGCAATAAAGCGGCATGGAACACCTTCGTGTGGTTCGCAACTCTGGTCGCACTGGCCGATGGCCTCTCCTCTACCGGCTTTATCGGCTGGCTGGGTAAAGAAGGCGGCCTGCTGATGAGCGGTATTTCTCCGGGTGTTGCTACCATCGTACTGCTGCTGGCGTTCTACCTGCTGCACTATCTGTTTGCCAGCACCACCGCGCACACCACTGCGCTGCTGCCTGCGATGCTGACCATCGCCTCTACCATTCCGGGCATGAACATGGAAGTGTTCGTCCTGCTGATGGTGACTTCACTGGGTATCATGGGGATTATCACCCCATACGGTACTGGCCCTAGCCCGATTTACTACGGTAGCGGCTACCTGCCAACCAAAGACTACTGGCGTCTCGGTACAATCTTTGGCGGCATCTTCCTGGCAGCGCTGCTGCTGATTGGTTACCCGTGGATGTCCATGATGTTCTGATTCATAACCGTCGGTAGGCAACTGCCGGCGGTTTTATTTTTATGGAGCAATACGCTATGTCGAATAAACCTTTTGTTTACCAGAATCCTTTCCCGCTGGCCCACGATGACACCGAATACTATCTGCTGAGCCGCGAGCACGTTTCCGTTAGCCAATTTGACGGCCAGGACGTGTTGAAAGTTGAACCTGAAGCCCTGACTCTGCTGGCACAACAAGCGTTCCATGATGCAGCTTTTATGCTGCGCCCTTCCCACCAGAAACAGGTTGGAGCCATTCTTAACGACCCAGAAGCCAGCGAAAACGACAAATACGTCGCGCTGCAATTCCTACGTAACTCTGACATCGCCGCCAAAGGCATTTTGCCAACCTGCCAGGACACCGGCACGGCCATCATCATGGGTAAAAAAGGCCAGCGCGTATGGACCGGTGGTGGCGATGAAGCGGCACTGTCTCAGGGCGTATACAACACCTACATTTCCGACAACCTGCGCTATTCCCAGAACGCGGCGTTGGACATGTATAAAGAAGTGAACACCGGTACGAACCTGCCCGCGCAGATTGACCTCTACAGCGTTGATGGCGACGAGTACAAATTCCTGTGCATCGCTAAAGGTGGCGGTTCCGCAAACAAAACCTATCTCTATCAGGAAACTAAAGCGCTGATTACTCCCGCTAAGTTGAAAAACTATCTGGTAGAGAAAATGCGCACTCTGGGCACAGCAGCCTGCCCGCCGTACCACATCGCGTTCGTCATTGGCGGGACATCCGCAGAAGTAACGCTGAAAACGGTAAAACTGGCTTCCACTCGTTACTATGACGGCCTGCCGACTGAAGGTAACGAGCACGGCCAGGCATTCCGCGACGTGAAACTGGAGCAGGAACTGATGCAAGAAGCGCAGAACCTGGGCCTGGGCGCACAGTTCGGCGGTAAATACTTTGCTCATGATATTCGCGTTGTTCGTCTGCCGCGTCACGGTGCATCTTGCCCAATCGGTATGGGGGTTTCTTGCTCTGCTGACCGTAACATCAAAGCGAAAATCAACCGTGACGGTATCTGGATTGAAAAACTGGAGCACAACCCAGCGCAGTACATTCCAGAAGCGCTGCGTCAGCAGGGTGAAGGCGACGCCGTTAGCATCAACCTCAACCAGCCGATGAGCGAAATTCTTGCTCAGCTTTCCGCGCACCCGGTATCAACCCGCCTGTCGCTGAACGGCACGATTATCGTGGCGCGTGATATCGCTCACGCAAAATTGAAAGAGCTGCTGGATAACGGCGAAGAACTGCCGCAGTACGTCAAAGATCACCCAATCTACTACGCAGGCCCGGCGAAAACGCCAGAAGGTTATGCATCCGGTTCTTTAGGCCCAACCACCGCAGGGCGCATGGACTCCTACGTTGACCTGCTGCAATCTCACGGCGCAAGCATGGTCATGCTGGCGAAAGGCAACCGTAGCCAGCAGGTGACCGACGCATGCCATAAACATGGCGGTTTCTACCTGGGCAGCATCGGCGGCCCGGCAGCGGTATTAGCGCAAGACAGCATTAAGAGCCTGGAATGCGTGGCCTACCCTGAGCTGGGCATGGAAGCTATCTGGAAAATCGAAGTTGAAAACTTCCCGGCGTTCATCCTCGTTGATGACAAAGGCAACGACTTCTTCCAGCAGATCCAAAACAAACAGTGTGCGGGCTGCACTCAACGCTAATCGCCCACGCAAACCTGCCAATAATCCGCAATGGCAGGTGTCAGTAACCTCTGTAAATTGGCTCTGAGTTTTCAGGGCCAATTTTTTGCCCCGCCTTCAATATTCTCTATCAAGAAACGTCTCGCCTCTGCTCACCACGCCCATCTATTCAACCGTCGTCCTGATACGTTCAGTGGCAATAAATGGGCTGTACTCACACATTGCACACTCACCACTTTTGTATAGTAAACAACAAAATTACACTGACCTTTATCACTCAAACACTCAGCAGGGAAACAACGATGAGATTAGGATTAGATATTGGCGGGACAAAAATAGAGGCCGTCGTGCTGGATGACCACGGCGAAACGGTTTACCGCAAACGGTATACCACCCCAAAGCAAAACTACGAGGCCTTTTTCCAGGCGGTCATTGCTGCAATTACAGAAGCGCGGCAGGCTACGCAACCGGCACTAACCATCGGGTTAGGGATTCCGGGTGCTGCGGGCAGTGATGGGCTTATTAAAAACTCCAACATTTTGGTGCTCAACCAACAGCCGTTTGTCCAGCAGCTTGAACAACAGCTCGCCATGCCCGTTGCCGTCACCAACGATGCCAACTGTTTTACGCTATCCGAAGCAATGGACGGCGCAGGTAAAGGTTACGGCGTCGTTTTTGGTGTGATTCTCGGTACGGGCTGCGGCGGCGGGTTATGCGTTGATGGCCGTCTGATCACCGGCCCGAATGCCTGTGCCGGTGAATGGGGCCACAACGCGCTGCCGAGTTATCAGCCAGACAAAGATGGCGACACCGCCGAATGCTACTGCGGCCAATTCAACTGCATTGAGAACTTTATCTCCGGCAGCGGCCTGGAGCGCCAGTATTCTCAGATGTTTAATAAACATGATAAAGTGCCACATATTATTGAACAGCTGAATGCCGGAAACGCCGCAGCCGCTCAACTGTGGGATCGTTATCGCGATCAACTCGCCCGTTCGCTCGCCGGGGTTATCAACACACTTGATCCTGATGCGATCGTTCTCGGCGGCGGCGTATCTAACATTCCACAGATCTACCCTGAGCTACAGCAGCGCATCGCACAGTACGTATTTGGCAAGCAATGCTGTACACCGGTGATACAAGCGCTTCATGGCGATAGCAGCGGCGTACGCGGTGCGGCCTGGCTTGGGGCACAGCGCAAGTAAATAAATGGGAGAGAAATGACTAAAGCCGTCAGAATCCGTGATATCGCCGCTGCCTGCGGCGTATCACCCGGCGCGGTATCTCGCGCCCTGAAAGGCCAGCCAGGCCTGCGCGAAGAAACCCGACAGCGGATTATCGCCGTCGCAGAGCAACAGGGGTATGACTTCTCCCGCCTGCGCAACGATAAAATTAAACGGGTGCTGTTTTTGCTGCACCGCCAGCACAACATTGCCCGCGCGCTGCCGTTCTACTCACCGCTATTTTTGGCTATAGAGGCATCATGCCGCCTCCAGGGTATCGCGCTGAGCTTTTTATCGCTCGGCCCCAGTGACCCCGTTGCCGAGCAGGTTATGCTCCACCAGCCCGACGCCCTCATTTGTGCTGGTTTTTTTGAACCCGAACTGCTGGCGGTGCTTGAACAGCTCAAACTGCCGCTGGTACTCGTTGACCTATGGTCACCAGGGCTGCCCTGTATTAACCCTGATAACCAGCAAGGCGGATATCTCGCCACTCGCCATCTGTTAGCGCAAGGCCGCTCGCGCATTGCATTTTTGGCTAGCACCCTCTCCCATTACAGTATTCGCCAGCGCGAAAAAGGCTATCGCCAGGCGTTATACGAAGCGCGACTGCTGATGCCACCGGAATATGAAGCGATCGCCCTGCCGCAGTTAGATACCGAGCGCGCATTACAAGAGGCGATTAACGAGCTTTTAAGCCTGTCGCAACCGCCAGATGCCATTTTCGCCTATAACGATGCCACCGCACTGTTGGTACTACAGGCATGTGCCCAACGCGGTTTACGCGTGCCGGAAGATATCGCCGTAGTCGGTTTTGATGATATTGAAACCGCTGCATGGTCACAGCCCGCGCTTACAACGGTTGCCGTGAATAAGCATCAGTTGGGTCATGAGACGTTAAAGGTACTGTTATCGGGGGCGCAGGAGGCAAATATTCAGTTGCCGGTAGAATTGGTTATTCGAGCCAGTTCAGGCGTGGCGACAAACCCGCCAACTGATGAGCGTATAGCATAAATAGAGATTGTGCCGAGTATTCCTGTGTTCAGCGTCACAATTGCGGACATAATCAAGTGACGGTTGACCGCTACGAAAATATTCTACGGGCGTTCGAGTAAGGAAAAACAGACGGAGTGTGTGAGATAACTTATTGAAAAGTGGCGGAGAGAGGGGGATTTGAACCCCCGGTAGAGTTACCCCTACTCCGGTTTTCGAGACCGGTCCATTCAGCCGCTCTGGCATCTCTCCGTTTTGATGGTTGCCATCATGCCAGGTTATTTGGCATTTTAACAGACCCAGTCTCTTCAATTGCGTTCAAGTGACGAGTTTGCGAGCAAAACGATGATTAAATGGCCCTGGAAAGCAAGTGACACTGCCGATAAAACAGATTTGCCCTGGGCACAAGCCCTGGCGATCCCTCTGTTAGCCAACCTTTCTATCGACGAACAGCTAAAGCTGGTTCAGCTGGCTGGCCGTTTTTTACAGCAAAAGCGGCTGGTTTTTTTACAAGGATTAGTGGTCGAACCCGTTACCGAGGCGCGAATCGCCCTGCTATTTTGTCTGCCGGTGATGGAACTGGGTTTGGAATGGCTCGACGGTTTCCACGAAATTCTTATCTACCCTGCCCCGTTTATCGTTGACGATGAGTGGGAGGATGACATCGGTCTGGTACACAACCAGCGCGTGGTGCAGTCCGGCCAAAGCTGGCAGCAAGGTCCTATCGTCCTGAACTGGCTGGATATTCAAGACTCGTTCGATGCCTCCGGTTTCAACCTGATAATCCATGAAGTCGCCCACAAGCTGGATACTCGCAACGGTGACCGTGCCAGCGGCGTACCGCTCATTCCCCTGCGCGAAGTCGCGGGTTGGGAGCATGACCTTCATGCAGCAATGAACAACATTCAGGATGAGATTGATTTGGTAGGCGAAAACGCCGCCAGCATTGATGCCTATGCGGCGACCGACCCAGCAGAATGCTTTGCGGTACTGTCTGAGTACTTTTTCAGCGCCCCTGAACTTTTCGCCCCACGCTTCCCTGCACTGTGGCAGCGTTTCTGCGGCTTCTATCAACAAGATCCACTACAAAGATTGCGCGATAATAACCAACAGGATGGAAATTCATCAGCAGTACACTAAAACAACACCTTGAGCTAAATTCAGCCAATTGAATCAGCAAGTTAAATTTAGTGTTGACACAAATATCGAGGAACAGTAGTATTCGCCTCGTTCACACGATTCCTCTGTAGTTCAGTCGGTAGAACGGCGGACTGTTAATCCGTATGTCACTGGTTCGAGTCCAGTCAGAGGAGCCAAATTTAAAAAGCCTGCTTTCAAGCAGGCTTTTTGCTTTTCAGGCGCTTTACCCGCATCAGATATTAAATCTGATAGTCCAGTACCGTTTCTTCCAGTTCCATTGCCTGGCGTTTGATCTCCTCAAGCGACAGCCCTGCGTTACATAACTCAATAAAACGCCACACGTAATTGCGTTGCAACTGCCCTCGTTTTAACCCCAACCAAACGGTGTTGGCATCAAATAAATGGTGAGTATCCAACCGCACCAGGTTGCCCGACTCTTGCGAGTCGCCAGACTGTTCTGCCACCAGACCAATCCCCAACCCCAGCTCGACATACGTTTTAATCACATCAGAATCCTGCGCGCTCAGCACAATATCCGGCGTCAGTCCCTTGCGATTAAAAGCCTCGTCGATGCGCGAACGCCCGGTAATCCCCTGCCGATAAGTAATAAGCGGCCAGCGAGCAATATCTTCCAGCGTCAACGGAGACGTTTGGGTTAACGGATGATCCTGAGGAACGAGCAAGCTGTGGTGCCAGCGAAACCACGGGAAGGCCACCAGCGTCGCGTCGTTGCTCAGGCGCTCACTGGCGATGCCGATATCCGCCCCGCCATTATGCAACAGCGCATCTATCTCCTGCGGTGTTCCCTGAATCAACTCAAGGCGCACATCTTTAAAAATCTCCCGAAATGCTTTAATCACCGGCGGCAAGCTATAGCGCGCCTGCGTGTGGGTGGTTGCAATCGTCAGCACGCCCGACGCATCGTTGGTGAACAAATCGGCCAGGCGGCGAACGTTACTGGCCTCGTTCAGAATACGCTCGGCAATCACCAATAGCGCTTTACCCGGCTCGGTCATCCCTAACAGGCGTTTCCCGCGTCGAATAAAAATCTCAATCCCCAGCTCCTCTTCAAGCTCACGGATATGACGGCTAACGCCAGACTGCGAGGTATAAAGCATATTGGCAACTTCGGTCAGGTTGTAATCCTGCCGCGCCGCTTCGCGAATAATTTTGAGTTGCTGGAAGTTCACGCTTCCCTCCGGATCAATCAGACATTGCGCTATTGTTAAAGTCTGTTGAGCGCGCAAACAAATAATAAAAACCAGCAACATATATCTGAATGGAATATAAGCTTAGCTCACCAGCAGCAATTCCCTGTTATCCCGCATTGGGCGGCTCACCAATGACATCAAAATCTCTTTCACTGCCTGCGCCTGTGGCGTCAGTTGTCCACGAGCCGACACATTCAACGACAGCGGTAAGCTCATTGATGGCGTGGTGATACGCGCCATCCAGCCATTCGCCGCGCTACACAGCGAGCGCGCCGCAGATTCTGGTAGCACGGTCACGCCCATGCCGCTGGCAATCGCAGCGGTTAGAGTTGAAATCGACTCGATCTCGCCGATAATTTTGGCGGTTAAACGGCGCAGAGAGAATGCCTCATCAACACGTGCACGCACGGCGCTGTAGTCTCGTGGTAAAAAGAGATTCATCTCTGCGACCGCCGTAAGATCAACGCTTTGCCCAGGGCACTCTCGCGTGCCGACCAGATACAAATCCTCTTTCAACAGCGGTTGGCTGACGATACCGGCAAGCGGCGTGCGATCGTACAGCACCGCCATATCCAACTGGCCGCTGAGCAATTTGTCGTTTAACACCGTGCCGCTATTCTCATGCAGATACACCAGCACCGCTGGCAGCTCATTTCGTACCGCCTGGAGCAACGGCATGATCATTGACGATGCCGCTGTGCCGGGAGCCAGACCGATGGATACCGCGCCGCTCAGCGTTTGGCCTACGTTGTTCACCGCTAACTGCGCCTGTTCACACTGGCGTAGAATGGTCCGCGCATGGCTATACAACACCTTGCCCGCCTCCGTTGGCGTGACGCCGCGTTTTGTCCGAATCAACAGTTGCTGATCAAGCTCTCCTTCCAGGGTCGCCACCTGCTGGCTCAGCGCTGGCTGCGCGATATGCAGCACTTCAGCGGCTTGTGTCAGGCTGCCGATATCGACGATTTTCACAAAGTACTTCAGTCGTCTTAAGTTCATTTTTGCCTCCGGTAAGAGATAACCAGCCATGCTGGCGTTCAGTAATCGGAGGATTTGCAAGATACTTGCCAATTTTTTAACAATATGAAAAACAAAGAAAAGCCATATCTCAGACACGTTTTCATCTAAGCCGAGAATGCGTCGCTGCCCGATATAGGGTAAATCTGCACTTTCACGGTGCATATGAGCTAAAAAACCAGCAATTATGCGCAAATTGCTGAAATTGTCAGCAAACAAACACAATTAGGCTTTTCACCCTTTGACAACCAACGGGGACCTCGTTAGTATTCGCCCCGTTCACACGATTCCTCTGTAGTTCAGTCGGTAGAACGGCGGACTGTTAATCCGTATGTCACTGGTTCGAGTCCAGTCAGAGGAGCCAAATTTAAAAAGCCTGCTTTCGAGCAGGCTTTTTGCTTTTCAGGCCCTGGTGGGCTGGGCTTGCGCCTGTCACTGCGCGCCGCGTCGCTCAACTTGTTGATAGAAATTGCCTATCCAGGACGCCACCATCGCTGAATAGGGCTGCTCTGGGGCCGCCATCTGTTTCATTTCGTCACCGGTCTTCTGCAACAAAAAAACCAGCCGAGGTTTTATCTTCTCGATTTGCGCCGGAGAAAGCCCCATCCCATTCAACTCGTCGATAAGTTGCCCAAGCGATAACAGCATCTCGCCCAAAAACTCCAGCCGGCGCAGATAACGGGTTCTCTCCTGCACCAGTCCAAGCCGGTTTAATCCATAGACATGAATCGAGGTTGCCCCTTTCGCGCTCGTCGGTTCGCCGCCAGGCACCACCAGACTCACCGGTGGGTTTCCCGTGCTGACAAATTGCAAATGCTGCAAGGGATCATCGACATAAGGATTCAGTAGCAACGGCTGTTCCGCCCCCACATCTCGCGCTTCCGGTTGAAGACGAACGCCTCCCTCCGCAAGCGGGAAACTGTCCTTTTTGCCGGATAAATGGCGCCCTCGCATCGCATTTTCCAACAGGTCGCTCAGGCGAGTTGAGCCATCCACCGTCTTCTGCTTGCGCTTGCGGTTACAATCGATGCAGCTAGGCAACAGATTGTCCCAATCCATCGCCAACCACCAGTATCCAGGATGGGCGTGATCCTCGCTCACCGCGCTTTTCGGACGATAGTGTTCGATATCCACCGGAGCCGAAGCGGAAAAGAATGTTTCACAATAGGCGCATTTATAATGGAAGATCTCATTCAGCCGTTTTTTGATGTCATCATGCTTATAGGCTTTAAAGGGAAAACTCTTTTTATGCCCATCGGCCGCCGCATAGTGCACCCGTGAGCACTCCAGCTCAGTCATGCCCTGTTTGTTTTTTGCACTCAGCACGGCGGGCGCTAAAGCCTGCTTTTTGCTGCGGTCAATTTTTCTCATTGCATGACCTTCTGTAAAATATCCAGAATCTCATTACGCGTGGCATCGCGTAGCGCTTTGATCCGATCGGCAGAACTATCACGCCGCCTTTTCAAGTAGATTGCCACGGCTTCCTGTACCAGGCGATGGGCTTCGGACGTTCCGACAGGCATGGCTTCAGCAATATCTTGCTGGAAATGCGCCACCACGGCTTTCTCTTCGCTATTGAGCTCGTTTTTTGTCAAGAGATCGGCAACATTAGCCATCTGTCGATTTATTTCCGGCGTCTCTGTGGAATATAGCTGGAAGAAATCAGATGTCAGCAGTTGCTCAACGCGCATCGTCTCAACCCCAGGTAACTCGGTGAGAACCTGTACAACCGTAGGGTAAGCACTGTTTACCGCAACGTCATGGCTGGTTATGCGCTGTAGTACCTGTACTTCCCCGTCATACATCCCGCGCAAACAGAGCGGGTCATGGGTCGTTACGATAAACGTGAGGTGAGGCAAAGCACGCCGCAGACCGTTCATTATCTGCATTTTCCAGCGCGGGTGCAGATGGGCTTCCACTTCATCGATCAGAACGACGCCACGAGCCGTTTCTAACCCATCAAAGCCAGGGTTAACTCTGGCGTCCATCAACCCTCGCATAATGTCACAGACCATAGCGAGCACAGAACGAAAGCCGGATGAAACGACGTTTAACGGCGTTTCCGTTGGTGTCGAAACGCCGCCGTAACCGTTGATAGCCGTTATGATGCTACATTCCTTAGTTTGCTTGTCGCGTTTGACAACCGCAAATTCGCCCTCTACGGCCAGTATTTCACGTAATGCTCTGACCACCATATCGAATCTTGCGTCGCTTAACTTCAACAGCCATCGCTCAGGGTTACTGAGCACACTGCCATCAAACAGGTTTCGCACGGCGAGATCGGGCGAGAATGCACGCTGCTTATGCTGATAATGACGGAAAGCACCATACGCAAAAACGGGACCGACGTTGAACATCCCCTCACTGTCTATCCTGGGCGCTCCACTTGCTATCGTCAGCCGTCTTGAATTCCCCAACGAGCTGGTTATTTTCACCTGCGCAGTTGCCGAGTCATCCTCTGGCTCTCCGCCCATCAATCGCGGGTTTAGCACATAGCCTCGCCAGTTAAGCGCCAGCTTGTCTCGTGCTGCTTGCGTCGTCATTGCCAACGCGATGCCTTCCAGAATAGAGCTTTTTCCGGTCGCATTTTCGCCGAGAACCAGTACCGCCGCCGCTTCTTGTTTGTCAGAGTCTGGACGCTCTGCCGCTGCCTGGGGTAGCGTAAGCGTCAAATTTTCCAGCGATTTGAAGTGCCGGAACTCGACGGACTTCAGCGTATCAATCGGCGCATCAGCAAGTTCAACCTTATCGACCTTAGAATAGGGAACTATCTCATCCAGCCACAGCGCATCTACGGCCTCTCTGAACCAAAGGTAACCTTGCTCTTGTCGGAGCAACGGCAAAAAAACTCTCTCTATACGGGCTGAAGAGAGGTAGGGCATTGCCCCTTTTCGCGTCCCCAGTTTAGCGGCAATACGGCGTAACAACAGATACCAGCTCCCGCCAAATTCTAATTCAGCGAACTGAAAATACCGTTTCAACAATGTAGAGGAATGTTGCGTAATCGCGTCTACCATCGCATCCAGATAGTGTGCAAAGTGTCCTGCGCGTACCATAACAAGTCGCTCTCGATTGAGGCCATACGTGCGGATTGTTTCGTATCCTTGCAGCGAAAGCGGCACCAGTTTTCCCTGCGCCTCGACGGCAAAATGGGTATACATGGTTTTCGTCTCGCAGGGATCGAGCAGCAGGTTACGTTCTTTCGGTGGCCACTCGGGCCACAGCCCGTCACGGCTTTCCAGAAAATCGCGAAACGCTTGTGCCGATGGCACCGGTGCCCGTTTTCCCTGTACCGGAAAATAATTACGCGAATGTTTGTTGCATTCATTGCAAATCAAATATTGATTCTGCCAACTACCGGCTAGCCAGGAATAATAGAGATGTGAGTCTGACAAATTGATCTGTGGCGATGCATGACCCTGGGGGCGAAACGTTGACACCGTGAGCGAGCTGCTAGTTTCTTCACAAAAAGCACAGCGCCCACGGAATAATTGTTCAAGCTTTGCAAACAACTCACCGTTTCGCGAATGCGCTGCCATTCTCGGCGGACGAGTCTGGGCCTGTTGCTCTGGGATAAGCTGCAAAAAGCTCAGCATCTTTTCCCCCTCATCTTTTACATATTCTGCCTGTAATGATTGCGGGGGGGAAACACGCCTCCGGTTAACGTATTGCATCAATCCTTCTCCATGCCGTTCGGATTTTCTGATTTATCGGTGAAATGGTAAATGCCATTAAGGTTAATCGGTCGATACGTTTTATCCAACGCCATACGCTCCTGGACTGAATAATGAATCAGCGACTCTGGAGGAATTTCTCTGGGTTCACCCAGCGGCAAATACCACCCAAGAAAAGCACGACGTTGCGGCCAGCTACGCCAGCGCACCGATTTTGGAATAATTTCCAGAATCCACCAGAAGAAAGTCAGTGAATTATGCAGTTCCCCCGTAGGGCCAGGAGGAACAAAACGTTCATCCCCATGAGAGAGATGACCACCTTCAGTAATAGCGCGCCGCGCCGCCTCATCAAAGGTTAAACCGGCTTTTTCGGCCTCATCGAGCATCCAGATAAGCGGGTACTTTGACAGCGCACTTTCCCTCTCTGGGTAGCCACCACCCACATCGGAATGGACACCAGCAAACCAGACTTGCAGGATATCCTGAGCTATTTCACTGTGTCTTTTATAAGGCTCAGGCCGGTAATTCTGCGGCGAAGTCCAACGGTTTAGCCGGAACATGCGCCGTCTTTCATCAATTGAAATCGCCTGACGAAAAATTTTCACAGCTCGGTTGGTTCGGGTAAAACGAAGGGTTTGCAGGCTCGGTAACAGGCGGTCTTTGCGTGGGACAATAATAGATGCCACTGTATCCCAGACGCCGATAAACTCAACCCGCGCAGGGCGTCCACCGGCGACACGGCCAAATAACCAGGCGGTTTTCAGCTCGTCGGACTGCGTTGATTCGCTCCGATCGCCGCTGGCTTCCTTGTAAGCTGTCAGGCCATAGCTCGCCAGGTTGCGCTGATCGGCATGAACAATGCCGATAGTTTCAATAAGTGCAGCGAGCACGCGTACAGTGTAAGCACCACGACTAAACCCCATCAGGTAAATTTTATCTTCCGGTTGCCAGTGCTGACAGAGAAATTCATAGGCTTCAAGAATATCGTCATCCAGACCATAGCCGGTTGCCAGCCCCAGAATCACCCGCCATTTCTGTTTAAAGCGCTGCCACGGATTATCCTGGCTCAGCGTGCCGACGCCAGGGGTATAAAATACCTGCTGCCGTTCATCCTTCTGCAAAATACGATAAAACTTAAGCACGTTGGACATCGTAGTGTTAAGTTCATTTCCCGTGCCGTCACAGCAAATGATAATCCGCTTCCCCATATGCGCTCCAGTAAACTCGGTTATCTTCGTCAAACT
Organism: Kluyvera fluvialis; assembly: GCF_059725275.1. Classification (NCBI taxonomy): domain Bacteria; kingdom Pseudomonadati; phylum Pseudomonadota; class Gammaproteobacteria; order Enterobacterales; family Enterobacteriaceae; genus Kluyvera; species Kluyvera fluvialis. The sequence goes on along the minus strand of NZ_AP046142.1, from coordinate 1,932,611 downwards.
AAGAGATGAGCTATTCAAAGAATACAGCAGAAAATATAGAATGCCTGAAATATCGATTGATAGGACGACACTGGATATTTAACTTAAGGTTAATGATATCTCAAGAAATTCACCAGGAAATAAACAGGATGTTATTAAATACAGCACATGGCAGTTTAATTTCTATTAGCTTTACTGGTATTAATGAATTTAAAGCCCAAAACAGAGCACACTAAAAAAACGTCTCGAAATGGCAAAGTTTCCTATTCGCAAGAGGAAACCATTAAACCTTTGGGTTCATCACTTTCTCAGCGACAGCCAGATAAACCAGCCATCAGGCTGGCTCATGCTGACCGCCCCCAGCCTCTCACGCACGATAACTTTTCGTGAGCAGGTGCAGGCAGCCGTTTTTACCGTGAGTCGTCATCGATGTAGCCCAGTATTCCCTGGTTGACCACATCATTTTCGCCGTCGGGACGCCACTTACAAGGTGGAGCTAATGTTCACTGGCATACCAGAACGGCGCTCCAGCGCGTTTCTTGCACGGCTGCCATCAACACTTCCCCCTTGGGTAAAACTACGCAGCGCAGGGGTTACCGGCAAGGGCACTTTGTTATCAGATTCATATTCTGCACGGTTGCGCGACAACGGCTCGTGCACTTCCAGCCAACGGCTGCCATCCGGCTCGGTGGTGTATTTCACTGGCTGGTCGATAATTTGCACTCGAGTACCCATCGGCACGTTATCAAACAAATACTTAATGTCGTCGTTACGCAGGCGAATGCAGCCCTGGCTGACGCGTAACCCGATACCAAAATTAGCGTTAGTACCGTGAATAGCATACAGGCGGCCAATATAAATGGCGTACAGCCCCATCGGGTTATCCGGGCCAGCAGGCACAAATGCAGGCGGGCTTTCGCCACGTTTGGCGTATTCGCGGCGGGTATTTGCCGTTGGCGTCCAGCTTGGCGCTTCCTGCTTACGCTCAACGGTAGTGACCCAGTTACGCGGTGTTTCACGTCCGGCCTGGCCGATGCCTATTGGCAGTACTTCAACGGTATTGCTTCCCGCCGGATAATAATACAGGCGCATTTCGGCCACATTGACCACAATCCCCTGCCGCACGGTGTCGGGCAGAATCAGTTGTTGCGGTATAACCAGCGTCGAGCCTGATTTCGGCAGATACACATCAACGCCAGGGTTAGCCTCCAGCATATTGCTCAGCCCCTGCCCGTACTGTGCGGCGAAGGTTTCCAGCGGTTGATGGTTATTCTCCGGAACCGTGATGTTCAACGTACTCCCTACCAGGCGGCTGCCCTCCGGTGGAAGCGGGTATGTTACGGCCTGTGCACTATAGCTACTGAACGCCAGAGCCAGAACACAAAAAATTTTTACACGAGGGGTCATTTCCCTTTCCTCAATTATTCACGGCAGATATCGGTTAATAATAGCTTTTTTAGCTCGCCACGCTGCTTTTATCTGACGTATTCACGAGGTGGTTAAAGGTTGATCGTTTGTTATAAAGCCACTGGGTAGCGCTTTTGTTTCATCATCTGCTGGCATACTATCGATACATGCAGCATTGCTGACCCAAGGAGCGAACGATGAGTAATACGGGCGTGAGTCTAACCCCTGAACAAGCGCTGGAAAAACTCCAGGCGCTGTACGACCAATCGGTAAATGCATTACGTAATGCCATTCAGCTGTTTATTGACGATCGTTCACTGCCGAGCGCAGAGGCGCGGGCCAATGGATTGTTTGTCTACCCGCAACTTTCCGTTTCCTGGAGTGGGAATGCGCATAAGGCGCAGAAAACGCGCGCCTTTGGCCGGTTTACCCATTCCGGGTGTTACACCACCACCATCACTCAGCCGGGGTTATTTCGCAGCTATCTGTTAGAGCAACTGACGCTGTTGCACGAAGATTACGACGCACATATTGAGGTAAATCTGTCGCAGCACGAGATTCCTTACCCGTACGTGATTGATGGCCTGAATCTCGACCGCTCGATGAGCGCTGATTTAACCCGCGTGTTCCCGACAACTGAGCTTTCGCAGATTGGCGATGAAACCGCCGATGGCCTGACTCACGCCACCGAGTTTTACCCGCTGTCGCACTTTGACGCACGCCGGGTGGATTTCTCGCTCGCACGTCTGCGTCACTACACCGGAACGCCGGTAGAGCATTTCCAGCCGTTTGTGCTATTCACTAACTACACCCGTTACGTTGATGAGTTCGTACGTTGGGGCTGTAGTCAGATTCTCGATCCGAATAGCCCATACGTGTCGCTCTCATGCGCAGGCGGCATCTGGATCACAGCCGATACCGAAGCCCCCGAAGAAGCCATTTCTGACCTCGCATGGAAAAAACATCAGATGCCCGCCTGGCACCTGATAACCAAAGACGGCCAGGGGATTACGTTAATCAACATCGGCGTCGGCCCTTCTAACGCCAAGAATATTTGCGACCACCTGGCGGTACTGCGCCCAGACGTCTGGCTGATGATTGGTCACTGCGGCGGACTGCGCGAGAGCCAGTCGATTGGCGATTACGTGCTGGCTCACGCGTATTTACGAGATGACCACGTTCTGAACGCCGTATTGCCGCCGGATATCCCTATTCCGAGCATTGCTGAAGTGCAGCGCGCGCTATACGACGCCACGAAACAGGTGAGCGGGATGCCTGGTGAGGAAGTCAAACAGCGGCTGCGTACTGGGACGGTTGTCACGACCGACGACCGTAACTGGGAGTTGCGCTATTCCGCGTCGGCGCTGCGTTTTAACCTCAGCCGTGCAGTGGCGATTGATATGGAAAGCGCCACCATTGCCGCGCAGGGGTATCGCTTTCGTGTACCGTACGGCACGCTGCTGTGCGTGTCGGATAAACCGTTGCATGGTGAGATTAAGCTGCCAGGACAGGCGAACCGTTTTTATGAAGGGGCTATCTCAGAGCACTTGCAGATTGGTATTCGCGCCATTGACCTGTTACGCGCGGAGGGCGATCGCCTGCATTCGCGTAAACTGCGAACCTTTAACGAACCGCCATTCCGTTAATCCACTCTCAGCCGGGCGCTTGCCCGGTTTTTTACTGAACGCAGAAAAGCAAAAAGCCTGCTCGAAAGCAGGCTTTTTAAATTTGGCTCCTCTGACTGGACTCGAACCAGTGACATACGGATTAACAGTCCGCCGTTCTACCGACTGAACTACAGAGGAATCGTGTGAACGGGGCGAATATTAACGAGGTCCCCGTTGGTTGTCAAAACCTGATTTGCATAAAATAAATCGTTTGCTGATTTATTCCCCTATTTGCGCGAAAACCGTCTATTTCTGACTGCTTTCAGCGCGATTCAGGTATCAGGCGGTATCCGTTTTCTTCGCCGGAGCATATTTCCACGCCCAGCGGCCGGTTATCAGGCGGCGGTAGAACAGCACAGCTCGGGCAGCCCAATCAAGGAACATCCCCATCCAGACGCCGATAACGCCCATGCCCAGCACGATGCCCAACACATAGCCCACAACCACACGGCAGCCCCACATGCTCAGCATGGAAACCCACATGGCAAAGCGGACATCACGCGCGCCCTTAAAGCCCGCCGGAAGTACCCAGGAGGCCGCCCAAATAGGCATAAACGCCGCGTTCATCCACAGCAGAATTTTGACGACATCTTTTACGTCCTGCTCGTGGGTATAGAACGAGGCAAACAGCCCAGCGAACGGCGCAGTGCCCCAGGCAATAAGCGTCAGAACAATGGTAGACATCCAAAATACGTGGCGCAGTTGGCGCTCTGCCTGCGCCAGTTGCCCCGTACCTAAACGCCTGCCGGTAATAATCGTGGAAGCCGACCCGAGGGCGTTACCCGGTAAGTTAATCAGCGCCGCGACCGAGAACGCAATAAAGTTACCGGCAATAACGTCTGTCCCCATACCCGCAACAAACATTTGCGTCAGCAATTTACCGCTGTTAAACAGCACCGATTCGACGCTGGCTGGAATACCAATTCCCATCACTTCCCAGATAATGGCGAAGTTCAGCGGTTTGAAATAGCTTTTGAGCGGAATACGCAGCGCGGGGTTAAAACCAACCATCAGCACGATAATCGTTACCACTGCGCCAATATAGCGAGAAATAGTTAACCCTAGTCCCGCACCGGCAAAACCCATTCCTTGCCAGGAAAATGCGCCGTAAATCAGAATGCTACTGATGATAATGTTAAGAATATTCATCCCGCCGTTAATCATCAGCGGGATCTTAGTATTCCCTGCCCCACGCAGCGCTCCGCTACCGATTAACGCGATCGCCGCCGCCGGATAGCTCAGCACGGTCAGCTCAAGATACGTCAGCGCCAGGCCTTTGACTTCATCGGTGGCATCACCGGCGACGATATTAATAATATTCGCACCAAAATAGTGAATCACCGCCGCCAGAACGACCGCAAACAGCGTCATGATAACCAGCGATTGCCGCGCCGCTGCTCGCGCTCGGCGCCTGTCGCGCTTGCCAAGGCTAAAGGCGACCACCACCGTGGTACCGAGGTCGATAGCAGCAAAAAAGGCCATCACTACCATATTAAAGCTATCGGCCAGCCCCACGCCCGCCATCGCTTCTTTTCCCAGCCAACTGACGAGGAAGGTACTCAATACGCCCATTAACAGAACGCAGGTATTTTCCAGAAAGATAGGCACAGCAAGAGGGGTGATTTCACGCCAGAAGAGAACTCGGTAACTATTACGTTTTTTGTACCAGGGCGTACGGGCAATTGCCTGGCGAAGCACAGCGGTGACGTTCAAGATGAGCCTTAGATCATAAAGTTGAAACTCCATTTCAAATAATGAGGGAGAATCGCCCATCCTGCAAAGTATTTTTCCTTAATTTTTGTCGGTAAATACAACAGATTGTTGCTAAAAGAGCCACTCTAACACACGGACGATTATTGGGATTTGACAAAAGTTTTTACGCCGCTAAGATAAGCCTCCAACCGATTCCTCTGTAGTTCAGTCGGTAGAACGGCGGACTGTTAATCCGTATGTCACTGGTTCGAGTCCAGTCAGAGGAGCCAAATTTAAAAAGCCTGCTTTCGAGCGGGCTTTTTGCTTTTTAGCATTCAGCTAGCGGATGCATTCGCCCCCAACACGCTCAATCGAAGGTCGATATCACATGTCCAGCCGCTTTTTCCACCAGCAGGGAAAGGGCTTCGGCCGCCGGGGTCAGCGGCATACTGGCGCGGCGGATCTGCACGATTTCCGGGCCGGGGATCTGCTCCTCGATCGCGATGGCGATCATCGAGTCTTTAAAAAACTCCGATTTCAACAAGGCTTTAGGTAGCAGGATCAACGAATCGGTGGAGGAAAGCAGCGTCAGAACAGCCATGACGGAATTCACCTGCGTAAGCAAGCGCGGCGATGCCAGTCCGTGCGTTTGGAACACCTCGTCGAATTCCTCTTCCGGCCGGTTGCGCAGTCCGAAGCAGAGCCATTGCGCATCACAGAGTTGCGCGAGGCTCGTTGCCTGTGCCAGCGGGTGGTTTTTCCGGGCGATGACCATGCGATTTTTTCGCCACAAAAGATCCATCTGGTAGCGCGATTCGGGCGCTTTCTCCGGGCTGGGGCCGACATAAAAATCCATGCTGCCATCATTCAGGCGGGGAATGGCGGCGGGATAGACAGTTTCCAGAATCGTCAGTCTGACCTGCGGATATTGCTCGCGAAAAGGCTGATAGACCAGGGGCAGGATCATCTCCAGAACGACCGGCGAAAACCCCACGACGACTTTTCCCTGTAGTTCGCCGCGCAACTGGCTGGCTTCATCTTTGGCCCGCTGCAAATCTTCCAGCATATTGCGGGCGCGAAGGTAAAACCGCTCTCCCGCAGGCGTCGGCGTAGTGCCATAAGAGTGGCGCTCGAGCAACGGTAATCCTAATTCGTCTTCCAGCTCGCGCAGACTACGGGTTAACGCGGGTTGCGCAAGACCAAGCAACCGTGCCGCCGCGCGCAGACTTCCTGTGCGGATCACCGCCTCAAAATGGCGCAAATGATGGATTTTCAAGATGGTCCTCCTGACCTTGTCTTGGTGATATCAAATAGGTATCAGCCGAATTAATTTGCCTTCTTATTGTATCAGATACGCGGGAGTAACATCTTTTTGTCGGCCTGCCAACGAGCCGACTGGATGGATTCACCCCCTCGCAAATGACGGTTTTCACCACGGAGGCAACAATGAGCAATTTCAGAGATATTCCGAAAGTCGATGTACACTCACATTTCCTGACCCCATCGTACCTTGAGGCCATGAATAAGTATCTGGGCGGCAATCCAGATCGTTTTCCAATGCCGGAATGGTCGGTCGAAAAACATTTACAGTACAATGAATCAATGGGGATCGTGCATACGGTTCTGTCATACTCGTCGCCGCATATCAATTTCAGCACCCGTGAAGTCAACCGCCAGCTTGCCCGTATTGGCAACGAAGCCGGAGCGCAGGTCGTGGCAGATAATCCGGGGAAATTCAGCTTTCTGGCGTCCCTTCCTCTGCCCAACATCGATGATACGCTCGAAGAAATCGCTTATGCCTGCGATCATCTGGACACTGATGGCTTCACGCTGCCGACCAATACCAAAGGCATCTATATGGGCGCGCCGGAGCTGGAGCCGATGTTCGCCGAGTTCAACCGTCGCAAGGCCGTCGTGACGTTTCATCCTAACAAACCAGGTGCTGTGCCGGTAGGCGTCGGCGAGATGCTGCCTATCCCGATGATGGAATTCATTTTCGACACCACGCGCTGTGTTGTCGATCTGATGCTGCGCGGTTATCCCGAAAAATATCCTGATATCAAATTCCTGATGCCGCACTGTGGCTCAATGCTGCCGTACGTCGTTGACCGGATCGCGTCTTTCAAACCGACGCTTATCAAGACCGGCTCGGTAACGGAAGATTATGACGTTTATAAGACTTTCAGCCGCTTCTATTTCGATACCACTGGCGCATCAGCTGCTCACCAGTTGCGCGACGTGCTGGATATGACCGATGTCAGCCACATTCTTTACGGCAGCGACTACCCCTTCCCGCCAGTACCGGTTCTGGAAGACCAGACCAACGCCGTGTTCACGGCTCCGTACCTGGACGAAACGCAGAAAGCGAAAATCTTTAGCGGGAACGCATCGGCTCTTTTCAGCAAAGTGAGACTGTAAAACGATGGGGATCCCAGGTACTGGGGTTCCCTTCTCTTTATCCAGGACGGAATAGTTAAAATGAATATTCTTGGCTGTGTTAAAAAAATACCGGGCGGTTTGATGATCGTACCGATGTTCGTCACCGCACTGATTAACACGTTCTTCCCCGAAGCACTCAAACTCGGCGGGCCGACAAGTCTGTTCACCGCCAAAGGCACTATGGTCGTTATCGGCCTGATCCTGTTTATCACGGGCAGCCAGTTCAGGCTAAACCAGTTGGGCATGACTCTGAAACGCGGCGCGGCACTTTGCCTGGCCAAACTGGCGATCGGTTTCCTGGCGGGCTGGTTCGTGCTGAGCTGGTTCGGCCTGGACGGGTTCTGGGGTATTTCGGCGGTTGCCTTGATAAGCGCGATGGTGAGTTGCAATCCCGGCGTCTATATCGCGCTGTGCGAACAGTACGGCGACGACACGGACAAAGCGGTCTTTGGCCTGTTGAATGTCATCGCCGTACCCGCTACGCCAATTCTTATCATCGGCATCGCCGGAGGCGGCGGTATCGATCTGATGGAAGTTCTGGTCGTGCTGATTCCGTTTATTGTCGGCATCATCCTTGGCAATCTCGATCCGCAGATCCGCGCCCTGATGGCGCCGGGCACGCCTATTGTACTGCCTTTCCTCGGCTTCTGCTTCGGCGCGTCGGTCAATCTGGGCAGCGCGTTAACGGCTGGGTTGGCGGGGATCCTGCTGACGCTGATTTTCCTGATCGTCAACGTCGCATTGATGCTGCTCGTTGACCGGGCCATTCTTCGCCGCCCCGGCTATGCCGCTGTCTCTACCTGTAGCGTAGCCGGAATATCGGTCGTCGTTCCGACCATACTGGCAACGTCACAACCCGCTTTCGCCCCCTATGCGGAAGCCGCCACCTCGCAACTGGCGCTGGTGATGGTACTTTCCTCCTTCGCCATTCCCTGGATCACAAGCCAGGTGGTAAAACGGTGGGGCAGAGGCTGACAACATCGCGTTGTCGCGGGAAAAGTGCAGCGGCAGAACGCTCCGAACTGCCGCTACACCAAGTTTCCCGCCAAGCGATGAACCTTTTAGCGATCAGGCTCAGCAAAAGCATGGTCATCCAGGTGCGGGCAGCCGACCTAATACGCCCGTAAAACACTTTTTTGCTGGTTTTGTCAGCAATCAAACCGATTTAGCGCATCCAGCCTTTGACATGGCGCAGGAGGCTCGCTAATATTCGCCCCGCTCTAACAATTCCTCTGTAGTTCAGTCGGTAGAACGGCGGACTGTTAATCCGTATGTCACTGGTTCGAGTCCAGTCAGAGGAGCCAAATTTAAAAAGCCTGCTTTCGAGCGGGCTTTTTGCTTTTCTAACCTATGGCACTTCTCAGCAACGCAGGAAGAAAACAGCCAGCGCCCCCTTCCCCGTTCGTCTACGCTAGGCTTTCATGCTCACTATCTGTAGCTTATCACCATAGCTTCGGGCTTCTTTTATCACCCGTTGATCGTCGGTGATGATCCGGCTGATAGCGTCCAGCCCGCAGACATGCGAAAAAGCCTTATGGCCGATTTTTGAGCTATCCGCCAGCACGACGGTCTGGTTTGCCGCAGCAATCATCGCCTGTTTTACCGAAACCTCTACGGTATTGATATTGGTGATACCACTGTCATAGTGCACGCCTTCCGCACCGAGAAACGCCCAATCGGTATGAACATTGGCGAATTTGCTCAGCGTATCTGGCCCAACCAGGGTGTAGACGTTATTGAGCATGACTCCCCCCGCAACATGTAGAGTAATAGACGGATGCTGGGAGAGTTGCATCGCTATCATCAGGTCATTAGTAATCACCGTCAGATTCTTTCGTTCACGCAAGGCCACGGCAAGCTGGTAAACAGTCGAACCGTTATCCAGAATCAGCGTCTGGCCATCTTTAATATCAGCCAGCGCCGCTTGCGCAATCGCGCATTTCGCCTGCACGTTCATGTCCCGTCGTACATTCCACGGTGAGTCACCATCCAGTGAATCCTGCTGCGGTAAAACGCCGCCGTGAGTACGAAGCAAACGCCCATTTTTCTCCAGGAAGGCTAAATCCCGACGAATAGTCGAGCTGTCCACAGCAAAGAAGGCGGAGAGTTCACCGCTGTTTACGTACCCCCGCTCATTAATCAGTTCGATGATTTGGTTTCTACGCTCTGTCGCGGTCATTGACTACGGCCCTTATTCGATGCACGATTTCGTGTAAATACTAATGGCAATCAACTAAATAAGCAAAGCCGTATCAGAGAGCAGTTTGGTCGCACCCATCGCACCGGCACTATCTCCCAGAGTCGAGATGTGAATTTGCCGGTTAATTTCAAATCCCGGCGCACGCTGTAATACGCTGTGCAATCCTTGCTCATATAATGGGTACAGCGAAGCCGCACTACCGCTCAGCACCGTGATGTCAGGCCCATAGGCCATCAATAGCGCCCCCAATCCTCGCCCTACCTGGCGGCCATAGCGGTGGAAAATCTCCGCAAGGCTGGCGTGCTGCTGGCAAAGTCGCTGCCAGTCCGCCAGCGATTGTTGTCGATAATCTATATCAGGCCATTGCTGCGCAATTTGCGCCTGTAACCAACTGCGCGCCGCCAGGCTTTCCCAACAGCCGCTCAGGCCGCAATAGCACACTTGCTCGCTATCCCCTATCGGGATATGCCCTGCTTCTGGGTGGCTGCCGTCGGCCATTCTGAACGGCAAACCCTTATTCAGTAGCGCCACACCGACCCCCGTTCCCAGCGTCACCATTAGCATCCGCTGGCTGCCAATACCGGCACCAAAATGGTATTCGCCCAGCGCCGCCGCTATCGCATCATTGTCGATTTTTACCGGCACGTGCAGGCATTCAGCCAGTGATGCGGTCAGCGAAAAGCCGGAAAACGCCGGTAACGTATAGGGGTTATCAATCACGCCGCTATCGATATCAACTGGCCCGCTAGCACCAATCCCCACGCCCGTAAGGCGGTAGCCCGCCGGAAGTAACGCCTGAATACGCTGCGCCAGCGACTGAACGCGCTGCGCTGTTGAAAGCTCGGCAAACGGTGCTGTGGCAAACGTCGTCGAGATCAGCAGCGTTTCCCCCTGCATAATGACAACTCTGATGCCCGTCCCTCCGATATCAACCCCTGCACACACCTCATGCTGCATCATATCAACGCTCTCTTTTTTCCCTGGCAACCGCGCCGGTTGTCATCTTAAATTTTTACCGTGATCTTTTGCCCATAAAGAAATTGCCCTGGTTGTAGGTTTTTCGCCCGAGCAAAGGCTACCGTCATGTGCTGAATATAAAGCATCCCACCGATTAATCGCAGCAGAGGCTGCCCGGATGGCGCACTAAGATGCATCCCTGTGCCATAGCGCTCCGGCCCGATAGTCACGACCGTTGTCCCATTGCCGTCCAACTCTTCGGCAAGACGCGCCAGAGTTTCGCTGCCTTCATCGCCAATCAACACCGCGAGCATTCCTGCACCAGAAGTTTCCATCGGCCCGTGGCGGAACTCACCGCCCAGATACCCCTCCGCCGCCATTTTGCTGGCCTCTTTTAAAATCAAAGCCCCCGTCATTGCCGTGGCCCCATCCGCGCCAGTAGCAATCAGCGCAACGCGTGGGTGCGGATGGCTAAATAACGCTTCGGTTAATGGCTGAACAAAAGCATCATCCACAATTTGCTCAGCAATCTGCGGCAGAAAGGCGGTGACATCTGCCAGCAGTGCGGTTTCGCTCTGCCCCGTCAGCGCGCATAAAATACGCTGCTGCGCCAGTAGAGTATTGAGATAGCTTTTCGAGCTGACGGTCGCCTCGCTACCGGATTTCAGCGCCACCACAATATCGCTGTGCCTGGCCAGTTCACTGTCTTCACCATTGGTGACGCCAATGATGGTCGCCGGATGGCGCTCACCCTGTAACTTATCCAGTAGCGCCACCACTTCGCCGCTCATCCCCGACTGCGAAGTCAACCATAGCAGCGTATCTGGCGTAATAAGTTCTGGCGTATCAAGCAGTTTACCCGCATCTACCCGCCACACTGGCAGCCCGCGAGACAGCAGTTCACGTTCTACCGGAATCATCGAATAATCGGATGACCCCATTCCCGCCAGTACAATGCGCCCGAAATCGTGCAGGTCTAACTCCCCTAATGCCGTCGGCAGGCGATAAGCAAGCTGCGCCTCCAGCGCAGTAATCTGATCTTGAATATCGCGTTCGTATGGACTGCTTTGTACCGCCATTGATTCATCCTCGTGGTGTGAAGTGCTTTTATGCTATATGCACGAAATCGCGCAGTCAATAGCACACAAACGCGACGCAAATCACAAAACAAGCAATAAGACTATAAATCGCCCATTACTGAGCATTGACTAGCACGTTTTCGTGCAATCATACTCCACATCGAAACATATCCATAACATTTGATAACATTGCCTAACACTGGATCAGGAGTTTTCAATGAACAGCGATCGCTTCGCCACCGGACAAGAAACGGGTTTGCAGCGTAACTCGATTGGTCTACCCACCGTGCTGATGCAAAGTATTGCGCAGATTGCTCCCGCCGTGGGTGTATTAACCACTATCGCCTTTAATACCCAACAAGCGGGGCTTAGCGCGCCTTCAGCTTATATCGTGGCATTTATTATCGGCCTGATTGTGGCGGTTTCCCTGGCGCAGTTGGGAAAACACTTTCCTTCTGCGGGTGGTTTTTATACCTACGTCAGCGCCACCGTTGGCCCCAGCGCAGGTTTTATCGTTGGCTGGATGTACTCCTGGATAGTCGCGCTGATCCCCGGTGGGCTGGCGGCCTATACTGGGTTCGTCATGCAAAATGAGATAGCCAAAAACTACGGCATTAACATTCCCTGGCAAGCGATCGCCTTATTTATTCTGATCCTGGTGGGAACCGTGGCTTACCGTGGGATTAAAACCTCCGGCAAAATGCTGACCATTTTATCTATTTTTGAAATGCTGATTGTCGCGGCGCTGGCGTTGTGCGGCCTGCTTTCCCCCGGTGAAGGAGGCGTCACGCTGGACGGCTTCCTGCCAACCAGCAGCCCCAGTTCCAACGGTTTCTTCCTTGCCGTAGTGTTATCTATTTTTGCCTTCACCGGCTGGGAAGGCGCAGCCGCCGTTGCCGAAGAAGCGCGTAACCCTCGCAAAGTGATCCCCCAGGCCATTATTGGTTCCGTTATTTTACTCGGGGTATTTTATGTGTTCTGCGCCTGGGGAATTCAGTCCGGCTGGGGAATTGCGCATATGGACACGCTGGGTTCCGCAACCGATAACCCCGCGCTGACCGTCGCGCATCGTCTGTGGGGGCCGGCCTGGGTGTTGGTATTGCTGGCGCTACTGAACTCCGGCATCGCCGTTTGCATTGCCTGCACCGTGGATGCAACGCGTAACTGGTACGCTATGGCACGATCAGAAACCATGCCGAAATGGCTGCAAAAGGTTCACCCGAAGCACCGCACTCCGCACATGGCAATCCTTACCCAGACCTTGTTAAGCCTGGCGATAGGCCTGTTCGTCGGTTCTCTTGTCGCCCCGGATCGGGTGTTCTTTATGCTGGCGACGCTCGCCACCATTATTTATGTCTTCGTGTACATTATGGGCAACATCGGCGTGATGCGTTTCTTCACCACCACCATGCGCAAATCCCTGAGCATCACAATGCATATTCTGTTCCCGCTGTTTTCCAGCGCTGTGCTGCTGTGCGTACTTTACTATTCGCTGTTCCCACTGCCGGAGCCGCCTGTCGGCTATGCGCCCCTCGCTTTTGCGCTGTTAATGTTCATCGGCTTATGGCGTCTGTATAAGCTGAAAAGCAGCGGTCAGCGCCGCTGGGAAGCCCTCTCTTTATATGTTGTCGCCAATGAACCCGAGCAAACCCGCATCGCGTCATCGTCCCGACCACAATCCCTATCCGTTAAGTCATAAAAGTCAGGTTAAAAACATGGTTGAGCATATTCAGGAATTCGATTATCTGGTGATTGGCGCAGGTTCAGCAGGATGCGTCATGGCTAACAGGCTGACGGCGAACCCTAACGTCCGAGTCTGCCTGATTGAAGCAGGCCCCCGGGATAACAGCATTTTTATCAGAATGCCTGCGGCGCTGACGTTTCCAATTGAGAGCGACGTCTATAACTGGAAATTTGAAAGCGAGCCAGAGCCGGAACTCAGCGGCCGGACAATTGGCCAGGCGCGCGGTCGCTGCCTGGGCGGAAGCTCATCAATCAACGGCATGGTACATGTCCGTGGCCACCGTAATGACTACGATAACTGGAAAAACCTGGGCGTCAGCGGCTGGGATTTTGCCGACTGTCTGCCGTACTTCAAAAAACTGGAGAACTTTGAGGAAGGCCGTGACCCCGAACGCGGTGGCAAGGGGCCTATCTCGGTTACGCGCAGTAAAGCCGACCACCCGTTGTATCAACGTTTTCTTGAAGCCGGGCAACAATTCGGCCTGCAAAACGCTGGCGACTATAACAGCGGCTCGCAGGAAGGCGTGCACGTGACACAGGCGACCATTCGCAAGGGTGTGCGTTGCAGCACCAGTCTCGCCTATCTCAAACCGGTCGCCGACCGCCCGAACCTGACGGTAATGACTGGCTGCCTGGTGGAGCGAATCAACTTTAACGGAACTACCGCGACCGGTGTGACGCTGCAACACGGCGACACCCGCCAGGTTATTCATGCCTCCAGAGAAGTCATCCTCTGTGCTGGCAGTATCGGCTCGCCGCACCTGCTATTGCTTTCCGGCGTTGGCGACCGTGAGCAGCTGGCTGAACATAATATTCCGTCGGTGGCACACCTCCCCGGCGTTGGGGCCTGTTTACAGGATCATGTGGTCGCCCCGTTGCGCTTTCGCGCGCCGAAAGGGGTTTCTATCTGTAAACAGCTAAATATGCTGGGACGCCTAAAGCTGGGTGCTGAATGGTCGTGCTTTAAATCAGGTCTGGGGGCGACCAATTTCTTTGAGGTCGGGGCGTTTTTTAAGAGCAGCGACGAAGTTGACTACATCAATATGCAGCACGAATTTCTGCCGTTCCTTGCCGATTTCCAGTCAGGGAAAGTGCATATTGCCGATGGGTTCCAGTATTTCGTTAGCCAGATGCGCCCTTACAGCCGGGGTTCTGTGTCGTTACGTTCCGCCGATCCCCGTCAAAAGCCGGTTATTCGCTTTAATTATCTGACCGACCGACGGGATATCACCGAGATGGTTCAGGGAATCAGGAAAACGCTGGAAATGGTGCATCAACCGGCCTGGTCGGGATATCTGAGCGGCTTTGTCGACACACCGACGCTTGCGGCAAGCGATGCGGAAATCGAAATCTGGCTGCGGCGAGTGGCAAATACCGAGCACCATCCCACCAGTACCTGCCGGATGGGCAGCGATGAGATGGCGGTAACGGATAATCAAGGACGAGTGCATGGGTTGTCAAAATTGCGCATCGTGGACGGTTCTATCCTGCCGCGCGTCCCCACCGCTAATATCAATGCGCCGATTATTATGGCAGCAGAGAAAATTGCGGCGGAAATGACGCGCTAACCACCGCCTGCCCCACTGACGAGCGTATGGTTTATGCTATGTAAACCATACGCCGCGCGGCGGCGCTTACACCGGCAACACGATGTTGCTGTCTGCCAGCGTGCCCATCTGGTTATACATGGTGCAAGCGGATTCAACGATATGCATCGCCATTGCCGCCCCGCTGCCTTCACCTAAACGCATCGACATGTTCAGATACGGCTCCAGTTGCAGATGTTCCAGCGCAATACGCGCGCCCTTCTCTGCCGAGAAATGGGATGGGATCAGGTACGGTTTCACGCCCGGTGCGATGCGGCAAGCCGCCAGCGCCGAAGCATAAGACAGGAAACCGTCAAGCACCACCGGCAGGCCGCAAGAGGCCGCCCCCAGCATAACGCCGGTCATCCCCAGCAGGTCAAAACCGCCAACTTTCGCCAACACATCCAGACCATTGCTGGCGTCCGGTTTGTTCAGTTCAATAGCCCGGCGTACTACCGCAACTTTATGGGCAAGCTGCGCCTGCGGCAGGTTTGCACCTACGCCGACAACCTCTTCGGCTGCGCTGCCGGTCAACACGCTCACTACCGCAGCGGCTGGCGTGGTGTTCGCCATACCCAATTCGCCGACGCCAAATAGCGTCACGCCCTGCTCTGCCAGGCTTCGGGTATAGTTGATAGCCGCTAACAGCACCGTTTGCGCTTGTTCTGCCGTCATTGCTGCCGTCTGCGCGATATTACCGCTGCTGCGTGCGACTTTCATATCGATAAGGCCGGGAATGGGGTCAGCATCGATGCCAACGTCGATAACGTGTACCTCTGCGCCCGCCTGAGCGGCCAGCACACAGACGCCGGTATTATGACGAGTCATATTGGCGGCCTGAATAGCCGTCACCACCTGTGGCGATACCGCCACCCCTTCGTGCCATACGCCGTGGTCAGCACACATCACCAGAATGGCTTTTTTAGCCACCTGCGGCGCACCGTGTAACCCCGGCATCCCCGCT
The DNA here is from genome assembly GCF_059725275.1 of Kluyvera fluvialis. NCBI lineage: Bacteria > Pseudomonadati > Pseudomonadota > Gammaproteobacteria > Enterobacterales > Enterobacteriaceae > Kluyvera > Kluyvera fluvialis. Next base: position 1,916,898 of record NZ_AP046142.1, on the reverse strand, counting down.
AACTGTACAGCCAACTCTTCCAGCTGCCCCAGGCTGCCGGTCGGTTTAAGAAGCCCATCAATATGTTGCTGCGCATGTGCCATCGCGGCGCTATCCACATCAGGAATAGTCGCCAGCAGTGAAGCCAGTGTTTGCATTGTTTTATCCATTACGTCATACGCTGGCTTACAGGAGCGCCAGCAAGAAGATCACTTCGCCCAGTTCGATACCTGCGCCAAGCGTGTCGCCGGTTTGTCCACCCAGCGTTCGTTTTAACAGTTGGCCGAGAATAAAGACGCCGATAAACGCCACCAGCACTGCGCGCAGGCCGTGCATTCCCAGCATGGCGGTCACTAGCCCGCCGCCAATCAGTAACGTCAGCCAGGTCTGGCGGAAGCTGACTTTGCCGATAAACAGATTTCCCAGCCCTTCTTCACGAGCGTAGCGGTGGCGATACATCATCAACACCGAGGCGGCGCGTCCGGCAATACAAGTACTGGCGATAGCTGCCAGCATCGGCGTGTCGCGCAGCGCCAGTTCGCTGAGGGTCAGCACTTTTGCCACCAGCACGAAAATCAGCGCCAGCCCGCCGTGAGTCCCCAGGCGGCTATCGCGCATGATTTCCAGCATCCGCTCACGGCGACGCGCCGAGAAAACACCGTCACAGGTGTCGGCCAGGCCATCAAGATGGAAACCGCCGGTCAGCAGCGCCAGTGCCAGCACGGTAAAGAATGCCGCCAGCGGAATGCCGCACCACGGCTGCACGAGCATAAACAACAGGCCGCTTATCGCGCCTAATAACAGCCCAACAAAAGGAAACGTAATAACACCGTTCACGTAACGGTCAAGCTCCAACCCTTGCGACCAGCGCTGTGGAACCGGCAAGCGGCTCATGAAAGAGAGAGTGGCAAAAAACAGTCGGCTCATTTTATTTTGACTCCAATCCCGGATACCACCAGCCAGACGTCATCTGCCGCCTGCGCCAGTTTTTGGTTCACACGCCCGGCGATATCGCGGAAATGCCGGGCCAGTCGATTTTCGGGCACAATGCCCATTCCCACTTCATTCGTCACCAGCACAATCGGCGAGGGGCAGCGCTGGCAGGCGGCAATCAATGCGTCAATCTCCTCGTTCACCTGCGCTTCCAGCGCGCTAAAATCCCAGCGTTCAATCTGCTGCGGATCACCGGCAGCAAACAGAATATTGGTGACAAGCGTGGTGATGCACTCGAGTAAAATCGCCTCGTGAGGGTCGTTTTGCGGGGTGATGATGTCGGCAAGATGATGCCAGCGTTCTTCGGTGCGCCAGTGTGCAGGACGGCTGTCCCGATGGTGCTGAATTCGCTCGGCCATCTCAGCGTCAAATATCTGCGAGGTGGCGATATAACAAACCTGGGGATACTGACTGAGTAACGATTCAGCGTGTCGGCTCTTGCCGCTGCGCGCGCCGCCGGTCACCAGTATCATGATGGTTGTACCTGATGTTGCTGCATGGTTCGCGAGATCCTTTGATATCAATACGTTCCCACATCACTGTGGTTAATATATCAAACAGATGAGCTTTATACTCTGCATTGCCCGCGATGTCACTCGGTTGTGGAAGCTGAAAACAGGAAGGAAAGGCTTAAAAGAGCGGGTGGCAGCGAAGCCACCACCCGTTAATGACGGTTACTCGCTTTTCTGCTCGCCCATCACTTTCAGTTTTTTGGAGATGTCGCGACGTTCTTTCGACAGCTCGGCATTTTTGATGATGTAGTCATCGACACGATCTTCGTAGTCGCCTTTCATGCTAGCGATGATGCCCTGGATGGCTTCAACGCTCATGCCCGGCTTGATGTAATCGCTGAGGTTGTCCAGCAGCAGAACACGCTTCTGGTTGTCACGGATCTTTTTCTCAACGTCCTGAATTTCACGTTGCAGCTTGTTCTTACGACGGAACAAACGCACAAACTCCAGTACGTCCTGAAACGAAGGTTTCGTGGTTTCCATTTTTATACCCCTGATAGTTGAGATTCGGATTCGTTAAACAACGACGATAAGATAAGGTACACATTACTTTTATACACAACATCCTTCAACCTGAATGATTTTGCGTATCGCCATTGCCGCTAACAATCATTTTTGCTTTGGGCTAATCATAACCCTAAACCCTGCTGAATCGAAACAACCTCGCGCAAAAGCGGGCGCATCTGGCTTTTATTTACGCAATGCCCGGCACATCAGGCTCGACAACAATTCTAACTGACGCGCCAACTCCATGCTTAGCCAGACATAGCCATGAATCGGCGTTTCCGACAGATTTTCGCCTTTGTGCTCATTGACCAGTTGCCGTAACTCCGCCGCAATGTCGTTGAGTTTTTCGCTGTTGGCCTTGATGGGCTGCGGGTTTCCCTCATACAACGCGTGGGCAATAGCCAGCAGCGTTTGCTGAGTCATCATCTGCGTTTCGCGTAGCGTATGGGCGTTGAGCATCAGCAAATGGCTTGGACGAGTGGCCCAATGCGCATTGATTTGCAGCTCCAGCATACATACCAGATTACGGCTAACGGTTTGAATCGCTTCAAAAATTCCTTTGTGGATATGCGTTTCTTTACTCGCGGGGGTAATCAGCCCGCGCATTTTCACCACATCGTTTAGCACCTTTTGCAGATGCTTATCCAGCCGAGGGCGATCGATCAGGTTCGGTGAAAGCCCGGCCTGATAAATACGGTTAAACTGGGTGACAAAGCTGGCCATCTGAATACGCCAGTGGATGAACGCGCGCTGCGGCCAAATACCGGTAAACAGCATCGCCAGCAGGCAGCCGAAAATCACGTCACCGCTTCGCCACAGCGCCGTGTGCATATCACCAGGCGGTGCGCCCACCACCACGCCCAGCGTGATACCAATCAGCAGCGCCTGATACGGTTTTTTCCCCAGTGCCAGCCAACCGCACAGGAACATCGCCCCCGCGCACCAGATCAACATCAGCGGCAGAGAGATAAGCTCCAGTTTCAGGGCTATCAGCCCCAGCGCAGAACCCAGTACCGTTCCGCCAATACGCTGAAAGGCGCGTGGGACGACATTTCCCCAAAAGGAGATTGGCCCCATCACCACCACCAGGGTAATCAGCGGCCATGAACCTTCCGGTATACTGAGTAAGCGGACAATCAGAAATGTCAGGACAAACGCCAGCGCAATGCGCACGCCATGCACTGTACGATAGTTACGATATAAACGAATTTCAAAAGGGCTGAGTGACTTATCCGGACGCACACCGACTCTCCGACAAGACTAAAGGCCGAATTGTACCCGCTCCGTCGAGCGACGACCACAGAGATAAAACAACGCCCCGCTAACGGGGCGCAAATCCTTACGCTTTATGGTGTAAATAATCGCTCAGGCGCGAAAACAGGCCGCCCTTCCCGACGCTTTCTAAGGTGACTAACGGCCACTGAGCCACCACTTTATCGCCGTCGAGCAACTGAATTTCACCAACTCGCTGGTGCGCAGCAATAGGCGCTTCCAGCTCTTTTTTATCCAGCACATATTTGGCTTTGATATTTGGCACTTCAGCTTTTGGTAGCGCCAGCCAGAAATCCTGGTCAGTGCCCAGGGTTATGGTCTCTTTGTCGCCGTACCAAATCCGCTCAGTACCCACTTTCTTGCCCGTTTTCAGAAGCTGTACGGTGTCGAAATTTTGCTGGCCCCAGCGCAGCAACGTGCGCGCCTGTTCTTCACGCCCTTTGGCGCTGTCGGCCCCCATCACCACCGCAATCAGGCGGCGTTGGCCATCCACCGACGAGGCAATCAGGTTAAAGCCCGCCCCGGAAGTGTGCCCGGTTTTCAGGCCGTCGATATTCATGGTTTTATCCCACAGCAGCCCGTTACGGTTCTGCTGAGTAATGCCATTCCATGTCAGGCTTTTCTCGCTGTACATGTGATAAAACTCAGGCTCGCCATGAATAATCGCGCGCGACAGTACCGCCAAATCATAGGCTGAGCTGTGCTGACCCGGCGCATCGAGGCCGTGTACAGTTTCAAAATGCGTATCGCGCAGGTTCAATTTTTCAACGTAGTCATTCATCATTTTGACGAACTGCGGCTGCCCACCGGCGACGTAATCCGCCAGCGCCACACACGCATCGTTGCCGGAATCAACAATCAAGCCACGGCTGAGGTCACGCACCGTGAGGCGGTCACCGGCTTTAAGAAACATCAGCGATGACCCCTTGAATACCGGATTGCCCGCCGCCCAGGCATCGCGCCCAACGGTAACCATGTCATCCGGCGAGATGCGATGGTTATCAATCGCGCGGTCAACCACATAGCCGGTCATCAGCTTGGTCAGGCTGGCTGGGTTACGCTGTTGATGTTCATTACCTGCGGTTAAAATCTGCCCGGTTGTGTAGTCCATTAATACCCAGGCACCGGCTTTAATCGCAGGTGGGGTGACGGAAGGGATGGCGGAGTCATCCGCAAAGGCACACGAAACGCTCGAAGCGAGCAAAGATACAGCAATAAAAAAACGGGCTTTCAACGGTAAATCCTCAACTTTCACAAATTCGCCGTCCTTTTTACGGAACTTCGTGCTTTCTGGCTGGCTTAAATTGCAAGAAAATATGACACACATCTATTTCGCCACTAAAAAATAGCCTGCGTGGCGGCTTCCAGTTTCGCCTGCTGCCCTTCTGATGCTCAGCGAAATCGTTTACCATGAGCTTAAATGCTTTCCACGGACACAGTTAACGCTATGCAAGAGACTTCAAGCGCGCCGGGATTCCTGTTTCACGACTATGAAACGTTCGGAACCAGCCCTTCCCTCGACAGACCCGCGCAATTCGCCGCCATCCGTACCGACAAGGATTTCACAATTATCGGTGAGCCTGAGGTCTTTTACTGCAAACCGGCGGATGATTACCTGCCACAGCCCGAAGCCGTCCTGATAACCGGCATTACGCCGCAGGAAGCACGGGCAAAAGGTGACCACGAAGCCGCTTTCGCCAAACGCATTCACGATATTTTTACCGTGCCGGAAACGTGCGTCGTCGGCTACAACAACGTGCGCTTTGATGATGAAGTGACGCGCAACATTTTCTATCGTAATTTTTACGACCCTTACGCCTGGAGCTGGCAAAACCGTAACTCGCGCTGGGATCTGCTCGATGTGATGCGCGCCTGTTATGCACTGCGCCCGCAGGGGATTGTCTGGCCGGAAAACGACGACGGGCTGCCGAGCTTCCGTCTGGAGCATTTGACCAAAGCCAACGGCATTGAGCACAGCAACGCCCACGATGCGATGGCCGACGTGTACGCCACCATTGCGATGGCGAAGCTGGTCAAAACGCAGCAGCCAAAGCTGTTTGATTATCTCTATACTTATCGCGGCAAGAACAAGCTGATGACCCTGATTGATGTGCCGCAGATGAAACCGCTGGTGCATGTTTCAGGGATGTTTGGCGCATGGCGCGGCAATACAAGCTGGGTTGCGCCGCTTGCCTGGCACCCGGATAACCGCAACGCGGTGATTATGGTTGATCTCGCCGGAGATATGTCTCCACTGCTGGAGCTGGACGCCGACACCCTGCGCGAGCGGTTATACACCGCTAAATCCGATCTTGGCGATAATTCGCCGGTTCCCATCAAACTGGTGCATCTGAATAAATGTCCGGTACTGGCGCAGGCCAATACGCTGCGCCCTGAAGATGCCGACCGCCTGGGCATTAATCGCCAGCAGTGTCTGGACAACCTCAAACAATTGCGTGAAAACCCACAGGTTCGCGAGAAAGTTGTGGCTATCTTCGCCGAAGCAGAGCCGTTCGTGCCGTCAGATAACGTCGATGCACAGCTGTATAATGGCTTCTTTAGCGACGCTGACCGCTCCGCGATGAAAATCGTGCTGGAGACAGAGCCTCGTAACCTGCCCGCGCTGGATATCACCTTTGCCGACAAGCGCATTGAGCGTCTGCTGTTTAACTATCGGGCGCGTAACTTCCCCGGCACGTTGGACGAACGCGAGCAACAGCGCTGGCTGGAGCACCGCCGGCAGATTTTCACCCCGGAATTTTTACAGGCTTACGTCCAGGAACTGGAAACGCTGTACGGGCAATACGAAGGAAATAACGAGAAGCTAGCGTTACTGAAAGCACTGTATCAGTACGCGCAAGAGATTGTCTGAGGGCAAGAACTACGCGCCCCGTACTCACGGGGCGCGGGGTATCAGGCTTTCTGCACCGTAATGCTCCAGGCGGCATCACCAGCCTGTTGGAAATCAGTGACGGTATAGCCCTCTTCTGCCGCCCACTGTGGAATGGCTTCCGTTGCCTGGGTACAGTCAAATTCAATCACCAGTTGGTCACCATTCGACAATTCAGCCATTGCGGCCTTCGCTTCAATCAGCGGGAACGGGCAAACCTGCGTCACCACATCCAGTTTTTTCACTACCATTTTTAACTCCTTAGGCCGTTGCGGTTTTCAGTTTGGCTTGCCGCTGCGGGCGAACATACAACATCCACGACGCGCACCAGACGCCAAGGATCATAAATACCAGGCCAATCCAGCCCTGCCAGGTCATCATCGCGGTCATCACCAGGCCGTTACCGATAGAGCAACCACCGGCGATGCTTGCACCGAAGCCCATCAAAATACCGCCGCCTGCGCTACGCAGCGTCGTACCGGCATCAGCGGCGCGAACGCGGAACTCACGGCTGGCTTTAGCCGCAATAAACGAACCGATGAAAATACCCAACACCAGGAACACGCCCCAGTTCAGAGATTTGCTGTCGCCGCCTACGAGGAATTGCAGGATATTGGCGGTAGGTGACGTGATCCCCAGACCGAACATGCGCCCGGTGGCTTCACTCAGCGGCCACGCCAGCAGCGCAATCAGGCCAATCAGCACCGCCGTAACAAACGGATGCCAACGTTTTTCAAACAGCAGATGCGCCAGGCCAGTCCGGCGCGGCGGCAGCGAGGCAATGTTCAGTTTAGGTTTACTCAGCTCTTTACGTACCAGCCAGAGAGTGACGACAACCAGCAGCAGCACCAACGGCCAGACGGAAATATTCAGCGTTTCGGCAATGCCGTTATGTGCCGTTGAATGTGCACCGAGGAATTTATTCAGCCCCGACGCATGCGGCGAGCGCATCACCGCGCTCATCACCATGTAGGTTACTAGCGCAATCCAACTGCCAATCAGCCCTTCTCCAGCGCGATACCACGTACCAGTAGCGCAGCCACCGGCATAGACGATACCCATCCCAAAGACAAAGCCCCCCACGACCGTACCGAGCCACGGGAACACACCCACGTCATACTGCACCAGCCCCAGGTGGATCAGCGCAAAAACGCCGACACTCTGAATACAGATAGCAATCAGCAGCGCATAGAACATGCGGTTGTTTTTGGCGATATACATATCACGGAAGCCGCCTGTCAGGCAGAAGCGACCGCGTTGCATAACGAAGCCCAGCAGCGCGCCACAGAAAATGCCGCTTAAAATCATGTGCCACATAAATAATGATTAACCCAATAATAGACGTCTTAAAATTATTCCTTAGCCACCCAGATGGCTCCAATAACCAAAAGCTCTATATTATTCCTGCGAGTTATGACGCATGATTTTTTATGCCGCAGACATTTTTAAGGCAAAAAAAAACCGGAGGCATGGCCTCCGGCTTTTCATCATCGCGATGCGTTACGCGACGTCTTCGTACTGCGGAACCGGGTTGCGGAAGCTTTTGGTCACACAAGCCAGGTAGATAAGGCCGATAGCCGCCCAAATCAGACCCAGAACCATAGAGCTTTCTTCCAGGTTCACCCACAGCGCACCCACAGTCAGCGCACCACAGATTGGCAGGAACAGGTACTGGAAGTGATCTTTCAGCGTCTTGTTACGCTTTTCACGGATCCAGAACTGCGAAATCACAGACAGGTTAACAAAGGTGAACGCCACCAGCGCACCAAAGTTAATCAGCGCCGTTGCCATCACCAGGTCAAAGTTGATTGCCAGCAGAGCAATCGCGCCAACCAGGATGATGTTCATCGACGGAGTACGCCATTTCGGGTGAACGTAACCGAAGAAACTTTTCGGGAACACGCCGTCACGACCCATCACATACATCAGACGCGCAACGCCCGCGTGTGCCGCCATACCGGACGCCAGTACGGTAATGGTGGAGAAGATCAGAGCGCCAACCTGGAACGCTTTACCCGCTACGTACAGCATGATTTCTGGCTGCGATGCATCCGGATCTTTAAAGCGAGAGATGTCCGGGAAGTACAGTTGCAGGAAATAGGTGGAGAAGATAAAGATCAGGCCACCGATCAGTGCAGTCAGGAAAATCGCACGCGGAATCACGCGTTCAGCGTCTTTCGTCTCTTCAGACAAGTTGCTGATACCGTCAAAGCCGGTAAACGAGAAGCACAGAATCGTCGCCCCGGTAATCATCGGGATCACGTGTGCATCACCAGACCAGAACGGACGGCTGCTGGCTAACGTACCGGAACCTTCACCGTGGAACAGACCGTAAATGATCATGCTCAGGATGACAGCAATCAGCACGACCTGGAACACCACGATAACGGTGTTAAAGTTCGCCACAGATTTGATACTGCGCAGGTTAAAGGCGGTCATAAAGGCCACCAGCGCGATAACGAATACCCAGGACGGTATCGACGGCACCAGTGCTTCAAAATAGATTTTTGCCAACAGAATGTTGATCATCGGCGCGAACAGATAGTCGAGCAGAGAAGACCAACCCACCATAAAGCCAACGGTCGGGCTAATGGATTTCTGGGCATAGGTGTAGGCAGAGCCTGCTGAAGGGTAACGGCGCACCAGCTTACCGTAGCTCAGCGCGGTAAACAGAATAGCAACCAGCGCAAAGCCATAAGCTGTAGGCACGTGACCATCGGTCAGGCCAGATACGATACCAAACGTATCAAACAGCGTCATTGGTTGCATGTAGGCGAGGCCCATCATAACAACCGGAATCAACGTAAGTGTTTTACGTAATTCCACGCGAGAGGTGTTTGGAGTAGCGTTATGCGACATGGTTATTCTCCTTTACGGTGAAAACCGGCGCAAAAACAAAAAATTGCCCCATTTTTTTGATTTCCTCAGCGACAACAACTGTCGTGTTTTAAGTAAGTATCTATCCGGTACTAAGCCCGGCCTCTTTTATTGAATGAGTGTGTGATGCAAAAAAATAACCGACGCGTTTAAAACGTCGGTTAATGTCATTTTTTGCAAGCGGCGTATTTTGCACTAAACAGAATCCAAAATACAAGAGAATGAGAACGCAATCGATGGCATATTTTGTCTAACCGGCTGATTAGTAAGCAGTCGTTAAAGTATACACATCTTTTATAGCACTATTTGTTAAAACAGCGGTTCGCCACCATGCACAAGACAGCCCGGTGGTGCGTTCATTCCAGCCAATCCAGGCAAATTCTGGCTGTGCTCGCTCCCCCATCGCCTTTGCCACTAACTCACCGCTAACTAACTGTTTTTGCACTTGATAACGAGGAATTGCAGCAATTCCTACACCGTTTAGTAACAGCAACAGACGAGTTTGATTATCAAATACCACAATCGTTTCCTGCTCGCTGGGCCACTGCCGCGCCTGCGTGCCTTTTTCTTCCGTTAGTACAATCGCTCTGGCGCGCCTTAACGCCTTGTGGGTTAGCGGTTCAGCCAGTGAGGCCAGCGGGTGGTTCGCCGCCATTACATACGCCCGCGATAACTGGCCTAAGGGCAGAACATTCAACGCCTCCATCACCGGCGGCTCACCGAGTGCCCCCAGCACCATATCGGCCCGTCCCTGTGCCAATGCCCGCCACAGTTCTTCATTAGCGCCTTGAATGAGCGAAAGCTGTGTACTGCGGGTGTGACGATAAAATTCCACCAGCAGCGGGGCCAGTAGCGGTAGCGGAAAAGTAGGGTCGATGCCGATAGTTAAGCTGTTTTCCCAGCCGTCGTGCAACTTAACCAACTGTTGCTCTAGCTCACGAGCGCTTTGCAGCACGTCGCGCCCCTTCTCCAGCAGCATTCGTCCGGCGGAAGTAAAGGTTGCGCGATGGCCTGATCTATCAAGCAATTGAATATTAAGCTCGCTTTCGAGCTTATGAATGGTGTAACTCAGCGCGGAGGGCGTTTTATAGAGCTTCGCCGACGCAGCAGCGAAGCTCCCTTCTTTATCTAAAACATCGAGAATAACGAGGACATCCAGCAATGGCTTCATTTGTGTCCCCTTGCGGTTTACCGCATGCAGTTATTCCATCGGCATACGCAGCGGGTCAGGATGTTGATATTCAAACCCTAGCTCGCGGCAAATAAGGTTACCGTCGATAATTTTGCCCTGACTTTTACCGCTGTCGCTAAACTGCGGCACAGCAAGCCCCAATTCACGCGCCATTTGCGGATAGAAAATACGGCGAGCCGGATGCTCAGGGGCACATATATTATAGATGTGCCCACCTTTCGGAGCCTGTAATAACAACGTAATCGCCGAAATAACATCGTCCAGATGCACCAGGTTCACGCCCTGCTGCCCATCCGGCGCAGATTTACCGGCAAAGAATCGCCCTGGATGCCGCCCCGGCCCCACCAGCCCGGCAAGACGCAGAATATCCACCGATGTACCGGGTAATTGATGCAGCCAATCTTCCAGCTCTTTCAATACCGTTCCACTGGCGGTCACCGGTTCACGCGGCGTGGTTTCTTTCACCAGCCCTTCTTCTTTACCGTACACCGAGGTCGAGCTGGTAAAGATGATGCGCGGAATGTGGTGCGCCAGCGCCGAATCGACAATTTCCTGCACCGCCTGGCGGTAAAAATCATCCCCCGTCCCGCTACGACGCGCGGGTAACGTAATGACCAGAGCGTCAACGTTCATTAGCGCGTCAAGGTCTTCCGCTTCACACACCAGTTGAGGGTCGAGCCGCAACGGATAACTTTCAACCCCACACATCCGTGCGGCTTCTACGCCGTCTTGCGTCGTCTTACTGCCGATGACCTGCCAGCCTCGTCCCATCAATGACAACGCTAGCGGCATCCCCAGCCACCCTAAACCGACAATGGCTACTTTTTTCATCGCGCTCTCCTGATTGTTGCCGCACTCCTGTACTAAGGCTACGCCACCCCGTGAAAACTAACAATTTATAGTCGCAACATGAATTGATTTAATGAATGTAAAAAGCACTTGCCTTACGCGGTAAAAGTGGGCTAGGTTAAAAGGCATCAAGTGAATAGTCATTCAACGAGAAATTAATTATGTGCGTTCAATTCAAAAACCACCATCATCACCATCACCCTGACTAGTCTTTCAGGCGATGTGTGCTGGGAGACATTCAGATCTTCCAGTGGTGCACGAACGCAAGAGAGCCCCCGGAAGATTGCTTCCGGGGGCTTTTTTTTGAACCAAATTCAGCAGGGCAATGAGGAATACAGAATGTTAGATAACAACCGTTTACGCATAGCTATTCAAAAATCAGGCCGTCTTAGTGATGATTCACGCGAATTACTGGCCCGTTGTGGCATTAAAATTAACCTCCACACCCAGCGTCTGATTGCGATGGCGGAAAACATGCCTATCGATATCCTGCGCGTTCGCGATGACGATATCCCGGGCCTGGTGATGGACGGCGTGGTTGACCTCGGCATTATCGGCGAAAACGTCCTGGAAGAAGAGTTACTGAACCGCCGCGCACAGGGCGAAGACCCGCGTTACTTCACTCTGCGCCGTCTTGATTTCGGCGGCTGCCGCCTGTCGCTCGCCACGCCAGTAGATGAAGCCTGGGACGGCCCAGCGGCGCTCGATGGCAAACGCATCGCCACCTCTTACCCACACCTGCTGAAACGCTACCTCGACCAGAAAGGCATTAGCTTTAAATCGTGCCTGCTGAACGGCTCGGTTGAAGTGGCTCCGCGCGCCGGTCTGGCTGATGCCATCTGTGACCTGGTCTCTACAGGAGCCACGCTTGAAGCCAACGGCCTGCGTGAAGTGGAAGTGATTTACCGCTCTAAAGCGTGCCTGATTCAGCGCGACGGCGAGATGAACGACGCCAAACAGCAGTTGATCGACCGCCTGTTAACCCGTATTCAGGGCGTTATCCAGGCACGTGAATCGAAATACATCATGATGCATGCACCAACGGATCGCCTGGACGAAGTGATTGCCCTGCTGCCGGGCGCAGAACGCCCAACTATCCTGCCACTGGCGGGCGATCAACAGCGCGTGGCGATGCACATGGTCAGCAGCGAGACACTGTTCTGGGAAACCATGGAAAAACTGAAAGCCCTGGGTGCCAGCTCTATTCTGGTGCTGCCGATTGAGAAGATGATGGAGTAAGCGCCATGAGCTTCAATACCCTGATTGACTGGAACCGCTGTAGCCCCGAACAACAGCGCGCGCTGTTAATGCGTCCGGCCATTTCGGCCTCCGACAGTATTACCCGGACGGTGGCAGAAATTCTCGATAACGTGAAACGTCATGGCGACAGCGCGCTACGTGAATACAGCGCCAGGTTTGACAAAACCGACGTCGGTGCGATGAAGGTGACGGCGGAAGAAATTCAGCAGGCCAGCGCCCGTTTAAGCGACGAGTTAAAACAGGCAATGCAAGCCGCCGTGCGCAATATCGACACCTTCCACCGCGCACAAATTTTGCCGCCGGTCGATATCGAAACGCAGCCTGGCGTACGCTGCCAGCAGGTCACGCGCCCTATCGCTTCTGTGGGGCTGTATATTCCCGGCGGCTCTGCACCGCTGTTTTCAACGGTATTGATGCTGGCAACCCCGGCGCGCATCGCGGGCTGCCAAAAAGTCGTGCTGTGCTCACCGCCGCCAATTGCCGACGAAATACTCTACGCGGCACAGCTTTGCGGTGTGGAAAACGTCTTTAAAGTCGGTGGCGCGCAGGCGATTGCCGCACTGGCACTGGGCACAGAGTCGATTCCTAAAGTGGACAAAATCTTTGGCCCAGGCAATGCCTTCGTCACGGAAGCCAAACGCCAGGTCAGCCAGCGCCTCGACGGCGCGGCAATTGATATGCCAGCAGGCCCGTCGGAAGTGCTGGTCATCGCCGACAGCGGCGCTACGCCGGACTTTATCGCCGCCGACTTGCTCTCTCAGGCCGAACACGGCCCGGACTCGCAGGTTATTTTGCTGACCCCAGATGCTGGTATCGCACAAGGCGTTGCCGAGGCGGTAGAACGCCAGTTGGCGGAGCTTTCCCGCGCCGATACCGCGCGTCAGGCGCTCTCTGCCAGCCGGTTAATCATCACCAGAGACCTGGCGCAATGCATTGAAATCTCCAACGCCTACGGCCCTGAGCACTTGATTATCCAGACCCGAAACGCGCGTGAACTGGTCGATGCCATCACCAGCGCAGGTTCCGTGTTCCTTGGCGACTGGTCACCGGAATCGGCGGGCGATTACGCCTCCGGAACCAACCACGTGCTGCCGACCTACGGTTATACCGCCACCAGCTCAAGCCTGGGGCTGGCTGATTTCCAAAAACGGATGACCGTTCAGGAGTTATCACGCGACGGTTTCTCTGCGATCGCCGCCACCATTGAAACGCTGGCCGCCGCCGAGCGCCTGACCGCCCACAAAAATGCCGTCACCCTGCGCGTTAACGCCCTGAAGGAGCAAGCATGAGCATTGAACAGTTAGCCCGTGAAAACGTTCGCGCCCTGACGCCGTACCAGTCTGCCCGCCGTCTGGGCGGTAAAGGCGACGTGTGGCTGAACGCCAACGAATACCCCACCGCAGTGCCGTTTGAGTTAAGCCAACAAACGCTCAACCGCTACCCGGAATGCCAGCCCAAAGCGGTTATCGAGAACTACGCCGCCTATGCAGGCGTTGCGCCAGAGCAAGTGCTGGTGAGCCGTGGCGCAGACGAAGGCATCGAACTGCTGGTACGCGCCTTTTGCGAACCAGGCCAGGACGCCGTGCTGTTTTGTCCACCGACCTACGGCATGTACAGCGTCAGCGCCGAAACCCTCGGCGTAGAGTGCCGCACAGTGCCAGCCAAAGCCGACTGGCAACTGGATTTGTCGGCTATTGCCGACAGTCTGAGCAACGTCAAAGTGCTGTACGTTTGCAGCCCGAACAACCCAACCGGGCAAATTATCCGCCCGCAGGACTTCCGCGCGCTGCTGGAGATGACTCGCGATAAAGCTATCGTGGTTGCTGATGAGGCGTACATCGAATTTTGCCCGCAGGCAACGCTCGCCGGATGGCTGGCGGAGTATCCACACCTCGTGATTCTGCGCACCCTGTCTAAAGCCTTTGCGCTGGCGGGTCTGCGCTGCGGGTTTACGCTCGCTAATAAAGAGGTGATTGCGTTACTGATGAAAGTGATTGCCCCCTATCCGCTCTCCACACCGGTGGCTGATATTGCCGCGCAAGCGCTAAGCCCACAGGGGATTGCCGCCATGCGCCAACGCGTCGCGCAGATCCTCGACGAACGTCAATATCTGGTAGACGCGCTGCGCACCATTGCGTGCGTGGAGCAGGTTTTCGATTCCGAGACTAACTACGTACTGGCTCGCATCAAAGCCTCCAGTGTTGTATTTAAATCTTTGTGGGATCAGGGCATTATCTTACGTGACCAGAATAAACAACCTTCTTTAAGCGGCTGTTTGCGCATCACTATCGGCACTCGAGCAGAGAGCCAGCGCGTGATTGACGCTTTGAAAGCGGAGACCGTATGACCCAGAAGTTTCTCTTTATCGATCGTGACGGCACTCTGATCAGTGAACCGCCAAGCGACTATCAGGTGGACAGTTTTGCCAAACTGGCCTTCGAGCCAGACGCCATTCCGGTGCTGCTGAAGCTGCAAAAGGCCGGGTTTAAACTGGTGATGATCACCAACCAGGATGGGCTGGGCACTGACAGTTTCCCGCAGGCGGATTTCGACGGCCCGCACAACCTGATGATGCAAATTTTTACCTCGCAGGGTGTGGCTTTTGACGATGTGCTAATTTGCCCGCATCTGCCCGCCGATAACTGCGAATGCCGCAAACCGAAAACACAGTTGGTCAACACCTGGCTGGCAGACGGCGTGATGGACAGCGCCAACAGCTACGTAATTGGCGACCGCGCCACCGACGTTGAACTGGCGACGAACATGGGCATTACCGGCTTGCGTTATAACCGCGAAACCCTGAACTGGGCGGCGATTGGCGAGCAGTTGACCCGCCGTGACCGTTACGCGCGCATTGAGCGTAATACCCGTGAAACGCAGATTGACGTTGAAGTGTGGCTCGACCGCGAAGGCAGCAGCAAAATCAACACCGGCGTGGGTTTCTTCGACCATATGCTGGATCAGATTGCCACCCACGGCGGTTTTCGTATGAACATCACGGTAAAAGGCGACCTGTATATTGACGACCACCACACCGTGGAAGACACCGGTCTGGCGCTGGGCGAAGCGCTAAAAGTAGCGCTGGGCGACAAACGCGGGATTAATCGCTTCGGTTTTGTGCTGCCAATGGACGAATGCCTGGCACGCTGCGCGCTGGATATTTCTGGCCGCCCGCACCTGGAATATAAAGCTGAGTTCACCTATCAGCGCGTGGGCGACCTCAGCACCGAGATGATCGAGCACTTCTTCCGCTCGCTTTCTTATGCGATGGGCATCACGCTGCACCTGAAAACCAAAGGCAAAAACGATCACCACCGCGTGGAAAGCCTGTTTAAAGTCTTTGGTCGCACGCTGCGCCAGGCAATTCGCGTAGACGGCGACACACTCCCCTCGTCAAAAGGAGTGCTGTGATGAACGTAGTTGTCCTTGATACCGGCTGCGCCAACCTTAACTCGGTGAAGTCGGCCATTGCGCGCCACGGTTATGAGCCGGTGGTCAGCCGCGAGGCGGAAGTGGTACTGCGCGCCGACAAACTTTTCCTGCCGGGTGTAGGCACGGCTCAGGCCGCAATGGATCAACTGCGCGAGCGCGAGCTGGTTGAGTTGATTAAAGCCTGTACGCAACCGGTGCTGGGGATTTGCCTCGGTATGCAGTTGCTGGGTCGCAACAGTGAAGAAACCGGCGGTGTTGACCTGCTGGGGATAATCGACCAGGACGTGCCGAAAATGACCGACCTCGGCCTGCCGCTGCCGCACATGGGCTGGAACCGTGTGTATCCCAAAGCGGGCGATCGCCTGTTTCGTGGCATTGAGGACGGCGCATACTTTTACTTTGTGCACAGCTACGCCATGCCAGTCAATGAGTACACCATCGCTCAGTGTAACTACGGCGAGCCGTTCACCGCCGCCGTGCAGAAAGATAACTTTTATGGCGTGCAGTTCCACCCCGAGCGCTCCGGCGCAGCGGGCGCGCAACTGCTGAAGAACTTCCTGGAGATGTGATGATCATTCCGGCTTTAGATTTGATTAACGGCACTGTGGTGCGCCTCCATCAGGGAGATTACGCCCAACAACGCGATTACGGCAACGATCCCCTGCCGCGTTTGCAGGAATACGCGGCACAGGGCGCTGAAGTGTTGCATCTGGTCGATTTAACCGGCGCGAAAGACCCGGCACAGCGCCAGATTGCACTGCTGAAAAAACTGGTCGCCGGTGTCAATGTGCCGGTGCAGGTTGGCGGCGGCGTGCGCAATGAAGACGATGTCGCGGCGCTTATCGACGCAGGTGTCGCGCGCGTTGTGGTTGGCTCCACGGCGGTAAAATCCCCTGACATCGTAAAAGGCTGGTTTAAACGCTTCGGTGCAGAGCACTTAGTGCTGGCGCTGGATGTGCGTATTGACGAGCGCGGAGCCAAACAGGTCGCCGTCAGCGGCTGGCAGGAAAACTCCGGCGTTACGCTCGAAGAGTTAGTCGCAGCCTATCAACCCGTCGGCCTACAGCACGTATTGTGTACCGATATTTCCCGCGACGGCACGCTGGCGGGGTCAAATGTTTCGTTATATGACGAAGTGTGCGCGCGTTACCCGCAGGTTGCGTTCCAGTCTTCCGGCGGTATTGGCAGCCTGAATGATATCGCGGCATTACGCGGTACGGGCGTACGCGGTGTGATTGTCGGCCGTGCCCTGCTGGAAGGTAAATTCAACGTAACGGAGGCCATCCAATGCTGGCAAAACGGATAATTCCTTGTCTCGATGTGCGTGATGGGCAAGTGGTGAAAGGCGTCCAGTTCCGCAATCATGAGATTATCGGCGACATCGTCCCGCTGGCAAAACGCTACGCCGATGAAGGCGCGGATGAGCTGGTATTCTACGATATCACCGCCTCCAGCGATGGTCGCGTGGTCGATAAAAGCTGGGTTTCTCGCGTTGCGGAAGTGATTGATATTCCGTTCTGCGTTGCTGGTGGCATAAAATCGATTGATGATGCCGCTCGTATTCTCTCTTTCGGCGCCGACAAAATTTCTATTAACTCACCCGCGCTGGCTGACCCAACGTTGATCACTCGTCTCGCCGATCGCTTCGGCGTGCAGTGTATCGTGGTCGGCGTTGATACCTGGTATGACGCTGACAGCGGCAAATATCACGTTAATCAATATACCGGTGACGAGAGCCGCACCCGTGTGACCCAGTGGGAAACGCTGGATTGGGTACAAGAAGTACAAAAACGCGGTGCGGGCGAAATCGTACTCAATATGATGAACCAGGATGGCGTGCGTAACGGCTACGACCTGGAGCAGTTGAAAAAAGTCCGCGACGTCTGCCGCGTGCCGCTGATCGCCTCTGGCGGCGCGGGCAGCATGGAACACTTCCTCGATGCTTTCCGTGTCGCTAACGTTGACGGCGCGCTGGCCGCCTCGGTGTTCCACAAACAAATCATTAATATTGGTGAACTAAAAGCGTACCTGGCAGCACAGGGCGTGGAGATACGGGTATGTTAACTGAACAACTGGATTGGCAAAAAACCGACGGACTGATGCCCGCCATTATTCAACACGCAGTATCTGGCGAAGTGCTGATGCTGGGCTATATGAACCAGGAAGCGCTGGCGAAAACGCAAGAAACGGGCAAAGTGACCTTTTTCTCACGCACCAAACAGCGTTTGTGGACCAAAGGTGAAACCTCCGGCAACGTCCTTAATGTGGTGAACATCACGGCGGATTGCGACAACGATACCCTGCTGGTGTTGGTTAACCCGATTGGCCCAACCTGCCATAAAGGCACATCAAGCTGCTTTGGCGATACCCATCACCAATGGCTGTTTCTGTATCAGCTTGAGCAACTGCTGGCAGAACGCAAAACCGCCGATCCGGCAAGTTCTTACACCGCCAAACTGTATGCCAGCGGCACGAAGCGTATTGCGCAGAAAGTGGGTGAAGAAGGCGTCGAAACCGCATTGGCAGCCACTGTGCAGGATAAGTTTGAGCTGAAAAATGAAGCCTCCGACTTGATGTATCACCTGCTGGTACTGTTGCAGGATCAGCAGTTAGATTTGACCGCAGTGATTGAGAATTTGCGGCAGCGCCATCAGTAATCCCCTCCCCTGGCCCGGCATCCCAGCCGGGTTTCTCGCCTAAACGCCCGCCCCGGTAACGTTAATAAAAGATAACGATTATATTTTTTGTCGTTCAGAATGTATGATCTTTGATTATGTCAGGATCGAAAAGAGAGATCCGCATCGGATTTACGTTTAAGGAATGCTATGAAATATTTGGTCACCGGCGCTGCGGGCTTTATTGGGTTTCACGTCAGCCAACGGCTACTCGCGGCAGGTCATCAGGTGGTCGGCCTCGACAACCTCAATGATTACTATGACGTTAGCCTGAAGCAGGCACGTCTTGACCTGCTGCAATCCGCCGATTTTCACTTTGTGAAAGCAGATCTTGCCGATAACGCCACTATGGCGGCGCTGTTTGCAGAACAACAATTCGACCGCGTGATTCATCTCGCGGCACAGGCAGGCGTTCGTTACTCACTGGAAAACCCACACGCCTATGCCCAGGCGAATCTCGTCGGCCATCTCAATATTCTCGAAGGCTGTCGGCATAATAAAGTGCAGCACTTGCTGTACGCTTCATCCAGTTCAGTGTATGGCTTGAACCGCAAAATGCCGTTCTCGACCGACGATAGCGTCGATCATCCGGTGTCGCTGTATGCCGCCACCAAAAAAGCCAACGAACTGATGTCGCATACCTATTCGCACCTGTACGGTTTGCCGACCACGGGCCTGCGCTTCTTCACTGTCTATGGCCCGTGGGGCCGCCCGGACATGGCGCTGTTCAAATTCACTAAAGCGATGCTGGAAGGCAAGAGTATTGATGTCTACAACTACGGCAAAATGAAGCGTGACTTCACCTACATTGATGACATCGTAGAAGCGATTATCCGCCTGCAGGACGTTATCCCGCAGCCTGAAGCAGACTGGACAGTAGAAACCGGCTCCCCGGCAACCAGCTCCGCACCGTATCGCGTCTACAATATCGGCAACAGCTCCCCGGTTGAACTGATGGATTACATCACCGCACTGGAAGAGGCATTAGGGGTCAAAGCCGAGAAAAATATGCTGCCAATGCAAGCGGGCGATGTCCTGGAAACCAGCGCAGAAACACAGCCGCTGTACGATCTGGTCGGGTTCAAACCACAAACGTCGGTAAAAGATGGCGTGAAAAACTTCGTCGATTGGTATCGCGGGTTTTATCAGATTTAAACAACAATGCCCTCGCGATGGGGTAATGCTTGTCAGTTAAAGGGATTTCTACTTTTAGTATCGCCGCCAGTTGCGCTCATTGAACGAATAGCGACAACCTGAGTGGCTGAAACCGATGAGTCCCCGATGGAAATCGGCGAGCCGGAGAAAGGAAGACAAGGTCAGACCGCCTGGGATGGCGGACTGAGGCGAACCGAGACAGGAAGTCGAGTTTCGCCGTGCCGCAGGCTGGAATTCGCAGGCGAGCGTAGTGCGAAGCACCGATTTCCCTGCGGGGCCGCAGGGATTGTCAAGGGGGACTCGGCAGTCCCCCTTGACCCGTTCACAGGAACAGCGGCTTCATGTTCTACAAAACATCAGGTGAACGGAATGTGGCGCTTAATTGACCAGCATTACCTCGCGATGAGGGTATTTTTTTGAGCGCTCACTAGTCGTTACCAAACAAGTCGCGGGTATAGACTTTATCTGCGACATCCGCCAACTCTTCCGCCATGCGGTTAGAGATAATCACATCCGCTTCTTGCTTAAAGGCATCCAGGTCACGCACCACGCGCGAGTTGAAGAACTCGTCTTCCTGCATCACCGGTTCGTAGATAATCACTGGGATACCTTTCGCTTTAATGCGTTTCATAATCCCCTGAATAGAAGACGCGCGGAAGTTATCGGAACCCGACTTCATAATCAGCCGATACACGCCAACCACTTTAGGCTGACGAGCGAGGATGGAGTCAGCGATAAAGTCTTTGCGGGTACGGTTCGCATCAACAATTGCGCCAATGATGTTATTCGGCACTGACTCATAGTTCGCCAATAGCTGTTTGGTGTCTTTCGGCAAGCAATAGCCACCGTAGCCAAACGATGGATTGTTGTAATGATTGCCGATACGCGGATCAAGACACACGCCTTCGATAATCTGCCGTGAGTTAAGCCCTAAACTTTCCGCGTAGCTGTCCAGTTCGTTAAAGTACGCCACACGCAATGCCAAGTAGGTATTGGCAAACAGTTTGATGGCTTCCGCTTCGGTCGAATCAGTAAACAGCGTTGGGATATTTTGCTTAACCGCCCCTTCTTGCAGCAGCGAGGCAAAACGCTCAGCACGTTCAGAACGCTCGCCAACCACGATACGTGACGGGTGTAAGTTATCGTACAGCGCACGGCCCTCACGCAAGAATTCCGGCGAGAAGAAGATATTATCAATACCGAACTTCTCTTTAATACTGTTGGTAAAGCCCACCGGGATAGTGGATTTGATGATCATCACCGCATTCGGGTTGATCTCAATAACATCACGGATAACCGACTCAACGCTGGAGGTATTAAAGTAGTTCGTCTTCGGATCATAGTCCGTCGGGGTAGCAATGATAACGAAATCAGCATCGCGATACGCATCATGCTTATCGGTAGTGGCGCGGAAGTTCAGTGGTTTTGTCGCCAGATACTCTTCAATCTCTTTATCGACAATCGGCGATTTTTTCTGATTCAGCATGTCAACTTTGGCCTGAACGATGTCCAGTGCAACCACCTCGTGGTGCTGGGCAATCAAAATACCGTTCGACAGACCTACATAACCTGTTCCTGAGATAGTTATCTTCATTCGCTCTGTAACTTCTTCCGATTAAACATGTGAGGGTGAGTGTCGCATCCCCATGAGACCCAACGCAGTCGTGTTGAGCCAGCGTGTAACCAGTATATCGTGAATCAGGTCAACGAAGGCTATCAGAGCAGGCTGAATGCCGTTTTTAGACAATAAAAAAGCCCGGAGGAGCGCTCCGGGCCTGCAATCATGGGTGAACTAATTCAGATTAATCCAGCCATTCGGTGTATGTCAAAATGTGTGAAAGTGACTGTAACTATATAAACGACCCGGAGGCCATAGCCATTGACCGGACCAACGCAGCGCTAAGCAGTACACTAAGGTAATATCCAGAAAGTGGGCGAAGAAGGCGTTGAAACCGTGTAGGCAGATATCATTCCTAAAGACTAAGACCTCTGTTTTTATCCTTTCATGCCGATTATTGGCATCTACCTGATAACATCAGAACCATGCCCAACCATTATATTTAAATAAATATCCAAGCCATTGATCAGAAATAGATTTTTCAACACCGCTGAAAAATGCCCCCCCCGAGAATATCTGATTTCTAATTAAGGGTATGATTCAGCACTCAATTTCATTTTCCAGCATATATCTAGCTAGGAAATCATATCGCTACCGTTCACATAATCAAAGAACCAATAAAAATTCATCAGTAAACCCAGAACAAATAAACATTGTTTTTTATTAAGGCATAATTATTATTCTAATCAATTCAACTTCTAGAAGAAGAACAACACCAAACTAAGAAAATCCTCAACACAACACTTTACATTTGTTATAATCAAAATAAAATAAGTCACATGAACCAATGACGAGAATGGTGAACAATTGAAAAATATCAAAAAAATAGTAAGAGATAAACTAGTTAACTTAATCAGAGATTCACTTAAAAATGGAGACTCAGAAAAAATTGATAGAATAAGTCAGGAACTTGAACACCTATCAAGAAATCTCGACAAAACAAGCGCTTCACTTTTAGATTTGAATCAAACAGTTAGAAACCTAAATCAAACGGTTAACTTAATATCAAAAAAAATAAAAAAAGATAACAACTTCATTTGCGCATTTATCATCCATAACGTAGAAGCATGGGATAGTATTGGCTCAGTTATTGCTGAATTTTCTCAAGACTCTAGGTTCACGCCCATCATTTTTTCGGTCAATCGCCGTTTTCCAGGAGAAAAGTCATTTATCGATGAAGATAAGGTGCATAAATTTTTATCATCACAAAATATTGATCACATAAGGCTAAATAACAAAAATTCGTATTTAGATCTGGATATAATAAAAACACTTTCCCCAGATATCATATTTAGGCAATCACAATGGGATTATGATTATCCACCTGGCTTCGCAACTGAAAATTTAAGGTTCGCTAAATTATATTATATCCCATATGAGATAATGAATTTTTTAGATGGTGTTGATGAAAACATTAACAATAGCTATTTTCACCAATCATGTGAACTGGTATTTTCCGCAAACTCATACTCAAAAGAGCAGGATGAGAAGTTAAGTACTTTAAAAAATCATATCGTGACAGGTCACCCAAAGGTTGAAGTTTTTCAGAATGCTAAACCTTCATGGCCAATCGCAGAATCAGATAATTATAAAGTAATATGGGGGGCACATCATAGTATTTTTGACGGATGGTCTAATTTTGGTATGTTCTTATCAATTTATAAAGAAATGTTGGTATTCGCCAAAAACAATCAGGACATTGATATAATATTTAGCCCTCACCCGGCATTAGTCACAATCATGAACAACATTGAGGACGAGGGATTAAGATCCGATTTCGATAACTTTATTACTGAATGGAATGCGCTAAGTAATACCGGCTATAGTATATTTTCAACATACTCATCAATTTTCAAAGCGGCTGATCTATTACTTATCGATGGTATAAGTTGGTTACTTGAATTCCAGTTAGAAAAAAAACCTATTATATTCTTAGAACGTAAAAATCATTTACCATTTGATGGTAACGGGATGAAAATATCAGAAGGTTTGAACGCGGTTAATGATATTCATCAAGCATTAAACATGTTGATTGAATTTAAAGATGGAAAAGCGGATACAAAAAAATCAAATCAAGAAAGAAACTGTGAAGATTTTCTCATAATTAATAAAAATGACAGCGTGGCTAAAAAAATCGTATCCGCTGTATATGATAATATACTTTTAGGTCGATAGGTTATTTACCAACTAAACCCATCTCCTGCGGAGATGGGTTTAGTATCTGCGCCTATGCCAAATAATTTACTATCACTTTTGAAGCGCTCTTCTGGCAACTCTATATGTGATTCGCATCCCTTCTCATAGAGAATTACTGCCATAACTATTAATCACGTATCCATATTCATCATATCCATGAAACATTCTTATGAGAAATTACGAAATTCGATTTTTCAGATGTATCGCCAAATATGACATATATTGAACAGAACAAAGATATCGTTGCACTGGGCCATCTTTATCCCTCCATACAGCAAACTATTAACGCTAGAAATCTAAGTGCTCACTGCTTTTAATTTTATCGCATCTAGTTATTTAATTTATTCTACATTTACTGATTATCAATAGAATACAACCGTAATGTTTCCGTAATAATAATATCCGAAGAATATTTTGACTCAACAAGTTTCCGGGCATTCAATCCCATTTCACTTCTCAACTTATTGTCTATTAGTAGAGTCTTCAGTTTCTCAGCAAACTGAACTATATTTTTCTTTTCTACAATGGCTCCATTGAAACCATCTTTCACTAAACTATTGCAGCCACCAATATTGTATGTAATAGTTGCCCGGCCTACGGCCCCAGCCTCAAGTAAGATGCGTGGCACGCCTTCTGCATATACAGAAGGAAGGGCAACGATATTTGAGCGCTGAATCAGTTCTTTTATATCATTACGAGTACCAAGCCACGTAATATCTCCGGATTGATCCCATTTTTCAATCTGATGTAAGTTGATCGCATCACTGTCATTATCAACAATAATTCCAGCTACTAAGACTTCAAAATTTATGCCTTCAGCGGTGAGACGTTTCTTCACTTTTAAAAGGTCTGCCAGTCCCTTACTCCACAACATACGGCTAGCGAATAAAACTTTGGGGATACCTTCGTTCGGCTCTTCACTATACGAAAAATAATTCACATCGATTCCCGCACCATCAATAACCACCGTTTTCGATTGTTCTATCCCTATAATGTTAATAATCTTATTCCGATCAGCCTCATGCTCAAAAACAACCTTACAATCAATACCTGAAAACAGAAAACTGTACAACCGAGTAATAAAAAAGCGCAGTGTCTTATATACCAGACTGGTATTTTCGAATACTCGCCCCAATCCAACAAAACTATAGATCAGTCGCTTTTTATTGATGTTACACCACAAACAGCTGATAATTCCGGGTTTAATTGTGATACAATGAAGAATATCCGGGTTTATTTTATTTAAAATTTTTGACACCCTGAGATAATCACAAAGATATATAAATGGATTGATTCCATTTTCCTTCATATTACTTTCAAAACATTTAATCCCGATGCTCTCTAGTTTTCTCAGAATTTCGGTGTTATTAAACCTAGCTACAAGAGACACATCATGACCAGCATCAATCGCTGCTTTAGCCCGATCCAACCAATGTAACTCAAAATACCACGCTGAATTAATGAAATAACATAGTTTTTTACTCATAATAGGGTATTTCACCGTTTCCACTTATGATTACATATTCCGTCATAAACCCCTCGAACCAAACTTTTTATATACTCTTTTTTCTCCGGATGTTTCAGTGCCTTAACACTATATTTTATCAACCGAAGAAATATATACACATTACTAAAAGGTCTTCTGGAACCAAAAATATGTTTTGAGAACATCATATTTCTTATAAGATAATATACCTTCCAGTGTGCCATATATCCCGTGTTCTGGCTAACATCGTGAATAACGGACAAATTCATAAGGTACTCCATCTTAATATCATTCATATGAAGATGATATGAAAAATATACATCATCAAAATAAATGAAAAGACTCTCATCTATAAAATGATAATATTTTTCTAAATTGATTTTGCTAATTAACATTCCCACAAAAGATACGCTAATTATCTGGTCATTCTTAGTTCCATCAGCAATGAAACTATTTGACTTTACCAGATACTTTATATTATCAAGAATACTACTTGGGTATTTTTTCCATGGTATATTCATACCACAACGAGCCCCATGAGTATCAATAACATTACATGCGTATACCGTTTTTTCTGTTAATGATTCTACCTGTATTCGTTCAAAAAAATCCGCTTGTGGATAAGCATCATCATCATAAAATAAAACCCAGTCGGTCTCTATATTATTAACAATCCATTCAGAACCATATTTAAAGCCGCCAGCTCCACCTGTATTTTCATTACATGAAAGAACAATCAAGCGTTTATCACAGTTTGTTCTGAGCCACTCCATAGTTCCATCAGTAGATGCATTATCAACAACAATAACAGACTTAAAAGGCAACGCTAAGGTTGCCTGAACTGTTTTTTTTAATTTATTTAACCGATTATAGGTTACAATTAAAGCAGTTATATTCATCTAACCTTTACCGTAAATACTGGCATCGGTGAATTATTTTGTAGGGATTCTAGATAGTTTTTCGCTGTATTCATAGCTTCAGCAATTGTGACATCCATATCCAAATAACGATAAGTGCCTAAGCGCCCTACAAACGTGATATTTTTTTCTTTTTCGGCTTTATTTAAGTAGTTTTCTAACATATCCATCTCGCCTACCTGGCGAATAGGATAGTAAGGAATATCATTCGGTTCACACTTCCGACTGAATTCACGATAGCAGATCGATTTATTATGCTGCTCCCACGGTGCAAAATATTTATGTTCCGTAATGCGCGTATAAGGTACCTCTTGTTCCCCATAATTCATCACTGCACAGCCTTGAAAATCGCCATCAACACGGAACATATCGAAATCAAGTGTACGGTATCCCAAACGCCCTAAGGCATAATTGTAGAAACCATCCAATGCACCACTATAGAACACATGATCATATTTATCACGTGAGTTCGGATCAAATAAGGTATTGAGTGTTACTGAAATATTCTTGTGTTCAAGAATTTTCTCAACAATAACTGTATAGCCATCTTTAGGCATGCCCTGATATTTATGATTAAAATAGTTATCATCATAATTAAATCGTACAGGTAATCGTTTGAGAATCGAAGCCGGAAGTTCTGCAGGAGACATTCCCCATTGCTTAATGGTATAACCCTTAAAAAAGGCTTCATACAATTCTTTACCAACGAACCGCAAAGCCTGCTCTTCAAAAGTCATCGGCTCGACGATATCTTTGTCGCTTTTATCTTCGATTAATTTACGTGCTTCTTCAGGAGAACAAGTTGTTTTAAAAAATTGGTTAATTGTATGAAGATTAATCGGTAACGAAAACACTTGACCATTTACTGTAGTTTTCACCCTATTAACATATGGCATCATCTGAGTAAATTTAGATATATAGTCCCAAACTTCAGTATTATCAGTATGGAAGATATGTGGCCCATAAGTATGAACCATGACACCGGTTTCAGAATCTCTCTCACTATAGCAGTTACCTGCAATGTGAGCTCGGCTATCGATAACACTCACTTTATGTCCAGCATCTGCCAGCATACGACCAATAACCGCGCCAGAGAAACCAGCACCAACAATTAGAATATTTTTCTGTGTCATCATTTACCCATCAAGCCATTGAGGCTACATATTCACTAATAACCGAGTCAGCATCACCAATAGCTTTCAGCCGATGATTCTCAACCCAAATAACTTTATCGCATACCTTCTTGACGTCAGTCATACTATGACTCACAAACAAAATCGTCACGCCTTTTTCTTTAAACGCACTGATGGTGTTAATACATTTTCTTTGGAACGCAATATCACCAACAGCCAAAACCTCATCAATGATTAATACATCAGGATCAACTTGGCTAATTACTGAGAACCCAAGTTTTGCCAGCATTCCACTTGAATAAACACGAATTGGTTCATCAATAAAACTGCCTAGTTCGGAGAATTCAATAATTTTATCGAGCTTTTTATACACCTCAGATCGTCTTAATCCTAAAAGTGTAGCATTTAATATTATATTTTCTCGCCCAGTTAACTCAGGATGAAAGCCGCCCCCCAGCTCAAGCATAGATGCAACACGACCCGTGACTTTTACCTCTCCCTTACTTGGTTTCAATACTCCAGCCACCAAGCCCAAGGATGTACTTTTCCCTGCACCATTACGACCAATTAACGCAACTGATTCACCTTTATTAACGGTAAATGATATGTTTTCAATGGCCAAATACTTACGCCCTTTCAAAAGACTCATTGCTCGTTTCGGATGGAACAATAAATCTTTAATACCAGAGCCTATGTGATGATAAAGTGGATATTCTTTAGTTACATTACAAAATTCAATGACTACTGGCATCATAGTATCTCTGCAAAACGAAATTTAAGCTTATTGAAAACCCACATCCCAATGACTAAAACAGTGATGCCAGATGCATATAAATATGCCATATGCATATAATCAAGATGGCCGTTCATGAAAAGATCACGCCATGCCAAAATCATACTAGCCAGTGGGTTATAATGTATTAACCAAGCATACTGGCTTGGGATCATATCCGCGCCGTACAGTATAGGGGTACAGTAAAAAAGCAACATGATACCCAAACTTACGAAACGTTCCAGGTCTCTAAAAAACAAGTTCAACGTTGAAAAAATTAACGCGAAGCCGAAAGTAATAATTATTTGACCAATGGCGATGATAGGTATTCCCCACAACCATACAATTGATGGTGACATACCGTAAATAAATAAAAACATTGCAATTACAGGTAAAGTACAAAGGAAATGAAGACCTTCCATCATTACATTGCTTAACGGAATGACTGAACGTGGAAACACCGTTTTTTTAATGATTTGTGCGTTAGAAAGGAATGAAAACAGCGAATTTGTTGCTGAATTTGAAAACCATTGCCAAGGGAACAACCCAGTAATTAGAAAAACTGTGTAATTAGGAATCTGAACCCTCATTACCAATTTAAAGATGAAATAATATATCATCGCAAAAAGCAAAGGGTTTGCTATTGACCATAAATAGCCCAATAGACTGCTCTTGTATCTGACCTTCAGATCCTTTTGCGTGATAACGTACACTAAATCAAAAAGGTAACCTAAATTATACTTCATTATGAAATGCCCATCGAATGTACCATAATTATAGCATAAATAATAATTTGAAATTTATAAAAAGGTATGCTACCGCCCTTGGCTCAGAGAAACCAAACTTCTCACTGCTAAATACAACGCTGTAAATCCTCTGATGATACGATAGCTCCTTCGGAGTAACAGCTGTAACACATTGTAGTAGATAACTATTTTAAAAATGCTAACGATTCTTCTTCTTACATGCAATGAGAAAAATCTGCAGCAATCTACAAGATTTTAAGTAGCCAAAATACGTAACCGCTCTCTCTGGAGGTTTGTAAGTATCGAATTTAATCACCTTCGTCCTTGCAAAAAACCTTTTTAACCATCAGAGCACTATACACGGAATTTTCATTCCGAGACGTCAAAAACATAGATTTTGCCTGGCCGTAGTATAGTCTTTTTCCAACCATGATCCAACCAAGAGCATTCACATGGTCAATATTTAACCATTTGTATATATGCTACACTAATATAAAATAGAGTTATACACCCCTGAAAAAACACATAATGGATACTTTAGCAATATTTTTATTACTTTTTTATAATACTTGAGAAGTCGGGCATCACTCAGTTGATGCTAACTGTTCCTAACTACGCATGTTAATACAGACACAGTGCTTTATTCTCAATGATGATGACTCCACATATCAAAATAAATATCACGGACAAAAAGATGATCTTTGAACAACATTATCTTTGATATGGCTATAGCCGTACTTTCTCAGTATAGAATACAGCGTATTGTCTGACATTAGTAAATCAGTTAATCAGTTAATCAGTTAATCAGTTAATCAGTTAATCAGTTAATCAGTTAATCAGTTAATCAGTTAATCAGTTAATCAGTTAATCAGTTAATCAGTTAATCAGTTAATCAGTTAATCAGTTAATCAGTTAATCAGTTAATCAGTTAATCAGTTAATCAGTTAATCAGTTAATCAGTTAATCAGTTAATCAGTTAATCAGTTAATCAGTTAATCAGTTAATCAGTTAATCAGTTCTAAATATTCTTTCATATAAAAAATAAAATATACAACATATGTTCTTACGGCTTTTTATTTGCCAGACACGAGATACCCGCTTAATCACTGCCCGGAATAATTGCAGGTCTATAGATAGTATCTCCTTTATCCAAGGCCTACGCTCACGGATCGACCATATGACTTCAAATTCACTGCATCTTAGCCTGCTTGAAAACATTCATATCGATAATCATAACTCTCATTACCGATTCGAGTGCTTCCTTACAATAAAAAAACCCGGAGGGATACTCCGGGCCTGCATTCATATGGGTGAACTATAATTCAGATTAATCCAACCATTCGGTGTGGAACACACCTTCTTTATCGGTGCGCTTATAGGTGTGCGCGCCAAAGTAGTCACGCTGAGCCTGAATCAGGTTAGCTGGCAGCACCGCAGCACGGTAGCTGTCGTAGTAGGCAACCGCCGCAGAGAAGGTTGGTACCGGAATACCGTTCTGCACCGCGTAGGCAACCACATCACGCAACGCTTGCTGATATTCGTCAGCAATGTTTTTGAAATACGGTGCCAGCAACAGGTTGGCAATGCCCGCATTTTCAGCATAAGCGTCGGTGATTTTCTGCAAGAACTGCGCACGAATAATGCAGCCCGCGCGGAAGATCTTCGCGATTTCGCCGTAGTTCAGATCCCAGTTGTACTCGTCGGATGCCGCACGCAGCTGAGAGAAGCCCTGTGCGTAAGAAACGATTTTACCCAGGTACAGTGCACGGCGTACTTTCTCGATAAACTCAGCTTTATCACCCGCCAGTTTTGCCTGCGGGCCAGACAGCACTTTAGATGCTGCAACACGCTGGTCTTTCAGGGAGGAGATATAGCGAGCAAATACGGATTCAGTGATAAGAGACAGCGGCTCACCCAAGTCCAGAGAACTCTGGCTGGTCCATTTACCCGTGCCTTTGTTGGCCGCTTCATCCAGAATCACATCAACCAGGTACTTACCTTCTTCATCTTTCTTGGTGAAGATATCTTTGGTGATGTCAATCAGGTAGCTGCTCAGCTCGCCTTCGTTCCACTCCGTAAAGGTGGTAGCCAGTTCGTCATTTGACAGGTTCAGACCGCCTTTCAGCAGAGAGTATGCTTCAGCAATCAGCTGCATATCGCCATACTCGATACCGTTGTGAACCATCTTCACATAGTGACCCGCGCCATCAGCGCCAATGTAAGTCACACACGGTTCACCATCTTCAGCCACCGCAGCAATCTTAGTCAGGATCGGCGCAACCAACTCATACGCTTCTTTCTGGCCGCCAGGCATGATGGATGGCCCCTTCAGCGCGCCCTCTTCCCCGCCGGACACACCGGTACCGATGAAGTTAAAGCCTTCAGCAGACAGTTCACGGTTACGACGAATGGTGTCCTGGAAGAAGGTATTGCCACCATCAATGATGATGTCACCTTTATCAAGATAAGGTTTAAGGGAATCGATGGCAGCATCAGTGCCTGCGCCCGCTTTCACCATTAACAGGATACGGCGCGGGGTTTCAAGAGACTCGACGAACTCCTGTACCGTGTAATACGGAACCAGTTTTTTGCCTGGATTTTCGGCAACAACTTCTTCGGTTTTTTCACGGGAACGGTTGAAGATGGAGACGGTATAACCACGGCTTTCGATGTTGAGCGCCAGGTTGCGCCCCATCACTGCCATACCGACAACGCCGATCTGTTGCTTGGACATTTTTCACTCCTGTCAGGGGGATACCGAGGAGATATGCCATCTCCTCGAAAAAACGCGTACATAGTAGCTCAAAACAATACGCTGAATCTATATTAAGGATACTGATGAGCATAAACTGCAACCATACAAGTACTCACCATGTTTCTCTTTTATCTATCAAGAATTTTGTATAAAATGAAGGTTTACTTGAACAATGACTACTTGTTACTTTTCGCACTATCGAAATCTCAAGTAAACCTATGCTAGCCAAGGAATGTAAATGTCTTCCAAGTCATTTGATGCTATCGACCCTAAAATTCCACTGATTGTTGATTTAGATGGCACGTTATCTAAAACTGACACACTACATGAAGGTATTGTGTCAATTTTATTTAAAAAACCCATAAAGATAGTATCCTTGTTAAAGAGTTTATTTGCAGGTAAAACTCATTTAAAAGAATTTGTAACACAAACAGTTACTCAAAGTGCAGATTCCTTCTGCTACAGATTTGATCTAATTAATTTTCTGAAACAAGAAAAACGCAAAGGCAGAAAGGTCTATCTAGTTACAGCCTCAAATCAAAAGATAGCTGACTCTATTGAAGATTATCTTGGTATTTTTGATGGTGTTAAAGGTTCTGACAACAACTTAAATTTGAAGGGACTGAATAAACTAAAATGGATTAAAGAAAATTTCCCTCAAGGTTATCTGTACGCAGGAGATCATAAGGTAGACATTCCAATTTGGAATGAATCCGATGGTGCAATTCTTGTTGGAAAAGGGAATGATTACCATAAAGAGATAAAACAAGATCTACCATGTATCTTTTTTAAAGATGAAAAGATTAATATTTTCAAAGTCTGGTTGAAACAACTACGACTTCATCAATGGGCAAAAAACGCACTCATCTTCATTCCATTATTTCTAGCTCATATTATTAATGATACCAATGCACTTACTAAAACAGCACTCGCTTTCGTAGCATTTGGGTTAATCGCATCCGCAACCTATATCATTAACGATCTCGCAGATCTAGAAGCCGATAGAAAACATAAAACCAAGAGAAATCGTCCTCTTGCCTCAGGGAATATATCAACACTCCAGGGGATAATCGGTGCATTACTATTATTTATTGTTGGTGGTACCACTTCAATATATCTATCTCTTAATTTAACTTACTGCATCCTCATCTATGTTATTCTAACACTGCTTTATTCATTTAAATTAAAAAGAATTCCTATGTTAGATGTAATCATCATAGGTACTCTTTTCACGTTACGAATTATAATGGGTTCAGTGCTTAACGAATTACCATTATCTCCATGGCTAAATTCATTTTCTGCGCTCCTATTTTTCTCATTAGCATTAGCCAAAAGACATGTAGAAATATTAAAAGCAGATCAAAGCATTACCAATAAAATAGGCGGCCGTGGATATTTAGCACAAGATTGGCCACTAACATTAGCATTCGGTATTAGTAGTGCGGTCTGTTCGATTCTAATCATGCTTCTTTTCTTAACTCAAGAAGCTATGGTTCAGGTAAATTATACATCTCCGGGCTGGTTGCTAATTGAACCCGTTTGTGTTTTCCTGTGGGTTACCAGAATTTGGTTCCTAAGCCATAGAAAGGAACTGTCTGACGATCCTGTTGTTTTTGCAATGAAAGACAAGGTAAGTGTTTCCCTTGGGCTAATTGCCGCATTGGTTTTCATTGTTGCAAGCTATGTTTAAAAGTGATTAATAATGACTCCCTTTATTTTTTTGTTAGCCATAACAAGTGTATCCCTCACAGCCCTCGCACAAGTGGCGTTGAGGAAAACTATGTTATCAATAATGCCTATTCCCGAAAACATTGATAATATTTTCATATTTATACTCAATATTTTATTGAACCCATGGTTCATCTTCGGGATGAGTTGCTACATCATCAGCATCGGTTTATGGATGACAGTATTGAGTAAAACAGAGGTCAGTCTTGCGTACCCACTATCGTCTATGGGGTTTATAATTACAGCAGCAATTGGCTACTTCTTCCTAAAAGAGGACGTAAATATGACTCGAATGATCGGGTTATTGCTTATTTGTGCTGGGATTATCTTTATATCTAAAAGTTCATAACATATCATTACTCTTAATAAAAATGGAACAACTAAACAATAATTATATGCTTAGTTGTTCCATAATATCATTCATAAAAGCATGGTAAGCTTATACTATTTTTTATTCAGATTTACTCTTCAAAATCTTTTCCCAAAAATCATTCGTAGTTAATTCACTGGCTAATGACTTATATTTTTTCTTATTAGATTTGAAAGATACTGCAATCGATACAATATCTTTAAGCAATAACACTAAATTTTTGAAAAACTCGCCACGGGATACTTGCGCAATATAACCAGTCTGAGAAGATGAGTTATAATACAGGATATTTTTAAATCCGAATATAGCCCTAAATGATGCAAACGCCCTTTTCTCTTGATAGACGAGTTGATCTTTCAGAGGCAGCAGCATACCATTTAATGATAGAATTCGTATTACTCTTCTAATTGGCCTTTCTTCATTTGTTCTTTGCTTTATATCTAATGATGTCAGATCAATAGGTTTCATTTTTTCATCTACTGACAATTCTGCTATAGTTGTTCTGACTTCTTTTAAATCATAATTTTGGGACCAAAACTCTTTATTCCCCAATACATGATGTAAAGCCAATCTAATTGACTTTAGACTTCCATACTGATGCGAAAAAAGACAGGCCATAAAGAATCGGCTATACATTAAAGCTGATGGTATAAATGAGTTCTTGTACAGAATAGTGTTAACTAAATGATTTCGGGTATCAAGATACCATGTCATTGCTGAGACTTTCGTTGCAAAATCCTCAGAATAACAAGCAATACCATTACAAGTAATGATATTAAATTTATTCATCATTCCAAACAGTATGTCATCTCCACGGACAAAAAATGGAAATGCTTTGTGCTTTACATAATTAATCGGGAATGCAAAAAACCACCAACCACCATAGTTTGGTACTTGTAACGAAACTTCACTTTTCACAACATTTATTGTTCTACTTAAGTCGAAACCTGAAAATAGTGGATGGCATGTATTATCAAAAAACGCCCCCTTTTCTATTAATATATCAGGATTAGATTCAAGGAATAGAGCCCCAGAAATTGCGGCGTTATCTTCAATGGCATATGTCAATATAGCATACGCTCGCTTAATTGATTCTATTTCGCAACTTGCATCATCATCCATAAAAAGTACATGAGTAAAATCACCTTTATCTTCGTAGTGCATTAACCCCCTCATAAAACCACCAGCCCCACCAGTGTTTTCATTAGGAATAATAGTTACGCCTTCGGCCTCATCTGCTTGTATGTTTTTAGAATTATCAACTACAGCAAAATCGATTTTATTTGCATACTCTGGATCATCAAGTAATTCTTTCTTAACTCTATCAATTGATGGCAATACATAATTTTTTCTATTGAAATGTGTAATTGATATGCCAAGTTTAACCTTTCGCTTTGTCTCTTCCTGTGTCGTCCATGATGCAGAATAGATCTCAACATCACTATCACAGGCAATAACTTCAATATAAACAAGCCCTCGTTGAATAACTTTTTCGAGGTTCAAGTTAAATAATTGCACAGAATTATTTGTAAGTTCGGTTTTAATTGAGTCCAGCTCGAAACGAACATTATTCTCATTAACAACTATCAGTTTTACGAGTGCCTCACCAGCACCACACATATTAAATGCCACATTTTTTATGCCGCACTTCTCTTTCCAAAGGACTGTGGACAACCCATTGTAATATGTATCAAATGATACATTACCGCCAGTTTTTATTTTTAAGACATTATTAATAGGATAAAAATTACACCCGTTAATATACATCTCATTAGAACAACCAAAACTTGCATTTGGTAATAAAACAGTTTGAAGAACATTCATATCGTACATTTTATTTCCTTTCCTCGTAAATCAGATGGTGCTATTCGTTATGATATTACGCTTGTTATTTATTCTATTTATAAAAAAGCAGTACATATAATAACAAATAGACCAAAAATCGAAATAAACAGCGTATATTTCCAAGTGGATGGGTAGTATTTTATCTCTAACAACGACGGTTTATCTATATTGCTAACTTCAACATATGGAATAAACCCAGCATACGTTTTCACTTCCACTTCATGGCCATCAAGCCATGCACTATATCCTTTCCAATTAACACGTGAGAAATAATATTTCCCATTGTCTTTCACAATATATTTATCAGCATTATTGCTGCGCGTTACAACTGATATTTCACTATTATCTTCTGTGTTAACGCCAACTCCGCTAAGGTTGTCATTTTTGTAATAGACAAAATCATCAACCTCCTGCCGAACATAACCACAAGAATTCATCTTTTCATTCAGAAGACTTCTATCATCATTCTTAGAAAGGACTAACAGCCTAATATCTAATTTGTTCAGCAGGCATTGATAGCGACCGTTGAAGTCATTTTCAAGGTTATTAACGAGCATACCTGTGTCGAACACAGCATGTGCCGAATAGTAACGGAATACATCAATAATAGCCTTGTTGCCAACAGGAGAATAACCATTAAAGGCATTAATATTATACCATTGTAGGTTTGCACTAGTTGCATTCTCAAATCTATCAGTTAAACCATGCCCCCCAGTTGCGACTAATATCCGGCCTTTTATCTGGGGATCCGCGATCTCATTATTCAACGTATTGGAAGCAACATAACCATCAGCTAATGTTTTACAGCTATATTTAAATATAGTTACTGG
The DNA here is from genome assembly GCF_059725275.1 of Kluyvera fluvialis. Taxonomy (NCBI): domain Bacteria; kingdom Pseudomonadati; phylum Pseudomonadota; class Gammaproteobacteria; order Enterobacterales; family Enterobacteriaceae; genus Kluyvera; species Kluyvera fluvialis. Next base: position 1,880,909 of record NZ_AP046142.1, on the reverse strand, counting down.
CAAAATTAAGGCTACTAGCACTACAAAGAAATTATTCCTCCATAATTTCCAATGCGTCATAATCACCAGAGTTAAAACAGTTATAGCTAGCAAGAGTACAAATGCATGCCCATGCATCATATCCCCTTTTAGCCATGATAATAGAGCAGTGATTAGAATTACGGCAATAGAAATATACTTAGACCGAGTTGAGATACTCCAATCTTTGTGGCTACCAATAATACATGCTGCAAAGATTAAAAAATAAGAGAAAAATGGCAAGTATCTAAATTGCCATCTTGTTGGGCCAAGTTGTTGTGGTAGTTGCGTAAGAATGACAAAGACCACAGCTAAAATGAGGAATGGATATGCCGTAACGGGTACTTTTTTATTAATTAATGCATTAGCAATAATAATACCAGGAATAATACCTATATAGCCAATCGCAATCGGAAGATATCTATAGCCACCAAAGGTATGAATAAACCCATAATAAAATGGATTTAACCCCATCAAAATCTGATCCCAGCCGGGGCTTAGAAAATTCCCTGCATTATTGACACCACCGGGGCGATCTAAAAAGACACCATTTACAATGTATTCAGAAAATGCAGGAATAATGATACATACACAGCCAAACAATGCTAATGCATAAATAAATTTCTTTTTTAACGAATAGCCAGGCATAAAACCGACATACACGATTAAGAAAACGGCATATGCAATTATTGCATGCGGCCACCCAGAGAGAAAAAGGAATACAACCGAGAGGCAGTTAATCAAGAGTGATTTAACTGAGTTCTCTTTTATAAAGAAGATTGTTGACGCAACACTCATTAAAAACCAAGCATGACCACTTAGTCCATTGTACCAGGATGCTGCATAAACATAGATAACAATTGGGTTTATTGCAATTGACGCCGCAGCAACAAAACTAATTAAAGCATCCGAACTTAATTGTCTGGCAGCCCAAAGAGATGCATAAGAAATGATTGTTAAATTAATAAAAACCAGAAAATATGACGTCAATGTCATATTTTTTACTAATGCAGCAAAGATAGATACAGCAATATTAGTTGGTAAAAATATTGCTCTATCAATATCAACAAGCATATTATCACCAATCATGGTTTTATTGATGATAAATGGTATATCGCCTTGCAGCCAAGATAACCCTTGCTGCATCAAATTGGGTAAGTAACTGTTATTTGCATCATCAACATGGAAAAATGATGGAAATCCAATTGAGCAAATAACCATTACAACAATGGTTATAAAAAGTGCTTGTACTATACTTTTGCTAGCAACACTATGTATATAATTCATGCCAATCTCAATTTATACCTATGTTAATATAAAATTCATTACTTAATAAGCTTCAACACAAATCTTAGCAAAAAAATGATTACATCATAAAGTAATGTATCGATAATCTGTTTATAGTAATAATTCAGCACTGCTAGATAGGTAGAACAGTAGAAGTGGATTTACGCGATATTGTAATCAATCGGATACCATAACAGCTATTGTAACCTATCGATTACCGGCAACAACTCCTTTCAACAATGCTACCGCCATTGGCGTAAAAACACCAATGGCGGTAGCTCTATTTTTGGGTAGTTACCAGCTAGACTAAGCAGAACACGAGTAGCTAATAAAATATTTATTTAACCAAAGTCGCGATGTAGTTTCGGAACTTCGCCCCATCCTTCAGGTTCCGCAGCCCGTACTGCACAAACGCCTGCATATAGCCCATTTTCTTACCGCAGTCGTAGCTTTCGCCGGTCATCAGCATGGCATCAACGGACTGTTTTCTTGCCAGTTCGGCAATCGCATCGGTCAGCTGAATACGACCCCATGCGCCAGGTACGGTTTTAGCCAGTTCCGGCCAGATATCCGCAGACAGAACATAACGGCCAACGGCCATCAGGTCAGATTCCAGAGTCTGAGGCTGATCCGGTTTTTCGATAAAATCAACGATACGGCTGACCTTACCTTCGACATCCAGCGGCTCTTTCGTTTTGATGACGGAGTATTCAGACAAATCACCCGGCATACGTTTTGCCAGCACCTGGCTGCGACCCGTTTCATTGAAACGAGCAACCATTGCCGCGAGATTATAGCGCAGAGGATCGGCACTCGCGCTGTCCAGTACGATATCCGGCAGTACCACCACAAATGGGTTATCGCCGACGATTGGCTGTGCGCACAGGATAGAATGCCCCAGACCTAAAGGCTGTGCCTGACGAACGTTCATAATAGTGACGCCCGGAGGACAGATAGACTGAACTTCTGCCAGCAGTTGACGTTTTACACGCTGCTCCAGCAGAGCTTCAAGTTCGTACGAGGTGTCGAAGTGGTTTTCCACCGAGTTTTTCGATGCATGAGTAACCAGGACGATTTCTTTGATCCCTGCAGCAACAATCTCGTCAACGATGTATTGTATCATTGGCTTATCGACGATCGGCAGCATCTCTTTAGGAATTGCCTTCGTGGCGGGTAACATGCTCATACCCAAACCCGCTACCGGAATGACTGCTTTCAAATTAACCATTATCTTGTCCACCTATATTCGGTTGCTGAATTATAGCGATTAAACATGTTTAATCCACTCTGTTTTCTCATAGTACCCATTTGATTTACGTAGATCTCTGGATATAGTCTGAGATTACAGGCGATATAGAGGGTTAGTGCTTCGGAAGGTTAAAATTGAGATGTTCGGTATTGACAACGTGTTGATCAATACGATCGATATCAACCGACGATTGCCCCTGTTCGTTCACTGCGCTGACATGCGCAAGCGACAGCAAGGTATCCTGTTTTGCCATAAATTTACCGCGTACATCCTTACGTAAGTCGAAGTTCAGGGCTAACGCAGGCCCGCGCGAGGCGGGCTGCATCACATTGATATTGCGCATAAAAATGTGCTGTGGCTTGTTATGCAGCACCAATGAGGCATAACGTAGCTCCATGTTAGTTAATGCGACAAACGACTGCGCATTTCCTGAAGAGATCTGTATCCCGCGCAGGGAATAATCTGAATTTTCATTATTTATATGAATATTATTCAACCTGAAATTCTGGGGTATCGACAGATAATCACCTTTGATAACACCATAGCCAATTAGCATTCCCGCGCTATTAACCATTTCAATACCGTCGATAACGAAATTATCACATCCATAGATAGCCACCGTCGCATTATCAATTCCCGCCGACTTACTGTACTCCGGCGTAATATTACTGGCTTTGACATTACGGATAATAAAGTGCTTGCCGTTCTCGACATGCACCAGTTGTCGGCAGTGGCTGCCGGTGATGTTAGCCACGACGAAATTCTTCACCGCCTGGGACTCTGGATAGCCGTTGTCGTAGGCGCTCCCCGCAAGACCAATACCAATCCCCCAGTTTACTTTGCCATTGGTGCAGTCAATATGGTCAATAACGTGGTCAGAAATAACAATATCGCTGTCGTTAATCGCGACGTTCCATTCAATGGCATCGCCCTGTAACTGGCTAAAGCGGCAATGCGTAATAGCCACATTCTGCCACTGGTTATGAAACCCCTGACGCAAGATACCGTAGTTGGCTTTGGTGATAATCAGTTGGGTAATTGTCAGATTACGCCACGTCTTTTTATCTTTGCCACCGATAAAAATCTGCGCCACCGGCCCGTAACCGCTCATCGTCAGCCCTTCAATAACGCAGTCACCGCCACGGACATCAAGCGTTATATTGTAGAGGCTTGCATCGCCACGGCCTTTTACCTGGCAGCCTTGCTGCAAAATAAAACGCCCGCGACCATTGCCTTTCAGCGCCCCGGCGATGAGCAGCGTTTTGCCAGGCGGAATGGTGATAGCGGTGTTGAGGTTGTCGCAGGTCACCCCCGCAGGGACAATGACATTATCGGCGCGGCTAAAAGCGGTGTTAAACGCCCCAACCCAATCCTCGTCACGGACGACCTCGCGGATATCAATGCTTGCCCCCTGCCCTGCGGCTCTGGCAGCGACGGGCAGTAGCGGTAAAGCGGCAAGCGTTGCGCCAGCACGCAGAAAATGACGTCGGGTAAAAGTTCGCATCGCGCCTCCTCAGCAAAGCGTGTGCAGCAAGCTGGCAAGCTGTCGGTTGATAACTTGCTGGTTAAAATCAGTTTCCACTTTGGTACGCGCGCGCTGGAGTACCGGCAGGAGGGTCTGTGTGTCCATTTGCCCCAGCGTGCGCAGTTTATCGGCCAGCGCTTGTGCGTCGTTCTCGGCGACGAGCCAACCGGAATGCCCGGAATCAATCAGTTCAGGGATCCCGCTATGAACGGTGGAAAGCACCGGAATACCGACCGCCATCGCCTCCATTAACGCCACCGGAATACCTTCCATATCGCCGTTGCTGCCCGTCACCGAAGGCAGCAGAAACACATCTGCCTCATCAAGTAACGCTTTTACCTCATGGCTGGCTTTAAAACCGGGCATCTCTACCCGGTCTTCCAGTTGATATTGTTCAATCAACGTGCGCAGTCGCCGCTCCCACGGCCCAATGCCGAGAATGCGATAGCGGAAATTTACCCCCTGCGCTTTTAACTGGCGGCACGCATCAATCGCCACGTGCAGCCCTTTTTTCTCGGTCAGACGTGCGACGGAAATCATCTGCAAGCAGTCGTTCGGCGCTTTTAGCGGGCGCAACGCAAAACGCTCCATATTGACCCCCATACGCGAAACCGCAATTTTGTCCGGCGGGCAGCCCATCGTCCGCAGGCGATCCGCCCACAGTTGGCTTATCGGCAGCATCATGTCGCCACGGCGAAATAGCTGCTGATACTCCGCCGTGTAGTGGCTCAGCACCTCGCGGCTGGAGATATCAATACCGTGAAACACGGTGGCGATTTTGCCGCGAATCACCCCCAGTTCACGCAGTTTTGCCGCCGTCACCCCTGCGGGGCCAAAGTGGGCGATAAACACATCCGCCACCAGCGGCTCACGCATACGCCCACAAATAGCAGAAAGGATCAGGTTACGCGCCTCTTGCCCGTAACGCGGCACGTTCAACGCCCGCCACACATTGGCACGATGCAGCCCCTGCGCAGTGCTGTACGCCCGATGGCACAGTTTACTCAGCGCCGTGGGCGGTTCATCCTGGAGCCAGCGGACTTTATCGGCCAGCCGATACTGGGTATAAGCGGCATGAGTGTGGGTCAGGTCGCCCTTTTGCAGCGCCACAATCTCCACCTCATGGCCCATCTCGATAAACGCCACAATCTGGTTGAGCACAAAAGTCTCTGACGACAGTGGAAATTTCAGTAAAAAGAAACTGACTTTCATCGCCCCTCCCGAATACGGCTCAGTACCGACTCAATCATCGCGAAGCCTTTTTGGCGCTCGCCCGCCACCGCCGCTGAAACCCGCTCGCCCAGCGCCGGAAGCTGGTTCAGCATATCGGCCACCACGCCTTGCAAAGAGCCATCCAGCAGGTGACGAATGTCGATAGCCATCTCCGGCATCCCCAGTTGCTGCATGATCCCGGCGGATTTGTGCTCGTAGTTAATGGCAATTGCCGGAGTACCAAAGTTCATGGAGATAATCGCAGAGTGTAGGCGTGTGCCGATAGTCAGCTCACAAGAGGCCAGAATTTTGCCAATCTCAACATCGTTCAGTTCATCCATCGCGATATGAAAATGTTCGCGTTTCTCGACGTGCTGCGCCATACGCAGCGCCACCATGCGGTCATCGCGGTTGTAGCGGTCGAGACTGGTACAGGTGGATAACGCCAGCACCTGATAACCGTCATCAATCAGGCGGTTAACCACCTCAGCGAAGGCCTTTTCATACGCCTGCTGCGTCGTGCCCAGCCGTTTATCAAATGGCTCCAGTTCACGCAGGGTAATAGCGACCGTTTTGCGCTGCGCCGTCAACTTCAGCCAGTGTTGTACCGCGTAGCCTGGCGTAAATGTCTCATTGCGATGCGCCACCAGCCAGGCGGTGTCAACGCCCTGCTCCACTTTGCGGGTATCAATCTGCGCTTTCGCCATCAGCTCACGACTCACAGTTTCACGCAGGATTAACGCATTGGTACGCCCAAAGGTGTAATTCGCCAGTTGGTTGAAATCCGGATTCTGGAATGGCCCCACGCTGTGACCAATCATATAAATCGGCTTATTGGCCATAAAAGCGCACAGCGGGTATTCAAAGTGGGTTAATCCGTACAAATCGACGTAATTCGACCCGCCTACCTGGATAATCGCATCATAATTTCCCAGAAAACGCACAAATTCATGAAACTCTGGCGCAATCTCCATATTGCGCAGCTTGCCTTCACCGGTCACTTTCGCCAGCAAAATCTTGTGCTGGAAACGGCGGCGCAGCACTTTTTTCACCCGTCCGCTCAGCCCTCCAGCGGCCTGCTGTTTTTGGCTTAGCTGATACAGCGGGTCAGCCATAATTTCGCGCCCCTGCAACCAGGAGGAGCTAATCGGGAAGCGGCTCATCACATCCATTTCAACATCTGGCTGCTGCTGGCTAATGGCATCGAGCAGCCCGCGCATAATGGCGCTATCGCCACGGTTGCCGCAGGTGTGGTTGCCTAAAATTAATAGTTTCATCATGGCCTCATCAAAGGGGTTGCAAGCAAATCAATCAGGAACGCGTAATAACGTTTTCAGTTTCTCGCTCCGACAGAGCGTTTTTTTAAGTTCAAGCAATAAAGGATGGCGCGACAGCATGACCACCAGCGCAAAGCTGAGTACGCCCGCCAGCACCTGCATCGCCAACAGTAACGGCAGTGAAATGCTGCCTTGCAGCAAGCGCCCCACGGCGTAACTGCTGATAAGCGTGGGCAGCGACAGTCGCAGCGGCAGCCACAGGCTCAGCAGGTAGTCGCGATAGCTCGGCCCCAGCACCGGTTTAATCATCACGAAATAGCTCAGAATGGTGTTGAGAATTTGTACCAGCAGGAAGCCGAGCGTGACGCCAATCGCGCCGCCAAGCTGGCCGCCGACGATAATCGCCGGAATAAACAGGCAGGTTTTAAACACATTGAATTTAAAGCTGATATCAACACGCGCTTTTGCCATCAGCAGCGAGCCAATCGGGTTCCCCACCGAGCGCAGCAGGCCAACTACACACAGCAGTTGTAAAATAGGGACGATGTGCAGCCACTTGTCGCCAAACACCAGCGGGACAAAATGGTTACTGACGACCATCAGCCCCAGCAGCGCCGGGAAGTTAATAATGCCGACCACCGACAACAGCTTGTAGAAATTCACCCGCAGCTTGTCGGTATCGTCCTGGATTTTGGCAAACGCCGGAAACAGCACTCGGGTGATAATCGGGTTGAGCTTCATCGGCGGCACAACCGCCACGTTGTAGGCGAGGTTATAGCCGCCCGCCACGCTGGCACCAAGAATGCGTGCCAGCGTCAGCGTCGATAGGTTGGTATTGATATAGTTGACGAGACTGTCTGCGGTCAGCCATGCGCCAAAGCGCAGGTTCGGCATGACCGTGGTGAGCGAAAAATGCAGCCCTGGCCGGTAAATTTTGCGGCCAAAATAGCCGAACAGCAGCGTTCGCACGGCGCTGTTAACCAGGTAACCGAGAATGGCGGTCATCGCCAGCGGCCAAAAATAGGCGCAGATCACCGTAAAGCTAAAACCGGATAACACTGCCGTGGTTTCAATCGCGCCAATCTTGTTGAACTCCAGCTCTTTTTGCATCAACGCGCGAAACTGCTGCCCGTGCGGGATAACCACAAACGCCAGCGATAGCATTTGAATCAGCGGCGCTAAATCGGGGTTATGCAGCAAACCGGCAAGCGTATTGCTCAACAGATACACCGCCGCACACACCACCAGCCCTAGCCCCACGTTCAACCAGTACAGCGTGGTCAGCTCCAGATGGCTAATCGCTTTACGCTGAATAATCGAGTTGGCGATGCCGAAATCCGATAGCGTGTCGGCCAGCGCGATAATCACCAGCGAAACGGTCAGTAAGCCAAACTGATGCCCATCAAAAAGGCGCGCCAGTACGGTCATCTGCGCCAGCCCCAGGCCAATAATAATTACCGTCGCCATTGCCGACCACTTCGCCCCATTCAGGGTCTTCTCTCTCAGGCTCATGTCACTTCCTCAATAGGCTGCTTTGTTGACAAAGCCTTTGAAAACCGTCAGAAAAACGATTTTTATATCCAGCCACAGGCTCCATTCGCGGATGTATTCGAGGTCAAACTCCACCCGTTTTTCCATTTTTTCCAGGGTGTCGGTTTCGCCGCGCCAGCCGTTAATTTGCGCCCAGCCGGTAATGCCAGGTTTCACTTTGTGGCGCAGCATGTAGCCTTCGATTAATTGGCGATATTGCTCGTTATGCGCCACCGCATGAGGGCGTGGGCCGACGATTGACATGCCACCGGTCAACACATTGATAAACTGCGGCAGTTCATCCAGCGAGGTGCGGCGCAAAAAGTTACCCACGGGCGTCACGCGCGGGTCGTTCTGTGTCGCCTGTGTCACCACCGCGTCGTTTTCCATCACCTTCATGGAGCGGAATTTCCACACTTTGATAGGCTTACCGTCCATGCCATAGCGGGTCTGGCGGAAGATAATCGGCCCCGGCGAGGTGAGCTTCACCGCCAGCGCAATGCAGCACAGCGCCGGAGAAATCAGCAGCAGAATGCACAGCGCCAGCACGATATCTTCCAGCCGTTTCAGCAGGCGGTTCACCCCAGAAAGCGGCGTGTCGTACAGCGGCACAACGGGAATACCGTTCACCACTTCAACGCGGGAATGCAAAATGTTGAAGGTGAACACATCGGGGATCAGCAGCACAGAACAGGTGGTATCGGCTAAATCGCGCACCAGATTTTTGATATCGCTCTCTTCCTGCATCGCCATCGAGATATAAACGTTGTGAATTTTTCCGCTGCGCGCGTCGTCAAGCAGTTGTTCAAGGTTGCCCCTCCAGCCCGCGTTGACGCTGCCCGATTTGGCATTGTAATAACAGCCGACCACGTCGTAGCCCAGCCACGGCTGGTTACGGAAACTGTCCAACAGCGCCTGTCCTTCTGGCATATCTCCGGCAACCGCCACATAACGCGTGTTGTAGCCACGGTGGCGCAACGCCCCCGCGCCGTAGCGGATAAACGCCCGGCAGGCCAGCATGCCCGCCGTACTCAGCAGATACCACGCCAGCCAGATGCCAATATCGGTATTCACATCGTCGTTAAATGCCAGCAAACCGGCGGAAAACACCAGGCTCAGGGTCCAGTTTTGTAATAACAGCAACAGCTCGGTGGTCATCCGCACGCCGCGCCATGAGCGATAAAAGTCGGTGATGCCGCCAATCATTTGAAATACCGCCAGCGTCACCAGTGCCATCAGCAAATGAAGATACAAAAACGGCAACGCGACGGCCTGACACACCAGCCACAGCCCACCCAGCATGATGGTGATGTCGGAAAAACGTTGCACCATTGAGATTAACGATGCATTCGTTTTGGCTCGCTCGCGCTTTCTTAGAGTCGTCATCGTTGGTCCTGTTTAGTGGTTGCCCCTCCCCTTCTGGAGAGCGTCGGGAGAGGGGCAAGAAATTACTGATTCAGCAACGCCAGAATGTCCTGCGTTCGCGCCTGCATCAGCGGGGTATTGCCGCGCGACTCGACGTTCAACCGCACCACCGGTTCGGTGTTGGAGGAACGCAGGTTGAAGCGCCAGTCGGCAAATGCCAGGCTGATACCGTCGGTGCGGTCAATCTCCAGTGCGCTGCTGGCGAAGTGCGCCTCCACGCGGGCAATCGCCGCCGTTGGCTCCGCCAACTGGCAGTTGATTTCGCCGCTCGCCGGATACGCCGCCATTCGGTCACGCACCAGTTCACCGAGCGTTTGGCGTTTCAGGCACAGCAGTTCGCTCACCAGTAGCCACGGGATCATGCCGCTGTCGCAGTAGGCGAAATCGCGGAAATAGTGATGGGCGCTCATTTCGCCGCCGTATACCGCGTCGTCCTGGCGCATACGTTCTTTGATAAAGGCGTGGCCGGTTTTCGACATGACCGGTGTGCCACCGGCTTCGGTCACCACATCGACGGTGTTCCACGACAGGCGGGGGTCGTGGATGATGCGTGCGCCAGGGTTTTTCTCAAGAAATGCTTCCGCCAGCAGGCCAACGATGTAGTAACCCTCGATAAACTGGCCGTTCTCGTCGAACAGGAAGCAGCGGTCAAAATCGCCGTCAAAAGCGATCCCCATATCCGCGCCGTACTGGAGCACGGCGTTGCGTGTGTCGTCGCGGCACTCCGGTAACAGCGGGTTGGGAATACCGTGCGGGAAAGTGCCGTCCGGCGTGTTGTGCACTTTAATCAGGTTAACCGGCACATTGAGCGCCCTGAAACGCGCCTCCAGCGCATCAATCACTGGGCCTGCCGCACCGTTACCGGCGTTCATCACCAGCTTTAGCGGCGTCAGATGTTTGACATCGATATAGCCTAACAGGTGGTCAACGTAAGCATCACGCAGGTCAATACGTTGGTAGCGCCCCCGGGCGGATTCGTCTACTGGCGGGAAGGCATTTTCTTGTGCCAGGCGCTGAATATCACGCAGCCCGCTGTCACCGCTGATAGGCCGCGCGCCCTCGCGCACCAGTTTCATGCCGTTGTAATCCATCGGGTTATGGCTGGCGGTCACTTCAATGCCGCCATCCACACCGAGATGGAAAGTGGCGAAATAGACTTCTTCTGTACCGGCTAGCCCGATATCCAGCACGTCCACCCCCGCATCGCGCAGGCCACGCGCCAGCGCCCGCTTCAGTGCTTCGCTGCTCAGGCGGACATCGCCGCCCAGCACCACCGTTTTGGGTTTCAGGAATTCGCCATAGGCGCGACCAATGCGCCAGGCTATCTCTTCATTTAACTCGTCGCCGAGCTTGCCGCGAATATCGTAGGCTTTGAAACAGGTTAATGTTTTCATGTTCTTACCTTTCTTCAGGCAACAGTGGGCCCTGACCAGAAATGGCCATTATTTTCAGTGTGTGGATTTAGCGGATGCGCGGCGCTACACGCGCCCGTAACGGTCGGCGAAACGCACCACGTCGTCCTCTTCCAGATATGCGCCAGAGCGCACTTCAATCAAGTCGAGCGGGATTTTGCCCGGGTTTTCGAGGCAATGGGTGACGCCAAGCGGGATATAAATCGACTCGTTCTCGCCCAGCAGTTTGATTTCCCCGTCAAGGGTGACTTTTGCCGTACCGGCAACCACAATCCAGTGTTCCGCCCGGTGGTGATGCATTTGCAGCGACAGCCCTTCGCCCGGTTTAACGGTGATGCGCTTCACCTGGTAGCGTTCGCCGGAATCGATAGAGTCATATTTACCCCACGGGCGATACACTTCCCGATGCATATGGTGTTCATGTCGGCCATCGGCCTTAATCTTCTCGACCACCTTTTTTACGTCCTGCACCGCGTTGCGATCGGCGATAAGCACCGCGTCTTTGGTTTGCACCACCACCAAATCCTTTACGCCAACGGTCGTCACCAGCCCAGACTCTGCGTAGACATAGCTGTTTTCGGTTTTATGGCTAATCACATCACCGTGGTGGACGTTGCCTTCTGGGGTGTGATGGCTAATTTCCCACAGCGATGACCAAGAGCCGACGTCGCTCCAGCCGGCGTCCATCGGCACGACCACCGCATCAAGCGTCTGTTCCATCACAGCGTAATCGATGGATTCATCCGGGCAGCGAAGAAAGGCCTCTTCGTCAACACGGATAAAATCTAAATCGGGGTCAACGACGTTCATCGCCGCCTCACAGGCGCTAAGAATATCGGGACGATATTTTGCCAACTCCTCCAGATAACGCCCGGCGCGGAACAAGAACATGCCGCTGTTCCAGTAATATTCACCGCAGGAAACGTAGCCCTGCGCGGTTTCCAGATTCGGTTTTTCGACAAACTGCGCCACGTCGAAAGCCAACGCCTCGCCCGCGCCTGGGCTGACTTCGCCACGGCGAATATAGCCATAGCCGGTTTCCGGCAAGTTCGGCACAATCCCGAACGTCACCAGTTTGCCGTTTTCGGCATACGGTGTGGCATCACGCACTGCTGCACGGAAAGCATCTTCATTTTGAATGACGTGATCCGCTGCCAGCACCAGAATCAGCGGGTCGCTATCCGGCTCGCGGCGTTTTGCCGCCAGCGCCGCCAGTGCAATAGCCGGAGCAGTATTGCGCCCCGCCGGTTCAAGAATGATATTTTCAGTCAGTTTATTGAGCTGACGTAACTGCTCTGCGACGATAAATCGATGCTGTTCGTTGCAAATCACCACCGGACTGGCGCATTTCACCCCATCCAGCCGGTTCACCGTCGCCTGTAGCATGGTCATATCCCCTTTCAGGCACAGAAACTGTTTGGGATACAGCACGCGCGACAATGGCCACAGGCGGCTGCCTGAGCCTCCGGCCATGACAACCGGAAAAAGCGTGGATTGACTCATCGTTTAACCCCGAATATCCGCAATAAATTGGCTGAGCACGTTCTCTTTTTCGAGCGTGCGTTCCGCATAGGCCAACGCCTGTGCGTTGCGTTTTGGCATCGCTAATGCCTGTTCAATCCCGTCTGCCAGCGCCGCAACCGACTCTGGTTCAACGCACACGGCAATGCCTGGCTGATGGCGGCACAGTTGGCCGAGTTCGGTTGTGGCTTCGGCGGTAATCACCGCGTTACCGCCCACTGCCAGAATATTGGTCAGTTTGGAGGGCAACACCGCATCCGCTGCGCCGCGTTTTTGGATCACTAAATGGCAGTCCGCCAGCGACAGTAGCGCGGGCAGTGCGGCGTAAGATTGCAGCGGGAAGAAGCGCACGTTATCTAACCCACGCACCCTCGCCAGTTTTTCCAGCCGCGCCTTGCCGCCGCCTTCACCAACAATCACAAACAGCCACGGTTTTTCGCGCTGTTGCGCCGCCACTTCAATCACACTCTCTAAGCCCTGTTTTTCACCGATATTGCCGGAATAGAGCACTATCGGGCGATCATCCGGCAGGCCTAACTGCTGGCGCAGCACTGCCACCTGCATGGCACTCACATCGCGAAAACGCGCCACTTCTGACCAGTTAGGGAAGAAAATCACTTTCTCGGCAGCCACACCTTTTTCACAGGCTTTATTCATCATGGATCGTGAAATGGTCGATACGTTATCGACGTGATGCAGCCCGCTGCGCTCAAAAGCACAGGCGAGCTTCGCCACCACGCCTGGCTTGCCTTTGCCCGCCATTCCCAAACCGAGCATGGCGTCGACTTCATAATCCTGAATATGCAGCAAAGTGCGCGCACCGCTGAGTTTTGCCAGCAGGCGCATTCCCGGCGTGCAAAAGAGCGTCGGCACGACGCCAATAATGCGATCTGGCTTCCAGCGGCGCTGGGCGATCAGCGGGAAAAAACTGCTGACGGCAAAGCTTGCAAGGTGAATCAGGCGCTTTAGCGTTGAAGGTTGTTTGGGCACATACAGCGGGCAGCGCCAGACCGTTGCCGCGCCCTCCTCCCGCCGGTAACGCCAGGCACAATAGCGTGCGCCAACTTGCCACTCCGGGTAATACGGCGGTGCGGTAATCACGCGGACGTCATGCCCCTGGCGAGCCATCCACTCGACCATTTCGCCGGTGTATTTGCCAATGCCGGTCAGCTCTGGCGAATAGTTAATGCCGTACACCAAAATCTTCATAACCCCACCACCTCGGCGCGCGCGGCGTTCTCGAAATAGGCACGGCTATTTTGATGGACGTCTTCTGCCGCCAGCAGCGCCGACGGCGATAACCAGCGGTAGTCGTGGTGCTGTTCGCGCGGTAAGCACAAACGGTCAGCCTCTACGCGCAGACGGAAACCAAGCACAATGTAGTGGGTGGAGAAATCCGCCCCGGAAAAGTTATCGTCGTAAAAATGCTGCCAGACGCCGTAGAAGCGGCCCGCCGACATCGGCAGGCGCAGCCCCAGCTCGTCTTGCGTTAGTCGGGAGAACGCCTGTGCCAGGGTTTCATCTTTCAGCACCCGCCCGCCAGGCACAAACCAGTAGCCCTGCGCGGGGCGGTTAGTCCGTTTGCCTAACAGAAACTCCCCCTGCGCATTCTCAACGATGAAATCAAGAGAGATAAGCGGCGTGGACTGCACTACGCTGGCAAATACCTGCTGGCTTAGAAACATTCGTTACCCCCGAAAACGCTGCTGGTTTTGCAAAAACCATTGATAGGTGCTGGCAAGCCCTGCTTCGAGGGTTATTTCGTGATACCAGCCCAGTTGGTGCAGGCGCGAAACGTCCAGCAATTTGCGCGGCGTGCCGTCGGGTTTAGAGGCGTCAAACACCACGCGTCCGGTAAAGCCCACCACGTTGGCCAGCGTTTGCGCCAGCTCGCGGATGGTGCAATCAACGCCGGTTCCCACGTTAATGTGCGAAAGCATCGGCTGAGTGTTTTCCCGCCAGACTCCCCGATCCAGCTCCATCACATGGATGCTGGCGGCCGCCATGTCGTCCACATGCAGAAACTCGCGCATCGGCGTGCCGCTGCCCCACACCACCACTTCGGCCGCGTTTTGTTGCGTCGCTTCATGAAAGCGCCGCAGCAGCGCGGGGATCACGTGCGAATTATTCGGGTGGAAGTTATCGTTCGGCCCGTACAGGTTGGTCGGCATCACCGAGCGATAATCTCGGTTATGCTGGCGGTTGTAGGATTCGCATAGCTTAATTCCGGCGATTTTGGCGATCGCATACGGCTCGTTAGTCGGCTCCAGCGTACCCTGCAATAGTTCGCTTTCGTGCATCGGCTGGTTGGCGAGCTTGGGATAAATGCACGACGAGCCGAGGAACAGCAGCTTATTCACTTCGTGGCGATGCGCGGCGTGAATAATGTTGCTTTCAATCATCATGTTTTCGTAGATGAAATCAGCGGGGAACGTGTTGTTCGCCACAATGCCGCCCACTTTCGCCGCCGCGAGATAAACCTGGTCAATACGTTCAGTCGCAAAAAACGCATCAACGGCGCGGGCATCTAACAAGTTGAGCTGCTCGCGGCTGCGCAGAATTAACTCAACGCCATCGCGCTGCTCAAGCTGTCGAACAATGGCAGAACCGACCATTCCCCGGTGGCCCGCCACAAAAATACGTTGCTTGCTCATACTCAGGACTCCAGTGCGATCGCCACTTCATAACCGTGGGATTTCAGCAGTGAATGTTTTTTCGCCGCTTCCAAATCTTTCGCCACCATTTCAGAAACCATCTCGCGGAGGGTAATTTCAGGTTTCCAGCCCAGTTTTTGGTGTGCTTTGCCTGGGTCACCGAGCAGGGTTTCAACCTCTGCCGGACGGAAGTAGCGCGGATCAACCGCCACCATCACATCGCCCGCTTTCACGCCAGGCGCATCATGGCCGGTGACAGAAACCACAATCCCTTTTTCGTCCACGCCCGTGCCTTCGAAACGCAGTTTGATGCCCAACTGCGCGGCAGCCATTTCCACAAACTGGCGCACGGAATACTGCACACCGGTAGCAATGACGAAATCTTCCGGCTGCTCTTGTTGCAGCATCATCCACTGCATTTTTACGTAATCTTTGGCGTGGCCCCAGTCGCGCAGCGAGTCCATGTTGCCGAGGTACAGGCAGCTTTCCAGCCCCTGGGCGATATTGGCGATGGCGCGGGTGATTTTACGGGTGACGAAAGTTTCGCCACGGCGTGGGGATTCGTGGTTGAACAGAATGCCGTTGCAGGCGTACATACCATAGGATTCGCGGTAGTTGACGGTGATCCAGTAGGCGTAAAGTTTGGCGACCGCATACGGCGAGCGCGGATAAAACGGTGTGGTTTCTTTCTGCGGGGTCTCTTGTACCAGGCCGTACAGTTCGGAGGTGGAGGCCTGATAGAAACGGGTTTTCTTCTCAAGGCCGAGGAAGCGAATCGCCTCCAGCAGGCGCAGCGTACCCATTGCATCGACGTCGGCGGTATATTCCGGTGACTCGAACGACACCGCAACGTGACTCATCGCCCCCAGGTTGTAGACTTCATCCGGCTGCACTTCCTGCAAAATACGCGTCAGGTTAGAGCTGTCGGTTAAATCGCCATAGTGCAGGTGAAATTTCGGGTTGCCGCTGTGCGGGTCTTGATAGATGTGATCCACACGTTCGGTATTAAAAGAGGAAGCGCGACGTTTAATACCATGAACTTCATAGCCTTTCTCCAGCAGCAGTTCCGCCAGATATGAACCATCCTGCCCGGTTACGCCGGTAATGAGAGCGACTTTCGACATTGTATATTTCCTTTGTTAATGAGGATGTTGTGATAATGCAGGTCTTAGAGCCTATCCCGTACCACTTCGGCGGGATTCCCCCGGCAAATCATATTTGCCGGTAGCGATTTAAATACGCTGCTGCGCGCACCAATTACCGTGCCAGCGCCAATCGTGACGCCAGGGGCGACAAACACATCGGTCGCCAGCCAGCATTTTTCGCCCACCACAATCGGGGATTCGGTAATAGCAAAATGCGCGCTGTGATAATCATGGCTACCGGTACACAAATAACATTTTTGTGAAACCACGGAATTAGCGCCAAGGGTTATATTACCCAGCGTATATAACACGGCGTCATCGCCGACCCAGGCATAATCACCAATGGTTAATTTCCACGGATAGGTAATTTTCACCGATGGGCGAATGACGACATTTTTTCCAATTTTCGCGCCAAACAGGCGTAATAAAAATGCTCGCCAGCGGTACAGTATTTGTGGCGACCAGGCAAATAGCGTGGCCTGCACCGCCCACCAAAGTTGAACTTTGATACCATTAGCGCCACGAAAACCCTTCGGCACAGAGAAGCCGGATAATTCCTGCATCTTATTTCCTTACGCTTTGTGATATAGCGCTTTGGTTTTGCCGGTGGTACGCAGACGTAATAAATAAGACAATTCCGTCAGCAGCGTGGGCATACGTAATATTTCGCGCTGTACTTTCCTGGCATCCTGGCACAACTGCAAATTATTCGTCGTTGAGACACCGCCCATTGAAAATTCAGCCACCCGCCCTTTTATGCGTCTAAACGCGTAGCCTGATTTATACATTCTGGCGGCAAGAGCATAATCAGCAGAAACCCGATATTGCACATCGTAGGGATAATTCCGTAACCCTTTCAGTGGGAAGAATATGGCCTGATGGCTTGCCGGTAGACTGTGATAAATATACCAACCACGTTTTGCGCGGCGGCATATTTGCGAGCCGTCACCAAAGTCCAGCATCGCATCGCCCAGGTACATGGCATCATCGTTTTTTGTGCGCAACTGGCGCACACACTGCGACACCTCTGGGTGGAAGCTGTCGCCGGAATTCAGGAACAACACAAACTGGCCCTGCGCCATACGAATGCCTTTATTCATCGCATCATACAGGCCGTTATCCGGCTCGCTGACGTAGCGTAACTGGTACTGTCCATTACGTTTTTTGAGAAATTCCGCCGTGCCATCGTCAGAACCACCGTCCACCACAATCCACTCAAAAGTCAGGCTTGGGTCATTTGCCAGATACGCCAGCGAACGCCAGGTTTTCTTCACCCCTTCATGGTTGCGAAAGGCCACGGTCACCACACTTAACAACATGTTCCACCTCATCTGCTGTCGGCAATATTCAGCGCTTTACGCAGAATAAAAGGACACACAATTAAAAATGCATATTCCGGGCTAAATATCGAACCGGTGAAAAATAAGGATATCGGCGTAAACAGATACAACTGCACGGCGAAGTTGCGATTATTCCCAAAAGCGTTGGCAAACAGTTTAAATACAAAATACAGGTAGCCCGCAGTTAATATCACGGCGAACCATGAAAAATAAATCATTAACAGATACAGACCATTGTCTATGGTTTTACCGACGTCCGCACCGTTAAATATTCCGAATGATGCAACATATTCGTAAAGAGAGCCAAAACGCACGACACCATCAATACTGGTCAGCGAATAGCCGACCATCACCAGCGGGCCAATAATACGATAATAGGATGAAGAACCTTCCGTGCCCAAATCGCCTACGCGTGCTGCAATATACGGAAATGCAAAGACTAAACCGACCAAAAACACGCCTAATGAGATAATCGCCAACGGTAATTTCTTTTTTATCGCTTCTTTATTCAGATACTCAAACGCCCACTCCAGCAAATAAAACAAGATAAAGGTCATAACCCCAGAGAACGATCCTGAAAGAATTATCCCTGCCAGAATCATAGCATCAGCTTTTGGTGTTTTGATACCAAACTGTTTGATGCAAAGCCAAATTGAGATTAATGCCAGAGCAAAAAATGCCGGTTCAAAATAAAGCGCGGTGGTTCTCTTGCCGCCGAATTTGATAAAATTCAGCACATAGCTATTACTGTAAATCAGATATTTCGAAATTGTCGCAATCAGACTACTGCCACCGGTCAAAATAATTTGCGCCATTTCAACTGCCGCGAGCAGCACAATAATAGCAATCACCAGATAGAAAAAGCGCAGGATCTTGCGGTGGTTGTGGGCTGAAATAGTCTTAAAACGAATGCTCCACACCATGCCAATAATGATAACGATATAGACAAACAGCATGGTCGAGGTGACGTATTTGCTGGGGTCAAGCGAGCGCCCAAACGCGTAGTTAAACAGCGTTAAGCCCATACCAAGCCCCAGCGCTATCATCAGCTTTTTCAGGTTAATACGCTCAACAAACAACAGCAGCAACAGCGGCAAAAACGTGACGATAGTCACCGGGAAGCTCTCGCCAAGCTGCACGAGCTTAACGTTGACCAGCAGATAAATAAGCGGCAGCAGCAGATAGCTACAGACTCTGATAGAACGAGACATACTCCTCCAGCATCTGTTGTCCACTGTAGGCCATGCGGCTGCGGGCGCTGAACGCGGCAAGCGAACTGCCGAATACGGCCTGGGCGATATCAGCTTTCGTCTGTTGCACCAGGTTCAGCACGTCGGCGTCGTCTACCGTACGGCCACCCGATTTTGCCAGCACCTCTTGTGCCGCCTCGCTGTGGGTGGCAATCACCGGCACGCCGATGGACAGCGCTTCGCAAAGGATCAGCGGGTAGTTGTCCACTTTCGAGCTGAACAGCAGCGCGTCCAGTTGGTTTAGCTCATTCATCAACTGGCGTTTATCAGTCAGGAAGCCGTGATTCACCACGTTGTCGGCGTTAAACGGTGAAAACTTGCCGAAGGTGTGTACCTCCACTTTGTCGCCCAGCGCAATCACCTCACGCACTAGCCGTTGATTGGTTTTGCCGTCATAGCGCAGGTCATGGGCAACGACGGCAATTTTTGGCCGCCGCGTCGCGGGGATAATCGGTGTTAAATCAGCCAGAATCGCCTCGGTTGCGACGTCGATACCGTTGTTGATTATCCGACAGCGCCCCGCGCCATACAGGCTATTAAACGCCTCGGCCACGTGCTGGCTAGGGGAGATAAAGCGGCAGCCCAGCGCCAGCATCTGTTGAAATAACTGGCGTTTTTCCGCCACCAGATGGTGGGCGCGGTCAATCTTGACCGGCGGATAGTTATCCAGCGTCGGGCATTTCTGGCAGCCGGTTTTCCAGCCCTCGCAGCCATCAAGAAAAGCACAGCGCCCGGTCACGCTCCAGTGGTCATGCAGCGTCCAGATAAAAGTCGCGTCGGGTTTATGGGCTTTAAGACGCTCGCAAAAACTCACCACGTCCGCCAGGTTTAGCCAATAGCTGTGCATTACATGGAAATGCAGCACTACCGCGCCGTCGCTGCGGGTTATCTGGCGATAAAGAGGGTTGAGGTTGCCGAAAATATCGCGGTTAAACAGGCGAAACAGCGCCAGATTGGCTATCGATGTCAGGCGCGAGGTCTGTTTCACCACCTGCGGGTATTGCGCGTGGCTGACGCTTTTTTTGCCGCCTTTGCCATAGCCGTAAATAAATGTCGATGATAGCCCCTGGCGCAGCGCACGCTGGTGGAGATCCAGCGCAACACCCGCCGCGCCGCCTTCCGCCAGGCGTACGTTAAATTGCAGAATATTCATTTAATTACCTTCACTCGCGCTTTTTCACCCACCACCAGGGCATGGTCTGGCACGTCGTCCAGCACCACGCTGCCCGCGCCGATAGTCACCTGATGGCCGATGGTGATGCCGCCAATAATCACCACGTTCGCCCCCAATTCCACACCGTTGCCCAGCGTCGGGCAGGCCAGGCTGTTGGGGCCACGATTGCCGAGCGTCACGCCGTGGCGAATGGTGAAGTCGTCACCCGCCACCACGTTTTTGTTGATAACCACCGCATAGCCATGATGAATGGTGAAACGTCGGCCAATGGTCGCCGCCGCCTGAATTTCGTAACCAAATACGCACTCGGTCATCAGCCGATACAGCACCAGCACCGGCGCCGCCCACAGGTTATTGAGCACGTTTTTCTTGCGCCAGACCGAGCAAAAATGGGCAATCCGGTAAGCCACCACCATGCAGCACGGGCGCAGGCTCCAGCTATTCGCGCGTAAATCTTCCAGTAGCATCATTTACTCCGTAACCCGTCAACCCAGCGTTTGCCGTTACGCAGCGAGAGCAGCGTCAGGAATGTTCGCCAGGTCATCCGTTTGTTGCGGATCTGGTACAGGGTGAACAGTTGGTATTTCTTGCTCGCGCGGTCAAATTTCTGTTTGTGTTTGCGATAAAAGTGGAAGTAGCCGGAGAATTTCTTCGGCGAGGACGTTATCTGCATTTCACCGTGGTTGATGTGCAGGATTTGCGTGGCGACCGCGATTTTCCACGGCTCGCCATACTCCACCACCATCCGCAGGAAAATGTCGTAATCCTGCGCGGCCTTGAGTTGGGTATCAAACAGGCTTTCTTTGAAGCGCCACGCCCAGCTAAATACCTGATTACCGATAATATTGCGCTTGTAAAATAGCGGGCGTGAAAACGGCGATTTCGGGTACAGCGGCAGGCTGGCGGGCTGGGAATAGACTTCGCCCTCACAGACATAGTCGTCTGCGTACAAAAACGCATGGCTGGTCAGTTGCTGTTGGTGCGCGAGGAAGGTCGATAGCCGGTTTGGCGTCCACTCATCGTCATCATCAATACCGGTAATAAACTGGCCTGTCGCTTGTAAAATGGCCTGATTACGCACCGCGCACGCGCCGGAGTTAAAGGCGTTGCGCGTATATTGCACGCGGCTGTCGTTTAGCGCCGTGACATACTGCTGTAGCTGTTCATAGCTTGCGGAGCAGTCATCGACGATGATCATTTCCCAGTGCGGATAATCCTGGCGTAATACCGATTTGATGGCGCGGATCGCCAGTTGTTGCCGGTTCCAGGTAGGCATATAAATGGAGATCAACGGGTTGTCGGTTGTCATGAGGTATCTCCGAATAAGTGATTGAGCGTTTATCTCCCCTCCTCCGGCTCTCTCCCCATAGGGCGAGGGAAAACCGGTGAGAGGTCGTTATTATTTCGAGTCGGACTGGTATTCGTATTCGTAGTAACCGTAATCCTGGTAGCCCGTCGCACGGCGGAAAATGGAGTTGAGGATCACCCCTTTGACCGTGATGCCGTTCTGGGCAAAGCGGTTGAGGCTGGTTTCCACCTCTTTCAGCGTGTTGACCGCATAGCGCGTCACCATCAGCGTGGTTCCGGCGTGACGCCCGACAATCGCCGCATCGGTAACGGCCAGAATCGGTGGTGTATCAATCAGCACGAGGTCGTAGTGGGCGCTGGCCCAGTTGAGCAATGCGCTGAAACGCTCGCTCATCAGCAGCTCAGAAGGGTTCGGCGGGATCTGCCCACGGGGAATCAAATCCACGTTGGCAATATGAGTGCGTTTAGCGCAGCCTTCGATCGGCGCGTTCCCCACCAGCAGTTCCGATAAGCCGTTATCATTGGTCGTGCCCAGCAGTTCGTGGGAGTAACCTTTGCGCATATCGCAGTCAATCATCAGCACCCGCTTATGGGTTTGCCCAATCACCGCCGCCAGGTTGGCGCAGACAAACGTTTTACCGATAGACGGGCTAACGCCGGTCATCATCAGGACGTTGTTTGGCGCCTGCATCATGGCAAAGTGCAGGCTGGTGCGCAGACTGCGAATGGCTTCAATCGCCAGGTCAGTCGGGTTGCCCACCGCCAGCAGTTGGCTCTGTTTGTAGCGTTTAACGCCGTTGACGTTTTTGACGCTATCGCGAGATTTTTGCCATTCAGAAAGAGGAATGCTGGCATACACATTAATGCCCTGTTCTTCCAGCACTTGCGGGCTTTCGATGCCACGATTGAACAGCGATTTCAGCAGCACGCCGACAATCGACAGCATCAGGCCGAGAATAATGCTGCCCAGAATAATCAGCGCTTTCTTCGGTTTCACCACACCAGGCTGAGCAATCGCCGTGTCCACAATCCGCACATCGCCCACGGTGCTGGCACGGGTGATTTTCAGCTCCTGCTGTTTGTTCAGCAGTTGCATATAGACCTGTTGGCCGGATTCAACATCACGGGTCAGGCGCACAATTTCCTGCTGGGTTTTCGGCATGGCGGTCACGCGTTTGCTCAGGCGCGATTTTTCGTCTTCCAGCGCACGGCGTTTTTCCAGCAAGGTGCGATACGCCGGGTGAATGCGGGTGTAGAGTTTGGAGATTTCCGCTTCACGGAAGGTCAGTTCGTTCAGTTGGGCGTCGATGTTGACCATCGAGTCGAGCACCGATTTCGCCTCCAGCGGCAGGTCTACGGAGTCTTTCTGCTGGCGATAGGCGTTAAGTTTGTTCTCGGCGACATCCAGTTGGCTGCGCACCTGCGGCAGTTGGACTTCAAGAAACTCCAGGCTTTTCGCCGCCTCCTCTGACTTGCGCGCCACGTTCTGCGCCACATAGTTACGGGTAATGCTGTTCAGAATATCGCGGATCTGGTCTTTATCTTCCCCGACCATACTCAGCGTCAGCACGCCGGAGTCTTTGCCGTCCTCGGTAACGCTGAGGCTATTTTGCAGGCTGTTAATCATCCCAAGCGTCGAGTATTTCGTGACAGTAAAGCTAGCGCCATCGTGGGCGGAAATCCCCGCCACCACCAGCGAGACACCGCTTTTATTCAGTGCCTCTCCGACGTTTCCTTCAGCGCTAAAACCGTCATCGTTGCTCAGGCGATAGCGCGTCGGGCTGAGTACATCGAGGGTAAATGTG
Organism: Kluyvera fluvialis; assembly: GCF_059725275.1. Classification (NCBI taxonomy): domain Bacteria; kingdom Pseudomonadati; phylum Pseudomonadota; class Gammaproteobacteria; order Enterobacterales; family Enterobacteriaceae; genus Kluyvera; species Kluyvera fluvialis. The sequence goes on along the minus strand of NZ_AP046142.1, from coordinate 1,857,777 downwards.
CTGTCAGCCATCGAGGCTGGGCGCGCGAAAGTGGTGACTTTCACCGTCTCATTCTGCCGCCCCATCAGCCGTTCCCAACCGGCCCCCAGAATCGGCAAGGTGTTTTTGCTCACCGCGATATCGAGATCAAGATCATCAACGGTTTTACCCAGCACCAGACGGGAGGTGATCATCTGGATTTCCGCCTCGGAGGCCGGTGGCTTGCTGGTCAAGGCGTTGCTGATATCCTGCACCAGCGCGCTGCCCTGATTTTGTTCAATGCGCACTAAGGCATCGGCGCTATAAATCGGGGTCGCAAATAAGGTGTAGATAATCGCCGCCACGGCAAACAGCGCCGTAATACCGATAACCCACCATTTGGCTTCAATCACCGTGCCCATCAGGCGACCCATATCAATCTCATCGTTACCCGATGCCGGTGGGCTTAGCTGTTTTACTTTTTCTGTCATGATTATCCCTGCTGAGCTTTCAGTGCCTGCGCCCACTGGCTGGCAGACCGGTCGAGTAACTGATAAACCGCTTCAAACGCTTCCTCGCTTTTGCGATAAGGATCGGGAATTTCCCGTTCGTTATCCCAATGGCCGAACAGCATCACCTTGCCGCGCATCTCTGGCGCCATTTCATGCAGGGAGGCGATATGGCGTTTTTCCATTGCCAGGATCAGGTCATACTCACGGCACATACGCCCGGAAATCTGCCGCGCGCAGTGGCCTTCAAGGGAGATTTCATGCCCGGCGGCAATGCTGGCGGCACGTTCATCCGCTGCTTTGCCCACCAGCGCCCCCAGCCCCGCCGATTCGACGGTAAGCTGCGGCAGATGGCTTTTCAGCAGACGTTCCGCCGTTGGCGAGCGGCAAATATTCCCCACACAAACCACAAGAATTTTGTTAAACATGACGGTCACCAGGTATGAATGTCTTGCGCCGTGTCGGTCATGTAGCGAACGCCACTGATCGTCGGCAACAGTTGGTTAATCAGGCGGTTCCAGCGCGCTACCGGCGCGGTCGTGACATACACCACGTCATACGGCTGCAACACAAAGTTGGTCGCCATCACCAGCGACGTAGCGTCGGACATATCCAACTGGTAAATGTTGGCCATCTTGCCGTTGTTGCCGGTTTTGGTTGGGCGAATCACGAAAATGCCGCTGGCGTCTGAAGTTGTCAGGTCGATACCTTCTGCCTGGCCGAGCGCTTCGGTTAGCGTCATGCCGCTGAAGTCCATTTTGAGCGTGCTCTGTTTTTTGACTTCGCCCATCACAAAGACTTTCAAATCGTCATTGCGCGGCACGAACAAGATATCGCCGGGATAGAGCAGGCGGTTTTGGCTAAGGTCGCCGTTTTGCATCAGCGCCTGCACGGAAATGCGCTGCTCGCGGCCATCGTGGGTTAAGACGACGTTGCGCCAGTCGGCTAATTCACTGAGACCACCGGCGGCGTTAATCGCATCCAGCACGGTGAGCGGCACGTTGGTAATCGCCTGCTGACCAGATTTATTCACCTGCCCAGAGACATACGCTTTTTGTGAGCGGAAAGCGGCGACGTTCACATCCACCTGCGGGTCGGTAATATAGGCGGCGAGTCGCTGGGTAATGACCTGGCGAATTTCCGCCAGCGTGCGCCCTTTCACCTGCACCTTGCCAATATACGGGTAGAAAATAGTGCCATCGGGCTGTACCCAGTTGCCGGTATCGCTGGAGCTACGATATTGCCCCGCCGGCGTGGTCAGCTCTGGGTGATCCCAGACGGTGACGTTGAGCACGTCGCCTGCGCCAACGTGGTACTGGTAATTGCTTAACTCCTGATCCAGCGACATGTTGGGTTGCGCGACGTTAGGACGTGGGCGTAATTGTTCAATCAGTCGCGGGGTCAGCGGATAAACATTCACCATTCGGCCAATGTCATAATCAGCATCCTGCTGCTTAATCACATCCTTTCCATAGGTAGACATATTGCTGCCTGGAAGTATGGTGCAACCACTCATCAAGCTTAGCGACACCAATAATGGCATCAATTTTAGTTTGGATTTCATCATTGATTATTTATCACTTTGGCAGAGAATTATCCTGTGCGAATTAAATTAATCCGTACTATTTGATTACCCGAACATTCACCATGCATTTTATTTATGATGAATATAAATGGCATATATCCTAAAAAAGACTGGATTCATCCGCAGGCTATTGACAGAATAATCGAGGCTTTGCGTCACACCGTCAGGCACGCTACCGCCCTTGGCCTTAGCCACCAATTCACCTTAAAATCATATCGTTACAATCATCCCGCACCACATTCAAGCGGTTCAGAGAATATTCCTGGATATATCCATGACGAGTTTATTTCTCACGCATGATTATTTTATGACACACGTCTAATAACTATTTCATTGAGTACCGGGAGAATTGTTGCAGCTAAGTGAATAGCAGGCAAGGTTAGCTCGGCTTAAAAAATACTTTTAAGAATAATATTAAGATTAAATACAGAGAAGTTTTTAGGAATTTCTTTATATTGACATATCAGGGCAATTATTCGCGCATCAGAAAAAGATAATAATAAATAACAGGGTTTATACGGTTATTATTTTCAGGATAACCATGATTTTTATCCTGATAAATCACAGGCAAACGTTGCATTTTGCCGCCGCTTTATCCATGATCAATTCGTCATATAACATAAGGTTTTAACCAACGTATGGAATGGATTGCCGATCCGTCTATTTGGGCGGGACTCGTGACGCTGGTCGTCATTGAGCTGGTTCTCGGAATTGATAATTTGGTGTTTATCGCCATCCTGGCAGAAAAGCTGCCACCGGCTGAGCGCGACCGAGCGCGCGTAACGGGGCTGATTCTGGCGATGCTGATGCGTCTGCTGTTGCTGGCCTCAATTTCCTGGCTGGTCACCTTAACGTCCCCACTGTTTAGTGTTGGTCAGTTTACCTTCAGCGCCCGCGACCTGATTATGCTGGTCGGCGGTTTCTTCTTGCTGTTTAAGGCAACGGTAGAGCTTAACGAGCGGCTGGAAGGCAAAGATAGCAATACCCCCAGCCAGCGGCGTGGCGCGCGTTTCTGGGGCGTTGTCGCACAGATTGTGGTGCTGGACGCGGTGTTCTCACTGGATTCCGTGATTACGGCGGTCGGCATGGTCGACCATTTGGCCGTGATGATGGCGGCGGTGATTATTGCGATCAGCCTGATGCTGCTCGCCAGTAAGGCGCTGACTCGCTTTGTGAATAGCCACCCGACTATCGTCATTTTGTGCCTGAGCTTCCTGCTGATGATTGGTTTCAGCCTGGTGGCGGAAGGGTTTGGTGTGCTTATCCCGAAAGGGTATCTGTACGCCGCCATCGGCTTCTCGGTGATGATTGAGTCGCTAAACCAGTTGGCTATCTTTAACCGCCGTCGCTTCCTGACCGCGAACCAGTCGCTGCGTAGCCGCACCACCGAAGCGGTGATGCGCTTGTTAAGCGGTAAGAAAGAGGACGCGGAGCTGGACGCTGGCACGGCGTCGCTGTTGGTCGATCATGACTCCCAACAAATCTTCAACCCGCAAGAGCGGCAGATGATTGAGCGGGTGCTCAACCTGAATCAGCGCACGGTCAGCAGTATCATGACCTCGCGCCACGATATTGAGCACATCGACCTAAGCGCACCGGAAAGCGAAGTTCGCGCGTTGCTGGAGAAAAACCAGCATACCCGTTTAGTGGTGACGGGCGGTGACGACGAAGAAGACTTACTGGGCGTAGTGCATGTTATTGACCTGCTGCAACAGTCGCTGCGCGGTGAGCCGCTGGATTTGCGCGTGTTGATCCGCCAGCCGCTGGTGTTCCCGGAAGCGCTGCCGCTGTTGTCAGCGCTGGAGCAGTTCCGTAACGCAAGGACTCACTTTGCTTTCGTGGTGGATGAGTTTGGCTCTGTGGAAGGGGTGGTAACGTTAAGCGACGTCACCGAAACCATTGCCGGTAACTTGCCTAACGAAGCAGAAGAAATTGACGCCCGCCACGACATTCAGCATAACGCCGATGGCAGCTGGACGGCGAACGGCCATATGCCGCTGGAAGATTTAGTACAGTATGTGCCGCTGCCGCTGGATGAAAAGCGCGAGTATCACACTATTGCGGGGCTATTGATGGAGCACTTACAGCGCATTCCTGGTGCTGGTGAAGAGGTGCAGATTGGCCCGTGGACGCTGAAAACCTTGCAGGTTGAGAGCCACCGAGTGCAGAAAGTGCAGATTATTCCGCCGCCGCAAACGGAACTGGATTACGAAGTGTAGTCAGCAAAAAGCCCGGCATCGCGTTGATGCCGGGCTTTTTTTAAGACGCTCTACTGTTTGTCCAACAACTGTTTAACTTCTTTGCCAGACTCGCTGTCTTTGTTACGTTCGGCCCAATCACTCAGCCGACGTTTCGCTTCACTTTGCAGATGGCGGCGCAGCACCTGATCAACCTGCAAGCTGTAGTTCAGCTCCGACCATTTGCCGTAAACTCGCAGTGGGATCGCGGTGTTTTTCAGCGTATCAACGAGCTTACTTTGCCCTTGCCAGCCATCAATCACCTGTACCGCAAACTGCATATCGCCCTCTTCTTTCACCAGATCCAGCGCGCCTTTACCGGTTAACGACATCAGCGAAGACTCGCCGCTCATGTTCTTGAGCACCATTTTGCCGTTATCGAGGTTGATATCCGCAGTCAGGCTGTCCAGTTTGGTGGCGCTGTCGAAGTTTTCCTGCGCACGAATATCTGTACTGCGTTCAACCGCTTGCTGCACCAGTTGCTGGAAGTTCAGGCCTTCGGTGCGAACTTCTTTCATTTCAAGATGCGCCTGGCCCTGCCAGCTTTGGCGGAAATAGTTAGCGTCAATCACCGAACCGGAGAAATCCCCCGCCAGCGATATTTTGCCCACCATGTTAATCGGGTAGTTAAAGGCTTTCAGCAGGTTAGCTATCTGAATATTGTCGAGCTTCGGCTGGAAGGCTGCCTGCGGCGTGCCGCTACGCGCATCCAGCGTCCCCGGCAGAGAAAGCTGCCCGCCATCGAGTGAACCTTGCAACTGAGAAATACGCAGCAGCCCGCGCTGGTTATCGGCGTCTATGGCGACGTCGGTGAACGGCATTCCGCGCCACTGGACAGATTTCGCCGTCATCAACAGCGAGCCATCAAAGCTCATCAACCCGCTGTAAGGCACTTCGTTAACGCCGTTGGCAATCACCGGACGCGGCTGTTTTGCCGTAGATTGCGCTTTCTGCGCACCACCGCTAAACGAGATATCCGTGCGAGTCAGCAGGTTGTCGAGGTTGAGTTTATCGGAATGGAGTTTTAGCGCCCAAACCGGAACTTCATCCAGTATCACGCTACCTTCACCGGCAATGGTGCTGTCGTTGGCGGTCATGTTGAGCGCGCTAAAGCTGAGTTTTTTGCTGTCTTCCTGCCAGCTCGCATTGAGGCTCCCGCTGCCGCTAATACCTTGCGACGGGAGATCGGCCCCCTGCAACTGCCAGTTAATTTGCGACAGCTCAGCCACCAGGCGATGCGGGTAATCCCCCGCCTGAACCTGAGCTGAGAAGCTGAGGTTTAAATCGCGTTGGTCGCGATTCATGCGGCCGGAGAAATCAACGCTTGCCAGATGGCGCTCATCTTGCTCCATCTGGAGATGAATATCGCGCACCGTCATCTGTTCGTCGTCTTCATGCTGGAAAACCAGCACGCTGTCAACGACCTGTAGCGCAGCCACATCGAACGACCAGCCGCTGCCGCCAGGCTCTTGCGGTAACGATGTGCCCTTCGGCGCAACCGGCGCGTTTTTCGCCCGAATCGCTTCGGTTTCCGGCGTCAGTTGAATGACCGCGCCTTTGAGCATCACCTGTTTAACCTGCAACTGATGCGAAAGCAGCGGCAATAGCGCCACGTCAAGACGCATATTGTCAGAGCGAACCAGCGGCGCGCTGGCTCCCGGCGCGGTTAAGGTCATCCGGCCCGCCAAAATGCTCAGCCGTGGCCACACATGCCAACGCAGAGAACCATCAAGCTGGAGTTGGTATCCGCTACGTTCTTCAACCTGTTTCACCATATAACTGCGGAAATCGTTAGGATTCACCAGCAGCACCAATGATGATAGACCCGCCACCAGCACCACCAGCAGGATCATCAGCGTCGTCAATATTCGTCTCATGGCACCCTCATCAGGTTTGCGATGGGTCAGTCTTTATCAATACGACTGGCAACCGCACCCTGTTGATCACGGTATTTTGCGTCTTCACGACGGTTATACGGGCGGTCGGCCGGGCCAGACAGCGGTTCAAAGCTCAATGCGCCAATCAACATGCCTGGGCGCAGCGCCAGCGGCAGTTTGCCGGAGTTGTAAAACTCAAGCACGATGCAGCCAGACCAGCCTGGATCGATACGGTGCGCGGTAACGTGCACCATCAGGCCCAGACGCGCCAGCGAGGAGCGACCATCAAGCCAGCCGACTAAATCCGCCGGAAGCGTCACCGACTCCAGCGTCACCGCCAGTGCCAGTTCGCCCGGATGCAGGTAGAAAGCATCGCCTTCCGCCAGCACAATTTCTTCGCTCATGACGCGATCCAGCGCCGCGCTGACTTCCGCCTTCGGCCCGCTTAAATCAATATAGGCCGCCGTATGACCGCTAAACGTCCGAAACTTGTTGCCTAAACGCACATCAACCGTCGCCCCGTTGATCCGCTCAATGGGCGGGCGTGGGTTAATCGACAGTCGGCCTTCATCCAGCCAGGCTTCTATATCTCGGTCACACAAGCGCATATCATTCTCCTTTGGTACTCAGGGTCATCCTGCAAGCGGGATTTTGTGTACACATGCCCTGATCCTCGCGGAACAAGGGCAATTAATGCACGTTACACAATTCACGTGAGTTATTCAAAAAACTGGCTAATTTTGGCCTTCAGAATGTCAATAGCGATGCGGTTTTTGCCGCCGCGCGGGACGATGATATCAGCGTACTGCTTGGAAGGCTCAATAAACTGGAGGAACATCGGACGTACCGTTTTTTGATACTGCGCCATCACCGAGTCCATCGAGCGACCGCGTTCGTTAACGTCACGCTTGATGCGGCGCATCAGGCAGATATCCAGCGGCGTATCGACGAAAATAGAGAAGTTCATTTCTTCACGCAGACGCGCGTCCGTCAGCAGCAGGATCCCTTCAAGGATAATCACTTTTTTCGGTTCAATGCGAACCGTTTCCTGCATACGGGTGTGTTCAACGTAGCTGTAGACAGGCAGTTCAATTGGGTTGCCGCGCTTTAGCGTCTGTAAATGCTGAAACAGCAGACTGTGGTCCATTGCGTTCGGGTGGTCGTAATTAGTTTTAACCCGATCTTCCATAGTCAGGTGACTTTGGTCTTTGTAATAGCAATCTTCAGGAATAACACCGATGTGCTCATCGCCCACCTGTTCACGCAATTCGCGATACAACGTACTAGCAATAAGACTTTTACCTGAAGCCGATGCGCCGGCGATGCCTACAATGACGCACTGATGAGACTTATCAGTCATAAATTTTTGCGACCCGATTAACCTGGATGTTAGGAAGGACGGCACGAATAGACGGGGTTATTCAATGAATAATCGCCAGTTTCAGCGCCAAACTCGGCAATTATAGGGATTTCGTGTCAACGATACCAGCCGAATACAACGATATGACGCGACAACGCGATAACCCCATACCCGTCCGATTCAGGCGTAAGTATTTATTCGTGAAGAAAATATTACGCCTAGAACTAATTAACCATTATTGTCAATTAGTGTCCCAGATCTGATAAAAAGCCGCACTATTGAGGCATAATCACGGTTAATTTCGGTATGGCCGGGGGAAAAGCCCCTGGAAAAATGTGGTAATGAAGAAAGAAAACCCCTATATCCCCCTCACCCCCGCAACACCGTTACAACTGGCGCAGCTTCTGTTCGGTTTGGGTTTCGTGACGTTCCTTTTCACCCTGTTCTCTTTCACTCTGGTGCACCGTTCGAGCGAACTTTCCCCTGTTTGGTTCCCGACCGCCATTATGATGGCGGCATTTTATCGCTTTCACGCAAGGGTATGGTCTGGTATCGCGGTGACGGGCGTCCTTGGGATAGTCTCGGCAACCTGGGGGTACTCTCCCGCCGATATATCCCTACTCTACCCGGCGGTGAATGTGGTCGAGGCACTGATCGGCGCGCTGCTGTTGCGCCGTTGGTTGGTGCGGGATGACCCATTACAGAACCTGCATGACTGGGCGCGCATGGCCATCTGTAGCGCGCTTATCCCATCGCTTATCGGCGGCGTATTGGTGGCTACCTGGCTGCCCGGCGGCAACCCGCTACAATCCTTTATGGTGTGGACATTAGCAGAGGCTACCGGCGCACTGACGTTGGTTCCACTCGGCCTGCTGCTGCAAACGCCATTTAGCCAGCGCTATCGCGGCAGTAATTTACTGCTCAGAACATTACTGACCACTGCCGTGACGCTGACGCTGAGCGTGCTGTCGATGCTGTACATGCCCTGGCCGTTTACCTGCATCATGGTGCTGCTGATATGGAGCGCTGTACGGTTGCCGCGCATCGAAGCATATCTGATCTCTCTGGCGACTATCATGACAGTGCTGGCATACACCGCACACCATTCGGTGGTGTTCTCGATGATTGAGCACACGCTAAAAAGCTATGAATTGAGCTATATGCCAGGTCTGCCGTTCTTAATGGTGATGCTGCCGTCGGGCGTCATGAGCATCGCGATGTATGCGGTACACAGTGAACGCCGCCACATTGCCGAGAGCGAAACTCGCTTTCGTAATGCAATGGAATATTCGGCTATCGGCATGGCGGTGGTAGACACCCACGGCCAGTGGCTGCAAGTCAACAAGGCGCTAAGCACCTTCCTCGGCTACAGCCAGGAGGAGTTGCACACGATGACTTTCCAGCAGGTGACGTGGCATGAAGATTTGGCCCAAGACTTGCTGCTGGTTGACCGACTGATAAGCGGCGACATTGACAGTTATTCACTGGAAAAACGCTACTGCACCCGCAACGGCGATGTGGTGTGGGCGCTGCTGGCGGTGTCGCTGGTGCGCAACGATAACGGCACACCGTTGTACTTTATCAAACAGATTGAAGATATCGATGGTCTGAAAAAGAGCCGCGAAGCCAATAAACAACTGATGGAGCGCATCACCCAAGCCAACGATGCACTGTTCCAGGAAAAAGAGCGGCTGCACATTACGCTGGACTCCATTCGCGATGCGGTGATCAGCACCGATAATCAGCAGAACATCATGTTTATGAACCCCGTCGCCGAAAAAATGAGTGGCTGGACGCAAGAAGAAGCGCAAGGCAAACCGTTGCTGGAGGTGCTGCGCATCACCCACGGGCACGGCGGCAGCACGCTAACCAGGCTGCACGGCGAGGAGAAGCCGGATAACGAAATCGAGCACGATAAAATTTTGCAGCACCGCTACGGCGGCAGCTTTGAAATCAACCACACTATGACGTCGCTGCGCACCCAACAGGGCGAGCGTATTGGTTTCGTATTGGTTATCCAGGATGTCACCGAATCCCGCAAGCTGCTGCGCCAACTGAGCTATAGCGCCACTCACGATGCATTAACCGACCTGCCTAACCGTTCAAGTTTTGAAAGCCAGCTAAAAGGGTTGCTTAAATTATTGCCGGGTAGCCACCAGTCACACGCGGTTATCATGCTCGACCTCGACTTCTTTAAAGAGGTCAACGATAGCGCGGGGCACGCGGCGGGCGATGCGCTACTGCATGAAATTGCCACTCTGATGCGATCGCAGTTACGGCCCAGCGATATTCTGGCGCGCCTCGGCGGCGATGAATTTGGCTTTATCTTGCGCCACTGCTCTACCGAGCAAGCGCGGAACGCCACCGAGCGAGTCGTGGATGCGATTAACCACTATCCATTCTCCTGGGCCGGACGCCAGCACCGAATTGGCGCAAGCGCCGGTTTAACGCTGATTCACGAGCACAACGCCCAGTTTGCCGAAGTGCTGGTGCAGGCCGATGCCGCCTGTTATGCCTCGAAAAAACAGGGGCGCGGCAGGGTGACGGTCTTTACGCCAGAGACATCAATCCAGCCGCCAGCCATCTGTGTGCCAGATATGCAATAACGCATACGAGCGCCAGGGCTGCCAGCGCTCAGCGTAGCGGCGAATTTGTGCCGGAGTCATGCCCGGAAAGCGCTGTTTAATCAGATAGTCGTCGGGTAAAAAGATGTCTTTCGCCTGCCAGCCACGCAGCGCGAAATAGTTCGCCGTCCAGCGGCCTATTCCCGGATAGTGTTGCAGCGTTTTCAGCGCTTGTTCAATATCCGTCGGCAGCGTAGACGGCAGGTCGCCATTAACCGCCGCGCGGGCAAAGTGAATTAACGCTTCGGCTCGCTTGAGCGGCATCCCCAGCGCTTTTAACGCCAACGGGTCGGCTTCTGCCAGCCGTTCGGCGGTGGGGAACAATAAAAAGTCGCCATGCATTCCCGCCAGCGGCTCACCGTACAACGCAACCACTTTTCCCGTCAGCCGTGCCGCCATCGTCACGCTGACCAACTGCCCCAGAATGGCGCGCACACCTTGCTCAAACACCTCCAGCGAGCCGGGTAAACGCAGGCCAGGTTTCGCCGCCGCCAGCGGCCCCAGCGCCTGTTGGATTGGCTGCGGATCACAGCGTAAATCGAGCAGTTGCGTTACCCGCTCCAATACCTGATCGGCAACCGGCAATAGCCCCGCAGACAGCGTGACGCGTAGCACCTGCCGCGATGTATCCGGCGTCATGGTGATTAACCCGCTATGTGCGCCACAGCGCCAGCTACGGGTGTAATGGCTGTCGTGAAAATGCTCAATACCGTCAACGGCACGCGCCTGTAGAAAGCCGAACATCCAGCGCCAGTCATACGGCGGCAGCCACGGAAGCTCAAACATGGTTTGTCCTTGTGCACAGAAAGTGGGCGAAGTTATCAGCATAGCGGCTTAGCGCATGAAATACCTTGCTTTCATATTCCAGTTGCCGCCATCTTCACATTCGGCTAAAGTCGCCCCCCTTTCTTCACTGGCATGGGGATAATTGACGTGTTTATTGGTTTTGACTACGGAACAGCAAACTGTTCTATCGCGGTAATGCAAGATAACACTCCGCGAATGTTGACGATGGAAAACGGTAGCCCGCTGCTGCCATCCATGCTGTCTGCGCCCACTCGTGAGTCGGTCAGCGAGTGGCTGTACCGCCATCATCAGGTTCCGGCAACGGGCGATGAAACGCAGGCGCTGCTGCGCCGCGCTATCAACTACAACCGCGATGAAGATATCGACGTTCTGAGCAACAGCGTGCAGTTTGGTTTAGCGTCGCTGAAGCAATACATCGACGACCCGGAAGAGGTCTACTTTGTAAAATCACCAAAGTCGTTCCTCGGCGCGAGCGGCCTGAAGCCGCAGCAGGTTGCGGTATTCGAAGATCTGGTGTGCTCGATGATGCTGCATATCCGCCAGCAAGCGCAGGCGCAGTTGCCGGAAAGCATTGACCAGGCGGTGATCGGGCGCCCGATCAACTTCCAGGGGCTGGGCGGTGATGACGCCAACGCGCAGGCGGTTGGTATTCTTGAACGCGCGGCAAAACGCGCCGGTTTCCGCGACGTGGTATTTCAGTACGAGCCTGTCGCCGCAGGGCTGGATTTTGAAGCCACCTTAAGCGAGGAAAAACGCGTTCTGGTGGTGGATATCGGCGGTGGTACTACCGACTGCTCCGTCTTGCTGATGGGCCCACAATGGTGCACGCGCCACGATCGCGAGCAAAGCCTGTTGGGCCACAGTGGCTGTCGCGTCGGCGGTAACGACCTCGACATCGCACTGGCGTTTAAAAGCCTGATGCCACTGCTCGGCATGGGCGGCGAAACGGAAAAAGGCATCGCGCTGCCGATCCTGCCGTGGTGGAACGCAGTAGCTATCAACGACGTTCCGGCACAAACCGATTTCTACAGCACCGCCAATGGCCGCTTCCTGCGTGATTTGGCGCGTGACGCCCGCGATGGTGAAAAAGTCGCCCTGCTGTATAAAGTGTGGCAACAACGCTTGAGCTATCGTCTGGTGCGCAGCGCAGAAGAGAGCAAAATCGCCCTCTCCGCACAGCCGCGCATCGACACCACGCTGCCGTTTATCAGCGATGATTTGGCCGCAGCGATTAGCCAGGACGGGTTGGAAAATGCGCTAAATCAGCCACTGACGCGCATTCTTGAGCAGGTGCAGTTGGCGCTGGAAAACAGCAGTGAAAAACCGGACGTTATCTATTTAACGGGGGGTAGCGCACGTTCGCCGCTGATTAAAAAAGCGTTGGCAGAACAGTTGCCGGGTATTCCGATTGCCGGTGGCGATGACTTTGGCTCCGTGACCGCCGGTCTGGCGCGCTGGGCACAGGTGGTGTTTCGCTAATCCGCGATATCCCGTGGCGGCAACCTGAAGGCTAACCTGCTAGCCGCGCCGCAAAGTCCAGGGTTCGCTATTGACTTCACCGACAAGCAACCCTAGATTAAGGAGTGAGGGTAAGGGAGAGGTTTCCCCCTCCCCATGGTGTCTTAGTATGCTGGTAGGCTAATCACTAAGAGTATCACCAGTATGATGAGGTATTTCATCATAACCCTTTCCTTTTTTAAGGCCCCTTCCTCGGGAGGGGCTTTCCCTTTTCAGCCCCTTGCTGAACTCCTTTTCTGCACTGCGTTTCCAATATCTGCACTCTAACGCAGCCATCTTCCTGATGTGCCAGCCTTATGCTCGTTTCACGAGCCGCTTCGCAAAGCATCGCTGATTCAGATAATTCCCGCCGTCTTTCATATTTCCTCCATTTTTCCGGCGCGTTCCATTACTAAACTATTATCATGTCGAGAAATACTTCAGGACGAGAAAGAATAACAATGAAAGGCAGTCACAACATTCGCTGGCGGGTTGCGCTGGCCGTGCTGGTGGTTATCGCGGGAGCGGTTGGCATCTGGCACTTTAGCAGCAATTCAGGCTCCTCAGACGCCACCGCGAAACAGGCGGGCGCGGGGCGTCACGGCGGTCGCTTTGGCGCAACACTCGCGCCAGTTCAGGCCGCCACCGCCACCAGCGAAGCCGTGCCACGCTACCTTAGCGGGCTGGGAACCATAACCGCCGCCAATACTGTAACCGTTCGCAGCCGCGTTGACGGCCAGTTGATAGCGCTGCATTTCCAGGAAGGGCAGCAGGTAAAAGCCGGTGATTTGCTGGCGGAGCTTGACCCGAGCCAGTTTAAAGTCGCCCTTGCCCAGGCTCAGGGGCAGTTGGCAAAAGACAAAGCCACGCTGGCTAACGCCCGCCGCGACCTGGCACGTTATCAGCAGTTGGTCAAAACCAATCTCGTGTCTCGCCAGGAGCTGGATACCCAACAGTCGCTGGTGAGTGAAGCCGAAGGCACAATCAAGGCAGATGAAGCAGCGGTAGCGAGCGCGCAGTTGCAGCTTAACTGGAGCCGCATTACCGCACCTATCGATGGTCGCGTTGGTTTAAAACAGGTAGATATTGGTAACCAGATTTCCAGCGGTGATACCACTGGCATTGTGGTGCTGACCCAAACGCATCCGATTGATCTGGTCTTTACGCTGCCTGAAAACGACATCGCCACCGTGGTTGCCGCGCAGAAAGCGGGTAAAAAGCTGGTGGTGGAAGCGTGGGATCGCACCAATAAGCAGAAACTGAGCGAAGGGACGCTACTAAGCCTCGATAACCAAATCGATGCCACCACGGGGACCATCAAACTCAAAGCCCGTTTTAATAACCAGGACGATGCGCTATTCCCGAACCAGTTCGTTAACGCCCGTATGCTGGTAGATACCCAGCAAAATGCGGTAGTTATCCCAACGGCGGCGCTGCAAATGGGCAACGACGGTCACTTTGTTTGGGTGCTAAATAGCGATAACAAAGTCAGCAAACATACGGTTGTGCCAGGTATTCAAAATAGCCTGAAAGTGGTTATCGACGCCGGGCTTTCTGCCGGTGACCGTGTCGTAACCGACGGTATCGACCGTTTAACGGAAGGCGCGAAGGTGGAAGTGGTGACGGCTCACGACGCCAGCACCAGCAAACCCGCCGCTGCCGCAGCAGGCCATAAAGGAGCGCGCGGCTGATGCAAGTTTTACCGCCGAGCAACACAGGTGGCCCTTCCCGCCTGTTTATCATGCGCCCTGTCGCCACCACGCTGTTGATGGTGGCGATTCTGCTGGCCGGGATTATCGGCTACCGCTTTTTACCGATTTCTGCGCTGCCGGAAGTAGACTACCCCACGATTCAGGTGGTCACGCTCTATCCTGGCGCTAGCCCGGATGTCATGACCTCTGCGGTTACCGCCCCGCTGGAGCGCCAGTTTGGTCAAATGTCTGGCCTGAAACAGATGTCGTCGCAAAGCTCCGGCGGCGCGTCGGTGGTGACGCTTCAGTTCCAGCTTACGCTGCCGCTGGATGTCGCAGAACAAGAGGTGCAGGCCGCTATCAACGCGGCAACGAACCTGCTGCCCAATGATCTGCCGAACCCGCCGGTGTACAGCAAAGTTAACCCAGCCGATCCCCCGATTATGACGCTGGCGGTGACCTCCTCCGCCACGCCGATGACCGAAGTGGAAGACATGGTTGAAACCCGCGTGGCGCAGAAAATCTCCCAGGTTTCCGGCGTCGGTCTGGTCAGCCTGGCGGGGGGGCAGCGCCCTGCCGTGCGGGTGAAGCTGAACGCTCAGGCGATTGCCGCGTTAGGCTTGACCAGCGAAGATATTCGCACCGCCATTACCAATGCCAACGTCAACTCCGCCAAAGGTAGCCTCGACGGCCCGGCGCGCGCCGTCACGCTTTCGGCTAACGACCAAATGCAGTCGGCGCAAGAATATCGCCAACTGATTATCGCCTATAAAAACGGCGCGGCGATTCGTCTGGGCGACGTGGCAACCATTGAACAAGGGGCAGAAAACGCCTGGCTTGGCGCGTGGGCGAATAAAAAACAAGCCATCGTGATGAATGTGCAGCGCCAGCCTGGCGCGAACATTATTGCCACCGCCGACAGCATTCGTCAGATGTTGCCACAGCTCACCGAAAGCCTGCCCAAATCGGTCAAGGTAGAGGTGCTTTCTGATCGCACCACCAACATTCGCGCCTCGGTTTCTGACACCCAGTTCGAGCTGCTGCTGGCGATTGCGCTGGTGGTCATGATCATTTATCTGTTCTTGCGTAACGTCCCGGCGACCATTATTCCCGGTGTCGCCGTGCCGCTGTCGCTGGTCGGCACGTTCGCGGTAATGGTGTTCCTCGATTTCTCCATTAACAACCTGACGTTAATGGCGCTGACTATCGCCACCGGTTTCGTGGTCGATGACGCCATCGTGGTTATCGAGAACATCTCGCGTTACATCGAGAAAGGCGAGAAGCCGCTACAGGCGGCGCTAAAAGGGGCGGGTGAGATTGGGTTTACCATTATCTCCCTCACCTTCTCGCTGATTGCGGTCCTGATCCCACTGCTGTTTATGGGCGATATCGTTGGCCGCCTGTTCCGCGAATTTGCCATTACCCTGGCGGTCGCCATTTTGATTTCCGCCGTGGTGTCGTTAACCCTGACGCCCATGATGTGCGCGCGAATGCTTAGCCATGAATCGCTGCGCAAGCAAAACCACTTCTCCCGCGCCAGCGAGCGCTTTTTCGAGCGAGTGATTGCCGGTTATGGTCACCTGCTGGCTCGCGTGTTAAACCACCCGTGGTTAACCCTTAGCGTAGCGCTGGGTACGCTGGCGCTGTCGGTCATTCTGTGGGTTACCATTCCCAAAGGCTTCTTCCCGATTCAGGACAACGGCATTATCCAGGGCACGCTGCAAGCGCCGCAGTCGGTATCGTTCGCCAGTATGGCGCAGCGTCAGCAGACGGTGGCCGACACGATCCTTAACGATCCTGCGGTAGAAAGCCTGACCTCCTTTGTTGGCGTCGATGGCACGAATCCCGCGCTCAACAGCGCGCGTTTGCAAATCAACCTCAAGCCGCTGAACGAGCGCGACGACCGAGTACAAACGGTGATAAGCCGCCTGCAACAGTCGGTGGAGAAAATCCCTGGTATCGATCTTTACCTGCAACCGACGCAGGATTTAACCATTGATACCACCGTGAGCCGCACTCAGTACCAATTCACGCTCCAGGCCAACTCGCTGGAGGCGTTGAGTGAATGGGTTCCGCAACTGCTGACAGCACTTCAGGCGCAGCCGCAGCTTTCCGATGTCAGCAGCGACTGGCAGGACAAAGGGCTGGCGGCGTACATCAACGTTGACCGCGACAGCGCCAGCCGTTTGGGGATTTCGATGTCCGACATCGATAACGCGCTGTACAACGCGTTTGGTCAGCGGTTGATTTCCACCATTTACACCCAGGCGAACCAGTATCGCGTGGTGCTGGAGCACGACACCCAGGCAACGCCGGGGCTGGCGGCGCTGGACAACATCCGTCTGACCAGCAGCGACGGCGGTATTGTGCCACTGAGCGCAATTGCCAAAGTGGAGCAGCGCTTTACGCCGCTGTCGATTAACCATCTTGATCAGTTCCCGGTCACGACCATTTCGTTCAACGTGCCAAAAGGCTATTCGCTGGGCGATGCGGTGCAGTCGATTCAGGACGCCGAAAAAGCGCTCAACTTCCCGTCGGATATTCGTACCGAATTTCAGGGAAGCACCCTCGCCTTCCAGTCGGCGCTGAGCAGCACCATCTGGCTGGTGGTCGCGGCAATAGTGGCGATGTATATCGTTCTGGGCGTGTTGTATGAAAGTTTTATTCACCCGATAACTATTCTCTCGACGCTGCCCACCGCAGGCGTTGGCGCACTGCTGGCACTGATGGTGTCGGGCAGTGAGCTGGATGTCATTGCGATTATCGGCATTATCTTGCTGATTGGTATCGTGAAGAAAAACGCCATCATGATGATCGACTTTGCATTAGCGGCGGAACGCGAGCAGGGAATGCCACCGCGCGAGGCGATTTATCAGGCTTGTCTGCTGCGTTTTCGCCCGATTCTGATGACCACGCTGGCGGCTCTGCTCGGCGCGCTGCCGCTGATGCTGAGCACCGGCGTCGGCGCCGAGCTGCGTCGCCCGCTGGGGATTGGTATGGTCGGCGGTTTGCTGGTAAGCCAGGTACTGACGCTGTTCACTACGCCGGTTATCTACCTGCTGTTCGACCGCCTGTCGTTGTATCTGAAAAGCCGCTTCCCGCGCCGTGAAGAGGACGCGTAAGTGAAATTTTTTGCGCTCTTTATTTACCGCCCGGTGGCGACGATTCTGATTTCACTCGCCATCACACTGTGCGGTGTCCTGGGCTTCCGGTTGTTGCCGGTAGCCCCGCTGCCGCAGGTGGATTTTCCGGTGATAATGGTCAGCGCCTCGCTGCCTGGCGCATCGCCGGAAACGATGGCGTCCTCGGTGGCGACCCCGCTGGAGCGCTCGCTTGGGCGCATTGCGGGCGTTAGCGAGATGACCTCCAGCAGTTCGCTTGGCAGTACGCGTATTATTATGCAGTTCGATTTTGACCGCGATATCAACGGCGCAGCGCGCGATGTGCAGGCGGCAATTAACGCCGCGCAAAACCTGCTGCCAAGCGGGATGCCCAGCCGTCCGACCTATCGCAAAGCCAACCCGTCAGACGCGCCAATTATGATTTTGACGCTGACCTCCGACACCTACTCGCAAGGTGAGCTGTACGATTTCGCCTCGACGCAGTTGGCGCAAAGCATCTCGCAGATAGACGGTGTCGGGGATGTTGACGTCGGCGGTAGCTCCCTTCCTGCCGTACGGGTCGATCTCAACCCGCAGGCGTTGTTTAATCAGGGCGTGTCGCTGGATGCCGTGCGCAGCGCCATTACCAGCGCCAATGTGCGTAATCCGCAAGGGGCGATTGATGACGCCAACCAACGCTGGCAGTTGCAAACCAACGATGAGCTGAAAACAGCGGCGGAATACACGCCGATTATCGTTCATTACAACAACGGGGCGGCGGTGCGTCTGGGTGATGTGGCTAAGGTTAGCGACTCGGTGCAGGATGTCCGTAACGCCGGGATGACCAACGCCAAACCGGCGATTTTGCTGATGATCCGCAAGCTGCCGGAAGCCAACATCATTCAGACCGTCGATAGCATTCGCGCCAAACTACCGGTGTTACAGCAAACTATTCCCGCCGCTATCGACCTGCAAATTGCACAGGATCGCTCGCCGACTATCCGCGCGTCGCTGGAGGAAGTCGAGCAAACGCTGGTGATTTCCGTCGGGTTGGTCATTCTGGTGGTGTTCTTGTTCCTGCGCTCCGGGCGCGCCACGCTGATCCCCGCCGTTGCCGTACCGGTGTCGCTCATCGGCACGTTTGCGGCGATGTATCTGTGCGGTTTTAGCCTCAATAACCTGTCATTGATGGCGCTGACCATCGCCACTGGTTTTGTAGTCGATGACGCCATTGTGGTGCTGGAAAACATCTCTCGCCACCTGGAAGCGGGTATGAAGCCGCTACAGGCCGCGCTTCAGGGTAGCCGTGAAGTGGGTTTCACCGTCCTGTCGATGAGTATTTCGCTGGTGGCGGTCTTCCTGCCGCTGCTGCTGATGGGCGGCCTGCCGGGGCGGTTACTGCGCGAATTTGCCGTGACACTCTCGGTGGCGATTGGTATCTCGCTGGCGGTATCACTCACGCTGACGCCGATGATGTGCGGCTGGATGTTGAAATCCCAGCCTGCACATACGCCAACCCGCAATCGGGGCCTGGGGCGTCTGCTGGTAGCGATGCAGCAAGGTTACGGCAAGTCGCTGCGCTGGGTGCTGGGACACACGAAAATGGTCGGCGTGGTGTTCCTCGCCACCATCGCGCTGAACGTCTGGCTGTATATTTCTATCCCGAAAACTTTCTTCCCGGAACAGGACACCGGCGTGCTGATGGGCGGTATTCAGGCCGACCAAAGTATTTCGTTCCAGGCGATGCGCGGTAAACTCCAGGACTTTATGAAAATTATTCGTGAAGATCCGTCGGTTGATAACGTCACCGGTTTTACCGGCGGCTCGCGGGTGAACAGCGGCATGATGTTTATCACCCTGAAATCTCGCGATCAGCGCCAGGAGTCGGCGCAGCAGATTATCGACCGTCTGCGTAAAAAACTGGCAAAAGAGCCGGGGGCGAATCTGTTCTTAATGGCGGTGCAGGATATCCGTGTTGGCGGGCGTCAGGCCAACGCCAGCTACCAGTACACGCTGCTGTCAGACGATCTCAGCGCGCTGCGTGAATGGGAGCCGAAAATTCGTAAAGCGCTTGCCACGCTGCCGGAGCTGGCCGACGTTAACTCGGATCAACAAGATAACGGCGCGGAAATGGCGCTCACCTACGACCGCGAAACCATGTCACGGCTGGGTATCAGCGTTGAAGCCGCCAACAGCCTGCTGAATAACGCCTTCGGGCAACGGCAGATTTCAACTATCTATCAACCGCTTAACCAGTACAAAGTGGTGATGGAAGTCGACCCCGTCTACACCCAGGACGTTAGCGCACTGGATAAAATGTTTGTGATTAACAACGACGGCAAGGCGATTCCGCTCTCTTACTTCGCCAAATGGCAGCCCGCCAATGCGCCGTTATCGGTTAACCATCAGGGGCTATCGGCGGCATCGACTATCTCCTTTAACCTGCCGACCGGGAAATCCCTGTCGGAGGCCAGCGACGCCATCGAGCGCACCATGACGCAGCTCAGTGTGCCATCGACGGTGCGCGGCTCTTTCGCCGGTACGGCGCAGGTGTTCCAGGACACCATGAACTCGCAGGTTATCCTGATTCTGGCGGCCATTGCCACGGTGTATATCGTGCTCGGGGTGTTGTACGAAAGTTACGTGCACCCGTTAACGATTCTCTCCACCCTGCCATCGGCGGGCGTTGGCGCACTGCTGGCACTGGAATTATTCAATGCCCCGTTCAGCTTAATCGCCTTAATCGGCATCATGCTATTAATTGGCATTGTGAAGAAAAACGCCATCATGATGGTTGACTTTGCCCTTGAGGCGCAGCGCAACGGCAATCTGCCGCCGGAACAGGCCATTTTCCAGGCCTGCCTGCTGCGCTTTAGACCTATCATGATGACCACGCTGGCGGCGCTGTTTGGCGCGCTGCCGCTGGTGATTTCCAGCGGTGATGGTTCTGAACTGCGACAACCATTGGGGATTACCATTGTCGGGGGGCTGGTGATGAGCCAGTTGCTCACTCTCTACACAACGCCGGTGGTGTATCTGTTCTTCGACCGGCTGCGTCTGCGTTTTTCGCGTCAACCTGGACAATCGGTAACGGGATCACGATGACAGAACTCCCCGCCAACGTACGCTGGCAACTGTGGATAGTGGCGTTCGGTTTTTTTATGCAATCGCTGGACACCACTATCGTCAACACCGCCCTCCCCTCTATGGCGTTAAGCCTGGGGGAAAGCCCGATGCACATGCATATGGTGGTGGTGTCCTACGTGCTGACCGTCGCTGTGATGCTGCCCGCCAGCGGCTGGCTGGCTGACCGGGTTGGCGTGCGCAATATCTTCTTCACCGCCATTGTGCTGTTCACGCTGGGTTCGCTGTTTTGCTCGCTGGCGGGAACGCTCAATGAGCTGGTGATGGCGCGCGTGCTGCAAGGAATTGGCGGCGCCATGATGGTCCCCGTGGGGCGCTTAACGGTGATGAAAATCGTCCCGCGCGAGCAGTACATGGCGGCAATGACCTTCGTGACGCTGCCCGGACAAATTGGCCCACTGCTCGGCCCGGCGCTCGGCGGCATCCTCGTGGAATACGCCTCCTGGCACTGGATTTTCCTGATTAACATTCCGGTGGGGGTGATAGGGTGTATCGCCACGCTGATGTTAATGCCGAACTATACGGTACAAACGCGGCGCTTTGATGTCTCCGGCTTTATCGTGCTGGCGCTCGGCATGGCGACCCTGACGCTGGCGCTTGATGGGCAAAAGGGGCTGGGGATTTCACCGCTCATGCTCGGCCTACTGGTGGCTATCGGTATCGCCGCCATTTTGGCCTATTTGTATCATGCCAGGGGCAACGACAACGCGCTGTTCAGCCTGAAACTGTTCCACACGCCGACCTTTTCACTCGGGCTGGCGGGCAGTTTCGCCGGGCGTATCGGCAGCGGAATGCTGCCGTTTATGACGCCGGTCTTTTTACAGATAGGCCTCGGCTTTAGCCCATTCCACGCAGGGCTGATGATGATCCCGATGGTGCTCGGCAGCATGGGCATGAAGCGTATTGTCGTTCAGGTCGTTAACCGATTTGGTTATCGCCACGTACTGGTAGTATCGACAATCGGCCTGGCGTTAATCAGCCTGCTGTTTATGTTTACCGCGCTGGCGGGCTGGTATTACACCCTGCCGGTGGTGTTGTTTATTCAAGGTATGGTCAACTCTAGTCGTTTCTCTTCAATGAATACCCTGACGCTAAAAGATCTGCCGGATGAGTTTGCCAGCAGCGGCAACAGCCTGTTGTCGATGATTATGCAGCTTTCGATGAGTATCGGCGTTACCGTTGCAGGCCTGCTGCTTGGGATGTTTGGTCAGCAGCATATTGCCGCTGGCAGCGCACAAACGCACCAGGTCTTTATGTACACCTATTTATCTATGGCCGTGATTATTGCGCTGCCCGCCCTTGTGTTTGCGCGCGTACCGGACGACACCAGCAAAAATGTGGTTATTGCCCGCCACCGACAAAAGGAGTAATGCGTGAAAATATGGCGTCCGGGGATCTCCGGCAAACTGTTTCTTGCCATTCTCGCCACCTGTATCGTACTGCTGATCAGTATGCACTGGGCGGTGCGCATTAGCTTCGAGCGCGGTTTTATTGACTACATCAAGCGCGGTAACGAGCAGCGCCTGCAACTGCTGAGCGATGCGCTGGCGGAACAGTATGCGCAGCACGGCAACTGGCGCTTTTTACGCAATAACGACCGTTTTATTTTCCAGATCCTGCGCTCGTTTGAGCATGACAATAACGACGACCGCCGCCCGTCTGGCCCTCCAGGCCCGGGAGGAATGCCGCCGCACGGCTGGCGGACGCAGTTCTGGGTTGTTGACCAAAATGCCCGTGTGCTCGTCGGCCCACGGGAAGCCGTACCGCACGATGGGTCAAGACGCAGTATTCTCGTCAACGGTATGGAGGTCGGCTCGGTGATCGCCTCGCCGGTAGAACGCCTGACCCGCAATACCGATATTAATTTTGACCAGCAACAGCGGCGCACCAGTTGGATGATTGTCGGGCTGGCGACTTTGCTTGCCGCACTGGCTACCTTCCCGCTGGCGCGCGGCCTGTTAGCGCCCGTCAAGCGGCTGGTCGATGGCACACATAAGCTGGCGGCGGGCGACTTTTCAACCCGAGTGCCCATCACCAGCAGCGATGAACTGGGCAGGCTGGCGAGAGACTTTAACCAGCTTGCCAGTACGCTTGAGAAAAATCAGCAGATGCGCCGCGACCTGATGGCGGATATTTCTCACGAGCTGCGCACCCCGCTGGCAGTGCTGCGCGGCGAGCTGGAAGCCATTCAGGACGGGGTACGCAAATTCACCCCGGAATCCGTCACCTCACTCCAGGCGGAAGTGGCGACGCTGACTAAACTGGTGGATGACCTTCGCCAACTGTCGATGTCCGACGAAGGGGCGCTGGATTACCAGAAAGCGCCGGTCGATATTATTTCGCTGTTGGAAATTGCCGCCGATGCGTTTCGCGAACGCCTCGCCAGCCGTGGGCTAACGCTGAATTTAGCGCTCGCGCCACAGGCCACCGTGTTTGGTGACCCGGATCGCCTGATGCAGCTTTTTAATAATCTGCTGGAAAACAGCCTGCGCTATACCGACAGCGGCGGGCAGGTACACATTCGTACGATTATGCACGAACGCCAAATTGTGTTGGAATTTGCCGACAGCGGCCCTGGCGTCACCGACGAGCAGTTAGCGCGGCTGTGCGAGCGTTTTTATCGCGCCGAAGGTTCACGCAACCGCGCCAGCGGCGGCTCTGGGCTAGGGTTGGCCATTTGCGTCAACATCGTCACCGCCCACGGCGGCCACCTTGAGGTGGGGCATTCGCCTTTTGGCGGGGTTAGCATTAAAGTAGAGTTACCGTTGGAAAGTGTAATACCGAGAGAAATATGACCGAGTTACCGATTGATGATACCGCCCCGCGCATCTTAATTGTGGAAGATGAACCCAAGCTGGGGCAATTGCTCATCGACTATTTACTGGCAGCTCACTACGCGCCAACGCTTATCAACCACGGCGACAAAGTGCTACCGTTCATGCACCAGTCGCCGCCGGATTTAATTTTGTTGGATCTCATGCTGCCGGGCACTGACGGCTTAACACTGTGCCGTGAAATTCGCCGCTTCTCCGACGTGCCCATTGTCATGGTCACCGCCAAAATTGAAGAGATTGACCGCCTGCTGGGCTTAGAAATTGGTGCTGATGATTACATCTGCAAACCGTACAGCCCGCGTGAAGTGGTGGCGCGCGTGAAAACGATTTTGCGCCGCTGCAAACCGCGTCAGGCTCTCCAGGCACTGGATGCGCAAAGCCCGTTAATCGTCGATGAAAACCGTTTTCAGGCCTCATGGCGCGATCGCCCGCTGGATCTCACTCCTGCCGAGTTTCGCCTGCTGAAAACGCTGTCGCAGGAGCCGGGGAAAGTCTTTTCCCGCGAACAGTTGCTCAACAATTTATACGATGATTACCGTGTGGTGACTGACCGCACCATCGACAGCCATATCAAAAACCTGCGCCGCAAGCTGGAGTCGCTGGACGCCGAGCAGTCGTTTATCCGCGCAGTCTACGGCGTGGGATATCGCTGGGAAGCCGATGCTTGCCGGATAGCGTAACAGCCGCCATCCGTGGGGTGAGGGTTTACTCCCCCGCCCCACAGCGCTACAATGCCCGCCCTAAAAGTACGGGAACCCTCCCTGCCGCTCACCTTGTGATGCGGATCTGACCTGTCATCAGAACGAGAAAATCATGTTTAAACCGGAACTCCTTTCCCCGGCGGGAACGCTGAAAAATATGCGTTACGCTTTCGCCTATGGCGCAGATGCTGTTTATGCGGGTCAACCGCGTTATTCCCTGCGCGTACGCAACAACGAATTCAATCACGAAAATTTACAGCTCGGCATTAACGAAGCCCACGCGCTGGGTAAAAAATTCTATGTGGTGGTCAACATCGCCCCGCATAACGCCAAGCTGAAAACCTTTATTCGTGACCTGAAGCCGGTGGTGGATATGGGGCCGGATGCGCTGATTATGTCCGATCCGGGTCTGATTATGCTGGTGCGCGAGCACTTCCCGGATATGCAGATTCACCTTTCCGTACAGGCCAACGCCGTCAACTGGGCAACGGTGAAATTCTGGCAGCAGATGGGGCTTTCCCGTGTGATTCTTTCTCGCGAACTGTCGCTGGAAGAAATTGAAGAAATTCGCACTCAAGTACCGGAAATGGAGATTGAAATCTTCGTTCACGGCGCACTGTGCATGGCTTATTCTGGCCGCTGCCTGCTGTCTGGCTATATCAACAAGCGCGACCCGAATCAGGGAACCTGCACCAACGCCTGCCGCTGGGAATATAACGTCCAGGAAGGCAAAGAAGACGCCGTGGGTAATATCGTGCACAAATACGAGCCGATTCCGGTGCAGAACGTTGAGCCTACGCTTGGCGTCGGCGCGCCAACCGACAAAGTGTTTATGATTGAAGAAGCCCAGCGTCCGGGCGAATACATGACCGCGTTCGAAGACGAACATGGCACGTACATCATGAACTCGAAAGACCTGCGCGCCATTGCTCACGTCGAGCGCCTGACCCAAATGGGTGTGCACTCGCTGAAAATCGAAGGCCGTACCAAGTCTTACTACTATTGCGCGCGCACCGCACAGGTGTACCGTAAAGCGATTGATGACGCCGCAGCGGGCAAACCGTTCGATACCAGCCTGCTGGAAACGCTGGAAGGGCTGGCGCATCGTGGCTATACCGAAGGCTTCCTGCGTCGCCACACGCACGACGACTACCAGAACTATGAATATGGTTTCTCGGTGTCTGAGCGCCAGCAGTTTGTCGGTGAATTCACCGGTCAGCGTAAAGGCGAACTGGCAGAAGTGGCGGTCAAAAACAAATTCACCGTCGGCGACAGCCTGGAACTGATGACCCCGCAGGGCAATATCAATTTCACTCTGGAGCAGATGGTGGATGCGAAAGGCGAAGCGAAGCCCGTCGCACCGGGCGATGGTCACACCGTATGGTTACCCGTACCGGAAGATATCGCGCTGGAGTATGGCCTGCTGATGCGTAATTTCGCAGGACAATCCACTCGCAACCCGCATAGCAACTAGTACATTTATATTGTTTTTCAATAGCAAAGATTCTTAGAAATGGATCACAGACGTCATAATTGTTTAGCGATACTATTTCTGTGCTGAAAAACATAACCCATAAATGCTAGCTGTACCCAAGAACCACCTCCTTAGCCCGTGTAATCTCCCTTACGCGGGCTTATTTTTTGTCCTCTCCCCACGCAAGCGCATCGTCCCATCCTTTGTTACACTCTTTGCATACTCCAAAAAGAGGTGCCACGATGTCTGATTTTCCAGCCAGTTTACTGTTGCTTAATGGCAAAAGCGCCAATGCCCCCGAACTGCGTGAAGCGGTTGACCTGCTGCGCCGTGAAGGCGTAGACATTCACGTTCGCGTGACCTGGGAGAAAGGTGATGCAGCCCGTTTTGTGAAAGAAGCGCTGGCGTTAAAAGTGGCGACGGTGATTGCCGGTGGCGGCGACGGCACAATCAATGAAGTGGCGACGGCGTTAATTGACTGCGGCAGCGAGGCTGTTCCGGCGCTGGGCATTTTACCGTTAGGGACGGCTAATGATTTTGCCACCAGCGTCAATATTCCCGAAGACTTAGCCAATGCGCTGAAACTGGCAATTGCCGGGCGCGATGTGCCGGTTGATATCGCCCAGGTGAACCACAAAACCTGCTTTATCAATATGGCGACCGGCGGTTTCGGCACTCGAATTACCACCGAAACACCGGAAAAACTCAAAGCCGCATTGGGTGGCGTATCGTATTTGATTCACGGCTTGATGCGGATGGATACCTTAAAGCCAGACCGCTGCGAGATTCGCGGTGAAAACTTTAGCTGGCAAGGTGACGCGCTGGTGATTGGGATTGGCAACGGTCGCCAAGCTGGTGGCGGGCAGCAGCTTTGCCCGGAGGCTCTGATCAATGACGGCCTGCTACACATCCGTATTTTCACCGGTGAAGAACTGCTACCGGCGCTGGTCAATACCCTCGCCAGCCGCGATGGGGCGGAAAATCTGGTCGATAGCGTATCGCCGTGGTTTGAAGTCACCGCCGAGCATGAGATGACCTTTAACCTCGACGGCGAACCGCTAAGCGGCAAAACCTTCCGCATGGAAATTTTACCAGCGGCGCTGCGTTGCCGCCTGCCGCCGGACTGCCCATTGTTACGCTAACCTCACCTTGCGCTTACCCGTTCAGCCACGGATAAGCGCAAGCTCTGAAGAACAGTGAAATTAGGCGATAGTCACTTTATTGTCGAGGTACACATCCTGAACCGCGTTAATCAGTTGTACGCCATCCGCCATCGATTTCTTGAAGGCTTTACGCCCTAAAATCAGCCCCATACCGCCCGCACGTTTGTTGATAACCGCCGTACGCACCGCATCGGAAAGGTCGGTTTCGCCGCCCGCCGCGCCGCCGGAGTTAATCAGCCCCGCGCGCCCCATATAGCAGTTCGCTAACTGGTAACGCACCAGATCAATCGGGTTCTCGCTGGTCAACTTGCTGTAAACGCGCTCGTCGGTATAGCCAAAGTTGACCGCTTTGTAGCCGCCGTTATTTTCCGCCATTTTCTGTTTGACGATATCCGCACCGATAGTCGCCGCCAGATGGTTTGCCTGCCCGGTTAGGTCAGCAGAAACATGGTAGTCAACACCGTCTTTCTTGAACGCCGGATTCCGCAGATACGCCCACAGCACAGTAACCATCCCCAGCTCGTGCGCGCGTTCAAAGGCGGCAGAAATCTCCTCAATCTGGCGACGCGACTCTTCAGAGCCGAAATAGATGGTTGCGCCAACGGCCACCGCCCCAAGATTGAACGCCTGTTCAACGCTGGCGTACAGCGTTTGATCAAAGGTGTTTGGGTAGCTGAGGGTTTCGTTATGATTCAGCTTTACCAGAAACGGAATGCGGTGCGCGTAACGGCGTGAAACGGAGGCCAGTACGCCGTAAGTTGACGCGACACAGTTACATCCGGCTTCAATCGCCAGCTCCACAATATTCTTTGGATCAAAATAGAGCGGATTCGCCGCAAATGAAGCACCAGCAGAGTGCTCAACCCCTTGATCTACCGGCAGAATAGACAGATACCCCGTGCCTCCCAAACGCCCAGTGTTGTAGAGCGTCTGCATATTTCGCAATACCGCCGGTGGACGGTTGTTATCCGCCATCACTCGGTCAACGTAATCGTGACCCGGCAAATAGAGTTGATCGGCTGGAATGGTCATACAACGATGCTGTAAAAGGCTGTCGGCGTCTTTGCCAAGCAACTGCGCAATATCAGTCATAGCTATGCTCCCGTAAGGCCAACGTTGCGTCGGCGTGCGTAAATATCCCGCCCAGAATGTTTTGGGCAGCAATAAGTCTGGTCGCGGATGACGTTTTTTTCCATGATGAGGGCATTTTTAAGTGCAATCTGCTGGCACGATTCATGAACGGAAAAGTGTTACGCAGCTCAAGGTTTCACCTCAAAGGTATTTAAAAGGTATTATGTAATGGTATTGTCTGTGCGTACCTTACCTGTCATGAAGGATTTAGAGATGAAAACTACAGTAAAGCTGTCGTTCATGATGTTTATTGAATGGTTTATCTGGGGCGCCTGGTTTGTACCATTGTGGCTATGGCTGAATAAAAGCGGATTTACCGCCGGTGAAATTGGCTGGTCGTATGCCTGTACCGCCATCGCGGCGATCCTCTCGCCGATTCTTGTCGGCTCGCTGACCGACCGCTTTTTCTGCGCCCAAAAAGTACTGGCAGTGCTGATGTTTGCAGGCGCAATTCTGATTTATTTCGCCGCGCAACAAACCACGTTCAGCGGCTTCTTCCCGCTGCTGCTGGCTTACTCGCTCACCTACATGCCGACCATTGCGTTGACCAACAGTATCGCGTTTGCCAATGTGCCGGATGTGGAGCGTGACTTCCCGCGCATTCGCGTAATGGGGTCGATTGGCTGGATAGCCTCTGGCCTAGTCTGCGGTTTTCTGCCGCAAATGATGGGCTATGACGATATCTCCCCGACCAACGTTCCGTTACTGATCACGGCTGCCAGTTCGCTGCTGCTGGGTATTTTTGCCTTCCTGCTGCCCAATACGCCGCCGAAAAGCACCGGCAAGATGGACTTCAAAGTCATGCTGGGGCTGGATGCGCTGGTGCTGCTACGCGACAAAAATTTCCTCGTCTTTTTCTTCTGCTCTTTCCTGTTCGCCATGCCGCTGGCGTTTTACTACATCTTTGCCAACGGCTACCTGAGCGAAGTGGGGATGCATAATGCCACTGGATGGATGACGCTCGGCCAGTTCTCCGAAATCTTCTTTATGCTGGCGTTGCCGTTCTTCACCAAACGTTTTGGTATTAAAAAGGTATTGTTGCTTGGTCTGGTCACTGCGGCTATTCGCTACGGATTTTTTGTTTACGGTGGCGCAGAGCAATACTTCACCTACGCCCTATTGTTCCTCGGTATTTTGCTCCACGGCGTGAGCTACGATTTTTATTACGTCACCGCGTATATCTATGTTGATAAAAAAGCGCCTGTGCATATGCGCACCGCTGCGCAGGGGCTTATTACCCTCTGCTGCCAAGGCTTTGGTAGCCTGCTGGGCTACCGCATTGGCGGGGTCATGATGGAAAAAATGTTTACCTATAAAGAGCCGGTGAATGGGTTGACCTTCAACTGGGCGGGAATGTGGGGCTTCGGCGCCATAATGATCGCCATCATCGCCGTGCTGTTTATGATTTTCTTTCGCGAGTCGGATAAAGATATCACAGCCATTCAGGTGCAAAACGACTCTGGCGAAAATGCACTGACACAAGGGGAAGTGAAATGAAAGCACAACGTATTCTCGGCGCGCTTTACGGCCAGGCATTAGGAGATGCGATGGGGATGCCCTCGGAACTGTGGCCCCGTTCGCGCGTTAAAGCTCACTTTGGCTGGATAGACCATTTTCTGCCGGGGCCGGCGGAAAACAACGCCGCCTGTTATTTCAACCGCGCGGAATTTACCGACGATACGTCAATGGCGCTGTGCCTGGCCGATGCCATTATCGAATGCGACGGGCAGATCAATCCAGACGTTATTGGCCGCAATATCCTGGCATGGGCGGAAGGGTTCGACGCCTTCAATAAAAACGTGCTGGGGCCAACATCGAAAATCGCCCTCAATGCGATTCGCGACGGTAAACCGGTGAGCGAGCTGGAGAACAACGGCGTCACCAATGGCGCAGCGATGCGCGTTTCCCCTCTGGGATGTTTGCTGCCCGCTACCCATCTCGACCACTTTATTGATGAAGTGGCGCTGGCCTCCAGCCCAACGCACAAATCTGACCTCGCCGTTGCCGGTGCGGTGGTGGTGGCCTGGGCGGTATCCCGCGCTATCGAAGGCCACCGCTGGACGGAGATAGTGGATTCACTGCCCGCCGTGGCTCGTCAGGCGCAGGAAAAACGCATCACCACATTCAGCGCATCACTGGCGGCGCGGCTAGAGCTGGCGCTCAGCGTGGTTCGTAACGCCCACGGCGTGGAATCGGCCAGCGAACAGCTTTACCAACTGGTGGGCGCGGGAACCAGCACCATTGAGTCTGTGCCTTGCGCCATTGCAATGGTAGAACTGGCGCAGGGCGACCCAAATCGATGCGCTGTTTTGTGTGCCAATCTGGGTGGCGATACTGACACCATTGGCGCAATGGCGACCGCGATTTGTGGGGCATTAGGCGGGGTTTCCGCTATCAACCCGGCCTTAAAACAGCAACTTGACGACGTTAATCAACTCGACTTTACCCGTTATGCCACTGCACTGGCCCATTACAGAGCGCAACGGGAGGCATCATGAGACTGATGCAACGGCTACCGACGCTGAGCAATCAGCGTCACATTACCGTGGTGGGTGCGGCGGTGATTGATGTGATTGCCGACGCCTACGCCCTCCCCTGGCGTGGCTGCGATATTGAGCTGCAACAGCAGAGCGTTAATATCGGCGGCTGTGCGCTGAATATCGCCGTGGCGCTTAAACGGCTGGGAATACAGGCACAGAATGCGCTGCCGATTGGTCAGGGCGTATGGGCCGATATCATCCGCAATAATCTTGCCAAAGAAGGATTAACCAGCCAGATAGAGGGTGTGTCGGGCGATAACGGCTGGTGTCTGGCGCTGGTGGAGCCTGACGGCGAGCGGACATTTATGTCGTTCAGCGGCGTGGAAAACCAGTGGAATAGTGACTGGCTGGCGCAGCTTCACGTTGCGCCAAATAGCCTGGTGTCGCTTTCAGGTTATCAATTGGCCTCGCCGTGCGGCGAGCTGTTGGTCAACTGGCTGGAGGGGTTGTGCGATATCACGCCGTTTATCGATTTTGGCCCACGGATTGCGGATATTCCCGCCGATCTGATGCTGCGGATCATGGCCTGTAAACCCATTATCTCGCTGAATCGCCAGGAGGCGGAGATAGCCGCAGAGAGGTTTAACCTCTGTGCACACACGCAGGAAGCATTCGGGAAGGCATGGCTTGAGAAATTCGACGCGCCGTTGGTAGTGCGCCACGATAAAGACGGCGCGTGGTATTTTAGCCAGCAGGAACAAGGGCTAGCCGCACCGTTCCCCACAAGCGTCGTGGATACCATCGGGGCTGGAGACAGCCATGCGGGCGGTACGCTGGCGGGGCTGGCATCGAGCTGGACTTTGGGGCAATCCGTCCTGCTCGGTAACGCGGTAGCCTCATGGGTTGTCGGTCATCGTGGCGGCGATTGCAGCCCAACGCGTGAAGAATTACTCTTCGCACACAAAGACATATAAATCGCTACGACAGTGGCTGATGCTGTACTCAATAGGCCGGTGCTGCTGGTCAAGCGCAACCTGCTTGATAACCAGCACCGGTATTTTTTCGTCCATCCGAATATGTGACTGAAACTCAGCGTCCGGCATTTTGGCACTGACGCGGGAACGGGTGCGCTGCGGGAAAATACGCTGGCTGCGGAAGTAGTCATACAGCGACACGCCAATGGCATCTGCATCATCAATTAAGTGCGCAGGAACCCACGACTCCTCAATAGATACCGCTTCATCATCCACATACCGAATACGTTTAAGAAGAAAAACCTCACTGTGCGGCTCAACCGCCAGCTGCGATGCGACGTCATCCGGGCAGGCAACAATCCGCTTATTCACCCATAAGGTATTCGGCTTTTTACCTCGCAGCACCACCTGTTGCGAGAAACCGCGCGCCTCTTTGAGTGAATATTCAAAGATATTATTGATTTGAGTGCCGTAACCGCGCGCGCGCGTCACGACCCCCTCATCTTCAAGCGTTTGCATCGCTTTACGCACAGTAATGCGCGATACCCCGGTTAACTGGCTCAGGTCACGTTCACCGGGCAGAATATTACCGTGCTCCAGCACACCGCTGCGCACGGCATTTTTTACCGTTTCAGCAAATTTCAGGTACAGCGGCGTGTTATCCGCTGCGGCAATACGCTCATTGAGTTGCGCGATTAATCGGGTATGCGCCTGTTCCATTTATCTTTTCCTGGCGATGAGTCCTGAGCCAGTATAAGTGGCGAACCCCCTGAAAACTACCACCACTCATGAAAGTGGTGAACTGGCCCAATACCTTCGCCAACTTCCAGAGTGTCGGCCTGTGCCAGCGCCTTAGAGAGCCAGGCTTTTGCCAGCGGCACGGTTTCTTGCCAGTTGGCATGACGCGGCCTGATCGCCGCCAGCGCCGCCGACAATGTGCAGCCCGTGCCGTGAGTGTTTTTGGTCATCACCCGTGGCGCGGTGAAGCGCATTTCCCCTTCGGCACTAAACAGCCAGTCCGGACTTTCGGCATCATCAAGGTGGCCGCCTTTCATCAACACCGCTTCACAACCTAACGCCCGTAACGCCCGCCCTTGTTCGAGCATTTCCCGCTCGTTGCGTGCGTGCGAGGTATCGAGCAATGCCGCCGCTTCCGGCAGATTTGGCGTAATCAACGAAACCTGTGGCAGCAGCCGTTGGCGCAGCGTTGCTACCGCCGAGGCAGACAACAGCGGATCACCGCTTTTCGCCAGCATCACGGTATCCAGCACCACATTTTGAATGCGATAACGCTGAAGGCGCTCTGCCACCGCTTCCACAATGTCGGTTTCCGCCAGCATACCGATTTTGGTGGTGTCGATACGCACATCGCTGAACACAGAATCTAACTGTGCGGCGACAAAATCAGGTTCAATGCGGTAAACAGACTGAACGCCACGGGTATTTTGCGCTACCAGCGCGGTCATCACCGAACAGCCGTAAGCCCCCAGCGCCGAGAATGTTTTCAGGTCTGCCTGCACGCCAGCGCCGCCGCTAGGGTCGGTTCCGGCGATGGTCAATGCGTTAATCCGTTTCATGCGCTGACCTCCGGGTTCAGGGTGTACAACGCATCGAGGAATGCCGCAACAAAACTCCCCGGCCCGCGTCCGTTGGCGGCCTGTTGCCCAGCGAGCTTCATCAGGGCGCAAGCCGCCGCGACGTTTTCCAGCCGCTTGCCCGGCAATGCACAGCTTGCCGCCACCACGGCGGATAAAGCGCAACCTGTGCCGACAACGCGCGTCATCAGCGGGTCGCCGCCTTGCGCCATCAGCGTATGTTGGCCATCGGTGATGTAATCCACCTCGCCGGTAACGGCCACTATCGCCCCGCTTTCCCGCGCTAACGCCTGCGCCGCAGGAAGCGCCGCCGCAGCCGTATCGGTCGTGTCTACGCCGCGCCCACCGTGGCTCATTCCCGCTAATGCCATAATCTCTGACGCATTGCCCCGAATTGCCGCTGGGCGTAACGACAGCAGCTCACGGCAAAAATCACTGCGCAATGTCAGTGCCCCCACGGCAACGGGATCAAGCGTCCACGGTGTATTAGCGCGATTGGCGCTTTCGACGGCAGCCCGCATCGCCTGCGCGCGCGGCTGCGTTAACGTGCCGACGTTAATCAGCAACGCGCTGGCAATTGTGGAAAACTGTGCGGCTTCGCCCGCATCAATCACCATCGCGGGTGATGCGCCAAGCGCCAGCAAAACATTAGCGGTAAAGGTCTGCACGACATCGTTAGTCATACAGTGAACCAGCGGGGAGTGTTGGTGCAGAAGATGTAGGGTGTGCGCGTATTGCGCGGGACTCAGCAGGTCAGCTTGCATAGTTTGCTCCTGCCATAACGCGAAGAAGCAATGACCAGACGGCCTCAGACTTCCCTACGCTGGCATTATCCAGATCAGGTGGTACGGGTATTTCTCAGCCTTCATTTAAGAAGAGCACCCCGAGTCATTTAGATAGAATATCTATACTTTTTGCCAGCTTAGGGGAAGATGCTTGTTGACGCAAGCCCTTCCCAATATCAATTGCTAAGTTAAATCAGGGAAGAGATCAACGTCGCTCTAGTGGTCAGCAATACTCTTAAATTTAGCTGGGGAGTCAACCACAACACCGTCAGCACCGAGGGATTTAGCCTGTCGGTAGTCTTTCACATTATTGATGCCAAACAAAATGACTTTGTTTCCCTTATTCTTGCGAAAACAATCAAATGCTTCGCGGTCCCAGCTCATAAATGATTTAGAAGTCCCCTCTCCGATGGTAAATAATTC
The DNA here is from genome assembly GCF_059725275.1 of Kluyvera fluvialis. Lineage (NCBI taxonomy): Bacteria > Pseudomonadati > Pseudomonadota > Gammaproteobacteria > Enterobacterales > Enterobacteriaceae > Kluyvera > Kluyvera fluvialis. The sequence continues at coordinate 1,823,827 of NZ_AP046142.1, read as the reverse complement.
CATAACACGCACTTCACGCCGGTATTCAAAACCGTACCATGCTGGTTTACTGTTCTGTGCTTCCAAAGCGCACTCATGATTCATCGTAACATTTGCCAACATGGTGCGAGTGATATCACGGCCCGCAAAGCGAGGAATATCTGCAGGCAAGGCATCCAAATATTGATCGTTCGTGGAGTACACCCTAACCCTGTTCAGACTGTTGGTTTTGCGTAATGTCTTTGCGAGGAGAGATGCAAATTTCTGTGGTGAGGCATCAGGCGATTTTATATCTAAAAAGAAAAATGTCGTTGGCCATTTTTTTAATGCCGCCTCCAGCGAAGGCACCGAAATGCCTTTCCCTCTAAGAGGATAATCAGGTGGGGAATAGTTATATGCTGCATCAGCTTTTTTCAGTGCACTGAACGTTTGCGACGACACCGGGCCAGTCAGGTTGGTCAGTTTCGATAAATCAGATGGGCGATACAGCACAATCACATTATCTTTACTCTGTTGCAGGGTAACCCACATCGCATCAGCACCATTACTTATCGATTTCTGAATGGCATATTGCGTGTTCTCCGGGGCATCGGCAGTGCCTCCTCGGTGAGCAATAATGGAGGGTGTATTGGCTAACACAGCGGTGGATAAAGTGGAAAAAAAGATCGAGACTGCCAGTATTTTTGATTTACGTAACATATAATATCCTTCTGTTATCAATGAAGGGTTATTATTTTCACCGTGATGCTATATTTATGAATACCTCTTTTACTGTATTTAGCCTCGAGTAATATTTTTTTCCTGACGTTCAAATTTTTACGCCGCGATACCCTCAGCCATCCCGCTAAGGCCGCAGTGCGTTGAAAAAAACAGCGCCGTTCGGCTATAGAAAATACTTGTGCGAAAGCGTTATGAAATCCACATAATTTTTACATTGGCTTAATGCATTAATAACATCATCATCGAGAATATTCGTGAGGTAGTCATAAATAAGCATACTATCCACAAAAGCATCCTCACTGATTGCCAGCATAAAAACCAGCTTCACGCGTTTACCCACATCCCACTCAATGCCGTCAGGAAAAACAGCGACAGTCACCATCGTACTCAAGGCCACCAGCCCAAGCGGATGCGGGATGGCTATTTTATCATCCAGCAGCGTAGAGGCTCGTGTTTCACGCTCCAGCACAGAATCTAAATAGTGCTCATCCACCCGCCCTTGCTGAGTCAGTTGTGAGGCGAGATAGCGAATCAGCGATGCCTTACTGTGCGTTTGGCTATCAAAAATGAAAAAGTGGCTGGCTGAAAAGTAACTTACCATCGCGGCAGGTGGTGTCATTTCCGCTTTTAAGAAATACTTCATATTTTCGAGCTGCCATCTCTCTGGCAGCGGCGGTAAGTGAATAACACGGCGGTTTTTCTCTTCAATATTGACTAAACTAATGACGATACTTTCTTCAACGCTGTCGGCAGACTTATACTGTTCCACAGAGATACAGCGTGAAATGGCGATATTTGGATACATCCGGGTGATTTTCTGGCACACCAATCGCGTCGAAGCACTGCCCTGTTCACTCACCATTAAAGCACTCAGTCTATTATTAGCGTCTTTGAGATGGGTTTCTTCAAGAATTGCGCCAATATGCATCACTAAATAACCAATTTCATCATCACTGATGGGGCCAGAAAACAAGTGCTCCAACTCACTAAATGCCGCAAGCGTCATTTCATACATCAACGGATAGTGGCGCTTAATTTGGTCAATTAATGGGTTAATAATGGTGATGCCATTATTTACCCGAATACGCATCGCTTTAAGGTGGTTGAGTAAATTCGCACGAGACTGCTCGTCGTAAAAGACTTCACAAAACCATGATGAACTCACATAGCTGAGAAAATTGTTCATTATCATCTGCTCTGCAACATCGCTATTAGGAACCATCACGTTTTCATATGCTGTAGAACAAAACGCCATCATGTTCATCGCCATATACGCAATTTCACTGTGCGGTAACGACGCTGTTTTATCGCCCAGCAATAGCCGGAGAATATCACTGGCAATGGTGTTTAATGCTGGGTTGCCGCTCTCAAATTCATATTCCAGCAACCAATGCCCCCGACGAAGACGTTCACCGGTTATCGCACAGATCAGGGTAAAAAAACGCAGATTCACATCGCTAACAACCACGCCATACTGAACAAAATAGTGGCTTAGCACTTGTTTGATATCCGAAATATTTTCTGGGGCATCAAAAAATGCGTAGCCGTCCGCTTCAGTCTCTTTCGCACGTAACAGATGATCGTAAATACAACGCCGTAGCGCTATTTCTCGCCCCTGTAGCGTTAGCCGGTCAGCGCCCTCACTGTGGATAGTGATGCCGTAAAGGGCAAAGTGGCGTTTGAGCAACGTAACGTCATGTCTCAGGCTGTAAATACTGATAAACCATGTCCGCTCCAGCGTTTCCAGCGAGATCTCTGCATCCTGACGCAACAGCGCGGTCAGCAAGGCTCGACGACGTTCACTTGTCGAACGAGCCTCCTTCCACGGTTTTTGTGACTGTTCAAGTAAGGTGTTATGCCCTGCCAGATTATCAATCTGAATGGAAAATCCGTTTTTACGATCGTAGACCAGACGGTTCCCAACCTCAGCAATAATCTCACCTAACGTTTTCAAATCACTACGGATCGTCCGTGTCGATACCTTCATCTCTTTTGCCAACGAAACTTGTGTCGCTGTTCCTTGAGCAATCTGAATAAAAATATCCCGAACCCGCTTATTGGTGAACAGTCTCATCTTTCCCTCTCAGACGATATCTACGTACAGGGTCTGGATATCATTTGGCTTCAGATCCCGCCTTGGTGGCATTGGCGTCTTTTCATCCAGTTGCACACAGCGTGACCGTTCGATTTCAGGGATAGCCACGGTGGTGGTCAAATTAGGGTTATAAAAACGGCAAATCAGCCCGTTTTCCTGCTCGGCACATTTCACCACGCTCAATAGCGCATCCTCTGGGCCGGATGGGAATGCCAGCAGGCTGTATTCTTGCGGGTAATCGCGCGGTTCATCACTAAGGCAAAAACGCAGACGACCATTGAGAAAATCGCTACCCTGGTAGACAGGAAACGTCGTTAGCCAGGTTTTCGAAATACGCGCATTCTGTGCAGCGTCAAACGTCCCCTCATAAATACGCCAGCCAAAAGCAAACGAAAGTCTTCCCAATAGTTGAGCATCCGGCGTCGCCACCGCCGTTTCTCCCGAAGCCCTCCCCGGACGATAAAGTAGATCCGTTTTGCCCATGTAGCCAAACGAGCGAAACAGCGTCAAAGCCACCGTATTAAAACCATCGCCCACAATTTCGTACTCACGCACGCCATTGGTGTGCAATGTAAAACCGTGCCGCTGATCATGCAGATTGACGTAACTCTGCATCGGCTCAATCGAGATAGGTTTTTCTTGCCAATGTTCCGCCTGCCATACTTCCAGCGAATTCGTGAGCTGAACCGGGCGAGTCACCACGCCAAATAACTGATCGGCACAGGACACATTGGCTAAAATATCGGTCGCGAAATGGACGCATAAACGGTGGCTCAGCGCGGTGTTATCCACACCAACGTTGAAACGGATCAACGTATCTTGCTGCAAAACCACACTGACCGTTATCGGCATAACACCGTCGATAAGGCCCTGCGCCCGCGATGTTAAATCACGAGGCACTTTCATCTGATACGTCAAATGCAGCGTCTGATTCAGGTCATTCCACTCTCGGGATAACGCCGTCAGGCTACCTTCGGAGGTCACTATCAGGTCTTTACGTGGCGGCGAATAGTTATAGGAATCACCATCGTCACCGTTATCGACCAGCAGCATTTGGCGTTCATAACGTTTGCCGCTGGCTTTATGCGTGATAGTCAGCAGGCCATCTTCTTCGACATCAATACGATAGTGGGCGTTTTCGATAAACGAAGCGGTGTCAGTGTGAGTATGAGCGGCGCCATCCACGCCGAAATCAAGGTGCCAACGGGTATAGCCCAGTGCCGGTAGCGCACTGCTATTCACCGTAATCGTGCTGCGATACACCTTGTTCGGCCTGGCGTACGCTTTTCCTGGATTAAGACGGATGGTCTGGTTCAGCACATATTCTGTCAGTTCGACCTGTTCTTCAATGACATAAGGCACGGCATTGCCGAGTGCATCGCGCAGCGTGAAAGGCGTTCCCGGAAGCCAAGCCTCGAAGGTCATTTGGGGCGCGGTCACATGCGGCAGTGGGTTAAAAACCGAAAACGTATAATCGTGCTCGCGCGGTGTACGAATCGCAATCAGCCGGACGCTCTGTTCCAGCAAATGCGTGGCGAGCCCCCGCGCTTGCTGATAACGAAAGAAAATATCACGGTTAGTGTCGTCGCTGTTGCAGCCCCCGATACTGTCGTGCGCGGCATTAAAGAACATCAATTTCCAGATATCCGCAACCACATGCGCTGGGTAGTCATGCCCCAGACCACGGCTAATCGCCAGTACCGGCTCCAGCGTGTTGACCAGCAGCGCCTCAACCTCATTATTCAACTGCTTAAGATCGGCCCGACAAGAGAAAATCGTTTTGTGTATCCGTGAATGCTTACCTTCGGTCAACTCTCCGCGCAGCCTACTGACATCGCCAGCGGTTTCGTTTTCTACGGCCATGACAAATTCGGCAGGGTGACTAATCTGGTAGTGGCGATCGCGGTCGCAAGCGTTGAACTGGCGAACTAACTCCGGCAAATTCTCACGAATTGGCGCTTGATCAAAACCATGCGGGTACAGCAAGTTCACCCGAGAACTCCGCCCTTCAATACGCGCCATTTTGTCATTTAAAAATGCCGCCATAGTGTCCGGGGTTTCATCTAATAACCCGCCGTAATGGTATCCCCACGGCATCTGGACGGCGAAAACCTGGTCGCCATTATCGCCCTGCCAATAAAACTCGCTATCAAGGAGCGTATTATCTGCAATGCCGCGCCAAAACAGAGCATGTCGAATACCGAACTGCTGATAAATCTGCGGCATATTGCCGCCCTGACCAAAACAGTCCGGCACATAGCCCAACGCCATACTGCCACCGGCATCGTTGGCAATTTTCATACCGTACCACAGGTTGCGCACGACCGATTCCTGATGAATAACCAGTTGGTCGGTTTGGGTATACCACGGGCCAGTCAACAGGCGCTTCCCGGCGATTAAAGAATACAACGCATCTTTATCCTCGGGCGCCCACTGTAAATAGCTTTCAATTAATGCACTTTGCGCATCCAGCAGATAACAAGAAAAATCGAGGTTATTCTCCAACTGACGGATGACATTTTTTACATGGTGATACAAATAAATACGTGAACGTGACGATGTAAAATACCACTCTTGATCCCAGTGGGTATGGCTATATATATGCACGATTTTACTTTTCATTCGCTTATCCCCAATACCAGGCGTGGTAAATCAATCAAATTTAATTTCAATCTCTTCACTGGATGCTGACTTAGTGGATTGAGCATCCAACTCTTGGTCGTTGAAATTCACCAGTATATTGGCACCAAAGGCAATAACCGCCGTTCCTACCAACGCACCGAGGAAATAGGCCCACGGGTTACCGATAGTAAAGCCGCCATAAAGCCCACCCAGCGGAGGCATAATGGGATAGGCTTTCAATAATGCCACGGTCATAGAACCCAACGCGCCTGCCAGCACATTAAGGGGAATGAGTCGCGCAGGGTTGCGGAGCGTAAAAGGGATCGCCCCTTCAGAAATACCTAAAATCCCCATAATAACAGCACCGTTACCGGCTTCTTTCAGCGTCTGGTTAAAGTTTCCTGGGCGCAAAAAGCGCGCGGCGGCATAGCCTAACGGCGGAATAATAATCGCGACATTAATCAAAATGGCTGGCATGTATACGCCACTCAGGAACAGTACGTTTCCAGTGCCCCATGCGGCTTTATTCACTGGGCCACCTAAGTCAAAGCAAATCATGCCGCCCAACACTGCCGCCAGCACCACCGTACTGGTGCCGTCTTCCGTCATCTGCTGTACCCAACTCATCAGCGATGAATTAATCCAGCTCAGTACATCGCCCAGTAGCAGCAACATCACCAGAACCTGTAAGCCCACGGTAATGAACGGCAAAATAATCAATGGCACTGAGCTGGATGCTGAGCCGGTAATCCGAATTTTCTGCCCAACCCATTCAGAGGAATAGCCCGCCAGCAGGCCTCCCAATGCTGCGCCCAAAAAGCCAGAGCCGGTAATTGAAGCAATAAGCCCTGCGGTAAAACCGGCCGCCAGCCCTTTTTTCCCGGCGATGGAATAAGCGACATAGGCCCCCAGGACATAGTTCATCAGGCCAATAATTTTAAAACCGATATCCTGTGTCAAATACAGCCAATTCAGTAAACCATCGTTTTTCGCAAATATATCCAGATTCGGCTCACCGATTGCCAGGCCGATAATTTTGGCCACCGCAACCATCAGCGAACCCGCAATAATGACGGGCAAGGCAAAGGAAATCCCGGTCATTAAATGGTTTTTAATGTCTATCATTATCTTTTTCATGACATCACCACGGTTATTTATTTTGACGAGACTCAACGGCTGTGACGCATTTTGTGATCACTTCCGCTGCGTGACCAACACATTGGCCAATTTTCACCCGGATAATTATTTTCCCGGCAAATCGCTCCTCTTCTTCAATAGAGCGATCGGCGGCAATCAGCACAAAGTTCGCATCGGCAATTTCCTCGGCGGTAATCCGATTCATTATGCCCATCGCGCCTTGCTGTTCGATTTTCACCCAATGCCCCAGGCGTGCGCCCTCTTTTTCCAGCGACTTTGCTGCCATTGGCGTATGAGCCAAACCGGCAATACATGATGTAACACCTACAATATTCATATTTGTTCCCCAATCTCGATACGTGACTGCATAAAATGAAACAACTCATCTTCATCATCGGCGGTAAATAACCGTTCTCTGAACTCGTCATCAACTATCTGGCTTGCAAGGCTATTAATAATTTGTAAGTGCAAAAATTGAGCGCCGGTTTCAGGAACCAGTAATCCAAAAATAATTTGAATCGGCTGATCATCGAGGCTTTCCCACGTAATAGGCTGCTGCAAACGAATAAAGATCACTCCGGCGCGAGAGACATTGGCCGTTTTGGCATGTGGAATCGCAATCTGATTTTCAAAGCCGGTAGAGTACTGGTTTTCACGCTCCCACAGATCGGCTTCAATGATTTGTGCATTTTCGGCCCAACCTTGTGAAACGGCATGTGCAGCCAGAAAATGGAAAATGGCCTGTTTGTCTCTGAATGTCTGATTTAAAAAAATATTGTCCCGAGTAATAAGCATTAACATCCCTCTCCATCGACACATCCCCAGACTCTGCGGGAATATCACTTCAATTAGGTTGTTGACGATACTAAGTCTTATTCTGCCGTCCGACAGACAGACGTTTTCCGCCTGCAAGAGGAAATGAGTTCTATGCGAGAACGGAAATAGCGAGCAAGCTCAAAAAAATGCCCCTCATCGTGACCAAATTCACAGTTATTACCGCAAACAAAAACAGGAAAAAAAGTGAGATGTGTTAACGCCGTCGCGATTTGCTTTTCTACGCGCACAGAGACAATATTTGTACTCACATCCGCCGAATATAGAGGTGTTACGATGCCGGTTTATCACCATGCGTTGGTGCTTATAAATAGCAGTATTGATGGAATTCCGCTGCTCCAACATGCAGCGCGGATGGCGCAGGATAATGCGATGCAGATTACCCTCGCCCACGTCAGCACTGACTATCGGTCGCTCAACTACGTTTCCGATAGCTTGATGGACGACGATGTCTCGCAGGAGGTGATCCAGGCCAGAGCCTTGCTCAGCGAACTGGCGGCGACGGTTTCGCTACCCGTGCATACGTTGGTGCTGGTCACGACACGTCGTTTTGAGGATGTGGAAGCCTGCGTGCGCAGCAAAAATATCGACTTAATTATCGCCGGACACCATAACCGGCTGCTCGGCGTACTCTCGTCAAATTCGCTTGGTTACATCAACCATTTAACGGTCGATGTGCTGATTAAGCATCTGCCCTGACGCCACGCAGCTCATTTAACAGCAATGTGAAACAGGCTTCGATTAACGGCGGTAACGCTTGCGAGCCGCGCATTAGCGCCACGGTGCGGGTTAACGCCGGTTGTTGCAGCTGCGCCACCCGCAGCGTCGGGTCTTGTAAATGCGTGGTGTAAAGCTGCGGCAAAATACCGACAGCCAACCGCGAGCGCACCAACCCATACAGCGTTTCAATATAATCGACCTGATAGCGAACGTTCAGCGTCAGATGCTGGCTCTCAACCAGCGCGCCGACTAAGCGCTGAATATTGCCTTTGGAGAACATCGCGATATCACGCGCGGCTAGCTGTTTCCACGGCAAGTGCGGCGTTCCGGCAAGGGCATCATCAACGTGCAGCACCGCCACCAGCGGATCTTCACGCAGCGGGAACACCTGCAACGCCTCCGGCAACGAGCTGTCGATAGCCCCGATACCGAAATCAATCTGCCCGCTTTGTAAGTCGCTCGCTAACGCGTCATTAGTGCGGTCGTGAAATTCAACGCGCAAACGCGGAAATGCCTGCGCCAGTGCGTTGGGCAACAGCGGGAATAACAACGAGCTTACCGACGGAATCAGCCCAATCCGCACAGTGCCATCGCCTCCGGCTTCGACAATTTGCTGCATATCGTGAAACGCCAGTTGCGCAATGCTCAGCACCCGCTGGGCATGGGGTAAAATCGCCGCGCCCAGCTCAGTTAGCGTCACCGCCGAAGCGGTGCGGTTCACTAGTTTGCCGCCAATCACCGTTTCAATTTGGCGCAATGCGCTGCTCAGCGCGGGTTGGCTGATGGCCAGACGATTGGCGGTATCGGTAAAGTGACGCAACTGCGCCAACGTGACAAAATACTGCAATTGTTTAAGCGAGAGCGCAGGCAATCGCTGCCAGGGTTCCGTCATGGTGTGCTTCACTCGTGGCTATCACCCAAGATAAGCCGAAGTTATCAGGTGATAAGTTTATTCATCTGGGCAAACGTTTGCTCTGCCCCTAAAGTAGCGCTCATTATCCCTGTGCCGGAGTTGTTATGTCCAGCGATGCTGAAAACCGCCGCCGCGCCGTGCAGGCTGCGCGCGGTGAATCCCCGTTTGATCTTCTGATTACCGATGCCAATATCGTCGATATGGTGACGGGCGAAATCCGCGAAGCCGATGTCGGTATTGTGGGCGATATGATCGCCAGCGTGCACCCGCGCGGCAGCCGTGATGACGCCCTTGAGCGCCATTCCCTGCCCGATGTTTATCTCTCGCCGGGGTTGATGGACACCCACGTGCACCTCGAAAGCTCGCACTTGCCGCCAGAGCGCTACGCCGAAATTGTGCTGGCGCAAGGGACAACAGCCGTATTTTGGGATCCCCACGAGTTGGCCAACGTGCTCGGTGTGGCGGGCGTGCGTTACGCCGTTGAAGCCAGCCGCCACCTGCCGCTACAGGTGATGGTGGCAGCGCCATCCAGTGTGCCCTCCACCCCAGGGCTGGAAATGTCCGGGGCGGATTTTGCCGGTGCGGAGATGGAAACCATGCTCAGCTGGCCGGAAGTGCGTGGCGTCGCGGAAGTGATGGATATGCATGGCGTGCTGCACGCAAGCTGCCGGATGCAGGAAATCATGCAAGCCGGGCTGAACAGCGGCAAGCTGATTGAAGGCCACGCGCGCGGGCTGAGCGGAGCCGCTCTCCAGGCGTACCTTGCGGCGGGCGTAACCTCTGACCACGAGCTGACTTCCGCTGACGATGCGCTGGAAAAACTGCGCGCCGGTCTGACGCTGGAAATCCGTGGTTCGCACCCTTACCTGCTGGCGGATATCGTTAAGGCGCTGAAAACGCTGCCGCATCTCTCCTCACAAATCACCGTTTGCACCGACGATGTACCGCCGGACATGCTGCTGGAAAAAGGCGGCATTATCGCCCTGCTCAACCTGCTGATTGCACACGGCCTGCCAGCCACCGACGCCCTGCGCTTTGCCACGCTGAACGCTGCCATTCGCCTACAACGTCACGATCTGGGGCTGATTGCCGCAGGGCGACGGGCAGATCTTGTCGTGTTCCGCTCGCTGGAAAAACTCGAAGCCTGTGCCGTCTACGTTGCCGGAAAACAGATCGCCCGCGACGGCAAATTACTGCACCCGATTGCCGCCGCACAAGGGGTTACACCGCCGCGCGATACGCTACGCCTTTCCCCGCTCAGCGCCGATGATTTTATGCTGCGCGTGGGTAACATTCAGCATGGCACGGCGCGTCTGCGCCACATTCGCGGCGCTCGGTTCACTCAGTGGGGCGAAGTGGATGTGCAGATTCGTGATGGACACGTGCAGTTGCCTGACGGTTTCAGCCTGATTTGGGTGAAACACCGCCACGGTCGCCATGAAGCCAAACCGCAGATTGCGCTGCTGGAAGGCTGGGGCGAGCTGCGCGGCGCGATTGCCACCAGTTACTCGCATGACTCACATAACCTGGTTGTACTGGGACGTCGGGCGGAAGATATGGCAAAAGCGGCGAATCAATTGATTGCCTCTGGCGGCGGTATGGCGCTGGCGCAAAACGGTGACATTCTGGCCCATGTGGCGATGCCAATTGCCGGGATGCTCTCTGACCAACCAGCCGCAGAGCTGGCTGCTGCGTTCCGCCATCTGCGCGATCTGAGTGCTGAAGTCGCCGACTGGGAGCCGCCGTATCGCGTATTCAAAGCGATTGAGGGGACTTGCCTTGCCTGTAACGCTGGGCCGCATTTAACCGATTTAGGGCTGACCGATGGCACGACCCGCCAGATAGTTGACCCGGTACTGGATAGCCGGGAAATCCCGCAAACTACCTCACAACAATAATCATGGGAGCGCCACACAATGGCCGATAATACCCTTCAAGCGCCAACAACTGAGAGTTGGCTGGAGCGACGCTTTGCATTGCAAGCGCGCGGCAGTTCGTTACGCACCGAGTGCCTGGCCGGTGTCACCGGTTTTCTCGCCGCCGCCTATCTTTTGGTGGTGATCCCTGGCCTGCTGGCGGTGGGCGGAATGGATAAAGGCGCGGCAACGACCGGCACGATTTTGGTGTTTGTCGGCGCAACGCTGCTGATGGCTTTTTACGCCAACCTGCCGTTTATAGTCGGCCCCGGTATCGGCGGCTCGGTGCTGGTCGGCGTGACGCTTGCGGGCAGCGAAGGGATTGGCTGGCAGGTTGGTCTTGGCATTGCTTGTTGGTCTGGCATCTTATTCTTTTTATTGACTAAATTTGGCCTGCGCGAGGTGGTTACGCGCTCGGTTCCGCAATCGATTAAACTCGGGTTAACCGCATCCATTGGCCTGTTCGTGGCGGTGTTGGGTTTTCGTAACGCGGGGCTGGTGCTGGCTAATGCTAAAACGAACTCATTAATGCTGGGCGATTTCCTCGCGCCGGGGGCGTTGGTTGCGCTGTGCGGGCTGTTTCTGGCGATTGCGCTCCAGGCTCGTCGTATTCCAGGGGCGATTTTGTGGGCGATTCTGTTCGCCACGCTGGTGGGGATCCCGACTGGCGTCACCCGTTTACCCGCCAGCTTTATCGATATGCCGCATTCTCTGACGCCCGTGCTGGGGCAAGTTGATATGCTCGGCGCGCTGAATATCGCTTTTCTGCCATTCTTGTTTGTCTTTTTCGCTTCGGAGTTTTTCTCGACTATGGGCACGACGCTGGCAGTCGGGGGGGAAGCCGGTCTGCTGGATGAAGAAGGCAATATGCCGCACATCAACCGCCCGTTTATGGTGGATTCCATCGCCGCCGCGATCGGCCCGTGGCTGGGCATTCCTGCCGCTACCGCGCTGATTGAATCTTCTGCGGCGGCAGAAGCTGGCGGTAAAACCGGTCTGACGGCGCTGGCGGCGGCGATTATGTTCCTGCTGATGCTGCTGTTTACGCCGGTCGCGTTGATGATCCCGAAAGAGGCGACGGCTCCCGCGCTCATTCTGATTGGCCTGAACATGTTCAGCGGCCTGCGTAAGGTGGATTTAGCAAATTTCACCGACGGGTTGCCCGTATTGATGATGGTGATGATTACGCTGATTGCTAACAGCTTCGGCACAGGGATTGCCGGTGGATTGCTGTTTTACGTGGTGATTAAAACCATTGCCGGAAAATGGCGCGAAATCCCGATTGGGCTGTGGATCCTCGCCATCCCGCTGGTGTATTACTTTGCGACGCTGGTGAAACACTAAGCCGTGTGGCTGCCGGATGGCGCTTACGCTTATCCGGCCTACGGGGATTGGTGCAGGGTTTTGCCGGATGGCGCTACGCTTATCCGGCCTGCGGGCTGGTTTGTAGGCCTGATAAGGCGTAAGCCGCCATCAGGCATTATGTGCAAACAGCGGTGATATTGCCTACGGGGTTTATTTTTATCGGGCTTGTGATGCCGCCATTCTGACCCATGTATGACGCCGACCACGGATCGCCATCGATAGCGTGTAAACCGCCTGGGGGTCTGCCATTCCGGCGACTCCGGCATCGCCGAAATTGTAGATATCAGCACCGCAACGCTTACTGGCAAGAGCAATCTGGCGCACGGTGTGCTCGTCGGCGCCTTCCTGGCTGCTGCTGATTGTCGTAATCGCTAATCCGCCAGCCGCTTGCACCGCCGAGAGCGCCTGAGCCACGCGCGCTTCCGATGCCCCACGGCAGCTTGACGGCGCGGGAACGATAACCCCGTCCGCTCCGGCGACAACATAAGCCGCATACTCATCGGCGTCGGCTAAACCGGCTGCGTAAAATTTTGCCACCAGCACCAGTTTGTCGGTTTGTTGCCGCAATTTTACCAGCGCGTCCATCACCCGCTGGGGCGTCACACCGGGCCTGTCGTAGGCCGTCAGACAATAGAAGTCCGCATCAGCCACCTGAGTGACCCGGTTAGCGTCCCACGCACGGGCATTCTCCCCGCCATCCTCGGCTAAAACCTCAAAACTGACGCCGATTAATCGTCCGGTGAGTTGTTTGAAATGACGTAATCCTTCACACCCCTCAATCTGCTGGGTCTGGCAGTCCATCCCTTTGACCAGCAGCATATCCGCACCGAACGCACACAACAGTTCACCATTGGTCACTTCGCCGTACAACGCAGCCGCACTGGCCGCGACTTCCGCCATAATCACCCGCCCTTCCGATGCGCTAATCGCCTGTTTTAACGCGATTGCCGTCACCGGCTGATTAAAATCACTGGCGCGGCAGTTCAAAATTCGTTGCATAGATCGTCCTTAGGATAAAACTATCAATGATGGTAATAGCTGCTGGAAAGCCAGGCTGAGAATAGCCTTAATCGTCACGTTCATAGCGCCATAATGTTGTTCACGTTGAGCTGTTCCCAAAGCTAATAAACGCTGAGTGGATCATAAATAAACTCCTGTTAAATTATTTTGCGCCAGCTAATTGCATCGCGGCATCTTCAAGGGCGGATCTCCCATCCAGCTTGCTGAAATATTGTGAATGAATAGCGGCTACCGGGCAGGCAGAATGAATATCCGCCATAATGGCGTCTTTCATATACACAACCTGTGGCCCCAATAAAATCAGATCCGCCTTGTGATATTCCTCGCTAACACGCCCAATATTGACGGCGTATACCGAAAGCTCGCAGCCCTGGCTTTGGGCATAGTCACGCATTTTCTTTGCCATAATGGATGTTGACATCCCTTCATTGCAGGTCAGGATGATGGTTTTATTGCGCAGAATATCCAACCCATGCGTATTCGTTGCGCCGTTGTCTGCCGAGAGTGTATTCACCAGCGTTTGCACTTTGCTTTTTATCATCGTGCGTTCATAGGCCATTAAGAACGGCAAATAAATCATAACGCCTAATGCCAGCAGTATTATCTGGAGCAGCACATTACGGAAATCACCGCCAGAACCTAACCAGCCGGATAACAACGGTGGAACAGACCAGGGCACATAGGCCACGATTTTAGACACCATGCCAAACTGAGTAGCGAAATAAGCAATCACAAAATTTATTTGCGGGTAAATAATAAAGGGAATCATAATCAGTGGGTTATAAAGCACCGGAAAACCAAAAATAACCGGTTCATTGATATTAAATAACCCCGGAGCCAGCACCGTTCTACCGAGTTTTTGATGGCTGGATATTTTGCTGCGTAGAAACACCGCTATCAGCAGCGCCAGCGTACTGCCAGTACCGCCCATGTGGCCGTACAAATCACGAAACGGCAGCACAATAATATGCGGTGGCACATCGCCACGGGCAAACGCCGCCATATTTTCCTGCATCGCGACCAACAATGGCGGTTCAAGAATCGGGTTGATAATACCCGATGGGTGAATACCTAAAGAAAAGAGAAAGTTAGTTAATGTCGTCAGTACCAGAAAACCGGGTAGATTTGTCGTCAAATGGACTAACGGCGCCTGGATAATCACTTGAATAATGTCGTGAACTTCTTTGCCGGTTGTCACTTTCACCACAGCGGCAACCAGCGCAAATACCAGTACGACCAGCATAATCGAAAACATCGACTGAAAAGATTGTGCCACCATCGGCGGCACGTCGTCCCCCATACGGATTTGCAACCAACGGGTTTTCGCAATCAACAAAAACAGGTCAGTGGCAATAATGGCGGTAATAATCGCCATAAATACGCCGCCCGCATTGGTGAGGCTTAGCGAAATAACGCCGCTGACCTGTACCGGCTCACTGGCGTTGAGAGGAATAATCGACACCGCACCCGGCATTAACACCAAAAAGGCGGCTAGTGAAACCATCGCAGGAATCATCGGTGCGGCAAATTGTCGCTTACTGGCAATGCTCCATGAAATAAGCACCACCAGCATGAGCGCCAGAATGTTCATCGTACCGGTCAGGATGCGGTCGCCAACGCTGCGCATAGCGGTCAGTGTTTCCGCAGACAACCATTGCCCGACAACGCCTTTTGTATCAAGAAAAACGTAGTTCACCATAATGAACAGCCCCGCCAGCACGAGGAAGGGCACAGTAATAATAAAACTGTCACGGAGGCTGCGTAAATGTATCTCAGAGGCCATCTTCTGCGATACATAAGTAATTTTCTGCAATATTGTTTCGCCACTCATCCTAATATCCCTCCAGAACGGCGAGCATTTATTTTTCAATCAACGAGAGCGCATGTTCGAGTACCGCTTTTGCATTCGTTCTGCCAAAATCAATCGGGCTAATGGCAGCAACGGGCAAACTATTGCCAACACGCTGGCATATTGAATCGAGTAAATATTTAATTTGTGGGCCAACCATTATCACATCGACATCTTTATAATGGCCTTCCAGTGCCGATTCAGGCACGGCTCTGGCTTTAACATCAATGCCTTGCGCTTGGGCAATTTCGTTCATTTTGTTACACAGATATCCGGTTGACATGCCTTCATTACAGATCAGAAGAATATTTTTCATCATGACTCCTTATTGATTTCATGGCTCGCAGGATTAGCACCCTGCCCATTCAGTACTTTTTCATAGAGCATTAAGAAAGGCAGATAGATAAGTACACCCAGCACTAACAAAATGAATTGCAGAATAACGTTGCGATAATCACCACCGCTGGCTAAGTAACCTGAAATTAATGGCGGTACAGACCACGGAACAAACACGACAATTTTTGAGACCCATCCCCATGATGTTGTGTAATAGGCGATGACATACAGAATGGATGGGACAAAGGTAAACGGTATGATCAGGATCGGGTTAAAGATAATCGGGAAGCCGAAGATAACCGGCTCATTAATATTAAAGGCGGTAGTCGGTATCACCGTGCGCGAGAATGAACGCAGCTCTTTACGTTTGCAGCGGATAAAGGTGGCGATAATTAAGCATAGCGTCATCCCGGTTCCCCCCATACGCCCGTAAAGGTCGCTAAAAGGGCGCACAATAATATTTGGGATCTCGCGCCCTGCTGCCCAGGCATCCATATTTTGCTGCATGGCTACCAGCATCGGCGCTTCCAGCACCGCACCGGTGATACCGCCAGGATTAATCCCCAGAGAGAACACAAAATTATTAACCATATCAATCAGGATAAACGCCGATAAATTGGTCGCCAGGCCTAAAAGCGGAGCCTGAATAAGCCTATTGATAAGTTCATGGAGTTCCATGTTGACGAAGCGAACAATCCAATAAGACGCCAGCGCAAACACCAGAATGGTAATCATCACCGCAAAGAGCGTATTAAATGACTGGATAACCGCCGGTGGAACATTACCTTCAATACGAATTTGCAGACGGCGATTTTTACTGATGCGAATAAATAATTCTGTCGCTAATCCACCGCATACCAAAGCGACAAAAGTCCCACTGGTGCCCAACAGCGAATAAGGCGCAGCACCTTTGATCATGACCGCGCCAGCCGCACCTTCTGGCATAAATTCATTGACGACAGGCATGAGTACAAACAGGCAACTCATAACCACTAATGCCGCCATCAGAGGATTGGAAAACTGGCGGTTACGGGCAAGGTTGTAGCTAAACACGACCCCGATCAGTAACCCGAGGATGTTCATCGTACCGTTGACGACCTTGTTGCCCACGGTTTGCCATGAGGACAGCGTGGTATCAGCAAACAGCCCCGATAAAATCCCGCCGGGATTAATAACGATATTATTAATAAGTATCATTATTCCCGATAATACGAGGAAAGGTATTAACATAATAAATGCATCACGCATAGTGCGGAGATGTATTTGTGATGCCATCCATTGAGCGAGCGAAAGCGTTTTCTTCAAGATAAGGTCTTTCATGGTGAATCCCTGAATATGAAGTTAAACATTTATTCATTTAATTAATGTGAAATATTAATTAATGTTATTTATTTGCACCTCAAGAACACTGCCCGCTGAGAATGGGCGGTACAAAAACTCAAGTCAATATCTTTATTTTAAAAGTAGTCTACTTTTAAAATAAATGAGATCTGGATAGTAATTTAAGATGTAATATACCGTTGCAAGGATAAAGCAGAGGGAGCCGGACATTGCGAAGATATATTGAGATAGCAAATATAATAAGAGAAAGAATAATTGATAATATATATTTATCGGGAGAGAAGATCCCCTATGGTCATCAGCTATGCGCGGAGTTTAGCTGTAGCAAAATCACACTGAACAATGCGCTGGAAATTCTGGTGAATGAAGGGTTTATTACCCGCCAGCGGGGGTTAGGGACGGTCGTGAAAACGGCGACGCCGCGCTACGCCCATGCAGAAGGCAACCCCATCTCGCCGATCCTCGGCGTCAGCACCATTAACCACGCTCAGGGGCATAATGTCAGAAGCCATCTGTTGCTGTTTGAAATTGCCAACCCCTCGGCTGAAATTGCCGGAGTGCTGGCCATAACCGATGATCGTTTTTGCTGGCATTTTCGCCGTGTTCGCTACGTTGATGATCTGCCGCTCTCGATTGAAGATACCTGGCTGCCGGTGCATATGCTGCCAGAATTCACACGTCAGGATGCGTTGAGATCGATTTATCAGTACGTGGAAACGACGCTGCGGAAAATCCCCGCCAGCAGCCATACGCAGTTTTCATCGCTTCCCAGTGATGACGAGGCGCAAAATTGGCTTCAGTTGCAGCCCAATGAACCGGTGAGTGTGACACGCTCAGTGACTTATCTCAGCGATGGCCAACCGTTTGAGTTTTGCACCAGCCATTACCATTATCAGCGGTTTAATTACAACGCCGTAGCCCAGCGCAGCGGCACTTAAAACGGCAGCGTGGCGCACCGCGCTTTGACCGCTTCATACAATAACCGCACCGCCGTTGAAAGCTGTTTACGGTGCGGGCAAATCATATTCAGCGGTACGCGATCGCCTAAATAGTGCGGCAGCAGCACTTGCAAACGCCCTGCGCGCAGGTCGTCGCTGACGTCCAGCCCGGATTTAAACGCTACGCCTTCCCCGGCGACAGCCAGCCGCCGAATCACTTCTGCGTCGTCGCTGGTTATCGTGCCAGACACCTGCACGCTCTGCTCTACGCCGTCGAGGCTAAGCGACCAGCGGTCAAATGGCTTGCCGCGTAACACGTAGGTCAGCGCATTACATTTTTCGAGATCTGCCAGCATTTGTGGCTCACCGTGACGGGCAACCCACGCGGGCGAAGCGACCAGCACGCGGCGGTTTTCGGGCGCCACCGGCAACGAAATAAACGAAGCATTTTCGTTTTCGCCATAGCGGAAAGCGACGTCAACAGGGTCTTTGAAGACATCCGTACGATGATCGGAGAACAGGATACGCAGCCGCAACGCCGGATGGCGTTCCCGAAATTCACGAAACACATTGAGCAGCAGGTTACGCCCCAGATCCGACGGTACGGCGATTTGCAGCGTGCCACGGACTTCATCATCTGGGGTGTGTATCTTTTGCAACCCATGATGAAGGGTGTCGAGCATTTGCTGCGCAAAAGGCAGCCACGTTTCACCTTCTACCGTCAGGCGCAAGCTACGGGTCGAGCGGGCGAAAAGGCGGATATTTAATGCCGTTTCCAGCCGCTTGATAGCCGCGCTTACCTGCGCGGGAGGAATCCCTACCTCGCGTGCGGCATCGCTAAAGCTGCTCAACGCAGCGGCACGAACAAACAGCGATAAATCTTCCAGCCTGAACATGGTGGTTCCTTTAAGGAGGTTGCCAGAATAATCCTCAAAACAGCTTTTTTCGCCGTTTGCTTACATTTTTTATCCAAGCAGCGCTTGCCATTATAGCTGCGCATCAGGAATCATACGGGCTGCAATTTTATATCCAGGATGAATGTGGGGATAGTATGCGTAAAACAAAAATGATGCTTCTGGCCGTACTGTTGGCAACAGCAGGTGCAACATGGGCTGCGCCGGCAACCGGCATTAAGCAGTATGAATTGAAAGAGTTTATTGCCGACTTCACACGTTTCAACATCGGTGACAAAGCCCCTGCGCTGTACCTCACGCCGGAGTACACCATCAAGCAGTGGCAGTTGCGTAACCTGCCAGCACCGGATGCCGGAACCCACTGGACTTATATGGGTGGTAACTACGTTCTGATTAGCGATACCGACGGCAAGATCATTAAGGCTTACGACGGCGAAATTTTCTACCACCGTTAAATAATATCGTAGGCCAGATAAGCGGAGCGGTGCACGTTGCCGGATGGCGGCGTAAACGCCTTATCCGGCCTACAAAACCGTTGCATCGGTGACGCGCATTACACGTAGGCCGGATAAGCGTAAGCGCCATCCGGCGTGGTTGATACGCGTTGCAGAAGGTTACACGGCGCGGAACGCAATCTCGCCTGGGATCACTTCACCTTGCCAATAGAGCTGTGCGGCAACACGCCCTGCTAGCTGGCGATAAATCGCGGTAAATTCACTGTCAGGACGCGCCACCACGGTCGGCGTGCCTTTATCGAGATCTTCACGCAACGTGATATGCAACGGCATCTGCCCCAGCAGTTGGGTGTGGTATTTCTCTGCCAGCTTCTGCGCGCCACCGGTGCCAAAAATCGGCTCGTGGTGACCACAATGGCTACAGATATGCATACTCATATTTTCAACGATACCCAGCACTGGCACTTCGACTTTCTCGAACATCACCAGACCTTTTTTGGCATCGATCAACGCAATATCCTGCGGCGTTGTCACCACCACCGCCCCGGTCACCGGGATGTTTTGCGCCAGCGTAAGCTGAATGTCACCGGTTCCTGGCGGCATATCCAGCACCAGATAATCAAGATCCGGCCACAGCGTTTCTTGCAGCATCTGCATCAACGCTTTGCTGGCCATTGGGCCACGCCAAACCATCGCGTTGTCGTCAGTCACCAGATAACCGATGGAGTTGGTCGCCAGGCCGTGCGCCATAATCGGCGCCATGTGCGTACCGTCCGGCGACGTCGGACGTTGGTTCTCCGCCCCCAGCATGGTAGGGATAGACGGGCCGTAAATATCGGCATCCAGAATGCCCACTTTCGCCCCTTCCGCCGCCAGAGCCAGCGCCAGGTTTACCGCAGTCGAGGATTTCCCGACCCCGCCTTTACCGGAGCTAACGGCGATAATATTTTTAACACCGTTGATACCCGGCTGATTTTTCACCCGCTTCAGGGTGGCGATATTGTGCGACAGCTTCCAGTCGATGGCTTGCGCCCCGGTCACACGCAGCAGCTCAGCGCTACATTGCTCTTTTAATTCTTCAAAGGCGCTATGCCAGACGAACGGCATTTGCAGTTCGATATGCACGGTATCATCCAGCCAGGCGACATGGTGCAACGCTTTCAGCGTCGTTAAATTATGCTTCAGGGTTGGGTGCTGGAAGTTCGCCAGCGTTCCGGCCACCATCGCACGTAAACGCTCAGGGGATTTGGCCTGGGATTGTGAGTTCATCCCGACTCCTTTGTTGTTGTTCTAAAAAAGACATTGTAGTTTTCAAGTTTACCGCAGAGCCGACAATTATTCATTTGTGGATTAATGCCCTTATCGCTTGGCGCAGTAATTGCCATTTTGGTACTATCAAACCCCCTTTTTACAACAGAAGAAGTAAAAATCACTATGACTCAAGTCGCGAAGAAAATTCTGGTAACGTGCGCACTGCCGTACGCCAACGGCTCCATCCACCTCGGCCATATGCTGGAGCACATCCAGGCTGATGTCTGGGTCCGTTACCAGCGAATGCGCGGCCACCAGGTCAACTTCATCTGCGCGGACGACGCCCACGGCACGCCTATCATGCTGAAAGCTCAGCAGTCAGGCATTACGCCGGAGCAGATGATTACCGAGATGAGTCAGGAGCACCAGACTGATTTTGCCGGTTTCAACATCAGCTACGACAACTACCACTCGACGCACAGCGACGAGAACCGCGAGCTGTCCGAGCTGATTTACGGACGCCTGAAAGAGAACGGTTTTATTAAAAACCGCACCATTTCTCAGCTCTACGATCCAGAAAAAGGCATGTTCCTGCCAGACCGTTTCGTAAAAGGTACGTGTCCGAAATGTAAAGCCGCAGATCAGTACGGCGATAACTGCGAAGTATGTGGCGCAACGTATAGCCCAACCGAGCTTATCGAGCCGAAATCTGTGGTGTCTGGCGCTACGCCGGTGATGCGTGAGTCTGAACACTTCTTCTTCGACCTGCCATCGTTTAGCGAAATGCTGCAAGCGTGGACGCGCAGCGGCGCGCTGCAAGAGCAGGTTGCCAACAAAATGCAGGAATGGTTTGAGTCCGGCTTGCAGCAGTGGGATATCTCCCGCGATGCGCCGTATTTCGGCTTCGAAATTCCAAACGCGCCGGGCAAATACTTCTACGTATGGCTGGATGCGCCAATCGGCTACATGGGTTCGTTCAAGAATCTGTGCGACAAGCGCGGCGACACCACCAGCTTCGATGAATACTGGAAGAAAGACTCCGACGCCGAGCTGTATCACTTTATCGGTAAAGATATCGTCTATTTCCACAGCCTGTTCTGGCCAGCCATGCTGGAAGGCAGCGGTTTCCGCAAGCCAACCAACCTGTTTGTTCACGGCTATGTCACGGTGAACGGCGCGAAGATGTCGAAATCTCGCGGTACGTTCATCAAAGCAAGCACCTGGCTGAAGCACTTCGATGCCGACAGCCTGCGCTACTACTACACCGCCAAGCTCTCCTCCCGCATTGATGATATCGACCTGAACCTGGAAGATTTCATCCAGCGCGTGAATGCTGACATCGTGAACAAAGTGGTGAACCTCGCTTCCCGTAACGCCGGCTTTATCGCTAAGCGTTTCGATGGCGTGCTGTCTGCTGAACTGGCTGATCCGGCACTGTACAAAACCTTCACCGACGCGGCAGCCGCGATTGGCGAAGCGTGGGACAGCCGTGAATTCGGTAAAGCGATTCGTGAAATCATGGCGCTGGCAGATGTTGCCAACCGTTATGTTGACGAACAGGCTCCGTGGGTTGTGGCAAAACAGGAAGGCCGCGACGCCGACCTACAGGCTATCTGCACTATGGGTCTGAACATGTTCCGCGTGCTGATGACCTGGCTTAAGCCGGTGCTGCCACAGTTGACCGAGCGTGTTGAAGCGTTCCTCAATACCGAACTGAGCTGGGATGCTATCAATGAGCCGCTGCTCGGCCACAAAATCAACACCTTCAAAGCGCTGTACAACCGCATTGAGATGAAACAAGTCGAAGCGCTGGTTGAAGCCTCTAAAGAAGAAGTGAAAGCCACGGCTGCGCCGATTACCGGCCCGCTGGCGGATGACCCGATTCAGGAGACCATCACCTTTGATGATTTTGCTAAAATCGACCTGCGCGTAGCGCTGATTGAAAACGCGGAATTTGTTGAAGGTTCCGACAAGCTGCTGCGCCTCACGCTGGATATCGGCGGCGAGAAACGTAACGTGTTCTCCGGCATTCGCTCCGCGTACCCAGACCCGCAGCCGCTGATTGGCCGCCTGACGGTGATGGTTGCTAACCTGGCGCCGCGTAAAATGCGCTTTGGCATCTCTGAAGGGATGGTTATGGCTGCTGGCCCTGGCGGAAAAGACATCTTCCTGTTAAGCCCGGACGACGGTGCTAAACCTGGCCAACAGGTGAAATAACGTTCTGCCTCCCCTCTCGCGCATCGGTTGGCGAGAGGGGAATTATTGTAACTCGCCCGCTTTCATCACTTTTTTCTGCGCAATACGCCTATCCCGACAATTTACAACTCCATTTTCGGATTATTCACGCTATATGAAACTCCCTATGATCCCCTCCGTTCTGGGACATATTGCGTTCTTTTTTGAGGACGCCGGATATTCATAAAATGGGGTTTACATGAAAGTCTTAAATAAATTGTGGTCGGTCGCCATCGCGTCAATCCTGGTTCTCTCTCTGTCCGGGTGTGAAGACAAGATAGAAACCAAAGTCTTTACCACCAGTGAGGGCGGCGTTGATGTCACCTCTACCGTCACCTATAAAGGTGACAAAGTGCTGCGGCAGAAGTCGGTCAGTAAAATCTATTACTCAACTATCGGAGCCTCGACAAAACAAGATGCCGTGAGCATCATTGAGCCACTCAGAGAGATGTTCCGAAACGTTGCGGGTTTAGAAGAGTCAATAACATTTGGGGATAGCTACGCCGAAGAAATCGTTGACGTTGATCTGGAGAAAGCCGATCTCCACGCCCTGAAAAAATTGATGGGAGCAAAGATTTCGGGCGATCTCAGTAAAGGGGTCAGCATGAAGAAAACCCAGGAGCAGCTTGAATCCATGGGCTTTACAGAAGTGAAATAACCCTGCGGCGACCACCCGTCTGTGTGGTCGCCTGTTGTACATCAGGCTTTCTTCGCGTGCTCGCGAATCGCCAGGCCGCGCAGGAAGTAGCGCAGGAACTGGTCGCCGCATTCGCGGAAGTTTTTGTGCTCTGGCGCGCGCATCATTGCGGTGATTTCCGGCATCGAAATGCGGAACTGCTGCTGAGTCATGATCGCCAAAATGTCGTCGGTTTTGAGCGCAAACGCGATACGCAGTTTTTTCAGCATAATGTTGTTATTGATTCGACGCTCTACCGCCAACGCGGGAGCGGATTCATCGCGCCCGCGCTTTTCATAAATCAGGCCATTCAGGAAGCACGACAGCATAATGTCCGGGCAACGTACAAACCCCTCTTCATCCTCTTTACGCAGCCACGGAACCAACTGTTCTGCGGTGACTTCGGCTTCGCCCAGCGCGAAAATACGCACCAGATCGTTATTGTTCATTTTCAGGATGTAGCGGACGCTGCGTAAAATATCGTTACTGACCATAGTGCCTTCGGTGATGATGAAAAATGAAAAATGCGGGCGCTAAGTTTACACGATTTACAGCCCCAGCGCCTCTTTCAGGGTTTTTAAATAGCGTCGGCTCACCGGCACGGTTTGCCCGTTACGCAGCAGCAGCTCGGCCTGGCCGTTATCTTCAAGGCGAATCTCTTTCAGGTGCGCCATATTCACCAGGTGCTGGCGATGGCAGCGAATCAGCGGCGTTCGGCTTTCCAGCGTGCGTAGCGTCAGTTCGGTAAAGCCCTCTTTCCCCTCGCCGCTGGTGACAAATACGCCACTCATCCGGCTGCTGACAAACGCCACATCATCCATCTGTAACAGATAAATACGGCTATGCCCGGTGCAGGGAATAAACTTCAGCGCCTGTTGGTTTTCGCCCAGTACCGAGACATCTTGCACCGCGCGTTCCTGGCGCAAACGCAGCAGCGTCTTTTCCAGGCGCTTTTCTTCAATCGGTTTTAGCAGATAATCAAAGGCATGTTCTTCAAACGCTTTCACCGCATATTCATCAAACGCGGTGAGGAACACGATATACGGACGATGCTCCGGGTCGAGCATTCCCACCATCTCCAGCCCGCTAATGCGCGGCATTTGGATATCGAGAAACAACACGTCCGGGCGCAATTTATGCACTGCGCCAATCGCTTCTACCGCATTCGCACACTCGCCGACAATTTCCAGATCGTTCTGCGTCTGCAACAGCACGCGTAGGTTTTCGCGCGCCAGCGGCTCATCATCGACAATCAGCACTTTAATCATGCGTTCTCCTCCAGAGGTAAGCGCAGAGTGATACGGGTAAAATGGTCTGGTTCGCAGGCGACTGAAATGCCGCATTCGTCGCCAAAGCGCATCCTTAAGCGCTTATCCACCAGGCTCATTCCCAGGCCGTTGGCCTGAGCGTTGGGCTGATATAGCCCTGCGTTGTCTTCAATATCCAGCACCAGATGCTGCCCCTGTTGGCTGGCGCGTAGGGTAATTTCGCCCACCTCCAGCAACTGAGAAGTGCCGTGTTTAATGGCGTTCTCAACGATCGGTTGCAGGGTAAACGCCGGAAGCTGCTGGTGCGCCAGCGCTGGCGGGATATCCAAATGCACTTTTAGCCGCGACTGAAAACGCGCCTTCTCGATTTGCAAATAAGCATTCACATGCTCAATTTCATCCGCCAGGGTCACAATCTCCGACGGGCGTTTTAAGTTTTTGCGGAAAAATGTCGAGAGATATTGCACCAGTTGGCTGGCCTGTTCGCTGTCGCTGCGGATCACCGCTTTCAAGGTATTGAGCGCATTAAATAAAAAATGAGGGTTAACCTGAGCGTGCAGCAGTTTAATTTCCGACTGAGTCAACAGCGCTTTCTGGCGCTCGTACTGCCCGGCAAGAATCTGCGCCGACAGCAGTTGGGCAATCCCCTCGCCTAACGTGCGGTTGATTGAGCTGAATAGGCGATTTTTCGCCTCATACAATTTGATAGTGCCAATCACGCGCTGGTTTTCGCCCCGCAATGGGATAACCAGCGTCGAGCCAAGCTTGCAGTTAGGGTGAATAGAGCAGCGATACGGCACTTCGTTACCGTCGGCGTACACCACTTCGCCAGTCTCAATGGTCTTTTGCGTATAGCGCGACGAAATAGGTTTGCCGGGCAAATGGTGGTCTTCGCCAATGCCGGTAAAGGCCAGCAGTTTTTCGCGATCGGTAATCGCCACCGCGCCGATATCCAGCTCCTGAATCAATACCTGCGCCACCTTCATGCTGTTTTCTTCATTGAAGCCCTGGCGCAAAATGCCCTCGGTTGAGGCCGCAACCTTTAGCGCAGTGGCGGAAAACGCCGAGGTATACTTTTCAAACATCGCCCGTTTATCCAGCAAAATGCGCATAAACAGCGCCGCACCGACGGTGTTGGTGACCATCATCGGCGCGGCGATGCTTTGCACCAGATGCAGCGCGTCTTCAAACGGACGGGCAATCAGGAGAATAATCAGCATCTGTACCAGCTCGGCGACGAAGGTAATCGCTCCTGCCGTCCACGGGCTAAACACTTTGTCAGGCCGACCACGGCGAATCAGCAAGCTGTGCACCAAACCACCCAGCAGCCCTTCCACAATGGTAGAAATCATGCAGCTCAGCGCGGTCATACCGCCCATCGAATAGCGGTGCAGCCCGCCGGTTAGCCCCACCAGCCCACCCACTACCGGGCCACCCAGCAGGCCGCCCATCACCGCGCCAATAGCACGAGTGTTGGCGATAGAATCTTCGATATGAAGGCCGAAGTAAGTACCGAGAATACAAAAAATAGAGAACGTGACGTAGCACAGCAGCTTGTGCGGCAGGCGCACGGTGACTTGCATCAGGGGAATGAACAGTCGTGTTTTGCTCATTAACCAGGCGATAACCAGGAAAACGCACATCTGCTGAAGCAGCAGCAACACCAGATTAAACTCGTACATACCCAAACACCACGGTAGAAATAAAACTGCGTAACATACACATAGTTGGCATAACTTTCTTTGAAACCTGGCAGAAAAAGTGCAAAGAATGCGACTGATCACATTTTATCCATTCAATCAAAAAATGAAACGGATAAAAAAACAGCAAAACAGGCTACCCGGGCAAACCCCGTCTACAGTTAAGTAGGGATAATTTAGCGGGGGACGAGATGGCACTTTACACCATTGGCGAAGTTGCACAGCTCTGTGATATTAACCCGGTCACGCTCCGCGCCTGGCAACGCCGCTATGCGCTGATAAAGCCACAGCGCACCGACGGCGGCCACCGCTTATTTAACGATGCCGATATCGACAGAATTCGTGAAATTCAACGCTGGATTGAAACCGGCGTGCAAGTCAGCAAAGTGAAAAACCTGCTTAGTGAACAAACCGACGGCTGGCGTGAACAGCAGGAGAAACTGCTGCATGACCTGCGTAACGGGGATTTGCAGCACCTGCGCCAATGGGTGAAAACGCTGCGCCACAGCCACGGCGCGCGTACGCTGGTCGATAACCTTTTTACCCCGCTGCGCCAGCGTTTGCAGACCTTAAACACGCTGCTCGGCCTGCTGGATGGCGCGCTGATTAACGATATCGCGCTGAGTCTCACCTCGGCGCGCCGCAAGTCGGGGCCACATGCGTTGGTGGTTGGCTGGAACGTCACCGATATCACACGGTTATGGCTGGAGGGTTGGGTTGCCTGTGAGCAAGGCTGGCGCGTGGACGTGCTGGCGCATTCGTTAAGCCACGTTCAGCCTGAGTTATTTCCCGGCCAAACGCTGTTAGTGTGGTGCGGCGCCGCCCCCAGTGCCATGCAGCTACAGCAACTTGAGCACTGGCAGGAGGACGGTATCGCCTTCGCCCTTCCCGCAAATTAATCATTCGTTAACAGCTTAGCTTCGCGGTATAATCTTTTGCTTAACAAAAGGAGTACACGATGAAGTCAGCCAAACTTGCAGCGATTGTGATTTTTGCCTTCATGGCGCTGAGCGGTATCGGCGGCGTTATGCTGGCCGGATATTCGTTTATTGTGCGCGGCGGTGTCGGCTGAGCCGCACACTCAGCCGCTCAAACGCGCGATCGACGATAACCGCCGCCAACGCCACTAAAATGGCCCCCTGCACCACATAAGCGGTATTAAAACCACTCAGGCCAATAATAATCGGCGTGCCCAGCGTATTCGCCCCCACCGTGGAGGCGATAGTTGCCGTGCCAATATTCACGATAACCGAGGTGCGTATTCCGGCGACAATCACCGGAGCCGCCAGCGGTAACTCCACTTTCCATAGTCGCTGCCAACCGGTCATCCCCATCCCTTGCGCCACGCTTAACGCCCCTTCTGGCACTACCGCCAACCCGGCTAATGTCCCCTGGAGTACCGGCAAAATACCGTACAGAATCAGCGCGATTATCGCCGGTTGCTCACCAAAACCCAGCACCGGAACCGCCAACGCCAAAACCGCCACCGGTGGGAAAGTCTGCCCCATTGCCGCCAGCGTTTCGACCAACGGGCGAAACTCCTGCCCAGCGGGACGCGTCACCGCAATACCTGCGCTGACGCCAATCACAATCGCCAGCAAACTGGAAATGCCCACCAGCTTCGCGTGGGCCAGCGTTAACGCAGCAAACCCCGCCTGCTGATACAGCGGGCGCGGCTGTTCGGGAAACAGCGCGTGAAATAATGGCTCGCTGTGCGGCAGGCCAATCAACAGCCCGACAAACAGCACCAGCAGCCACAGCAGCGGATCACGCAACAGAGACATTCAGCGGCTCCTCACGCAGCAAGTCACTAAAATGCAGCGCACCATACGGCGCTCCTGCGTCGTCGGCAACCGGCAGTACCGTGCGCCGTTGCGCCATAAACCCCGACAGCGCATCACGCAATGACAGCGAGGCGGGCAGCGGTTCACCTTCGGCGCGTTCACCGTGGCGCACATAATCTGCCACCTGGCGCAGCGACAGCAGCCGAACGCCCAGCTCACTGCGGCCAAAAAAGGTGCGCACAAAGGCGTTTTCCGGCGCACTGAGCATGTGCAACGGCGTGCCCTGCTGTACCACTTCCCCGCCGTCCATCAGGATGAGGTTATCCGCCAGGCGCAGCGCCTCGTCGATATCGTGAGTCACCAGCACAATGGTACGGCCCATCAGTTGATGGATCCTCCGCATCTCTTGCTGCAATGCCCCACGAGTCACGGGATCAAGCGCGCCAAAAGGCTCATCCATCAGCAGCACTTCAGGATCGCCCGCCAGCGCGCGCGCCACGCCAACACGCTGTTGCTGCCCGCCGGAAAGCTGATGCGGAAAGCGCGAACGCAGCGTCGGCTCCAGCCCCAGCAACGCCATCAGTTCATCAATACGATTGTCGATTTTCGACTTTGGCCACTTCAGCAATTGCGGAACGGTGGCAATATTCTGCGCCACCGTCCAGTGAGGAAACAGCCCGATAGACTGTATGGCGTAACCCATCCGCCTGCGTAGCGCCAGCAGCGGCTGTTGACGGATATCCTGCCCGGCAAAACGGATCAACCCGCTATCGGGTTCCACCAGCCGATTAATCATCTTCAGGGTGGTCGATTTTCCTGAGCCGGATGTCCCAATCAGCACCGAAAACGCCCCCTCCTCCAGCCGTAGCGAGAGGTTTTTCACCGCCGGATGCGCGCCGAATGATTTATTAACCTGTGAAAACTCAATCACCGGCTTCTCCTTTTAATAAGGTGGAGGCAAGGCTAAATAGCGCGTCGGTAACCACCGCCAGGGCGATCACCGGGATCACGCCCAACAGCACGAGATCCAACGCACTGCTGAGTAACCCCTGGAACACCAATGCACCAAAGCCACCGGCGCCAATCAGCGCCGCCACCACAGCCATACCCACCGTTTGTACCGTGACCACACGCAGGCTACGCAGCAGCACCGGTAACGCTAACGGCAGTTGTACACGGAAAAAAGTCTGCCCACGGCTCATGCCCATCGCGGTGGCGCTTTCCAGCACCTGCGGCGATACTTGCTGCATCCCCGCAACAACGCCGCGCACCAGCGGCAGCAGCGCATACAGCACCAGCGCAATCAGCGCGGGCATTAGCCCTGTCCCCGCCACGCCAAGCCGTGCCAGCCACGGAAAGCGCTGCACCAGCCCGGCGAGTGGCGCAATCAGCACGCCAAACAGCGCCACCGAAGGGATAGTCTGAATCACATTGAGCAGCGCAAATACGCTCGACTGCCGCCTCGGATGCCGCCAACACCACAGCCCTAACGGCACGCCGAGCAACAGCCCAGGCAACAACGTGCCCCACAGCAGCGTTAAGTGCTGTTGAAGCGCGTCGTTAAAGGTTTCTTGCCGGTTGGCGTACTCTTTCATCAGCGACAGCCCATCCAACGCCCCGCTCCACAGCAGCAGGCACGGCAGCAGCCATAGCTGGGCGTTAAGCAGCCAGCGCCAGCGCGTATGCGGCGTAAGGCGGCGAATCGCATCGCTGCACATCAGCAACAACAGCAGTAATCCCAGCCACAGGCCACTGCCGGGCGAGGTACGCGCCAGCGGGCTACTGCTCTGCGCCAGCCATTGCGCTGCTTCTCCGCTACTCCACAACAGCAAGGTGAAGCTGGCCTGCGCCAACAGCAAAATCAGCCCGCTGGCGAGCCGTCCGGCAACGCCACAGAGCATCAGCAACACAATCGGTAGCGCTAAGAGCGCCCACGGCGAGAACGACCCAATTTGCCACAGCCAGCGACCTTCGCCAGAGAGCAGACGATTTGGTGCAAAATTAACGAACGGCAACGCGGCGGCAGCCAGCAACATCAGCGCCAGCAGTGCCACCACGCGGTTATAACAACGAGGCATACAATTAACCGATTACTTCGTCCATCCCTTTTGCTTCAGATACGCCGCCGCGACATTTTTCGCGTCCAGCCCTTCGACCGCGATTTGGGCGTTCAACTGTTGCAGGGTTTGTTCATCCAGGCTAGCAAAGACCGGTTGCAGCCACTGGCCGATTTCTGGGTAGGCTTTCAGCACCGCCTCGCGCACCACCGGCGTAGGGGCGTAGATAGGCTGAACGCCTTTTGGATCGCTGAGCGTTTGCAGCCCCAGCGCCGCCACCGGCCCGTCAGTGCCATACGCCATTGCCGCATTCACACCAGACGTTTGCTGAGCTGCGGCTTTAATCGTCACCGCCGTGTCACCGCCCGCCAGCGACAACAGCTGCGGCTGACTGAGCTTGAAGTCATAGGCTTTTTCAAATGCGGGGAGCGCGTCCTGGCGTTCAATAAATTCAGCGGAGGCCGCCAGTTTGAAGGTTCCCCCCTCTTTCAGATAACGGCTGAGATCCGCCAGCGAGGTGAGCTTGTTTTTTTCAGCGATATCTTTGCGAACGGCAATCGTCCAGGTGTTATTCGCCGGGGCTGGCGTGAGCCAGGTCAGGTGATTTTTTTCGCCATCGAGCTTTTTGACTTTTTCGTAACCCTGCTGCGCGTTTTTCCACGCCGGGTCGTTTTCATCTTTGAAGAAGAATGCGCCGTTGCCGGTATATTCCGGGTAGATATCCAGCTCGCCAGAGGTGATCGCCCCGCGCACCACCGGCGTAGTCCCTAGCTGGACTTTATTGACGGTTTTTACGCCGTGGCTTTCCAGCACTTGTAAAATAAGGTTCCCCAACAGCGCGCCTTCGGTGTCAATCTTTGACCCCACCTTTACCGGTTCGGCGGCCTGCAAAGGCAGGCTCACGGCGGCCAGCAATGCCAGAGAGCCTGCCCATCCCCTTGAAATCGTCATACGCGTTCCTCTTTTTTGCGCTCAATTAACAATTGCTTAAGAGAAAGCGTAGACGAAATCTGCCACATCAACCGTTTTCAGGCATTTTTAACGGAATCGTTAGCACGCTGGCGGCGAAGTACAGCAGCGCAATCACCCACAGCGTGCCTTCAACGCCAAGCGGGTTAACGCACAGCGTCACAATAAACGGCCCGACAAAATTGCTCAGGCCAGAGCCGAGGTTCAAACAGGAAATTGCAGTACCTTTGTTATGCGGCAACAAAGAGGGAATCAATGCGCTTAGCGGCCCAAACGCCCCCAGACCAATGGCGTAGAGAGTTAATGCGGCAATCAACGCCGCGCTATTGTGCCCAAAGAGCACCGGCGCATAGCACACCGCCAGCGCCGACAATCCACACAGCGTGCCCGCAAACCAGGCCACGGTATTGCGCCAACCGATAGTATCGCCCAGCCAGCCAAAGAAATAGTTGGCAAAAATATTCACCACATTGACCAGCCCCCAAATGGTCAGCCACTCTTCAATGCTGAAGCCAAAACGCGGCAGATAAACTGGCATCAGGATAACCAGCGAAAATTTACCGATATCGTTAATGGTTTTCACCACCACGGCGAGGCGCATTTTCGGCTCTTTGACGAGCACGATAATCCCTTCTGCCAGCGCGTGACCGACCGCTTGCCCTTGTTGCCATTCAGGCTTGTCGCGATTAAGGATCAACGCACAAGCGCAGCCAGCGAGCACAAAGATAAAGCCGGATAAAAGGGTCGTGGTTTCACCAACGCGCGGGATCATAAAGCCGGAGAACCACGGGCCAACGATAGTCATCCCCACCCCAAAGGCAATCCAGAACCAAGAGACGGCACGCCCCAGAATCCGCACCTCACAACGCTGATTAATCCACACCAGAAATGAGTAGGCAAACAGCGGATACGCCATGCCACGCACCGCATAGCTGATCATCATCAGCGGGTAATTGACGCCCGGTAGCGCGACAAAAATAAACGGTACGGACCCCACAAAATAGAGAAGGGTCGCCAGCCACATTAAGCGGCGCACGCCCAACACCCCCGCGCCAATGCCGGAAAACCAGGAGATAGCCGCCACGCACAGACCAAAGACCGACGACAGCAGGCTGATGTGCAGCGCATCTAATCCGCGCTGTTGCAACAGCGAGGCCAGCCAGCTTTGCTCAATCGTCGCCCCAGTAATAAACAGGAAAACGCCGACAAACCCCCATACCAGTTCGCGCGGCAACCCTAAGCGCGCCCAAATACCCTGCTGAATATATAAACTGTTCTCTGTCATTGTGATTATCCAAAACAAAACGGCCCGACGGGGCGTAAAGGCCGACGTCGGGCTAAAGAGTTCATTAATTTATGCGTTACGCAGTTGCGTACGGTGCGCTTTGGCTTTCAGCAGGCTACGGTTGACGTGCCCGACGGTGTTATCGCCCCAGCAGTGGTCATACGGCATTCCGGTCAGGCTTTCGATAACCGCTTTGGTTTCCGCCGTTACGGTGGCTTTGCTACCGCCCTGTTTCAGGCGCGCCACTTCATCGTTCAGCACCGCATGAGTACGGCTGTTCACTTTGAACTGGAAGGCAGACCAAATCCCCCAAACGGTCAGCACAACCGGCAGGATAATCATGATAGCCAGGATCATATTAATCGCAGACTGCGGCTGGCTGTTGTGACCAGTGACAAAGCCTGACATTTGCAGCGCCACGCCGACCAGGAAAATAGACAGCGCCTGAGAGGCTTTACGCAACAGGCTCATAAAGCCCGCGAAGATACCTTCACGGCGGTTGCAGGTGAGGATCTCATCCACGTCGGCAACAAAGGTGTAGTTGTTCCACGGAATCGAGTAGATGCCGCCGCGCGCCAGACCAGCGACGCACGCCGCCGCGTACAACAGCGCCATATTGGTCGAACCGTACAGGTAGGTTGCAGCAAACATCGCGAAAGCCGCCAGCGCCATCAGCCCCTGAGTGGCAAAAGCACGCGACGGCGAATAACGCAGCGTCAGCCAGGTGGCAACGCCCACGCCGAAGAATTGCAGACCGTTGATAACGCTCAACAGGTTACTGGCGACCACCGAGGAGGTGACCAGCGCGAACACCACAAAATAGGTAAACACCGAGTTGAAGATATCCTGCGCAACAGAGCCGCCCAGGTACATGCCCAGATGCGAGCGGAAGGTTTTGATTTTTAGCGTCGAGACAAAATCGTAATAGATGTCGAAAATACGTTTGCCCAACGGCTGTTTTTCCTCGGTCGGAATATGACGTTCGTTGAGTTCAATCTCTTCAATTGAACGTTCCCACGTCCCGAAGTAGACAAAGATCAGCACCACCATAAAGGCAACGGTGAAAATAGCCCCGGCGTAGAAGAAAGATACCGCAGAATCAGAACCAAAATAGGCCAACAGACGCCCCGGCAAAAACGCAGCGGTAAAACCGGCGAACTGGGCGATATACATCCGCGCGCTGGTCAGTTTAGAACGTTTGGTAAAGTCTGAGGTCATCTCCGCCGACAGCGTGTCGTAAGGGATCAAAATCATCGAATAGACAATTTCGAACAAGATATAGACCAGCAGATACATCCAGTAGTTAAAGCCTTGCACCCACAGCAGGCTATACACCGCCACCAGCGGAATACTCAGCAGCAGGAAGAAACGGCGGCGACCAAAGCGGCGACCTAAACGTGTTTTGTGGAAGTTATCGGAAATGTAGCCCATCAGCGGGCACATCACGACATCGACAATTCGCGCCACCGCAAACAGTGAACCGGCCTCAATCGGCGTTAACCCGCAGAAGGTGGTCAGGAAGTACAGCAGCCAGGCGCTCACCAGAGTAAACGCGCCCGAGCCGATGACATCAGCTAACCCGTAACAGACATAGTTGTGGAGTTTTATTTCCCGCACTTTTTTTATCATTTTCCATCCCCTTGAACAGTACAGGACGGCGAGGCCATGCGCTGCGCCGTCGTCAAATAGATTCAGGCGTCGGCGTTTTGCAGCACGATGGCTTCTGGGTTCCAGCCTTGCGGCAGCGGTTCAGGGCGACGAATACGCAGGCCGTCCAGCGTTAAGTCGCTGACACCGTTGGCATACAGCGCCGGTAAACCGTCGGCATACGCCTCCACGCCCCAGGCTCGGCCGGTTTGCGAGTTCACGCGGTAAGCGTTGTCCAGCCCCATGCCAGTGGGGCTTGCCGGGTTACACGGCGGGCGAATGTCGTAGCAGCCCTGTTCGTCAGATGGCCCCGCTAACTGCTGTAATGAGAGCGCGTTAAAGCTGATGTGGCGAATTTCCCCCGCGGTTTCGCAGTGCAGGTTAATCGCCCCTTCGCTCACGCCAGAAAGCTGGCTGAAGGTAATGTCTTCTACCCGTCCAGGCTGAATATTGGGGTCGCGATGGCGAACGGAGATAAAGACGGGGTCGGCTTTTCCCCAATGACACGGGTGGCCGTGGCGGCAGTCGAACAAAATATTGCTGAAAATCATTTGGCTGAATTGACCGCCGTCGCGAGATACCAGGCCAATGCCACGGTTAGACTCAAAAATCGAGCAGTTGTGTACCGCGATATGGCTGATATCGGCGTAGGTTTCGGTGCCAATTTTGATGGCGCAGCTTTTC
Source organism: Kluyvera fluvialis (assembly GCF_059725275.1). Taxonomy (NCBI): domain Bacteria; kingdom Pseudomonadati; phylum Pseudomonadota; class Gammaproteobacteria; order Enterobacterales; family Enterobacteriaceae; genus Kluyvera; species Kluyvera fluvialis. The sequence continues at coordinate 1,789,117 of NZ_AP046142.1, read as the reverse complement.
GAGCGAATCAAGCAGTTGTTAACGACGACATGGCGCGTTGCCTGCTGTAGCGCTGCTGGCTTGCGCGTGGTTTTGATGCAAATACCATCGTCGGCGGCGCTGAAATAGCTGTCGCTTATCTGCACATACTGGCAACTGTCGATATCCAGTGCGTCGGTGTTCGACAGCGCGAGGTCGTTATCAATGGTCAGGTTATGAATAAACAGTTGATTGCAGCTCACCAGGTGCGCGGTCCACATCGGCGAGTCGCTGATGGTGATATCGCGAATGCGCACCTGCTGGCAGCCTTCGAGTACCAGCATCCGTGGGCGCATGGTTTTTGGCTGGCGATAGCCTTGCGCATCGGCACTGGCAGAAAACCAGGCAGCAGCACCGCCCACCAGACAACCTTCACCGCTGAGGGTAATGTGGTGAGCATCGCGCGCATAAATCAGCGCCATACGCGAAAGCTCCGCAACGGTTTGCGTGAGATCCGCCGGATAATCCTCAGCATGAGGGCTGGCGAGCAGGCGCGCGCCCGCCTCCAGATGCAGCGTAAAATTCGATGGCAGCACCAGCGTGCCGGTCATCCAGTCGCCTGGCGACACCACCAACGTGCCGCCGCCTGCGCGGTCGATTTCGTCAATAAGATGCTGAAGCTGGGCGGTTAGCGGCGTTTTGCCGCTACGGTCGAACGAGGTGTCATGCAGTGAAATCTTCATGTCGCTACCTGCGGATGTTGAGATAGCGGCATTTAACGCGCATTCCGCGATTGTCTCGCGGGGCAGAAACGCGCTTTTTTACGTATTAGTGAAAAGCGTCACGCCCGTTATCCCGAGTGCTGGCAACTTTTGACACAGCGCACAAAACGGCCGTTTGCCGGCGAGATGAACTATGAACCTCATCACATAACCGCCGGGTTTGCGGGCAAAAAATAGGCTAATAAGCGCAGATTCCGCGTGGGCGAAAAATAAATCGCGATGTGCGTCACAAAGTAAAAAGGAAGGTGAATGAGAGGGATTGCCCCTTTTTTTACACGGCTGCGGGGGATGGTGGTGGAATGTGCAGAAGGCGTTTCGTTACGGTGCGGTAACCCGCCCTCTCCCTGTTAGGGAGCGGGCGGGGGCGGGATAAACTTACAGCAGCTCGAATTCGCCCTGCTTCACACGCGCAGAATCAACGCCGATAAAGACATTAAATTTGCCCGGCTCCGCTGCGTACTTCATCTGCTGGTTCCAGAATTTCAGCGCGTTGACATCAATCGGGAAGCTGACGGTCTGCGTTTCACCTGGCTTCAGGGTGATTTTTTCGAACCCTTTCAGCTCTCTGATTGGGCGGCTCAGCGACGCGGTAACGTCCTGCACGTACATCTGGATAACCGTCGCCCCTTCGCGTTTACCGGTGTTAGTCACCTGCACGCTGGCGGTCACGCTACCGTTGGCCTTCATGGTCGGAGCCGACAGCTTAACGTCAGACACCGCGAACGTGGTGTAGCTCAGGCCATAGCCGAACGGATACAGCGGGCCGTTGGCCTCGTCGAAATAGCGCGAAGTGTATTTGTTCGGCTTGTCGGCGTTATACGGACGACCAGTGTTGAGATGGCTGTAATACTGCGGAATCTGCCCTACGGAACGCGGGAAAGACATCGGCAGTTTGCCCGACGGGTTGTAGTCACCAAACAGCACATCGGCGATGGCGTTGCCGCCCTCCGTCCCGGCAAACCAGGTTTCAAGAATCGCATCCGCCTGCTGATCTTCTTTTACCAGCGTCAACGGACGGCCATTCATCAGCACCAGAACCAGCGGTTTACCAGTGGCCTTCAGCGCGGCGATTAAATCTTGCTGGCTTTTCGGAATTGAGATCTCGGTACGGCTCGATGCTTCGTGCGCCATGCCCTGCGCTTCACCAACCACGGCGACCACTACATCAGACTGCTTCGCGGTGGCGACAGCTTCATCAATCATCGCCTGAGGTGAACGCGGGTCAACTTTGACGGCCTCTTCGTACTGATTCAGGAAGGTGACAATATCTTTATCATTGGTGACGTTCGCGCCTTTGGCGTACAGCACTTTGCCTTTACCCGCCATGACATTTTTAATGCCGCTCAGCACTGTAACCGACTGTCCGGCAACACCAGCCGCAGACCAACTCCCCATCACATCACGTTGGCTGTCCGCCAGCGGGCCAACCACGGCAACCGTCGCGGTTTTTTCCAGCGGCAGGGTTTCGAGGCGGTTTTTCAGCAGCACCAGGCTCTGGCGCGCAACATCACGCGCTTGCGCACGGTGCAGGCGGCTCTCGGCGTTGGTGTCCTGCGGGTCAGAATCTTTCGGCCCTAAGTGGCTGTACGGGTCGTTAAACAGCCCCATATCGTATTTCACGTTCAGCACATGGCGCGCCGCATCGTCCAGCTCCGCCATCGTGACTTTGCCGGATTTCACCAGCCCAGGCAGATATTTGCTGTAATACTCGTCGCTCATACTCATATTGATGCCGGACTTCAACGCCACGCGCACCGCGTCCTGCGGGTCTGAAGCGACACCGTGTTTAATCAGTTCTTTAATCGCCCCGTGGTCAGAAACGGTAATGCCTTTAAAGCCCCACTGGTCGCGCAGCACGTCTTTTAACAGCCAGGAATCCGAGGTCGCGGGTGTGCCGTTCAGTGAGTTTAAGGCCACCATCACCGCGCCGCTGCCCGCGTCCAGCCCCGCTTTGTACGGCGGCATATAGTCGTTGAACAGGCGCTGCGGGCTCATATCTACGGTGTTGTATTCTTTACCGCCCTCGACTGCGCCGTAAGCGGCGAAGTGTTTGACGCTGGTCATCACCGAATAGCGGTCTGCCGGGCTTTTGCCCTGCATCGCCTTCACCATAGTTTCTCCCATGATGGAGGTTAAATAGGTGTCTTCGCCAAACCCTTCGGAGGCACGTCCCCAGCGCGGATCGCGTGAAACATCAACCATCGGCGCCCAGGTCATATTCAGGCCATCGTCTGCCGCTTCATACGCCGACACGCGGCCAACGGTTTTCACCGCATCAAGGTTAAACGTAGACGCAAGGCCAAGGCTAATCGGGAAAACGGTACGCTGACCGTGAATGACGTCGTAGGCAAAGAACAGCGGAATTTTCAGGCGGCTAAGAGACATCACCTGGTCTTGCATGGCGCGGATATCCTGGCGGGTGACGGTGTTAAAAATCGCACCTACCTGCCCGTCTTTAATCATCTCGCGAATGGCTTCTTTCGGGTTATCTGGCCCAACGCTTATCAGACGCAACTGGCCGATTTTTTCATCCACCGTCATTTTCTTAAGCAGCTCGGTCACAAACGCATCCCGCGCCTGTGGGGTTAACGGATGATTACCGAATAAATCTTCCGCCAGTGCAGGTTGCAGTGCCAGGCTGACGGCGACGCCAACAGAAAGTAGCCATTTCATAGTCTTGAGGTCTCTTTAGTCCATGCCGAGTAGCGCGGCGAGAGTCGATGAAAAAACGCAGTGTGCCATAAAGTTAAATGACCGACCTACAGAAAGCTGCGGTTATTATCTGATTTTTAGTAACATTCATGCACCAAATGATCATACAAAGCGCTATTCTTAGAGACGACAAATTTGTTCCGCCACAAGGAGTGGAGAATGTCTTCTCAAACAACCATCGATAATAATGCGCTGATTAACGAACTCACCCGTCTGGTGGGTCATGCTCACCTGCTGACCGATCCCGCCAAAACAGCGCGCTATCGCAAAGGCTTCCGTTCCGGTCACGGCGACGCCCTCGCGGTGGTCTTTCCCGGCTCGCTGATTGAACTGTGGCGCGTACTCAGCGCCTGTGTCGCCGCCGATAAAATTATTCTGATGCAGGCTGCCAATACCGGCCTGACCGAAGGTTCAACGCCAAGCGGTAATGATTACGACCGCGATATCGTCATCATCAGCACTCTGCGACTCGATAAACTGCACCTGATTGATAACGGCGAGCAAGTGCTGGCCTGGCCGGGAACCACGCTGTATTCACTGGAAAAAGCGCTGAAACCGCTGGGGCGCGAGCCGCACTCGGTAATTGGTTCTTCTTGTATTGGCGCGTCGGTGATTGGCGGTATTTGCAATAACTCCGGCGGTTCGCTGGTGCAGCGTGGCCCGGCGTACACCGAAATGTCGCTGTTTGCGCGTATTGATGAGAACGGCAAACTGACGCTGGTCAACCATTTAGGGATTGATCTCGGCGAGACGCCGGAACAGATCCTCAGCAAGCTCGACGATGAACGCGTGAAAGACAGCGACGTACGGCACGACGACCGTCACGCCCACGATTATGACTACGTTAATCGCGTTCGCGACGTTAACGCCGACACCCCAGCGCGCTACAACGCTGACCCGGAACGGCTGTTCGAGTCCTCTGGCTGCGCGGGCAAACTGGCGGTCTTTGCTGTTCGTCTGGACACCTTCCCGGCAGAAAAACGCCAACAGGTATTTTACATCGGCACTAATCAGCCGGATGTGTTGACCGAAATTCGTCGCCATATTCTGGCTGAATTCAACAATCTACCGGTCGCGGGCGAATATATGCACCGCGATATTTACGATATCGCCGAGCAGTACGGTAAAGACACTTTCTTGATGATCGACAAGCTCGGCACCGACAAAATGCCGTTCTTCTTCACGCTCAAAGGCCGTGCCGACGCGGCGCTGGAGAAAGTGTCGCTGTTCAAACCGCACTTCACCGACCGTTTTATGCAGAAACTGGGGCACGTTTTCCCCGCTCACCTGCCAGAGCGGATGAAAACCTGGCGTGATAAATACGAGCATCATCTGCTGCTGAAAATGTCCGCCGATGGTATTGATGAAGCACAAAGCTGGCTTGCCGAGTACTTTAAACAGGCTGAAGGAGATTTCTTCGTCTGTACGCCGGAAGAAGGCAGCAAAGCGTTTCTGCACCGCTTCGCCGCTGCGGGCGCGGCGATTCGCTACCAGGCGGTTCACGCCGATGAAGTGGAAGATATTCTGGCGCTGGATATTGCGCTACGCCGTAACGACACCGAATGGTTTGAGCACCTGCCTGCGGAAATCGACAGCAAACTGGTTCACAAACTCTATTACGGCCACTTTATGTGCCATGTTTTCCATCAGGATTACATCGTTAAGAAAGGTGTAGACCCGCATGAAGTGAAAGAGCAAATGCTGGCGCTGCTGCGCGAGCGCGGGGCGCAATATCCGGCAGAGCATAACGTCGGGCATCTGTATGAAGCCGACGAAAACCTGAAACGTCACTACCGTGAAAATGACCCGACCAACAGCATGAACCCTGGGATTGGCAAAACCAGTAAGCTGAAATATTGGGGTGAAAAGCAGGACGTGTAGTGCGTGAAGAGTGTGCATGAGGAAAGATAAGCCACGCCCAGTATTCGCTGGGCGCGGCTTTAACGATTAATCGTCCTGAGTGGTTTTCCCACTTTTCTGGGCTTTGGCAATAGCGCCTTCCACCTGGGATTCTTTCTGCTTTTTATAGCTCAGCGCCGCAGCAGGAACTGGCATCACTTTTCCGGTTTCTACCCATGTGCGCAGACGGCTGGCATCGGCAAAATGGGTATATTTGCCAAACGCATCCATCACCACCATCGCCACCGGACGGTTATTCATCACGGTGCGCATCACCAGACAGTGACCTGCGGCATTAGTAAAGCCGGTTTTGGTCAACTGAATACTCCAGTTATCGCGGTAAACCAGATGGTTAGTATTGCGGAATGGCAGTGAATACGACGGGTTAGCAAAAGTAGCCGTATCTTCTTTCGTGGTGCTTAACTGGCCCAACAGCGGATAGCTTTTGGTGGCAATCAGCATTTTGGTCAGGTCACGCGCGGTCGAAACGTTATGAATCGACAGCCCCGTCGGCTCGACGTAGCGCGTGTGCGTCATGCCCAGCGCTTTGGCTTTGGCATTCATGGCGCGGATAAATGCGTCATAACCGCCTGGATAATGGTGCGCAAGGCTTGCCGCCGCGCGGTTTTCTGACGACATCAGCGCCAACAGCAGCATATTTTTACGGCTGATTTTGCTGTTCAGGCGCACACGAGAATAAATGCCTTTCATCTCTGGCGTGCGGCTGATATCCACGGTCAGCATTTCATCCAACGGTAAATGCGCGTCCAACACCACCATCGCGGTCATCAGCTTGGTGATTGAAGCAATAGGGCGCACCAGATCCGGCTGGTTGGCATAAATGACTTTATTGGTATTCAGGTCAACAATCATCGCGCTACCGGAGGCAATTTCCGGCTGCGAGGCCACGGCAGAGACAGCCGTTTTGGCACTGGCCTGAGGTGCAAAAGGCACAGCCAGCACTAACGCTAAGCTGAGCAGGGAAACGCGAAATTTCTGCATGGTGAGTATTCTGGTGGTTATTTATGCACATTATGATAGACAACCGCTTCGCGGCACGGGCGGCGAAGCGGAATATCCCATCATAGCGCGGACTGCGCGATATCTACCAGAAAATAATAGTGAATAAATGCTGCATTACTGGCGCTTTAAAATTCACGCCAGCAATGTATTTAATGACTAGAACATTCGATAACCATAGCCCCACAGCACCACAGTCAGTGCCAGCAAGATTTCAAGTACCAACACACCAATCGCCAGCGTTGAACTGGCAAAGCTCAGCCCTTCTTCGCGGTTAATATTCAGGAAGGTAGGAATGCCGACGTACAGCAGATAACCGGTGTAAAACAGTGCCACTGTCCCCACCAGCGCGCACAGCCAAACCAACGGATATAGCGCCACAATACCGCTCAGGAAAATCGGCGTGGCAACATAGCCCGCAAACACCATGCAGCGTTTTAGCGATGGGCGATTCGGATAATGACGCGCCATCCACCAGATGACCCGCCCCATCACCGCGACACCGACCAGCATCAAAGCATAAAACAGCACAGCCAGCCCCAGCCCTGTCATCAGCGAAAGCCTGACGACCGTGCCTTCGCCAAAATTCCAGCCGAGCTGCGTAGTGCCGATAAAGGCGCAGACCACTGGAATCGCCGCCATGATTAGCACGTGATGCACAAAGTGGTGAGAAACCGTTTCGTTCTCACTGCGTATAACATGCATTTCTCTATCTGGGTGGGAGAATAATCCCCATACATGGTTCATAACGCCTCCTCAGCGCGGCTCGCTACCACGTTGTACTAAGTATAATTCATGTGAATAGATTGTTTTATGTACAACGCAAAAAAACGCAGCCGCCGCAGTTATTGCGTCAGGGTGTATGATTAAAGGTATGTTGTGGTAAGGAGTATGTGTTTGTATGGATATCAATAACCTGATTTCCCACTATGGTTACGCCGCGCTGGTGCTCGGCAGTATGGCGGAAGGTGAAACCATTACGTTGCTTGGCGGCGTGGTGGCACACCAGGGTCTATTGAAGTTTCCGCTGGTCGTGATTTCGGTGGCGCTGGGCGGGATGATTGGCGATCAGGTGCTGTATTTGTTGGGCCGTCGGTTTGGTGGACGGTTACTCAAGCGCTTCTCGCGCCATCAGGCGCGTATTCGTAAAGCGCAGCGGTTGATTCAACATCACCCTTATTTGTTCGTTATCGGTACGCGGTTTATGTACGGCTTTCGGGTTATCGGGCCGTTGCTTATCGGTGCGAGCGGGCTGCCGCCTAAAATATTCCTGCCGCTGAATATTTTTGGCGCTATTGTCTGGGCGCTGTTGTTTACCTCGCTCGGCTATTTAGGCGGCGAAGCGATTGGCCCGTGGCTGCATCATCTTAACCAGCATATAAAACATTTTATCTGGCTGGCGCTGGTGATTGTGCTGGTGATTGCCGCACGTTGGTGGCTGAAACGGCGAGAAGCGAAAAAGCAAGATTAACAGCGAGCGCGCGCTCAGACGTTTATTGCCGGATGGCGCTGCGCTTATCCGGCCTACGAAAAACGGATGTATCCGGCAACGCCGCACCGCTCTGCCGGATGGCGCTGCGCTTATCCGGCCTACGGGAAAACGGCAGAACGGGGCTGGTTTGTAGGCCTGATAAGGCGTGAGCCGCCATCAGGCAGGGTGCGCAGGCGTTACGCCTTATTCTGTGGCGTGATAACCGCCGCCCAACGCCGACGTGAGCTGAATGCTGGCATCCACCCATTGACCGTGCAGGCGCAACGCGTTAATCCGCTCCTGCAACGCTGGCAGCTTCGCCATGCTGACTTTCGACCCTGGCAGAATACCGGCGTTCATCCGTGCCTGCGCCAGCTTCACCACCCGCTGCACGTCTTTCTCAACCCTGGACTGCTGCTGGTTTTTCTCCATCAGCGTTTCCACCTGGCTTGCGGTTCTCGCGACCTGATTAACCGCATCCACCACTGCTTTGTTGTATTTCGCCACCGAAAGGTTGTTCTGCGCGCTGGCTATATCAAGGTTTGCATTCAACCGTCCGCTGTCAAAAATAGGCAGAGTTAGCCCTGCGGTGACGCCCATTTGCTGCGCCGAATGACGGAACAGGTCGCTTAAATGCAGGGCATCTTGTTGCAAGAAAGCCATCAGATTGATATCGGGGTAAAACGCGGCTTTCGCGGCGTCGACTTCGCTCAGCGAGGCTTCAATATACCAGTGCGCTTCTTGCAAATCCGGGCGGCGTGCCAACAGCTCATAGCCGAGTTGATTCGGCATTTTACTGGCAACGGCGGGTAAATTGGCTTTGCGTAAATTTAACACCTGCCCCTGGCTGTTAGTCAGCGCCATCAGACGGGCTTCAATCTCTTTCATATTGCCCGCGACATCCGTCAACTGCTGGTCAGTTTTGCTGACGTTAATATCGTTCTCGGCTCCTTCAGCAGAGTTGGTGATCCCGCGCTGCAACAGCGCGATATCAACGTTCACAATATTATTTTGCTCGTCTCTTACCTGCTCTAAAACGCTGTGAATAGCCGCTTCAGTTTGCCATTGCCAGTACAGACGCGCGACGCTGCTTGCCAGCAATTCACGGGTTTGCGCAAGCTCTGCCATCTGGGCTTTTACTTCACCAATCCGCGCCTGTACCAGGGCGCGATTTTTCCCCCACAGGTCGAGATCCCAACCGGCGGTTAAGCCAAACGTCCCGTTGGTATACCACGGCCCGGTGTTGCCATCGGCGTCGGAGGCAAACGGCCCCATCAAGCCTTCTGCCGACATTTTCTGACGCTCAAAATTAGCTCCCGCATCCAGCTCTGGGCCAAGATTGGACTGCGACATCCGCGCTTGTGCTTCAGCCAGCGCAATACGCTGGCTGGCAATCTGCATATCCGGCGAGTTCGCCAGCGCACGGTCAATCAGCGCGTTAAGCTGGGCATCATGATAGTCCTGCCACCAGTTGCTCTGCGGCCAGCCGTTTTGCAACGCCGCCGGTAACGAGGTGGAGACCCGGCTTGCAGGAAGCTGCTGTTTTAGCGGCGCCCCAATGTCGTGCGAAGGCGCACAGCCCGCCAGTACAATCAGCAACGGCAGACCGTACAGCGCATTTTTTCCAGGCATAAGATTCATGAGAGTAATCGGGTTACGAAATAAGGTGCTGTATAATAATTTAAACCGATTAATCCCGTTTAGTAACGCGTGTGGGGGTTAATCCTCTCTTTTATCTTCATGGAGTGAAAATGAGCCAGAATATTTATGATAATCCCCAGTTCTTTGCGGGGTACGCCACCCTTGACCGTTCGGTAAAAGGGTTAGACGGCGCGCCGGAGTGGCCTGCTTTACAGCGCATGTTGCCGCCGATGTCCGGCCTGCGGGTCGTGGATTTAGGCTGCGGCTACGGCTGGTTCTGCCGCTGGGCGCGTGATGAAGGGGCGGCGCAAATTACAGGGTTAGATCTCTCAAGCCGAATGCTGGAACGCGCGCGCGAAATGACCGATGGCAGCGGCATTGATTACCGCTGTGAAGATTTGCAAAATTTAAGCCTGGCCCGCCATAGCTGTGAACTGGTGTACAGCTCGCTTGCGCTGCACTATTTACCGGATATCGCCCCGCTGCTGGCGACCGTGTTCGAAGCCTTAACGCCGGGCGGCGCGCTGGTGTTTTCCGCCGAGCATCCCATTTATACCGCCCCGCTCCAGCAGGGTTGGCAACAGGATGAAAACGGGCAAAAAAGCTGGCCGGTGAGCCATTATCAGCAGGAGGGCGAGCGCATCAGCAACTGGTTTGCCGATGGCGTTAAAAAACAGCACCGCAAGCTCTCCAGCTGGATTAACGCGCTGGTTGCCGCAGGCTTTGTGATTGAACATCTTGATGAGTGGGGGCCAACGGCGGAACAGATTGCCGCGCAACCGGCGCTGGATGAAGAAAAAGAGCGGCCAATGATTTTCTTACTGCGCGCCCGTAAACCGGCATAACCCGCGCCACGAGCGACGCCGACTCTCGGCGCGCTCAGGCGTGGCGCTACGATATAGAAAGACGCCCCTCTTTTCTGACCCGTTCAATGTGAATGGCGAGGAACATGATTTCTTCAGTGGTGAGCGAACGCTGGTAACTTTTTTGCAGATGCCGAGCCACGATTTCCGCACACTTCCACGCTTTGGCGTAGTTATCCTTCACCGCGCTATGCAGCGACTCATCATCATCTTCCACCACCGTACGCGTTAACATACGCTGGGCGAAAAACTTCAAATGAGTGACAAAACGTTGATAACTTAGCGACTCTTCGTTGTACTCAAGGTGTAACTGGTATTTCACCAGTTGCAGAATCTCCTGCATCACCCGCGTCACGTGCATCACTTCTGGCATTTCGCTGTGTAACTGCGCAGTCACCAGATGCAGGGCAATAAACCCCGCTTCGTCCTCTGCCAGTTCAACGCCAAGCCGCTGAGCGATTAACTCTCGCGCCTCTTGCCCGAGGGCAAATTCTTTGGGATACAACCGTTTAATTTCCCACAGCAGCACGTTACGCAGTGCGACGCCGTTTTTCTGCCGCTCAATGGCGAAATGACAGTGGTCGGTCAGTGTGATGTACACACTTTCTTGCAATTTACCGAGCCGCTCGCGCGCCCGTTCGATGATTCGGTCACAGGTGGTCATCACCTCCAGCGGAATCTGACTGAGTAATTCTCCCAAGCGCCCTACCAGCTCATCACTTTGTAGGGCGAAAATTTTCTCGATGAGCGCCTCATCCAGTGAGTCACCGACGCGTTTCTGAAAGGCTAGCCCTCGCCCCATCACAACCTGCTCACGCCGGTGTTCATCCAGAACTACCACCACATTATTATTAAGAACTTTGGCGATCTGCATTATGAACCCCAGAAACAAAAAAACCTGCCCCCCGACAAACGTCAGGTAATCAGGTTTTGCCTGCCGAAACAGTAACAATCAACCACAAGTATTCCACTGTCGGCGGTCTGAACTCAATGGAACGAACGGAAATTTGTGATACGGATCGGATACTTTATCCGCGCCAGCCGTTAATCACCTCGGCAATGCGCTTCGACTCTTGCAGCGCCCGCACGGCGGTAAACAGCGTGGTGGCTTCTTCGTATTCTTTGCGTAGATAGCCCAGCCACTGCTTAATGCGCGCAACGTGATACAGCCCGGTATCACCTTGTTTTTCAAGGCGAGTGTATTTTTGCAGTAGCTCAACCACCTGCGGCCACGGCAGGCGCGGTTCGTTGTATTTAATCACCCGGCTAAGGTTTGGCACATTCAGCGCGCCACGGCCAATCATCACAGCATCACAGCCGGTTGCGTTCATGCACACTTGCGCGCTCTGCCAGTCCCAGATTTCACCGTTAGCGATAACCGGAATGGTCAGACGCTGGCGGATTTCAGCAATCGCCTGCCAGTTGATACGATCCGCTTTATAGCCGTCTTCTTTGGTACGCCCGTGCACCACCAGCTCCGTCGCGCCCGCTTGCTGTACTGCATCGGCGATTTCAAACTGCCGCGCGCTGTTGTCCCAACCGAGGCGCACCTTCACCGTCACCGGCAAATGCGCGGGCACAGCTTCCCGCATGGCTTTTGCCCCCTGATAAATCATCTCAGGATCTTTCAGCAACGTTGCGCCCCCGCCGCTACCGTTAACCGATTTCGACGGGCAACCGCAGTTGAAATCCACCCCCCACGAGCCCAGTTCGACCGCCCTGGCGGCGTTTTCCGCCAACCACTGTGGATACTGCCCCAGCAGTTGGACGCGTACCAGCGTGCCAGAAGGCGTTCGGCTTTGATTGTGCAGTTCCGGGCAGTGTCTGTAGAACGATTTTACCGGCAGCAGTTGATCCACCACGCGCAAAAATTCGGTGATGCACAGATCATAATCATTCACTTCGGTCAGCAGCTCGCGCACCAGCGAATCGAGCACACCTTCCATCGGTGCCAGTAATACACGCATATCGTTACCCGGAAAAAAAAGAGGCGCTATGGTAACGTCTCTGAAGGCAGCTTTCCACTGCCCAGGAGAGCCAGAATAATCTGCACATCAGGAGGTGAATAATGAACCAGAAAGGTATCCAGCTACGCACGACCCGCGCGCCGCGCCAGTTCAATAATGTGCCACCGGTTGCGTTGACCGACGCCACCCTACTGGAACGTAAAAACCGCGTTCTGACGCGGATGCACGCCGCCGGTTTTGACACTATCGTCATTTATGCCGATAAAGAGCACGGCAGCAATTTCGAGTACCTGACCGGTTTTATTCCCCGCTTTGAAGAAGGCCTGCTGGTGCTGGAAAAATCCGGCCACGCCACCGCGATTCTGGGCAATGAGAACCTGAAGATGGCCCACCATTCACGCCTGCCGGTGACCCTCAAACACTGCCCGCTATTCTCATTACCTAATCAGCCGATGAATAACGACAGGCCACTTGCCGAGCTATTACAGGCATCTGGACTCAGCGCGGCGAAAAAAGTAGGCCTGGTCGGCTGGAAGATGTTTACCTCCGCCCACACCGATAACCGCCACTATTTTGACCTACCGTACTTTATTGTTGAGGCGATTCAGGCAAGCGTTGCCGCCGATACGCTGATAGAAAACGCCGCCGCCCTATTTATCGGTGGTGATAACGGCGCCAGGACGGTGAATAACGCCAACGAAATTGCCCATTATGAATACGGTGCTAACCTGGCCTCCAACTGTATGTTGCGCGCGCTGGACGCCGTAGAGCCTGGCATTCGCGAGGCCGATTTAGGCGCGTTGCTGGCCGCCGAAGGGCAATATCAAACGGTGGTGACCATTGCCGCCAGCGGTCAGCGTTTCGAGAAAGCTAATTTCTATCCCAGCTATAAACCGGTTGAACGGGGGCAACCGCTGTCGATGACCACCGGTTTTAAAGGCGGATTATCCAGCCGTACCGGTTTTGTGATTGCCAGCGCAGACGAGTTACCCGATGCACAAAAAGATTATCTGGAGCGCGTGGCAAAACCCTATTTTGCGGCGGTTGTAGACTGGCTGGAACAGATTCGCATTGGGATGCCAGGCGGTGAGCTTTATGCACGGGTAGAGCAGGTCCTACCAAAAGCGCGCTACGGTTGGCACTTGAATCCGGGGCATCTTAGCGCCGATGAGGAGTGGATGTCGTCGCCGGTTTATCCGCACTCCCGCGAGACGCTAAAAAGCGGCATGATCTTGCAAATCGATATTATCCCTTCCGTGCCGGGCTATACCGGCGTCAGCGCTGAAGAGAGCATTGCGCTCGCCGATGCCGCGTTACGCCAACAGATTCAGCAGGATTATCCCGCCTTGTGGGAGCGCATCACCGTGCGGCGTGATTACCTGAAAACGGTGCTGAATATTGCGCTCAGCGATGACGTCATCCCGCTTTCCAACAGCGTGGCCTATCTGCGGCCATTTATGCTGGCAAAAGATAAAGCGCTGGGCGCATAAATCGCCATTTAGCTGCGTCGGCGGATTAAGGTGCAAAAGACGCTCTGCCGCTGGCGCATGGTTGATTTTTAAGCTATTTATCACATCCTGTAGAAAACAGAGGTGAAAACTCGGTCAACGGCCTGATGTTCCGCTTATCTATAACAGTTATGCTCAGAATTCATGTTGTGATCGGTAGCACATTTTTGGCTTTAATTGTATGATGAATGCATTCAAAGAAAGGTGAATACCATGCTCAAATCACTGAATATCATCTGGCAATATCTGCGTGCATTCGTGTTGATCTATGTCTGTCTGTACGCCGGTATTTTTATTTCTTCCCTGCTGCCAATAACTATTCCTGGCAGCATTATCGGTATGCTTATTCTCTTCGTACTGCTGGCGTTGCAAATTCTGCCCGCGAAATGGGTCAACCCTGGCTGTTACGTGTTAATTCGCTATATGGCGCTGCTGTTTGTGCCGATTGGCGTGGGGGTAATGCAATATTTCACACTGCTGAAAGCGCAGTTTGGCCCGGTTGTGGTTTCCTGCACCATTAGTACGCTGGTGGTATTAATGGTAGTAAGTTGGAGCTCGCATCTGGTGCACGGCGAACGTAAAGTGGTTGGTCAAGATGGAGCGGATAAATAATGCTGCATTATATTTGGTGGTCACTGCCACTGACCTTAATTGTCTTTTTTGCCGCCCGTAAATTGGGCACCCGTTTTAAAATGCCGCTGCTCAACCCGCTGCTGATATCAATGATTGTGATTATTCCATTCTTGATGCTGACCGGCATTCCCTATGAACATTACTTTAAAGGCAGTGAAGTGCTGAACGAGCTGCTTCAGCCTGCGGTGGTCGCCCTTGCCTATCCGCTGTATGAACAACTGCACCAAATCCGCGCTCGCTGGAAATCAATCATCACCATCTGCTTTATCGGCAGTGCGGTGGCGATGATTACCGGTACGGCCGTCGCTTTAATGATGGGGGCGTCGCCGCAAATTGCCGCCTCGATTATGCCGAAATCAGTCACGACCCCCATTGCGATGGCGGTGAGCGGAAGTATCGGCGGTATTCCCGCGATTAGCGCCGTGTGCGTGATTTATGTCGGTATTCTGGGCGCGGTGTTTGGCCATACGCTGCTGAACCTGATGCGCATCACCACGAAAGCGTCGCGCGGCCTGTCAATGGGCACGGCATCGCACGCCCTGGGCACGGCTCGCTGCGCGGAAATCGACTACCAGGAAGGGGCGTTTAGTTCACTGGCGTTGGTTATCTGCGGCATTATTACCTCGCTGATTGCCCCGTTTTTATTCCCGATTATTCTGTCAGTAGTGGGTTAAAACGAGACAAATCACACATTTTTAGATGCAATTACATTAGTTGCACTAACAATGAGACATTGATCACTAATTAAGACGCACGTGCCTCGTACACTACGATCCCATTACCTAGTTACGAGGCAACGTCATGCATTCACGTTTTCAATCCGCTTTTTCGCAACTGGCGGCAGACTTGCAGACAGCTATCGCCCCTATGTTAGCCTCTGCGCATTTCCCTGCCCTGCTGAGCGCCGAGCAGGTTTCATCGCTGCAAACGGCGACGGGGCTGGACGAAGACGCGCTCGCCTTTGCACTCCTGCCGCTTGCCGCCGCCTGTGCTCGTGCCGATCTGTCACACTTTAACGTTGGCGCTATCGCCCGTGGCGTGAGTGGCACTTGGTATTTTGGCGGCAATATGGAGTTTCTCGGTGCGACCATGCAGCAAACCGTCCACGCCGAGCAAAGCGCCATCAGCCATGCATGGCTACGCGGAGAAACCGCACTGCAAGCAATTACCGTTAACTACACGCCGTGTGGGCATTGCCGTCAGTTTATGAATGAACTGAACAGCGGGCTGGCGTTGCGTATCAACCTGCCGGGCCGCCAGCCGCATACGCTGGAAGACTATCTGCCGGATGCCTTTGGGCCAAAAGATCTGAACATTAAAACCCTGCTGATGGATAAGCAGGATCATGGCTATCCGCTTGAGGGTGATGCCCTGTCGCAAGCGGCAATTAAAGCGGCAAACGCCAGCCACTCGCCGTACAGCAAGTCGCCTTCCGGCGTGGCGTTGGAGTTGCGTGACGGGACGATTTTCAGCGGCAGCTATGCAGAAAATGCCGCCTTCAACCCTACGCTGCCACCGCTGCAAGGGGCGCTGAATCTGTTGAGCCTTAACGGTTATGACTACCCGGATATCCAGCGTGCTATTTTGGCCGAACGCGCCGATGCGCCGCTGATTCAGTGGGATGCTACCGCAGCAACGCTGAAAGCATTAGGCTGCCATAATATCGATCGCGTATTGTTAGGTTAATCTTATTGTATGCGGGCGAAATAGCCCGCATTGTTGAAATTCCCCGCAATTAGACGCGGCTTTCTTGCTCTTACCCCGTGGGTACAGTAGCCTGATGTCTCCGTCGTCCATTATTGAGCCAACTTCATGTTAAAGCGTGTGTTATACAGCCTGTTAGTCCTCTGCGGCCTGCTGCTGTTGACCGTGCTGGGCCTTGACCGGTGGATGAGCTGGAAAACCGCGCCCTATATTTACGACGAGCTGCAAGACCTCCCCTACCGCCAGGTTGGTGTCGTGCTGGGCACGGCCAAATATTATCGCACCGGTGTTATCAATCAGTATTACCGTTATCGTATGCAAGGCGCGCTAAACGCCTACAACAGCGGCAAGGTCAATTACCTGTTGCTGAGCGGCGATAACGCTATGCAAAGTTATAACGAACCGATGACAATGCGGCGGGATCTCATCAAAGCCGGTGTCGATCCGGCGGATATCGTGCTGGATTACGCGGGCTTCCGTACGCTGGATTCCATTGTGCGCACGCGCAAAGTCTTTGATACCAACGATTTCATTATTATTACCCAACGCTTCCACTGCGAGCGCGCGCTGTTTATCGCGCTGCATATGGGGATTCAGGCACAGTGTTATGCGGTTCCGTCACCCAAAGATATGTGGAGCGTTCGTCTGCGGGAATTTGGCGCACGCTTTGGCGCGCTCGCCGATTTGTATCTCTTTAAACGTGAGCCACGTTTCTTAGGCCCGTTGATTCCCATTCCTGCCCAGCGAGAAGTCCCGGAAGATGCACAGGGATATCCTGCCGTAACGCCAGAACAGTTGCTGGAATTGCAGAAGAAAAAAGGTCGTTGAGAGCTTGTGCATTGCCTGATGGCACACGTTCGTAGGCCGGATAAGGCGTTTACGCCGTCACCCGGCATTCAGCTCCGTTGCGGCGCTGCGCTTATCAGGCCTACGATGATGTGTAAGTTATTTCTTACGCGCGTATTTCAGTGAATCCAGCGCAACGGCAAAGATGATAATTCCGCCTTTGATAATGTACTGCCAGTACGGATTCACGCCGATGTACGTCAGGCCATAGTTGATGACGGTGAAAATAATCACACCGGTGACCACACCAAATACCGTCCCGACGCCGCCGCTAAACGAAACCCCGCCGACCACACAGGCCGCGATAGCATCCAGCTCATACATAAAGCCGAGGTTGTTGGTCGCCGAGCCGATACGGCCTGCTTCCAGCATCCCACCAAAAGCGTAGAACACACCGGAAAGCGCATAAATTACCAGCAAATTCAGCCCTACGTTGACCCCTGAAACTTTCGCGGCTTCTGGGTTACCGCCGATGGCAAAAATATTTTTACCAAAGCGGGTTTTGTTCCACAGGATCCACACGAAGGCGACAGCAATCAGCGCATAGAACGTAATGTACGACAGCCGGAACGTCCCGAGTGCAATAAACCCCTGGGTGAAGGTCGAAAAGCCGCTGTCAAAACCGGAAATAGGCGATGCGCCCACAAAGTCGTAGTACAGGGAGTTAATCCCATAAACGATAATCATCGTGCCCAGCGTGGTAATAAACGGCGTCACATTCAGGTAGGCGATAATAATGCCGTTGATAAGCCCAATCACCGCCCCGATGGCACAGACAATCAGAATCACCACCGCTATCGGCATGGTCGCCATTTCCGGGAACACCTTGTTGGCGTTCTCCATTGATTGCAGCAGCGTTGCCGCAATTACCGCTGCCAGGCCCACCTGGCGCCCTGCGGAAAGATCTGTCCCCTGCGTGACAATCAACCCAGCCACCCCTAGCGCGATAATAATACGCACCGAAGACTGGGTCAGAATATTACTGAGGTTCAGCAAACTTAAGAAAGTAGGATCCTGGATAATAATAATCGCCAGCAGAACCAAAAGAACGACGTAAATACCGCCATCTTTCAGATAAGTCAGAAAGCTTTTTTTATTTAACGTACTCATGTCGAGCCCCTGCTCTTAAAGGTGCAATGACGCAAGACGGAGAATTTCGTTTTGCGTTGTTGTTTTTGTTTCTACAATCCCGGCAACCAAGCCATTGCTCATGACAAGGATGCGGTCAGTAATTCCCAGCAGCTCAGGCATTTCCGAAGAAATAATAATGATCCCTTTACCTTTCTTCGCCAGTTCGGCGATTAACTGATAAATTTCAAATTTTGCGCCAACATCAATACCGCGAGTCGGTTCATCCAGCATGAGAATTTCTGGCTGAGTTAACAACCAGCGTCCGATAATCACCTTTTGCTGATTACCGCCCGACAATGAACCAATCTGAGTATGGTGGCCCGGCGTTTTAACCCGCATCGAGTCAATAACCCACTGGGTATCACTCTTCATGCGCGAATTATCCAACAGCCCCATTTTATTTTTATAACTTTTAATATTGGAAATTAACGAGTTAAAACCAATATCCAGATAGGCGTAAATCCCCGTTGAGCGGCGTTCTTCGGTAACTAACGCAAAACCGTTATTAATAGCTTCGTTGGCATTATGGTTATTAATTTTCTTGCCGTGCAGCGTAATTGTGCCGCCCGACTTTTCGCGCACGCCAAACAGCGTTTCAACGATATCGGTGCGCTTTGCCCCCACCAGCCCGGCAATACCGAGGATTTCACCTTTACGCAATTGGAATGACACATCGCGAATGGACGGCTGGCGCAGCGACGTCAGATG
This sequence comes from Kluyvera fluvialis, assembly GCF_059725275.1. NCBI lineage: Bacteria > Pseudomonadati > Pseudomonadota > Gammaproteobacteria > Enterobacterales > Enterobacteriaceae > Kluyvera > Kluyvera fluvialis. The sequence goes on along the minus strand of NZ_AP046142.1, from coordinate 1,770,274 downwards.
CTGAACGTCGAGAATCACCTCGCCCGGCGTGTTGTGCTTGTCTGGGAAGCGCTGATTCAGCGAGCGCCCAACCATCATGGCGATGATTTTGTCCATATCCAGCCCTTCCAGCGGCTGGGTGGCAATCCACTGACCATCGCGCAGAACGGTAATTTCATCGCACAGTTGGAAAATCTCTTCCATTTTATGCGAGATATAAACAATGCCGCAGCCGCGATCTTTCAGCTTACGGATAATCGTGAACAGGTGGTTCACCTCTTTTTCCGTTAGCGAAGACGTTGGCTCATCCATAATCACAATTTTCGCGTTATAGGAGAAGGCTTTAGCTATTTCAATCATCTGCATCTGCGAAACCGATAACGTGCCAACGCGGGCGCGCGGGTCGATATCAATATCCAGCTCATCAAAAATGGCTTTGGTATCGCGATACATTTTGTCCTGATCGACAAACATACCTTTGGTGGGATAACGCCCCAGCCACATGTTGTCCATGACCGAACGTTGTAATACCAGGTTTAATTCCTGGTGCACCATTGAAATCCCATTTTCCAGCGCTTCTTTCGCCGAATGGAAATCAATTTCTTTCCCCTGGAAGAGAATACTACCGGAATCTTTTTGATAGATCCCAAACAGGCATTTTAATAACGTTGATTTACCCGCACCGTTCTCCCCCATTAAGGCATGGATAGAGTGCGGACGAACTTTCAGGTTAACATTATCGAGAGCTTTTACGCCGGGGAATAACTTGTTGATTTGACTCATTTCCAACAAGAATTCGCCTGACGGCGCTCTATTATTGTTGTCCATAATTGTACCTGGCTGCGATATTTCTGCGTCAGTATGTAGGGGGCCTGCGCCCCCTATATTTTTAAATTACTTACCGATAAATTCGCTAAGGTTTGACTGATCGACGCCGACATACGGTACACGGACGATTTTGTTTTCAATCTTCCAGTTAGTGCCTTCAGCGGCGGCTTTACCGTCAGCCAGGTTTTTCGCCAGATCGAACGTTGCTTTCGCCTGGTTGTTAGCATCGTTCAGCACGGTTCCGGCCATCGCGCCAGATTTCACCAGCGCCAGCGCTTCTGGCAGCGCATCAACGCCGAACACCGGAATGCTGCTCTTATTGTGTGCTTTCAGCGCTTCAACCGCGCCCATTGCCATCGCATCGTTGTTGGCAATCACCACTTCAATTTTGTTGGCGTTCGGGCCAGACAGCCATGCATCCATTTTATCTTTTGCCTGAGCGGTATCCCACATGGCGGTATCCAGCTGCAACTGTTGGGTTTTCAGGCCCTTATCGTTCAGCTCTTTGATAACGTAGGTGGTACGCGCTTCAGCGTCCGGGTGACCCGGCTCGCCTTTCAGCAGCACAAACTGAATCTGCCCGTCTTTGTTCAGATCCCAGCCTGGGTTCGCCGCCCAGTGTTTAGCAATCAGGTCGCCCTGAATAATGCCGGACTCTTTTGAGTCAGTGCCGACATAATAGGCTTTATCGTAGCTATCCAGCGCTTTACGTGAAGGTTCTTTGTTGAAGAAAACGATAGGCACATTCTGACCGCGCGCTTTTTCAATGACCGTGCCTGCCGCCGCCGGATCGACCAGGTTAATCGCCAGTGCTTTCACGCCTTTTGCCAGCAGAACGTCGATTTGGTCGTTCTGTTTGGACTGGTCGTTTTGCGAGTCATTCATCAGCAACTGAACGTCTGGTGCCGTTTTCGCGTCTTTCTCAATCGCCTTACGTACCACAGACATAAAGTTATCGTCGTATTTATAAATCGTCACACCAATACGGGTATCCGCAGCGTGCGCCGCAGCACCGAAAAACAGGCTGGCCATCAGGGCAGACAGAGTAAACACCTTCTTATTCATGGTATCTCCGGTTTTATTATGCAGGGTAGTTCGGGTGTCAATAGTCGGCGGGTAACGTTAATTGAATGTTACTACCCGACGAAATTCACTGATTAAACTTTGTTCTTCCGTGTAGGGTAACGATCCAGAGTACGCTTTAAACTGTTATTGCAGCGTGCACACGCTATAAAAAGTGATTAATCACCGTTACATTGTGTTTCAGCCTGACAAACGCTGCCATCATAGCGATGGCAATGTTAACGATCTGTGAAATTACTCACAGATTGAAAACGGTTACATACGGTTAACAACTTAGTTCGTGATGGGATGCACAAATTGCCGCTGAGCGACCGAATGACGCCGCACCAGCGTCGGCATAAAACAGTGTGTAGCCTCGCTATCAAGCTTGCCTGCCGCCCCCAGTAGCGCCAGTTCCGTCGCCTGTTTTGCCATTGAAATAATCGGGTAACGCACAGTGGTGAGCTGCGGATCGGTGTAGCGCGCTATCGGAATATCATCAAAACCAATCACTGAAACCTGCTGTGGCACGGCAATACCGTTGTCTTTCAGCGCACTGAGCGCCCCGGCCGCCATGCTGTCGTTATAGGCAAATACCGCCGTCAGCCCGGCGTTGCGCCCAAGCAGTTCTACCATCGCCGCTTCTCCCCCCGGCATATCGGGCGTGCCCGTCCCGACCCAGCTTTCAGCGGCAATAATCCCCTGCTCGTGAAGCGCGCGCGTCCACCCTTCCCTGCGCATATCATCATCTTCAATATGATGGCTCGAAGCGAGATAGCCAATGCGCTGGTGACCGTGGCTCAGTAACATTCGTGTGCCCATTAGCGCGCCACTGACGTTATCAAGACACACGCAACGATGAGCGTAGCCAGGAACGATACGGTTGATTAACACCATGCCAGGCATTTGCGCCATAAACTCGCTTAATTCCCGATCGCTTAAGGCTTTGGAGTGGACAATCAGCGCGCTACAGCGTTGGCGGATCAGCACTTCAATGGCATGACGCTCTTTTTCTGCTTCATGGTAGCTGTTGCCGATAAGGACATATTTTTGATGCTGTTGGGCAACCGTATCGACCGCTTTCACCAGTGCGCCAAAAAAGGCATCCGAGACATCCATCACCACCACGCCAATGGTATCGCTGACCTGCGTTGCTAGCGCTTGTGCATTCGCGTTCGGGCGATAACCCAGGGCGGTAACTGCGCCCATCACCCTGTCACGGGTCTCCTGGCTCACCAATGCGCTGTTGTTCAGCACCCGTGAAACCGTCGCAACAGAAACGCCCGCCTGGCGGGCAACATCACGAATGGTAACCATACTCACCGCCCGGTAGAAAATAGTTGCAGTTCACGTTACACCTCCTATGTCCAGCAAGAGCGCTATTCTGGCAGTGTGTTTACGGCAACTACGTGAGAAGGGTCACAGCGATGGAAACGGTTACATCCATTTTGTTAATGGTTGTGATCCAGATCGTTATCTAAATGTACTGCGGAATGATATTCCTGATGCTTTTGCGGTCAATTGTCGCCACAGCCATTCAACCGGCCCTTGACGGAAATAACGCAGCCACAGCAGCGAGAAAGCGAGGTTGACCAGCCAAACCGGTACCACAAACGCCAGCAGCGTCAGGCGGTCAAATTTCATGAACAGGCCAAAGTGATAGAACAAGGTGGTGCAGATAAGCGTTTGTAGCAGATAGTTACTGAGCGCCATGCGGCCAACGCAAACCACCGCCGCCGCCAGCCGAGAACGGCTGATTTGCGGCCAGTAGCCATAAGCCAGCGCCGCGTAGCCCAGCGTTTGAATCGGTGCGCTGATTTCACGCGGGGCTTGCAGCAGGAACGCACACCAGCGGTAGTCCCAGTCCAGATGCCACTGGGTAATAATCGCAGGCAGGTTAATCAGGATACCGAGCGTAATACACACGGCGGCACAGCGGCGATAGTGACGCAGACTAAACTGCCCTTTTAGCCAGCCGCAGCGCATCAGTGCCGCGCCTATCAGCATCATTCCCGCAAGCTGCCAGCCATACTGCACCCCCAGCGCTAACAGGTTTGCTGAAAGCATATCAGAACGGTTGCTGATAGCTTCAAAACCGCCGTTCAACTTCCAGTAATGTTCGTATAACAGGTTCGAGGCATCGGGGATCCAGTCGCGGCTCTGCCCAGAGTGCGCTATCAATCCCAACAATATCAATACGCCAACACCAATGGCGTACAGCATCACGCCGGTATTAAACAGCGCTTTGACGTCGCGGGCTTCACGTACCAGTCGCCAACACACCAGCCCAACTAACGCATAGGCCAGCAGAATATCGCCATCCCAAAACAGCAGCGCGTGAATAAACCCCAGCAATGCCAGCAGCGTTAAACGGCTTTGGATCCACCTTGTACCGCGCGGCAGCAAAAGCTGCAACCCCGCGCCAAACAGCAGAGCAAACAGTGTCAGAAATTTGACCTGTGCGAACAGGTCGAGAATGGCCCACGTCCAGGCATCGCGCGAGGTAATCTCGCCGTACCAGGCAGGGTTAAGATAGGCCGCCTTCGGCAAACCGAAGGCGCTAATATTCAGCAGCAGGATACCGAGTATGGCAACGCCGCGAATAAAATCCAGCGTGACGTTCCGCTCCATGTACCCTGCTCCGCTAACGTATTAGTTGTGGTGACGCACCGCGCGCAAGAATTCCTGGCGGGTATTCTGGCTAGACTTAAACAGGCCGCCGAGCGATGTGGTGGTGGTCGCACTGGTGGCGTCGCGAATGCCACGTGCTTTCACGCAATAATGCACCGCATCAATAGATACCGCCACGTTGTTAGTACCGAGCAGCGTTTGCAGCGCGGTCAGAATCTGCTGGGTTAACCGCTCCTGCACCTGCGGGCGCTGGGCGAAGAACTGCACGATACGGTTGATTTTCGACAGACCGATCACCGAATCTTTCGGGATATAAGCCACGGTCGCTTTACCGTCGATGGTCACAAAATGGTGCTCGCAGGTACTGGTTAAGGTGATATCGCGCACCGTCACCATTTCATCGACTTTCATTTTGTTTTCAATGACGGTGATTTTCGGGAAGTTAGCGTAATCGAGGCCAGAGAAAATCTCATCCACATACATTTTGGCAATGCGATGCGGCGTTTCCATCAGACTGTCATCACTCAAATCGAGATTCAGCAGTTGCATTATCTCGGTCATATGTCCAGTAATCAGTCGCTTACGGGTTTCATTATCCATTTCGCGCACCGGCGGGCGCAACGGCGTTTCAAGACCACGGGCGACCAGCGCTTCATGAACCAGTACCGCTTCTTTACTCAGTGATGACATCTTTTTTTCTCCTGCAGGTGTGGCGCTTTGCTTTTCTGGGGGCAAAGTTCGTCCTCATTGTGCGTGAGGCGGCGCACAGAATCCAGTATTCGTAGTGATAATTATTGCAATCGTTGTTGCCTTTCAGCCTGTGGACGCCAGACCAGTGCTCCGCCTATCAACAGCGCAATGGCGGCAATCCCCAGCGCAGGCTCCAGCCGCTGGGTGAGCCACGTGGAAATAGCCGAAGTCATTGGCCCCACTAATTGCCCAAGGGCATAACCGGTGGTTAGCAGCCCCGCCATATAGCGCGAATGCTGCGGCGCGAGTTCACGACCATATAATAATGACAGTTGTACCGCCGCCAGAAAACCGCCGCCCACTAACAGCGCGCCAGTGACCAGGCCACTGATACCCGGCAGAAGCCAGGCCGACAACACGCCCAGCCCTTGCAGCCACAATACCACCGCCAGCCGCTGATAAGAGTGCCCTAACCTTCGCATGATAATACTCAGCACAATACCGGCGGCCCCCGCCAGCCCGAATACCGGCCAGATAAACTGGGCGAACAGGCTATCTGGAAAACGCTGTGTCGCCATTTGCGATAAAAAGGTCGCTGGCAGAATATAGCCGAAGCCCGCCAGGCTATAGCTCCATACCAGCCGCCGCAGATTCGTGGTTAACACCAGCGGTTGCGGCTTTTCGCCGCTGCGGTGCAGTTCGCCAGGGCGCGGCAGCCAGCGCGCAATCCACGCCACCAAAACCAGCGCCAGCACACCATAAAGCTGCCATCCCGCCGCCGCACTCAGCGATTGCGCATGAATAAACCCCCCCAGCAGCCCGCTAAGCGCAATGCCTGCCCCCGGCCCGGCAAATACCGCCGCGCTAAGGCCTGGTCTTGCGAAGTGCGCCAGGCGCTCGTTCACCCACGCCGCCGTCAGCACCATCCCCCAGCCGCTCATACCGCCAATCACCAGCCGTAGCAGGCCATGCAGCCAGGCGTTATCCACCAGCGCGGAGAGAAACGTGAGCGCCACCGCGCCCGCAATGCCGAGATACAGCCGAATTTCCACGCCACGGTGCGCCCGCATGGCATCCCAGGCGCCCAGCAAATATCCCAGGTAGTTCAGTGCCGCCACAAGTCCGGCGCTGGTCAGCGTGAGCTGCCCTTCCGCTATCATCAACGGCACTTGCGGCGTAAAGGCGAACCGGCCAATGCCAATAGTGGCGACCAGCGCCAGGAACCCGCTTAGCGCAATACGTACCGGCATGAATGCCTCAAATGTAAAATAAAAGTTATCACAATGATGCAACATATAGGTGTTATGCGGAAGTGAAAGTTACTCACCGTCGGTGAATTATCTGTATGATGGGACAATCAATTCTGACCAAAACTGCGAGGAGCCCGCATGGAAATGCTGGAAGAGCACCGCTGTTATGGCGGCTGGCAACAGCGCTGGCAGCACCATTCTGCCACACTTAATTGTCCAATGACCTTTAGCCTGTTTTTACCGCCTGAAGGCAAAAAAACACCGCCACCGGTTCTGTACTGGCTTTCGGGCTTGACCTGTAACGATGAAAACTTCACCACCAAAGCGGGCGCACAACGTGTGGCGGCTGAGCTGGGAATTGTGCTGGTGATGCCCGACACCAGCCCACGCGGTGACGGTGTCGCGAATGACGCCGGTTACGACTTAGGCCAGGGAGCAGGATTCTATCTCAACGCCAGCGAGTCTCCGTGGGCGGCGCATTATCAGATGTACGATTATTTGCGCGATGAGCTTCCGGCGTTAATTCAGGCGCAATTTAACGTTAGCGCACGCTGCGCAATTAGCGGTCACTCGATGGGTGGACACGGCGCGCTGATGCTGGCGCTGAAAAATCCGGGTAAATATTGCAGCGCCTCGGCGTTCGCGCCCATCGTCAACCCAAGCCAGGTGCCGTGGGGTAAAAAAGCCTTTGCCGCCTATTTGGGTGACGATAAATCCCGCTGGGCGCAATGGGATAGCTGCGAACTGCTGCTCGCCAGCCGTCGTGAAGACGCCATTCCCATGCTGATAGACCAGGGCGATAACGACCAGTTCCTCGCCGACCAACTCCAGCCAGCCGTATTTGCCGAAGCCGCCCGGCAAAAAGAGTGGCCGCTGACGCTACGCATTCAGCCAGGCTATGACCATAGCTATTACTTTATTGCGTCGTTTATTGAAGATCACCTGCGTTTCCACGCGCAATATTTGCTGAAATAACCCATCACTCAGGCAAGGTGTAGGGATACGCCTTGCGATATTGCAGCGGTGTCTTGCCCATATTTTTACGAAAACAGGTAATAAACCAAGCGTATTCGGTAAACCCGACCATAGTGGCAATCTCTTTTACCGAATGCTGTGAATGCAGCAAAAATTCACAGGCCTGGCGAATTCGCCGCATCGTTAAATATTCCTGAATCGTGCCGCCGGTTTCATCATGAAAACGGCGCGACGTATGCCCACGCGAACAGCCCATCACCGCCGCAATATCATCCAGCGAACAGCGCTCGTGGTAGTGCGTTTCCAGCCAGCGAATAATGGTCGATGAAAAGGTATTGTGCCCTGCCGCCTGCTCTTGCTGCGGCAGCAGGCTAATGAGCTGCATAATTAAAAACGCGCTATCGCTGGTGCTCCAGCTCTCGTCGCGGGTCAATTCTTCAAAGCGTTGTAACAGCCTTTCAATCACTGGCTGTAGGTCGCCAACGTCAAATACTCGCGCCTTCTCACCGCGCCCGCACAACTGGCGCAACAGCATTTGCTGACGCGGGAAATCGCGCAGCCACGGCTCCAGCAGCAACGGGTTAAAGTGCAGCGTGGTACGATGATAAACATTGCGATCATCTTGCTCGACATACACTTTGTGGAGTTTGCCTGGCGGGAAAATAAATAACCGCCCCGGCTTCACCGTATATTGCTGGTGCTCCATCAGCGCAATGCCCACCCCGCGTGACACCGACAAAATTTCCGCACACTGATGCCAGTGATAATAGTTAGCGGGCATATTCTGCATCCGGTTGAAATAGATCGACTTATCGTTGAGATGGATCTGCTCAAGATAGGTTGTGTCTTCCGTTCGCTGAGAATGCGCCACCGCGTTAGCCTCGCATGTTAATAAACTTAAACTTTCATCATCGAAATAAAACTTTTGCCCTAAGTTACGCCATAAAATTAATTTTAATTACCAGACATACGCAAAAGTAAGAGCACAATCACATTTGTCTACCGCACCAAATTCCTATTATTCGCTCGCCATCAACGGTTTGAAACAGGGTTTCACTATGCGGACGAAGACAGAATACAGTGCGTTAGTACAGCGGTGGGTCGCAGCCGCTATTCCTCATTTATCGACAGATTGCACCCGGCTTCATGCGGGCGACACCGCCGCGCAGTACCCGGACGATGTCGCCGGAATGGAAGGCTTTATTCGTCTGCTGTGGGGCGTATTTCCACTGGTCAACGGCGGCGTGACGCCGCAATGGCACGACAAATTTATCGAGGGTATTCGTCATGGCTGTGACCCGCAGCACCCCGGTTATTGGGGGGATGTCGGCGACAACGATCAGCGCTGCGTAGAGATGGCGGCGTTTGGCCTCGGGCTGGCGCTGCCGCACAGTGGGCTATGGGCGTCGCTGGATAACGTAAGCCGGGACAACCTCGTTAACTGGCTTTGTCAAAGCGCCAACGTGGCGGTTCCTGATAACAACTGGCACTTTTTCCCGGTGCTGATTCAGGTTGGGCTAAAGTGCGTTGGCCGCGAGTACGACATGGCGGTTATCAACCGCCATCTGGATGCCATTGAGCCGTTTTGGCTAGGCAATGGCTGGTACTGCGACGGGCATGGCAAACCGCGCGATTACTATATCTCTAGCGGTTTTCACTTCTACAGCCTGCTGTACAGCCACTTTATGCAGGATATCGACCCGGAGCGCTGCCTGCGTTATCGCCAGCGCGCGCAGCAATTTGCCCGCGATTACGGTTACTACTTCACCGCCAAGGGCGACGCGATCCCGTTTGGTCGTAGCCTGACATATCGCTTTGTGCAGGTCGCGTTCTGGAGTGCGGTCGCTTTTACCGGGCTTGACGTGTTCACCCCCGGCATAATTAAAGGGCTGATTTTGCGCCATATCGACCACTGGCTCACGCAGCCGTTTATCGGTGCTGATGGGCTGTTTTCGATTGGCTACGCCTATCCAAATTTAATCATGGCCGAAGATTACAACAGCCCAGGTTCACCGTACTGGGGGCTGAAAGCGATGCTGATACTGGCGCTGCCGGAGGAGAGCGCGTTTTGGCAAGCCGAGTGCGAGCCGCTACCCGCGCTGGAGGCCATTCACCCTATTCCTGAAGCGGGGCAAATCATCGTGCATAGCGCTGAAAACCGCCATGCCTGGATGTTGATGTCCGGTCAGTTCGACAAAAATAACTTTGTTAACTTCGAGCAAAAATACGGCAAGTTCGCCTACTCCAGCCACTTTGGCTTTACCCTGGAGCGCGGGCGCTATGGGCTGAACCACGCCGCCGCAGACTCAATGCTGCTGTTGAGCCACGGCGATGATTACTATCGTGGGCGGCGCGAATGCGATAGCGTGCAGGTAACGGAGTCCTGGGTGCGCAGCACCTGGCGTCCGTGGCCTGAAGTTAACGTCACCAGTTGGCTTATTGCCCTGCCAGACGGTCACGTTCGTATTCATCGCATCGATACCCCGCGCACGCTTCACTGCGTAGAGGGCGGTTTTGCCGCCAACCATCACCGCCTGACACAACAGACTCGCCAGGCTAATTGCGTCACGCTTGAAACCACTGAAGATTACAGCCGGATAGTCAATCTTGCCGGTGACCGCCTGGCGTTGACCCTCACCACGCCCCCTAATAGCAACCTGCTGTATTCGGCTCCCGCCGATATTCCTTGTTTATCGGCGCAGATAAGCGCCGGAACCCACTGGCTGGCCTGTTATGTCAGCGCCGACCCAGGCGCAGTGCAGGAGATGCCAGAAACCCTTGTTTTTGATGTCCATACCCAGCAGCTCATTATCAATAAACGCTGCCTGATGATTGTATAAAACTGACCCTCTGATTGACGGCGGAGACCGCAATGACTACACCAGTTCAGTCGATACGTTCGGCATATATAAAGCTCAGTCTTTTTGTTTTTCTGTTTACCTTTACCTGGGCGGCAAGTTTCGGCCTGTACGCCATCTGGCTTGGCGATAAAGCCGGGCTAGACGCTGTGGATATCGGCACGGTGTTTGCCGTCAACGGCATTTTTGCGGTGGTTATCAAGCCGGTTTACGGCTACATCATGGACAAAATAGGCATGAAGAAACACCTGCTCTATTTTGTCTGTATTGTTTCGGCGCTGATGGCCCCGTTCTTTATCTGGGTTTATTTGCCGATGCTGCAAAGCCACTTTATTAGCGGGATGATTGTCGGCGCGCTGTTCTTTAGCCTCGGCTGGTACGCCGGTGTCGCGGCGGAAGAATCCTACGTAGACCGCTTCAGCCGCTTGTATAACATGGAGTTTGGGCGTATTCGCATGTGGGCCGCGTTGGGCTGGGCTAGCGCATCATCGTTCTCCGGTTTTCTTTATAACATCTCGCCCAAAATCAACTTCGTCATCAGTAGCGTATCGGCGCTGTGTATGTTTGCCGTGTTACTGACGCTGAAAGTTGACCACTTCGGCCAGGAAGAAAATAACGTTTTATCGAAAGAGAAAATTGTTATCACCGACGTGCTGCATCTGCTGGCTAACCGTAAATTCTGGATGTTCGCGCTCTATATCGCCGGTGTGGCGTGGATGATGTTTATCGCCGAGCAACAGTTCTCGCGCTATTTCGTCACCTTCTTTGCCACCAAAGAAGAAGGCAACGCCATGTTTGGCTACATGAGCACCGCCCAGTCTGCCGCCGAGTTTTTCGGCATGATGCTAGTTCCGAGCATTATCAACCGTATCGGCGCAAAACAGGGGATGCTGCTCACAGGGCTGGTTATCAGCCTGCGCCTGATTATCTCCGGCCTGACCAGCGACCCGCTGATTATCTGCCTGGTAAAACCGCTGTATGGCATTGAAATTGCCCTGATTCTGGTTTCAGTCTTTAAGTATATCGCCGAGCATTTCGACAAACGCATCAACGCCACCATGTATCTGCTGGGTTACCAGGCGATGATTTATGTTGGCTCCATTGTGGTCGCACCGCCGGCGGGCTACGCCTATCAGAGCATCGGCTTTGAACACACCTATCTCATTATGGGCATCACCGCGCTGATATTTACCGGTGTCTCCGCCCTGACGCTGTCGGCTTGCCACAGCCACAAACAGACTGAAATTAAACACCAGGTACTTAATTAAAACGGGAATATGACCGCATGACGTCTGAAAAAATCGCTAAAGAACCGCTCGCATTGCATCGACTAAACCCCGGTGAACGCGACGAGATTGGCCGTAAGATTCGCGCAGTAATGCCCACGTTGCTAAAGGCCATTGACAGTAACGCGGACTATTTTGGCTTGCGCTTTCCCGACGCCGCCTGCCAGAACGGCCGGTATCCGGTTATCGACAATATAGAATGGACGACCAGTTTCTGGACGGGGCAGCTTTGGCTGGCCTATGAATGGACAGGGAATGACGGATATCGCACGTTGGCAGAGCAGCATATTCACTCATTCGGCCAGCGAATTATTAATCGCGATCATACGAATCACCACGATCTGGGTTTTCTCTATAGCCTGTCGTGCGTGGCGGGGGAACGGCTGACCGGTAATCGTCAGGCCGGATATATCGCCCTGCTCGCCGCTGATGCGTTGATGGAGCGTTACAACGAAACCGCCGGGATCATTCAGGCCTGGGGGGAGCTGAATAATCCAGAGCAGCAAGGGCGGATGATTATCGACTGCAATATGAACCTACCGTTGCTGTATCAGGCAAGCCAGGCCAGCGGCGACCCGCGATATGCGGCAGCGGCAACGCAGCACATTGAGCGCGCGCGCCGGTATATTGTGCGCGAGGACGGTTCGACTTATCACACCTGGTATATGGATGTGGTGACCGGCGAGCCGCGCTTTGGCAACACCCATCAGGGCTTTGCCGATGATTCCTGCTGGGCGCGCGGGCAAGCGTGGGGCGTGTACGGTTTCCTGCTTAACTATTTATACACTGGCGATGAGCGTTTGTTGGATCTGAGCCAGACGCTGGCGAATTATTATCTTAACCGTCTGCCGGAGGATCTTGTCTGTTATTGGGATCTGGCGTTAACCGACCCAGCCAGTGAGCGCGATAGCTCTGCGGCGGCGATTGTCGCCTGCGCGCTGCTGGAGTTGGTTAAGCATCTGCCCGTGACGCACCCAGACCGAGAAAGCTACGAAACGCTGGCGCTGCGGATGATTGGCAACATGATTGATGGCTACGTCAATCGCGAACATACGCCAGGGCAAGGGCTGTTGGCGCATTCGGTGTATTATTTTAAAGGTAATGTGGGCGTGGATGAGTGCTGTAGCTGGGGAGATTATTTCCTGATGGAAGCCATTACCCGCGCCACACAAAACTGGCGCAGTTACTGGTAATTCCGGCGTTATTGCCCGGTGGCGCTACGCTTACCGGGCCTACAAACGCAATGCCTGTAGGCCTGATAAGCGCAGCGCCATCAGGCACTCACAGTATTAGAAGCGGTAATCTACGGCCATAAAGTAGCGACGACCGTCTTCGTTATAGCTGTAATCATCACGCTGTAGGTTTTTATCCCCCAGGTTCAGCACACCGCCACGCAGACGGACGTTTTTCGTTGCCTGCCATGCGCCGCCGAGATCCCAGGTGGTATAGCCGCCAGGCGTTTTCGCCGTGGCGCTTACCGCACGCTGTTCACCGGTATAGCTTGCCGCCAGATAGAACGACCAATCTTGCACCGGCGCCCAATCTACACGCCCATTAGCGGTATGGAACGGCAACTCCTGCAACGGTTTATTGCCGCCATTACTGAGGTCGCGACCATCATTATAGGTGTAGTTCAGCGTCAGTTTCCATTCGTCGCCAAACGGCACTTTCAGCTCGGACTCAACGCCCTGAATACGCGCTTTGTTTACGTTGTAGTAAGCAAACACCGGCACTCGGCGGCCATTCGCGTTATCAAAGCCAACGAAGTTTGAGTAACCCGGCGCGTCGCTGATGCTCGATGTACGGCTGATGTTAATCATATCTTCAATGTTATTCTGGAAGGTGGTGATATTCGCCTGCACCCCTTCCAGCCAGCCTTCTTCGCCTTGATAGTAAAGGCCGATTTCATAGCTTTCGCTGGTTTCTGGTTTCAGATCCGGGCTACCCACAATGCGGCAACCGCCACGGCAGGAGTTTGTCGCCCAGTCGGGGCTAAGCTGCAACAGGGATGGCGCTTTAAAGGCAGTCGCCCAGCCCCCTTTCACCGTTACCGTATCCGTAGCGTTGTAAACCAGATAGGCACGCGGGCTCCAGTGATCGCCATAGGTCTGGTGATCGTCCATACGAATACCGGTGGTCAGCGCCAACGGCTCGAAGATACGCCATTCATCTTCGAGGAACAGCGCGTACTGGCTTGCCGACGTTTCGCTGCTGGTTCCACGCGTCAGGTTGACCGGGTCAGTCAGCTTGTCGTGTCGCCACTCCCCGCCAAAGGTGACGAGCTGGTTAATCGCCCCCAGCGGCAGCACGTATTTACCGTCGATAGTGTTGCTTTCAGAGGTAATGGCGCTGCTGTTGCCTGGGTTTTTATTGCTGACTTTTTCGCCGTAATATTTAAGCTCGCTGGTGCCGAGATCCCAGCGGCCATTGTGGCTTAACGAGTAATTCTGGCGCTCAAGACGGTTGCGGTCTAGGGAGTCGGAATCCCTGTCCTGGCGGTCAAAACCGTAACCGGCGGTGATATCGTTGCTTTCGTTTGGCGTCCAGGCAAATTCCACGTTGCCGTCACGGCTGGTAAAGCCTTCAATGCGCGGCGTTTCACCGGTTGTACTGGTGCTGGAAGGCTGCTGATCGTCCTTTTCACGCTTAGAGAGGCTACCAAAAGCTTTCATCCCCAACACGCCATCAATCAACGGCCCTGCGGTATAGAACTGGCCGTTCCAGGTATCCCCACGATCGCGATGCTCCTGCAAGGTGGTATCTGCCGTGATGCTGCCCGTCCATTTCGCGCCGATTTTTTTGGTGATGATATTCACCACGCCGCCCAGCGCATCGGAACCGTACAGCGAGGACATCGGCCCGCGAACCACTTCGATACGCTCGATGGCATCAACAGGGATCCAGTTCAGGTCGAAGTCATTGTGGCGGAATACCGCATTGCGAGAGTTAACTCGTTTGCCATCAATCAGAATCAGGGTATAGCTGCTGTCCAGGCCGCGAATGCTCACGCCCTGGCGATTATCCCCTTCATTAGTGAGCTGTACGCCCGGCACTTCTTTCAGCACATCTTTCAGGTTTTGCACCGGTTTACGCTGCAAATCTTCCTGGGTGATTACGCTAATACTGGCGGGAGCGTCCTTGACGCTTTGTTCGGTGGCAGCCGCCGTAACGACCATAACCTCATTATTATCAGCAGCGCTGACAGGCAGAGCGAGGGACACTACGGACGCACATAGCCCGCCCCGAACGAAGGGGTTTAACCTAAACATTCCATATCTCCATGAAGTAAACACTGAATTAAAACAAAAGGGTCTTACTCACAAGTACTGCTTAACAGCCACGAATTGCGGCCTATTTTTTTCGCAGATGTGGCTGGTCCCTCAGCGTATTAGCACGCATGGAGTGGAGTGGCTTCATCTCTTTATATGAGGCGTGATGATAAACGTAATGATAACAATTATCAATTAAGGTTGTTTAAAGTTATGTCAACGCGTAAACAGTTATGACCATTTAGCAAGCGCAGACATAAAAAAAGCCTCTCCGAAGAGAGGCTTAGTCAGCAAGGCAGATGTTACTTTTTAAAGCGTTCCGGGAAATGCATTTCGCTATAACGAACGAAGTGCGTACCGCGAGTCAGCTTATAGCCAAACCAAATCACCAGGAACAGCGGGATACCGATGTAGGTTGCCGCAACGCCGCCCCAGTCAATGGTGTCTGCCAGGAAAGCCTCGTAGTTCTGACCGAGGGTGATAATCAGGCACAGAACAAACGCGAAGATTGGCCCCAGCGGGAAGAACCCGGAACGGTATGGCAGGTTGTTAATATCATGCCCCTGCATCACATAACCACGGCGGAAACGATAGTGGCTAATCGCAATGCCTAACCAGGCGATAAAGCCCGTCATCCCGGAGGTATTCAGCAGCCACAGGTAAACGGTTTGGTTGCCAAACATAGAGGTCAGGAAGCACAGACCCGCAATCACCGTCGTAGCATACAGCGCATTGCGCGGGACGCCGCCACGAGACAGCTTGGCGAAGATACGCGGCGCTTTACCATCACACGCCAGAGTGTAGAGCATACGCGTTGAGGCATACATCCCGGAGTTACCCGCCGACAGCACTGCCGTCAGGATAACAGCGTTCATCACCGCCGCCGCAGACAGCAGGCCAGCGTGCTGGAATACCAGCGTGAACGGGCTAACGGAGATGTCTTTAACATCATTACGCAGCAGGCTTGGATCGGTATACGGAATGATCAAGCTGATAATCAGGATAGCGAAGACATAGAACAGCAGGATTCGCCAGAATACCTGACGTACCGCGCGTGGGATGTTCTTTTCTGGGTCTTCAGATTCACCGGCGGCGATACCAATCAACTCCGTCCCCTGGAAGGAGAAGCCGACAATCATCGCCACGCCAATCATTGCCGACAAGCCACCGGCAAACGGCGCATCGCCGGTTGTCCAGTTGCTCCAGCCGACTGGTTGCGCACCTTTGAAGATGCCCACAATCATCATCACACCGACGATGATAAAGATAATCACGGTGGCGACTTTAATCAGTGAGAACCAGTATTCCGCTTCACCAAAGCCCTTCACCGAGATGTAGTTCAGCAGGAAGATGACGCACAGGAACAGCGCGCTCCAGATCCAGCCTGGAGTGTCCGGGAACCACCAGTTCATCACCAGTTGTGCGGCGACGAGGTCAACGGCGATAGTCACCGCCCAGTTGTACCAGTAGTTCCAGCCCAGCGCGAAGCCAAAGCCTTCTTCAACATAGTTCTGACCATAGGTAGCGAAGGAACCGGAAACCGGCATATAGGCGGCCAGTTCACCCAGACTGGTCATCAGGAAGTACACCATCAGGCCAATCAGGATATAGGAAAACAGCGCGCCGCCAGGCCCCGCCGCAGAAATGGTTGCACCGGAAGCAACAAAAAGACCCGTACCGATGGAACCGCCAATCGCGATCATCGTCAGGTGACGCGCCTTGAGTTCGCGACGTAGCGCGGGCGCTTGTGTGGTTTTCGTTTCGGAACCCATGTGAAAATACTATCCATCCAAAAAATGAGGCGCGATTGTAACAGACGAATCGGTCATATCACGGTAGAAATGCGCAGTTATAAGAGAGCTTCATGATTGACTCGAGATTATTAGTAAAGATCAAACTCGGCATTAACACAAATTTGCTGAAATCATGCAAAAACATCACATTAGCTTTTCAACCGCTCACTTTGTCGTGATCGTTAGCTGGCGCAATAATGTAAAAAACGCTGTAGGGCTTTGGACAAGTGCTTTTGCCGATGATGAATACGCCACAGGGTGCGATTCAATTTTGGCAATGGGATGACCACTTCAACCAGCGATCCAGCCGCCAGTTGCTCGGCGATAACACGGCGAGACAGGCAACTAATCCCCAAATCATGGCGAACGGCATGTTTAATCGCCTCAGAGTTGCCAAGCTCCATGCCCATCAGGAAATGCGGCAGATGAGAAAGCAAAAGATAATCGACGATTTCCCGCGTACCTGAGCCTTTTTCGCGCAAGATCCACGGCGCTAACGCCAGCTTATCTAGCGTGACTTCCCCCTGCACCCACACGCTGTTCGGCGCACAGAAAACCACCAGCTCATCATCAAGCCACGGCTCGGCGATAATGTCAGCCGAGTGGCACGGGCCTTCAATTAGCCCAATATCGACGCGAAAATCAGCCACCGCATTAATCACATCCTGGCTGTTGCCCACGCTCAGCTCCAGCGGCAACGAAGGATAATCTTTGCGATAGCGCGCAATCACCCCCGGCAAAATATAGTTACCGATGGTGCTACTGGCGTAGACGCGGATCGCGCCGTTATCTTCACGGAACAGTTGTTCAATTTCACCGGCTTGCTCCAGCAACGCCAGCGCACGCGGGTATAACAAGCGCCCGTGTTCATTGACCACCAGCCGTTTGCCGACGCGGTCAAACAACTGCACGCCGAGCTGCCCTTCCAGATCGGTCAGCGCCGCGCTAACCGCTGATTGAGATAACGCCAGCATCTGTGAAGCCTGAGTCGTCGAACCGCTCTTCAGCACTTCTGCAAAAACTTCTAACTGCCGCAGCGTGATATGCATATCTTCCCCTTTCAGCGTCAGCGCTTACCACTTATTACGATTAATTATAAATATATAATCAATTTTATATTTAAACCAGCAAAGCGTAACCTTTTAGCCAGACAAAGGAGAGGGTTATGACACAGGCTACGTTACAGACGCATCATCGAAGTATTATGCACTTTATCCCTGGTCTCGCGCTGAGTGCCGTGATTACTGGTGCGGCAGTCTGGGCGGGTAGCGTTCCAGCCATTGCTGGCGCCGGTTTTAGCGCGCTGACGCTGGCGATTCTATTCGGGATGGTCATCGGTAACACGGTGTACCCAAAACTATGGCAGTCCTGCGATGGCGGTGTGATCTTTGCCAAACAGCATTTACTGCGCCTGGGGATCATTCTGTATGGTTTCCGTTTGACGTTCTCGCAGATTGCTGACGTGGGTATCAGCGGCATCATTATTGATGCGCTCACGCTGACCACCACCTTTATGATGGCCTGCTGGTTAGGGCAAAAAGTGTTTGGTCTGGATAAACACACCAGTTGGCTGATTGGCGCGGGTAGCAGTATTTGCGGTGCTGCCGCCGTGCTGGCAACCGAACCGGTAGTGAAAGCAGAGGCCAGCAAAGTGACGGTGGCCGTCGCGACGGTGGTTATCTTCGGTACACTGGCGATTTTCCTTTACCCAGCCATGTATCCGCTGGTAGCGCACTGGTTTAGCCCGGAAACATTCGGTATTTACATCGGTTCAACCATGCATGAAGTGGCGCAAGTTGTCGCGGCAGGCCACGCGGTTAGCCCGGAAACCGAAAACGCAGCGGTTATCGCAAAAATGCTGCGCGTAATGATGCTGGCTCCGTTCTTGCTGCTGCTGGCGGCGCGAGTAAAACAGTTGGCTCCGGCTAACGCCGCGCAGAAAAGTAAAATTACCATTCCGTGGTTTGCGATTCTGTTCATCGTGGTGGCTATCTTTAACTCATTCCACCTGCTGCCGCAGAGTGTAGTGCAGATGCTTATCACACTGGACACCATTCTGCTGGCTATGGCGATGGCGGCGCTGGGGGTAACAACCCACGTTAGCGCGCTGAAAAAAGCGGGGGCGAAACCACTGCTGATGGCGCTGGTGCTGTTCGTTTGGCTGATTGTCGGCGGTGGCGCGATTAACCTTTTCGTCCACGCATTGATGGCATAAACCAGCTAGACCATTCAGGCGGCAAATGAGCGTAACCCACGCCAAAGCCGCCTGACGGATGAGGTGTATAAGCCTCGCTAACCCGCTATACTCTCCCCTTTTGAGTATGGCGGGTTTAATTTATGAAATACATTGGAGCGCACGTAAGCGCCGCTGGCGGCCTGGCTAATGCGGCTATTCGAGCCGCAGAAATCGAAGCGACCGCCTTTGCCCTGTTCACCAAAAATCAGCGCCAGTGGCGCGCAGCACCGTTAACCACCGAAGTCATCGACGATTTCAAAGCCGCGTGTGAAAAATATCACTACACACCGGCACAAATCCTGCCGCATGACAGCTACCTGATTAACTTAGGTCACCCGGTGGAAGAAGCGCTGGAGAAATCGCGTGAAGCCTTTATTGATGAGCTGAGCCGCTGCCAGCAGTTAGGTTTAACGCTGCTGAACTTCCACCCGGGTAGCCATCTGCTACAGATTGACGAAGACAAATGCCTGGCACTGATAGCGGAATCCATCAACATCGCGCTGGCACAAACGGAAGGCGTTACGGCGGTTATCGAGAACACCGCCGGGCAAGGCAGCAACCTCGGCTTCAAGTTTGAACATCTGGCGGCAATTATCGACGGCGTAGAGGATAAATCCCGCGTTGGCGTCTGTATCGACACCTGCCACGCGTTTGCCGCCGGTTATGACCTGCGCACCACTGAAGCCTGCGCGAAAACCTTCGCTGAATTTGAGCGTATTGTCGGTTTTAACTACCTGCGCGGGATGCACCTTAACGATGCCAAAAGCACCTTCGGCAGCCGCGTTGACCGTCACCAAAGTTTGGGTGAAGGCAATATTGGCCACGATGCATTCCGTTGGATTATGCAAGACGACCGTTTCGACGGTATCCCGCTGGTACTGGAAACCACTAACCCTGATATCTGGGCAGAAGAAATTGCCTGGCTGAAAGCACAGCAGACTGAAAAGGCGGTTGCGTAATCATGAACGACAGGGAAAAACAGATACTTAAAATCCTGCGTCGCAACCCGCTCATTCAGCAAAACGAAATTGCGGACATTTTGCAGATCAGCCGCTCACGCGTCGCCGCCCATATTATGGATCTGATGCGCAAAGGGATGATCAAAGGTAAAGGTTATATTCTTACCGAGCAGGATTATTGTGTTGTCGTTGGGGCTATCAATATGGATATTCGCGGCGTGGCAGATATTCATTATCCGCAGGCCGCCTCTCACCCTGGCAGTATTCTCTGTTCCGCAGGCGGCGTCGGGCGCAACATTGCGCATAATCTGGCGCTGCTTGGTCGCGATGTGCATCTGATTTCTGCCGTCGGCAGCGATTTTTACGGTGAAACGCTACTGGAGCAAACCCGCCAGGCCGGTGTTAATGTGTCGAGCTGTATTCGTCTGCACGGGCATAACACCTCGACCTATCTCTCGATTGCGAATCAGCAAGAAGATACGGTGCTGGCGATTAACGATACTCATATTCTGCAACAGCTGACGCCACAGTTATTGAACGGTTCACGCGATTTAATTCGCCACTCCGGCGTGGTGCTGGCGGACTGTAACCTGACGCCAGAAGCCATTGAGTGGGTCTTTACGATTGCAGATGATATCCCGGTCTTTATTGATACCGTTTCTGAATTTAAAGCGGGCAAAATTAAGACCTGGTACTCCCGCATTCATACGCTAAAGCCGACGCAAAAAGAGCTGGAGATCCTGTGGGGGCAGCCTATCACGTCGGATGCTGAACGCACTCAGGCGGTGAATGACCTGCATCAGCAAGGCATTCAGCAGATTTTTGTCTGTCTGGAAGATGAGTCGGTCTTTTGCAGCCAGAAAGGCGGCGAGCAGTTCTTACTCACGCCCCCCGCGCACCCGGTCATCGACCGTTTTGGAGCCGATGACGGCTTTATGGCGGGGCTGATTTACAGTTTTCTGGAGGGAAGCGATTTCCGCGATAGCGCGAACTTCGCGATGGCCTGCGCGGCATTATCACGCGCCAGCGTCAGCATTAACAACCCGACGCTTTCCGCAGATAACGCGCTGTATCTGCTCCAGCACAATTGCTGATGGCGTAAGCCGGATAACGCGTAAAACGACGCTATCCGGCTAATGTTGGTCAGTTAAGGGGCGTTCTACTTTTAGTATC
The DNA here is from genome assembly GCF_059725275.1 of Kluyvera fluvialis. NCBI lineage: Bacteria > Pseudomonadati > Pseudomonadota > Gammaproteobacteria > Enterobacterales > Enterobacteriaceae > Kluyvera > Kluyvera fluvialis. The sequence goes on along the minus strand of NZ_AP046142.1, from coordinate 1,749,285 downwards.
GCCGCCCATGTCAGTGCGGTCTTTGAATGAATAGCAACAACCAGAGTTACTGAAACCGATGAGTCCCCGATAGAAATCGGCGAGCCGCAGGCTGGAGTTCGCAGGCGAGCGCAGTGCGAAGCACCGATTTCCCTGCGGGGCCGCAGGGATTGTTAAGGGGGACTCGGCAGTCCCCCTTGACCCGTTCACAGGAACAGAGGCTTCATGTTCTACAAAACATCAGGTGAACGGAATGTGGCGCTGAACTGACCAGCATTACAGTTTTCAGTTATGCCAGGCCAATAAAGAAACCGGCAATCGTCGCGCTCATCAGGTTAGAGAGCGTCGCCGCTGCCAGCGCCCTCAGCCCCAGTTGAGCAATTTCCGGCGCGCGCTGTGGCGCGATGGCGGAAAACGCCCCAACCACCACGCCAATTGAGCCAAAGTTAGCGAAACCACACAGGGCGAAAGAGATAATGGCAATGGTTTTTACATCCAGCGCCCCCGCAGTCTGTAAATATGGCGAAAAGTTGAGGTAAGCGACAAACTCGTTAATCGCCAGCTTTTGCCCAATCAGGCTCCCCGCCAGCGTAGAATCAGCCCAGTCAACGCCCATCAGCCAGGCCAAAGGCGCAAGAAGATAGCCAAAAATCCCTTCAAGCGTGGCGTGTCCAAAACCAAACCAGCCACCAATGCCACCGATAATGCCGTTAATCAGCGCAATTATCGCCACAAACGCCATCACCACCGTTGCCACACCGGCGGCAATTTTCAGGCCAGCCATCGCGCCGCTTGCCGCCGCCTCGATAATGCTTTTCGGCGGCGTTTCCGTGAACGATAAATTCTCGAATGAAACCTGTGATACCTCCGTTGCCGGGCTAAGTATCCGCGCGAACAGGATCCCGCCGGGAATGGCCATCAGCGACGCCGCCAATAAATAATCAATCGGAACACCCAGCCCGGCGTAACCGATCATCGTCGATCCAGCAATCGACGCCATTCCACTACAGATAGCAGTAAACAGCTCATTGCGGTTGAGCCTGTCCATAAAGGGCTTCACGATAGCCGGGATCTCATTTTGCCCGAGGAAAATCGTTGTTACCGCGACAAATGATTCTATCTTGCTGATATTCAGCGCTTTCTGGAAAATCCCGCCAAGAATACGAATCAGCCACCCCATCACACCGATGTAATACAGCAGGCTCACCAGAGCGGTGATAAAGATAATGGCGGGTAGCACACGGAAGGCAAATACAAACCCTGCGCCGTCAAAGACCGCGTCCATTTTCGGCCCGACGAGTGAGCCAAAAATAAAGGCGCTTCCGGCATCGCTGTAGGTCATGACTTTATGCACGCCCATTGCGGCCTGCTCCGCCAGCCATTTCCCCGGAGGAAAATAGAGCATCACACCGCCAATGACACATTGCAGCGCCAGCGCCGCCCCAACGGTACGCAGGCTGATACGTTTTTTATTCACCGACAACAGAAAAGCAATTATCAGTAATACCGCCATCCCCAGAACACTTCTCATGACATCCATAATGGTTATCTCGTTATGCCAGTTCTGAACACATAACGGGCGACCGCATACTGCCCATTGGGTTTTAGCGGCCTGCATCTTTCCCGTGCAGGCCAGTTGCCGGGTTAAATATATTTACGCACGCACTCTTCGACTAAGTCCCAGAACCAGTCGGTATCAATGGTAATACCGACCTTCGCATTCGCAGGCTTGCCCAGCACACCGAGCTCATCACAGACAGTGCGCCCGTAGCATGGGCCGCTGTTCACGTCGATCTCTACGTACATTTCCTGTGTTTTAATCCCCTGCGGGTTAATCAGATAACCGATACAGGTCGCGTCATGTACCGGCCCACCGGCTAAACCGTAGTTTTCGAATTGCGTTTTAAGGGTGAAATTCATGATGTCGCTGAACAGTTGCCCTGCCGGGCCACCGGCTTTTTCCATCCGCGCTATCACGTCAGCGGTGCACACCGTTTGGTTGGTCAGGTCTAGCCCCATCATCACCAGCGGGACGCCAGAGGTGAAAACGACACGCGCCGCTTCAGGGTCTGCGAAGATGTTAAACTCCGCTGACGGGGTAAAGTTACCGGTTCCGTATGCCCCGCCCATCAGAACAATTTCATGGATTTTCGGCAAAATAGCGGGCTGCATTCGCATGGCTACCGCAATGTTGGTCAACGGCCCGACGGGAACCAACGTAATATCGCCATCGCTTGCCATCAGCGTGTCGATAATATATTTAACGGCATGGGTGCTTTCGGCTTCACGGGTAAGCGGCTCAAAAACCGGGCCATCCAGACCCGATTCGCCATGAATATTATCGGCGACAATTTGTTGACGCATAATCGGCTGCGGCATTCCGGCATAAACCGGGACATTAATATTGAGTTTCTGACAAACATTTAATCCATTGACCAATGTTTTATCCAGCGTTTGATTTCCTGCCACGATAGTAATACCCAACAAATCTATGGCAGGATGTTTCGCTGCCATCATCATTGCAATCGCATCATCATGCCCTAGATCGCAATCAAGAATAATTTTTGTTCTTGCCATTTCTTATTCCCTCTGTTCGCTGTAACGTTATTTTCGCTTTACCAAAGAAAACTAAAGCGGGTCGATGATTGAATCATAACGACAGAAAACGTATGCTGAATATGAGAAATCTCATACCGGGAAACCATCGTGAAAGAAATCCAGAATGACCTTCTCCGGCAACAACTCATTAGCGATTCTAATTATAAAGCGTGTTTTTCTATTGATGTTTTGCATGAAACCCGTTTGTTTCATATCGCTGCGGGGGACTACATCGTGCGGGAGGGAAGCCAGCCGGCGTACCTGTTTTACCTGGTTCGAGGGCGAGCCAAGCTGTACGCAACGCTCGCTAACGGGCGAGTATCGCTGATTGATTTTTTTGGCGCGCCCTGCTTTATTGGCGAAATTGAGTTAGTTGATGCCGGGCACGAACCACGCGCCGTTCAGGCTATTGAAACATGCTGGTGCCTAGCGTTACCCATGAAGTCATTTCGGCCATTATTATTAAACGATGCGATATTTCTGCGTCAGCTTTGTATCGCATTAAGCCATAAGAATTACCATAATATTGTTTCACTCACGCAAAACCAGTCATTTCCGTTAGTAAACCGTCTTGCGGCTTTTATTTTATTAACGCAGCATGACTCTCTTTATAGTGAAAAACATACGCAAGCAGCAGAATATATGGGTGTGACCTATCGCCACTTTTTATATGTAATTGCCCAGTTGGTACAGGATGGTTTGTTACTAAAACAAAAAAAAGGTTACGCCATTAAAAATAAAGAAAGATTAACGGCGTTAGCGCTTGAGATGGATCCAGAAAATAATTTAACAGCTTTATTGCATTAAGCAGCGCGCCAGCTAATCTGGCGCGCCATAACGTTATGCCAGCCCAATAAAGAAACCGGCAATCGTTGCGCTCATCAGGTTAGAAAGTGTCGCTGCCGCCAGCGCTCGCATCCCTAGCTGGGCAATTTCCGGCGCGCGCTGTGGCGCAATGGCAGAAAACGCACCAACCACCACACCAATCGAGCCAAAGTTAGCGAAACCGCACAGGGCGAAAGAGATAATCGCAATGGTTTTCATGTCCAGTGCGCCGCCGGTCTGGAGATACGGTGAGAAGTTGAGGTAGGCAACAAATTCGTTAATCGCCAGCTTCTGCCCAATCAGGCTACCCGCAAGCGTCGCATCAGACCAGTCCACGCCCATAATCCAGGCAAGCGGAGCCAGCACGTAACCAAAGATCCCTTCAAGCGTGGCGTGACCAAAGCCGAACCAGCCACCAATACCGCCGATAATGCCGTTAATCAGCGCGATAATCGCCACAAACGCCATCACCACCGTTGCCACACCGGCGGCAATTTTCAGCCCCGTCATCGCACCGCTTGCCGCCGCTTCGATAATGCTTTTCGGCGGTGTTTCGGTGAACGATAAATTCTCGAACGAAACCTGTGATTCTTCCGTTGCCGGGCTGAGCATTCGCGCAAACAGGATCCCGCCTGGAATCGCCATCAATGACGCCGCTAACAGATAGTCAATCGGTACGCCCATTCCGGCATAGCCAATCATCATAGAACCAGCAATGGACGCCATCCCGCTACAAATAGCGGTAAACAGCTCGTTGCGGTTAAGACGGTCGATAAATGGCTTCACAATCGCCGGGATCTCGTTTTGCCCGAGGAAAATGGTGGTGACAGCAACAAACGATTCTATTTTGCTGATATTCAGCGCTTTCTGGAAAATGCCGCCGAGAATACGGATCAGCAGCCCCATCACGCCAATATAGTAGAGCAGGCTTATCAACGCGGTAACAAAAATGATCGCCGGTAACACGCGGAAAGCAAAGATAAATCCCGCACCGTCAAAAAGCACATCCATTTTTGGCCCCACCAGCGAGCCAAAGATAAATGCGCTCCCCGCGTCGCTGTAAGACATCACTTTATGCACGCCCAGCGCGGCCTGTTCCACCAGCCATTTGCCCGGCGGGAAATAGAGCATAATCCCACCGATGGCGATTTGCAGCACCAACGCTGCCCCGACGGTACGTAAGCTAATGCGTTTTTTGTTTACTGACAGCAAAAATGCGATTGCCAGTAAGACCACCATACCCATCACACTTCTCATTATGTCCATAATGATTTTCCCTTCATGCCAGGAAACCCGGCGTTAAGCCAGGTTTAGGTATCGCGGGCGACAGCTCTCTGCCCGTGAGGATTTATCAGGCGAGACGTTGGTACTCTTTAGCAATCTCGCAAGCCAGCACGGCGTTGTTGAACACCAACTGGATATTGGATTTCAGGCTGTCGCCGCCGGTAAGTTCAGCAACGCGCGCCAGCAGGAACGGTGTGCTCTCTTTGCCGACTACGCCCTGCTCTTCGGCTTCTCTCACCGCCTGGTCAATGGCTGCGTTAATGCTCTCTTCAGCCATCGCAAACTGTTCCGGGATTGGGTTCGCTACCACCAGCCCACCGTTGAGGCCAGCCTGCCATTTCACCGCCATCGCACGAGCAATCTCTTTTGCACTGTCGAGGCGGATGCTGACGTCAAACGGGCTGGTACGGCAGAAAAATGCTGGCAGCGCGGTTGTTTGATAACCGATCAGCGGCACACCGAAGGTTTCTAAATATTCAGTGGTTAATCCCAAATCGAGAATAGATTTCGCGCCCGCACACACTACCGTGACATTGGTATGCGCCAGCTCTTGCAGGTCTGCCGAAATATCAAAAGTATGTTCCGCACCACGGTGCACACCACCGATACCACCGGTCGCAAATACATGAATCCCCGCCAGAGCAGCAATAATCATGGTGGACGCCACGGTCGTAGCACCATTTTTACCGGCAGCAACCACAAACGGTAAATCACGGCGGCTAACTTTAATTACGTTATGCCCTTCGCGGCCTAATAATTCAATTTCTTCGGTACTCAAACCCACTTTCATCACACCGCCAATAATAGCGATGGTGGCAGGTACAGCGCCGTGTTTACGAATTGTTTCTTCAACTTCAATTGCCGTCTGCGCATTTTGCGGGAAAGGCATGCCGTGAGAAATAATTGTCGATTCCAGCGCGACAATAGGTTTATTACTTTTTAAGGCTTCCTGGACTTCTGGCGAAATTTGTAATAATTCAGAGGAAAGAGTTAATTCAGACATTCTGTGTTCTCCACTAACGATGTAACATTCGCAACAGATAAATCAGGGTTGTTGGTATATTCACAGGCCAGCGCCATTGATGAACAACCCTGCGCAAATTTAACCGCATCAATAAAAGACATTCCGTCCATCCAGCAGGAAGCAAGCCCTGCCATCATGGCGTCACCTGCGCCGGTAACATTAACGACGTGGGTTTTTATCGGCAGTGACCAGCCGCTTTCGCCGTCAATATCGCTGTAATAAACACCGTCTCCGCCCATGCTGAGCACCAGACGATTTAAACCATTCGCATGAAACCACTGAGCGACTTTGCCGACGTCATCTCGCCCAGAGAGCGCTATGCCGCTGAGCGTTTCTGCTTCAAGGCGGTTGGGTTTGAGGGTGTGAATTTGGCCAAGACGTTCACGTATTTTTACGCACTTCCACGCGGAAACCGGGTCTACAAAGACCGGCACATCGCCAGCGTTATCGAGAATCCAGGCCAGGGCGTCTTCGCTAATATTGCAGTCAGCGACAATCACTTTCGCACCGCGAATAAAATCAACGTGTTGAGCTAAAAACTGAGCCGAAATATGTTCGGTAATACTCATGTCATTAATAGCCACAAGCATTTCGCCGGTATTATCGAGTAGCGATAAATAACTTGATGTATTTTCATCGGGCACTACCAGACATTTATCAACGTGAACGCCAGATTGGTTAGTTTGCGCTAATAAAGACTGACCATAAAAATCACTGCCGACCGCCGTCAATAGCCATGAGGGTTTTCCCAATAGCGCCAGGTTATGCGCAATATTGCGCCCCACGCCGCCTGGGGTGAATTTAATTTTTCCCGGATTTGAATCCGCATAATTTAAATGGGAATGCGAATACCCTGCAACATCCATATTGGCAGAGCCAACGGTTACGATGTATTCCTTTTCACGCATAGCACGTCCTCTGGCAATAAGTTGCCATGAAAATGAGTTCGTTAAGGATATTAATCACTACATTACTGATTATTAGAGCACGTGTTCACTAACAAACATGTGTTCATAATATGCGTGTTTTAGATAAAGTAAATCCATCCGCAAGACCTAAAGCGAATAGATATGAACAGAATCACAATTTTTTATAGATACAGATTGCAAGCGAGAAAAAATTTGAGAGGTAGAGCACAGATTGCAGCAAGGGAATAAAAAAAGGGCAGAGTAAACTCTGCCCTTGAGGTGTGAGGTTAATTAAGCCGCTTTGGCAACAACGTCACCTTCAGGGCGCTTCAGCACCGCGTAAGAGAGGCCCGCCACCAGCGTACCAACAACAATCGCGACCAGATAACCCAGCACCGGGGTGATGGCACCAGGGATCAGCAGGACGAACAGACCGCCGTGCGGAGCCATCAGTTTCGCACCTACCGCCATCGAGATTGCGCCCGTTACCGCGCCACCCACGATACAGCAAGGCAGCACACGCATTGGATCACGAGCCGCGAACGGAATCGCCCCTTCAGAGATAAAGCACAGACCCAGTACCAGCGCCGCTTTACCGCCTTCGCGTTGACCTTTGTCGAACTTGTTACGCGCAACCAGCGTCGCAATACCCATCGCCAGCGGTGGTACCATACCGGCCGCCATAATTGCCGCCATCGGTGCGTAAGTTTGGGTACTCAGCAGACCCACGCCAAACGCGTATGCCGCTTTGTTCACCGGGCCACCCATATCGGTACACATCATGCCACCGAGAATTGCCCCCAGCAGTACCGCATTCGCCGTGCCCATAGTTTGCAGCCAGTGAGTCAGCCAGTTCAGCAGCGCCGCAACCGGCGTACCAATCAGGTAGATCATCGCCAGGCCGACAATCAGGCTGGATATCAGCGGGATTATCAAAATAGGCTTCAGCGCTTCCATGCTTGGCGGCAGCTTCAGTTTGGTACTGATAAACTTCGCGGCATAACCGGCAATGAAGCCCGCGATGATACCGCCGATAAAGCCGGAGCCGCCGCTAACGGCTAACATACCGCCGATAAGACCCGGCGTCAGGCCAGGGCGGTCAGCAATGGAGAAGGCAATAAAGCCCGCCAGTACAGGGACCATCAGGGCAAAAGCGGAAGCACCACCAATTTGCATCAGCGCCGCTGCCAGCGTGCCTTTGACTTCAAACGCTTTAATCCCAAAGGCGAACGAAAGCGCGATACACAGACCACCGGCAACCACCATCGGCAACATATAGGAAACGCCGGTCAGCAGGTGACGATATGCCCCACCAGCGCTCTCTTTTTTCGCCGTATCGGCCGGTGATTTGCTCTGCCCTGCCGGTTGATACGGCTTGGCTTCGACCATGGCTTTATCCAGCTCCTGCGCGGTTTTCTTCAGCGCCAGACCGGTAGTAGTGCGATACATCGGTTTACCGGCAAATTTCGCCAGATCCACTTCGATATCCGCCGCCACGATAACCAAATCCGCTTGCTCAACTTCTTCAGGCGTAATCGCGTTACCCGCACCCACAGAACCACGGGTTTCCACTTTCACCCACAGGCCACGTTTTTTGGCTTCGGTTTCAATCGCTTCCGCCGCCATAAAGGTATGCGCGACGCCGGTTGGGCAGGCAGTTACCGCAACAATGCGCTTCACTGCGCCGCTTGCCGTAGGCTCGGCCTGAGCCGGTGCCTGATAGGCGATAGCATGTGATTTTGCTTCGCTCAGGAACAGTTCCGGGTGCGAAACGGCGCGGTTAATATCGCCGAGGTAAACCTGCTTACCGACCAGCGCGGTATCAGCAGGCAGTGCCGACCCCAGGACGATCGCCAGTTCGGCGTCATTCGGGTTATCAATTAACTCCAGGTGTGCTTTCTGTGCTGCCGTACTGAGCAGGGTCTTCGCCATATAAGCACGAGCCTGTCCGAGTTTGGCATCGATAATCAGCAGCGTTTTCATACGCCTCTCCTGCTGTTAGTTAAAGGGTTTCAGGTCAACGCGCGCCATCATCGCGGCCAACTGGGTACGATCGGTAATCCCGACATTACTCTGACTTACCGCCAGCGCGGCAACCGCCGTTGCCAGACGCAGAGTATGCTCGCTGGACTCACGCATCAGCAGGCCATAAATCAGGCCGCCAACCATAGAATCACCGGCGCCGACGGTGCTCACCACCTCAACAGACGGCGGCTTAGCCAGCCACTCGCCGGATGCGTTAACCCATAGCGCGCCTTCTGCCCCGAGGGAGATAACGACATGGGCGATACCCTGCTCGCGCAGCGCGTGAGCGGCATCAATCACATCTTTCATTTCAGGCAGCTTACGACCTGCCCAAATTTCCAGCTCGCGACGGTTCGGTTTCACCAACCACGGCGCGGCTTTCAGACCCGCCACCAGTGCTTCACGGCTGCTGTCGAAAATAATGCATGGGCACTGGCTACGCAGACGCGTCATCCAGTCGGTAAACGCTTCTGGGCTGACACCCGCCGGCAGACTACCGCTGACGCATACCATGTCGAACTGACCCAACCAGCTCAGGGAATCGTTAACAAAACGCTCCCAATCCGCTGGGGTAACTTCAAAGCCGGAGAAGTTGAAATCAGTGACTTCACCGTCTTTTTCAGTCAGCTTAACGTTGATACGAGTACGGCCCTGCACTACCTGGAAGCGGTTAGCGATGCCCAGCTCGCTGAACAGTTGCTGAAAACCATCCTGGTTATCTTTACCCAGGAAACCGCCGACGGTGACGTCGATACCTAAGTCTTTCAGCACTTTAGCAACGTTGATGCCTTTACCGGCAGCGTGCAGCCCGGTGGTACGCACCAGGTTCACTTCCCCGCGCTCAACTTCTGGTGTAAACCCAACCAAATCATAGGCCGGATTTAAAGTAATTGTGGCTACTCTTCTGCTCATTTACGCGCCCTCCCCAAGGCCTGAAGCAATCGCTTCGCCAATGGCGTCCAGCGCCTGACGAGCATCGTCACCTTGCGCGGTAAAGCGCAGACGGTGACCTTTCTTAACACCCAGCGCGACGACCTTCATCAGGCTACGTCCATTGGCTGGTTTACCGCTGCCGTCAAGGTTGGTCACGGTAATATCACTGGTAAATTTTTTGATGGTGTTCACCAGCATGGTTCCTGGACGAGCATGAAGACCATGCTCGTTACGGATGACAAATTCTTCGCTCAGCACGTCGTCAGCGGCGGCATCATCGCTGGTCAGCAGTGCCAACAGTGTTGCAGCATCTGCTTTCAGCAAGCGTTCAGCTTTGTTATCCACCAGCAGATTAGCCAGGCGGTTCAGCACGGCTGTCGGCTGTGCATCGGCCATCGCAACAGTTATCAGCACCGAGGCAACAGCATCGTCAACGCTAAACGGCGTGGCCGCACGGCTCACCGCAATGGCGCTGCGCAAGTTGCCTTCAGCACAATCGCTCAGCCAGATCCCCTGACCCAGGTTCAGCGGCTGTTCGTTAATCACTCGCGACACAAAAGTGGCATCGGCAGCGCCCGCTTCTTTCAGGCGAGCGGCGTTCAGCGCCTGTAGCGTGACCAGCGAACCTGCGTTGACATCCAGCGTCAGCATGTCGTTGTCCAGCTTCAGCGCTTCGCTTTGCTTTTCGCCCATCAGCAGTGCACGCAGTTCTTCTGCGGTTGTCACGGTTTTCAGCTGTTCAGCGACGTCGTCGTCACTCAGCACATGCGTCAACTGGCGCAGCAGGCCAAGGTGTTCATCGGAGCTGGCGGCGATACCAATCGCGACATAAGCGGTTTGCCCTTCGCCCCAGGTCACGCCCTGCGGGAACTGGAAAACCTGCACGCCGGTTTTCAGCACCTGATCACGGGTATCAGTAGTGCCATGCGGAATGGCAATGCCATTACCGAGGAAAGTGGAAGTTTGCTGCTCACGCGCCAGCATGCCGGCAACGTAACCGTCAGCCACGTTGCCCGCACTGACTAACGCTGCGGCAACCTGCCGAATAGCCTCTTCTTTATTCGCGGCCTGCTGGCCGGGATGAATATCCTGAACGGTTAACTGGAACATGGTTCCCCTCGCTCGCTGAATTGAATCGATTCAGCTTTTGTGAGAAAAAATCGTCGTACTTAGCGGGTAAAGTGCTGAAGACGACGCTGAAACGTTTCAATAATATTGTGCCTTTCTTAATTAGCCTGCAAGTTTTGCTGCTGATTTGATCGCATAAATTAGATCTACAGCACATTTCATTAGCATTCATGCCACAAAAGCTGAAGCACATTATGGCACTCATCAACCACTTCAGCTAGATGTCAGCCTATTTTTGAAATGGTTTTTTGATTTTTTCGTGCCGAATTTGATTTCGGTTACTGTTCATTTTCTGAGTCACGGCGTACACTCCCCCGCCTCTCCTAAAGTGACTGATAAAACAACATGCAAAACAGTACCGCCGCCGTCCCTCGGCGCTCGTTTGATCTCACCTCGTCATCATTTCTGATTGTCGCGTTTTTAACCGGTATTGCCGGTGCGCTCCAGACTCCGACGTTGAGTCTGTTCCTCAGTAATGAAGTGCACGTTCGCCCGGCGATGGTGGGTTTCTTTTTTACTGGTAGCGCCATTATTGGCATTTTCGTCAGCCAGTTTTTAGCCAGCTATTCCGATAAACGCGGTGACCGCAAAAATCTGATTGTTTTCTGCTGTCTGCTGGGCGTGCTGGCCTGCGTGTTGTTTGCCTGGAACCGCAACTACTTTATTTTGCTGTTTGTCGGCGTGTTTCTGAGTAGCTTCGGTTCTACCGCTAACCCGCAAATGTTCGCCCTCGCCCGCGAACATGCGGATAAAACGGGCCGTGAGGCGGTGATGTTCAGCTCGATTATGCGTGCGCAGGTGTCGCTGGCGTGGGTTATCGGCCCGCCGCTGGCCTATGCGCTGGCAATGGGCTTTGGCTTTACGGTGATGTACCTGTCGGCAGCGGTGGCGTTTGTGGTCTGTGGCGCGATGGTGTGGATATTTCTACCCACGATGCGTAAAGGCACGGCGTCGGCAAGCGCTATCGTTCAGGCTCCGCGTACCAACCGTAAAGATGCACTGCTGCTGTTCATTATTTGCACCCTGATGTGGGGCACTAACAGTCTGTACATCATTAATATGCCGCTGTATATCATCAATGAACTGCATCTGCCGGAGAAACTGGCGGGGATAATGATGGGGACAGCCGCAGGGCTTGAAATCCCAACCATGCTGATTGCGGGTTACTTTGCCAAACGTCTTGGAAAACGCTTCCTGATGCGCCTGGCGGCCATTGCTGGGCTGCTGTTCTACGTGGGGATGTTGACCTTTGATAGCCCTATACTGCTGCTGGCGATGCAACTGCTGAACGCAGTTTACATCGGCATTCTTGGCGGGATTGGGATGCTCTATTTTCAGGATCTGATGCCAGGCCAGGCCGGTTCGGCAACCACTCTGTACGCCAATACCTCACGCGTTGGCTGGATTATCGCCGGTTCACTGGCCGGTATCGTGGCAGAAATCTGGAACTACCATACGGTGTTCTGGATTGCACTGGGGCTGTGTGCCGCCACTATTGTTTGTCTGACGCGCATCAAAGACGTTTAAGGCGCAGTCAGCGCTTCGAGATGCAATAAATAGGTGATGGCCTCGGTTCGCGTTGCACCGCACATATCCCGCGCGGGCTGTAGACCCGCGCACACTTTCGGGCGCAGCGGCGAGCCAAAGATTTTACAGCGCTGATGCTCATCTAGCTGCACGCATGGCGTGTTCGCTGGTTTGCCGTTGGGCATACCGGGGATGGGGCTGGAAATAGAAGGCGCAGTGCAGCAAGCCCCGCAGTCCGGACGACATTCCATCGCGGGTTCTCTGTTATGTTGAATAGGTGGTTGTTGCGCACAGTATCACCTTTTATTAAGAGATAGCAAAACCCTCGAATTCCGCTTGCCTGAAACGCACAGCACGAGTAATTTTACGCGATATTTTAGACCCCCTTGTACACAGGATAAATGCAATGCCAAGAGCGAACGAAATCAAAAAAGGTATGGTGCTGAACTACAACGGCAAACTGCTGGTTGTTAAAAATATTGATATTCAGTCACCGAGCGCCCGTGGCGCGGCAACGCTGTACAAAATGCGTTTTTCCGATGTCAGCACGGGTCTGAAAGTGGAAGAACGTTTCAAAGGTGATGATCTGCTGGATACCGTCACGCTGAACCGTCGTTTCGTTGACTTCTCTTATATTGATGGCAACGAATACGTGTTCATGGATAAAGAAGACTACACCCCGTACATCTTTACCCACGACCAGATTGCCGATGAACTGCAATTTATCCCAGAAGGCGGGATGCCGGATATGCAGGTTCTGCTGTGGGATGGCCAGGTTCTGGCGCTGGAACTGCCGCAAACGGTAGATCTGGAAATCGTAGAAACCGCTCCGGGTATCAAAGGCGCATCCGCCAGCTCCCGTACCAAACCCGCCACGCTGACCACAGGTCTGGTGGTGCAGGTTCCAGAGTACCTGACCACTGGCGAAAAAATTCGCATTCATATCGAAGAAAAACGCTACATGTGCCGTGCAGATTAATTCACCCACGGTTAAGCGATAAAAAAAGGACAGCCAAACGGCTGTCCTTTTTATTTGAATGCGTTTTTACGGAGCTTCCCCTCACCCCGGCCCTCATCCCACTGGAGCGAACCAGACGGCGTTTCGAGGCCCAAAACACCGCCCGTGTTTCCCTCTCCACCGGGAGAGGGTCAGGACAGGGAAAAAGCGTCAATTACAGCAGGTCGCGGAATTTCGTCATTTTCAGCGCCAGCTCAACGCCGCGCACTTCCGCCAGACCTTTCAGACGACCAATCGCAGAGTAGCCTGGGTTGGTTTTCTTTTTCAGATCATCCAGCATCTGATGACCGTGGTCAGGACGCATTGGAATCTGGCGCAGGTCACCTGCTTTCTTACGGCGCTGTTCTTCCGTCAGGATAGCGTCAACCACCGCAACCATGTTCACGTCACCCTGCAAATGCGCAGCTTCGTGGAAGGTTTTCGGATTGTCTTCACGACAGGTAGAGCGCAGGTGCGTGAAGTGAATACGATCGCCAAAGGTTTCAATCATTTTCACCAGGTCGTTATCCGCGCGAACGCCGTAAGAACCGGTGCACATGGTGAAGCCGTTATTAATGCTATCAACGGTTTCTTTCAGCCACTGCATATCTTCGATGGTCGAAACAATACGCGGCAGGCCGAGGATTGGGCGCGGCGGATCGTCCGGGTGAACGGCCAAACGCACGCCCACTTCTTCAGCCACAGGAACAATCGCCCGCAGGAATACCGCCATATTTTCACGCAGTTGATCTTTGCTGATGTGGTCGTATTCCGCCAGACGCGCGCGGAACTGGTCAAGGGTATAACCCTCTTCCGCACCCGGCAGGCCAGCAATGATATTGCGGGTCAGTTTGTTCACATCCGCTTCGGTCATGGCGTTGAAGTATTCTTGCGCCTGACGCTGTTCTTCTGCGGTGTAATCAGCCTGTGCACCTTCACGCTTGAGGATATGCAACTCGAAAGCGGCAAAGGCAATCTGGTCAAAACGCAGTGCTTTAGAGCCGTCTTCCAGAGTGTACTCAAGGTCGGTACGCGTCCAGTCAAGGATGGGCATAAAGTTGTAGCACACGGTATCGATACCGCACTCTGCCAGGTTACGAATGCTCTGCTGATAGTTCGCAATCCACGTCTGGTACTGACCAGAATGAGTTTTGATATCTTCGTGCACCGGAATACTTTCAACCACCGACCAGGTCAGCCCTTTCTCAGCTAAGATAGCCTGACGCTGTTTGATTTCTTCAACCGGCCATACCTGACCGTTTGGAATATGGTGCAATGCCGTGACGACACCTGTCGCCCCAGCTTGACGTATATCATCAAGAGATACCGGATCGTTTGGGCCATACCAACGCCAGGTTTGTTCCATTGCCTCACCCTCTAAAGTTGTTATACCAATAAACACATCGTTAATGACGACTACCATACAGGTTAAATCGGCAGGGTCAAATAATCCGCCTGCATTGATTGATCCAGCTCACATTACCGCGATAAATACGGCACACCAATTCAATTTGCTGTCATATAACTTTACACTGACAACGTTAATTAATCGTTAATTGGATGTATAAACAATGAAGACAATAGCCTCTGTCGCCCTGCCCGCAAACGTACAATTGCCGCTTTATGATAGACAACAGCTACGTTCGCGGATTGTGCACTTCGGTTTTGGTGCGTTTCACCGCGCCCATCAGGCACTGATGACCAACCGCGTGTTGAACCAGCACGGTGGCGATTGGGGGATTTGTGAAATCAGCCTGTTCAGCGGCGACCAGCTAATGAGCCAGCTCCGCCAGCAAGAGCACCTGTTTACGGTGATGGAGAAAAGCGCGGCGGGTAACCAGCCGGTTATCATCGGGGCAGTAAAAGAGTGCCTGAACGCAAAACTGGACTCACTGGAGGCTATCGTCGAGAAATTCTGTGAGCCACAGGTCGCAATTGTGTCGCTGACTATCACCGAAAAAGGCTATTGCATTGATCCGGCGACCGGACATTTAGATCTCAGCCAGCCACGGATCGTCCACGATCTACAAACCCCTGGCGAACCGCACTCCGCCCCGGGCATTTTGGTTGAAGCGCTGCATCGCCGCCGCGTTCGTGGCCTTCCGGCCTTTACCGTGCTCTCTTGCGATAACATTCCTGATAACGGTCACGTGGTTAAAAATGCGGTGCTCGATATGGCAACCCGGCGCGACCCGCAGTTAGCAAGCTGGATTGCTGAACACGTCAGCTTCCCTGGCACGATGGTTGACCGTATCGTTCCGGCAGCCACGGAAACCTCGCTGGCGGAAATTACCCGCGAGCTGGGGGTTGAAGATCCCTGCGCCATCAGTTGTGAACCGTTTATTCAGTGGGTCATTGAAGATAATTTTGTCGCCGGGCGGCCTGACTGGGGCAGCGTGGGCGCACAACTGGTCGATGACGTGCTGCCGTGGGAAGAGATGAAACTGCGGATGCTCAACGGTAGCCACTCGTTCCTCGCCTATCTGGGATATCTGGCGGGTTACGCGCACATCAGCGACTGTATGCAGGATGAATCCTATCGCCGTGCCGCGCGCCAGCTGATGATGGCAGAACAAGCGCCGACACTGCGCATTACCGGCGTGGATCTCGCCACCTACGCCGACAGCCTGATTGAGCGCTTTAGTAACCCAGCGTTGCAGCACCGTACCTGGCAAATTGCGATGGACGGCAGCCAGAAACTGCCGCAGCGCCTGCTCGATGGCATCCGCATTCACCTGAAAGAAGGCACTCACTGGCCGCTGCTGGCGCTGGGTGTCGCAGGCTGGATGCGTTATGTCAGCGGGGTTGATGATGCCGGTAACGTCATTGATATCCGCGACCCACTGGCGGAAAAAATAGGCACGATTGTGAGCAATAGCCACGATGATAACCGGGTTGAAGCCTTGCTGACGCTGCATGAAATCTTCGGTAGCGACCTTCCCGCCAACCCGCAGTTTGTGCACCATATTCAGCAAGCCTGGCAACATCTGGTTCAGCAAGGCGCGCGTCAGGCGCTGCTGACCGCGCTAAACCACTAACGCCATCAACCGTTGTGCGAGCCAATTCTCCACCGGCTCGCACAACGCAACTCTTTTCGTTGCAATATCTTCAGGATAAAGTGTGCTCAATATCACTGTTTCCAGCCTGGAGTTTTTGTGACTAAAACCAATCTGATCACCGGTTTTCTCGGTAGCGGCAAAACGACCTCAATTCTGCACCTGCTCGCCAATAAACCAGCCAATGAAAAATGGGCGGTACTGGTCAATGAATTTGGGGAAGTGGGCATTGATGGTGCATTGTTAGCCGACAGCGGCGCACTGCTAAAAGAGATCCCCGGCGGTTGCATGTGCTGCGTCAACGGCCTGCCGATGCAGGTCGGTTTGAATACCCTGCTCCGCCAGGGCAAACCGGACCGTTTATTGATTGAGCCGACCGGCCTCGGTCATCCAAAACAGATCCTCGACCTGCTGACCGCCGCCGTTTACGAGCCGTGGATAGACCTGCGCGCCACCCTGTGCATCATGGATTCACGCCAGTTGTTGGATGAGAAAGTCGTCAGTAATGAAAACTTCCGTGACCAACTGGCGGCGGCAGACATTATTGTCAGCAATAAATCAGACCGCGCCACCCCACAAAGCCAGCAGGCAATGGACGATTGGTGGCAGCGCTACGGTGGCGATCGCCTGCGTGTACACGCAACGCAGGGTAATATCGACGTCGCCCTGTTGGACAGTCCGCGCCGTAACCTCACAACGCTAAAGGCCAGCGCCGCGCACTCACACGCTCACCCCTCCAATAAAGGGCTGGCGGCGTTAAGCCTACCGGAACACCAGCGTTGGCGGCGCAGTGTAAATCAGGGCCAGGGATATCACGCCTGCGGCTGGATTTTTGATGCCGATACCCAGTTCGACACTATCGGACTGTTAGAATGGGCGCGGTTGGCTCCCGTCACCCGTTTGAAAGCCGTTATGCGGATCCCGGAAGGCCTGGTGCGCATTAACCGCCAGGGGGCCGACCTGCACATCGAAACGCAGAATGTTGCACCGCCGGATAGCCGCGTTGAGCTAATTAATGACGCCGAAACGGACTGGAATACGCTACAAACGGCGCTGTTGAAACTTCGTTTAGGTTAAAACCGCTAAGGTTTCCGGCGAAATTAACTAGCCATGAATATTATGATGCGTACACGTTATCCCTTGATTATTTTGCTCAACGTCGCTGGTGCGGCGTTGTTTATCTCCTGGTTCCTGCCGCTGAACCACGGGCTGTGGTCGGTTGTTGACCGCGCTATTTTTCATTTCTTCAATCATGGGTTAACCGCAGATAACCTCGCCTACGCCTGGTTCCTTGCCATCATTAACAACCGCGCCTTTGACGGCTGTTCTCTCCTGGCGATGGGTTGCCTGATGCTGAGCTTCTGGCTGAAAGAAGACCGCAATGGCCGCCGCCGCATCTTTATTATCGGTCTGGTGATGCTGCTGGCAGCGGTAATCATCAACCAATTGGCCCAACATTTAATGCCGGTCACTCGCAGCAGCCCGTCAATCAGCGAACCTGGCGTGCATCGTGTCAGCGACCTTATTAGCTTCCCAACCAAAGATGGCTCGCGCGACAGCTTTCCAGGCGATCACGGCATGATGCTGCTGATATTTTGCACTTTCATGTGGCGCTATTTCGGCGTGAAAGCGTTGCTTATTTCGCTGGTTATTTTTGTGGTTTTCGCTTTCCCTCGGGTAATGATTGGCGCGCATTGGTTTACCGATATCGCCGTAGGTTCATTAACCGCTGTATTGATTGGCGCCCCCTGGGTATTACTGACGCCATTAAGTGATAAAGCCATCGCGCTATTTGACCGCTATTTACCCCATTTCGGCGCACTCAAACCGGTCAATAAATAAGCATTACATTGAGTAGAGCCACGAGAGGGCTTTGGTCCTCTTTTTTGCTTTGTCAGCTTTTGTCATTTTTGTCATCATCTCGTCATAATTTTCATTTTTATTATGAATGAGTTGCCCATTTTTTATGCGCGAATGGTGTAATTTTAGCCATTCACAAATTTTAACTTTATGTATCACAATTTCTTATAAAAAATAGGGTGAAAGCGCTCGCAATGCCGCTTTCGTTAAGGTAATCTCATTCGCGTTTGTCGCCAAAAATGAGTAATTATTCGGTCACTAAATAAAAATTTGTGCGCCAGGCCACAAAACCGAATTCAAAGAATTGTCTCATTGATTGCGTGTATTTAGTCTCAGACGCGTTTGGCATTTTTTATAACGACTCTGTCGTTAAGGACTTCAAGGGAAAACAACGAACATGGTCAAATCTCAGCCGATTTTGAGATATATCTTGCGAGCGATTCCAGCAGTAGCAGTTGCGGTTCTGCTTTCTGCATGTAGTGCGAATAATCATACCGCCAAGAACATGCATTCTGAGACGGTTGGTGTGGGTAGCGAAGACACTTCTTCACTGCAAGCATCTCAGGATGAATTTGAAAATATGGTTCGTAACCTCGACGTTAAATCCCGTTTGATGGATCAATACGCAGGTTGGAAAGGTGTCCGCTACCGTTTAGGCGGCGACACAAAACGAGGCGTAGACTGTTCCAGCTTTGTGCAGCGCACATTCCGCGAACAGTTTGGTTTAGAGCTGCCGCGTTCCACATGGGAACAGCAGGAAACGGGCAAAGCCGTTTCGCGCAGCCAGCTTCGTACCGGTGATTTAGTGCTGTTCCGCGCAGGGTCTACCGGTCGCCATGTTGGTATCTACATTGGTAACAATCAGTTTGTTCATGCATCCACCAGCAGCGGTGTGACGATTTCCAGCATGAACGAGCCATACTGGAACAAGCGTTACAACGAAGCTCGTCGTGTACTGAGCCGTTCGTAATGACGTTTACCGTCGGTTTCCCTTGGCTGACGGTAAGCATAAAAAAAGCACTGCTCTGGCAGTGCTTTTTTTATGCTCTATCAGTATCCTTTTCTTTAGAGTTCCGTAGCATAGAGATGTTTTCATGTTCACTCGTCACTCTTTGATTAACCGCCGTATTATTATGACCAGCATTACGACTGGTCTGCTGATTGCTCTGATTGCCGGAGTGGCGCAATTTTCTATTTTTCATCACCGCCGCTCGGTGCAGTTTGACACCACTATCTCTAGCCTACAGAGCTACTTAAATACCTATTTCGGCCAGATTTTACAGACGATGGAGACGCTCCAGCCGCTGACCATGAGCCACTGCGAGAATGTCTCATCCGAGCTTACCGCCAGGGCGGCATTCAGCATGAACGTGCGCGCTTTTTTGTTGGTGAGAGATCAAGTGGCCTATTGCTCATCCGCCACGGGGCCGATGTCGCTACCGCTAAAAGATCTCGTGCCGGATCTCGATCTTAACCAGAATCATATGATGGCGATTGTCGCTGGCACACCGATGATGCCCGCCACGCCCGCCTTCGTGCTGTGGGTAAAAAGCCCACTGCTGGAAAGCCGTGGCGTTTTCGCCTCGATTAACGCCAACCTGATGCCGTGGGTGCTCTACTCCGCGAAGCAAAGCCCGTACAACGGCGTGGCGCTGGTGGTGAATGGCAAAACCGCTATTTCGACTTTTAGCAACAAACCGATTGCCCTGAGCGACATTACCGATACGGCGGTGAGGCATGTGAAGGTGAAAGGCGTACCACTGGAGATTTACCTCTACAGCACGGCGATGACTACGGATAACGCCCTGTATTCACTGCTGTTAGGGCTGATGTGCGGCCTGGTAGGCGGAATGCTGTGCTTTTATATTCTGACTATCCGCTCCCGCCCTGGAAAAGAGATCCTCTCCGCCATTAAACACCGCCAGTTTCACGTGGTGTATCAGCCGGTGGTGGACGCTAAAAACCAGCAGATTGGCGGCGTAGAAGCGCTAATGCGCTGGTCACATCCTACGGCCGGTAATATTCCGCCAGATGCATTTATCAGCTTTGCCGAAGCGCAGAATTTAATTGTTCCCCTCACCCGCCACCTGTTCGAGCTGATAGCCCAGGATGCGCAGGTACTGAAAGATATTCTACCGCCTGGCGCTAAGCTGGGAATTAACATCGCCCCCAGCCACCTGCATGCTGAAAGTTTCCAACAGGATATCCGCAATCTGGCCGCTAGCCTGCCGGAGCACTATTTCCAACTGGTGCTGGAGATAACCGAGCGCGATATGCTCAACCAGGAAAAAGCCATGAGCCTGTTTAGCTGGCTGCGTAGCGAAGGCATTGAAGTGGCTATCGATGATTTTGGCACTGGTCACAGCGCGCTTATCTACCTTGAACGTTTTACTCTCGATTATCTGAAAATCGATCGTGGGTTTGTGAACGCTATTGGTCGTGAAACCATTACCTCACCGGTGCTGGACGCGGTACTGACTCTCACTCAACGGCTAAACCTGGTGACGGTTGCCGAAGGGGTAGAAACCGAGGAGCAGGCAGCGTGGCTACGCGCGCATCACGTCGATTACCTTCAGGGTTACCTGATAAGCCGCCCACTGACGCTGAAAGAGCTGGTTGCTGAGCACGATAAACCGGCAAAATATTTCACCAGTGCCTGACGCTCATTTGACATTCCATGATAAAAAACAGAACCTAATCAACACTTTTCAATGTGGGGTTATTTTGTCTTGAGCATAGCACGTATCTATATTGCCCTGCTGATGCTGTTCAGCCTGCCCCTGCACGCGCAGACCGTTAAAGAAAGCACCGCCTTCGCGGTGATTGGCGCGCCGAAATACGCCGTCAACTTTGACCACTTTGACTATGCCAACCCTGCCGCCCCCAAAGGCGGCAACATCACGCTGTCGGCGCTGGGAACATTCGACAACTTCAACCGCTACGCCCTGCGCGGCAATGCGGCGGTTCGTACCGAATCCTTATACGACGCGCTGTTTACTACCTCTGACGATGAATCCGGCAGTTACTACCCGCTGATCGCGGAAAGCGCGCGCTATGCCGATGATTATTCGTGGATGGAAATCACACTTAACCCCCGCGCCCGTTTTCACGATGGTAGCCCCATCACCGCCCGCGACGTCGCCTTCACCTTTGAGAAGTTTATGACCGAGGGCGTCCCACAATTTCGCTTGATTTATCAAGGCAGCACGGTCACGGCTATTGCCCCGCTCACCGTGCGCATTGTGCTGGCAAAGCCCGGTAAAGAAGACCTGCTGGGGCTGTTTACCCTGCCGATTCTGCCGCAAGCGTTCTGGCAAAAACATAAACTCAGCGAGCCATTAGCGACACCGCCGCTGGCAAGCGGCCCGTACCGAATCAGCGGCTGGAAAATGGGGCAATACATTGTCTACTCGCGAGTGAAAGATTACTGGGCAGCAGATTTGCCGGTCAACCGTGGGCGCTGGAATTTCGACAGCCTGCGCTTTGACTATTACCTTGATGATAATGTCGCCTTCGAGGCCTTTAAGGCAGGCGCATTTGACCTGCGCAGAGAAAACAGCGCCAAGAACTGGGCCACGCGTTATCTCGGCAAAAACTTTAACCAGGGCTTTATCGTCAAAACAGAACACAAAAATAGCGCGGCGCAGGATACCCGCTGGCTAGCGTTTAACATCCAACGCCCGGTCTTTGCCGACCGCCGGGTGCGCCAGGCGGTCGGCATGGCGTTTGATTTTGAATGGATGAACAAGGCACTGTTTTATAACGCTTATAGCCGCGCCAACAGCTATTTCCAGAACACCGAATACGCCGCGCGGGACTACCCGGACGCCGATGAGCTGTCGCTGCTGGCACCACTAAAAAATGAAATTCCGCCGGAAGTTTTCACCTCAATTTATCAGCCGCCCACGTCGCGCGGTGACGGTTTTGATCGCGATAACCTGTTAAAAGCCAGTGACTTACTTACCGAAGCTGGCTGGGTGCTCAAAGACCAGCAGCGCGTTAATAGCAAAACCGGCCAACCGCTGCGTTTTGAGCTGTTGCTACCTTCTGTTGGCAACGACCAATGGGTGATTCCATTCCAGCATAATTTGCGCCGTCTGGGCGTCACGTTGGATATCCGCCAGGTTGATATTTCCCAGGCAACGAACCGAATGCGTAGCCGCGATTACGACATGATGCCACGTCTGTGGCGAGCCACACCGTGGCCCAGCTCTGACTTGCAAATTCCATGGTCATCGGCGTATATCGACTCGTCTTACAATGCGCCAGGGGTTGCCAGCCCCGCTATCGATAGCCTGATAACGCAGATCATCCGCTGGCAGGGGAACCAACAGAAATTACTGCCGCTCGGTCGCGCACTCGACCGAGTGTTAACCTGGAACTACTACATGCTGCCAATGTGGTTTATGTCGGGCAATCGAACGGCTTATTGGGATAAGTTCTCTTACCCAGCCACGCTGCCGTCATATGCTTCCGACATAGAAGCCCCCGCATTTAGCACCTGGTGGTATGACGCGAACAAAGCGGCAAAACTGCCCTCCTCCCGGCGTTAAGGAAAGAACATGGCTGCCTATCTGATTCGCCGGTTACTGCTCATCATCCCTACTTTATGGGCCATCATTACCCTCAACTTTTTTATTGTGCAAATAGCCCCCGGCGGCCCGGTCGATCAGGCTATTGCGGCCGTTGAGTTTGGCCAACAGGGTCGGCTGCCGGGCGGCGGTGACACCGTAGGTGGCGGGCAGGTGCGCGCTGGTGTGAGTAATATTGCCGACAGCCAATACCGTGGCGGGCGCGGCCTTGACCCAGAGGTTATTGCTGAAATTACCCACCGTTATGGCTTCGATAAACCGCTACACGAGCGCTATTTCACGATGCTCGGCAACTACCTGCGTTTTGATTTTGGCAATAGCCTGTTTCGCAACGCCTCGGTCATGCAACTGATGAAAGAGAGCTTGCCGGTGTCCATTACGCTAGGGGTGTGGAGCACGCTGATTATCTACCTGGTATCGATTCCGCTGGGGATTCGCAAAGCGGTGCACAACGGTAGCCGTTTTGATATCTGGAGCAGCACTGGCATTATTATCGGCTACGCCATCCCGGCGTTCCTGTTCGCCATTGTGCTAATCGTCTTTTTTGCCGGTGGCAGCTATTACGATATTTTCCCACTGCGTGGCCTGGTATCCGCCAACTTCGACACGCTACCGTGGTATCAAAAAATCACCGACTATCTCTGGCACATCACATTACCGGTACTGGCGACGGTGATTGGCGGCTTTGCGGCACTGACCATGCTGACTAAAAACTCATTTCTTGATGAGATTCGTAAGCAGTATGTCGTTACCGCGCGGGCAAAAGGCGTCAGTGAGAAACACATTTTATGGCGACACGTTTTTCGCAACGCCATGCTGCTGGTTATCGCGGGTTTTCCGGCAACGTTTATCAGCATGTTTTTTACCGGCTCACTGCTGATAGAAGTGATGTTCTCGCTTAACGGCCTGGGGCTTCTGGGCTACGAGGCCACGGTTTCTCGCGACTATCCGGTGATGTTTGGCACGCTGTATATTTTCACCCTGATAGGCTTGCTGATGAATATCATCAGCGATATCAGCTACACGCTGATAGACCCGCGCATTGATTTTGAGGGCCGCTAAGATGCGCTTAAACACCGTCAATCAAGCCCGCTGGGCGCGTTTTTGCCACAACCGCCGTGGTTATTGGTCGCTGTGGATTTTTATGCTGCTGTTTGTGTGCAGCCTGTGCGCCGAGCTTATCGCCAACGACCGCCCGCTGCTGGTGAGCTACCAGGGCAGCCTGTATGTGCCGGTGCTGAAAAACTACAGCGAGCAAACCTTCGGCGGCGAGTTTGCCACCACCGCCGACTATCAAGACCCCTGGCTTCAGCAACGCTTAGAACATAATGGCTGGGTGCTGTGGACGCCGATTCGTTTTGGTGCAAACAGCATTAATTTCAGTACCGACGCCCCCTTCCCTTCACCGCCATCATGGCAAAATTGGCTGGGGACCGACGCCAATGGTCGCGATGTTATCGCGCGGATGCTGTATGGCACGCGTATCTCGCTGCTGTTTGGGCTGATCCTCACGGTCTGTTCCAGTGTGATGGGCGTAGTTGTCGGCGCGGTGCAAGGTTACTACGGCGGCAGAATTGACCTCTGGGGCCAGCGGTTTATAGAGGTTTGGTCGGGAATGCCGACGCTATTTTTAATTATCCTGCTCTCAAGCGTGGTGCAGCCAAACTTCTGGTGGCTGCTGGTGATTACCGTGCTGTTTGGCTGGATGTCGTTGGTCGGCGTGGTGCGCGCCGAGTTTCTGCGTACCCGCAACTACGACTACATCCGGGCGGCGCAGGCGCTGGGCGTCAGTGACCGGAGTATTATTTTGCGCCATATGCTGCCGAATGCGATGGTCGCCACGCTGACCTTTATTCCGTTTATTTTGTGCAGCTCCATCACCACGCTCACCTCGCTGGACTTTCTCGGCTTTGGCCTGCCGCTCGGCTCGCCGTCGCTCGGAGAGCTGCTGTTGCAGGGCAAAAATAACCTCCAGGCTCCCTGGCTTGGGGTCGCCGCGTTTCTCTGTGTCGCTATTCTGCTGTCGCTGCTGATTTTCATCGGCGAGGCGGTGCGCGATGCCTTCGATCCGTCTAAGGCGGTATAAGATGCAGCAGCCACTTCTGGATATTGATAACCTTTCTATCGCGTTTCGCCAGCAAGGCGTCACCACGACCGTCGTGGATAACCTGTCGTTGTCACTTAACGCTGGTGAAACGTTGGCGCTGGTGGGCGAGTCTGGCTCAGGGAAAAGCGTCTCGGCGCTGTCGATTCTGCGCCTTCTGCCGGAGCCGCCGGTCAGCTATCCCAGCGGTGATATTCGTTTTGGCGGTGTCTCGCTGCTGAATGCCAACGAACAAACCCTGCGTAGCGTACGCGGGAACCGGATTGCGATGATTTTCCAGGAACCGATGGTGTCGCTAAACCCGCTGCATACTCTGGAAAAACAGCTATACGAAGTGCTGTCGCTGCATCGGGGAATGCGCAAAGAAGCGGCGCGCGGCGAGATCCTCGATTGTCTTGACCGCGTAGGGATTCGTCATGCGGCAAAACGGCTGGCAGACTACCCGCACCAGCTTTCCGGCGGCGAGCGCCAGCGAGTGATGATAGCAATGGCGCTACTCACCCGTCCGGAACTGTTGATTGCCGATGAACCGACCACCGCGCTGGATGTCTCGGTACAAGCGCAAATTCTCCAGCTACTGCGCGAGTTGCGCGCTGAGCTTAATATGGCGCTGCTGTTTATTACCCATGACCTGAGTATCGTGCGCCAGTTGGCTGATCGCGTGGCGGTGATGCAGCATGGCCGTTGCGTCGAGCAAAACAGCGCCAGCGCCCTGTTTGCAGCCCCGACCCATCCCTACACGCGTAAATTGCTGGATAGCGAACCCGCCGGTGATCCTGTGCCATTAGCGCCCGATGCCGCTACGCTGCTGGAAGTGAATCAGCTCACCGTCGCCTTCCCGATTCGCAAAGGGATCCTGCGCCGAGTGGTAGACAACAATCGGGTGGTCAATAACCTTAGCTTTACGCTGCGCACCGGTGAAACGCTGGGGCTGGTGGGTGAGTCCGGTTCTGGGAAAAGTACCACTGGGCTTGCGCTGCTGCGCCTTATTGCCTCGCAGGGCGAGATTCGCTTCGCCGGAGAAGCTATTCAGACACGCAACCGCCAGCAAATGCTGCCGCTGCGCCACCGAATTCAAGTGGTATTCCAGGATCCTAACTCAGCGCTGAACCCGCGCCTTAGCGCACTACAGATTATTGAAGAAGGCCTGCGAGTGCACCATCCGGCGCTGTCAGCCGCTGAACGCGAGCGGCAGGTCATTCAGGTGATGAATGAAGTGGGGTTAGATCCAGAAGCCCGGAACCGTTATCCGGCAGAGTTTTCCGGCGGCCAGCGTCAGCGCATTGCCATCGCGCGAGCATTGATCCTCAAGCCAGAACTGATGATATTGGATGAACCGACGTCTTCGCTCGATCGCACCGTTCAGGCGCAAATTCTGGCGCTACTCAAAGCATTACAAGAAAAACATCGGCTGGCCTATATTTTTATCAGCCACGATCTACGGGTGATCCGCTCGCTATGCCACCAGGTTATCGTGCTGCGCCAGGGAGAAGTTGTCGAACAAGGTGAGTGTCGGCGCCTGTTTGCAGCACCGCAGCAGGAATATACCCGTCAGCTCATTGCATTGAGCTGACGTTTAGAACGGATTGTTGCCTGAGAACGGCTCGGCAATCGCGACGCCAAAGTTTTTCAGACGGCAGGTCGCCGCGAACTCGTCCTGACGTTTTACAAACAGGCACGGTTCCCCTTCGCATTCCAGCACCGAGCAGTCAACGGAGATATCGGTCAACGCCTGGCTGAGTGAGTGCATAACCGGCCAGGCGTTATCGCCATCCGGGCTTAACAGCTTGAGTGCCACCAGCGCGTTGTCGCCTGACACGCCGTTTTGCGGAATCGGTTCAACTTTGGAACCTGCAAAACCCGCAGACCAACGATAGTCCTGCGGCAGTCGATGTACGATTGATAGTTGTAATGTCATTACGTTCTTCCCCGGAAGCAAAGGTGCTTCACAATTATTTCACATCCATATTAACACATTGTTGACAAATCGTCCTGCATTCAGAAAAAAAACGCCTGCATACAACATTTTTCATACGAAACAAGTCAGTGTACTGATGCATTTGCGCGCTATATGTACCCGTTTCTGTGATCTAACACAACCTTTTTATCTACAACAATGTGACTTTCTATATTAATAGATTTTACATAAAAGAAACATTGCACCCTATCGGCAATGCAATTTCTGTTGATATGTATCAAAAAAGGGGCGCATTCGCCCCTTCGAAGATCGATTATTGCGAGGTTTTTCGGCGGCGGCTGGCGTACAAGTAGAACAGTATTGAACAGGTGGCGCACAATGCGATCGAGATCAACATTGGCCATGCGGTGGTAAACGTGGCTAACGACAGCAGTGCGCCGATAATCGCTCCGATACCAAAGCGGAACGTCCCTGCCAGCGATGATGCTGTCCCCGCCATGTGCGGAAACTCATCGAGGATCACCGCCATCGCATTCGATGACACCATTGAGACACAGCCCACAAAGACCGCAACCCCTAGCACCAGCGACCAGAAACCAACATCCAACAGCGCACACACCACCATCCCTATCGCCGCGACAAACTGGATAACCAACCCCGTGCGGAACATCCACAGCGCACCAACGCGGCGCACAAAGCGGCTGTTAATGGTGGTGGTAATAAACAGGAAGACAATATTCAGCGCGAAGTAATAACCAAAGTGCTGTGGCGAAACATGATTTAGCTCGATGTAAACAAACGGCCCAGCGCTAAGGAACGAGAACATCCCCGCAAAACTGAAACCGCTCGCCAGCATATAAGACAGCACACGTTTATGGCGAAACAGCGAAGCAAAGTTGCCAAGCGTGGTACGCAGACGGAACGGCTGCCGCTTATCTACCGCCAATGTTTCATCAATAAAGAAGTAGATCATCGCAGAGGCGAGCAGCGCGGCAACCGCCAGAATCCAGAAAATCATATGCCAGCTAAACCACACCAGCACCGCACCACCAATCATCGGCGCGAGCAGCGGCGCAATGGTGGTGACCAGCATCACGAACGACATCATCCGTGAAAACTCTTCTTTCGGGTAGATATCGCGCATCAGGGCGTTGATCACCACACTGGCTGCCGCAGCCGCCAGGCCGTGGAAAAAGCGCGTCACAATCAGGTAGTCGATGGTCGGAGCCAGCGCACAGGCCGCCGCTGCCGCCGCAAAAATAAGCGTGCCGCCAAGAATAACCGGCTTACGTCCAAGACTATCCGCCATTGGGCCATACAAAAGCTGGCCCAGCGCAAACCCCAGAATATACGTACTGAGAGTCATCTGCGCGCCGCCTGCCGGTACACCAAATTGCTCGGAGATAACCGGTAGCGCCGGAAGATACATGTCTATCGACAACGGCATTAACATGGCCAGAAGGCCAAGAATAAAAACAATACTGAACGACGAGCGCGGCCTGGACGTCACAATTTACCTCTGTAGTGGGTTAGCGTGTGATAACACCAACGCTGGCAATTTCTTCTTCGGTTAACGGGCGGTATTCCCCAGGTTCCATATCGGCATCAAGGGCAATCGCGCCAATGCGTTCACGATGCAAAGCCACAACGTGGTTACCCACGGCAGCAAACATCCGTTTAACCTGATGATATCGACCTTCGCTGATGGTTAAGCGCACTTCGGTCGGAGTGATCACTTCCAGCACCGCAGGCTTAGTGAGATCTTTCTCGTTATGCAGCTGTACGCCTTTAGCGAACTGCTCAGCGGTATCATCGCTGACGGGGTTTTCCAGCGTCACCAGATAGGTTTTTTCGCAATGGTGGCGCGGCGAAGTAATGCGGTGCGACCACTGACCATCATCGGTCATCAACACCAGTCCAGTGGTGTCGATATCTAAACGCCCTGCGGCATGAAGTTTGTATGCCACTGGCTCATCAAGGAAGTATAGAACCGTTGGGTGATCCGGGTCTTCGGTTGAGCAAACATAGCCCTGAGGCTTGTTCAGCATAAAATAACGCGGGCCGTTCTGCTGCGCCAGGGCGTTGCCTTCATAGGCCACATCGTGTTCAGGTTGCAGTTTAAACGCGGTATCGCGTACCACTTCGCCATCCACGGTAACGTGGCTGCCGCGGATCTGACGCCCGGCAATAGCACGGCTGACGCCGAGTTGCTGAGCGATAAACTTATCAAGTCGCATGAAGTATTTTTAGCCTGTAATAGTGCTGAGTGTCGGACAGAGCGCCCGAAAAAGGGGTTGTAACAACCGGTAAGTATAACGGGCTTGCAATACCACTCAAGTGAAAAGATTCATGGCATACTATTTGGCAGTTAAGGACAATCACTAAGCTAATGACTTTTACACTACGCCCCTATCAACAAGAAGCGGTCGATGCGACCCTCGCCTACTTTCGCCGCCATACACAACCTGCGGTTATCGTGTTGCCCACCGGTGCGGGGAAAAGCCTCGTCATCGCTGAACTGGCGCGGCTAGCGCGTGGCCGAGTATTGGTGCTGGCGCACGTAAAAGAGCTGGTTGCACAAAACCACGCCAAGTACTGTGCGCTGGGGCTGGAGGCCGATATTTATGCCGCCGGGCTAAAGCGTAAAGAGAGCCACGGCAAAGTGGTGTTTGGCAGCGTGCAGTCCGTCGCCCGTAATCTTGACCACTTCCAGGGCGAGTTTTCTCTGCTGATTGTCGATGAATGTCACCGTATCAGCGACGATGATGACAGCCAGTATCAGCAAATCCTCAATCATCTATCAACCGTTAACCCACAGATTCGCCTGCTGGGTCTAACGGCAACGCCGTTCCGCCTGGGAAAAGGCTGGATTTACCAGTTCCACTATCACGGCATGGTGCGCGGCGATGAAAAAGCGCTGTTCCGCGACTGCATTTATGAGCTGCCGCTGCGTTATATGATTAAACACGGCTACCTGACGCCGCCGGAGCGGTTAGATATGCCGGTTGTCCAGTATGATTTCAGCCGCCTGCAAGCCAACAGCAACGGGCTGTTTAGCGAATCGGATCTTAACCGCGAGCTAAAACAACAGCAGCGCATTACGCCGCACATCGTCAGCCAAATTGTTGAATTTGCCGCCACGCGCAAAGGGGTGATGATTTTTGCCGCTACCGTCGAACACGCGCGGGAAATCACCGGCCTGCTGCCCGCTAACGAAGCCGCGCTGATTACCGGTGAAACCCCCGGCCCGCAGCGCGACACGCTGATCGAAGCCTTTAAAAATCAGCAGTTCCGTTATCTGGTTAACGTCGCAGTCTTAACCACTGGTTTCGACGCCCCGCACGTTGACCTGATTGCGATTCTGCGCCCTACCGAGTCCATCAGCCTGTATCAGCAAATTGTCGGGCGCGGGCTGCGATTATCGCCGGGCAAAACCGACTGCTTGATTCTGGATTACGCCGGTAACCCGCATGACCTCTACGCGCCAGAAGTCGGTGCGCCCAAAGGGAAAAGCGATAATGTGCCGGTACAGGTGTTCTGCCCCGGCTGCGGCTTTGCCAATACGTTCTGGGGAAAAACCACCGCTGATGGCACGCTGATTGAGCACTTTGGCCGCCGCTGTCAGGGCTGGCTGGAGGATGACGACGGCCATCGCGAACAGTGTGATTACCGTTTCCGCTTTAAAAACTGCCCCCAGTGCAACGCCGAAAACGACATCGCCGCCCGCCGCTGCCGTGAGTGCGACACCGTATTAGTTGACCCGGACGATATGCTGAAAGCGGCGCTGAAGTTAAAAGATGCGCTGGTGCTGCGTTGCAGCGGCATGACGTTACAAGAGGGAATGGATGAGAAAGGCGGCTGGCTGAAAATCACCTATTTCGATGAAGACGGCGCAGACGTTAGTGAGCGCTTCCGTCTGCACACGCCCGCACAGAAAACCGCTTTTGAGCAGTTGTTTATCCGCCCGCATACCCGCACGCCCGGCGTACCGTTACGCTGGATAACTCCCCGCGATATCATCGCCCAACAGGCGCTGCTGCGCGCGCCGGATTTTGTCGTCGCGCGCCAAAAAGGGCCGTACTGGCAAGTGCGTGAAAAAGTGTTCGATTATCAGGGGCGTTTTCGCCGGGCAAACGAGCTACGCTAATCACGGTTTATTCAGGCGAGTGTTTTACCCACAGTAGTTTATCCACCGCAAAGCCCAGCCCGCGCGCTATTGAGAGATATTGCTGCTGAACGCGCGCGGGAATATTCGGCGTTCGCGACAGTATCCACAAATAGTCGCGATTAGGCCCACTCACCAGCGCGTACTGGTAGTCATCATCCAGCGCAATCACATTGTAGCCGCCGTAAAACGGGCCAAAGAAGGAGACTTTCAGCGCGGCCGTTGTTGGCGCGCCGGTGAAATAGGCCTTCCCTTCGCTCTCTTTCCACTCGCCTTTTTGCGCGTCATAGCCCCGATTAAGCACTGAAATACCGCCGTCCCGACGCTGACCATAGGTTGCCGTTACCCGTTCCAGCCCGCGTTCAAAACGGTTATCCAGGCGGGCAATCTCATACCATTTTCCCAGATAACGGCTGGCATCAAACGATGAAATAGGCGTCACGCCTTTTGGCGGCGTCGGCGAACGGCAAGCCACCAACGCCAAAGACAGTGCAGCACCCGCCACGATAGGCCATAACTTCATGCAATTTCTCCTTAAATAATGGCAATCGTTTTAAGTGTAGAGGATAAAAAAACCCACACAGCCAGAATCGGAAGAACCTATGCTTGAAGTATAACGACCACAAAACAGGCTCAGGAGGCTCACAATGAACGGCAAACCGATACTGGGGATTAGCGGATGTCTGACCGGTGCTGCCGTACGATTTGACGGTGGGCACAAGCGGATGGGCTTTATCATGGATGAGTTGGCACAATGGGTTAATTTCAAACCGATTTGCCCGGAGATGGCTATCGGCCTGCCCGTACCGCGCCCGGCGCTGCGGCTGGTTGAAACCACCGACGGCAACACGCGGATGCGTTTTAGCCAGCCGCCGAATAATGATGTGAGCGAAAAAATGCAGCATTTCAGCGACAGCTACCTACCCAGTATCGCTGATTTTACCGGCTTTATTGTCTGCGCCAAATCGCCAAGCTGCGGTATGGAGCGCGTGAGGTTATACGATGAGCGCGGCAATCGAGGGCGCAAAGCGGGCGTCGGGTTATTTACCGCCGCACTGTTAGAACGTTATCCCTGGCTGCCGGTAGAAGAAGACGGACGGCTGCATGACCCCATTCTGCGTGAGAATTTTGTGGCGCGCGTCTTTGCGCTACACGAGCTGAATCTGCTGCGCGAAAATGGCCTTAGCCGCCGCGCGCTGCTGGCATTCCACAGCCGTTATAAATTGCACTTGCTGGCGCACAGCCAGCCTGGATACCGCGAAATTGGCCCGTTTATCGCTCGCCTGCACGAGTGGCAATCCCTTGACGACTTTTTTGTCGCCTACCGACAAAAGCTGATGGCCATTTTGCAACAGCCCGCATCGCGGAAAAACCACACCAACGTGCTGATGCATATTCAGGGGTACTTCCGTAATCAGCTTAATATGCGCCAACGGGCGGAACTGCGGGATGTTATCGACAACTATCACGCCGGGCATCTGCCCATTCTCGCGCCGCTGACGTTACTCAAACATTATTTAGCCGAACACCCGGATGATTATCTGCTGACGCAAACCTATTTTGACCCTTATCCGGACAGCCTGCGCCTGCGCTTAACCGCGAATTGAACTTGAGGTTTTCATTGCCCGACAGGGAATTGGAGGCTATAATGCCGCCCGCTTTCACATCCGTGAAGCAGATCATTTGCCTGCTGCTGGGTCGCCTGTAGCAGGATTTATTAAGAGAGCTATCAATGTTTACTATCGAAGCAGAAGTACGTAAAGAGCAGGGTAAAGGTGCGAGCCGCCGCCTGCGCGCAGCTAACAAGTTCCCGGCTATCATTTATGGTGGCGAAGCAGCTCCGGTTGCTATCGAACTGGATCACGACAAGCTGTGGAACATGCAGGACAAAGCTGAGTTTTACAGCGAAGTTCTGACCATCGTTGTTGATGGTAAAGAAGAAAAAGTTAAAGCACAGGCTGTTCAGCGTCACCCGTTCAAGCCAAAACTGTCTCACATCGACTTCGTTCGCGCTTAATCGCAAACCAGTCAACGTGACAGAAAAAACGGCTCCGCAAGGAGCCGTTTTTTTATGCCTGACGTTTTTATTTCGCCTTCGACACGCTGTTGGCGACATAAAAAAAGCCCGCTCTATCGAGAACGGGCTTTAACAAGAATCAAGACTTAGCTCTTGCCGGATGTCCGACGTTGAAGCTGATCGCGCAGGTTTGGCGGCGTGCCTTTAATGGTCAGCGTATCGGTCGCGGGATCCCAGAAAATGCGCTCGCCCAACAGCATGGAGTCGAAATTAATCGTCAAGCCACCGCCGCTACCGGCAAATTTCGTCAACTGACGCAAAGTGCTGCGATCCGCCGGGAAGCTCTCTTCCAGCTCATAGCCTTTTTCAGCGGTAAACTCACTGAAACTGACCTCGCTGACGCCGGACAACTCTTTAGACAGCGACTCTAGCTCAATTTCTTCGCCCGCCTGAAGCTGCTCATTGCAGTAGTCGTAAACCTGCTTACGCACGTTCTGGCGTTCGTTTTTATCGAGCTGCGCTTCAGCGGCAA
The DNA here is from genome assembly GCF_059725275.1 of Kluyvera fluvialis. NCBI lineage: Bacteria > Pseudomonadati > Pseudomonadota > Gammaproteobacteria > Enterobacterales > Enterobacteriaceae > Kluyvera > Kluyvera fluvialis. The sequence continues at coordinate 1,715,813 of NZ_AP046142.1, read as the reverse complement.
AATCATCTAACGCTTGCAGCAGACCACGGTTTTGCACCTTGGCATTCAGCCCTTCGCTCGCGCCGAGGAAATCCATAAAGAAATCGGCAACTTTACGCCCAACACGCCCTTTCAGGAAAGTCAGGTAACGCGTCGATTCTGGGTTGGTTTCCCACTCGGTCAGGTCGATTCGAGCCACGATATCGGCATGATTAATATCCAGATAATGGGTCGAGCTGATATCCAGTTGTTCATTTACCCGCATACTGCTCAGGTTGTTCAGCACCGCCACCAGCAGGTATTCCACCGCCAGATAACGGTAATGGCAGAACAGGACAATACCGCCGTCAGCAAACGGGTATTTCGCCAGTTCGTCGCGCAGACGCCCTGTCGCCGCCCGGCTGAACGCCAGAAAATCGTCTTCGCCCTGACGCTGCGATTTCAACGCCTGTGCCAGTTCACTTTCTTCGGTAAACAGACCGTACGCTTTGTTTTTTGCGCTATATACCCGATGCAGCTCAGCCATCATCTCTTCGACCGGTGCAGTCGGCTCCAGCAGCGTGTCGCGCAGCACCACATCGAGATTTTGCTCGTCGCGTTTGACAAGCTGATGCAAAGCAATCTGGTCGATATCCAGACTCATGTTAAACTCTCCTTTAAGATCGGGTGTATTCAACCACCCCCGATGCCACAGTGCAACTCACACATTACTGCAGTCGCAGCACGATAATGGCGAAAGGATAACGCGTTACGCTGAAAAAAAGCGGAAAAAAAGCTGCTGCTACGGTAATATACTGCCCTTTGATGAATAGACAGATTTCGATTTATGCCACAACAATCCCGCTATAGTGATGAACACGTTGAACAACTGCTGAGTGAGCTGGCCAACGTGCTGGAACAACATAAAACCCCGACCGACCTGTCGTTGATGGTGCTGGGGAATATGGTGACCAACCTGATTAACAGCAGCGTGGCTCCGGCACAACGCCAGGCTATCGCACGTTCTTTCGCACAGGCGCTACAGTCTTCTATTAACAGCGATTCTGCGCACTAAAGGTACAAGCAACAGTTTATGGTGACACATCGTCAGCCTTATCGAGAAAAAGTCTCCCAGATGGTTAGCTGGGGGCACTGGTTTGCCCTGTTCAACATGCTGTTGGCCATGGTGCTCGGTAGTCGCTATCTTTTTGTCGCCGACTGGCCGACGACGCTTACGGGACGCATTTTCTCCTATATCAGCCTTGTCGGGCATTTCAGCTTCCTGGTGTTCTCCGCCTATTTGCTGATCTTGTTCCCTCTCACCTTTATCGTCATGTCCCAGCGCTTGATGCGCGTGCTGTCAGCCATTTTGGCGACGGCGGGCATGACGCTATTACTTATCGATAGCGAGGTCTTCACTCGCTTCCACCTGCACCTGAATCCGGTGGTGTGGGAACTGGTGGTTAACCCCGATCAAAACGAGATGGCGCGTGACTGGCAGCTGATGTTTATCAGCGTTCCGGTTATTTTGCTTATCGAGATGCTGTTCGCCACCTGGAGCTGGCAGAAGCTCCGTAGCCTGACGCGCCGCCGTCACTACGCGCGCCCAGTGGCGTGGTTTTTCTTCGCTTCATTTATCGCCTCACACGTGATGTATATCTGGGCCGATGCCAACTTCTATCGCCCTATTACCATGCAGCGTGCCAACCTGCCGCTCTCTTATCCGATGACGGCGCGCCGCTTCCTTGAAAAACACGGCCTGCTGGACGCGCAAGATTATCAGCGCCGTCTGGTGGAACAAGGCGATCCTGAAGCTGTTACCGTTCAGTATCCGCTGAGCCAATTGCGTTATCGTGACATGGGCACGGGCAAAAACGTGCTGCTGATAACGGTGGATGGGCTGAACTACTCGCGCTTTGAAAAACAGATGCCGTCGCTGGGCCGTTTCGCCAATGACAACATCAACTTTACCCAGCATATGAGCACCGGTAACACCGCAGATAACGGCATTTTCGGCCTGTTCTACGGTATTTCACCGAGTTATATGGACGGCGTACTCTCCGCCCGTATTCCGGCAGCACTGATCACCGCGCTGAATCAGCAAGGGTATCAATTGGGCTTGTTCTCGTCTGACGGTTTCACCAGCCCGATTTATCGCCAGGCGCTGCTGTCTGATTTCTCGCTGCCGCCAGGCAAATCGCAGAATGACGCTCAAACCGCGAATCAGTGGATTAACTGGCTCAACAACAATGCGCAGGACGAAAACCGCTGGTTCTCGTGGGTGTCGTTTAACGGCACGACCATAAATAATGCTCAGGCAAACGACCGCCAGTACAACCGCGCCGCTGCGGATGTAGATAGCCAGATTGGTCGTGTGCTGGATGCCCTTCGCAATTCCGGCAAACTTGAAAACACCGTGGTGATTATTACCGCCGGTCATGGCGTTCCGCTTGCCGACCAGCAAAGCCATTTTGCCTGGTCACGCACGCAGCTTCAGGTGCCATTAGTTATCCATTGGCCAGGTACACCGGCGCAGCGTATTAATCTGCTAACCGACCATAAAGACGTGATGACAACTCTGATGCAGCGGCTGTTGCACGTCAGCACTTCGGCTAACGAATATTCTCAGGGCCAGGATTTGTTCAGCGCCGATCGCCACCATTACTGGGTGACGGCGGCGGATAACAGCACATTGGCTATCACCACGCCGACGCTGACCGTCGTGCTTGGGCACAATGGGCATTATCAGACATGGACCGCCGAAGGCGAGAAAGAGCGTGACCCGAAACCACAGCTCAGTTTGCTGTTGCAAGTGCTCACTGAGGAAAAACGGTTCATCGCTAACTAATTGATTAATTATGCGTCAATTAGCAAACTACCGTCTTGCAATCAGTAGCAAAGAAGGTAGTATTTCCCCCATGCGTCGGCACGTAGCGCAGCCTGGTAGCGCACCGTCATGGGGTGTCGGGGGTCGGAGGTTCAAATCCTCTCGTGCCGACCAAAAAGTTTATATAAACCAGCCTGTTATGGCTGGTTTTTTTATTCCTCTCTCATGGATGGGGTGAAACTGGGGTGTTACTGGGGAATAACGGCATCAAATTAGCCCCCATTTTTCACCTAACCTGCAACAAATCGCTATACCTCGTGGTGTACCGTGGCGACAACATTTCCCTCTTCATCTGCCACTGCTGCTGAACTCCCTGCCCTGCAAAGTACAGAGTTCCTCTCCCATCTTTTGCATTGAGGTGATCCAGTACATCCATCAATCGGTCGCTGCCAGCCCGCGGGGCGTTCTCATCGAACAGATTCAGCTGCGCTACGCCCTGGCTGAACAAGTCACCCAGCATCACCCCTGCTTTCTGGAAGCGATGATCAGGACGCCGTCATGGAAGGCCTGCATCAGGAAGGAAAACCCTAGAAATATTATGATCTTGGGCATGGATTATGCTCATACGACTTTTTTGACCAGTGTCCGCACAGGATGGCCTGTGCCAAATGTTCATTTTACTTACCAAAAGCGTCATCTCAGGCACAGTATCTGGAAGGCCGTCAGAATTTACTTAAACTGATGCAGGAGATCCCTTTGACTGACGATGAGCAGGCTGTGGTTGAAAACGATATTGGCGCTGTCGACCGACTTCTGGCGAAACTAAGTGGCGTGCCGGCACCGGAAAAACACAAAAAATAGTGCCGGACTGCTTCAGACCTGCACAGACATTTGCTTAAGGGGGACCGGCCAGAGGGGGTGACGTCGGATACACCCGCCCACTCCGGAGCTGTTGTCCCCACCGGATGGCCTGCACCGGCTGTGACGTCAGCCGATGACCGTATTGTGAAATAAAAGGCCGGACTGCGATGATACCATCAACCATCAACCATCAACCATCAACCATCAACCATCAACCATCAACCATCAACCAGGCCGGACGTTGATACCGACGGACAGCCGTGATGTGTCAGTTTACAGAGAGTTTTTATTATGCCCTTTAAAGTTGGAGACGGATGTATTCCCGCTGCAATCAGCAACAGCCGCATTAACCAGATAGCCCGCTCTGATACCCCGCCTGAGATAAGCGTACAGGGAAAAATCAAGGCGTTTTTCTGCTCAACAAACAAGCCTGAGGCGCTGGAGCTCATCCGGCAGATTTGTCACCCGCCAGCCGGGACGACGCGGGAGGATGTGACCGGCAGATTTGAACAGCTCAAGACGCTTGCGTATGGCGGATTTGAGGAAAACGTTCAGTCCGGCCGGCACGGGGAAAACCACTTCTGTATTCTGGACGAAAACAGCCGGGAGATGCTGTCGGTCACCCTTGATGACGCAGGGAAGTATACCGTGACGTGTCAGGGGCACCATGAAACTCACCATCTCATCCCGGACACGGAACCGGGAGAGGAATGTGTAGAACAAGCCGCCACAACGGCACCGGATTATAAGGCGGTCTGGTCAGCGTGGAAAATGGCTGCGCCACCTGAAGAGGCCACAGATCGTGCTAGCGTTGTACGGAAATTGCGTAAAATCCAGAGCTATAACCGTGATACTCTTGCTCTGCATCACCTAAATATTTCCTCCTTACCGGACCATTTACCGCCCTGTATTAACCACATACAAATCAATAATATCCCCCTGACCAGTCTGCCGGCGCTGCCGGAAGGTCTAAAGGTACTGGATGTCGAAAATACCACCCTGACCAGCCTGCCGACATTGCCGGACAGCCTGCGCCAGATGAATATCAGGGGCACCTCACTGACTGAACTGCCGGAGCTGCCGGAAGGTCTAGAGGTACTGGATGTCGAAAATACCACCCTGACCAGCCTGCCGACATTGCCGGACAGCCTGCGCCAGATGAATATCAGGGGTACCTCACTGACTGAACTGCCGGAGCTGCCGGAAGGTCTAAAGGTACTGAGTGTCCAAAATACCTCCCTGACCAGCCTTCCGACATTGCCGGATAGCCTGAACAATATGTCAATTATTGGAACCCCACTGGCCAGTCTTCCGGCGTTGCCGGACAGCCTGCGCCGGATGAATATCAGGGGTACCTCACTGACTGAACTGCCGGAGCTGCCAGGCGGGCTAAATATACTTTTAATTAACATTCCCTCCCTGACCAGCCTGCCGGAGGTGCCAGACAGTTTGTGGAGGATGATGGTGAATAACACCTCAATCACCAGCCTGCCGGAAAGCATTGCCGGCCTGTCCCCAGATGCAAGTGTGGATATATCACTTAATCCACTGTCAGAGCGAACGCGCCAGGCCCTGCAGGACATGGTCAGCGACCAGGGCTATTCGGGCCCACGTATAGAATTCAATATGGCCGGTCCTTCCGCTCCCCGGGAAGCCCGTCCATTGCACCTGGCGGTCGCTGACTGGCTGGTGCCAGCGAAAGAGGGAGAGTCCGCCCCCGCAGACAGATGGCAGTCCTTTGGACAGGAACATAATATCGCCGCCTTCTCAGCCTTCCTGGACAGGCTGAGCGAGACGGAAAACTTCAGAAAAGACCCCGGTTTTAAAGCTCAGGTGGCCACCTGGCTGACGCAGCTGACCCGGGATGATGAACTGAGAGCAAAAACCTTTGCCATGGCGACGGAGGCAACGTCAAGCTGCGAGGACCGGGTCACTCTTGCACTGAACCAGATGAAGAACGTGCAGCTGGTCCATGATGCAGAAAAAGGGAAGTACGACAACAATCTCCCCGGGCTGGTTTCTGCGGGGCGTGAAATGTTCCGTCTGGAGAAGCTGGAGCAGATTGCCCGGGATAAGGTAAAAACGCTGCGCTTCATTGATGAAATTGAGGTTTATCTGGCCTACCAGAATAAGCTGAAGGAACCGCTTGAGCTGAGCAGCGTGTCGGCAAAAATGCGGTTCTTTGGCGTATCCGGCGTGACGAATGATGACCTTAAGGCCGCTGAACTTCAGGTGAAGACCGCCGAAGACAGCCAGTTCAGTGATTGGATACTGCAGTGGGCACCGCTACGCAGCGTGCTGGAACACGCGTATCCGGAAGACTGGGAAAAACTCACTGAAAAGAAAATATCGGACTATGACGACGCGTACCGGAAGCTGTCTGATACAGAGCTGAAAGCGGCGGGACTGACCGGCAATGCCGATGCTGAGCGTGCTGTCGGAGCAAGAGCGCTGGAGAGTGCGGAACAGGCATTCCATGCTGGACTCCGTCCTCTGGCAGACAGGATGCTGGGCGGGCATCTGAAAGCCCGATGGTCTTAACTGAGTCAGAATGTTACCGCACCGGGCAAATCCTGTGCGGTATGGCAACACCATTCACGGGCAGCCTCAGGCCACGCTGATTATGCAGGGATGAGATAATGGAAAAACCTTGATTTTTTATTCCACATAATCTGCTGACCTGGCGATTACACAGCCGTCGTTATTCGAAAGAACAACCACTGGCCGCCCTTTCAAATCTGGCCTGAATACCGTTTCACATGAGGCGTAGAACGAATTCACATCACAGAGCGCGAACATATCAATTGGCCGCTTTCACGATAAAAGTCACCACTCCGAACACGTCCAGCGTCTCTTCGCTACCAATGATGATCGGAGAGTAAGCACTATTCATAGGGTTCAGCTGTATCGTTGGTCGCATCTGCAGACGCTTAACAGTAAACTCACCATCGACAGCAGCAATGACAATATCGCCGTGATCGGCTTTCCTTGAGCTGTCCACCACGAGCAAATCACCATCACTGCTCCCTGCCTCTATCATTGAATCACCTGATGCTTTAACAAAATATGTAGCGCTGGGATGATGTATAAGTAATTCATTTAAATCAATGCGTTGCTCAACATAATCAGCAGCTGGAGAAGGGAAACCGCAAGGCACCAGATCACTGAACAATGGCAGCGCGACTATCTCTCTAAGTTCGGTTGGTGAATAAAACTGCATAATAAACTCACTCACATTGATACTGTTTGTACATACAGTACATACTGTACTTATATCCAGTAAAGAGGAGCTAAAGAATGTTTGTGGAACTCGTTTATGACAAAAGAAATTTTGATGGTTTGCCTGGTGCCAAAGATATTATTCTGGGAGAGTTAAGAAAGAGAGTACACCGCATCTTCCCTGATGCTGATGTTAGGGTTAAGCCGATGATGACGCTGCCGGCAATCAATACTGACGCCAGCAAGCATGAGAAAGAGCAGATTAGCCGTGTGGTTCAGGAAATGTTTGAAGAAGCAGAGTTCTGGCTTGTGTCCGAATGAGTGATTTCCCCTATACTTGCGCCAGCGCCACGGCATGAACACCTGGCCTACAGCTGAGGTCCGTGCTTGCATACCACGGACCTCAGCAAGCTACCATCGAGCACTCTTGCTGCTCACTACCTCATCTGTTACACCTTTTGCTGCTTTTTTTAAAGCCTGATTGAATGCAATGACTGTTACAGGCTTATCCTGAAACTTAACCCTGTTAGAATGGCTCTGAAAAATATAGATATCATCAGGATATTTTTTCCTGCGCGCCTGTATGAGATTACAGACAATAGGTGATACGGCAATCAGCTTCTCTTTAAATTTCCCTCTCTCCTCCAGAGTAAGATATTTACCGTCAAAGCTACTGTACCGCAGATTGATGGCCCTGCTAACGCCAACGGGTTCGGTATGAAGAAAGACCCACAGATCAGCCCATGTATCACTAATGTCTTTTAACCTGCGATTTATTAGCGCGACTTGTTCGGTAGTAAGTTGACTCATTCTGATATGTCTTATATGCGGTGTGAACTATAAAATACATTAACTCAACCAGTTACCTTCTGCCCACCCCCATATTTTAGTTTTCCGTTTACGGTATGTCTGATACTGATATCCTTTCAGCCTGCGCTTGCATACAACAGGCTGCTGCCACCATCCATTAAACCGGCTGTGTAGGCCATTCAATATCGGGGGCTTTTGATGTGTCAATCGCCTCCAGTTTTCTGATGTAATCCCGCCAGATAATTAATTTTTCCCTGTCTTCATCACTGATATCACCGAGCAGTAAATCAGTTTGCCAGCCAGTGATTTTTTGCTTTGCGGCATAGAGCAATTGCTGTTTCGTATTCTCTGCAATGTTTACCTGCTCTTCATGTGTGAGAGGCGGAGCCTCCTTCCATGCAGGCAAATCATTGACGACCGTTCGAACGAACCCTGCTTTCGGTGATGTGAACTCAGCAAATACATCGCCCGACACTTCTATCAGGTCATCGGCATCCACGCCTGTCTGCAATGCTTTTTGCTCCAGTTCGCGCAGGCCATCTTCGTTGCCCTTACGGACAAATTCCATAAAGGCAGCTTTGTGTTCAGTAACGGACTTGCCTTTTGCTCCGCCGCCAGGTCGCTTTAATGCAGTGAGCTCTTCTTCCAGATCAGACTTAAGACTTTCCAGTTCAGACAGTTTACCGTTTAGCGTTTCGACCTGACCCGCCAGCGCCCCCTTTTCGCTTTCGATCGCGTCAATACGCTTATCGTTTTTAGCTTTAAAGTCGTCAAACTTCGCCTGAAGTTCCTGCGCGACCTGTTCTACATCTTTGATTTCTACTGCCATGTTTTTACTCCAGATTAAAATGTGATGTTTTTAAGTGCATTCAAAGCAGAGTCCACATCATCGGCGTCGCGCAGATTCAGTGTGCTATATCCCCCGGCCATGAATGCTTTGGCCTGGGTACGTGAGAGCCCAACGTCACGCAGGACTCTTTCAATACTTTTTTGAGAGGGCATTTCGCCACGGGCAAAAGCGCTTTTGACATCGCTGATTCGCGCTTCGTCATTTGACGGGAACGTCACCGGACTGACTTCCCAAAGGTCGATTTCTTTGAGAAGAAACACCTCTTTTGTTCGGTCGTACTCCCAGTCCTTCAACATGTAGCCAATAGAAAGGCCGGTTAAAGAACCGGCCTTCATATGGGCATGTGCGCGCTTTGCGAGGGGATCGTCGTCAATAAGAAGCCGCCCCTTCACATACAACCCGACGTCATCCTCTTTCATGTCGGTGTAAACACCGATCGGTTCGTCCATCTGGTGCTGCCAGAGCATCGCAGGAAGGGACTTCTTCTCGCGCCAGGCGTCAAGCGACTTACTGAATGCACCTGGAACAACCACGTCGTCATAACTGTCCTTCACACCAAACACGGAGCCATAACCTTCAAACTCTCCGTTGTCGCTGACGGACTTCAGTTTCAGCGGAATGTCCAACCGCTGCTTAGTCATCGGCATCTTGTCGTTCCTCCGTTTTGGCTTGCTTACTGCCGTCAGATGGTTTCGTTGTCATGTTCATTGGCGTGAGGTAAATATCTCCACCTGGTCGCGGGTTGCGGTCCTCCAACTCAAGACAATCATTCGGTGAATACATACCCCAATTGATTGCTGTCGCGTAGGCATCGAATCGCGATTTCATATCACCACGAAGTAGCGCACCAACATTAAATTTGGCGTAGTGAGTACCCTGCTTTGCTTCTTTAATGAGTCCAATATTGATACGTTGTTCAATACGAGTAAGGTAAGGAACCAGAGAATAGTTAATAAATCCCATTCCCAGTTCTTCGATATTGCTGAATGTTGCGCGGTCAGTGTTCTGGATCATGTGCATGGGAACGCGAAACAAACGACAAATTTCCTCAAGCTGGAATTTTCGAGTCTCCAGGAACTGACTGTCTTCTGCGCTAAGCGCCATCGATTTCCAGTCCAAACCCATCTCAAGGATCATTGGTCTGTGGGCATTACCTAAACCCTGGTGTTTTTCTTCAAAATCAGCCTTCAGGCGGGCATATGCTGCATCACTTAATTCACTATCAGTGCGGAGTACCCCAGAAGTTACTGCACCGTTACTGAATAGCCTTGCGCCGTGTTCTTCCGTCGCCAGACCAAGCGAGATAGCTTCCCTGGCATAGGCTATGGGATTTAAGCCGACCAGCCCATCCAGCGTTAGAATGCGAATATGCCAAATATCCTCCTGGCCTAAAACGTCGATTGTTCCATCCGGAAAGGTAACCTGGTAAACAGGCTCCCAATTACTATTCAACTTTGGCTGAACACAACCAGGATCAAGCGGTAGAAGTTCAACTACTTCCCCGAACGCCTTAACTTTATAGGCGTAAAAATTTCCACGAAGGCACAGGCATACAATAAGTAACTCCCAGAACTCCTGGGGGGTCATGTAACCATTAGGTTTTAAAGAAACTAACTTTTGAAGTCTTTCACCTGTAGCCTTTTCCTTCCCTTTACCTGTAGTTTTAAATATGTTGCAGGGAAGCATACCTATAGACTCAGCCAGTACACGAACACAGCCGAACACCGCAGTGAGCCGCATAGCTCGTTGGCTGCTAACTCGTTTCCCGGTATAAGTGTCGTATGACAACCCGACCTCATGCGCAAGATCAGCCACGGTATAAACTGGCTGAGTGCTTTTGGAAAACATACCGGGGAAGAACATCAGTCACCTCCCGTTTTGTTGACTGGCATGTTGGATACAAACTTTGCCGCCAGCCATGACCAGGTCAGACACAGTAGACCTCCGGTAATGTAGCCTGCAGGGGGATAAATCATCCACGCCCCAAATGAGAGCAACAGAGCCCCCAGCACTCCGACCAATGGAGTGAGTATTGTCAGGATCATAAACGCCTCGGTTTAAAGTGAGCGGATACCGCGGGATTCGATACGCTCGGAGATTGAGTCCACCTTTTCGTAAAGCATTGAACGACCGATCGACATAATCAGTGCAACTGCACCATCGATTTTGTTTTCATTCTGCTCTTTGATGGGTTTAACCACATCGTCGTTGCCTGGGAGATATTTCCCGACGACGTTGCTAATACACCAGCTCATGATCGGATTTCCGTCGTGATGAAAACGCCCAGACTCAATTGCGGCTTACCTCAATGCCGAACGCTTCCACCAACAGCGGCGTACGCTTGCACATCAGGCGAGCGGGACGGAATACTTCCCACGCCTGCTTTTCCGTTGTCGCGCCAGAGTAAACCTCAGCACCGAACTCGTTATCACAGGTGAAGCAGTACAGCGCTACACCAGCTGAAATCGCAGATTTGCCGTTCTTACGGGGAATCTCGGTATAGACCTCCCGAAAACGGCGAAGCTTCGTTCCCTTCTGTACCCAGCCAAAAGCACTACACACGATAAAAAGTTGCCATGGCTCCAGGGTTATCGGCATTCTTTTGAACGCCCACTCTCCCTTTGTGTGCGGCAGCAGTTGAATAAACTTTGCGGCCTTCTCCGCTGCATCCTTATCGAAGCGGTACCGGAATTTCTTACTTTTCTCAGCGGCCATATCATCGATGTGACGCTGGCATGCCTGAATGACGAACTGACATGCCGGAATCTTTCCCCGCACTACGTTACGGGCGTACTGATTCGCGGCATTAACGTTGGGGTACGATTTCCGGCTCATGAGCTAATCATCTTAAGGAATGGGTTAGAGGCTTGTTTCTTTCCGGCCAGGCCAACTAGCCGCTGGCGGCTGCTTGGGTCAAGGCCCAGCATTGAACCGGTAGAACTCATCTCCGATTCCTGCTCTTTTTTGGCGGTGAGTTCGGGGTTTTTGATTTTGCCGCCCATGGCCCCGGTAACTGAAAGACCTTCAACGGCGATATTTTTCACAGCCCTTCGCCAGAATTCATATGCGACACACCAGCGCTCCAGTACAGCCAGATCGGTGACGCATAAAAGTCCCTGTCCGCATAACTCCTTTGTAGTCAACTCCCACATGATCGTTGCCAGCGGCAGACCATCGTCTACATCGGAAAACCATTCTGGTGGCTCCACTCCTTTAATCGGCGTGAATACCGGTTCATCTTTATTCAGGGCTCGCTTGCCGGGGTTTCCAGCCAGCTCCTTGCGCGCCGTTGGCTTAGGCCGACGCCCGGAACGCCCCGCCGTTCCAGCCATAAGCGACACTCCTGGTTAAATTTGATTTTTCGCGGGTAAAAAAATTCGAGGAGGCGGGCAGTCCGGAAGGCGCGCGGTCGCAGAGATTTGACCTCCCCCTCCCATGGCTGATAATGACATTGATTCTCACTTGAGCCGCTCACGTGCGGTCTTCGCGGCGTGACACGACCAACACAGGCTTTCGAGGTTGTTGTCATCATCAGTACCGCCATGGGCCTTAGCCTTGATGTGGTCGACACATGATGCCTGCTTTGCAACTCCCTGACGTAGATGATTCTGGCATAGGAATTTGTCGCGCTTCAGTATGCGAGCGCGTATAACTTCCCACTTAGTCCCATATCCGCGCTGGTGCCGGGATTGTCCTGATTTGTAGGATTTCCAGCCTTCGCCTTTGTGGGATTCACAGTAACCTGATGGGTCCGTTGTAGTGGAACGACAGCCGCGAACACGGCAGGCTTTTGGTGTACGCGGCGGCATATGCACTCCGATAAAAACATTAAGCATTATCGCAGGCACTCAGTGAATGCCTGCTATTGGTATTCTCTCTTCCTGTATATAGAATTGGATAACACAATTTAATTCTCGGAATAACCACTCATGATTTTCTTTTTTACGGCACTTACTCTTTCATCCCTGCTGATATTCTTCATACTGTGCATCTTTGCAATTTATCAGTTCTCAATAAAAGGTGATGTTAACTTCTATGTTATGTTCTTTGCTTTGATTTTTCTTTTTGTATCATTCTATGGAGCCGTAGGTTTTGCCTACACTAAATTAAAAGAAGCAGGTATCTTCATAGAAATAATTTAAAGTAGATTGATTCATTTTGAAGTTACTGACTTACAAAACGTGACACCAAGAGCGGAGAGGAATTTTTTCTTTTCCTCTATGCGGCGATCAAGTTCAGCCACTACATGCGGGCGTATAGCATCCAAAAAATCATTATCCTGATAAGCAGACTGAATTGTCACACCAAGACCTGCACCACTTTCTAAAATATTCCTCTGCCGCTGTAATTCTTTTATCTCGTTATTGATGTAATACGCTTTGCTTAGGTTGTCTGCATTCATGATCAGGCTCCTTTCTGGCAGTTTGCCTGCCACGATTTGTTATGCGCCAGAACATCACGCTTCGTCTGCTTGTCCATCACGTTAATGTCGTGATCGGTCAGGTAGACTGGTTTTACCCAGTAGCACGCCGTATCAACTACCACTGGGGCGGGTGTATTTTGCGCGCAGCTCGCGATCAACATCATCATCAGGCATATGGTTAACAGTCTGCTGTACATTGCTGGCCTCTTTCGTTACTTCAACCTGGCGCTCAGCAACCGCCTCAGTGGCGGCTGCATGTTCTTCAGTACGCTGCTGCCTGGCTTTTGCTTCCGCCTTGCTCGTACCACGAATATGACCAAAGCCAAAAGCGCCAGCGATAGCGGCTATCACAGCAACTGCCAGACCAATAATTGTTTCAATACCCATATAAACCTCACGCCAACACGGATTTTGCGAGATTGAACAGCGCGCGGCGTTTATCAAGACCATTGCGCCCGCCGTTAATAATCAACGTGACACGCTCAACATCTCCGGAGTGAAGGAGGCAACCGCGAGAAGCGAAAAACCATGCAGCAGAACGTGCAGCATAATCATCACGCTCAAGCAGTTCAGGATGTGTAACAAGGTCCAGTTTCAGCGCCTGACCGCAACTGCGGTAGTTGCTTAGCCCTGTGATTTGCTTCAGGCCGCGACCCCGATATTTCCAGCCATCGCCCGCCACCTGATTGCCAAGGTTCTTTTTCCCCCACTCACCGCCGTAGACCAGATTTGCAATCGCTTTCTGATTTGCCGGTTGCGTTGCCGTTCTGCCGAGCGCTGCGGCCTGTTGCATGGTGATACGGTGTTTACCGAACTCAGGAACCAGACTTTCGGCTGCATAGTTCATGCTTTCCACAAGCCGGGTAAATCCTCCCGATTCGTGCCCCATCTGCGCAATAAACATCGCCTGATCCAGCGGTGCGGTAATACCGAATTCTTTCATTGCCGCGTCGATATGTGGAAACCAGCGCGCAGCTAATCCGGCGCGAATACCAGCCGCCTGTTGAAATTGTGATTGGGTCATTAGTGCCTCAGATGATCAACGAGACGCGCTACGTTGCCTCTGACGGCGACCAGCACGGAAAGAAAAATGATGTTGGCCCCGATAGAGGCCCACGAGGAATGAGGGTAAATTCCGCACAGGTACGCCAGTGGAACTGCACTGTAGAGGACGGTAATCAGCCACGCCAGGCGAGATACCCATGGCCGATGCCGTGAATCCCCCCGGCGATAAAACATCAGGGTGACTACCACCCCCGCGCAAAGCAGCGCGTTGATAGTTGCTGACAGTTCATTTAGTACCACCAGAACCTCCCCGGCGCGTTATCAGCGCCACCAGCGAGCCGATATCCTGATTATTCAGGAACGTCAGTATTTTGACGGCTAATGCAGAAATAATTACGGCGCCAATCGCGTCCAGAGGTTTATCGCTGTACCCCGTCAGTGCTGCCAGTTTTGAACCCACCAACCCCGAACAAATAATTCCGGCGATATACGACACAATAAAATACGCCAGTCGGCGGGTTGAACTCAGATCGGAGGTTGTTGCTATGTAGAATACAGCCCCTGCAAATGCACCAAATACTACACCGTAATCTGTACCGGTTAGCAGCCCATAGACACTGGCCCCTGTCAGGGCTCCACCAGCTAACCCAGTGCCTGAAATCGGATCGGACATTAGTCCCCCTCATTACCGTGAATCCTCTCAAAAATGAGGGGAAATAAAAAAAGCAGCTAAATAAGCTGCTGTTAGGTTATTCGTTGCATCCACGTTATGTTGCGGATTGCTTTATATAAGAAATTCACCTGATGGAGTGACAAGCCATGCTGAATTAAATTTACTCTGTAGGCATTGTTTAGAATACCTCACTCCATTCTCTGTTATATTTATATCCATTTGCCCATGCTCTCCATCGTGGGCGTTTTTTCCTGCTGAAATCCCCATGTGGAATAACTTTGCAAGCATCGGAAAGGTGTCTGCGGCTGATGACAGTCGCCACGTAAGAGCTCCCCTACAAAAGCACCAAACACCACTCCGTTATCAATACCGGTTACCCCCGCCTTCAACCCCTCCACACCTTCGGTATGACAAAGTCCTTCAGCCAGCCAACAAACCAACTGGAGATCTTTGCTTTGCTCGGTCAATAATTGACGGGAAATCCTGACAACTTTTGGCCAATCGGCTTTCTTTAGCTCAGTTTGCCATTCCCCTTGAGGTAGAAAATCTGGCTCACTTTCTCGTGCCAGCCTCACTTCATCAAACTGAGGGCTATATTCAATGTTCTGCCCGCCCGGAGCATCAGCGCCAAAATCGGCAAATACACGATCGTTTTCCGTCATACAACACCTTCCCTAGCCAATCAGCACATTCAGACTTCCACCAACGATCACCCCACCATGAGCGCTCATATCACCAACTCTCGCCGCAGGTTGTCCCTGAATAAAAACCCGACAACTCCCTGTGATAATCGAATCGACTCCCGCCGCGCATTGCGCTGGCGATCCGGCTGTAGCAGCCAGCATACCGTTGATAAAAACCTTGGTGTTTGTAAATGGCAGGATTGGCCCCCCCACATGAGATATCGGCAACATCATGGGGCAGGTATGCATATCCCCTACGCGGGCAGCGGGTTTATTCATTGTGTTGTACTCCCTGTACAAAAATGTCAGCAAACAGGTCCAATTGGGCCATGACGTTCTGCTGAAATAGAAAAGGCCACATATTTTGCCTCCTTATCAGCCAATATTAATCACAGCACCATCAATGGTAACCATGCCACTCCCCTCAATACTGGCGGCGGCAGTTTTAATGATCGTGGTGGCAGTGCCTTTCAGAGAAATATTATTCGCCTGCAGCGTAATACCATCCGGTGTAATTTCAAGACTGCTGCTACCCACCTGTAAAATAATGGAACGCGAAGATTCAATCAGGACGGTATCATTACTTTTTAACTGACTCTTTCCAGCGGATACCGTCATAATCAGATCACCGCCAGTAATATTTTGCAGAAAATCTCCCTCAGCGAGATCGACGGTTAAGTTCCCTTTATCCAGGCTGATATTGCCCTCTCCACTGCAGTTCACGGTGAGCTTATTTTTAATCAACAGCATCATATCTTCGTTCGCTGCCAATAGCAGGTTGCGCTGGGACCGAAGGGACAGCAGCTCCTCACCACGAGTGTCATCAAAACGCAGGATATGGCCTTCCCCGCTTTGCCCTGCGGGCCCACTCCTGGCAAACAAACCGGAATGGTATTTTTCTTCCGGCAGATTCAGTGGAAGCAGGTTTTTTCCGTTACTGACAGCGCCGGTTATTACCGGGCAATCGGGATCGCCGTTAATAAAACTGACAATCACCTCGCTGCCCACGCGCGGCAAAAAAAATACACCATAACGGTTTCCCGCCCAGGGCTGCGAAACACGCACCCAGGCTGAGTGATGCTGCTGTGGCTGATTTTTATTATCCCAGAGGAAACAGATCTGTATCCGACCATACTCATCGGTGTGCACCTCTTCCGAATCTGGGCCAACGCCCACCGCCGTCAATACCCCATGGATAATAGGTCGCGGCAACATCATCGTCGTACGCCACAGCTGACTGGCAGGAAAAACTGTCAGCGCACATTCACTCTCTGAGACCTGATCGCCAATATTGTTCCTGGCCTCAACTCGGAGACCGCTGATGATATACTCACCGTTATATAAGGGATGGCCGGTCAGGGTGAATTTTTCGCCATTCTGTACCCACCACGATTTTGACTGGACCTGATGTTGCCGGCTCTGTGCTTCCAGTGCTTCCATCTGTATTCTGGAGAGTTTTTCCAGCCGGTCCTTCTGATGCTCACTGCTCCCTATCATCACATCGACCGTACCGACAGTAACGTCAGATTTATCAGACGTTGTACAACCCGTTACCGTGACGGCTTGCTTCATATCATATCCGGTCACTTTTACGGAGGACGCAATCATATCTGTATCAACAGTCCAGCTTTCGATCCCATAAGGATTATGCAGACCTGCCAGGGGTAAATAAGGCCATGCGCTGCGAAGAGCGTTACGATGCGCAGACGGATGATCGGCCAGAATCATGACATGATGCGTTTGCTCATGCTGGAAATAAAAATAAATCCCTTCGCTCGCCAGCAACCGACCAATAAAATTTAAATCAGACTCCTGATACTGCATACACCATTCCAGTACTGGATAAACGCCCGTCAGCCGCATTTCAATATGATAAATATTATGATTTGCAAGAATTTTTCGTACGATATCCGGTACATTCATCCCTTGCCAGACTGTTGTATGCGCATTTAAATCGAGCACGCACAACGCCGGAGAGATAACGGCAGTATATTCACACTGACTGCTTGTATGTCGGTGTTCCTGTAGGCTGGTCAGAATACCGTGGATATAACGGTGCATTTCGCCATCACGTATTTCACAGCAGATCTCTTTCCCCAGAAAACGAAGCATATTTTCAGGTTTCTGCTCTGAAATAAAATCCAGATCGTATTTATAACAAGCGCTCAGCGATTCTTCGCCTGACAGCCTGGTCAGTACACTTTTTTCTGCAATTTCGCCGGTAAAACGAAGAAAAGGTTTTTCTTTCCCATAAAACATAATCAGCTCTCCTGCCTTTTATCAGGGAAATACATTCGCAGATATCTCTTTTCGCTGTTTCCGTCGAGGAAAATGTCATACCCCAGCTGCCCTTTTCCCAGGCAGACAGGCGAATGACCCGTCGCACTTACCAGCAGCTCAATACTGAATTGCAAAACAGAACCCACGTATTCCGTAATTTGTTGTCTTAATTGATTAATAAGCGGTTTTTCTTCCGAGAATTCAGGTACCCTTCCTGCATCAACAGGCCCGAGGATTACCGTAAAATGCCCCGCCCGCTCCCAGTGCTTATCACCCAATAGCGGTGACTGGCCTAACGTCATGTTTTTATTACCTAGACTTGCCTGCATCTCTTCCACTAACGTTAACCAACATCCGGTAAAAGGCGCGATCTGCACCGCACATTGCGCCGTTATCTGCAACAGCCCCTCAAGAATGATCTGTGACCGTACGGGGGTCGTAAACAGCCCCGCCATATGTACTGCTGGAAAACATGATGCTGTCGGAAGGAAGGCCAGCGATGCCAGCACCTTACCAAGGGCCGGAGTGGTATCCAGTTCAGCTTCAACGTAACAGCGGTTTTTTTGCCACGCGATATAGTAAAGACTGCATAACCGATGGTTAAAAAGATCCAGAAAAGCCTTCGCGCCGCGCTCACCAAAACGAAAATAGCGTTCAGAAAGCCACTCGGTGAAATAAAAAGGCAGTGCACCACTGGCCCCCGTCATGGCAGGAGTAGTCACTTCGAGTTGATATCGACCATTCTTTAGTTTTTCTAATGACTGAACCTCACCGTTCGCCATATCAAGCGTCAACGGTGAGGTAAACTCAACGTCATGCGCCAGGCGATCGGATAATGAACGAGCACCGGGGCGATGACGGAACATCTGCCGCACCTGCTGGCAGAAATGGAACGGGCTAAAAATAGGCATCATAACCACTCCACCCGTCCCGAACGGATCGGCCAGTGGCGACATGTCTCTTTACGCCCCGTAATCTGTGTGGTGACCCGGGTAAAACTGTTCACCGGCGCATAAAGCGCCATAAACCGTTCAAGGATGCAGCAAAAGAGAAAGTACTCTTCACAAGCCAGCGCATCCTCAGAAAACTGGATCAGAATCTGCAATCCACGGGTCAGCGAAAAGGGATCATATGCGGCCTGGCGAAGACTGATCGCTGAGACAGTGACGTCATCAATCAGGTTGATCAGATAAGTAACCCGATGGGAGTCAGCAATATTAAAAGTCGCCAGTGTTTTTCGCAGAACCCTCACGCCATCAGGGCCACTAAGCGACATATGTGTCAACGACAGTTGCGAAACCAACGCCCATAATCTGGAATTCTCATTGAGCGGCATCACCGGAGGCGTAGGCCGGGTCAGTGCGCTGACGCGTATGCCAGCCAGCGTTAATTGACAGGTAAAATCCCCTTCGGGCTGACCCTGTTTCATCATGACGGGAAGCGAGCCATTCGTGCAGGTTAATTCCGGTATCAGCACATCATATTCCGGCGATAACGGTCTGGTCCCGCGATCGCAAAATGCAATGGTATGCAGTAATGCCGTTGTAGTATCCATCCTGATTTGCGAGCGCTGGATATGATGCCACGAAACATCACTCTGCTTGTTGGTGTTATCACGCTGATCCAACCCCAGCCCATAAAGGGGTGGCAGACGTTGAGGACGGGTATCTTCAGTATTTTTTCGCAAGGCATTAACGGTATCAACAGACCATACCTCAACCCGGTGTCCACGCCGGAGATCCGGGACAATCGGATATTCGGTTATCGACGGTGAAGGCGTTATTGGTTCAGCGCGTTGCGTGAACAAGTTAACTGCGGAAGTGCAGTTCAGGCGAAACGTGTCCGTATTGACTAACGTAGACAGGTTTTCCAGGTCGCAGGTCTTCTGGAAACGAATATGATAGCTGAATGTTTTCTCCCCTGAAAAATCAACAGAAGGAGTATTTTTTATTTCAATAAAATAAAAGTGTTGTGGAAAAACATAAAAATCGGTGATCAGATCATAAGCGAGTTGAAGCCGGATATTATTGCCCCGCAATAAATCACACTTTTTTGAAGCGGCGCCCTGAATGCTGTTATCTGGCAGAATATGCCACTGTTCACCGGCGCGTAGACTGACGGAACGAACCTGGCTACATAGCAACGAGTACAATGCATTGACAAAAGGCAATGAACCATTAATCCAGAGACTGAGGTTTTGCTCTTTTACCCACGCACCACTCCAGCCTCTGAACTGCAGATCCAGAAACCACCCTTCTTCATCATATTGTAAACGGGCTAATTCCAGCGTAACCGGCAGACACGTGACGTCGGAAACCGTCCGAAACATAACGGAATGTTCGCTCTCAGTCTGTGATTGCAGTACGGTACCCGCCTTAATACAATATGGCGCAGTCAGGCCACTTGCTTTTTCGTCTGGCTGAAAATGAACGATACAGACAGACGGAAAAGTACGTAAAAAATGCGGCGCCAGAACGGACAACAAAGCCTGTGTCATTTCGGGTAAATCCTCATCCAGGCGCTGGTGGATCCTGGACGTCAGGAAAGCAAAAGATTCAATGATTCTTTCAACATGAGGATCTGCTGTTTCATCAGAGGACATGCCTAACCGACGTCCTAATCCCGGAAATGTCTGTGCAAAACGCTTTCCCTGCTTGCGAAGAAAATGTAATTCTTTTTGATAATAATCCAGCAATTTCTTACTCAACATCACATGTTATTCTCATCGCAGAGCGTAAAATGGAAATAGACGCTGTCCCAGTTCACGTAAAACACAAATGGAACACTTTCATATTTCGAACGTATTTCAAATATACAGCCAGTACCTGAAGTCGAAAAAATGCTGACTTCAGGATGATTAATCCTGGGTTCAAAAAAAAACAATGCAACTTTTACTCGTTCACATAATTCTAAACAGCGTTCCTCATGAGATTTTTGGTTATCATATACATCAGATACGCCATAATTAATAACCGAACATTGCAGATCCTGATTATCTATCTGCCCATGTGAATAAAAAGGGCGGGAGCACAGCAACAACATCATTTCATCTTTTAAATCATCGATGTTAAAGGATGCTGGCGGTTCATGACTCTCATCACTGTAATCCGGCCCAGATAATCTGAACAAAAAACTTCCCATGATGTTCCTGTCCGGACAGGAACCCTGCCCGGATATAACATTATAATTTCTCAGCAGAGATCATATTCCAGCCGACCGGCCCTTGTTTTGTCGCTTTTCCAGATTCATCTGGAAGACTGGTTTCAAACTGAATTTTGCCGTAAGCAAAGCTGAGTTGCTCAGGAACACTTGCAAGATCTGCACTGCCCTGGTGCTGCATTTGATAGGACGTGATGACACAGTCCGAGTAAGTCACCGTGAGTGCTGCGGTTGCCTCCCCGCTCTGACGTACAACCTGCACGACTTTAATTTCCGGAATAGCTTCGCCATTGGCAATTTTCTGGAATAAATCGAGGCTAGCACAGTCTGTAAATTTTACATACGTTGCTTCCGAGTGAGCCATTCGCCCACCCTGAACATTGCTGGTGCTTCTAAAATCCGCATTGTTATAAAAACTAATTCCGCCCTGGCTGACGTCAATCCAACCTTCATAACCTTTCTGGGTTACTGCACCTTTAACGCCTTCAATCTGCATATATAATGATGAATCGGACATAATAAACTCCATTAACTATCCATTGGTAAATTTTCGGCTCCAGATGATACTGGTAGCTCGGCGACCAACCTTAAGGACATGCTAAGTCCTTCCAATTGGAAGTGTGGGCGAAGATAAGCCACCGCCCTGTAAGTTCCTGGCGCACCGGGAACATCCACAACTTCAATTGTGGCTTCCCTTAAAGGATGGCTAGCCTTAATCGTAGGGCCAACATCATCGGAGCCAACCACATACTGATTAATCCATTTTTGTAAAAAAACCTGGCATTCCGATGAGGACATAAAACTACCGACTTTATCTCGCACAATGATTTTTAAATAATGCGCAAACCGGGAGGTTGTCAGGATATATTGCAACTGACTTGACAATCTGGCATTCGCATTAGCGCGCGGAGAATCATATTTTCTGGGCTTATTTGCGGACTGCACGGCAAAAAAGACGGCATAATCAGTCCCCTTGCAATGGATAAGAGGAATAAAGCCCTGCTCAGCCAATTCTTTTTCACGGCGATCCGAAATCGCAACCTGAGTCGGACATTGAGCGACTCTTTCCCCAGAGGCTGAGACATAGTTATAGGTAGGCAATGCGGTAACCAGTCCCCCACCTTCCACCCCGCGAATTGCCGCGCACCAGCCGTGCATTTCAAAGGCGTCGATAAGACGTCCGGCAAGCGCATAGGACGCGTTAATCCACAGATAACTCCGGTCCACATTGCCTTCCGCGATCCGTTCTTCAAAGCAAAAGCTCTGTGCCTGCTCAGTCTTTGCGCCATAGGGCAGACGTCCGAGCACCCGTGGGAGGGTTAACGCCACATAGCGGGAATCTTCACTGTTACGGAACGACTTCCATCTGGCATATTCGGATGTCTCAAATAATTTTTCTAAATCTCGTGGACGAGAGAGTTCAGAAAAACTTTCCATCGAGAACATACCCGGTGCTGCAGCGGTTAAAAATGGAGCGTGAGCAGCCGCCGCAACATGTGAAATTTGCTCAAGCAGATACAGTTCTTCCGGCAAAGCATCAAATTCGAAGTCCCCAATAAAGGTCGAATAGGGATCGCCGCCGAAGGTGCCATACTCACTTTCATAGATACATTTAAACAGCGTTGACTGGTCAAAATCTGATGAGGTTTTGAAGTCACGGAGCAACTCTTTTTTGGTACAGTTCAGCAATCGGATCTGGCTGTTCTCTGTCGTACAGCCGTGTACCAGCTGATGCAAACCGCGCCATGAAGACTCGATCTTCTGTACCTCGCTGGACTGAAGAATAAGACTGATTTGCTGAGACAATTGCTGATCAATGTAGGCAATACGCTCTTCAATACTGCCCACCAAATCACTTGAAAGCGTAAGTACGCCACTGGTCGCATCCTTGATCAGTAAATCAATCTGGCCACGCAGCATCGAACGATCTGACTCCAATCTGATGGCATGCGTTTTATTGATAATGTCATCCAGCAGATCCACTTCGCCCTCGGATTCAGCGAGGGGTGTGCTGCGCTGCGAAACGGAGTATTTTGCAGAAGTCATGAATGATTGCCCTCACTATTACCGGCGACCCGATTATCCCGGGAGCGTAAAATGGCGGTCAATTCGTCTTTAAGTCGTTCATTGCTCGCCGTGCGATTACGCAAATCAATCAGTTGCTGGCGCATTTCCAGCAATTTTTTAAGCGACGGTACTTGGTTAGCAATATTATCTGGAGAAAAATCCTCAACAGAATTAAACACCAGATCCACAGATAACGCGCCTTCATGGCCCGGAAGTGTGCAAGGAACACTGAATGATACCGCTGGTTTCATTCCCTTCATGACGTCATTAAAATTATCTTTATCAATTTTGACAAAGGTACGATTTTTAAAAGGAATTTCGCTTTCAGAAAACTCACCAATAACACCGATAACTAATGGCAGTTCCTTCTGGGTGGTATTATCACCCGCTTCAACATCATAAGTAATATGCACGCGAGAAGGACGAACCTTCCCTAGTTTTTTTGTGTATCACTCATAAACAGCCTTCCTTATCGCCTTAGTGATGACAGCATTATTCAGTCCATCAACTTATAAACGAATGCAATGATATTATCAATAAAATTATCCAGGCTAAAAATAATATTATTTATCCAAAAAAAGATATTTATTAGGTACTACTCACCGGCCCTATATCTCAAGCACCAATGCACTAATACAGTATTCATAAATAATCACCAAATATGCCATATAACTTCCTAAATTAAATGTTTCAGGATTTATTGATTTCACTTTTTCGTTCAATTATAGTTATGCTGACCACGAGATCTTAATATCTCTAAAGGCTATATTAAGATTGATGGATGCATCTTAAAATAATCAGAAGGACAGAAAACATGCCCATCACCATAGATTATATTTTCTCTCGGGGAGTGATCCGAAACCTCCCCCCAGATATTGCGGCATTGAGCAAATTATTTCTTCGCTACCTGCACAAAAGCGGTTCAGAAGTTGATGCTTTTAATCTCATCATGCACACGGGAAGAAAAAGACATCTGCAGATTCTCCATTCGCGAGGCACGGGAGAAACCACAATTATTTTCGATACTCACTATTTCTTGCGATACCGAAAAAAAGAAACAGGTAATGAAATTGTCTACACGATTACCGGAGCAGGTTATGAGCAGTGCCCCTGGTTTCAAGGGGTTAGCGGGGTAGTAACACAAAGCCGAGCACGCCCTTCATCTCTGGCCCAGAATATGCATGAATTATCCCGGCTACGGAAAAAATCCAGAGCCGTTAACGTTAAAATTGGATGCAGTATTGGTGTCGTGGGTTTTGAATGCGGCTTTGGCATACGTAATAAAGAAGAATATTTCTGAAAAATAGATACTGGTGTTCGTACGAGATATATCGGGCCAGGCAGTAGTACTATCCAATATATAATGGCACATAAAATGCAAAATAAAGACTTCTATATACCTGCGAGTGTCCGTCATCTGGGTCAGATCCCGCTGTATCGTATTATAGCATGGTGGGGGTACTATCTCGGACGAGAATTTAACCGTGATGATGTAAGCAAGGCATTTCGAATTGACACCCGCCGAGCGGGGAGTATTATGAATTATCTACAACATCGGCAAAATGTCAGCGATATTCATTTTTCTACCAGAAAAGAATCTGTATGCGGGGCTCAAAGTAAAATTTATATAAAAATCATAAAAGTAGAACAGCAAGATAGTTATTCCCCTCTAAAGGTCTACCCTTCTAAGACCCAGAACTCCAGCTATGGCAATAACGCTCGTCAGATTGCGCACTGGGTACTGACCCGACCCGTAAATAGTGATAGCAAGCAGCTATTACAATGGAAAAAGTCCTGCCCCATTACCGACAACCTTGAATAAATCATTTAATAGCCTATTTCTAATATCAGGCAGACACTGCATAGAACAAAGATACTTTATACATATGGATAATATAATCTAATAATTGTCAACCCATTTCATCTAAGCTAAGGATTTCCCATGTCGCACAATATGATCTTTTCATTTTTTGATAGCAATGGTTGCCTTATACCGCACAATGGCAAAAATGAGTTTAACGGTATTGCATCATCTACCATGGGATGTAATGCAGAGGTCTCTGATTTTAGATGGGGCAGCACTTTTTTTCCAGCACCTAAAGATAAAGGACATTTCCAGATCGGGCTGGAATATAGCGTTCCATGCATCGCTTTCACTATTCCTCGCGAATTATTAACATATGCCGAGATTAAAAAAAATGCTCATTATGATTTGCCGCAGATCAATGATGAGGTACCGATAAGAACTATAATTCTTGTGAATGTAAAATTACGCAACATCTTAAAACATAACGCAGAGTTAAATGTTAATTTTTTAGGTGTATCACATGCATCAGAATATGAAATCCTGGAAACCATCGAAGGGAAAATATACGTGCGTAAATTTCATTGCGAGTTTGATAATAAAGAAAAATCGATTTCGATCCATCGGATATCTAATAACTTCGCGGGATTCTCTTCCCTGTGCGCACAGTTTCCATTTCTTCGCAATATTAACATGCCAAGAGTGACTGAATCCACGCTTCTCAGTCTTGGGCAATATTTCCCGGTGATGGTGAGCATGAATGATGCAACAACGCAGACCGAGTCTGAAGCTGTCATCCAGACTCACGCTGATGTTTACAGCCAGACGGTTCCCCATCCCGACATCGATCTCTATGGGATGCCAGGAAGAACGCCATCAATCCCGATCCCTATATCTGCTCCTGAGTTGGCTCCAGCAACGACAATGGCCTTTACGGGAGCCAGCTCAGTAACTAAATTCGTGGAGATTCCTTCGAGTAAAGTAACAAAATCAACTATCCGGTCAATGCCTTATAATTTATCGGCAAAACACAATGTATTCAGCAATCTGATCAAAATATTTCTTCCTCATTGAGGATTTATTTTTATGATATTCCGCTGTTCTATTTAATCAGAGCAGCGTTTTTACTTAAAGGAATTATATGGACGTTCCAATATGACCACTTCGGTACCATTTAACCGATAGCTTGCCGAAAAGTGGTTTCCAAACTTTATGCTTCTAACATTATCCCCTCGATAAGATAAAGGAATATTGCAAGTTTTTGCGGCAACATCAGGGTGGAAATTTTCTTCGTTTATTTTTTTTAGCCAGCTCCGGTAATTATGGGATATGATATCATGTTCCTGATACCGCTCACTTCTTATTAATTGACGATATAATATGTTTATAGATTCCAGTGATAACGTGTAGCGTTTCATTCAATCCCCTCATTACAGACAAAATTCATTTATACAACAGCAATAACAACTAATGCCCAAGACAAATCCTGAGCATTAGTTTACTGATTAGCTTAGCATTTTTTATTAAAACTCATCTAAAGCATCCGAGCCACATAAGGTACTGATTTATCCATATTTCGACCTTAACACCTGAAAAACATTTCCCATAGGGTTTCAATATCAGAGATGACAGGTAGTGCAGAAATACCGTTCAAGCGTCAACCATTCATTAAGTTTTATCAGCAACGTCAGTAATGACTCCACAAATACCCTATACAACGACTGAGTCACCACGGAATCACCAGCTTCATAACGATTGAGAAGTATTCTAAAGTTTTCCATTAAGCGCTCATAGTCAGAGCGTAATACACCTGGAAACTGCGCAACAGTTATCTGGTTCAGAGATAGTCCAAGAGTGCTAATTCTCTCACTCACCGTTTTCTCATCACAGAGTTGCTGCAGACATCTCTGCAGAAAGATCTGACATTCCTTGTATTCTTTCATAATATTCCAAGAATAAAAAATTAGCGCTGATTTTATTAATCTAACATATCCATACCTCTATAGAGGCGGTCACCTTTGACTGAACTTACCGTTTAGCCACCAGGTAGACAAAAAAGAATATGAAAATAAATTGTATCAAAAGGAAAATGAAATTTTTCCATTTACTTTTCATTTAATGTTTCCGGCAGCTGACCAATGCTTTCTACTTTACCGCTTTCGATATGGATAAAATTACCATGATGCAACCGGGACAGAATGTTCGCCACCGAGCTGCGTGATAGCCCCGTACGTTGCGATATAAACACGGTAGCGTTGACCTGGCGGAACATACAAAAATCATCACTCTTCATGTGTTCCAGCATCCCTCGCACAATACAGTATGCATTTCCCGATAATGTTAAACCATGCATATACAGAGTATAAGAATCAGATAAAGCCAGCAGTCGTGACATCGTTTCCCATTCCTGATATTCAGTCAATAACGCTTCGACTACCGACACAGGGTAAAGACGTACCTGTGCCCCACCGTTATAGCCGCTAATCCGCATCAGTTTATTATCAGACCAATGCATGATCTGGTTCTGTCCAACGATAAGTGGTGAAGAAACCAAAGCCAGATTCCGCCATTTGCCACCGCCAGCGATGCGCACATCCAGAGAGATAGAACCACTTACCACACTGGCAATATAGGATTCTCCCTCCCGGCTTAGCAATAGTTCAGTCTCCGCCTCAAGCCTGACAGGTGGTGTTTTAGGTAAGATGTCATTAATTCGCTGGCATAGCGCAACCATATGCAAGTATGGGTGAGTAAATGAGGTTTCATTATGATGAGTTGCCTCGTTATAAGCAGAGCCCCCCAATTCGGTGATTGACTGTCCTGTTTCCATTACACTTTCTCCCTGAGATTTAAAGAGCTTATCATTATAACGATGCTCATTACTGACTATTTTCACTACGACTTCACGCCTCTTTGCTTGATGCGAAAAAATATATAAATCCGAAAAATCCACCTTCGGCTGAGTATAAGAAATCTTATAGAACTGCTATACACTTATAAATCCATATTTAAATCCACGTTTACACAGGAGGCATATCTATCTCTCTTAACTTTTTAATATTTTATCTTTATTAAAAAAAATAAAACACCAGAAAAAAAATCAAATCCAGAATAATTTATATTTGTGTCATTCTATGTTTCTATGTTTCTATGTTTCTATGGGCAGATAATTGAATATATTGAAGTTTTAATTTTGTTTTTGTTGCAATTCGAATTAATTCATTTAAAAAAATGACCCGCATCACGAAAATGTCATCATTTCATCTTTTAAAATTAATAATTAGTTACACTTTCAAAAAGACAAAAAGTCACGCAGTAGAGAAAAACGTTGCAATCAGTCTGACGTTGATTTAAATGTTAATAGTTCCTTTCCAGATTGTTCTGGAAAATTAAATTTAAAAGTAGAAGTAAAAAAAAGCACAGGAGTGTTATTAATGCTGTTATTGCTGAGTGAAAATAATTATCTCACGGAAGGTTGTTATAAACTCTTTGTTCAGTCACAGGATGACTATTCTTCATTTCATCAGTTCCAGCATTTACCACTGAGCGCTATACCGCAGATCCCGTGTCTGGATTACAGAACGCTGATCGCTGACTTTAGTGAGTTATCAGTTGACGATTTTATGCGTCTGATTCAGATGAAATTAATTAAGCCGCAAATCAATTTTATTATCATTATTCCCGACATGGTACTTTGCTCTCCAGGGGTACTGGCACTATTGTATATTTTGCAACCCAACCTGTGGTCCAGACACAACTGTCTGGCTTCGTTACACCACTATCTGACAGTACGCGATATACTTTCCCTCACCCCTACGCCGGCACGCCCAATCACTGAAATACTGGCACCTGGACGATTAAACTCCCATCAACAGCTTGTCTTTCGTTATATGCTCTCAGGTCTTCAGGACAAACAGATAAGCGATATTCTGCAAGTGAATGAGAAAACGGTTAGTTCTCAACGCAGGACCATCTATCGCCGCCTCGGTGTGCAAAATCGGCTCCAGTTTATTCATCATTTTTTTTCTAAAGATAAAACGACTTTCCGTGTAGCGGATTATTTTTCATTGTATTAAGCAATATGATGATACAGACAGATGAAGTCTATCTCTGAGCCAGGGCGGGGAGGATATGTCATGACGGGACGATGTCAGATGTTACTGATGGAAGGGCGTAAAATACCCGAGAAAGATTGAGATATCATTAGCAAACGACCCCAGCAATGCGCTCATAGTATGATTAGCGCAATCCGTGGTTCACCTTTTCACTGCCCATTCTATGTGCTGCGCGACATCACTGGCTCTCACAGACCAGGTCGGTTGCCAGGCCTTCCTGGTGATTTTTTTCTGAAGGTTTGCAAAGGCGGGATCGTAAGGTGTTTCAACACATCGAGGGATTTTCTGTCACTGGCTCGAAGCCACGATCCTTACTATACCTTGTCCTGAATACAGCGAGATGCAGACGAATAATTTCTGCATCTCTCCTGTAATAATTACTGAACCCCAACAACCTTAATGTTATAAACCATGACCGCATCTGGTGGGACTAGCTCCCCATGACCCGCTGAGCCGTAGGCCAGCTCTGGCGGGATTACCAGCACAATCTCTCCCCCAAGCCCCACATGTTTCTCAAGGGCCGCACTGAACAGCGGTGAATATTGTTCAAGCGTCTGAGAAAAGACCTGGCCACCTTTCTCCATATCTGCGGTAATAGTACCGTCAGCCAGTGATTCACGGATCGTGGTTGACACCATCTGCCCTGCTTTTACCGGATTGCTGCCTGGTGTGATAACACGAAAACTCGCCCCATTCCCCAAAGCAATAAAACGTTTGTCTTGTGCGACCTTCTTCAATAATGCCTGCCCTTTCTCCTGCAGCGACAGTGGCTTCGTCGCGGCTAAAGAGGGTGCATCTTTTGCTGATGGTTCATTTTTTGTTGCCACTGGTACTGGCTGAGTGTGAGCTTTTTCGACAGTAGTTTTCGAACTAGCCAATCTCTTCTCCAACTGGGATACCTGCTGCTTCAGTCTTTTATTCTGGGCATTTAATACAGTATTCTGCCCCTCTATCTGCGCGATAGTCGTTCGCGCCTGATTAAGCTCCCGGGTGGCACCTGGCACAGCTTGCGTGGTGGTGACCAGCGGTTTTGGTTTCAGTGGCGTCACCACGCTCCTGACCGGTTCAACATCAAATAGTCCCTTAGCTTCCTGTTGACCAGCATTGTTCTGACACCCGGTTAATAATCCCATAATGACCATAGCCAGCAGCGGCATTGTGTGATTTAGCGTTTTTTTTACCATTGAATGGTTCTCCTCTTTAATGACAATTATTCAGGCTAGAAAAGGGCGATAACATGACCATGCTGATGCGAAGGACGCCTTCCTGGCTGAGTTTTGATAGCTCATCGTCTATCACTTTTTTGGGTAATTGATATATCCGCTGATCAATTACATACATTCATCCCGTGCTAACAGTCAGCAACCGCGACGTTCCCGCTTGTCCTATTTATAGACCGAGTGCTGAAGCTCTCCTTCAGATCACGCAACTCATTGCTTTTTGTTGGCGACATATAAAAATGCTCCGCCCCTCAACGGGTACATAAAATACATTTCTGGATCTATTCATTTATTTTCCCGACTGGGCTCGAATCCTTTATTCTCGTCACCTATAATCACGACAATGGTAGATCAAATTTAAAATAATAGGAATATGAATTACAAAACATAAAACCGGACATGTTTTTATATTTTTTTTTGGATTTATTGAATTAATTTAATAAGCGGTCGCGAATACATTAATCTCCCCATCTCGAAAAAATTTTACACAGTGGAAAGTGTTAAATTCAGTTTTCCGTATCCTAACAAAAAATACATAGCAGGTTAAAATATGATTACAGGCTATATCCCGCCAGCCAGGCCCCTCCAATGATCAGCAAACCGTCGGTATAAACACTCTCATCGTCTCTGACAACAACATTTGTTGACATGTTCTCTCCGGGAAGAACCGAAGGAGTGCCTGCCCGAACCCCATGCTTTCGATCCCAGGCTCCTGATAAACAAGCATTGATACTGATTTCTTTTAT
This sequence comes from Kluyvera fluvialis, assembly GCF_059725275.1. Classification (NCBI taxonomy): domain Bacteria; kingdom Pseudomonadati; phylum Pseudomonadota; class Gammaproteobacteria; order Enterobacterales; family Enterobacteriaceae; genus Kluyvera; species Kluyvera fluvialis. Next base: position 1,685,113 of record NZ_AP046142.1, on the reverse strand, counting down.
GCGTTCAAAAAATCCTTTTTTTTCCAGCATATATAGCTGCTGTGAAGAGAGATATCTGGCAAGCCTCGCCTTATAATCCACAATAGCCTGAACCGCAATTTTCTGGTTACAGAAATGTTTCACCACAGGTGAGTGTTCCAGCGCAGGGGAGGGCTCGACAACAATATGTACCATTTTACTCGTCGGATAAGTCTTTTCAGTCTCAAAAAAGGCAGAGTTTATTGGGAAAGAAAAAATAATAATCAGGATGGCTAAAATAATACATCCACACACCAGAAAAAAATCATCTGATCGATAAATAGATTTATTCATTTTATGAGTTTCACTATTTTATAAATAGAAGCCGTTTTATGCTATATGTCAAAACACCAGGTCAATATCAATATAATTGGTTATTATTTTCAACTAAAACAGAGGCTTTCTCAGATAAAGTTACTATCTTCCCCATTCCCCGAGTAGAATCAATTAATAAGCCACAGGAAGCGTGGAAGGAAGTGCCTTTATCCATACTAATCTGCCGCGCGATAATCCTATATATCCAAGTTGTCTTAACGAGGATAACACGGAAGTAACCGTACTTTTAGAAAGCCCGGTTCTTTTACTTATCAAAGCAGCAACGTTATATTGCCTGAGAAACAGAAAATCTCGGTTCGACATATGGAGCAAATGGCCCCGAATAATCTGGTAGGCCCCCCCTGCAAACTGCATGGTAAACATCATCGCCATATAGGAAATATTGTATGCCAGGATGCGTGCGGCCAGTTCCCAGGCCTGCCGTTCAGTGAGTAATGTCTCAAAATAATTTAGCGGATAGAGTTCGATCTCTGCCATACTACTGTGCGTCCGAAGTCGCATATGAATATCACCAATCTGAGGATCGATACGCCCTGCCCCATACATCTGCGGAGGATTAATCACCCCCGAAGATACCCATTCCAGCATATGCTCATACCTGAATTCAGCCCCCATCCTTCCTTTACGCACGAAAGCAACATATTTTTTACCTTCGACATCCAGTGGCAATGTATGATCGTGAGGAATCGAATGGATTTCACCCTGAGGGAGCAACGCGTGGAGTCGTTCGCAAAGCTGTAACAGTTCATTGTACCGTGTCTCTTTTTTATGAGACTCATTCTCCGATGGAAGCTCATACTGATGGGTGAATAATGATGCCGCAGCCTGACTTTCTTGCTGGTACAATGCAAGCAGATCGTCAATTGAATGCTGTTTTTTTCGCCCCATCATAACGATACCTACTACTTAATCATTAAATTAGATTCCCCCAATTATGCTGATAAAAGTATCGTTTTATATATAGATTATATATAGGATGAAGCCGAAAATCCGCCCCCCTATAACACCACATCGTTCGTCATGGTGTTGCCCTGAGATGATCGTCATCGGGTATGGGGATGGTACCGGTACAATAGCTATTGGTTTCTCATGACAATGTGTGTTGACGCTTTATTCCGACCATAGTGTTAAGAAAACACGGCAATAAGCGACACTTTCAACGTTCATCAGCCACATCACCGGTCATTCTTTTATGGTCTTCGGTGTTAATACTCCTTCCCGGTAGAAGACCCGCCGGGAACCTTCTATAAAAGAGAAAATAACCAGCGGGCCATTCCTTATCACCTGAAACGAAAAGACCCCGGGGAAAAACCCGGGGTCAGACTTATCAGAAGCTCCAGTTGATACCCAGGTTACCCTGTACCGGAGTTTCGCTGTGCTCACCGTGACCGTAGTTAAGGGCGGCATGCGCACTGAGGTTCTTCGTCAGTTGGACGCGAACACCAGCACCACCGACAAAACCCGAGCCATCAATGCTGTTATTGATATTTTCACCGTTGATGCGTTCGCTGTTGCCATCCGCCAGTTCTGATACCCCGGCCAAATGTACATACGGACAGACGCTATCGTTACGACCCGTGCAGATACCCGCATCCAGTCCGCCTTCAACGCGCAGGGAGTCATAAGAGCCAGTCTCAACTTTCATGCCGTTGTCGGTGGTGTAGTTTGCGCTCTGCAGACGCATCGCGGACAGCTTAACGTAAGGTTCAACAAAGACTTTCTTCGCTGGTTTCCAGCTGTAACCGCCTTTCAGGCTGGCACCATAACCTGCTGAATTGTAATCGCCGCTGGAACGGGAGCCGTCAGTGGAGATAACATCCTGGCTGGTTTCAAAGCGGGCTGCTTTAACGGAGCCTTCAGCGAAGAAACCGTTGTTCAGACGCCATTGCGCATAAACCTGCGCCGAATAGTCGTTGATGTCACCTCCGGCATTATCCATATCCAGGTCGGCTTTACCCCATGAACCTGCGAAGCCTACCAGCAGCTTACTGTTGTCTTTCATATCAAACACTTTATCGACACCCAGCATAACGCCGCCAATCTTGGCATCATAGTCGCCACCGCGAGACTGGTTAAGACTCTGCTTGCCACCAAAAGTGTTGAGCCAGACGCCATTGCCGTTATCTTGTCCGTGACGCGCATCGTTCATACGACCATCCAGCGCCTCATCTCCCGCATACCACAAGGCAGTCGATGCGGAACGGGTGTTAACTGCAGCTTTGGCCTGAGTGGATAACGCCTTGCCACCATCGCCACCATCGCCACCATCGCCACCAGCAGGAATGTCATTCAGCACTACAGAAGTGCTGCCGTCCGCATTTTTCACGGCAACGGTCTGATACTGGTAAGTACCGATATCCGAAGTCCCTGTAACGGTCACATCGCCGGACCGCACGTCCATCAGCGTCGCTCCCGTCGATACCACCCCCTCGGCGCCGTTATCGCGGGCAATAACGTGATAGTCGCCATTGGCGTTACCCGCTGTCAGCATATTATAGAGTCCGGTATTCACGTTGTAGTCCGAGATAATCGTGGCACTGGACCCGGTCATGGTCTGGGTGTAGACGTCGCCGTTATGCATCTCCAGAGTGGCGTTGTTGAGACTTAATGAACTGAGCGTGGAATTATCAGTATTCACCCATGTCGCACCAGAAGATAACGCGATGGAGCTGGTATTACCCACCGCCATCGGATTCAGGGCGGTATCCGACGGAGTGACGCGGGCGTCCTGTACAGCACCCGTCCAGACGGCACCGTTGCTGAGGTCGATGGTAGTCGAACCCGTGGCAGTGGCGTCAGTGATCGCGTTACCGTTCCAGATGGAGCCCACGCCGTCCAATGAGACACTGGTTACCCCAGCGGAACCGCTGTCCATAGTGGCGTTACCCTGCCACACGCCACCATTGGTGATCGCAACGTTCATATTGGTTGCTACACCGGACGCGTTCTGCTGCGCGTCACCGTTCCATGTACCTCCAGTACTTAATGCAACGCTGATGGTGCTTTGCTCAGCAAGCCCCGCAGTGGTATTGATCGTAGATGCATTACCCTGCCAAAGCGCGCCGTTGGCAACGTTGACGGAGGCACTGTTCGCCCCGCCTCCCGCGCTGTTGGCCGTGTCGCTACTGTTCTGGTTGTCCACAATGACGTTCCCATTGAGGCTGGTGCCTGCGTCACTCATGTTCAGCACGCTGTGGCCTGAATAGTTCGTTGAAGCGCCAATAACGTAATCGCCGGTGATCGTGCTTCCGGTATCGGCTACGACGTTACTGTTTGTCCCCGAGGTCAGTACAGAGTAGGTACCATCAGCTTGGTACGCCCCTGTACCCCCCTGCACGCTACTGCTGTGCAGGGTAACGTCCGAGGTAGTGGCGGAGCCAGCGACAGTGCTCCGAGCGAGCGACAGGCCGCCTAAGTCTCCGCTGATTGTGCTACCAACGATCGTTGCAGCACCAAGTCCCTGGGCTTTGATCCCTACCGTGGATCCGTGCGCAGTGCTGTTGTCCATGGATAGAGTACCGGTGTTATGCACCTCGACACCAGTGCCGCTGACCGTTCCGTTCGCCTGGATGTTGCTGTCAGCGATAGTCAGCGGTGCGTTGATGCTAGTTGCGCTCTCGTCACCATATACCAAGCCGTATGCGTCTATCGCGGCGGTGACTGTGATATCACTGTTAGTTACCGTGGTCACCCCGGTGCCAATAGCTCCCCCACCGGTCGTCATCACGCCCCAGGCGGAGTCCTGGTCGGAAGTAACGTTCATGCTGCTGTGGTCGATGGTCAAGTCATGACCTTGGGCGACGACGCGGGCGCCGTATGCGGTACCGACGGTTGCGTGAGAGGTTAGGTCGAACTGAGCAACGTTGTATGATACACCAGAGGTGCTGAAGTCGCCCATGAACAAACCTGCGGTGTCGGTCCCGACGGTGTTGACGACGGTACCATTAGTGGCGAGCGTTGGTATGGACGTACTGGCAGTACCCCATATACCACCGTTCGGGCCGGTGTAGATACCTGTATTATACGTGGCACCGTACGCGGCGGATTGAGTGAGCAGTGCTGCGACGGCGAGGGCGCAGTAGCGGCGTTTGGTATGAATGTTCATATAATTCTTCTCCTATTCTGCTTCCCCCTGAAGTAGGGTTGCTCATAAAGCCGGAGGCAGTGTTTTTATTCAGGGGAAATGTCCCTATCCTTAGTGAATATCGTGTCGGCTTCCTGACTCCATGCCGGTATTACCCAGCCCCATTGCTAAGCGCGAAGCCCTTCGTCAGCAATGGGTGATAAACTTAGTTAGTCAGCAACAAAGCAGCCCATCTAGCCCAGCGGCGGTCATACTGTTCCATCACTTCAGACGTTTGTTGCCGGGTATAACGTCGGCACTGACAGTGCTGATATTTCTCTGCTCGCTTGCGCTGATAGCTGGCTATCGCCTCCGGCGCAATGCGTTTTCCGTGTGAATCAAACCTGACACCCAGCCAGTCAAAGCCATTATCGACTCGCCCAACCACCGTTTTGTCAGAGACCGACCTAACCCCCTCCAGATCAAACTGCGTCTGGAGCCAGGAAATCGCATGCTTAACGGGCCAGCGCTTTTCGCTGAGAATGAGAAAATCGTCCATATATCGGGCAAACCAGAAACCGGCCCCACAACGCTGCTCAAAATGGTTATCAATGTGGTAAAGCACGCTGGCACTAATCAGTGGACTGAGAGCACCGCCATGGCAGATCCCTTTAAGGGGCGAGTGAATCACGCCGTCGTCCTCAATGGCATAGCAGACATATTGTTCATACAACGTGCGTAGTCGCTGATCATGGATGTGCTGCTCTCCCAGCGAAATCAACGCTGGTTTACGAATATGCTCATAAAAACCCCGGATATTCGTCCGGTACACAAAAGAGAACCGGCCAGAGGCAAGACGTTGAGAAACCTGAGCCACTGCACCCACCAGCCCACCAGCCTGGTACTGACGACGATCGTGCACCGGCAATATCTCTTTCAGGCATAACATGAGGAATTCCAGTACCACCGCATCCATCACGCTCCACTGCAGTGGCCCCTGCCCACGACTGCGCGACACAGGCGATAAAACGTAACGCCCCGCCATGACCTGATGAAATAGCGCCATCGAGTACTGCTGACAATGAAAGCGTAAATGCCAGATATCATTATTCACGGGCGCGTGAATACGACGCAGACAAATCGAGGTATACGCCTGATGCCATATGTCGTACAGAATAGAATGATCCATTGCGCGAAATCCCTTTAGTGCAAAAAATATATTTCTGGAATTATTTATGTATTTATTTTTTTCAAAAGATATAAAGATGTCTTTCATACCTTCCGATAACAACGATAGTAGATCAAAGTTTCAATAATGGAAATAAGTAAAATGCAAATATTAAAATGGACACAATAATATGAGAAACGCATTTAAATTGGATTTATTTTTATATTAACTAAACTGTAAGATGGGACAGGAATATAAAAATAAAAAACAATCACAGATTGCCCCCACCAGCCAGATCATGCTTATCACCAGTAATCCCCCGATAGGCTTATTCATCATCTCTGACGGCATGTTCAGGTATGATGTTGTTCCTGCCCTCCCTGCATGACAGGCAGACATCAAGGCTGATTTCCTGCACACGTTGAAAATAACTTTTTTATCCAGCATATGGGGTTGACGTGAAGTGAGGTATTTTGCCAGCCGCACCATATAATCGGCGATAGCTTTCGTGGATAATTGTTTGGGTACAAAATTGCATCTCAGCGACAGTATTTTTACTGGTTATATATACCGCTTCAGAATCCAGGGAGGTATGCGCGGTCTAGGCAAGCGCGGTATCCAGTGGCGGGAATACAATGAACATCAGGACGAAGATAATAATGAGGCCGCAAGCCAGAAAAAATATTGTGGTTGGAAAAATGGATTTTGTCATTTGATTGCACTCCTTTGCAAAGAGGAAAAATGCCTCATGAGGATAAGTCGCATTCTTTTAAGGGATTTAGCGACCTGATAACGTCTGGGCATCTTTCCCATCGGTTATCACTGGAGAGCAAGTTGTCAGTTCCCATGCCGGATCATGATAAATCACTTCCCAGCCACATTGTTTGAGCAGCCTATTGAGCGTATCCACCACACCGTAAATTCGGATGGGTAAAGGGCATAGCTGCTCCCCCTCGTCGCTAAAGTTCATCTCCAGGGAATCTTTCAACAGTAAGATACTGCTCTCCTGATACGGAGAGGCACGACCCCATTCCCGGTCGCTCACAACACAATAGCTCCAGCCTGACTGCCGGAGCATATCCATAGAACAGATGAGTCTGAAGAGATCGCTCTGAGCCTCCAGCTCACCAGAACACGTATCCCAGAGCTTAAACAATTTATCGCGTAAACGAGCTTGTCTCCCGAGCGAACTGGCCTGGCTCAGTATCCAGTCAATGTCTGTGGTGACATCCCGTGAAAACCGCCTCTGCTTTTTTGCTTGTATCAGCCAGCGAGTGATAAACATATCCTCCTGTAACGCTGACGTAATTCTACCGTCGGAACTGGCGGTAAGAAGTGCAATAAGCGCACACCACACCATATGCCCGGTTTTTTCCATTTTTAGCATACACACTTATCTGCCCTGAAAGATAAAGTCCCATACCATGAGTTAGCCATTAATCGTTCTATCATTCATGCTCATGCAAATCACAAAATTATACGGCTTTATTTTTCGCTAAAAAAATAAGCATCATGAAGTAAAAAACACAACCAAAAATAATATTTATTTTCCGAAAAAACAAACTTAATCACATCTGTATTATACACAATGATTTACTATGGTAGCCATAGGGAATTTTACTACAAAACATTTCATGCTGGGGTCATAATTCCAATGAAAAATAACCATGCGGTTCCCCGGAAACCTTTAATTATTTATGCGGATATCCATTTCGGGTAATTACATAAATGTAAGCCATCGAGCCCCGCTCAGGGCTAGGCGACAGAGCATCAATATACGGATTTGCGTCTGGTGAATGGCGACACGGTGAACGGGCCGGACTCACTGTTCACAATTGCCCCCTAATAATAAATCCATAATTATATACCTTGACATATCTGATGTTCGAAAACATATTAAGCATATAATTTCATTATAGAACAGAATTTATTCTACATTAGAATAAATCCCATTCCAGACTCGTACTGGAACACGCTGACTCAGGAAGTATCATACATATATTTAAAGCCAGAGCGTGATACTGTGAATAAATATCCAGATTTATAATATTGCACCAGAGATTCCTGTGAAAATAACCATCATGTCCCCCTATGGAAAAACGCCCCGGTTAACAAGATCTGATACTGACATCGATTCAATTACCTTACATAGCACAACAAGGCACATCATTTTAGATATTATCACTCATCCCTCTGTTTTTTTCTTAAAAGACATAGAGACCCATACTGACATCCCGATACAGACTATATCGATTGAACTAGGAAGTGAGGGTTTTTGTTATGGCATTATATTCAGAAAAGCCGTGGGGCCCATCCAGCCAGTATTGCAAATTAGCCCTATCGAAAAAACAACCAAGATCCAGGTATCTGTATCATTTCCATTAGCAAAGAAAGATGACCTGTGCATTGAACTATTTGAAAAAAGGCTCGGGGGTGTGAGTCAGTTTTATAAAGCAATGCCATTCTCAAAGCCTTATAAAAGAGTCAGTATAAAAAACCAGACTAACCTTGATAACCTGCGAACATCGCTGCACACAGAACCGATGGACACTGCGGCACAAACAAATTTCACCGGTACGGTACTCTCCAATCACGCAACACTTCCGCCTGAAAATAAGATAATGGATTACCGATCCTGGGAAGGATTTTTTGGTGCGGTCAAATGGTATTGTGACGATAAGAGTCCCTGCGTATCCTCATTAGGCTTTCCGTTGCTCAAGCAACACCTGGGTGACGATTTTAAAAACTGGTATCCGCCCAAATTATGATAACAGCAGCAGACGTGAGGAGCGCGATTTAAGTTTCAACCTCTGACGATTGATACTGGCCATCGCAATATCGTCACTATCCGGCAAACCAGATATTGGACTAACCCCACGAGCCTGCCATATAGTTTGAGCATAGCAACTGTCTTTAAACTCCGATTACGAAGCATCACTGTGATACTCAGGGTCCCATGCTTCGTTCTTTTTTAGCATTGCATTCAGAATGTTCAGTCGTTTTCCAATACATGCCATCAATATGAACTTTTTAGTTTTCCCAGTAGCGACCAACCGTATGTAGACCACTCACGCAAAGCCGAAAAAATCCTGGTAGATTTAAGTGATGAAATAACACCCTCCCCCATCGCCGATAGATGATGGTGAAAATCAATGAATGCCCAATTAACTGCCACACGAGCGCGAACTCAGAAAGTCATTGAACTTGCGATTAAAAGGCCTCAGCAAGGAGTCCCGAATCGTTGCAAAAACAACGTGCTTGAATGGAAGTGTTAGCCGCAGGGATAGCGCCAAGTAGCGCGGCTATAATGAGAACGTGCTTGACCATGAGTCGTCATCAGATCTTAGGCGGATACGCCATTTGTGGGAGAGGTAATCGCTATATTCATTCATATAGGCAATATATAGCACTATTCCTAATGCAATATTCAGTAAAATACGATTACCATTCATGTCAGCAATGATATTCTCATCCTGTTGCATACTGATAAAAAGGATTCACAGTGAAAAACACACATAAACTCGCCGCTTCATTACTGGCCGTTGCTTGTATCTCCAGCAGTGCGTTAGCCACAGAACAGCCGCTGGAAAAGGTAGCACCTTACCCGCAGGCAGAAAAAGGCATGAAGCGTCAGGTCATTCAACTGCCAGCGCAGAAAGACGAATCAGCCTATAAAGTAGAGTTATTGGTCGGTCAGACGCTGGAAGTGGACTGCAACCACCACCGTCTGGGCGGCAAACTGGAAAGCAAAACGCTGGAAGGCTGGGGTTACGACTACTACGTCGTTGAGAAAGTGAGCGGCCCGATGTCCACCATGATGGCATGTCCTGACAAACAAAAAACCAAGAAATTCGTCAGCGCATCCCTGGGTGAAGAAGGGATGCTGCGCTACAACAGCAAACTGCCAATCGTTGTCTATACGCCGGAAAACGTTGAAGTTAAATACCGCGTATGGTCAGCAGAAGATACCATGCATGATGCGGTCGTTCGTTAATATCGTGACTCCCGGCGTTGGCGTCAACACCCTCGCCGGGTAACGCAGATAGCACAACCCGGCGAAGCCTTGCAACGCCGGGTATTTTTTTACAGCGCGATATCCGCAATCTCTTTCAGCGTTACCGGTTTCGATACCACTTGCGCCGCAGGTACCGGATCCGCCTCTCTAGCCGCTTCATAACGCAGCCCAAGCACTTCACTGGTGTAGGCCAGCGTCTTCTCAATCAAGTGTGGGTTTTCCGTCAACGTAGAGCCATAGGTTGGCACTACCGCGCGGATTTTTTCCTGCCATTCGGCAGTCTGCATTTTGTCTTTAAAGACTTTTTCCATCAGCTCCAGCATGATAGGCGCGGCAGTAGAAGCCCCAGGTGACGCCCCCAGCAGCGCAGCCACTGTGCCTTCATCGTCACTAACCACTTCCGTCCCCAAACGCAGTACGCCGCCGATACGGGCATCACGTTTGATAATCTGTACACGCTGGCCCGCTTGCCACAAACGCCAGTCCTGCTTTTTCGCCATCGGATAGTAAGCGCGTAGCGCCGCATGGCGGTCTTTGTCTTTCTGTAGCACCTGACCGACCAGATATTTCACCAGATCAAAGTTGTCCAGCCCCACGTTCAGCATCGGCAGAATATTAGATTTATTGGTTGAAGCCAGCAAATCCCACAGCGAGCCGTTTTTCAGGAAACGGGTGGAGAAGGTCGCGAATGGCCCAAACAGCACCACGCGTTTACCGTCAATAATACGGGTATCAATATGCGGTACGGACATTGGTGGAGCGCCTACCGAGGCCTGGCCGTAGACTTTCGCCAGGTGGTGATTAACCACTTCGGGGTCTTCACACACCAGGAACTGGCCGCCAACAGGGAAGCCTGCGTACTCTTTCGCCTGCGGGATTTTGGTTTGCTGAAGCAACTTCAGCGCTGCGCCGCCCGCACCGATAAAGATAAATTTGGCAAGAATAGTGCGTTTAGCGTGGCTGTTATTGGCGTCAGACACCGTAACCGTCCAGCTGTTATCCGCATTACGGTGGAAGCGGCGTACCACCGTGTTCAACTGTAGCGAGAAGCGGTCGCGCGTTTTCAGCGCGCTAATCAACTGACGGGTAATTTCACCGTAATTGACGTCAGTACCAGCTTCGGTACGCGTAGCCGCGATAATCTGCTGCGGGTCGCGCCCTTCCATAACCAGCGGCGCCCATTGCTTGATCTGTTGGTGATCTTCGGAATAACGCATACCGCTAAACAGCGGGCTTTTCTGCAACGCACGGTAGCGGGCGCGCAGGAAATTGACGTTATCTTCGCCCCACACAAAGCTCATGTGCGGCACGGTGTTAATAAAGCTTTTTGGCTGCGCCAGTACGCCGCGCGTCACCTGGTGCGCCCAAAATTGGCGGGACACCTGAAACGCTTCGTTAATATCAATGGCTTTTTCGATGCTGACAGAGCCGTCAGCTTTTTGCGGGGTATAGTTGAGCTCCATCAGCGCCGAGTGCCCAGTACCGGCGTTATTCCAGCCGTTGGAGCTTTCTTCCGCTACGCTTTCCATCTGCTCAACCATAGTGATTGACCAGTCAGGCTCCAGCTCTTGCAGCCACGTACCCAACGTAGCGCTCATAATTCCGCCACCGATCAGCAATACATCTGTCTCGTGCACCTCACGAGCCTTCGCCTTAGTCGCCACAGAAACCGTTTTCTGTGTGTTGGGTACTGCCATTTTTTTATTCATTGCAGGGGGCCTTACTTGACTCGCGTTTGTTACACGCAGGTAAAAACATCCGTACAGTTACGTTACCACCCAGCAAGATAAAATTAAATATTGTTTAAAATTTAAGTTGAGTTTTGAGATCTGTTATTAAAATGTTTAATAAATGTGTACAGAAAATGAAGTTTGGTACTAGTAGAATGTGACGGGAAGCGGTATCATTCTCCCCTTTGTGATGTTAAACAGGTTATCACTGGCTTATAGAAAAGCCGTCATCAATAACCTGTGAATACCCTTCCTGATTTGCCGTTTTCTCGCTCCGACTCCCATTTCCAGCCCCGAACCTGCGATAGTCACCGCAGGCCCGACGATGGCAGATTTACAGCAGGAACACCGTTGCCAGCCCGAGGAAAATAAAGAATCCGCCGGTATCGGTGATCGCCGTGATCATCACGCTCGACCCCACCGCTGGATCATGCCCCAGTTTCACCATGATCATGGGGATCAGTACGCCCATAATCGACGCCACCAGCAGGTTGAGGATCATCGCCAGCGTCATCACTGCGCCAAGATGCGGGTCGCCATACAGCAGCCAGGTAACCGTACCCATAATGCCGCCCCAGACAATCCCGTTAATCAGTGCGACGCCCATCTCACGCAGGATCAGGAATGAGAAATTACCCGGCTGAATATGCTGAAGCGCCAGTGCGCGGACAATCATGGTGATGGTCTGGTTACCGGTGTTGCCGCCGATACCGGCGACAATCGGCATCAGTGAAGCGAGCGCTACCAACTGCGAAATCGTGTGTTCAAAACCGTCGATAACCCTGGAGGCGATAAACGCCGTACACAGGTTAATCGCGAGCCACGCCCAGCGAGTTTTGACAGCTTTCATCACTGGCGCATAAACGTCCTCTTCACTGCTCAGGCCGCCCATACGGCGCAAATCGCTGTCGGTTTCTTCGTATACCACATCAACGATTTCATCGATGGTCAAACGCCCCATCAATTTGCCTTCTGAATCAATCACCGCAGCACTGATCAAGTTGTCACGTTCGAAGGTTCGGGCGACGCTTTCCGATTTTTCTTCTGGATGGAACGCTACGGGGTCTGCTTCCATCACTTCATGAACGTAGCGATCCGCCGAATTCAGGAGGATCGTCTTCAACTCAAGCTCGCCAATCAGCGTTTTATCGCGCTGAATAACAAACAGTTTATCGGTGTTCTCCGGCATTTTGCCCAGCCGCCGTAGAAAACGCTGCACCGACGCCAGAGTCACGTCGGCACGAATAGTGATGACCTCAAACTCCATGATGGAGCCAATCTGGTCATGGTCGTAATTCATCACCTGACGCACGCGCGCCCGTTCCGCAGGCGACATCGAAGCCAGCAGGCGTCCCGTCAGGTCGCGAGGCAGATGCTGCACCAGATAAATCTGTTCGTCGATATCCAGCGTTTGCAGTGCATCGAGCAACGCCCGGTCGCTCATATCCTCAATGAGGTCATCCCAGACGTTCTCCGATGCTTCGAGCAAAACCTTCCCGCGCCGCTCATCTTCGACCATGTTCCACAGGGCGTGACGTTCTTCGGAGGGCAAAGCTTCGAGGGTATCGGCAAGATCCGGCGGCGGCAAATGCGCAACCAGCGCCCCCACTTCCGCAAGGTCGTCACTCAGCGCGCTTTCGTCATACTGCTCGGCGAGCGTTAATTTACCCAACAGCGCAGAGGTCACGGCTTTATCGGTGGTTAACAACCAGATAAGCCGCATACGCTCTTCGTCGCGCAGGCGGGCGCTGTTCTTCTTCAACAGAGACATGAATAATCCTTATTCGCGAAGATTCGCTCAACCGGATGATTGAGCGAACTAAGCATAGCGCGGGGTGATGTAAAAAAGACTAGGCCAGCCTGTCAGACGCTGAAAAAAAACGCAATTTGGCGAAAAAAATCAGGCCGTCCGCGAGACAGCATCGCGAGAGGCGCGTTCACGCTCCTCACCCACCAGCTCACTCAACTGGCCATTGCGCATTTCCAGCAGGCGATCGGCATGAATAAAATAGTGATCGTCATGGCTGATAGCGAAAATAGTTTTACCCATTTGCTGCATCAATGGCAGCAGAACCTGGTAAAACTCACGCCGGAAATGAGGATCCTGATCGGCGGCCCATTCATCCAGCATAATGATATCGCGTTCTTCCGCCAGCGCCAGCAGCAGCGCAACGCGCTTCTTCTGCCCTTTCGACAGTTTCAAATCAAGAATGCGGCCGTTGTCGAGCTTCACTTTGTGGCTCATCTGCAACTGCGCCAGCCATTTGTTGACCAGTTCTGGGTTCGCCGCTTTGCCCTGCGGGCCAAGCAGTTGGTCAAACAACCAGACATCGGTAAACACGGCCGAGAACAGTTTGCGGTAGTCCTCAGGTTTTTCTGCTGCCAGCGGCTGACCGTCGAGCAGAATCTGCCCGGAAACCGGTTGATACAGCCCAGTCAGTAGCATCGCCAGCGTCGATTTACCGCTACCGTTGCCGCCAATCAGGAATACCAGCTCGCCACGTTTGAGCGTTAAATTCAGCGGCCCAACGGCGAACGTATTGTCTTCATAATGGAAGGTCACATCGCGCAGTTCCAGCGTTTGCCAGCCAGGGTGTGCCGTGGGCTGCGGGAAAGTTTCGCGATACGGCGCAAGCGCAAACTTGTTCAGCTTGTTAAACGCCACCTGAGCACTCAGCAGCGTCGGCAGTGCGCCCACCGCCGACAGCAGCGGTGTGCGCAAAAACAATAGCGTCAGTGAATAAGTGGCCGCGACGTTGGTGTCAGCCCATCCCAGGCTGTTCGCCATCCAGAATACCAGGCCAATCGCCCCCAGCATCATAATGTTCGACCAGTTAACAGCACTGAGGTGGAAGGTATCGGCGCGAACAATGTGATGACGGTAGGCTTGCGCATTCGGCGTGAACTGCTGCTCAAAGACGTACTCCGCACGTTCGCGATTGAGGGTCAGCTCTTTACGCCCTTCCAGCACCGTTTGGTAATCGTTATACAGCTTGTCTTCGGTTTCACGCAGCGTTGCCGTGTGCCGGTAGACTCGCGCCACCAGCATAAAACCGCCCCAGATGGTCAAGGCCACCCACAGTGCGGTAATCAGCAGCATTTTGGTGGACAGCACCGCCAGATAAGCCGCCGATCCGAGGGTCAGAATAATCCCCTGCAGTAGCTCCGGCAGGCGCACAAACGCAATGGTAATGGCACGAATATCACTGGTCAGCCCCGCCAGCAGCGATGCGCTACCAAGCTTTTCCACGCGCTCGACCTGGGTGTCAAGAATGCGTTTGATAAATTCACGGCGCAGGCGATAAACAAAGTGGTGCCCCAGCGTGGTCAACGCCAGCTGCGAGCCGAGCGTCACCGCCATTAATAACAGCAGCAGGCCCAGGAATTCCGGCAATACGGCAAGAGTGGTATCGACAGTTTCAATCAGGCGCACATTGATAAACGCAATCAGCCCGATACCCAGCGCAGCGCTGAGCAGGCTAAGCGCCATCACGGCAGTAAAAGGCCAGCGGTACTGACGCCAGACGAGTAAAAGAAGTTCCATAGCAACAACCAGGGCAAGAAAAAACAGCCAGCAGTGTAAACTGCTGAGCAAGTACATCAAGAATAATTCTTATTTTTATACACGAAATCATTCACATTGCGGCACGGCGGAATGTGAGGTTATAACGCCACTCCCCAACCTGCGGGTGACTCCCTGCTTTCAACGGCAAAATGGCGTGATAAAACAGCCGTGATTCACCGCCCCACACCACCACATCACCGTGTTCCAGCAATACTCGCTGCAACGGGTCGCTGCGGTTCAGACCACCAAACTGGAAAGTCGCGGGCAGCCCTAAAGAGACCGACACAATCGGCGCACTAAGACACGCTTCATCTTTATCTTGATGCAGAGATAATTTTGCGCCTGGCTGATAGCGGTTAATCAGACAGGCATCGGGATGAAAACCGGGGTAACCCGCGCGGTTTGCCGCATCCTGCGCCAACTGACGAAAACAGCCCGGCATGGGTGGCCAGGGCTTGCCGGTGAGCGGGTCGATAGCCGCATAACAGTAGCCTCTGCTATCCGTGCTCCAGCCCAGTGGGCCACAGTTGGTCATCGCCACCGACATAGTGTAACCGCCTGGCGTAACCATATGGCGAAACGGCGACAGCGCCGCCACTTGGGCAATCGCCGTCAATAGCGCGGCACTGTGTTCGCGCGCCAACCGCCGCACAATGGTTGCGCCGGGAGCCAGTGGCTCGGCCCACGGCGTTTCATCAGCAAACAAGTCCAGCATTAGCGCTCCTGGTTTTTCTCACGCTGGAGCAGCGCCGCTTTGCGTGCTACGCCCCAGCGATATCCCGACAAACTGCCATCGCCCCGCACCACACGGTGGCAAGGTATCAGAATAGCCAACCGATTCGCCGCACAGGCGCTAGCGACCGCGCGCACTGCTTTAGGTTTGCCGATACTGTCCGCCACCTGTTGGTAGCTGCGCGTTTCGCCCGCTGGAATCGCGCGTAATGCTTGCCAAACCTGTTGCTGAAACGCGGTTCCACGAATATCCAGTGGCAGCGATAGCGTTGCCGCGCGGCGATCCAGGCTGGCGATAACGGCGTTAATTTGCGTCGTAAAGGCTGGGTCAGCCTCCAGACAGTGAGCGGCGGGGAAACTTTGCTGAAGTTCCGTCAGCAGTGCGCTGTGATCATCCCCCAGCAAGACAGCGCAGATACCGCGCTCGCTCAGCGCGACCAGGCAGCGCCCTGGCGCGCATTCGCCAAACGCGTAGTGAATTTCCGTGTCTTTTCCGCCTTGTTGATAGGCTCGAGCAGTCATTCCCAGCAGTGAATCTGCCCGGCGATAGTAACTGCTGCTCGATGGAAAGCCCGCTGCCAGTACCGCCTGGGTGATCGGTTCACCTTCGTTCAGGGATTCTCGCAGGCGACGTGTGCGCCATGCCTGCTGCCAGGCTTTTGGCGTCACACCCGTGACCGATTTAAACAGGCGGTGAAAATGGTAAGGGCTAACGGCGACAGCCTCTGCCAGCGCTTCCAACGTGATTGGAGTGTCCTGTTCCAGTAAACGGCAGGCGTAAGCGACTTTGTCGATTCTCTGTTGTTCTGGCGTGGTTTTATCTGGCTGGCAGCGTTTGCACGGGCGAAACCCTGCGGCCAGCGCGGCGTGAACATCCGGGTAAAAGCGCACATTCTGGCGCAGCGCGTGGCGGGCACGGCAGGATGGGCGGCAGAAAATGCCGGTGGTCTGCACAGCAAACACAAACAGACCGTCGGCAGTTTCATCACGATTGAGCACCGCCTGCCAGCGCTGCTCATCGGTGTAAAGCGTTTGAGTGGTCATAACAGGCTCCTCCTTCTAGTGTAATCGCTACTTTGCCTAAAAGGAGGCCCGAAGAAACCCACAATCTTGCTTTTTAATTTTGGCCATTCACCAGGAAAGAGCGGAATTGAGGTGACATCCAGGTAGTAAAGCCCTCGCCCTCTTTCAAAATCATGTACACCGCCAGCCCTTGTTCACGAACCACCTGCTGGGCTTTTTGCGGCCCCAGCACCATCAGACCAGTATCCCAGGCATCAGCTTCCAGTGCGGTAGGCGCAATGACCGTCACCGAGACTAATTTATGGGTAATGGGCCGCCCAGTTTGCGGGTCAATGACGTGTGAGATTCGCTGGCCGTCCAGTTCATAATAGTTGCGATAACTACCAGACGTGCTGATACCGTAACCGTTAATATCGACAATTGCCTGTACCGCATTTTCCCGGTCGGTTGGTTTCTGGATCGCCACACGCCACGGCTGGCCGTCGGCATTCATTCCCCGGCTCACCAGCGCGCCGCCAACGGACACCAGATAGCGGGAGATCCCTTCCTGAGTCATCAGTTGCGCCAGGTGATCGGCGGCATACCCTTCCCCAACGGTAGAAAGATCGACATATAAATCAGGCAGCGATTTTTGCAAAAATTGTTGGCCTGCGCGGTTGATAACCGAGAGATACTGTAGCCCAGTGCGCGCTTTCGCGGCGTCAATCTGCGCCTGTGTTGGCGTTTTCACCGGCTGTTTTTCTGGGCCAAAGCCCCAAATATTCACCAGTGGGCCAACGGTGATATCCATTGCTCCGTGAGTTTTCTGCCCAACGCGCAGCGACTCGGTAACGATATCCGCCATCGCTTCACTCACCGGCCAGGGCGTCAGGCTCTGCGAATGGTTAAAACGCATCAACGCCGAGTCATTCTTCCACGTTGACAGCAGCATATCGTCGCCATCCAGCAGCCTTTGTACTTTTTTCTGCAGCTCGTCGGCCTGGGCTTTATCAATGCCGATAACGCTCACGCGCCAGAAAGTCCCCATCGTTTTACCGTCGAGGACGGTCACAGCCGCCTTCGGTGCAACGGGTTCGCTGGTGTTGTCACAGCCTGTCAGTAAAATCACGACGCTTAACAGCGCCATTCGTAAAAAAGTCATTTCCATCCGTTATTACCCTCCTGCAAACGGCGCAAGAGTACACTAATTCGCTACAACCAGAGATAAAAAAAGGGGCCAAAGGCCCCTTTTTTTGCGGTATTAACAGTATTAGAACTGGTAAACCATACCCAGAGCGACGATGTTGTCGGTAGAGATACCGGCCGCTTCGGTGAAATCGTTTTTGTCCAGCAGGTTGATTTTGTAGTCAACGTAGGTAGACATGTTTTTGTTGAAGTAGTAGGTAGCGCCTACATCAACATATTTCACCAGATCCTGGTCGCCGAAGTCTCTCACGCCGTTGTTGATGTTTTTACCTTTAGACTGCAGGTAAGCAACGGACGGACGCAGACCGAAGTCGAACTGGTACTGTGCAACCACTTCGAAGTTCTGAGCTTTGTCAGCAAAACCGTAAACGCCAGCGTTCGGGGAACCACCGAAACGAGTTGCGTTGTAGGTCTGGGTGTACTGAGTTGCCAGGTAGATGTTGTTCGCGTCGTATTTCAGACCAGCAGAGTAGGTTTCTGCGCGATCGCCGTTACCGTAGATTTTGCTGGTTTTGCCAGTCGGTACGCCAGTGTTCGCGTCACGTTCTACGTAAAGGCTGTCGTTCTGGTCAGTAGTACGTTTGGAGGAGGAGATTGCACCACCAATGCTGAAGCCTTCGCCCAGATCATAAGTCAGAGACCCGCCGAAGCCGTCGCCGTTCTGTTTCAGAGCCTGACGACCGTTTGCGGTAGAACCTTCACCGGAAACGCTGCCGTTTTTACCCTGGTATTGCAGAGCAAAGTTCAGACCGTCAACCAGACCGAAGAAGTCGGTGTTACGGTAGGTAGCAACGCCGTTAGCACGGGATTGCATGAAGTTGTCAGAACCGTAGGTGTCGCCGCCGAATTCTGGCAGAACGTCGGTCCAGGAAGTTACGTCATAAACTACGCCGTAGTTACGACCGTAATCGAAAGAACCAGCATCAGCAACGCGAATACCTGCGAAACCTACACGAGTCCAAGCCTGGTCGGAAGAACCTTCAGTGTTGTTCGCCTGAACGTTGTATTCCCACTGGCCGTAACCGGTCACCTGATCGTTAACCTGAGTTTCGCCTTTGAAACCCAGACGAACGTAGGACTGGTCGCCGTCGTCGCCGTTGTTGTTAGAGAAATAGTGCAGACCATCAACTTTACCGTACAGGTCTAATTTGTTGCCGTCTTTGTTATAAATTTCAGCCGCATTTGCTGCGCCCGCTACCAGCAGAGCTGGTACCAGGAGGGACAGTGCTTTAACTTTCATGTTATTAACCCTCTGTTATATATATATGCTTTTATATATGCCACTGCTTACTGATTAACCCTCATTAATCAGTCGGCAGACCCATTGTGCTGTAAAAATGGGAATAATCCAATAAGAATATGATACGAAAACCACTCAAATGTTTCATTTATCGTTATAGATGTTTCTAAATGTAAGTTGACGGGAACTTTATATAAGCACAAAAAACCAGGGAAAATAGCGCTAAAAATCAAAACGAAAAATAATAACCAAACAAAATCAGCGAGTTGAAAAACATCATAGGTATAGCACTGAATGATAAAACAAAACCTTCACCCACAACTAAAATAGTACCTGCTATCATCATTAACTTTATTTATTACCGTCATTCAGTTCTGAATGTCTGTTTACCCCTATTTCTACCGGACGCCTGGCGCCCGGTTTTTTTTTACCTATCTTTACGCAAATTGAATCTACTTGTGCTACCCAGCGTAAACTGTAACGACTATTAACTAATCATTTTGTTGACTAAAAATTAGCTCAGCACACCAACAACAATCAATGTCTTGTTAATTAGTGCTATTTTTTAATTTAACCGGTAAATATTTGTACAACACAAGCAATATTGTATAGATTGCCAACAATTCCTCTCCCCCTTACTTGCGTTATAATGAAAACGCATTTCATTTTAGGCTTCTTGTAGCCTCTCCTCTGGGGAATTTGCCGTGTGTATGCATCTTGCGGGATTTTTTGTATATACTGCCAGCAGAGAAAAATAGGGTTTCAGGTCTCAACGCACCTAAAACCTGAGCATATATATGCCGTTATGATGGGTTACACACGCCAATGAGTCAGTCCGACAAGATGAGCCCGACGAAATTTTCCCTGCTTCCAGGGAGCATCACGCGCTTCTTCCTTTTGATGATCATCGTATTGTTGGTCACTATGGGTGTGATGATTCAAAGCGCGGTTAATGCGTGGCTTAAAGATAAAAGCTATCAGATTGTTGATATGACACATGCCGTGCATAAGCGTATCGATACCTGGCGCTACACCACCTGGCAAATTTACGACAACATCGCCGCCGCAGGCACAAACGCCACTCCCATCGATGGCTTGCAAGAGACGCGTTTAAAGCAGGATGTTTATTACCTCGAAAAACCGCGCCGTAAAACCGAAGCGCTGATTTTTGGATCTCACGATAGCGCCACGCTGGAAATTACCCAGCGCATGTCTACTTATCTGGACACCTTGTGGGGCGCGGAGAACGTGCCGTGGTCGATGTACTATCTGAATGGTCAGGATAACAGCCTGATTCTTATCTCGACCTTACCGCTAAAAGATCTCTCCTCCGGCTTTAAAGAGTCAACCGTGGGCAGCATTGTAGATTCCCGCCGCGCCGAGATGTTGCAGCAGGCAAACACCCTGGACGAGCGTGAAACCTTCTCATCTTTACGCAGCCTGGTTTGGCAAAATGGCCGCTACTTTACGCTGCGCACCACTTTTAACCAGCCGGGGCATCTGGCGACCGTCGTGGCATTCGACCTGCCGATTAATGATTTAGCGCCCCCTACCATGTCACTGGACAGCTTCCGCCTGGAGCCAGATCCAGTGCAAAACGCTCAGCATAGCCAGGAAAAAGATCCTAGCGACAGCGTATCAATCAACTTTAATAGCTCACGCATTGAGATAGCCTCAGCGCTGAACACCACCGGCATGCGCCTGGTGTGGCAAGTGCCGTTTGGCACATTGATGCTGGATACGTTCCAGAACATCATGCTGCCGCTGCTGCTGAATATTGGCCTGCTGGCGCTGGCGCTGTTCGGTTACTCCACGTTCCGCAACCTTCCCGCGCGCGGGAGCGCCAGCACGACTCCGGCTTCCAGCACCAATAATGAGCTACGGATGCTACGCGTAATAAATGAAGAGATTGTCTCTTTATTGCCGCTAGGGCTGCTGGTGCATGACCAGGAGTCCAACCGGACAATCATCAGCAATAAAATTGCCGATCACCTGTTGCCGCATCTTAATTTGCAAAATATCACCAGCATGGCGGATCAACACCAAGGGGTGATTCAGGCCACTATTAATAATGAACTGTATGAAATTCGCCAGTTCCGCAGCCAGGTGTCGCCACGCACGCAGATTTTTATCATTCGCGATCAAGACCGTGAAATTCTGGTCAATAAAAAGCTCAAACAGGCGCAACGGCTGTATGAGAAAAACCAGCAAGGCCGCGCGGCGTTTATGCAAAATATCAGCGATACGCTGAAACAGCCGATTAAAGCGCTGGCCGCTGAAGCGACAAGCCTTGATACGCCAGAGAGCCAAAAACTCGCCAACCATGCCGACCTATTGGTACGCCTGGTTGATGAAATTCAGTTGGCGAATATGTTGGAAAATGACAGTTGGAAAGGCACATCGACGCAGTTCTCATTACAAGAGCTGATTGATGAAGTGGTACCTGAAGTGCTGCCGTCCATCAAACGCAAAGGGCTACAACTGCTCATCAACAACCCGCTGCCGCCAAAGGAACAGCGTTATGGCGACCGCGACGCGCTACGACGTATTCTGCTGCTGCTGATTCAATACGCAGTCACCACGACCCAAATGGGCAAAATCGTGCTGGAAGTGAATGCCGATGAGTCGGCGGAAGAGCGGTTAACATTCCGTATTCTCGATACCGGGAATGGCGTTTCGCACGGCGAAATTGATAATCTGCACTTCCCGTATCTCAACGATACGCAGTCTGACCGCTACGGCAAAGCGAACGCCCTCACCTTCTGGCTGTGCGATCAGCTTGCGCGTAAACTGGGCGGTCATTTGAACATTAAGGCGCGAGAATCGCTGGGTACGCGCTATATGCTGCACGTTAAAATGGCGGTACGTGAAGAAAGCGCCGAGGCGGAAGAAAAGCTGTTAGACGATGTCGTAGCGATGATAGATATCACCTCCAATGAGATTCGCAACATCGTAACTCGCCAGCTCGAAAGTTGGGGAGCCACCTGTATCAGCCCGGATGAACGCGCGACAAGTCAAGAATTTGACCTTTTTTTAACAGATAATCCGTCTAATCTTACTGCTTCAGGCTTGCTTTTAAGCGATGATGAGGCTGGAATACGCAAAATTGGGCCAGGCCAGTTGCGCGTGAATTTTAACATGAGTAACGCGATGCAGGATGCTGTCCTGCAACTGATTGAGGAGCAACTGGCGCAAGAAGAAGTGACGGAATCGCCGCTTGGTGGCGATGAAAATGCCGAGCTTCAGGCCAGCGGCTATTATGCGCTGTTTGCCGATACGGTACCGGAAGATGTTAGCAGACTGTATACTGAATCTGCGGCGAAGGATTTCGCTGCGCTGGCGCAGACCGCTCACCGCCTCAAAGGGGTGTTTGCCATGCTAAATTTGGTACCCGGCAAGCAATTATGTGAAACGCTCGAACATCTTATTCGTGAGAAAGATGCTTCCAGCATAGAAAAATATATCAGCGACATTGACGTTTACGTCAAGAGCTTGCTGTAGCAAGGTAGCCTTTACATGAACAATATGAACGTAATTATTGCCGATGACCATCCGATTGTGCTGTTCGGGATCCGTAAATCGCTGGAACAAATTGAATGGGTTAACGTAGTTGGCGAATTTGAAGACTCCACCGCGCTCATTAACAACTTACCGAAACTGGACGCCCATGTACTGATTACCGACCTCTCCATGCCTGGAGACAAATACGGTGACGGTATTACGCTGATTAAGTACATCAAACGCCACTTCCCTGGTCTGGCGATTATTGTGCTGACCATGAATAACAACCCTGCGATTCTCAGCGCAGTGTTGGATCTTGATATCGAAGGGATCGTGCTGAAACAAGGCGCGCCAACCGACCTGCCAAAAGCGCTGGCTGCGCTGCAAAAAGGCAAGAAATTTACCCCAGAAAGCGTTTCTCGCCTGCTGGAGAAAATCAGCGCGGGTGGCTACGGTGACAAACGTCTGTCACCAAAAGAGAGTGAAGTTCTGCGTCTGTTCGCAGAGGGCTTCCTGGTTACTGAAATTGCGAAGAAATTGAACCGCAGTATTAAAACCATTAGTAGCCAGAAGAAATCAGCGATGATGAAACTGGGTGTTGAAAACGACATCGCCCTGCTGAACTACCTCTCGTCTGTGACGCTCTCAGCATCAGACAAAGACTAATAACTGTTCGCGCCGGGCTGGCGATGCCGCCAGCCCGGCTCATTTATTTAAGGCTTTCCTGCCCTAAATTATTCCCGCGCTTTACGCACTCTTGCCGCATACACCGTCAGCATCTGCTTCAGCACGTCCAGCGTAACCGGTTTAGACAAACAGCTGTCCATTCCCGACTCCAGGCAGCGTTGCTTCTCTTCTGCCAGAGCATTGGCCGTCACCCCAACGACCGGTAGCGTCAGCCCTAGTTGGCGAATACGCTGCGTCAGGCGATAACCGTCCATATTCGGCATGTTCACGTCACTTAGAACAATATCAATATGGTTCTTACTCAACACATTCAGCGCATCTACACCATCGTTGGCGGTTTTACACTGATAGCCCAGCGATCCAAGCTGATCCGCCAACAGGCGGCGGTTGATAGGATGATCGTCAACGACAAGGATCATCATGTCATCGTTACTGTCTACCAGCGTTTCATGCGCAGCCTGCAATTCGGTGGTATCGCCCGTTTCCAGCTTCACGCGATAAATACGTCCCAGCAGGGTCATTAATTCATGCGGTGACACAATACTGTGAACCCATTCACCCGGCGCACGTTCTTGCGGGATACCAATATGACGACGGCAGAACACAATCGCCGCCCTACCCGCCCACGGCTGGGTCAGTTCATCATCGACAATCAGCAAATCATCCGGCGCTGGTGTTTCGCCGTCATAACAACGCACGTCGATGCCGTGATAAGAGAGCAGCGTCTGGATAAAATCAGCCAGAGAAGCATTACGCACCGCCAACCAGCAGCGGATTTTCGCCAGGCCGTCAATTTCCAGCGGTGTTTGATCCTGCTCACCGTACAGCGGAATGCGCAGCGTAAACTGGCTGCCCATTCCGGGTTCGGTATCCACCGCGATATCGCCGTCCATCATATTGACCAGCTTCTCGCAAATCGCCAGTCCCAGACCCGTCCCCTGGAAGTTGCGCTGCACACCGGTTCCCACCTGGAAGAATGGGTCAAACAGACGCACGACTTCTTTTGCCGGAATACCCACTCCGGTATCACGAATGCTAATACTGAGGTAATACCCTTCTCGCTTGAGATGCAGCACAATGCAGCCAATATCGGTAAACTTGATGGCGTTGCTCAGCAAGTTAGAGATAACCTGCTGCAAGCGCATCGGATCACCCAACAGCTTCACCGGAACGTTTGGTTCAATAAAGCAGTACATCCCCAGCTGTTTTCTCACCACTAGCGGCAAATAGTTGGCGGTAATGTGGTTCATCACCTCTTTCGGTGAAAACTCGCGCGGCTCAATTTTCAGCTGTTCGGACTCGATTTTCGAGAAGTCGAGAATATCGCTGATAATTTTCAGCAGCAGCGCGGACGAGTTATTCATCGCCGTCACTAACCGATCAACGCCTTTCGGCAACTCTTTGGTTTGCAGCAAATCGAGGTTACCGATAATCCCGTACAGCGGTGTGCGCAGTTCATGGCTGACCGTCGCCAGGAACATCGATTTCGACTGGCTGGCCTGCTCTGCCGCTTGCGCCATTTCCTGAAGCGACTCTTCCATTTTGACGCGCGAGCTGACATCCACCAGCACGCAAATCGCCACGTTTTCGTTGCGATAGCGCGAGTGCACAAAGCTGATTTGCAGGTTGGTATTATTACTGGTCAGTACATCGACAAAATTGACCTGCTGGCCGCAGATAATCTGCGTTAACCGCTGACGATCTTCGTGCGTCAGCATGTTGAGATAATTGTGCGCCAGTTCATTACTGAGAATATTTGTGCCGTCCTGGGTTCGCAGAATGCAAATCCCGACCGGCGCAGAGGCGACAATTTTACGGTTAAACTGTTCATGTTCTTCGAGGCGTAATGCGTCCGATTCAGCAGGAAGGAAAATCCGCCGTTCGTACATCCGCGCCATGGTAAACAGCGCAACCCCCGTCACCAGGTTCAGCAATAGCGCGTTCAGTACCAACATCCGAATGCGCTCAAGCACGGCATCCAACGGCACGGAATAGGCAATACTGAGCGACGACGGCGACAAGGTTTTCTTCAGCACCAGCTCGCGATAACCGGCGGTATAGCCAAACCACAGCCGCTCCTGCAAGCCACGCGAGCTGATATGCAACTTACTGTCCGGCCCCGCCAGTGACATTAACGTATTGCCGTTATCATCCAGAATTGATACCCCCATCGGCATACTGCCTGGGGTAAAGAAGTTTTCCATGCGGATGGTTTGTTCCACGCCCAGCATCGCCTGGAGGCGGTTAGCAAGGTAAACCGGCGTGAGGGCGTAGAAATACCCCACGCTATTGCGTGGCCCTTCGCCCACCCAGAACAGATTACCGCCACGCTCATCCTGTGGCGCATTGCGATAAGCCATAATGCGCTCGTGCAGCGCGTTTAAAGCTTCGCTGCGTTCAACCGGCATTTCGCGCAGGCCAAAATTCGCCATGCATAGATTTTCACTGCCGATTAAAAATACGCGGTTAAGGTCATAGGCGGCGGAAAAATTCTCTCGCCAGTAGCGCAAGAACCACGCCAGGGATTCCAGCGGGCCACGCCAGGTGGTATCTAACGCCCCGCAGTCAGAATCGGCAAATAACGGCTCAAAGTCGGGTATTTCCGCGCTGTCTTTTTCCGAGCCAACGGGAAATACACCGTTGTTGGCGGTAAGCCGATTTTCAGCAATGTACTTCAGCTCCTTAATCACATCGGAGGTTCGCTGGAAGTAGCGCTGCGCCTGATCGGAGTTAAGGTTAAATTCGAGACGAATTTCCGACTCTTTCTGATGCAGGGCATTCACAATATAGAAAACGGAAATCAGCGCGATAAGCAGCCAAAGCAACAGCGCCAGCGCTCGGAACAGGTAGCGTGAAACTTTCAGCGTCGTGCGAAAGGAGACAAGATATTTCAAAGTGGCGAAACTCCGCCGTCAAAGGCTAACGGGATGTGGTTAAGGTAGCGGGAAAAGCCTTTAGCCGCAATGTTAATGAAAAAAGGGCCGGTTTTCACCGGCCCTTTTATTGACGTTATCAAACGAATTACTCGTCTGCTTCGTCCGCTACATCGTCGTCGCTCTCGGTTTCTGGCGCGATTTCATCGTCGCCTTCCGCCACGCTACCGTCGATAGCATCCAGTTCTTCATCATCAACTGGCTCGGCAACACGTTGCAGGCCCACCACGTTTTCGTCTTCCGCAGTACGGATGAGGATAACGCCCTGGGTGTTACGGCCAACCACGCTGACTTCAGATACACGCGTACGCACCAGAGTACCGGCATCGGTGATCATCATGATCTGGTCGCTATCTTCAACCTGCACCGCGCCGACAACGGAACCGTTGCGCTCGGTAACTTTAATCGAGATAACACCCTGCGTTGCACGGGATTTGGTCGGATATTCTTCCGCCGCCGTACGTTTACCGTAACCGTTCTGGGTTACCGTCAGGATAGCGCCTTCGCCACGAGGAATGATCAGTGAAACCACTTTATCCTCGCCCGCCAGTTTGATACCGCGAACGCCGGTCGCGGTACGACCCATAGCGCGAACAGCATCTTCTTTGAAGCGCACCACTTTACCGGCTGCGGAGAACAGCATGACTTCGTCAGAGCCGGAGGTCAGGTCAACGCCAATCAGTTCGTCGCCTTCGTTCAGGTTAACCGCGATAATACCGGCAGAACGCGGACGGCTGAACTCGGTCAGCGCCGTTTTCTTCACCGTACCGCTGGCGGTCGCCATAAAGACGTTCACGCCCTCTTCGTACTCGCGAACCGGCAGGATAGCGGTGATACGTTCGTTCGCTTCCAGCGGCAGCAGGTTGACGATTGGACGTCCACGCGCGCCACGGCTTGCTTCTGGCAGTTGATAAACCTTCATCCAGTACAGGCGACCACGGCTAGAGAAGCAGAGGATCGTGTCATGGGTGTTAGCCACCAGCAGGCGGTCAATAAAGTCTTCTTCTTTAATACGTGCTGCTGATTTACCTTTACCGCCACGACGCTGAGCTTCGTAATCGGTAAGCGGTTGATATTTTACGTAACCCTGGTGAGACAGCGTTACCACAACATCTTCCTGGCTAATCAGGTCTTCAATGTTAATGTCCGCAGTGTTAGCGGTGATTTCAGTGCGGCGGTTGTCGCCAAACTGTTCACGCACCAGCTCCAGTTCTTCACGGATCACTTCCATCAGACGATCGGCGCTGCCCAGAATGTGCAACAGTTCAGCAATCTGTTCCAACAGCTCTTTGTATTCGTCGAGCAGTTTTTCATGCTCAAGGCCAGTCAGTTTCTGCAAACGCAGATCCAAAATCGCCTGTGCCTGCTGTTCGGTCAGGTAGTACTGACCATCACGCACGCCAAACTCTGGCTCTAACCACTCAGGACGTGCAGCATCATCACCGGCACGTTCCAGCATGGCAGACACGTTACCCAGATCCCAGGAACGAGCCACCAGGCCTGCTTTCGCTTCGGCTGGCGTTGGCGCACGACGGATCAGTTCAATGATCGGGTCGATGTTTGCCAGCGCAATGGCTAACGCTTCCAGAATGTGTGCACGATCACGCGCTTTACGCAGTTCGAAAATAGTACGGCGGGTAACCACTTCACGGCGGTGACGCACGAACGCAGAAAGAATGTCTTTCAGGTTCATGATCTTCGGCTGACCGTGATGCAGCGCAACCATGTTGATACCGAAGGAAACCTGCAATTGCGTCTGGGAATAGAGGTTGTTCAGAACCACTTCACCCACCGCGTCGCGTTTCACTTCAATCACGATGCGCATCCCGTCTTTATCAGACTCGTCACGCAGCGCGCTAATGCCTTCAACGCGTTTGTCTTTTACCAGCTCGGCGATTTTCTCAATCAGGCGCGCTTTGTTCACCTGATACGGAATTTCATGCACGATGATGGTTTCGCGACCGGTTTTGGCGTCAGCTTCCACTTCTGCGCGGGCGCGAATGTAGATTTTGCCACGACCAGTACGATAGGCTTCTTCAATACCACGACGACCATTGATAATGGCGGCAGTCGGGAAATCAGGGCCAGGGATGTGTTCCATCAGCCCTTCGATGGTGATGTCTTCATCATCGATGTACGCCAGACAGCCGTTGATCACTTCCGTCAGGTTATGCGGTGGAATGTTGGTCGCCATACCTACCGCGATACCGGAAGAACCGTTCACCAGCAGGTTAGGAATTTTGGTTGGCATGACGTCCGGAATTTTTTCCGTGCCGTCATAGTTGTCCACGAAATCGACCGTTTCCTTGTCAAGATCGGCCATCAACTCATGGGCGATTTTCGACATACGGATTTCCGTATAACGCATTGCCGCCGCAGAGTCACCATCGACAGAACCGAAGTTACCCTGGCCATCAACCAGCATGTAGCGCAGTGAAAACGGCTGTGCCATACGGACGATGGTGTCATACACCGCGGAATCACCATGGGGGTGGTATTTACCGATTACGTCACCAACGACACGGGCAGATTTTTTATAGGCTTTGTTCCAGTCATTGCCCAATACGTTCATGGCGTAAAGTACGCGACGGTGTACCGGCTTCAGGCCATCTCGGACATCTGGCAGCGCACGGCCAACAATGACCGACATCGCGTAATCCAGATAGGAGCTTTTAAGCTCTTCCTCAATGTTGACCGGTGTTATTTCTCTCGCAAGGTCGCTCATCTAACCGCTATCCCTCTACTGTATTCCCGGATTCAAAGGTCGCAAATTATAACACATCCGCGTAAAGACAGGTAAACCCAATAGCATCTGCCAGACGCTTTATTCGCACGGCGGTGCTGATATACTCGCTGACAATAACGAAATAAGGAGCAGGAACACCCATGAATGCCGAAAAAGCTGCACTCGCGCCCAACGTAGACCACGAAGAGATAGCCAAATTCGAGGCTGTTGCGTCACGCTGGTGGGATCTGGAAGGGGAATTTAAGCCCTTGCACCGCATTAACCCGCTGCGTCTGGGCTATATTGCTGAGCGTTCCAATGGCCTGTTTGGCAAGAAGGTACTCGATGTTGGCTGTGGCGGCGGGATTCTGGCCGAAAGTATGGCTCGTGAAGGGGCGACCGTTACCGGTCTGGACATGGGCTTTGAGCCTCTCCAGGTGGCCCGTCTGCATTCGCTGGAGTCCGGGATTCATGTTGATTATGTGCAGGAAACCGTTGAAGAACACGCGGCAAAACATGCGCATCAGTATGATGTTGTGACCTGTATGGAGATGCTGGAGCACGTGCCAGATCCGCAATCGGTGGTGAAAGCCTGTGCTCAGCTGGTTAAACCCGGCGGTCAGGTGTTCTTCTCAACCTTGAACCGTAACGGCAAATCCTGGCTGATGGCGGTGGTCGGCGCGGAATATATTCTGCGCATGGTGCCGAAAGGGACGCACGACGTGAAGAAATTCATCAAACCAGCGGAGCTGCTGGGTTGGGTTGACCAAACCGTGCTGAAAGAGCGCCACATGACCGGTCTGCATTACAACCCGCTGACCAACACCTTTAAGCTCGCGCCGGGCGTAGACGTGAATTACATGCTGCATACCACGGCAAAAGCGGATTAAGCACCGTAGCTCTGCCTGATGGCGCTGCGCTTATCAGGCCTACGGTATGCAAACTTGTAGGCCGGATTATGCGAACTTGTAGGCCGGATAAGGCGCGCCAGCGCCGCCATCCGGCACAAGCCCCCCCACCTTGCCTGAAGGCGCTACATTTATCAGGCCTACGAATATTTGGTAGGACTGATAAAACAAAATTGCGCCACATCATATAGCACCATCTCCCGCTTCGATGAAGAAATCAGCACTCGATCAAATTTTGATTTTTTTTTGCAAATTATTGACATCCCCTCCAGCCCTTATCCGCCGTGGACTTAGCCTTTTTTACGCTTTGACAACCTCAATTCAACATCAAAATCAACCCTTGTACTGAAAAGAATCCCTACTAGAATACTCACCATATAGCGTTTAATTAATCAACCACCCCCTACATATAGTATTTATCCACAGGTTTTGCTACAACGGCGATTGTGGATAAGCAGGGGATATTTTCCTTCTCACGGACAGGTAAAAAATCACATGAATCAGAGTCTGCTGGTGACTAAGCGTGACGGCCGCACAGAGCGCATTAACCTCGACAAAATTCATCGCGTGCTGGATTGGGCCGCCGAAGGGCTGCAAAACGTATCGATTTCCCAGGTCGAACTGCGTTCGCACATCCAGTTCTACGACGGGATTAAGACCTCCGATATTCACGAAACAATTATCAAGGCCGCCGCAGACCTGATCTCCCGCGAAGCGCCGGATTACCAATACCTGGCCGCGCGCCTGGCGGTATTCCATCTGCGCAAAAAAGCCTACGGCCAGTTCGAGCCACCAGCACTGCTCGACCACGTACAAAACATGGTGAAGCTGGGTAAATACGACAATCATCTGCTGGAAGACTATACGGAAGAAGAGTTCAAGCAGATGGACTCGTTCATTGTTCACGATCGTGACATGACCTTCTCTTACGCTGCGGTCAAACAGCTCGAAGGTAAATACCTGGTACAGAACCGTGTCACTGGTGAAATCTACGAGAGCGCCCAGTTCCTGTATATTCTGGTTGCTGCGTGCCTGTTCTCTAACTATCCACGTGAAACTCGTCTTCAGTACGTCAAGCGTTTCTATGACGCCGTTTCTACGTTCAAAATTTCGCTGCCAACGCCAATTATGTCCGGCGTGCGCACGCCAACCCGCCAGTTCAGCTCGTGTGTATTGATCGAGTGCGGTGACAGCCTGGACTCCATCAACGCCACCTCCAGCGCGATTGTGAAATACGTTTCCCAACGTGCGGGTATCGGTATCAACGCCGGTCGCATCCGTGCGCTGGGTAGCCCGATTCGCGGCGGTGAAGCCTTCCACACCGGCTGTATCCCGTTCTACAAACACTTCCAGACGGCGGTGAAATCCTGCTCTCAGGGGGGGGTACGTGGCGGTGCGGCGACGCTGTTCTACCCAATGTGGCATCTGGAAGTTGAAAGCCTGCTGGTGCTGAAAAACAACCGTGGCGTTGAAGGCAACCGCGTGCGTCACATGGACTACGGCGTACAAATCAACAAGCTGATGTACACCCGTTTGCTGAAAGGCGGCGACATCACCCTGTTCAGCCCATCCGACGTCCCAGGCCTGTACGATGCATTCTTCGCCGACCAGGACGAGTTTGAGCGCCTGTATGTGCAATATGAAAACGACGACAGCATCCGCAAACAGCGCGTGAAAGCCGTTGAGCTGTTCTCGCTGATGATGCAGGAACGTGCGTCTACCGGTCGTATCTATATTCAAAACGTTGACCACTGCAACACCCACAGCCCGTTTGATCCGGCTATTGCTCCGGTACGCCAGTCCAACCTGTGCCTGGAAATCGCGCTGCCGACCAAACCGCTGAACGATGTTAACGACGAGAATGGCGAAATCGCTCTGTGTACGCTGTCGGCGTTCAACCTGGGCGCTATCAATAGCCTTGATGAATTAGAAGAACTGGCAGTGCTGGCAGTACGTGCTCTGGATGCCTTGCTGGACTATCAGGATTACCCAATCAAAGCCGCACAACGCGGTGCGATGGGCCGCCGTACGCTGGGTATTGGCGTTATCAACTACGCTTACTGGCTGGCGAAAAACGGCAAACGCTACTCCGATGGCAGCGCGAACAACCTGACTCATGCAACGTTTGAAGCCATTCAGTATTACCTGCTGAAAGCCTCTAACGAGCTGGCGAAAGAGCAAGGCGCGTGCCCGTGGTTTAACGAAACCACCTATGCCAAAGGTATTCTGCCAATTGATACCTATAAGAAAGATCTGGATGCTATCACCAGTGAAGCGCTGCATCACGACTGGGAAGCGTTACGTGAGTCGATTAAAACTCACGGTCTGCGTAACTCAACGCTGTCCGCGCTGATGCCGTCCGAGACGTCATCACAGATCTCTAACGCCACTAACGGCATTGAGCCGCCACGCGGCTATGTGAGCATTAAAGCATCGAAAGACGGTATTCTGCGCCAGGTTGTTCCAGACTACGAACACCTGAAAGACGCTTACGAACTGCTGTGGGAAATGCCGAATAACGACGGTTACCTGCAACTGGTCGGCATCATGCAGAAGTTTATTGACCAGTCGATCTCGGCTAACACCAACTATGACCCGACACGTTTCCCATCAGGAAAAGTGCCGATGCAACAGTTGCTGAAAGACTTGCTCACAGCCTATAAATTTGGCGTGAAGACCCTGTACTATCAAAACACCCGCGATGGTGCGGAAGATGCACAGGACGATCTGGTTCCGTCTATTCAAGACGACGGCTGCGAAAGCGGCGCATGTAAGATCTAATATTGTGTTGCCGGATGGCAGCGTAAATGCCTTATCCGGCCTACGACGTCAACGTTTGTAGGCTGGATAAGCGCAGCGCCATCAGGCATTACACGCCACACAGGACTCACATTCATGGCATATACCACTTTTTCACAGACGAAAAACGATCAGCTCAAAGAGCCGATGTTCTTTGGCCAGCCGGTTAACGTGGCACGCTACGACCAGCAGAAATATGACATCTTTGAAAAGCTGATTGAAAAACAGCTCTCCTTCTTCTGGCGCCCAGAAGAAGTTGACGTATCCCGCGACCGTATTGACTATCAAGCGCTGCCGGAACACGAAAAGCATATCTTCATCAGCAACCTGAAATACCAAACCCTGTTGGACTCCATTCAGGGACGCAGCCCGAACGTTGCGCTGCTGCCGCTTATCTCCATTCCAGAGCTGGAAACCTGGGTTGAAACTTGGGCGTTTTCTGAAACGATTCACTCCCGTTCTTATACCCATATCATCCGTAATATCGTTAACGATCCGGCGATTGTATTTGATGACATCGTCACCAACGAGCAGATTCAAAAACGTGCGGAAGGCATTTCCGGCTATTACGATGAGCTGATTGAGATGACCAGCTACTGGCATCTGCTGGGAGAAGGCACGCACACCGTCAACGGTAAAACCATCACCGTGAACCTGCGCGAGCTGAAGAAAAAACTCTACGTCTGCCTGATGAGCGTAAACGCGCTGGAAGCGATTCGCTTCTACGTCAGCTTTGCCTGTTCCTTTGCGTTCGCCGAGCGTGAGCTGATGGAAGGCAACGCCAAAATCATTCGCCTGATTGCCCGTGATGAAGCGCTGCACCTGACCGGCACTCAGCACATGCTGAACCTGCTGCGTAGCGGTGTCGATGACCCAGAAATGGCGGAAATCGCCGAAGAGTGCAAACAAGAGTGCTATGACCTGTTTGTGCAGGCGGCGGTGCAGGAAAAAGAGTGGGCAGATTATCTGTTCCGCGACGGTTCAATGATTGGCCTGAACAAAGACATTCTGTGCCAGTACGTTGAGTACATCACCAACATCCGTATGCAGGCAGTTGGTCTGGATCTGCCGTTCCAGACGCGCTCTAACCCAATCCCGTGGATCAACACCTGGCTGGTGTCCGACAACGTGCAGGTTGCGCCACAAGAAGTGGAAGTCAGTTCATATCTGGTTGGGCAGATTGACTCGGAAGTCAATACTGACGATCTCAGCGACTTCCAGCTCTGATATGAGCCGCGTTTTTCTGCGCATCACTGGCACGCGTTTGCAGTGCCAGGATGAACACCCCTCCCTGCTGGCGGCGCTGGAATCTCATAACGTTGAGGTAGAGTATCAGTGCCGTGAAGGTTACTGCGGCTCCTGCCGTACCCGCCTTGTCTCCGGGCAGGTAGACTGGCTCACCGAACCGCTGGCTTTCATTCAGCCGGATGAAATTTTGCCCTGCTGCTGCCGGGCAAAAGGTGATATCGAGATTGAAATGTAACGCTTAATGCACTTCATGCGCGGAAACCAATTTAACGTTTCCGCGCCTTTTCATCTGCACGATGTACAACGCCCCCGCCAACACCACCAGCAATGCACCAAGCAGATAAATCGCCCGATAACCAACGCCTTCAACCATTAGCCCCATCACAAATGCCCCCAGCGCCAGTCCGGCATCCATAGCATTAAAAAAGAGTGAGTTAGCAACGCCAATTTTATGCGGTTCAACTGAGCTGATAATTTGTGTCTGGAAAATCGGCGTAACTGAACCATAACCAATACCTATCAGCGCACCGGAGATAATCATCATCACACTCCCCTGAGTATAGCCGAGCAGGACCAGGCCGATGGTGAACGCCAACAGGCACGGATACACCACATATTTCGGCCCTTTTTTGTCACACACGTTGCCGGTAAATGCGCGGCAAATCATCAGGAAAATGGCGTAACACAGCAGGAAATTGCTAGCGGCGGCCATCAGGTTGAGTTCACGCGCGTACAACGCAAGGAAAGCCGACACCCCTGCGTAGGCAAAAGTCATAAAAAAAGTGACCGTCGCAAACGGCATGGCGGATTTATCGAACATCGCAGAAAAGCCCAGTTTCGGCTGCGAACCATCCGCATGGCGAATAACCGGCGGCACACTCACCACCAGCGCCAGTAAAATGCCCACGGCAGACACCGCCACGCACAACCAGAATGCGAGAGTAAATGCGCTCTGGCGCGCCATATTCAGGCCAATCCACGGCCCAACGACCATCGCCAATCCCATCGCTAAGGAGAAAAAACTGATGCCCTCTCCACGTCGGGAGACAGGAATAAGCCGAGCGGAAATCGTCCCTTTTACCGTAGTAATAACCCCAAAGGTCATACCATGAAGCACGCGGACAAGCAGCAGTGCCTCAATACTGCGGCAAAACGGATACAGCGCGGTAACCCCCAAAAATGCCAGAGAAGAAAGTATCAGAATCATCTTGTTAGAATATTTCCCCACCCACTGCCCGGCAAACGGTCGCACAATAATGGCGGCAGCGAGGAAAAAGGTCACCAATAGACCGGCTTTATCCACAGTGGCATGAAGATTATCGGCGATATAAATAGGCAAGAGCGTTAGCAAAACATAAAACACGAAGAAAATAATAAAGCTAATAATCGTGATAGCCCAAAAATCTTTTGTCCATAGTTTTTCTTTCATTTATTTCCAACCTGATTTAACGGCACACACTAATATATTCATTGAAAATATATAAACTCAGAAACACATAGAAAAAGAAAATAATTGCGTGCGTGATTTTGTGATCGAGTCCGGTTAAAAAGTATAAGAATCACCGATAAATTAGTAAAATTAATTGTTTTAATTACATTGAGTAGAAAAAGCTAATGACAATAACGCAAATCAATGCCCTGCTCACCGTAGTGGAATGCGGCGGGTTTACGGAGGCAGGCAAGCGCCTGTATATGACACAATCGGCCGTCAGCCAGGCCATTTCCGCACTGGAGGACGAACTGGGCGTGCTGATCATCCAGCGCGAGCGGCGTAAAAAGGTGACACCCACCGCCGCAGGTGAACGGGTTATCGCGCATATGCGTCGCCTGATGAACGAAGTCAGCGCCATTAAAGAGATTGCCGAGCAGGAAAAACAGACGCCGCAGCGTCTATTGCGGATCGGCTGTTTCCCCAGTATTTGCGCCAGCGTGTTGCCAAAAATCGTCCGTTATTTTGAGCAGCACCATCCCATGATTAAAATCGTTCCGCATGAAGCCAACAGTGCAGAGATTATTAACGATATTCGCGAAAACAATATTGACGCCGGATTTGTTCATATTCCCGTCGCAGGTATGTTCACGACGCCAGTATATAAAGACAGATTTACCGTCGTCGTTCCAGATAACCACCGTTTTATTAACCGTAAAAATATTACCTTGCATGAACTGTTTGATGAACCACTGATTATCAGCAAGGGGCGTTATGAAATGAGTATTATGGCGCTGTTTGCCGGAATGAATATTACCCCTAAAATAAGATATGAATTTAACCATCCCAGCACGGCAATGAGTTTTATCCGCCAGGGATTAGGCATTGCCCTATTACCGGAGCTAACCCTCAAAACGCTTGAACAACCGCTGAACTCCGTGCCGCTGGAGCCTGCATTTTACCGCCAGATCTCGCTGATTGCCCACCAACCGCCGGTCACGGGCAGCCCCTTACAATTGCTACACCAGTTGGTCAGCACGGGGATCATTTAAAAAAGCGACGCAGCGCGCAAAATAGACAGCAAAACTTTCGATTGACGCGCGAATATGTTCGATATCAAACAAATTACCGCATAAATGTGACTTAATGAAAACAAAACGAACATTAAGGACACTTTATGGACAGCGCCTCTGTCAATGAATATGACGCGATTAT
This sequence comes from Kluyvera fluvialis, assembly GCF_059725275.1. Taxonomy (NCBI): domain Bacteria; kingdom Pseudomonadati; phylum Pseudomonadota; class Gammaproteobacteria; order Enterobacterales; family Enterobacteriaceae; genus Kluyvera; species Kluyvera fluvialis. The sequence continues at coordinate 1,648,593 of NZ_AP046142.1, read as the reverse complement.
CATCGGCGGCGGAGCCACCGGCGCGGGCATCGCTCGCGACTGTGCGCTGCGCGGTCTAAAAGTGGTGCTGGTGGAACGTTTTGATATCGCCACCGGCGCAACTGGCCGCAACCACGGATTGCTGCACAGCGGCGCGCGCTACGCCGTCACCGACAGTGAATCCGCACGCGAATGCATCAGTGAAAACCAGATTCTGCGCCGCATCGCTCGCCACTGTATCGAGCCGACCAGCGGCCTGTTTATCACCCTGCCGGAAGACGACATCACCTACCAGCGCCGGTTTATCGACGCCTGCCTCAGTGCGGGTATTCAGGCCGATGCTATCGAGCCGGCAATGGCGCGGCACATTGAACCGTCGATTAACCCCGCGCTGATTGGCGCCGTTCGCGTACCGGACGGCACGGTTGACCCATTCCGCCTGACTGCCGCCAATATGCTGGATGCCAGAGAACACGGCGCGGCTATTTTAACCGCCCATGAAGTGACTGGGCTTATCCGCCACAGCGACCGCGTTAGCGGCGTTCGTCTGCTTAACCACGCCAACCAGCAAGTGCGGGAGCTGCGCGCTCCGGTGGTCGTCAATGCCGCCGGGATCTGGGGGCAACGCATTGCGGAATATGCCGACCTGCGCATCCGCATGTTCCCGGCAAAAGGCTCGCTGCTGATTTTCGACCACCGCATTAACCAGCACGTGATTAACCGCTGCCGCCCCCCTGCCGACGCCGACATTTTAGTGCCCGGCGATACCATTTCACTGATTGGCACAACCTCCACGCACATTGATTACCACGATATCGACCGCTGCCGCGTCACCGCCGATGAAGTGGATATTTTGCTGCGCGAAGGCGAAAAACTCGCCCCCACGATGGCCTACACCCGTATATTGCGCGCTTACTGCGGTGTGCGGCCATTGGTTGCCAGCGACGACGACCCAAGCGGGCGCAACGTCAGCCGTGGCATTGTCCTGCTCGATCACGCACAACGCGACGGCCTTGAAGGGTTTATCACCATTACCGGCGGCAAACTGATGACCTATCGCCTGATGGCGCAATGGGCCACCGATGCCGTTTGCCGCAAGCTGAATCATCACCAGCCGTGCACCACCGCCGAAACACCGCTCCCAGGCTCGCAGGAGTCCACAGAAAAAACGCTGCAACGGATGATTTCCCTGCCCGCACCGCTGCGCGGATCGGCGGTCTATCGCCACGGCGATCGCACACCGCAATGGCTCGGTAACAGCCGGTTACACCGCAGCGTGGTCTGCGAATGTGAAGCCGTCACCGCCGGAGAAGTGCAATACGCAGTGGAAAATTTGGCGGTCAATAATCTGCTGGATTTACGCCGCCGTACCCGTGTCGGCATGGGAACCTGTCAGGGCGAACTGTGCGCCTGCCGCGCCAGCGGACTGCTGCAACGCTTTAACGTCACCACTTCGGCACAATCGCTGGCACAGCTTTCGGACTTTCTCAACGAACGCTGGAAAGGCGTGCAGCCGATTGCCTGGGGCGATGCGCTGCGCGAAAGCGAGCTAACGCGATGGGTATACCAGGGGCTGTGCGGCCTACAAAAGGAGTCTGCGGATGAAATTTGATAGCGTTATTATCGGCGGCGGGCTAGCCGGGCTGTTGTGCGGTTTGTCGCTGCAAAAAGCGGGCCTGCGCTGCGCCATCGTCAGCCGGGGCCAAAGCGCACTGCATTTTTCCTCCGGCTCGCTGGATTTACTGAGCGCGTTACCCGACGGTCAGGCCGTCAGCAACACCGCCGAGGGGCTGGCAGCGCTGTGCGACCGGTGGCCACAGCATCCATACGCCAAAATCGGCGCATCCCACGTGTTGCGCTATGCCCAACAGACACAGGCCTTGCTGGCCGAATGCGGCGTAGAGATGCAAGGCGACGTTTTGCAGCCACACTCGCGCGTGACGCCGCTGGGGACATTGCGCCCAGCCTGGCTTAGCCCTGCGGAAGTGCCCATCGCGCCGCTGCCATCGGGGCATTTACGCGTCGTTGGAATCAGCGGGTTTCTTGATTTTCAGGCGCCATTGGTCGCCGACACGTTGCGCCAGCAAGGGTTAACCACCGATACCGCCGAGATAGACCTCCCGGCGCTGGACGTTTTGCGGGATAACGCCACCGAATTTCGCGCGGTCAATATCGCGCGAGTACTGGACGATGAAGCGCTGTGGCCCCAGTTGTACCAAGCCTTACAGCCGCTTAGTGAAGGCTGCAACGCGCTGCTGATGCCCGCCTGTTTTGGCCTGCGCGACACGCGTTTGCTGAACTGGCTTAATGCGCGTCTGCCCTGCCCGATTCACCTACTGCCAACCTTGCCGCCGTCCGTGCCTGGCCTGCGCCTGCATTCGGCGCTGCAACGGCAATTCATCACGCTGGGCGGCATCTGGATGCCGGGTGATAAGGTAATAGATATGCGCCACGACCACGGCAAAATCAGCGAAATCTGGACACGTAATCACGACAATATTCCGCTGCGTCCCCGCTTTGCGGTGCTGGCGAGCGGCAGCTTTTTCAGCAACGGTTTAACCGCCGAGCGCGACGCAATTCGTGAGTCGATCCTCGGCTTAGATATTCAGCAGCCCACGCCGCGCGCCGCATGGTATAGCGATGACTTTTTTAGCTCGCAGCCGTGGCAGCAGTCTGGCGTGGTCGTTGATGAAAAACTGCATCCCACGCTGCGCGGCGTCACGCTGCATAATCTGTTCGCGATTGGTTCGTTACTGGGCGGCTTTGATGCCATTGCCCAGGGATGCGGCGGCGGCGTTTGTGCCGCTACCGCGCTCCACGCTGCAGAGCAGATAATCTGTTTAGCCGGAGGCCAGGCATGAACCAGCACAGCTTTGAAAACTGCATCAAATGCACCGTTTGCACTACCGTGTGCCCGGTCAGCCGCGTAAACCCTCGCTACCCTGGCCCCAAACAGGCTGGGCCAGATGGCGAAAGGCTGCGGCTAAAAGACAGCGGCTTATACGACGAAGCGCTGAAATACTGCATTAACTGCAAGCGCTGCGAGGTTGCCTGCCCTTCTGATGTCAAAATCGGCGATATTATTCAGCGCGCCCGCGCCGACTATAGCCAGCAAAAGCCGGGGCTGCGCGATACGATTCTCAGCCATACCGATTTGATAGGCACGCTGTCCACGCCGTTTGCCCCCATCGTTAACGCCGCCACAGGGCTAAAGCCCGTCCGCCAGTTGCTGGATAGCGCGCTGAAAATCGACCACCGCCGCAGCCTGCCCAAATACTCTTTTGGAACTTTTCGCCACCGCTATCAGCGTATCGCCAAACATCAGGCGCAATTTGAACAACAGGTGGCCTTTTTCCACGGCTGCTACGTCAATTACAACCATCCCCAGCTCGGCTTGGATTTAATTCAGGTGATGAATGCAATGGGCATTGGCGTACAACTATTAAGCAAAGAGAAATGCTGCGGTGTGCCGCTAATTGCCAACGGTTTCTTTGATAAAGCGCGTAAACAGGCGCAAAGCAATGTCACGGCGCTACGCGAGGCCATTAGCAGCAAAGGGCTGCCGGTGCTCGCCACCTCCTCCACCTGCACCTTTACGCTACGCGACGAATACCCGCACTTGCTGGATGTGGACAACAGCGGCCTGCGTGAACACATCGAACTGGCAACCCGCTGGCTGTGGCGTGAACTGGACAAAGGCGCGGAATTACCGCTCAAGCCACTGCCGCTAAAAGTGGTGTATCACACGCCGTGTCATATGGAGAAAATGGGCTGGTCGCTGTATACGCTTGAACTGCTGCGGCGTATTCCCGGCCTCCAGCTACAAGTGTTGGATTCGCAATGCTGTGGCATTGCCGGAACCTATGGTTTTAAAAGCGAAAACTACCCAACATCACAAGCGATAGGCGCACCGCTGTTTGCGCAAATAGAAGCCAGCGGTGCGGATTTAGTGATAACCGATTGTGAAACCTGCAAATGGCAAATTGAGATGTCCACCAGTAAGCGTTGTGAACATCCCATTTCGCTGTTAGCGCAGGCACTGAATTAAATGTCAGGATTTTGTATGATGCGTTGCTCACGGAAAGCAGTAAACATCGCTTCCATCAGCTTCAACACCCGCATCACTTCCCGGTTTTTGACTACCGGCTCCGCGCCCTCCAGAACCACATCGGCAAAGTTATTGTAGAAACTGGTGGCATGGGTTAAAGGCGCGGGAAGGGCTTTTTCCTCGACGGCGTCTTCATTGGGCGGAGCCATCGTTTTGGTCAGCCCGACCCCGGCCTGAATAGGCGTCGGAGCCGGAACATCTTTCTGCCCAGTCGCCACCACCATTTTGCCGCTTAAATCCCAGTCGGCGATAAGCGCCGTGCCTGCAGTTCCTTTGATATACCAGCGGGGGAGCGTAATGAAGTTAGTCGTGCCCACTTCAATATGGGCGGTTAACCCACTGTGGAACTGAATATGCACGGTAAAACCGTCGTCAACTTCGTCACCCAGCACGTAGCTTAATGAGGTGTAAACCTGGCGAATCGCGCTGTCGTCCAGCAACAATAGCTGATCCAGCAGATGTACGCCCCAGTCCAGCACCATCCCACCGCCCTGCGCCACTTTATGCCGCCAGTCGCCCGGAATACCGTTGGCCCCCTGCACCCGCGATTCAATATGGAAAATCTCACCGATGGGCTTTTCCTCACGGATGCGCCGCACAATCAGGAAATCCTCATCCCAGCGGCGATTCTGGTGAACCATAAAAATTCGCTGTGCTTTTTCCGCCGCCTGCAAAATAGACTCAAATTCGCTCGACGAAAGCGCCACCGGTTTTTCACAAATAACATGCTTTCCGGCTTCAAGCGCGCGGATCGCCAGCGCTTTATGCACGTCATTCGGCGTGGCAATTAATACCGCCGTAATATCGCTATCGTTAAGAACATCCTCAAGCGAGGAATAAGGCAAAAGCCCCTGCATTTCCGCCGCCTGTAAACGCGCCGGGTCAATATCGAAAGCGCCTTTAACCCGGACGCGTTCGCTGGCGGCCATCAGCTTAACGTGGTAAGTCCCCATCCCGCCAAATCCAATAATGGCTATTTTAAGCATCTTGCTATCCTTATTTGTGCGTTATGCCCACCACATATCCTGCGAAGGTTGCCGGATTAATATTGATTGCAGGTTGGTGACCGTACGCATAAAGCCTTCGTCTGTCGACATTAAGGCGTCTTCGTGCTCAATGCTGACCACGTAGTCATAACCCCAGGTACGCAGGGCGCTGATAATATCGGACCATTGCTGAATGCTGTGACCATAACCGACAGTGCGGAAATTCCACGCGCGACTGCGAATACTGCCGTAGGGCTGCATATCCGTTAAACCGTACATATTGATATTATCCTGATCCAGATAAGTATCTTTGGCGTGGAAATGGTGGATTGCGCCTTTTTCACCGAGGATTTTAATCGCGGCAACCGGGTCGATGCCCTGCCACCATAAATGGCTGGGATCGAGGTTTGCGCCAATGGCGTCGCAGGTTTCTTCCCGCAGCTTTAACAGGGTATACGGAGTGTGGCAAAGAAAACCGCCGTGCAGTTCAATGCCGATTTTGACCTGATGCTCTTGCGCCAGGCGACCGATCTCTTTCCAGTAAGGGATCAGTTTATTTTCCCACTGCCAGGTTTTCATATCGCTATACACCGTCGGCCACGGGACAACCGGCCAGTTGGGTGCTGTGGCCTGATCATCATTTCCCGCCGTGCCGGAAAAGGTATTCACCACCGGTACGCCCAGTAAGGCGGCAAGCCGAATGGTTTTACGTAAAATAGCGTCGGCGGCTTCACGTTCCGCTTTGATTGGCGAAATAGGATTATCATGGCAGCTCAGCGCACTAATGGTAATACCGCGCGAGCTGAATTTTTCTAAATAGGCGGTCCGCGCCTCTGCGCTGGCTAATAGCTCATCGGTGGGGCAATGATGATTACCGGGATTACCGCCGCTGCCCACTTCCACCGCATCCAGACCAGCGCCCTGGACTTTATCCAGCATCTCATCCAGCGACAGGCTGGCAAATAAAGGAGTAAAAACGCCAAGTTTCATTTTACTGCTCCTTGTATCGGGAATAGATTTTTGTCGTTACCGTAAACGGGATAATTTTTATTACGCGGGCAGCAATACTCCACGCCGTTGCAGATAATTTTCTGCACTATCTCGTTATAGTAAGTCGGATAGCTTTCATGGCCCGGCTGGAAATAAAAAATTCGCCCGTTGCCACGTTTATAGGTAATACCACTGCGAAAAACGTTACCGCCTTCAAACCAGCTTAGAAAAACGGTTTCGTCTGGGGTGGGAATATCAAAGTGCTCACCGTACATTTCCTCTTTTTCCAGTACGAAACTTTCGGGAATGCCTCTGGCAATATCATGAGCTGGGTCGATGACAAACAGCCGCTCTTTTTCATCTGCCTCGCGCCATTTCAAATCGCAGCTAGTGCCCATCAGCTTCATAAAGATTTTCGACATATGCCCGGAATGCAACACGATAAGCCCCATCCCGTGTAATACCCGCTGCTGTACGCGCTCAACGATTTTATCGTCAACGTCTTTGTGGGCGATGTGCCCCCACCAGATTAATACATCGGTTTCGTTCAGGACGCTTTCGGTCAGACCATGTTCCGGCTCATCCAGTGTGGCGGTGCGGGTACTGAATCCGGCAGTCTGTAAAAATTGGGCAATTTGGCTATGGATGCCGTGCGGATAAACCGCCGCGATATGCGGCTCTTGTTGTTCATGCCGGTATTCATTCCAGACAGTGACACGAATCATTTCACTGCTCCTCACGGTTAAAATAGACCGGCAGCCCTGTTTTGGCCGACGCGTAAATGGCTTCCAGAATTAGCGTGACCACCAGTGCTTCTTCGGGTTTCACCACCGGCGGTTTATCGTTGATCACCGCGTCAATCCATGACTGCGCTTCCAGCAGCGCTGGAGAGTCACCGGTGGCATCGTAGAAATCGACGCCACCGACGGCGAACTGAACCTCTTTTTCCCAGGTCGCGCCGTAGGTTTCGCCGTTAATGCGCAGCCCGTTATCCATATCCGCACCGCCTTTGGTGCCGCAGAGTGCGGTTTTCGCTTCGCCCACATCGAGCGTATTCAGCGCCCAGCTTGATTCCAGCATAATGGTGGCGCCATCCTGCATGGTGATAAAACCAAAGGCGGAATCTTCGACGGTGAATTTTTCCGGGTCCCACGGACCCCATGCGTTTGCCGCATCCCGGGTGGACGCCAGTTTATGATAGGTGTTGCCGACAATGCATTTTGGCTGATAGTTGTTCATCATCCAGAGGGTTAAATCAAGCGCGTGGGTCCCAATGTCAATTAATGGGCCGCCTCCTTGCGCCTCTTCATCCAGAAAAACGCCCCACGTCGGCACTGCACGCCGCCGGATTGCTTTGGCTTTTGCATAGTAAATTTCGCCAAGATCGCCGTTTTCACAGACCTGATGCAGATAATGTGAGTCCTTGCGGAAACGGTTCTGATACCCGATCGTTAATTTTTTACCGGTGCGGCGCGCGGCATCGACCATCGCCTGCGCTTCAGCCGAGGTTTTGGCCATCGGTTTTTCACACATCACATGCTTTCCCGCTTCCATAGCGGCAATTGAAATACTGGCGTGTGAAATATTGGGCGTACATACGTGAATAATATCTATCCCGGGATCGGCCAGCATTTCGCGGTAATCCGTATAGATTTTAGCGTCAGCAGAGCCATACTCCGCTTTCGCTTTTTCCGCCCGCTCAACGTTAATATCACAGAAAGCTATCAGTTCGACTTCCGGGATCTGGATCAGGGCGGGCATATGTTTTCCATTAGCAATACCGCCACAACCTATAATACCTATCTTGACCATAACCAGCGTTCTCCATTCCATATGATAACTGGCGTTATGATACAAAATAAGTCAGCGCTAATGTTCCTGGCTTTTTATCATTTTATCCCGGATATTGACCTTCTATATTTTAGCGGCGCAATACCCGTATTTTGTTTAAATACATGATGAAATGTTTTTACGCTATTAAAGCCAACACGTTCGGCGATTTCCGACACGGGAATTTCTTCGTTCAACAATAACCACTTAGCCTGATTCAAGCGATAATCATGTAGAAAACGAACCAATGTCATACCGGTGTTTTTTTTGAAAAAGCGGGCAAAATAACAGGCACTGAATCCCATAAATTTTGCAACATCATCAAGAGAAATACATTCATGATAATGATTTTCAATATAGGAGAAGATTTTATCCAGTCGGGCTAAAGTCTTTTCTGATTTACTTGCCACCGCTTCCCCTAAGGGGCGGTTAACCTGCTGCGGGTTAAGCGGAATATACCGATAGATAAGCGCAATTATTTCCGTTAGCGCAGCTTTAATCATGTATTTATAACCGGTGGCCTGATGTTGCTCTTCCTGATTAATGGCGGCCAAAAGTTCGCGGATCTTCGCCGTTGTTTCAGCAGGCCAGCTACGGCTATGAGTTTCTATTGCGCAGAAGAGCTGGCGCAAGCCGGGATCACCTGCACTTTCCTCTTCATGAAAAAGGGAAGCATCAAACTGAATGACGATCCGCTCGCTGTTGGGGGACGCGAGGAAATAGTGAATATCCCCGGCATTAATGAACTGGATCTCACCTTCCTGCATCACAATCGGAACATCGTTGATCCCCAGATGCAGTACGCCCCGGGTCACATAAATGATCTCAATAACTTTGTGCCAGTGAGGATAAACAAGCACTTCACCTTCGTGAACAAAGCGCTGAAACGGAAAGGGTCGGTCAAGGTGAAATAATTCAAGGTAGTGACTCATGGCAATCATCTCCGTTGCCGCTGTGTATATCCTTCAGGCTACCCGCCCCGATTTTGCTATCGGGGCGTTAGCGTTTTACCACATTCATCATAGGCAAAATGCAGATGCGCTAAGCCTGTGCGGCAATATCCAGCGTTTCGACCACGTTAATCCAGCCGTGTTCGCTGGCAATATCCTTGCCGTTCAACCAGCGGCGTAGCATGTTCAGCGCCATCATGGCGCACACTTCCTGACGCACGGCCAGGCTGTGCCGAGTGTTGCTGAACTTCACCTGTAACGCACAGGTCCGTTTCGGGGTGGAGAGCGCGACGTTGATATGTTCCGTTTCCAGGCCGCTCACCGCCAGCGCCAACCCGGCAAAATGGTTCACTCGCCGCTCGGCGGCCCAGCGCGCGGTTTGCGCGAGCGTTTCATCCTGCGGCGGAACCACTTCACTGGCCAGCAGCGGCGCACCCGCGCGGGAAAGCTGTAGGGCGATAAGCCCACTGGTGAACTGCTCGCTTAGCGTTAGGCTTAGCTGTTTTTCTTTCAGCAAACGGGCAAGCTGTGCGGGCAGGCCTTCGGTTCCTTCAAAGATCAGGCTTTCACCAGCGACTTTTTGTACTTCCGGCCACAGCGCTTGCATCGCTTCCCGCTGCTCGGCAGGGCCGGTCAGTTTCAGTTCGATAATTGGCATCGATGAGCGATAGCCCATCGTGACGCCCGGCGGCAGTTCAAGGTGCTGGAGACTTTGCGCAAGGTCGCTTTCTGAACGCCCAAACGTGGTTAAACGCAAGCACACGGGCGGTTCACCCACCGGATAACGCTGGCGAATGCGTGGCAGAATTTCTTTTTCTACCATCACTTTAAACTCGGATGTCACGCCAGGGGTGAAAAACATCAGACAACGGTTGAGGCGCACTGCAAAGCCGCAGGCCGTCCCCACAGGATTATCGATAAGCTCGGCGCTCGCCGGGATTTCCGCCTGTTTACGGTTGCTTGGTGCCATGATGCGCCCCCGATCGCTGAAAAACCGTTCCATGGTTGCCAGCCATTCCGGGTGTAAAATCAGCGACTCCCCTTTTGCAGTTGCCGCCGCCAACGCGCTTAAATCATCGCTGGTCGGCCCCAGGCCGCCGTTGACAATTAATATATCCGCTTGGGTGCTACGTTCGCGCAGGATGGCGACCAAATCATCAAGATTATCGCCCACGGTGTTACGCCGTGATAATGGAATACCCTGCTGAAAACAGAAATCGGCGAGCCAGGCAGCATTCGTATCGACAATCTGTCCCGATAAAACTTCGTCACCGGTGGACAGCATCTCTACCGTAATCATTACTTTCTCCAATAAAAAGAGGACGTTTTACTATACACAAATTCAGTCAAGTTGCATCAAGGTGAACGTACGCAGCGAAGCGCTGAGAAGAAGTATCTGGCGGATTTCAGAAGGGGAAAATGGGCGCAGCAGTACGCTGCGCCGGGAGGGATTAGAACGACGCGCTCACGCCAACGTATGGGCCATCGGCCACGGCGTTGTCACGATTGCCGTCTTTACCTGAGAGATTCAGGTAACGGTAGCCAGCTTCAATGCTGATAGGACGCATAATGGTGTAACGCGCACCGGCGTTCGCTTCCGTATAGCTGTCGATACCGCTGGAGAGAGAGTCTGGAGAGTAGTAGTACTCGCCAAACAGGCGCAGGCTGTCGCCAATCTTCCATTGCAGACCGCCACCAACCGCAGCGGCATAGCCGGAGTCACCATCTTTAGGATCGGTATAAATGCCTTTACCGCCGACCGTTGCCAGGAACGGGCCGAGAGGGATATTCAGACCCAGCCCCAGGCCTGCGACATCGCCGTCGTCATCGTTGTGCGTCCAGTTACCGGTTAACGCCAGGCCAGAGGTTTCCGTCCCCATACCAAAGCCCAGGTTGGTATATTCTTTACCCGCCTGACCGTGAATACTGATAGCACTCGCTGACGCGGAAACAAACATCAGCCCCGCCAGACCTAATAACACGCTCTTTTTCATCTTAATCCTTTACAAGCAAACGCAAAATAAACACCCTTGAACCACTGAATTGTACTGCCATACGGCGCGGATTCAATGTACTAAACGGGTAATAATCAAGGGGATTGTAACCAATTACGACGCATATATCTGTGAAAAAAATGATTAACAATCGAGTGATAACCCGAAATTATTATTCATATTTTCGGCGCGCTGTTAACCCACAGCTTAAGCTGATGACGTGAAACTTTGATCCCGCTGTTTTTCATGGTTTCTGGCAGCCTTAACCAACGACAAGGTTGCTGAAAACCCGCCAGTTTGTCCCTCACCCAGTGCGCAAGCTCCGGCAAATTCAGCGTCGGCTCACCGTCTACCACCGCTACAGGGCGCTGGCCGAACTCGTCATCATCCATCGGGACGATAAATACCTGCGTCACCTCGGGATGGGCGGCAATCACACGCTCTACTTCTTCTGGCTGGATGCCCTCTCCGCCGCTAAAAAACAGGTTATCCAGCCGCCCTATGATATGCAGTTTGCCGTCGCGAAGCTCACCGCGATCGCGCGTCGCAAACCATCCCTCCTCGTTGAGCAACGGCGTTAACTCGCCATCGCGCCAGTAGCCTGCCGCCATGCTGGTTGCCCGCAGCCAAATTTCGCCGTTAACCAGCCGCAGTTCGCGCCCCGGTAACGGGGTTCCTACGTCATCACCGCCGTTGGCTTCGCGCGCGCAAACGGTAGACGCAAATTCAGTTAAGCCATAGCCGCAAAAAGTACGAATACCGCGCGCCGCCGCTTGCTCTGTCAGCACCGCCGGGATCGCCGCGCCACCCAGCAGCACCGCTTTCAACGTCAGCGGTTGATTCTCATTAAGCAAACGCCACAGTTGCGTTGGCACAAGCGATGCATGAGTGCAGTGCGCGAGCGCTTGCGATAACGGGCGTTCACTGACCGCCATTTGCGCACCAGCACAGAGCCAGCGCCAAAAAATACCTTGCCCGGAAACATGGAACATCGGCAAAGACAACAGCCAACAATCGCTGGCGTTGAAGGGCATCAGGCTTAATACGCCTTCCGCACTAGCCAGATGCGCCGCCGCACTATGCACCGCAGCCTTTGGCAGCCCCGTAGAACCAGACGTCAGGGTCATGGAGGCCAGGCGTTGCGCCTGCCATGCCACATCCTGCACGTTATCCGAGCTGAGCAGTTGTAGTGGCGCCAGAGAATAATGCTCGCCCGTTTCCAGATTCAGGCAGTGACGCAGGGTTAACCCCGGCAGCAGTTGCTGAATCAGTGGCGCAGGCAGACGGGGGTTCAGCGGCAAAATGCGCGCCCCGCATTGCAGCAGCGCCAGCCAGGCAAGCACCGCATCCGGGCGGTTTCGCGCGCACAGCGCAACGCCGTCGCCTTCGTTAACGCCCTGCGCCTGAAAACCGGCAGCCAGTGCGTCTACACGCTGGCACAGCGCCGTCCAGCTTAGCGTTTCATCATCAAGACGCAGCGCAGGAGCCGCACCGCGCACTGTGTTCCAGTGCCGCCACGGCCAATTCGTAAAACTCACAACAACGGCTCCATCTCTTCAATTTGCCCACACGGCAAGGCGCTATGGGGCCAGCGACGAATGAGCTGAGTCTGCATCAAATTCAATGTATCCAGCCCAGGCATCGTTTGCGGTGTCAGCCAGGCGGCAATACGCGCCAGTTGGGTTAAGCCGAGACTGGATTCAATCGATGAACTGATCACCGCCGTTAACCCCAGCGCGTGGGCGGCAGCAACCTGCTCTTTCACCCGTTGCAGGCTACCGGTCAACGTCGGTTTGATAACCACAGCGCGCAGCCCCGGCTCGGCGGCGAACTGAAAATCCGCTTCGCGCAGGCTTTCGTCCCAGGCAATAGCAATGCCCGTTTCACGTGCAAAGGCGCGCGAGTCGTCACGGGTTTTACAGGGTTCTTCAAGGAAGGCGATACGCGAGCGGTATTCGGGATTGACGTATTTGGCGAACTGTTGGGCTTTCAGCGGCGTCCAGGCGCGGTTGGCGTCTAGGCGCAGCGTTAAATCCGGGATGGCTTCCAGCAGCAGGTTGACCACCATTCCATCACGCACCGCTTCATATAACCCGACTTTTACCTTCGCCACTTTTTCACCAGCCATCGCAGACAGCGCCATAACCAGCTCGTCGGGATCACCGGTGCACAATGCTGCCGCGCGGTAGTCGGCCTCTTGTGGCAGTGTATTGGCCAGTTCCGCCAGGGCGCAACTGAGGCCAAACGCCGCCGACGGCATGGCAGGTAGCGGCGCATCCGCGCCCTGTTGCCAGGCGCGAACCCATGCCACAACAACCGGCTGGGCGTCGTCTAACGTTTCCTGGCTGAAGCCCGGCAAGGGGGAGATTTCTCCCCACCCTTCCCGTTCGCCGTCGCGCAGGTGGACGAATAGCCCATCGCGGGTTTTGAGCCGCCGTTCACGCAGAACCACACCCGCGTCCATCGGTATCTGCCAGCGGTAAACCTGCGCGTAACGCATTACGGATTCCGTTTAAATTTGCTGAAGTCCGGCTGGCGTTTCTGGTTAAACGCGTTGCGGCCTTCCTGACCTTCTTCGGTCATGTAGAACAGCATGGTGGCGTTACCCGCCAGCTCTTGCAGACCGGCCTGACCATCGCAGTCGGCGTTCAGCGCTGCTTTCAGGCAACGCAGCGCCATTGGGCTGTTTTGCAGCATTTCACGACACCAGCGCACAGTCTCTTTTTCCAGGTCTGCCAGCGGAACCACGGTGTTAACAAGACCCATATCCAGCGCCTGTTTCGCGTCGTATTGACGGCACAGGAACCAGATTTCACGCGCTTTTTTCTGCCCAACGATACGCGCCATGTAGGACGCACCCCAACCGCCGTCGAAAGAGCCAACTTTCGGGCCAGTCTGACCGAAGATGGCGTTTTCCGCCGCGATAGTCAGGTCACACATCATGTGCAGCACATGGCCGCCACCGATGGAGTAACCGGCAACCATAGCGACAACCGGTTTCGGGCAGGTGCGAATCTGGCGCTGGAAGTCCAGGACGTTCAGGTGATGAACGCCGCTGTCGTCCTGGTAGCCGCCGTAGTCGCCGCGCACTTTCTGGTCGCCGCCCGCGCAGAAGGCTTTATCGCCTTCACCGGTCAGAATAATAACGCCTACGTTGTCGTCGTAGCGGGCATCAGCCAGCGCCTGGATCATCTCTTTCACCGTCAGCGGACGGAACGCGTTGCGCACCTGCGGGCGATTAATGGTGATTTTGGCAATGCCGTCTGCGGATTTTTCATAACGAATATCGGTAAAACCTTCAGAACAGTCGTGCCACTCGGCAGGGGCGTACAGCATAGCTTCATCAGGATAGATCATAACGAGTCCTATAGTCAGAGAGGCAGAATCTGCGCCAGACACGCCGCGACGTCAGCCGGGTTTTCCCGGTGTGCGTTGTGTCCCGCATTACGAATAATGTGGCAAGGAAACGAGAGCCGTTCGGCAATGGCCCGAAACTTGCTGTCGTGCTCACCACAGAGATACCAGAAGGGAAAAGAACGCTGTTGCAGCGCCGGAGCCAGGTCATCTTGCACCGCCAGCGAGGTGGCAAGCAGCATTGCTGCCAGCGCCTTGCCGTCGTTGTGCTGGCGCAAGGCCACCAGCGCTTCACGCTGTGCTGCCGTGAGGCTGGCAAAAACCGGCTGTTGATACCAGGCGAAAAACGCCTCTGCCAGCGGCTGTTTTGCAAAGCGTTGCGCCCATTGCTGGTCATTGTGCCAGCGCGCGGTGCGCTCGGCGGCATCGGTAAGGCCAGGGTGAGCGCCTTCGACAATCACCCCTGCCAGGCCGTCTTCCGGCTGCGCGCAGCAGGCGTAATGCAGCGCAATACGCCCACCGAGCGAGTAACCGACCAGCCAGTAGTTGAGTATGTTGTAACTAAGTAGCGTTGCGTGCAGGCAATCACGCATTTGCGCAAAACCGGCAACCCGCACCGCAGCCGAACCGCCGTGACCGGGAAGGTCAATATACAGCCGGTTGACTTGCGCAAAGCGTTCACCGACCGGCTGCCATTCACGATGGTCGCCGGAAAAACCGTGCAGAAAGACCAGCCACGGTTGGGCGGGATCGACCTGTTGGGCGACGGCGTGCAAAATCATAGTTGGCTAACCTGCGCCAGAAGATGTTGCAGGGTCTGCGCGCCGTCAGTTTCATTCACCACCAGTTCAATCACGGTGGTAGCAGGCGTGCGCCAGGCGGCGTTCAACGCGGATTCCAGCGCGTCCCAGTCTTGCGGCTGCTGGTAGCGCAAACCAAACATTTTCGCGGCGTGTTCAAAGTGGACGTTTTGCGGCATCGCATAAAAACGCTCGCGTTCTTCCACTGGCGTCGGCAGCAGAGAGAAAATCTGCCCGCCGTTGTTGTTGACCACAATCAGCACCATTGGCGCGGAAACCTGGCGCAGCAGCGCTAGCGCGTTAAGGTCATACAGCGCCGAAAGGTCGCCCACTATCGCAAGCGTAGGCCGAGCGCTGGCGCGCTGCACACCAGCGGCTGTCGAGATCAGGCCATCAATGCCGCTCGCGCCACGGTTACTGTAAACCGGATAGCCCGCCGGGAGCTGGCCTAGCGCGTCAATCAGGCGCACCACCAGGCTATTGCCGACAAATAACTGGCCTTGATCCGGCAGATACTGACGAATACGGTGTGCCAGTTGCGCTTCGCCAAAGTGTTCACGCTGCGCACTCACCAACTGCCAGGCTTGCGCGGAAAGCGCAGGAATAACCGAGCACCACGGCGTGCGTTTTTCAGCCGGATGCTGTTCCAGCCACAGGGCAATTTCACACACTAGTCGACGCCCGCGATGGTGCGCGGGGTCAAGACGACCGGTGATGTTGTCCACCAGCCAGTATTCGTCCGGCTCACAGGCCAGTTGCCATTGCAGCACCCGCTTGCCGGTTAAGCTGCTGCCGAGCTGCACCACGATTTGCGCCTGCTGTAGCTCGTTCACCGCCGCCGGATTGCTTAACCAGAGGTCAGCACAGGGCAAAGGTTGTCCGGTTTGCGAGAGCACATCGCCAATCAGCGGCCAGCCCAGGGTTTTCGCCCATTCGGCGACGAGTTTACCCTCCTCTGCGCTCATTCTTCCGGCAACGACGACACCGCGCTTTTGACGCCAGAAGAACCAGTCGCGCTGGATGGCGCTTTCTTGATGCAACATTTCGCGAAGCCAAGGTTTATCGCTATGCCACCAGTTGCCCAGCGTCTGCTGCCAGGCAAGACCGGTGTCGTCCATGTCGCCATACAGCGGTTCGGCAAACGGGCAATTGATGTGCACGCCGCCTGCATGAAGCGAACCTAGCGCGTCATCGACGACAGAAACCAGCCAGCGAGCAGGGATATCCTGGCTCGGGCGCGGTAAAGAGATCGTTTGTGATGGGTGCGAAGCGAACATTCCCGCCTGGCGAATCGCCTGATTCGCGCCGCAGTCAATCAGCTCTGGCGGGCGGTCTGCGGTAAGGAGGATAATTTTCTCGCCGGTCAGCCCTGCTTCAATCAGCGCAGGATAGAGATTCGCCACCGCCGTACCGGACGTGACGATCACCGCAACCGGCTGTTTGCTGACTTTCGCCAGCCCTAACGCCAAATGCCCCAGGCCGCGCTCGTCAAAATGCGTGTGGTGAATAAAAGTGCGATTCTCAGCCGCCGCCAGCGTTAACGGTGTTGATCGTGACCCCGGCGCGATGCAGATATGCCGCACGCCATGACGGGTTAATGCTTCAAGGATCACCGCCGCCCAGCGTCGGTTAAATGCGCTTACTGACATGAAATTGTCCGGTATCAAATAGTGCGACTCAGTATAAATACTACGACACGGTAGAATTTTGATATGAATCGGTAATGTTCTATTCAGAGAACAGCAATGAGCGTAGACCCGCCGCTTTGTTTTCTATTTCCTGCCATTCCTGCTGTGGGTCTGACCCCTCAACGATGCCCGCCCCTGCGTACAGGCGCAGCGTATTGCCGGTGGCTTTGGCTGAACGCAGCGTAACGCAGAACTCGCTTTGCCGCCGGGAGAGATAGCCCGCCGAACCGGCATACCATTCACGGGCAAAAGGTTCGAAGCCATCAATAAAATCAAACGCCTGCGCTCGCGGTAGCCCCGCTACCGCCGCCGTGGGTTGCAGTTGCAGCAGGCAACATTCGTCATCCGCTACTTTCAGCTTAGCCTGGATAACACGCCGCAAATGCTGAACATTTCTCAAACGAATGGTTTCGGCAGGCAGGACTTCCAGCGCATTAACGTGTTCCTGCAAACGCTGGCAGATATCTTCCACGACTAGCATGTTTTCACGCTGGTTTTTATCATCCGCCATTAGCCAGTCGGCCAGATGCTGCGCCTGCTCTGAGTCGGGATGATTCGCGACCGTGCCCGCCAGCGCTTCGGTTTTAAGCTCAAGACCACGCCGACGCCACAGGCGCTCGGGTGATGAGCCGAAAAATGCCTGTTGAGCATCAAAAGCCATAAAAAAGTGATAGCAGTGCAGGTTAACCCGGCGGCTGGCGGCCATTAACGCCGCAGGATTCAACGGCGTGGTGAAGGTTAAATCCGTCGCGCGGGCGAGAACCACTTTCGTGAATTCCCCTCCGGCAATGGCATGCGTGGCCTGTTCAACCAAGTGCCGCCAGCCGGTTTGGCCCGGGCGATGCACCTCGCTGACGAGTTCCATCTTCGCCGTGTTCTGCGCGCCGTAGGGCAATAATGCCGCTATCAGCGCCCGCGCCGCTTGAGCATCGGCATTCAGGGAGGTGTCGCTCGACAGGTTTACTCTAAGCGTTGCCACGCCGCCTTCGCGCCGCCACTCCAGGCGAGGCAAAAAAAACTGCACCTGTTTGAAATCAAAGCCATTCAGGCCGCAGATACGAATATCGTCGGCTTGCTGCTGGGATAAAAAGTGTTCGGCCTGCGCCAGAGAGGGGAACGAAACTGCCGCACCAAGGGCGGCCATCTCGTCATTGCCGTGACGCTGCTGCCAGTAAAACTGCGGCCAAACGGCCTGGGCGCTTAGCCAGGCTAGCGGGTCAAAGGCATCGTTCAGAGGGAAAGTGACGTCAATCGTTCGCGTGCCAGGTGAGGCTGGAAAATCGACTGCCAGAAGCCCTGACAGGCTCTGCAACGCAGCGGAAATGGATTGCACGCGAACCTCCCTATCTTAAAAACCACATAGTATACGGGGTACTGGGCATAAAATGCAGTACCCACGAGTAGGGAGTGAAGACGCAAGTTAGAAAAATCGCACCGAAAAACAACGCACTGCGGCTTTTATGCTCACGCCGGTTGGCTATCGCGCGCCATGCCGATATGCGCAATACCATCTTCATCATAGACGCCGGTCACCGCGCTGAAGCCGAAATGAGCATAAAAATCTTGCAAATGCGCCTGCGCACCGAGATAGATAGCCCGCTCCGGCCAGTGCTGTTGGCAAGTCGCGAGCGCCTGATTCATCAGTTGATAACCCAGCCGTTCGCCGCGCACCTGTGGGCTGACTATCACACGGCCAATCACCACCGGCTCAATATCATCAGCACTGACCAGAATACGCGCGTAAGCCACCAGCGTGTCGTCTTTCCAGCCGAGAATATGGCGGTTTTCGCCGACTAAATCATCCCCATCGATATCCAGATAAACGCAGGCCTGCTCTACCACAAACACTTCGCTACGCAATTTGAGCAACGCGTACAGCGTTGGGACGGTTAATTCTGAATGGTGCAAATCTTGCCAGCGAATCATGGTAGGCTCCTTAGACCTTTTTTTACCGCCAGAGGCGCGGCGCTATGCAATTGACGTTTTTAGGCACATCTGCGGGCGTGCCAACCCGAACCCGCAACGTAACAGCAATGCTGCTGCATCTGCAACATCCGACGCAACCTGAGCTGTGGCTTTTCGACTGTGGCGAAGGTACACAGCATCAACTGTTGCATACCGATTATCATCCGGGAAAAATCGGGCGCATTTTTATTAGCCACCTGCACGGCGACCATTTGTTTGGTCTGCCAGGGCTTATCTGTAGCCGGTCGATGGCCGGTAACATGCTGCCGCTGACGCTGTATGGCCCGAAGGGGCTGAAAGAGTTCGTCGAAACCAGCCTGCGGTTGAGCGGCTCATGGACAGACTTCCCGCTCGATATTGTGGAAATTAGCGGCGGCGAAATCGTTGACGATGGGCTGCGCAAAGTGACCGCTTACCCGCTCAATCACCCCGTTGAGTGCTACGGTTTTCGCGTTGAGGAACACGATAAACCAGGGGCATTGGATGCTAAACGGCTCATTGCCGCCGGGGTGTCGCCCGGCCCGCTGTTCCAGCAATTAAAAGCCGGTGCGAGCGTGACACTGCCCGACGGGAGGGTGATTAACGGTGCCGATTTTATCTCCGCGCCGACGCCTGGTAAAAAAGTGGCCATTTTTGGCGATACTGCGCCGTGCGAGTCAGCGTTGGCACTGGCAAAGGATGTCGATGTGATGGTACATGAGGTGACGCTGGAAGCGGCAATGGCAGAGAAAGCCAACAGTCGTGGGCATTCGTCAACCGATCAGACCGCCCAATTAGCACGAGCAGCCAACGCTAAACAGTTGATAGTCACCCACGTGAGTTCCCGCTACGACGCTGAGGGCTGCCGCCGTCTGTTAGCCGAATGCCGCCGTATTTTTCCGGCCTGTGAACTGGCGGAGGACTTCGCTATTTTCAGCCTAAAATAACGTTTTTCTCCGTCGTGCCGATAATTAATATATGGAGTGTATGATTTTTCACGCTGAGGGCATCATGGATAAATTCCAAAAGGATATCGACGACAGGGCCAACCTGACCCAGTCCAACCGTTTTGAGCTGTTGTTATTCAGGCTGGGCGCATCTGCGCAGAGCGAGACTTCGGAGTTGTACGGTATCAACGTCTTTAAGCTGCGGGAAATTGTGCCAATGCCAACGTTTACCCGCCCCGCCGGTATTAAGCCACCGTTGATGGGAATGGTGAATATTCGCAACCAGATTATCCCAGTTATCGATCTCGCCGCTGTCACGGGCTGCACGCCTGCAAGCGGCTTAAATATTCTATTAATTACCGAATATGCCCGTAGCATCCAGGCGTTTGCCGTTGAGTCAGTGGATAATATTATTCGCCTCGACTGGGCGCAAATCCATACCGCCGAGAAAGCGGTAAACGGTAAATATATCACCAGCATCGCCTGTCTCGACGATCACAAGGATAGCAACAACCTGGCAATGGTTCTCGACGTTGAGCAAATTCTCTATGACATTACCCCTGCGGATCACGATCTGCACGCCAAAGAGCTGAAACCACGGCAGTTCAATATTCGTCCGGGAGCCACGACCATCGTCGCGGAAGATTCAAAAGTCGCCCGCGCGATGCTGGAGCATGGCCTGCAAGCCATGAACATTCCGGCTCAGCTACACGTTACCGGTAAAGAGGCGTGGGAGAAAATTGAACTGCTGGCGCGGGAAGCCGAGAAAGAAGGTGTGCCTGTCAGCGATAAGATTGCGATGGTGTTGACCGATCTGGAAATGCCAGAGATGGACGGCTTTACGCTCACCCGCAAGATCAAAAGCGATCCGCGCCTGCGCAATATTCCGGTAGTGATCCACTCGTCGCTTTCCGGCAATGCCAATGAGGATCATGTCCGCAAAGTGAATGCGGATGGTTATGTGGCGAAATTTGAGATTAACGAGCTGGCGGCGGTGATTGAGAAAGTGCTGAATCGCACAAACGGCCGAGAAAATAATTCACAGACCAGCCAGTTGCATTCCGTTTAATCGTAAAAACGGATGCCTGGAAACAGACATCCGTTAAGACCCATACGATGCAGGCTAGCCCGAAATATTGGCTGCTTTAAGAATGGTAATGGTATAGGTTTTGTCAAACTCGCCACCGGTGGCGATATTGGTACCGAACAGCCCGCCCGCCACACGGATTTTAACTATCCCTGGTTTCGTCGGATTTCCTCTAATTTGTACGCAGTTATTATTAGAGTTATCTCCATTACAACGCTGAATATATAATCCGCTATTCGTCGGGGAAATTGTCCCCACAAAACGCTCACTCATCGCATCGTAATCAAGAACAGAAACTTTTCCACCAGTGATTTTAATTTCGCCATAATAATTCACACCCACTATAGCATCTTGCAACACATCGTCTTCGGGCGTAACACTGGCCTGTAAAGTACATGCGGACAAAAATAAAATTGGCACAATTAAACATATTCTTTTCATATTAGCCCATTCGAGTACTAAGGTGATAAACAGCCATAAGCCCTTCCCTACCTTATAAGACATTCACATCACGATAAATTAATAATCAAATTATATTATTAACTTTATGAAAACCATGGATAAAACAAACTATCTGCAGCTTATCGACTAAACACCAAAATAAAAGATAACTGTCTCACCGTATTCATTTTCACTGCAAAAAACCAACACTATCAATAATATAAATGAATACATTGACTAGAATAATAAAAATAGATTATCTGGTTCTACCAAACCATACCGTTCTTCAGCCATACAAAAACCGCCGATAAATCGGTAATACTTGTCAGTTAAGGGGATTTCTGCTTTCAGTCTCGCGGTTAGTTGCGGTCTTTGAATGATTAGCCAGAACCAGCGTGGCTGAAACCGATGAGTCCCCGATGGAGATCGGCGAGCCAGAGAAAGGAAGACAAGGTCAGACCGCCAGGGATGGCGGGCTGAAGCAAACCGAGACAGGAAGTCGAGTTTCGCCGTGCCGCAGGCTGGAGTTCACAGGCGAGCATAGTGCGAAGCACTGATTTCCCTGCGGGGCTGAGGGGATTGTTAAGGGGGACTGGCAGTCCCCCTTAACCCGTTCACCGGTACAGATGCTTCATGTTCTACAAAACATCAGGTGAACGGAATGTGGCATTTAACTGACAAACATTACCGATAAATCGGCGTTTAGCCTTACATCAGCGGCATCGCCATCTGCACAATGCTAATCAGCGGCTGCGGGTAAATACCCAACACCAGCACCAGCAGTGCAGAAATCAGTACGACGATACCGCCCGCACTGTACTGCCAGTCAGACGGAGCATCACGGCCTGGCTGCTGCGGCGCACTGAGGTACAGGCTTACCGCCACACGCAGGTAGTAGTAGAGGCCGATAGCCGAACCAACAACGACCGCGCCAACCAACCACCACAGGTGTGCCTGCACACCGACCGCCAGCACGTAGAATTTACCGATAAAGCCCAACGTCATCGGGATGCCGGCCAACGACAGCATCATCACCGTCATCACGGCGGCCAGAACCGGACGCTTCCAGAACAGACCACGGTAAGAGAACAGCGAATCGGCATCCGGGCCACGATACGGGCTGGACATCAGGCTCACCACGCCGAACGCACCGAGGCTGCTGAACAGGTAACCGGCCAGATAAACGCCCACGGTTTCCATCGACATTTCACCGCTGTGCAGCGCAATCAGTGCTACCAGCAGGTAGCCGAGGTGCGAGATGGAGGAGTAACCGAGCAGACGTTTAATATTGGTCTGGCTCAGCGCCATCAGGTTACCGAAGATGATCGAAGCAAAGGCGATAATCCCCAGCACCACGCGTACCGCTTCGCTATCGCCTACCGGCGCGTACAGGAACAGACGCATCACCACACCGAAGATAGCGATTTTACTCGCCGTCGCCAGGAAGGTGGAAACCGGCGCAGGCGCGCCCTGGTAAACATCTGGCGTCCACAGGTGGAACGGAACGAGAGAGAGCTTAAAGCCGAGGCCGACAATCATCATGCCGAGGCCCGCCAGCAGCAGCGGCTCATGCAGCATTCCATCGCCGAGGCTCTTACCGAGCGTCACAAACGACAGGCTACCGGACTGAGCATACAGCAGCGCCATACCGAACAGCAGGAACGATGACGCCGCCGCCGACAGAATGGTGTACTTGATGCTCGCTTCAAGCGAACGTTTTTGACGGAAGGCATAGCCAATCAAGCCAAACAGCGGCAGTGAGATAAGCTCAATCCCGAGGAACAGCGCCGCCAGATGGTTCGCGTTCGCCAGCAGAATGCCACCCAGCGCGGCAATCAGCACCAGCAGGTAGAACTCTTCTTTGTTATCCGGGTAGCCTTCCAGCCACGGGTAGGCAAAAGTACAGGTCGCGAGGCTCGCCAGCAGCACCAACCCAGTGTAGAGCATGGCGTAGCCATCAACGCGCATCAGCGGCGTCACATCCATCGCCCCCGCCTGGCCAACAAACCAGAGCGAAACCAGCGCCACGTTCAGCCCGATAACCGCAAGCGTAGCATTGAGGAAGTGATTGCGTCGCCACGCAATGGAGAGCATCACAACCACCACCGTCAAGCCGACGATCAGCAGCGGTAGTAGCGCGATCAGTTGTTGTGGAGTTATTGTCATGGCGATTTACGGCCTTGTAGTAGAAACAGAATTAACAAACCACTGCTGAATATTGCCCATCGCAGAGTGTGATGTGTCCAGAATCGGCTGCGGGTAGAAGCCCAGCAGAACCAGAAGCACAACCAGCAGTAAAACGATGAACAGTTCACGCAGCGACATCCCTGGCAGCTCTTTGGCCGCAATGTCACTTTTCGCTTTACCGAAGTAAGCGCGGTGCAGCATCGCCAGCGAGTAAACGGACGCGAAAACCAGACCGAAAGTGGAGATGACGGTAATCATCGGCACAACGTGGAAGCTGCCGAACAGGATCATAAATTCGCCGACGAAGTTACCAGTCCCCGGCATCCCCAGCGTGGCGACAGCGAAGAACAGCGAACAGGCTGGCAACCACTTAATTTTGCTCCACAGGCCGCCCATCTGGCGCATGTCACGCGTGTGCAAGCGCTCGTAAAGCTGACCACACAGAATGAACAGACCCGCAGCCGACAAGCCGTGAGCAATCATCTGAATCACCGCGCCCTGGTACGCCAACTGGCTGCCGGTGTAGATGGCAATCAGCACGAAGCCCATGTGGGAAACGGAGGTGTAAGCAATCAGGCGTTTGATGTCGTATTGCGTAAACGCCATCCACGCGCCGTAGAAGATACCAATCACGCCCAGCCACATGGCAATCGGCGCAAATTCGGCGGAAGCGTTCGGGAACAGCGGCAGCGCGAAACGCAGCAGACCGTAGGCCGCCGTTTTCAGCAAGATCCCCGCCAGGTCAACGGAACCCGCCGTTGGTGCCTGAGAGTGCGCATCCGGCAGCCAACCGTGCAGCGGAACCACTGGCATTTTCACCGCGAAGGCGATAAAGAAGCCCAGCATCAGCAGATATTCTACGCCGTGAGACATTGGCGTTTTCAGCAGATCCTGATAGTCGAACGTCCAGATGCCGGTCGCGTCGTGGTGAACAAACACCAGCGCCAGAATAGCAATCAGCATTACCAGGCCGCTCGCCTGGGTATAGATGAAGAACTTGGTCGCCGCCGTGATGCGCGTTTTACCGTCGGACGCTTTATGCCCCCACAGCGCAATCAGGAAGTACATCGGAACCAGCATCATCTCCCAGAAGAAGAAGAACAGGAACATGTCGATGGCGAGGAACACGCCGATAACGCCGCCCAAAATCCACATCAGGTTGAGGTGGAAGAAGCCCTGATATTTCTGGATTTCATTCCAGGAACAGAGCACCGCCAGCACGCCCAGCAGGCCGGTCAGCACCACCATCAGCAGCGACAGCCCGTCGAGAGCCAGATGGACCGAGATACCAAAGCGTGGGATCCACGGCAGGATGAACTCAGACTGCCACTGCGGCAAGCCGGTGGATTGCGTCAGTGAGTAACCGCCCTGCAACCACAGTTGCAGCGACAGCGCCAGCGTCAGTCCCATGGTAATCAGCGCAATCCAGCGCGGCATCTTCACGCCAAAGCGTTCGGTCTGCCAGCACAGGAAGCCACCGATAAAGGGAATCAGTATTAGCCAGGGTAATAACATGGCGATCTTTATTCCTTGTTAAAGTCCTCTACAGGACCTGATTTTCACTTCTGATTGTCGGTATGTTTGCCCGGTGGCGCTTCGCTTGCCGGGCCTACAGAATCGTAGGTCGGATAAGCGCAACGCCATCCGACACTCACAAAACAATCAAACTCAACGCAGTACCATCAGCAGCGCCAGTACCACAACAGCACCGATGCTCATGGAAGCCACATACCAACGCAGATAACCGTTCTCGCTCAACACCAGCCCTTTGCCCGCAAAGCGTGACAAGATAGCCGGAATATTCATCAACGCATTCAGCGGATCGCGTTTCAGCAGCCACGCCACACCAAGGAACGGTTTAATGAACACTTTGTCGTACAGCCAGTCGAAGCCCCAGGCGTTGTACCACCAGGTGCCCAGCAGACGGCCTGGGCCGCTGTTAGCAATGGCAGTCACCAGAGTCCGTTTGCCCAGCCACAGCCATGCGGCAATCAGGATGCCTGCAATCGCGACCACACCGGAGGTAATTTCCAGCGTCAGAACGTGGCCGTGCTCAAGCTCCGTAGTTGCAGGCAGCACACCTTGCAGCGGCGGCACAATCAGCGCGCCAACAAAGGTAGAGAGGATCATCAGCACAATCAGCGGCAGGTGGTGGGTAATCCCCTTCCCTGCGTGAGCGTGAATCTGTTCTTTCCCGTGGAACACGATGAAAATCATACGGAAGGTATACAGCGAGGTCATAAACGCGCCCACAAGGCCCGCCACCATCAGGTTGATATGACCGTTCGCCATTGCCCCTGCCAGAATCTCATCTTTACTGAAGAAGCCTGCGGTAATCAGCGGCAGCGCAGACAGCGCCGCGCCGCCAATCAGGAAGCAGGCATACACCAGCGGAATAGATTTACGCAGACCGCCCATCTTAAAGATGTTCTGCTCGTGGTGGCAGGCAAGGATAACCGAGCCAGACGCCAGGAACAGCAGTGCTTTAAAGAAGGCGTGCGTCATCAGGTGGAAAATCGCCGCATCCCACGCCTGTACGCCTAACGCCAGGAACATGTAGCCAATCTGGCTCATGGTGGAGTAAGCCAGTACACGTTTGATGTCGGTTTGTACCAGCGCGGCAAAACCTGCCAGCACCAGCGTAATCGCCCCAATAATCCCCACCAGATGCAGGATTTCTGGGGTCATCAGGAACAGGCCGTGGGTACGCGCAATCAGGTAAACACCTGCGGTGACCATCGTTGCAGCGTGAATCAGCGCGGAGACAGGCGTTGGGCCTGCCATCGCGTCAGCAAGCCAGGTCTGCAACGGCAACTGCGCCGATTTACCGACCGCACCGCCCAACAGCATCAGGGTTGCCCACATCAGCATGTTGTTGCCCGCAGCAAAGTGCTGTGGTGCCAGTTCAACCATTTCGCGGAAATTCAGCGTGCCCAGTTCGTTGTAGAGAATGAACAACGCGAACGCGAGGAACACGTCACCCACACGG
The DNA here is from genome assembly GCF_059725275.1 of Kluyvera fluvialis. NCBI lineage: Bacteria > Pseudomonadati > Pseudomonadota > Gammaproteobacteria > Enterobacterales > Enterobacteriaceae > Kluyvera > Kluyvera fluvialis. The sequence goes on along the minus strand of NZ_AP046142.1, from coordinate 1,622,319 downwards.
GTAACAACGAACGCTTTCATGGCGGCTGCGCCATTCTTCGGATCGGTATAGTAGAAACCAATCAGCAGATACGAGCACAGGCCCACGCCTTCCCAACCGAGGTACATCAACAGCAGGTTGTCTGCCAGCACCAGAATGACCATGCTGGCGATAAACAGGTTGGTGTAGGCGAAGAAGCGGGAGTAGCCCTCTTCACCGCGCATGTACCAGGAGGCGAACATGTGGATCAGGAAGCCGACGCCGGTGACCACAGAAAGCATGGTCAGCGACAGGCCATCCAGCACCAGGTTGAAACCGATGTTGAAATCACCGACCGACATCCACGTCCACAGCGGCACGTTGACCGCCTGTTTGCCGTTAGCGAAGAAATCCATACCGACCAATGCCGTCACCAGCGCGGCCAGGCCAATCGAGCCAACGCCCACGGTGGCGGAGAGGTTTTCCGACCAGCGCCCACGGGAGAAAGCCAGCAGAACAAAGCCAATCAATGGCAAAATAATGGTTAAGGCAAGCATATTCATCCGCGCAACTCACTTACTGAATCGATGTTCAGGTTCTGGCGGCGACGATGGAGCTGCAGCAGCAGCGCCAGGCCAATACTCGCTTCCGCAGCCGCAAGGCTGATAGCGAGAATATACATCACCTGACCATCGGTCTGGCCCCAGTAGCTACCGGCGACCACAAAGGCCAGCGCGGCGGCGTTAATCATGATTTCCAGCCCAATCAGCATAAACAGCAGGTTGCGGCGGATAACCAGACCGGTTAAGCCCAGAACAAACAAAATCGCGGCGAGGATCAGTCCATGGGTTAAGGGGATCATGCGTGCTCCTCCGTTTTTCTTTTCGCGCTGTCGTTAGGGCGGTTGCTGATAAGCTCGCCTTGACGATCTTCGCGGCCAATATGGAAGGCCACAACCAGGCCTGCCAGCAGCAGCATCGATGCCAGTTCAACCGCCAGAACGTATGGCCCGAACAGGGTGATACCGACTTCTTTGGCGCCGATGGCGTTACCATCAATACCCTGGTCGTTAACGCCCAGAATGGCGTAAATCATCACCGCCAGCAGCACGGCAGAGAGCAGCGCAGGGCCGATCCAGATTTGCGGTTTCAGCCATTGGCGTTCCTGAGCGACTTCTGCCCCACCGAGGTTGAGCATCATCACCACGAACACGAACAGCACCATGATGGCCCCAGCGTAGACGATGATTTCCAGCGCCCCGGCGAAGTACGCGCCCAGCGAGAAGAACACCCCGGCAATCGCCAGCAGGGAGATAATCAGGTACAGCAAGGCGTGTACCGGATTAGTGTGCGTAATCACTCGCAGCGTGGCGAGGATGGCGATAAGGCCACAGATATAAAAAGCGAATTCCATTGCCCCTCTCCTTAAGGTAACAGGCTCTTGACGTCGATAGGTTTGGCCTCATTTTCAGCCTCGCCCTTATCTTTGCCGTCGATTGCCATACCCGCCATCCGGTAGAAGTTATATTCCGGGTATTTGCCCGGACCGGAAATCAGCAGATCCTCTTTCTCGTACACCAGATCCTGACGTTTGTATTCGCCCAGTTCAAAGTCTGGGGTCAACTGAATCGCCGTGGTCGGGCACGCCTCTTCACACATACCGCAGAAGATGCAGCGAGAGAAGTTGATACGGAAAAACTCCGGATACCAGCGGCCATCTTTGGTTTCTGCTTTTTGCAGCGAGATGCAGCCCACCGGGCAGGCAACCGCGCAAAGGTTACAGGCGACGCAGCGCTCATCGCCGTCCGGGTCGCGCGTTAGCACGATACGGCCACGATAGCGCGGCGGCAGATACACCGGCTCTTCCGGGTACATTTGCGTTTCGCGTTTGGCGAACGCATGTAGGCCAATCATCCAGATACTGCGAACCTGGGTGCCGAAACCTACTACTAATTCTTTTAAGGTCATGGTCTCTTCGCCCCTTATGGCTGCTGCCAGAGAATGACAGCGGCCGTTACCAGCAAGTTGATTAGCGTCAGCGGCAGGCACACTTTCCAGCCGAAGGACATTACCTGGTCATAACGCGGACGCGGTAATGAGGCGCGAATCAAAATGAACATCATCATAAAGAACGCGGTTTTCAGCGCGAACCAGATGAACGGCGGTAAGAACGGGCCATGCCAGCCACCGAAGAACAGCGTCACAATCAGTGCGGATACGGTCACGATACCGATGTATTCACCGACAAAGAACAGGCCGAACTTCATGCCGGAATATTCAATGTGGTAGCCATCCGCCAGTTCCTGCTCGGCTTCCGGTTGGTCAAACGGGTGGCGGTGACACACCGCCACGCCAGCAATCGCAAAGGTCACAAAACCAAAGAACTGCGGAATGACGTTCCAGATGTCGGCCTGGTTATTGACGATGTCGGTCATGTTAAAGGAACCGGCTTGCGCCACCACGCCCATCAGGGAAAGACCGAGGAACACTTCGTAGCTCAGCGTCTGCGCAGAAGCACGCATTGCGCCCAGCAGCGAGTATTTGTTGTTACTCGACCAGCCCGCGAACAGCACCGCGTAAACCGCCAAACCCGCCATCATCAGGAAGAACAGGATCCCGATGTTGAGGTCGGCAACCACCCAGCTTGGGCTGACCGGTACAATCGCGAAGGCCAGCAGCAGCGAGGTAAAGGCGATAACCGGTGCCAGGGTAAAGATCATGCGGTCCGTAAATTTCGGAACCCAGTCCTCTTTAAAGAACATTTTGATCATATCGGCAACCAGCTGGAGCGATCCGCCCCAGCCGACACGGTTTGGCCCATAACGGTTCTGGAACAGACCGAGCAGACGACGCTCACCAAAACTCATGAACGCGCCACAGGTGACGACAACCAACAGGATGACCACGGCCTTGAGAATGCTGAGCAGGATCTCAATCAGATCCGGTGTTAACCAACTCATTGCTGTGCCTCCCGCAGATTTTCAAGACGTGCGCCCGCCAGAACTGGCGCGATGCCCGGCATGCCCATTGGCAAGCCGACCTGCCCTGCCGTCAGACCTTCCGAAATCACCAGCGGCAGCGTGACCGTTTGACCGTCATAGCTAAATGCAATTTTCGCCCCGTCATTCACGCCCAACTTAGCGGCATCCGCCGGGTTGAGTTTGATGTACGGCTGCGGCATACGCTGCTGGAATACCGGCGAGCGCTGGGACATTTCATCGCTACCAAACAGATGGTAATACGGTGCGATACGCCATGTGCCCTCTTGTGCCTGGAAACCAGCCGGAACGGTGGTGAAGTATTCAAGGCCATTTTCAGACGCTTCAATCAAACGCACGCCCGGGTCGCCGTGACGCAGATGACCACCCACCTCAGCCTGGAATTTGTTCCATGCCTGCGGGGAGTTCCAGCCTGGTGCCCATGCAAATGGAATTTGCGAACGCGGCGCGCCTGGCTGGTTGTTCCCTTCCATCGAGAAGGCGAACATGGTGTCTTTGTCCTGCGGCTGACGCGGCTCATGCACGCTGATGTTGGCGCGCATTGCGGTGCGCCCACTGTAGCGGTGCGGTTCACGCGCCAGTTTCTGACCACGAATGCGGAAGCTGGCATCCGGCGCGGCATTTTTAATCCCAGCCAGTTGCGGCAGTTTTTCGACCACTGCGTCAATCACGTGGTCAAGCTGCGTCCAGTCCACCTGACGGCTTTCCAGAGTGCTGTGCAGCGAGTGCAGCCAGCGCCAGCTTTCCAGCATGATCGTTTTGTTGTCGTAGTACGCGGGGTCATAAACCTGGAAGAAACGCTGAGCGCGGCCTTCGTTGTTGATAACCGTCCCGTCGCTTTCAGCGAAACTTGCCGCCGGCAGCACCAGGTGCGCTTTGTCCATAATCGCCGTGCGCTGATGGTCAATTACCATCACCAGCGGCGCTTTAGAAAGTGCTGCGTCTACGCGGCTTGCTGAAGCATGACGATGCAGATCGTTTTCCAGCACGATGACCGCGTCTGCAGCACCGCTTTCCAGCTCGTTTAGCGCGTCGTCGAGCGAACCGCCGCCAATCATGCCAAGACCCATGCTGTTTACCGCGCGGGCAATCATGGTGATGCCCACATCAGAGCCGCGAGATTTCAGCGCTTTCGCCACGTTCGCGGCGGCCTGAATCACCTCGGCGCTTCCGGCGTTAGTGCCGGAAATAATCAGCGGTTTTTTGGCCCCGGCTAACGCCTGGACAATCACGTCGATTTTGTTTTGCAGGTCACGGTCGATGCCGTCTACCGCCGGTGCACTGTTATCCAGCGCATGAGCGATGGCAAAGCCTAAACGCGCCTGATCTTCAACCGGTGCACGGTAAGTCCACGCCGCAATATCATCCAGACGCGTGTTATCAACGTTGGTGACAAACAGCGGGTGTTTAGCGCGCTGGCCGATGTTGAGGATCGCTGCAATCTGCCAGTCAGCCACTTTCTGTGCCGCTGCCATTTCACGCGCTTTACCTTTCACCGCCTGACGTACCGCCAGCGAAACGCGCGCGCCGGTCTGGGTGATGTCTTCGCCCAGAATCAGCACCGCATCGTAAGATTCAATATCGCGTAGTGCCGGAGTATGAATGCCGCCTTCGCGCAGCACTTTCAGCGCCAGCTGTAGACGTTCCTGCTCGCCTTTGGCGATGCCGGTGTAGAAGTTATCCGCACCCACCAGTTCACGCAGCGCAAAGTTGCTTTCGACGCTAGCGCGCGGGGAGCCGATACCAATCACTTTCTTCGACTGGCGCAGAATATCCGCCGCGCCCTGCATCGCCTGTTCGGCGTTGAGGGTGATGACATCGTTGCCGCGCAGTTGTACCGGCTGGCGTGGACGGTCTTTCAGGTTCACATAGCCATAGCCGAAACGACCACGGTCGCAAAGGAAGTAGTGGTTAACCGTACCGTTGTAGCGGTTTTCGATACGACGCAGTTCACCGTAACGTTCGCCAGGGCTGGTGTTACAACCCAGCGAGCATTGCTGGCAGATGCTTGGCGCAAACTGCATGTCCCATTTACGGTTGTAACGCTCGGAGTGCGTTTTGTCGGTGAAAACACCGGTCGGGCAGATTTCTACCAGGTTGCCGGAAAATTCGCTTTCCAGCGTGCCATCTTCCGGGCGACCAAAGTAGACGTTATCGTGCGCGCCATAAACGCCCAGGTCTGTACCGTCGGCGTAATCTTTGTAGTAACGCACGCAGCGGTAGCAGGCGATGCAGCGGTTCATTTCATGCGAGATGAACGGCCCCAAATCCTGATTGCGGTGGGTACGTTTGGTAAAACGATAACGACGGAAGCTATGACCCGTCATGACGGTCATATCTTGTAAATGGCAGTTACCGCCTTCTTCACATACTGGGCAATCGTGCGGGTGGTTGAGCATCAACCACTCCACCACGCTTTCACGGAACTGCTTCGCTTCGGCGTCGTCGATTGAGATAAAAGTGCCATCTGATGCCGGTGTCATACAGGACATCACCAGGCGGCCACGCGTGTCTTCCGCGTTTTGATATTGCTTCACCGCACACTGGCGGCAAGCACCGACGCTCCCGAGCGCCGGATGCCAGCAAAAATAGGGAATATCAAGGCCGAGGGAGAGACATGCCTGTAGCAGGTTGTCCGCCCCGTTAACCTCATATTCTTTGCCGTCTACATGAATTGTAGCCATTAGCATGCTTCCAGTTGGCCCAGTCAAAGACTGAGCGTTAATCGAAAATCTTTCCCTTCACCCCGCCCCTCGCCCCAAAAGGTGAGGGAGAAACCTGCTTCGGTTCATCCCCTCTCCCGTAGAGGAGAGGGTTAGGGTAAGGGGCGAAAATTACCAGCGCGCTTTAAGCAGGTTCGGCTGAATCCCATGAATCGCATGGGTATTGCTGAACTGCTGCTTAATGCCAGCCTCGAATTCTTCGCGGAAATATTTAATCGCGCTCTGGAGCGGCTCTACCGCACCTGGCGCGTGTGCGCAGAAGGTTTTGCCTGGGCCTAAGAATCGACACAGTTGCTCAAGAGTTTCGATATCCCCAGGCTGGCCTTCGCCTTTTTCCAGCGCACGCAGAATTTTTACGCTCCACGGCAGGCCGTCACGGCACGGCGTACACCAGCCGCACGACTCACGAGCAAAGAACTCTTCCAGGTTACGCACCAACCCGACCATGCCAATTTCATGGTCTACTGCCATCGCCAGCGCCGTACCCAGACGGCTACCCGCTTTGCCGATGCTTTCAAATTCCATCGGCAGGTCAAGGTGCGCTTCGGTCAGGAAGTCCGTCCCTGCGCCACCCGGTTGCCAGGCTTTGAATTTCAGGCCGTCGCGCATCCCACCGGCGTAATCTTCGAGGATTTCACGCGCGGTCGTGCCAAACGGTAATTCCCACAGGCCCGGATTTTTCACGCGGCCAGAGAAGCCCATCAGCTTCGTGCCCGCATCTTTGCTCTTCGAAATGTTCTGATACCACTCCACGCCGTTGGCGAGGATCGCTGGCACGTTGCACAGGGTTTCGACGTTGTTAACGCAGGTCGGTTTACCCCAGACGCCGGAGCTTGCCGGGAACGGAGGCTTGGAGCGAGGGTTTGCGCGACGCCCTTCGAGCGAGTTAATCAGTGCGGTTTCTTCACCGCAGATATAACGCCCCGCGCCGGTGTGCACGAACAGCTCAAAGTCAAAGCCCGTGCCCATAATGTTTTTGCCGAGCAGACCGGCTTCGGTCGCTTCCGCAATCGCCCGACGCAGATGCACCGCCGCTTCGATATATTCACCGCGCAGGAAGATGTAGCCACGGTACGCTTTCAGCGCAAACGCGGAGATCAACATGCCTTCCACCAGCAGGTGCGGCAGTTGTTCCATCAGCAGGCGGTCTTTATAAGTGCCCGGTTCCATTTCATCGGCGTTACACAGCAGGTAACGGATGTTCATGGACTCGTCTTTCGGCATCAGGCTCCATTTCAGGCCAGTCGAAAAGCCTGCGCCGCCACGCCCTTTCAGGCCCGCGTCTTTTACCTGGTTCACGATGTCGTCCGGGGACAACCCCGTTAACGCCTTACGCGCGCCTTCGTAGCCGTTTTTGCTACGGTATTCGTCCAGCCAAACTGGCTGTTTGTCATCACGCAGACGCCAGGTCAGCGGATGCGTTTCGGGAGTACGGATAACGTTTTTCATTTATACCGCTCCAGGAGTTCAGGGATGGCTTCCGGGGTCAGATGGCTGTGAGTATCCTCATCAATCATCATGTTCGGCCCTTTGTCACAGTTCCCCAGGCAGCAGGTCGGCAGCAGCGTAAAGCGGCCATCGAAAGTCGTCTGCCCTGGTTTAATATTGAGCTTCTGCTCTAACGCGGCCTGAATCCCCTGATAACCGGTAATGTGGCATACCACGCTGTCGCAGTAGCGAATCACATGGCGGCCAACCGGCTGGCGGAAGATTTGGCTGTAGAACGTCGCCACGCCTTCAACGTCGCTTGCCGGAATACCCAGCACGTCAGCAATCGAGTAAATAGCCCCGTCCGGCACCCAGCCGCGCTGTTTCTGAACGATTTTCAGCGCTTCGATGGACGCCGCACGCGGGTCTTCGTAGTGGTGCTTCTCGTGCTCAATGGCTTCACGCTCTGCCGCACTCAGCTCAAAAGCCTCGGTTTGTGGTTGTTGATTCTCGTGCATAATTAGCGGTCCACGTCTGACATAACAAAATCGATACTACCCAGATAGACAATAAGGTCTGATACCAGGCTGCCACGAATTGCCGACGGAATCTGCTGCAAGTGCGCATAGCTCGGCGTACGGATACGGGTGCGGTAGCTCATGGTGCTGCCGTCGCTGGTCAGGTAGTAACTGTTAATACCCTTAGTCGCTTCCACCATCTGGAAGGATTCCTGGGCTGGCATCACCGGCCCCCACGACACTTGCAGGAAGTGCGTAATCAGGGTTTCGATATGTTGCAGCGTGCGCTCTTTCGGCGGCGGCGTAGTCAGCGGGTGATCCGCTTTGAACGGGCCTTCCGGCATGTTGTCGAGGCACTGCTGAAGAATACGCAGGCTCTGGCGCAGCTCTTCGACTTTGAGCATCACGCGGGTGTAGCAGTCAGATACGCCACCGCCGGTCGGGATTTCAAAGTCGAAGTTTTCATAGCCAGAGTACGGACGCCATTTACGTACGTCGAAGTCAATACCGGTAGCGCGCAGGCCAGCACCGGTAGTGCCCCACTCCAGCGCTTCTTTGGCGGTATATGCAGCAACGCCTTTCGAACGGCCAATCAGGATGGAGTTACGCAGCGCGGCTTTTTCGTAAGAGTCGAGACGTTTTGGCATCCACTCAAGGAATTCACGCAGCAGACGATCCCAGCCTCTCGGCAGGTCGTGCGCGACGCCGCCAATACGGAACCAGGCTGGGTGCATACGGAAACCGGTAATCGCTTCAACCAGGTCGTAAATCTTCTGACGGTCGGTGAAGGCGAAGAATACCGGCGTCATCGCGCCAACGTCCTGAATAAAGGTCGAGATGTACAGCAGGTGGCTGTTGATGCGGAATAACTCAGAGAGCATCACGCGAATCACGTTAACTCTGTCTGGTACGGTGATGCCCGCCAGTTTTTCCACTGCCAGCACGTAAGGCATTTCATTCACGCAGCCGCCGAGGTACTCGATACGGTCAGTGTACGGAATGTAGCTGTGCCAGGATTGACGCTCGCCCATTTTCTCAGCACCACGATGGTGGTAGCCGATATCGGGTACGCAATCGACAATCTCTTCGCCATCCAACTGCAGAATAATACGGAACGCACCGTGCGCAGACGGGTGGTTAGGGCCGAGGTTGAGGAACATGAAGTCCTCGTTTTCGGTGCCACGCTTCATGCCCCACTCTTCAGGTTTGAAGGTCAGCGCTTCCATTTCCAGATCCTGCTTGGCTTTAGTCAGCTCAAACGGGTCGAATTCGGTGGCGCGCGCGGGGTAGTCTTTACGCAGCGGGTGGCCTTCCCAGGTTGGCGGCATCATGATGCGACGCAGATTCGGGTGGCCGTTAAAGGTGATGCCAAACATTTCCCACGTTTCACGCTCATACCAGTTGGCGTTCGGGAACAGTTTGGTCAGTGTCGGCACATTCAGGTCGTTTTCAGACAACGCCACCTTGAGCATGATGTCGCGATTGCGTTCAATGGAAATCAGGTGGTAGAAAACGGAGAAATCCGCCGCAGGCAGGCCCTGGCGGTGAGTGCGAAGACGTTCGTCCATGCCGTGTAAGTCAAACAGCATGACGTAAGGTTTTGGCAGTTTCTTCAGAAAATCGCCAATTTCCAGCAGCTGTTCGCGCTTGACCCAAACGACAGGTATCCCGGTGCGGGTCGCCTGAACAGTAAAAGCATCCGGCCCAAAACGGTTGCGCAGTTCGCCGATGACCGGATCATCAAGGTGATCGCGGGTTTGCCATGCGGCTGCATCATGCGCGGTTAAATCGGTCATATTGTTCACCATTGCAAAAGGTCCGTGGTGACTGCCGGGCGTGGCTTCGCGCTGTTGTATATTGATTTGCGAAGTGAAAAACGTGCCACTGCCCGCAGGCGCAAATTAAATCTCGTCCGGCGTCCGCAGATTGGTCACCGCAATACGTTCGCCGCGTTTACGCTCGCGTTCCGACTGCATGTTGGCGCGGTACACGCCCTGATCGCCAACCACCCACGACAGTGGACGACGCTCTTTACCAATCGATTCCTGTAGCAGCATCAGCGCTTGCATGTAGGCTTCCGGGCGCGGTGGACAGCCAGGAATATACACATCTACCGGAATAAACTTATCGACGCCCTGCACGACGGAGTAAATGTCGTACATGCCGCCGGAGTTGGCGCAAGCACCCATCGAAATCACCCACTTCGGCTCAAGCATCTGGTCATACAGACGCTGAATAACCGGGGCCATTTTGGTGAAGCAAGTCCCCGCGACCACCATCAGGTCTGCCTGACGTGGCGAGGCACGCAATACTTCCGCACCAAAACGCGCAACGTCATGCACCGCAGTGAATGACGTCACCATTTCTACGTAGCAGCAAGAAAGGCCGAAGTTGTATGGCCAGATTGAGTTCTTACGACCCCAGTTGACCATGTCATGCAACGCGTGTTCGAGTTTCCCCATATACACGCTTTTGTTCACCTCCTGCTCCAGAGGGTCGGTCACTATCTCCTGTTTTTGCAGGGGGTAACGGTCGTTCTCACCGTTAGGATCTATGCGGGTGAGCGTATAATCCATCTTATTGCCTCGCTTTTACTGCGTATTACGGTTAGTGACGCTGTCGGTTTCTGGGTTTACCAGCGTGCGGCGAGAACGCGCAGGCGTCCAATCGAGCGCGCCAATGCGAACGAGGTAAACCAGACCAGCCAGCAGCACAAATATGAAAATGGCGGCTTCGACAAAGCCAACCCAACCGCTTTCACGGATAGACGTTGACCAGGCGTAAAGGTAAAGCGCTTCAACGTCGAAGATGACGAAGAACATGGCGACCAGATAGAACTTAGCCGACAAACGCAAACGTGCGGAGCCTACAGAGTCGATGCCCGATTCAAATGGGGTATTTTTGCTTCTGGCGCGCGCGCGACCACCAAGGTACCAGCCGCCTATCAACATCAAGCAGCAAAGACCAATGGCAATGATAAGAAAGATAGCGAATGCCCAGTGATGAGCGATGATTTCAGTGGATGTTGACATACACAAAGCTTTACCAAATAGGTAGCATTACCACCTCTGCTCTTACTGGCAGATGGACGCTACATCGATTCATGGGGAGGATTAAAAAACCTACAAACAGCCCAATTCGAAACATAGACCGCAAAATGTTGAGGTTTTTTACTCCTTTCTATAACCTTTTGTCAACTTTAACAAAAGTTTCCTCACATTAATTTACATCAAGTGCACTTCATTAACATTACGTGCCTTTTGATTCGATTCGACTCCGTTGACCTTGCGGTTTACCGGTTGGTGAATCGTGTCCGTTCTGTAGCAACAACAAGTATTACTCTACTATTTTGACAGGATTTCCAGAGGATTCCCCCCCCTCATGAGGGGTATTTTCTTGATCTAAGACACACTTTTGTTAATCCGGCCTAAAAAACGGCAACAATCTATCCGTTTTTTTAACATTAGCAGGAGATATGACTTCAGGGGTGATGATACGGCTCACAGATATGGAAACAATTCTAATTATATGATTACAATCACATTAATTGATTTATTTTTTTCCTGTTATCGCGTAGGCACAAAAAAAGAACCGTAAACTACTTTTTTTTCATCTACGATTCTTTTTTGCAGTTACATTCTGTTACCAGATTTCAACAGGGATGTTAATCAATATCCCCGCTAAACGTGAGTGAATTTTCCCCCTCTTCAGGAGTATATATTCCTGCCAGTGTCCATGGCTCGTGACGTGATTCCTGCGACTGGAAAATCATCTCCGCCAGCTCATTTTCGCTGTCTGGGTTATAGCTCAAACAGTATTCAGTTTCCGGCAAAATAGGCATCCCTTCAGCTTTACCTAACGCGCGAAGGTCCGGGCTCATCATTTCAACCGGGCGACCGGTAATCCCCAGACCCGCTTTTACTGCCGCACGAACGGCAGAAAGCGTGGAAGCAACGTACGCTAAACGCCATGCGATACCGGCTTGATCCAGCGTTTGGATAATCATATCGCGGAACGGACTTGGATCGTCGAGCAGCACCAGCGGTACTGGCTCCTCAGGACGCAACGTAAACTCAGCGGCACAGTACCAAAGCGTAGGCGACGTACGCAGGACTGTCGATTCAAAACCTTCCAGTGGGTGCGTGGTTAACGCTAAATCAACCTGCTGCTCTTTGAGCATTTCGGCAATAACACAGTGGCGTTTTACGCGAACATCCAGCGCCAGCTTCGGGTATGCCGAACTGATGCGGTTTAACAGAAACGGCAAAATAGTGTCAGAGGATTCGTCAGACGATCCTAATATAAGCTGCCCCTGAAGGCTGCTAAACATTAATGATGTACATGCTTCGTCATTGAACCGCAAAATTTTTCGCGCGTAGCCAAGCAGTTGGATCCCGTGTTCAGTCAGCAGTTTATTGCGGCCGTGGCGCGCAAACAGTTCTTTGCCGACCAGTTGTTCCAGGCGCTGCATTTGCTGGCTTACCGCAGATTGAGTGCGACGAACAGCAGCGGCGGCGGCGGCAAAAGTGCTTAAGTCAGCAACAGCAACAAAAGTTCTCAGTAGGTCAAGATCGAGATTCAGTATCGGACGATTGGCATTTATCATATTAATCCACTTACAGGTGCGGAAACCGACCTGCCTTATTGATGCTGCACTCAAAAATTTCAGGCTAATCCCTTAAATCATCTTTCATCAGCCGTTGACGAATGACTACCTGACGAGCGTCAGTATTAAAAATGTCTGCTGCTACAATCAACAACAGTTCCTTTCGCAATATATCTTTTAGCCCTATGACTATTTATCTGTCTCTCCCAGAGCGATGCTTCACATAAGAAGCAGCAGGAAACAACATTGCGATAATGAATCAGGGAGAATGCCATGCGCATAAAAAAAGCAACAAACCCATTGAATAACATCATATTACAAAGAAAACACTGATAACCATCAACAGAACGGGTTGATTAGCGCCGTACAAGCGGAGACATATTAACCGAAAACCATAAATTTTATAAGTCTACATAAGATCTATCTCAAACATGAAAACGGTTTAGAATCAAAACAATTTAAGAAAGCTAACAAATCACCTTAAATACTTTTCAAAATATAAGAAAATATTAATTTTCATCTGAAGAAACCATTAACATCAACTTCACATTAATGAGTATCAAGCCTAATACTTATTAGCGGATATTTAATTAAATATTAAAATCATTGATGAGTTCTTAAATTATTTCAGCAAAAACATAACCTAAGCTAAATCTTTTCTTTTACATTAGAGATAAACTCTGGAATTCATTAAAATAATGGTTAATTGAACTATTAAACAATGAATAGGCAAAATATCAGATAATGATAGTCATGAGATGGCAGTAAAAAACAATGCACCAACAAGATGAGATGTACGAAATCTTCTCCTGTTAACCCTTCAAAACCACGGGGATGGGGAGTACATTGTTCGGTGCTGACTTCCACGGCAGGGAGTGGCGATAACAGCTAAAAAGGTCAAAGATTCATGTCCCCCATCGAAAAATCCAGCAAGTTAGACAACGTTTGTTACGACATTCGTGGCCCTGTTCTCAAAGAGGCCAAGCGCCTTGAAGAAGAAGGCAATAAGGTTCTTAAGCTCAATATCGGTAACCCCGCCCCTTTCGGGTTTGACGCGCCGGATGAAATTCTGGTTGATGTGATTCGCAACCTGCCCACTGCGCAAGGCTACTGCGACTCCAAAGGCCTGTACTCCGCGCGTAAAGCGATTATGCAGCACTACCAGGCGCGCGGTATGCGCGATGTTACGGTAGAAGATATTTATATCGGCAACGGCGTTTCTGAGCTTATCGTGCAAGCGATGCAGGCGTTGCTGAACAGCGGCGATGAAATGCTGGTACCCGCCCCAGACTATCCGCTGTGGACGGCTGCCGTTTCCCTCTCCAGCGGCAAGGCGGTGCATTATCTGTGCGATGAATCTGCTGGCTGGTTCCCTGACCTTGACGATATCCGCGCGAAAATCACTCCACGGACTCGCGGCATTGTTATCATCAACCCGAATAACCCGACCGGCGCAGTCTACTCAAAAGAGCTGTTGCAGGAGATAGTGGAAATCGCTCGCGAACATAACCTGATTATCTTCGCCGACGAAATTTACGACAAGATCCTCTACGATGCCGCTCAGCACCACTCGATCGCCGCACTGGCTCCCGATCTGCTGACCGTGACCTTTAACGGCTTGTCCAAAACCTATCGCGTTGCCGGTTTCCGTCAGGGCTGGATGGTACTTAACGGACCGAAAAAACACGCTAAGGGCTATATTGAAGGGCTGGAAATGCTCGCCTCTATGCGCCTTTGCGCCAACGTTCCGGCGCAACATGCCATTCAGACTGCGCTGGGCGGCTATCAGAGCATCAGCGAATTTATCACCCCTGGCGGCCGTCTTTATGAACAGCGTAACCGCGCGTGGGAGCTTATCAATGAGATCCCTGGTGTTTCCTGTGTGAAACCGCAGGGCGCGCTGTACATGTTCCCCAAAATCGACGCTAAGCGCTTTAACATCCATGACGACCAGAAAATGGTGCTGGATTTCCTGCTTCAGGAGAAAGTGCTGCTGGTTCAGGGTACAGCATTCAACTGGCCGTGGCCGGATCACGTGCGTATCGTAACGTTACCGCGTGAAGACGATTTGGAAATGGCCATTACGCGTTTTGGTCGCTTCCTGTCTGGCTATCGTCAGTTGTAATACCTGCCTGGTCGCTGGATTTGCATCCGGCGGCCATCTCTGCGCACAATGCCTTTACTGAAGTCACTGAGTAAGGGTTGTTATGAATCAGAGTCATTTTTTTGCCCACCTCTCCCGCCTGAAGTTAATCAATCGTTGGCCGCTGATGCGCAATGTGCGCACCGAAAACGTCTCTGAACACAGTCTCCAGGTTGCGATGGTCGCCCACGCGCTTGCAGCGATTAAGAATCGTAAATTCAATGGTCAGGTAAATGCCGAGCGAATTGCACTGCTGGCGATGTATCACGACGCCTCTGAAGTGCTTACCGGCGATCTCCCTACGCCCGTGAAGTATTTCAATTCGCAGATAGCCCAGGAATACAAAGCGATTGAGAAAATCGCCCAGCAGAAACTGCTCGATATGGTGCCGGAAGAACTACATGATATTTTTGCGCCGCTGATCGATGAGCACCAAAGCAGCGACGAGGAAAGAGCGATTGTGAAGCAGGCCGACGCATTATGCGCGTACCTGAAATGCCTGGAAGAATTGTCGGCAGGCAATAACGAATTCCTGCTGGCGAAGGGGCGTCTTGAGAAGACCCTGGCAGAACGCCGCAGCGACGAGATGGATTATTTTATGGCGGTATTTGTGCCGAGCTTCCATTTGTCACTGGACGAAATCAGTCCAGATTCACCGCTGTAGCCTCCCCCTTAATGCCTGATGGCGCTGCGCTTATCAGGCCTACCATCTCACAATACCGCATCGACTACTAAGCCTGATGGCGCTGCGCTTATCAGGCCTACACAGATTTGTAGGCCGGATAAGGCGAAGCCGCCATCCGGCAATGGGTATCAGAACGGGAACAGAATCGGAATCAGCACTACGCATACCACCATCACCATCAGCGTAAACGGCACGCCGATTTTGATAAAATCGCTAAAGCTGTATTTCCCTGGCCCCAACACCAGCGTGTTAACTGGCGAAGAAACTGGGGTCATGAAGGCTGCGGAAGCCGCCATCGCCACCACCATGGCAAACGGATAAGGCGACACGCCCATAGATTGTGCCGTCGCCAGCGCAATCGGCGCCATCAATACTGCCGTGGCGGTGTTCGAAATAAACAGCCCAATAGCCGCACACATCACAAACAGGCAACCCAGCATCAAGTATGGCCCCTGCCCACCGCCCACTTCCATCAGCCCTTTGACCACCAGATCCACCCCGCCGGTTTTTTGCAACGCCAGCGCGAACGGCATCATGCCGACAATCAAAATAATGCTCGGCCAGTGAATAGACTTATACGCACTCTGCGCGTCAATACAGCGGAATTTGCCCATCAGCAGACAGGCGATAATCGCGGCAATCGGATTAGGAATTTCATCGGTTAGCATCAATGCCACCATCAGCACCAGGCAGAAAATCGCATGTGGCGCTTGGCTGTGCGCCGGTGACGCGTCACTGACCTCCTCCGGCAAATTGAGCACCACAAAGTCGCGGCCATTTTGCCCCAGTTGACTAATCAGCTTCCAGTTGCCCACCACCAGCACGATATCACCCAGTTGAAGCGGCTCATCAACTACCGAACCGTCCAGCGCCTGACCGTCACGTTTAAGCCCCACCACGTTGAGGCCATAACGGGTACGAAAGCCCATTTCGCGCACCGTTTTCCCCAGCAGTTCAGATTCTGGGATCAGCGAGACTTCCGCCATCCCCACATCCAGCGCCTGGTCAGAAAAATACTCGCCGCGCAGTATCATCGGCTCCAGCATCTGCTCGCCGCAGAACTGACGTAAATCGACATCCGCCGCCGACATATCAATTAACAGCACATCGCGCGCACGGAATTCCGAAACCCCGTTCACATTGACGATCACCCGGCGAAAACGACGCCAGCGCTCCACACCAATAATGTTGGCGCCGTAACGCTCGCGCAGCTTCATGTCATCAAGGCGTTGACCAATCATCGGTGAACCAGGGCGAATAGCGAGGCGGCGCGCACGGCCAGTTAAGCGGTAGTCTTTAATCAGGTCGCGGAAGGTACTGCGCTTGCGACCATCGCGCGGCAGACCATTTTCATCACCCTTAAGCATAAAGCGCATGATAAGCATGTAAAAAATGCCTAGCACCAGCACCACAAGGCCAATAGGCGTGACGCTAAAGAAGCCAAAACCTTCCAGCCCTTCACGAATGAGTTCACTGTTAATCACCAGGTTCGGCGGTGTTGCCACCAGCGTCATCATGCCGCTGATAAGGCCAGCAAAACTGAGCGGCATCATTAAACGCGAGGGGGAGGTATTCATGCGCATCGACACGCTCAGCACCACTGGGATAAAAATAGCGACGACCCCAGTCGAGCTCATAAACGCCCCCAGCCCAGCCACCGTGAGCATCAGGAAAACCAGCATTTTGGTTTCGCTATTCCCTGCTACCTGCACCAGCCAGGCCCCCATTTTGGTTGCCACACCGGTACGCACCAGCCCATCGCCGATAATAAATAGCGCGGCAATCAAAATTACGTTGGGGTCGCTAAAACCGGAAAACGCTTCACTGAGTGTCAGCGTGCCACTGAGGACAAACGCCACAATAATGCCCAACGCGATAGCATCCATGCGCACTTTACCGGTAGCAAACAGCACCACCGCAATCGCTAACAAACAGAGCACCCAAATCAATTCACCGTTCACAGCACATCCTTGTTATCAAATAAGCGGTAAGATCTTCAGTTAAAAGGTGTTAATCATAGTGGCAGAAAAAAGCCCCAACGATGAGGGGCTAAATCATAAGATCATGCATTGTGCGTGACGTTCACCAAAGCGTCAGGCAATTTATCAATGCGTAGTGCTTCCAGCGCGCCCTCCAAATCCAACAGGAAACTTTCACAGCGCACGGCAAATTCTCCTTATGCGTTGATAATTTGGTTAATTTCGTTGCTGCTGAGGTGATACTGACGTGGGCAGCCGTGCCATACATTCAGCATCCGCTGGTATTTATCCCACATTGGCGTTTGTGCGTTGAAGCCGTGAGTACCGGCGTCGAAATGGGTGTAGCGGCCTTCAACATTAACCATAAAGCGCACGTACCCCAGGAAGCGAGCTTCGGTGGCGGCGTCAAAGCCGAGGAAGGTGACGCGACGTTCGTCGATGGTGTCGGCGTCTTTCAGGTTTGTCCACGACACATGCAGCGCGTGGTACATCTCCATGATGTCGATGATGATTCGGCAAGTCTCCTCTTTCAGCTCGCCAAATTCTCTGTCCAGTTCGCGCATCTGCAAACCATAACCGCGTTCAATGATAGTTTGCAGGCGGCGGTAGCGCTCAGCGTTGTCGGGATCAAGCATAGTCATCATCTTGTACTGATTAGACAAAATCAGACGTTGAGCATGGGTCATTTCCATTTTTCGACTCCTGTTGCGCTTTAAGGCATAAAAAAAGACACAATAAATGTGTCTTCTTTTATATGCGTTTTTGATGGTCAATTACAAATCATCAAGGAAAGTTTTATCCAGTTGTTTGAAGGCGCGCTTAAGCGTGTCAGCCAACGCTTGATAATCTGGCTTCCCTTCAACGGGGGCTAATGCCTGCCCGGCCTCTTGTAATTTCCCGCGCACTTCATGAAACCACTGTAGCGTAGAAGGCGGTAACGGCGTGACGGAGCGCTTGCCCAGCCACCATAATCCTTGCATCGGTAAACTGAGCGCAAACAGCGCGGTAGCCACGGCTGGCCCTAGCTGGCCGCCCAGGGCTATCTGCCAGCAGAGGGTGAAAATCGCCAGCGGCGGCATAAAACGAATCGCGTGACGCGTCGCGCGGATAACCCGGTTTTCAACAAACACCAGTGCAAGACGTTTCTCTAATGGCCACGTCTTTGCGTAATACTGCCCCCGGCTAAACAAACTGAAAAAACTGACCGGGCGCTGCTCGGGAGTTGACATGGCTTACCTCAACTTCTTTTATAAAGATTAAAATATTTTTGCAAAACAACAACTGGGTATGACAACGTTCAAAAAATTTTGGCATAGCTCCTGCAATCAGGTATTCTGTGCCAGCCTGAGATAACCCGATTCTATACCCGTCGTCTTTCAAGTTGTAGGTGCGTTGGCTACCTTCGTTAGCCCCAGCTACAAAACGCTGATTTATCTTCAGCCGACAGCTTGAAGTCCATAGGGGAAATCCCTCCGGCATATCAAATTATCGCATATTCTGCCATTGGCTGAAAAATATGCAAAATGACTTAGAATCAATATGTATTTCTTAGATCATGCCTGAAAAGTGTTCTGGGCATGATGTTAATCATAAATGTCGGTGTCATCCTGCGCTACGCTTTATGACTCATTGACGTTTTTTTAGCCACGTATCATAAATAGGTACTTCCATGTCGAGTAAGTTAGTACTGGTTCTGAACTGCGGTAGCTCCTCACTGAAATTTGCCATCATCGATGCCACTAACGGTGAAGAATACCTCTCTGGTTTAGCCGAATGTTTCCATCTTCCGGAAGCACGTATCAAATGGAAAATGGACGGCGGTAAACAAGAAGCTGCTTTAGGTGCAGGTGCCGCTCACAGTGAAGCGCTGAACTTCATCGTTAATACTATTCTGGCACAAAAACCAGAACTGTCCGCACAGCTGACCGCTATCGGCCATCGTATCGTACACGGCGGCGAGAAGTACACCAGCTCCGTTGTTATCGACGAATCTGTTATTCAGGGTATCAAAGACTCCGCGTCTTTCGCTCCACTGCATAACCCAGCTCACCTGATCGGTATTGCTGAAGCGCTGAAATCTTTCCCGCAGCTGAAAGACAAGAACGTTGCTGTGTTTGACACCGCGTTCCATCAGACCATGCCGGAAGAGTCTTACCTCTATGCCCTGCCGTACAGCCTGTACAAAGAGCACGGCATCCGTCGCTACGGCGCGCACGGCACCAGCCACTTCTATGTAACTCAAGAAGCGGCAAAAGTGCTGAACAAACCGGTTGAAGAACTGAACATCATCACTTGCCACCTGGGCAACGGTGGTTCCGTTTCCGCTATCCGTAACGGTAAATGCGTAGACACTTCTATGGGTCTGACCCCACTGGAAGGCCTGGTCATGGGTACTCGCTCTGGCGATATCGATCCGGCAATCATTTTCCATCTGCATGACACTCTGGGCATGAGCATCGACCAGATCAACAAGATGCTGACCAAAGAGTCCGGCCTGCTGGGTCTGACCGAAGTCACCAGCGACTGCCGTTATGTAGAAGACAACTACAAAGAAAAAGAAGACGCTAAACGTGCAATGGACGTTTACTGCCACCGCCTGGCGAAATACATCGGCTCTTACACTGCGCTGATGGATGGTCGTCTGGACGCCGTTATCTTCACCGGTGGTATCGGTGAAAACGCCGCAATGGTGCGTGAACTGTCCCTGGGTAAACTGGGCGTTCTGGGCTTCGAAGTTGATCACGAACGTAACCTGGCTGCCCGCTTCGGCAAGTCTGGCTTCATCAACAAAGAAGGCACCCGTCCTGCCATCGTTATCCCGACCAACGAAGAACTGGTCATTGCACAAGACGCCAACCGTCTGACTGCTTAATATCACACCGCCAGCCTAGCTGGCGGTGCTGTTTTGTATCCCGCCTGAAACTGGCGGTAACGAAAGAGGATAAACCGTGTCCCGTACTATTATGCTGATCCCTACCGGAACCAGCGTCGGCCTGACCAGCGTCAGCCTCGGCGTAATCCGTGCTATGGAACGCAAAGGCGTTCGTCTGAGCGTCTTTAAGCCAATCGCTCAGCCGCGCTCCGGTGGCGATGAGCCAGACCAGACTACCACCATCGTTCGTGCTAACTCATCGACCACTACCGCGGCTGAACCGCTGAAGATGAGCCACGTAGAAGGCCTGCTTTCCAGCAATCAGAAAGATGTGCTGATGGAAGAGATCATCGCCAACTACCACGAAAACACCAAAGATGCGGAAGTTGTGCTGGTTGAAGGCCTGGTCCCAACCCGTAAACACCAGTTCGCGCAGTCTCTGAACTACGAAATCGCGAAAACGCTGAATGCGGAAATCGTGTTTGTTATGTCTCAGGGCACTGACACGCAAGAACAGCTGAACGAGCGTATCGAACTGACTCGCAACAGCTTTGGCGGCGCGAAAAACACCAGCATCACCGGCGTTATCGTTAACAAACTGAACGCACCGGTTGATGAGCAGGGCCGTACTCGCCCAGACCTGTCTGAGATATTCGACGACTCCTCCACCGCGAAAGTAGTTAAAATCGACCCAGCTCAGCTGAGCAACACCAGCTCTCTGCCGGTTCTGGGCGCGATCCCGTGGAGCTTTGATCTGATCGCGACTCGCGCTATCGACATGGCGCGTCACCTGAACGCAACCATTATCAACGAAGGCGACATCAAAACCCGCCGCGTTAAATCTGTTACCTTCTGTGCGCGCAGCATTCCGCACATGCTGGAACACTTCCGTCCAGGTTCTCTGCTGGTCACTTCCGCAGACCGTCCTGACGTGCTGGTTGCCGCTTGCCTGGCCGCGATGAACGGCGTTGAAATCGGTGCACTGGTTCTGACCGGTGGCTACGAAATGGACGCGCGCATCAGCAAACTGTGCGAACGTGCATTCGCAACCGGCCTGCCAGTATTCATGGTGAACACCAACACCTGGCAGACCTCTCTGAGCCTGCAAAGTTTCAACCTGGAAGTTCCGGTTGACGACCACGAGCGCATCGAGAAAGTTCAGGAATACGTGGCTAACTACATCCAGGCTGACTGGATTGAATCTCTGACCGCGACCTCCGAGCGTAGCCGTCGTCTGTCTCCGCCAGCATTCCGCTACCAGCTGACCGAGCTGGCGCGTAAAGCGGGCAAACGCGTTGTTCTGCCAGAAGGCGACGAACCGCGTACCGTTAAAGCTGCCGCTATCTGTGCTGAACGTGGTATCGCTACTTGCGTACTGCTGGGCAACCCAGACGAAATCAACCGCGTTGCTGCCGCTCAGGGTGTTGAACTCGGCGCTGGCATCGAAATCGTTGACCCAGAAGTGGTTCGCGAAAGCTACGTTGCTCGCCTGGTCGAACTGCGTAAGAGCAAAGGCATGACCGAAACCGTCGCCCGCGAACAGCTGGAAGACAACGTGGTTCTCGGTACTCTGATGCTGGAGCAGGACGAAGTTGACGGTCTGGTATCCGGTGCGGTTCACACCACAGCGAACACCATCCGTCCACCGTTACAGTTGATCAAAACAGCACCAGGCAGCTCGCTGGTCTCTTCTGTGTTCTTCATGCTGCTGCCAGAACAGGTTTACGTTTACGGCGACTGCGCGATCAACCCAGATCCAACCGCTGAACAACTGGCAGAAATCGCTATCCAGTCTGCTGACTCTGCGATTGCTTTCGGTATCGAGCCACGCGTAGCGATGCTTTCCTACTCCACCGGCACTTCTGGTGCAGGTAGCGATGTTGAGAAAGTTCGCGAAGCGACTCGTCTGGCTCAGGAAAAACGCCCTGACCTGATGATCGACGGCCCGCTGCAATACGACGCCGCCGTTATGGCTGATGTTGCAAAATCTAAAGCGCCGAACTCTCCGGTTGCTGGTCGCGCTACCGTGTTCATCTTCCCAGACTTGAACACCGGTAACACCACCTACAAAGCGGTACAGCGTTCTGCCGACCTGATCTCCATCGGGCCGATGCTGCAAGGTATGCGCAAGCCGGTGAACGACCTGTCTCGTGGTGCTCTGGTTGACGATATCGTCTACACCATCGCACTGACTGCGATTCAGTCTTCCCAGCAGGGCTAAGCCTCTGACCGCCCTTTGTGCGGGCGGTTAAGGTAAAAAAAATCCGGCAACGGGAAACCGTTCCGGATTTTTTTATGCCTGCGATTTAGCGCGAAATTACTCGGCTTCTTCCACAGTCTGAGATTCATTTTTCGCGTTGCGGGTCATCCACAGCGCCAGGGCTTTCAGCGAATCATCGGTAAACTCATCGCAGCGGGCGGTTATCTCTTCCGGCGTCAGCCAGCACACCTCGCTCACCTCTTCTTCCTGTAGGGCAAACGGCCCGTGGGAAACACAGCTAAACAGGCTTCCCCAGACGCGGCAATTCTTATCTTCAAAATAGAACTGACCGTGGTCGGCGAACGGTACGCCGGCGATCCCTAACTCTTCTTCTGCCTCGCGACGGGCGGAATCCAGCAACGGTTCATCAGCTTGAACAACACCGCCTGCGGTGGCATCCAGCATCCCCGGCTGGTAGTCTTTTGTCTCCGTGCGACGCTGTACCAGGATTTTGCCCATACCATCGTGAACTACGATATAGGTCGCCCGGTGACGCAGGCACTGCGCGCGCATTTGTTCACGGCTCGCTTGTGCGATGACCTCATTGTCTTCGTTGACAATATCGACCCATTCCGTGCTTGCCAAATGATTCTGCTCGACCATCCGAAAACCTTAAATTGAAAGCGCTCTTACGGCGCGTTTTATGTTGATGGGTAACTTACGGGTTAATAGCAACCTCTGCAATAACCTGTTGATCATTGAGTGCCAAAACTTGCAGTTTACTCCCGTCAAGCAGCCCATAGCTGGCAGCAAAACCGCCTTTAGGAATGCTAACCGAACCCGGATTAAATAAGAATATCTCACCGTGTTTTTCTGCAACCGGCAGGTGCGTATGACCATAAACCAGCACATCGCCAGAAGCCAACGGCGGGAGATTATTGGGGCTATAAAGATGCCCGTGGGTCAGAAACAAGCGCTGATGCTCGGTGAGCACCTGCTGCCAGGGCGCGGTGATAGGAAACTGCAACAGCATCTGATCCACTTCGCTATCGCAGTTGCCACGAACGGCAATGATACGCTCGGCGACCGCATTCAGCCGCTCGGCAACCTGTGCAGGAGCGTAGCCTTCCGGTAGTGCATTACGCGGCCCATGATTGAGCACGTCGCCCAGAATAACCAGCCAGCGAGCGCCACTTTCAGCAAACAGCCTCAGTACGCGCTCGGTAGCGGGTAAAGATCCGTGAATATCCGATGCAAACATCAGTTTCATTAGTCAAATCCCCACAATGATAAGCCCTCATTATCATAATGGATTACATCACTTTTTTCAGCCTGCACGTTTGGCCGAAAGCGCCACATAACGCTGAACCGACGCCCGCTGCCACTGAAAAGTGGCATAGTCAGCAAGCGGTTCTGGTACATCATCGCCATGCAGCACCAGACGGTTAAGCATTAACGCCAAATCGGTATCGGCAATACACCATTCACCAAACAAATTCTGCTTGCCGTGGGAGAGAAGTGTACTGGCGGTGTCAAACAGTTTAGCCGCGCTTTGGCGGCCTGCTTCACTCAAAGGTGCTTTTTTCTCGGCGGCGAAAATGACTGCGGTCGAACGCTCCTCACGAATAGGCATTAAATCACTGCGTAGCCACGCCTGAACCTGGCGGGCAAGCGCGCGTTTTTGCTTATCATGAGGGTACAACCGCTCCCATTGTGGCGGCGCAAACTGTTCATCGAGGTATTCGGTAATGGCGGAGGATTCGCCAAGGACAAAGCCGTCAACCTCGATCAACGGCACACGGCGGGTTGTGCCGTAACCTTTCCAGCCTGACTGTAAATGCTCACCAAGGCTCAAATTGACCGTGTTGAGCGTGAACGGCAGCCCTTTTTCCTGGAGAGCAACATAGACGGACATCACATAAGGCGAGAAAAAATAGGAATCAGACCAAAGCGTTATCACAGGCTGGCTCATAGCGACCTCAATCACAGGCTAGAAATACACGAATGAGGGGCACGGCCCCCGCGTCCCTCTGACAGAACAGCCAACATAGCCTGTCTATTCGGCGATGTCACTGGCCGACAACATGAGGATTTTGCATACGCATGTCACACGGTGAGATATATCGCTGGCAGTGGGAACGCCGCCAGCAAAAGTTTATCATCAACGTGGCGGCCTACGGCTGTACTATCCCAGACACCGCCACGTATTCGTTTATTGAACTGGCGCACGAACGGAATACCCGTCGCACGCTGCCGCGCTGAAGATGCTTTAGTGTATGATGACCTGGACAACAATAATTAAGGAGAATACCTGCAATGTCTCAGTCCAACGCGGTTATCCGCATTAAAAATTTACGCCTGCGCACGTTTATCGGCATTAAGGACGAAGAGATCGCTAACCGCCAGGATGTGGTTATCAATATTGAAATTCGCTATCCGGCAGACAAAGCGCGCAACAGCGAAGACATTAACGATGCGCTGAACTATCGCACCATCACAAAAAGCATTATTCAGCACGTAGAGAATAACCGTTTCTCTTTGCTGGAAAAATTAACGCAGGATGTGCTCGATATCGCACGTGAACATCATTGGGTCACCTATGCTGAAGTTGAGGTCGATAAACTTCACGCGCTGCGCTATGCCGACTCGGTGTCTATTTCCTTGAGCTGGCAACGCTAAGCGCCCCTGTGGGAGGTCGCATGAGAATTCTGCTAACCGGCGGTACTGGGCTGATTGGCCGCCACTTAATTCCGCGTTTACAGGCGCTCGGGCACACGATTTGCGTGGTCACTCGCTCGGTGGAGAAGGCGCGCCAGACGCTCGGCGACAACATCGAGCTGTGGTCTGGGCTCCAGCATGTTTCCTCTCTCGACGGTTTCGACGCCGTGATTAACCTCGCGGGTGAGCCGATTGCCGACAAACGCTGGACGCCGCAGCAAAAACAGAAGCTGTGCGACAGCCGCTGGATAATGACCCAACGGCTAAGCGAGCTGATTCAGGCCAGCGACACGCCGCCTGCGGTACTGATTTCCGGCTCAGCAACCGGTTATTACGGCGATCTCGGAGAGGTGGTGGTCACGGAAGAAGAGCCGCCGCACAACGAGTTTACCCACAAGCTGTGCGCCCGCTGGGAGCAAATCGCCAGCACGGCGCAAAGCCCCCGCACCCGCGTCTGCCTGTTGCGCACAGGCGTAGTACTCGCGCCACAGGGCGGCATTTTGGCGAAAATGCTACCGCCGTTTAAGCTCGGCCTCGGAGGGCCTATCGGCAGTGGTCGGCAGTATCTGGCGTGGATTCATATCGACGATATGCTCAATGCGATTTTGTGGCTGCTGGATAACGACCTGCGCGGGCCGTTTAATCTTGTCTCGCCTTACCCCGTGCGCAACGAGCAGTTCTCCCACGCGTTGGGACACGCGCTGAATCGCCCGGCGATTTTACGCGTCCCCGCAATGGCAATCCGCCTGCTGATGGGGGAGTCATCGGTACTGGTGCTTGGCGGCCAGCGAGCGCTACCCAAACGGCTTGAAGCCGCTGGTTTTGCCTTCCGCTGGTACGATCTGGAAGACGCGCTTGCGGATATTCTTGGCGCACGGAGTTAAGCGCAGCGCTTCAGGGCCAGACTTCCGCTGGCCCTTCCCCCACTCATAGCTGGAACCCTGCTCGCATTTCAATCATCACGCAGCCCCATCTTCATGTTAAACGTGAAGCGGCTTCCAACGTCCCACCGTTAATTTTGTCATAACCCCCCGCAGCGCGATGGGCGCAAACGGCATGTTGACAACCGTCAACAAACGGCGAATACTCCACGGGACACATTGATGAAGGAACATCCAGATAAACATATCCGAGCCGCCATTCATTACGCGCTGAAGCGCGGGTGGCTGTTTATTGACGGCGGTAAAAGTGCTCACTGTTTTGGGCGGCTGAAATGCGCAACGGCAGATCCCCGCGAACATATGATGAGTATCTGGTCAACGCCCGCAGTGCCTGTCAACCACGCACGGCAAATTATGCGCATGGTTGATCGCTGTACGCGTGTCCATTGATAACCACGAGAGGCAAGGCAATGCCATTATTTAATTTCACGCTGACGCTTTCAGGCGTTACGCGACATACCCCACAATTAGAAGAATCCCTGTACGCCGCCCACTGCGACGATGCGTTAATTTGCTTTTACGGCACAGCGGTGTATCTCGATTTTGACCGCGACGGCGACACGTTGGAGCAGGCCATTTTATCCGCCATCCAGGATATTGAATCCGCCCCGTCGCTAAATGCGCGCGTCGAATCCGTAGACTCCACGCTGGTCGGCCTTAGCGATATCGCTGAACTTTCCGGAGTTTCCCGCCAGGCTATTTCGCTGCTCAAAGATGGCGCGCGCGGAGCCGGTCAATTTCCTGGGCCAATTCAACGGGTGAAAGGAAGTTCGCCACTTTGGCGCTGGAAAACCGTCGTCGATTGGCTGGTTGCAGAAGGCCGCATAGACCGCCAATCCCCCCTGGTCGCCCATGCCCAAACGTTGGATAGCCTTAATCTGGCGCTACAGCTGCGCGCCTCTCAGGAGCGCAATACCGTTATGCACTACGTCCAGCAGCTAAGCCATATAGCAGCCAATAAGCGCTAACACCATGTTATTACGCTTTTTGTGGTGCTAAGGTAGGCCAACTGACTTCGTACTACGGCAGACTTTATGGTTACACTCACCACTCCTCGGCTACGGCTTTCGCCGTTTAATGAACGCGATTGGCCTTTTTTCCTCCAGTTACGGCAGAACCGCGAGGTGATGCGTTTTATGGGGGAGATCCTTGATGAGGCGGCGCTGCGCGCGGTATTCAGGCTGCGCTGCGAGGAAGCTGGTATTTTCGTTCTGCGTGATCAACACGGTACTGCACTTGGCGACATTGGCCTGCGGGTGAGCAGTAAAAACCCGCATGAAGCCGACGTCGGTTACGCGTTGCTGCCACAGGCGCAGGGGAAGGGATTCGCCAGTGAAGCGCTTGGCGCTATCTGCGAGTATGGATTTAACCAACTGTCGCTATGGGCCATCAATGCATGGGTTTTAGGCGATAATCACAGCTCGGCGCGGCTGCTGGAAAAACACGGCTTTACGCGCACCCAAGTGCTGGAAAAAGCCTATCAGATAGACGGCGTGTACTACGATGATTGGGTTTATCGGCGGGAAAACGCCCTTACGCATCCATAAGGGCGGGTAATATTTACTTGAGCGCTCCGCTAAGAAACTGTTGTAGGCGTGGGCTTTTCGGTTGACCAAAGACCTCATCCGGGTGACCTTCTTCTTCAATTTTCCCCTGATGCAGGAAAATCACGTGGGAAGAGACATGGCGGGCAAAGCCCATTTCATGCGTCACCACCACCATCGTTTTCCCCTCTTCCGCCAGTTGCTGCATGATCCGCAGCACCTCGCCCACCAGCTCAGGATCAAGCGCGGAAGTTGGCTCATCAAACAGCAACACTTCCGGTTCCATCGCTAAAGCGCGAGCAATCGACACGCGCTGCTGCTGCCCACCGGACAAATGCACCGGATATTTCCCCTGCTGACGCTCGTCAATGCCCACTTTGGCGAGATATTTCATCGCGCGGTCACGGGCCTCTTGCTTGCTCAAGCCCAGCACCTGAATAGGCGCTTCCATCACGTTCTCCAGCACCGTCATATGGCTCCAGAGGTTGAAGTGCTGGAACACCATCGTTAAGCGAGTACGCAGCAGGCGTAGCTGATTTTTATCCGCCACTTTCAGTTGCCCATCGCTATCACGCACCAGGCCAATGTTCTGCCCGTTGACAATAATCGTCCCTTCACTCGGTTTTTCGAGGAAGTTAATGCAGCGCAGAAATGTGCTTTTACCCGAGCCAGACGAACCGATAATGCTTATCACATCGCCAGCATTGGCCTGGAGTGACACGCCCTTCAGCACCTCATGCTCACCGTAGCGTTTGTGCAGGTCAATTACGTTTAGTTTTTTATCAGCCATCATGTTCTCAGTGCGTAGAAGACGGTTTCACATGCTGAAGCCAGCGTTTTTCCGCTTTGCGGAACAGGCGAATCAGCACATAAGAGATAATCAAATAAAGCACAGCCGCAATGCCGAAGGCGGTAAACGGCTGATAGGTTGCGGAGTTAATATCGCGGGCAATTTTCAGCAAGTCCGGCACGGTGGCGGTGAAGGCCAGCGCAGTCGAGTTCAGCATTAAAATCACTTCATTGCTGTAAGCCGGCAGCGCAATGCGAAGCGCCGACGGCAAAATAATGCAGCGATACAATTTAAACGGCGAGAAGCCATAAGCCCGTGCCGCCTCAATTTCTCCCGCCGGAACCGCGCGAATCGCTCCGGCAAAAATCTCGGTGGTGTACGCACAGGTATTGAGCGTTAACGCCAGCACCGTGCAGTTCAGGCCGCTGCGGAAAAAGGCATTCAGCAGTTCCGTGCCCTTGACGATTTCAAGCGTATACATGCCGGAGTAAAACACCAGCAACTGCACATACAGCGGCGTACCACGAAAAATATAGGTAAACAGCCAGACCGGAAATTTAATGTAGGGATTGCCAGAGACACGCGCGATAGCCAAAAAGAGCGCCATCACGCCGCCCATCACCACCGACAGCACCAGCAGCCATAAAGTGATAGCCACGCCGGTAAAACGGTAGCCGTCTGTCCACAGTAGCGCTTTCCAGTATTCTTGAATGATTTCAATCACAGGTCAGCCCTCTTTACGCCTACGGAATAGCGGCGTTCGAGCAGCAGCAATACGCCATTAGAAACGGTGGTAAATAGCAGGTAAATCGCCCCACAGACGATGGCGAAGTAGAACGGCTCCCAGGTGCTTTTGCCCGCAAGCTGGGTGGCTTTGACCACATCTTCCAGCCCCAGTAGCGACACCAGCGCGGTGGCTTTTAAAATCACCTGCCAGTTGTTGCCAATGCCCGGCAGCGCATAGCGCATCATGGCGGGAAACAGAATGCGGCGGAAGGTTTGCCCGCGCGTAAAACCAAACGCCGTAGCCGCTTCAATATGCCCACGCGGCACGGCCATAAATGCACCACGGAATGTTTCGGTAAAATAGGCCCCATAAATAAAGCCCAGCGTGATAATCCCGGCCATCATCGGGTCAATATCAAACTGCGTAAGCCCAAGAGAATCGGTCAGGACGTTAAGCGCCATTTGCAGCCCGTAAAAAATGAGCAGCATCAGCACTAAGTCCGGTACGCCGCGAATCAGCGTCGTGTAGCCTTCAAAAATAAGCGCCAGAAAACGATTAGGGGAAAGTTTTGCCCCCGCGCCCACTAAACCAATCAGCACCGCCAAAACCACAGAGCTGAGAGCCAGCTCCAGGGTCACGACCGCACCTTGAAATATAACCTGTGAAAACCCGTGCAGCATACCGCCAACCCTGTTTTTACGCCCATCGCCTCAGCCACGCCGACGCGATGGGATACTGGTGATGATTACTCGCCGTAAACGTTAAAATCGAAATACTTTTTCGCCAGCTTGTCGTACGTGCCGTCGGCGCGCATTTCAGCAAACGCTTTATTCAACGCCTCACGCAGTTCGGTATCGTCTTTACGCAGGCCCATGCCAGTGCCCACGCCAAACAGCTTCTCGTCTTTAATCGACGGGCCGCCGAATTGGTAATCTTTGCCGATAGGCTGTTTCAGGAAGCCTTCACTCGCCGCCACTTCATCCTGGAATGCAGCGTCAATGCGCCCTGCGGTCAGGTCAGAATAGATATTGTCCTGCCCCTGGTAGGAGACAATTTCAATACCTTTCGCCGCCCAGTGCTCATTGCCGTAGGTTTCCTGCGTCGTCCCCTGCAATACGCCCACTCGCTTGCCTTTCAGCGTGTCGAGGTTTGGCGTAATCGGGGAGCCTTTTTTCACCACCAGACGGGAGTCTGCGGCGTACAGTTTGTCGGTAAAGGCGATTTCCTGCTGGCGTTTTTCAGTTATCGACAGCGACGACATAATGGCATCGATTTTTTTTGCTTTTAGCGAAGGGATCAGGGCGTCCAGCGGGTTTTCCACGAAGATACATTGTGTCTGGATGCGCTTACACAGCTCTTTTGCCAGCTCAATATCAAAACCCACTAATTCACCCTGTGCATTTTTCGACTCGAACGGAGCATACGTTGGGTCAGTACCAATGCGCACTTTTTGCGGAATTGCTGCAAACGCGCTTGATGCAGAAGCAAGCGCAACGACCAGAGAAAAAGACAACGCCAGTTTTTTCATAATTATCCTTAACAGACCGTAATTCTTGTGGGTTTTTAGAAATTATCTGAGCAGTTATCGTGCCATTTTTTCGCCCATCAAGGCAAAGCATTCCGCCCTGACAAATGGCTTTTTTCTCACTGAAAACGCTTAATTATGCAATTGCGCGCTACATTGGAGCAATGCGCGCACCACCGTAGTGCAGGGTCAAAAACCATGCACTACAATGATACGTTCTGCGTAGTTAGTCGCCGTAGACGTTAAAGTTAAAATACCGCTTCGCCATCTTGTCGTACGTGCCGTCAGCACGCAGCTCTGCCAGCGCTTTATCCAGCGCGGCTTTCAGCTCAACGTCATCTTTACGCAAGCCGACGCCAGTACCATCGCCAAAGAATTTTTTGTCTTTCACCGACGGCCCGGCGAAATCAAAATCTTTCCCGGCAGGCTGTTTGAGGAAGCCTTCGCTGGCAGCCACTTCATCCTGGAATGCGGCGTCCAGACGCCCGGCAGCCATATCGGAGTAGATCAAGTCCTGATTCTGATACGCCACAACATCCACGCCTTTGCTGCGCCAGTTTTCATTGGCATAGGCTTCCTGCGTTGAGCCTTGCAGCACACCGATATGCTTGCCCTTCAGTGCCTCCAGCGTTGGCTTGATGGGCGAACCTTTTGCCGCAATCAGGCGAGAATCCGCAGCATACAGCTTGTTGGAGAAGGCGATTTCCTGCTGGCGTTTTTCCGTAATCGACAGCGAGGAGATAATCGCGTCGATTTTCTTCGCTTTTAACGACGGGATCAGCGCATCAAAATCACTGCCAACCCAGGTACATTTGAGGTGCGCGCGTTGACACATCTCATTGCCTAAATCGATATCAAAGCCGATGAAATTACCTTTGGCATCTTTCGATGAGAATGGCGCATAGGTGGTATCAGTGCCGATACGAATACTCTGCGGCAGCGCGGCAAACACGCTGGAAGCGCTGCTGAAACCCAGCAGCAAAGAGAGAGCCAGAACGGTCGTCTTCATACTTTCCCCTATTAAATCGTGATGTCGTTAACGGCTATTGAGTGTTGTGTTGGCAAACCTTTACTGCATCTTCTGTGCCATTTTTACTGTCGCATTATTCAGCGGCGTTAAATATGTTAACAAAAAGATAATAAAAGGTAACCACAGCGAAAGATATCAGCCGTAGCGTATAAATCGAGCACAAAAACGTCATTGGGGAAATTAAATAGCGAGGATTTGATCGGTATTACAGATTTGCCCTGTAACAGGGCAATAGATACATCATGCACTACGTTCAGGCAGGCTTAAGCGCCCGTCCAGCGGGTAAAGAGGCCTTCTGGCAGCGTAATATCGAAGAGATCCAGCACGCGGTTGACGGTCTGATTAATCACATCATCCAGCGTTTGCGGGCGATGATAAAAAGCCGGAACCGGCGGCATAATCACCGCGCCAATCTCTGCGGCTTGGGTCATCAGACGCAAATGCCCCAAATGCAGCGGCGTTTCCCGCACGCACAGCACCAGCGGGCGGCGCTCTTTTAACACCACATCGGCAGCGCGCGTCAGCAGGCCATCGGTGTAGCTGTTTACAATACCAGAGAGCGTTTTTATCGAGCACGGCAAAATCACCATTCCGGCCGTTTTAAACGAGCCGGACGAAATGCTCGCCGCAATATCGCGAGCATCGTGCACCACATCCGCCAACGCCTGCACTTCTCGCAGCGAGAAATCCGTTTCCAGCGCTAACGTCTGCCGCGCGGCCTGGCTCATCACCAGATGCGTTTCAACATCCGGGAGAGTGCGCAGCACCTGCAACAGACGTACGCCATAAATTGCGCCGCTCGCGCCAGAAATACCAATGATGAGTCGTTTCACACAGACCGCCCTGTTTTCATAATGGGGCAAACTTTGCCGGATTACGGCGCCAGACGCAACTGTGGCGAGCACGGGTTTGCGGTTGAGCTTTCCCGAACTACCAACCGCACCGGCAACAGCAGGCTTCTTTCGTTTTCGTCATTCAACAGCAGCTGGAAGGCATCGCGCCCCAGCTCGCGTTTATCCACCGCCACCGTTGACAGCGGCGGGTGCGACCAGGCCGCAGCATCAATATCATCAAAACCGACGATGGCCACATCCTCCGGTACGCGGATCCCTCGCCGCGCGCATTCGCGCAGTGCCACCAGCGCCGCGACATCGTTATAAGCGAAAATGGCATCCGGCGGCTGCGCTAGCGCCAACAATTTAGTCATTCCTTCGACCAGCGCTTGCTCGATATCTTTGACCGGCGGCACTTCAACACGATATTCCGGCGCTAATATCAGCCCCGCATCAAACAGCGCCTGCTGATAACCTTCAACACGCTGGCGAATACTGTAGTGGCGCTGCGAAGTGCCGAGAAAGGCAATCCGCGTTCTGCCCTGCTCCAGCAAATGCCGGGTAGCGACAAAACCACCGTGGAAGTTGTCGGGGTTAACGCAGGGGAAATCAGCCGCCCATAAATCCACTAACGCAACGGGCAGCGCCGTCTGGCGCAGTTCAGCCAGCACTTCCGGCTCCAGATATCCGGCGCAAATCAGCGCATCCGGTTGATGCAGGCTGATCAGCTCAGAGATGGCATCGTCCGGGCCTATCGGTTGAAAACTCATGGCAATTTCGTTTTCCCGGCACACGTCCGCCACGCCAAGCATCACCGTTGAGTAGAACGGCAGCGCGCTGGCGATATTGTGCTCACGATGCAGTAAAAATAGCAGCCGCTTAATGCGCCCGCTACGCAGGCGGCTGAAGTCATAACCCTCGGCCTGGGCGATAGATAAAATTCGCTGCCGCGTTTCATCACTCAGCCCCGGCTGCCCTTTTAGCGCGCGAGATACCGCCGCAATCGACACACCACACATCGTTGCGATGTCTTTAATTCTGGTTTTTTTCGCCATGCCTGTTTGCTTCCACCCGTTAACGGCAATTCTGCTTAAAGGATATCACGCCGCAGCAAAACACGGATAAGCGCAAACACTATTTTTACTAAACATGGTGTTTAACTTTTGCCTTCATCATTAATCACGTCTTCTACCGGTATTTTTTGTAACAAATATCACCATTAATAATTTATTTATAGTAAAAATATGATCAGTTTCACCATTTAAAAAGCATGTCGTATACCTTCAAATCGCCATAAGTCTATACTCAGCACCATTCTTTATTTACTAAAAATCGTCAGAGATACGCCGTAATGACTTGTTGAATCATCACCCCTTGTTCGAGGATTGGTTATGACCATTGCTGATAACCTGGCTACTGATGTGCAAAATGTTGATGCGGGAGAGACACTCTCAACCCGTGAAAAAATAGGTTATGGATTAGGCGATGCCGGTGGGCATTGCATCTCAGATTTAATCAGCGGCTTTTTACTCTTTTTCTATACCGATATTTTTGGCCTTAGCCCGGCAATTGTCGGCGCGATGTTTTTTGTCCTGCGTATTTTTGATGCGGTTTCTGACCCCGTCATGGGCGTTATCGCTGACCGCACCCGCAGCCGCTGGGGGCGCTTTCGCCCCTGGCAACTGTGGACGGCAGTGCCGCTTGGCGTTATCGGGATACTCACATTTACCGTCCCGGATATGGGGCCGAATATGAAAATCGCCTGGGCATTCGGCACTTATTTCCTGCTGTCGGTGGGCTATACCGCCAATAACGTCCCCTACTGCGCGTTGATTAACGCCATCACGAACCGCCATGATCAGGTGATGTCGTGCCAGTCCTGGCGCTTTGTGCTCAGCGGTATTGCCGGTTTTCTGGTTTCCGTTGGCCTGCCGTGGATGGTTGAAATTTTCGGTCAGGGGAATTTGGCAAAAGGCTACCAGTATGGCGTAACGGTGCTGTGTACCGTGGGCGTGGTGATGTTTTTGCTCTGCTTCTGGTGGGTAAAAGAGCGTGTGCCGCTGTCGCTCGCGGGTAAATTCACCCTGCGCGAACACCTGCAAGGGCTGCGTAAAAACGATCAGTTGCTGATGATGCTGGTGATGTCCTTTTTGCTGGTCAACATCCTGTGTATTCGCGGCGGCGGCTACATGTACTTTATCTCTTACTCGCTAGAAGGCAGCACGGGGTTTATGTCGCTGTTTTTCGCCATTGTGACCGTGGCGGCGATCCTCGGAGCGATAATCGTCAACCCGCTCTCTCGCCGTATTGATATGGTGAAACTGTATTACTACACCAACCTGGTATTAGTCGCCTTCGGTATCGTGATGTACTTCCTGCCCACCGGGCCGCAGCACCAGGCGCTGTGGCTGGGCTGCATTCTCATCAACAACATCGTGCTGGGCTTCACGCTGCCGCTGCACTTTTCGATTATGGCCTTTGCCGACGATTACGGTGAGTGGAAAAACGGCGTGCGTTCTTCCGGGATGAACTTCGCCTTCAACCTGTTTTTTATCAAGCTGTCATGGGCGTCATCCGGCGGCATTATCAGCCTGATTCTGATTATGGTGGCTTACCGTCCGGGGCTGGAAAACCAAACCGTAGCCTCTATTCAGGGCATTACCCTGCTGCAAACGCTCGTCCCTGCGTTGTTCCATCTCGTCCTGGCGCTGTGCCTGCGGAAGTGCCGCCTCAACGGCGCAATGATGCAGCGCATTTCAAGCGATCTTCACCAACGACATTCACACATTTCCTGAGGTAAACACGATGCAAGCTGATGTGATTGAAGCCGATCTGAACCGAATCACCCTCACCGATCCATTTTTAGGCGAGTATCAACGCCTGATTCGTGACGTGGTGATCCCATACCAATGGCAGGCGCTGAATGACGCGATCCCTGACGCCGAGCCAAGCCATGCGCTGGCAAACTACCGCATTGCCGCTGGGTTAGAGCACGGCGAATTTTATGGCATGGTTTTTCAAGATAGCGACGTCACCAAATGGCTGGAGGCCGTTGCCTGGTCACTCCGCCAAAAACCTGACCCTGAACTTGAAAAAACGGCGGATGACGTTATCGAGCTGCTGGCGCTGGCGCAATGTGAAGACGGCTATCTCAACACCTGGTACACGGTGAAAGAGCCTGGGTTGCGCTGGACAAATGTCGCGGAGTGCCACGAGTTATACTGCGCGGGGCATCTGTTCGAGGCCGCCGTCGCCTTTTATAACGCCACCGGTAAACGCCGGTTGTTGGATATCGCCTGCCGCTTCGCTGACCATATCGACACTATATTTGGCCCAAATGCTGGCCAGTTGCGTGGTTATCCTGGGCATCCTGAAATTGAGCTGGCGCTGATGCGCCTGTACGAGGTCACTCAACAACCGCGCTATCAGGCATTGGCCCGCTTTTTCCTCGACGAACGTGGACAACAGCCCTACTACTACGATATTGAATTTAAAAAACGCGGCGGGACCTGGCACTGGGATAACTGGGGCGAGGCGTGGATGGTGAAAGACAAAGCCTATACTCACGCCCACAAGCCGCTGGCGGAACAAAGCGAAGCCGTCGGTCACGCGGTGCGCTCGGTGTACTTAATGACGGGATTAGCGCACGTCGCACGCCTGACCCACGATGAACAAAAGCGCCAGACCTGCCTGCGAGTGTGGAATAATATGGTGCAACGCCGAATGTACATCACCGGCGGAATCGGCTCTCAGGGTATTGGCGAGGCCTTTACCAGCGACTACGACCTGCCAAACGATACCGCTTACGGTGAAAGCTGTGCCTCCATCGGCCTGATGATGTTCGCGCGCCGAATGCTGGAAATGGAAGGTGACGCACACTATGCCGATGTCATGGAGCGCGCATTCTATAATACGGTGCTGGGCGGTATGGCGCTGGACGGCAAGCATTTTTTCTACGTTAACCCATTAGAAACGCAGCCTAAAAGCATTCCACACAACCATATTTATGACCATGTTAAACCGGTGCGCCAGCGTTGGTTTGGCTGCGCCTGCTGCCCGCCGAACATTGCCCGCACGCTGGTCGCTATCGGCCACTATCTTTTCACCCCACGCCTCGACGCGCTATTCATTAATTTCTATGCGGGCAGTGAAGCGGCGTTTACGGTTAACGGGCAAACGCTGGCGCTGAAAATCAGCGGTAACTATCCGTGGGATGAACAGGTCACGCTGCGCATCACCCAGCCACAGCCCGTTGAACATACGCTGGCGCTGCGTTTGCCAGCGTGGTGCTCATCGCCACAAATTCAGGTCAATGGCGATGAGGCCAGCGGAGAAAAGATTAAGGGTTATCTGCACCTGCATCGACGCTGGCAGGAGGGCGATATCATTACTCTGAATTTGCCGATGATTGCCCGCCGGGTGTATGCCAACCCACGGGTGCGCCATGCCGCTGGCAAGGTTGCCATTCAACGCGGGCCGCTGGTGTATTGCCTGGAAGAAGCCGATAACGGCGCGCAATTGCACAATCTGTCGCTGCCCAAAACCAGTGTTCTGCGGGAAGTGGCGGGAAACGGTGTGCTGAAGGGGAAAATTCTGTTGCAAGCAGAAGGCGAGCGAGAACCTGATGTGACGGACGATGCACCACTGTATCGTTTTGATGAGCGTCAGACGGCAGCACAGACGCAGACGTTAACGTTTATTCCGTGGTTTAGCTGGGCGAATCGCGGCGAAGGGGAAATGCGTATTTGGGTCGATGAGGCGTGATTTAATAACAATGCCGGATGGCGGCGATGCCTTGCGAAACCGTAGGCCTGATAAGCGCAGCGCCATCAGGCGCTGTGCTCCTATTGCCGGATGGCGGCGATGCCTTATCCGGCCTACAGATATTGCGAAACCGTAGGCCTGATAAGCGTAGCGCCATCAGGCTTTGTGCGCCTAATACCAACGAGCTTAACCTTCGTTATGCATCTCTAAATTTTCAACTTCATTTTGCAACTGCACCGCTTTGGCGTCGTCGTTGCGCAGCGAGTCGAGGAAATCGAGATAAGCCTGATCGACATCTTTGGTGACGTACACGCCGTTAAACACCGAGCATTCAAACTGCTGAATATCAGGGTTTTCAG
Organism: Kluyvera fluvialis; assembly: GCF_059725275.1. Taxonomy (NCBI): domain Bacteria; kingdom Pseudomonadati; phylum Pseudomonadota; class Gammaproteobacteria; order Enterobacterales; family Enterobacteriaceae; genus Kluyvera; species Kluyvera fluvialis. The sequence goes on along the minus strand of NZ_AP046142.1, from coordinate 1,584,978 downwards.
CACGAACGGCATCAATCAAATCATCCAGGTTTTGGAAGATAAGCCCATCCGCACCGATTATCTGGCGAATCTCATCCACTTCGCGACCGTGAGCGATAAGCTCATTGGCGGTTGGCATATCGATACCGTAGACGTTCGGGAAGCGGATTTCCGGGGCAGCAGACGCCAGGTATACTTTCTTCGCTCCGGCTTCGCGCGCCATCTCGATAATCTGCTCAGACGTCGTACCACGTACGATGGAGTCATCAACCAGCAGCACGTTTTTATCACGGAACTCAGCGCGGTTGGCATTCAGCTTACGGCGCACGGATTTACGGCGTAACTGTTGGCCTGGCATGATAAAGGTACGGCCTACGTAGCGGTTTTTCACAAACCCCTGACGGTATGGCTTGCCGAGAATACGGGCGATTTCCAGCGCGATATCGCAAGAGGTTTCCGGGATAGGAATCACCACGTCGATATCCAAATCTTCCCATTCGCGCGCAATCTTCTCGCCCAGTTTCGTGCCCATATTGACACGCGCACTGTAGACGGAAATTTTGTCGATAAAGGAGTCAGGACGCGCAAAGTAGACATACTCGAACAAGCATGGGTTGCTGACCGGGTTGTCGGCACACTGACGGGTAAATAGCTGACCTTTTTCAGTGATGTACACCGCTTCGCCTGGCGCCACATCGCGCAGGAATTCGAAGCCCAGCGTATCCAGCGCCACGCTTTCAGAGGCGACCATATATTCGGTACGACCATCCCCAATATCGCGCTTGCCCAGCACCAGCGGGCGAATACCGTTCGGGTCGCGGAAGGCAACCATGCCGTGACCGATAATCATCGCGACACATGCATACGCCCCGCGAATCTGGCGGTTTGTCGCGGCAATGGCGGCAAAAATATTGTCGGCTTCCAGCGGATAATGACGGAAGTTGTCTAATTCGCTGGCGAAAATATTGAGCAGGATTTCAGAATCGGAGGTGGTGTTGATGTGACGGCGTTTTTCTTCAAACAGCTTTTTACGTAACTCATGCGCATTGGTCAGATTACCGTTATGCGCCAACGTAATACCGTACGGTGAGTTGACGTAGAAGGGTTGTGCTTCAGAAGCACTGGAGCTGCCCGCCGTTGGGTAGCGCACGTGGCCAATACCCATATTGCCCTGCATACGCTGCATGTGGCGGGCTTCAAAGATATCGCTGACTAAGCCGTTTGCCTTACGCAACCGGAAGCAGTTGTTGGCATCAATGGTGATGATGCCAGCGGCATCCTGTCCACGGTGCTGAAGCACCGTTAGCGCATCATAAATCGACTGGTTTACCGGCATAACACCGGCGATACCGACAATACCGCACATACGTCTTTTCCTCGTTAAGCAACGGCCCAAAGCTTATACTTTGGGCAAGAAACTTGACGAGCTTTGAAGGTATTCAAAAAACCATCTGATAACGGGTGAAAAGTAAGGAATAAACTGCGACTGCTGCCAGTCAGCGCTTTTCGCCATTCCGGTAAAAGTGTCGAGGAAAAACAGAATAGCGGCGATGATCAGCACCCCACGTAAAGCGCCAAAACAGATCCCCAATACCCTGTCTGTGCCCGACAGACCGGTTTTCTCCACCAGCAGGCCTATCACATAGTTGACGATAGCGCCGACGATGAGCGTCACGATAAACAGTGCCGCAATAGCAATCCCATTTCGAACCCGTTCGTCCTCAAAGCCCGTAAACCAGACAGACAGTTCCGTGTAGTAATGGCTAGCGACATAAAAAGCACAGCCCCATGTCACCAACGATAATGCTTCACGAACAAAACCACGGATAAGGCTAACTAAGCAAGAAAAGCCCAGCACCGCAATAATGGCGTAATCAATCCAGACCATATTTGTCCCACGATTTTACGCCCTGTCATCCAGTTCGGGCGCATTCTAACAGAAAAAGAAAACGTTTGCGTAGGGATTTCCTTCCCAGGCATAAATAAAAAATGGCGCTGAAAAAATATTCAACGCCACTGGTTTCCGCCCTCACCCACGGGCAAAAAACGCCCCCTTTACCTGATGAGCAAAGGGTTCAGGGTGAGAGGTAAAGCAGGATTAGTTCGGGGTATATCCCATCACCACACCGCTTAACCCCGATAGCTGCTTCAGCTCGCCAAGCGAACCTTTTAGCTTATCTTTCGAGGCATCCGGGCCAACCAGAATACGGGTAATTTTACCCTGAACTGGCGTCGAAGGCGACGTGTAGGCGCGATAACCTGCACCGCGTAAACTGGCAACAATTTCGTTCACTTTGTCGGCGTTTTTCAGCGCACCTAACTGCACCACGTAGGCTTTGCCAACCGGCGCAGGTTTCTCTTCCGGCGCGGCTTTTGGCGGTGGGGTTACGGCAACCTGCTCGACCACCGGCTGTGGTTTCGGTTTTGGCTTCTCTACCGGCTTCGGTTTCGGCAGTTCGGCGGCAGGTGGAATCTGCTCAAGGTCGCCGTTGCCATTGACCGCCAGACGGCTGGAATCCAGCGACGGCGCCGCAGCATCACCCGCTCTTACCTCTTCCGCAGCACCTTCCGGCGGCTGAGCAGGCAGTGCTTGCGTCGCCGTCGGCAGCATATCCGGCTCATCACGATCGCCAGGCTTTGGCACCAGCGGGATGGCAGCAAACTCATCCTGATAATGTTTTTTTTGCCCGTCGAGCAGCCCTGGCAGCACGATGACCCCCAGTGCAACTAAGACGATTGTCCCAACAAGACGGTTCTGAAACTTACTTGCCACCGGCTCTCCCCGCGTCCAACTCTTCCATCACATGCGCTACCGTATGGAACGAACCACACACTAGCACCGTATCTTCAGGCTTTGCTTCCGCCATTGCGGCATACCACGCCTGTGCCACGCTGGCGAAAACAGTACCTGTGCGCAAATGTTCGCGCAACTGTTCTGCCGTCGCTCCGCGCGGCCCTTCCAGCGGTGCGCAATACCAGCTATCAATAACGCCATCCAGACATGCCAGCGTACCGGCGATGTCCTTATCATGCAGCATACCAATAACCGCCAGCACTCGCCCAGTTTTCGGCAGCGATTTGAGACGCCCAGCAAGATAGCCCGCCGCGTGCGGGTTATGGGCAACATCAAGGATCACCCGAGGTTCCATTTGGATGGTCTGAAAACGCCCCGGCAAAATAGCCCCGGCAATACCGTCACGAATCGCCTGTTCGCTCACCACAAGCTGACTGGCGCGCAGCGCCGCCAGCGCCGTGGCAGCGTTAGGCTGCGGCACGTTTGGTAGCGGTAAGCCACGCAGTTCACCCTGCGCATCGCTAAATGTCCAGCTATCAGCTTGCACTGTGTAGCGCCAGTCAACGTCGCGTTGCAGTAGCTGTGCGCCTTTCTCGCGCGCAACATCAGCAATGGTATGCGGCATATCAGGCTCCCCCACCACAGCAGGACGCCCGGCGCGGAACACGCCCGCCTTTTCACGACCAATGCTTTCGCGATCCGGCCCCAGCCAATCGGTATGATCCAGCGCGATACTGGTGACAACAGCCACGTTAGCATCAACAATGTTGGTCGCATCGAGACGACCGCCCAGACCGACTTCCAGAATCGCGACGTCCACTTTTTCCTGCTTAAACAGCCACAGCGCCGAGAGTGTACCGTATTCAAAATAGGTCAAAGAGGTTTCGCCACGCGCGGATTCAATCGCCGCAAAGGAGGCGGTATGCGCGCTTTCAGCAAGCTCAGCGCCCTGAATACGCACCCGTTCAGTGTAGCGCACCAGATGCGGCGAGCTGTAAACGCCAACTTTATAACCCGCCGCCATCAAGATGGTTTCCAGCGTGCGGCAGGTTGTGCCTTTGCCGTTCGTTCCGGCGACGGTAAACACAAACGGCGCCGGTTGCAGCACGTTCAGTTGCCCTGCGACCAGGCTGACGCGCGCCAGTCCCAGGTCGATGGTTTTTGCGTGGAGGTTTTCAAGATAAGAAAGCCACGTAGCCAGGGGCGACGTGGCCTGAGGAATAAGATGTTTGTCCATAGTGCCCGCTACTTTCAACAGTGGATAATAGCAAAAAGGGCAGCGCCGCCTGGCCCTACCCTTTGTACTCGTCGTTTTTTAAGTTGCAGGTCCGTAAGCTCAGCCGAATCGCTTACCTGAGTAAACGCATCGGAATTGTGTCTCTTACCGCCGTCCTGCAACTCAAAATCCATAGAGTATGCTTATCAGGCCTCTGGTTCCTGATCCGGTACTGGAGGTACAACCACGCTTTCACGCGGGGCATCCGGATTCGGAGCCGGAAGGTTCATCAACTTCGCCAGAATACGGGCGAGCTTCAGACGCATTTCCGGGCGACGAACGATCATGTCGATCGCCCCTTTCTCAATCAGGAATTCACTGCGCTGGAAGCCCGGCGGCAGTTTTTCACGTACGGTCTGCTCGATAACACGCGGGCCAGCAAAGCCGATCAGTGCTTTCGGTTCCGCAACGTTCAGGTCACCCAGCATCGCGAAGCTCGCAGAAACCCCACCCATAGTTGGGTCGGTCAGTACAGAAATATACGGTAAACCGCGCTCCTGCATTTTTGCCAGTGCCGCAGAGGTTTTCGCCATCTGCATCAGTGACATCAGTGCTTCCTGCATACGCGCACCGCCAGAAGCGGAGAAGCAGATAAGCGGGCAGTTGTCTTCCAGCGCCTGTTCAACGGCACGGACGAAACGCGCACCGACAACAGAACCCATCGAGCCGCCCATAAAGGCGAATTCGAAGGCCGCAGCAACCACAGGCATCTCGTGCAGAGTGCCTTTCATCACAACCAGCGCGTCTTTTTCGCCCGTTTCTTTTTGGGCAGACACCAGACGGTCTTTATACTTTTTAGAGTCACGGAACTTCAGCACGTCTTTCGGCTCAAGTTCACTACCCAGCTCTACCAGGGACCCTTCATCCAACAGGCTATGCAGGCGATTACGCGCAGACATACGCATGTGGTGATCGCACTTCGGGCAAACCTCGAGGTTACGCTCCAGCTCGGCGCGATACAAAACCTGACCACAGCTATCGCATTTGGTCCATACCCCTTCCGGGATGCTCGCCTTACGGGTAGGTGTGATATTGCTTTTAATTCGTTCAATCCAGCTCATTGATAACCTTTCTGCCTGAACCTGGTCGATGCCAGTTTTGCCATACAGGGGGCGCGCATCATGCCACTTTTTCCCCATATAGACCATGAATGTTGCACATTAAAACATAACAGCCCGAAACTTGGCATAAAAAAGTGGTCGAACCGCGAAACATGTCGTAACAGGGCACGGCTGAATCGTGCCCTACGTGCCTGGTTTATTTAGCCCGTTTTGCTGCCGCACGGCGATGACGAATCACCTCAATCACGCCTGGCAATATCGACAATACGATGATGGCTACAATCAGTAGTTTCAGGTTTTCCTGAACCACTGGCAGGTCGCCAAACAGATAACCCGCGTAGGTAAACAGCAGTACCCACAGCAGCGCGCCGGTGACGTTATACAGCGCAAAATGACGATAGGACATATGCCCCATTCCCGCCACAAAAGGCGCGAAAGTTCTGACTATCGGTACAAATCGCGCCAGGATAATGGTTTTTCCCCCATGCTTATCGTAGAAAGCGTGGGTTTTATCGAGATAGCTACGACGGAAAATTTTCGAGTCTGGATTACTGAATAACTTCTCCCCAAACACACGCCCAATGGTGTAGTTCAGCGCATCGCCGACAATCGCCGCGATAACCATCAGCACCACCATTAAATGCACGTTGAGGTCGTTGGTTGGCAGCGCAGAAAGCGCCCCAGCAACGAACAGCAGCGAGTCGCCAGGCAGGAACGGCGTTACCACCAGCCCCGTTTCGCAGAACAAAATCAAAAACAGAATGGCATATACCCAGACGCCGTACTGAGCGACCAGCTCCGCCAGATGCACATCAATATGCAGAATGAAATCAATTAAAAAACGGATGAGATCCATATTGTCTTAGCCCCAAATGACTCTGTTAGTCCGCCAGGAAAAGCGGGCCCATCGGCACGGAAGGCAGTTCGAAGTGTGCGGGGTAGTCCACCGCCACCAGGTACAGCCCTTCCGCTTTCGCCGTTGCTGCGGCAAGCGTCCTGTCTTTTGCCGCCAGCAGTTCTGCAATCCAGCTCTCTGGCCGGTTTCCTGCGCCAACCTCCATCAGGCTGCCAACAATATTCCTTACCATATGATGGACAAAGGCATTCGCTTTAATGTCCACCACAATATAAGCCCCGTAGCGCGTCACGTTGATGTGCATAACGTTACGCCACGGTGTACGCGACTGGCACTGTACGGCGCGAAACGAGGTGAAATCATTTTCACCCAGCAGGCTTTGCGCCGCGCGGTGCATTCGCTCTGCGTCCAGCGGCTGATGATAATGCGTCACCCCCTGGCTCAACACCGCCGGGCGTAGTCGGTGGTTGTAGATAACATAGCGATAACGCCGCGCCGTAGCACTAAAGCGAGCGTGGAAGTCATCCGGTACGGCTTTGACCCAACGCACCGCAATATCCCCCGGCAGGTTTGCATTCACACCCAGCGTCCATGCGGCGTCTTTACGCGCCGCATGGGTTTCAAAGTGCACAACCTGACCCGTGCCGTGAACACCGGCATCGGTACGCCCGGCACAGAAGACGTTTATCGGTTCGTTCGCCACCTGCGAGAGCGCTTTTTCCAGCTTTTCCTGCACACTGCGGACTTCATTTTGCCGCTGCCAGCCGTAGTATTTGCTACCGTCGTATTCAATGCCCAGCGCAATTCGATAGACCGGCAGTTGCTCCATCTCGGACATTAGTACAGATACTCCTGCACCAGTTTTTCAGCGATTTTCACCGCCATCAGCGCGCCGCCAAAGCGGACGTTATCGGCAACCGACCAGAATTGAATCTGCTCTGGCATACCGTAGTCGTTACGTACACAGCCAACGGAGAGGTGCGCACTGTTGGTGGCGTCGCCTACCTGAGTCGGGAATTCACCCTCCTCTGACAGCGCAATATCTTCACCACGGGCGAACGCATCGCGCGCTTCTTCCGCCGCCAGCGGGCGTAACGCTTCGAAAGTCACCATCTGCGCGTGGCCGTAGAATACCGGCGACTGGATGCAGCTTGCGGAAATCATCAGGCCATCGTCCTGAAGAATTTTGCGTACCTGATCGACAATACGCTGTTCGTCGCGTACCGCACCTTCACGGTTTGGCAGCATCGGCAGCATGTTGAACGCCAGTTGGCGACCAAAGAAATCGCCTTCATCAATCGGCATACCGTTCAGCAGCTTGGCACTTTGCCCCGCCAGCGCATCAACCGCTTTTTTGCCGTGGGCAGAAGCGGAAAGCAGGCTGGTCACGCCAATGCGCGACAGACCACCGTCATCAATCAGTGGTTTCAGCGCCGTCAGCAGTTGGCTGGTTTGGCTATCCGCAACGGCAATCAGGTTGCGGTTACGGTAGTCTGCCAGCACAAAGGGGTTTACTTCGGGAACCACCAGTGGGACATCTGGCTCCAGCGCGAACAGGCCGCTAAGGTCGATGATCAGGCAACCGGCGTTGGTAGCCTCTTCGACGTATTGCGCCGTGGCTTCCTGACCGGCGGCGAAAAACGCCAGTTGTGCGTGTGTCCAGTCAAACTCTGTCGCATCCTGCACCATAATCGACTTACCGTTAAAGCGTAGATGCTCGCCGGCGCTTTCATTGCGCGCCAGGGCGTAGATATCGCCCACCGGGAACTCACGTTCCGCCAGGGTTTCAATCAGGGCTTCGCCCACGGCGCCAGTTGCGCCCAGAATGGCAATATTCCAGCCTTCAGACATGGTGATTTACTCCAGAAAAAAAAGCGACCCTGCCGGAGTATCCGACAGGGGTATTAAGAAGACATTAACGATGGACGGCGTTAAACCCGAGTTTTTGCAGCAACGCAGCAGCGTCGGCGTCATCGCACTCAACGGTCAATGACGACCATTCGCGACGCTCAAGATAATTTTTACGCAGCTTGTCAAATTCGCCAGGGATACCCGCAACTTTCCGCAGCGGCGCGTCATCGCGGCGCACATCATACACTAAATGCACCAGCCTTTTCAGCGTTGGCTGACAGAGTGGCCCGTGCAGACTAATGTGACCAAATTCCGGGGCGGGGAGCAATGAAGACAGCGCCACCTGCTGTGGCTGGCCGATAAACTGGCTATAGGCCTCAAACACTTGCGTTGTGCCGCGCGCCTTGCCTTCCAGGGTGTAACCTGCGATGTGCGGCGTGCCAATATCCACTCGCTCCAGCAACGCCAGATTGAGATTCGGCTCAGGCTCCCAGACATCCAGCACAACGCTGAGATCTTGCCCATCTTGCAGGCATTGCAGCAGCGCGGCGTTATCAACGACCGGGCCACGGCAGGCGTTGATCAAAATAGCGCCCGGCTTCAGGCGACGAATCAGCGTCTCGTCCGCCAGATGCAGCGATTTATACGGCCCTTCTTTATACAGCGGCGTATGGAAAGTCAGAACATCAGCTTCAGCGACCAGCTCATCCAGCGAACGAAAATCACCGGCATCACCGTTATCGGCGCGCGGCGGGTCACACAGCAGCGTTTTAATCCCCAGCGCTTCCAGCCGTTTTTGCAGACGTCCCCCGACGTTGCCTACCCCGACGATACCCACCGTGCGGTCAGTCAGCGCAAAACCGTCGCGTTCTGCCAGCATCAGCAGCGAGGAGAACACATATTCCACCACCGCAATCGCGTTGCAACCCGGCGCGGCGGAGAAACCAATCCCTGCCTGTTGCAGCCAAGCTTGATCAACATGATCCATCCCGGCGGTAGCCGTACCCACAAACTTAATCGCTTTGTCGGCCAGCAGCGCTTCATTTACCTTAGTTACCGAACGCACCATTAGTGCATCGGCATCGGTTAACGCATCGGGCGGAATCGGGCGGCCAGGAACAGCCCTCACCTCACCTAAACGGCTAAAAAGCTCGCGGGCATAGGGCATATTTTCATCAACAAGGATTTTCACGGTTCAGTACCTGTCTGAGAACGAGAGTAAACCGGGGAAGTGTGCCATAATCTCGCCGCCAGGAATACTCGCGCCTGGTATCAGTAAAGCAACACGGCAAAGGATCAATCATGACGCAACCCATTTCAGGTATGCCTGCGCGCCCTCCGGGCACTGGCGCGACTCCGCTCTCTCCAGCCGGGGAACAACCGCTCAGCACCCAGCAGCGTACGGTGCTTGAACGACTCATCACGCGATTGATTGCGATAACGTCGCAGCAAAACGCGGAAGTCTGGGCGGGCGTAAAACACGATCTGGGGCTAAAAAATGATTCACCGCTGCTGGCGCGCCATTTTCCTGCCGCCGAGCAGAATCTGAATCAGCGAATCGGCACGGCGGAACAGACGCTCAGCACGCGCCAAACGCTGTCGCAGCTAACGGAATTGCTCAGCCAGGGCAATAACCGCCAGGCGGTAAGCGACTATATTCGCCAGCAGTTTGGGCAAACCGCCCTCAACCAACTGACGCCACAGCAGTTGAAAACGGTGCTGCATCTGCTGCAACAAGGGGAGTTGTCAATTCCTCAGCCGCAGCAGCGCCCGGCGGCCGCCCCGAATCGCCCACTGTTACCGGCGGAGCACAATACGCTGAACCAACTGGTGACTAAGGTTTCTGCGGCAACCGGTGAGTCAAGTAAACTCATCTGGCAATCATTGCTGGAGCTTTCCGGCGTGAAGTCTGGCGACCCGTTCCCGGCGAAGCATTTTAATGCGCTGGTGACGCTACTTCAGGCACGTTTAACGTTAAGCAGCCATCCCGCACCAACGCTTAACACGCTACAGGCCGCGCTCAAGCAGCCAATGGAGCCGCACGAATGGCAATCGGTACGCGAATTTGCCCAGCAAAATCTGAACGTCACGCCGCAAACCGTGCTCACGCCCGTGCAGGTGCAAGAGTTGCTTAATCTGCTGTTCCTGAAACGTATTGAGCGGGAGCGCGTGGCGCAAGCCATCGAAGCGCGCAATCTACAGCCGATTTACGCGCCATTTGTGCCAGTGATTACTTCACTGAAATCGCTATCGGCGCGCCCTGGCATCGCGTTTGTGGTCGCGCTGGCGGTGGTGCTGTTACTGTGGATATTGCTGTAGGCTTAACACCTGCGCAATCGTCATCATCACCGCCTCTTCATCATTGTTGCCGGTGATAATTAGCTTAATCATAACGCCCTCAATGTGAGGGCGCCGGTCTTGAAAACCGGCGCCCACAGAATCCTTACCACCACACCTCGGCCTGAACCCCAGCCATAAACTCAGTTTTGCTATCGTCATTGAATCTGAACGACGACAGTTCGTTATCAAGAATATTGATATACGTGCCGTAGAAACGGATTTCTGGACGAGAGCCTAACAAGCTTGGCCCCACCTTGAGCGCGTGATAGAGCGTGGTTTTGTACGCCGACTCTTTCAAATCCTGGCCCTGCTGCGTGGTGTTTTTCTGCGCAAACCAGCCCAGTTCAACACCGGTTTGGTTCCAGGTATCCCAAATCCATGCCGGGCGGATAACGGCGCGGACGCTATTGAAGTCGGTGTGCGCCCCGCTCTCGTAGCTATAAATATCTTCACCGTGCGACCATACCAGCGCGTTCGCCATAATGATGCGATTGGCCAGGTACATTTCACCCTGCGAGATTAAACGCCAGGCAATACCGTTGGAATGGTCGCCATAGTAGTAGCGCCCGTAAGCCATTGAGTCGCTTGCGCCGGAGAAGTTCGAGAAGCTGCTGCCATAAGAGTTGTTCGCCACTTGCAGCGTAAACTCATTAAAGCCTTTGCGATCCAGCTCCTGGCGCACAATCGCCGTTGCCATCCAGCTATCCTTCAACTCGAAATAACTGTTGTTATGCTCGTTCTTTTTCTGCTCGTCCGTTTTGTTGGCAAAGGCATATTTGCCCATCAACGACAGCGAGCCATCCTGCCACAGCGGAATATTACGGTAGCGAAGGTCAACCGAGTTGGTATTCATCTGCGTGGTATTGTTGAAATCACGCGAGTAAACATCAACATCGTTGCGGCTTAACGAGGCATCCAACTGCCCAACGCCTAAATCCCAGTTCTGGATACCCACAGCGGCGGCGACGTCGGTGGTGAGCGATTTCCAGTCCAGCATCTGAATTTCATACTCTGGCAGTTTGTGTTTACCGACCCAGAAATCCGCCTCACGCGCAAACGGCAGGAAGCCTTTGGTGGTGAGGAAAATATCGCTGAACTGCATAATATTTTCGTTACCGCGATTGTCGCCAAACCACGCGTCGTTGTACTGCTCGCCGACGTTACCGTCGTAAGTCACTACCGCATTAGCCGTTTTACCGTCCTGGTTATACACGCGCTGGTTGAAAGTTAAGTCAAACCAGCCGCTCATCTCGTTACCAAAACGGCCCAGTGAACCGGCTGCATAAGTTTGCGTCGAGCCACGGTTTGAAGTACCCCAACCGGAGCGGAAATAGCCTTCATAACTAAAGCCGATATCCTCTTTCACAAACTTACTGATGTCTTTCATGGTGACGCTTTCTACCTTCGCCTGACTGCCGGAGGTATCAATAACCGCCACCTGCTGCGTCGCTTTCACTTCCGGCTTCGCCACGGCATTTACTTTTTCGCTATTCTCATTTTCAATATTATCCGCCACCGGCGACTGCGCCGTTATATTTCCGGCAGTCACATTACGCTGTGTATTTCCTTTAATACTTTCTTGTAGCGTGGCAACTTTATCTTTATAGCTTGATAATTCCGACTGGGTTTGTTTTAACGCGGCTTTATTTGCCGACAATTCGGCTTCCAGCATTTCCAGCCGCTGTTCAACAGTTAATTTCGCGGCTATAACATCAATCGGCGATAATGCAGCCAGGATAGATAAAGACAATAAGCTGACCTTCAATGTTCTTGAATTCATAGAATACCCTTGAGATATAATTATAATATTCCCTCAGTCATTTCTGACTGAAGGAGAATTACCGTTATTGAAAATAATATTCTGAATGAGCCGTTAATTCCTGACGGCAACTAAGCAAAGCCCCAGGCGCTGACTCAAGGCAGCCAACACCCAGGCAACTTAAAATATGACGGGCATAAAATAAGTTACGTATTCTGCTCTGCTGCAGCCGACATATTCACCTTGTTAGCCGCGATCACGAATGGCAGGTAGATGAGTGTGGCAACCACCAGGCACAGCACGCCGACAAACAGCGCCATCCAGTTACCGCCCGTGCCAAAGAAGGCAATCAGCGGCCCGGGGGTTGTCCACGGCACGGCGTAGGCAATTGGCGGAATAATTTCCAGAGTGATAAAGAAGTAGCCAATCAACGAGTTAATAAACGGTACCAGAATAAATGGAATGACCAGGATTGGGTTGAGAACAATCGGCAGGCCAAACATCACCGGTTCGTTAATGTTGAACAGCCCCGGGACAAACGCCATTTTGGCGAGATCACGGTAATCTTTACGCCGCGAGGCAATAAAAATCGCCAGCAGCAGGCCTAAAGTCATGCCCGAACCGCCACAGTTGGCGAAGGCATCGTTAATCCCGGTCCAGGTAATGGGATACGGCGCGCCCCAAGTTGAGCCATGAGATGCAGCATAAGAGAGGTTTTCGAGATTCGCTTCAGAGAAAATGGTTTCACGAATCGCCGCTACGGTATTCGGCCCATGAATACCCAGAACCCACAGGAAGTTGGCAACCAGCCCCAGGATCAGCACGGCGAAAATGTTAGTGCCCATATCTTTCAGCGGAGCCTGAATCAGGTTGTAAATCAGATCATTCAGGCCATTTGGTGAGATTTTCGACAGCAGATAGTTCACCACGGAGAAGAAAATCATCACGAAGAAAATCGGTAACAGCACTTTAAACGAACGCGCCACCGCCGGTGGAACAGCCGCTGGCATGTTAATGGTTACTTTAGGGTTACGTGCCAGACGGCAGAAAATTTCGCTCGCCAGCAGTGCCACAATCACCGCGACAAACAGCCCCTGTGGCCCAAGATATTTGGTGGTCAGATACGCCTGGCCATCAATAATAGTATACGGGGTGTAGACGATGAAAAATGCACCAATGGCGGTCAGGCCACACAGCAAATCATCCTGCTGGTAGCTAATCGCGATATTGCGTGCAACAAGGAAAGTAATCAGCACAGCCATAATATTGACCGAGCCATTCATTACTGGAGTAAATATTTGCTGCGCATCCGCCAGGTTCGGGAACAATGTGCCTAAATGCAGCAAACTGGCAATAAAGCCATCCGGTGACAAAATAGCAAAGTTAATCAGGATAATGAGTGAGCTGGCCATGACGATTGGGAATGAAAGAATAAATGCGTCACGAATGGCTGAAACGTGTATCTGAGAGTTTAATTTAATCGCTACAGGAACGAGGATTTTCTCCATTCCTCGTTCAAATGAGTTCATTAACCCCATGATGGTCCCTTAATTTTAAATGAAACAGCAATGATTATTGGTTTAATAACTGGAACGCTTGTTCAATGACGGCTTTACCGTCCATCTGTCCATAACTTTTCATATCAATAACCGCGACAGGTATTTTCCCCTGTGCGATAGCTTCAATTTCATTTTTTTGGAAACGCACCTGAGGGCCTAATAGCACAACATCAACGGCATTTTTCGTTATTTTTTCTTTTGCTTCAGAAATAGCCAATGCACTAATGTTTGCTGGAATATTAACCGATTCAGCATGTTCGCGCATTTTTTTCACCAGCATACTGGTAGACATGCCCGCAGCACATACCAATAATATATTTTTCATTCCCTTTGCCCTTTTCTGGAAAATAGTCATTAATTGATGCACACTTTAATAATTGTTAATTTTCGTAACCTGCGTTTCGATCACAGTTAACAGTGTCTAAGTTGTTCAATAATGATGTGATAAATGCACGTGTCGGCTAGTTTTTGCTTAAACGGATTTGTAACTTCATGTTTAAAAAGGATTTAAGGAGGTTCAAAAGTGATCTACCAGAACGTCATTAATCTGCTTAAAAACAGACTAAACAGCTCGATATACAATATTGGTGATCTTCTACCATCGGAAAAAGAATTGGCAGAGCTTTATGATGTTTCGCGTAATACCTTACGCAAAGCGTTAAAAATACTGGAAGAGGAAGGCCTGATTGAGCGGCGGCATGGTTCTGGAACCTACCTACGTAACAAGCAATTTCAGGCCTCGGTAACCCATCTCGATAGCTTTACAGAAATTGCCAAAAACGAGGGTAAAACGCCCACCAGCCTGATTTTAAAATTTGAACTCCAGATGGCGTCAGAAGAGGTTGCCAATAACCTGAAAGTGAACCACGGAGAACCGGTCTATTTTGCAAGGCGGCTGCGGTTTATCGATAATATTGCGATGCAAGTTGAAGAAACGTGGCTATCTGCCAGCCGTTTTCCTGATCTGACGATTGCCCACATGAAGAAGTCTAAATTTTCCTACATTGAGAATGAATGTGGAGTGAAAATTCTGGGCTGCTACGAATCTTTCCAACCCATTCTGCCGTCGTCAGAAGTCGCAAAGCTGCTGCATATCAGCACGCTAGATCCGATTATTCGTATGCAAACGCAGGCTATTGATGAGCAGAAGCACCCGATTGATTTCTCGATTCTGTACACCAACATGTTTGAATTTCAGGTGAAGTATTTCTTGCCGCGCAAAACGCTGTCCAGCCCGCTAACACGCAGGGCCGGACAATAAACGTTATTTACGGAATGACCACAGGGTCACGATAATCCCCAGCACAGCAGAAATCGCCCCGCCGAGAAACACGGAAGGGTAACCAAACGAGGTCGCCAGCATTCCCGCCAGCGGCCCAGAAACACCCAGCGCAATATCCTGGAACGCCGCGTAGCCGCCCAGTGCTGTACCACGCACCTGCTGCGGCACACGTTTAACCACTTCCACACCGAGGGCAGGGAAAATAAGCGAACACCCTGCCCCAGTGAGTGCCGCGCCGGATAAAGCCACCCAGGCGGTAGGCGCTTGCCACAGCAACAGCAGCCCCACGGTTTCGACCAGTAGCGAAGCTACGGCAACCTTGACGCCGCCAAAGCGGTCTGGCATCCAACCAAACAGGATACGTACCAACACAAATGTCCCACCGAACGCTGTCAGCGTAAAACCGGCCATTGACCAGCCCTTGCTGACAAAATAGAGCGAAACAAAAGTCCCGATTACCGCAAAGCCCACGCCCTGTAGCGCCAGCCCCATGCCCGGCTTCCAGATAAGTCCAATAACGCTAAACAGCGATGGACGCTCACCTGCCGTAGCGGCCACTTTGCGCACGGTTGCGTTAAACATCCATGCAATCAGCGGCAGCGCCATGGTGACGCCTGCCAATATGGCAAAGCCATAATGGCTATGAATAAACAGCCCCAGCGGCGCGCCGACAGCTAATGCGCCGAAAATCGCCATCCCGTTCCACGACATCACTTTGCCGGAACGTTTCGGGCCAACCAGCCCCATTCCCCAAGTGAGCGTTCCGGTGAGTAGCTGGCTTTCGCCAAACCCCAGGATTAAACGCCCGACGATTAACAGCGCGAATTTAGCCATCGCATCAATGGGCAGCAATGCCGCACCAAGCCATGCGGCTCCGGCAAAAGCACAGGCCGCCATGCCCTGTAGCGCCGATCGTTTACCGCCGTATTGGTCTGCAAGACGCCCCGCGTAGCCGCGTGTCAACACGGTCGCGAAGAACTGAACGCCCACGGCGATACCCACCATGGTGTTGCCATAGCCCAGCTCCTGGTGCACAAATAGAGGGATCACCGGCAGCGGAATACCGACGGTTAAATAGGTAAGAAACACCGCGAAGGCGATGCGAAATAACGAACCGTTAGATGAAGAAGAATGTTCGGTTTGAGCTACTGCTGTCATGCTTTACTCCAGAATGCAGAGTAAGGCGAGGATGATATGCCACGCCCCCTCTACCTGACCATCAGGATTAAGGTGCGTTGGATGACGTTAAACGCTTACGCATTATCATGATGACAATGTTGAGGCGAGAGTTTGCCTGTTATCTCAGGTGATTGTCAACGCATAAAACCGCGCGCATGACCTCGTAGGCCTGATAAGCACAGCGCCATCAGGCAGAACGGCGCAGACTGCCGGATGGCGGCGTGAACGCCTTATCCGGCCTACAAAACCGTTGCATCGGTGAGACTCAGACACCGTAGGCCTGATAAGCGCAGCGCCATCAGGCAGAACGGCGCGACTGCCGGATGGCGGCATAAAAAAGGAGCCTTTCGGCTCCTTTTTACGTTAAACATCAGGCTTACGCTTTCAGTTTACGCATCACCAGCGTGGCGTTAGTGCCGCCAAAGCCGAAGCTGTTAGACATAACTGTCGTCAGCTCACGCTCGGTTGGTTCGGTGATGATGTTCAGGCCAGCAGCCTGCTCATCCAGCTCTTCAATGTTGATGCTTGGCGCGATAAAGCCGTGTTCCAGCATCAGCAGGGAGTAGATAGCTTCCTGCACACCCGCCGCACCCAGAGAGTGACCGGTCATTGCTTTGGTCGCGGAAATCGCCGGGCTGTGGTTGCCAAACACTTCCTGAATCGCGCCCAGTTCTTTCACGTCGCCAACCGGCGTAGAAGTACCGTGGGAGTTCAGGTAGTCGATTGGGGTATCAACGCCGTTCATCGCCATTTTCATGCAACGCACCGCGCCTTCACCGGATGGAGCAACCATGTCTGCGCCATCAGACGTTGCGCCGTAGCCAACGATTTCTGCATAAATATGCGCGCCACGAGCCAGAGCGTGTTCCAGTTCTTCAACCACAACCATACCGCCGCCGCCAGCGATAACGAAACCATCGCGGTGTGCGTCATAGGTACGAGAAGCCTTGTCTGGCGTGTCGTTGTATTTGGTGGACAGCGCGCCCATTGCGTCAAATTCACAGGCCATTTCCCAGCACAGCTCTTCGCCGCCGCCAGCAAATACGATGTCCTGTTTGCCCAGCTGAATTTGCTCTACCGCGTTACCGATACAGTGTGCGGAGGTCGCACATGCGGAGCTGATAGAGTAGTTCACACCGTGAATTTTAAACGGGGTTGCGAGGCACGCGGAAACGCCGGAGCCCATCGCTTTGGTGACCACATATGGGCCAACCGCTTTCAGACCGCGTGGGCCGCGCATAGCATCAGCGCCGAACACCTGGAAACGCGGGGAACCGCCACCGGAACCTGCAATCAGGCCGACACGCGGGTTATTTTGATAAGTCTCATCAGAGAGACCAGCGTCAGCAATCGCCTGCTCCATGGACAGGAAAGCATAGATAGATGCGTCGCTCATAAAGCGCACAACTTTGCGGTCGATGAGGCCAGTGGTATCCAGTTTTACGTTGCCCCAGACGTGGCTACGCATGCCAGAATCCTTCAGCTCCTGAGAGAAAGTGATCCCTGAGCGTCCTTCACGCAGAGATGCCAGGACTTCCTGCTGGTTGTTACCGATGCTGGAAACGATGCCCAGGCCAGTAATCACTGCACGTTTCATTCAATACCTCTGTAAGTCGCACTTATATTAAGTTTCGTGTCGCAAGATAGCGTACACTTGTACGCCGAACAAGTCCGATCAGCAATTTTATGCAGAAATTTGCGCCTGCGGGCACTCATCGTTAAGATCGGCAGAGTCCTTGCCGCGCGAGTAACTTACGTGAAACATAACGCCATACAATCCGCCAACCTCGAATTTAACAGTGAGGGTACACCTGTTTCCCGAGATTTCGACGACGTCTATTTCTCCAACGATAATGGCCTGGAAGAAACGCGCTACGTTTTTCTGGGTGGTAACCAGTTAGAGGTACGTTTTCCCCAGCACCCTCGACCACTGTTTGTGGTCGCGGAAAGCGGCTTTGGGACGGGGCTAAATTTTCTGACCCTGTGGCAGGCTTTCGATGATTTTCGCCGCCAGCACCCTGACGCTACGCTGCAAAGATTACATTTCGTCAGTTTTGAAAAATTCCCGCTGAAGGCAGAAGATCTCCGCCTGGCGCACCAGCATTGGCCTGAATTAGCGCCGTGGTCGGCGCAGCTACAGGCGCAATGGCCCCTGCCGCTGGCGGGCTGCCACCGTCTGCTGCTCGACGGCGGGCGGGTCACGCTGGATTTATGGTTCGGTGATATCAATGAGCTTACCGATCAACTCGACGATACGTTTAATCAGCAGGTGGATGCGTGGTTCCTTGATGGCTTTGCGCCTGCCAAAAATCCAGACATGTGGACACCGGCGTTGTTTGCCGCGATGGCGCGAACGGCGCGTCCCGGCGGCACATTAGCCACGTTTACCTCCGCCGGTTTTGTTCGCCGGGGTTTACAGGACGCAGGCTTTACGATGTGCAAACGCAAAGGGTTTGGCCGCAAGCGTGAAATGCTCACCGGTGAAATGACGCTCCCCCAACCCGATGCAACACGTACCCCGTGGTTTGCCCGCACGGGCAGCGAGGCGCGTGAGGTGGCGATTATCGGCGGTGGCATTGCCAGCGCGCTACTTTCTCTCGCCCTACTACGCAGGGGCTGGTCAGTCACCTTGTACTGCGCCGACGATGCCCCTGCTCAAGGCGCATCCGGCAACCGCCAGGGCGCACTTTACCCGCTGCTGAGCGCGCATGACGCTGCGTTAGCTGATTTTTTCCCACACGCGTTCACTTTCGCCCGCCGTTTGTACGACAGCTTAAGCGTCGAGTTCGACCACCAGTGGTGCGGCGTAACTCAGCTTGGCTGGGATGAAAAAAGCCAGCAAAAAATTGAGCACATGCTGGCGCTGAATTTACCCACGGAAATTGCCCATGCGGTTAGCGCCGAGGACGTTGCTGAACATACTGGGCTGGTCACTGGCTGTGGCGGTATCGAATATCCAGCCGGTGGCTGGCTGTGTCCGGCGCAGTTAACCGCCGGTGTGCTAGCGCTGGCCTGCCAGCACGAGCTAACCGTTCACTGGCATCACGCGCTCACCTCGCTGGAAAAACAGGGCGATGGCTGGCAACTGAACTTCGCCTGCGGCAATACTGCCACGGCGGCGTCGGTGGTTCTGGCAACCGGACATAACATCAACCAGTTGGCGCAAACGGCTGAACTACCGGTGTATGCCGTGGGCGGCCAGGTGAGCCATATTCCCACCAGTAAGTCGCTGTCGGCGCTGCGCCAGGTCTTGTGCTACGACGGCTACCTGACGCCACAAAACCCGCAAAATCAGCAGCATTGTATTGGGGCAAGCTATCATCGTGGGCTGCGTGATATCGCGTTTAGCGAGACAGATCAGCAACAAAATCGCCAGCGCTTGCTGGATTGCTTCCCTGATGCCGAATGGCCGCAAGAGGTGGATGTGAGCGCCAACGAAGCTCGCTGCGGCGTGCGTTGCGCCACACGAGATCATTTACCGATGATCGGTAACGTGCCGGATTACGCCGCAACGCTTGAGCAATATGCCGCGCTGGCGGAACAAGCGGAGCAAGCCGTTACCGCACCAGTGCATCAAAACCTGTTTATGCTGGCAGCGCTCGGTTCACGCGGGCTGTGCTCTGCCCCGCTGGCGGCAGAAGTTTTGGCCTCACAAATGAGCGAGGAGCCGCTGCCGTTAAACGCACAAACGCTGGCGGCATTGAATCCGAATCGGTTATGGGTGAGAAAGTTGTTAAAGGGTAAAGCGGTGAAGGTTGGCACGGTTTAAACCGCCATAAAGTGACTATGGTGCGGTGATTATGCCCGATGGCACTACGTTTATCGGGCCTACGCGCTTCGGTAGGCCGGATAAGCGCAGCGCCATCCGGCGAAGATTACTGCTGTGCTTTCTGGAACAGCGTTTCCCACATCCCCAGCACCAGCGCCTGATCGCGCGGTGACAGCTCACCAGCCTGAATCGCTTTTTCCAGGCTTACAGAAACATTGCGCGATACCGCATCGGCTGAATTATCGTCGCCATTTTCCAGCTCCGCGACCGCCAGCGTCAGATGGCCACGCAGATAACCGCTGGCAAACAGCTCATCATCATTGGCGTGTTCCACCATGTCATCAATTAACGCCAGAATGCGTGCTTCAAACTCCGCGATCATCGTCTTTCCTCTTTCTGTAACATGGCGTTAGAGATCCTGCGGCCATGGGAATTGTTCCGCCGTTAAGGTCGGCGTATGGTAATAATCTTGTAATGCTTTGATAAATTTCGCCGGACGCGGTGGAATGCCTTGTTCAAGATAGGCCATCACCTGCGCATGTACGCGCCGCTGGAACACGATGCGATCCGGTTCAAAATCCCCTTCGAGATTGTCGCAACTGACGTTAAACGGGAACCCCGCCGCCACGCAGAACAGCCAGTCAAACGCCTGCGGTTTCACCTCGACATCTTCAAACTGCCCCTGCGTTTGCGCATCGCGCCCGTCCGGGCAGTACCAGTAGCCAAAATCGACCTGTTCACGTCGCGCTTTTCCGGCAATGCACCAGTGCGAAATTTCATGCAGCGCGCTGGCATAGAAGCCGTGAGCAAAAACGATACGGTTGTACGGTACGTCGGCATCAGCCGGAAGATAGATGGGTTCATCGTCGCCTTTAATCAGACGAGTATTAAACTCTTGAGCAAAGCAGCTATCGAAAATCGTAATTAGCTGCTGGTAATCATGCGTTGTCGTCATGCGTTCATCCCTAACCATTGTAAAATTTCCTGTCCATGGCTGTCGTACAGCAGTTTGGCGCTCATTACGGCGGACACCACGACAATCATCGGGCGAATCAGCGACTGCCCTTTACTCAACACTAAGCGCGATCCCATGCGCGCACCGAAAAACTGGCCCACCATCATCACAAAGCCGGTCGCCCAGATAACTTTACCGCCGATAATAAACAGCAGTAGCCCGCCGACGTTTGAGGTGGCGTTGAGAACTTTGGCATGAGCGGTAGATTTTGCGAGGTTGAAGCCCATCAGCGTGACGAAAGCCAGCGCATAAAATGAACCCGCGCCAGGGCCGAAGAAACCGTCATAAAAACCGACGCAGCCGCCCGCAATCAGCGCAAACGGCAGGCCGTGGAGCCGACGTTGACGATCGTCTTCGCCAAGCCTGGGCATCAGCAAGAAATAGAGGCCGATACCTATCACCAGCAGCGGTAGAATCTGGCGCAAAATATCGGACTTAACGTACTGCACCAGCAGTGCACCGGTCATCGAACCGATAAAGGTCATCAGAATATTCAGCTTCTGATCGGCCAGGTTCACTACTTTGCGGCGAATAAAATAGAGCGACGCCGAAAGCGAACCACCGCAGGCCTGGAGTTTATTGGTCGCCAGCGCCTGCGCCGGAGGCATTCCTGCCGCCATCAGCGCTGGCACGGTGAGCAAACCGCCACCACCCGCCAATGAATCAATAAAGCCCGCCAATATTGCGATAAAAAAGAGTGCCACCAGCATGAGTGGCTCAACCATAAATAACGCAGAGAAACTGTCCATTACAGTACGTGTTCATCCAGTAGCGCCTGACAGGAAGGCGGCAACGGAGGCGGCGTCTTCTTCACAGGTTTGGTGGTGCCAGGTTTTGGCGGTTCGAACCAACTTTGCAGCTCTGCGCCACAGCCGTCTCCGGCTGGCGGCGGAGCCTGTTCTTCACATTCCAGGCTATTAGCCGGGCACTTCAGCCGCACGTGCATATGCGCACGGTGCTGGAACCACGGTCGCACTTTGTGCAGCCAATCGCGGTCGCTACCGGCGTCGAGGCACAGCCGTTGTTTAATAGCCGGGTTAACGAAGATACGCGTCACTTCGCTATCTTGCGCCGCGAGCTTAATCAACTGGCCAATTTCCGGCTTCCACAACGCGGGAACCACGCGTTTACCGTCGGCGCTGACTAAATCCAACGCCTGTGGTTTCAGCAACTGCGCGGAACTCCAACGTGTTTTCGGCAACTGGAGAAAAATATCGACATCCAGGCCGCTCTGGTGGCTGGCGTGTCCACCGTTAAAGCGCCCACCGGCGGGCATTCCCATATCGCCAATCAGTAGCGTTCCCATGCGATGCTGCTGCACCTGGCTGCCCAGACGCTGGATAAACTGCACCAGTTCCGGGTGGCCGAAGTAGCGGCGCTGGTCGGTTCGCATAACCTGATAGGTATCGGACTGTAACGGCAGCGCCTGTGCACCGACAATACAGCCGTTAGCAAACGCGCCAATAGATTGGGCACTGCCGCTGATAGGTTGGGTGATTTTCTGCCACGGCGTTGCCGCCAACGCCGTGCTGCTGGCAACCAAAGCCAGCAGCGCAATAACGGTTTTTTTCATGTTTACCAGCGTGGAATTGACGTCGTCACATCGGCGTTTTGCGCTCGTTGACGCATAAAGTGATCCATCAGGACAATCGCCAGCATCGCTTCTGCGATCGGCACTGCACGGATCCCGACGCAAGGATCGTGACGGCCTTTGGTGATCATCTCCGTTTCATTGCCAAAGCGATCGATAGTTCGCCCGGGAACGGTAATGCTGGAGGTCGGTTTCAGCGCCATATTTGCCACAATTTGCTGACCGCTGCTGATACCGCCCAAAATACCGCCCGCGTGGTTGCTCTGGAAACCGTCTTTGGTAATTTCATCGCGGTTTTCGCTGCCACGCAGTTTCACCACGTCGAAGCCGTCGCCAATCTCGACCCCTTTCACCGCGTTGATGCTCATCAGTGCATGAGCGATATCTGCATCCAGACGGTCGAATACCGGCTCACCAAGACCCGCCGGTACGCCATCGGCGACCACGGTCACCTTAGCACCAATTGAGTCGCCCTCTTTTTTGAGGCCACGCATCAGTTCGTCCAGCGCATCAATTTTGTCTGGATCCGGGCAGAAGAACGGGTTCTGTTCCACCAAATCCCAGTCTTTAATCGCCAGCGGAATATCACCCATTTGGGTCAGACAACCACGGATAACGATCCCAAACTTGGCAGCGAGGAATTTCTTCGCAATCGCGCCAGCGGCAACGCGCATCGCCGTTTCACGAGCGGAAGAACGGCCACCGCCGCGATAATCGCGCAGGCCATATTTCTGCTCATAGGTGTAATCGGCATGGCCTGGGCGGAAGACGTCTTTAATGGCGCCGTAGTCCTGGGAACGCTGATCGGTATTTTCGATAAGCAGGCCAATGCTGGTTCCGGTGGTTACACCGTCGAACACGCCAGAGAGGATTTTGACCTGATCCGGCTCGCGGCGTTGGGTGGTGTAGCGCGATGTCCCTGGGCGACGACGGTCAAGGTCATGCTGCAGGTCAGCTTCCGTTAACGGGATGCCTGGCGGCACGCCGTCCACGATGCAGCCCAGCGCCAGGCCGTGCGATTCACCGAAGGTGGTTACGCGAAAGAGTTGTCCAATTGTATTTCCTGCCATCACGACTCCGCTATCGTTGTTCTGTTGTTGCGTGCTGGATTTATTGGTCTTTGTACTGAGCGAAATGGTTCTGCGCCGCCACCAGCTGCGCTTTAGTCAGCATAAAGACACCGTCACCGCCGTTATCAAACTCAAGCCAGGTGAACGGAACATCCGGGTATTGTTCCATCAGATGTACCATGCTGTTACCCACTTCACAAATCAGAATACCGTTGTCAGTCAGGTAGTCCGGCGCGCAGCCCAGAATACGGCGAGTCAGGTGCAGGCCATCAACGCCAGATGCCAGGCCCAGCTCTGGTTCGTGAAGATATTCTGACGGCAGATCAGACATATCTTCTTCATCAACATACGGCGGGTTGGTGACGATCAGATCATACTGCAGCGTCGGCAAGTCGCGGAACAGATCGGAGCGGATCGGCGTGACGTTGTGGATCATGCCGTGCTCTTCGATGTTGTACTCGGTAACCGCCAGCGCGTCTGGGGAGACATCAATGGCATCGACTTCCGCTTCCGGGAAGGCGTAAGCGCAGGCAATCGCGATACAACCGCTGCCGGTGCACATATCAAGAATATGCTCAGGGCGATGGTTGATAAGGCCCGCGAAACGATTGTTAATCAGCTCGCCAATCGGTGAGCGCGGCACTAATACGCGTTCATCGACGTAAAATTCATGGCCGCAGAACCAGGCTTTGTTGGTCAGATAAGCAACAGGAATGCGTTCATTAACGCGGCGAATCACACGTTCTACAATCAGCCGTTTCTCGCTGGTCGTCAGGCGCGCAATACGCATGTCTTCTGGAATATCCAGCGGCAGGTACAGCGTAGGTAATACGAGCTGTACGGCTTCATCCCACGGGTTATCGGTGCCATGACCGTACCAAATATTGGCCGCACTAAAACGGCTAACCGCCCAGCGTAACATGTCCTGAATGGTATGCAGCTCACTGACTGCTTCCTCAACAAATTTCTTATCCACGTTGTCCTCCAGGGCATGGGTCGGGGTAAATTCGGCGGCTAGTTTGCCATGAAGGCAGCCATAAATCAGCATTCTTGCGCGGGCGGCGGGCAAAAAAGCGTTTTCGCTGCATGAAGCGCAGTGAAAAGGTAAACTAGTGGAAAAATCTAATGAGAAGAATCAATGAAAAAGACAAACTCTCTGAGCGAGGAGGATCAGGCGCTCTTTCGACAGCTGATGACGGGGACGCGCAAAATAAAGCAGGACACTATTGTCCATCGCCCGCAGCGTAAAAAAATCAGCGAAGTACCACCCAAACGTTTATTACAAGAGCAGGTGGACAATAGCCATTACTTTTCCGATGAGTTTCAGCCGCTGCTCAACATGCACGGCCCGGTAAAATATGTCCGTCAGGATATCAGCCATTTCGAGCTAAAAAAACTGCGCCGTGGGGATTATTCACCGGAGCTGTTTCTTGACCTGCACGGTTTAACGCAAATGCAGGCAAAACAGGAGCTGGGGGCATTGATTGCCGCCTGCCGCCGAGAACACGTATTTTGCGCGTGTGTGATGCATGGGCATGGGAAACATATTCTCAAGCAACAAACGCCGCTATGGCTGGCACAGCATCCGCACGTGATGGCGTTTCATCAGGCATCAAAAGAGTACGGCGGAGACGCCGCATTACTGGTGTTGATTGAAGTCGAGGAGTGGCTGCCGCCAGAATTACCGTAGTGGGGTCATCGCCACGGTTGTAGGCCGGATAAGCGCTAACGCCATCCGGCAACAACAACCAGCAGAAGGATTAAATCGCTTTCGCCATTTTCAGATTGCAGGGACTCATTTGCCAGTTCAAAGCCCCCTGCCCGTTGGCATCAAGAGTGACGCAGGCAATGGCGGAGGTCGTAAACATTGGCGGGACTTCACCTGGGCAGAGTTCGGCCACCAAATATCCCACCAATGGCAGGTGAGAGATAACCAGCACCGCAGACGTACCTTCGTGCGCTAACGCCTGAAGATAAGCGCTGACCAAACCGATATCGCCACACGGCGTGAGTTCGGGCAAGACATCCACTTCTTTTGGCAGGTTCATACACTCCCCTACCACTTCCAGAGTCTGTTCCGCACGCAGATATGGGCTAACCAGAACACGGTCGATATCCACTTTTTGGTCTTTCAACCAGGTTGCCATCTGACGAGATTCATCACAACCGCAGCCGGTAAGAGGACGAACCGAGTCACTGGCTGCATCGAGGGCAGCGTCGCCGTGACGCATAATAAACACTTGCATATTGCACCGCTTTTGTTAACCAGAAGCACCAGCGTAACCATCACGGTTACGCGGTAGCCGGGCATTGTGCCTTATCCATTCACCGAATGAAACGCTGATTTTTACCTTACTGGCGTAAGTATAGTCAACATCTGTTTACAAAATAGCCAGAAACCTGCATTTCATCTGGGGTCATTAGCTTTGACCCCCATTCAGTGAATCTGTTTCATGACCTGGCCAAAAGGTAAGCATATGTTCCGCTCGGTGCAAAAGCGCATCGCATGGCGCAAACCGCGAACCGTACTGGGCAGTCAATCGTTGCAACCGAGCAACCACTTCACCCGCGCCCAACGAGTCTATATAGCGGAGCGGGCCACCGAGGAACGGTGGAAAACCAATACCAAACACCGCGCCGATATCGCCATCGCGCGCGCTGCGAACAATACCTTCGTCCATGCAACGAGCCGCTTCGTTGAGCATTAACATCACGCAACGCTCGGCGATTTGCTGCGCCGAAAGGCGGTTTTCTCGCGCCGCCATCCCCGGCAGGGAATAGACGGCTGAATCGACCTGTTTCTTGCTTTTACGCCCTTTTACACCATAAAGATAGAAACCGCGTCCATTTTTTCTACCTTTGCGATCATCATTCAAAATTGCCTGAATCAGGCTTGCAGGGGCGCTAAAACGCTCCCCGTAAGCCGCTTCCAGTATCGGCAGAATTTTTGTACCGGTATCAATTCCTACTTCATCCAGCAACTGAATGGGCCCCACCGGGAAACCAAATTTAACTAATGCATTATCAATATCTTCGATGCGTTCACCGTCAACCAACAGACGCATCGCCTCAGCAATGTAAGGAGCCAAAATACGATTAACATAGAACCCGGCTTTATCGGCGACAACAATCGGGGTTTTACCCTGTTTTTTCGCCAGCTTCACGGTGGTGGCGATTGTCTGTTCCGACGTACCTGAATGCGGGATAACTTCCACCAGCTGCATTTTTTCTACCGGGCTGAAAAAGTGCAGGCCGATAACCTGTTCCGGGCGTTGAGCAAAGGCGGCGATATCGCCAATGGGCAACGATGAGGTATTGGACGCAAAAACGGTGTGTGGTGAGCAATACTGCTCAATTTCACTGACCATCTTCTGCTTAAGTGCTAAATCTTCAAAAACTGCCTCAATGACCACATCGCGATGGGCAAAACCCCGATAGTCGGTGCTACCGGAAATCAATGCCAACTGGCTGTCACGTTCTGCGGCTTTCAGGTGGCGACGACGGACTTTTTGCTCAAGCTGATCCCAACTGTATTTCAGCGCATGATTAATACCGTTGGCATTAATATCTTTAATACGCACCGGCAGCTTGCCTTTTATTGCTGTCACGTAGGCAATACCACCGCCCATCAGGCCACCGCCCAAAATCCCCACTGAGCGCAGCGGCCCCGCCTCCACGCTGGATGCGGGATCTTTTTTGATATCCGTGCTGGCAAAGAAAATATGGCGTAGCGCCTGCGACTGAGGAGTCATTGCCAGTTCACCAAAAGCACGCGCTTCGGCTTCATAACCGCTGCTTGTGCCCTGCGCCAGCCCCGTTTCAATGACCTGGAGAATTTTATCCGTCGCCGGATAGTTGCCCTGCGTTTTTTGCGCCGTCTTTTTTCCTGCCATGCTAAACAACAGGTTACGGCCCAGTGGCCCGGCGAGGATACGTTCACGTACCGGCAAACGGCGCTGTTCATGATGCGGTTTACGCGCGTATTGCGCGGCAGCATCCAGCAAAATAGACTGCGGCACGACTTCATCAACCAGCCCAACTTTCAGCGCCTGACGCGCTCGTAGTTGTTTGCCGGTCAGGATCATATCCAGCGCCGTACTGACCCCAATCAGGCGCGGCAAACGCTGCGTACCGCCGGAACCAGGCAGCAGACCAAGCTGCACTTCTGGCAGGCCAAGCACCGTTCTGGCGTCATCGGAGCAGATGCGCGCATGGCACGCCAGCGCCAGCTCAAGGCCACCGCCTAAGCAAGCACCGTGAATAGCCGCCACCACCGGAATCGACAGGCTATGGATTTCCGCCATCATCTGTTGACCCTGGCGCGCCAGCGACTCGGCTTCCTGCGCGCTTTTACAACGGCCAATCATGTTGATATCCGCCCCTGCGATAAAGTTATCGGGCTTAGCGGAGATAAACACCACGCCCTGTAGCGCTTTGTTTTCTCTGATTTGTTTGAGAATCGCGCGCACCTGGCCGCCGAACTCCGCTTTCAGGGTGTTCATCTTTTCATCGGCGACATCAATCGTCACCACCGCGACATTGTCCGGGCGAACAGTGAGCGTAAATGCAGATTTGATATCCATTATTCAGCCTCCAGAACCATCGCCGCGCCCAGCCCACCCGCAGCACAGGCGGTGACTAGCCCAAATCCGCCGCCCCGACGGTGCAGTTCATTAAGCGTTTGGGTGATCATCCGCGCGCCGGTCGCCGCAAAGGGGTGACCGTAAGCAATTGACCCACCCAGCACGTTGAATTTACTCTCATCGACTTCGCCAGTTGCATGACTGCGCCCCAGAACTTCACGGGCAAATTTCTCGCTTGCCAGGCATTGAATATTCGCCAGCGTTTGGGCGGCAAAAGCTTCATGCATGTCGATAAGCGTGAGGTCAGCAAAGGTTATCCCCGCTCGATCCAGCGCCAGCGGCGTTGACCAAGCCGGCCCCAGCAGCATGTCTTGCCAGACATCAATGGCGGTAAAGGCATAGCTGCGCAGATAGCCCAGCGGTATCAGCCCCAGTTCTTTCGCTCGCGATTCAGTCATCAGGATAACTGCCGCCGCGCCGTCGGTCAGCGGTGTGCTGTTTGCTGCCGTCACCGTGCCGTGCTGGCGGTCAAACGCCGGTCGCAGTTTGGCGTAATCCGCAAGCGTGGAGTTCGCACGAATATTATTGTCCTGCTCCAGCGGGTTTCGATACGGCGGCGCGTAGGCCGTCATCACTTCATCACTCAGTTTTCCAGAAGCCCAGGCCTGTGCCGCCAACTGATGAGAACGGTTCGCCAGCGCGTCCTGTTGCTCACGCGTAATACCGTAGGTTTTCGCCATCTGTTCAGCGGTGTCGCCCATGCGTAGCCCCGTGGAATACTCCGCTACAGCAGGTGGCACAGGCATTAAGTCGCGCAGACGCAGACGAGAAAAGAGTTTGAGTTTCTGCCCTAAGGTGCGGGCTTTGTTGGCATCCACCAGCGTACGAGCCAGTTTTTTGCTGACGCCAATCGGCAATACTGAGGAAGAGTCTGCGCCACCGGCAATACCGGCGCGGATGGTTCCTGCCATCAGGCTTTCAGCCACATTGGCAACGGCCTGGAAACTGGTCGCACAGGCACGGCTGACGCTATACGCGTCGGTGTGAACGTTCATCCCTGTGCCGAGCACAATTTCGCGGGCAATATTGGGCGCAGCAGGCATTTGAACAACCTGACCAAAGACCAGTTGTTCAATAACCTCCGGGGCTATTTCGCTACGCGCCAGCATTTCGCCCACCACCATCTTCCCCAGATCCACAGCGGGAACGCCGTGAAAAGCGGTCGCCTGACGGGCAAACGGGGTACGTAACCCACTGACAATAGCAATGCGATCGCCCTGGCGGGTAATTAGCGGTATCGCCTGACTCATAACTTTCCCCTGTTAACAGATAACAACTAAGTGGTCTGACCTGATAACGGTTTTAACTAATTTTTTACACTTAGCCAATCACAGAGCGAGAAATTTGAGAGCTAAAACACATTGAGAACAAAAGAAAACGCCCCTGTTGCGTTAACAACAGGGGCGTTGAGAGATGCGCTGGGCGAGGTGCGATTAACGCAGACCCAGTTGGAAGATCAGCGTTTCTGCTTCGCAGCAGAATACGAAGTCGATATCCAGCTGTACGCCACCTTCTACTTCTTTGAAGTCAGCGGTGATTTTGCACGGATCAGACTCTACGCTACGCGCTTTTTCACTCAGCGCTGCCAGCGTGGCTTCTGCATCAGCACGGTTAGCGAATACGCGACTGTAAGATGCGGTGCAGTCGGTGTTGTCCATGATGGTACCAACATCCATGCAGCAGCAAACTGGGGTTTCATCAGCACTACATTTACTCATTGCAGATTTCCTCTGTTTTGTGCACTCAAGGTGCCAGATAAACTATGTGCCTATTTTACGCCCGCCCGCACTCTGTCTCCAGTTGTTAATGTGTAGAAAAGCGATAAGTGACCGAAATCACAATTAAAAATGATCTAAAACAATTTTGGCCTATCGAGCCCTATGACCAACCCCGCATTTTTGCCAACCAGATCTCGTTTCAAACAACATCTTTGAAAATATTAATAAACAACATTGCAACATCTAAGCTGGTCAGACCTATACTCTCGTCACTGGTCTGCTTTCTAAGTTGTAGCCCAGCCCCTACACTTCGCGCTTCTGTTACTACGTGTAACATTGTTTGTATAAAAATAACTCAATGAGGTTATGGTCATGAGCCAAAAAACCCGTTATACGAAGTCTGCTCTTGCTATTGCAGTGGCACTTGTTTCATCCCAAGCCTGGTCAGCAGGTTTTCAACTTAATGAATTTTCGTCCTCTGGTCTGGGCCGTGCCTATTCTGGCGAAGGCGCTATCGCTGACGATGCGGGTAATGCCAGCCGTAACCCTGCGCTGATTATGATGTTTGATCGCCCAACGTTTTCTGCAGGTGCGGTCTTTATCGATCCTGATGTTAATATTTCAGGTAAATCACCGCTTTCCGGTAAAAGTACGGATGCCGACAATATTGCTCCAACGGCATGGGTACCGAACGTTCACTTTGTCATGCCTATCAATGATCAATTCGGTTGGGGCGCTTCTGTCACCTCTAACTATGGCCTGGCAACAGAGTTCAACAACAGTTATGCAGCCGGTATGTACGGCGGTAAAACCGACCTGCAAACGGTCAACCTGAACCTGAGCGGTGCATACCGTCTGAACAATCACTTTAGCTTTGGCCTGGGCTTTGATGCCGTTTACGCTAAAGCGAAAATTGAGCGTTATGCCGGTGAAGCCAGCGCGCTCGTACCACCAGGCGCAGGCTCTTTGGTTGGGGTGACTGGCCCAGACTCACAAATTGCGCACCTGAAAGGCGACGAGTGGGGCTACGGCTGGAACGCCGGTATTTTGTATGAGCTGGATAAAGATAACCGTTGGGGCCTGACTTATCGCTCTGAAGTGAAGATTGACTTCGACGGCGATTATAAGAGTTCCATCACCAGCATGGGCAACCGACTGCTCGCAGGTAGCGGCATCCCTGGCTTGCCGTACGGTACCAACGGCCAGACTATCGGCGGTTCTCTGTCTCTGCACTTACCAGAAATGTGGGAAATCTCCGGTTACAACCGTATCGCGCCACAGTGGGCCATCCACTACAGCATGGCGTATACCAGTTGGAGTCAGTTCCAGGAGCTGAAAGCGACGGGTAAAAACGGCCAGGAGCTGTTCTATAAAGACGAAAGCTTTAAAGACGCTTACCGTATCGCGCTGGGTACTACTTATTACTACGACAAAAACTGGACCTTCCGTACCGGTATTGCGTTCGATGACAGCCCAGTTCCGGCTAACCATCGTTCCATTTCCATTCCGGATCAGGACCGTTTCTGGCTGAGCGCCGGTACTACCTATGCATTTAACGAAGACGCGTCCATCGACGTTGGCGCTTCTTATATGCATGGCCAGAACGTAACCATCCAGGAAGGCAACTACACCTTCAAATCTGAAGGTAAAGCCTGGTTGTTCGGTACGAACTTCAACTATCGTTTCTGATAGCTGCCTGACATAAAAAAAGGGTGAACATAATGTTCACCCTTTTTTATTGCCACTAAGCGTTATTCAGAGTCGATATCTTTCAGCGAGTCCTGAATCGCCTGCGCGTTCGGGTTCTCTTCTGGTTTCAACTTGCCACCGTTAGCAATAAAGTCATGCTGCTGGAAGTAGGCTTCGCGCACCATGATGTACGGATCGGACGACTGACGTAACAGCCCATCGGAGTCGAGCAGTTGCGCACGTGTTTCCACCCCTTCTACCATCCACTTACCAATCGACATCGGCCAGGTCAGCCACGAAAGAATTGGATACGTGGTATCGGCAAAGTCGCCACCGTCTTCACGCAGCGTGAAGCTGCCATAGAACGGCAATTGCACATACGGCCCGTAGCCCACGCCATAATGCCCCAAGGTGCTGCCAAAACGGTGCGGCTGCACGCGTTGCAGTTTCGGGTTAGCCATGCCAGCCACATCAATAAAGCCGCCCATCCCCAGAATAGTGTTGAGGAAGAAGCGCGTAAAGTGAACCATCCCCTGGTACGGATCGCCCTGAAGGAAATAGTTCACCATCGTGGCGGGTTCTTCGAGGTTGCTGGTGAAGTTGCCTAAACCATTACGCGCAGGCTGCGGAACATAGTCACGCCATGCCACAGCGACCGGGCGCACAACGTACGGATCCAACACATTAAAGTTGAAATTGTACATTGAACGGTTAAAGCCTTCGAAAGGATCAGAGCGCCCTTCCTGCTGCTGACCAGAACTGGCGCAGCCAATCAATAATGTTGCACCTAGCGCGAGCGCCAGCGGGCGAAATTTCATAGGTGTCTCCCTGTGAAGATGGCTATTGCTGATTGCCGTCCATGACGGAACTCTTTGAAATCCCGTCCACTTCGTGAAGCAGATTTTAGCAATACAGCCAATGAAGTCTAGCCGTACGATCGCTAACGGATGCCGTTATGTATCAGCATAGCGTGTCTTAGACATGCTGGTTTAATGCTTAATTTTATACACATTTTGCAATAACCGTATCGCTATTCATGTCAAGACTGCCGACTTTCAGAAAATGGTTCTCGTCAGTTGGGCTTTTTAACACAATAATGGACAGGATTTAAGCAGTTAGACGGCAATTGCTTAACGCAACAGTAAAAAAAAGCTATACTCGCGACCACCTTGTCCCCTTAGTTAAATGGATATAACGAGCCCCTCCTAAGGGCTAGTTGCAGGTTCGATTCCTGCAGGGGACATTTCACCCATTTTCAACATCCTCCACCAAAATCCACGCCCCCGTATCACACAGGGCTTTGAGCCATAATCAATCTCTAATCATTTCCAACCAATAGCCTCATAAACACAACTATAAGTGTCCCTATAAAGTCCCCTCTCTGAAGTGGCACACTGAATTTGGCCACCTAAACAGAGGAGATATGCTCACCTCAGAACATTACAGGTTCCTCAATGAAAAAAACAATTTCAGCGCAGAGTTTAAACGCGAATCCGCTCAACTGGTCATTGACCAGAACTACACAGTGGCAGACTCATGAAAGAACCAGAACTGGTGAGTTACCAGCAAGCCAACTCACCAGTTTACAGGGCCGTAGAGGCCAGACGCTTAAAAGCGCTGAGATACGCAGGTACCGCATCAACGATGCCGAACAGGAGGAGTGTTATTTCATTATGACTATCGAGGGCGTGAAGGTAACGGAAATATTCAGTACACTGATGATTGGAACGTTAGAGCCTGAACATATTAAAACGGTTGATAGGTATCGCCAAAACTGGCGTCCCCTTTCACCGTATCAATACACCGCACGGATATCGCGCAGACCTGTTCAGGCTCGGTAACTGAGTCTGAAAAAGGCACTGACTAAAAACGTTCCCACAGGAATTCACGCTTGCTGATTTTCACAGGTCTTGTCACAGTGTTATCCAGAATGACATGCCAGCAAACTCTGTCATTAGAAGGTTGCAACGTGATATGCCAGCGGGCATCGCCTCCGCCATGCGGCTTGGCTTTACAATGAGGCCCGGCAATCACTTTTAGTGTCCCGCGGCAATAGGCACAGTTTAACTGATAGTCCATCCGACAAGCCTTCTCGATAAGATCAGCCGTATAGCGTTTGCTAAAACGGATGTCTTTTTGCCAGTCAATTGACCAGGTTGCGAGTGATCCAGCCATAGTTTTCTCCGTCGGTTGTATTGCGATATGCGAACATGCCGCAGATCCATATAGTCTTATGCAGTGGCGCATTCGTTCCTGGAATCGGAATGAATGATGTTGCCGTCTTTGTAGGTCCAGGTGATTCTTTCAAACAGAGACGCATTACCTCCACCGACATCATGACGTTCAAGCACCATACTCTCGCCACCCGCGAGAGTA
Source organism: Kluyvera fluvialis (assembly GCF_059725275.1). Classification (NCBI taxonomy): domain Bacteria; kingdom Pseudomonadati; phylum Pseudomonadota; class Gammaproteobacteria; order Enterobacterales; family Enterobacteriaceae; genus Kluyvera; species Kluyvera fluvialis. Next base: position 1,551,171 of record NZ_AP046142.1, on the reverse strand, counting down.
TTTTTAGCGGTCAGGTTTATTTTTGGGGAATATTCAGAAAGAACAGAATAAAAGTTATTTTTATTCAGATTAACGTTTTTACTTTCAGATAATGGTGCAGGCTCCAGGTCATTACTGAAGTTAGCTGCCACAGGTAATTGCAGGGGAAGTTTTGTTTTTTTGCTTGCGCCCCCCGTATGCAGATCAAGTTTTAGATTAATACGTGCTCTGGGGTTTTTGGACTGATAGGAAGAATTAGTCATGGCGATCCCTATTCTACGGAGTTATAGAAACGGTAAGTACCAGTGAGAAATTAATAAAACTTCCCGGTTCACGTCATCCGACGAGAATTAAAAACGAGTGAATTCCATTCACCAGCATGTTGATACTATATTTTTGGATCTTAATCTGATATAAAAAGTTTCAGATAAGACCCTATATGCCGGAGTGTATGAACATTTCCTTCCTGATTGGAAATAAAAAATTGTAACAAAAAATTATATTATTTTTACCTTTAGCAACAACCATTCATATTCATGATTTATAATAGTTTTCTTAATAACCCCTTCAGACCTTATGAAACAAGGTTATGCAGAAAATGATCAATTTAACTTATGCTGCATCAGATACCATTGCCCGAATCGTGGCGATACAAAACATACGAGGGCATGATCTACTCACCTCTGGCTACTTTACCTACAAACAGACCATTTCCGCCTATTCCTTATCCGCTTTCCACAGTTCTACGCGATTTCGTCCGTTTTTCTTCGCCACATACAGCGCTTCATCGGCAATCTGAATCAAACGTTCATAGTCTGGATGCCCACTAAACATGGCTACGCCAATCGATAATGAGAGCGAAATATCTTCCCCGGTCGGTGATTTCACCCTGGTTTTTTCTACTCGGCTACGAATACGTTCTGCGGTGCGTAACGTATCAACCTGGGTGGCTTCGGTCAGGACAATGATAAATTCATCGCCGCCGTAGCGGAAAACGTAATCACTGCTCCGCACGTTGTCATAAAAGATTTGTGAGACTCTACGTAAAATCTCATCACCAGTGTTATGGCCCCAGGTGTCGTTAATCTGTTTAAACTTATCGACATCAATAACCAGAATAGAAAGCGGCGTTGCGGCGCGGTTCGCGTGAGCAATTTCGCGTTTAAAAATGGTGGGCAGAAAACGTCGGTTGAGCAATTTCGTTAATACATCCATACCCACTTCATGACGGGAAACTTCCTCAAATAATTCACGCAACAGCGTAATAATCTGTGAAACCGTGCTGCGTAATTGCAGTAAGAATTTATTGCGCTGAACTTTGCCATGCAAGGCTTTTGAGGTGGCGTTAGTGTGGTGAATGAGGCCATCGAAATCCTGAAGCAGGCGCGATATATGCCCAACCTCAGCAATACCGCTGAAGTAATGGCGGCCTTTGTGGTTAAACCACAGACCAAAATCAGACTGGCTAAGTAGCAGGCTATTACCGAGATCAACATCAAGCACAACCTTATAAATAAGGTCAACTTCCCAGGCCAGTAGTGCAGCAACCTGGCGCTCTTTCTCTTCTTCCGCATTTTCCAGCAGCGAGAAAATACGGTAGTTCTCGTCTTCCTTGGTCAGGCCGTTTTCGCTAAAAGAGAAAGCGCGGGACATCACTTCCATCGCCAGATCAATACTGTTAATAGCGAAATGGTAAATTTGCAGCTTTTCAGCAGGATCTTGCGGGCCATTAATCACGGCAGGATAAAGAATTTTCTTTAATACCCGAAACCCCATCTCAACCACTTCAACGGGAATACCGATACGGGCATGAACTTCGGCTACCGAATGCTGTTCTTTCAGCAAGCGGTCAATATCGCCAATCTCACAAGTCAGGATACTGATAATCCACTTTTCCAGTGCGCGCTTCAGTTGTTTCTCAACCTGCTCATTACTTAAAAACTCCTCAGCATGAGGGTCAACCAGCACGACGCGATAAAATTCAAAACTTAGCGCTTTGGCGTTAGCCGCAGCAATGTCAGCGGCCAACGCGCGAATGTGAGGTTCCGTCTGCTCGAGCAGCGTGACCCATTCGTCTTTCATTCTTTTTAGATACATCTCCATGGCGCACATCCTCGCTGAACGGCTAGTTTGCAGGTGAAACATTACTTAAATAAATAGGATTTCGCCCTCATCAGGGCGCAACCCGTTGCAAAGCAGTGGCTGGCAAGCGGAGCGGGCATTGGCCCACTCCGTATGATAATTACAGCCCTTCGGTCACAATTTTTGCTGCCGCAGCCAGCACGTCCCGACGGTTTTCGGCCTTCTGCTGAGGCTGTGTGAAGTAAGTCACCAAAATCAGCGGCGCGTGATTTTCCGGCCAAATAACCGCGATATCGTTCGTCGTCCCGTAATCCCCGCTGCCGGTTTTATCCCCGACAACCCACGTTGCGGGCAACCCAGCCTTAATGCTGGCACTACCGGTGGTATTGCCTTTCAGCCATGTCACCAGTTGCGCGCGCTGCGTTTCGCCCAATGCCTTGCCCAGCGTCAGGTTACGCAGCGTCTGCGCCATTGCCTGCGGCGAGGTGGTATCGCGCGGATCGCCTGGAATCGCGGTATTTAACGTAGGTTCAGTGCGATCCAGGCGGAAAGTGTTGTCCCCTATCTCTCGTGCAAACGCAGTGACTTTCTGCGGGCCACCCAGATGCGCAATCAGCTTATTCATCGCCGTATTGTCGCTGTATTGCAACGCCGCCGCGCTAAGCTCCGCCAGCGTCATGGTGCTGTTAACATGCTTTTCGGCAATCGGGTTGTAGTTAACCAGGTCGGACGGCTTTATCGCCACCCGCTGCTGTAGAAGATTTTTATCGCTTTCACTCTTCTTGAGCACCGCTGAGGCAGCCATCACTTTGCTGGTACTGCACATCGCAAACCGCTCGTCTGCGCGATAAAGCACCTGCGAGTTATCCGCAGTATTAATCAATGCCACACCGAGCCGTCCACCGGAGCGGGTTTCTAAATCCGCCAGTTTCTGTTGCACGTTATGGGTATTTGCCAGCAGCGGAGCGCTGCCAAAGAGAAGCGGCAGCGCCGCTGTTGCCATCAGAGCTGCCCGACGGAAAATGTTATTCACTCGACTATTCCTTATTTCATGTCGTTGTGCCCGAAAAGTCCTTTCTTTTCAGTCAGCAACGCTGTTGCTATATAGTATATCACAAACGATAATCATTAACATTGATGCAACATAAGCCGTATAAGGCAATCGTCACATCCCATTGAGCAGGATTATTTCAGCGAAGATATCGGTCACGATAAGATGAAGGGAAAGTGTAGTGGTAAGTGGTGGTAAAAAGGATAGAGTGGCCAGACTATTTTGTACGGTGAATACAATACGCTGAGTCACCGGCGGGTTTTCGCCGCAATGAAGACAGAGGATTTTGGGAATCCGCCCTAAAAATGACCTTAAAATCAATAAGGTTTAAGCCGGTTAAAAGGCCGTAAATGGCGTCGCTAAAACAAAAATTATTACCGGATGAAATTAATGTGTCGCCGAATCACGACACTCGTAAGTAACTAAAAATTAATAAAAAAATGCCCCTTGTTTCGCTCTGCCTTTAAGCGTACATTAGCGCCATCTGGAGCATAAAAGCACAGAATTTTGAGGTGATGCCAGCCACGAACAACACGTATTTTTCGGCGCTGATATCAACTCGCAGTATTACCGTTCATAAGTACGTAGAAAAATAGATATGCGGAGAGATGAGTCGTGAAATATTTCTTTATGGGCATTTCCTTTATGGTCATCGTTTTTGCTGGCACATTTGCCTTGATGATCTAGTCGAAAAAACGCAAAAAAACAGGAGCCATTTGGCTCCTGTTTGCATTTCTACGCTGGGGGCAAATTAGCCCGCCGATTTATGTTCAGACGGCAACAGGCCATCGGCGCGGAACATAGCTTTGATACCACGAATGGCCTGGCGGATACGGTCGCGGTTTTCAATCAGCGCGAAACGCACATGAGTATCGCCGTAATCACCAAAGCCGATGCCCGGCGAGACGCACACTTTCGCTTCCTGCAACAGCTTTTTGGCAAACTCCAGCGACCCCATCGCAGCGTACTGTTCCGGGATTTTGGCCCACACATACATTGATGCTTTCGGCATTTCAACCATCCAGCCCGCTTCGTGCAGCCCTTTGACTAACACATCACGACGGCGCTTATACTGCGCGGCAATATCGCGCACGCACTGCTGATCCCCTTCCAGCGCCGCAATTGCCGCAACCTGCAACGGCGTAAACGTGCCGTAATCGTGGTAGCTTTTAATCCGCGCCAATGCGTTAACCAGGGTTTTATTACCGACCATAAAGCCGATACGCCAGCCAGCCATATTGTAGCTTTTCGACAACGTGAAGAACTCTACCGCCACATCGCGCGCGCCCGGAACCTGCATAATCGACGGCGCTTTCCAGCCATCGTAGACAATATCGGCATAGGCCAGGTCATGAACCACCAGCACATCGTAGCGTTTGGCCAGCGCCACCACTTTCTCAAAGAACTCCAGCTCCACGCACTGCGCGGTCGGGTTGGAGGGGAAGCCTAAAATCATCATCTTCGGCTTCGGGTAACTTTCACGAATCGCGCGTTCCAGTTCGTTAAAGAAATCAACGCCTTCCACCAGCGGAACCGACCGCACCTGCGCACCGGCAATGACCGCGCCGTAGATATGAATCGGGTAACTCGGGTTCGGCACCAGCACCGTGTCGCCGTGGTCGAGCGTTGCCAGCATCAGGTGTGCCAGCCCTTCTTTGGAACCAATGGTGACAATCGCTTCGCTTTCAGGGTCAATTTCAATGTCGTAGCGGTCGCGATACCAGCGCGAAATCGCACGACGTAGGCGTGGAATACCACGTGAAGTTGAGTAACCGTGTGTATCCGGGCGCTGGGCCACGGTACACAGTTTTTCAACGATATGTGGCGGCGTAGCGCCATCCGGGTTGCCCATACTGAAATCGATAATATCTTCACCGCGCCGACGCGCAGCCATTTTTAATTCAGCGGTAATGTTAAAAACGTACGGGGGTAAGCGATCGATACGCGTAAAACGGCGTTCTGGACTGGAGTCAGCCATAGATTCCTCAGGATAACGTGAGCGCCCGAACCGTTCGAGCGACGCTGCCACCGATGTGGCATGTTCAGAAAATAACCTGAATAAAATGTATCTGTCGAGAGGGAAAGGAAAATATTATTATTTCACCAAAAAGAGGAAATAATAAGAACGGGAATCAGTCGCCAATACTCACAAACGCAGATATATAAAACACAATTGCAACATAGTGTTATCCACTTCATTGCATTATCGTTCAAGAAAATCTGCGCCATTTCATCATCACACTCTGGTGAATACTTCCCTTGGTTAATCCCCTTTTAAAATTATGGTTTTTCCCTATTCTGCGTATTACTGGTCATCTGCGGCTGGGTTTCTTATCATAAGACTTTCCTGAAAACATTCGGCGTCCCCATGCACGAAATATTCAATATGCTGCTCGCGGTCTATGATCGAGCGGCCTTAATGCTGATTTGCTTATTTTTCCTGATTCGCCTTCGCCTGTTCCGCGAGCTGCTGCATAAATCGGCGCACACGCCGAAAGAGCTGCTGGCAGTCACCGTCATCTTTTCACTGTTCGCCATTTTCAGCACCTGGTCTGGCGTGCCGGTTGAAGGGTCGCTGGTGAACGTGCGTATTATTGCCGTCATGTCCGGCGGAATCCTGTTTGGCCCGTGGGTTGGCGGCATTGTGGGGTTGATAGCCGGAGTGCATCGTTACCTGATTGATGCCGGTGGCGTCACCGCCGTACCATGCTTTATTACCAGTATTATCGCCGGGGTGATTTCTGGTTGGATCAACCGAAAAATGCCCAAAAAACAGCACTGGAAAGCCGGTATTCTGGGGGGAATGTTGTGCGAAACGCTGACCATGATTCTGGTAGTGGTCTGGGCGCCGAGTGTTTCTCTGGGTATCGATATCGTTTCAAAAATCGGTATTCCGATGATAGCCGGTAGTGTTTGTATCGGTTTTATCGTGCTGTTAGTGCAAAGCGTTGAAGGTGAAAAAGAGGCCAGCGCCGCGCGCCAGGCCAAGCTGGCGCTGGATATCGCCAATAAAACACTCCCGCTATTTCGCAAAATTAACAGCGATACCCTGCGGCAAATTTGCGACATCATCCGCCAGGATATTCACGCCGATGCGGTCGCCATCACCAACACCGATCGGGTGCTGGCCTACGTCGGTGTAGGGGAAGATAACTATCACAATAACGACGACGCTATCAGCCCAACCACCAAACAGGCCATCAACAATGGTGAAATCATTATTAAAAACAATGATGAGGCTTATCGAACCCCAGAAATTCACTCGATGCTGGTTATCCCGCTTTCGGAAAAAGGCGTTGTCACCGGCACGTTGAAAATCTACTACTGCCACGCACATCAAATAACCTCATCGTTGCAGGAGATGGCCATTGGGCTGTCGCAGATTATCTCTACCCAGCTTGAGGTTTCCCGCGCCGAGCAACTGCGTGAAATGGCAAATAAGGCAGAGCTGCGCGCCCTGCAAAGCAAGATAAATCCCCATTTCTTGTTCAACGCGCTGAACGCGATTTCCTCGCTGATTCGCCTGAACCCAGACACCGCACGACAGCTCATCTTCAATTTGTCGCGTTACCTACGCTATAACATTGAATTAAAAGATGATGAGCAGATTGATATCCGCAAAGAGCTGTACCAGATTAAGGACTACATCGCCATTGAACAGGCGCGATTTGGCGATAAATTAACCGTTATTTACGATATCGACGATGAGGTGAACTGCCTGATCCCTAGCCTGCTGATTCAGCCGTTGGTGGAAAATGCCATCGTTCACGGCATTCAGCGCAGCAAAGGCAAAGGCGTGGTCACCATCAGCGTTACGGAGTCCGGCAACCGCGTGCGTATTGGTGTGCGCGATACCGGGCCAGGCATCGACCCGCTCGTGGTGGCGCGGGTTGAAGCGAATGAAATGCCGGGCAATAAAATAGGCCTGCTCAATGTTCATCATCGGGTCAAGCTGCTGTACGGCGAAGGGCTGCACATTCGTCGCCTGGAGCCGGGAACAGAGATAGCGTTCTACATTCCTAACCAGCGCACGCCCGTCCCGGCGGCCGCCACTTTACTGCCCTAACCCGGAGTACGCATGAAAGTCATCATTGTCGAAGATGAATTCCTGGCGCAACAGGAGTTAACCTGGCTGATTCAACAACACAGCCAGATGGAGATTGTCGGTACGTTTGACGACGGTCTGGATGTGCTGAAATTTTTGCAGCACAACAAGGTGGATGCCATTTTCCTCGACATCAATATTCCCTCGCTCGACGGCGTGCTGCTGGCGCAAAACATCAGCCAGTTTGCCCATAAGCCATTTATCGTGTTTATCACCGCGTGGAAAGAACATGCGGTTGAAGCCTTTGAGCTGGAAGCGTTCGACTATATTCTCAAGCCATATCAGGAATCGCGCATTGTCAGTATGCTGCAAAAGCTGGAGTCTGCCTGGCAACAGCAGCAGTCTGGCAGCATCAGTAATGCCAGCGGTTCTACGCGTGAAAATGACACCATTAATCTGATTAAAGATGAGCGCATTATCGTCACGCCAATTAACGACATTTACTATGCCGAGGCGCACGAGAAAATGACGTTCGTGTATACCAAGCGTGAGTCTTACGTGATGCCGATGAACATCACAGAATTTTGCAACAAATTGCCGACCAGCCACTTTTTTCGCTGCCATCGTTCATTCTGTGTGAATCTGAATAAAATTCGTGAAATTGAACCGTGGTTTAATAACACCTATATCCTGCGTCTGCGCGACCTGGAATTTCAGGTTCCGGTGAGCCGCAGTAAGGTAAAAGAGTTCCGGCAGATAATGCATTTATAACGTGAGCGTATGCGATGAAAGAACCCGGCCTACCAGCAGACCAACAATTTTTTGCCGATCTGTTCAGCGGCCTGGTATTAAATCCACAGCGGCTGGGTCGCGTCTGGTTTGCAGCCCAGCTTGGTAATTTGCCCAGCGGCAGTTTATGCCTTGATCTTCCGCGCCTCGATATCGTGCTGCGCGGCGAGTACGGTAACCAGCTTGAGAAAACACAGCACCACCTGACAGAAGGTGAAATGTTGTTTATCCCCGCGCGGGCGGCCAATCTCCCCATCAGCGATAAACCGGTAATGCTACTGAGCCTGGTATTTGCCCCTGCATGGCTTGGCCTGTCGTTTTACGATAACCGCACCGCATCGCTGTTACGTCCAGCTCGCCACGTCGAACTACCGCATGTTCAGCGCGGCGAAGGCGAAGCGATGCTGACCGCCCTCACCCATCTTAGCCGCTCGCCGCAACAGCAAGATATTATCCAGCCATTGGTGCTCAGCCTGCTGCATTTATGCCGCTGTGTCGTCAATACTCGCCCGGATACTCAGCGCCCGCGAACCGAGTTTCTGTATCAAAGTATGTGTAATTGGATTCAGGACAATTATGCCCAGCCGCTTACGCGTGATAACGTGGCGCTGTTTTTCAATATCACGCCGAATCACTTATCCAGGCTGTTCGCCCAACACGGTACAATGAGTTTTGTCGAGTATGTTCGTTGGGTACGTATGGCGAAAGCGCGGATAACTCTACAGAAATATCATTTATCGATTAGTGAAGTGGCGCTGCGCTGTGGATATCAAGACAGTGATTATTTTTGCCGCCTTTTCCGCCGCCAGTTTGGTATGACGCCGGGGGAATATGGAGCAAGATTTCAGGGCTAGATCGATAAAACAAATCCAGCGGCTTCCAATTAGTGCGATGAGTAAATACGCTATGCCGTTCAATTTATTAAGCACAGACGCCATGTCTGATTTAACCAGGAATTGACTATGTCTGATAAACACTGGTCTAAGATGGAGTATCTTCATCAAACGGTTACGAATCCCAATATCCATATTAAAGGGACTCACAGTTATTATAGCGACTGCTGGGATAATGGTTTTGAACGTTCCGTAGTACGATATTTGCTGGGTGATGAGGTCAGTAAAGAGTGGCCGCCTCTTGGCGATCTGGATCAATTAATTATCGGCAATTTCGTCTGTATCGGCGCCGAAAGCGTAATTCTGATGGGCGGCAATAGTACGCACCGAATGGACTGGATTAGCCTTTATCCTTTTATGGAATCAATAAAAGAGGCTTATCAACCTCGCGGGAATACGGTTCTGGGGGACGGTTGCTGGTTGGGAATGCGTTCGATGATTATGCCCGGTGTTATTGTTGGCGAAGGGGCAGTCGTTGCCGCTGGATCCGTTGTCACAAAAGAGGTTCCCCCTTATGCCGTGGTCGGCGGCAATCCGGCGAAAATAATAAAATACCGTTTTTCACCACAAGATATTGCCCGAATAATATCATTGAATTTGTACCAACTGCCCGAAGAGACGTTAATTCAGCTTCAGTCTCTGTTGTCGTCCGGTGATATTTCAGCGCTGGAATCAATGCTTTCGCCATCGTGACAGTATCGGATGGCGCAACGCTTATCCGGCCTACGAGTAGGCCGGATAAGGCGTTAGCCGCCATCAGGCACTGCGCCATATATCAAAACGTTAATTCGGTTTCCAACAGCGTCAGAATGTCTTGTGCGTCCTGTGCCGCAAACAATCCCTGACGGAATTGCTTATTCACCAGTTTGCGCGCCAGTTGCGAAAAGACTTTCACGTGGTTGATGCCCTCATCCGCGCCCAGCGTCAGCATAATGACCAGTTCAACCTCGCCCATCTCTGACTGCCAGTCAATCGGCTGCGTCAGGCGGGCGATACTGATGCTGGAGTGGCGTATCCATTGGGATTTGGTATGCGGAATCGCCACGCCAAAACCAACCGCCGTGGTGACAATCTCCTCGCGTTGCCAGACGTCTTCTTCCAGCTCGAACGGATGTTCAGTACGCCCATTCACACCAAGATTGCCGCACAGGAACTGAATCACCTGTTCTTTGTTACTAAGCGGTTCACCGACAAAGATATTCTCCAGCGCCAGAAGCGGGCGAACATCTTTTTCCGGCGTAAATTGATTCAGCAGCCCTTCTATCTCCTGCGCACTCCGGCATTCGCAGGCCTGCAAAGCAAGCTCACGACAGGCTTGCGAGTCCAACTGGCGAAGCTGACTTTTCACCGCCGGAATACGCGGGCTACTCATGCTAAGTTCATCCAGCCCAAGACCGATAAGCAGCGGCAGATAGCGGCTTTCACCGCCCAATTCGCCACAAATACCAACCCATTTACCACGGTTATGCGCAACGGTGACAATCTGTTGCAGCATCCGCAGGAACGACGGTGTAATCGGGTTATACAACGGTGACACTCGCGGGTTATTACGGTCAACGGCGTACAGATACTGCGTCATATCGTTGGAGCCAATACTGAAGAAATCCACCTCATCGCAGAAATGGTCGATGATGTAACAGACCGACGGCACTTCCACCATAATCCCTAGTGGAATAGCATCAGCATGGCGTAACCCCTCTGTTTTCAGCTCAGCGATTGCTTTTTGTAGCTCATTTTTGACCCACAAAATCTGATCGAGACTGTGCACCATTGGGATCATTAATTGCGCGTTACCGAATGTGGCGGCGCGCAAAATCGCCCGTAGTTGGCTGCGGAACAGCCCAGCAAACTCAGGATAAATACGCACAGCACGGTAACCGAGGAACGGGTTCTCTTCTTGCGGAATATTGAGGTAAGGAATGTTTTTATCACCGCCAATATCCATCGTGCGGAAGATAACGGGTTTATCTTCCGCCGCCAGCAGCACCTGCTGGTAGGCCTCAAACTGCTCCTGTTCGTCCGGCGCACTGTCTCTGTCCATAAACAGCATTTCGGTACGGAATAACCCAACGCCCTCCGCCCCGTTAGCGAATGCGCCGGGCGCTTCCAGTGCAGTACCAATATTGGCTGCAATATCAATGCGCTGATTATCTTTCGTCCACGCCAGTTGCGCGGCATCGCGCGCCTGTTGCTGCTGGCGTTTCGCCGCCAGTTTCTGCGCAATGTCGTAATAGCCGCTCACCGCCGCCGTCGGGCTAATGGCTAATACGCCACACTGCGCATCCAATACCGCAGGCTGCCCGGCATAGCGGCTAATCGCTTCCAGCGGCAAGCCGCTCAGTACGGGTATCGCCGACGCCCGAGCCAAAATCAGGGTATGCGACGTGCGCCCAGTTTTCTCCAGAATCATGCCAGAGAGATGCTGCAAATCGAGGCCTAAAAACTGGCTGGGAGTGAGGTCTTCCGCAACCAAAATTGTCGGCTGCTTTAGTACCAGCGCGGTGCGCGGATGCCACTCAGGCCAGGTAATATGCAGCAGTTGTTCGCTGATATCGCGAATATCGCTGACCCGCTCACGCAGATAATCGCTGGCAGAGGCCAGCAGTTTGTCACATACCTGTTCCATATTGGTGATGATGGCATCACCGAGGCCTTTCTGCTGCCCAGCCATCAGCCGCCGAATATTACCCGCAAATTCATCGTCCTGAATCAGCGATAAATGGGCGCTGAGAATAGTTTTACTCTCGCCGTCGCGCTCGCGAAGCTGCTGGTTAAGCTGTTCCGCAAGCGTTGCCAGGCTGTGCTCCAGCCGCGTATTGTCCTCCGCACTGGCTGGAATTGCGCGGTAGCTCTCAAGGTTGTCACTCTGCCACAGCATCAGTTGACCGGCCCCGACACCGCTTGCCAACACATTGCCATACAGCAAATCAGGGTTTAGCCGAATCAGTGAACGCGGCAACGGGTGCGCCGCCATTTCTGCCGCCGTGGGCTGCACACTGTCACTATCAATAAAGCGATGCTGGAGATACTCCTCCAGCGCACGCCGCGCCTGTTCTTCATCACTGCCGGTGATGTTCAGGCTACAGCTATCATTAAACAACGTGCCCGTGCCTATCAGCGCCAGCGAACTTTTCGCATCTGCTCGCGTGTTCTGCCGATGGTTGATAAAAATGACGTCACTTTGCCACTGGCTGCACTGTTCTTTCAGCTCCCACGCGGGGCGCGCGTGAAGCCCATTGGGCAGCGGGCAAAGAAATTGAATGGTTAGCATAGCAACTCCTGTTGGCGCGAAATCAACACCTGAAATCCGTCAGATAAGCCACGGTTTCGCACGTAAGATAGGTAAGAAGCGCCGACAACAGAGCTTCGGTTTGCGCAATATCACCGCAATCGGCAATCGAGGCGGCGCAGTGCCCGTGACGGGTCGCAGGGCCAATCACCACCGTAGGGATGCCGGTTCCGCTCACATGCACCGCTCCGCCGTCGGTTCCGCCATTGCTGAACATATCCAGTTGCAAAGGGATCCCCATTTCGGCGGCAATATCTTCAATCCAGGCGGTCAGTTTCGGCGGGGCAATCAACGATTTATCACTGAGTACCAGCATTGGCCCTTTACCAAGCTGCCGGTGATTTGCCGCGCCATAGTCAAAGTTTTTCGCCCAACAGGCGGTATCCAACACAATCGCGATATCCGGCGCAACCGCACGTGCCGCCGTTTGTCCACCGCGTAGCCCAACTTCTTCGCTGGAACTGGCCACCAGCCAGACTTCAGCAGGCAGTTCCGCCGAGTGCCATTCCCGCAACAGCGCCACCAGCAAATAACAGCCGAGGCGGTCATCAAAGGCTTTGCCCATCACCCGCTGGTGCGGCAAAACCTGAAAAGAGGTATCAAACGTCACGCGATCGCCGGGGCGAATGCCCGCCTGAATCACTTCGTCATACGACCGCGCGCCAATATCAACACGCAGCGCGCCCACATCATTGCCATTGCGTTCGCCGTCCAACAGGCCGGGAATTTTGCTCTCCTCGCGCGTGGTAATGCGCACCGGCTGAAGCTGACGGGCAGCCATTCGGACATTGCCCACCGGCAGGACGTCTATAGCCCCTTCGCCAGAAATACTGCGCACCATAAAACCGACTTCATCCATGTGCGCGCAGACCATCACTTTGGGGCCGCCCGATTCATTTAAGCGGATCATCACCGATCCCAGACCATCAAAGCGCACTTCTTTATGCAGCCGATCCGCTTCTTCGACTAAGATCTGCCGGACTTCTTGTTCTGAAGAGGCGATCGCATCTGCCTCACTCAAGGCTTTTAGTAGCGCTAAATCCATGATGCCTCTCCCGTGTGTAACAATGTTTTTGCCATGCTGTAGAGCACTTCCCCGCCCTGCGGGGTAACTAACACCACGTCTTCAATGCGCACGCCACCCTGCCCCGGCAGATAGATGCCCGGTTCAACGGTGAGCAGCATTCCCGTCGCCAGCGGCGTGGTATCCGTTGGTGAAAAACGCGGGTCTTCATGCACGTCAATCCCAATGGCATGCCCGGTGTTATGGCTAAACGCGTCGCCGTAGCCCGCCGCCTCAATCACCTGACGCGCGACAGCGTCCACGTCCTGACAACGAACGCCTGGGCGAATGGCGGCAACAGCGGCCAACTGTGCCTCAAGCACGATTTGATAGACCGCCGTCAGTTCCGGGTCTTCCGGTTTTTCCGCTCCAGCCACCAAAAATGTGCGCGTCATATCGGAGCAATAGCCCTGGTACTGCGCACCAAAATCCAGGGTAATCAGCTCACCTGCCGCCACCGTTTTATCGCTGGCTTTGCCATGCGGTAGCGCACCGCGCCAGCCGCTGGCGACGATGGTGTCAAAAGCGGCTTTTTCCGCCCCAAGCGTGTGCATAAACCACTCCAGCTCAGCGGCTATTTCTCGCTCACTCTGGCCTGGCTGAATAAAGCGGCGGATATGTTCGGCGCTGGCGTCAGCAATCTGACAGGCCTGCCGAATGTGGGCGATCTCCTCTGCCGTTTTGATTTGCCGCAGTGGTTCCAGCGACGCGCTAACCAGCGTCGTCTGGAGTGTTTTCTGCCACTGGCTGGCGCTATTCCAGCTCACGTGCGAGCCTTCAAAACCCACCGTGCACAGGTTTTCCTCGCTGATAAGCTGATTAACAATATCCGCCAGCGTCTGTTTAGCGCTTAATAAATGCAGCCGATAGCCATTTGCCCGTGCGGCGATATCGGCGTAGTAACGCCCGTCCACCAGAATATGCGCGCTTTCGCGCGCCACCAGCACATACCCCGAAGCGGTGGAAAGCCCCAGATGCGCTTGTTTATTCTGGCGCGACGAAATCAGTACCGCATCCAGCCGCTGTTCCACCAGCCATTGCCGAATTGATGCCAGTAACGTCATGATCTTCGTCCTTATTATTAGAGGCTTTCAATCAGCAGTTTGCCACGGCGGTACATCATGTTACGCAGGAACACCACCATCAGCGCCGTGATGACCGCACCGAGCAAAATCCCCGCCATATAGACGCCGAGGTTGCTGACCAGCGGCCATGCCCAAATAGCAGATTCCGGGAACCACTGCACTGCGCCCAGCCAGACGGCGGTCGTCGAGCCGACAATCGCCCCCACCATATAAGAAGGAATGGCGGTAATCGGGCTTTCTAAAGCAAAAGGAATCGCCCCTTCGCTGATGCCCATAAACGCGAGAAACATCGCGGTTTTGCCCTGCGGATAAAGCTGCGCGCTGAACAGGCGTTTGCCGGTTAAGCGTTTGTCGATAAGCGTTGCCAGGCCGAGGCCAATCGGCGGAATAACGATGGCAATCGAACGCGCGGTGACGGGGAGTACGTGGTCGGTGGTAAAGCTAAAGGCCACAAAACCCGCCGCTTTGTTGATAGGGCCGCCCAGGTCAATCGCCGTCGCAGCGGCAATCCCCAGCGCGTACATCAAGGCGCCTTTTTCTCCGGCAGCCGTCAGCAAGGTACGAATACCGCCGTTTATCCAGCCGCCGAACGGGGTTATCACGTAATACATCGCCAGCATGACAAAAATGGCGGAGAGGATCGGCAGCAGAAAGGTGGTTTTAAATGCCAGCAGGAAATCGGGCAGTTGGATTTTTTGGTTCATCCACTTCACCAGATACCCCGCCACAATAGAAATAATCAGC
This sequence comes from Kluyvera fluvialis, assembly GCF_059725275.1. NCBI lineage: Bacteria > Pseudomonadati > Pseudomonadota > Gammaproteobacteria > Enterobacterales > Enterobacteriaceae > Kluyvera > Kluyvera fluvialis. The sequence continues at coordinate 1,536,151 of NZ_AP046142.1, read as the reverse complement.
GCACCAATAAAAGTAGAAGGCACAGGCGCGGTGGTGATCCATTGCAGGCTGCTGGGGTCAAAATTCAGCAACTGCGTAGGCTGGGTGGACATCAGGCCGCCGATAAACCCAGCGGGAAATGCCAGCTTACCGCCGATAGAGTTAGCGACAAACGCCGCAAACATAGGGATGGCAAAGCCAAACAGTACACCGCCGAAAGATTGCGAGAGCCAGGCAAATTTGAGGAGGGAGAGATCAACCCCCTCAAATTTTCCGCTGTTCAGCGCATCCATGATGCCGATATCGGCGGGTATGTCTAGCCAGCTGTAGGCGAGCAGCTGCGAAAAGGCGAGGATCACCCCGCCCATGATTAACGTCGGTACCATCCGCGAAATACCCGACATGACATGCTGCGGTAATTCACTCCAGAAACTGATACTGGAAGGCTGAGTTTTTTTTATTGCCGCTGCCGCACCGGATGCGCCAGGCACAACAGTTGCACTGCGTTTTTTAATCGCCATATCTGTACCCCTGTTAACTATTATTATTGTTGTTCGGCGGCAATCATCTCTTCGATATCTTTGATAATGCCGGCGGCATTTTTAATGGCATCCTGTAACGTAATTTCATACACATCACGTGATTCAAAACGCTCGTTGTCTTCCGGTGTTACCGCAACAGAGTGGATAATCATTGTCGCTTCGGCGATATCCTGCGCCGTGAGGCGATTTTGAATACCGTCTGCGCCCTGGGTTTCAATCTTCACTTCATAGCCCGCTTCAATCGCCGCTTCTTCCAGCGCCTGCGCGGCCATAAAGGTGTGCGCCAGCCCCATTGGACATGCACAAACTGCAATCAATTTTTTGCTCATAACCGATTCCTCGTGATAGTTGATGAGGCGAATTATGGCGGCGGGAACCGATACAGCGTTACCAGACAAATAATGCTTATACTGGACAAACAATGCCGTTAAGTGGAAGTGTGACGAGCGTCAGAATGGGCATACAACAGGCGAAAAAAAACCGCGCTCAATACGCGGCTTTATGCGGATAATGGCCTGATGGCACTACGTTTATCAGGCCTACAGAGTGAATACCGTTACAGAATGTGCCCCAGCGTCTGGCGCAGATGCGCGCCGGAGCCGAGCAGGCCTGGATTGTCATGGACAATCAGATACACCGGAATGCTGTGAACGTAATCTTTAAAGCGGCCTTTATCTTCAAAACCGCCACGGAAACCGGAGGCTTTAAAGAATTCGAGGAAGCGCGGCACAATACCGCCCGCAATATATACGCCGCCAAACGTGCCCAGCGTTAAAGCCAGGTCGCCGCCGAAACGGCCCAGAATGACGCAGAACAGTGACAACGCACGACGGCAGTCGGTGCAGGTGTCCGCCAGCGCGCGTTCGGTAATATCTTTAGGTTTGTAGTTTTCCGGCAGGCGATTGTCGGCTTTGACGATAGCGCGATACAAATTCACCAGCCCAGGGCCAGAAAGCACACGCTCTGCCGACACGTGGCCGATTTCTTCGCGCAGTACCTCAAGAATGATCCCTTCTTCTTCACTGTTCGGCGCAAAATCGACGTGGCCGCCTTCGCCCGGCAAGCTGACCCAGCGCTTATCAACATGCACCAGATGCGCCACGCCCAATCCCGTGCCCGCGCCGTATACGGCGATCGGTTTACCCTCAATCGGATCGTTACCGCCGAACTGGATCAGATGCTCTTTTTTCAGCATCGGGATAGCCATCGAGACAGCAGTAAAATCGTTTATGATTTCCAGGTGGGCAAAGCCGAGATTCTTTTTCATTTCGGCAATCGAGAAGGCCCAGGTATGGTTGGTCATCGCCACCCAGTCACCGGTAATGGGGCAGGCAATCGCGATACAGCCGTCTTCAACCGACACGTTATGCTCATCGAGATAGACACGAACAACAGCTTCCAGGCTTGGGTAGTCCAGTCCAGAATAGGTTTTGGCCTGCGAAATTTCACCGCTGGCAATATCGCACAATGCCAGACGCGCATTTGTGCCCCCCACATCCCCTACTAAAGCAAACTTTGTCATTCCTTTACGGCTCCGCTGAAGTCAGAATAAATCTTTGCCACACTGTAAATTCAAGGCGCTTTAACAACAATGACGTTTGCGTGAGTGCCCCAGTATTATCGATCCCGGTCACATTTTTTGCCTGTTTTTTGTCGCCATCTCCAGAGATGAACGCCACCAGCGGTATCGTTTCAGCCCGACTTCCCGTGCGCAAAAATACAGAGAGTGGCGAAATTCGCCACTCTCGTAGTACCTGACATTCCGCTTAATGGCCGCTGTTACGCGCCTCCAGCGATTGCGTAACGGCTTTCAGCAGCGGCGGAATATCCATTTTCGGCAGGATCACTTCCAGCAGTGTGAGCTTATCGCCCCGCGCCGCGCGCGCTAGCGCATCGTTAAACTGTGCGCCGTTGCTTACCTTCCAGCACTCGGCCTGGCAATCCAGGTTGAGCGCTTGCGGCAGTTGCGTCCAGTTCCACAGGCTGATGTCGTTATAACGCTGTTCTGGCCCGTGAATCGCCCGCTCCACCGTATAACCTTCATTATTCAGCAATAAAATCAGTGGCCTTTGCCCGTCACGTAGCATCGAGCTTAGCTCCTGAATGGTGAGCTGCGCTGCACCGTCGCCAATCACCAGCACCACCCGTCGGTCTGGCTGCGACGTTTGCGCACCGAATGCAGCAGGCAGCGTGTAGCCAATTGAGCCCCACAACGGCTGTACGATTAAACTTGCGCCCGGCGGCAATGTGAGCGCGGCAATACCAAATGCCGCCGTCCCCTGGTCGGCGAGCACAATATCGTGCGGCTGGAGGGATTTTTCCAGCGTTTGCCAGAAAAGGCGCTGGGTTAGCTCGCTTCCGTCCGCCTTCAGCGGCGGCACACCTCGCTGCGGTGACGTTTGCCACTGCGACGCAAATTCCTGGCTAAGTGTGATGAGTGCCTCTGTGGCCTCGTGTATTCCAATCCCACTAAACCAACGCTCGCCAACTCGCGAAGCAAATGGCTGAATTTCAATAGATTTTTCGGTGGCAATGTGATGAGTAAAACCGGCGGTGATGGTATCGGTAAAATGCGTGCCGATGCAGACAATGGCCTCGGCATTTTCTATCGCTTCACGCGTTTGCGGCAGGCTCGCCCCACCGCTGTATGTTCCAACAAAGCCCTGCTGTTGCTCATCAAACAGCCCTTTCGCCATCAGCAACGTAGCGTGAGGAATCGGTAAATCCGCCATCCACTGGTTTAATCTCGCCTGTAGCCCAAAACGCAGCGCCAGAACATCCGCCAGTAGCGAAACACGGCGGCAAGATTGCAGCAGTGCGCGGGCGTGTTTAATAAATTGGGCTAGCTGGGCGGAATCTGAATGATTCGCCAGCGCAGTGGGAGCGTTTACAGGCCGAGTTGTGGGGAGCGACGCCACATCGGCGGGTAACAGCAGATATCCAGGACGTTTATGCCGATAGATTTCACGCAGTACCCGGTCAATTTCATCACAGGCGTTACGCGCATCCAGCACCCCTTGCGCAACCGAAACAGGCGCGCTCATCTGGCGGAAGTGGTCAAAATTTCCATCACCCAGCGTGTGGTGCACACATTCATGGCGCAACTGGGAACCGGTGCTGGGGGCGCCAACGATATGCAACACCGGCACGTGTTCGGCAAAACTGCCCGCCACGCCGTTCAGCGCACTTAACTCCCCTACGCCGTAAGTGGTCAAGAGTGCCCCGCCGCCTTGCATCCGCGCGTAGCCATCGGCGGCATAAGCGGCGTTAAGCTCATTAGTACAGCCTACCCAACGGACGCTGCGGTGCGCGATCACATGGTCCAGAAACTGAAGATTGTAGTCCCCGGGAACCCCAAACAGATGGTCGATGCCGTAGTCGGCAAGACGGTCGAGCAAATAGTCGGCAATAGTATAAGACGCTGACATGGCACACCTCCTCTGGTCGTTCGTTCTTTTGAGTATCGAAGAAGTGTTAAGGCTGTCCAGGAATAGCGAGAAAGTCTGCTGGAAAGCTAATTTTACAGATTTCAACAGTGTACGAGTCAATGGACATTGGTTAGTGTAAGCGTATACACACCCGGATATTCTGGAGGATACCAATGGTTTACCAGGCAAGACCGACGCGTTATGACACCATGACGTTCCAGCGCTGCGGCAACAGCGGCCTTAAGCTGCCTGCCGTTTCGCTGGGGCTTTGGCACAATTTTGGTGATGAAACGCAGGTCGAAAACAGCCGCCAGTTGCTGCACCACGCGTTTGATCTCGGTATAACCCATTTCGATTTAGCCAATAACTATGGCCCACCGCCAGGTTCTGCTGAGAGCAATTTTGGCCGTATTCTGCGTGAAGATTTCCTCCCGTATCGCGACGAGCTGGTTATTTCTAGTAAGGCGGGTTACACCATGTGGGACGGCCCATACGGCGATTGGGGTTCTCGCAAGTATCTGATTTCCAGCCTTGATCAGAGCCTGAAACGGATGGGCATTGAGTACGTGGATATCTTTTACCATCACCGACCAGACCCTGAAACACCGCTGCTGGAAACCATGCGTGCGTTGGATCATATCGTGCGCCAGGGCAAAGCGCTGTATGTTGGGCTTTCCAACTATCCGGCGGATCTGGCGCGGCAAGCGATTGCCATCCTCAACGATCTCGGTACGCCGTGCCTTATCCACCAGCCGAAGTATTCGATGCTGGAACGTGCGCCAGAGGACGGCTTGCTTGATGTACTGCAACAAGAAGGCGTCGGCTGTATTGCTTTCTCACCACTGGCCGGTGGGCAACTGACTGACCGTTATCTGCACGGTATTCCGGCGGATTCACGCGCGGCAAGCAACAGTATTTTCCTCAAGCCAGATCAGTTGACCGAGGGGAAAATTGACGCGGTGCGCCAGCTTAATCTGCTGGCAGAGCAGCGCGGGCAGAAGCTCTCACAAATGGCGCTGGCATGGGTATTACGCCAACGCGCGGTGACGTCGGTGTTGATTGGGGCCAGTAAAATTGCCCAGTTGGATGATGCGGTCGGTATGCTTCACAACCGCCATTTCAGCCCGCAAGAGTGCGCGGAAATCGACCGTATCTTGAACGGGATAAAATAACCGCACAATTAACAAAAAATGCTCTCTCCTGACGATTTAAGAGTTAAACCAATAATTCGGGGCGTTACTGAATTGTAATATTGCGTTAACAGGCCTGACTGGCCACGATCGTATAGGAGAGAAGTATGTTCAGGTCACTGATTCTGGCGGCAGTGTTGATGGCATCGGCCCCGATGTTCGCGAATGCTGGTGAAATCACCCTGCTGCCATCCGTAAAATTACAAATTGGCGATCGCGATAATCACGGTAACTACTGGGACGGCGGTCGCTGGCGTGACCGTGACTACTGGCATCGCCATTGGTATCGCCACGACAACGGCTGGCATCGCGGTTGGAATAAACACAACGCCTATGAACGCGGCTACCGCGATGGCTGGGGCGATCGTCGCGATCATGGTCACAAACATGGGCGCGGTCATGATCGTGGACACGGTCGCGGACATCATTAACCCTACAGATATTGCAGAACCGCAGGCCTGATAAGCGTAGCGCCATCAGGCTTTATGTCACTCTCTGCCGGATGGCGGCGATGCCTTATCCGGCCTACAGATATTGCGAAACCGCAGGCCTGATAAGCGCAGCGCCATCAGGCTTTGTGCACTCTCTGCCGGATGGCGGCGATGCCTTATCCGGCCTACAGATATTGCGAAACCGTAGGCCTGATAAGCGCAGCGCCATCAGGCTTTGTGCACTCCCTGCCGGATGGCTGCGATGCCTTATACGGCCTACAGATATTGCGAAACCGTAGGCCTGATAAGCGCAGCGCCATCAGGCTTTGTGCACTCCCTGCCGGATGGCGGTGTTGCCTTATCCGGCCTACAGATGCGTAGCGCCATAGGTCTGGCTCTTTTTTATGGTCAAATCCTGCGCTTCTGATTTACCACTATTTGCCCTTGAGCAAAAAAATCCTGCCAGTATCTTAGCATTAAGATATTTCACGTCAGGATTAACATAATGAATGCTAATTTTAAAAATGAAATTCAGACATTCGGTCGTTCACTCTTATTACCTATCGCGGTTCTCGCTCCTGTCGGTATGGTTATGGGAATTAGCTCTGCATTAGGCCAGAGCTATATGATCGAAAAACTGCCTTTTTTAGGTAATGATATTTTCAAAGCGGTTTTATCTTCTCTCGGTTTAATTAGCAGTGTGGTTTTCAATAATATTCCATTGTTATTTGCAATGGGTGTTGCCTACGGCATGTCGAAAAAAGAAAAAGGCATTGCAGTTTTTGCCTCGGTGGTCGCGTATTTAACGCTGCTAATTGCCATGCACGTTCATCTTAAACTTGCCGGAGCGCTCGCCAAAGGTGACCTTTCACTGGTAGGCCAGGGAATGGTGCTCGGGATACAAACGCTAAAAATTGAAGCTCTGGGCGGGATTATCGCTGGCCTGCTGGCGGCCAAAATCACCGACCGTTTCTATCGCCTTCAGCTACCGTTAGCCTTTGCTTTCTTTAGCGGCAAGAAATCGGTGGCGATTTTAGCCATCGCCTTTGCCATTCCTGTTGGGCTGATAATCCCCTTCATCTGGGATCTCTTTACCGCCGGGATGCGCGCGGTGTCGACGATTATGATGGCACCGAATATCGGCGCGGGCATTTATATGACGCTTAACCGTCTGTTAATTCCCTTTGGCCTGCACCATGTCTTAAGCTCGACCGTGCGCTTTACCGCAGCGGGTGGCACATATCTGATCGACGGGCAAACCTACGTCGGAATTCTACCGGCGATGAACAAAATCCTCTTTGAACTTGGGCCATCACATCCTGCCTGGAAAGAGTACATGCCAACGCTGACCAGCTATCTTGCGTCCTCACAGATGCTGACCACTCTGTTCCGCGTTCCGGCGATTGGCCTGGCGATGTATCACATGGCGTATTTCAAAAATAAGAAATTTGCCAAAGGGATGATTCTCACCGTTGTGTTGACGGCCATGCTCGGTAATATTACTGAACCGTTGGAATTCTCCTTCCTGTTTATTGCGCCAAAACTGTTTATTATCTATGCGGTGCTGTGTGGTTTACTCACCATTCCATTGCAACTGCTCGATGTGTCCATCGGCTATATTCGAGGAACCGTTTTCGACTTCGGTATTTTCGGCCTGATGTACGAAAATACTCACTGGGTAAATTTAATCCTGCTGGGCATTGTTAACTTTGTGGTCTTCTATTTCGTGTTCCGCTTTGCGATTAACAAATTCGATATTAAAACGCCGGGGCGTGAAAGTGATATTGCCGACAGCACCCTGCTGAATAATAAAGAGTATGACAAAGTTGCCGAGATGGTTATTCAAGGCCTGGGAGGCAAAGATAATATCAAACGTGTCGAAAACTGCGTCTCTCGTCTGCGTATTGATTTGCAGGATCAGAAGAAAATTAATATGGACGTTATCAAAGAATCCGGCTCGCTGGGGACGTTTATTCCCTCCAGCAACCATGTCCATGTGGTCTTCGGCCCGCATGTAGAATTTGTCCGCAACGCGGTAGATGACCGCCTTGCCGGCGCGAAATAAGCTCAAGGAGGCGGAAATGCGCGCACTGTATGATTCAAAAAGTAAGACGATTGACGATCGTGGCATGAAAGCGCTGCTTAGCCAGCAGGCGCGAGTGCAATCGTGGTTGGATGTTGAAGCGGCGCTGGCGCTGGCTCAGGCCGAACATGGAATGATCCCGGCTAGCGCGGCGCAAAATATCGCTGCTAACTGCCAGGTTGACCGTATCGATTTAGCTGAAATGGAGCGCCTGCTGCGCGAAATTGGCCACGGTTTTGTGCCTGTTATCAAAGTGCTGGTAAAAGCCTGCGACAGTGAAAGCGGTAAATATGTGCACTATGGCGTGACAACGCAGAATATTCAGCAAACCGCACAATTGTACCTGGCGAAGCAATTTAACGTCCTGATGCAGGGTTTCGTCAGCGATATCTTGCGTAATCTGGCGCAGATGGCGAAGCGGCATCACGCTACGCTGATGGCCGGGCGCACTCACGGCAAACACGCGCTGCCCATTACCTGGGGCTATAAAGCCGCTGTATGGATTGATGAATTACTCAGCGCGCAAGAGCGAATGCAGGAAGCCGAGAAACGCGTGTTTACCGTCATGATGGGCGGTGCGGTTGGCGCATTCCACGCCACCGGCGAAACGGGGCGACAGGTACAAGAGAGCGTCGCCCAAAAACTGGGGATGCGCGCGATGGCGATTCCGTCGCGTAACTCTCGCGTCTATCGCACCGAATACATCAGCAATTTATGTCTGCTGGCCACCACATTGCACAAAATTGCAGAAGAGGTTTATCAGACCTCCAGCGAAGAGTTTGCCGAGGTTTCCGAAGCCTTTACCAAAGGCACTGTCGGCAGTAGCACCATGCCGCAGAAAGTGAACCCTAAACTGGCGAAAGGCATTATCGGCAATGCGCAAAAACTCTACTCTGTGCTGACATCCAGCCTGTACGTAAGCCCGCGCCCGTTTGAAGCAGACAGCTCGGCCTACTTTATTTTCGACGGCAATATTCAAGAGAGCATGGAGTGTATTGCAGAAATCGTCATGCGCGCCGAGGAGTTGACCCGCACGCTGGTCATCAATGCTGAACGTATGCAGCACAATGTTCACCTCACCCACGGGCTTATCAACAGCGAAAAAATTATGATGCAGTTGGTGGAGAAACTGGGGAAAGATGCCGCGCACGAGCGCGTTTATCATTTGGCGATGCGCAGTACCCATGAGGGAATTCCCTACGCCGAGGTGCTGCGCAACGATCCGATCATTCGCCAGCACTTTAACGATGCCGAAATCGAGGCGTTAATCGACCCGGCCCACTACACCGGCCTGTGTTCGACCATCGCCCTGGAGACTGCCGCGCGCGTGCTGGGGGATAATCATGGCTGATGCGCTGCTCTCTTTCGCCAGCCAGCGCATCGTGACGCCGGACAGTATTCAGTCCGGCTATCTGCACGTTGAGCACGGCAAGATTGTCGGCCTTGACGATGCGCCGCGCGGCCGCGTTATCGATTATGGTGATGCGATGCTGATGCCGGGTTTTGTCGATATCCACGTCCACGGCTGGGGGCGCGGTTCCTTTGCCTGGAAAGGCGAGCGAAATTCTTTACGTGCCATGAGCCAGGATTTAGTGAACGCCGGTGTCACCGCCTGGCTGGCGACGTCTGCCACCCAGCCGGATGAATTCTTGCTGGATAGCCTCGCCACCGCCGCCGAATGGATTGCCGATGCAACGCCAGAAGATGGCGCTGAAGCCGTGGGGATTCATATGGAAGGCCCCTATATCAACCCGAAATTCATCGGGATGCAGCGCCTCGACAGTGTGCAATCTCCAAGTATCGAGGGCTTCGAGCGCTATCAACGTGCCGCGCGTCAGCAGGTCCGGTTGATGACGCTGGCTCCCGAGTTACCGGGGGCACTGACGTTAATTCGCCATCTTCATCAATCGGGCATCACCATTTCCGCTGGTCATACGGATGCCACCTTTGATGAAATTACACAAGCCATTGACGCTGGGCTGAACCACTTTACCCACGCCTTTAGCGCCATGCGTGGGCTGCACCACCGCGAACCCGGCGTTGTCGGCGCGATGATGTATTATCAGGACACGTTCGCCGAAGTTGCCAAACAGAGCGGCATCACCCTGCGCCCGGAAGTGTTCGATATTCTGTATCGCCTGAAAACAGACCGTCGGCTGGTGATGATGAGTGATTGTCTTGGCTACGTTGACTTCCCTGAAGGCTTTGAATTTCACCACTATCTGCGTCAGGAAACGTTCCGCATCCACCAGCACGCCCTTGAAATTACCGACTGCCACGGCTGTAAGCGCACCGTCACGCCCGATAACTGGCCTGAAGTGCGGAAACTGGAGATGAGTTTTCTCGACTCGGTGAAAAACGTGGTGAACCGTCTGGAAAACGGCTGGGTGTCGGCTGCGCAAATTGCCTGCCTTAATCCGGCTATTCTGGCGGGCGTTGCCGAGCGGAAAGGCAGCCTGACGGTGGGGAAAGACGCGGATATTTTGGTGCTTGATAACGCGCAGAATTTACACGCCGTGTGGTGTCGCGGCGTCCAGCAGACACTGGCTAAATAAAGAGGTCGCCATACTGCTGTTCAAGAAACGTTTTTAACACCTCCTGGCTCATGCCATTGACCTGTCGAACGAATGTATCGACAGGTATTTTTTTGCGCGCTGGGCTTAGCCCATGCTCGCGCAGCAACTGGAAATCATCCTGCGTCAGATAAAAATTCACTTTAACGTAGCTCAGTTGCGCATGGCGAAGGTGGCTGGATATTTTATTGGTGAAGGTAATCAGCAAATCAAAATCCTGCAACTGGAGTCGGGCGATTTCATTGATATTGACGCAGGCCAGAATATCAATATGAAAACGCGACAGCAGTACCTCTTTAAAATACCCCACTTTGCTCTCGGACGAGTTGGTCACGATAATGACCCGTTTTTTCGGGTCGCTGACGACTCGGTTTTTCAGCTCATGCTTTTTAATTATCAGCACCAGCGTTGCCAGGTGAATGGCGGAGAATGGCGTTTGCCAGCGGGCTTCAATCTCTTTTAGCGCCGTCTGGACATGATGCCAAAGCTCAGGATAACGCCGCTGAACGTCATGCAATTTTTTATCATCGAACCACAGATGAAATTTATTCTGAATAATCGCCGCATAAATAAAGTTATAAATCTCGGCATACCAGGCGTTCGCGTTGTGTACCATGGCGCTCAGGCAGCCGGATAACATATCGCAGGCTCGCTTGACGTGCCCGGCGAGCGTCGCGTCGTAGAGCGTGAAGGGGCGATGGGTAAAGGTCAACGACGCTATCAGCATATCCAGACAGTTGTTTTCATCCTGAGAATCCAGCACCTGATACGGAAACGTGGTCAGGAAGTTGACCATTTGGCTGTCGGTTATTCTCTGCCCGCGCTGAATACGGTGCAGCGCCAGGCTCAGATACACCAACAGGTATTTACGGCCATTATAACCAAGGCGAATAACTGGGCTGACAACGCGCGCGTAATACGCTGCTGCGCTTTTTATCTCGACCGCGCATTCGGACAGAAACTGCTCGGCAATCGAGCGGTTGATCGGTTCATTGGCCTGATGGGCAATAAGCTGATTATCGCTGCCAATCTCCACGGTTTTCAAAATGGCGTTACAGGCCGCAACCCGCAAACGAAATTCATCGCCAACCAACTGCGAACCCCGGCGGGGAATGCTCACAAGTGTTAATCCGCAGCCCTGAACCCGGCGCAGCATCACTGGATTATCGTTTTTTACCGTCCCGGCGCTGACGTAGAATTTTTTGTAGTACTCGTTTTTATTGACCACATTCTGTAAGCACAGCGCAACAAAGAGATCCTGCACGCGCTCTTCGGCGGTGGTCAGATAGCGGTTAAAGTGCACACGCTGGAGGAACTGGATATAGTCGCTGTAGCCAATGCGGGTAGTAATAAACTGGTTATCCTGGTGAAGCTGGACGTTTTCCGGCAACAGTTCATTAAGCTCTTTCATCGTTCGCTTCAGCGTTGAAAGCGTTTTGCCAAAACGCAGCACCGCGCGGTCGACTGCCAGAGGGCTGTTATCCTGAAGGTATTTTAAGAATGAGAGATCGAAATGGTTCATGAACGTTCGCTGATGTTTAATGCCAAACTCAGCGTAACGCAAAAGACAAAATGAAACCGTGACCTGTAGCGAGTCACGGTATGTCAATTACAAATCCAGCAGTGTGCCGACCAACAGCCAACCGTTCAAGGTAACCACTATCGCGACGATCACCCAGCCGATACGTTTGATCCACTGCGTGTTAACCAGTTCGCCCATCAATTGGCGGTTGCTGGTGAAAATCAACAGCGGAACCAGCGCCAGCGCGATACCAAAACTAAGCAGCACTTGGCTCATCACCAGGATGCGCGTCGGGTCTAGCCCTATCAGGATAACCACAAACGACGGCAGCATCGTCACCGTTCGGCGGAACCAGAGCGGAATATGGAAGCGAATAAAGCCCTGCATAACCACCTGCCCTGCCAGCGTGCCAACCACCGTTGAAGATAGCCCCGCCGCAATCAGGCTCAGACCGAAAACGGTCGCCGCCGCATGGCTCAACAAGGGTTCAAGAGTCAGATACGCCTGATCCAAATCGGCAATCCCGGTGTACCCGTTGAAATGGAAAGCCGCTGCGGCGGTTGCCATCATCGCCAGGTTCACGAAGCCGGCGATGGTCATCGCAATCCCCACATCCCAGCGCGTGGCGTGGTAGCGCTCTTTCGCGCTGCCGCCATGCAAATGCTGCGTCAGCGACGAGTGCAGGTAGATGACGTGCGGCATAATGGTCGCCCCCAGAACACCCGCCGCGAGGAATACCGCTTCAGAGTTCGGCAGCTCGGGTAAAATCATCCCTTTTGCCAGCGGTGCGAGCTGCGGCTGAGAGAAAATCAGCTCGACGATATAAGCCGCCGCCACAAACAGCAACAGCCCGCCGATCACTTTTTCCAGCGGCTTTTGACCACGACGCTGGAGCATCAGGATTAAGAAAGTCGCAATCCCGGTCAGCACCGCGCCCTGAAGCAGCGAGATGCCAAAAATCAACTTAAAGCCAATCGCCGCCCCGATAAATTCTGCCAGGTCGGTCGCCATAGCGATAATTTCTGCCTGCACCCAGTAAAACCAGACCACCGGACGCGGGTAATGGTCACGAATTTGCTCCGCCAGGTTTTTCCCGGTCGCAATCCCCAGTTTGGCCGACAGCAACTGAATCAACATCGCCATCAGGTTTGCCCATACCACCACCCACAGCAGTTGATAGCCGAAGCTCGCCCCCGCCTGAATATTGGTCGCAAAGTTACCGGGATCGATATACCCGATCGCGGCAATAAATGCCGGCCCCATCAGCGCCAACCTCATACGGCGCGCTGCTCGACTGCTGTTATTCTCAACGCGACTGTTGCTCATTCTTTGCCTCAAAAACATAGCCTTTGCTATGTTTCATGCTAACAAAATGAGAATGATTATCAAGTTCATTTGTGAGAGATGATAATAATTGCTCTGATAGCCGGAACCGTTAGCAAGACTGGAGGTTGGGGAAGTTTGGTATACGCTTAAGGAGAGAGTAGTACAACACGGAAACTTTTCATACATTTACTTAACATCACAAAAATGTATCGTTGATCACTATTTTTGAGTTTGCTCACAGGTTCTAAATATAGTGAGAGACAGATCTCGTTTTATTTAACCATGTTACATAGAATGTGCACGAAAATTTAACCCGTCTCATGTTTGGAGCAAATATGGACCGCGTCTTGCATTTTGTTCTCGCGCTTGTAGTGGTAGCGATCCTGGCCTTGTTGGTCAGTTCCAACCGCAAACAGATCCGCGTTCGTTACGTTATTCAATTACTTGTCATCGAAGTGCTGTTGGCATGGTTCTTCCTGAACTCTGATGTCGGTCTGGGCTTTGTTCGAGGCTTCTCCGAGATGTTCGAAAAACTTCTCGGCTTTGCTAACGAAGGCACCAACTTCGTCTTCGGTAGCATGAACGACAAAGGTCTGGCGTTCTTCTTCCTGAAGGTGCTGTGCCCTATCGTCTTCATCTCTGCACTTATCGGTATTTTGCAGCACATCCGTATTCTGCCTATCGTCATTCGCGCGATTGGTACGGTGCTGTCGAAAGTTAACGGCATGGGCAAACTGGAATCCTTCAACGCCGTCAGCTCTCTGATCCTCGGCCAGTCTGAGAACTTTATCGCCTATAAAGACATCCTCGGTAAAATGTCCCGTAACCGCATGTACACCATGGCGGCAACGGCGATGTCTACCGTTTCGATGTCTATCGTTGGCGCATACATGACCATGCTGGAGCCAAAATATGTTGTTGCGGCGCTGGTTCTGAACATGTTCAGCACCTTTATCGTGCTGTCGCTCATCAACCCGTATCAGGTTGACGCGAGCGAAGACAACATTCAGATGGCAAGCCTGCACGAAGGTCAGAGCTTCTTTGAAATGCTGGGTGAATACATTCTGGCAGGCTTCAAAGTTGCGATTATCGTTGCCGCCATGCTGATCGGCTTTATCGCCCTGATCGCCGCACTGAACGCCCTGTTCGCCACGGTGACGGGTTGGTTTGGTTACAGCATCTCCTTCCAGGGTATTTTGGGCTACATCTTCTATCCAGTTGCATGGATTATGGGTGTTCCAGCCAGCGAAGCCTTGCAAGTAGGGAGTATTATGGCGACCAAACTGGTGTCTAACGAATTCGTTGCCATGATGGATCTGCAAAAAGTTGCCGCTGACCTGTCTCCGCGCGCAGTGGGCATCATTTCTGTCTTCCTGGTCTCCTTCGCTAACTTCTCCTCTATCGGTATTATCGCTGGTGCGATTAAAGGCCTGAACGAAGAGCAAGGTAACGTTGTTTCTCGCTTCGGCCTGAAACTGGTTTACGGTTCTACGCTGGTGAGTGTGCTGTCTGCCTCTATCGCCGCGCTGGTTCTGTAATCCCCTTCATTAAAAAAGGGCCGGTAACTGTGTTACCGGCCCTTTCCTTTTAGGCTTCCGTTTCGTAGCCAATTTCACACAGTGGCCGAGGTTTATCAATCAGATAACCCTGCATGTAATGCACCCCCAGGCTTGCCAACAGCGTTTGTTGCTCGGGTGTTTCGACATACTCCGCCACCACGGCCAGATTCCGCACTTTCGCCAACTCGCAGATAGAACGAATGATCATCGCATCCATTGGGTCAGTCAGGACATCACGCACAAAACAGCCATCAATCTTGATAATATCGGCTTCCAGACGTTTGAGGCGCTCATAGTTGGCGTAGCCAGTACCGAAGTCATCGATGGCAATCTGGCAGCCAAAACGACGTAACTGCTGAATATTTTTGATGCTGATATCCGAGTTGGAAAACGCCTGCTCCTCGGTAATTTCAATGATAATGCGCCAGACACTGACCTGATATTGGCGGAACAGGGCGATAATTTCCGCCGCGCTTTCGGTTTGCATCAAGGTGTATGGCATCAAATTGACCGAGAAACGCTGCTCCGGGAACGCCGCCAGCGACTGGAATAACTGCTCAAGCACGAGCATGTCAAAGCGCTGGCTAAGGTTAAACTGCGTCAGGACAGGGATAAATTTATCGGGCATTACCATGCCGTTCGTATCCACCAGGCGGGTGAGAATTTCGTAATACCCTTCTCCCGACGTTTTTCTAATCGGCTGCGCGTAAAGCACAAAACCTTGTCCATTGAGCGCACTTTTAATACGGTTGAGTAGCACGACCTGTTCACTGGTTTGGTCAAAGGCTTCAGCATGGCCGTTATCGAGATTCAGGATCTGGCTCCCCTCACCGGCTTGCTCCGCCAGCCAACTCAACTGCCCTAGCATATGGTGTAGGTTATCGTCCTGAGCGCGTATCTGCCCCCACGAGATGCCGTATTCCAGGTTCATCACCGTATTATTCCAGCGAATGTCCTGACGACGCAGGAAGTCAACCAGGGAGGTCAGGCGAGCTTCAGTCTCCGGCCCCTTTAGCACTAACAACAGTTCATTACCCGGCAGTTGAAAGAGTTTTTCGTCTTTGTACAACATCGGCTGTAGCACTTGAGTGATTACGCGTTTGCACTGAATACGCATCATCATGCCGTAATGGCGGCTAAGAAAATCGAGGTTTTTGATATGCATACAGCAAACATTCACCGAGCCGGTTTTCAGCAGATACTCCTCCAACGCACGCAGATTTGGTAAACCGGTCAGCGGATCAAGCATTGCCTGTTCCTGCCATTTAGACTTCAACCGGCGGCTGTGGTTGTAGATTTGCAACATGTACAGCAGGCATACGGTAAAAGAGATAAGCGACGAAAGAATGAACGCCAGCGAGTATTGCGTTTGAATGCCGTGCAGGAAATTCTTGTTGTACATCACCAGTACGAAGACCGACAAACTCCATGTCAGAATAATAAGTGGATAGGCCAACTGGCTGATGCCCAAGGAGAAAAATATAAATATTGTCGGGACCAGATACCCCGCAAAGTAATAATCACCAAATGGCGCGCACAAGAAAAACAACATGCATACTAGCCCTACGAACCAGCCAGTAATAAACAATCTATTTTTTAGCCCAGTATTACTTACAATATTTTTATACCAGAAGGTTTTGGCATAATGCGGATTAAGACACATCCGCAATAGATAATAGAATAGTTTAGTAAAAATTAACGATGCACAGACCAACCCTTGAATATCAACAATGGTATAGATCGTTGATGTTATATTAAAATAACTGAACATTGGCGGTGGGATAGTAATAATCCAACCCACAATATACATCATAACCTTAGCCAGTATCGGAGCCATAAACCCAAGCAAAAATACATGTAAGAACATGTTTTTCATAGCTAAACCATGCCGCCAGCGTCGTCCTAATTTGTAGCGTAGAATCAGGCTACAAATGCACACCGCCGCAAGCTGACAGAATAATATTGCTAATGAGTAAAATGGTGACAGATGTAATTGCCAATAATTCGCAACCGTAAATCCAATGGCTAACGGTAATATAGCGTGGCGACCAAATAGCATGACTAATGCAATGATGACAGCAAGTGGTAACCATGTCAGATAAACCGAGTGTCCCTCATAATATATCGTTGGTGAGATATATCGAGAAAACGGTATCGCTACCAGGCTCATAATCAGAACGAGGTAAAATTTTTTTATTGGAGTAGCCCGTTTGGCAGTCATGCGTATCAGCCGATATCCTTTATCGTACGTAGAGTGACTGTCTGAATATTATTGCCAGTAATTAATTGAAGCAAGCATCATCTTTAAAACTCGGCTCTCGGCATCGCTTTTATAATATGATTGCTGTTTTTTTATACATAATGCACAAACAAAAAACCCCCGCCATAAGGCGAGGGTTTCGAATTTTGGTGGAGCTAAGCGGGATCGAACCGCTGACCTCTTGCATGCCATGCAAGCGCTCTCCCAGCTGAGCTATAGCCCCACAGTACTTTCATTTTCCAAAACCTGATGGGAGCAGGATTTGGTGGAGTTAAACTCCAACGACCGTTTAATTAACTCGCTGAAATGTAAAGCAATACTTCAGATAGTTCCTTAACGATGGGGCGGATTATAGGCCTATTGCTTTTAATGGGTCAAGCGTATTTTTCTAAAAAACATCGAGACATTACGCACAGAACATTTGTTGTACAGAGATGATGAAGAAATCGCCAGATACTGCTGCTAATTTGTCGGAATACTCTCCGCTTTTATTTCCCGGCATCCATATCGCAGCGCATATAATCCCAGCCCGTGTAGCCCTTAACTTCTGGTACGGCGTCCGGGAGGTTCTGATAATTGGCTTCATGGCGAACATATTTGCTTTTTAGTCCCTCCTTAGTGAAATAGACCGTACCCCAGGACCACCCGGGGGCATCCGATGTTATCTTGTTTATGGTGCCATCCGAAAGTTGATAGGGTATACCCGCTCCCCCAGGAAGAATGCGCGGGTCATCAAACGGCTTTGACGACATGTACAGACGGTCCTTTGTCTGTAAAAATCCCTGATCGTTGACCACCGTGAAAGAAAGAACATCATCGTAGGATGGTGATGAATCACCATTAGGTTCATTATGCCCAGGGGAATACTGTACAGATTTCCAGGTTTTTCCGTAATCTTTGGATACTCTGAAACCACCCGCACCCCAACTGGTAATAGCAATATATTTCTCTGATGGATGAATAAATTTACGGGTCAATATTCGAAAAAACTGGAAGTACACCTGTGAATGAATACCTCTTTGCGTATCCGTGTACCAGAGCTCTCCCTCACAGTCCCAGCCCTTTAATTCCAGATACCCGGCATGGCCCCCTCCAGTACAAGGTATTCCAGCGAATAGGGGGAGTGATTGAGGATCAAGCAGTCAGCGGGCAGACGACCTTCTTTAACCACCCACATATTCGCCAGCATGGTGATAATCGTCCCCTGGCTGTGGGCGACGATATTGATGGTGTCATTTTTGGCGAAGTCATCATTTCGGATTGCCAGAATCAAATCTGCTAGTCGCCGCGCAGCATACGCCTGGTAAATACGGTGTGGGTTTTGATAGATGGGATGGCTCCAGTCACCGTTGTTCATCATATCGTTACGCGAGTTAACCAGACCAACCGTTTCCAGTAATTTACCGGCCGTGCCAGGGCCAAACATGTCGGGAATATTAGTCGTCGCATTGGCAAAAGTCCCTCCACCTTTGGCATACGTTGGATCCAACCAGTTGTTCAGGCTATCAATATGTTCACCGGCATGTATTGCAATTTTTTTATTATCAAACTCACGGTAGGTGTCATAAGGCAGGTCCGCATCCTTGTGTTTATCCTTGAGATCCTCACGATAACGTTTCTGATCGGCTTGCCAGGCTGAATGCTCCACGGGTTTATATCCCCAGTAAAAGGGAATAACCGGTGAGCAGGCAATTTTACCCTCAATATCCGAAATCATGAATTTCCCTTCAGGCCATATATGAGGCTGAAAGTCGTCTCTCCCGAGACGGGTATTCAACCCCATGCAAATTCCCGTATCCTGATTCTCATAGGCTTCCCCGACGTCATTCACGCCATGTACCAGTATCACGATACAAGGCATGATTGGTTTTTTATTTTCGTCTTTGTCTGCCGCAGGTATTGCTGATGACTCAATCTTCTGTTCTGGTATGGGCGGGAGATGTTGCTGCATCAGCCCCGCCATGTTCACCGTATTACGATGATTCATAAACAGTTTATCGGTCAACGGGTCGCCCATACGGGCGGCAGGTAATCCGTCAATAAATACAGTAGGTGAACCAGCGATAATGGCGGTTTCATGATAACCGTCATGCTGGGAGCCTTTGTCAGATAATTTAGCGGCTAACGGCATAAAATCCCCCTGTTATTTTCTTATCTTACGATAAAAATATTGATAATATTAAAAATACAGTGAGTATGAATGCACTACTTCATCATTTGTGTTTATTATAATAGCCCCCCATAATTTAAAGAATGGAACAATTTCAACAATGAAGTATCAAAAACTCTCTCAGTATATTAGATATATTATTAGAATATAAATATTTACCTTTATCTTCTTCAGATAAACATCTCCAAAATGGAGCCCAGTAAACATCCAGCCAGAACTTTAACCCTCCTTGCAAACTGCCTAGCGCCTCAAAATCAAGATTTGGAAAAACAATATTAGGTGATGGAGGTTCTAGCTGTTCATTGCAAAGTCTTTTGATTAAATAGCCATTATTGGTGATAATGTCTATAATTATTTGATTAAAGTCTTCAAACTTATAATAATGAATGGTTTTACCTTCATGAGATATACATTCTTTTTCTTTGTTAGGCTTTTCATTAAAAATAGTAAAAATTAAATCCTCAATCAGTGGTAAGTCAGCGGATTTAATCATAAATCGTGTTGAGTATGCGTAAACTTCTTCATTTTCCAGGGATACAAAAAAAGGATATGAGTTTTTAGATTTAATCTCAGGGATAAAGTCAGATCTTGGATAGAATTCCTGGAGTTTTTTTTGCCTTTTGAATAAATTTAATATATTAATTTTCATCTATGTAATCCGCAATCCAGTCTGCACTATAGTATCCAGCAGCGCCAAATATTATACCTCCTGCAAGTCCTGTTAAAAATGCCCCAGGACCGGTTTCTACTCCTACTGCGGCACCTGTGACAGCGCCTATTTTAGCACCGGCAACAAATCCACCCCACCCTCCAGCTTGCCGTATAACTTCAGCACTGATAGGTTTTACACTACCAGTTTCAACAGATTTTTCTGTTGCCTGTTCAAGATCATAAGCCGTGAACACAATCCCTATAACCTGAACTACATGTCCAACTTTCGCAAAATTTTTAACAAGACGGAGTGATTCAGGTGTGAATATTGCCTTAGCAGGTACTTTCTCATCTTTAATTAATATTTCTTTATCTACATCTCGAACATAAGCCACAATTTTGTCTACACGTTTTACTAGATGTGGATTATTGGACTTGTATTCTTCTAGTGCTTTTAGGATCTCCTCTGTTGTTACTAGTTTAGCACCTGATTTCAATGCTTTATCGATATCAATATAGATTGATTTACCATCAAACCTAGGAGATCCACCTGGGAAAATAGAGCTTGTAGAGATATATTGAGATTTGTTATTACCCATAACATGCTCTGCAATACCAACAGATGAATTATGCTCCTTCGGTAGCAATCCATACCGTTCAGGATCTGTCTCAGAAAGGAATCTAATGGGAGTTAAATTCATTTTTGATAGATAGGGATTGGATTGAGAAGCATATATTTTTCGTACTAAAAAACCTTCTTTACCCGGCTCATCGACAATGATAAAAAAAAATGCTCTGGCAGGCATTAAGGGGCCATTTATATCATAAGTTGAATATGGATTTTCATTGGTTAAAGTTGAATATTCTGACATCTACCATTTCTCCAATGCATGAATTCCCAACCAAACAGTAAGTTTGGAAGATTTATTGGTAAAGACCCGCTTGCATAGTCCTTGTGAATCTGTAAAACCTTTAAATATATCTCCATTCTCAGTACGAATATAATACGGAACATTAATCATTGGTTTACCATTGTCCCCAAATACTCGGAATTGTTCATCAAATAAGCCCTGATCATCTGGACAATCTGAGTTATCGCTGTAGACTTTCTCTATTTCTTGGTTCTCGTTATCGTATTTCTCATCTACCAGCACACTTGGTTGGAACGTCCCCACCGGCGTCCCCGGACTCCCTCCGCCATTCAGATTGATCACCGGCCCCATGATGTCCACACCACCCGCGTGTATCACCACGAATGAACCACCCACTTTCAGGCTTATCCGGCTGCGGCTCTCCAGCACAATATCGTCGCTAACAAGAATCCCCAGCGCACCGCTCACTTTTTCCGCCAGGTCGCCCTTCACCTCCAGGCTGCATTTGCCTTCCACCAGGCTGATATGGTTCCCGGTGGTTCTGTGCTCCTGCTTTCCCTCCACCGTTATCCGGCGGTCGTTCGCCACGTACAGACTGTCGTCATGGCTGATATTCACGGTCCTGTCCCGCTTTACCTTCAGCATCTGATCGTTGCCTACCGTGATGCTTCGATCATGCGCCACCGTCACGCTCTGATCGTGCCCGCTGGCATTTTCCTTCCCGACTCGCACCGTCTGCCCCAGCCCGACGGTAATATTCTGGTTGTTGCCGATAGTTTCCGAATGATCCACTTTCACATCCGTGGTGCGGTTGTTCAGTACCTCCGTATCCGTATTTTTCTGCGCATGGATATACACCTGCTCTTTCCCGGTCGCGTCGTCGAATCTCAGCTCGTTAAATCCGCTGCCTTTATAGGTTTTCGAGCGTATCGTCATCTGCGTTTTTGTGGCCGGCAGCCTTCCCGGCGGGCGGTTATCCTGGTGGTAGGTTCTGCCCATGATGATCGGTTGATCCGGATTGCCATTCAGGAATCCACGATCACTTCCTGCCCGACGTGTGGAATGGCCAGATGGCCAAAACCCGCGCCCGCCCACGCCTGTGATACCCGCACCCAGCACGAGTCGTCTCATTCCCCTGGGCTGGAGCCGATCCCAGTGAAAACGTACCCGCACCCGACCGTACGCGTCGCAGAAGATTTCCTCGCCCGCCGGGCCGGCGACAATGGCACTTCTCGCGGGCCATCGACCTGCGGTTTTTGCAGCGCGGCGGACTGCCAGGTGTGGTCTGCCGGAATGACTTCAAACTGATTATTGAGGGCGGTTCCCGCCCCTGGCTGCCGTGCAGCGCCTGAGGCTGCTCACCCGTCAGGCTGCTGCTGACCACCAGCCACTCCCGGTTCAGCTGACTGCTGACCGATGCTCCGTCAGATGAAACCGCACGCCCGGCGACAGCGTCGGGGAGTGGCTGCTGCCCCCCGCGATTAGCATCGCAGCGCAGGCTGTCTGTCCGGTAACGGAACAACGCCTGCCTGTGCTGCTACTCCTTGAACCGCCCCGGATAATCGAAAATTTCATACTGGGTCAGTTGCCCGTTTCAGAAACTGTCCGGCACGGGTCGTAATACGCCGCCCAGCGCGGAGATTTGAAGGTATAGTCCTCGGATTCCACCGACGACGGGCGTATCTGTGCCTGGTAGCGGAAGGTGCTGATACATTCCGTGGCTTATCGGTTGAACGTTTGGGTTAAACGGTACTTCCGGCCATGACGCCACGCTGGACACCTCGTCGCCAGCACCAACTTTTTTGCTCCGGCCCGTCTTTCGCGCATCCGTCGTAGAAGAAAATCCCCTCTCGCCGACAACCGCGCCAGAAGGTCAGGTCGGTTTCGCCAATACTGAACACAAAATTCCCGCGCCGGATGCGGCTGGAACACCGGTGTTGGCGCCCGCTGACGCTGTTTTCCGCCAGCAGCGTGGCGGTGATGGTCTGGATATCCTGCTGCTGGAAGATACGGAAGTTCTGCCGCAGGCCACAGCGCCAGAGCGGCGGCGAGATCGCCAGGCGGTATTTTGTCTGCCAGTGATTGTTTTCCCCCCGCACCATGCGGGTGATGATGCCAGTGGCGCATCGCCGGGCGACCGGCCCCTGCCAGAGAGTCAGCACGGCGCGTTTTTCCAGAAAGTCCGTGGCCTCCAGCTCGGGAAGGGAGCTGGCAATATCGACATTCAGGCGGAAGGGGGCGGAGTAGCGCTGCTCGAGGGAAAAACTCACCACCGCAGTGGCCGTCTCCGGCAGCCCGTCCACTGCCAGCGTAAATCGCAGTCCTTTTAATGACATATTTACCTCACGGATACTGACAGGAATCACAAACGATTCATCGTTTACCGGCTGTAACAGTACAGCGTTGCACTGGTTTTCAGGCACGCTACCGCCGAAGTTTCCGGCGTCCGCCATCTCCCATAAAGTACAACTCTTATTACTGACAACCTTTCCTGCTGACACCCGTCGTCTCATTGATTGGGTGTGAATATGAAACAAAGCAAAAACAGCACCCAGCCATATGGCTGAGTGCTGTTGGTCGATATTTACGCTTCCAGCGGTGCGCGCCAGTCGTCAGCGCCAGATGTGCCGGACTTAACGTGCTCCCATTCGATTTTGCGATAGGCAAGGGAGACCTTGATCAACTGCGTGAACTCACGTTTGGTTTCGTCCTGGCAATGAGGCATATGCAGGTCGATATCGACGATCGTCGAGTCAATAAGGCGGGTGGTGAAATAATGCTCCTGTTTACCTTCAACGCTGGTACGCCACCAATGCAGCTCCGTTTTTGGCAACATTTCACCGGAAGCCAGCGCGTTGTACAGCAGAGGTACTGCCTTGTTCAGCGCCACGGTGAAAATGAATGGTTTGTGAGAACGCTGGCCTGAAGGCTGGCCGGACTGTGGGTCTGTCGGCACAGTGACATTGTGCTTAAACTCCTGCACCAGCATTTCATCTTCGTGACCCTGCACGTAAATGTTGCCGACAGAATCCGGTGTGAAAGCACGATCGGTGATCAACCCTTGGGTCTGACCCATGATTGATATGTAACAAGGTGTTGGCATTTGTAAACTCCGTTTATCTATTTCTGCTTACTGCTTTAAGTACCTGCCGTTAATTCCTGGCAGACTGATGGCGGTACGGTTCATACCGGTAACCGCGTCATTCCTGCATCCTACTGATGCATAAAACCTCAATTTGGACGTCGGTAAAAAGCCTACTTCCACCGGCTACCAAAACAATTATTAAAAAAACAAAAATAATTACACGACATAAAACAGCATCTATCACACATTTTTAAAAGTTAGTTTTGAATCAAGAATAAATATTATACCCACTAAATTTAAAACTCTATTTGTGTATTTTTAAGAACTCATTAAACCCATTCAAAATAATTATCAACAAAATTAAAATCATACATAAATAAAATATACAAAAAACAACATCAATTAATAAAACCTTTAAAAATCAACAAATTACACAAAAACCCCATCTTGATGTGTAGTTTTAAATGCATTTCACCACATCAAAAACGTTCTCTCTGGTTTATTATCGAGTCAACAATACCTTTCTTTCACACGAAGAAAAAGGTTTTTAAAATTTATTTCTGCGCGTAGAATGCGGATCAGAAAATGATCGAGCAACTGTATTTACACCGCTATTACAGCGGCATATCCGCTATTTTTGGCGATAAGAATCATGCTGCACTCATGGCCTGAACGATAACCTTACGGACTATTTTATGAGCATAAATAGCAAGAAAAACGACGGCAGTGTCGCGCCTAAAGAGCGCATAAATATTACGTACACCCCAAAGTTAAATAATCAAACGGCTGAAGTAGAGCTGCCGCTTAATTTATTGGTTACTGGCAATCTAAAAGGTTCAACAGACAATACGCCGCTCGATGAACGCCAACCAATCGCTATTCACCGCAATAATTTTAACGCCGTGCTGGAACAGGCCGGAATTACCCGCAGTTTCACCACCGCTTCCGCGCTCGGCGAGCATCCTGACGCGCGGATGGATATCACGCTGAAAGTGCAGTCCCTGGCCGACCTCACGCCAGACAACATCGCCGCTCAAGTGCCCGAAATGAAAAAAATGCTGGAGTTACGCGAAGCACTGGTCGCCCTGAAAGGGCCGATGGGCAACATACCTGCTTTTCGCGCGCAGCTTAAGGCCTTACTGGATAACGAAGAAAGCCGTGAGCAACTGATTGCGGAGTTGGGCCTTGCTGGCCGGAAATAATTTTGTATAAGGATTTCAGTATGTCAGATACCTCATTACAGGCAGAACTCACCCCTGTCGCCATTGCCGATGCCCCTTCTCTGCTGGATGCAGTGATGGCGCAAACACGTTTTAAACCGGAATCAGAAAGCTACGACATCGCCCGCCAGGGGGTAGCCGCATTTATTACCGCTCTGTTGCAGGATGATAACGAGGCCGAGTCTGTCGATATTCTCGCCGTCAATGCCATGATTGCTGACATTGATGAACGTACTGGCCGCCAGATGGATCTTATTCTCCACGCACCAGAGTTTCAGGAACTGGAGTCATTTTTACGCTCGCTGAAACTGCTGGTTGATCATGCCGATCCACGCGAAAACATCAAAATTCATCTGATGCACGCTACCAAAGAGGAGTTGCTGGACGATTTCGAGTTTGCCCCAGAAATTACGCAATCCGGCTTTTATCGGCAGGTTTACTCCAGTGGCTTTGGGCAATTTGGTGGCGAACCTATTGCCGCCGTCATTGGTAACTATGCTTTCGAAAATACCGCCGCAGATATGAAACTGCTGAAATATATCAGTGCGGTCAGCGCAATGGCCCATGCTCCGTTTCTGTCTTCCGTAGCGCCAGAGTTTTTTGGGCTGGAATCGTTCACCGAACTGCCAGGAATTAAAGACGTGGCGGCCATTTTTGAAGGCCCAGCCTATACCAAATGGCGCTCTTTGCGAGACTCGGACGATGCCAGAAATTTAGGTCTGACAGCACCACGTTTTCTGCTGCGCCATCCGTATTCTCCGGGTGAAAACCCAGTAAAAAGCTTTAACTATCGCGAAAACGTCAGCCGCAACCATGAGCACTATCTCTGGGGCAATACCGCATTTTTACTGGCGGCCAATATGGCTGAAAGTTTTGTCTCAACCCGCTGGTGCCCGAATATCGTCGGCCCACAGAGCGGTGGCGCGGTAAAAGATTTACCCGTGCATTTATATGAGGCTATGGGCCAGCTTCAGGCCAAAATCCCGACCGAAATTCTCATTACTGACCGCCGGGAATATGAGCTGGCAGAACAGGGATTTATCACCCTGACCATGCGTAAAGGTTCTGATAATGCGGCTTTTTTCTCTGCTAACTCCGTACAGAAACCCAAAACTTTCCCTAATACAACAGAAGGGAAAGAGGCGGAAACCAACTACAAACTGGGCACACAGCTTCCCTATCTTTTTGTGATTAATCGCTTAGCGCATTACGTCAAAGTTCTGCAACGCGAACAACTGGGTTCATGGAAAGAGCGTGGGGATCTGGAGCGCGAGCTAAACACCTGGATACGCCAGTATGTCGCAGACCAGGAAAATCCGCCTTCTGAAGTGCGCAGCCGTAAACCGCTACGTCAGGCGAAGATTGAAGTCACAGATGTAGAGGGTGAACCAGGCTGGTATCAGGTCGGGATCAGCGTGCGTCCACACTTCAAATACATGGGCGCTAGCTTTGAACTCTCGCTGGTCGGGCGTCTGGACAGGGAATAATCATCATGACGGGACGGGAAAGCAGTCTGTTTGATCGCATCTGTGAAGCCGCGAATACCATTTCGCATCCGCAGGAAGCGCTGCTGTATTCGGTACGCAATAACCTGCGCAATGTGCTCAACACCCGTTCCGGTAGTTGTTACGGATCCCCGGCGCTGGGGATTGTGGATTTTAATGACGATCGGGCTGCGGATTCAATTCCCCTGCGCGAAAGAGCGGTTCTGGCTATCAAGAACTGTATTTTGCGCTACGAGCCACGGATTTCGGATGTTGTCGTCACCGCTGCCGCCGAGGAAAGCCATGCACCGATGGATCTACGCTTCCATATTGTGGCACAGGTGAATTTTAGCGACCTCAGAGAGGTTCTGGAGTTTGACATCCTGCTGGATAACCACCAGCACTGGCGAGTGGAGCCCCTCTGATGGCCTTCGAAGAACGCTACTACCATGAAGAGCTGGATTATTTACGCCAGCTTGGCAAAGTGTTGGCGCAAGAAAAACCTCATCTGGCTCGTTTTCTGTCAGAAAAAGAGGGGGACCCGGATGTTGAACGTCTGCTGGAAGCTTTCGCCTTCCTTTCTGGTGGTCTGCGGCAAAAGCTGGAAGACGAGTTCCCGGAGTTTACGCATGGTCTAATCAACATGCTGTGGCCCAATTATCTGCGCCCAGTACCGTCAATGACCGTGATTGAATATCAGCCAGCTGCGGCACAACTCTCTGCCCCAATTCAGGTTTGCCGTGATGAGTTAATCAGTTCCGACGTGTCGCGCACGGCATCATCGGGGCGCAAGATTTTGGCGGAAAACAATACGTCGTCACTTCCCGTCTGCCACTTCACTCTGGCGCATGACATCTGGCTGCAATCCTTAGCCATTCGGGATGTGCGTAACAGCAGCACCCTGAAAGAGGGTACGATTGATATTGATTTCACCACTGAGGATTATGTTTCCCCTGCCGCGCTGGATTTAAATAAGCTCACCTTCTGGCTGGGCAATGAAGATGACTACACCCGCTATCAGCTTTACCTGTGGTTCAGCGAGCGGTTAATGGATGCGGAACTAATTGCCGGGGATTATCGCTTGCCTCTTCCGGCACTGTGGCTGGACGCTGCGGGGTTTGAACGTGACGATTCGCTGCTACCGTGGCCGAAAAATGTCCATAGCGGTTATCGGGTACTTCAGGAATATTTCTGCTATCCCGAAAGCTTTCTCTTCTTTCATCTGCGCGATGCCCTGCCGTTACCGGAAGATTTTCCGGTCAGCGCCTTTACGCTACGTCTGCACTTTAACCAGCCGCTACCGACTCATATCAGGCTGCGTAAGGATTCACTGCGTTTATACTGTACGCCAGCGGTGAATCTGTTCGCCCATCATGCCGAACCCATCAGCCCAGACGGCAGCACGCCACAATATGCGTTACATGCCAGTCAGCAGAACCCCGATTTCTACGATATCTTTCAAATTAGGTCGGTATCCAGCCCTATAAAAGTCTCAAACGGCGCCCCTGGGACCGATGACAAAATTCGCTTTTGGCCTGAGTTTGAGAGCTTCCAGCATCAGATTGAGTACAGCCGCCAGCGTGAGGTCATTTACTGGCATCACCGGACAAAAACCTCCCTGTTTCATCGCGGCCTGGATCATACCATCGCCTTTGTTCATGCCGATGGCAACCTGCCAGAGCGTTCCCGACTGGGCGGCGAAGTACTCAGTGCGGAGTTGGTTTGTACGAATCGGATGTTACCGACCTTATTGCATACGGGGGACATTTGTATCGCGGTGGATAAAAACCCAGCCGTCGCCTCTTTCAGCAATGTCACCCGCCCTACCCGTCCGTTGTACCCGGTAACGGATGGCGATATGCACTGGTCGCTGATCTCTTGTATGAATCTGAACTACCTCTCACTGCTGGATAGAGAGGCACTCATTCAGGTGCTGCGTACCTTTGATTTACCCGGAATTCACCATCCGCAACAGGCTCGCCTTTCGTCTCAAAAGCTGGAGGCCATCGAAAAAATGGAATCCCACCCTGTTGACCGGCTGTTTAAAGGCATTCCGGTTCGCGGACTTACCACCACGCTGTGGATCTCGCCCGCGCCTTTTGTCTGCGAAGGTGAGATCTACCTGCTGGGCACGGTGCTGTCACATTTCTTCGCCCTGTACGCCAGTATTAACTCGTTTCATCACCTGAAAATTATTAACACTGAAAGCCTGGAGACTTGGGAATGGCAGCATACCGGCCAGCACGCTCTGATGTAAAAACAGCAGCGTCATTCCCGTCCGATGTGCGCGGGACAAATTTCTACGTGCTGATGGATGCACTGTATCGCCAGTCTGGCGAGGCAGACCGCGAACCTTCCCTGCGTACCGAACCAGGTGCGGAAGTGGCGCTGTTTCAATCCGACGCCAGCATCGCGTTTCCAGCTAGCGACTTGAGCAGACTGGATCGCAACGACGCCGGTCAATTCAGGCTAACCACAAAATTTTTGGGATTCTCCGGCAGCCAATCGCCGCTGCCGGGGTATTACCTTGACCGGATGGCGCGAGAGTCCGCGCAGAATGAAGACGGTCTGGCGGCGTTTCTCGATTTATTTAGCCACCGCTGGACTCAGTTTGCATACCACGCCTGGCGTAGATACCGCTATTACATCTGTTTTCGTAATGGTGGGACGGATACCTTTTCACAGCGGATGTATGCACTGGTTGGGCTAGGTAATAAAAACGTACGCGACCGGCTCGCCATTAACCACAGCAAAATGCTGGCATATGCCGGGATACTGGCTACGCCAGGACGTTCGCCGGATGTGGTGTGCAGCCTGGTGTCCCACTGCTTTGAACTGCCGGATGTCACGATTGAAAACTGGCAGCAGCGTAAGGTGACGATTGACCCCTCGCAGCAAAACCGACTGGGCGTGCGCAACCCGAAAACAAAATCAGCCGGCTACGTGCCTGGGCGCTCGGTTATCGGCGTCAATTTCACGCTGGGCAGTAAAGTCCCCGATCGCAGCGGAAAATTTCTCCTGCGATTAGGCAGTCTATCGATGGCGCGTTACCTCTCCTTTTTACCGGATGGCGACAATCACCAGGCGCTGACGATGTTTATCTCTTTTCTACTGCGCGATCAGTTCGCCTGGGATTTACGGCTGAACCTTGCCCCAGAGCAGGCTCAGGGAATGCGGCTGGGAGACAGTTCAACGGCCCGCATTGGGCGAACCAGCTTTATTGGCAGGCCGGCAACGCCGCCGTCCGTAACCCTCCACATCAGGGAATAATTTTATGGCGCAGTCTGTGGTTGACGAAAAACAAAAACACGATGGTTTATCGCTGACGTTGCAAGTGATGAACGGCAATGAGCTGGAAAGCGGTCGAGCTGCAAAATGTCTTTTTTGCGCTGACGGCGGTGAAATCGGTCATGCCGAGGGATGCCACTGGCCGGTACAAGACAGAGCCGGTTCAGTCGCCGGTCGCGCCTGCCAGATTGTGATACACGACGGGATATTCTGCCTGCGTAGCCTGATGCCTGGACTGATGATCAACCTGGCGCCAGTGTCGGTAGATGCCGGGCTGGTTCGTCTGCGTCAGGGCGATGAAATTGGCCTTGGGGCGCTCGCGCTGAAAGTGTTTATCCATGAAGGTGCGTTGGTCAGCTACGGCGAGCAGATGGCTGCGCCGGAAACCATCATCAGCAATCGCGATCGTCTGTCGGATGCGCTACTCGCCACCGATGGGCAACCAACCTATCCGGGTATCCCCCACAAACACCAGCTTGCCGACACCGTAGCGAACGGGTTTTCCACCGATCCGCTCCAGGCATTACAGGCTGAAAGCTTGACCATGATGAATACGCCGTTTTCCAGCCACACCACCTATCACGACCCCGCTCGTCACGGTGGAAGCGATAACGCGTTTATGGACTTACCGCCAGGCCATGCTGAACAGCACGACGCTCAGCGTGAGGCTGAAATGGCACAGCGCCATCTTGCCGTCGCCCCGCTGCTGCGCGGGCTTGGCAGTTCACTGGCGGTGAATAATTCTCAGGATGCCGATGATTTTCTTGAAGAAACGGGGCGCACGCTACAGGCGGCAATCAAGGGCTTGCTGGATTTACAACAGCACCGCCACAGCCTGTCGGACAAACACCTGCGCCCGCTCGAAGATAACCCGCTGCGCCTGAATATGGACTACGCCACCGCGCTGAACATTCTGTTTGCCGAAGGGAAAAGCCCGGTGCATCTGGCTGCGCCTGCGGCGGTGGCAGAGAGTCTGCGCAATGTCCGCCATCACGAAGAGGCCAATCGGGAGGCGATTGTGGAATCGCTACGCGTACTGCTGGATGCGTTCTCGCCGCAAAGCCTGATGCGGCGTTTTGTTCAGTACCGCCGCAGCCATGAACTGCGCCAACCGCTCGACGATGCCGGTGCATGGCAGATGTATCGCCACTATTACGACGAACTGGCGTCCGACCGGCAGCAGGGTTTTGAAATGTTATTTAACGAAGTCTATGCCCAGGTATATGACCGGGTGCTGCGTGAGAAACAGCGGGAGCCTGAAGCATGAACATCAGGGCGTTTCTGGCCTGCGTTCTGATGAGCGCGGTATTAACCGGCTGCGAAACGGCGAAAAAACTCGGCCAGGTGATTGCCGACCCCGGGATTCAGGTCGGCAAATCGGCGGAACAGCCGTCAGAGGTCATCATCACTTTGCTGACCGAGCCGGATGCCAACGCTAACGCGGAGGGCGAAGCCGCACCGGTGGATCTGCAACTGATTTATATGAGCGACGACTCAAAGCTACAGGCCGCCGACTATGACCAGGTCGCCAGTACGCCGTTGCCCGATGTGCTGGCAAAAAATTATCTCGACCATCAGGACTTTAGCCTGCTGCCGGACACCATAAAGACATTGCCGTCGGTGAAACTGGATGAAAAGACACAGTTTATTGCTGTTGTGGCCTACTTTTCCGATAACCAGGCCAGCGAATGGAAATACATCACACCGGTGGAGGCCATCGGGCACAGCTATCGCCTGCTGGTACACATCCGGCAGAACAGCATTGAAATGAAAAAAGAGGGCAACTGACAATGGCGACCATGAAAAATAAAGTGCTCTGGCAGGAAGGGTTGTTCGCGATGCCGCAACATTTCCAGCAACAGCAGCGCAATCAGGAATACCTGCTGAACCAACGTCTGAACGCACAAGGGGACTTTAGCTGGGGGTTTACAGCGCTGTCAGTAAATACTGAACTGCTTGCCCAGGGAAAAATCATGCTCGATAGCGCAGTGGGCTGTATGCCTGACGGAACCGTCTTCAGTATTCCTGAGCAGGATCCTCTACCCACGCCTTTCCAGCCCCTCGATCTGTCAAAACCGGGAAGCCATGATATTTACCTTGCGCTGCCGGTTATCAGCGATATTACCTGCGAAATTGCCGGACGCCAGAGCGCCGGACAAGGCACGGGGCGCTACCGTCCGACTGATGCGGAAATTCGCGACTTCCACTCCGATGGCGGCGATATTCAGCAAATCATACTGGGGCAACTGGTGGCGAAAATCGTCAGCGGCGCGGACGATCTCAGCGCAATGGTGACGCTACCGCTGTGTCGAATTCGCAGCCAGCAGTCTGATGGCGCACTGATACTGGACGATAGCTTCATCCCAACGTGCCAGGCCATTCGGGTAAGCCAGGTGTTGAATGGTTTTGCCGGTGATGTGCAGGGGCTTATCAGCAACCGCGCCAACGAACTGGCCAAACGCATTGGTTCACCAGAGCAGAGCGGTATCGCTGATGTCGCAGAATTTATGATGCTACAGATGCTGAACCGCAATCAGATGCACTTCACCCATCGCGCGCACCTGCATACCCTGCACCCAGAAGGATTTTATCTCGATTTGGCCCGTTTGCTGGGCGAACTGATGACCTTTACCGAAAACAGCCGCCTGCCCTGCGCGATAGAGGTGTACAACCATCGAGATCTGACTCAGTCGTTTAAAACGGTGATCCCGGAACTTCGTCGGGCGCTCAATACAGTGCTGATGCCCAGAGCGCAGAATCTGCCGCTTATCTTCTCCGATGGGGTTTATATCGCTACTGTTAACGATCCCACGCTGTTGCAGTCAGGTTCCTTTGTGCTGGCGGTACGCGCACGAATGCCGCAGAACCAAATTATTCTCCAGTTCACTCAACAGTCGAAAATCGCCGCAACGGACAAAATCCGCAACGTGGTCAGCGTCCAGGTGCCTGGCGTACCGCTAACGCCGCGAACCGCCGCACCGCGCCAACTTCCCTATCACGATGGCTATGTTTATTTCGATCTGGATAAAGGTGCAAGCGCCTGGCAGGACGTGGTGAAAGCTGGGGCGATGGCATTGCATATTTCTGGCACCTTCCCGGAGATGGATCTCCAGCTATGGGCGATAAGAGGTTAAGGCCATGAGCGAACAGACCGCTATTTTACCGGAGCCACAGGATGAAACCTCCCGCCGCCAGTATCGGCTTACCCTTCGCGGCAATAGCCTGAATCCGATGGTCGATGCTGCTACCCCGTTGCTGGGGATGGTGATGCGGGTCGCCACCATGAACAGCCAGTCAATGCCGGAGCATCTGTTCTCTCAGGTAGTCACCGATGTGCAGGCGGTAGAACAACTGCTTCAGGAGCAAGGCTACGAACCGGGGGTGATTGTCTCCTTTCGCTACATCCTTTGTACCTATATTGATGAAGCGGCGCTGGGTAACGGCTGGTCGAACAAAAACGAGTGGATCAAACAGTCGCTGCTGGTGCATTTCCACAACGAAGCCTGGGGCGGCGAAAAGGTGTTTATTCTACTGGAACGCCTGTTGCGCGAACCGAAACGCTACCAGGATTTACTCGAATTTCTATATCTCTGTTTTTCGCTGGGTTTTCGTGGACGTTACAAAGTGGCGGTACAAGCTCAGGGAGGTGAGTTTGAACAGATATACCAGCGCCTGCACCACGTCCTGCATAAGCTGCGCGGCGATGCGCCCTTTCCATTACTGCATCAGGATAAAAACCCCCAGGCCGGACGTTATCAGTTAATCAAACGCCTGACCATAAAACACCTCTTTCTCGGGGGCGCGATAGTGCTGGCGCTGTTTTACCTGTTTTACCTAATGCGTCTGGACAGCCAGACCCAGGACATTCTCCACCAGCTAAACCGGCTTCTTGCCAGGTAAGGACACCGTATGATCCAGATTGATATCTCCACGTTGATAAAACGGCTGAATCCGTTTTCCCGACAGGCGCTGGAAATGGCCGCCACAGCCTGTATGAGCCAGCAGGCCACCGAAATTACCGTGGCGCATGTGCTGTTGCAGATGATAGCTATCCCCCGCTGCGATTTGCGCATGATTATGGAAAAAGCGGAGATTAGCGTCGAAACGCTGGGACAAACGCTGACCGTAGAACACTACGCCACCATGCGCCACACCGACAGTTACCCAGTATTCTCACCACTGCTGGTTGAATGGCTGCGCGACGCCTGGCTGCTCGCCTCTGCCGAGATGCAGGTCAGTGAACTGCGTAGCGGCATTCTGCTGCTGGCCCTACTGCATTCGGCGCATCACTATGTCCCCACTGCGGCGGCCCGGTTGCTCACAGGGATTAACCGGGATCGGTTGCGCCAGGATTTTGACGACTGGACGCGAGAGTCGGCGGAAACCGTGATGCACAATGAGTACAAAAAAAGCGTCACCACATCGCCGCTCACCAGCGACAGTCTGCTCGCATGTTACGCGAAAAACATGACCGAAGCGGCCCGTCAGGGACGGCTCGATCCGGTACTATGCCGCGACCCAGAAATTGACCTGATGATCGACATCCTCTGCCGCCGCCGCAAAAATAATCCGGTCGTGGTCGGTGAAGCCGGCGTCGGCAAAAGCGCCTTAATTGAAGGGTTGGCGTTGCGTATTGTCGCCGGTCGAGTGCCGGACAAACTGAAAAACACCGACATTATGACCCTCGATTTGGGCGCCTTACAGGCCGGAGCCTCGGTAAAGGGTGAGTTTGAAAAACGCTTTAAGGGGCTGATGGCGGAGGTTATCACGTCCCCAGTGCCTCTCATTTTGTTTATCGATGAGGCGCACACGCTCATTGGCGCAGGTAATCAACAGGGTGGCCTGGATATTTCCAACCTGCTCAAACCGGCGCTGGCACGGGGTGAGCTAAAAACCATCGCCGCTACCACCTGGAGCGAATACAAAAAATACTTTGAAAAAGACGCAGCCTTGTCGCGCCGCTTCCAACTGGTAAAGGTGAGTGAACCCAATGCCGCCGAAGCAACCATTATTCTGCGCGGCCTCTCTACGGTGTATGAACAGTCGCACGGCGTGCTCATTGACGATGAGGCCTTACAGGCGGCGGCCAGCTTAAGCGAGCGTTACCTCTCTGGCCGCCAGTTACCGGACAAAGCCATCGACGTGCTCGATACCGCCTGCGCCCGTGTCGCAATAAATCTTTCGTCGCCGCCGAAGAAAATTTCGGCGCTGACCACATTAAGCCACCAGTGTGAAGCGGAAAGCCTGCTGCTTACGCGCGAAATCCGTATCGGCCTGCGAACGGACACCGCCCGTCTCGACGAAGTTCACGCACAATATGAAGCCACCCAGCAAGAGCTTAAGACGCTGGAAGAGGCCTGGCATCAGCAGCAGGCATTGGTACAAGAAATTATCACGCTGCGCCAACAGTTGCTGGCCGAGCCGAAAGACCATGCAGACATGACGGCCCCCGCAGAACGGCTGGCGCGGTTAACGGCAGAACTGGATGCCCTGCATCACACACAGTTATTAGTTTCCCCGCACGTCGATAAAAAACAGATTGCAGCGGTGATAGCCGAATGGACCGGCGTGCCATTGAATCGCCTGTCGCAAAATGAAATGTCAGTCATCACCGACCTGCCACAGTGGCTGGGTGAGACCATCAAAGGCCAGAACCTGGCGATTGCCTGCTTGCACAAACACCTGCTCACCGCGCGGGCGGATTTACGCCGTCCGGGGCGTCCACTCGGCGCATTCCTCCTGGTTGGCCCCAGCGGAGTGGGCAAAACCGAAACCGTGCTGCAACTGGCGGAACTGCTGTACGGCGGTCGCCAGTATCTCACCACCATCAATATGTCGGAGTTCCAGGAAAAACACACCGTCTCGCGGCTGATTGGCTCGCCGCCGGGCTACGTGGGCTACGGCGAAGGCGGCGTGTTGACCGAAGCGATTCGCCAGAAACCGTACTCGGTGGTGCTGCTTGATGAAGTCGAAAAAGCGCACCCGGACGTACTCAACCTGTTCTACCAGGCGTTTGACAAAGGCGAGATGGCGGACGGTGAAGGCCGCCTGATTGACTGCAAAAACATTGTCTTTTTCCTCACCTCTAACCTCGGTTATCAGGTGATTGTTGAGCACGCCGCCGATCCGCAAACCATGCAGGAAGCGCTGTACCCAGAGCTGGCGGACTTCTTCAAACCGGCGCTGCTGGCGCGGATGGAGGTGGTGCCGTATCTGCCGCTCTCGCGGGAGACGCTCGCCACCATTATTAGCGGGAAACTGGCTCGGCTCGATAACGTTCTGCGCAGCCGCTTTGGCGCTGAAGTGATCATTGAGCCGGAGGTAGCGGATGAAATCATGAGCCGTGTTACTCGCGCAGAAAACGGCGCGAGGATGCTCGAATCGGTGATTGACGGCGAAATGCTGCCATCGCTCTCGCTACTGCTCTTGCAGAAGATGGCGGCCAATACGGCCATTGCCGGTATCCGCCTGTCGGCGGTAGACGGCGCGTTTATCGCCGAGGTAAATGATGCGCTGGACCACGAACTCATCACCGAGGATGAAACCGTTTTATGAGCCGGATATGCGCTTTCCGGCAAATCGGGCTGCTAATTTCGGGCCTGCTGGCAGGCTTGCCTGCCCGCGCCGACGCCCCACTGGACTCGCAGGTCACACTACAGGCGATGCAATCCTGCCGCCGTGAGTCTGCGGCGCTGGAACGTCTCGATTGTTATGACCGCTTGCTGGAACCGCTTTCACCGGAAGGATTTGGTGGTGCGTTAGTCAAAGCCAGTTTTATCGGCGAGTCCTGGACCCGCGCCACTGCGCAGGAAAAGCAACGTTCTGACAACACGACAGAACTACGGGTGACACAAACAGCGGGAGAGCGCCCGAGTGTGCTTATCACCACTCCGGCGATTGGCTACGTCCCGCCACGCCCAGTGCTGATGCTCAGTTGCGTGGATAACATCACCCGAATGCAGGTGGCGCTGATACATCCACTGAATACCCACGATATTGCCGTCACCCTCAATGCGGACAACCGGAAACTCCACAGCCGCTGGTTTGTTCGGGAAAACGGCATGTTGCTGGAATCGAGCCGAGGACTTTCTGGTATCGATGAAATCAAGTCACTGTTCGGTGCAAAAACGCTGACGGTGGAGACTGGCACTGATGCGGCTGCCAGAAAACTAACTTTTAATATCAACGGACTGATGCAGGTGATTGCGCCATTGCGTGAGGCCTGTCACTGGGCGGGGGAGTAATAATATGAATATTGATTCACTTCACACTGAAGTCTGGGTTTCCAGCCTTTTAGAAAACATGTCAGATGAGAAACTGGAATCTGCACTTAAAGACGATAACCCAGACTGGGAATACATTGATGGCGAAATCGTTAAGCTGGGTTCACTGACGCACAACCAGCTTGATATCCTGGAAATCCAGCGTCGGGGGCTTATGCTTCTGGCTTCGGAAAGCAAGGATTTTCGCCTGCTGGCCCATCTGCTACGTACGTTGCAACATGCTGGCGACCCGCAGCTGGCGGTTCGTTTGTTGGCGCTTTACGTGGAACATTTCTGGATAGCGGCTGCGCCGCAGAACGCGATATATAAAAAACGCATTGCCAGCCAGATAATAAAACGCTTTGAACCCGGAGTTGCAGACTTTGCTGAAAACGCGACCACCGTTCAGCGTGATGCGCTGCTCAGTGAACTGGCGAAACTGGAGCTGTGCTGGCAGACGCATGATGCCTCAGAACTGATTCAGGCCACCGATGATCTGTCAGCCCTGTACCGGCGAGCTTTTGTTAAGGCTGAGCCGACAAGAGTTCCAGACCCGGCGCTCCCTACCAGCACAGACGCAACTGATAACATGCTCAGGCAAAGCCTGGTTGCCGAAAATATCCCCGCACCACAAATAAATATCGACACCCACGATGACACAGCCTGGCGCGACACCTTGTTGAAGGTCGCCGCTATTCTTTGCGAACGCCAGCCAGCGTCGCCACAGGGCTGGCGTCTGCGCCGTTATGCGCTCTGGCAAACCATCACCAGCACGCCTCAGGCTGGGCTTGATGGGCGCACCTTACTGGCGGCTGTCTCCGCCGATCGTGTGGCGGATTATCAATCCAGGCTTGCCTGTGCGGATATGGCGTTGTGGCAGGAAATAGAGACCAGCATATTACTGGCTCCATACTGGTTCGACGGCCACTACCTTTCCGCGCAGACCGCACTGAATTTGGGTTATAAGCGCACGGCAGAAGCTATCCGAGACGAAGCGGCTTGTTTTATCGAACGCCTACCACAGCTCGCTGACCTGTTATTTCATGACCACACACCGTTCATGTCGGCGCAGACAAAACAGTGGCTAGCCACCCCCATAATCCACGCTACAACCGTAATACAGACCACTGAAGAAGCCCTGACGGTCAGAGCATGTTTCAGCACACAAGGGCTGGAAGCCGCCTTACGTTGCCTGGACACGCTGCCGGAATGCGGCCCCCGCGACAATTTCCATCGTCAGTATCTTGCTGCGCAATTAACGGAAGAGGCCGGAATGGTACAGCTTGCGCAGCAACAGTATCGGGTGCTGTTCAGAGCAGGCTTACGCATGATGCTGACCGACTGGGAACCCTCTTTACTTGAGCAGATTGAACAAAGATTCACGGCAGAATAATAAAAGAAAACAGGAGCTTTTGTGTTCAGATTACCGACACCCCGTATTTTTTCCGGCCTGGGAGCGATGCTCAGGCCGGCCATGCCCCGGTTTAAGGTTTCTGCCGCCTGGTTACTGGCCGTGGCGTGGATTTTTCTGCTGGTGTGGATCTGGTGGAAAGGCTCGACGTGGACGCTGTACGACGAGCGCTGGCTTGAGTCGCTGACCCGCCGTTGGTTGGCAACGGCGGTGTGGGGATTTATTGCTCTGGCGTGGCTGACGGCCAGAGTCATGAAACGGCTGCAACAACTGGAACGCCAACAAAAGCAGCTGCGCGAGGAAACGCTGGACCCACTCAGCGTCGAGCTGAATGCTCAACAGCGTTATCTCGATCGTTGGCTGTTACGCCTGCAACGCCATCTAGACAACCGGCGTTATCTGTGGCAGCTACCGTGGTACATAGTTACAGGCCCGGTGGGCAGCGGTAAAACGTCCCTACTACGTGAAGGTTTTCCGGCCGACATTATTTATACCCCAGAGGCCACACGCGGCGCAGAGCAACATTTGAGCCTCACACCTCATGTAGGTAAACAGGCGGTCATTTTTGACACCGAGGGCACATTCTGTGAACAGTCGGATAATCTGCTGTACCGTCGGCTATGGGAACATGCGCTGGGTTGGTTTGTGCAAAAACGCGCTCGCCAACCACTGAACGGCATTATTTTAACCCTTGATTTACCTGACCTGCTGACGGCCGATAAACATCGTCGCGAACATCTGCTACAAACATTACGCAGCCGCCTACAGGACGTGCGCCAGCATCTTCATTGCCAGTTGCCGGTGTATATCGTGCTAACAAAACTGGATCTACTCCACGGTTTTGCCGCCCTGTTTCAGGCTCTGGATAAAAAGGAACGCGACCGTATTCTCGGTGTCACCTTCACCCACCGTGCTCATGAAAATGAGGACTGGCACCGCGAACTGAATACCTTCTGGCGAGCCTGGGGTGAGCGGATAAATCAAGCCCTGCCAGACCTGATGCTGGCACAGACTCACGCGCGCGCGTCTTTGTTCAGTTTTGCCCGTCAAGTTGGTGACAAACTGGTGTATCGGTTCAAAGGATTAGGCATTAAAGCCATTCAGTATAAATATGGCGGTCAAACTTATGTCAAAATTACCGGTTATGCATCTCTGCGTCGTATTCTCCGGGGAACACGATATAAGATTACTTCACCTAAAGTACTCGAGCTAGGGATTGGCAAAACCGGAATTAATGCCAACATAATTAGCGGCGCTAAGTTCTGCATCTGGTTTTCACTGGCTTGGCGTACGGTAGAACTTATTTTTAAATCTGACCATGATCTTGCTGCATTTATTGGTAATATTACAATGGATATTGCCAAAGTTATTACCACGATATTTATAACGAAAGCAATAACTGCCTTAGGAGCAGCATTCATCAGTGTTACAGTACCTGTAGCTCTAGGTTTTTTTACTATAGTTGCAATAGGATTTATTATCACAAAATCTCTAGATTATTTAGATAATAATAAATTTAAGTTATCCGAAAATCTTATTTCAGCAATCAAAGATGGTATGAAGGCACAACAAGATATCAACCAATGGAATCTCGAACATACTGATCCGTTTACATTAGGCCTAATAAATACTAACGGATAAGGACACATTATGCTAAGTAAAAATGAGTTGATAATAAACCTAGGGACGACAATAAAGGAGAGAATAAAATTTATTGTCGCTTGTTTATTTCTTATCACAGCCACTACAGGTGCGTTGATTTTTTTCACAAATACTGGTGGCGCAATGATAATGCCTATAATATATGGTGGGGATTTTTTCAATTACGATTGGAGAGTTACATTTATATTATTAGATTTCCCTGCCATGGTATATTTTGACATTTTAATGTTTTTTGTGTTGTTTTCCCCATTTACTTTTCGTCTGGCACAGTTATGCTACAAATTAGTAAATATTATTTATGGTTACATTGTTTTTGCCTTTTTCATCGCAATCCCATTATCTCTGTTAACTTATTTCCATATTCAGAATATGAATTACTATCCATGTGACAAAAAAGGTTTTTTCTCAAGCGGCTATTATGTAAAAGAACCAAAAATGTGCGAACAATTTGAATATCACCCAGAAAAGGATGAATCTGATAAGACATCCATCCTTGTCACACCTGCGGACACAAAAATAAAATGATCGTATCCACATATATTCATATCGTTACACCTATCACCTCGATGATATGGTCTATCAGGAATATACAGTTCAGATCACATATAGCTCGATAACTACATATTGATAAGGGTATATCATGTTCAAAAAACAGGAATTGGTAATAAAGGAGAGGAAAACCATAAAAGAGAAAATAAAATATATTCTTTCTGGATTACTTATGATTACAATTATCACAGCGGCGCTAGTGTTCTTTACGAATACCAGTGGCGCGACAATCATTTCGATCATAAATAAAGAGGATACATTTTATTATGACTGGCGTGATGTATTGACATTATTATCTTTCCCGCCACTAATATACTTTGATATATTTTCACTCTTCCTTTTATTCACTCCCTTCACCATCCGATTAGCACATTTATGGTATAAAATGATAAATCTCGTTTGGGTATATATCATCTTCGCTTTTGCCCTTGCTATAGTATTATCGTTAATAATTTCATTTTTCATCATAGATGACTATGATTCATGCGGTCAGAAAGGGCCCTTATCTGGCACTCATTATGTAAAAGATCTCAAAATGTGTGAACAGTTTGAATATCATCCAGAAACAGATAAATCTGATGAGGTATCTATTCTTGTAGCACCTGCGGACATAAAAACAAAATGAAAATACCAACTTATACCCAGACCATTACCACTGGCGCAGACCCTCGTAACCTGGCGGAGTTTAGTGCCATTCGAGAAGAAATTAATAAAGCGAACCATCCGTCACAGCCAGAATTAAACTGGAAACGGGTGGAATCACTCGCGCTGGTTATTTTTAAAACCAACGGGGTAGATTTACACACCGTCATTTACTATACATTGGCACGCACTCGCATCCAGGGGCTGAGTGGTTTCTGCGAAGGAACTGAATTGCTGAACGCGATGATTACCCACGACTGGGATAAATTCTGGCCGCAAAACGGACAGGCCAGAACCGAAATGCTCGACTGGTTCAATACTCGCACAGGTAATATCCTCCGCCAGCAAATCTCGTTTACTGAAGCTGATCTACCGCTACTTTATCGAACCGAACGAGCATTGCTACTTATCTGCAACAAACTTGAACAGGTAGAACTAAAACGCCAGCCTCGGGTGGAAAACCTGCTTTATTTTGTTCAGAACACACGCAAGCGACTTGAGCCTCAGCCCAGCAAAAGCGTATCAGACACCTCTACGCAGCCCACTGTCAGGACGCTAGTCTATGCACCTGAAAATACACAACCAGCCGCAGCAGAGAACATTTCACCACTGCCCGACCTGCCGGAGATAAGAGTAGAAGTACAGAGCCTGACGGGTAGCACCTCTTCCATCCACTCGCTAAAGCAGTCCAGTATGCTGAGCGGCTTCGTGGTAGGGATAGCCTGTAGCGCAGCTATCGCTACGGCGGTCTGGTGGTGGCAGTTTTACCCGATGCAACAACAACTCACACAACTTAGAGATACCGCACAAGGAGCCGCCATCATCTGGCTTGCAAACCCAAAGCTGGAAAATTATGGCCCGCAGTTGAAACAGCTTCCCGAAACTTCGCCACTCCAGTTGCTGGAAACCGGGGTACAGATGACGCGCACAGCAGACAGTCGCTGGCCGGCAAGCCAGCAGCAACGACAGGCTACCGTCCAATGGAATAAAACACTAAAAACGCGCGCGCAAAACAGCCCACAAATGCGAGGGTGGCAGCAAACAAGGCAAGATCTACGAGCCTTTGCAGACTTAGTCATGCAGCGTGAAAAAGAAGGACTGACACTTTCCTATATTAAAACCGTCGTCTGGCAGGCTGAGCGTTCACTGGGCCAGGAAACACCGTTGGAATTTTTACTGACACAGTACCAGGACGCCCGAACGCAGGGTCAGAACACGGACACGCTGGAAAAACAAATTAACGAACGTCTGGACAGCGTACTCAGCCGCTGGCTATTGCTGAAAAATAATCCTCTACCGGAAACGGCAGTTAGCCTCCCTTCTGGTAAATAATGACGATACACAAAATCATTCAGACTGCATAAATTAAACGTATTTAAAATAAAGGAGTTAATCATGGCAAACCCTATCTGGCTGACGCTGAATGGCAATCTTCAAGGGCTTATTTCTGCGGGTTGTTCCTCTCAGCCATCTATTGGCAACAAGGCACAAATCGGGCATTTGAATCAAATTATGGTATTGGGGATGAGCCACGGATTGAGCCGTGCGCAAAATATTAATCACCTTGCCCTGAATATTCAGAAACCAGTGGATAAATCGACCCCGCTACTGAGTAAGGCAATTACCGAAAATGAATGCCTAACCTGCAATTTTGAGTTTTATCGTACCAACCGCTTCGGCATCAATGAACTGTATTACAAAATTAAACTGATCAATGCATGGATTTCAGATATTAATCTGTCAGTTCCACATACTATCGTGGATAGCGGCGGTCAGCCAGAGGAAATGGTTTCTTTTACCTACGAAAGTATTACCCAAGAGCACTGTATCGCAGGTACTAGCGCCTATAGCCTGTGGGAAGATAGGATTTATTAACCGAGGAAGATCGGTGCTAATATGCATACTATTGTTTGTCGCCATCAATTATTGGCGACAAACAACGGCAAGCAGGTGGCAGAATCTACTGATAGCGACTGACTAAATCCTTAACGACTGCGGCATAGGTTTTTTGTTTTAATAAAACAATCTGTTGCTCAGTTACCGGTGTTTTTTCGTTCAACGATGGGAGTACACTGTACTCATAGTTGACCGGTGACCATGTGGCCCACTCACCCGATGCTACATCAACCAGGGCAAAACGCACCAGGTATCTCAGCAAAGCGGTATCCGTTATTTTTTCATTTTTGTAATCTGACCATATTGTGTTCTTTGTAGCAGTATCATATTGCCCTACCTGCAACGCATCCCAGTAAACAATGACAGCTTTCTGTTTTCCTTTTGCAGCAATATAGCGTAGAGCCTGCATATAATTCATATTTTCACTATCAACTGACTCTGTTATATCGCCGTCTTTTGGAGCTTTGGCAACATTACAAACTTTCACTTGCTGTGTATCGGGAATACCTGAAAAAACCGACACACGATAATATTTACTCATTTCCTGTTGCATCAGCATTTCTGGGGCACGGTTTCCAGACTGAACCAGAATAACGCCAGAGTCGAGTGGTACTCGGAATTCATCAGCCTCCAGCGCAGCCTGAATATCTTCTTCTGAAACCGTCAGGGTTGCCTCATTACCCAATACATCTTTATCCGTTAGTTGTGTGGTTGTTTTTTTACTGAAACGGCTCTCTGCTTTTTGGCTTGTGTCCGTTTTCCTGGCATCAATTGATGAATGGGTACATCCGGCCAATAAAAATACGGTTGTACATAGTAATACCATAGTCTGGGATTTCATTTGTTTCCCTGCTCCTTATTCTGAACTCAATATTATGCTCGCCACACTTCAGTTTCCTCTACGTTGCCAGCAAGTGACTCAAGCCATTTAGAGCATAGGAGAGGCGTAATTTTTCTGATATTTTAAAACTGCGAGTTATTATTACATACCCACATCCCTATATACTGAACCGTTCTATTTCATTTAAATACATTTATATATTGTATGCTTTTAACGTTTTAATCTAAATAAAACATATGTTTTAACATCCAACCTCTTTTTATTTGCACTTTACTAGTTGATATATTAGGCAAGCACGTTTGACCATATTCCATAATTGTGATTCTTAAGAATGTAATGAAGGTATCGTTGATACATTCAGCATCTAATGGACGTTATCATTGCTCCGGATTTCTTCAGCTTAAAAACGGATAATACGTATAGACAGATAAAAGTAGCAAGAAAGGTGTATGGAGTGGGATCTGTTTTCCCAGAGATACGGT
The DNA here is from genome assembly GCF_059725275.1 of Kluyvera fluvialis. NCBI lineage: Bacteria > Pseudomonadati > Pseudomonadota > Gammaproteobacteria > Enterobacterales > Enterobacteriaceae > Kluyvera > Kluyvera fluvialis. The sequence goes on along the minus strand of NZ_AP046142.1, from coordinate 1,491,743 downwards.
GGGCTTTTCGCGAAGATGTACAAAGCAAAAAACCGCAACACCATAATAGTATTGCGGTTCTTGGCTTCTTCCTATGCATAAATGCATCAGAAGAATAAATTTGGTGGAGCTAAGCGGGATCGAACCGCTGACCTCTTGCATGCCATGCAAGCGCTCTCCCAGCTGAGCTATAGCCCCAACGTAAAGCTGTCGTGTTGACGGGCGGCATAATATGAATTCCCTTGCACAGTGTCAACGGCAAAATTGGCTAAAAATATCTAATCGCCCAAAAAGCAAACAAACGCTCTACATTACGTGGCTGCTCGCAAACAGGAGTTATACGTGTCACGTTTTTGCCTAAAACGATGATATAACATGAACTCGTAATTCCCACACTGCGATTCAGGAAATTGTATGCTCAAGGAACGAATGACGCCGGAGGAGATTGCTCATCTGACGGGATATAGCCGACAAACCATCAACAAATGGGTGCGTAAAGAAGGTTGGCAAACGTCGCCACGTCCCGGCGTTCAGGGAGGCAAAGCGCGCCTGGTACACGTTGATGACCATGTCGTTGAGTTTATTCAAAGTGCGCAACGCGCCACCGAAAACACCACTGCCTATACCGTGAGCGATAACTCTTTTCATACATTGCTGCTGACGCTGGTTGATGAAATGACCGAGACAGAACAGAAACAGCTTACCTCGCTGCTGCTTCGGGAAGGTATTAGCGGTTTATTACAGCGTTTAGGAATCCGTGGTTAACAATCATGATGACAACATTGCCTGCAATGATGACCTCAAAAGAGCTGTCAGATCTTGTGCATGTCAGCCAGCAAGCCGTTAATCGCTGGATACGTGAGCAAGGTTGGCAAACCGTGCCAATGAAAGGAGTTAAAGGTGGTCGCGCGAGACTTATCGTTATGTCGCCGCAAGTCATTGACTACCTTGCCAACACCACTGCGTTGCGTAATACAACGGCGAGCTATCAAATAGATGAGCCTGTACGCGGCTACAGCGCAAAACCATCAGATGCGACTTGGCAGCAAATTGCCGATGTCTTACAAAATATGACGCCGATTGAACAGCAGCGCCTTCAACAGTTGCTGTCGCGAGAAGGGATACGCGGCTTTTTATCGCGTCTGGGGCTTAGTGCCGACGAGGCATAAAAAAAGCGGGTTGCCCCGCTTTTTTTTATGCCCGAAAGGAAATTACTGCTGGCTTTCACGCTCAGTAATAAAGCCCAGCGCTTTGTTGATGCGCTCGATGCTACGGGTTTTGCCAATCGCGTGAACGGTGACATCCAGCGCAGGCGATTGCCCAGCACCGGTAACGGCTACGCGCAGTGGCATACCGACTTTACCCATGCCCACTTCCAGCTCATCGGCGGTTGCCTGAATCGCATGGTGCACATTTTCAGCCGTCCAGTCAGTGATCGCGGTGATTTTATCGCGAACCACTTCCAGCGGCTGACGTGCCACCGGACGCAGGTGTTTCTTCGCGGCATCAGCATCAAACTCAGCAAAATCTTCGTAGAAGTAACGGCAGCTCTGCGCCATTTCTTTCAGCGTTTTGCAACGCTCGCCCAGCAGCGTCACCAATTCAGACAACTGCGGCCCTACGCGGGTGTCGATATTTTCCTGCTCAATGTGCCATTGCAGATGCGTTGCCACATATTCCGGGGCCAGGCTATTGATGTAGTGATGGTTCAGCCATTGCAGTTTTTCAGTGTTGAACGCACTGGCTGATTTGCTGACCGCGCCCAGAGAGAAGTATTTAATCATCTCTTCACGGGTGAAGATTTCCTGATCGCCATGCGACCAACCCAGACGCACCAGATAGTTCAGCAGCGCTTCTGGCAGGTAGCCATCATCACGATACTGCATCACGCTTACCGCACCGTGACGTTTGGACAGTTTTTTACCGTCGTCGCCGTTAATCATCGAAACGTGCGCATATACCGGCACTGGCGCATTTAACGCTTTCAGGATGTTAATCTGACGCGGGGTGTTGTTGATATGGTCTTCGCCACGCACGACGTGGGTGATTTCCATATCCCAGTCATCCACCACAACACAGAAGTTATAGGTTGGGGAACCATCGGTACGACGGATGATAAGGTCATCCAGTTCCTGGTTGCTGAACTCGATAGGCCCACGAATCTGGTCGTCAAAAATAACGGAACCTTCCTGTGGGTTAGCAAAACGCACAACACACGGCTCATCATCAGCATGATGCTCGTGGCCATGACGGCAACGGCCATCGTAACGTGGCTTTTCACCGTTAGCCATCTGCGTTTCACGAAGCTGCTCCAGACGTTCTTTAGAGCAGTAGCATTTATATGCCGTGCCCGCTTCCAACATTTCATCAATCACCGCATTGTAACGATCGAAACGTTTGGTCTGATAGTACGGGCCTTCATCCCATTCCAGATTCAGCCAGTTCATACCATCCATGATGGCTTCAATGGCTTCTGGCGTGGAGCGCTCAAGATCGGTGTCTTCAATACGCAGCACAAACTCACCATCGTGGTTACGTGCAAAAAGCCAGGAATAAAGAGCAGTACGAGCACCGCCGACGTGCAGATAGCCAGTTGGGCTAGGCGCGAAGCGAGTTTTGATTTTCATGAAATGGCCTTACGTTTATAAAGATGCCGACAACCGGCAAATCCCGGAAATACAAGTGGGCAATATTCTATCACTCCCACCCCGTTGTTCCCACATCAAGCGTATGCTTTGCTGATTTTGCATAGAATTCATACATAACAGAACGTTTTACGATCGCATTGATTAATTTTACGACGAACGAGCAAATTATTAAGAAAAGGCGTTGACTCATTTTCAACTCTCCCTATAATGCGACTCCACACAGCGGGGGTGATTAGCTCAGCTGGGAGAGCACCTCCCTTACAAGGAGGGGGTCGGCGGTTCGATCCCGTCATCACCCACCAACTACTTTATGTAGTCTCCGCCGTGTAATGTAAGAAATTGAGAAGTGGGTGATTAGCTCAGCTGGGAGAGCACCTCCCTTACAAGGAGGGGGTCGGCGGTTCGATCCCGTCATCACCCACCACTTTCTCGCCAGCTGGATTTCTTACAACAATATGTGAAGTACCGAAGTGGGTGATTAGCTCAGCTGGGAGAGCACCTCCCTTACAAGGAGGGGGTCGGCGGTTCGATCCCGTCATCACCCACCACTTCGGGTCGTTAGCTCAGTTGGTAGAGCAGTTGACTTTTAATCAATTGGTCGCAGGTTCGAATCCTGCACGACCCACCAATGTAAAAAAGCGCCCTAAAGGCGCTTTTTTGCTATCTGCGATATAAACGATTCGAACCTGTTGCAGGTTCGGTGTTGAGCGCAGCGAAACAACGGAGTCGTTCACGGCGACGGCCCGAAGGGCGAGCAAAGCGAGTCATCCTGCACGACCCACCAATGTAAAAAAGCGCCCTAAAGGCGCTTTTTTGCTATCTGCTATTTGTAATTGCACACTTTCCAACGACATAGCTCAAGTCTGCCTGCACGCTGCCGATATTCCTTATAGTTTCTCTATTTAGGCCTACACCATGACAACGATCAGCGCCCCATCCATTGCCGCCCTGAAAACCACCACCAGCACTGCCGCGCCCAGCGGTAACGATACCGCATCACAAATGGCGCGCATTACTCAGCAGATTATTAAGCTGACGCAACAGCTCAAAGAGATTGCCGACGGTAACGGCAGCGTGGAAGAGAAAAAGAAACAGGCTGAGCTGATTCAGGATCAGATAGCCATGCTGGAACAGCAACTGGCGCAACTACAACAAAAGCAGGCTGAAAAAGCGGAAGAACAGCAAGAAGCATCGCTTGCCGCTGCCGCTGGGGCGAGCAACCCCAACGACAAACATCAAATCGATATTTACGTCTGATATAGCGGGTCTTGCAAACGCTCATCCATTAAGCACTGCCCCTGCTCGCGAACCACTTCCCACAGCGCCTGTGCCGCCGTCGAGAGTGAACGTTTTTTTCTCCGCGCCAACATTAATTGGCGTTCAACGCCAGGCGTTATCCGTTTCACTACCAGTGGGCTGCCTTCCGGTAGCGGCAGTGCCAATGCGGGAATAATGCTAATCCCGATACCTGCCGTCACCATCGGGAACAGCGTAGCCGGGTGGCCAATTTCCTGCACAATATTGGCGTCGATATCATGCAAACGCAGCGCAGCGTCAATCAACATGCGGCTACCCGAGGCATAATCCTGAAGCACCAGATTCACGCCCTGTAACGCCTGCCAACTTACGCAAGGCATCTGGGCAAAAGGGTGATCGCTACGACATAGTAAAAAAAACGGCTCCGATAGCACCGCCTCACACTGAAGATCGCTCACCGCACCTGGATCGATAACGATCCCAAAATCAACATCACCCTGACGAATGCTTTCCAAAACCCACTGCTGCGGGCGATCGTGCAGCACAAAGCGAATATCCGGGTAACGCTGGTTACTCTGCGCAATACATTGAGGAATAAGGTGTGCCGAAATAGTTTGGCTCGCCGCTACGCGTACCGTGCCGCTTAACTGCTGGCCTGTGCGCCCCGCTTCCCGCAACGTTCCGTGCAGTTCATCAAGCAGACGTTCCAGCCTGAGCGCCAGCTGTTGGCCTGCCTCGGTTAGCACCACTTCGCGCGTGGTTCTGTCCAACAGCCGCACACCGGTTTGGGTTTCCAGCTCTTTCACGCTGTGGCTAACCGCCGACTGGCTGAGGCCAATTATTTCCCCTGCCCGACTAAAACTTTTGGCCTGGGCCACCGTCACAAACACCTTTAACTGTCGCAGTGAGTAATTCATCTATTTAATTCATGAATGGATGCAATAAATCAATTTTATTTCTCAAAAATAAAAAAGCAAAATGTCTGCATCGATCTTCAGGAGTCTTTATGAAACTTTTCCGCATATTAGATCCGTTCACGCTGACGCTTATCGCCGTCGTCCTACTGGCGACCTTCTTTCCGGCGCGCGGCGACTTTGTGCCATTTTTTGAAAACCTCACCACTGCGGCTATCGCCCTGCTGTTTTTTATGCACGGCGCCAAACTTTCACGTGAGTCGATTATCGCTGGTGGTAGCCACTGGCGGCTGCATTTGTGGGTGATGTGCAGCACCTTTGTGGTCTTCCCTGTGCTGGGTGTGTTGTTTGCCTGGTGGGCCCCGATTAACGTTGACCCGCAGTTGTATGCTGGTTTTCTGTATCTGTGCATTCTGCCTGCGACCGTACAGTCGGCTATTGCCTTTACTTCGTTGGCGGGTGGTAACGTTGCCGCAGCAGTGTGCTCAGCCTCTGCATCGAGCTTGCTGGGAATATTCCTCTCACCGCTGCTGGTTGGCCTGGTGATGAACGTGCACGGCGCGGGCGGCAGTCTTGAGCAAGTCGGCAAAATTATGCTGCAACTGTTGCTGCCATTTGTGCTTGGGCATCTTTCTCGTCCGTGGACGGCGGCGTTTGTGACCAGACATAAAAAGTGGATTGCCAAAACAGACCAAACGTCGATTCTGCTGGTGGTCTATTCCGCCTTCAGCGAAGCGGTCGTCAACGGTATCTGGCATAAAGTCGGCGTCGGCTCGCTGCTGTTTATTGTCGTAACCAGTATTGTGCTACTGGCGTTGGTGATCCTGATTAACACGGTTGCCGCACGCAAAATGGGCTTCAATAAAGCGGATGAGATTACGATTGTGTTCTGCGGGTCGAAAAAGAGTCTGGCCAACGGTATTCCGATGGCCAATATTCTTTTCCCCACATCAGTATTGGGGATGATGGTGCTGCCACTGATGATTTTCCACCAGATTCAGCTGATGACATGTGCGGTGCTAGCGCGTCGCTACAAAGAACAGACGGAAAAACAGCAGGCCAAAGAACAGGCCCGCGTCGGAAGTTAGCGCTTCAGGGGCTGAACCAGTTGGGTCAGCCCCTCAGTTTTAATCAATAACGTCAGCGCCATCAGCTCACCAAGATGGCCCGCCGGAAATTGATCTTTGCGGGCAAACCACAGCAGATACTCCTCCGGTACGTCAATCAAACGCCGTCCTTTATACTTGCCGAACGGCATTTCCGTGTTGGCTATCTCAATCAACTGTGCCTTATCCACCTTAAACTCCTAACAGGCGTAGCATTTCGGCTTCATCAATCACCTCAATGCCCAGCTCTTGTGCTTTCACCAGTTTTGAGCCAGCCGCTTCACCGGCAATCACCAGGTCGGTTTTCTTCGACACGCTGCCCGCTACTTTCGCCCCCAGTTCAACCAACCGCGCTTTAGCATCATCACGCGACATCTGGCTCAGGCTGCCAGTCAGTACCACCGTTTTACCGGCAAACGGGCTATCGATCTCTTCAGCGTTAATCACAACAGGCGCAGGCCAGGTGACGCCTTCTTTAAGCAACTGCTGGATAACCGCGCGATTGCTCTCTTCGGCAAAGAAGTTAAACACATGGTTGGCCACAACAACGCCGACGTCCGGTACTTTTTGCAGCTCGTCAACGGACGCAGCTTCCAGCGCTTCCAACGTACCGAAGAAGGCCGCCAGCCCTGCGGCGGTCGCTTCACCGACTTCACGAATCCCCAGAGCATAGAGGAAGCGGGCAAACGTCGTGTGCTTAGCTTTTTCCAGCGCGTTCACCACATTTTGCGCCGACTTCGGCCCCATGCGGTCAAGGCCGGTCAGTTTGCCTGCCGTCAGGGTAAAGAGATCGGCTGGCGTATGGACGTACTCTTTTTCCACCAGTTGGTCGATGATTTTGTCGCCCATACCGTCAACGTCGAGCGCGCGACGGGAGACAAAGTGCTTGAGCGACTCTTTACGCTGCGCACCACAGATTAAGCCGCCGGTACAGCGAGCTACGGCTTCACCTTCGACGCGTTCAACGTCGGAATGGCACACCGGGCAGTGCGTCGGGAAAACAATTTCTTGCGTGTCTGCGGGGCGCTCGGAAAGCACCACGTTTACCACCTGCGGGATAACGTCACCGGCGCGGCGAATCACCACTTTATCGCCAATGCGCAGCCCCAGACGTTCGATTTCATCAGCATTGTGCAAAGTCGCGTTGCTGACCAATACCCCTGCCACCTGAACCGGTTCAAGGCGCGCAACGGGGGTAATCGCCCCGGTACGTCCAACCTGGAACTCAACGTCACGCACAAAAGTCAGTTGCTCCTGGGCGGGGAATTTAAACGCCACCGCCCAACGTGGGGCGCGAGCCACAAAGCCCAGTTGTTCCTGTAAGTCCAGGGAGTCAACTTTAATCACCACGCCGTCGATATCGAAGCCCAACGTCGGGCGGTCTTGCTCAACTTTATGATAGTAAGCAAGCACTTCCTCCGGCGAGTCGCACAGGGTGACGCGGTCGCTCACCGGCAGCCCCCAGGCTTTAAACTGTTGCAGGCGGCCCAGATGGCTCCCCGGCAGCTCGCCACCTTCCAGAATACCGACGCCATAGCAGAAGAAAGTAAGTGGTCGCTTCGCGGTGATACGCGGGTCAAGCTGGCGCAGAGAGCCAGCCGCCGCATTACGCGGGTTAGCAAACACTTTGTTGCCAGAACGGCGCGCATCATCGTTAATTTTTTCAAAGCCCGCCTGCGGCAGGAACACTTCGCCACGCACTTCCAGACGCGCCGGAATATTGTCACCATGCAGGCGCAACGGGATTGCGCGGATGGTGCGCACGTTGGCGGTAATATCTTCCCCGGTCGTACCATCGCCACGGGTTGCCGCACGCACCAGCACGCCATCTTCATACAGAATACTCACCGCCAGGCCGTCGAGCTTTAGCTCGCAGCAGTACACCAGCTTATCGCTGCTCTGCAAACGATCCTGAACGCGTTTGTTGAACGCAAGAAAACTCTCTTCATCAAAAACGTTGTCGAGCGACAGCATCGGCACGTCGTGACGAACCTGGCTGAATGCTGCCAGCGGTTCCGCGCCGACACGCTGCGTAGGTGAGTCAGGGGTGATCAATTCAGGGTGCTGCGCTTCAAGCTCGCGCAGTTCGCGCATCAGGCGGTCATATTCCGCATCCGGCAGCTCTGGCGCGTCCAGCACATGATACAGATATTCATGATGGCGAAGCGTCGCTCGCAGTTCAGTCAGTTGTTGTTCTATAGGTTGCATATCACACCATCAATGATAAAAAACCCCCGACAGGCGGGGGTTCAGGAAGAGTTTGAAAAGGCGCGGGCCTATCAGGCGTTAGCGTCTTTCACTTCACGAATACGGTCCTGGTACTCGCGCAGTTTTTGCGGGGTCATCATCCGACGCTGGTCGTCAAGCACCACACCGCCCACTTCATCGGCAATATACTGCGCCGACTGGAGCATCAGCTTGAAGTTTTGCAGCTCGTCGCCGTATGAAGGCACCTGCATGAAGATGGTGACGCCTGGGGTCAGCATCTCGCTCATATTGTCTGGGTCAAACGTACCCGGCTTGAGCATATTCGCAAGGCTGAACAGCGCAGGGCCGCTACCGTCTGGGCTGAGATGACGATGGAAAATGTTCATATCGCCAAATTTAAACCCAGCTTGCTGAATGCTGTTCAGCAGCAGTTCGCCGTTAATCTGAGTGCCCTGATGTGCTGAAACGTTCATCACGATAACCGTTTCTTTGCGCTCCTGTTTAACCGGTTGAGCCGGTTCTGGCGCGGGCTGAGCAACCGGTTCTGGCTGCTGCGGCTGCACAGGCTGTGCGGCTGGCGCTTCTACTGGTGCTGGCTGCGGCGCTACAGGCTGCGGAGCCACCTGCACGGGTTGCTGCGGCACGGGCTGCGGTTCAACAACCGGTGGGCGCACAGGCTGCTGCACAGGTTGCGGCGGTGGAACCGGCGCGTGCTGAGCAGGCTGATGCGGCTGTTGCACAGGCGGCGGCTGCACAGCTGGCTCTTGCGGACGCACAGGCTGTGGAGCCTGACGCTCGTAAGGCGGCTGATACTGGTGTTGAGGCGTCTGACGAGGGGCGTCATGCTCCCCAGCAACCCCAGGGGCGTGATTGACCTTGTGGACACGAACTTCACCCACGCCTTCAACATTGTCATCAAAGTCGTCTTCCGACTCATCATCGGCATCACGAGACTTCATACGCTTCATTGGACGATCGCGAAACATCGATGAACGTTCTTTACGGCTCGTCCAAAAACCATGAACCAGTAAAGCAAGTATGGCGATCGCGCCAACAATGATTAATATCAGACGCAAATCCTGCATCATTATATTCTCTGTTGTTCTAACACCTTGCCACCACGGCAAACATTTACTCACTAAGAGTATTTGTCGATTACGTCAAGTGCAAGTGCACACGTGAGATTCACCACATAAAGATGCATTAAATTGTGCTTTTTGCTGTTTTTTCGAACATTTCCTAACTGGTCATTGCCCAACAACCCGATAATATATAGTCGTCTTTTAATGCAGTCAGACAAAGGAGCACTCCCTGACCATGGTTTCATCATCCACCCCTGCCGCACGGAGCGGCGTTTACTATTTCTCTCAGGGCTGGAAACTGATCGGCTTGCCGGGCATCCGTCGTTTCGTCATCTTGCCATTATTGGTCAACATTGTGCTGATGGGCGGCGCGTTTTGGTGGCTGTTCAGCAAACTGGAAAGCTGGATACCGTCCTTAATGAGCCGCATTCCAGACTGGCTGCAATGGCTGAGCTATCTGCTGTGGCCGGTGGTTGTCATCTCGATTTTGTTGGTTTTCGGCTATTTATTCTCAACGATTGCCAACTGGATTGCCGCGCCGTTCAACGGTCTGCTCGCCGAGCAACTGGAAGCCCGCTTAACGGGGGCAACCCCGCCAGATGCAGGCGTTATCGATATCATGAAAGACTTGCCGCGCATCATGAAGCGGGAATGGCAAAAGCTGGCGTGGTATCTGCCACGCGCGGTGGTGCTGCTGTTGCTGTACTTTATTCCGGGTATCGGACAAACGGTAGCACCGGTTCTATGGTTCCTGTTCAGTGCGTGGATGCTGGCGATTCAGTATTGCGACTACCCGTTCGACAACCATAAAGTGCCGTTCAAAACCATGCGTGAAGCGCTGCGCACACGTAAAGTCACCAATATGCAGTTTGGTGCGCTGACCAGCCTGTTCACGCTGATTCCAGTATTGAATCTGGTGATTATTCCTGTCGCTATCTGTGGTGCAACCGCGATGTGGGTTGATTGTTATCGCGATAAACACGCAATGTGGAAGTAATATCACCTTAAGGCGGGGCTTATGCCCTGCCTTATTCCATCCTGCTTACCATTATTTCCCTTCAGTATATAGATATGCGAAATCCTTACTTCCGCAGAATCTTTAAGCAGGTATGCTGGTCCAGTACCCCAAATTTCATACAGTTAAGGATAGGCCATGAGTAAGATTTTTGAAGATAACTCCCTGACTATCGGTCATACGCCACTGGTACGACTGAACCGTATCGGTAACGGGCGCATTCTGGCGAAGGTAGAATCACGTAACCCAAGCTTCAGCGTCAAATGCCGTATCGGTGCCAATATGATTTGGGATGCCGAAAAACGTGGCGTACTGAAAGCTGGCGTGGAATTGGTTGAACCAACCAGCGGTAACACCGGTATCGCTCTGGCCTACGTTGCCGCTGCTCGTGGCTATAAACTGACGCTGACTATGCCAGAAACCATGAGCATCGAACGCCGTAAGCTGCTGAAAGCACTGGGCGCGAACCTGGTGCTGACCGAAGGCGCAAAGGGCATGAAAGGCGCCATCCAGAAAGCCGAGGAAATTGTCGCCAGTAATCCGGAAAAATACCTGCTGCTGCAACAGTTCAGCAATCCAGCCAACCCGGAAATTCATGAAAAAACCACCGGCCCAGAAATCTGGGAAGATACCGACGGCCAGGTTGACGTCTTTATTGCTGGCGTGGGTACTGGCGGTACGCTGACCGGCGTCACGCGCTTTATCAAAGGCACGAAAGGCAAAACCGACTTGATTTCTGTCGCGGTCGAACCTACCGACTCACCGGTTATCGCTCAGGCGCTGGCAGGCGAAGAAATTAAACCTGGCCCGCATAAAATCCAGGGCATTGGCGCGGGCTTCATTCCAGGCAACCTTGACCTGAAACTGATTGATAAAGTTGTGGCTATCACCAACGAAGAAGCCATTTCTACCGCGCACCGCCTGATGGAAGAAGAAGGTATTCTTGCGGGGATTTCGTCTGGCGCCGCCGTCGCCGCTGCATTGAAATTGCAAGAAGATGAAACCTTTACCAATAAGAATATTGTGGTTATCCTACCGTCCTCAGGTGAACGCTATTTGAGCACTGCATTGTTCGCAGATCTCTTTACAGAGAAAGAACTGCAACAGTAATGCCAGTTCGTTAAAATCGCGTAAAAAAGCACCCAATGTGGTGCTTTTTTGTGGCGCGCATCAAACTTTTACCCCTCCTGGCATTGCTTCACTTCCTTGAGTCTGGTATTTAACCAGCATATTTATTTTGAAGCGCGAAATTATTCTTAACAGGATTTCTAAAAGCTGAATCGATTTTATGATTTGGTTCAAATCCTGCTTTCGCGGCATAATGTTTAATGATAAGCGAAACGTCAAAGGCCAGACGCGTCTGCGTCGGAATACGTTACCGATAGCAGTGCTGATTTGTGGGCGTCGCTTGATGAGTAATACAGGCTAAAGTGTAGCCGCCAGGCTAGACTTTAGTTCCACAACACTAAACCTATAAGTTGGGGAAATATAATGTTCCAGCAAGAAGTTACCATTACCGCTCCGAACGGTCTGCATACCCGCCCTGCTGCTCAGTTTGTTAAAGAAGCGAAAGGCTTCACTTCTGAGATCACTGTGACTTCCAACGGCAAAAGCGCTAGCGCAAAAAGCCTGTTCAAACTGCAAACTCTGGGCCTGACTCAGGGTACTGTTGTCACCCTGTCCGCAGAAGGTGAAGACGAGCAGAAAGCAGTTGAACATCTGGTTAAACTGATGGCTGAACTCGAGTAAGTTCAACGAGTTCTTTTAAATATCAGTCACAAGTAAGGTAGGGTTATGATTTCAGGCATTTTAGCATCCCCGGGTATCGCTTTCGGTAAAGCATTGCTGCTGAAAGAAGATGAGATTGTCATCGACCGGAAGAAAATTTCTGCCGATAGCGTTGAGCAGGAAGTCGAGCGTTTTCTGAATGGCCGTTCTAAAGCGTCAGCTCAGCTCGAAGCAATCAAGACTAAAGCTGGCGAAACTTTCGGTGAAGAAAAAGAAGCCATCTTCGAAGGGCACATCATGCTGCTCGAAGATGAGGAGCTGGAGCAGGAAATCATAGCCCTGATTAAAGATAAGAACATGACAGCTGATGCAGCTGCGCATGAAGTTATCGAAGGTCAGGCTACTGCCCTGGAAGAACTGGATGATGAATACCTGAAAGAACGTGCGGCTGACGTACGTGACATCGGTAAGCGCCTGCTGCGCAACATCCTGGGTCTGGCGATTATTGACCTGAGCGCGATTCAGGACGAAGTTATCCTGGTTGCCGCTGACCTGACACCGTCTGAAACCGCACAGCTGAACCTGAACAAGGTGCTGGGTTTCATCACCGATGTTGGTGGCCGTACTTCTCACACTTCCATCATGGCGCGTTCCCTGGAGCTGCCAGCGATTGTGGGTACTGGCAATGTCACCTCTCAGGTGAAAAATGGCGATTATCTGATTCTGGATGCCGTAAACAACCTCGTTTACGTCAACCCAACGAACGAAGAAATTGAGCAACTGCGCGCGATTCAAGAGCAGGTTGCCAATGAAAAAGCCGAACTGGCAAAACTGAAAGATCTGCCGGCAATCACCCTTGATGGCCACCAGGTTGAAGTTTGCGCCAACATCGGTACCGTTCGTGATATCGACGGTGCTGAGCGTAACGGCGCTGAAGGTGTTGGTCTGTACCGCACCGAATTCCTGTTCATGGACCGTGATGCCCTGCCAACTGAAGAAGAACAGTTTGCAGCGTATAAAGCCGTTGCTGAAGCCTGTGGCTCGCAAGCGGTTATCGTCCGTACCATGGACATCGGCGGCGATAAAGAGCTGCCATACATGAACTTCCCGAAAGAAGAGAACCCGTTCCTGGGCTGGCGTGCCGTGCGTATCGCAATGGATCGTAAAGAGATCCTGCGTGACCAGGTTCGTGCCATCCTGCGCGCTTCTGCTTTCGGTAAACTGCGCATCATGTTCCCGATGATTATCTCTGTTGAAGAAGTGCGTGCACTGCGCAAAGAGATTGAAATCTACAAACAGGAACTGCGCGACGAAGGTAAAGCTTTTGACGAAACGATTGAGATTGGCGTGATGGTGGAAACACCGGCTGCGGCAACGATTGCTCGTCATTTAGCCAAAGAAGTTGATTTCTTTAGTATCGGTACCAATGATTTAACGCAGTATACTCTGGCAGTTGACCGTGGTAATGATATGATTTCACATCTTTACCAGCCAATGTCACCGTCTGTCCTTACCTTGATCAAGCAAGTTATTGATGCTTCTCATGCTGAAGGCAAATGGACTGGCATGTGTGGTGAGCTTGCAGGCGACGAACGTGCTACACTTCTGTTGCTGGGGATGGGTCTGGACGAGTTCTCTATGAGCGCCATTTCTATCCCGCGCATTAAGAAGATTATCCGTAACACGAACTTCGAAGATGCGAAGGTATTAGCAGAGCAAGCTCTTGCTCAACCGACAACGGACGAGTTAATGACGCTGGTTAACAAGTTCATTGAAGAAAAAACAATCTGCTAATCCACGAGATGCGGCCCAAATTACTGCTTAGGAGAAGATCATGGGTTTGTTCGATAAACTGAAATCTCTGGTTTCTGATGATAAAAAAGACACCGGAACTATTGAGATTGTTGCACCGCTCTCTGGCGAAATCGTCAACATCGAAGACGTGCCGGATGTAGTGTTTGCTGAGAAAATCGTTGGTGATGGCATTGCTATCAAACCAACCGGCAACAAAATGGTTGCGCCGGTTGACGGAACCATCGGTAAAATCTTTGAAACCAACCACGCTTTCTCTATCGAATCAGATAGCGGCATTGAGTTGTTCGTCCACTTCGGTATCGACACCGTTGAACTGAAAGGCGAAGGCTTCAAACGTATCGCGGAAGAAGGCCAGCGTGTTAAAGTCGGTGACACTGTTATCGAATTCAATCTGCCACTGCTGGAAGAGAAAGCCAAGTCTACCCTGACTCCGGTTGTTATCTCCAACATGGACGAGATTAAAGAACTGACCAAACTGTCCGGTAGCGTGACTGTGGGTGAAACCCCAGTGATCCGCATCAAGAAGTAATTCTTGCCGCAGTGAAAAAATGGCACCTTTCGGTGCCATTTTTTATGCCTGTCATTTATAACGCTGGCAGCATCAACTCATGACAATCATGTTCATGTGTCCACGTCATCACCTGCAACACTCGGTTTGCCGCACGTTCTGCCGCGTCACCCAGCGCCACGCCCTCAAGGATTGCGCTAATAAGCTCAGCACAGAACAGATCGCCCGTCCCTTTTAAGTCCGTCACGATACGCGGATGCTCAATAACGCGAATCATATCAGCCGTCACCGTCACCACCGAAATGCAGTGCGGGTCTTGCGAAGGCGCACTGGTAATCACCACCCAGCGTAAGGTGTCGGACAGCAGACTGCGCGCCGCCAACGTCGCCTCTTGCAACGTATTGCACGGCATATCCGTTAGCATCTGTAGCTCAAATAAGTTGGGCGTAATCCCCTGCGCCTGCGGCAGCAGTAACGTACGATACGCTTGCGGGATTTCCGCTTTCACATACACGCCGCTGTCGGTATCGCCAATGACAGGGTCAACCAGCACACAGATATCGGGGTTTGTGCGGCGTACTTCCGCCAGCCACTGCGCGAGAATCGCAATTTGCTCGGCGCTGCCCATATATCCGGTCGTCACCGCTTTTAGCTGACGCAGCGCATGACGCTCGCTTAGCGCCTGTAAATAGCCTTTAAACCATTCAGCCGGGATCACGCCGCCATAATAGGTGTCGTAGTGTGGAGTATTACTGAATAACACCGTTGGCACAGCCATCACTTGCCAACCGTGCTGCTTAATGGCCGGAACGGCAATACTGTTGCCTACGCTGCCATAGATAACCTGAGACTGCACGGCAACGATATCCGCTTGCAGCGCCTGGCGCGTGTCGCTAAACAGCACCGATTGTATGTCATCTTGCTGGTCCATGATTTCTCCTCCCGCTGGACGGCGGGTCATACTTTATCCATTGACTGCCCTATGGTATGCCACTCCAGCGAAAAGATCGAACCTACCCGCCTAAGAACAAAAATAGCGCTAACGTCACAAACTTTATGAGAAATCCGCCTGGTTTGGCCGTGCTCTGTATACTTACACCTCACCCTTCGCAACAGACGGCGGGATTACCTCCCCTATTCACGAGGCTTGATGAGCATGACTTTGGTACATTCACAATTAAAAGCAGTTATCCAAGCCTGCGATCGGGCAATTTCACAAGAAGATTACGATACCCTGATGGAGTACTACGCCGACGACGCCACGCTGGTGGTCAAGCCGGAAATGGTGGTCAAAGGCAAAGTGAATATCCATAAAGCCTTTATCGCTATTGCTGACTTTTTTCAGCATCGGTTAGTGGTCACACAAGGAAAAATGGAGATTATCGAAGGGGCCGGCAACGCGCTGGTGATTATGGAAACCCGGCTAGATATTCCCAATGAGGAGGGGGAGATCTCTCAAGAAACACGACGGGCGACCTACGTTTTCGCCCTCCGCGATGGGCGCTGGCTGTGTACGATAGATAACTCTTACGGCACTGACCTGCTGAACCCAACGCACGACTGGCATCATACCGACGACATATAAAAAAGGAGCCATCGCTCAGGCTCCTCGTATTCGTTAAATTCCCGCGCCCTGGCTAAAATGTTCTTCGCCAAAGACACCGGTAGAGAGATAGCGATCGCCGCGATCGCAGATGATCGCCACCACGACTGCACCAGGGTTTTGCTCGGCAATACGTATTGCACCCGCCACTGCACCACCGGAACTCACGCCGCAGAAAATACCTTCCCGCACCGCCAGAGCACGCATGGTGTTTTCCGCATCATGCTGATGAATATCCAACACCTGATCAACTAACTGGGCATTAAAAATTCCCGGCATATATTCCGCAGGCCAGCGGCGAATGCCGGGAATACTGCTGCCCTCTTGCGGCTGTAGACCGACAATCGTGACCGGTTTATCCTGCTCGCGCAGAAAACGTGACACGCCGGTAATCGTCCCGGTGGTTCCCATGCTGGAGACAAAATGGCTGATACGTCCGTCAGTTTGTTGCCAGATTTCCGGCCCCGTAGAGGTGTAATGCGCGTACGGGTTATCCGGGTTATTGAACTGATCCAACAGCTTACCTTCGCCACGGTTCGCCATCGCCAACGCTAAATCACGCGCGCCTTCCATCCCCTGCTCTTTCGTGACCAGAATCAGTTCTGCGCCGTAGGCACGCATCGCGGCACGGCGTTCCTGGCTCATATTGTCTGGCATCAGCAGTTTCATGCGATAGCCTTTCAACGCTGCAATCATCGCCAGCGCAATGCCGGTATTGCCGCTGGTGGCCTCAATCAGCACGTCGCCAGGCTTAATCTCACCGCGTTTTTCCGCTTCAACAATCATCGACAGCGCAGCACGGTCTTTTACCGAGCCTGCGGGGTTATTGCCCTCTAACTTAACCCAAATTTCACTACCGTTATCCGGCCCCAGACGCTGTAGTTTTACCAACGGCGTATTACCGATGGTGTGTTCTAATGTGTTCACGATCGCAATCCAGTAAAAAGCCCGGTGGCGCTGCGCTGACCGGGCCTATGGGCATCAATTTGTAGACTGGGTTAGCGCAGCGCCACCCAGCAAAAGCACGTGCGATTAAGCTATCAGGCCGTTTCCGCCAGAGCAAGATTCTCGTGTGATTCGATGCGCTCATTACCGTTATAGAGGCGTGCGTTTTGCAGCCCCACAAACAGCCGTTCACCGCGAACCGGCGCATCATCTCCGCGCATGACAACCGTCAGCGGTTCGTGATACCACCCCAGCGGCTGCACCACTAATTGGGTGTAGTGCCCTTTCGGGCTGGCTTCCAGCACCTGCACCGGCAATGGCGAATCCAGACTGGTGCGGCGGCTAACGTCCACTTCCCACGGGCGCAGGAACAAGTCCACTGGCCCTTGATAAGACGGCGTATATCCCAGCGGCCAGCGGTGCGCGCCAACGTGGAATTGCCCACCGCGCAAAGTGCCCTGAAGACGGTTCACTTCACCCATAAATTCCAGCACGAAACGGGTCGCCGGTTCACGCCATACTTGATCCGGCTCATCGGCTTGCTCAATATTCCCCTCGCTCATCACCACCACGCGATTGGCGACTTCCATCGCTTCTTCCTGATCGTGGGTGACAAAAACGCTGGTAAATTTCAGCTCCTCATGGAGCTGGCGTAACCAGCGACGAAGCTCTTTACGAACCTGGGCGTCCAGCGCGCCGAAGGGTTCATCCAGCAGTAAAATTTGCGGTTCGACCGCCAGTGCGCGCGCCAACGCCACGCGCTGCTTCTGCCCGCCGGAAAGCTGTGCCGGATAGCGATCCGCCAGATGAGAAAGCTGTACCATTTCCAGCAGTTTGCTGACTTTGGCTTTAATCGTGGCGGCATTTGGCCGTTCACGTCTTGGCAGTACGGTCAGGCCAAAAGCGATGTTATCGAACACCGTCATATGGCGGAACAACGCGTAGTGCTGGAACACGAAACCGACCTTGCGATCGCGCGCATGAAGGCGGCTTACATCAGTGCCCTGAAAACGAATATTGCCGCTGGTTTGGTGCTCCAGCCCAGCGATGATGCGCAGTAGCGTGGTTTTCCCGGAGCCAGATGGCCCCAGCAGCGCGACCATTTGGCCGGAAGGGATATCCAGAGAGATATCATTCAGCACCTGGGTGCGACCAAAAGACTTCTTAATATTGGCAATCTCAATGCTCATGATTTCCCTCCTGTTGCAGGCGTTTTTCCTGATTATGCAAACGCCACTGCAACGCACTCTTTAAGAACAAGGTCAGAATAGCCATCAACGTCAACAGCGCCGCTGCGGTGAAGGATCCAACGGTGTTGTAGTCCTGTTCCAGCAGTTCAATCTGTAACGGTAATGATAAGGTTTCACCGCGAATCGAGCCGGAAACCACCGACACTGCGCCAAATTCGCCAATCGCCCGCGCGTTAGTCAGCACTACGCCGTACAGCAGCGCCCAGCGAATATTAGGCAAAGTGACGCGTTTAAACATCTGCCAGCCGGAGGCGCCGAGTAATATCGCCGCTTCATCTTCCTGGCTGCCCTGGCTTAGCATCACCGGGAGCAGCTCGCGCACCACGAATGGGCAGGTGACGAAAATAGTGACCAGAATCATCCCCGGCCAGGCAAACATAATTTGCAGGTTATTCGCCTCCAGCCAGCCGCCAAGCGGGCCGTTAGAGCCGTAAAAGAGCAGATACACCAGGCCTGCCACCACCGGCGAAACGGCAAACGGAATGTCCAGCAGCGTCAACAGTAGCTGGCGGCCAGGGAAGTTAAAGCGCGTAACCAGCCAGGCCAGCAGCACGCCAAACACCAGGTTGACCGGCACGGTAATCAGCGCAATCAACACCGTCAGCCAAATGGCGTGCAGCATGTCCGGGTCGGCCAGGTTTTTCAGCACCGGCATCAGCCCTTTGCTGAAGGCATGAACGAAGATATAAATCATCGGCACTAGCAGGATAAAGGCGGATACCAACACGCCAGTGCCAATCAGAAACCATTTTCCCCAGTTAATGCGGGGCGCGTCATAACGCTTCAATTGAGTCACTTCTGCCATTAATGACCTACCACACGTCGCCCAAAGCGACTTTGCAAAGTGTTGATAGAAAACAGCAGCAACAGAGAGGCCGCGAGAATAACCGAAGCAATCGCGCTCGCCGCCGGATAATCAAACTCCTGCAAGCGCACAAAAATCATCAGCGATGTCACTTCCGTTTTCCACGCGATATTGCCCGCGATAAAAATTACCGCGCCAAACTCCCCCAAACTGCGGGTAAACGACAGTGCAACGCCCGCCAATAGAGCCGGTGATAACTCTGGCAATACCACTTTGCGAAAACTCTGTAAGCGGGTCGCACCCAGCGTTTCAGCCGCTTCTTCGTACTCCGGGCCTAGTTCTTCCAGTACCGGCTGCACCGTGCGCACCACAAACGGGATGCTGGTAAAGGCCATCGCCACCGCAATCCCCAGCCAGGTATAGGTCACTTTGATATCAAACTTCGCCAGCCATTCACCGTAAAAACCATTCACCGAGAACAGCGAGGCCAGCGTCAGCCCCGCTACAGCGGTAGGCAACGCAAACGGCAAATCCATCAGCGCGTCCAGCAACGTGCGGCCAGGAAAACGATAGCGGGTTAAAATCCACGCCATCAGCAGGCCAAACACACCATTAAAAATCGACGCCACAAAAGCCGACAACAGCGTCACTTTATAGGCGGCAACCACCTGCGGGTTGGTAATCACTTCCCAATACTGCGCCCAGCTCATCTGTGCGAGCTGTATCACCAGCGCACTGAGTGGCAGTAGCAGAATTAAACAAACAAACAGCAGACTGGTGCCGAGGCTCAGGGTAAAGCCCGGCAACACGCGTCTGGAGGAAACAGCAAACATTACTTACGCCCCGCCGCTAACAGCTTGTCTAACTCGCCACCGCTGGCGAAATGGGTTTTCATCGCCTCAGGCCAGGAGCCAAATTTATCTTCCACGCGGAACAGCTCAGTCTGCGGGAATTTATCTTTCAGCTTGTCCATCACCTGCGGATTATTCACGCGATAGTAGTAATCGGTGATGATCGTCTGCGCCTGTGGGCTGTAGAGGTAGTTGAGGTAGGCTTTCGCCGCCTTTTCCGTGCCGTTGGACTGAACATTTTTATCCACCCACGCCACCGGGAACTCCGCCAGAATGTTGTTTTTCGGGATAACCACTTCAAAACCCTGCGCTTCGTACTGCTTGCGGATGTTGTTCACTTCCGACTCAAAACTAATCAGCACATCGCCCAGGCCACGCTCGGCAAATGTCGTGGTCGCACCGCGACCGCCGGTATCAAACACTTCAACGTTTTTCAGGAACTGCGTCATAAACTGCTGGGTTTTCGCGTTATCCCCGCCGTCAGCTTTATCCGCTACACCCCACGCGGCTAAATAGGTATAGCGCGCATTACCCGACGTTTTCGGGTTTGGGAAAATCAGTTTGACGTCAGAACGCACCAGGTCGCTCCAGTCGTGGATATTTTTAGGGTTACCTTTACGCACCAGGAAGCCCATCGTGGAGTAAAACGGCGAGCTATTGTTCGGCAGACGGCTCTGCCAATCCGCCGGAATTAGCTTGCCTTTATCGTGCAAAATTTGCACATCGGTAACCTGGTTATAAGTTACAACGTCTGCTTTTAAGCCCTGCAAAATCGCCAGCGCCTGTTTTGATGACCCGGCATGAGATTGTTTAATCGTCAGTTTATCGCCACCGTTATCGTTCGCCCATTGCTGTTCAAACGGCGGATTCAGGGTGGCAAACAGCTCGCGGGAAACGTCGTAAGAGCTGTTCAGCAGCTCCGTCGCCTGCGCCTGAGCAACCAGTAGCAGGGAAGCCGCCAGCGTCAGGTATCCTTTTTTCAGTAAGTTAACAGCCATTGCGCACCCTATAGTGTGAGGATTCTCTGAACACCAGTGTATTTATAACGGGTACGAAAGGAGTAACGGTTTTATATACCGTTTGGTGATTTGGAAGTTGAAAAGGGAATAAGACGCACGCCGAGCAGCGTGGCTACAGCGACAAGGATGGCGGGGAATGCGGTTCTGGGGAAGTCGTTTGTACCCTCACCCCGACGCACTCCCAGAAAGGGAGAGGGATAGAGTGAGGGGGAGTGCACCAACTTACAGCGCGACCAGCTTATCCAGCGATGGCGCGAAGTAGTAGCCGCCGGTCACCGGTTTGGTGAAACGCAGCATCGCATCACGCTTACCGTCGGTGTCGCCAAACATGCTCAGCAGTTGCTGTTCAATATTGTGCAAACGTGCGCAGTAGGCGCAGAAGTACAGGCCGTGAGTGCCGCTTGCCGTGCCGTACGGCAGGCTCTGGCGAACAATTTTCAACCCTTTGCCGTCTTCTTTAAGATCGACACGCGTCAAGTGAGATGTCTCCGGGCGCTCGTCGCCGTCAATCTCTTCGTTGGCTTCTTTGGTACGGCCAATCATCATTTCCTGATCCGGCACACTCATGCGGTTCAGTTGGTTGAGGTTGTGCTCCCAACGCTGAACGAAAACATAGCTGCCGCCCGCATCCACGCCATCTTTGATGACCGCCACTTCACGACGCGTTTCTTCACCCGCCGGGTTTTCCGTGCCATCAACGAAGCCGCTCAGATCGCGTTCTTCCACCCAACGGAAACCATGAACTTCTTCTTTCACATCCAGCGCATCGCCAAAGGCAGCCAGCGCAGCCTGAGCAACGGAGAAGTTAACATCATGACGCAGAGAAAGAATGTGAATAAGCACATCGTACTGCGTTGATGGAGCCAGCCCTTTGCCATACGGAGGAAAATCTTTCAGCTCTTGCGCACCGACGCCACCGCTCAGTTCGCGCCAGGTGTTATGGCCAAACGCGACTACCGCGCCTAAATGTGCGTCCGGGAATTTATCCTGAAACGCCGCCAGCTTTTCGGCAAAAATTTTGCTGCCAGCACGTAGGGCGTTTACATCCCCTTTTACATTGGCTTCAATCCAAATCGCCGCGCGGCAATGTTCCGGCAAAATGCCGCTCTGAACCTGAGACATCGCTCCTCCTGAAATAAACATGCCACGACATCGTGGCATATAAAAACCTCACACATTGTACTCGCTTTTCAGCAGGCCAGGCTAATGTGCCGACAAATTTAGCGATGCCAAACGATTTTCTTCAGCGTCCAGTTTTTCAGTGAATCATCCGGCGGCATTAGCCCTTGTGGCCCCTGCCAGTTTCCGGTGAACTGATAACTGATATGTGCACTGTCTTTTGCTTTACATTCAACGACGTTGCTATCGTCCTCGTTCGCCGCCTGGCAATGGCCAAACGCTTTGTCGTAAACGGCGCTAAACGGCGTCCCCACTTTCACGCCATCCGCCGCTTCAATATTGCTATCCAGCACGTCAATCCGGCTCACCGTACCGTTATCCCCATTAATCATCAGCGCCAGTTGGTCACCACGCAGCGCTTCAAAATAATGCACGATATTGCCGTTGTGGGTTTTCATCCCGCTGCGTAAACGGTAGCTACTGCCGAGCGCGTCGCTAATGGCCTGCTCATTTAGCGCCGTTGCACCAGTCAGGCCGCCGACGCCCTGTTCAGTCACTTCTGCGGAAGAACCAAACCAGTTCCACGGATAAGCCGCAGACCAGTTTACCGACGACAGCGTTGAACAGCCGGTCAAAGCCAGCGGGAGGGCACACACGAATATACGCAGCGATTTCATTAATATTTCCTATCTATTCAAGTCAGGCTTATTGGAGTGCGTAAAACACAAAAAGTGCCGTCTATTGCGCAGCATCCGTAAAACAGGCGCGTAAACGCCGGTTAGTCAGCAGCCACCATAAGGCAAAAATATCCACGATAAACAGGCTCAACCCGATGCCGGAAATGGCATCTCCGTTAAACCACTGCCAGGGCTGCCAGCCAAGCAGGACGATTTGAGCCATGATAAGCGCCGGTCGCAGTAGACGCCAGACGCGCGGATGAACATGGCGTCGCCCACTGATTAAGAAAGCCAGCACCGCCGGAATGCCAGGCAACAGGCCAATCCAGAAAAGATGGTGGTCAGGATAAAACAGGTTCAGCAAGACATCGCCCTGATTGCGCGATGCGCCCGCCATCAGAAATAACACCCACGTCCGCGCCTGCAACAATAACAGGCACCAGAATAAAACAGGCAGACGCAGGCGGCCTTGCGCGTCAAAATCGGTAGGGGAGAAATCAGTACTCTTCATCTTCAATTCTATATCAGCCAACGTAAGCTCATTACAACAACCATTTCAATAACGGATATTCTTATAATGAAATGATGGATAACCGTATTCACTCGTAAAACAAGCCCATAAGCGCTGGCTTGAGCATACCCACCACAACGCCGAAATATTGATGACAAAAAAGGCTAACGCCCATCCGGTGATTGATTCGCCATTAAACCAATGAAGCAAAGGCCAGACTAATTGCAGACATTGCCCAAAAATCAACACCCAACGCCCAAGACACCAAAGCTTCCAGCTCCAGTAGCGTCGCACTCTACTAAACAGCGCGAAAACCACCAACGCAGGGATGCCAGGAAAGACGACATAAAGCAGATCTAAACCTTCGAAATGCACATTCTCAAAAGCGATAGCATGTAATGCCCGTGCAAAAGCACGCATCTGCAACAACAATACACCCCAGAATAGCCAAGGGAGCTGCAACCTCCCCAGCGCATCATAATCGGAAGGAAAGATGAGTGGTTTAGTACTCTTCATCTTCAATCAAACGCTTACCCAAGCTGAGCGTATCGGCATGCTCATAGCCCAGACGTTCGTACATTCCCAGTACGACCTCGTTTTCTTCCCGCACCATAATCTGTATTTTCGGACAACCGCGAGCAATGAGTTTTTTCTCAAGACGGTTCAGGAGTGCGTTGGCAATTCCCCTTCCACGGTATTCAGGATGAACCCCCAAATAATAAGCGGAACCGCGATGACCATCGTAACCGCCCATAATCGTACCGACCACTTCACCGTTCACCTCCGCCACCAAAAACAGGCTGACGTCGTGATTCACTTTGCGCTCGATATCCATCTCGGGATCGTTCCATGGGCGCAGCAGATCGCATCGCTCCCATAGAGTGATGACCTCTTCAAAATCTGCCTGGCGGAAAACGCGTATCTCCATGGTATTACCCACCTTTTCAGGTTCAAAAACAGTGATTATGGCGTGAACGGCTGATTTAGCCAATATCTGACGCGGCACAGTGAAAAAAATGGCATAATAGTGTGCAGACACGTATTGAAATGAAAAGTAAAACAATTCTTATCGCGCGCAGTCGCAACAAGAAACGCGATACGATATAACATATAGATTACTGTTTTCACAACTCAGGCCGGAATGAGCACTTTTAAACCTTTAAAAACACTGACTTCGCGCCGCCAGGTACTGAAAGCCGGATTGGCTGCGCTCACATTATCAGGCATTGCCTCTCAGGCAGCGGCAAAAGATGCCAGCTTAAAAACCAGCAACGGGCATAGCAAACCAGCGAAAAAATCGTCGGGACGGCGGTTGGTGATGTTAGACCCAGGCCACGGTGGTATTGATACCGGTGCTATCGGGCATAACGGTTCAAAAGAAAAACACGTGGTGCTGGCGATAGCCAAGAACGTCCGTTCAATCTTACAAAGCAACGGCATTGATGCGCGTCTTACCCGCACTGGCGATACCTTTATCCCCCTGTACGACCGCGTGGAGATTGCCCACAAGCACGGTGCGGATCTGTTTATGTCGATTCACGCCGATGGCTTTACCAACCCGTCTGCGGCGGGCGCGTCGGTATTCGCCCTGTCCAACCGTGGAGCCAGTAGCGCCATGGCAAAATACCTCTCAGAACGCGAGAACGCCGCTGATGAGCTGGCCGGGAAAAAAGCGAAAGATAAAGACCATCTGTTGCAGCAGGTTCTGTTTGACCTGGTGCAAACCGACACCATTAAAAACAGCCTGACGTTAGGCTCGCACGTGCTGAAAAAAATCAAACCGGTGCATAAGCTGCACAGCAAAGGCACGGAACAGGCGGCATTCGTGGTGCTGAAGTCACCGTCTATTCCGTCGGTGCTGGTAGAAACGTCGTTTATCACCAATCCGGCAGAAGAACGCCTGCTCGGCACGACGGCATTCCGCCAAAAAATCGCCAACGCGATAGCCTCCGGCATCATCAGCTATTTCCACTGGTTCGATAACCAGAAAGCCCACGCAAAGAGACGCTGATGACGATTAATGTTCAGCAGGTTAAAGCATTCCTGCTTGCCCTTCAGGACGATATTTGTCGGCAGCTCACGCAGGTCGATGGCAATGCCTTTATTGAAGATAACTGGCAGCGCGAGGCGGGAGGCGGCGGTCGTAGCCGCGTGTTACGCGACGGCGCGGTGTTTGAACAGGCGGGAGTGAACTTTTCCCACGTTCATGGCGATGCCATGCCAGCATCGGCTACCGCTCACCGCCCTGAACTCGCCGGTCGTAGCTTTGAAGCCATGGGCGTGTCGCTGGTTGTGCATCCACGCAACCCGTACGTACCAACCAGCCATGCCAATGTGCGCTTTTTCATCGCCGAAAAACCAGGCGCAGAACCGGTGTGGTGGTTTGGCGGCGGTTTTGATTTAACACCCTACTACGGTTTTACCGAGGACGCCGTTCACTGGCACACCACCGCGCGTGACCTGTGTCAGCCGTTTGGCGAAGACGTTTATCCGCGCTATAAAAAGTGGTGCGACGATTACTTCTTCCTTAAACACCGCAACGAACAACGCGGCATCGGCGGCCTATTCTTTGACGATCTGAATACCCCAGACTTCAACCAGTGCTTCGACTTTATGCAAGCAGTCGGTAAAGGCTTTACCGACGCCTATTTACCGATTGTCGAGCGGCGTAAGTCCACGCCTTACGGTAAGCGCGAACGCGATTTTCAGCTCTATCGCCGTGGCCGTTATGTTGAGTTTAATTTGGTGTGGGACAGAGGGACGTTGTTCGGGCTGCAAACCGGCGGGCGTACCGAGTCTATTCTGATGTCGATGCCACCGCTGGTGCGCTGGGAATATAACTACCAGCCGGAAGACGGCAGCCCGGAAGCCGCGCTGAGTGAGTTTATTCAGGTTCGGGATTGGGTGTGATTATTTGAAATAATATAAGTTATCAGCGTGGCAGAGTATATTTTCTCTGAACGCTGATAATTACTCACCCCGGCGCCTGCTGGTCAACATTGATCTCGGCATCGCGCGGGTTCACCGGCAGCCAGGGCGTTGCCGTCATGATTCATTCCTTTTAATGTCCAGCACTCCACTTCTGTCGCAATCGTCGCGCCGTGGCTCTCAATCATTAGCCAGCGCTGGTCATCGCGTGGAAAAATGCGTGATGAGGAGACAAACGCGCCGTCATCAATAAAAATTTCCAGTGAGGTTGTATCAGAAAAAATCGTGACGGTAGTCGGCGATACGAATGACCAGGGCGTTATGCGTCGTACGCCATATTCTGCATTGACCGGTTCTCCGGCATCAGATCGATCGACAATAATTTCTCCTTCCGCCGCATCCAGCGTCAGCGTTGTTCTGCGTTTACCTGATTCATCCGCCCGCAGCGATATCACAATCTGTTCGCTGATTTGCCCATTGAAGGTGATTCGGGCCTCGAATGCGGTTCCGCTGTTTAGCGCGACTCTTCGTTCGGGCGTCAACGTTAGCCACTGCTGCTGGCGTTCGCCGCGAAGTGACTGGAGTTCCGGCAGTGGTTGCTGATAAAGACGCCCATTTCGCACAGAAATTTCACGCGGGATGCTCAGTATGCCGCAATGGCCATAGGCTTCGGTTGGATAGTGCATCTGCGAAACGCCCATCCAGCCGATAAGAATTCGCCGCCCATCTGGCGTCATCATTGTTTGAGTCGCGTACATATCAAACCCATTATCCAGAAGTTGCGGTGCGCGATGTGCAAACGTAAGTTCACTCAACGATAGCGGTTCACCGCAAAGATAATGCACTTCATAGAGGTTTCGCCGCGTTTTATCCTGGCATAGCCCTTGTGGGCAATAAATTAATACCCCCTGGCCGTCTTGTTCAAAATAATCTGGGCATTCCCACATGTAGCCGCGTGGCGTCACGTCTACTTTGAGTTCTCCCTGAATTTGCCAGGCACAGCCATCTTTAGAATGCATCAGCACACAAGCACCTTCCAGGCTGTCGCGCTGTGCACCAATCACGGCGTAAAAATCATCGCCACAGCGCCATATTTTGGGATCACGGAAATGATCGGTGTACCCTTCAGGTTGCCCTTTAATCGCCGGAGGCAATTGGCGCGTTAATCGCCCTTGCGCATCCATACGGGCGATAACTTGATAAGGTGTACGCTGCCAGTTTTCATCGCGCGTGTTGCCGGTATAGAAAATAAGTAGCTCATCATCAACCACGATAGCGCTACCGGAATAAGGGCCATGGCTGTCGTAGACAGAATTCGGTTCAATGAGCGGCCCAAGTGGCCGCCAATGCACTAAATCATCCGATACCAGATGGAACCATCCCTGATACCACTGGTTTTCACAGTAGCGCAATGGGTTCCATTGATAACACAGATGATATTGCCCGTTGAAAAAACTAAACCCATTGGGGTCGTTAAGGAATCCGGTTTCAGGCTCAATATGGTAATGCTGGCGATACGGCGAACCGCTCGTTAGCTTTTTCGCATATTTAAGTACAGCGTCTGGAATATCGGCATACTGCTTAAAGCGTAAAGAGTTTTTCATATTCTTAGCTCGCCTTAGAATGGGAAAATTTACCCAAGAGACAGGTTCCCAATGCGCCGACAACCAGTGCAATAAGGTAGGCAATAATATAATTTACATACCCATTGTTCGCAGGATCGACAATGGTGATCCCCGGCAATGCTGTCGTCCCATACCCCAGCGCGGTGAGTTTTGATAGATAGACCCAAGCTGCCCCCGCCGCCCCCGCCAAACATCCTGCTAACAGCGGAAAACGATATTTCAGCGTCACCCCAAACAGCGCAGGTTCAGAAATACCAAAAAGAATCGAAGTAAAGGCTGAAATACACAGCGTATAAACTTGCTTATTTTTTCTGTGCAGCAGCATATAGCCAAGCACTGCGCCCCCCTGCCCCATCAAGGCCACCGACATCAGTGGGTTAAGGAAGTCGCGCCCCGTACTGGCCAGCAGTTGTCCCTCAATGGCCCCAAACGTATGGTGTAAACCCGTAATCACGATCAATTGCTGAACCGCGCCAAAAATCATGTAACCGAAAATCCCCAAATATTCCGCCATCCACAGCAGGCCACCGGTAATCGCTTCTCCCAAAAACCGGCCAAAAGGCCCGATAATGGTAAACAGCAACAGGGATGAAATCAGAATGGTCAGCATTGGGGATAACACAAATTTAATGATGTCCGGTAGCACACGGCTAAAGTACCTATCGAGCCAGGCGACGGTGAAGCCAATCATCAACGCAATAATAATCCCTCCCTGGAAACCGGCCATTTCCACAGGCAACCCAAAAAGGCTAATAGATTCAACAGGAACTTTTCCTGACGCCGCGCTAAAAGCATCGACCAATCCAGGATGAACCATAATTGCGCCAATCGCCAACCCCAAAGCCGGGCGGCCGCCGTAACGGCGCGTTGCAGACCAGGCCACGACCATAGGTAGAAAAGCGAAGATACCCGAAGAAGCAATGGAGATAATTTTGTTGATGCCGGATATCTGCGGGAACATCTCTACAATAGTTTTCGTCCCAAAGATGCCTTTGGTGGTTAACAGTGACGTCAATCCCATTAATAGCGCAGCCGCTAAAATAGAGGGCATTATTTCTACGAAGACATCTGAAATAGACGTCACAAACCGCTGAATCGCATTCTGCCGCTGTTGGCTAACATAATGGCTCTCTTCGGTTATCCCCAGATGATCTTTCAACGCCTGACAAACGGTATTCACTCGCCCGGCGCCATAAATAATCTGTAGCTGATCGCCCACGGTAAATACGCCCTTAACATGCTCAAGACAGCCTATTTTTTCTATTTGCGCTTTGGCGTTATCCGCTAATACCAGACGTAAACGGGTAGCACAGTGCGTAACATGGACGATATTCTCTTTTCCACCTAATGCATTGATTAATGAATTAAGTATATTGGCGCTGGGAAAATCATTTTTCATAACAACCCCCGATAAAATTATTATGTCCGTACTATAATCACCCGCGAATTCCGATAGAATGGAAAAATGTGGACAATCAAGGTAATTTTGTCGCCAGGGGTAAATACGCATTGAACTATCTCTATAATAATCCTTTTGCAAACGACGCACTTTATCTCTATTCATGTGGCTTTGACGCCACGGCTCCCGGCCATACCTACGGGCCCACAGTGCGCAGCGGCTTTATGCTGCACTATATTCTTTCCGGCAATGGAGTTTTCACCAGCAATGGCTGTACCTGGCCGCTGCATCAGGGGGATTTTTTCTTTATTACTCCGGGCGAAATCATAAAGTATGAAGCCGATAAAACGACACCTTGGGCATTTTACTGGATGGGATTTCGTGGAACGCTTATCACGCACTACCTACAGCGCTGTAAGCTCTCATCTACAAACCCGGTATTTCATGAAAGCCAGGCAGGAATCATTAAAAATACATTCAGTGAAATTATAGAAATATCAACTCTCGGCACTAACAGTGATATATTAATAGCCGCGAAATTAACCGATATTATCTATCTTCTGTGCCAAAACTTTCCTGTTGAAGATGAAGCGCCCTCTCACAGCCCAAAAAAAATAGCGATACAGGCGATGCAATATATTCGCAACCATTATGATCGAAATATTAAAATTGAAGAAATCGCACGTTACCTGAACATAGACAGGACATATTTACATCGGTTATTTATTCAAGAATTTCAATGCAGTCCAAAAGAATATCTGACACGTATCAGGCTGGATAAGGCCCGGGCGCTGTTGCTAAACACACGATACTCGATTGCAACGATTGCGTTTTCAGTGGGTTATCAGGATGCCCTGCTTTTTTCAAAGGTCTTCCGCCATGCAACAGGCTTTTCCCCCTCTGAATATCGCCAGCAAAAAGCAAAAAATGCCGCTTCGGTTCAAACGAAGCGGCATTCAACTCTTACAGCGGTTGTGTCTGTGCTTCGACGACGGCCAGCGCCACCATGTTGACGATACGGCGAACGGAAGCAATCGGCGTCAGGATATGCACCGGTTTTGCGACACCCATCAGTACCGGCCCTACCGTCACCCCTTCAGAACTGGAGACGCGCAGCAGGTTGTAGCTGATACGCGCGGCTTCCATATTCGGCATCACCAGAATATTCGCCGAGCCTTTTAATGGGCTGTCTGGCATCCGGTCATGACGGATACTTTCCACCAGCGCCGCATCGCCGTGCATTTCACCATCAATCATCAGCTCAGGCGCACGCTCACGTACCAGCGCCAGCGCATCGCGCATTTTGCTAGCCGATGGGCAGTCAGAAGAACCGAAATGGGAATGTGACAACAGCGCTACGCGCGGTTCGATCCCGAAGCGGCGCACGCTTTCCGCCGCCATCAGAGTGATTTCGGCAATTTGCTCAGGCGTAGGGTCGTTGTTGACGTAGGTATCAGCAATAAAGGTGTTGCCGCTTGGCAGCAGCAGCGCGTTCATCGCCCCGGCGGTATGAACGCCATCGCGATAGCCGAACAGCGGTTGTACCACGCGGAAATGTTCATGGTAATCACCGACAGTACCGCAAATCATGCCGTCAGCTTCGCCACGTTGCACCATAATAGAACCAATCGCGGTGGTGTTACTGCGCATCTCACGCTGCGCCTGCTCTTGCGTGATACCGCGACGTTTCATCAGGCTGAAGTATTCCTGCCAGTACTCTTTAAAGCGCGGGTCGGATTCATTATTAACGATTTCAAAATCGATACCCGGTTTGATTTGCAGCCCCAGCTTCTGAAGACGCATTTCAATTACGCTTGGGCGACCAATCAGAATCGGTTTCGCCAGCCCCAGAGTGATAAGCTCTTGCGTTGCGTGTAGCACGCGGTTGTCTTCACCTTCCGCCAGCACAATGCGTTTTGGCTCTTTACGCGCCTGCGAGAAAATAGGCTTCATGAACAGGTTGGTCTTATAGACAAACTCGCTCAGTTTTTCGATGTAAGCGTCGAAATCCGCAATCGGCCGAGTCGCCACGCCGGAGTCCATTGCCGCTTTGGCAACGGCGGGTGCAATTTTTACAATCAAGCGCGGATCAAACGGTTTAGGAATGATGTATTCCGGGCCAAAGCTCAAGTCCTGGTCACCGTAAGCCGAGGCCACCACTTCACTTTGTTCAGCGTGCGCCAGTTCGGCAATGGCGTGTACCGCCGCCAGTTTCATCTCTTCGTTAATCGCCGTCGCGCCCACGTCCAGCGCCCCACGGAAGATGAACGGGAAGCACAGCACGTTGTTAACCTGGTTCGGATAGTCAGAACGACCGGTACAGATAATCGCATCCGGGCGCACTTCTTTCGCCAGCGGCGGCAGGATTTCCGGCTCAGGGTTAGCCAGCGCGAGGATCATCGGCGCGCGAGCCATTTTTTTCACCATTTCCGGGGTCAACACTTTCGGGCCAGAGCAGCCAAGGAAAATGTCCGCATCCGCAATAACATCATCCAATGTGCGTTTGCCGTCGTCTTTCACCGCGTAGGCAGCTTTGGTTTCCGCCATGTTGGCTTCGCGGCCTTCGTAAATCACGCCCTTCGAGTCGCAAACCACGATGTTGTGTTTTTGCATCCCCAGCGCCACCAGCAGGTTCATACAGGCAATAGCTGCCGCGCCCGCACCAGACACCACCATGCGCACATCGGAGATGTTTTTCTCGACCACTCGCAGGCCGTTGATAATCGCGGCAGTACTGATGATAGCCGTACCGTGCTGATCATCGTGGAATACTGGAATGTTCATCCGCTCACGCAGTTTCTGCTCAATGTAGAAACATTCCGGCGCTTTAATATCTTCAAGGTTGATGCCGCCGAAGGTCGGTTCCAGCGCCGCCACGACATTAATAAATTTATCAGGATCCAGTTCGTCCACTTCAATATCGAACACGTCAATACCGGCAAATTTCTTGAACAAGACTCCCTTGCCTTCCATGACCGGCTTCCCGGCCAACGCGCCGATATTGCCCAGGCCAAGCACGGCTGTCCCGTTTGAAACCACCGCAACCAGGTTGCCACGAGCCGTGTATTTATAGGCCGCTAGCGGATCTTTTTCGATTTCGAGGCATGGCGCGGCAACGCCTGGAGAGTATGCTAGCGCGAGGTCGCGCTGGGTCGCCAGCGGCTTGGTTGGCGCTACCTGAATTTTTCCTGGGGTGGGGAATTCATGAAAATCGAGGGCACTTTGTCTTAATTGGTCGTCCATTTAGGTTTCCTTTCACGTATCGAACTAAAAAGGTGAAGCGCAATTACGTCCTGATGCACTCCCGAAAGAAGCATCTAGTATCGCCCGTGGCTGCCGCCTAAACTTTGAAGGCCGCCATACTCTTGCGAACACGCTCTTTTTTGTTATTGATTTATTTCTTGTATGTTATCAATTATCAATAGCAAGATCATGATTTCCGGCTATGCTTTTTTGTTATACCGCTCATAACCTCTGCTCACGGTGGGCTAGTCCAGACGCCCTTGCGCTGCCGCCTGCACCAGTTCATCCACCACGTAACGAATCTTCGGCAACGGCTGGCGGCTTTTTGGCCATACCGCGCTGATGGGCATTTCGCCCCCCGCGTAATCCCGCAAAACTTCCACCAGTTCCCCGCGCTGTAGCGCCTCACCCACCAGCCAGCGTGGAAGCTGCGATAGCCCGCATCCCGCTAATGTTGCAGCGAGCATGGCATCACCATCCGCAAATTCATGCATGGGCGGCGGCGTAAAGCGAAGCAGCTGCCCGTCTGGCGCTTTCAAAGGCCAGGTGATGGCTTGATGACGGCGAAGCCCGACAATGCACTGATGATGGCGTAAATCATCCGGCTGCATCGGCTCGCCGTGCTGGCGTAGATAGTGCGGTGCGGCGCAGATAACCAGCTTTTGGGTGGTCAGCCGCCGGGCGACCAAACCGCTGCTATCCGCCAGTTCGCCAATGCGAATAACCAGATCAATGCCCTCTTCTATCAAATCAACAAAACGCTCGTTAAATGTCACCGTTAGCTGCAACGACGGGTGCTGACGGGTTATCGCAAGCAGCAAATGCAAAATACGCTGGCGACCAAAAGCCGAGGGTAAATCAACGCGTAAACGCCCTGCGGGGTT
Organism: Kluyvera fluvialis; assembly: GCF_059725275.1. Classification (NCBI taxonomy): domain Bacteria; kingdom Pseudomonadati; phylum Pseudomonadota; class Gammaproteobacteria; order Enterobacterales; family Enterobacteriaceae; genus Kluyvera; species Kluyvera fluvialis. Next base: position 1,458,624 of record NZ_AP046142.1, on the reverse strand, counting down.
AACCACATGCGCCGTTAGTTCGGCTTCGGCCTGCGCCAGAATATCTATCGCCTGCTGGCAGCTTGCTAAAAATGTCTCACCGTCTGGCGTCAGGCTTAGCCGCCGCGTAGAGCGCTGAAACAGCTTCAGGCCTAAACGCGCTTCCAGCCGCCCTACACTTTTCCCCACCGCCGATTTGGTCAGCCCCAGTTGTTCAGCAGCCGCCGTAAAACTGCCCTGCTGCGCGGTAGTTACAAAGGCGGTGATCCCGCCGAGATTGTCGGTTTTACGCATCGTTCAATACTTATCAAAAAGGGAAAGATATGCTGTAACGCATTGGAGAATTTATGTCTACAAAGAAGCGAATAAAACCCTATTTATCGCCTTAAAGAAATCAATCATAGTATGCCCCGTGGTGAGCCATACTCATCACCCGGCAAAACAGGCCTGTTACGCCATCATCAAAATGAGCTAAATGAATCAATCAATTATTGGAGAGAAAGATGACCAGGGGTTTTAAACATGTCGGCCTGTTGACCAAAAAAGAGACGCAGAGTTTTGAGGAGTTTGTCGCTCACTGGCAGGAAGTGCACAGTAAAATCGCCCTTGAGTTGCCCGGCCTGCGCGGCTATGTGCTGAATCCTATCGACCGTCGAATCTACCCGGACTCGCCCATCGACGGTTTTTCTGAGCTGTGGTTTGACTCGCTGGATGCCGCGATGGCAGCGTTTGACTCACCGGTGGGGCAACAAGCGTTTGCTGACGTACCCAATTTTGCCGCCAATGTCGCCGTCACCTACATTACGGAAATCAGAAAGCGCTAACCGGAAACCCACTGCGTAGGCCAGGCGTCTGGCCCCTGCCAGTTGTCACACTCCGGCTGGGCGGCATAGCGCGCCAGGCGGAAGCGTTGGCCGTCATAACGCCAGCGCGTTTGAACGCCGCAGTCGCTCAGGCCACGCCCTTTTTCCAGGGTCACTAGCTCGCGGCTGCTTTCATTAAAGCTAAGATTGACCAGCTCAATATCACGTTCCTGGCGACCCGCAGGCAAAAACGGCAGGCGCAGGCGTATCGGTGTGGTGATAAATGGTTTCTTACGTGACACCAGCCACGCGCGGTAAATCGTGTTATAAGCACCGGACTCACAGCTCGTCATGATCAACGCTTTATCGTCGGTTAACGCCGTCACCCACACCTCGCGGCGAATCGGATCTAGCGAGCACTGGTTATTGTTCATCCGCCAGGTGCCGAAATCGAGCAAATCGTTATATTCGTCGTGGCTTAAGGCCGCTGGGGCAGGCTTGGCTTTCGCCACGGTTTTCAGCGCTGGCGCTGGCGGGACACTTCTCGGCGGTTCGTCGCCTTTACGCACCCATGCGGTTTCATTGCCCATCCGTTTTTGCTGGGCATCGATAAACAGCAGCGCCGCCTTTAGCCCTTTTAACGACAGCACCTGTACGCCTTTTTCCAGGGTAATCGCTTCGGCATCCTGAATTTGCTGTAAGAAGGCATCAATGGTGGCGCCATCACCGGTCGTCAGCAGCTTGGGCTGCACTTTCCAATGTTCGCCATTGAGCTTTAGCGGTTTGCCGTCCAGTAGCAGTCGGGGTTCAATCGCCGGAACGGCTGCCACCGGGTTAACCAGCCCGCCCAGCTCAATCCGCAGTTGCTCATCCGTGTGCGCCCCTGCGCTACGGCTGAGGGTCATCACTAACCCGTGATGCAACCCGACGTTACGAGTCACGCAGAAGTTCTGGTTATTGCAGGTCACTAACCAGTCAGAAAAGCTCTGCTGCGCCGGAGCCGCCCACGTCAACGACGTCGGGAGCAACCCGAGGCAGAAGAAAAAAAGGAGAACGCGGTAACGCATGGACGGTACAACCCCAGAAGAAAAAACGACACCCAGCAAGGAGCTATCTTCACTGCCGAAGCCGCAACCCTCAATCGGATTTATCGGATTGAGCATTGTCCTTATTTAGGCATAAGACCCGAATTTTGCAGATATTGAAGCAAAATCACCGTCTTACCGTCGCAAATCTCACCACTATTAATCATCTCCAGCGCTTGTGAAAAAGGTATTTCCAGTACATCAATGGCTTCATCATCCACTCCGCCACCGGCATTTTCCCGCAGGCTGTCGTCATATTCGGCAATAAAGAAGTGCACAATTTCCGTTACGCCACCCGGAGACATATATAACTGGAACAGTTTACGAACGTTGCTCACCTGGTAGCCAGTTTCTTCAATGGCCTCTTTGCGAATGCAATCTTCCGGCTCGTCGTCGTCCAGCAAACCCGCGCAGGTTTCGATTAACATCCCGTCGGCGTTACCGTTGACCCACGTCGCGACGCGGAACTGGCGCACCAGCACCACGCTCTGTTTCTCGCGGTTGTACAGCAGCACCGTCGCGCCGTTGCCACGGTCATACACTTCACGTTTATGCTCAATGGTCGAGCCGTTTTTGGGGGTGAGATTGTAGGTGATATTGCGCAGGACAAAGTAGTTTTGCGACAGGATTTTATCTTTAACAACGGTGATATTAAGGGACATACCGGCTCCACGACGATGGCTTATTGCTCGCCATCTTACGCCGTGAAGCCTGGGTATCGTCAATGCGCGTGAGTGATTTTAACGTCCAGCCAATCAAGAATGCCCTGCGCCGCATGGCGCCCTTCGGCCATCGCCGTCACCACTAAATCAGCGCCGCGCACCGCATCACCACCGGCAAAAATCTGTGGGTTGCTAGTCTGGTAACGGTAGCGCGAGCTGACGTTCGCGCGAATACGCCCCCACTCGTCCACATCAACCCCCTGTGCATTCAGCCACGGCATACTGTGCGGATGGAAGCCGAAAGCCATGATCACCGCATCGGCGGGCATCACAAATTCGCTACCGGCAATCGGCGTTGGGCGACGACGCCCCTGGCTATCCGGTTCACCAAGCTGAGTGCGCAACAAACGCACGCCGCACACGCGCCCGTTGGCGTCCAGCTCAAGAGTCACCGGCTGCACGTTAAACTCAAATTCCGCCCCTTCTTCGCGGGCGTTTTTGACCTCTTTTTTCGAGCCTGGCATGTTGGCTTCATCGCGGCGATAAGCACAGGTCACTTTTTGCGCCCCGTGGCGCAGCGCGGTACGCACGCAGTCCATCGCCGTGTCACCACCGCCCAAGACCACCACATTCAGCCCCTGAGTATTAATGTAAGGTTCATCAGGCAGCTCGCCCAGCCCCATCACATTTTTGGTGTTGGCAATCAAGAACGGCAGCGCATCGTATACGCCCGGCGCCTCTTCATTAGGCAGCCCCGCTTTCATTGAACGGTAAGTCCCAACCCCGACAAACACCGCATCATACTGTTCGAGCAGCGTTTCCAGCGCGATGTCTTTGCCAATTTCGCAGTTAAGCTCAAAGCGGATGCCCATCGCGCTAAAGATTTCACGGCGGCGCGCCATTAACGCTTTATCGAGCTTGAAGGACGGAATACCAAAGGTCAGCAGGCCGCCGATTTCGGGGTGGCGATCATACACCACGGCTTCCACGCCCTGGCGCACCAGAATATCCGCACAGGCAAGCCCCGCAGGGCCTGCACCAATAATCGCCACCCGTTTGCCACTGTGGGTGACCTTGCCAATCGTGGGCCGCCAGCCATTAGCCAGCGCGTGGTCAGAAATATAGCGCTCAAGATTACCGATAGTCACCGCGCCGTGTTCGTCGCGAATGGTACACGCGCCCTCACAGAGCCGATCCTGTGGGCAAACGCGACCGGTAATCTCTGGCAGCGGGTTAGTTTGATGTGACAACGCGGCCGCCGCGTTGATATCTCCGGCTTTGACGCGCTCAATCCACTGTGGAATATGATTATGCAGCGGGCATGTCCACTCACAAATACTGTGCTCACCGCAGGTCAGGCAGCGTGATGATGCCTGTTGCGCCTGTTCTTCGCGAAGTGGCAGGTAAATTTCGGCAAAGCTGGTTTTGCGCGCGGCGAGGTTAAGTTTGTCGGCTTCACGACGAGCGGGCGTCGCCGCCATTTGCTGAACTTTGCTCTGCTTTGCCGCCGGAGCCGTTGCGCGAGTGTCGCCGTGCCACGGCTGCGCTTCACGACAGGCGGTTTGTAAACGGCGATTTTTGGCAACCTCGGTCAACTGCTGTTGAGTCATTAACTGCAAAGCATCTGCCGGGCAGTTTTCTACACACGCCGGGCCAGCCGCGCGCTCATAGCAGAGATCGCACTTATGAGCGCTGGCTTTGACGCGCCCATCCTGGGCTGGCGTCAGGATAATTTGCATCGTGCCGAATGGGCAGGCCACAACACAAGATTTGCAGCCGATACACCTCGCCTGATCAACTAAAATCGCGTCATCGGCCTGGCGTATCGCGCCATTTGGGCAGCTACGGGCGCATGGGGCATCCTCACAATGATGGCATGTCACCGCGCCGCGTTGGTGGTTCATTTTGACGGTAGTAATGCGCGGAATAAATTGTGATGCAGTGAGCACATGTTGCTCACCGTTATGCGACATGACGCAGGCAACTTCACACGCCTGGCATCCAATACACCGTTGGCTCTCTACCCGAATAAAACGGTTCATAATTTCTCAGTCTATGGTTATAAAACCTTATATTTATGTACTCAATAAACTTCAAGATGCAGCCTGATAAGGCGCAAGCCGCCATCAGGCATTGCCGTGATATTGCCGGATGGCGCTGCGCTTATCCAGCCTACAGGCTGGTTGTAGGCCTGATAAGGCGTAAGCCGCCATCAGGCGTTGCCGTAATTTTGCCGGATGGCGCTGCGCTTATCCGGCCTACGGGCTGGTTGTCGGCCTGATAAGGCGCAAGCCATCATCAGGCATTGCCGTGATTTTGCCGGATGGCTATATACAACTTGAAGCATGATGAGTGTAGGCCCTACTTATTAGCCGACTCACTACCGTTCAGGCAATGTTCATTTCCCCACAAATGGCGACTATTTGGCAGTATGCTGTGGCAGATCAAAAAATCTCAGCGTAAATAAAATTACGTTTCAGGGTTCTGTAACGCGGTGCGCACGTCTACGTAAGTATGTGAAGGCCATTTCAGGAAAGCGGAATGATAATTTACATTATCTTCTTTTTTTCTCCACGATTGCTGGCAGCCTTGCGGCTACAGTGTCTGGCGCAAATCAGCATATAAAAATGAATAACACGAGGTTAGGAGCCTAATGGCGAATTTCTTTATCGATCGCCCCATTTTTGCCTGGGTGTTGGCAATACTTCTGTGCCTGACGGGCACTCTGGCAATATTTTCACTCCCCGTAGAGCAATATCCCGACCTGGCTCCTCCTAACGTGCGCATCAGTGCTAACTATCCTGGCGCATCAGCACAAACTCTGGAGAACACCGTCACCCAGGTTATCGAGCAAAATATGACCGGTATCGATAACCTGATGTATATGTCATCACAAAGCAGCGCAACCGGGCAGGCCTCCATCACACTGAGTTTCGTGGCAGGGACAAACCCAGACGAAGCGGTGCAGCAGGTACAAAACCAGCTACAAACGGCGATGAATAAACTGCCGCAGGCAGTACAAACACAGGGCATTACGGTACGTAAAACCGGCGATGCCAGTATTCTGACCATCGCGTTCGTCTCTACCGACGGCAGCATGGATAAGCAGGATATCGCCGACTACGTCGCCAGTAACATTCAAGACCCGCTAAGCCGCGTGGATGGCGTGGGCGATATCGACGCTTACGGTTCGCAGTATTCGATGCGCATCTGGCTGGATCCGGCCAAGCTCAACAGTTTTCAGCTCACCACCTCAGATGTGACTAACGCGATAAAGTCCCAAAACGCGCAGGTGGCAGTAGGGCAATTAGGCGGCACGCCGTCGATCGATAAACAGGCGTTGAACGCCACGATTAACGCCCAATCGCTGCTGCAAACGCCGCAGCAGTTCCGCGATATCACGCTGCGGGTTAACCAGGACGGTTCACAGGTGACGCTGGGCGACGTCGCGATGGTTGAGATGGGGGCGGAAAAATATGACAACCTCAGCCGCTACAACCGTAATCCGGCTTCCGGTCTGGGCATTAAGTTAGCCTCCGGCGCTAACGAAATGGCTACCGCCGAGCGCGTGATTCAACGCCTGGACGAACTACAGCAATATTTCCCGCACGGCCTGGAATACAAAGTCGCCTACGAAACTACCTCGTTCGTTAAAGCGTCGATTAAAGACGTGGTTAAAACATTGCTCGAAGCCATTCTACTGGTGTTCCTTGTGATGTACCTGTTTTTACAGAACTTTCGTGCGACGCTTATCCCAACCATCGCCGTGCCGATTGTGCTGATGGGGACGTTCGCCGTGCTCTACGCCTGCGGATACAGCATTAACACCCTAACGATGTTCGCGATGGTGCTCGCCATCGGCCTGCTGGTGGATGACGCCATCGTGGTGGTTGAGAACGTCGAGCGAATAATGAGCACCGAAGGGCTAACGCCACGGCAAGCTACGCGGAAATCAATGGGGCAAATCCAGGGCGCGCTGGTCGGTATCGCGATGGTTCTGTCGGCGGTATTTATCCCAATGGCGTTCTTTGGCGGCACAACCGGCGCTATCTACCGCCAGTTCTCCATCACCATCGTTTCCGCAATGGTGCTATCGGTGCTGGTGGCGATGATCCTCACACCCGCGCTCTGCGCAGCCCTTCTGAAGCCCGTACACAAAGGCGAACAGCACGGCACCAAAGGATTTTTTGGCTGGTTTAACCGTCACTTTGACGCCAGCGCCCGCCGTTATGAATCGGGGGTGGCGAAAATTATCCACCGCAGTGTGCGCTGGATGCTGATGTATCTGCTGCTACTCGGCGGCATGGTGTTTCTGTTCCTGCGTCTACCCTCGTCTTTTCTGCCGCTGGAAGACCGTGGAATGTTTACCGCATCAGTGCAATTACCCAGCGGTTCAACACAGCAACAGACCTTAAAAGTCGTCGAAAAAGTCGAAGACTATTTCTTCGCAAATGAGAAAGACAATATTACGTCGGTATTTGCCACCGTCGGCTCAGGCCCTGGCGGTAACGGTCAGAACGTGGCGCGCATGTTTGTGCGTCTAAAAGATTGGGAGCAACGCGACAGCACGACCGGCACGTCGTTCGCCATTATCGAGCGCGCCACCAAAGCCTTGAGCAAGATAAAAGAAGCGCGCGTTTTTGCCAGCAGCCCTCCGGCTATCAGCGGTTTAGGTAGTTCAGCCGGGTTCGATATGGAACTGCAAGACCACGCCGGAGCCGGGCACGATGCATTAATGGCCGCGCGCGACCAACTGCTAGAGCTAGCGGCCAAAGAACCGCAACTGACCCGAGTGCGCCATAATGGCCTTGATGACAGCCCGCAATTACAGATAGATATCGACCAACGTAAAGCACAGGCATTGGGTATATCTATTGATGACATCAATGACACTCTGCAAACCGCGTGGGGTTCAAGCTACGTTAACGACTTTATGGACAGAGGCCGCGTGAAAAAGGTCTACGTTCAGGCCGCCGCGAAATACCGTATGCTGCCGGACGATATCAACATGTGGTACGTGCGTAATAACAGCGGGCAAATGGTGCCGTTCTCAGCGTTTGCGACCTCACGCTGGGAAAGCGGTTCACCACGTCTGGAGCGTTACAACGGCGATTCTGCCGTGGAGATTGTCGGTGAAGCAGCACCGGGCGTCAGCACCGGTACGGCAATGGATGTGATGCAAAATCTGGTCAAGCAATTGCCCGTCGGATTTGGCCTCGAATGGACGGCGATGTCGTATCAGGAACGTCTTTCCGGTGCGCAGGCTCCGGCGTTGTACGCGATATCGCTGTTGGTGGTGTTCCTCTGCCTTGCCGCGCTGTATGAAAGCTGGTCTGTACCGTTCTCGGTGATGTTAGTCGTGCCGCTGGGGGTTATCGGCGCACTGCTGGCGACCTGGATGCGAGGGCTGGAAAACGATGTCTACTTCCAGGTGGGGCTGTTGACGGTAATCGGCCTGTCGGCGAAAAACGCCATACTGATTGTCGAGTTTGCCAACGATCGCAATCAGAAAGGGGAAGATCTGTTATCCGCCACGCTGGAGGCCTGTCGTCAGCGTCTTCGCCCGATCCTGATGACTTCACTGGCGTTTATCTTCGGCGTGCTGCCAATGGCGCTCACCACCGGCGCTGGCTCCGGTGGTCAACATGCGGTCGGCACTGGCGTGGTTGGGGGGATGATATCGGCAACCGTGCTGGCGATTTTCTTCGTACCGCTATTCTTCGTGCTGGTGCGTCAGCGCTTCCCGCTAAAAGAGAAGCCAGAATAAGGAAACAAAAAAGGCGACATTTCTGTCGCCTTTTTTATTATGCACTTTCACCATCATGGTGATGACAAGAACTCAACGTCCTTTACGCGCACTGCTGGAATTATTTACGAAGCATCACTTCGATAAAATCTTTCCAGTTCCCTAGTTCACGTTCGATCATAACTACCTCTCTTATTATCACGCGCATTTTACGGAATGATTTATGACCTGTGAATACGGCAACTCCAATTAGTTCGATTGCTGACACCCGTGAACATGTGGTGACATAAATTGACTATGGCTCGAAACATTGACGGGGAATGTGACTGTCAGCAACATTCTGTAATAGTTAATTGAATGTGAATCATGTGATATAAATTTTGGGTAGGGCAAGATAAAACGCAGGCAGGATTATCACCGCCTGGCATGATAAACTGTACGCTTTTCAGCCACTTTGTCGGTTCAAAATTAATTCAGGCGGCAGGAGAATTACGTGTATATTCAAATGCCCTAAAACCTGCGGATATATAAGGTGCAATATGACTGTCCTCTATGGAATAAAAAACTGTGACACGATTAAGAAAGCCCGTCGTTGGCTCGATGACCATCAGGTTGAATATCGCTTTCATGATTACCGTGTTGATGGCCTGACAGCGGAATTACTGGCAACTTTTATTGACGAACTCGGTTGGGAATCGTTACTCAATACGCGTGGCACGACATGGCGCAAGCTGGATGAAAACATCCGCGCCGGAATTACCCATGCTGACGCGGCCGCCACATTGATGTTAGAAATGCCAGCAATCATCAAACGCCCATTGCTCTGTGCGCCCGCACAGCCTATGCTGCTGGGTTTTAGTGACGCCAGTTATAGCCAGTGGCTCAGCCATCACGCCGGGTAAAGCATTGCGGCTATCCGGCAACAACACTGCACACAATTAGCGTTTTACTGCTTGCAGATAACGAAAATAACGAGGTCTAGTTTATGTCTTGCCCAGTCATTGAGCTGGCTCAGCAGCTTATTCGCCGCCCTTCTCTTAGCCCTGATGACGCGGGCTGTCAGGCATTAATGATTGAACGTCTGCGCGCGGCAGGTTTTACCGTTGAACCGATGGATTTCGGTGATACACAGAATTTCTGGGCCTGGCGCGGTAAAGGGGAAACTCTGGCGTTCGCAGGCCACACCGATGTCGTGCCTGCGGGTGACGCCGACCGTTGGATTAATCCCCCGTTTGAACCGACGATTCGTGACGGTATGTTGTTCGGTCGCGGCGCGGCGGATATGAAAGGCTCGCTGGCGGCGATGGTCGTTGCCGCTGAGCGCTTCGTGGCGCAACATCCGAACCACAAAGGGCGTCTGGCGTTCTTGATAACCTCTGACGAAGAGGCCAGCGCAACCCACGGCACGGTTAAAGTGGTGGAAGCGCTGATGGCGCGCAATGAGCGCCTGGACTACTGCCTGGTGGGCGAACCTTCCAGCACTGAAGTGGTCGGCGACGTGGTGAAAAATGGCCGTCGCGGTTCTATGACCTGCAATCTGACCATTCACGGCGTGCAAGGGCATGTGGCCTACCCGCACCTTGCCGATAACCCCGTCCACCGCGCTGCGCCGTGGATGAATGAGCTGGTCGCTATCGAGTGGGACAAGGGCAACGAATTCTTCCCACCAACCAGTATGCAAATTGCCAATATTCAGGCGGGTACGGGCAGTAACAACGTGATCCCAGGCGATCTGTTTGTGCAGTTCAACTTCCGCTTCAGCACCGAACTGACCGACGAGATGATCAAAGAGCGCGTGATTGCCCTGCTGGAAAAACATCAGTTGCGCTATAGCGTCGATTGGTGGATCTCCGGGCAGCCGTTCCTGACCGCGCGCGGTAAACTGGTCGATGCGGTGGTTAACGCTATCGCGCACTATAATGAAATTGAACCGCAACTGTTGACGACCGGCGGCACGTCGGATGGGCGTTTTATTGCTCAGATGGGAGCACAGGTTGTCGAACTGGGGCCGGTTAACGCCACCATTCATAAAATAAATGAATGCGTTAACGCCGCCGACCTACAGATGCTGGCGCGGATGTATCAACGGATTATGGAACAACTTGTCGCCTGACGGCACAACAATAAGTAAGAGGTAACGCGCATGGATTGGCTGACAAAATATTGGTGGATTCTGGTACTGGTGTTTTTGGTGGGAGTCATCATCAACGTGATTAAAGATCTTAGTCGCGTCGATCACAAAAAATTCCTCGCCAACAAACCCGATCTGCCGCCGCATCGTGACTGCAACGATAAGTGGGACGATGACGACGACTGGCCGAAGAAAGATCAGTCGAAAAAATAATGCCGCAGCACTCCCGCCCGCGCGCAGCGTGGACGGGAGTCTCGTGTTACATCATCTCAATAACATCATCGTCTTTCGGCGTTCCGCCGCTTAATGCTTCATCAAAATAGTGCTTCGGCACGGTATAGCGCAGATGATCCAGCGCAAATTGCATACTGCGATCGTCAATCGCGTGGCCTAAATCTTCCACAATATCCAGCGTCACATCGCCGCCTGCGGCTTGAATAGCTTCCTGAGCGGCAACGGCAAAGGCAAGGTCAATCACCCGATCTTCTCCACCGTGAATCAAATGAATGGTGGTCGAGGTGTCGGCTGCCGTTGGCAAAGTGGCGAAACGGCCATTGAACGCAATCACCCGCGAGGCCAAACCTGGCTCGGCTTTAAGGCTCTCAAGCGACATAATCGCCCCCTGCGAGAAACCAATGAGCGCGGTTGCCTGTGGGCCAACGCCGCTCTGTTTCTGCCAGTAGCGCACAGTGTCGATAAAGGTCGGCATAATGGCATCGATACGCGCCTGACGGTTCTCTTCCGTCACGCCCTGTACTGAAAACCACTGGCGACCTGGCGCAGGCCCGCACGGCTCCACACCACCCACGCTAACCACTAGCGCATCCGGGAACAGCGGCGCAAACCAGCGACCAATTTGGCCCATCGCCACCGGATTATCGCCCACGCCATGAAACAACAGCAGTAGCTGTTGAGCGGGTTTCGCGGGGCTTTGAACAACAAAATGATCGTGTGTCATGGCTGTCTCCTTGGTTTTGTCGGCCAGTTTACGCCGCACCAAAATAATGACCATGCCATTTAACTGAATGAGTCAGTTAAAAAAATTGCAATTGTTTCACCTGCTCAGAGAGCTGAGCCGCGCGGCGAGCATCGACGGTTTTCAGTGCCTCGGCGGCCTCGATACGCAGTTGCGCCAGCAATGCTTTGCGGCCATTGATGCGCAGACGGGCGCACAGTTCAGCCTCACAGTCACCCGCTAAACGCCCACGTAGCGCGGGTAGCGGTAAATCCACCTGTGCAATCAGGTGATGTAAATTCCCCAACACCGCCAGCAGCGGGCGATGCGCAAAGGCAAAACCGGCTAAATCCCACCAGTCCTCCTCAGTAAGAATAGACTCTGCGACTTCGGCGAGTGGCACTTTTTCATCCACCCAATGCTGGAGCCAGCGCCATTCGCGGCACAAGCGCAGATGCTCACGCTGCATTAGCGCCTCACCCGCCGCCGTCAACGGGCGCAACGCCATCGCCGCGTAACAGCCACTGCTGGCCTCACGCTGCGTGCCAATACGCACCAGCGTGAAACCACAGCGCTGCCAGAAACGCCCTAGCTCAGCGGTATAACCAAAGCTGACGGACAGATAATCGCAGCCTTCAGCTATCTCTTGCGCCTGCATCACCAGCCGTTGCCCAATGCCCTCGCGCTGGCGCAACGGATGTACGGCAATGCGGCTAATCCGCAGCCCGCGCAACGTTGCTGCCAGTGGGCTGCCGCCGTGCGCCGCCAGTGATTGCGCCACCAGGTTGCCACGTGGACGGCGAAAACCGGCCCACACCGCCTGGCTTAATGCCGCAGGCAACCCCCCCTCCTCGACCAGCCACAGCGCGCCCGCAGGCCCGTTAGCGCTTTGCGCGCAAAGAAAGTGTTGCCCCGGCGCATCCATCATACGGCGGAGATCCAGCGGCGAGGTACGGTAATGCGCGCCGGAAAGTAGCTGATACATCGAACAGGGTAGCTCAGGCTGCGTTTGCCAGGCCGACTGCGCAACAGCACGTAATTCGGGTTCGCCTTCTGGCGGCGTAGTGAAGGTGTCATCACGGAAAATCAGCGCTTCGTTAACCACTGCTTCCAGCGGGCAGCCTGCCGCCCAGCGTATCGGTTGATTTAAGCTGAACGTGTGACGCTTTGGAAAACCCGCGCAGAATTTAAGCAAAAAACCGCGCCCCGTCCCCTCGTAACCTTGCACGGTGGTGGTTAACAGCGCGCGGGGAAAACGGGCAATCAGTTTGTGTAGCAATGGCGCGGGGATAGCCGCCGCTTCATCCACCACCAGCCATTCAGCCTGAACATCAGAAGCAAGCAGCGCATCGGGCGCCATAAAGTGAAAACGCTCACCGGCAAAGGCGGCAATCACCTCTGCCGAGGCGCGAGAAGGCGCGGTGACAATCGCCTCGCCGCACAGACGTTGGATATGCATCCCCGCCAGCGCCGACTTACCTCGCCCGCGCTCTGCCGTCACCACGGAAACCTGGGCGCTGGCGTGAGCCAGGGCATCAAGAATAGCCTCTTGTTCACGGTCTGGCTCACCGTTCGCGCGTTGCCAATCCGGCAATGACATCTCATTTAGCGTGGGCAATGGCTGCCCCTGACGCCAGAGAAGCGTCTGCGGGCTAGCCGCCAGAGTGCGGCAGAAATGGCGAACAAAGTTAGGCGTGGCGATAGGTTCTGGCGCGTCGCTCCAGCGCAGCGAGTCCGCATCGGCCTGTTGCGGCCAGCGCGCGAGACTCGGCGTGAGTAGCATGAGCCAGCTTCCCGCTCGCAGCGTTCCCGCCAGCGCGGCAAACGCCGAGACATCAAACCCCTGGCGAGCGTCAAACACCGCGTGCTGGAACTCGCGCCCCAGCAGCGTCACCAGTTTAGACGGCAAGCAAAAAGGTTCGGCAACCGGCTGAAGGCCAACCCACAGCACCTCATTACCGAAGGCGGCACGAAACGCCGCCGCCTGCTGGCCACACCAGTCGTCTTCACCACTGACAACCAGCAAGCGGCGAATGCCCAACTTTGCCATACGCGCGGCCTGCGCGAGCAGTTCATCCATGACGTTTGGCATCCGCTTAGAGAGATTGATTAAAGGTGTTGCACTGCGCCGGGTCACCGCTGTCGAAGCCGCGTTTCAGCCAGGTATAGCGCTGTTTTGATGTACCGTGGGTGAAGCTATCCGGTACGACGCGGCCCTGGCTTTGCTGTTGCAAACGGTCGTCGCCAATCGCCTGTGCCGCGTTCAGCGCTTCTTCCAGATCACCAGCTTCCAGAATGCCCTGTTTCTGCATGTTATGCCCCCAAACACCGGCGAAGCAGTCTGCCTGGAGTTCCATACGTACCGACAGGCGGTTCACTTCCGCCGCAGAGGCGTTTTGTTGCATCTGGCGCACTTTCGGTTCGATACCGAGCAGTTTTTGAATGTGGTGGCCGACTTCATGCGCAATGACGTAGCCTTGCGCGAAATCTCCGTCTGCCCCAAGTTTGTTTTTCATGTCGTCGTAGAAAGAGAGGTCAATATAGACGGTGCTGTCAGCCGGGCAGTAGAACGGCCCCATCACCGACTGGCCAGTACCGCACCCGGTGCGGGTTGCGCCACGGTACATCACCAGCCGAGGCGGCTGGTACGTTTTGCCCATTTCTTTGAATTGCTGTGCCCAGGTGTCTTCGGTCGTTGCCAGAATGACGGAGGTGAATTTCGCGGCTTCGTCATCTTTTGGGCCGCTAACACGCTGTGAAGATTGCTGCTGGCCCATTGGCGCGCCGGTCATCAGGCCGGTTAAATCAACGCCATAATAGCCCGCGACCAATACCACAATCAGCAGAAGAATACCGCCTTTGCCGCTGGGGATCCGAAAACCGGGGCCACGCCCGCCTAACGGAGATTGGGAACTGTCTCTGCGGTCTTCTACATTGTCGCTTTCGCGACGGCCTTGCCAACGCATAACTACCTCGATCTTATCTTATAATTTACTGATATGATCGTAGGCGGTTACGGCAGGGATTACCACTGGAAATGTCTGGTTAGAATCGTGCCTGAGCCTCTTGCCGGATGGCGGCGTAAACGCCTTATCCGGCCTACAAAACCATTGCATCTGTGACGCACATTACACGTAGGCCTGATAAGCGCAGCGCCATCAGGCACTGCGCCAGAGCGTTAGTCCAGCTTCACGCCTAAACGATGAGCAACTTCTTCATAGGCTTCAATCAGGCCGCCGAGGCTCTGACGGAAACGGTCTTTATCCATTTTATCCATCGTCTTTTTGTCCCACAGGCGGCTGCCGTCTGGGGAGAATTCATCACCCAGCACCACTTCGCCTTTGAACAGGCCAAACTCCAGCTTGAAGTCCACCAGGATAAGACCCGCATCGTCGAACAGTTTTTTCAGCACATCGTTAGCTTTGTAAGTCAGCTCCTGCATACGCGCCAGATTCTCTTTGCTCACCCAGCCGAAGGTTTCGCAGTAAGATTCGTTCACCATCGGGTCGTGCATTGCATCGTTCTTGAGGAACAGGTCAAACAGCGGCGGGTTCAGCTCAATACCTTCTTCAATCCCTAAGCGTTTCACCAGCGAGCCAGCAGCACGGTTACGCACAACGCACTCCACCGGCACCATGTCCAGTTTTTTCACCAAACATTCGGTATCGGACAACAGTGCTTCCATTTGGGTTGGGATACCCGCTTCCGCCAGCTTGCTCATAATGAAATGGTTGAATTTGTTGTTCACCATGCCTTTACGATCGAACTGTTCAATGCGAGCGCCATCCCCTGCTGACGTATCGTTACGGAACTCGAGCACCAACAGATCCGGGTTTTCGGTGCTGTATACGGTTTTCGCTTTACCACGATACAACTCAGCTAGCTTTTGCATCTTTGTCACTCCAGTGATGATTATGATAAATATTTGTGCATTTTCTGCCGACGCACACGTTTGCGTCACTATACAGAAAAAAGGGCCGGATTGCTCCAGCCCTGATTAATTACTTACTAAATGCGGCCTGGAATACGGCTACCAGGGCGTCATTTTGTGTCTGCGTCAGCGTATGACCTTTCGGATCGATAAACTGCAAGCTACTACGGTTGTCCAGGTCACCGACCTGAAGTTTGTAGTCACCGGAAACCAGTTCTGGGTCACGAGCGCCCAGTTCCTGCCAGCGGCTGTCAGACAGCGGCTTGTAGGTCACGGCGATACTGCCCTTAGAACGGGTGCTGTCGGTCACTTTCATGCCCACTTTTTCCAGCACGCCCGGCAGACGCTGCCATACCTGGTTGAACGGCCCACGGACTACCAGCATTGGCAGACCGGTATCATCAGATGCGCTCTGTACGTCGAACGTTGCGCCCGCAGTGCCTTTAGAGGCGTTCTGCGCGTCGGTCGCATTCTTATCGAGGCCAGCAGAGATAACGTTCAGCATTTCAGCGCTATAGCGTTGCAGAGATGCGCTGTCCGCCACCGGTTTACCCGCTTGTTCCAGGTTCACCAGTTTTACCGTTACCGCTTGCTGATAGCCCTGCGGCTTCACAGAGATTTGATAACGACCGCGATACTGCTGGTCTTCATCAAGACGGTTCCACTCGATCCAGTCTGTCGTCAGCATTTGACCCGCATCATCACGCTTAGTGATGGTGTAGTTTTTCGCCTGAACGATGCTGGCAACCTGTGGCCACAGCGAACCGCTACGGCTATTTTCTACCAACAGCGTGGCGGTATCGCCGGTAAACTGCGTACGCGCACCGGACACCAGCGCCAGCGGCTGAGCCGGTGGACGGATATCCAGCGCTTTGCCTACGGCACCGCTACCGTTAGCGACCGGAATGGTGTAGTCGCCATTTTCAATCGGCAGGATCATACCCGCAGGGGCGTGAAGTTCACTTAACGGTGTTGCTTCCAGATAGGACTCATCACCGCTCACCTGGCGCTTGTAGCGCGAGTCGGAACTACAGGCTGCAAGCAGTAGAACCAGCGAAACTCCCGCAACCTTCGCCAGGCGCGACTTCTGTACTGAGTAAGCCATCAAATCTCCCTAAACTTTACAGCAAACCGGCATACTTGAGTGCAGATGCTACGATATCACGACCGTGGTCAGTGATAGGCGTCATCGGCAAGCGCATGGTATCGGTCGCCACAAGACCCAACTCCTTACATGCCCATTTCACTGGGATAGGATTGGGTTCGACAAATAATTTATTGTGCAGCGGCATCAAACGCTGATTAATCGCACGCGCCTGAGCAAACTGACCTTCTGCTGCCAGTTTGCACATCTGTGCCATATCACGCGCAGCGACGTTCGCCGTTACCGAAATAACGCCGTGACCGCCGAGCTGCATGAAATCCAGCGCGGTGGCATCATCGCCGCTGAGCAGGATGAAATCGTCTGAAACCAGCTCTTTGATCTGGTGAACACGACTTAAGTTCCCCGTAGCTTCCTTGATAGCGATAATATTTTTAATTTCCGCCAGGCGGCCTACGGTTTCTGGCAGCATATCGCAGCCAGTACGCGATGGCACATTATACAGGATTTGTGGCAGGTCAGTATGCTCGCTAATCGCTTTGAAGTGCTGGAACAGCCCTTCCTGGGTAGGACGGTTGTAGTACGGAGTCACCGTCAGGCAGCCAACAACGCCGCTATGATTGAAACGCTGAGTCAGGCTAATCGCCTCTGCGGTTGCATTTGCCCCCGTTCCAGCGATGACCGGAATGCGACCATCGGCCAGCTCAACCGTCGTCATGACAACATCGACATGCTCTTCGTGGTTGAGTGTTGCTGATTCACCGGTAGTCCCTACCGAAACAATCGCCGAGGTTCCGTTGGCGACGTGATAATCAATCAGTTTTTTCAGGCTTGAACGGTCAACATTACCGTTTTCATCCATCGGCGTGACAAGCGCTACAATACTTCCCGTGAACATGGGCCATCCTCTGAGCTGACGTGCGGACAAGATTCTCAATGGTACGTTTGGTCTTGTAATAAAAGCAAGAGACTGACGCCCTTCAGAATGTTGTATGCCGGTTTTTTTTATGCTTTCCTAGTGAATACCGCACCTTTTTAAAGGAAGAACAGGTTTGACAGCCTCATTACAACACTATCTGGTTATTACAGCCCTGGGCGCGGATCGCCCTGGCATCGTCAATACGATAACTCGCCACGTCAGTAGCTGCGGCTGCAACATCGAGGACAGTCGTCTGGCAATGCTGGGGGATGAGTTCACTTTTATTATGCTGCTTTCCGGTACCTGGAATGCCATCACCTTAATTGAGTCAACGCTGCCGCTGAAAGGCGCTGAGCTGGATCTGTTGATTGTGATGAAGCGCACCACAGCGCGCCCGCGTCCGGCGATGCCAGCCACCGTGTGGGTTCAGGTTGAAGTGCCTGATTCGCCACATATTATTGAACGTTTTACGGCGCTGTTTGATAGCTGGGAAATGAACATTGCCGAGCTGGTTTCTCGCACACAACCCGGTACTGATGAGGGCACGGCGCAGTTGTTTATTCAAATTACCGCCCACAGCCCGGCTACGCAAAATGCATCAAATATTGAGCTAGCGTTTAAAGCCCTATGTACAGAATTGAAAGCGCAAGGCAGTATAAACGTGATTAATTATTCACAGCATGACGAACAGGATGGAGCTGAGTAATGAACCCACTGAAAGCCGGTGATATTGCACCGAAATTTAGTTTGCCCGATCAAGACGGCGAGCAAGTAAATTTGACCGACTTCCAGGGACAACGTGTTCTGGTCTATTTCTACCCGAAAGCGATGACCCCTGGCTGCACCGTGCAGGCTTGCGGCCTTCGCGATAATATGGACGAGCTGAAAAAAGCTGGCGTTGAAGTTCTGGGTATCAGTACTGACAAGCCAGAAAAGCTGTCCCGTTTCGCGGAAAAAGAGCTGCTGAACTTCACTCTACTGTCTGATGAAAATCACCAGGTTTGCGAACAATTTGGTATCTGGGGCGAAAAATCCTTCATGGGCAAAACCTATGACGGTATTCATCGCATCAGCTTCCTGGTCGATGCCGACGGTAAAATTGAGCACGTATTTGATAATTTCAAAACCAGTAACCACCACGATGTGGTGCTGAACTGGCTGAAAGAAAACGCCTGATGACAAACAGCCCCTAAGGGGCTGTTTTTTGTTGGGGGTAAGGTTTTGCCGGGTGACGGCTTCGCGTGTAGGCCGGGTAAGCAAAGCGCCACCCGGCAATTTGCAATGCCAAACTATTTCGCCGACTGCGCCATCTTCCACACTGCCGCCACGTTACGCGCGGTGAGCTTCAGATTATCGTGCGCCGCGTCCAGCGCCTGCGAAAGCGTCACAATACCGGGCAAAATAGCGAACGCCGCATCAAGGCCGTGCTCGTAAACCACCTGATGATCGTCTTTTAAGCCTCCTGCCAGCGCGATCACCGGTTTATGGTGACGTTTGGCGACGCGCGCCACGCCAATGGGCGTTTTCCCGCAGATACTCTGGCTATCGAGCCGCCCTTCTCCGGTTATCACCAGCGTCGCATCTTTAACGTGTTCTTCAAGTTTGAGCGCCTGTACCACAATCTCCACGCCTGGCTGCAATCTGGCGTTGAGCAGCCCAACCAGCGCCGCCCCCATGCCGCCCGCCGCACCTGCCCCCGCGATCTGGCGCACGTCACGCCCGCTCGTTTGCGCCATCACCTGCCCCCAGTTATCGAGCATCGCATCCAGACGAGCGACCATTTCCGGCGTTGCCCCTTTTTGCGGGCCAAACACCGCCGAGGCGCCACCTGGGCCGCAGAGCGGATTATTCACGTCACAGGCCACCGTCAGCGTGACACGGGCTAATCCCGGGTGCAGCGCGCTTAAATCAATGCGCGCCAAATTGTCCGGCGCACCACTGCCTTGCGCCAGCGCCTCGCCGTTATCATAAAACAACTGCGCCCCCAGCGCCTGCATCATGCCTGCGCCGCCGTCATTAGTGGCGCTGCCGCCGATGCCGAGAATAATGTTCTCAACGCCGGATTCCAGCGCGGCGACCATCAGCTCACCAGTGCCGAAACTGGTGGTCAGCAGCGGGTTACGCTGAGCCGGAGGAACATGATGCAAACCGGAAGCCGCCGCCATTTCGATAATCGCGGTTTTCCCGTCGCCCATCAGCCCCCAGCGAGCGTTAACCGGCTCACCCAGCGGGCCCATCACATCGGTATAGCGGTAGCTGCCGTGGCTCGCTTCCACCATCGATTCCACCGTGCCTTCGCCGCCATCGGCCATTGGCACTTTCACGTATTCTGCCTGCGGATAAATCTCACGAAAACCGGCCTCAATGGCGCGGGCCACGTTCAGCGCCGACAAACTTTCTTTAAACGAATCAGGGGCAATTACTATTTTCATCATACTCATCCTGCAAAACCGAAGACGCCAAACATCAGCGTGGAGACAATGGCGATGGTCAGACCGACCAGCGTTTCATAAGGCATCAGCTTCAGACGCTCGCGGATCAGCATGTTGACGCTGCCGCCAGTGGCGTGGAAAAAGCTGCCGTGCGGCAGGTGATCGAGCACCGTTGCCCCAGCGTGGATCATCGCAGCACCGGCCAGCGCCGACACACCCAGCTCCAGCAGCGTCGGAGCGAACACACCGGAAGCCACCGCCGTCCCCGCCGTGGTAGAGGCTGTCGCCATTGACATAATAGCCCCGGAAATAGGAGCCAGCAGATAAGCAGGCAGCCCGGACGCCGTCAACCCGTTAATCAGCACATCTTTCAGCTCTGAATTAGCGATGATCCCAGCGAGCGTCCCCGTGCCAAGCAGCATTATCGCCACTGGCGCCATGCGGCTTAAGCCTGCCACCATATAGTGATTGGTCTGCCGAATGCGTCCCATCAGCAGCGTGCCGACCAACCCGCCCACTGGCAGCGCAATCAGCGGATCGATAGCAATACCGGCAATCGGGCGCAGGGAAAGCAGCACAATCGCCACCAGCGGCGCGCTTATCGACACCAGAAAACCTGGTTGCCCAGTGAGTGAGTCCGGTGTGACCACTTCTTCTGGTAGCACCATCGTGCCCTTGCGGCTCAGTCTTTTCGCCAGCAGGTACGCCATTACCAGGCCAAACAGCCCCGGTACGATACCCGCCATCATCACCGAGGTGAGCGGCACGTGAAACGAGTCTGCCGCCGCAATGGCGTTAGGGTTTGGCGACATCACGTTGCCCGCTTTGCCCCCGCCGATCATCGCCAGCAAAATAGCCGTTTTAGACAGCCCCGCCCGATGCGCCACCGACAGCGCAATCGGCGCGACGGTGATCACCGCGACATCAATGAATACACCAACGGCGGTCAGGCAGAGAGTGGCGATAGCCAGCGCCAGCAGCGCGCGCGTTTCGCCGACTTTTTTCACCACCGTTTCAGCAATGGTGTTTGCCGCTCCAGACTCAATCAACACTCCGGCGAGCACACCTGCCGCCAGAATACGCAGCACGGCATTGGTGATGCCCTGCGCGCCAGTGACCATCAGTTTCACCGTTTCGACCAGATCGGCTCCGCCAACCAGGCCGCCGATCAGCGCTCCGGCCATCATGCCGTAGGCCGGAGAAACCTTGCGTAGTATCAGTAAAATCGCTACCACCAGTGCTGCGATAGCTCCCAATGTGGATATAGACGTCATTTTTGCTCCTCCCTGTTATAGACAGGCGCAGTATGGGGAAGCGGTAGGCAAAGCGAGTCAGAGATTCTGACGAACTTTCGTGCCCGGGCATGACGGGGAATTGTGTGAACCTACAGTTTCGGTTTGCAGTTGCATACCGATAAACAGCCAGAGAATACTTTTTAAGTCGTTAATTTTTATATGAAGAATCGTTTCACAGCGTTGCAGGCGATAACGCAGAGTATTGACGTGAACGTGTAACTGCTTCGCCGTTTGAGTCAGGTCACAGTTCTGTTCAAACCACACCCGCAGGGTCGTCTGCAACACGCCTTTGCTGTCGTTTTCCAGCAGCGTCATCCACTGGCGCGAAAGCTCCTGCGCCTGCCAGCTCTGCGCCACATCGCTCAACAACGCAGGCAGTGCGTAGTCGTGATAGAAGACATACTGGCTCTTCACCTTCTGCCGTTTGACCATCCTCTGGGTGGCCTTCGCCGTTTGCCACGAGCGGTGCAGCCCGGTTTCACCGCTGAAATAGCCGCCTACCACAATGCGGCTGAACCCCGAGGTGCTGGCCCAGGATTTGAAATTTTGCAGGTCGCGCTGCTCCTGCTGCAAATCCCAGACGCCCTCCTTCAGGGTAATCGGCTTGATGATGATAAGCTCATTAAAATCGGTGAAGGTCAGCAGGTGATCGCGGGCGCGGTTCTCGAAATAATCGAGCAAATTGCGCAACGCTTCGCGATCGGGCTGGCGCAGCTCGATGATCGCCACCACGCGGGGGAGTTTAAGATCGATGCCCAGATAAGAAACCATCGAGTGCAGCGCTTCGGACGGCGGCTCGCGCATAATCAACTGATTAATGAGATCTTCGCGATAGCGCTTATCCCACTCCTTCTGCTCGATAAGCACCATATGCTCAATCACCAACTCCGCAGCCATTTTTACCAGCTCGCCATAAGCGCGTACTTCATCAGGTTCGCCGGTTATCCCCAGCACGCCAATCAGCTCGCCGTGAAAAGAGATCGGTAGGTTGATCCCAGGCCGCACCCCTTTCAACTGGTTGGCGGTGGCTGAATCGATCTCCACCACCCGATTATCTTTCAGCGCGAGGATCGCCCCTTCATGGCGCGAGTGAAGGCGAGAAGGCTCGCCCGAGGCGATGATAATCCCGTGCTCGTCCATGACGTTAACTGACCAGGGGATGATTTTCATGGCGCGCTGCACAATCTGTCGCGCGGTATATTCCTTTAAATATTGCTTCTTCATAACCTTCCTTAATGTGCACCGACGGCGCTGCCGGACTCTTTAATAGCGAATTATCAGGGAAATTGCTCAGGAGGAAGCCACAAAAAAGCACATGATAATGCGCATATTTTTGTATAAAGCGACAATTACACGTCAGGATACGCGTCCAGAGATGAAAAAAGAGAAAGGATAGAGAGGGTTAGCGGGCATTAAGGGAAATGAATGACAAAGCGTGGCGCTATGATTGCCCTCACGCTTTGTCGTTTCGGGAAGAGGCTTAGTTCTCGTCTACCACCAGCCCATCCGGCCAGGCGTGAACCACCGCTTTAATCAGCGTTGCCAGCGGAATGGCAAAGAACACGCCCCAGAAGCCCCACAGCCCGCCGAAAATCACTACCGACAGGATAATCACCAGCGGATGCAGGTTAACCGCCTCGGAGAACAGCACTGGCACCAGCAGGTTGCCATCCAGCCCCTGAATAATCAGATACACGGCGAACAGGCTCCAGAACTCGGTGCTCAGGCCAAACTGGAACAGCGCCACACAGACGACCGGAATCGTCACCACAAACGCGCCGATATACGGAATCAGTACCGATAACCCAACCAACACCGCCAGCAGTAACGAATAGTTGAGGCCAAACAGCAGGAAGCCGAGCCAGGTGGCGACACCCACCACCACCATCTCCAGCACTTTACCGCGAATATAATTGGTTATCTGCTGGTTCATCTCTTTCCACACCTGCCCCGCCAGGCCACGGTTGCGCGGCAACACGCGGCGCACGGCGTTGAGCATCTGCTCTTTATCTTTCACCAGGAAGAAGACCATCAGCGGGACGAGCACCAGGTAAACGGCAAGGGTTAACAATCCAACGAGCGAGGCCACGGAATATTTCACCACCGAGTCGCCCATAGTCAGCATCCGGCTGCGCATGTTTTCGGCCATTGCGTCGATGATCCCGGCATCCATTAACGCAGGATAACGGCGCGGCAAGGTGGCGGCAAAATCGGAGAGTTTATTGAGCATACCAGGCATGTCGTGAATCAGATTGATGCCCTGCTGCCAGGCAATCGGCATCACCACAAATGACATCAGCAGTAAAATGCCAACAAACAGCACCAGCACGACGCTAGTCGCCCAGGTTCGTGACCAGCCCAGACGTTCCAGGCGCACGGTTGGCCACTCCAGCAGATACGCCAGCACCAGCGCCACCAGCAGTGGAGCCAGCAGGCCGCTGAAGAAAAACAGAATACAAAAACCGGCGACCAGGATAACCAGCAGCGCTATCGCTTCCGGATCGCTAAACCGGCGACGATACCACTGCATCAACATCTCAAGCATAAGTCTATTCCCTGAAGCATATTGCTTTCATACAGATAATGAATTGTATCGAAGTGTCACAAAAAAGCCTTCGCTTTTTGTATTTCTCCACCCGATTGCGCGATTATCATTTTCAACCTATGAACAGATAGATACACTCGCAAAGCAGCCCGCCATGGAACATACCATTAGGCTGCTGGTCAAAGACAGGCACATCCCACATTACAGGACAGAGGTTATGTTCAGGCAGTTGAAAAAAACGCTGTTGGCATCCCTTATTGCGACACTTGCGCTCGGCCAGATTACCCCCGCGTTTGCCGACTCGGCGGATAATCTCCCCGACATAGGCACATCCGCAGGAAGTACGCTTTCCATTGGTCAAGAGATGCAAATGGGGGATTACTATGTTCGACAACTGCGCGGAAGCGCACCGCTGATTAACGACCCACTGCTGGTGCAGTACATTAATTCACTCGGTATGCGGCTGGTGTCACACGCTTTTTCTGTCCGCACGCCGTTTCATTTTTATCTGATTAATAACGATGATATTAACGCCTTCGCCTTCTTCGGCGGCAATGTGGTGTTGCACTCGGCGCTGTTCCGTTATTCAGACACCGAAAGCCAGCTCGCGTCGGTGATGGCGCACGAAATTTCGCACGTCACCCAGCGCCATCTGGCGCGCGCAATGGAAGATCAGAAACGCAACGCCCCGCTGACATGGGTCGGCGCGCTGGGTTCGATTCTGTTGGCGATGGCAAGCCCACAGGCCGGTATGGCGGCGCTTAGCGGCACGCTCGCCGGTACACAGCAGGGCATTATCAGTTTTACTCGCCAGAATGAAGAAGAAGCCGACCGTATCGGCATTCAGGTGCTGCAACGCGCGGGCTTTGACCCGCAGGCGATGCCCGCGTTTATGGAGAAGCTGCTAGACCAATCGCGCTATTCGTCACGCCCGCCGGAAATGCTGCTGACTCACCCCTTGCCGGAAAGCCGTCTGTCGGATGCACGTAACCGTGCCAACCAGATGCGTCCCGTGGTGGTGCAATCATCCGCTGATTTCTACTTCGCCAAAGCGCGTACGCTCGGGATGTACAATTCAGGGCAAAACCAGCTTAGCAGCGACCTGCTTGATAGCTGGTCGAAGGGGAATATCCGCGAACAGAACGCAGCTCGATATGGCCGCGCATTGCAGTTCATGGAGGACAAAAACTACGTCGAAGCCAGTAAACTGCTTCAACCGCTGTTGAGCGCCGAACCGCAAAACGCCTGGTTTCTCGATCTCGCCACTGATATCGACCTGGGGCAGAAAAAAACCAGCGAGGCGATTAATCGCCTGAAGAACGCGCGTGAACTGCGAACCAACCCAGTTTTGCAGCTCAACCTGGCGAATGCCTTATTAGAAGGCGGTCAGCCTGCGGAAGCGGCAACCATCCTCAACCGCTACACCTTTAATAATAAAGACGACACCAACGGCTGGGATTTACTGGCTCAGGCAGAAGCTCAGTTAGGCCATCGCGACCAGGAATTAGCCGCGCGCGCTGAAAATATGGCGCTGGTCGGCAGGCTGGATCAGGCCATTTCTCTACTCAGCTCTGCCAGCGCACAGGTGAAATTACGCAGCCTGCAACAAGCGCGCTACGATGCGCGCATTGACCAACTGCGTGCGCTACAAGAGCGCTTCCGCCCTTATCAGAAAATGTAACAGGAGAGATTATGACGGACTCGGTGACCATTTATCATAACCCACGCTGCTCCAAGAGCCGCGACACCCTAAGCCTGCTGAAGGCTAATGGTATCGAACCAAGCGTGGTGCTCTATCTTGAAACGCCACCGGACGCCGCCACGCTGCGTGAGCTGATTACCCTGCTCGGGCTTGGCAGCGCTAGGGAACTGATGCGCCAAAAAGAAGATCTGTATAAGTCGCTGAACCTGGCGGATAGTCATCTCAGCGAGGATGCGCTGATTCAGGCGATGGTCGAAAATCCGAAGTTGATTGAGCGCCCTATTGTCGTCAGCAACGGTCAGGCGCGCATTGGTCGTCCGCCGGAGCAAGTGCTGGAAATCGTCAGCTAACCACACTTATGGCCGCAGTGCGTGTAAAAACGCCTGCGGCGTCAAATTCCCCAGTTTTTTCTGTTCCTTCCCCTGATTAAATAACGCGCACAGCCGCACCGCCAGTTCGTCTGGCGTATGGGCGCGCGACGCCGGGATGATGTCTGCTAACGGTAAAGCCACCTGCACCGTCAGACACTTTTCAGCATGATGTGTCACAGTGGCATTCAGCCCCTGCGCCGCAGCGTGCTGGCGTAGCGCACTCACCAGCGCGTCGCTTAGCCACTCGCCACTTTTAATCTCAACAGATTGTATATCACCCGGAAACTGTGCCAGCGCCTCATCCAGCCAGTTCACCACCAGCGATGGCGAGACACCGGAATAAACCCGCGCATAGCTCCAGCCGCTGACCGGCTCCTGCGCCCACAGCAGGTGATGGTCGCCATCATCATCCATATGCAGTGACAGTAAACGGTAATGCAGCGTTAATGTTTGCGGCTTAACCCCGGCTTTCAACGCCTTTTTGCCACACAGCGTGTCAGCCTGGCTGCGTGAATACGACGGCTTCAGATAACGGTTCAGCGTCGCGCGGGAAAGCGGGATCCCCAGCCCTTCAACCACCATAAACAGCAGGTCATCCAACGGCGCGCGCAGAACTTCCCGCAGGGCGTTAATCAATTCCACCTGTTCTTGTCTCAGCGCTTTGTGTACAACCGTGGGCGTAGTACAACGATCAGCCGTTTGTTCCCGATTACGCCATCGGCGCACCGTCGTCACTGAGATCCCCAGCTCCAGCGCCAGTTCACGGTCACTTTTATCAGACTCCTGGAGATACTTTCTAATTCTCGGCGTCGTTGTGGCATTGGCATGTAGTTTAATTTCCATCAATCACTCCAGAACAGAAAAACTAATCATATGAGATTTATATGAATCATGTCGATGCACTGTGACTTATTTCACCTTTCTGCAACAGGCTTTCTTCGATAATCCCTTCGTCGTTTTCTATTACATAACACACACAATGTCCGTTAATCTTATACGGAGTTCACAATGAACAATGTTCTGGGATTTTTAGAAGAGAAACTGATGCCGATTGCCGCAAAGACTGCGCAGCAACGGCATTTGGGTGCTATTCGTGGCGCATATGTCTCCTTTATGCCTTTTATCATCGTTGGCTCAATTCTGCTGGTTATCTCATCGTTCCCAAATCAGAGTTATCAGCAGTTTATGTCTCACACCTTTGGTGCGAGCTGGAGCGCGATTATTGAGATTCCGTTTAACGCCGTGTTCTCAACCATGTCGCTGTTTATCAGCTTCCTCGTCGCCTATCGCCTGGCGGAGCACTACGGCGATGACCGCCTCTCCTGCGGGATTTTGTCGCTGGTCAGTTTTCTGATTTTGACACCGTTTATTAAGGTGGCAGAAAACGGCGGCATCACCGTAATCCCCGTTGAATGGATTGGAACCAAAGGCCTGTTCGTTTCAATGATTGGCTCACTGCTGTGGACGGAGTTGTTTTGCTGGCTGAAACGCAAAAAATTAGTCATCAAAATGCCCGAAGGGGTTCCGCCTGCGGTGCAGGAATCTTTTGCCGCGCTGATCCCCGCGCTGGTCGTGATGATTCTGGTATTGGCTATCCGTATTGGTTTTGCGAACACCCACTATCAAACCATCCATCAATTTATCTATGACGTCGTAGCCACGCCGGTTCGCCACTTTGGTACATCGTATTTCGGTGCGCTGATGACGGTGTTCAGTATCACTATTCTGTGGTCAGTAGGGATTAACTCTGGTTCGATGGTGAACGGTATTATTCGCCCACTGTGGATGGAAAACCAAACCGACAACATCGCCGCTATTCAAGCCGGTGTGACCCCGCCGCACATTATTACCGAGCAGTTCTTCGACATGATCTGGATGGGTGGCGCAGGGGCTACGCTGTCGCTGGTTATTGCGATGCTGATTTTAGCCCGCAGTAAAAACATGCGCGAAGTGGCGCGTCTTGGCGCGGGCGCATCGGTATTCAACATTAACGAGCCGGTGCTGTTTGGCCTGCCGGTCATCATGAACCCTATCATGCTTATCCCGTTTAACCTCGTGCCGCTTGTGCTGGTCACTGTCCAGTATCTGGCGATGAAACTTGGCGCGGTTGCGGTGACTACCGGGGTATTTATCCCGTGGACGCTACCGCCGGTGATTAGCGGGTTTATCGTTACCGGGCATATTTCCGGTTGTGTGATGCAAATCATTAACCTGCTGATTGGCGCGATGCTGTATCTGCCATTCATGCGCATTCTTGATAAACAGTACCGCAATGCAGAAAACAGTGCCGTTGAGGAATCCAGCACGCTAGCAAAACAGGAGTAAGAGGATGTGGGGAATAATTGCAACCTGGCGTATGGCGCTGGAAGGCGTTAGCGAATCGGCCACGGCGCTTGCCGCCGGAAGTGCGGCGACAACATCGGTTGTTGATGCCGTTGTCGCCGTCGAAGATTTTCCATTCTACAAATCGGTGGGCTACGGTGGCCTGCCGACTGAGAACGGCGAGGTTGAGCTAGACGCCGCCTGGATGGACGGCGATACGCTGGCCTTCGGTGCGGTCGGTAATTTGGTCGATATAGCGAATCCGGTCAAAGTGGCACACGCACTGGGCCGCCAGCGCTACAACTCGTTGCTGGTCGGCCAGGGTGCACGCGAATGGGCGCTCAGCCAGGGCTTCGCCGAGAAAAAGATGCTTACCGAACGGGCAATGAAGCACTACCGCAAACGCTGCCGCGAAACGCTGGATAAAGGGCTTAGCCCGTATGACGGTCACGACACTGTCGGCGTTATCGCGCTCGATAAACAAGGCTCAATGAGCGTTGCCACCTCGACCAGCGGCCTGTTTATGAAAAAGCGAGGGCGCATTGGAGACTCACCGATTATCGGCTCTGGTTTCTATTGCGACAGTGAAATTGGCGCAGCGACGGCGACAGGCGTAGGTGAAGACTTAATGAAAGGCTGCACCAGCTACGAAATTGTCCGCCGAATGGAACAAGGCATGACCCCGCAACAGGCGGCAGACTCGGTGGTGTATGAACTGGAAGATAAACTGATGTCGCGCTTTGGCCGCGCTGGCGACCTGTCCGTCGTCTGTATGAACCGCAAAGGGGAATTTGGTGCGGCAACCAATATCAAAACGTTCTCGTTTGTGGTGGCGACCGCAACCCAGCCGCTGACCGTATTCCGCGCCGATCGCATTAAAGAAAAAACGCACTATCAACCGGTGGACGACGCCTGGATGCAGGCCTATGCCGACCGCATTCGTGCGCCTATCGAGGAGTAAAAAATGATTAACTACCGTTTAGTTACGGCGTTTTCCAGCGAGCTGGAACAGAGCCATTTGATTACCTTCCCCGGCAGCCGTCTGCTTACGGAAAGCGTGCTACAGGCAAATCCGCTGGTCGCTGAAATGGCGGCGATCGCCGAACAAGGCACGCTTGCCGATAGCCGTTTTGGCTGTGGGCCGTTTGCACGGCTGACCATTGTGCCGCTCAGCGCCTGGCAAGATAGTCTGACTGATTCACTGCTGGCCCATTTACGCCCGCTGTTTGCCACGCCGGTTTGCCAGGAGGTGCTGCTGGACTGCACCGATATCGATGATACCGTGCTGGTAAAAACGCTGCGTTTTCTGTTTAACCAAGCACATACGCTGGTGGATTTAGGGCTTAAAAAAACGCCGGGTAATACCGTGCGCCTACGCCAAATCAATGCCTGGTGTACCAGCGGAGAATGCGCGCGGCTAGAGACGGTATTCAACCAGCAACACGCTATCGCTAACGGTATGCTGGCTGCTCGTCGCCTGGCGGATATTCCGTCTGAGCAGTGCACGCCGCAGTTTGTAGTGGAAGAAGCACAGCGCCTGTGCGCCGCCTTCCCCGCCCTACGCTGCGAAGTGCTGGATGAAACAGCCATTGTGGAACAAGGACTTGGGTTGTTGCACGCTGTCGGTAAAGGCGCAGAACGCTCTCCGCGCCTGTTAGCGATTCATTACGATGGCGCGAGCAGCGGCCCGGTGCGCAGTTACGTTGGCAAAGGTATCACCTTTGATACCGGCGGCCTGTGGCTGAAAGAGGGCGCGGGCATGTACACCATGAAATATGACATGTGTGGCGCTGCCAACGTGCTGGGGCTGATGCTGAGCATCGCCGAATTGGCCTTGCCGGTGCGCGTCATGGGAGTGCTGGCACTGGCAGAAAACGCCATCGGCCCGAATGCCATGCAGCCCGGAAGCGTCGCGCGCGCCTGCAATGGCCTGACGGTGGAAATCAACAATACCGACGCTGAAGGCCGTCTGGTGTTGTCCGATGCGATCGCATGGGCCAGCCAACGTCATGCAGATACACGTTATATTATTGATTTAGCAACGCTTACTGGTGCAGTAGTGAAAGCGCTCGGCTATGAGTTGAGTGGGTTGATGACCCAGGACGACAGCCTGCGTAGTGCCTTAACCATCGCAGGGGAGCAAAGCGGCGATGAAGTGTGGTCGCTGCCGCTGGATGCGCGGCTGAAAAAACAGACTGAAAGCGCCATTGCCGATCTCTGTAATACACCGACCAATAACGCGGCGATCAGCGCGTCTGCGGCCTGGCTGCTGCACCACTTCTGCCCGCCAACCATTCCGTGGGCGCATCTTGATGTTAGCGGTACGGCCTTGTGGCGCGAAGGTGGAAAAAGCGTGGCGTCTGGCAGACCGATCCCACTGCTGATGCAGCATTTGCTGAACTCTATCGCAAACGAAGCTGCCTGATGGCGCTGCGCTTATCAGGCCTACGCAGGTTTGTAGGCCAAAATTTTCCGATGACGCAGATTTGTAGGCCGGATAAGGCGCTTGCGCCGCCATCCGGCAAACTGCACCGTTCTGCCTGATGGCGCTGCGCTTATCAGGCCTACGCAGGTTTGTTCGCCAAAATTTTCCGCTGGCGCAGATTTGTAGGCCGGATAAGGCGCTTGCGCCGCCATCCGGCAATCTGCACCGTTCTGCCTGATGGCGCTGCGCTTATCAGGCCTACGCGGGTTGTAGGCCAAAATTTTCCGATTATGCGGATTTGTAGGCCGGATAAGGCGCTTGCGCCGCCATCCGGCAATCTGCACCGTTCTGCCTGATGGCGCTGCGCTTATCAGGCCTGCGCAGGTTTGTAGGCCAAAATTTTCCGCTGACGCAGATTTGTAGGCCGGATAAGGCGCTTGCGCCGCCATCCGGCAAACTGCACCGTTCTGTCTGATGGCGCTGCGCTTATCAGGCCTACGCAGGTTTGCAGGCCAAAATTTTCCGATGATGCGGGTTTGTAGGCCGGATAAGGCGCTTGCGCCGCCATCCGGCAAACTGCACCGTTCTGCCTGATGGCGCTGCGCTTATCAGGCCTACGCGGGTTGTAGGCCAAAATTTTCCGATTATGCGGATTTGTAGGCCGGATAAGGCGCTTGCGCCGCCATCCGGCAAACTGCACCGTTCTGCCTGATGGCGCTGCGCTTATCAGGCCTACGCGGGTTTGTAGGCCAAAATTTTCCGATTATGCGGATTTGTAGGTCGGATAAGGCGCTTGCGCCGCCATCCGGCAAACTGCACCGTTCTGCCTGATGGAGCTGCACTTATCAGGCCTACGTGGGTTTGTAGGCCAAAATTTTCCGATGACGCAGATTTGTAGGCAGGATAAGGCGCTTGCGCCGCCATCCGGCAGGGGGTTTTGTGGCTAGAGCTTCAGGATCTCTTTCACAAACGGAATCGTCAGTTTGCGCTGAGCGGTAATAGAGGCGTGATCGAGTTGATCGAGCGTTAAAAACAAGGTGCGCATTTCACGATCCAGGCGCTTGAGCAGGAAGCGGCAAACGTCTTCCGGCATTTCAAATCCACGTAACCGCGCACGCAACTGCAATGCCTGCAGTTTATCTTCATCAGAAAGCGGCTGGAGCTTGTAGATTTGCCCCCAATCCAGGCGCGATGCTAAGTCTGGCAGGCCGAGATTAAGCTGGCGCGGTGGGCGATCGCCGGTGATCAGCAGGCGTGTATTGCCCGATTCCAGAATACGGTTATAGAGGTTGAAGATGGCCATTTCCCACGGCTCATCACCGGCCACGCATTCGATATTGTCGATGCAGACCAGCGAAAGCTGCTCCATCCCTTCCAACACTTCCGGCACAAACCAGGTGCGTTTATCCAGCGGAACGTAGCCTACCGCATCGCCGCGCTGAGACAACTCGGCACAGGCAGCATGAAGCAGGTGGCTGCGTCCAGCGCCTTCGCGCGACCAGATATAGATGTATCCGCTATGCTCCTGCCGCAACACATTTTGCAGCGCAGCAAGTAAAGAAGGGTTATCACCCGGCCAGAAACTCGCAAAAGTTTCGTCGTCGGGAAGATACAGTGGCAAAGAGAGCTGTGCCGGTGCGTTCAGAGAGACCTCAACATGGGCTTACGAAAAAACGCAGAGAGTTTACCACAGAAATTAGCGTAGAGAGAACCGGGCGGCGATCCGCCCGGTGAGTAGGATCAATGCGGTGCGCTATCGCTGTCTGCTGCGTCCAGCACCACTTCTTCCGGGCGCAGTACGCTTATCAGTTTGAAAATCAGGCTCAGGCAGATACCGACAATAGTCGCCAGCGCCATGCCTTTCAGCTCCGCAGCACCGATGTGTACCTTCGCGCCACTGACGCCGATGATCAGAATGACGGAGGTCAGGATCAGGTTCTGCGCTTTGTTGTAATCCACTTTGGACTCGATCAATACGCGAATACCGGACGCCCCAATAACCCCGTACAGCAGCAGAGAAACGCCGCCCATGACTGGCAGTGGGATAATCTGGATAGCTGCCGCCAGTTTGCCTACGCAGGAGAGCAGAATCGCGATAATCGCCGCGCCACCGATAACCCAGGTGCTGTACACGCGGGTAATCGCCATGACACCAATGTTTTCACCATAGGTGGTGTTGGGCGTCGAGCCAAAGAAGCCAGAGATAACCGTTGATAAGCCGTTAGCAAACATCGAACGATGCAAGCCAGGGTCGCTAATCAGGTCTTTTTTGACGATATTCGCGGTGACGACCAGGTGACCAACGTGCTCAGCAATCACCACCAGCGCAGCTGGCAGGATGGTGAAGATAGCGAACCACTCAAAGCGCGGAGTGTAGAACGTTGGCAGTGCGAACCAATGCGCCTGAGCAATCGGTGTGGTATCAACCACGCCCATCACGAAGGAGAGCGCGTAACCCACCAGCACACCGATAAGGATCGGGATAATCGCCAGGAAGCCACGGAACAGCACTGAGCCAAAGACGGTCACCCCTAACGTTACCAGAGAGATAATAATGGTTTTCGTATCCGCTGATTGACCATCCGGCGGCAGTAAGCCTGCCATATTGGCGGCGACGCCTGCCAGTTCCAGGCCGATGACGGCAACGATTGCGCCCATTGCCGCAGGCGGGAACATGACATCAAGCCAGCCAGTCCCCGCTTTTTTCACAATGAAAGAGACCAGGCAGAACAGCACGCCGCACATGATAAAACCGCCCAACGCCACTTCGTAGCCTAACGGCAGCAGTAACAATACTGGGGAGATAAACGCAAAGCTGGAACCGAGATAAGCCGGGATTTTGCCTTTGCAGATAAAGAGGTACAGCAGCGTGCCAAGGCCGTTAAACAGCAGCACGGTTGCAGGGTTAATGTGGAACAGAACAGGCACGAGTACGGTTGCACCAAACATCGCAAATAAATGCTGCAAGCTAAGCGGGATGGTTTGTAAAAGCGGCGGTCTTTCACTTACCCCAATTGCACGGCGCGTCATTATATTTTCCTCTGTAGTGTTAGTCGTTTTAGGTTTTTTTATTCAAAAAAAAGCCGACTATCAAAGTCGGCTCTTTTTATTTTTTCGTTTACTTAGTACCAAAAATCTTATCGCCGGCATCGCCGAGGCCCGGAATGATGTATCCCTGCTCGTTGAGGCCCTGGTCAATCGACGCGGTGTACAGTTCGATGTCCGGATGTGCTTTTTCCAGCGCCGCGATACCTTCTGGCGCCGCAACCAGTACCAGCACCTTAATGCTGGAGCAGCCCGCTTTTTTCAGCAGGTCAATGGTTGCGATAACGGAACCGCCGGTTGCCAGCATTGGGTCAACAATCAGCGCCATGCGCTCGTCGATGTGGGAAACCAGTTTCTGGAAGTACGGTACTGGCTCCAGCGTTTCTTCGTCGCGGTACATCCCGACAACGCTGATACGTGCGCTAGGTACGTTTTCCAGTACGCCGTCCATCATGCCCAGACCTGCGCGCAGGATTGGCACAACGGTAATTTTCTTGCCTTTGATCTGGTCTATTTCTACCGGGCCGTTCCAGCCTTCGATAGTCACTTTTTCGGTTTCCAGACCCGCAGTGGCTTCATAGGTCAACAGGCTGCCGACTTCGGAGGCGAGTTCACGGAAGCGTTTGGTGCTGATGTCGTGCTCGCGCATCAGGCCCAGCTTGTGTTTGACGAGTGGGTGTTTAACTTCCACAATCTTCATTCTCTTTCTCCTTTGAATGGGGCAGCCACAAAAAAAATCGACGGATTATACCGCCATTCTTTTAGTGGGCAACATTTTTTTAGTTGATGCTGATCAAGCATAGAAGGAGTTGCTGTGAACACAGCCGCTGGAGCATGAAAAAACGGGGAGCGTAAAAGACAATGATTTTGCCGGATGGCGTGTTGATTATCGCACCTGCAATTCCCCCTAACGGCAGGCCAGATAAGCGCAGCGCCACCCGACAGTTCAGTGATGCGGCCAGTCGACGCTGACCGCAGGCCATGCACTTACAGTTTGTCGCCGTTAGTGGCAATCACGTCTTTGTACCAGGCAAACGATTTTTTGCGGCTACGCGCCAGCGTACCGTTGCCATCGTTATCTTTATCAACATAGATAAAGCCGTAGCGTTTTTTCATTTCGCCCGTACCGGCGGACACCAGGTCGATACAGCCCCACGGGGTGTAGCCCATCAGGTCTACGCCGTCTTCCACCACCGCTTTTTTCATCTCGGCAATATGCGCCGCGAGATAATCAATGCGGTACTGGTCGTTCACTGTGCCGTCGCTTTCCAGTACATCAATCGCCCCAAAGCCGTTTTCAACAATAAACATCGGCAACTGATAGTGGTCGTAGAACCAGTTCAGTGAATAGCGCAGGCCAACCGGGTCAATCTGCCAGCCCCAGTCAGATTTCTGCACGTAAGGGTTAGATACCAGGCTGGTGGTTTCATCGTAATCCAACTGCGGGTTGTCGGCGGTGGCTTTGGTTGCAAACGACATGTAGTAGCTGAAGCCGATATAATCCACACAGCCCTGAGTCAGCGCCTGTTTGTCTTCTTCGGTAATATCCAGTTCAAAGCCGCGACGTGCGAAGTAGTTCAGCAGATGCTGCGGATATTTACCGCGCACATGCACATCGGTGAACCAGTAACGGCGGTGCATGGCGTTCATCGCCATCATCACATCGTTTGGCGCACAGCTCAGTGGGTAAATTGGGCACATCGCAATCATGCAACCAACCTGAAGCGCAGGGTTAATTTCACGTGCCGCTTTCACCGCCAGAGCGCTCGCCACCAGCTCGTAGTGCGCCGCCTGGTACATAACCGGCTCACGATCTTCACCCGGTAGATATTTCAGGCCAGAGTTGGTAAACGGGGCAAAATCTTCGTGGAAGTTTGCCTGGTTATTGATTTCGTTAAACGTCATCCAGTACTTCACTTTGTGCTGGTAACGGGTAAATACGGCTTTGGCGAAACGCACAAAAAACTCGATAAGTTTACGGTTGCGCCAGCCGCCGTACTCGGTCACCAGGTGATACGGCATTTCAAAGTGCGACAGGGTAATGACCGGCTCAATGCCCAGCTTCAGGCACTCATCAAACAGGTCATCGTAGAATTGCAGTCCCGCTTCGTTTGGCGTCAGTTCGTCACCGTTCGGGAAAATACGCGTCCAGGCAATAGAGGTACGGAAGCATTTGTAGCCCATTTCGGCAAACAGTTGCAGATCCTCTTTATAACGATGGTAGAAGTCGATCGCATCATGGTTGGGGTAGTTTTTCCCGGGCAATACGCCATCGGTAATTTCGCGCGGCACGCCGTGCGCGCCTGCGGTCATGACATCCGCGACGCTTGCGCCTTTTCCGCCTTCCTGCCAACCGCCTTCCAGTTGATGTGCGGCTACCGCCCCGCCCCAGAGAAACCCAGCTTTAAATCCAGACATATCTTTCCCTCGTTAAACAGTAAGTTGTCGCTGCGAATAGTGCTGATTAAAATGGTATACCGCGCCAATCAGCCCAGCGTCATTGCCGTGGCTGACGGTATCGATGTAGTCGGCTATGCCGAACCAGGCCAGATGCTCACGCATCAATGCCAGGAACCCCGGGCGCTCAACAATGCCGCCGCCGATTAAAATAGTCTGCGGGTCGAACAGGTTGACCAGGTTATAAAGCCCCGTTCCCAAGCCGTTGAAAAACTCCGCCACCAGCCGCTGGCAAATAGCATCACCGGCATCGAAACGGTCGAAAATTTCTTCGCCGCTCACCTCGTCGAGCGGTTTGCCGATATGTTGCGCGTAGCGATAGCGCAGGACGCGCAACGTGCAGTTTTCATTCATGGTATAGCGGCGAACGTCACGCCCACCGGGGCTGGCCGTTTGCATATAACCGAACTCGCCTGCCCGAAAACGCGCGCCGTGAACCAGTTGGTTATTACAGAAGATAGCGCCGCCAATACCGGTTCCGACGGTTAGCACCAGGAAGTTAGCCATTTCAGCACCTTTGCCCAGCCAGCGCTCGGCCAGCAGGACGCAGTTGGCGTCGTTTTCAATGGCGACGGGAAGACCAGTACGCTCTTCAAGCCAGTCTTTAATGGCAAAGTTATCGAATTTACGAATGGCCCCACCCATTTCGATAAAGCCGGTGTGCGGGTTGACGTAGCCCGGCGCGCTGATGGCGACACCGCCACATTCTGGGTGGGCGGCAATCCAGGCCTCGATAGCGGCGAGAATTTGATCGCCATCGCTGTCGCTAATGGATTGTTTGCCTTTTTCCAGCAGTTCACCGTTTGCGGCGACTACGCCCATTTTTAGCGCCGTACCCCCAATATCAAAGGCAGCAATCTTCATTCCCTTCGTCCCTTCTGGCCGTTGTAAATACTGTTATTTGGTGTTCCGCCACAAAAACAGAAACCGGTTTCAGTGCCATGATGTGGATTCAACGGAATGGATGCAAGGACAAGAATGTACCCGGTTTCATTTTCGTGAGCAGTATCATATTTGACCAATTTAATCGCTGAAAAAGCAGAAAAAACAGCGCACAAAAAATGGGAGCAGATTAGGCTCGCAAACGTTTGCCTGGACTGATAGAATTGCGCCGATTTTTCTTGCTAACGCAAACGCGTGGAGACTTAGCAGTGACCGACAAAACCTCTCTCAGCTATAAAGATGCCGGTGTTGATATTGACGCAGGAAACGCTCTGGTTGACCGAATCAAGGGGACGGTAAAGAAAACCCGTCGCCCGGAAGTGATGGGTGGATTAGGTGGGTTCGGCGCATTGTGTGCGCTGCCGCAAAAATATCGTGAACCGGTGCTGGTTTCCGGCACTGACGGCGTTGGCACGAAACTGCGTTTAGCCATGGACTTAAAGCGCCATGACACTATCGGTATCGACCTCGTCGCAATGTGTGTGAACGACCTGGTCGTTCAGGGCGCTGAGCCGCTGTTCTTCCTTGATTACTACGCTACTGGCAAGCTGGATGTAGACACCGCCGCGAGCGTTATCAATGGTATCGCCGAAGGCTGTCTGCAGTCTGGTTGTTCACTGGTTGGTGGCGAAACCGCCGAAATGCCAGGGATGTATCACGGTGAAGATTACGACGTGGCAGGTTTTTGCGTCGGCGTGGTCGAAAAATCAGAAATTATCGACGGCAGTAAAGTGGCTGACGGCGATGTGCTGATTGCGCTGGGTTCTAGCGGCCCGCACTCTAACGGCTACTCGCTGGTACGCAAAATTGTTGAAGTCAGCGGTTGTGACCCGGAAACCACTCAGCTGGAAGGCAAATCATTGGCTGATCACCTGCTGGCTCCCACCCGCATTTACGTGAAATCGATTCTCGAACTGATTGAGAATATGGATGTTCACGCCATCGCCCACCTGACCGGCGGCGGCTTCTGGGAAAATATCCCGCGCGTCCTGCCGGATAACACCCAGGCCGTTATTGATGAATCCTCCTGGCAGTGGCCTGCTATCTTTGACTGGATGCAGGATGCCGGTAACGTGAGCCGTCACGAAATGTACCGCACCTTTAACTGCGGCGTCGGTATGGTGATTGCGCTGTCCGCCTCGCAGGCCGACAAAGCCATTGCACTGATGAACGAAAAAGGTGAAAACGCGTGGAAAATCGGCTATATCAAAGCCACTGATTCCGAACAGCGTGTGGTCATCGAATAAATGAAAAATATCGTGGTGCTGATTTCCGGCAACGGCAGCAACTTGCAGGCGATAATTGATGCCTGTGAGCAAAAAAGGATTAATGGCACCATTCGAGCAGTTTTCAGCAATAAGGCCGATGCATTTGGCCTTGAGCGGGCGCGTGAAGCGGGTATTCCTCAACATGCGCTGGCGGCTAGTCAGTTTGCCAGCCGGGAAGCTTTTGACCGCGAACTGATGCACGAGATTGACGCCTATGCGCCAGATGTCGTGGTGTTGGCAGGCTATATGCGTATTCTGAGCGCTGAGTTCGTTCAGCATTATCAGGGGAAATTGCTCAACATCCACCCTTCTCTGCTGCCGAAATATCCTGGTTTGCATACCCATCGTCAGGCGCTGGAAAA
This sequence comes from Kluyvera fluvialis, assembly GCF_059725275.1. NCBI lineage: Bacteria > Pseudomonadati > Pseudomonadota > Gammaproteobacteria > Enterobacterales > Enterobacteriaceae > Kluyvera > Kluyvera fluvialis. The sequence goes on along the minus strand of NZ_AP046142.1, from coordinate 1,420,145 downwards.
CGGCGACGCCGAGCACGGCACATCGGTGCATTTTGTCACCGAGGAGTTGGACGGCGGGCCGGTCATTTTACAGGCCAAAGTGCCCGTTTTTGACGGCGACGACGAAGAAGAGATCGCCTCCCGAGTGCAGGTTCAGGAACATGCCATTTACCCATTGGTGGTCGGCTGGTTCCTCGATGGTCGTCTTAAAATGCAGGATAATCACGCCTGGCTCGACGACATCAGGCTGCCTCCGGCAGGCTATGCGGCGGAAGAGTAACATCACGTTACAGCATATTGCGAAAGGGCCACTATGGCCCTTTTTTTATGTCCTTTCGCCATCATCTCGGGCGATTGGAAACGACAAAAAACGCTTATATATCAAAAGTGATAGCGAAAATATAATTATGTGAAATAGGATAACTGTCATACTTAGCTGACACAGTTGGACATCGTCTGGTAAAGCTAGCAATATAAATAGTGAGACGACTTTGCCGCGTCCCGTGAATTAACCGGAGTGTGAGTAGTAATGGGTCAGGAAAAACTGTACATCGAAAAAGAGCTGAGCTGGTTGTCATTCAACGAGCGTGTCCTCCAGGAAGCGGCAGATAAAACCAATCCGCTGATTGAGCGTATGCGTTTTCTGGGGATCTACTCCAATAACCTGGACGAATTCTACAAAGTCCGCTTCGCCGAGCTTAAGCGCCGTATCATTATCAGCGAAGAACAGGGCACGACCACGCATTCCCGTCACCTGCTGAGCAAGATTCAAGCTCGTGTACTCAAGGCCGATCAGGAATTTGATAGCCTGTATAATGAGCTGTTGCTGGAAATGGCCCGCAACCAAATCTTCCTGATTAACGAACGCCAACTGTCCGTAAACCAGCAAAGCTGGCTACGTCACTACTTTAAACAGCATTTGCGCCAGCACATTACCCCGATTCTGCTGAATCGGGAAACAGACCTGGTGCAGTTCCTGAAAGACGATTACACCTATCTGGCGGTGGAAATTATTCGCGGCGATGAAACCAATTACGCGCTGCTGGAAATTCCCTCGGACAAAGTCCCGCGCTTCGTCAACCTGCCGCCAGAAACCCCGCGCCGTCGCAAGCCAATGATCCTGTTGGATAACATTCTGCGCTACTGCCTGGACGATATTTTCAAAGGCTTCTTCGATTACGACGCCCTCAATGCTTACTCGATGAAAATGACCCGTGACGCCGAGTATGATCTGGTGCACGAAATGGAATCGAGCCTGATGGAGCTGATGTCCTCCAGCCTGAAACAGCGACTCACCGCAGAGCCAGTACGCTTTGTTTATCAGCGTGATATGCCAGACGCGATGGTGGAAATGCTGCGCAAAAAGCTGACGATTTCTCGCTACGACTCGATTGTGCCCGGTGGTCGTTATCATAACTTTAAAGACTTCATCGGCTTCCCGAACGTGGGCAAAGCCAATCTGGTCAATAAACCGATGCCGCGCCTGCGCCATATCTGGTTTGATAAATTCCGTAACGGCTTCGATGCCATCCGCGAACGCGATGTGCTGCTCTACTATCCGTATCACACCTTTGAGCACGTGCTGGAGCTGCTGCGCCAGGCCTCATTTGACCCCAGCGTACTGGCCATCAAAATCAATATTTATCGCGTGGCGAAAGACTCACGCATTATTGATGCGATGATTCATGCCGCGCACAACGGCAAAAAAGTTACGGTGGTCGTCGAGCTACAGGCGCGCTTCGATGAAGAGGCGAATATCCACTGGGCGCGACGCCTTACTGAGGCTGGCGTACATGTTATTTTCTCCGCGCCGGGGCTGAAAATTCACGCCAAGCTGTTCCTGATTTCGCGTAAAGAAGGCGACGATGTGGTGCGTTATGCGCATATCGGTACTGGTAACTTTAACGAAAAAACCGCGCGTATTTATACCGACTACTCGCTGATTACCGCCGATGCGCGTATTACCAACGAAGTGCGTCGAGTATTCAACTTTATTGAGAACCCGTACCGACCGGTGACCTTCGACTATCTGCTGGTGTCGCCGCAAAACTCCCGCCGACTGCTGTACGAGATGATCGACCGCGAGATAGCCAACGCACAAAATGGGCAGGCGGCGGGGATCACGTTGAAACTCAATAACCTTGTGGATAAAGGCCTGGTCGATCGTCTGTATGCCGCCTCCAGTTCCGGCGTGCAGGTGAATCTCCTGATCCGTGGAATGTGTTCTCTGATTCCCGATCTTGACGGGATCAGTGATAATATCCGCGTGATCAGCATCGTTGACCGTTTCCTTGAGCACGACAGAGTCTATATTTTTGAAAACGGCGGCGATAAACGCGTGTATCTCTCCTCCGCAGACTGGATGACCCGTAATATCGATTACCGTATTGAAGTCGCGACGCCGCTGCTCGACCCGCGCCTTAAACAACGGATCCTCGATATTATTGATATTCTGTTCAGCGACACGGTGAAAGCCCGCTTTATTGATAAAGAACTGAGTAATCGCTATGTTCCGCGCGGCAATCGACGCAAAGTTCGCGCACAACAGGCGATCTACGATTACATCAAATCACTTGAACAACCTGACTAACCTATGCCAATAAAAAGCAAAGCACCCCGACCGCAGGAGTTTGCGGCGGTTGATCTCGGTTCGAACAGTTTTCATATGGTCATCGCGCGCGTAGTTGACGGCGCAATGCAGATTATTGGCCGTCTGAAACAACGCGTTCATCTGGCCGATGGCCTGGATGAAAACAACATGCTGAGCGAAGAGGCCATGGAGCGCGGGCTAAGCTGCCTGTCGCTATTTGCAGAACGCTTACAGGGGTTCTCCGCATCCAGCGTGTGTATCGTGGGTACGCACTCGTTACGTCAGGCCGCTAACGCCAGAGAATTTCTGACGCGCGCGGAAAAAGTTATCCCCTACCCGATTGAAATCATCTCCGGGAATGAGGAAGCACGTCTGATTTTTATGGGCGTTGAACACACGCAGCCGGAAAAAGGTCGCAAGCTGGTGATTGATATCGGCGGCGGCTCGACGGAGCTGGTGATTGGTGAAGATTTTGAGCCTAAGCTGGTAGAAAGCCGCCGTATGGGCTGCGTCAGTTTCGGCCAACAGTTCTTCCCAGGCGGGACGATTAACCGCGAGAATTTCCAGCGCGCGCGCCTTGCGGCGGTGCAAAAACTGGAAACGTTGGCATGGCAGTACCGTATTCAGGGCTGGAACGTTGCGATGGGCGCGTCCGGCACGATTAAAGCCGCACATGAAGTGCTGGTCGAAATGGGCGAGAAAGACGGTTTCATTACCCCTGAGCGCCTTGAGATGCTGGTTGAAGAAGTCCTGAAGTGCAAAAACTTCAGCGCACTCAGCCTGCCTGGCCTGTCGGAAGAACGCAAAGGCGTATTTATTCCAGGGCTGGCGATTCTTTGCGGTGTATTTGATGCGCTGGCGATTAAAGAACTGCGTCTGTCCGACGGTGCACTGCGTGAAGGCGTGTTGTATGAAATGGAAGGCCGCTTCCGTCATCAGGACGTCCGCAGCCGTACCGCACAAAGCCTGGCAAACCAGTATCACATCGACCGCGAACAGGCTCAGCGCGTGCTGGAAACGACCATGCAGATGTACGATCAGTGGCTGGAGCAGAATCCTAAACTGGGTAACCCACAGTTGAATGCGCTGTTGAAATGGGCGTCAATGCTGCATGAAGTCGGCCTGAGTATTAACCATAGCGGGATGCATCGCCACTCGGCCTATATTCTGCAAAACAGTGATCTGCCGGGCTTTAATCAGGAGCAACAATACCTGATGGCGACACTGGTACGCTTCCATCGTAAAGCGATTAAGCTCGATGAGCTGCCGCGCTTTACGCTGTTTAAGAAAAAGCAGTTCTTGCCGATGATCCAGCTATTACGCCTGGGTGTGCTGCTGAATAATCAGCGTCAGGCGACGACGACACCACCGACGCTGACACTGAAAACCGAAGCCAACCACTGGACGCTGTGCTTCCCGCACGGCTGGTTTAGCCAGAATGCGCTGGTGCTGCTCGATTTAGAAAAAGAGCAGCAGTACTGGGAAAACGTCACTGGCTGGCTGTTAAAAATCACCGAGGAGAGTGCGCCCGACGAGGTTGTTGCAGCCTGATTCATCAGCACTCGGCTCTAAAACCGCCAGCTCCTCCAGGGGGGCTGGCTTGCCAATGAGAAACCCCTGCAAATAATCAATCCCCAAAGCGATCGCCGCCGCGCGAATTTCCTCTGTCTCGACATACTCCGCCACGACCCGCATTCTTTTCATTCGCGCCAAATGACAGATAGACGAAACAATCTGGTAGTCCAGGCTGCTGGTCGCAATATTACGAATAAAGCTACCGTCGATTTTGAGAATATCTGCATTCACATGTTTGAGCCGTGCATAGCTGGCATAGCCCGTACCGAAATCATCAATTGCCACCCGACAACCCAACTCTTGTAGCTCGCGTAGCGTGCGCTGCGCCAGCTCGGGATTAATCAGCGAGTGGCTTTCGGTGACTTCCAGCACCAGTTGCCATGCTTCGATACCATGCTCCTGCAATAACGTTGCAACCTGAGCGGAAAATCCTAGTCCACTGGCGGTTAACGGTGAAAGATTCAATGCCAGGCGCATCCCTGGATTGCTCTCGCGGCGGCTTTCCATAAAGCGTAACGTGTTTTTCAACACCCACAGGTCGATACGTGAAGCCATACCAAACTCATGCGCCACCGGTAAAAAAAGCATCGGTGAAATCAGTTCACCGTCATCCCCCACCATTCGCAACAGCACTTCGTGATAATCATCGCCACGAACACCGACAATCGGCTGCGCCATCAGGCAAAAACTGTCGTTCTCTAGCGCCTGTTGTACCCGCACCATCATCGCAATTTTGTCTTTTAGCTCCTGCTGCATATACTACGCGCCACGGCGTTGCAGGTTTTCCGGGCGATTGGTAGCCAGCGATAGCTCTGCCGCCGTGTTCAGCTCGCCTAACATCAGCGGCAAATGCGGCATCGGGGAGTGAATATAGCAGTAGCTCACACCGACCTGTGGCTGTAGCGGCATCCCGTTCCAGCTATAGCGAAACTGCCTGGCTTGCGCAAAAAGTGCCTCAACGCGCTGCTTGTAAGACTCAGTATGTAGCAGCACGGCCAGGTCGCTGCCCGCAAGTTGGTACACAAACTCGTCAGGATGCAGGCTTTCACTAAGATACTTCGCCAGATTCTGCTTGTAGTGAATACGCAGCATGACACCGTAATGCCGCATGAGCACGTCGAGATCCGGCATCCTCAGGAAGCACAGCACCGACCACGGCATTTTATTCACCGCTCGGTTCAGCGCGCGCATATTCGGCAGCCTCACCACAGGGTCAATAAACGCCAGCCGCTGTACCCGTTCGTGGATAGCCCGTTGGCGGCTAGAGAGCGTAGCCATGTAGGCGATAATAAAAGAAAACACCAGATAGCTGGATGAGGTGATCGCCAGCTGAACGCTATATCCCTCGCTGACCGGGACATAGTGATAATGGTAGCGAATGGCGACAATCAGCATTAATGTCCAGACTAGCGAAATAAAGCGGTAGCCGAAGCGCATGGCTCCCCACAGCATGACTGGCAGCAGTAATGAGATAGTGTAATTGGTGCTAAAAATGGTGCTGGCTTTGGTCAACGGCATCATCAGCATCGAAAATATTCCGATAACAACGCCGCTCCAGACCGCCATCTCCGGCCATTTTACCTTCGGATCAAAATCACGTCGCACCTGCGATAAAAAACCACGGAAGTAGAATGGGTTACGAATGAGTCGAATCAGTAAGTAGCACAGCGGTACGCCTGTCAGATAGCCCATCAGTAAAGACTGATAGTTAATCAAGTTACGCTGCGTCAGCGGTGATACCCACCCACGGTTTCCCAGGCTTGGATATAAACCGATATACACCGTCACCTGAATCAGACCGAGAAATAAGGTCGCAGGGACAAACATTTGCCACAACAGCCGATAAGCCATTAGCCGGGTATCGCCGTGCGACACCATCCATCGCTGGTGGTTGAAGTACTGATAGCCACCCCATGACACAATGGTAGGAATGAGGTATTGCAAGGTCATGCCAAATTTCTCGGCAAGGTGAAAATCTCTCGTGAGATAGCACCCAATCCCCATGATAAGACCCGGCAGCGCTTTCCAGCCAAAAAATAGCATCATGCAGAGTATGAAAGGCAGAGGCAGATTATAAAGATAAGTTTTGTCGCCCCCAACATACGTATATGTATTAGCAATTTTTATAATTGGTAACGCCAGGAGTGGCAATATCAGGGGAAGTCCCCACCAACAATCGCGATATTTTCTATATAGTTTATGAACGTTCATAGATGCTCAACGGATGCCCCAAATCCTGCTGGGTATTTTCAGACAGGCATCCAACCTGGCTCAGAAATCCGCGAAATAAGATAATTCGCGGGTCAGGCGAGAGATTCTAGTTATCAGCTTCAAATGAAATTTGACGTGAGTCAAGAAATAAAGCACATAAAAATAATAAATCGTTATTTTTACCGCTTTCGCAGATTCATCTATATGTTTGTGAATACGAATAATACCTTACATAACATTAATTAATGTTTTGTCTGACGATTTTTTACATTCACCACAATTGACCCCCGCACCACTCTGTGCCTTAATGTAGCAATCGCCCGTCTATGGGTATCGCTAAAGGACCCCTTTGTGAGCCAGGTTACCAGCCTACGAAAACGGCACAGATTTAACAGCCGAATGATCCGTATCATCTTGTTTATCAGTTTCCTCTTCTTCTTTGGACGCTTCGTCTACTCTTCTATCGGTGCGTGGTATCACCACCAGGACAAGAAAGAATCCCAGCAGAGCAGCCAGCCGCAACAAACGCCCCCTACGCAAAGCGACAATCGTTAATCGTCCCTCCCCCCCTGACATTTTCTATCCCAAGAATCCTTACCGAATGGTTAACAACATCATGTTTAACCATTCGGTAAGGGTTCTGGATCATAATACTCTGCCATTTTTAGCATTGTGCTCTTCTGATGGCCAAATACATTCATTGAATTTATTAATTATAATATCTGCAAAAATGATAATAAGCCCAAACTACCGCTAATTTAGCGACAACCTATCTATTCAAACTTTAAAAAATAAAAAATTTATATAATAAATATCTATTAATTTAAAATTTCACAAAGAATAAAATACAGGCATTAGCAGCTTCATATGATTATCTAAGGCCAGACGCGTCTGCGAATAAAAAACCACCCCTGGCTAATTGGCCCAAGCATTGGGTATTTCCATAAAAAAGCCCTCTGTATGGTAGAGGGCTTTCTGGTATTGCTACAAGAGAGGAATTATTCCCACTCGATCGTCGCTGGCGGTTTGCCGCTGATGTCATACACCACGCGAGAAATACCATTCACTTCATTGATGATACGGTTGGACACTCGGCCTAAGAAATCATACGGCAGGTGCGCCCAATGCGCGGTCATAAAGTCGATGGTTTCAACAGCACGCAGGGAAACAACCCAGTCGTACTTACGGCCATCGCCCATAACGCCAACAGAGCGAACCGGCAGGAACACGGTGAACGCCTGGCTCACTTTGTTGTACAGGTCAGCTTTGTGCAGTTCTTCGATGAAGATAGCATCGGCACGACGCAGCAGGTCGCAGTACTCTTTCTTCACTTCGCCCAGCACACGAACGCCAAGACCTGGGCCTGGGAACGGATGGCGGTACAGCATGTCGTACGGCAGGCCCAGCTCCAGACCAATTTTACGAACTTCATCTTTGAACAGTTCACGCAGAGGCTCCACCAGCCCCATCTTCATCTCTTTCGGCAAGCCGCCCACATTGTGGTGAGATTTGATGACGTGTGCTTTACCGGTCGCAGAAGCGGCAGATTCGATAACGTCAGGGTAGATAGTGCCCTGCGCCAGCCATTTCACATCTTCCAGCTTCAGCGCTTCTTCGTCGAACACTTCAACGAACACGCGGCCAATAATTTTGCGTTTTGCTTCTGGGTCGTTTTCACCCGCCAGCGCATCGAGGAAGCGTTTTTCGCCTTCAACGTGAATAATGTTCAGACCGAAATGGTCACCGAACATGTCCATCACTTGCTGAGCTTCGTTCAGACGCAGCAGACCGTTATCGACAAAGACGCAGGTCAGGTTTTTGCCGATAGCGCGGTGCAGCAGCATTGCAGTCACGGAGGAGTCAACGCCGCCGGACAGGCCGAGGATCACTTTATCGTCGCCAACCTGTTCGCGGATACGAGCAACAGCGTCATCGATAATTTTTTCTGGCGTCCACAACGCTTCACACTGGCAGATGTCGCGTACAAAACGCTCCAGCATACGCAGGCCCTGGCGGGTGTGAGTCACTTCCGGGTGGAACTGCACGCCGTAGAAGCGTTTTTCTTCGTTAGCCATAATGGCGAACGGACAGGTTTCGGTGCTGGCAACGGTCACGAAGCCAGACGGGATAGCGGTCACTTTGTCGCCGTGGCTCATCCACACGTCCAGCAGCGGTTTACCGTCTGCGGTCAGCGCATCTTCGATGCCGCGAATCAGCGCGCTGTCGGTTTGCACTTCAACCTGCGCATAGCCAAATTCACGCTCGCTGGAGCTTTCTACATGGCCGCCAAGCTGCATTGCCATGGTTTGCATACCGTAGCATACGCCGAACACCGGAACACCGGCTTCGAATACGTACTCTGGCGCGCGTGGGCTGTTGTCTTCGGTGGTGCTTTCCGGCCCACCGGAGAGAATGATACCGCTCGGATTGAACTCACGGATTTGTGCTTCAGTAACATCCCATGCCCACAGTTCACAATACACGCCCAGTTCACGCACGCGACGTGCAACTAACTGAGTGTACTGCGACCCAAAATCGAGGATAAGAATGCGATGTTTATGAATATTGTCTGTCATTTGACGATAATTCCGAGGCAAGTGAAACAATAACAAAACGCCCGGTTATACTTGTCGTTTTCCAAGTTGCAGGGGCGTTGGCTGTGTCCACTCATCCCGGTATGTTCCCGGAGACTCGTGGACTTGCCGCCTTCCTGCAACTCAAAATCCATAGAGTATAGGGATTGGACGCGGAAAATTATCAGGAGCCCAGACGGTAGTTCGGGGACTCTTTGGTGATGGTCACGTCGTGAACGTGGCTTTCCTGGATACCTGCACCGCTGATACGTACAAATTCAGCTTTCGTACGCAGCAGGTCAATAGTACCACAGCCGGTCAGACCCATACAGGAGCGCAGGCCGCCCATCTGCTGATGAATGATCTCTTTCAGGCGGCCTTTGTACGCAACGCGACCTTCGATACCTTCAGGTACCAGTTTGTCAGCGGCGTTATCGCTCTGGAAGTAACGGTCAGAAGAGCCTTTGGACATCGCGCCCAGGGAGCCCATACCACGGTAAGATTTGTAAGAACGGCCCTGGTAAAGTTCGATTTCACCCGGGGATTCTTCAGTACCCGCCAGCATAGAGCCGACCATCACAGCAGAAGCACCTGCGGCAATCGCTTTAGCGATATCGCCGGAGAAACGGATACCGCCGTCAGCAATAACCGGAATCCCCATGCCTTCCAGCGCTTCAACGGCGTCAGACACAGCGGTAATCTGCGGAACGCCCACACCCGTTACGATACGAGTCGTACAGATGGAGCCAGGGCCGATACCGACTTTAACGGCGCTGCAACCAGCGTCTGCCAGCGCGCGAGCGCCTGCGCCCGTTGCCACGTTACCGCCGATGATTTGCAGGTCTGGGTATTTAGCACGGGTTTCGCGAATACGTTGCAGCACGCCTTCGGAATGGCCGTGAGAGGAGTCAATCAGCAGCACGTCAACACCGGCAGCGACCAACGCATCAACACGTTCTTCGTTGCCCGCGCCCGCACCTACCGCAGCGCCAACACGCAGACGGCCTTTCTCGTCTTTACAAGCGTTCGGTTTACGTTCTGCTTTTTTGAAGTCTTTAACGGTAATCATGCCCAGCAGGTGGAAGCTATCATCAACCACCAGCGCTTTTTCTACGCGACGTTCATGCATTTTCGCAAATACAACTTCACGGGATTCGCCTTCGCGAACCGTGACCAGACGCTCTTTCGGCGTCATGTAAACGCTCACTGGCTGGCTCAGATCTGTTACGAAACGCACGTCACGCCCGGTGATGATACCCACCAGCTCGTTGTCTTCGGTCACTACAGGATAGCCCGCAAAGCCGTTACGCTCGGTCAGCGCTTTTACTTCTTGCAGAGTTGTCGTCGGCAGGACGGTCTGTGGGTCAGTCACCACGCCAGATTCGTGTTTCTTCACGCGCTTAACTTCTTCAGCCTGGCGCTCAATAGACATGTTTTTGTGGATAAAACCGATGCCGCCTTCCTGTGCCAGTGCAATTGCAAGGCGCGCTTCAGTCACGGTATCCATTGCCGCAGAGAGCATAGGAATGTTCAAACGAATGGTTTTAGTCAGCTGAGTGCTGAGGTCAGCCGTGTTCGGCAGAACGGTAGAATGAGCGGGAACAAGGAGAACGTCGTCAAACGTCAGGGCTTCTTTTGCGATACGTAGCATGGGCAATATCTCACCTGGGTGGTTAATAAATATTGCCGCGGCATTATACAGAGCGTAAGCGATTGCATCTACACTTTTTTACAAAAAATGCTTGCGATCGCTCCTCGGCAGGTTACTATCGACTGAATAACCTGCTGATTTAGAATTTGATCCCGCTCACATGTTACCTTCGCAAAGCCCTGCAATTTTTACCGTTAGCCGCCTGAACCAGACGGTGCGTTTACTGCTCGAGCAAGAGATGGGGCAAGTGTGGATTAGCGGCGAGATTTCTAACTTCACCCAGCCCTCTTCCGGGCACTGGTACTTCACCTTAAAAGACGATACCGCTCAGGTGCGCTGCGCAATGTTCCGCAACAGCAACCGCCGTGTCACCTTCCGCCCACAGCATGGGCAGCAGGTGTTGGTGCGCGCCAATATCACGCTGTATGAACCGCGCGGCGACTACCAAATTATCGTCGAAAGTATGCAACCTGCGGGCGAAGGCCTGTTACAGCAGAAGTATGAACAGCTAAAAGCCGCGCTTCAGGCCGAAGGGCTGTTTGACCAGCAGTTTAAGCAACCGCTGCCCTCCCCCGCGCACTGTGTCGGGGTGATTACCTCAAAAACTGGGGCCGCGCTGCACGATATCCTCCACGTATTAAAACGCCGCGATCCGTCGCTGCCGGTGATTATCTACCCGACGGCAGTTCAGGGCGACGACGCTCCGGGGCAGATTGTCCGGGCCATTGAGCTTGCGAATGCGCGCAGCGAGTGCGACGTGTTAATTGTCGGGCGCGGCGGCGGCTCACTGGAGGATTTGTGGAGCTTTAACGATGAGCGTGTGGCACGGGCCATTTTTGCCAGCCGCATTCCTGTTGTTAGCGCCGTAGGCCATGAAACCGACGTCACCATCGCCGATTTTGTTGCTGACCTGCGCGCGCCTACGCCATCAGCCGCCGCCGAAATTGTCAGCCGTAATCAACTGGAGTTGCTGCGCCAGGTGCAATCAGCCCAGCAGCGTCTTGGCATGGCGATGGATTACTACCTCGCAAACCGCAGCCGCCGCTTTACGCAGGTGTTCCACCGCTTGCAGCAACAGCACCCGCAATTGCGTCTGGCGCGCCAGCAAACGGTGCTGGAACGGCTACGCCAGCGGATGAGTGTGGCGCTCGATAACCAAATGAAACAGGCTAATCAGCGCCAGCAACGCACGCTTCAACGCCTTAATCAGCACAATCCGCAGCCGCGCATTCATCGTGCGCAAACGCGCATTCAGCAGCTAGAGTACCGGCTGGCAGAAAGCCTGCGCACCCGCCTCAGCGAGCAGCGCGAGCGTTTCGGTAATGCGGTGACTCATCTGGAAGCGGTTAGCCCGCTGGCAACACTGGCACGGGGCTACAGCGTGACGACCGCAGGCGACGGCAAAGTGCTGAAACAAACAAAACAGGTGAAGGCCGGTGAAATGCTCACCACCCGGCTGGCAGACGGCTGGGTTGAAAGTGAAGTGAAAGGCGTAACGCCAGTGAAGAAAACGCGCAAGAAAAAAGCGGTATAACCCCCGCAGCAACAAGACAGTAATGGCCCGATAGCGCAACGCATCTCGGGCCTGTCATCAAGGTTTACAGCGCAGCAAACTCAACGCGCTTTTTCGAAATTAATCCGTGGCCGTTCTGGCAAAAATAATCCACTGCCCCGCAGGCTTTTAATACTTCCAGCGGTTTATGGCATTCCGGGCAGCGCGCCTCAACGGTAAAATCTTTCTCGCAGTGGGCACAATGTGCGCTGTTAGCCTGGACATCCAGTGACGCCTGGCAGCTTGGGCAGGTAAACTCCATAACGGCTCCTTAAATCAGTGCAGATAACGTCAGTTTATCATGCCTCTACCATTCAGTGTGCGCCGCGTAGCTGCTGCTGAAGCTGCAATAACAGCTCAACCTCAGCAATGCGCCGCTGGGTCAGTTTCGCCACTTCATCCGGCGCGCGAGCAAACAGATTATCAGCACCGAGGATCTGTTCCCCCAGACAATGCGCATAAATAGCACCGGATCGCGTCCAGCTCAGGGTTGTTTCGCCGGTAATCAGCTCGACACATTCCCCGCTGCCTTCGCGCTTCTGGCTGAGGATTCGCCCATCACGCAGATAAATACGTATTCCCTTGTGCTCAACGCCCGGCCCGGCGTATTTATTCAGCCACAGGTTCACCGGAATTGCGCCAAAGGAGCCTTGCAGATGCGCCTCACCTTCCGCAGTGTCCCTATCGCCAATGGCAATCGGCCGCCCCAGCCGGTCTTTTGCCTGCACCACACGCAGTTGCAAGTGGTCACTACCGCCAAGATAGCGCACCGTTTCCCGCATCATCGCCAACACATGGCAACCGATATCCAAAATCACGCCGTCAGGGTGGCGTAACTGGCGAGTATCCGGCTCTCCGGTAGCAAAATTGAGTGCGATAGGTTCACCGGCAGCGTTAAATCCGCTCGGCTCCAGCAAGAAACCATCAATGCCGACAATATCATTCAGCGCCGTCACCGGTGGCTGGGTGAGTGTGTCGTGATGTGCCGCCAGCCAGCGAGAGTCCATTTTCCCTTGCGCCAGGCACAGCGCGCCATCACGTGCCATCCAGTGATCCAGCGCCAGTACACGACGCGCGTTTTCCGGCCTGGCGAGCAATTGGCGCAGACGGCTTAGTTGCGCCAGCGTGGCGGCGATGGGTTTCTCTACCACAATCCGTGGGATGTTTGACGCCAGCGCAAGTTCCAGCACCGGCAGATGTTGCAGCGACGCCGTCGTGATAAACACCGTGTCGATAGGTTGCGCCAACAGCGCGGCAAGAGACTCACAGCGCGTAACGCCAGGCAGCGCACGCTGGGCGTTAAGGTCATCCCCCCAGCACGCCGCTACCGGTAATGCCAGCCGCTGTATTGCGGGAAGATACGCCGTTTCAACCACCGCACCCAGGCCGATAAATCCAATATTCATCGTGTCCGACTCATCTGAAAGGAAATAGTATTCGGCGTCATTATGCGAGAAGCGCCATCGCGAGATATTGCGCGCGATGGCCTATCGGTTTTATAAAACGGAGCGCAAACGGTCAAAACCAGCGGCTAAATCGGCTTTCAGGTCATCCATGTCTTCCAGCCCCATCTGGATGCGCAGCGTCAGGCCACCCGGCTGCCAGTTGGTTGCGGTGCGATAATCCGCACAGTTGAACGGTATAATCAGGCTTTCAAAGCCGCCCCACGAGTAACCCATGGCAAAAATGCGCATATGATCCAGCATCTGCACCACGCCCGCTTTGTTGTACTCAGGCCTGAGCACCAGCGAGAACAGCCCTGATGAGCCACGGAAATCCCGCTTCCAAATCTCATGTCCTGGGCATTCTGGCAGCGCGGGATGCAGCACTTTTAATACTTCTGGGCGCGCTTGCAGCCAGTGCGCCATTTCCAGACCGCGCTTTTCAGCCTCTTTTAAACGCAGGTGCATGGTGCGCAGCCCGCGCAGTGCGAGGAAACAATCTTCCGCGCCGGGCAGCATCGCCATCAAATCATACGTTTTACGAAGCTGAGGCCACCACGCATCGTTCGCGGACACCAGCCCCATTAACAGGTCGGAATGACCGCCAAGATATTTCGTGCCCGCCTCAAGCGAGAGATCACAGCCATGCTCATGAGCGCGGAAGAAAATCGGTGTCGCCCACGTATTGTCGAGAATAGTCGCAATCCCCTGCTTTTTCGCCGCTTGAGTCATCGCCGGAACGTCCTGAATCTCAAAGCTCTGCGAGCCGGGCGACTCCAGAAACAACGTGGTGGTATTGGCGCGGAAAAGCGTCGCGATATCCGCGCCCATCAGCGGGTCGTAATAGGTGGTTTCAATACCCATTTTAGCCAGCATCCCGGCGCAGAAATTGCGCGTAGGCCGGTAGACGCTGTCGGGCATCAACAGGTGATCGCCGGACTTCAGGGTGGTCAATAGCGCCAGTGAAACCGCCCCAAGGCCAGACGGTGACAGCACCGTTCCGGCGGCGCCCGCAAGCTCGGTCCAGGCATTTTCCAGGCTGGCGATGGTTGGCGTCCCCATCGTCCCGTAGCTGAAATCGGCGCGTTTATGCTCCAGGTCGTCAACCGTTGGAAACACCACCGTGGAACCCCGATAAACTGGGGCATTGACAAAACCCGCCTGTTGGGAGGTATCCCTGCCCAGTTGGGTCATTTGCGTGCTGAGATTAAAATCAGATGTGGAGCGATGACTCATCATTTACCTCGAAATTTTCAGCGGCCATGCCAACGCGAAATACGGCAAATAAGCGCTATTCGTTGCCCCATTGGTTGAGAAATTCGGCGATATCATCAATGCGCTGCGCTTTGATACCCGCTTCAACGGCCATCTCGCCCTGCGCTTCTTCGCTGATCTCTTCGTTATTCATTAAGCGAGTAATCAGCAACTGAAAATAGTGCGCCAACGCGTCACGTTCAGCCTCGCTTACCGCCTGGGCGGTTTCCGTCGAGTATTCATCGACAATGTCATAATATTTCAGCGGGATTTCGTTAGTCATAGACAGCTCCTGAGATTAATACCAGCAAAACGGTGACTATCCTACGTTTAGCGCCGCAAGGTCAACGTGCGTTTTCTTATGGATAGCTGATTTATTCCACCCTCACCTTCACTTTCGGTTTTGCCAGCAGGATTTTCACCAGTTCGGTGAATTTCACCGGTTTATAGAAATAGTACCCCTGCTGGAAGGTGATATTGTTTTTGTTGAGGTAGTCGAGCTGTTCTTTTGTTTCAACCCCTTCAGCCACAATACTGAGCGAAAGCCTGCGGGCGAGATCCAACACACAGTCTAAAATTCGGGTAGAGTCTGGGTCAGCATTCACTCTCGCCACAAAACTCTGATCTATCTTGATATAATCGATATGTAAATCATGGAGATAAGAAAGCCCTGAATACCCCGTACCAAAATCATCCAACGCAATCACAAAGCCGCTTTCATGCAGTAGGTTCAATTTCTGTACCAGTTCTTCATCCACATGCAGTGGTTCGCGCTCCGTCACTTCCAGCACCAGATTGAGATCCTTGCGGTTGAAGCGCGCTTTAAATTGCAGACATTCATCGACAAAGTCATGATTGCTGATATGCGAAGCGCTGAAATTTATCCCCACATGAAAACCCTCTGGCAGCTTACTGTCGATGGCGTTCATATGGACGGCAACCTGTGACATCAGGCTTCGCGTCAGCGGCACAATCAGCCCCGACTTTTCAGCCACCGGGATAAACGACGCGGGGGAAATATAGCCCGCGCGGGGGTGTTTCCAGCGCGCCAGCACCTCAACGCCGCGCAGCGTCTCCTCCCTGCCGTTTACCACCATCTGGTAGAAAGGCACTATCTCGCCGTTATAAATGGCCCGGCGCAGCATCTCCTCCGGCGTAACGTTCTTATTCAAATACTTATCCAGCACATAGGCCATCACGGCACAGAGCAACACGATAAAAAGCAGAATACCCAAGCCATGATCAATCATTCTCTGGATGCTAAATAGCGGCGGCGGGGTGTAAACGATGCTAAAAGGATATTGCGCCGAGCCAACCAGACCGGTGTATTTCTCGCTTGCCCCCGTCACATCTCCCGACAAGCCAATCACCGAATCCGCCACCCGTAATGCGTAGTTCACGCCCTTCAACCGCACGCTAAGCGCACCCCGAATATGCTGATCGCTAATCGTAACCAGAATCCGACTATCGGCAAATGTGGTGTTGTAGATGAGAACCGGTTGCTTGTTTAGCGTCGCTCTCGCGGGGATAAGCAATAAATGGTTATTCAATATCGGTGGAATTTGCACCAGCAGGATGTGGTTGCCAGGCAATGACGAGCACCAGACCGCGTCCTTTTTCACAATCACGATAGTCCGCAAATGCGGCTGCAATGCGGCTTCAGTGCCAAGGCGGTATTGGCCTGCCATATCACAGCGCCCTTGTGCGGTGAGAGTCGCGGTTTTGGTCGCGTTCGCGGCTTCATCAAGAATACGATTAATCGTATTGGCTGCGTATCGAGCACCACTGAGGCTTTCCGCGCGGGAAGAGAACCAAAGCTGTGTATTCAGAATAAAAACGCCGGTGGTGAAAAAGCATACAGCGGCGATAACGGGGAGAAGTACATGGCGCATATCGTGTCCTGGGCGAAAGGCATTCTCGCTTTCTGCTGGCATCTATTCGCTCGGATGGGCGAATAAAGAGAGCATGGTAGACAGACCCAGAAATAGCCATTTACCCAATGACATTTTGCTTATTTCTCACACGGAATAAACGCACTCCGGCAGGCCCGAAGTGCGTTTGGTTTTTACTCCAGTGCCAGCAGCGCGAAGCTAGCCAGCCAGTGGCCTCCGCTGTAGTGACTGCCCACTACGTGCTCTACGCTTGCCGCCAGATGGCGCGCGACGGCATCGCTCAACGGTTTTTGCGCTGCGTGGCCCACCGGTAACGCGCGGGCGATATGCTTCATACACCAGGCGCGGCTGAGGTTCAGGCCATCAAGATGGGCGATTTTCGGGTCGGTGCGGTCACTCACTTCAGCCGGGTTCATCAGCGCTGAGACTGAGGCCACATCCGGCAGGAAGGCGTCAAACCACGCAGGAAAATCGAGCGCCACTTTGCTCATCAGTAGCGCTTCGGTGAGCGCCCCTGAAATATACTCATCGCCGCCTGGCTCATAGTGCGCCGGATAGTGCGTGTCGGTGAGATAAAAGCGATGGGTCGCATCCAGAATCGCCCCTTCAAGGGCGGTATCTTGCCGTGCACGGGCATAATCCAGCCCCAGCGCCAGCGCAAAAGCAGTGTTGTAGTGAGTGCCCACTCGGATGGGATAAGTCAGCTTGCTGAGGTAGTCGATAAGTCTGGCGCGAATATCCTGAGTTAGCGGCTCTAGCAGTTGAGACCAGTGCGCGGCCTGCGGCAGAGAGGATTGTTTAAGCTCTTGCGCCAGCGCCAACAGCCAGCCGTAACCATATGGGCGCTCAAACGAGGCGCGGAACGGGGCGTTAAAATAGGCCAGTTCCTGCGCCACGTTTTGCTCGGTGATATGCTCGTCAAACAGCGCGATAATCTCATCGCGGCATGACAATTCTGGGTACAAGCGCACGCAGCGCAGCAGCAGCCAGTAACCGTGCACCGCCGAGTGCCAGTCAAAGCAGCCATAAAAAATCGGATGCAGCGCGCGGGGCGGCAGGACATCGCCATAATCATTGAGCAAATGCATGATGTGGTTAGGATATTCCTGGCGCAAATAGGTCAAGGGCATACGGGCAAAGGCGTCAGCCTGATGTTGCGTTAATTCCATAACAGCTCCTGAAAAAGTCACCGCGCTTAGCGAAACACGAGGAAGTACATTAAAAAGACGTTCACTACCAGCAGCGGCAGCGCCGTAGGGATTTGAACCTTAATCACCTGATATTTATCTTTTAGCTCCAGTAGCGCAGCGGGCACGATATTGAAGTTCGCCGCCATCGGTGTCATCAACGTGCCGCAGTAACCGGCATACATCCCAATCGCCAGCAACGGCGCAGGATTGCCGTGATGAAGGTTTATCAGGAACGGCAGCGCAATACCGGCACTTAATACCGGAAACGCGGCAAAAGCGTTCCCCATGATCATGGTAAACAGCGCCATGCCCACGCAGTAAATCACCACCAGCATGAAGCGGTTATCGGGGTTCACAAACAGGCTCACTACCTTTTGCACTGACTGCCCGGTATTCGCTACCACAAATACGCCGCCCAGCATGGCGAGCATTTGCGGCAAGATCACCGCCCAACCGATAGTGTCCACCAGGCGGCGAGACTGACGAATCGCGTGCAACGGTGTGCCGCGCGTCAGCCACCAGCCGGTGAGGATCGCCGCGACACAGGCCACGCACAGCGCCGCCAGGGTGAGCTGTTTTTGATCCAGCAGATAAACACCGCCAATCGACACACCTTTCAGGAACAGAGTGCCAATCACCGTCACCAGCGGAATCATCAGCGCCGGTAGGAAAAGCCAGTTTTTCAGGCGGTTTGATGAGGCAACGCGCTCACTCTCACTCGACATGGCGTAATGGCCTTTACCAACCAGACCACAGCCTGCCAGCAGCGCAATGGCAATCACGCCGCCCCCGATAATCCGGTAAGCCAGCGATTTCCCCAGCTCCTGTACCATCAGGTCGCCAAACAGGAAAATCCCGCCGAACAGGAACCAAAACAGCGCGGTGGTGAAGCGCTTAGGGTTACCGCGATCGCGGAGCGTCATAATGACCAACAGCATCACGACAAAGCCAATCAGGTAGTACACGCGGTTGATGGTGATAAGTGTGCTCATGGCATCACCTCCTGCACACCCTGGCTATTTTTCCATGCCATCACGTCATGACGGATGCTGGCATCAAGACGCAGCAGCCGAATCATATGGATGATCAGAGCAGAAATAGCGGTAGGAATGGCCCACAGGCCGATGTGCAGCGGCTCAATGCCCGTAATACCGTTCTCTTTGAGGAAGGCGTCAATCAGCAGTACCGCACCGAAGGCGATAAAAATATCCTCGCCAAAGAACACCGCGATGTTGTCGCAAGCGGCGGCATGGGCTTTGATTTTATCGCGAATATGCTGCGGCAATTCGCCGTACTCGTTCAGCGCCGCGCCCTCTGCCATCGGAGCCAGCAGTGGGCGAACGGTCTGTGCGTGGCCGCCAAGCGACATCAGCCCCAGTGCGGCAGTCCCCTCACGCGCCACAAAGTAGAGCATCAAAATACGCGCTGAGGTGGCGCTGGCGATTTTCGCCACCCACGCCTGTGCGCGCTCTTTTAGACCGTAATATTCCAGCAGGCCAATCACCGGCAGAATCAAAATGAATGTTGCCAGCGAGCGGCTATTGACGAACTTTTCGCCAAAGGTTTCCAGCAACATGCCGAAATCCATGCCAACCAATAACCCCGTGGCGAGACCGGCGACAACCACCACCAGCAGTGGGTTGAAGCGCAGCGCAAAGCCAATGACCACTATCGGTATCCCGACCAGCGGCAACAGTGTAGTAGCGTCCATAAACGTTTACCCTATCCAAAGTGTGCGTTGCACGCCGAAGGCTCTTTTTTATCTCTCCACCCATGAGGTGAAGCGTGTGGCATTGCGGCGAACGATGTTGTGTTGTGGCGTCAGACCTTATAAATCTTCGTACTTGTCACAGGTCTGTACTCAAAATCTATATCTGAACGATGATAATATGTAAACGATTTATCAATAAAATGTTCTTATATTATCGATTTTCATTTACATTCTTTGCGAATAGTCATAATTGCGTAAGGACAGTTATGGCCTCAAAAAAACCGGCATTACCGACAAATAGCGACGATATCAACGAAGGGCGAATCGTCTCTTCACGCCACCTGGTTTCCGAACGCTGCGCGGAGTTATCGGAGCTGGAGTACGCATTGATTATGACCAGCAACGCTTTCAACAAATGGATGGTGCGCTGCATGACTGCCGCTGGCGAGCCGGATATGGGGGCGTTTGACGTTTCGCTTTTGCACCACGTCAACCATCGCAATCGCAAAAAGAAACTGGTCGATATCTGCTTTGTACTGAACGTGGAGGACACCCACGTCGTCACCTATGCGCTGAAAAAGCTGGTGAAAGCGGGCTATGTCACAAGCGAAAAAGTGGGTAAGGAGCTTTATTTCTTCACCACGGAAGAAGGGAAAGCGCTGTGTATGAAATACCGCGATGTGCGGGAGGCGTGCCTGATTGCAATCCAGGTGGAGAGCGGTATTCCGGGGCAGTCGATTGGCGAAACCGCGCAGTTGCTGCGCACGATCTCTTCACTGTACGACACCGCCGCGCGAGCAGCGGCATCGCTATAACCCTCCGCTCGCCGCAGCGAGCGTGAGGACTCTTAGTCGGCGCGCACGTCAATCTGCCGGGCAGCAAACGACTCGCGCAACCGACGAGCAAACGCCAGCGCCTGCGCGCCGTCACCGTGCAGGCACACCGTCTGGGCATTGACCTGCGCCCACGTCCCTTCCCGGCTCAGAACCCGACCGTTCAGCACCATCTCCAGCGTGCGGGACACCGCGTCATCTTCATCATCAATCAACGCGCCCGCCTCACTACGAGGAACCAGCGAACCGTCTGCCAGATAGCCGCGATCGGCAAAAACCTCCTGCCGAGTGGCCAGCCCGTACCGCTCACCGGCGCGGATAAGCTCGCTGCCCGCTAGCCCAACCAGTATCAACGCCGGATCAGCCGCATGAACCGCCCGCGCGATGGCATCCGCCAACGGCGCGTCTTTCGCCGCCTGGTTGTAGAGCATTCCGTGCGGTTTAACGTGAGTCATTACACCGCCTTCAGCCTGTACCAGCGCCGCCAGCGCGCCAATCTGGTACAGCATCTGGGCGTAAACCGTATCCGGCGCAAGCTGCATCGCGGTACGACCAAAGTTTTCCCGATCGGGGAAGCTGGGATGAGCACCAATAGCCACGCCGTATTGCAGAGCCAGGCGCACGCTCTCACGCATGGTTTGGGCGTCGCCCGCGTGGAATCCACAGGCAATATTGGCAGAGGTAATCAGCGGCATCAGCGCGCTATCGTTCCCGCAGCCTTCGCCGAGATCGGCATTTAAATCAATCTTCATCGTTCAGCCGCCATTCCAGTTGTTCAAAATAACGTTGCTGCTGAGTACGCGCTGCCAGCGCCTCCTCCAGCGTGCAGAGGTCAAAATGCACCGTTTCACCGAGCCTGAGCTGTGCCAGATTATACATATCAGCTTCAATGACGCAGGCGATGCGCGGGTAGCCGCCCGTGGTCTGCGCGTCGTTCATCAGTACGATTGGCTGACCGTTGTGCGGCACTTGCACCACGCCGGGGAGCAGGCCATGCGAAAACAGTTCGCGAGATTCCGTGCGTTCCAGCACCTGTCCCTGAAGCCGATACCCCATGCGGTTGCTCTGCGGGCTTAGCTTCCAGGGCGCGCGCCAGAATGACTCCTTCGCGGCGGCGGAAAACTCATGGTATTCCGGCCCCGGCAGGGCGCGCACGCGGTTGCCCCACTGCAATTGACGCACGCCGCGAGGTTTGCGGTATTCGTGCGTCGCGGGGCGTAATGACAGGCGGTCGCCGTCTTTCAGGCTTCGACCGGCAAAACCGCCAAAACCGGCTTTCAAATCGGTACTACAAGAACCCATCACTTTGGCGATATCAAACCCGCCTGCTACCGCCAGATAGCTACGCATCCCACGCTTCGGTAGCGCCAGTTTCAAGCGTTGGCCCGCACGTACCGGCCAGCGCCAACCGGACCACACCGGCTGCCCGTCGAGCGTAGCCGAGCAATCCGCGCCGGTCAGGGCAAACCAGCCATCGCGATGAAAAACAAAACTGCATTGCCCCAGCGTCATTTCCAGCACGGCACTATCGGCGGTATTCCCCACCAGTAAATTGGCAATCCGCAGCGCGGTTGGATCCATTGCGCCACAGCGGCTAATCCCCGACTGACGCAGCCCGTGTCGCCCACCATCTTGTAGCGTGGTACTCATCCCGGCACGAATAATCTCTAACACACTCCCTCCTTAGACGGCACAAAACGTACCCGATCCCCTGGTTGTAATAGCGTGGCGGGCTGGCGCTGCGGGTCAAATAAGCGTAGATCGGTGCGGCCAATAATTTGCCATCCACCGGGCGTTGGCAGCGGATAAATCCCCGTTTGACCGCCGCCAATTCCGACAGAACCGGCTGGGACTTCAAGACGTGGCTCCGAGCGGCGAGGCGTTGCCAGGCTTGCGGGAAGTCCACCGAGATAAGGGAAACCAGGCTGAAAACCAATAAAGTAGGTGATGTAGTCTGCCTTGGCGTGGCGTTCAACCACCTCGCGCTCGCTGAGGCCAGTATGGCGCGCCACGACCGCCAGATCCGGGCCGTGCGTACCGCCATAAATAACCGGAATCTCAACCAGCCTTGATGCCAGAGTAAGCGCCTCACTCTCTTCCCACCAACGCTGTAACCGCTCAATGGCATCCAGCGCCATCGTCGCCGGATTGGCAAGCATAACGGTGATGTTATTCATCCCCGGAATAACTTCCACCACCTCTGGCTCTTCCGCCAGACGTTGCGCCAGCCCCCAAATTCGCTGCTGGCTTTCAAGGGTGAGCGGCGGCTCCAGTTCCAGAACTACCGCGCTTTCTCCTAACAGATAACACCGCGCTCGCTGCACTTCATCACCTTTATTCAAGCTGGGTTGCAGAGGCCCATTGATGTTAAATTGACCTCCATTTCCATTTACAATTCAGTAATAATGCATGAGTGTCAATCACTTCCGTTTTATTCGACAAACGTGATGCTACTTGTGTGAACTGCAAGCCATAAAAAAACCCGCATGACGCGGGTTTTGCATTTTCGGCGATTAGCCGCTCAGTCAGAGCGCTTATTTGCTTTTCTTGATGTGCTGAATCAGACGCTTACGTTTACGCATCTGCGTTGGGGTCAGCGTATTGCGTTTGTTCGCATACGGGTTTTCCCCCTCTTTGAACTGAATACGGATAGGCGTACCCATAACGTCCAGCGATTTGCGGAAGTAGTTCATCAGATAACGTTTGTAGGAATCCGGCAGGTCTTTTACCTGGTTGCCGTGGATAACCACAATCGGCGGGTTGTAACCACCGGCGTGAGCATACTTGAGCTTAACGCGACGACCACGAACCAGCGGTGGCTGGTGATCTTCAGACGCCATCGTCATGATACGCGTCAGCATGGCTGTCCCAACACGACGGGTTGAGCTGTCATACGCTTCACGGATAGATTCGAACAGGTTACCTACGCCGCTGCCGTGCAGTGCGGAGATAAAGTGTACGCGAGCAAAGTCGATGAAGCCCAGACGGTAGTCCAGCGTCTCTTTAACCTGCTCTCTCACTTCATTGCTCAGGCCATCCCATTTGTTGACCACGATAACCAGTGAGCGCCCACTATTGAGGATGAAGCCTAGCAGTGACAAGTCCTGGTCGGAGATACCTTCGCGCGCATCAATCACCAACAGGCAGACGTTAGCGTCTTCAATAGCCTGCAAGGTTTTGATAACAGAGAATTTTTCTACCGTATCGGTCACTTTACCGCGTTTACGCACCCCAGCGGTGTCGATGAGGACGTATTCACGCTCATCACGTTCCATCGGAATGTAGATACTGTCACGGGTTGTGCCCGGCATGTCATAGACCACGACGCGGTCTTCACCGAGAATACGGTTAGTTAGCGTTGACTTACCCACGTTCGGGCGGCCAACGATAGCAATTTTGATTGGCAAATCTTGTGGGTTAAAGTCGTCTTCCGGCTCCTCTTTCCCTTCGCCATTTTCCGCTTCGAACTGCGCCCAGTATTCGGCGTCTTCGTCCACTTCTTCCGGCGGGTTAACGTCGTCAACAAACGGCAGCAGAACTTGTTCCAGCAGGCTGGTCACGCCACGACCATGAGAGGCCGCAATCGGGTGAATATCACCCAGACCTAATGACCAGAAATCAGCAACCGCTTGATCCGGGTCGATACCGTCCGTTTTGTTCGCCACCAGGAAGGTTGGCTTTTCACGCGAACGCAGATGGTTAGCGATAGCCTGGTCGGCAGGCATCAGCCCTGCACGTGCATCGACCATGAACAGCACAACGTCGGCTTCTTCAATCGCCAGCAGCGACTGCTCCGCCATCCGCGTTTCTACGCCTTCTTCTGTGCCGTCGATACCGCCGGTATCGATACAAATAAATTCACGCCCTTCAACTTCAGCACGACCGTACTTACGGTCACGAGTCAGACCCGGGAAATCCGCAACCAGCGCATCACGAGTGCGCGTCAGGCGGTTAAAGAGCGTGGATTTTCCAACATTAGGGCGCCCGACAAGCGCGACCACAGGTACCATGTTAAAGCCTCATATACTCAAAATTTGTGACAATTCAGTTGCCGGATAGCGCTACGCTTACCCGGCCTGCATACAGTCCGTAGGCGCGATAAGCAAAGCGCCATCGGGCACAAAAACAGTAATAATAAAAATAGCAAACGGCCCCTGACTGAACAGGAGCCGTTTTTCGCTGAAACAACCGCAGCCGTTAACGCGTAATCGCGTAGACCGTGCCGCCTTTCGCCTGAATCAGCAATTTGCCGTCAGCAACCACCGGATCCGTCAGGAAGCCTGCGCTGTCAACCTTCTGCTGAGCCATAAAGCGCCCATCTTCAGGGTTAATCCAGTGCATGTAACCTTCGGCGTCACCAACCACCAGGCTGCCATTATACAGCGCAGGGGCAGTCAGCAAACGGTGCTGCAGATCGCTTTGTGTCCACAGCGTCACGCCGCCATCGATGGTCAGCGCCAAAACACGGTCATTCTGGTCAACGATATAGATACGGTTGCCATCAACGATGAAATCATTCACCGAGCCAAGCTCACGTTTCCACAGAATCTGGCCGCTGCGCAGATCCAGCGCCGTCAGATTGCCGTTGTAAGCCAGGGTGTAAACCACGCCGTTGACGATAATCGGCGTAGTATCCACGTCGCTCAGACGGTCAATTTCGGTTGTACCGGTCGCCTGAGAAATACGCTGCTGCCAAATCATCTGGCCTTGCTGCATCAGTACCGCGCTCACACGACCGTTGTCACCGCCAACAATCGCCGCGCCGTAAGCTACCGCAGGAGCCGATTCACCGCGCAGAGACAGTGCTGGCATATCCAGGTTCACCGTCCACTTCACGACACCGCTATTTTCGTCCAGCGCTTGTAGCTGACCGTTACTGGTGTGAACCAGCACCAGGCCATCGCTCACCGTTGGGCGAGATAACACTTCACCTGCCGCAGCGGTCTGCCAAACCACAGAACCGTCGCCCGCATCCAGCGCATAAACCTGCGCTTTTTCGCTGCCCACGTACACGTGACCGCCAGCAACCGTCAGGCCGCCGGAAAGCAACGCCGGTTTACGCGAGAACCAGCCGTCTTTCTCAGCCAGATTCACCGACCACACTTCTTTCCCATCATCCGCGTTGACCGCTTTCACAGTGCCTTTACGGTCAGCTGCGTATACCACGCTGTCGGCGTAGGCCGGATGCAAGTTAGAGTAGAAATCACCAATCCCGCTGCCGACGGAAACATCCCATGCGGTAGACGGAGTAAACTGGTTTTCTACGGTTGGCAGCGGAGACATTTTAACAACGTCTTCTTCACCGCTAAACAGCGAACAACCACTCAACAGAGTGACAGAAAGCAGTCCTGGCAAAAGTAATTTACGCAATTGCATCGGGTCCCTCTCAGATGGACAAATTATTAATTTTCATGCGCATCATTTCGCTCAGCGCTGGCGATGCATCGCTCTTAGCGCCTGCTTCCCACGCTGCACGAGCACCTTGTTTGTCACCTTTACTGAGCAGAATTTCCCCGCGTAAATCAGCAACAATTGCCGTCCAACCTTCGCCTTTCACGCTTTCCAGCGTTTTCAGCGCCGCATCAGCTTGCTTCATTTGCAGCTGAATACGCGCCAGACGCAGGCTGATAACCGACTTCAGATTATCATCAGATGCCGCGGTCAGCCCTAGTTGCAGCTGTTTTTCCGCCTGAGCCAGGTCGTTTTTATCAACAAAGGCCTGCGCCAGCTCCAGAGCCGCAAACGCCCCGTAGGTGTTTTTGGTTTCTGCGGCAAATTTCTCCGCCGAGGCCAGCGCTTCTGGTTTCCCTGATTGAAGAGAAGAAACGGCATTTTCATAGGCCACGGAAGATTCCCGCGCCGTATCTACCTGATGAGAGTTCCAGTAACGCCAGCCAACCAGCGCCCCGATCCCCAAAATTACCCCAACGGCCAGTGCTTTGCCATTTTCGGCAAAGAAGCTTTTAAGCGCATCAACCTGATCGTTTTCGTTATTGTAAATTTCCACGCAGTCCTTCTCCTGATAATAATGTCCTGGAGATTAACCCAGAATAGTGCGCAAATGCGCAGCAACGCCTTCCTGCGTTACGGTTGTCTGCTCGCCAGAGCGCAAATCCTTCACGACAACAGTGGCTTGTTCGACTTCCGACTCACCCAGAACAAGGGCTACGCGAGCGCCCCATTTATCAGCACGTGCAAACTGTTTCTTAAAGTTGCCGCCGCCGTGGTTAGTCATCAGTTTCACTTCTGGTAACGCATCACGTACCTGCTCTGCCAGGCGCATGGCGGCTGACTGAGTATCAGCACCAGAGGCCACCAGGTATATATCGACAACAGGTTCGGCTTTAAATTCCGGATTAACGGCCTGAACTAATAAAACAAGGCGTTCAAGACCCATCGCGAAGCCCACGGCTGGGGTTGCGCGACCGCCAAGTTGCTCAACCAAACCGTCATAACGGCCACCGGCACACACTGTGCCCTGCGAGCCGAGGCTGGTGGTTACCCATTCGAAAACGGTGCGGTTGTAGTAATCCAGGCCGCGAACCAGGCGTTGGTTAACGGTGTAGGCGATACCTGCGGCATCCAGTTGGGCGCACAGGCCAGCAAAGTGTTCGCGGGACTCGTCGTCGAGGTAATCCCCCAGCGACGGCGCATCATTCAGCAGAGCCTGAACGTCTGGATTTTTAGAGTCCAGCACGCGCAGTGGGTTGCTGTACATGCGACGTTTGCAGTCTTCATCCAGCACATCTTTATGCTGTTCGAGGAACGCAACCAGCGCATCACGGTAGTTTGCACGAGCTTCCAGAGAACCGATGGAGTTCAGCTCCAGCGCAACATGCTCAGAAATCCCCAGCGCACGCCACCAGCGCGCGGTCAGCATAATCAGCTCGGCGTCGATATCTGGCCCTTGCAGACCAAACACTTCACAACCCAACTGATGGAACTGGCGGTAGCGGCCTTTCTGCGGGCGTTCGTGGCGGAACATCGGCCCGATATACCACAGACGCTGCTCCTGATTGTACAGAAGACCATGCTCGATGCCGGCGCGTACGCAGCCCGCAGTACCTTCAGGACGCAGCGTCAGGCTATCGCCATTGCGGTCTTCAAAGGTATACATCTCTTTTTCAACCACGTCGGTCACTTCACCGATAGCGCGTTTGAACAACGGGGTCTGCTCTACAATCGGCAAACGGATTTCGCTATAACCGTAGCTACCGAGCACCTGCTTAAGAGTGCCTTCAATGCGCTGCCAGATGGCGGTTTCGCCAGGCAGATAATCGTTCATGCCGCGAATGGCTTGAATGTTTTTTGCCACGTTAATTCTCTTTATATATAAAAATGAACCCTCGGCGTCAGTTACGCCCGCGGGGTTCAATCATACACGGGAAGTCCGAGCCGTCATACTTTACGTCTCGTCGAACTTCCCATCTCGTTATTTTTCAACCTGCTGAACGTCGATACGGCGCGCTTCATCCAGAATCGTCGCTTTTGCACGGATTCTGGCTTCAAGCTGGCTAATCATATCGTCATTATCAACGCGATCTTTGCGCACACCATCTTCATACAGGCCGCTTTTTTTGTTACCACCGGTGACGCCCAGCGTCGATACCAGTGCTTCACCCGGCCCATTTACCACACAACCGATGATCGAAACATCCATTGGGGTGATGATATCTTCCAGGCGCTGCTCCAACGCATTGACCGTACCGATAACGTCAAATTCTTGACGAGAACAGGTTGGGCAGGCGATGAAGTTGATGCCACGGGCGCGGATGCGCAGCGATTTGAGAATATCAAAGCCGACTTTAATTTCCTCAACCGGATCCGCCGCCAGCGAAACGCGTAATGTGTCGCCGATCCCTTCAGACAGCAGCAGGCCCAGGCCGATAGCCGATTTCACCGAGCCGCTACGCGCGCCACCGGCTTCGGTGATACCGAGGTGCAGCGGTTGATCAATCTGGCGCGCCAACAGGCGATAAGATTCAACGGCGAGGAAAACGTCAGACGCTTTCACACTAACTTTGAATTGATCGAAGTTGAGGCGATCCAGATGATCCACATGGCGCATGGCGGATTCCAGCAGCGCCTGCGGCGTAGGTTCGCCGTATTTTTCCTGAAGATCTTTTTCCAGCGATCCGGCGTTAACGCCGATGCGGATAGGAATATTTTTGTCGCGCGCGCAGTCAACAACCATGCGAATGCGCTCTTCGTTACCGATATTACCTGGGTTGATACGCAGGCAATCGACACCGTACTCCGCCACTTTCAGCGCAATACGGTAATCAAAATGGATATCGGCAACCAGCGGCACATTCACCTGTTGCTTAATCAGCTTAAAGGCTTCTGCGGCGTCCATCGTCGGTACGGATACACGAACGATATCCGCCCCTACTCGTTCTAACGCTTTGATTTGATTAACCGTCGCTTCGACATCTGTCGTCCGCGTATTAGTCATCGACTGTACGGCGATAGGAGCCCCATCGCCGATCGGCACGTTACCAACGTAAATGCGTGTGGATTTTCTACGTTGAATAGGAGCCTGATTGTGCATGAAAAATCTCCCGCATTACGCGTCTATTATTGTGCCGGTGATTGTTGAGCACTCACCGTCAGGCGCGCAACCTGGTTAGTTCTGATAAAACGGCTCAGATCGACAGGTTTACCCTGATATTCGATCTGCACTGCGGCTGGCGCACCAATTTTCAATTTGTAAGGTGCCTGGCCGGTCAAGTTCAGATTACCGCCTTTGCGTTGCAAGCCGCTGAACAATTTTTTACCGGTAGAGTCGGTCACTTCCAGCCAGCAGTCGGCAGAGAAGTTCATGACCAGCGCGTTAGCATCAGCAACCGTCGCGGCAGTTTGCGCCGGATCGGTTGGCAGTGTGCCCGGTGCTGTGGTTTGCGGCGCTGGGGTAGCGGTCGTTGTGGTCGCATCAATGCTAGCCTGTGATGGAGACACAACGGTGTTATTCTGTGCGTTTTCTTGCGGCGCAGCGGTGGTCGGCGTCGTCTCTACCGGAGCCGTGGTGCTGGTATCCGTCGTCGCGGTCGCCGTATCGGTCGTTGCCAGAGTAGACGTCGCTTCTGCGTCGGTATTCAGTGGAATATCCTGCGAATCATTGCCGCTGGCTTTCAGCTCAACGGAAGATTGGTCAGCCATCGTGGTGATTTCTTCCTGCTGCGCTTTGTGGTTTTGCCACCACCATGCAACGGTTAAGCCAATCACCACGAACAGCACCAGCCAGGTAAAGCTCATCAGCCAACCGTCGCGTTTTTTACGACGTTTGCCCAGAGAGAAGCTCTGCATCGGGGCGACTTTCGCCGCTCGGATAGGAGCTTGCTTTTCCATCATTGGCAGCAACTCTTCCTCGGGGATATGGACGAGACGCGCATAGGAACGGATATAACCACGCAAGAATGTTGAAGCGAGTTCAGCAGGAGCCTTATCTTCTTCAATATCACGAACGGTGGAAACCTTCAGGCACAAGCGTTCTGCAACGGCTTGTTGGCTGAGTCCGATTTGTTCACGGGCATTACGCAAACGGACACCCGTGGTTTGTGCTTCTTGTTGGTCGTGGTTGGTTTCAGTATTCATTCGCTACAACTGCTGATTCGTGAAATTTAAGGTTCTGATACGGAACAGTGCCCGCACCGCGAAACATCCGATCATTGTTATCGAACAGACGCGCTGTCCGGTAATCCCCTACTTCAAAACAGCGTCAAAGACCGTTGCTACGCTGTTGTTGCAACGCTACATACTGCCTCAATACTTGATGAAACGCACCGTAATTATTAACCAGATCAGTACGTTTCGCCTAATCCTTAAGCACTTAACTTTGCGTGCGCCATTTCTGACGCACGCTGCGCGAAATTACAGCGCTTTTACGTCAATAGGTTCACCTTGCATACGCTTACGCATTGTACGCTTGGTGCGGTCGATAACGTCACCGGCCAACTGACCACAGGCGGCATCAATATCGTCGCCACGGGTTTTACGCACGATAGTGGTGAAACCGTATTCCATCAGGACTTTCGAGAAACGGTCGATGCGGCTATTGGAGCTGCGGCCATACGGCGCGCCAGGGAACGGGTTCCACGGGATCAGGTTAATTTTGCACGGCGTATCTTTCAGCAGTTCTGCCAACTGATGCGCGTGTTCCGTGCCGTCGTTAACGTGGTCTAACATCACGTATTCGATAGTGACACGGCCCTGATTGGCGTTGGATTTTTCCAGGTAACGACGTACTGCCGCCAGGAACGTTTCGATATTGTACTTTTTGTTGATAGGTACAATTTCGTCACGAATTTCATCGTTTGGCGCGTGCAGCGAGATAGCCAGCGCAACGTCAATCATGTCGCCCAGTTTATCCAGCGCCGGGACAACGCCCGAGGTGGACAGCGTCACGCGACGTTTAGACAGACCAAAACCGAAATCGTCGAGCATGATTTCCATTGCTGGAACCACGTTGGTCAGGTTCAGCAGCGGTTCGCCCATCCCCATCATCACCACGTTGGTGATAGGACGTTGGCCGGTAATTTTTGCCGCACCGACGATTTTCGCCGCGCGCCAAACCTGGCCGATAATTTCCGATACCCGCAGGTTACGGTTAAAGCCCTGCTGAGCCGTAGAGCAGAATTTACACTCTAATGCGCAGCCGACCTGTGAAGAAACGCACAGGGTGGCGCGATCGTCTTCCGGGATATACACGGTTTCAACGCGCTGATCGCCTACCGCAATCGCCCATTTGATAGTGCCGTCAGAGGAACGCTGCTCTTCCACCACTTCCGGGGCGCGAATTTCAGCCACTTCTTTAAGTTTACTGCGCAGGACTTTGTTGATGTCGGTCATGTCATCAAAGTCGTCGCTACAGTAGTGGTACATCCACTTCATCACCTGGTCAGCGCGGAAGGGTTTTTCGCCTAAGTTTTTAAAAAACTCGCGCATCTGCTGACGGTTAAGATCCAGCAGGTTAATTTTTCCATCTTTGTTGGGAACCGCCGGGATGGCGCTCTCAGGCGTGACAATTTGTTCAGACATATTCGATTCCGGCCTCGTTGTTACACGTTATGGCCCCTGGAGGGTTGATAAAAAGAAGCGCCCCAGGAAAGCGGTCTGCTTGTCCGGGGGCGCTGCATTGTACAAATTCTGGCGCATGGATGCCACGTCTGCACGCGGCATTCATGAAAATAATCATTTCAGCATCAAACTAGCGGCCTGGGATACACATCGTCATCCACCATTTTGTGACTGATGAAACCATTAGCGAGTGCGTGGGCACACTTCGCCTTCAGCGAAGAAGAAGGCGATTTCACGAGCCGCAGACTCAAGAGAGTCAGAACCGTGAGTACCGTTTTCGGTGAAGCTGTCTGCGTAATCAGCGCGCAGAGTACCAGCCAGCGCATTGGCTGGGTTGGTTGCGCCCAGCAGGTCACGGTGACGCTGAACGGCGTTTTCGCCTTCCAGTACAGATACCACGATTGGACCGGAGGTCATAAACTCCACCAGGCCGTCGAAGAATGGGCGACCATCGTGCTCAGCGTAGAAGCCACGCGCCTGTTCAACGGTCAGGTGCAGCATTTTGGTACCAACGATTTTGAACCCTGCAGCTTCAAAGCGAGCAAAGATGCTGCCAATAACGTTTTTTGCCACCGCGTTAGGTTTGATGATGGAAAAAGTACGTTCAATAGCCATGATTACCTCTAATAATTAAATTTATTCGGTTGTCGTGTATACGCAGTTGTATAACCTGGCGCGGATTATAATGATGTGCTAAGCCGTTGCCTATGGATTAAGGTAACATTTTTTTAAAATAAAACACTTTTAAGCAACACGCTGAATATCCACCAGTACGCACCGCTTTCCGCCGGATAGCACTGCGCACTCCCTAGAAGCGACGAGATAAAACGTCGCGCCCCTCGGGAAAGGCCACTTATTGTAACGTGAAATTAACCACGGCCATTTGCCCCGCCTCATCCATCACCAGCAGTTGATAGGCCGCAGGGCTGTCTAATTCCAGGCTGAGATTATCCCCCGCCACGCGCTGCGGCTCGCCGTTGAGAAACCACCAGCGTCGCCCCTCGCCACCAACAGACTGTATAACGACCTTCGCACTCCGCTCACCCGGTAAACGCCGGATAATCGCCCCTTCGCGCACACCGGAAAGCAGCAATGGAGCCACGTTTTGCGCCTGACGCGGTGGGCAAACCGATGATATTGGCGGCAACCTTGCGGCACGGCGCTCTGCGGCGGGGAGCCACGGCTCCAGCGGTAGCGGCCAAACATCAATATTCACCTGCCGCGCATCCGGGCAATCTGCAGCCACGCGCTTGCCCTGCGCGTCCAGCCACACAGGGAAACGAATCCCCTGCACGCCTTCTTGCTCCGGTAATAACAGCGTGGGCGGCAGGCTATTATCCAGCACCCACGTTGACAAACGCCGCCGACAATTACTGTCTCCGGCGGCTAATGGCTGCCCGCCCGGCCAGCAAATCTCTGCTGCACTCACCGATTGCGGTCGCGGATCGCGAAGTTCTTGCTGGCGTGACGGCCTCGACAACAGCAGGTTGTTCACCTGGTTGAGCAGCGGTATCGCGCTGGCAAAACCAAACTGCCCTGCCACCGGTGTGCCGTCTGGTCTGCCGGTCCAAATCCCGATACTGTAACGGCCATTAAGGCCAATCGCCCACGCATCGCGATAGCCATAGCTGGTGCCAGTTTTCCACGCCAGCGGCACGTTTTGGGAGATCGACGCATCGGGAACCGGTTGCGCTTCCCCGGCCAGAATACGGCGAATAATCCATGCTGAACCTGGCGACAATAGCGGGCGTTCGACCAACGGGTCGCTTGCCAGCATCCGCAATTGCCCCACTTTTCCTTGACGTGCGAAGGCGCTGTAGGCGGCGGTGATATCCGCCAGACGCGCCCCTGAGCCGCCGAGAATCAGCGACAAATTCGGCTCTGCACCATTAGGTAATATCAGCGGCAGCCCCGCATTACGCAGACGAGCGGCGAACTGTTTTGGCCCGTAGGCGTCCAGCACCTGCACCGCCGGTAAATTGAGCGAGCGCACTAACGCATCGCTCATACTTACCGGCCCATGAAAGCCGCTGTCGAAGTTGCCAGGGCGATAATCACCAACCCGGCGTGGCACATCTTGTAACAATGACGCCGGATGAATCAGCGCACTGTCGAGCGCCATACCGTACAAAAACGGTTTCAGCACCGATCCCGGCGATCGAATAGCTGTCACCATATCGACGTGACCAAAGCGGCTGTCGTCGGCAATATCCACCGATCCCACCCAGCCACGCACTTTCATGTCCCGGTTATCGACAACTAACATCGCCAGCGAGCTGCGCGGCGGCATCCGTGATTTCCAGTTCAACGCCAGCTCTTCCAACTGGCGCTGCATCCCCGCGTCTAGCGTCGTGACAACTTTTTCGTCACGGCTACGCGCCAGCATATGGCGTGAAAACAGTGGTGCAAGCTGTGGCATTTGGCGTGGGAACAGCCATACGGCTTCTTCTTTAGCCTCTTTCACCACGCGGTCAGGCCAAACCCGTTGAGTGAGCATCCGGTCGAGCACTTTATTGCGCGCGGCCTGCGCCCGTTGCGGCCAACGATCCGGACGCAAGCGGCTGGGCGCTTGCGGCAGTACCGCCAGCAGTGCCGCATCGGCGTAGCTGAGTTGCGCAGGCGGCTTGCCAAGATAGGCCCAGCTCGCTGCGCCAATGCCTTGCAGCGTGCCGCCAAACGGCGCACGGTTGAGATAAAGCGTGAGAATATAGCGTTTAGAGAGATGCCATTCCAACTGGAAGGCGCGCCACAGTTGGCGGAATTTGCCACCGAAGGTACGAGGATGCGGGTCAAGCAGCCGCGCAACCTGCATGGTCAGCGTGCTGCCCCCCGAAACCACTCGCCCAGAGCTGAGATCCTGCCAGGCGGCGCGGATCACCGAGAAAGGATTCACGCCGGGATGATCCCAGAACCAGCGATCTTCATACTGGATCAACGCGTCAAGATAGCGCGGCGACACCTCTTCCAGCGTCACCGGATAACGCCAGATCCCGTCAGCATCGGCAAAACGCCACAGCGGGCTGCCATCTTCCGCCACCACCACTCGCGCGGGGGTCACTTCATGCAACGGCAGCGGCCAGCGTTGGTCAGCCAGAAAAATACCGACGATGCACAGCCCCAGCGCCCCTGCCAGATAGCAGAGGCGTTTTCGCCACACGACGCGCATCTTACGGTACGACAATCAGCATATCGTCTGCCGCACCGGTGGCGCGCCAGCCCGGTACATACATTGATTCAACCTGTGATGGCGGCACGTGGTAAGTGCCAGGCATCACCGCGCGCGCCAGATAAATCAGCGTCACGGGCTGATTGGCATTCACCGCTACCGCCGCCACAAAGCGATCATCGCGGAACTCGATGTGCTGAATATCCGCCTGCTGCATTTGGTTGAGCCATTCCTGCACGCCGCTGCCGTTGTCCTGCAAATTGGCACTGCTGTTCGCCAGGTTTTGGTTTTCCAGCTCCAGCCCGGCAGGCAGCATGTCAACCACCAGCGCATCCGGCACATTTTCGCTCGCGTTGACCGTCAGTTTCACCAGCACCAGGTCGCCGCTACGCAAAGAAGACAACGATTTTAGCTCCCCGTCCGTTCCCAGGAATTGACGTTCGATGTGAAGAACGTGGCTGGCTGGCGCTGGCGCATTTTCTGGATAGCCGTTGCTATCAAGGCGCAGCCACAGCGGCTGTTCGCCACGGTTGGTCACCTTCAGCGTCGAAAGCTGTTCACCGTCCAGGTTACGCGTCAGGGATTTGTCGCCCTGTAACAGAGCGCTCTCAAGCGAAGTCTGCGCCTGCCAGTTGCCCGGTAAACTCAGCAGCCCTTTTGCTGCCAGGAACAGCGCGTTGTTTTCCTGCGTTGATAGCCAGCGCTCGCTAAAAGTTTGCTCGGAGAGCGTTTGCAGCAGCGTATTTTGCGCATCCGGCAACAGTTTGTTCTCTTCCATCAGGAACAGCATCATGGCGTTGTCGCGAAGCTGACTGCCGTAATCTGCCAGCCAGCGGGTCTGGTCTGAACGTGGCGTCGCTAACGCTAACTTAAGCGCCTGTTCGCTGCGTGGGGCATCGCCCATCGCTTTGAGCGCGATTCCCAGTTGCATCAACGGCAGGCCAGATCGCACCTGTTCGCGGCGCTCCCGCAGCTCGCGCAACGCCCCCAGCGGGGCTTTTTGCTGGCGCGCCAGTACCAAACCTGCATAAGCCTGAATCGCAAAGCGGCTGGCGGCGGAGTCATCACTGTAGCGAACGCTCATCAACCCAGGTTCTTGCAGATAACGCAGCATCCGGTTGTTGCCTTTATTGAGCGCATCCGCCGGAACGCTGTAACCCTGCTCGGCGGCACGCACCAGGAAGTCCATGCTGTAAGCCGTTAGCCAATACTCCTCTGGGCCGTCTTTATCCCACAGGCCAAAACCGCCGTTATCTTTCTGCATTTGCAGGATTCGTGAGATACCGATATCCACCGCCGCACGGCGTTTTTCGTCGCTATCACCGGCGATACCCAGCGTTTTAAGCTGTTCAGCATTGGTGTACAACTGCGGGAACAGGCCACTGGCGGTTTGCTCCAGACAGCCGTAAGGATAGGCTTTCAGTTCACGAATATAACGCGCCAGGTTCAGCGGCGGTTTGCCGCTTAACAGCAGTTGCCCTTGCAGTGTCGCAGGGGAGAACGCCGCGTTCTGATCTGGCGGAACGCTCCAGCTTTCACCCGGCTGTAGTACCGCGCCGTTATTCACCGTTTGCGCCGGGAAGGCCGGACGAACGCCGATTTTCCACTGTTTCTGTAGCGCAGCCAGCGTTTCGCCCGGCAGATTCATTCCCGAAACGGTGACGTCTATCGCGCCATCGCCAAAGCCA
This sequence comes from Kluyvera fluvialis, assembly GCF_059725275.1. Lineage (NCBI taxonomy): Bacteria > Pseudomonadati > Pseudomonadota > Gammaproteobacteria > Enterobacterales > Enterobacteriaceae > Kluyvera > Kluyvera fluvialis. Next base: position 1,383,762 of record NZ_AP046142.1, on the reverse strand, counting down.
TCGCGGGCGCTGACCGGCACAAACAACGTCTGGCGCGCGCCCGGTTCCAGCGTGACCGAAGTGGTCGGCGAATTTTGCAATTGCACCAGCCCGCTGGCGGCAATCTGCACATTCAGCGTCTGCGGCGCATCGGTGAGATTGGTGACATCCAGCGTCAGGCGCGCACTGTCACCTCCCGCGAGGAAGCGCGGCGTATTCAGCTCCGCTACCACCGGTGCGGCAACCACCACTTTCTGCTCACCGCTGCCAAAATCTTCCGCCGTCCACGCCTGCGCCATTACCCGCAGCTCGCCGTTAAAGTCGCCGATAGGCAGCGTGACCGTGCCCTCGCCGTTATCGTCGAGCGTCACTGGCTGCGCCTGTTGGGCAATAATAGTCACATGGTTAACCGGCGGTTTACCGCCACGGTTTAGCTCGTCGCCATCGCCGCCAAAGCGCAGGCTGGCAAGCCGCCCCTGCCCTTCAATCACCTGACCGTAAACATCGTAAATATCAGCGCCGTAGCGTTTCTGGCCGAAGAATGCCAGCCACGGATTTGGCGTCGCGTAATCGGTAATGTTCAACACGCCGCTATCAACCGCAGAAAGCAGGACGTTCACCTGTTTCGGCGCAGCGCCCTCTTTGCGGCTGACTTTCACTTTGACCGTCAGCGGCTGGTTAGGGCGCATTTTTTGCGGGCTATCGAGGGCGATATTCAACTGACGCTGTTCATCGCCTAACGGTAAATGCAGCACGCCCACCGCCCGTTTTGGCGTCGCAGACTGTGATTTATCGCCGGGGCGAATCACCAACGTGCTGAGGTAAAGATCGTGGCGGTTCCAGCTTTTATCGACCGGAATGGCCAGATCCATCCCCTGCGCAGGGACGTCAATTTCCTGCCACCACAGCGGCCCGTCGCTGGACTCAACCATCGCATAGCCTTTACCCGCCGTAGGGGCAGCAATGTGCAATTTGATGGTATCGCCTGGACGATAGTTCGGTTTGTCCAGTTTCAGCGTGACTCTGTCCGGGCGCGCCGCGCCGCTGCCATCGCTGTTGTCCTGCCAACTGTAACCGGCCCAGAAGCGCACACTGCTGACCATTTCGTTTGGCGCTTTCACCTCCAGGCGATAAGCGCCCCACTCGACCGGGAAGCTGACTTTGCCGGTTTCATCGGCTTTGAGGCTCAGCGATTGCTCGCCTTCCACTAAATCTTTTTGATCAAAACGCGACTGCCAGCCTTCGCCTTCTGACCAGTTCCAGTAGTAGTCACGGCGTTCGCGAATCAAGCGCACCTCAAGGTCAGAAACGGCTTTTTTCTCACCTTCAGCATTGCTGTAGACAATATCGAACGCGGCCTGGCTGTTTTCATCGACAATCGGCTGATTCACCGTACTGCTGGTGCGGTAGTCATACACCGCTTTGCTGGCAAACTGCGGGCGAATCCCTGGCAGCGCATCAGCGGGCCAAATGGCCTGCGTTGCGCGGCGCGTCACCGGACGGCCACCCGACTCCAGCAGGCTGGCTTGCAAAATCACCTGTAGCGGCGAGTGCGTTTCTTGCCATTGGCTGGCGGTCACCACTTGGCCACGCCCTTGTTCATCCAGCGTCAGGCTGGTGTCATCAAGGCTACGAGAGGTGTTTTCTTGCGCGATGTCGCCAAATTCAAAGCCAGGCAACGCCGCTACGGCATCACGCAACGGGCGCAGGAACAGTTTGCCTTGCAGGCTATTGCCGTTTGCCGGTGCGCCGTAAAGGTAGTAACCCGCCACGCTGAACTTAACGTCAGCATCAGCAGCCAGCGGCGCGGTCTGCGACGTTATATTTAGCGCCATTCGCTCTGGCATAAAATCTTCAACGTGGAAATCCCACTCGTGCTGTTGGTTGTCACCGGTATTGGCGCGAATATGCCACATGCCGGTTGCCGCACCGCCATCCAGCGGGTAAGTCAATTGATACAAGCCGTTCACCGGCTGGCTTACCACACTGCGAATCACCTGACCGTCGGGTTTCACAACGTCGAGTTTAATCGGCTGTTCCGCCAGCGGTTTCCCGTCGCTGTCGCGCAGCAGCGCGTTCAGAATCACCGTCTCGCCAGGGCGATAGAGGTCACGCGGGCCAAACATAAACAACTGTTTGCGATAGCCTGGCTCCCCGTCGCCCTTCACATCAAACTCGGCTAAATCCAACGCCGGGAGTTTGAGGTCAAGTAAGGTGGTTTGCCCCTCTTTTCGCGCCAGTAATAGCGCGGCGTCTTTGTCGGTTTGCAGCGTCGCGTGGCCGTGTGTATCGCTGGTTGCCTGCGCCAGCGTCTGGCCTTTCTCGTTCAGCAACGTAAGCTCAACCTTCGACTGAGCCGCGCCGTTTTCCAGGCTTTGGGTAAAGACATCCAGTTGGTTGTGGTAGCGGTGCAACGACACCCCGATATCGCTCAAGGTGAACAGCGTTGCCGCATTACTGTAGTTGTATTGCCCTGCGGGGTTCATCACCGCGATATAAACACCGGATTGCTGCAACGGCGCAATGTCTTTCAGCGGCAGCAGCAGTTTTTCTCGCGTGTTGCGCGCAGGGTTGAGGTCAAAGCGCCCGCTGTAGACCAGATCGGCCATTTTCAGCAGTTGATCCGACTCCCAGTTGCTGAGCGCGCTGCGGTATTCCCATTGGCTAACAAACGCCGCCAGCGATTCCGGTTTCACACGGAAGAAATTAACATCAACATTTGGCACGTTGAGCGCCATCACCGGCAGCCCTTCCACCACTTTTCCAGGTAATAGAGAGCCACGGCTGGCAAAGCCAACGCTTGAGGCGATGTCGCGGGTGGTCAGCGTTTTTTCCACGCTGCTGCCAAAGGTGGTTTTATTCAGTGCCGCCAGAGCGCTATCCACCGTCACAATCAAATCACGTTTCGGTTCGAGATGGCGTAGGCGTAGTTCTTTCAGGTTGGGCGACAGCTCCCAGGCGCCGTCCACTTTGCCGCTCTTTTTATCCACCACATGAACGGTTTTGCTGAAGTCCTGGTCAGGATTGAGCGCAATCGAGAAGGTCAGTACCAGCGTGGCAGCACCATCGAGTTGCACTTCAGAAGCGTCCAGCAGCGTGAGCGTTTTGCCTTCGCTTTGGGCCGCCATCTTCGCTAGCTGGGCGGCATCGGGTTTTGCGGGCGTTGCCGCCGCTTTTGACGCGGATGCAGAAAGCGATGGGGAGTCGCCGTTGTTATCACATCCGGCGAGCGTAAACGTCATTGCCAACGCAAGCGCCAGCGTAGGGAAACGAAAGGGTTTCATCCTGTAACCTCTGACTCATAGAGTCTGTCTATGTTATCACCACAGTATTATGCCCGATGACGCAGAGCGCCAATAGCTAACTATTTCTCAAATCCCCCCCAAAGGCTTTCGGGCTTGAGTGTTACTGCGATCACAACACGCAACGTCACATGTAACGTTGTGCGTACTTTGTTTTTAAAACAACAAGATAGCTAGATTAACGCCGCAAACTGCTGCTACCGTTTGCGGGTCGTTTCACCTTACGTATGCGGTTCAATACTCGGAGAACAATATGAAAAGAGCCGTCAATGCCCTACAAAATTTTGGTAAATCCCTCTATGGCCCGGTACTGATTCTGCCGATTGTGGGCCTGTTTATCGCCTTTGGTAACGTGCTGGGCAATGGCAGCCTGGCCGAATATCTGCCGTTTCTGGGCTACCCCGCCGTGCAGCATTTGGGGCAGTTGATTGCCAAATCAGCGGTTTCACTGCTGGTTAACCTGGCGATGATCTTCGCCGTCGGTATTCCGATTGGCCTTGCCGCTCGTGATAAAGGCTACGCCGCGCTGTTGGGGCTGGTGACGTTTATCGTTTTTATCAATGCCATGAATGTCACCCTTCAGATGCAGGGCGAACTCGCGCCAGCAGACCAAATGCGTACCGCCGGGCAAAGCATGGTGTTGGGCGTGCAAGTACTGGAAATGGGCGTGTTCGCCGGTATCCTCACCGGCGCACTGACGGGCTTTTTGTATAACCGCTACTCCGGCGTGCAGTTCTCCGGGGCGATGGCGATTTACTCAGGGCACTGTTTTGTCACCATTATTATTCTGCCGGTTGCCATTCTGCTGGGCGTGGTGATGAGCGAAATCTGGCCATTAGCGCAGCATGGTATCAGCGCACTGGCGCTGGCGATTAAAGGCTCGGGTTCATTTGGTGTGGCGATTTATGGCTTTCTGGAGCGCATTTTAGTGCCCACCGGCCTGCATCATCTGGTGTATACGCCGTTTCTGTACACCGAACTGGGCGGTTCACAAGACGTTTGCGGCTCGTTGTATCAGGGCGCGCGTAATATTTATTTCGCCGAGATGGCCTGCCCCGACGTGAAACAGTTGAGCAGCACAGTGGTGTGGGACGCGCGCGGTATCAGCAAAATGTTCGGCCTGCCCGCCGCCGCACTGGCGATGTACGTGACGGCAAAACCGGAGCGCAAGGCTGCCGCAAAAGCCATTTTGATCCCCGCTGCGTTGACATCCATGCTGGTCGGCGTAACCGAACCGATTGAGTTCTCCTTCCTGTTCGTCGCCCCGTTGCTGTTCGTGGTTCACGCGGCGCTTACCGGCATCGGCATGATGCTGTTCTCGCTGTTCGGCGTCCACGCGATTGGCGCAAACGGCATTATCGATTTCATTCTCTACAACCTGCCGCTAGGAACCAGCAAATCCAACTGGCCGATGTACATCGTGGTGGGACTTATTATGTTCGCCCTCTACTTTGTCATCTTCCGTTTCTTGATCCTGCGTTTCGATATGAAAACGCCGGGGCGCGAGGACGACGACCAGCAAACCAGGCTCTACAGCAAGCAGGAGTATCAGGCGAAGGGCAACAATGATGGCCTCGGCTCCAGCATTATTGAGGGGCTGGGCGGTCGCGAAAACATTGAAGTGGTGGATAACTGCTACACCCGTCTGCGGGTCACGGTGAAAGACGTTGCGCGCATTAACGAGCCACAGCTCAAAGCGACCGGTGCCAAAGGCATTATTAAGCAGGGTAATAACGTTCAGGTGGTCTACGGGCTGCATGTCAAAAAGATGAGAGAAGCCGTTGAGATGGTTCTCTGAAGGAGGCTATAACATGTTGAAATCCCCATTCATTCTGTCTATTGCTGGCGGTGGCAGCACCTATACGCCGGGTATCGTGAAAAGCCTGATGGTGCGCCTGAGCGATTTCCCGCTGGCGGAAATCCGCCTCTACGATATTGATGAAGCGCGGCAAAATACCTTCGCGCCAGTGGTGGAAAAGGTCATTCGCGACCATAGCCAGAGCATCAAATTCACCGTGACCACTTGCGCGGAAACGGCCTTCAGCGGCGCGCATTTTGTTTTTGCCCAAATGCGCGTTGGCCAGTACAAAATGCGCGAGCAGGATGAAAAAATCCCTCTGCGTCATGGCGTGGTCGGGCAGGAAACCTGCGGGCCTGGCGGGCTGGCTTACGGATTGCGCACTATCCTGCCGATGGTAGAACTTATCGATATGGTCGAGCGCTATGCCGACCCGAAAGCCTGGATTGTTAACTATTCCAACCCCGCCGCCATCGTCGCCGAGGGCATCCGCCGCCTGCGCCCACAGGCACGCGTGCTGAATATTTGTGATATGCCGGTCGCCGCCATGCGCAATATAGGCGCCATTCTCGGCGTCGATCGCCATAAGCTAGACGTCGATTATTTTGGCCTCAACCACTTTGGCTGGTTTACCCAAGTGCGCGTCGATGGCGAAGACAAGATGCCGGAGCTGCGCCGCCACGTGGCAAAATTCGGCCTGCTGACGGAAGACGCCGCGCAAACCGACCCACAGCACGCCGACCCATCATGGGTGAAAACCTGGCGCAATATCAAGCCGATGATGGACTGCTTCCCTGAGTATCTGCCCAACCCATATTTACAGTATTACCTGATGCCCAACCAGATTGTCGCGCACCAGAACCCCGACTATACCCGCGCCAATGAAGTGATGGACGGGCGCGAGAAAAAACTGTTCGCTGCCGCCGTGGAGTACCAGCGCACTGGCGTATTACCGGACGCCTTCCACGTTGGCGTACATGGGGCATTTATTGTCGATGTCGCCTGTTCACTGGCCTTTGACCTGCGCCAGCGACACCTGGTGATTGTTGAAAACCAGGGCGCTATCGCCAATCTGCCCGATGACGCGATGGTTGAAGTCCCGGCCTATATCACCGCCAATGGGCCTGAGCCAGTGCGCATGGGCAACGTACCGCTGTTCCACCAAACGTTGCTGTTGCAGCAGTTGGCATCAGAGCAGTTGCTGGTAGAAGCGACGCTTGAAGGTAGCTATGAAAAAGCGCTTCAGGCCTTTACGCTTAACCGCACCGTGCCGACGATGGAACACGCCAAAGCGATCCTGGATGAGATGATTGCCGCCAATCAGGATTACTGGCCACATTTGCAACGCAAATGGCAAAAGGGTGAAGCAACGCGCTAATAAATCGACGGTCGCTTGTCGGTGTGAGCAAAAACACCGACAATCCCTTTAAGATTCGTCAATGGAGGGGATTTTATGACCACATCTTTTTTTGTTGCCGCCGACTGGGTGGCTGAGCATATTGATGACCCGGCAATTCAAATTATCGACGCCCGCATGGCAACACCGGATCAACAACATCGCTGTCTGAATACTGAATACCGCGCCGGGCACCTGCCGGGGGCGGTTTTTTTTGATATCGAAGCCCTCTCTGATCACACCTCGCCTTTGCCTCACATGCTGCCGCGCCCGGAAGCCTTTGCGGTTGCGATGCGCGAGTTGGGCGTCAATCGCGATAAACATTTGGTCATTTACGACGACGGTAACCTGTTCTCCGCGCCGCGCGCATGGTGGATGCTGCGAATCTTCGGCGTCGAAAAAGTGTCGATTATGGCAGGCGGTATGGCGGGCTGGCTGCGCGATGAACGGCTGCTGGAACAAGGCGACGTCGATATTGCCGACGGCGAGTTTGACGTCACCTTCACGCCGGAAGCGGTTAAACGGCTGACCGATGTCCTGCTGGCCAGCCACGAAAGCACCGCGCAAATCGTTGATGCCCGCCCTGCTCCGCGCTTTAACGCGCTGGTTGACGAGCCGCGTCCTGGCCTGCGTCGTGGGCATATTCCCGGTGCGCTCAACGTGCCGTGGGGCGATCTCGTGATTAACGGAGAGCTGAAAACCACCAACGAGCTGGAGGCTATTTTTGCCCGTCAGGGTGTCGATTTGCACAAGCCCATTATCGTTAGCTGTGGTTCTGGGGTGACGGCCGCCGTGGTAGCGCTGGCGCTGGCAACCCTGGACGCTCGCGACGTGACGCTATACGACGGTTCCTGGAGTGAATGGGGCGCGCGCGCCGACTTACCCATTGAGCCTGCGCAATAATGGATAATCGCCTGGCCCCGCTCCTGTCGCGCGGGGAGTCACTGACCCGCGCCGAATATCGGGTATTGGCCCATTTAACGGAGCATCCGTTACTGGTAGGCAATATCACCGTGCGTCAGTTGGCGCAGGCGACGTTCGTTTCCACCGCTACGATTATGCGGCTGTGCCAGAAACTGGGGTTTAGCGGCTACAGCGAGTTTATCTGGCACTGCAAAACCCTGCTGGCCGAAACACCGCATATCGCCGCTCAGCCGGGCGAGTCCGGCGATCTTCCGGCGTTGTTTAACCGCTTTATCGCCAACTATCAGCAAACTTTCCAGTGGGCAACAGCCCAAAAACGCCAACGCTTTACGCACCTGCTGCGTGAACAGGAGCGTTTTTTCCTCTATGGCGCGGGGTTTTCTTATCTATTTGCTGAATATTTCACCAAGAAATTGCAGGTATTAGGCAAAACGGCGTTTATCTCCGGGCCTGGCGACAGCCGGAATATTTTCCTCAGCAACGCCTCGCGTTATCAGGTTTTTATTGCCGTGTCGCGCAGCGGTGAAACCGAGCAGGTGCTCGATAAAGCGCGCATCGCCCGTAATGTGGGTATGACGGTGGTCGCCTTTACCCGTGCATCAGCCAACCCGCTGGCCGAACTCGCCGACCTGCATTTTGCGCTATATGACGAAGCGGTGCACTTCGCCGCCGAAGCCGCAGGCGTGACATCGTTTGAGTCGAATTTGGTGCTGTTAATGGATTTACTGCTGCTGGAAGCGACGGGGTAGATACGACTCACGCTTGTCGGGCGCAGTTACGGGGCTTTTGCCGGATGGCGGCGTGAACGCCTTATCCGGCCTACAGATATTGCGAAATCGTAGGCCTGATAAGCGCAGCGCCATCAGGCAGTGCGCTGTAACATTGCCGGATGGCGGCATGAATGCCTTATCCAGCCTACAGATATTGCGAAACCGTAGGCCAGATAAGCGCAGCGCCATCAGGCAGAGCGTTGCAACATTGCCGGATGGCGGCGTAAACGCCTTATCCGGCCTACAGATATTGCGAAACCGTAGGCCAGATAAGCGCAGCGCCATCAGGCAGTGCGCTGTAACATTGCCGGATGGCGGCATGAATGCCTTATCCGGCCTACAGATATTGCGAAACCGTAGGCCTGATAAGCGCAGCGCCATCAGGCAGAACGCTGCAACATTGCCGGTTGGCGGCATGAATGCCTTATCCGGCCTACACGCTACGCCAACTTAGATAATGCGGTTGTTTTTGAAGTCGCGCAGGAAACCGCCCCAGCGGCGTTCGTAGAACGGGGTGATATGCTCGGTGATATAATGGCTGATGCCCTGCTCACCTTTCACCACGCGGCAAATATCAATCGGTTCATCGCCTGGAAACGTATCTGTCGCCACGCTACCTGCGGCGTGAATAATCTCTTCAATGTCACCGTCGGCTTCAATCCCAATCAGCAGGTTTGCTTCACCATCCGCGCTCTCTTTGATAGAGCAGATAAACGCACGTTTTACCGGTTTGAGGGTTTTAAACAGCGTGGTAAGAGAATCAATCATTTGCGCTGGCGGTTGGGCAACCTCGGACAAAATCAGCGATTCGCCGCCTTCCAGCACTTCTTGAGTGCTCAGCGGGCTGCCTTCTTCGCCAATCAAATGGCTGATTTCACGCGGGGTGAACTCTTTGCCGGTCGGCAGTTTGGCGTTGAGGAACAGCGTCTCGCCCAGCGTCATTTCAAACAGCGTACGCACCGGCATAACCACAAACGCTTGCTCATCTTCCACCGCTTGCTGTAAGGCTTCCAGCGAGGTGAAAAAGGGGATAACCGTCGTGCCGTCGTCTTTTTCCCAGTGCTGCAAATCCAGTGCACTGTCTTCAACAATCTGCTCACCTTCCGCTGCGCTTCCGGGAACCCAGACGGTTGATTCCAGCAACGTGCGGAAAAATGCCGGGCGGTGAGCCGGTTCGGTCGCCGCTTGTTCCAGCAGGGTTTCTAATTCGTTTTTGCTTTCGGACATAGAGATTCCAGATAGGTGTATTCCCCTCACACTCCCTACAGGGATGAGCGTGAGGGGGAAAACTTACTCAGCGGTCAACAGATTGGCAATGGTGCGCACACCCAGACCCGTCGCCCCTGCTGCCCACTGTTCTACCGCGCCTTTACGGTAGGTTGCGGAGCAGTCGATGTGCAACCAGCCCTGACGGTAGTTTTCAACGAAGTGAGACAGGAAGCCCGCCGCCGTGCTCGCGCCAGCCGGGTAAGTCGCATTGGCGGTGTTGTTCAGTTCCGCAAAGTTCGACGGCAGTTGGTGGCGGTGGAATTCCGCCAGCGGCAGACGCCAGAACGGCTCATTTTCTGCTGCTGCACTCGCCATCATGCGGTTTACCAGGCCATCGTCAAAACTGAACAGCGCGTGGTAATCGTTACCCAGCGCCGTTTTCGCCGCGCCAGTCAGCGTCGCCGCATCGATAATCAGCTCCGGTTTCTGCGCAGACGCATCAATCAGGCCATCAGCCAGCACCAGGCGCCCTTCCGCATCGGTGTTCATCACTTCAACGTTTTTACCATTGCGATAATGAATGATATCACCCAGTTTGAAGGCGTTACCGCTCACCATGTTGTCGGCGCAGCACAGGTACAGTTTGACGCGTTTGTTGAGGCCGCGAGTGATAGCGAACGCCAGTGCGCCAGTCACCATTGCCGCACCGCCCATGTCGGATTTCATCGAATCCATAAAGGCGCTTTGTTTCAGGCTGTAGCCGCCGGAGTCAAAGGTGATGCCTTTGCCCACCAGGCAGGCGTAAACCGGCGCTTCTTTATCGCCGGTTGGGTTGTAATCCAGCGCCAGCAGCACCGGCGGGCGCTCGGAGCCACGGCCTACGGTGTGGATCCCCATGTAGTTCTGTTCACGCAGGTCTTCACCTTTGGTAATGCGGTAAGAAACCTGGTCACAGGCGACGCTGCACAGCAAATCCACCGCGCGTTGCGCCAACTGCGATGGGCCGACGTCTTCCGCCGGAGCGTTGATGGTGTCGCGCACCCAGTCGATAATGGTCAGGCGGTTATCCAGCTCCTGACGCTGCGCGTCATCCAGCTCCGGCCACTCTACTTTGCGAGTGCCTTTCGGCCCTTTGTAACCAGCCCAGAATGCCCACGCGCGGTCAACGTCCCAGCCTTCACCGGTCAGCGCGACGTGCTTAATGCCCATGCCGTCAATTTTGCGCGCGGCGCGTTGAATCAGGCCCAGGCTGTCGTTGCCAGTCAGGTGCAGGGAAATTCCGTTATCATTAATACTGTAAGTCGCTTTTTCACCCCAACGCGCATCGGCTGGCTGTGTCGTAAGCGTAATGTTCATAGCATCTGTCATTGTATTTATCCTTATTAGCAAACGGGCCGCCCGAAGGCAGCCCATTATGTGACTTACTCTGCTTCATCCAACCAGACTAGCAGAATTGCCTCAAGGATTTTTTCATTTGATGCCTGAGGGTCATCATCAAAATCTTCGAGGTCGCAAATCCATTGGTGCAGGTCGGTAAAGCGTACGGTCTTCGGATCGGTATCCGGGAAGGCATCGTACAGCGCCTCACCGATTTCTCGGCTGTCGGTCCACTTAAGTCCCATACTACCTCCTGTTAATGCTCGCGCGCGTGGTTAATTGTGTAACGCGGAATTTCGACCACTAAGTCTTCATCGCTTACGCGCGCCTGACAGCTCAGACGGCTATCCGGCTCCAGACCCCATGCTTTATCCAGCATGTCGTCTTCGTCTTCGGTGCTTTCCGGCAGTGAGTCAAAACCTTCGCGCACGATGCAATGGCAGGTGGTGCATGCACAGGATTTTTCACAAGCGTGTTCAATCTCGATGCCGTTGCGCAGCGCAACGTCGAGAATGGTTTCACCGCTATTCGCTTCCAGAACTGCGCCATCTGGACATAAGTCCTGATGAGGCAAAATAACAATCTTTGGCATATTAAACCTCGTCCACGGATTGGCCTTTCAGCGCAGTACGGACCGATTGATCCATACGACGTGCGGCGAATTCCTGGGTTTGTTTGTCAACGTTTTTAATGGCTTGTTCTATGGCGTCGGTGTCATTGCCTTCGGCTACCGCGCGCAATTGCTCGGCGGCTTCGTCAATTTCCTGGCGCTCTGCGGCGCTGAGCAGCGCGGCATCCGCAGCCAGCGCGCTGGTCAAACTCTCCAGCACACGTGCGGCTTCCACTTTTTGTTCTGCGAGCATACGGGCTTTAACATCCTGCTCGGCATAGCTCATTGAATCCTGAATCATGGTGGCGATTTCACCATCGGTCAGCCCGTAGGACGGTTTAACCTGGATTGACGATTCAACGCCGGTGGATTTCTCCATCGCGGTCACGCTTAACAGCCCGTCGGCATCCACCTGGAAGGTGACGCGAATGTGCGCTCCACCTGCCGGTAATGCCGGGATACCACGTAACGCAAAGCGCGCCAGCGAGCGGCAATCCTGCACCAGTTCGCGCTCGCCCTGCATCACGTGAATAGACATGGCGGTTTGGCCATCTTTAAAAGTGGTGAACTCCTGCGCGCGCGCCACCGGAATGGTGGTATTACGCGGGATCACTTTCTCCACCAGGCCGCCCATTGTTTCAAGGCCGAGCGACAGTGGGATAACGTCCAGCAACAGCATTTCGCTGTCCGGCTTGTTGCCCACCAGAATGTCGGCCTGAATCGCCGCGCCAATCGCGACGACTTTATCCGGGTCGATGGAGGTCAGCGGTGTACGACCGAAAAATTCACCTACCCGCTCGCGTACCAGCGGCACACGCGTAGAACCGCCAACCATCACGACTTCCAGCACTTCGCTGGCATCAACGCCGGCATCTTTTAATGCCCGACGGCACGCCAGCAGCGTGCGTTTAACCAGCGATTCAATCAGCGTATTGAACTGTTCACGGCTGATTTCACCCTGCCAGCCCGCGACGTTAACGGTGACCGAATCGGCATCGCTCAAGGCGATTTTGGCGGCAATGGCGGCATCCAGCAGCTCGCGCTGTACACGGTTGTCGCTACGATCGGCAATCCCCGCCAGCTCGCGAATATGGTCAGCCAGCAGGTGGTCAAAGTCGTCGCCGCCGAGCGCGGAATCCCCGCCGGTCGCCATCACTTCAAACACGCCACGGCTTAAACGCAGAATAGAGATATCAAACGTGCCGCCGCCGAGGTCATAAACGGCAATCACGCCTTCCTGACCGGAATCCAGGCCGTAGGCAATTGCCGCTGCGGTCGGTTCATTGAGCAGGCGCAGAACATGCAGCCCCGCCAGACGCGCGGCGTCTTTGGTTCCCTGACGCTGTGCGTCATCGAAATAAGCCGGAACGGTGATAACCACCCCGTCCAGTTCACCGGCCAGCGATTCGGTCGCCCGCGCCGCCAGTGCTTTGAGAATATCGGCAGAAACGCGAATCGGGTTCAGTACCCCGGCATGGGTCACCAGCATCGGCAGGCCATTTTCGCTTTCCTGGAATTGGTACGGCAGATGCGGGTAGCGCGCCTGAATATCCGCCAGCGAGCGGCCCATCATGCGTTTTACCGAGCTAATGGTATTCGCCGGATCTTTGGCGGCATTACTGCGCGCGTCATAACCCACGGAGTGGCCCTGAGCCTGGTAATGGACGACGGAAGGCAGCAAGTGGCGGCCTTGGCTATCGGCCAGCGTTTCCGCCTGACCACTGCGCACGGTCGCCACCAGCGAATTGGTCGTGCCTAAGTCAATCCCTACCGCCAGACGACGCTGGTGTGGTGCGGCACTCAGACCCGGCTCGCTAATTTGTAATAAGGCCATGTTAATCTTCCAAAATTAGAAATCGAGCAGCTTTTCTTCGAGTAATTCAGCGCTGCTTTGCAGTTTATCGAGAAAACGTAGTTTGCGCACGGTATCCGCCGCCGTCTCCCACGTCTGGGCATCTAATTCCGCCACCATCTGCTGCTGGCGTTGGGTATACATCGCTTTAATGCGTTTGAGCAGTGCTTCCAGGCGGTCGGTGTCTTTTGCCTGTTCAATGTCGTCCAGCTCTTCGCGCAGCTCCAGTTGTTCCATCAGGAACGCGGTATCGCGCACGGTGTGCTGTTCACTTGAGAGGTCAAACCCGTGTAGGGAGAGCAGATATTCCGCGCGCATCAGCGGGTGACGCAGGGTTTGCCAAGCCTGGTTGATCGTGGCTGAACGCTGCACCGCTACTAGCTGTTCGGCTTCGCTGGCGCTGGCAAAACGATCGGGGTGGTTCTGGCGTTGCAGATCCTGGAAGCGCGCCGCGAGAGCCTGAGTGTCTACGTGGTAGTTGGCTGGCAAGCCAAAGAGTGTAAAGTAATCCATGACTATCTCAGGGTAAGTAAAACAAAACCCCACGCACAGGCGGCCTGCGGGTGGGGTTGGAGGCATTGAGTTACACGTTAAAACTTTCGCCGCAACCGCACTCATCTTTAACATTGGGGTTCGTAAATTTGAACCCTTCGTTCAGGCCTTCTTTAACGAAGTCCAGTTGAGTACCGTCAAGGAATTGCAGGCTTTTGCCGTCGATGACCACTTTCACACCTTTGTCTTCAAACACGGTGTCTTCAGCCGCCGGTTCATCAACAAATTCCAGTACATAGGCCATACCCGAGCAGCCGGAGGTTCTCACGCCCAGACGCAGACCAAACCCTTTACCCCGGTTGGCCAGAAAGGTATTGACTCGCGCTGCTGCACTGTCGCTCAGTGTAATCGACATAACAAAACCTCAATCCTTATTTTGCTTCACGTTTGCTTTTGTAATCCGCAATGGCGGCTTTAATCGCGTCTTCTGCCAGGATAGAACAGTGAATTTTCACCGGTGGCAGTTCAAGCTCGTCGGCGATATCGGTATTTTTAATCGCCTGTGCTTCGTCCAGAGATTTCCCTTTCACCCATTCGGTAACGAGGGAGCTGGAGGCAATGGCGGAACCGCAGCCATAAGTCTTGAAACGCGCGTCTTCAATGATACCTTCATTGTTGACTTTAATCTGCAACTTCATCACATCGCCGCAGGCTGGTGCACCGACCATGCCGCTACCGACGCTGTCGTCGCTGTTGTCGAAAGAGCCCACGTTACGTGGATTCTCGTAATGATCGATTACTTTTTCGCTGTAAGCCATGATGAATTCTCCTTATTTGTACCCTAAATCATTCGAGTTGCAGGAAGGCGGCAAGGGAGCAAATCCCCAGGAGCGTACATAAGTACGTGACTGGGGTGAGCGAGCGCGGCCAACGCATCTGCAACTTGAAGTATGACGGGTATACCGATTAATGATGTGACCATTCGATGCTGTTCAGATCCACGCCCTGTTTGAACATTTCCCACAGTGGGGAAAGGTCGCGCAGACGGCCAATAGATTTGCGAACTAAATCGATGGTGTAATCAATCTCTTCTTCGGTAGTAAAACGACCTAAAGAGAAGCGAATGGAGCTATGTGCCAGCTCATCAGTCATACCCAGCGCGCGCAGCACGTAGGATGGCTCAAGGCTTGCAGACGTACAGGCTGAACCGGAGGAAACCGCCAGGTCTTTCAGCGCCATAATCAGCGACTCGCCTTCAACGTAGTTAAAGCTGACGTTGAGAATGTTCGGCGCGCCCTGCTCAAGGTCACCGTTCAGGTACACCTCTTCCATATCTTTCACGCCGTTCCACAGACGGTTACGCAGGCCGCGCAGGCGCGCCATTTCGGTTTCCATCTCTTCTTTAGCGATACGGTACGCTTCGCCCATACCCACAATCTGGTGAACTGGCAGAGTACCGGAACGCATACCGCGCTCGTGACCACCGCCGTGCATCTGTGCTTCGATACGGATACGCGGTTTACGACGAACGTACAGTGCGCCGATCCCTTTCGGGCCATAAATTTTGTGACCGGAGAAGGACATCAGGTCAACTTTCAGTTGGCTCAGGTCGATAGGCAGCTTGCCCACGCTCTGGGTCGCATCAACGTGATAGATGATGCCGCGCGCACGGCACATTTCGCCGATAGTCGCGATATCCTGCACCACGCCGATTTCGTTGTTCACGTGCATGATGGAAACCAGGATGGTGTCGTCACGCATCGCAGCTTCGAGTTCTTTCAGGTCAATAATGCCGTTACGCTGCGGGGCGAGATAGGTAATCTCAAAACCTTCGCGCTCTAACTGACGGCAGGTGTCCAGCACGGCTTTGTGTTCGGTTTTGCTGGTGATGATGTGCTTGCCTTTTTTCTGATAAAAGTTGGCAGCACCTTTAATCGCCAGGTTGTCGGATTCAGTCGCACCAGAGGTAAAGACGATTTCACGCGGGTCAGCACCGACCAGTTCAGCAATCTGATTACGGGCGATATCTACCGCCTCTTCAGCCTGCCAACCAAAACGGTGTGAACGGGAGGCCGGGTTACCAAAGGTCCCGTCCATAGTCAGAAACTGCATCATTTTCTCGGCAACACGCGGGTCCACCGGCGTGGTTGCGGAGTAGTCGAGATAAATCGGTAATTTCATTGCTCTTTAACTCCGTACATCACTCAATGCAAGGAATCAGGCAACCGGCTGGATGTACGACCGCGTTGACGGGACGGGTAGTCCCGGCCTGACTCTGAAATCTCATTTTTATCGTTTAACCCCCCTGCCAGATGCGCCCTGTTCGGCACACGGCAGGAGAGGTAGATTATGCACGTAACTTAACGTCGATTGCGTCTTGTACGCGATTATTGCGGGAGGTGTCTTGCGTATGCTGACGACCAGACACGTCCAGAACTTCCTGGTTATTCACCAGTTCACCGAGAGTGATATTGTTCAGGAAACCTGTCAGGCGGTCGCTCAGGTCACGCCACAGTGCGTGGGTTAAACATTTATCGCCACCCTGGCAGCCACCTTTCCCCTGACAGCGAGTGGCGTCAACGGACTCGTCCACTGCGCTAATCACTTCACCTACGGCGATGTGGTTTGCTTCTTTACCCAGCAGATAACCACCGCCAGGCCCGCGTACGCTTGACACTAAGCCATTTTTACGCAGACGGGAGAACAGCTGCTCCAGATAGGAGAGTGAAATTCCCTGTCGTTCAGAAATATCGGCCAATGGTACCGGGCCCGATTCGGAGTTGAGTGCGACGTCCAGCATCGCGGTCACGGCGTAACGCCCTTTAGATGTCAGTCTCATGTCTTACTTAACCTCAAACTCGCCCCTGCCCGGGGTTTTTAATAATAGTGTGGGTATTGCATAGCAGGGGCAAGTCTGACATTCCCGACTAAATCAGTCAACTATTTACTTGAGTAATTTAGTCAGGTATTTAACCATCAGTGCGGTATGTCTATCGCCGGATGGCACTTCGCCTCTCCAGCCCACGAATAGCGCGGCCTGTAGGCGAAGCGCCATCCGACATGACAAGCGATTACTTGCCTTTATTCTGCTGTTCAATCGACGCCAGAATCCCGCGCAGGATGTTCAACTCCTGGCTTTCCGGGCGCGCACGGGTGAACAAACGACGCAGTTTATTCATCACCTGCCCCGGATGGTTTTCACGGATAAACCCTGTAGAAAGCAGCGTCTGCTCCAGGTGACCGTAGAAACGTTCCAAATCGTCTACCAGCGGATACGGCGTCTCGTCATGCTCGACTTTCTCGCCGCTTTCCTGCGCTGCCAGCCAGGCCATACGCACTTCATAGGAGATAACCTGCACCGCCATCGCCAGATTCAGCGAGCTGTATTCTGGGTTCGCGGCAATCGCCACGTGATAGTGGCACTTCTGCAATTCATCGTTGGTCAGGCCAACGCGCTCACGGCCAAACACCAGCGCAACCGGCGCGTGTTCGGCTTCGGCGACGCTTTTCAGGCCGCATTCGCGTGGGTCGAGCATCGGCCACGGCAGCGTGCGGGAACGGGCGCTTGTCCCCACCACCAGGCTACAACCCGCCAGCGCTTCGTCGAGGGTATCGACTATCTGTGCGCTACCAATCACATCGCTCGCACCAGCTGCCAGAGCAATCGCCTGCGAGTCCGGTTTGACCAGCGGGTTGACCAGCCACAGGTTGGTCAGACCCATTGTTTTCATAGCGCGGGCAACAGAGCCCATATTGCCGGTGTGAGAGGTTTCGACCAGCACGATTCGGATATTTTGCAGCATTGTCATTCTTCGTCTAAAGATTATTCGGCCATATTATCATAAAGCGGAGACAGAAACCGAATTCGCTGTTATGATGTGCGCCGTTTTTCCCCGTTCTTTAACATCCAGTGAGAGTAACCTGATGCATCCGATGCTGACTATCGCCGTGCGCGCTGCGCGCAAAGCGGGTAATGTAATTGCCAAACACTACGAAACGCCTGACTCAGTAGAAACCAGCCAGAAAGGCAGCAATGATTTCGTAACCAACGTTGATAAAGCGGCTGAAGCCATTATCATCGAAACAATTCGCAAATCTTACCCACAGCACACCATCATCACCGAAGAAAGCGGTGAACATGTTGGCGAAGATCTGGATGTTCAATGGGTTATCGATCCACTGGATGGCACCACCAACTTTATCAAACGTCTGCCGCACTTCGCGGTTTCCATCGCGGTACGCATCAAAGGCCGTACTGAAGTGGCGGTGGTTTACGATCCAATGCGTAACGAACTGTTCACCGCAACTCGCGGTCAGGGCGCACAGCTAAACGGTTACCGTCTGCGTTGCAGCACCGCTCGCGACCTGGATGGCACCATCCTGGCGACCGGTTTCCCGTTCAAAGCAAAACAACACGCTCCGGCTTACATGAACATCCTCGGCAACCTGTTTACCGAATGCGCTGACTTCCGTCGCACGGGTTCTGCGGCGCTGGATCTGGCATACGTTGCCGCAGGTCGCGTTGACGGTTTCTTCGAAATTGGCCTGAAGCCGTGGGATTTCGCCGCAGGTGAACTGCTGGCACGTGAAGCGGGCGCACTGGTTTGTGATTTCACCGGTGGTCATAACTACATGATGACCGGCAACGTGGTGGCAGGTAATGCGCGCGTGGTGAAATCAATGCTGGCGAACATGCGTGACCAACTGAGCGAAGCGCTGAAGCGCTAAGTTTGGCTGTGAGGCCCGGCGGCGCAGAGCTTGCCGGGCCTCTTTTATACATCCGGCCATGTTAAAACGGCCTCATCCCCCGCCCTGCGGGCACGGCACTCAACCACATCACCACCGCCGCCGCGATAAGCAGCGCGCCTCCGGCTAACGCCAACGTTGTCCAGCCAATCTGTCGCCATAATACCGGCGTTTTTTCCCCGCTCAGTTTCACTGCCAGCGAGCGAAAACCGTGAACTAACAGCGCCAGAGAACTTATCGTGAGCGACGTTCCCGCCGCCATCGCCAGCGCCGAGGCCATTCCCCAGGCAAAAACACCGATAATTTTGCTGAATAACAGCACCATAATCGCACCGGAACAGGGGCGCATCCCCATCGACAGCACCACCATCACTCGGGCGCGCCAGTCATCACCGCTGTGTACCTGTGAAGGGTCTGGCAGATGTTGATGCCCGCAGCCACAATGCTCGTCGTGCACATGGATGGGCTTAAAACCGCTGAATGTGGGTTTACGCAGTAAGCGGCGAAGTTTTTTGAGCGCCCGCCAGCACAGCATCAGCCCCAATACGCCCACCAGCACGTAGCTCGCTTTTTCCAGCCAGAAGCCGCTAAGGTGGAGCTGCCGCGCCGGTAGTTTCAGTAGCGTTAACACCACCACCACTAACGCAATCGCCACCAGCCCCTGTAATAAAGAAGACGCCAGCGTCAGGCCAATGCTCGAACGCAGTTTTGAGGGATGGGTCGCAAGCCAGGTGGTGATCACCACTTTGCCATGCCCTGGCCCCAGCGCGTG
This sequence comes from Kluyvera fluvialis, assembly GCF_059725275.1. Lineage (NCBI taxonomy): Bacteria > Pseudomonadati > Pseudomonadota > Gammaproteobacteria > Enterobacterales > Enterobacteriaceae > Kluyvera > Kluyvera fluvialis. The sequence continues at coordinate 1,364,535 of NZ_AP046142.1, read as the reverse complement.
GAGCACCCCATAGCTAAAGCTAAACAACAGTAGTGAACCACCGGCCTGAGCAGGATTTGCCGCCACCGCTTTTAATAACCCGCTCATTTGCTGGTTCACTTCACGCTGCCAGATAATGCTTTTCACCATCACCTGCGGCCAGGCTTGCCATAACCACAGCGCACCAAGCACGCTCAGCAGCAAAAAAATCGCCAACGGCCACAGCGCCAGCCAACGGCGCGGCGGGCGTTTTAGGTAAGCGGTCATGGACATTGTACGGTCACCTTTTGGGCAAACTGTTTGCCTAATTCCATATCCTCTTCTGGCGCATCTTCTTTATCGAGCGACTGCGCGTAAGAGAGCATATCTTCGTTGGGTTTTGGCGTATGCACACTGATTTTGCACTGGCCTTTAACGCCTGGCGCAAACGCCACATCAGCGTCATTTTCATAGCTCATATCAACGTAGTAAGTCGGGTCAAAGGTTGAGAAGGTGTACGTCTGCCCCGCCAGAGGCTGCGGTGTCGCTAATGCAAGCGTGAAGGTCAGCACCGCCTGATGCCCCTCGCGCGCCAGGCCGTAGTCCGTTGGGCGGTTAGCAAACTTCACCTTTTTACCGTCATGCCAGAATTCGGTGAAATAGTGCTGCCCCAGCACATTCGCCATCACTTCCGCCGCCAGTTTTTTCCATACTTCGTCGCCCGGTTTGGCGTTTCCGGCGTCATACAGCAAATCGGCAGAGGTGAGCTCATCCATCACCCAGCGCATTTTCATGCCCTGCAACTGACCGTTGGTTGCTATCAGTTGGGTGGTCAGGGTGATAAAACTGTGCGGGTGCGCCTGGGCGGTTAATGATAAAACCGCAAGGAACACCATAACTGCGCATTGTTTCACTCTCTTCATCCGTTCCTCAGTGAAAAATTCTGTGACCGCCGCCAGCATTCCTTAGCGAAAGCTCATTGGCTGCCGTTATCTTTTGGCTACGCTTATCGTTATTACTGCTGCTGGAACACAACAGATGATGACCGTACTTGAACCGCCATCTGTGCTTTCCAGTCCACAGCGCCGCTGCCAGGCGCTGCTGATGCTGTATCTCCCTGGGCATTCCATCACGCCGGAATACATTGGCAAAGTGAATAATGTCGATGTTGCCACGGCCCGGCAAGATCTGATTGACGCCGGAGAGGAGATCGAGCGTTACCATCGCCTGGCTATCGCCACTTTGGCGGATGGTAGCTATCGGATTGAAGGCACTACGCTTGACCTGCGCCTGTGTTTACTCCACTGGCTACGCCGCGCATTGCGTCTGTGCCCCCATTTCGTGAACGAACATTTTACGCCGGTACTTAAAACGCACCTGAAACAACTGAAAATTGCCCGCACCTTATACGATGAAACCAACCTCCAGGCGCTGGTTAACCGTTGCGCCCGCAGCCTGAAGCGCGAGTTCGCCAGCCGCGATGGGCAATTTTTACGCCTGTATCTGCAATACTGTTTATTACAGCATCATCAAGGGGATAGCCCGCAGTTCAGCACCTTGCAAAACCTGTGGACGCGCTCAACGATGGAGTACCAGATGGCGGCAGATATCGTGCGTCACTGGCAACGACGGGTGCAGCGAATCCCACACCATAACGAACAGTCGTTTTTAGCGCTGCTGTTTATGCTGCTGAAAGTCCCCGATCCGCGCGGCGACAACGACGCGCAAGACCACCAGCGACACCACGACATCGCCCGCTTAGTGAACCACTTTCAACAGATTGCCGGTTGCCGGTTTACCGACGAACGCGGGCTGTGCGACCAGCTCTATGTTCATATCACACAAGCGCTGAACCGCTGCATTTTTGATATTGGTATCGACCATCATCTGCCCGAGGAGATCCACCATCTCTACCCGCGCCTGATCCGCACGACACGCGCAGCGCTAATCGATTTTGAAACCCGCTATATGCTGCGCTTTAGCGATGATGAAACCGCGTTGATTGCGGTGATTTTTGGCGCGGGATTAATGCAGGAAAGTGAGTTACATGAAAAACAAGTGCTGCTGTTAACCGGTGATAACCCGGCGCTGGAACAAGAAATTGAGCAACAGCTACGCGAGCTAACGCTGCTGCCGCTCAATGTGAAATACCTGGCGGTACAGACCTTCCAGAAAGAAGGTGCGCCGAAAAACAGCACGCTGGTGATTTCGCCCTACGCGATTGCCCTGCCGCTGTTTTCGCCGCCGCTGATTCATGCCGAACAGCCGCTGAGCGAGCATCAACAGCGGCATATTTGTAAAATACTGGAAACCTAAGGCGTGATGGCCTTCGGTCGCACGACCAGCGCCGGTAGCGCCACCAGCGCCATCACCCAGAACAACCCTTGATGCAGGTGCTGATAAAGGAAGCCCGCGAACATCGTCATTACCGCAATGCTGCCGCCCATCGCCACCGCAGAGTACACCGCTTGCAGACGGATAACCTCGCTCCCCTGGCGCGCGGCGATGTAGCGCATCGCTGCCAGGTGGCAGACGGTAAACGTGCCGCAGTGCAGAATTTGAATCAGAATCAGCCACGGCAGGCTCGTTGTCCAGCCCATCAGCCCCCAGCGAATCACACCGCAAATCGCCGACAGCAGCAGGAGATCTCTGGCGCTGAAGCGACGGAACACTTTTTTACTCAGCGCAAACGTCACCACTTCCGCCACAACGCCAAGCGACCATAAATAGCCCACCGCCGAAGCCGAATACCCTGCGCCCTGCCAGAAAATAGCGCTGAAGCCATAATAGGCGGCGTGTGCCCCTTGCAACAGGCTCACGCAGGCCAGAAAACGCCAGTTTTGCACCACCAGCGAGCGCCAGGCTGGCCAGCCAACCGACTCCTGATGACGAGATTCCCCCAGCGGCATCACCGATGGTTTCAGCAACATGCCGAGCAGCATGGAGGCAATACCTAAACTCAGCATCAGCAAAATGACGTGATAATCAAACAGGCTCACCAGCTTGCCGGTTAGCGCAGAACCAATCACGAAAGCTATCGATCCCCACAGCCGCACCCGACCATAGTCCATAGTGATTTGCTTTTGCCAGGTGTTAGCCAACGCATCGGTCAGCGGAACCAGCGGCGAGAAAAAGAGGTTGAAGCCAATCATGACCCCCATCAGCCACGCGACCTCCGTCCCCGCCCAGAAAGCCATCGCGAACAGCAACGTCATCAGCGCCAGAATACGCAGCACGCTGATTAAACGTGAAGGATCGCTCACGCGCGGCGCAATCAGCAGGCTACCTAAAAAGCGGGCCACTAATCCTGCGCCTAACAGCATTCCGATGGTTTCAGGCGAAAGCCCTGCGCCTTTGAGCCAGACGCTCCAGAAAGGCAGAAAAATTCCGTAGCTAAAAAAGTAGGTGAAATAACTGAGCGCCAGCCAGCGCGTCGAGTGCAAGACCATGATTTCCTCCCGGATGGAGGCGACAGTCTGGCGATAAACACGGGCTGGCGCAAGCGTGCTTTATCGGGTAAATCTCGGCGAATAAGGCGATTATTCGACAGACAATTGCATAGCAAAATGCAGTGAATCTCCCCGCCCTAATAGCGACAACCCAGGCTGCCCCGGCAGGTTGTGCGCATTCACCGGATGCGTCTGTGGCTCCAGACACAGAAACTCCTCACCCGACATTCTGAACAGCATCAGCCACGGAGTTTGCGCCGAAAGCGTGACTCTCATCACATCATTAGTGATGACCGCGCATCCATTCCACCCCGAATAGCCGACATTCAGCCAGTCGTCTGTACCGTACTGCGGGCGGGAAAAGTCCACCGCAGCGGGCAACTCCCCTTGCCAGTCGAGAGGCAAATGCAGCTCGCCCTCCGGCCAGTATCCGCTAGCCTGAAACTGCACCTGGCTCGTCGCATCAAAATAAAACCAGGGATGAAAACCGCAGCCGTAGAGCATCGGTAGCTCGCCCCGATGGGTTAAATGCAGCTCAACGTGCAGCGTGTTATCCCGCAGTTGGTAGCGCAGTTCGGCTAAATAATCATAGCCACAGGCGTGCTGGCTCTGTCGTTGCAAAACGCAGCAATCGCTGGTCTGTGAAATCACCGCCCACGGCTTGAGCCAGCCGTCGCCGTGCAAAAAGAACTGTTCATCCGCCTGATGATGCGGCAGCGTTATCTCACGCCCCAATAGCTTAAAGCGATTACCGGCGACGCGGTTTGCCAGCGGGAGCATCGGAAATAACGCACTTTCCCCCGGCGCTTCACGCAGTATCGGCCTTTGATGGCGCAGTGAGCACAAGCTCTGTACCGCCCCGCCCTGCGGGGTGATGCGCATCCGTAGATGCGCATTCTCAAGCAATAATGTCTCCATCATTGAGCCTGACGCTGTTGGGATGCCGTCGCGTGTTTCGCGGCTAACTGTGCTTCCAGTGCTTCCAGAGTGACGCCTTTTGTTTCCGGCACATGGCGCAGAATATAGAAGTAACCCGCCGCGCAAATCACACCGTAGAGCAGGAAACTACCCGACGCCCCTAACCCCGCATTGAGCAGCGGGAAGGTATAAGTCAGCAGGAAGCAGGCAATCCACAGCGCCAGCGTGCCGAAAGACATCGCCAGACCACGAACGCGATTAGGGAAGATTTCTGACAACAGCACCCACGTCACCGGCGCTAACGTCAGGGCATAGATAGCGATAGCCGCCAGAACCAGCAACAGCACCGGCCAGCCCATAATGCCCGCCGCATAGGCTGCGGCAATCAGCATATAGATAATCGTCAGCCCCGCCGCGCCCAGCAGCATCAACTTACGGCGGCCCAGTTTATCGACCAGCGGTAAGGCGGCGAGCGTAAAGACCAGGTTGATAATGCCGGTTGCCACGATAGATTTCAGCGTGCCATTGATATCAAAGCCAGCGGAGGCAAAAATCTCCTGCGCATAGTTAAAGATGACGTTAATACCGCACCATTGCTGGAAGATAGCCAGCACCATACCGATAATCACAATGGGTTTAATCTGCGGCTGCAAAAGCGTAGACCAGGCAACCTTTTGGGTGTCTTTTTCCAGCGTCTGCATAATTTCATTCAGGGTTTGAGCGGCGTACTCTTTCGAGCCGATACGCTCAAGCATTTGGCGAGCCTTCTCTTTTTTGCCCGCTTTGGCTAACCAACGAGGTGATTCCGGGACAAAAAACATCAACACCAAAAATGCCAGCGCCGGAACCAGTTCAGCGCCAAACATCCAGCGCCAGCCCACCTGACCATTCCAGCTTTCAGCAATCATCTGTAACGATGCGCCGGGTTCTACCGGTTTAGCAATCAGCAGGTTAATCAGCTGCGCGCCCAGCACCCCGATCACGATAGTCAGTTGGTTTACCGTGACAAAACGCCCCCGTTTTTCCGCCGGGCTGACTTCGGCGATATAAAGCGGGCTGACGGCTGACGCCAGGCCAATCCCAACGCCACCGACAATACGGTAGATGACAAACATATCGAAGTGGCTGGCCATCGCCGTGCCCCAGGCGGAGGCACTAAACAGAATCGCCGCCAGAATAAGCGGCAGCTTGCGACCAAATTTATCCGCGCACCAACCAGAGATGAGCGCACCAAATATACAGCCCGCCAGCGCGGAACTCATCGCCCAGCCAGACTGTGCCGGGTCGGTAATGGAAAACCAGGCTTCATAAAAAGGCTTGGCTCCGCCAATCACCACCCAGTCATAACCAAACAATAAACCACCACAGGCAGCGACCAGACAAATCATCCAGACGTAGCCCATTTTCAAATTTTTCTGCGTGTTATTCATCATGATTCCTCTTTAAGGGAAACGCAGGGTGCAGGGTACTTCCGGTGGCGCCAGCGCCACCGGGATCACACGTTATTGAAAGAGAGAAGCCTTAAGCGCGTGACGAATCAGATGCGCTTTATCATGGGATGGATTCAGCGCCAGCAGCGCGTTTAACGCGGTTTCGCACTCGGCCCGATTCCCTAAACCTAAGTGACCCAGCGCGGTAATCAACAAACAGTGCTGGCGATGTTTCGCATCGGCTGGGGTATCAAGAACCACCAGGTCCGGCAGCGATACGGCGAAGAAATCCGCTTCTGGCGGGGTTTGGGCCTGGCGCTCAACCCACGCGAGGAAACTGTGGAAATGACGTTCCGCTTGCGCCGTTTCGCCTAATGCGTGCAGCGCCATTCCCTGCCAGAACAGATAATCCACCGGCTGGTCGTTGTAATAACGCCCGGCATCTAACGTGCTATCGCCGCGCGTTGCCCGTTCAAAGCAGCGAGCCGCTTGCGCCTCGTTCCCTTGCAGCGATGCGCAGTGCCCCAGCAAATACCAGATATCGTTATCCGTCTGCCCCGGAAGACGCCCTTCGCCCAGGTTGTGCGGATAGCGCAGCGCCTGTTGCAACAAAGCGGCCGCCGCTTCTGGCTGTTGGCCGTCAATATGGGCTAAGGCGCGATGCAGGTGGTTAAGCAAGAATTGCCCGGTAACTTTGCCTTCGCCCCCTTCCCACGGATGGAATGTGCGCTCATTTAACACCTGCGCGGCAGCGGCGTAATGGCCTTTGACATGCCACAGGCTTAACAACTCGGCGCTTAAATCGTCACGCTTCAACGCCACCGACTTGCGAGACTCCAGCACACTCAGGCGCGCATCCACCGACTCCCCCGTCAGTTTCTTGAGGTAATCAAGCTCGAACAGGAAGCGGGCGTTTTCCGGCTCCAGCTCAACCGCCTGCTGTAAGTACGCCAGCGCGCGCGGTGCATCCTGATGTTTATTCCACACATAAATCCCCAGCAGACGGTGAACTGGCGCAAAAGTTGGCTCCAGCGCCAACGTGCCATTCCAACAGGCAACCGCATCGTCATAGCGACGTTTGCTATACCAGAAGCAGCCCAGCAGATAGCGGGCGAAAGCGTTATCCTGCAAGGTTTGCAGCATTTGCACTTCATTGAGGGTGTTCGGGAAGCGCACACGGTGGCGCAGACAAGCATGGGCGCGCTCAATCAGCGGCTGAGGGTTTTCGCTCAGTGACGCCAGCCACATCAGCGCCAGCGTTTCCTGGCTGTCCAGCAGTTGCAGCACCGCTTTAGCTTCAGCGCGCAAGCCCAAAGAGGTCAGCCAGCCCGCCAGTTCACAGGCGTTAGTGCCACGGAGTCCCGTGACATCGATAAGCGCCTTTGCAGTGTCTGCGGTTGGGCTGATAGCCCAGCGGGCGTAATGCAGCACGTAGCTCAGCGGATACGCGCGAAGCTGTTGGCTAATGAAGGCTAACGCCTCGTCCTGACGCTCCAGTTTTGCCAGCGCCAGCGCTTTCAGCCCCATCGCCAGGTTATTGCTGGCATTAAATTGCAGGCTTAACGCCACTTTCTCCAGCGCCTGGGCATAGTCGCCTTTTTTCATTGCCAGACGCGCCAGCGACCAGAACGCCGCATCGCGGCAGTCGCCGCTCCAGCTAGCTTTGTAGTAGTGATCCCACGCCTGAGTGTCGTCGCCCATCCGCTCAAGCGCAGTGGCAAGCAGCATACTGGCTTCGCCATTGCGCGGGTTTTTGTTCCACTGATGCGCGCGTTTGAGCGCCGCCTGAGCGCACGATTTCGCCTGTTCCCAGTCAGCGCTATTCAGCGCCTGCGTCCCTAACGCCACATTGTTGCGGTAATCCAGCGGATCCACTTCCAGCGCCCGACGGTAGTAATCACCGGCGTAGCGGCTGGCATGGTTGTACTGCTCTAAATGCTGGCCGATGAAATAGAGTTCATCAGTATTAGTGAGATCCTGAGGGCGAGCCGGTGCGGTTGCCGCCGCCGGGAGCGGCGTTTCCTCGGCGATGTGTTCTTCGTAGCTCAGCAGTTCGCGCCCCGAAGCCTCTGTAACGCTCAGGGTGACACGCTCATAGCCGCCATCCGCCAGCGTAGTTTGCCAGCTTTGGCCCGGCTGTAGCGTCAGGCGCTGTTTGTGAATGGGCTGCCCTTGCGCGGAAATGACGACCTGCACATCATGCAACGGCGCGATGGCGTAGACCCCAACCGCCAACTGGTTACCGTCGCGTTCCAGGCGCATCGCCAGCTCCGTGCTGGCGTTTTGTACCATCCCCAGCTCGCTGTAAGGCAGAAAGTTTTGCACAAACACTTTCTCTTCATACGGCGCAAGCCAGGTGAAATCAGGTTGGTTATCGGTAAAGACACCGGTCATCAGCTCAATGTACGGGCCGTTTTCATCGGTCAGATTGCGATCCCACGCCGTACCGAAATCGTCGTAACCCCACGTCCACTGTTTTTTGCCCGGTGAGACATGGTGGTCGGCAACATGCAGAAGCCCGCCGCGCTCGCCGTGGTGATAGGCACCGACGAAATCATAGTCTGATTTTTCTGCCATGTAAGAGGTTGGAACTGGCACGTTTTTGTAGCGAGAAATATCAACACCGGCTGAGTAATCCACCTTGTAGTAAGTGCCGGTTGCGATCGGGAATGCCGAAACATCGCGCTTCCCGTGGTCAAATACCGCGGTCACATCGGGTGGAAAGACGCTCTGATGCTCGTCACCGCCTTTCACTGCCGGGTTCGCCCACCACAGGAAATGGCGCGGCGTGGCGTTGCCGTTAAAGACTTTGCCAGTAATTTCAATCAGCGCACGGTCGGGATAAAGCGTGAAGCCGGTCATCACCTGTAGACCGCGCATCGGCTCAACTTCCCCCATCCACACGGTTTGTTCGCCGTTATCGCCTTTCTGGAGAGTGAAATCGACAGGCATGAAGGTGGTTGGGCGGTGATGCTGCGGCCAGTTAAATTCAATACCGCCTGAAATCCACGGCCCCAGCAGGCCAACCAGCGCGGGTTTCACCACTTCGTTGTAGTAGACAAAATCACGCTGTTTTACTTTGTCGTAAGCGCGGTGAATACGCCCGCCCAATTCCGGCAGCAGCAGAATTCGAATGAAGTCGTTCTCCATCCAAATGCCCTGATATTCACGCATTTCACGCTCGCCGGTGAGCGTATCTACCACGCCATAAGGGTACACTGCGCCAGACGACCCCTGGTAAACACGTTTTTCAAGGAACATGGGGTTTTCGTCTTCTTTGCCCGTAGTCCACGTTGGCAACGTAAGTGTCTCCTGCCAGACCTTAACCACTCCGTACATAACCATTCTCCAGTAAACAAAACACAGTGAAATACGATAGGATGGCAGTGTAGATGAGTTATTTTCCGGTAAATTGCGTGATGCTCACGCATTACTATTAACAAGGTTTAGTAATATGCAGACTGCGGGACTGAATAATCAGACGGTAAGACAGCATAATCGCCGCGCGATTATGGCGTTGATTTGGCGCTATAAACGGTTGAGCAAATCCCAGCTTGCGACGCATACCGGGCTTTCTATTCCGGCAGTCAGTAAGATCCTTGATGAACTGGTCGGCGAGGGAAAACTCAGCCATTCCAGCGAAAATCTCAGTGCTCGGGGCATTAGCAGCGGGCACTATCAAATTCCCAGCGATGGGCCGTTTATCCTCTGCATGAACGTCACGCCGACCAGTATCGAAAGCCAACTGGTTGACGCGCAGATGACGCCAATTGGGGATTTTCTCCATACCCAGGTCAACGCACCAACGCCAGAAGCGCTGCTCTCAGCCATTGAAGCCCTGTGGCGGCAGCAGCAGAAAGGCTGGCCGGGAAGGCATATCAATCTTGCACTTGGCGTGCATGGCCAGGTTGATCCTGATACCGGTGTGTCGCAAACCATGCCGCAGGCACCGTGGAAAAAGACAATTGAAATTAAATATTTACTGGAAGAGAGGCTGCGCGTTTCTGTCCAGGTGGATAACGACTGCATTATGCTGGCGCTGGCTGAGAAGTGGCAAAATGCGAGCAACCGCCAGGATTTTTGTATCGTTAATGTCGATTACGGCATTGGTTCCTCGTTCGTTATCAACGGGCAAATTTATCGCGGGATGCTTAACGGCAGTGGGCAAATCGGACACACGATTTTCGATCGCGATGGCATCGCCTGCGACTGCGGGCGTTATGGTTGTCTGGAAACCGTTGCCTCGTTATCGGCGCTGAAAAAGCAGGCTCGAGTCTGGTTAAAATCACGCCCTACCCCTTCAGAAATAGACCCGCAAACCATCACCAGCAGTCAGTTGATAAACGCCTGGCACAATGGCGATGAACAGGTGATTCAATGGGTGGATAACGCTGCCAATGCGATTGGGTTAACATTATATAACTTACTGAATATCGTTAATATTAACCAAATATTGTTTTATGGCCGTAGCTGTGAATTTGGTGATAAATGGCTGCAAACAATATACCGTCAGATAGGTTTTACCCCTTTCGATCACGGTGATGCAGTACGCACTCAGCAAACGAAAATTGGCCTTGGCAATCTCACTCGCCAACAACAAATAACGGGCATCGGTTATTTATTTGTTGAAGCCGCGCTCACCCAAGCCTGACGATATTGCCGCCGCTACGGCAATATAAAAATACGTCAACATAAAATACGATTAGTAATCTTTGTTTACTTAAATATAAATCTCGGCGCAAAGTCCGCCCGCTATTGTTGCTCTACGCTACCCCCGAAAGTTGAAGCTCATTGTCGTTTAATCCGATCATTTATTCAATTCAGGGGAACTCAAATGGAGTTAACCAGTTCGAGCAGTGAAGCGGCTGTAGATAAAAAACAATATCCACGAGATAAAGTATCGTGGACGACTGCGATATCTTACGGTATGGGAAGCTATGGCGCGAACGTGATGTATGCGTTTATCGCCATATATTTAATGCTGTATTACACCGATAGTTTTGGCATCAAGGCCGCCGCCGTCGGTTTGCTTTTTTTAGTCGCCAGGCTCGTTGATGGCGCTACCGATATTGCTCTTGGGATCCTTGTTGATAATACCCATACAAAAATGGGGAAATTCAGACCCTGGATTCTCGTAGGCAGTATTTTGGTTTCACTCACGACAGTCGCCTGCTTTTTAAGCCCCGATTTATCTGAGGCAGGCAAATTAGTTTATGCCTATGCAACATACATTTTATGGAGCATTTGCTTCGCAATTATTGACATACCTTATTGGTCACTCTCCGCAGCCATTACCCAGGATCCCGTTGAGCGCACTAAAGTGATTACCATTCCAAGAACCATTGCAACCTTTGGCTTCCTGACGGTAAGCGCCTCTACGCTGTGGTTAGTGAAATATGTTGGAAGTTGGTGGGGCGTGTCACTGATATTCAGCGCTATTTTCTTAATTTGTATGCTTATCACCTTTTTTGGCGTCAAGGAAAAACATACCGTTCCGCGCAAAGAGAGACAAAGTTTTAAAGGCTTTTGGACTCTGTTAAAACAAAACAAACCGTTACGTTACCTATTAATCGGGATGTTTATGCTGGAGTTAATCGGCATTCTGCGCGGGACTTTTCAGCTCTATTTCTTTATTTATAATCTAAATGCTGAAATGGCACTGGCGGCATTTTTGACCGTCTCGCAGGTAGCCCAGGTTCTGGGGGCGATTGCCTCACCATTTGTCTCTGCTAAATTCGGCAAAAAGAACACCGCGATTTATAGTAGTTTCTTAATGTCGCTCTCCTGCATTGGGTTATTCTTTTTCCAAAGCAATATCTCGATAATATTTATTATTGGCACGCTAGCGCCGTTCTTCGGTGGCGTGGGGCAAATTGCGCTTTACTCCATGGTGGCAGACTGCGTGGAATATGGTGAATGGGTCAGCGGCAACCGCTCAGAAGGGATGGTTTTCTCCCTCAATATATTTAAAACCAAACTCTCTGGCGCGATTGGCGGGGCCATTGGCGGCTTTTGTTTATCATGGGCTGGCTACATCCCCCATGTTGTTCAATCGTCGCAAACTGCGCTTTGGATTGGCTTATTCTTCACGCTTATCCCCGGTATTTTAACGCTGGTCAGTTTAGTGCCGCTGGCAAAATACGAAATTACAGAAAAACGCTTTTTCGAAATCCTCGATGACATCCACAGCCGTAATAAAAAAACGCAGGAAGTGACGCTATGATCAGCTGGAATGAAAAAACACAAACGTTCCACTTACAAAACAGCAGCATTAGTTACGTGTTAGCCATCGCCCACCAGCGCTATCTGACGCATTGTTACTGGGGAAAACGGCTGGCGACATGGAGCCGGGGTTACGATTATCCGGCGTTGGATCGTTCCTCTTTTTCACCGACGCCCGCCGGATGGCCAGACAGAACATTCTCGCTAGACACCGCCCCTCAGGAATATCCGGGGCACGGGGCGGGTGATTACCGTGAACCGGCCTTTGAGGTGCGTTATGCCGATGGTCATCAGGTGAGTAACCTGCACTATGTTGCTCATCAAATTCAGCCAGGAAAACCCAGCCTACAGGGGCTACCTGCCACCTGGGTTGAGCAGGATAACGATGCTGAAACGCTGATTATTACGCTCGCTGACCCCGTGACACATTTACAGGTAGAGCTGAGCTACACCATTTTTCGCCAACATGCGGTGATCACCCGCTCGGCACGGTTAAGCAATCAGGCGGAACAGCCTCTACGAGTGCTCAGGGCGCTAAGTTGTGGCATTGATCTGCCAGACGACCGCTGGCAGCAGATTCAGTTTCCAGGTGCCTGGGCGCGCGAGCGTCAATGGCATCGCCAGCCGTTTAATCCCGGTATTAATGTCCTCGACAGCAAACGCGGGGCCAGCAGTACTCATCAGCAGCCATTTATTGGCCTGGCTCGCCCGGAAACCACTGAAATGCAAGGTGAAGCCTGCGGCATCCATTTAGTCTACAGCGGTAATTTTACCGCGCGTACTGAAGTGGATGCCTATCGCCAGACGCGCCTGCTGTTGGGGATTAACCCGCATGGTTTTGGTTGGCAACTGGCTCCGGGCGAACACTTCCAAACGCCGGAAGCCGTGCTGGCATGGTCAGACACCGGGCTGAATGGGCTATCGCAAACGCTGCATCGTTTGTATTGCGATAATCTGGCGCGTGGGCCGCATCGCCATCAGCCACGCCCTATTCTCGCCAACAACTGGGAATCCACTTACTTCGACTTTAACGAACAAAAATTGCTGACCTTTGCCGCCAATGCGAAGGCGCTGGGGGTTGAACTGCTGATGCTGGACGATGGCTGGTTCGGTGAGCGTAATGCCGATACCTCGTCATTGGGCGATTGGTTCGTTAACGCCCGGAAATTCCCCGATGGGCTGCGACCGCTTATCGATAACGTGCACTCGATGGAGATGAAATTCGGCCTGTGGTTTGAACCGGAGATGATTTCACGGCGCAGCGAGCTGTTCCGCCAACACCCGGACTGGGTGCTCAATGCGGGCAATCAACCGTTATCCGAAGGGCGCAACCAATACATTCTGGATTTGGGGCGCGAAGACGTGCGTGAAAATATTCTCGCCCAGATGAGTGTGTTTTTGGATAAACACCCGATCGACTACATCAAGTGGGATATGAACCGCAATATGACCGAGGTCGGTTCCAGTACCGCCAGCCCACAATGCCAGCAGGAAACCGCACACCGTTATATTTGTGGTGTGTATGCCCTGCTTGAAGCACTGACAACGCGCTTCCCGCATATTTTGTTTGAATGCTGTGCAGGCGGCGGCGGGCGTTTTGACCCAGGGATGCTCTATTACATGCCGCAGGCGTGGGTCAGCGACAATACGGATGCCGCCTCGCGGGTTCACATACAGTATTCCACCAGCCTGCTTTATCCTCCGGTCATGCAGTGCGCCCATGTTTCCGAAGTGCCTAATCACCAAATGGGGCGCAGCACCTCCCTGGAGATGCGCGGCGCAGTGGCGATGAGTGGCAACTACGGCCTGATGCTGGATTTAATGCGCAGCGACAGCGAGCGTGATGAAGCGGTCAAACAGCAAATCGCGTTTTATAAACAGCATCGCCAACTGTTGCAGTTCGGCACGTTCTGGCGGCTGGTCAGCCCGTGGGAAAACACCGATTTTGCCGCATGGATGTTCGTCGCACCGGATCAAAGTGAAGCGCTGGTGATGGCATTTTCCCTGGTTAGCCAGGCCACCGCACCGCTACGCCTGCTCCGTTTGGCCGGGCTGGCGCTGGATGCTCGCTACCGCCTTGATGAGAGCGAAAATGAGATAGGCGGCGACGAATTAGTCCATCGCGGCATGTGGATTAATCCCCCGCTGAGCCGTGATTACACCAGCCGAATCTGGCATTTGACGCGCATATAGTTTTATACCATCAATCCCCCCTCTCCTGGAGGGGGTTTAAGGTTGATAACAAAAAGCGGGGCCAGCGCGCTCCGCCCAATAAAACAGCCATTTTATTCTTCATCATGAAGAAGGATATTCTCATGTCCAAAAATAACCATTTGCCTCTATTCAGTCTTATCAGTATTGCTCTGCTCTCCTCTATATTTATCGCGCCCGCGCAGGCGGCCGGATTTTGGGATGACTCACATTTAACCGGTGGCGTTTATTATTCTCAACGTTACCGTGATAAACGCGATATGACACCGGGTAGCGCCAACTATGGCGATTACGTTGAAGATCTCCATCACGGCACGTTTAACGCCAACCTCGACTTCACTTCTGGCTATGCGGCTGATTTTATTGGTGTCGATGTGGCTGGCTTTGCCGCCGCTAACCTGGCAACCGGTAATGCTGCTCACCCAAACGAAATCAGTCTTAGCTCGGCAAATCAGCGCTGGGGAGAAGACTGGTCTGATGATAAAGGCGGTTTTAACCTTTATAAGGCAGCGCTGAAATTAAAATATGACGATTATTGGGTACGTTCTGGTTATATCCAGCCGTCTGGCCAGACGTTATTAGCCGTTCACTGGGGCTTTGTACCCGGTGCTTATCAGGGCAGTGAAGTCGGTGGCTCGTGGGATTTCGGCCAATACGGAGCGTTATCCAGCTCTTATTTGTGGTCGGATAAATATAAAGCGCCGTGGTATACCGAAATGTACGAATTCCGCGCCGCCGATAATAAAACCAAAATCGATTACGTCCAGTCGCTGGGCATGAAATATGACTTTAAAAATAATCTACTGCTGGAAGCCTCATGGGCCCAGGCGGAAGGTTTTATGGATCAGTATCTGGGGAAAGTCTCTTATAGCTTCCCGGTCGCGGGTAACATGCTGCGCGCCAGCTATCAGTTCTACGGCGCGAAAGATAAAGTCGGCGATGGTACGCCGGGGGCTTACGGTTCTATCAACGATGAGTACTCTGGCCTCGCGTGGTTACAGGGCATCGCACTGGGCTATACCGTCGATACGCTCGACTTCCGCCTGGAGGCGCAAACCGTAAAAGCCGAAGGCAACCAGGGCTTCTTCCTGCAACGTATTACCCCCGCCTATGCCAGTTCCAACGGTCGTTTAGATATTTGGTGGGATGCGGCTTCAGACTTTGACGCCAACGGTGAAACGTCGGCCTTCGCCGCCGTCACCTACGACCTGAAAAATTACGACCTGGCAGGCTGGGCTGTCGGCGTCGGCTACGCCTACGGCTGGAATGCGAAACCCTGCACCACTTGTACCATTGACGGCGAGCTTGCCGATCAAAGCCAACGCATTGATGAATCGGCCTGGACGCTCAACATTGCCCACACCGTACAAACCGGTCGCCTGAAAGGCACGCTGTTCAACCTGCACTACATCGACTACGACAACCACGGTAAAAACCCGAACTACAGCGGCGGCTACAACAACATGTTCCAGGATGAAATTGATATCAAATTCAATGTGATTGCGCCATTCACTATCTTCTAATCCTCTGTTCAAAGCGAGAATGCGATGAATAAACCACTGACATGGGCCGGGCTGTTACTGGCCGCCCTCCTCCCCTGCGCCCACGCGGCGCAGTTCAGCCAGCAGAATCAGGAAGTTACCGTCCATCATGGGGATTACACGCTAACCTATGATCTCAACAGCGGTGAAGGTCATTTACTCTGGCGCAGCACGGCGCTTATCAAGCAATTTCACAGCGAAGTGCAGTTGAAAAACCCGACGCTGACGCTCAATAGCCAACAGGCGACGCAGCGGACGCCACAATGGCAAACCGTCAGCGATAAGCGATGGGGAGCAGGCAATAAACTGATACTGACCAGCCGTTTCGCCGATGGTCGCACCATGACCACTGACTTTTGGTTTTTCGATAACAGCCCCTGGTTGCTGAGCGATATCTCTGTTTCTGCGCCAACGTCGATGACGGTAACGCAACTGACCCCGATAGCGGCAGCGTTTGCCGATATCGGTACTGGCCACGACAAACGCATCTATACCACGCCTTACACCAATAATTTTGATTTCGGGGTTGCTCCGGTTAACCAATTTGGCCAGAGCCAGAACGGAACCGATCGTTTTGCTAATCCGCAAGAGCCGATGGTGAAATTCAACGGTATCAGCCATTGGGTGACGGCACTGCTTGATAACCAGAACCGCCACGGCTTGGTCGCCGGTGCGGCCACTGTACAAAAATGGAAAAGCAGCCAACAGTTAGGCGAAGCGGCGCAGGCCAATGCACCGCTTCGCCGCTTTGCTCTGTACAACTGGGGCGGTGAGCAACAGGGGAAACAGGTCGCCTCGGATCTGTTTTTTATCGGCTATTTCAACGACTACCGCGAGGGGCTGGAGACTTACGGCAAGGTTTATAACCAGGGTGAGCCGGGCATGAACTGGCAAGGTTCAGTGCCAATCGGCTTTAACGCATTTTACTCCCATGACAGCTACGGCAAAGCGCGTGATATGTACGCCATGACCGACTACATCGCCCAGCACCTTAAACCGCTGGGTTATGAGTACGTCAACATGGACGGCGGTTTCCAGCCTGACGGCTATCCGCAAGGTATCACCGACTTTACCAACCGAGTTCACCAAAAAGGGCTTAAAGCAGGCGGCTATCTGACCCCCTTTGCGATCTATGAAAACTGGCTGGATTTGCCGGTCGATAACACGGGCTACACTCACCGCGACGCCTGCCTCAAGGACAGTAACGGCAAACTGATTAAAACCTATCTTGGCAGCTATGCGCTGGACATGTCGCATCCGGCGGCGCAGTACATCGTACGACGCAATATCAAAAACTATATCGACTGGGGTTTTGATTACATCAAACTCGATTTCCTCGATATGGGGCTTTATGAGGGGCAACATCACGATCCGGCGATCAACGGTATTCAGAACTACCGCATTGGAATGCAGATGATGCGTGACGAAGTGCTGAAGTCGAAAAAGCCGATATTTCTTGATGCGTCTATTTCTCCGCTTCTTCCCGCTGCGTTTACTCAGGGGCGACGTACCGCTTGCGATACCTCGCTGGGCGTCGCGAACTATAGCGGCATTGAGCGTCAGGCCTTTAATACCGCGCTATCATGGTGGAGTAACGGGACGTTATATCGCTACAACGATGCCGATATGTTTGTACCGGAACAGTTGCTGCAAGGGGATGCCCGCTCAGGACAACGGGCCGCCCTGCGTTTGGCAACGGCAGTAGCGATGGACGGAGGCCATTGGCTGGCGGGCGATAACCTGCCTTTTGTCGATGAAGACCGCAGTGCGTGGCTGGAAAATAAATCACTGTTAGCGCTGGCGAGCAGCGGGATTGCCGCCCGCCCACTGACCTTAACCAATGTCTATCACCAGGCCGAGCATAGCCCGGAGGTCTTAGTCCAGCGCGCCCCGGATAACAGCACTTACGTTGCCCTCACCAACTGGGGCACGCAAGAGAAAACATGGCGGCTTTCCGCTGCACAATTGGGGCTAAACGGCCAGGCTCCGTGGCAGGTCACCAGCCTGTATGATGGCGTTCGCTGGCAGCAAAAAACCGCCAACATTCGCTACCGACTCGCTGCGGGTGACACCGCGATACTGCACTTTACCCATGCAGATTTACCGCCTTCTCCGCCAGCGCGCAATCTGGCTGCGGGGATCACACCGCTCGTCGGGGAAAATAGCTTTACGTTAACGTTCCCCCAAAAAACACGAATTAACCAAGTCGTTATTGAGGAACCCGCGCCATTCGCCATGCGTAACTATACGCTGTCATGGTATGACGGCTCACAGTGGCAACCCTTAACCCGTGGTTATCTGCTGGGCGACAAGCGTACTTTCCATTTTCCTGCGCTAAAAACCACCCAGCTCCGGCTCAGCTATCGCAATAGCAAAGGCGATGTGCAACCACCGGTTATCAAAGCCTATTACGCCGCCACCTCGGTTCCTGCGATGCGGATCGCCAGCGACAGCGCACAGACCGGGGAAAAACGCTTCGATTTTCAGGGGCAGAACCAGTTGATGCAGACCTTTAGCCTTGATAATGACACGCTGCCGAAAATCGACTTCTGGCTGTTTGAGCATTACGTCAACGCCGTACCGGGGGATAACTTCCGTGTGCAGATAGTCCAGCTCGACGCACAGGACAACCCGCAAAAAACGTTATTCAGCGCGGCGTTACCGCCGTTTAACTTGCCCGCAGAGCCGGCTATTTATTCTCTGTGGCCGCGATTAACCGGCCTGGATACGCAAAAACGGTATGGCATTATTTTCAGTTCTCAGGACGCGGCAGCCAGCGATGCCGTTGGCACGAACAGCTACGGAACATTAAGCTCCGACAAGGCACACTACGCAAATGGCAAACTTCGCCACTCCACCGACGGTGGTAAAAGCTGGCAGGATTCGCCTTCGCATACGCTACTTTTTACCCTTTATCGCAGTGAAAATAACGACAAGGATACGCTATGAAAAAGTGCCTACCGCTGCTATTTACGCTTATTTTGGCCGGTTGCGCGAACAGCGCCTCACAACCGCAAACGCATACCCAGGATGAGAGCATTTCGCCGATGGATTACCAGGAGTGCATTCAGGCAGCCATGAGCGGAAATGGCCAGGCCAGCCAGGAAAAATGCGATGAAATTGTGCGAAAATCACGCTAACACGGGTGAAAGTTAATGCAAAAGCATCTCAAGGCGGGCTTCGGCTCGCCCTTTTTCTAACAGGCGATACTCTGCAATTAAAAACCACCGTTTTCCTCGCCTTCGCGCGCGAGAAAATAACGCGAAAACTCTCCGTAGAAGTGGCAGAAGCAATTGATGATAAATTTTCACTCTTCATGGCGAAGAGAAAAGTTGTGTATTACGTTTAAATCATACGTACTGACATAACGGAATTATCATGAACGCATTACGCTATTTTGATTTTGGTGCATCACGCTCGCTGTTGCTGTTAATTGCTCGCGTTGCCGTGGTGCTGCTGTTTATTATTTTCGGTTATCCCAAACTGCTGGGCTTCGATGGCACGGTGCAATATATGGCGTCGTCGGGCGCGCCAATGCCCACGTTATCGGCGATTATCGCCATTATTATGGAAGTCCCGGCGGCGATCCTCATTGTATTGGGGTTCTTCACCCGTCCGCTGGCGGTTATTTTTATCTTTTATACGCTGGGAACCGCAGTAATTGGACACCATTACTGGAATATGTCCGGGGATGCGGTAATGCCGAATATGATTAATTTCTATAAAAACGTCAGTATTGCAGGGGCGTTTTTACTGCTGGCGATTGTCGGGCCAGGTTCACTGTCGCTTGACCGCCGGTAAACACCGGATAATCGTTGTCAGCCTGATCCATCAGGCAATATAAAAGGCCGGCATGAGCCGTAACGCTTGTCAGTTAAGCGGATTTCTACTTTTAGTATCGCTGCGAGTTGCGGTCTTTGAATGAATAGCCTGTGTTGCTGAAACCCATGAGTCCCCATGGAAATCGGCGAGCCGGAGAAAGGAAGACAAGGTCAGACCGCCAGGGATGGCGGGCTGAGGTGAACCGAGACAGGATGTCGAGTTTCGCCGCGCCAGGCTGGAGTTCGCAGGCCAGCGTAGTGCCAAGCACCGATTTCCCTGCGGGGCCTGAGGGCATTGTCAAGGGGACTCGGCAGTCCCCCTCTACCTGTTCACAGGAACAGGTGCTTCAGCGTTCTACAAAACATCAGGTGAACGGTATGCTGCGCTTTCACTGACAAGCATTACGCCAAAGCGCCAGGCCGAAACCTTACGCGTAAACAGGGAAGCGTGCGCAGATATCCAGAACTTTACCTTTGATGCGCTCGATAACCGCTTCATCATTGATGTTGTCCAGCACGTCACACATCCAGCCAGCCAGCTCTTTCGCTTCAGCTTCTTTGAAACCGCGACGGGTGATCGCAGGCGATCCAATACGGATACCGGAAGTCACAAACGGGCTCTTCGGATCGTTAGGTACGCTGTTTTTGTTGACGGTGATGTTGGCGCGACCCAGCGCGGCATCAGCTTCTTTACCGGTCAGGTTTTTATCCACCAGATCCAGCAAGAACAGGTGGTTTTCCGTACCGCCAGAAACCACTTTGTAACCACGGTTCAGGAACACTTCCACCATCGCTTTGGCGTTTTTCGCAACCTGCTGCTGGTAGACTTTGAACTCTGGCTCCATCGCTTCTTTCAGCGCGACGGCTTTAGCGGCGATAACGTGCATCAGTGGGCCGCCCTGAGCGCTAGGGAAAACAGCAGAGTTCAGTTTTTTGTACAGCTCTTCGTCACCGCCTTTCGCCAGAATCAGGCCACCGCGTGGACCAGCCAGCGTTTTGTGGGTGGTGGTGGTCACAACGTGAGCGTGTGGAACTGGGTTCGGGTAAACGCCAGCGGCAATCAGACCGGCAACGTGCGCCATATCAACAAACAGATATGCGCCGATGCTGTCAGCGATTTCACGCATTTTTGCCCAATCAACCACACCGGAGTAAGCAGAGAAGCCACCGATGATCATCTTCGGTTTGTGCTCTTGCGCCTGCTTCGCCATATCTTCGTAGTCAATTTTACCGGACTCATCAATCCCGTAAGGGATGATGTTGTACAGTTTGCCAGAGAAGTTAACTGGGGAACCGTGAGTCAAGTGACCACCTTGCGCCAGGTTCATACCCAGAACGGTATCGCCCGGTTGCAGCAGCGCGGTGTAGACCGCGAAGTTAGCCTGGGAGCCGGAGTGCGGTTGGACGTTAGCATAGTCAGCGCCAAACAGTGCTTTCGCACGGTCAATCGCCAGTTGTTCTACGACATCGACATATTCGCAGCCGCCGTAATAACGCTTGCCCGGATAACCTTCAGCATATTTGTTGGTCAGCTGAGAACCCTGAGCCTGCATCACTCGCGGGCTGGTGTAGTTTTCGGAGGCGATCAGTTCAATGTGCTCTTCCTGACGTACTTTTTCTTGCTCCATAGCCTGCCACAATTCGGCATCATAATCGGCAATGTTCATTTCACGCTTTAACATCCGCATCTCCTGACTCAGCTAACAATAAAATTTTGACCTGAAAAAGGCAGTCCCGTTGGACAACGGCCAACAGTATAACTGATTAGTTCTGCGATAACAGGTCTTGACAAATGAAATTACGCAAACGTTTACCTTCAGGCGGCACAAGGGATTGAGTAACAAAGGGCTTGGGCAGGGAAACGGATTTCTTTTCAGGTTTGTGATGTGAATTATTCATGTTGTAACTGAGATGATGCAATATCACCGAGAACCATTTACAAAGCAGGGGTATTTTTATAAGATGCATTCAATATGCAACATTAGGTAATACTAAAAGGAAGCCCTGCTATGCTAGACGCTCAAACCATCGCCACTGTAAAAGCCACTATTCCTCTGCTGGTCGAAACCGGCCCAAAACTGACCGCCCACTTTTATGACCGGATGTTTACCCATAACCCGGAACTGAAAGAGATTTTCAATATGAGCAACCAGCGCAATGGCGATCAGCGCGAAGCGCTGTTCAACGCGATTGCAGCCTACGCCAGCAATATTGAAAACCTGCCCGCCCTGCTGCCTGCGGTAGAAAAAATTGCCCAGAAGCACACCAGCTTCCAGATAAAACCAGAGCAATACGATATTGTCGGCGGCCACCTGCTGGCGACGCTCGATGAAATGTTCAGCCCAGGCCAGGAAGTGTTAGACGCATGGGGCAAAGCGTACGGCGTGCTGGCAGGCGTGTTTATTAACCGTGAAGCGGAAATTTACCGCGATAACGCCAGCAAAACCGGCGGCTGGGAAGGGACTCGCGCCTTCCGTCTCGTCAAAAAAACGCCACGCAGCGCGCTTATCACCAGCTTTGAGTTCGAGCCTGTCGATGGCCAGCCGGTTGCTGACTACCTGCCAGGCCAGTATCTGGCGGTGTGGCTGAAGCCGGAAGATTTTGAATTCCAGGAGATTCGTCAGTACTCACTTACCCGCAAGCCGGACGGCAAAGGTTATCGCATTGCAGTTAAACGCGAAAACGGCGGTCAGGTGTCAAACTGGCTGCATAATGCGGCAAAAGAAGGCGATGTGGTCTATTTAGCCGCGCCTGCGGGTGATTTCTTCCTCGACGTTACGCCACAAACGCCGGTTACACTGATTTCCGGTGGCGTGGGTCAAACGCCAATGCTGGCGATGCTGGACACGCTGGCGAATAATCGCCATCCGTCGCAGGTTAACTGGTTCCATGCGGCAGAAAACGGCGACGTTCACGCTTTTGCTGATGAAGTGAAAACGCTCGGCGCAGCGCTGCCGCATTTCACGTCACACCTGTGGTATCGCGAGCCGACTGACGCCGATCGCCAGACTGGCGCGTTCGATAGCGAAGGCCTGATGACGCTGGCGCCGTTAGCGGAGAGTCTGCAAGATCCGCAGATGCAGTTCTATCTCTGCGGCCCGGTCGCATTTATGCAACATGCGGCAAAACAACTGGTTGAGCTTGGCGTAAACGCAGAACGTATTCATTACGAGTGCTTCGGCCCACATAAAGTTCTGTAATCATTTCTTTCCAGGCGGGTAATATCTACCCGCCTCTCTTCCCCCCCTGCATTCCGGCAACGCGCATTATGGTCAAAAAACGGCGCGGTGAGCTGTGTTATCATTGGTTCTAATTATTTATCTTTTCCTTTGGTAACTCATTTCTATGCAACAGCCGGTTGTACGCGTTGGGGAATGGTTGGTCACGCCTTCGGTTAATCAAATCAGCCGCCCAGGACGCCAACTCACTCTGGAACCTCGTCTAATCGATTTACTTATGTATTTTGCCCAGCATCCGGGCGAAGTGCTGAGTCGCGATGAACTTATCGATAACATCTGGATGCGAAATATCGTGACCAGCCATGTGGTCACGCAGAGTATTTCTGAACTGCGAAAATCATTGCGCGACGGTGCGGATAGCAACGCCGAGTACATCATTACCGTTCCCAAGCGTGGTTATCAGTTAACCGCCACCGTGACCTGGCTTGATGATACAGAAAGCCCACTGGATGCCGCTCCTCAGGTTACGCCAACGTCTGCCCAACCGGCAGCCAGCGTTGTAGAAAGCGCCCCCGCCTCGGCTAAATCTGCCCAAAAACGCCATTGGTACTCCAGTTTCTGGACCCAGTGCGCATTTTTACTGTCGTTAGGCGTGCTGATTGCGATGGTGTTGTTGGCGATTGCGCGCCCGCATCCGCTAGTGACTCGCTCTCATCTGTTACTGAACCCGCGCGATATTGATGTGCGTTTCGAGCCGGGTAACTCGTGTAATAACTGGGTGTCGCAGCAGGCCTATGCGATTGGCCTGGGGACGATGATCACCACCTCGCTGAACACCTATTCCACTTTTATGGTTCACGATAAAACCAATTACAATGTCAATGAACCCAGCAGTTCCGGTAAAACGCTGACGATTAGCTTCGTTAACCAACGCCATTATCGCGCGCAGCAGTGCTTTATGTCGGTACTGTTGGTCGATAACGCCGACTCTTCCACCATGCTCGATAAGCGTTACTTTGTCACCGACAATAACCTTGAGTCTATTCAGCATGACCTGTTCGAAAGCCTGTCTACCGCGCTGTCGCAGCCGTGGCCTGACCGCCTGAAAAAGCAGCTCAACCAAATGAATCTGTCTCAAACGCTGGCGTTGGCGCAGTTCTATCAGGCGCTACAACTGGTGTCGGTGGGTGATGCGCCTTCTTTAACAAAAGCCAGTTCACTGCTGGAAAGCATTATTAAAGAGTCGCCTGATTTTTCTTATGCCTATGCACAAAAAGCCATGGTCGATGTATTACGCCATTCGCAGCAGCCTTTTGATAGCAAGCAGTTAGTTGAGCTTAATGATGAATTAGCGCGCGTAGAAAAAATGCCTGAAGTTCAGGACAGCGCGGTGCTGTATCGTATTCAAGCGATTAATGCGCTGAGCCGGGGAAACATTGATAACGCATACGAAGCGATTAATAAAAGCATTGCCCTGGAAATGTCGTGGCTGAATTATGTTCTGCTCGGCAAAGTCTACGAAATGAAAGGTGAAAATCGTCTGGCGGCTGATGCCTATATTACTGCGTTCAATTTGCGCCCAGGTGACAACACGTTGTACTGGATTGAAAATGGCGTATTCCAGACTTCTGTCGAAAAAATAGTCCCGTATCTACAGACTTTTTTAACTGAAGAGTAATTCTCAGCGGCAAAGACCTTTATCATAGTTACACTCCTGCCGTCTTAATGTAATATTGATGTTGCTTTGAGGTATTAATTGTTACCTTGAAGCAACATTTCTACCCCCCTCAAATCAATCCACTACTCCTTTGTAATTAAACGAATTTTATCTTTTCATGATATAAAGTTTTTGTCTTGACATGTTAATGTAAAAATATAAAGACCTCATTTTTTTGATGTTTGCTTTTATTTCACTTTAACTTTAGGACTTCTCTTAGCCTGCTCAGTAATATGGCCATCAGTTGGTCGGGTCACTCGCATTGCTCAACTCGCGATCCGGTCCTAAAAATACTGTTCAGGAGAAACGAACATGAGTTCTGCCAAAAAGATCGGGCTATTTGCCTGCACCGGCGTTGTTGCCGGGAATATGATGGGGAGCGGTATTGCATTATTACCCGCGAACCTCGCCAGCCTCGGTGGTATTGCTATTTGGGGTTGGGTTATTTCTATTATTGGTGCAATGTCGTTGGCTTATGTATATGCCCGACTGGCAACTAAAAACCCGCAGCAGGGTGGCCCAATTGCTTACGCTGGTGAATTATCTCCGGCTTTCGGTTTCCAGACTGGTGTTCTTTATTATCACGCAAACTGGATTGGTAACCTGGCAATCGGTATTACCGCAGTCTCTTATTTATCGACGTTCTTCCCTATTCTGAATAACCCTGTACCAGCCGGTCTGGCTTGTATCGCTATCGTTTGGATATTCACCTTTGTGAATATGCTGGGCGGTACTTGGGTTAGCCGTCTGACCACTATCGGTCTGGTTCTGGTGCTGATTCCCGTTCTGGTCACTGCGATTGTCGGCTGGCACTGGTTTGACGCTGCTACTTATCAGGCAAACTGGAACACCTCCGGTACGACTGATTATCACGCGGTTATCAAAAGTATCCTGCTGTGCCTGTGGGCCTTCGTTGGTGTTGAATCCGCAGCAGTGAGCACCGGGATGGTTAAAAATCCGAAACGCACCGTACCACTGGCTACCATGCTGGGTACTGCTCTGGCAGGTGTCGTGTATATCCTGGCGACTCAGGTTATCTCTGGTATGTACCCTGCTTCTCAGATGGCAGCATCCGGCGCGCCGTTTGCAATCAGCGCCTCTACCATCATGGGTAGCTGGGCTGCGCCAATGGTTTCTGCATTCACCGCATTCGCTTGCCTGACCTCTCTCGGCTCCTGGATGATGCTGGTTGGCCAGGCCGGTCAACGTGCTGCAAACGACGGTAACTTCCCGAAAGTGTATGGCGAAGTTGACGCGAACGGCGTACCGAAAAAAGGCCTGCTGCTGGCCGCTGTGAAAATGACAGCGCTGATGATCATCATCACCATCATGAACTCCAGCGGTGGTAAAGCCTCTGACCTGTTCGGTGAACTGACCGGTATCGCTGTACTGCTGACCATGCTGCCTTACTTCTACTCTTGTGTTGACCTGATCCGCTTCGAAGGCGTCAACGTTCGCAACCTGGTAAGCCTGATTTGTTCCGTCCTGGGCTGTGCGTTCTGCTTCATCGCTCTGATGGGTGCAAGCTCCATCGAACTGTCCGGTACCTTCATTGTCAGCCTGATCATCCTGATGTTCTACGGCCGCAAAATGAACCAGCGCGAACACAGTGACGACCACGCCGCTAACGCGCACTAAGTAAAACCCCCTTTCTCAGGCTCCTCTCTTCACCTGTCACATTCTGATGGGAGGGGCCTTCTACACCTGGAGATACGACTATGAACGTTATCGCAATAATGAACCACATGGGTGTCTACTTTAAAGAAGAACCCATCCGTGAGCTTCATCGCGCCCTTGAGCGCCTGGATTTTCGCATTGTTTACCCGAATGACCGCGAAGACTTACTGAAACTTATCGAAAACAATGCCCGTCTGTGCGGCGTCATTTTTGACTGGGACAAATACAATCTTGAGCTGTGCGAAGAGATCAGCAAGCTGAACGAATACATGCCACTGTATGCATTCGCTAACACTTACTCGACTCTCGACGTTAGCCTGAATGACCTGCGTATGCAGGTGCGCTTCTTCGAATATGCACTGGGCGCAGCAGACGATATCGCCGCAAAAATCCAGCAAAACACCGACGAATACATCGACACCATTCTGCCACCGCTGACCAAATCCCTGTTCAAATATGTTCGTGAAGGCAAATACACCTTCTGTACCCCAGGGCACATGGGCGGTACGGCTTTCCAGAAAAGCCCAGTGGGTAGCCTGTTCTATGATTTCTTCGGTTCTAACACCATGAAATCGGATATCTCTATCTCTGTATCTGAACTGGGTTCTCTGCTGGATCACAGCGGCCCACATAAAGAAGCAGAAGAGTATATCGCTCGCGTGTTCAACGCTGAACGTAGCTATATGGTCACTAACGGCACATCTACCGCCAACAAAATCGTCGGTATGTACTCTGCGCCAGCGGGCAGCACCGTACTGATTGACCGTAACTGCCACAAATCACTGACTCATCTGATGATGATGAGCAACATCACGCCAATTTACTTCCGTCCGACCCGTAACGCCTACGGTATCCTCGGTGGTATTCCGCAGAGCGAATTCCAACACGCGACTATCGCCAAGCGTGTAAAAGAGACGCCAAATGCGACCTGGCCGGTACACGCAGTCATCACCAACTCCACCTATGATGGCCTGCTGTACAACACCGACTACATCAAGAAAACGCTGGATGTGAAATCCATTCACTTCGACTCCGCATGGGTTCCTTACACCAACTTCTCTCCAATTTACGAAGGTAAATGTGGTATGAGCGGTGGCCGTGTTGAAGGCAAAGTGATTTATGAAACTCAGTCTACGCACAAACTGCTGGCTGCGTTCTCCCAGGCTTCTATGATTCACGTTAAAGGTGATGTGAACGAAGAAACCTTCAACGAAGCCTACATGATGCACACCACCACATCTCCACACTACGGTATCGTGGCTTCCACTGAAACCGCTGCGGCGATGATGAAAGGGAATGCGGGTAAACGCCTGATCAATGGTTCCATTGAACGCGCTATCAAGTTCCGTAAAGAGCTCAAACGTCTGAAAGGCGAATCTGAAGGTTGGTTCTTCGACGTATGGCAGCCAGAACACATCGATGGCGCTGAATGCTGGCCGCTGCGCTCTGACAGCGCATGGCACGGTTTCAAAAACATCGACAACGAACACATGTATCTTGACCCTATCAAAGTCACTATTCTGACTCCGGGGATGAAGAAAGACGGTTCCATGGACGACTTCGGTATTCCGGCAAGCATCGTTGCTAAATACCTCGACGAACACGGTATCGTTGTTGAGAAAACTGGCCCGTACAACCTGCTGTTCCTGTTCAGCATCGGTATCGATAAAACCAAAGCACTGAGCCTGCTGCGTGCGCTGACTGACTTCAAACGTGCGTTCGACCTGAACCTGCGTGTGAAAAACATGCTGCCGTCACTGTACAGCGAAAATCCTGAATTCTATGAAGAAATGCGTATTCAGGAACTGGCACAGAACATCCACAAACTGGTTGAGCATCATAACCTGCCAGACCTGATGTTCCGCGCGTTCGAAGTGCTGCCAACGATGGTGATGACGCCGTTCGATGCGTTCCAGAAAGAACTGCACGGTGAAACCGAAGAAGTGTACCTCGAAGAGACCGTAGGTCGTGTTAACGCCAACATGATCCTGCCGTATCCTCCTGGAGTTCCGCTGGTAATGCCAGGCGAAATGATCACCGAAGAAAGCCGTCCGGTGCTCGAATTCCTGCAAATGCTGTGCGAAATTGGCGCGCATTACCCAGGCTTCGAAACGGATGTCCACGGCGCATATCGCCAGGCGGATGGTCGTTACACCGTTAAAGTACTGAAAGAAAATACTAAGTAACAGGAAACACCAAGGGAAGCGGCTTGCCGCTTCCCTTTTTTTCACGCCGCAAGGAGTCCACATGAAAACACCCTCACAACCGCGCGCGATTTACTACATCGTGGCGATTCAAATTTGGGAATACTTCAGCTTTTACGGCATGCGCGCCCTGCTCATCCTCTATCTCACTCACCAACTCGGCTTCAACGATAGCCACGCTATCAACCTCTTCAGCGCTTACGCTTCTTTGGTCTATGTAACCCCAATTTTGGGCGGCTGGCTCGCCGACCGCCTGCTCGGCAACCGTATGGCGGTGATGACCGGCGCGTTATTAATGACGCTCGGGCATGTCGTCCTCGGTATCGAATCTGACTCGACCTGGAGTTTATACCTCGCACTGGCGATTATTATCTGTGGCTATGGGCTGTTTAAGTCCAACATTAGCTGTCTGCTGGGCGAACTGTACGAACTGGATGATCCACGCCGCGACGGCGGTTTTTCACTGCTCTATGCCGCAGGCAATATCGGCTCTATCGCTGCGCCTATCGCCTGTGGGCTGGTCGCGCAATGGTATGGCTGGCATATCGGCTTTGCGCTGGCGGGTGTTGGCATGTTTATCGGCCTGATGGTCTTTTTAAGCGGTAGCCGCCACTTCCAGCATACTCAGGGTGTCAATAAACCGGCGCTGCGGGCGGTGAAATTTGCCCTGCCGACCTGGGGCTGGCTGCTGCTGATGCTGTGCGTCGCTCCGGTGTTCTTCACGTTGTTGCTTGAAAATAACTGGTCTGGCTATTTGCTGGCGGTAGTCTGCCTCCTTGCCGCCGCTATCGTAGCGCGCATTATGATGCGTTTCCCGCAGCAACGCCGCGCGTTATGGCAAATCGTGTTGCTGATGCTGACCGGCACGCTGTTCTGGGTCTTAGCCCAGCAGGGTGGCAGCTCCATCAGCCTGTTTATTGACCACTTTGTGAATCGCCACTGGCTGAACATTGAAGTGCCTACAGCCCTGTTCCAGTCCGTGAACGCCATCGCTGTCATGGCGGCGGGTGTGGTGCTGGCGTGGCTGGCTCGACCGGAAGGCTCGATTAGCTCAACGCTGCGGGTCTGGCTGAAGTTTGCTTTCGGCTTAGTGCTGATGGGCGCGGGCTTCTTACTGTTGTCATTGAACGCACACGGCGCCCAGCTACATGGCCAGGCATCGATGGGCATGATGATTGCAGGTCTGGCACTGATGGGCTTTGCTGAGCTGTTTATTGACCCGGTAGCGATGGCGCAGATTACACGCCTGAACCTGCCCGGTGTCACTGGCGTACTGACCGGGATTTATATGCTGGCTACCGGCTCGGTCGCGAACTGGTTGGCGGGGGTGGTGGCGCAGAAAACCACGGAATCACAAATCAGCGAATCGGCTATCGATGCCTATGGCCGCTTTTTCTCTCAGATGGGGGAATGGACGCTTGGTGTGGTGGTGCTGATTATTGTGGTAGTCAGCGTGCGTCGCTTAGTGAGTACGTCTGTCGCGCCGCTGGCGGGCGCTGAGCGCGAATAAACACGCATCTGGTGCTGCCTGCTGACGCGGGCAGCACCGCGCGGTTTTAGATTGCCGCGTCGTCTTCTTCGCCGGTACGGATACGAATCACGCGCGCCACGTCAAAGACAAAAATCTTACCGTCGCCGATTTTCCCCGTCTGGGCGGTACGAATAATCGTATCAACACAGGTATCCACGATATCGTCGGTGACAACGATTTCAATTTTCACCTTCGGTAGAAAATCCACCATGTACTCCGCACCGCGATACAGTTCGGTGTGGCCTTTCTGACGACCAAAGCCTTTCACTTCCGTTACCGTCATCCCGGTGATGCCTACTTCCGCCAGCGCTTCACGTACGTCATCCAGTTTGAAGGGTTTAATAATCGCATCAATCTTTTTCATGGTGTTCCTGTCGTTTTTTGTCGCGTAACCGGTTGCTCACCGTATCATAAATCAGTCGATTGTACGGTGCTACTCTTTAAAGTCGTTGGCATCCAGTTCATGGCGAGAGAGCAATTTGTAGAACTCCGTGCGGTTACGTCCGGCCATTCGCGCTGCGTGGGTGACGTTGCCTTTGGTTATCTGTAGTAGCTTGCGCAGGTAGTTCAGTTCGAACTGGTTACGCGCTTCGACAAACGTCGGCAGCGCCGTGTTCTCTCCTTCCAGCGCCTGTTCCACCAGCGCGTCGCTGATAACCGGCGAGGACGTCAGCGCCACGCACTGCTCAATAACGTTAACCAGTTGCCGCACATTCCCCGGCCAGTTAGCCGCCATCAGCCGTTTCATGGCGTCGGTTGAAAACGCGCGCACAAACGGTTTATGGCGGTCGGCGGCCTGGCGCAACAGATAGTTCGCCAGCAGCGGGATATCCTCGGTACGCTCGGCAAGCGTCGGCAGCTTGAGGTTTACCACGTTCAGGCGATAGAACAGATCCTCACGAAACTCGCCGCGTGCCATCGCTTTTGGCAGATCCCGGTGAGTTGCAGAAAGAATCCGCACGTTAATGTCTAAATCACGGTTACTGCCCAGCGGGCGCACTTTGCGCTCCTGTAGCACACGCAGCAGTTTGACCTGCAACGGCGCAGGCATATCGCCAATTTCATCCAGAAAGAGTGTGCCGCCCTCAGCCGCCTGGAACAGCCCTTCACGCTGGCTCACCGCACCGGTAAACGCCCCGCGCGCGTGACCAAACAGCTCAGACTCCAGCAGTTGCTCAGGCAGCGCGCCGCAGTTAATCGCCACAAATGGCTTCGCGTGGCGTGGGCTGGCGTTGTGAATGGCCTGCGCCAGAATCTCTTTCCCCGTCCCGCTTTGGCCGTTAATCAGCACACTTACGTCGGACTGTGCCACCATCTGCGCCTGCTCCAGCAGCCGGAGCATTAGCGGGCTGCGCGTGACAATCGCTTCTCGCCATTGCTCGTCCATCGCCGGGGAGGAGCGCTCCAGCGCTTCGTCGATAGCTTTGTACAGCGCGTCTTTATCGACCGGTTTGGTCAGGAAGCTGAACACGCCTTGCTGGGTCGCCGCCACCGCGTCAGGGATCGATCCATGAGCAGTTAAAATAATCACCGGCATCCCGGGCTGCACTTTCTGAATTTCGCTGAACAGTTGCAGGCCGTCCATCTCATCCATGCGCAGGTCGCTAATCACCAGGTCAATGCGCTCTTTTGCCAGCACCCGCAGCCCCTGCTGCCCGCTTTCTGCCGTCACCACCCGATACCCTTCACTGCTCAGGCGCATTCCCAGCAGCTTCAGCAAGCCAGGATCGTCATCCACCAGAAGTAAGTGTGCGGGTTTACGGTTAGTCATGTTTATCCTCGTCAGGTGCGGCGGCGTGAGGGATGTCGGCCCCCGGTTTGCGGCTGGAGAGTTGGCGTTCAATATCCGTCAGGTTTTGCAGCTTGCGGGTGGTCAACTCCAGCTCAGATTGCAGCAGTTGCTGCTGCTGGCGCAGCGTATCCAGTTGCCCGTCGCTGCTCTCTTGTAGCTTACTGTAGCGCAGTCGCTCGTCCGAGAGCGCAAGCTGTAGCGTTTGACCGTCGCGCCAAAGCTGATACAGCGAGCGAATGCGCGGCGGCAGTTGTCCACTAAAGGCGTCGATATCCGCCACGAATTTTCGCCGCTCGGCGGGGGCGACTTTGGCATTCGCCAGCAAAATTCCGCGCTTAAAGGCATCCGCCCAGCTTTCCGCCGTCAACGTATTCGCGAGCTTCCGCGCATGTGCTGCGGAGAGGCGATCGGCGCAGTCAACGCTGCGCAGCCAATACAGTGGATTGTTTTGTGCGGCATCACCGCCAAGCGACCAGATATCATCACAGTCAGTTGATAGATAGTCCGCGACCTGTTGACGCGGTTCACTGTCTTCTGCGCTGGCTCCCGCATTATGCGGCGTCAGCGCGGTATTGCACCCGGAGAGCAGCAGGCAGACGAGTCCCAATAACCCGCCACGCCACGGCCTTTGTCGCCGGCCAGCACGTGCTAAAAGTTGGCGCATAGTTACTCGATATTGATTCATGTGGTTGTTTTCTCAAGCCCGGGAGCCGGAAGTTCGATACGAAAACAGACGTTGCCGTCTCGGTTATCGAGAAGGTGCAGTTCGCCGTGCATCTTGCGCACAGAATCGCGGGCGAGGCTTAAACCTAAGCCGCTGCCCTTCACCGCACCTTTACGTTGATGGCTACCCTGGAAAAAAGGCTCGAAAATCATTAATTTCTCAGCTTCCGGGATGGGCGTTCCGCTATTGATGACATCAATAACAACTCTCGTCCCTTCCCGCTGGCTACGAAGATAAATGTTACCGGATTCAGTGCCGTAGTGCACCGCATTCGAGTAGAGATTATCCAGCGCATTCATTAATAGCGTCGGCTCAGCGAGGCAAGTCTCTGCCTGTAGCTCAACCTGCGTGTGCATCATTTTAGCCCTTGCTGGCAGGCTGTGCGCAGAAACGACCATCTCGACCAGCGGCGATAACGCTACAGGCTCCATGCGAATGGTGGTTTCGCTGAGCTTACGGTTGTAGTCCAGCAGTTGTTCAATCAGCGTTTGCAGGTTACGGCTGCTGCTATCCAGAATCGCCACCACCTCTTTTTGTTCCGCCGTTAACGGCCCCACGACCTGGTCGGCGAGCAGTTCAGTGCCTTCGCGCATACTGGCAAGCGGCGTTTTTAACTCATGGGATAAATGGCGTAAAAACTGATGGCGCTGTGATTCCAGCCATGACAGCCGTTCACTCAGCCAGACGATTCGCTGCCCGACAGAGCGCAACTCGCTAGGGCCACGGAACAGCGCTTCACCATCCAGAGAGTGCCCTTCGCCCAGGCGGTTAATCATGCTTTCAATCCCTTTTACGGGGCCGATAATCATGCGGGTAAACAGCAAAACCATCGCCAGGCTCACCAAAAACAGCACCAGCGCCTGCCAGCCAAAAAACTGCCCGCGTTCAGCAATCGCCTGTTGAAGCTGCTGCCCGCGCGAGAACACCACGGTACGGGTGGCCTGTACCAGTTCCGCATTCGCACTGGAAAAGGCCGCCAGTTGTGCCTGAGCGGGCTTTTGCGGGCCGCTGTTGGTGCATTGAAGCTCGCTGAGGTCATGCAGATTTTTTCGCAGCGTTTGGTATAGCGTTTCGTCAGGCAAGACACCCGCATGAGCATCCAGCATGTCGCTGTAGCGCTTGCGCTGGCTCTGATACACCTTCGCCAGCGTTGGGTCGTCCAGCACGCAATACTGGCGGTAGCTGCGCTCCATATCCAACGCGACGTTAGCCATGGCTTCACTGCGGCGCGCGTCCATCAGCGTGGTGCGGTTGGTCTGCTCGGCCTGTGCGCTAAGCATGTTCAGGCTCTGCCAGGCCTGCCAGGCCAATACCAGCAGCGGCAGCAGAATCAGCAGGAAGGCCAGCGTGACAAGCTGACGCAGCGATCGTGGCGAAAGAGAAAGGCGTTTCAACAGAGGTGTCTCGGTAAATCAACGTAGCGAAATGCTAACTGAGGTTATCGACAAGGGAAAGGCCAGAAATAACAAAGCCGGGCATAAGCCCGGCTTTGTTATGGAATAAGGCGGTGCCTAACTCAACGTTTCGCCCGATGGTTGATAAAGCGACGCTATTATCATTTGCTGGACGGCAGGCACCTTGTTGTGCGTCATTCGAAGTTTATGTAGCACGTCCCGAAGGGGCTGACATAAGAAGGTGAATGAGCCACTGCTTAATATTATGCACGATGCGTGCCACAATACAAAACAATTAATTAACATCATGATAAATATAAAGAATATGAATTTTAAGGCTTATCTCAATTACGGTCGTTTTTTGTGCTTTATGTCGTTAATTAGCAACGCTATTTTAGCCAATACATAAAAACAATATATATCAACATATTAAACGTCTCCATTTGACGACACCACTACTACGGTAATGTCGGTATTTCCCGACACCTCGTGTCGGGTAAGCACAAAAAAACGGCCCCTCGCAAAGAGGGGCCGTTTTCTCAGCCGGGGGCGCTGCGCTTGCCCGGCCGACACGGTATCCGTTCCGTGAACCTGATAAACAAAGCGTCATCAGGCCATTCGCTCATAACCTTAACCGAGCTGTTTACGCGCATTGCGGAAAATACGCATCCACGGGCTGTCCTCGCCCCAGTTTTCCGGGTGCCAGGAGTTTGCCACTGTGCGGAACACACGTTCTGGGTGCGGCATCATAATGGTTACGCGCCCGCTTTCGTTGGTTACTGCGGTAATCCCGTTTGCTGAGCCGTTCGGGTTCGCAGGGTACGCTTGCGTTATATTGCCGAGGTTATCCACAAAACGCAGCGCCACCAGGCCTTTGCTCTCAAGCTGCGCCAGATGCGCGGCATCGCGAACTTCAACCTGCCCTTCACCGTGCGACACCGCGATAGGCATCCGCGAGCCTTCCATGCCTTGCAGCAGCAACGATGGGCTGCTGGCGACTTCCACCAGGCTGAAGCGCGCTTCAAAGCGGTCGGAATGGTTACGCACAAAGCGCGGCCACAGGTCGCTGCCAGGGATCAGTTCACGCAGGTTAGACATCATCTGGCAGCCGTTACACACGCCCAGCGCCAGCGTTTGCGGACGATGGAAGAAGGTTGCAAACTCGTCACGCACACGGTTGTTGAACAGAATCGATTTCGCCCAGCCTTCGCCCGCGCCCAGCACGTCACCGTAGGAGAAGCCACCGCAGGCCACCAGCGCATCGAACGCGCCCAGACCGGTGCGGCCAGCCAGCAAATCACTCATATGAACGTCGATAGCATCAAAGCCCGCGCGGTGGAAAGCCGCCGCCATTTCAACGTGGGAGTTCACACCCTGCTCACGCAGTACGGCAACTTTCGGGCGCGCGCCGGTGGCAATGTATGGCGCAGCGACGTCAGCGTTAATATCAAAGGTCAACTTCACGTTAAGGCCAGGATCGGCATCGTTGGCTTTTGCCTGATGTTCCTGATCGGCACATTCAGGGTTGTCGCGCAGGCGCTGCATCTGCCAGGTGGTTTCTGCCCACCACATCCGAAGCGTGGTGCGGCTTTCGCTGAACACCGGTTGTCCGTTGGCGGTCAAGGTGAAACGGTCGCCGACGACAGCCTTGCCGAGATAATGCACACAGTCGGCGAGACCGTTAGCCGCCAGAATCGCCTCAACGGCGTCGCGGTCAGCGGCGCGAACCTGAATCACTGCGCCCAATTCTTCGTTAAACAGCGCCGCCAGACGGTCGTCACCCAGCGCTGCAACATCAGCTTCAACGCCGCAGTGACCCGCAAAGGCCATCTCCGCCAGCGTCACCAGCAGGCCGCCATCAGAGCGGTCGTGGTAGGCCAGCAGTTTACGCTGCGCAACCAGCGCCTGGATGGCGTCATAGAAGCCCTTAAGCTGCGCAACGTCGCGCACGTCAGCCGGTTTGTCGCCCAGTTGGCGGTAAACCTGCGCCAGCGCAGTCGCGCCCAGCGCGTTGTGGCCTTTACCAAGGTCAATCAGCAGCAGGGCGTTGTCGTCGGTGGAAAGCTGTGGCGTGATGGTCTGGCGCACGTCTTCTACGCGCGCAAAAGCGGAAATCACCAGCGACAGCGGCGAGGTCATTTCGCGCTGTTCGTTGCCTTCCTGCCAGCGGGTTTTCATCGACATCGAATCTTTACCTACCGGAATGGTCAGACCCAGTTGTGGGCACAACTCTTCACCGATAGCTTTGACTGCTTCATACAGACCGGCGTCTTCGCCCGGATGACCGGCCGCCGACATCCAGTTAGCCGACAGTTTAATCTGTTTAATGTCGCCAATTTGGGTAGCAGCAATGTTGGTCAGCGCTTCGCCCACCGCCAAACGGGCAGAGGCTGCGAAGTCCAGCAATGCCACCGGCGCACGTTCGCCAATCGCCATCGCTTCGCCGTAGTAGCTGTCGAGGCTCGCGGTGGTCACCGCGCAGTTCGCCACCGGAATCTGCCACGGGCCAACCATCTGATCACGCGCCACCATACCGGTGACGGTACGGTCGCCAATGGTGATGAGGAAGGTTTTCTCTGCCACCGTTGGCAGGTGCAACACGCGGTTTACTGCATCCGCCAGCGAGATATTCTCACGGGCTAGCGCATCGCCTTTCGCTTTCAGCGTCTGCACGTTGCGAGTCATTTTCGGCGTTTTGCCCAGCAACACGTCCAGCGGCATATCGATTGGTTGGTTATCGAAATGGCGGTCATTAAGCGTCAGGTGTTGTTCTTCGGTCGCTTCACCGATAACTGCGTATGGCGCGCGTTCACGCTGACACAGCTCGTCAAACAGCGGCAGTTGGTCAGCCGCCACCGCCAGCACGTAACGTTCCTGCGATTCGTTGCACCAGATTTCCAGCGGGCTCATGCCAGGCTCATCGCTGAGAATATCGCGCAGCTCAAATTTACCGCCACGCCCACCATCGCTCACCAACTCAGGCATGGCGTTAGAAAGGCCGCCCGCACCAACGTCGTGGATAAACAGAATCGGGTTCGCATCGCCCAACTGCCAGCAACGGTCGATAACTTCCTGGCAGCGGCGTTCCATTTCTGGGTTGTCGCGCTGTACGGAGGCAAAGTCGAGGTCGGCATCAGACTGGCCGGAAGCCATCGAAGAGGCCGCGCCGCCGCCGAGGCCGATATTCATCGCCGGGCCGCCGAGGACGATCAGTTTCGCGCCGACGGTGATCTCGCCTTTTTGCACGTGATCGGCGCGGATGTTGCCGATCCCACCGGCCAACATGACCGGTTTGTGGTAGCCGCGCAGTTCTTCGCCGTTGTGGCTTTTCACTTTTTCTTCATAAGTACGGAAGTAGCCGGTCAGTGCCGGACGCCCAAACTCGTTGTTAAACGCCGCGCCGCCCAGTGGGCCGTCGGTCATGATATCCAGCGCCGTGACGATACGATCCGGTTTGCCGAAATCTTCTTCCCACGGCTGTTCAAAGCCCGGAATACGCAGGTTCGACACGGAAAAGCCCACCAGCCCTGCTTTTGGTTTCGCCCCGCGACCGGTTGCGCCTTCATCACGGATTTCACCGCCGGAGCCGGTTGCCGCACCAGGCCACGGGGAGATAGCCGTTGGGTGGTTGTGGGTTTCCACTTTCATCAGGATGTGCGCCGGTTCCTGGTGGAACTCGTAGCGCCCGGTTTCGTGATCAGCGAAGTAACGACCCACTTCAGAGCCTTCCATCACGGCGGCGTTATCTTTATACGCAGACAGCACGTGATCCGGCGTGGTTTCGAAGGTGTTTTTAATCATCTTGAACAGCGACTTCGGCTGCTGTTCACCGTCGATAATCCAGTCGGCGTTGAAAATTTTGTGGCGGCAGTGCTCAGAGTTAGCCTGCGCGAACATGTATAGCTCGATATCGTTCGGGTTACGTCCCAGTTTATTGAACGCATCCTGCAAATAGTCGATTTCGTCATCAGCCAACGCCAGGCCAAGACGCAGGTTGGCGTCAATCAGCGCCTGGCGACCCTGCCCCAGCAGGTCAACGCTGGAAACCGGTGCCGGTTGGTGATGCGCGAATAATTTTTCCGCATCCTGCAATGAGGCAAATACGCTCTCCATCATGCGGTCATGCAGTTCAGCCGCCACCGCCGCAGTTTGCTCGTGGGTCAGGCTGGCAGCATCAATATAGTACGCCACGCCACGCTCAAGACGCAGAACCTGCGGTAAGCCGCAGTTGTGGGCGATATCGGTAGCTTTGGAAGACCAGGGGGAGATAGTGCCAGGACGGGGAGTGACGAGTAGCAGTTTGCCGGTAGGCGTATGGCTGTTCAAGCTTGGGCCATACTGCAACAGTCGCTCAAGTCTCGCCCGCTGTTCTTCATTCAGCGGCGCGTCCAGGTCGGCAAAATGGACATACTCGGCGTAAATATTGCTTACCGGGAGGTTGGCTGCCTGAAAACGCGTCAGCAGTTTGTTAATGCGAAATGCAGACAGTGCAGGCGAACCACGCAGAATTTCCATCATAAGTCTCTCGTCTTCTCAGCTTTCAATGTGCGCAATGGGGGAGAACGGCGGCTATTATAGAGAATCCTGCGCCCCGACGAAACCGTTTGCGTCGAAATAAAATCATGTCCGCGCTTTACCAATAGATGTGACGCACCTCTCGAATCAGTTGCCAACTGGCGCAATGTTAAGCAAAATGCCGCTGATTCAGTACCAATCCTTAATATTATTAAGGGCACCATTTGGTGTCGCAGCGAATTAACCATTTGAAAAAATTAAAGATTAATTATCTGCTGATCGGCATTGTCACGCTGTTGCTGGCCGCAGCGCTTTGGCCGTCCATTCCCTGGTTTGGCAAACCAGACAACCGTATCGCCGCGATTCAAGAGCGGGGGGAGCTGCGCGTCAGTACCGTGCTCTCGCCGCTGACCTACGCCACCATTAATAATAAACAGTACGGCCTCGATTATGAGATGGCTCAGCAGTTCGCCGACTACCTCGGCGTGAAGCTGAAAATCACCGTGCGACAAAATATTAGCCAGTTATTCGATGACCTCGACCACGGCGACGCCGACCTGCTCGCCGCCGGGCTGGTTTACAACAGCGAACGGGTGAAAAACTATCAGGCTGGGCCAACCTATTATTCCGTCTCCCAGCAGTTGGTCTATCGCGTCGGCAGCCTGCGCCCGCGTAGCCTCAGCAACGTTAGCGCCGAGCAACTGACCATCGCCCCCGGCCAGGTGGTTATCAATGACCTGCAAACCTTAAAAGAAAAGAAGTTTCCTGACCTCACCTGGACCGTGGATGAAAAGCGCGGTTCGGTTGATTTGATGCAAGCGGTTATCGATGGCAAGCTCGATTACACCATCGCGGATTCCGTCGCGATTGGCCTGTTCCAGCGCGTTCACCCTGAGCTGGCGGTAGCGCTGGACGTTACCGACGAGCAGCCAGTCACCTGGTTTAGCCTTAAAGATAATGACAACACGCTTTCTGCCGCGATGCTCGACTTCTTTAACAATATCAATGATGACGGCACGCTCGCGCGTCTGGAGGAGAAATACCTCGGTCACGGCGATGATTTTGACTATGTTGATACCCGCACCTTCCTGCGCGCGGTGGATAACGTGCTGCCGGACTTGCAGCCGTTATTTAAAAAATACGCGAACGAAATTGACTGGCGCCTGCTGGCGGCTATCTCTTATCAGGAATCACACTGGGATCCGTTAGCTACATCACCAACCGGGGTTCGAGGTCTGATGATGTTGACCAAAAACACCGCCCAGAGTTTGGGGTTGAGCGATCGCACCGACCCCGAGCAAAGCATCAGCGGCGGGATGCGCTATATCCGCGATATGATGACGAAAGTGCCAGATAGCGTACCGCAGGACGAGCGGATTTGGTTTGCGCTGGCGGCCTACAATATGGGCTATGCCCATATGCTCGACGCGCGCGCGCTGACCGCAAAACAGAAAGGTAACCCAGATAGTTGGGCCGAAGTGAAACTGCGCCTGCCGCTGCTCAGCCAGAAACCGTGGTATAGCAAGCTGACATATGGCTACGCGCGCGGCCATGAGGCCTATGCTTACGTCGAGAATATCCGTAAGTATCAGATTAGCCTGGTGGGTTATCTACTGGAGAAAGAGAGAAAAGCGACGGAACAGAGGGCGATTGCCGAAGCCTATCCGGCCGTTACGCCGGATGAACTTAATCAGAGCCATTACGGCCTGTTCTCATTCCTCCCCTCGCCTACGCAGGGGAACGCGCTTTCCTTCTTAATGGCGAAGCCGGAATAACTTATTGTGCGTCGGGCGGGGTCAGTTTTGCCGCCTGTCTCAGCGCTTTTTGCTGCTGGCGACGGTGGCGGAAAAAGTCGCTAAGCATCGATGAACACGCGTCCGCCAACACCCCTTCCGTTATTTCTACCCGATGGTTCATGCCGGGATGGTGCAGCACATCCATCAGCGAACCTGCCGCGCCGGTTTTAGCATCGCGCGCGCCAAACACCAGTTGACCAATACGGCTATGCACCATTGCTCCGGCACACATCACGCAGGGTTCCAGCGTGACGTACAGCGTGGTGTCAATCAGGCGGTAGTTTTGCAGCACCAGGCCGCCCTGACGCAGCGCCATAATCTCCGCATGTGCGGTTGGGTCATGGCGACCAATCGGCCGGTTCCAGCCTTCGCCAATCACTTGATTGTTATGCACCAGTACCGCCCCCACCGGCACTTCGCCCTCCTCCCAGGCACGTTGGGCAAGTTTCAGCGCATGGCGCATCCAGTATTCATGGTTCTGTTCAATGTCGGACAACGTGGGGACTCCAGATGATAAAACGCGGCGCATTATACACAAAAACAGACGCCGTGCCGCTGGCGCTATTCCAGTTGTTCCAGCTCGCCACGCGGCGTAACGCGCCAACGGTGCTCGCAGAAATAGAGTAGCGGGTTATCCTGTTTGCTGTCGCTGTAGCCGCTGTATAAACGCAGCGGCGCGCCAAGACGTTGTTCCAGTTGCACCACTTTTTCATGCCCCAGGCAACGCACCACCAACACTCGCCCGCCGAACGCACGCTGCATTTGGCTACCAATAAGGTTAATCCGCGAGATCCAGGGTGTGTCGGCATACACGCGCGCCACCAGCGATTGCGGCGAGCCGGTAATCAGCCAAACGTCGGCGTCATTCCCGTGAAGGTAGCTGTCTAAACGTTGTTGCACGACAGGGAAAGGAGTCACTGTCGCGCGAAATTTGGTAATAAAATTCGCCTCCAGCGCATTGAGCATTGACTCTTTTCGCCCGAAGGTACACGCCCACAACAGCACGCTCATTGGCCAACGCGCGGCGCGCCCTTTCACCAACATCGTTGCGCCGATGATCGGTAGCAAAGGGAGTACCAGCAGCGTGTTAAGCGGCAAGTGGCGAAGCAAATAACGCAAAAAAGCACCGAACAAATCCTGCTGATGCAACGTGCCATCGAGGTCAAAAAACACTACGCGGCGGGAATAGCTTGTCAAATGAAACTCCTGTAATACCCTGTCATGTCAGCCCACAGACTAGCAGAATGCCCGCAGGCTTTCGCTGAACCGCGCTTAAACAGACTCTCGTCACCAAAAGTGTGGCATTTTGCGGGCTATGGAATATTTAATTCGCTATATTCCGTTATACTAGAATACATAATTCTACCCCCCAATTAATTCGAGTCATGAAGGCCGCTCACACCCAGGCAACTTGAAGTATGGCGGGTATATCAGACGAGCAGAATGGTGTTCTGACACATCGTGGTCATTGTGCCCGTGAGGTTATTATGAATTGTTTAATCAGTATTCGTCAGCGTTATCCCCAACTGGCGCAAAGCGATAGAAAGCTGGCAGATTTTATTCTGGCGCAGCCGGATCTGGCGCGGCATTTAAGCTCACAACAACTGGCAAGCCAGGCTGGCGTGAGCCAGTCCAGCGTGGTGAAATTCGCCCAGAAGCTGGGGTTTAAAGGGTTTCCGGCGTTAAAACTGGCGCTAAGTGAAGCGCTGGCCAGTAGCGCCAACCTGCATTCTATACCGGTGCATAACCAGATTTGCGGCGACGATCCGCTGCGTCTGGTGGGTGAGAAGCTCATTAAAGATAACGTCGCGGCAATGCACGCTTCGCTCGACGTAAACAGTGAAGATAAGCTACTGGAAGCGTTGACGCTGCTGCGCGGTGCGCGGCGTATTATTCTCACCGGCATTGGCGCATCCGGCCTGGTGGCGCG
The DNA here is from genome assembly GCF_059725275.1 of Kluyvera fluvialis. NCBI lineage: Bacteria > Pseudomonadati > Pseudomonadota > Gammaproteobacteria > Enterobacterales > Enterobacteriaceae > Kluyvera > Kluyvera fluvialis. Next base: position 1,322,526 of record NZ_AP046142.1, on the reverse strand, counting down.
TAATTTCAGTTGGAAGCTGATGAAAATTGGCTTTAACGCGGTGCCTGAACTGGATATGCACGCCCTGCTCGCTACCGTACAGGCGATGGCTCAGGACGATCTGTTGTTGGCTATCTCTTATTCCGGCGCTCGTCGGGAGATCAATCTCGCCGCAGATGAAACCTTGCGAGTGGGTGGCAAAGTCTTAGCCATTACCGGATTCTCGCCAAATGCGCTCCAGCAGCGCGCGACGCACTGCCTGTATACCATTGCGGAAGAACAAGCGACGCGCAGCGCGGCAATTTCATCAACCAGCGCGCAGATGATGCTGACGGATCTGCTATTTATGGGGCTGGTACAGCAAGATTTAGAAAATGCGCCTGAACGGATCCGCCACAGCGAAGCGCTGGTGAAGAAACTGGTTTGATCAGGAATGCGATACCCCCAGAAAAGATATGGCCTGAGCGGAAAATGAGCGTATAATTCGCGCCCTGTTTATTTCGTTTCTGAGAATTTCCTGATGGCGCTGTTAATCACCAAAAAATGTATCAACTGCGATATGTGCGAACCGGAATGTCCTAATGAGGCGATTTCGATGGGTGATAGCATCTATGAGATCAACAGCGATCGCTGTACCGAGTGCATTGGCCATTACGAAACGCCGACCTGCCAGAAAGTGTGCCCGATCCCCAATACCATTTTGAAAGATCCGGCACATCTGGAAAGCGAAGAGCAGTTGTGGGACAAGTTTGTCCAGATGCACCACGCCGACAAAATCTAGCTTTCGATAATCACCGTGGCACACGCATAGTGACGTTCATCCGCGAGCGTCACGTGCATATGCGCTACGCCCATTTGCTCTGCCAACCGTTTGGCCTCGCCCCATAAACGCAGCTTCGGTTTGCCCATTTCGTCGTTGTACACTTCGAACTGATTAAACGCCAGGCCGTTGCGAATGCCCGTGCCCAGCGCTTTTGACGCCGCCTCTTTCACCGCAAAACGCTTCGCCAGAAAACGCACCGGCTGTTGGTGCGTTTCCCAGATAGCCCACTCATTGTCGCTCAACACCCGACGAGCAAGGCGATCGCCGCTACGGGCAATCACCCCTTCGATACGGGCAATTTCGACGATGTCGGTTCCCAGGCCCAGAATCGCCATTACCCGCGCGCTTCCAGCATCAGACGTTTCATTTCAGCGACCGCGTCTTTCAGGCCGCTCATCACTGCGCGGCCAATAATCGCGTGGCCGATATTCAGCTCGTGCATTTCCGGCAGGGCTGCCACCGCTTTCACGTTATGGTAAGTCAGGCCGTGACCGGCGTTAACTTTCAGGCCAAGGCTTGCCGCGTAGGTCGCCGCTTTCGCGATCCGTTCCAGCTCTTTTGCTTGTTCAGCATCGGTCTTAGCATCGGCGTAGCAGCCAGTGTGAATTTCAATAAACGGCGCGCCAACATCAGCGGCGGCTTTAATTTGCACGTCGTCGGCATCGATAAACAGCGAAACCAGAATACCTGCATCAGCCAGACGCTTACAGGCATCGCGCATTTTGTCCAACTGACCGGCAACGTCCAGGCCGCCTTCAGTGGTCACTTCCTGACGCTTTTCCGGCACCAGGCAGCAGAAATGCGGTTTGGCTTCACAGGCAATCGCCAACATCTCTTCGGTGACGGCCATTTCGAGGTTCATGCGCGTATGCAGCGTTTGGCGCAGGATACGAACATCACGGTCAGTGATGTGACGACGGTCTTCGCGCAAATGCACGGTAATGCCATCCGCTCCCGCCTGCTCGGCGATAAACGCAGCCTGGACAGGGTCTGGGTATGCGGTGCCGCGTGCGTTACGCAGGGTGGCAATGTGGTCAATATTGACGCCTAACAGTAATTCAGCCATGACAATCCTCGATTTTTTGTAGTTCGGTATGCATTTTGCCCTCACACTCTTTTTATCCGCAGAGGATACCGCTCGTACTCATATTGAACCCCGTCGGGGTGAAGGCTATCTTTTCGGTAAAAACTGCCGGAATAATTCTCTGCTTTTTAACGGCTTGCCGCCAAGATACGGCTTCAGCGCCATGCGGGTAAAGCGTTTTGCCGCTCGCAGTGTATCGGCATCAGGAAATTCGCGGCTCGCCAGCGCTTTTAGCTGGTGTCCGGTAAAGGTGTTGTTATCAATCACCACGCTGGCGATAAAGCCCTTCTCTTCCCGATAGCGGTAAGTCATGGTGTCATCAACTTCATCTCCGCTCCCGGCGCAGTGCAGAAAATCCACGCCGTAGCCCAAATGGCCTAACAGCGCCAGCTCAAAGCGGCGCAGCGCCGGTTCAGGCGAGCCAGACGTGCCCGCCAGAGCCTGGATACAATGCAGATAATCGAAGAAAAGTTCGGAGAAGCGTGTTTCGTGTTCAAGCACACGTGAGACTAATTCGTTGACGTACAGCCCGCTGTAGAGCGTGATGCCGCTTAGCGGTAACGCCAGCGATACGGCTTCCGCGCTACGCAGCGTTTTGACTTCGCCACGCCCGCCAAAGCGAACTAAAAGAGGGGTAAAAGGCTGAAGAGCGCCTTTGAGGTTGGAGCGTTTGGAACGTGCGCCTTTAGCAACAAGGCGCACGCGACCAGACTCTTCCGTGAAGACGTCCAGCATGAGGCTGGTTTCGCTCCAGGGGCGACTATGCAGGACGAATGCGCGCTGCCAGCCTTCCATCATATTCGTCGTCTTTCAAACCGCAGAGCCGGCAAATCAGAGATCGTCAACGTAACCGAGACTGCGCAGTGCACGCTCATCATCAGCCCAGCCGGATTTCACTTTCACCCACAGTTCGAGGTGAACCGGCGCTTCGAACATCTCTTGCATGTCTTTACGGGCTTCAATACCGATGGTTTTGATTTTGGCCCCTTTGTTGCCAATCACCATTTTCTTCTGCCCTTCACGCTCAACCAGAATCAGGCCGTTGATGTCGTATCCGCCACGTTCGTTCGGGATAAAACGTTCAATTTCAACGGTTACTGAGTATGGCAGCTCCGCACCCAGGAAACGCATCAGTTTTTCACGGATGATTTCAGAGGCCATAAAGCGCTGAGAACGGTCAGTAATGTAATCTTCCGGGAAGTGATGAATCGCTTGCGGCAGATGTTTACGCACGATACCGGCGATGGTATCAACGTTCAGCCCCGTTTCCGCAGACATCGGCACGATGTCGAGGAAGTTCATCTGGTTACCGAGGAACTGCAAGTGTGGCAGAAGATCGGCTTTTTCCTGCACGTTATCGACTTTGTTCACCGCCAGAATAACCGGGGCTTTACCATCGCGCAGTTTGTTAAGCACCATTTCGTCGTCCGGCGTCCAGCGAGTGCCTTCAACCACGAAAATAACCAGCTCAACGTCACCGATAGAGCTGCTTGCCGCTTTGTTCATCAGGCGGTTGATGGCGCGTTTTTCTTCCATGTGCAGGCCGGGGGTATCGACGTAAATCGCCTGATATTCCCCTTCCGTATGGATACCGACAATGCGGTGACGCGTGGTCTGCGCTTTTCGGGAAGTGATCGAGATCTTCTGCCCGAGCAGTTTGTTCAGCAATGTAGATTTGCCAACGTTCGGACGACCGACGATGGCAATAAATCCGCAATAAGTTTTATCGATGCTCATTCCAACTCCAGCTTTTTCAGCGCCTGTTCGGCGGCAGCTTGTTCCGCCTTGCGACGGCTGGAACCTGTGCCGACCACCGGTTCACTCAGGCCGCTAACCTGGCAGTGGATAGTAAATTCCTGATCGTGTGCTTCCCCACGCACCTGGACTACCAAATAAGATGGCAGCGGCAGATGGCGGCCTTGCAGATACTCCTGCAAGCGTGTTTTTGGATCTTTTTGCTTATCGCCTGGGCTAATTTCGTCCAGACGAGTTTGATACCAGGAGAGGATCAATTTCTCAACAGTCTGAATATCGCTGTCGAGGAACACCCCGCCAATTAACGCTTCGACCGTGTCCGCCAGAATTGATTCCCGACGGAAACCGCCGCTCTTCAACTCACCCGGCCCTAAACGCAGGCACTCGCCCAGTTCAAATTCGCGGGCAATTTCTGCCAGCGTATTACCGCGAACCAGCGTGGCGCGCATCCGGCTCATATCGCCTTCATCCACACGAGGGAAGCGGTGATAGAGCGCGTTGGCGATCACGTAGCTTAAAATTGAGTCGCCCAGAAATTCTAAGCGTTCGTTGTGTTTGCTGCTGGCACTACGGTGCGTTAATGCCTGTTGCAACAGCTCCTGATGAAGAAAAGTGTAGCCCAGCTTCCGTTGAAGCCGATTAATTACGATGGGGTTCATGCGATACCAAATAAATGAATGCGTCAACAATGCAGCACACGAAACAGACCTGAAGGAAACCAATGCGGTTTCGTGTGCCGTGTCTCTCTTAAGAGACATCCGAATCTTCGGGGGGATATTCTATACGCAACGACAAGGGATGTCGTTAGTTTGGAGAGATTTAACTGCTAAATAATTTATGCAGGGGCAATATCGCCCCTGCATAATGTCGGACAAGAATTAATGGATCCCACCGATGCGGCTTAAACGGACACCGGTTGGCCATTGCCCTTCTTGTTTTTCGAAGCTCATCCAGATAGCGGTCGCTTTACCCACCAGGTTCGCTTCCGGCACAAAGCCCCAATAACGGCTGTCCGCGCTGTTGTCACGGTTATCACCCATCATGAAGTATTGGCCCGGCGGGACAATCCAGGTAGCCAGCGGCAAACCGGACTGACGATAGTACATGCCGACCTGATCCTGCGCGATTGGCACCGTCAAAATACGGTGATTGACGTCACCCAGGGTTTCCTGGCGTTGGTCCAGACGGACGCCATCAGACTTGCTTTCGCCCTGCGGCATCTCGAAGAAACCGCTGGTCGCTTCACCGCCGTTGCGACGGGAGAAGGTTTGTACGAAATCACTCGGTTCAACGTTGGAGTAGGTTACCGGCAGCGCACTGCTGCATGCCTGACCAGAGCTGCATCCTGGTTGAATAGTGACCTGCTTAGCAACCGGATCGTAGGTGACTTTATCACCCGGCAGACCCACCGTGCGCTTGATGTAGTCAAGACGCGGATCTTCTGGGTATTTGAACACCACGATATCGCCACGTTTCGGGTGACCCGTTTCGATAATCGTCTTCTGATAAATCGGGTCTTTAATTCCGTAGGCGTATTTTTCCACCAGGATAAAGTCACCGATCAGCAGAGTTGGCATCATTGAGCCAGACGGGATCTGGAACGGTTCATAGATAAATGAACGCACAATCAACACGATGGCCAGCACCGGAAATACCGATGCACCCGTTTCCAGCCAGCCCGGTTTCGGGCCAACTTTTTTCAGCGTTTTTTGATCCAGTGCGTCACCCGCTGCGGCCTGCGCCGCAGCCTGACGTTCCCGTCGTTTAGGGCCGAAGATAAACTTATCAACGCACCACAAAACGCCCGTCACCAGTGTGGCAATCACCAGAATCAGGGCAAACATGTTCGCCATGCCAACTCCTTAGAGATTATTTATTATCTTTACCGACGTGCAGAATGGCGAGGAAGGCTTCCTGCGGCAGCTCGACGTTACCGATCTGCTTCATTCGCTTTTTACCCTCTTTCTGTTTTTGCAGCAGCTTTTTCTTACGGCTGATATCGCCACCGTAGCATTTAGCCAGAACGTTTTTACGCAGCTGCTTCACCGTGGAACGCGCAATAATGTGCGTTCCAATAGCGGCCTGAATCGCAATGTCGAACTGCTGGCGTGGAATCAGATCTTTCATCTTCTCCACCAGCTCACGACCACGGCTCTGGGAGTTATCACGGTGGGTAATCAGCGCCAGCGCATCGACACGTTCGTTGTTGATGAGGACATCAACACGCACCATGTCAGACGTCTGGAAGCGTTTGAAGTTATAGTCCAGCGACGCATAACCGCGCGACGTTGACTTCAGGCGGTCGAAGAAGTCGAGCACCACTTCCGCCATCGGGATTTCATAGGTCAGCGCCACCTGGTTACCGTGGTAAACCATATTGGTCTGTACGCCACGCTTCTCGATACACAGCGTAATCACGTTGCCCAGATAAGCCTGTGGCAGCAGCATGTGACATTCCGCGATTGGCTCGCGCAGCTCGTAAATGTTGTTCAGTGGCGGCAGCTTAGACGGGCTATCAACGTAGATAGTCTCTTTCGCTGTGGTTTCCACTTCGTACACTACGGTCGGCGCGGTGGTGATCAGATCCAGATCGTATTCACGTTCCAGGCGCTCCTGGATAATCTCCATGTGCAGCAGGCCGAGGAAGCCACAGCGGAAGCCGAAGCCCAGCGCGGTAGAGCTTTCTGGCTCGTAGAACAGGGAGGCATCGTTCAGGCTCAGCTTGCCTAACGCATCACGGAAGTTTTCGTAATCGTCAGAGCTTACCGGGAACAAGCCAGCATAAACCTGCGGTTTCACCTTTTTGAAGCCCGGCAGCGCTTTTTCTGCTGGGTTACGTGCCGCCGTTAAGGTATCGCCAACCGGCGCGCCAAGAATGTCTTTAATAGCACAAACCAGCCAACCTACCTCGCCGCATTTCAGCTCGGTACGGTCAACCTGTTTCGGCGTGAAGATCCCCAGACGGTCTGCGTTGTAGACCTGACCGGTGCTCATCACTTTAATTTTGTCGCCTTTGCGCATGGTGCCGTTTTTAATACGCACCAGAGAAACCACGCCCAGGTAGTTATCGAACCAGGAGTCAATGATCAGCGCTTGCAGCGGGCCTTCTGGATCACCTTCCGGCGGCGGAATATCGCGCACCAGGCGTTCCAGAACGTCGGTGACGCCCACGCCGGTTTTCGCCGAGCAGCGCACCGCATCGGTGGCGTCGATGCCAACGATATCTTCAATTTCTTCCGCCACGCGCTCAGGATCGGCAGCAGGCAGGTCGATTTTGTTCAGAACCGGCACCACTTCCAGATCCATTTCCATCGCGGTGTAGCAGTTCGCCAGCGTCTGTGCTTCTACGCCCTGTCCGGCGTCAACCACCAGCAGTGCGCCTTCACAGGCCGCCAGAGAGCGAGACACTTCATAGGAGAAGTCAACGTGGCCTGGCGTGTCGATAAAGTTCAGCTGATAGGTTTCCCCGTCGGCTGCTTTAAAATCCAACGTCACGCTCTGTGCTTTAATGGTTATGCCACGTTCGCGTTCCAGATCCATTGAATCCAGAACCTGGGCTTCCATTTCACGATCGGAAAGGCCACCGCAAATCTGAATAATACGGTCAGACAGCGTTGATTTACCGTGGTCGATATGTGCAATGATGGAGAAGTTACGTATATTCTTCATATATTAAAATATTTATGCCTTACGAATACTTTGAGGCCGCTGTACTGAGCCTGACGTTTGTGTCGTTCGAAAACGCCGCATTCTACACTACAACCGCGTAACCAGGAAATGCTCTTCCCGCAAGCTTAGCGCTTCCTGCGAATGTCGTTCCAGAAAAAAGAAAGCCAGTGTAATCACTGGCTCATTTCAGAAGATGATGCTGTGCGAATCAGATCGGGCGGCAGCCCTACACTGATGATAATCGGCTGCCAGGTTTCTCGCGCGGCAAGCCGGGGCGAAAAGCCTTTGGCAATCAGGAATCCACCTACGCCGCCGAGTATCGCACCGCATAGCGCAGCGATATCGGTCGCAAACAACACCTGAAACAGCCCTGCCACCACAAACAGCCCCAGCAATGGCGACATGTAAACCAGCATTGCAGAGCCAAGCAGGCTGCTTTCGGTAATGCCTAATTCCACCTTTTGCCCCGCCACTAACGGCTCGGCGCTGGGTACGGTAATGGTATGGGTGGTTTGCGGCCCCAGTTTATTCAGCACACGACTGCCACAGCCTGCGCGTGAAGCGCAACTGCTACAGGAGGCTTTGACATCGCAGCTCACCTGCGCGACACCATTCTCCCATGCGATAACGGTAGCCCACTCTTTAATCATTGCACGCCCTTGAATTGAACGCCGTCAGCGACACGCTTCGCCGTTTGCGGCGGCAGTTCACCGACGATAGTGATATCGGCCTGAGCCTGGGTACGAACCGTTGTGCTCACCGTCCGACGCCCCGTACGCAGCATTTGTTCGCTGCTGTTAGCCGTCGCCCGACTGATATTAATTGAGAAGCTGAACAAGCCATCAGAATAGAGCCGTGATTCTACAGGGCTGTCAACGCTTGGTAGCGTACGGCGACTGCTGGAGACTTCACTAAAGCCCTGCGGAACCCAACCGGCGGACCAGTTGAATTTAGCGCTATTTCCGGTTGGCAGCGAGAGCAGCGGCGGCAGGCTGGCTTTCGCCAGATTCTGCATACTATTGCTAACCGGCTCACCGGTGATGAAAGAGATAACCCGGAACTGCTCAAGGGTTTCGCCATCGCGGTCAAGAAGGTCAACGCGCATTGGCAATTTGCTTTCAGAATCCAGCCAGACGATATAGCTGTAGCGCGTCCCATCGCGGGCGACGACTCGAATCACGTCACACATGCGATCGGCGATGCGCGTACGCCCGACGGAGATAAAGTCGTAGTACGGCGCCAGACGTTTGAAATCGGTATAAACCAGCGAAGGCAATGAATCGACGATGTAGTCGCCGTTCAGTGTGAACGGGTCAAGCCCTGGTTCAAAGTAGCTAATTTCGTTACCGCGCTGCACTACTTCACGGCGCGGGCCGTCCATTTGCAGCAGTTGCGCCAGCGGCTGACCGTTGAGACGCACGTGACGATAGCGTAACGATTCAACGCCGGATTTATTAATGCTGACGAACGACAGCTCGTAGTTGAGTGACTGACTGGCCAGATTCATCTCCTGCAACAACGCCCCGGACGATACATCTGCCGAGGCGTTAGCGGAGAAGAACAGGCTACCAGCCACAAGTGACATGGCACACCAAAGTTGCTTCATTACTGCGATTGCGTTCCTAGAGTTTGATAGCCTGGCACCTGAACAGCCGCTTGCTGGGTTTGTGCCTGCTCAAACTGAAGCTGTTCTGAATGCAAGCGACGCTGCAATTCGTAATCTTGCAGCATAGCATTGATACGGCGACGCTGTTCCTGAACTTGCTGCTGACCCGTGCCCGCCGATGCGTCCGAAGGAACACCCAGGCTAACTGGGCTAGCTTTGCCCATCATCGGCAGCGTGTTGAATACCGGTGATTCAGGTTGGGTGGATTCCGTCTGCCCATTATAGTGCTGGACACCAACGATAACAGCAAGCGATACGCACGCTGCCACGCCCATTTGCGTGATTGCGCCAGCCCACGGACGAACTTTGTTCCAGAACGGCATTTTCTGCCATTGATGAGGTGCTGGCTGGGCTTCAGGAATGAGCGGCGCAGTCGGCTGACGAACGGGCTCATTTTCGATGGCGGCCATCACACGAGAAGAGATATCAAAATGAAGCACTTCACTCGTGTCGCCGCGTAGCGAGTCACGGATCAGGTGATAGCTCTCCCAGGTTTCTTGCAACTCTGCCGAGCGTGTTAACTCAGTCAACAGCTCGTTATCCAGCGTTTCACCATCCATTAAGGCGGAAAGTTGTTCTTTCTGCATGCCTAATACCTTTTCCAGTATCCCGCTTCCATCAACGCCTGATAAGCGGTTGAACTTTATTATCAATAGCTTCTCGCGCACGGAAGATACGCGAACGAACCGTACCTACCGGGCAATCCATGATTGCCGCTATCTCTTCATAGCTTAGGCCATCCAGCTCTCGCAAGGTAATTGCCATGCGTAAATCTTCTGGAAGCGCATCAATGGTGCGAAAAACAATCTGTCTCAGTTCTTCTGACAACATTAAGTTCTCAGGGTTCGAAATTTCTTTCAAAGCGCCGCCGCTTTCAAAGTTTTCAGCTTCGTTCGCATCAACATCACTGGATGGCGGACGACGCCCCTGAGCAACCAGGTAATTTTTAGCTGTATTCACTGCAATGCGATACAGCCAGGTATAGAAAGCACTATCCCCCCGGAAAGAATCCAGCGCTCGATAGGCCTTAATAAAAGACTCTTGTACCACGTCCGGCACGTCGCCAGATGGCACATAGCGGGAAACCAGACTCGCAACCTTATGCTGATAGCGCACTACCAGTAGGTTAAACGCTTTCTGGTCTCCTTTTTGGACCCGTTCTACCAGGACCTGGTCCGTTAACTGCTCGCTCATCCGAGGTAATGTCTCCCCAAACCTTATTCCCATGCGTAATCAGAATGCCACTCCACCACTGCATCATGAGCAAGCCGTGAGTTAGAGTGTTCGATTTTCGTAAAGTTCCGTTACGCTTTGTTTTTGTTTAGCAGCAGGCTGTTCATTGTCTATCATTATAAGTCTGCAAGTGCTTCTCGATGTGTAAGTTGCGAAATAAAAACGCAAATCCCGTGCAGAGTAACGTAACCCAGCCTTTATTTCATCATAAATAGGCGTGATAACGCGTAGCGTTCTTCTTATTTTTTCATCACCTCTACCACATTTCCTCACGCCCGTTGTTTAGTCACTGCAACTATGGTGCAAAAAAATCCTGCACAGTCTGCTTCTGTAGTGCTAATCTGCGATCACCGTGTTTAGTAAATTAAACAAAGATAATGAATTCACTTCCAGAACTATCCTGTGATGTCCTGATTATCGGGAGCGGGGCTGCCGGTTTATCGTTAGCGCTGCGTCTTGCTGAACACCGTTCAGTAATCGTCTTAAGCAAAGGCCCTATCAGTGAAGGCTCCACTTTCTATGCGCAAGGGGGAATTGCCGCCGTATTTGATGAAACCGACAGCATTGAGTCGCATATCGAAGATACGCTGGTTGCCGGAGCCGGAATTTGCGACCGTCAGGCGGTATCGTTTGTCGCCAGCAATGCCCGACACTGCGTACAGTGGCTTATCGACCAGGGCGTGCTGTTTGATACGCAGGTTCAGGCCAACGGCGAAGAGAGTTATCATCTGACGCGCGAAGGCGGCCACAGCCATCGCCGTATTCTGCATGCAGCCGATGCCACAGGACGGGAAGTCGAAAATACGCTGGTCAACAAGGCGCTGAATCACCCAAATATTCGTGTGCTGGAACGCTGCAACGCCGTTGACTTGATTATCTCCGATAAAGTCGGTTTGCCGGGGACACGCCGCGTAGTGGGAGCCTGGATTTGGGACCGAAATAAAGAGAAGGTTGAAACCTGTGCTGCAAAATCGGTGGTGCTGGCGACCGGCGGCGCATCGAAGGTTTATCAATACACAACGAACCCAGATATTTCCTCCGGCGATGGGATTGCTATGGCCTGGCGCGCAGGCTGCCGCGTCGCGAACCTTGAATTTAACCAGTTCCACCCTACCGCGCTGTATCACCCACAGGCACGTAACTTCCTGCTGACAGAAGCCCTGCGCGGCGAAGGTGCGTATCTTAAGCGCCCGGACGGCAGCCGTTTTATGCCGGATTTTGACTCGCGAGCGGAACTGGCACCACGGGATATCGTCGCCCGCGCTATCGATCATGAGATGAAACGTCTTGGCGTCGATTGCATGTATCTCGACATTAGCCACAAGCCAGAAGAATTTGTGCGCCAACACTTCCCGATGATTTATGAAAAATTATTCGGGCTTGGTATCGACCTGACAAAAGAACCCGTACCGATTGTTCCGGCGGCGCATTACACCTGCGGGGGTGTGATGGTCGATGATTATGGCCGTACCGATGTCGATGGGCTGTATGCCATTGGCGAAGTGAGCTATACCGGCCTGCACGGCGCTAACCGGATGGCATCTAACTCGCTATTGGAATGCCTGGTGTACGGCTGGTCGGCGGCGGAGGATATTCACATGCGAATGCCGTACGCCCGCCAGGCAGAAAAACTGCCAGCCTGGGATGAAAGCCGGGTGGAAAACTCCGACGAGCTGGTCGTCATTCAACACAACTGGCACGAGTTACGCCTGTTGATGTGGGATTACGTCGGGATCGTGCGCACGACAAAACGGCTGGAGCGCGCGCTACGCCGCATCACGATGCTGCAACAGGAGCTGGATGAGTATTACTCGCGCTTTCGTGTTTCCAACAATCTGCTGGAGCTTCGCAATCTGGTGCAGGTCGCGGAGCTTATCGTGCGCTGCGCGATGATGCGTAAAGAGAGCCGGGGCCTGCATTACACGCTGGATTACCCTGAACAACTGGCGCAATCTGGCCCGTCGGTTCTCTCGCCGCTGGTTCACATAAATAAATAGAATGCCTGGGTCAGCGCAGTGTAGCCTTCTGAATATTGCTGCTCTGGCCCACGGATAACCAACCTGTCGCTGAAACATTCCCCGCCTTTCGGTGAGAACGCCAATAAAACGCGATGCGGCAGGCGGATTTCCGTTTCGGCGATATCCGTTCGCAAGCGCAAATGCCAGCCCATCGATAACGCCTGTTGGGTAAACGCCTGGCCGATGTTCTCTGGCAGCACCACGCAAAAGAACCCCTCTTCGGTTATGGCATCTGCCGCACAGGCCAATAGCGTGGCATGGTCAAGCGTGGTGGTATAACGCGCCTGTTCACGCTGTGGCGTCGCGCACTCAACGCCCTGCTCATAATACGGCGGGTTGCTGACAATAAGGTTATAGCGCGTAGTTTGCCCAGCGACCCACTGCTGGATGTCGGCAGTGTGCACATGGATTCGTGCAGCCCACGGCGATTCCGCGACGTTTTCACGCGCTTGTGCCGCCGCCGCTTCGTCTAGCTCGACGGCATCAATCGTCACGTTATCCTCGGTGCGCTGCGCCAGCATTAACGCCAACAACCCGCTGCCCGTACCAATATCGAGAACGCGGTTCACCCGTGCAATAGGCGACCACGCCCCGAGCAAAATACCGTCCGTCCCCACTTTCATGGCACAGCGATCGTGAGCGACAAAAAATCGTTTAAAGGTAAATCCGTTGCGACGCAACGCGGATTTAGAATCTGACGTCATAAGCAACCTTGCTGGTAAAACCACACACGCTTTCGGCTATGAACAATACCCGAGAACAGATAGCCATACAAACAGATGAAGATTAGAGCCGTAACGTCTATAATCAGCGCCTCACACAGAGGTAATCATGACTGTAACGACTTTTTCCGAACTTGAACTTGACGAAAGCCTGCTGGATGCCCTCCAGAGCAAAGGCTTTACACGCCCGACTGCCATTCAGGCTGCCGCCATTCCGCCTGCGCTCGATGGACGTGATGTTCTCGGTTCTGCGCCAACCGGCACCGGTAAAACAGCGGCGTATTTGCTGCCTGCGTTGCAGCACCTGCTCGACTTCCCGCGCAAAAAATCCGGGCCGCCGCGTATTTTGATCCTTACGCCGACGCGTGAACTGGCGATGCAGGTTGCAGAACATGCTCGTGAGCTGGCCAAAAATACGCATCTGGACATCGCCACCATCACCGGCGGCGTAGCGTATATGAACCACGCCGAAGTGTTCAGCGAAAACCAGGATATTGTGGTGGCGACCACTGGCCGCCTGTTGCAATACATCAAAGAAGAAAACTTCGACTGCCGCGCCGTTGAAACGCTGATCCTCGACGAAGCCGACCGCATGTTGGACATGGGCTTTGCCCAGGATATCGAACACATCGCGGGTGAGACTCGCTGGCGTAAACAGACGCTGCTGTTCTCCGCAACGCTCGAAGGCGAAGCGATTCAGAACTTTGCTGAGCGTCTGCTGGAAGATCCGGTCGAAGTTTCCGCTACGCCATCCACTCGCGAACGCAAGAAAATTCATCAGTGGTACTACCGTGCTGATAACCTTGAGCACAAAATTGAGTTGCTGAAACACTTGCTTAAACAAGAAGACGCGACCCGTACCATCGTGTTTGTGCGTAAACGTGAGCGTGTGCATGAGCTGGCTGAAATTCTGCGTGCAGCCGGGATTAACAACTGTTATCTCGAAGGCGAAATGGCGCAGGTTAAGCGTACCGAAGGGATTAAACGCCTGACCGAAGGCCGTGTTAACGTCCTGGTCGCGACCGACGTCGCAGCGCGCGGGATTGATATCCCGGACGTTAGCCACGTGATTAACTTTGATATGCCGCGCGGCGCAGACACTTACCTGCACCGTATTGGTCGTACCGGTCGTGCGGGTCGTAAAGGCACGGCGATTTCACTGGTTGAAACACACGATCACCTGCTGTTGCAGAAAATCGGCCGCTATATCGAAGAGCCGCTGAAAGCTCGCGTCATTGATGAGCTGCGCCCAACCACGCGTGCGCCAAGCGAAAAAATGACCGGTAAGCCGTCCAAGAAAGTGCTGGCGAAGCGCGCCGAGAAGAAAAAAGAGCAAGACAAAGACAAGCCTCGCGTGAAGAAACGTCACCGCGATGCTAAAAATATTGGCAAACGCCGTAAACCAAGCGGCGCAGGTGCAGTCGAAAAGAGCACCGAAGAGTAAGCCTCTCACTTTGTTATGAATCGAACGCCGGGATAGCTTCCCGGCGTTTTTATATCGACGGGTAGGTGACATCGGCGATGAAGAAAAAAGAGTTTGTGACCCAGGATCTCCTCAGCAAAATTTATCAGCACAGCAGCGACGGGCCACGTAAGCTGCCACCGGAACGCCAACTGGCGCAAGAATATGGCGTGTCGCGTTTTACTATTCGTCAGGCGCTGGAAAAGCTCGCCAATATCGGCGTAGTGCGCATTGTGCAAGGTTCGGGTATCTGGATAAACGAACAAACGCGCAGCAACCCGCTGGTCTACAACTCCATCACCGAAAAACGTTTCGACCAAATGCGCTACCGCATGATAAGTCTGCATAAAACACGCCCAGGCCCAGAGGATCAGCAAGTTTTTGGTCTAACCGATGATGACTTTATCTGGCAGTTCTGCCGCCTGCGCTTCGTTGATGATATCGCCGTGCAGATTGAAGTTTCGCGTATGCCAACCGCCATGTTCAGCGACCTGAACCAAGAGGTTATTGAGCGTTCATTACAGCAGTATGTATTGGAAAAGGGCTATCAAATTTCACACTTGTTGACCCGCTATCGCGCCGTCAGCATCAGCCGAGAGCAAGCTGCGCTACTGGGCTGCAAAAAGGGCAGCCCAGCGATGCACATCAATAACCGTGGGATTTTAGACGGCGGGCGGGTGTACGAAATTAGCGACATCATTGATATCAACTACTCCTGCACCTACGTTATCCCGCACAATCGCGATAACCTCGCCTTCCGTCAACAACCGCCGGGGTAAATTATGGGGTGTGAATCGCCCCATCCGGCAGGCGGCTTTGCGTCCACTCATGCGGGCGATACACCACCGGATGCGCCAATGCCAGCGCTTCATCAAATTCAACCCCAATCCCCACTGCGGTAGGCGGATAAATAAAACCATTTTGCACCGTCGGTGCACCAGGGAATACCGCATCAGTAGTGGCGGAACGAGGGATAAACTCCTGAATCGCCGCATTGTGCAGATGAATATTGAGATGCGTATTCACCGCAACACCTATTGGCGTCATGTCTCCAGGCCCATGCCAGGCCAAACGCACACCGAAAGCCTGGCACAGCACCGCCAGCTTCAGCGCTGGAGTAATGCCGCCAATTTGGGATATATGGCAGCGGATAAAATCAATTTGCCGGTTAACGATTAAATCATGCCACTCAGCCGGATTGTTAAACAGCTCGCCCATTGCCAGCGGCACGCTGCTCTGCTGGCGAATTTGCGCCAGCCACGGGCTTTGCTGCGGTGACAAAATATCTTCGATAAACCACGGTTGATAAGGCTCTAACTGTTTTGCCAACTGGAGCGCTTGCTGTGGGAACAGGCGTTCGTGCACATCATGCAGGATATGGAAACGATGACCATAGCGCGCACGTAACAGGCGGAACATTTCCACGGTATTGCGTACGTATTCGTCCTGATCAAACCATGCACCTGGCGTTGGGTTATCAGGCGTGTGCATCTCGCGGGGCGTGCCGCCATAGAAACCAAGCTGGCAGCGAATATGGCGATATCCCTGTTCCAGCAGGTGATCGACGGCAACAAAAAGTTCATCCGGCGTTTCACCGCTGGCATGTGTATAGGCCGCGATAGCATCACGGGATTTGCCCCCTAATAGCTGATACAACGGCATTCCCGCCAGTTTGGCTTTGATATCCCACAGCGCCATATCGACACCGGCAATGGCGTTGTTCATCACTGGGCCATTACGCCAATAGGCATTGACGTTCATCATCTGCCACAAATCTTCGATGTTATTGGCATCACGGCCAATGAGCAGTGGTTGCAGATAGTCGTCCACCAGCGTTTTTACCGCCAGCGGGCGCTGCTGGAAGGTCGCACAGCCAAGCCCCACCGTTCCGTTGTCAGTCGTGACGCGTACCGTTACCAAATTATGGCGGTCAGGACGGGTGATAAAGCATTCAATCGCAGTAATCAGCGTAGGTTTCACAGAAAGCTCCCTGTGGAAAATAAAATAAGACTCTAATTATCTTCACCCTATTTTTAGGTGTCGGTAAACCTTTTTATTAAATAATTTTTTTGGTTCAAAAACACCGTCATTTAT
The DNA here is from genome assembly GCF_059725275.1 of Kluyvera fluvialis. Taxonomy (NCBI): domain Bacteria; kingdom Pseudomonadati; phylum Pseudomonadota; class Gammaproteobacteria; order Enterobacterales; family Enterobacteriaceae; genus Kluyvera; species Kluyvera fluvialis. The sequence continues at coordinate 1,306,021 of NZ_AP046142.1, read as the reverse complement.
ATTTAAAAAACGAACCAATTTATAAAAAACAGGCCATACATGCCGCTATATATAGTAAATTGTGATTATCATCATGTTTTATTGGTTTGTTTTTATTGCTTTGCTTACTTACCATTCAGCGACACAAAGAAAACAACAACCTTATCGCAGGAGCCATTATGGGGACGCAAGAGGCTATCAACAGAATTATTAGTTTGGTGGGTGGCAAGGGGAATATAAATAAAGTCTGGCACTGTATGACCCGATTACGCTTTGATTTAATTGATGATAATAAAGTAGCGCAGGATGAAATTAAGCAACTGCCTGGCGTATTGGGCGCGCAACTGCAAAGCGACCAGTTTCAGATAATCATCGGCCCGAAGGTGAACAACTGGTATGAGCTACTGCTGGAAGCATTGGGTCAACAGACACAAGCAACACCGGCGGGAAAAACCAAAGAGCGCAAAAGTCTGGTGTCGCTGTTTATGGATACCGTCTCTGGGGTGTTTGGCCCGATAGTGCCCGCCATTGCTGGCGCGGGAATGATCAAAGGCCTGCTGGCAGGGCTGATTGCCCTCAAATTGGTATCACCAAAAAGTGATACGGTGATGATAATCGACCTTATCGCCAGCGGTGTTTTTTATTTTCTGCCATTTTTCCTCGCAGTCTCGGCGGCAAAAATCTTTAAAACCAATGAATATCTGGCGGCTGCCGTCGCTGCTTGCCTGATGTATCCAACGCTTATCGATGCCGCGAAAGCGCTGGCAACGCATCAGGCCGATGCGGTTTCAGCGCTCTGGCTATTCAACGCCATTCCCGTTTCGGTGTTTAACTATGCGTCCAGTGTGATCCCCGTGATCTTCTCGATTCTGGCGCTGAAATACATTCATCAGGCCGTTGATCGGATCATGCCTGAAGTGCTGAAAACCGTCTTTACGCCAACGCTGACCCTTTTCCTGGGCGCACTCGCCGCGCTGGTGATTATCGGGCCAATCGGTATCTGGCTGGGTAAAATGCTGGCGTGGTTTATTGAAGGGTTATTTGGCGTCTCCGCCAGTTTTGCCGGGTTAATTGTCGGTGCGATTCGTCCGGTGGCGGTTCTGACCGGTATGCACCACGCGATGACGCCGATTGCTCTGCAAAACTTTAGCGATCGCGGTTACGACATGCTGATGCCGATGATGTTCATGGCGAATATGGCGATTGCTGGGGCGACCTTTGCGATTTGGCGGTTAAACAAAGAAAACCGAACGGTCACTCTGTCGGCGGCGATTTCGGCACTGCTGGGAATTACCGAACCGGCGCTATTCGGTGTGCTGACGCGCTACAAAAAAGCGTTTATTGCGGCAACCATTGCCAGTTCACTGGCTTCCGCCTTTATCGCTTTCTTTGGTGTGCGTCTGTATGGCTATATTTTATCGAGCATTTTCAGTCTGCCCGCCTATATTGGCCCTTATTTTGTCTTCGCGATTTCCGGCGTCGTTATCGCGCTGGTTCTCTCCTTCACGCTGACCACAATCCTGGTCGGTCGCGAACAGGCCAAATAAAAAAATACCCCCGCAGGATTGCTGCGGGGGTATTGCTGTCCTGGTGCTGGACGCTTTAGTGCGTTAGCGTCTCGTCACTGAAAAATTACAGGCTTTCAGTAAAAGTACGAGCGATAACGTCGCGCTGCTGCTCTGGGGTCAGAGAGTTAAAGCGCACGGCATAACCGGAAACACGGATAGTCAGCTGCGGATATTTTTCTGGGTGCTCAACCGCATCCATCAGAGTTTCACGGCGCAGAACGTTAACGTTCAGGTGCTGACCACCTTCAACGCGAACTTCTGGTTTTGCTTCAACCGGGATTTCACGGTATTCGATATCGCCCAGCGCGCTAACCGCTACCACTTCATCTTCCGCATAACCCGCTTTCGCGCACAGGCAACGTGCTTCGCCTTTCTCGCTGTCGAGCAGCCAGAAAGAGTTCAGCAGGTCATTTTTAGCAGCTTTAGTAATCTGGATACCTGTAATCATTTGATGCCTCCCTAGGCTCTTTATATTCATTTTTAACCGACCGTATCGCGGCCAATTGGTAAAACCATTGTTGCTTGAGTGTATATATACCCCTCGAACACCCTTGATTCTTTGATTTAAATCAATAAAAACCACACCACGAAAGTGGTAATGAGGGAAAATACTTGTTTTGCATCAAGTTACGCATCGTGCCATCGCAAAATAATTCTGTAAATTTTCAACTTTTTTTACTCTCATCCCCTCGCTGTCCGCCATCCGATTTTGTGATGACGAAAGAAGCAGTTAAGCTATGCGCATAAAGATTCGCAGGAGAGCGAGATGACAACCCCTTTAACCTGGCACGACGTGCTGGCCGCTGAAAAACAGCAACCTTACTTTGTGAACACCCTGGCGACAGTCGCCAGCGAGCGCCAGTCTGGTGTGACGATTTATCCGCCGCAGAAAGATGTGTTTAACGCCTTTCGTTTTACCGAGCTCAGCGATGTTAAAGTGGTGATTCTGGGTCAAGATCCGTACCACGGCCCAAATCAGGCGCACGGGCTGGCGTTCTCCGTCCAGCCGGGTATTGCCACGCCGCCATCATTATTGAACATGTATAAAGAGCTGGAAGCGACCATCCCCGGTTTTACTCGCCCAACGCACGGTTATCTGGAAAGCTGGGCGCGACAGGGCGTGTTGCTGCTCAACACGGTGTTAACCGTTCGTGCCGGACAGGCGCACTCGCACGCCAGCCTGGGCTGGGAAACCTTTACCGATAAAGTGATTGCTCTGATTAACGAGCATCGCGAAGGCGTAGTCTTTTTACTGTGGGGGTCACACGCGCAGAAGAAAGGGGCCATTATTGATACCCAGCGCCATCATGTATTGAAAGCCCCTCACCCGTCGCCGCTGTCGGCGCATCGTGGGTTCTTTGGCAGTAACCATTTTGTGCAGGCAAACCAATGGCTGGAGCAACGTGGAGAGAAGCCTATTGACTGGATGCCGGTATTGCCGGAATAGCCGTTTATCAGGCCGACTGTCGTCGTTGAAATACTTCAGACATAAAAAAACCGGTAGAGCCTCTACCGGTTTTTTTTGGCCTGCGATATTACGCTTTATGCTGACGCCACCATTCGGCCAGCAGCACACCTGTCGCCACAGAGACGTTCAGGCCTTCTACCGCACGGGTTCCGTCAATCGACACGCTCATATCAGCAATAGAAGCGGCGGATTGCGCCACGCCATCACGTTCCTGACCCAGCGCCAGAACCATTTTCTTCGGCAACTCTGCTTTAAACAGCGGAGTACCACCGGCGTTGCTGGTTGTCACAATGGCATAGCCCGCATCGCGGAACTGTTCTAAGGCTTCGATAAAGCTATCGCCGGTAATGGGTTGCACGTGCTCAGCGCCACCTTCAGCAGTACGGATAGCGGCACCGGATTCCACCAGCGCAGCGTCCTGCAATACCACACCTTTTACGCCAAAGTGCGCACAGCTACGGATCATCGCGCCGAGGTTATGCGGGTTGCCTGCGTCTTCCAGTGCCAGTACGCAATCATCTTCACCGCTGTTTGCGACCCACTGCTGTACGGTTGTGCCGTTACGCTTTTTAATCAGGAAGCAAACGCCGCCGTGGTGTTCCGTACCAGAGGCTTTCGCCAGCTCGGCCTCATCGACCACGTGATAGGCTTTACGGTTAGCCGCCATCCAGCGCAGCGCTTCTTTAAAGCGTGGCGTAACGCTCTGCAAGAACCAGGCACGGACGATAGCATCCGGGCGGCTCTGGAACAGGGCCTGGCAAGCATTTTCACCGTAGACACGGGTTTCTTCTGCGCGCTGACGGCGCAATACTTCTGGGTCGATAAAACTTTTACCGCTAATGCCGCCGTGGTCTGGCTTCATTTCGGTTTCGTCGCCCGGTGCACGGGAGACGGTACGCCATGGTGAGCTGTCGCGCCCGGTATCGCGGCTACGATCGCGGTCGCGGCCACGTTCACGCCCACGATCGCTGTTCGCGCCGTTTCTCTCTTCACGGGCAGGACGACGACCACCTTCGGCACGGGATGTACCGGGGCGACCACCACCTTTGCCGGTACGTGGATTTTGGGTGCGTTTGTCCGAGTCATCGTCACTGCGGACGTACATCACTTTGACCTTGCCGTTTTTGTTTTTCAGTTCGTCGCTCATGTTTTTCTCCACCTGCGCTGCGCGAAGCGCGCAGATTACCTGATGTGTTAGCGCTTAGCCATTACTTCATAAAAAAGACCACGACTATTGTACCCATTGGATAAAACGCATTGTTGATTAATACAGTCTCGTTGATAATGCTTAACATTATAGAAACATTCGGCAACATTGCCGTTCTGCAACATGATGACCCAGAGGTGAGTTATGAATACCGTTTGTGCCCACTGCCAGACGCTTAATCGCATTCCTGAAGCGCGTATTAATGAAGCGGCAAAATGTGGACGCTGTGGTGAAGACTTGTTTGATGGTGAAGTTATCAACGCCACAGACAGCACGCTGGATAAACTGCTGAAGGACGATCTCCCGGTTGTCGTCGATTTCTGGGCTCCGTGGTGCGGCCCTTGTCGCAACTTTGCCCCGATTTTTGAAGATGTCGCGGAAGAACGTAGCGGCCAGGTGCGCTTTGTTAAAGTGAACACCGAAGCGGAACGCGAGCTGAGCGCCCGTTTTCGTATTCGCAGCATCCCTACAATTATGATTTTCAAAAATGGCGAAGTTATCGATATGCTCAACGGTGCAGTACCGAAAGCCCCGTTCGATAGCTGGCTGAACGAAGCACTTCAAAACTAATGCTGACGGGGCGCATCTTGTGCCCCGTATTCACCTCTGCGACAATGGCGTTTTTACCGTACAACTTCCATGATTGATAACGCCGTTCTTCGGTTGCGCGCCGAACGCCTTGCCCGCGCGACTCGTCCTTTTCTTGCCCGTGGTAACCGGGTTCGTCGCTGCCAGCGTTGCCTGCTCGTTCAGGGCTACTGTCTGTGTAACACTATTGTTCCGCATCCGGCAAAAAGCCGCTTTTGCCTTGTCATGTTCGACACAGAACCGATGAAACCCAGCAATACTGGTCGCCTGATTGCCGATATTTTACCGCAAACCGAGGCTTTTCAGTGGTCGCGTACTGAACCACCGCAGGCACTGCTTGATTTGGTGAAAAACCCAGATTACCAGCCAATGGTCGTTTTCCCCGCGTCCTATGCCGAGCCGGAGCGCCAGATTCTGAGCGCACCGCCTTCAGGTAAACCGCCGCTATTTATTATGTTAGACGGAACCTGGCCCGAGGCGCGAAAAATGTTCCGTAAAAGCCCGTGGCTGGATAATCTGCCGCTAATTTCCGTTGACCTTTCACGCGTGTCGGCCTATAGCCTGCGTGAAGTCCACGCTGAAGGGCAGTATTGCACCGCTGAAGTAGCCATCGCACTGCTGGATTTAGCGGGTGATACCGGCGCAGCCTCGGCGTTAAGCCAGCACTTTACCCGTTTTCGTGAAAACTATTTGGCAGGAAAATCTAACCATCAGGGCAACATCACAACCACGACGGTAGAAAACGTTTAAACTCATAACGTCACTGTCGTGGAAGGAAAACCGGTATGAGTCAACGTGGGCTGGAAGCACTCCTGAGGCCAAAATCGATTGCGGTTATTGGCGCGTCGATGAAACCCCAGCGAGCCGGTTTTTTAATGATGCAGAATCTGCTGCGCGGTGGCTTTGCTGGCCCCGTCCTGCCGGTTACACCAGCCTGGAAGGCAGTGCTCGGGGTGTTGGCCTGGCCGACCATCGAAAGCCTGCCGTTCTCGCCAGATCTTGCGGTGCTGTGTACTCATGCCAAACGCAATCTGGCGCTATTAGAGGCGTTAGGTGAAAAAGGGTGCAAGACCTGCATCATACTCTCCTCCCCTCCTGACCAATTCAGCGCTCTGCAAGAATGCGCCGCTCGCTATCAAATGCGTCTGCTCGGGCCAAACAGCCTGGGGCTACTCGCCCCCTGGCAGGGGTTGAACGCCAGCTTTTCACCCGTACCTATTCGTAAAGGCAAGCTCGCGTTTATCTCGCAGTCTGCTGCCGTCTCCAACACTATTCTGGATTGGGCACAACAGCGTGAAATGGGCTTTTCCTACTTTATTGCGCTGGGCGACAGCCTGGATATTGATGTCGATGACCTGCTCGACTATCTGGCGCGAGACAGCAAAACCAGCGCGATCCTCTTATATCTTGAACAACTCAGCGATGCCCGCCGTTTTGTCTCGGCTGCACGTAGTGCCTCGCGTAACAAGCCAATTCTGGTGATTAAAAGTGGACGTAGCCCCGCAGCCCAGAGGCTGTTACAGGCTAATTCCGGTATGGATCCAGCGTGGGATGCCGCCATTCAACGTGCCGGTCTATTGCGGGTGCAAGACACCCATGAGCTATTTTCCGCCGTCGAAACGCTGAGCCATATGCGCCCATTGCGCGGTGAACGGCTGATGATCATCAGCAACGGCGCAGCCCCTGCCGCACTGGCGCTGGATGAACACTGGGCACGTAACGGCAAGCTGGCAACCCTTAGTGAAGAGACACGACAACAGCTACAACAGCTACTGCCGGATAGCGTAGAGGCTAACAACCCGCTCGATTTGCGCGATGATGCCAGCGTTAACCACTATTTATCGGCGGTCAACGTGCTGCTCAATAGCCCGGATCTTGATGCACTGATGGTTATCCATTCCCCCAGCGCGACCGCAACCGGAACGGAAAGCGCCGTAGCACTGATTGATCTCATCAAAAAGCATCCGCGCAGCAACTATATCAGCGTGCTCACCAACTGGTGTGGCGAGTATTCATCCATCGAAGCTCGCCGCCTGTTTAGCGATGCCGGAATCCCTACCTATCGCACGCCGGAAGGGACAATTACCGCTTTTATGCATATGGTGGAGTATCGACGTAACCAGAAGCAACTGCGGGAAACCCCAGCGCTGCCGCACAGCTTAACGGCCAATACCACACAGGCGCACGAGCTATTGCAACAGGCCATCGACAACGGTATCACCGCGCTGGATACCCATGAAGTCCGCCCTATTTTACAAGCCTATGGCCTGAGCACACTGCCAACCTGGATTGCCGCCGATAGCACAGAGGCAGTGCATATTGCCGAGCAGATCGGCTACCCTGTGGCGCTGAAACTGCGCTCGCCGGACATCCCGCATAAATCAGAAGTTCAAGGGGTTATGCTGTATTTGCGCACCGCCGCCGAAGTCCAGCAGGCCGCAGACGCGATTCTTGACCGCGTACGGATGACCTGGCCGCAGGCACGTATTCATGGACTTCTGGTGCAAAGTATGGCGAACCGCGCCGGAGCTCAGGAGTTGCGTGTGGTGGTCGAACACGATCCGCTATTTGGGCCGCTGATTATGCTGGGTGAAGGTGGCGTCGAGTGGCGTGCCGAAGATCAAGCCGCTGTCGCCCTTCCGCCGCTCAATATGACACTGGCGCGCTATCTGGTGATTCAGGCCATTAAGAGTAAGAAAATTCGTGGGCGTAGCGCTCTGCGTCCGCTGGATATTGCTGGTTTGAGTCAATTACTGGTGCAGGTTTCTAACCTGGTGGTGGATTGCCCGGAGATCCAACGCCTTGATATTCATCCCTTGCTGGTATCCGGCAGTGAATTTACGGCACTGGATGTCAGCCTGGAGATTGCACCATTCAGCGGTTCCAGCGAAAGTCGGCTGGCCATTCGCCCCTATCCACAGCATCTTGAAGAGTGGGTGACGATGAAAAATGGTGAGCGTTGTCTGTTCCGGCCGATTTTGCCGGAAGACGAGCCGCTATTGCAGCAGTTTATTGCGCAGGTCACTAAAGAAGATCTTTACTACCGTTATTTTAGTGAGATCAATGAATTTACCCATGACGATTTAGCCAATATGACGCAGATCGACTACGATCGAGAAATGGCTTTTGTCGCCGTATTCACGATGGGCGATCGCACCGAGATCTTAGGCGTGACTCGCGCCATTTCCGATCCCGATAATATTGATGCGGAATTTGCCGTATTGGTTCGTTCCGATTTAAAAGGTCTTGGGCTTGGCGGGCGGTTGTTAGAAAAACTGATCGGCTATACCCGTGACCACGGTTTGCAGCGGCTTAACGGAATTACCATGCCCAACAATCGCGGGATGATTGCGCTGGCGCGGAAACTCGGTTTTGAGGTCGATATTCAGCTGGAAGATGGCATCGTCGGGCTATCGTTACGGCTAAGTGGTGACTAAGTTGCTGGAAATGCTGCCCTTACCCGACAGAGATGGTATCATTGACCGCTTACGTCGTCTGCCTGGTACAGAGGACCCTTCACTAAACCAGAGAAGAAACGCACTGTGATGTTGTCAAAATTTAAGCGTAATAAACATCAACAACACCTTGCCCAACTACCCAAGCTTTCACAGTCTGTTGATGATATTGAGTTTTTTTATGCTCCAGCAGATTTCCGTGAAGCTCTGCTCGCAAAAATCGCCAGCGCCACGCAGCGTATTTGTATCGTCGCGTTATACCTCGAACAGGACGATGCCGGAAAGACGATTCTGCAAGCCCTGTACGATGCAAAACGCCAGAAGCCGGAACTTGATGTCCGGGTGCTGGTTGACTGGCATCGTGCACAACGTGGGCGCATTGGTGCTGCTGCATCCAATACAAATGCTGATTGGTACTGCCGTACCGCCGAAGAGAATCCGGGCGTAGACGTTCCGGTTTATGGTGTTCCGGTAAATACTCGCGAAGCACTCGGCGTTCTGCATTTTAAAGGCTTCATTATCGATGACTGCGTGCTGTACAGCGGCGCCAGTATCAACGACGTTTATCTGCATCAGCATGATAAATATCGCTATGACCGCTATCACTGCATTCGCAACGCGCAGATGGCAGATATCATGTTTAACTGGGTGTCGCAGAATCTGGTTGAAGGGCGCGGCGTTAATCGCCTGGATAATAGTGAACGGCCAAAAAGCCCGGAAATTAAAAATGATATCCGCCAGTATCGCCAGGAGTTACGCGATACGGGATATCACTACCAGGGCAACGCCAGCGAGGACGAACTCACCGTGACGCCTCTGGTTGGCTTGGGCAAATCGAGCCTGCTGAATAAAACCATTTTCCACCTGATGCCGTGCGCCGAAGAAAAGCTCACCATCTGCACGCCATACTTCAACCTTCCCGCCCTGCTGGTTCGCAATATCATCCGCCTGCTGCGTGAAGGGAAGAAAGTCGAGATCATCGTCGGCGATAAAACGGCAAATGACTTCTACATTCCAGAAAATGAGCCGTTCAAAATTATCGGCGCGCTGCCATACCTGTATGAAATTAACCTGCGCCGCTTCCTGAGCCGCTTACAGTATTATATTAATACTGACCAACTGGTGGTACGTCTGTGGAAGGACGGGGATAACAGCTATCACCTGAAAGGAATGTGGGTCGATAATGAATGGATGTTGCTTACCGGCAATAATCTTAACCCACGCGCCTGGCGGTTGGATCTGGAAAATGCGATCCTGATTCACGATCCGAAAAAGCAGCTGGCTTCAATGCGCCAGAAAGAGCTGGAGCTTATCCGCCAGCACACTACGGTAGTGAATCATTATCGTGACCTGCAAAGCATTGCAGACTATCCAGTGAAGGTACGAAAACTGATACGTCGCCTGCGACGCATCCGTATCGACCGCTTAATCAGCCGTATCCTTTAAATAATAGCCTCGTTCCTACGGGGCTTTTTTTCAGGACTCACTATGCCACGCATTTATCTTCTCTTTGCTATCCTCGCACTTAGCGGCTGTAGCCATATGGCAAACGATCGCTGGACAGGCCAGGATAAAGCGCAGCACTTTATCGCCTCTGCCATGCTCGCCGCCGCAGGCAACGAGTACGCCCAGCATCAAGGCATCAGCCGTGACCGCAGTGCCGCGATAGGCTTTATGTTTTCAGTGAGCCTTGGGGCGTCCAAAGAATTGTGGGACAGCCGCCCCGAAGGAAGCGGCTGGAGCTGGAAAGACTTCGCGTGGGATGTTGCCGGAGCCACAACCGGCTATACGGTGTGGCAACTGGCACAACACTAATCTACAGACGTAAGCCCTTCCCTTTACGGTGCAGCTTGAGCGATACCAGGAACGCCAGTGCAGTCATCACGGTAACGTACCAGAAGAAAGCCGTTTCAATGCCAACCGATTTCAGCGACAGCGCGACATACTCCGCCGAACCACCAAACAACGCATTAGCAACCGCATAAGACAGGCCAACCCCCAACGCACGAACCTGAGCCGGGAACATCTCGGCTTTCAGAATACCGCTGATAGAGGTGTAGAAACTGGTAATCAGCAACGCACACATCACCAACACAAAAGCGATGTACGGAGATGAAACGCTCTGCAACGCGGTGAGGATAGGAACCGTAAATAACGTTGCCAGTGCGCCGAAACATAGCATTGACGTACGGCGACCGACTTTATCTGACAGTAAACCAAATAACGGCTGAACCAGCATGTAGACAAACAGCGCGGCAGTCATGATGATGCTGGCAACATTGGCGCTCATTCCGGCGGTGTTAACTAAATACTTCTGCATGTAGGTGGTAAAAGTGTAGAAGCTCAGCGAGCCAGCAGCCGTGAAACCGAGCACCATCAGAAAGGCTTTGCGATTACGCCATAATCCTTTAAACGACCCCGCTTCTTTGAGCGTCCGCGTCTCTTTTTGTGATGTTTCATCGAGTTGGCGGCGCAGCCATAATGCAACAATCGCCAGTACCGCGCCTAAGGCGAATGGAATGCGCCATCCCCAGGCGTGGAGATCTTCACTGCTGAGCACGTTTTGCAATATCACCACGACCAATACAGCCAGCAGTTGCCCGCCAATTAACGTCACATACTGGAACGAGGCATAGAAACCTTTGCGTCCTTCAACGGCGACTTCACTCATATAGGTGGCGCTGGTGCCATACTCGCCGCCTACCGAGAGCCCCTGGAACAAACGAGCCAACAGCAGCAAAGCTGGTGCCCACGTACCAATAACGGCATAGCCGGGTAAACAGGCTATCACCAGAGAGCCAAAGCACATCATGCATACAGAGATGAGCATTGAGACTTTACGGCCACGGCGATCGGCAATGCGGCCAAATATCCAGCCACCGATTGGGCGCATCAGGAATCCTGCGGCAAAGACGCCAGCCGTCTGAAGTAATTGAGTAGTGGTATTTCCTGAGGGGAAGAAGATGTGGGCAAAATAAAGGGAACAGAATGAGTAGACATAAAAGTCAAACCATTCAACAAGGTTCCCCGAAGATGCCCCGACTATCGCCATGACGCGACGGCGAGTATCGCTGTCTGTAAGCGTCCTTTCTGGGGTCACACTGGTTACAGCCATTTGCTAACTCCTGTCAAAAGCGATCTCCTGCCTTTACGAGTGCAACTACACGCGTAGACAGATATTTAAGTAAATAAAATGTTATATAATTGTTATGTCTAAATTAGTGATCGAAATCACACATTTCATTAGCAAGATCACGATTTAGGGTTAACTGTTGCAGGGAAGGAAGTAAAAAAGATGAAATTGTGAGCGGACGCATCAAGTGACACAGCAGACGCTGCATGCAGTAAAACATGGAATGGGATTACCGGTGCTTTTCTGAATGTAGGCCGGATAAGGAGTTACGCCGCCTTCCGGCAACGCTGAGCACCGCCCGTCACCGCTGATGCCGCGCTTTCTGACCTGTTCTGCACACGCAAAAAAGCCCATCCGGCAGGATGGGCTTCTTCACTAATTGATGCCTGGCAGTTCCCTACTCTCGCATGGGGAGACCCACACTACCATCGGCGCTACGGCGTTTCACTTCTGAGTTCGGCATGGGGTCAGGTGGGACCACCGCGCTACTGCCGCCAGGCAAATTCTGTTATCAGACCGTTTTTCACGTTCTGATGTTATCTGTATCAAGCTGAATTTCGATGTCTCTTTCGCCAAAACATCTTCGGCGTTGTAAGGTTAAGCCTCACGGTTCATTAGTATCGGTTAGCTCAACGTATCGCTACGCTTACACACCCGACCTATCAACGTCGTAGTCTTCAACGTTCCTTCTGGACTCTCAAGGAGTCAGGGAGAACTCATCTGGGGCAAGTTTCGTGCTTAGATGCTTTCAGCACTTATCTCTTCCGCATTTAGCTACCGGGCAATGCCATTGGCATGACAACCCGAACACCGGTGATGCGTCCACTCCGGTCCTCTCGTACTAGGAGCAGCCCCCTCAATTCTCCAGCGCCCACGGCAGATAGGGACCGAACTGTCTCACGACGTTCTAAACCCAGCTCGCGTACCACTTTAAATGGCGAACAGCCATACCCTTGGGACCTACTTCAGCCCCAGGATGTGATGAGCCGACATCGAAGTGCCAAACACCGCCGTCGATATGAACTCTTGGGCGGTATCAGCCTGTTATCCCCGGAGTACCTTTTATCCGTTGAGCGATGGCCCTTCCATTCAGAACCACCGGATCACTAAGACCTGCTTTCGCACCTGCTCGAGCCGTCACTCTCGCAGTCAAGCTAGCTTATGCCTTTGCACTAACCTCCTGATGTCCGACAGGATTAGCTAACCTTCGTGCTCCTCCGTTACTCTTTAGGAGGAGACCGCCCAGTCAAACTACCCACCAGACACTGTCCGCAACCCGGATTACGGGTCTACGTTAGAACACCAGCCATTAAAGGGTGGTATTTCAAGGTTGGCTCCACGCAGACTGGCGTCCACGCTTCAAAGCCTCCCACCTATCCTACACATCAAGGACCAGTGTTCAGTGTCAAGCTATAGTAAAGGTTCACGGGGTCTTTCCGTCTTGCCGCGGGTACACTGCATCTTCACAGCGAGTTCAATTTCACTGAGTCTCGGGTGGAGACAGCCTGGCCATCATTACGCCATTCGTGCAGGTCGGAACTTACCCGACAAGGAATTTCGCTACCTTAGGACCGTTATAGTTACGGCCGCCGTTTACCGGGGCTTCGATCAAGAGCTTCGCGTTACCGCTAACCCCATCAATTAACCTTCCGGCACCGGGCAGGCGTCACACCGTATACGTCCACTTTCGTGTTTGCACAGTGCTGTGTTTTTAATAAACAGTTGCAGCCAGCTGGTATCTTCGACTGAGTTCAGCTCCACGAGCAAGTCGCTTCACCTACCATCAGCGTGCCTTCTCCCGAAGTTACGGCACCATTTTGCCTAGTTCCTTCACCCGAGTTCTCTCAAGCGCCTTGGTATTCTCTACCTGACCACCTGTGTCGGTTTGGGTACGATTTGATGTTACCTGATGCTTAGAGGCTTTTCCTGGAAGCAGGGCATTTGTTACTTCAGCACCGTAGTGCCTCGTCATCACATCTCAGCGTTAATAAGATTCCGGATTTACCTGGAACCTCCGCCTACATGCTTAAACCGGGACAACCGTCGCCCGGCTAACATAGCCTTCTCCGTCCCCCTTCGCAGTAACACCAAGTACAGGAATATTAACCTGTTTCCCATCGACTACGCCTTTCGGCCTCGCCTTAGGGGTCGACTCACCCTGCCCCGATTAACGTTGGACAGGAACCCTTGGTCTTCCGGCGTGCGGGTTTTTCACCCGCATTATCGTTACTTATGTCAGCATTCGCACTTCTGATACCTCCAGCAAACCTCACAGTTCACCTTCAACGGCTTACAGAACGCTCCCCTACCCAACAACACATAGTGTCGCTGCCGCAGCTTCGGTGCACAGTTTAGCCCCGTTACATCTTCCGCGCAGGCCGACTCGACCAGTGAGCTATTACGCTTTCTTTAAATGATGGCTGCTTCTAAGCCAACATCCTGGCTGTCTGAGCCTTCCACATCGTTTCCCACTTAACTGTGACTTTGGGACCTTAGCTGGCGGTCTGGGTTGTTTCCCTCTTCACGACGGACGTTAGCACCCGCCGTGTGTCTCCCGTGATAACATTCTTCGGTATTCGTAGTTTGCATCGGGTTGGTAAGTGGGATGACCCCCTAGCCGAAACAGTGCTCTACCCCCGAAGATGAGTTCACGAGGCGCTACCTAAATAGCTTTCGGGAGAACCAGCTATCTCCCGGTTTGATTGGCCTTTCACCCCCAGCCACAAGTCATCCGCTAATTTTTCAACATTAGTCGGTTCGGTCCTCCAGTTAGTGTTACCCAACCTTCAACCTGCCCATGGCTGAATCACCGGGTTTCGGGTCTATACCCTGCAACTTAACGCCCAGTTAAGACTCGGTTTCCCTTCGGCTCCCCTATTCGGTTAACCTTGCTACAGAATATAAGTCGCTGACCCATTATACAAAAGGTACGCAGTCACCCCATAAAGAGGCTCCCACTGCTTGTACGTACACGGTTTCAGGTTCTGTTTCACTCCCCTCGCCGGGGTTCTTTTCGCCTTTCCCTCACGGTACTGGTTCACTATCGGTCAGTCAGGAGTATTTAGCCTTGGAGGATGGTCCCCCATATTCAGACAGGATACCACGTGTCCCGCCCTACTCTTCGAGTTCACAACCTGTGCATTTTGGTGTACGGGACTATCACCCTGTACCGTCGGACTTTCCAGACCGTTCCACTAACACACAAGCTGATTCAGACTCTGGGCTGCTCCCGTTCGCTCGCCGCTACTGGGGAATCTCGGTTGATTTCTTTTCCTCGGGTACTTAGATGTTTCAGTTCCCCGGTTCGCCTCGTTAACCTATGTATTCAGTTAACGATAGTGCAACGAATTGCACTGGGTTTCCCCATTCGGACATCGCCGGCTATAACGGTTCATATCACCTTACCGACGCTTTTCGCAGATTAGCACGTCCTTCATCGCCTCTGACTGCCAGGGCATCCACCGTGTACGCTTAGTCGCTTAACCTCACAACCCGAAGATGTTTCGTAAAACACCATCGTGTTGCGAAAATTTGAGAGACTCGAACACACCGCTTATCTGTTCTTATTACGGAGAACAGACACAGTGTGTCGTTTCAATTTTCAGCTTGATCCAGATTTTTAAAGAGCAAATATCTCAAACAAGACTCGTGAGTCTGTTTGAGATATGACGGTCGGCGACTTTCACTCACACATACCAGCAAGTGGCGTCCCCTAGGGGATTCGAACCCCTGTTACCGCCGTGAAAGGGCGGTGTCCTGGGCCTCTAGACGAAGGGGACACTGAAGTCTCAATCGCAAGACGCCTTGCTATTTACTTTTCATCAAACAATCTGTGTGGACACTTCAACAAACGTTTCTTTAAGGTAAGGAGGTGATCCAACCGCAGGTTCCCTACGGTTACCTTGTTACGACTTCACCCCAGTCATGAATCACAAAGTGGTAAGCGCCCTCCCGAAGGTTAAGCTACCTACTTCTTTGCAACCCACTCCCATGGTGTGACGGGCGGTGTGTACAAGGCCCGGGAACGTATTCACCGTAGCATTCTGATCTACGATTACTAGCGATTCCGACTTCATGGAGTCGAGTTGCAGACTCCAATCCGGACTACGACATACTTTATGAGGTCCGCTTGCTCTCGCGAGGTCGCTTCTCTTTGTATATGCCATTGTAGCACGTGTGTAGCCCTACTCGTAAGGGCCATGATGACTTGACGTCATCCCCACCTTCCTCCAGTTTATCACTGGCAGTCTCCTTGAGTTCCCGGCCGAACCGCTGGCAACAAAGGATAAGGGTTGCGCTCGTTGCGGGACTTAACCCAACATTTCACAACACGAGCTGACGACAGCCATGCAGCACCTGTCTCACGGTTCCCGAAGGCACTAAAGCATCTCTGCTAAATTCCGTGGATGTCAAGAGTAGGTAAGGTTCTTCGCGTTGCATCGAATTAAACCACATGCTCCACCGCTTGTGCGGGCCCGTCAATTCATTTGAGTTTTAACCTTGCGGCCGTACTCCCAGGCGGTCGACTTAACGCGTTAGCTCCGGAAGCCACGCCTCAAGGGCACAACCTCCAAGTCGACATCGTTTACAGCGTGGACTACCAGGGTATCTAATCCTGTTTGCTCCCCACGCTTTCGCACCTGAGCGTCAGTCTTCGTCAGGGGGCCGCCTTCGCCACCGGTATTCCTCCAGATCTCTACGCATTTCACCGCTACACCTGAATTCTACCCCCTCTACGAGACTCAAGCTTGCCAGTTTCAAATGCAGTTCCCAGGTTCAGCCAGGGATTTCACATCTGACTTAACAAACCGCCTGCGTGCGCTTTACGCCCAGTAATTCCGATTAACGCTTGCACCCTCCGTATTACCGCGGCTGCTGGCACGGAGTTAGCCGGTGCTTCTTCTGCGAGTAACGTCAATTGCTGCGGTTATTAACCACAACACCTTCCTCCTCACTGAAAGTACTTTACAACCCGAAGGCCTTCTTCATACACGCGGCATGGCTGCATCAGGCTTGCGCCCATTGTGCAATATTCCCCACTGCTGCCTCCCGTAGGAGTCTGGACCGTGTCTCAGTTCCAGTGTGGCTGGTCATCCTCTCAGACCAGCTAGGGATCGTCGCCTAGGTGAGCCATTACCCCACCTACTAGCTAATCCCATCTGGGCACATCCGATGGTGTGAGGCCCGAAGGTCCCCCACTTTGGTCTTGCGACGTTATGCGGTATTAGCTACCGTTTCCAGTAGTTATCCCCTCCATCGGGCAGTTTCCCAGACATTACTCACCCGTCCGCCACTCGTCACCCGAGAGCAAGCTCTCTGTGCTACCGTTCGACTTGCATGTGTTAGGCCTGCCGCCAGCGTTCAATCTGAGCCATGATCAAACTCTTCAATTTAAGTTTGATGCTCGTGAATTAAACTTCGTAATGAATTACGTGTTCACTCAGAGACTTGGTATTCATTTTTCGTCTTGCGACGTTAAGAATCCGTATCATTGAGTGCCCACACAGATTGTCTGATAAATTGTTAAAGAGCAGTTGCGACGCGCTTTAGCGAACTGTCGCGAGGTGGCGTATATTACGCTTTCCTCTTTCAGAGTCAACCCTGAATTTCAGGATTTTTCTCTTCAACCGAACCGGCTATTTAGTGTGAAGTGATTCACATCCGCCGTGTCGATGGAGGCGCATTATAGGGAGTTCCCGAGAGTCCGCAACCCCTAAATTGCAGAAAAATGACTGATTGCTGCAATCCCCAGCAGAAACCCGCCTTATACCTATTTACCCACAGAGTTATCCACAAAATCAGAGTTTTCTTGATTCCACAGGCAGTTCCTGTCCTCACGACGAAGCCTTTTCAAAAGCCTCAGGGCTGGCGCCATCGAGATAATGGTGGCGTCGGGCCCGGTTATAGAACACTTCAATGTAATCAAGATATCCACTAGAGCCATATCCAGGCTTTTATATACCCGCTTTCTGATGCTTTCTTTATATGAGTAAGCTGATGAACGATTCTGCCACCACATTACCCCAGCAATAGCCACAACGGCTCATACCCGGAGCCAGATTGTACCAGCGACCTTTTTCAGGATGTCTCGTTCTACTTTACGCTCGCGCAGACCGATGGCGTATAGCACTGCCCCATTACGGCAAACTTATCCTTGAAACAGCGAGGAAAGTAGTCTGATTGCCACTGACGTTAGAGCAGGCCATGCCACTTCATTATCCAGAAACACCTCTACCCGCTGCCTGCCGCATCAGTCATATATTATTGTGGTAATACTTTCAACGTTACCAGACCAATGCCCTTGTCCTGCATACGTATCCGTCTAGCATCACGGTTTTCATCCTCTATTATTCCCTCCGTAAGGGGAGGTGTAATAACTAACTTTGATGATTTATCCATATTAGTAAAACGAACTCTTTGTGTGGTGACATCACCGCCAAAACGAATCCACTGCGTCTCGTCACCCAGCTTTACTTTACCCGGTTTACCGACACTTTCGCCAAACGCGTTCCCGGTAATCTCAATAGTGACATCAGGAGGTAACGCATTCTTAAAACTAATGGACAGTTCATTATTGACTCTCACCCCCCACGCTTCTCTTATCGCGGGAACATATTTCGCAGAAATTTTACTAATATTATCAGGTAGCCCTGATAAATTAAAAAAAACACGATCTGACTGGTAATGAATATTCTCATCGCTTCGGCGAAGGAGCATTTTTCTATCTCGATATAAATCATGCTTGCTAAACCAGAAAGGATTTTTAACTTTAAAAGAACTAAAATCAATTTCCAGTGATTTCTGTTTAATTTCCTCCACTGCAACAGTGCTACCAAGCCGACCTTCAGCCTTACACCATTGCTGTTTACCCATGTTGTCATCCAGATAAAGGACATTATTTATTTCGCCACAACGATCGATCCATATAAAATAATCGTCCTCATCATTCAGTGCTAGCTGGTTACGTAATGAGACTTGCACGGTATCTGGTTTAAACATCTCGTAACTAGAGCCTTTACCAGCGATTATAAAGGGGAAAGAGGAAGTATTACTCTCAGTCAGAATTAACTTCTCTCGTACCATATCAAGAGTTATCTTATCGGGTAACTTCAATCCCCCCCACATATTTTCAATATCATACTGCCAAGATATGAATTTACTTTCCAGATCATCAAACTTTGCGGATAATGATTGCCGTGAAAAACTACTGCGCCCCAAACCAATCGCGTTATCTCCACCTAACATATCTAGCAGAGTCGCACCATTATCCATCACATTTCTGACACTATCAATATTCCTGGCATCCGATTGATCCGCGCTAATGATAAAAAATAAATTTCTTCTTTTATTTTCATCCAGATAGTCTGTTGCAGTATTCTCCATCGCCGGATGATCAGAGGAAACGACAATAATAGTATTGGCAAACCAGGGGGAATGAATAATTTTCTCGATAAACTTCGCCAACTCTTCCTGGCTGCAATAAATCGCACTCAGGGACGGGTTTTGCTCTCCAGCATAATCATAGCGCTTACGTTGACAACTCTGTGAGACAAACCCCTTCGGTGCATGGGTATCTACGGTTAACGCAAAAAGTGCAAAGTTTTTTTTCTGCTGAGATAACGATTCATAACGTTCCCATACTTTTTTTAGCAGCGTATCATCGTAGAGTCCCCAAGCGTGTCGATAAGTACGGTCGTTTTCGTCCATATCTTGTATAAGCTCACTTAGGCCATATACTTCTTTAAAACCATGTGTGGTGAAAAAATCTCGTTTATTAGTAAAGCGTAAATCGGCTCCCTGATAAAAATAATTATCATATCCTCGTTGTTGGAGTATATCTCCCAGACATATAGCATCCGGAAAGAATTTCGTACCCGTACTGTTAATTTTATACCCCATCATCGGTAAACCACATTGTGATGCAACAATTCCACCGATAGTATAATTAATTGTACTGTAGCCTAGTGTATTACTAAAGTCTGTTGCCTGATGACGAAAAACGTCCAACTCTGCTGTCAATCGTGGGAATTTCACTTTATCAAACCAGGTAGCCTCAAGGCTTTCAGCATAAATATAGACAATGTTTTTATTATTTTTCGCTAATTCGGCTTGAGGAACATGGTAATATTCACTAAACCCCGGACCTTTATTAAGGTAAGATGGTATAACAAGCATTGCTGCTTGATAAAAAAAAGGAGAAATCGATATCGCAATGATTAATGATAAAGCTGAAAGAAAAGAAGGTAGCCAGGCTATTTTCACCATTTGCTTATTAACACGTTTCTTTTTCTTTACTGACCAGCACATCCCCAACAAAGAAAATAATATCAGCCCCCCTCCACCGATGATGCCAGAAAGATACGAATCAAAATCAGCCCCCGTCATATCGCCAGATAAGGTGCTGAGTAAGGCCATATTAATACCGTCCCCTGTATAATAGCGTATTATCAACCACGCGCCATTAAAACAAATGGTGATCCATACCATTAACATTATAACAATAAAAGATAACATTGAAGATTTATATTTAAAGTATAAATACATTGAGCCTAGCAATAGACCAAAAGAAATCATTAAACAAACAATGTATATGGACATTATAAAATGCTGACTGAGGCGTAAGATTTTTTTAGAATACAGATAAACGAATCTACCGTCAAAAACAGAAATTATTTTTCAGAAATGATTTAAATTGATATTAATGGGAAGCTGGGAAATAGTTTAAGGATAGTAACAAAAGCAGACCGCCGCCTGAGTTTGCGAGTGTTATAGATTCGGTATCCCTGTAATAGACTTCAATATGAATGGCACATGTCCCAACCCTTCGATTTCGATAAAGCGCTTAAGGCACGCCGATCGGGCCGAAGGAGAAGACATTATCCCCAGGCGGCAAAAAGAAGCCACAACGCTATGTGTTACTGCTCTCTTCAAAGCTTCACTGACAAGCATTACAGGCAGGTTTTTTCTATAGACAACAAAAAACGAGCCCCGAAGGGCCCGTTTTTGTCATTTTATGACTTACTGTACTGCCACAATCTGGTCGTCTTTGACTTCCAGGCGAATCATTTTTCCTGGAATCAGCTCGCCCGACAGGATTTGCTGCGCCAGTGGGTTTTCGATCTGCTGTTGAATAGCACGTTTCAGTGGACGCGCCCCATACACAGGGTCGTAGCCATTTTTACTCAACAAATGCAGTGCCTCATCAGAGATCTGCGTTTCATAACCGCGTTCTTCCAGACGCTGATACAAACGCTGCAACTGAATCTGAGCAATAGAAGCAATGTGCTGCTCACCCAGCGGATGGAATACCACGACTTCATCAATACGGTTAATGAACTCTGGACGGAAGTTCTGGCTCACTACGCCCAGTACCAGATCTTTCATATGACCGTAATCCAAATCGCCAAACCGTTCCTGAATCAAATCAGAACCCAGGTTCGAAGTCATAATGACAACCGTATTACGGAAGTCTACCGTTCTCCCCTGCCCGTCGGTCAGACGACCATCGTCCAGTACCTGCAACAGAATGTTGAACACATCCGGGTGCGCTTTTTCCACTTCATCCAACAGGATGACGGAGTAAGGACGACGACGAACCGCTTCGGTCAGATAGCCGCCTTCTTCATAACCGACATATCCCGGAGGCGCACCGACCAGACGCGACACAGAATGTTTTTCCATAAACTCGGACATATCGATACGCACCATAGCGTCGTCGCTGTCGAACATAAAGTTAGCCAGCGCTTTACACAGCTCGGTTTTACCTACACCAGTTGGCCCCAGGAACAGGAAGGAACCAATCGGGCGGTTTGGATCGGACAAGCCCGCACGGCTACGGCGAATCGCATTCGATACCGCTTCTACCGCCTCGTTCTGGCCAATCACTCGGCTATGCAAATCCTGCTCCATGCGCAGCAGTTTGTCGCGCTCGCCTTCCAGCATTCTTGCCACTGGGATACCGGTCCAGCGCGCCAGCACTTCGGCAATTTCCGCATCCGTCACTTTATTACGTAACAGACGCATCGTTTTACCTTCGGCTTGCGTCGCAGCTTCCAGTTGTTTTTCAAGCTCTGGAATTTTACCGTATTGCAGTTCGGACATTCGCGCCAGGTCACCAACGCGGCGAGCCTGTTCAATGGCAATTTTCGCCTGTTCCAGCTCAGCTTTAATGGTCTGCGTACCAGAGAGTGACGCTTTTTCCGCTTTCCACTCTTCTTCCAACTCTGAATATTGGCGTTCTTTATCTGCCAACTCTTCGTTCAACATGTCGAGGCGTTTTTTGCTCGCCTCATCTGACTCTTTCATTAACGCCTGCTGTTCCAGCTTCAACTGGATGATGCGGCGGTCAAGTCGGTCTAACTCTTCCGGCTTGGAGTCAATTTGCATACGGATGCTGGATGCCGCTTCATCAATCAGGTCGATGGCTTTATCCGGCAACTGACGGTCAGCAATATAACGATGCGACAGCGTTGCCGCCGCCACAATAGCTGGGTCAGTTATCTGCACGTGGTGGTGCAATTCATAACGTTCTTTCAGGCCACGCAGAATCGCGATGGTATCTTCCACCGACGGCTCTGCCACAAATACTTTCTGGAAACGACGTTCAAGCGCAGCATCTTTTTCGATGTACTGGCGGTATTCATCCAGCGTTGTCGCCCCCACGCAGTGCAGCTCACCACGCGCCAGCGCCGGTTTCAACATGTTCCCGGCATCCATCGCGCCATCGGCTTTACCCGCACCAACCATGGTGTGCAGCTCATCGATAAACAGAATGACATTGCCTTCCTGTTTTGAGAGATCGTTCAGCACACCTTTTAAGCGTTCCTCAAACTCACCGCGATATTTCGCCCCAGCCACCAGCGCGCCCATATCCAGCGCCAGTACGCGACGGCCTTTTAAACCTTCCGGAACTTCGCCGTTGATAATGCGCTGTGCCAGCCCTTCAACAATCGCCGTTTTACCGACCCCAGGCTCACCAATTAGCACAGGGTTATTTTTAGTACGACGTTGCAGCACCTGGATGGTACGGCGAATTTCTTCATCACGGCCAATGACCGGATCGAGTTTGCCCTGTTCGGCGCGTTCGGTCAGATCAACGGTGTATTTTTTCAATGCCTGACGCTGGTCTTCAGCACCCTGGTCATTCACGCTTTCACCTCCGCGCATCTGTTCAATCGCCTGAGTAATGTTAGCGGTTGTCGCCCCCGCCGATTTCAGTAAATCAGCCAGACTACCGCGAGACTCAAGCGCCGCCAGAACGAACAGCTCTGACGAAATAAAGTTATCGCCGCGTTTTTGCGCCAGCTTGTCGCAAAGATTCAGCACACGCAGCAGGTCTTGAGACGGCTGCACATCGCCACCGGTGCCTTCCACCTGCGGCAAGCGGCTAAGCGCTTGATCAAGAGCCGTACGCAACTGCCCGGCATTAATACCGGCAGAGGTTAATAAAGGACGAACCGAGCCCCCTTCCTGATTCAGCAAGGCACTCATTAAATGAAGAGGTTCGATAAATTGGTTGTCGTGCCCCAGTGCGAGTGACTGAGCATCGGCAAGAGCAAGCTGGAATTTATTGGTAAGACGATCCAGACGCATGACTCCTCCCATAATAGGTCAATTTTGCTACAGGAGATTAAATGAGGTCATCCCTCAATTATTCAAGGTTAAATGACCTATTCAATGAGAAAAAACTGTCAGCCTTCTGGATCGTCTTGATTCTATAGGTTATATCAGCCAGACAAAACTTGCCATACGACCCGTAGTACGGTCGCGGCGATAGGAGAAAAAATCATCCTTTTCGCTGAAGGTGCAGCGGTCACCGCCAAAGACGGCCGTAACACCGACATTGGCTAGCCGCTGGCGCGCTAGCTGATATATATCGGCGAAGTATTTCTCGCCGACTGGACGAAATGCGCTGGCAGCCTGGGCGTCTTTCGCCATAAACGCTTCACGCACTTCCGGGCCTACTTCAAATGCCTGCGGGCCAATCGCCGGGCCAAACCAGGCCAGAATATTTTCCGCATTATCCTTAAAGCAGGCAACGGTTTCTTCCAGAACGCCATCGCACAGCCCACGCCAACCAGCATGGGCTGCGGCAACTTCTGTCCCCGCACGGTTACAAAACAGTACCGGCAGGCAGTCCGCTGTCATCACCGCACACACTGTCCCTGGGGTGTTGCTATAGGACGCATCGGCACGCTTAGAAGCATACGGTTCGCCAGTCAGATGCAGCACATCTGTACCGTGAACCTGTTCCAACCACACCGGTTTCGACGGCAATTTTCCTGCCGCGAACATACGCTTACGGTTTTCTTCAACGTGCACAAGGTTATCGCCGCAGTGCGCACCAAGATTCAGAGAATCCCATGCACCTTCGCTAACACCACCGACACGCGTTGAACTACAGGCCGCAACGCCTGGCGGCAACGGCCACTCCGGGACAATGATTTTGGTCATAACCAGTCTACGTCGTCCTTATGTTCTTCAAAGTCAGCACGCATCACCTCAATGAGGTCAACCATATCCTGTGGGATAGGCGCATGCCATTCCATTTCAATGCCCGAAATCGGGTGATAAAGACGCAGCATGGTCGCATGCAGTGCCTGGCGGTCAAACTTACGCAGCACGGAAATAAAATCATCCGACGCGCCTTTTGGCGGACGCGGGCGGCCACCGTAGACCTGATCGCCCACCAGCGGATGGGTGATATGCGCCATATGCACGCGGATCTGGTGCGTACGTCCGGTTTCCAGACGCAACCGCAGACGCGTGTGCACACGGAAGTGTTCCATGATGCGATAGTGCGTCACCGCCGGTTTACCCATCGGGTGCACCGCCATGTGCGTACGCTTGGTTGGGTGACGGCTGATCGGTTCTTCAACCGTACCACCTGCGGTCATATGGCCAATCGCTACCGCTTCATACTCACGGGTGATTTCACGCAACTGCAACGACTCCACCAGACGCGTTTGCGCCGGAACCGTTTTCGCGACCACCATCAAACCGGTAGTGTCTTTATCCAGACGGTGCACAATACCTGCACGCGGCACATCCGCGATTGGCGGA
This sequence comes from Kluyvera fluvialis, assembly GCF_059725275.1. NCBI lineage: Bacteria > Pseudomonadati > Pseudomonadota > Gammaproteobacteria > Enterobacterales > Enterobacteriaceae > Kluyvera > Kluyvera fluvialis. The sequence goes on along the minus strand of NZ_AP046142.1, from coordinate 1,281,561 downwards.
TAATAGTGCAGCAGTGCGTTTAGCACCGTACCATCCGGGTTACCCGCGCCGGGGTGAACCACTAAATCACGCGGTTTATTGATGACAATAATGTCTTCATCTTCATAGACGATATCTAATGGAATATCCTGCGCTTCAAAGCGGATTTCCTCGTCTATTTCTGCATCGATGGCAACCACTTCGCCACCTAAGACTTTCTCTTTCGGCTTATCACTGATCTTGCCGTTTACCTGTACGCGTTGGTCGAGAATCCACTCTTTTATTCGCGATCGCGAATAATCAGGGAACATTTCGGCCAAAGCCTGATCTAAGCGTTGACCGAGTTGTGACTCGGACACCGTTGCGGTGAGTTGTACTCGTTGTGCCATATACAGCTTCTTCGTTAACGTTGGGTTTTTACGGCTTCGCCGTTTAATATAGTGTGCTATTGTAGCTGGTCTTAATCGGGAACAGGAACTGTGAATATCCCGTACAAACATTTTGAGGAAAGTCAAAACGTCATGACGCGCATGAAATATCTGGTGGCAGCGGCCACGTTGAGCCTGGCTTTGGCGGGGTGCTCTGGTTCAAAGGAAGAGGTTCCTGATAATCCGCCTAATGAAATCTACGCAACTGCTCAGCAAAAGCTCCAGGACGGTAACTGGAAACAGGCAATAACGCAACTGGAAGCGTTGGATAACCGCTATCCGTTTGGGCCATATTCTCAGCAAGTTCAGTTGGATCTTATCTACGCATACTATAAAAATGCTGATTTGCCACTGGCTCAGGCCGCTATTGACCGTTTCATTCGTCTGAATCCGACGCACCCGAACATCGACTATGTGATGTACATGCGTGGGCTGACTAACATGGCGCTGGACGATAGCGCGCTGCAAGGTTTCTTCGGCGTAGACCGTTCAGACCGTGACCCACAGCACGCGCGTGACGCATTCAATGACTTCTCGAAGCTGGTGCGCGGCTACCCGAACAGTCAGTATGTGACCGATGCCAACAAACGTCTTATCTTCCTGAAAGACCGTCTGGCGAAGTATGAGCTTTCTGTCGTGGATTACTACACCGCTCGCGGTGCATGGGTCGCGGTTGTTAACCGCACCGAAAACATGATGCGTAACTATCCAGATACTCAGGCAACGCGTGACGCTCTGCCGAAGATGGAAAACGCCTATCGCCAAATGCAAATGACAGCGCAGGCTGATAAAGTAGCGAAAATCATTGCCGCTAACAGCAAAAACACACAGTCCTGATTCTGACGCTATCAAAGCAAAACGGCAGCCCATCGGCTGCCGTTTTTTTATTCGTTTTTCTCACCGACTGAAGCGGTTTAGCGGCAAGTCATCTTATCAAATATGGCTGCATTTTCCCGAACCGACAAGTAAAAACTCACTTCTTCCTGTCCTGACTCACAAAAAGAACGCGCTGACAAAAAGTGACAAAATAATGTGATGAAAGTCACACATTTTAACTAAAAGCGAGGTATGCTGGAATCACCAAGACGGAAAGACAAGAGGTAAAATTTATGACAATGAACATTACCAGTAAACAAATGGAAATTACTCCGGCAATTCGCCAGCATGTCGCAGACCGTCTCACCAAATTGGAAAAATGGCAAACTCACTTAATCAATCCACATATCATTCTCTCTAAAGAGCCGCAGGGCTTTGTAGCGGACGCCACGATGAATACCCCGAATGGGCATCTGGTCGCCAGCGCTAAACATGAAGATATGTACACTGCCATTAATGAATTGATCAACAAGCTGGAACGGCAGCTCAATAAGGTGCAACACAAAGGGGAAGCCCGTCGCGCCACAACATCGGTGAAAGACGCAAGCTTCGTGGAAGTTGAAGAAGAGTAAACTGAACTTTAATGTGTATCGCCAACGCGCCTTCGGGCGCGTTTTTTATTGACAGACCGAAAACAGAGCAGGTACTGTAAAACCTTGCAACGCTAAGGATTTAATCAACCGTGAAATTACTGCCGTTTTTCTTCGCATTCTTTTTTACCATTCCCCTGAATGGGAGGCGTTTCGTCGTGTGATAAAGAATGCGAAGACGAACAATAAGGCCTCCCACTCCGGGGGGCCTTTTTATTGATAACAAGAAAGGCAAACATCATGACTGCGGAAAACCCGTTACTGGCGATACGCGATAAAATCAGCGCGCTGGATGAGAAATTAGTCAGCCTGTTAGCAGAACGGCGCGGGCTGGCTATTGAAGTGGGAAAAGCCAAGCTGGCCTCTCACCGTCCGGTGCGCGACGTTGACCGTGAACGCGACCTGCTAGAGCGCCTGATTACGCTTGGCAAAACGCATCAACTGGATGCGCACTACATCACGCGCCTGTTTCAGTTGATTATTGAGGATTCTGTTCTCACTCAACAAACGCTATTGCAGCAGCATCTCAACAAAATAAACCCGCACTCTGCGCGCATTGCATTTCTTGGCCCTAAAGGCTCCTATTCACATCTGGCGGCTCGCCAGTATGCTGCGCGTCACTTTGAGCAGTTTATCGAAAGCGGCTGCCAAAAGTTTGCCGATATCTTTAACCAGGTTGAAACCGGACAGGCCGACTACGCCGTCGTGCCGATTGAAAACACCAGTTCAGGTGGGATAAACGACGTCTACGACCTGCTACAACACACCAGCCTGGCGATTGTTGGTGAGATGACCGTACCTATCGACCACTGCCTGCTGGTTAACGGCGCCTCCAGCCTGGAAAGCATTGAAACCGTATACAGCCACCCGCAGCCGTTCCAGCAGTGTAGCCAGTTCCTCAGCCATTATCCGCAGTGGAAAATTGAATACACCGAAAGCACCTCAGCAGCGATGGAAAAAGTCGCCCAGGCGAACTCCCCGACCGTTGCCGCGCTGGGCAGCGAAGCCGGCGGCAAGTTGTACGGCCTACAGGTGCTGGAACATTGCCAGGCTAACCAAACGCAAAATATTACCCGCTTCCTGGTGCTGGCACGTAAAGCCGTTGATGTTTCCGATCAGGTTCCGGCAAAAACCACCCTGCTAATGGCAACTGGGCAACAGGCGGGCGCATTGGTGGAAGCACTGCTGGTACTGCGCAACCACAATCTGATCATGACCAAACTCGAATCACGCCCGATTCACGGTAACCCATGGGAAGAGATGTTTTATCTCGATATCCAGGCCAATCTGGACTCGCTGCCAATGCAAAAAGCGCTGAAAGAGTTGTCTGGCATTACCCGCTCGATGAAAGTGCTAGGCTGCTATCCAAGCGAGAACGTCGTGCCGGTTGACCCTATTTAACGCTCAATAAACGGTCGCTTCTTCATTCCTGCCACCGCAACCGGCAGGGTGAAGATGGCACCCGACAGCGGATACTGAGCGATTTCCGCCGCTGACATATTTTCTCTGGTGGTCGTAATAAACAGCGTGCGCATATCCGCCCCGCCAAAACAGACCATCGTTGGGCAGCGCACCGGCAAACGATATTCAGCAAGCTGTTCTCCTTCGGGAGAAAATCGCGCCACCCGCCAACCGTCAAACATCGCGCTCCAGTAGCATCCTTCTTCATCAACCGCCGCGCCGTCCGGTATTCCCTCGCCATCGCTGAATAAACGGAAAATCTCACGCGTACCTGGTTCGCCATCGGCGTCCAGCGGCGTACGGTAAATCACCGCGTTAGGCGTGTCTGAGGTGTACATCCAGCGTTTGTCAGCGCTAAACGCCAGCCCATTAGCACCGTGGATATCACATTGAATGACTTTCGGCATTAGCTGGTTATCGACACGCACCAGCAACGCCCCGTTATAATCCCCCGGCCCCCAGAACGTCCCGGCATAAAAACGCCCGTCTCTGTCCGTACCGCCATCATTAAAGCGCGCCAACTGCGGGTTGCTGGGGTTATCGCAGATTTTATGCACCAGCAAACCCCGGCTATCCGCCAACCAGATGGCGCTACGCAGGGCAACAATAAAGCCGCCGTTTTCCCGCAGCGCAAAGCATCCGACTTCCTCTGGAAATTGCAGCACCTGATGTTCACCGCTCACAAGCACATAACGGTGGATTTCACACTCCAGAATATCGGCCCAATACAGTGCCTGCTCACCTTCGCTCCAGGTTGGGCATTCCGGTAAGTGTCCGGTGTAGTCAAACAACAGGTTTGCGTTAGCCATCGTTTTTACCCCATAAAAAAGCCAGAGGATTTCCCCTGGCTTTCAAGTATATACAGTTTCGTCTTACTGCCGGTTGTCATTCGCCTGGCGTAACAGGACGCGGCTCTCACTCTGGAAACGTTGTGCGTAATCGCCAAACCAGTGCTCGACCTTGCGGAAGCTATCAATAAACGCCTGTTTATTGCCTTGTTCTAACAGGTTAATTGCCTCGCCAAAGCGCTGGTAGTAACGTTTAATCAACGCCAGATTATTGCCTGATGACATAATAATGTCGGCATACAGTTGCGGATCCTGGGCAAACAGCCGCCCAACCATCGCCAGCTCTAATCGGTAGATTGGCGAGGAGAGCGCCAGCAATTGCTCCAGTTGCACATTTTCTTCAGCCAAATGCAGGCCGTAAGCAAAGGTCGCAAAGTGACGCAGCGCCTGAATAAACGCCATGTTTTGGTCGTGTTCAACCGCGCTAATGCGGTGCAAACGCGCGCCCCAAACCTGAATCTGCTCAAGGAACCACTGATAAGCTTCCGGCTGACGACCGTCACAGTACACCACCACCTGCTTAGCGAGGCTACCGCTGTCTGGACCAAACATCGGGTGAAGCCCGACAACCGGCCCCGCGTGAGCCGACAGCATCGCCTGGAGCGGCCCGGCTTTCACCGAGGCTAAATCCACCAGAATACAATCCGCAGGCAACGGGGGCAGCTTAGCAATGACCTGTTCCGTGACATGAATCGGCACGCTGACAATCACCATTCCCGCGTCCGCCACCAGAGTAGGCGCTTGCGCCCAATCCTCTTTTTCCAGCGTGCGCACCTGGTAGCCAGAAAGGGTCAGCATTTTCTCAAACAACCGCCCCATCTGGCCGCCACCGCCCACGATAACCACTGGGCGCAGCGACGGGCACAGCGTTTTAAAACCTTTGTCGTTTTCGCTGGAATAAGACTCACGCATCACTCTGCGCAATACATCTTCAATCAAATCAGGCGGTACGCCGAGCGCGGCAGCCTCCTGCCGACGTGAGGCCAGCATAGACGCCTCGCGCTCCGGGACGTAAATCGGCAAGCCATACTTGCTTTTGACTTCCCCAACTTCCGCCACCAGTTCTAAACGCTTAGCCAGCAGCTCCAGCAGCGCCTTATCCACTTCATCAATTTGATCGCGCAGTGCGGTCAGTTCAGCAACCATACAATCCTCTTACGCCAAACGTGCCGCCAGATGGCCGCGTAAATCCTTGTCGAGCTCACGCAACAGCGCATCAGTCGTTTCCCAACTGATACAGGCATCGGTAACCGATACGCCGTATTGCATATCGCAGCGCGGCTGCTCGGAAGACTGATTACCTTCGTGAATGTTACTTTCAATCATCAGGCCGATAATCGAACGATTACCGTCTTTGATCTGTGCGACAACGGATTCCGCTACCGCAGGCTGACGGCGGTAGTCTTTATTGGAATTACCATGACTGCAATCTACCATCAGCGATGCGCGCAGTCCTGCCTGTTCCATCTCTTTTTCACACTGCGCCACATCTTCTGGACCGTAGTTTGGCTTTTTACCGCCGCGCAGAATCACGTGACCATCCGGGTTGCCCTGAGTACGCAGCAGGCAAACCTGGCCCGCCTGGTTGATGCCCACAAAACGGTGCGGCATCGCAGCGGCACGCATCGCGTTAATCGCTGTCGCCAGAGAACCATCGGTTCCGTTTTTAAAGCCCACCGGCATCGACAGGCCAGAGGCCATTTCGCGGTGAGTTTGAGATTCCGTCGTACGAGCGCCAATCGCCGACCAGCTAAACAGGTCGCCAAGGTACTGCGGGCTGTTCGGGTCAAGCGCTTCGGTTGCCAGCGGCAGCCCCATGCTCACCAACTCAACCAGCAGACGACGCGCAATTTTCAGACCGCCTTCCACATCAAACGAGCCATCCATATGCGGATCGTTGATTAACCCTTTCCAGCCAACGGTGGTACGAGGTTTCTCAAAGTAGACACGCATGACCAGGTAGAGGCTATCGCTGACCTCTTCCGCAAGGGTTTTAAATCGACGCGCGTATTCGATGGCAGCTTCAGGATCATGGATAGAGCAAGGCCCACACACCACCAACAGACGGGGATCGCGACCGGCGATAATGTCAGAAATGGTTTTACGTGATTGGGCGATTTGCGCTTCTTGTCCTGCGGTCAGCGGCAATTCAGCTTTCAGTTGATCGGGCGTGATCAAAATCTGTTCATCGGCGATATTTACGTTATTCAGCGCGTCTTTTTGCATGATGGCATTACCTGTTATGGCTCGTTTGCGATAGTTGTTTCCTCTAAGAGGTGGACTCACAATACCATAACGAGTAAAGATTTCAATCCAAAATACGTACACATTGCTTTACATTAGCCATTTTATTGCAAAATAAAGCCAATCTAATCGTAAACATAAAGTTACACACACTAACCTCGCGTCCGTTCAGGTACTCAGAACACAGACGTCGCTGGCAGGTTTAATGTGGAAAAAACCACCGTTCACGAGATTTCGGTTAAAGATAATCTGCCATTGGCCGATAAATTTAACCATCCAACTATTAGCCATCGCGAATATCGTTGTGGTGGTAATAAAGGTCGGAAAATAGCGGATAAACAATGCGTTATTCACGCCCGTGATATTATTAGCAGGCAAAATAACACACGCTATAGCAACAAGGGATGGATGAGAACATGAATGCCATCAGGCTTAATTTACTTTATCTTTAACCTTCAAAATTAATACAACTGTCAGATTTAACCTAAGCAAACGAAGTTGCATCTCTGACATAATGATGGCTTTGATAAACAATGATCTTCTGCCAACAACTCTTAAGAACAATGATTTCCAGAGCGACATGGCAGATTCGCGAGAGAAACTCATTCTTGATCCCGTTGCTTCGACTCACTCTGGTGCTCATGCTGTCCCTTGTTGTGGGCCAGTCGATGGCCGCCCCTCTTACAGAAACCGATAAATCGGTTCGTTCGATTGTTTCAGGTATTGTGAGCTATACCCAATGGCCTTCACTGACTAAACCGCCTAAACTCTGTGTTTATGCCTCCTCCCGATACACATCAGCACTCAGCGCTGTAGATGAACAAAATAGTTCGCTGCCTTATATTCCTGAGATTGTCCATACCGATCAGGAAACCCTGTCAGCAACATGTGATGGTATTTATTTCGGAGCAGAATCACCGGCTAAACAACTTGAATTAATTAATAAATATCAAGGCAGAGCGTTGCTATTAATTTCTGAGCAAAATGCAGAATGTGTTATTGGCAGCGCATTTTGCCTCATCATAAATGACAGCAAAGTTAGGTTTTCCGTCAATCTGGATGCACTGTCTCGCAGCGGCGTAAGAGTCAATCCAGATGTATTAATGCTTGCACGGACTCAAAAGCATGAATAAGGATTCCTTTTCCACTCCTCGTCCTACGTTTAAAAGGACGTTGAGGCGTAACAGCATGATAAGCGTAATAATAACAATGACATTAATATGGTTACTGTTGTGTTTCGCTTCCGTAGTGACATTAAAGCAATATGCGCAAAAAAATCTCGAATTAACCGGCGCAACCATGAGCCACAGCCTTAAAGCCTCTTTGGTTTTCAACGACTCACTGGCGGCTAACGACACGCTTGCCACTCTGGGAAAGCAGGGGCAATTTGCTGTGGCGGAAGTGCTCGACGCCCAGAGAAAACGCTTTGCGTACTGGTCATGGAACCCTGAGGACAACACCGATACGCTGGGTGCGCTGGTCAGCCACTGGCTGTTCCCAGTGCCCATTTCACAGCCTATTATTCATAACGGCAATGTCATCGGTGAAATCCGCCTGACCGCACGCGACAACCTGATCGGTCACTTTATCTGGATGTCATTTGCGGTTCTCACTGGCTGCATTCTGTTTGCCTCGGTCGTCGCACTCGCCATTACGCGCTCCCTGCACCACGGCATGGTCACCGCGATGCAAAATATCACTGATGTCGTCCATGACGTTCGCACCAACCGCAACTTCTCGCGGCGGGTCAAAGAAGGCCGCATCGAGGAATTTCACCATTTTGGTGAGGACTTCAATAGTTTGCTTGATGAAATGGAAGAGTGGCAGTTAAAGCTACAGGCAAAAAATGCCCAACTGATGCGCACCGCGATGCACGACCCACTCACCGGCCTGGCGAACCGTGCCGCGTTTCGCAATAGCATCTCAGCGTTGATGAATGACGCCACCACCAAAGCTAACTCGGCTCTCCTTTTCCTGGATGGCGATAATTTTAAAGCGATCAACGATACCTGGGGACATGCCGCTGGTGACTGCGTGCTAATAGAAGTCGCCAGCCGGATGATCGCCTTCGGCGCTAAGCGCTATCAGTCATATCGTCTTGGTGGCGACGAATTTGCCATGGTGGTGCACGACGTCCATTCTGAACTTGAAGTTCAACACATTTGTGCTGCGCTATCACAGCAGTTTATCCACCCGTTTGAGTTGCATAACGGGCATACCACACCGATGTCACTCAGCATTGGCTTCGCTCTGTCGTGGGAAAGCGCTTCTCTGGAGGCCTTGCTGGAGCAAGCTGACCGCAATATGTACCTGATGAAAAAGCAACGTTCTAAAACAATCACTTAGAAAGGAATACGATATGTTAAAGCGATACCTTGCGCCGTTATTACTCGCATCACTGGTACTGACAGGCTGCCAGACCCCCAAAGGTAAATTCACGCCTGAACAAATTACGGCAATGAAATCCTATGGCTTTAACGAATTGAATGGTGATTGGTCTTTAGGCCTGTCGGATAAGATCCTGTTTGATAAAAACGACGCCAGACTGCGTCCAGACAGCGAAACCCAGATTCAGGAGATGGCATCACGCCTCGCAGCCACCGGATTAAACCACGCACGGATGGATGGCCACACCGATAACTTTGGGGAAGACAACTACAACGAAGCCCTCTCACTAAAACGCGCCAATGTCGTTGCCGATGCCTGGGCAAAAGGTGCCAGTATCCCGCGTAGCAATCTCACCACGAAGGGGTTAGGCAAAAAATACCCTATCGCCAGCAATAGCACCTCACAAGGGCGTGCTGAAAACCGTCGGGTTGCGGTAGTCATCAGCACGCCATAAAGCGATTTAGCGGGTAACCTGCTGAGCGGCACGTTCAATACCGCTACGCCAGCGTAGCCAATCCCCGAGTACAAACAGCAACAGGCTGGCCCCCATCACCGGTAGCGCTAGCCCGCAGGCAACCGCCAACACCAGCGTGATAGCTCGAGCGGGTAACGAGAGCGCCAGCCAACTTTGCGTCAACGTCTGCAATGGGTTGATCGCCGGTTGCGCGGGGCGCTTAATCCACCATAGCCGGTAGCCCATCACAATCGCCACGCATAGTGCGAGGCCAAAGGCGATAAGTAACAATTGGTTCGGCAGGCCAAACAAATATATAAACTAATAAGCTATTTTACTGTTTTTGTGTTTATAGTAAATATAGCCACTGGAAACTCAAAAATAGAGTATATTCTATCAGCTTTAACGCTGCAGAATGCAATTACACCAATCTTTCCAGTTGTTGATGGTTCCTATTGGTTTGTACCTGTTTACTGTGTATGCATAATTTTATTTTCTATAATCAAAGATTTTAATATCTTTTCAAAGTGGCTTTTTTTACTCCTATCATTAACTTATTTCATAATTAGATTTTATAAATCAGTTCCAGACAATCTGTTTTTCCTTGGATCAGGGCTGGACAAGGCATTATTTTACACAAGCTGTATTTTGATTGGATTTATGTTTTACAAATATAAAAACAACAAACTACTACCAATACTTTCTGTAACCTCAGGGATATTGCTATTCTTAATTTATCACTTTGATCATAATGCAATAAACTTACAGAGTTACAAATTCCCCGTCGGTCTCCCATACGTTCTAGCATCATTTATATCTTTATTTTTAGTATTATATGGAATTGGCTTAAAAAGCAAATCATTCTTGACTTACATTGGTAGGAACTCACTATTCTTCTACATGTCGCAAGGTGTTAGTTCATCATTGATTTATTATGTTATTCCACATATAAACGTGCCATACATTTATAAATTGATAATAATATTCTCTATTAATTTAATGCTATCACTACTAATTGGACTTGCTATAATTCAACTCACTAATATCCTTACCACTGGTACTCTTAAAATAAAGAAAGCCATAAACCAACAATTGCAAATTAAATGATATGTAGGGGGGCTTCCCTCCTACTCTATATAATAGACTCTTCATTATTATTAAAATACCAACGCCTAAAAAACACCACGCACTATACTCCATATATATCTTATAAAATATTTTTTAAAGATCACCAGGAATAATGACATCGAAAATTCTTATTAATCCCCTAGCAAATAGCTGGCCTCTCATCAGATGCCCATTAATATTGAAATTGAGCGGCAAACCTCTTTTCTGACTGTGCCCATAATAATTTTGTAGCGATATTTAGACATCCACACCAATTTGTATTTACAACTCTAAAACATACGTACTGAACTTCTATCACAGATCATGTCAGTGATTACCTTCTTACTGTGTGAGTAAGCAGAAATTTTCTGACATGAAATTCCTTCAGGCGATAACCTCACTGAGACAATCACTGCCTCCCGGGGAGATGACTTAGAGATGATAAAAAAAGGGCCAGCCTTTCGGCCAGCCCTTTTCTAACAGGATGTCGCTTACGCGAATCTTAGTTAAGACGCTCTTTGATACGAGCAGACTTACCAGTACGTTCACGCAGGTAGTACAGTTTAGCTTTACGCACAGCACCACGACGTTTAACAGCAATGCTGTCAACTACCGGAGAGTGAGTCTGGAAGACACGCTCAACGCCTTCGCCGTTGGAAATTTTACGAACAGTGAATGCAGAGTGCAGACCGCGGCTACGAATAGCGATAACCACGCCCTCAAATGCCTGCAGACGTTTTTTGGAACCTTCAACAACCCATACTTTCACTTCCACGGTATCACCCGGACGGAAGGAAGGTACGTCCTGCTTCATCTGTTCTTGTTCAAGTTGCTTAATAATGTTGCTCATAATTTAATCTCTTATCCTGGGTAAACTGATATATCGGGAGCGTGTTACGCTTGCCCATCATGTTTATGTTGCTGTTGTGCGTGTTCCTTTTTGAACTCCGCCAGCAACCTTGCTTGCTCTTCAGTCAGAGCCAGGTTTTCCAGAAGTTCAGGTCTTCTAAGCCAGGAGCGGCCCAGCGACTGCTTCAAACGCCAGCGACGTATCTCGGCATGGTTCCCCGACAGCAGAACTGGCGGTACTTCCATCCCTTCTAACACTTCAGGACGAGTATAGTGTGGACAGTCCAGCAACCCTTCAGCAAACGAATCTTCGATTGCTGATGCTTCATGACCCAGAACCCCCGGAATAAACCGAGAAACAGAGTCAATAAGCGTCATTGCCGGTAGCTCACCACCGCTGAGAACGTAATCGCCGATTGACCATTCTTCATCAATTTCGGTCTGAATTACGCGCTCATCTATCCCTTCATAGCGACCACATACCAGAATCAGCTTTTGATTCGTGGCCAGTTCGCTGACGCCCGCTTGATCAAGCTTGCGTCCCTGAGGTGACAGATAAATCACCTTCGCGCCTTCACCTGCCGCGGCTTTTGCTGCATGAATGGCGTCCCGTAAAGGTTGCACCATCATTAACATCCCCGGTCCGCCGCCGTAAGGACGATCGTCCACGGTACGGTGCCGGTCATGCGTGAAGTCACGAGGACTCCAGCTCTGGATGCTCAGCAGGCCATTTTTTACTGCCCGGCCAGTTACCCCGTAATCGGTAATTGCGCGGAACATTTCAGGAAACAGGCTAATTATGCCAATCCACATAGCGCCGTCTTTTACCGTTTATCCGGTGGTTTAAAAACCAGGATCCCAATCTACTTCGATAGTACGAGTAGCGAGATCGACTTTCTTGATAACCTGCCCATCGAGGAACGGAACCAACCGCTCCTTGATACCAAATGCATCTTTCAGGTTTGCCTTAATGACGAGAACGTCATTCGACCCGGTTTCCATCATATCGATGACTTTACCGAGACCGTAGCCTTCCGTAGTCACTACCTGGCAGCCCATCAGGTCTTTCCAGTAATAGCTTCCATCTTCCAGCGCCGGTAACTGCGAGGAATCTACGACAATTTCGCAGTTCGTCAGCAGATTCGCGGCATCGCGATCGTCAACGCCTTTCAGCTTAATGACGATATCCTGATTGTGGTAGCGCCAGCTTTCCAGCTCAACGGTCTGCCACTGACCCGCCTTCTGGATTAACCAGGGCTGATAGTCAAAAATGCTTTCGGCGTCTTCGGTGGAGGAAAACACTCTGAGCCAACCACGGATACCGTAGGAAGAACCCATTTTCCCCAATACGATCGGATCAACAGGTGCTTGTGCGGTGTGTTGCTTGCTCATCATGACCACCGTGACAGATTAAGCTGCTTTCTTAGCTTCTTTGATCAGCGCAGATACGCGATCAGAGATAGTTGCGCCCTGGCCAACCCAGTGCTCAATGCGGTCCAGGTCCAGACGGGTACCTTCTTCCGATGCAGAAGCGATCGGGTTGAAGAAACCAACGCGCTCGATGAAGCGACCGTTGCGTGCGTTACGGCTGTCAGTAACAACAACCTGGTAGAACGGACGCTTTTTAGCGCCGTGACGAGCTAAACGAATAGTTACCATAACATCCTCTTGTGTGAATAGAACAACCGGGCCCCATCGAGGGAAGGGGCCCGGTGTCATATTAAAAGCCCGAAAATTTTACTCATTTTTGAGCAAAAATCAATTTGTTTCGTGTTGGCAAATTAATCTGTGGAATCGGGCCATGTTGCAAAAACACTCAACGCCCCGGGAATCCCGGAGGCATCATGCCTTTCATTCCGCGCATCATTTTCATCATGCCGCCTTTCGACTTCATTTTTTTCATCATGCGCTGCATATCATCAAACTGCTTCAGCAGACGGTTTACGTCCTGCACCTGCAAGCCACAACCCTGCGCAATACGGCGCTTGCGGGAACCTTTAATGATTTCCGGCTTCGCGCGCTCTTTCAGCGTCATCGAGTTGATAATGGCTTCCATGCGCACCAGCACTTTATCATCCATCTGCGATTTAACGTTGTCAGGAATCTGGCCCATGCCCGGCAGTTTGCCCATCAGGCTCGCCATGCCGCCCATGTTTTTCATCTGTTTAAGCTGTTCTAAGAAGTCGTTCAGGTCGAAACCATCGCCCTTCTTCAGCTTGGTCGCCAGCTTCTCAGCCTGTGCGCGGTCAACCTTGCTCTCGATATCTTCGATAAGCGACAGGACGTCGCCCATGCCGAGAATACGTGACGCGATACGATCCGGATGGAACGGCTCCAGCGCTTCGGTTTTCTCGCCCACGCCGAGGAATTTGATGGGCTTACCGGTGATATGGCGAATCGACAGCGCCGCACCACCACGGGCATCGCCATCCACTTTGGTCAGCACAACACCGGTCAACGGCAGCGCTTCGTTAAAGGCTTTCGCCGTATTTGCCGCATCCTGGCCGGTCATTGCATCGACCACAAACAGGGTTTCTACCGGGTTAATCGCGGCATGTACCTGTTTGATTTCGTCCATCATCGCTTCATCAACGTGCAGACGACCGGCGGTATCCACCAGCAGCACGTCGTAGAATTTCAGCTTCGCTTCTTTCAGCGCTGCGTTAACGATGTCGATAGGCTTCTGACCAACGTCAGACGGGAAGAAATCCACGCCAACCTGTTCAGCCAGCGTTTCCAACTGCTTGATTGCCGCCGGACGGTAAACGTCGGCAGAAACCACCAGCACTTTCTTCTTATGCTTCTCGCGCAGGAATTTACCCAGCTTACCGACGCTGGTTGTTTTACCCGCCCCCTGCAAGCCAGCCATCAGCACCACGGCTGGCGGCTGCGCGGCCAGATTCAGGCTCTGATTTTCTTCACCCATCGCCGAAACCAGTTCGGTTCGAACGATTTTGACAAACTCCTGACCCGGGGTCAGGCTTTTATTGACTTCGTGACCAACCGCTTTCTCTTTTACGCGGTTAATAAAATCACGCACGACCGGCAACGCAACGTCGGCTTCCAGCAGCGCCATGCGCACTTCGCGCAGAGTCTCTTTTACGTTGTCTTCGGTGAGGCGGCCACGGCCGCTGATATTACGCAGCGTGCGTGACAAACGATCGGTTAAATTATCAAACATTGTCTCTCGCCTAAGGTGGAAACGCGTGATCGCCGCAGCGACACAAAATAGAATTTTGCCGGAGTATAACACGACACCGCCCGAGTTGTGATGTAGCGGTTGGAGCTGAGGTCGCGTAACGTTATACTGCCTTTCTTACATTCATTGACGGTTGCCGACATCATTTATGCCTGTTTTTGCCCTGCTCGCGCTTGTTGCCTACTCCATCAGTCTTGCGCTGATCATTCCTGGCCTGCTGCAAAAAAACAGCGGCTGGCGGCGCATGGCGATTCTTTCCGCCACCGTAGCTCTGATTTGCCATGCCTTTGCGCTAGAAGCGCGGATTCTGCCAGGCGGAGAAGCCGGGCAAAACCTCAGCCTGCTTAACGTCGGCTCGCTGGTGAGTTTGATGATCTGTACGGTGATGACGATTGTTGCCTCCCGCAACCGAGGTTGGCTGTTACTGCCTATTGTCTATGCCTTTGCGCTCATCAACCTCGCCTTCGCCACCTTTATGCCCAACGAATTCATCACCCATCTGGAAGCCACACCGGGCGTGATGGTGCATATCGGCCTGTCGCTGTTCTCTTATGCAACGCTGATTATCGCCGCCCTGTATGCGCTTCAGTTGGCATGGATTGACTATCAGCTCAAAAATAAAAAACTGGCGTTCAATCATGAAATGCCGCCGCTGATGGTTATCGAACGCAAAATGTTTCACATCACCCAGGTAGGCGTCGTTCTGCTCACCCTGACGCTGTGTACAGGCCTGTTTTACATGCATAACCTGTTTAGCATGGAAAATATTGATAAGGCCGTCCTTTCCATCGTCGCCTGGTTCGTCTATATCGTCTTGTTATGGGGCCACTATCATGAAGGATGGCGCGGTCGCCGGGTTGTCTGGTTTAACGTCGCTGGCGCAGGCATCCTGACGCTGGCCTACTTTGGTAGCCGCGTCATTCAACAATTTGTGGGCTAAGTACTAAGGAATTCACTTGGAACATATCTCAACCACTACGCTGATCGTCACACTGGTCATCATGGTGGTCATCTCCGCCTATTTCTCAGGCTCTGAAACCGGCATGATGACGCTCAATCGCTACCGATTGCGTCATTTGGCAAAACAGGGCAATCGTCAGGCTAAACGCGTAGAAAAGCTGCTGCGCAAGCCAGACCGCTTAATCAGCCTGGTGCTTATCGGTAACAACCTGGTCAATATTCTGGCATCAGCCATCGGGACAATCGTCGGTATGCGCCTTTACGGCAACGCTGGTGTGGCGATTGCTACCGGCGTACTGACGTTTGTGGTGCTGGTGTTTGCGGAAGTTTTACCAAAAACCATAGCCGCCCTATACCCAGAAAAAGTCGCCTACCCCAGCAGTTTTTTGCTCGCCCCGCTGCAAATTTTAATGATGCCGCTGGTTTGGTTGCTGAATATGGTGACGCGCGTTCTGATGCGCATGATGGGCATAAAATCGGATGTCACTATCTCCAGCGCGTTAAGTAAAGATGAGTTGCGCACTATCGTGAACGAATCACGGTCGCAAATTTCTCGCCGTAATCAGGACATGCTGCTGTCGGTACTGGACCTCGAAAAAGTCAGCGTTGACGACATCATGGTTCCGCGCAATGAAATTGTCGGTATCAACATCAACGACGACTGGAAAGCGATTGTGCGCCAACTGACGCACTCACCGCATGGCCGCATTGTGCTGTATCGCGACTCGCTGGACGACGCCATCAGTATGCTGCGCGTGCGTGAAGCCTACCGTCTGATGACCGAGAAAAAAGAGTTCACCAAAGAGGTGATGCTGCGCGCTGCCGATGAAATCTACTTTGTTCCGGAAGGCACTCCGCTCAGCACGCAGTTGGTCAAATTCCAGCGCAATAAAAAGAAAGTCGGCCTGGTGGTTGATGAATACGGTGATATTCAGGGGCTGGTCACCGTCGAAGATATCCTGGAAGAGATTGTCGGTGACTTTACAACCTCGATGTCACCATCCCTTGCCGAAGAGGTCAACCCGCAAAACGACGGTTCGGTGATTATCGATGGCAGCGCGAACGTGCGTGAGCTGAACAAAGCGTTCAACTGGCATCTACCGGAAGATGAAGCGCGCACCATCAACGGCATGATTGTGGAAGCACTGGAAGAAATCCCGGCGCCCGGAACGCGCGTACGCATCGCACAGTACGATATCGACATCCTCGACGTACAGGACAACGTTATCAAACAGGTTCAGGTTAACCCGATAAAACCCCTGCGCGAAAGTGCGGCAGAATAGCGTTCCCCCCTCTCAAGGGCGAATTCCGGTTCGCCTTTTTTATTCCCGTTATTTCAGATTTCATTTATACCGCCGCGTGCGTGCGCAGTGCCATGATGGCCCCTCACAATTCGTAAGGAGCACGAAGCCATGTCTGAAGACTATGTGATTGAATGGGACGACAAATTTGCTGAAGACCTTAAATCGGTCGCCGATGTTTTTCTGCAACATAACCCTATGCTATGGCCCGATATTTTCTCCCGCCTGGCAATAAGCCCCGAAAGTTTCGAGAATGACGACGAGGATGAATACGGCCTGCAAGATATTCTCGACTGTAGCGGCGGAGATTTAGGCAATAACGAGTTGGTGCAGGTATTGTTACAGGTCCTGCACGGAGAAGGCCTGACGATGCACGTTGACTGGAAAGGGGAAGATGATGACGGTGAGATGGCCAATTTTGCTGCTAATCGTTACTACGAGCTGACGGACAACCAGGAAGACGCCGAAACGTTAAGAAGTTTACTGCTGGAAATGACCGAGGAAGACGAAATTGCCGAAGCTTGCGAAGGCGGGGATCGTTATCTCGATGAAGTTTTTGAACGTATTCAGAATCAACTCAATAAGCATAATTTGCAGATTTTTGACCTCAATGAAGGCACTGATACTTACAGCATCGCGGTCTTGCCAATGAGCGATTATAAAAAGATCGACGAGTTCAAAACTCAGTGGTTAGAAATTCAGAACTTCCTAAGCTAAGCGCAAAAATGGCCGGCGTCTGACCGGCCATCGAATGCTTATTTCGCTTTCGCCACGGAAACCATCGCCGCGCGAATGGTACGACCGTTCAGGGTATAGCCCTTTTGCATCACCATCAGCACGTTGCCAGCAGCGACTTCATCAGACTCAACCATTGCAATCGCCTGGTGCACGTTCGGGTCCATTGGCACGTTGATATCCGCGACAACCTGCACACCAAACTTAGCCACCACGTCCAGCATTGATTTACGGGTCAGCTCAATACCTTCAATCATCGCCGCCATCGCATCGGTGTCTTTATTCGCCACTTCCAGCGCGCGATCCAGGCTATCCAGCACCGGCAGCAGTTCGTTGACGAATTTTTCCAGCGCAAATTTGTGCGCCTTCTCGACGTCGATTTCAGTACGACGACGCAGGTTTTCCATTTCTGCCTTCACACGCAGCACGCTTTCGCGCTCGCGGGTTTCGGCTTCCGCTAACTGCGACTCAAGGTTCGCAATTTTTTCATCGCGCGGATCCACCTGCTCAGCAGAAGCGTCTGATTCAACCGCCTCAACTTCTTCGTGCTGATCCATGATAATTTCTTCCGGGGATTGCCCCTCAGGCGTTTTCTGTTCTTTACTACTCATGAATTTCTCCGCGTTTTTTCGCAATCATCTCGCTAACTTGGCTTATTATGGGGATCAGATTCCGGGTTTCAAGGGAAGCTCTCACATTGTCATCAATCTTCGGCACAAGGACATTCAGAAAATGAACAATCATTTCAAGTGTATCGGTATTGTAGGACACCCTCGTCACCCGACTGCCCTAACGACACATGAAATGCTCTATCGTTGGCTTTGCACGAAAGGCTGCGATGTGATTGTTGAGCGCCAGATAGCCCAGGAACTCAAACTTGATAACGTCAAAACCGGCACGCTGGCGGAGATTGGCCAAAAAGCCGACCTCGCCGTTGTGGTCGGGGGTGATGGTAATATGCTCGGCGCGGCGCGCACACTGGCGCGCTACGACATCAGCGTCATCGGCATTAACCGCGGCAATTTGGGTTTTCTGACCGATCTTGACCCCGATAACGCCCATCAACAATTAGCTGATGTGCTGGACGGCAATTTTATCGCCGAAAAACGTTTCCTACTAGAAGCACAGGTATGTCAGCAAAACTGCCAAAAACGAATCAGCACCGCCATTAACGAAGTGGTGTTACACCCTGGCAAAGTCGCGCATATGATTGAGTTTGAAGTCTATATCGACGAAACCTTTGCCTTCTCCCAGCGCTCAGATGGCTTGATTATCTCAACACCCACTGGCTCAACGGCTTACTCGCTATCGGCAGGCGGCCCGATTCTGACGCCCTCACTCGACGCCATCACCTTAGTGCCAATGTTCCCGCACACTCTCTCAGCGCGCCCGCTGGTCATTAACAGCAACAGCACCATTCGCCTGCGCTTCTCGCACCGCCGAAGCGACCTGGAAATTAGCTGCGACAGCCAGATTGCCCTGCCTATCCAGGAAGGTGAAGACGTACTGATTCGCCGTAGCGACTATCACCTGAACCTGATTCACCCAAAAGACTACAGCTATTTCAACACATTAAGCACCAAGCTGGGGTGGTCAAAAAAATTGTTCTAATTTTGTCGTCAGCTCTTTACTGGATAAAAAACCAGTTTATACTGTATGAAAACACAGTTATGGGTTTTCATACAGGAAAGCGACTATGTTGGCACAACTGACCATCAGCAATTTTGCAATCGTTCGTGAACTTGAAATCGACTTCAACAGCGGAATGACCGCCATTACCGGGGAAACCGGGGCCGGTAAATCTATTGCAATTGATGCCCTCGGCCTGTGCCTGGGTGGCCGAGCCGAGGCCGACATGGTTCGCGCAGGGGCTAACCGCGCCGACCTTTGCGCCCGCTTCACCCTTAAAGACACCCCAGCCGCGCTACGCTGGCTGGAAGAAAACCAGCTCGAAGATGGCCGCGAATGCCTGCTGCGTCGCGTTATCAGCAGCGACGGGCGCTCTCGTGGTTTTATCAACGGCACTGCTGTCCCGCTCTCTCAGCTACGCGAGCTGGGCCAGTTACTGATTCAAATTCACGGCCAACACGCCCATCAGTTGCTGGTAAAACCCGAGCACCAGAAAACGCTGCTTGATGCCTATGCTGGTGAGTCTGACCTTGCCCGTCAAATGGCCGAGCACTATCGCCTTTGGAATCAAAGCTGTCGCGATCTCGCCACCCATCAACAGCAAAGCCAGGAGCGCGCCGCCCGTGCAGAACTGCTGCAATATCAGCTCAAAGAACTAATTGAGTTCAACCCGCAGCCTGGCGAATACGAACAAATTGATGAAGAGTACAAACGCCTCGCCAATAGCGGGCAGTTGCTTTCCACCAGCCAACACGCGCTGGCGATACTGGCCGACGGCGATGATGTCAACCTGCAAAGCCAACTGTACACCGCGCGCCAGCTAGCCGGCGAGCTGGCGAGCATGGACGACAAACTCTCCGGTGTCCTCGACATGCTGGAAGAAGCCGCTATTCAGTTGAGCGAAGCCAGCGACGAACTGCGCCACTACTGCGACCGTCTTGACCTTGACCCTAACCGCCTGTTTGAGCTGGAACAGCGTCTGTCTAAACAAATTTCACTGGCGCGTAAACACCATATTTCGCCTGAAGCACTGCCGGATTTTTATCAGTCTCTGCTCGATGAACAGCAGTTGCTTGACGACCAGAGCGACTCGCTGGAAACGCTAAAAATGGCGGTGTCGCGCCACCATCAACTGGCACTGGAAACCGCCCGCCAGTTGCATATGCAGCGTCAGACGAGCGCCCATGAATTAGCACAACTGATAACCGACAGTATGCATATGCTGTCGATGCCGCACGGCGTGTTTGATATCGATGTCAGTTTTGAAGAACAACACTTAACGGCAGAAGGCGCTGACCGCATTGAATTTCGTGTTACCACTAACCCTGGGCAACCGCTCCAGGCGATTGCTAAAGTGGCGTCCGGCGGTGAGCTGTCGCGTATTGCGTTAGCCATTCAGGTGATTACCGCCCGTAAAATGGAAACTCCGGCGCTTATCTTCGATGAAGTCGATGTTGGGATCAGCGGCCCGACAGCAGCGGTCGTTGGCAAACTGTTGCGCCAGTTGGGCGAATCCACGCAGGTGATGTGCGTAACCCACCTGCCGCAGGTCGCTGGCTGTGGTCATCACCATTTCTATGTCAGCAAAGAAACCGACGGCGCGATGACCGAAACCCACATGCAGCCACTGGATAAACGCGCTCGTCTGCAAGAATTAGCCCGCTTACTTGGCGGCAGTGAAGTCACGCGAAATACGCTGGCGAATGCGAAAGAGTTGCTGGCAGCGTAAACTTTTTGGGCTTCTCGCAGTCAGAGTTCACAATAAAACGCCGTCAGACCCGATCGCAAAGGTTTCCAACTTACGTCAGGTCTATTATCATCGGCATATTACATATGAGCCGCGTACTGCTCGGGCCCGAAAAGGAATCAAATCACTATGCGCTGTAAAACGCTGACTGCCGCCGCAGCGGTTCTTCTGATGATGACTGCAGGCTGTTCCACTCTGGAGCGAGTGGTTTACCGTCCTGATATTAGTCAGGGGAACTACCTGGTACCAAACGATGTTGCCAAAATCCGTACTGGCATGACGCAACAACAGGTGGCTTATACCTTAGGTACGCCGATGATGACCGACCCATTCGGCACCAATACCTGGTTCTATGTTTTCCGCCAGCAACCTGGACATGAAAAAGTCACTCAGCAAACGCTGACGCTGACCTTCAACAGCAGCGGTGTGCTAACCAATATCGACAATAAACCGGCGCTGACCAAAAACTAAGCCGCAGGTTTCAAAAAAAGCGCTCAATGAGCGCTTTTTTTATTTCTCGATCACAAAGCAGAACGAACTTATCCCTTACTCTGGACTGACTTCTCCGCACGCTGGCGACGTAGCTCTTTCGGGTCGGCGATTAATGGGCGATAAATCTCAACCCGATCGCCATCGTGAACTTCATCCTGTAGCTTTACCGGGCGGCTATAAATACCCACTTTGTTTTTGCTCAGGTCGATGTCATCACGCAGCGCCAGCAGACCGCTGGCCTGAATGGCCTGTTCAACCGTCGCCCCTTCTTCCAGCGTCACCCGCTGCAGATATTGTTTCTGCGGCAACGCATAGGCCACTTCAACAACGATTTTACCCGACACGATATACCTCTCTGGCGCGCATCGTAAACGCCTGCACCATATTCAGCGCCAGCTCTTTAAAGACGCGACCAAACGCCAGCTCAATCAGCTTATTGGTAAACTCAAAGTCGAGATGAAACTCAATTTTGCAGGCGTCATGGCTCAATGGCGTAAACTTCCAGCCACCAATCAGTTTCTTGAATGGCCCATCGACCAGATGCATCAGGATGCTCTGGTTGCTGGTTAAGATATTACGCGTGGTAAAGGTCTTACTGATGCCTGCTTTTGAAACATCCACCGCCGCAGTCATTTGCGTCGGCCCTGACTCCAGAACTCGGCTGCCTGTACAACCAGGAAGAAAATCCGGGTAGGCATTTACATCATTCACCAGTTGATACATCTGCTCTGCGCTATAAGGAACCAGTGCAGTACGGCTAATCTGAGGCATAGCAATTTCCATGATCAAACACGGCGTAAATAGTATCATTTATCTACTGTTAAAAAAAACGGACACCGTTGATATCATGCTAAGATAACGCATTGCGCCTCGCGGGAGCTTGAGGCTATGTTTGATTAGCGATGACTTCAGGACATTATGACGAAGAAAAAAGCACACAAACCTGGATCGGCCACCATTGCGCTGAATAAACGCGCCCGCCACGAATACTTTATTGAAGAAGAGTTGGAAGCGGGTCTTGCACTTCAGGGTTGGGAAGTAAAATCCCTGCGCGCAGGCAAAGCCAACATTGGCGATAGCTACGTTATCTTAAAAGATGGCGAGGCTTACCTGTTTGGCGCTAACTTTACCCCAATGGCCGTAGCCTCTACCCACTACGTGTGCGACCCAACACGCACCCGTAAACTGCTGCTCAACCAGCGCGAGCTGGACAACCTGTATGGCCGCATCAACCGTGAAGGCTATACCGTGGTTGCGCTGTCGCTGTACTGGAAGAACGCCTGGTGTAAAGTCAAAATCGGCGTGGCGAAAGGTAAGAAACAGCACGACAAGCGCTCTGATCTTAAAGACCGTGAATGGCAGTTGGATAAAGCCCGCATTATGAAACACGCAGGGCGATAATCAGACAGCACTTGCCTGCAACCTGCGGGCAAGCGCCGTTATTTTTACCGTTCGCGTAAGGCTTCGTTGATTTTGTTCAGCGGCTTAATCAGATAATCGAGCACTGATTTCTGCCCCGTTTTAATCTCCACGTTCGCCACCATCCCCGGCATAATCGCAAAACGTTTCCCCTGCTTGTTGACCAGCTCAGCCTGCGAAGTACGCACATACACCCGATAGTAAAACTGGTCGCGACGCACTTCATCTTGCAACGTATCCGGTGACACCACTTCTACCGTGCCTTTAAGGTCGCCATAAATCGACGAATCATACGCCGTAATTTTTACCGTCGCCGGAAGTCCTGGGCGAATATAGGCGATATCACGCGGGTTGATGCGCGACTCAATCAGCAGTTGATCTTCCAGTGGCACAATCTCCATGAGCTTACCGCCCGGTTGCAGCACCCCGCCCACCGTATTGACCTGAATATCTTTAACGACCCCACGTACCGGTGAAAACAGCGATGCGCGTTCTACCTGATCGGCTTTCCCCGCCATCACCTGGAGCTGCGCATCTAAATCAGCGTCGTTTTTGACCTGTTCTTCACGCGCGCGCACCGCGTACTGGTTTCGTGCCTCATCAATTTTACCCTGTAATTCAGTAGCCTGACGCGACAGGCGAATCACCTCCACTTCGCCCGCCGCGCCTTTCGCCACCAGCGGTTTGGTCATTTTGATTTCCGCATTCACCAACTGAAGCGTTTTTTGCAGGTTGGCGACTGTTTCCGTTAAATTGCGCCGCCTTGAGTCATACAACTGCCGCTCACGCGCCACCAGCGCCGGTTCTTTTAAGGATTCCGCACTAAACGCCAGCGGTTGTCCGGTCAGTTCCGAGCGCAAGCGCTCGCTGGAAGCACGCAGCGCACGGACTCTCACCGCCGCCTCGCCATAGTTAGACTGAAAACGGGTCTGGTCGAGCCGCGCCAACATCTGCCCGCGCGCCACGATATCGCCCTCTTTCACCATCAGCGCGCTGACGATGCCGCCATCAAGGCTTTCAATCACCTGCGCATGGGTGGAGGGCGTCACTTTGCCGGTTCCCACCGTCACTTCATCCAACATGGCCCAGCGAGCCCACAGAAAAAAACCGACCATCCCGAGCAACGTCAACCACACTACGGAAGAAGAAATGCGGCTCTGCCGCTTAAGCTCTTCCTGCATTTTTGCTTCAATCATCGCGTCACTCCTCAGCCTATGGAAGCCACATTGCTATTGTGCCGCGCCTGATTCAGCAGCGTATCGCGCGGGCCATCGGCCATCACTTTGCCGTTCTCCAGCACCACAATTCGGTCTACCAGCTTGAGCAGCGCCGGGCGATGCGTGACCAGCACCAGAGTGCGTCCGGTTAGCCATTGATGGAGCTGGCGAATAACCCATTCTTCAAGTTGTTCATCCATCGAAGCCGTCGGCTCATCCAGCAGGACAATTTGCGGATTACGCACAATCATGCGGCTGAGCAACACCATTTGCCGCTGCCCGCCGGACAACCCTCGCCCGCCCTCATTGATCATCCGGTCAAGGCTGGCGGCATCCTGCTGCACCAGATTTATCGCCCCGCTAATCCGCAGCGCCTGAATCAGCTCGGCGTCGGTCGCATGTGGGTGACCGAGCATCAAGTTTTGCCGCAGAGTGCCAAAAAAGAGCCGTGAATCCTGCGATAAATAGCCAATCTGCCGCCGCACGTCGCCAGGGTCGATATGCGCGATATCCACGCCATCAATAATAATTTTGCCTTTGGTCGCCTGTACCTGCCCTGACAGCAAGCGCAGCAACGTCGATTTCCCCACGCCCGTTTTCCCGAGGATGGCGACGCGTTCGCCAGGCTTAATTTCCAGCCCTTCGATATTCAACGCCTGTTCGCCTTTTTCAACGTCATAGCTGTACTGCATTTGCTGGACCTGATAATGGCCCGCCAATACCGGACAGTGCGCCATTCGTTTATCGGCTTCTTTATCCAACGGTTTTTTCAGCAACTCATTCAGCCCGGTCATCGCCGATTTAGCATGTTGCCAGCGAGAAAAGACCATTGTCAGTTGCATTAACGGCGCAATGGTTCGCGAGGACAACAAGCTACAGGCCACCATCGTCCCGGTGGTGATGGAGCCGTCCAGCACCAGATAACTGCCCAGCACCAGCATCCCGCCGTAGGTAATTTGCTGAACGCTGGAGGCCCAGCCGCTAAGGCGCGCGCCCCACACACGCTGCTTCATCCCTATCGATGCGCCCACCGCGTGAGTGTGTTCCCACTGGCGCTGGAAATAAGGCTCGGCCTGCAACGCTTTGATATCTTCAATCCCTTCAATGGCTTCCACCAGCACCGCATTACGAATGGCGCTTTCGCGCATCCCCTCTTTGGCAAGCCGCGCCATCGGCCATTGCACCAGCAGGCCAGGAATAATAATCAACGGAATAGCAATAATTGGAATAATCACCAACGGCCCGCCAACCGCCGCCATAATCAGCAAAAACAGCAGTACGAACGGCATATCCATCGCCGCGCCAACGGTGGTTGAGGTTAACAGTTCACGCACTTGGTCGATTTCACGAAGCTGTGAGATAAACGAGCCGGTCGATTTTGGCCGCGCGTCATTCTTAATGGCTAGCGCGCGGGCAAAAAACATCGACGAAACGCGCAGGTCGATATGCTTACCCATAATGTCGGAGATATGCGTACGCGCCAGACGGATGGAAAACTCCATCACCGCAGCAAGCAAAACGCCCACAAACAGCACCCATAACGTGGGAAATGACTGCGCGGGGATCACGCGATCGTAAACCTGGGTGGAGAATAAAATCCCGCCCAGCGCCAGCACGTTACCCAGCACCGACGCCAGCGAGATCTCAGCCAGTTTTCTGCCGCTGTGGCGAAAATGCTTCCAAAACCAGTGTTCTTCCCACGGGCGGGTAAACTCATCGATGCGCGAATCGCGGCCCCGATCGGCAATCCCAAGCAATACCACCGAATCCAGCAGCCGCTCTTTGAGTTCTTCAAGCGGCTCCTCGCGAACCAGTTCGCCATTATCAATGGCCCAATAGGTCACGATGCCTTCTGCGTCCAGCCTCTCAAGTAGCAGCAGTTCGCCGCTTTCAACCTGTGCGATGATCGGCATATTTTGCGAGCTCCAGCGCACTTTCGCTTTTGGCGTAATACGAATCTGAAGCCCGACAAGATGGCTTAGCCGTTCCAGGCGCTGCGCCAGGGGCAGTGATTCAAACCAGCGCATCTGCTGGCTAACAGCCAGAGGTTCCACCGGTAAACCAAAACACCCCGCAGCGCGCACCATTACATTGACCCAACTCTCTGATGTCGTCTGTTGCATAACTTCTCCTGGGTCTTAACTACTACAGGGACGGTAAGGAATCACCGATAGTCTGGCTGCGTTCAATCCCCAACATATCGAGCAAATTATCTGCCGCTGCGGCGTAGCGCACTGCCGCATCCCAGGCGTCATAGCGAGCGGTAATTTCCGCCACTTCGGCCTGGAAAACATCCTGCTCGACGCTGAGTAAATCGTTCAGGCTGCGCTTGCTGAGCTTGTACTCATCGCGGTACACCACCCGCGCCCGATTGGCACTGACTTTTTGTTGCTCCCCCGCCTGCTCGCGCAACTGTGCGCCGGAAAGGTCGGCCCACGCCGTGGCGGCTTTCTGGTTGATATCAAGTTTGCTCGACTCGATGCCCGCCTGTGCGCTGGCGCGGTCACTTTCGGCGGCGTCCACACGGGCGCTGACCGCCCCGCCCTGATAGATAGGTGCGCTGACCACAAACTGGACCTGGTCATCCCAGTAGTTACCGCTGCTACTGCTTTGATAACGCGTGCGTCCGGCCTGCACCGAGAGCGTCGGCCAATGCTGCGCTTCGGCCTGGCGAATACGCTCCGCCGCCGCCTGCTGGCGTGACTGCGCGCTGCGCACCAGGTTATTGGTGGAATAGGGGAAAGACTGGAGGGTGATTTTTTGCTGCAACAGTGATTGCGGCAAATCCGGCAGCGTTTCGGCTTTAATGCCGGTCAAAACCGACAGGTAAGCCTGCGCGGACTGCATCTGCGAGGTATATTGCGCCTGAGTGGCATTCACCCCCGCAATACGCGACTGTGCCTGTAGCTCGTCCGAGTCAGAGCTTAGCCCCGCGTCAGCGCGCATCACAGCCATGTCGTTAATGCCCTGCAACGAGTTTTTATTGCGCTCGCTCGCCAGCACCAACATTTGGTAACGCTTCACTTGCAGGTAAGCCTGCAACGTTTGCATCCCCACTTCATTCAGCGTGCCGTAAAGCTCATAGCGATACGCTTCGGTTAAGTTATTTTGCTCATCAATACTGCCGTTGGTTTTGCCAAAATCGTAAATCAGTTGTTTCAGGCTAATCCCCGCTGAACCATTGCTGTTCAGCGAACCGGAGGAGTCTGTCTGGTGGCTACGTCCGGCGTTCCCCTGCAACGACACCTGCGGGAACCATGCGCTCTGCGCCTCTTTTTTATTCGCCTGGCCGACACGAATTTGCGCGGCGGCCTGCGCAATTTTCGGGTTACGCGCAAACGCACGTAAGATGGCCTCTTTGATGGTTAGCTGCGCCTGAAGCTGCTCCTCGGGCGCAAACTGCCAGCGAACATTTTCTTCTCCATAGGTTGGCGCACTCATCGCCAACGCGACCAACAATAACGCGTATACGTTGTTCTTCATGTTTCCACCTTTGGGTTGCCCGTGGTGATATTTTTTACGCCTACAAAAATGGCCTCATCCTTGAGGCTTTCTCGATTTTTAGATCAGGTTGACATGAACCCCTTGCTGAATCAGGACATCTCCCAACGTGTTGCCCTGCGAGCTGTTGTGGTAAACATCGTAAGAGACACCGTTAACCTCACGTTGGCCGCTCACCGCCCATAGGTCACCCTGCCCGTGAACCAAGTTCACCTGGTCACCGTTGACGCCTTTAATCAGCAGGTTATCCTGCGGCGTGTCTTTTACCGTTATCGCATCGTTAAGATTCAGCGTGATGGAGTTCGTCCCGGACTTCCCAAGGTCGAAGATTTCAATATTCTGGATAGTGCTCCCTTGCTGGATCAGGTTGAGGTTGATATTCACGCCATCGAGCACCAACGTATCAATGCCCATGCCGCCATCGATATGGCTAAAGCCCAGTGAAGAAAGGTGAATGGTGTCGTTACCGGAACCGCCCTGCGCGCTATCGCCGCTGTGGGATGTGCCATCCGCCAGATCAATACTCACGCCGCCGATAGTGAACGAGTTGAGCGTCGCGGTAGTATCGGTATTGCTATGGCTATCGCTGCCGTCCGTCGCGTTATTCGCCGACGAGGACGTTGACGAGTTGCTATTCGGCGTCGTGGTATTGCTGTCATTCGCCGAGTCAGACGCCGCCAGTAACGACATGGTATGAGTATCAGCGCTTTCGACCTGCATCGATGCCGGGCTCACAATCGGCTTACCGTCCAGCCCGACATGCAGCGTTCCGGTGTTGCCCGCAGAATCGGTCGCGGAGATATCAAGGATTTGCAAAGAGAGCAGTTGCGTTAAGATATCCAGCCCCAGCGAGAACTTCGCCGACCAGGTGCCATCAGGGTTGGTTATCGCGTCCGCCCCCAGCGTTTTACCGGCCAGAGAAATGCTGACGCGCGCGCCACCGCCGAGGAACTGCGAGCTGCCGCTCAGCGTCAGCCCCTGAGTCAACAGCGTGACCAGGTTCAGGGTCGCCAACGCATTTAGCGTCAGTATTGGGGTGGTCAGTTTCACCGTCACATTGGTATTCGAGGTGCTGTTGGTGTTCCCCACCGCATCGATAACCTTCACACCCACCGACAGCGGCCCATTGCCTAGCGCATTCAACTGCGCAGAAGTCAGGTTCAGCGACCAGGTATTCCCCGTCACCACCGCATTGACCACCAGCGTGCCTAATGTCACCTGCACGGTTGCCCCCGGCAGCGCGCTGGTCACCGTCCCGGTTAGCAGTTGCCCATTGCTCGCTTCACTCACATTCAGGAAGCCGTCATTACCAAACAGGCTACCCAGCGTGACTGTAGGTACGGTGTGGTTAATCACGTTCAGCGTCTGGGTCAACGAGTTGACGGTATCGGCCAGGTTGCTCACCTTCGCGGTCACCGTCGTAGCCCCTTCTGCCAGCGCGCTTAAATCAGCCTGCGAAACCTGTACCGACCAGCTACCGTTGCTCCCCACAACGGTGGTGTAATTTTTACCATTGAGCGTAATAGTGATCTGGCCGCCAATCGCGTTGGTTGAGGTTCCCGAAATCGTCTGCCCGGATTTCGCCTCGTTAATATTCAGCCCGTTATCACCAAACAGCGGATCCAGCGTCAGCGTTGGCAAGAGGTGGATACCCACAGAGAGGCCGCCCGATGCGGATGCCGGGTTGCCCGCCGCATCTTTGGCGCTTACGCTGACGGTGAAGTTACCGTCCAGCAGCGTTTTAAGGTCAAGCACCGGCAACGACACCTGCCAACTGCCGTTTGCGCCCACCGTCGTGGTATAGCTCAACGGGCCGAGCTTAATGTTAATCACCGTGCCCGCCGCCAGATTTGTCGAGCTACCGCTGATAAGCTGCGCGCTCAACAAATCGCTGAGGCTGAGCACCCCATCGCCAAAAATGGTATTCACCGACAGCGATGGCAGCTTATTCACAATCGCATCAATCAATTTATTACTGCTGGCGACGTTACCCGCCGCATCCGTGACCGTCGCGGTAACCGAGAAATTGCCATCGCTCAGCGCGCTCAGCAGGCTGGCCGGTACATTGGCAGTCCAGCTACCGTCGCCTTTAATATTGGCGGTCAGCAGCGTGCTGCCAACCATCAGCTGCACTGTGCCGCTGGTCAGGTTGGTCACCGTGCCGCTGATCGTCTGGTCGGCTATCGCTTCGGCATGGTTGAGATAACCATCGCCGCCGAAAAGCGTGTTCAGTACGATACTCGGCACTTTATTGATCCCGACGATCACCTGCGGCGCATTCACCGTCGCAGTGTTGCCGTCCGGGGTAGTAATAGTGACCACCGGCGTCCATGTGCCGTCTGCCAGACCGGCCAGATCACCCGGTTTCAGGCTGATTGAGAAGTTGCCGTTACCGTCGGTTAAGCCCACAAAGACTTTGCCGCCAATCGCCACCGTAATCGCCGAGTTAATTGGCGCGTTCCCCACCGTACCGCTGATGGTCTGGTTGAGCAGCGCTTCGGTGGCATTCAGCAGCCCGTCGCCAAACAGCGTGATGCCGTTAAGTATCGGCTTGAGCAGATCCAGACCCAACGATGCACCGGCTTTAGCCTCGTTACCGGCGCTGTCGGTCGCCGACACCGCCACGGAAACCGTCCCCGTCCCCAGGCCTTGCAAATAGGCCGTCACATCCGGCGTCAGGTTGGCAGACCACTGGCCATTGCTGCCCACTTGCGCAGTCAATACATTGCCGCCGTTCAAGGTAATGGAGATAGTTCTGCCCGCCAGCCCGCTCGCCGTTCCGGATATCACACCGCTCGCCAGTTCCGTCAGGCTCAGAATGCCATCGCCAAACAGAGGGTTCAGTTGAATCGTCGGTAGATTGTGCGTCAGCACGGTTAAATTGAGTGAACCGTTGGTGGTATTGCCGTTACCGTTGGTATCCGTCACCGATACGTTAATGGTCGCCAACCCATCCGGTAGCGCACTAAGCAGTGCTTTAGACAGCGTCGCCGTCCAGTGCCCGCTGGCATCGGTAATGGCGGTAATCGTCTGCCCACCAATTTTCAGCACTACCGTTGCGCCCTGCGCCACGTTATTAATCGTGCCGCTAATCAGCTGATCGCTCTGGCTGTCGATGGCGTTAATAATGTTATCGCCCGCCGCAACAATGCTGCCCAGCACCGGAACGCTTGAGAGCGCAACCTTAATATCGACGCTTTTATTCACCACGTTGTCGTTAGGGTCTTTAACATCCAGACTTACCCCCAGCAGCGGGCCATCAGTCAGCCCAGCCCAGAGTGACGGCGGCAACTGGACGTTGAATGTGCCATCCCCCGCCACCGACACAGGGATTTTAATCCCCAGGATATTCAGCGTGACGGTCGCACCGCGATAATCGCCGGTAAGATGACCGGTTAAGGTCTGCGTGATGAGCGACTCCGCGACGTTCAGCAGGCCGTTATTACCGAACACATTATCAATGACCGCGCCAAGCCCCTGGTTCAAGGCGACGTTGAGAGTCACGCTATTGTCATAGACGTTACCGGCGTTGTCGGTCGCATGAATGCTAATCGACTGCACACCATCGGTAAGTTTATTCAACTCGATTTTCGGGAAGGTATAACTCCATTTGCCATCAAGGCCGACAGTGCCACTCCAGCTTATCGGGCCAATCGTCAGGGTGAACGTACTCTCCGGCTCACCCGTGCCGTTTAATATCAGCCCAGACGCGCCGTTTACCGTGGTCAGCACCGCAGGCAGGCTTAAGGCATCGATAGCCAGTAACGGCGCGGAGGTATCGACGGTGATAGTCTGACTATACGGCGGTGAAATATTGCCAGCCTTATCCGTCAGGCTTAATTCAATGGTCTGCGATCCCTGGCCTAAGCCCTGGAGATCGCCCGATGGGATCGATACAGACCAGGTTCCCCCCGGCTGAACGATCGCATGATAGGTGTGACCGCCGAGCTTGATAACCACCGATTGCCCAATATCCGCCAGGCTTGCCGTACCGCTTAACAACTGGTTCGCGCTCGCTTCGCTGGCGTTGATAACATTATCGCCAGTCAGCGGATTCATCGATACCGTCGGCAACGTCGTATCAATCACAAAGGAACCGGTGACCGTTTTGCCATCCGCCTCGGCGGTGATGGTGTAGTTGCCGTCAGGCAGCCCCAGCGTTAACAGCGGAGATGTCCAGTGCCCTAAAGGATCGGTCAATCCCGTGATGATACGAGGGAGCAAATCTGGCCCGGTGATGGTTATTGTCACCAGGGTATTCAGCGGCAGGTTGGCAGACTCGCCGCTAAACGTAATGTTCAGGCCGGACATTTCACTGCTATTAAAGTAACCATCACCACCGGGGCTATTCAGCGCCAGCGACGGCGACGGTGTTAAATCGACATCAACTGAAATCGCAGGCGATGTGGCTGGGTTTTTCGCCGCGTCGGTGACCGTGGCGGTAAGCTGACCGGTCGTCAGCCCCAAAAGATCGACTGGCTGTAAGGTCACGCTCCAGCTTCCGTTGCCCAGCACTGTCGTCGTAAAACTTTTGCCATTCAGATGTACCGTCACCTGTTGGCCAGCTTCGATACCCGTCGTCGTCCCGGTGATAGTTTGCGCCACCAGGCTTTCGGCATAGCTCAACTTGTCGTCGCCGCCAAACAGCCCGCCATTGATAGTCACCGTCGGCGCATTAAGCGCCACCGTAACCGACGAGCTAACGCTACCGGTGTTATGCGCGCCGTCGGTGATGCTGACGGTCAAATTCCCCGTCCCGCTGGTCAGCCCGCCCAGTTCATTCGGTGCGAAGGTATAGCTCCAGGTGCCATTCGCCACGTTAATATTCGCGGCAGGTACGGTGAAGGTCTTCCCGCCGACGCTAATCACAATAGTGCTGTCTTTTGCGTAGCTGGAATTAAACGTCCCATTGAGCGTAAGGCCTGTGCCCGCCTCGGCGATATTTAACATCCCATCGCCAAACGGCGTACCGGTAATCGCCACCGTCGGCGTCGAAAACGCCACGTTGAACGACGGATTAATGGTTGTGGAGTTACCGTACTGGTCAGTGGCGGTGATAATCAACTGATGCGGCGAACCGGACAAACCACTCAGCGTGCCGCCCGGAAGCGTCAGGATCCAGTTACCGTTGGCATCGACATCCGCCGTGTACGGCGTACCGTTTACATCAATGGTGACTTTCACCAACTGATTGCCACCGATAATCCCGGTTTTACCGCTGAGGGTAATGGCCTGTTTGGCTTCGTCGATATTAAGAATGCCGTCACCACCGAACAGCGAATCGACGGACGGTGTGGGTAGCGACGTGTGGACAGTAAAGGTTTTCGAGCTTGAATCGCTGTTGCCATAAGCATCGGTGGCTTTTACCGTTATCGTCTGCGTTCCCTGACCAATACCGAGCAAATCCGTCGCACTTAACGTCACCGTCCAGTTGCCGTTGGCATCGACGCTGGTGAATTTCGGGTCAATGGTATGGCCGTTAATAGTCAACAATACCGACTGCCCCAAACCTTTCAGCCCTGTTGAACCGGTAATCGTCTGCGAGGCTCCGCTTTCCAGGCTGTTGAGGATGCCGTCACCAAACGGCGTGGCGATAGTGACAGTGGGCAGCGTCGTTTGCACGGTGAAGCTACCATTACCGGAGGCGATGTTGCCGTAGATATCGGTGACGATAATTTTGACCGGAATCGAGCCGTTGTTCAGCAACTGTAGCGTGCCGCTGTCGAGATTCAGCGTCCAGACGCCGTTAACCAGCGTCGCCCCCACCGCCGCACCATTGTTGATGCTCACCAGAACACTGCCGACCAATGAGGCGTTAATGCCGGTGTTGATGGTCAGTGCGCCACCCGCGAGGGCTTCACTGGCGTTCAGTACGCCATCGCTAAACGGCGGAATCAACTGCGGCACGGGCAGGCCGTCAACGTGTGCGGCAAAGTTGACGTTACCGCTGTCTGCCGAGTTACCCGCACGATCGGTGATGGTGACTTTCAGCGAATGCCCACCGTCTGCCAGCACGCTCAGAATCGACGGCGGCAGCAATACCGACCAGTTACCACTGGCATCTACCGTCCCCGAGACCTTCAGCACGCCGTCAATCAGCACCGTCACGGTTTGTCCAATCCCCGCAACGCCGGTATTACCGTTGAGAATCTGCCCTGCGGCGGCTTCCACCTGGTTTACGATATTATCCGTGCCAAACAGGTTCGTCGGTAGCGTGACCGTTGGCCCTTTTACCACCACATCCAACAAGTTACTGCCGTTGGCCGGGTTGCCCCAATTATCGTTGGCGCTAACAGTGACGGTGTACTGGCCGTTATCTAATCCTGCCAGCGCATTGGCGGCGACGGTCGCCGTCCAGATACCGCCAGCACCGACGATCCCGCTACCGACCGTTTTACCGTTAATCACCACCGTCACCGTCGTGCCAACCGCCAGACCGCTGGACGTACCGCTTAAAATACCGGCCACCGCCGCTTCCGCTTTGCTGACAATGCCGTCGCCATACATACTCGTGATAGCCAGCACCGGAGACACCGCATTGCCGACATCAATATTAATCACCTGATCCGAGGTATTACCGGCGGCATCGGAAGCCGTCACTTTTAGTGTCGTCTTGCCCTGCGTCAATGACTGAAGATCGTTAGGCTGCAAGGTAAACGACCAGTCGCCCGAACCGTTGGCAGTAGTGGTCAGTGTTTTTCCATTTATCACCATCGAAACCGTCGCACCGGCTTCCGCTTTGCCGTGGAGGAGCTGCGTCACCAGGGATTCGGCGAGGTTAATCACACCATCTTGCAAGAAGCCATCCAACGTCACGCTCAGCAATGGCCCCTGGGTATCCACGGTAATGTTATGAACGGCCGAGGCATCGTTCTTCGCGGCGTCCTGCGCGCTTGCCGTCACGTTATACGGCTGGCCGTTTTGCAGCGCCTGCACATCGCCCTGCGGCACGGTAATACTCCAGTTACCGCCGGTTAAAACAGTGCCGGTATAACTTTTGCCGTTAAGCGTCACCGTCACCACGGTGTTCACCGGCAGGTTGCTGGACGAGCCGGTAATAGTCAGCGCCTGGTTATGCTCCTGCGCATTAATAATATCGTCACCGGCAATCACGTTCATGGTCAGCCCCGGCAGGTTGACCGGATGGCTTATCACGTTGACCGTGCGATCGGCTACCGCCGAGTTGCCCGCGACATCCGTCACCGTGACATGCACCGTTTGCTGCCCGTCAGCCAGCGCGCTCACGTCACTGGCGGTCAGCGGCACGCTCCAGCTACCGTCTGGCTGCACCAGCGGCGAGTAGGTTTTCCCGTTAAACGTCACCGTCACCGTGCGCCCGGCTTCAACGTGCGTGGTCGTACCGGTGAGGATCAGCGACTGGTTCGCCTCTTTGGCGTTAATGTAATCGTCGGAAGAAATCGCATTAATGGCTATCGTTGGCGCATTCGCCGCCGAGGCATCCAGCGTGGCGCTTCCTTTCACCGTTGAGCTATTACCGGCGTAATCCGTTGCCGCAACCGTAATCGACAGCGGCCCATCCGCCACGCCAGCAAGCGCCCCCGCAGGCAGCGTAATCTTCCAGGTGCCATCACTTTGGATTTGCGTGGTATAGCTTTGGCCGTTAATCGTCACCACCACATTTTGGCTATGCTGCGCGTCGTACGGCATGGCAGTCCCGGTGATGGATATCGGGCTGGCAGACTCTGCAATATTGATAATGTTGTCGCTGGTCACCGCGTCGATGCTTAGTTGCAGCGGCGTTTGATGAACATTGACCGACGGCGTTATCTGGCTTGAGTTCCCTACGCTGTCCGTGGCGGTAATCACCAGCGGCAGCGCCCCATCCGGCAGGCCTTGTAACACGCTGCCAGGCACATTCACACTCCAGTGACCGTCTGCGCCTACCGTTGCCGTCAAGATCGCGCCATTGATCGTCACCGTCACGGTTTGCCCGCTGCCAATCGCCCCCGTCGAGCCGGTTAACACACCACCATTTTGCAGTTCATTGGCGTTGATAGTCCCGTCGCCAAAAGGCGTATTGACGCTAACCGAAGGCTGATTGTGGGTAATTATCGTAAACGAATGCTCGCCGCTGACCAGATTTCCCGCTTTATCCGTTGCGCTGTAGCTCAACGTTGCAGTGCCGTCGGCAATATCGGCTGCATCCGCAGGCGTAATAAACAGCGACCAGCGACCGTTACTGTCCACAGGGGTGCTTAAATACGTTTTGCCGTTCAGCATCACCGAAATAATCGTTCCCTGAGCCACGTTGGCGGTGGTCCCCGTTAACGTCACCCCAGCGGTTATCTCCGAGGCGCTCACCCGATCGTCACCGGTTACCTGATCCACCGAGATAGCACTTTGCGCGCTGTCCACCGTAAAGATCTGCGACACTTGCCCGCTGTTCCCGGCTTTATCGCTGACCGATACCGTCAGCGTATGGCTGCCATCATTCAGCATACTGGCGACATTGGCAGGCAAGTCCACGCTCCACACCCCGCCAATGACAATACCTTTCCATGCGCCTACGCCATCCAACATGAGGGTGACGAATTGCCCGTCCTCCACGTGCGACGCCGTACCAGTGATATGTAAGATCCCCTGTTTTTCAGCGGCATCGACAATATTGTTACCCGCCACCACATTGATGGTTAAAGAAGGCATATTCTGCGGGTTGATATGAACGTCTATCGTGTCGGTAACGGTAGTGCTGTTGCCCGCGCGGTCGGCAATGATCACGCTGAGGGTGTTTTGCCCATCGCGCAGCGCCTGCAAGTCATTGGCTGGCACCGTAACCTGCCAATGCCCATTGGCGTCAACGGTGGTGAGGTATTTATTGCCATTGAGCGTCACCACAACCGGCTGCCCAGCTTCCGCCCCGACGACCGAGCCAGAGAGCGTCTGGTTGACTTTCGCCTCGGCGGCGTTCAGCACATCGTCTTGGGCAAACGGATTAATGATGATGGACGGTGGTTGGGTATCGACGGTAAAGGTAATGTTTTTAATGCTTTGGTTGCCCGCAGCATCGGTGACGGTCACAGTTAAGGTCGGCGTAGAACCATTGCTCAGCACATCAAGCGCGCCAAACGGCAGCGTCGCGCTCCAGTTGCCGTTGGCATCGACGCTCGCCAGCCAACTGCTACCGTTCAGGGTGATAAGAACCGTTTGCGCCCCGCCGGTGATACCAGTAGACCCCTGAATCACTTGGTTTTGCTGGCTTTCTGCCTGGTTTAATACCCCGTCACCAAACGGCACGTTGATACTGGCGTTCGGCAACGTGTGAATCATCACCGTAAAATCACGGCTATCCTGCACGTTTCCGTTCGTCGTCACCGCCGTTGCCGTGACGGTCGCCGTGCCATCTTTCAACGCCTGCAAATCCTGCGGCGAGACATTCACCTGCCAGTGCCCGTTGCCGTCAATCAGCGCGGTGTAGGTTTTACCATTGAGCACCACATTCACCGTCGTGCCGCTGGCGATCCCCACGCTCGCCCCCTGAAGGGTTATCCCCTGGCTGGCTTCGCTGGCATTAAGATAGTTATCCACGGCGATAATACTGATAGCCATACCGCTGGTGCTGGTGCTGACCGTCACAGTGTGATCAACGTTAACCGTCTGACCGGTGAGGTCCGTCAACATCACATCGAGGTCGTTTTTACCGTTGGCCAGTTTAGCGAGATCAGCCGCTGGAATGACCACCTGCCAGCTACCGTCTGAACCGACAGTAGTGGTGTAAGTGTGCCCGCCAATCGTCACCTGGATCTTACTGCCCTGCTCGGCGTTGGTGCTGCTCCCGCGCAGCACCTGGTCGAGCTTGACCTCTGCGCCATTCAGCACATCGTCACCCGTTAACGGCGCAACGGTGAGCGTCGGCATCGTCGTTTTTACGCTGATCACATCTTTTGCGCTGCTGGGGTTGCCTGCGGCATCGGTGACAGTGACCGATATCGTGTTGCTTCCGGCAGGCAGATGCTGGAGGTCAGAGGCTGGAATAGTCACCGACCATTTGCCATCAGGTCCCACCGTGGTTGCGTACACAATATTATTCAACGTCACCGTGACCGGACGACCCGCATCCGCCGAAGATGCTAACCCAGACAACTGCTGGTCAGTCAGCATTTCGGTCGCGTTAAGAATATTGTCGCCGGTAAACGGCAGCACGCTCAGCGTTGGCGGCAGGGTATCTACCGTTACCGTATTCTGAAGCGTGTTTTGGTTACCTGCCGCATCCGTTGCGGTCACAATAATGGTGTTACTGCCCTGCGGCAGGTTTTGTAAATCCGCCGACGGCACGTTGACCTGCCAGTCACCGTTGGCATTAACCGTCGCCAGATACGTTTTATCTCCAACCTGTACGCGCACCGACTGCCCAGCACCGGTCACTCCCGTGTTGCCGCTCAGCAGTTGGGTTTGCGCCGCTTCATTGGCATTCAGAATACCGTCGCTAAAAGGCGTATTCAGGCCAGGCGCCGGGAGATTATGGATAATCACGGTCATATCACGCGTATCCGTCACCGTCCCCGATGCGCCTCCCGTCATCGTCGCCGTAACGTGCTGAATGCCGTCCGGCAACTGCGCGAGATCGATAACCGGTATCAGCACGCTCCAGTTACCTGCGGGGTCAATTGTCGCAGGATAACTTTTCCCGTTAAGCATCACGGTAATAACCACACCGACCGTATATCCCACGCTGGTCCCACGGATTTCCAGCGGCACTGCCGACTCGGCTGCATTCAGGTAGTCATCGGTAGAGATAATCGCGATTGCCGTACTGTCGCCACTGTTCACCGTGACCGTATGGTTATTCGTTACCGTCTGGCCCATCGCATCGGTGAGCGTAACCACCAACGTATCTTGCCCCGGCGTCAACGCTTTCATCGCCGCCGAAGGCAGTAGAATAGACCAACTGCCGTCGCTCCCCACCGTGCCGGTATAGGTGATGCCATTGATAGTGACCATCACTTTGCTGCCAGGCTCGGCGTTGGCGCTAGTACCTTTGAGCAACTGGCTGGTCTGCTGCTCGGCGCTGGTGATCGTGTCATCACCGGTCAACGGCAGCACGGTCAACGTTGGCAGGCTGGTTTTCAGCGCGACATCGTAGTGCTTGCTCGCCTCGTTACCAGCGGCATCCGTCACCGAGACGGTAATATCGTAATGACCGCTAACCAGCGATTTCATAACGCTATCAGGGACTTCAACACGCCAGTTCCCCTGGCTGTCGGTTTGGCCGTAATACTTCACGCCATTCAGGATAACGGTAACGGTTCTGCCCGCTTCTACATGCGAGGTTCCACCGGTGAGCACCAGCGTCTGCCGGGACTCCGTGGCATCAATGTTATAGTCATTGGCAATAGGGTTAGCATAGATTTGCGGTAACCCTGAGACATTAGAATCAACCTGGAAAGTATGAGTAACCGTCGTCTCCTTCCCGGCGCTGTCGGTGATGGAAACGGTAAACGATGCCGCGCCATCCGCCAGCGATGCCAACAGAGATGACGGCAGAAAAATCTGCCAGCTACCGTCGGCATTAACATGCCCGGTAAAAGTTTGACCGCCCAGGGTCACTCGAATTTCGCGGCCTGCCAGCGAGGCCGCGACAGTACCACTGACGTTTTGCCCGCTTTGTGCCTCGCTGAAATTAAGAATGTCATCCCCGGCAAAGGGTTTAACGGTTATGACCGGGCCGGGGTTCTCCCCATTTCCGTTACCATTTCCATTTCCATTTCCATTGCCATTGCCATTACCGTTTCCATTGCCATTACCGTTGCCGTTTCCATTACCGTTTTCGTTGCCATTTCCGGTGCCATTGCCATTGCCGTTATTTCCTGAGGATGACGAGCCACCAGAACCTGAGCCGCTATTGCTATTCGCTGCCAGCGCGATACCGCCCAATGCCAGCACGGAAGCCAGCCCCCCCAACGCGGCCATTGAAGACGATCCGCCTTCAAGCAATGACCCCAACGACACGTCGCTAAACGTAGGGACAATCATCGCCGCCGCAGCCGTTGCTCCTCCCGCCTCTATTGCCGCAGGGAAAACAGCGTGATGAACGCCGGTTTGATCCTCAAAAACCAGTTCGCTATGCAGCCCTTCGCTGTCCAGAGTAAAGAAGTGCTGGTAGCGAACCACTGACCCATCCTTCATATGAACGATAAGGTCATTTCCCTGGCGCTCATAAAAACTAACGGACTCCGGCGAGGCGTTAATTTTGACCACACTGCTTTGTGATAAATTGATAACCTTATCGCCGCCGGCAGAATAATGCACAACGGCATTATTTTTGCGCCCAATTATGTCCACGGACTCTGAGAGGTTATTTTGTTCGGCCATGTTTATTTCCTCATAACGTCAAAAATGACTCGTCCGCGCGGCAGCCCGCGAAATTGTGAGATAAGTCATATTTATTTCATAATTAAAATATAAAGCAAAACAGATAAATCACTATAAAAACAGTAAGTTATTGCTTTGATTTTATTTGTATGAACAATAATGGCTATCAAATCTATAACAATGGCTAGGGGATTTCGCAAATATAAAATAATAAAATAAGCCGATATCATTTTTCTAAAAATAGTCTACCGCTCTATTTAAAAGAGCCACTTAAGTAATACTGAATATCTCTTTAGCAAAAATAAATAGAAAGGTAATAATAAATTTAAGATAGGGAGAACATTTCATTAATAAACTATTCACAACGGAAATTATTATCATCGACAAATAATAGGCTTTGAATCACCTTTGCGCGACACAGCGCCGCACTCGTAAAACCCGCTCCTCCTCAACGCATATTGTTCATTTATTGCTCATGGCGTGCGTTATTCAGCCAATGGATTTCCTCCGCTGCGGGGCTGGCATCGCTGAGCATAAAAGTGTTATACTCGGCGCAACACATTGGGGCTGATTCTGGATTCGACGGGATTTGCGAAACCCAAGGTGCATGCCGAGGGGCGGTTGGCCTCGTAAAAAGCCGCAAAAAATAGTCGCAAACGACGATAACATCGCTTTAGCAGCTTAATAACCTGCTCTGAGCCCTCTCTCCCTAGCTTCCGCTCTTAAGACGGGGATCAAAGAGAGGTCAAACCCAAAAGAGATCGCGTGGACGCCTTGCCTGGGGTCGAAGCGTTAAATCTAATCAGGCTAGTCTGGTAGTGGCGTGTCAATCCGCAGGTGCCAGGCGAATGTAAAGACTGACTAAGCATGTAGTACCGAGGATGTAGGAATTTCGGACGCGGGTTCAACTCCCGCCAGCTCCACCAAATAAAACAAGGGGTTACGTGAAAACGTAGCCCCTTTTTCTTTGGTAGTGGCGGCAAAATGGCGGCAGCCACTTTGCCCACCGTTCATCAACGTCTGAAGCCGTTTATGTAAAAAAGGTGATTCACATGGAAGAAATGCATTTTGTTTACATCAATGCCAATGCACGCATTGGTGCACATTCGATAACCAATGTTAGCCACAGCGATAGTCACATTCAGGGGATATGCCAATCAGCTCATTCGATAAGGACGTTTCGAAAGGATAGAATCCTTCAGGAATTTTCATCTGCAGATGAAGCTCAACGGTCTTGCCAATCTTTCCTCCCCGAGAACTACCTTCATTTAACCAAAGTAACCAAGCCCAAAACCCTCAGTTTTGATGTCTGTTTTACAGGCTTCAAAAAGGCAGATAAAGAGCGTTTGATTGAAGTTGCCGAGGCGCACAATCTAACCGTCCGAAGTTCAGTTACTCAAAATCTGCAAATGCTCTGCTGCGGATACAATGCCGGGCCTTCCAAAGTTAATGCGGCACGCATGAAGGGGACGATCGTCATTGATGAGGAAAGTTTTGTGCATTTTATAGAAACTGGTGAAATTCCTGACGCATAAAAAAACCTGCCGCAGCAGGTTCTGAATTTAAAAATTCATGTGCCCTTGACCACCCGGCGCAGGGTGTGGCGGGGCATTGTTAATTATTGATGGCGTTACGATAAACCGTACTATCGTTTCATGGGTTACAAATGTGCTGCCGCAATTAATGTTCTGGCACTGGCAGTAGCGTTCCTTCGTGCTATCAGTAACCTGAAAGCTACTCCGGGTGTGCGCCGCATGTCCACACTTTGGGCAATTCATCATTTTTTTATTCTCCACCACCATTAAAGTCTCAATAATGATACACAAAGATTCAATATTGAGAACTTATTTATTCCATTTCTAAACCATCTATTTTCACTTCGAAATCAACGCTGGTAGTAAATCCATTGTCTGCAGTCAGATTATGGGTCAGCGTGGTAATGGTCCATGCGGCCTCATCAATCTGCTTTTTGAACCCCTGAACCTTTACCGGCATTTCTGTATAGAGATCGGCGCGTCCTTCTGCCAGCTGCATAGAGAACGAGGCCACCCCGCGCTGCAGGCGCTCCCATTGCATTTTTGCGGCCCGCTCCGCATTGCTGCGGTTGGCATAGGTCCGACTGAGAACCAAAACATTCTCATCCGTTCCCATCAGATAATCACCCTGTTTG
Organism: Kluyvera fluvialis; assembly: GCF_059725275.1. NCBI lineage: Bacteria > Pseudomonadati > Pseudomonadota > Gammaproteobacteria > Enterobacterales > Enterobacteriaceae > Kluyvera > Kluyvera fluvialis. The sequence continues at coordinate 1,239,637 of NZ_AP046142.1, read as the reverse complement.
GCTTCCGGCTCTTTTGCTGTCGTGGCTTTCTTTTTCCGTTTCCGCTTACGCTTCACCGCCACAGCCTCCTTCTTTTTTGGCTCACGCGTATGCAGCCAGCTGGCGATCACGCCGGTGTAAGCCCCACGGTCTGCCAGAGTAAACCGATGGCTGTCACCGTCTTTGCGGGTAATCGTGACAACCGGCAGCGCCTTGCCGCTGGCTGTTTTGCCCTGGCCCTGACGGAGAAACAGCAGATTGCCATCTTTCACGGACGCAATGGCGCCATACTGACGCGCCAGCCGCATCAGGAAACTGGCGTCACTCTCGTTTGTCTGGTCGATGTGATCGACGGCTTTGTCTGTCAGGTCTTTACCCAGCGCCATTTTCAGGTTGTGACGCCCGGCTATCTCCTTAACGACTTCCCCCACGGTTGTCTGGTGCCATGACTTTTCACGCCGGGTATTCAGGGTTTCCCGGAAGTCAGCGCTGCGGGCACGAATGGTCAGACGGTCAGGCGCGCCGCTGTGCTCAATTTCATCCACTGTATAGCCGCCCTTTGGAAACAGCGGCTGCCCTTTCCATCCCAGCGCTACCGTAATCACCGCCCCACGGCGCGGCAGCACAATCAAGCCGTCCGCGTCGTCCAGTTCCAGATCAAGCTGGTCAGCTTCAAAGCCCCGGTTATCGGTCAGGGTCAGGCTCATCAGGCGCTTATCCAGCACCGTTGTAATATCCTTACCCTCAATTGTGACGCTGAATGCGGGCGTTTTGCTGCCGGTATTCAGCAGCCCTGAATCTATATTCATGACAGCAGCCCTCCCACGGTTCCGCTGATACTGCCAATCGCTGACGATGCCGCGTCCTGCAGGATGCCTAGCTGATCGCTCAGGCTGCCAAACATTTCAGACAGCGACTCATCCACCCTTTTCAGCGACAAAGAAAACTCAATCCGGCGCGGCATCCCATCACGGAAAAACTCCGCTTTCGTCTGGTTCAGCCCCTCGATCACGTACATACCATAAATCGTACCGCTGCCCTCAATCAGGGGCCACGCCTTGCCCAGCTCCGCCATCTGCTCCAGCGCCAGCATGGACAGCCTGCCGCCGGTGATTTCCGGCAACAGCACCCCGGAAAGCGTGAGCGTGTCATTATCCGGCCCCAGAAATTGCGTGGTGGCGCGGCGGTTTATGCGGCTGTTTGTCGCATGACGCCAGCTGCGCTGATACTGCAGCTCCTGATAAGGGACCGTGCGCAGCTCGAAAACAAATAATCCCAGCACCATCATCATGAGTCATAGCCCCCCTGATCGCTGTAGTTACTCCGGGCTTTTGCCCTGATCCGGCGGTCCCGCTCATCGAGCTGGCGCGCCACCTCTCGCGCAATATCCTGCGCATCCTGTCCTGGCTGTGCCTGGATAATGATCTGCGTGGGCGCGTCCACCTGGAAAACCGGCTGCGCGCTGGCGGCCTGGCCCATCATCGCGGCGCCCGATTTGACCGGCAGGCTAAATGGATGTAGCGGTGGCGTATCGACCGGCGCCGCAGCGGCCCCCATCATTCCGGCAACCACCGAGGCCAGCGCCGCTGTGCGTCGCCTGCTGGTCACATTGACCGGGCCGTTGACAATCTCCGGCCCGTTCTCTCCCACAATGCCAAACTGCCCGCGCGGGATGTTTCCGCCGGTGTCGTACATCCCCGCGTAAGCCGGAAAGCCGCCGGGCGGTAACATCACGCTGCCGTTACCGCCTACCGTAGCAGGCGTCTGATTTGGCAACCGGGCGCTGGCGGCCTCCTTATTCACCAGGCCAAGTTTTTCCAGCAACCAGACCACTCCGGATTTCAGAGACTCCAGCGGATGCAGCGCCATGTTCAGCCCTTCTGCCAGCATTTCCCCGAACAACCGCCCCATTGATGCCGCGCTCTGCAGCTCTGCCGCCGTCGATTTGACCGGCGTCAGCAGATTAGTGAACCAGCCCCACAGCTCCCGGACCTTATCCCCTACCCATTGAAAGATGGGCATCAATGGCGCAAAGGCTGCCAGTATTGGCGCAGCTGCCGCTTTGAACCCTTCCACCACGCCGCCCAGAAAGGCGCTGATAGGCTGCCAGTATTTCCAGACCACCAGTGCCACCCCAGCCAGCGCCGCCACAACCAGACCGATCGGACTCAACAGCGCACCCAGCAAGCCCCCCACGGTGAACAGCGCCACACGGAGTAACGCCAGCGGACCGGAAACCAGTAACCGCAGTACGCCGCCGGTGCGGGTCGTCGCTGCAGCGGCAGAAGGTAACGCCTTAACCGCCAGCATCGAAAGCGCGAACCGGATCACCGCAATCGGCCCCAACACTGCAGCCACCGCCACCGCAAGCGTGCCCAGACCAACAGTGATCGCTGCCGTGGCTGCAGCCACTTTCATCAGCGTGCCAGCCAGCACAGGGTTCTGCTCAACCCAGCGCCGCAGCGCCCCGGTCACGTTCTTAACCATGGACATAATGTCCATCAGTGGCTGACGCAGGGTTTCCCCCAGGCTACTGAAAGCATTCTGCGCGCCCGTCTTAACCAGCAACCACTGCGCAGACAATGAATCCTTGTTAATGTCGGATTCTTTCTGCATGGAGCCATTAGCATCGCCGCCCGCTGTGAGTTTCAGCTGGCGCTGCAGCTCCGGCAGGTTGTTTGCCAGTTTTGCGGCGTCATCACCAAATTCTTTACCAAAGACCATCGTCATTGCTGAAAGGCGTTTATCTTTCGGCAGGCTGTTTACCTTCTGCAGCACATGCTGAATAGTGCCCATGGCATCTTTGGTCATCTGCTTTTCAATCTTTGCCGGATCGAGTTTCAGCAGGTCCATACCTTCAAAAAAACGCTTACTTTGCATCGTCGCAATAGACAGCTCACGCACCATGGCGTTCGAGGCACTGGCGGCAATTTCCGGCGCCGCGCCCAGAGACAGGAAGGTGGAACCCAGCGCGGAAGCCTGGCGGAAGTCGAGGCGGTCAGCCACGCCCCCCATGCGCTGCAGGACGTTGATAATATCCCCGCCCTTTGACATGGCGTTATCGTCCAGGTAGTTCAGCGCATCACCCAGCTGCTCAATATTGCGCGTGGGCACTTTATACAGCTGCGCTATTTTTCCTAACCCTTCCGCCAGTTCATCTGCAGGCAATTCAAAGGCCGTTGCTGCTTTAGCCGCGGTGGAGGCAAAGGCCAGCAGATCGCGTTTCTGGTCCTCAAAAGGATCATCCTGATTGGTCACGCCCATACGGGCGCCACCCTCAACCAGCGCCGCGTAGTCAATCGCGCCATTCTCCATCGGCAACTGTTCACTGGCAGCCTTGATGGCGTCCTGCATTTCATAAAACTGCTTTGTGCGGTTGCCGTTGTCGTCCCGCAGGCCATTGACCTGCTTTGCCACGCCTTTCATAGCATCTTCCATTCTGGCGTAGCTCCTGACCGCCGCCACAACCGGCGCACCCATCGCAGCACCGGCGGCTGCCGTGGTCGCCCCGGCGCCCGCAATCCGATCACGAACCTCAAGACGGCGGGAATACTGCTCCCGGACAGCATTGATCCGCGCCTGCTGTTCACCCAGGCGTTTGAGTGATTTTTGTTGTCGGTCCAGTGCCTGCCTGGCTTCATCGGCATTCTGTCGCAGCGTGCGCTGGGCGGAACTCAGGTTTTTAGTGTTGATACCTGCAGCATTTAATTCATTCCGTTGCCGCTGGGCTGACTGCTGCAGCCCGTCAAAGGTATCTTTCAACTGGCTGGCCCGGCGCTTTGCCTGCTCCAGCTCCTTCGCCTGTTTTTTCGTCGGATTGCTGGCAGCAGCAAACGCATTCGCCAGTTCAGACACTTTCTGACGCGCAGCTGTAAGATCGTTTTTTGCTCCCTCCAGCTGGGTACGGACCTTGCGGAATCCGTCTATACGGGCGGCCTGAGAATCAAGCGCTTTAAGGCTGGCACGGCTTTGCTGGATTGCGGCTGCCAGCTCCTTAGAGCTGGCCTGCGCAGAACGGAATGGGCGGGTGAGTTTATCCACCGCGTTCAGAATGACCTGCAGGCGCAGGTTGTTATCGCTCATCGCTGGCTCCGCTTCTCTGTATCGCTTTGTACCGCCATTCCAGCACTTCGGTCAGCGGCATAACGTCAGTGACGGAGGGCGGCCAGTGAAAAATGGTGGCAATATCTGCCACCAAATCATCTACCGTCAGGCTGTCGGCAAACCGGCAAGCACCGACTTCTTCAACAAAAAAGTGACCACCTCAACAGACATTGCTGTGAGGTCTGCGGGGTCCAGCTCTGCCATTTCCTGCGGCGTCAGCGTCGGGGTGGAAATGCGGGGGATCACCGTCATCATGGCGCCCACATCCATATCCATAATGGCCTGCAGGCGCGTGCCGCGCAGTGCGCCCGATTGCGGCTTGCGCAGTACAATTTCGGTGATTTCGGTTTTACCGCGCTTAATCGGGGTATCCAGTTGCACAGTCTTTTCAGTCAGTTTATCGCTCATTATCTTTTCCATTCGGGTTATGGCGCGACGTTCCGCGCCATCAGGTTAATCAAAGGCCAATTGCGCTACGGTGTTCTTCCAGCAGGTCCACGCCATCAACAATTTCGACCATATTGATCACATCGACCTCATACAGCACTTCGTTGTTAATGGTCAGCTTCGCATAGGTATTGGTGCTGCTGACCTTCGTGGAATTACTCTCGCCCGTTTTCCACTCGCCGGAATCCACTTCTTTATGGCGACCGCGCACAACCAGCTCCACCGCCTGCACTTCGCCAGTATCATCACGCTGAATAGAGCCAGTAAAACGCAGCTGGATGCCGTCTACCGTGGCCTTACCCATCTGTTTGAACAGCAGCAGCTCCGTGCCACCAATTGAAAATTCGGTATCCAGCGCGCCATCATCCAGCCCCAAATCCACATCCGCAGATCCCGGCATACCGCCACCGCGATACTTCTCAAACTTGCGGGTAAATTTCGGCAGAGTCAGCGACTCAACAATCCCCTGCCAGTTGTTCCCGTCGTTAAACAGGTTCAGGTGTTTTAACTTGCGTGGTAATGCCATGTATCCCCCTTATGCGCTGACGCGGCTGGCAAAATCGACCAGGTAGCGATCGGTGATACGCTGGCGCAGCATCAGGTTTTCAAGTGGCGGCACTGGCGTATAGTCGTAATCGATCGCCAGTTTCCCGGCTTTCAGGGTGTCCTTATCGTTCACCGACTCATCCAGCCAGCAATCACCGCCAATCAGATAGCCCTGGTTAACCAGGCTGCGCATTTTGGCGCGGATACCTTCGATAATGTCGCGGGCCAGCGACGGATTCAGCGGCATATCCACTGCCCACATATGCGCTTCCGCCATGGTGTCCGCCAGCACCTGCGCCGTGCGGGTGTAGTTTTCAAACTGGAACAGTGGATCGTCACTGAGGCAGCGGGAACCCCAGAAGCGGAAACCGTCTTTACGAATGAGGGTGGTGATATCGTTCTGGTTAAGCAGCCCCGCATCCGTTGCCGGGTCCTGTAAATCCCAGGACACATCAGCGGACAGGCCAGTGACACCATTCACGCCCACGTTAGACAGGGTTTTGTGCCAGCCGGTCTGCTGGTCGATTTTGGCGCGCATACCCAGCGCGCGAGCGGTGGCAAATGCCGTCGCATCCGCCTGCAGCACGGTGTCAAAGTTGATAAAGTCAGGCCAAATCAACATCCCTTCACGCTGGCTGAAATTCTCACGGTAGGCGATCGCTTCCTCCACCGTTTTGCAGCCATAGGCCGAAAGGTAGGCAAACCCGCGCAGACTCTGCGCCACGCTTAGCAGTTCAGTGGAAACTGCCTGCGTATCATGGCCCGGCACACCGAGGATGCGCGGCTTAACACCCAGCTGCGACTGCGCAGACAGCAGCGCTTTAATGCCCGTTTTTTTACCGTCTGCCGTGACGCCGCCGATAATATTGGCGGTAGTTTCGGCTTCGGTTTCGCCCTGTGCCACGCGGATAACCACAGTGACAGGTTTTGCCTGGTCAGCAATGGCATCCAGCGAGCGGGCCAGCGTGCCGGATTCGCCCGCTTTGCCGCTGGCGGTCAGTACATCGGTGAGAAGGACCGGCTTATTGAGGGGGAACACGGACGCATCGGCATCATCGCCAGTGCAGACCATGCCCACGATGGCAGTGCTCACCGTGGTGATCGTTCGCGTGCCTTCGTTGATTTCTTCAACGCGCACGCCGTGGTGGTAATCCTGAGCCATAAGGCATTATCTCCGGTTGACAGGGATGCCTTATGTTCTGGTTGATACGCAAGCGGCGCACGTGTTTCTGCCTGTGCCAGCACTGGCACAATATCGGGGTTTTCAGCCTTGCTGGCTGGCGGGAAATTTCTTATACAGCGTGGAAATGCCCACATCAAAAAGCAGCGCCACGCGCTGGCGGGTTTCACCTGCAGCCAGTATTCTCGCTCCTACAAACTGTATATGGGTTGTTGCGGGCGATAAAACAGGAGTTGGTCAAATAAATGTCGGAACAAGCAATACGGGTAATCTTATTTCTTATAAAGATGTCCCGCTAATAACCCCGCAAACTGTTTATCTTTACGCATATACCGCTAATGGTGAGTTTGCATCGGCTTTTTTTGGTGTGAATGGATATGTATTTTAGGAGGAAAAATGAATCGTATCTTTGCGCTTTTTTCAGATGAAACGAAGGAAAAAATTATCTCTGTTTTTTCCTCACCTCAGCCAGAGCTTGACGGGGTGGAAGAAATAGCAACAACAGATAAGCGCTATCAGGATTTTGTAGGGCGTATTGTTGACCCATTTAATCTGATGAATGACCTTTGAACAAAAGCGGCAGATAATGCCGCTTTCTAACCCGTTATGCTTCTGGTGTATTAGGCCAGTCAATGCCAGGGGCTTTTGATGTATCAACCCGCATCAGCAGCACCCGGTATTTTTTCCACTCCGCAAGTGTCGCTATCTCATCATCTGTTGCAATGCCTTCCCCGGCGGCATCCTGCCGCCATTCGATTTCATCACCAGCGGTAGCACGTAGCTGAGATTTTTTGATTTCTGCGTCTGCTACTGCCGCAGCTTTATTTATTCTGGCTAATTCATCATCTGTCGGTTTAATCAGTACATTATTAACTACCGTGTACCCATCTGAATTGAGATAAACACTTTCATCGCATTCAATCGCCCCATTCGGAATAGTACCGTCATAGGTCAGGCCAACATTATTTGCACCAAAGATATAATACTTAATCATGCTGATATTCCCCATTATTCGAATGGTGATGCAATTGCCATCATTGACGTTTTAAGTGCGCCTAACGTGGCTTGTGTGGCGGACAATTTCACAGTGCAGGCATTGCCGGGAAGTATATCAATAACAGCAAAACCTGAACCAGTAACCGCAAACTGCCTTGTGTTTAGTTTTACCGTTCCGTTTATTGCAGTAACGTCCATCGTTACCAGACCGTTGTAGGCATAACACGATGTAAAAACAAACAGCCGTGTTTTTGCCGTGGGAGTCAGGCTAAAACTTGTCGTAAGTGATGTGCTCGGTGCATCTGAACCGCCATTGGCTGAATAAAATTCCCCGAACTGATTCAGAAACGCCACATCTTGCAAACCAAGGTTTTTTAGAGCGCCCTCCACAGTGGTCGCCCCCAGCCCCCCGTTTTTTACTGGTAATACTGATGCTGATGTAAAATCTTCAATAACGGTAAACTTCCGGCTCCCTGTGTTACCGCTCATCGTGACAAGATACGATGCCGCTGTTGCGGATGTCGTAAACTGCGTTACACGCAAAATTAAGGCCGTGGAAGCGCTACGACCACCGACAACATTGATGTTTGTCGGGGCTGTCGTAATGAGCTTTATATCTTCAGGCGCGTTTTTTTGCTGCGCGGGCTGGCATACATATTGAGCGCCCGGCACAAAGCTAAATGTTTGCCAGTCCAGCTCGTCCAGTGGCGTAACGGGTGCACCAATCCCCATCGCCAGCAAGCCGATATTTTCCAGAAGCTGTTGACCTAATCCTGCCTCAACAATTTCTTTGAGCGCATTTTCGATAAGCGGGTATTGGTTGTGCGGGTTAGCCTTCGCCTCATGATCATCCATGATGGAGTCCGCATAGACCTTTGCCTCGATAACCCCATCATCCACATACTTGCGGGTTGCCAGCACTACTGATGGATCGATTTTCAGGGTGATGTTATCGGTGCTACTGGTGATCAGCACCATGCGCACGGTCTGTGTGCGTCCACTCCCCTCAGCGAGCTGCGGCTTGTAGCTTTCCGGGCAATTCCCGACGGCAATCAGTGCGCCGGATTCATCAAACAGGCCGACTTCACGAATCCACCAACCGCCCTCCGTTTCAGGAATAACCTGTTCAGCAATAATCTGGCTGCTGTTCTGCGGATCGATATAAAGCATATTAAGCGCGGCACGGCGTTGTTCTCCGACGAGTGCCGTCTGTTTTGCGTCAGGCTTCGGCAATGTTCCGCCACCGTCACCCACCGCCATCTGGGTAATTTTCAGAGGGATACCGAGCGCGGCAGCGCTTGCCAGCTTCGCCGCCCCAATATCCGTCATCAAGGTGTAAAATTTTGCGCTCATGGGTTCACTCTCATTGTGTCGATATCGTGGACCGCGCCGCCATGGTAAGCAGTGCCGCCGGAAACGATGGTTTCATTGATATACGGGTAAATAGTGATTTCTTCGCCGGTATAGGTCGCGGCGCCGAGGTAATAAGGGCCGCTGGTCTGCAGGTTGATAGACATGCCGATCAGGTGTCGGCTGCACGGTTTTGCGTCGCTAATCAGGCGCTCAAGCTCGAGATAAGTTTCCTCCGTGATCCCCTGGTCCTGCACGCCAATATCCAGCCGGAACGTGCCTGGCTGTTCACCGCTTTGCCACCATTCAATAATGCGGATAAGAAATCCAAACGGCTCGACCACGCGACGAACTGCACTGATCGTCCCTTTGCGCTGATGGATGTAGAAAGCATCCTGCACCACCCTGCGCTTGACGCTTTCCGCCCAGCTTTCGTCCCAGCGGTCTACTGAAAAAGCCCAGGCCAGATACGGCAGGAAACGCTCTGGACATGTTGCCGGATTCCACAGGTCACGTAGTGGAACCTGCAGATCCGAAATGCCGCTGCAGGCCAGCGCTAATCGACGCTCAAGCACAGATAAACCAGGCGGCAGGAGCGTGTTGTTACTCATTCCCGACGCCCTCATTCGCCACCGACACATCACATCCATCGCAAAAGCCCGATGCCGTGCGGTCCATGATGATATCTGCCGCAGGTTCAATAACCTCTACCCAGTCCACTCCGGCAACGCGCAATACTGCGCCATAGGATTCACGGCGCACACTTCGGCCCAGGCGTTTCTGTTCAATCAGGTATGCGGCTAATTTCGCGGTTGCCGCCTCAAGGCATGGCCCCGCCATCACCCCATCAAATAGATGAAGTTTTGCCTTTACACTGTAGTGATGAATAGTTGCTGGCTGCACCGTGACGCGGTCCGCAATGGGCCTTTTATCTTCCCCGTTTACCGCCAGCGCCACCGCATCCAGCAGTTCCTCTGATGCGGTCCCATCCCCGTCATGACTCAGAACGGTAAGTACAACCTCCGCCGGGGCCGGACTGGTCGCACTGGCATCAGCCACGCGCCCATCGGCACTTTTAGCGTGAAACTCATACGCTGCAGTTGGCCCTGCAACGGATAACCCTTCAAAGGCTTCCGGCACACGCTGGCGCAATGCATCATCACTTTCCATCACCGCAGCGACCGGCGGCACGGCCTCATCATCTGCAGGTGTCACCGTCAGACGCTTAACGTTATTGTTTGCCGCGAGCTGCTCAAGGTCACTGCCGATGGCATACGCCGCCATGACAGCCTGCGCAGCCTCATTGATACGCTGACGCAGCAAAATTTCACGATAGGTATTTTCCTGTAGAAGCTTGACGATTGGCTCAGACTCCAGCGCCAGCGTGCGCATAATGGCCTCCTGTTCATCTGCAGGATAAAGCGCAATAAAATCCGCCTTGCGTTCCGCCAGTAGCGCTTCAAAATCCGGCACATCCACAATCTGCGGCGGTGGCAGTTGGGAAAGGTCAATTACTGCCATTTTCAGCTCCTGTTGATACGGAAAGAGAAACGGCGGCACCGTCGTTGCGCTGCCCGGAAAGCTCCACCACCATCGAGCCATCAAAATTTGTACTGATAGAAATGGCATCCAGCGTCAGCCGAGGTTCCCAACGGCTCAGCGCCACATAAACGGCAGACATAACCTGCAGGCGCAGCGCCGGGTTCTGCGGTTGATCGATAAGCTCAGAAAGCAGCGAGCCATATTCCCGGCGGGCAATCCGGCTGCCCTGCGGCGTCAGCAAAATATCGCGCACTGACTGGCGCAAATGGTCCGTATCCGTGATCGCTTTCCCGTTGGCCTGGCTCATGCCCAGATACATCGTCATACCGGCCCCCCTGATTTGTCGTTGCCAGCTTTTACGCCATCATGACCGTGTTTATCCGCCACGATGCCGTTTGAACTCATGGCGCCGCCGCCCTGGGTAACGCCGCCGTTAATCACCACATCACTGTTAATCCGCGTATTGTCCGCCGCCACCACAAACTCACTGGTTTTAAAAGTGACGCTATCGGCAGCCTCGATCACCATGGATTTGATGCCCCGGACGTACCAGCGCCCCGTGGCGGGTTCGTATTCAAACCAGCCGCCATCGTCATATTCGGTCACGCTGCCGTCCTCAGAATCAGACGGCGGCGGGTACTGATTGGAATAGACGGCAGGCAGCGCAAAAGCGGTTTCAAGGTTGCCGCCCAGGCTGAAAAGCACAACCTGTTCACCCGGCGACGGACACCACCAGGTGCGAGATTTACCGGCACGCATCGTCAGCCAGTTAATCCAGTTAGTTTCAAGCTCGCCCACCTTTACCCGGCACAGCCAGTTATCCCGATCCACTTCGGTCACTGTACCGGTGCGGATCAGGTTGGTGATAAGGCGCATGATTTCGGTTAATTGTGCGTTCATAGGGAAAGGTTGCCATCAGAGAGGGAAAGGCGGCAGCGTGGCGACATGTACCAGCAATGACACAATGATCACCGCGCCAGCCAGCGCAGCAGGGTGTCATGGGTGATAGTTTCCACCTCATCATTTACACCTAGCAGGCGGCGTTCCGTATAGCGGATTTCTGGCCCCTTGCGACCAACACGATCACGCAGACCATAGTGGTGAATGCGGGCAATTCGCTGCACTCTCCCCTCAAACTGCACGCTGGCGGAGTCTGCGCTGGCGGTGGCTTTCAGGTATCTGGCGGTACGCAGCTTAGAAAACATCTGCCGCTTGATGCGGCCCTGTTTTGTGCGTGCTGTGACGCGGCGCGGCTCGTACCCGCTTCCGTCCGGGTTGCGCTGCAGTCTGATATTCTGCTGTTGTGTGCGGCGCAGCTGCTGCGCCAGCTCGCGCAGCATCCGCTTTCTTTCTGCCGGGGCGAGGCTTGCCAGCAGGGCTGTTAGCCACGCATCAACCTGCTGCAGCTCATCCACGTTTCACCGTCCACATTGCATCATCAGGGTTTTCCGGCTCCGGCACAGCCTCCACGCTCGACACGCCGCCGTCAGTGCTGACCACAACACGCTCCGTCAGCTGCAGGTCTATGCTGATATCGCAAATATCATTGCGCAGGATATCCACTTCAAAGCTGAAAAGTTTTTCCCTCAGCTCCGGGTTGTTGATGCCGTCAGGCTGGTTAACACTCAGCCACTGGAGGATCGGCGCCATCAGCAAATTCTGGTCGCCGCTGAAATCGACGATCACCACATTCAGGGTGTACCGGTATTCCCACGAAATTGACGGCGCGCCGGTCGCCACTACGGCGCCTTTATCCACGAACATATGCAATTTGTCCGGGTTCTCCCGGACGTACTGCACCGACTTATTGAGCGCGTGGCGTAAGGATTGAGGCTTGTTCACTGTTTCGCTCCTGGCAGGCAATAATCACATCCACCTTATCGGCACAGATGGCCCATGCTGCCTCGGCCTCATCAGCTGCCGTAAGCAGATCGCCGTTAGTTCTGGCTGACGACTTTTCCAGGCGGCACTGCGTTACTTTCGGACAGCCATTCACGGTAAGCTGCACCTCCGGCGAGCGCTGGGCGCTCTCGCAACCTGATAACGTCAGCAGGCAAAGGTGTATCAGACCAGCGCCGCAATTCTTCATTTTCACGTTTAAGCCCCTCAATACGCCGTTGCCGCTGGCGCAGTAGCGCGGTGGATTCTTCCGCCTCCGCGTAAAGCCGCGCCTGCTCCCGGTTGTTGGTTTCGGTCAGAATAGACAGCGCGATCAGCTGACTGCTGGCGCGGGCCTGTTTTTCCTTGCTGGCTTTTAGATCACGCCCCTGCAGCTCAATCGTCTGCCGGGCCTTGCTCAACTGCCACGACTGCCAGCCAAGCAAGACAAGAACCACCACCACCACCGCCGCCAGTGCGCGATTCATTTTTTAAATGCCTCTAGCTCATCTTTGATTACCAAACCCAACGCGAGCGAAGAAACATAAAGCATTCCAATAAGCTTCCAACCGGCAAACAACATGACAAAGGCAATAATCAAACGCTGATACCAGGTGAGAGGAATTATTTCCATCAACCCCAACACTCGCCCCATCAGGTATCGAACCCGCAGGCGGTCATCCCCCGTTAGCGTGCAGGAGTAAAGCCCGCCGAACATGACCAGAAGAAAAGCCGCATATTCAACCCACATGAACAACGCCACAGGGAAAAGCGCGTGAGATGAGGGAAAAGTCACATCAATCAAGACCAAAAGAGCCAAAACTGATACTGGCAGCCAATTACGTTTTAACCATTTCATTTCAAGACGCTCCTTTTAAGCACCAGGGCAGCTCCCGCGCGCGGCGGTTATTCAGCCCCTGATTAAACACACCGTTGACGTACACCCAGCGCGGCAGCTGATAACACGCATCCCGCCAGCGCTTCTGATTAATAAACTTCACCATGGTGGAACCGCAGGCATTGCCGGTCCCGACGTTAAAGGCCAGAGACACCAGCGCGTCATAGACAAACTGCGGAACATTCACCAGGACACAGCGCGTCAGCGCGGTTTCAACCCTCAGCACGTTGGTGATGAAGTTTCCCGCCACCTGCCGCTCTGTGATGGTACGGCCTGGCTTCACGCCTGACGTATTGCCGATGCCATCAGTCCATACTCCCGCATCGCACTGATACGGCTGCAGGCGGCATCCCTCGTAATCCGCAATCAGCTTTAACCCTTCCACTGATGTGTGGAGTTGCTGAAAACCCGGCAGCGTGGCGGCAATCGCCAGCACCACACCGACAACGCAATGTTTAACGGCCCGCAGACTCATATTCACCCCGGCTGATTTTCCCGCTGGCAAGCAACTGATAGGTCTTGTGCCGGTAGTACCAGCTGACCAGAAACATACACAAACCCAGCACCATTCCGGTGATGGTCGCAGCAGCCTGCAGATCAAAGTTCCCCAGCTTCGCCATCAGTAAGGCGATGCAGTACGTGACAAAGGCGCTGATCCGTTCAAGCGTCATAGTTCAATCCCATAGCTGGACGGTCTGCACCGTGGTCGTGGTGGCAATATCCGGCAGCTCCACCTGCAGGCCGTGTGGTAAAAATGGGCCGTACTCAGCCAGCCCCGGATTTGCCTGCAGTACCTGTTCCGTGACGCCCTGCGTGCGCCCGTAATGACGCCAGCAAAGCGCGTCCACCGTGTCATTCTGGTACGCACGCACTTTCATCAGATCAGCTCCACCGTGCAGTGCGGCGCATCCTGTACCCGGCTGATCGCCCAGCGGGCATCCCGCCACAGGTCGCCGCTGGCCTCCACCAGTTCCTCCCCCCGCTTCACGCCGGACGCCGTGGCGTCATAGTCCTGGTAACGCTCGTTGACCTGCGCACGCGCCCAGCAAAAAACGGCGTTGTGGTAGTGGTGGATACGCTCGCTTTTACCGTCCAGCTTCTCCGCAGGCACGTCTGCCAGCGTCATAAACCCCAGCCTCTGCTGGCGCTCGCGGAAGGTGTAAAGCTCGGCGTTAACTTCTGACATAGCAGAAAGGATCAGCTGCTTTAAACGTGGTGCCGTCACCGTGCCGTCCGTTCGCATCACGCTGCGAAATTCCGACAAATCAACATCAGGCCAGAACGGCGTATTTTTGATGACTTCGGCCTGTTCCGGTGCCTGTTCGGGCGCAACAAACTTCATGCGGCTTTCTCCAGATTAGAGGGCGGTGGACGGGGTTTTGATGTGGCATTGCCTTTCGCCACCCCGTGCCGCCCGTGCGCGGGGCACGTTCGGTCAGCTACCGGCGGCGCGCAAGCGGCGCTCCAGCAGCTGTTTTTCTTTCTTCACGCCGCAGTTCTCATTGAGCTGCAGCGCATGATTGAGGTGGTTAAGGGCTGATGCGGGGCTGGATTCAATCAGTAACAGGCCGATCGCTTTATGCAGGCGCGCCCGTGACTGATCCGGCATATCGTGATCAGAAATAAGGTCCAGCGTTTGCAGAAGCAGGTCAGTGTCAAAGCCCGCTTTAGTCAGTAGCGCGGTTTGCGCCGCATCGGCGATTTCTTCCGCCAGCACCGTCTGCACGTTTCGGTTGCCGATAGGCATCACCCAGCCCTGCCGCAGCGCATGGCGCCCGATTTCCAGCGCCCCGGCATAATCACCGGCATCGATACGCCAGAGCATCACGAACATCAGCACATCATCCTGCTGCGTACCTCCGGCTGACAGCACCCCCTCCGCCCAGGCGGCATACTTAGGCAGCAGCTCCACTTTGATTTGCGCCTTTGTTACCGTGGACTGAATACCTTTAAGGCGGCGGCGGTCCTCAGACAGCTGCAGCAGCATCAGGTCATAACCTGACGCATGGCGAACACTGCCGCCCTTCCGGGCGGCCTGTTCAGCCTGGACGCGCAGGCGGTGCTGCCGTGCGGGACTCAGGCTCATGCGTTATTCCCCTGCTTCTGTTTCAGTCGGTTCATTTACCGGCGCCGATGCTGCAGCCCCGGTGAAATCACCATGCTCGATGTTTTCAACCAGCGCCGCGCAGCGATAGTCCTCCACCACATACGCCTCATTGACCGATTCAAAGTTTTCAACGCGATCGCGTTTCGGATTATCAATAACAGAGCGGCGGCGGGTATCTTCCTGCCAGTAAATGGACAGGTTATCCAGACGAGTGATCAACAGGGCATTTGCCGGGAAGAACGGCGCTCGGACCGCCTGCAGACCGCCCATGCGTTTCTGGCTGATAATCAGATCGGCTGCCAGTTTTTCGCTGTTTTCCTGGTCTTTGTTAACGAGAGGGAAATACTTGTCAGACAGCAGCTCACGACCACAAATCACCACCAGATCATCATCGTCCTGGAAAACAACATCGATCAGCTCGTTAACCGCATCCATCACCAGAGCGTCCAGGTTGGCGTAATCTCCGCCTTTACCCACTTTCACCGAGCCTTTAGTGGTTGCGCCGTCTTTGGTTTCGCTACCCATGACATGATCAGGCGCATCCTCGCGGACTTTCTGCAGCCAGCCTTTGTTCACATCCTGCAGTAACGGGTTGTTAGTGCGATTGGAGGTTTTTGCACGGCTCACACCGTTAAAACCAATCATGATGCGGTCCAGTGCCTGACGCTGGATAATGGCGTTACGGATTCGCACCTGGAAATCCTGGAATTTCGCCCACATGTCCAGCTTCGCGTAGGTCAGAACCGTATCAAAGTTGGTCTGCTCGCATTTGTATTCCACATCCGCCATCAGCGTCGGATCAGTGGCTTCGCGCTCTTTAGTGGTGGTATCAGTCGTTCCGGCAATAGTGCTACCAACACCCAGCCCCAGCAGCTGCCCGGATTGCTCAGAAACTGGCGTGACGTTGACCATCGTCAGAAATGCAGCGGACTGCTGGATCTGGTCCTCAAGCGTCTGCTGTACGGACGGCTCAACGGTGAACTTGCTGGAAAGCTCCTCCACTTCCACGCCATTCAGGCGTGCCAGCTGCTGCAGGTAGGCATTGAATGCAAATTTCGTGTTCTTCTTCATCGGGTTTTATGCTCCATCAGCAATTGGTCAGAGTGCCCGCAGGCGCATTGCCGCCAGGCGTACGCTGGCGAAAATCTTTACGGCTATCTTCCTGGTTCAGCTTCTGCTGCAGCTCGGAAAATGCCGTTGTTTGTGCCTGCAGCGAGATTTCCAGCTCAGACAGGCGGGCGGCCTGCTCAGATAAGGATTTTTGCGTGCTGTCGCCCAGGTTCTGCTGCTCAGTTGCCAGCAGCTCCACGGCCTTATGCACATCAGAGAATCGCGCATCGTCGCTTTGTTCTTTTTTGGTGAACATCGCAGCAACGCGGGAAAAGAGGTTCGGCTTTTCTTCCTGGACTTCTTCCAGTTCGATCACCGTTTCTGCAGCGGCGGTAAACAGGTTTTCAGGGTTCTGCTTACGGTTCGCCAGCGGGTTTTGCTTAGCACTAGCGCTGAAAGCCAGCATTTCCGTGCCCAGGCTTGCCGGATCGTCAGTTGCCGCCAGCCCCACCAGATAGGCTTTGCCGGTATCAGCAAATTTTGGGCTGACCTCCATGGAGGTGAACTGCTTTTGCCACTGTTTAATCAGGCTTACCAGATCGGGGGATGGGTTAATTTCGGCATACAAAGCCATCTTCCCTTTCAGTGGTCCATCCGTGATTTCCTCAGCGGTCAACCCGATGACATGCCCATAACGCTTAAACGTGCCATCCGGTGAATAACCTTTGATGTGCTCAAGGTTAATCAACGCTGTATACACCGCCGGGTTGTAGCTGGCAGCCATCTGTACCAGCCATTCACGCTGGATTTCGCGTCCGTCAGTGGTGGCACCTTCCACCCCGATACGGAAACGCTTTGCTTTCACTGTCATGAGCTGTGCTCCGTTAGAAAAACTTACTGGAGCCTTATGTTTGCTGTGATGGAGGGGGCGAAACAACGCGCGCGCCTTGTGCGATAAACCACACAAAACGTAGCCAGGGAAAGGTAGCAATCAAGGCCGTATGTTTGAGCCATGGAAACCATGACTCCCGCAGACCTCGATCCCCGCAGGCAGGCAATGCTGCTGTATTTTCAGGGATACCGCGTAGCCCGCATTGCTGAAATGCTGGGCGAGAAAGTTGCAACCGTTCACAGCTGGAAAAAGCGTGATAAGTGGGGCGAGTATGGCCCACTCGATCAGATGCAGCTCACCACTGCAGCCCGCTATTGCCAGCTCATCATGAAGGAGCAGAAAGAAGGGAAAGATTTTAAGGAAATTGACCTGCTGGCGCGCCAGTCAGAACGCCACGCCCGGATCGGGAAATTTAATGATGGCGGAAACGAGGCCGATTTAAACCCGAAAGTTGCCAACCGCAACAAAGGCCCACGCCGCCAGCCTGAAAAGAACGTTTTCAGCGACGAGCAGATCGAAAAACTGGAAGAAATTTTCCGTGGCGGCATGTTCGAATATCAACGCCACTGGTGGCAGGCAGGCGTGAAGCACCGCATCCGCAACCTGCTTAAATCCCGTCAGATAGGCGCAACGTATTTCTTTGCCCGCGAGGCGCTGATCGACGCTATCACCACCGGGCGCAATCAAATCTTTCTCTCCGCCAGCAAGGCGCAGGCGCACGTCTTTAAACAGTACATCATCGACTTTGCCAAAGAGGTTGATGTGGAGCTGAAAGGCGACCCGATGACGCTCAGCAATGGCGCCACGCTCTATTTCCTCGGCACAAACGCCCGCACCGCGCAGAGCTACCACGGCAACCTTTACCTTGATGAATATTTCTGGATACCGAAATTCCAGGAGCTGCGCAAAGTGGCATCAGGGATGGCGATTCACAAAAAATGGCGGCAAACCTATTTCTCCACGCCGTCCAGCCTGACCCACAGTGCCTATCCGTTCTGGTCCGGCGCCCTGTTCAATCGGGGCCGCGCTAAAGCCGACAAGGTAGACATTGACCTGACCCACGCCAATCTGGCACGCGGGGTTCTTTGCCCGGATGGGCAATACCGCCAGATCGTCACGGTTGAGGATGCCGTGCGCGGTGGCTGTAACCTGTTTGACCTCGACCAGCTGCGCATGGAATACAGCCCGGACGAATATCAAAACCTGCTGATGTGTGAATTTATTGACGATCTGGCGTCAGTGTTCCCGCTCAGTGAGCTGCAGGCCTGCATGGTGGACAGCTGGGAAATCTGGACTGATTTTCAGGCGCTGGCACTGCGCCCGTTTGGCTGGCGTGAAGTTTGGATCGGTTATGACCCGGCAAAAGGTACTCAGAACGGAGACAGCGCCGGGTGCGTCGTCATTGCGCCGCCGTCAGTATCGGGCGGCAAGTTCCGTATTCTGGAGCGTCACCAGTGGCGCGGAATGGACTTCCGAGCCCAGGCTGACGCTATCAAAGCCCTCACACAGCAATATAACGTGACCTATATCGGCATCGACTCAACCGGCGTGGGCCACGGCGTTTATGAGAACGTGAAAGCGTTTTTCCCAGCCGTCCGCGAGTTCGTTTATAACCCGAACGTCAAAAACGCCCTGGTTCTCAAGGCATACGACATTATCAGCCACCGCCGCCTGGAGTTCGACGCCGGGCACACCGACATAGCGCAATCCTTTATGGCAATCCGCCGGGCCACCACCGCCAGCGGCAACCGCCCGACATATGAAGCCAGCCGCAGTGAAGAAGCCAGCCATGCAGATTTGGCCTGGGCAACGATGCACGCGCTGTTTAACGAACCGCTGCAGGGCGAGGCCGCCAATACCAGCAACATTGTGGAGATTTTCTGATGAACCCTACTTTTATCAATTCCTTTGCGGAGACTTGCTTTAAAACAGGCGCCACCCCTTTTAACTATCAGATGGGATGGAATGCAGGCGCACATCACAGGAACCGCGTTTTAACTAAGATGCGCCAGTGCGGTGCTGACTGGTTTTTCTCACTGGAAGCGCTATCTGACGCCCTGACAACAGGGCGCAATCAGATATTCCTGGGATGCAGTGAGAACCACTCAAGCACTAACCATGCCTATATCACGGCGCTGCTGAATCAAGCCGGGCCTGAACTGCAAAAGCACGTATCAAGCATGAGTGATTACTGCCTGAAACTCACTAACGGTGCGCATATCTATTTTGTAGATCCTGAAAGCCACTGCGCCGCACTTCATGGAAACGTCTACGCCTCGGAATATGCCAGGGCGGATGCCCCAAAATCAATGATTGCGCTCGCCAAATCCTTATCCATGCACTCTCTCTATCGCAGAACCTTCTACACAACCCCCAGCCCAACCCCGGAGGCGTGGACAGAACACAAGAAACTGATCGCCGGCAATGCCACCTGCAGCATGATTTTTACTGCTGACGACGCTGCTGCATCAGGAGCGGTGTTTTTTGATGATGAATGGTTGAATGACATGAAAAAAGAGCATTCAGCAGAACAATGGCGAACGCTGTTTATGTGTGAATGGCCACAGGCTGCTCAGGAGCTGCAGGCATGAGCAAACGCAAAAATAAAAATGCTCGCGCGGCAGCAAATAACACAACAAAACACAGCGGCGGCGCAGCAGCAGAAGCATTCAGCTTTGGCGACCCAATCCCGGTACTGGACCGCCGCGAGCTGCTGGATTATGTGGAATGTGTGCAGATGGATCGCTGGTATGAGCCACCTGTAAGTTTTGACGGGCTGGCGCGCACCTACCGCGCAGCTGTTCATCACAGCTCACCGCTTGCCGTTAAACGTGACATTCTCAGTAGTACCTACATTCCGCACCGCTTGCTAAGCCAGCAGGCATTTACCCGTTTTGTGCAGGATTATCTGGTTTTTGGTAATGCCTACCTGGAGAAGCGCACCAACCGGCTCGGCGGCGCGCTTTCGCTGGAGCCAGCACTGGCGAAATATACCCGCCGTGGGGTGGACCTCGATACTTACTGGTATGTGCAATATGGTTTTACAACACAGCCCTATGAGTTTACGGCAGGCAGCATCTTTCACCTTATTGAGCCGGATATTAACCAGGAGATTTACGGACTGCCCGGCTATCTGTCCGCTATTCCGTCTGCGCTGCTGAATGAGTCCGCAACGCTGTTCCGCCGTAAGTATTACATCAACGGCAGCCATGCTGGCTTTATCATGTACATGACTGACGCCGCGCAGAACCAGGGGGATGTAGACAACATCCGCCAGGCGATGAAAAGCGCCAAAGGGCCGGGCAACTTCCGCAACCTGTTCATGTACTCGCCTAACGGGAAAAAAGACGGTATTCAAATCATCCCACTGTCAGAGGTGGCGGCAAAAGATGAGTTTCTGAACATCAAGAACGTGAGCCGTGATGACATGATGGCAGCGCATCGAGTACCACCGCAGATGATGGGTATCATCCCAAACAATACCGGCGGCTTCGGTGATGTAGAAAAGGCCAGCCGCGTCTTTGTGCGTAACGAACTGATGCCCCTGCAGAAGCGACTGAAAGAGTTAAACAGCTGGCTAGGTGAGGAAGTGATCCGCTTTGAGCCATACAGTCTGGATCTGCAGGAGGATGACAGCACCAACTAAGAATCACCACAGCAACACAAACACACCACACAGCGCCCCAGCAGCATTCTGCGGGGCGCTATTTTTTTGACTGTTTGCCCCAGCCCTCATCCCTTGCGCCAACCAGAGGACCGGAAATTGCGGCGGATTTTGACCATTTCACCCCAGAGCGCGCGCTCGTATCCCCGCCACGCCTGCCCGCTTTACGTAATGGTTTTCATGCACCTGCCTGATATAAGCAAAAGCCCGCCAGAACTGGCGGGCTTGGACATAAACGATCCTCTAACGATCATTCATTTTCATGCAGCATAGTCATGCATTCAGCAGGTGCTTAAAATTTAATCGTCTAATTTTTTTACAATCTCAGCAATCCGAGCAACGGTCGCTTGCTTTTCAGTGTATTCCCGATACGAATTTTGAGCACTGTTGATTAAACCGTCATAGTAAACAACTCTGCCATTAACAGACTGTAACTGAAGGTTAGTGTATGAAGGATCGAAAGAATAATCTGAAGGTTCACGACCCAAAACAAAAATGACGTCTATTGATGGTGTTGATGATGGATCCATAGTTTTAGCGCATTTAATTACAGCTTGTCTGTATTTATTTCCTTGGGCTACCAACGTTGCAACAGAGGTCAAAACACTTGCTCTTTTAAGCTCAATGATAATATGCTTACCTGCCGATGAACGATATTTTATATCGATACGTCCTTTTCGCTCATCATCAGTAAGCCCAGCATCAATTTTATCCCACTCTTGGTTAACTCTGGATTCCATAATTTGGGAACCATCAATCCTCTCCCAAGAAGGATCTAATAGCCAAAGGTGCTCAAAAAGATAACGTTGTAAAACCTTTTCCTTTTCATCGTTATCAACCAGACCCTTGAAGCTTTGGATAACATCCACTCGACTTTTTGCTATTTCATAATATAGAGTAGCCTCTAGATCATCTTGCTTTTCTAGAAGCGGTAAAAGTTTTTCAGCATTAAATATAACAGCCTCGGCTAATTCCCGAGACATTTCTTTTATTCGTAAACGCTCAAACGCAAAGATAGCATGCTTGAATAACTCCTTTTTCTCTTGAGGCTTATCTTCTAAAGGTAAAGACTCAATCTGAGCAATCATTTTTTCCGCATATCCTTGTGAAGCTGGTTTTAATGAGCTAATCCATTCCACAAGAACAGGGTTTGACTCTTTTGCTTCCTTAGCACCTTGCATTTCACGTAAAGTGCTCCATTGACCTGCAACTTTTCGCAATGCAATTTTAACTAATGATTTAAGATATTGATATCTAGGATCATCCTCAACAACTCGTTGTCTATCGCTTGTTGCAATATCTTCATCTTCATCTGTATCTAAAAAATCCGCCTCAAGCTGACCAGTTAGATATTTTGTATATATACCGCCATCATTGATATCATCCAAAATATTTTCTTGGAACAGTCTTCCCCGAGACAAAACAACTATGCTGTTAAGATTCCCTTCTGGGGTATTTAATTGACTAGGTTGTTTAATACTTCCAATCCATCCTTTGATGTTCCATTTTGGATCGAAAATCGGACTATCTACCAAAGCAGAGGAGATATCAGTTACAGTAATTAGCCCTGGACATTCCTTTAAAAAATCTATTCCAGAATTAATATCCCATACAAATTGAACATGCTTTAAATCCTCACGTTCTTTTGCAGTAACCTCAACACCATCTACATAAACTTTAAAATCGTTGCTACCAATAATTGAGAATCGTCTGGCTAATTTTTTACGCAGCGCTGATGCAGTTGCAGGAATTCGGGAGCGATTTAAATCTCGTAAAGTCACAAGAGTACCCTGACTAACAGTAACCTGAGATTCATCAAGCGGCTCTGGGTAATATCTACCTGCGCCACTCTTAATAGCATGTTCAATTGCGGGCACTTCCATAATTAAGCCGTGTTGCTCGCCATCTTTAATAGATTCAACGATTACTGTCTTTGCAATCGAAAATAATGATAATTTACCTATACCTTTCCTTCCCATGGGCAAACGCCCCTTAGGAGTTAAAAGTTGGTCTTTATTATTTCTTTTTTGGTAACCAACAGTTAGATATTTTGAATTCATATCGTTAATGGTCATTCCAAAACCATTATCTGATATAGTGATCTCGTCAGGTGTAAGTTTTATATGAACCTCGGAAGCATCAGCATCCCAAGCATTAGCAACAGTTTCAGTAATCACTGCAGCCACATTACTATAGAGGTTGATACCCAGATGCCCTAAGACGCTCAAACTTACCTGCATCTCATAGGTATGCGTAGATAATTCACCCTGCGGTAAAACTTCACTGTGCTCCGCCATCAGCCCTGCTTCCCCTCATAGACTATTAATAAGTGACTTCCCAACTACTTCCCCTAGTTTTACCGGAACTGCATTTCCGATCAAGCGGCCCACAGTAGCAAATGTGATCTTTTCGCCAGGTTCAGAAAAAACATAGTTGCCCGGAAAACTTTGAAGGATGGCAGCCTCACGTAAAGAGATAGCCCTATCCTGCTGCGGGTGACCAAATCTACCATTACCAAATCCGAAACAGAGTGTGGTCATTGTAGGAGCTGGCTCGTCCCATTTCATACGTCCATAAACACTAGTATAGGTTTTACCGCTACTTTTTTTATGGCACGCTGCCACCAACTCTGGATCCCAATCCTTCCAAGTTCCACCAGGTTTTGATTGGCGTATCCTTTCTAAGTTCAATGGACTCATACCTTGAGCCACATGCAGGGGGTCTTTATCATCAGACTGACCTGGTTTTATCTCTGGCAAATGCGAAATGACATCTTTAACTGTCACGTAATTGTCTTCTGAATGAGTTGGAGGGATTAACGCAACGTCGTTAATCTTTGAAGCCAGTAAAACTAATCGCTGTCTTTTCTGAGGAACACCGTATTGTTGGCAATCTACAATACCATGCCAAACTTTATACCCACTGGTCTTAAGGTCTTTTACAAACTCAGTGAAAATCTTATGCTTTTGTAACCTTGGAACATTTTCCATAGTTATCAGATCAGGATCGCACTCTTTAACCAAACGACCAAACTCACCTAAAAGCTTCCACTTACCGTCCTCAGACTCAATTTTACCCTTGCGATAGCTCGAGAATGGTTGGCAAGGAGCACAACCAGCAAGCAACCTAAGACCATCTGAGGGCCACAAACGCATCAGATCCTGTCCGGTCACATCGCTAATGTCCGAATTTATGTATTTAGTCTTATTGTTATGCTCATAGGCCCACTGGCAATCAGGATCTAAATCAATACCAGCAATTACATTTATCCCAGCTTGTATTAGTCCATGGGTCAAACCACCCGCACCGCAAAAAAGGTCAATTGCATAAATTTTAGACTTAGACATAACTTCCTCTCCGTTAACGCCTCCTATTTTAGCTAAGAATTGCTAAGACATCGAGCGACTTCAATACCATAAAGCAACCATTCATAATCTATTGAAATAGTTGATTTATAGATATCAAACGACTACTTAAACCAGAAATGTATCATCAAAAGCATGTTAATCATAACCTTTCGGCTCCAACTTCAATGAAGACCATGATGTCTGAACTACATAATGTTGCTGTATAGGCACCTTATTGATGAAAGAGGATTATATCCTAACGCCTCGCTATGCTCGTTGTTCAACCTTGCCGACGGCAGAATCAAGTACTGCCGCCCGCAACGTTTCTCAGTGCAGCCAGCTATCGTCCTCCCAGACCTGCTGCATAATCTCCATCACTCGCTTTTTGTCTTCATCCAGTTTTACGCCACTCAACTCAATGCCATTGGTACTGCCTTTACGAATGCGGATCGTGGTTTTGGGATACAGAGGTTGCAGGTTTCGATAAAGCTCTGCCTCTAATGCTTCCAGTGTCGCCGTGCTAATTTTCTGCTCTTTATCAATCATTATTTCGACACGCATAAGAGGCCGCCTTTAGCTGGTTACATCCATTGAACGGTTATATTCATGGCTTCTGATTTTTGCCATCAGCTCATCAGTCAGCTCTGAAACCCACTGGATAGCCAGCCGCTTTTCTTCATCGCTGCACTCACTAGCCGCTACAAGCTTGATAAAAAAATCAATGCGCTGGAGCTTCAACGACTCCAAAAGGTAGTCCTGCATTTTCCCTCCTATCACTACTATCGACCAAATAACTGTATGTATACCCACTGTTTATATATACAGTATAGTAGCTATTTCGAATTGTAAAACCCTTTTTTGCTTTCAATCAGATAGCGCTGATAGAAATCAAATAATCAGGAAAATCAATACCACTGCCGCCATTTGTCATCTTCCTGCAGTCGCTGGTTCCGGTAAAAAAGCCGCAGGCCAGCGCCAGATGGGATACTGCCACCTCGCAGAAGCAAATCGATCTCCCTGTCACCACAGTCAAAGCCCCTGGACTGCAGCTCATACTCCATCTGCAGACGCTGCTGATCGCTGATTTCCTGTTTATAGCCCCTACGGCGCTTCGGTTTTACCAGCCGCAGGCGGGTGTTTAACTCACGCAGTTCCTTTTTCCCCATTCCATGCAGGTATTCCTGCAGTGTTTGGTCATCCATGGTCGTTATATCAGTTGCAGCTGGCGCAGTTTCCGCCCCTGATTCGTTCAAATTTTCCACTAGGGGACAGTTATTGCCACGAGTCCAAGGGGCGCAAGCGCCCTGGTCGGCTGCCGCCTCCTGAACATCAACGGCCTTACGAACCTTTTTCCACTTCACCGCGTGCGTGCAAATCTTGCCCTCTACAATCGGGGACCAGATTCCATAGATACGGATACCGTGATCGCCGTAGGTGCTCGGCTCGTCGTTAAGCTCATAAGCCGTGCGGACAAGGTGATGTTTGCGGGGAACCAGCACACCGCCCTGCTTCATGATGTAGGTGGCAAAGCAGCCCGCATCAGCTGCCGCCAGTACCGCATCCAGACGCGGGTTATCCAGTACCGGTGCGCCCGCTTTGCGTTCGCCCTGCACTCTCGCCGCCTGACCAGCCAGCAAGCGCAGCTCGCGGTATGCCTGACGCCCCGGAATACCAAAGAAACGAAATTGCTGGACACGGTGCAGTGACGCCCAGGCGCTGACATGCTCGGCGCTGTCACGCAGTGATCTGCCGGTTTCTTTGCTGATTTCTTTAGCCAGCCCGCGCCCGTCGATGTTCTTGCTGATGTATTTAGCGATATAACTGGTCGGTGTGCCCTTGCGCGGGTTGATAAGCTCGGACTTGAAACGCGGCCCCGTATTGTTGCCCAGTTCCTCGCGGTCTTCGCGGATGGCAAACTTGCGCAGCATCGCAGTGATGGAACGGCGGTCTTTTTTGCGCATAAAGCACAGAAGATGCCAGTGCACGGTGCCGTCATGGTGCGGCTCTGCCACACGGACGCCATACCAGCGAAGACCCGCCTTGTGCATTGCCTTGCGGAAAGCGGCGAACGTATCAACCAGATAGTCACTGCTCTGCCGGACGGTGGCGCTGGTCCACTTCGGATTAGGTCTGCCGTTGTTGAGGGTGGCGTGGAAGCGTGACGGGCAGGTGATGGTATAGAACACTGCGCAGTCTCCGCGCATTTCCGCTATCAGCTCCAGTCCCTTAACACAGGCCATCATTTCATTACGGCGGTGTGCCGGGTTGCTGTTGCTTGCGTTCACCACGTCTTCCATGTCCAGCGTGTCACCGTCTTCGTTGACCAGCTCATGTGAGCGGAAGAACTCCAGCGACTTGCGGCGCTGCTCGCGCTTGTGGATCACGGCTTCATAGCTGACATACGGGGACGCTTTTTTGTTGACCAGGCAGACAGCACGCAGCTGTTCCTCCCGCCACTCGCAGCGCATCTGCCACAATTTGCGATACCACCAGTCAGCGCACAGCATCCGCGCCAGCGACGGTGGGATCAGTTCATAGGGCACCGGCTTGCGTCGACGCTTTTTGCGGCGTAACTGCTCAAACGCAGGCGGGATGACCTCAAGGCGCATCGCCTCTGCGGCAACCCTTTCCCATGCCTGCCGGATTTCTTCTGGTTTAACATCGTCGTTGACAAACAGATCACCGCAGGCCGCATCAAGACACATGCTCATATGAGCCGCAACCAGCGTGGAAAGACGCTTGACCTGATCCTGATTCATTTCAGGCAGTACCAGCAGCCCCTCCAGTCCGTCATGGCTCGCCATGAACCGGAAAGAGGCAGACACCTGACTGTCACGCACGCGCTCCAGCCGCTCAAGACATGGCCTGATTGTTTCGCGCAGGTAGCGGGAATAGGCTTTTGCTCTGCCCAGACTATGGAAATATTTAATCCGCTCCAGCAGAGGCTTGCTGATATGGGACGGCATGGCGTTAACGTCAGCCAGAATGACCAGATCGGAATTATAACGCTGCTGCTCGCGCGCCATCTTGGCACGACTAATCAGCCGGTCCTGCTCCATTTCGCACTGGACAGGATCACGGGATTCATTGAAGAAATAGCGTTCCCATACCTCATCGCTCAGCGCCTCACGGCGCAGCTGCTCCTGCTCGTTATCCGCAGCGTAAAGAGCGATCAGGTTTGAAAGCGCAGACTCCGGCGCAACTTCCGCCGGGTCTACATACGGGTTTACCGCTTTTTTAGGTGTGTTCCATGGAAATGCGGCTTTCACAACATTTCCCCGTAGCCATCAAGAAAAGCACCGATAAACTCTGCTGCAACTTGTGGAACTATCGCGTTACCGTAGCCGCGCAAACGTCCCACTCTGGCGGGAATCCCATCAGCCAGCGGGAATGTGCCGGATTCAACCGGCCTGAATCTCCCATCCCTGCATCCAATCCAGTCAGCGTCTTTCCAGAAGCAGTTATTCTGATTGCACAAGTGAGATAGGTTGCCTGGCTTGGCAGGTCGTCCAGTTTTCCCTTTCTCTCCATTTCTTTCTCGCATCCCTGAAAGCTGCGACTCCCCTTGCTGCCATCCACTGCGCGAGGTGTCGCCCATGTCGCCAATCGTGCCGCTCCGCCCAATGTTGTCCCTCTCGCGGGATGCATTGCTGCAGCTCCCATCCCGGCAACCTGATTGTTGTCTATGGTCGTGACTGTAGGCCACGGAGCCAAACCCTGCTCCGTCGCATAATCCAGCCGGTCGAACGTCCGATCCTTCCCGTCTTTCCGAATGACGGTTTTTCCACTCCCCTTGAAATCGTTCGCAGTAGGAGTGGGCCATGCAGCCAGAATTACTACATCCTGTAGGTTCTGTTGCCTCCCCGCCTCTTTTCTTCTGATAACTTTCAGCCAGTCCGTGTAGCCGTTCACCACTCCATTCTGGGCGCAAGGGCTGGGCCATGCTGACCGCACCAAAATAAACCCTGTCACGCTTGTGCGGGGCACCGACGCTTGCCGCTGGCAATACAGCCGCCCCGCAGGCGTAATTTTCTCTTTCCAGCTCATCGAATAGATCATCGAGCCAGTGCTTTCCAATCGCTGCCGCAACTTGTTCGCCAAAGAGGATTGGAGGGTGGCACTGAGTGACAAGCCGCATGAAAGTTGGTGCGAGATGTCGCTCATCGAGCTGACCGAGTTGTTTTCCTGCTGAACTAAATGGCTGGCATGGCGGGCTTCCGGTCCAGCAAGCAAAGTTGTCTGGGACGCCTGCGAGGCGTAATGCGAGTGACCATCCGCCAATTCCGGCGAAGAAATGGCATTGCGTGAATCCTTTGAGGTCTGCTGCTGTAACATCCGAAATACTCCTGTCGTCAACAATTCCAGGTGCAATTAGCCCTGCATCAATCAGATTTCGCAGCCATTGAGCCGCAAACGGATCAAACTCGTTGTAGTAGGCCAAGGTGCTCATAACTGAACCTCAGCAAAAACAGTGCGATCAGCGCTGTGGGCCATATCAACCCCAAACCAGTCTGCTGATTTTGTAGCGATGATTTCTGCTGCGGACTTACTATCACCGGCAGCCACACCCATGCTGCGCTTTGCGGTGATACGGTGATGGGTGAAATTGCGATAAAGAGAACGGGTCAGCGATGTGTCGCTGTTGGACACGATAACCGGATAACCTTCTGATGACCGGCGTTCAAGAATAGACGCCAGATGATATTGATCGTCCTCCGTAAAAGCGGCAGTGTGATAAGCGGTAAACGTGCCATCGTATGGTGGATCACAATAAACAACATCACCCGTCCGCAGCAGCGCCAGTGTTTCGTCATAGCTGGCACAGATAAACGTTGCGCGTTGAGCCTTTTCTGCAAAAGCGCGTATCTCATTTTCAGGAAAATACGGATTTTTATAATTACCGTAAGGGACATTAAAATGACCGCTCAAGTTGTAACGGCACAGCCCACGATAACCATGACGATTGAGATAAAGGAAATAAACTGCTTTCATGAAATCAGTAATTTCAGAGGAATGATTAAATTCATGCCTAATGTTGTAATAAGCAACTTCTCTATTCGCAATCGCAAAAATATTTTGTACGCGTGATATGAAAGCTTCACAATCAAGGGCAATTTTTTTATAGAGATTGATAAGATCTGGATTAATATCCGCGACAAGATAATGAGGATAGTCTGTCGCCATCATGACAGCGCACGAACCCGCGAAAGGTTCAACAAGGCGCTGGCCTGCTGGCAGGTGCTTTTTCAGTTCCGGCATGATGGCTGTCTTATTGCCAGCCCATTTCAGGATTGTGCTCATGCAGCACCTCCTGAAAGCATATAGATCATTGCATCGACTGGATTTAATGAGCGAATAGAAAGCATCACCCAACCATCAACATTATTAATAACGTCACATACTGGCAGGATATGAGTAATTACAGCCGCCCATTCTCGTCCGGTATATTTACCATGTTTCCATTCACACAAAACAAGAACATCCCCGGCCTTATAGCCCCGATCATCATCGCGTCTTAATTCAGCTTTTTTTTGCCCCGCCATAACATCATTAAGGTGTTTAGGCGCAATTTTTAAGGTATGAGCTTTGATATTCATTCAGCGCCCCCATTTACTGCCATCTGCTGACAATCATCCTGCACCTGTAATAACTCACTGGTTTCGCCTAAATACCCAAGGGATACAATGCCGGTAACAGTGTCATTATTTAGCTCACCAATTAACTCCATAAGGCGGAAATAAGACGCACGATCAGCAACCCTTTCACGGGTTCCGACATATCCAGCCCGATGGCTGGCTTTCATTTCAGCGTTGTAGTGATAGCAGTGAATAACCTCACGCTCCGCTGCCTCATCTTTGCGGCGCTGCTGCAGCTCTACTAAACCAGCCAATAGGCGCGGGTGAAACCCTTCCGCTTTCAGGCCCCAAATCAGACGTGCTAATTCGCTATCAGTAAGCGGGTTAGTTAATTTCTCGGTAGTCATACAGCACCCCCTACGTAATGCTTGCCTTTCAGCTCTGCAATTTCCTGGCAGGTTACGCAGAGATCACAGCCCGGAACTGCAGCGCGGCGTTCTGCCGGAATGACAATTCCGCAGCTCTCGCACTCAAGAGAAGAAGCCCCAGCCTTTCGGCTGCGGGCGTGGTGGATATGGCGCTGGCGTTCTTCTTCAACGCGCAGCTGTACAAGGTCCATAGAATCAGCCATCAGTGGATCTCCTGCGCTTCGTTCTGGATGTTTTCAGCCGTGGCGCGCAGCAGCTCTGCAGCCTCAACGTGGTTAAGCTGGCGGGAAATAATGTGGCTAGCCAGGCTATCGAGTCGGGCAACCATTGCTGCAGCACGCGCGCGGCGTTCTTCCATGCGCACATCCGTCAGCAACTGATTAAGGCCAGCATCATCTGGGCCGCTTTTGGTGAATCGGGTTTCAATATTTCGCATCGTTCGTTCTCCTGAATTTGGGCAAAGGAATGCCCGGCGGGTTTACGCCTTTAATTTCTGTGGTTGGTTAATTCGGCATGGCTAGCCGAGTTGGAAATAAGCTCACCACTGTACGGAAATGGTTCATTGCTTTAATCAGCTCCCGCTTTTCGTCAGTCGTCAGCTCACTAACATTGACGCTATGACGTTCTGCCGGAATCTTTGCCATAAAGAATATTGCAGCCAGTGCTCGCTCATTCTGTTTATGGTTAATATCCCGTGGCTCCCGCATATCGCTAATAAAGCGCCCTAGTTCTGAATCAATATTTAAGCCAAACACTTTCGCCCTTAATTCCGCGATGTGGTTTAACCCATTAAGGCGGAGGCCAGCGCTTAGCGGAACAGTCGCAGCATCGCCTTCAATAGCCATGGTTTCCCCTGTTTTGATGTGGACAGGTCAGCCAGCAGCGCATCCTGCGAGCGGCATGGATGCCAGCGCTTGCCATCCGTTCCAGAGATCCAGCCGTGACCGTAATGTGGGGCAGGGCTTTGCTTAACAAGCAATGATGCAAAAGATGGTTCTTTAGTCAGCATATGCACCTCACAGCAGGCCGAACGACGCGCCAAGACCCGTGACTGTATCAACAGCGCTGGTCATGGCTGGGCTACTCTGCAGGCGTGCCTGCATAGAGACTGCGGTCAATGCCATCAGGCGAGTAACAGAGTTGATACTGTCGATAATCTGGCGGCGTCCTGCAGTCGTCAGTTGCTCACCGGAAACAGCGCCGGCTGCGACGTGCCCAATCTCAGCCGTTGCTTTAAGGACGTACTGCGGCATTTTCTCGTTTGCCACTTCATTCAGCGGCACGCACGGCAGGCAGTGAATCTGTGCCAGGAAACCATCAACCAGCGTGGAATCCTCAGTGATATCTGTCAGCACCCAGATTTCCGGCGGGGTAAGCTGATGAGGCTGATCCGGGTTCAGCTTGTTGCGCAGAGTCTGGACGTTCATTCCGGCGCGTTCTGCTAACTTCGCCATGTTGTGACGCAGCGCGAAAGCCCGGCAGGCTTCGTCAAAGTGTGGATGTTTGGAAATCTTATAATCAAACATGTTTCATACCTCAAAAGTTCACATAATTGAACTTAACAACCAACTACAACGTTGTAATTGAATGCAGACTTGTCCATGTTTTTGCTTGCCTGGTCTTTTTTGTACTTGAGGTAAAGGATGAATACGCGGCCTTTGTTTTTTTCTTTCTTTTCAATGTAGTTAGCCAGTTTACCGTTATGAATCATCTGATAAACAGAACCACGGGAATACCCTTCCCACTCAGCAAATTCGGCTGGCGTCGCTATCACTTTTGGTACACGAATTGAAATATCAGTGCTCATAGTGCAGTATCTCTTAGTTTGATTTCGTTTCATCTCGTTTTATATGGTTTGGTTTTGCTTTTCAAACCATGAGCGGATATTAGGATCACTTTTTATATGCGTCAAGGGGTTTGATTATGAGTTTAATCAAGGCAGGAAACGATAGTGGGGGCCGTGATGCAATCAATAGGCTCATTAAGGCCTACAATTTCAGCTCACGCCAACAGCTTTGCGAGCATCTTTCAGTATCGAAAAGCACCATGGCAAACAGATACTTAAGAGATAGTTTTCCGGCAGAATGGGTAATTCAATGTGCACTAGAAACAGGAATTTCACTTCTATGGTTAGCGACAGGCCAAGGGGACATGTATACGGGTGAAGATGAAAGTAAAATTCTTAAAAACGAAACTCCTATCACAGTAAGACCACTTTCTAAAATTGTTGCTCCCAGTATCAAACATGTTGAGTTGAAAAACGGTGAACTGCAAACGGATGATGAAATCTTACTGGATAGCAGGCTGATAGATGGCGACTCGTCAAATTCCCTGTTTGTAAAAACAGCAACAGACAGTTTTGTTGTTGATATGTCAGTGAAACAGATCAGCAATGGCTATTGGCTAGTCGATATCGACGGAGTTAAAAGCATCGTCAAGATCGCACGCGTCCCAGGCAACAAGATTGTAGTTCAGCAAGATGAAGCATCTTTTGAATGCTCCATAGATGACATTGAAGCTATCGGGCGCGCAGTAAAAGTAATTAAGAGCCTCTAACCTATGACCATCAGAAAGCAGCCGAGCGGAAAATGGTTGTGCGAGTGCTACCCTAGCGGGCGCGATGGCAAGCGCGTGCGCAAGCAATTTGCGACGAAAGGCGAGGCCATAGCATTCGAAAACTTCACAATGGATGAAGTGAACAAAAAACCATGGCTAGGTGAAAAGGATGATCGGCGCCAATTGTCAGAAGTAATTAAGCAGTGGCATTCACTTTACGGACAGACTCTTGCTGACCCCAAGCGCCTGATGGCAAAACTTAACATTATTTGTAATGGCCTGGGTGATCCCATTGCCTCGGAGCTGACTGCCGGTGACTTTACAAAATACCGTGAAGCACGCCTAAAAGGTGAAGTCAAAAATGAAGATGGCCTGCCTATGTCGCCAGTTAAGCCCCGCACGGTAAACCTTGAACAACGCAACCTATCATCAGTTTTTGGCACGCTGAAAAAGCTGGGCCACTGGTCAGCCCCCAACCCACTCGCCGGGCTTCCAACATTTAAAATCGCAGAGGGGGAACTGGCGTTCCTGGCGCCGGAAGAAATTAAACGCCTGCTGGATGCCTGCGCTGATTCAGAAAACCCCAGCCTGCTCATGATTGCAAAAATCTGCTTAGCTACCGGCGCCCGCTGGAGTGAAGCCGAAAACCTGCAGGGCCATCAGTTATCTAAATACCGAATCACCTACACCAAAACAAAGGGCAAGAAAAACCGAACGGTTCCTATATCTCAGGCGCTGTATGACGAGTTACCAAAGAACCGAGGGAAGTTATTCACGCCATGCAGAAAAGCCTTTGAGCGTGCAGTCAAGCGGGCAGGCATTGACTTGCCAGAGGGCCAATGCACCCACGTTCTGCGCCATACCTTCGCCAGTCATTTTATGATGAACGGCGGAAATATACTGGTACTGCGCGATATTCTGGGCCACGCCGATATTAAAATGACAATGGTTTACGCCCACTTCGCGCCCGATCACCTGGAAGATGCAGTGACAAAAAACCCGCTTCACAATCTCAACTGGAACCGTTAATTTATGGCGGCACTTTGGCGGCACAGACTTAAAATCACATAAAACCCGACAAATACAAAAAACAATAACGTGATGATTTTAAAATTAAATGTATGTTTTTATTAGCCTAAAAATGGTATGTAGGAATTTCGGACGCGGGTTCAACTCCCGCCAGCTCCACCACTTTTTAGTTGTTTGAAGTATACTGAAGTCTACTAAGCCCGCATGGAACCAGCCTTGCGGGCTTTTTTATGTCTACAGAAGTCTACGGAGATTTGCTAGAAGCTACTCGTTATGGCACCCTTTTTGGGACCCAACGCAAAGGGTCCCAAAATCGAGGGTCCTAAAATGGCAAAGATCGCTAAGAAACTTACTGACACCGAAATCAAAAATACTAAGCCAGCAGAAAAGGAGATCAGCCTCTTTGATGGTGACGGCCTGATGCTACGAATCGCCCCACTCTCTGTAGGCGGCAAGAAAAACTGGTATTTCAGGTATGCGGTGCCTGTAACTAAAAAGCGAACCAAGATGAGCTTAGGAACCTATCCTCATCTCACACTTGCCAAGGCACGGGCTTTACGCGATGAATACTTGTCGTTGCTTGCAAACGGTATTGATCCGCAGATTCACAACAACTCTAAAGCCAATGCCCTTAAGGATGCCACTGAGCACACGCTACAGGCTGTTGCAAGGAAGTGGTTAGATGAGAAGGTTAGGACTTCTGGTATCTCTTCAGACCATGCAGAAGACATATGGCGGAGTCTTGAACGGAATATCTTCCCCGGTTTAGGCAATGTTCCTATCAAAGAGATCCGTCCCAAGCTCTTAAAACAGCATCTTGACCCAATTGAACAACGAGGCGTACTGGAAACCCTACGCCGTATTATTTCACGTCTAAATGAAATTTTCCGTTGGGCTGCTACAGAAGAGCTTATTGAATTTAACCCTGCTGATAACCTTGGTCAGCGATTCAGTAAGCCTAAAAAGCAAAACATGCCTGCTTTACCACCAGATGATCTCCCCCGATTCATGGTTGCCCTGTCAAACGCGTCTATACGGCTTGAGACACGTCTATTGATTGAGTGGCAACTTCTTACATGGGTTCGACCGGGAGAGGCCGTACGTGCTCGTTGGATTGATATAGATGAAGTTAATCGATTCTGGAACATCCCCGGTGAGTTTATGAAGATGAAGCGCCCTCATAAGATTCCGCTAAGCAAAGAGGCTATGCGTATCCTTGAGTTAATCAGACCAATCAGTGGTCATAGAGAGTGGATTTTCCCAAGTATCAAAGCCCCCCTTAACCACATGCATGAGCAAACAGCTAACGCAGCGATTATCCGCATGGGCTTCGGTGGCGAACTGGTTGCCCATGGTTTGCGTTCTATAGCGAGAACGGCTGCTGAAGAATCTGGTAAGTTCAGAACCGAGGTGCTTGAATCAGCCTTAGCTCATACTAAGAACAATGAAATCATAGCCGCTTACAATCGTGCTGAGTATCTTGCTGAAAGAATAGATCTAATGCAGTGGTGGGGAAGCTATATTCAAGCCCAAAAGCATAAATCTATAATTTCTTGATAAGAATAGGTTAAATTAAATAAGAGCAGAAACTCTGCTCTTTATGATTGTTATCAGATGGCGAATATTTCATTCCACCCGTTTTTAGTTTTTATGGGTCTTAAATATGATCCAATAAACACTTCTATTTCGGATAAAAGAATTTCAATTTGGCTTGAAGATAATAAAGCTATAGTGCTTTTTATAAACTCTGCTATATCCACAAAATTAAATGATTTATTTTTATACGTTAAAACACCTTCTTGATATCCATCCAATGTATTTATATCATCCGGCAATCGACATATAAATATAATTGGCTTCTCTAGAGAATCTGTATCAGCAAGGGACTGGATACTATCGTCCAATCTTTTATAATCGATTTTCTTAACAGTTATTTCGTAGAGATTTAATATTACACCTTCATTTTCAAGCCATATATCAGCAGGCTTTTTCGATGTAGTATTAGTTCCAAAAACACTTTCATCTCCGCCAATAACTTTAATAGACGACTCGTTGTATAGGGAAGATAATATTTTCGAAATAACAAACTGAGGTATTGTTCCAGACTCTGGATAATTAAGGGTAAAGCTAATTAACTTTGAAGCAACAATCTGATTTGAAAGGAAAGTTTCATTAAGAGTGTGAATAACTACTGAACCACACTCCTGTGAATAAGATAACAAACGGAAAAAGAAATAATTGACAATTTTTTGCCGAATAGCATCATCATCTTCACTGCTAATGATTCTTAATAAATCAACTGCAGCCATCGCAGTTTTCTGAGGTCTTCTCCCCTTAGCCCAATTTTCATCTAAAACATTATTATTTTTTGCTACATTTAATGGATCTGATTTCCCACAGGGTATTTTCATTTCCTGAAATGCATAAAATATTCCATTTTCAAAGATAGATCGTGGATTACATTTATAGAAATCATTCAAATAATCATAGTTATCATCAAGAAACTTGCCTGTTAAAGCAGTAGCAACAATCCCTCTGAACCCCATAGCCTTAACATAAATTAAATCTTGAGTAATAGACTTAAGCCTTTGGAAATCAGGTAAATCTTCAAAATCACTTTCGTTTAGTTGAGCTACAGTTGATAGTTGATCTAAAATAAACTGTTTAGCTTTATCATTTCTTGTTTGAACATTCATTATTTATCCATTACAAAAAAATTGATTATTATTTCACGGAGTTTTTTATTTTCAGATATTCTATAAACTTCCAACATCTTCTTTAATTCTAAAACATCTAAGCGGCGCTCTTTATGCTCTACTTTGGATATATCAGCTTGAGTAAGGTTAAGCGCAGTCGCTACCTCCAATTGAGATAGACCAAGGCGCTTACGCTCTTCAGCAAGTCTGTCTATTAACTCGCTATAAACCGGGCTGTGGATAGATTTTTTAGTATTCATAATCAATAAATTATGCTATAACAGATAAAATATTCGAAATTCACATATTTTGAAGGTGTTTTATGAAAGCGGTATCTCTCTTTTGTGGTGCGGGTGGTATGGATGTTGGCGTCCAAAACGCAGGTTTTGAAATCGTTGCGGCTAATGAACTAGATCCCTACGCTTGCAAAACCTATAGAGAAAATCATAAAGAAACCGTTCTTTATGAAGGAGATATAGAAAAAAATCTTGATGCAATAGGCACACATAAAGGTGTCGATTTAGTAATCGGAGGGCCGCCGTGCCAAGGTTTTTCAGTTGCTGGTAGAATGGATCCGAATGATCCACGCTCAAAACTGGTGTTCTCATATTGTGACGTCATTGAACGAGTCATGCCTAAAGCTTTTATAATGGAAAATGTCAAAGCTTTAGGAGCATTAGAAAAATTCAAGGGGATTAGAGAAGAGATATTTAGAAGAATGTCAGCATTAGGATATACACTTTCAATGGTAATCCTTAACGCAAAAGATTTTGGTGTCCCTCAATCCAGAGAACGTGTTTTTATTATAGGAATATTTGGTAATAATAAACAAATAACATACACTGACTTCGAACACAAAAAAGAGAAAGCCATATCTTTACGTGAAGCTATAATACATCTTGGTCCCGCAGGCAGTGAAAAAAACTCAAGAATTACCAAGGCGAAAATTACTCTTGCTGAAAAACCAGTGCTGAGAAAGTCTCCATATGCTGGTATGCTTTTTAATGGTCAGGGCAGACCTCTAAATCCTGATGCATGGTCAAGCACACTGCCTGCAAGTATGGGTGGAAACAGAACGCCTATAATTGATGAAGGGCATTTATATGACGATATGCCAAGCTGGGTTGAAGAACATCACAAGGCTTTAATGGAAGGTACAAAAAAGGCGGAATATGGAGATGCACCCAAAAGATTAAGAAGATTGACGATTGATGAAGCAATCATACTACAAACATTCCCAAATGATTATATTTTCGTTGGTCCTCAATCAAAAGTATTTAGCCAAATAGGCAATGCGGTACCTTGTAAATTAGCTCAAGTTGTTGCTGAAGTAGTCAAAAGCAAACTATCGAAAAAAACAAACCATCAAGAAAATGATAGTACGCATCAACTACCGTTAGAGATTATATAGCTTAGAGGTGATAATATATAAAAGAGGCCTCGCGCCTCTTTTATTTTATCTTTAACGTTCTATGTTTCAACTTTTGATCATCATCTTGCTGTGTTGATTTTAACATTTCAATTTTCACTCTAGCTTTGAATTTTGATTTAAATCTATTTTCATTTTCAGCTAAATGAGATGGCTTTTTCTTTATTTCTTCTTTAACTATTTTTTCTTTATTCTTTGGCTGAATAACTGGTTTTTTAATACCCAAACGTTCTCTTATTTCTTCGATCTTAGTTGCTCTACTATTGAAACGGCTACCTCTCTTGAGTCTAAATTTATTTGTGGCTGCGTTGGCTGTTTCTGCATGATCAAGTATCCTACCAATAGAACCGCTGCTAAATTTAGAACTCCCACTATTGAAGCCACCTTGATTATAAGGCTTGATTGGTTCTTTATTGTATTGTTTTTTAATTCTGTTGAGTACTTGTGCAGTTTTTTGTGTTGTTCTTCTAACTTTTGGGCCTGTTGGTCTATTATATTTTTCGCTGAGTTTAAAGCGGTTGTTGTTGCCTCTAATGAGTTGTTCACTCTTGTTAGTGTCTGTTGTGTCTGGTTTAAAGCTGTGCTGACTGACTCCGATAATATCATCATCGTTTCTGATAATGGTTCTATCGTCATTGATATTTGGTTCAACAAATGATCGTCTAATACTATTTTCGTCATATGTTTTTCTTGCTGCGAATCTTCTAATGAGTTCATCATCTCTATTTTTGTCATATTTCACCTTGTTTTTTATAGTGTTCCAACTGTATTTTTTACCTAACTGCGAACCTTTGAAGGCCACATCTCCCACACTGAAAGAACAACCCGCCACGTTGCCAGTGCTGGCAACATTGAACCAAGGTTCAATGCCTACGGCCTGCACTCTGTCAATAAACGTCTGCAGATCTGGTTTACCCAACATAGCCGCCTGTAATGCGTTCTGTAGAACGATACGAGCTGGTTTCTCACCTTTGCGTAGGGCTTGCTCTATCTCTGCTTTGGTTGGTGCTGATACCTCTGATTTTTGCCCTTGTAAGCCTTTAGTAATGGTTAAGCCGTGTTTTACTTCTAAACGTTCACAAGCTGCTATTGTATTAAATGCTGAGTGTTGACCAAGCCATACCGAACCATCCAGCCCAACCCTATTTGCTACAATATGAATATGGTCTTTATCTGTATCTTTATGACGCACACAAATATATTGATGTTTTTCTATATCGATATTCATTTCCTTCAAATAGTCTTTTGCTATTTCTTGCCATTGTTCATCTGTGAGCTTCTCATTTTTTGGAAGAGATAAAAACGCATGAAAAGTTGGTTTTTTTATATCAGGTCTAAAACCGCTTACAGTTTTAAACTCATCAGTAAGATCGCTAACATTATTTTTATCTGATGACATATTGCTACAAATAAAGGTGTGATCATCTTTTAATATATAACCAACTCTATTTTTAAATGATCTTCCTGTTTTGGCTACATTCCCTTTCATTTCATATATACCCTAAGTCTTTATTTATTTCTATTATCCTTCTGCTGGTTTGCTTTATATTAAAATTAAGCTTATCAACTTCATTTTTATCAAAATACTCATTGCCATTTAATTTTTTAACAGCTTGATTTATGTTGTTGCCTATAGCTGAAAGTTGTATATAGGTCTTCTGATTTACTTCAGGCATTTTCCTTTTAATAACTGGTTCAGCGTTTAAAATCTCTTTTCGAATGTAATGGCCTCTTTCAAGTCCAGAGGCTTCCACTAATGATTTTAAATAT
Source organism: Kluyvera fluvialis (assembly GCF_059725275.1). Taxonomy (NCBI): domain Bacteria; kingdom Pseudomonadati; phylum Pseudomonadota; class Gammaproteobacteria; order Enterobacterales; family Enterobacteriaceae; genus Kluyvera; species Kluyvera fluvialis. The sequence goes on along the minus strand of NZ_AP046142.1, from coordinate 1,200,173 downwards.
TCAAACTCTGCTTTGTTTACTCTAAACTGTATAGATATATCTCTGCGTTCGTCAGCATTTAAATTTATACGTCCTCGTTTTCTGTCTGTTGTTGGCATTTTTTATTCCTCATAATAATGTAATCCTCTGTTGCTCTTATGTAGTCGTTATCATTTTCAATAATTAATGCTTCAATAAGTTCATCAGCTTTATTTTCTGTAATGTATCTATTAGCTACAAAATAACATAAGTCCTGCTCATCTATATTTATTTCACTAAATGCTATATCTTTGTTTTGTTCTATATAATAAAAAAACCTTGCAAGTATTTCGAGCTTATACTCTATAGTCATACTATTCATTAAGTTTTCTACATTCATGTTCGATTATTCCTCTTGTATTTAATCAGTGCTTTTTTATCTATCATTTTTCTAACATCTGATATTGCCTGCTTTGCTTTGCTTCGCTTGATGTGTTTGTCTTACCCATACAACTACGGATCATAAATGCACCTAAAAGAATACAAAGAAGCATCATTCCTACAGATACAAGCATCATAATATTTCCCCTCCGTATTGATTGAACAAATCAGAATAAATGAAATTAAGTTCAGCGTATTGTTCCTCAGTATCGTTATTACATATAAAATCATATATCCTCTTGATTATTCCTTGCTCTACAAAATAATCAGTATATACATCAAAAAGACTATCTATATTAACATCTAACTCTACGTTTGCTTGTATGTAAAAAAAGCATCTTTGATATAAAATACTAGTTAATGCACCAATGGCTTTTTGATTATCATTATTGTAAATATATCTTAAATCAAAATACATCTTTAATGCTTTTTTATATTGTGCATCATTTAAATTAAAAGCATCACTTTCTAATAAGTAATCTTTATCTGTATATACAGCTAACCTACTTTCAAAATCTTCATGCATACTAAATGCTCCTATTATAGTTATAATATCCAATGTAAAACTACCGGGTTTTACCGCCTCCCCTTTGATAAGGGGAATAGGCGGAAGGGTAGATCTTTTTCAACCCTACGAGCAAAGCGAGATAGGGCCAATCGAAGATTGGGGTATAATACCGGCTACGGGATTACACCTTGCCTCAGTTTCCGAAAAACAAAAAATAAAGCTGAACTCAATCTATCTTTAAATGAATAACCGATCTAAAAACTTTGTCAATATAGCGGCTACATAAATAAATACACTGCACTGGAAATAAAATGCAAATAAAAGATCGGATAAATAATATATTGTCTTTATGGCAGCTTTGGGGGGGGAATCGTCAAGGGCTAAATCGTGGGGTCCCGCTTGCGGGTTCCGATTTAGTGCTTGATGACATAGAGGAGGAAATAAAATTTATATGGGTGATGGTTCGACACTTCGAGCCATCACCTTGGAAGACGTATTTTACATTCTTCGTCTAAAAGAAATCCTGTCAGAGAAAGCCAACTTGCTAATAATAAAACCAACAATCGCAATGATAAATAAACTTATATTAGCTGCCAGTATTCCTGAACTCATACCGATCAAAACTGATAATATTAAGGTGCTGAATATTATTAAAAATACGCACCAACCCGGAGGAGCACCGTATAATACAGTTGCTTGACATCCAGTACATACGTGGACCCCTTTCTGACTTTCTTTTAAACAGTAGGGGCATTGAATAGTATTGTTTTCCATTTCCTAATCCTTCTTAAAAACCGCACCTTGGTAAACAACGCCATCTTTGACTTTTTCGATTTTAAAAGTCCAAGAGCCTAGATCTTTGTTTTGAGTTCTAGCGATATAGACAGGCTTTTGGCTTTCATCCCAGCTTTTAACAGTAAAAACGCCATTTCTGAACTTGATCACATCCTTCTGAACATCAAGCCTGACACCGTATTGTTGATTAACGTAGTTGCCATAGATGCCATCATCGCCACAACCCGACAGCAGGACGGCAAGACCTGCAGCTAACATAAATTTGCGCATAACTTTTCCTTCTCCAATAGCACAGACCTACGATTGATCTGTAAACGCCTTAGAATTCAATTATTTTTATGTCTAGTCATATCGTTTGTACCGATCGAAAAAATGCACGATGATAGCCTAAAGCTATCATATATCTATAATTGATCGTTTAAAACAATTAATAACGATCGATTTAGCACCTTTTGATTGATAAAACCTATCGATATTTGCATATCGATCTTTTATACCGATCTATTTCTGTTTAGGATTTGGATCTTGAAGGGATAACAACGGGAAAAGTTCTATGGTGGGATATCTGGCGCGAGACTTTTTTTTATATTTTTTAGATATGGTTTTCTTTTTACTTTATAAGGCTTCGCCCTGTATCTTTTTTAGATCTAGTTCTACTTTATATTTTATTGGTGCCATAAAATAAGGCACCTTTGCTATAAACAAAAACAGCCTTACTGAGAGTTATATACTGCCTTGTATTCGCCCCCGAAAAGGGGACTTCATCCAAGGCTTCGCCTCCTGAAATTTTCAACTTATTTTGTTGAAAAACTATCAAGATTGGCGAAAACCAAGATGAAAAATATGACTTCACCCAAGTTGATCTGGCTTAAAGCTCTACATCGTTTCCAATGCAGGACACCCTACGACACCCCCAGATTCGTTCATGCAGATTAATGTATTGTTATCCCCTATTTATGCTGTCAACAAAGGTAGGGCTTTCTCATAGCTATTCCATATACAACTTCACTTATCTGTTTAGAACTTCGCTTCGGGTTGGTATTACGTCGCTTCCCCTTCTATACCTACAACCAACAAAACATACGGACATCTCTTATTAGCGACTCGCGCTCAATTGCTCCACATATGCAGACCTGATACAAAGGTTTATAATTTGATTGCTTTCGAGGACATTAAAGCTTCTGGAAGTGGTTTTTAAAAGACTTGTAAAAAGCTCAGATTTAGATTTGACAAATATGAAAAGATTATTTAATACTTTATTATATTTGTAATCACGTTAATCCTCTAACTGATTACAAGACTTAAAAAGTTTTCGCTGACTTTTTTAGTCCTTAAAAAGTCAGATTTATCATCTGGCTTTTTTTGTATCTTTATTTTTTATAAGACTTATATTTTAATAGTCAAGAGAAACAAATAAAATATTTCACAGAATCATTATTGATTAATGATAGAAAACCTAATAAAGGTCAGAAATATATCTGACCTTTTGCTTAAGATATCAATATTATTCATATAAAATCTCTAAACGCTATACAATCCATTTTGAGCTGTTTTATTTTCACATATAACAAATCATAATGGCCTCTGTATGCATGCACATTATATTTATTCTAACCGCTTCAAAATCTATGTATCTATGCTGACTTTGATCAATACTCTTCTTCGTTTTTTCAATAATATCATCGTAAACGGTTTCCATATAATATTTATCAGTAAATAGATCGAATACTTCATTAGCAGGCTTCGCAAGCACTTTCTTGGTAAAGCGAGAGTATTCTAACAATGCTGTAAGTTCTGCTGAGTTCTGACTATTACATTTATTTTCTTTTTTCATTTTTGGTTCCTTATTTAATCGTTAAGTAAATATCCCCCTACACTTTCATGTATTTTTATTAAAGGGATCGTTATTTTCAAACACAGGCCTATATATTTATTACTTATAACCTCCTAACTTCATTTATAAAAATATTATCATGCTGCTTTATTACGTGACGCGTGAATCATTTGGTCGATCCACTCATCAACTTCACTTTCTACGAACCTGATTGCTCGATCACCTAGTTTTATAGGTGCAGGGAATTGACCACGACTAATCAATCGATAAATCCAAGCTTTACAAAATCCGGTTCTTTCCAACACTTCAGGCATACGGATAAATCTTTTTCTTTCTGTCATACATTTCTCCATCGTTGTTTTGATGGATGCAGTATCTTCAGATCGCTTATGGCGATCAACTATCAAAAAGCACGAATTGATCAAGAGGTGGTGCTTTTTTAGTCAGATTTATGAAGAGTATTTTGAAAGCAAGCCAGCATAGGCTTAGGAGGACTTTTGCAAAAAGTGCTATTTTTCTGGTCTATGTAAGTTTTTTTAATAAATAGTTATTTATCAATGATTTAAATTTTTCATGATTAAATTCCGTACTATTCCTCTTTATAATCTCTGTTTAGCACTTTGAGAAGACTTAGTTGGAGGTAAGATTTTGCATACGGGAAATAGCCTCTGGAGAGGAAAGGCTATGTATCGTGAGTTCAACTCCTAAACGTTAGCAGTATCTAAGATTTTAGCTCTGGAAAAAGTAAAATCAGTGATGACGCCTTTTTTAGGACCCTTTATTGAACCCTTAATGAATCACGATAAAAAAATAACCATAAAAATCATATAAGTGTAAAATAAAACACAGGGACGCCAGCCCAAAATTCTCCATCGGTGATTACCAGAGTCATCCGATGAAGTCCTAAGAGCCCGTACGGCGCAAGCCCTGCGGGCTTTTTTGTGCCTGTAGATTGCCCCACAACAATAGCTACCCGACTTTCACGATAAGCCTGTTAGGCTATCTTCGGACTAACATCACATAGGCTGCCGTGACATCGATTCTGAAGGTAGAAAAGTCAATGTTACCGAAAGTAAGATCCCCTATTTTGTTAGCCCATTTTCTGCTGTACGACTTTCTTAGTGGCCTGAGGATGCCTCCACCGCAAGCCAACCATCCGTATTTATATGTCGATATTTTTTATTTCATCTCAAATCATTTCAATCTGTGAGATTTATTACCAGCCCTCATTGGGCATGACGAGATTTATCCCCATTCAGCATTAGCCAGTCGTGATAAATAAATCCGTATTGGATAAAATCTGTTGGTCATTTTGTGAAAATTCTTAACAGCTTGCGCCGCCAATCCCGGCTAGCTTCTATTTGTAATAAAAAAAAGAGATGATGTAGCACGCCCACCGTGAAGATTGGCTAAATTATTGCTCTAGCTTATTTACGCAATATTAACCTTGAGCTAAATAAATCAACACAAACAATAGCAGACGAATATAAACTATCGTTATTACTAGCTCACTACATTAGGATTATTCACTTTTTGCATTAGAATAATGCTATCGAGTCAAAGATTGATAGGTATTTTAGGGGTAAAACTTATGCCTTTGCCCAGGAATGTAATTTTTTGAAGTGGTTTACTTGTTCGGCTTGTTACAGTAGCTGATAATTATGTAATCAATTAAATACTGTAAAAAAATGCTTGCTGATTTCTTTGTTTTATATTTTATAATGCCCACATCCATCCTATTTAGCTTGTCAGTAAAACGTATAACTGTTTCTGTTATTTTCGGTAAGTCGAACGACTTATCATCGTGTATGCTGTTTTTCTTCTCAGAATGTGGTTAGATAGATTATGTTTTCACTTATTACCAACAACTCATTTCTCGTCAATGGGCTGGCAGATATTGTCTGCGATAATAGCGTGGTTAAATGCAATTTGCGCATCGTCATCATTGATGCCACCCAATCCAGAATTTCAGAAAAAATAAGTGAAATCAGTGCAATAGACGTTTGCCTAGTCTTGATTTTGGTTAATAGAATGAATGAAGCACACCTGCTGCAATACATTCCATTTCCATGCCCAGCCTATTACATCCCGCTGTCGCACTCTGTCAGCGCATTAAAAAATGAGGTCAACGATATGTTGCTCTCTTTAAAATCAAAGAAAAATTGTCACTACAAAGTTTGTGGTTTAAATGCTCGCAAATGGGTATCAAGAAAGGAACTGATGGCGGTGAGGATGTATTTCTCAGGCATTGCTGTACCAACGATAGCATCGACACTGTTCATCAGAAATAAAACCGCACTCAATTACATTAGAAACTCGATGGACAAACTGGGGCTGAAACTCAGCCTTAGCAGCTTTAACTTATTCAAAGTCTATGAACAACTTATGGAGTTTACGCTTATCCCTGATGATTTTATCCATAATGATAATCATTGTCCGCTCAGGATAAGTTACGTCAGGGTGTGCAACCATATGTACCCTTTATAGAGAACTTCGATATAGAGAACGTCGATGCACACTGACATAAAAGATAAAGTAATGTTAATTTTGCTGCTGATTTTGTTCTTTTTGGCCTGCTCTCTGGTCTTTTTTTAACAAATACAGCGCTGAACCGCGCTTCTCAATATCGCACAGATATATCGTTAATCATTAACCATAAAAAGAGTGTGAATATAAATAAGCTATTCAGTGAACCAACATCACTGAACAACAAACACAAAAGTTATTAACCGGAATAAATAAATAATATTTTTTTAACTAAACAAGAATATTCAGCGCAATCGAAAATAGGTTTGCTACCCATTCGCGTGCCTGAACCCCAGTGAATAGCCAATGCTATTCACTGTTTTCCTGCGTGGCGATTAACAGAACTTCTCTCTGCAAAGTCACATTTTACTCATTGTTTACAAGTATAAAAACATCAGGTCAAAAGCATGAAAAAGGTCATTTTAGCTTTAGCAATTTGTACTGTTCTTCAGGGGGTTAACGTTCGTCTGGCTTATGCCGATGAGGTTCTCGTTCCATTACAGGACGCCACAACTCCAGGAAACTCCATTACCATTGTAGGTGATAGCACCGGCGGCAATACTGCGCTCCCAGGGGGGTATAACCTCGATACGATGATTAATCAGACCACGGCAAACCATAATAATATCTCGACGCTGAACACGGAAATGTCGAGCGTCGCAACACGCGTTGCCAATAACTCGACAGAGATTACCAACCAGCAACAGCAAATCACGAATAATACCAATGAGATAATAAAAAATCAGACCGCGAATGAAGCGGCTATTTTGATGGAACGCGGCAACATTAATGCGCTGAGAACCCGCGCCGATGCCACCGATACGGGTATTAGCGACATAAAACAGGCGCAGTCTGACACCAACGCCAACGTTACCAGCGTCAAACAGGCTCAGGCCGTCACCAACGCCAACGTTGCCAGCGTCAAACAAGCCCAGGCCACCACCAATGCCAACGTTGCCAAAAACTCTGCCAATATTGCCAGCCATGAAACGCGTATCGAAAATCTGGAAGCCAACACCGGCAGCGGGCAACGTTTCGCGGCGCTTAAGAGTGAAGTTGAAGACAATCGCCAGCGCGCAAGCGCGGGTATCGCCGGTGTCGCGGCAATGGCGAACATCCCGCAGGTGATTCAGGGGCAAACCTTTTCGATTGGCGCTGGCACAGGGACGACCGACGGTGAAAGTGCGCTCGCCGTTGGTTTTTCCGCACGAGCCACCGAACACGTAGTGGTGAAAGCCTCGGTATCGGATGATACGCAGCAAAACTTTGTAGTAGGTGCTGGCGCGTCTTACGGCTGGTAACACCACGCAAAGCCAGGGATGGGGGATGTGATGGCAAAGCCCTGCTGCGACGGCGCAGCGGGGTTATGTGTTATCGGTTTTTCTCGTTCATCGCCAGTGGCCGGAAAATTCGCTATTATCCGCTTCCACTCCTGTTCCTGGCTGCCTGATGTCTACAATTCTCGATACTTTTATTGCCCCACCTTGCCATGACGAGATAGAAATTCTCTATCACGATGCGCATTTGGTGCTTATCAACAAGCCTTCTGGCTTACTCAGCCTTTCGGGCAAGAACCCTCAAAACATCGACTCTGTACACCACCGGTTGGTACAGATATTCCCCGGTTGTACGTTGGTTCACCGCCTCGATTTCGGCACATCCGGTTTGATGGTGGTGGCTCGCAATAAGGCGATGAATGCCGCGCTGTGCCAGCAGTTCAGCCAGCGTACGGTAAGCAAGGTGTACAGCGCGCTGCTGTGTGGGCATCTGGAGGACGACGAAGGCATCATTGACGCGGCGATAGCCAAAGATCCGGCGCTATTTCCGCTGATGTCGATTAGCGCCAGCAACGGCAAGCCTGCGCGCTCGCGCTATCAGGTCATTGAGCGTACGGGGGGAGATGGGCAATTATTACCGCTGACACGGGTACAACTGATGCCAGAAACCGGGCGGACTCACCAGTTGCGCATTCACTGCCAGTATCTGGGCCATCCTATTTTGGGCTGCGACCTGTACGGTGGACGCCTGTTGCCTGGTACAGAACAAGCGCCACGGCTCATGCTGCACGCCAGTGAGTTGCATTTTGTACATCCCGTCACTCAAGAGCCGGTAAATGCCTGTAACGCCAGCCCATTCTGAGCAACGTGCCGACGCTATAAACACAAAAAGCCCCGCAGGGCTTCTCATGTATCCGTTGACCGAGGTGAATTACCACATCAAATCGTCAGGCACTTTAAAGTCAGCGTACGGATCGTCTTCGTCCTGTTCTTCCTGGCTCAGTGCGCTGTTCAGCACAATACTGCTGGCATCGCGCTGTGCGATTTTATCCGCAACGCTTGCCGGAATAATCGCGTATTCCCCTTCGCTGTTGCCATCAACCAGCAAACGGGCGATCGCCAGGCGGCCACTGATCAGCTGAGCCTGGGTGGTCTTATCGACATAGATTTTTTTGATTAAGTTATTGTCTGTGAAGTTAAAACCGATATCGCCTTTCGAGATGTTAATTCTGTTCATCTCAATCAGTTGCTTCACCTGAGCTTTATACTCTTTCGATAACGTCGCTTGCTTTTGCTGTTCGTTTAGCAGTTTATCGCGCTCAAGCTGGGCTTTTTTATTTTCTTCTACCGCTTCTCTCGCCTCACGCGCCTGCACACGTGATTTTTTAGCCGTGCGTTGCACCTTGGCCACTTTCTTGCTGGTGACTAAACCTGCTTTTAACATCTGCTCTTGTAAGGTGAGTTTTGTCATCTTCGTTTCTAAACCCGTTGAATAATATGGGGAATTTTACCTGTAAATGTAACGCTGCCGGAACGTCGCACCGGCAACGAGCCAGGTCTTAAACCTTGAGCATTTTCACTGTGGCTTCCACGTCGATTTCATCTTCCGAGAAGATAAGCGTCGTACCCTGGAAGGTGGTGATCGCCAGTTTTTTCACCGAGCGCATTTCACCCGGTTGAGCGGCGGATTTTGGCCGGATATTGCCCATCAGCACACCGACAGAGAGCACCGCATTTTCTTTATCAATGCCGGCATCCGCTGGCTCTTCTTCGCTGTAAACCAGATAAGATTTGATCGAGGTGAGCTTGATACGTTCACCCGCGATAAAGATATATTTGCTTTCCGGTACGACTTTCACCGCATACGCCGACAACCCTTTGTTGTTGGTTGTCGGTTCAAAAGTGACCGCCGCATCTTTCTTGATAAGATCAGGGTTGGCAACCTTAATCACATGAAAATAGCGGTTATCACCGTTTTCATCTTTGATAAATCCAAAACCTTTATCTTTAAACCACGTTGTGATCGTTCCTTTCATCGCTATGACTGTCTACCTAATCGTTGATCAACTCAGTTTTTGCAGCGCGCAGTGTAAAGCACAATGCCCGTACAGACTATGCTTTGGTGTAAGTCTGGACGATAAAATGCACAGATGCGAGTGATTGTCTAACAGCAAGGAAACAGACGAAACTTAGTCCTCAAAATCAAATAGTCCCCGTATTGCCACCCCTAATCCCCTCGCCAGCACGCTGATTATCTCAAGCGTTGGGTTTCTGACTCCGCGTTCAATACCACTCACGTAAGTCCGATCAAGGCCACATTTATCAGCAAATGCTTCCTGGGATAAACCGGCTTCTCGCCTGAGTTTTTTGATGTTCGCACCAAAGCGCGACTGAATGTTGGACGAATTTTTCATCCCGCCAGAATGACTTTTTGTTGTTTATCAGACCACGGACTATGAGTCACATAAAAAGAGTGCTAACATCAAAAATGTGACTCATAGTCTACAAACAAAACAGATTCAATCGATACCCCAAAAACCGTAACTCCGGGGCTTTCTATTCCGCCCTGCGCTGTGAGTGACAGAACGCATTAACGCAACACCCGACACGGAGAGTTGTTTATGCACGCTGATCCACCGCTTACTGCCTGACCTCCTCAAATCAACAACCACCATCAAAGTGAGTCATCGGCTCGCGCGGGCGCCCCTGCGCGCCGTTTGCCTCTGATTTCCGCCCTACAAGGAAAATAGAAATGGATACCACTTCCTTCTTTTCGCATCCTGATCGCTACGCCCAGCACGACCACATCGCCTGTTCAGGGCAGGACGAGCAACATGAGCTTTATTTCGGCGCGGTCAGCGCGCCCATCATCCAAACCAGCCTGTTCGTACAGAAGAATTACCAGGCCTACTGCGATGACATGCAGCACGAAGCCGAACGCTTTATCTACTCGCGCGGGCTAAACCCCACAGTGCAAATGGTAGAAGAAAAAATAGCGAAGCTGGAGCATGGCGAAGCCTGCCGCTGTTTTGCTTCCGGTATGGGGGCGATTAGCGCAGTGCTGATGGCCAACCTCAACAGCCACGATCATATCATTCTGGTCAATAACGTCTACGGCCCGGCGATGGCGTTAATCCGCCATATGGCGGAAAAGTTCGCCGTCGAATTTGATGTGGTACTGGACGGCACACCTGAGAATATCGCGCAAAAAATCAAAACCAACACGCGCGTGATTTATACCGAATCCCCCGGCACTATGACGATGAACGTCGTTGATTTAACGGCGATTGCCCAACTTGCCAAAGCGCACAACATCACCACCGTTATCGACAACACCTGGGCCACGCCGCTGTTTCAAAAACCGCTGACGCTCGGTTTTGATATCGTTATTCATTCTTGCACCAAATATCTTGGCGGCCACAGCGATTTAATCGCCGGAGCGGTCGTCACCTCTCATTCGCGGATGGCCGCCATTCGTGACTTCGCTCACCAACTGTTGGGCGCCGTGTTATCACCTTTTGTCGCCTGGCTGCTGCTGCGCGGGATAAGAACCCTGCCGGTGCGCATGTCGCGCCATCAGGACAACGCGCTACGGGTTATCGATTTTCTGAAAAACCATCCGCAGGTAGAAAACGTTCGCCATCCCAGCGTAGCAAGCGCCGAACAACGGGCCATTATCCGCCAGCAGATGATGGGATTTTCTGGTCTATTTTCCTTTGATATCAAAGGCGGGCACTTCGAACATGTGAAGCAATTTATCGATACCTGTCGAGTCTTTAAGGTTGGTTGCAGTTGGGGGGGATACGAAAGTTTAATCATCTCCCCTAATCGCGGTTACAACCAGCCAGGGCTGCTTGCCGATAACATCGCGACCGGTTTAATTCGCCTGTCCATCGGCCAGGAAAACCCCGAACTGCTGATTGCCGACCTGGCCGCCGCTTTCGCCGCCATTGCCGATATACGCTAAGGAGCGCGAAATGGAGAGTCAGAAACAGCCGTCATTCCGCTCCGCCGTCGGCCTGATGGTGGTTATTTTTATTATTTTTGCCGCAGGTATTGGCGTACTGAATTATCCGGTCGAGTTCACCTTAATCAGCATTACCATCGTCACCTGCTTCTACGCGCGTTTTTACGGCGGCAGTTGGGGCGAAGTCATGAGCGCGTTGGTCGGCAAGATTAAAGATGCCGTTCCGGCGATGTTGATCCTGCTGTCGATAGGTATGTTGATTGGCTGCTGGATGGTCTCCGGGACCATTCCGCAGATGGTTTTCTACGGGCTGGCGGTGATTAACCCCGCCTATTTGTATTTAACCGCCTTCCTGGTCACCGTCTGCATTTCGACCTTTACCGGCACGTCGTGGGGAACGGCTGGCACGATTGGCGTGGCGCTCATCGCCGTGGCCTCGGCGATGGACGTGTCGCTGCCGATTACCGCCGGAGCGGTTATCTCCGGCGCTTACTTTGGCGATAAGCTCTCGCCGCTGTCCGACACCACCAATATGGCGGCCATCGCCGCTGAAGCAGATCTCTACCAGAGCATCCGCAATATGCTGTACACCTCGCTGCCCGCGTTTGTTTTCGCTTGCGTGGGGTTTTATCTGCTGGGGAATCACCTCCAGGCCGGTTCACCCGAACAGCTTCAGGCCATTAAGGTGATGAAATCCGCGTTATCCACCACGTTTTGGTTGAACCCGCTGCTGCTTTCTCCGGCGTTATTGGTGCTGGTTGGCGCTATCAGGAAATGGGACTCGGTTATTGTCCTGGTGGCCTCGGCGCTATTCGGGATTTTGCTGGCGGTGTTATTTCAGCAGATTACGCTTGCCGACATCATCAGTTCAGCTATCAACGGCTTTAAGTCCGAAATGCTCCCCAGCCTGCAGGCGTTAGAACTCGACGAGGCGACCGCCAGAAATATCACCGTGCTGTTAAATCGTGGCGGCATGTATTCGATGGTTAGCCCCATTGTGGTAATGCTTTGCGCGTTTCTTTTTGCCTCCGCGCTGGAAGTGTCCGGGGCGCTGGCGGTTATCCTCAAAAGCCTGGTGCAAAAGCTATACACCATCACCCGAACCCTGCTCGCCACTATCTTCACCAGCGCTATTCTGGTTGCCTGCACGGGCAATGCGGTGATCAGCTTTTTTATCGTTAAAAGTATGTATGACCCCTGCTATAAGGAGAAAAAGCTGCATATGGTCAACATGTCGCGAGCGATGGAATCGGGGGCGACATTGCTGGAAGGGCTGTTCCCGTGGACGATATCAGGCATGTTTATGGCGAAAACGCTGGGAGTGGCGACGCTTGACTACGCGCCGTATGTCTTGTTTAACCTCTCCTGTCTGGTAATGGCGCTCATCTTTACCGTCCTGCCACGCTGGACGAATTTCGGCACTCGCTACATTACCCCTGCGGCATAATGGCGCTGCCGCTTTCTGCCGGGTGGCGCAGCGCTAACCCGGCCCTCCTCAATTCACCACAGCAACATGACAGCATTTACCGCTGACATTAATCAAATCAACCATATTAACAACTTGATAATCGGCAAATTTGTCGTGATGAATATCACATTTCACTTTTCTATCGCCGCCATAAATTGACGCAAATCAAAGATGCATTTTGTTTATACCTTCAAGTCTAGACGGCCAATACGCCAATATGAGAATGTAATTGATAGTCATTCTTATTATCATGTAACTGTTTATTCATAGGGTTAACCATGCTGCATACCATGACCCGAGGGTCATTCGTACTCTCCGCCCTGCCATTGTTTATCGCAGGTGCTGTTTCCGCCGCCACGGCTCCCACAGCACAGGACAAAAACAGTAAAGAAGATACGCTGGTCGTCACCGCCAACCGGACGGAAAGCAATCTTTGGGAAAGTCCTGCCACTATTCAAGTTATCGACCATCAAACGCTGAAAAACTCCACCAGCACCTCGATTGCCGACGATCTTCAGGATATCCCGGGCGTTGAGATTACCGACAATGCGCTGGCGGGTCGTAAGCAGATCCGCATCCGTGGTGAAGCGTCGTCGCGCGTGCTGATCCTGATAGACGGTCAGGAGGTCACTTACCAACGTGCCGGTCAAGATTACGGCGCGGGGCTGTTAATTGATGAGTCGGCGCTGGAACGTATTGAAGTGGTAAAAGGCCCCTATTCCGTGCTGTACGGCTCACAGGCCATCGGCGGGGTGGTGAACTTTATCACCAAAAAAGGGGGCGATAAGCCTGTCGCGGGTACGGTAAAAGCGGTCTACAACTCGTCCACCGCCGGCTGGGAAGAGTCTGCCACCGCATGGGGCAGCATCGGCCAATTTGATTACCGCATTAACGGCAACTACTCCGATCAGGGCGATCGCGATACGCCAGATGGCCGCCTGCCGAACACCCATTTCCGTAATAATAGCCAGGGTATCTGGCTGGGCTATAACCTCGACAACCAGCATTTTGGCTTATCACTCGATCGTTACAAGCTCGCCACGCAAACCTATTTCGAAGATCCTGAAGGCCAGTACGATGCCTTCAGCGTGAAGATCCCGAAACTGGAACGCGAAAAGATCGGCCTGTTCTATGATGTCGATGTTGACGGCGAGTACCTGAAGAAATTCCACATCGACGCCTACGAGCAGACTATCGATCGTAAGTTTGAAAATGAAGTGGCGACCACGCAGGTGATCCCTAGCCCGATTATCAAGGCGCTGACCGTCCACAATCAGACTCACACCAGCGATAAGCAGTACACGCAGGGCGTGACGATGCAAAGCAATTTCTCTCTGCCCGCCAATAATGACTTAGTGCTCGGCGCGCAATACCAGCGCGATCGCGTATCGCAAACCTCTAACGGCGTCACCAGCCAGAAATCGCTAACCGGGTTTATTAATACTGAAACCAAAACCCGTGGCTATAACGAGTCTGAGCAGAGCAACACTTCGCTGTTTGCCCAAAACGACTGGCGCTTTGCCGACAACTGGACGTGGACGCTGGGCGCGCGGCAATACTGGCTGTCGTCGAAACTGACTCGTGGCGATGCGCAGTCCACCACCAAAGGTATCACCACCGATACCTCGCTTGCCGAGCGCTCATCGCATGATAACGAACTGGTCACTGCCACCAGCCTGCGTTATTCCGGCTTTGACAACGTCGAGCTGCGCGCAGCGTTTGCGCAGGGCTACGTCTTCCCAACGCTCAGCCAGTTGTTTATGCAAACCTCGGCGGGCGGCGGCGTGACCTATGGCAACCCAGATTTAAAAGCCGAACACTCGAATAACTACGAGCTGGGCGCGCGTTATAACGGCAATCTGTGGCTGGTTGACGGCGCGGTGTATTACTCAGAAGCAAAAGACTATATCGCCAGTGTTTCCTGCTCCGGTCAGGCGATTTGTCACGGTAACTCCACCACCTCGCGCGGCGGTTATTACTTCTACGACAACATCGATCGCGCCAAAACCTGGGGCATGGAGCTGAGCGCCGAGTACAACGGCTGGGCGGTTTCCCCTTACGTCAGCGGTAACCTGATTCGTCGCCAGTACGATGGCGCGACGCTGAAAACCTGGGACACCGGCGAGACGACGGTCAATGGGCGATTCGGGGTGAAACATACCCTGATGCTCAACGCCGCGAACGTCACCTCTGATTTGTACATCCGCGCGGCATCCAGCGCGAAAGACAGCACCGGCGACACCCAAACTCGCTACCCAGGCTGGGCCACGCTGAACCTGGCAGTAAACACCGAGTTTGGCGCGGAGAACCAATACCAGGTCAATCTGGCGCTCAACAACCTGACCGACAAACGTTATATGACGGCGCATGAGTCCATTCCTGCGGCGGGCTTTAACGCGGCCGTCGGCTTTGCCTGGAACTTCTGATGATGAAAAAACTCGCCATAGGATTACTGGCACTGACCTGCGCGTTCTGCGCGCAGGCGGCTGAAAAAATCGTGGTCGCTGGAGGTTCGCTGGCAGAACTTATCTATGCCCTGGACGCCGGTCAACGTGTGGTCGGGGTGGATGAAACCACCTCGTATCCACCGGAAACCGCTGCCCTGCCGCATATCGGTTACTGGAAGCAGCTCAGCAGCGAAGGCATTTTATCGCTACGCCCGGACACCTTCATCACCTGGCAAGACGCAGGCCCACAGTTGGTCTTTGATCAACTGCGCTCGCAAAAAGTGAACGTGGTGACCCTGCCGCGCGTTCCAGCCACCGTCGAACAGATGTACGCCAATATTCACGCGCTGGCAAAAGTGCTGAATACCGAGGCGCGCGGCGATGCGCTGGTGAAGGATATCCGCCAGCGGCTGCAAAAAGTGGCGCAAAGCAGCGCCAACAAACCCGCACCGGTCAACGCGCTGTTTATTCTCAGCGCGGGCGGCAGCGCCCCGCAGGTGGCCGGAAAAGGCAGCGTCGCGGATGCCATTATGACCCTCGCCGGAGCGCATAACGTCGCCCAGCATCAGCAGTACCGCAGCTACAGTGCAGAAGCGCTGATCGCCGCCAATCCAGAGGTGATCATCGTGACATCGCAAATGGTGGAAGGCGATCTCAACCGTCTGAGCACCGTTGCCGGGATCACCCGCACAGCGGCATGGAAAAACCAGCGGATCGTGATTCTCGATCAGGCGCTGATTCTGGGGATGGGGCCGCGCGTCGCTGACGCTGTTGAAACGCTGCACCGCCAGTTCTGGCCAAACTAAAGGATGTTGAAATACCCGTTATGCTGAATACCACAAACGACCTGGATTTAACCCCGCATTTTGCCCTTGAAGGCGGTCAGCCATTTAAAGACCGCCGTGCCACCATGCCGTGGCGTGGCGCCATTCCGGTTGCCAAAGATCAGCTCGCGCAAACCTGGCAGCAGGTGCTCAGCCAGGCTACGCCACCGCGCAAACGCCTGCTGTATTTGCATATTCCGTTTTGTGCGACCCACTGCACTTTCTGCGGTTTTTACCAAAACCGTTATGAAGAAGACCACTGCACTCGTTACACCGATGCGTTACTGCGTGAAATTGAGATGGAAGCCGACAGCGTGTTGCACCAGTCTGCGCCTATCCACGCGGTTTACTTTGGCGGCGGTACGCCGTCGGCGCTTTCAGCGCGCGATTTAGCGCGCATTATTACCGCACTGCGCGAGCGCCTGCCGCTGGCCCCAGACTGCGAAATCACCATCGAAGGCCGCGTACTGAACTTTGACGACGCGCGTATCGACGCCTGTCTGGATGCAGGAGCGAACCGGTTCTCGATTGGTATTCAGTCGTTTAACAGCAAAATCCGCAAGAAAATGGCGCGCACGTCCGACGGCCCAACCGCGAGAGCCTTTATGGAAGGGCTGGTGCGCCGCGACCGCGCCGCCGTGGTGTGCGATCTGCTGTTCGGCCTGCCTGGCCAGGACAGCAAACTGTGGGGGGAAGATTTAGCCATCGCCCGCGATATCGGGCTGGACGGCGTGGATCTGTACGCCCTTAACCTGCTGCCCAACACGCCGCTTGGTAAGGCGGTAGAAAATGGCCGCACCGCCGTGCCACAACCGGCAGAGCGCCGCGACCTGTACCTGCAAGGCTGCGATTTTATGGCGCAAGCTGGCTGGCGCTGCATCAGCAATAGCCACTGGGCGCGCACCACGCGCGAACGCAACCTCTACAACTTGTTGATTAAACAAGGCGCAGATTGTCTGGCGCTCGGCTCTGGCGCGGGTGGCTCGATCAATGGTTACTCGTGGATGGTTGAGCGCAACCTTGATGCCTGGCACGCGTCCATCGCGGCGGGCAAAAAGCCGCTGATGATGATGATGCGCACCGCCGAGCGCGGCTTCCAGTGGCGTCATACCCTGCAATCTGGCGTAGAAACCGCCCGCGTGCCGCTGGATGAACTCACGCCGCACGCCGCCAAACTCGCCCCGCTGCTCGCACAGTGGCACAGCGCGGGGCTTACCGTGGATAGCTCCACCTGCCTGCGCCTGACCAACGAAGGGCGCTTCTGGGCAAGCAACATTTTGCAGTCTCTTGATGAACTGATTCAGGAACTTAACGCACCGCGCATTGCGGTAGAAACCCAATAACAGGAGTGAATAATGAGCAACGTCTCTTTACAGGATTTCTTAAAAACCGAGCCAGACGGTACGCTGGAAGCGATCGCCGGGCAGTACAACACCACGTTGCTGGAGGTAGTGAAAAATCTGCCATCCTCTACGCTGGTCGCGGGCGACAAATTTGACACCGTATGGGACACCGTGTGCGAATGGGGCAAAGTTACCACTCTGGTGCACACCGCCGATGTGATTCTGGAATTTACCGGCGAACTGCCGTCCGGCTTTCACCGTCACGGCTACTTCAACCTGCGTGGTAAAAAAGGCATGACCGGCCATATCAAAGCAGAAAACTGCACGCATATCGCTCTTGTTGAGCGCAAATTCATGGCGATGGATACCGCCTCTATCCTGTTCTTCAATCAGGCCGGTAGCGCCATGTTCAAAATATTCCTCGGTCGCGACGACCACCGCCAACTGCTGAGCGAACAACTGGACGCCTTCCGCACGCTGGCAGCAACGCTGAAAGGGGCTGCCTGATGACCCCGTGGCTGATTTTTGGCGCGGGCGGTAGCGGCGTTGGCGCGCTGACGGTTGACCGTGCGCTTGCCGAACAGCGCCCGGTTTTTGCCGTGGTGCGTAACCCTGAAGCCGCCGAACGGCTGCAAGCCAAAGGCGTGCAGGTATTGATCGGCGATGCCTGTGACGCGCAGTGCGTGGCAAAAGCCTGCGAAGCGGCGGGCGCGACGGCGACGGTTATCTCCACCATCGGCGGCGCGCACGATTACCTGGCGCACCGTACGATGATTGATGAAGCAGAAAAAGCAGGCATCTCGCGCATGATCCTCGTGACATCGCTGGGCTGCGGCGATAGCTGGGCGTATCTTTCCCCCCGCGCCAGAGCGGCGTTTGGTCAGGCGGTCAGAGAAAAAACGCTGGCAGAAAGCTGGCTGCAAACCAGCACTCTGGATTACGCCATCCTCCGCCCAGGCGGGCTGCTCAACGGCGAGGCCACGGGCAAGGCGCAGCGTTTCCAACATCAGGAAGTTCATGGATTTGTGCAGCGTGCCGATGTCGCCGCGCACATTCAGGCGTTAGCCAACGCCCCGGCGCTCAACCAGCAGGTTTATAGCCTGGTGGAACCGGAACTCAAACCGGCTTAATCCCCACGCGGCGCTGTATTACAGCGCCGCATCGATGTCATGGAGTTTTGTGTGTTCAAGGATTCACTCTCTTCCTTCAGCGTTTTTATCGGCCTGCTGCTGATGCTGGCGACGCTGGTACTGGTAGGAGCCAGCCAGGGGGCGCTAAAAATCACCTTCGCCTCTTTGCAGGACGAGCAGTACCGCGATATCTGGCTCAATATTCGCCTTCCGCGCGTATTGCTGGCAGTGCTGGTTGGCGGCGCGCTGTCAACGGCGGGCGTGATTATGCAAGGGCTATTTCGCAACCCAATGGCTGACCCTGGCCTGCTCGGTGTCAGCAGTGGTTCCGCGCTGATGGTCGGCGTGGCGATTATCTTCCCGGTGTCGCTACCCGCAATCTTTATGCTGTATGAACAGATGATTTTCGCCGTCGGCGGTAGCCTGGTGGTGTGTGCGATTATTTTCCTGATAAGCCTGCGCCATACCCACGGCGGCATGATGCAACTGCTGCTGGCAGGGATTGCCATCAATGCCCTGTGCGGCGCGGCGATCGGCGTGCTGAGCTATGTTGGCGACGAGCAACAGTTACGCCAGTTAACGCTGTGGATGATGGGCAGCCTGGGGCAGGCGCAATGGCCAACGCTGCTGGTAGCGGCGTCGTTCGCGCTTCCGGCGATGCTTGCCACCGGTTGGCTGGCTAACACCTTAAATCTACTGCAACTGGGCGATGAAGAAGCCCATTACCTCGGCGTTAACGTTAAACGCAGGCGCCAGCAACTGCTGCTGATCAGCTCGCTGTTAGTGGGGGCGGCGGTCTCGGTGAGCGGCGTTATCGGTTTTATCGGGCTGGTAATTCCGCATCTGATTCGGATGACCATTGGAGCCGATCACCGCTGGCTGCTGCCGTGTTCAACGCTTGCGGGAGCGTGTCTGCTGTTGGTTGCCGACACCTTAGCACGCACGCTAGTGCAGCCTGCCGAAATGCCGGTTGGCCTGCTGACCAGCCTGATTGGCGGCCCTTACTTTTTATGGCTGATCCTGCGTACCCGGAGAGCACTATGATTGACGCCCACAATCTGACCTACAGCATTAACGGGCGTCGCCTGACCAACAATGTATCGCTGACCCTGCCCGGTGGGGAAATCGTCGCTCTCCTGGGGCCGAACGGCGCGGGGAAATCGACGCTTTTGCGCCAGTTAACCGGTTATCTTCAGCCAGACAGTGGTCACTGTTCGCTGTTCGGGCGGCCACTGAATGACTGGCCGACGACGGAGCTGGCAAAAACGCGCGCCGTGATGCGCCAAAACTGCCATATGGCGTTCCCTTTTAGCGTGATGGAAGTGGTGCGAATGGGGCGCCATCCGCATCGCACCCGCAATCCGCGCGACGAAACCGAGCATATTTTGGCGTTGTGCGGCTGTAGCGAACTGGCCTCACGCGACTACCGCCATCTTTCCGGCGGCGAACAACAGCGAGTCCAGCTCGCGCGCCTGCTGGTGCAGCTTTGGGAGCCGGAACCGTCGCCAAAGTGGCTGTTTCTCGACGAACCCACCTCGGCGCTGGATATCCACCACCAGCAGCATCTGTTCCGCCTGCTGCGCCAGTTGGTAGATGAGCGGCAGTTTAACGTCTGCTGCGTGCTGCATGACCTGAACCTCGCAGCGCGTTACGCCGACAGAATTGTGCTGCTGGAAAAAGGGAGCGTGGTCGATAACGGGACGCCGCAAAAGGTGCTAACCGAATCGGCGCTGAGAAACCTGTATCAGGCCGAAATCAGCATCGCCCATACCCATGACTCCGCGCCACTGATTGTGCTGGAGCGATAATTTCTCTTGCCCGATAGCGATAATCCTATCGGGCTTGCCGCTATTTATTCGCCATATCACGATAATCCACTTACAGTTTATTCCTGGAGACGCATAAAGTTGCGTGTGCCAACCTTAGTCCTGTGCATAACACTGATAACGTTAGATGAGGATATGATGAAAAAAACGATGATTGCATTATCTGCACTTCTGCTGGCTTCTCCCGTTTTTGCCGCAACCACACACGCTACAGATGACACCGTTGCCGCAGCACAAGAGAATGCGAACACAGCGAAAGAAAAGCTGCATCAGGCGCAAAACCAGGGCGAAGAGCTGAAACTTAAGTCCAAACACGCAGTAGAAGGCAAAAGTGACAGCGTGGGTAGCCAGGTCAGCGAAGGCGCACAGAAAACCTGGCATAAAACCAAAGAAGGCACTGAGAAAGGGTGGGATGCCACCAAAGAAGGTGCGCAGAAAGGTTGGAATAAAACCAAAGAAACTTCCCAGAAAGGATGGGACGCCACCAAAAAAGGCGCTCAGGAAGGCTGGGATAAAACCAAAGAAGGTGCTGCTTCGCTTGAGAAAAAAGCCAGCGAATAATCCTTTGAGTGGTAACGATAAAAACGCCGCGATGGCGTAATGCTGGTGAGTTTAGCGCCACATTCCGTTCACCTGATGTTTTGTAGAACATGAAGCACATGTTCCAGTGAACGGGTCAAGGGGGACTGCCGAGTCCCCCTTGACAATCCCTGCGGCCCCGCAGGGAAATCGGTGCTTCGCACTGCGCTCACCTGCGAACTCCAGCCTGCGGCACGGCGAAACTCGACTTCCTGTCTCGGTTCGCCTCAGCCCGCCATCCCTGGCGGTCTGACCTTGTCTTCCTTTCTCCGGCTCGCCGATTTCCATCGGGGACTCATCGGTTTCAGCCACTCTGGTTGTCGCTATTCATTCAAAGACCGCAGCTGACGGCGAGACTAAAAGTAGAAATCCCCTTAACTGACAAGCCTTACGCCATCGCGGCTTTTTTTATGCCTGCGCGACACGCAAAACTGTCTTATTTCTGCTGATTCCTTACGCGTAATTTTCACGTTTTGCCATTTTTAAGCGAATTTACCTACCCATCGTTATGTATTGACATATATAACGATACCACCCATGATATTCATCATACAAATAATAATGACTGTTTCCCTCATGTGTCGGTGATAGTTCTCTCTATCGCCCGTCTTTCCGCTAACACACTGAATAACAAAATGTTTGATAGTAAAACGATACCGTTCGCCACCGGACTGCTGGCCTTTTCATGCCTGGTTATCACCAAACCAGGACACGCCGAAGACACAATGGTGGTTTCTGCCAGCGCTGACAGCACACAGCAAGAACCCCCAGCCGCTGAAAAACAGGCCTCGCTAGGTAGCCTCGGCAAACGCGCGCTGATTGACGTGCCGTGGTCAGTACAAACGCTTTCTGCGCCCATCATTGCCGAACAGCAGCTCAAAAGCGTGAAAGATGCCTATCGCTATATGCCTTCTGTACAGGGCGATGGCGTGCGCCCGCAAACCCGTGGGATGCAGGGCAGCGTGGTACAAAACCATATGATTGACGGCCTGAATGCGGTTTCGACGACAGAGTACCCCGCCGAACAATTTCAGAGCGTAGAAGTACTGAGCGGCCTGGCAGGCTCGCTGTACGGCCCGGCAAACCCAGCGGGGATGTTCAATTTAGTCTCCAAACGCCCAACCGATACCCCACTGCACCGGGTCACCGTGGGGGCGAGTACCGGTAACGGTACGCTGACGTCAATGGATTTCAGCGGCCCGATTGATGATGGCGACCGCGTTAAGTATCGCCTTAACCTGCTTAACGATGAAGGCCACGGCTACACCAGCGGCAGCCACAAGCGCCGCCAGTATGCCGGGCTGGGGCTGGATTTCCAGCTCACCGACAAAACCGTGCTGGAAAGTAATTTCAGCTACTACCACTACTATGAAAAAGGGATGCCCGGCTCATTTGCTCTGGCTAAAGGTGTCCACTTCCCTTCCCCGCTTGATCCCACCAAAAGCCAGTACGGCCAACGTTATGCGGGAAACGATGATGAAACCACCACCGCCAGCCTGCATCTGAAGCATGATTTTGATGGCAACTGGCTGTTAGATGTCGGCGTCCTGCGCCAGATTGCTGATCGTGAGTCCACCACCGTAACCAATACCCTGACGGACAATCGAGGGAACTACACCAGCACCACATCCAACTCTGCCGCCAGCCGTTTTACCATCAATAGCTATATGGCAAACCTGACCGGCAGCGTCGATACCGGCTGGCTAACTCACGATATCAGCGCCGGGATGCGCGGTTTCGTCTGGAAAAACTACAATCCGGTTAACGGCGGTACATTTACGCTTGGCAAGTCATCGCTGTATGAGCATCCCACTTATCCGCGCCCGCCGTATCCAAACTTTGACAATCGTTATCACTCCGCCACCACCACGCAGCACGCGTTCTTGCTGAGCGACACACTGCACTTTAGCCCGCAGTGGAGCCTACTGTTATCGGGAAGCGAAAACCTGTTTACCGTCAGCAACTACAACAAGACCCGTAAGCAAACCAGCAATAAAAAAGACAACGGCGCCAGCGGTTCTGCCAGCCTGATGTACAAACCGGTCGATAACATCACCCTGTACACCACCTGGGCCGACAGTATGCAGCAAGGCGACACTGCGCCTGCGGGGGCGAATAACGCCGGGCAAGTGCTTGACCCATACCGCAGCCACCAGATTGAGGCTGGGGTGAAATACGCGCCAATCAACAATCTATTGTTGTCTGCCGCCGTCTTTGAGGCAAAACGCCCGTTTGCCTATACCAATGAAAGCGGCGATTTTGCCGAGGATGGCACGCAGAAAAACCGGGGACTGGAGCTGATGGCGGATGGTCACGTGAGCCGTAATTTACGTCTGTTCGGTGGCGCAACCTGGCTGAACCCGCGCCTGCACGACACCGCAAGCGCCAGCGCAGACGGCAAGCAAATTGTCGGCCTGCCGCGTTTTACCGCCAGCATGTTAGCGGTTTACAGCATTGAGCAACTGCCTGGCGTCGATGTCGATACCAACGTGCGCTACGTTGGCCGTCGCACAACCGATAACGCCAATGACAGTTGGGTGGGCAGCTATACCACGGTCGGTGTTGGCAGCAGCTACGCCACTCGTCTGTTTAATACGCCGGTAACTTTCCGTCTGGATATCACCAACCTGACTAACCGCCGCTACTGGACAAACGTAGTTCCAGGCGCGTTAACCGGCTATACCGGCGCGGGCAATGCCAGCGCGCAACTGGGTGCGCCGCGTGAAGCGCAACTGTCAATGCAAGTTGATTTCTAAGGAGTTATCGCTATGAAACGTCGCCATGCGTGGTTACTCTGCGCCTGGCTGGCTTTCCCCGCCCTGGCCTCGCGCCAGGTCGTGGATGATGCCGGTCATTCGGTTAGCGTGCCCGATCGGGTCAACGCGATTGCCGACGGTTGGTTTGCCCATCATTCGGTACTGATGACGTTAGGCGCGGGCAACAAAATCGTCGCCACGGTGAATCACCCGGAAAGCCAGCCGTGGATGTTTAAAATTACGCCAACGCTGAATCAGGCGTTGCAGGTACGCGGCACGAGTTTTAACCCCGAAAGCCTGCTGGCTAAACGGGTCGATGTGGTGTTTAGCGCCAAAGGAAATGACAAGGCGGAGAGTTATCGCCAGGCCGGTTTGCCAACCCTTGAGATGGCGTTCACCGACTACCCTTCGCTGATGAAATCAGTCTCCACCACCGCGCAAGTGCTTGATACCCATCACGCTTACGCGCGCGCGGCGGCCTATAACCATTATCTGCAAACCGCAATTGATACCGTACAGCGGAAAACGCAAAACCTGACGGCAACGCAGCGCCCCAGCGTGCTGCATATTCAGTCCCTGAAGCCGCTCAAAGTCGATGGTAGCCAGACGTTGATTGATACCTGGATTACCCTCGCGGGCGGTAAAAATGCGGCGAAAGATATAAATGGCAATATGAAAGAGGTGTCGGCCGAGAGCGTACTCAGCTGGCAGCCGGATGTGATTATTCTTGGCGCTCACTGCGGCGACCTGGCGCATTCGCCTTACGCTAAACTTTTTGCCGGATTAAACGCGGTGAAAAACGGCAAGGTACTGCAAAACCCGGCGGGCGTTTTCCCGTGGGATCGCTACGGAACCGAGAGCGCGCTACAAATCCAGTGGGCGGCGAAAATGCTGCACCCGGAGCTATTCCCCAACGTCGATATGGCGGCGGTGACCGAGGATTTTTACCGCCGATTCTTTGATTACCCGCTTAATGCCGACGAGGCGCAACGCATTTTACGCGCCCTTCCTCCGGCACAATAACCCGCCTTCTGTGCGCTGGACATGGTCCGGCGCAACCCCCGCACACTCAGACGAACAGAGATTACTGGCATAATTCCGCCCTTTATTTTAGAATTGACTTAATTAAGAAAAGCCTAAAATAAAAGATGAACAACAGCGAATTTCTCCAGTCACGCGCCAGCGAAGCCGCTTTGCTGCTGAAAGCCATGAGTAACCCTCACCGGTTGCTGATCCTCTGCATACTTTGCGATTCACCAGGTACCAGCGCCGGTGAGTTAGCCAAAGTCACCGGTTTAAGCCCGTCGGCAACCTCACAGCATCTCGCCAGAATGCGTGAAGAAGGGTTAATCGGCAGCCAGCGCGACGCCCAGCGCATTCACTATTTCATTCATAGCGAGGCGGTTAAGCACATTGTCACCGCCTTGAAAACGCTCTATTGCCCTTGAGAGATAAAATGATGACCATCGAAAACATCACGCCCGTCGAGGCGTTAGCGCTGATTGAGCGCGGGGCCACATTGGTTGATATTCGCGATGCCGATGAATATGCCCGTGAGCACATTGCCGTTGCGCGCCTGCTTGCGCTTAGCGCAATAGAACAGGGAGCGACATTGCCATCTACCGCTGATGCGGTGGTGATTTTCCACTGCCAGTCTGGCCATCGTACACGTAACAATCTAAGCCGCCTGATTGCCGCTGCCGCTCCCGCGCAGATAAAAATAGTCGAGGGTGGCATTGATGGCTGGAAGCAGGCTGGCCTGCCTACCGTTGAAGATAAATCACAGCCCCTTCCTCTGATGCGCCAGGTGCAGATTGCGGCAGGCGTGCTAATTTTACTGGGCGTCGTGCTCGGTTATAGCGTGTCTGGCGCGTTCTTCCTGTTAAGCGCGTTCGTCGGGGCCGGTTTAACTTTTGCGGGCATCACTGGTTTTTGTGGCATGGCGCGACTGCTCGCTATCATGCCGTGGAACCGGCGTACATCAAGCTCCCGGTGAGCGTAATTAAAGTCATGAATAACGAAGGAGTCGTGTGATGTTTGCACCAGGCGATGAAGTTCAACCCAAAACGGGTGGGCCAAAATTAAAGGTTATTGAAGCGCATGAAGACCACATCGTGGCTGTACAGGCCCGCGATGAACACGGTAAGCAGTACACGCTGAACAATGCGGATGTCGTGCTGTATCAAGAAGACGGTGACTTTGGCGTGTGCTGATTTCTCCTCGCGGTGGGTTATGCCCGCCGCACTATTTCCGCTGAATAATGCATGATTACCCGAAAAAAGTGCATACTTTCAAACCACCCCCCACAGAATCAAATCCTGCATTTTCACCTTTCAATCGGATAAAAACACTAAACGTGATGATAATCACAATAAAATCCGCATTGTCTTTCTCCCGCGTAAAAAGAGACGATCGCTCATCGTTTTTCACCTGACACAAACAAATCGCAACAGGATGATTTTTAAGCCAAAAAAGACAAGTGAAAACAAAAATAGCGCAGCGAACAAAAAACAACCAAAAACAGAGTGTTTTATTGACAAAAACGCATTAAATAAAAATCTTTCACTAGTTGTTTGTTCTATTGCAGACAGATAACCTATACACGTCGATTAAACCAACTAAAAACGCCTGTAAAACACATTTATCTCTGTGTTAACCGTTCATTTTCGAGGAGCATACCGATGTTCTCTGCGCAGTCACGTCTGCGTCATGCGGCAGCAGACACTTTCGCCATGGTGGTCTACTGTTCCGTCGTGAACATGATGATTGAAATTTTTCTCTCAGGAATGACCTTCGAGCAGTCACTTTCATCTCGTTTGGTAGCAATCCCAGTCAACATTATTATTGCCTGGCCATACGGTATGTATCGTGACTTCATTATGCGACAGGCAGCCCGTATCAGCCCCGCAGGTTGGATTAAGAGAGTCGCGGACCCGCTGGCGTATGTGACGTTCCAGTCGCCCATTTACGTGCTTATCTTGTTAAGCGTGGGGGCCGACTGGCAGCAGATTGCCGCAGCAGTCAGTTCAAACGCGGTGGTATCACTGGTGATGGGAGCCGTATACGGCTATTTCCTCGATTTTTGCCGTCGCCTGTTCCGCGTTCAGCGGTACACCCAGGTCAAAGCCTGATAGCAACACACAAAGTAGGTGGCGAGCCAGGCCACCTACTGACAACTCTATGCGTTATCGCCAAATAACCCATCTAAAAAACGCTCTAACGCCATACGTGAACTAAAGCCGTGCGGAATACCGTAATGCTGTTCAACTTCGCCGCCTAAATACAGCGGGAATTGCTCGTAATGATCGCAGGCTTTTATTTCAGAAGCCGGTTCGGCATATTTCACGCTACGTTCTTTTAGCGCCGGATGAATGATCAGCGCCGTGCGCCCCATACGCGCTTCACGGTTAACGTAAACATAGTTTTCACCACGGCTATAGCCGTAAGCTTTTGAGGTTACCGCATCCATGGTAAAGCCCGCCTTTTCAAGAACGCGCGCCACCTCATCAGGTCTTAAATACATATTTTATCCTCGTCATCGGGTGCTGCATCGCCACCTTACATTAATCAGTATTCTCCTCGCTTTCAGATAATTCCAGAAACAGCTTAAGCTCCGGCAAATTATGTCGAATGTCCTACACTTAACGCTCTATCAAAATTTGTGGAGGTCGTTATGTTCAACTCACTAAATCGCAGTGATGCCGATGACGAAGTACAGAATATTCAACGTGATGTCGGGCAATTAGCCGATTCTCTGGAAAGCGTACTAAAAAGCTGGGCCAGCGATAATGCAGATGAAGTAGAGACCGCCCGGCGCAATGCCAAAGCGTTGTTGAGTGAAACCCGCGCCCGCCTTAATGGCCGTAACCGTCTACAGCAAAGTGTGCATGATGCCGCAGAATCCGCAGACAGTTATATTCACGATAAACCGTGGCAAAGTGTGAGCGCGGCGGCAGCGGTGGGGATTTTTATTGGCATATTGCTGGGCATGCGCCGATAATATAGTCAAACAATACACACCCAAAATAATTCGGGTTGTTTGCAGGCGGCCACCGAGGCAGCCCCAGGCAACCTGAAATATAACGGTGATAGATAATAAAGACGCGTCTGCCCCGGCTTATACTCGACATCATTCAGCGTGAAGTATGACGAGTATAAGCAGGGGTTTTATTTTATGGCCCGGCGTAGCGCGGCGACCTGCTCATTCGCCATCGCCTGCGAAGCCACGTTAGTGAAGCTCATGATTAATCCCGCGCGCCCGTCCTGGCGCATTCGCCAGTCGTTCACCGCCTGTACAGCCAGCCCAGCTTGCCGCGCCTGATGCGCCATTGCCCGATCGTCGCCCTCAACCGTCACCACCAACTGAATACCGCCTAACTGCTCCAGCACCTCAAAACCGTGCGCCGCCAGTGCGTCTTCCAGCCAGCGTCGGCGCATTGCGTAATGAGCACGCATTTTTTTCAAGTGCCGCCAGAAGTGCCCTTCACGCATAAAATCAGCCAACGTTTGCTGCCACAGCAAAGGAACCGGACACGCGACCCGCTGCGCCTGGCGGCGAAAGGCCGCCACCAACGGCAGTGGGACCACCAGCCAGGCGGTGCGTAACGCGGGAAACAGCGCCTTGCTGAACGTCCCGGCGTAGATAACACGCTGCGGCGCATCAAGGCTTTTCAGCGGCGGCAGCGGTTTACCCTGATAACGAAACTCGCTGTCGTAGTCGTCTTCAATAATCCACGCCTGATGATGTGCCGCCCAGTCAAGCAACTGCCGCCGCCGGGGCAACGACAGCGCAACCCCAGTCGGGCTTTGATGCGCGGGCGTCAGGAGGGCAAACCGCGCGTCGGCGGCATGTTGCATCGCCCATGCGACATCCATACCGTCGGCATCAACCGGCACGGGGCACAGCGTCACCCCTTCTTGTTCAACCACGGGGCGAATCAACGGAAAACCGGGGTCTTCCATCCACATGCTTTCACCGCGCGCGCCCAGCGCTTGTAGTATCAGGCTCATCGACGCCGCATAGCCTGAGGTGATAAACACCTGCTCGGCCTCGCATTCAATACTGCGTGACAGCCGCAGATATTCGACAATCGCCTGGCGCAGCGCCATTTCACCACAGACATCGCCCAGCGCCAGCTCAAAACGGGTTTGCGTACGCAAGCGCCGCCCCATCACTCTGGCCCACAGGCCGCGCGGAAAGAGATCCAGCGCGGGAAGGCCAAGTTGAAAGGGCTGCGGCTGAAAATATTCACCGCCAAAACCCAGCGGCTCGGCAGCCACGGGTTCTAACGTTAAGTGATCGCTCACAAACGTTCCTGCCTGACCGCGCCGCTCCAGCCAGCCTTGCGCCACCAGTTCACCGTAGGCGTTTTCCACCGTGACTCTCGATACGCCTAGCTCCTGTGCGTAAACCCGGCTGGAAGGCAGCCGCCTGCCGGAGGTCAATTCGCCCTGCTCTATCGCCGCTTTAAGCTGGCGAGCAATTTGCTGGTAACGGGGTACGCTGCTCTGCTTCATGGTCTTATTTTTTACTCATAATATGGCTATCTTTTTAAGACCATTATAGTGCTATTTTGCTTCCATCTTGAACGAGGAGTAACACAATGACTGCATTACGCCAACCTTATAACGAACTCAGCCCAGACGTTTACGCCGCGCTGGTTCAGGCCAAAATCGCGCTGGAAAAAAGCACGCTTGACCCTTCCCTGATTGAGCTGCTGTATTTACGCGTTTCACAAATCAACGGCTGCGCGTTTTGCCTGGAAATGCACAGCAAAGCGCTGCGTAAATCTGGTGTTGCACAGGTGAAGCTGGATGCGCTGGCAGGCTGGCGAGTGAGCAATCACTTTAACGATGCCGAGCGTGCGGCGCTGGCCTGGGCAGAAGACGTTACCCGCATTGCGGATACACACGCCGAGGACGAGGTGTATCAACCGCTGCTGACGCATTTCAGCGCCGCGCAAATCAGCGATATGACTTTCGCAATTAGCCTGATGAATGCGTTTAACCGCCTGGCGGTCAGTATGCGCATGTAGACCTAATATCGCCCGTCAATAATCGCGATTGACGGGCGTTATTTCCGCTAATTATTTCACTATTATTTCAAGAAATACGCCCCTGATTTTTACCCGGATATTCCCGAAAATCACGCCATCATCATACAAATATTTCCCTATTCAGAATGGGAGATTTCAGTTCGATATTCATAATATTTTTTAGCTCTCAGCCAAATTTCCCACATTATTTGTTAAAAAATCACACCTGCGCTAATTCGCCCGCAGCCCTTATATCATGGGAAATACACGCCATTACCCCCTGCCGTGTATTTCAAATGAAAACACATTGAGGGTTGTCACATCATCTCAGTATGCTAGGGTATAAACAGGTCACTATTTTCATCAGGTAGCATATCGACATAATCCAAAAACAGGAAATCTCATATTGCATGGCAGTTAAATTAGAAGTTAAGAATCTTTATAAAATATTCGGCGAGCATCCACAGCGAGCATTCAAATATATCGAGAAGGGTTTCAACAAAGAGCAAATTCTGGATAAAACAGGGTTATCGCTTGGCGTCAAAGACGCCAGTCTGGCCATTGAAGAAGGCGAGATATTTGTCATCATGGGATTATCCGGCTCAGGAAAATCCACTATGGTACGCCTTCTCAATCGTCTGATTGAACCCACTCGCGGACAGGTGCTGATTGACGGTATTGATATCGCCAAAATATCTGATGCTGAGCTTCGTGATGTTCGCAGAAAAAAAATTGCGATGGTCTTCCAGTCATTTGCGCTAATGCCGCATATGAGCGTGCTGGATAATACCGCTTTTGGCATGGATTTAGCCGGTGTTCCGGCGCAAGAACGCCAGGAAAAAGCGCTGGATGCGCTGCGTCAGGTTGGTCTTGAGAATTATGCTCATGCCTATCCCGATGAACTTTCCGGCGGGATGCGTCAACGCGTAGGTTTAGCCCGCGCATTAGCCATTAACCCCGACATCTTATTAATGGATGAAGCTTTTTCAGCGCTCGACCCATTAATTCGCACCGAGATGCAGGATGAGCTTGTAAAATTACAGGCGAAACATCAGCGTACCGTAGTATTTATTTCCCATGACCTCGACGAAGCTATGCGCATTGGCGACCGTATTGCCATTATGCAAAATGGTGAAGTGGTGCAAGTGGGTACACCGGATGAAATTCTGAATAATCCGGCGAATGATTATGTCCGTACCTTCTTCCGTGGTGTGGATATTAGCCAGGTATTTAGCGCCAAAGATATTGCCCGCCGTAACCCGGATGGTCTTATCCGTAGAACGCCAGGTTTTGGTCCTCGCTCGGCATTGAAATTATTACAAGATGACGACCGTGAATACGGCTACGTGATTGAACGTGGTAATAAGTTTGTCGGAATAGTCTCAATTGATTCACTGAAAGAGGCGTTAAAAGCCAACCAGGGAATTGACGCGGCATTAATTGATGAGCCGGTGGCTGTCGATGCCCAAACGCCGCTCAGCGAATTGCTCTCTCAGGTGGGTCATGCCCCCTGCGCCGTACCGGTTGTTGGAGAAGAACAGCAATACGTCGGCGTTATTTCAAAACGAATGCTACTACAGGCATTAGATCGCGAGGGGGCAAACAATGGCTGATCAATCAAATCCGTGGGATACCACACCGGCTGCCGATAGCGCAGCAAATTCCGCCGATGCATGGGGTTCTTCGGCATCATCCAGCGGCAGTGCCGACTGGCTAAACAGCGCGCCAGCGCCGCAGGTTGAGCATTTCAATATTTTTGACCCGTTCCATAAAACGTTAATCCCGCTGGATAGCTGGGTGACACAGGGTATCGACTGGGTGGTGACCCACTTCCGTCCGGTATTCCAGGGGATTCGCGTCCCTATCGATTACATTCTCAGCGCTTTCCAACAGCTACTGTTGGGGATGCCAGCGCCGGTGGCGATTATTCTTTTCGCCCTGATCGCATGGCAAATCTCCAGCGTGGGTATGGGGGTCGCGACCTTTATTTCACTGATCGCGATTGGTGCGATTGGCGCATGGTCACAGGCGATGGTCACCCTTGCGCTGGTACTTACCGCGCTGCTGTTCTGCGTCGTTATCGGCCTGCCGTTGGGCATTTGGCTGGCGCGTAGCCCACGGGCGGCGAAGATTATTCGCCCGCTGCTCGATGCGATGCAGACTACGCCTGCGTTCGTTTACCTGGTGCCTATCGTCATGCTGTTCGGTATTGGTAACGTGCCGGGGGTCGTGGTGACTATTATCTTCGCCCTGCCGCCAATTGTGCGTCTGACCATTCTGGGGATTAACCAGGTGCCAGCCGACCTGATTGAGGCCTCGCGCTCCTTCGGCGCCAGCCCGCGTCAGATGCTGTTTAAAGTGCAGTTGCCGCTGGCGATGCCAACCATTATGGCTGGGGTAAACCAGACGCTGATGCTGGCGCTGTCGATGGTGGTTATCGCCTCGATGATTGCCGTCGGGGGTCTGGGTCAAATGGTTCTGCGCGGTATTGGCCGTCTGGATATGGGCCTCGCTACGGTCGGCGGCGTCGGGATTGTTATCCTCGCGATTATTCTCGACCGTCTGACTCAGGCCGTTGGCCGCGACTCCCGTAGCCGTGGCAACCGCCGCTGGTACAACACCGGGCCTATCGGCCTTCTGCTCCGCCCCTTCAGCAAATAACCATCGTATTAGCCCAGCAAGCGCGCTGGGCTAATGCTCCACTATCTATGACTATTAAAGGAACAACGATGCGACATTCATTTGTTTTTGCGACCGCTTTCGCCACTCTGGTCTCCACCAGTACTTTCGCCGCCGACTTGCCGGGTAAAGGTATTACCGTGCAACCGGTACAGAGCACGCTTTCGGAAGAAACCTTCCAGACGCTGGTAGTGAGCCGCGCACTGGAAAAACTGGGCTACACCGTCAGTAAGCCAAACGAAGTGGACTACAACGTGGGCTACACGTCCATCGCCGCCGGAGATGCAACGTTCACCGCTGTAAACTGGATCCCGCTGCATGACGATATGTACGAAGCCGCCGGTGGCGATAAGAAATTCTACCGTGAAGGTGCGCTGGTGAACGGTGCGGCACAGGGTTATCTGATTGATAAGAAAACCGCCGATCAGTATCACATCACCAATATCGAGCAGCTTAAAGACCCGAAAATCGCCAAGCTGTTTGACACCAACGGCAACGGGAAAGCCGACCTCACCGGGTGTACGCCTGGCTGGGGCTGTGAAGCAGTTATCAACCACCAGATGGACGCCTATGGGCTGACCAAAACGGTCGATCATAATCAGGGGAACTATGCGGCGATGATGGCGGACACCATTACTCGCTTTAAAGAAGGCAAGCCGGTGCTGTACTACACCTGGACGCCATATTGGGCGAGTGATGTACTGAAACCAGGTAAAGATGTTGTCTGGCTGCAAGTGCCGTTCTCAGCGCTGCCTGGGGTACAGAAAAACCTCGATACCAAGCTGTCTAACGGCGCAAACTATGGCTTCCCGGTCAGCACGATGCATATCGTCGCCAACAAAGCCTGGGCTGAGAAAAACCCGGCAGCGGCCAAACTGTTTGCCATCATGAAACTGCCGCTGACTGACATTAACGCGCAGAACGCCATGATGCATGACGGTAAATCGTCAGAAGCCGACGTTCAGGGCCAGGTGGATGGTTGGATTAAAGCCCACCAGCAGGTCTTTGACGGTTGGATTAAAGAAGCACTGGCAGCACAGAAGTAAGTTAATCATGCCGCCAGCGGATGGCGGCGTGGCGATATCCGGCCTACACACGCTGTAGGCCGTAAAAGCACAATCCGCTACGCGACATTTCCCCTCTCCTGCACGCCTTTCGTTATTATCGCTAATATTCTTCCTCACACTTTCATCACAATGACTAAACCTGCTCACGGGCTTAGCCCGGCACTTATCGCCTTAATGTCCATCGCCACAGGGTTGGCGGTCGCCAGTAACTATTACGCTCAGCCGCTGCTGGAAACCATCGCGCGGAACTTTGCGCTCAGCGCCGGTCAGGCGGGGTTTATCGTCACCGCCGCGCAGCTTGGCTACGCCGCAGGGCTGCTGTTCCTTGTGCCGCTGGGCGATATGTTCGAACGCCGCACGCTGATTGTCACCATGACGCTTCTTGCCGCAGGGGGAATGCTGATTACCGCCAACAGCAGTTCGCTGGCGATGATGATTCTTGGCACGACACTCACCGGGCTGTTTTCGGTTGTCGCACAACTGCTGGTTCCGCTTGCGGCAACGCTCGCCGCACCGGAAAAACGCGGCAAAGTGGTGGGTACGGTGATGAGTGGCCTGCTGCTCGGCATTTTGCTGGCGCGCACCGTCGCGGGGCTGCTGGCAAGCCTCGGCGGCTGGCGCACGGTGTACTGGGTTGCGACCGTATTGATGGTGCTGCTGGCCTTTGCGCTGTGGCGCGGGCTGCCTAAACTTCAGCAACAAACGCACCTGAATTATCCGCAACTGCTTGGCTCCATTTTCCGCCTGTTCGCCGGTGACAAACTGTTGCGCACCCGTGCGCTGCTTGGCTGTCTGACCTTTGCGAACTTCAGCATTCTGTGGACGTCGATGGCCTTTTTGCTCTCTGCCCCACCGTTTAACTATTCTGAAGGCGCAATTGGCCTGTTTGGCCTTGCTGGAGCTGCCGGAGCGCTCGGCGCGCGTCCGGTCGGCGGGCTGGCCGATAAAGGCAAAGCGCACCTTACCACCACCTGGGGTCTGCTGCTGCTATTGCTTTCCTGGGTGGCGATTTGGTACGGACACAGTTCTGCCATCGCGTTGATTATCGGGATTCTGCTGCTCGATTTAATGGTGCAAGGCGTGCACATCACCAATCAGACGGTGATTTATCGCGTTCAGCCAGATGCACGAAACCGCCTGACGGCAGGCTACATGACCAGCTATTTTATCGGTGGCGCAGCGGGTTCGCTGTTGTCTGCCTCTGCCTGGCAACACGCAGGGTGGGCCGGTGTTTGTCTTGCGGGCGCGCTTGTGGCGGCGCTGAATCTGCTGGTGTGGTGGTGGGGTTATCACCGTCAGGAAGCGGAGTAATGGCGCAACGACCCAGTCTACGTATTGGGTCGAACTAAACCATATCTAAACAAAATAAATCGCAACCAATAATTCATTTACTTTATTTGTCACCCTCGTTACTATATCGACTGTAACTAATGAGGTAATGCCCAGATGGATAGTTCGTTTACGCCCATTGAACAAATGCTGAAATTTCGCGCCAGCCGCAGTGAAGAGTTTCCGTTCCAGGAAATCCTTCTGACTCGTCTTTGTATGCATATGCAAGGCAAGCTGCTGGACAATCGTAATAAGATGCTGAAGGCTCAGGGGATTAACGAGACGTTGTTTATGGCGCTAATCACGCTGGAGTCTCAAGAAAACCATAGTATTCAGCCTTCCGAACTCAGCTGCGCGCTGGGCTCATCGCGCACTAACGCCACACGTATTGCCGATGAACTGGAAAAACGTGGCTGGATTGAACGTCGTGAAAGCGACAATGACCGTCGTTGTCTGCACCTACAGCTCACCGAAAAAGGTCGTCAGTTCCTGAACGAAGTTCTGCCCCCGCAGCATCATTGTCTGCATCAACTCTGGTCATCATTAACCCTGGCCGAGAAAGATCAGCTCGAACATATCACCCGCAAACTTCTTACCCGTCTGGATCAGATGGAAGAGGATGGCTCAGTTCTTGACGCCCTGCGTTGATACCACCGCGCTAACAAGAAAAAAACAGGCCAGCAGATAATCCCTGCTGGCCTTTCTGGTGAACAGATCGGCTCAGCCGATATCAAATAATAAGAATGTGGAGAATCACATGAGCGCAAATGCGGAGACTCAAGCCCCGCAGCAACCCGCCAACAAGAAAGGCAAACGTAAACGCGCCCTCATCTTGTTGACCTTGCTCTTTGTTATTATTGCCGTGGCCTATGGCAGCTACTGGTTTTTGGTATTGCGTCATTTCGAGGAAACCGATGATGCATACGTGGCAGGGAACCAGGTTCAAATCATGGCTCAGGTGTCCGGTAGCGTGACGAAAGTCTGGGCCGATAACACCGACTATGTACAGCAGGGCGATGTGTTGGTCACGCTTGACCAAACCGATGCCCAGCAGGCGTTTGAAAAAGCGCAGACTGCGCTGGCTTCCAGCGTCCGCCAAATGCGCCAGCTGATGATTAACAACAAGCAGCTTCAGGCGAACATCGAGATCCGCAAAACGACGTTGGCACAGGCGCAAACTGACCTGAACCGTCGTATTCCGCTGGGCAGCGCCAACCTGATTGGCCGTGAGGAGCTGCAACACGCGAAAGACGCAGTCGCCAGCGCGCAGGCGGCCCTTGATGTGGCGATTCAACAGTACAACGCCAACCAGGCGATGATCCTCGGCACTAAGCTCGAAGAGCAGCCGACGGTGCGCCAGGCTGCAACGGAAGTGCGTAACGCATGGCTTGCGCTGCAACGGACTAAAATTGTTAGCCCAATGAGCGGCTACGTTTCTCGCCGTTCCGTCCAGCCAGGCGCGCAGATTAGCCCAACGACGCCGCTGATGGCGGTCGTTCCGGCCAGTAATCTGTGGGTCGATGCTAACTTCAAAGAGACGCAACTGGCGCATATGCGTATTGGCCAACCGGTGACCATCATCAGCGATATTTACGGCGATGATGTGAAATACAACGGTAAAGTGGTCGGCCTGGATATGGGGACTGGGAGCGCGTTCTCTCTGTTGCCAGCGCAAAACGCCACCGGTAACTGGATCAAAGTGGTACAGCGTCTGCCGGTACGTATCGAACTCGACCCAGAACAGCTAGCGAAACACCCGCTGCGTATCGGTTTGTCTACGCTGGTTAAAGTGGATACTTCTAATCGCGATGGGCAGATTCTGGCTAATCAGACTCGCACCAGCCCGGTTTACGAAAGTAACGCGCGTGAAATCAGCCTCGACCCAGTGAATAAGCTGATTAACGACATCGTACAGGCCAACGCCAACTAATGCTGGGGTGCGTGTAATGCAACAGCAAAAACCGCTGGAAGGCGCGCAACTGGTCATTATGACCATTGCGCTGTCGCTTGCCACGTTCATGCAGGTGTTGGACTCCACCATCGCTAACGTGGCGATCCCTACCATTGCCGGTAACCTGGGTTCATCGTTGAGCCAGGGAACGTGGGTGATCACCTCGTTTGGGGTGGCGAATGCCATCTCCATTCCGATTACCGGTTGGCTGGCGAAGCGCGTCGGTGAGGTTAAGCTGTTCCTGTGGTCAACTACCGCATTCGCCATCGCTTCATGGGCGTGCGGGATGTCCAACAGCCTCAGTATGCTTATCTTCTTCCGCGTGATTCAAGGGATTGTCGCCGGGCCGCTGATCCCCCTGTCGCAGAGTTTGCTATTAAGCAACTATCCACCGGCTAAGCGTTCTATTGCGCTGGCGCTGTGGTCAATGACGGTGATTGTCGCGCCAATTTGCGGGCCAATTCTCGGCGGCTATATCAGCGATAACTACCACTGGGGCTGGATTTTCTACATCAACGTGCCTATCGGTCTTATCGTGGTGTTGATGAGTATCCAGAGCCTGCGTGGGCGCGAAACGCGTACCGAGCAACGGCGTATCGACGGCGTCGGCCTGGCGCTACTGGTGCTGGGTATCGGTAGTTTGCAGGTTATGCTGGACCAGGGTAAAGAGCTAGACTGGTTTAACTCAACCGAGATTATTGTCCTGACGGTTGTGGCGGTAGTGTCGATAAGTTTCCTGATTGTGTGGGAGCTAACCGACGATAACCCGATCGTCGATCTGTCGTTATTTAAGTCGCGAAACTTTACGATAGGCTGTTTGTGTATCAGCCTGGCTTATATGCTCTACTTCGGCGCGATTGTGTTGCTGCCGCAGCTATTGCAGGAAGTTTACGGCTATACCGCGACGTGGGCAGGGCTGGCGTCGGCGCCCGTCGGGATTATTCCCGTCATTTTATCGCCGATCATTGGTCGCTTTGCTCATAAGCTGGATATGCGCCGCCTGGTCACGTTCAGCTTTATCATGTATGCCGTCTGTTTCTACTGGCGCGCCTACACCTTCGAGCCGGGGATGGACTTCGGTGCGTCGGCATGGCCGCAGTTTATTCAGGGATTCGCCGTTGCGTGCTTCTTCATGCCGTTGACCACCATCACGCTCTCCGGGCTACCGCCTGAGCGTCTGGCGGCAGCATCGAGCTTGTCGAACTTTACGCGAACGCTGGCGGGTTCTATCGGTACGTCGATTACCACGACGCTTTGGACTAACCGTGAGGCGATGCACCACGCGCAGTTAACCGAGTCAGTTACGCCGTTCAACCCGAATGCCCAGCAGATGTACGATCAACTGCAAGGCATGGGGATGACTCAGCAACAGGCTTCTGGCTGGATAGCGCAGCAGATTACAAATCAGGGGCTGATTATCTCGGCCAATGAAATCTTCTGGGTATCGGCGGGGATCTTCCTGATACTGCTGGGGCTGGTGTGGTTTGCCAGACCACCGTTTGGAGCCGGCAGCGGCGGCGGTGGCGCTCACTAGTTAAAAAGCCAGCTCAAACGAGCTGGCTTTTTTTACCTCAACGATCTGGCAGAGAGTTATTGTGCAAACGTACCTTTGCTCAAATCGCCCACAATACGGTTCATCCGCGCTTCATTCAGACCATAGAATTTAATCGAGAATGCCGTCAGGACGTAGAATACCGCTGGTACAAGAGTGAACAGCAGCATCACGCCCTGCCCTGCTGAAGCAGAAGGCTGTACCGCTACGCCAGATTGGTAATGGAAATAGGCCAGTACCCATCCCAAAATTGCGCCGCCCACGGCAACGCCTAATTTAATCACGAATATATTGGCGGCGACATTCATACCAGTAATTCTGCGCTGCGTCTTCCATTCACCATAATTATTTGCATCAGTAATCATCGACCATTGCAACGCACCGTTTCCGCCCTGAATAGCCGAAATAATAAGATGCACGACCAGAATAGCCAGCCATAATTGCGGTGGGACCAGGAAGCAAATAACACCGAAGCCAGCGGTAATTAAGTTAATCCAAAATGACAGTTTCACTTTACAAAAACGTGTACCCAGCGGTTTGGCTAGAACGGAACCCGCCATTGAGGCAAACATCCCACCGAGCATAAACACAGTGATAATGTCAGCGCTTTTATTCAGCACGGTATTAATATAGTACACCACCGCACCGCCGCGCAGCACGACTGCAACCAGCATCATAAAGTTATAAACCGAGAGAATCAGCCACTGGTCGTTTTTGAACAGTATTTTGACGTCACGCGCAATATTCAGGTTTTCCTCTTTAATCGGCTGTACGCGCTCTTTGGTGGTGAAGAAGCAGATAATAAACATGATGCAGCCAATCACGCCAAACAGCGCCATAGAAACCTGAATACCGGTCGCTCTGTCGGTGGGATAGAGGAAGTCAGCCAGCGGCAGAATCAGCGCAGTACCCAGCGCACCGCCAATGGGCGTGATGGCAAAACGCCATGACTGGAGCGAGAGGTTTTCACTTGGGTCAGAGGTTAACGCCGCTCCCAGTGAGCAGTATGGAATGTTAATCGCCGTGTACATCAGAGTCATAAAGATATAGGCGGCAACGGCGTACACCACTTTCCCGGTATCACCAAATGATGGGATGGAATACACCAGTACGCAACTCACCGCAAACGGCACACA
Source organism: Kluyvera fluvialis (assembly GCF_059725275.1). Taxonomy (NCBI): domain Bacteria; kingdom Pseudomonadati; phylum Pseudomonadota; class Gammaproteobacteria; order Enterobacterales; family Enterobacteriaceae; genus Kluyvera; species Kluyvera fluvialis. The sequence continues at coordinate 1,160,745 of NZ_AP046142.1, read as the reverse complement.
GATAGCCAGCAGCCAGGGACGAAAACGCCCCCAGCGGGTAGACGTGGCATCAGCAATCGCGCCCATAATCGGGTCTGTCACGGCGTCTAACAGGCGCACTAACAGAAACATGGTTCCCATTACCGCAGGTGGCAGGCCGTAAATATCGGTATAAAAATAGGCCAGAATTGCCACCGATGAATCAAATACAATATGGCTAGCCGCATCCCCAAGGCTATAGCCAACTTTTTCCCTGATAGATAACCTATCTCCTGTAGACATACACACTCCCCTTTTTAATTTTATTGAGTAACGCTGATTCCGGGAGTATTTTTACAGGTCAAGAAAATTGCGCCATTATGATTTTCTGCTATCGAATTATGTTTTTAATTATATGTGATCGGTAAACATATTCGCTCATCAGTCAGCTATTGTTATATTTATCGTTCAAATAAATAAAGCCTTCACATCCTATTTGAGATATATGTTTTTATTTTACTGGTGGGCAAAAATAAAAACCCCAGAGCAAGCCCCGGGGTTATCGATTATTCAGCCGTTTCAGCAGACTAAATGTGCAGCTCTTGCAGTTTTTCTTTCGGCAACGCCAGTTCGTCGTTGCTGTTGATGCGCACACCACGATCGATAATCTGGCGCGCAATGTCCTGCGCTTCGCCAAGAGAGTGCATCTGATACGTACCGCACTGGTAAACGTTCAGTTCTGGGATCTGGTTTTGATCCTGCACTTTCAGCACATCAGCCATTGCCGCTTTCCAGGCATCGGCCACGCGCTGTTCATCCGGCGTACCAATCAGGCTCATATAGAAACCGGTACGGCAGCCCATAGGTGAGATATCGATAATCTCAACGCCGTCACCGTTCAGGTGGTCGCGCATAAAGCCCGCAAACAGATGCTCAAGAGTGTGGATACCTCTTTCTGGCATCACTTCCTGGTTCGGTACACAAAAACGCAGGTCAAAAACAGTGATCGCGTCGCCGTGCGGGGTGTTCATTTTCTTCGCCACGCGAACGGCTGGGGCTTCCATACGGGTATGATCGACAGTGAAGCTATCTAACAACGGCATTTCGTAACCTCCGATATCACCTTCATGCGCTGGGCATTGCATTTTTTTCTACGCCAACGATATTTTTAACTCATTGAATAGAATCGTTTTTATGCAATTTACCGCTTTTCGCCTCAGGATAATGTGATTTTTTTTAAAATAAACTGAACTCTTTGTTCCGATGCCAGTCTTACTTTATGAAAGACGCGCATTTGTTATCATCATCCCTGATTCAGAGATGTATATTTTGGCCACACTGATTGTGGCCTTTTTCTTTTGTATCAAGCGTGTCGAGCCAGCAACGCTTCAAACGGCTCGCTATCTGCCGCTTCAATCTGACGTTGACGTTCTCTGGACGCATCACGTTCCTTCGCGAAATCTTCCTCGCTCAGAATCTCCAACGGTTCTTCACGCAGCATCGTGCGATACTGTTCCGCCAGCGCTTTACCCGTACCACCGATACCTTGATCAAGCATAGAACGCAGAATGCGCGCCGAGAAGGTTAAATCAGGATTATCAAAGCAGGCAACCAGCTCATCGCAAACGTTCTGATACGCCGTATCGCCGTTCATACCGTCCAGCGTCTGGGCCACACGTTTCAGGTCATGGAACAAGTCTTTACCGACTTTGGTCAGCGGGAACTGTGCTGTTTCACAGCCAATCCCCAGCGTCAGACCAGGCTTACGCCCTTCCAGAATCACGCGGTTCCAGTTAGTACGGGTGCACAGTAGCTCGTCACTGCTCATTTCAGGCGCATCAGCCAACACACACCAAACCATGAACAGGTCGAGGAAGCGAATCTGTTGCTCATCAACGCCAATCGGTGAGAATGGGTTGATATCCAACGAACGCACTTCGATATACTCGATACCGCCGCGCAGCAGCGCATCGGACGGGGTTTCGCCATCGCGGGTAACGCGTTTTGGACGAATCGGCGCGTACAGTTCGTTCTCAATTTGCAGAATATTGCTGTTAATCTGCAAATGCTTGCCATCTTTCTCAAGACCAATGCGGGCATACTCTTCCGACGGGGTTTTAATCGCCCGTTTCAATCCTGCCACATACTCGTGCAATTCGTTAAACGTAATTCCGAGATTGCTTTGCGATTTATTGGTATAACCCAGGTCGCTCAGGCGCAAAGATGTGGCATACGGCAGGTAGTACATGCCGCATTCCGTTTTCTCAAACGGTAACGTCGTTGGTTTGCCCTGCAAGAATGACGAGCAAATAGCCGGTGACGCCCCGAACAGATACGGAATCACCCAGCCGAAGCGGTAATAGTTGCGAATCAGGCGGAAATAGCCCGCAGAAATCGCCTCTTTGTCGTGCACGCCGCACTTCGCCTGCCAGAACGCCATCGGCAGCGAGAAGTTGTAATGCACCCCAGAAATGGTCTGCATCAGCGCGCCGTAGCGGTTTTTCAGCCCTTCGCGGTACAGCGTTTTCAGGCGTCCTACGTTAGACGAGCCATACTGTGCCAGTTCAATATCCTGACCCGGCGCGATATAGCATGGCATACTCAGCGGCCACATGCGCTCGTCGCCGAGCTGACGTGCAGTGTAACGATGTACGTCACGCAGGAACGTCAGCATATGGTTGATATCGCCGTCAACCGGAGTAATAAACTCCAGCAGAGCTTCTGCAAAATCGGTGGTGATCCATTTATGAGTCAGCGTGGAACCCAGCGCCTCCGGGTGTCCGGTAGTTGCCAAAGAACCATCTGCATTAACACGTAGGGTTTCGCGCTCAAGACCGCGCTGGATACCTTCAAGAGCCTGAGGGTGTTTTTCCAGCCAGGACAGCGCCTGTGATACGTCCGGGATCAAATTGACCTCCCGCCTGTCAAATTCATTTTATTAAGCATAATTGTCAACGTGGAGATGAGAAAGATTCCACAAGCCACCCAATTAGTGCCACCACGTCATGCCCTGGAGCGTCAGCGCCGCCACTACGATGTAGCGCAACGCCTTACCAAGGCATAAAAAAAAGAGTACCGGCCCCCATGAAATACGCATCCACCCTGCCAGCAGGCACAGTAAATCGCCAATCACGGGAACCCAGCTCAGCAGTAGCGTGGCTGCGCCGTAGCGTCGTAACCAGCCAACTGCTTTTTCCTGCCATCGCGATGTTTTGCGTAATGGGAAAAAACGTCCAAGAATAACGTTAGTTGCCCCACCAAGGCTATTACCCATTGTTGCTATTACTACCAAAATCCACGGTTTACTCGCCCCGGCAAGCAGTAGCGCAACCAAAACGGCTTCAGAATTTCCCGGTAGTAACGTCGCGCTGAGAAAGCTGCTGGTAAAGAGCGATGCCAGCGCAAACCCCTCACTCACAGCAGGCGAACGTCAACAGCATCCATCCCTGCTGCAGCGGCAGCCTGAAGGCCGAAATCGGCATCTTCAAACACCACGCAGCGTTCAGGAGCCACACCCATGCGTTCCGCACACAGTAAAAAGGTGTCCGGTGCTGGTTTGTGTTGCTTCACGTGATCGGCGGCGACAACCGCCGTAAAGTAGTGGCGTAACCCCAGATGAGTCAGCAGAGCCTCTGCAATAGCGCTTTCGCTCCCTGTACCGACCGCCATCGGACGGCGGCCGTGCCACGCTTTCACCACCTCAATCAGCGGCAGGGGCGTAACCGAATCCAGTAGCATCGCTTTTACGGCATCTGTTTTTTCGCGCGCCAGAAAGTGAGGGTCAAGATCAGCGCCATGACGTTCGATAATCGCCTGCGCAATACGCCAGGTTGGCGAGCCGTTGAGCGCGACCATGGCCTGTTCGTCAAAACGCATACCATATCGCCCCAGAACTTCGCCCCACGCCTTACGGTGTGTGGGTTCCGTATCAAGAATGGTGCCATCCATATCAAAAATCAATCCAGCATAGCGCTCGTACATTGTCTTCTCACCCATCGGATAATGTCTTGTTACTTTATCGTAAATGGCGAGGATTGTCGCTGCTGGGCGTAGAGACTATCAAGGCACCCTAAGGTGCCTTTGCATTTCTATTCTGCGAAAAATTATTTCACCCGCATGTCGTTTTCAACGACTCGCACACCCTGAACCCGGCGCGTAATGTCCACCGCCCGTTTAGCATCAGCGGCAGAGGATACAAAGCCGCTCAACTGTACCCGGCCTTTGAAGGTCTGAACGTTAATTTCGCTGGATTTAATATTTTTCTCGCTGAACAGCGCTGTTTTTACTTTGGTGGTGATCACCGTGTCATCAATATAACCACCGGTGCTTTCCTTGGTTGTCGATCCCGCACAGCCGGACAGCGAGATAGCCACCAGAAGCGTTGCGCAAAACGCAGCCATTGCTTTGAACCATTTCATGGATTTCTCTCCTTGCAGTCATGTCACCAGAATAATGGCGTAATCAAGGATAAATTATAGAATAAAGAATGGCTTGCCAATGAGAATAGTGCGAATTAATTATGGCTAATTACAGAAAAAATAGAGTTGGTTTTAAATGCGTTGAGGTAATTTTGCTAAGAAGGAATATTGCAGAAAGGATGGTGCATCCGGGAGGATTCGAACCTCCGACCGCTCGGTTCGTAGCCGAGTACTCTATCCAGCTGAGCTACGGATGCATCGGGAAACTTGTTTTACTGCCGATATTGATACCGCGAAAACGATATCAAGTAAAAGATGGTGCATCCGGGAGGATTCGAACCTCCGACCGCTCGGTTCGTAGCCGAGTACTCTATCCAGCTGAGCTACGGATGCATCGGGAAACTTGTTTTACTGCCGATATTGATACCGCGAAAACGATATCAAGTAAGAGATGGTGCATCCGGGAGGATTCGAACCTCCGACCGCTCGGTTCGTAGCCGAGTACTCTATCCAGCTGAGCTACGGATGCATCAGGGAAACTTACTTTACTGCAGATTTGATACCGCTGCTAAAGCGCTATCAGATAATATGGTGCATCCGGGAGGATTACTCGGCTGCGCCTTGCCCTACGGGTCGTTGCTAAAGCAACGCTATCCTCCCTGGTGCTTGCGATTATCTCGCAGACCTTGAAACAACAGCTTTGCTGTTATCTCGGAGAATATGGTGCATCCGGGAGGATTCGAACCTCCGACCGCTCGGTTCGTAGCCGAGTACTCTATCCAGCTGAGCTACGGATGCAAATGGCGGTGAGGCGGGGATTCGAACCCCGGATGCAGCTTTTGACCGCATACTCCCTTAGCAGGGGAGCGCCTTCAGCCTCTCGGCCACCTCACCAACACGCCTCTTGCGAGTGCTTCGGAGAACTCGTTAAAAGCTCTTCGTCGCTGCGTGGCGCACATATTACTTTCTGGGACTTATAAGTCAAACAATTTTCCCCACATTTTTTTCGTTTGCACATTTCACACGCAATACGGTGGTAAAAAAGGCAAAATGAGCGTTTTATCAACAGATAAATTGTGATTACACCGACAAAACGGTGATGAGAAAAAACAGCAGAGAAGTTGAGAGAAAGGCAAAAAAGCGAAGCAACAGGGAATAAAGGGGGAAAATCGGTGGGAGTGGCGTCTCACCCGAGGGGTGAGACGCGAGATCTTAGTAACTGGACTGCTGGGATTTTTCAGCCTGGATACGCTGGTAGATTTCTTCACGGTGAACAGAGACTTCTTTCGGGGCATTTACGCCAATGCGTACTTGGTTACCCTTCACCCCTAAAACTGTCACAGTGACCTCATCTCCAATCATGAGGGTCTCACCAACTCGACGAGTCAGAATCAGCATTCTTTGCTCCTTGAAAGATTAAAAGAGTCGGGTCTCTCTGTATCCCGGCATTCTCCATCATATAACGCCAAAAGGTAAGCGATGACAAACACCTTAAGTGTAAGCGGTCACGGCATCACATTCTGTCAAATGTAAGTTTAGCCGATCTACATGACTTCAACCTGACTTTATCGTTATCAGTACCGCATATGCAAGACGCCTTAACATTTAACGTTAAGGCGTCTACATGCGTTTATAGTTATTACAGTTTAGCGCTTACCCAGCCCTTCACACTGGCCAGTGCAGCAGGGAGAGCCGCCGCATCAGTACCGCCAGCTTGCGCCATATCCGGACGACCGCCCCCTTTGCCGCCCACCTGCTGGGCGACCATACCTACCAATTCCCCTGCTTTCACACGGTCGGTCACATCCTTAGACACGCCTGCAATCAGAGAAACCTTACCTTCTGCAACCGTCGCCAGCACGATAACCGCAGAACCTAACTGATTCTTCAGATCGTCGACCATGGTACGCAGCATTTTTGGCTCAACGCCAGCAAGCTCGCTCACCAGCAGGTTCACGCCGTTAATCACTTCCGCTTTACTGGAAAGATTCGCGCTCTCCTGGGCTGCCGCTTGTTCTTTCAACTGCTGCAACTCTTTTTCCAACTGGCGAGTGCGTTCGATAACCGTACGCACTTTTTCCGTCAGATTGTGGCTGTCGCCCTTCAGCAGCTGCGCGATATCACTTAAGCGATCGCTTTCTGCATGAAGGGTGGCAATCGCGCCTTCGCCGGTTACGGCTTCAATACGACGAACGCCCGCAGCCGTACCGGATTCAGAAACAATACGGAACAGACCGATATCACCGGTGCGAGAGGCGTGAGTACCGCCGCACAGCTCGGTAGAGAAGTCGCCCATGCTCAGTACGCGAACGTGGTCGTCATATTTCTCACCGAACAACGCCATAGCGCCTTTCGCTTTTGCTGCGTCGAGATCCATGATGTTGGTTTCGATTGGCAGGTTACGACGAATCTGGGCATTGACCAGATCTTCAACTGCGCGAATCTCTTCCGGCTTCATGGCTTCGAAATGGGAGAAGTCGAAGCGCAGCACTTTATCATTAACCAGCGAGCCTTTCTGCGCCACGTGAGTGCCCAGAATCTGGCGCAGTGCCGCATGCATCAGGTGCGTCGCGGAGTGGTTCAGACGGATACGAGCACGACGTGCATCATCAACATCAGCCTGTACCGCGTCGCCCACTTTCAGCGCGCCGGTAGACAGCTTGCCGAGATGACCAATCGCCTGACCATATTTCTGCGTGTCGCTAACGGCAAAGTTAAAGCCTGCGCCTTTCAGTTCGCCTTTATCGCCAACCTGGCCGCCAGATTCTGCATAGAATGGCGTTTGGTCGAGAATGACAACCGCTTCCTGACCCGCAGCGATACTGTCTACCGCTTTGCCATCAACAAACAGCGCGGTCACTTTACCGTTCAGTTCCAGATGGTCGTAGCCTTTAAACTCAGAAGAACCATCAACGCGAATCATTGCGTTGTAGTCTGCGCCAAAACCGCTGGACTCACGCGCACGGCGGCGCTGTTCTTCCATTGCGGCTTCAAAGCCTTCTTCGTCAACCTTGATGTTGCGCTCACGGCAAACGTCAGCCGTCAGGTCAACCGGGAATCCGTAGGTGTCGTACAGACGGAAAGCCGTTTCACCGTCCAGCGTATCGCCGGAAAGTTTAGCCAGCTCTTCGTCGAGCAGCGCCAGACCACGCTCCAGCGTACGAGCAAACTGCTCTTCTTCGGTTTTCAGTACCTGCTCAACCTGCGCCTGTTGGCGTTTCAACTCTTCGCCTGCCGCACCCATCACATCAATCAGCGGGCCAACCAGCTTGTAGAAGAAGGTGTCTTTCGCGCCCAGCATGTTGCCATGACGAACCGCACGACGAATGATACGACGCAGCACGTAGCCACGGCTTTCGTTGGATGGCATCACGCCATCAGCAATCAGGAACGCACAGGAACGAATATGGTCAGCAATAACACGCAGCGATTTGTTGCCGAGGTCGGTCGCGCCAGTCACTTTCGCGACAGCGTCAATCAACTTACGGAACAGGTCGATTTCATAGTTAGAGTTAACGTGTTGCAGTACCGCAGTAATACGCTCCAGACCCATCCCGGTATCAACGGATGGTTTTGGCAGCGGTTCCATGGTGCCGTCAGCCTGACGGTTGAACTGCATGAAGACGATGTTCCAGATTTCAATGTAACGGTCGCCGTCTTCTTCAGCAGATCCCGGAGGGCCACCCCAGATGTGGTCGCCGTGGTCATAGAAAATTTCGGTGCACGGGCCGCAAGGGCCGGTATCGCCCATTTGCCAGAAGTTATCGGATGCGTACGGCGCGCCTTTGTTGTCGCCGATGCGGATAATACGCTCACGCGGAATACCGACTTCTTTTTCCCAGATTTCGTAGGCTTCATCATCGGTTTCATACACGGTGACCCACAGACGCTCTTTCGGCAGGGCAAACCAGTTATCACCGGTCAGCAGTTCCCACGCATACTGGATAGCGTCGTGTTTGAAGTAATCACCGAAGCTGAAGTTGCCCAGCATTTCGAAGAAAGTGTGGTGACGAGCGGTGTAACCGACGTTTTCCAGGTCGTTATGTTTACCGCCAGCACGTACACAACGCTGCGAGGTGGTCGCACGCGAATAATTACGCTTGTCAAGACCGAGGAATACGTCCTTGAACTGGTTCATCCCAGCGTTGGTAAACAACAGAGTTGGGTCGTTATTTGGCACCAGAGAGCTACTAGCAACTACCTGGTGTCCTTTACTATGGAAAAAGTCGAGAAACGCCTGACGGATCTCAGCGGTGCTCTTGCTCATAATTATCCTGAAATCAAGCTACACTTCATCCTTCAAACCGCCTCTGCGTTGGCTGCGCGCGTTCACCCAAGTTACGTACAGTTCTACGCTTCAGAGGATTCACTCACTGGCCGCCGGATGCGGCTTGAATGATTATGTGTATTTAAGGAATATTCGTCGCAGACGCTGGCCGCCGTAAAACGACCCGCGCCTGAACGGAAAAAGTAGGAATAAGATAAGTTTTCTTTAGAGGGAAGTAAAATCCCGAGTGCGGTCAATCAGCAAAATTTCGCCATATTTCCTGGATATCTTCCATCAGGTAACCGCGATACAGCAAAAAGCGTTGGATTTTGACCTTCTCGGCGAAAGCCGTTGGTAACGGTTCTCCATATTTCCTTTGCGCCTGCTCGCGAGCCAGTTGTCCCCACTCTATCTCGCACTCTCGCATGGCCTGTTCAATCGCATCGCGGGCAATTCCCTTTTGCCCAAGTTCCTGGCGGATACGCGCAGGGCCGTAGCCTTTACGGCTGCGCCCAGCCATAAACTGTTGCACAAAGCGGCTGTCGTCGAGGTAACGATTTTCATGACACCAGGCCACCACTTTTTCGACATCTTCTTCCGGCGCGTCTACCGGCTCAAGGCCATTTTTAGTCATCACCGGTGCGATTAATTTGCGTCTAAGCTCCTGCTCACTATGGTCACGCATCGCCAGAATGCGAATAGCGCGATCCAGCAAGCGGGCGTACGCAGAGCGACGTGGTGAGTTCTCGTTCATAACCCTCCCTGACGTTTAAATGCAAAAAGGGCTGCATGAGCAGCCCTTCTGTTCTGTTTCTGACGCGAGGTTATCAGAAATCTTCGTTGGTTTCTTTCGCATGCGCGTCGTTATCGTCGATAACGAAGTCTGGCTTAGAGTCTGGGTTGCTGAGCAGCAGCTCACGCACTTTCTTCTCGATCTCTTTCGCCGCAGCCGGGTTCTCTTTCAGCCAGGAGATAGCGTTCGCTTTACCCTGACCAATTTTGTCGCCGTTGTAGCTATACCAGGCACCGGCTTTTTCAATCAGCTTCTCTTTCACGCCGAGATCGACCAGCTCACCTAAGAAGTTAATCCCTTCACCGTAAAGGATCTGGAATTCAGCCTGTTTAAACGGTGCTGCAATTTTGTTCTTCACCACTTTCACGCGGGTTTCACTACCCACCACGTTGTCGCCTTCTTTCACCGCGCCAATACGGCGGATGTCCAGACGAACAGAGGCGTAGAATTTCAGTGCGTTACCACCGGTCGTGGTTTCCGGGTTACCGAACATCACGCCAATTTTCATACGGATCTGGTTGATGAAGATAAGCAGCGTGTTGGACTGTTTCAGGTTACCCGCCAGCTTACGCATCGCCTGGCTCATCATACGTGCCGCAAGGCCCATGTGAGAGTCACCGATTTCGCCTTCGATTTCCGCTTTTGGTGTCAGTGCTGCAACGGAGTCTACAACGATAACGTCTACTGCGCCGGAACGCGCCAGTGCGTCACAGATTTCCAGTGCCTGTTCGCCAGTGTCTGGCTGAGAACACAGCAGGTTGTCGATATCAACGCCCAGCTTGCGAGCATAAACTGGGTCCAGCGCGTGTTCGGCGTCGATAAACGCACAGGTTTTACCTTCGCGTTGCGCAGCGGCAATAACTTGCAGCGTCAGCGTCGTTTTACCGGAGGATTCTGGCCCGTAGATTTCGACGATACGGCCCATTGGTAGACCGCCAGCGCCCAGCGCGATATCCAGTGAAAGCGAGCCGGTAGAGATAGTTTCCACGTCCATGGAGCGGTCTTCACCCAGACGCATGATGGAGCCTTTGCCGAATTGTTTTTCAATTTGGCCCAGTGCTGCCGCCAACGCTTTCTGTTTGTTTTCGTCGATAGCCATTTTTACTCCTGTCATGCCGAGCGTACCCGGAGAATGAATTCTGTTCTGTTGAGGCAATTATACTGTATGGTCATACAGTATCAAGTGTTTTGTAGAAATTGTTGCCAGAGTAATTTCAACGCATAGGCTGTCGCCTGTCGGCGCACCGATTCGCGGTCGCCAGAGAAGCATTCACGTTGCGTGACTCCCTGCCCATTAGCGCTGGCGACGCCAAACCAGACCGTGCCAACCGGCTTGTCTGCGCTACCACCGTCCGGCCCGGCAATGCCGCTTACCGAGACAGCAAAGTCGGCTCGCGCCGCACGCAGTGCGCCTATCGCCATCTCGACCACCACCGGTTCGCTGACCGCGCCGTGCTGTACCAGGGTGTCTTCGCGCACGCCAATCATCTGCGATTTCGCTTCATTGCTGTAGGTCACAAACCCGCGTTCAAACCACGCAGAGCTACCGGCAATATCGGTGATGGTTTTGGCTATCCAGCCACCGGTGCAGGACTCTGCGGTGGTCATCGTTGCGCCGCGCGCCTTTAGCGCCAGCCCAATCTGCTCGCTCAGCTGCATTAATTCTGAATCGGTCATCATTGCTCCGCTTAAGCCAGATAAAGAGGCCATCAAAGATAGCACTTTCAGCACAGATGTGGGGACGCGATGATGATTTTACGAGGGGGTTCCAGAAATGATTCGCCCCGGAGGATCGGGGCGAAAGTCATGAGATTTAACGCATGCTCGCAGCGATAAGCTCTACGTTATGGCGAAGCATTTTCGTGTAGCTGTCAGCCACACCGCCCAGTTTAGACAGCGCTTCTGGGTACAATTCGCCTCCCGGCTGTGCGCCAGTCGCGCTGGCAATTTGCTTCACTAAGCGCGGGTCGAGCTGGTTTTCCATAAACCAGGTATGCACCCCGTCAGCCTTAATTTGGTTAATCAGCGCCGCCACCTGCGCCGCACTGGCTTCGCTCTCCGACGACAGCCCTTGTGGCGAGAGGAACGTCACCCCGTAAGCACGGGAGAAATAGCCAAAAGCATCGTGGCTGGTCAGCACTTTGCGTTTTTGCGGCGCAATGCTGCTAAATTGCTGCTTCGCCCAACCGTCAATCTCATGCAAATGGTGAATATATTTCTCGCCGGAGGCCTTCAACGCGTCGCTGTCTTCCGGGTCGGCTTTCACCAGGCCATGCAGAATATTTTGCGCATACAGCGCGCCGTTAGCAGCACTGTTCCAGGCGTGCGGGTCCGTCACTGTTTTACCGTCTTCTTCCAGGGTATGCGTTTTTATCCCCGTCGATGCCACCACGAGCTGCCCTTTAAAGCCCGACGCGCTAATTAGCCGATCCAGCCAGCCTTCCAGCCCTAGTCCGTTGATGACCACCACATCAGCCTGACTTATCAATGCGCTATCCTGGGGCGAAGGCTCAAAGGTGTGCGGATCACCGTCCGGGCCGACCAACGTGTGAACATGAACATGCTCGCCCCCCACCTGCTGCACCATATCGCCGAGCACCGAAAAACTCGCCACCACATTCAGCGTTTTCGCCATGCTTCCTTGCGCCACCAGGCCTAATGCCAGCGCCAGAACTATCCCCATTCGTTTCATCTTTTCCCCTTACCCTATTAATTTTCGCCAGCCGACAGTCAACCGGCTGCGCTTGCCAAAAAACACCGAAACAAAAAAGATGCCGCTGGCCGTCAGGACTATCGATGGCCCTGCCGGTAGATTCGCCGTCCACGACAGGCTCAACCCCAGCCAAGCACACACGCAGCCCATCAGCGCCGCCAGCAGTAAAATACTCGGCAGCGTGCGCGCCCAGCAGGTCGCGGCCACGGCGGGCAGCATCATCACGCCAACAGCCATTAACGTGCCCAGCACCTGAAACCCCGCCACCAGGTTGAGCACCAACAGCGCCAGAAATAGGCCATGCAACAGCACCGGCAACCAGCGCGCATTCACTTGCAGCCAGGCGCTGTCGAACGCCTCGCTGACTAATCCCCGATAAAACAGCGCAATGCAGATAATCGTCAGGCTGGCGACGCTCACCACAAACAGCGCAGCATCGTTGTCAACCGCCAGAATTGAGCCAAAAAGCAGGTGCAGCAGATCAACATTAGAACCGCGCAGCGACACTAGCGTGACCCCCAGCGCCAGCGAACCAAGGTAGAAACCGGCAAAACTGGCATCTTCTTTAAGCGGCGTACGGCGGCTCACCCAGCCCGCCACCAGCGCCACGACAATTCCGGCAATAAAGCCGCCGACGGTCATGGCTAGCAGGGACATGCCGTTGAGCAAATAGCCCGCCGCCACACCGGGCAAAATGGCGTGGGACAACGCATCGCCCATCAGGCTCATTCGTCGGAGCAGTAAAAAGACGCCAAGAATGGTGGTGCTTAGCGACAACGCCAGACACACCACCAGCGCGCGGCGCATAAAGCCGAATTCAATAAACGGTTGGAAGAAGGTGTGCCAAATCATGCCTGCCTCGCGGAAGTAAAGGCGGCAAGGACATCCGGGGTTTCCCCCCAACGTGCATCCTTTGATGCCAGCAGGAGCGTTTCAGGGAAGCACTCCGCGACGCGTTGGTTATCATGCAGCACCGCCAGCACGGTTTGCCCCTGCTGGTGCATTTCAAGAATCACGCCCATCAAGTCGCGGCTGGTAGCTTCATCAATGCCGGTAAACGGCTCGTCGAGCATCACCAGCGGCGCACGTTGCACCAGTACGCGCGCAAACAACATGCGCTGAAACTGGCCACCGGAAAGTTCTTCGATAGGCGCTTTCGCCATCGCCGACAGCCCCACCCGCGCCAGCGCGGCATCTATGCGGCGTCGGGAATCGCGACGCAAACTTCGCAGCAGCGAGACGCGCGGCCATGCTCCATAGCTGACGACGTCTTGCACCATCAGCGGAAACTGCGACTCCAGCGCATGACGCTGCGCCAGCCAGCCGATAACCGGGCGCGATGGCGACCAGCGCACAACGCCGCTCACCGGCGGAATAAAGCCCGCCAGCGTCTTCAATAACGTTGATTTTCCACAGCCGTTCAGCCCAACAATCGCCGTCATGCTGCCTTTATGAATCGTGCCACTCAGCGCTGGCGTAATCGCCACACCTTCATAGCCCACTACCAGGTTGTCCAGTTCAATCATGGCAGCGCGACCGCCCACCAAACCGCCAGCCACAGCGCCACCAGCAACACACAGGCCAACAGCAGCCTGGCCGTGCCGGAGGCCATAAACAATGTACTCAACATGTCCACCTCGTTAATTGATGTTATAACATAACAATATGAAATTAACGTGCGGATGTAAACGCCAGGAAATGATGCAAAATGTAACAATCGCCTCTCCGGACGGAGAGGCGCAAAGGAGGGAAATTACTGCCCGCGAGCCTCAGATACCGCCAGCCCCAGTTGCCAAACCGCCATCGCATAATGGGTACTGCGGTTGTAGCGGGTGATGGTGTAGAAGTTCGGCAGCCCGTACCAATACTGGTAGCCCGTGCCGATATCCAGGCGCAACAGGCTAGCCTGCTGATGGTTGCCCAGCGACTGCATTGGCGTTAAGCCTGCCGCCGACAACTGCGAAATGCTGTATTTGGTTTTGAAGCCGTTATCCAGCCCCGGAGCCTGGCCCATTGCCTGCACCGCCACCGTGTCGCCGCTCACCCAGCCGTGCTGTTTAAAGTAGTTAGCAACGCTCCCGATAGCGTCTTCAGGGTCCCACAGGTTGATGTGGCCATCGCCATTAAAATCAACCGCATACTCTTTATAGGACGACGGCATAAACTGCCCGTAGCCCATCGCCCCGGCAAACGAACCTTTCAGATCCAGAGGGTCATCTTTTTCGTCGCGCGCCATCAGCAAGAAGGTTTCCAGCTCGCTGGAGAAGTACGCCGCACGGCGCGGATAGTTAAAGGAGAGTGTCGCCAGCGCATCAAGAATACGGGTTTTACCCATCACGCGGCCCCAGCGGGTTTCGACGCCGATAATCCCGACAATGATTTCCGGCGGGACGCCGTAAACCTGCGAAGCGCGCTGCAATGCGCCCTGATACTGGTTCCAGAATGCTACGCCATTTTGCACGTTATCTGGGGTAATGAACTGTTTACGGTAGCGCAGCCACGCCCCGTTCGGGCCTGACGGCGGCTGGCTGGTCGGCGCTTGTTTGTCCATCAGGCGCAGAACGTAATCCAGGCGTTTTGCCTGTGAGAGGATCTCGTGCAACTGCTGGCGGTCAAATCCATGCTTGCTCACCATTTTATTGATGAACTGCTCGGCAGCCGGGTTATTGGCGAAATCGCCGGTTGGCATCAACGTATTATGCTGGGGTTCAAGAAGAAAACCGCCGGAGGTTGTTGCCGGTGATTCAGCCGTTTTCGGCTTGCTGCTACAGGCAGCGAGCAGGACACACAAAGGGAGTAAAGCCAGAACGCGACGCTTCAACATGGGACTTCCGTTATACAAAATCAGCAAGAGTTAAATATGGTAAAGCATCCGCCACGCTGCAAGGAAGTACCGAACACCTCGACGGGAAAAAAAACTCCGCCAGCGTACTATCCATGATTCAATCAATTCTCTGTTCGGCAAGAATGTTTTATCATCGCCGCGCAAATTGGACCGTGTGACGCGCTAATTAACGGAGAAAGTCATGAGTGATTTTTTGTTAGACGCCGGGCGTAAAGCCCTGTTACTGGAATTACAGGAAGCCAGCCGCCTACCCGACCGTCTTGACGAGACTTTTGTGCAAGCTGCACAAGCCATTCTCGACTGCAAAGGCAAACTGATTGTCTCCGGGATGGGCAAGTCCGGTCACATTGGCAAAAAACTGGCGGCGACCTTTGCCAGCACCGGCACACCGGCGTTCTTCGTTCATCCGGCAGAAGCGCTGCACGGTGACTTAGGGATGGTCGAAAGCCGCGACGTCATGCTGTTTATCTCTTATTCCGGTGGCGCAAAAGAGCTAGACCACATTATCCCACGTTTAAAAGAGAAATCCGTGGTGCTGCTGGCGATGACCGGCAAAGCCAACTCACCGCTGGCGCTCGCCGCCGATGCCGTGCTGGATATCTCAGTAGAACGCGAAGCCTGCCCAATGCACCTTGCCCCAACCTCCAGCACCGTCAATACGCTGATGATGGGCGACGCGCTGGCGATCGCCGTAATGCAGGCGCGCGGTTTCAATGAGGAAGATTTTGCCCGCTCGCATCCGGCAGGAGCGCTGGGCGCACGGTTGTTAAACCGTGTGCATCATCTGATGCGCAAAGACGCCGACGTGCCGCAGGTGTCGCACCACGCAAGCGTAATGGACGCGATGCTCGAACTGAGCCGTACCGGGATGGGAATGGTCGCCGTATGCAATGATCAGGCACAGGTGCTTGGCGTCTTTACCGACGGCGATCTGCGCCGCTGGCTGGTAGACGGCGGTGTGCTGGCTGATACCGTTAGCGCGGCAATGACCACAGGCGGCGTAACGCTGAACGACCAGGCGCGCGCTATCGACGCCAAAGATCAACTGATGAAGCTGAAAATCAGCGCCGCACCGGTGGTGGACGACGCCCACCGTTTAGTGGGCGCGATTAACCTGCAAAACTTCTACCAGGCGGGGATTCTCTAACCCTTCAGCCCCAGACGCTTCGCCAACCGATGCAGGTTGGCGACGTCAGTCTCCAGCGCCCGCGCGCTCGCCGCCCAGTTTTGATGATGCTCATCCAACGCCTGGCTAATCATCTGGCGCTGAAAATGCTCCGTCGCCTCGCGCAGGCTCTGCACCTGTGGAGCCGGTACGGGCGTTTCTGCCACAACGTTCGTCGAGGCATCCTGAAAAGCAAAATGCGGCGCTTCCAGCACTACTTCACCGCTGCTGCGTGTCGCCCGCGCCAGCACCACCGCGCGATGCACCGCATGTTCCAGCTCACGCACGTTGCCAGGCCAATCATAGCTCAGCAAATGCGCCCGCGCCCCCGCGCTCAGCACCACCCGTGACAGCCCCAGACGCAACCGGCACTGCTCGCAGAAATACCCCGCCAGCAGCACCACATCTTCACCCCGTTCGCGCAACGGCGGCACAAAAAGCGGGAACACGCTCAGGCGGTGGAACAGGTCGGCACGGAAATTCCCTGCCAGCACTTCTTCGCGCAAATCACGGTTAGTCGCCGCCAACACGCGCACATCCACCCGCAGGCTGCGGTCATCACCGACGCGCTGAATATCGCCATACTGCAACACGCGCAGCAGTTTGGCCTGTAACGCCAGCGACAGCTCGCCAATCTCGTCCAAAAACAGCGTGCCGTTATCCGCCATTTCAAATTTACCGCTACGGTTGCTGATAGCCCCGGTAAACGCCCCTTTAACATGACCAAAGAGTTCGCTTTCCGCCACGCTTTCCGGCAACGCCGCACAGTTGAGATACACCAACGGGCTTACCGCGCGCGGCGAACCTTCATGAATCGCCTTCGCCACCAGCTCTTTCCCTGTGCCGGTTTCACCGCTTATCAGCACGTTCAGGTCAGAAGCGGCAACAATCTCAATCTCTTTTTTGAGCTGCGCCATACCCGGCGACAGGCCAATCATCTGCGTCGCTTTAATTTGCTCAAAATTACTGACGGAGCCTGGCAGCATATTCTGGCTTTCCAGTTGTTCAATCAGCAGCGCATTGCTCAGCGCCCCGGCAGCCAGCGCCGCAATCAGCCTGAGTTCTTCGTCGCTAAAGACATCGAATTGATCCGGTGACATGCCATCCAGCGTCAAGGCGCCAATCAGGTTTTGTCCGGCAAACAGCGGCAGCCCAATACACGCGTGAACCTTCAGGCTTTCATGCCCGGGGATTAAACCATCGTAAGGATCTGGCAGGTCGCTATCGGCGGGGAAACGCACCACGTCACCAGCGCGAGCAATCGCCTCCAGCCGAGGATGCCCTTCCAGCGTGAAACGGCGGCCCAGGACATCCTGCGTCAGCCCGTCGATGGCGAGCGGAATAAACTGCCGCGCCTCATAACGCAGCAGCGCCGAAGCGTCGCACTCCAGCACCTGGCGTAACGTGGTTATCAGCCGTTGGAAACGGTCTTGATGCCCCACTCCGCGTTGTAATTCAATGGCGATCCCTGCCAGCACATTCACGGAAAAGCTCATAGCAACCTCACAGTCATTTTGACAATGCATAGTGTCATATTGACAATAAAAAGCATAGTCATTTTGACAATTCAAAATAGCATAAAAACAATTAAAACCATACAAATCAACGAATTAAAAAGTTGGCACACTACCTGCAATAAGCAATACATCTTTTTGAGAAACACTGAATTATTGATTGAGGTTGCTATGTCTATTCTGGTTAAAAACAACATTCATTGGGTTGGCCAACGTGATTGGGAAGTGCGTGATTTCCACGGTACGGAATACAAAACACTGCGTGGCAGCAGCTACAACAGCTATCTGAT
Source organism: Kluyvera fluvialis (assembly GCF_059725275.1). Lineage (NCBI taxonomy): Bacteria > Pseudomonadati > Pseudomonadota > Gammaproteobacteria > Enterobacterales > Enterobacteriaceae > Kluyvera > Kluyvera fluvialis. Next base: position 1,142,782 of record NZ_AP046142.1, on the reverse strand, counting down.
TCGTGAAGAAAAAAATGTGCTGATTGATACCGTCGATCATAAATTCAGCCGTGAATTCGTGCAAAACCTGCGCGGTGAAATCGACCTTGCCGACATCGACTACATCATCATTAACCACGCAGAAGAAGACCATGCCGGTGCGTTAACCGAGCTGATGACGCAGATTCCCGATACCCCCATTTACTGCACCGCTAACGCTATCGACTCTATCAACGGCCACCACCATCACCCAGAGTGGAATTTCCACGTGGTGAAAACGGGCGATACGCTGGATATCGGTAACGGCAAGCAGCTTATCTTCGTTGAAACCCCGATGCTGCACTGGCCGGACAGCATGATGACCTACATGACCGGCGATGCGGTGTTGTTCAGCAACGACGCCTTTGGCCAGCACTATTGTGACGAACGCCTGTTCAACGACGAAGTTGACCAGACTGAGCTGTTCGAACAGTGCCAGCGCTACTATGCCAACATCCTGACGCCGTTCAGCCGCCTGGTAACGCCGAAAATTAACGAGATCCTCGGCTTTAACCTGCCGGTCGATATGATTGCCACCTCTCACGGTGTGGTATGGCGCGACAACCCAACGCAAATCGTGGAACTGTATCTGAAATGGGCAGCAGATTATCAGGAAGATCGCATCACCATTTTCTACGACACCATGTCCAATAATACTCGCATGATGGCGGACGCGATTGCCCAAGGCATCAACGAAGTTGACCCGAACGTGGCGGTGAAAATCTTTAACGTCGCCCGCAGCGATAAAAACGAGATCCTGACTAACGTCTTCCGCTCTAAAGGGGTGCTGGTCGGGACATCCACCATGAACAACGTGATGATGCCGAAAATTGCCGGCCTGGTCGAAGAGATTACCGGCCTGCGTTTTCGCAATAAACGCGCCAGCGCATTTGGTTCACACGGCTGGAGCGGCGGCGCGGTAGACCGTTTATCCACCCGCTTGCAGGATGCGGGTTTCGAAATGTCGTTGAGCCTGAAAGCCAAATGGCGTCCAGACGTTGACGCGCTGGAACTGTGCCGTCAGCACGGGCGCGATATTGCCCGCCAGTGGGCGCTGGCGCCACTGCCAGAAATGGGTGCGGCCCCAGCGGTGGCGCAAGAAAACAGCCCCGCGACGCAAGCCGATCTTGGCCCATGTATGCAGTGCGGGGTTTGCCAGTGGGTTTATGACCCCGCCAAAGGCGAGCCAACTCAGGACGTTAAACCAGGTACACCGTGGAGCGAAGTACCGGATAACTTCCTGTGCCCAGAATGCTCACTCGGCAAAGACGTGTTCGACGTATTAGCGTAGGAGGCAAAATGAATCATGGCATTGTCATTATTGGCTCAGGCTTCGCCGCGCGCCAGTTGGTAAAAAATATCCGTAAGCTGGATGCGAGCGTCAAATTGACGCTCATTGCCGCCGACAGCATCGACGAGTACAACAAGCCGGATTTAAGCCACGTGGTCAGCCGGGGGCAAACCGCTGCCGACCTGACGCTACAAACGGCGGGCGAATTTGCCGAGCAGTACAACCTGAATCTGTTCCCGCAGACCTGGGTGACAGGCATCGACGCCAAAGCGCATGTGGTGAAAAGCCAGAACCACCAGTGGCAGTACGACAAACTGGTGCTGGCAACCGGCGCGGCGGCGATTGTTCCGCCAGTGCCTGGCAAAGATCTGATGCTGACGCTCAACAGCCAGCAAGAGTTTGGCGCGGCGCAAAGTACGTTGCACGATGCCAAACGGGTGCTGATTATCGGTGCGGGGCTGATTGGCAGCGAGCTGGCGATGGACTTCTGCCGCGCGGGTAAATCGGTCACAGTGGTGGATAACTCCGCAAGCATTCTGTCCTCCCTGATGCCGCCAGAAGTCAGCAGCCGCCTGCAACACCGCTTAACCGATATGGGGATTCATCTGTTGCTGAAAAGCCAGTTGCAGTCGCTGGAGCAGACGCCAAGCGGCATCCGCGCTCACTTCGACCGTGAGCGCCATATTGATGTTGATGCGGTGATTGCCGCCACCGGTTTGCGCCCGGAAACCGCGCTGGCGCGAATTGCGGGGTTAGAGATTAACCGTGGGGTGAAGGTGAACAGCACGCTGCAAACCAGCAACCCGGATATTTACGCGCTGGGCGACTGTGCGGAGATCAACGGTACGGTGATGCCGTTCCTGCAACCGATTTTGCTCAGTGCGATGTGTCTGGCGAAGAACATGCTGGGTCAGCCCGGTGAGCTGAAGCTGCCAAATATGTTGGTGAAGGTGAAAACGCCGGATCTGCCGCTGCATTTAGCCGGTGAAACCCGCCGTCAAGATCTGAACTGGAAAATTGAAACGCGCGCCGACGGGATGCTGGCGCAGGGTTACGACGAAAACCAGCAGTTACGGGCGTTTGTCGTCAGCGAAGAACGGATGAAAGAGGCGTTTGGCTTGTTGAAGTCGCTCGCCAGTTAAGACTTGCCCGGTGGCGCTGCGCTTACCGGGCCTACAATAAACACCACCGTAACCGTAGGCCGGATAAGGCGTTAGCCGCCATCCGGCTTAACGCACTACCAACGCGTCATAATTGCGCCAGCGGTAATTCACAATCGACACCAGCCAACACAGCGCAAACAGGCCAATCACCACAAAACCGGCATTCCCCAGGTTATCGCTTAACGCGGCAATCGCGCTCCACGGCCCGCCGGTCAGCGCGAACTTATCCATAATCAACCCCAGCGCTTCCAGCCCGCCAATAAACAGCGCCACCACCACAGAAGCGGCGGTAATGGTCATGTTGTAATAAAGCTTCCGCTGCGGCTTATTGAACGCCCAGCCATACGCCCCAACCATTAAAATATTATCCAGCGTATCCACCAACGCCATGCCGCTGGCAAACAGCGCCGGAAAGACCATAATCGACCACATCGACATCCCGTGAGAGGCACTAGCGGCAGAAATCCCCAGCACGCCAATTTCGGTCGCGGTATCAAAACCTAAACCGAACAAAAAGCCGACCAAATACATATGCCAGCTTTTGCCGATTAAACGGAAAGTGCGGCTGAATAACGCGCTCATCATCCCACCGCTTACCGCCACATCGGCGGCAACCGGTTCACCGTTTTTCAGCGCCTGAAAGCTGTGCCACACGCTGCGCAGAATAATCAGGTTAATCAGCGCCATCACCAGCAAAAACACCGCTGAAACCGCCGTGCCAATCAGGCTACCGGTATCGTGAAACCAGCCCATTTTCTGCTGAAACGCCGTCGCGGTGGCGGCTATCGCCACCGATGCCAGCACCACAATCGACGAGTGCCCCAGCGAGAACCACGCGCCGACGCCAAACGGGCGCTGGCCCTGTTGCATCATTTTGCGCGTGACATTATCAATGGCGGCGATATGGTCGGCGTCCACCGCATGACGCAAACCGTAGCCCCACGCCAGCAGGCTGGCGGCCATCAACGCGCCGTTATCCCCAAATGCCTGCCACGCCCAGCACCAGGCGGCAAGGTTGGCCAATAGCAACACCAGCACCAACAGCGACGCGCGCGGCTGGCGGCGAAGGATATTCCACAACATGATGAGTAACCTCTTAACCCTGATGACGAGCCGCCGCAACCAGCGCTTGTCCGTATGAAATGGCCCCATCCCCCGCCGGTAAGCGCGTGGGAAAGAGCAAGGTGAAATCCGCTAAATAGTGCGTTAAACGTGCGCGCAGCAGCGCGTTGTGCAGCACGCCGCCGCCAAACGCCAGCGTCGAAATCTGTGCCCGCTGCGCCTGTTGGCGCATTAATGCCGCAATGCCGTGCGCCAGCGCATCGTGGAACGCCCACGCTTTTTCGCCCGCCGTCGCCCGCCAGCCCAGCCACGTTTGCCAGAAAGCCGCCAGGTCGAGTTGGTTATCACGCACCGGTATCACCACCGGATGCGCCACACCACGACCGCTTGCCGCCAGCGCTTCCAGCCGACATGCCGCCTCGCCTTCGTAGCTCAGCGAGTCGGGCGCGCAGCCCAGCGCACAGGCCACTGCGTCAAACAACCGCCCACACGATGAGGCCAGCGGGCTATTCAGCCCACGCTCAATCGCTTTCGCCAGCAGCGGCCAATTGTGCTGTTGCAACACGGCGGTTTCAGGAAATTCTGCCCAGTTCGGGACAAACGCCAGACACTGCGCCAGCAGGTTGCGCCACGGTTGCTGCGCCGCGAGGTCGCCCCCTGGCAACGCTACCGCTGGCAGGCCGCCTACATGTTCACAGTCGCGATAGCTCACGCGCAGACACTCGCCGCCCCATAGCGCGCCATTTTCGCCCATGCCAATGCCGTCGAGCGCCATCGCAATCACCTCGCCACCATCAAGCGGCCAGTTGTGCTCGGCAAGACAGGCGGCGATATGCGCATGATGATGCAACACCTGCTGTTGCGGTAATTCGCTAGCGGCGGCCCATTGGCTTGAACGATAGCCTGCGTGAAAATCCGACACCACCGCCTGTGGGGTGAAGTCGTAAATCGCCTGCATCAAACGCAGCGCCCGCTGCCACTGAGTTTCTACGCCGTCGTCGGTCAGGTCGCCAAAATGCTGGCTCAATACCGCCTGGCTATCGCGCACCAGACAAAAGGTGTTTTTCATATCCGCCCCCAGGCACAGCATCGGCGGCACATCGTGAAAACCCGACGGCAGCGGTAGCGCGTCCGGCACATAACCCCGCGAGCGGCGCAGCATTTCACCGTTTTGTCGCAGCACAGAGTCATCCATGCGCTGAACAATATCGCGGTTATGCAGCAAAAAACCGTCGGCAATCTGCCGGAGATCCGCCAACGCCTGTTCGTTGCTTAACGCCGGTGGCTTGCCGCTTAAATTGCCAGAGGTCATCACCAGGGGGCGCGCCAGCGCTTGCATCAGCAAATGCTGTAGTGGGTTGGCGGGTAACATCACCCCCACTTCCGCCAGCGCCGGCGCAATGGCTTCACATACGCCAGCTACCTGCGATTTATCCACCAGCACAATCGGTGCGGCGGGTGTTTGCAGCAACGCGCGCGCCTGCGGCGGCAAGCCGTCGGCATTGGCGAGCATCACCGCAAGCGGTTTGGCCGGGCGATGTTTACGCGCGCGAAGTCTTGCCACCGCCTGCGGATTACCGGCATCACAGGCCAGATGAAAACCGCCAATGCCCTTCACGGCGACAATTTCGCCTGCGGCAAGCGCATCAACCGCCGCCTGTAACGCCGCCTCTTTTTCTTGCTGTTCGCCCGCGCGATGCCAGGTCAGCCACGGGCCGCACTCGGCGCAGGCCACCGGCTGAGCATGAAAACGGCGGTCGTAGGGATTGAGGTACTCCGCCTCACAGCAAGGGCAAAGCGGGAACGCCGCCATCACCGTCAACGGTCGGTCGTACGGCATGGCGTTAATAATTGTAAAGCGCGGCCCACAGTGGGTGCAGTTGATAAACGGGTAGCGGTAGCGCCGCTCCTGCGGGTCGTTCATCTCCGCGAGGCAAGCCGGGCAAGTTGCCGCATCGGGGACAATTTGTGTGCTCATCGCCCCCGCGCCGCTCTGGCGAATGACAAAATCGGTGGGGAGCGTCGGCCAGTTAAATGGCTCAACATGAGTGCTATCAATGCGCGCAAGCGGCGGGCAGTGCTGATGAAGTGCGGCAATTATCCCAGCTGAGTCATCGCCAAGCAGGCGCAGCAGCACCCCGGCGCTGTCATTACAGACATCGCCCAGGCAACCGCGCTGTTGCGCTAACTGCCAGACAAAGGGACGAAACCCCACCCCCTGAACTTTGCCGCAGATACGAATCTGCACACCGTTTGCACGCATGATAATTACCCGGCTACCGCCGCTTTCAGGCGCGTTTTCATGGCCTGATAGCTTTGTAGCGCATAGTTTTCGGCCCAGTTTTGATCCTCAATGGCCTCAATCTTCACCGCACAGTATTTGGTTTCCGGCGTTTTGGAGATAGGGTCGAGGTTGTCCTGAGTCAGTTCATTACAAGCGCCAATCCACCATTGGTAGGTCATGTAGACGCTGCCGAGGTTGATACGTTCGCTCACGTTGGCGCGGCTAATCACCTTGCCGCGACGCGAAGAAACCCACACCAGTTGTTTATCGCTCACGTTCAGTTGTTGCGCATCGCGCGGATGAATCTGCACAAAGCCGGGTTCATCCGCCAGCGATTGCAGCGCCGCGCAGTTGCCGGTCATTGAACGGCAAGAGTAGTGCCCCACTTCCCGCACGGTACACAGCACCAGCGGGAATTGTTCATCAGGGCGCTCGGCGGGCGCACGCCACGGCGCGGCAAACAGATGGCCTTTGCCGTCCGGCGTCGCAAACTGGTTGCCCTCGTACAAATACGGCGTGCCTGGATGGTCGAGCGTTGGGCATGGCCACTGCACATGGCCCATTTCACCCATTTTTTCGTAGGTGACGCCAAAGAACAGCGGGCACAGCTCGCGCATTTCGTCCCAGATTTGCTGGTTATTGTCGTAATGCATCGGGTAGCCCATTTCGCTGGCGATAAGGCTGATAATTTCCCAGTCGCGCTTGACGTTACAGGTCGGCTCGATGGCTTTTTCGAAACGCTGGAAGCCACGGTCGGCACAGGTAAAGACGCCGCCATGCTCGCCCCAGGAAGTGGCGGGCAGCAGCACGTCGGCCTGTTCGGCGGTTTTGGTCATAAAGATGTCCTGCACCACCACAAAGTCGAGCGCGTCAAAACCTTTGCGCACCAGGCCTAAGTCGGCCTCGGTCTGTAACGGATCTTCGCCCATGATGTAGTAGGCTTTCACTTTGCCTTCCAGCGCCAGATGCGGCACTTCGGTAATCCGCACGCCCACTTTGTCGTCCATCAGGCTGGCGTCAATACCCCAGGCGTGCGCGAATTTTTCCCGCACGGCGGCGTCGGTGACATCCTGATAGCCAGGGAACTGGTTCGGCAGCACGCCCATATCACACGCGCCCTGCACGTTGTTTTGCCCGCGAACAGGACCAACGCCGACGTTTTCACGCCCCAGATTACCGGTCAGCAGCGCCAGCGTTGCCAGCCCTTTAACGACATCGACCGCCTGACCAAACTGCGTGACGCCCATCCCCCACATAATGGTGGCTGACGGCGCTGCCGCGTAGGTGCGCATCGCCTGGCGGATTTGCGCCGCCGAAACGCCGGTTAGCTCCTCAACCGCTTCTGGCGCGTACTCTTTCACCACCTCACGCAATTCTTCAAGCCCGGAGGTGTAACGCGCCACGTATTCTTTGTCGTACAGTTCTTCTTCCAGCAGCACATGCGCGAAGGCGTTCACCAGCGCCATATTGCTGCCGTTACGCATTTGTAGATGCTGGTCTGCGATACGCGCGCTTTCAATGCGGCGCGGGTCGCAAACGATAATTTTGGCCCCTTTGTCGCGGGCTTTGATTACCCGGCGCGCCACAATAGGGTGCGAGTCGGCGCAGTTGTAGCCAAAAATCAGCAGGCAGCGTGAGTTTTCGATATCGCTGATACCGTTGCTCATCGCCCCGTTGCCCAGCACGTCTTGCAGCCCAGCCACCGATGGGCCGTGGCAGACACGCGCACAGCAGTCCACATTATTGGTGTGCAGTACGCCACGGGCGAATTTCTGCATCACATAGTTCGTTTCATTGCCAGTGCCGCGCGATGAACCGGTGGTCATGATCGCGCGCGGCCCGTAGTGGGCTTTAATCTCGCCCAGGCGTTTCGCGGTATAGCGAATTGCCTCATCCCAGCTCACAGGCGTGAATTTGCCGCCCTTTTCATAGCGGATCATCGGCTGTGTCAAACGGGGCGTCAGCAGTTGAGTATCGTTGAGAAAATCCCAGCCGTAATAGCCCTTCAGACACAGTTCATTTTGGTTGGTTTTACCATCGGCGGCCTCGGCGCGGATAATTTTACCGTTATCGACAACCAGCTTCAGTTTGCAACCTGCTCCACAGTAGGGGCACACACTCGTGATTTTTTTCATCAGTAACAGACCTGTTAAATGAGAAATTAAGGGACAATTTAAAGAGAAATAGCGGCAGCGCCGTCCAACGCAGCGCGGCGACGTTTTTCTGCACTCAGTTGTTCTAGCTTGCTGCGGTCAACGCAGAACAGCGCATGCGTTGGACACGCTTCCATACAGGCGGGGCCTGCTTCGCGGTGGAAGCACAGGTCACACTTGTTGGCTTCGGCTTTTTCAGCGCGCACTTTAAGTCCTGCGCCGCTGTCGCGAATGACCGGACGCACCACCACTTCCATCGCCCCGTACGGGCAAGCCACTACGCAGGTTTTACAGCCGATGCAGCGTTCCTGCATGACGTGGATAAACCCTTTGTCGCGGCTAATTGCACCGTTCGGGCAGACATTAGCGCACGGTGCGTCTTCGCACTGGCGGCAAGCGGTGGCGGTAGAAACATTAACGCCTTTAATAACGTGAATACGCGGCAGGAAAGATTGCGGCGTGAGGGCGGCGCAGTCCTGATCCTCCTGGTGGGAAACCACACATGCAACTTCGCAGGTACGGCAGCCAATACATTTACTCGCATCAGCAATGATGAAACGGTTCATCAACTTCTCCAGCAATGACAGTGAATACGCGGGAGAATGCATTATTCGAGCCAACTTTTAGTTCATTGATTATTAATACTATTTTGGAAAGGGCGCGGCAGAGAGGCGTGTCATCGTCACTAATGACGATGACAGTTGACGACGTCAGCGGGGTGTCAGGGCAATCATTGATTCACGTTCAATCAACTCGCCAGGGAAAGTCTGTTGATATTTAAAATCCCCACCATCGAGCATAAAAATAAGCCGATTAATGGTTTCTTTAATCATTTCCGTTACCGGAATACGCACGCTGGAAAGCGACGGAATAATATACGGCGCCAGCGCGATATCATCAAAGCCAATAACCGATACCTGCTGCGGAACCGTTATTCCATGAGCGTGAAGGCGCTTTATCGCCCCAACCGCCATATCATCATTACTGGCAACCAGCGCGCTAAAAGTGACCTGCCGTTCGCGCAGCGTATCTACCCCGGCAGCACCGGTCGCAGGAGTCCATTTACCTTCAACAATCAGCTCATTACGCACCGTAATGCCGTGCTTAGTCAACGCGTCTTTATAGCCAGAAAGTCGCTCAATACCGGTGGGGGAATCCAGTGAACCGGTAATAAAAGCAATATCCCGATGACCGAGGCTAATTAATTTTTCTACCGCTTGCTGGCTCGCCGTTTTTTGATCGCAATAAACACAGTGGCTGCTATTACGGCGCAAGCGGCGGTTAATCACCAGCACCGGGCGCTGCTGCTGCTCAATAATATCGTCAATATCATCGACGCTCAGAAAACGGGGATAAATAATAATACCGTCGCAGCGTAAATCGAGCAGGTACTGAATCGCATCCCGCTCCTCCTGGGCGCTGTGTTTACCGTCGGCCAGAATCAGCCGCCGCCCCTGATCTTCAGTCATGCAGGCGGCGTGATACAACAACTCACTGAAGTAAACCCCGTGGTACAGCGTGTTCGTCACCACCAGCCCCAGGGTTTGCGTCTTTTTGGTCGCCAGGTTACGCGCCAGCAGATTTGGCCGGTAGCCGCTCTCCTCGATGGCTAAAAACACCCGGTCTTTTGTCTCCTGGCTGACATACCCATTGCCCGATAGCACCCTGGATACGGTGGCTTTCGAGACACCCGCCCGCTGCGCCACCTCCAGCATCGTCGTCATGATTCATATCCTTAAGAAATCGTTTGGCATGAGTGTACTTCACCATTTGGCTATTTTCAGCAACTGCCAGCGCGCTGAATAAATCGCCCACGGCCTTTCTTGTGATCGGTTTCACGAATAATTAATAAACAAAATTTAGATCTTGCTGGTTAAAAATAAACACATCATGATTTTGTGGAACCGGTTTCCTATGCAACGTTTCATCACCGCGATTCATCCGGCGTTGAGCGACAAGTACCCTACTGATAAAACAGGATAAAATCCGATGTCTAAAAATTATGCGGCTCTGGCGCACTCGGTAGTCACCGCGCTGGGCGGTGTCGAAAATATCACCGCCGTCACGCACTGCATGACCCGCTTACGCTTCGTGCTGAAAGACGACACCCGCGTAGACAGCGCAACGCTGAAAAGCCTCAGCGGAGTGCTGGGCGTGGTACGCAATGAAAACCAGTGCCAGGTGATTATCGGCAATACCGTTTCTCAGGCCTACCGCGAAGTGGTCAGCCTGTTGCCAGCCGACATGCAGCCTGCCGTACCGGTCGGCAAACCTAAATTAACCCTACGCCGCATCGGCGCGGGGATCCTCGATGCGTTGATCGGCACGATGTCACCGCTGATCCCGGCGATTATCGGCGGATCGATGGTCAAGCTGCTGGCGATGATCCTTGAAATGTCCGGCGTGCTGCCAAAAGGTGCGCCGACGCTAACGATTTTAACGGTGATTGGCGACGGGGCGTTCTTCTTCCTGCCGCTGATGGTCGCGGCCTCGGCTGCGGTCAAATTCAAAACCAATATGTCGCTGGCTATCGCCATCGCCGGGGTACTGGTGCACCCCAGTTTTATTGAGCTGATGGCAAAAGCGGCGCAGGGCGAGCACGTCGAGTTTGCGTTTATTCCAGTTACCGCCGTGAAATACACCTACACCGTGATTCCCGCGCTGGTCATGACCTGGTGTCTTTCGTATATCGAACGCTGGGTCGATAAAATTACCCCTGCGGTGACTAAAAACTTCCTCAAACCGATGCTGATCGTGCTGATTGCCGCCCCGCTGGCAATCTTGTTGATTGGCCCTATCGGCATCTGGATCGGTAGCGCAATTTCAGCGCTGGTGTACACCATCCACGGCTATCTGGGCTGGCTGTCCGTCGCCATTATGGGCGCGCTGTGGCCGCTGCTGGTGATGACCGGGATGCACCGCGTCTTTACGCCCACCATTATTCAAACCATCGCTGAAACCGGCAAAGAAGGCATGGTGATGCCATCGGAAATTGGCGCCAATTTGTCACTCGGCGGTTCATCGCTGGCGGTGGCCTGGAAAACAAAAAACCCAGAACTGCGCCAGACGGCGCTGGCGGCAGCGGCTTCGGCGATTCTGGCTGGTATTTCTGAACCCGCGCTATACGGCGTAGCGATACGCCTGAAGCGCCCGCTGATTGCCAGCCTGATTAGCGGTTTTATCTGCGGGGCTGTCGCGGGTATTGCCGGACTAGCCAGCCACTCGATGGCGGCTCCGGGGCTGTTCACCAGCGTACAGTTCTTTGATCCGGCAAACCCGATGTCCATCGTTTGGGTGTTTGGTGTGATGGCGCTGGCGGTGGTGTTGTCGTTTGTGCTGACGTTGATTCTCGGCTTTGAAGATATCCCGCCTGAACAGGCCGCCGCCGAGGCGCGCCAACGCCAGTCCACGCCGAATACCGATATTAATGCAGCAGGCATTTAATTATTTTTCAGTAAGTTGAGGTAACGCATGTCCACATTTCCGCAAGGATTTCTCTGGGGTGGCGCACTGGCCGCCAACCAGGCCGAAGGGGCTTATCGCGAAGGCGGAAAAGGGCTGACAACGGTCGATATGATCCCCCACGGCGTTAACCGGCTGCCGGTAAAACTGGGGCAGGAAAAACGCTTTACGCTGCGTGAAGACGAGTTTTACCCCAGCCACCAGGCCATCGATTTCTATCATCGCTATAAAGAAGATATCGCCCTGATGGCGGAGATGGGCTTTAGCGTGTTCCGCACGTCCATCGCCTGGAGTCGTTTATATCCTAACGGCGATGAATTGACGCCAAACCCTGAGGGCATCGCCTTTTATCGCGACCTGTTTAGCGAGTGCAAAAAATACGCTATTGAGCCGCTGGTCACGCTGTGCCACTTCGATGTGCCGATGCATCTGGTCACGGAATACGGCTCCTGGCGTAACCGCAAAATGGTCGAGTTTTTCACTCGTTATGCGCGCACCTGTTTTGAGGCGTTTGACGGGCTGGTGAAATACTGGCTGACGTTCAATGAAATCAACATCATGCTGCATAGCCCGTTTTCCGGTGCGGGGCTGGTGTTTGAAGAAGGTGAAAATCAGGATCAAGTGAAGTACCAGGCCGCGCACCACGAACTGGTGGCAAGCGCGCTGGCGACCAAAATCGCCCATGAAGTTAACCCGCAAAATCAGGTCGGCTGTATGTTGGCGGGCGGCAATTTTTACCCATACTCCTGTAAGCCAGAGGACGTGTGGGCGGCGCTGGAAAAAGACCGGGAAAACCTGTTTTTTATTGATGTGCAGGCTCGCGGTGCGTATCCGGCCTACTCTGCCCGCGTGTTTCGCGAAAAAGGCGTGGTGATTAAGCGCGAAGCCGACGATGCCGAGATTTTGAAAAACACCGTCGATTTTGTCTCTTTCAGCTATTACGCCTCGCGCTGTGCCTCGGCGGAGATGAACGCCAATAACACCAATGCGGCAAATATTGTGAAATCGCTGAAAAATCCGTATATCGAAGCCAGCGAATGGGGCTGGGGCATTGACCCGCTCGGCCTGCGCATCACCATGAATATGATGTATGACCGCTACCAGAAGCCGCTATTCCTGGTAGAGAACGGTCTTGGCGCGAAAGACGTGGTTAACGCCGATGGACAGATAGATGATGATTACCGCATCAGCTATTTGCGCGAACATATCCGTGCGATGGGCGATGCCATTGAGGACGGTATTCCGGTTATCGGCTACACCACCTGGGGCTGTATCGATCTGGTGGCGGCATCGACCGGCGAAATGAGCAAACGCTACGGGCTGGTATACGTAGACCGTGATGACGCAGGCAATGGCACGCTGGCGCGCACGCGCAAAAAGTCGTTCTGGTGGTATAAAAAAGTAATTGCCAGCAACGGTGAAGATTTAGCGTAACTTGCACTGACAGACAGCGCTGACCTGGCGCTGTCTGTCAGTAATAAATACCGAACCCCGTCAGCCCGCCCTTCCATTCCCCGACTTTCCATTCGCAGCCGATCCTTTTTTGGTAATAACTCCAATTAGTAGAACATGTATTTTTCAATGAAGGCACCGATGACTTTTTCATGCAACTCAACAGAGCGTGAGAAAAATTCAAAAGTGGACATCATGCACTAATTCAACCAATTAGAGGCATCACCGATTTCAGAGACGTCTTTATATTGCTCTTTCTTCCCGTCGCGGGATATTTTTATATATTTGCATTATTGCTCCTGTTTTCGCTATTTACTTTCAATCTCGCGAAGTTGTGGTACAAAGTGATAAATATTGTCTGGGGTATTGTTGCCTTCTTATTCGCAATTCAACTATTCATAGCGAGTTCCATTCATATCTTGAATGGTTATGACTCGTGTGGGCAAAAAGGTCTATTTTCAGGCGCTGACTATGTAAAAAATCCCAAAATGTATGAGCGGTTTGAATACCATCCTGAAAAGGATAAATCCGAGGATGAAAAAAACAGGACGTCATCATGACAAATTTCGTCAGGCAGAGGCAGGAAGGACAAGTGCAGGACGCTTTCTGTTATTTGCCCACGATAGTTGTTTCCCGAATCTATGGAGGCAGGAATGCCTGAGTTAAATAAACAGAATCCATCATGGGCGGATTACCTGGGTGATACCCTGAGCGGTAAGGTGCCCATCAATCAGTTGATACCGCAGCATCCTTCATCGCAGTGGGTTTTCTTATTACTTGGGCGCTGGATGAACTGGATAAGAAATATCATTTGTCGGATGAATTGATTTCAGCAATTAGAGAAGGTATGAGGACGCAGGTCGAAATCGAAAAATGGAATTTTGAACACACCAGCCCATTTACGTATGGCCTGATGAATACACACTGGTAAGGATATGTCATGTCTGGAAAACGAGAGAATCAGGAGCGCATGGCAAGGCGGGCATTGACCAATATCTCAGTAAAAGTGAGGCTGACCGCATTATTTTTATTTAGTTGCACTACTGCTGCAACCGTTTTTATCTTTACAGTCGGCGGTTCTGAGCTTGCCGATATACTATATAAAAAAGACGTTGTTTACTATGACTGGAAAACTATACCGCTTTTCCTTTGGCTTCCGGCATTTTTTTATGCTGATATTCTTATTGTTGCCATGATGTTTTTTCCCGTTACCCGAAACTTACTGGAGTATCTTCTGACAGGGATGAAGGCTGTAGCAGTATATGGATGGCTGATGTTGCTCCTCTCAATTCCACTATCTCTGATAATTTTATTTTACTCATTGAGCAACTACCAATCATGTGGTCAAAAGGGCCCCTTTTCAGGCAGTTATTATGTAAAAGAAATAAAAATGTGTGAGCAGTTTGAATATCATCCGGAAAAGGATAAATCCAAGGATGAAAAAGACAGGACGTCATCATGACAAATTTCATCAGGCAGAGGCAGGAAGGACAAGTGCAGGGCGTGATTGATGATTTGGACAACAGTAAGCCTGTGATTCTTGCCACCACCTATGTAGGTAATATTAAGGACGGCATCGCGGGGGCAAAAAATCTCTCAAAGCTCGCGAGTTATGCTGACGCAGGTAAACTGGTCTACCGACTAAAGGGATTAGGTATCAAAGCCATTCCGTATCAATATGGTGGGCAAGCTTATGTCAAAATTACCGGTTATGCGTCGTTGCGGCGTATCCTCCGGGGGACAAGATATAGAATTAACTCGCCTCAGATACTTGAGTTAGGTATTGGTAAAGCGGGTATTAATGGCAGCATTCTTGAAGGTGCCAAATTCTGCATCTGGTTTTCATTGGCGGTACTGTTCAACTTATCTTTAAATCAGACCATGATGTGGCGACCTTTATTGGTAATATTACGATGGATATTGCCAAGATTATTGTGACGATATTTGTGACGAAGGTTTTGGTTGCGGTTGGCGGGGTTCTGACTACGGTCGCTGCATCTTTTGGAGTCATACTCCCCATTGCAGCAGGAATAGTGCTTCTTGTTGTGGTTGGTTTTTCAATTACACTTGCGCTAGATTATCTGGATCGTAAGTATCATTTATCTGATAAGTTAATTTCAGCGATTAGAGAAGGGATGAAGTCACGGGCGGAAATAGAGAAATGGAACCTTGAACATACCAGTCCATTTATGTTTGGCCTGATGAATACAGGCTGGTAAGGGAATTTTATGTTCAAAAAAGAAACGTTAGAAGTGAGAGTTTTTACAACGCTAAAGGAAAGAATAAAATTTAACATTGCTGGTGTGTTTGTTATTGCCATGCTCACTGGGGGACTCATTTTCTTTACGAATACTAGCGGTGTTGTCATAGTAAGTATTTTTACAGGTGCGGACACATTCTACTACGATTTTAGAGACGTCTTTATATTGCTCTTTCTTCCCGTCGCGGGGTATTTTGATATATTTGCATTGTTGCTTCTGTTTTCACCATTTACTTTCAATCTCGCTAAGTTGTGGCACAAAGCGATAAATATAGTATGGGGGTATGGTCTTATCGCCTTCTTTATCGCCATTCCATTATCTATAGTGATTTCTATTTATATCTTGAATGTTTATGAATCGTGTGGTCAAAAAGGCCCCTTTTCAGGTGTTCACTACGTAAAAGACCTCAAAATGTGTGAGCAGTTTGAATACCATCCTGAAAAGGATAAATCTGATGAACAATAAAAATGAATTGGTGATGAAGAACATGACATTAAAAGAAAGAGTGAAATTCATTCTTGCATGTCTTTTTTTCATTATGGTACTTACTGGTGCATTGATTTTTTTTACCCGTACAAGTTGGGCTACAATCAAGGATGTCTTCGCAGGTGCAGATGCTGTCTACTATAGTTGGCGTGATGTATTTGCATTACTATATTTGCCTGTTATGGGATATTTTGATGTATTAGTGTTCTTGTTTTTGTTCCTTCCCTTTACTGTCGGCATCACGAAGTTATGGTGTAAAGTGATAAAAGCTGTCTGGGGATATATCATCCTCGCATTTATTCTTGCTTTCCCGTTGTCACTGTATATTTCATTCGTTCCCCTTGCTGACTATCATTCGTGTGGCCAAAAAGGTCCCTTTTCAGGCACTGACTACGTAAAGGATCCTAAAATGTGTGAGCAGTTTGAATACCATCCTGAAAAGGATAATGACTCCAATTAGTACGCTGGTATTCAGTCTGTGTGTCGCACTGGCTACTATCCCGGCCACATAGCCCTTTAATTTTTCAGCGAACTGCCTCAGTGCCTTTATGCCGCTTTCCCAGGACGCCTCCAGTAATTCTGACAGCCTGACGTCATGTCCCACCGGTAGGTTTTCCGGATTGCGCAGCAACAACCAGCGGCTCCGTTTGATGACCTGCCGGGATTTCAGAGACACTGAACCCTCTCCAGAAAAAAGAAGTCAGGTTAGCATTCATGGCAACGGCAGTTTTGAAGGTTCAAGGTGTGTTTTGGCGAATACAAACCTAAACGTTCTGACTGCCGTTTTCTATTGGTTCACGCTAACCTGCGATGAACCTTTTTTTATCACTCTATTATTTACATCACAAATATATAGACCATACAAATACATTTAATAATATTATATAAGATTAAAAAACAATATTTATTATATATAAATACAAATAGCTTCCATTGTTAATCAAAAACCAGATTAGACACAAACTAATAAAAATAATAATTATTAGTTTGCGACATTCGTATACTTTTTCGGCAAAAAAACTATCACCAAAATAACCTCAAGGGTATACGTTGTGGCGATATCCGGCGGGCTAGCGCTTATCGTCACGTCGATTAATGATTGCCGTCATTCTTAACAAGTATATTACTTAAAGGATTCAATGGATAAGATCATGAAACCTGTCTCATACACTTCAAATATATCATCACTTGTCGATATTCTTTCAAGAAATGACTGGCAACGCCAATCCATCAGTGAAATTAATCGACTCAAAGCGCATACACCACTACATGGATGGGAAAATGCCCTTTCAGCCCGAGACGATCAAACGTCGCAGGCCGAAATATCACTCAATGGTGAATGGCAATTTAGCTATTTCGCCTGCCCTCAGGATGTACCAGAGGCCTGGCTGACGGGGATATTGCCGGATGCGAAACCCATAAACGTCCCTTCCAACTGGCAAACCGAGGGATATGACACCCCCATCTATACCAATATTCGCTATCCCATTCCCGTCACCCCGCCTGATGTCCCACATGAAAACCCCACCGGCTGTTATTCCCTGGATTTCACCGTGCCTGACCACTGGCAAGCATCGGGGCAGACGCGAATAATATTGGGTGGCGTGGATTCGGCATTTTATCTGTGGTGCAACGGTCAGTGGATTGGTTATTCGCAGGATAGCCGCCTGCCTGCTGAATTTGATCTTAGCGAGGTTCTTAAACCAGGCAGCAACCGCCTGTGCGTCCTGGTATTGCGCTGGAGCGCGGGGACTTATCTTGAAGATCAGGATATGTGGCGCATGAGCGGTATTTTCCGCCCGGTCACGTTACTCCATTTACCAACGCAGTCGATTGCCGATTATTGTCTTGAAACCACCCTGGATGACACTTTTCGTCAGGGCACATTATCGGCAACTATCACGCTCAATAATGTTTCCCCCGCCAGTGGCTACCGAATTAAAACGGCGCTCTGGCGCGGCGAACACGAAATCGCCTCCGCTACGGAGCATGTCGGACGCGGGCATAACGATTATGCCGAGCGTCTGAACATCCAACTCACCGTCGATAAGCCATTATTGTGGAGCGCCGAACAACCCTGGCTGTATCGGGTGGTTATCTCGTTACTGGACGCAAACGATCAGGCAATCGTGAGCGAAGCCTGTGATGTCGGCTTCAGGAAAATCGAGGTTCAGGATGGCCTGCTCAAAGTTAACGGCAAGCCGGTATTAATTCGCGGCGTCAATCGCCACGAGCACCACCCGATAACGGGCCACACCGTGAGTTACGCTGACATGGTGCAAGATATCCTGCTGATGAAGCAGAATAATTTTAACACCGTGCGCTGCTCTCATTACCCTAATCAACCACAGTGGTATGCATTATGCAGCCGCTATGGTCTGTACGTGATTGATGAAGCCAATATCGAATCGCATGGCATGGCATGGAGCCAGTGAACCGTTTATCGGACGATCCGCTTTGGCTTGCCGCTTACGCCGAGCGTGTCACCCGCATGGTGCTGTGCAACCGTAATCATGCCAGCATTATCATCTGGTCGCTGGGCAATGAATCCGGTTTCGGGGCTACCCATACCGCGCTGTACAACTGGGTTAAACAACAAGACCCCACGCGGCCGGTGCAGTATGAAGGCGGCGGAGCCAATACCCAGGCGACCGATATCATTTGCCCGATGTATGCGCGCGTTGACACCACGCTCGAAGAAAACCCACCAAAATGGTCGATAAAAAAATGGCTGAGTTTACCCGGTGAAAATCGCCCGCTCATTTTATGTGAGTATGCCCATGCGATGGGCAATAGTCTGGGTAACTTTGCCGATTACTGGCGAGCTTTTCGGGAGTACCCGCGCTTACAGGGCGGCTTCATCTGGGACTGGGCCGATCAATGCCTGACCCGTTACGACGCGCAAGGCAATCCGTGGTGGGCGTACGGCGGTGATTTTGGCGATGCCCCTAACGATCGCCAGTTCTGTATGAACGGGGTGGTTTTCCCGGATCGCACCCCGCATCCCAGCCTGTCAGAAGCCAAATATCATCAGCAGTATTTCCAGTTTCAGTTGCTCAGCACCCAGCCTCTGACCATTGCTGTCAGCAGCGAGTTTCTGTTCAGAAATAGCGATAATGAACGCCTGTACTGGGCGATTGAAGCGCAGGGTGAAGTTCGCCAGCAGGGTACGCTGCCGTTGTTACTGGCACCTGGCGAAACCCAGCAAATTGTCCTTAGCGCAACCGGGTTTGATGCCCAGCCAGATGATGAAATGGTCTGGCTGAATCTTCGCGTCGAGCATATTGCGCCCACCGCGTGGGCTGAAGCGGGTCACTGTTGCGCGCAGGAACAGTGGCATCTGCCAACGCCGCTGCCCGCCGTTAAAGCGGTGAAATTTATCGCAGCCCCTGAACTTTGCACCACCGATCAATATTACCAAATTGACTGGCAAAACCAGCAATGGCAGGTGTGTCGGGAAACCGGCGCGCTCTCACAATGGCGGGTAGATGGCGAACCGCAGCTTCTGGAGCCGCTGGTCGATCAGTTTATGCGCGCGCCGCTGGATAACGATGTCGGTAGCGGCGACCCAGCAACCCTGAATATGAATATTTGGGACGGCCGCTGGAAAGCTGCCGGACTG
This sequence comes from Kluyvera fluvialis, assembly GCF_059725275.1. Lineage (NCBI taxonomy): Bacteria > Pseudomonadati > Pseudomonadota > Gammaproteobacteria > Enterobacterales > Enterobacteriaceae > Kluyvera > Kluyvera fluvialis. The sequence continues at coordinate 1,123,528 of NZ_AP046142.1, read as the reverse complement.
TATGATTTAGCGCACCATTGCCATCGCAGCACCGCCGAAGCCACGCAGGACGGCATCGTGGTAAAAGCGCTCCACGCCTATTATTTAGCGACCGATAGCGACCATCAGCAGCCCATTATCATCAGCCAGTGGACGATGACCGTGGATAATGCCGGGCAATTACAGGTGGCGATTGATGTCAAACGGGATATGAGGTTGCCTCCCCTGCCCCGCATCGGCGCGGTGTGCCAGTTAGTCTCGGATAACTCGCCTGTCACCTGGCTTGGTCGTGGCCCGCATGAAAATTATCCTGACCGCTTGTCGGCAGCACAGTTTTCTCGCTGGACGCAGCCGTTATCGGCCATGACCACGCCGTACATCTCACCTTCTGAAAACGGTCTGCGTTGCGATACTCGCGCGCTCTCATGGCAGCGCTGGCAGGTTCGCGGTCATTTCCATTTTTCACTCAGCCCATACGGCAGACGTCAGTTGATGGAAACCTCGCACTGGCACTTGATGCAGGAAGAAAAAGGGGTATGGCTGACTCTTGATGGCTTCCATATGGGCGTCGGCGGCGATGATTCCTGGACCATGAGCGTTCATCCTGAATATTTATTGCAAGAGCCAGAATATCACTGGTCTTTTACCCTCGCGTATCAGTGAGTTTTGCCGGATTTGCTCATGGATGAGCAGATCTATCATAAATGGTTGGTGACAGGGAAAAGACTCAGAACATCAAATATCAAAAGGAATCATGGATATGATCAAGCGTAAACTATTTGTCGCATCACTGGCATTAAGCGCGGTATTTAGCGTTCAGGCACAGGAAATTACTATCTGGTCGTGGGATCCTAATTTCAATATTCCCATTATGAAAGAAGCGGGAGAGATCTACCGTAAAACCCATCCCGATGTGACTTTTAATGTCGTCGATATGGGGAAATCTGACGTTGAGCAAAAAATCCAGACCATGCTGACTTCCGGCGTAACAGAGGGGCTGCCGGATATTGTTTTAGTGGAAGATAATAAAATACAGCGCTATATCCAGTTCTATCCAGGGGCGTTTGAGCCTCTTGACGGGAAAATTGATTACAACGTTTTCGCCAATCAGAAAATAGCAACAATGAAGCATGAGAATAAAACCTATGGCGTCCCGTTTGATTCCGGGGTAACGGGGCTATTTTATCGTAAGGACATTATTGAACAGGCCGGTTTCAGCGAAGCGGATATGAAAAACCTGACCTGGGATCGCTATATAGAAATTGGCAAACAGGTGGACAGTAAAACCGGCAAAAAAATGTTAGCTATCGACCCTAATGATACCCTGTTGATCAATATTATGTTGCAGTCCGCAGGTTCATGGTTTTTTGATAAAGATAATCAGCCAACTATCGCAAACAACGACGCATTAAAAGCTGCGCTGCAATATTATGTCAAAATTAATAATTCCGGGATCGTCAAACCGGTATTTGGTTGGTCGGAAGCCACCAATACGCTGAATAATGAAAAAAATAACGTCGCCAGTGTGATAACCGGTGTCTGGGGGATCAGCACTATCAAAGCAGAACCTAAACAGGCGGGTAAATGGCGGGTGGCAGAAATTCCGGTCATGGAAGGGGTGAAGGGCGCAACCCACGCATCTAACCTCGGCGGCTCCAGTTGGTACGTTCTCGCCAGCAGTAAGCAAAAAGACACTGCAATTAGTTTTCTAAGTGATATTTATGTCAAAAATATTGATTTTTATCAGTCAATCCTGAAAAGCCGGGGAGCGATGGGTTCAAATCTGTTGGCCAAAGAGGGTGATGCTTATAAAGCGCCCGATCCTTATTTTGGTAATACACCAATCTGGAGCAACTTTAGCGACTGGCTGAAAATTATTCCTAGCATTAATTATGGTATCTATTCTGATGAAGCCGCGATGGCACTTAATGAGCAACTTCCGCAAATATTGAAAGGCAAATCTATCGATAAAGCGTTAAGTGATACTGAGGAACAGGTCAAAACGCAAATTCAATAACTTTGTGTACTTAGTCTACTACTTCGGGTTGCGGTCAGACGCTGCAACCCGAAGCATGACAGGTATTATGGGCAAGGGATCTCCCGCCCTGTTATATGAGGATTAGTTATGGCGTTATTGCGTCCTAAACAGACCATAATGATTAATAGCTGGGTATTTGTTTTACCTGCACTATTCTTGGTGTTGACATTCACCCTCTATCCGGTAGTGAAATCATTATGGCTGTCATTCCATGCAGGACAGGGCATGATCACTCGGTTTGTCGGTCTGAATAATATATACCGACTGGTTGGCGATCCAGTGTTCCATAAAACACTGTTTAATACTTGTATTTTCTTAGTCATCCAGATGCCGGTCATGATTATACTGGCGATGATCGTCGCCGCATGTCTTAATATACCTAACCTCAAATTCCGTAGCCTCTGGCGCACGGCTGTCTTTTTACCTTGTATCACTTCGCTGGTGGCCTACTCGATCCTGTTCAAAAGTATGTTCTCTTTTGACGGCATCATTAACTACGCCTTACTGGCGTTAGGGATTATCTCCGAACCCATTTCATGGTTATCCGACCCCTTCTGGGCGCGAATAGTCATTGCCTCGGCGATCACCTGGCACTGGACGGGCTATAACATGATTTTTTATATTGCAGCGATGCAAAACATTGACCGGTCGATTTATGAAGCGGCGCGCATTGATGGCGTATCAGAAACCCGGCAATTTTTATCCATCACCGTTCCGATGTTAAAACCGGTTATCCTGTTTACTACCGTCACCTCAACTATCGGTACGTTACAGCTATTTGATGAGACGATGAATATTACAGCAGGAGGGCCGGTCAACAGTACCTTAACCCTCTCAATGTATATTTATAATCTTTCCTTTAAATTTGTCCCCAATTATGGTTATGCCGCGACGGTTTCTTACGTCATTGTCGTATTAGTCGCCATGCTGGCATTTATTCAATTCTGGCTGGCACGGGAGCGTGATTAATGAATGGGTTCAGAGTGATTCGCCGTAGCTTAACCTACCTGTTTATGGTAGTTATCTCTTTCCTTTCAGTGTTCCCATTTATCTGGATGATTATTGGTGCAACCAACTCCAGTAACGATATTATCAAAGGGAAGATGTCATTTGGTCATCAGCTCATCGTCAATTTTCAAAAGCTGAATGAACTGTTTGATATTGGGCTGATATTATGGAATACCAGCAAAATAGCCATTATCGGTTCAATATTAACTTTATTAATCTCATCAATGGCAGGCTATGGTTTTGAGATATTTCGCTCGCGGGTAAAAGAAAAAATTTACCAGGGACTATTATTAACCATGATGATCCCTTTTGCCGCCACGATGATCCCGCTGTTCACGCTGCTGGCGACGTTTGGCTTTATCAACTCACATTTAGCGGTGATCTTGCCCGGTATTACCTCGGTATACCTTATCTTTTATTTTCGCCAGAGTACCAAAGCCTTTCCTGCTGATTTGCGCGATGCCGCGCGGGTGGATGGGTTAAAAGAGTGGAAGATATTTCTGTTTATCTATATTCCCGTAATGCGTTCAACGTACGCCGCCGCCTTTATTATCGTATTTATGTCGGCATGGAATAGCTACATCTTGCCATTACTTGTTTTGCAATCTAATGAACAGAAAACATTTACGCTGGTGATTTCATCACTGGGTTCTGCTTATTTGCCTGATTTCGGCATCATTATGCTGGTCACCGTGATAGCCACCGCGCCAATGTTACTGGTCTTCTTCGCAATGCAAAAACAATTTGTTCAGGGAATGTTGGGTTCAGTTAAGTAGAACGACATATCCACTCGATTACCGTGGTAGGAAAAATACCTGCCAGAGAGGTTAGTAAAATGGCTAAAGTCAATTTAACGGGTATACAAAAATCATTTGGCAAAATCGAAATTATCAAGGATGTCGATTTAAACATTAATGACGGTGAGTTTGTGGTATTTGTCGGCCCTTCCGGTTGCGGAAAATCAACGCTGTTACGCCTGATCTCCGGGCTGGAAGAAATTTCTGCTGGTGAGCTGACGATTGATGGCGTACGCATGAATGATGTTGATCCTTCACAGCGCGGCATTGCGATGGTGTTTCAGACCTATGCCCTCTACCCGCATATGACGGTAAAAGAAAATATGGCGTTTGCCCTCAAACATGCGGGCGTGTCGAAAGAGGAAATAGAAAGAAAGGTATTGCAGGCCGCTAGCGCGTTAGAGCTGGAACCGCTGCTAAAACGTAAGCCGAAAGCGTTATCCGGCGGTCAGCGGCAGCGCGTGGCAATAGGCCGAGCGATTGTTCGTGATCCAAAAGTCTTTTTATTCGATGAACCGCTCTCCAACCTTGATGCCGAACTGCGTGTGCAAATGCGTATTGAAATTGCCCGTCTGCATCGGGAGCTGCAAACCACCACGATTTATGTCACCCACGATCAGGTAGAAGCCATGACCCTGGCAGACAAAATCGTGGTATTGCGAGCAGGGAAAATAGAACAGGTAGGCTCACCGCTGGAATTATACGACGACCCAGCCAACCTTTTTGTCGCCGGATTTATCGGTTCACCCAAAATGAATTTTATCGACGGTGAGATTATTTCCCAAAGTGAAAAAGGCGTGGTTGTTTCCCTGCCAAAATTTTCCGGAGACCACATTACCATTCCCATTAAAACGCGGGTTGCACAAGGCAGCCGCGTAAAAATCGGTATTCGACCAAAGCAATTTGATGATGCAGGAGATGCTTCGCTCACGCTCACCATCGATATGCTGGAACAACTCGGCAGCGAGACATTTGCTTATGCCCGTAATCCGGCGGGCGGGAGTTTGATTATAGAAACACGCCACGGACGCGATCTGACGCTTAACACTCACTATACCGCCCGTTTTTTTAGCCGCGCATTGTTAATGTTTGGCGAAGATGAACAGCGCATTTATTAATCCGAACTTCATGATTGAAAGGAATTCATTATGCTCAAGTTTTATGAGAAGTCGCTGAAAGATATTGATTATCTGATTAAGAAAATAAAAGACACAATTTATTCTCCGGTGGCTGAAGTTACGGTTTTTGGGAGCGTCACGCCGGAGCCGGTCCCCTTCGCACAGCGCCAACAGGGCACGCCTGTTGAATTCAAAAAAGGAGAAAGCTGGGGCAAGCTGTGGGACTGCGCCTGGGTCAATGTCTGCGGCACGATTCCAGAATCCGCCCGCAGTCAGCATGTGGTACTGCACTTTGACTGCGGCGGCGAATCGCTGATTTACGACCGCCAGGGAAACCCCATACGCGGCCTGACCAACGTCGATTCCACGTTTGAAACCAGCCTGGGGCTACCGGGTAAAACCGTCTGGCAACTGACTGCGGAGAACTGCCCGAATGGCAAAGTAGACCTGTGGCTGGATCTGGCCTGTAACGATCTGTTCGGTAATTTGGGCAGCGGTACGCTGGATCTGGCTGAAATCGCCGTATGTCATGATGAACTACGCGCGCTCTATTATGACGCCTGGGTGCTGTTCGATCTGTTAAAAAGCCTGGATGCTGAATCGCCCCGTTACCGACGGCTGGTGGTGTGTCTGGAGCAGGCGCTGGATTTGGCTACCGGTTATTCTGACGACGCCATTGCCGCTGCCCGACAATGCCTGGCAACCGAGCTGAATAAAAAAGGCGGCGACCCCACGATTACCGTCACCGGCATTGGTCACGCACATATCGATCTGGCCTGGTTGTGGCCGCTGCGCGAAACAAAGCGCAAAGGCGCGCGCACCTTCTCCACCGCGCTGGATCTGCTGGCACGCTATCCTGATTACCATTTTGGTGCCAGCCAACCACAGCTATTTCAGTGGATAAAAGAAGATCACCCGCAGTTATTTGAACGCGTTAAACAGCAGGTTAAAGCTGGACGTTTCGAAATTCAGGGCGATATGTGGGTAGAGCCGGATATGAACGTGCCGTCGGGAGAATCGCTGGTACGGCAGTTTATCTATGGTCGCCAGTTCTGGCAGCAGGAATTTTCGCAAGTCACCAATATGCTGTGGCTTCCTGATGTATTTGGCTATAACGCCAACCTGCCACAGATTATGAAAAAAAGTGGAATTGATTATTTTATGACGCAAAAGCTGTCGTGGAATGAGCATAATAAATTCCCGCACCATACGTTTATCTGGCACGGCATTGACGGTACTGGCGTATTAACGCATATGCTGCCAGAGGAAAACTATAATAGCCCGGCCGCACCACGCGGCATTAAATTTATAGAAAAGAACTATCAGGATGCAGGCGTCTGCGACAGCGCCCTGATGCTGTTTGGTATTGGTGACGGCGGCGGTGGCCCAGGGCCAGAACATCTGGAACGGCTGCAACGAATTAAAGACCTGAACGGTATTTCCCCGGTAAAACAGGGAAAAGCCTGCGACTTTTTCCATCATATTGCCAAAGACCAGCGCAATTATCCGCATTATAAAGGTGAGCTGTATTTAGAAAAACATCAGGGCACACTGACAACTCAGGCGAGAAATAAATTCTACAATCGTAAAATGGAAAATGCATTGCGCGAACTGGAATTCGCCGCCAGCAGAATGTCTTTCTATACTCAAGCCGCCTATCCCGTAGAGCAGTTGCGTCAAATTTGGCAGGAAGTGTTGCTGTATCAGTTCCATGATATTTTGCCGGGTTCATCAATAAAACGCGTTTATGATGAATCTGTCGCCCGCTACGCTATTTTACTGGCGGAGGTAGAGCAACTGACTCAACACTATCTCACAGAGTTTGCAGAATATTGCGCCGTCCCCGCCGGTAATACGGTTGCCCATAATATTACGGGCTTTGCCCGCGAAGCCTGGGTTGCGATGGCAGACGGCTACCGTCATATCACGCTGCCAGCCTTCGGTTATACGGAGTTGGATAACCTACCGTCACCTGCGATCCCTGCCATGACGGTGCAGGATACCTGTCTTGAAAATGAGGTAATTCGCATCGTTTTTAATGCGCAGGGACACATCAGCGAGATTATCGATACAGAAACGGGCAAATCGGTTCTGCGCGATAATACGCTCGGCAACCAACTGGCGGTGTATGACGATATCTGCGGTAACTGCTGGGATATTGATATTACGTGGCGGAACCGGACGCCAGAATACTTTGTTCTTAGCGAGGTCACGTCGCGTCAGGAAGGCCCACTGGCGATTGTTGAGCAGCATTACCGCTATGGGAATTCAACGCTACAGCAGACCATTAGCCTGACGCCAGGCAGCAAACTCATCACCTTTACCACGACTGTCGATTGGCATGAAAACTTAAAAATGCTGCGTACTTCGTTCGATGTGGCGGTATTTAGCGATGACGTTAATTGCGATATCCAGTTCGGCAAATTTAAGCGCAGTACGCTGACGCGCAATGTTTATGACGCGGCTCAGTTTGAAATATGCGCGCATAAATGGATTGATTATTCCGAGCGCGATTATGGCGTGGCGCTTATCAACGATTGCAAATATGGGCACTATGCGAAGAACGGTATTCTCGATCTTAACTTGCTGCGCTCGCAGAATTCCCCCGGCGTTGATGCCGATCGCGGGCAGCACACTTTCAGCTACGCGCTGTTCCCGCACTGCGGCGATGAGGTGGAAGGCCAGGTTAACCGCGAAGCGTATCTCTTTAATAACCCTCTCAAACTGTGTACCCATGAGGGCAGCGTTACAGGCAGCAATCATCGTGTCGCCAGCAGTTTTATTCGCTGCGATTCACCGCACGTCTGCGTGGAAACCATCAAGCAAACCGAAGCCGGAGAAGGGTTGGCGCTTCGCCTTTATGAGTTTGATGGTTGCCACACCCTGGCGATGGTCACGTTAGACCCGCGAATTACGCAAGGGCAACTGTGCAATCTGATGGAGGAAAACGGTGAACCCGTTACGATAAAAGAGGGCAAAGTGATGCTCACCTTTACGCCTTTTGAGATTAAAACGCTGGTCGTTAGCGTCGAATAGATCCGTATCGTCTGTGCCGGATGGCGCTCGCGCTTATCCGGCCTACACAATAACTAATCCGTGGGAGTAACATTGTGGAAATGCTGATAATGCCCCTCCACAACGTACCACTCAACGACTCAATGTTCATCGTAGGCCGGATAAGCGTTAGCGCCATCCGGCTTTACCGCTACTCTTCTGCCGCTTCTAACTCCGCAAACCCGCCGTTGCCTTCCCAGCCTTCCAGGCGCTGGTAAACGACGTCTACGGCATCTTTAATCGCCTGCGTCATCGGGTAATAGAACCCGACGATATCCGGCTGAATACCGAGGAAAATCACCTCGCCCACATCCTCTTTTAGCTGATCAACCAAATAGTTGAGCGGCATATTGTGGGTGGTCATCATAAACATTTCCGCAATGTCGTCCGGGTCGATGATGCGGATCTCGCCAGGATTCAGCCCCATATCGGTAGCATCAACAATCAGCAACCGCTCCGGGTTCAGCTCGCGAATCGCCACAATGTCGTTTTCCGGCGCGCTGCCGCCATCAATCACTACCCAGTTGCCCTTCGGCGCGCTAGCACACATTTCAGCAAGCAACGGGCCTGCGCCATCGTCGCCCATCATGCTATTGCCAACACATAATAAAACGTCAGTCACGGAGCCTCCGAACCATTAAGTAAATTGCACTTTCCTGATGAATGGCGTGCAGCATGTTGAGCATCGCCTGGCTCCATTCCTGCTGCTTCGGCGTTTGCGCCGCACGGGCTTTATCAAACGCGTGAGCCAGCATCGACACATGATTGCTGTCGATAACGATTTCGCCATACTTCGGCACGCCTTCCATTTTACGCCGTGCCGTACTGCCCTCTTCCAGCGTAGCAATCCATGCCAGATATTCATCCCACGGGCAGGTCAGCGCGGCTTCGAGGCAGTCGATGACCCCGAGGTGGTGGCCAATCGCCAGGCTGTAATAGACAACCTGCTGCGCCTCGTCGGGCGTTGCATCGTTCTCATCAATAAATTTACGGCTCAGTTGACTGAACACCACCTGTTCGCTCATCGAATACGTGCCTCTTCTACTACGTGATTCAGTTGCGTGACGATTTCCGTCAAACGCGGATCGTTTTCCGTTGCCAGCCATTGCTCAACCTGGGTATCGCCCTGGCCCAGACGCAGCATATAGTCGTCGGCAATTTGGCGGCCATAGCGATAACCCGCCAGGCGGCGCGCGGCGCGGTCAACTTTAACGCGCAGCGGTTGCATCATATCTGGATGCAGAATTTCCGCCGGTTGCGCGTCCAGTTCACCCGGTGCGCGGGCGTGGATTTTCTGCTCCAGCAGGCCAAGCGCCATCGCAAAACCGTACAGCGTTGCCGCAGGCGTTGGCGGGCAGCCTGGAATATACACATCCACCGGCACGATTTTATCGGTTCCGCCCCAGACGCAGTACAGGTCGTGGAAGATACCGCCGCTGTTACCGCAAGCGCCGTACGAGATACAGATTTTTGGATCTGGCGCAGACTGCCAGGCACGCAGCGCCGGGGAGCGCATCGCACGAGTAACTGCTCCGGTGAACAGCAAAATGTCAGCATGGCGCGGTGACGGTACGACCTTAATCCCGAAACGTTCGGCGTCGAACAGCGGCGAAAGCGTGGCGAAAATCTCAATTTCACAGCCGTTACAGCCACCGCAGTCCACGCGATAAACGTAGGCAGAACGTTTGATATTTTTCAGCAGCGAGGCTTTCATGCTGGCGATAGATTCTTCTACCGTCATCGGTACTGGCATACCGTTGGCGTCGCGTGGCCCTATTAAGTTGCTCATCAGATGGCCTCTTTCATGTGGCGAGTCAGGTCAATACGGTCGGAAGGCACCAAACATTTCTGACGCTTACATTCCGGGCAGGTCTCAAAACTTTCGCGGTGGTTTTCCGCACGGCTGTCGCCGTTGTGTTTCAGCAGCGCAATGGCGTAATCAATCTCTTTTTGTACCGCAAATGGGCGTTTGCACACCCGGCAGTTGCAGATATCAAAGCGAGACTGCTGAAGGAAATCTTCTTTTTTCCATACCGCCAGTTCGTATTCCTGCGACAGCTTAATCGCCGCCGTTGGGCACACTTCTTCACAGCGACCACAAAAAATGCAGCGCCCCAGGTTGAACTGCCACGCCAGTTGGTTGGTAGCGCGGTCGGTTTCCACCGTCAGGGCATTCGACGGGCAGGCGTTCACGCACGCCGCGCAGCCAATGCACTGCTGTGGATTATGTTCCGGTTTGCCACGGAAATTTTTATCAACCGGCATCGGCTCCAGCGGATAAGACGACGTCGTAGTGCCGGTTTTAATGACTTTTTTAATAAAGGTAAACATAGTTGCTCCCAGCTTGCGTGCGGTTTTCTGCCCCTAATCCTCTCCCTGGAAGGGAGAGGGTCGGGCTGAGGGGAACCTCACGCAATGGCTCAATTATTTCAGCGGCGAGTTCTTACGCTCGATGCTGTAGCGCTCAAGCTCTTTGTACGGCACGACTTTGCTTTTCTTCTTACGCACATCGACCACGGTCATACGGTCAGTACAGGAGTAGCAAGGATCGAGGCTACCGATAATCAGCGGCGCGTCGGACACGGTGTTGCCGCGCAGCATGTAGCGCAGGGTCGGCCAGTTGGCGTAGGTCGCCGCACGGCAGCGCCAGCGGTACAGTTTCTGGTTGTCGCCGGTCATGCTCCAGTGGATATCGTCACCGCGCGGTGCTTCAGAGAAGCCCAGCGCGAAGCGGTGTGGAATGTAGGTGAAACCTTCCACCGCCAGCGGGCCGCCCGGCAGGTTGTCCAGACCGTAGTCAATCATGTTCAGCGCGGTAAACACTTCATTGATACGCACTTTCAGGCGCGAAATAACATCGCAGCCCTGCTCGCTGTGAACTTCCATCGGCAGCAGACCATAGCCCACAAACGGGTGATCGGCGCGGGTGTCGCGCGCGTGACCGCTGGCGCGAACCATTGGGCCAACGTTACTGAAGTCGCGGGCGATTTGCGGGTCAAGACGACCAATCCCGACGGTGCGCTGTTCCATGTTCGGGGTGCTCAGCAGAATATCCACCAGGTCCTGCACGTCACGGCGCATCTGCTGCGCCAGTTGACGGGTCTGGATCATGTCGTCTTTCAGGAAGTCACGACGGATACCGCCAATCAGGTTCAGGCCGTAGGTTTTACGCGCACCGGTGAGGATTTCCGCCATTTTCATGGAGGCCTCACGCACGCGGAAGAACTGCATAAACCCGGAGTCAAAACCGGTGAAGTGGCACGCCAGGCCGAGGTTCAGCAGATGCGAGTGCAGGCGTTCAACTTCCAGCAGAATGGCGCGGATCATCTGCGCACGTTCCGGCACGACGATGCCCATCGCATTCTCGACGGAGGTGGTATACGCGGTGCTGTGTGCAAAGCCGCAAATACCGCAAACACGGTCAGACAAGAAGGTGACTTCGTTGTAGCCCATACGGGTTTCCGCCAGTTTTTCCATGCCACGGTGGACATAGAACAGACGGTAATCGGCATCAATGATGTTCTCGCCGTCAACGAACAGGCGGAAGTGGCCAGGTTCATCGGAGGTGACGTGCAGCGGGCCAATCGGCACGACGTTGTTTTTCTTGCTGCCCAGTTCGTTGATGAACTCGTAGGTTTCCGCATCGGTCGTCGGCGCCGGGCGCTGGCGGTAATCCATGCTGTCTTTACGCAGCGGATACAGCTCGTCCGGCCAATCATCCGGCAGCACCAGGCGGCGTTCGTCCGGCAGGCCGACGGGGATCAGGCCGTACATATCGCGCACTTCACGCTCGCCCCAAACCGCCGCCGGAACGCGTGGCGTTACGGAAGGATATTCAAGGGTGTTGGCGTCCACTTCCACGCGCACGGTAATCCAGCACTTCGTGCCCTTCTCCATCGACAGCACGTAGTACACGGCGTAGTGACCGTTCAGTTTACGTTCGTCATTGCCGAACAGCACCGACAGCCAGCCACCCTGCTGGTAGTAAAGATACTCGACGACTTCCGGCAGGTAGTTCACCTTAACGGTGATCGTTAACTGATCTTTGGTCTGCCAGGCTTCGTCCAGCACCACACCGGGGAAGGCCTGATGCAGCGCCGCAAGGTAGTGTTGACCCACTTTTTCTTCAGACATGCTCAAAACTCTCTTATCACGCCACCAGCAAGGAGACGAAAGCTAAAAAGGCTAAACCGAAGCCGGTCCAGGTGATACGGCCAGTGATATCCAGACGCAGACGCGCCATGCTGTTTTCAAACAGGGCGATAATCAGTACGCCAACCACCAGTTTGACGATGGCAGCAATCACCGCGACCAGCAGGCCGCTGACGCTAAAGCTGGTCATCTGTCCCCACGGGATAAAGACGCCGACAAACATTTGCAGCACCACGAGCTGTTTCAGGCTAATGCCCCACTTCAGCACACCGAAACCGCTACCGCTGTATTCGGACAGCGGGCCTTCCTGAAGCTCCTGCTCGGCTTCCGCCAGGTCGAACGGCAGTTTGCCCATTTCGATAAAGGTGGCGAAGGCACAGGCGCAGAACGCCAGCACCAGCGGAACGCTGCGGCTCACCGGCCACTGGTAAATCGTGGCGGTGATGTTGCTGATATGGGTAGAACCGGCGACCAGCGCGGCAACCCACAGACCGAGCAGCAGAATCGGCTCGACCAGCACGCCCAGCATCGCTTCACGGCTTGCGCCGATGGCGGTGAACGGGCTACCGGTATCCAGACCAGCGATAGCAAAGAAGAAACGCGCGACGGCAAACAGGTAAATCAGGGTTATCAAGTCACCCACACCCGGCAGCGGCGAGGCAATGGTGACCACGGGCAGCGCCGTGGCGATAGTCAGCATCACGCCAACCATCACAAACGGCGTCAGGCGGAACACCCAACCAGAAGCGTCCGGGCCTACGCTCTGGCGGCCCAGCAGTTTGATAATGTCGCGATACTCCTGCATCACGCCTGGGCCACGACGGTTATGCAACCGTGCGCGCGCCACGCGAGTAATACCGGAGAGCAACGGCGCAACGGCAAACAACACCAGCGCCTGCAATAAAGCAAATAAGACCGTCATGTTCAGGCTCCTTGAGAGATGACAATCACGACCAGCACCGCCAGTTCAACCAGCGCCAGACGTTGCAGCAGCAGCGGCGCTGCCGCACTTTGCCAGCCCGGAACCAAAGACACCGGGTTGAGCCACTTACGCAGAGACAATACCGGGGCAAAGGCCTGTTTCACCGGCATGGCAAAACCGTGCGCGGTAATCACCATTGACTGTTCGTGGTCGTAGCCACACACCCACGCCGCACCGCGAGAACGGCTTGGCAGGCGGTTGCCTTTGAGCAGTGCCAGGATGATGAACGGCAGCAGCGGGCAGGCAATCAGCAGCAGGGTAATCATCGGTTGAGAAACCACGGTGTGCGCGGTCGCCATCGGCAATGGCACAGCCGTACTCAGCAGCGGCAGCAGCCACGGCGCACCAACACCCCCAGCGATACACAGCAGCGCCATCACTACGGTGCTGACGGACATCAGCAGCGGCGCACAGCGGGCGTTTTCTGCTTCTTCGGTACGCGGTGCACCGAGGAAGGTCACGCCGTAGACTTTCGCCATACACATCACCGCCAGCGCCCCGGTAATCGCCAAGCCAACGGCCAGCAATGGCCCAAGCAGACGGCCAATAAAGGCATCGCTGGTGCTCAGTTTGAAGAACGACTGGTAGATAACCCATTCACCGGCAAAACCGTTCAGCGGCGGCAGTGCCGCCATCGCCATCAGGCCAACCAGCATCGCCAGAGAAATCACTGGCATACGCTTGCCGATACCGCCCAGTTTTTCGATGTCGCGATGACCGGTACGGAACCAGACCGCGCCCGCGCCAAGAAACAGCGTGGTTTTAAACAGGCTATGGTTGAGCAGATGGTACAGGCCACCGGTCAGACCCAGCGCCACCATCACCGGCTGTTGCAGCGCCAGACCGGTGATCCCCACGCCCAGACCGAGCAGGATAATGCCGATGTTTTCCAGCGTGTGGTACGCCAGCAGACGCTGGATATTGTGTTCCATCAGCGCGTACAGGCCGCCGACAAAGGCCGTAATCATCCCCAGCACCAGCAGCGCAATGCCCCACCACAGCGGTTGAGCGTTACCCAGCAGAGAAACGGTGAGAATACCGAGCAGGCCCACTTTCATCACCACGGTAGAGAACAGCGCAGCAGCCGGTGCGCTGGCATTGGCATGTGCCTGCGGAACCCAGCCGTGCAGCGGGATAATCCCTGCCAGCAGGCCGAAGCCCAGCACACTCAGCCCCCAGATATCAGAACCGATTGGCAGCATCTGCGCGCGTTCGTTCAGCAGCCCTAAGTCCAGTGTGCCGTAACGCTGCCACAGCAGCAGACAGGCAACCGCCAGCAGAATAGTGCCCAGACGGCCCAGCGCAAACCACAGCTTGCCGGAGGAGGCGCAACCGGTCAGGAACGCACCGCACAGCGCCATAATTTCAGCCATCACCACCAGGGAGCCAACGTTGCTCGCCGCCACGGCACATACCGCCGCAGCCAGCAGGATGTTCACCAGCAGGCCGTTGCTTTTGGTGTTGGGATGGCGGTGCCAGTCAATGTTGAACAGGCTGATAAACAGGCCGCACAACCCCAGCGCAATCAGCCAAATGGCGTTCAGCGGTGTCACCAGCAGGTGATAATGCACCAGCGACAGGCTACCCATAACCGGAAGGCCATGTACCAGCACCTGCACCCCGGCCAGCGCCGCGCACAGGCTGCCCAGCGCGCCGCCGACACCGGCAACCACGCCGCTCAGCGAGCGGTTAAACGACAGCAAAAAGGACAGCACGGCGGCGGCGGTAAACCATGCCACTGCGCTATTGATTAACGTCATCACGCTCATTTCGCCTCTCCTTGTTGCGCCTGAAACAGCGACAGATCGCCTAAGTCAGTGTTGAAGGTCAGCTCACGTTTGCGCTTGCTGACGCGGGCGATGTCCATGTTGTTCACCAGGTGCAGCGCTTTGGTTGGGCAAGTACGAATACAGGCCGGGCCTTGTTCGTCGAAATGACACAGGTCACACTTCACGGCGATGGCACGCACGCCCGGAACCCAGTCCAGCAGCGTACTAACGCGCGCGGGAGCCGGTGGCGCAGGCAGCGCTTTTGGCGTGTTAGCATTCGCCGGGATATCCAGCGGGCGGCTGCCAGAAAATTCGATTGCCCCAAATGGGCAGGCAATCCCGCACAGTTTGCAGCTCACGCACAGGCTCTCATTAAGCTGTACCGCGCCATCCACACGGGTAATCGCATTTACCGGGCAAACCCCGGCGCACGGCGCGTCTTCACAGTGGTGACACATCTGTGGCGCGGATTCTTTTTCATTGAGCATTACTCTAAGCCGTGGCATGGATTGCAGGCCGTGTTGGCGATGCGTTTCCGCACAGGCCGCTTCACAGGTGCGGCAACCGATACAAACGGTAGAGTCAGCAATTACAAAACGATTCACCAGGTCTTCCTCAGGTGACAGTCATTTTTGACGAAATCATGCAGAGCAAGTGTCATTTCGACACCCCTCGACACACCGGTATTTCAGGCGAGAGATGCCTGATGAGGTTCACGCGCCAGCAGGGAAAAATTCACTGGGCTATCGCTCTCAAGCGCCGCATACAGGGTCTCGTATACGGGCGAAATTTTTTCCAGGTAATGCTCCAGTACCTGCTCGCGGTCGCGGATATTGACGCTGTCGTCGATAAAGCCGTTAGCGCTCAGTTCAGCGTGTGCAACGCATTCTTTATTCAGGCCATCGCGCGTTTCCACGTAGTACTCAACGGTGTGGCTGTTAAAGCCGTCGGCCAGGCTTACGGACACCACAAAGTGTTCGAACAGCACAAAGCTCAACTCTTTCTCTGGTGCGCAGTTCATGGCGTGATGCAAACGCGCTTTTGATAACGTGATCCCCTGAACCAGAGAGTTACAGTACACACGCCATTGGTCCTGATGGCGGCGGTGACGATCGGCGATATAGTCGGCCTTCTCGCTAATTTCCCAAATAGTCATGTCGGTTACCCGGTTAATAGAAACACGCTACCTAAGCACTTTTCATGCCATGTTTTTAACCCAATGATTTTAAACATTTTTACTGTTACGACATGGCGATGGTGACATGTCATTTCGTCATTGCGACATCGTCATCGACAGTCTTTGCCGCCGTTTTTGAATCTCTGGCATCGTTATTGCATTAATCACACGTATGACGAAAACAGGAGGCCTCATGCACGAAATTACGCTCTGCCAGAGAGCGCTGGAAATAGTCGAACAACAGGCGCAACAGAACGGCGCGAAACGCGTCACTGGCGTCTGGATCAAGGTCGGCGCGTTTTCTTGCGTAGAGACCAGCGCGATGACCTTTTGTTTTGATCTGGTGTGCCGAGGCACGCTGGCTGAAGGCTGTGAACTGCATGTCGAGGAGCAAGAAGCAGAGTGCTGGTGTGAACCCTGTCAGCAGTACGTTCAACTGGTGTCAGTACACGTACGACGCTGCCCGCACTGCAACAGCGACAAGCTGCGCATCGTCGCCGACGACGGTTTACAGATTCAGCGAATTGAAATTGATCAGGAGTAAAGTATGTGTACCACCTGTGGTTGTGCCGAAGGTAACCTCTATATAGAGGGCGACGAACGTAACCCGCACTCGCTGTTTCGCAGCGCCCCCTTCGCACCGGCAGGCCGTCCGGCACTGTCGATTACCGGCGTCAGAACGCAAGAATTTCAACCGCAGCGCGCGGATAACGGCGACCTGCACTACGGTCACGGTGAAGCCGGAACCCACGCCCCGGGCATGAGCCAGCGCCGGATGCTGGAAGTTGAAATCGACGTGCTGGATAAAAATAACCAGA
Organism: Kluyvera fluvialis; assembly: GCF_059725275.1. NCBI lineage: Bacteria > Pseudomonadati > Pseudomonadota > Gammaproteobacteria > Enterobacterales > Enterobacteriaceae > Kluyvera > Kluyvera fluvialis. Next base: position 1,106,636 of record NZ_AP046142.1, on the reverse strand, counting down.
TTGCCGCCCGTAACCGCGCGCGCTTTGCCGCCCGCGAACAACTGGTATTGAACCTGGTTTCCAGCCCTGGCTCCGGTAAAACCACGCTGCTGAGTGAAACCCTGATGCGCCTGAAAGCGCGAGTTTCCTGTGCGGTGATTGAAGGCGACCAGCAAACGGTTAACGACGCAGCGCGTATTCGCGCCACCGGCACACCGGCCATTCAGGTGAACACCGGTAAAGGCTGCCACCTTGACGCCCAGATGATTGCCGACGCCGCACCGCGCCTGCCGCTTGAGAGCAACGGCATTCTGTTTATTGAAAACGTCGGCAACCTGGTTTGCCCGGCGAGCTTCGACCTCGGCGAGCGCCATAAAGTGGCGGTACTTTCGGTCACCGAAGGCGAAGACAAACCGCTGAAATATCCGCATATGTTCGCGGCGGCATCGGTCATGCTGCTGAACAAAATCGACCTGCTGCCGTACCTCAACTTTGACGTAGAGAAGTGCATTGCCTGCGCACGTGAGGTTAACCCGACTATCGACATCATCCTGCTTTCCGCCACCAGCGGAGAAGGCATGGACGAGTGGCTGAACTGGCTGGAGGCACAACGATGTGCATAGGCATTCCGGGGCAAATTTCCTCGATTGATGGCGTCCAGGCGAAAGTCGATGTCTGCGGCATTAAACGCGACGTAGACCTGACGCTGGTTGGCGCGGTGGATGAACACGGTCAGCCGCGTATTGGCCAATGGGTGCTGGTGCACGTCGGTTTCGCCATGAGCATCATTAATGAAGAAGAAGCGCGCGACACGCTGGCGGCGCTGGAAAATATGTTTGAAGTCGAGCCGGACGTCGGCGCGCTGCTGTACGGTGAGGAACGGTAATGCGTTTTGTTGATGAGTACCGCGCGCCGGAACAGGTTATGCAGCTAATCGCACACCTCAAATCCCGCGCCAAACTGTTGGCTTATACCGCCGAGCGCCCACTGCGCATCATGGAAGTGTGCGGCGGACACACACATGCCATTTTTAAATTCGGCCTGGATCAGTTGCTGCCAGATAACATCGAGTTTATCCACGGGCCAGGTTGCCCGGTGTGCGTGTTACCGATGGGACGCATCGACACCTGTATTGAAATCGCCAGCCATCCAGAGGTGATTTTCTGCACTTTCGGCGACGCCATGCGCGTGCCGGGGAAAAACGGCTCACTAACGCAGGCGAAATCACGCGGCGCGGATATCCGCATCGTTTATTCGCCGATGGACGCCTTAAAGCTGGCGCAGCAGAACCCAGAACGCAAAGTGGTATTCTTCGGTTTAGGCTTCGAAACCACTATGCCGACCACCGCGATTACGCTGCAACAGGCGAAAGCGCACAACGTCAGTAACTTCTTCTTTTTCTGCCAGCATATTACACTTATCCCGACGCTACGCAGCCTGCTCGACCAGCCGGACAACGGCATCGACGCCTTTCTCGCCCCCGGGCATGTCAGCATGGTGATTGGCACTCATGCCTACGGTTTTATCGCCAGCGACTATCATCGCCCGCTGGTGGTGGCAGGCTTTGAGCCGGTGGATTTGCTGCAAGGCGTGAACATGCTGGTGGAGCAAAAAATTGCCGACAACAGCCGCGTTGAGAACCAGTATCGCCGCGTAGTGCCGGACGACGGCAACCTGCTGGCGCAACAGGCCATTGCGGAGGTGTTTGCGGTTAAGGGCGACAGCGAATGGCGCGGGCTGGGGTTAATTAACGACTCCGGCGTGCAGCTTACCCCCGACTATCACGCCTTTGATGCCGAAGCGCACTTTAAACCGCAGCCGCAGCGCGTTTGCGACGACCCGCGCGCCCGCTGTGGCGACGTGCTCACAGGCCGCTGCAAGCCACATCAATGCCCGCTATTCGGTGCGACCTGCAACCCACAAAGCGCCTTTGGCGCGCTGATGGTGTCGTCTGAAGGCGCGTGCGCCGCATGGTATCAATATCGCAGTCAGGAAGCAGAAGCATGAAAAGTATCCAGTTAGCCCACGGCAGTGGCGGCCAGGCCATGCAGCAGTTGATCGACGGCCTGTTTATGAAAGCCTTTGCCAACCCGTGGCTGGCAGAACAAGAAGACCAAGCGAGACTGTCACTGGCATCATTAACCGCCCACGGCGACCGTCTGGCGTTCTCGACCGACAGCTATGTCATCGACCCGCTATTCTTTCCTGGCGGGAATATCGGTAAACTGGCGGTCTGCGGCACAGCTAACGATGTTGCCGTCAGTGGCGCAATCCCTCGCTACCTCTCCTGCGGGTTTATTATCGAAGAGGGACTAGAGATGGAAACCCTCGAAGCGGTGGTCAACAGCATGGCAGCAACCGCAAAAGCGGCAGATATCGCCATCGTGACCGGCGACACCAAAGTGGTCGGGCGCGGTGCAGCGGATAAGCTGTTTATCAACACCGCAGGCATGGGCGCGATTCCCGCCGATATTCACTGGGGCGCCGCCACGCTAACGCCAGGCGACGTGCTGATTGTCAGCGGTACGCTGGGCGACCACGGCGCGACTATCCTCAATTTGCGTGAACAGCTCGGCCTGGATGGCGAGTTGATGAGCGATTGCGCGGTGCTAACGCCGCTGATTCAGCGTCTGCGGCCAATTTCTGGTGTCAAAGCGCTGCGCGATGCCACCCGTGGCGGCGTCAACGCGGTGGCGCACGAGTTTGCCGCCACCTGCGGCTACGGGATTGAAATCCACGAACAATCGCTACCGCTGAAAGATGCGGTGCGCGGCGTGTGCGAATTATTGGGGCTTGACGCACTTAACTTTGCCAATGAAGCTAAACTGGTGATTGGCGTAAGCCGCGAAGCCGCCGACGAAGTGCTTGCCGCACTACATGCCCATCCTTTAGGGGCGGATGCCGCTATTATCGGCGAGGTTACCGAACGCCGAGGAGTACGCGTTGCCGGATTGTACGGCGTGAAGCGGACATTGGATCTTCCCCATGCCGAGCCGCTTCCCCGAATTTGTTAACAGGCCGCTGAAAGCCTGAACGTTAATTATTATTATTTTATCGCATCTTTTAAGGTGCATTGTGGGCAAGTTACATGTCGTATACACCGATGGGCGATCTCGGCCAGCAAGGGCTTTTTGATATTACCCGGACACTTCTCCAACAACCTGACTTAGCTGCGCTTAGCGAAACGCTGGCGCAGTTGGCAAAACAATCAGCCCTGGCTGACAGCGCGGCTATCATCCTGCTGCAACCGGGGAATCACCGCGCGAGCTATCACGCCACGCCGGAAAGCACGACACCGCATACCAGTGAAGACGACAACCTGCTGGCCAACGGCCCGGTAAGACGTCTGCTGTCACGCCCCGACGCGCTGCATTGCAGCTATAACGAATTTAGCGAAGCCTGGCCTCAACTGGCGCACAGCGGCTTGTATCGCCCGTTCGGCCACTACTGCCTGCTGCCGCTGGCGGCAGAGGGGCGCATCTTTGGCGGCTGTGAGTTTATTCGCCAGGACGACCGCCCGTGGACGGAAAAAGAGTACCAGCGCCTGCATACCTTCACGCAGATTGTCGCGGTGGTGACTGAGCAAATTCAAAGCCGAGTCACCAACAACGTTGACTACGATTTGCTGTGCAGCGAACGGGATAACTTCCGTATTCTGGTTGCCATCACCAACGCCGTGCTGTCGCGCCTGGACATGGACGAACTGGTCAGCGCGGTAGCCAAAGAGATTCACTACTACTTTAATATCGACGCCATCAGCGTGGTGCTGCACAGCAACCGCAAAGGCAAGCTCAATATCTACTCGACGCACTACATCGACGTTAACGACCCCGTGCACGACCAGAGCGAAGTCAACGAGTCTGGCACGCTGACCGAGCGGGTGTTTAAGAGCAAAGAAATGCTGATGCTCAATCTCAACGAGCAGGACAAACTCGCCCCGTACGAGCGCCAGCTATTTGAGATGTGGGATGACAAAATCCAGACGCTGTGCCTGCTGCCGCTGATGTCTGGCGACAAAATGCTGGGCGTATTGAAACTTGCCCAGTGCGATGAAAAAGTCTTTTGTGCCGCCAACCTCAAGCTGTTGAAACAGATTGCCGAACGCGTGGCGATTGCCGTCGATAACGCCCTCGCCTATCAGGAAATTCATCGCCTGAAAGAGCGGCTGGTGGACGAAAACCTGGCGTTAACCGAGCAGCTTAATAATGTCGATGGCGAGTTTGGCGAAATCATCGGTCGCAGCGAAGCGATGTTCAACGTGCTCAAGCAAGTTGAAATGGTCGCGCCCAGCGACAGCACGGTGCTGATTCTTGGTGAAACCGGAACCGGTAAAGAGCTGATTGCGCGCGCCATTCACAACCTGAGCGGGCGCAACAGCCGCCGAATGGTCAAGATGAACTGTGCGGCAATGCCCGCAGGCCTGCTGGAAAGCGACCTGTTCGGTCACGAACGCGGGGCGTTTACCGGCGCCAGCGCTCAGCGTATTGGCCGTTTTGAGTTGGCAGATAAAAGCTCGCTGTTCCTCGACGAAGTGGGCGATATGCCGCTGGAGCTACAGCCCAAACTGCTGCGCGTACTGCAAGAGCAGGAGTTCGAGCGTTTAGGCAGTAATAAACTGATCCGAACCGACGTGCGACTGATCGCCGCCACCAACCGCGATCTCAAACAGATGGTGCTGGATCGCGAATTTCGCAGCGATCTCTACTATCGACTGAATGTATTTCCGATCCACCTGCCGCCGCTGCGCGAGCGCCCGGAAGATATCCCTCTGTTGGTGAAGGCCTTTACCTTTAAAATCGCCCGCCGTTTGGGGCGCAACATCGACAGTATTCCGGCGGAAACGTTGCGCACCTTAAGCCAGATGGAGTGGCCGGGTAACGTGCGTGAGCTGGAAAACGTGATTGAGCGCGCGGTGCTGTTGACGCGCGGCAGCGTGCTGCAACTGTCGCTGCCAGAGCTGGCATTTGCCCGCGATGAGCCAGAACCTGCACCGGTTGCCGAAGCGGCGAAAGACGGCGAAGACGAATATCAGTTGATTGTGCGGGTGCTAAAAGAGACTAATGGCGTTGTCGCTGGGGCAAAAGGCGCGGCACAACGTCTGGGCTTGAAACGCACCACCTTGTTGTCACGGATGAAGCGCCTCGGTATTGATAAAGACGCATTGCTGTAAACGGTCAATGCCTGATGGCGCTACGCTTATCAGGCCTACACAGGTTTGGGTTTGTAGGCCGGATAAGGCATTCATGCCGCCATCCGGCAATGGGTGGCACAATGCCTGATGGCGCTGCGCTTATCAGGCCTACAAACCTCGCACGCTGTAGTTTTGTAGGCCGGATAAGGCGTTCACGCCGCCATCCGGCAATACCGCACACATCGCCCCACGCAGGACAAAACTGAGATCTCATTTTTCTCGTTTGATCACAATAATCCAGTAAATCGCCCCATTATCTTCTGTCTGTGCGCCATGCATTTGCCTAACGTAGAAGCCATAACACACGTCAGGTTAATCCACCGAGGAGCCAGCACCATGACCCATCGAATCCAACGCCTGAAAGAGGCCCTCTTTGCCAATCCGCGTGAAATCTCCCTTGAGCGCGCCATTCTGTATACCGAAAGCCATCGCCAGACCGAAGGCGAGCCGGTGATTATTCGCCGCGCCAAAGCCACCGCGCATATTCTGGATAACGTCGCGATTAGCATTCGCGATGACGAACTGATCGCCGCTAACCGCACCGTCAAACCGCGCGCGGGGATCATGTCACCAGAAATGGACCCGTACTGGCTGCTAAAAGAGTTGGATCAATTCCCGACCCGCCCACAGGATCGTTTCAATATCAGCGACGACGACAAACGGCTGTATCGCGACACGCTGTTCCCGTACTGGGAAAAACGCTCGATGAAAGATTTCATCAACGCCCAGATGACCGATGAAGTGAAAGCCGCCGTCAGCACCCAAATTTTCAGCGTCAACCAAACCGACAAAGGCCAGGGCCATATCATTATCGACTACCCGCGCCTGCTGAATAACGGCCTCGATGCGTTAGTTGCAGAAATGCGTGAACACCTGCGCCAACAGCCGGACAACGCGTTTTATCAGGCGGTGTTAATCCTGCTTGAAGCCTCACAGCGCCATATCCTGCGCTATGTCGCGTTGGCAGATAGCATGGCAGCGCAATGCAGCGACCCGCAGCGCCGCCAGGAGCTGAAAACCATCGCCGAGGTTTCACGGCACAACGCCGGGCAACGGCCAGAAAACTTCTATCAGGCCTGCCAGTTGTTCTGGTACATGAACATCATTTTGCAGTACGAATCCAATGCCAGCTCCATCTCGCTGGGCCGCTTTGACCAGTACATGCTGCCGTTCTGGCAGGCGTCGCTGAACCACGGCGAAGACCCGGCATTCTTAAAAGAGCTGCTGGAGTCGCTATGGGTAAAATGCAACGACATCGTGCTGCTGCGCTCCACCAGCAGTGCGCGTTATTTCGCGGGCTTCCCCACCGGTTACACCGCCCTGCTCGGCGGGCTGACCGAAAATGGCCGCAGCGCGGTGAATATTCTCTCGTTCACCTGCCTGGACGCGTATCAAAATGTACGCCTGCCGCAGCCAAACCTCGGCGTGCGCGTTAACGAACTGATCGACCGCCCATTCCTGCGCAAAACCGCTGAAACCGTGCGGTTAGGCACTGGTATTCCGCAAATTTTCAATGACGAAGTGGTGGTTCCGGCGTTCCTCAACCGTGGCGTTTCGCTGGAAGATGCGCGTGATTATTCGGTGGTGGGCTGCGTTGAGCTTTCCATTCCAGGGCGCACCTACGGGCTGCACGATATCGCCATGTTTAACCTGCTGAAGGTGATGGAAATTGTGCTCCACGAGCACCAAGGTGATACGCAGATAACCTACGATGGCCTGCTGGCGAGTATTCGCGACAAGATTCGCCATTACATCAAGTTAATGGTCGAAGGCAGTAATATTTGCGATATCGGCCACCGCGACTGGGCGCCGGTTCCGCTGCTTTCGTCGTTCGTAGAAGACTGCATCGCCAACGGTAAAGACATCACCGAAGGCGGCGCGCGCTACAACTTCTCCGGCGTACAGGGGATTGGTATCGCCAACCTGAGCGACTCATTACACGCGCTAAAAGGCCTGGTTTTTGACCAACAGCGCATGAGTTTTGACGAGCTGCTGGCGGTGCTGAAAGCCAACTTCGCCACCCCAGAAGGGGAAAAAATCCGCGCGCGGCTGATTAACCGCTTTGACAAGTACGGCAACGATATCGACGAAGTGGACAACATTAGCGCCGATCTGCTGCGTTTTTACTGCAAAGAGGTGGAAAAATACCGTAACCCGCGCGGCGGCCAGTTTACGCCGGGTTCGTATACCGTTTCCGCGCACGTGCCGCTGGGTTCCGTGGTTGGTGCAACGCCAGACGGGCGTTTTGCGGGCGAACAACTGGCGGATGGCGGCCTGTCGCCGATGGTCGGCCAGGACGGTCAAGGTCCAATGGCGGTGCTGAAATCGGTGAGCAAGCTCGACAACTATCTGCTGTCTAACGGTACACTGCTGAACGTTAAGTTCACTCCGGCAACACTCGAAGGAGATAGCGGGCTGAATAAGCTGGCGGATTTCCTCCACGCTTTCACCAGGCTGAAACTTCAGCATATCCAGTTTAACGTGGTCAACGCCGAAACCTTACGCGAAGCCCAACAGCGCCCACAGGACTTTGCCGGTCTGGTGGTGCGCGTGGCGGGCTACAGCGCCTTCTTTGTTGAGCTGTCGAAGGAGATTCAGGATGACATTATCCGCCGCACCGCGCATCAGCTGTGAGGTGATTGAGACGGCGCGCATTTTCAATATTCAGCGCTATTCGCTCAACGACGGTCAGGGCATTCGCACGGTGGTGTTTTTCAAAGGCTGCCCGCACACCTGCCCGTGGTGCGCTAATCCAGAATCGATGTCGCCAAAAATGGAAACCGTGCGCCGGGAGAGCAAATGCCTGCACTGCGCTACCTGTATGCAGGACGCCGTCGAGTGCCCTTCCGGTGCGTGGGAGCTGATTGGCCGCGACGTTACGCTTGATGAACTGGAGCGGGAAGTGCTGAAAGATGAGGTGTTTTTCCGCGCCTCAGGTGGTGGTGTGACGCTTTCGGGCGGTGAAGTGCTGATGCAGGCCGAGTTTGCGCGCCAATTTTTGCAGCGCCTGCAACAGTGGGGGATTCGCACTGCGATTGAGACGGCGGGCGATACCTCGTCTCGCCGCCTGCTACCGCTGGCACAATCGTGCAACGAAGTGCTGTTTGATTTGAAAATCATGGACAGCGAGACGGCGCGACGGGTGCTGAATATGAATCAGCCGCGCGTGCTGGAGAACTTTCGTCTGCTGGTGACTGAAGGCATTAAGGTGATCCCGCGTCTGCCGTTGATCCCAGGCTATACCCTAAACGCGGAAAACGTGGCGCAGGTGCTGGCGTTTCTGGCCCCTCTGCCGGTCAGCGAGGTGCATTTGCTGCCGTTTCATCAGTACGGTGAGCCAAAGTATTCGCTGCTGGCGCGGGAATGGGCGATGGCGGGAATTCCCGCGCCAGAAGCCCATGAGATTGCGCCGATTAAAGAGATGGTTGAACGCGCCGGATATCGAGTGGTGATTGGCGGATAATGTGGGTTGGCTTTGCCGGATGGCGACGTGAACGCCTTATCCGGCCTACACAAAATGGTGGCGTACAAACCCGCGTAGGCCTGATAAGCGTAGCGCCATCAGGCAATGCGCCCGAATGCCGGATGGCGGCGTAAACGCCTTATCCGGCCTACACAAAATAGTGACGTACAAACCCGCGTAGGCCTGATAAGCAAAGCGCCATCAGGCAATGCGCCCGAATGCCGGATGGCGGCGTAAACGCCTTATCCGGCCTACACAAAATAGTGACGTACAAACCCGCGTAGGCCTGATAAGCGTAGCGCCATCAGGCGATGCGCCAATCCCTTCCGGATGGCGGCGTGGGGTTTATTGCCGCACCATGTCACTACTTTTTGGGGCGGTATTTTTCCGGCAGTTCAGGAACCGGGCGGCGGTCGTCAATCAGGTGACGAATGGTCAAAATCGGGTGTCGCCATAACATGCGAGGGCCAGCCCAGCGCATAATCTGCTTCATCTCCTCGCGTTTCGCAGGCTGGTAGCAATGCACCGGACACTGTTTGCAGGCTGGCTTTTCTTCGCCGAACACGCATTTGTCCAGACGTTTATCCGCATAGTCGTTCAACGCCTGATAATGCTGCGCATCCTCCAGCGCCTGCGGGCAGCGGCGCTGATACAGCGTAATCATGCTGCGAATGGTCTGTTTTTCACGACTGATGCGTTTGCCTGCCATAGCCTGTCCCTCATCGATAAAGATGCATTAATAATACACATTTAAAAAGCATAACGCAGCCGCTTTATCCCGCCGGTTTGTCCACATGACCGAGTGGTTTTTCCGGGAAGCAGACATCGCGCACCCGACGTTTCAGCTCTGCGGCATCGGGGAAGCCCTCATCGCGTTTACGATCCCAGACCCGCGTTTCGCCAACGGTTATCGTAAAAATCCCGCCGGTTCCTGGAATTAAGGTCACTGACGCAATATCGGTGTTAAAGGTGTGCAACAACTCCTGCGCCATCCAGGTTGCGCGCAGCATCCAGTTGCATTGTGAGCAGTAAGTAATTGAAATTTCGGCTTTCTGTGTCATCTCTTTCTCATCATCAGTCAAAAGGCAAAGCGTAAGATTTTGCCAGGTCGTGGAGAATTAATTACGAAATTGTTGCAAATGATAATGCCTATCATTAGTATTCGAGATAAATAACGAAGGAAATGCCATTCTTGCTTAAGGAAAAGCCGGAACCTGGAAGTAACGCGTGAGCCAATACTAATAACGATTAAGGCCTGGCAACTATGTACAAATCCATTCAATCAGAGGCGTGGGGCAGAAAAAGCCTACTGGTCACTTCCTTGCTCGCAGCAATGTATCAGACGTCCGCCGTCGCGGCTGATACACAGGAAAAAACTACCGATACCGCAGAACAAATGACCGTAACGGCCCCCGCGCCGGTACTGAAAGCGGGCAACCAACACGCCGTTAGCGCGCAGGAATTGCAGGACAAAGGCGGCAACGACTTTGGTTCTATTATGCGTTACGAGCCGCTGATTGGCGCAACGGGCGCAAGCGGCGGTTCTGGCAATGGCAAAAGCGGCTTCGACCGTGGCGGCTACACCGGCTATAACATTCGCGGGCTGGAGAGCAACCGTGTCGGCATTGATGTCGATGGTATCGCCCAGCCAAACGCCACTGGACGCAGCTACGTCAGCCGCGCCGGGCTTAACACCTTTGGTATTGGCCGTGACTATATCGACCCGTACATGTACGGCAGCATTGATATTCAGTCCGGCGCGACATCAACAGAAACCGCGAATACTTCGATTGGCGGTAATGTCTCCTTCCAGCCGAAATCGGCAGACGACTATCTGCACCCAGGAAAAACCAGCGCCTTTAGCTATCGCAGCGGCTACGACTCATCCGACCGCAGTTGGCACAACGGCCTGACCGCTGCGGGCGGCGATGAAACCCTGCGCGGTGTTTTTGTCTATAGCCGTCGTGACGGACAAGAAACCACCACCAACAGCGCCAGCGTCGATGCCTTCCCGGCAAACTGGCACTCCGATGCGTTTATGGCCTCAGGTATCTGGCAGCCTAACGATGAGCATAAGCTGACCAGCACCCTCGACTACTACCATAAAACCAACCACACCCATTACGACGTGTGGGACAACAGCGGCGACAGCACCATCGGTAACGCCCAGCAAACCAGCCAAACGCGCCGCTGGGGGCTGAGCCTGAAAGACGACTGGACGCCGATGAATGACGTCATCGACAGCATGTCGACCAAAGTGTACTACCAGCATACCGAAGCCCACGACCGCACCTACATGCCAGACAGCAGCAGCGGCACAATGGAAACGGTCTACTCGGATTACGACACCAACACCTGGGGGATGCAAACCGCGCTGGCAAAAACACTGGGTCGCCATGACCTGAGCGCCGGTTTGAATGCCAGCACCACCAAAACGCAGCGCCCGTTCAGCCAGAATCCTGTGCCGAGCGTGTACAGCGAGATAATGCAACCGGAAGCCGACAGCCGCGACTACACCCTTGGCGCGTTCTTGCAAGATCAGATCAACTTCGATCTCGATAGCCATAACTTTGCGGTGATCCCCGGTGTTCGCGTGGTGCATCAGTCCACTAAACCGCAGAATCTGAACAGCCTGACCACTAACAGCAGCGTGCTAACGGAATCGTCGGTATCGACGCTGTACGGTAAAAACTCAGATACCCAGACACTGCCGTCGCTGACCTTCCAGTACGATATCACTCCGCGCCTGATGACCTATGTGCAGTACAAACGCGGGGCGGAATTCCCGAACACCAGCCAACTGTACGGCTCATGGAACCTCGGCTCCAGCTACGCCGGTCGCGGGCAGTATGCGCTTATCGGCAACACGGACCTGAAAACCGAAACCAGCGATAACCTGGAATGGGGCATGAAAGGGGAAGTGGCGGAAGGCGTGACCATGCGCACCGCGCTGTTCTACAACAGCTACAAAAACTTTATCGCCTACAGCCGCTACACGCGTTCGAAAAATCCGGCTGAATTTGCCAACGTGCCGTCCAATATCTACACCATTTATCAGGCGGAAAACCGCGATAAAGCCTATATCTACGGCGGTGAGATCAGCGCGAAATTCAACTTTGGCACATGGTTTGAGCAGGTGAACGGCCTGAGTGCGACCCTCGCCTACGGCTACAGCCAGGGGCAGTCGAAGTCGAGCTACTACGGCGACAAATACGTTGACCTCGATAGCGTAGCGCCAATGAAAGCCATCGTCGGCGTCGCCTGGGATGACCCAGCCAAACGCTACGGTACGGCGCTGACCGCAACCTTCGTGAAAGGGAAACAGGCCACCGCCACCAACCGTGAAACCTACACCAACACCGGCACGGCGATTACCGATTCCAGCAACGAATATATGCGTGTGCCGGGCTACGGAATGCTCGACTGGACAGCCTACTGGCGCGTAGCGAAAAACGTGCGTATCAACGGTGGCGTGTACAACCTGACAGACCGTAAATATTGGGATTACCTGAGCAGCCGCAACATTGAAACGTCCACGAATCAGGACGCCAATGACAAATCACTGGCGGTGATGCCGGGCCGGACCTGGCAGTTGGGCGTGAACGTCGATTTCTGATAACAACATCACCAAACCTGCCCCCCGGCCTGTGGTCGGGGGATAATAAGAGGAACAGTGCTATGCAAAACACCCCCACCGAACTGTGGCAGCGCTATCAGGACGCCAAAGCCAACGCCAACGTGAAATATGCCCGCGACATCGCCGCGCATCTGGGCGTTAGCGAAGCAGAGCTGACCGCCGCCCGTGTCGGTCATGACGCGGTTCGCCTCCAGGACAACATTCGCGCCATTCTCGCCGCGCTGGAACACGTCGGCGAAACCAAATGCATCTGCCGTAACGAATACGCGGTGCACGAGCAGGTTGGCGCGTTCACTCACCAGCATCTCGACGGCCACGCAGGGCTGATACTCAACCCGCGCGCGCTCGACCTGCGTCTGTTTTTAAGCCAGTGGGCCTGCGCGTTTTACCTCAACGATGAAGGCCGTGAGAGCATTCAGTTCTTCGACCCGCATGGCGACGCGGTGCTGAAGGTCTACACCACCGATGCCACCGATAGCGCGGCCTGGCAGGCATTGATTGCCGAGCACAGCCAAAGCACACCGGCTCCGCTGGCTATTCGCCCGACAGAAAGCGTGCGTTACGCCGACAGCGCAGACGGCGCTGCGCTGGAAAAAGAGTGGCGGGCGATGACTGATGTGCACCAGTTCTTTATGTTATTGAGAAGACACAACCTTTCCCGCCAGCAGGCTTTCCGCCTGGTGAGCGATGACCTCGCCTGCCGCATCGACAACCGTGCGCTTTCGCGCCTGCTGGAAACGCTACAGCAGGACGGCAACGAGTTTATGATCTTCGTTGGCAACCGTGGCTGTGTGCAGATCTTCACCGGCACGCTCGAAAAGCTGACGCCAATGCGCGGCTGGATCAACATCTTCAACCGCGATTTCACCCTGCATCTACGCGAAGACGCCCTTGATGAAGTATGGGTGACGCGCAAACCGACCGTTGATGGTCACGTCACCAGCGTGGAGCTGTTCGCCAAAGACGGCACGCAAATTGCGCAACTGTACGGCCAGCGCAGCGAAGGCCACCCAGAACAAACGCAGTGGCGCAACCAGGTAGACAGCTTAACGGCGGAAGGGCAATTAGTATGAAACGGCTGTTGATACTGCTGGCGGCACTGCCGTTGTTTGCCAGCGCCGCCGAACGGATTGTCACGCTTGGCGGTGACGTCACCGAAATTGTCTACGCGCTGGATGCCCAGCCGCAGTTAGTGGCGCGCGACAGCACCAGCACCTGGCCGACGGCGGCGCAGTCGTTGCCGGATGTCGGCTACCTGCGCCAGCTCAACGCCGAAGGTATTCTCTCGCTGCGCCCTACGCTGGTGCTGGCGAGTAGCCAGGCGCAACCGTCGCTAGTGCTGCAAAAAGTGCAGGACAGCAAAGTGAAGGTGGTTAACGTGCCCGGCGGCTACGATGCGGCGGCAATGGACAACAAAATCCGCGTGATTGCAAAGGCGCTCGACAAAAATGCCGAGGGGGAAACCCTGCGCCATCGCCTGCACGATGACCTTGCCAAAATCCCGGCGCAGCCGCTGAACAAACGAGTGCTGTTTATTCTCAGCCACGGCAGCTCCGGTGCGCTGGCCGCTGGTCAGAAAACGGCGGCGGATAGCGCCATCAAACTGGCCGGTTTGCAGAACGCGATGCAGGGCTTCGACCATTACCGCACCCTGTCGCAGGAAGGGGTTATCGCCAGCCTGCCGGATTTGGTGGTTATCTCTGCCGATGGCCTGAAAGGCATGGGCGGCGAAGCGGTGCTGTGGAAGCAGCCGGGGCTGGCGCAAACGCCTGCCGGTCGTCATCAGCAACTCCTGGTGGTTGACGATATGGCGCTGCTCGGTTTTGGCCCACGCACCCCGCAAGCACTGCTGCAACTGCGGCAAAAAGCGGAGCAACTGCCCTAATGCGCCCCGCCCTCACCCGCCAACTGTGGCTAATGCTGCTGTTGCTGATTAGCCTAACGCTGTTTGCCACCACGCTTGGGGCGATGAAACTACCGCTTGCCAGCCTCTGGTCGCCCGGCGACGACGTGCTGCGCCATATCTGGCTCACCATTCGCCTGCCGCGCGTAATGCTGGCGCTGTTGGTTGGCGCCGCGCTGGCGCTTTCCGGCTGCGTGATGCAAGGGCTGTTCCGCAACCCATTGGCTGACCCCGGCCTGCTGGGGATCAGCAGTGGTGCGGTGCTCGCGGTCGCGTTTTGGTTGGTTCTGCCGATATCCGTACCGGTGCTGGTGGCGTTGTACGCCCCGATGCTGGCGGCGTTTATCGGCAGCCTGGCGGTGATGGCGGTTATTTTTGTGCTCAGTAAAGCAGGAGACGGTTCACTCTCTCGCTTGTTACTGGTCGGCATTGCGATTAACGCCCTGTGTGGCGCGTTGGTCGGCATGTTGTCGTGGATAAGCAACGACGCCCAGTTGCGCCAGCTCTCGCTATGGGGGATGGGCAGCTTGGGGCAGGCCGAGTGGTCAACGCTGCTGGTTGCCGCCACGTTAATTCTGCCATCGTCACTGGTGGTGTGGTGGATGGCAGCACGCCTCAACCTGCTGCAACTGGGCGATGAAGAGGCCCATTACCTGGGCGTTAACGTCCGTGTTCTGCAACGGGTGTTACTGCTGTGCAGCGCCGTGCTGGTGGCGGCCTCAGTGGCAATCAGCGGGGTGATTGGCTTTATTGGCCTGGTGGTTCCGCACCTGATGCGGATGTGGCTGGGGCCGGATCACCGCGCGCTTATTCCCGGTTCACTGCTGGCGGGAGCCATTCTGTTGCTGATTGCCGATACGCTTGCCCGTACCGTGGCTGCGCCCGCAGAAATGCCGGTGGGTTTAATCACCAGCCTGCTTGGTGCACCGTGGTTCCTGTGGCTTATTTTTCGTCAGGAGAAATCTGCTCATGGATAAACATTACACCGCCCGCGCGCTCTCTTTACGCCTCGGCAAACGTCGGGTTATCGACGATGTTTCGGTGCAGTTGCGCCGTGGTGAAGTGACGGCGTTGATTGGCCCCAATGGGGCGGGCAAATCGACCCTGTTGCGCCTGCTGACCGGTTTTTTACCTGCCGATAGCGGCGAGCAATCGATTGAAGGCCGCCCGCTTGCCGACTGGTCGCCCTCGGCGCTCTCACGCCGCCGTGCGGTGATGCTGCAACGCACACAGCTCAACGCCAACTGGCCTGTGGAAACGGTTATCGCAATGGGGCGTGCGCCCTGGGGAGGCACGGTTGACCCCGCGCTTATCCAGCGAGTGATGGCGGAAACCGGCTGTACACATTTGGCTGGGCGGCTTTATCCGGCGCTCTCCGGCGGCGAACAGCAGCGAGTGCAGTTGGCGCGCAGCCTGGCGCAACTGTGGTGTGACGACGGCCCCCAGGGCTGGCTGTTTCTTGATGAACCAACCTCAGCGCTGGATCTTTACTACCAACAGCATCTGCTACGTCTGCTGAAAAAGCTGAGCCAGCGCGGCGCATTGCATGTCTGCATTGTGCTGCACGATCTCAATCTCGCGGCGCTGTGGGCAGATTCGATCTTACTGTTGCATCAGGGGAAATTGGTGGCGCAGGGTACGCCGCAAGAGGTGATTCAGCAATCGGTTATCCATCGATGGTATGGCGCGGATATCAGCATGACCCAGCACCCGGACGCCAATATTCCGCAGGTTTCATTAGCACCGTAATTGAGAGCCTGATGGAATGGGCGCTTAGCGGGCGCAATACCGCCCCCGCTAATGCTACCGGAGGTTATTATTATTTAATTCACCAAAAGACATGCCACACAACACACTATGCTGATTTTCCCGAATGGTTTTATTTATGCCATCGGCGGCGCGGGGTTGTGTGCCACCGTTTGGGCAGTGATTGTCCCAGCGTTCCTGGCATTAAAATCCAGAGAACGATTCCCGGATAAAATGTTCACCGTGTGGGGCGGCAAAGCGATTCCCGCCGTGGTTATTGTGTTTGCCGTCGCGGTCATTTTTTGCTGGTTCGGCAGCACATTGAACTTACTGCCACGGTTTGGTTAAAACATGATGAGCGGCGTAAATAACAGCGTTGTTTTTTACGCCGCTCATCACGACTTTGTGGCACGACGCCAATGAGGTCAGGCAGCGATGAATAATATCCTAAATAAAAACATTAATTCGCTCGCAGCACCACGATACCCGGTTTTGATTTCATATAATCAAGAAATGGCGTATCAACCACTTTCATGTTAGCGGCCAGTGAAGAGGCATTACGGAACCAAACGGTATCGTCTTTACGAATAACAATCCCCGTATGAGTGACATCCAGCCCTTGCATGGGTGAATAAACGCCCACGTAATCACCATTATGCAAGTTTTCAAGCACCTCCCGATCGATTGCATACCCTGGGATATAATTAATGTCGACGAGTTTAACTCCCAGCCCAGGGATATATTCTCCGCCGCCCGGCTTAAGATTAAGATGCTTTTGAGCCGTAAGATAATTTGGGCTGATTTCAGGAGTCACATCACGCGCATTCTCGGGAGCGTTGTTAAACCAGTCAGAGAAAAAATGACGGCGGTTGAGGTAGTCTACTTTGCCATCGTTATAACGCGTTTTCACCAACTGCTGAAGAAACGTTTCTCGCGAGTCGCTTTTGGTCAGCGCCTGAACGTAGTCAATCAGGGTAAAGCAATCGACCCCTCGGAAGTTTACGACCAGTTGTTCCGGTTCGCTTTGAGAGCCGATTAGCGTTTGTCCCTGATAGGGCGTCTGCAAAAAGGCTGACGAAACGATGCTTATCAAATCGCCTTCACTGGCTTTAGCATTAGGTAGTACTTTCGTACGTATAATCTCATCTACTTTATTTGCACTATAATCGTCGATGACGATTTTATATTTGGCGGTATCCGCCAATGTATACGAAGTAAAAAAGAGTGATGCCAACAACACCCAGTAGCGAAGCATAACTTTCTCCTGATATAAAATGCGCATCGTATAAACCGATACATCGGTTCACTAACTGACGATAGTAAACCGACGATAGTGCGGCAGATATCAGGGGATAACCTGATAAAAGAGGCCTGACCCAGCCCCTTTACTCTTCTTCATCATAATTAAGATCCAGTACCATTCGCAGTAAAGCCGCCACTGGCTCAAAGAGAAATTCAGGTATCGCCTCACCCTCTTTAACCTCATAAAATAACTGGCGCGCCAGCGAAATATTTTCCACCATCGGAATAGATTCTTTCAGGGCCAGAGCAACAATATGTTCAGCCCTCGCATCTTCGCCTTTATCAAGTATTTTGGGGATCGGCGTTTCGATTGGGTCGTAACCGAGGCAAATCGCAATGTGCGTTGGGTTACGGATAATGACCGCAGATTGCTTAACGTTCTGCGCTAAACTGCCGCTTTGTATTTCGCGCTGCATCTCACGCCGCCGCTTTTTAATCTTCGGGTCACCTTCAAGATTCTTCCGTTCCTGTTTTACGTCCTCTTTGCTCATACGCAGTTGTTTCATCGTGTTATGCGTCTGGAAAGCGTAATCAATAACACCGAGCACCACGTAAAAGGCCAGCAATGCGTACCACATCCAGCGGATCATGACCGAAAATAGCGGAATAGCGCAGTTCACACCACAGTATGGGATAGCCTGAAATGTCTGGGAAAAATAGCGGAAAACAAACAGGAAAATCAGACACAATAATATGACTTTCAGACACGATTTAAATAATTCCACCAGGCTGTGCAATGAGAAAATCTGTTTAAGGTTACTTACTGGGTTAATTTTCTCGCCCTTGATCTTGACCGCTTTAGTGGCAAGCATAAAACCGATTTGTGCAACCAGGCTGGCGACAGTCGCTATTGACAGCATTCCGGCGAATAAGGCGAAAAATTTGCCTCCGGCGGTCACTAATGCCTGCGTCAACAGGTTAATCGCATAGTCAAAAGGCTGATTGATAAGCTGGGAAGTCAGTAATATCAGCGCGGTGATTTGACGTAAAACCTCATCGGCAAAAAAATGGAAAAACGCCAGTATCGTGAGTAGCTGAATGCCGGAGGTTATCTCCAGGCTTTTGATAACCTGACCTTCATTGCGGCTATCACGTTTCTTTTTCTCGGTTGGCTTCTCGGTTTTTTCACTCATGGCTGGCAAACCAGCGGCTCACATGCCGATAGAGCGCTTCACTTTCCAACTGGTAATGATGGAAGGCGTAAGGCAGTGAGACAAGCAACAACAACAGCGCCAGCGCACTTTTTATCGGCATCGATAAGAAGAAGACGTTGAGCTGTTGAGCGGAACGGTTGAGTAACCCAAGCGCCAGATCTGCCAACACCATACAGAGCACCGCCGGCAGAGAGAAACTCAGGCACAGCCGGAACAGCACCTGCCACTCGGACAGAAGAAAATGTAAAAAAGGCTGGTTAAATATAATCGCCTTGCCAGGGGGTAAATAGTCGTATGACCCATACAGCGCCGTCAGTAATTCGTTGAATCCGCCGGAAATAAAAAACAGAGCGCACAGGAACTGGCTAAATAGCAGGCCAAAAATCGATGTTTGCACCGACAGCGCCGGGTTGAATACGGTTCCCATCGTTGCGCCACGTAGCGTATCAATCAGGAATCCCGCCATATCCACCGCCCAGAAGGGGATCGCCGCACAAAAGCCTAACATCAGGCCAATGACCAGCTCTCCGGGAATCAGACTCAACCACTGCCATCCCTGATGGATAACGGGCTGGGCATAAAAAACCGGCAGTACCGGCAAGACTATCGCCAGCAGCACACCATTGCGAATCAGCGCCGTCCCCAGGCTGCCGATTTGCAATAGCGGGAACAGCAATGTGAGGCCAAGCGGCCTCATCATCGCCAGCGCCACAGTCACCAATCCGTCATTAATAGGGAGCATTAGCCGTGTACTCCTATTTGCAATAATACCTGACGCGTATAGGCCAGCAATAGTCCCCCCAACCAGTGGTAGGTCGCCATAATGACTATCGATACGGCCAGCAGCTTTATCATAAATTGCAGGGTTTGATCCTGAATCTGAGTCAGCGCCTGGAGTAGGCTGACCGCGATCCCGACCACCGATGCCACCACCACCACCGGCAGTGAGGTCATCAGCACTAGCCATAGCAGTTCTGTGACGTAATGAGTCAGGCTGGCATCATTCATGTAAAGCTCTGCACCAGTTGAGAAAGAATCAGCTCCCAGCCGCCGGCTAACAGAAAAATCAGGAGTTTGAATGGTAAAGAGATGGTCATTGGCGAAACCATCATCATCCCCATTGCCAGCAGCACGTTGGAAACCAGTAAGTCGATAGCCAGGAATGGCAGGTAGATGAGCAGGCCAATGCGAAACGCCTGCGACAGTTGGCTGACGGTAAAGGCAGGCAGCAGGATCAGCAGTGAGTCCGTCTTAATGCGATTCCGAACCTCTTCCGGCCAGGTTCGAGCTATCAGCCCCCGAAAATAACGCGCTTCTTTTTCGTCACTGTTTTTTTGCAGAAACTGGCGGTAAGGGCCTAGCGCATGGCTGTCCCAGCCCTGTAGCCACGGTGGTGCACCCGCCTCACTGGTCGGGTGCCACTGGTCTTTTACCGCAATGGCCGTCGGAGCCATGATAAAAATGGAGAGCACCAGCGCCAGACCATAGAGCGCCATATTGGGAGGAACCTGTTGAATGCCGAGGGCATTGCGCAAAATCGAAAGCACCACCGCCAGCTTCAGGAAAGAGGTTCCCATAACGATAGCAAGAGGCAATATGGAGAGTAAAAATAGCAGGGCAACTAACTGCCAGGGGGAGTCAGGTAAAGGCATGATCTGTCCTTTTTGTACGGCACTAAGTCAGTTATAACCGCCGTCCCCTCCCCCTCCAATAAGGTGTTAACCCTATCTTAACTCACCATCAAGGTATCCTCTGAGTGCAAAAACCATTGGGTCACTCGCACCACAAAATTATCACCGCAGGCGATCAGTTCCCCCTGACCTATCACCCTGCCATTCAGTCTTAGCCTGACCTCAGGCGTAAGTCTGACCTCTGTGGCAAGGAGATCGCCTTCGCGCAGCGTTCTTAGCGCGCCAAGGGTAATATCAATTTGCCCAACCTCTACCAGGATCTTTTGCGGTAGGGTATCAAGATGAAGCGACAAAGACGAAGAGGCGTCTATATCATCGCCGCTCTCAGCCAACAGGCTTTCCATATCGTTTACAAGTTCTTCAATTTTCACATATTCTCCTGATTCAATACGGATACGCACAGCGCTTCCTGTCGCCAGTACCGCGACAAACTCGCCGTCGCGTGGATGACCAAAAGAATTAACCCGTAGCCCAACCCCAATACAAATGTTCCTGATTTCATTGACGGAAACCTCGCACCAACCGGCGTAGCAGGAGAAAGATGCCGGAGGCAATAAGTGTACTGGGCGCGGTCTGGCGGTAATTTTCTGCACAATGGAGTGAAACCAGGAGGCAGGCCAACCAAATAGCACTGCGCGAAAGGAGCAACCGTCAACCTGCCAGGCAAAAATCACGGCAAGATAATGGTTCAATATGCTGCACCGCGTCGGTTCTCCTGAGGGGTAGTGCAATTTCGCACCGCTAGCCATCAACAGCGGCGACAGCCCCCATTCGGCAACCCCCGCCAGCAGTTGGGGGTCGATATCTTTTGCCAAAGAGGTCCCTAGCGTACCTTCACACCAATTCTGCCAGTCGTTTTCTGCCAGCCAGATCTCGCATAACGAGCCCCCTACGGTAACGGAAAACAGACGTCCCGCCTGGCTATCCGTCCAAAGTCGGGAAGCAATATGTAAATCACCCAGGTCTATGCCTTCCTCCTGTAGCCTTCCGGCAACTTCACTCTCTTCAGGAAATATCAGCGTCATACACCACCTCCAGCGCGACGTTATGCCCGGCCGCCAGTAACCCCGCGTTAAGCCAGGCAGAAAAGTGTTTCAGATGACGGTATAAATCGTGCTGCGGTACGAGCATCTTCAGGCTGGTTTTTCCTTCGTGCGTTTCTATCTCACAAATAAGCCCGTCCGCAGCGCCCCCCATCAGCCGATAGCGTTGTTTGTATTTCCGCAGGAGCGCCTTTCCCTCCCCCTTATCGTCAGGTAATTCCGCCACCTGCGCCATCAGTCGGGTAAATTTAGCGGTATCCGTCGATGGTGATTGTTCCTGTTTGGGCAACCGTTGATGCCAAAGGCAGCCCTCTGTTCGGTTAACATTCATCGTTCAGCAGGCTCCTTAGCTTTTCTTTTTTCTTCATAATTTTTACCAATTCACATCGAAGCTGGTTCAGTTGTTCCTGAAGCCGCCTTTGCGTATCCGCGAGCGAGCGCTGTTGCTGCGCCACGCTGCACTCCTCACGAAATAAATTGTTCATGGTTTGTTTCTGCATCATGAGTTCGCCAGCCGTCAGCGTGCCGGACCAACTGAGTGCCAAAAAGAGCTTCTGAGTGAGTTCATCACGCTGAGCCTGGCACTGAAGGCGTTGCTGCTCTGCTTGCTGATGCAGGTGCGTCACTTCCCGCATCTGCCGCCGCAGACGATCCTCGCGTCGGCCTTTAATCTTGAATAAACAGTCCAGCATCACACGCTGGTCAGATAACGCATTTGCTCCAGCAGCTCGTCGAGATCGCATGGTTGATTACTCTGTTGTTGCAAGAAGAGGCAAATCTCGGAATACATTTCCACCGCCTGGTCGGCCTGTGGGTCTTCTCCACGGACATACTCCCCAATACGCACCAGCAGCTCCACTTCGCGATAAACCGACAACAGATGGCGTAGTGCGTTCGCCAGGGCGCGGTGTTCATCGCTAGTGACCATCGGCATTAGACGGCTCAGGCTTGCCAGGACGTCAATGGCTGGATAATGGGCTGATTCCGCCAGACGGCGCGAGAGTACGATATGGCCATCCAGTAGCGACCTCACTTCATCGGCCAGCGGTTCGTTCATGTCGTCACTTTCCACTAACACGGTGTAAAAAGCCGTAATACTGCCGACGGCGCCCTTCCCCGCTCGTTCAAGCAGCCGTGGCAATGCGGCAAAAACGCTGGGAGGGTAGCTGCCGGATACCGCTGGCTCTCCGCTGGCGAGGGCGATTTCCCGCGCCGCGCGGGCATAGCGGGTTAACGAGTCGGCAAACAGCAGTACGCGTTTGCCCCGGTCACGAAAGGCTTCCGCGATGGTTGTCGCGACCCACAGCGCCCGCATTCGCTCCAGCGCCGGGCGGTCTGACGTTGAAACCACCATAATGCAGCGGCGGCGTGTCTCCTCTCCCAGCGTTTGCTCAATGAACTCACGCACTTCACGACCACGTTCACCAATCAGCACCAGCACGTTGATATCGCTATCCGGGCTTTGGCACAGCATCGACATCAGCGTACTTTTCCCGACACCTGCTGCCGCAAAAATCCCGATGCGCTGACCTTCGCCACAGGTTAAAAGAGAGTCGATAGTGCGGATCCCGGTCAGCATCGGTTTTTCAATCAACTGACGCAGCAGCGGCGAGGGCGGCGGGCCGTCGTAATCTCGCCACGGCCCTTGTAGATCAGGGCCGTCATCCAGGGGCAGCCCCATACCGTCCAGCACTCGGCCTAAAAGATCCTCCCCCACCGGGACACGATGCCGTCGCCCCATCGGGCGAACGCGCTGCCCCCAGTACAGGCCAGCCGTACTGGCAAAGGGCGAAAGCAAGGCCGTCGCGCCGTCAATGCTCACCACTTCGGCAAGCGCACCTTCTGGCAGCAAACAACACACCTCGCCCATAAAAACGCCGGGGAGATAAGCATTGAGCAGCGTCGAACCAACGTGCAGTAACCGTCCGGTCTTCAGGCAACCTTGTGGTAAGTCACGCACTGGAGTGAGGGATTGTTCTATTGCAGCCAGAACGTCAGCCTTCATCGTTATCACCTTCGAGCTCCTGCTCTGTTAGATCAATGCTGTGAACAACCTGTACTTCGCAGTTCTCCCCCAACTCCTGCCAGGAGAGCACGGGAACATTAAACAGGCTCGTTTCAGTGATTTTTCGTAGGAAACGACGGGCATCGACGGAGGTCACAATGTTCAAGTCTCCATGCTCTGCCAACGCCTCGTGAATCAAAGTCAGGATGCGAGAACTTTGCGTCAGGTTAATGGCGGCGTAGGTTCCCATTGAGGTCTGGCGAATTGACTCGCGAATCAGGTTTTCGATCCCCTCTCCCACGCGCAATACACGTAGCGGTTCATCGCCCACTTTAAGTCGGCGCAAAATATGTCGGCGTAGCGACATGCGCACATATTCGGTCAGCATCAGTACATCTTTTTCACGCGGCGCCCATTCAATCAGAGTGCCGAAGATGGTGCGCAAATCGCGGATCGAAATACTTTCCGCCACCAGCCGCTGGAGGACTTCCGTAATTTTGCTTATCGGTAGCTGTCGCTGTAGCTCTTTCACCAGCTCCGAATAACGTTTCTCCATCGCATCCATCAGATATCGCGCTTCCTGCACGCCGATAAACTCAGGCATGTGGCGCAACAGCACTCGCCGAAGTAATGCAATAACGCGCTGGTTTCCCTCTTCAACCGATAGCCCTATGCTCTGCGCTTTTTTGCCCTCTTCCGCCGACAGCCAGCCGATATTTCCCATACCGTCGGCAAGTTTGTGCACCTCGCACCCCGGCTGTTTATCCGGCTCCAGCAGCAGGTACGCCTCTTCGGGAATCGGTAATGAAAAGACCGGCTCCTGGTAAATCAGCACCGTCATGCCCTGTTCGGGGTTCCGTTCATCGACCTTGATAGTCACTTCCGGTAAAGGCACGCCGTAATCTTCAAACAGCCTCCAGCGTAAGGCGTCGATATCCCGCGCCAGCGTGCTGGTATTCAGCGACGGCATCACATTTAGCGTTAATGGGCGTGCTCCAGGTTGCATCATCTCTTCACCCTGCTCATCCGCAAGCGCAGCATCGTTTTGCGGGAGTCTGGAGCGACGCCAGAAGAAAAAAAATGGCAGTGCGGTAAACACCGCCAAAACAGAGAAATCAAGAAATGGGAAGCCGGGGATCAGGGCAAACAGCAGCAAGATGGCGGCGGTAAGCAGCAGCGCCTGCGGCTGTCGGCCAAGCTGTGCGGTTAATTCGCTGGCAAGGTTCTGTTTTTTCTCGCCAGGGACGCGCGTTACGATTATCCCGGCGCTCAGGGAGATAAGCAGGGAAGGAATCTGACCACACAGCCCGTCGCCTATCGACAGCACGCTATAGGTTTGTACTGCCTCGCCCAGCGGCATGTCGTACTGCACCACGGCAATGATGATGCCACCGATAATGTTGACCAGAACGACAATAATTCCGGCAATGGCATCACCTTTGACAAACTTCATCGCGCCATCCATTGCCCCAAGAAAACGACTCTCCTGCTGCACCTGCTCGCGTTGATGGCGTGCTTGTACCGCATCAATCACCCCGGCCCGGAGGTCGCCATCAATACTCATTTGCTTACCGGGCATACCGTCGAGAGAGAAACGGGCGCTCACTTCGGCGACACGCTCAGTCCCTTTGGTGATGACGATAAACTGGATAATGGTGATGATGGTAAAGATAACCAGCCCGACCGTCAGGTTGCCGCCAACCACAAAATGGCCGAAGGCATCGACGATATTTCCCGCGTCGTGTTGTAGCAAAACTAGTCGCGAAGTACTGATGGTTAATGACAGACGGTACAGCGTGGTAATCAGCAGCAGAGAAGGGAAAACAGACAGGTCCAGTGGTTCATTAATATAGATGGCAATCAGTAGTAAAATAACCGAAAACGCGACGTTGACGGCGATGAGGATATCGACCATAAACGTCGGCAACGGCAGGATCATCATCACGATGGCAATTAACAGTACCACCGCCAGTATAATGTCCTGCCGCCCGGCACAGACTGCGAGCGCCCGCTGGAGGCCCCGCGTACTCATGCTTTTCACCACTGAGTTTTGCATAGCGACTCCAGGAAGGCTTGCTGACGGCGATGCACTCGCAGCCATAGTTCCGCTGCGCTATCGGCGTCTGGGCAACACACTATCGCCAGGCTGCGGCGAAGCTGAAAAATACGTTGTGGGATACCGGAAAAGTAGGCGGGCTGCCAACGACTAAGCGCCAGCAGTAACAGAGTGTCATCAAATGGCTCCAGCGGCATACACTGGCTAATGTGAATTCGGCCCCCCCGCCATGTCAGCCAGGTTTGAAACCGCTCTCCCTGCCAGTACATCTCGGCGGAGACTGGCCTTGCGGGCAGATCGGCTAACTGCATAAACAACAGAATGTTGAGTTCTGTAACTTTGTCTAACGCCATACTACCTCCGCTTCCATCTGGTTACAGAGTTCCAGATATGGCGCAGGTGAGGAATCAGGTGATAACCCGATCTCCTTTCATACCACGCAGTACAGTAAGGATTTGTTCTCGCTGATCTTCATCGTTAAAACAGGCATCGGGCATCTGCAAGAACAGCGCATCCAGATGCTGTAATAGCCGATTGTACAAACGCTGAGAAGTTGCCCTCTGCGCCAGACGTGGCGCAAGCCATCCGTCAAATAGCCAGCTTTCGTTGGTCATGTCGATGAGTAGCGGCATTAGCGTTCCCGGCTCCATCTGACAGATTGACTCGACTCGCTGGCACTGCTGCTCAAGCCCTAAAAACAACAATAGCCGACGCAAGCGTACCAGTACCGCAGCCAGACGCTGCTGCTGAGATCCGGCTACACAGGCGGAAAGCTCAAAGGCCATCATCCGCAGTAAGACCTTCACCCTTTGACGCCTGTCGGGCCAATCCATAATCCGCTGGAACCATTCGGACAATGACACATCATCTTCATCCATTGCCTTCTGGAATAAGCGGTTAATTTGCGCCAGAGCGCCTTTGTCCACATGCCCTAATTCCAGCAGGCCAAACAGCGAGATTTCCCAGCCCTCCTGTGCCATCAGTTCAGCAAGTTTATCGTTAAGTGTTCGGCGTTTTTTGCTCTGTGATTTTTCGGCAAGTATTTGAGCCACAACGCCCAATAGCTGTTGACCAAGGTGCTGGCTGTTATTCTGCGGTGCCAATTGAGCATTTATACCGCCATTATGCTCCTGCATCCGTTGAACCATCCTCAACAATGCTTTTTGCCGCTGCTCCATTTGTTCCGTTGAGTGAGTCTGCTGAAGATCTTTCAGTCGTCCACTCATCACCATTCCCATATCTTCCAGCGTTTCAAGCATCGCGTTACCGGAAGCCTCCTGCATTTCAATCAACGCCAACTCCATCGGTGATATCGCTTCGGCTGCATGAGCATGGGCATGAGCCTCCTGTTGTCGCAGGTCGGCGTCATGATAGTGCTGAGTGATTATTTCCGATATTTTCATCTTGCTCTCCCGTTTGCGGAGAAGTTGAACGTAGCCATTGCAGCAACTGCTTAAAATGGTCTTCGAGTGAAAACGCCACCGAGAGTTGGGACGAGGCCAGAACCGCACAATCACGAGCGAGTTCAGGGTCGGGCATCAGCACAAAACGCGATCCGAACTCCTCTTGCATACACTCCAGAAGGTCAGGATGGCACTGCAACGTTAAAATACCTTCATTCGCCATCTGCTCCGCCTGCCAGCTCAGCCGGGCGCACAGCGCTTTATCAAGTGGTTGCTGCTCAAACCACGCGCTTAGCACCTGTTCGATACAGTGGTGAATACGGCTAGATACTGCGCTGACTAGCGCCTGTTCTTGCGCCTCGTCGCCCTGTAAAAGGCTAACGTGTTTTCGCAGCCAACGGCTTTGCCACCGCTTGAGCGTATCGCGCTTTAATGCTCTCAGTTCTCGACGTTTTTCGGCCTCCATTTCAACGCAGCGTTTGCTCGCCTCACGAATGAGGCTCTCTGCTTTACGCCTTGCCGCATTAACAATTTCCTTAGCATCAAGGCGCGCACTACGAGCCATAGCGGCCTGTTGAAGCAGCACCGTTAACTGTTCAGCCGGGATAATGCGCCCGTCAGGAAGTACCCCATCAAATTCAGTCAGCGGAAGTCGGCACATAGCGTTTGCTCCAGTAAGTTCATCGCCAATCCAGGTACCGTCGGCCATAACGCGCGCTTGCTGGGCGGTAGCGTAATCAGTACCGCATGTAGCACCGGATCGTTCTGGGCGGTGCGGTTGAGCACCGCAGTGCCCAGTTCTAATGCGTTTTCCAGCGTTTGCACGGGGGAAAAGATGGCCCTGTTGTTCCCCTTGCATAGGCCAAACAGTTGCCAAAGAAGCCCGTCATCAAGCCAGCGTAAAAGCACTCGTCGGTAATCTGGCAACAGGAAGTAGTCGCGACAACCAAGCTCCAATAAGCCCGTTGCCAGTGCAAAGGACTGGATGCGAGAAGAGAGTTGCACAATGCGCTGTTGTCGGGGATTAAGCGAAGTGGGAAGACGGGGCGTTCCTCGTCGCTCCTGTAACGCTCGATTCAGGCAGCGATCAAGGGGCGGATTTTCCCCATAGCCCCAGCGTGGCCGGGGAGTGAAGCCAATCGACATCAGCCAACCTGGATGGGCGTAGCGCGCAGGCGTCCAAAGATAACGATGTAATTGCAGCAGTGTTTTATCCGGCGACAGCCCCACTATTGCCTTTTTCGCCATACTATCGGCATCAGGAACAGTAGCAGCAAAATGGACAGAACCAGCGACGGAATCAAAGTCCAACGATGTCGGTTTACCCACGCAATGGCCCTCTCTTCTACGGCCCTCAATGAGGGCGGAATTGCTGTTTCAGTCGGCGCAATAGCCGTACTCCGCATACGAAATTCGGCAGGCTGCATCAGAATACCGATCTTCTCCTTCTGCACACCGGGGATAGACTTCTCCACCAGGTTGCTTATCTGCACCCGGAAAGCTTCCAGATTGACCTGCGGTGAGTATTTTATAAATACCGCTACCGAGGCCGGCCCAGTGATCCCATCGTCATTTTGGCTGCCATAAGCAATCGTCACGTTAGCGTGAACAACCCCGTCCATTTGACTCAGCATCCGCTCAATTCTCTGCTCATTAAGGAACACGATTTTTTGCTGTTCCTCAGCGGGAGACACGACCAGTTGATTGGGCGGAAACATGGTTTGGGCAGAGACATAGCTACGTCGAGGGAAGCCGTTTAAGCGCAGCAGTTCAACAGCATTAATAAACTGGGATTTTTCAACCCGCAGCGTGATGCCTCCTGCATCAGGTTGCTTATCAGCATCAATGTTGTGTTGCATCAGGATCGCGAGCATCTGGTTGGCATCCTCTTCAGGCAATGCGCTATACAGCTCGACGCGGCAACCTGTCAGCAGTAAAGCCAGACCCGTGACGAGTACCAGACGCAGGATATTCATGTCATATTGGCCAGTTTATTAACTGATTGAGATACCGCACCGGCAATCTTCGCGCCCAGGTCAACCCCCACAGTGGTTCCCAGGGTGGTTGCCTGCTGCACTAACATCTGCGTTGGAGATAAGTTACCTACCCCGCCCTGCGGAGTACCCGCGAATAACAATTTATTGAACTCATTAATCTTGTCATCGGTTGGCGCATAGGACTCGGATGGTGAAGGGTTTGCGGCCATGGTGGCGACATCCACCGCGTTTACACTGTTAATCATAGTCATTTCAAACTCCCGTTATGGTCATTTAAACCAGGCTTTCAGTGTTTCAGCTTCAGGAATGGCGACGTCAGAGAGAATCTGACGCGCCTTTTCTGATTCATTCAAACCGGCCAGCAGTATCGCTTCGCATAACGCTTGTAAACGGGTATCCGCCACTAACAAAGGCAGTGCAGGTAAGATCTCCTGCACCTGCCTTTGTAGGCCGTGATTGATACCCGCAAAAGCTGACTCCACCACCAGCCGACGTTCATCTTCCGTCAGCACCATCATATTTTGGAGATAATCCCGCTAAGCATATCTTTGATGGTTTTTAGCATCGCACTCTCGTAATTGATAAAAGTTGAGTATTGCTGAACGGCAAACTGAGCTTTAAGCATGGCTTCAGGATTCGAGATATCCTGGCCATTCATTTTGTCCTCAATTGCCTGCCCAGCCTGATGCGACAGACGCGATAAAGTATCGACTAGCTGCTCAACGTTCATATTTACCTCCGACGATACGAGCTATACCTCTGGAATTATGACCGTCTGCACGTGGTCGCCTATCAGGTGATAACCTTAAACGTTCACCACTATGCGTAGAGGCCAGGGTCTATAGTCCCACACCTTTTCGTTTCTTCCAGCAAGCGGTCATAGCTCTCAATGAGTGACTCCGCAAATCCTTTGACCTCTTCCTTGTCCATTTGACCATACTTTTTGTCCTCTGGAATTGCATCGATATTGTCTCGGATGCGTTCAGCACGATCGGTGAGGGTACCTGCTCCATTCCCCATAAACGTGAGTATCGCCGTGATGCCCGTGGACACTTTAGATATAAGATCGGCAGGCGTGCCAGGAACATTCACAGGACAAAAGAAAGGCAGCAAAACAGAGGATACAGCCAGGCCACTCCTGAGTGCGAAGGAAGCCGCATCGCCAACGCTTTCCGCTTTGGATTCACCAAGACCACACTTCATCATCAGCGTTTTAACCGCGAGAAGAATGCTATTGCCCCCTGTTTTCAGCGTGCCGCGATCGTTATACACCTGAACCAGGTTATACAGTGCACAACAGGCATCCCCTGCGGCGATAAGAAACGCCGCGCCTGTTACGGCGGCAATAGGGATCCCTGCGCCACCGGTCAGCACGGTAGCGGCCACAGAAAGCCCAAAAGAGAGGCCGGCCATGGCAAGGCCCAGCAAACTCTGAACAAAATACCCGATAAATGCCTTCCGATTCTGGAGGGCTTTCTCAGTCAACACAGGAGTAGTCTCTTTCTCTGTGCCCGGTGCCATCAGCTCTGGGGGAGAGATATCATGTGTATTGGTTTTTAGATTATTGTCGAAATCGACCTTGTTAATGGCCCCACTAGCCCAATTGCCATCTTCAATTTTCACTGCCCATTTTCCTTTGGATTAGTCTATGACGGGTACTAAGCCAGGAGCTGGCTTAGCATTTTCTCTGCATTCACGCGAACGGTGCTATAGGAAGGATCGTCGTAGCTCATCGTCAACGCTATCTGCAACGCTTCCCTGGCGGCAGAGCAATCGCCAAGGGCGTTTAAACATACGGCTATCTGATACATTGGCTCAGGGTCGCAGACATCCAGCATCAGTGCGTAGCCGTAGTAACTTATCGCCTGCTGATATTCCTGTTTCATCATCATCGCGCCGGCGAATGCCACATGCGCACGCCAGCTCCACGGCTCATTCATCACCAGCCAACCAAAATCCACCAGCGCGCTATCGTAATCTTGCTGTTGCCAGGCCTCGTAGCCCCGGGCATAAACCTCATCCGGTGAGAGCTCCAGCGCCTTTTTGATTACGGGGTCCTGCCGAAGCTGCTGTTCAATAGATATTGAGTCCATATACTGCCTTTATTCATTCAAAAGCGATGACCGTCGCTTTATTTGGTTACGCATACAATCAGCCGTGATTTCCAGCCAATTTTCGCCATTGTGAAACACGCTGACCGCCCCCAGCTTGCACAGCAAACGCACTAGCCGTTTGCGCTGCATCGCCAGAAGGCTGTCCCATACATCCGTTATCACCAACATTCTTACACAACGAAGCCACGATACCTGCTGGAACAGACGGCGGAGGATTCTCCATAGGCTTACCAGCGATGAGAGCTGCGGCTGGCTGTCTGGCACTCGCTCGAAGCGGCACAGAATCAGCTTGTCCTCATCAACTCGGTAGACAAGGCGATAAGGATAGCGCTCCACCTGTTGCCCTAGCAGTAACCCACAGCCGGGTAAACAGGCAGGAGTCGGATGTAGCCCCTCATTACGCAACAGTTTCTCTATCTCACCCATATAGAATCCCCCGGCATTTAGTGGGAAATAGCACGCAGCACCTGACTAAATACCTCAACAAGGTTGCGCCCCATGTCCATCGTTTGTTGCATGATTTCACGGGCTTTAATCAGCACATCGTCCAGTGTTTTGGCGTAAGACTGCGCCCCTTTGTTTTGCAGTTCAGCAACGGCTTTTTCGGCATCGGCTTTGCGGGTTTCGCTTCCTGAAATCAAATTACCAATACCGCTGGCCCCCTGACTTGCCGCGTTACCGACAGCCATGCCAACGTCACCGAAAAACACGCCGCCAACCATGGCCACACCACCAAGTATCCCGCCAATTGAGCTGGCCATGGCGGCGTTATAGTTGCCGACGATAGCTTTGAGGTTTTGCTGGAACGCATTAATTTCAAGTCCCCAGCCCAGCTCCTGTTTCTTCTGGTTGTAGAACTGCATCGTGTCGCGTAGTTGTTTTGCGAGCATCAACAGCTTGATCCAGATTTCATCAAACATGGCGAAAAAGGAGTTTGTATCGAGCGTTGCTTTTGCATTTCCCTGAATATCAACGCTACCGTTTATAGATAATGTCTGACCCGCTGTTTTATCTGGCAGCGCATCAGCGACACAACCGAAATCGATATTTCCAATTGAATTTACAGAATTGATTGGTTTAGACATAAACCCTCCTCTCCTCAGGCTAGATTTCCAGCAATATTCGCCCACACCGTGCCACAGCTATCAAGGTTGTCCGACGCAACTTTCTGCGTATTCGCGCCATCCTGGTATGCTTCCTTCAACTTTTTTTGCAGCGTGTTCTTGTTTACTTCCGTAGAATCCAGCATAAAATCGTTAAAAACCTGTTGCATCATCAGACGTTCGATTTCGGTTTGCAGCTTTGCCGTTCGGGCCGCCACTACTGATGATGAAATTTTATTTGCACCACCAACAGCGGCCCGCGTCACAGTCAAAGATTGTCTAATGCTGTCGGCGATAACGGTCTTAATAATGCTGCCACGTAGCTCTTTCAAAATGGCGTCGCGAATTTTATTCATCACGACCTTTTCACCTTCGTTCAGTAACTCTTTACCCGCTTTTATGATCGCTTCTTCCACCAGCTTAGCCACGCCTTCGCGGGTAAAACTTTCGCCCATGGACCCCACCATGTGTAATTCGGCCTCTGCTTCATGGGCCAGGGCTTCTATCGCCATATCACCGACTTCAACCATCTCGCGCTCAAGCGCCATACCAAAATCTTTGCCCACCATCTTGCTGACTTCCTGACCTGCTTTCTCGGCCAGTACTTTCAGTTCCTCTTCAGCACCTTTGGCGACGGCGTCGATGATTTTTTTACCCACGCCCGATTCCATCACCTCTTCGGTCGCTTTGGTGATAGCTCGAGCGGCACTGATACCACGGCCAATCTGTATGACATCCAGCGCCAGCGCCACGCACTCACAGGAGGTTTGCACCTTGCCAGAGATATTGCTAACTTCTTCGCAAGTTGACTTATCAGCCCCCGCCTGCTCGGCTATCTCTGCGCCCACCTTCACCATCCCGGCAAAACCGGCCGCCATATAAGCAGCACCATCAGCAATCGCCAGAGCATCACCCGTTGCCAGCCCTGAGGCCATCTTCATGACACCGACAAACTCCTCAACGCAGCTGATTATCCAGCCGAAAACAATGCTGGTGGCTGCGGATTTACGTACCTGGTCAGACTGTTCGATCGCTTTCTGGATTTGCTCCTGATACTCTGCGACCTGCTTATTACGTAGCGCAGTCTGAACCTCTGTTGAGCGTTCTAACTGCTTGCAAAGGGAGTTGGCGGTGTTACCAGAAACGCTAAGCCCCAACTGCATCATCATCATGGATAAGATCATGGGATCCATGGTCAGTAGCTCACGCGCCACCGGGCGAACACTGGGAGGCAAAGCCTCCATGAGGTTACTAAGCGCCTTGTCTACCTGCGGTAGACTCACATGGCCTGACCCCTTCACGCTGCTATCATCGTTACCTAATAGCGCTTTTGGATGCAGGCGTTTTCCTAGTGCCCCACTGGGGATCTTGTCGGATTGCTGCACGTTGTCGGCTAAAAGAGTAGGGAAAGTCTCACCGATGACGTCAAGATTGCCGTCAATTTGCATTCCACCCATGATAATCTCCTGTTTTACTCAGGCCTTCTCGCGCACGCCGTCGAATATCGGCAACTTCCTGGTCCTCTTGATGTTCTCCCTGATATTCCGTCCCGCATACAAGCAACGCAGCCTGAAAGGCTTTGGCTGCCTGCGGCAGATTACCGCAGGCGAGATAACATTCTCCGGCGGCACAGGGAACCAGCGCCTCCGACACCCTTATTTTCGCGGCACGCCCATAGGCGTATATAGCATCAACCCAAGCACTGTCGGCCTGGCAGCAAGCTCCCAGTTCAAACCAGTACTCAAAGGACCAGGCATCATAGATGGTCAAGACCTTGAAAATACGGGCAGCTGAACCGTATTCCCCCGCACTGGCTAACTGACGTGCGTAGCGATACAGCACATCAAGATCGCTACTGACATCAGTGTCAAACAACATGCGCAGCGCGCCGCCCTGCTGGAAAAATCGTAATAGCGTTTGTACTTCCTGGACATCAGTGTTCATCATCAGTACATCTTCTGTGCAATCATGCTGAGTAAATCACCCCATTTGCTGAGCAAACCGGTCATCTGGGTGATAACGGCGTTGATCTCCTGGGTCATTTTCTGAACGCTCAATTGCCCCTGCGTAAACAGGTCGGTGTCGCGGCTCGCGCTGTTATCGAGCGCCGCTTTGATAGCCTGAAGCGACCCTTTATCCAGCTCACCTGAATCACCATGACTACTGATATAGGAATCAATTGATACGCCATCGACAAGAATGCCGTTTTCTTTCATGTAGCTGATGACTTCATTCGGCACTGGCTTACGGGTTTTGTCGTCGCCTTTAGCGGCTTCGGCAATAACCTCATCCATCCGGTTAGACATATCCTGCGTATCACGAGCACGATTGGTACTGGTATTAATTTTGTTGAAGAGAGCATTGGCGATTTTCTGCAAAACAAGTTGCAAATTATCAAGAACCGAAAACCCAAAGGCGAATGGATTATCATTCTCCTGCCCACTACCAGAATTTTTGCTATTACCAGAAACTCCCTTAACACTCGACGTTATAGCATTGTACGAATAATCGTTAGAACCTATTGACATATCACTCATATTTCCACCTTAAATAACACTAGCTGTTATTACCTATGGATTTGATCCGAGATTGCAATTGCTTCAATGCAGCGTTCAACGCTTTTATATCTTTTTTAGCTTCACGCTCCAGCCCTAAAATACCATTAGGAATGAGCGTCTTTAGGTCACTGAGTTTTTCCGCAGCAACAGGGTCTGTTGCCGCGCGATCCGCCAGCTCCCCCATACTCCGTTTCAGAACCGTGAAGTTTGAATAACACTGACAGAGCCGATTATATTCGCGCTCCATTCTTTTTTGTTCAGCAGCAATATTTGTTTTCATCAGCACACCTCATCGTTTCTGGAACGTTTATCAACAAAAATAATCGTCTCTGACTCGCCTGATGATTATTTCGCCTTGAATCTAATCAGATTTTGCAGGCTTATTGTGATAACGATAAGCAATCACTTTAATAATATCTTCGGCCTGAATGACTGCCTCCAGCAATAAGGTGAAATGCTGATATTGTTGCTGAGTAGCAGGGGCTTTCATCAATTGCAACAGGCGTATTCTCGCTGTAGCAAGTATTCTTAATTTATCCTCGGCATGTGCGATGGAATCGCGCATGCTGTCCTCTAAATAAGTCAGCGTAGGCATGGCGTTATTGGCTCAAAAATTGAAAGGATAGTTAACCAGTGAATCAGAAAATCTGAGCGTCACCGCCTTATCGGTTAGCGCAATAACTTCACCGCCGTCGGGTAGCTGGCTACCTACCCTCAGGCGCTCTCCGTTTTTCAGCAGCAGGTATAGCCCCAGTTGCCCATGAACAATAGCGGCAATCGGCGAAGGGAAACGTTGCTCCCCCTCATTTGACGATGACACACTCTGGTAACTCAGGGCTATCCCGGGGAATCGTTGGCGTAACTGCTCCAGCAGGTCGTTTAAAACAAGCCGCTTTTCATCGGTCAATATGCCGCTGATGACGAACGCATGACCGACGGAGGTGACACTCACGTCTCCTGCCAGCCCCTTACGCAGCAGTTCGGTAATGAGTGTATTGATCTGAGTTTCATGAGGGTTGTTGATATGCAGTTGTTTCAGACCGGGAATACTGTTCAACTGCTGCTGAATACCGGCCCAGCGCTTGCCCATGGTGATATCGGCATTAATGCTAACCTCACCCGGAGAGTTACTGGAAAGCTCGGCATCGTCGTACCCGGCCTGCGCCAGGACATCACGCACCTGGCGGATAAGCTGGTCGGAACAGATGACATTATCATAGTACAGCACTCCCCAGGCGCTCAGTTTTAGGCGAACGCTTTGTAACTTGTCGCTATTTTCACAGTAGCCAGAGAGCGCGAGTGTGCCATCTTTTTCCCATTTGGTTGTGACCTGCGTCAGTCCCGCCTGCTGGAGTAGCTGCGTCACCTGAGAGGCGATACTTATCGGCATCGACACGCTCTGGGTACTGAGAAAAACGAACGCGGTGGTTCCCATCAATATCAGGCACGCCAGCGCCATCACCCAAAAAAGGGCTGGCCTTCCGCTACGTAGCGGATAGCGAGACAAGTCTGCATGATGCTGGCCATACGCTATCGTCAGACCCAGAGCCTGCACTACCCCTTCTTCAGGCAAGGGTTTATGCGGATTATGCCGCCGACCATTGACCCGCACAGCCGCGCTGCCGGGATTGATCAATAACCCTTCAGCCGTTGACGTGAACTCCAGTTTGTCGCCACCGCGCAGCGGAAGGCAGAGATCGCAACCGCGTTCCCCAACCGAAAGATGCCCGTCAGCCAGCCAAACTTCGCGGCCATGCAGCAACCCGCCGAGCAAACGAATTTTCCACTCTTTATCCATGATGACTGTCGCTATTGGCTACGGTTGCTTTGATCAGAAACAGACGGATAACACTATGGGTCTGGTTAAGCTCATTGCGGAACAAATGTCCAATAACCGGTATGTCGCCCAGTAAAGGGATTTTGTTCTGCGCCTGAACCTGTTTATCCTGTTTAAAGCCGCCCAACAGGAGGCTTTGTCCCGGATGAAGCGTGGCCTGAGACGCTATTTCTGAGTTTTGAACTTCCGGTAAAGGTTCATCCTGGCTCAACGGCGGATTTTGCTGTCCGTCCTGAATATTGAGACTCAGCATAATATTCTGCTTACCGTTCTCCTCTAACAGTCGAGGCGTCACCCTGAGAAGTGAGCCAGTGGTGATAGATTCCAGTTTTGCCACTTTGTCACCCTGTAGCTTGGTGTAAAACGTGACATTTTTATCCAGTACCGCCTGAATGTTATTGAGCGTCACCACCGAGGGCTGCGACAAAATATAAGCGTGTGAGTTTTTCTCCAGCGCCACCAGTCGCGCCATAAAACCGGAGGTGTTGCTGATAACGGTCGAGAATCCCCCTCCGGCATTACTGTCCGGGCCGTTAAACGAGATAGAACCGCCGCCCAGAGAGAGCGCCGCGCTCCAGTCAATACCGAGCTGGCTGACATCCCCGGCATCGACATCAATAATCATCACCGAGATTTCTATCATCTGTGGCCGCTTATCCAGCTCGTTGATAAGCTTGCGGTAACCCGCCATGTTCACCGAGCGATCGCGCACGATAACGGCATTCTGCCGTGGATCGGCAGAAAACATGGGTAACCCTTGTGTCGCGGCAGAACTGCTGCCTGCCGTCGGAGAACTTCCGCGACTCATATCACGCAACACGCTGACAATCCCTGGTACGACAACCGTTTGGTCACGGTATTGATAATGGTCATCCACCGCCGTCGCATACTTAAGCGGATACACAATCAGACTCACCGCATCATCCTGGCGTCGGGTCATCTCGACATCCAGCATTGACGCCAGTTGCGTAATACGCGTAATACAGGCCGGAACGCCGCTAATATCCAGCGCGTTGGCGCTGGGGATCGTTCTGGCTTCACAGCTATTTTGCTCGGGTACATCACGTTTATTCAGGTAACGAATAAATGTGCTGGCGGGAAGTGTTTTCAGTGTGATAACGCGATGTTCCACTTTTACCGAGGGATATACAAACAGGGTATTTCCATCAAGATAGGTGACTAAATTATACTGCGTGGTTAATTTTTTTAGCGTTTCAATAGGAGAGGAGGAAGGAAGAGTGCCACTAAATGTCTCCGTAATCGCGGGGTCAATAACGATTTGCGTATCATAGTTTTCAGCCAAATTTTGTAATACCACTGCCAGTGGTATTTGCCGAGCGCGCAACGAAAAATCGTCACCTTTCCAGGTTAACGTTTGACCATGAGCAAATACACATACGAACAGCGCAGGAAGAACTACGGCTCTATTGAATATCATACAAGCCTCACACTCTGCATTTTTTTTGACTGACAATTACGTTTGCCAAATATCGCGTCAGAGCCAGCTGTTTTTCGATTTCAGTGGCTATTTTTTCACCAGACATATTCTTTTCATAATAACAACACAGCCAGCCTCCTTCAGGAATTAACTGCAAGGAGTGATCATGAATGTCAGGGCTAGCGGCAAGCAACAACGTGATATATCTCACGGTTTCCAGGGGGAAGTTGTCAAGACGGTCAATAAATATGGCCAGAACCAGAGACAGAGAACACAAATATCCGCGTGCCGTTCTGTCATCCAAATCCATCAACATGATAGCGCCATCTGATGAAATTCGTAAGTTCTCGACAACCGGGATCTTTTTTAATTTCTCAAACATAGATAGGGCCTCCTGAACAAAGGCCATATTCAGTTAAAAACCCCAAGGGGTACATCAGTAAAAGACCTGATATCTTTTTTTTAGCGTCTTGCCATCATATTCACTTACAAATTTACACAATAATTCTTTGCTGCGTTTATTACTCTTTATATTGAATAGAGTTTCCACAAAAAAATTTAGATTAAGGAAAGTATTTAATATTTCCGCATCACTAAGCCTGATTTTTTTGCGGGCCGTAAAACTACTTAAGGACAACAGCAATGAAAAATCAGCATTCCCTGGTAGGGAAATTAACGCTACTGATATCTGTTGGCCTGC
This sequence comes from Kluyvera fluvialis, assembly GCF_059725275.1. Classification (NCBI taxonomy): domain Bacteria; kingdom Pseudomonadati; phylum Pseudomonadota; class Gammaproteobacteria; order Enterobacterales; family Enterobacteriaceae; genus Kluyvera; species Kluyvera fluvialis. The sequence continues at coordinate 1,068,316 of NZ_AP046142.1, read as the reverse complement.
TAATTATTTGGCTGATTACTATATTCACCACGACATATATTTCATTAAATCAGAGTCGGCAGAGAATTATTGAGAGTTTATCACGTATGTCTCACATGAGAGTGGGACTCAGCAACCATCGTTTTGAAGGGGCGGAGCGCGATGCGATGTCGCTGGCACAGAGCTACGGTCTTTATCGCTATGCGCCCATGAATACGCATCCGGCGGCGAAAAGTGAAAGCCGTTATTTCCCCGTTGATGCCAATATTTGTACTCCGCAGGATAAGCAAGCTCAGGATCTGAACTTCATCCAGGTTTATGGTACAGCCGGGCAGACATACTATATGGATAGTTTTATTCTTGACCGCCGCTATGGCATTTCTCTGCTGCCGCCACTTGAACACTCGCCCGACTATTTTATTCGCCGCGAACACGAGCTGTGGCAATTTCCACGTCGTGCAACGCATGACAATCTGTTCTGGGGAAAACCAGAATATATCCCCGGTACTGGCTGGAGTGTTTCCATTGCGGCAGCAGGCTCTCATGACATCCTGATTGGCTTAGCGGTTAAACTTAATGACCTGCTTTCTTACGGCCAAAACGTCTCCAGTAATGACATCAATCTCTGGCTTGATGAGCACAATCACATTCTGCCCTTCTCTGAGCTAACGGAGAACGAGCATAAAAATCTGCAACAGCTACTGCTGAATACGCCGCTCCACGACGGATGGCAAAAAATACCCGGCTACCTGGTATTACGCAGTGAGCTAAAAGGGCCTGGCTGGCAGCAGCTTATCTTATATCCGACAAGCGGGGAGCTAAAACGCGCGCTTAAAGTCGTGGCGGAGCAGTTACCTTTTGCCCTGACAACCCTACTGCTACTGGCAATTATGTTGTTCTGGCTACTTCACCGCTACCTGGCGCGTCCCCTGTGGGACTTCGTCGATATCATTGAGAAAACGGGGCCAAATACCCTTTTCGTTCGGCTGCCGGAAAACCGTAACGACGAGCTAGGAAGCATTGCACACGCCTATAATTTGCTTCTCGATACCCTCTACGAGCAGTATTTCAACCTCGAGAATACCGTCGCCGAACGCACCCGCGAACTGACGATAGCCAAGCAGCAAGCTGAACAGGCAAATAAGCGTAAAAGCAGACACCTGACGACGATAAGCCACGAGCTACGCACCCCTCTGAACGGTGTGCTGGGGGCACTCGAACTGTTGCAATTGACCCCGATGAGCGAGAAACAGGCGCAACTGTCCAATACCGCCAGTCAGTGCACCCTCTCTTTACTCAGTATCATCAATAACCTGTTGGACTTTACGCGTATTGAATCCGGCCAATTGTCGTTACATGTCGAAGAGACTCCAATACTCCCTTTATTGGATCAAGCAATGCATACCATCCAGGGGCCGGGTCAAAGTAAAGGTTTAATGCTGAAAACGTTTGTTGGCCGCTGGGTTCCGTTGATACTCGAAACGGATGGCACCCGCCTGCGGCAAATTCTGGTTAACCTGCTGGGCAACGCCCTGAAATTTACCGAAAAGGGCGCGATTTGCCTTAGCGTAAAACGCAGAGATGATTTCCTTATTTTTGCCGTGAGCGATAGCGGGCGTGGGATTTCCCTTACCGATCAAAAAGCCGTTTTCGACCCTTTTTTCCAGAGTCATGGGCATAGCCAGGGAACGGGCCTCGGCCTGACGATTGCCTCTAACCTTGCGAAGATGATGGGCGGATGGCTGGAGTTGCGCAGCACCGAAGGGCTTGGCACCTGTATCTCCCTGCTGCTTCCGCTCGGTAAATATCATGAACCCGAACCACTGGTTGGAGAGATTGACGCGCCGCTGGTCTTACATCGCCAGCTCTGTGCCTGGGGGCTGACATGCGAGATAGCCCGACAAGAGTGTGCATTAAGCTCTGATGACCTGTGCTTCCTGCCGGGGAAACTGCGCGAGACGGTTATCCACGCCCTTTCAGGAGAAACGAGCAGTAATACCGAACCGCTTCCGGTGCAACCCTGGAGGCTACACATTCTGCTGGTCGATGACGCGGACATCAATCGGGATATTTTTGGCATGATGCTGGCTTCACTTGAGCAAGACTTCACCCTCGCGGCGAGCGGCAAAGAGGCGCTGATGCTGGGCCGACAGCAACGATTCGACCTGGTGCTGATGGATATTCGGATGCCGGAGATGGACGGGATGGAGTGTACCCAGCGCTGGCGGCAGGACGCAGAGAACCTGGACCCAGACTGCATGATTATGGCGCTTTCGGCGAATACCGCCCCGGAAGAGATCAGCCGCTGCAAACAGGCTGGAATGCAACATTATCTGACCAAACCCGTTTCTCTCAACCAGCTAGCCAATGGTATCGCCATTGCCGTGGAGTACCAGCTAGAGCGCGATATCCCTCTTGAGGAACAAGACCACTCCGTAGGCGAAGCTTTGCTTCCGATGAATGATGCTGCAATGCGCCAGAAAATACGCCAGTCGCTGCACCAATTGCTTTCTGAACTCGAACAAAATTTAAGCTCATTGCAGAACACATCGTCATTGCTACATACCTTAAAAGGTTGCCTCGGACAGGCGGGGTTAAGCCCTTTGGTATGCAGTGTCATTGATATGGAGAACCGAGTGCAACACGGCCTACCGTTAGCCGCAGAGGAAATTCACGAACTTCGCTACGCCCTGAATTTGGCATTGGATGCTTAAGCCAGGTCCGGCCAACAAGGCCGTCTATCAAGAGGTAATACAAAATGCACGATCATAGAATCCTGCTGGTCGACGACCATGAACTGATTATAAATGGAATAACTACTCTGCTCGCCCCTTATCCGCGCTTCCACATTGTCGCCCACATTGACGACGGCCTGGAGGTTTACAACGCCTGTCGCATCCATGAACCGGATATCGTGGTGCTTGATTTGGGGCTACCCGGTATCAACGGGTTGGACCTCATCCCACAGCTACGTCGCCGTCTGCCGCAAATGGCGATTCTGGCCTATACCGCCTATATGGATGAGATTATGGCGATACGCACGCTAAGTGCGGGGGCGCTGGGGTATGTATTGAAGAACAGTAGTCGTCAAATCCTGTTGGCGGCATTACAAAGCGTTGCGGTAAACAAATGCTATATCGATCCATCGCTGAATCGTGAGGCAATTAACGCGGCGCTGAACGTCAAAAATGACAGCACGGAAATACTCACGCCCCGCGAACGGCAAATACTCAAACTCATCGCCGACGGCTTTACCAACCGACTCATCGGCGAGCGGCTTTGTATTAGCGTCAAAACCGTAGAGACACATCGGTTAAATATCATGCGAAAACTGAATGTACATAAAGTGACAGAACTGCTTATCTGCGCACGTCGGTTGGGTCTGACTGAATAATAATTTCTGGCACACCATGCTTTGTCAGCCACGGTTCTTGCCAATTCTGCCTTTATCTTTATCGGCTGAGCACTGTCGTTTTTCTCGATTGTAACGACAGTGACTCTGCCCGCTGTTTTCCTGCCATAAAGACTCCGTTATCATGCTCCCTACGTATTCATGAAGCTACATTTTACCCCCATCAAAAAATGCAGGATTTCATGAGATCCAATGAGAAAAAGTGCCGCTTAAAGAGAACAATAAATAAACACTAACTCATTAAAACTTAAGAAAATGGATATCACAAACCTATGAGCACAATAGAAAATCTCGACGCACACACGCCGATGATGCAGCAGTACCTCAAGCTGAAGGCACAACATCCAGAAATTCTGCTGTTTTATCGCATGGGCGACTTCTACGAGCTGTTTTATGACGATGCCAAACGCGCATCGCAGCTTCTGGATATCTCTCTAACTAAGCGCGGGGCGTCTGCGGGTGAACCTATCCCGATGGCCGGTATTCCGCATCATGCGGTAGAAAACTACCTCGCCAAGCTGGTGAATCAGGGCGAATCGGTGGCCATTTGCGAACAAATTGGCGACCCTGCCACCAGCAAAGGCCCGGTGGAACGTAAAGTGGTACGCATCGTCACGCCAGGCACTATCAGCGATGAAGCGCTGCTGCAAGAGCGCCAGGATAACCTGCTGGCGGCTATTTGGCAGGACAGTAAAGGCTACGGTTATGCCACGCTGGATATTAGCTCCGGGCGTTTTCGCGTTAGCGAACCAGCAGACCGCGAAACGATGGCAGCCGAGCTACAGCGCACCAACCCTGCCGAGCTGCTGTATGCGGAAGATTTTGCCGAGATGGCGCTGATTGATGGCCGTCGCGGCCTGCGTCGCCGCCCGCTGTGGGAATTTGAAATCGACACCGCGCGCCAACAGCTCAATATGCAGTTTGGTACGCGCGATTTGATTGGCTTCGGCGTTGAAAATGCTCCGCGCGGGCTGTGTGCCGCAGGCTGCCTGCTGCAATACGTTAAAGATACCCAGCGCACTTCGCTGCCGCACATCCGCTCAATCACCATGGAGCGCCAGCAGGACAGCATCATTATGGATGCCGCCACGCGTCGCAATCTGGAGATAACCCAGAATCTGGCGGGCGGATTCGAAAATACGCTGGCCTCAGTGCTTGACTGCACCGTGACTCCGATGGGCAGCCGTATGCTTAAACGCTGGCTGCATATGCCAGTGCGCGATACCAAAGTGCTTCTCGAGCGCCAGCAAACTATCGGTGCATTGCAGGATGCAACCAGTGAGCTACAGCCGGTGCTGCGCCAGGTGGGCGATCTGGAGCGCATTCTCGCTCGTCTGGCGCTGCGCACTGCGCGCCCGCGCGATCTGGCGCGGATGCGTCATGCCTTCCAGCAACTGCCAGAACTGCGTGCGCAGTTAGAAAGCGTCAACAGCGCCCCGGTTCAAATGCTGCGCGAGAAAATGGGCGAGTTCACCGAACTGCGTGAGCTGCTGGAGCGCGCTATTATCGATGCGCCGCCGGTGCTGGTGCGCGACGGTGGCGTCATCGCCCCGGGTTATCATGCAGAGCTGGACGAATGGCGCGCGCTGGCGGATGGCGCAACCGACTATCTCGACCGTCTGGAAATCCGCGAGCGCGAGCGGACTGGTCTTGATACGCTAAAAGTGGGCTACAACGCCATTCACGGTTATTACATCCAGATTAGCCGTGGGCAAAGCCACATGGCGCCGATTAACTATGTGCGCCGCCAGACGTTAAAAAACGCCGAGCGCTACATTATTCCTGAGCTGAAAGAGTACGAAGACAAAGTTCTGACCTCGAAAGGCAAAGCGCTGGCGCTGGAAAAACAGCTCTATGATGAGCTGTTCGACCTGCTGCTGCCCCACCTGGCGGATCTCCAACAAAGCGCCAGTGCGCTGGCGGAGCTGGACGTGTTGGTGAACCTGGCGGAACGCGCCTATACGCTGAACTACACCTGCCCAACCTTTACCGACAAACCCGGTATTCGGATTACCGAAGGCCGCCATCCGGTCGTCGAGCAAGTGCTGAACGAGCCGTTTATCGCCAACCCGTTGAACCTGTCGCCACAGCGCCGGATGCTGATTATTACCGGCCCGAATATGGGCGGTAAAAGTACCTATATGCGCCAAACGGCGCTGATTGCGCTGCTGGCGTACATCGGCAGCTATGTTCCGGCGCAGAGCGTCGAGATTGGCCCTATCGACCGTATCTTTACCCGCGTGGGTGCGGCGGATGACCTGGCGTCTGGTCGCTCCACCTTTATGGTCGAGATGACCGAAACCGCGAATATTCTGCATAACGCCACCGAGCACAGCCTGGTGCTGATGGACGAAATTGGCCGGGGGACGTCAACCTACGATGGCCTGTCGCTGGCCTGGGCCTGCGCGGAAAATCTGGCCAATAAGATTAAAGCGCTGACCCTGTTCGCCACCCATTACTTCGAGCTAACCCAGTTGCCGGAGAAAATGGAAGGCGTTGCTAACGTTCATCTGGATGCGCTGGAGCACGGCGAAACCATCGCCTTTATGCACAGCGTACAAGACGGCGCGGCGAGCAAAAGCTACGGCCTGGCGGTTGCAGCGCTGGCAGGAGTGCCGAAAGAGGTGATTAAGCGCGCGCGCCAGAAACTGCGCGAGCTGGAAAGTATTTCACCGAATGCGGCAGCCACCCAGGTGGATGGCACGCAAATGTCGCTGCTGTCTGCGCCAGAAGAAACCTCCCCAGCGGTCGAAGCGCTGGAGAATCTGGATCCGGATTCGCTAAGCCCACGTCAGGCGCTGGAGTGGATTTATCGCCTGAAAGGAATGGTATAAATAATCAGGCCGCGAAGCTCCTTTCGCGGCCTGATTTATAATGATATCTGCGGTTTCTTTATTCAGATTTGAATTCGTAACGTGACATCCGAAAGCACAGCGAACTTCATGTTAGCGTGCGAAAAATCACCGTTAACAATAGAGGAACCCAGCAAACTGGCATTTTCGAGATTGGCGTTAACAAACTTGCAGTTATTAATAACGCCCCCGGTAATAATCGCCCCTTCCAGACAAGCACCAGATAAATCAGTATGGTTCATCAATACCCCTGACAGATTTGAATGCTGAAGATTGGCATGTGAAAGATCGGCCATAAATAGGTTTGACTCTTCCATGATGGCGTGACTCAGGTCTGCGTATGATAGATCCTCCCCCATAAGATTCGCATCAGAGAGATCCGCGCCTTGCAGGTACATCCCGCCATTTGGGCTTAATACGGTAGCATACTGGGGAATTGAAAATTCGTGTCTGAACAGCAATGTCTTACATACTTTTTCGAATATATCAGCACTCACCTGTGCCGATTCCGATTCGCCATTTTTACTGACGTTCACGACGATCCGTTTCGATGAGCGCCCCGCATCAGCAAGGGAAAACGTCACCTTATAGCCTTTAAAATCATTTAATATGATGTTTTGTGGTAATGCTTTTTTTCTGTCACATTCGTTTTTTATCAACACATCAGCCATCAATTGTACGAAGGCTTGATATTGTTTTTCATTATTCTGGCGAATTCGGCCAAAAGTAAAAAAGTTACTTATATCTTGCAGGAGACTTTTTGGCGATGAAGCCTCCGGCGTCACTGAGATTGTACCAAGACCAGCAACAGAGGCTGCCATATGATTCAAGCTGACTAATGAGTGGTCCATAATTCTTTCTCAGGTTGATTATTTTGTGAGAAGTACATCATCATGACCAATTTATAGGAACAGGGTTATTACCCTATAAAGCTATAACTATGTAGGGTCTATTATCTTATTATCACACGGCAGGAGGAGTCCCGACCTTTTGCACAATGCGTAATGCTCAGCGTAATACTCACGCTAGCCGTTAAAAAACGGGCAAAGAAAAAGGCCAGCCTCGCGACTGACCTCTTTGAGCAAAACCTGATTATTCGCGGAATAGCGCTTCGATATTCAGCCCCTGAGTCTGCAAGATTTCACGCAGACGACGAAGACCTTCAACCTGAATCTGACGCACGCGTTCGCGGGTCAGGCCAATCTCGCGACCCACATCTTCAAGCGTTGCAGCTTCATACCCCAACAGGCCAAAACGACGCGCCAGCACTTCCCGTTGTTTGGCGTTCAGTTCGAACAGCCATTTCACGATGCTTTGCTTCATGTCATCGTCTTGCGTGGTGTCTTCCGGGCCGTTTTCATTTTCATCGGCCAGGATATCCAGCAGCGCTTTTTCAGAATCCCCGCCCAGCGGCGTATCAACTGAAGTGATGCGTTCATTGAGACGCAGCATACGGCTTACGTCATCAACGGGCTTGTCTAACTGTTCGGCTATCTCTTCGGCGCTCGGCTCGTGATCCAATTTGTGTGACAATTCACGAGCGGTGCGCAGATAGACGTTCAGCTCTTTAACAATATGGATTGGCAGACGAATAGTACGGGTTTGGTTCATGATAGCCCGTTCAATGGTCTGACGAATCCACCAGGTCGCGTAGGTTGAAAAGCGGAACCCGCGCTCTGGGTCAAACTTCTCTACGGCACGAATCAGCCCCAGATTGCCCTCTTCGATAAGGTCCAGCAGCGCCAGACCACGATTGCCATAACGGCGAGCAATTTTCACCACCAGACGGAGGTTACTTTCAATCATTCGGCGGCGTGAGGCAACATCGCCACGCAGAGCACGACGAGCAAAATAGACTTCTTCTTCAGCGGTCAATAACGGAGAATAACCGATCTCACCCAGATAAAGCTGAGTCGCATCGAGCACACGTTGAGTTGCCCCTTGCGATAAAAGCTCTTCCTCAGCAAGTTCGTTGTCACTGGGTTCCTCTTCGTTCAAGGCTTTTTCGTCAAAAACCTCTACTCCATTCTCATCAAATTCCGCGTCTTCATTTAAATCATGAACTTTCAGCGTATTCTGACTCATTTTAAGGTGGCTCCTACCCGTGATCCCCAGGCAATGCACCTTATCATGTCACTCTTCAGGTGGCCTCTGCGGCTGCCGATGCCACCTGAAAGCGTTCATGTGAAGTACTTTGCCGAATTATCGCTGCGGTAAATATTGCAGCGGGTTGACGGATTTCCCCTTGTAACGAATTTCAAAATGCAAACGTGTTGAACTGGTTCCGGTGCTACCCATGGTAGCGATTTTCTGCCCCGCCTTGACGTCCTGTTGTTCCCGGACCAGCATTGTATCGTTATGAGCGTAGGCACTCAGGTAATCATCGTTGTGTTTGATGATAATAAGATTACCGTAACCGCGCAGTGCGTTACCGGCATAGACGACGCGCCCATCGGCGGTTGCGACGATTGCCTGTCCTTTACTGCCCGCAATATCGATACCTTTGTTGCCACCGTCGGTGCCGCTAAAGTTTTCGATAATCTTGCCGTCAGTTGGCCAGCGCCATGTAGAGATTGGAGAACTGGTTGAAGTACTGCTGGCAGTCGGTACGGTTGTGCTCGCAGTTGGTGCTGTTACAGGCGCTGTGACGGTGGTCGTCGCAGGCTTGTTATTAGGCAACATTTTGTTAGCACTTTGTTCACCTGAGTCCTCAGAATACGTAATTGTCGTAGTGGACGCAACAGCTCCGGTGGAATTTTGTGCAGGTTTTGAGACTAATCCTGAATTTCCACTGCTGGCCTGTGCGCTGGCAACGGCGACCGGATTATTGCCGGTAATCGGCTGACCGGAGGCATTGCCCACCTGGAGTACCTGGCCGACGTTCAACGCATACGGCGCAGCAACATTGTTGCGCTGCGCCAGGTCACGGAAGTCATTGCCGGTGACCCAGGCAATATAGAACAGAGTATCGCCATGCTTCACGGTGTAGGTGCTGCCACCGGTGTAGCTGCCTTTGGGAATATCACCGTATTTACGGTTATAGACGATATGGCCGTTTTCAACCTGTACCGGCTGTTCAGCAACCGGCTGCGTCACACGCGGCTGGGTCTGCACCGGCTGAGTTTGAATCGGTTGGATGGGTTGAATCTGAGGCGTTGACTGCGCCGTGCTCCCCATTTTCGGCGGCGGCGTTATCAACATGCCGGAGTTCGTGCTGCTGGAGCCGTTACTGTTAACGGAACTCACTGGCGCAGGCGCATTATTCGAAGAAGAACAACCGGCCAGCCAAAGTGATACCAGTGATAATGCCACAACACGATTTACGGTGAATTTAGGGCTTCCCGCGCTCATTTATCCCCCAGGAATAGGTTAACTACCAGTGACTTAATACCGCGCAAGGCACGTCATGAACACTGAAAAATGTGTTCACCATACGCTGAATTATGCCGAAAACCCTCAGACAAATCTGGGTCTCAGGCCAACTCCCCTTTCACCAGGGGAACGAAGCGAACGGCCTCGACGGTATCTATAATGAACTCGCCTCCCCGCCGATGAACACGTTTCAAATACTGCTGATCATCGCCCACGGGCAAAACGAGAATGCCGCCTTCGTCCAGTTGCGACATGAGCGCAACCGGAATCTCCAGCGGAGCCGCCGTAACAATGATGGCATCAAATGGGGCACGCGCTTGCCACCCCTGCCAACCATCGCCGTGGCGAGTTGATACATTATGCAAATCAAGCTGCTTCAGGCGACGTCGCGCGTGCCATTGCAGGCTTTTGATCCGCTCAACGGAACAGACGTGATGCACCAGATGCGCCAGAATCGCCGTCTGATAGCCCGAACCGGTGCCGATTTCCAGCACGCGCGAGTCCGGCGTCAGCTCCAGCAGTTCGGTCATTCGCGCCACCATATACGGCTGCGAAATAGTCTGGCCCTGGCCTATTGGTAGCGCCACGTTTTCCCACGCGTTGTGTTCAAACGCTTCATCAATAAATTTATCGCGTGGAACCTGCGCCATCGCGTCGAGCACCCGTTCATCACGGATACCCAACTGGCGAAGCTGATTCAGCAGGCTTTGGACACGTTTACTGACTACCATTGCGCATCGACCCTCGTTTGCTCAAGCCAGCCGCTAACCACGTCGTGAGCGGCATAGGCCGTGAGGTCAACATGCAGCGGAGTCACCGACACATAACCGGCATCAACGGCGGCAAAGTCGGTATCCGGGCCGGCGTCGCATTGGTCGCCCGGTGGGCCAATCCAGTACAGCGTATTACCGCGCGGGTCTTGCTGTGGAATGACTTTATCCGCCGGATGGCGGCTGCCACAGCGGGTTACGCGAATGCCTTTGATTTGGTCGAGCGGCAGGTCTGGAACGTTGACGTTCAGAATGCGCCCGGTGCGCAGCGGCTCACGCGCCAGTGCGCGCAGCAACGAGCAGGTCACAGCGGCAGCAGTGTCATAGTGCTGATAACCGTTTAACGACACCGCCAGCGCGGGAAAGCCTAAATGGCGGCCCTCCATCGCGGCAGCGACAGTGCCGGAGTAAATCACGTCATCGCCCAGATTTGGCCCAGCGTTAATGCCAGACACCACGATATCCGGGCGCGGACGCATCAGCGCATTGACCCCCAGATAGACACAGTCCGTCGGCGTGCCCATCTGTACGGCAATGTCGCCGTTATCGAATGTGAAAGTACGAAGCGAGGACTCCAGCGTCAGCGAATTCGACGCGCCGCTGCGGTTACGATCGGGTGCGACTACCTGAACCTCGGCAAACTCCCGCAAGGCTCTGGCCAGCGTTTGAATACCTGGCGCATGAACCCCGTCATCGTTACTCAGCAATATTCGCATAATCACCTGTTGTATTGATAAGTTCCCTTACCACGCTGGTGGCGAAGCTGCCCGCCGGAAGCCAGAAACGTAGCTCGACGGTGACATCATCCCACCAGTTCCAGCTCATCTGCTGTGGATACAGCAGCATGGCACGGCGCGCGGCCTCGACTTTTTCGCGCTGCAATAATGTTTGCAGCGCCGTCTCTTCGGCCAGCACGGTGTGTTCAAATTCCAGAGCGCTACGCTGGGTTCCCCAGTCGCCGATGCCCGGCAACGCGGCGGTAATCATTAACTCACGCGCATCGACACGAGCCTGCAAGCCTGGCATCTCTTCGTCGCTGGCAACAAACCAGCTGCCACGCCCGGCTAATTGTAGCGCATCGCCGTCAACAACTTGATTAAAGTCCGGTTTTTTTAGACGCTCACTCACTATCTGATTAAACAACGCACTACGGGCCGCCGACAACCAAAAACTGCGTTTATTCCGATCGCGTACTGGTGCTCCGCTTTCCGCCCAACGCAATGCGCCGAGCAGGTTGCTGCCGCCGATACCAAAGCGCTGAGAGCCAAAGTAGTTCGGCACGCCGCGTTCAGTAATCGCCTGTAGGCGCGCTTCAACGTCATCACGCCCCTGCACGTCGCGCAGAATCAAGGTGAACTGGTTACCTTTTAGCGCGCCTAAACGCAGCTTACGCTTATGGCGCGCATATTCCAGCACCTGACAACCTTCAAGCTGAAACTGGCTTAAATCCGGCATCTCTTTGCCCGGTACGCGCGCGCAAAGCCACTGCTCGGTGACGGCGTGTTTGTCTTTTTGCCCCGCAAAGCTGACTTCACGAGCATGGATTTTCAGGAACTTCGCCAGCGCATCGGCAACAAACCGTGTGTTGCAGCCGTTTTTCAGGATCCGCACCAGAATGTGCTCGCCTTCGCCGTCTGGCTCAAAGCCTAAATCTTCCACCACCAGAAAATCTTCCGGGTTAGCTTTCAGCACCCCGTTGCCCTGCGGTTTACCGTGCAGATAGGTGAGTGCATCAAACGCAATCATGACGCCGCCTTATTCAGCAGAGCCACCGCTTCGCAGGCGATGCCTTCGCCGCGTCCGGTGAAGCCGAGTTTCTCGGTGGTGGTCGCTTTAACGTTCACGTCGTCCATATGGCAACCGAGGTCTTCAGCAATAAACACGCGCATTTGCGGAATATGCGGCAACATTTTCGGTGCCTGGGCAATGATCGTGACATCGACGTTACCGAGGGTGTAGCCCTTCGCCTGTACGCGACGCCACGCTTCGCGCAGCAGTTCACGGCTGTCGGCGCCTTTAAACGCCGGATCGGTGTCCGGGAACAGTTTACCGATATCACCCAGCGCCGCAGCGCCCAATAACGCGTCGGTTAATGCATGTAGCGCCACGTCACCATCAGAGTGCGCCAGCAGTCCTTTTTCATACGGGATACGTACGCCGCCAATGATAATCGGGCCTTCGCCGCCAAACGCGTGTACGTCAAAACCGTGTCCAATTCGCATTATGCTTTCTCCAGGTCAACCCGAGCGGGTGAGGTAAAATTCAGCGAGCGCCAAGTCTTCCGGGCGAGTCACCTTAATATTATCAGCACGTCCGGCAATCAACTCGGGATGAAAGCCGCAATATTCTAACGCCGATGCTTCGTCGGTAATCGTCGCCCCTTCGTTCAACGCACGCGTTAAACACTCCAGCAGAAGTTCTCGCGGGAAAAACTGCGGCGTCAGAGCATGCCATAAATCGTTACGATCCACCGTGTGGGCTATCGCTGTTTTCCCCGGTTCACCACGTTTCATGGTGTCGCGCACGGGAGCCGCCAGAATACCGCCAACGCGGCTGTGCTCACGCAAGGCCAGCAGGCGCGTTAAGTCGTCCTGATGCAGACACGGACGCGCGGCGTCATGCACCAGCACCCATTGCGCATCGTTAATCACGCGCAGCCCGGCCAATACGGAATCGGCACGTTCAGCGCCGCCTTCAACGACGGTAATTTGCGGGTGTTGGGCGAGCGGAAGTTGCTGGAAGCGTTCGTCTCCGGCGGAGACAGCAATAATCACCCGTTGGACGCAGGCATTCGCCAGCAGAGCATCCACCGAGTGTTCAAGAATCGTTTTGTTACCGATTGAGAGGTATTGTTTTGGGCAGTCCGTTTGCATGCGGCGGCCAAATCCGGCTGCCGGTACTACGGCGCATACGCCCGCAGAAGTTACGGCCATGTCGTCATCCTGGGACTATTTATCGATTAGTTTGCGTTTGCCCCGCGTTCTGGTTGCGTTTGGACGCATCCGGCACCAGACGATAAAACGTTTCGCCCGGGCGAGTCATGCTGAGTTCGTTACGCGCGCGTTCTTCGATAGCCTCTTGCCCGCCATTGAGGTCATCAATTTCGGCGAACAGCTGATCGTTGCGCGATTTTAATTTTGCGTTGGTTGTCTGTTGAACGGATACATCATCACGGACGCGGCTAAAGTCGTGCAGACCGTTCTTTCCGAACCACAATGAATATTGTAGCCATACCAGCAAAGCCAGTAACAGCAGCGTTAATTTACCCATCCAGCCCCCTGAAAAACGGCACTATCATCCCATAACTCGCCGTCATACTCCACTCCGGCCGCAGGCAATCCGTATATCGCCGGAAATGTACCACATTTCACCGAGGGAAAAAGCGTTCTCATGACAGCGCAGCATAGCCTGATGACGCCTACGACTAAGGCATTAACTCATAATCCATGTGAATAACAAACCGCACAGTATGGCGACCATCAACAATGTTGCAATAATGGTATAAATCAGTTTGCCTTTCATCAACGAGTGAAAAGCAACGCCCACCACTACCGCAACCGGCATCAGGGCAAGAAAGAAAGGCCACGTGTACAAAAAGAAGAATAGCGTGTTATTGCCGTAGTACAGATAGGGGATACCCAGAGCCATCAACCACGCTGCAAAGCCGACAAAAGCCCCTGACAAAGACCAGTTGGTTTCATCATAAGTAGGGGCTAGCGGCTCCGTTTGGGCCACGTTGAGGTTCTGAGTATTGCGCATAAAAAGTCCTGTTAGGCCGGAGTAAGCAAATTCCGGCACGTTTTCAGGATCTGATAATATCGCTCTGTCTCAGCAGATCTAATAATTGCGCGACCAAATTTGTTACTAATTGTTCACCATTGAGGTGAATAGCCGGATGATCTGGATATTCATACACTGAATCAATCCCGGTGAAATTGCGTAATTCTCCGGCACGCGCTTTTTTGTATAGCCCTTTGGGGTCGCGGGCTTCACAGGTTGCCAACGGGGTATCGACAAACACTTCGAAGAACCTGTCTTCCCCCACTCGCTCACGCACCATTTGACGCTCGGCGCGGTGTGGCGAGATAAAGGCCGTCAGTACCACCAGGCCTGCATCCACCATCAGTTTTGCAACATCTCCGACTCGACGGATATTCTCTTTTCGGTCAGCATCGCTAAACCCGAGATCGCTGCACAGGCCGTGGCGCACGTTGTCGCCATCCAGCAGATAAGTGCTGACGCCAAGCTGATGCAGCGCTTCTTCCAGCGCACCGGCAACGGTTGATTTACCCGAGCCAGAAAGCCCGGTAAACCACAGCACAACGCCACGGTGACCGTGGAGTTGCTCACGCTGCTGCGCGGTGACGGGATGGGGATGCCAGACGACATTTTCGTCATGCAAAGCCATTAACTCCCTCCCAGTAAATCGCGCGCACCCCAGTGCGGGAAGTGCTTACGCACCAGCGCGTTAAGTTCCAGTTCAAACGGGCTGAACGACGAAGGCTCCAGCGCTTGCTGGCTATTCGGCTCACGCACCATGCCTGCACCAACGGTAACGTTGCTTAAACGGTCAATAAAAATCAGGCCGCCGGTGACTGGGTTTTCCTGGTATTTATCCAGCACCAATGGCTCATCAAAGGTGAGATCGACAAGGCCAATGCCGTTCAGCGGCAATGCTTCAACGTCACGCTGGGTGAGATTGTTGATATCCACCTGATACTGAATGCCGTCCACACGGGCGCGAGTTTTCTTGCCAGCGACTTTGATATCGTAGCTTTGGCCTGCCGCCAGCGGTTGTTCTGCCATCCAGACCACATCGACCGAGGCGCGTTGCACCGCAGGCAGTGAGTCCTGGGCGTCAAGCAACAGGTCGCCACGGCTGATATCAATCTCATCTTTCAGCACCAACGTCACCGCTTCACCGGCGGCGGCGAGTGGCAAGTCACCATCGAAAGTCACAATACGCGCAACGGTAGATTCCACGCCCGACGGCAGCACTTTTATGCGCTGGCCAACCTGCACGTTGCCAGAGGCCACTGTCCCCGAGAAACCACGGAAATCAAGGTTCGGGCGGTTAACGTACTGCACCGGGAAGCGCATCGGTTGAGTCTCCACCGTGCGGCGAATTTCAACCGTTTCCAGCACTTCCAGCAGCGTTGGGCCGCTATACCACGGCATGGTCGCGCTTTGGCTGGCGACGTTATCCCCTTCCAGCGCCGAAAGCGGCACAAAGCGGATATCGAGATTACCCGGCAACTGTTCGGCAAAGGTCAGATATTCTTCGCGAATGCGGTTAAACGTCTCTTCGCTGTAGTCCACGAGATCCATTTTGTTGATAGCCACTACCAGGTGCTTAATCCCCAGCAGCGTTGAAATAAAGCTATGGCGGCGCGTTTGATCAAGCACGCCTTTACGGGCATCAATCAACAGAATGGCTAAGTCACAGGTTGATGCGCCGGTCGCCATATTGCGGGTGTACTGCTCGTGCCCTGGGGTGTCGGCGATAATAAATTTGCGCTTTTCGGTGGAGAAATAGCGGTAAGCCACATCGATAGTAATGCCCTGCTCGCGCTCGGCCTGAAGGCCATCCACCAGCAGCGCAAGATCCAGCTTCTCGCCCTGTGTGCCATGACGTTTGCTGTCATTGTGCAACGAGGAGAGCTGGTCTTCGTAAATCTGGCGGGTGTCGTGCAGCAGGCGGCCAATCAGCGTACTTTTGCCGTCATCGACGCTGCCGCAGGTCAAAAAGCGCAGCAGGCTTTTGTGCTGCTGAGCGTGCAGGTAGGCTTCAACGCCGCCTTCATCGGCAATTTGTTGTGCAATAGTGGTGTTCATGGCGGCTCCTTAGAAATAACCCTGACGTTTTTTAAGCTCCATGGAGCCGGCCTGATCGCGGTCGATAACGCGCCCCTGACGTTCACTGGTGGTCGAAACCAGCATCTCTTCGATAATTTCTGGCAGCGTCTGCGCGTCGGACTCCACCGCGCCGGTCAACGGCCAGCATCCCAGAGTACGGAAGCGCACCATCCGTTTTTTGATAACCTCGCCCGGTTGCAGGTCGATACGGTCATCGTCAATCATCATCAACATGCCATCTCGCTCCAGCACTGGGCGCTCAGCCGCCAGGTACAGCGGAACAATGTCAATATTTTCCAGGTAGATGTACTGCCAGATATCCAGCTCAGTCCAGTTCGACAGCGGGAATACGCGGATGCTTTCGCCTTTGTTGATTTGCCCGTTGTAGTTATGCCAAAGCTCCGGGCGCTGGTTTTTAGGATCCCAGCGGTGGAAGCGGTCACGGAAGGAGTAGATACGTTCTTTGGCGCGCGATTTCTCTTCATCACGGCGCGCGCCGCCAAATGCCGCATCAAAACCATATTTATTCAACGCCTGCTTCAGCCCTTCGGTTTTCATAATGTCGGTATGCTTGGCGCTACCATGCTCGAATGGGTTAATGCCCATCGCCACCCCTTCCGGGTTTTTATGCACCAACAGCTCGCAGCCATAGGCTTTCGCGGTACGGTCGCGGAACTCGTACATCTCACGGAATTTCCAGCCGGTATCAACGTGCAGCAGTGGGAACGGCAGCGTGCCCGGATAAAACGCCTTGCGCGCCAGATGCAGCATCACGCTGGAATCTTTACCGATGGAGTACATCATCACCGGATTAGAAAATTCGGCAGCCACCTCACGGATGATATGGATGCTTTCCGCCTCCAGTTGCCGCAGGTGAGTAAGTCGTTTTTGGTCCATAACCATTCCTTAAGCCTGATTCATTGCACGTTTGTTGTGTTGGAGGTCTGTGTTGTTGGCATGTATTGGGTTGTTGCGGCGGGCGTCGTGCTACAACTCGCTAACAATCAGCAATAGAGGGACTATAGGGGGACGCTTAGACCAAATGAAATTACGAAATGGAATGAGTTGTTACTCAAAGGAATAACGCGGCAGAAAAGCAAATATCAAAAAGTGCTTAACACTCTCTTTTTTCGGCATTTAAGAGCTTTTGAAATTGTGTAATGAAAACCACAGTTTCATACTAGGCGCGTCTATTTTTTTGCTCTGTTGTAAGGACTTCCTATGTTCTCCGCATTGCGCCACTGCATGGCAGCCCTGGCGCTCGGCGTTTGCATTACCCTTCCCGTACAGGCCGTGGCCTCACCGCTGGGAACCATCGCCAATACCCAGGCTCGTTATATCGCCACCTATTTCCCTGGCCGCATTACCGGTACTCCGGCTGAAATGCTGTCTGCAGACTATATTCGCCAACAGTTTGCTGAAATGGGTTACCAGAGCGATATCCGCACGTTTACCAGCCGCTATATCTATACCAGCAAAAATAACCGTAAAAACTGGCACAATATTATTGGCAGTACGGTGATTGCCGCACATGAAGGTAAATCACGTCAGCAAATTATCGTGATGGCGCATCTGGATACCTACGCTCCACACAGCGACAGCGACGTGGAAAAAAACCTTGGCGGCCTTACGCTGCAAGGCATTGACGATAACGCGCTTGGCCTTGGCGTAATGCTGGAATTAGCCGAGCGTTTTAAAAATATCCCCACGCAATATGGCATCCGCTTTATTGCCACCAGCGGCGAGGAAGAAGGCAAACTTGGTGCTGAGAATGTCCTTAATCGCATGAGTAGCGCTGAGAAGAAAAACACGCTGCTGGTTATTAACCTCGACAACTTAGTGGTGGGCGACAAAATCTATTTTAACAGCGGGGTGAAAACACCGGCCTCGGTGCGTAAATTAACCCGCGACCGTGCGCTAAGTCTTGCGCGTAGCCGGGGAATTAGCGCAGCCACCAACCCAGGGCTGAACCCACTGTATCCGCAGGGCACAGGCTGTTGTAACGACGCAGAAGTTTTCGACAAAGCCGGTATTCCAGTGCTTTCCGTCGAGGCCACAAACTGGTCACTCGGCAAAAAAGACGGTTTCCAGCAGCGGGCGAAATCCGCCAGCTTCCCGGAGGGTAACAGTTGGCATAACGCGCATCTCGACAATCAGCAATATATTGATAAAGCGCTGCCAGGGCGTATTGAACGCCGCAGCCGCGATATCGTGCGGGTGATGATGCCGCTGATGAATGAACTGGCGAAAGCGGAGAAGCACGGGTAGTTTGCAGAATGGGTGCTGGAGGACAAAGCCAGACGGTCAATACGCGGGGTTTCCCCCGCGTTGTCGCTACTTCATCGGTTCGTAAGCGAGAATAGCTTTAAACTCCATACCACGCTCCTTGATACTCAATTCACACAGTGAATCGCCTACCATCAGCGTGAACCCTAATGCCGTGATACACAGCACGATGATTGCCACCAGGGCGTACTTTGTTAGCATGTCTTGCCTCCGTGCAGAGAAGAGACTAACATTTGAACTGTCGGGTTCGTACATTAGCCTCAGGTTGATAGAAATATCTCCTGGGGCTTTCGTCTTTCTGGAACCCGGAAAATGCTCAAAGCCCAAAAAGCCTCAAGCACCCGCCGTAATTCTATACCTGGGCAAGCCTGTTTATTTGCTCGTAAACCATTTATGGAATGCCGCTCGCAACAGATAAAAAAACGCCTCCGCATGACGCAAGAGGCGTTAGAGAGACGGCGATAATTACCCTTCGTGCAACCCGCATTCCCGCTTCAGGCCAAAGAAACGCGTTTCTTCTTCTGCCATTCCCGGTTCCCATTTACGGGTTGTATGGGTGTCACCGACCGACAGGTAGCCTTGATCCCACAGCGGATGGTATTTCAGGCCATGCTTTTGCAGGTACTGATACACCGTGCGGTTATCCCAATCGATAATCGGTAGCACTTTAAATATGCCGCGCTGCACAGCCAGCACGGGAAGTGTGGCACGGCTGCCGGACTGCTCACGACGTAGCCCCGCGAACCAGGTTTGTGCGTTGAGTTCTTTTAACGCCCGATTCATCGGCTCTACTTTGTTGATGTCATTGTATTTTTCAATGCCTTCAACGCCCTGTTCCCATAGTTTGCCATAGCGTGCTTCCTGCCAGGCCGCGCTTTCCTGCGCGCGATACACTTTGAGATTGAGTTTGAGTTTGTCCGTTAACTCATCAATAAACTGATAGGTCTCCGGGAACAGGTAGCCGGTATCGGTGAGGATAACCGGGATATCCGGGCGAATTTGATTGACCAAATGCAGGCTGACCGCTGCTTGAATCCCAAAGCTGGACGATAGAACGTATTCACCGGGCAGATTTCCCAGCGCCCAGGCCACACGGCCTTCGGCATCCAGTTTCTCCAGTTGGGCATTGGTTTCAGCCAACGCCAGCACACGATCGACTTTTGGTAGATCATTCAGCGCGTTTAAAGACAGTATGGACATAATGACCTCGTTTGTGTGCTTCCCCTCTCCCCACTGGGGTGAGGGGGAAAGGCGTTATTCCCAGAAATCTCGCGCCGGATCGAGCACTGGGCGAATGATGCCCGCACGCACCGTAAAGTCGCCGAAGCCTTCACCCGCTTCGCGCTCTTTCGCCCAGCGCCCAACCAATTCATCAATCGAGCCGAGAATTTCCGTCTCATTAATATTTTCACGATACATGCGCGGAATACGTGAGCCGCTACGATTGCCACCGATATGCAAGTTATAGCGGCCTGGCGCTTTGCCCACGAGGCCAATTTCCGCCAGCATCGCACGGCCACAGCCGTTCGGGCAGCCAGTGACACGCAGCACGATATGCTCATCGCCCACGCCGTGTTTGCTCATCACTTCTTCAACCTTATCGACAAACGACGGCAGGAAGCGCTCTGCCTCCGCCATTGCCAGCGGGCAGGTTGGGAACGACACGCAGGCCATCGAGTTTTCACGCTGTGCCGTCACCGTATTCATCAGGCCGTGATCGCGCGCCAGTTTTTCGATTTTCGCTTTTTGGCTTTCCGGCACGCTGGCGATGATCAGATTCTGGTTGGCGGTAATACGGAAATCGCCTTTGTGGATCCTGGCTATCTCCAGCAGGCCGGTTTTCAGCGGACGTCCCGGATAATCCAGAATACGACCGTTTTCGATAAACAACGTCAGGTGCCAGTTGTTGTCGATCCCTTTCACCCAACCAATGCGATCGCCGCGACCGGTAAACTCGTACGGGCGGATCGGCGCAAACGTGATCCCCGCCCGGCGCTCGACCTCTTCTTTGAAAGCGTCGATCCCCACACGTTCGAGGGTATATTTGGTTTTGGCATTTTTACGATCGGTGCGGTTGCCCCAGTCACGCTGAGTGGTAACCACCGCTTCCGCCACCGCTAAAGTATGCTCCAGCGGCAGGAAGCCAAACTCGCTCGCGGTGCGGGCGTAGGTTTTCTTGTTGCCGTGCTCAATAGACAAACCGCCGCCAACCAGCAGGTTAAAGCCGACCAGTTTGCCGTTTTCAGCGATCGCCACAAAGTTCATGTCGTTGGCGTGCAGATCGATATCATTCTGCGGCGGGATCACCACCGTCGTTTTAAATTTACGCGGCAAATACGTTGCGCCAAGGATCGGCTCTTCGTCGGTCGTCGCCACTTTCTCTTGATCAAGCCAGATCTCGGCATACGCGCGGGTGCGCGGCAGCAGGTGCTCGGAGATCTTCTTCGCCCATTCGTAGGCTTCGGCATGTAACTGTGATTCGAACGGGTTCGAGGTGCACAGTACGTTACGGTTCATGTCGTTGGCGGTCGCCAGAGCGTCCAGACCAACGGAATGCAGCATCTGATGCACCGGTTTAACGTTCTTTTTCAGAATGCCGTGGAACTGAAAAGTCTGGCGGTTGGTCAGGCGAATACTGCCGTAAATAGTGTTATCAGCGGCGAATTTATCAATCGCTTTCCACTGGGTAGTAGTGATAACCCCGCCTGGCAAGCGGCAGCGCAACAGCATCGCATGGCGCGGTTCCAGCTTTTGCTCGGCGCGCTCGGCGCGGATATCGCGGTCATCCTGCTGGTACATACCGTGGAAACGGATCAACAAGAAGTTATCGCCGTGGAAGCCGCCGGTCAGGCCGTCGTTGAGATCTTCTGCAATAGTGCCGCGCAGAAAGTTGCTCTCACGCTTCATGCGCTCGGCGTCAGTCAGTTTGCCTTCGACCACTAAAGGCCCTGGGTATTTTTCGCTCATTAGTAGACATCTCGCTGATAACGGCGCTCAACGCGCAGCTCACTTAAAAATTCATCCGCCGATTCGATGTCCATTGCACCGAATTCAGCAATCACTTCCAGCAATGCCTGCTCAACGTCTTTCGCCATGCGATTGGCGTCGCCGCAGACATAAATGTGCGCCCCGTCATTGATCCAGCGCCACAGCTCTGCGCCCTGTTCGCGCAGTTTGTCTTGTACGTAGATTTTTTCTTTTTGATCTCTGGACCAGGCTAAGTCGATGCGGTTCAGTACGCCTTCTTTGACGTAACGCTGCCACTCCACCTGATAGAGGAAATCATCAGTAAAGTGCGGGTTACCAAAGAACAACCAGTTTTTACCTTCTGCCCCATTCGCCGCGCGCTGTTGCATAAAGGCGCGGAACGGCGCAATACCAGTGCCGGGGCCAATCATAATGACCGGCGTTTCTGGGTTAGCGGGCAGGCGGAAGTTATCGTTATGCTCGATGAATACCCGAACTTCGCCCTCTTCTTCCACGCGGTCAGCGAGGAAGCTGGAAGCGCCACCCGCGCGCGCGCGGCCTTCGATGTCATAACGCACCACGCCAACGGTCACGTGAACTTCGCTTTCCACTTCCGCTTGCGCAGAGGCAATGGAATACAGGCGCGGGGTTAGCGGGCGAAGCAGGCCGATGAGTGCTTCGGCATCTAACTGCGCCGGAGAGAAACGCACCATATCAACAATCGGCGTTGCTGCCGCATACTGCTGCAACTGCGCTTTGTCGCCCACCAGCGGCAGCAATGACTCGCTGCGGGTCAGCGTGGCGTAGTTTTCCACGATATTGGCGGTATTCACCGTCAGCTCGTAATGCCATTGCAGCGCTTGCGTTAACGGCAGCGTTTTGCCATCCACCGTAACCGGCTCGTCGCCTTTCAGCCACAGCAACTCAACCAACTCTTTGACCAGTTCAGGGTCATTTTGATACCACACGCCCAGCGCGTCGCCCGGCTGGTAACGCAGGCCAGAATCCCCTAAATCAATTTCAATATGACGAACGTCTTTTTGTGAATCACGGCCAGTGATTTTCTGGTTCACCGACAGCGAAGCCGCCAGCGGGGACTCTTTGCTGTACGGGCTGGTGTGCACGTCATTAACCGCACCACTGGCTACCGCCGCCACCGAAGGCGCCGCCGGAGCACGCGCTTTCAGTACCTCCACCAGCCGCTCGCGCCACTGCGCCGCCGCCGTTTGGTATTCGACATCCGCATCGACACGATCGAGCAGGCGTTCAGCACCTAACTCCGCCAGTTTGCTATCGAAGTCTTTACCCGCCTGGCAGAAAAACTCATACGAGGTATCGCCAAGGCTGAATACCGCAAACGCGGTGTCCGTTAATTTCGGCGCTTTTTTCGAGAACAAGAATTTGTGCAGCGCGACCGCTTCTTCCGGTGTCTCCCCTTCACCCTGCGTTGAGGTCACCACAACCAGCAGTTTTTCTGACGCGATTTGTTTGAATTTATAATCCCCGGCGTTAACCAGGTTCACGTTCAGTTTGGCAGCCAGCAAGTCATCACGCAGGGCTTCTGCCACGCGCCGCGCATTGCCGGTTTGTGAAGCAGAGATAAGCGTAATGCCGGGCATTTCGGCGGCGACCGGAGCTGGCGCAGATACCGCAGCGCCAGGCTGCTGATTCAGCACGCCCCAGAAATAGCCAGAAACCCAGGCAAGCTGAGTGGGCGTTAAATCAGACGTGGCGGCCTGAAGGCGCGCCATCTGTTCCGAATTTAACGGAAGTAAAGCGGAAGGAGGGGCCTGTGTTGTCATGCGTTGTTATGTTCCAGTAGTAAAATTTTTCTAATGAGGAAAACAAAACCTGAATAATGACAGGTGAACTAAATGTAAGGTTAACGAGCTGGATAGTAACAATTAAAGAAGGGTTGGAAATATCAAATAACCAAATGGACTAACCCGTTTTTCAGGTAGTTAATAACAATAAAACAGATTAGCCAAGGCATTGATATAGATAAACAATCAGTCTTAATGCGTATAAATTTCGCCTGTTTTACCCTTTTCGCCGTTTTAGTTAATGCAGAAAAATGTGCTTTCCGTTACTATGCGGCGTTTTTTTCCGCAATACTGAGAGTTCATGATGTCCACCACATTGTTTAAAGATTTCACCTTCGAAGCCGCTCACCGCCTGCCGCATGTGCCAGAAGGGCATAAATGCGGTCGTCTGCACGGGCACTCGTTTATGGTGCGTCTTGAGATCACCGGTGAAGTTGATCCCCATACCGGTTGGATTATGGACTTCGCCGAACTGAAAGCTGCCTTCAAACCGACCTACGATCGTCTGGATCACTACTATCTGAACGATATTCCTGGTCTGGAAAACCCGACGAGCGAAGTGCTGTCGCGTTGGATCTGGGAACAGCTTAAACCACAGGTTCCGCTGCTGAGCGCGGTGATGATCAAAGAAACCTGCACCGCAGGCTGCGTCTATCGCGGCGAGTAATCTCGCTCTTCCGGGGAGCCTATCAACGACTCCCCCGCCTCTTCTTCTTCATTGATATCTCACTACGTTTTCCCCCAAACTCGGTCATATCAATAGTCTAATATTGCAGAATGCGGTACATGGCCCGGAAAATTGTCACAGTTCAGTCACAATCTTACGGTGAGTTCATTCATTGTGAGGAATTTGGGATGAAAAAAATACGTCTCGCTGCGGCATTGCCCGCACTATTATTCGTTACCGCAGCCGCTCAGGCACAAACCCCGCCAGAAGATTACCAACTCCAACAAGTGCTGATGATGAGCCGCCATAACCTGCGTGCGCCACTGGCCACAAACGGCAGCGTACTCGAACAATCTACCCCCAACTCCTGGCCCGCATGGGATGTTCCCGGCGGCCAACTGACCACCAAAGGCGGCGTGCTGGAGGTGTATATGGGCCACTATATGCGCGAGTGGTTCGCGCAACAGGGGCTGGTTACCCGTGGTGAATGCCCAGCGCCGGATACGGTGTACGCCTATGCCAATAGCCTGCAACGTACCGTCGCCACCGCGCAGTTCTTTATCAATGGAGCCTTCCCTGGCTGCGATATCGTGGTACATCATCAGGCGAAAATGGGCACGATGGATCCCACTTTTAACCCAGTGATTACCGATGACTCCGCTGAATTTAGCCAACAAGCGGTTCAGGCAATGGAAAAAGAGCGGCAGACTAAGCAGCTAAACGAGAGCTACAAACTGCTGTCGCAAATTGTGCACTATCAGGACTCTCCGTCCTGCAAAGAGAAAAAACAGTGTTCACTGAGTGATGCCAAAGACAGCTTTAGCGCCATATACCAGAAAGAGCCTGGCGTGTCTGGACCATTGGCTATCGGCAACTCACTGGTTGATGCATTCACCTTACAATATTACGAAGGCTTCCCGATGGACGAAGTGGCCTGGGGCGAAATCAAAACCGACCAGCAGTGGCGACTGTTATCACAGATAAAAAATGGCTATCAGGAAAGTTTGTTCACCTCGCCAGAAGTGGCGCGCAATGTAGCGAAACCGCTGGTGAAATATATCGATAATGCGCTAGTCACCGAAGCCAGCAAAACGCCAAAAATCACGCTACTAGTGGGCCACGACTCCAATATTGCGTCGCTGCTGACCACGTTGGATTTCGAGCCGTATACGCTGCCAGGGCAATATGAGCGCACGCCTATCGGCGGCAAAATCGTCTTCCAGCGCTGGCATTCGCAGAAAGAAAACCGTGATTTGATGAAAATCGAGTACGTTTATCAGAATGCAGAACAACTGCGTAATGCCGATGTGTTGAGCTTAAAAACACCGCCACAGCGCGTTACGCTGGCGTTAAAAGGCTGCCCGGTAGACACCAACGGCTTCTGCCCGATGACCACATTCTCAACAATCATGAACGACGCCGCCAAGTAAAACCATCGCCATAAAAAAGGGCGCTATGCGCGTAATACTTGTGAGTTAAGCGCCACATTCCGTTCACCTGATGTTTTGTAGAATATGAAGCCTCTGTTCCTGTGAACGGGTCAAGGGGGACTGCCGAGTCCCCCTTGACAATCCCTGCGGCCCCGCAGGGAAATCGGTGCTTCACACTGCGCTCGCCTGCGAACTCCAGCCTGCGGCACGGCGAAACTCGACATCCTGTCTCGGTTCGCCTCAGCCCGCCATCCCTGGCGGTCTGACCTTGTCTTCCTTTCTCCGGCTCGCCGATTTCCATCGGGGACTCATCGGTTTCAGCAACTCTGGTTCTGGCTGTTCATTCAAAGACCGCACTGACGTGGGTGGCGTCTGAATCGCCGAAGCGTTCTCTGGAGGCAGGGGCAGCCCACAGGGATGTGGGCTGAGGGCGCGGCTTTACAGGGATGTTGCCTCGCGCCCGACCCGAAAGCCGGAAGAGATAAGCTGAGGGAATCGCGAAGCGACGATTTTGCCGCCAGAGCCTGGGGGTGCAGGGGGCGGCGGCGACTGGCCGCCCCCTGCGCGCTCTTTGCGCCCGAGCATGTTTAGGGCATGGAGAGAAAAGAGCGCAACTGGCGGCGATACTAAAAATAGAAATCCGCTGAACTGACCAGCATTACGCTATTCGCGCCCTTTCTTCACCCTTTAGCTATCAGGCAATATTCAGATATTTGTGCGTCTGCATCGACAAACGCCAGTTACGAGCAATACAGGTTTCAATGCACAGACGCGTGGCGTCGTCTTTTTGACTGATTGGCTGAAGCGCAATCACGCGCGGCTTATCGTCGGCAAGCGTTTCCAGCAGCTCATCCAGCGCTTCAATATCGCGCACACGGCCTACCGGATGTTTAATTTCATCGGCACGTTCCAGCGCCTGCGACAGCACATCGTAACCGCCGCGCATATTCACCTTCGGCGACACGGTAACCCATGTATTGTGGCTACAGCGAACTTCGTGCGTGCCGCTGGTTTCAATCTGGCAGCTATAACCGTTTTGCTCCAGCAGAGTGGTTAGCGGCGTGAGATCGTGAATACATGGTTCACCACCGGTAATCACCACATGACGCGCCGTCCAACCCTGGCGGCCAATAATCGCCAGCAGGTCATCACTGCTCGCTGCGCCCCATTTGTCACTCTCTTTCGTTTTCGCCAGAATACTGAACAGAGACACTTCCCGATCGCTCAGCTTTTCCCAGGTATGTTTGGTATCACACCAGGCGCAGCCTACCGGGCATCCCTGTAAACGGATAAAAATGGCGGGGACGCCAGTAAAATAACCTTCGCCCTGTAGGGTCTGAAACATCTCGTTAATCGGGTACTGCATCATCAACTCTTCAGTAGTGGTAAACCATTATTATTGCATATTTCACGACAACTATCCCGCGCACTTCCTGCGCTGACAGTGCAAAACCATACACGGGCGTGCATTAACAACGCAGTGGTAGCGTATTTTGCTTACCCGATTACAGCTAACAGCGAACTCTATCATCACTGAGAATTATTTCACTCTATTGCAGGTTTGTTGATTGCTTTATTTTTAAATTTAATCACCTAACACTTAATATAATTAGCCCCACAACAAAACTACAGACTTATGACAAAAAATATTTATTTACCTACTAACACCGCCCCAATTACAATGTAACAAGAAATGTTTATTTTTACAGTTAAGAAATGATTTGATGAGCAATAAAAAATCATTAAAAACAATAAGATAATATATTATCAATTATTTTTTGAATCTTTTCAATTAATGCAATGTCAAATTTAATCCGCATCTTTCCAAAACCTTAAAATAGTCTTAAGAGCATTCCACACCGCCACCATCTTTATTTAATCGCCGTTTACTTTTCTCATCCTAGAATCCGCAAACCAACCATGATGAGACCGTATTCATGAACACATTATTAATCACAGGCGTTACCGGTTTTCTGGGTGGAGCCGCACTGGAAGCGATCCTCAATAGCCGTAATAAAATAAACTTGCTGCTGTTAGTGCGTGCCAATAACGGTGAAGCCGCTGTCGAGCGGGTGAAGGAAAACATGCGTAAGTTCAATGTCGATGAACGAGCGCTGGCAGGGCTCACGCCGCAGAATATTCTGTTGGGCGATTTAGCCACACCTGAACTCTTCCTCAACGACGCGCGCCTGGAACAGGTGACTCATGTACTGAACTGCGCTGCCGTGGCTTCGTTCGGCAACAACCCGCTCATCTGGAAGGTGAACGTGGAAGGCACGCTACAGTTTGCTCGCCGGATGTCGCAGGTTCGCGGGTTACAGCGCTTTCTGCATGTGGGCACGGCGATGTCCTGCTCGCCACAGCCAGACTCTCTGGTCGCTGAAAGCGCCGAGTTCCGCGAGCGTGCAGAACATCTGGTCGAATATACACATTCAAAATCCACCATCGAACAACTGATGCAGCAACATTGCCCAACGCTACCACTGGCTATCGCCAGACCATCGATCGTTGTTGGTCATACCCACCACGGCTGTCAACCTTCCAGCAGTATTTTCTGGGTCTTTAGCATGGGATTGATGCTGCAAAAATTCATGTGTTCAATGGAAGATCGGATCGACGTGATCCCGGTAGATTATTGCGCCAGTGCGCTGCTGATGTTGCTCCACGCCCCGCTCAAGCAGGGAGAAGTGGTGCATATTTCCGCCGGGGAAGAGAGCAGCGTGCGCTTTGCCGATATCGATAACGCGATGGCGTCCGCGCTGGAGCAGGCCCCCGTTGGCGATAAATACGCCCAGGTGAGCTATGAAACATTGGTGAAAATGCGCCGTGAGCTGAAAACTATCTTTGGCCCGTGCAACGAGCGCCTGATGCTGAAAGCCATGCGCCTGTACGGCGCGTTCGCCACTCTTAACGTGCGTTTCAGCAACGATAAGCTACTAAGTATGGGAATGCCGAAACCGCCGCGCTTTACCGACTATATTGACCGCTGCGTACAAACCACTCGCGGGCTGTCGATACCACAGCAAATGGCGGTGGATTTTAAGTAAAAAAAATGCCAGCCCGAGGGCTGGCATTTTTATATCAGATAAAAATCAGACTTATGCCTGACCTTTGATCTCTTTACGACCGTTGTACGGAGCTTGTTCACCCAGAGCTTCTTCGATACGAATCAGCTGGTTGTATTTAGCAACACGGTCAGAACGGCTCATAGAACCAGTTTTGATCTGGCCAGCAGCGGTACCAACAGCCAGGTCAGCGATGGTAGCGTCTTCAGTTTCGCCAGAACGGTGAGAGATGACAGCGGTGTAGCCAGCGTCTTTCGCCATTTTGATCGCAGCCAGAGTTTCGGTCAGGGAACCGATCTGGTTGAATTTGATCAGGATGGAGTTAACGATGCCTTTTTCGATGCCTTCTTTCAGGATCTTGGTGTTAGTTACGAACAGATCGTCACCAACCAGCTGGATTTTGTCGCCCAGAACTTTAGTCTGGTATGCGAAACCATCCCAGTCAGACTCGTCCAGACCATCTTCGATGGACACGATCGGGTACTGTTTGGTCAGTTCTTCCAGGAAGTGGGTGAATTCTTCGGAGGTGAATGCTTTGTTGCCTTCGCCAGCCAGAACGTATTTACCGTCTTTGTAGAATTCAGAAGCTGCACAGTCCATCGCCAGAGTGATGTCTTTGCCCAGCTCATAGCCTGCAGCTTTAACAGCTTCAGCGATTACCGCCAGAGCTTCAGCGTTGGAACCCAGGTTTGGCGCGTAGCCACCTTCGTCACCAACAGCTGTGTTCATGCCTTTCGCTTTCAGAACTTTAGCCAGGTTGTGGAACACTTCAGAACCCATACGTACGGCTTCTTTCAGAGTTTTAGCGCCAACCGGCTGAATCATGAACTCCTGGATGTCAACGTTGTTGTCAGCGTGCTCACCACCGTTGATGATGTTCATCATCGGAACCGGCATGGAGTATTTACCCGGAGTACCGTTCAGTTCAGCAATGTGTGCGTACAGTGGCAGGCCTTTAGCAGCAGCTGCTGCTTTAGCGTTCGCCAGGGACACAGCCAGGATTGCGTTCGCACCGAAGTTGGATTTGTTTTCAGTACCGTCCAGGTCGATCATGATCTTGTCGATGCCAGCCTGATCTTTAGCATCTTTACCCAGCAGAGCCTGAGCGATTGGGCCGTTAACAGCGCCAACAGCTTTCAGTACGCCTTTACCCATGAAGCGAGATTTGTCGCCATCGCGCAGTTCCAGCGCTTCGCGGGAACCAGTAGAAGCACCTGATGGAGCAGCTGCCATACCGACGAAACCACCTTCCAGGTGTACTTCTGCTTCAACAGTCGGGTTACCACGGGAGTCGATGATTTCACGACCGATGATTTTAACGATTTTGGACATTAGGTTTTCCTCAGTACAAGTTAAACTAAAACTCCAGACAAACAACGCCCCTCGTGGGGCGCTGCCGTTCTAACTTTTCTTACTTCGCCTGACGCTTCTGATGCTCGCTGGCGGCTTTCACAAAGCCTGCAAACAGCGGATGCCCATCACGCGGCGTAGAAGTAAACTCCGGATGGAACTGACAAGCCACGAACCACGGGTGGTTCGGAACTTCGATGATCTCGACCAACTGATCATCACCGGAACGGCCCGCAACGCGCAGACCCGCAGCTTCAATCTGTTTCAACAACATGTTGTTGACTTCATAGCGGTGACGGTGACGCTCAACGATTGTTGGCTCGCCGTACATCTGGCGCACCAAGCTGTCATCGCTAAGCTGACACTGCTGCGCGCCGAGGCGCATAGTGCCGCCGAGATCGCTTTTCTCTGTACGAACTTCGACATTGCCATCTTCATCACGCCATTCGGTAATGAGCGCCACAACCGGGTACTTACAGTCTGGCACAAATTCCGTAGAATTGGCGTTCTCCATCCCCGCTACGTTGCGCGCAAACTCAATCAGCGCAACCTGCATACCCAGGCAGATGCCCAGATAAGGAATTTTGTTTTCACGCGCATAGCGTGCGGTAGCAATTTTACCCTCAACACCACGGTAGCCGAAGCCGCCTGGAATCAAGATAGCATCCAAATCTTTCAGAATTTCGACACCACGTGTTTCAACATCTTGCGAATCGATCAATTTGATGTTGACGGTTACACGATTTTTCAGGCCACCGTGTTTCAGCGCTTCAATAACGGATTTGTAGGCGTCTGGCAGTTCAATGTACTTGCCGACCATACCAATCGTAACTTCGCCTGCCGGATTCGCTTCTTCGTAAATAACCTGTTCCCATTCGGCCAGGTTTGCTTCCGGGCAGTTCAAGCTGAATCGTTTACAAATATAATCGTCCAGCCCCTGAGATTTCAACAGGCCTGGAATTTTATAAATGGAATCGACATCTTTCATTGAAATAACGGCTTTTTCTGGCACGTTACAGAACAATGCAATTTTTGCACGCTCGTTGGCCGGAACCGCGCGATCGGAACGACAGATCAGAATATCAGGCTGAATACCGATAGACAGCAGCTCTTTTACGGAGTGCTGAGTCGGTTTAGTTTTGACTTCACCGGCAGCGGCCAGGTAAGGAACCAGAGTCAGGTGCATGAACAGCGCGTGTTCACGACCAATATCTACCGCTAATTGGCGAATCGCTTCCAGGAATGGCAGGGATTCGATATCACCGACAGTACCGCCAATTTCAACCAGAACGACGTCATGACCTTCGCCACCGGCAAGGACACGCTCTTTAATCGCGTTGGTGATGTGCGGGATAACCTGTACGGTTGCACCCAGATAGTCGCCACGGCGCTCTTTGCGCAGGACATCGGAGTAGATACGACCGGTAGTGAAGTTATTGCGGCGAGTCATTTTGGTGCGAATGAAACGCTCATAGTGACCCAGGTCCAGATCGGTTTCAGCGCCGTCTTCAGTAACGAACACTTCCCCGTGTTGGATTGGACTCATAGTACCTGGATCGACGTTAATATACGGATCCAGTTTCATCATGGTCACGTTGAGGCCACGAGCCTCAAGAATGGCTGCCAGGGAGGCTGCGGCAATGCCTTTACCCAGAGAGGATACGACCCCGCCGGTCACAAAAATATAGTTCGTTGTCATGCTGGACCTGAGAAGTTAGGGTGAAACGATGGAATAACCAAGACGGGAAAGTAGTATACCCGAACATGGCGAGCGCCACAAACTTTCATTCTCGCTCCTCAATCGCCGCAGATAACAAACATGGGGAGTGAGAAAATAGCCCCTTTTGGGTAAATGTTTTTGACGTAAATCAAGCGCTTGTCATTTAAGATTTCGCACTTCTCGCCCTTCCCCGCAAAAATTCTTTAGAGATCAGATTCCTGCCGTTTTACCTGTTGCCAAACTTCTTCCATAACGTCCAGATCTACACCGGTCATTTCCAGGCCACGAGCGGCAACAATCCGCTCCACCTCGCGAAAACGGCGCTCAAATTTCTCATTGGCTTTTTGTAAAGCCGTCTCAGCTTTTACCCCTAAATGACGAGACAGATTGACCGTGGCAAACAGCAGATCGCCAACTTCTTCTTCCAGTTTAGCTTCATCAACCACTGCTTGCCTGGCTTCGTCCATAACTTCGTCAATTTCTTCATACACTTTATCGAGCACTGGGCCGAGCGTTTTCCAGTCAAACCCTACCGCAGAACAGCGTTTCTGAATTTTGTGCGCACGCATTAATGCCGGGAAGTTGCGCGGAATATCGTCCAGCGCAGAGTGCTGCGCTTTCTCTGCGCGCTCTGCACTTTTGATTTGCTCCCAGCGAGCCAGCACCTCCTGGCTATTGCCGGCGCTGGCGTCCGCAAAAATATGCGGATGGCGGCGTTCGAGCTTGTCGCTGATAGCGGCACAGATATCGTTGAAGTCAAAACGCCCCTGTTCCTGCGCCATCTGGGCATAAAACACCACCTGAAACAGGAGATCGCCTAATTCACCGCGCAGGTCGTCAAAATCCTCACGGGCGATGGCATCCAGCACTTCGTATGTCTCTTCGAGGGTGTAAGGCGCGATGGTGCTGAACGTCTGCTCTTTATCCCATGGGCAGCCGTTTTCCGGGTCGCGCAGGCGCTGCATGATGGTGAGCAGTCGGTCAATTTGAGTCATGTGAAAATCCTGGAAATTTGAATAATCTGTAGGCCGGATAAGGCATTTATGCCGCCATCCGGCCTACATGAAGAGTTACCCGCCGTGCAGCCGACGCGCGTCAATAACATCCGGCACCTGGTTCAGTTTACCGAGCACACGGCCCAGTACCTGGAGGTTGTAGATTTCAATCGTCATGTCGATAGTCGCCATCTGCTGCTTAGTGTCGCTACGGCTCGCCACGCCCAGCACGTTCACCTTTTCGTTAGCGAGGATCGTGGTGATGTCACGCAACAGGCCGCTACGATCGTTGGCTTGCACTCGAACCACCAGAGAATAGCCCGCCGAGTAGCTTTCGCCCCACACCGCATCGACAATGCGTTCCGGCGCATGAGATTGCAGCTCAGCCAGCTGATCGCAATCGGCTCGGTGGACGGAAATACCGCGCCCCTGGGTAATAAAACCAACGATTTCATCGCCAGGAATTGGCTGGCAGCAGCGCGCAATGTGGTGCATCAGGTTACCAACCCCTTCGACCACAACCCGTCCATTGTCTTTGCTGCGGTTTTGCGGCGTGTAGCTTTTTTGCTGAAGCTGTTTCAGCGCGGCGGCATCTTGCTCAGCGGCACTCGGCTTGTTGAACTGCGCCTGTAAGAAGTTGACCATCTGGTTGAGGCGAATATCACCTCCGCCAATGGCTGCCAGCAGTTCTTCAACGTCGTTAAAGTTGTAACGCGGCAGCAGGTGTTTTTCCGCTTCTTTGAGGCTGATGCCCAAATGCTCCAGCTCATCGTCAAGAATCTGCCGACCGGCCAGCACATTTTTGTCTTTGTCCTGTTTACGGAACCAGGCGTGAATTTTCGAGCGTCCACGGCTGGTCGTAACGTAACCGAGGTTCGGATTCAGCCAGTCACGGCTAGGATTCGGCTGCTTTTGGGTGATGATTTCAATTTGGTCACCCATTTGCAGTTGATAGGTGAACGGTACGATGCGCCCGCCAATTTTCGCGCCGATGCAACGGTGCCCGACATCACTGTGAATGTGGTAGGCGAAATCCAGCGGCGTGGAGCCTGCCGGGAGATCCACCACATCACCTTTTGGCGTAAACACGTACACTCTGTCGTCGAAAACCTGGCTGCGCACTTCGTCGAGCATTTCGCCCGAATCCGCCATCTCTTCCTGCCACGCAATCAGCTTACGCAACCAGGCGATACGGTCTTCGTGACCGGAACGCGGCCCGCTTGCCGTGCCTTCTTTGTACTTCCAGTGTGCAGCAACGCCCAGCTCGGCTTCTTCGTGCATCTGTTTAGTACGAATTTGAATCTCAACCGTTTTGCCGCCCGGCCCCAGAACGACCGTATGAATAGACTGGTAGCCGTTCGGTTTAGGGTTAGCAACATAGTCGTCGAACTCATCTGGCAGGTGGCGATAGTGAGTATGCACTATCCCCAGCGCGGCGTAGCAGTCCTGCAATCGCTCAGCGACAATACGCACCGCGCGCACGTCAAACAACTCGTCAAAAGCGAGATGTTTTTTCTGCATTTTGCGCCAGATGCTGTAGATATGTTTTGGGCGACCATAAACTTCAGCTTTCACGCCTTCGGTTTTCATTTCGCCACGCAGATGACCGACAAAATCGCTAATGTAGTGTTCGCGGTCAATGCGGCGTTCATGCAGCAGTTTGGCGATACGCTTGTATTCCGCCGGATGCAGATAACGGAAGCAGTAGTCTTCCAGCTCCCATTTGAGCTGGCCTATCCCCAGACGGTTGGCGAGTGGCGCATAGATATTGGTACACTCTTTCGCTGCCAGTACGCGTTCATCTTCCGGCGCGTCTTTTACCTCGCGCAGATGGGCGATACGTTCAGCAAGTTTGATAACCACGCAGCGGAAGTCATCGACCATCGCCAGCAGCATTCGGCGAACGTTGTCCACCTGATCAGAGGACACCGCGTCGGTATGGGTGGCTTTAAGTTGGCGAATTGCCGCCATATCCCGCACGCCGTGAATCAGGGTGACGACCGATGTTCCGGCGGTCTCAGTAAGCACTTCCTCACTGACTACGTTAGCATCCACTAACGGGAATAGCAGTGCCGCGCGCAGAGTGTCGTTATCCATGCTCAACGTAGAGAGGATTTCGACCATTTCAACCCCGCGCCACAGCATCAGTTCTGCATCGGAATGTCCCAGAGTTTGTCGGCGACAATAATCCCAGGTCTCGGCTAAGCGTTCACACGACTGCTGGCTGGAAATACCCAGACTTGCGATCCATTTCTGTGGGTCAAACTCACCAGCTTTATTTAGATGTGCACTTCTTACCGCAACCATCGTCCTCTCCTTTAAGGGACCGGCCTACCGAAGTCGATAAGCCACCGAAATTACCTACGCTCAAACAGCACCATCGATTCCTGGTGCCCTGTGTGCGGGAACATATCAAGCATTGCCAGACGCTGAATTTGGTATCCTGCCGCCAGTAGCGCCTCGCTATCTCGCGCCAGCGTCGCCGGGTTACAGGAGACATAAACCACCCGCGTCGGTGCTAATTTTATAACATGCTGCATCACGCCCGGTGCGCCAGCACGGGCTGGATCGAGTAAAACTTTGTCAACCCCCTGCTTCGCCCATGCCTGACGAGTAACATCTTCATCCAGATTTTCGTGGAAGAAGATGACATTGTGTAACTGGTTCTGTATAGCGTTTTCCTGCCCTTTAGCCACCAGCGCCGGAACCCCTTCAACGCCGATAACGCTTTGCGCCCGCGCCGCCAACGGCAGCGTAAAGTTACCCATTCCGCAGAACAGATCGAGCACTCGGTCGGTGGGCTGGATGTCCAACCATGCTAGCGCCGTGGTGACCATTTTTTGGTTCACGCCGTCATTGACCTGGATAAAATCACGCGGGCTGAAGGTTAAGCGTAGCCCGTCTGAAGAATACCAGGGTGTTTCACCCGTAACGTGCTCAAGTATCTCGCTTTCAGGGGCCAGATAAAGCGCAACGCCGTAAGAATGCGAAAAGCGTTCCAGTTTTTCTTTATCGCCGCCCGTCAGCGCCGCCGTATGGCGCAGCACCATCAGCGGGCCGTTATCGGCATTGACCAGCTCAACATGCCCCAACTGCCGCTGGCCTTTCAGGCTGGTCAAACATTCACGCACTGCAGGCAACAACGCCTCAAGAGCGGGCACCAAAACAGGGCATTGCACCACATCGACGATATCGTTTGAGTTCGCTTTGCGAAAACCCATTTGCAGCTGTTGGGTCTTTGGCTGGTAATTCAAACTCAACCGCGCACGACGGCGATACCCCCACGGCTCTGCGGCAATCACTTCATCAACATCGTGCTTCATTAAACGATTCAGCGCCGCGCGCTTACTGCGCTGTTGCAGTGCAACCGATGCATGTTGTTGCTGACAGCCGCCGCACACGCCATAGTGCGGGCAACGGGGCGTTTCTCGCTCAGGGCTGTCGCTCAGGCGACGTTTTACCCGCCCGCGCGCATACTGTTTTTTATCTTCTGTCAGGGTAATTTCTGCGCTTTCTTCTGGCAGTAACCCATTGATGAATAATGCTTTACCGTTGTGGCGCGCCACCCCTTGCCCGAAAGGGTCAAGACTGTTGACTGTCACGGTTATGATCTGGCGCGTCGTCACGCGCCGTTTTGCAGAGTAGAATTGCGCCATCGTAGAGATTTTTCTCAATCAAAAATATTGCCCTGATTCTCCCACAACGGACCTCCATGACCAACTACAGCCTGCGTGCAAGAATGATGATTTTGATCCTGGCGCCGACCGTTTTAATCGGTTTACTGCTGAGTATCTTCTTTGTCGTACACCGCTATAACGACTTACAGCGTCAACTGGAAGACGCTGGTGCTAGCATTATTGAACCGCTTGCCGTCTCCAGCGAATACGGTATGAATCTACAAAACCGCGAATCGATAGGACAATTAATCAGCGTACTGCACCGCCGTCATTCCGAGATAGTGCGCGCAATTTCCGTCTACGACGAGCACAACAAGCTGTTTGTCACTTCCAACTATCAGTTAGGTTCCAGCGAACTACAGTTGCCACCAGGAACACCATTTCCACAGAGACTAAGCGTATCACGCCACGGCGATATAATGATCCTGCGAACACCCATTATCTCAGAACATTATTCGCCGGATGAGTCTCCTCAGTCAGACGCCAAAACACCGGTCAATATGCTCGGTTACGTGGCGCTGGAGCTGGATCTCAAATCAGTACGCCTACAGCAGTACAAAGAAATATTCATCTCCAGTGTGATGATGTTGTTCTGTATTGGCATCGCGCTAATCTTCGGCTGGCGGCTAATGCAAGATGTGACAGGGCCGATTCGCAACATGGTGAATACCGTCGACCGAATACGCCGGGGGCAGCTTGATAGCCGCGTTGAAGGTTTTATGCTGGGCGAGCTGGATATGCTGAAAAACGGGATCAACTCGATGGCAATGTCCCTTGCCGCCTACCACGAGGAGATGCAGCACAACGTTGACCAGGCGACCTCGGATTTACGCGAAACCCTCGAACAGATGGAAATCCAGAACGTCGAGCTGGATCTCGCTAAAAAGCGCGCGCAGGAAGCGGCGCGGATTAAATCCGAATTCCTTGCCAACATGTCGCACGAGCTGCGTACCCCGCTTAACGGCGTTATCGGCTTTACCCGTCTGACGCTGAAAAGTGAGCTGAACCCCACTCAGCGCGACCATTTGAACACCATTGAGCGGTCGGCAAACAACCTGCTGGCTATCATCAATGATGTCCTCGACTTTTCCAAACTGGAAGCCGGTAAACTGCTGTTAGAAAGCATTCCATTCCCCCTGCGTAACTCGCTGGACGAAGTGGTGACACTGCTGGCGCACTCCGCCCACGATAAAGGGCTGGAGCTGACGCTAACGATTAAAAACGACGTGCCGGATAACGTCATCGGCGACCCGCTGCGTCTGCAACAAGTGATCACTAACCTGGTGGGTAACGCCATCAAGTTTACGGAAAACGGCAATATCGATGTGCTGGTTGAGCAACGCGCCATCAGCAATAACAAAGTGCAAATTGAAGTGCAGATCCGGGATACCGGCATCGGCATCCCGGAGCGCGATCAGTCTCGTCTGTTCCAGGCGTTCCGCCAGGCCGACGCCAGTATTTCCCGCCGCCACGGCGGTACGGGGTTGGGGCTGGTTATCACGCAGAAACTGGTGCGTGAAATGGGCGGCGATATCTCCTTCCACAGCCAGCCAAACCGTGGCTCTACCTTCTGGTTTAGTATTAATCTCGACCTGAACCCGCACGTCATTTCCGACGGCCCAGATACTCGCAGCCTGATTGGCAAACGTATCGCCTACGTAGAGGCCAACGCCGCAGCGGCACAGGCAACGCTGGATATTCTGGCGGCCACGCCGCTGGAAGTGATTTATTCAGTCAGTCTCGCCGCGTTGCCTGTCGAGACTTACGATATTTTACTGGTTGCCGTGCCGGTTTCGGTGCGCGATTTGAGTATTCATCGTGACAAACTGATTGCCGCGATGGCGATGACCGATCACCTGGTACTGGCGTTGCCTTGCCATGCTCAGGTGGATGCCGAAGCATTGAAGAAAAATGGCGCAGCCGCCTGCCTGCTGAAACCACTCACCGTAACCCGTTTGCTGCCGGTATTGCTGGAATTTAGCCACAGCACGCCGTCGTTACCGGAGCTTCCCGATGCCGATCATCGTCTGCCGATGACGGTGATGGCAGTAGACGATAATCCGGCGAACCTGAAGTTAATCGGCGCGTTACTCGACGATCAGGTGCAGCACGTCGAGCTGTGCGAAAGCGGGAAACAGGCCATCGAATACGCAAAGCAGATGAAATTCGATCTGATTCTGATGGATATCCAAATGCCGGATATCGACGGCATCCGTGCCTGTGAGTTAATTCGCCAGCTTCCGCACCAACAGCAGACTCCGGTGATTGCGGTCACCGCCCATGCCCTTGCCGGGCAGCGGGAAAAACTGCTGACCGCCGGGATGAACGATTATCTGGCGAAACCTATCGAAGAGAACCGGCTGCGTGATTTGCTGTTGCGCTACAAACCTGGGGTGAACCTGCCACCACGCCCGCAACAGCATGAGTCGGTGGAGCCGCCGATTGACCTCAACGCCACGCTAGACTGGCAGTTAGCGCTACGCCAGGCGGCTTATAAACCCGATCTGGCGCGTGAAATGCTGCAAATGCTAATCGCTTTCCTGCCCGAAGTGCGTAATAAAGTGGAAGAACAGTTAGTGGGGGAAGAGCCGGAAAACCTGGTTGATGCCATCCATAAACTGCACGGTAGCTGCGGCTACAGCGGCGTTCCACGCTTGAAGCACCTGTGCCAACTCATTGAAGGCCAGTTGCGTAGCGGTACTTCGGCAGGAGAGTTAGAGCCAGAACTGCTAGAGTTGCTGGATGAAATGGATAATGTGACCCGCGAAACGAAGAAAATGTTGGGGTAAAGGTCGCGCCGCTATCCTGCCGGATGGCGGCGTAAACGCCTTATCCGGCCTACAACGAACCATTGCAAATGTTGGCGTACAAACCCGCGTAGGCCTGATAAGCGCAGCGCCATCAGGCAAGACACCAATCCCATGCCAAATGTTGGCATACAACCCCCTGTAGGCCTGATAAGCGCAGCGCCATCAGGCATTGCCAACGGCACGGCAATGCCATATCGGTAGGGATTTATTTAAGCAGCGTCGCCCACTGCTCAACCCACGGGTTAGAAACGCTTTCTGGCTCGGGGTCTTCGGTGGCATCAATCATCAGCATCTCACCAATGCGCTGCGCACCTTGCTCCTGCAATAACGCGTCAAACCGCTTACCGCCGCCGCAGAAATTGGCGTAAGTGCTATCGCCCAGCGCAATAACGCCGTAGCGCAGATGCGGCTGATACATATCCTGGAGATCGTTAAACAACGGCACGATGCTGTCGGGCAAATCGCCCTGCCCGGTCGTGGACGTCACCACCAAAATATACTTACCGGTGTAGCTTTCCCAATCGGCAACCAGCGGGTCTTCAAAGACTTTCGCCTGGTGACCAAGACCGGTCAGAATAGTTTCGGCTTCTTCGGCAACCAACAGCGAGTTACCGTACATCGTGCCAAC
The DNA here is from genome assembly GCF_059725275.1 of Kluyvera fluvialis. Taxonomy (NCBI): domain Bacteria; kingdom Pseudomonadati; phylum Pseudomonadota; class Gammaproteobacteria; order Enterobacterales; family Enterobacteriaceae; genus Kluyvera; species Kluyvera fluvialis. Next base: position 1,028,657 of record NZ_AP046142.1, on the reverse strand, counting down.
AAAAATCCCTACTTCAGCCATAATTTAACTCCCTGTTTACTTCTGGATAGCTTCATCCTGACCGCAGTCGGCAACAAACTCAACCCTTTCATTATCGGGGAGAAGCCCGCGCCAGCCGAAATGTGATAACGCTTGCATCCAGACATCATCCAATCCGGCGCGAATCGTCAGCGGTTCGCCGGTAAACGGGTGCGTTAAGGACAGTTGGCTGGCGTGTAGCATCAGGCGCTGGCAACCAAAATGTTCCGCCGCGCTGCGGTTCTGTCGCAGGTCACCATGCTTGCTATCACCAATAATCGGATGACGAAGATGCGCCAAATGGCGTCGTAACTGATGCTTACGCCCCGTTTTAGGTTCCAACTCCACCAGCCCATAGCGAGTGGTAGGATAACGCCCGGTGGCAACCGGCATTTCAACTGTCGCCAGGCCGCGATAATGAGTTACCGCAGGCTGTGGATCTTTGTTTTCACGAGCAAATTTATCGGCAATTTTGTCCAGTTCCTCAACTAATGGGTAGTCGAGTACAGCATCGTCTGTCAGCCAACCGCGCACAATCGCATGATAGCGTTTCTGCATTTGGTGCTGTTCAAACTGTTGCGACAGCAGGCGGCCCGCTTCGCTGGACAACCCCATCAGTAGTACGCCGGAGGTAGGACGGTCAAGGCGGTGCGCGGTAAAAACGTGCTGCCCAATCTGGTCGCGCACGGTTTGCATCACCACCACTTTTTCATCGCGGTCGAGCCAACTGCGGTGTACCAGCCAGCCAGAGGGCTTGTTGACCGCGACCAGCCATTCGTCCTGGTAAATGATTTCCAGCATCAGTGGGTGTCGCCTGCAAAAAACGCATCCAGTTGTTCTAACGGCGGCAGAATAATCGCGCGCATAGGGTGCGCGGCGTCTAGTGCCATTTCATAGTACGGCGCGATGGCAAAATCTTTCGGCAGCGGCATTTCGCTATCCAGCAGTTGATGCATACGTGGAATGAGCACCCACTGTAGCCACTCTAGCGGCTCCAGCGTATCCATGCAGAACGGCTGATCGCTGGCAAAAGCGCTGTCGTGCGGCGCGGTGTCCTGCCAGTGTTGATGCTGGCGAAGCAGCGTTTCAATGAGCAGTAGTTGGTCGCGTAAGCGGTCGTGGTGTGTCATGAGAACCTCAGAGGAAACAAAATCGGGCGCAGGATACCACTAGTTAGCGGGAAACAAAAAAAGGGAGCACTGTAAAAACAGTGCTCCCGGTTTCGTTTCGCAGCAATCCAGCTACTTTTGGTGCTCCCTGCTCGTCCGTGACAACTTTTCCTGTGGTCTCCTGACCTGTTCGTCCATAAACGGTTGCATCCTGCTCACACCACCCCGATGTGATTTCACTCAATCCTTGAGTGTATCCTGATCTTCCTGATCCACCAGATATCCTGTCTGGCTCTCATTCTCCGTCCTGGAGGTGTCCTTCAACGCGTCCTGCGTTATCCTTTCGCCTCGTCCTGAAGCCTTTCCTTGTAGCACCTTCCCGGTGTGTCCTATGAAGTGCCATCATCCTGATGTTCACTTCACTGCACGACTCCCTGTCGATGGAGATAGAATCCGCTATTCCGCCTCGTCTTACAAGCCCCCTTCAGGCAAACACTTAAGGGGATCTTGTCAGAGAATTATTAATAAATTTATTTATCACACTGAAATTAAAAGATATTTGAAATTCACCGGGAGGAGTGTCTTACTTATATTCTGGCGATCTCTCACAACCCGTGTAAGAGATCTCTCACAAGATGATGGGCAATCGAGCTTACAGATTAGGCTCAAGTTGGCTCAGGAAACTCGCAAGGGATGAGGCCAGAGGCAGACGTTTAGGTGTTCCCAGCGTCTCTTTGACCACTTCACCGGTCAAATTGCACACCGAAATGACGTCCAGTTCACTGTCTAACGTGGCGATAAACAGCGTTGGCGAAAGCTTCAGGCGCTTTTGGGTGACCAGGTGACCAATGAGATTCTCCTGCACGCGCCGGAAGTCGTCGTGGCTCCACACCTGCAACAGTGTCAGGGTTTCGCCTCTGAACTGTGCCAGCATATCACCCGCATATTGAGTTGTATAATAAGTGTGAATGGATTGTTGTACCACAACCTCTAACGCGCGTTCAACGCCATTTACATTTTGCTCTTCGTCAAACGGTTGAGGCTGCCACAACACCGCATCATCGGTGCTGGAGACCACACACGGCGACGGGATACCGTACAGATCTTCACTGCGCGGCAGGCTGTTATAGCTGCGCTGCCAGGCATCGCAATAGCGTTGAGTAAAAGCGTGTAAAGCATCTGCGGTCTGTTGATCCACGAATTTCTCTCTTCAGGTTAGCCAGGATAAACTAAAGGCTATAGTGTACCTGCTTTATAACGGTGAAACATGTCTTCTTATGAGAACCATCAGGCGCTTTCTGGCCTGACGCTGGGTAAAACCACAGATTACCGCGATACCTACGACGCCAGCCTGCTGCAAGGCGTGCCGCGTAGTTTAAACCGCGACCCGCTTGGCCTACACGCCGATACGCTGCCTTTCCACGGCGCGGATATCTGGACGCTGTATGAGCTGTCCTGGCTGAACGCCAAAGGGCTGCCGCAGGTGGCCGTCGGCCACGTTGAGCTAAGCCATGCCACGGTGAATCTGGTGGAGTCGAAAAGTTTTAAGCTCTATCTCAACAGCTTTAACCAGACGCGTTTCGCGAGCTGGGATGAGGTGCAGGCAACGCTTGAACGTGACCTTAGCGCCTGTGCGCAAGGCAAAGTGACCGTTGCGCTGTATCGCCTGGACGAAATTGAAGGCCAGCCGATTGCACATTTCCACGGTACCTGCATTGATAATCAAGATATTGAAATCGATAGTTATCAGTTCAACGCCGACTATCTGGACGGCGCGGCGGGTGAAAAAGTCGTGCACGAGACGTTAGTCAGCCATCTGCTGAAGTCGAACTGTCTGATTACCCATCAGCCAGACTGGGGCTCCGTGCAGATTGAATATCGCGGCCCACAGATTGACCGTGAAAAACTGCTGCGTTACCTGGTTTCTTTCCGCCATCACAACGAGTTTCACGAGCAGTGCGTCGAGCGCATATTCAACGATATTCTGCGTTTTTGCGCGCCCGAAAGCCTGAGCGTTTACGCCCGTTACACTCGCCGTGGCGGTCTGGACATCAACCCGTGGCGCTCAAATACCGCCTTTGTGCCCGCAATTGGCCGCCTGGTGCGTCAATAACTTGAACAATTTATCAATTATGCGCATTTAGTTCCGCGTATAAGGTTGTAGAAAACCAGCCAGCGAGGCTATTGTAATCAACAAGGAAGACGATTTCGTCTCGTAAGGAGTTCACTTGATTACACATATTAGCCCGCTTGGCTCAATGGATATGTTGTCGCAGCTGGAAGTTGACATGCTTAAACGCACGGCCAGCAGCGACCTGTATCAATTGTTCCGCAACTGCTCTCTGGCTGTACTGAATTCAGGCAGCCTCACCGATAACAGCAAAGAGCTGCTGTCGCGCTTTGAAAATTTCGATATCAACGTGCTGCGCCGCGAGCGTGGCGTCAAACTGGAGCTTATCAACCCGCCGGAAGAGGCGTTCGTTGATGGTCGCATCATCCGTTCTTTGCAGGCCAACCTGTTTGCCGTACTGCGCGATATCCTGTTTGTTTACGGGCAAATCCATAACACTGTCCGCTATCCAAGCCTGGATTTAGAAAGCTCAACGCACATTACCAACCTGGTGTTTTCCATCTTGCGTAACGCCCGTGCGCTGCACGTTGGCGAGGCGCCGAGCATGGTTGTGTGCTGGGGCGGTCACTCTATTAATGAAAATGAATACCTGTACGCTCGTCGCGTCGGTAACCAGCTTGGCCTGCGCGAGCTGAATATCTGCACCGGCTGCGGGCCAGGCGCGATGGAAGCACCGATGAAAGGTGCGGCGGTCGGTCACGCACAGCAGCGTTATAAAGAAGGGCGCTTTATCGGCATGACCGAGCCATCCATCATTGCCGCCGAGCCGCCTAACCCGCTGGTGAACGAGCTGATTATCATGCCGGACATCGAAAAACGTCTTGAAGCGTTCGTCCGTATCGCGCACGGGATAATCATCTTCCCTGGCGGCGTGGGTACGGCAGAAGAACTGCTTTATCTGCTGGGGATTCTGATGAACCCAGCGAATAAAGACCAGGTGCTGCCGCTCATCCTTACCGGCCCGAAAGAGAGCGCAGACTACTTCCGCGTACTGGACGAGTTTGTGGTGCATACGCTGGGCGAAGGCGCGCGCCGTCATTACAAAATCATCATCGACGATGAAGCGGAAGTGGCGCGGCAGATGAAAAAAGCGATGCCGCTGGTGAAAGAAAACCGTCGCGATACCGGCGATGCTTACAGCTTTAACTGGTCAATTCGCATCGCGCCGGATCTGCAAATGCCGTTCGAACCGACGCATGAGAATATGGCGAACCTGAAACTGTATCCAGATCAGCCCGTTGAAGTATTAGCCGCTGACCTGCGTCGTGCCTTCTCTGGCATCGTGGCTGGTAACGTTAAAGAAGTGGGCATCCGCGCCATTGAAGAAAACGGGCCGTACAAAATCCACGGCGATAAAGAGATGATGCGCCGTATGGACGAACTGCTCCAGGGCTTCGTCGCCCAGCATCGTATGAAACTTCCGGGTTCAGCCTACATTCCTTGCTACGAAATTTGCGCCTGACGGTTATTCGTTGCGCATCCCTCTCCCCAACCGGCGAACTTTTCGCCGGTTTTTTCTTTTATCCGCCTCTGCTTTTTATTTTTGTCTTCCACAAGCCAATCGTTTGCGTATAAGATACGACCGCAAATTATTACAAATAGATATGATTAACCATTGGAAAACGCCATTTTTAGCATTTTTACCAGCAAAAACATCGCATTTACCCCACATCGCATTTATCACACATACTGCAAATGCCAGCCTTGGCGACCATAAATTTTAATAGAAAATAGTATTACAGGGTAAAGACCTGAGAATCCACATAATAAAAGTGGATTATTACATTTGCGATCATGATCACTGATACATTCTCAAGTTAAATGTATCTTTGCGCTCGTTAAAAATTGTGCCGGGTAAAAATCACAAAAAAACCGCCACTCATAAAATTTCATATTGTTTTTATCATTATTTTAACTTTATTTGACTAAAAATTAGCTTTTTCCCTTCCTCCAGGAGATACAGAATGGAAAACACCCAAACCAGCACCATTGCAGCGGCAGCAGAATCTGCTAGCGGATGGCGTAAAACAGACACCATGTGGATGCTGGGGCTTTACGGCACAGCAATCGGTGCAGGCGTACTGTTCCTGCCGATTAACGCCGGTGTCGGCGGTATGATTCCGCTTATCATCATGGCAATCCTTGCCTTCCCAATGACCTTCTTTGCACACCGTGGTCTGACTCGCTTCGTGCTGTCTGGTAAAAACCCAGGCGAAGACATCACAGAAGTCGTTGAAGAACACTTCGGCGTTGGCGCAGGTAAACTGATTACCCTGCTCTACTTCTTCGCGATTTACCCTATTCTGCTGGTTTACAGCGTCGCTATCACCAACACTGTTGAAAGCTTCCTGTCTCACCAGATGCACATCACACCGCCTCCGCGCGCTATCCTGTCCCTGATTCTGATCGTGGGCATGATGACCATCGTTCGCTTTGGTGAGCAGATGATCGTAAAAGCGATGAGCATTCTGGTGTTCCCATTTGTAGCGGCTCTGATGGTTCTGGCTCTGTACCTGATCCCACAGTGGAGCGGTGCGGCTCTGGAAACGCTGTCCTTCAGCAGCGCGGCGTCTACCGGTAACGGCCTGTGGATGACCCTATGGCTGGCGATCCCGGTAATGGTGTTCTCTTTCAACCACTCACCAATCATCTCCTCCTTCGCGGTAGCGAAGCGTGAAGAGTACGGTCAGGGTGCAGAGAAAAAATGTTCCTCCATTCTGGCACGCGCTCACATCATGATGGTGCTGACCGTAATGTTCTTCGTCTTCAGCTGCGTACTGAGCCTGACTCCGGCAGACCTGGCGGCGGCGAAAGCACAGAACATCTCTATTCTGTCTTACCTGGCAAACCACTTTAACGCACCGGTCATCGCCTGGATGGCACCGATCATTGCGATTATTGCTATCACCAAATCCTTCCTCGGCCACTACCTGGGCGCACGTGAAGGCTTCAACGGGATGGTAATTAAGTCTCTGCGTAGCAAAGGCAAATCCATCGAAATCAACAAACTGAACAAAATCACTGCGCTGTTCATGCTGGTTACCACCTGGATTGTGGCAACCCTGAACCCAAGCATCCTCGGTATGATTGAAACCCTGGGTGGCCCAATCATCGCGATGATTCTGTTCCTGATGCCGATGTATGCGATTCAGAAAGTACCGGCAATGCGTAAGTACAGCGGTCACATCAGCAACGTATTCGTTGTAGTGATGGGTCTTATCGCTATCTCCGCAATCTCCTACTCTCTGTTTAGTTAATCCCCTGCGCCGCCTTAGGGCGGCGCACCTCGTTATACAATGGACGCCTAATGATTAGCGTATTCGATATTTTCAAAATCGGCATTGGCCCTTCCAGCTCACACACCGTCGGGCCAATGAAAGCAGGCAAACAATTCACGGACGACTTGATTGCGCGTGGGATCCTGACTGATATCACTCGCGTAGTCGTCGATGTTTACGGTTCGCTCTCTCTGACCGGTAAAGGTCACCATACCGATATCGCCATTATTATGGGTCTGGCAGGAAACCTGCCGGATACGGTTGATATCGACGCCATTCCGGCGTTTATCCAGGACGTAAACACCCACGGTCGTTTACTGCTGGCAAATGGCCAGCACGAAGTGGAGTTCCCGGTTGATCAGTGCATGAATTTCCATGCCGACAACCTGTCGCTGCACGAAAACGGTATGCGTATCACTGCTCTGGCAGGGGATAAAGTCGCGTACAGCCAAACTTATTATTCCATTGGCGGTGGTTTCATCGTCGATGAAGACCATTTCGGCCAGACAAACAGCGCGCCGGTTGCCGTACCTTACCCGTACAACAGCGCCGCTGACTTGCAAAAACATTGTCAGGAAACCGGGCTGTCACTGTCTGGCCTGATGATGCAAAACGAACTGGCGCTGCACAGCAAAGAAGAGCTGGAACAGCACATTGCCAACGTTTGGGAAGTCATGCATGGCGGTATCGAACGCGGTATCACTACCGAAGGTGTGCTGCCGGGCAAACTGCGCGTACCGCGCCGTGCTGCTGCGCTGCGCCGTATGCTAGTAAGCCAGGACAAAGTGAACAGCGACCCAATGGCGGTTGTCGATTGGATTAACATGTTCGCACTGGCGGTTAACGAAGAGAACGCCGCTGGCGGGCGCGTGGTGACAGCACCGACCAACGGCGCGTGCGGTATTATCCCGGCGGTACTGGCCTACTACGACAAGTTTATCCGTGAAGTGAACGCTAACTCTCTGTCACGCTATATGCTGGTTGCCAGCGCCGTTGGCTCACTGTACAAGATGAACGCATCCATTTCTGGCGCGGAAGTGGGCTGCCAGGGTGAAGTCGGCGTAGCCTGCTCTATGGCGGCGGCGGGTCTGGCGGAACTGCTGGGCGGAAGCCCTGCTCAGGTGTGCATCGCGGCGGAAATCGCTATGGAACACAACCTGGGGCTGACCTGTGATCCGGTTGCCGGACAGGTGCAAGTGCCGTGCATCGAACGTAACGCCATTGCGGCAGTGAAAGCGGTCAACGCCGCGCGTATGGCGCTGCGCCGTACCAGCGAACCGCGCGTATGCCTCGATAAAGTTATCGCGACAATGTACGAAACCGGGAAAGATATGAATGCTAAATACCGCGAAACTTCTCGCGGCGGTCTGGCAATGAAAGTTGTCGCCTGCGACTAATCTCTCCCCAGAGGCCTCGTTTTGCGAGGCCTCTTCCCGTTTTATCCCCTGCCAATAGCCTCTACCCTGCCGTGAATGTTACCCTTAGCGCTTAGTCAGTTAGGGAGAACTCGCGTGGCCGTACATTTACTCATCGTTGATGCACTCAACTTAATCCGCCGCATTCATGCCGTGCAAGGGTCACCTTGCGTCGATACCTGCCAACATGCGCTTGATCAGCTGATTGTTCACAGCCAGCCGACACACGCGGTGGCGGTATTTGATGATGAGGCACGTAACAGTGGCTGGCGTCACCAGCGGCTCCCGGACTACAAAGCGGGGCGTCCACCGATGCCCGATGAACTCCATGCCGAAATGCCCGCCCTGCGCGCAGCATTCGAGCTGCGCGGCGTGCGCTGCTGGGTTTCTCGTGGTAATGAAGCCGATGACTTAGCCGCGACTCTGGCGGTAAAAGTCGCTCAGGCGGGGCATCAGGCAACCATCGTGTCTACCGATAAAGGCTATTGCCAATTGCTTTCACCGACGCTGCGCATTCGTGATTATTTCCAGAAGCGCTGGCTGGATGCGCCGTTTATCGCCAAAGAGTTTGGCGTGCAGCCGCAGCAGCTACCGGATTACTGGGGGCTGGCGGGAATTAGCAGTTCAAAGGTTCCGGGTGTTGTGGGGATTGGCCCGAAAAGCGCCACCCAGTTGCTGGTACAGTTCGGGACGCTAGAGGCGCTGTATGCGCAGCTAGATGACGTGCCGGAGAAGTGGCGTAAGAAGCTGGAGGCGCATAAAGAGATGGCATTTTTATGCCGGGATATCGCGCGGTTACAAACGGATTTGCACATCGATGGGAATTTGCAGCAGTTACGGCTGGCAGGGCGCTAGAACAGCATCGCCGGATGGCGGCGTAAACGCCTTATCCGGCCTACGGGTATTGCGGAATTGTAGGCCTGATAAGCGCAGCGCCATCAGGCACACAATCGCACGAAATTAACGTTCGTCGCGGCGTCCACCCAAGGCAGCCCACAAACGGCGAACGTGAACGGTGACCTCTTCGCGGTCATGGTACAACTGGCGCGCCTGAATCTGCGCGTTAATGCCGTGTTCATCAAGCTTCGCCTGGATATGCGCCAGGTTTTGCGACAACTCCTCATAGCGCTTTTTCATCGGCAGCTTGAGGTTAAAAATGGTCTCACGACACCAGCCGTTTACCAGCCACTCCGCCATCAGCGCCGCCACTTTCGCCGGTTTTTCTACCATGTCGCACACCATCCACGAGATGTTGCTGCGGGTAGGACGATAGCGGAAACCATCTTCACGCAGCCAGGTCACCTGGCCGGTATCCATCAGGCTTTGCGCCATCGGGCCATTATCAACGGAAGAAACCCACATATTGCGTTTCACCAACTGATACGTCCAACCGCCAGGGCAAGCCCCCAGATCGACCGCGTACATGCCGTTGGCTAAACGCTCATCCCACTCATCGGCAGGAATAAAGACGTGGAACGCCTCTTCGAGCTTGAGGGTTGAACGGCTTGGCGCATCGGAAGGGAATTTCAGACGCGGAATCCCCATATAGAACGGCGAGTTGTTGTTGGTGTAGGAATAACCGGTATAACAGCAGCCCGGTGCGATAAAGAACACGTGCACAACGGGGCGTTTTGGCGTTTCGTAGTTAGCCAACACGCCCACCTCACGCAACGCAGCGCGCAGCGGCACGGTGAACTTACGGCAGAACTTCAACAGCTCTTTGCTTTCGTTGGTGTCGGCGACTTCAACACGCAAATCCCCGCCCTTTTCCACCACGCCCTGGAGCATTCCCACCACAGGCGTCACACGGTCTTCCGCTGGTAAATCTTTCAGCAGTTCGCCCACTACAATCATCTGGCGAGCAAACACTAATGAGCTAAACGGCAGCTCGCGCGCCAGCTTATCGGCATCGCCTTCCTGATAGCATTCAAAAATCACATAGCCCGAATTATCTTTAACGCGCGCAAAACCGAACACCTCGCGACGCCCGGCTTTATCCGTGATTTCCGCTGCACACTCTTTCTCAAACCCAGGGCGGCAATACAGCACAACCTTATTCATGAACAACACCCTTACGCTTAAGTCGGATGGCACCGATCAACATTAATGCCCAACCGGCGAGGAAACTCACGCCGCCGACTGGGGTAACAAACGCCCAAAGGCGTAAATGGGACAACGCCAGGCAGTACAGGCTTCCACTAAACAACACCGTACCCAACGCCAGAAATACGCTGCTCCAGTAAAACCAAATACTGATGCGGCGCTGCATCGCGACCGCAAGGCCGAAAATCGCCAGCGTGTGAAATGCCTGATATTCCAGACCAGTCTGGAGCCAGCCCATTTCAACAACGCCCAACGATTTGCTCAGCACATGTGCGCCAAACGCGCCTAGTGCGACGAAAATAAAGCCACTGATGGCGGCAAAAATCAGCATAAACCGGCTGGTCATGGTAGTACCCTACATTTATTGTTCGTAACGAAAACGAAAAGTTTCTTGCTCATGGGCCGCTTTCGCCAGAATCCACTGACGGAAGGCCGCTATTTTACCCAGTTCTGCCTGACTGTCATGACAAACCAGATAAAATGCATTCTTACTGACGAGGACGTCATTAAACGGGCACACCAGGCGACCCGCTTCAATTTCAGATTGTGCCATCACGTTATTCGCCAATGCGACGCCTTGACCATGAATCGCAGCCTGTAACACCATCGCGCTATGGCTAAAAATAGGCCCTTGCTGCACGTTGATTTGGGTTAGTCCCAGTTGGCGCGTATACGTTTGCCAGTCGCGGCGGGAAGCATCATGCAGTAACGTGTGTTTAGCCAAATCAGCGGGCGTTTTCAACGCCTTATCACCGGTCAGCAACAGTGGGGAACAGACTGGGAGCAAATACTCGGCATACAGTTTTTCCACGCGCAGCCCCGGCCAGTTACCACGGCCATAAAAAATAGCCACGTCAACGTCATCCGCAAGTTTGTCCTCCTGACGGTCTACCGCCTGGATTCTGACATCAATTCCCGGATAAGCTGAGTTAAAGCTTGAGAGGCGAGGAACCAGCCATTGGATAGCAAAACTGGGCAATAAACTGACGGTCAACGCCCCTTTTGCACTCCGAGCCTGTAGTTTACGCGTTGCCTCTGTTAATTGCGAAAAGATCTCTTTGATGTCCTGGAAATAGCTCTGCCCTTCTTCCGTTAACAGCAGTGAGCGGTTGCGACGGCGAAACAGTTTCAGCCCCAAAAAGTCCTCAAGAGACTTGATTTGGTGGCTTACTGCGGCTTGCGTCACAAAAAGCTCATCGGCCGCGCGCGTGAAGCTTAAATGACGCGCGGCTGCATCAAATACACGTAATGCATTAAGAGGTGGCAAACGCTTTGACATAGTCCCGGAACTCAATTGTTAACTGGTTTTAACAAATAGGAAACAACAATTAACCTATTAGTTTTTTTTATCTGAGACATTATAATTTGTCCGTTGAGCTTCTACCAGCAAATACCTATCATGGCGGCACTTCCTGAGCCGGAACGAGAAGCTTTTTTCGGAATGCGTGTTCTGAAGAGCTTTTGGCTTACGGTTGTGATGTTGTGTTGTTGTGTTTGCAATTGGTCTGCAATTCAGATCACGGTAGCCAAGCTACCCTTTTTCACTTCCTGTACATTTACCCTGTCTGTCCATAGTGATTAATGTAGCACCGCCACTTGCGGTGCTTTTTTTTGCCCACAACGCCCCCTCTTTACGCGACAAAGTTGAAAGCCAGGCCAAATTGCGCGACTCTCTCCCCCTTGAGATGAGGAACACCATGAACGCATTCTCCCCCGCGCAATTTCGCGCACAGTTTCCCGCCCTGCATGATGCCGGGGTGTACCTTGATAGCGCCGCGACGGCTTTAAAACCGCAGGCGGTGATCGAGGCAACCAATCACTTTTACTCGCTCAGCGCGGGTAACGTTCACCGCAGCCAGTTTGCCGAAGCACAACGCCTGACCGCGCGTTATGAAGCCGCACGCAGCCAGGTGGCCCAATGGCTGAACGCGCCCGACGGCAAAAATATCGTCTGGACGCGCGGTACGACGGAATCCATCAATATGGTGGCGCAATGCTATGCGCGCCCACGCCTCCAGCCGGGTGATGAAATTATTGTCAGCACCGCCGAGCACCACGCCAACCTGGTTCCGTGGCTTATGGTGGCGCAACAAACCGGCGCTAAAGTCATACCGCTGCCGTTGGCGGCGGATAATTTACCGGATGTTGCGCAACTCCCCGCGATTATCACCCCTCGCAGCCGTATTCTGGCACTGGGGCAAATGTCGAATGTGACCGGCGGTTGCCCCAATCTGGCACGCGCTATTACCCTCGCGCATCAAGCGGGCATGGTCGTGATGGTTGATGGCGCACAGGGCGCGGTGCATTTCCCGGCAGACGTACAGGCGCTGGATATCGACTTCTATGCCTTCTCTGGCCATAAACTCTACGGGCCGACCGGCATTGGTGTGCTGTACGGCAAAAGTGAGCTACTGGACGCAATGACGCCGTGGCTGGGCGGCGGCAAGATGATAAGCGAAGTCAGCTTCGACGGGTTCACCACGCAGCCTGTACCGTATCGCCTGGAAGCCGGTACGCCAAACGTCGCCGGAGTGATTGGCCTTAGCGCCGCGCTGGAATGGCTGTCTGAAGTGGATATGGCACAGGCGGAATCCTGGAGTCGTGGGCTGGCAACGCTGGCGGAAGAAGAACTGGCGAAGCGCCCCGGTTTTCGCTCTTTCCGCTGTCAGGACTCCAGCCTGTTAGCGTTTGATTTTGCTGGTGTTCACTACAGCGACATGGTTACGCTGCTGGCGGAATACGGCATTGCGCTGCGCGCGGGCCAGCACTGCGCCCAGCCGCTGCTGGCAGCGCTTGGCGTCAGCGGTACGCTCCGCGCATCGTTTGCCCCGTATAATACGCAAGATGATGTACACGCGCTGGTCAACGCCGTTGATCGAGCGCTCGAACTTCTGGTGGATGAATGACGACTTCTTTGCATACTTTTGGCACGACTATCACCCCCGACACGCTGCGCCAGCAGTTTGCGCAACTTCAGCAATGGGAAGATAAATATCGTCAACTGATTATGTTGGGTAAAAAACTTCCGGCGCTGACCGATGAATTAAAAGCACAAGCGCGCGAGATCCCCGGCTGCGAAAACCGCGTCTGGCTGGGTTATCAGCAAGGGCAAGATGGGGCGCTGCATTTCTTTGGTGATAGTGAAGGGCGTATTGTGCGCGGCCTGCTGGCGGTGCTGTTAACCGCCGTTGAAGGCAAGCAAGCGGCAGAAATTCTCGCATCCGACCCACTCGCTTTATTTGATGAACTGGGGCTGCGTGGCCAGTTGAGCGCTTCACGGACTCAGGGCTTAACCGCCCTGAGTGAGGCGATAACTGATGCCGCGCGTCAAGCGCTCGCCTGACGCTCCGCTTTCGCGAGCATCTTTTTCAACGCGTGGGACACCGCAACAAAACCAAAGGTTGCGGTGACCATCGTTGCCGCACCAAAACCAGAAGCGCAGTCCATTCTCTTCGGCCCTTCCGCCGTACTTTTCATGGCACATACCGAGCCATCGGACTGCGGATAAACCAGCGCTTCAGTAGAAAACACGCAATCCACGCCCAGTTTCCCTTTACTGTTTTTCACCACGCCGAACTCGCTTTTCAGCCGCTCGCGCAGTTTCGCCGCCAGAGGATCTTGAATGGTTTTGGCTAAATCGCTGACCTGAATCTGCGTCGGGTCAATTTGCCCACCCGCACCGCCGGTCGTGACCAACGGCACTTTATAGCGCCGACAGTAAGCAATCAGTGCCGCTTTTGGTCGCACGCTATCAATCGCATCGACGACATAGCTATAGCCCGCGCTCATATATTCAGCCACATTATCTGGAGTGACGAAATCGTCAATCACGGTCACGCGACATTCTGGGTTAATCAGCCTGATACGCTCCGCCATTACCTCAGCCTTCGACTGGCCGACGTTGCCGCCCAGCGCATGAATTTGTCGGTTGGTGTTGGTCACGCACACATCATCCATATCGATAAGCGTGATAGCCCCGATGCAGGTACGCGCCAGCGCTTCCGCCGCCCAACTCCCTACGCCGCCAATGCCCACCACGCAAACGTGCGCGTCAGCAAAAACTTGCAGCGCTTTTTCACCGTACAGACGTGCCGTGCCGCCAAAACGCTGACGCCAGGCGTCACTGATTACCACAGACATAAAACCTCAGAAATCGAAAAAAAAAGAGCGGACAACGCCGCCCTTGATGCAGATATGGCTGCCTGATAGACGAAGCGCCTTCCGACAACTAGCCGCTAAACACATTCCCCGCGTTGGCTGCTGATTTCAGCACCCAGACGCGTCCGTAGTGATTATACCAGCCCGCACGGTGTCCGGCATCTGGGCCAATGCCCTGGTAGATGTCAAAGTGCTGGCCTTTAATCGCGCCGCCCACGTCCAGCGCTACCATCAAACGCAGCTCATACTGGCCGTTAAACTTACCGTTATTATCAAGCTGCGGCACTTCTGCCAGCAATGTCGTTCCCGGCGGAATAATGCTGCGGTCAGCCGCCACCGACGCGCGGCCAATCAGCGGTACGGCGCTAGCCCCTTTCACCGGCGCAAAAGACTGCGGTTTAAAGAACACGAACGAAGCGTTCTGCTCCAGCAGTTCACGCACTTCGGCTTCGCTGTGTTTTTCGCCCCACTCGCGGATAGCCTGCATCGACATATCCTCGCGCTTCACTTCACCGCGATCGATAAGCACCTTGCCGATACTGCGATACGCCCAGCCGTTTTTCCCGGCGTAGCTAAAGAAGTTGAGCGGCGAACCGTCTTCGAAATCGATATAGCCGCTGCCCTGCACATCCATGATGAAGTTATCCATCAGCGAGTTGCTGTAGGCCAGCACATAGTTATCGCTCAGCGCCCCGGCATAGATCTCAGCGCGCGACGGCAGCTTGCCGCGTTTTGGCGGCATACGGTAAATCGGGTATTTGAATTCGCCCTGCGCGGTATGACGAGCTTTAACCACTGGCGTGTAATAGCCGGTAAACTGGACGTTACCGTAGTTGTCTGTCCCTTCCATCTGCCAGGCGTCGATGCCGTACTGGCGCATAGTGCGGGTGTCGCCACCGGCAAGCAGCCACTGCTGCACGGCGTTATAAACGCTGCTCTGGTTGCCGTGCAGGCGCGGAGAAGCGTTACGAATTTGGCTAACCTGTTCGGCGAAGTCGCCAGCGTTAATGGGTGCGCCGACCGCATCAGGTTGATTGACCAGTGAGAAAGGCTGGGTGAACTTCCCGTCTTTATACTGTTGACCGCGATCGGTCGGTTTTGACGAACAGGCCGCCAGCATTGCCAGCATAACCCCTGTCGCCACATATCTTGCCCAACGTCCTTTCATGGTGTCTTCTATTCCGCATAATCGAAAGTGCCGGATGAAGATAACAAACCACCAGGGGTATTGAAATGCGATCGCGATCGCTAAATGTGGATCTGGGTAAAAAAAAGCCAATTCAGCGAATAGCTGCGCAACCTGTAAAAAAATAAGTGAGTTACCTCAAAAAAGGGTTGCAACAAATGCTAAGCAGAGTATAGTGCGCATCCACGGACGCGGGGTGGAGCAGCCTGGTAGCTCGTCGGGCTCATAACCCGAAGGTCGTCAGTTCAAATCTGGCCCCCGCAACCAATTACAATGTGAAGAAGAAAAGTTACTTGATAGTAAAGTAACAGACGGACGCGGGGTGGAGCAGCCTGGTAGCTCGTCGGGCTCATAACCCGAAGGTCGTCAGTTCAAATCTGGCCCCCGCAACCAATCACATTGTACAAAGAGAAAAGGTTACTCGATGGAAGAGTAACAGACGGACGCGGGGTGGAGCAGCCTGGTAGCTCGTCGGGCTCATAACCCGAAGGTCGTCGGTTCAAATCCGGCCCCCGCAACCAACTAAAAATAGACACCCTGATGGGTGTTTTTTTTTGCCTGAAATCCAGCATCCTGCGCCATCCTGTCGAATGGCGCCCCTCTGCCGCTACGGCTCTTTATGCTCGCGCATAATCGCATAAATCTTATCTATATCAATATGTTGACGCATCGCGTCAGCAAGCACATCAAACTGCTGCGTCTTATAACGCGCATAGTCAAAGCCGCCGTCCAGTGCCGCTAACCCTTTTCGCTCACGCAGGCTGTTAACCAGCGCGCGGGTAAAACCATCGCTATCAAACAGGCCGTGCAGATATGTCCCGAACGCTAAGCCGTCATCGCTGACTGCGCCGTCTGGCGAAGTCTGGCCGTTTTTCGTCAATTGCATCAGCGGCTGACAAGATTCCTGCAAGGTCGTTTCGCCCAGATGAATTTCATAGCCACGTAGCGGCATACCGCGCACTGCCGTTAACCAACCCGGAAGCGTAGCGGCTAACGTCGCTGTCGCCTGAGTGGTGGTTTTATGCGGCGCAAAACGGGTCACGGTATTCAGCAGCCCCAGACCCGGCAACGTGCCCAACCCAGATTCCACCTCATCAATCAACGTATCGCCCAACATTTGATACCCGCCGCAAATCCCCAGCACCGGCACACCCTCACCATGCGCCTGCAAAATCGCGTGCGCCAGCGCGTTTTGCTGTAGCCAAACCAAATCGCCCAGCGTGTTTTTACTGCCCGGAAGAATAATCAGGTCAGCACCGGCAATCTCTTGCGCGTGGCGTACATAGCGCACACGCACATCCGGCTGCGCCGCCAGCGCGTTGAAATCAGTAAAGTTGGAAATATGCGGTAACTGCACCACCGCGATGTCGATATCATGCTGACCTTCATGGCGATATTTGCCCTTTTGCAGCGCCACACCGTCTTCATCTTCCAGGTCAATCTCCAGCCACGGCATAACGCCCAGCACCGGAACGCCGGTCAGCGCTTCAATTTGCGCAACGCCGGAGTGGAGCAGCGCCACATCGCCGCGAAATTTATTAATGATGACCCCTTTAACCCGCGCCCGTTCGTGGTCATGCAGTAGCGCTAATGTGCCGTAAATAGCGGCGAACACCCCGCCACGGTCGATATCAGCCACCAAAATGACCGGACACTGTGCCATCTCCGCCATGCCCATATTGACGATATCGCGGTCACGCAGGTTGATCTCCGCCGGACTCCCCGCCCCTTCCAGTACCACGACGTCATATTCAGACGCCAGGCTTTGGTACACCGAGATAATTTGCTCGCGTAGCCGAGGCTTGTAATCGTGATAGCTGACGGCATCCATGTTGCTTGCCACCTCACCCATCAGCACAATTTGCGCTTTGCGGTCACTGGTTGGTTTAAGCAAAATCGGGTTCATCCGCACATCCGGGGCAATTCCGGCCGCTTCCGCCTGGAAAATCTGCGCCCGCCCCATCTCTTTGCCGTCAGGAGTAATACCGGAATTCAGCGCCATGTTTTGCGATTTAAACGGGGCGGTACGCAGGCCATCCTGGTAAAAAATCCGGCACAGCCCCGCCACCAGCATACTTTTGCCGACGTCTGAAGCGGTTCCCTGTAACATAATGGCCTGGGTCATACGGTTCCTTTTTCTCGCATTCGGCGGAAAAACTCCGCCTCGGTTTTGCACAACGGTAGCCCAAGCTCCACGTGCAGTTTTATCAGCCACGGTTGGCTAAGCCCGGCCTGTTCAATCAGCTCAGTACGCGCAAGCACCGCGCCCGCGTCACCTTGCGCCAGCACTTCGCCACGGCGCAACACGTAAACGGCATCGCTGACTTCATAAATCAAATCAATATCGTGGCTGGAAATTACCACATGATTACCCTGTGCGACGATACGCTTGATGATCTCAATCATCTGCGCACGCCCTGATGGGTCAAGCCCAGCAGTCGGTTCATCCAGCAGTAAGTAGCGCGCCTGTAACACCAGCGCTCCGGCAATCGCCACCCGTTTTTTCTGCCCGTGGCTCAGGCATTGAATGGGCTGATGACGGAAGTGCTGGGCATCGACTAGCGTCAGAGCATCATCCACTCGACGGGCAATGTCATCCTCCGCCACGCCTAAATTACGCAGGCTAAAGGCGATATCGCTGTCGATATCGGTATAGAAGATTTGTTGATCCGGGTCCTGAAACACCGTCGCCACCTGTTGGCGCAATGCCAGTAGCCCCCGTTTGCTGTAATCCAACGGTTTACCCTGCCACAGCACCGCCCCCTGCTGCGGGCGCAGCAGCCCGCTCAGGTTCATAAACAGCGTTGATTTTCCGCAGCCGTTAGCCCCCACAAGCCCCGTCACCGCCTGGCGGGAAAAATCCAGCGTTAACCCTTTGAGCGTGGGTTCATCCTGATAGCGAAACCAGAGATCGGTGGTCGCCAGCATACCTATCCTTAAAGGTGAAAATCACCCTGATACAGTTTGATATCCAGCGTCGTGTTCATTTGCTGATAACGGATTAAAACGCGCGTGAATAACAGGCTCACCAGCATCGCCAGCGAGCGGTAGCCCAGGCGCACGTTACGGTAGCCAAAGCGCAGCGTTTGCGCGCGGTGAATCGCCAGC
This sequence comes from Kluyvera fluvialis, assembly GCF_059725275.1. Lineage (NCBI taxonomy): Bacteria > Pseudomonadati > Pseudomonadota > Gammaproteobacteria > Enterobacterales > Enterobacteriaceae > Kluyvera > Kluyvera fluvialis. Next base: position 1,010,151 of record NZ_AP046142.1, on the reverse strand, counting down.
GCTTCGTCGAGCAAAATAAAGATAAAGCGCCAGGTAAGCAGAATTTGCTCGGTCAGCAGGCGCGGCACTCGCCCCCGCTTGAGCAGCACAATTAACTGCGGAAACGGTAAATTCAGCACCAGCCAGAAGGTGGCGGATAGCGCCGCCAGGCTGCGCCAGAAAGTCTCGTTAGCGGTAGCAAGCTCCGCCGAGGAGATACCCAGCCAATAATGACCAAGCGGCACACCCACCCACAGCGCCTGGGGGTTGCGGCCCACGCTAAACACAATCGTCACTACGCCAATCAGCAAAAAGCCCAGTGGCAGCGCCATCCAGCGACACCAGCGCCAAAAAGAGATACGCAGCAGCCAGCAGGTTAATGCCGCCGTAAATGCCATGAGCAACGCCTGCCCCAGCGGCGGCAGGCTGAATACCAGAACCATCAACAGCAGCCAGAACAAAAACTTACGCTCTGGCTGCACCTGAAACCAGCGGCTCTGATAACTCAGCCTGTCAAGACCGGTCATCATGGCGCTGACGCCCTTTGTAATAGCCCAGAATATAGAAAATCACCGCCGCGCCCAGCGAGCCTTGCAGGGTAAACAACAGGCTTTCAATTTCTCCGCTTGCCGGTTCATACAGCGGCTGGAACCACGGCTCATAGTGCGGAGCAATGGCCTGAATCTGGCTTTCGGCTTCGCCGTCAGAACCGCCATATTCACCACCGTGATTGATAAAGAACGGCAGGATCACCAACGCAATCACCAACGCTAACAAAATAAGGGTCTTTTTCATCTTAGTGGCCCTCAACGGTAATGAGCCGTCGTTTGGTTAATTGATCGTAGATGATCACCGTCAGCAGCCCTTCGGCAATGGCGATAGGGATCTGCGTCAGGCAGAAAATAGTCATAAATTTCAGGCTTGATCCCACAAATCCAGCCTGTGGGTCCGGGAAGGCAACACCCAACTGGATCGAGGTGACAAAATAGGTTGCCAGGTCTGCCAGCATCGCACAGAGGAACACCGACACATCGCGACGAAAACCGGCTTTACAGGCCATTTTCCATACCAGATAGCCGACAATCGGCCCAATTACCGCCATTGACATGCCGTTCGCGCCAAGCGTTGTCAAGCCACCGTGCGCCAGCAGTAACGCCTGGAACAGCAGCACGATAGCGCCAAGAATCGCCACCACGCCAGGCCCAAAGAGAATCACCGCCAGCCCGACGCCCGTGGGGTGCGAGCAACTGCCGGTCACCGATGGGATTTTTAACGCCGAAAGAACAAACACAAACGCCCCACACAGCGCCAGCAGCACTTTCTGGTTGTTATCTTCCTGCACGATACGGCGCAGGCGCACCAGCCCGTACCACAGGCACGGTAAAAACAGCAGCCACCAGGCCAGCGCCCACATCGGCGGCAAAAAGCCCTCCATGATGTGCATCGCAAACGCCTGCTCCGGCACAACCAGCAGTAGCAGCGCCGCCGCTAACCCACTGAACGATAGCTTTTTAAGCTGGAGTTCCAGTTGCTGTTTCATTGTCCCTGCCTCCACTGTTTGTTGACCAGAATGGTTGAAAAATAGGGCAGCGGCTGGTCATCGCTGACTTCGCTTAATTGCCGCCAGCATTGCTCGCCGGGTAGCGTGGCTTCCGCCATCATCAGCGCGCTTTCCAACAGGCCAGCCTGCGCCAGCAGCGCTTTAATGCGCGGGAAACGGCCATACACTTTCATCAGCACCAGGCTGTCATGCTGTTGCAACGCCTGGGCTATTTCCGCTTCTGGCGCGGTACAGGCGACGACCGCCAAAGATTGCTGCTCCATCGCCAGCGGCATTTGGGCGCGAGCGGCAATCGCCGCGAATGAGGTCACGCCGGGGACGATTTCCAGCCACTCTGGGTGGCCAATACGCTGGAGTAAAAACACCCAGGTGCTGAATAGCATGGTGTCGCCGAGGCTGATAAAACCGACCTGTTTTCCGGCTTCCACCTCTTGCACCAGCGCGCGTGAAACATCGTCCCACACCGCTTCTTTTTCGCGGCTGTCGGCGCTCATCGGGAAGTGACAGCAGCGGATTTCGGTCTGCTCGCCGAGATATTCGCGCACAATCGACAACGCCAGGCTGTCGCCGCCTTTACGTCCGGCGGGGGCGTAGAGGATATCCAGCGAGCCAAGAATACGCGCCGCGCGCACGGTAATTAAATCCGCCGCGCCGGGACCAGTGCTCAGGGCATACAGTTTGCCGCTCATGCCGCCTCCAGCGAGTGTTGCAGATGCTCAACAAACATCGCCCGCACCGCCGGGTTTTCGCCCAGCCCGCTCAGCCACGGTGTCGCGGGGATACCTGCCGCGTTGAACAACGTTTTCCACGAATCGTCTTCGTCAGAGGCCATATCGTTGAGGGCGTGATCCCCCGCCACCAGCATCAGCGGCATCAGGTGAACCGCGCGCACGCCTTCTTGCTGCAAGCTGGCAATCAGCACGTCCACTTCTGGGTAGCTTTCCACCGCCCCCACTCGCGCCGGAAAACCTTTCGCGGTCATCATATGGTCGAGACAGGCATACGCGGCAAAGGCGTGGTGGCTGGCTCCGTGGCCCATAAAGACCACTTTTTCATCGGCGTTCAGCGCGGGCATTTGCTGCGTTAATGCCTGCATCAGACGCTCATAATCCTCGTGCCCGCTTAATAACGGCGTGCCCAGCGTCAGGCGACGAAACAGCGGGCGCAGGGTTTGCACTTCACGGACTATTTTCTCGTACTCATCACCGTTAATAATGTGCAGCGACTGAATCGCCACATCGTCATATCCTTGATCGGCAAGTTTTTGCAGCGCCTGCAATGGCGTGTCGATATCCAGGCCATCGCGCTGTTTCAGCTTGCGGATAATCATCCCGGAGGTAAAAGCGCGGAACAGGTCGCGCTCAGGGCAACTGGCGGCTAATTCACGCTCACAGGCGACAATATTTTTCTCGCAGGTGTCGTGATAGCTGGTGCCAAAACTGACAACCAACAGGGCTTTTTTCATCATTAATTCCTTCTTTCCTCGGCCAGCCAGCGCGCTAAACGCTCGGCGAAAGCGGCCTGACTTTCGAGTAATTCATTTCCCGTCACCAGCGGGGCTGGGCGAGCGATCACAATGCAGGGGATCCCTGCCTCCAGACACGGCTGCACTTTTTCCTGATAGCCCCCCTCTGCGCCAGAGGCTTTAGTAATCACCACCTCTGCCCGGCAGTGGCGGTAAAACACCGCGTTAAATTCCGCGCTGAACGGGGCGCAAATAGCGAAGATTTCACCCACGCCAAAACCGAGATCAACGCACTGTTGCACCACTTCCGGCACGGGTAAAACGCGGGCGAGCAGCGTTTTGCCCGGCAGCCCCGCGCGCCAGGCGGCGAGATCTTTACTGCCGGTGGTCAACAAGATGCGATCGCCCAACCGGCTGGCGACCTCGCAGGCTTGCGCAATACTGGAAACCGAATACAGCAGCGGATGCGTTAAGCCACTAAGCTGCTCTGGGCGCTGATACCGGCTAAGCAACACGCCGGTTTCCTGGCAGGCCGCCAGCACATTCCGGCTCACCACCTCGGCATATGGATGTGAGGCATCAATCACCCAGCGCGTGTTATTCGCCTGTAACCAGGCGGTTATTTCCGCCTGTAACAAACGCCCGCAGCGCACCTGCCCTTGAATATCGCCCGCCAGCGCTTGCCCTGTGGGTGTCGCCACCGATAAGGTGTATTTCACCGATGCGGCATCCAACTGCTGGCAAATCGCCCGCGCATCGCTGGTTCCGCCGAACACCAGAACGTCGCCGTCACTCACAGCACGTAGCCTCGCGGGGTAATCATCAGGCCATCCTGCACGTAGGTGGTTTTGTTGCCGACAATCACCAGGCTTGTCATATCGACCGGTTCAAAATCCATTTCGCCAAGCGTTGTCAGCCATTTTTGCTCTTTTTTACGTCCGGCGGATTTCACCACCCCGACTGGCGTATCCGCATTTTTGCTGGCAGAAAGCAGCTCAAAGGCGCGTGCCAGATGCCCTTCGCGGCCCCGGCTGCGCGGGTTGTAAAAGCAGATAACAAAGTCGGCTTCGCCAGCGGCGATAATCCGTTTTTCAATCACCGGCCACGGGGTTAACAGGTCGCTGAGGCTGATATGGCAAAAGTCATGCATCAGCGGTGCGCCCAGTAGCGACGCCGCCGCAATGCTGGCGGTCATTCCTGGAATCAGCCGCACTTCAACGTCCAGCTTCTGCTTACTCACCAGCTCCAGCACCAGCCCCGCCATCCCGTAAATACCCGCGTCACCGCTGCTAATCAGCGCCACGTTGTGCCCCGCCTGCGCTAACTCAATCGCCGCCTGGCAGCGTTCAATCTCTTTGCACATGCCGGTTTTAATCACCTGTTTATCACCGGTGAACGCCTTCACCAGGTGGGTATAGGTTTTGTAACCCACGACTATCTCTGCCGCCTGGAGCGCCTCTACGGCCTCCATCGTCATCATTGCCTGCGAACCGGGGCCGATTCCAATTACGCTTAACATCAGTGTGTAACTCCCAAAGTAATAGTGACGCCCTGTTCTCGCAGGGTTTCGCCGGATAGATGCCCGTCGCTCAGCAGCCACGCTGCCGGACCGGAAACGCTGCCTACGCCGACCGTTTTTTTCACAAAGTCAGAGGCGGGAAAGCGGTGTTGATGTTCGCCTAGCGCCTCAGGGCTAAAGGTTTCAAACGGCACGTCGAACTCGCGCGCCAGTTCGATAAGCCCGGCTTCATCCTGTTTGAGCGTGATGCTGCCAATCGCCCGCAGCGCCAGCGGATCTAGCCGTTGCGCTGCCAGTTGGCGCATCAGCAATGAGCGGATTAACGCCGCTGGCGTATCGCGCCGACAGCCGATGCCCGCTACCACTCGTCTGGGCACGAGCTTCCAGTGAGGCAGCGCCAGCGCGGGCAACTCATCAACAATCGTGATACACACCAGCGCGTCCAGTTCAGGAGGCGTGTGCAGCGAATCAACGGCGATAAAACCACGGCAATCGCAGCGGTTAACCTCGTCGCGCAGCGATTCATCACACCACAGCCCGACGCGCTGCTGGCTCACCAGCATCTGGTTGACGGTTTTCACCGCCGCCCGAAAGCCCTGCATCCGCGCATTAAGCTGGCAGGCCAGACTATCGAGCGCCGCCACCTCGTTAACATCGGTGGCGGTGGTGATCACCGGACAGGCCCCCAGCATCACCGCCAGCCTTCGGGTGAGCGCGTTCGCCCCACCAACGTGACCAGAGAGCAGGCTAATCACGTGCTGCCCGCGCTCATCAATCACCACCACCGCTGGGTCGTGGAGTTTATCCACCAGCAACGGCGCCAGAACGCGCACCGCAATGCCGGTTGCGCCGATAAAAATCAGTGCGGTATCGCGCAAAAACGCCTGTTGAACGCTGGCGGCAAAACTGCCGTCAAACGCGCTAAACCCCGCTTCAACTAAAGCGTCGCGGGTGTAGCAGGTCATTGGCAGCGCCGCACTCAGCCGCTTCGCCAGCGCCACGCCGCCGGGGGTCAGGCAGAACAGCGCAATGCGCTCAGGCTTTGCGGTATTCATGGCTGAAATCTGCGGCGTACAGGCGCGAGTAGTGGTATTCGTCACCGAGGAAATCGCCGACCAGAATCAGCGCCGTTTTGCGAATACCGGCGTCACGCACTTTGTCGCCAATATCTGCCAGCGTGCCGCGCACGGTTTGGCTTTCCGGCCAGGTGGCCTTGTAAATCACCGCTACCGGCGTGGTGGAGGGATAGCCGCCGTCAATCAGCCGCTCCGCCACGCGATGAATACGCTGTACGGAGAGATAAATCGCCATCGAGGTTTGATGCCGGGCAAATGACTCCAGTTGTTCACGTTCCGGCACTGGGGTGCGCCCTTCCAGGCGAGTGATAATCAGGCTTTGCGACACCTCTGGTACGGTGTACTCGACGCCCAACTCCGCCGCTGCGCCGAGGAATGCGCTGACGCCAGGCACGACTTGCCAGGCAATGCCGCGACGGGTCAACTCCTCGCCCTGCTCGCGCACGGAGCCATACAGCGAGACATCACCGGTTTGCAGGCGCACTACCGTTTTACCGGCGTTCACGCCCGCTGCCATCAGGTCGAGGATCTGCTCAAGATGCAGCTCGGCGCTGTCGTGGCACTCGGCGTCTGGCGGGCAGTAGCTCAGGAGTTCGGGGTTAATCAGCGAACCGGCGTAGATAACCACCTGCGCCTGTTGCAGTAAGCGGTAGCCCTTGAGGGTGATCAACTCACGGTCACCTGGCCCTGCGCCGACAAACCATACACAGCGAGAATCAAAGGCTTCAGTCATGGTGTTGTTCCTTCTGGCAGGCAATAACAAAAACGGGATTCTGTGGTTTGAAATAGTGCCCGCTGCCCAGCGGCGTCAGCGTCGATACCGCCAGCTGCTGGCACTCCAGCGCCGTGACTCCCACCTGATGCAGGTGCTCAAGGGCGGTGTGCAGGTTTTCGTGCAAAATAAAGGTCATCACCAGCCGCCCGCCGGGGCGCAACTGCTGCCATGACCAGTCAATCAGGGCGCAAAGATGACCGCCGCTGCCGCCCATAAAAATGGCATCGGCCTGCTCGGCTACCGCCAGCGGCGCTTCGCCGTCGATAATCGTGATGTTGTCGCAGGCAAAACGCTGACGGTTTTCTGCCAACAAGCGCAGCGCCGCTGGGTTGCGTTCAATCGCCGTCACCGCAAGCGTAGGGTTGAGCAGCGCCGCTTCTATCGACACGCTGCCGGTTCCGGCTCCGATATCAATCAGGTGGCGCGCCTGATGCAGTTCCAGCTTTGTCAGCGCCAGCGCGCGTACCGCCTCTTTGGTCATCGGCACTTTTTCGCCGCGCAAAAACAGCTCATCGTTCATCGAGGATCACCACCGTGTTCATCTCATAGTCTTTATCGACCTCACTGACCCTAAGCCAGTGCAGCCGCTCGTTGTCCTGCGCCAGGTTTTCACCAATCACCATCCAGCGATGCCCTTTGCCACGCGCCACCAGCGCGGCGGCTATCTCTTTTGGCCCGCAGCGTTGGTCGGTGACCATCGCCACTTTGCGCTGGCCAGCCAGCGTGTCAAAGCACACCTCGCGCCCGTGGCTGCTGGTGAGCCACATGTCATTCATGTCGATACCGGCGCACGCGCACAGGTATTGCACCGCGCTGACACCGGGAATCACGCGAACATTCTCGCGGCCAAAATGGGCGATAAGCCGCGTACCGATGCCGTAAAACAGCGGGTCGCCGGAGGCCAGAACCACCACGTTTTGCGCCTGGCGTTGGCTAATCCATGCCAGAACCTGCGGGATGTTGGCGCCAAGCTGGCAGCGCTCGCCGTCAACATCGGCAAACTGTGCCAAATGGCGCGCACCGCCAACCAGCGCATCGGCCTGCGCAACGGCCTCTTGTGCTTGCGGGGTCATCAGCGAAACACCGGCTGGCCCCATCCCCACCACCGTTAACATGTCAGCGCCTCCACGATGCTTTGCACCGGACGGTTGCTGCCGAGAATGTGGTTATCGAACGAAAACAGAATGGCGTCGCACACGGGCGGTGTTTTGGTAAAGCGCAGGCGCTGCATCACGCGCTGGCAAATGCGTTCGGCGAGGTGGTTGTAAAGGTGCTGGAAGCCATAGGCGTCAATATGTTCCATCGCCGCTTCGGTGGTGTCGCAGTCGCTCACCAACGTCAACAGTTCCAGCGGTGCGCCCAGCAACGCCAAGTGAGCGACCAACGTTTCCATGCGCGCATCGGCGATATGGCTGTGAGTGTGGAAAATCCCGGCGGCGATTTTAATCAGCTTACCGGGGTGACCAATGAGCACAATTTGGCGAAAGCCGAGGCGCACCGACTCCTCAATCATGTAGCCGACAAAGTTGCTCATGGTGACGACGCATTGCGCATCCAGCCCCATTTGCTCTCGCACAAAGCGCTCGCCGTGGTTGCCGGGAACCAGCACCACGCGCGCCAGACCGGCGGCGCGTTTCATCTCCAGCTCCAGCGCCAGCGAGCGTTTCCAGCTCTCCTCCGACATGGGTGTGACGATACCGGTGGTTCCGATAATCGAGATCCCCCCCATAATTCCCAGCCGCGCGTTATAGGTTTTCTGCGCCCGTTCTTCGCCTTCGGGGGCGAAAATTTCCACCTCGGCGCCACGCGCGGGGCCAATCACCTCGCGCACGGCAGCTTCAATGGTGTGGCGCGGAGTGCGGTTAATCGCCGCGCTGCCGATGGGCAAGCCAATGCCTTTGCGGGTAACCGTGCCGACACCTTCACCGCCGTGCAGCGAAATCTCGCCGCTATCGTTGAGCGTGACGCGAGCGAAAATCAGCATCCCGTGGGTGGCATCAACATCATCACCGCCGTCTTTGCGAATCGCGGCAACCGCCTGCTGCCCTTCTACGTGTGGGGATTCAACGTTCAAATTCAGCGTGACGCCCGATGGCGTGACAATCGACACCTGCTGAATCAGGTGCTGGCGCAGTACCATCAGCGCGGCAACTTTCGCCGCAGCCGTCGCACACGATCCGGTGGTAAAGCCCTTACGCAACGCTTTGCCGTTATGCCACACCGGCGCGTCGAAGGCCGCGTCGCTCATCGCGCCCCCTGCAAGTGATACAAAATGGCGTTGACGATAGCCGCCGCCACGTTGCTGCCGCCTTTACGTCCCAGCGCAGCGATACCCGGCAGCCCGCTTTGGCGGAGCGCTTCTTTCGATTCCGCCGCACCAACAAACCCGACCGGCACGCCAATCACGCCGCCTACGTCCACGTCACGGTGCTCCAGCAGGCGGAACAGCGCCGTTGGCGCATTGCCAAAGACAAACACTTTGTCGCCGTCTTCTTTTACTGCGATATCCACCGCAGCCATCGAGCGGGTCATGCCCTGCGCTTTGGCCTCCCGCACCACGCGCGGGTCACTGATGTAGCAACGGCACTCGCCGCCAAAGGTCGCCAGCAGATTTTTATTGATCCCCGAAAGCGCCATCGTGGTGTCGGTGTACAACGTACACGGGCGGCTGAGCGCCTCGCTAAGACGGGTTAAAGCCTCGGGGGCGAACCACAGAATATCCAGCCACTCGAAGTCAGCAGTGGTGTGAATCACCCGTTTGATAATCGCCTCATGCAGTGGGCTGTCGAAGCGATATTCCGGGCGGGTTTCAGCAATAATCTCGCTAATAATGGCGAAACTTTTGCGCTCAATCGCCTGGGGTTGCTGAATATAGTTCATGTTGTTCTCCTCAGGCCGCGCCAACCAACCAGAACCTGACTGCCATAAACAGCAGCAGGGCCAGCGTTGACGCCACCCACATCAGTCGAATCGTTCGGGAAATATCATCAATTGCGATGTCGCGCCGGGCGTCGCCGATCCACGGTTTATCAACGCGCTGGCCAAAATAGTCGTTCGGCCCGCCCAGACGGATGCCCAGCGCGCCTGCAACGGAAGCCTCTGACCAGGCGCAGTTAGGGCTGCTGTGGTTGTAGCGATCGCGCCAGCCAATGCGCAGCGCCCGGCGGCCATCAAGGCGGCAAAGCACGGCGGCGGCACTGATAAAAAGCCAGCTCAGGCGAGCAGGAATAAAGTTGGCGGCATCGTCCATACGGGCGCTGACCATACCAATAGCGCGGTATTTTTGATGCTTATAGCCCACCATAGAGTCGAGGGTATTCACCGCTTTGTAGGCCATCGCCAGCGGCGCGCCGCCAAGTAACAGGAAAAACAGCGGGGCGATAATGCCATCGACGGTGTTTTCTGCCACGGTTTCTACCACCGCGCGGTTGATTTGCGCAGGCTGAAGCTGCGAGGTGTCGCGCCCGACAATCCACGACAGCTTAATGCGGCTTTCGGCAAGGTCGCCCGCGCGCAGCGGTTTCTCAACCTCCTGTGCCGATTGCGCCAGGCAGCGACCGGCAAGCACAGTAAAAATCAACCAGGCGTTGACGCCCCAGCCCAGCCACGGGTGAATGCGGGCGGCAAGCGCTAAAACGCCCCAGGTAACGCCATAAGTTATCCCGACCACCACCAGCCACATTACGCCGCCGCCGATGCGCAGCGCGCGCTCGGTGCGGCAAAGGCGGCGTACCACGCGCTGCACGGCGTTAATCAAGTTGCCTATCCAGCGTACCGGATGCGGCCAGTTTGGCGGGTCGCCAATCAGCACATCCAGCATCCACGCCACACACCAAATGAGCAGCGTCATAGCGCGCTCCTGGCGGCAGCAAACCAGTGGTTGAGCATGGAGGGGCGCTGGGCGAAGTGAAGGTGTAAATAGCTGGCGAAGGTATTACCGCGCTGCCAGCCGCCTTGCCATTGCTGGAGTACCGCGCCATCGCGTGTTTTGCGACACGCCATCACCGCCGCATCCTGCGGAGTGAAATCCGAGTAGTGAAATTCATGCCCGCGCAATATTTCGCCGGGCGCGGCAAGTAGCGTTTGCCGCTCGGCCTGCGCTTCGCAATAGCCAAAACGGGTCAGACGTGTGCCCATTTTGCTCTGGCCTGGCAAAATATCCGCCATTTGATGCACCTGACCATCGGCGTCCTGCAACGTGCTGCCGAGATACATCAGCCCGCCGCATTCCGCGTAAATGGCTACGCCGCGCTGATGTGCCGCGCGTAGCTGCGCCAGCATCGTTTCATTTGCCGCCAGCGCCTGTGCATGTAGCTCTGGATAACCGCCGCCCAGCCACACCATTTGGCATGGCGGCAGCAGGTGGTCGTGTAATGGGCTAAAACGCACAATCTCCACGCCCGCCCGCGCCAGCAGCGCCAGGTTATCTGGATAGTAAAAGTTAAATGCTTCGTCGTCGGCGAGCGCCAGCGTAAGTCCCGCGCCGGATTGCGGCATCGGCGGCAAGTTGCCTTCAGGCATGTGCGCCAATTCGGTGAGCGCCAGCAGGCGTTCGATATCGAGTGTGCGTTCCAGCATGGCGGCAAAGTCCTGCCACGGCTGGCGGTTAAGCGCAGATTCGCGCGCCATTACCAGCCCCAGATGGCGCTCCGGTAACGCAACGCCCGCCGCACGCGGCACATAGCCCAATACCGGCAGCCCGCAATAGCGGGTAATCGCGCTTTTCAGCAGTTGGAAGTGGCTTTCGCTGTTGACGCGATTGACTATCACCCCCGCAATATTCAGGCTGGGGTCGAAGTGCTGGAACCCCATCACCGTCGCAGCAATCGAGGTAGACACCGCTTTGCCATCCACCAGCAAAATGACCGGGCAACCGAGCTGTTTTGCCATCGCGGCGGTGCTGCAATAGTTGGGATCAGTGCCGTAGCCGTCGTACAGGCCCATCACGCCTTCAATAACGGCGATATCGGCCTGCTGCATATGTTCGCTAAACAGGGCGTTAAGGGTCGAGGTGGGCAGCATAAAGCTGTCGAGATTGCGGGAAGCCACACCGCACAGGGCGGTATGCCAGCCAGTGTCGAGGTAATCGGGGCCGACTTTATAAGGCTGCACGCGCAGGCCGCTCTGCTGAAGCAGGGTGAGCAAGCCGAGCGTGACGGTGGTTTTGCCACAGCCGCTACCGGTTCCTGCAAGAATAAATGCGTGCTGTCTGGCTGCCATACCCTGCCCCTATTCATTGGGTATAGCTATACGTGTGCCCAGTCAGAAGACTGTGCGACGCAAAGCAACCCACTTCCCACCGAAGTTGTTGATAATCACCGACAGGCAGGTCTTCTGGCTTAGCGTCATCCTCGCCCGCCCTTCCCGATCTGGCGATCAGTGGTGTTTACGGGGTTGTCAGCATCACAGCAGCGGGGGCTGCGGAGGATTTATCCACCTTTGCGGATGCACCTCCTTCCCTGGCATATCACTATGCCGAACCTGTTGGCTCTGATTTTGTCTCTATGCCGACATCTTACGCCCGCATAAAATAAAAGCAGGTTACTCTAGCGCGGTGGTTAAAGTATTTCGTTGCGCTATGACAATACCGATATATTTATTCATCACAGTTGATATTTTGTTCGTTTAACTCACCACAAGGCATAAAAATAATGAGTGTGGCGCGCTGCCCTGCCTCTTGCGGGGAGCTGATTCAGGGCTGGATTCTGGGTAGTGAGAAGCTGATCTCTTGCCCCATTGAGTGGTACAGCACAGTGGAAGTTTGCAATGCTACACCGCTACCCAACGAGCGCCCACTGACGCGCGCGATGGTCAACGCCCTGCTGGCGCATTACGGTTATCCGCTGGCGCTAAGCCAGACGCTGCGCATTACGGTGCACTCGACGATTCCGCTGGCCAAAGGGATGGCGAGCAGCACCGCCGATATTGCGGCCACGGCGGTGGCGGCGGCTGCGCATTTAGGTCATTCACTGCGTGAGTCTGAATTAGCCGCGCTGTGCGTTTCGCTGGAGCCAACCGACAGCACGCTGTTCCGCTCGCTGACGCTGTTTGACCACCACCATGCGCAAACGCAAATTGCCTGTGCGCCGTCGCCCGCCTTTGACCTGCTGGTGCTGGAAAGCCCCGTGATATTGCGCACCGCCGATTATCATCGTCAGCCGAGAGAGGCCGCGCTACAGGCTAACGCGGCGCTATTACAACAGGCATGGGAAAAGGTGCAGTTAGCCTGTACCCGCCATAGCCCTACGTTGATGGGCGAGGCCGCCACGCTGAGCGCCATCGCCAGCCAGACGCTGCTGCCGAAGCCCGGTTTTGATACGCTGCTCGCGCTGGTAGAATCGTGTGATTTATACGGGTTAAACGTGGCGCACAGCGGCAGCGTCGTCGGGCTGATGCTCGACCGCCGCCGTCATGATGTGGAATATGTAAAGTGGGCGCTGGCGCAGCAAAGATTGACCGACCACTGGCCGAAACAACACTTGCTGAGCCACGTGGCCGGTGGGGTTCAGCTCAGCACCTGATGCAGCGCCGCCAGCAGTTGCTGGTTTTCCCTTTCGCTACGAATCGCCACGCGGAAGTAGCGGGCATCTAACCCTGGATAGTTGGCGCAGCTACGGATAAGAATATGTTTTTGCAGCAGCGCGTATTGCAGATCGATCCCCGGTTTTTCGCAGCGCAAAAACAGATAGTTCGCCTGCCCCGGATACACCGTCAGCCCGTCGATTTGACACAATGCCTGATAAAAACGCTGCCCTTCGTGCGCCAGCCACTGCCATGTCGCCTGTTGATAAGCGCTATCGTTGAGGATCACCTCGCCCGCCAGCGCGGCAAAGGCATTAATTGACCACGGCATTTGCCGCTGGCGCAGCCGCGCGAGCATCGGCTCGTCGCTGTTGAGCACATACCCCAGACGCAGGCCAGGAATTGCATAAAACTTGGTGAGTGAGCGCAGTACCCAGACATGCGGATTTTGCGCCAGCAGCGGGATAAACCCCTGCTCGCCAGCAATAAAATCGATAAAGGCTTCATCGAGGATCAGCGCAATCCCCAGCGTTCGGCAACGCTCGGCAATCGCCGCCAGCAATGCGTGTGACGGGAGCAGACCCGTCGGGTTATTCGGCGTACACAAAAACAGGCAATCAAGATTAGCGGTTAGCGCGGGAAGAATACGTTCGGTCAGTTGCCAGCCGTCTTCTTCACGCAAGGCGAAGGGGGTTATCTGGCAGTCGATTGTCTCCAGCGCCCGACGATACTCCGCAAACCCCGGCGCGACCACCATGGCATGACGCGGCTTCAAGCCGTGAACGAGGGTGAAAATCGACTCTGTTTCACCGTTGCCCGCCAGCACCCACGAGGCCGGAACGCCGTGATGCGCCGCCAGCGCCTGATGCAACTGTTGGTATTCGACATCAGGGTAACGCTCGGCGAGGGAAAGCCCGGCGATAATCGCCTGTTTCAGGCTTTCGGGCATCCCGAGCGGGTTAATATTGGCGCTGAAATCCAGCAATTGGTCAGCCGCAATGCCCAGCAATGCGGCGGCTTCACGGGTGTTGCCGCCGTGAACGCTCTTTAAACGCGACACCTTAAATTACCCGCGTCGCGCAAGCGTTGCGCCGTCAGCAAAATAGGCTTTAATCCCGGCAAGAATAGACTCGGCCACTTCCTGCTGGAAGGTGGCAGTCCTGAGCTTGCGCTCCTCCTCAACGTTACTGATGAATGCCGTTTCGACGAGGATCGACGGGATATCCGGTGCTTTCAGTACCGCAAAGCCCGCCTGTTCTACCTGATTTTTATGCAGTTTGTTCACCTGACCGAGCTTTTTCAAAACCGCTTTGCCGAATTTCAGGCTGTCGTTAATGGTCAGCGACTGCACCATATCAAACATGGTGTGGTCAACGTAGCGATCACCGCTTTTGCTCACCCCCCCCACTAAGTCGGCGGCGTTCTGGGTCTTCGCGAGGTATTTTGCCGCCGTACTGGTGGCCCCTTTGGTTGACAGCGCAAACACCGATGAGCCGCGCGGCTGGCGGCTGGTAAAGGCATCCGCATGGATAGAAACAAACAGGTCGGCGCGCTGCTTTTGCGCCTTCGCCACCCGCACCTGGAGCGGAATAAAGATATCTTCGTTACGCGTCATGTAGGCTTTCATATTGCCCTCTTTCTCAATCAGCGCACGTAAGCGGCGGGCAATTTGCAGCACCACGTCTTTCTCACGTGTTTTATGCAGCCCCACCGCACCGGAGTCTTCACCGCCGTGTCCGGGGTCGAGCATAATGACGATAGGCCGGTCACGCCCGGCTTTACCCGGCTGTGGGCCGCTCTGAGCTGGCGGAACCTGCTTTTCAAGATCGCCCTTGTTGTACTCCTCCAGCAGTGCCAGCAGCGGGTCTTGCTCCTCTTTGCTGCTTGCCGGATAGAGATCCATCACCAGACGTTCTTTAAAACCAGCAAACGGCGCCAGCGCGAAGAGCTGTGGTTTGACATCCTGTTTTAGCTCAAACACCATGCGCACCGTTTGCGGGTCAAACTGCCCCACACGCGCCGATTTGATAAATGGGTCATCCTGGCGAATCTGCGCGCCCATGCCTTTCAGCACCGAATTAAGATTCACACCTTCAATATCAACCACCAGGCGGTCTGGGTTGCTTAACGCAAACTGTCGATATTTGAGTACACGGTTGGACTCTACCGTAACGCGCGTGTAGCTAGACGCAGGCCAGATGCGCACGGCCACCACCTGACTAACGGCGGCTAGACCAACCTGACTCACACTTAGTAACCACATCGCGCCCGCCCCTTGTAACAGGCGACGACGACTCAAAGACCGACTTCCCGACATGCTCTATCCCAGGCAAAAAAATGACAGATTCCAAACAACACTCAAAGGACGACGAGTATACGCATAATACGATTGACCGAAAACTCTAACCAAAGGCGCAGAAACTGTCATCTATAAAAGGGTAAACATTCGTAGGATCAGCGAAATTGAGCGTTCTATTTTTCCTTATTCCAGGCAAATTCCGGCTTGCGTTCCGGCCAAAAACAGAATAAAAATACACTTATTACGAATAATAATTCATTGAGGGGTTGTGCTGTGGTGAAGGAACGTAAGACCGAATTGGTTGAGGGGTTTCGTCATTCTGTCCCCTATATTAACGCCCACCGGGGAAAGACGTTTGTCATCATGCTGGGCGGCGAAGCTATCGAGCATGATAACTTTTCTAGCATTGTCAATGATATAGGCCTTCTTCACAGCCTAGGCATTCGCCTGGTGCTGGTGTATGGCGCGCGCCCGCAAATCGACGCCAATCTGGCCGCACATCATCATGAGCCTTCGTATCATAAGCATATTCGCGTGACCGACACCAAAACCTTAGAACTGGTTAAGCAAGCAGCAGGGCTGTTACAGCTCGATATCACCGCTCGGCTGTCGATGAGCCTCAACAATACCCCGCTGCAAGGAGCGCACATTAACGTGGTGAGCGGTAACTTTATTATCGCCCAGCCGTTGGGCGTTGATGACGGTATCGACTACTGCCACAGCGGGCGTATTCGCCGTATTGATGAAGAAGCGATTCATCGTCAGCTCGACAGCGGTGCGATAGTGCTGATGGGGCCGGTTGCCGTTTCCGTTACCGGTGAGAGCTTCAACTTGACCTCAGAGGAGATTGCCACCCAGTTGGCTATTAAACTGAAGGCCGAGAAGATGATTGGTTTTTGCTCCTCACAAGGGGTTTACAACGACGCGGGTGAGATTATCTCTGAGCTGTTTCCTAACGAAGCGCAAGCGCGTATTGAAGAGTTGGAGCAGGAAGGCGATTACCTTTCCGGCACGGCTCGCTTCCTGCGCGGTGCGGTGAAGGCTTGCCGCAGCGGTGTTCGTCGCAGCCACCTGATAAGTTATCAGGAAGACGGCGCGCTGCTACAAGAGCTGTTCTCACGTGATGGTATCGGGACACAGATTGTGATGGAGAGCGCCGAACAAATTCGCCGCGCCACCATCAATGATATCGGCGGGATTTTGGATCTGATTGCCCCGTTAGAGCAGCAAGGGATTTTGGTGCGTCGTTCGCGTGAGCAACTGGAGATGGAGATCGACAAATTCACGATTATTCAGCGTGATAACACGACCATCGCCTGTGCGGCGCTGTACCCGTTCCCGGAAGAAAAAATTGGCGAGATGGCCTGCGTAGCGGTACACCCGGACTACCGTAGCTCGTCGCGCGGCGAAGTGCTGTTGCAACGCATTGCCACCCAGGCCAAGCAGATGGGGTTAAACCATTTGTTCGTGCTCACCACCCGCAGTATTCATTGGTTCCAGGAGCGCGGTTTTAAACCGGTGGACGTTGATCTGCTGCCAGAAAGCAAAAAGCAGCTCTACAACTACCAGCGCCGCTCCAAAGTGCTGATGACCGACCTGGCGTAAATAATATCCATGCAAATTGCCGGATGGCGGCGTAAACGCCTTATCCGGCCTACAAATTCGCACACCGTAGGCCTGATAAGCGCAGCGCCATCAGGCATTGTGCCACCCATTTCCGGATGGCGGCGTGAACGCCTTATCCGGCCTACAAGTTCGCACACCGTAGCGCCATCAGGCAAAGCGTTAAACACCTGGCTATTACGCCATTTCGGCAAAAATGGCGGCCAGGCCGCTGCGTCGTTCGGTTCGTGTGGCGATGGCTTGCGCTAACAGATGTTCATCGGCATACATCGACAAACGCGATTTCGCGCGGGTAATTGCCGTGTAGATCAATTCACGGCTCACCACCGGCACATTTTGCGTCGGCAACACCAGCGCGGCATGGGCAAACTCTGACCCCTGCGATTTATGCACGGTCATTGCCCATGCGGTGTCGTGCTCTGGTAAACGGCTTGGCAGAATCGGTTTCACCGTGCCGTCCGGCATCGGGAACCAAACGCGCAGGCTACCTTCACGCTCTAACGCCACGCCGATATCACCGTTAAACAGCCCCAACGCGCTGTCGTTGCGGGTGATCATCACCGGGCGACCGTCATACCAACGCGAGTGACGCGGTAGTGTAATCTGCCGGTGACGCGCCAGCAGCAGCTCAAACTGCTGATTCAGCCCGCTTACGCCCCACGGCCCTTCTCGCAGCGCGCACAGCAGTTGATATTCACCAAAGGCTTCCAGCACCACGGCGGGGTCAGCCTGTTCGCGCAGAAGCTGTAAATAATGACCATAGCCCGCGCGCGCATCGTCCAGCATGGCGGCGTAGTCGTCGGTCGAGCGCAGCGGCTTACAGTCGATATCGCTAAAACCACGGGCAAAAACGTCGCTCACGCCTTTTTTATCGCCCCGATTCACCGCCGCCGCCAGTTGTCCGATACCGGAGTCACTGCCAAAACGGTAGCTGGTGCGCAGCAGGCACAGGCTGTCGCGCAGCGCGCTGGCGGCATGGCCTTCACCGGCGGGAACCGTCGCCCCCGCCAGTTGGCTTAACTGTGCCGCGCGTTCTGCGGTGTAGCCTGCGTTAACCCAGCTACAGATATCCCCCAGCACCGCCCCCGCTTCTACCGAGGCTAGCTGATCGCGGTCGCCGAGGAAAATCACACGTCCATGCGGCGGCAACGCGTCAATCAGGCGCGCCATCATCGGCAAGTCAATCATCGAGGCTTCATCCACCACCAGCACATCAAGATGCAGCGGGTTCCCCGCGTGGTAACGCATCCGCTGGCTTGTCGGCTGCGCGCCCAGCAGGCGGTGTAACGTGCTGGCCTCAGTGGGCAGTTTCTCTTTTTGCGCGTCACTCAGGTTAAGTTTACGCAGCGCCGCGCCCAGCGATTCCGTCAAACGCGCCGCCGCTTTGCCGGTGGGTGCGGCAAGGCGGATACGGCATTTTTCGCTGCCGGACATCTGTATCAGCGCCGCCAATAGTTTTGCGACCGTGGTAGTTTTACCGGTTCCTGGCCCGCCGGAAATCACCGAAATTCGGCGGGTTAACGCCACCGCCGCCGCCACTTTTTGCCAGTCAACCGTGTCGGAAGACGGGAACAGCGACGCAAGCGTGGCGGTAAGCTGTGTTTCATCCACCGCAAACGGAGCCTGGGTATCGCTAAAGAAGCGCGCGACCGTCAGTTCATTGCGCCACATGCGGTTCAGATACAGCCGTTCTCGGCTTAAAATCAGCGGCGATGGGCGCTCACCGGTACTCACCGCCTGCGAGGCCAGTAGTAACGTGGCCCAATCGTCAGGCGCATCAACCTCATTAAACAACTGCTGCCACAGTTCGCGGGCGCGGCCTTTGGGCTGCATGTCTGGGCGAAGATGCGACAACGGCAGGCACACGTGCCCTTCTCCGGTATCGCGGCTGAGCATCGCTGCCGCCAGCATCACCGCCGGATGCTCATCCTTCGCCACCATCAGCGCAAACTGGACATCCAGCGGGCGTAGCAGCTTCAGCTCTACGGCTTCCAGCAAGCGTTGTTCCAGCGTCATGCGTCCATCTCCTGTACATTTCCGGCAAACAGCGCGTCCATTGCCGTTATCAGCGCGGGGTCTGGTCGGGTGGTGAAAATGCCCTGTTGCCCCGCATCACCGTCTACGCCGCGCAGGAACAGGTAAATCACACCGCCGAAGTGGCGCTGATAGTCATAATCCGCAATGCGGTGGCGCAAATAGCGGTGCAAGGCCAGGCTGTAAAGTTGATACTGCAAATCGTAGCGGTGCGCTTGCATGGCCTGCGCCATCGCCTGTTGGGTATAGGCTTCGCCGTTTTCACCCAGCCAGTTCGATTTGTAATCCAGCAGGTAGTAGCGCCCGTCGTGGCGGAAAACCAGGTCAATAAAGCCCTTTAGCATCCCGCGCACCTGGCGGAAATCTAGCGCCGGGCAGCCCGCCGATAGCGGGTCATAACGGCGGGTTAGCGCATCCAGCGCTTCGGCTTGCAGCGGGCTTTCGATAGGCAAATAAAACTCCATCTCAACCTGTTTTTGCCGCGCACTAAGCTGGTTCAGCGCAATGCCGATATCCGCCAGCGGCGCAGCCAGTACCTGTGAAATCCAGCGGGTCAGCACCGGTTCCCACTCTTCGCCAAAGCCGTTGCTTTGCAGTTTTTCCGCCATCCACTCCGGTGATATCGGCTGGGTAAAATCGAGATCTTCAAACAGGCTGTGCAGGAATGTCCCCGGCGATGCGCCGCGCGGGAAGTTGTGCGGGGTCAGCTCCAGCTCGACAGGGACATCGCCCGTGCCGGAGGCGTCAATATCCAGACGCGGCAGGAGATCCTGCGCCACACTGTGACCGCGCTGCTGCAAGCCTGAATAGCTGGTCACGCGCCAGTCATCAAGCACCCGACGCTGCACTTGTCGCGCCGTCAGTTCCGGCATTTCGGCCTGTGACGCCTGCCAGCGGTTATCATCCGGCGGCGTCGCTCGCGTCAGGGCGATGTGCTCATCGCACAGCACATGCAGGCAAGCCTCCAGACCAGCGGCATCCCGCACTTCGCCTTTTTGCAATAGCCGCCCTGGCGCGCTGTGATGCAGCTCGGTATCGGTGGGTTTGTCGCTACGCCGCGCGGTTAACGGCGCGATACCCAGGCTACAGTGCCAAACGGCGCGGGTTAAGGCGACGTACAGCAGACGTAAATCTTCCGCCAGGCGTTCGGCTTCGGCTAGCTCCAGGCTCTCGTCGCTTTCATTGAGATCCAGTACCGCTGCGAACGATTCGCGATCGTGGTAGAACGCCTGATTCTGCTTACGGAAACGGGCAATGAAAGGCAGCCAAACCAGCGGGTATTCCAGCCCTTTCGATTTATGAATGGTGACAATCTGTACCAGGTGTTTGTCGCTCTCCAGACGCATTTGCTGGCTGGAGGCGTTGGTGTCAGGTTCAGCAACCTGCTGGTTAAGCCAGCGCACAAGCGCATGTTCGCTTTCAAGCTGGGTCGCCGCTTCTTGCAGCAACTCGCTGAGGTGCAGAATATCGGTCAAGCGCCGCTCGCCGCCGTGGGTGGCGAGCAGATTCTCGGCAATCGATCGCGCGCTCATCAAAGCGCGGATCATCGGCATAACGCCACGGCGCTGCCAGATTTGCCGATAGTCGCTAAATTCCTCGACAAGCGCATCCCAGGCGTGTTCATCCTGATTCAAACGCTCGATATCCAGCGCGTTGAGACCAAACATCGCCGTCGCCAGCGCGCTACGAAGCGTGTTTTCCCGCTCCGGCGTGAGCACGGCCTGGAGCACCCACAGCAGATCTTGCGCTTCCGGCGTTTCAAACACGCTGTCGCGGTTAGAGAGATACACCGAGGGGATCGCCAGCGCGTTTAAGGCATCGCGAATCAGCGAGGCTTCCTGGCGGTTACGCACCAGCACGGTAATATCTGACGCCTGTACCGGCGTGGCTTCATCGCCGCGCCATAGCAGCGCCGTGCCGCGCTGGCCGCCTGCCAGCCAGTCACGAATCTGCGCCGCGCACTGTTGCGCCATAAAACTCTGATAGTCGCCCGCGCTAACGCCTTCACCCGGCATGAGCCACAGGTTCATCGCGGGTTGCTTTTCGCCGTCAACCTCGAAGCGCAGCGAGGCGTTTTTCGCCGCCGATTTCACCGGTAAAAACGGGATATCGCGGAACATAAACGGGTTATCCACCAGCCCAAACAAGCGGTTGACGCTTTCCACCATGCCCGGAGCGGAACGCCAGTTGGTGTCGAGCGTGTAGTGGGCCGCCACGTCGCTGCGCGCGCGCATGTAGGTAAAGATATCCGCGCCACGGAAGGCGTAGATAGCCTGCTTCGGGTCACCAATCAGCAGCAGCGCGGTGTCCGGCTGTTGCCGCCAGATACGGCGGAAAATACGGTACTGTTGCGGGTCGGTATCCTGGAATTCATCAATCATTGCCACCGGGAAACGCTGGCGGATAGCGGCAGCCAGCGCATCGCCGCTGTCGCCGTGCAGCGCCTCATCAAGGCGGCTTAACATGTCGTCAAAGCCCAACTCGCCGCGACGGCGTTTTTCCCGCGCGACGGCCTCGCGAATCTCGGTCATCGCCTGAGCAATCACCAGATCGTTAAGGGTCAGCGGCGATGCCAGCAGCCGCTCAATGGCGCTAAATAGCGGGTGCTCCGGCACGACGCCGCCCGCTTTGGTGCGTTCTACAAGAAACGATTGGCTGAATTTTTCCAGCGCGTCCGGCAGTTGGTAGTTTTTGCTCTCTTCCTGCGCCCAGGCGCTGATCTTGTCGATCCACTTTCCCTGGTTGCCTCGGTTAAACTTGCGGCGGTCAATACCAGAGCCTTCGAGTAAAGGCTCCAGTTCACCAACGTTCGCCAGCCACTGCTGTTTGATGTCGTTAATCTGCGCCAAAATTGCCTGATGGCGAGACTCCAGCGTTTCCGCGCTATTCAGCGGGACTTTCAACTGCGGCGCTTCACCTTGCAGGTAACGGTCAATCGATTTCAGCAGATCCTGCGGCCCCTTCCAGGACTCAACAATCACCTGCGCGATGCTGCGATTCAGCGGGTAGCAGTGGCGTCGCCAGAAGTCGGCACAGGCCTGATAGCGCAGTTGCGATTCATCTTCAATCAACTGTTGTTCGAACAACATGCCGGACTCAAACGCATTGAGGCTGAGCATACGCTGGCAGAAACCGTGAATGGTGAAAACCGCCGCGTCGTCCATCTGCCGTTCGGCAAGCAGCAGGACATCGGCGGCCTGTTGCAGGTCGTCGATTTCCGCCAGCAGGCTGGCATAAAGCGGATTATCGGTGGTGTTACGCAGGCAAGCGATGCGCAGTTCATGAATGTTGCTACGAATACGCCCGCGCAGTTCTTCAGTGGCGGCTTCGGTGAAGGTGACGACCAGCAGTTCTTCAACATTAACCGGGCGAGGATAGGCACGATCGCCGCCCAGCCCCAGCAAAAGCCGCAGATAAAGTGCGGCGATGGTGAAGGTTTTACCAGTGCCCGCAGAGGCTTCAATCAGGCGCTCACCGTAAAGGGGCAAACGCAGGGGATCAAGGGACTCAGCGGCTATATCGGTCATTCGTTCTCTCGTCGTATGCTCGTCATACTTCAAGCTGCATCGGTATTGGCAGCGCGAATTCCCCAGCCACTGGCTGTTGCTAGTGTCCGGGGTTGTCTCTTGCTGCCGTTGTGCAACTCAAACTAGTTAGCGTCAATGGGTAAACTTTGCTGCAACGCGCTAATGCTCTGCCACACTTTCCAGCCTTCCGGCTGCGCATAGTCGGTTTTGCCATTCTGGCTACCGGATACCTGCGACAACACCGTCATACCCTGTGGCGCAACCACCGTCTGGTGGAAGAAGTCGGCCAGCTTTTGCGGCGTTAACAGCTTAATCTGGGCCACTACTTTAGCACGTGAATCAAAGGCCATATTACCACGATCGAAATCTTTGCTGAGCTGAGAGGCTTCGTCGCTGAGGGTTTGCGGCGCTTGCAGCATGTCGGCAATCACCGCCTGCTGGATTTGTGCAAACTCTTCCGGCTTCATCGCCCGCAGTTTTTGCTCCGCCGTCGGGAAGAACGTTTTGAAGCGCTCCCACAAGAAAGCCGGTTGTTTTTCGTTGCTTTGCAGCAGGAACCCCATCCCCCACTGGCGACCAATATTCATCGAGAAAGCAAACACGGCATAGCCCAGTTGCTCTTCGGTGCGCAGTTGCGTGTAGAACCACGGCTGGACGATTTGCGCCAGCATAGCGCTGGCCGCAGAGCTTGAGAACTCATCGGCATTCGGCGGGACAAACACCGCCGCCAGCGCAGAGTCGGTGCTGTTACCCGCTTTCTCGAAAATAGCGTTCTGCTGTTTATTGACCACGACGTTTTTGTTACGACACCATTCGTTGCCGTTCGCTCCCAACTGTGACTGGGTATTACGCGCCAGCGCGATAGACTGCTCTGCGCTGAGGTTGCCAATCACCATAAATTCAGGGCGCGCCCCGGCTTTAAGCTGGTCACGATAGGCCAGAACGTCTTTGAGGGTTATCGACGCCAACAGCGCTTTGCGTTCATCGCGCTGGAAATACGGCACTTGTGACAGCATCTGCACCGGCATAATCGCCTGTTCGTAGGCTTTGCCTTTTTCGGCAGAGTCCATCATCTGCTTATACCAGGATTTCGCCTGCTCAAGTTGTTCTTCCGTTGGCGTATAGCTGAAATAGCCCTGCAATAACGCATCAAACAACTGCGGTAAACGCTGGGTGTAGCCATTCGCGTTCAGCATTAAGCCATTGTTAGCGCCGGTCGAGAAGCTGATTCCCCCCACTGCGGCCTGGTTGCTTAACTGGTCAAGCGCAAGCCCCGCAAGGTAGTCATTGAGGGCAAACATCACCTGGCTGCGAGCGCTGTCCATCGCCTTCGGATTGCGCAGAATCAACGTGATATCCGCTTTCGGTTCACTGGCGAAGTAGCGGCTAGGCATATACGCCAGGCGCAGCATCGGCTCGTCGATAATCAGGTCAGGATGCGTTTGCTGTTTTTCGGGCTTAATCAGCGTGAAATCATCGGGAATATAGGGGTTTAACTGCGGCAGAGTCAGCGAAATGCCGCTACCCACCTGCTGCCATTTGGCGAAGGTGTCAGCGCTAATTTTGTCAACCTGATACGGCGCATCAACAAAGTAAGCGACTTTGTTATGCGGCTCTTTCGGGCTGATGTACCAGATGCGCGCATTCTGCGGCGTCATCATCGCCAGACGCGCTTTTACTGCCTGCGCGTCATAGCGGTCGGCAATATTTACCGCATCCAGCGTGTGCGCCACTGGCACGCGAATCATGGTATCTGCCAGCCATTCGACGTAATCCATGTCGCGGTTAATAGACGGATAGCGGAAGTCGAGATTCAGCACATGCGCCAGTTCGTCAAAATAGCGCTGATCAATCCCTTTTTGACGCAGCAGATCAAGGTAGCTGAAAATCGCCGCGACCACTTCGTCGCGGTTAGCGAGGCCTTTATCGGTTAAGGTTGCCGAAATCGCCAGTACGCCGCTGTTGCCGTTGACTACAGGGTCAGAGTCGGCGCGAATACCTTCCACCAGCCCCTGTTTTTGCAGCCAGTCGGACAGCGTTCCCGGCGTGCGGTTGCCAATCAGATAAGTAATCAGTTCGTCGGTTTTACTGCGAAATTGCGCGGAGTTGTTATCAATACGGAACTCGACGCGCAGCACTTTGCGCGGCAGCGCAGGCACATAGTGGATAACAATCCCTTTTTGCGCATCAGTCACGATCGGGACGGTAATTTCCGGGCGTTTAATAGATTTGTTCGGCACACGCCCGTAGGTTTGCGCGGCAATTTTTGCCAGTTCTGGCAGAGGTTTATTGCTGTAAATCACCGCTTTCATCAGATTGGCGGAATAGAACTTGTCACGAAATGCCAGCAAGGCGTCATACACCGGGCTGCCCGGCTTGTCGCTCAGCGTATCCAGATTGCCGCCGGAAAAACGCGCCCCCGGATGCGCTGGGTTGATGGTTTCCGCACTGACCTGCGCCATACGCATCCCGTCGCGGCTGCGCGCCATCGTCAGCTCGGCGTTGACGGCATTGCGTTCACGGTCAACGTATTTTTTATCCAGCAATGGTGCCGCAATGGCGTCTGCCAGCCGATCAACCGCCCCCTGCAAAGCATCGTTTTCAACTTCCAGATAGAAAGCCGTGCGATACGGTGCGGTGCTGGCATTGTGGCTGCCGCCGTGCATTTTTAAGAATTCAGCAAGGTTATCGGGCTGTGGGTAATTCTTTGAGCCCATCAGGGTCATGTGTTCGAGATAGTGCGCAAGGCCTGGATGGCTGTTCGGGTCTTCCAGCGAACCAACAGGAACCACCAGCGCCGACAACGATTTCACCGCCTGCGGATCAGAAACCAGCAGGATGACCATCTGGTTATCCAGCGTAATAGCCTGATACTGGCGGGGGTCTTTCTCGCTTTTGCGGATGGTTTCCTGGATAGGTTGCCATCCGGTGTTTGCCTGACCTACGGTCGCCCAAAAGGCGGTGACTAAAACAACAATACTCAACCAGATACTGCGGGGCATTCACGGACCTCATCATTAACAAGTACTGCACTGAACGAGTCAGCGTGTTTCTATGGCACATCAGTCCGTGACGCAGTAGGCATAGTAATTGAACAGCCTGACTTGCGCAATTTATATACAATTTTTATGACTGATGAAAACGGAACACCGGCAGCAAATAGGGCGTTGTCTGCTCGATAATCGCCTCATATTGCGCAGGCTCAAGGCTGCGCCACAACCGCTGATACCAAACGTCGGCCCCTTCACCGCTGACCACCATATTGCCTTCATAGGCCTGCATAAACTTGCTGCGCGCTTTTTGCTGGCTGTCTTCGTCTTTTAAGATGGCATCATTTTCGGCATCGTAACAGGCTTTTATCCATGCGCCGCCGCTCTCTGGTAAAAACAGCAGCGGCTCGCACATGCCCTGGCGGTATCCGTTAACAAGCTGTACCAACCAGGCTTTTGCTTCGTCGGCGTCAAGCGGTGGGAAGCACCACTCGCCGTCTTTACGCAGCAGCAACCGGCTTTCACCTTTACCGCCGCTAGCACAGTAGACAAGGTGTTCCAGCCAAAGTTGCATCCCTTGAGAAACGCTAAGCAAAGAGGGCCGCCAGCGCAGCAGACCGTTGTCCTGAACCTGCGGTAACCAGCCTGTGATGTTAACGCCGTCACAATCAAGGTCGATTTCCATGCTTTGCCCGCTTCGGCGATGCTCAATCACTCGGTCTGCCAGCGCAGCCATCTCCTGGCGTTGAACCTCCCAGGCAATTTCACCAAACGGGCCATACGGCAACTCACCTGCCGCGCGATAACGACGGAACATCGGCTCATCGTCCTGCTGTTCAATCAGTGTGTTAAGCAACTGCTGATTAAGCTGATAACGGGTCAGCCCTTCTAAGGTGAACGGTTCGGTATCAGGAATGTCGCTCTCTTCCATGCGGAAATTCACCTGAAGACGCATCTGGAAAAAGGCGCGCACCGGATGCTGCCAGAAACGTTGCAACTGCTCCAGCGCCAGTGTGGTAAGCGGTAAAGGCTCCAGCGGCTGGATAAACTCGGAATGCGCTTGCCCCTGCTGGCTAGCTGCCGCCAGCCACTCCTGTGCATAGCTTTGCCGTTCACCTGGCTTAAAGTTATCGGCGTCGAACGGCATACGCGTATGCAAATGCATAATGTGTTCTTTGACTCGCCGTTCGCTTTCGTCGCAGTTAAGCGCTTCATCCCCTTCCAGACAGTGGCTTTGGCCGATGTAATCCAGCAGCTCTTGCACCAGCACCGAGGGATAACGCTCACTGTTGTCTTGAATAGAACGGCCGATATAGCTGATATAAAGTGATTTTTCAGCCGACATCAGCGCTTCGAGGAACAGGTAGCGGTCATCGTCACGGCGGCTACGGTCACCGCGCAGTGGTTTTTGACTCATCAGGTCAAAGCCCAGCGGCGCTAACGCCCGTGGGTAAACGCCATCGTTCATGCCCAACAGACAAACCACCTTGAACGGAATAGAACGCATCGGCATTAGGGTACAAATATTGATTGGCCCCGCGAGGAAGCGCTGACTGATACGCTCCAGATCCAGGCGCTGCGCCAGTTCATCACGCAGCAACGAGAGCGGTACTTCACCGGCATACTGCGACTGCACACCCTGAGCGATAATCGCCTGCCATTGCTGTTCAATCAGCGCCAACGCCGCTTCGGTGTCAGTATCCGGCAGGAAGAAGTCGTTGAGCATGTCGCGGCAAACCGGTAGCCATTCCGCCAGCGTTCGCGGCTGCGTCAGCACCTGACGCCAGCGGCTAAGCTGCATTAACAGTGAAGCCAAATGCCCAACCAGCTCGGCGATTAAACCGCTGGATTCATCATACGGTAGCACCTCTTGCCACTCGCCCTGGCTGCTTTCCATCGCATAGCCCAGCAGCATTCGCGTGAGGCCAAAACGCCAGGTATGCTGGCCGGTCGCCGGAAGATCCAGTTCGCGAACGTTATCGTCGTCCATCCCCCAGCGAACACCAGATTCATTCACCCACTGACGAAGGTGTAGCAAACCCGCTTCATCAATATTAAAGCGCGCCGCCAGTACCGGAACATCTAATAGCGCCAGCACGTCCTCACTAGTAAAGCGGCTGTCCGGCAGCGACAACAGGGTGATAAACGCCTGCATCGCTGGATGCGCCTGACGAGCCCGACGGTCAGAAATAGCGTACGGCAGATAACGTTCACCGGTCGCACTGCCGAACACCGCCTGGATAAACGGGCTGTAGCTGTCGATATCCGCCACCATCACGATAATGTCGCGCGGCGTTAGCGTTGGGTCGGCTTCCAGCATCGCCAGCAGACGGTCGTGCAGTATTTCGACTTCACGCTGCGGGCTGTGGCATACATGCACCGTCAGACTGCGGTCGTCCCGCGCCAGCGGGCGTTTGTCGCCACTATGGGCAAACTCCTGCGCCGTGCGGCCCGCCACGGCGGTATTTTTTAGCTCCAGCACGTCGTATTGAAGATTGTGCAGCAGGTTATCCGGCTCAATATCCACAAACGCATCCAGCTCCTGGTAGCGTTCCAGCCCAGCTAATAGGTAGATGTAGTCGCGCCCCAGCTTGCCCCAGGAAGCCAGCATCGGGTTGCCAACATCCTGCTCGCCATCGTCGTTAAATAAACTCGGCGCACTCTGCGTATCCTGAAACAGCGGTAGCTCACGTTGTTCGCGGTAGTGCCGGCGCTGGCGAGCCAGCAGCCGCGCCAGAAACGCGGGATCTTTGATGTCGCCCCAGTAGTAACGGCACGGGTTGGTGAACAGCACATAAATATCAACATGTTTACCCAGCGCCTGTAAGGCATGGAGATAAACCGGCGGCAGCGCCGAAATACCGCAAATAAACACGCGCGACGGTAGCCCTGCGGGCGGTTGGTCGCTATTTTCCAGCGTGTCGATAAAACGCTGATAAAGGTTCGCACGGTGCCACAACGGCTGGCCTAGCTCGGCGGTGTGTTCCACCAGCGCTTTCCACAGCGGCGCTTGCCACTGCTGCGCCTCACCCACGCCTTCGACCAGTTGCCCCGCTTGCCACTGCGTCAGCCATTGCGGGCGGTAAACCAGATACTGGTCATACAGGTCAGCCACGCGAGAAGCTAACTGGAACAGTTTGCGTTTGTCGGCGTCATCCGTCAGGTAATGGCGCAGCGGCGTAAATGCTTCATCATCCAGCATCGTGGGCAGCAGGGTCATCAACTTCCAGCTCATGCTCTGCTTATTGAATGCGCTCTCGGCTGGAATATCAGGCAGTACGCGAGTGAACATATCCCAGATAAAACTGGCCGGTAGCGGGAAGTCGATATTGGCAGCAATGCCGAAACGCGCCGAGAGCGTCATTTGCAGCCACTGCGCCATCCCGGTGCTTTGCACGAGGATCATTTCAGGTTCGAACGGGTCAGCCAGCCGGTCCTGTTCAACGATAAATTCCATTAATGCTTCCAGCACATCCAGACGGTTGGAGTGGTAGACCCGTAACATATTCGCTCCTGACTACTGACTGACCGGGCAATGCAGGCGTGACAATGTGCCCTGCTTACCCATAGGGGTGGTAATAGTAGCATTGATGCTGACACAACGTTGTGATGATGTCTGTAGGCGCTGGCTTCCCCATCCAACGGGTAAGGCGGCGGCCTGTAGCTGCGTTTGTGTCCAGGCGTAACGCCACATCTGCCGATACTGGTTCATCTGTACGCTACTGGTGGCTAAGGTGCGATAATAACCACCTAAGGCGGTAATGACACTTACCATCAGTAGCATGGCGAGTATCACCTCCGGCAGACTGAAACCGCGTGGTGTTAAGGGTTCTGGCATAACGTCACCTCCTTTAAGGGGCAAAAATCACTCCAGCCGTGTGGAGAAAAGCGAATACCGCTCGCCGTCCATCGCCCGGACTGCCAAAGCGAAAAAGCACCATACTGAGCAATCAGCAGTAGCGAGCCATCGGCAAAAAGCCGCAGGCAGACTCGGCTTTGCACATCATAGGGGCGGCATTGCACTCCGGTTTCAGCCAGCCACGGTTGCTGGGTTGCCCACAGCAAAGCGGTATGCACCCGCGCCGTGCTTTGCAGCGCGCGGCTTTCGTCAGTAACCATCGTCAGTTGTTGTCGCTGTGCCTGGTTCAGCCCTTGCAGCATTAGGCTTCCCAGTACCAGCAACATCAGCACCATCGCCAACGAAGAGACGCCGCGCTCGCGGTTCATAGGTTGTAGCCCGTTACACAATATTCAGCACGCGCCGTTGCGCCGTGCCCTGCCGTTGCCGAGAGCATCAGCGTTAGCGTCGGCGAATAGCCGTTTAGGGTCTGGCGAGTCACCTGAAAAGCGGTAACGGTCATGACCGCAGGGTCGGTCATTTTGTCCCAGCCGTTGCCCTCGCAGGAGGCCGCGCCGCGCAGTGTTTCCAGCGCACCGGATTTAAGGCGAAAGCCAATGCTGTCGGCGACATCAGGGGGCGAGGCCTCCCAGACGCCATTGCTGTTTCCATCCCAACGCACCACCACACACTGCCCTTGCTGCATGATTTGCAGCGGTTCACCCGCACAGCGTTCCGCACCACAATAGCCTGCGCGTTGCAGATGTTTTGCCACCGTATACAGCCGCTGCCAGAGGTCATCCTCCAGTGTTTGTTGCTGCGTTTGCATTAACACGCTGCGCTGCAATGCCGGTAAAAAACGTGATGCACCGAGCAATAAAATACTGCTGATAGCCATCGCAATCAGTACCTCCAGTAACGAGAACCCGCGCATTAGCATTGTGCCGTCTCGCACAGGCGGATTCGCCCCCAGCTTGAGATGACCACCGACCGACTCCCCGCTTCATTCGCCACCGTCACACTGCCCGCCCACGCAGTATTGCGCAGGCCAAAAAAGGCCAGATTGGGCGCGATGTTAGTTAGCTCCACCTCCGCCCACAGTGGCTGAAAAACGGCAGGGTTCCCCGCAGGGCAGCCCTCCAATAGTGCATCATCGGCGACCAGACACCAGCGCTGCTCCGCCCGATTAACCCGCAATCGACGATCGCGGTTATGCCAGTTCGCCTCATTGCGGATGTACACAAGGTAGTCGAGCAGCGCGCTGGCGGTTTGCCATAACCGTTGTTGCTGCTGCCAGCGTTGCCAACCGTACAGGCCCGAAGCGCTCAGAATAAGCACCATCGTAACAACGATTAAAGTTTCGATAAGGGTGTAGCCCTGTTCTCTGTTCATGACCACGAGTGTTCAATAAACCAGAACCAATGACGAGCAGCGTTTGGCGGTTTTACGAGGCGCTATCAGAGAAAGGTAGCGTGTTGCAGCGCATTACAAATAAACGTCGAGGAGGATCGTGAGAGAGATAAAAAAAACCGGCGCACATTGATTGGCACCGGTTTTCATCATAGAAAGGATTGCAGGAAGGATTAAATCGCCACTGGCGCTTTAATGCCAGGATGCGGGTCGTAGCCTTCAATTTCGAAGTCGTCAAAGCGGTAGTCGAAGATAGATTCCGGCTTACGTTTGATAACCAACTTCGGCAGTGCACGCGGTTCGCGGGTTAGCTGCAATGCGGTCTGTTCCATGTGGTTGCTGTACAGGTGCGTGTCGCCGCCCGTCCAGACAAAATCACCCACTTCCAGATCACACTGCTGCGCCATCATGTGCACCAGCAGCGCGTAGCTGGCGATGTTGAACGGCAGGCCGAGGAACACGTCGCAAGAGCGTTGATATAACTGGCAAGAGAGCTTGCCGTCGGCAACGTAGAACTGGAAGAACGCGTGGCACGGAGCCAGCGCCATTTTATCCAGCTCGCCCACGTTCCAGGCCGAAACGATAATACGGCGCGAGTCCGGGTCGTTTTTCAACTGGTTCAGTACGGTGGTGATTTGGTCGATATGACGGCCATCTGGCGTTGGCCATGCGCGCCACTGTTTGCCGTATACCGGGCCTAAGTCGCCGTTCTCATCGGCCCACTCGTCCCAGATACTGACGTTGTTTTCATGCAGGTAGGCCACGTTGGTGTCGCCCTGCAAGAACCACAGCAGTTCGTGGATAATCGAGCGCAGGTGGCAGCGCTTAGTGGTCACCAGCGGGAAACCATCTTGCAGGTTAAAGCGCATTTGGTGACCAAAGATAGAGACAGTACCCGTGCCGGTACGGTCATTTTTCTGGGTGCCCTCATCGAGCACCTTCTGCATCAGTTCTAGATACTGTTTCATGCTTCCTCAGGAGATCTGTTGCTGCGGACGGCGAAACGCCCAGACCATCATAATGATACCCGCAAGCACCATCGGAATCGAAAGAATCTGCCCCATGCTGATGTACTGAACCCATGCGCCGGTAAACTGCGCATCCGGCTGGCGGAAGAATTCAGAGATAATACGGAACAGGCCATAGCCAATCAGGAACAGGCCGGAGACCGAGCCGGTTGGGCGAGGCTTGCGAATAAAGAAGTTGAGGATCAGGAACAGCACAACCCCTTCCAGCGCCATTTCGTACAACTGGGAAGCGTGGCGCGGCAGTGAGCCGTAGGTATCAAACAGCGTTTGCCATTCAGGATGAGACGGCAGCAGCGCGATATCTTCCGCGCGCGAGCCAGGGAACAGCATGGTGTAGTGGAAACTTGGATCGACGCGGCCCCACAGTTCACCGTTGATAAAGTTCCCCAGACGACCACAACCTAAGCCGAATGGGATCAGCGGTGCGATGAAATCGGAAACCTGGAAGAACGTGCGTTTGGTGCGACGGGCGAAGATTATCATCACCACAATCACCCCAATCAGCCCGCCGTGGAAGGACATGCCGCCATCCCAGACGCGGAACAGATACAGCGGATCTTGCAGGAACGAGTCGAAGTTGTAGAACATCACATAGCCGATGCGCCCACCAAGGAATACCCCAAGGAAGCCCGCGTACAGCAGGTTTTCAACTTCATTTTTCGTCCAGCCGCTGTTGGGGCGGTTTGCACGGCGTGTTGCCAGCCACATCGCGAAGATGAAGCCCACAAGATACATCATGCCATACCAATGCAGGGAGACTGGGCCCAGGGAGAAAATTACCGGATCAAAGTCCGGGAAACGCAGATAACCACTATTCATCTGTCACCACAAATGCTTGTTATTCCGCCGGAAGTGGACAGCGGTAGAGATGCGCGCCTGATGCTTCAGGCGCTCCAAAGTGGCGAATGATAGCATAAGGGGGATAGGAGGTGATGCCAGGAAGATGTAAAAGATATGTATAAGCGGAGGTCGCCGGTGGGGTTTGGTGCATTGCCTGATGGCGCTGCGCTTATCAGGCCTACGGCGTGCAAATCTGTAGGCCGGATAAGGCGTTTACGCCGCCATCCGGCAGGGGCTGGCGCATTGCCTGATGGCGCTGCGCTTATCAGGCCTACGGTGTGCGAATTTGTAGGCCGGATAAGGCGTTTACGCCGCCATCCGGCAGGGGTTGGTGCATTGCCTGATGGCGCTGCGCTTATCAGGCCTACGGTGTGCGAGTTTGTAGGCCGGATAAGGCGTTTACGCCGCCATCCGGCAGGGGTTGGCGCATTGCCTGATGGCGCTGCGCTTATCAGGCCTACGCTACAAGCCGCCGCGAATCAGGCCGCCAAGGCCACGACGCTCCATAAATGCCGCCACTTGATGGCGCACTTCGGTCGCCATCTGTGCGTCAAGGCTGCGTATCGCCAAGTTTTTAGCATCTTCGAGATCGATGTTACGCAGCAGATATTTCACGCGCGCCACCGAGCGACCGTTCATCGATAAATGACGGAAACCGAGGCCAACCAAAATCGTTACGCACATCGGGT
Organism: Kluyvera fluvialis; assembly: GCF_059725275.1. Lineage (NCBI taxonomy): Bacteria > Pseudomonadati > Pseudomonadota > Gammaproteobacteria > Enterobacterales > Enterobacteriaceae > Kluyvera > Kluyvera fluvialis. The sequence continues at coordinate 976,976 of NZ_AP046142.1, read as the reverse complement.
CGCCCGCCATTTCACCGCACAGGCGTAAATCAATGCCGTAGCGCTCGGCTTCCTGCACAATCATCGACAGCACGCGAATCATGCCAGGATGCAGGCTGTCGTAAATATTCGCAACGCGAGTATTGTTACGATCCACCGCCAGTACGTACTGCGTCAGGTCGTTAGTCCCCACCGAGATAAAGTCGATGCGGTTTGCCAGATGCGGCAGCATAAAGACCATCGACGGCACTTCGAGCATGATTCCAATACGCGGTTTTGGAATAGCGTAACCAATCATCTCTTCCACTTCGCGACCGGCACGATCAATCAGGCGGCGGGCTTCGTCCACCTCATCAAGGCTCGTGACCATCGGCAGCAAAATGCTTAAGTTGCCGGTCGCCGCGTTGGCGCGCAGCATCGCTCGTACCTGCACCAGGAAGATCTCTGGCTGATCGAGCGTGATACGAATGCCGCGCCAGCCCAGACATGGATTTTCTTCGCTGATGGGCATATACGGCAGTTGTTTATCCGCCCCAACGTCGAGAGTACGCAGTGTCACCGGCTTGTCGTTGAACATCTGTAACATACCCTGATACTGCGCCACTTGTTCTTCTTCCGACGGGAAACCGCTTTGCAGCATAAACGGTATTTCGGTGCGATACAGGCCGATACCGTCGATGCGCCGCCCCAGTTTTTGCTCGTGCTCTGGGCTAAGGCCAGCATTGAGCATCACTTTGATGCGCTCGCCGCTTTTAAGCTCAGCCGGACGTTCTACATCTCCTTCCGCCAGGCGGCTGAGTTCGTTTTCTTCGCTGACCAGGCGCTGATATTCCTGAAGCAGGATCGGCTCTGGATCTATCAATAATTCGCCGCGATAGCCGTCTACTACCAGCGTACGTCCGTGAAGGATCGACGGTTGGATATCCGCGCCCATCACCGTTGGCACCCCCATCGCACGCACCATAATCGCCGCGTGGGAGTTAGCCGCGCCATCGCGCACCACCACACCGGTTAAACGATCCTGCGGTACTTCAGCGAGCGTGGTAGCAGAGAGTTCATCGGCCACTAAAACAAAGCGCTCAGGCCAGGCGTTGGCCCCTTGCGTGGTGTCATCGAGGTGGAACAACAAACGCTGCCCCAGCGTCCGTAAATCGCCCGCGCGTTCTTTCAGATATCCGTCGCGCAGTGCGGCAAACTGTTCGGCAAATTTTTCGACAACTTTTCTTACCGCCCACTCGGCGACCGATCCTTTATCCACTTCCGCGAACAGCTCGCGGCGCAGGCTCGCGTCGGAAAGCAGGTGCGAGTAGAGGTCGAAAATAGCCGCAGTCTCTTTTTGCGCCCCGGCAGAGTAGCGTTTGCTATAGCGGCGAAACTCGTTCGCCGCCTCTTCCAGCGCGCCGGTCAGGCGCTCACGCTCTAGCGCGGTATCCAGCGATGAGGCTTCGTAAACTTGCTCCATCAGCGGCAGTGTGGCGTCCATCCACCCTTCGGCGATGGCGACGCCAGGTGAAGCTGGCAGCGCACGGATACGCGTTTGCCGATACTGACCAAACAGCGCGGCAAGCTGAGATTGAGAGAGGATAGCGGCCATTTGAGTGGCGAGCGTGACGAGGAAAGACTCTTCGCTTTCGTCAAACTGGCGTAGCTCACGCTGCTGTACCACCAGCACGCCCAGCAGTTGGCGGCGCTGAATAATAGGCACGCCAAGAAATGCGCGGAAGCGCTCTTCTTTTACCGAGGGGATATATTTATAGCTGGGGTGTTTTTGTGCATCAGCAAGGTTAATAGGCTCTGCCAGCCGACCAACCAGGCCAACAATGCCTTCGTCAAAGGCGAGCGTAATGGTACGACCGCGCGGTTTTTTCAGGCCACGGGTCGCCATCAGGTAAAAGCATCGTCGATCGTTGTCGGCGAGATAAACCGAACAAACTTCTGTCTCCATCGCCAGGCAGACATCGGTAACCAGAATATCCAGCGCCTCGTTCAAACGAGGCGCGCTTGCGACCTTCTCAACAATTTCGCGTAAGCGAGTGAGCATAATATGCGTGGCTTAACCTCTTTTACGTCGATAAGCTGCCGCGCTTTGCGGTTTTGGCGCGCTCTCCGCGAGCGCCATTACTACGCTGGCGAACTCTTTCATCACCCGGCGGTAGACATCGCGTTTAAACGAGACAACCTGACGCACCGGATACCAGTAACTCACCCAGCGCCAGCCATCAAATTCTGGCGTGCTGCTGGTTTGCATATTGATATCCGCATCATTGCCGATCAACTGCAAGAGAAACCACTTTTGTTTCTGGCCGATACAAACCGGCTTTGTGTCCCAACGCACCAAACGTTTTGGTAACTTATAACGCAACCAGTTTCGGGTCGAAGCGAGGATCCGTACATCCTTACGGCTTAGTCCGACTTCTTCGAACAGCTCTCGGTACATCGCCTGTTCGGGTGACTCTCCAGGATTAATGCCCCCTTGCGGGAATTGCCAGGAGTGCTGACCATAGCGTCTGGCCCACATAACCTGACCCTGACGGTTGCAAATTACAATACCTACATTTGGGCGGTAGCCATCGTCATCAATCACCGGACTACCTCAAAATAAGCTTCAATGTGAATGATTGTTTCACACTCGCTGGAAACGGTAAACCACTCTATTGCACTGCCTCATCTCGAATAACATTTGAATAACTCACAGTAATCATCAGAGTTATAAACAGCAAAGTGCGGTTATCACCGATTTTATTCACTTTTTCTGTGGATAGAGTTGTGAAGAAGTACGGAATTACCCAGGGAAAACCCAGAGTAGTCCGAATAATCTCATGTGAGCCTCTCACAGTAAAACGATATTTTTCATTATGTTATTATACTTAATCTTGATGCATTAGCGCATAACGTGATGATCATCACATAGGTGATCCTTCAATTGATGAAAGATCGAGCAACGTTGGTTTTATCCACAGATTGTGCCAACATCTTAGGCATGTTTTGTGCGAAAATTCGATTTTCGTCGCACGTCAAGGCTGTAAATTGAAACAGTAGTGAGGCTTGTCCCCAGTTATCCCATTTTTCTGTGGATAACATGGTGTAAGATCCTGTTCATTGTCAGTGACCAGAATTGGAAAACCTTTTTTTTCACCGTTTTTTTGATGAAAAACGTCAAAAAAAATCCATGTTTATCATGGTGTTGGTATGTTTACTCAGAAAAAGTTAAACTCTATCCACACCCAGCGAAATTATTGTTCATTTTTTAAGCAAAAGGCCCGTTAACATGTCAACCCTTGCTCCACTGTCGTCATCCCCGAAAACCCAGGCTGAACTGCTTGCTCAGGCACAGCGGCTGGCGGGGTATTCGTTGGGTGAGTTAGCGGCGATGGCGGGCATCACCACGCCGCGCGATTTAAAGCGCGATAAAGGCTGGATTGGCGTGCTGCTGGAAATTTGGCTGGGTGCAAGCGCGGGCAGTAAGCCAGAACAGGATTTCGCCGCGCTGGGCGTAGAGCTGAAAACTATCCCGATTGACCGCCAGGGTCGGCCGCTGGAAACCACTTTCGTCTGCGTCGCACCGCTAACCGGCAACTCAGGCGTCACTTGGGAAAACAGCCACGTTCGCCATAAGCTCAAGCGCGTACTGTGGATACCGGTGGAAGGCGAGCGCACCATTCCGCTGGCAGAACGCCGCGTCGGCGCACCACTGCTGTGGACACCTAACGCTGAGGAAGAAAACCAACTGCGGATGGACTGGGAAGAGTTAATGGACTTAATCGTACTTGGGCAAGTCGAGCGGATTACCGCCCGCCACGGCGAGGTTATGCAGTTGCGCCCGAAAGCCGCCAACAGCAAAGCATTAACCGAGGCCATCGGCGCACAGGGCCAGCCTATCATGACGCTGCCGCGCGGCTTCTATCTGAAAAAGAATTTCACCGCCGCGCTGCTGGCGCGTCACTTTATGCTTCAGGCGCATTAATTTTTTTGTCCTGCCGCGCTGCGGGATTATACTCGTCCTGCCGTCCGCTGTAAGTTCACTGGCTCCCTTCTGCTGTTCCCGGTCACCACAGGAATCCGTTTCTGGGAATTTGCTATGCCGGCACTCGGCTTCCGAACGGTACATTCAACATACTTCTATTGATGCATTCGTTTTTATTTTGGCAGGACTTATCTAATGTTATTTGCATGGATCACCGACCCCAACGCCTGGCTAGCGCTCGGCACTCTGACGCTGCTGGAGATAGTCCTGGGGATCGATAATATTATTTTTCTCTCGCTGGTTGTTGCTAAGCTTCCCACCGCACAACGCGCCCATGCCCGCCGCTTGGGCTTAATGGCGGCGATGGTGATGCGTCTGGCGTTGCTGGCCTCTATTGCCTGGGTGGTAAAACTCACTCACCCGCTGTTTACCGTGTTCGACCAGGCTATCTCGCTGCGTGATTTAATTCTGCTGCTCGGTGGCCTGTTCTTAATCTGGAAAGCCAGTAAAGAAATTCACGAATCTATCGAAGGCGAAGAGGAAGGGTTGAAAACCAACGTCCACTCGTTCCTCGGGGCTATCGTGCAGATTATGCTGCTGGATATCATCTTCAGTCTGGATTCGGTCATTACTGCCGTCGGCCTCTCTGACCATCTGTTTATCATGATGGCGGCGGTGATCATCGCGGTGGGTGTGATGATGTTTGCCGCAAGGCCGATTGGCGAGTTTGTTGATCGTCATCCGTCGGTAAAAATGCTGGCGCTGTCGTTTTTGATCCTCGTCGGCTTTACGCTGATCCTGGAGAGTTTCGACGTCCACGTACCAAAAGGTTACATCTATTTCGCGATGTTCTTCTCGATTGCCGTGGAAAGCCTTAATCTGCTGAGAAACAAGAAAAACCCGCTCTAATCATCGCTTCACAGCCCTCTTTTGGGGGCTGTGTCTGATTTTTTTAAGATTTTCCTGCTTTATGCTGTTCACGCGGTCGGTTATTACTAGACTATAGAAAGTGCGGCGTTGAAGGGGGATAACGATGACAAAATGGGCAGTATTGATTTCCGCAGTAGGTTTAGCGTTTGCCGTTTCCGGCTGTAGCAGCGATTACGTGATGGCGACAAAAGATGGCCGAATGATCCTGACTGACGGTAAACCAGAAGTCGATGATGACACCGGGCTTATCAGCTACGAAGATCAGCAAGGCAACAGAATGCAGATCAACCGTGACGATGTGTCGCAAATCATTAAACGATAAATGTAGAGGTCAGCCGCTTGCTGGCCTTTTTTTATTTTCTGCTTTCCCTTTTTCTCCCCCTCTGCCATTTTTATATTCCTTTGTCGGGACTCTTTCCCGACGCGGTCACTAAAAGGAAGCTGGCTTATGCACTACCACCGTATCCCCCACAGCTCACTTGAGATAAGCACCCTTGGGCTTGGTACAATGACGTTTGGTGAACAGAATAGCGAAGCCGACGCCCATGAACAGCTTGATTATGCGGTCAGTCAGGGTATCAACCTGATTGATGTCGCTGAGATGTATCCTGTACCTCCGCGCCCAGAAACGCAGGGGCTTACTGAGACTTACGTCGGCAATTGGCTGGCGAAACGCGGTAACCGCGAAAAGCTGGTTATCGCCTCTAAGGTCAGCGGCCCATCACGTAATAACGACAGCGGTATCCGCCCCAATCAGGCGCTGGATCGTAAAAACATTCGTGATGCCCTGCATAACAGCCTGAAGCGCCTGCAAACGGACTATCTCGACCTGTATCAGGTGCACTGGCCGCAGCGCCCGACCAACTGCTTTGGCAAGCTTGGTTACACTTGGGCGGATTCCGCGCCGGTGGTGTCGCTGCTGGAAACGCTGGAAGCGCTCACCGAATATCAACGCGCGGGTAAAATTCGCTATATCGGCGTGTCTAATGAAACAGCCTTTGGCGTGATGCGTTATCTGCATCTGGCGGATAAACATGACCTGCCACGCATCGTCACCATTCAAAACCCGTACAGCCTGGTTAACCGCAGCTACGAAGTGGCGCTGGCGGAAGTGAGCCAGTTCGAGGGCGTTGAACTGCTGGCCTATTCCTGCCTGGCGTTTGGCACGTTAACCGGGAAGTACCTTAACGGCGCGAAGCCTGCGGGCGCGCGTAATACTTTGTTTAGCCGCTTTACGCGCTACAGCGGTGAGCAGACGCAAAAAGCGGTTGCCGCTTATGTCGATATCGCCAAACGGCATAATCTCGACCCGGCACAAATGGCGCTGGCGTTCGTTCGCCGCCAGCCGTTTGTCGCCAGCACCCTGTTGGGGGCAACCACAATGGAGCAGTTGAAAACGAACGTTGAGAGCCTGCATCTGGAGTTGAGTGAAGAGGTTTTAGCGGAGATTGAAGCGGTGCATCAGGTTTATACCTACCCAGCACCGTAAAAATTGACCGCGTCTTGCCTGATGGCGCTGCGCTTATCAGGCCTACGGTGTGCGAACTTGTAGGCCGGATAAGGCGTTTACGCCGCCATCCGGCACGGTGACCGCCATTGCCTGATGGCGCTGCGCTTACCAGGCCTACGGAGTGCGAACTTGTAGGCCGGATAAGGCGTTTACGCCGCCATCCGGCACGGTGACTGCCATTGCCTGATGGCGCTGCGCTTATCAGGCCTACGGTGTGCAAACTTGTAGGCCGGATAAGGCGTTCACGCCGCCATCCGGCACGGTGACCGCCATTGCCTGATGGCGCTGCGCTTATCAGGCCGACGATGTGCAAACTTGTAGGCCGGATAAGGCGTTTACGCCGCCATCCGGCACGGTTACCGTTTGCCCCACAGCCACAGCACGATAATCGCCAGGGCAAACAACACGCCGAACCCAACGCCGACGCCAACAACAGGGATTCCCACGGCGACAGCCAGCGAGTACAGCCCGAGCATAATCAGCATCGCGCTGTTTTCACCGAGGTTTTGCACGGCAATCGCATTGCCGGAGCCGACGGTATGTTTACCGCGATCCTGTAACAGCGCGTTGAGCGGTACGACAAAAAAACCACCGCAAATGCCAATAATCAGCAGCAGCGCATAGGCCGGTAAAATGGCGTGTTGCAGCGCAAATATCGCGACCACCACGCCAATTAACACCCCAGCAGGCATACAGCGCGCCGCCGTATCCAGCGTCACCCACTTTGCCGCCGCCGCTGCCCCCGCCACAATCCCCACGGCAACCATCGCGTTCAGATAGGTTGGCGTAGCGTTATCGGTCAGCCCCAGCGCCAGCGGAACCCACAGCACCAGCAGGAAGCGCAGCGTAACGCCCGCGCCCCAAAACAGGCTAGTGCCCATCAACGAAAAACGCGTTTCACTGTTCTGCCACAGCACGTTGCAGGCCGTAAAAAAATGGTGGGTCATCGGGCGAAAACGCCAGGATTGCCCGGGACGCGCAGCGGGCAATTGTGGAATGAACACATTAGCTACCACCGCACCACCATACACCGTGGCACAAAGCACCAGTGCCGCGACAACATGCCAGTCCGCCACCACACCGCCCGCCACAGAGCCTATCAGAATCGCCGCAATGGTCGAGGCCTCCATCAACCCGTTAGCTTTCACTAACTTATCGCCGGTGGTTATCTCGCCCAAAATGCCATACTTCGCCGGAGAGTAGGCTGCCGCGCCAATCCCCACCAGCGTGTAGCCAATAAATGGATTCATGCCGACGCAAACCAGCGCCGCTCCCGCCAGCTTCAGGCCGTTGGCGAACATCATCACCCGGCCTTTGCTAAAGCTGTCGGCAATCTGGCCCACAAACGGCGCAAAAATAATGTAAGCGCCCACAAACACCATCTGTAAGACCGGCTGGCTCCAGTCTGGATAGAACTGCTGTTTCATCAGCGCCAACGTAGCGAACAGTAACGCGTTATCGCCAAACGCCGAGAGAAACTGGGCGGCAATCACCGCCATCATCCCTTTTGAGCAAAGAGAGGTGTTAGTGTGTACTGACTCACGCATTCGGCTGTTCCGTCTCTGCAACCATACTTTTAAGGGCGACGAAATCCGGTTTGCCGCTCCCCAACACCGGTAGCTGTTTCAGCCAACGGATATCGCGAGGAACCGCCAGCTCCGGCACGCCGTTAGCTCGCGCGTACTGCAATAGCTTGTCGCGGGTCAGTTCGTTATCGGTGGTAAACAGCACCAACGCCTCGCCTTTGCTGGCGTCAGTTTTCACCGCCGTCGCGTGCATTTTGTCCGGCGATACGCCCAGCGCCAACTGTTCAACTATCTCCAGCGACACCATCTCACCGGCAATTTTGGCAAAGCGTTTAGCACGCCCCTGAATTTGCACATAGCCCTGCGCGTCAAAAGCGACAATATCACCGGTGTCATACCAGCCGGATTCCAGCTCACCGTGCTGGTTTTCCGCCGTTGGCGCTTCCAGTACACCAGGATTTTCTACACGCAAGTAGCCCGACATCACGTTTGGCCCTTTCACCTGCAAACGTCCGCCCTGCTCAATACCCGGCACTTCCAACAGGCGCGCATCCATTCCCGGCAGAATACGCCCTACCGTGCCCGGTTTTGCCGCCATCGGTACGTTAATCGAAACCACCGGCGCGCATTCGGTCACGCCGTAGCCTTCCAGAATGCGCAGGCCAAATTTATCCTGCCACAGCGTTTTGGTGCTCTGTTGCAGTTTTTCCGCCCCCGCTACGACATAGCGTAGACGATAGAAATCATACGGGTTGGCGAATCGCGCGTAGTTCGCTAAGAAAGTCGATGTCCCGAACAGCACAGTACAGTTACGGTCATAAACCAGCTCCGGCACCATGCGATAGTGTAGCGGGCTGGGATAGAGAAACACCTGTGCGCCGGTCAGCAGTGGGGTCAACAGGCCGACCGTCAGGCCAAACGAGTGGAACAGCGGCAGCGCCGACATAAAACGGTCGCTGGCGGTAAAGTCGGCGATGGTTTTAATCTGTTCTACGTTCGCGAGGATGCTCTTATGGCTGTGCACCACCCCTTTCGGATGGCCTTCAGAACCCGAGGTAAAGAGGATAATCGCTGGGTCTTCCGGTTTTTGCGCCACCTGCGCCAGGCGTGGCATCAGTACGCGAGAGAAAATCCACAGCTTATCGGCGGGGGTGACATCGCCTTTTAAATCTTCGAGGAATACCCAGCGCACCTGCGTCAGTTGCTCGGTCAGAGGCCAAAGTTTGCCTTTATCAAGGAACGTGCGCGAGGTAAAAATAGTGCCGATTTGCGCGGCGGTAATGGCGCTTGTCAGCCCTTTAACGCCAGCGGTGTAGTTCATCATCGCCGGAATGCGCCCACGGGCAATAGCGCCGAAAATCACTGCCGCGCTGATCCCGGCGTTTGGCAGCATCAGGCCAATTTTCTCGCCCTTCTGGCTGTATTTTTCCAGAATACGCGCCACAAACAGCGTTTTGGTCAGCAGCTTGCGGTAGCTGTCCGGCTGGAAGTTGATATCTTCAACGCACGGTTTTTTCTCGCCAAAGCGATGCATCGCCGACAGCAGCGATTCATACAGCGTTTCCCGTGGGCGCACCGCCATGCGGGCTTCCATCATAATCTGGTGCAGCATTTCACCGGCAATTTTACGGCGATCGCGGGCGCGCGGCGCTTCTGGCATCGGTAGCGTCGTCGGCGGTAAAAGGTGCAGATGGATGCGCGGGAACAGGCGGCGTTTTACCAGCCCTTTCAGGCGGCTGAAGTAGCTCAGTTCCGCCCCTTCAATGCGCACCGGGATAATCGTCGCCCCCGACTTCGCCGCCACAAAGGCCGCGCCGTCGTAAATCTTCATCAGTGAACCCGAAACCGAAATACGCCCTTCCGGGAAAATAACCACCGGCCGACCTTGTTCAATCAGGCGCACCAGGTGTTTGATAGACATCGGCTTTGTCGGGTCGAGCGGGACGAAATCGATGATTGGCGTAAGCCAACGCATAAACCATTTTTGGGAAATAGAGGTATAGACGGCGAAAACCGGGCGAACGGGGAGAAACAGCGCCAGCAGAATGCCATCAATAAACGAGACATGGTTAGGGGCAATCAGCACTTTAGGCTGATTCAGCGCCTCGGTGTTACCGGTCATCCGAACTCTGAATAACACCTTGAAAAGTTGACGAAAGAAACAGAGAAGCATACCAACTCCTTTTGCCGTAGTTTTTGTCATTGCAGGGTACACGAGAAAACGCCGGAAAAGCAGTGGGCAGAAGGGACGAAGAAAAAAAAACCTGCGCATCTGCGCAGGTTGGTGTAATTAAGCGGTCAGCCCGTAAAGGCGACTTCACCTATCAATACCTCTGGGATATTCAGATTACCAATGGGGCTAGCCTCTCCTCCAGCGGTCATTCGCAACAGCACTTCGCAAAGTGTAAGCAAACATTTGAATAATCACGTTTGATTGCAAATCACTGTGTAACTCTCTCACAGCAGGCTGTTTGCACGGCAGATTTGTGCATTTCTCCACAGAGTCATCCTTGAATAGCACAGGGATTTCCGTAACACTGGTATGGTGTAAGCGTTTACCCTCTGAAATTTCATTAAGGCATATTATGGCGACAATAAAAGATGTGGCCCGGCTGGCAGGCGTTTCCGTCGCGACCGTGTCCCGCGTCATCAATAATTCCCCCAAAGCCAGCGATGCCTCGCGCCAGGCCGTTTTCACGGCAATGGAAACACTCAACTATCACCCAAATGCCAATGCTCGCGCGCTGGCGCAGCAGTCAACCGAAACCGTCGGCTTAGTGGTGGGCGATGTTTCCGACCCATTTTTCGGCGCGATGGTAAAAGCCGTCGAGCAGGTGGCCTATAACACCGGTAATTTTTTGTTGATTGGCAATGGCTACCATAACGAGATGAAAGAGCGCCAGGCTATTGAACAGTTGATTCGCCACCGCTGCGCGGCATTAGTGGTACACGCGAAGCTGATCCCTGACGCCGAGCTGGCGGATCTGATGAAACAGATCCCAGGAATGGTGCTGATTAACCGTATTCTGCCCGGTTTTGAACAGCGCTGCGTGGCGCTGGATGACCGCTACGGAGCCTGGCTGGCGACGCGCCATCTCATTCAGCAGGGGCATACCCGCATTGGTTATATTTGCTCAAACCACTCCATTTCAGATGCGGAAGACCGCCTACAGGGCTATTACGATGCGCTGAAAGAGAACGGCCTGCCGTGTAACGACCGCTTAGTAACCTTTGCGGAGCCGGACGAAAGCGGCGGCGAGCTGGCGATGACTGAGCTGCTTGGGCGCGGCAAACAGTTTACCGCCGTGGCCTGCTACAACGATTCGATGGCGGCAGGCGCGATGGGCGTGCTCAACGATAACGGTATCGACGTGCCGCAGGAAATTTCGCTGATTGGCTTCGATGACGTGTTGGTTTCACGCTATGTGCGCCCGCGTTTGACCACCATCCGTTACCCCATCATTACGATGGCGACTCAGGCCGCCGAGCTTGCGTTGGCGCTGGCGGAGAAAAAACCGCTGCCGGATATTACTCACCTGTTCAGCCCTACGCTGGTGCGCCGTCACTCGGTGATTGCGCCATCCGACGCGCCTAAAGCATAGCGATACAGATGCACGGTGGTGTCCGGGTAGTCGAGGGCATCACCGATGTACTAACTCACGCGGCAGCCCTTCACCAAACGCTTGCCACGGCCAGTCGCTCGCCTGTTGCGTATACTGCGGCACAGCATACAGTGGCTGAATGGCCATAATATGTCCTTCATTCCGTTGGTTTTCATTAACCATATCAATGATGAATAATTCAGTTATACATTGTATAAATTCTTCCCCGCGTCGCTAAAAAGCGTGATCTCAGCGGTTATTTGCCTCGGTCATAGAGCATATGCCTCTGAATGACTGTGATAAACTGCAACCTACTACGAAGCCTCAGGGAATAATAATGGCAACAATGCTGGATGTCTCAATACGCGCTGGCGTCTCTAAAGCGACGGTATCCCGCGTGCTAAATGGAACGGGTCAGGTGAAAGAGAGCACCCGCCAGTTGGTGTTCAAAGCAATGGAGGAGCTAGGCTATCGCCCTAACTTTCTGGCGCGCTCGCTGGCTAACCGTACCAGCAACAGCATTGGTCTTGTGGTGTCTACTTTTGACGGCTTTTACTTTGGTCGCCTGCTCCAGCAAGCCTCTCGCCAGACGGAAGCATGGGGCAAACAGCTTATCGTCACCGACGGGCACGACACGCCGGAGCGTGAAGAACAAGCGGTGCAAATGCTTGCCGATCGCCAGTGCGATGCCATCGTGCTCTATACCCGCCATATGAGCGAGAAAGCGATTATGTCGCTGGTGAACAATACGCCGATGCCGTTGGTGGTTATCAACCGTGACGTTAGCCAGGCGCGTGACCGCTGCGTGTTCTTCGAGCAACAAGACGCCGCGTTTCAGGCGGTCGAATACCTGATTTCTCAGGGTCACCGCGATATTGCCTGTATTACCGTTCCGATTCATACCCCAACCGGTAAAGCTCGTTTACAGGGCTACCGCCGGGCGCTGGAACAGCACGGGATTGCGTGGGATCCCGCCAAAGTGAAGCACGGGGATGCCGGCATGAACTGCGGCTATGACATGTGCAATGAACTACTCAATGAGAAGGTGAAGTTCAGCGCGCTGTTTGCTTTTAACGATGATATGGCGCTGGGCGCGTCGAAAGCGCTGCATCAGGCGGGGCTGCGAATTCCGCAGGATATTTCGCTGTTTGGCTTTGATGATGCCCCCAGCGCAAAATGGCTGGAGCCAGCGCTGTCAACGGTCTATCTGCCCATCGATAACATGATTATCACGGCTATCGACCAGGCCATTAAGCTGGCTAGCGGCGAGGAGATTGAAACTATCCCTCCGTTTACCGGCACGTTAGTGTTGCGCGACTCGGTGGCCACGGGGCCATATTTCAAATAATTTGCCGGATGGCGGCGCAAGCGCCTTATCCGGCCTACCAGAACAGACCCGCCAGGCAAACTGTAGGCCCAGCCATCGGGCATTGCTCAGCACCGTAGGCCCGATAAGCGCAGCGCCATCGGGCATCGCTCAGCACTGTAGGCCCGATAAGCGTAGCGCCATCGGGCATCGCTCAGCACTGTAGGCCCGATAAGCGTAGCGCCATCGGGCACTGGCTCACACTAATTCAAGCGCTAACAATTCTTCAATGGTCTGGCGGCGGCGAATCAACCGCGCCACACCGTTATCAAACAGCACTTCCGGCAGCAACGGGCGGCTATTGTAATTCGACGACATCGACGCACCGTACGCTCCGGTATCATGCAGCACCAGATAATCACCCGGCACGACCGCAGGCAGCGGCCGCGTTTCCACTTTGCCGCCCTCTTGCTGGGTAAAGACATCACCGGATTCACACAGTGGCCCTGCAACTACCGTTTCCAACAACGGCTCCTGCGCCAACGCACGTCCATCGCCCGCCAGTGCCGAGATATGGTGATAGCTGCCGTACATTGCCGGACGCATCAGGTCATTAAAACCGGCGTCAATCAACACAAAGTGGCGGCTGCCCATCTCTTTCACGCTGCGCACCTGCGCCACCAGCACACCCGCTTGCGCCACCAGAAAACGCCCGGGTTCAATTTCCAGTTTTACGGCGTGACCCAAATGTTTAGCGATCTGCTCCCGCGCGGCATTCCACAGGCCAAAGTAATGATCGGTGTTGATCGACTCCTCTCCTTCGCGATACGGGATCGACAAACCACCGCCCGCTGAGATCGCCTCAAGATCCTGACCAAATTCAATCACCTGACGCACCATTGCACCGCACACTTGTTCCAGATGACCATAGTCAACGCCAGAACCAATGTGCATATGAATCCCCACCAGTTTCAGTTTATAACGTTGGATCACCGCCAGCGCCGCCGGAAGGTCGCTATACCAGATGCCGTGTTTACTATTTTCGCCGCCGGTATTGGTTTTCTGGCTGTGCCCGTGGCCAAAACCAGGGTTTACGCGCAGCCACACGCGATGCCCCGGCGACACCTGGCCGAGCTGTTCCAGCATATCCACCGATCCGGCATTCACCGGAATATGCAACTCACGCACTCTTGAAAGCGTCGCTTGATCAATCATATCGGCGGTAAAGACTATCTCGTCGCTGTTCGCACCAGGTTCATAACCCGCCGCCAGCGCGCGCTCAATTTCACCTAACGAGACGGAATCCACCTTGACGCCCTGTTCGCGCATCAGGCGCAGAATATGAATATTCGAGCATGCCTTTTGCGCAAAACGCACCACGTCAAACTGGTTCAGCCGGGCAATTTGCGCGCGAATAATCTGCGCGTCATACACCCACACCGGGCAGCCAAATTCGGCAGGCAGGCGCAGCAGGTTTTCGGCGTTCAGGTCAGTATCAGTGCTGTTGAGTGGGCGTGGCATGGTGTACTCCGGTATTGGCATTTTTTTATGATTACGCCATAGCCCAAAAGGAATAAAAAATATCGTTTTATCGCGAGTCTATGCAAAAATGATATGGACTAGCTGATTCGAGGATCGCCCATGCCTGCCGTTAACCTGCGCCATATCGAAATCTTTCATGCCATTATTACGGCAGGCAACCTGACGGAAGCCGCGCGTATGCTGCACACCTCGCAGCCAACCGTGAGCCGTGAACTGGCGCGCTTTGAACAAGTGCTGGGGTTAAAGCTGTTTGAACGTAGCCGAGGCCGCCTGCATCCTACGGTGCAAGGGCTGCGTCTGTTTGAAGAAGTGCAGCGTTCCTGGTATGGCCTGGACAGAATTGTTAGCGCCGCCGAAAGCCTGCGCGAGTTCCGCCAGGGCGAGCTGTCGGTAGTCTGCCTGCCGGTGTTTTCACAGTCATTTTTGCCAGCGCTACTGCAACCGTTTTTAAGCCGTTATCCGCAGGTTAACGTGCAGATTGTGCCGCAGGAATCCCCATTACTGGAGGAGTGGCTCTCCGCCCAGCGCCATGATTTAGGGCTAACGGAAACGCTGCATACGCCCGCCGGAACCGAGCGCACGGCACTGCTTACGCTCAATGAAGTGTGTGTGCTGCCGCAGGCGCATCCGCTGGCGGCGAAAACCGTACTAACGCCCGCAGATTTCCAGGGTGAAAACTATATCAGCCTGTCGCGCACCGACAGCTATCGCCAACTGCTGGACGCGCTGTTTAATGAGCATCAGGTTAAGCGGCGGATGGTGGTTGAAACACACAGCGCCGCATCTATTTGCGCGATGGTCAAAGCCGGTGTCGGCATTTCAGTGGTCAACCCACTGACGGCGCTGGATTACGCCCACAGCGGCGTGGCTATCCGCCGCTTTAGCATTGATGTGCCTTTTACCGTCAGCCTGATTCGCCCGCTTCATCGCCCAAGCTCGGCGCTGGTCGAAGCGTTTATCACTCACCTTCAATCCAGCCTGACGCGCATCACTACGCCGCTGGACGCGGTGCTCAATCGCGTTAAGAAAGCATAAACGCAACCGCATCTGACGCATGAATCGCGGTGGTATCAAAGACCGGTAACGGGCTTTGTTCCACCGGAACCAGCAGGCCAATCTCCGTACAACCGAAGATAACCCCTTGCGCGCCCTGCTCTGCCAGAGAGGCAATCACTTCCAGATAGTAATCACGAGATTCGGCACGAAATTCCCCCAGGCAGAGTTCGTCAAAAATAATCTGGTTAATCTTCTGACGTTGTTCTTGCTCAGGAACCGGCGTGTTAATGCCAAACTCCTGCTGTAAGCGGCCACGGTAAAAATCCTGTTCCATGGTGTAGCGTGTACCAAGCAGCGCAACGTTAGTCATCTTCTGCTGGCTAATCGCCCTGCCGGTGGCATCGGCAATATGCAGGAACGGCACGTCACAGGCGCTTTCAATCGCCGAGGCGACTTTGTGCATGGTGTTAGTACACAGCACAATTCCTTCTGCGCCCGCTTGCTGAAGCCCCACCGCCGCCTGTGCCAGAATCTCGCCCGCGCGCTGCCAGTCACCGCGAGACTGGCACAGTTCAATTTCATGGAAATCAACACTGTGCAGCAAAATTTGCGCCGAATGCAGGCCACCAAGCTGCTGTTTGATCCCTTCGTTGATCAACCGATAATAAGGAATGGTTGATTCCCAGCTCATACCACCCAACAGGCCTATCGTTTTCATCTTCTCTCCTTGTGTGTTGTTGTCGCTCCAGTGAAGCAAAGTTGTGATCAACTTTCCACTTCTCTGGCGATACGTTTCTTTTTGTTCGCTTCTGATATAAATTTAATAAAACATTGTTTCAACTTAATACAGGACAGCCGGATGTTTATTTTCCATAAAGAAACGACCCTTGAAGATCTGGGCAATGGCGTGACCCGTCGCATACTCGCACACGATGGCAAGATGATGGCGGTTGAAGTGAACTTTGAGCAAGGCGCAATTGGCCCGATGCACAACCATCCGCACGAACAGCTAACCTACGTGCTGTCCGGTGAATTTGAGTTCACCATTGGTGATGAAAAACATGTGGTGAGCGCGGGTGATACCCTGTACAAACAGCCGAATATTATGCACGGCTGCGTATGCCTGAAAGCCGGTACTCTGCTCGATACTTTTACGCCACTTCGTCAGGACTTCCTGAAAGCGTAATTATTTCCGCTGAATAAAAGCCCTCTTTTTTTAGGGCTTTTTTTATTTCGTTTAACATACGAAATAAATTAGGTTGTTAATCATTTCAAGGATTAATTATTAGTTTTTTTCAGCCCATTTTAGCCTGTCAACTTCCATACCAGAAGCCTTTAAAACCGCCACTTCCCCGCTAAAAACGCCATCGCCGTCACTATAATGAAACATCGTTTCGACTCCGATCACACTTTCATGATTAATCGAATGACGCAGAAACAAATAGCAATAAAATAAATTTAAAACGGCGTTTTATAAAATGATTGTCATAAAACATGAAGTTTTAAAACGTGACAGCACCGAGCAATGGATTAAAGCGAAAATTTTTGAATTACATCGACTTACAGGGAAAGGTTTCATGACTGACATCAAGCTAAGACTTTGATTCTCTGGCGCTAAATGCGCGAGGGATACGACAAACACCCATCCGTTTGACACACTTGTTTGCCAGGTAGGTATGTATGAATGAAAACAGAATGCTGGGATTGGCCTGGATATCGCCCTATATAATCGGGCTGATAATCTTCACGGCCTTCCCGTTCGTTTCATCTTTCTTCCTCAGTTTTACTGAGTATGACTTGATGAGCCCGCCGGTTTTTAACGGCATTGAAAACTATCGCTACATGTTTACAGAAGATGCGCTTTTCTGGAAATCAATGGGCGTGACGTTTGCCTACGTATTTTTAACCATCCCATTAAAACTGGCATTTGCTTTAGGGATTGCGTTTGTACTTAACTTTAAATTACGCGGTATTGGTTTTTTCCGCACGGCTTACTATATTCCCTCGATCCTCGGAAGCTCCGTGGCTATTGCCGTTTTATGGCGCGCACTGTTCGCCATCGATGGCCTGTTAAACAGCTTTATCGGCGTATTTGGTTTAGACCCGGTTAACTGGCTGGGCGAGCCGTCTCTGGCGCTGATGTCCGTTACCCTGTTGCGCGTTTGGCAGTTCGGTTCTGCGATGGTTATCTTCCTCGCTGCACTGCAAAACGTCCCGCAGTCTCAGTATGAAGCCGCGATGATCGACGGCGCGTCCAAATGGCAGATGTTTATGAAAGTCACCGTGCCACTGATTACGCCGGTCATTTTCTTCAACTTCATCATGCAAACCACTCAGGCCTTCCAGGAGTTTACCGGCCCGTACGTCATTACCGGCGGTGGCCCAACCTATTCAACGTACCTGTTCTCGCTATACATCTACGATACGGCGTTCAAGTACTTCGATATGGGTTATGGCGCGGCGCTAGCGTGGGTCCTGTTCCTGGTCGTTGCGGTCTTCGCCGCCATCGCCTTTAAGTCTTCAAAATACTGGGTGTTCTACTCCGCCGATAAGGGAGGAAAAAATGGCTGATATTCAACAACTCTCTGAAGCAAGAAGCATCGCTGAACGTGAGGTGGCCCGCACCCTTAGACGCGAAAAGATCAACGCATGGATTCGTTACACCATCCTGCTGATTGTTGGCCTGTTGATGCTCTACCCGCTGGCGTGGATGTTCTCGGCGTCGTTCAAACCGAACCACGAGATCTTCACCACGCTGAGCCTGTGGCCCGCACACGCCACCTGGGATGGTTTTATTAACGGTTGGAAAACCGGTACGGAATACACCTTCGGTCACTACATGCTGAACACCTTCAAGTATGTGATTCCAAAAGTGATTCTGACCATTATTTCCTCCACCATCGTGGCGTATGGCTTTGCCCGCTTTGAGATTCCATGGAAGAAATTCTGGTTCGCAACGCTCATCACCACCATGCTGCTGCCGAGCACCGTACTGCTGATTCCTCAGTACCTGATGTTCCGCGAAATGGGCATGTTAAACAGCTATATGCCGCTGTACCTGCCGCTGGCATTCGCCACGCAAGGGTTCTTCGTCTTTATGCTGATTCAGTTCCTGCGCGGCGTACCGCGTGACATGGAAGAAGCGGCACAGATTGACGGCTGTAACTCCATCCAGGTGCTGTGGTATGTGGTCGTGCCGATTCTGAAGCCGGCGATTATCTCCGTCGCCCTGTTCCAGTTCATGTGGTCTATGAACGACTTTATCGGCCCGCTTATCTACGTCTATAGCGTTGATAAATATCCGATTGCACTGGCTCTTAAAATGTCCATCGACGTCACCGAAGGTGCGCCGTGGAACGAAATTCTGGCAATGGCGAGCATCTCCATTCTGCCATCTATCATTGTGTTCTTCCTGGCACAGCGCTACTTCGTGCAGGGCGTGACCAGCAGCGGAATTAAAGGTTAAGAGGGATATATCATGGCTGAAGTTATTTTCAACAAACTGGAAAAAGTGTACTCCAACGGCTTCAAAGCGGTACATGGTATCGACCTTTCAATCGCAGAAGGGGAATTCATGGTGATTGTCGGGCCATCCGGCTGCGCCAAATCCACCACCCTGCGTATGCTGGCGGGTCTGGAAACCATCAGCGGCGGTGAAGTGCGAATCGGTGACAAAATCGTCAACAACCTCGCGCCAAAAGAGCGTGGGATTGCAATGGTGTTCCAGAACTATGCGCTGTACCCGCACATGACCGTGCGTGAGAACCTGGCGTTCGGCCTGAAGCTGAGCAAACTGCCAAAAGATCAGATTGACGCGCAGGTAAACGAAGCCGCCAAAATTCTGGAGCTGGAAGACCTGCTCGACCGCCTGCCGCGTCAGCTTTCCGGCGGGCAGGCACAGCGTGTGGCCGTAGGCCGCGCGATTGTGAAAAAGCCGGATGTGTTCCTGTTCGATGAACCGCTGTCTAACCTTGATGCCAAACTGCGTGCCTCAATGCGCATCCGTATTTCCGACCTGCACAAGCAGTTGAAGAAATCCGGTAAACCGGCAACCACCGTATACGTAACCCACGATCAGACCGAAGCGATGACCATGGGCGACCGTATTTGCGTGATGAAACTGGGCCATATCATGCAGGTAGATACCCCGGACAACCTCTACCACAAGCCGAAAAATATGTTCGTCGCGGGCTTTATCGGCGCGCCGGAAATGAACATCCGCACCAGCAAACTGGTGAACAAAGCAGGCCGCCTGAATCTGAGCATCGGTGACGAATTTATGCCGCTTTGCGAAAACCTGCACCAGAAACTGGCGGGGCACGAAAACGAAGAGGTGTTCTACGGCATTCGCCCGGAATTTGTCTCCCTGTCTGACGAGCCGTTTGCCGAAGGCGGTTGCAGCGGAGAAATGGTTCGCGTTGAAAACATGGGTCACGAGTTCTTCGTATACCTGAAAGTGGCGAACTACGAGCTGACGGCACGCATCCCTTCAGATGACGCTAAGCCAATGATCGATAAGGGGCTTCATCGCAAGGTGTACTTCAAGTTTGACATGAATAAATGCCATATTTTTGACGCTAAAACTGAACAGAACCTCTCTCTCTAATCTGGAGTATTAAAATGAAAAAAGTGCTTTTAAGCGCAGCAATCTCCGCGACCCTGGGCCTCACGGCCCTCCCTTCTATGGCAAAGGATGTTGACCTTCGCATGTCCTGGTGGGGCGGTAATGGCCGTCATCAGGTTACGCTGAAGGCGCTGGAGGAGTTCCATAAGCAGAACCCGGACATCAACGTCAAAGCAGAATATACCGGTTGGGACGGCCACTTATCCCGTCTGACCACCCAGATTGCGGGCGGCACTGAGCCGGACGTGATGCAAACTAACTGGAACTGGCTACCGATTTTCTCTAAAACCGGCGATGGTTTTTACGACCTGAATAAAATGAAGGACGTGATTGACCTGAGCCAGTTCGATGCCAAAGAACTGCAATCCACCACCGTCAACGGCAAGCTGAACGGGATCCCAATCTCAGTCACTGCGCGCGTGTTCTACTTCAACGATGTCACCTGGCAGCAAGCGGGCGTTGACTACCCGAAAACCTGGGATGAGTTGATGGCGGCGGGTAAAACCTTCGAAAGCAAACTGGGCAAACAGTATTACCCAGTGGTTCTGGAGCACCAGGACACGCTGGCGCTGCTGAACTCGTACATGACGCAGAAATACAACATTCCGGCGATTAACGAGCAGACCAAGAAATTCTCCTACAGCAAAGAGCAGTGGGTTGAGTTCTTCCAGATGTACAAAAAGCTTATCGACAGCCACGTCATGCCAGATACCAAATACTATGCGTCCTTTGGTAAGAGCAATATGTATGAGATGAAGCCGTGGATTCAGGGCGAATGGGGCGGCACGTATATGTGGAACTCCACCATCTCTAAATACGGCGACAACCTGAAGCCACCGGCTAAACTTGTGCTGGGCAGCTACCCAATGCTGCCAGGCGCTACTGATGCAGGCCTGTTCTTCAAGCCAGCGCAGATGCTGTCTATCGGCAAATCCACCAAGAACCCAGAAGCCGCAGCAAAAGTGATTAACTTCCTGCTGAACAGCAAAGAAGGTGTCGATACGCTGGGTCTGGAACGTGGCGTTCCGCTGAGCAAAGTGGCGGTGAAATACCTGACCGAAGACGGCACGCTGAAAGAGAGCGACCCGTCGGTAGCCGGTCTGCGTCTGGCGCAGTCTCTGCCAGCAAAACTGAGCGTGTCACCATACTTTGACGATCCACAAATCGTGGCACAGTTCGGGACATCTTTGCAGTACATCGACTACGGTCAGAAAACGGTTGAAGAAGCCGCAGCAGACTTCCAGCGCCAGGCTGAACGTATCCTGAAACGCGCAATGCGCTAATCGTTTTAAACGGTATCTATACCCTGCAACTACTGGTTGCGGGGTATTTTTTTATTCAAGGAGAAAACGCATGAAAGGCAAAATCATCCCGTTAGATTTCCGCCATCGGCAGGACAGCGAAACCGGTCATGAGGTGATTCGGATGACGCCACCACATATTATTTGCCACCGTAACTACTTCTACCAAAAATGCTTCACCCGCGATGGCGGCAAGCTGATTTTTGGCGGCGCGTTCGAGGGGCACTGGAACTACTATTTGCTGGATATTGCCGCGCAACAGGCAACCCAGCTAACCGACGGTGCGGGGGATAACACCTTCGGCGGTTTCCTTTCTGACGATGATCAGTCGCTGTGGTACGTCAAAGACACCCGCCAACTGCGCCGCGTTTGCCTTACCACGCTGGAAGAACAGGTGGTTTATGAAGTGGACGACGAATGGGTGGCTTACGGCACGTGGGTCGCCAACTCCGACTGCACGCAACTAGTGGGCATTGAGATTAAAAAGAGCGACTGGCTGCCGCTGACCGACTGGTCTAAATTCCGCGCATTCTATTTTACCGAACCGGAATGCCGCCTGATTAACATTGATCTCAACACCGGCCAGCAACGGACGATTTTGCAGGAAAAACGCTGGCTGGGGCATCCTATTTATCGCCCGTTTGACGACAATACGCTGGCGTTTTGCCACGAAGGGCCACGCGATGCTATCGACGCGCGAATGTGGCTTATCAATCAGGATGGCAGCAACCTGCGCTGTGTGCGCCAGCATCAGGCGGGCGAAAGTTTTACGCACGAATTTTGGGTTCCTGATGGCTCAGCGCTCTATTACGTCGCCCATCAGGAAAATACCCCTCACCGTTATCTCTACAGCGCCAACCCGCAAACCCTGGAAAACCGCCAATTGATGGCGATTCCGCCCTGCTCGCACCTGATGAGCAACCACGATGGCTCGTTGATCGTCGGCGATGGCGCACCGCACAAAACCGGCGAGATCGATCTTAACGATCCGTTCATCTGGGTGTTTAATTTGAAAACCGGCGAAAAAACCGCGATTTGCCAGCATAACAGTAGCTGGAAGGTGCAGGATGGCGACCGCCAGGTAACTCACCCGCATCCGTCGTTCTCACCGGACGATCAATGGGTGCTGTATACCTCAGATTGCGAAGGGATGCCGGCGCTGTATATGGCGCGCGTGTAATCAGAAATGCCGGATGGCGGCGTTGCCTTATCCGGCCTACAAGTTTACACATCGTAGGCCTGATAAGCGAAGCGCCATCAGGCAATGGCGGTCACCGTGCCGGATGGCGGCGTGAACACACGCGTAGGCCGGATAAGCGCAGCGCCATCCGGCATAAAAAAAACCGCCACTGGCGGTTTTTTTATCACAAGCCCGAAATTAACGAGCCAGCCAGCCGCCGTCTACGGCAACGGTATAACCGTTGATGTAATCAGATGCCGGAGACGCCAGGAACACGATTGGCCCCATCAGGTCACTTGGCAGACCCCAACGGCCCGCCGGGATACGGTCGAGAATCGCTGCGCTACGCTCTTCGTCAGCGCGCAACTGCTGGGTATTGTTGGTCGCCATGTAGCCCGGCGCAATCGCGTTAACGTTGATACCGTGTTTCGCCCACTCGTTAGCCATCAGACGGGTAACGCCCATGACGCCGCTTTTAGACGCAGTATAAGAAGGCACACGGATACCGCCCTGGAAGGAGAGCATGGACGCGATATTGATGATTTTGCCGCCGTTACCCTGGGCAATAAAGTGCTTAGCCGCAGCCTGAGACATAAAGAACACGCTCTTAATGTTCAGGTTCATCACGTCGTCCCAGTCTTTTTCGCTGAAATCGATAGCGTCTTCACGACGAATCAGACCCGCATTGTTCACCAGGATATCGATATGACCAAATTCCGCCACTGCGCGCTCCAGCAATGCTGGAATGCCGTCAATTTTACGCAGGTCAGCGGTCAGGCTCAGGAAACGGCGACCCATTGCGGTAACACGTTCGATGGTTTCGGTAGGCTCAACGATGTTGATCCCCACGATGTCGCAGCCCGCTTCCGCCAGACCCAGCGCCATACCTTGACCCAGACCGGTATCGCAACCCGTTACAACCGCGACTTTGCCTTGCAGAGAGAATGAATCCAAAATCATTTTTTATTCCTTATCGTTAGCGCCTGTACCGGACAGGCATTGTTGGTCTAATGCTGTCCGCGACTAGCGCAGATCCTTCACTGCTACATGGTCCATATCGTCAAAGACCTGGTTCTCACCCACCATCCCCCAGATGAAGGTATACGCTTTCGTCCCTACGCCTGAGTGGATTGACCAGCTCGGTGAAATCACCGCCTGTTCGTTATGCATCACGATATGACGCGTCTCCTGCGGCTGCCCCATCATGTGGAACACGCAGCTATCTTCATCCATATTGAAATAGAAGTAGACTTCCATGCGGCGCTCGTGGGTATGGCACGGCATGGTATTCCACAGATTGCCAGGCGCGAGTTCGGTCAGACCCATACTGAGCTGACAGGTTTCCAGCACGTCCGGTACAAAATATTTGTTGATGGTGCGGCGGTTACTGGTGAGGTTATCGCCCAACGTGACCGGAGCAACATCAGCAGGCGTCACTTTTTTGGTTGGGTAGGTGGTGTGGGCAGGTGCGCAGTTGTAGTAAAACTTAGCCGGTTTTTCCGCATCAACGCTTGCGAAAACCACTTCTTTAGCGCCCTTGCCGACATACAACGCGTCGCGGTGGCCGATTTCATAACACTGACCATCAACGGTAATCGTGCCCGCTCCGCCGATGTTGATAACGCCAAGCTCACGGCGCTCAAGGAAATAACTCACGCCAAGCTGCTTACCCACTTCGCCGCCGACGGATACCGTTTTAGCCACCGGCATAATGCCGCCAACGATAATACGGTCGATGTGGCTGTAGACCATGGTGTATTCATCGGCAACGAACACTTGTTCAACTAAAAATTCGTCGCGAAGCCCTTGTGTATCCAGCGTTTTAGCATGTGCGCTATGGATGCTCTGTCGTACTTCCACCTCAACCTCCAGGAAAATGTGGTCTTATGCTCTATAGCAGAACGAAACCCCATTCCGCTTTGTTTATGCTCGTATCTTATCGCCGATGAAATGGGTTTTCAATTACAAATAAAACATCGTTTCATTTTTTCTGTGAATTAATATCAAAAATGCAAATTCGATCACGAATACATCATGAAACACCGTGAAGAAAAAACAAAAAACACTATTATTCATTTGGTTACATGTTTCTTTGAAAAATAACCAGGAATGGGTAAATGATGTAGCAAAAACAAAGACTGGCTTGACATCCACTGTGAAGGCGCCGCAAAAAAGTAGCGGAAATGATGATTTTTCGTATAAAGTGCGTCCGGCATCACAAACAATGAAACGCTGTTTTGATAAATTAACACCCAGTTTTTAGAATAACACCAAAACCGGCCGCCGAGGTTTAGAAACCCTGCGGCTGCATGTGTAAAAGGAGAGCATCATGGCTAAAGGTATGCGGGTAAAATTGAATTATGAGGTCAGCCGCGACCCAGACACTGGCGCAGAAGTTACCCGCTTGACTCCACCGGAAGTCACTTGTCATCGTAACTACTTCTATCAGAAGTGTTTCTTTAACGACGGCAGCCATCTGTTGTTTGCGGGTGAATTCGACGGCCACTGGAACTACTATTTACTGGACGTTGCCAACGCCGAAGCCGTGCAGTTGACGGAAGGCGCAGGCGATAACACCTTTGGTGGTTTCCTGTCTCCTGATGATCAATCTCTCTATTACGTCAAAAACGATCGCACCCTGCTGGAAGTGAACCTGAAAACGTTGGCCGAGCGTGAAGTTTACCGTGTGCCAGACGAATGGGTTGGCTACGGAACCTGGGTTTCCAACAGCGATTGCACCAAGCTGGTCGGTATCGAAATTGCCAAAAGTGACTGGACGCCGTTAAACGACTGGCAGCTATTCCACGATTTCTTCCACAAAGGCCCGCACTGCCGCCTGCTGCGCGTTGACCTGCAAACCGGCGAAAGCGCGGTGATCCACCAGGAGAAAAACTGGCTCGGTCACCCTATCTATCGTCCGTTTGACGACAACACGGTGGCGTTCTGCCACGAAGGCCCGCACGATCTGGTGGATGCTCGGATGTGGTTGGTCAATGAAGACGGCAGCAACGTGCGCAAAGTGAAAGAACATGCGCAAGGCGAAAGCTGTACTCACGAATTCTGGGTTCCGAATGGCTCGGCGCTGGTGTATGTCTCTTATCTGAAAGGCAAACAGGGCCGCACCATTTACCGCTTCAACCCGGACACCAACGTTAATGAAGCGCTGATGCAAATGCCTGCCTGTTCTCACCTGATGAGCAACTTCGATGGCACGATGCTGGTCGGTGATGGCTCCGGCACGCCGGTTGATGTGAAAGACACCAGCGGTTACACCATCGATAACGACCCTTATCTGTATGCATTTGACGTTGCAAAACAGGCGTACTTCCGCGTTGCTCGCCATGACACCTCATGGGCAACGGTGCAAAACAGCCGTCAGGTTACCCATCCACATCCGTCCTTTACCCCAGACGATAGCGCGGTGCTGTTTAGCTCTGACAAAGACGGTAAACCCGCGCTGTATATTGCCAAACTGCCGACTGAACGTACGCTGATGCAAGCATAATTAATTCTGAGTTTTGTGTTTCTGTAACTGGCCTTGTCCCTCCTCTGGGGGGACTTTTTTTTGCCTGACGTTTAGAGCATGAGGTCATCAAGATTAGGCAGATATAATAAACCTAAGGGAAAGATAAAAACGGGAATCACAGACAAATAAAAACCCCCGGCTAAATGCTCCGGGGGGAAAACGGATGAGAGTCCGACTTTATTTAGAAGGTATACGCAACACCGACACGCAGACGCGTTTGACGCTCATCGGTAGATTTCACCCCTACGTTGCCCACTTCAAAATATGGGGACCAGTTTTTATCCCATTTATAAGCCAGCTTCGCGTTATATTCGTTGCTGTACGGTTTGTTATTATTGCGGTACAGGCTCTTATGTTTTGAGTCAGCCTCGGTACTGCGCGCATAAACATAGTTCAGCTCGACACGCCAGTCGCCCATTGCCCAACCTACCCAAGTGTCCACTTTATTCACTTTATCATCGACGCCGCCGCCATTGCTGGAGGTCGCGGGTACACGGGTATATTCATAACGATAACGAGCCGCAACATAGAAACCATTATCAAAGCTGTATTGCGCATGTAGATAAGGTTTGTAGATAGAGAAGCTGTCTTTACTTTCGATATTAAAGCCAGGGTTCAGAGCAAAATTATCCGTCGCTTTCCAACGCCAGTTGATGGACTCTTCATGGCCGTTGCCAACCATTTCGTTAAATGGACGGTCCTGTTTATCAGTATCACCGCCCGTTTTCCACTTCGCTTCCACACCAAAACCAAGACCATTGTCAAAGCGGTGGGAAACAGCCACACGGTCAGCGTTAGAGCCGCTATCAATATATTCATGACGCAGATCCACCGTTACCGCCGATGCAGCGAAAGACAGACTAGATAATACAGCCAGGGCCAGAGTTTTCTTAAGCATTTGCCATCCCTCAATTGAAATTATGTTTCTTTTTTATGGAATTGGATTTTATTTTTTTCAACCTTGCATTTTAGTGATCGAGATCGTAATTATTTATTTCTTGAATGGAGAGATAGAGAGGACGTGACAAAGCTCAATAAAAATCAGACATAACCCATGAAAATTAAAACTCAGATCACAAAGATTTATTAAAATTGAATTGTAGTTTATTGAATTCACTTAATTTACAGCAAGTTAGAGAAAAATAAATAACGCACGTTATTTTATTTAATGCTAACAATCACCACCTCATCAATAACCACGCTAATTATTTAACCATTTTAAATATTTCCCGATAACACACATGAAAATAAATTGATTGAGAAATAGGCTAGACATTTTCACGTTTATCTTTAGGCGGGATAAAGGACGTGCACAAAAAAGGCCTCGTGCGAGGCCTTTCTGAAAGAAGGGAAATGGGGGGATTCAAGGTTTATTGCTGAATATCACGCTCAACGGCAAGAGCAACGCCCTGCCCTCCGCCAATACACAGCGTCGCTAACCCTTTACGGGCATCACGTTTAATCATTTCGTGTACCAAAGAAACCAGAATACGGCAACCGGACGCGCCAATCGGATGCCCCAACGCGATAGCCCCGCCGTTGACGTTCACCTTGTGCTCGTTCCACTCCAGCATTCTGCCTACCGAAATCGCCTGAGCGGCGAACGCTTCGTTAGCCTCGATTAAATCCACATCGCCAAGCTGCCAACCGGCGCGATCCAGGCAACGGCGGGTTGCATACACCGGCGCAATACCCATCAACGCGGGATCAACCCCCACGCTTGCAAAGGCACGGATCCGCGCAAGGATCGGCAAACCGAGTTCCAGCGCTTTGCTTTCGCTCATCATCAATACCGCCGCCGCGCCATCATTAATGGAAGACGCATTACCGGCAGTAACCGACCCCTGATTATCAAAAGAAGGAACCAGACGTGCTAACGCTTCTGCGCTGGCATCGGTTTGCGGCTGTTCATCGGTATCAACAATATGGGAAGTGCCGCCTGGCTGCGGGTTCATGACTGGTACAATTTCATCACGAAAACGACCGGAATCAATCGCTTTACGCGCTTTATGCTGGGAACTGAGCGCCCAGGCATCCTGCTGCTCACGGCTGATGCCGTATTCCCGCGCCAGATTTTCCGCCGTTACGCCCATGTGATAATCGTTAAACGCATCCCACAGGCCATCATGCACCAGGCTGTCAATCAGTTGGCTGTTCCCCAACTGTGCGCCGGTACGGCTGTCGGTTAATACATGCGGTGCGCGGCTCATATTCTCTTGCCCACCGGCAATCACAATATCCGCTTCGCCACACTGAATCGCCTGCGTTGCCAGATGCAGCGCCTTAAGGCCAGAACCACAGACATCGTTAATGGTGATCGCCGACACGGTATTCGGCAAGCCGCCTTTAATCGCCGATTGTCGTGCCGGGTTTTGCCCCGTTCCCGCCGTCAGAACCTGGCCGATAATCACCTCATCAATAGCCGCCGCAGAAATACCGCTGCGTTCTACCAATGCGTTAATCACCAGACTGCCCAACTCTACAGCGGAATGACGCGCAAGCGCCCCCTGAAAACAGCCGATTGGCGTACGAACCGCACCTACGATAACGACATCTTTCATCTAAACCTCAGCGCAAAATAACCTCCGTATAGTAGATGATTGTTATCAAATTTTTTCGCAATTGTTTAAAATAAGTGAGTTTTATCACAAAGGAAATTCATATCGCCCGCCTAAGCCGCAACCTGTTGCAGGTACTGCCGCAGCCAGCTTCCCGCCGCGCCCAGCGGCGCATCTTTATGCCATAGCAGATCGATAGACACCGACATCGGCCAGCCAGCGATATCCAGCATCTTCAGTTCTGCCGAGCGAGAAAACTCCTCCACCAGCGCACAAGGCAAGGCGCACCAGCCTAAACCCTGCGCCGCCATACTCAATAACATCAAATAGTTCGGTGCAGACCACACAGGCCCGCGTGCGGGCGTCGGGCGTTTTTCCAGATAGGTATTCAAACGCAGTTCGCGCCAGGTACGCAGCAATTCCCACTCAACGTTGTGTACCGCCGCCAGTGGATGCGAAGGTGCGACATAAATCGCCATGTGGCTCTGCATCGGCAGCCGGATGTGACCAATATCGGTAGGATAGTCATCACGCGCCTCAATCAACCCAACCTGCGCGCGCCCTTTTTGCAACAAATCGATAACGTCATCATCTTCCCCAACCAGACACTCAAATTCGGTATGCGGGAACTGGCGGTCAAACTGCGCCAGCAAATCCTCCAGCACATCCGGGTGCAGGGTATCGGAGAGCACAAACGCCAGCCGCGCTTCGGTTTCACCACTCAGCGACACCGCCAGTTCATCTAATCTCTCACTGGCTGCCAGAATCGCCTGCACGTAGCTCAACACCCGCTGCCCTTCAGCCGTCAGAACCGGCTGGCGCGCCGAACGGTCAAACAGCGTTACACCGAGATCGACCTCCAGATGCGCGATTGCGGTACTAATGGTTGACTGGCTTTTACGTAAACGACGCGCCGCCGCTGAGAACGAGCCACAGGCCACCGTTTCAACAAATGCGGTTAATGCTTCTGGGGAATAGCGCATGATGTATCTACTTTATCGATGGATTCTATCTTTTACTTATCACATTTCCCCATAAAATGCGCGCAATAGCACTGACTCAATACAAGGTTTCACCATGCAACAGAATTCATTACATCGCCGAAAACTCCCGGAGCGTATTTTCCACGCGGTATGCTTTGAAGGGATTGCCACCGCTATCCTCGCCCCAACGACCGCCTGGCTGATGCAGCGCTCGGTGCTGGAAATGGGTGGGCTGACGGTCATTCTGGCCACCACCGCCATGATCTGGAACATCATCTATAACGCCGTTTTTGACCGTCTGTGGCCTGTCACCCGCGTCACGCGTACCGCGAAAATTCGCGCCCTGCACGCGCTGGGGTTTGAGTGCGGCTTTATCATTATTGGCGTCAATATTGTCTCGCTGGTTCTGGGCGTGACGCTGCTACAGGCGCTGACGCTGGAAATAGGTTTCTTCCTGTTCTTCCTGCCGTACACCATGCTCTACAACTGGGTTTACGACGTTCTGCGCGCGCGTCTGATGAAGCGCCGTATGCAAAATATGTTTGTCCGAAATTAGTCTTTTTTTCAGACCGATAGCTATCGGTCTGGAAATGTTCAACCACACGAAATGCTTAATATGGTAAATTAGCGGCTATTTTTTCGGTTTTATGGTTGATAAATTCAGATAATGTCTAAAATTTGGTCAAAAGAAGAGACTCTCTGGAGCTTTGCCCTGTATGGCACGGCCGTCGGAGCCGGAACCTTGTTCCTGCCCATCCAGTTGGGTGCTGCCGGTGCCGTGGTGCTGTTTATTACCGCCCTCGTCGCCTGGCCCTTAACGTACTGGCCGCATCGCGCTTTATGCCAGTTCATCCTATCCGCCAACACACCTGCAAGTGTCGGCATCACCGGTGCTGTGACCCACTATTATGGGAAAAAGATCGGCAACCTCATCACCACGCTGTACTTTGTCGCGTTCTTCGTGGTGGTGCTTATCTACGCGGTCGCCATTACCAACTCGCTGGCAGAACAGCTTTCCCGCTATATGCCAATCACGCTACCAATTCGTGCGCTGATTAGCTTTGGCGTGGTGCTGTTGCTCAACCTCATCTTCCTGACGGGGCGTCAGACCACCATCAAAGTGATGGGGATGCTGGTATTCCCGCTGATAGCCTACTTCCTGTTCCTGTCGGTTTACCTGACCAAAGTCTGGCAGCCGTCGCTTTTGACGACGCAGATGGAGGTAACACCTCATACGTTGCATCAGGTGTGGTTATCTATTCCCGTGATGGTTTTCGCTTTTAGCCATACGCCAATTATCTCCACCTTCGCCATCGACCGGCGGGAGAAATATGGCGAGCTTGCGATGGGTAAATGCAAAAAAATCATGAAGGTCGCGTACCTGATTATCTGCCTGAGCGTACTGTTCTTCGTGTTCAGTTGCCTGTTGTCGATTCCACCGGAGTATATCAACGCCGCCAAAGATGAAGGCGTAACCATACTGTCGGCACTGTCGATGATCCCGAACGCCCCTGGCTGGCTGTCTATCTCCGGCATTATTGTGGCGGTTGTGGCGATGTCGAAGTCGTTCCTCGGAACCTATTTTGGGGTGATTGAAGGGGCGAGCGAAATAGTGAAATCGTCGCTGAATCAGGTTGGCGTGCGTAAAAGCCGTTCGTTTAACCGTGGGCTATCCATCATGCTGGTGTCGGCGGTGACGTTTATCGTCTGCTGCATCAACCCGAACGCCATCTCGATGAT
Source organism: Kluyvera fluvialis (assembly GCF_059725275.1). NCBI lineage: Bacteria > Pseudomonadati > Pseudomonadota > Gammaproteobacteria > Enterobacterales > Enterobacteriaceae > Kluyvera > Kluyvera fluvialis. Next base: position 945,709 of record NZ_AP046142.1, on the reverse strand, counting down.
TTACGCCATCAGTGGGCCGTTGATTGCGATGATTCTGTTTATCATGCCAACGCTTTCAACGTATTTGATCCCTGCGCTTAAGCCTTACCGTTCGCTCGGTAGCTTGATTACGCTGATTGTTGGCCTGCTGTGCGTATCGGTGATGTTCTTAGGTTAACCGATAACGGGCATAAAAAAAGACCTGTCGGGGGAACCCGCCAGGTCTTTTTTATGGGCAATTACAGCGCCATATCGTGCTGCGGCGATGCGCTCGCAGGCTGCTGCTCCGCCGGTTTAGCTTGTGCGACCGGCGCTTCAGGCATCTGGATAACCGGTGGTTTGGTGAGCTGCAACGTCGCTGCGGTGTCATCCCACACTTGTTGGGTCAACGCGGTGTTGCCGTTCAGGTTCTGGCCAAAGCTCGGGACAATTTCACGAATTTTGCTCTGCCATTGCGGTGAGTTGAACTGTTCCGGGAACAGTTTTTTCATCACGTTCAGAGTAATTGGCGCTGCGGTAGACGCACCCGGAGATGCCCCCAGCAGAGCCGAAATGGTGCGCTGTTGGTCAACAACCACTTCTGTACCCAACTTCAGCACGCCGCCTTTATCGGCATCTTTCTTGATAATCTGTACGCGCTGCCCGGCCTGAATCAGCTTCCAGTCTTCTTTGCGCGCTTGCGGGTAGTACTCTTTCAGCGCGGCAAAGCGGTCGTCGTCGCTCAGCATGACCTGGCTTATCAGGTATTTCACCAGGTCAAAGTTGTCGAGACCTACGTGGGTCATCGGCATCACGTTGCTGGTCGTGGTGGTGTTCAGCAAATCAAAGAACGAACCGTTTTTCAGGAACTTGGTCGAGAAGGTGGCGAATGGCCCAAACAGCACCACGCGTTTGCCATCGATAAAGCGCGCATCGATATGTGGCACTGACATCGGCGGCGCACCGACGGAAGCCTGACCGTAGACTTTTTCCAGGTGCTGGCGCGTCACGTCCGGGTTTTCGGTCATCAGGAAGGACCCCCCCACCGGGAAACCGGCGTAGTTGTCAGCTTCCGGGATGCCGGTTTGTTGCAGCAGTTTCAGCGCCCCGCCGCCCGCACCGATAAACACGTATTTCGCGTCAACCGCGCGCAGTTGCCCGTTGTTCACATCTTTGATGGTGACGTGCCAGGAGTTATCGCTATTGCGTTTAAACTCGGTCACTTCCGCAGAGGTTTGCAGTGAGAAGTGGCTGTTTTTTTGCAGGCTACCGATAAGCTGACGGGTGATCTCACCGTAGTTGACGTCCGTCCCGGCTGGAGTCCAGGTGGCGGCAACTTTCTGCTGCGGGTCGCGGCCAGCCATCACCAGTGGCGCCCACTGGGCAATTTGCTGATGATCGGTCGAGAATTTCATGCCCTGGAACAATGTGGTTTTCTGCAACGCGTCATAGCGTTTTTCCAGGTAATTCACGTTCTTGTCGCCCCACACAAAACTCATATGCGGCGTAGAGTTAATAAAGGCGTGCGGATCACGCAAAATGCCACGCTTCACCTGAGACGACCAGAACTGGCGGGAAATCATAAACTGTTCGTTAATTTCCAGCGCTTTGGTGACGTCAATGCTACCGTCCGGGCGCTCCGGCGTGTAGTTCAGCTCCATATTGGCGGAGTGGCCCGTCCCGGCGTTATTCCAGCCATTAGACGATTCTAATGCCACGTTATCGAGCTTCTCGACCATGACCTGTTTCCAGTCCGGCTGTAGCTCTTGCAGCCAGGTGCCCAGCGACGCACTCATGATCCCACCGCCAATAAGCAGGACATCCGTTTTTTGCGTCGTATCGGTATTTGCGTAAGCCGCTGAGTTAACCAGCAGCGCTATTGTCGCCAGAGAAAATAGTTTTTTATTAATTGCAGGCATAATGATGATATTCGCATAGCAAAATGTAATGAGTGCACCAATAGTAGCGCACTTTTACATTATTTTAAAATATCACTCACTTTCACATTAATATTGTTAACAACAAATCCGATTTTGCTTTTTTTAATTAAAAAAATCATCCTCACTGTTCGCACGGAAATAAAAATAACGCGTTAGATTACAAAGCAATAATTAATGCAGACCAAATTCAGCCATTAATTGCTGGCGCAGCGCGACAAAATCACGGCTGCTGCGCACGCGAGGGCGAGGTAACGTCACCTCAATGGTACGGATCGCATCGCCCTTTATTTTAGGCAAAATCAGCACCCGATCCGCCAGATAAATCGCCTCCTCCAGGTCATGCGTCACCAGCACCATCGTGATATTTTCGGCATCGCGAATACGCGCCAGCTCCTCTTGCATGGTGATTTTTGTCATCGCATCCAGCGCGCCCAGCGGCTCATCAAGTAACAGGATTTCCGGCTGAATAGTCAGCGCTCTGGCAATGCCAACGCGCTGGGCCATGCCCCCCGAAAGCTGGTTTGGCAGCGCCTGTTCGCAGTGGCTCAGCCCCACCAGTTCAATGGCCTGTTTCGCTCGCGATCTGGCCTGCTGGCGCGGCACGCCTTGCACATCCAGGCTAAAGCTGACATTTTCCAGCACCGTCAGCCACGGCAGCAGGCGCGGCTCCTGAAAAATCACCGCCCGCTCACGACTCATGCCGTGCACCGCCTGACCGTCAATCACCACATCGCCCGCATCCGGCGTTTCCAGCCCCGCCAGAATGCGCAGCAGCGTGGTTTTGCCGCAGCCGCTTGGGCCAACAATCGCAATACTTTGCCCGCTCTCAATCTGCAAGTTCAGATCGCGGAATACATCAAACGGCTTACCCTCAAGAGAAAACGTTTTACGCAAACTGCGAATAGAAATATCACCGCGTGGAGCCTGGAGAGCCGTTGTCATCACACACCTTCCGTTTTCAGTAAAATGTCGGACGCCTTTAACTGGCCTTTGCGCAGCACACCGTCACGTTCCAGGAGATCCAGCCAGAATTGTACGTCGTGGGGTTCTGACAGGCCGCCTTTACGCACGCCATAGCCGGTAAAATATTGCGCCACGTCGGGGTTTTCACCACGTTCTTTGAGGATTTTCGCCATAATGTCACGCACTTGTGCCGGGTTTTCACGGGCAAAGTCGAGCGCTTTTGCCGACTCAACCACAAAGGTGCGCGCCGCGTCCGGGTGCTGTTTGACAAAATCAGCGCGCAGCACGGTAAAACCGCCGGCAATCGGCCCGAGCACATCGGCGTCGTTAAAAATGGCGCGCAGGCCACCGTGGCTACGCGCCGCCCCTTCAAAAGTGGTTTGCCAGTAGCCGAACGCCGCCACATCCACCTGCCCTGAACGCAACGTTTGTTCCAACTGCGGGCCAGGAACGACCACCGGCTTGGCGGCGTTTTCCGGCAAATTGGCCTGATGCAGCGCCTCTCGCAGGGTGTAATCCAGATGCGCCCCTAAGGTGTTAATCGCCACGCTCTTACCCACTAAATCTTTAATCGACTTGATCGGGCTGTCTTCCTTTACGTAGAAAATCGATTTGGTGACATCGTTAATGCCGTTTGTCGGATACGCCGCGAGAAAGTCATTACCGTTGGCGATGGCGTTGATGACCGCAGGCGTCGCCGCCGAGCCAACATCAATACTGCCTGACGCCAGAGCAAATAAAGATTCCGGGCCGCCGCTGGCGTAACCAGCATTTTTAATCGACACGCCAGTACCTTTAAAATAGCCCAGCGCTTCGGCTAATTCGTGGGCAGAAATACCGCCGTAGCTCGCCATATAACGCAGGGTAACGTCATCCTGAGCGCGTGCGGACGCGCTGATCCCAAAGAAGAAAAGTACCGCTACCCACACCACATAAAGCTGTTTTTTCATTATAAAAATTCCTGTCAGGCGAGATTAAAAGGCGCAAAAATAACGGACAAAGATTACGGGTTACGCGTGTTCCAACGACACAAGCGGCGTTGTAAAAGAACCAGAACGGCGTTGGCTAATAACCCTGCAAAAGCCAGCAGAAATATGGCGGCAAACATCATTGGTATCTGGAAGTTATATTGCGCATTCATCACTCGAAAGCCGATCCCCTGATTTGCGCCGATCATTTCAGCAGCAATCAGCAGCAACAACGCGGTGGTTGCTGACAGGCGCAGGCCAACAAAAATAGAGGGCACAGAAGCCGGAACAATCACCCGATAAAACAGCGTCAGACGCCCCGCGCCAAAAGTTTTCGCCATCTCCAGCAGCTTGCCATCCACCTCTTTCACGCCACTGATGGTCGACAACAGAATCGGGAACAGCGCCGCCCAAAAAATCACGAACACTTTGGAAGTTTCGCCAAGCCCTAGCAGCAGGATAAATATCGGGTATAGCGCCAGCGCCGACGTCTGGCGAAAGAGTTGTAAAATCGGATCCAGCGCCTGTTCCAGCGGGCGAATCTGCCCCATAAACAGCCCCAGCGGGATCCCCACGACAACGGCGGCAAAGAAAGCCAGCCCCGCACGTTGCAGGCTGATGGTGATATCGCCCAACAGCGCGCCGGATGTCACGCCGTTCCACAGCGCAAAAAAGATTTTATCCAGCGGTGGAATGACCGCCGCATTGAGCCAGCCCGCCGTGCTGGCTATTTGCCAACCGGCAAAAAACAACACCAGCAGGCCGTAACGGGCAATCACCGATACACTCCGCTGATACCATAACGTGTAGGCTGGCGTTGCCGGACGGCGCGCCTTCAGGCGAATTCGAGTGGTGGAATAAAACATAGCATCTCCTTAGGCCACTTTGGCGTTGCGCACCGCGCTGTAGCGGTTGCTGGCGAACGGCAGCCCCAGATTTTCGCGCAGCGTTTTGCCTTCATACTGCGTGCGGAACAACCCACGTTTTTGCAAGATAGGAACCACCAGCTCGATAAAATCATCCAGCCCGCCCGGCAGCCACGGCGGCAGCACGTTGAAGCCATCCGCCGCACCGTTTTCAAACCACTCTTGCAGCGTATCGGCAACCTGTTCAGCGCTCCCCACGATGGTGAAATGCCCGCGCGCAGTCGCCACCCACTGATACAACTGGCGAATGGTAAATTGATTCTCGTCGGCAATCTGGCGGATCAGTTCAGGCCGTGATTTCATGCCTTCGGTGACCGGCAGCGGCGGTAGCGGGCCGTCCAGGTCGAAATGGGCAAGGTTGATAGCGCCACCGGACAAACCATTGAGCAGCGCAATACCGTCGGCTTCGACGATAAGCGAGGTCAGTTGATGGTATTTCTCCTGCGCTTCTTCTTCGCTGCGACCAATAAACGGCGCGACGCCAGGCATCACCAGCACGTGATCGGGGTTGCGCCCCGCCGCTCTGGCGCGCGTTTTAATGTCGCGATAGAAATCCTGTGCTGTCTCAAGATGCTGATGCGAGGTGAAAATCACTTCGGCAGTTGCCGCCGCCAGCGAGCGCCCGCTTTCAGACTGCCCAGCCTGCACGATAACCGGCTGTCCCTGCGCCGATCGCGGCACATTCAGCGGCCCACGCACTTTAAAGAATTGGCCGACGTGGTCGGTGGTGTGAACTTTCTCCGGGTCAAAAAATTGGCCGCTGGCTTTATCCCGAACAAATGCATCGTCCTCGAAGCTATCCCACAGTTTTTTCACCACTTCGACATGCTCCTGCGCACGCTGGTAGCGGTATTCATGGGGGTGTTGGTGGTCGAGGTTAAAGTTGTGCGCCGCCGCTTCGGTTGCCGTTGTCACCACGTTCCACCCTGCGCGTCCGCCGGAGATTAAATCCAGCGAGGCAAACTTACGCGCCAGATTGTACGGCTCTTCGTAAGTGGTCGAAGCGGTCGCGATAAAACCGATATGTGAGGTGAGCGGAGCCAGCGCAGAAAACAGCGTGACCGGTTCAAAGCCCGCCACTTTTGCCGTACCACCGTCGGTCACGCCAGAAGCAGGAACCGCCAAACCATCGGCAAGAAAGTAGGCGTCGAACAGGCCGCGCTCAGCGGTTTGCGCCAGCCGCTTGTGAAATTCAAAATTGGTTGCGCCATCAGCAGGTTGATTCGGGTGACGCCACGCCGCAATGTGCTGGCCGCCACCGGGAAGGAAAGCACCTAACTTGATTTGTCTGCTCATTCTGGTTTCTCCTGATTCAAAGCCGAAATAGTGGGCTGGAACCAAAGATAGCCAGAATGAGCCGCGATTCTGAAATAACAAATATTGAGTTCGTTATTTACATTTTCGCAATAAGAAATCCAAACCGTTAAAACTTTGCGTTATAACCGCTCCGCTTTGCTCTCCTTTACCAGGGAAGCTGGCGGGGTATTCTGCCGCTGCCAAACGGCAAATGCAGAAGCGGCGCCAGCCGAAACTGGCGCAATAGGTCAGGCACGAATATCGTCGTATTCGCGAGTGTTATCAAACTCATGTTTAGCAAACGGGCACAATGGGATGATTTTGCGCTGCTCCTGGCGCATTTTCTCCACCACTTTAGCCACCAGTAGCTTGCCTACCCCCTGCCCTTTCAGACGGGGATCAACATCCGTGTGTTCAATAATGCTCAGGTGTTCACCCGTGGGTACAAAGACAATTTCCGCGAGCTGATTACCATCAGCGTCGTTCACGTAAAATTTGTTATGCCCTTCCAGAATATCCATGATGCCCTCACTCAGTCATGATGACGGTACTTCAGCGCCCCACTAGGGCAAGTATCGACAACGCGCACAACGGTGGCGACATCGACTTCATCCGGGATAATCCACGGTTTACGCTTCAAATTAAACAACTTGCTGCTGCCACGCACGCAGTTCCCGGAGTGTTGGCAGATATCTGTATTGAAGTAGACATCAACTTTACTTCCGGTATAGACGCGATAACCCGCGTCCAGTAGCTCCTTATCCATGACATTGCCTCTATTTTTTATATAGGTTAGAGACTAATCATAGACCTGAAGACCGTGAAAATCGCTCGTCAATTCACGGTCACTTCATTGCGGATACGGTTCTGGAACTCGGTGGACTGGGCGGTGAATTTTTGCAGTTTATCGGTTAGCTCCGCAATCACCCGCGCGCTGTCGTTTGAACGACCATACACAAAATCGAAATAAACGGTGCAATCAGCCGTTTTGCACAGCTTAATGTAGTCATCCTGCAAATGAGGGAAGTAAATGAAAATCAAGGCTTTGATTTTCGAGTGCAGGTGTGTGTTATCGCCATTGATACTGGCTTGCGTGCTACGATATTCTGCATCCTGTTTTTTCTTTATTTTCGCCAGGAAGAATTTGATGCTGGCCACACGATGCGAATGCCATTCTATTTCCATCGCCAAAAGCTCTTCATATTTTTGCAGCGTCTTCTGGTGTTTTTCTTCCTCTCTTTTTATCTCAAATTCACTCTGCATTTTCTTCTCTATCTTCATTTCAGTGCGCATGATGAGCAACCATCCACCGCCCAGCACAAGAAAACAAACAATGAAAAGCAATAAAATGACAACAGCGCTATCCATATTGGGACCCTTTCGATAGTGTGTAAACGAATGACCCAGAGTAAAAGCGACACAACAATGGTTTATTATTAAATTATTTGAGAGTGAATTATTGTAAATTCGTCACGACGCAAAGAGAGAGGCGCTATCGCATTGATTAGATAGCAAAACCCCGGTCAACTTCACCGGGGTTTCGTGCATTTTTTTAGAAGGAGTACGCCACACCTACGCGCATACGGGTTTGGCGGTCGCTGCGGTCATTTACGCCCACGTTGCCCACTTCACCGTATGGTGCCCAATTCTTATCAATTTTATATGCTACTTTCAGATTATATTCTTGAGAATAAGGTTTATTGTTATTACGCGCATTACCTTCTGAACTACGTGCATATACGTAATTCAGCTCAGTACGCCAATCACCAAATACGTAACCTGCCCACGCATCACCACGGTTTACTTTATCATCATCTTTGTTCGCGTTTGATGGATAGCGGGTATAGTCATAACGGTAACGAGCCGCTACGTAGAAACCATTGTCGAAGCTGTACTGCACTCGTAAGTTTGGCTTATAAATAGAGCGGCTGTCGTTACTTTCAATATTAAAGCCAGGTTGAATGGAGAAGTTTTTATTCGCTTTCCACTGGTAGCTAATCGATTCTTCATGACCATTACCCACAAAGTCGGTATAGGGTTTATCGGTATTATCGCCACCTGATTTCCATTTAGCTTCTACAGAGAAACCAAAGCCATTAGCGAAACGGTGAGATACCGAAACGCGGTCTGCGTTAGTTTTATCTGCCTTGCCACCATCGACAAACTCATGACGTAAATCGACAGTTACTGCGGATGCTGCGAATGAAGCGCCACATAAAGCCATCATGACCAGAGATTTCTTAAACATTCAATGACCCTCAACTGGAACTGTGTTTCATTTTTATGGAATTGCATTTTATTTTTTTAAGATGATTGTTTTAGTGATCAAGATCGTAAAGATTTGTTTCAAAAACGCACAAGTTGAAAGTACGTGACAGGGTTCAAGAAAATAGCTACTGATGTGATTCAAATAAAGATAACGATCACATTAAATATTAATTTACATACTACTTACACAACTTTAATTAGCAGATAAAAACCAATAAAATCAAAAAGATAAGAATAATACAACAGTTTTTATTTGTGCAATGTTAATAATTAACAATATAAATAATTCGATAATTAAGAATTATCTCATCAATTAAATATTTTTATTTTTAGTCAGCCATATCGCGGGATTAACAACGTTTGCGGACAACCGCTAAAGCCGTCAGCATCCTCTGGGGGTTACTTCACGAGGTTTACGATAAGCGCATTACTTGCCGGTAAAAACGATTCGTGGTCGGAGGGATGGTTAAAAGAGAAATGGAATACACTGCGAAATTTGAAAAATAACGGCGAATATCAGTTGTAAGTTATTTCAAAGCAGGGACACGAGCCTGTACCCACTCAAATATGACGTACCAACATACCGGTTATCGTCACTTTGCCCTTGATAAGAAGATGGCATACCTTCCTGAATATCACGCCCCCAGGAATCCCTTTTCGGGGATTCACAAAGCGTCTATACGCATTACGATACAACTGTTGTGTCAAATTCCCTGGAACCAAATACCAGATCAGCCAGAGATGCTTATGTTTGTTGGATTCTATCGGGGGTAAGAGGACTTAGGAAAGATTTTGGAGCGGGCGAAGGGAATCGAACTGACAGTAATTCCAATCGTTAACCATTTAATTCTAAAGCACCGAAGAGTCCCTCGGGTTACATAGGAAGTTACAGCTAATAGACACCTATGGTCAATAAGTTCTGACGTTGAGTTAACAACTGATAGACGACTAAACAGATTGACCAAGGGAGATAGTGAGATTTACTTAGCAACCTCATTACTTAACTCCTTCTTAATTCTGAACACTGTAGCTCTCCCACATCCAGCAAGTTTAGCAATCTGGTCAGCGCTCAAGTCTCCACGGTCCAACAGCTTCACCACCTCAATCCTTAACTGGTCATCCTTCTGACGGCCCTTAAACTTGCCTTGAGCCTTAGCTATCGCCACGCCCTCACTCTGACGCTGCCGAATGAAGGAACGCTCAAGCTCACCTACAGCCCCCAACATGGTAATCATAAAGCGGCTGGTGGGCGTATCATCAAAGATCATCTGGTTATCAATGAATCGAACCGTAACGCCAGAGTCAACAAGGGTCTCAAGGATGGTCAGAAGGTCCTTTGTGTTACGGGCTAAACGGTCCACACTCTTGACCACCACCACATCACCACGACGAACCACCTTGAGTAGCTCCTGTAGTGCTGGACGGTCAGCATTCTTGCCAGATACCTTGTCAATCATCAAGTCATCGCAAAGGCCCTTAAGCGCTTCTACCTGACGTGCTTCGTTCTGGTCCTTGCTGCTCACTCGGATGTAACCGAAAGTCTTGCTCATTATGTCTCTCCCTGCCCTAAGTATCATTTAACTGATACTAACGATACAGTATCATTAGACTTATAACAAACACATTATAATACTCAATACGATACTGCTGGCTAGTCTCAATGGCGTGTACTCAAAAGATACTCAGTAAAAACCCTTAATACACAAGTTGTATACATTGATGTTAATCTTCCCCTCTCTCTTCTCTTTATGAGACCTCAGAAAGCCAATGGGGGAAAATCTGCTATTTAATTTTATTGAATGGGGCCAGAGAAATTTTCGTTGTATTTTAATGACCCAATAAGATTTGATGAGGAGACAAGAAGTGCTGACAAGGACGAATCCCGATGTCTCCATGTGTTGAAGCTATTACGTAACAGTAGGGGGGGGTAATTGATACTTGGTCTGTGAAAATGTGTACTAGTTATTTATCGCTATTATTCCTCGATAGCTTGTACACCCCAAAGGTCATCAAGATGAGAACATAGATGACAACCAGCGCCCATCCGGGCAGGTAGATCACAGAGGCTCCCAGAAGGGCACATATGAAAGCTGATACAACCATCTTGCGCATCCTACCAAGCATCCCTGAGATACCTGTGAGTATCCCTAAGACAACCCTACGGTATCGCATTAGTAGACAGCCTGCGACCACAACCACAATCAGAACGCCACTAGGAGAGAGGCCCTCAATCTGCCACCAGCGCTCAGGCAGCAATAGATCGTTCGTACTCAGTGTACAAGTCTGCTGAAAATGTGTGAATAAAAGAGTTGTACATTTCATAAAGCATTACTCAGTGTCGTACATGTGAGCGCTAAATGGTAACTGAATACTGCACCCCATTTGATCGTTTGTTTCGATCATTATAAAGCTATCGATCGCTGGTGCCTATGAGCGAGCTTATGGGGCAAGTCAAACATGCTCGTTTCATTAAAGCCACCTTGGGGAGAGCCTGATACAAAACTTTCGCCTCAGGTAAATCGTCGTCTAACTTATCGTCTGCTACGGCGCTTAGCGTTACCCTTCATGATTGCTACCTGACGATTAATCTCTGGATGCTGTTCTTTTAACCACTCAAATCCTTTTTCAAGAACCTTCACACCATCATTGTTAAACCGTCCGTCACCTTCTGGTGCTTTCCAGTAGCCATTAATACGGCCCTTTTTGTTGGCAATCCATGACCCCATGTGACGCTTATAGAATGGATTATGCATCAAACCAGATTTAAGCATCCGATTAACGAGGACCGCATTAGGAATACCTGCTTTCTTAATGGCATCCGTAATAGACCAACCACGTGACCGCAATTTGTCGAACTCAACGTTACTAATAGGTTTAATGGTCTGGTTCTGTTTAGCGAGATTAAAGGCTTTAATAACGTTGTCATTACGTAGCTCAATAAATGCATTAATGACGGTCATATAGAACGGGACAGAGATCCACATAGCATACGCAATAGCGGCTTGCTCAGTCGCATAGGTTCCAACCTTATCCACCTTCCGCAAATTTCCGGAAGACAGTAACTCACGAGACACTTTATTGTCCCATTCAGATGGTCGCTGATTCTCATCAAGGCTAAGTGCTTTATGTAACTCATTAAGGTTCCACATGCGGTCCTTGTTGCATTCCCATTTGTACCCGTCAACGATGACCGGGAGTACAACGGAAGTGATAACGCCTGATACATTTTTAACAGTGGTCATGTTGTGACTCCTTCTAATAAAAGCGTCCTCTATAAGTCGCCTCCTGATAAGCCAGCTAGTCCCACAACAAAGGAACCTATCAGGCAAATGGAAGACGCTTATATTAAACGGCTAGCTGTAATTGATAGTGGTCTTGGCGTAGACCATTGATGTAATTCTGTATGTATTCTTTTGATATACTTAACTGCAAGATGTTAATTACGCGGCTATCTAGAAATTGCTGAGGTATCTGACCGCCATGTGCTTTATTAAATGACAGGGATTCATTATTGACAATATACTTACCAGTGAAACGCTCAGTGCTAAAAATTCCTTTTCAGTTTTCTTGTTTTGATATACCAATTCGTGACCTATTGTTTGTATCATCCCTGACTTCTTAAGAAGCTCAAGAAAACGATTACGAGTGATGCCTAAATTCCGAGAGACCTGCTTGAATGACATAATTGAAATGCTCATGGTTTACCTCTCTGTTTCGTTATGGTATTCGGTGAGACCAATAGGGCAGGACCTAGCGTTTACAGCGCTTGAGGATTCAAGGTTATTATGGCTTATTTCATAAAACCAATATTAATTGGGAATAACTGAGGGACATCTAATGCTCAACTTCAGGAATAACTATAAATATTAACATTAGGTATACTTCAAGAACTAAAGGTTATCTATTAACATGTTTTTTTAAAAAATTTATTTTAATACTGGGAGTTATTCTAGAAGATATAACCTAACGGGCTAACTTTGAGTTTCCGCCCTGTATTATTGTTAATTCGTCTATTCAACCTCCCATCTCTGTAGCCCACTTAAGAAGCACATTAGAAACAATGCGCGTGTGGTGTCTGATGTTACCCGCCCTGAAAGGTACGAAGGTTTACGTGAATGTCTGCAACGTTGCCGTGTGACCTGATACAAGCTCGACACTATGAAGGCTGATGGTTTCCAATCAGTCTGCCTTCGGGTCTCGTCTATTGGTTGATGTTGCGTATGGGTGTAGCCGTTTGTTGCTCGCTACTGGTGGGAACCGGAAGTGTCTCGAACATGCTGTCTCGAACGTGTCGCTCTCCTCCCTGAAGTGAGGGTTAATGCAAACGTCGTCGAACATGCTGCTAACGTGCAAAGTTGGCCGTGGCGCATGGATGAATACGAGAGGGCATCTGGTTTAACCTGAACTCTAGCGATATGAGCAATCTATATATCAATACGTGTATGTGAATGAAAAACTTTATGTTGTTCCTATAGATGTCTCTCCCCATAGTGGGTATTAATGTAAATACTCATATAAAACAAGTAGTTAATAAAAAATACAAAAACCACCAAAGATGAATGTTAATTCATAAATATTTACTATATATTCACAAGGAAGGAATCCTGTCAAAGACAGGGTCCCCATAGCTTCTTCAGGCTTATACCTGTTTGCACCTACGATACGCTAGCACTGTATGTCTCTCTATAGTTTAGGATGATAACCCTACTCATTAAAACAATAGATTACATTCACACACCCCAAGAAAATTTTCGGTTAGGAACTGGGCCACATTGATACTCCACTGACACCAAAGGCCAATATCAGCTTTCTACGCTCATCTATCGGGAGGTCACTTTCAAAGGGTCTGTAACCTTTATCAGAAACTTCATAGTCAATATGCTTTGCCATCTCAATGTATTTCCTAAGACGCTCAATCGTTAGTCCTCGAAACTGCTCTGAATTTACAGCAATGACACGGCGTGTAATATCATCTTGTTTATTCAGGTCGCCCGCTAAGAAATTGAAAGTGGAAGTATATGAATCACCATGAGCAATTGCATCTCTTACATCAAGACACTCTTTGACAATTTGGTACGGTCTTGTCCCGATGTAATTATTAATACCACAGAGCATTAATGTATTCTTGTGCATTGTCTTCCGGTCTTCCCTCTGCTTCTTATTGTAATTCGTATCAACTTGTTTCCTGTAAAAGATGAACATTGCTTCAATAGCAAAGGCAGTGAATATGATACCTGTACGGCAATGATGGTCACGTAGCCAATCTTCAGTTGTCATACCTGCTAACCCTAAACACGTTTCAGCAGTAATCATGCATTCATATGATGGCTTATTTTCTTTGCTAACTAAAAACTCTTTGCCCATTACATCCTCTCATTCGAGCATCCATATTCAACTACTGAACAACCGATAGCGCTTCCGATAGTTTTTCTTCCAGTATTTCTACCTCAACCTCTTTAGCGTATCGGTCATAAGTAATTGACCCAGAGCTATGCCCCAGAATCGCCTGAGCATACGCCAATTCGACACCTTGTTGTTTTAACTGAGTCGCAACTGTATGTCTGAATGAATGGAACGCCAATCCGTCACGGTCAGCCACGACCTTAGGCAACAACGTCCGGTTAAACCATTTGCTGACCTGCTCGCCATAACCATTCTTCATTAGCTTCAGACCATCGAACACCATTGCGTCCTCACCTCCAGCGCTTCTACGGGTCTCTACAAGCGCCATAAAGTCAGCCAATGCGAAACCATAGGCTCCATCAACCAGAGGCACACAGCGCTCACTGTACGGGTTCTTGATGCTCTTACCGGGCAGAGTGCTAGCGTCTTCATTGATATGAATATAAGCGGTCCCGTGGCTGATGGTCATCACATCCTTAACCTGAATCTGCGACACCTCATTAAGTCTCGCTCCGGTAATAGCTGCCAGCATAACAACATAATAATGATATGGCTTACCAGACGGCTTCTGAGAGTATTTCTTAGCGGCATCAATAAGTTGGCCTACCTGCGTCGCTGAAAACGCTTTACGGGCTTCTGAGGCCTTTCTTGGTGGCACTTTTAGCTCTAAACCTTCGGTCAGGTTCTTGATTAACAGGTCATTGCGTACAGCCCATTTAAATAAGGCTGCCATCTTCACCAAATATTTGTTGTTAATGGTCACGACATCCATGCACTCATGGGTCTTATCAGTAGTCAGCAGGTCAACCAATGGGGCATCCTTGAAGCGCTGTTTACGGTTCTTCGGTATCTTCTGGAGCACATCACGAACCTCAAGCATGTCCGCTCGGGTAATTGCAGTCAGGTCCGTCAGCCCCAGATAATCGAAAATCTCAATGAGCGTACTGTGTGACGCCTGGTTCTCTTTTAAAGTCGCTGGCTTCCAGTTCTGAACATTCTCCTTTTCGTACTGCTCAACGAGGAATCTTAATGTGACCGCTGGGCGTGGCTCTGCGCTTTCTACCTCCTGCTTAGCCGACTGCCTCACGCCTCCATCAAAGCCATCAATATAATCAATCAGCGGCTGACTGTTCCCTTCTACTCTCGCCATGCAGGCCTTGATTACATCTTGCGCCTCGTTAATGTAACGATGCTGGTCAACGGTTAATGGTTCACTAGCAATAGCGTCAACAAGACTCTCACCGAGTTCTCCATACTGGTCACGGTAAATATCCATCATATCCGGTTCAAAAATATCTGAACGGCCTAACGATAGCTCCATCTCAGCCATCTCTCGAAGATGACCGCGCATGTCTTCATAGGTCAATAATGGGTTATCGGCACGAATGGCCCTGAGTGCTGACTTGATGTGATGATGTTGACGCATAGCAGTTCTCCTGTTCCGTGTCCTGAGTGAGACTGAGGATATTCTGACAGAATTACATTTGGACGTCCAGACGTCTATTGATAGATAAACTTTCAGTCGGCAATAGTAGATTCCATTGCGCTGATAGAGATAGCAGACAGCACGAGTACATAGCTCTTTAGGTGATGATGATGGACATAGCTGGTAATCAGCAACAGAGAGTCCCATGTGTGAATAATTCCCGATGAAGGGTTACACAGAAGGTTACAGTCAGTAACTCTGCAATCAGGCTTTCGCCGTATCGCCAAGGGATTCAATAAGATAGAGGTGATTCAGAAGTGTCATGGAGCGGGCGAAGGGAATCGAACCCTCGTATAGAGCTTGGGAAGCTCTCGTTCTACCATTGAACTACGCCCGCAAAGGTGTGCGAGGAGCATTATAAACGTTACTCCTCTGCTGGCAAGACCTTAGATAGCTAAGTGATGATAAAATAACCACTTAGCATTTTGGTTTACTGCCCTGTGGCGGCAGGTAACGCAGTGGGTCAATCGCCGTCGCGCGGTAGCGAATCTGGAAATGTAGCGCGACGGTGCTCGCATCTGAGCTACCCATTGTGGCAATCTTCTGGCCGATTTTTACGTTCTGCCCATTATTCACCAACAACGTTTCGTTATGAGCGTAGGCGGTGATGTAATCCTCATTATGCTTGATCATCACCAGATTACCGTAGCCGCGCAGCTGATTACCCACATACACCACCTTCCCGGAGCCTGCTGCGTAAATCGGCTGTCCACGGGTTCCGGCGATATCTATGCCCTTATTTCCCCCTTCAGCGGTGGAATAACGCATCACCACTTTACCGCTAGCCGGCCAGCGCCAGCAGCGTTGGCCTACCGGCGGCCAGGAGGATTTCGGTACGGCCGATGACGGAACCACTTTTGCCGTTTGCGTGGCGCGGGGTTTCTTACCGCCGGAAGATTTTGCAGAGCCACTGACTTTCAGCTTCTGACCTACGGCAATGGTATACGGCGGAGAAATACCGTTCATGCGCGCCAAGTCTCTTACGCTGGTGCCCGTCATACGCGAAATGCGCGACAAGGTATCGCCACGTTTCACGGTGTAGACCGAGCCGCTGTAGCTGCCTTCTGAATTGCTGGAGTTACCCGCGCAACCAGACAACAGCAGCCCGATAAACAGGCACATTACCAGGTATAGTGGGGAAGAAGTGGGGCTTCCTGCTCGCAAAACAAATCCTCAGGTCATAAACATTCGGAACATACATAATAACAGGCTCGCGCGGGATGCCAAACCACCCGCGCAGCTAACGCAAAGGGAACGGGTATCCTTCGGCAACCAAATCCATCACCTGCGGCCTTCTCCGCCTTCCCAGAATTGAAGCACGTTATTAACCTGTTACCTAACTTCTTTTGGTAATGCCTTTTTTTCATTTATGGGCTACGCTGATAGGCTGAGTCTATGGCCCGACGGGTTATTGCTGGGTCATCATTCATTTTCAGGAGTTGTCATGGTTGGGGAACATGTCATTTTGCTCGATGAGCACGACAAGCCATCAGGAATAGTAGATAAATATACCGCTCACACGCTCTCTACCCCGTTACACCTCGCTTTTTCATGCTGGTTATTCAATGCTCAAGGCCAGTTCCTGGTGACGCGTCGCTCGCTGAGCAAAGTGGCCTGGCCTGGCGTGTGGACAAACTCCGTTTGCGGGCATCCGCAGCAGGGTGAAACCTTTGAACAAGCCATTGCCCGCCGCTGCCGCTTTGAGTTGGGCGTGGAGATTCGCGACATCACCTCTGTCGCCGCCGATTTCCGCTACCGCGCCGTTGCACCTAACGGCATCGTGGAAAACGAAGTGTGCCCAGTCTATGCTGCCCGCGTGACAAATCAGGTGCAGCCCAATGCTGATGAAGTGATTGAGTATCAATGGTGCGAGCTGGATGAAATGTTGCGTGTGCTGGCGCTAACGCCGTGGGCTTTTAGCCCGTGGATGGTGATGGAAGCCTCTGATGAAAATGCGCGCCAGGCGTTGATAAACTTCGCCCACCTTACTGCACCTTAAAAGCCGAATTTGAGTGATAAAAAAACCCGGCATTGCCGGGTTTTTGCATTTCGCTTACGCGATTATTTTACCGGACGCATCGCTGGGAACAGGATAACGTCACGGATGGTGTGGCTGTTGGTGAACAGCATAACCATACGGTCGATACCAATACCCAGACCCGCAGTCGGTGGCAGACCATGTTCCAGAGCGGTGACATAGTCTTCGTCGTAGAACATCGCTTCGTCATCACCAGCCGCTTTCGCGTTAACCTGATCCTGGAAGCGCTGTGCCTGGTCTTCAGCATCGTTCAGCTCGCTGAAGCCGTTACCGATTTCACGACCACCGATGAAGAACTCGAAACGGTCGGTGATTTCTGGGTTCACGTCATTACGACGCGCCAGCGGAGAAACTTCTGCCGGATATTCGGTGATGAAGGTTGGCTGAATCAGGTGTGCTTCTGCCACTTCGTCGAAGATCTCGGTCACGATACGACCCAGACCCCAGCTTTTCTCAACGTGAATACCGATGCTTTCAGCAATCGCTTTCGCAGAGTCGAAGTTATCCAGGTCAGCCATGTTGGTTTCTGGACGGTATTTCTTAATCGCTTCGCGCATGGTCAGTTTTTCGAACGGCTTGCCGAAATCGAAAATCTGGTCGCCATAAGGCACTTCAGTGTGACCAAGGACAGTCTGCGCCAGCGTACGGAACAGAGATTCGGTCAGTTCGATCAAATCTTTGTAATCCGCATACGCCATGTAGAGTTCCATCATGGTGAACTCAGGGTTATGGCGAACAGAGATACCTTCGTTACGGAAGTTACGGTTGATTTCGAATACGCGTTCGAAGCCGCCAACCACCAGACGTTTCAGGTACAGTTCCGGCGCGATGCGCAGGTACATGTCCATATCCAGTGCGTTGTGATGGGTGATGAACGGACGCGCAGACGCGCCGCCAGGGATCACCTGCATCATTGGGGTTTCGACTTCCATAAAGTTGCGAGCGACCATGAACTGACGAATACCCGCCAGAATCTGGGAACGTACTTTAAAGGTTTTACGGGATTCATCGTTAGAGATGAGATCCAGATAACGCTGACGATAGCGCGCTTCCTGATCTTGCAGGCCGTGGAATTTGTCCGGCAGCGGACGTAATGCTTTGGTCAGCAGACGCAGTTCGGTGCAGTGAATAGACAGCTCGCCGGTCTTGGTTTTGAACAGCTTACCTTTCGCGCCCAGAATATCGCCGAGATCCCATTTCTTGAACTGATCGTTGTACAGACCTTCTGGCAGATCGTCGCGCGCAACGTACAGCTGAATGCGGCCGCCAACGTCTTGCAGGGTAACGAAAGATGCTTTACCCATAATACGGCGAGTCATCATACGACCAGCAACGGATACTTCGATATTCAGCGCTTCCAGCTCTTCGCTGTCCTTGCCATCAAATTCAGCGTGCAGTTGGTCAGAGGTACGATCACGACGGAAATCATTCGGGAACGGGATGCCCTGCTCACGCAGTGCAGCCAGCTTTTCGCGGCGTGCCTTCATTTCGTTGTTAAGATCGACTACCTCGTCAGCGCCTTGTGCGTTTTGTTCAGACATGTTGATTCCTCATAGCCCTGCTTTCAAACTTGCTTCGATAAATTGATCCAGACTACCGTCTAGTACCGCCTGCGTATTGCGGGTTTCAACCCCGGTGCGCAGGTCTTTAATGCGGGAATCGTCCAGGACATAGGAACGAATCTGACTACCCCAGCCAATATCAGACTTAGTGTCTTCCATTGCCTGTTTTTCCGCGTTTTTCTTTTGCATCTCCAGCTCATAAAGCTTCGCTTTCATCTGCTTCATGGCCTGGTCTTTGTTCTTGTGCTGTGAACGGTCGTTCTGGCACTGCGTCACAATCCCGGTCGGGATATGGGTGATACGCACAGCGGATTCAGTACGGTTAACGTGCTGGCCGCCCGCGCCGGAGGCGCGATAAACGTCGATGCGCAGATCGGCGGGATTAATGTCGATATCGATATCATCGTCCACTTCCGGGTACACAAACGCGGAGCTGAACGAAGTGTGGCGACGGCCACCGGAATCGAACGGGCTTTTACGTACCAGGCGGTGAACGCCGGTTTCCGTACGCAGCCAGCCGTAGGCGTAGTCGCCAGAAATTTTGATAGTGACGGATTTGATACCAGCCACTTCACCTTCCGACTCTTCGATGATTTCGGTTTTGAAGCCGCGTGCTTCTGCCCAACGCAGATACATACGCTCCAACATGCTTGCCCAGTCCTGCGCTTCAGTACCGCCAGAACCCGCCTGGATATCGAGATAGCAATCTGCGCTGTCGTATTCACCGGAGAACATACGACGGAACTCCAGCTGCGCCAGTTTTTCTTCCAGCGTATCCAGCTCAGCAACGGCTTCGTTGAAGGTTTCTTCGTCGTCGGCTTCGACAGCCAGCTCCAGCAGCCCGGAAACATCTTCCAGACCCTGCGACATTTGATCGAGTGTTTCGACAATCGCTTCAAGGGAGGAACGTTCTTTACCCAGCGCCTGCGCACGTTCGGGTTCGTTCCATACATCCGGCTGTTCCAGCTCGGCGTTTACTTCTTCCAGACGCTCTTTCTTAGCATCGTAGTCAAAGATACCCCCTAAGAACGTCAGAGCGCTCCGTGAGGTCCTGAATGCGATTATTTACCGGGTTTATTTCAAACATGGTCTATTTTCTTTTAATGGACGAGAAAAATGCGGTTATAAGAGCGGAATCTTAGCGGATTCCCGCTCTTAATTACAGCCTAAGCAACGCTAAATCGGCCAGAGATTCTCGATGATAAGCTGTAAGCTACGGTTGCCACGATATTCGTTGATGTCCAGCCGGTATGCCAGCGTCACTTCACGCACGCCGTTATCCGGCCAATAGCTCGTGTCAACATTGAAGGCGATACCGTCCAGCAACGGCCCGCCGCCAACCGGTTCAACCATCACTTTCAGGTGGCGTTCACCCACCAGGCGCTGTTGTAACAGCCGAAAACGCCCGTCAAACAACGGCTCAGGGAACATTTGCCCCCACGGCCCAGCCTCGCGCAACATCTGCGCCATCTCTAGCGTCATCTCCTGCGGGCTAAGTTCGCCATCAGAGAGAATTTCCCCCTGCAACAGGGCGGGATCGAGCAATTCGCTGACTAATTCGCCAAAGTAGCGCTGGAACTCCTCAAAGCGCGACTCTTCTAACGATAACCCCGCCGCCATGGCATGACCACCGAATTTCAACATCAAACCCGGATGCAGCGTGTCCAGGCGCTCCAGCGCATCGCGCATATGCAGCCCCTGAATCGAGCGCCCCGAGCCTTTCAGTTGGCCGTTACCGGCTGGGGCAAACGCAATAACCGGGCGGTGGAATCGCTCTTTAATTCGCGAAGCCAAAATGCCCACCACGCCCTGATGCCACTCGGGGTGATACATCGCCAGCCCGCCGGGCAACTCGGCGCGGCTGCGCTCCAGTTGCTCGCACAGCGTTAGCGCCTCGGCCTGCATCCCTTGCTCAATTTCTTTACGCGTCTGGTTTAACGCATCCAGTTCATTTGCCAGCACACGTGCTTCACCGATGTTATCGCACAGCAGTAGCGCCACGCCGACCGACATATCGTCCAGCCGACCGGCAGCATTCAGCCGTGGCCCTATGGCAAAACCCAGATCGCTGGCGACCAGCTTTGAGGCATCGCGGTTAGCAATTTCCAGCAGCGCTTTAATCCCCGGGCGGCAAACGCCTGCCCGAATACGGCTTAAACCCTGCCAGGTGAGAATGCGGTTGTTGGCATCCAGCGGTACGACGTCAGCCACCGTGCCCAGCGCCACTAAGTCGAGGTATTCGACAATTTTCGGCACAGTAATGCCGCGCGCCTCAAACCAGCCCTGAGCCTTCAGATGGTTGCACAGCACCAGCATCAGGTAAAACGCCACCCCGACGCCCGCCAGTGATTTCGACGGGAACGGGCAGTCAACGAGATTCGGGTTAACCATCGCGTCGGCATCCGGCAGCGTTTCGCCCGGCAGGTGGTGATCGGTAACCAGCACGCTGATCCCGAGAGCATGTGCATGATCGACCCCGGCGTGGGACGAGATCCCGTTATCGACCGTCATGATCATCTGCGCGCCGCGAGCGTGGGCTTGATCGACCACCTCAGGGCTAAGCCCGTAACCATCTTCAAAACGGTTAGGCACGAGGTATTCTACATTGCGACAGCCCATCGCGCGCAGTGCCAGCACGCTCAGCGCGGTACTGGTCGCGCCGTCGGCGTCAAAATCGCCCACCACCATAATGCGCAGATTGTTTTCAAACGCGTGGTGTAGCATTTCGACAGCTTTTTCGACACCTGTCAGCGAACGCCAGTGCAACATGCCTTTCAGGCCGCGCTCCAGATCGTCCGCCGTTTTTACCCCACGGCTGGCGTATAACCGGCGCAGCAGCGGCGATAGCTCGGCGGGTAGCTCAATTGAATCATCCACCTCACGGCGGCGAAGTTGGGTCTGTTGTTTCACGCGAATTATTTACCGCTGGTCTGTTTTTTATGTTCGTCGAGGAAGGCTTTCATCTCTTGCGGCCCCTGATATCCCGGAACGAGATAACCGTCATCGAGAACGATAGCCGGTGTACCGGTCACGCCAAACTGCACGCCCAACGCGTAGTGGTTGGTGATATCAATGTCGCAACTTGCGGCCTGTACGCCTTTGCCCGCCATTGCGTCATCAAAGGCTTTGTTACGGTCTTTCGCACACCAGATAGATTTCATATCCTGCCCGGACTGGCTCTGGACACCCTGACGCGGGAAGGCCAGATAACGCACGGTTATCCCCAGCGCGTTGTAGTCTTTGATAGCTTCATGCAGCTTGTGGCAGTAGCCACAGGTGATGTCGGTAAAGACGGTGATCACATACTTTTCCTGCGGCGCTTTGTAGACAACCATCTCTTTTTCCAGCGCTTTCAGGTGAGTCATCAGCAAACTATTGGTGACGTTAACCGGACGCGCGCCGCTGACATCGTACATTGGCCCCTGAATAATGTGTTTGCCGTCGTCGGTGACATACAGCACACCGCCGTTGGTCAGCACGGTTTTCATACCGGCAACCGGCGCAGGCTGAATATCGGTGCTTTCAACGCCCAGTTTCGTCAGGGATTGCTTGATGGCCGCATCGTCTGCGTGCGCCAGGCCGGAAAACGCCGCCGCCATCAGGGTAAACATCATTAAACCTTGTTTCATAAACTGTCCTTTTAAATCAGCATCATGCTCGTGGATGGTGCTGTTGATGAAGTTGTCGCAGGCGTTCTGTCGCCACGTGCGTATAGATTTGTGTCGTTGACAAATCGCTATGCCCTAACAGCATTTGCACCACGCGGAGATCCGCGCCATGGTTGAGCAAATGCGTCGCAAAGGCGTGCCGTAAAACATGCGGCGAAAGCTTTTCGCTATCAATACCCGCCAGTTGAGCATAATGCTTAATGCGATGCCAAAAAGTCTGTCGGGTCATTTGCTGAGCTCGCTGGCTAGGGAAAAGCACATCAATGGCCACACCGTTCAATAACCACGGCCGACCGTGTTCCAGCCAGTGCTCAACCCAGTAAACGGCCTCTTCTCCTAACGGAACGAGCCGCTCTTTATTCCCCTTACCGATCACCCGAACCACGCCTTGACGCAGGCTGATGTCACTCATCGTCAGGCCAACCAGTTCGGACACGCGCAAGCCGGTAGCATACAGCACTTCAAGCATAGCCTTATCGCGCAGCTCCAGCGGTTGATCCACCGTCGGAGCCTGAAGCAGACGTTCCACCTGCGCTTCACTGAGATCTTTCGGCAAGCGCTGAGGCAGCTTCGGCGAGGCCAGCAGCGCGCTGGGATCGTCCGGGCGAATTTTTTCACGGTACAGATGTTGGAAAAAACGGCGCATGGCGCTGAGCAAACGCGCGGAACTGGTCGCTTTATAGCCGCCCTGTTGGCGTTCGGCGAGTAAATTTTGCAGATCGTCGCTCTGTGCATTCTCAAGCGAAATGCCACGATGCGCCAGCCATTCAACCACCATAGTTAAATCCCGGCGATATGCGCTTAGGGTATTTTCCGCTAAATTTCGCTCCAGCCACAGCGCATCGAGAAACTGTTCGATTCGTGCAAGATCCTTATCCACATCGGCCCCTCTGCGTGTTAAATCAGCACCATTATGCCTGAATTGAACACCTTTCTGGTACACTAGCCGCATCGTCATCGTAAGAATCGAGAGCTGTTCGTCATGAATATTGGCCTTTTTTATGGTTCCAGCACCTGCTATACCGAGATGGCTGCGGAGAAAATTCGCGATATTATCGGCCCGGAACTGGTCACGTTACACAACCTGAAAGATGATTCCCCGGCGTTAATGGAGCAATACGATGTGCTCATTCTGGGCATTCCGACCTGGGATTTCGGTGAAATTCAGGAAGATTGGGAAGCGGTTTGGGAACAGCTGGATACGCTGAATCTGGAAGGTAAAATCGTCGCGCTGTACGGCATGGGCGACCAGTTAGGCTACGGCGAGTGGTTCCTGGATGCACTGGGCATGTTGCATGACAAGCTGGCGACTAAAGGCGTGAATTTTGTCGGCTACTGGCCTACCGAAGGGTATGAGTTCACCAGCCCGAAACCGGTTATTGCCGACGGACAGCTTTTTGTCGGCCTCGCGCTGGATGAAACAAATCAGTACGATCTGAGCGACGAACGCATTCAGACGTGGTGCGAGCAAATTCTCGGCGAAATGGCCGAACGCTTCTCCTAACGCTTGCTCGGCGCGCACTGTTGCAGGATTATCCGCCGCAGGTCGCGCCACTCTTCGGCATTCATGCTATCGGCAGCCAACCACAGATGCCGACGACGGCCTCCACCTGGGGGGCGTATCCGTAACATCATTCCTGAATTGAGCATCCACGGCATCCCAAGAAGCTCCCACTCCCGGTTATGCCAGCGCAGACGCGAATCCATCAACAGTTTGATTTCCCCCTGGTGTGAGTGAATACGCCGCTGGCTGCGCACGCAGTCAAACACCACCAAAGACAATAACAACAGCCACAATGGGGTATAGCTCAACGGCCACGGCATCAGCAGCACGAAGGCCGCTACCAAGCCGTGGAGCAATAAAGAGAGCCACTGTGAGCGCCAGGAGACGCGTAAATCAGATTGCCACAGGACCACGTTCCCGATTCCGTGTTTGAATAAGTTGCACCATACGCTGGAGGTTGGCATCAGCGGGTTTACCGTGGTTCATCAGCCAATTGAATAAGTCTGGGTCATCACACTCCAGCAACCGAATGAATATCGCCTTGTCTTCATCGCTTAACGTGTCGTACTCATGCTCAAAGAACGGCATGATGGAAATATCGAGTTCACGCATACCGCGGCGGCATGCCCAGTGGATACGAGATTTATTATTGATGTCCATAATTTCCTTCCAGCATTACGTTGTGGTTAGTTTAACGTGTTTTTTGCAGTTACTTTACTGGAATCTCACGTTTCGCGCGCCATATTCAGAAATAAACTATGGAAAATGAAAGGGATTCAATTTTTTTCGTACCGCCTCGCAGAACGCGCGAACGGCACAAAACGGCCATCGAAACCGCTTGCAATGGTGGGCATCTCTTTTACCATGAGTAACAAATTGCGTTATTCAATTCAGGACACCAATATGGCTTTTACTCCTTTTCCTCCACGCCAGCCTAGTGCTTCCGCACGTTTACCGCTGACGTTAATGACACTTGATGATTGGGCGCTGGCGACCATTTCTGGTGCCGATAGCGAAAAGTACCTGCAAGGCCAGGTCACTGCCGACGTGGCGCAGTTGGACGAACACCAACATCTGTTAGTCGCCCACTGTGATGCCAAAGGCAAAATGTGGAGCAACCTGCGCTTGTTCCATCGCCAGGATGGGTTTGCCTGGATTGAACGCCGCAGCGTGCGTGAAGCACAGCTTACGCAGCTCAAAAAATACGCGGTCTTTTCGAAAGTGACTATCGCCGCCAACGACGATTTAGTGCTGCTGGGCGTTGCCGGTTTTCAGGCGCGTGCCGCGCTGGCAAACCTGTTTGCCGAGCTGCCAAACGCAAACCAACCGTGTGTACAAGACGGCGAAACCTCTCTGCTGTGGTTTGCTTATCCAGATGAACGTTTCCTGTTAGTGACGGATATCGCAACCGCAGAACGCATCACCGATGCCCTGCGCGGTGAAGCGCAGCTCAACAACAGCCAACAATGGCTGGCGCTGGATATTGAAGCGGGCCTGCCGGTGATTGACGAGGTGAACAGCGCGCAGTTTATTCCACAGGCCACCAATCTACAGGCGCTGGGCGGTATCAGTTTCAAAAAAGGCTGCTACACCGGACAGGAAATGGTGGCTCGCGCTAAATTCCGTGGTGCAAACAAACGCGCGCTGTGGACGTTAGTCGGTAACGCCAGCCGTGTGCCAGATGCCGGGGAAGACCTCGAACTGCAAATGGGTGACAACTGGCGTCGTACCGGCACGGTATTAGCGGCGGCGCAATTAGACGATGGGCAGTTGTTGGTGCAGGTGGTAATGAACAACGATATGGAAGCCGACAGCGTGTTCCGTGTGCGCGACGATGCCAACACTCTGCGCATCAAACCATTGCCATATTCGCTGGAAGAATAATCGATCGCTGCCGGATGGCGGTCTGCGCCATCCGGTAAAAAAACTTACGCCTGGCCGATGTACAGATAAATCGCCAGGAAGTGACAGGCGCTACCGCCCAGTACGAATGCATGCCAGATAGCATGGTTATACGGAATGCGCTTACAGACGTAGAAAATGACCCCCAGCGAAT
Source organism: Kluyvera fluvialis (assembly GCF_059725275.1). Classification (NCBI taxonomy): domain Bacteria; kingdom Pseudomonadati; phylum Pseudomonadota; class Gammaproteobacteria; order Enterobacterales; family Enterobacteriaceae; genus Kluyvera; species Kluyvera fluvialis. The sequence goes on along the minus strand of NZ_AP046142.1, from coordinate 919,673 downwards.
AGACCACACCGCCTACCGCCAGTAGCGTAACACCGCCAATCGCCAGCTTTACCGCCAATTGATAGACCACAATCAGCGACAGCCACCCCATCGTTAAATAGGTCACCAACGACAGCACTTTAAAACGGTGGGCGATAGTCAGCTTGAACAAAATCCCCAGCAACGCCAGGCTCCAGATAACAATCATCAGCCCGCGCGCAAGCGGAGAATCCAGCCCCACCAGCAAGAACGGCGTGTAGGTTCCGGCAATCAATAGATAAATTGCACAGTGGTCGAATTTTTTCAGCCACACTTTGGCGCGCTGAGAAGGGATCGCGTGGTACAACGTTGAGGCTAAAAACAGCAGAATCATACTGCCGCCATACAGGCTGTAGCTGGTGATAGCCGTCGCACTGGCATTGGTATCCACTGCCTGAACCAGCAGCATGACCAACCCGACGATGCCTAACACAAAGCCGACACCATGACTGATGCTATTGGCAATTTCCTCTGCCAGAGAGTATCCCTGCTGAATAAGTGGTTTTCTATCCATTACGCGCTCCGGGCGAACGACAAAATCATGCGAACGCCCTAGCGTAACTGAGAATGATTCCAGTGAACACCTGTTAGCTAAAATAAAAAGATGATTTTTTATAAATCCATAAAAATCATAAAGTTAACAAAAATATTCACCTAACAGGTGTACCTGTTTTTATTTAACGCATTTAAATTCAATGACATAAAAGGTGTTTTCACCAGGATAGATTTCGCTAATCACCTGTTTTAGCTCAGGTAGCGTCATATTTTCCTGCTTCGCATGTTGCTCAGTGAGCGTATCCAGCGTCACGGTCGAAGTCGCCTGTACGACAATCGTGCAAAAATAGCCATCGTCTTCATAGCGCCCTACCCGCAGAACATCCCCAACCTTAAAGTGCGACTCCGCCGCATCACGCAGGGTAATCGTTTTGCGCCCCGCGAGGATGTCGTCCTGGAAACGCTGAAAAAAAGTGATGTCATTAGGTTGCATGATATTATTCCCTTTAGGTCATTAAATTTTACGAGTATCCGCCACCGTGAGCCTTTTCTCCCACGCCGTTATTGCCAGCCTCAATAATCTTGAGATGATGGTCTATCACTACGTCATCAAAAACCGTGACACCGTGATGTACATGACCATTCGTGAACTGGCCGATGCAGCGGGCGTCTCCACCACGACGGTGATGCGTTTTTGCCGCAAACTGAACTGCGAAGGCTACTCGGAGTTTCGGGTGCGCTTCAAATTATATTTAGAGCAGGATGAGCCGCAACAAGCGAATTTTGGCGCAAGCGAAATTATCAGCTTCTTCAAAGGCGTCAACAATGACGAGTTTGATAAACTACTGGATGCCGCCGTCGATATTATTCTGTCCTCAGAGCGTATTATTTTTGTCGGAGCGGGCACGTCAGGTTCACTGGCAAAATATGGTGCACGCTTTTTCTCTAATATTGGTAAATTCAGTAACCATATTGATGACCCTTATTTCCCAGTGACTAACGACATGGCCAAAAACGCGTTAGCCATCGTGCTTTCGGTCTCTGGCGAAACTGAAGAGATCCTGCGCTTTGCCAGCCAATTCAGCCTTCACCACTGCAAAGTGCTGTCGATAACTAGCCATGAGCATTCACGGCTGGCGAAACTTGCCGACTTTAATCTCTCCTGGCATGTGCCACAAACGCGTATTGCTGGCGTTTATGACATTACCACGCAGATCCCTGTTATCTATATTCTGGAATCATTAGGCCGCAAACTGGCGAAGAAATTAGCATGAAAATACAGGGTGTTTTTTCGATGTAACATATACCCTGAGAGGGAATTTGTTATATCGTGACATTTATTATTGCTTTGTTAGACTCGGATTTATTAAACCAATCTACGAGCACAGTAAAAATGAAAAAACTGACCTTACCGAAAGATTTTTTATGGGGTGGCGCGGTTGCTGCGCACCAGGTTGAAGGAGGCTGGAATAAAGGCGGCAAAGGCCCCAGCATTTGCGATGTCCTCACCGGCGGTGCACACGGCGTACCGCGTGAAATTACCCAACACGTCGAGCCGGACAAATACTACCCAAACCACGAAGCCATCGACTTCCACGGCCACTATAAAGAAGACATCAAGCTATTTGCCGAGATGGGCTTCAAATGCTTCCGCACTTCGATTGCCTGGACCCGCATTTTCCCGAAAGGCGACGAAACCCAGCCAAATGAAGAAGGGCTGAAGTTCTACGACGATATGTTCGATGAATTGCTGAAATACAACATCGAGCCGGTTATCACCCTCTCCCATTTCGAAATGCCGCTGCACCTGGTACAGCAATATGGCGGCTGGACTAACCGCAAAGTGGTTGATTTCTTTGTACGCTTTGCCGAAGTCGTTTTCGAGCGTTACAAGCACAAGGTCAAATACTGGATGACCTTCAATGAGATCAACAACCAGCGCAACTGGCGCGCACCGCTGTTCGGCTACTGCTGTTCTGGCGTGGTTTATACCGAGCATGAAAATCCGGAAGAAACCATGTACCAGGTGCTGCATCACCAGTTCGTCGCCAGTGCGTTGGCGGTGAAAGCGGCTCGCCGCATTAATCCAGAAATGAAAGTCGGCTGCATGTTGGCCATGGTGGCGTTGTATCCGTTCTCCTGCAAACCGGAAGATGTGATGTTTGCTCAGGAATCCATGCGCGAACGCTATGTCTTTACCGACGTGCAACTGCGCGGCTACTACCCAAGTTATGTGCTGAATGAATGGGAACGTCGCGGTTTCAACATCAAGATGGAAGCCGACGATGCGGCAACTCTGCGCGAAGGCACTTGTGATTACCTCGGTTTCAGCTACTACATGACCAATGCGGTGAAAGCCGAAGGCGGCAGCGGCGACGCTATCTCCGGTTTTGAAGGCAGCGTACCGAACCCGCACGTTAAAGCGTCTGACTGGGGCTGGCAGATTGACCCAGTGGGCCTGCGCTATTCACTTTGCGAATTGTATGAGCGTTATCAGAAGCCACTGTTTATCGTTGAAAACGGTTTTGGCGCTTACGACAAAGTGGAAGACGATGGCAGCATTAACGATGATTACCGCATCGATTATCTGCGCGCACACGTTGAAGAGATGATGAAAGCCGTCACCTACGATGGCGTTGACCTGATGGGCTACACGCCGTGGGGCTGCATCGACTGCGTCTCCTTTACCACCGGACAGTACAGCAAACGCTACGGCTTTATCTACGTCAACAAACATGACGATGGCACTGGCGACATGTCCCGCTCGCGCAAGAAAAGTTTTAACTGGTACAAAGAAGTGATCGCCAGCAACGGCGAGAAGCTGTAAGCCAATGCCTTATCCGTCCTACAAACCAGCGCCATGCAAAATGCTGGCGTACAACCCCTCGTAGGCCTGATAAGCGCAGCGCCATCAGGCATTGCGCCGAACTCTGCCGGATGGCGGCATAAACGCCTTATCCGGCCTACAAACCAGCGCCACGCAAAATAGTGGCGTACAAACCCGCGTAGACCTGATAAGCACAGCGCCATCAGGCATTGCGCCCGAATGCCGGATGGCGGCGTAAACGCCTTATCCGGCCTACAAACCAGCGCCATGCAAAATGGTGGCGAACAAGCCCGCGTAGGCCTGATAAGCACAGCGCCATCAGGCATTGCGCCGAACTCTGCCGGATGGCGGCGTAAACGCCTTATCCGGCCTACAAACCAGCGCCATGCAAAATGGTGGCGAACAAGCCCGCGTAGGCCTGATAAGCACAGCGCCATCAGGCAATAGCGGCGACCACGCCGTGCACATCCGCTTCTCCCAAAAAAATAAAGACGCCGTAGCGTCTTTATAAAGTAGTGCCCGTTGAGCGTTACTGGTATTCGCTCATCGGAACGCACGAGCAGAACAGGTTACGATCGCCATAAACATCATCCAGACGTTTCACCGTCGGCCAATATTTATTCGCTACGCCCGCCGGGAATACCGCAACTTCACGGCTATAACCGTGGTTCCACTCCGCCACCAGCTCATTTTGCGTGTGCGGCGAGTTCACCAGCGGGTTATCTTCCAGCGTCCACTCGCCCGCTTTTACACGGTCGATTTCGCTGCGAATCGCCAGCATGGCATCAATAAAGCGATCCAACTCGGCTTTGCTTTCTGATTCAGTCGGCTCCACCATCAGCGTGCCCGCTACAGGGAAGGACATGGTCGGCGCGTGGAAACCGTAGTCAATCAGGCGCTTAGCAATATCCAGCTCGCTAATCCCTGTCTCTTCTTTCAGTGGGCGAATATCAAGAATACATTCGTGCGCCACATGACCATCGCGGCCGGTATACAGCACCGGATAAGCCTCTTTCAGGCGGCTGGCAATATAGTTGGCGTTCAAAATCGCCACCTGGCTCGCCTGTTTTAAGCCTTCCGCGCCCATCATGCGGATGTACATCCAACTGATAGGCAGGATAGACGCGCTGCCGAACGGTGCGGCAGAAACCGCGCCCTGACGGGTCAACATGCCTTCAATGTGTACCACGCTGTGCCCTGGAACAAACGGAGCCAGATGCGCTTTAACCCCAATCGGCCCCATGCCCGGGCCGCCGCCGCCGTGTGGGATGCAGAAGGTTTTGTGCAGGTTCAGGTGCGAGACATCCGCGCCAATAAAGCCAGGTGAAGTGATGCCGACCTGCGCATTCATGTTTGCGCCGTCGAGATACACCTGACCGCCAAACTGGTGGACGATTTCGCACACTTCACGGATCGTCTCTTCATACACGCCGTGAGTAGATGGGTAGGTCACCATAATGCAGGAGAGGTTTGCGGAGTGCTGTTCAGCCTTCGCGCGCAGATCCGCCAGATCGATATTGCCGTTTTTGTCACATGCCACCACGACCACCTGCATCCCCGCCATTTGTGCGGATGCTGGGTTAGTACCGTGAGCAGAGCTTGGGATCAGGCAGATATCACGGTGTCCGTCGTTACGGCTTTCGTGATAGTGACGAATCGCCAGCAGGCCGGCATACTCGCCCTGTGCGCCAGAATTTGGCTGCATACACAGTGCGTCGTAACCGGTTAATTTCACCAGCCATTCGGAAAGCTGGCCGATCATCTGATGATAACCTTCGGCCTGCTCAACGGGGCAGAACGGGTGCAGTTCTGCAAATTCCGGCCAGGTGATCGGGATCATTTCCGCTGCCGCGTTGAGTTTCATGGTGCACGAACCTAGCGGGATCATCGCCTGATTCAGCGCCAGATCTTTACGCTCCAGAGAGTGCATGTAGCGCATCATCTCGGTTTCGCTATGGTAACGGTTAAATACCGGATGGCTGAGGATCGCGTCATCACGCAGCATCGCCGCCGGGATCGCGCGGCTATCGAGCGCCACGTCTTTGTCCAGCGCGTCGATGTCCAGGCCGTGGTTATCGCCCAGAATCACGCTAAACAGGTTCAATACATCTTCACGAGTGGTCGTTTCGTTCAGCGTAATCCCCACGGCGTTGAGAATATCGCTGCGCAGGTTGATTTCTGCGGCCTGCGCGCGCGCCAGCACAGCGGCTTTGTCAGCCACTTCAACGCACAGAGTGTCGAAGTAGTGCGCATAACGCAGTTTCTGGCCTTTTTGCTGTAAACCAGCAGCCAGAATATCGGTCAGACGGTGAATGCGGTTCGCAATACGTTTCAGGCCAACCGGGCCGTGATACACCGCGTACAGGCTGGCGATATTCGCCAACAGCACCTGCGAAGTACAAATGTTGGAGTTCGCTTTCTCACGGCGGATATGCTGCTCGCGAGTTTGCATCGCCATGCGCAGCGCAGTATTGCCCGCTGCATCTTTCGATACGCCGATAATACGGCCTGGCATCGCGCGTTTGAATTCATCTTTTGCGGCGAAGAAGGCCGCGTGTGGGCCACCGTAGCCCATCGGTACGCCAAAACGCTGGGCAGAACCAAAGACCACATCCGCGCCCTGTTTGCCCGGTGCAGTTAACAGCACCAGCGCCATAAAGTCAGCGGCGACGCTAACGATAATTTTGCGTGATTTCAGCTCAGCAATCAGTTTGCTGTAGTCGTGAACTTCACCGGTCGTACCCACCTGCTGCAACAGCACGCCGAAAACATCCTGATGATCCAGCGCTTTGTCAGCGTCGTCCACAATCACTTCAAAACCAAAGGTTTCCGCGCGGGTACGCACCACATCCAGCGTTTGCGGATGCACATCGGCGGCAACGAAGAAGCGGTTTGCGCCTTTCAGTTTGCTAACGCGCTTAGCCATCGCCATCGCTTCGGCTGCGGCAGTGGCTTCATCCAGCAGTGAGGCCGAAGCCATGTCGAGGCCGGTAAGATCCAGCGTCACCTGTTGGAAGTTAAGCAGTGCTTCCAGGCGCCCTTGCGACACTTCTGGCTGATACGGGGTGTAAGCGGTATACCAGCCCGGATTTTCCAGCATGTTGCGCAGGATAACCGGCGGTAACTGCACTGGGGCATAACCCATGCCAATGTAAGACTTAAAGCGCTTGTTGCGGCTGGCAATCGCCTTCAGCTCCGCCAGCGCGGCGAATTCTGTGGTGGCGTCGCCTACCTGCGGCGGCGTAGCAAGCTGGATATCTTTCGGCACAATTTGCCCGATCAGGGCGTTTAATGAATCCGCGCCTACGGTTTTGAGCATCTCTTGTTGCTGCTGAGCATCCGGCCCGATGTGACGTTCAATAAACGCGCCACGGTTTTCAAGCTGGCTTAAAGTCTGTGTCATGAGCGATGGTTCCTGAAACGTGCGGTGAATCGTAATTATCTGCCCGGTTGGCCCGATGGCGCTGGCCAACCTGTTTTTGTAGGACGGATAAGGCAACGCCGCCATCCGGCATCCTGCGCCTCTCGTCTGATGGCGCTACACTTATCCGGCCTACAGGCACTGCATTATTCGTCTTCGAGTAGCGCTTCGTATGCCGTTGCGTCCAGCAGGGCGGCAACTTCCGCTTCGTCGCTGGCCTTGATTTTAAAAATCCAGCCGCCCGCGTACGGTTCGCTGTTCACCAGCTCCGGCGAGTCGCCCAGCGCTTCGTTCACCGCGACGATTTCGCCGCTGATTGGCGCGTAGATATCGGAAGCTGCTTTTACGGACTCTGCTACAGCACAGTCATCGCCCGCGCTCACTGTTGCGCCCACTTCTGGCAGGTCAACAAACACCATGTCGCCCAGTAATTCCTGCGCATGTTCGGTGATCCCTACGCCGTAGCTGCCGTCGGCTTCTTTACGCAGCCATTCGTGTTCTTTGCTGTATTTCAGTTCTGCTGGTACGTTGCTCATCAATAAAATCTCCAGAATAAGAATGGGTTACGCTACGGCTTTGCCGTTTCGTACAAAAATAGGTTTAGTGACTTTTACCGGCATTTCGCGGTTACGGATTTGCACAATGGCGGTTTCGCCAATGCCCGCCGGAACACGAGCCAGAGCAATACTGTGGCCTAATGTTGGGGAAAATGTCCCGCTGGTGATCACACCTTCGCGCGCGTTGCCATTCGCATCAGTGAAACGCACCGGCAGCTCACCGCGCAGTACACCTTTTTCGGTCATCACCAGGCCTACCAGTTGGTCAGTGCCTTTCTCGCGCTCCAGTTCCAGCACGTCGCGACCAATAAAGTTGCGGTCTGCCGGTTCCCAGGCAATCGTCCAGCCCATATTGGCGGCCAGCGGAGAGATGCCTTCATCCATTTCCTGCCCGTATAGGTTCATTCCCGCTTCAAGGCGCAGCGTATCGCGCGCGCCCAGACCACAAGGTTTAACGCCCGCCTGCACCAGCGCTTGCCAGAAATCTGCTGCCTGTTCTTTTGGCAGCGCAATTTCATAACCCGCTTCACCGGTGTAACCGGTGGTCGCAATAAAGAAGTCACCCGCCTGGACGCCGAAGAACGGTTTCATACCTTCGACTGCGTGGCGCTGCTCATCGCTAAACAGGCTGGTGGCTTTTGCCTGAGCATTCGGCCCCTGCACGGCAATCAGCGACAGGTCATCACGTACGGTGATGTCGATGGCATAAGGTTCAGCGTGTTGGGTAATCCAGGAGAGGTCTTTTTCGCGAGTGGCGGAGTTTACAACGAGGCGGAAATAATCTTCGGTGAGGTAATAAACGATCAGGTCATCGATAACGCCACCTGATGCATTGAGCATACCGCTATACAGCGCTTTGCCCGGCTTGGTGAGCTTGGCGACGTCATTCGCCAACAGGTAGCGCAGAAATTCTCGCGTCCGGCTACCGTGGAGATCGACGATGGTCATATGCGACACATCGAACATTCCGGCGTCGGTGCGCACCGCGTGGTGCTCATCAATCTGCGACCCATAGTGCAGCGGCATCATCCAGCCGTGGAAATCTACCATTCGCGCGCCACATAGCACGTGCTGGTCATACAAAGGCGTTTGTTGAGCCATCATGTCCTCGTTGAATATCTCGCACTACAAAACAGAATGCCGACGCCTGTTCAGGCATCGACGCAAACGTTCTCTTTTCCCTGAACTTACCACCGAACCCAGCGCTAAACCATCAAGAAAAAAGGGTCATCACATTAGCTTATGACCAAAAGTCGCGAAAAAGCATACAGAAGGATCAACTGCAAAAAAGCGAATTACACCACATATAATTAACATCAATGGTTATCGATTCAGCATAAGCTGATATTTCCTGCGTAAAACAGGGCAAGATTTTCGTTTTGTAAAAACAGACAGATTAAAAAATCTAATGCGAAAAATGACGTGAAATTAGAATATTTCAAATGAGAGGTCATGCCCCCGGCGAAGTGACCGGGAGCAAAAGTGTGAGCGAGTTAACGAAGCCACTCAGGCAGGTCATTCAGGCCCATAGCCTGACGAATTAATTGCGGCTTCACGCCGGGAAGCGTGTCTGCCAGTTTCAGGCCGATATCACGCAGCAGTTTTTTCGCGGGGTTGTCACCTGCAAATAGCTCACGGAAGCCTTGCATTCCCGCCAGCATCAACGCGGCGCTGTGCTTACGGCTACGCTCATAGCGGCGCAGATAAAAATGCTGGCCGATGTCTTTGCCTTCGGCATGTAAACGACGCAGCTCAGCAATCAGCTCGGCGGCATCCATAAAACCCAGGTTGACGCCCTGCCCCGCCAGCGGATGAATAGTGTGAGCGGCATCGCCGACCAACGCCAGACGGTGTGCAGCAAACTGGCGCGCATAACGCCCGGTGAGCGGATAAATTTGCCGCTCGCTCTCGACTTTACACAGCCCGAGGCGGTTATCGAACGCCAGGTTAAGCGCCTGGTTAAACTCGGCCTCATCCGCCTGTTGCATCCGCTCCGCTTCCTGTGGCGACAGCGACCAGACAATGGAGCACAAATGCGGGTCAGACAATGGCAGGAACGCCAGGATACCCTCACCGTGGAAACTCTGACGCGCCACCGCATCGTGCGGTTCTTCCGTGCGAACGGTCGCCACCAGCGCGTGATGGCGATAGTCCCAGAAGGTCAGCGGGATGTCGGCTTTGCTGCGCAGCCAGGAGTTTGCGCCATCAGCACCAATCACCAGACGCGCTGTCAGCATATTGCCGTCTTTCAAGGTTAAAAAGGCGTCATTTTCGCCCCATACGACCTGCTGCAACTCTGCCGGAGCCATCAGCGTGACGTCGGCACAACGCTGTGCTTTCTGCCACAACGCCTGATGAATCACTGCGTTTTCAACAATATGACCAAGATGGCTGTAGCCCATGCTGCGATCGTCAAACGCGATGCGACCAAAACTGTCTTTATCCCACACTTCCATGCCGTGATAGCAACTGGCGCGTTGAGCGACAATTGCCGACCAGACATCCAGCTTCGACAGCAGCTTTTCGCTGCCAGCATTAATGGCGGATACGCGTAGCGCAGGCGGCGCATCGGCGGCAAGCGGCTGCGGCAGCGATTGTTCCAGCACGGCGACCCGTAGCCCGCTGCCCTGCAAACCGCAGGCCACCGCCAGCCCGACCATTCCACCGCCTACAATGGCGACATCAACACTTTGCACATTAACTCCTTAACAGCTATTAGCGGGCGACCCAGCCTAGCGTCCTCTGCGCCAACACATCACGTGCGGGCGTTAATAATTCCATCGCCATCAACCCCGCGTTGCGACCAACAACCAGCGGTGCCCAGCGGTTAGCAAACAAATGCACCAGCCCATCGGTCACGCCGATGGTGGCGGCTTTATCCTCGGCTCGCTGGCGCTGATACTGGCACAGCAAGGCGTAATCGCCAATGTCACTTTCTGCCGCATACGCCTGCGCCAGAGTTTCCGCCAGCGTCATTACATCGCGCATACCCAGATTGAAGCCTTGTCCGGCAATCGGATGCAGCGTCTGCGCGGCATTGCCCACCAGCGCCAAACGGTGTGATACCGCTCGTGTCGCGGTCATCAAAGATAACGGGTAGGCGCTGCGCGCACCGGCATGGGTGATACGCCCCAGCCGCCAGCCAAACGCCCGCTGCAATTCACTGCAAAAACGGGAATCAGACCAATTCAGGACATCATCATGATTTTCCAGCGGATGACACCACACCAGCGAGCAGCGATTTTGCGCCATCGGCAACATCGCTAACGGCCCATGTTCGGTGAAGCGTTCAAACGCTCGCCCCTGATGCGGCACGGCGGTGGTGACATTGGCAATCACCGCGACCTGGTTGTACGGCTCCTGTTGCCAGAGCATACCGCACTGCGCAGCCAGCGAAGAACGCGAGCCATCGGCGGCCACCAGCAGTTTGCCATGCAGCGTTTCGCCGTTGTCCAGGGTGACGCTGACGCTATCCTGCTGGCGCTGCACCTGCTCAACCCGCGACGGGCAATGTAGCGTTACGCCACGCGCCTTGCGCAACAGAGCAAATAAACGCTGGCCGACATCGTGCAGTTCAACCACATTGCCCAGCGCCGCCAGACGATAGTCCTGCGCATCAAGCGTGACAAATCCGGCGTGCCCGCGATCGCTAACGTGCACGTGGGTTATCGGCGTCGCACAATCCGCTATTGCCTGCCAGAGATTCACTTTCGCGAGCTGCTGGCAAGTGCCTGCCGCGAGCGCAATCGCGCGGGCGTCAAAACCTGGATGCTGGGCGGCATGAATATCCGCCGCTTCCACCAGGTGCACCGGCAGGCGGCCCGCCGTTAAGTGCGAAACCGCCAGCGCCAGCGTGGCTCCCGCCATGCCGCCGCCGACAATAATTAAACTCATAGCTGGCGCGCCGCCGACATCAGTGCTTCGATGGCATCGGCATCTTTCACCACGCTTGCGGTGAGGTTTTCGTTGCCGTCTTGCGTAATAAGGATGTCGTCCTCAATACGAATGCCGATACCGCGATATTCCGCCGGGACATCCGCGTCTGGCGCAATATACAGCCCGGGTTCAACGGTCAGCACCATACCCGGCTCCAGCAGGCGGGAGCGATCCGCCCCGTAAGTGCCAACGTCGTGCACATCCAGCCCCAGCCAGTGGCTCAGGCCATGCATAAAGAACGGGCGATGAGCGTTTTCGCTAATCAACTGCTCCACTTCGCCTTTGAGGATGCCAAGTCGATGCAGGCCCGTCACCATGATACGCACCACTTCTGTGGTCACTTCCTGAATCGACGTGCCAGGGCGATATAGCTCCAGCGCTTTATATAGCGAGGCGAGAACGATGTCGTAAATAGCCCGCTGCGCTGGGGTAAATTTACCGTTCACCGGGAAGGTGCGGGTGATGTCGCCTGCGTAGCCTTGATATTCACAACCGGCATCAATCAGCACCAGTTCGCCATCACGCAGTTCAGATTCGTTTTCGGTGTAGTGCAGAATGCAGCCATTTTCACCGCCGCCAACAATGGTGTTGTAGGACGGATAGCGCGCACCGTGGCGGCTAAATTCATGCAGAATTTCGCCTTCCAACTGATATTCGAACATCCCTGGACGACATTTCTCCATCGCGCGGGTGTGAGCCAGCGCGCTGATTTCACCGGCACGACGCAGAATTTCAATCTCTTCGCTGTCTTTAAACAGGCGCATTTCATGCACCATTGGACGCCAATCAATAATGGCGTCCGGGGCCGTCAGGTTCTGGCGCGAGCCTTTGCGCAGTTTATCCAGCGCCGTAAAGACTATCTCATCAGCCCAGGTGTATTCGCCTTGAGCATGATAAATGACGTCCAGGCCATTCAGCAGTTGGAATAGCTGTTGGTTGACTTCGCTAAACGCCAGCGCACGATCAACGCCGAGTTTTTCCGGTGCGGCGTCTTGCCCCAGGCGGCGACCAAACCAAATCTCTGCCGTTAAGTCGCGAACGCGGTTGAACAGGACGCTATGGTTGTGAGTGTCATCGCTTTTAATCAGCACCAGCAAGGCTTCTGGCTCGTTAAAGCCGGTGAAGTACCAAAAATCGCTGTTCTGGCGATAAGGGTATTCAGAATCCGCACTACGGGTCACTTCTGGTGCGGCAAAAATCAATGCTGCGCTACCTGGCTTCATTTGCGCCAGCAGCGCCTGGCGACGGCGGAGAAACGCTTGCTGTGTCATGACATCTCCTTTCAATCCCTAAGCGCCCTGCTCACCGGTATTGCGCGGCAAGCAGAGCAGGTATGGTTAGTGTAATGTTGGCTTTTGAACTTCCGGTGCTGTCGGCTGCGCATGGGTGAACGTATCGTGGCACAGCAGCGCCGCTACGCGAACGTATTCGATAATTTCCTCCAGTGACATCTCCAGCTCTTCCTGATCTTCATCTTCGTCATAGCCAAGTTGCGCAATATTTCGAAGATCGTCAATGGCTTCGCCAGTTTCATCTTTCACTTTATCCAGTTTTGGCTGCATCATTCCCAGCCCTAACAGGAAGTGGTTTACCCAGCCGGACAACGCATCGGCGCGTTCAAATACGCTAATATCGTCGCCATCTGGCAGGTAAAGCTGGAACAGGAAGCCGTCATCTTCCAGCGCGTCGCTGGTGGCTGAATGCATTGAACGCATCGACTGAGCCAGCTCGTGACCAAATGCCAGACCTTCGTTGGTCAGGTCATGAACCAGCGTCTGCCATGAACTGTCTTTGTTGCCGCCGCAGAGCAAACCGCTGAGCAGGCCGTGCATTTCAGCAGGCGTCAGGCCTACCCCTTGTTGGTTTAACTGCTGGCCCATTACGGTGTAGCCAGGCATTTCATTCTGTATAGACATGCGCATTCGTCATTGTTGGGAGGATTTCATGATATGCTACCACTTTGGACCCTGGGGACACCAGAAAAGGGCTTGAATGTTCATACCAGGGTAGCTATAGTGTCGCCCCTTCACATCCTGAGTGTGAAGGCCGCGCAGTCAATCAGCAGGAAGGTGGCATGTCTGCACAACCCGTCGATATCCATATTTTTGGCCGTTCACTTCGCGTGAATTGCCCGCCTGAACAAAGGGATGCTTTGAACCAGGCTGCGGACGATCTGAATCAGCGGTTGCAAGATCTGAAAGAACGCACTAGAGTCACAAATACTGAGCAGCTGGTTTTCATCGCCGCGTTGAACATCAGCTATGAGTTAACTCAGGAAAAGGCGAAGACGCGCGATTACGCTTCCAGTATGGAGCAGCGCATTCGGATGCTACAGCAGACCATTGAACAAGCGTTGCTTGACCAGGGTCGCGTATCTGAAAAGTCAGGGCCAAAGTTTGAATAACACTTTGTAGTTTACTGTGGTAGAGTAACTGCGAAGACAAAATTTCTCTGAGATGTTCGCAAGCGGGCCAGTCCCCTGAGCCGATATTTCATACCACAAGAATGTGGCGCTCCACGGTTGGTGAGCATGCTCGGTCCGTCCGAGAAGCCTTAAAACTGTGACGACGCATTCACCTTGAACCAAGGGTTCAAGGGTTACAGCCTGCGGCGGCATCTCGGAGATTCCCCTTCTACCTACCCGGTCTTATGACACAGCATTCAGCGTCACCACTCTCCCGAAACGACATTCGCCAAATTATCCGGCAACGGCGTCGTGCGCTCACGCCACAACAACAAACGCTTTACGGTCAACAAGCCGCCGCCCGTATGATGGCCTGGCCGCCGATGCTTAACGCGCAAACCGTCGCGCTGTTTCTCTCTTTCGACGGTGAGCTGGATACGCAGCCGTTAATTGAGCGACTCTGGCAGGCGGGTAAACGCGTATATTTACCGGTGCTCCACCCTTTCAGCCCCGGCAATTTGTTGTTTCTGCATTATCATCCGCACAGTGAGCTCGTGGTTAATCGGCTGAAAATTCGCGAGCCAAAGCTGGATGTCCGCGATGTACTCCCCCTGGATAAACTTGACGTACTCATCACCCCGCTTGTCGCCTTCGATGAACAAGGGCAGCGGCTAGGAATGGGCGGTGGTTTTTACGATCGCACGCTGCAAAACTGGCAACAACACGGCATCTACCCCGTAGGCTATGCCCATGATTGCCAGCGGGTCGAGGCATTACCCATCGAGCAGTGGGATATTCCGTTGCCCGCCGTTGTGACACCAGCAAAAGTGTGGCAATGGTAGACAATTTACGTCGATTGACACCGCTGTTTTTTTGACCTACATTCCTCGGTAAAGGGTGAGGGAGGCGAACCTCCCTCCTGCTTCTTTATGTTAATAGGCTGGGTAAGCGATCATTAACAAAATAAGCAGCATGATGAGGTAATTCATCATCGTCCCTTTCCTTATTAGGGCCCCTGCTTCGGTAGGGGCTTTTCCGTTTCAGCGTCCTGCTGAATCCCTATCGTAAATTTCTTTTACTGATGAGCAATGCACACTACGACCTTAAATCGCGATTTGCGCTAAGCCTCGCGAAACGGATGTATGAGAAGCAGAAGATGGCAGGACGGGGAGTAACGAGGGGAATGCGGGCAGACCACTTGCCTGCCCGTTAATCAGAAATTAGAACAGCATACGTGCGCGAACCGTACCCGGAATCGCTTTCATGCTTTGCAGTGCTTTCAGCGCTACGTCTTCTTCCGCTTCAATATCAATAACCACGTAGCCCATTTGCGGGGTGGTTTGCAGGTACTGCGCGGCGATGTTCACCCCTTGCTCGGCGAAAATCTGGTTAATAGCGGTCAACACGCCAGGACGGTTTTCGTGGATGTGCAGTAGGCGGCGGCCACCGTGCAACGGCAGGGAGACTTCAGGGAAGTTCACCGCAGAAAGCGTCGAGCCATTGTCAGAATACTTAGCCAGTTTACCCGCGACTTCCAGACCGATATTTTCCTGCGCTTCCTGAGTCGAGCCACCGATGTGCGGCGTCAGAATCACGTTGTCAAATTCGCATAGCGGTGATGTAAACGGATCGCTATTCGTTGCCGGTTCAGTTGGGAACACATCGATAGCCGCGCCGGACAGATGTTTACGCGCCAGCGCATCGCACAGCGCAGGAATATCAACAACCGTACCGCGAGAGGCGTTAATCAACAGCGCACCTGGCTTCATCAGCGCTAACTCTTCAGCGCCTATCATATTTTTAGTCGACGCATTTTCCGGCACATGCAGGCTCACCACGTCGCTCATGTTCAGAAGGTCGGAAAGATGCTGAACCTGCGTCGCGTTACCTAGCGGTAGTTTATTTTCAATGTCGTAGAAGAAAACATGCATCCCCAGAGACTCAGCCAGAATCCCCAGTTGAGTACCGATATGACCGTAACCGATAATCCCCAGTTTTTTACCGCGCGCTTCAAACGAGCCAACCGCCAGTTTATTCCACACGCCACGGTGCGCTTTCGCATTCGCTTCCGGCACACCGCGCAACAGCAGCAAAAGCTCGCCAATCACCAGCTCGGCCACGGAACGGGTGTTCGAGAACGGTGCGTTAAAGACTGGCACTCCGCGCCGGGCTGCCGCTTTTAAGTCAACCTGGTTAGTCCCGATGCAGAAGCAGCCCACGGCGACCAGTTTTTCGGCAGCGGCGAAGATCTCTTCCGTCAAATGAGTACGGGAACGCAGACCGATGAAATGGGCATCACGGATCGACTCTTTCAGCTGTTCGGTGTCCAGCGCGCCTTTGTGAAACTCAATGTTGGTATATCCTGCTGCACGAAGGCTATCCAGCGCCTTCTGGTGTACGCCTTCAACCAGCAGAAATTTAATCTTATCTTTTTCCAGTGATACCTTAGCCATTTCCCCGCCCTGTCTTTGTTTTACTCATGTTGTGTTGAACGAAAGTTCACCTAAGCAACATATCAAAAAAAATTATTGCGGCAATATGAACGTTTGCGTCGCCATGCTGAGGAAATGTCATTCAGCGAGAGATTACAGAACAAAATGCTGAGGAGGATAAATCTACTGGGATGTTAATGGGGTGCTAAGATTAAATGTGACAGATGTCACTAAATTATGCCCATAAAAAAAAGTTAGGGGGAAACGACGTTCCCCCAGGCAGATTACTTCACAATGGTCTTCACGCCATCAGCCGTACCAATGAGCGCAACATCCGCACCACGGTTGGCGAATAATCCAACGGTGACGACACCTGGAATTGCGTTAATCGCATTCTCCAAAGCAATCGCATCGAGGATTTCCAGGCCATGTACGTCCAGAATAACGTTGCCGTTATCCGTCACCACGCCCTGGCGGTATTCCGGGCGACCACCTAGTTTCACCAGTTCACGCGCGACGGCGCTGCGCGCCATTGGAATAACTTCAACCGGCAGTGGGAAGTTACCCAGAATATCAACCTGCTTGGAAGCATCAGCGATACAGATAAATTTGTCGGCCACGGAAGCGATGATTTTTTCACGCGTCAGCGCCGCGCCACCGCCTTTGATCATCTGCATATGACCATTAATTTCATCTGCGCCATCGACGTAGATGCCTAAACGATCGACTTCGTTCAGATCGAAAACGGTGATGCCGAGGCTTTTCAGCTTCTCGGTAGAAGCATCTGAGCTGGAAACCGCGCCTTCGATTTGCCCTTTCATCGTGCCCAACGCGTCAATAAAGTGCGCTGCGGTAGAACCCGTGCCTACACCCACAATCGTACCCGGCTGTACGTATTGAAGCGCCGCCCAGCCTACTGCTTTTTTCAGTTCATCCTGCGTCATGATAGTTTCGCCTGTGGTGTCATTATCTGGCGCGCATTATAGAACAGAACTCTGCAACAATTCGAGTTGGTGACTGGCCTCAAATCGGGCACATACATTCACAGTGTTAATACGTGATATTTATCACAGAAAAGTGCAAACCATTTTCGTCTGTATCTGCGTTAAATTTATGTCATAGTGCAGGTAATACCTACAGGGGAGTCGCTCAAAGTAATGAAACGTCCGGACTACAGAACACTACAGGCGCTTGATGCCGTTATCAGGGAACGTGGTTTTGAACGCGCCGCGCAGAAACTGTGCATCACTCAGTCCGCCGTCTCGCAGAGAATTAAACAACTCGAGAACATGTTTGGACAGCCGTTGCTGGTTCGTACCGTGCCACCGCGCCCCACCGAACAGGGACAAAAGCTGCTGGCGTTGCTGCGCCAGGTTGAGCTGCTGGAAGAAGAGTGGCTGGGCGATGAAACCGGCTCTACGCCGCTGCTGCTGTCGCTGGCGGTCAACGCCGACAGTCTGGCAACCTGGCTGCTGCCCGCATTGGCAGAGGTGTTGGGGAGTTCGCCTATCCGCCTGAATTTACAGGTGGAAGATGAAACGCGTACCCAAGAACGCCTGCGTCGCGGTGAAGTGGTTGGCGCGGTCAGTATTCAACCACAGGCGCTGCCAAGCTGCCTGGTTGATCAGCTTGGCGCCCTCGACTATCTGTTTGTCGGTTCAAAGCCGTTTGCCGAGCGTTATTTCCCTAATGGCGTCACCCGCTCCGCGCTGTTGAAAGCCCCTGCGGTGGCGTTCGACCATTTGGACGATATGCATCAGGCGTTTTTACAGCAGAATTTCGATTTGCCGCCGGGCAGCGTACCGTGCCATATCGTTAATTCATCTGAAGCATTTGTCCAACTGGCTCGCCAGGGCACAACCTGCTGTATGATTCCGCACCTGCAAATTGAAAAAGAGTTAGCCAGCGGCGAGCTTATCGACCTCACGCCGGGCCTGTTCCAGCGTCGGATGCTCTACTGGCACCGTTTTGCGCCAGAAAGCCGGATGATGCGCAAAGTCACCGATGCCCTGTTAACTTACGGGCATAAAGTGTTACGTCAGGATTAAGTCGGAAAGAAAAACCCCTCGCAAGCGAGGGGTTGAATAGACGGTTACTTCGCGGCGGCTGGCGCTGCTGCGGGAGCTGGGGCCGCAGCCTGCTCAGGCTGAAGCTGGAATACCACATCAACCTGGTCGTCAAACTGAATCGTTGCCTGCTCGTAGCTTTCCTGTGCGGAAACTGGGGCGGCATCCGCTTTCATCATGCGCACCATCGGGCTTGGCTGATAATTAGAGACATGATAACGCACGCTGTATACCGGCCCCAGTTTGCTGTGGAAACCGGCCGCCAGAGACTGCGCCTGGTGAATTGCGTTATCGATCGCGGCTTTACGCGCTTTGTCTTTATAGGCATCAGGTTGCGCAACACCCAGCGACACGGAGCGAATTTCATTCAGTCCGGCCTTCAGCGCGCCATCGAGCAGCGAGTTCAGTTTATCCAACTGACGCAGCGTCACTTCTACCGTGCGCACGGCACGATAGCCTTTTAATATGCTTTTACCGTTTTGGTAGTCGTAATCTGGTTGAGTACGCAGGTTTGCCGAACTGATATCTTTCTTCGACACGCCGCTTTGCTCAAGGAAGGAGAGATATTGCGCAACACGCTGGTCAGCCTGTTTTTTCGCGCTCGCCGCGTCTTTTGCGGCCATGTTAACTTCGATGGCAAGCGTCGCGATATCCGGAACCGCATCAACGCTTGCAGTCCCTGACGTTACGATATGCGGGCCATCTGGCAATTCATTTGCCTGTACCGCCATTGCACTAAACCCAATTACTGCGGCCAGAGCCATCACTTTAAACTTCACTGTTGTATCTCCATGGTTATCACCCGACAACGGGGTCTTGCCTGCAAGCTTAGCCGTTGCAGAAAGAAAGTCCATCAGATGAAGCTTAGTTGAGGAGCACGTGCAGATGCGCAACGCCCTCTCTTGCCAACTGAAAGGCGATAAACCACATCACCAGTCCCACCACCGAGTTGATTATCCGCTGTGCTTTGGCAGTGCGCAGGCGTGGAGCCAACCAGGCCGCCAAAAACGCAAGGGCAAAGAACCACAGGAATGAGGCGCTAATCGTTCCCAGTGCAAACCAGCGCTTCGGAATCGCCTCTAACTGGCCGCCCAGGCTTCCCAGCACCACAAAAGTATCGAGGTAGACATGTGGGTTAAGCCAGGTAACCGCCAGCATGGTAGCAATAATTTTCCAACGCCCCTGCTTCATGACTTCGGCGTTAGCCAGTTCGATATTACTGCCCATCGCTGTTTTCAGCGCCCCAAAACCATACCACAGCAGGAACGCCACACCGCCCCAGGTCACCAACGCCAGCAGCCACGGTGACGCCATCAACAGCGCGCTGCCGCCAAAAATACCGGCGCAAATCAGCAGTAAATCACTGACCGCGCACAACAGCGCGATCATCAAGTGATACTGGCGGCGGATCCCCTGGTTCATGACAAACGCATTCTGCGGGCCAAGCGGCAGGATCATCGCTGCGCCAAGCGCAAGACCCTGAAAATAATAAGATAACATGAAGTACTTCTCATATAGTTGTCGTTAGCGGCAGACTATACTGCGAGACGGACATTAGAGGAAATGGATAATGTTAATCTATAATTAGCATTACTAATAATTATTCTCGTGCCCCCTATTTTCAGATATTAACAAGCGCCTGGACTCAGAATAAGGAGTATGTTGGAAGCCTCATTAACCATACCAAAGGAATGGGTATGAAGCCTAATACGACCGTTTTACTTTTCTGTGCTGCATCAATATTCACCAGCTTGCTGCCTGCCTCCGCTAGCGCGGCGAAAACACTGCGCTATACCGACCACGAACCCTACGGCAACATGCGTACCCGGCTGATTAAAGAGACTTTTTTTAGTGCCATTGAGAGCGAATCGCTGGGGCGTCTGAAAATCGACGCCCGCTGGAATGGTGAGCTATCCACCAGCTATAACGCCTTAAAAACGATTAGCCAGGGCGATGCTGCGGATATCGGGATCGTCGTCCCTGAATACACGCCAGAACAGCTCCCACGCCACCAGATGTTTAAAAGTTTCCCCCTGGGGCCGGATAACGGCGCTGCGCAGGTGAATGTCTTCCAGCGCATCTTCAGTGAATATCAGCAGTTCAGTAATGAGCTGGAAAAAAATAATCTGGTAAACCTGCAATTTTTCCTGGGATATCCAGCAGGATTCTTTACCACCAAGCCAAACGTCCAACTGGCACAGTTGAACGGCAGCAAATGGCGAACCGCCAGCTTTTGGCATCAGTCATTTTTGCGCAATGCGGGCGGCGTACCGGTTCGTATGCCGTGGGATGAAAAAATCACCGATGCGTTGCAAGAAGGGCAGCTTGATGGCCTGCTGGTTAACCTCGACAGCGGAGACGATATCAATGCCCAGCGCGCGGCCCCTTATATTCAGCTCTCCCCTTCGCTCTGGCTTGGACATGTCTATCTTCTGGTGATGAATAAAACGGTGTGGGATAACCTTGATGTGCAGGACCGAGCCGCCATCCAGCGAGCGGCGGCCATAACGGAAAAACGTCTTGGTGCAGTACTGGATGAAAGTCTTCTCGCGATGGCGAAAAAGATGGAAAAAGAAGGGACGAACGTTCATTTCATGACGAAAAGTGAGTTGAATACGTGGCAAGCGGCCACCGGCTATAAGCAAGCTCAGGCCGAATGGGTGACTCAACAGGAAAGCAAAGGGATAAACGATGCGGGCATGCTGATGCAGGGCGTTAGCAAAATTATTGCAGAATCGATGAAATAAAAAACGCCCGCCGGGATATCCACGGCGGGCGTTTTTTCTCGCAGGCGAATTTACTCGCTCACGTCCTCTTTTACACGGTTCACATGTACGTCCATCTGCGGATAGGGGAAGCTGATACCGTTGGCATCAAATTCGCGCTTAATGCGCTCCAGCACATCCCAGTAGACGTTTTGCAGGTCACTGCTCAGACTCCATGCCCGCACAACGAAATTCACCGAGGATGGCCCCAGCTCATTCAGACGCACGGTAATTTCACGGTCTTTCAGAATACGGCTGTCAGACTCAAGGATCCTGGTCAGCAGTTGTTTAACCTGGTCGATATCCGCATCGTACGAAACACCGATGATGAATTCGTTACGGCGGGCAGGCTCGCGTGAGAAGTTAATGATATTCCCGGCAATAATTTTGCCATTAGGGATAACCACGATTTTACCGTCAACGGTACGCATAGTGGTTGAGAAAATCTGCACGCTCAGCACCGTACCGGCCACACCGCCCAGATCAACGTATTCACCCGCACGGAACGGGCGGAACATCACGAGCAGTACACCTGCGGCTAAGTTGGACAGCGAGCCTTGCAGCGCCAAGCCTACGGCCAAACCTGCCGCACCCAGCACAGCGATAACCGATGCCGTTTGCACACCGATGCGCCCCAGAGCAGCAATCAGCGTGAAGGCAATCACCGCATAGCGCACCAGCGCAGAGAGAAAATCAGCCACGGTGGCATCAATTTTACGCGCCCGCATCAGGCGGTTTACGGTGTTCGACACCACGCGCGCCGCAATCATCCCGACGATGATTATCGCGATTGCCGCAACAATATTGACGACGTAGCTCAGTAGTAACTCCTGGTTGCGCACCAGCCATGAACCGGCATCATTAATGCTACCGACAACGTTTAAATCTTCCATTCAATATTCCTTATGGATACCCGGATGAGAAACAAAAAACGAACCTGCAATGCACAGGTTAGGTATAAAGGTTAAACAAAATATCGGTATATTGCCAAATTGATCACGTTTTTTATACCTGCCCATCATATTGAAAGGCAATAAAAAAGCCCGCTGCATAGCGGGCTTTTAGGCAAAACAAGCAGGTTTTCTTACAGAACGTCTTTCGCGTTCAGCTCAGTGAAAGCCTGTTCCAGACGAGTAATCATAGTCTGCTGACCGGCACGCAGCCATACGCGCGGATCGTAGTATTTCTTGTTCGGCTGGTCTTCGCCTTTCGGGTTGCCCAGCTGACCTTGCAGGTAAGCTTCGTTGGTTTTGTAGTAGTTCAGGATACCTTCCCAAGTTGCCCACTGGGTATCGGTATCGATGTTCATTTTCACTACGCCGTAGCTTACGGAGTCTTTGATTTCCTGAGCAGTAGAACCGGAACCGCCGTGGAAGACGAAGTTCAGGCTGTTGTGCGGCAGGTTGTGTTTCTTAGAAACATATTCCTGGGAATCGCGCAGGATGGTTGGAGTCAGAACCACGTTACCTGGTTTGTACACACCGTGTACGTTACCGAAGGAAGCAGCGATGGTGAAACGTGGGCTGATTTTGCTCAGCTCGGTGTAAGCGTAATCAACGTCTTCTGGCTGAGTGTACAGAGCAGAAGCGTCCATGTGGCTGTTGTCTACGCCGTCTTCTTCGCCACCGGTGCAACCCAGTTCGATTTCCAGGGTCATGCCCATTTTGGACATGCGTGCCAGGTATTTGGAGCAGATTTCGATGTTTTCGTGCAGAGACTCTTCAGACAGGTCAATCATGTGAGAAGAGAACAGTGGCTTACCGGTAGCCGCGAAGTGTTTTTCACCCGCGTCCAGCAGACCGTCGATCCACGGCAGCAGTTTCTTCGCGCAGTGGTCAGTGTGCAGGATAACAGGAACACCGTAGTGCTCAGCCATCTGGTGAACGTGATGCGCACCGGAGATAGCGCCCAGGATTGCCGCGCCCTGAGGAACGTCGGTTTTCACGCCTTTACCCGCGATGAAAGCAGCACCACCGTTAGAGAACTGAACGATAACCGGCGCTTTAACTTTAGCAGCGGTTTCCAGAACGGCGTTGATGGAGTCGGTACCGACGCAGTTAACTGCCGGCAGAGCAAAGTTATTTTCTTTTGCTACCTGGAATACTTTCTGAACGTCGTCGCCAGTGATGACGCCCGGTTTTACGAAATCAAAAATTTTAGACATGTTACGAGTCCTGTATCTGTATCTTCGACCGTTGAAGGGTGCGTGCTTGTACAGCGCGCTGAAAAATGGGCAGGTTTCCCTGCCCACAAAGATTTACTTCTTAGCGCGCTCTTCGAGCATAGCTACTGCCGGCAGAACTTTGCCTTCCACGAATTCGAGGAATGCGCCGCCGCCAGTGGAGATGTAGGAAATTTTGTCAGCAATACCGAACAGGTCGATAGCTGCCAGGGTGTCGCCGCCGCCTGCGATAGAGAACGCATCGCTATCTGCGATAGCGTTAGCAACAATTTCAGTACCTTTGCGGAAGTTCGGGAATTCGAACACGCCAACTGGGCCGTTCCACAGGATAGTTTTTGCGTTTTTCAGGATGTCAGCCAGTTTCTCAGCAGAAACATCACCCAGATCCAGGATCTGCTCGTCTTCTTTAACGTCAGATACGGATTTCAGGGTTGCTGGAGCAGTCTCAGAGAACTCAGTCGCTACGCGAACGTCCGTTGGAACTGGGATATCACAGATAGTCAGCAGGCGTTTCGCTTCGTCAACCAGGTCTGCTTCGTACAGGGATTTACCGACGTTGTGGCCTTGAGCTGCAACGAAGGTGTTCGCGATACCACCGCCGACGATCAGCTGGTCAGCGATTTTAGACAGGGAGTCCAGAACGGTCAGTTTGGTAGAAACTTTAGAACCACCAACGATAGCAACCATTGGGCGAGCTGGTTCTTTCAGTGCTTTACCCAGCGCGTCCAGTTCAGCCGCCAGCAGCGGGCCTGCGCACGCTACATCAGCAAATTTGCCGATACCGTGGGTAGACGCCTGAGCGCGGTGAGCAGTACCGAATGCATCCATCACGAACACGTCGCACAGTGCAGCGTATTTTTTGGACAGCGCTTCGTCGTCTTTCTTCTCGCCTTTGTTAAAGCGAACGTTTTCCAGAACAACCAGTTCACCGTCAGCCACTTCTACGCCGTCCAGGTAATCTTTTACCAGACGAACCGGGTTAGACAGTTTGTCTTTCAGGTAATTAACAACCGGCAGCAGAGAGAATTCTTCGTTGTACTCGCCTTCGGTCGGACGACCCAGGTGAGAAGTTACCATGACTTTCGCGCCCTGTTTCAGAGCCAGCTCAATGGTCGGCAGAGAAGCACGGATACGCGCATCGCTGGTCACTTTCCCTTCTTTAACTGGTACGTTCAGATCCGCACGGATAAAAACACGTTTACCAGCAAGATCCAGATCGGTCATCTTAATTACAGACATGGTGAATCCTCTCGTTGATACTTAAAGTTTTGCCGACGCTCAAGCGTCGAGCCTGAAACCAATAGCTGCCATTGCTAACGTGGTGTCGAGCATCCGGTTAGCAAAGCCCCATTCGTTATCACACCAGACCAGTGTTTTGATCAGATGTGCGCCACTGACTCGCGTCTGCGTACCATCAACAATGGCACTGTGCGGGTCGTGATTAAAATCAGTTGAGACCAACGGTAATTCCGTATAGTCAACTATACCATGAAATGCACCCTGTGCTGCTTTTTGCAGCAACTGGTTGACTTCATTTGCTTTTACTGGCTTTTTCACCGTCACGCTAAGGTCAATTGCCGTCACGTTGATGGTCGGCACGCGCACCGCGATTGCCTCAAAACGGTCACTAAACTGCGGGAAAATTCGAGCAATGCCCGCAGCAAGTTTAGTATCTACCGGAATGATCGACTGGCTAGCCGCGCGTGTACGGCGTAAATCCGGGTGATAGGCGTCAATCACCTGCTGGTCATGCATCGCGGAGTGGATAGTCGTGACCGTTCCCGATTCAATGCCGTAGGCATCATCCAACAATTTGATGACGGGAATGATGCAATTCGTGGTGCAGGAGGTGTTGGACACAATACGGTGTTCCGCACGCAACTCGTGTTGGTTAACCCCATACACCACGGTGGTGTCGAGATCATTGCTGCCAGGATGTGAAAAGAGCACTTTCTTCGCGCCTGCGGCGATATGCGCTTCACCATCAAGACGGCTACCGTATACACCGGTGCAGTCGAGAACCACATCAACCGACAGTTCACGCCAGGGGAGCGCCTCGATAGAGCGCTCATGCAGAAGACGGATAACGTCGTCGCCAACGTAGAGTTGTTCACGCTCCTGGCGAACATCCCAGGCAAAGCGGCCATGGCTGGTATCGTACTTCAACAAATGCGCGATACCCGCTGCATCTGCCAGCTCATTGATTGCCACTACGGTGATTTCCGCACGGCGTCCGGATTCATATAAAGCACGAACCACGTTACGTCCAATGCGACCGAAGCCATTAATCGCTACGCGTACGGTCATAGGTCTCCTGCAAGGTTATCCCGGTGCAAAGTGGCTGACAGAGTAATCCAGCCAAACGCTGAGGGAAACCTCACCTGCCACAAACAGTGACTGATTGGTTAAATGTCGAACACTTAATCGACTGAAACGCTTCAGCTAGAATAAGCGAAACAAGGAATAAAAGGAATGATTGTCCAGACAAACACGCCAGTTATCTGACGCGCGTCACATTTTCACAGGAATAATCGCCGACAAAAATTCCATTCCGCGCGGGCGTACCACTCTCGGCTTCAACCCTGACATTCAACGTAACCCAGTGAAGTTCTCATTTATCTAAACATTGCTAATATTATTAGCATCGATTTATCTTATCGCCATGCCGGTCACAAAATCCCCTTTATAGCGTGATAGACTCATCTGCCACTATAAAACAGCCTGCAATTATTTTTTCACTCATAAATAAAAGACATTAATCGCATCAATTAAAAACGCCTTAAAACCATTCAGTAAGAAAATATTTTGACGTTATAAATGCATTCATATAACTGGAATTCATTCACGTCTTGCCCGTTCAAAATATTCACAAGGATGATTAATGAAGCAACAGATGCAAATGATTGGACAAGCCATGCTAGTCCCCATATCAATCATTACGATTGGCTCAATGTTTATGGGTTTTGGCAGGCTTTCACCAATAAAGAGACGCTGGACGCATTAAATTTAGGAATGTTATTTAAACCAGACTCTCTCTGGTTTATTGCATTTAGCGTAATGAAAGCGACCGGCGATGTCGTATTTCGCAACCTTCCCCTCTTTTTCTCGATTGGCGTCGCATTTGGTTTAGCGAAAAAAGAGAAAGCCTGGGCGGCGTTTTCCGGCGCCGTGTGTTTTATGTCGATGCACTACATCCTCAGTACATTGCTGACGTTAAAAGGGATTAGCGCACAAACGACGACCGCAGACTGGTTTATCGCTCAACAACATCTCGATCCCGTCGCGGTGGTACAGCAGGCGTCCATTTTCACCACCGAACTGGGTATGTTCACTTACCGAATGAGCGTGTTTGGCGGAATGGCGGTAGGGCTTGTCACCGCCTGGCTGCACAACCGCTTATACAACGTCAAACTGCCGCTGGTGCTCTCCTTTTTTGCCGGTACGCGCACCGTGCCAATTGTTACGCTGGTCGCCGGTTCGCTGATGGGCTGTGTTCTCTATATCGTCTGGCCGCCCATTGGTTGGGTGCTTGCGCAGTTCAGCAAAATGATCGGCGACTCCGGGATGTTCGGCACTTTTATCTGGGCCGTTGCTGATAAATCACTGCTGCCGGTCGGCCTGCATCACTTAATTACCACGCCAATACGTCTGACGGAACTGGGCGGTTCTCTGGAGGTATGCGGTAACCTGGTTAGCGGCACAACCAATATCTATATGGCGCAGTTGGGCTGTAACGAAACGACCGAGCTACTGGTTCGGGGCTTTCAGTCCGGCCGCGTAGTGACGCACTTTGGCGCCCTGCCTGGCGCCGCACTGGCGATATACCAGTGCTCCCGCTCTCAGCACAAAAAAGTCGTTGCCGGTCTGTTGTTACCTGTAGTTGCGACCATGATGTTATTTGGCGTAACCGAACCTATCGAATATACCTTCTTATTTGTCGCGCCGTGGTTATTCTATTTTGTTCATGTTCCGCTAACCGGATTAATATTTGTTTTAACTGAAATGGCTAACGTCTCCGTGTACGGTGGATGCCTAAAAGATATTCTTCCCGTACTTCTGCAACCGGGCAAATTAAACCTGTGGGGATATCTGTGGCTAACACCCCTATTTTTCGTTATCTATTACGTCGCCTTTCGCTATTTAATTATTCGTTTTAATGTCATGACGCCAGGCAGAGAGGAAAATGAACAAACCGAAGAAGATGTCAAACTATTCAGCAAGCAGGACGTAAAAAATAGAGCCAGCGACAACATCAGCAAAGATGTTCTATTTGCCACACAGATTATCGCGGCGTTTGGCGGCAAAGAAAATATTGCACACTTTGATAATTGTATTTCGCGCCTACGAGTTGAAGTCACCAACCCGGCGCTGGTCGCAAGCGATGAGATCTGGAAGAAAAATCTCCGCGCCAAAGGCGTCGTGCATGTGGGCGATAACGGATGGCAAATTATCTACGGCACAGAGGTCGTGATGATTGCCGGAGATTGCAAAGAATATCTGGAGGAGTCCTGATGGAAAACACCTCAACAAAATACCTTGAGTGCGTCGTACATCCTTACGAAGAAAAGCAATTTCGGCAGATCCCGTTTGAGATAGGCAGCGATATTGAACAGTTGGAGATTCGCTACCGTGTTGCCGAAGGTAACGTCGTGGATCTGGGGTTGCAAATAGGTGATAGCCTGATTGGCTGGAGCGGAGGTGCGCGCCAGCATATTGTTATCAGCGAAAACTTTGCCACACCGGGCTATCAGCGCGCGCCCATTCCTCACGGGCGCGGATATGTGCTGCTGGGCCTTCACCGGGTTACCAACGTCTGTCATATCCACATTGAAATTGTTCGTCAGCGTAAAACCCCGCGCTGGCTGTTAGGCGATACTCACCTGCATTCGGAGCACAGCGACGGCAAACTGAGCGTTGAGTCTCTGATCTCAAGAGCTAACGGCCTGAACTTTGATTTTCTCTGTTTCACCGATCACAACACCACCTCACAAAACCGGGAGATCGACGGCATTAATTCGCCGCTGAGCCTGATTCCTGGCATGGAGCTCACCACCACGCGCGGGCACGCCAACCTTCTGGGGGTCGCCCAGCCTATTCGTAGCTTTCTCCCCAGCACGACAGATGCGGATATCGCCGACAAAATAGCCGAAGCGCGGTACAACGGCGCACGGATAGGCATTAATCATCCCTTCTGCGACAACTGCCCGTGGCTGTTACCGTTGATAGACTACGACTGGCTGGAGCTGTGGAATGGCCCCTGGGAGGCGACAACCAATAACGAAGTCACCTTCCAGTATTGGCTACAGCAGTTGCATAACGGCCATCACATCGCCGTCACTTCGGGCAGCGATTTCCATAAAGAGAAGTCGCTAACGCTGCCCTATGTTTCGGTCTATAGCGCCAGTCAACAACGCCAGGACATCCTGTCTGCTCTCGCACATGGACGTAGCTATATGCAAAGCGACCCGCGCATTCAGCTACACCAATTTACGCTTGGCGATAGCGGTATAGGCGAAACCAGCCACGAATCACGGTTGCATATCGCGCTCGACGTGCAACCGCATCATCAGGTGCTGCTGTACACGCAGAACAAAATCCACGAGCTACCGAACCAAAATGGCCGGATTAACCAAGAGATCGGCTGCGCCGACAGCCGGTTTGCGTTTTTACGCGTCAATGACGCACGTACAGCCCTGCTCATTACTAACCCGATATTCAGGGAGTGAAAATGAAACGCGTCCATATCATCTATAAAACGCATCTCGATATCGGTTTTACCGACTACGCACATATCATTGAAAATAAATACATTAATGAGTTTATCCCTGCGGTTATCGACCTTGCCACTCAGGTCAATAGCAGTGGAAAGAAGAACTTTATCTGGACCTGCGGTTCCTGGCTTATTCATCGCTACTTGCAACGCGCCGATGCCACTTCCCAGGCGCGGCTATGCAAGGCAATTACGGCGGGTGATATTGTCTGGCACGGGCTGCCTTTTACCACACACAGTGAATTGCTCACGCCCGCATTACTCCAGCATGGTCTGTCCTACAGCCAAACATTAGATGCGCGTTTTCATCGCTGCACTATCGCCGCAAAAATGACCGATGTGCCTGGCCATCCACAGACGCTCATCCCCTGGCTGAGAAACGCCGATATTCAATACCTGCACCTGGGGGTCAATGCCGCCTCCTGCCCGCCGGACGTACCGCCACTTTTCGTCTGGAAATATGGCGAACAGAGTCTTATCGTCAACTACTCCTTTGGCGGCTACGGCAACGAAACCTGGTGCGAGGAATTAGACGAACTGCTGGTCTTTTGTCATGCCGAAGACAACTGCTCGCCGCCGACGGCTAGCGACGTTATGCGGTTTATCGACCAGTATCAGCAACGCTATCCCGAAGCCCTCGTCAGCGCCTCAACGCTCGACGACTTTGCCGCCCGTCTGGAAACGATACGCCACACATTGCCAGTGATTGACGCCGAAATTGGCGACACCTGGAATCACGGCATCGCCACAGACCCAGGTAAAGTTAGCCGCTATCGTCGCCTGAATAAGCAACTCCAACAGCAAATCCACGCTTACCCCGAGGCGCTTGATGCGCTATTGATGGTTCCTGAACACACCTGGGGGATGGATCTCAAACTGCATCTGGCGGATTACCATCACTATCTCCCGGAAGCTTTCGCCGACGCGCGAAAGCGGGATATCGTCAACACCCCGCCACCAGAAAAATATGCTTTTATTCAGCAATTTATGGACAAATCCCCACATAGCGGCGTTCGCAGCTACCGCCAGTTTGCACACTCATGGGCGGAACAACGCGAGTATCTCGACCAGGCCAGCGCCTGTCTGCCCGCACCGCTCAGTGAAATCCAGGCTCTTGGCCCCCTTTCAGCTAACGGTGTGTCTACCGACCTGCGCCAGTTCACCTTTGGCAATTACCATTTTGCCCTCGCCGAGGACGGCAGCCTGAGCACACTGACGGTATGCGGCAAATCGGTCATTGATGGCCCTTTCGGTAAACTTATCTACCGTCAGGTTGGCTCGCAGGAGTATGACCAGTTCCGCGATAACTACCTGCAAGACCTGGATAAGACCGCAGGCTGGTCACTGTCAGACTTCACCAAACCGGGGCTTGAGTTGACCTCGCGAAGCATCGGCTCGCAGTCGGTGGCATTCTCGCTCCAACAGGTGCGTGTTCACGGCACGAAAGACGCATGGTATGTGCAGGCGGTAATTTGCCCGCGCATCACGCCGGGGATGGAGCTTAAGCTGCCAACCGAAATCCTGTTGGAATATTGCTTTAGCAAAGCGCATTTACAGATTTCGCTGCGCTTGAGTATCTTTGGCAAACAGGCCAACCGCCTCCCCGAGGAGATCTGGCTACAGCTAGGCCTGAAGAACGCCAGCCACAGTTGGTGTCAAAAGCTGGGCTACCCCATCGATTGGTTCAATGTGGTTAATAACGGTAATCGAAATCTACATGCGGTGGATCTGGCCCACAGCGCACACTGGACACTTGACCCGATAGACGCCCCACTGCTGGCGCTATATCAGCCGAAGATTCTCTGCTTTGGTGAGCCGCTGCCCCACAGCGTGAGCCTGTATAGCCAGCTCTACAACAACCTGTGGGGCACGAATTTTCCCATGTGGTATGAGGAAGATATTCACGCGGAGTATCAAATCTATTTCAAAGACATGGAGAGTATGGAATGACGGACGCCCGCACTATCCACGCGGTTTCTCACACTCATTGGGACCGCGAGTGGTACTTCTCCACCCTCGATACCCAACTGTTCGCCCTGAAGGCATTCAATGAACTGATTGTGGCGCTGGAAGCCAACCCACGCTTTGTATTTCACCTTGATGGGCAAAGCTCGCTGTATGACGATTTTATTCGCCTGAAGCCGGAGATGTCCTCGCGCGCGCAAAAATTGGTGCAGGAAAAACGGCTACTGATTGGCCCGTGGTACACCCAGCCAGACTTGTTCAACATCACCACTGAGTCGATGTTTCGCAATCTCCGCATAGGTATTCACCACGCACAACGGGCCGGTTACTGCATGTCCGTTCTGTATCTGCCGGACTCTTTTGGCAGCCACGCACAGCTCCCGCAAATTGCCCGCGCCTTCGGCCTTCGACATATTCTGCTACGTCGTGGCTACGACCCGCAGGTGATGGGCCCAACCGAACTGTGCTGGGAGGCACTAAACGGTGACCGTGCGATTACTGTAATCACACCGTTTGGCTACTCGCTGGCGCATCCTGAGCGCGGCGGGCGCTGGCGTAACTTCCGGCCAGCCCATCTTGCCGAAGAGACATTCCCATTGGTAGCGCGAATGAAAAAGCTCACCCCCTCGGCGCACTTGCTGTGCCCGATTGGCGGCGACCAGGTGAGCTGTGATGCGGATTTCGATAAGCTGATTGCGGCAATCAACCTTCTCAGCGACGACCATTGGCAGGTCAGCAGCTACGAGCGCTATTTTGCCGCTCTCGATAATCAATCCTTGCCGCTATGGCGCGGTGAATTTCGTATTCCACGGCTTGCCAGAGTGCATAAAAGCATCGGTTCCTCTCGCTATGACATCAAAAAAGCCAACGCCGATGCCGAGCGTTGCCTGATTTATCTGGCCGAGCCAATGCTGGCGCTGGCGCGGCGCAACGGCTTTGAAGGCGGCGATGAGATGCTTGAGCAGGCATGGCGCTGGCTGCTGGAGTCACACGCCCACGACAGCATGGGCGGCTGCAACAGTGATGAAACTAACCGCGACGTGCTCCACCGCTGCCGACAGGCGCAGCAAATTGGCGAGGCGATATTTAGCCTGCACGCCCGACAAATGCTGGCTAACATCGCCGCCGACAAAAACTACCGCTTCGTGGTCAGCAACGGTAGCAGCAGCCACAGCGTAGATCTGCACCAGCAAATATTGATAACCCCAGACGCCGACTTCACCTTATGCAACGAGGCTGGTGACCCGTTGCGTGTGGTCGTCCATCAACAGCGACAGATTCGTTTGCCACGCCACGTACTCCTGACGCCGGACGGCGAAGTGGAAACGGAACAACAGGCCTGGTACTACGAAAACACGCTTGATCTCCTGAACGTCCCCGTCCCTCCGCTGGGCATCGCCGTCTTTTATGTCACCTCAAGCCAACAGCCCACCTGTAAGCCCGTGATATCCCCGGATGCTCAGGCGATTGAAAATGACTACTACCGCCTTCACCTGCGGCAAAACCAATTGGTATTCACCGAGAAAACCACGGGGCGCGCACTGGAGCCGTTGCTCGCACTGCATGACATCAGTGATGATGGCGATCTCTATGATTTTTCACCGTTATCCAGCGACATCGGGCAAACGTTCCCTCACTTCACGCTATGTGAAATTCGCCAGCATCAACAGCAACAGGTGATGTGTCTGAGTGCTGAACTGATGCTGCCGGAAGGGCTGAATGAGGACAGGCAAGCGCGCAGCAGCACGCTCCGCCCTGTTGCAATAACGCTCACGTTAACTCTTGAGGACGATATTCTGCGCGGTGATCTGACTATCAACAACACCGTACGAGAACACCGGATGCAACTGGTCTTTAACACCGGAAGGCCCATCACAGGGGTTCGCGCCGATATCCCGTTTGGCTCGTTGACGCGACACAATCAGGATATCGCCGAACACCCTGGCTATGCGGAGAAACCGGTTGATATTGAGCCATTTATGCATCAACTCAGCCCTCACACCGACTTTCACGTTTTTGCCAATGGGCTAAAAGAGTACACCTATCAAGGGCAGGAGTTGGCGGTAACGCTGTTTCGCGGCGTCGGCCAACTGGGTAAAGATGATCTGTTTTATCGGCCAGGTCGCGCCTCCGGCCAGCGGTTGGCCACGCCGGAAGGTAACTTACCCGGCGCGCTGAATTTCAGCTTCGCTCTGTGTCTGGGGGCGCATTCACCGGCGCAACTGGCCATTCGCCAGCAGCGCTACAGTATGCCTGCGCGTCTGTGGCAATGGCAGCATGACCGCAGTTGTCTGCAACGGTTGGACAATTTCGACCTGCATATTCCACGTTTAGCGGTTGCGCATTGGCAGTTGCTCGATCCCCTCCCGGACGGGCTGGTTATCAGTGGAGTTGATGTGTTGTACGGCAAAACGTTAGTACGTTTATACAACCCGACAGAAAGTGAGATAGTGATTCCGCTGGAGTGGTACGCTTTAGTCTGCAATGCGCTGGGCGAGCCTGATAACAAACGTGTCGTCAAAACCTACGATCACCTGACGCTGAGTTTACACCCTTAACGCTAATGCCCGGCGCCACGACGGCTGGCCGGGCATAATTCCATTAACAATGGGCAACCGCTGAACGCTCGGTTATACCTGTGCGCGCGCATCCGCAAAGTGGTATTCACCTTCTTCCTTCATAATCAATGTCATATCGGCGGCGCGGCTGTGTTGCAGCACCCGTTCGACATTCGGCCCATCCGTGCGCAGATAAAACGCCATCGCGTCATCCGGGGTCAACCCACCCGCAATTTTGCGGTCGATTAACCGTTGAGCCAGCACCTCTGCGGGCGCGCGGATAAACAGTGAAAAATCGCAATACTGCACCAGCGTTCTCCAGCGTTCATCGTCCAGCAGCAGCCAGTTCCCTTCGATAATCACAATTGGCGCAGTAACGTTGATCGCCTCTTCTACCGGGTCGTGCAACTGCCTGTCGTACTGCGGCCATGTACCGTCCTGCTGGCGAATTTGCTGCAAATTTTCCGCCAGCTTTTCAACATCAAACGTATCCGGCATCCCTTTAAAAGGGCGCAAATCATGTTGTTCGAGCCAGCTATTGTAGTGATGAAATCCGTCCATCGGCAGCGTCTGGATAGCGGGTAATGACGCATCCTGATGGGCTAAATATTGCCAAAATGTCGTTAGCGTTGATTTTCCGGTGCCAGGCGGCGCACTGAGAAAAACTAACGTGCGATACTGCGAACTAACCGCATGTAATGCGGCAAGGCGTCTTAAAAGCGGTTTATGGACATTTTCAATTTCTGCCTGACTGTAATGGGCGTCAACGGCTAGCCCATTAACCTTTAGCTTAATTTTCACGGCACTAATTCCTTTATGATTGCCGTTATTGCCAAAGACAGTGCCGTTTTAACCATATTGATAAATCGAACTTCCGACCACGCGGCGAAATCAGCAAATTTCATCGATTCCAACGCGTGATAGAGTGTCTCATTACGCGTAATGCTATTAACGTTACTAATGAAATCCCAGGTGAGTTCATCAGCAAATCCCAACGGTTCATCGTGCTCAGTGAGATACTGATAAAATTGGGAAAAATGAGTAATATCGGCATAGAGCCATTTTTCTATTTTCCCCAGCGCATAAATCAGACGTAATGCAACATCAATATCGTCCAGCGGCCCGCTTTGCGCGAGTAACGGCTTCACTGCATATTCCACGATCTCTTCATCATTGTTCACAAATAACGACGGCAGAAACTGCTTCACGGCCTGCAACAAAATAGCGTTTGCCGTTGCCATAAAGGAAAGTAAGTCCTCCTGAGCATCCAGTTGCTCAAGTACATCATCTTCTTTCAACGTCGTCATTGTGTTCCCGATAGATCACCCGCAATGCAGAGAGTCTATTATATTACACGTTCGATCGATGCCGCCGATCAGTAATGTTTGCGTACTCACGCCATTTTCTGTTTTCTGGACGCCACGTAACAAATCACCGCCGGTTACGCCGGTTGCTGAAAACAAAATATCCTGGCTACTCACCAGTTCATCCAGCGTATATATACGATTCAGTTCAACGCCCATTGACGCACAGCGCGCTATTTCGTCAGCAGCAATTTGTCGATTCTCAGGGCTATCGCCTTTTGCCTGGCAAAAATCGATCAGCTCAGCCTGCATATCGCCGCCCAACGCTTTCACCGCACAGGCCGAAATAACCCCCTCTGGCGCGCCGCCGATGGTATACATCACATCAAAGGCATTGTTTTGCTGGCAGGTTAAAACACTGGCGGCAACATCGCCGTCCGGTAGCGCAAAGACATTCACGCCCAGCTTTCGTACCTGTTCAATTACATCGTGATGGCGGGGTTTATCCAGCGTCATCAGCCGCAGCGCATCCAACGGTTTCTGCAATGCCGCCGCGATGTTGCGCAGGTTATCTTCCAACGACAGTGCCAGGTTAATTGCCCCTTTCGCTCTGGCAGGAACCACCAATTTACGCATATACATATCGGGCGCGTGGAGCAAGCTCCCCTGAGGTGCAAATGCCATCACCGATAGCGCATTACTTTGCCCCATCGCGACCATTCGCGTGCCTTCAATAGGATCTACAGCGATATCCACGCCAGGGCCATCGCCCTTTCCGACGTGCTCACCGATATACAGCATCGGGGCATGATCAATTTCACCTTCCCCAATCACTATCCGCCCGTGCATAGCGATATTATTCAGCGCATCACGCATCGCCGTCACCGCTAGCCCATCAATACTATTCTTGTCGCCACATCCGGTATGCGGCCAGGCGGCAAGTGCCGCCTGTTCCGTAATGCGAAAGAGCGGCCACGCCAGTGACATCATTCCGCCGCCTCCCCGATATCAACGCCAAACTGCGCCAACAGATACTTCTCGGCTTTCTCATTCCAGATACCGTGCGTTTGCGCCACCAGCTCCGCCAGCGCCTTAAACAGCGGGTCGGTTTTCCCTTTTTCGGCAAAATCAGCGATAGCGGTAAGCGGCATCGTTACACCGTTATAAATCAGCTTCTTACCGCCTGGAATATTCGGCAGATTGATAACGGTATCCGGCACGGCATCCAGCCCGCCGACATGCGTCACCATAAATGAAGGTTGCAATTGCCCACCCGCACTCAGCGCAATGGCCTCTTTCATATCGTCCGTCGAACCACCGGATGTCCCCACCACATGGGTGCTGTTGTAATGCACGTTGTAGAAGTTAAACGGCACTTTGAAGTTTTTATCGGTTGGCCCCGCGAAGAAGTTCAGGCAGCCATCCTCCGCCAGCAACTCATCGGCCAATTCCACTACCGCAGGTACTGCGGCGTAGACAAATACATCATCAAATCCGGCGTCATCGGTAATAGCCCGTAGCGCCTGTACCGGATTGTTCATCTGCGCGGTATTCACATAAACCAGCTCAATACCTTTACTTGCCGCCAGCGCCACCGGCAGCAGCTTTTCAGCCTGAGCCAGACGCTGATTATCAATATCCACCACCACCACTCTCGCAGGCTTAATGTTGCCATTGATAGCGTAATCAATCGCGCCAATCCCCATCGGCCCGGCGCATGCCAGCAGCGCAATATTGCCGCCAGGCTTGATACCCATTCGGTGCTCATACACATACTGGGTCGTGTGGTAGTTCGCTTTATAGGCTCCGATGATGCAACACATCGGCTCCGCCAGCGAGGCCGCCGCAAAATAGGAACCGTGGTAAGGCAGCACGCAGCCCAAATTAATGGCGACTTCAGGAATAATCATGTACGTCGCATTACCGCCAAAATATTCATAGCTGTAACCGGCAGAATACCCTGACGGTAGCCCCATTGCGGGTTGTAAAACAAAACGCTGGCCTTTTTTATATTTACCCGTCAGATTCTTACCAACTTCAACAATAATACCGGCGCACTCATGGCCAGTAATCACCGGATGGTTTTCTAAATCATCCGGGACACGTTTATGGTCACTGGCTAATTCCGCCGCTTTCCATGTTGATAAACACACGCTATCGGAAATAACACTGACCAGCAGTTCATTATCGGTAATTTCAGGCAAATCAAACTCACGGATACGGACATCCCGCTTGCCATAAATGGCTGCAACCTTCGTTTTCATATAAACCTCGATAAATTATTTTATTTTCCGGCGGTAAGCTGTTTAAACAAGACGTCTAATTTAGGGTCACCAATATAGTTATTAATTAATATCAGCGGCATAGTACTGACTCGTTTAACTCGCCCTTCCAGACTAGAGTGCGTGACAATTAAATCAGCCTCAGCAGGAACATTTTCAATAGCGTAATGTTTAACGACGATATCAAGCCCCGCTTTTTCCAGACGTTTACGGAATGTCGTCGCCCCCATTGCGCTGGATCCCATCCCCGCATCACAGACAAACGCGATATTCTTCACCTGGCTTAATGAAAATGTGCCTTCCTGTTTCATTGCTTTCACGGCCTGTGCAGACTGCTCAAATTCATCTTCCGCTTCAGCATCTGCCGTTTTTTCCATTTTCAAAATCAATGCCGTGATAACGAAAGACACCGCAGCCGCCACCGTGACACCGGCAATGGTCGCCAGGAACGAACCTTTAGGCGTTAACGCCAGGTAGGCAAAAATAGAGCCAGGGCTAGGGCCAGCCACCAGACCACCATCCAGCAAATTAAACACCCAAGTCCCGGACATACCGCCCGCAATCATCGCCACAATGGTCAGCGGTTTCATCAGCACATACGGGAAATACAGCTCATGAATACCACCGAGGAAGTGGATAATCATTGCCCCAGGCGCCGAACGCTTGCTCATCCCCTTACCGAACAAGCTAAAGGCCAGCAGCAGCCCAAGACCCGTGCCTGGGTTAGAGGCCACCATAAAGAAGATGGATTTCCCCTGAACTGAAGCCTGCTGCATTCCCAGCGGGTAATAAACCCCCTGATCGATAGCATTATTCAAAAAGAGGATCTTCGCCGGTTCATTAATGACCGACAGCAGCGGCAGATATCCGGCATGAACCAGCGCTTCAATCGCCTCTTTAACAAAATTATTGGCCACCAGCACCGCAGGTCCAATGACTTCAAACCCCAGCAGGCAGAGCGCCATACCGGCAATTCCGAGAGAGAAATTATTAATAACCATCTCGAAACCGGCGGGGATGCGTTTATCCAACGCTTTATCGATATATTTAATGACCAGGCCACCCAGCGGACCCATAATCATTGAGCCGAGGAACATAGGAATATCCGCGCCGACAATCACGCCAATCGTCCCGATCCCGCCCATGACCGCACCACGTTTACCGCCGACTAAATGACCACCGGTAGAACCGATCATCACTGGCAATAAATAAGTAATCATTGGCCCCACGATTTTGGCGAAATGCTCATTAGGCATCCAACCGGTGGGAATAAACAATGCAGTAATAAAACCCCAGGCAATAAAAGCACCAATATTAGGGATGACCATTGCGGTCAAAAAGCCCCCAAAAGCCTGAACCTTCGCACGAGCAGACTTATTTTCCATGATGTGATCCTATAAAGGAAGATAGGGTTAGGCGCGAGAGATAATATCCTTGAGTTGTTGTTCACTCTCGACACTTAAAAGAGATGCTAAATTTTCTTCTTCACACATCAGTTCGCTTAATGCCTGGATAGCGCCAATATGTGAATCAGCATCTGCCGCAGATAAACCAATTAATAATTTTACGGGTTCATTCTCCTCACCAAACATAACAGGATGACGTAGCAGCACTAATGACATTCCCGTTTTTAATGCACCACATTCTGGTCGGGCATGTGGCATAGCAATTCCCGGAGCTAAAATATAATAAGGGCCGTTCGTTAGCGTTGATTTCTTAATGGCGTCAACATAATCGCTATTGACATAGTTCTGAGAAAGTAATGCTTCCATTGAAGTATCAATAGCCTGTTGCCAGTCATTAACCGAATCTTTAATCGAGATAGCATTTTCAGGGAAATAATTAATCAATCGCATTATGCGTCCTTCTTATTCAGCCACGAGTTTCGTTGAAATAAAAATACTCGGGAGAAAAGCCGAAAGCAAACGACAGGAGCGGGAGTCAGCAGATGTCCTGCTTACTTATAAAACAATGAGTTGAGATGGTTAAAAAATAAATCAAGTCTATTAATGTGATATAAGCCACAAAGTACACTAATAGTCATTATTTATTTTTGTTAAGCAGATCACTTTTCATCTATTGCTGAAACGTCAATTAGTGATCTTACGCAGATAAAAAAGGGCCGCTTTCGCGACCCTTTATCGTTATTCAACGCGCCAGATTACAGCAGAGCTTTCGCTTTCGCGACAACGTTGTCAACGGTGAAACCGAACTCTTCAAACAGCAGCTCTGCCGGAGCAGATTCGCCGAAGGTGGTCATACCGACGATAGCGCCGTTCAGGCCAACGTATTTGAACCAGTAATCCGCGATACCCGCTTCAATCGCAACACGGGCAGTGACAGCTTTAGGCAGTACGGATTCACGGTATGCCGCATCCTGCTTGTCGAATGCGTCGGTAGACGGCATGGAAACCACGCGCGCTTTCACGCCTTCAGCAGTCAGTTTTTCGTAAGCGGCTACCGCCAGTTCAACTTCAGAACCGGTAGCGATGAAGATAAGCTCAGGCTGACCCGCGCAATCTTTCAGTACGTAGCCACCGCGAGCGATATCCGCCAGCTGCTGCTCAGTACGCTCTTGCTGTGCCAGGTTCTGACGAGACAGAATCAGTGCAGTCGGGCCGTCGTGACGCTCAACGCCATATTTCCACGCCACCGCAGATTCAACCTGGTCACATGGACGCCAGGTAGACATGTTCGGTGTGACGCGCAGAGAAGCAACCTGCTCAACCGGCTGGTGAGTCGGGCCATCTTCGCCCAGACCGATGGAGTCGTGGGTGTAAACCATCACCTGACGCTGTTTCATCAGCGCAGCCATACGCACCGCGTTACGGGCATATTCGACAAACATCAGGAAGGTGGAGGTGTACGGCAGGAAACCACCGTGCAGCGCGATACCGTTAGCAATCGCCGTCATACCGAATTCACGGACACCGTAATGGATGTAGTTACCGGCGGTATCTTCGTTGATAGCTTTAGAGCCAGACCAGATGGTCAGGTTAGACGGTGCCAGGTCAGCGGAGCCGCCGAGGAATTCTGGCAGCAGTGGGCCGAAGGCTTCGATCGCGTTCTGGGACGCTTTACGGCTGGCAATTTTCGCTGGGTTAGCTTGCAGCTTAGCGATGATTTCGTTGGCTTTCGCGTCGAAATCAGCAGGCATTTCGCCCTTCATACGACGGGTAAACTCAGCCGCTTCCTGTGGGAAGGCTTTTGCGTAAGCCGCGAATTTCTCGTTCCAGGCCGCTTCTTTCGCCTGACCGGCAGCTTTCGCATCCCACTGCGCGTAGATGTCAGCCGGGATTTCGAACGGAGCATATTTCCAGCCCAGTGCTTCACGAGTCAGCGCCACTTCAGCGTCACCCAGCGGAGCACCGTGGGAGTCGTGAGTCCCGGCTTTGTTCGGAGAACCGAAACCGATAACCGTTTTGCACATCAGCAGGGACGGTTTGTCAGTCACTGCGCGCGCTTCTTCTACTGCGCGTTTGATAGCGTCAGCGTCGTGGCCGTCGATGCCACGGATAACGTGCCAGTTGTAGGCTTCGAAACGCTTCGCGGTATCGTCAGTGAACCAGCCTTCAACGTGACCATCGATAGAGATACCGTTGTCGTCGTAGAACGCAATCAGTTTGCCCAGCTTCAGGGTTCCTGCCAGGGAGCACACTTCGTGAGAAATGCCTTCCATCATGCAGCCATCGCCCATGAACGCATAGGTGAAGTGGTCAACGATGTCGTGACCTGGACGGTTGAACTGCGCCGCCAGCGTTTTTTCTGCAATCGCCATACCTACGGCGTTAGCAATGCCCTGACCCAGTGGGCCAGTGGTGGTTTCAACACCTGCGGTATAGCCTACTTCCGGGTGGCCCGGGGTTTTAGAGTGCAGTTGGCGGAAGTTTTTCAATTCTTCCATCGGCAGATCGTAACCGGTGAGGTGCAGCAGGCTATAGATCAGCATGGAGCCGTGGCCGTTAGACAGCACAAAGCGGTCACGGTCAGCCCAGGACGGATTCTGCGGATTATGGTTCAGAAAATCGCGCCACAGGACTTCGGCAATGTCAGCCATACCCATAGGGGCACCCGGATGACCGGATTTGGCTTTCTGTACTGCGTCCATGCTCAGCGCACGAATAGCATTAGCAAGCTCTTTACGTGAGGACATTTTGACTCCAGTTCGGACAGTTGAAGGCCACCCCTAACGCCACTCGGCGCGCACGTTATGGGCTATGCCAGAAAAAAGTGCCAACAATGTAACCCATGCGACAAAGCATGTACATGGAGCATCCTTTTGCAGATTCAGAAATCTCTGGAACAGCGGTTAACAAGATGTAAAGCACTCGCTCGCAACTCACGATATTCTTTATACTTAGCGTAACTCTGGCGTCGCGATTCCAGGGCACTTTCAGATAAACGACTTTGGAAGCAATCTCATGAAAACACGGGCGATTGTTCTGGCTTTTGGCGCATCTCTACTGCTGAGCGGCTGCCAGAATATGGATTCAAATGGCTTATTAAGTTCAGGTACGGGCGCGCTACAAGCTTTTTCCCTGAGCGACCAGCAGGTGCAAGCGTTGAGCGATCAGGCCTGTAAAGATATGGATAGCAAAGCGACCATCGCCCCGGCAAACAGCGCCTATAGCCAGCGGTTGAATAAAATTGCCGCCGCGCTGGGCGACAACATCAACGGTCAGCCGGTGAACTACAAAGTTTACGTGGCGAAAGACGTCAACGCCTTCGCGATGGCTAACGGTTGTATTCGCGTCTACAGCGGCCTGATGGATCTGATGAACGACAACGAAGTTGAAGCGGTTATCGGTCACGAAATGGGCCACGTGGCATTGGGCCATGTGAAAAAAGGGATGCAGGTGGCAATTGGCACTAACGCCCTGCGCGCCGCTGCCGCATCGGCGGGCGGTATCGTCGGCAGTCTGTCACAATCACAGTTGGGCGATTTAGGCGAAAAACTGGTGAACTCGCAGTTCTCACAGCGCCAGGAATCAGAGGCCGACGACTACTCTTACGACCTGCTACGCCAGCGCGGTATTAACCCAACAGGCCTTGCCACCAGCTTCGACAAACTCGCCAAACTGGAAGATGGCCGCCAAAGCTCGATGTTTGACGACCACCCGGCCACTCAGGCCCGTGCACAGCATATTCGCGACCGCTTACAGGCGGATGGTGTTAAATAATGTCAGACATCCCGGCCTGCCAGTCAGCAACGGCAGGCCAGGGAAAGCAGCCCCCCTTACCAGCCAGGCACTGCGCCGCCGTTAAAGATTTTCTCTGCCGCCTGCGCCACTTCTGGCGACTGGTAGGATTTCAAAAACGTTTGCACGTTCTCGCCGTCTTTATTGTCTTCACGCGCCACCAGAATATTCACATACGGCGAGTTTTTATCTTCAATAAAGATGCTGTCATGCACCGGAGATAACCCCGTTTGCTGGATGTAAGTGGTGCTGATAATCGCCACATCAACTTTTGGGTCGTCCAGCACGCGCGGTAATTGCGCGCCTTCCAGCTCCATAATTTTCAGCTTATACGGGTTGTCGGTAATATCCAGCGCGGTTGGCAGCAGGCCGGTATTCGCTTTCAGCGTAACCAGCTTCTCTTTTTGCAGCAGCAATAATGCCCGTCCGAGGTTAGTTGGGTCATTAGGAATGGCGACGGTTGCCCCCTGTTTCAGCTCAGACAGATTTTTTATTTTTTTCGAGTAACCCGCCATCGGGAAGACAAATGTATTACCGACGGCAACCAGCTTGAAGTTGTGCGCATGGTTGTCTTGTTCGAGGAACGGGCGATGCTGGAACACGTTGGCATCGAGTTCACCGCTATTGGTGGCGTCGTTCGGCAACAGCGAGCCGCTAAAACCGACCAGTTCCACCTCAAGACCGTATTTTTCTTTCGCCACTTTCTTCGCGACTTCCGCAACATCTTGTTCAGCGCCGTTGATAACGCCAACCTTAATATGTTTTGCATCCGTACTGTGCTGGTCGCACCCTGCCAGCAGTAACCCCGCCAGTATCAACGCCGCACCGCGCCATAACCCTGTCTTCATCCTGATTATCCTTTTTTAAATATCGCTCTGTGTCGTAAGACGACTATAGCGGGAGGTTTAACAAGCCGAAAAAACGAAAAGGCATCACTCATAACAAAAAAGCATAACCCCCTGATATGAACTTTTAGTGAGAATAGAACGCTTAATTACGCAGTGTTATTTAATAAAATAAAGCGCATTTAATGGCAAATTAAATGCATTAATAGTGAATAATGCATCCACAGCGTAAAAGAATAATATTCCTAAAACATCAGTCGAAGATGTGATTTATTTTGCGAGTTTTTAAATTCTCATCATTTCAGGCTTTAATAAAACAAAACAGCCACAGAATAAATAGTCCATACCTTGTAAGCCGCGCCGCGACGGCATTTTCCAGCCAACAATCTACCCGTCGGGGTTTTATTGACGACAGCCATTGAGATCTGTTTTTGCGTAATGCTTATATCCATCGTGATGACCAGGATGGCCTGAAAGATAAAGCCGGATGGGGTCAGGGGATGATTACCCCCTTTGAATTGGGTTTTACGCAAGGCGAGAGGGAAAGACCGCACCGAACTGTCCCCTCTCCCATTTTGGGAGAGGGGGGAACCTTCCTTAATACAGCGTCTTCTGCGGCGGCCCTGCAAAACGCAGCGCGCCAATTTTCCCCATCCGTACTTCAACAACCGATGGCCCAGGCATCGCCAGCGCTTCGGTCATCACGGCGTTAAAATCGTCCGCGCGCTCCACGCTCCACGCCTGCAAACCAATGGCTTGCGCCAGCGCGGTGAAATCAGGGGTGTGCAGTTCGTTGTAATACTGACGCCCGCCGAAATATTTATCCTGAATACCGCGCATCACGCCATAGCCGCCATCGTTCATAATCAGCAACGTCACGTTGGCTTTCTCCTGCGCCAGCGTCGCCAGCTCACCAAGATTCAGACTCAGGCCGCCGTCGCCCACCAACCCCACGACTTTACGCTGCGGGTTGGCAATCGCCGTACCAATCGCCATCGGCAAGCCCATGCCAATCGCCCCGGCAAGGGAGTGAATGTTCATCAGCGGGCCGTGAGCGCGGAACAGTCGGCTGCCCCACAGGCTGCCCGAAACCGTGATATCACGCACCAGCAGGCCGTTTTCCGGCAACGCCTGTGCGATAGCATCGTTCAGTCTGGCATATTCACCGCACTGTTCGCGCAGCCCTTGCTCGGCGATGGCTACCGCATCTTGCAACTGCGCATCCCACGCGGCATTACCCCACTCGCGGCCCTGCACTTTTGCCGCCAGCGCCGACAGCAGAACGGAGCAATCAGCAATCAGGGTGTTATCCATCAGGTAGTTACGGCTTGCGGCTGCCGGGTCGATATCAATCTGCACGCGCGGCT
The DNA here is from genome assembly GCF_059725275.1 of Kluyvera fluvialis. Lineage (NCBI taxonomy): Bacteria > Pseudomonadati > Pseudomonadota > Gammaproteobacteria > Enterobacterales > Enterobacteriaceae > Kluyvera > Kluyvera fluvialis. The sequence goes on along the minus strand of NZ_AP046142.1, from coordinate 875,281 downwards.
GCGGCAGTTCGAGCGTCCAGGAGCGCGTCTCGTTACTGCGCAAGCGGGAACCCGCCACCAGCGTAAAGTCACATTGACCGATCAGCGCTTCAACGGACGGCGAGTTATGGAACGCCCGCAGGCTAGCGCGATGGCTATCCGGCAACACGCCGCGCGCGTGGGTGCTGGAGATAACCGTCACTCCGGCGTCAGCCAGCGCTTTCACTGCCTCGGCGCTACCGAGCGCCCCGCCGCCCAACCACAGCAGCGGCTGTTTGGCCTGTTTTAATTGCGCCCACAGTTCCTCGACCATTTGCGTATCAACGCGGGCCGTCGGCAGCGTTTTCACCGCCGCCGTCACCAGCGATGCCGGAATTTTCGCGCTCTGAATATCAATCGGAATTTCAACCGATACCGGCCCACACGGCGGCGTTTGCGCCTCCTGAATCGCCTTGTGCAGAATGGCAATCGCCTGATTCGCGTTGCTGATGCGGTAAGCCCGCTTCGAGCTGGCTTTCAGGAACGTGAGCTGGTCGCGGGTTTCATGGATAAAACCGGTGTCGGCATCCAGCCACGCTTTTTCAACCTGGCCGGTTAAATGCAGCAGCGGTGTGCAGGCGTTCATCGCTTCGACCAATGCCCCGACGGCATTTCCCGCGCCCGCGCCAGTGCTGGTGAGCGCCACGCCAAGACCGGAAAAACGACCATGCGCATCCGCCATCGTGACCGAACCTGCCTCACCGCGCGCAGGCACAAAACGGATATTGCCGCGCTGCCCCACGGCGTCGGCAATCGGCAGGTTATGAATCGAGATAACGCCATAAATGGCCGCAACCTGATACTGTTCAAGCGTTCTGGCGATGGCGTCGCCGACGGTTATCATTTCACTCATTGCTTACCCTTTCTTAGTCGCACCAGTGGTTGACGCTGTTACCCGTCGCCAGATAAATGCTCTTTTGTTGCATCCAGGCTTTAAGCCCCTGGATCCCCTTTTCGCGGCCCAGACCGCTCTCTTTAAAGCCCCCGAACGGGGTCGAAATAGAGAAAACTTTATAGGTGTTGATCCATACCGTGCCCACTTCCAGTTGTTCGCTTAAACGCAGCGCTCGACCGGTGTCACGCGTCCAGACTCCCGCCGCCAGCCCGTAGACCGAGTCATTGGCTTCGGCAATCAGCGCTTGTTCGTCGCTAAAGGGCATCGCCACCAGCACCGGGCCAAAAATCTCTTCCTGACATACGCGCGCGCTGTTTGTCAGCCCTTCAATAAGGGTCGGCTGGAAGTAGTTTCCTGCGACCAGCGCTGGGTCGGCGGGCACTTCGCCGCCACACAGCACGCGGCCGCCTTCACGCTTAGCAAGCTCGACGTACTCCAGCACTTTCTGCCGATGTTGCGCGCTAATCAGCGGCCCCACATGCGTATCGTTATTAAAGGGATGTCCCACGCGCAGGCCGCGAGTCAGTTCTAACAGCCGTGCCATCAGCGGGGCGTAAACCTGCTCGTGAATAAACAGCCGTGAACCTGCGATACACGCCTGCCCCGCCGAGCTGAAAATGCCGTAGCAGATCCCGCGCGCCGCTTGCTCGATATCGGCATCCTCCAGCACGATAGTCGGCGACTTGCCGCCCAGTTCCAGCGATGTGGGGATCAGTTTTTCTGCGGCGACATGCGCCAGATGGCGGCCGGTCGTTGTGCCGCCGGTAAAGGAAATTTTGCGCACCTTCGGATGGCGCGCCAGCGCATCGCCAATCACCGAGCCTTTGCCCGGCAGCACGCTCAACAGACCCGCCGGTAGACCGGCCTGCTGGAAAATACGCGCCAACTCCAGCGCCATCAGCGGCGTGGCTTCCGCCGGTTTGAGGATCACCGCATTACCGGCGGCAATCGCCGGGGCAATTTTTTGCATCTCGCTGGCAATCGGTGAGTTCCACGGCGTAATCGCCGCCACCACACCCAGCGGCTCATAGCGGCTGAGCGTCAGTAAATCGGGCTGGCGCGGCGTCGGTAACTCGCCTTCGAGCAGCTCACAGGCGGCGGCAAAATAGCGAGCCGTCGCTGCGGCACTCATCACCAACCCGCGCGCTTCTGCCAGCGGCTTGCCGTTATCGCGGCTTTGCATCTGCGCCAGCTCATCAAGTCGTGACTCAATCAGCGCGGCGACGTTATGCAGAATTTTTGCCCGTTGGTGCGGCAGTTGTTGCCGCCACTCAGGCGCGCGCCAGGCTCGATCCGCGCACTTCACCGCATCGTTCAGGTCGTCAATGCTGGCGGCATTCAAGGTGGCGTTCAGCGATCCATCAGCCGGAAAAGTGCTGTGCATCACCTCGCCGTTGCCCCGCCGCCATACGCCGCCAACAAAAATAGAGTGTTCTTGCATATCAGCCTCTTAGCATTGCGCCAGTTCACGGCAAGCGCGTACTGCGCTTAACGCCGCCAGGGTTGACGTTTTCGGGTTGCTGGCGAGCGGCAGGCCGCTGAGTTCAAGGTGGAATTCGCCAAACAGCCCTTCGACGTGCAGCGTGTGGGTGTTGCGTTTAGTCGAAGGGTCAACCATCAGTTGGACGCGCGTGTCATCCATGCCGACGCCGCCCAGCGCCACGGTCGCCGCCACGTTGGCGTTCGCCGGGAACAGGCGCGCCGCTTCACGGGCGCTGCCTTCAAAGAAAATCTGCGCTTCAGAAACCGCGTTCAGGTCGATAAGTTGTTCGGCGTAACTGCCGCGCCAGCTCGCAGGGCTTTTGCGCGACTGATAGGTCACGCGCTCCAGCCCGCCTTCTTTCGCTGCCGCCAGGCCATCGATACCCGCCACCGCGCCGCTCAGCAGCGTGAGTTTACCGCCCGCCTTCAGCAGGCGTTGTTCCAGTGCGCTGTCTGCCAGCGCACCGGTAGAGATAACCGCCAGATGCCAGCCGCGCGCTAATACCGCCTCGCCATACTGCGCCACCGCCTGTTGGCTGGCACACTCCAGCACCAGATCCGGCGTGCCGTGGCACTCTTGTGGCGACGCAAGTACCGTGACACTTTCGCCAAAGCGCGCGCGAATAGCCGCATGATGCGGCGCTCTTGCCACAATCCAGCCAATCGCGACCTGTTCCGGCAGGCGCTCAATAACCGCCTGCGCCATCGCCCCGTAGCCAATTAACATAATTTTTTTCATGGTGTTTCCTTACAGGTGACGACAAAAACCGCCGGAGACATCCAGCGCCGCGCCAGTGGTAAATGAGGCCAGCGGCGAGGCGAGAAACAACAGCGCCTGTGCAGGCTCTTGCGGTTTGCCAAGACGCGCCATCGGAATACCGCGCCGACGGGCGATATCCGCCGTCCACTCCGGCCAGCTTTGGCTTTTATCCGTTCGGTTTTCAAAGCGGCGATGCCACTGGCCCGACTCCACCATGCCCAGCAGAATCGAGTTCACACGGATGCCCTTACTCACCAGCTCTTTAGACAGCGTGAGAGTCATGTTCAACAGCGCGGCCCGCGCCGCCGAGGTCGCAATCATGTGTTCTTCCGGTTGCAGGGCGAGCAGCGAGTTCACACAGGTAATCGACGCAATATCAGAGCGTTCTAACTGCGGCTGGAAGGCCTGCACCGGGTTAATCACGCCGAACAATTTCAACTCGGCTTCGTGCAGCCAGGCGTCGCGCGGGGTATCAGCGAAGTGCGCCACGTAGCCCTGACCGGCGTTGTTAATCAGCATATCCGCCGCGCCAAAGCGCGCGCTCACCGCTTCGGCAAACGCCTGCACCTCGTCGAGCTTCAGCACGTCGCAGCGGTAAGAAAAAATATCGCCCTCAGGATATTCGTTTTGCAGCGCCGCATGAGCGCTGGCAAGGCGGTCGCCATTGCGTCCACAGAAGGCCACTTTTGCCCCTTCGCCCAGTAGCAGGCGCAGGGTTTCAAAACCAATGCCCGAAGAACCTCCGGTGACTACCGCTACACGCCCATCAATTTGTGCATTCATCGCGCACCTCTTCTTTAATACGTAATAGCTGTTGATTAAAAAACGCGTCGTTATCGAGATAGCTGGCGTGTCCGGCCTGGGAAATCGAGAAATACGGCATGGCGTAGCGTAGCGCCAGGCCATGTACCAACTCCGGTTGGGTAATGGCGTCCTGCTCGCCGCACCACACTTCAAACGCCCCGCCGTAGGTTTTCAGCCAGCCGTGAATATCGTCGTTCGCCAGCATCCACGCCGCCGAGAGATAACCTTCGGCGCGCAATTTGCGCATTCCCGCTGCAACGGTGGCGATATCCGCCTCACGCGCGCCGGGGCGTAAGAGCTTCGCCGCACGAGTCTGCGCGAGGATTTCACCGCCCAGCGCAATTTGTTGCTCGCGGCTGCGCCAGACGTTTTCACGCTGTTGTGCCTCGCTTTGCCCATAGCCCTGTGCGGCATCGGCTAACACCATATGCAGCACCCGCTGTGGATATTTTGCGGCAAACGCACTGGCTACCAGCGCGCCAAGCGAATGCCCCACCAGCACCGTTTGCCACACGCCTGCGCGGTCGAGCAGCGCCGCCAGCGCCTCGGCATAATCACCGGCGTTGGCGCGTTCAACGGCGAGCATCGGGCTTTCGCCATAACCAGGCATATCCCACGCCAGCACGCGAAAACCGGGTAGCGCCATCTGTTTATGCCAGGACGCCGCACCGGAGCTGATACCGTGCAGTAGCATCAGCGGAATACCGCTCCCCTGTTCACGAAAACCCGTCATACCCGCTCCTTAGTTACGCTTCACTTTTGACAACGGATGGTCAGCCGGATAGGTCGGGATTTCCGGTTTCTTCGTGCCGAGCATCACGCACATCAGCGCCTCTTCTTCACCGTGGTTAAACAGCCCACGGTAGATACCCGGCGGCACAGAAATCAGGTCACGCTCGCGTAGCACGGTTTCGGTGTAGTTGTCGCCGTCCTGCACCATCAGGGTGATTTGCCCTTTCAGCATGAAGAACACCTCTTCAACGTCGTCGTGCAGATGCAGCGGCCCTTCGCATTTCGATGGCAGCACCATAGTGGAAAACGTAAAGTGTTCCGCCGCCACGGTATTGGTATCGTTCGCCACGCCCGTTGCGCCCGTGCCGATGTAGCGCATCTGCGCACGGCGGTATTTCGGGTCGTAGTCGGCCTGGAACTTCAGCGCGTTCCAGTCATATTTACGTCCTTCAAAGCGCGCAATGCGCGATTCGACCCACTCTTCCATGGTCAGGTTTTCCGGTTTGATGCCCGGTTTTGCGCTTACGGTTGAATCAGTCATGACACTCTCCTCAGTAACGTTTCAGCAGCGGCAGTAACAGGACGCAGCCCACCGCCGCCATCACCGCCAGAAAAATCAGCCCAGAATCCATGCTGTGGGTGAAGGCGATAAGCGCCCCCATCACCGCCGGAGATAGCGCTCCGGCAAAGTTTCCCAGCCCGTTGAAAATGCCCCCTGCGGTGGCGCTAACTCTGGGGTGCGTGGCCTTCGCCAGCAGGGCGAAAATATTCGGCGCGCCAATCCCCCACATGAAGGTACTAAAACTCATCGCCGCGATAATGCTCAGCGGGGTATCGAGATGCATCACCACCGCCAGCCCAACCGCCGCGCCCGCCATTGAGATAAAGCAGGCGGCAGCGCGTTTATCGACTCTGTCCGACAACCATGCGCCAATCACTTCCCCCGCCAGCATGGCGATAAACGGCATCGACGACAGCCAGCCCGCGTGCTCAAGATGAATGCCTTTGCCTTTAATCAGGTAGCCAGGCAGCCAGCCGTTGATGCCCCACAGATAGGTTAAAAAGGTGATGTTAAAGATGCAGATAATCCAAAAATGCGGGCTGACAAACAGCTCACGGCGCGCCGCGCGGCGTTCCTCGGTAGAGGCTTGCGTGGTGGCGGGTTTCGCTTCAAGACGAATGCCGCGTAAACCCACGCGCACCAACAGCAGCACCGGCACGGTGAGGATGGCCATCGCAAAAAACGTGCTCTGCCAGCCAAAGGTGTTGAGCAGCCACAGCGACAGCGGAAAACCAATCGCCGCGCCGACCGGCGTGCCAAGCAGCCACAGCATGGTGGCGCGCGCCTGTAAATGCTGCGGGAAGTTGTGGCGCACGATGGCGAACGCCAGTGGGAACAACGGCCCTTCGGCAATGCCCAGCAAGATACGCAACCCAATCATCAGCGTGTAGTTATGGGTGAAGCCCATCGCTACCATCAGCAAACACCACACCAGCATCATGGCGGTGAGCAGGCGCAGTGGCGCAATTTTGTCGCCCAGCCCGCTCAAAAATACCGATGAAAAACCGTAGCTCAGCAAAAAGGCGCTCATCAGGATGCCCAGCCGCGTGGTATCAAAATCGATGCCCATCGCCTGCTGAAAATGGCCGTCGGAGAACAGCGCCGCAATGCTAATTTTGTCAAAAAACGCCAGCAGCACGCAGGCCAGCAGCGACAGCGGAATCGCCCAGCGGACGGTTTTTTCAGGCGTACGGGTTCCCTCACCGCTCGCCTCTGTGGCGGCGGTGTTAGTCTCGAATGTGGTCATTTATCCCCCCTGAGGGTGCGCGTGGGTTATCGCAATGACATCAGCGAAAAAGTGGGGTCAGTGAGCGGCACGGCGGAAAGATCCCGCCCCGCCGCCATCCAGCGTTTTGCCAGCTTGACCGTGCGCGGGTCGTTGAACGCGACCAACTGCGTCAACCGCCCGTGGTCGTCGAGGGAGAAAAACAGCGCCCCGTCGCGTACCACCGTTCGGCTACCGGGCTGCGGTATGCCGAGGATCTGGATATTGTGCTGGTATTGATCCGACCACAGCCACGGCGCTTCGTCGTAACCGGCGGCGTTGGCATTCAGCATCGCTTTCGCCGTCGCGACCGCCTGATTCTGTGCAAACGCCCACGACTGGATGCACAATCCGTAATGGTGATGCTGCGCCACATCGCCCGCCGCGAAAATGTGCGGATCCGAGGTGCGGCCTTGCGCATCAACCACGATCCCGCGTTCGGTGTGCAATCCGGCGTCACGCGCCAATTCCAGATTGAGATCGACACCGATCCCCACCACGACCGCATCAAATGTTTCACGTTGACCGTCGCAATGAATCACCGGCAGGCCGTGGTTGTCTTCCAGCTCCAGCGCACCGCAGCCACAGCGGATATCCACGTCCTGCTGGCGATGAATAGCCGCCAACTGCTGTGACACTTCGTGGCTGACCGAGCGCATACACAGCGCGGGCTGCTGTTCAAACAACGTGACCGCCACACCGCTTTTACGCGCCGAGGCCGCAATCTCCAGGCCAATCCAGCCACCGCCGATAATCGCCAGTTTTTGGCTGTTCGCCAGCCGGGCTTTCAGCCGCTGTGCGTCCTGCCAATGGCGTAAGGTATAAACCTGCGGATGCTTCGCCCATGCGTCATCCGGCAGCCGCGCCCGCCCACCGGTGGCGAGTAAAAGGATGTTGTAACTAAGCTGTTCACCGTTGCTCAATTGCACCGTTTTCCCGCGACGGTCGATAGATTGCGCGCGCAGCGGGCGACGCCAGCTCAGGTTCAGCGCCTGTTGGGCATCTTCGCTGAACAGGCGTGGCAAGGCGGCATTCGGCTCCAGCAAAGAGGCTTTCGACAGCGGCGGGCGCTCGTAGAAATCCCACTGCTCTTCTGCCACCACGCAGATTTCGCCGTCAAAGCCTTCGTCACGCAGCGTTTTTGCCGCCCAACCGCCCGCCTGGCCGCCGCCGATAATGACTATCCGCGTCGTCATACCGCCTCCGGTTTTTTCTGCTGACGACGGGTGTCGTGGTCAATTCCGCCTTCCACCGCCCATTCGGTAAAGGAAACCAGCGAGTGTTCCAGCTCGCGCGGCTGCCAGTTTTCAGTCAGGTAGTCATCGTTGGTGTAATACTCAAACGCGCCGCCGGTGGGGCTGTTGACGTACCAGAAATAGGCCGATGACACAGGATGGCGACCGGGGCCAATAAAGGTGCTCCAGGCGTTTTTGTTCATTGCGATGCCGCCGCCGATAACCTCGTGGATATCACGCACGGTAAAGGCAACATGGTTCAGGCCGCGTTTGCGGTTAGGCAGTTGCAGTAAAAAGAGGTTGTGATGACCGCCGCGCACACCGCAGCGCAGGAACACCGCGCGGTTGATATAACGGTCAGAAACCTGGAAACCGAGCACCTCACGATAGAATTTTTCAACCGCCGCTAACTCTTCAACGAAGAACACCACGTGCCCGACGTTAATCGGCTGGGCATGGGCGTAAACTGGGCTTGGCGTGTCGATGCGGCGCACATCGCCCCACTGGTTAATTGGCTCGACGTTCAGCTCAACCGCCACCTGCTGGCTCACCTGCACCCGCAGCGTCATACCGTTCGGGTCGCGACACTCCAGCGATTCCCCTAAATCACGGAAACCAGGCTGCTGCTCGAGCTTCGGGCGCAGCGCATCTAAATCGTGCTGACTGGCAACCGCCCAGGTCATGCGGCGCAAGGTGTTGCCCGCTTCAAATGCCGGTGGCAGGTTTGGGCTATCCGTCGGGTTCAGCTCCACGCGCGCCCCGCTCAGAGTGGTAAAACGTTGCCCGCTGGCATCGCCCGTCAGGCCAAAATCACGCATAAATTTGGCGCAATGCGTCAGGTTATCGACGCCAAATTCCAGCTTTTCAATTCCGATTACGCTCATCGTTCGTTGCCTCATTTACCGGTCGCTGCCCAAATTTGGGCGTAAAACATGCCCGACGCAGTGAAGCGCCTGACGTTAACGTATTGATTTAACTGGCCTGTGAAAGATGTCCTAAGAAGCCAGAAATTTTGTCCGCCGCCATGCGAACCTCGGTTTGTAGCCGTTCCCGCGAGCTTTGCGGGATCTCCTCTGATGGCACCAGAATGCTCACCACCGCCGCCACGCGTCCGCTGCGGTCATACACCGGGTAGACAATCGAGGAGATCCCCTGGCGGTAGAAGGATTCGCCAATCACGTAGCCCCGCGCTTTGTCTTGCTGCACCATTTGCCACAGCGCTTCACGGTCATAAAGCTGCCCCGGCGTGTTGCCCGGCAGCCGTTCGTCCGGGAACAGGTGTTCAAAATCGCCGCGAGAAAGGTCGGTCAGTAACATGCGCCCCAGCGAAGTGCAGTGCACCGGCAAACGAGTGCCAATACTCACCTGGTTAATCCGCGAACCGGCGGCGCTGACGCGGGCGATGTAGATAATGTCGCGCCCATCGCGAATGGCCAGATGGCTGCTGCACTGGCTGATATCGCGCAGTTGTTCAATTACCGGCTGCCCCACCTGCGCCACATCCAGAGAGGCAATATATTCAAAGCCCAGCCGCAGCACGTTCATGCCCAGCGAAAAGGTATTGGTGCGCGCGTTGCGCTCCAGAAACCCCATATATTCCAGCGTTTGCACCACGCGATAGGCGGTGGCTTTCGGCATATCCGCCAGCCTGTGCAGCTCGGCAAAGGTCAGTTCGCGATGCTGCTCGCCAAAGGCCAGCAGCAGTTGTAGCCCGCGCTCCAGCCCCGGCACCAGGTATTTCACTTCCTGACTGTTTGCCATTTCGACCTCGTGAATCAGTTAAAAACAAAGCCGCCGTTGACCGGGATCAGTTGTCCGGTAATGAACCCTGACAGGTCGCTTAATAGCCACACCACGCTACCGGTAACGTCTTCCGGCTGCTGCACGCCGCTCAGCGCACGGCCATTTTCATACAACTGATGGCGCTCGGCAGGCACATATTCGGTGGCTTCAACACGGGTTAAACCCGGCGCAATGGCGTTGATACGAATGCGTTTTTCGCCCAGTTCGCGCGCCATTGAGCGAGTCATCGCAATCACCGCGCCTTTGCTGGCGACATACGCCATCAGGCGCGGCGCGCCCCACAGCGCCGTGTCGGAGGCCACATTGACGATACCCGCCCCTTCGCGCAGCAGCGGAACCGCCGCGCGGGTGACAAGCCAGGTGCCTTTGACGTTGACGCTCATAACGCGATCCCACAGATCCGGGTCGTAATCGAGCATGTTTTTGCCGCCCACGCCGGTCGCCAGCGCGGCGTTGTTCACCAGCCCGTCAATGGGCCCCTGCTCGCCAATGGCGCGGAAAACCGTGTCAATGGAGTGGGCATCCGCCAAATCAATGGGGTGAGATTCAATACGCAGCCCTTGCTCGCGCAGGCTGTGAGCGCGTTCTGCCAGTTCCCCCGCCAGAATGTCGCACATCACCACCGTCGCACCTTGCTCGGCGCAGGCTTTGGCAAAGTGATAGCCCAGGCCGCGCGCCGCGCCGGTGACGACAATACGTTTGCCGTTTAGCAGGCCGTTCATCAGGCAGCACCTTGCTGTTGTTCGCGAATGGCTAACTGCTCTTTGGCGGCCTTTTGCATCATGCGGCGCAGGCGTGAAAGCCCGACGTCATGCTGATACAGGTATTCATGTTCGCGGGCGTTGGGCGCCAGGCTTTCCAGTACCACGCGGTCTTGTTCCAGTACTTCCCAGTGCAGTTTTTCGAGGCTGTTGCGGTACATGAAGCGCCACATGTCGCGCTGCCAGCCCTGCACGCGGCGAATACGCCAGAAGAATACGCGGCAGTTGTCGTTGTCTTCCGGCACAACCATGCCGACGATAAAGAAGTGCCCGCCAGGCCCAAAGCGCTTTTTGTACGGAATCGACAGGCGCATCCAGAACGTGCCGCTGTTGCCGAGTTCTACCCAGTCAAAGTTGACGCCGCTCTGGCCTTTTTTCTCGAAGATAAAGCCGGTTTTCGTCGGCTGTAGCACCATGTCAGCTTTGCGATCGCCTTCCGCCATCGAGTGCGACGACGAGTGCAGATAAGTGCCGTGCATCGGATCCATCACGTTTTCCAGCGCGTACTGGTAGTTGCATTTCCAGGCAGCGGTGCAGAGAAAGTTACTGTAGGTATCGCTATCGGCCAGCTCCGCCGGGAAGCTCAGCTCGTCTGGCTGTTGATCAGCGGTCACGCCAAACCACAGGAAGATAGCGCCGTGCGCTTCCTGTACGTTGTAGCTGCGCACGCACTGTTGGCCCACCAGCGGGCATTTGTCTACCGCCGGGACATCTTTCACTTCGCCGTTACCCGCGACTTCAACGCCGTGATACCAGCAGGCGATGCGGTCGCCAAGATTCCAGCCCATCGACAGGCGCGCACCACGGTGCGGGCAGCGGTCTTCCAGTGCTTGTACCTGGCCATCTTTGTTACGCCAGACGACGATTTGCTCGCCCAGGCGGGTGATGCCAACTGGCGCAGACTGGACTTCCCAGCTTGCCAGTACCGGATACCACAGGCCGCGCAGGCCCTTGTCGAGATAATGTTGTACGGTTGTCGTCATCGCCCTGTCCTCAGTAGCCGTTAACCTGTAAAAATGCCTGGAAGCTGGCGTCGCTCCACGCTTCGCCCTGCTGGTCGTGCATCTTCAGCGCATTCAGGCCACTCACCAGTTCCGGCAGGGTTTCAGCGCCCTGTTCAAATAAATCTTCCAGCGTGGCGATGAGCTTCAATTCCCAGTTTTCCGGGACGCGGCTGCGGGTTTGCCAAATCAGATTGGTGTAATCACCGGGCTTATGAATGGCACCGTTGCCGCCTTCCGCTGGTGGGGTAAACTGGCGGCTTTCCGGCAGCGCGGGGTTGATGTTCAGGATGTCGCTCATGCCACGGTCTCCTCGATAAAGGTAATCTGAATCTGGTTTTCAAAGACTCGCACCGGATAACGGTTGAGGTTTCGGCCACCGGGGCCATGCAGGCATTGGCCGGTTTTCACGTCGAATACCGCTTCATGCAGCGGGCATTCCACCTTGCCGTCTTCGACAAAACCCTGGCTCAGCAGCGCATAGGCGTGGGGGCATACGTCTTCCAGCGCGTAATATTCGCCGTCGATTAAATAAACGCCGATCTCTTTGCCTTCGACGTTGCCGCTAAAAGGGAAATCTTCCTGTACTTGTTCTGCGTCACACACGCCTATCCAGCTCATCGCGATCCTCCAGGCTTTTGTTTCATATATGAAACTTTGTTTCTTATTTAATACGCTCAATATAAAAGCGGTGAATATTTCGTCAAGCGGCAATGTGAAGAATTTGTTAATCCAAACGCATTTAATTAGCTAAGTGTGCAAACGATCACGAAAAAATGCAGCAATATGAAATTTTCATAATTGAGCTGCGATAAATACGTTTTATTAATGGCCTCTCATTTTTAATAATAAATATTGACTTCTTCTTACATTGATCTCTATGAATTATAAATCGCGAGCATCAAATAGTTTCACCCGTGAAACACGGTGTTATTTTATCGTTATTAAACAATGAGTTTCATATATGAACCATTTTAGTAGCGTGATAATAACCTCGATATAAACTTCATCAGATAAAAATCATAAAGGCGGAAGTGATGACGGCAAGATGGCAAGGAACAATCGTATTACTGTTGTTAATAATTATTTCCTACGTTGACCGGGTAAATATCTCGGTGATGATTCTTAACCCAGAGTTTGCCGCACATTTTCAGTTAAATGAAAACAGTATGTTACAGGGAATGCTGATGACATGCTTTCTTCTGGGTTATGGTTTTTCAGCTTTATTATTAACTCCAGTTATAGAAAGCAAACTGCATTACCGACAGGGTTTATTAGCCAGCATTATGATTTGGGCGGTCGTTTGCGCCATATCACCGCTGTTAGGGTCGCTGATGGGGATGTTGGTCGCCCGCGTGATTCTGGGCATTGCCGAAGGGCCGCTGTTTTCGCTTAAAACGCGTTTTATCAGCGATAACTTTAACGCCGACGAGATAGGCAAACCCAATGCGGTGACTGCGCTAGGGGTCTCTTTGGGGCTGGCGGTGGGGTTCCCGCTGGTCACCTGGCTGATGGCACATTTGGGCTGGATGGGGTCGTTTTACGCGCTGGCGCTGCTGAATCTGGTGCTGGGCGGCGGGTTAATCTGGCGCTTTCTGCCCGCGCCGCGCGTGGTCAGCAAGCAGGCTAAGCCGAGCTTTAGGCAGACCTTTTCCCTCGCCTGGCAAACGCCGTTGCTGGGCTGGATTTTATGGGTTGAAATCGCCACCCTCAGTTATCTGTGGGGCAGCAGCGCCTGGCTACCGGCATGGCTGCGCGATGAGCACCACTTCTCGCTCCACGCGACCGGTTTGCTGGCGGCGATCCCTTTCCTGTTAAGCCTGGGGTCAAAATTTCTCGGCGGCGTTCTGCTTGATAAAATGCGCCCAGAACAAGCGCCAATACTGTTTGTGGTGGGCGGTTTGCTGACGGCGCTTTCCGTGGTGGCACTGATGTTAAGCCACCAGCCTGCGTTGCTGGCGCTGTTTATGCTGTCGGCGAATGTGTTTTGGGGGCTACAGGGCGCGGCTATTCCTGCCGTTATCCAGCATCATGCTGCCAGAGAAGCGGTGGGTAGTGCCTATGGGATTATCAACGGTATTGGTAATATCTGCGCGGCGTTTATTCCGCTGGTGATGGGAATGGTAATGAAATCAGTGGGGTCGGTCAGTTCCGGTTTTTCGGTTCTGGTGGTGTCGCAGATAATCACGCTGCTCGCCGGAGGAATGCTACTGCTGCGCATGCGTCGCGCAGCAGTAGCCAGCACGTAAGGCTTATTCGCCTTTTTTCGCCGCCTGGATATAGAGCATTTCCAGCGCCAGCGTTGCCGCCGCCAGTGCGGTAATTTCGGACTGGTCGTACGCCGGAGCCACTTCCACCACGTCCATGCCAACAATGTTGAGATCTTTCAGGCCGCGCACCAGTTTGATAGCGCGGTCTGAAGTCAGGCCGCCAATCACTGGCGTACCGGTTCCTGGCGCAAACGCTGGGTCAAGGCAGTCGATGTCAAAGGTCAGGTATACCGGCATATCGCCGACGATTTGTTTTACCTGAGCGATGATGTCGTCAACGCCGCGATCGTTCACCTGGCAGGCATCCAGCACGGTGAAGCCATTGTCTTTATCGAACTCGGTACGAATACCAATCTGTACGGAGTGGTTCGGGTCAATCAGCCCTTCGTTCGGTGCTGTGTAGAACATCGTGCCGTGGTCAAATTCGCAGCCGTTGGCGTAGGTATCGGTGTGGGCGTCGAAATGCACCAGCGCCATTTTGCCGAAGTGCTTAGCGTGCGCGCGCAGCAGCGGCAGCGTCACGAAGTGGTCACCGCCGAAAGAGAGCATCCGCTTGCCCGCCGCCAGCAGTTTTTCTGCGTGCGCTTGCAGTTTTTCGCTCATTTCGCGGGCATCGCCGAAGGCATAAACCAAATCGCCGCAGTCAACCACGTTCAGGCGCTCGCGCATGTCGAAGTTCCACGGGAAGCGGTTGTGCTCCCAGGCCAGGTTGGTCGAAACCTGACGAATCGCCGCAGGGCCGTGACGACCACCGGCACGACCAGAGGTCGCCATATCAAACGGTACGCCAGTAATCACCCAATCGGCATCGCTGTCGTACGGCTGGAAGTTCATCGGCAGACGTAGAAAACCAAACGCGTTGGAAACCAGGGAGTTATCGTATTGATGACCTAAGGTGCTCATGTGCTGACCTCTTATAAAATCACGGTAAAAAAAAATCCCCTCCGCGTCGTTAGGCCCGACGAGGAAGGGATTGATTTGCGAATTGCGTATTTACGGCAAATTATCGCCGTTATTTTGTACGGATTCAAGTAAGTATCGCTAATGTCGCCGGATGGCGGCGTACCTTGTAGGTACCGGTAAGCGCAGCGCCACCGGGCAACAACGGCTACTCGTCTTCCAGATAAGTATAGCCGTACAAACCCGCTTCAAACTCTTCCAGGAACTGCTGTTGCAGCGCTTCGTCCAGGCCGGTGTTTTTCACCTGGTCGCGGAACTGAGTCAGCAGTTTGTTCGGGTCAAGCTGAACGTATTGCAGCATGTCTGCCACGGTGTCGCCTTCGTCGGACAGCTCCACTTCTACGCTGCCGTCAGGGAACACAAACACGTCAACCGCTTCGGTATCGCCGAACAGGTTATGCATGTTGCCGAGAATTTCCTGATACGCCCCAACCATAAAGAAGCCCAGCATTGGCGGGTTCTCTGGGTCATATTCCGGCATCGGCATGGTGGTCGCAATACCGTCACCATCGACGTAGTGATCGATAGAGCCGTCAGAGTCACAGGTGATGTCCAGCAGCACTGCGCGACGTTCCGGCACCTGGTTTAAGCCTTCCAGCGGCAGAACCGGGAACAACTGGTCGATACCCCATGCATCCGGCATTGACTGGAACAGCGAGAAGTTGACGTAAATTTTATCCGCCATACGTTCTTGCAGCTCGTCGATAATCGGACGGTGCGCACGGTTGCTTGGGTCGAGCTGTTTTTGCACTTCATGACACATGCTCAGATAGAGCTGCTCTGCCCAGGCGCGCTGTTGCAGGTCAAACGTTCCGGCAGAGTAACCAAGATGGATATCGTGCAAGTCCATCTGGCTGTCGTGCAGCCATTCACGCAGCGAACGGCGGTTGCCAGGCTCGTGCATCTCTTGCCAGGTTTCCCACATGCTTTGCAGCGCGCGCGGCGCATCGTCTGCTGGTGCGGTTGGCTCGGTATATTCGTTACGTTCAACGCCAATAATATTGGACACCAGCACCGTGTGGTGAGCAGTCACCGCACGACCAGACTCGGTAATCACCGTAGGGTGCGGCAGGCCGTTTTCTTCGCAGGCATCGCCGATAGCCCAGATGATGTTGTTGGCGTACTCATTCAAACCATAGTTGACCGAGCAGTCAGACTGCGAGCGTGTACCTTCGTAGTCCACGCCCAGGCCGCCGCCCACGTCGAAACACTGAATGTTAACGCCGAGCTTGTGCAGCTCAACGTAGAAACGGGCTGATTCACGCACGCCGGTGGCGATATCGCGGATGTTCGCCATCTGCGAACCGAGGTGGAAGTGCAGCAGTTGCAGGCTTTCAAGACGGCCTGCATCGCGCAGAATATCCACCAGTTGCAGTACCTGAGTAGCCGCCAGGCCGAATTTGGATTTTTCACCACCGGAGGACTGCCATTTACCGGAACCCTGCGAGGCCAGACGCGCACGCACACCCAGACGCGGAACCACGTTCAGGCGCTCGGCTTCTTCCAGCACGATGGCGATTTCGGACATTTTCTCGATAACCAGATAGACCTTGTGACCCATCTTTTCGCCGACCAGCGCCATACGAATATATTCGCGGTCTTTATAGCCGTTACAGACGATCACGCTACGGGTCATGCCCGCATGTGCCAGTACCGCCATCAGCTCGGCTTTGGAACCTGCTTCCAGCCCCAGCGGTTCGCCGGAGTGAATCAGGGATTCAATCACCCGACGATGCTGGTTGACCTTAATCGGGTAAACCAGGAAGTAGTCGCCGTTATAGCCGTAAGATTCACGCGCGCGTTTGAACGCGGCGTTAATGGAGCGCAGGCGATGTTGCAAAATCTGCGGGAAGCAGAACAGTGCGGGCAGGCGCTGCCCTTGCGCTTCGCGGGCTTTTACCAACTGAGCGAGATCAACGCGCGCTTCCGGTACATCCGGGTCTGGGCAGACGCTAATGTGCCCCAGCTCGTTGACGTCGTAGTAGTTATTGCCCCACCAGGCAATGTTGTATGTGCGTAGCATTTTGCTGGCTTCCTGGGAGCTCATCGCAACCTCCTGCATGGAACGTAGTACACCGCGTTCGCCTGCTGACGAAAGCGAATCCAATGAAATGTCGTCAGACATAGCGAACCTCAATTATTTATAACAAGTGTAAAACAGTTAACTACTATCGCAGCGTAACGTTGCGATAACAACCCATAAACAGTCTGATAAGGCAGCAGAACATGCTGACGCACCGACTGTGCGACCGGTTTCTTATTCATATCATTGTAAAACACGCACCTGAAGCCGAAATGACGGTTCAGCGAAACCACGAGAAAACTCTTGTCATCACAAGAGCGCCCTTGTTCAGTCTTCAGTTACCGACCGGCTCTGGAGTCCTGAGAAGCGCCGAAATGGGTATAACATCGGCTGGTATGCAAAGCAGAAATGGGAGTTGCGAGGAACATGTTCGCGCCAGAACGGCACGACAAAATTGGCAGAATACAACGGTTCATTATCTCGTATCACCTCCACGGCCGCCCCGTAAGACGAACCAAAAGCCAAAGCAAAAGTTTTAGCCCGGCTGGAAGTGGCGACACGGAGAAAACCGTGTGCTTTTTAGGTATGAGCCGCGCGCGGCGTTTTATACCGATAACCCAGCAAAAATGCAAAATATAAATGTGCAGATTGCCGACAGTGTCAGGAAAAATTTCCATCATATAGATCAGGTGAATGTGTTCGATCTCAAAAAACACTGGAAATGAAGTGAACAACTGACCTAAAATAGCCATCCAGATGTTAATCCATCTATACCGATTAACACTCAGACTGCCAGTGACATCAACCTATAAGTCCATGGTAGAATCTTCCACCTAGGCTATTCAGTACAACAGTTTGAGCTAACCAAATTCTTATTGGGTGAAATTAAATATGGCAAAACACCTTTTTACGTCCGAGTCTGTATCTGAAGGGCATCCTGACAAAATTGCGGACCAAATTTCTGACGCCGTGCTGGACGCGATCCTCGAACAAGATCCGAAAGCCCGCGTAGCGTGCGAAACTTACGTCAAAACCGGTATGGTGCTGGTCGGTGGCGAAATCACCACTAGCGCATGGGTTGATATCGAAGAGATCACCCGTAAGACCGTTCGCGAAATTGGCTATGTGCATTCTGATATGGGCTTTGATGCCAACTCTTGCGCCGTCCTGAGCGCTATCGGCAAACAATCCCCAGATATCAACCAGGGCGTTGACCGTGCCGATCCGCTGGAACAGGGCGCGGGCGACCAGGGCCTGATGTTCGGCTATGCGACCAACGAAACCGACGTGCTGATGCCAGCGCCTATCACCTACGCACACCGTCTGGTGCAGCGTCAGGCTGAAGTGCGTAAAAACGGCACGCTGCCGTGGCTGCGCCCGGATGCGAAAAGCCAGGTAACTTTCCAGTACGACAATGGCAAAGTTGTCGGTATTGATGCGGTGGTTCTGTCTACTCAGCACGCTGAAAGCATCGACCAGAAATCACTGCAAGAAGCGGTGATGGAAGAGATCATCAAGCCGGTTCTGCCTACCGAATGGCTGAACGCATCGACCAAATTCTTTATCAACCCAACGGGCCGTTTCGTTATCGGTGGCCCAATGGGTGACTGTGGCCTGACCGGTCGTAAAATCATCGTTGATACTTACGGCGGCATGGCGCGTCACGGCGGCGGTGCATTCTCTGGTAAAGATCCGTCTAAAGTTGACCGCTCTGCGGCATACGCTGCACGTTATGTCGCGAAAAACATCGTTGCCGCAGGCCTTGCTGACCGCTGTGAGATTCAGGTTTCCTACGCTATCGGCGTGGCGGAGCCAACCTCTATCATGGTGGAAACCTTCGGTACTGAAAAAGTCCCTGCTGAGCAACTGATCCTGCTGGTGCGTGAGTTCTTCGACCTGCGTCCATACGGCCTGATTCAGATGCTGGATCTGCTGCACCCAATCTACAAAGAGACGGCGGCATACGGTCACTTCGGTCGCGAAAACTTCCCGTGGGAAAAAACCGACAAAGCCGCTCAACTGCGCGAAGCTGCTGGTCTGAAATAAGCCCTGCTATTGTCGATAAGAAGCCAGCCTTGCGGCTGGCTTTTTTATGCCTGCTATTTTGCCCTTCCTACAGCTATTTTACAGTTCTTCACATTTTGATGTAAGCGATTACATTTCTGCCTTCCTGACGCCATCAGCGCCGCCAGACACCAATGAAACAGCGTTTCATCTTATTGCGCCATGCTTCGCAAATGTTTCAGGAAAATCTCATTATTATTTTTTATTTATCAAAAATTAAAACGTATCTACATGATTTTAAATGCATTAAATAAAACCGTTAATCACCCCTCAGTGTAACCGATTACACAGCCGTGATTAGCGTCACGTTTTTTTACGGCTCACTCTCCTACCCTAATTATCGACAGAATCAATAATTCAACCGGAGGGCATCATGCCTAACGCTAAAAAACCGGGCCGCTCGAACAAGACAATGACCTTCTTTGTCTGCTTCTTAGCCGCTCTTGCTGGACTGCTGTTTGGCCTTGATATCGGCGTGATTGCTGGTGCACTACCGTTTATTACTAATGACTTCCAGCTCAGCCCACACACTCAGGAATGGGTGGTCAGTTCCATGATGTTTGGTGCTGCCGTTGGTGCTGTCGGCAGCGGCTGGCTCTCCTTCCGCCTGGGCCGTAAGAAAAGCCTGATGATTGGCGCGGTGCTATTCGTCGCCGGTTCTCTGTTCTCCGCCGCCGCGCCAAACGTCGAAGTGCTGTTAGTTTCTCGCGTGCTGCTGGGCCTGGCGGTGGGCGTTGCCTCCTACACCGCGCCGCTGTACCTGTCTGAAATCGCGCCGGAGAAAATTCGCGGCAGTATGATTTCTATGTATCAGTTGATGATTACCATTGGTATTCTCGGCGCTTATTTGTCTGACACCGCCTTTAGCTACAGCGGCGCATGGCGCTGGATGCTGGGCGTTATCATCATCCCTGCGGTACTGCTGCTGATTGGCGTTATCTTCCTGCCAGACAGCCCACGCTGGTTTGCCGCGAAACGCCGCTTCAACGATGCCGAACGTGTACTGATGCGTCTGCGTGATACCAGCGCCGAAGCCAAACGTGAGCTGGATGAAATTCGCGAAAGCCTGAAGGTAAAACAGAGCGGCTGGGCGCTGTTTAAAGAGAACAGCAACTTCCGTCGCGCGGTGTTCCTCGGCGTGCTGCTGCAAATCATGCAGCAATTCACCGGTATGAACGTCATCATGTATTACGCGCCAAAAATCTTTGAACTGGCGGGCTACACCAACACCACCGAACAGATGTGGGGCACGGTTATTGTCGGCCTGACCAACGTGCTGGCGACCTTTATCGCCATCGGCCTGGTTGACCGCTGGGGCCGTAAACCAACGCTTGTCCTCGGCTTTATCGTGATGGCGGTAGGCATGGGCGTGCTGGGTTCGATGATGCATGTCGGCATTCACTCCGCCGCCGCACAGTACATTGCAGTATTGATGCTGTTGATGTTCATCGTCGGTTTTGCGATGAGCGCCGGCCCGCTGATTTGGGTACTGTGCTCTGAAATTCAGCCGCTGAAAGGCCGCGATTTCGGTATCACCTGCTCGACTGCCACCAACTGGATTGCGAACATGATTGTTGGCGCCACCTTCCTGACCATGCTCAACTCGCTCGGCAGCGCCAACACCTTCTGGGTTTACGGCGGCCTGAACGTGCTGTTCATCATCCTGACTCTGTGGCTGATTCCTGAAACCAAAAATGTCTCTCTGGAGCACATTGAACGTAACCTGATGCAGGGCCGTCCGCTGCGCGAAATTGGCGCCCGCGACTAACCTGGCAACGCGTCCTCCCGCCCGGGAGGACGCTTCCTCTTGCACCACCTCGTTTCTCGCTTTATTCTCAGCCGCTATGAAAAGCCCTCGAATTCCTATCGCCCTCCAACAGAATGTCATGCGCTGCCTGCGGGAAAAACTCGCCCAGGCAAACCAGGCGCTGGGCCGCAACTACCCAGAACCGAAGCTGGTTTATCAGCAGCGCGGCACTTCGGCGGGTACGGCGTGGCTTCAACAGTATGAAATTCGCCTGAATCCAGTGCTGTTACAGGAAAACCAGCAGGCCTTTATTGATGAAGTTGTGCCGCATGAGCTGGCGCACCTGCTGGTATGGAAACACTTTGGGCGCAAAGCGCCACACGGCAAAGAGTGGAAATGGATGATGGAGAGCGTGCTCGGCGTGCCCGCACGCCGCACGCATCAGTTTGAGCTTGCTTCCGTGCGCACCAACACCTTCCCCTATCGTTGCCGTTGCCAGCAGCATCAGCTTACCGTGCGCCGCCATAATCGCGTCGTTCGCGGTGAAGCAACATACCGCTGTGTACGCTGCGGTGAGCCATTAGTTGCAGAAATGTAACCATCGGAAATAACAGGAAGTTTTACGATCTAACTGATTGCATCTGACAACCACATTCGTTACGTTGCGAACCTGTTTTGAGATGGAGTTCGTGATGTACCGTAAATTATCTTTTGCCGCCGCTTTCCTCGCGGCGGCGCTTTCTGGCTCGGCGCTGGCTGAAGGCATCAACAGTTTTTCTCAGGCAAAAACAGCGGGTGTAAAGGTTAACAGCGACGTTCCCGGCGATTTCTACTGCGGCTGTAAAATCAACTGGCAGGGCAAAAAAGGCGTTATCGATCTGGAGTCATGCGGCTATAAAGTGCGTAAAAACGAAAACCGCGCCAGCCGCGTTGAATGGGAGCACGTGGTTCCGGCATGGCAGTTCGGCCACCAGCGCCAGTGCTGGCAGGATGGCGGCAGAAAGAACTGCGCCAAAGACCCGGAATACCGCAAGATTGAAAGCGATATGCATAACCTGCAACCCGCCGTTGGCGAGGTGAACGGCGACCGTGGCAACTTCATGTACAGCCAGTGGAACGGCGGCGAAGGCCAGTACGGCCAGTGCGCCATGAAGGTTGACTTTAAGGGCAAAGTGGCCGAGCCGCCGGAGCGTTCACGCGGGGCGATTGCCCGCATCTACTTCTATATGCGCGACCAATATCATCTGACCCTTTCCCGCCAGCAAACCCAGCTATTCAACGCCTGGAACAAAATGTATCCAGTCAGCAGTTGGGAGTGCGAACGCGACCAGCGTATCGCCAAAATTCAGGGCAACCATAATCCTTATGTGTTGCAGGCTTGCCAGGCGCAAAAGAGCTAACCTACACTAGCGGCAATCGTTAATTCTCCGCAGCCCCCTTCTTCGCGGAAGGGGGAATTTCGCTGCGCAACCTATGGAATTCAGACTATGCGCATCCCTCGCATTTATCATCCACAAGCTATCACCGTCGGTACGCAAATCCCGCTGAGCGACGATGCCGCCAACCACGTTGGCCGTGTCCTGCGCATGGGCAAAGGCCAGGCCATTCAGCTATTTGATGGTAGCAATCAGGTTTTCGACGCCGTCATCACACAGGCTGACAAGAAAAATGTCATCGTCGAGATTGAGCGCGGCACGCTCGACAACCGCGAATCGCCGATCCATATTCATCTGGGCCAGGTGATGTCGCGCGGCGATAAAATGGAATTCACCATCCAGAAATCGATTGAACTGGGTGTAAGCCTCATTACGCCACTTTTTTCTGAGCGCTGCGGCGTTAAACTGGATGCTGAGCGTCTGAACAAGAAGCGCCAACAGTGGCAAAAAATCGCCATTGCCGCCTGTGAACAGTGTGGGCGTAACCAGGTTCCGGAAATTCGCCCGGCGATGGATGTCGAAGAGTGGTGTGCCGAGCAGGATGACGCGCTGAAGCTGAACCTGCATCCGCGCGCCAGCGCCAGTATCAACACTCTGCCGTTACCGGTTGAGCGCGTGCGTTTGCTGATTGGCCCGGAAGGCGGCCTGTCGGCGGATGAAATCGCCATGACCGCACGCTACCAGTTTACTGATATCCTGTTGGGGCCTCGCGTTTTGCGCACAGAGACTACTGCACTCACCGCTATCACCGCGCTTCAGGTGCGTTTTGGCGATTTGGGTTAAAGGAGAATAAGAATGATCAAGCTCGGCATCGTGATGGATCCCATCGCAAACATTAACATCAAGAAAGACACCAGCTTCGCTATGCTGCTGGAAGCACAACGTCGCGGTTATGAACTCCATTATATGGAGATGAACGATCTGTACCTGGAAAACGGCGTATCTTATGCCCGTACCCGCCTGGTCAGCGTTGAGCAGAACTACGATAAATGGTACGAGTTTGGCAGCGAGCAAGAGATCAAACTCGCCGATCTCGACGTTATCCTGATGCGTAAAGATCCGCCGTTCGATACCGAATTTATTTATGCCACTTATATTCTTGAGCGTGCGGAAGAACAAGGTACGCTGATCGTTAACAAACCGCAGAGCCTACGCGATTGCAACGAGAAGCTGTTCACGGCATGGTTCTCTGACCTGACGCCGGAAACGCTGGTGACGCGGAATAAAGCACAGCTTAAAGCGTTCTGGCAAAAGCACGGCGACATCATTATGAAGCCGCTGGACGGCATGGGCGGCGCGTCTATTTTCCGCGTGAAAGAAGGCGATCCAAATATTGGCGTTATCGCAGAAACCCTGACCGAGCTTGGCAGCCGTTACTGCATGGCGCAGAACTACCTGCCCGCGATTAAAGACGGTGACAAGCGCGTGCTGGTTATCGACGGCGAGCCAGTGCCTTACTGCCTGGCGCGTATCCCGCAGGGCGGCGAAACGCGCGGTAATCTGGCGGCCGGTGGTCGTGGTGAGCCACGCCCATTAAGCGAGAGCGACTGGGCTATCGCCCGTAAAGTCGGCCCGACGCTGAAAGCGAAAGGGTTGATCTTTGTTGGCCTCGATATCATTGGCGATCGTCTGACGGAAATTAACGTCACCAGCCCGACCTGTGTGCGTGAAATTGAAGCGGAATATCCGATTTCTATCACCGGTATGCTGATGGACGCAATTGAAAAACGTCTGGAAAAATAATAGGTTGAATAAATACGGTGGGAGGGAACCCGCCGCCATCCAGGTTTGTCCACCCGCTCAAATGGGCAAGCCTGGTGACAGCCGTGCGCTTTCCCCTCATACTGGGCACTGCTGCTTTTTGAAACAGGACAAGAACTTCTGCTAATGAATTTACAGCATCATTTTCTTATTGCTATGCCAACCCTTCAGGATCCTATCTTCCGCCGTTCCGTGGTTTACATCTGCGAATACAACGACGACGGTGCGATGGGCATCATCATTAATAAACCGCTAGAAAATCTGCAAGTTGAAGGCATCCTCGAAAAACTGAAGATCGAGCCGGAACCGCGCGATCCCGCGATTCGCCTGGACAAACCGGTGATGCTGGGTGGCCCGCTAGCGGAAGATCGCGGTTTTATTTTGCATACGCCACCAGCGGCGTTTTCCTCCAGTATTCGGATCTCGGATAATACAATTGTGACGACCTCCCGCGATGTGCTGGAGACACTCGGCACAGAGCGCCAACCTGCAGATGTGCTGGTCGCACTGGGTTACGCCTCCTGGGAAAAAGGCCAGCTGGAGCAAGAGATCCTCGATAACGCTTGGCTTACCGCACCTGCAGATTTAAATATCTTGTTTAAAACGCCGATTAGCGAGCGCTGGAAAGAAGCGGCTAAACTTATTGGTATCAATATTCTGACCATGTCTGGCGCTGCGGGGCACGCATAATGAGTGGAACACTGCTGGCATTTGATTTTGGTACGCGCAGCATCGGTGTGGCGATTGGTCAACGGATAACCGGAACGGCGCGCCCGCTGGCGGCATTGAAAGCGCAGGATGGTACGCCGGACTGGAATGCGGTTGGTCGCCTGCTGAAAGAGTGGCAGCCCGATACCGTGATAGTCGGCCTGCCGTTGAATATGGACGGCACTGAACAGCCGTTAACCGCGCGTGCGCGTAACTTTGCCAATAAAATTCATGGGCGCTTTGGTGTGGCGATTACGCTGCATGATGAGCGTTTGAGTACGGTAGAAGCGCGTGCAGGGCTGTTCGAGCACGGTGGCTTCCGCGCGCTGGATAAAGGCAGCGTAGACTCGGCGTCTGCGGTCGTGATTCTGGAAAGTTATTTTGATCAGGGTTTCTAGATGTACAACGCCCAGGTACGTTTGTCCTGGGCGCTTATCTGAATCCGCGAAAACCTTCAGCAGGTAATCATAGGCATGAGCCAGCGGCAATTAGTGGCGCAGGTTTTCATTCGCCCAGCTCACTGCCTGAGTTCTGTTTTTCACGCTCAGTTTGCGGAAAACATTATACAGGTGGGTACGCACGGTGTTTTCACTAATAAACAGCGCTCGCGCAATATCCATATTAGTTGCGCCGTGGCGGAGTTCATTCAGAATTTCACACTCACGCTCGGTCAGAGGCACGCTATCTTGAGTTTCAGCAGCATGTTCCACAGCAGCATACATTGCTGGGTGCATAACGCTCAATTCTGCCGTCTGCTCACCGTTTAAGACCGCTTTAACGCCTTCAATTAAACGGGATTCTTCGTCGTCATGACGGAATACGCCGTACAGTGCTGGCCATTGTGCCATTTCGTATAATTCATACTTCTGTGCACTGTTGATAATAAGCAGACGCGGGGACTCAAAGTGTGTACGAATAATGTCACGCCAGATACCATTCAGCTTCTTGTTAGAGACAGCAATGTCGAACAGCGCCACCGTGCCTTTGTTCAAACGCTGCATCAGAGGTTTGTTGATGTTATGTACATCGACAGAAACTGACAGTAATTCAGCAAGGTAGTTAGCAAACGTATTTGCCTGCACCGACGGGTGGGTGATTAAAATAATCTTGCGGGAATTAGATACACTCTCTGTTACTTCAAACATTTTGAAACTCTCCATAGTCTATATCCACCATCATGGTGTTAATCAGTCAAAGCAAAGGCAACCTAATACCATTAGTAATGAGAACTGACTGATATCCAAAATAACATATAATAGGATTAGTCCTAATTACGGAAACAGGATAGAACGAAGAGCTTGGAGGTGTCAAAAGAATATCAAAATTTATTTGTAAGTCTACGCAACATAATGTAATCACAGCATTACAATAAACCCATCCTTATAGCGTAGAAGCAATTATTATATTAGAATTAATTTCGTAGGAAGTTTTTCTTCCGCCTCAATAAAAATCACGCCTTAATTACAAAAATACACACCTACGCAACAGCAATAAATAATTAGATTTACAAAAACCTTTATTATTCATCGGTTGAATATATTATTCACATCAAAAGATAATGCTCATCACAGTATTATCTTAAATAATATGCTAGGGGTGAAAATGTTTCCGCATTGCAATAAAAATAGCGTACCAGAGGATCATTCCGTGCAGAAATCATACATTGATGTTGTTTATGTATTATTTACAGTAGCCCCGCCTTTAGACGCTGTTGGTAGCTTTGGCTGAAAGTCTGCATCCCCGCTTGTAGCCCTGTCTGCATCACGCCCGCAAGCTGATGCGTTTTCCCTTCACGAATCAGGTTGCCTACCGCTGCGGTGTTAACCAGCATTTCAAACAACGCCACGCGCCCTCCTTTACCGTCCGGCTGGAGCTTTTGCGCCAGCACCGCGCACAGGCTGCTGGCAAGCTGATGGCGAACCGGATCTTTTTCCTGCGCCGGAAAGACATCTACCAACCGTTCAATTGCCTGCGCCGCCCCTCGCGTGTGCAGCGTCGCCAATACCAGATGCCCGGTTTCTGCCGCCGTCAGCGCCAGACGAATAGTTTCACTGTCGCGCAACTCGCCCAGCAAGATAACGTCCGGGTCCTGGCGTAACGCTACTCTCAGCGCCTGGGCAAACGACGGCGCATGTAGGCCCATTTCCCGCTGCTGAATCAGGCAACCCGCGCTGGTATGTAAAAATTCCACCGGATCTTCCAGCGTGAGGATATGCCCCGCCAGATGGTGGTTAAGGTAGCCCACCATTGCGGCAAGCGTCGTTGATTTGCCGCTACCGGTCGCCCCGCTAACCAGAATCAGCCCGCTCTCTTCATGCAGCAATTCCGCCAGTGCCACAGGCGTATGCAGCTCTTCAAGTGTCGGGCAGCGTGTCGGTAACAGGCGAAGTACCAGCGAAACGCCCTCGCTATGGGCAAAAGCGCTGGCACGAAGACGCGGGCAGCCTTCCAGCGATAGTGAAAAATCCAGTTGTCGGCGCTGCTGCCACTCTTGTTGCTGTGTTTGATTAAGCCAACTCGCCAGCAGAGCATCCGGCTCTGGCGCGGGAAATGGCGCAATTTCAAGTTTACCGGCTCGACGCCAGCGCGCAGCTCTGCTGCTACACAGGTGTAGATCCGAGACATTATGCTTTACACTAAGTGCCACGATTTCTTGTATATCCATAGACCCACCAGCACATATGAACGATATTGCGCATAACCTGGCACAGGTCAGGGAAAAAATCACAGCGGCAGCAGAGCGTTGCGGCCGTTCTTCAGAAGAAGTTACGCTGCTTGCAGTCAGTAAAACCAAACCTGCGAGCGCCGTCGAAGAAGCCGTCGAGGCAGGCCAACGGGCATTCGGCGAAAACTATGTCCAGGAAGGGGTGGAAAAAATCCGCCACTTTCGTGAAAAGGGCATGACCTCGCTGCAATGGCACTTTATTGGCCCGTTGCAGTCCAACAAAAGTCGCCTTGTTGCCGAGCATTTCGATTGGTGTCATACCGTCGATCGACTGAAAATTGCAGTACGCCTGAGTGAGCAGCGCCCGCAAGATTTGCCGCCGCTCAACGTCCTGATTCAGATCAACATTAGCGATGAGCAGAGCAAGTCTGGCATTACGCTCGACGCTATGGATGCGTTGGCGGCTGACATTTCCGTGCTGCCAAACGTCTGCCTGCGCGGCCTGATGGCAATTCCCGCGCCGGAACACGAATACGCGCGGCAGTTTGCCGTCGCCAGCCAAATGGCAGTAGCATTTGCGCGGCTCAAGGCAAACTACCCAACCGTAGACACGCTCTCATTGGGCATGTCAGATGACATGGAAGCTGCCATTGCGGCAGGTAGTACAATGGTACGTATCGGCACCGCGATTTTTGGTGCGCGTGATTACACAAAAAAATAAGGAACCTCAAGGAACGCCATGAAGACGTTGACCTTCCTGCTTTCTACAGTCATTGAACTGTACACAATGGTACTGCTACTGCGCGTTTGGATGCAGTGGGCGCGCTGCGACTTTTACAACCCGTTCTCTCAGTTTGTGGTGAGAATTACTCAGCCGATTGTCGGGCCGCTGCGTCGTATTATTCCAGCAATGGGGCCGCTCGACAGCTCATCGCTGCTGGTGGCCTTCGTGCTGTGCGTGCTGAAAGCTATCGTGCTGTTTATGGTTGTCACCTTCCAGCCGATTATCTGGATTTCAGCGGTGCTTATCTTGCTGAAAACCATCGGTCTGCTGATTTTCTGGGTGCTGCTGTTAATGGCTATCATGAGCTGGGTCAGCCAGGGCCGTAGCCCGGTTGAGTTTGTGCTGATGCAATTAGCCGACCCGCTGCTGCGCCCCATTCGCCGCCTGCTGCCATCAATGGGGGGAATTGATTTCTCGCCAATGGTTCTGGTGCTGCTGCTGTATGTATGCAACATGGGGATCGCCGAAGTACTACAGGCAACCGGCAATATGCTGCTACCGGGGCTGTGGATGGCGCTATGAGTGCCGTTACCTCCTGTGATGACGGGCTGGTTCTGCGGCTGTACATTCAGCCAAAGGCCAGCCGTGACAGCATTGTGGGTTTACATGGCGACGAGTTAAAAGTCGCCATTACCGCCCCTCCCGTTGATGGGCAAGCCAATGCCCATTTGGTGAAGTATCTCGCCAAACAGTTTAAGGTCGCCAAAAGCCAGGTCATCATCGAGAAAGGTGAACTGGGGCGGCATAAACAGGTTAAAATTATTCATCCGCAACACATCCCACCGGGCGTCGATGCCCTGAAAAATTAGGATATCCCATGCAAAAAGTTGTCCTCGCTACCGGCAACGCCGGTAAAGTGCGCGAGCTGGCCTCGCTGCTCGGCGATTTTGGTCTTGATATCGTCGCCCAAACCGAGCTTGGCGTAGAATCCGCCGAGGAAACCGGACTGACGTTTATCGAAAACGCCATTCTTAAAGCGCACCATGCCGCCCAGATTACCGGCTTACCGGCTATCGCCGACGATTCAGGGCTGGCCGTTGATGTGCTCGGTGGCGCACCGGGGATTTACTCCGCTCGCTATTCCGGCGAAGGCGCAACCGACGAGCGCAACCTGCAAAAACTGCTGGAAACGCTGAAAGACGTGCCGGACGAAAAACGTCAGGCGCAGTTCCACTGCGTGCTGGTGTATCTGCGCCACGCAGAAGACCCGACGCCACTGGTATGCCACGGTTGCTGGCCTGGTGTGATTACTCGCGCTCCGGCGGGTGAAGGCGGCTTTGGTTACGATCCTATCTTCTACGTGCCGTCTGAAGGCAAAACGGCAGCAGAACTAACGCGTGCAGAGAAAATCGCGATTTCTCACCGTGGGCAAGCGCTGAAGCTGTTACTGGAAGCGCTACGTAATGGTTAATTTGCCGCCGCTGAGTCTCTACATTCATATCCCGTGGTGCGTGCAGAAATGCCCGTACTGCGATTTCAACTCGCATGCGCTGAAGGGCGAAGTTCCTCACGACGACTACGTGCAGCATCTGCTGAGCGATTTAGACGCCGATGTCGCCTACGCACAGGGACGTGAAGTAAAGACCATTTTTATCGGTGGCGGTACGCCGAGCCTGCTGTCTGGCCCGGCGATGCAAACCCTGCTCGACGGCGTGCGTTCACGTCTGAATCTGGCCGCTGATGCAGAAATTACCATGGAAGCCAACCCGGGAACGGTAGAGGCCGACCGTTTCGTTGAGTATCAACGCGCGGGCGTTAACCGTATTTCTATCGGGGTGCAGAGCTTTAGCGAAAGTAAGCTGAAGCGTCTTGGGCGTATCCACGGGCCAGAGGAGGCTAAACGCGCGGCGCGGCTGGCAACCGGCCTGGGGCTGCGTAGTTTCAACCTCGACCTGATGCACGGCCTGCCAGATCAATCTCTGGCAGAGGCGCTAAGCGACCTGCGCCAGGCCATCGAACTGTCTCCTCCGCATTTGTCGTGGTATCAGTTGACCATTGAGCCCAACACCCTGTTTGGTTCGCGCCCGCCGGTGCTACCGGACGACGATGACCTGTGGGATATCTTCGAGCAGGGCCATAAACTGCTGACCGCCGCAGGCTACCAGCAGTACGAAACGTCGGCCTACGCCAAGCCAGGCTATCAGTGCCAGCACAACCTCAACTACTGGCGCTTTGGCGACTACCTCGGCATTGGCTGTGGTGCGCATGGTAAAGTGACCTTCCCGGACGGGCGTATTCTGCGCACGGCCAAAACGCGCCATCCGCGCGGTTATATGGAAGGGCGTTATCTGGAGCGCCAGCACGATGTGGAAAACAGCGATAAACCGTTCGAGTTCTTTATGAACCGCTTCCGTTTGCTGGAGCCTGCGCCACGCGCTGAGTTCAGTGCCTATACAGGCCTCGACGAAAGCGTGATTCGCCCGCAGATTGATAAAGCGCTGGCAGAAGGTTACCTGACCGAGTGCGCGCAGTTCTGGCAGATTACCGAGCACGGGAAGCTGTTTTTGAACTCGCTATTGGAACTGTTTCTGAGCGAATAAATTAAATAATAAGCCCGCCATTATTTATTAATAATTAATAGCGGGCTTATTACTCGGCTTTACCGAGCCATCGAGAAAGTATTTCCTTAATTATATAAAAAACAAATAAATCCAACCTAAATAAATAAAACCCAGCGCACAAATATCGCATTAAATACGTAGACCATTAAAAAGTGTGAGGCTCGCACTGTAAAGTTGTCGTACAACTAAGGTAATGTGTCACACAGGAAGTCAAATTATCTCTATAGATATATACCATTCTATTTAATGCGCATGGAGCCTATTAATGAAACCTCTCTCTTTTACTAAAACGTTGGTCTGCGCCTCTCTTTTGGCCTTACTTTCTTCCAGCGCTTCGGCGGCCGAGAAAGTGACGTTGAAACTCGCACACAATCTTGAGCGCAGCCATGTGGTGCATCAGGCGTTTGAGGCGCTGGCAAAGGACGTTAAGCAGCTTTCTGGCGGCAAAATGACGATTCGCATTTACCCAAGTAGCCAGATGGGAAGCGCGCGTGAAGCGATGGAGTTATTGCAAAACGGGGCGCTGGATATGACGAAAGGTTCCGCCAGCGATCTGGAATCATTTGACAATATTTATGCTATTTATAATTTACCGTTCTTATTTAAAGACCAGGCGCATTTTAATAAAGTCGTTTTTGGTGACGTCGGTAAAGAGATAATGGAATCGACCAAAGATAAAGGTTTCTTTGCGCTTTCAGCCTATGTTGCGGGCACGCGTAGTTTTTATGCCAAAAAACCCATTACTAAACCGGAAGATTTAAAAGGTTTAAAAATTCGCGTTCAGGCAAGCCCGACCACCATTAAAATGATTGAGTTAATGGGCGGTTCACCAACGCCTATTTCATTTGGTGAAGTGTATACCGCCATGCAGCAAGGCGTGGTGGATGGCGCAGAAAATAACGTGCCATCCTGGGTACAAACGCGCCATATCGAAATTGCCAAAGTGTTCTCTGAAGATGAACACGCCTCTATCCCTGACTTCCTGGTTATCTCAACAAAAACCTGGGACAAGCTCACGCCAGAACAGCAACAGATTTTGGTGAAAGCGGCAAAAGCGTCAGAAACGTATCAGCAAACGCTATGGGACAAAGTTGACGCAGACACTCGCGCCCAGGCCAAAGCGATGGGTGGAGAAATTATCAAGGTGGATAAAGCCCCGTTCCGCGCTGCTGTCCAACCGCTATTTGATGATTTCAGCAAAGATCCAAAACAGGCCGCACTGCTGGCCAAATTTGAAGCTGCTGCCCAGTAAATCACACTCGGGCCAGCCTCTGGCCCGCTTTTAGCAGGATGATACCCAATGATCATTTTTATCCGCATTAAACAAGCGGTGGACCGCACGATCGCCGCATTCTCCATTGCGGTCATGGTGGCGCTGGTCATCTGCGTCGTCTGGCAAGTCTTTAGCCGTTATGTTTTAAATCAGCCCAGCACGCTGACTGATGAATTAGCGCGTTTTCTCATGATTTGGGTCGGTCTGCTGGGTGCGGCTTATACCGTCGGTGTACAGCGGCATCTGGCGATCGATCTGCTGGCAATGTCAATTAACCCGCGCAAACAACTGATACTCAGCGTGGTGATTAATCTACTGATTTTCGCCTTTGCCGGCGGAGTGATTGTGACCGGTGGCCTGAAGCTGATTGCTAAAACGCTGGCCACCTCGCAAGTGTCTGCCGCGATGCAAATCCCGATGGGTTATGTCTATCTGATCCTGCCGCTGACCGGCGTCATCATGATGTTTTACGCATTATGGTTTATTACCAACGGCTTACGCAGCCTGAAACAGCCAGAGGGAGCTTGCTGATGGAAGGGTATATTGCATTAACGCTTTTTGGTTCGTTCTTTGTGCTGGTGTTTATCGGCGTGCCCATCTCGTTTTCTATCGGTATCGCCACCGTCGCTTCTATGCTGCTGATTTTCCCGTGGGATATCGCCGTTATCACCGTTTCCCAGCGTCTGGCAAATGGCCTCGACAACTTCGCCCTGCTGGCGATCCCATTCTTTATCTTTGCCGGTACGCTGATGAACAGTGGCGGGATTGCGATACGGCTGATAAACCTGGCACAGGTGATGGTCGGGCGCGTACCCGGTTCACTCGGTCACGTTAACGTGCTCGCGAACATGATGTTTGGTTCAATCTCTGGCTCCGCCGTTGCAGCGGCGGCGGCCGTTGGCGGCACGCTGCATCCGATTCAGACCAAGAAAGGCTACGATCCGGCGTTCTCCACGGCGGTTAACGTCTCGTCGTGCATTACTGGTCTGCTGATCCCGCCGTCTAACGTGCTGATTGTCTTTTCCCTCACGGCGGGCGGTGTTTCGGTAGCATCGCTGTTCATGGCGGGTTACCTGCCCGGCATTCTGATGGGGCTGTCGATTATGGTGGTATGCGCCATTATCGCCAAACGCCGGGGTTATCCGGTGTCTGAGCGCCCAACCTGCGCGCAAGCGGCAAAGGCATTTTTAGATGCGCTGCCAAGCCTGCTGCTGGTGATTATCGTGATGGGCGGTATTCTGGGCGGGATTTTCACCGCGACGGAGGCTTCCGCCATTGCGGTGGTATATACCTTTATTCTGTCGGTCATTATCTATCGCGAAGTGAAGTGGCGTGACTTGCCCAAACTGATTCTGGAATCAGTGGTGACTACGTCTATCGTCCTGCTGCTCATCGGTTTTTCCGTCGGCATGTCGTGGGCCATGACCAATGCCGATATCCCTTACATGATAAGCGACACGCTGATGGGCATCTCAGAAAACCCAATGGTTATCCTGCTGCTTATCAATATCGTGCTGTTGATTGTCGGGATCTTTATGGATATGACACCGGCGGTGCTGATCTTCACCCCTATCTTCCTGCCTATCGCAGAGGAGCTGGGCATGAATCCAGTGCATTTCGGTATCATGATGGTCGCAAACCTGTGCATTGGTTTGCTGACGCCGCCGGTCGGGAGCGCGCTGTTTGTGGGCTGCTCAATTTCCGGGGTGAAGATCCAGCAGTTAATTAAGCCGCTGCTGCCGTTCTATGCGGCACTGCTGGTGGCGCTGATGATGATTGCCTATATTCCGCAAATCTCACTGTTTGTCCCGCAATTATTGGGGCTGATGTAAAGCTATCACAGGGGAGGCGCGCCTCCCCTGTATATGGGGTTTAGTGAATAATGCCCTTGCGGCGCATGTCGTCAACGCCCTCTCTCCAACGCTTACTTTCCCGTGCCAGCTCGCTGCTGCTGTTATCCAGCGCCACCAGTTGGCTTCGCAACTCGCCCTGCTTTTTACGCAGCGGCTCATTATTTTTATCCCCCTTCTCCATCGCCTGTTTGATGTTGTCGCTCATCATTTTGTGCTGGCGATAATAGTCATCCTTCTGTTTTGCCAGCGCCGCATCTCGTGCAGTGCGCAGCCGCGCGGAATCACAGTCTGGTTTTTTCTGGCACTCCGCAAGCGCTGGCTCATAGACGGTTTGGTTGTAGTGATTTTCAAATTTCAGCGGGTCATTTTGCCGGTCAACGGCGTACATTTTTTCCAGCATCTCTTGCTGCACCGTGCTGCGATCGCTCGGCTTGCCGTTGGCATCGGTACTCCAGGCGCCATTAAGCTGCTTATCAAGCTTCGCCAGCTCTTTCTCCAGCGTTTCTTGCTGCGCTTGCTGCTTTTGTAGCGTGGCGGCGCCTTCAGCAAAGCGTTTATCCAACGCCGCGAATTGAGACATAAAACGGCTGTCGTTGATAACCAAAATTTTGCTCAAATCTTCCCGCTCGCTAAAGGGACGCCCGGTATTTTTCGCCGCCATCTGCATGGAGAAAAACTCCGTTCGCCAGCCAGAACCCTGCGTTCCCACGGCGGTCATCATGGCGGAGAATTTTACCGGCTGCCCTTTAAACCAGGTTCGCTCATAGAACAGGTAATCAGCCGCCATTCCGACCATCGAATAGAGGTTATCCGTCGAGGCTACGTCACCTTCTATCGAATACGTCGCCTGATTACCAACGGAGCTAAGCTGGCGTAAGGAGAGATTATTGAGTCGTAGAATGCCGTCAGATTGCTCAGCAAACTGTTGTTTTATGACCTCATCAGTGGGCGTATTACTATCGGCAAGGGCTGGCAGCGAGCAGCATAAAAGGAGGAGTGCGGCGAGTTTCATCAATCAATTCCGTTTAATGAGTAAAAAACCATCATACGGAACAACGTGCGTAAACCCGGCTAAACAGAATCTGAATTCTTACAGAAAGCGAGCCCGGTAGCGAAATAGCGACCGGGCAAAACAAATTATTTCAGTGTGCTGACCAGCGCTTTGCGGCTGTCTTCCAGCGACACTACGCGGTTACAGACATCTTTCCCAAAGGCCTGGAAATCAGCCTCCTGGTTTTTCCACTCGTTCTGGATAGCCGTTTGCAGGCCACCCAAACTGCCCAGCACACCCTGCAATGGGTTGCCGCCGCCTTTCAGCACCGCTTTCGCCCCCATTTCATTAATGCTGTCCTGGAGAATGCCGCCCATCGCCTGGTTGACCAACTGCTGGCCGTCGGCGCGAACCTGGTCGATAGCTTTATAGTGGAAAGTCAGGCCATCGCTACGATGCTCAATAATGCGGTTCATCTGCGTTTTGAGCTGGGCATCAAGCTTGGTCAGGCGACCGCGCATATTGCTGTTTTCACCCACCTCTTTGGCAATGATTTTATCTAACGCGACGCGGCCTTTCTCGACGCGGCTCAGTGCGCCCTGGTCAATCCACGGCAACGCGCTACGCAGTTCAGCCTGGTAATCTTTAGCCTGCTCGCGCTGCGCGGCGGTGAGCGTGTAGGCTTTACCGTTAAAAGTGACATCGCCATTGGGGGTGATAATGAGATTGCCGTTTTCGCCTTTCACCTGCACGGTTTGCGGGTTAAGTACCACGTCATCGCGCGGCGTAACGCTGCACTGGTAATCTGCATGGGCGGCCATCGCCGTGAATGTGAGAGCTGCCGCCAGCAGCGTTTTACGCATCATAACTTTCCCTCAAGACAAATCGGGCCAGCAAATGCTGGCCCCGGATGCTTAATTAGTCCCACCAAACGTCGAAAAGTTCGCTGGTGCGGACTTCTTCGAATTTGCGGTCTTCAAGCCATTTACGTACCAGAGCCTGATGTTCCTCAGTGCACTTACCAATTTCCTGGGTGCAAATCAGCCCTTCCCATGCCAGATAGCCACTGCCGTCGAAGGCCAGTTTGTTCGGCTCGATCACTTCGTCGATAAACTGATCGACCAGGCTATCTACCTGCTCTGCACTAGTACCTTCAGGGAAACGCCACGCAACGGAGAAGCCGATTTCCTGAAACTCATCGATGTGCATTTTTTTACGCAAACGACGGCTACGATTCTTTGCCATTTATTTCACCCTCTCGAACATTAAGTCCCATACGCCGTGGCCAAGACGATGACCACGCTGTTCAAATTTGGTTACCGGGCGCGATTCTGGGCGCGGTACGTAATCTTTACTCTCAGACAGGTTCTGATACCCGTCAATGGAAGACATCACTTCCAGCATGTGTTCGGCATAGGCTTCCCAGTCGGTTGCCATGTGGAACACGCCGCCCAGCTTCAGCTTGCTTTTCACCAGCTCGGCAAACGGTACCTGAACGATACGGCGTTTATTATGACGCGCTTTGTGCCACGGGTCAGGGAAAAAGAGCTGCACCATGTTCAGGGAGTTGTCGGGGATCATCTTGTGCAGCACTTCTACCGCATCGTGGCACATCACGCGCAGGTTATCGACGCCCTCTTCATGCGCCGATGCCAGGCACGCGCCGACGCCCGGTGAGTGCACTTCAATGCCGAGGAAGTTTTGCTCCGGACGGGCTTTTGCCATCGCCACCAGCGAAGCGCCCATCCCAAAACCGATTTCCAGCGTAACCGGTGCGTCGCGACCAAACAGGTCGCCAAAATCGACAGGTTCTTCGCTGAACTCAACGCCCATCACCGGCCAGTAGTTTTCCAGCGCGTGTTCCTGCCCTTTAGTCAGCCGCCCCTGGCGACGAACAAAGCTACGAATGCGGCGCAGCGGGCGGCCGTTTTCATCAAATTCCGGTGAAATGACGTCGTTTTTCATAAAAATTAAGTCTGCTTGTGAGAGTGTTCGGGAAACGGGCATTATCCAAAGTTAGTTGCCGGATGCAAGCACCGGAAAGTTCCTGTTTACAGCATAGTGTCGCTGTGCTGCAATTTGTGCCCCAAATAGCACGATAGCGGAATCCCTGCCTTGACCATGCAAGCCTCTCAATTTTCAGCCCAGGTGCTGGAGTGGTACGACAAATACGGGCGCAAAACACTGCCCTGGCAAATTGAAAAGACGCCTTACAAAGTATGGCTGTCTGAGGTGATGTTGCAACAAACGCAGGTTGCCACAGTTATCCCTTATTTTGAGCGGTTTATGTCACGCTTTCCGACGGTGACCGATTTAGCCAACGCCCCGCTTGATGACGTGCTACATCTGTGGACGGGCCTCGGTTACTACGCCCGTGCGCGTAACCTGCACAAAGCAGCGCAACAGGTAGCCACACTGCATCACGGGCGTTTCCCGGAAACCTTCGAAGAAGTGGCGGCGATGCCCGGCGTGGGCCGCTCGACCGCAGGCGCGATTTTGTCATTATCGCTCGGCAAGCATTTTCCGATCCTCGACGGTAACGTGAAGCGTGTGCTGGCGCGTTGCTACGCGGTAGGCGGTTGGCCGGGGAAAAAAGAGGTCGAAAAACGGCTGTGGGAATTGAGCGAGCAAGTCACGCCCGCCCTCGGCGTTTCGCGCTTTAACCAGGCGATGATGGATTTAGGCGCGATGGTCTGCACCCGCTCTAAACCTAAGTGCTCGCTGTGCCCGCTGGAAAATGGCTGTCTGGCCACCGCCGACGGCAGTTGGGCGCAGTATCCGGGTAAAAAGCCGAAGCAGACTATCCCAGAACGTACCGGTTATTTTCTGCTGATGCAGCATGACCGCGAGGTGTTTTTACAGCAGCGTCCGCCAAGCGGCCTGTGGGGCGGTCTATACTGTTTCCCGCAGTTCAGCACGGAACAGGAGCTGCGTGAGTGGCTGGCGGCGCGCCAAATCCCTGCTGATACGCTGAGCCAACTTACCGCGTTTCGCCACACTTTCAGCCATTTCCATCTGGACATTGTGCCAATGTGGCTTACTGTGTCCTCATTCACGTCATGCATGGATGAAGGCAGCGCTCTCTGGTATAACTTAGCCCAGCCGCCCTCCGTGGGGTTGGCCGCACCGGTTGAGCGCCTGTTGCAGCAGTTACGCGCCGATTCACTCGTTTAACGAGCGGCGAAATAAGAGGATTGATTATGAGCAGAACGATTTTTTGTACTTTCCTGCAACAAGACGCCGAAGGGCAGGATTTCCAGCTTTATCCCGGTGAACTGGGTAAACGCATTTATAACGAGATCTCAAAAGAGGCCTGGAAGCAGTGGCAGCACAAGCAGACCATGCTCATCAATGAAAAGAAACTCAATATGATGAACCCAGAACACCGCAAACTTCTGGAAGAGGAAATGGTCAATTTCCTGTTTGAAGGCAAAGATGTGCACATTGAAGGCTACACTCCGCCTGAAAAACAGTAAGGGCTTCGCGGCCCTTTAAGACAACAAAACAACACGCGCTCCCGGAATGATGAAAAAATTATTTGCTCTGGCGCTGATTGCGCCCTTGCTTGTCTCCTGCTCTGGCTCGAACAAAAAAGGCGTTGCCTATAACGAAGCCTGGGAAAAAGACACCAACGGTTTTGATATTTTGATGGGGCAATTTGCCCATAACATCGAAAATATCTGGGGCTTTAACGAAGTGCTGATTGCCGGCCCGAAGGATTACGTTAAGTACACCGACGGCTATCAAACCCGCAGCCACATTAACTTCGACGACGGTACTATCACCGTTGAAACCATCGCTGGTACTGACCCCGCCCCACGCCTGCGCCAGGCCATCATCACCACGCTATTAATGGGTGACGATCCCGGCTCGGTTGACCTCTATTCCGACGTCGATGATATCCAGATTTCCAAAGAGCCGTTCCTGTACGGCCAGGTGGTCGATAACCACGGTGAAGCCATTCGCTGGCAGTGGCGCGCCGCGCGCTTTGCCGACTACCTGCTGCAAACGCGGATGAAAAAACGCAGCAGCGGTATCCACGTGATTTACAGCGTGACCATTAATCTGGTGCCGAACCACCTTGATAAACGTGCGCATAAATACCTGGGCATGGTGCGCCAGGCCTCGCGGAAATATGGCGTTGACGAGTCGCTGATTCTGGCGATTATGCAAACCGAATCGTCCTTTAACCCGTATGCAGTTAGCCGTTCCGACGCACTGGGGCTGATGCAGGTGGTGCAGCACAGCGCCGGAAAAGATGTGTTCCGCTCGCAGGGTAAATCCGGTACACCGAGCCGCAGCTTCCTGTTCGACCCCGCCAATAACATTGATACCGGCACGGCTTATCTGGCGATGCTGAGCAACGTGTATCTGGGGGGCATCGACAACCCAACGTCGCGTCGTTATGCGGTGATTACCGCCTATAACGGTGGCGCGGGTAGCGTGCTGCGCGTGTTCTCCAACGACAAAGTTCAGGCCGCCAATATCATCAATAGCATGGCTCCGGGTGATGTTTATACCGCGCTGACCACTCGCCATCCATCGGCGGAATCTCGTCGTTATCTGTATAAAGTTAACACCGCGCAAAAAAGCTACCGTCGTAAATAATTTCACATTTCGCCGCCCTTCTTCTGAGGGGCGGCTTCCCCGCTTTTGATAAAAACGTTACACGTATCACCCTTTGCGATTGCAATTACATAATGATTGCAGATTTATGTCGCAGTTAACAAAAACCCATCACTACGGCTGATAGAATCGCCTCAAATTGGAGCCAAAAATGTTCCGATAAAAACACCAATCCGTCATTTTTGTGAGGAAATTAACATGAACCTTAAACTGCAACTGAAAATACTCTCTTTTCTGCAGTTCTGTTTGTGGGGGAGCTGGCTGACAACGCTAGGCTCGTATATGTTTGTTACCCTCAAATTTGACGGGGCATCCATTGGCGCAGTTTATAGCTCATTAGGCATCGCAGCGGTCTTTATGCCGACGTTGCTCGGTATCGTGGCGGATAAATGGATCAGCGCTAAATGGGTTTACGCCTTCTGCCATCTGGTCGGCGCGGGGACGCTATTTATGGCCGCCCAGGTCAGCACGCCAGGGGCGATGTTTATGGTGATTCTTCTGAACTCGCTGGCCTATATGCCAACGCTTGGGCTGATTAACACCATCTCCTACTACCGCATAAAATCGGCGGGAATGGACATCGTGACCGATTTCCCACCGATTCGTATTTGGGGCACTATCGGCTTTATTCTGGCGATGTGGGCCGTGAGTTTCTCCGGCTTCGAACTGAGCCATATGCAGCTCTATATTGGCGCCGCGCTGTCTATCGTGCTGGTGCTGTTCACCCTGACGCTGCCGCATATTCCGGTGTCTAACCAGCAGCAAAAGCAGAGCTGGAGCAGTATGCTGGGGCTGGATGCGTTCGCGCTGTTTAAAAACAAACGCATGGCTATCTTCTTTATCTTCTCGATGATGCTCGGCGCAGAACTGCAAATTACCAATATGTTCGGCAACACCTTCCTGCACAGCTTCGATAAAGACCCGCTGTTTGCCACCAGCTTTATTGTGCAACACGCCTCGGTGATGATGTCGATTTCACAAATCTCTGAAACGCTATTCATCCTGACGATTCCGTTCTTCTTAAGCCGCTATGGCATCAAAAATGTGATGCTGATTAGTATCTTCGCCTGGATGCTGCGCTTTGGTCTGTTTGCCTATGGCGACCCAACGCCGTTTGGCACCGTACTGCTGGTGCTGTCGATGATTGTCTACGGCTGCGCCTTCGACTTCTTTAACATCTCCGGTTCGGTGTTTGTGGAAAAAGAAGTTAACCCGGCGATTCGTGCCAGCGCGCAGGGCATGTTCCTGATGATGACTAACGGTTTCGGCTGCATTCTTGGCGGGATGGCGAGCGGGAAAGTGGTTGAGATGTACACCGTTGACGGCATTACCAACTGGCAGAATGTGTGGCTGATTTTCGCCGCCTACTCACTGCTGCTGGCGGTCGCTTTCGTGGCGCTGTTTAAGTATAAACATGTGCGTAGCGAAAACACCGCACAAGCTGTTGCACACTGATCGATCCCATCCGGCTTCATTTGAAGCCGGATGGCGTTAACGCTTACCTCGCCTACCCATTCAACGGGTAGGCTAGCGCCCTCAGCATTACCGATTATTTCAACACATAGCCAAATAAACGCGCGATGCCATCGGCATCAGTTTCGCTGTACACGCCCTGTAATTCCGGTGAGAAGCCCGGTAACAGATTAACGCCCTCTTCCAGCGCGAGGAAATAGCGCAGCACCGCGCCGCCCCACACTTCACCCGGAACAACGCACAGCACGCCCGGCGGGTACGGCAACGCACCTTCTGCGGCAATTCGCCCTTCGGCTTCGCTAATGCGCACCAGCTCCACGTTGCCACGGATAAATTCGCGGTTGGCGTCTTGCGGGTTCATCACCACCGGCGGCAGGCTCTCTTTACGGAACATCGCTTTTTGCAGGTCTTTGACGGCAAAACTGACGTACAGGTCGTGCATTTCCTGGCATAGCTCGCGCAAGGTGTAATCACGGTAGCGCACCGGATATTTTTGGTACACCGTCGGCAGCACATCGGCGAGCGGCGTGTCGTCCTCAATGTGCTGCTCAAACTGCGCCAGCATCGCCACCAGTTGCGCCATTTTTTGCGCATTCTCTGCCGGAGTGAGCAAAAACAGGATCGAGTTGAGATCGCATTTTTCCGGCACGATCCCGTTCTCACGTAGATAATGCGCCAGAATCGTCGCCGGAATACCAAACTCGCTGTACTTTCCGGTTTCGGCATCGATCCCAGGCGTCGTCAGCAGTAATTTGCACGGATCGACAAAATATTGATCCTGAGCGTAGCCGTCAAAGCCGTGCCAACGCGCGCCCGGTTCAAAGCTAAAGAAGCGGCGCTCGCTGGCGATGGTTTTGCTGGCATGAGCCTGCCACGGGCGACCATCGACGATCGGCGGAATAAACGGTTGGATCATATGGCAGTTCGCCAGAATCGCCTTACGCGCTTCGATTCCCAGCTCGACGCATTCAGCCCACAGGCGACGCCCGCTCTCCCCTTCGTGGATTTTGGCGTTGATATCCAGCGCGGCAAATAGCGGGTAAAACGGGCTGGTAGAGGCGTGCAGCATAAACGCATTATTCAGCCGTTTGTGCGGGCAAAAACGCGCCTGGCCGCGAATATGGTTATCTTTTTTGTGGATCTGCGAAGTCTGCGAGAATCCGGCCTGCTGTTTGTGAACCGACTGAGTGACAAAAATGCCCGGATCGTTTTCGTTAAGATGTAGCAGCAGCGGCGAAGTGTCGGCCATCATGTCGATAAACTGTTCATAGCCTACCCACGCCGAGTCAAACAGGATGTAGTCACACAGATGGCCGATTTTATCCACCACCTGGCGTGCGTTATAAATCGTGCCGTCATAAGTCCCAAGCTGGATCACCGCCAGACGGAACGGGCGCGCTGCATCGGCTTTCTGTGGCGCGACCTCGCGAATCGCATCGCGCAGGTAGCGCTCATCAAAACAGTGCTCATCAATGCCGCCGATAAAGCCAAATGGGTTGCGCGCCGCCTCCAGATACACCGGCGTCGCCCCTGCCTGAATCAGCGCACCGTGATGGTTCGATTTATGGTTATTACGGTCGAACAATACCAGGTCGCCGCGCGTCAGCAGCGCATTGGTAACGACTTTGTTCGCCGCCGAAGTGCCGTTGAGCACAAAATAGGTTTTATCGGCGTTGAACACCTTTGCGGCAAATTTCTGGGCGTGTTTGGCAGAGCCTTCGTGAATCAATAAATCGCCCAATTTGACGTCGGCATTACACATGTCGGCGCGAAAAACGTTCTCGCCAAAGAAATCATAAAACTGGCGGCCCGCTGGGTGCTTTTTAAAGAAAGCGCCGTGCTGATGTCCGGGACACGCAAAGGTGCTGTGGCCCATCTCGACATACTGGCTGAGGGTGTTAAAAAACGGCGGCAGCAGGGTTTCTTCATAGTTACAGGCGGCGGCTTCCAGCTCCAGCCACTCCTGCTCTTTGCCGCCAATCACCGCCTCTACGCCTTCCGGCACGTCAATGTCGTCCGTTGCCAGCACAAACACCGGCAGGTTAAAACCGGTGCGTTTAAGCAGCGCCAGAATGCCGCTATGGCTGTCGGCCACCGTAATGACAACTGCCGCTACATCGGTAAAGTCGGTGCTGTCCAGCGCCACGACACGGCGATGGCTGGAAAGACAAGAAACCAGTTCACGACTGGCAGCAATGTTCAGTGATTTCATAAGCGCAGCGACCCGCAAAGGGAGAGTAAAAGCCCTGGGCAAAGCGCCTGGCTTTACCCCATAAAGCGTCTGGGTGCAACAGGGTTACAGCTCCGATTGCCAGACATCAGTAAAAGCAGACACGGTCTAATCTTACTGTTGTCCTACAGTGAGCGGGCGTTGCCTTCACCGCATGGCGGGCGAGGAGGAATTGGCAGACTTTCGCCAGCGGGCGAAGCGGCATTGGCGATGTAATGGCAATGTTGTCATTGCAGGCTGCCCTATCAGAAAGGAGAAAATTCGCGCAATCATGGCAGTTTTCGCCAGAGGGTGCAAGACGAATGCATAATGCATAAAAAACGGGGCAATCGCCTTTAAACCGGCCAATTAATCATAATCATGCAATTTTTATGGATAGATAGTAGAACATACAATGACAAGCGGCTGTTTTATGCAGGCCATCTGGCGGCATGGCGATGCTGTTCCCCCCACACCACGGTGATTTTCGCCTGGAGCGGCGTGCAAAACAGGCAAAGTGGTGATAGATTGTTCAACTCGCAGCAAATTTTATAAATTTCGTTGACGAAGCGAGGCGATTACGGTTTAATGCGCCCCGTTGCCCGGATAGCTCAGTCGGTAGAGCAGGGGATTGAAAATCCCCGTGTCCTTGGTTCGATTCCGAGTCCGGGCACCACTAATTTAAAGAAACCAGCCTACGGGCTGGTTTTTTGCTTTCTGGGTTCGGTAGATTTCCGCTCGTTCTGAGCATAGATATCACCGCCCTG
Source organism: Kluyvera fluvialis (assembly GCF_059725275.1). Classification (NCBI taxonomy): domain Bacteria; kingdom Pseudomonadati; phylum Pseudomonadota; class Gammaproteobacteria; order Enterobacterales; family Enterobacteriaceae; genus Kluyvera; species Kluyvera fluvialis. The sequence goes on along the minus strand of NZ_AP046142.1, from coordinate 831,793 downwards.
TCTTTACCATCCAGTCTGAGTATTTCTCTTTCGCGACATGATGTTTGCCGGTTCTCGATCAGACACCTGTGGCGGGAAGTGAAGTAATGCTAAATACGCAGCTAACTCCTTAAATTCCCTTCGTATTATTAATAATTCTTCATACCAAATAAAAACAATAAATACACTTCATTAAATTTACCATTACATCCCCAGAATTATTTATAGCCATACCCCAATACCCCGCCATAAACGTCAACTATTCGCTAAATAACCCGCCACATATTGATACTAAAAATCAGTAAAATAGCGTTTAAACTAAATTTAAAAGCAGGATGGATACATTGATAAAGCCATTATTGCGTAGCGGGTATCGCGATGATTACCTTGCTCGGGGTGACAGTGGAAGAAAAGTATTTGACTCAGCGCTACAAATTATCGAAACCTTACGCTTACGACAGCAGCAAACGATTCTTCGGCATCTGGCGATCCCTCAGGTCAATACCACCAATAAGCGCATAGACTGGTACGCACCTGAACATGGCGAGGTCGTATCATGGTCTGCCGCAAGCGAAGAACAACAGCAAGGCGCGCTACGCCAGCTGGAAAATTGCCAGAAAGAACTGGCGATATTAAATCGAAAAAGCCAGGAATCTTCGAATAAAGCGGCACAATTATTTACGGCATTACTGTCGCAGATTCTGCATTTTCCCAGCCCTAACCATATTTATCTGGTTAATAACCTGCCGGTTATTACTTTCTGGGGTTTTACGCGCCCGGAAGATATCCACGAAGCGGAAATACTGGAACAACTGCACACCACATTACGGACTGAGCAGCCCGCCGCCGTAATAGAAATAGAAGAGATAAAACAAGAGCCAGAGGTACAGGTAGAACCAACGCCAGAGCCAATCCCTCAACCTGAGGAGCCTATCCACATCCCAACTCCGCCGCCTGTGCAGGAGGAGCCTCAACCAGTGCAAACCACGGTTGAAGTGGCAGAAAAACCCGAGGTTGCTCCAGCATCGGGTTCTCGTCGGCGCTATATGTTATTTGCGATGGCATTCGTTTGTGCCGCCATTGTTGCCAGCCCGTACATTTTCAACGCCACACAGTCTGCTCTGGTGCCAAATGCCCCAGATGCCCCGGTGGTCGTTAAAAAAACCGTCGTGAAAAAAGCCGCCGTGACTCCGCCCTTTGTAGAAACGCTTCCTCTTCAGCGCGCGCAGGTTGTCAAGCCTCCCGCCCCCGTAACGCCGGTTGCCGTGACGGTTGAGAAAGATATGCTGGTACTGCCTGAAAACTCCGTCAGAGCGGGTTCCATCCGATTTCTTAACGGTAGCTGGCGCGTAAAACCTGCCGCGCACGCTCCGGCAGCCGAGGATTTCCCCATCCTGAACTACGCCATCCACAACGATAAAGGCAAAGCCACCGCCGTTTATCACAAAAACACATGCACGGCGACGCTCAAACTGGGTCTGATGCCTTCCGGCAATTTGTCGATTAAATATCAGAGCCGAGCCAAATGTAATGACGGTTCCCGAATTTCTCTCCCTGAAATTATCTGCCGTCAGGGCCTCAGCGGCCCTGCTGAATGCAGCGGACTCATCGCAGATAAAGCCGATATGCCACTCAATTTCAGGAAGGTAAAAGGGTAATTTTATGTTAATCAATCTTCCCAACGACAAACAAGATGCCACGCTTATCAATAACAGCGGCATCCAGTTCCTGGATTTTGGTTTATCGTTCACCGATGATTCAGCAAATAGCGGTCATTTTGTTCGCCAGTCAACCAATGGGCCGCTGCTGAGACTTGATTACGACATTATTCCCGGCAAATTTACGCTGCCTGATGAGTTGGGCGGTCAACCGGAAATCGTCAGACCGGAAAGTACCTTCACGCTATCTCATTCACTGGATGTCCTGAATAACACATGGCTGCCGTTGCCTTTTCTGCGCCTCAATACCTCCACCCGCTACGGTGCTGGGCCGGATAACTGGGTACGTTTTCACATCCATCGGTTGGACACCCCCGATCGCGCCAATAATACGTTACGCATCAGCCTGGCTTTCGATACTCAAATTCATGAGAGCGACAGCACAATGGCCAAACTGATGCCAACACACGACGATGTGCGCAACGCTACGTCTTTCGGATTAGCCTGGCGCAACGAGGAACTGATTGATTTTCTTGACCAGACCTGGGTTGACGGCTGGCTTCGCGAAACGTTTACTCACTATGCCACCGAGCAGGAAGCGCGTAGCGAAAAAGAGATCAACAATGCCCTTAAAACCTTCGAGTATCAGGCTCATTATCTGAATGTCCTGGAGCTACTCGGTACCCAGCTCACCATCCCAACGATTACGCTCAGCGGCGAAAATATTCAGTCGCCTGCGATCCCGGTGGACCTGATTCTGGACGTCGGCAGCACCCATACCTGCGGTATTCTGATTGAAGATCATGGGCCAGATAATCGTGGGCTGGATCAGTGCATGGAGCTACAAATTCGCTCACTGAGCGAACCGTGTTATGTCAATAACCCCCTGTTCAGCAGCCGCGTCGAGTTTAATGAAGCCAGTTTTGGCAACCCGACGTTCTCGACTGAAAGTGGGCGCGAGCGCGCTTTTGTCTGGCCGTCGATGGTTCGCATTGGTGAGGAAGCGCATAAAATGGCCCTCCTGCGCACCGGCAGCGAAGGGGCTAGCGGGCTATCCAGCCCACGCCGCTATTTGTGGGATAACGCGCCAACCAATCAGGAATGGCGCTTTAGCCAACATACACAAAACAACAGTGATGAACCGCCCGCCATCTCATTACCGCTGATGAGTCTGCTAAACGATAACGGTGAACCGCTGTACCCGCTGCCGCTCCACGAGAGGCTGCCCGTATTTACCCCTTACTACAGCCCTGGCTCGCTCATGACCATGATGCTTAGCGAACTGCTCGCCCAGGCATTAATGCAGATCAATAGCGTTGCCTCTCGTCAGGCAATGGGCCGCAGTAACGCGCCCCGTCAGCTACGTCAACTGATTCTGACTCTCCCTTCCGCAATGCCCGCACCGGAACGCGAGCGTTTTCATCAGCGTATGCAGGAGGCGATTGCGCTGGTCTGGAAAGTGCTTGGCTGGCATCCGCGAGATGATGATTTCACCACCGAGGCCGATACCGCCAAATGTGTTGTCCCCGCGCCGACTATCGCAATGGACTGGGATGAAGCCTCCTGCGGGCAATTAGTTTGGCTTTACCACGAAATACACACGAAATATGCCGGAGAAGCCGCGCTGTTCTTTCGTTCGTTAAGACGCCCGGAAAGGGTTGTGGCAGACAGCCCTCAGCCAAAAGAGTCATTACGAGTTGCCCTCATTGATATCGGCGGGGGGACAATGGATTTGGCGATTACGCAATATACCCTCGACGAAGGCATTGGCAGTAACGTAAAAATCAGCCCTCAACTGCTGTTTCTGGAAGGGTTTAAAAGCGCAGGGGACGATATTCTGCTGGATATTATTCAGCAATATGTCCTGCCCGCGTTACAGGCTTATATGAAACACTGCGGCGTTGATGATGCCGATGGCGTGATGCGACAGCTATTTGGCCAGGCGCGCGGTTCTAACGACCGTAATACGCAGCGCCAACAGGCGACGCTACAGCTGTTTATCCCATTGGGGCTGGCCATTATGAAACGGTGGGAAAAACAGGAGCCGTACGACCATTACCATGTTCTGGTGACGCGTTTTGGTGAGTTGCTCAGCGAAATTCCGGCGGCCAATACTCTCGATTATATTACCAGGGCAGTGCGCGCCAATGCTGGCGGCGTGCGTAATTTCAATATTCTTGATACCCCGATTACCATCGATTTTTCCGCGCTCAATAGCGCCATGCTGACAGAGCAGTTCTCTGTTTCTGCCCCTTTAATGGCGCTATGCGAAGCGGTGGAACATTACTGCTGCGATGTGCTGCTGGTTTCTGGTCGTCCTGGCAGTCTGCCCGGGGTTCAGATGCTGATTCGCCGTCATCAGCCCGTACCGGTTAGCCGGATGGTATGGATGCACCGCTACGCTATCGAGGCGAATTTCCCGCACAATCAGCACGGCAATACCAGCAATATGAAATCCACCGCCTCCACCGGCGCGATGATTTTCCACCTCGCGAGCGGGCTGCGTTTACCGGGGTTCAATTTTAAATCGGCCGATATCCAGGTACGTTCTACGCTGCGCTATCTGGGGGCGATGGATGCCAACAACCGGCTGCCGGACGAAAACGTCTGGTATCACCATTCGCTCACGCCTTCAGGTAACGGCGATCGGTCGGTCACTCCTCATTTCCCGTTACGGGGCGATATCCGTCTTGGTTTCCGACAGTTGGCGAATCCCCGCTGGCCTGCCACCCCACTCTACACGTTGAGAATTACCTCGCCTGAGCTAATGAAAGAAATTGCCGGCGACGGTGTGGTGTATGTCCAGCTAAAACAAAATCGTAATAACATCGGGTTCTCTATCTCTGGAGCCAGGATGCAAAGCGGCAAGAAGATACCTACAGAGTGGCTCAGCCTGACATTAACCACGGCGACCCACAGCCAGTACTGGATTGATACCGGGAGTATATTTAGCAAATGAAATCCGCCCCATTCTCGGCCTCCGCCGGGACGCCGTTAGGTGTTGATATTGATGATGTCGTCCATGTACTACAGGAACACGCTAACCGCCACGGCGAGTTAATCGATGCGTTATTAATCGCACCAGATGACTTACGCCAGTGCTGGCAGCAGCATCAGCAATCTCAGCTGGAGGAAAATGAGCGCGCTCGTTTTAGGCTAAATCTGTTCAATGAGTCACCTCAGCCATCCGCAGAGGAAAACGAAGTGCATTTTGCGCTAAAGGCCTATCAGTGCTGGATTGATCACCTTGAGCGCTGTGCACTCATTACGGTCAACCACGAACCGGAAAGAAGCTGTCGGCAAAAGATTTGTCAGTGGCTCATTGAATTCGCAAACCAACTCGATCTACAGGAGCGCCTAAAAGCGGCGCTTGCGCCTTATCAGCATAATGCGGAGGCCAGCATCTCCTGCGTGTGCTCGGAGCTAAACGAATTTGTCAGTTGGTTGGGATATAAAGACGTGCCACAGGAGCTAAGGCCCAACAGCCGGGTGCAACAAGGTCTGGTCATCTTTTCCCGCGATCCAGAGAAAGACCAGCTCACTTCGCTGAGCCGTCTTGCCGATGAGCCAACCTACAGTAATTTCCCCTATATTGGCGACTGGATCGTGGCCTTATATACCCGCGTACAGGCGCTATCGATGCCGGATGAAGAGCTTCTCACCGGCGTAGACCATCAATAATGTCGAGAGGTATGGCGGGTTAACTCTCGCCATATCATGATGTCATTAACCCAATAACGCTAAACAACAAAAAGGCCAGTCTGTTTCCAGAACTGGCCTTTTATTTTATCTGACAACAATGGAATCTTGCCAAAACCGTTAGATCACAACTTAAAACTCACTCCAGGCACCCTCAGCATCTGCGGAGTCTTTCTTATGGCCATGATCTTTATCCACTTTACCCGACATTGATTTACGGCTTAAATTCAGCTCTCGCGGCGCAATATCGTTACGAGAAACATCGCCGGAATGCAGACGGAACACAGAGACAATATCGTAAAGCCCTTTCGCATTATCATTCATATTACGCGCGATGGTTGAAGATTCTTCGACCATCGTAGCATTCTGCTGAGTGGCATAATCCATCTCGTTAACAGCCGTAGAAATCTGGCCTACGCCGCTGCTCTGCTCCTCAGAGGCCTGGGTAATTTCCTGCATAATGTCACTAACCTGAGTCACCGACGCCACAATCTCTTGCATGGTGCTACCGGCGTTTTCAATCAGCTTGGCGCCATCGTCCACGTTTTCAACCGACTGATTAATCAGCACGCTAATTTCTTTCGCCGCATCAGCACTACGTTTTGCCAGGTTACGCACTTCGGTCGCCACCACGGAGAAACCACGCCCCTGCTCACCCGCTCTTGCGGCTTCAACCGCTGCGTTTAATGCCAGGATATTCGTTTGGTTAGCAATACCGTCGATAACGCTGTTGATCTCGGATATTTTTCTCGCACTCTGAGAGATCTTATCCATTGTGATGACCACATCACCCATAACGCTAGATCCGCTTTCCGCCGTTGATCTGGCTTTATAGGCAAGATCGTTCGCCTGACGAGCGTTTTCCGTGTTGTTAGAAACCGTCGTTTTAATTTCTTCCATGCTGGCAGCCGTTTGTTGCAGAGCACTGGCCTGCTCTTCTGTGCGCGAAGCAAGGTTAATGTTAGCGGAATCGATTTCAGAAGCGTTCAGTTTGATCTCTTCAGAGGTCGTTCTGACCGAGCGAATCATCTGCAACAACGACTGCTGCATTTCTTTCAAGGACTCAAGCATCAGGCCAATTTCATTACGCGCGCCGATATCAATCTCATGATAAAGCTCACCGTTCCCAATTTTATGCAGCGCATCGGAAGTATATTCCAGGCGGTCAAATACGCTTCGTTTAATTATGAGGTAAGATGCGAAAGAAATGGCAACGGCAATAAGCAGGAGAATGGTGGATATGACAAAGTAGACATTCTGTTTACTAGTAAAACCGTCCCCCAGGGTCTTGTCCAGATTACTACTGTAAACGGTGTAAGCGTTAATAGCCTTTTGTACTGCGGATTCATATGCTTCATTATCGAATCCGGTAACAATATAGGAGCGCAGAGATTTAATATTGCCATTATATGTGTCATATAGCGCATTAAATTTCTGCTCTATGACAGCGGCAAGTTCACGTCCCTGTGGATTGGCATCGGGATAGTCACGAAAGTGACCGAGAGACTCTTTAGCTTCAGCCAACGCGTCCTCTAAGACATTAACACTTTCATCAATTATTGCATGAGTAGCGGTGGAGTTATTAGCTAAATAGTTAATTTGCCCACGTATTTGCCCTAAAGTCTCGGATAGCGTGGACAGTTCACGCACGTTGACAGTGACTTTCGCTGATTCATCAAAGGCATTACTTGCGGCGCGCATTGAGACAACAGAATAGGCGAAAATTATAATTATCGAACAACAAAGAACTGCTAGAATCACCTTAATCAGTGTTGATATATTAAACGTTTTCATTATGCTCTCTATAATCTGAACATTCAAATGTGGCCATCCGCCATCTGATAAAATAGCAGACAGATTGTTGTGCCCGTTATGAAATAACAAGCGAAGTAGTGTTGATAATATTATCTAGTTTAGCATAGTTAAAAACAAACCTTTTCCACCAAGTCAATTCCTCCAATAGCCGACAATTATAACGCCTAATATTAGTATCGATTACTCCTGACCCTATAGCTGCATCAAGATGTATGATAAATTTTCAAAACTTGTTCTCATCATTCGTTCAAAGAAGGGGGCCAGCGTATACATGATAAGTGACAACGCGAACATTCCGACGGTTAACGTAAGAGGGAAGCCGATAACAAAAATAGACAGTTGCGGTGTCAGACGATTCAGCAGTCCCAGGGTAAAGTTAATCGCTAATAGCAAAGTCACAATAGGTAAACCAAGCATCAGACCGCAGTAGAAAATAATGTTGGCATTTTGCAGGATAGACCAGAAACCATTCGCCTGAAACGGCAGCGTATTAATAGGTAAGACCGTAAAACTATTCATCAGGGTTTCAAGCAACCACAGATGCCCATTGAATGTCAGGAACAATAAGGTGACTAACAAATTCAAAATGCGAGCGATTACCGGCATATTCTCGCCGCCACTGGGATCAAAGAATGTCGCAAAAGATAGCCCCATCTGTAAACCAATCACTTCGCCTGCGGTACGCACTGCCACAAAAATGAGCTGTAGAGTAAGCCCCATGGCACTACCGATGATGATTTGCCGGGCGCACAGCCATATCCCATCATAGGAAAAGATTTCCACATTTACGCTGGGTAGGTTCTGGCCAATTAAAAATGCAATAAAGAGTGAAAGACCTATTTTTACTTTTTTTCCTATATTCTTCTCACTGAATATCGGCGCAGTACTAAACAGTGCCAGAATTCGTAGTGTAGGCCAAAAATAGTGTCCAATCTGTTCATAAAGACTGACAATCGATAAGCTCAGCATGACTATCCGATAACATTCGGTAAGTTAGTGAATAATGTTCTCATATAATCGAGGATTAAATTAAGCATCCAGGGGCCAATGGTAATCACCACCACCACTATCGACAGCACTTTCGGTATAAATGACAGCGTCATTTCATTGAGCTGTGTTGATGCCTGCAGAATGCTTATCAGCAACCCGGTGAACAGCGCCGCCAGCAACAAAGGTGCGGCCATCATCAGGCCAATTTTAATCGCCTGAAAACCCATCGCCATTACACTTTCTGGTGTCATTATGTATTCCGCTTAGCTAAAGAAACTTTGAGCTAATGAGCCCATAATTAACTGCCAGCCATCAACCAGAACAAATAGCATCAGCTTAAATGGCAGAGAAATTGTCGCCGGTGGTACCATCATCATCCCCAGCGCCATCAATACGCTGGCAATAACCAGGTCGATAATCAAAAACGGAATAAAGACCGTAAAACCAATCTGGAAACCGGTTTTTATCTCACTGGTCACAAACGCAGGCAGTAAAATGCGCATTGGCACATCATCTCTCGACGCAAAATTGTCCTCTTTCGCCATCCGCGTATACAACGCTAAATCTGTCTCGCGAGTTTGCGCCAGCATAAAAGTACGCATCGGTTGCACCGCTTTATCCAGTGCATTTTCCATCGAAATTTTATCCTGAGAGAGCGGCTGCCAAGCCTGATCATAAATTTGGTTAAACACCGGGGACATAACATAAAACGTCAGAAATAACGCCAGGCCTAATAGCACCTGGTTTGGCGGCGTAGAAGGCGTCCCCAGCGCGTTGCGCAGCAGGCCAAGCACGATAATAATTCGGGTAAACCCCGTCATCATTAGCAGTGCCGCAGGCAAAAAGGTCAGAGAGGTAAGCAATACCAGCGTTTGCAGCGGTAACGACCAACTTTCGCCATTACCGCCGCGCGTCAGCATAATATCGCTATTTGCCGCATGGGCTGCATGAATAGGCAGCAACAAGCTGACAAACAGCAGAACAATACAGCCAAGCGGTAATACAAAGCGAGAACGAATAAGGTGACTGGCCATTACTTTACGGACTCCACCTTATTTTTTTTAAGTATTTTCATTAGGGTTGTTTGAAACTCGTCTTTCTTCTCCAAATCACTCTCACCTTCATCCCTTAAAGGTTTATCCAGCGTAGCCAGGCAACTAACCTGCGAACTGGTGACGCCAAGCACTAGCCATTTGTTTTCAACCTCAATAATGACAGCCCGTTCGCGCTGACCGAGTGAACGGCTTTCAACTATGGATAGGTGTTTGCCACTTTTCACTAAGCCTGACGTCAAACCCGCACGGCGAGCCACCCATGCAACCGCTATAATAAGCAATAAAACCAACGCCAGTGCACCACCAGCATTCGTCAGCAATGATGCCGTGCTAGTATCTGGTGTTGCAGTAGATAGCGTCTGTATATATTGTTCTTGATTCATTATCGGCCCAGACGACTCATACGCTCTGAAGGAGTAATAATATCGGTAATACGAATACCGAACTTATCAGAAATAACGACTACCTCACCTTGCGCAATAAGATAACCATTAATCAGAATATCCAGAGGTTCACCCGCCAATCCTTCTAAAGAAACCACCGACCCCTGGCTTAACCGCAGTAACTCTTTGATCGTCATTTTTGTGCGACCCAGTTCTACAGTCATCTTCACCGGGATATCAAGGATCAGATCAATATCCTCCGAGAAGTTTGCGACCACATTATCTTTAGTTTCGGGGGAAGCCTGGCTACTACTTTCACTCATTTGCTGCTCACTCATCGCATCTCCCCAAAGACTATCGATAGATTGTTTGTCAGCATCGGAAGACGGTGTCATGTCACTCATGGGGAAATTACTCCTTCTTAAAAGATGATAAAGCAGTGTTCATTAAACGTTCGACTTTCAGCGCATATTGATTGTTAACGCAGCCATATTTTCCAGAAAGGACAGGGACGCCATCGACCAAGGCCTGAACTGAATCTGGTTTATCCACAGGAATAATATCCCCTGATTTCAGACTCATAATTTTAGATAATCTCGTTGGAATTTCCGCGAAATTGGTAACCAACTCCAGCTCAGTCTCTTTCACCTGAGCGGTAAGGGTGTTGCGCCATGAGTCATCTTCTTGCCTGGAGTTTTCCAGGGGCAGATTAGTTAGTAGCTCACGTAATGGTTCAATGATATTGAACGGAATACATATTTCAAATTCACCGCTATGCGGACCAATCTCAACATAAAACGGTGTTGTAACCACAATATCATTCGGCGATGAGGTAATATTGGTAAACTTAACCTGTATCTCTGCGCGAACATATTCAGTCTTCAGTTTAAAGATAGTGCTCCAGGCGGAATCATAGGCTTCCAATGCCATCGACAGCATACGTTTAATAATTCGCTGTTCGGTGGGCGTAAACTCTCGGCCATCAGCTTTAGTCTGAAAACGCCCATCACCACCGAACAGGTTATCGACTGCCATAAACACCAGGCTTGGAGAAAAGACAAATAATGCCGTTCCTCGCAATGGGTTCATATGCACCAGGTTCAGGTTCGTCGGTACCGGTAAGTTTCTGGCAAACTCATGATAAGGCTGTATCTTTACGTTACCCGCCGTAATATCAGGACTACGTCGTAGCAGGTTAAACAGGCCTATACGAAACTGTCGTGCGAATCGTTCATTAATAATCTCTAGTGAATGTAAGCGTTCACGAACGACTCGCCTCTGAGTATTGGGATCGTAAGGCTTAATACCATTATCCTGCGTCCCATCATCAATAGCCGACTCACTATCAGAGTCGCTACCACCGCCAAGTAGACGGTCAATTTCAGCCTGAGATAATATGTTATCTGACATAAAAATTACCGTAAAATAAAGGCATTAAATAATACATCAGCAATCGTAGCATGTTGGCCAGGAGCAAACTGAACGCCAAGATCTGTCATGATGTCATGAATTAATACGCTTCTACCCTCAATACTTGACAAATCTTCAGCCGTTTTTTGCGCAAAGAGAAAAAGCAGGCGGCTGCGAACTTCCGGCATAAATTTCTCAATCACCTGTTTTGATTGTTCATCTTTGACACGCAGTGTCACACCGATATACAAGACCCGGTCATTTTCAGCTTCAGTCGGTTTAAGACTAACAGTGAAGGTTTCCAGTGGTACATACATAGGAACCGCAACTGGTGGTGGGGTCTTTTTCGGATCATTTAAATTTGCCATTTGGGACTGCATATTTTTCATTTCATATACAGCATAACCCGCCAGCCCGCAGGCAACGATGGCAATCAATATGACCATAATCAGAGAGCCTTTTTTCCCGCCCCCTGCATTTTTCAGTTTCGTTTTTGACATGGTAAGAAAAACCTTGTTATGAAATAACTCTAAAACGAGCATGTAGAGACACCCAAATGCGCTATGTATTCTATTACAGTCGGGCGTCCGAACAATTCAATGAATATCTAAAATTAATGTGCGTAAAGAGAGAGATAAATCCGTTAATTAGGCAAAGGTATTAATACCGCTTGCATAACGCACTATTCTAACGGGAATTTCTGCTTCCTCTTCCGGCAATAAAGCGGCATCGCTAATTTCCCCATCATATGCTGCCTTGCCGCCTTCATGCCCCGGTTGCGAGAAGAATCCACCCGAAGATGAGGCATCTGCTCCCACGCTACTTTGTTCAAGATTTAGCCCTGAGTCTGCAAGCGTTGTTCTCAGATGCGGCATTGCCGCTTCTATTGCTGCACGTACCTGATGGTTATCCGTGACAAAGTGCAGTTGTACCTGATCGTGATTCAGCCGCAGGTTAATTTGTATAGCCCCCAGCTCTTGCGGATGCAGGCGTAATTCCGCGTTCTGGATCCCATTACGCGTAAACAACGAAATATTCTGGCCAAGCGAGTTCTGCCATGCCGGAGTGCCTAATTCCTGATTCAACACAGCGGTAGACTTCACAACGGTATCGACTGACGCGGTTCTAAAGTGCGCCATAGGCGCATGTTCAGCCAACGGCAGAACCTCCTGATGTGCGCCCTCTGCACTCATTTTAACTTGTGACGTTACAGGCGTTGCGGCGAGTGCGGTCGTTAACAGGTTCTCGCTGGTCTTGCTGTCGCCGGTGTTACCCGCTATTGGCAACAAATCGGGTTGTTTTACCGGATCGTCCGACACCGTTTTCTGCTGTCCTGCGGCGAGGGTAAATAGCGCTTTGTTAGCTGATGTCGTCGTTAATTCAGCGGCGGTTTTAGAATCCGTTGCCCCTTTTTCTGCCAACGCCATTAACGTTGCCAGCTTCTCCGGTGAGGCTCCCTCCCCCAGTGAAGCAAAACTGTCGATATCGCCTGGCAACGCCGCTAACGCCCCGGCGCTATCCAGATTAGCCTGTACGACTCCCGGCATCCCGGCGCTGTCCAGATTAGCCGGCAGGGCGTTCGCCATCAGTGGATCGGTCTGCTGCTGCTGCATTGCCTGCACCAGCAACAACTGTAACTGTTCCATACGAGGGTCGATAACCGCCAGAGTAGGATCGTCACTGCTTTTATCCGTTTTATCCCGCCCATCATGACTGACAGAGGGAAGCTGGCTGGCAATATCTAAACGGTCCGTTTTTATTTTTACGTCACTATCATCAGGCTTATCGCGCTTGCTGTCGGTGGTATCACTCTTGCGCTGGGCGGAAGCCATTTTATTATCCAGTTCTGACGAGAAGTCAGCACTTGCGGTGTCATCCTTTTTAGGCTCTGCCCTGGTCGGCACATCCGCGATAACAGGTAAGTTAACGACTTTCATAACATCTCACTCCTGAGGCCGGCTCGCTGGGCAAATTCATCCATCATTTTTTGTTCCAGACGGTTCTCTTTCAGCAACCGAGCTGACTCGGCGCGGCTTTGCAACGTTTCAAAAGAGTTGAGACGTCGCTTATCCTGACGCCATAACTGCATCGTCTGGTTCACCGAGTTCTGACAGGTTTTGACATGTTCATTGTGCTGCTTCACCACCGTTCTGAGGGAACTAATAAACGATTGGTGGACAATCAGCGTTGTAACCGACATGCCTTTATCCGCCATACTGCCCTGGAACTGCTGCTGGTATTCCAGCTCGTAGTTCTCCAGCTCCTGAAGCTGGTTCATTGCTTTACGGTAGGTTTGCTGCACCTTCCCTAGCTGACTGGTGGTGTTATTCAGGGTCTGTTCAGCAAGATCGCGCAGAACATCCATCGGACCATTATGTGCCATGTTTCACTACTCGCTTACGGATTGAATGGGATTAGGGAAAATGTCGGAAAGCTGCTGATAAGAGGCCTCATAGCTGCTCTTTTCAGTAATCCCCTGCTGTAAAAACGCCTCCAGTTGGGGGTACAGCTTAATGGCATTATCCAGCATCGGGTCGCTGCCCGCGGTATATGCGCCAACGCTAATCAAGTCGCGGTTTCGCTGCCATGAAGATAACAACTGTTTGAAATTCTGAACTTTTTTATAATGCGGCTCATCAATAAGCTCTGTCATCGCTCGGCTGATTGAGGCTTCAATATCAATCGCCGGATAGTGCCCGGACTCGGCCAATCGCCGTGACAGCACCACGTGACCGTCAAGAATCGCGCGCGCAGAATCGGCGATGGGATCTTGCTGATCGTCCCCTTCGGTCAACACCGTATAAAAGGCCGTTATCGATCCCCCGCCTTTTACCCCGTTACCCGCGCGCTCAACCAGCGCGGGCAACTTCGCAAATACCGAAGGCGGATATCCTTTGGTCGCAGGCGGTTCGCCAATCGCCAGCGCAATCTCACGCTGAGCCATGGCATAGCGGGTCAGCGAGTCCATAATCAACAACACATCCATCCCGCGATCGCGGAAATCCTCGGCGATGCGCGTCGCGTAAACAGCCCCCTGCATACGCAAAATCGGCGAAACATCGGCAGGTGCGGCGATCACCACGGAACGGCGGATCCCTTCTTTACCGAGGATGTTCTCGATAAAGTCCTTCACCTCTCGACCACGCTCGCCAATCAAACCGACAACAATAACGTCGGCCTTGGTATAGCGCGCCATCATCCCGAGCAGAACGCTTTTGCCGACGCCCGACCCCGCAAACAACCCCATACGCTGACCACGTCCCACGGTTAACAGGCCGTTAATCGCTCTGACGCCTACGTCCAGAACATGTTTAATCGGGTCGCGTTGCAGTGGGTTAACGTGCGGCGTAAACAGCGAGCCTCTCTCTTGCCCTGATGGCGCTGGCAACCCGTCCAGAGGACGGGCGCTGGCGTCAAGCACGCGGCCGAGCAGTTCCGGGCCAAGCGGCAGTTGCTTGCCACGAATCATGCCGGAAGCACTTTCCAGTGCGTAAACCCGAGCGCCAGGCAGGATCCCTTCCACGTTCTCGAGCGGCATCAGATAGAGGCTTCGGCCATTAAATCCAACCACTTCACTTTCGACTCGTGCCGTGCCTTTGGCATCGTTACGCTCAACAATGCAAAGCGTCCCGATAGGGAGCTTCAGACCAATGGCTTCCATGACCAGCCCGGTTGCCCGTGTCAGTTTTCCATACTGACGGAAAGAGGGCAGCGTGCTGATGGCCTGTTCCTTTTTATCAACAAAATCCAGCCAGTTTTTAAGGCGAAGCGTCACGATGTATAATCCTCCCGGCTGAGGCGACATAACTCTTCCCAGCGCGTTGAGATACTGGCGTCAAACTCGCCCTCTTCCGAAGTAATACGGCAGCCGCCCGGTAGCAGCTGATCATCCTGACGCAGCACCCAGTTCAAGGCATTCAGCTCCTCGCCCAGATTTTCCTGCACCATCAGAAAATCTTCCGAGCTAACACGCAGTTGCGCGTGGCCTTTCAGCAGCGTTTCCTGTTGTAGCAAGTGGCGGATCTTCTTCAGCATGACGGTATGATCGTAAGCAATGTTCTCGCCAATCACCGATCGCGCGGCGGTCAGCGAAAGCTGTACCAGGCGCGATGGAATCACACTATCCAGGCTGCTGAGCGACGTCGTAAACTCTTTAAGCAGTTGCGAGAAACGTTCCACAATCGCCTTCTGCTGCTCTTTCGACTCCGCAACGCCTTGCGCAATGCCTTCTTCTAGTCCCTGAGCGAAGCCGTCCTGATAGCCCTGTTTTTGCCCGGCATCCACGCCACGCGCCTGCCCTTGCTTGAAACCATTATTCTCAGCCTGCTGGCGGAGGTGCGCCAACTCGGCCTGAACGATTTCATCCGACTGCGGGTCATCGCCCACTTCGGCAGGCTCTATCCGGGTTGGCACATATTCACAAAGGAGATCTGACGGCTGCCAACGCTGCCACCCTTTTACATCTGGATCAGACGTAGACATCCTCACCCCCACCAATAACCACTTCGCCCGTTTCTGCCAGACGGCGAACAATCAACAGAATATTCTTCTGCTCGGCTTCCACCTGGGACATACGCACCGGCCCGCGCGAGTTCAGATCATCAATCATGATATCTGCCTGACGACGTGACATATTGCGGAAGAACTTATCGCGCAGCGGCTGATCAGCACCTTTAAGCGCAATAAGAAGCGAGTCGTTCTCTACTTCCTGCAGAATACGCTGGATGCTGATGTCTTCGACCGACACCAGATTCTCGAACAGGAACATCTCATCGATAATTTTCTGTGCCAGTTCATGGTCAAACTCACGCACCGCCTCAATCGCGGCTTCTTCCTGCTGAGTTTTCATCAAGTTGAGAATTTCAGCAGCAGGACGAACACCACCCATTTTGCTGCGTTTGAGGTTTTGACCATGCAACAAGTTGTTGAGCACTTCGGTCAGTTCCTGGAGCGCGGCTGGCTGTACACCACCGAAGGTCGCGATACGCAGCATAATGTCGTTACGTTCGCGATCTTCGAATTTCGCCAGCACTTCCGCCGCTTGCGCACGCTTAACGTGAACCAGGATAGTGGCAATGATCTGCGGATGTTCATCACGAATCAGATCGTATACCGACTGCGGTTCCATAAAGTTCAGCGTTTCAATACCATTGCTGCCGCTCTGCGTATCCAGCAGATCTTCCAGCAGGCTGGTGGCGCGTTCCTCGCCCAGCGCTTTCACCAACACACTGCGTAGATATTCGCTGGTATTCATGTTGAGAGCCGCATACTCTCCAGAATCACGCTGGAACTCTTTCAGCACTTGCGCCAGCTGCGCGTGGGTAAAACCACTCCCCATCCCCACCATTGCACTACTGACCTGAGTCACTTCGTGAGTATTGAGGAATTTAAAGACCTCTGCGGCCCGCTCATCACCGAGCGTTAACATAACAACCGCACATTTTTCAGCTGCGTTCATTATTGTTTTTCCTTATTCATCCACTGACGAAGGACAAGCGCGATAAGCTGCGGCTCTTGTTCTGCCAGGGTTCGTAGGTGTTGAGCATTCAATTCTGTTTCAACGCGCTGCTGAGCCTGAGCCTGGGCATTTAGTTCACCCATCTTAGCCTTCGCATTCTCTTCTGCCTCACGGGCCTCTTTTTCCAGCTCCAGACGTTTTATCGTCGTCTCTTGCTGTTTTGCCCATGCTGGCTGAACAACCTTACGCCACAGGATCCACGCGATAATCGCGATGAAAAGATAGCGTGCAGCAATCACCAGGAAGTTGATAAATTCCGGTTGCTTCCACAGTGGTATCGCTGGTTCTTCATCCGCCTGGCTAAACGCTGAGTTAACGATATTCAACGTATCGCCGCGTTCAGCGGAATAACCCATCGCCTCTTTCACTAACGCATTGATTTGATCCATCTGCGCTTTACTTAACGCTTCTGGCTTCCCCTCTTTCGAGAGCTGATAATTCACCACCACCGCAACGGAAAGACGCTCAAGCTGCCCTGAATTACGCTTAATGTGCGTCAGCGTGCGATCCAGTTCGTAATTAGTGGTTTCATCCTTTTGTGAGTTATATGGCTGCAACGACGTCGTTGATGTTGTCGCGGCATCCCCGGCAGCCTTTGCGGCATCTCCGGCACTCTTTCCAGACGTTATCGGCTGCGTCAGCGGAGCAGTCGCAGGTACTGGCGGCTGATTGCTAAGAGCGCCCGGCACTCCGCCAACGCCATTTTTATTGCCCTGTTCAGAAGCACTCGTTTGGCGGCTACGAATAGCCATCTTATTGAGGTCGGTATTTGGCCGATACTGCTCTGCCGTTTGCTCATTAAGCGTAAAATCGATTTGCGCCGTCACCTGAGCACGGACATTTTTACTGCCAACAATCGGAGCCAGGATCGCCTGAATTCGATGTTGATAATCCGCTTCTACGTCACTGGTGTATTTCCGCTGTGACGTTTGCAGCGCTTGCCCGCCGTTTTGGGTGAGTAGATGGCCATTCTGATCGACGATAGTGACGTTATCTGGATTCAGGCCTGAAACCGCGCTTGAAATAAGATAACTAATCGCGTTGATCTGGCTCGCGTCCAGCGTACGACCATTGTTAATATTTACCGTGACAGAAGCAGAAGGCTGCTTTTGTTCACGAATAAACATTGACGGCTTGGGAATAGCTAAATGCACTCGCACACTGCGCACTGGCCCAAGCGTTTCAATGGTTCGGGATAATTCGCCTTCAAGTCCGCGTTGGTAATTCACCTGCTCACTAAATTGGCTAATACCAAATTTTTCTTTATCTAAAAGTTCAAACCCTACAGCTCCGCCTTTAGGCAATCCCAATTGAGCCAGCTTCAGACGAACGTCATAGACCTTGTCCTCTGGCACCATAATGGAGCCGCCATGTTCAAAACGATAAGGCACATTCATTTGTGCCAGCTGAGTAACAATTTCTCCGCCATCCTGATCGCTGATACTGCCATACAGGACGCGATAATCCGGTGCTTTTGCCCAGAACAACAACCCGGCAACAATTGAAATTGCTGCCGCTACAGAAAATATAAGGACAATTTTCGGATTGGAACGTAATTTCTCTAATACGGCTGCAAAATTAACTGAAGCGTAATTCTTGTTACCGTCTGTCGTGACACTCATGCCTTAGCCTTGTTGAAAAAATATAAATTAAGCAATGTGGACGCAATATTACGAATCAGCACTCCGCCAACTGAAATCAATGAGGCATTTACACTGACAAAATCCCGAAACATATAGTAGCCGCTAATCGCATTATTTTAATCGGCGATAAGTCGAGATCTCTGTCAGCTTATCGGGTTTTTTTCTACTTATTGGCTGGTGATAGACTGCACCACCAGAAAAAGAGGAAGACTCTGTAATACCAGACATTGTTCTTATTAAGAGAAATCGAGGAGAAAAGCATGTCTATTCAATCAATGGGTAATATTCTGGAGCAAATTCAGTTCCAGTCTCAGCAGGCTGCATCGACAGGAAAGTTCAGATCTGTAGGTGCCCCAGAAAAATCGCAACAATTTTCCGACATTTTATTTAACAATATTAACGAGATT
The DNA here is from genome assembly GCF_059725275.1 of Kluyvera fluvialis. Taxonomy (NCBI): domain Bacteria; kingdom Pseudomonadati; phylum Pseudomonadota; class Gammaproteobacteria; order Enterobacterales; family Enterobacteriaceae; genus Kluyvera; species Kluyvera fluvialis. Next base: position 813,236 of record NZ_AP046142.1, on the reverse strand, counting down.
AATCAGTTACAAGGCACTGCGAAAAGCCAGGCCCAGAGTTATGTTGCTGGTACTTCAGACATTGGCCTTAACGATGTCATGGTTTCTCTGCAAAAATCGTCTCTGGCTTTAAATCTGGGCGTTCAGGTACGTAACAAGATGGTGAGTGCTTATCAGGATATTATGAGCATGGCCGTTTAATCAGCCATTCAGGCTCCAGGCAATATATCGCATGGTCTCAAAACCACTAGAGCGAATTCCTATTCGATTGTAATAAATACAATTTTTTCCTTATTTATCTCTCTTGTCGAAAGTGCCCAGAGAATAAATTCGACGTTTGATTCTCACCACGATATAGGGCAAAAAAAAATGAACAGGATTTCGAGAGTTCTCAAGAGCGAGGACGCCATAGATGAGTAAAATCATGGCAGGAGCTAATCAGCGGGATAAGTCAAATATCTATGCCAGTAAATCCCTTTCTGATGCTGAATTGCAGAAAATCAGTAAGTTGATTTATCAATGGGCAGGGATTGTCCTCACCGATCAGAAGCGTGACATGGTCTATAACCGTCTTTCTCGGCGGTTGAACGACCTGAAGTTTGGCAGCTTTTCTGAATACATTGACTATATGGAACAGAACCAAAACGGTGAAGAGTGTCAGAACTTTATTAATGCGTTAACCACCAATCTGACCTCATTTTTCCGTGAAGCGTACCAGTTCCCTATCTTAGCTAAACATGCAGCTAGCCGCGCGCGCGCGGGTGGCTATAGCGTGTGGTGTGCGGCAGCATCAACCGGAGAAGAGCCCTGCTCTATTGCCATGACGCTCAATGAAACGTTAGGCAATAGCCTTGGGCCGCGAATTTGGGCGACCGATATTAATACCAGTGTGTTGAAGACGGCCGCCAGCGGAATTTACCGTCTATCCGATCTGGATAACATGACCGCCGAACAAAAAAAAAAATGGTTTCTCCGTGGCACCGGCACGCAACAAAACATGGTGAAAATAAAGCACGAGCTACTGACCAGTATTCATTATCAGCAGCTCAATTTATTGGATCCAATCTGGAACCTTCCAGGGCCATTTGACGCAATATTTTGCCGCAACGTAATGATTTATTTCGATCAAAAGACCCAAGTACAGTTGATGAAACGATTTGCAAAGATGCTTAAACCTGGTGGATTGCTGTTTGCCGGGCATTCTGAGCATTTCGGAAATATGACTATTCCATTCCGTTTACGTGGCCAGTCCGTTTATGCCCTGGCTCAGGATACGCAATGAAAAAAATTAAAGTACTTTGTGTTGATGATTCGGCGCTTATTCGCAGCATTATGAGCGATATCGTCAATCAGCAACCCGATATGGAAATGGTAGCAACCGCCCCCGACCCCATTATCGCTCGCGATCTGATCAAACAGTTTAATCCAGATGTCCTGACGCTGGATGTCGAAATGCCCCGCATGGACGGTCTGGATTTTCTTGAGCGTCTGATGCGTCTACGGCCCATGCCCGTGGTGATGGTTTCCTCGCTCACCAGCAAAGGTTCAGAAATTACGCTCAGCGCGCTGGATTTGGGAGCGGTTGATTTCATCACCAAACCGCAAATCGGGCTGAAAGACGGCATGGAGCAGTACAGCAAACTGATTGCCGAAAAACTGCGAATTGCGGCGACGGCGAAAGTGGGTCGCAGAGCACAAACCTCTGCGCTTACCCAGGTTATCGGCCCACGAGTCGGCAACGAGAAAATTATTGCTATCGGTTCCTCTACGGGAGGCACAGAAGCGCTTCGCCAGATATTGATCCCCATGCCAGCAACAAGCCCTGGCATTGTGATTACGCAGCATATGCCGCCAGGCTTTACCCGCTCTTTCGCTGAACGCCTGAATAAGCTGTGCCAGATTTCGGTGAAAGAGGCAGAAGACGGCGATAGCGTCCTGCCAGGCAATGCGTACATCGCACCGGGCGACTTCCATATGGAGCTGGTGCGTAGCTCAACAGGCTACACCATCAGACTGAATCAGCATCCACCGATGAATCGCCACCGGCCATCGGTCGATATGATGTTTAACTCCATCATCAAATCAGCAGGTAAAAACGCGGTCGGCGTCATTTTAACCGGGATGGGCAACGACGGCGCTCGCGGGCTACTGGGTATGCGCCAGTCAGGTGCCTGGACACTGGCACAAAGTGAAAAAACGTGCGTCGTGTTTGGTATGCCGCGCGAAGCTATTGCGCTTGATGGCGCCTGCGAAGTGGTTGATCTTGAAGATATCAGCCAGCGCATGCTTAGCAGTATCACTGGGCAACTACGCAAAAATTAACATTTTTGGTTCTCTTATTTTTCAACAGCCCCAAATGGGCATTATTTTATTGGAACAATCAAATGGTAGACAAGAATATACGCTTTCTCGTGGTTGATGATTTTGCAACCATGCGCCGCATTGTCCGCAACCTGCTTAAGGATCTTGGTTTCAATAACGTTGATGACGCCGAAGATGGCCAGGATGCGTTAACGAAATTACGTGAATCTCGCTTCGATTTTGTTATCACCGATTGGAACATGCCAAATCTCGACGGCCTGCAATTGCTTTCAGAGATTCGTAAAGATCCTAATTTCAGCAGCCTTCCCGTATTGATGGTTACAGCCGAAGCCAAAAAAGAAAATATTGTTGCTGCCGCTCAGGCCGGAGCCAGTGGTTATGTCGTTAAACCATTTACGGCAGCCATTCTTGAGGAAAAACTCAATAAGATTTTCGAAAAACTCGGGTGGTAAATGATGGTTAGCGAACAGGATGAACATTCAGAGAATAATTATAAGGATCTCTTCTCGCGTATCGGCCATCTGACTCGTTTATTGCGTGACAGTATGGCGAGCTTTGGCCTGGATAAGGCCATCATGGATGCTGCGGAGGCCATCCCGGATGCCCGCGATCGGCTCAGCTACGTGGTGGGAAAAACCTCTCAGGCAGCGGATCGTGCCCTCACCTGCGTCGAAATCGCCCGCCCGCTCCAGGATACATTGAGTGAAGAAGCACAGGCGCTGACGCGCCGTTGGGATGAGTGGTTTGAATCGCCGATTGAGTTACCGGAAGCACGAGAGTTGGTGATTGATACACGCCATTTTCTGAAAGAAACGCCGATGGTCGTGAATAAAACCAATGAACAGCTGATGGATATCATGATGGCGCAGGATTTCCAGGACCTTACTGGCCAGGTTATCCAGCGCATGATGCGGTTGATTGAAAGTATCGAGAACGAGCTGATTCAGGTTCTGGTGGAAAACATGCCAGAAACTCAGGTGGTACGTACGGAGGATCCTGACGATCTGGACAATCTGAAAAATGGGCCGCAGATCGACCACTCCAAGGCTGGAGTCGTTGCCTCACAGGATCAGGTTGATGATCTCCTTGAAAGCCTGGGTTTCTGATGCGTTCTTTTTCCGTATGGTTCCCGACATAGCCAAACCGGTTGTGACGTCCTTCGGCCTGCTTTTTTAATACTTTTGAATAAAAACCATGTCTGAAGAAAGTGACGTAGAAAAAACAGAAGACCCCACACCCCATCGACGCGAGAAAGCTCGTGAGGAAGGGCAAATTCCCCGCTCTAAGGAGCTGACTTCCTTGTTAATGTTACTCAGTGGGTGGTTACTGATCCTGGTGGGGGGAGATGGCGCAGCGCGAAAGCTGGCACAAGTGCTACACCATGCGCTCTCGTTCGATCGTGCTGCTGCTGTCGATCCTCAACTGATGCTTCGGCAACTCACCGAACATTTTGGGATGGCGGCCATGTCGGTGCTTCCGCTGCTGTTAGGGCTGTTCATATGCGCTATTGCAGCTTCGACATTGATTGGTGGGCTTCATTTTAGCAGTAAATCATTGAAAGTTGATCTCAAGCGCATATCACCAATATCCGGTTTGGGGCGCATGTTTTCAGCTCAGGTGATTTCAGAGTTATTGAAAAGTCTGCTGAAAGTCACGCTGGTCAGTTGTGCATGTGCCCTTTTTCTGTACGGCAATAAAGCGCATCTCATTCGGCTTATTAACGAGCCGCTTCCTGACGCACTTTATGACGCACAGACGTTAATTTCTCGCTGTCTGTTGATAGTGATTCTTTCTCTGATTCCTATGGTTGGCTATGACGTTTTCTACCAGTTAATGAGCCATACGAAGAAGTTACGTATGAGCCGTCAGGAGATACGCGATGAATTCAAACAGCAGGAAGGGGATCCACACGTTAAAGGGCGAATCAAGCAGATGCAGCGCGCCGCCGCCCAGCAACGCATGATGGCGGATATCCCAAAAGCCGACGTTATTGTCAATAACCCCACCCATTACTCTGTGGCTCTGAGCTACAAAGAGGGGAACATGAAAGCACCTGTCGTTCTGGCGAAAGGCGCGGGGGAAGTGGCACTACGCATCCGCGAGCAGGCGGAAATACACCGGATCCCGATGCTTACCGCCCCTCCGCTGGCGCGAGCGTTGTTTCGGCATTGCGACATCGGCGAACAGATTCCTACAGAGTTATACAGCGCAGTTGCCGAGGTTCTTACCTGGGTTTACGGGCTACGTCGCTGGCGTCATAACGGCGGCATAAGGCCGAAAAAACCTGCACATATTACGGTGCCTGAGGCACTTGATTTTACACAAGAGAGTCATGACTGATGGCAAATTTAGCCACCAAATTACATATTCCAAACCTTAAAGAGACACAGTGGCAGATACTGGCAGGCCCGGTTCTCATCATGATGATTCTGGCCATGATGGTCCTGCCTCTGCCCGCTTTTGTTCTGGATGTGCTTTTTACCTTCAATATCGTCCTTTCACTGATGATATTGATGGTTGCGATGTTTACGCAAAAAACCCTCGAGTTCTCGGCATTTCCGACCGTGTTGCTGTTTTCAACGCTGCTGCGACTCGCGCTCAATATCGCCTCAACGCGTATTATCCTGATGGATGGACATACCGGGGCTAGTGCGGCGGGTCACGTCGTCGAAGCCTTCGGTCATTTCCTTGTCGGCGGTAACTTCGCCATCGGTATTGTGGTCTTCGCCATTCTTATCATCATCAACTTTATGGTTATCACCAAAGGTGCGGGGCGTATCGCCGAAGTGGGCGCGCGTTTCGTACTCGACGGGATGCCGGGTAAGCAGATGGCGATTGACGCCGACCTGAATGCGGGTCTGATTGGCGAAGATGAAGCGAAGCGCCGCCGTAGCGATGTCACCCAAGAGTCTGATTTTTATGGCTCGATGGACGGGGCCAGTAAGTTTGTTCGCGGCGATGCCATTGCGGGCCTGCTGATTATGGCCATCAACGTCATCGGCGGCCTGATGATTGGTATCATGCAACATGATATGTCGTTTGCTGAAGCCGGTGAAACCTACACCCTGCTGACTATCGGTGATGGTCTGGTGGCGCAAATTCCTGCACTGATTATTTCCACCGCCGCAGGTGTCATCGTCACCCGAGTCTCCACCGAGCAGGATGTCGGTGAACAGATGGTCAGCCAGCTATTCAATAACCCTCGCGTTATGGTACTGGCGGCAGCCGTTATTGGCCTGCTGGGGATGATCCCCGGAATGCCTAACTTCGTCTTCCTGCTATTTACCGTGACATTACTGGGTGTTGCCTGGTGGCTTCGTGGCCGTGAGCTTGAAAATCTGCGCAGTGGCAAGCACACGATGACCAGAGAGGAAAAAGCGTTAGCCAAAGCGGAAAGCGAAGCCGGACAGTCCGCCGAAGCCTCCTGGTCCGATGTCCATCTTGAGGATGTTCTGGGGCTGGAAGTGGGCTACCGCTTGATCCCGATGGTTGATGAAGGGCAAAGTGGGCAGTTACTCACTCGTATCCGAGGGATCCGCAAAAAATTTGCACAGGAGATGGGCTTTCTACCTCCACCGATTCATATTCGGGATAACCTCGATCTGTCGCCAACCGATTACCGTATCCTCTTAAAAGGTGTCGTTATCGGCCAGGGTGAGGTGCAGCCTGAACGCTGGATGGCCATTGATCCAGGCTGTGCAGAAGGCGATCTTCCCGGTATTCCTTGTCAGGATCCGGCGTTTGGTCTGCCAGCAATTTGGATCGATGAAGTGCTAAAAGAGCAGGCTCAAACGCAGAACTATACGGTCGTCGATCCAAGTTCGGTTATTGCCACGCACCTGAACCAAATTATCGGCAACCATACCGACGAGCTGTTCAGCCGCCAGGAAACCCAGCTTCTGCTGGAACGCATCACCAAAGAGATGCCGAAGTTAGTGGAAGATTTAATCCCAGATGTCATTAGCCTCACCACCTTCCATAAGGTGCTGCAAAATCTGCTGGCAGAACGTATCTCGATCCGCGACATGCGCACGATAATTGACACGCTGGCCGAGTTTTCACCGGCATTGACCGACCCGGATGAACTGACCGCCCAGGTGCGTATTCATCTTGGACGCGCAATTACGCAGCAGTGGTTCCCTGGCAATGATGACATTCAGGTTATTGGTATGGACCTCAATCTGGAAAGACTGCTTATCCAGGCGACCCAGAGCGGCAGCGCGATTGAACCCGGCATTGCAGAAAATATTCTCGTGCAGACGGAAAACGCCATACAACAGCAGAGCGCGATGGGCGCACCGCTGGTGCTGCTGGTTAATCACTCTATCCGCACGATGCTTTCTCGCTTCCTGCGTCGGGTCTACCCACAGCTGACGGTACTGTCTAACCTTGAGATCAGTAATAACCGTAATGTACGCATGTCATACGTGATTGGAGGCAAATAATGATTCAGCGTGCTGTGTGTACTCTTCTGGCTTCATTGCTTACGTGCTCAGCGCACGCAAATATTAACGCATGGAGCCAGAAAACCAGCGGCGGTGTAATAAGCGTAGGTGGGCAAATTCTCAGTGGGCGAGCGCTGCTCGCCCCCGATATCCCCTCCTCGGCAAAGGTGAGCAGCATTTCATGGCGGATTGTGTTACTGACGCCTCCGCCACCAGAGCTGAAAATTAAACTCTGCAATGCCACAAAATGTCTGAATATACCCACGCTGAGCGGGCAGATGAACGTTAAGATCCCCTTTTCTGCCGCAGATCACTTTAGGTTTATTTATGTCGTCAATCATCCGGGGCAGCTCTCCCCGACATTGAATGTGATAAGTAATGAATTAACGGTAAATTATCGCCGGTAAGTAGAGAAGGGAAAACCTATCCCTGCGGTATGGGGATAGGCTTAACGCCACAGATTTAGTATCGTATCAGTGGAAACCCGTAGAGGATTGAGAGGAGTACGCCTGGCTACTTTTTTTCCCGTGTTGCAGCATCGCAATATCCTTGCTTAATACATTCAATCGTATCTTTAATATTCTAGTTATTTCGTTTTCATTCTTAATAAGACTATTCAGGAATAAAGCAAAATGCTCCTTTTCGTCGGCCGTTAATCCATCAACCTGGTTATCAATAATCCCACGGAGTGCCACAATATAGCGCTGGGCAGACTCATAAAATTCATCCCACCGCCCTTCCTTAACCATATCAAGCAATTCAATATTTAGTTTATAAACCTCTTCACATCTCTCTGATAAGATATTAGTCATATATGCACCTGTATCTACTGTGGTTCAATTTCTTTCCAGGTTGTGGAAAGGTTTAATAATAGTTCAGCTACGTGTGATAGCGCTTCTGGATTCCCCTTCAGGTTAGCCTGCAATAGTGTACGGGACATGTATTCATATTGCTGATCCAACTGCAATGCGATCTCTTTACCTTTCTCATAATCCAGCGAGGCTCGCAAACCGTTATCGATAATATTGATAGCCTTAGAGATCATTTCACCGCGTTTTGCTACATTACCGTTATCAAAGAAGATTTTCGCTTTCAATATAGAGCTGTATGCGCCATCAAACAGCATAGAAATAAGTTGGTGCGGTGATGCGCCTTTTAGTTGGCTCTGAAGGTGAATCTGCGCATAGCTTTCTGGGCCGCGATTTGAGTACATAGTTGTCTCCGTGATAAACAACCGGCAGATAAATATCTGCCGGTTCAACTTGAAAATATTTAAAAATCACTTAGATAATAATGAAAGCAGTTGTGAACTCATGTTATTCATTTTTGACATTGCCGTATCGAGATTCTGGAATTGAACACGATATCTTTCGACCTGCGCATCAATGAGTTTTTGCGTTCTTTCGATTTGCGTTCCTACCTGTTTCACCTGCTCGCTAAGAGCATCCGTCGTCGATTTAATCAAACCGCCATCTTTGGAGTTTTTCTCACCCGCATATTCGGTAATGATGTCATTAAGGCCGCTCGCTAATCCTGGGGAGTCACCGTGTGCCATGAACATGTTAGCGATCTCATCCGGGTTATCGGCGATGGCGGCGTCCAACTTGTCTGTATCCAGCGTCATTTGCCCAGTGCTCGCATCAATTTTGATACCGAGATCGGCAAGCGAGCCATAATCAGCCCCCGAATCGCCATATACCCCGTTCACGACGCTGCCTATCTCGCTCATCATACCGCGCAGCATCGCATCGCCCATTAACGCGCCACTATCAGAGCTTTGTGTCGCCACATCTTCATCTTTAAGTTTAGAGGTGTCGTTCGGGACGTACTTGCTCGCTGCCGTCGTTTTACTCAGCAATTCATTATATTGCTTAACAAAATCCTGCAGCGTTGTTTTAATCGCCGATGTGTCTGGCGTAAGCGTAAGCTGCTCACTTTCCTGCACACCAGCGCTATCTTTTGGCGTTACCGACGTCAGTTTCAGCGTCACACCCGTGATGATATCGCTGATATTGTTAGAAGAACGCGTATAAGTATCGCCATCGACTTTAACAATTGAGTTCTGGGCTGCGGAGACGGATGTCATATTGTCCCCTTTACTTGGGTCGCCCCCCTGGTTGGTATCCAGCACATTAGCAAGCTGGCTATCCCCATCAACCTTAACCGTCATTTCGCCATCCGAGCCGGTAACTTTTGAACTAAGTACCAGCTGGTAGCCACCATCTGTACGCTGTACCGATGCACTAACCGTACTGTTTTGCTTATTAATTGCTTTCGCAATGTCATTCAGCGACGTTTGATCGTCATCAAGCTCCACGGTTAACTTCTTATTATTACCGTCACTATCTTTCAGATTCTGAGTGATAGTCAGCGTACGTTTGCCACCGGTTGTCGAGCCCAGATCGGTATCGGCATCACTTTCTAAACCCGTTTTCAGCTTGTGAGCGGTAGCTAGCTGCTCAACCGTAACGGAGTGGACATCGGCAAGCGCACCGGTACTGGCCGTCGCCGTAAAGTTTTTGTTTTCGCTAATGTTTAAGGTATTAAATGCTTCACTACTCAGTTTTTTGACGACAGTCTGTAAGGAAGAAAGTGCGCTGGAGATTCCCCCCCAGGTAGAAACTTTTGCGTTAAAGCTCTTTTGCCGATTAGTAAAGGGATTCAAACGAGTTTGTTCAGCGGCTTTCAGCTTCTCCAGCATTGATGCAGTGTCAATGCCACCCGTTCCAACACCTAATGACGAGATACCCATAGTATTTTCCTTGATGATAGCGGTTAGCGTCTATTAAATTCACTAATTTACATCGGACTTTATAGGTTTTAGTTTAATTTTTTTAGCCCTATACCAGCAACACTCAGCAAGGTTATGAACACAATTCCCCTCTTTTCAACGGATAGCCCATCGTTATTTTTATAACGACATAGGCAATACCCCGCCGGGATAAGATATCCTGGACTACAATTTTCATACGCTATATTTTATTAAATTTACATATGCGTCCAAAATTTGGCTCATATGTACTGATAGCCTGTTTAAATCCTGATCAATCTTTTAAAATGCGTGCATTTATTACATTATTTTAAGCAAAGGAAAACCGCATCATCGGAATCGACACATCAGCGCTCTGCGTGCATCTTATATACGTCCTTTTCATCTACTGCTTTCTCCTCTCGTCTCCTCTCTTCTCCTCATAGACTAAACTTTCACAAACGCCCCAACGACCAGTAGATAGGTACATCTACTAACGCTGAAAACTCGAAAAACATTTTAACTAACCCCACAAGTCCAACAGGCATAAAAGAAAAGTGACAATGATTTTTTTTCATTTTTTTTTTTAGTTTTCCCTCAGACACCCGATATTTCTAGTATGCGAGCGAAACACCGCATATCTATATTGCATGACATATGCAACGGTATCATTTAATTATTGAGGAAATAGTATGGCACAGGTAATTAATACCAACGCACTGAGTCTGATGGCGCAGAATAACCTGAATAAATCTCAGTCTACTCTGGGTACTGCTATTCAGCGTTTGTCTTCCGGTCTGCGTATTAATAGCGCAAAAGATGACGCCGCTGGTCAAGCAATCAGCAACCGTTTCACCGCAAACATCACTGGCCTGTCTCAGGCATCACGTAACGCCAACGATGGTATCTCCATCGCTCAGACCACTGAAGGCGCGCTGAACGAAGTCAACGCTAACCTGCAGAACATCCGTCGTCTGGCAGTACAGGCTAAAAACGGTACTAACTCTGATTCTGACCGTCAGTCTATTCAGGATGAAATCAACCAGCGTCTGGATGAAATCAACCGTATCTCTGAACAGACCGAATTCAACGGCGTGAAAGTACTGAGCGAAGATCAAACTCTGTCTATTCAGGTTGGTAGCAACGATGGCCAGTACATCGATATTAAACTGAACAAAATGGATTCTGATAAGCTGGGCATGACCGGTTTCGCCGTTGCGGATGGTGTTGATACTTCTACCCTGACCGCTGCAACCAACGTTGATGTTGATGCTGGCTATAAGTACGACTTCTCGAAAGCAACTGACAGCAGCGCTGGTTCTGTAGCCCTGACCGACATGGTTAAAGGTACCGATGACAAGCTGTATGTAACTGATGGTACTGATTATTATGCAGTAACTGACAACAACGGTACATTCGAGTACGATTCTGCGACTAAAGCAACCGCTGGTGATTTAACTGCGGCTCAGGGTGGTTCATCCGTCAATGGTAAAGCAGCTACTAAATCTGTTGCTGCAGACGTGACCGCACTGGGTAGCAATAAATTAATGGGCGACGGCAAAGGTAACTACTATGTTCAGGATGCTACTACTGGCGCCCTGACCAAAGCAAAAATCGATGCCTCTGGCGTTGTCACCGATAGCGGTACTAAAGTAGCAACCGGTGCTGCAACTACTGACCCACTGGCTGTTATCGATAAAGCCCTGGCTCAGGTTGATGAACTGCGTTCCGGTCTGGGTGCGGTACAGAACCGTTTCGATTCTGTTATCAACAACCTGAACAGCACTGTAAACAACCTGTCTGAATCTCGTTCACGTATTCTGGATGCGGACTTCGCTTCCGAAGTATCTGAAATGAGCCGTTCTAACATCCTGCAGTCTGCTGGTACCACTGTACTGGCACAGGCTAACCAGGTTCCACAGAACGTACTGTCTCTGCTGCGTTAATACGAGCAAGACTCGACTTATTTGGGTGTCTCAAAGCCCTGCACCGTATCAGGTGCAGGGCTTTTTTTATTCAGTTTTTTCATTTCTGTCCGCTATTTACGGCTTAGAAATCATACAAACAAAGGTACAATTCATTATCGTCAACCCTCATATATCGTCTTGTGAAATGCTGCCCAGTTTTAATTTAAGGTAATTAAATATGAACCTATCAGCCCATTGGAATTCGCTATATCGTTATAAGAAACTCGACCTATTCAGACTTTTTAAACCACGCCCAGTCCATAAATCTTCTTTAGAATGTTTTTTGGAAATGAACTCCTATCCTTATTTACAACCGATAGTCTCGGCAATAACAGGAGAAGTCATTGGTGCCGAAATTTTGTTACGTTTTATTGACAAAGACGGCAGCTGCTATGCTCCTGGTACGGTTATTGAGGAGCTAGAAAATAGCCGTCATATCAATAAACTAACGGTTGATTTAATCAATAATATTCATCAGCACTTCCTCCCGATAGCCAGCAACCTGCCAAACGACTTCTTCTTCACCTTTAATATTTGCAGCTCACAGCTTGCCAACGACCCGCTCAGAGAAGCGGCATTGAAATTTAGCGATAATTTTAATATGGTGCTGGAAATTATCGAACGCTCAGTATTAGAGATAGATGATGATATCCAGGTTGCGGTTGAAGAGATGAGCAATGAAGGCATACAGTTTGCGATTGATGATTTTGGTGCCGGGCATACCAGCTTAAAGTATCTGGAAATCATGAACTTCAGCTTCTTAAAAATAGACCGTGATTTGACCAGAGCCCATCAGGGGAAACTGATTTACAAAAATACGGTATGCGCCCTGGTAGAGCTAGCCCGGAAATTAAATATGTCCCTGATAGCCGAAGGGGTTGAAACTCAAGAGCAGGTCACTTTACTCACCGAGGCAGGAGCAGAACTACTGCAAGGATACCATTACTCCATGCCGCTCTCAGTTCCTCACTTTATTAAAGAATATTTTTAATCGCTCCCATACTGCGGCCATGTGACCATCCATGAGATAAGTACGCACTCAACGGATTAAACGCCTGCATGAAGAAATATCAAGGGGTAATAACAATGGCAAGTAATCGTGAAACGAGGCAGGGTAATGACTGGCCCTGATAGAGATTGACTATTTTCTGCATATAAAACGCCTATGTCTATCATCAGGCGTTTTGTGTTTTAGGGCCAGAGTTCGCCGGCGATAATTCCACAGACGTTTTCACCTTCTTTCTTACTCCCCCACTCAATGCTGTTTTCACTCTTTCCCCATCATTTCGCAGGGTTCTGCCGACGAGTCACGCACCATTTTGGGCCATGCAGTGTAGCGCTGGTGAAGAATTGAGGGTAATCAAGTCGGGAGTCTGTCAGGGGGATTCAGGGAGGAATAGATAATAAAAAAGCCTGCTCTTGATAACAATAAGAACAGGCTAAGGCGCTAACACTAAAATGATTTAGTCATACATACCTTCAGCAGTACGTTCAACCAGCTCCATCTCATCGCTATTCAGCAATTTCTCGATATCAACCAGGATTAACATACGCTCGTCCATCGCCCCCAAGCCAAGCAGATATTCGGTTGACAGAGTGACAGAAAAATCCGGTGCCGGTTTAATTTGCTCAGGATTCAACGACAGGACATCAGAGACGCCATCAACGACAATCCCGACAACGCGTTCCTTGAGGTTCAGGATGATAATAACCGTATGTTCATTAAATTCCGCTGAGCTAAGCTGGAATTTCACGCGCAGATCCACGATGGGTACAATAACACCACGCAGGTTAGCTACACCGGTAATAAAATCAGGGGTATTGGCAATTCGCGTAACACGGTCATAGCCGCGAATTTCTTGCACTTTCAGAATTTCTATACCGTACTCTTCTTTACCAAGCGCAAAAACCAGATATTCCTGATCAATATTTTTATCATCTTTCTTTTTCTCTGAAGCAGAAAAATTCATAATCTTACCTTTTCGGGACAATTAGAGAGCAATACTTTTATCCATCAGTCTTTGTTCTTTGCAAAGCTTAGGGAGAGCGGCAACATCAAGAATAAATGCTACGCTGCCATCGCCAAGAATAGTTGCAGCAGAAATCCCAACGACTTTGCGATAGTTAAACTCCAGGTTTTTAACGACTACCTGGTGCTGTCCAATTAACTGATCAACCAGTAAGGCATAACGCAGCCCCGCCGTTTGCAGAATCACACAGATCCCTTCACTGGCCTTTGTAGCATCGCCCTTGATATTAAAAATTTGCTGCATTTCAACTAGCGGAATATATTCATCCCTGACTTGCAGCATTAGCTCGCCGCCAGCCATACGATAGAGAGCATTTTCCGATGGCTGTAGCGACTCCATCACCGCACTCAACGGCAGTACGTAAATTTCATCCCCCACACGTACCGACATACCGTCCAGAATAGCCAAAGTCAGCGGCAAAATAATTCGAATGGTTGACCCTTTATTGGTTTCAGACTGGATTTCTACGTGGCCGCCCATTGCCTGAATATTTCGTCGTACGACATCCATCCCAACTCCGCGACCGGATACATCCGTCACCTTTTCTGCCGTAGAGAAGCCGGCGGCAAAGATAAGCATCCAGACCTCTTCATCGCTAATATTCTCACTGATGGACATTCCTTGTGAGACTGCGCGAGCAAGGATTTTTTCACGATTCAATCCCGCACCATCGTCGGTAACTTCAATAACAATATTGCCGCCGTGGTGTTCCGCCGAAAGCAGTAAATTCCCCTTATCAGGTTTACCTTTCGCGCGGCGATCTTCAACAGGCTCAATACCGTGATCGAGGCTATTACGTACCAGGTGCGTTAACGGATCGATAATACGCTCAATCAGGCTCTTATCGAGTTCCGCCGAACCACCCACCAGAGTTAATTCAACGTCTTTATCCAGCTTACCGGCCAGGTCATGCACCAGACGTGGGAAGCGGCTGAAAACATATTCCATCGGCATCATTCGGATCGACATCACCGATTCCTGCAAATCCCGGGCATTACGCTCCATCTGGCCAATACTGTTGATCAGCGTGTCGTACTGTGAAGGGTCAAGCGAGTTAGAGAGCTGCGAGAGCATCGCCTGAGTGATAATCAACTCACCGACCTGGTTAATAATTTGGTCAACCTTTTCCACCGCAACACGGATACTGCTTGATTCCACGCCCTGGGAGCGCGCTGCCGGTTTACTGCGCGCAGGCGGTGCAGCAGACGACGGTTTCACTGAAGCCTCGGGTATTTCACTCGGTGCGACGTCACCCGAACTGGCGGCATGATCATCGGTATTATCACCAGAGACCGCCTGTTGAGGGGTAATGGTGATTTGATCCGGTTCAAGCAAGAAGCACAGCACAGCTAAGATATCGTCGGGGTCGTCGCTCGTTTTCAGTGACACCCGCAGGGTATCCCCTTCCTGCTGTTGTTCAAGAAGTTCGCCAAAATTAGCAAGTTCATCGATCAGCAGCTTTTGTTCTGCCTCTTTAACTTTACTCAACACCACTTGCAGCAGCGTAGGACCCGATTCGCCATTGGTTTCAGCGGCCTGTTCTACCGCAGCAGCAGGTTCAGCTTCAGCCGCCGCTGGTGCTTGTTTATCCGCGAGAGCAATTTGACGCAGCGCTTCACAAATATACTGGAAACTCGCCTGGTCAGGATCTTGTGAGGACTTATATGCATCCAGCTGATCTTGCATAATATCTTTACTCTCCAAAAACAGGTTTACAATATCACTATTTAATTGGAGTGTTCCGCCGCGGGCATCATCCAGTAAGTTCTCCAGTATGTGAGTGGTTTCTTGTAAAACAGAAAAACCAAATGTTCCCGCGCCACCTTTAATTGAATGGGCTGCACGAAAAATGGCATTGAGTGTTTCTTTATCGGGGTTGGCGAAATCCAGGGCAAGGAGATTACTCTCCATATCCGCTAGTAATTCATCAGCCTCAGCAAAAAAAGTCTGATAAAAATCACTTACGTCCATTTTGCTCAACCTTCTCCTTAATAGTATTCACCGAGTCGACAGGTTCATCAACAGGATAGTTAGAAGTGGGGGTAATTTCTAAATTAAGTCTCTGTTCTCCACCACCCTGCGTGGTAGAAATGTTCTGTAATATAGTATTCTCTTTCAGGATTTCTTTTTCTTTCTGTTTGCTAAGCACCAGAATACTTATCCTACGGTTGATGGGATCATCAGCCTTAGAATTCGCCATACTCATGGCATCAGCAGTACCGATAACGCGCAGGACCTTATTACTGGCCAAACCGCTGCTCACCAATGCAGAGCGGGAAGCATTCGCGCGGTCGGAAGACAACTCCCAGTTACCATACCCTTGATCCCCACCGGCGTAAGGCAGTGAGTCGGTGTGCCCCGTCAGACTGATGCGGTTTGGTAATCCATTCAACACCGGCGCTAACGCCTGCAAAATATCACGCATATAGGGTTCAAGAACTTTACTACCGACTTTAAACATCGGCCGTTCCTGGCTATCAACGATTTGAATAAGCAAACCATCATCAGTCAATGATATTAACAGGTTAGATTTAAAGTCACTTAACCGAGGGTCGCTTTCTATCAATGATTGAATTTTTTCTCGTGTATTTTTTAAATTAGTTTCATTCTTTTTCTTATCAAGTTCTTTCAGTGTTTTCTTGAACACTTCGCCGTCCTGCTTGATAACGTCATCACCTCCACCAGGGATAATGCTTTCACTGAGGCTACTTTTATTCCCTCCTGATAGCGCCACCTTTAATGGCATTTTGAAATATTCAGCTATTTGCTCCAATTGCTGAGGCGTTGAATTAGAGAGCAACCACATGACCAGAAAGAACGCCATCATGGCAGTCATAAAGTCCGCATACGCAATTTTCCATGATCCCCCATGGTGTGCGTGCTTATGCTTTTTATTTCTGCGGACAACAATAACAGTTTGGTTTTTTTTACTCATTATTCACTTTCCGGAGAGGAGTTGTTCGCCGAGGATTTAACCTTGTGAACATGTTCTTCCAGTTCATTAAACGTCGGGCGTTCATGTGAAAATAATGTCTTGCGGCCAAATTCAATGGCAATTTGTGGAGCATAACCATTAAGACTTGAAAGCAGAGTAACTTTAATACACTGGTACATCTTTATTTGTTCACTGCTTTTCTGTCGCAACAGTGATGCCAGCGGCAGAATAAAACCATAGGCGAGTAGAATACCGAGGAAAGTCCCCACCATCGCGTGGGCAATCAGGGCGCCGAGTTCTGCGGCAGGACGATCGGCGGAAGCAAGCGCATGAACAACCCCCATAACCGCAGCGACAATCCCGAATGCGGGTAATCCGTCACCAACGCTGTTAAGGCTTTGTGCAGGAACTTCATGCTCGTGCTCACATGTCTCTATCTCTTCGTCCATCAATGCTTCTAGCTCGAATGCATTCATATTGCCGCTAATCATCAACCGAAGGTAATCGATAACAAAGTTCATCAATTCACTATCGGCTAATAGGCGGGGATAAGCAGAGAATATTTGGCTGTTTTTCGGATCTTCAATATCATTCTCAAGGGTCATCAAACCTGACTGGCGACTCTTAGTCAGGATAAGAAACATCATTCCCATTAAATCCATATAAAGTGCTTTGGTATAACGAGAGCCTCGCATCAAATGAGGAATTGCTTTAAGCGTGCTTTTAATCGCTTTACCATTATTACCAACGATAAATGCACCAATCCCCGCACCACCAATAATTAAAAGTTCAGTCGGCTGGTATAGGGCACCAATTTCCCCACCAGATAGACTAAAACCGCCGAATACGGTCGCGAATACAACCAGGTAACCCAGAATAACCAGCACTTGAACTCCTAAAAATAGTAATCCTATTTATTAACTTAACCTGCGTTCGAGAGATGCACAAAAATACCAAATTACCTTGCGGTAATATGTTATGACGCTGTGGAAATCACTCAGTAATTAATTAAACTACAGAACGCTGGCATGCTCTCCCAATGGGTTATAAAGTACAGTCTTTTTATTAGCCCTGGACGGCGGGCTGCACAAACTACAGTTGAAAGGTTTTTTCGCATGCTCGGCAGTAACAATAAAACTCCCACCGCAATTGCAGCATTCGGTCTGGACGATCATCCCGCAATCAATAAAACGCAGCAAGGTCCAGGCGCGCGTCAGGCCCAGTACCGGTTTTTCCCCTACCGTAGTAGGGCACTGTTCCAGATATAAGCGGTATGCTTTCACCATTGCCTCAATGGGGCGTGGGTTTTCGGTCTTGGACAGATAAAGGAATATATTATAAAACATCGATGAATGGATGTTCTGTTCCCAGGTCATAAACCAGTCATCAGAAAATGGCAGCATCCCCCTCGGCGGTGGGCAGCCACGTAATTCTTTATACAATTTCAGTAATCTTCTGCGACTCAGGCTTGTTTCGCTTTCCAAAATCTGCATACGTGCGCCGAAGGAAATCAATTCAATCGCAATCTGTACTTCTTTATATTCTTCCAGAATGCTTTTATCACTCATCGTCTCACCCTCCTTAGAAATTGAAAAGCTTAGCTATGTAAGAGAATTCAGAAGCTCGGTGGATAAGATGATCCCCGTATGAATCTGTTGCAAAGCTTCAATACGCGAACCCATAGTCAGAAAGTCGATGACCGCTTCATTATCGATGCGTAAGCGACAAATCAGTTGATTGGTAGTTGATAGCTTGAACAGTTGAGGCAATGAGAGATCTTTGATGACATCGATAGTTTCCTCAGTTAAACCTAAACGAAAACCAGCCGAGAATTTGTCTTCACGAATCAATCGTTGCGCCAGCAGCAAGTAAGACAAATTGATGTCATGGATGTTCTGAAGCAGTTCATCATAATTTGAGGTATTCATTGAATCTCGCATAATATACTTGAAATTTCCCTATAGCTATATTTGGTTACATTGTTAAACAAATGCTGATTAAATACCATCAGTAAGTCTAGAAAAAAAACCACTAAGCATTAGAATTGCTCCAAGCAATCATTACCAAAGCAAATAATCGCCTACACAACTTGATTATTTCCGGAGTAATAAAAAACAGGTAATAATCTGATTTTTAAGGTTTTAGCCTTTTAAATACAAATAATTACGAAAATAGTTGTTCATTTTTTAATGATCAAATATCAATCATATAATTTTGTTTCAAAATATTAAGCAGGGACAAGGACTAATAATAACATCAAGAGTGAATATCATTCATGTCCAGGCGAGCACGTAAAAATTTAATTGCCTGGCTATGCAATTGGCTTACTCTCGCTTCAGTAATCCCTAATAGTACCGACACTTCTTTCATGTTAAGATTTTGTTGATAATAGAGGTTCAACAAAAGTTGCTCCCTCTCTGGCAATAACATAATTTCCTGGCGGACCTTTTTGGTCAGACTCGTTAGCATCAACTCGTTTAGTGGATTGAGTTTTTCGTGATCGCTGTCAAGCTGTTCGACACTCTCTTGAAATTCTTCTCTCAACTCATCTAAAGAATAAATTTGACTCACGTTGGTTTCAGCCAGAATCGTCTGATACTCCCGAATCGATATCCCCATCTCCGCAGCCACTTCCGCTTCAGTGACGACACCACCCTTTTCTTGCTCTAATCGTTTAATAACCTTAGTAACTTCACGGGCATTACTACGAATACGTCTTGGAACCCAATCGCGCTCACGTAGTTCATCAATCAAGGCCCAGCGAACTCGCTGCACAATATAGCCGCCAAGAGGCCCGCCTTTTTTAGGGTCAAAATCATCAATCGCAGAAAGAAGCCCTACAACACCAGCCTGAATCAAATCATCCAGATCGACACTTGCAGGTAAACGCACCTGCAATTTTAGAGCTTCATGGCGAACAAGATATCCATATTTATTCCAAAGTTCGCTTTTATCAACGACTCCACCAGCGTTATAAAGACCATTCACAATGATGTATCCTGCTTAAATCACACGCCGTAATTATCATCGAATACGCGTAATTCAAATAGTCCCAAAAGCGCTCATAAAAACACGTAATTCGATCATTTAAAAAGAGTTGGAAAAACTACTTCCTTATATAAGAAGTAACTCTTCCGCAACATTGAAATAACCCTTAGGTCGTACTTTAAATAGTAAATCTAATAACTCAATATCTTACTAATGCATCATGAAGTAGTAGATGCAACATAGCAACTAGAGCATATTAAAAATTGACATCTTCTGCATAGCCTGGAAAACCAGCATCGAAGAGTTAATCGCAAAGTCAGACATCTTCGCAGAACTGATCAATGAATATGTTGACTGCTCATCAGCACCCACCGTTCTTTGCCATTGAGTGGTCAAATTCAGTTTCTGCGCATCTGAGGCAAAACCCAGGGTCTCAATTTGCTGTAAGTTAGTTCCGACTTCAGCCTGAACCTTACCGAGGTTATCAATGCCTTTATTGATGGTGACATTGACGGCATCCAGTGTGTTTTTTAACGCTTCTCGCGCGGCATCTGGGTCGCTGCTTCCGTTAATCGGTTGATTAAGAGCGGTGATGGCTTTATCAAGTGCAACGAATATATCGTCAGGAGAGCCACTCATAAATACATCTTTACCCGTATGACCAACCTGCATTTCGGTGCTGTCAGCAATAATCTGGGTCATTGCGGTATCGCCACCAACATAGACCCCCGTCGTTTTATTAAACGGCGGAGTATCCGTTTTATAGCCAGCAAACATATAACGCCCGCTGCTATTTTTGCTGTTGCCTAAATCGATCAGATTGTCGCGGATCCCCTGAAGTTCCTTCGCCAACGCTGCACGATCAGCATCCGAATAAGCACCATCACCACCAGAAACAATCTTTTGAGTCAGATTTTTAGTGAGCAGGCCGCTAATCGAGTTTAATGCAGTATCTTCCTGGCCCAGAGAATCCTTAGCAAACATACGCGCCGTATCAAAACGGGTCATATTATCAAAGGCACTTTGTTGCGTAATCGATTGAGAAGCACCGGCAGGATCATCAGAAGGTTTTAGCAATGTACGTCCAGCCGATAGGCGGGCATAAATATCACTGTTGTTACCAACAGCTTTGGTCATGCTATTAATGCTATTTTGATACATGTAGAGGGTGCTAAGGCGCATCATTGTTTCCTTCTTTCCGTTCCTGCCGGTGGTTAAGCGTAACTATCTAAACTCAAGGCTATTATCGAATACTCAAAATAGAATCAAACAACGTAGTGGCGGTCTGCAGAACCTGAGCATTAGCCTGGTAATATTGAGTGAACATCTGCAGATTTATGTACTCTGCGTTCATATCAACACCAGAAATTGATTGCTGCTGGGCTAATAAAACATTCGTCGCATTACCGCTGGTTGAAATATCAGCTTTTAACCCTGCCATTGAAGAACCGACAGAACTCACCAGCGAGGCATACGCTTCAGTCAGCGTCGCTTTCCCTATCAGGGTTTGGTTTTTAATATCAATAAGCGCTTTGGCATTCTCATTGTTACTAACATCGCTCGGGTCGCTAGAGCTCGATGCCGCGATTTGATCGCCATCGGTAATCGCAACGCTGAGTTTATCTGCCGCGCCACCTACCGGATTTAATTTAAAGCTATCCCCTGCCTGTGGAGTCCCTGCTGGCATAAAGGAAACGCCATCAAACTGGATTTCACCATTTGGACCAACGGTCGGCGTAATAACGGTGCCATTGCTGCTCTTGATTTCCCAGTCGGTTGCGCCCGGGCCGGTATACGTAATAGAGTAGTCATCCGCATGGACCGCTGAAATATCCGTGTAGCTTACGTTCAGTGTCGCATCGCCAGTGTTATTTCGATTAACGATAGCTTCAGGGTTAGAGATATTGAAAATATCGCCCCCTTTGGTCCCCGTCAGATCGTAACCTGCGCCATTGACCTCATTAAACTTATTCGCCATCTGCAAGGCCAGCTGGTTTAGCTGGTTACGTGCATCAACCAAATCCTCATTACGGAATTTGAACAGACCACCCAGCTTGCCGGTTGTCATTTTGCTTTCATCGAGCGGGATGGAATTACCCGCCGCATCGACGTAGGAGACAACCGTCTTATTTGGATCAGCTGCCGAGACGCTAGATTCTACCTGATAGGACTGATCGCCATTGACGAGCGGCAAACCGCTGGCAAAAGAGACATCCACGCGACCGTTAGCGGTATTTTCATTAACTTTAATTCCCACCAGGTCATTCAACTGACCCAATGCCATATCACGCTGGTCTAGCAGGTCAGCAGGAAGATCACCGCTCTGACCATGAATCTTCTCAATTTCTTTATTCAGGTTCGCAATCTGTTTAGAAAGCGAATTGATATCGTTAACGGTTTGAGCAATCTGCTTATTGGTGCTTTTTTCCAGGCCGTTCAAGGTACTGCTATTATTATTATACTGATAAGCAATAGACTTAAACTGTGACAGCGATTCTTGTCGTGCCGAAGGGCTAGCGGGATCGCTACTCACTTTATCCAGCGCCGCAAAAATATTATTAAGTGACTGCGAAATATTACTAACATCATCAGCCAGCATATTATCAACTTGAGAGAGCTGCTCATAACGACTACTTAATGCTGAAAACTGAGTGCTGGCACCACGTACCTGATTATTGATAAAACTATCATATGAACGCTGGACACCATTAACCTGAACACCATAACCGAAGAAACCATAACCAGTGGTTTTACCTCCGGCCTCGCCTAAAATAATATTCTGGCGAGAATAGCCTGGCGTTACGGCGTTATTCAGGTTGTTACCGACAACATTCAGCGCAGCCTGCGCTGAACTCAGGCCGCTCTGGGCCAGGTTCATAAGGTTCATAAATTACCGCCATGTTCGCTATGTTATAAAACAGATATCCGAACGTTTAACGTTCGCAAATCAACATCGATACTTAAACTATCGGAACTTCCTTAATTAACTAAAATAATTATCTTAAAATATTTGCGAGAGGTCGGTTTTATAGCTATCAATCGCTTGATTTACATTATTCCTTACCTGCTGAATTATACTGATAACTTTCTTCGCATAGTTAGGGTCGGTAGCATATCCTCCCGCCTGTAATGCATGTGCGGCTGTTTCAGGACTGCGAGATTTTGTAATATTTTGATACCGAGGGTTACGAGTTAATAATGCTGTATAGTCGGATAAGGCTTCCGAATAAGATTGATATACACGGAATGCTGATTTAATTTTGTGAGCTACTCCGTCGATATATTCAGTAGTTGTGATCTCTGTCGTCTCCCCTCCCCAATCAGGTGTGGCTTTTATGCCAAACAAGTTGTGGCTCGGCTTGCCACTCTGGGTAAGTATTTCCTTATTCCCCCATCCTGACTCCAGCGCAGCCTGGGCAATAATGAGCTGATGGGGAATACCCGTATTTCTGGCTGCTTCTAACGCAGGGGCCATAAGCCGACTAATGAAACTATTATTTTGCCCCCCTCCCGGTGACATCTCAGCGCGTTGTGGATATGGGTTATCGCTACGCGGAAATATCCCCGTACCACGCTGATACGGTAAGACAACCCCATTACTCAGCGTGAGTGGTCGTGGCGAGCCACCTGATACACTGGCAGGCGTTTCCGCCTGCCCTCCCAACTGTTTGACCATCATATCAGCCACTCCCATATTCCCTCGTTCGGCAATATTCTGGGCTATCTGCTGATCGTACATAGAAGTAAACATTTCAGTTTGCTGACTGTTGAATAATCCGTCTTTGAATGAGGCTGAGCGCATACTTTTCAACATCATCTGCACAAACAGACCTTCCATCTGTTTGGCCACGGCTTTTATTCCATCCTGGGAATTATTCTTTGCCGACAGTTTTAACGAATCCAACGAATGCAGATCAAAAGCGGCGCCTTGCGTAAATGAAGCACTGTTCATTAGTTGATCTCCAGTTTTGCATGCAAGCAGCCTGCGCTTTTCATCGATTGAAGGATGGACATCAAATCGTTTGGCGTCGCCCCTAAACTGTTCAGTGCTCTGATAACGCTATTCAGATCGGCGCTGGTATTAACATGTTGTAAGGAACCGCTTTGCTCACGCACCGAGATTTGCGTTTGTGGTGCCACCACCGTCTGACCGCCCGCCAGTGGCGTCGTCGGCTGGCTGACCTGATTATTTCGGGTCACTTCGACCGTTAAATCGCCCTGCGCTACAGCACAGGAATCAAGCGTAACGTGACGGTTCATAACGACAGATCCAGTGCGAGAGTTTACGATAATTTTGGCGTCTATCGGTCCGGCTTTTACCTGAATATTCTGCACATCAGCCAAGAATCTAACCTTCGCCGAACTGTTGGCCGGCGCATAAAGTTTGATAATCCTGGAGTCTTCCGCAACGGCGGTCGCGCTGCCAAAACGACGGTTAATCGCATCGCTAATCTGCTGCGCACGACCAAAATCATCCTCATTAAGTTGCAGACGGAGGACGTTTTCATTGACGAAATTCATCGGGATTTCGCGCTCCACCGATGCCCCACCGCTAATTCGAGCGCCGTTCAGTTGATTGACCTGAACCCGGCTGCCGCCACCCTGCGCACCGGCACCAGATACCAGCAAATTCCCCTGCGCCAAGGCGTATATTTGGTTATCAACCCCTTTTAAGGGCGTAATCAGCAATGTGCCACCACGCAGGCTTTTTGCGTTCCCCATTGACGACACCACCACGTCAATTTTTTCCCCAGGTTTCGCAAACGGCGGAAGCTCAGCAGTGACCATCACGGCCGCCACGTTTTTTAACTGCATATTGGTACCAGCGGGAACGGTAATACCTAGCTGGGACAACATGTTATTCAGACTCTGTGTGGTGAACGGCGTCTGCATGGTTTGGTCACCCGTACCATCCAGACCGACGACCAGACCGTAGCCCATTAAGGAGTTACTCCGCACCCCTTGCACTGTCGTCAAGTCGCGGATTCGTTCCGCATGTACGCCAGTAGACAAGAACATACTGGCTCCCATAACAATGAAGCTCAGGTAATATATAAGGAATGATTTTTTCATTATCGGAGAATTAAAAAGGAGAAAGGTTAAGGAACAGGCGCTGTAACCAACCCATCTGCTGGGCTTCGTTGATATAACCATTACCAACATATTCAATACGCGCATCTGCAACCTGTGTAGAAATCACGGTGTTGCTACCGCTTATCGTGCGTGGGTTAACTACCCCAGAAAAGCGAATAAACTCCGTGCCCTGGTTAATGGCTATCTGTTTTTCCCCCACAACGCGTAAATTGCCGTTTTGCAGTACTTGTTTAACGGTTACGGTAATCGTGCCGCTGAAGGTATTTTTAGCCGCCGCGCCGCCCTTGCCGGAGAAATCATTCTTACCACTAATAGATGTATTGGCTTTGTCACCGCCCAGGGCGCCGGCCAGCATACTCGGTAGCGTGTCCAGACTCAGGCCGGTTGAGCCATCGCGAGTCGCGTTGGAGGATGAGCTTTTGCTGGCGCTGACATTTTCCTGGAGAACGATAGTGAGCGTGTCACCAATATTGCGCGGACGTCGGTCTTCGAACATGGGTTGATAACCGTAATTCATCGCCTGGCCTTGCTGAAAAACAGAACCATTCACATCAATTGGCGCACCAGGCATCGGGCTGGCTGTCGTTTCTCCTTCAACCAACGGCTTATGGGGGATATAAGCACAACCAGTGAGCAGCAACGTTAGTCCTAACGGTATGAATACTCTCCTGGATAGCAAAGAACCAGAGACATTATTATTTACAGGAACCACGGCATACGACCCATTTTGTATTTCATTCACGACGGTTAAATCCATCTCAATTCAGCTCCGCCCTTCGGGCAGAGCTGTCTTAGGGTTGGATCAAATTTGTACCAGGCGCTGGAGCATCTGATCGGAGGTGGAAACGGCCTTACTGTTAATTTCATAGGCACGCTGCGTCTGAATCATATTGACCAATTCTTCAGCCACATTGACGTTTGACGTTTCGACAAAGCCTTGTTTCAACGTTCCGCTACCGTTCAGTCCCGGCGTTGATTCGTTTGGCGCACCGGATGCCTGGGTTTCCCGGTACAAGTTTTCACCAATACTTTCCAGGCCGGAATCGTTAATAAACGTACTCAACGTGAGCTGACCAACCTGCTGCGGCGCGGTCTGTCCGGCAACCGTGACGCTAACGATACCGTCATTACCAATCGTCAGCGTCCCCGCATCCTGCGGGATAGTAATCGCTGGCTGCACTGGGTAACCGCTTGACGTCACCAACTGACCATTCTGATCAAACTGGAACGATCCATCGCGGGTATAGGCCGTTGTGCCATCAGCGAGCTGAACCTGGATAAAACCCTGCCCCTCAATCGCGACGTCTTTACTGTTGTTGGTCTGAGTCAGGCTTCCCTGGCTATGAATCCGCTCGGTCGCAACCGGGCGTACCCCTGTACCTAGTTGCAGCCCTGAAGGGATAGTGGTCTGCTCTGAAGACTGTGCACCAGGCTGGCGAAGCGTTTGATAAAGTAAGTCTTCAAATACTGCGCGCTGACGTTTAAAGCCGTTCGTACTAACGTTTGCCAGGTTGTTAGAAATCACATCCATATTGGTTTGCTGTGCTTCCAGACCTGTTTTTGCAATCCATAAAGAACGGATCATTGCTCATCTCTCCTTACCGGGCCTTAACTCATGCTCAGTAATTGGTTAGCATTCTTTTCGTTGTCATCAACGGAGCTGATAACTTTCATTTGCATATCGAAACTACGCGCGGTGGCAATCATATCGACCATCGATTTCACCGGGCTGACGTTGCTGCTTTCCAGCGCTCCGGGAATAAGCTGTAGGTTCAAATCTGCGGGTAGCGTTTGTTGTCCGGCGGCAGCCGTTTCCTCATTGACGTGGAACAGCCCATCATCGCCATGACGGAGCGTTTGAATATTGGCGTTGACCATTTTCAAACGTCCTACCTGAGCTAAGGCTTTTGGCTCATCGCCCGCGCCCAGCGCCGTTATCGTGCCATCCGGGGCAATGGTTATCTGAGACTGTGGAGGAACGCTAATTGGCCCGCCATCACCCATGAGTGGCATTCCGCGCACGCTGAGCTGCCCTTCGTTATCCACTTCAATATTGCCGTTACGGGTATAGCCTTCGCCGCCGTCTGGCAAAGAAACGGCCAGCCAGCCGTCCTGAGGTAATGCAACATCCAAGCTCCGGCCTGTTTGATTAACCGCCCCCATCGTGTCGTCGTGATAAGGCGTGGACTCCGTGACTAACGTACGGGTTTCCACCGAAGGGCCGGTAACAGGCACGGCCCGATAAGCAGCAAGCTGTGCACGAAAGCCTGTGGTTGTCGCATTTGCCAGGTTATTCGTGGTCACAGCTTGACGGTTGAGGGCCGCATTGGCGGCCCCCATGGCAGTGTAAATGGCATGATCCATATCAGCCCGCCATTAACCCAGGTTAACCAGGGTCTGAAGGATTTCAGACTGGGTTTTGATAGTCTGGGAGTTAGACTGGTAGTTACGCTGATAGACGATCATATTGACCATTTCCTGGCTGAGATCGACGTTAGACGCTTCCAGTTTGCCGCCGTACAGCGAGCCAAGGTTCCCGGTATTCGCAATCCCCGTGACCGGCTGGCCGGATTCCGGCGTTTCTACCCAGCAGTTATTCCCCTGAGGAGAAAGGCCGCTTGGGTTAGTAAAGTTGGACAGAACAACCTGACCCAGTAGCTGCGACTCGCCGTTGCTGTAGGAGGCGACGATTTTACCGTTATCGCCTACCACATAACCGGTCATCATTCCCGGCGGATAACCTGTCGTCGTCGGGCTATCAAACGCAGTCTCAGATGCCTGCTGCGTTAAGCCAGTCACATCAAGATCGAAGTTCAGCGCAGTACCGCCGTTATAAGACTCGCCCTGTACGTGTATTTTTGGCATACCCGTAGCGCCAGGAATCAGTTGGCCAGAAGAGTCGAACTCTAGTGCAGTTTGCTGAAAGCTAGGATCGCCGCTTGCATCAAGCTCAGGAGAAGTGGAATCTGAGGAGTAAACCGTCCACTTGTTATCTGCCGTTTTCACATAATAAAGGCTGATGGAGTGCTTGTTGCCCAGGCTGTCATAGGCATCAACGGTAGTGACCGAGTTATAGGTTGTTGGATCCTTGGCATTAAACGTCCCGGTAGGCACTTTGTCACCGGAGTTCAGATTCCCCTTCGTCGTACCGCTGTCGGAAGCGCGAGCCCCCATCTGCCCGGTAGGGATCTGAATCGGCCCTGGTGTCGCGCCCGGCTGGATAGCTGGCGGAGTCCCCGTTGCCTGATAACCGGTTAAGTGCATCCCCTGGTTATTGATGATGTAGCCATTTTGATCGGTATCGAACTGACCATTACGGCTATAAAAAACACTACCGGCTTCACTCACCAGACGGAAGAATCCATTACCCTGAATCCCCATATCCAGCTTGCCAGCCCCAGCCCCTAAAACACCGTCGCTAAAGTTCTGGTTAACGCCTGCAACCTGTACCCCCATACCGACCTGGGAGCCAGCGAATACATCGGCAAAAGCAACTGAGCCAGACTTAAAGCCAACGGTCTGGGAGTTCGCGATGTTGTTTCCGACAACATCAAGAGCTTGTGATGCGGCGTTTAATCCGCTTAGACCTTGTGAAAAACTCATATTTAATTTTCTCGTAAACTAAGAAATAAAATAAAACCTGATTATTCAATCAGATAAATTTCACCCAACGAGGCGCTGCCATCGATACCAAACTGCAGTACCGCGCCCTGTTGACTAAACGAAACGCTGTCCACTTTGACTTTCTTGAGTGCAACCACTTCCGGCGCATTGCCGCTTTCATTCGTAGCGGTGAAGGAAACTTTGAATTTGCCGTCTGCGATTTGGGTAGGGTCTGAAGGCTGGAAGTTTGTCAGATCGTCCATCGTGTACTGGTGGACGCCGGCTTTGACATTTTTCAACTCGCCGGTGTAGGCGTTACCCGCATCATCGGTGAACGTGACCGTCATTTTGTCGGTATCGTTGTTAACCGAGAATCCGAAACTCTTATTGCCACCCTCTGCGTTAGAAACCGTTGGCGTACCTTCAACCAGCACATGGTGTCCAACCCAGTCAGCCGCATTCATCTGCTGCATACTGGAAACCAGCGTGCCGACGCTGTTCAGCGTGGTGTTAAGCTGCTGTACACCAGAAGCGGTGTTGAACTGTGCCAACTGTGTGGTCAGCTGGTTGTTGTCCATCGGGTTGGTGGGATCCTGGTTCTGCATCTGCGCAACCAGCAACGTCATGAAGTTGTTATACAAATCTTCTGAGCTTGTCCCCGTGGTTCTGGAGGTAGACGCATCCCTTGTCGAATTATTTTGTGTAACGGGAGAAACAGACATATCTCGTACCTTATTGACCCAGAGTAAGTGTCTTTAACATCAATGATTTGGCGGTGTTCATCACTTCAACGTTTGCCTGATAGCTGCGGGAAGCGGAGATGGTATTGACCATTTCGCTCACCACATCAACGTTAGGCATGTGTACGTAGCCTTTCTCATCCGCCAGTGGATTCGACGGTTCATAAACCAAACGATCCGGGCTTGCGCTTTCAACGACATCGCTAACTTTGACGCCGCCAATTTCCTGCCCTGGCGCGTTGTTTACCTTGAAGACAACCTGTCGAGCGCGATAAGGCTGACCATCTGGCCCAGCAATACTGTCGGCATTTGCCATATTGCTGGCGCTAACGTTAAGACGTTTTGATTGGGCGGCCATTGCTGAGCCTGAAATATCGAAAATACTGAATAAGGACATATCACCTATTAACCCTGACCAATGACACTCATCATGCCTTTAATTTGAGAGTTAAGAATTGCCAGACTTGACTGATACTTCACATTATTATCAGCAAAGTTAACTCGCTCACGATCCATATCCACCGTATTACCATCCGCACTCGGCTGGTCTGGGACGCGATATAACAACTCCCCATTCCCTATTGCCGCAGCGTGGGCTGGAATATGCTTACCTGACGTGAGAGCTAAACTTAACCCACCGTGGTTGCTCTTTTCCTGATTAACGGCTTTTTTCAACTGTGTTGAAAAATCAATATCTCTTGCCAGATAGCCGGGTGTATCAGCATTTGCTATATTGGAAGCAAGAATACTCTGCCGTTTATTTAGCAAACTTAACGCCTGTTGCTGAAAACGTAGTTCGCCATCAAGCTTATCGATCACCGCGCCCCCCTTGAAGTAGAAATTTTATTGAGATTATTCTAAGAGCAATAGCGTAAAATCTATACTTTAAAAACGAGACAAAATTCGCCCTAATTTAAGAGCTGTATTTAATATGTAAAAGAATCTCAAATTAACCGCCACAAATAGCGACACATATGACACCATTTAGACGCTTAGCAAAGATGCATCCTGATATACAATTTCACTAAAATCTCATTTCTTTTTTTTGTGTGGCAGAATAAATAATTAAGGTGATTTGCTCATGCGTCCACGTTTTCATGCACCCCGAAAAATATGGCTTTGTTTCGCCATCATGGCATGGTCGCCCATATTACAAGCCGCCCCCGATCTCCTCTCACAGATAACCAGCGCCGTTACCTCAAATCTCAAACAGAGCGCTGATTATCCGATTAAGCAAACGGTTGACATCCTTACCGCTGAACAAAAACTGAGTGAGCTATGCCCAAACCCCGTCATCACGCTGAGCGGAAATGACCAACGGCTGACGGGGAAGCGCAGCGTTATCGCGCAATGCGGCACAAAAAGGACATTCATCCAGATAGCTATCCAGGCGGAAGGAACCTGGTGGTCGGCTGCGCGGGCCATTAAACCCGGTAACATGATTCAGCACGATGATATTCGCCCCCACACTGGCTCCCTGGACAGGCTCCCGGCAGACGTGGTACTCAGCCCGCAGGAAATCATTGGCCACGTTCCTACCCGCCTGATTATTCCGGGCAAACCGCTGACCAAAAACCAACTCCGTAAAAATTGGATTATCGTCTCAGGACAGAAAGTGGACGTTATCGCCAAAGGGGCGGGCTTTCAGATACATACCAGTGGTAAAGCGATGACCAATGCGACGGAGCATGACAAACTGCGGGTACAAACCGCTACTGGACAAATTTTGACCGGAACGGCAACCAGTGCGGGTCAGATAGTGATAAATATGAGCCGCTAGCTTTAGTTATTCTGCAACGAACCGATTCTATAGATATGGGTATAGATAAAATCGCTTTTATTGTTGAGGATTATGATGAGTATTAACCGTACAGAACCGACGTCAGCTATTATTGCTACCAGCCAAACTCAACAAGATTTAAGAATGAGTGCCAAAAGTCGAGTCGCTGATACCACCACTGCAACCGACAATGCGAACGTGGGTACGAAAGTACAGATCGGCTCATTAGCGCAAAAAATTCTGGCGGATGACTCCCAGGATATTGATACCGATCGCGTAGCTAAAATCAAAGCGCAAATGGATGCAGGAACGCTGGAGTTTGATTACGACAAAATTGCCCATGCACTGGTGCAAAACATCTTACAATCTGATTACTAATTAACTCTTACTATGAAATATCTTCTCTTTACTTTAGATAAAATTTTTAATTCGATGGTTGAGCTTGAAGTATTGCTAAAAGAGGAGGTTAAGCAACTTAGCGGCCCACAGATTAACCCGATATCGTTGCAGATTATCTCAGACACAAAAAGTAAGTTATTGGCAGCTATTGAACATTATGACAACTTGCGTAAAGAGCAAGAGGCCGAATTAGGTATTGCAGCACCTTACGCTGTACATACCGAATTCAAGCTCTTATGGGGGCAAATAGTTACACAGATTAAACAGTCTAACTATTTGAACCAAAGCGTGTATAGCTTGTTAGATATTCATATGCAGAAAATGAGTAATATAAAAGAGCTGGTCAATAAAACAGGTGTGAATACCTCACTTTATGGTTCATCCGGTCATTCAGATAATCATACAGCGGGGAAAGTTTACAATATCAGCATCTGACATTCCCTGATGCGTAAGGCTGCCAGGGCGGATGCATCAGTTCGGTGAGGCAATAAAGATGCCTCACGTCCACCCCTTTACTACCGAAATGCGGATATAAAGGGGTGGGCGTGACAAGCGTAATCTGAAATCAATTTCCGGTCGTTCCGACTACATACGTCACTGCCCAAGTGGCTCCCCGTCTTCAAACTCACGGCAAATTAACCTAACGCTCTCGGTCGGGATTGGCTCCTGAGTCAGGCCACACCAGGGATGCCCATTCTGCTGCTGATGAAAGCGACAAAAGCGACACTCGCCGAACAGCCTGGCCCCTTGGTTTTTCTGCATAGTCCGAAGATGCGCCAGAAAAACGCTTTTCAGTTGTTCTTGCGAGAACGGTAACAAGTCCCATTGTGCCGACTGGGTTTCCTGTATGGCATTCTGCATGACGTTGCTCGCTTTGTCCGTCAGAAGCAGATGAATAACCCGCTTGTCCCTGCCGTCATTTTCTTTCTTTATCCAGCCTTCGCTTTCCAGTTTATTCAGCGATTGCGATACCGTGCCTTTGGTCAGCCCCAGGTATTCCGTGGTCGCCGCTGGTGTATTGGAATACCCATTGCATTGCCTGAGATAGCACAGAATTTGCACCCAGGTTGTCGGCAGCCCTTTCAACTGTGGATGACGATAAAGGCTGCCCATTTGCAGGCTCACCAATCGTTCAAGAATATCAAAGAGTGTCACAGTAACCTGCCCTTACTTGCCGGGACGTGCCAGATCAACATTTTCCCGACCTCGTGCGATGGTGTGTATTTTTAGATGGTATCGATTCAAAACAATGTTGACAACTCTTTCGACTCAAGAGTAGATTGATTGTGTCGAATCGACACAATCATAGTTCACAAGGAGAGTTACCATGAGTAAAAAAGCCGTTTTCTTTCATGCAGGTTGCCCGGTATGCGTAGATGCAGAACAACAAATCGCGCTGGCACTCGATCCGGCCCAGTACACGGTTGAAATTGTGCATCTTGGCGACGATAAAGCGCGTGTGGCTGAAGCGGTCAAGGCTGGCGTGAAATCCGTTCCGGCGCTGGTACTGGACGGCGGCATTCCGTTGCACATCAATTTTGGTGCGTCTATCGAAGACCTGCTGTAAGGATAAAAATGAAGCGTCTTGCTATGGTATTAGCTATGGCTTTCACCACAACGGCGAGCGCTCATGGTAATAAATCCCACCAGGGCGGCCAAAACTAAAGCCGACATGCTAACGCTGCCGGACCAAATGAACCCGCCGCTGATAATAACCCGCACTCAGGTGCGGGTTCTGGAGTTAACATGAATAAGATTCGCCACCCGCGAGCACCTGCTCTGGCCATTGAACGCTGGTTTAATACCCCACAGCCGATAACCCTGGAATCACTGCGCGGCAAGGTCGTGGTGATGGAGTCATTTCAGATGCTGTGCCCTGGCTGTGTTTCCCACGGGCTACCGCAGGTTTCACGCGTTTACGCCCTGTTTCCACAGGATAAAGTGGCCGTTATCGGGCTGCACACGGTGTTCGAGCATCACGATGTTATGACCGAGCGGGCGCTGGAAACCTTTTTGTCAGAATACAGAATCCCGTTCCCCGTCGGCGTGGACATGGCGTCACCGGACAGTGATATTCCTCTGACCATGCAGGCCTACGCGATGCGCGGCACGCCGACGCTGACGCTAATTGACCAGCAGGGTTACATACGCCAGCAATATTTTGGTCAGGTAGACGATCTGGCGCTGGGCGCGGAAATAGGCGCATTGTTGGCGGAATCACTGTCAGCGCCTCAGAAAGAGTCTGTCGCATCCGGCTGTAGCGATGGTCAGTGCGCGCTGTAAGAATCGGAAGGTATTACAGTATTTTCTGATATCAAGATATGACACCTGATGTCCAGTTCTCTCTGGCAGGTTGCGCTGGCAGCATGGCCCACAGTGGCTGGCTGCCGGATAACGCACGCAATACCGGCGTAACTCAGCTCAACAGCGGCGCTCTGTCCCTGTTATAAATACACATATCCTCTTACGTTGTTGTTTTTTTCTGCTCCTTCGCCTAGGTTAAAATATCCGCAGTTTTTTTACGCATATTTCTTAAACGGATAAAAAAGATGACTCGGTATAATACTAAAATGCTGGCAGGTTCACTGGTTGCCGCTCTGCTTGTCTTGGGTAGCACTGCACAGATTGCGCAGGCTACGGAACAGGGGCATCAGCGCCGTGAAGCCCGTGATACGCGACAAGATGCCCGCCGGGATGCTCGTCAGGATAAGCGTAAATGCGTGGTGAGTAACGATAAGAGCAATCAGGATTGTCGTCAGGACAAGCGTCAGGATAAGCAGGACGGACGCCAGGAAGCCCGCGATATTAAATATTAATACGGCTGACGGCGGCATAAGCCAGAGATGGTGATGGGAAAAACCCAGCCAATGGCTAAATGCTTGTTAGTTAAGCGGATTTCTACTTTTAGTATCGCTGCCACATCAGTGCGGTCTTTGAATGATTAGCCAGAACCAGAGTTACTGAAACCGATGAGTCCC
Organism: Kluyvera fluvialis; assembly: GCF_059725275.1. Lineage (NCBI taxonomy): Bacteria > Pseudomonadati > Pseudomonadota > Gammaproteobacteria > Enterobacterales > Enterobacteriaceae > Kluyvera > Kluyvera fluvialis. The sequence continues at coordinate 779,227 of NZ_AP046142.1, read as the reverse complement.
CGATGGAAATCGGCGAGCCGGAGAAAGGAAGACAAGGTCAGCCCGCCAGGGATGGCGGGATGAGGCGAACCGAGACAGGAAGTCGAGTTTCGCCGTGCCGCAGGCTGGAGTTCGCAGGCGAGCGCAGTGCGAAGCACCGATTTCCCTGCGGGGCCGCGGGGATTGTTAAGGGGGACTCGGCAGTCCCCCTTGACCCGTTCACAGGAACAGAGGCTTCATGTTCTACAAAACATCAGGTGAACGGAATGTGGCGCTTAACTGACAAACATTAATCCAATGACTGTTTTTTTAGTTTTCAGGGTTTACCCCAAATACCTCACCACCGAATTGGCCAGTTCATCCGGGTTGGCATAATCCGATGACACCGGATAAGTCAGCAACGTAGAGCCGTACTGGCGGGTGATTTGCGGTAAGCAGGCGTCATGAAACGCTTTGATATCGTCAAAATAAGCCTGGGTATAACCGCTTTCGCCTGGCCGTCCGCGCCGCTGGCAGGCCTCAAAACACGACTCCGCGTCGCGGTCGATATACACCACCAGATCAATCTTCGGATAGCTCTTGAGGTAGTCCTTAATATGATAGAAATAGGACATATACTTTGCCGACGGCTGTTCGGTCATCAGGAAGTTGACGTGACAAAAAACGATATCGCTGAATAGCGACCGTTCGATAATGTAATTCCCATCTGGAATATTTTTTAAAATATTTTGTCGGCTGTGAGTGATATACAACTGGAATGCCACTCTGGCATCCGCGTCGTGGGGGTTATCAACAAACACGCGCAGCAGCTCAAGAAAGACCGGATCTTCATCCACCGGTTCTTTTAATACATGCCAGGTTGCGCCGGTTTTCTGCGATAACGCCTCGGCTAACGGTTCCAGCAGCGTTGTTTTACCGGCAGCGATATTCGCTTCAATAGACACGATCTTCATGCCAATACCCTTTTACAGAAATGACTCAATATCGTTTAGTCGATCGTCGCCGATCGCCGGATAAGATCGGGCTTCATCAAAAAGATATTCCTGATACTCCGCACCGCCTAACAAGAGTTGTTCCGTGCCCAGCTCTTGTTCACCATAATCAACCTGCGTTGAACATTGTCGAAAGAAAGCCATGATTCTCTTTTCACCTCATCAGGTGGAATGCTCCCCTATGGGAGAATAAGGGAGCGCGAAACTTATGATGATTTACTGCTGTAAACTTTATCGCCGGTAAACGACGGGTCGGCCCAGAAATTAATGTTGAACTGTGCGTCATCGGTCATCTCAATACGATGCCAATACTGCGGTGGGCTGGTGGCGAAACAACCGGCGTTAATCACCACCTTAACTTCAGGCTCGGTCGCCTGTTCATCGGCAAAACCGTAGTAGGTTACCGTCCCTTCCATCACACACAGCTGGCCAAAAATACCGGCGGCGGTGTTGTGGTGGCTCAGCAGCGCGGCGGGGACGTTATCTTTGGTGAAAAACGGTGTGGAACGTTTGATAGTCCAGTCTTTTGGGATTCTGCGATGGCTCATAATGACCTCCTGCTATAAACATGCATTTAAAATACATCTTTAAGGTTGCGCTGTAAATGGTTTTTGATAATAAATCTCATTACCATTTAAACCACTCAGATCTTCACCGACATCACACTTCTTCACATCTTTGATTGTCGAATATCGACATTTGTTTATATTTAAAATGTCGAAATACAACAGAGGTAATGCATGAACCCGCTCGCTCTCACCATCTCGCAAGAACAGAATGCCGATACTTGTCACCTGGCAGACCTGCCGTTAGCGGAAATGCTGGCGCTGTTAAACCAACACGACGCCCGTGTGCCACAGGCCATTCAGGCGGTGCTCCCACAGGTTGAACGCGCGGTTACGCTGATTGTCGCGCAGATGAAAAACGGCGGACGGCTGTTTTATGTCGGTGCGGGAACCAGCGGGCGCCTGGGTGTGCTCGACTCCGCAGAATGCCCGCCAACCTTTGGTACTGAGCCGCAATTGGTGCAGTCGGTGATTGCCGGTGGCCTGGATGCGATGCTGCGAGCGGTTGAAAATGTAGAAGATGACGGCGCGGCTGCCGTGGCAGAACTGCGCGCACGCGGCCTGACGGCGCAAGATGTGGTGCTGGGCATTGCCGCCAGCGGGCGCACACCGTTTGTTATGGCGGCGCTCGACTATGCCCGTGAGTTGGGAGCCAAAACCATTGCCCTCACCACCCGTGGCCCGGGGCTTATCTCGCAACATGCTGACGTCGCCATCGCGCCAGATGTTGGCGCGGAAGCGTTAGCCGGTTCCACCCGCATGAAAAGCGGCTCGGCGCAGAAGATGCTGCTAGGCATGATAAGCACCGCCACCATGATTCAGCTAGGTCGCGTGCACGGTAATCTGATGGTTGATGTAAAAGCCTCGAACGAAAAACTCTACCGCCGCGCAGAGCATATGGTGGCGCAGATTTGTGAAATCGATGAAGCTGCCGCTCAGGCGCAGTTAGAACAGGTCGGCTACAACGTGCGTGCTGCGGTGCTGGCAAAAATGCTAAACCTCACCCCCGACGCCGCGCTAAAGCTTGCCGCCCAACCCTTTGTCGCGCTGAAGGATCAGCTACTGTCAGGAGCCTCTTATGGCCAATAAAATAGAACATCTGGAGCTTATCGCTGACGCCATCGAGAAACACATCGGTGGCTTCAACAACGTGGCTACGCTCACCAACTGCATGACTCGCGTGCGCGTGGTGCTAAAGGATCGCAGCCAGTTTAACGCTGAAGCCTTGCGCAAAGTGGAAGGCGTAAAAGGGATAGTCGATGCTGGCGAACAGTTTCAGGTCATCGTCGGAGCGGGTACGGCGTCGAAGGTGTGCGGCATCTTAACCAAACGGATGAACCATTCCGGCGTGGCCCCCGACCCGGCGCAAGATAACGTGCGTAAGCCGTTTTCGATTCGCCGCAGCCTGAATACACTGGCAGCTATTTTTGTCCCGACGATCCCGGCGCTTATCGGCTGCGGGCTGATTCTCGGGTTGGTCAACGTGTGTCGCCTGATTTGGCCTGAATTTGTCACCAACCATCAGGACATCTTTACGCTGTTAACGGTCATCGGCAAGGCGGTGTTTACCGTGTTAGCGGTGATGATTGGGATGAATACGGCAAAAGAATTGCAGGCCTCTCCAGCGATTGGCGCGGTGATGGCGGCGGTATTAACCGCCCCGGATCTGGCGAATATCAGCCTGTTCGGTACTCAGCTAACGCCAGGCGGCGGAGGTATCTTTGCGGTGCTGTTAGTCTGCGCTTTTGCGGCAAAATTCGAGCTGTGGTTTCGCCGTTACTGCAAAGAGAGTTTGGATCTGATCCTCACCCCGATGGTCACGATTCTGGTGTCATCGCTGGCAGCATTGTTAATCCTACAACCGCTGGCACACGCCGTGAATCTTTGGCTTGGGCATCTGGTGGCGCTGTCGCTGCTGGGCAATGCGGCGGGTTCCGTGGTCGTGGGCGCACTGCTCGGCGGCGGCTTCCTGTTCCTGCTGTTGACCGGTTTACATCAGGGGCTTATTCCCATTCACGCGCAAATCCTTGATACTTTTGGCCTGAACTATCTGTTCCCGATTCTGGCAATGGGCGGTATGGGGCAAGTTGGCGCGGCGGCCTATGTCTATTTGAAAACGAAAAACCCACGGCTGAAAAAGACCATTTCCGGCGCGTTGCCGGTGGGGATTATCGGCGTTGGTGAGCCACTGCTGTTCGGTGTCTCGTTGCCGCTCGGCAAGCCGTTTATCGCGGGTTGTATTGGCGGCGCAGCCGGTGGTGCGGTGATGGCGGCGTGTAAAGTCGGGATTATTATCCCCTTCGGCACGGCGGGGCTGTCGCTGCTCCCGTTAGTGGGGCCTGGGCAAATTCTCCCCTTCCTGCTGGCGGTAGTCTGCGCCTGGGTTGTCGGGTTTATCGCCGCGATGATCATGGGCTTTACCGATCCCGTAGAACAGTAATTATCAGGCAAAGGGCGCGCACCGCCCTGTGCCTTCACTCGCAATAAGGGGCGAAATGGAAACGATCATCAGCAAAATTCAGGCACTTGCAGAAGCTAAAAACAGCGGCGATCGCCGGATCTCCGCGTTTCTGATTGAGCGTAATTTTGATATTTCCGACCTCAGCGCCACCCGCATGGGGCAAGAGTTGGGCATCAGCGATTCCTCAGTCATTCGCTATGCCAAAACGCTCGGCTGTAGCGGGTTCCCTGAATTTAAGCTGTGGCTGGCGGCGGCAAATCGCCCATCCAAAGAGAGCGCCCGACAGGAGATTTATGAGGGGATCGAGGCCAGCGACACCACCAGCCAGATAGTGGATAAAGCGCGCCGCCTGTTCGCCAGTAAGATTGATCAATCGCTAGATTTGCTCGACCCGCAAATCATCGACACCTGCGCCAGGTTGCTTATCGACGGGCGCAAAATTGTGCTGGTCGGCATTGGGACTTCAGCGCTGATTGCGCTGGATATAAACCATAAGCTGATTCGCAGCGGGCTGAACGTGCAGTTCAACTACGACTACCACACACAAATTGTGCAGGCGTCGTTGCTGCAACCCGGCGATGTACTGCTGGCGGTCTCTGCGCGTGGCGAAACGGCAGAGATAGTCGAAGCGCTAAGCCTTGCCCGCGAGCGTGGGGCAAAAACCATCGCCATTACTCGCTACGGGAAAAACAAAGTCAGCCAGCTCGCCGACTATGTCATCCCCTACAGCTACACCGAAGCGCATGAAAAATTGGGCATGGTCACGCCGCAAATCCTGCAAATGATTGCCTTCGACATTCTATTTTTCCGCATCAACAGCATGGTTTCGCCGGAAAGCATGTCAACCGCGCTGCGCACCATTGATAAGCGCCAGCACAAAGGTGACACATCGCGCTAAGCCTTGCTGATAATCACCGGCACACTTTTATAGGCCGGTGTCAGGCTCTCGTGGTCCACCGCATCCAGCGAGAGCAGCACGTTCGCTTCGGGCAGATAAGCGCCGATTGAACCCGACGCCATGCTGTACACCACCACCGTTAATCCGTACATCGCGCGGTCAGCGCACGGTTGCCCATGGTCATCCAGCGCCTGAATGTTGATGATATCCCCTGCCGCTAACCCGCGCGCACGGGCTTCCGTCGGGCTTAAGAATGCGACATCGCGACGACCGGTAATGCCTCGGTAGCGGTCATTGAAGCCATAGATCGTGGTGTTGTACTGATCGTGGCTACGCAGCGTAGCGAGCACCAACGCATCGGTTGGCTGGTTTTGCCGCTCAATAGCACGCTGGCGGCCCACAATAAAGTTCGCCTTGCCGCTTTGGGTATGCCACTCCCGACGCGAGGCGGGCGTGTCCATCCGAAAGCCTCCCGCCTGCGCCACACGCGAGTTATAGTCGGCAAACGCCGGGATCACATCGGCAATGGCCTCACGAATCAAAGCATAATTTCCCGCCAGCGCTTCCCAGTTCACCGGCGAGTGCGGCAGCGTGGCACGCGCCATTTCAGCAACAATCGCAGGCTCCGATTTCAGCCACGGCGATGCCGGTTTCAGCGCGCCGGTAGAGGCATGTACCATCGACATCGCATCTTCAACGGTGACGGACTGCACCCCGCTCGCCTGTCTGTCGCGTTCGGTTCTGCCTAACGCAGGCAGCAGGTAGTTATGCTTCGCCAGCAGGAGATGCGAGCGGTTTAGTTTGGTGGCGACATGCACCTGGAGGTCTAGCTTTTTCATCGCCTCAAAGGTGCGCTGCGGCTGTGGCATCGCCACCGCCAGGTTGCCGCCCATACAAATCAACGCCTGCGCCTCGCCGCGTTCAATCGCGCGGATACTTTCAACGCCAGAGCGCCCGTGCTTACGTGAAACGCGAATCGCAAACCGCGCCTCCAGCCGCTGGAGAAATTCTTCACTCGCCGCCTCATTGATACCAACAGAGCGATCGCCCTGCACGTTCGAATGACCGCGCAGTGGGCAAATCCCTGCGCCGGGCTTGCCGATATTGCCCTTTAGCAACAGCAAGTTAATCAGTTGCTGGACGTTCTCAGTGCCGTTTTTGTGCTGGGTTATCCCCAGGCCATAACAGATGATGGTGGCCTGTGATTTATCATAACGGTAGGCTAAATCTTCCATCTGGATGCGCATCAGGCCGCTATCTTGCTCTAAATCCGCCCAGTGACACTGGTGCAAATCGTCATACAGCGCCTGATAACCGTCGGTGTGTTCCGCCAAAAATGCGCGGTCGAGGCACGGTTCCTGGCCTAGCAAAATCCGCGCTTCGTCCATCTCAATCAGCGCTTTCATGACCCCTTTCAGCAGCGCGGCGTCGCCGCCCATTTTTAGTTGGTAATAGTCATGGCTCAGCGCCGTCGAGTGCCCCTTGAGCATATCTGTCGGGCTTTGTGGGAAACTAAAACGCTCCAGCCCCCGCTCGGCCAGCGGGTTAATGGAAATAATACGCGCACCGCGCTGCGCGACTTCCCGCAGAGTGGTCAGCATTCGAGGGTGGTTGGTTCCGGGGTTGTGACCGATGCAAATCACCAGTTCGCAGCGTTCGAAATCCGCCAGCGTGACCGTGCCTTTGCCAAGACCAATCGAGCGCGTTAGCCCTACACTGGTTGGCCCGTGACACATATTCGAGCAGTCAGGGAAGTTGTTGCTGCCGTACTCGCGGGCAAATAGCTGGTAGAGAAACGCCGCTTCATTAGAGGTACGACCGGAGGTATAAAACTCTACCCGTTCCGGGGAATCGTAGCTGCGCAGACGCGCGCCGATTTCTGCGAATGCCACCTGCCACTCCACCGGCTGCCAGGTGTCGCTGGCAGCGTCATATTTCAATGGATGCGTCAGACGCCCGCTGTTTTCCAGTTCGTAGTCGCTGTATTGCCACAGCTCGGCTACCGTGTGCTGGCGGAAAAACGCCGGTGAGGCTTTTTTGCTGGTGGTTTCCCAGGAAACCGCTTTGACACCGTTCTCGCACAGCTCCATCGAGGAACGGTGCTCAGGATCAGGCCACGCACAGCCGGGGCAGTCAAAGCCTTGAGTCTGGTTCATCCTGAACATGGCGATAATGTCGCGCGCGACGGCTTTTTGTGAAAATACCGATGCGGCAACCGCTTTTACTGCGCCCCATCCCCCTGCTGGCCCTTGATAGTCGCCAATTCCCGGAACACTCTTACGCATCTCAACCGCTTATTCAGTACAAAATTTTCATGCCGATACGGTAGCAATTTCGCTGCGCTATTGATTTCCCCTTGACGAAGTACAGGCGGCCTACACTCAACGGATTAGACAATCGCGCCTGCAAGGAGCATAGCGGTGTGCGGGAGGGATAGGCTCCGCGCCAGGGCTGACGCGGAGCAAGAAGGAGAGTTACAGCGATTTTGCCAGCCGCTCGACGGCGGTAACCAGCCCGTCTTGCGATACCGTGGAGTAGGATAAACGCAGAGTGCGGCGGTCTGGGTTGTCGTTATAAAACGCTTCACCCGGCACGTACACCACGCCGTTTTCCAGCGTTTTTTGCAGCCACTGCAGGGTATCGAACGGGTAGCGGAAGCGCGCCCACAGGAACATCCCGCCCTGCGGACGGCTGAACTCCAGATGCTCACCGAGGCGGCTTTCCAGCGCGTCAGCCAGCGCATCGCACTTCTTACGGTAATCTTCGCGGATAAGCGCAATCTGGCTTTCCAGGCGGTTCATCGCCAGATATTCAGCGGTTATCACCTGCGACAGCATATTGGTGTGCAGGTCGGTGGCCTGTTTCACGATAACCGACTGCTGCGCCAGCCATTCCGGCATCACTATCCAGCCAATGCGCATCCCCGGCGCGAGTATTTTCGAGAAGGTCGAGGTGTAGACCACCTGATCTTCACAGCCTAACGCCATCGCATGTTGATACAGCGGGCGGCGCACGTCGTCGGTAAAGCTGATTTCACCGTACGGGTCGTCTTCAATAATGACGAAATCATGCTGTTTTGCCAGTTCAACCAGCCGACGGCGGCGGGAGTCGCTCAGCGTTTTACCGCCAGGGTTACCGAAAGTAGGAACGATATATACCGCTTTGACACGCGTCGTCGCCAGCCGCTCGGCTAACTGCTCCACCAGCATCCCGTCATCGTCGGTATCAACGCTGAGGATATTGGCCTGCGCCAGTTGGAAAATCTGCAATGCCGCCAGATAGGTCGGACGTTCAACCACGATGGTATCGCCCGGATCGAGCAGCGTGCGCGCAACAATATCCAGCGACTGCTGTGAACCCGAGGTGATGTACACCTGGCTTGCCAGGCAGGCTACACCACGCGCCTGACACAGTTCGCTCACGGCCTGACGCAGCGGCGGGTGGCCTTCGGTCAGCCCATACTGGAACGCGTCGTTAAAACGGGTGCTCATCGTTTTCTGTACCGCCAGCGCCAGCCCTTCGGTATCAAACAGCTCTGGCGCAGGAATACCGCCGCCAAGAGAGATAACACCGGGGAGTTTACTGTGCTTGAGGAGTTCGCGGACGGCAGAAGGTTTAAGTTCACCCGCGCGCACGGCGAGTCGCCGATCGTGCATGTTATGTTCCTTTTTCGGTCTAGTTTTTAGGTGTTACTGGCGGGAGCACTCCGCCGTTATGACTTAACGCTTATCTTTAATCACGATCAGCGGCTCGATATCGCTCTCTTTTTTAATCACCAGAGAATCATCTCCGCGCAGGCAAGTACCGCCATAGTTACCGCCAACGGTGAAGGTGCAGACCTGGATATATTTCCCGGCGACGTTCGGCAAACACCACAACTGTTGGTAAATATTTTTGCGATCGACAAACTTACCGCTGGTTTGATCCAGCAGACCATCATGGTGGCTAACCAGGTCGATATTGCTGCCGCAGCGCCCTGAAATAGGCTTAACGGCATAACCGGTTTTCGCCAGCGCGTCGTTGATTTCAAAGTCGGTATCCAGCAGATACGGGTGGTTCGGGAACAGCGACCACAGCACAGGCAGAATCGCTTTGTTGCCGGGAATCACCGTCCACAGCGGCTCAAAGACCATCACTTCCGGGCGCAGCAGGACATCTATCAGGCGCACTTCGTTATTCGGATGACCGGTGCGAATGGGCACTGCCGCATATTCGTCCTCGCTGACTTCGCGCACCTGTTCAATGGCGGTTTCCCACGCCCAGGTTTTCCAGACGCAGTTCACCAGCCGACCGTCGCCGTCAATCAACTGCCCAGCGGCATCCCAGCGGAGTTCGTCAAGGCCATGCAGAATTTTGCACTCAAACCCTGCCTGAGTGATGGCGCGCTGCATAAACTGTGCGTGGTAATCTTCTTCCAGATCTTTGTCTTGCATGATGTGCACGAACGGCCTTGCGAGGCTGTGTTTCCACGCGCCTACCAGCTCATTTAGCAAGTCATCTGCCGGGTTATGCCCTTCGCCGCGATAGCCGGTTTTCAGCCACTGTTCGAGGATTAATCCCCCTTCGGTATGGCAAGAGGCGGAGTCGGCATTGTATTCGTAAACCTTCAACCCACGCTCATCCATGCAGAAATCCATGCGACCGGTGATCATGTCGTGGCGGCGACGCTGCCACGACAGGCGCAGGCGTGGCCAGAGGATTTTCGGGATATCAAACAGCGCCAGCAGGTTGTCATCACGCATGACTTTATCGGTAGCGTGCAGATACATCAGATGCATCTCGTTAGTCGCTTTAATCAGCTCCTGTTCCGCGCTTTCGGTCATGGTGAAATACTGGTACGGATCCTGGTTAATCACATGACCATTCGCCGCAACGTAGGCTTTTTGCAGTGAGTCTTTTTCGTCCAGCCAGTTACCGTCGAACTGACCGTGATTGTCCAAGCGCGCCGCGCCGAGATTCAGCGCTTCTCCGGCAATGGCCGGTTGCGGCAGACTATAACGCGCATCATCGGTCTGAATCATCCAGCCCAGAATAGTGGTGTCGTCAAAGGTGTCATGCAGAATGTAATGCCCGTCGTTGACTTCCAGCGTCAGCTCGCGCGTCCACTGTTGGCCTGCTGGCAGCGGCGAGTGCAGGACATTTTGCTCCGCGATGCGCACTTTGTTGCCCAGCAATTGGGTAATCACCGCGACGTGGCCGGTTTCGTTAAACTCACCGCCTTTTTGCCAAATCAGCAACGCGCCGACCGCTGGCGCGCGACGGGAGCCGTTAGCGAAAGCCTGGAGGGGAAGAATGGCGTCGTTGACCACCTGGCGCAGATAACGCAGCGAGAAAATCTCGTAGGCCATGCCCACGTCGGTGAAGACAAATCCGTAGGTGATGAACAGGAAACGGCGGGCAAACTCGACGCACTGCCACTTGTGGCCCATGTATTCGTTGTCGATGTAGCTGCGAAACGAAGCGTCGTCAGGCATGTCGCCCGGTTTTAAGCTGCTGTAATTTGAAGAGTAAATCGCTACGCCACCCGGCGCATACCCCAACAACGTGCCAAATGGGGCGTCACTATTGGTACTTCCCGTGCTCATGAACCGTCCTCAAACGTGCCGTGCGATTTTTATCGCCCTGCACGTTGAAATGAGAGCTTATCCCAGTAAGCGTGCCAGTCTGGACACCGACAGCGCAGAAAAACCAGAACGTACATAGAGTACGTGAGGATTTTGAGCACTGCCCAGGGCCAAAATGGCAAGTAAAATAGCCTAATGGGATAGGCTCTTAATCCAACAAAAGTAAATTAATCATACACCCGAGTGTGCGAGGATGGCTTATCAAGGGGAAAAATATTCATCCCAGAGGCTGCTACACTCACTACCTATACGCTAAATACCCATCATCCAAGAAGGCGAGCAACTATGTCAGAGAACCTCTATCAACCACCGAAAGTTTGGCAGTGGACGCAAAGCAACGGCGGCGCATTTGCCAATATCAACCGCCCGATTTCTGGAGCCACTCATGAGCGTGAGCTGCCGGTAGGCCAGCATCCGTTACAGCTTTATTCTCTGGGCACGCCCAACGGCCAGAAAGTGACCATTATGCTGGAGGAGCTGCTGGCGCTGGGCATTAGCGAGACGGAGTACGATGCATGGTTAATCCGTATTGGTGAAGGCGACCAGTTCTCCAGCGGCTTTGTCGAAGTCAATCCGAACTCGAAAATTCCGGCGCTGAGCGACCACTCCACCACGCCGCCAACCCGCGTCTTTGAGTCAGGCAATATTTTGCTGTATCTGGCGGAGAAATTTGGTCACTTCCTGCCCAAAGACCTGGCCGGGCGCACCGAAACCCTGAACTGGCTGTTCTGGCTGCAAGGTTCTGCCCCGTTCCTCGGCGGCGGATTTGGTCACTTCTATAGCTATGCGCCGGTGAAAATTGAGTACGCCATCAATCGCTTCACGATGGAAGCGAAGCGTCAGCTAGACGTGCTGGATAAACAACTGGCGCGCGGGCGCTATGTGGCAGGCGAAACGTACACCATCGCCGATATCGCCATTTGGCCGTGGTATGGCAACGTGGTGCTGGGCAATGTTTACGGCGCGGCGGAATTCCTCGATGCGGAAAGCTACAAAAACGTAATGCGCTGGGCGCAGGATATCGCCAGCCGTCCGGGCGTGCAGCGTGGCCGTATGGTTAACCGCACCAGTGGCCCGTTGAATGAGCAACTGCACGAGCGCCACGACGCCAGCGATTTTGACACCCATACCGAAGATAAGCGCCAACAGTAATGTGCGATAAACGGGGGCGCAGCCCACGTCAGTGCGGCCTTTGAATGAATAGCGGCAACCTGAGTTTCTGAAACCGATGAGTCCCCGATGGAAATCGGCGAGCCGGAGGGATTGTTAAGGGGGACTCGGCAGTCCCCCTTGACCCGTTCACCGGTGCATAGATTTCATTTTCTGCAAAACATAAAGTGAACGGAATGTGGCGCTTAACTGACAAGCATTCTGGCGCAACCCCCGATTTTATTGCCCTTCGAGCCGATAACCTGCCATAAAAAAGCGGACGGTGGTGCTGGAGTCGTGCTCTTTGAAGAAGTCCATCACCATCTCTTTATCAAGGCCATAGCGGCGTGTCAGAATGCCCGCTTCCCAGGCGCTGAGCTGACGATCGCCCGTTTTCTCGAACATGCGATGAGAAAAGCCCAGCACAAAGCCGCGTTTATAGTCGGCACAAAAATCCATTACTTTTTGCGCGCTGTCGGCGTAAGGCGCTTTCAGCCCCGCAATTAACCCTTTTCCAAAATGGTTGTTCATCGTTCGCCCTCAATCGTTATATATAAAATTATATAGCGATTTTTTGAGCGGTGGCTAGCGCTATTTCCACGCTACCTATAAAGGGGAATGCGCGGAGAAAACGCCGGTCTATTTTTCACCGCCAATCCGCGACAGTGTGATCGAACCAACGGGCATCTGAAGTAAAAAATCGTATTCTGGGAACAGCGTTTCAAAAAAATGAAAAGGAGAGAATATGGCCTGGCAAGCAAACCCAGCCCGTTATGAACAGATGCAGTATCGCTACTGTGGTCGCAGTGGTTTACAGCTCCCGGCGCTATCACTTGGGCTTTGGCATAGTTTTGGTCACATTCAGGCGCTCGATAGCCAACGCGCGCTACTGCGTAAAGCCTTTGACTGTGGCATTACACATTTTGATCTTGCCAATAACTACGGCCCACCGCCGGGCAGCGCCGAGGAAAATTTTGGCCGCCTGCTGCGAGAAGATTTTGCGCAATACCGCGATGAGCTGATTATCTCCACAAAAGCGGGCTATGACATGTGGCCAGGGCCTTACGGTTCCGGCGGGTCGCGCAAATATATGCTGGCAAGCCTTGACCAAAGCCTGAAGCGTATGGGGTTGGAGTACGTCGATATTTTCTATTCCCATCGGGTTGATGAAAAGACTCCGATGGAAGAAACCGCCGCCGCGCTGGCTCAGGCGGTGCAGAGCGGCAAAGCGCTATACATTGGCATTTCGTCCTATTCTACCGAGCGTACTCAGGCCATGGTTGAACTGCTGCGCGAGTGGAAAATCCCACTGTTGATTCACCAGCCTTCTTATAACCTGCTGAACCGCTGGGTGGATAAGAGTGGCCTGCTGAATACCCTTGAGCAAAACGGCGTGGGCTGTATTGCTTTTACACCTCTGGCGCAGGGGTTGCTGACCGGAAAATATCTGCACGGCATTCCTGAAGGTTCGCGGATGCAGGTGGAAGGCAAACGCGCACGCGGCCTGACGGAAAACATGCTCAGTGAAAGTAATCTCAGTAGCCTGCGGTTACTCAATGATATGGCGCAGCAGCGCGGTCAGTCGATGGCACAAATGGCGTTAAGTTGGTTGTTGAAAGATAGCCGCGTCACTTCCGTGCTGATTGGCGCAAGCCGCCCGGAGCAAATCGAAGAAAACGTGAAAGCGTTGAATAACCTGCACTTCTCCGCCGAAGAGTTAGCGCAGATTGATAAGCATGTGGCAGATGGGCAGTTGAATCTGTGGCAGGCATCGTCAGATAAATAAAATAAGCCCTCAGGGCCTAATACTTGTTGGTTAAGGGTTTTCTACTTTTAGTATCGCCGTCAGTGCGGCCTTTGAATGAACAGCCAGAACCAGAGTGGCTGAAACCGATGAGTCCCCGATGGAAATCGCCGTGCCGCAGGCTGGAGTTCGCAGGCGAGCGTAGTGCGAAGCACCGATTTCCCTGCGGGGCCGCAGGGATTGTTAAGGGGGACTCGGCAGTCCCCCTTGACCCGTTCACAGGAACAGAGGCTTCATGTTCTACAAAACATCAGGTGAACGGAATGTGGCGCTTAACTGACAAGCATTAGCCCTCATAGCCAGGCTTTCTGGTCATAGTACGCAAGTGGACTCTTGTTAAAGATGATGGCCCAAAAACCATCATCTTGATTTCCATTATCATTTTCCCAATCGCAAAAACACCCCGCCCCTCAGCCTGCTAAACAGTTATTACCCACAATGACAAACATCAAATACTCCTTAATGGCTATAAGGCAGAATGCGCGCTCTTTAGCAGAGGATAATGCAATGTCTGTACCTGAAAATAATGAAGGCACTCCCCCATCGAGGGTGACGCGCCGCAACTTCCTTAAGGCAAGCTCAGCCATAGTGGCGCTGCCATTTCTGGCCGGTTCTGGCGCCAGAGCGTCAGAAATGAGTGCCAGTGGCGAAACAGAATCCGCCGAGGCCACAACGCGCGTTGTTCAAACCTGTAGCACCTTTGACTGCGGCGGGAAGTGTGATATCCGCGCCCATGTTTCTGATGGCGTGGTGACGCAAATCACCACGCGCCCGGATGCAGACCTGGACCCCGATATGCCGGTGATGCGCGCCTGTGTCCGTGGCCGCAGCTACCGCAAATTTGTCTATCATCCTGACCGCCTGAAATACCCGATGAAACGTGTCGGCAAACGGGGTGAAGGTAAATTCGAACGTATTTCCTGGGATGAAGCCACAAAGCTCATTGCAGAAAATATTAAAAATATTACCGCCAAGTATGGCCCTGAATCCCGCTTCATCCACAACAATACCGCCGTCAGTGGGGGAACTTTTTCCGGCGATAAGATGATGCGCCGCCTGTTTAACCAGACCGGTGGTTATCTTGAGTACTACCATTCCGTCAGTATGGGAAACACCGCCGCCGCTACGCCTTACACCTATGGCATGGTAGCCAGCGGGAATTCACTGGATACGCTCACGGACACTCGTCTGGTTATCTTGTGGGGGCATAACCCAACCGAAACTATTTTTGGGCATACAAACCACTATTTTCAGCAGATGAAGCAAAACGGAACGCGTTTTATTGTCGTCGATCCCCGTTATTCCGATACCGTGGCTTCACTGGCTGATGAATGGATCCCACTACTGCCATCAACCGATAATGCCTTAATGGACGCGATGATGTATGTCATCGTCAGCGAAAATCTGCACGATAAATCATTTATTGCGCGTTATACCCTGGGGTTCGATGAGGCCTCGATGCCGGATGGTGTTCGGGAAAATGAGTCACTGATGGCGTATCTGATGGGCCAGAAAGATGGCATCGCCAAAACCCCGGAATGGGCAGAAAAGATAACTCATGTTCCGGCGCAGACCATTCGCCAGTTAGCCCGAGATTATGCCACCACGAAACCGGCAGCACTGATTCAGGGATGGGGGCCGCAGCGGCATAACTGTGGCGAACGAACCGCGCGGGGTTCCACGCTGTTGGCAACCCTCACCGGCAACGTCGGCGTGAAAGGCGGTTGGGCCGCCGGATATGGCGGTTGCGCCAACCGTAAATTCACCGTTGGCCCGGACATGCCAGAGAATCCGGTCAAAGAAAAAATCTCTATCATGAACTGGGTACAGGCTGCTGATGACGCCAGTAAAGTCACCCCAGAGGATGGCCTGACTGGCGCGGATAAGCTAAAGAGCAATATTCGTATGCTGTTTTCGCTGGCCGGTAATTATCTGGCCAACCAGAACCCAGATCTGAACCAGGCGGTAAAAGTTCTGGAAGATGAATCCAAAATTGAGTTCATCGTGGTTAGCGATTTATATATGACCCCCAGCGCCCGTTATGCCGACATTCTACTGCCGGAAACCAGCTTCATGGAGCGCTGGAATATCGGTGAAACCTGGGGAACAGCCAGCTACCTGATCCTGTCGGAAAAACTCATCGAACCGGGTTTTGAGCGCCGCTCGGATTACGACTGGCAGCGTGACGTAGCGGCAAAAATGGGAGTCGAAGCGCAGTTCAGCGAAGGCCGCACCGAGAAGCAGTGGATCGAACATATCTGGGAGCAGACCCGCCTGTCGATGCCGGATGAACATCTGCCCACTTTCGATGAGCTACTGAAAAAACGTCAGCACCTGTTTAAAAGTAAGCCGTATGTCGCCTTTGAGGAAAATATCCGCGATCCGCTGAATCACCCGTTCCCGACGCCGTCAGGGAAAATTGAAATATTCTCTAAACGCCTGTACGACATGAACCATCCTGAGATCCCAGCGCTCTCTCACTATGTTCCTGCACATGAAGGGCCAGAGGATGAGCTGGCAAAACAGTTCCCGCTACAGTTAATCACCTGGAAAGGAAAAAACCGCGCCAACTCAACGCAATATGCCAACCCCTGGCTACAGGAGGTGCAGGCTCAGAAACTATGGATTAACCCACTGGATGCGCAAAAGCGCGGGATACGCCAGGGAGATACCGTCCGAATTAACAACCATCGGGGGATTTGCCAGGTTCCCGCAGAAGTCACCGTGCGCATTATGCCCGGCGTCGTCGCCATGCAGGCCGGTGCCTGGTGGCAACCAGATGCCAACGGTGTTGATCACGGTGGCTGTCCGAATGTCCTTAGCTCTGCGCGCATCACTCCGCTCGCCAAAGGTAATTCCCATCAAACCATGCTTGTGGAGGTAGCAAAGTATGAGTCAGCAGTATAAAGAGTACCCTCCTGTCAGTGATAAACAGCTGGGATTTTTCATTGATTCATCGCGTTGCTCTGGTTGTAAAGCCTGCCAGGTGGCCTGTAAAGATAAAAATAATCTAGAGGTAGGGCGTCGGTTCCGCCGAGTTTATGAGGTGAAAGGCGGTGGATTTATCCCCACAGGCCAGGGCGGCGTTACGCATAACGTGTACGCCTACACGCTGTCTATCTCCTGCAATCACTGTGCAGATCCGATTTGCACCAAAAACTGCCCCACGACAGCAATGCATAAGCGCCCAGAGGATGGAATTGTCCGCGTAGACACAACCAAATGTGTGGGTTGTGGTTACTGTGCCTGGTCGTGCCCTTACGGCGCACCACAGATGAATGAAGAAGCAGGCCAAATGTCAAAATGCGACTTTTGCTTAGACTTACAGGCGAAAGGGGAACAACCAATCTGCGTGGCGACCTGCCCACTAGGGGCAATCAAATTTGGCCCGATTGACGAATTACGCGCCAAATATGGCAGCGTCTGCGATGTGCAGGGATTACCAGATTCATCGATTACCCACCCAAATCTGGTTATCAAACCGCACCAGGGCGCAGAAAAAGAGGAACAATCTCATGCATGAGTTGCCGTTACTCATTTTTACCCTGTTGGTTCAGGGCTCTGTGGGTCTGACCTTGTTTCTGGCACTGGCTGCGTGCACGGCAAAAGACGTTCCTGAAGCCCAAAAACAGCGGCTACCCGCGATGCTGTTCGCCTGCATAGCCGGAGGACTAGGCTTAATCGCCTCGACGTTGCACTTAGGCTACCCGCTGAACGCGTTCAACGCATTACGGCATATTGCCAGCTCCTGGCTAAGCCGTGAAATTGTGTTCGCCAGCGTTTATCTCGCGGTACTGGGATTTTGTACGCTGATGATGCTGATAAAAAAACAACGGTTCGGTATCTTGCTGCCTGTAGCGGCAGTGCTGGGGCTGATTGACGTCTGGTGTATGAGCGCGATTTATGCACACAGTTCCGTTATCACCTGGATGCACTTCAATACCTGGCTGATGTTCTATGGCTCGGTGGGCATACTGGGCGCCATTGCTTTCACTGGGCTGCCATTGCTGAAAGCATCTCAGGCCGTGTCGGCTTACCAGCCACTCATACGCCTGACGGTAGTGACGGTGATGATGGTGACCGTAATACGTCTGTTGGCACAACCTGCCTACCTACACTATCTGTCCAGTGCCTCATTGAACAACGTCGTCACCCTGCCTCACCAGCCTGTGCAAGCCTTTGCAGAACTCAGTGGGCTACGACTTTTATCCTGGGTCATATCGGTGATGGGCACGGCATTGTTTGCTATCAGTGGATGGCGTAACCGCCGGTGCGGCCTCATTATCGGCTCTTTGCTGTTACTGGTGTCAGAAGTCCTGTTCCGCTTCGTTTTCTTCAGCATCCACTAATGGCTTTATTTCGCTTCACGCCTGAGCCTTCCACGTCTCCTGACGTGGGGGCTTCTTGCTTGCGTAAAACATACGCCGGGCACACCTGTCAGGCCTGTGTAACAGTGTGCCCGGCGAATGCGATTTCGCTTTCCGATGACGCGGCGTCTCTCGATGAAATGGCTTGCATCCACTGTGGCCATTGTCTTTTTGTTTGCCCCACGGGAGCATTACAACACTTACAACCCGCTACCCGATGGTACAAAAATGAGGCTCTTGTCGCCCCATTTTCGGCACTGTCGCCCAGTACGGACGAGCTGCTGATATGGCACTATGAGTATGGCATCAGGCGTGTGGCCATGAATATTGACGAGCATCCTGGCTGGGCGCTGGCCATTGCGGCACTGAACATCTGGTTGCGGAAATTCAACGAACCGGTCTGGCAGATAGTTCCCCCGGAAACAAAATCCGTTAATCTCTCTCGCCGTCATTTGATACACGTGGTGGATGAAGGTATTCAATCAGGGCGGGCAAGCGCTGACCGTCAGAAACGTCGGCAGTTCTTCCACCCATACAGTGAATTTGAACTCTCATTGACGTTATCGCGCTGCGTAGCGTGCGGGGCCTGCGCCAGAGCCTGTCGTGAACAAGCGCTACGTTTCAACGACGGCAAGCTGGAATGGTCGTCTACGTTATGCACTGGCTGCCATAGCTGTATGGCCGTCTGTTTCCACCGTGCGATCATGGTTCAGCCACAAATTCAGCTAAGCTATACCCAAAAATTTACCTTTATACGAAAGAGGTGTACCTGTTGCCAGCATCCATTCTTTACCATGAATGCTGAACAGCAACATTGCCACATTTGCCAGCGTCACAGCCACAATATGCGCGAAGCGTAATAGAGATTACGCGACTAAACATCGCAACGATGCCGCATGACATCAACAGATAAAATTACACATCGTGGGGTCTTACAAAAGGCCGCTGATAGTCTGGCCACACCAGCGCCACCAGCTCAGGATATGCCTCCTGGGCGAATTCACCGAAACACTGCTGTAGGCTTAACACCACCGGATCGCTGGCACTAACCTGTTCACCTTTAAGGCAACGACGCTTAATCTCATCGTAATATTCGTAGACTGCGCCGTTGAGATTCCGACAACGTTCCTGGGCATCAAAAAGACCAGGCGTTTCCTTTAATTCGTCGCTAGACAGACGCTTTATCGTTGATTGCAGAAAATCGATATATTCATGATTAATTCGCCAATACCACGAAGGCGTGATACTGCTCATCAATCCAGCAAAATGACTTTCGCCTTCATCTTTGTTCAGCGGTGTGGTGGTACTGGCGGTTGCAGTTTCATTTTCGATATCCGCTGTTTCGTTATTTTGACCATACATAAAAATTAAAATAACGGCGGTGAGCAACAGCAACACCATCACAAAATAAATAATACCGCTCATGGTTTTCTCCACTTTTTTTGATTTTAAAAGTGCACCATGATAATGTCAACGAAGCTCACTATAATAAAAAACACCCGCCAGCCCTTCGAAAGACGACACGTATATGATAGCTGAAACCCTTATCCCAGCCCGTTTTTGTATCTCAGCGATCGACGCTGAGAGCCAGGATATCAAGGACAAGCAGCACCCAGAGCCGGAGAAGGCTTCGTTATCTCGCTGGCAGAATGAGATATTGATTAGCGGCGGCCAGTCGCGTAACCCATTGCTGGAAGAGCGCGATCGTCATATTAAAGATAGATTATATCGCGTCGCTAAAATTGAAGCATTTGCCCTTATGCTAAATAATTTGGTCGTACAGGGGGAGATATCTCCACTGGAGTTAAGCCAAATTATTGAGTTAAAAACCCAAGAAATAAATGAAGACGGTAATAAAATTTGGCTTAATTTAATGACTCAGGAAAAAGTCACGCCACTGTTTTATAACCTGACGGAAAAGTAAGCATGAAACTTGTCGATGTTAGCGAGGCTAATTTAACATTAAGCCCGCAGATAAGTGATGAAACACTTCTTCAGCGCAACCTTCAGGCATTACGTGATGAAAAAAGCGCCGAAGGCCGCCGTATTTCTAACGCATCGGTACCAATTCCCGCAGCGTTGGTCAAAATGAAATGGCAGAATCGCCGCGAAATTTACGCCTATCAGGTAAAAGAAGAGATCTTTGGCGCTGCGCTGTGCGAAATCATGGAACGTTATCCACACCTGCGCGATAAAATTCTGGCGCACACCGAAGCCTGCTATCAGCATGTCCTGCACCGCGAAACCGCAACCCTTGAGATAAGCCGTGGCCTTGCCGATGGCGACTATCGCACCGCTAACGTCATCCTGAAGCCGGACAGAGACAGCGAGAAAAAGCCGGTTATCGTCGCTGCGCCTACACCTAAGCCAGTCTGAACACCGCTTAATATTATTTAAATCAGCGTATTAATTTCACAGGAAGGGTGCATCTGAGGGGAATAATAGCGAATGGCGCAGAGTGCGCCATTCGGGGTATTTTACTTTTTCGCGACGGTCTCTTCACCGACCAGGCCAATCTTGAGATACCCTGCCTGATGCAGCGTATCCATGACCTTCATCATCGTTTCGTAGTCCACCGTTTTATCGGCGCGGAAGAACACGGTCGTGTCTTTCTTACCTTCCGTCAACGCGTTAAGCGCCGTAACCATATTGTCTTCGGTGACAGGATCGTTACCGAGGAACATCGATTTATCCGCTTTTACCGACAGATACACCGGTTTTTCCGGTCGTGGCTGCGGTTGGCTGGAGGAGGCTGGCAGGTTGACTTTAACATCCACGGTCGCCAGCGGCGCGGCAACCATGAAGATAATCAGCAGAACCAACATGACATCGATAAACGGCGTCACGTTGATTTCATGCATTTCGCCGGTATCGTCCAGATTTTCATTAAGACGCATTGCCATGGGGCATTAACCTACTCGTAATTTCTGTGCGGTACGTACCGGATGCACGCCGCTGGCGCTAAGATCCAGGTCACGGCTCTGCAACAGCAGTACCTGTGCGGCGACATCGCTCAGGTTGGCTTTAAAGCCGCCAATCAGGCGCGCGAAGATGTTATAGATAACCACCGCAGGGATAGCGGCGAACAGGCCAATCGCGGTGGCCAACAGGGCTTCAGCAATCCCCGGTGCGACAACGGCCAGGTTCGTGGTTTGCGTTTGAGCAATACCGATGAAGCTGTTCATAATGCCCCATACCGTACCAAACAGGCCGATAAATGGCGAGATAGCACCGATGGTCGCCAGGAAGCCATTCCCACGCCCCATGTGACGCCCAACCGCCGCGACGCGACGCTCAAGACGGAAACCGGTACGCTCTTTAATCCCTTCGTTATCTTCCGAACCGGCAGACAGCTCAAGCTCGTTCTGCGCTTCGTTAATTAATTGGCTGCTCAGGCTTTGGGCATCGAATGAGGCGGCAATTTCGTGCGCCTGGTTGAGAGAGCGCGCATCCCCTAACAGTTTCTGCTCACGCTTGAGGCGGCGTTTATGGGAAAGCAGTTCAGCGCCCTTGCTGAAGAAAAGAGCCCAGGTGACGACGGATGCCAGTATCAAGCCGATCATGACTACTTTAACCACGATGTCGGCATGATGATACATACCCCAAACGGAGAGATCCGCCTGCATCAAATTATTACCCACTGTGTATCTCCAGGACTTAAATCACAAAACCTGAGCACAATAATATCAAAACAACGTCGAATTGATAGTAGTTCTCATTAGTATTTACATATTGACTTAAATCACACTTAGTTTCCTTGCGCTTACGCAGTAAAAAAGTTTTCAGCTTTCTTTTTGGCAAAATTTTCTGCTGTATGCGTACGAAACGCTATACCCTGCCGCCAATCGTGATAGTTTAGACGTCCAGACGTATAAAAACAGGTACAGCAGAAATGGCAAACAAGCACCTCGACACCGCGCTGGTCAACGCCGGGCGCAGTAAAAAATACACACAGGGATCGGTAAACAGCGTGATTCAGCGCGCGTCATCGCTGGTTTTTGAAAGCGTCGCCGCCAAAAAACATGCCACGCATAACCGCGCCAACGGAGAACTATTCTATGGGCGTCGCGGCACGCTAACGCACTTCTCTCTCCAGGAGGCAATGTGTGAGCTGGAAGGCGGCGCGGGCTGCGCCCTTTTCCCTTGCGGGGCAGCCGCAGTGGCAAATACGATTCTGGCGTTTGTCGAACAGGGCGACCACGTACTGATGACCAACACCGCCTACGAACCAAGCCAGGATTTCTGTACCAAAATTCTCGGCAAGCTGGGTGTGACCACCGGCTGGTTTGACCCGCTGATTGGCGCAGAGATAGCGAACCTAATTCAACCCAATACCAAAGTGGTGTTTCTGGAATCACCTGGCTCCATCACGATGGAAGTACACGACGTCCCGGCGATAGTTGCCGCTGTGCGTCGCGTCGCGCCAGAAGCCATTATCATAGTAGATAACACCTGGGCGGCGGGCGTGCTGTTTAAGGCGCTGGAGTTTGGCGTTGATATTTCGATTCAGGCCGGGACGAAATACCTGATTGGTCACTCCGATGCGATGGTAGGCACGGCGGTGTCTAATGAACGTTGCTGGCCGCAGTTGCGCGAAAACGCGTATCTGATGGGCCAAATGCTCGACGCCGACACCGCGTATATGACCAGCCGTGGCCTGCGTACTCTGGGTGTCCGTTTGCGCCAGCATCACGAGAGCAGCCTGAAAATTGCCGAATGGCTGGTACAACAGCCTCAAGTCGCACGAGTTAACCACCCTGCGCTGCCGGGTAGTAAAGGGCATGAGTTCTGGAAGCGCGACTTCACCGGCAGCAGCGGGCTGTTCTCTTTTGTACTCAATAAGCGCCTGAATGACGACGAACTGGCGAACTATCTCGACCACTTCTCGCTGTTTAGCATGGCCTATTCCTGGGGCGGGTTCGAATCTTTGATTCTGGCAAACCAGCCGGAGGAGCTTGCTACCATTCGCCCGGGCGGTGAGATTGATTTCAGCGGCACGTTAATTCGTGTCCACATCGGTTTAGAAAACCTTGACGATCTCATTGCGGATTTAGCGGCAGGATTCGCCCGCATCGTGTAACATAGCCCATGCCCGACATCATCCTTTGTCGGGCGTAAACAAATTCAGCCCCGTTGTCAGCAAATCAGAACAACGCCGCTGTATTTGTTGCGCCCGAGATCAAGGTGTTTTTAATCTTTTGGGCGTACAATGAGCGAAAACGCTGTTCCACGGGAATTTTCATGGTCGTTATTCAAGATATTGTCGCCGCGCTGTGGCAGCACGATTTTGCTGCTCTGGCGAATCCGCGCGTCGTGGGGGTCGTTTATCTGGTCATGTTTGCCACACTGTTTCTGGAAAATGGCCTGCTTCCCGCTTCATTCTTACCCGGTGATAGCCTGTTGCTATTGGCGGGTGCGCTCATCGCCAAGGGCGTAATGGGCTACATCCCTACGATTGCGATTTTAACCACCGCCGCCAGCCTCGGCTGCTGGCTGAGCTATGTTCAGGGGCGTTGGTTGGGTAACACACGAGTGGTGAAAGGTTGGTTGTCGCAGCTACCGGATAAATACCACCAGCGCGCAACCTGCATGTTTGACCGACACGGTCTGCTGGCGCTGCTGGCTGGCCGTTTTCTGGCATTTGTGCGCACATTGTTGCCTACGATGGCCGGAATTTCTGGCTTACCTAACCGCCGCTTCCAGGTGTTCAACTGGTTGAGCGCGCTGCTGTGGGTTGGCGTAGTCACCAGCTTCGGTTATGCCATCAGCATGATCCCTTTCGTGAAACGTCACGAAGATCAGGTGATGACATTTTTGCTGATCCTGCCGATTTTCCTGCTGGTTGCTGGCCTGCTTGGCACGGTGATTGTGGTCATCAAGAAGAAATACTGCGACGCGTAATACTCATTTACGCGTTTGAAAAGCCCGGCAACTGCCTGATGCTTGTCAGTTAAGGGGATTTCTACTTTTAGTATCGCCGCCAGTTGCGCTCTTTTTTACGCCATGCCCTAAACATGCTCGGGCGCAAAGAGCGCGCAAGGGGCGGCCAGTCGCCGCCGCCCCCTGCACCCCCGGTCTCCGGCGGCAAAATCGTCGCTTCGCGATTCCCTCAGCTTATCTCTTGCGGCTTTCGGGTCGGGCGCGAGGCAACATCCCTGTAAAGCCGCGCCCTCAGCCCACATCCCTGTGGGCTGCCCCGGCCTCCAGAGAACGCTTCGGCGATTTAGACGCCACCCACGTCAGTGCGGTCTTTGAATGAACATCCAGAACCAGAGTTACTGAAACCGATGAGTCCCCGATGGAAATCGGCGAGCCGGAGAAAGGAAGACAAGGTCAGACCGCCAGGGATGGCGGGCTGAGGCGAACCGAGACAGGAAGTCGAGTTTCGCCGTGCCGCAGGCTGGAGTTCGCAGGCGAGCGCAGTGCGAAGCACCGATTTCCCTGCGGGGCCGCAGGGATTGTCAAGGGGGACTCGGCAGTCCCCCTTGACCCGTTCACAGGAACAGAGGCTTCATGTTCTACAAAACATCAGGTGAACGGAATGTGGCGCTTAACTGACAAGCGTTACGGCAACCGCCGGTTTTTTTATATTTAAATACCGCGCAGACGCGCGGCATCTTCTCCCGGCGTCAGGCCGAAATAGCGTTTAAACTCGCGGCTGAACTGTGAGGCGCTTTCATACCCCACTTGCATCGCCGCCGCGCTGGCTTTCACGCCATCGTGTACCATCATCATCCGCGCTTTATGCAAACGGTAGGCTTTCAGGTATTGCAGCGGCGAAGTGCTGGTCACTGATTTAAAATTATGATGAAACGCAGACAGGCTCATATTGGCCTCGGCGGCCAGTTGATCAACGCTCAGGCTTTCGGTGTACTGGCTTTCAATGCGTTTCAGCACTCGGCTAATCTGACTGAAGTGCGTTTGTCGGCTCACCAACGCCATCAGCGCCCCGCCGCGTGGCCCGATCAGCACGTGGTACAACATTTCGCGGATAATCTGCTTCCCAAGAATCCGCGCGTCCAGCGGGCGTTCCATCACATCCAGCAGGCGTTCGGCAGCGCAGAGAATCTCCTCGGACAGTGTGGCAGAGTTAATGCCGCTTTCCGCCATCGACGGGTGAAATAGCGCGTCCTCGCCAATGTCCATCAGCAGCTCTTGTAGCTGTAAAATATCCACATCTAACCGTAGCCCAGCAAGCGGCGCGTCTTCGGTCGCAAAAGTTTCACATTCGAAGGGTAAAGGTACGGTAAGCAGCAAATACTCGTTTGCATCATAGCGAAAGGTGCGCTCATTAATGTAACCAATTTTATAGCCGGAAAAGAGAAACACGATGCCGGGGCGATACATCACCGGTGTACGCCCACAGGGCTGATTACCATACAGCAATTGGATATCCGGCAGCAGTGCCCTCAGGTTTTGTTCATTATTTTTCAGATGCTTAACTTTTTCTGTCAGCAGAGCACAAATATCTTCGCGGTTCATCAATGGGTACTCCCGATACCTTTTCCGACGATGCCATTGTGACTACGATTAACGCATTTCTCCAGCCTTATGGAGAAATGGGCAAGACAATCGCAGAAATGTGCATTGAGAGGGATGACAACCAGGACCACAATGATGACATTCGGCGGTAACCCATCACCGCCCTCTTTTTCCACCCACTAAGAAGGGAACGAGCCATGTTTAATTTTGATCTTCACACCCCTACTCGCATTCTGTTCGGTAAAGGCGCCATCGAAAACCTGCGCGCGCAAATCCCGGCTGATGCTCGCGTGCTGATCACCTACGGCGGCGGTAGCGTCAAAAAAACCGGCGTACTGGACCAGGTACTCGCCGCGCTGAAAGGCCTGGACGTGCTGGAATTTGGCGGTATCGAACCTAACCCATCTTATGAAACGCTGATGAATGCGGTGAAAATCGCCCGTGAGCAGAAAGTGACGTTCCTGCTGGCCGTCGGCGGCGGTTCCGTGCTGGATGGCACGAAATTTATCGCTGCTGCTGCGCACTACGATGCAAGCATCGACCCGTGGGAAATCCTCGAAACACGCGGTAGTAACGTGACCAGCGCCATCCCAATGGGTTCTGTATTAACGCTGCCAGCCACCGGTTCTGAGTCTAACAAAGGCGCGGTTATCTCGCGCAAAACCACCGGTGACAAACAGGCATTTATGTCTTCTCACGTCCAGCCGGTATTCGCAATTCTTGACCCGGTTTACACCTACACTCTGCCGCCGCGTCAGGTCGCTAACGGCGTAGTCGATGCCTTTGTTCATACCGTTGAGCAATATGTTACCTATCCGGTAAACGGCAAAATCCAGGATCGTTTCGCTGAAGGTATCCTGCTGACGCTGGTTGAAGATGGCCCGAAAGCGCTGGAAAACCCAGAAGACTATGATGTGCGTGCGAACGTCATGTGGGCCGCGACTCAAGCGCTGAATGGCCTGATTGGCGCAGGCGTACCGCAGGACTGGGCTACCCATATGCTGGGGCATGAACTGACGGCAATGCATGGCCTTGATCACGCCCAGACTCTGGCTATCGTTCTGCCGGCACTGTGGAACGAAAAACGTGATACTAAGCGCGCGAAACTGCTGCAATACGCAGAACGCGTATGGAACATTACCGAAGGCTCTGACGATGCGCGTATTGATGCAGCGATTGCCGCAACACGTCGCTTCTTCGAGCAAATGGGCGTGCCAACTCGCCTGTCCGACTACGGTCTGGACGGCAGTTCTATCCCTGCGCTGCTGAAAAAACTGGAAGAACATGGCATGACAAAACTCGGTGAAAATCAGGATATTACCCTGGAAGTTAGCCGCCGTATCTACGAAGCTGCACGCTAAGCCTTTACCGTTTTACCTTTCGTTTTTGCATATTTCTACCAGACTTAATCCTACAACCTTATCGGGGCATCGCCCCGATAAGCTCGCGAAAAGGAGAAATGCATGACACATCCAACCGTGATTAAACTGCACGATGGCAATGTAATGCCGCAGCTAGGCCTGGGCGTTTGGCAGGCAAGTAATGAGGACGTGGTCACCGCGATTCATAAGGCGCTGGAGGTGGGCTATCGCTCTATTGATACCGCTACGGCCTACAAAAATGAGTCCGGCGTGGGCAAGGCCATTCACAGCGCAGGCGTGCCCCGCGATGAGCTGTTTATTACCACCAAACTTTGGAATGATGCGCATCAGCGCCCTGCCGATGCGTTGCAGGAAAGCCTTGAACAGTTGCAGCTAGACTATCTCGATCTGTATTTGATTCACTGGCCGGTTCCGGCTGCCGACCACTACGTTAGTGCCTGGAAAGAGCTGATTGAATTGCAAAAACAGGGGCTGGTTAAGAGCATTGGTGTCTGCAATTTCCAGATTCCTCACCTGCAACGGTTGATTGATGAAACCGGCGTTGCACCGGTTATTAACCAAATCGAGCTGCACCCGTTGATGCAACAGCGCCAACTGCACTCGTGGAATGCGACGCACAAAATCCAGACCGAATCCTGGAGCCCGCTGGCACAGGGTGGCGAAGGGGTGTTTGATCAGAAAGTTATCCGCGCCCTGGCGGATAAATATGGCAAAACACCGGCGCAGGTTGTTATTCGCTGGCATCTCGATAGCGGCCTGGTGGTTATCCCGAAATCGGTCACGCCGTCGCGCATTGCGGAAAACTTTGACGTGTGGGATTTCCGTCTGGATAAAGACGAACTCACTGAAATCGCCGCGCTGGATCAAGGTAAGCGTTTGGGGCCAGATCCCGACCAGTTTGGCGGTTAAGCGACCACCTGTGCGATAGAAGCCGGATGGCGGCTACGCCTTATCCGGCCTACCAGATTTGTAGGCCCGGTAAGCATAGCGTCACCGGACATTAGATTTGTAGGCCCGGTAAGCGCAGCGCCACCGGGCATCGGTTTTAACGCCCAACCGCCGGTTTAGGGCGTTTTTTCGCACCGCTATTGGCTTGGCGCGGTGGTGTGGATGGCGCTTTCTTGGCCGCTTCTGCCGGTTTACGCGGCTGGGCGGATGGCGCTTTTTTCGCTCCTGCTGGCGTCTGGCGCTGATGCGCCACTGGCGTGTGCTTGGTTAATGCCGGGCGCGTATTGCGGTTCTGGCGGCGAGCTTCGCGCATCTCCTCAAGCGTTGGCGCAGGCACCAGACAATCACGACGGCTACCGATCAGATGCTTTTTGCCCATAGTTTCCAGCGCCTGGCGGATTAACGGCCAGTTAGCGGGATCATGGTAGCGCAGCAGCGCTTTGTGCAAACGGCGCTGTTTGTCGCCTTTCGGCACAACCACATCTTCACTCTTATAGCCAATTTTACCCAGCGGGTTCTTGCCGGTGTAATACATGGTGGTCGAATTCGCCAGTGGCGACGGATAGAAGTTCTGCACCTGATCAAGGCGGAAACGATGCTGTTTCAGCCACAGCGCCAGGTTCACCATGTCTTCATCACGCGTACCTGGGTGCGCAGAGATAAAGTACGGAATCAAATACTGCTCTTTACCGGCCTGCTTCGAGTAGGTGTCGAACAGCTCTTTAAAGCGGTGATAGCTACCCATCCCCGGCTTCATCATCTTCGACAACGGTCCCTCTTCGGTGTGTTCTGGCGCAATCTTCAGGTAACCACCAACGTGATGCGTCGCCAGCTCTTTGATATAACGCGGGTCTTCCACTGCCAGATCGTAACGCACGCCGGAAGCAATCAGGATCTTTTTGATGCCTTTCAGATCGCGAGCGCGGCGGTACAGGTTAATCGTCGGCGTATGGTCGGTATCCATATGCGGGCAGATTTCCGGGTAAACGCAGGACAAGCGGCGGCAGGTTTGCTCGGCGCGCGGCGATTTACAGCGCAGCATATACATGTTGGCCGTTGGGCCACCAAGATCCGAGATAATGCCGGTAAACCCAGGAACGGTGTCACGAATGGCTTCAATTTCATTAATAATCGAATCTTCAGAACGGCTCTGGATAATACGCCCTTCGTGCTCGGTAATAGAACAGAACGAGCAACCGCCAAAGCAGCCGCGCATGATGTTGATAGAAAAACGAATCATCTCATACGCTGGAATACGGCTTTTGCCATATGACGGGTGTGGAATACGTTGGTACGGCAGCGCAAATACGCTGTCCATCTCTTCGGTCGAGAGCGGAATCGCCGGTGGGTTAATCCAGATATAGCGATCGCCCTGCTTTTGCATCAGCGCACGGGCGCTACCGGGGTTGGTTTCGTGGTGCAGAATGCGCGAGGCGTGAGCATACAGCACTTTGTCATTCTTCACTTTTTCAAACGACGGCAGCAACACGTAGGTTTTTTCCCACGGTTTTGGGCGCGGAGGCTGCACGGTAATCGCCCTGGCTTCCTGCTTTTTCGGCTCTACCGGTTTGTTATCAGCGCACGGCAAATCTTCGCCATACGGATGTGGAATAGGGTCGATTTTCCCTGGGGTGTCAATACGCGTTGAATCCACGCCAGACCAGCCAGGCAGCGCTTCTTTCACGATAATCGCCGTGTTACGCACGTCGCGAATCTCACTGATAGGCTCGCCCATCGACAGACGATGCGCCACTTCCACCAGCGGGCGTTCACCGTTACCGAACATCAGCATGTCGGCTTTGGCGTCAATCAGCACCGAACGGCGAACGGTATCAGACCAGTAATCGTAGTGCGCGGTACGGCGCAGGCTGGCTTCGATACCGCCGAGGATCACCGGCACATCTTTCCACGCCTCTTTACAGCGCTGGGTATACACCAGCGTGGCTCTGTCCGGGCGCTTCCCGGCGACGTTATCCGGGGTGTAGGCATCGTCATGACGCAGCTTACGGTCTGCGGTGTAGCGGTTGATCATCGAGTCCATGTTGCCGGCAGTGACGCCAAAGAACAGGTTCGGTTTGCCCAGACGCATAAAATCGTCTTTGCTGTTCCAATCCGGCTGGGCGATGATCCCCACGCGGAAGCCCTGCGCTTCCAGCATACGGCCACAAATCGCCATCCCGAAGCTCGGGTGGTCAACGTAGGCGTCGCCAGTAACCAGAATGATGTCGCAGCTATCCCAGCCAAGTTGATCCATCTCTTCTCGTGACATCGGCAAAAACGGTGCTGGCCCGAAACAGGCAGCCCAGTACTGCGGCCAGGAGAAAAGGTCGCGATCCGGTTGGATCAGGGAGATAGCGCTCATGTTGCTTCCAAAAAGAAAAGTGGTAAAAAAATAATCAAAGGCCGGGGATTATACGCTTTATTGATACACGAAATGAAGGGGATTATCGCTGGGGCGACCGAAGCGCCGGATGACGCGGCGTTTATCCGGCCTGTGAACATTTCAGCAGGCCGGATAACGTAATCATTATGGTGCGGGGTTTACCAGAATCTGACCAATGGAGCCACGGTCAGCCAGTTCCAGCGTTTGGCTGGAATACTGGAATGGGAAATGCGGCCACGACGGCTGCCCGTAGTACACCAGCAGCTCAACCTGACCATCAATCCATACGGTGTCTTTCCAGCCACGATCTTCCGGCAGCGGCATTGCGCCATTGACGTTGCGAATCTGGAACATCACCCCTTCAATATGGAACGACTGCGGAGAGTCGGCGCGCACTGTCCAGCGCTCCCAGCTACCTTGCTGTGCAGTAATATCAATACGCTGCGGGTCCCACAATTGGCCGTTAATGCCTGGGTCATCGCCCAGCACAATGTCGCGGCTGCGGGTCGGCGCACCGCCGAGAATTTCCGTCGGCAGCAGGCGCATCGGTAAGCTATCGGTCACTAACGGCAGTAGGCCGGTAGGACGCAAAGTCAGTACCAGCGTTGAGATAAGAATGCTCGACGGTTCGAAGAAACCACGGATGCGATCCATAATGCTGGCGGATTCACCGCAGGTCATCGACACTTCGTCGCCGTTGGTCATATCAACGAGGACTTCCCGACGCTCACCCGGAGCAAGCGAAATCTGAGTGGCCGAAACCGGCGCCGGCAGGAATCCCTGATCGCTTGAAATCACGTGCAGCGCGCGTCCATCGCTCATACGCAATGAGTAGCGGCGAGAGTTAGACGCATTCAGCAGGCGCAGCCGTACCCAACCGCGCGAGACTTCAACGTAAGGCCCTTGTACGCCGTTAACCAGCAGCGTATCGCCGATAAAGCCACCGCTGCCAGGTTCGTCGTATACCGGCGCGCCAAAGTTATCCAGCCGCTTGTCCTGAATAATGACCGGGAAATCATCCACGCCGTAATGGTTCGGGATGGGTAAGGACTTACTCACTTCATCCTCTATCAGCCACATCCCCGCCAGGCCGTTATAGACCTGCTGCGCCATGTGGTTAGGCGTGTTGGCTTGATACCATAATGTCGATGCGCTCTGGCGAATCGGCAGCACGGGAGCCCAATCGGCGTTAGGTGACATCATGCGCGCCGCACCGCCAATCAACGGGCCAGGAACCTGTAGGCCGCGAACGGTCATGGCGACGTTTTCTGCCAGGCGGTTGCTGTAGATGAGCTTAACGTCATCGCCACGCCAGACGCGAATCGTCGGCCCAAGATAACGACCATTGATGCCCCACACCGGCGCGCGTGTGCCCTGGGTAAACGACCAGTGCGCGCGTTGCAGCGTTAAGAAAAGAGGTTGTCCACGGCGTGATTCCAGCAGCGGAGGCACGGGCAAGACCGGCTGTTTACCTGCCGCCTGTGCTCTCAACGGCACTGCGCCAGCACAGAGCGCAACGCCCGAAGCCTGAATAAACTGACGCCGACTGAGTGACATATAAACTCCATCAATACTGACAAATCAAAAAGGGGAACTCATTTTCCCAACAGCAAAACAATGTGCGGCGCGGTGATTCTCCGCGCTGCTGGCAGGCATAATACTATTTACCGGCAGACTCGCGTTGAGCCACTTCCTGGTCCAGCTCATCTATTTTTGCCTTCATCACTTCACGGCAGTGTTTCGCCAGCTCACGCACCTGATCTTTACCCCATGCACTGGTATCAATCGGTGGCAGCATTTCCACAATCACCAGACCATTATTCCAGCGGTTGAGTTTAATCTTGTTCGATGTATTTGAGACGCACACGGGAATAATCGGGACGCCCGCCGCAATAGCTGCGTGGAATGCACCGGTTTTAAACGGCAGCAGGCCACGACCACGGCTACGCGTACCTTCCGGGAACATCCAGAAAGAGACTTTGCGTTTCTTAAACGAGTTCACGACTTCGGCAATAGTGCCGTGCGCTTTAGCCCGATTATTACGATCAATCAGCAGATTACCCGTCAGCCAGTAAAGCTGACCAAAGAACGGGATCCACACCAGGCTCTTTTTGCCAACGGTCACGGTTGGCGGCTGGACGATATTCGCCGCCGTCACCATATCGTAGTTATTCTGGTGGTTCGCAATGTAAATCGCGTTACCGTAGCTTCCGACATCGGCTGGCATACGGGTTTCAACTTTCAGACCAAAAACCGGCGCCAGACGACCAAACAGATGGCCGAAGGTGGCAACGTGTTTTGGGTTTCGCGGGCTGAACAGGCAATAGATACAGCCAAAAATGCATACCAGGATGCAATAAATGACAACAATAATGACACGTAAAATAAATAGCATGGCTACCTCTGAATCCTGAGCCTCTTCGCGTTATATACCCGCCATATTTCAAGCTGCCGCGCAAGGGCTGTTCAAAACGCTAACGCGTTCCATAAAGCGGCTCGAATGATTTTGCGCATATATATCGCTCAGGAGTTGTGACTCGCAAACCCTTGTAAGGGCTATTCTTAATCGCAATGGCGTAATAAACAACGCTTTATAGCAATATTTGTACTTTTTGCCCTCTCCTTCTGGTTCCTTCAGCGGGAGAAAAAAGCATCAGAGCGAGCCTCTCTCAACGAGAGAGGCTTAGGGTGAGAGGATTACTCCTCGCTATCACCCACGCTCGGGCGTTTCGGGGAATCAATCTCTACACGGTCGATTTTTTGCAGGCCGCGCATCAGCGTCCCACGGCGTCCGCGTTCGCCCGTCACTTTTTGCAACTCTTCCGGGCGCAGTTTGATCTTGCGTTTGCCGACGTGGAAGGTCAGCGTGCTGTGCGGCGGCAGGATGTACAGGTGCGCCAGGCTATCGACACCGCTCGCCGCTTCTGCGGAAGGAATGTTGATAATCTTATTGCCCTTACCTTTCGACAACTGCGGCAAATCACTCAGCGGGAACATCAGCATCCGGCCTGCGGCAGTAATCGCCAGCAGCATATCCGACTCATCTTCCACCACCAGCGGCGGCAGCACCTGCGCATTTTCTGGCAGCGTAATCAGCGCTTTACCCGCACGGTTACGCGCCACCAAATCGTTGAAGGTACACAGGAAACCGTAACCAGCGTCCGAGGCCATCAGCAGTTTCTGGTCATCGCCTTCCATCAGCATATGCTCGACGGTCGCGCCTGGCGGCAGCGTTAGTTTGCCGGTCAGGGGTTCACCCTGCCCGCGCGCCGACGGCAGCGTAATCGGGTCAATGGCGTAGCTTCGACCAGTAGTGTCCACAAACACCACCGGCTGGTTGCTCTTGCCTTTCACCGACGCTTTCCAGCTATCGCCAGATTTATAGCTCAGCCCTTGCGCGTCAATATCATGGCCTTTGGCGCTACGCACCCAGCCCATCTGCGACAGCACAATGGTCACCGGCTCAGACGGCAGCATGTCGTGCTCGCTCATCGCTTTGGCTTCTTCGCGTTCACGCAGCGGCGAACGGCGGTCATCGCCAAAGGCATCGGCATCAGCCTGCAACTCTTTCTTCAGCAGGCTGCTCATTTTGCGTTCGGAGGCGAGAACCGCTTGCAGGCGGTCACGCTCTTTCGCTAATTCATCCTGCTCACCGCGAATCTTCACTTCTTCCAGTTTGGCAAGATGGCGCAGTTTCAGCTCAAGGATGGCTTCCGCCTGCGTTTCGCTGATGCCAAAACGCGACATCAGTACCGGCTTCGGCTCGTCTTCGCTACGGATGATATGGATAACTTCGTCAATATTGAGAAACGCGACCAGCAAACCTTCGAGGATATGCAGGCGTTTCAGCACTTTCTCCAGACGATAGTTCAGGCGGCGCGTTACGGTATCGCGACGGAACGCCAGCCATTCGGTCAGGATTTCCAGCAGGTTTTTCACCGCCGGACGGCCATCCAGACCAATCATATTCAGGTTGATGCGATAGCTTTTTTCCAGGTCGGTGGTGGCAAACAGGTGATGCATCACCGGCTCCATATCCACACGATTGGAACGCGGCACAATCACCAGACGCGTCGGGTTTTCGTGGTCAGACTCATCACGCAGGTCATCTACCATCGGCAGCTTTTTGTTGCGCATCTGCGCCGCAATCTGCTCCAGCACTTTGGCACCGGAAACCTGGTGCGGCAGCGCGGTAATCACCACCGCGCCGTCTTCTTTCGTCCACACCGCGCGCATCCGCACGGAGCCACGGCCATTCTGATAAATTTTGCGGATTTCGGCGCGCGGCGTGATGATCTCCGCCTCGGTTGGGTAATCCGGCCCGTGGACGATATCCAGCAGCTCATCCAGCGTGGTTTTCGGGCTATCGATAAGTGTAATTGCCGCTTTTGCCACTTCGCGCAGGTTGTGCGGCGGAATGTCCGTCGCCATCCCGACCGCAATACCGGTCGTGCCGTTAAGCAGAATGTTCGGCAGGCGCGCAGGCAGCATTTTCGGCTCCTGCATAGTGCCGTCAAAGTTTGGCACCCAGTCTGCCGTTCCCTGGCCCAGCTCACTCAGCAGCAGCTCGGAATATTTCGACAGGCGAGATTCGGTATAACGCATCGCCGCGAAGGACTTCGGATCATCCGGCGCACCCCAGTTCCCCTGGCCATCAACCAGCGGATAACGATAGGAGAACGGCTGTGCCATCAGCACCATCGCTTCATAGCAAGCGCTGTCGCCGTGTGGATGATATTTACCCAGTACGTCACCGACGGTACGGGCGGATTTTTTAAATTTGGCGCTGGCATTCAGCCCCAGTTCAGACATCGCATAGACGATGCGGCGCTGCACCGGTTTTAGACCATCGCCAATAAACGGTAACGCCCTGTCCATGATGACGTACATGGAGTAGTTTAAGTAGGCGTTTTCCGTAAATTCATGTAGCGCAAGGCGCTCTGCCATATCGCTCATTAATCGTGATTCCTCAACTTATTTCGCCAGCCATCGAAGGGGCAATATTGCCGCAGATACTACCTTATCTGACGCGTTGAGTCACAGAAGTTCGGCGGTTTGCCGATGAAAATGAAATGGCAGGTGATGCGCCATCTGGCTTAGCACCTCAAGCGAGAGAGGCTCATCCAGATGACGCATAATGACGACGCAGACAGGCGCAATCCTGGCCTATCCTGCGCAGTTTGCGGCGATTATGGGTTCACTTTGCGGATCTGTTTCACGTCAATTTCGACTGAATTCCAGTCTTTATCCACTTCGCCGTTGATTTCGACGAGATCCTGCGGCGTGACGACCAGGCCGTTCCAGCGCTTGTGGTCGATATCCACATTCACCGTGCCGCTGGCGTCTTTAAAAATGTACAGGTCATCGGAAACGCGCTCGATAATATTACCGCGCAGGGTAACCCAGGTATCATCACGCATGGATTTGGCGTTTGCCGTGGTCGTGGCCGTGCCGTTAGGCCCAACAAAACCGCCGCCTTGTGCTACGGTGCTGGAAGGGCCAGAAAAGCCCCCTTGATCTGCGGCAAATACCGGTGCGGATGCCAGTGCCAGAATGGCCGCTATCGTTGCAATTTTTTTCATTGTTTGCTCTCCCTTTTACTGTGTCTGTGGCCTATTACACAGGCTAATTCTTAACAACTTCTTAAGCAGAAAAAAGAATTATTTTTGCTGTACAGCGGCGGCGAAGACGCGGTTTACTTGCTATCAGAGCGGCAAGCAAGGAATGGACGATGCGCATTTTATTAGTCGAAGATGACAAGCTGATTGGCGACGGTATCAAAACCGGGCTGGGGAAAATGGGTTTCAGCGTGGACTGGTTTACCCGTGGCGAAGAGGGAAAAATCGCGCTGTATAGCGCCCCTTACGATGCGGTGATCCTCGATCTCACGCTGCCCGGTATTGATGGGCTGGATATTCTGCGCGAATGGCGCGAGAAATCTCACCGCGAACCAGTGCTTATTCTGACCGCCCGCGACGCACTCAATCAGCGAGTTGAAGGGCTGCGCCTCGGCGCCGACGACTATTTATGTAAACCGTTCGCGCTGATTGAAGTCGCCGCGCGGCTGGAAGCGTTAATCCGCCGGGCGCACGGGCAAACCAGCAGCGTACTGCGCCACGGCGCTGTTGAGCTTGATCCGAGTAAACTGGTCGCGACGATGAATGGCGAACCGCTGGCGCTCAAGCCGAAAGAGTTTGCCCTGCTGGAACTGTTATTACGCAACGCCGGGCGTGTGCTGCCGCGCAAACTGATCGAAGAAAAACTGTATAGCTGGGATGAAGAGGTCACCAGCAACGCCATCGAAGTTCACGTCCACCACCTGCGCCGTAAGCTCGGCAGCCACTTTATCCGTACCGTACACGGTATCGGCTACACCCTGGGTGACCAATGAATCTGCTCCGCCGTCTTAGCCTTCGCTTTCGCCTGACGCTGCTGTTTATGCTGCTCTCTGCGGTGGCCTGGTGTTTCGCCAGCGCCATCGCCTGGCAACACACTACCGATAAGCTGGATAAACTGTTCGATACCCAGCAGATGCTGTTCGCCAAACGTATCAGCGCAATGGATTTTGCCGACCTGCCTACTTCGCGCCAGTGGGTGCGCGCGCCGAAAAAGATCAAGCATGGGCATTTGGATGATGACGCACTGGCCTTCGCTATCTACACCAGCGACGGAGAAATGGTGCTGCACGACGGCGAGAACGGGCCGTACATTCCGTACCATTATCGCCGTGAAGGCTTTGACGACGGGCATCTCAGTAATGACGACGATAGCTGGCGTTTTTTATGGCTGACCACCGCCGATAAAAAATATCGCATCGTGGTCGGCCAGGAGTGGGACTACCGCAAAGAGATGGCGCTGGACATCATCACCAGCCAGCTAACGCCGTGGCTTATCGCCTTGCCATTAATGTTTTTACTGCTGATTTTGTTGCTGAGCCGCGAGCTAGCACCGCTGAAAAAACTGACCCGCACCTTGCGCCAACGCGACCCAGACTCGGGTGACCCACTGAGCACCGAAGGCGTGCCCAGCGAGGTGCGCCCGCTGCTGGACGCGCTGAATCAACTGTTCCGCCGCACTCACGATATGATGACTCGCGAGCGCCGCTTTACCTCCGACGCTGCGCACGAACTGCGTAGCCCACTGACCGCGCTGCGAGTGCAGGCGGAAGTGGCGCAAATGTCGCAGGATGACCCTGAGAGCCAGAGTAAAGCCTTGATGCAACTGCATCAGGGCATTGACCGCGCGACGCGTCTGGTGGAACAACTGCTCACGCTTTCGCGCCTGGACTCGCTGGAGCAACTGGCTGACGTACAGACGGTGAGTCTCGATAGCCTGCTGGAATCCGCAGTGATGGATATTTACCATTCGGCGCAGAAAGCCGGTATTGAGATTCGCCTGCAACTGAATGCACAGCAGATCACTCGCACCGCGCAACCGCTATTACTCAGTCTGTTGGTGCGTAACCTGCTGGATAACGCCGTGCGCTACAGCCCGGCGGGCAGTGTGGTGAATGTGACGCTGGAAGCGCGCAGTTTTAGCATTCGTGACAACGGGCCAGGGATCGCAGCCGAGGCGCTGGCGCGTATCGGCGAGCGTTTCTACCGCCCGCCGGGGCAGGATCAAACCGGCAGTGGTTTGGGGCTGTCTATCGTTCAGCGCATTGCCGCGCTGCATCAGATGTCGGTTCACTTCGCGAATGCGCCGGACGGTGGTTTTATCGTTGATATTCGTTGGTAAGCTGATTATTGCTATTTCAGCAAAAGACTTTGCACATTTTGCACATTTAACCGCAATGGTGAGCCGAGTATCATGACGGACAAACGCTTACTTTCGAGGATAAAAAATGAGCAACATTCTGATTATTAACGGCGGAAAAAAATTCGGCCACTCTAACGGCCAACTGAATGACACCCTGACTGAAGTCGCGGAGACCTATCTGCGCGACCTCGGACATGATGTTAAAGTGGTTCGCGCTGACAGCGATTACGACGTAAAAGCGGAAGTACAAAACTTCCTGTGGGCTGACTCTGTTATCTGGCAGATGCCGGGTTGGTGGATGGGCGCACCGTGGACAGTCAAAAAATATATTGATGATGTATTCACCGAAGGCCACGGTTCTCTGTACGCCAGCGATGGTCGTACCCGTTCTGACGCCAGCAAAAAATACGGTTCCGGCGGCCTGATTCAGGGCAAAACCTATATGCTGTCCCTGACCTGGAACGCACCAATGGAAGCCTTTACCGATAAAGATCAGTTCTTCCACGGCGTGGGCGTTGACGGTGTTTATCTGCCATTCCACAAAGCGAACCAGTTCCTGGGAATGGAAGCGCTGCCTACCTTTATCGCCAACGACGTTATCAAAATGCCAGATGTTCCACATTATGTAGCAGAATATCGCAAGCATCTTGGGACGATTTTTGCTTAACTGTTAGGCTGAAATGAGAAGGAGTTAATCATGTTGACAGTTATTGCTGAAATTCGCACTCGTCCAGGTCAGCACCACCGCCAGGCGGTGCTGGATCAGTTTGCAAAAATTATCCCAACCGTTTTAAAAGAAGACGGCTGCCACGGTTATGCGCCGATGGTTGACCACGCCGCTGGCGTTGCTTTCCAGACCACAGCACCTGACTCTATCGTGATGGTAGAAGTATGGGAAAGCGTTGCACACCTT
Organism: Kluyvera fluvialis; assembly: GCF_059725275.1. Classification (NCBI taxonomy): domain Bacteria; kingdom Pseudomonadati; phylum Pseudomonadota; class Gammaproteobacteria; order Enterobacterales; family Enterobacteriaceae; genus Kluyvera; species Kluyvera fluvialis. The sequence continues at coordinate 740,521 of NZ_AP046142.1, read as the reverse complement.
GAAGCGCACCTGCAAACCCCGCACATGAAAGCCTGGGGCGAAGCGGTGAAAGCAGACGTGCTGGATACAACGATTCGTATCCTGGAGCAAGGCGTCTAACCGCCAGGTATTGAGCCGTGTTTTGCCGGGTGGCGCTTGCGCTTACCCGGCCTACAAAACATGAACTCGAATACCCACGTAGGCCCGATAAGCGCAAGCGCCATCGGGCTGTATCGCGTTACCAGTACAATTTCCAGCTCTGCGTCATACGCACCAACACGATCGACCACAACACCGAACCTAACGCGATTTAAGTTATTACTTAATATTTGCTGGAATATATAAGTCCAGACAAAACATATACTTTAATTCCAACGCAAGAATGACGAATCCTCCGCAATTTAAGCCGGATATTCTCGCCATGGCAGTTGAAAATGTGGCCCATCTTTCAACGTGCACCAATCGCCCCCCCATTCAACAGGAATACCCAACTCAGCCGAGGATTGTTTAAACGCATCCGCTATTATCTGATAGTCCGCCATCCGCCATGAGCCTTCCGGCGATGGTAGTGCAAAAATATCAATAGCGTGGCCGGTTAAATGCCGGCTCCGTAGCGTTTGCGATTTCCCATCCTGGTACATTTGCGCCTGCTTTTCCTGTGTGCGTAAACCCTCCGTCACGACAAAATCAATTCGCGTAACCTGCAATGCACGTCGGGCAAGGCTGACTAAATCTACATGCACGCCGACTAAATTACTTTCGCTGCGAGGGCTGAATTTGAATGCCATTGCTCTCTCCTTTTCATCATTTCGGATACATTCCTATAAGTTCTGGCGCGCTAAATATAATACCTCTAAACTAAACGCCATCAGCCATTTAGCTAATTGATATTTAGTCCCGATATATCAATAATGCCGCCTTTGTTTTACAACACTCAGCGGGAACAATAATGCTAGCGTTCAAAAAGCACAACCAGGCCATTCGCTTCCATTCATTCACGATGCAACCAGAGCATCTATTTTCTTTTATTCGGCTTAAGAAAATCAAAAATAGATATATTACTTTTAGGTTTAGCACACAAAAACACAAGCAAACGAACCGCCAGCGCCGATGAAATTACCGCGCCGACCGCTACAGGCATATGAATTGTGACGCCCACCACACGCTGAATAATATACGTACCAGTTGAAGCCGTAAAACCAGCCGCAGCAATACCGATGCATAATGAGGCAGTAAATAATGCGCACCGAGAAACAGGTGAAAAATCAATGGCGGAAACAATAAAAACAATGCTACCAGAAAATGCCCCAACAATAATCCACATATCATGTTCAGCATTAACAGTGAATGCACCAAAAAACAGTGCCAACTTTATTGAAGATGAATATATATGAACGATAAGATCTTGCATTTCAATTTCCTCGCTAAGACTATACTCATTATCATATCTATCTCACGAGAAACTTTTATTCAAAAAATAAACATAAGGTGTTTATTTTTTGAATAAACCGCGTGCACTTTTGGGTTTTATAATAAAGCCACAATCAACAATACTGTTTAATCAGTAAGAATTATCGCTATCACCATAGAACAAAAATCAACAAATTTCGAAAATGACTTTTAACAGTTAAAACATCGACTTTTAGAGGATTTACATGGATATTTTTTTGTCTAAGCAATTGAAATATTTTATGGTTATGGTTGAAGAAAAAAATGTGTCTAAAGCAGCGGAGGCACTCTGCATTACCCGATCTCCGCTCACCAAAAAGATCAATGATTTAGAAAAAATACTAGACGCGAGACTGTTCCAAAAAACGCGTAATGAACTATTACCAACACCGCTTGCTATTGAATACTATAGAAAATGCAAGACTCTCTATGAAGAACTCAAAATAATTGACAATGACATTGTACACAGAAACTCCAGAAAAATAACAACCTTGATTTTCGACATTAGTGTTTCCATGTTAGTAATCAAACATATTCAGGCAATATTAGAAACGGAGTTCCCTGGACTATATGTAATAAGAAAGGCCATTACTATTGAAGATACTGAGCGCCTTAACCATGAAAAAAACCTAATTATAATATCATTGCGAGAGTTACCTTTTACATTCAATATAACACCGTCAAAATGGCGCAGTGAGGGGCTTTCTATTATCTTACCCAAAAGCATGAGTGATAATGGCAGGAGAATATCCTTACCAATTTACATATGGAAAGACAAATACTCAGCCTGCATTAAAAACAGCGTTAAGAGTATACTTAATAAACATTTTTATGAAATTCATTTCATTGAACACAACATGGATCTGTCTAATCTTCTGCATCTTATTAAAAATGGTAAAGGTTGTGCTCTACAGCCGTTCAAATTCCTTCAATCATTTAAGATTGATGGGATTTGTGGTATCAAGATAGACAATTACATGCCCTATCTCCATATATATCATCACGCCACCACTTCCTCTTCATTAGTTAATCGGATAAAAGTGATGATGAACGCTGTAACGTAGATAACTGATCATTGAAAAAACATAGTATTTTCAGCAACCACCCCGAGTAGATTATCCATTTAATTTAACAGCCCCAATAATTAGCACGCTGAGAGTGTATTGTCTAAAACAAGCAAAACTATCGCAAAAATAGTTATGAAACCGACAAATTATCTAACGCACTAAGTGCTGTACTGACAGTTTTTATTCACTGGCAATCAGCTATAACACAGCATAAAAAAATAGAAAAAGGATGTCGTCTGATTAAGGGCGACATCCTTTTTTCCACGACTGCCTTGACTCAGTACCTTCACCATTAAATAAAACACCAAAAATCTAGCGACTCAATGCTTTTTTCATTTCTACACAATATTCATCATTAATAATATACTTTTTCATCAACAAACCTGTTATCAGATTCAGTACGGCAGGGATGATGGTCATCATTAAGCAAATGCCCAACAATGCTTCTGATGATTGTTCCACGCCTGGTTTATAATTAAAGTAACCTAATACAATACCGACAAAGCCGCCGGCTAACCCCATACCAAATTTCTGGAAAAACAAGATACCACCAAATGCTAAACCAGAGACTCGCTTGCCCGTTTTCACCTCGCCATAATCTACAGCTTCAGCAATGGATGCCCAATACACAGGGAGTTGGATATCTGTAAGAAAGGTAACAATGCAGTAGAAAACAAAAGCCAGATAGATACTTTCTTGTTTAACGCAAAAGTACATTGCAACACCCACGACAAACGCCAGTAATTGCGTATAGCGAAACATTTTTATTTTATCGTAAATACGAGTGATGTAAGTACACGCAACCATGGACAAAACCGAAGCGACTACCCCAGCAGTCAGGAAGGGAGATATTAAAGCATCACCACCATCTAAATAGTACTTCGCGTAATAAGCAGCAACGGAGTTTCTGATAATGCCGCCAAACATAATAATGGCAATAGCAATACCTAAAACTATCCACTGATCGTTCTTGATCAACAACCTGAATTGTGCTTTAAAACTTAATGTTGGTTTAGGATGCTGGATCCTCTCTATTACACTGATAAAGCAGTACAAGCACAGCAACGTTGCCAATATCCCCATCGACCCCATTGCGATTTGATACCCTGCCTGCATATTATTTTTACCTAAATACATTGCAGACATTGGAACCACAATAGTCACCGCGAACATCGCGATTTTTGTCATGACAAAACGGTATCCGTTAGCGCTTAGTCGCTCTTTTGGATCATCTGTAATCACACCAATTAATGAAACATATGGAATTGCTATTAAAGTATATGTGATCGTCAGTAAAATGTATGTTGCATAAGCCCAAAGCAACTTCATGGAATAGTTCACATCGGGTGTTATAAACATTAACCAGATACTGATCCCAAAAGGAATAGCCATAAATAACAAGAACGGACGGTATCTTCCCCAACGTGTTAGCGTCTTATCGGTCAGGGAACCAATAAGTGGATCTATAATCGCATCAAATATTCTTACTGAGAACAATAAAATACCTAAATCTATTGGGTCCAATCCATACACGTCGGTATAAAAATAGGTGATAATCATTGCCAAAGACATCATAACTATGGCAATAGCCATATCACCTGCACCAAAGCCTATCTTTTCACTTACTGATATTTTCATATTGTGGCACCTGTTGTATCCATAAGGTGTAACCAAAGGGAAAGCACAAGCAGAATACTTCCTGTTCGTTTTATAGGAAGTTCAACTCGGTACCGATCATTTAAAATATTGGTAGATACCACAACAAACCATTGAGCAGTTATTGAGCATTGTCACACAAAAACCAATTTTCACCTAACCACATGAAATAAATATATAAATATGGTTTTTTGTGTAATGTATCACAAAAACTGCCCAATAGTTTTCCATGAAAAATGATTAAAACGGTACAGTTGGTATCAACCACATCAACAGAGATGTCCGAGATGAATAAACTAATCTCAACTTAAACATCGGGAGATATTTGATGAAATCAAACAAAAAATTGATATTGGTGAATGGTCGGAGAATTGTGCCATCCCCACAGAAAGGGAGCTTGCTGATTACTATTCTTCCAGCAGAACGACAATAAGAAAAGCAATTGAAAGTTTGAAACAAAGAGGTTATTTGCACAGTGTTCATGGTCAGGGAACATTTGTACTCCCTTATCGGAGCAGAGAGAACCATCTACTTCATAGCTTTACCGATGATATTAAAGCTAAAGGTGGATATCCTGCACAAAAAATACTGGAAATAGGGTATGTCCCCGTAAGCGAAGTGATTCGGAAAAACCTTGCTTTAGATATATATACCAGCAGCGTATTTTTTATCCGTCGAGTTCGTTATTCAGGCACAATCCCGTTAGGGATCCAGTCTTCATGGCTCGCACTGAAAAAGGATCAAATACTGACAGAGGAAGAACTTTTAGGCAAAGGCTCCCTTTATACGCTGCTGGAAGATAAGTTTTCCATAAAGTTACTTGAAGCAACTGAAACAATCTCGGCACGCTTACCATCACCATCGGAACGAACGTTACTTGAGCTCACTTCAGAAGACGTCGTCTTAAGCTGTGCTCGTATTACTCTCTCAGTCGAGCGCAAGCCAATGGAATACGTCGAAATGATTTATGCAGCAAGTCGCTATTCGTACAAAACAAGAATTACAAAAGACAGCTTTAGTATTTGAACAAGAGAGATAAACATGGAAATTATGAATAATACCGTCATTTACAATAAGATTTTAGGTTCACTGGCCTGTGCCGGAATGGGAGATGCGCTGGGTGCGTCCACAGAGCTTTATAGTATCGACGAAATTAAACAAAAATGGGGAGGATGGCTGAACGATTTTGTTGTTCCGCCAAAAGACACATTTGCAGGTTCGCTTAATGGTGTAGCTGGGTTAATTACTGATGACTCAAGTCAAATGTATGTTTTTTCCGAAGGTTTAATTAAAGCAGGGTTTGACCAATTCACAAATGATGACTGGCTCGCTTGCCTGTTACGCTGGGCGGATATGCAGCCTTACGCTAACTATAAAGGACCGACAACAGAGCAAATTGTTAAAGCACTAAAAGAAGGCCGCCCAACCAATACCATTGGTCGCATCGGCACTTCAGAACGCCAGGCGCCAAATATTGGCACAACCAATGGCGCAGGAATGCGCGTAGCTCCAGCCGGCCTGGTGTGGCCTGGGAATCTAAAGAAAGCCTGCGAGCTGGCATTGATTACCTGTCTTCCTTCTCATGATACGAATATCGCTATCGCCAGCGCCTGTGCAATTGCAGCGGCAACAGCGCAAGCCATGAAACCGGATAGCTCTCTGAATGAAATTTGCCAGGCCGCCCTGTGGGGTGCCGATTATGGTGAGACTCTTGCTAAAAAACATGCTCGCTGTGTCGCTGGGCCATCAGTATCAATGCGGATTCAACTGGCGCTGGACATCGCCGGACGTGCTAGCAATCTGGAACAATGCTTGAGAGAAATGGAAGGTTTAATCGGTAATTCCGTGGCTGCACATGAATCTATTCCGACAGCAATTGGTCTGTTGGCTTATAGCAAAGGAGAACCATGGGAAACGATCCACGCCTGCACCAATGTGGGTAACGACACGGACAGCATCGCCACCATGGCTGGCGCGATCGCCGGGGCATGGAAAGGATTCGATGCGCTTCCCGCTGATAAGTATGCTTTTTTCCGCTCGGTTAACAGCAAAGATTTCGATCTAGAAACTATCGCGCAAGGCCTTTCCCATTTAGCACAACAAGCGATGGAGGCCTAATGAACCTGCCAGTATATGGTGCTGACGCCAATTCCATCATGCCATTACAGGTAACAAGGTGCGAAATAGACGAAACAGCTGAAAGACTTTTCTCTCTGGAGTCCTCCTGGAACGCTCTCTTTGCTGCGACCATTATCAACACCCAGGCGCTCAGTGACCTCATACTGGTAGGTTCAGGGGACTCATGGACTGCAGCATTAACGGCTGCAGTTTATCTGGAACAGCGCACAACATTACGTTGTCGTGTCCTGCAAACATATGATTTCCTGCAAAGCAATCTTCACCGTTATGGGCAGGAAACATTGATCGTGATGATTAGCGCTAGCGGTCGGCCTTCGCCAGTGCTGGACGCCATAAACTATGCATTAACATCATCAGCCCAGGTCATTGGCATAACAAATGGTCCCGGCAGTCCTTTTAGCAAAACAACGCCAAATATGCTGTTCACCCAGGCACAAAAGAAAGGATTTCCGACACAAAGCACCAGTGCAACGCTCTATTTATTATTACGCCTGGCAGATGCCCTTGGCACGAATAGCGATTCTGTAACGTGGCTCACGACACAGCCAGAATCACAATTCAGTACGATAAAAAAAGACTGGCAGTCCAAAGACCTGGATTTTTATCGCAAGAATAAACTTATTTTTCTGGGTAGTAACCTTTCCTGGGGAATGGCGTTATCAGGTATGAATCTACTGTCCTGTGGCCCGCAAATTCATGCAGACGCATTTTTGATTGAGGAATTTTATCATTCACTACGGCTGAACCAGGTGAGTGAAGGACACCATTTTATACTATTACCAGCAACCCTTGCGGATGCAAATTTTTATCACGCGACTTACCAATCTCTACTTAAAAAAGGCGCAACAGCAGAAATTGTCGACTATCTGGATAACTCTGAGAATCCACTACATATATTTTTGAGGATGCAATGGCTATATGAAATGTCATGGAATCTCGCATGTGATTTTATTAAACGAGGCGGCCAGCGCGTAACGTGTTAAGGAAATAGAAAATGAAAAGATTTGATGTCGCAGCTATCGGTAGTGGAAATATTGATGTCATATTAGGTGTACCGGCACTCCCTTCCCGAGGTGGGAAGATAGTCGGTAAACGTCTGGCTGAAATGGTCGGTGGAACCGTTGCGAACAGCGCATGTGCCATGGGACGTCTTGGCTTGCGAGTCGCCTCAGTTTCCTGTGTCGGCAACGATTATAACGGTCAGGCAATTTATAACGATTTCCAAAAATTTAATGTTGATTGTGAATTCGTTTGTGAAATTCCAGGGCTAATGGCAAACCTGGCGGTGATCTTTGTCGATGAATCAGGCGAGAAATCACTTATTTACGCGCCAGGTGGTTCGCGCGAGTGGGATGATCTAAAAGCCCGGCATGCCATTGAACAAAGTCAATATCTGTATACCATGCCTCACGATATAGAGAAATTTACTAAGCTCGCTGAATACGCCCATAGTGTTGGTACTAAAGTTGTTGTTGATATTGAGCCACATATTGCCAGCACTCCAGAACGGCTGAACGCAATTCTAACACTCACTGATATTGCTATTTTTAACTATGACGGTTTTGTCACTGGCCATGGGATTGAACCAGACTTTAGTTCACTTACTCAAGTACAGGAGCATTATCAACTGGAGGCCGTTGTTGTTACATTGGATGAGAAAGGTGTTATTGCCGTAAAAGGAGAAGAACGGGCTCGTAGAGAAAGTTATAAAATTAGTGTCATTGATACGACCGGAGCGGGCGATGTATTTAATGGTGCATTTGTCTACTCCTTAATTCATAACTATTCTCTCGCTGATGCACTTGAATTTTCATCGGCAACCGCTGCTATTAATATCACTGCATTAGGTGCTAGAGGTAATTTAGCCACAGCAGAGGAAGTAGCCTATTTCATGCGTAACAATTAGATAAACAACCTCAATATATTATGTGTTTTAACTGAAGTAGCAGTCATTCCCATAGATATATTACACGTGCATAAATAATAAATCATTTATATAAAAAACAAGAAAACCGAGGTTTTTATGAGACTATTAAAGCTTTCCTTATTTGCTTTTTTGTATTCAACAGCAACATTAGCCAGCACCACGCTAACGTATTCAGGAGAATTCACCCTCGCACCTGACACACAATACAACAATGAGAAAGTCGGAGGCCTGTCTGCACTGGCATGGGATAATAAAAACTCTATTCTTTACGCGATTAATGATAGTAGAAACAATACAAAAGAAGGCTTTTCCAGCTTATATAAATTTAAAGTACATCTACCCGATAAATCATCACCATTCCGCGTAGAATTGCTTAATGCGAATCATATGACGGGAAAAGATAAGCGAGACTTTGAAACATCGACTATTGATGCCGAGGGGTTAGCATTAACCCCTGATGGTGAATCGTTGCTGTGGAGTTCTGAGCTCGGTTCACCGTTACGCCTGAGCAACAAAGACGGCGAATTACTTAAAGATTATTCAGCCCTTTTTGCACCTAAGTTTAATATTGCCGGGGGAAAGGATGCTGTAACAGGCGTACATAACGCGAATTCCTGGGAAGGACTCTCATTCACCCCTGATGGGAAAAATGTTTATCTTGCTCTGGAAGGTAGCCTCAGGCAAGACGGACCGCTGGCCAGTCCGCTAAATTCAGGTTCATCGCGCATTCTACAATTTTCCAGCGATGCCACAGGGAATAATTTAATACCTAATGCTGAATATCTTTACATGACCGACCCTGTACCCCAGGTGAGCCAGTTCGGTGTTAACGACAACGGTGTTTCCGAAATTTTGGCAATTAATGATAAAAAAATGTTAGTCATCGAACGTTCGGGAAGAAACATTAGTGAAGGCTTCAATGACTGGGATTTTAATGTCCGGGTTTACCTGGCAGATATATCGAAAGCCACTGATATCAGAAAAATAGATTCGCTATCTAGCTATAAAAACACAGCCACAATTCAAACCATCACTAAAAAAATGATTATTGATTTTACAGAATACACAACCCAACCTGACTGTATTGAAGGTGTCACTTTTGGGCCGCTGATTAATGGGAAAAAATCATTAATTTTTGTTACTGACAATAACTTTCAAAAACATCAGAATACAAAATTCTATCTATTTATTGATAAAGGAGGCTTGCTGGACTAAATAAACCATATAAATATAACATAAAATATTCCCATCTATTATTAGCTATTTATTAGCTCAATTCCTCTTAAACCTAAAAAAGATTCTTATTATGCAAAAGAAAATACCAGCATATCCAGTTTCTACATTAATAATTTTAACTGCGTTCTTTTCATCCCAAGCTGCGATGGCAGAACAACCACACGGCTTTATAGACTACCGGCATGAATATTTGGATGATTCCAGAACACATGCCGATCGTGTGGAATTTGGTACGTTTTTTAGCAATGGCATCGGGCTAATGGGTGAAATACGATACAACTCCGATGAAGGCGCAAAAGATACATTCGATCCTTCTCAATTTGGAACGAATGGAGCAGGTTTTTCTGTCGTTTATCGCTTTAAGCCCTTAAGCGATAAAAAATTCTGGTTAGAACCCATGTTTTGGTTGGATACAACCGCCTACTGGTCTACTTACGAATACGGTTTAACGGCTGGCTATGATTTCAGTAAGGAATGGAAGGTATCTGGTCGTTTTCGTTATGATATGGATAAAGCTACACAAAAATCCCTCGATTATGGTAATGATGACCGTAACAATCGGCGTTATGATCTTTGGGTTGACTATCGACCTGATACGTCGAATTTCCAGTATCAGTTAAACTTAGTATATTATAACAATGGTTATCTAACATGGAATAACGATCATTATAATTACACTGCATCCTTTAAAGTAGGTTATAAATTCGGCTCATGGGTACCTTATGTGAGTGTCGCAGATTATAAAGGTGTAGATAAAACATCGAGCAATCGCCAGTTACGCTGGCGTACCGGGATATCCTATACATTCTAATAAAGAGATCTGTTCATGAACAATTATATAAAAGCGCTATTCAGCGTAGGGTTTGCTATTCTTTCCGCCCCTAGTTTTGGTAATGTACAAACGGTGGAAACCGATAACTATAAGGAAGTAACTAATATCATATTGCAAAATGATAAACGTTATTCCGCTGAAAAAACTTTATTAGTTTTCGATATCGATAACACGTTGCTCACCAGTGGCACTCTCTTAGGCGGCGATATCTGGTATCAATGGCAAACGGGTAAACTTGCCATCAAACCCTCCGCCGAAGAAAAAGTCCCCTGCCTCTATGAAAATGCAATAACGATGTTGTATGAATTGAGTCCAATGCAACTCACAGAGCCGCAGCTTCCAAAATTAATGGCGCAGTGGCAACAGAAGCATACTACATTTGCCTTAACCTCGCGTGCGCCGGATACCGAATACGCCACACTGCGTGAACTTAACCGTAATGGAATTAATTTTTCCACTTCATCGCTTACGGTAAAAGGAGAGAAGATGCCCCTTGATGAAAGAGGAAAACTCAAACGTTCCTGGCGATATACCAACGGGGTATTTTTCTCCTCCGGGCAGGATAAAGGGCAAATTCTAGACTTTCTTCTGAACAAGACCGGCCAGCAATACGATGCTATTATTTTTGTTGACGATAGTATCTCGAATATAGAAGCGATGAAGAAAATGTTAGCTTCCGATAAGTATGCACAGATAAACTCATCAATAATCCACTATACCAAAGTGGAAGCTGACTTAATTAAAAAACAAGGTTCTGTGCTCAACAAACAGCAAGTTCAGAATCTGACAAAAGAATGGCAGTCGCTTGCAAAAGCATTAACCACAATATATCCAGACAGAAGTATTCTCTGCCCAGTTAAATAGCATTGATATCTTGAGTGATTGCCCGGCATCGCCAGGCAATCACTCTGTTTACTTACATTAATTAGGATATGTTGGTCGATTTGTAAAACGGCTCCCAAACCGATAGTCAAACACCCCTCTGGCAAGAACATCATCATCTTCCCAAAGAGATGAAGATCGCTCTTTTAATCCGATAGTTAAACCAAAATCATCTTTATAGACATCCGACACTTCAAAAATCGCCCCCGGTTGAAGTAATATTTCCGCCTGCTGTAAATGTGTTAATTCGGTGATGTTTTTACCGCTCGTCTGATCGATATCGAAAACCACTGAATCGAAAGAAAATGCATTACTAAATCGCTGACGCATTACAAATTCACTCGCCACTTTTACCTCCGCACTGGTTGAGAAGAACGTGGTAGTGCTAACCAATGAACCGGACGATAAATTTGTTTTCCGTTTTGGAAAATATCCGCCATCATTTTCGTTATACATTGTATCTGCACCTAACATCGCACCACGATAGGTATTCCCACTGTGCGAAGGCATCTTATCCAGGGCATCATGCAGCGCCCGGGCCTGAGCAGGCGCGTAGCCATCAGGCAACGTCCAACCGAGCATCATATTATGAAATGGCCCCGATTCCTGGCTATAGAGGTTAATAATCTGCCGCTCCCCTTCTCCCAGATTATTAGTCAATCCGGCACGACGGGAGCTTGCCACTAATTCAGAATGCTTCTCGGCAGCGACCACATTTATCTCGTTGGCAAAAGGATTAATACTCCTGTCCTCGGTGGGTTTTGTGCCAATAACATCAACTCTCCCTCCCATTACGCTGACATCCATAGCAGGAACAGCCATTCCCCATTTATACAGCGTATTTAAATGACCGCCATATCTGATATTGCTGCTCTCTTTAATTAAGGAAAGTAAGTCACTGGATAAATTGGCCTCATTAATTAACCCTGCCACATCACCATGACTAACCGGTGAGTTATTCACGAAACAATACAAATTCATCCCGTCCAGCGTGCCCGCCGGGTCGCTGCTGGCCCATCGTCCCAGCCACGGCATATAATAGCGCTGGCCGTAGTAGTACAGACCGGAAGCGTCGCGCTCTTTACCTGAATAGCGAACATATTTGTATTTCAGCTCGCCGCTGTCCCCCGCCAGCACCGCCGTACCACCAAATGGGAAATATTCTTCGCGGCTTAATATTGCGCCGTCGCCGTCCAGCTCCAGCATGACCGAATCAATCAGATTACCCAGGCTCAACCGTAGCTGGCCTTCGGCGGTGATAGCGTCTTCCTTCCCCTGTTCACGGTACAGATAGCGGCCCGAAATGCCCGGGCCGCCACTCAGTATATTAATGACCAGCGCGTCATTTACCGTCACGCTGCCGCCGTTATCCGTCGACGTCACGCGCAGCTCCAGCCCCGGCAGGTAAACCACCTGCTGCGTCTGACGGGCGTTACCGGTCAGGGTGATCGTCTGCTTGCGCAGGCGGTTGCCCTGGCTGTCATAGTCGTAAATTTCCCGGTCGCTTTCCTCTTCCCCCCGGTCCACCAGCGTGACCTGCGCCAGACGGTTAACGCTGCTCCAGTCCAGCGTCTGCCCGCTTTGCAACCACAGCGCGTGTCCTACGGCATCAAAATAGCTATCGACCTGTTCGGGGGTAATCCCCGTAGCTAACGTCTCGCTGACGGCACGGTTACTGGCGCTGGACACCACCATGTTCTGGCTGTACTGCTGGGCGCCACTGTGGGCGATACGCAATAAATTGAAGCTATTATCGTAGCTGTAAGTGCGCTGATAGTTGACCAACTGGCTGGCATCCGTGGTCGTCGCAGGCAGCGACGGACTTTGTACGCCAGCACTGGCATTTTCACGGCCGGTTGCGCTGATAAGCTGATACAGCGCGTCGTATCCCCAACTCTGGCTACCGTTGACCGCCTGTTGGGCATACCAGCGCGTCGCCTGCCTGCGGTCCGTCATGCTGGTGACATTGCCCAGCGGATCGTAGCCGTACAGAATATCCTCCAGGGTTTCCGTTCCCCCGCTGGCTGCGGGGCGCTGGGAGACGACGGTCAACAGCCGTTGCGTCGTCTCCTCGTAGCCGAAAGCCCGGGAAACGCCGCCGCTGGCAGATACCTGTAAAACCTGTCCAGCCGCGCTGTAGGTGATGTCGCTAATAATGACGTTTGCCGTCGCGCCCGTTTTTTGCAGGCTGCTGCTGCCCGCCTGACCGGCGATATTGTAGCTTTGCGTCTGCTGATTTCCCTTCGCGTCTGTCAGTGAAGTCCGCTGTCCACAGGCGTTAAACGTCTGCAAGGAGACATAGGCGGTCGCATCCAGTTGCTGCTGCCACGCGCTCTGATCATCCCCCTGCCAGTCCGCCTCCTGCCCCGCCGACGCAAGCAGCCAGCGAGTTTGCTGCTGGATCTGTCCGCTAAGCGCCACCGCTGAAATTTCCACACGCCCGCCCGCATCATAATGTTCCACGCATTGTCCGCGCAGATTGCGGTTTTTGGCATCGTTGACGGTTTCACCATAGATAAAGCGGTCGGTCACCCTTTCCACGCTCTCGTCGGCACGCTGCTGATAAGCCGTACCGGGACGCCCCAGTACGTCATATTCCATACGCGACTGCGTACCGTCAGCATCGCAGGCCCACACCGAACCGCCTGCCGCATTAAACAGCCCCCAGTTCTCTCCAGCGTCCAGACTCACCTGTTGTAAAACCCGCCCAGAAAGCGACGTCACATAGCGAAAATTCGCCAGCCCGTTATTCGCTGCAAAGAAACGTGCGTCGGTCAGGCTGAGAGGCTGACCGGTTAACGCCAGCTCATGTCGTTCAATCAGCTCTTCCACCGGCTGGCTAATATCGCGCCGGTTGTAGCGCAACTGCCGGACCGCTTGTCCGCGATTATCACGCACGCTAATTTCTGGCGTGCCGCTGCATAAAAAAGTCATCGTTTATTCTCCCGAAATGGTGATGAAAACGCTGCGCGATGATTGCCGCGCAGCCTGCTGCGTCGCGCGAGTGCTTCACGCTGTCTGCGTATCGTTTTCATCCTCCGTGACGGTAAACCAGGGGTAGTAGCCCATGCGGCGCTGATAACCGCTGGCGGTATCAACCTGAACCTCACGTCCCTGGGCATCGTAGTAGTGGCTATCAGCATGGCCGTAAGCACGCATAGCGCTGTCGACGACATACTGCCAACTGTTGATGAAATAGGGCTGGTACTGACGCACCGGCAGCCCCTTGTTGTCATACTCCACGCGACCCGACACCGCCCAGCGCGTATCGGCATACGCCACCACCAGCGCGTCGTTGCCGTCTATCGCCAGTTCCCCCTCATCGGTGCGCTGCCAGGCATCCCCGGGCGGAACCTGCGCCAGGTTTTGCAGCGCACGACCAAAGCCATCGGTATAGGTCACGCTGGCGCGCACCTGCTGCGCACCGTTTTGCGGGAAGTTATCCGCCACCAGCGTGGCCGACTGCACCGGAAGCCGTGGGGCTGAGTCAATCAACTCACATAACTGAGCGTCAACCTCGCCGCTGCGAATATGGCGCAGCGCGTGGCTGCGTAAATGACCGTCCGCCATCACCCAGCCGCGCGCCAGCCATGTCGTTTGTGTGGGTTCATCCAGCGTAACCTGCGGCATCCAACTGAATACATCACGTGCGCTACGGCTCTGCTGGCGCAGCAACGTTCCACGGCTGGCGATCAGTTCACTGACCGTGGTTGCGCAAGAAACCGGGTTATCCGCCAGCGAATCAAAGCCGACCGCGCCGCTCTGCTCTGTGCCCAGGATAGCGCTTGCCACCACAAACCCCAGACCATCGCGCTGCACCTGCCGTTGGTTATCGTTGAGATCCGTCACCTGCCAAGGTTGTAAAAAGCGGTAGTCAATGGCCGACTTAGTGGTATTTCCCAGCGCATCGGTTTGGCCGTTCTGGCAACAATTATCCACGTCCCATGCCAGCGTGACGGGTGAAAGCGCCTGGTTGGCCTGCACCGATGCGGGGTGATAAAAATGACTGATATCAAACCAGGTCGTGTAGGTATGTGGAATAACCCATACGGACTGCGGCGTCTCGCCTTGTGTCCTGAGCAGGGTATCCACCTGCAGATAGCCGGACGCGCGTAGCAGGGCATCGCGTTGATCGACATTCAACACCTCGTCCCAAGCATGCAGCGCGACATCGTCCAGCTCCGCCGTTTCCAGATGATCGACTCGCGCCTGAAAATCGGGGGAACCATTGAGGTAAATCACCTGCTGTTGCCCGGCGAACGTGCGCGGTTGCGCATCGCCCAGCACGCCATCCGCCTGAATGAGATCTTCATAATGCAGTCCCTGTGGCCAGGCATTATCCGGCTGGCTGAGGCAGTTTTGCCGCTGCGCGTCTGGTAGCGCCAGACGCCAGGCCTGTGGATCGGTCAGGTGCCAGACGCCGACGCGCTGTTCCTGAATGCGCAACAACTGCTGCTGTTCGTCATATGAAGAGGCCCAGGCGCTGGACGGCAGCGAGTCGGGGTACGGAGATACCGCCGGTTTTTCTCGCCGAGGGTAGTTCAGCGTCACCTGCCACAGCGTCGTGCCGTATTCATCCTGTTGCAGCGCCACCTGCTGGCCGATCAGGGGATCGACCGCAATGCGCTCGTAGTGATAGTCAGTTTGTTCCAGTTGGGTAGGGAAAATAACCGGGTCGTCCGTCGCGGCATCCTGTATCAATCGCGCCTGATGGCGATAGACGGAAACGCTATACGGGATATCCGGCGCATCCTGGCCATACACCTCCGTGCGCAACGGGCTGCCTTTCAGCGCGCGATACAGCCACCAGCGCTGTCGGCTGCTGACATTTTCCAACAGCACATCCATTTGCGTGGATTTATCAAAACTCGTCAGCCGCGTCGCCGCCTGGCTAAACGCCGCATGATCCTGATAAAGCGAACCATAAAGCTGGGTTTCATCTTCTTCTCGTCCAGTGTGATACCAGCTACATGTGCGCAGCGCTGGCGAGAAATCCGCACCGCTGTCCTGCGCGCTGTCGAGCGTTTCAACATAGCCGAACCCACGATACTCGCGCTCCTGGCCGTCATAAAAACCGTTGGCGTAGCGGAACTGCTGTGTGCGGAGATTCCCGCCTATCTCGTCCTGCTGCTGAATTTGCTGCAACAACGGCAGCGTCATCGGCAAGCCGCTGGCTACGCCGGATGTCTGCTGCTTCTCATCCAGCCACATTTGTGCGGAGCTGCGATATGCCAGGGCCGTATCGCAGCCCATATTGTTGTTCATACCGTTCAGCAGCCACGGTTTCATAGTACAAAAATCGAATCGCCAGTGCGTGACCTGTGGATACGGCACGGTCAGGATCAGGCTCAGCATTCCCTGCCCGTCAACATCTGCGCAGCTTAATTGACAGAGGTTGTCATAACGGACGCCCGCAGGTAGCGGCAGCGTCAACGGGGCATCAAAACCATTCCCGGCCTGATTCAGCCAGATGCGGATACAATCGCTTTCAACGTACAGCATGTCGGCCACGCCATCGCTATTCACATCAACCAGCCATAGCTGTTGCGGGTTAAAGCTCACCGCATCAAAATCTAGCGTCGCCAGCGTGCGCGGCGCAGCAAAGCGTCCACGTCCCAGATTGGCCCACACCACGATTTCATTATGGCGAACGCATACCAGATGCGGCTGCCCGCTGCCCAGCACATCGGCGAACGCGACCAGCTCGCGGGCATCGCGCCCCATCACTGGCAGAGGCGAAGGCTGCGCGACCTCCAGTGCCGCGCCGAATCCCTGTCGCTGGTTGGGGTAGAGGCGTAAGCTGTCCGGCCCCATCAGCGCCAGATCGCTCAGACCACCGCCCATCAGATCGATCCACTGCGCCTGCGGATGAAATATTTCGTTGGGTAATGCGCTAAGGGGGCAAAAAGTGGACCAGGTGCCATCCGGCTGGCAGGTGAAATAGCCCGCCATTCCCGGCATGGCGACAAGCCAGTCCAGCCTGCCGTCGCTGTCGATATCCATCAGCCGCCCTGCCGCATTAAAGGCCGAGGGAATTTCCGGCAATGGCAGCCACTCGGCATAGTCGATAGCATCGCCACCGTTTGCCGAGCGACATGGCGCGCGGTAATGCCAGCCCTGCGGATCGCGGCTGAGGATCCCCGGTAGCCCTTCACCGTATAAGTCGACGATTTGGTACGGCATGGCATTATCCAGGCCGTTGAATGCCGCCCATGGCGTCCAGGCGGAGGCGTCCAGTACCGGCGAAAACTCGCTATAGCGCAGGTCCAAAGGCGGCAACGCACGCAGCCCCTCCTCGTCATAGCCCATCTGCTGTGCGCCGCACAGCAGACTCATCTGCGCGTTCTGCTGATAATCGATAATCAGCCGCCCCACCAGCGCGAGGGGGAAATCGGTAAAAGAGTGATAAAGCAAGATCTGTCGGCATAAGCGCCAGCTGCGTACCTCAAAACCGCAGGCAAAACGGGAGAACGGATCGCGGCGCAGTAGCCATTCGCCGGTGGCGGAATACGGCGGCGGCAGCGTGCTGTCCAGACTGCGTTCGCCGTAATCCAGCACCAGCATGCAGTGCCAGTCGGCGCTACTGGCGCTGTCAGTCCATAACAGAAGGTCGGCGCTGGGTTGAGCAATGGCGTAGTTAACCTGCATCAGATAGAGCTGGTTATGCTGCTCGGCGATCGAATCTGCGATCCCTGCGCCATCCTCATGACGGTACTGGTAATAGATATGATCACCATCCGGCGCAACGGACTCTTCTATAAACCAACAGGCGATTCGCTGCGGATCCTCACTATCATACAGTTGCGCCTGCTGGCTTTTACCCAGGCAGTGCAGTTGACCATCGGCACCATGAATCAACCAGAAATGACCGCTGGCGTTGCGCCACTGTTCGATTCGCGAAAAGGCGTTTTCAATTCGCGGGAAGTAGCGCACGACCTGCCAGGGTTCGGCAAATATCACGCCGCCAAAACTCGATACACTGCGGCTCACCACGTTACCCGCCTCATCACGCTCCGCCACCAACGTTTCGCCATCGGGGCCGATAAACGTATCACTATCGTCATAAGCGGGCACGCCTGTACTGGTTCGTCGGGCGATGGACATCAGGCCGAGCGACCATCCCATACCAAACGCGCCGTTGCCTTGCAGGCTGCTATAAGCCAACTGTAACGATGGCGCATAGCCGCGCCCCGCGCTCGCCGGTAAGGGTAAAGAGAGCTGGCATGCGCCATCTGGCCCCGCCAGCGTCAGCGATTCCCCCATTCCTTGCTGGGTTGCGCCCCCCTGCGGCAGGGAAAGTGCGTTAACCGGCAGTAATGTTTTTTCAGACATAGGCATTGTTCTGCCGCAGAATTCTGCGGCAGCTCCTTGAGATGTTTAAAGACCCGCTTCAACAGCCTGTTCAAACGCGCTGCCGCCATAGATAGCCGTGTAATGCACCTGCACAATCGCATCATTCAGAGCCGCGAGAATGGTTTGCTGTTCATCGCTCATATAGCGTGGGAACGCCAGTTGCCAGGAGGAAATCGCACCCGTACCTTCGAAGGGTAAATAACGCTCATCGCCAAAGCTGAGCATGAACAGACCGCTGTCATTCATGCCAGAGGAGATGGCGATTTGCTGGCTGGCGCGCAGATTGGTGACAATATTTGTCGCGTTGCCGCTCGAGGTATCGCCGTTGAGATACTTCACACCGTTGATATCCGCTTTCAGCAGCGTGCTGCTACTGGTCTGGGTCAGCGTGGCGCGAATGTCCTGGTAGGGGCCGACCAGCGTCGGTAGCGACAGGGTGATATATTTTATCTGGCGCAGGTAATGGCCGGGATAGTCATTATCAAACAGCGATTCGTTCAGCGTGAAACTCACCAGGCCTTTGTTGATGAGGTCAGCAAAGTCATCGCCCAACAGCTGTTTCAGCGAGACGGTTCTCGTCAGCTCCAGGCGGCGTTGATGACGTGACAGCCACGCCGATTCCATCTGTTGCAGGTTCAGCGTCAGCGTTTCGCCTACCAGCAGCCCGTGATAACTGTCGTTCCATGCACCGGTCTGGATGAAGGTTGTCGCCATATCGCCCATTTCATACTGCCAGCAGGACTGTGCGCTCAGGCACAGCGACAGCACGGCGTCATAGGCCTGGCAATAGAGTGCGGAGAGCTGCCCACACAGCCAGTTGTACAGAGAAGACTGGGTAAAACGGGTGGTCAGGTAGCTCATTGTCGCCTGGAGATCCGCCTGCTGCTGCTGCGCCTGCTGTAGCGACGTTTGCGCCGCCTGCTGGCGAATACTCAATGCATCCAGTTGCTTATCAATAGCAGTCATCTCAGACTGCGCCTGCTGATACTGAATTTGCCACTCTTCGCTGCGCCGACGATACTCTTCCGAGATGGCGATACGTTGCGCGGCAACATTGGTGGCTTCCGCACTGGTTTGTAATACGCTGCCCGCTGCCGTCACTGCGGCGCCCCAGACGCTGCCCCCATCTGCCAGACCAAAAATATTCGGTACCATATTCATCGCCGCACCGGCGCTAAACAACGAGCCAGCCGCCGTCATCATCGAACCCGAGGTGGTTTGCATATTCATCACCTGCTGCTCGCTATCCGAAACGCCCTCGTCGTACAGTCGGTAGTAGTGATCATAGCGCTGCTGTGCAATAGCTCTGCTGGCTTGAAGCGCAGTGGCATCTGCATTCAGCGCCTCCAGAGATTGTTGTTGTAGCTGAAGCGTAAAAGCGGAAATGTCCAGTGCCTGTTGCTGCTGAAGCTCCTGTAGCCCTTTCGCATCGCCCTGGTCGTAATAATTCAGCAGGGTTTGCCCCAGTTGCGACAACGTACCCACCGCCGATTTCGCGCTTTGCAGCATGGTGCTAAAGCGGTACGGCGGAATCGTCATCGCCAGCGTCGCCGCCGCGTTGGACAGCGAGCCGCCCTGCGCATACTGCTGCATCAACAGCGTTGGATTGGCTAGCGGGGCGTACAGCGGAATATTCAGCGGCTGTCCGTCAATCGACAAATTGTGGCGCAAGTTAAATAAGCGAGAATCGACGGTATTCCAGAAATTCAGCAGATAAGTATTCAATGGCTCACTGAAATTCGCATTATCAATGACCGCCATTCCGACGCCAGTCTCACCGGCCATCGACAGCAAATCCATCGTGCTGGTTGTCGCAAATGCCGATAATGTCGTATCGCTGGCGCTGGCTATATTCGCTAGCGTATCGGGCTGCCATTTATTCATTAACTGGATATCAGGACGCGCCCCAAGCAGATCCAGAACCTGGCAATAGCGCAGCTTCGCCTGGCTTAGCCCATCGTTGGTCAGCAGACGGTAGTCCGCATCCGCTGCAGCAATAAGGTTACTGATATAGGCCATAAAAATGGCTTTTTGATAATGGACAGGGTCGGCAACCGCAATGGCATCAGGGTCGAGAGGGTCCATCACCATGCTGCTTTGCGTTTCGCCTGTTGGCGCTTCAACGAGCGGACGAACGTTCCAGTAGTCTGGTTCCGGGTAAGCGGGGTTACTACTGACTCTACCTCGCGCAGAAGGATCGAAAATATAGTTCAACCAGCTCTGGGCATCATTATATTGACCTTCCTGATACAAGCGATGCGCTACCAGCCACGGCATGTGGAAAAATAGTTCCCAGAAATAAAGACCATTAGCGCCATTGAAGTCCATCGGCACAGGAGTGCCCCCCTCCTCCAGCGAAGGTTCCACCGTCAGCTGCGTATCCCAGGTTAATAGCTCATCGATACTGATACTGGCCTTGTTAATCAGTTCCCTGGCAAACAGCGTGTTGAGCCGGACGCTGGAGTTGTCCGGCAGACTGAGATATTTAGCCTGCCCCTGCGCGGTTTCATTGGTTGACAGAATTTCACCGGCATTCATCTTGCCGGTAGCCGGTGAGAAATTAATCGTAAATTTCTTGTAGGCTTCGGCTTCTGGCGACGATTCACGTTTGACACCATAGTAATAAATCATGGTGGTCAGTTCTGACAGGTTTTCAATCTCATCGGTTTGAATAGTCTGATTCTCTGCCAGACCATAATCAGAATACTCAGCAAGCACCTCACCGCTGCCCCAGCTATCTTTATAAGCCTGGAGGCTCCAATAATAGGCCGGGCGTGGGAACTTGAATGAATTCACGATGTAAGTATTGTGCATCGCTGACGAACAAGAATTCTTCGAGCGGAAAGTAATTTTATAATTATCATCATAATTAAAATCGATTTCTGGTGCCTGGAATACGGCTCCGCTAATCGTTATCTGGGTATCACTTTGCTGTGAACTATTCCCGGAAATATCATGCTCACTACCGTTAATACCACTGGTGAGGTTATCCACCTGGATAGAGATAATTTTCTCTTGGGTATAGAAATTACCGGACGTCGCGACAATAGTCCCATCAACATGGATTGATGGATGCTGGAAGTCGAAGGTCATCTGGAACCTGAGCGGTACACCACCACTGACGTTGGCGGTTCCGGTGGCATCCAGATGGCTGATATCATAGTTCAGTGACGATGCGGCAAATGAAGACTTAATTATCGCACTGGAATCAGTAATAGTAATATCATCAGCTGTTAATGATAAATTATTAACAATGTCAGATTCAGTGAAGCTATCAAAGGATTCATCCTCCGTTACCGTGACCGAAAACGAGGTCATACTCCAGATATACTGGATTTTTTTCTGCCCGCCGTCACCTTTATAATCATCATAAAAATCGCTAAAGAAATTTGGCGTAATCGTTGGCTGATTAAACCAGTAATCAATTTTGATACTGAGATCGGTGTAGCCATCAGTCTGGTTATAGTCGGTATACAGGCAGACGGCTAAACTCTCAGCAACCGAGGTATCGGCAGGGATCACATGAACCGCAATGGTGTAAAACTGACTCGGATCTTCACAATCAAATAAATTTTTGTAGGGATCATTCTCCTGTTGACTATCGACGCTCACCAGAACATTCGGCGCACTCCATGTCTTATCAAAGTTATAGCAGGAAGAATAGGCTTTAAGGGTAACGATATCGCTGCCATCCTCCTGCTGCCCGGTTATCGTTTTTTCATACCAAATCACATACAGTCGATTATTAAATAAAATGGGTCTGATAGTACCGACAACGGCGTCTGCATTGAAAGATACCGCTATCTCAATCCACTCAGACCATGCGCTAAATGGAATCACACCATCAACGCGATTACGCATATCAAGGGTACGGAAATAGTATTGATACGGTGCGGTGCGTGTTTTACCTATAAAATAATAAATACTCTGCGGGATCGAAATTCCATCCAGATAGCCGGAGACAATATCCAGATTAGCAATATTTTCAAATTCAGAAAGATAGCCCAGAACATAACTCTGTTCCGCCGAGTCGGTGAGTGAACTTTGATTGAGCATCGATTCTAGTTCGATGAAACTACTGGATTTACCGTTACGCAAACCAGGATCGAGATAGTTTTCTGGGTAGGTATCCAGCTCCACGCCGCCACCCCATATAGAATATTGGTTGGCACCGGTATTCCATTCAGTAATCTCGTTAGCATCAAGAACCTGTGTGTTATACCCAGGCTCCATGTTCAGAGTAATGCTGTTGATATACTGCTGAATACTGGACATTGCCTGGGCAACACGAGAGGTTTGCACATCGTTGTTGACTAGCGGGTCGATGAGCAGATATTCATAAACATCTTCGGGGGTGCTAATTAAAGAATCGAGATCTTTGGCCGGGACATAATTACCAATATAATAAGATAATAAAGCATCGCGATATCCCTGATTTAATAATCCAGTGACGTTTACAGACATAATAGTTCTCCTGGCGCAGGCGGCCGTAAAGCTGCGCCTGCACTCGCATAATTGATGTTATATACGCGTCATACTTCAGGCCGAATAAGCGAAATGGTTGCGTACCCTGCCTGATGGCGGCTCACGCCTTATCAGGCCTACAAAACACTAAGCGGCAACTTGAAGTTTATTGTTTGGTTTATAAAGTCGCCGTCTGTGTAGCAATAAGCGCTTCGCCAACGTTCTGCCAGTCATCCCATGTTGATGTTGTATTTAATGCTCCAGTAGAAATCATTGTCTGGGCTGAGCTAGCGGAACGTTCCGCTAATGTTTTTACCCGCATAACAATATCGACATCAGCCAGGGATGCGGCAATCCCCGTGCTGTTGGCATGCGCTGCTGCCAGTTTGACCTCATCAGAATCCCAGAAAATCAGCCCCGCTAACATCTGCGCCGCCTGCTCAACATTGTCTGGCGTAATATCGCCGGTAAACGAATTAACCCAGCTTAAGTAGGCCAGTACGCGATCTTCATTCCCTGCCAGAGCCAGCCAGCGACTATATTGGCTAAACAAATACGCCATTTTCAGGGTTATCATGGTATCAGCCAGGCCAAACCACAGCGGGTGGGTTAGATATACGGTTAAACAGGCGGGGGTTAAATCGAAAAGATGACACCATGCGGCTCTGCGTCCCAACTGATACAGCTCCTGCAAATACGCATCAGAAATATCTTCTGGCACACTGGCATCGCTGAGCGCCAAAGTGTCACATAAAAAATCATATTCTGAGTTTCCGCACCATTGTAATAACAGCGTTGAAAGGGAAACGTTTAATTGCAGCGTGTTAGCAATCGCGCTATCAGCAATGCCATTTTGTTCCAGGCGAGCCTGCCAGATAATATTCGTCAGGATCCGAGTTGCATCGTCATTACTCATATCGGTAAAGGTATAACCGGCAATCGCCGCAGAAACCGAGTCAGATAGCGTTTCATAAGGCGTTTTAGCGCCAGCGGTAACAGTCATCACCAGACCATTACTGTTATCCACCACCGACTTTAACGTCTCCATCCACGAGACGAAGGGTGTTTCTCCCGTCGAAACCGGCTGTCCTATTCCTGATGCAGTAAAATCTGTTTCACTCAGCAAGGTAGCCGGTAATTGCTGATTAATCCCCTGCACGAAATTAAGCTCTGCCGTCGTTGCTGGGAAAACGCGGTTGGGTTGCTGAAGTAACGTCAGAATAGTGCCAGGAGTCAAGGTGTTATCTTTGAGCCACTGCGCCAGATCGGCCAGTGAAACCAGCGTATCGAGAATGTCTCCGCTAGCGGGCAGCCCGTTATTATCAACAGGATTAAACACCGGTACGCTGGCAAGCTGTGGAATCGCCTGGGTTTGAATCGACAGGAGCGCCATACCGTCATAAAAACCATATCCCAGCCAGCGAGGCAACATCACCAGCCGATACAACGCGGAAACAACGGCTAAAGAACAGCTCAGAGTACGGGCTGTTTTATCGCCCTGATATTCTGCGACCTTATCGGCAACGATTTGGAACTGTTGCGTATTAATGCCTAATCCGGCACAGATCTGTTTTACGATCCGCGCATCGGTTTCATTCTCCATCGCATAGCTAAAATCAGTATTAGTGATACTAAATGGCGTTTCAAACAGAGAGGGGCTATTAAAGATTTTGTCAAAAAACGGAACGTCAGGGGTGATAGCACAGGATGCCATATTCCCGATGATAGCCGTAAATTGCTCAGGAGAGACATGGTATGTGTCCGCATAATAACGATAGGCCCCCAGCAAGCGTAACAGGCCCTTCAACGCATTATCGCTGGTATCCGTAATGCAGGTAAGAAGCGAGTCAATGCGGTCAAAAGGCAATGCCAACCAACGTTGTAAACGGATAATACGGTTAATACGATCCATTCTTTCATCTGACAGCCCAGTGAACGTTAATGTCGGCTCACCCGTTGTATCCTGTGATGCAGAATAGGCGGGAGGTTGAGAGCTCTCCACTGTTCTATTCTCAGCCTCGGTTTGCGAAATTATTGTCGTAATACTGACATACCCCAGTTCACTGGCATCTGGGGCATTAATAAATACCGCACCGTATTGCACCGGAGAAACCGCCGTGGAAAATGGCACATTCGGTGAGCCGATAACCGTCATTCCCCCTTCGTTAACCGCCAGCATATTTTCCAGTTGCGGCATGGTTGTTTTGGTCTGTTCGGTAAAAAAGGTCACGTCGTTAAAGATCGAATAGTCCGCAGTAACCGTACCGTAATTAGCGGTATAAAAAGCGGTAAGGTCGTCAGCAGAAGCGTTATCGGGTTCTGTCAGAATCGTTTGCTGCTCAGGGGCCAGGTTATTTCCCAGCACCAGCGACATACCAGACACGGCAAGGGCGGGATCGGTGGCCGTAAACCACGGCCAGGTGATGTCCGTTTTCTTTATCACTTCATGTAAAGACAGCGCGGCGTTTTTTAAAGACAGCAATGTCTGCTGGTGCGGGTAGTGATAAGGTAAATTTTTCGGATAACGCGTAACCGATAACGTTTCATTGACCGTTTTGTTAGTGGCCTCCTGAATATAAGGCTCAATGCTGCTTTCCAGTACCTCATTAACGAGTTGTAGCGATGGAATAACCTGATTAATTGCCGCATCATCAATCACTAACTGTGGCAGATCGGGGCGTCGCTCTGTCAGGCTGATAATACTTGCATTACCCATCTGCGCTTCAAAATCTAACGCTTGGTTATACAGCCAGGCCAGGTATGAAACCGGTGAGTCATTCGCTTCCGGTGCGTTATTCAGGCAATAGCTGCTCCAGTCTTCCAGAAAAAGGTTTTGCCAGGTCGGGCCATTTTTCATTAACCCACCGACGCTCATCGGCGAATCCATTACCTGATGTTTTGTCGATAAAAATTGGCGATAGAGCTGAGTCGCCAACCCGGCAGAGGTATCATAAACTGCACCGGCCATTTGGCGATTAATACGCTCGCCAGATAACGACTCGATAAATATTTTTTTGGGCTGGCGGACGATATCAAAAACAGATTGATAGCCTTTCTGTTTTAGCGTTGAAGGTAAATCAAGGTCATCGCTAAATAATGACGATAGTTTTTCATATGTGCTCATAATGAATCCCTTTAATGAATCATACCGAGGCGATAAAACGCCAGGTAGCTTAGCCGCGTAATGATAAAAATGGCTAAGATGATTCTTGCGTAGATATTTCACTGTGGTGATTCATTTTTTAGTGATTAATCCACTTAAAAGCGCACATACGACGAGATCCGCAAGAAAAGCAGAAAGAAAATGGGCGGGGATTGTAACGGTCTTTTTGCCTGAACGGTTAAGAGCCTCCGGCACGGAAAATGGGCAAAAAGTCGCCCAGCCGGGCGACTCGATTATGCTAACGAGCTTACCAGTACAATTTCCAGCTCTGCGTCATACGCACCAACGCTTCTACATAGAAATAATCCCCCCAGCTACAGCATTCATCGACACCTTTATCGCTGGCGAAGTGGTAAACCGAGTGTTTCAGTATGCCCGTTCCTGGCTCATCCAACCCCATCAGGTAATGTTTCGATAACGATGACATCATCGCCATCGCCCACTGCTGATAGCGCTCACGGTCAGGATCGGTGGTCGGCAGATATTTCACTAACTCTAACAGGCCACAGACCGCAATCGCCGCTGACGACGAGTCGCGCAGCGCGTCCGTACCCACCAGCGCCAGATCCCAATGGCAGATGTGATCTTCCGGCAGGCGGTTAAGGAAGTAGTTAGCCAGTTTTTTCGACAGACTAATCAGTGTCTTATCACCAGTGTAGATGAAGCTAAGCATAAAGCCGTAAATGCCCCACGCTTGCCCGCGTGACCAGCAAGAATCATCGGCATAGCCCTGCTGCGTTTTACCGAAACGTGGCTCGCCGGTCTGCACATCCATATAGTAGGTGTGATAGGTCGAAGCATCTTCACGCACCAGATATTTCGCCGACTGGCGCACATGCGCGCGAGCGGCATCGGCAAAGCGCGGGTCGCCGGTCTGCTCAGTCGCCCAGTACAGCAGCGGCAGGTTCATGGTGCAGTCAATAATCATCCGCCCCGCCTGTTCCGGGTCAGTTAAAACACCCCACGCCTGAATGATTTCCGCCTTACGGTGGAAGCGCTCCAGCAGAGCTTCTGCCGCTTGCAGCGAAAAACCACGCGCATCGCGGCTACCGGTGAGACGCCAGGCCGAGACACAGGAAAGCGTGTACAGAAAACCCAAATCGTGGGTGTTGGTGTCGTGACGCCCGGCAATGCGCAGGCCAAACGAGCGCACGTGCTGTTCTGCCAGCGCGCGATATTGCTCATCACCGGTCATTTCCCACGCCAGCCACAGTTGTCCAGTCCAGAAACTGGTCGTCCATTCGACATTTTCGGTTAATGGGTAATAACCGTTAACGCAGGCCTCGCCGGGAAATTTATCACCGAAGTCTGTTATATGACGGCTAATCAGCTTAAGGACATGGCTACGTGCTGAAAGCATCTCATCATTAAATATCTGAGGATTAATCGCCTCTCCCGGAAATTCGCGCAGAGCTTCCTCAATAATTGGGTTTACCATTTTCGCTTCCTTAATTCAGTAGAGCTTATTTAGAAATACCATTTTCGGCCACATCAAGCGCAAGCTGGCGGTGATTTTGACGTTTACAGGCAGATAAAGTGAAAGCGGAAACCAGCGTGAAGAACAGCGCAATAGCTCCCATAATCATATAAGTTTTTTCAAAACCGATACGGTCGTACAATAACCCCGCCGGGGAAGACACCACCACATTACCGATATACAGCATGGCCTGATAACCCAGTAAATACATGGTGGCATTGACACGTTTATCGAAATGCTCAGCGATATATTTAAATACCGAAACCAACAGCAGGCAGATTTCCAGACCATACAGCGGTTTAATCACCGAAATAAGCAGGTGTGAATCACACAGGCCAGAGATAATCAACCGCGCACCGACTAATGCGCCAACAATCAACATGCCGCGCTTCGCACCAATATAGTTAACAAACATCGGCATAAAGATATACATCACAAATTCGGTGCCGGACTGTACCGTACCCAACAGGCCAAATACCGTATTGCCCTCATGCACGTCACTAAAGAAGGTGACAAAGTAGCGGGAGAACTGCTGCTCGGCGACGAACATCATCCATGCGATACCGGCAACGTACAGACAGAAGGCCCAGAATTTACGGCTTTTCAGCAGATCGAACACATCTTTCAGCACAATTTTATCTTTCGACAATACCGCGCTGGCGTTGCCGGTTTGAGTGTCCACTTTCAGGCTCAGCAGTACCGCCAGCATAATCAGTGATGCCACGCTACCGAGAATAAAGTTATAGGCTGGAGAGAGATTGAACAGCAGACCAGAGAACGACGACGCAACCGCCCAGCCCAGTGAACCCCACATGCGGATCTGACCAAACTCCATGCTATTCAGGCGGCTATAACGGTCAGCATAAGATTCACAGGCCGCCACCCCGGCATACCATGCGAAGCTCAGATAAATAGCACCGACAATAATCCCGAGCATAGTGTGCGAAAGCAATAATGGCTGGTAGACATAAATAAAGAATGGCGCCATCAGGGCGGACATCACGACCACAAAATACAGCAGATATTTGCTCATGCCGATTTTATCGAGAATATAGCCATAAATCGGTTTGAGAATAACAGAGAATATTCCGTTAACGGCAAATACAGTACCAATAACCGCGCCACTAAGATCCGCTTTCTGCCCTAACCAAATAGCTAATAAACCAATACTGGCTGACCAGGTAAAAAAGTACAAAAAGATAAAGGTACTTATTTTATAATATTCTAGCCTGTTTTGAGACGATACTTTTTCCATACAGTCCTCGAGCAAACTTTGTAGGGGGCATACTCGGGATATTTATTATCCCGAGTATGCCTGAGGTTATTTAGAGTTTTGTTGTTATCGATGATGCTATACGTGCAGAGTAGTTATTTCTCCGCTGACGTTATTGGTGATGCACAGCGTATTATTTTGCATCGTTAATGTTGGTAGGGCTGGCGAACTGGCCGCAGGATGGCCACTGGCAGTGACCGCGCAGCATAACCAATGTTCACCCGGTGCGATTTCGCCCGTTAAGGTTGGAATGGCCGCGCACTGTGCAAACATGATGCTGCTGTTTGGTGGCGTAATGACGCAATCGCCCTGCCGCGTAGCGTGCAGTGAGATGTCGGCAATTCGGCTTACGCCGTTGGTTGCGCACACACAACTCTGCCCAGTTCCCGCATCGGCATCGGCTTTCATCACCGCAAAACCCCCTTCAACCGTTTGCAAGCGACGCGCGGTATTGACCCGATGAACGCGTACATGCCATTGCCCGCACGGAATCAGCCAGGTATCGACGGTAACGTCGTGCCACGGCAACCAGCGAGAATAGATAGCGCCATCCTGCATTTCAACGCGTTCACACTCGCGACGTCCACGCCAGTAGTTGTCGTTATCCGACAGCAGCAGCATCGAGTCACAGGCCGCATGTTTAAGGCCATAGCGCCCACGCTCAATGGTGAAGCCAAAGCGGGTTGAATAGGCAAACTTGGTGTATTTCGCCTCGGTATTCACGTAATTATTCAGCTCCAGTTGCCCGGAAGTCAGCATCACCACGTGCTGCGAGTTTTCGCTGTGCTGCAAAATCTGCTGGGCGGGTGCAATCGCATGTACCGGTTCCAGTGCGGGCAGCGGTAACTCTTCAGCCTGCCAGAAGGGGTGACTCGCTGGCAGAGCCAGAATCAGGAACACTTTCAGCGCCCAATACGGTGAGCCTGGCGCGTTGTAGTCTTCGCACATCGCGAGGTTCGGGTAGGCAAAGCCCAGCGTTAAAATACCGTCGCGGTCAAAAATCGGCTGTTCCAGCCACCAACGTAGGTGGCGCAAGATAATGCCTTTCACCACGCCCGGAGAGAAAACATCCAGTTCAGCAAAGGCGAAGCCGCTCCAGAATGCGACCATTGCGAAACGGTAAGTCAGGCTACGACCAAACGGAACAGATGCGCCATCGGCGGCGGACAAATAGATAAAATCTTTCGCAAACAGGCTCGCGCGCTCACGCAACGTCGCCGCTCGCGCGGGGTCGTCATTGGCATTCAGCGTGGCGTAAATCAGGCCGTAAAAATGGAAAGCCATTGAGATGTAATAATCTTTTGGCCGGCCAGGGCCATCGGAATACCAGCCGCCGCCAAGATAGTAGGCCTCCATCATGTCAAAGCGGCGTTCGATAGCCGACTGGTCATAAGGCAGCCCAGCGCGTTTGAAGCCTAGCTGGACGATGATGGCAAAATAGTTCCAGTTGCTGTCCGGCATCTGGGCATCGCTGATTTGGTTGAGCCAACGGTGCAAATTCGTCAGTTCACGCTCGTTGAAGTGGTCGGTTAATTTGTCCTGTAACAATGCCAAACCGAGGCCATACGCCGCCATTTCAACCAGCCGCTGGTCATAGGGAGCCGTTTCCCCCCAGTAAGAGGGGCTTTGTGGGTCAGTGCCGAGCTTAATCGCGGTGATGTATTTGTTACTAAACGGCACATCTGCGCCACCAGCCAACAGCGGGAACAGGCCCCACAGCACTCGCGATAAGCCCTCCATTTCAGCAATATCTGTGCTGTAGTGCGCACAGGTATTACCCAGTGAAAACTGCGCTACGCCTGCGGGAAATTGTTTGTCGAGCGCGCTCAGCATCGTTGTCAGCGCTGCCGTAACGTCTTCCCGTGATGACAATGTTTTTGATCTTTCCGCCACTGTCCTGACCCTTATTTAATCGTCCTCAAAAGTGGCTAAAGGATAGGGAATCCAGGCAGCGTAGAAATGTTAACCCGATCACAACTGATAGTATTATCTGAACCGCCGCTTGATAAAATTTAAAACAGTGGTTTAGTAAGTGAATTAACTCTGGAAAAATTTAAATCTATTGCACATGACGCAGCCATTAAATGTTGAGCATCTGGAGCCGATCACGCTGAAAGATACCGTCGCTTCTTTTAGCCGCCTTTACGCGAACTCCGTGCGTTATCACCACTGGCATCAGTGCCTGGAGATTCTCTACGTCGAAGAAGGTTTTGGCATCGTGATTGTCGATAATCGCCAATACACTATGCGCCCCGGGCGGATTTTTTTCTTTCCGCCGTTCAACCTGCATAAAATCATGGTCGATGAGCGCGTGCAGGACAGCTACCGCCGCACCATCATTCATGTTGATCAACACGCGATCGCTAAATATCTCCGCCATTTCCCGGAAAATAACCGCCGTTTACAGGCGCTTTCTGCACGAGGCCGCCCGGCCTTTGTGGCCGATTTAGCGGATATTCACCCACATATCAATCACCTGTTTAGCCTGTATGCTCGCTCCGCATCGAGTTCTGGATTAAGTACCGAACAAATCGCCAGTATGCTGATTACGCTGCTCAGCATGTTGCCGCCCGCGCAAGAGAAAATGGCAGAAGCCGCGCGTGGCATAGCCAGCCCGGTGATGTTCTGGATTGATGAAAACTATCGGCGGAAGTTCAGCCTGGATGCGATGGCGCAGGAATTAGGGAAATCACGCAGCTATTTGTCGCGGCGCTTTCATGCCGAAACGGGAGAGAATATTCATAACTATCTCAACACGATTCGACTGCGCCGCGCCTGTGAACTGCTGTTGCACAGCGCACTGCCAGTCAGTGAGATTGCCGGGCAGGTAGGGTTTGCCGAGGTGACCTATTTTATTAGTTCGTTTAAAAAGGGGATTGGCGAGACCCCCTTGCAATACCGAAAAAATCACCAACCTCAGCGCGAAGTTAGCGGAAAACCATAAGCAGAACGCCACCCGGCGATAATCAGGCAATTAGGCTTCGATATCCGCCATATCGCCTTTTTCTTGCAGCCAATTGCGGCGATCTTCAGAACGCTTCTTGGCTAACAGCATGTCCATCATGGCATCGGTTTGCTGTTCGTCTTCATCGTTGATGAACAGTTGCACCAGGCGGCGCGTGTTCGGATCAAGCGTGGTTTCACGAAGCTGCATTGGGTTCATTTCACCCAAACCTTTAAAGCGCTGCACGTTCGGCTTGCCTTTCTTGCGCTTGAGCTGTTCCAGCACGCCCGCTTTTTCTTCCTCGGTCAGCGCGTAATAAACTTCTTTGCCCAGATCGATTCGGTATAGCGGCGGCAGCGCCACGTAAACGTGCCCTTCTTTCACCAGTGCACGGAAGTGTTTTACAAACAACGCGCACAGTAGCGTGGCGATGTGTAAACCATCCGAGTCCGCATCCGCCAGGATACAGATCTTGCCGTAGCGCAACTGGCTGAGATCCGAACTGTCTGGATCAATACCGATAGCGACAGAAATATCGTGCACTTCCTGCGACGCCAGCACCTCGTCAGAAGAGACTTCCCAGGTGTTGAGGATCTTACCTTTAAGCGGCATGATCGCCTGATATTCACGATCTCGCGCCTGTTTCGCAGAACCGCCTGCGGAGTCACCTTCCACCAGGAATAGCTCGGTGCGGTTGAGATCTTGCGCGGTGCAGTCTGCCAGCTTACCAGGCAGCGCCGGGCCGCTGGTGAGCTTTTTTCGCACCACTTTTTTCGCCGCGCGCAAACGGCGCTGAGCGCTGGAAATCGCCATTTCAGCCAGCAATTCTGCTGCCTGAACGTTCTGGTTCAGCCACAGGCTGAAGGCGTCTTTCACCACACCAGAGACAAACGCAGCACACTGGCGTGACGACAGACGTTCTTTGGTCTGCCCCGCAAACTGCGGATCCTGCATTTTCACCGACAGGACGTAGGCGCAGCGTTCCCAGATATCTTCCGCCGACAGCTTAACGCCACGCGGCAGAATATTACGGTATTCGCAGAATTCGCGCATCGCGTCCAGCAGGCCCTGACGTAGGCCGTTAACGTGCGTGCCGCCTTGCATGGTCGGGATCAGGTTAACGTAGCTTTCAGCCAGCAGGTCGCCGCCTTCCGGCAGCCACAGCAGCGCCCAATCGACAGCTTCCGTTTCACCGGAGAACGTACCGACAAACGGTTGTTCCGGCAGCGTTGGCAGGCCGTTAACCGCTTCTTTCAGGTAGTCCGTCAGACCATCTTCATAGCGCCAGGTCTGCTCGGTGTTGTTCACTTTGTCTTTAAAGACGATTTCAACGCCCGGACACAGTACCGCTTTCGCTTTCAATACATGGGTAAGGCGTGAAACGGAAAAACGCGGGCTGTCGAAGAAGCTCTCATCAGGCCAAAAATGCACGCTCGTCCCCGTATTGCGCTTACCGCAAGTACCGGAAACATGCAGGTCTTCAACCTTTTCCCCGTTTTCAAACGCAATACTGTAAACCTGCGCATCGCGGCGGACG
This sequence comes from Kluyvera fluvialis, assembly GCF_059725275.1. Classification (NCBI taxonomy): domain Bacteria; kingdom Pseudomonadati; phylum Pseudomonadota; class Gammaproteobacteria; order Enterobacterales; family Enterobacteriaceae; genus Kluyvera; species Kluyvera fluvialis. The sequence continues at coordinate 707,143 of NZ_AP046142.1, read as the reverse complement.
TTCACTTCCACGCGTTTTGACAGGGCGTTCACTACCGAAATCCCTACGCCGTGCAGGCCGCCGGAGAACTGGTAGTTTTTGTTAGAAAATTTACCGCCCGCATGTAACCGGCAGAGGATCAGCTCAACGGCAGGAACCCCTTCCTCCGGGTGAATGTCCACGGGCATACCGCGACCATCATCGATAACTTCCAGTGACTGATCGGCATGAAGAATGACCTCGACACGTTTCGCGTGCCCGGCCAGCGCTTCATCCACACTGTTATCAATAACTTCTTGACCGAGATGGTTCGGGCGTGTGGTATCTGTGTACATCCCAGGGCGGCGGCGAACTGGCTCAAGCCCAGTGAGTACCTCAATGGCATCAGCGTTGTAAGAAGATTGCGTCATGATCTATTCGTAGGTAGTTGGCGCTGCTTAATGCAACCCCAGGAAATCGATAATCTGAGTGAAGTGATCTTCAAAGCCGGTAAAGGCGTGATTACCGCCCTCCTCGACCGTTTGTCGGCAGGAGGCGAAATAGTCCACGGCCTGGCGGTAGTCAAGCACTTCATCGCCGGTTTGCTGAAGCAGCCAGATAAGATCCGGGGCTTCAAGTGGATCAATTTGCATCACTTTAAGATCGTAAATATGGCGTGACTCTAGCACATATTGCTGCCCAGTGTAGGGATTCTCGTTCGGGCCAAGGAAATTCGTTAGCAGCTCAAATGGCCTCATCGCCGGATTGACAACCACCGCAGGGAGCATGAAACATTGCGATAGCCAGGTGGCGTAATAGCCGCCGAGCGACGACCCAACGATACCCAACTGTTCCCCGCCATGCTTGAGCACCAGGGCTTCAAGCTGTTCGGCGGCCTCTGCCGGATAGGCCGGCAATTGCGGAATTAGCATGTGCACATCAGGATGGTGTTCCGCCAGCCACTGCTTTAGCGCCGTGGCTTTTGCCGAGCGTGGGGAGCTGTTGAATCCGTGCAGGTAGAGAAGCGTTGACATCAATAGCCTTCCGATGCAGTGTCGGGATGGAATTTAACCCCAGCAAGACGGCACACCTCGGTGGTTAATGAACCATCGGCGTGCAGTTCCAGCCAACGCCATCCGGGCGAAACGGTATCCAGAGTGAAGTTGGCGCAGTGCGGTTTAAACTGCACGCAAGTTGATGGCGTCGCCATCATGCGACGACCATTCCAGTCAACGTCCAGTTCCTGATGGATATGACCGCAAAGCAGATTCCCCACGCGAGGATAGCGCGCCAGCACACTGTCCAGCGACGCCGCGTTGCGTAGACTGTGCTGATCCAACCAGCTACAGCCCGCCGGAAGCGGATGATGATGCAACAACAGCAGCGTATGGCGCTCTGGCGCTTCTGCCAGGCGTTGTTCCAGCCATTCGAGCTGGAATTCGCTCAACTCACCGTGAGGTACGCCGAAAACCTGGCTATCCAGCAACAAAATTTGCCAGTGTTCGCCGAGCAGTACGCGTTTTGCAGGGGAAATACCCGCCTCTTGCAAGGTGCTGTACATCGCTGGCTGGAAGTCATGATTACCCGGTAGCCAAACGCAGGGTGCAGAAAAACTCGCGATGCCGTCAGCGAAATGCTGGTAGGCCGCGGATGAGTGATCCTGTGCTAAATCGCCCGTGGCGACCACCAGGTCAATCTCACGCGCCGAGGCATGAATGGCCTGCAAGACGGCATGATAGCTTTCCCAGGTATTCACCCCTAACAGCGTTTCATCTTTTTCAGCAAACAGGTGAGTATCAGTAATTTGCAGTACCCTGACACTGGCCCCACCAGCCAGAGGAAGGTTTAAAAGGCTTTCCAAATGGTGTCCTTAGGTTTCACGATGCAAACATACACATCATCCCTTCACCGCAGCGCCTCAAAGGCTGCCTGAAAGGCGTTATGTACAAACCGGAATCGCCATCGCTCCATGTGCTAAACAGAATCTAAGCCAATCGGCCAAAAACTGATTAATTTGATGCTTTTCGTCGCGTTGATGCAACTTTTTATTTGGGTAATCATACCGTGCTTTGAAGCGAAAGATCTGCTGGCTTGAACACACTTCAGCGACCATCGCGTCATGATAAAGCCGTACCGTCATCGACGGCAGGCTCCAGTAGCTCACCGCTGGGTGCGTTTGTTCAATCGCCACCAGCGTAGTGTAACGAGTTGATTCAACAATCGTTAAGCGATATTGCGCATTGGCCACCTGATAGTTCACCGTTTCACCGGCTTCATCAACGCGCGGCAGTAAGCGGCGTAATTGTGCGAAGTTGGTTTCGCACAGACGCATCATTTCAGGGAAGTCAGGTGTATAGCGCTTCATTTGATCCACTCTTTTCGTAAGTCCTGATAATGCAGTTGCAGCCATTGCAAAGCGATGACAGTCGCTGCGTTGTCAATTTTTCCTTCCTCTACACATTGATAAGCATATTCCCGGCTTACCACATGAACCCGAATGTCTTCGAGCTCTTCTGCCAGGCCATGAATGCCTTTGGCCGTTGTCGCGTCCACTTCGCCGACCATAATGGTCAGACGCTCGCTGGTGCCGCCAGGGCTTGCCAGATAGCTGAGGCACTTTTTCATGCGCCCTACGTCCAGCCCGGCTTCTTCCTGCGCCTCGCGGCGGGCGACATCTTCGACGGTTTCACCTTCTTCAATCATTCCGGCAACCATCTCCAGCAAATAGGGTGTCTCACTGGTGTCGTAGGCGGCAATGCGAATTTGCTCAATGAGCACCACTTCATCACGCACTGGGTCAAAGGGTAGCAAGACTGCGGCGTGACCGCGCTCAAAAATTTCGCGGCGAACTTCTCCGCTCATTCCGCCGTTGAACAAGCGATGGCGGAAGCGATACAAATCAATAGAAAAAAATCCGCGATAAAGCGTTTCTCGTGCAATAATTTCTACATCGTTTTTCGACAGGGTCGAGACGTGCTCGGCTGTTTTCGTCATGGACTGGCCTACGCTGTAATTATGTTGAAATTGTGGATTTAAAGTCAGTTTGCCCCAGGAGTCACTGGCTCTATGATAGATTGGTGCCAATTAACGCCAGATGGCACATTACGACAACTTTTTAACGTGGCAGACTCTGGTACAATCGGCGAATATTTTTTCTGTGAATTAGATCAGCGCTAAGCTTCACAACAAGGAATGCAAATGCAAATGAAGAAATTGCTCCCTATCCTTATTGGTCTGAGCCTTACGGGTTTCAGTGCAATGAGCCAGGCAGAGAATCTGTTACAGGTCTATCAACAAGCACGCACCAGTAACCCAGATCTCCGTAAATCTGCCGCAGACCGTGACGCCGCATTCGAAAAGATTAACGAAGCGCGCAGCCCGCTGTTACCACAGTTAGGTCTGGGTGCCGATTATACCTATACCAACGGCTTCCGTGATAGTAACGGTGTCAACTCTAACGCAACCAGCGGTTCGTTACAGTTAACCCAAACCCTGTTTGATATGTCGAAATGGCGTGCCCTGACCCTGCAAGAAAAAGCCGCAGGCATTCAGGATGTGACCTACCAGACTGACCAGCAAGCCCTGATTCTGAATACCGCCACGGCGTACTTTAACGTCCTGAGTGCGATTGATGCGCTGTCCTATACCGAAGCGCAGAAACAGGCAATTTACCGTCAGTTAGATCAAACCACTCAGCGCTTTAACGTGGGCCTCGTCGCCATTACCGATGTGCAGAACGCCCGCTCACAGTACGATACCGTGCTGGCGAACGAAGTGACCGCGCGTAACAACCTCGACAACGCCGTTGAAGCGCTGCGTCAGGTCACCGGTAACTACTATCCTGAGCTGGCTTCACTGAACGTTGACAGCTTTAAAACCGACAAGCCACAGGCGGTGAACTCTCTGCTGAAAGAAGCAGAAAACCGCAACCTGGCGCTGTTGCAGGCTCGCCTGAGCCAAGACCTGGCGCGTGAGCAAATCCGCCTGGCGCAGGACGGCCATCTGCCAACACTGGAGTTAAACGCCTCTAGCAGTGTCTCTAACACCTCTTACAGCGGCTCCAAAACCAACGGTTCTCAGTACGGCGACAACGATGCGGGTCAGAACAAAATCGGCCTGAGCTTCTCGCTGCCACTGTATCAAGGCGGGATGGTTAACTCGCAGGTGAAACAGGCACAGTACAACTTTGTCGGCGCGAGCGAGCAGTTAGAAAGCGCGCACCGCTCCGTCGTACAGACCGTGCGTTCTTCCTTTAATAACATCAACGCGTCTATCAGCAGCATCAACGCCTACAAACAGGCCGTTGTTTCTGCGCAAAGTTCTTTGGACGCGATGGAAGCCGGTTATTCGGTAGGTACTCGTACCATCGTTGACGTTCTGGATGCGACCACTACGCTGTACAACGCGAAGCAACAGCTCTCCAGCGCTCGTTACAACTACCTGATTAACCAGCTGAATATTAAATCCGCGCTCGGCACACTGAACGAGCAGGATCTGCTGGCACTGAACAACACGTTGGGTAAACCGGTCTCCACCACCACCGATAGCGTTGCGCCACAAAATGCGCAGCAAGATGCGGCGGCAGATGGTTACACCTCGCCAGCCACCAGCAAAGCGCGTTTGCGTTAAGTTTCACGCTGGTTTATCAAGGCCCGCACTGTGCGGGCCTTGTTGTATTCTGCGCTGTCAACGTAAGGCAACGTAAAGATCCCCTGCTTTATTCCCTTCTTAGCTTCATTTTCAACCACTCATCCACTATCCTGAGCGCTATTGCAATACCACTCTACTGGGTCCAGGAAGATTAAAATGAAACGGACAAACAATATTCAGCACGCTGCCTTTCGTAAAAGCTGGAGCGCGCGCCATTTAACGCCGGTCGCTCTGGCCGTTACCGCCGTGTTCATGCTGGCGGGCTGTGAGAAAACCGATGAAACCGTCACGCTGTACCAAAACGCTGACGACTGCTCCGCCGCGAATCCAAGCAAAAGCGCAGAATGTACAGCAACCTACAACAATGCACTGAAAGAAGCCGAGCGCACTGCGCCTAAATACGCCAGCCGTGAAGACTGCGTGGCCGAATTTGGTGAAGGCCAGTGCCAGCAGGCTCCGGCGCAAGCAGGTCTTGCCCCAACTGGCGAAGGTCAGGCTCAAGCGCAAACACAGAGCAGCGGCAGTTTCTGGATGCCATTAATGGCAGGTTACATGATGGGCCGTATGATGGGCGGCGGCATGGGCTTCCAGCAACAGCCGGTGTTCACCTCGAAAAACCCAGCCAGCCCAGCCTACGGTAAATACACTGATGCGGGCGGCAAAAACTATGGCGCCGCACAGCCAGGCCGTTCAATGAACGTGCCGAAAACAGCGATGGCACCAAAACCGGCAACCACCAACACCGTAACACGTGGCGGCTTTGGGGAGTCGGTGGCGAAGCAGTCCACCATGCAGCGTAGCGCTACGGGCAGCACTTCCCGTTCGATGGGCGGCTAATGACCATGGAAAGAATCAGTATCGTTGAACGCCCGGACTGGCGTGAAAAAGCCACCGAATACGGCTTTAACTTCCACACCATGTACGGCGAGCCGTACTGGAGTGAAGAGGCTTATTACAAGCTGACGTTAGCACAGGTTGAAAAGCTGGAAGATGTCACCGCCGAACTGCATCAGCTATGCCTGAAAGTGGTTGAGCGGGTTATCGCCAGCGATGAGCTAATGGCGAAGTTCCGTATTCCAAAGCACACCTGGGGTTTTGTACGCCAGTCGTGGCAGACTCACCAGCCGTCGCTTTATTCACGCCTCGACCTGGCCTGGGATGGTACCGGTGAGCCGAAGCTTCTGGAGAATAACGCCGATACGCCAACTTCGCTGTATGAAGCGGCATTTTTCCAATGGATTTGGCTGGAAGATCAGATCAATGCAGGCAACTTGCCTGAAGGCAGCGACCAGTTCAACAGCCTGCAAGAAAAGATTATCGACCGCTTCAATGAACTGCGCGAACAGCACGGTTTTCAGTTGCTACACCTGACCTGCTGCCGTGATACCGTTGAAGATCGCGGTACGGTGCAATATTTGCAGGACTGCGCGGCGGAAGCAGGCGTTGCCACCGAATTCTTGTATATCGACGATATCGGTCTGGGCGAGAAAGGTCAGTTCACCGACCTGCAAGATCAGGTTATCGGTAATCTGTTCAAACTCTATCCGTGGGAATACATGCTGCGTGAGATGTTCTCGACCAAGCTGGAAGACGCTGGCGTTCGCTGGCTGGAACCGGCATGGAAGAGCATTATCTCCAACAAAGCATTGCTGCCAATGCTATGGGAAATGTTCCCGGATCACCCTAACCTGCTGCCAGCCTATTTTGCCGAGGACGATCACCCACCGCTGGAAAAATACGTGGTGAAGCCTATCTTCTCTCGTGAAGGTGCGAACATTTCGATCGTCGAAAATGGCAAAACCATTGAGCAAGTCGAAGGGCCGTACGGTGAAGAAGGAATGATCGTGCAGCAGTTCCACCCGCTACCAAAATTTGGCGATAGCTACATGCTGATTGGTAGCTGGCTCATCAACGATCAACCCGCCGGGATAGGTATTCGTGAGGACAGAGCGCTGATCACTCAGGATCTTTCGCGCTTCTATCCCCACATTTTCGTCGAATAACCGTTAGCCTACCAGCACCGACAGCATACTCAGGGAGCCCATTTCGATCCCCTCAACAGGGATGGTGATGGGCTCTTCGCCATCCCACGCGCCCAACACATACAGCAGCGGCAGGAAATGATCTGCAGTCGGGTTTGATAACGCGCCGCCATCATGATCAAGGTAGTTGACCAGCGGATGTTGCTCAACCGGCCCTTTCCAGCGCAGATTAGCTTTGACGTAATCATCAAACGCACTGGCCCACGGATACGGCGTAGACTCCCCGTGCCATTTAACCGTACGCAGGTTATGCACCACGTTACCACTCGCTACCAGCATAATACCTTCGTCGCGCAGGCTGGCGAGCTTACGCCCCATCTCAAAATGCCACGCCGCCGGTTTGGTGCTATCAATACTTAATTGCACCATCGGGATGTCGGCGTTCGGGTACATCTTGATCAACACGCCCCACGAGCCGTGGTCAAAACCCCAGGCTTCTTTATCTAACGCGACCGGAACCGGAGCCAACAGCTCAACTAGCTTCTGAGCCAGTTCCGGGCAGCCAGGAGCGGGATAATGGGTGTCATACAATGCCTGCGGAAAACCGCCAAAATCATGGATTGTTTTTGGCGTTTCCATTGCCGTGACGCCCGTCCCCCGCGTGAACCAGTGGGCAGAAACCACCACGATAGCTTTCGGGCGCGGCAGCGTTTCACCAAGCTGCCGCCAGGTACGGGTATAGACGTTATCTTCCAGTACGTTCATCGGGCTACCGTGACCTAAAAACAGTGCTGGCATTCGGCTACGAGACATGGTGTTATCCTTCCAAAGAGAATCATTGAATAACACCACATTAACCTGTTTTTAGTGAGGAGAAACTCAGATAAGCGTGATGATGATCTTCAGAAAATTTGAATGTAAGAATGAGGTAAAGAACGCCTGAGCCTCTCGCCAGCAGTGACAAATTTCAATGCTATGAATGATAATCATTATCATAAGGAGTAAGCAATGTCGGTTCCGCTCATTCTGACATTACTGGCAGGAGCTGCCACGTTTATCGGCGCTATTCTCGGCGTTATCGGGCAAAAACCATCAAATCGGGTCTTAGCCTTCTCACTCGGTTTTGCTGCGGGGATCATGCTGTTAATCTCGCTGATGGAGATGCTGCCCGCCGCACTGGATGCCCCTGGCATGCCGCCTGTTCTCGGCTATGGCATGTTTGTTGTCGGCCTGCTCGGCTACTTCGCGCTGGATCGCGCGCTGCCGCACGCACATCCACAGGATCTCATGCAAGAAAGCAACCCGCCGTTGCCGCGTAATCTTCGCCGTACCGCCATTTTGCTGACGTTGGGGATAAGCCTGCACAACTTCCCTGAAGGCATCGCCACCTTCGTCACTGCCAGTAATAATCTGGAGCTAGGCTTCGGTATCGCGCTGGCGGTTGCCCTGCACAATATTCCTGAAGGGCTGGCGGTTGCAGGGCCGGTGTATGCCGCCACGGGTTCAAAGCGCAAAGCGATATTCTGGGCTGGGATCTCCGGGATGGCAGAAATTCTTGGAGGGGTGCTAGCCTGGGCAATTCTCGGCAGTATGGTGTCGCCAATTGTGATGGCATCAATAATGGCAGCGGTCGCCGGAATTATGGTCGCCCTCTCAGTCGATGAGCTGATGCCACTCGCCAAAGAGATAGACCCGAACAATAACCCCAGCTACGGCGTACTGTGCGGAATGTCGGTGATGGGGATGAGTTTAGTGGTGCTGCAATCAATGGGCATTGGCTAATCGCCATAAAAAAGCCCGGTGCGTGACCGGGCTTTATCAAATATCGGGTTGTCCGCTTAGCTTGCTTTACGCTCGTGCTCGCGGCGGTAAGCCACCAGATCTTCGATAGTCACCAGCGCCATATTGTGTTCTTTAGCAAACTTGATGCACTCTGGCGCGCGCGCCATAGTGCCATCATCATTGGTCAGTTCACACAGTACGCCAGCCGGTTTGAAACCTGCCAGAGTTACTAAGTCGATGGTTGCTTCAGTGTGGCCACCACGGGTCAGTACGCCGCCCGGCTGCGCGCGCAGCGGGAAAACGTGGCCCGGACGGTTCAGGTCGGAAGGTTTTGCGCCGTCGGCAATCGCCGCGCGCACGGTGGTCAGGCGGTCAGCGGCGGAAACGCCAGTCGTCACGCCGTGAGCCGCTTCAATAGTCACCGTGAAACCGGTGCCGTAAGCGCTGGTGTTGTTTTCTACCATCATAGGCAGTTCCAGCTGTTTACGACGTTCGTCGGTCAGGCACAGACAAACGATGCCGCTACCGTGACGGATAGTCAGCGCCATTTGTTCAACAGTCATGTTTTCGGCGGCAAAGATCATGTCGCCTTCGTTTTCACGATCTTCGTCGTCCAGCACCATCGCGCCACGGCCTTCGCGCAGAGCAATCAGTGCGTTTTCAACGCGTTCGAACGGAGTACCAAAAGAGGAAAGTAGCGTCTGATTCATGGTAAAAAAACCTCATTAATATTATGGTTACCAGAATCAGGGCAGTCTTAGGAGTGCCGATAAACGGCAAATAGATAACGCGAGCGGGCTTTCACCCGACTGGATCGTTACTCTCTCCCATCCGGACTCTAACCGTCGGCCCCGGAATTACACCGGATCTGCTGACCTTCCCGTTTTCACAGGAAGCGCTCGCGGGCTTTCAGCCGTAGCTGATTTACCGCCGGTGGGGAATTTCGCCCCGCCCTGAGAATAAGCGTACTCACTATAACGCTATTGATTATCTTCGGCAATGCATAAGGTTCGAACAATTCTGGTTTATCGTACCAGGAGAAGACACTACAATAGCGCTAAAGCCGACACGATCAGGGAAACAGAGATGATTGACCCGAAAAAAATTGAACAAATCGCCCGCCAGGTTCACGAATCAATGCCAAAAGGCCTGCGTGAATTTGGGGATGATATAGAGAAGAAAGTTCGCCAGGTGATTCAATCACAGTTGACGCGTCTGGATGTGGTTAGCCGCGAAGAGTTCGACGTGCAAACGCAGGTTCTGCTGCGTACGCGTGAGAAGCTGGCGCTGTTAGAGCAACGCGTCAGCGAGCTGGAAAGCCGTGCGGCGGCTCCTGCTGCGAGCGATAAAGAGTAAGCGATTTCCCTCTCCCTTTGGGAGAGGGAAAACAGCGAGAAACTACTTCTCGCTATCCTGCTGAATTTTCTTGATAATATTGGTCGTTGAACAACCATCTTCAAAGTTCAGCACCAGCACTTCACCCCCGTTCGCCCACACTTCTTCGCTACCGGCAATTTGTTCTGGTTTATAGTCACCGCCTTTTACTAAGCGGTCCGGCAGGATGCCAGCAATCAGGCGCTGCGGAGTATCTTCTTCAAACGAAACGACCCAGTCAACGGACTCCAGCGCGCCCAGCACAATCATGCGCTGTTCCAGTGGGTTAACCGGACGAGATTCGCCTTTCAGACGCTTAGTAGAGGCATCGCTGTTCACGGCAACGATCAGGCGGTCGCCCAGCTTGCGCGCATTCGCCAGATAAGACACATGCCCTGCGTGCAGAATGTCGAACACGCCGTTGGTCATGACCACTTTCTCACCGCGACGACGCGCCGCCGCGACAGCCTGTTTCAGTTCTTCTTCACTCATCACACCGAAACCGGTGTCTGCGCGACCACGCACCGCGTTTTCCAGCTCGATTGGCGAAACGGTAGACGTCCCGAGTTTGCCAACCACCACGCCCGCTGCGGCGTTAGCGAAGAAGCACGCTTCTTCCAGCGTTTTACCGGAGGCCAACGTCGCTGCCAGCACGCCAATAACGGTATCGCCCGCACCGGTCACGTCGTACACTTCTTGTGCCTGAGTGGGCTGATGCAGCGGTGCTTTTCCCGGCTGGAGCAACGTCATGCCCTGTTCGGAACGGGTCACCAGCAGCGCGGAAAGATCGAAATCAGCAATCAACTTCATGCCGCGTTCAACCAGCTCTTCTTCGCTTTTACATTTGCCCACAACCGCTTCAAATTCAGACAGATTCGGGGTCAGCAGCGTTGCGCCGCGATAGCGTTCAAAGTCAGTGCCTTTCGGGTCGATCAGCACCGGAACGTTGGCTTCACGCGCCAGTTTGATCATCTGCTGAACGCTTTCCAGCGCGCCTTTGGCGTAGTCAGAAAGCACCAGCGCCCCCACGTTTGGCAGGCCACTTTGAATACGCTCGTGCAATGGCTGCGGGTCAACGCCAGCAAACCCTTCTTCAAAATCGAGGCGGATTAGCTGCTGGTTGCGCGACAGCACGCGCAGCTTAGTAATCGTCGGGTGCGTTGGCACGGAAACGAAATCGCATTTGACGTTCACATCGGCCAGCGCTTTATTCAGCGCACGCGCTGCATCGTCAATACCGGTCAGACCAACGAGACGAGAACCCGCACCCAGAGAAGCAATGTTCATCGCCACGTTTGCCGCGCCGCCAGGGCGTTCTTCGATAGTTTCCACTTTCACCACAGGCACTGGAGCCTCGGGGGAAATACGGCTGGTTGGGCCATACCAGTAGCGATCCAGCATGACATCGCCAACCACCATCACACCTGCGCGTTCAAATTCCGGCAGCGTTACTTTCATTCGTGTCTCCTGAGAGAATCAACATTTTCGCGCGATAATAGCACATTTTACGGTTGAACCAGCCACTTCAGCCAACTGGCACTGACCAGCTCGCGCTCAGCGGCGAAGCGCTCCAGCCCGACATTTCCCGGCAACTCTTGCAGCGCCAGATGATGCAACGCATCACGTAACGTAGTGTACGCACGAGTCAGCGCCTGCGCTTCATGCTCATCCATAATGTCGTTTTGCGCCAGCAGTTCGAGGATGCGCACGTTATCCGACCAGCGCGTTAACTTCGGCTTGTCGTGGGCGTAGCGCAACACCAGATACTGGGTAATAAATTCAATGTCGGTAATGCCGCCTGCATCGGTTTTGATATCGAAACGGTCGCGCTGTTTGCCGCCCAGATGTGCGCGCATTTTCTCGCGCATTTCACGCACCTCGGTTTGCAGCGTGGCGCTGTCGCGAGCGGTGGTCAGAATTTGCCGACGAATGGCGTCAAACTGCTGCTGAAGCTGTGGATCACCGTACACCACACGCGCGCGAACCAGCGCCTGATGCTCCCATGTCCACGCTTCATTTTGCTGATAATCCGCGAATGCTTCTGCGGTTGTCACCAACATTCCCGCCGCTCCAGATGGGCGTAAACGGGCATCCACTTCATACAAAATACCGGACGATGTGCGGGTGCTGAACAGGTGCATAATGCGCTGCGCGAGGCGCAGATAGAATTGGCGACCGTCAATTTCCCGCTCACCGTCGGTCATGGCGTCCATCGGACAATCGTGCAAAAAGACTAAATCCAGATCCGAGCTATAACCTAGCTCCCAGCCGCCCAGTTTGCCGTAGCCAATCACCGCAAAGCCACGGCCTTCGCGCTCCCGCAAATGCGTTGGCTGTCCGTAACGCGCCACCATTTGCACCCACGCCTGCTGGACAACGGCGTCAATCATCGCCTCGGCAAGCCAGGTTAAGTGGTCACTCACTTTCATCACTGGCAGCGTACCGGCGATATCCGCCGCCGCAATGTGCAGCAACTGCGCCTGTTTAAACTGGCGCAGAGCTTCCAGTTGCTGTTCTTCGTCCTCTTCCGGCACACGCAACAGATATTGGCGTAGTTCATCGCGATAAGCGTCGGTCGCCGTTGGCTGGTACAACGTACTCGGGTCGAGCAGTTCATCGAGCAGCAGCGGATAACGCGCGAGCTGGCTTGCCACCATCGGCGAGGCGGCGCACAGGCGAATCAGGTGTTTTAACGTGCCCGGATATTCACTCAGCAGTTCGAGGTAAGTCGTGCGGGTCACAATACCGCTCAGCAAAGGCGTGATGCGGGTCAGCAACACGTTGGCGTCGTCGCGCGTACACACTTCACTCAGCAGATGCGGCATCAACGAGTCCAGCACCTGACGCCCACGCGGGCCGATAGTGCGTTTATCCAGCTCTTTGCGGAAATCCGCAATTTGCGCCAGCACTCGGTGTCGTTCATCTTCGCTAAGATGCGCCAGCACCGCCGGTGCGTCGTCTTCCTGCAATGTGTCCTGCCACAGTTCGCGCCAGGACTCGGATAACTGTTCTTCCTGCGACGGCTCTTCGTCATCGCCAATCAGTTCGTTAAACACCCGGCGCACGCCCGCCATCAGCGCGTCCAGGCGTTCACACAGGCTTTCCCAATCAGCAAAGTGCATTCCCCACGCCAAACGCGCGCGGTTAAGAGAATCGCCGGGCAGCGTTTGCGTCTGCTCGTCATTAATACTTTGCAGCAGGTTTTCGAGGCGACGTAAAAACAGATATGCCTCGCGTAGCGCTTGTGCATCGTCTTCAGAAAGTAGATGCAGCGCTTCAATGGCGGCAAGCGTTGGCAGCAGCGCGCGGCTTTGCAGCGTGGGTTCGCGCCCGCCGCGAATCAGCTGAAATACCTGGACGATAAATTCGATTTCACGAATCCCGCCCGCGCCCAGCTTGATGTTGTCTTTCAGGCCACGACGGCGCACTTCGCGGGTAATCATCCCTTTCATATTTCGCAGGGACTGAATCACGCTAAAGTCGATATAGCGACGGAAAACGAACGGTCGCAGCATCGCGCGTAGCTCGCTGGCGTAAACGCCATCGTTGTCGCCCATAATCCGCGCTTTCACCATCGCATAGCGCTCCCAATCGCGCCCCTGCTCCTGGTAATAATCTTCCAGCGCCGCAAAACTCAGCACCAGCGGGCCGCTATCGCCAAACGGGCGTAAGCGCATATCGACGCGATAGACGAAGCCATCCTGAGTGGGTTGATCGAGCACTTTAATCAGCCGCTGCCCCAGGCGAGTAAAGAACTGGGCGTTGTCCAGCTCGCGACGCCCGCCCTGAGTGCTGCCGTGCTCCGGCCAGGCAAAGATAAGGTCGATATCAGAAGAAAAATTCAGCTCACCGCCGCCGAGTTTGCCCATCCCGAGGATCAGCAACGGCTGCGGTGCGCCGTCTGCGCTGCACGGCGTACCCCAATCACGGCAACAGGCGGCGTACAGCCAGTCACGCGCGCTGACAATCAGCGTTTCGGCAAGGTGGCTCAACTGCTGCAACGTATCTTGCTCCGATACCTGCGACAGCGCCTGCGCCCAGGCAATGCGCACCATTATCCGGCGGCGAAACAGCCGCAGGGCGCGCATCAGCGCAGTTTCATCATAAACGTCAGCCAGCTCCGCCTGAAGCCAGCCCGCGTATTGCCGCCACTCATCCGCCTGCGGCGGTTCACTTTCCAGCGACGCCAGCCACTCGGGGTGCGCCGTCAGGTTTTGCTGCACAAAATCACTGAAGGTGAAAACAGCCTGCGCCTCAGCGCTCAACGCCCCAAGCGGGAAATCCTCCGGGGAGCGCTCCACCAGCGTTTGCCAGTGCAGCTGTAACTGCGAAGAAAGCGGCGTCATACACGGGGTTCCTGAAGTTAATTAACGTTTTCCGCTGTGCAACCAGAATGGCTCAACTGACAAAGCCTCATTACGGAAATGTTCAATTTCAATGTGCTGACGCGTTTCGATGGCATGACGTAAGCCCTGCCAGTTCGCCAGCCAGGCCTGCGCTTGCTCGGCTGGGTAGTAACCCGCCAGCAGTTGTACGGTGTTGATATCACGCGTTAAACGCGGCAGTTGGTCGCCATAGGCATCGCCCAGCGGATACGCAAAAGTTGTGCGCAACTCAGCGGCCTGACGGGAGAGCTGAATATCAGCGAAGCGTTTATAGGAATCCGCCATTTTCGTCTCGGCCTTGGCGTCGAGGAACGCCAGCCAGGCGCGGGTAACCAGCCATTCGGTGAACTCTAACTTCACTTGCGCCGTCGTCAGGTTGAACACCGCATCATGTGCCGACATATCGCTGTTCATCAGTGCGTCGAGCTGGGTCAGGCCGTCGCGCAGACCCGCGCTAGCCTTGCGCGGAACAATACCACCGAACAGCGTCAGAATATGACGCACCAGCCCCAGGGCGTTAATCACTTCCACTTTGGCCTTTTTATTGCCACGCAGCCACAACTCCTCATGGTACTGCCAGTGAGCCAGCGCGTTTTCCAGCGCCACTTCCATAGCCTGACCAATCGTCGATTTCGGCGGCAGCGTTAAAATTGTCAGCGGTTTGATTTCACGTGGGAGGTTGCCCTGTGCCAAATGATAGCCGCACGCCGCTTTACTCAGGCTGCCCTGACGCAGCACACCGGTTTGCGCCAGTTGGCGAGCCAGCGCCAGCACGTCGGCCGTGTCGCCGCTCAGCAGCTCAAGCTCCAGTTCGCAAATGGCTTCCTGGTGCTCGCCTGCTTTAATCTCGCCCTGATCCAACGCGATCTCAATCTGGCTTTTACCCTGACTCACAACCCATTTTTCGCGATAAAAATCGGTGCTGAACAGCGGATTAACCTGCTCCGCTAGCCCTTCAGGCATTGCGCCGTTCGGCCAAACTTCGGCAGGCAGTTGGTCGAGCGCCAATTCCGCCGTGCTGATATCAATGTTGTATTCAGGACGCTGATGTAATCCACCGACGGTACGGCCAGCAATTTTCAGGGTCATTTCATAACGACCATCATTACCGCGAATACGCAGCCCCATATCATGACGACGCAGCCAATTGTCGGCAGTTTCGTAGTAGATATTCAGCAATTGTTCCGCAGGGGTATGCTCTGCATTCAGGGTATTGAGGTGGTTGCGCAGCGTTTCAACGCCAGCGCCATCGACGATAAATTTTAATTCGATTTCTTGAGCCATGACTAAATTCTTATGGTTTCGTTGCCCGGAAATACCTTTGTTGCGAACTAAAAGGTATTCTTTTTGTCAGTAGATAGTATTTTGCGACAAATTGCCATGCAATGCGCAATTTGTCCGGCAGACAGCTGATGTCTATTTTTCCTCCTGGAGGATTCTGATTGCCGCAGAATGCTTTGCGTCGTCAGACTGTTGCCACTACTATCGTCCCACTTTTATGACAAAAACGATGATCTGATGCCAAAATTACGCTTAATTGCCATTACTTTACTGACACTTACCGCTTCGACCTTCGCTCACGCCGATGAAAAGCGTTATGTCTCTGATGAATTGAATACATGGGTACGTAGCGGCCCGAGTGATAATTACCGTCTGGCAGGTACCATGAATGCTGGTGAAGAAGTCACTCTGTTGCAGACCAACGAAAGTACCCAATATGGTCAAGTGCGCGACAAAAATGGCCGTACTGCGTGGATCCCGCTGAAAGAGTTGACCGCGACGCCTAGCCTGCGCACTCGTGTTCCGGCGCTGGAAAACCAAGTCAAAACGCTGACCGACAAGCTGAACAATATCGACACCACCTGGAACCAGCGTACCGCAGAAATGCAGAAAAAGGTCGCTGAGAGCGATAGCGTGATTAATGGTTTAAAAAGTGAAAACCAGAAGCTTAAAAACGAGCTGATTATCGCGCAGAAGAAAGTTAACGCCGCTAACCTGCAACTGGATGACAAGCAGCGCACCATCATTATGCAGTGGTTTATGTATGGCGGTGGCGTGTTGGGTATCGGCCTGATTCTTGGTCTGGTCCTGCCGCACATCATCCCAAGCCGTAAGCGTAAAGACCGCTGGATGAACTAAGCCTTCTCGCGTTGTCTGCACTTCTTTCGTATCATTTATCTAAACAGTGATGGGGAGAAGTGTGGCGTGAAGAGTTATTTGGTCGGTGGGGCTGTTCGGGACGGGTTATTAGGCTTACCGGTCAAAGATAAAGATTGGGTGGTTGTCGGTGCGACGCCGCAGCAAATGCTCGACGCGGGCTACCAGCAGGTAGGCCGCGATTTTCCCGTGTTTTTACATCCTGACAGCCACGAAGAGTACGCCCTTGCGCGCACTGAGCGTAAATCCGGCTCCGGTTATACCGGTTTCACCTGTTACGCCGCGCCGGACGTCACACTCGAGCAAGACTTACTGCGACGGGACTTAACCGTCAACGCCCTGGCACAAGATGCCGACGGTACGATTATCGACCCGTACGGTGGCCGTGCCGACCTCCAGCAGCGCATTTTGCGCCATGTCTCCCCGGCTTTTGGTGAAGATCCGTTACGCGTTCTGCGCGTCGCGCGTTTCGCTGCCCGCTACGCTCACCTGAGCTTCCGTATTGCTGATGAAACGATGGCACTCATGCGCGAAATGACCGAGGCGGGCGAGTTGGCGCATCTGACGCCAGAGCGTGTATGGAAAGA
Source organism: Kluyvera fluvialis (assembly GCF_059725275.1). NCBI lineage: Bacteria > Pseudomonadati > Pseudomonadota > Gammaproteobacteria > Enterobacterales > Enterobacteriaceae > Kluyvera > Kluyvera fluvialis. The sequence goes on along the minus strand of NZ_AP046142.1, from coordinate 690,268 downwards.
GACTGAAAACGCGTTATCGACCCGTAACCCACAGGTTTTCTTCCAGACGCTACGCGACTGCGGTGCATTAAGCGTGTTATTCCCGGAAATTGACACGCTGTACGGCGTACCGGCTCCGGCGAAATGGCACCCTGAAATTGATACCGGCGTGCATACACTGATGACGTTGAGTATGGCGGCGATGCTCAGCCCGGCTATCGATATCCGTTTTGCCACACTGTGTCATGATTTAGGCAAAGGTCTGACGCCGAAAGAGTTTTGGCCTCACCATCACGGACACGGCCCGGCGGGTGTAAAGCTGGTTGAGCAACTGTGCCAACGGTTGAAAGTCCCGAATGAAATCCGCGAGCTGGCGAAACTGGTCGCCGAGTTTCACGATTTGATCCACACCTTGCCGATTCTCCAGCCCAAAACCATCATCAAGCTGTTCGACTCCATCGACGCCTGGCGTAAACCACAGCGCGTTGAGCAAATTGCGCTAACCAGCGAAGCGGACGTTCGGGGACGTACCCATTTTGAAGCCTGCGATTATCCGCAGGGGCGTTTGCTGCGCGAAGCCTGGGAGGCAGCCAAAACGGTGACGAACAAAGAAGTGATCGACGCCGGATTTAACGGGCCGCAGATTCGTGAGGAGCTAACACGCCGCCGTATTGCAGCGGTCACGAAGTGGAAGGAAAAACGTTGCCCTCAGCCGAAAGACTGAGGGCAGGACATCAGAAGAACACCACGTAAACCGCAGCCGCCACAATAAAGCGGTAGATAGCGAACGGGATGAATGAAATCTGTTTAATCAGTTGCAGGAAGGTTTTGATGGCAACCAGCGCCACCAGGAAGGCCATCACAAACCCAACGGCAAACATTGGGATGTCCGCTACGCTCAGGAAATGCCAGCTCTTATAGAGATCCAGCACGGTCGCGCCCATCATCATCGGCACGGCCAGCAGGAAGGAAAACTCCGATGCCGCATAACGACTCACGCCCATCAGCATACCGCCAGAAATCGTCGCCCCGGAGCGAGAAAAGCCCGGCCACAGCGCCAGGCACTGGAAGCAGCCGATAATAAACGCCTGACGATAGGTCATATCATCAACGCCCACCGCGCGCGGCGTTTTCGGCTTAAAACACTCTGCCGCAATCAGCAACAGACCGCCGACCACCAGGGCATACATCACGTTGACTGGGGTAAATAATGATTTAATCGCGTCGTGGAAAACCAGCCCCAGCACCACTGCCGGAATCATCCCCAGCAGGATATGAATCAGCGACAGGCGACCGCTGCCTTGCCCTTCATGTACCGGACGGCGACCAAAGTGGATTCCGATAAGGCCAAACAGGCGACGCCAGAACATCACCACCACCGCCGGAATCGAGCCTAGCTGGATAACCACTTCAAACGTTTTCGCCGTATCGCCTTCAAAACCCAGTAAATGGCCGACGATTATCATATGACCGGTACTGGATACGGGCAAAAACTCCGTCAATCCCTCGACCACACCCAGAATTGCCGCCACCAGCAGCGAGTGTATATCGTTCATTAAATAAACCCTTAAAAGTAAACAACAAAATAAACCCGGCTCTAAGACCGGTATAAATCATTTTGGTTTAAGTTATATGACCGCTAAATATTTTATTTCGGATTATGGCCACGCTCGATGATTACACCGACGTTAGCGGCCCGCGCTACCGCCCCTGGTTTACTGACCTTGATACGTACCCACGGAGAGTGGAAACGCGACATCAAGAGGTCGGCAATTTCTTCAGCTACGCGTTCAACTAACGCAAAACGGCTGCCCTCAACGTGCTTCACCACCGCATCGCTGATATCAGCATAGCTCAGGCAATCCGCCACATTGTCACTGGCAGCGGCTTTACGGTTGTCCCAGCCTAATTCGATATCGAACACCAGCTTCTGCTCAATGGTCTGTTCCCAGTCGTAAACACCGATAGTGGTGATTACCGAAAGTTGCTCTATAAATACAATATCCATCACGACCTGCTTGGTTTTAGGCTAAACCGGATACCACTTCCGGCGAATTATGCGTATTATCCACAGATGCAGAGAATACTTCGACATTTTCAAAATGGAACAGCGTTATGAGTGCAATCGAGCCTGGAATGATCCTCCTTGCCTACCTTTGCGGCTCAATCTCCAGCGCCATTCTGGTCTGCCGCATTGCGGGGTTACCTGACCCGCGCAACACTGGCTCTGGAAATCCAGGAGCCACAAATGTGCTACGCATTGGCGGCAAAAGCGCTGCTGTAGCCGTCTTGATCTTCGACATTCTGAAAGGGATGTTGCCCGTTTGGGGCGCTTATGCGCTTGGGCTTACGCCATTCTGGCTGGGGCTGGTCGCCATCGCCGCCTGCCTGGGCCATATCTGGCCGGTTTTCTTTGGTTTTCGCGGCGGCAAAGGGGTTGCCACGGCATTTGGTGCTATTGCACCTATTGGTTTGGATCTTACCGGCGTAATGGCGGGCACCTGGCTGCTGACCATTTTACTCAGCGGCTATTCATCACTGGGCGCTATCGTTAGCGCGCTGGTCGCACCGTTTTATGTGTGGTGGTTCAAACCCCAGTACACATTCCCGGTTTCCATGCTGTCGTGCCTGATTTTGCTGCGCCATCATGACAATATTCAGCGCCTGTGGCGACGTCAGGAAACCAAGATTTGGCTGCGGTTTAAGAAGAAAAAAGAAGAGAAGTAAGCGGTGTGCCGGATATTGCTAACGCTTATCCGGCCTACGTAAGCACAATTTTTTCAGCCGGATAAGGCGTAACCACCATCCGGCTGTTGCCATCACGCAGCAGGCAGTTCCGCCAGCGGCCAACGTGGGCGCACAGTCACTCCCAGGTCAGCATTGACCCCAGATTTAAAGCGCACCATTCCCGCATAGGCAATCATCGCCCCGTTATCGGTGCAGAATTCCGGCCGCGCATAGAACACTTCGCCACGACGTTTCTGCATCATTTCCGCCAGCTTCGCGCGCAAGGTACGGTTTGCACTCACGCCACCCGCCATCACCAGACGTTTAAAACCGGTTTGATCCAACGCGCGTTTGCATTTGATCATCAATGTATCCACCACGGCATCTTCAAACGCACGGGCGATATCAGCACGAGTCTGATCGTCGTTGCCGTTATTACGGATGGTGTTGGCGGCAAAGGTTTTCAGGCCGGAGAAGCTGAAATCAAGCCCCGGACGATCGGTCATCGGGCGTGGGAAAACAAAGCGCCCTTCGGTTCCCTGTGAGGCCAGCTTCGACAGCATCGGCCCGCCGGGATAATCCAGCCCCAGCAGCTTAGCGGTTTTATCAAACGCTTCACCGGCGGCATCGTCGATGGACTCGCCAAGCAACGTGTACTGACCGATTCCGGTCACGCTAATCAACTGGGTATGGCCACCGGAAACCAGCAGCGCCACAAACGGGTACTCTGGCGGGTTATCTTCCAGCATTGGCGCCAGGAGATGCCCTTCCATGTGATGCACCGGGATCGCCGGGACATCCCACGCAAACGCCAGCGAACGACCAACCGTAGCGCCAACCAGCAGCGCACCGACCAGACCTGGCCCTGCGGTGTAGGCAACGGCATCAATATCTTTCGCGGTCAGATTCGCCTCTTTTAACGCCGCCTGAATCAGCGGAACCGTTTTACGCACGTGGTCGCGCGATGCCAGTTCAGGCACGACACCGCCGTAGTCAGCGTGTAATTTCACCTGACTATACAGTTGGTTGGCTAACAGACCTTTTTCGTCATCATAAATCGCGATGCCGGTTTCATCGCAGGATGTTTCAATTCCCAGTACACGCATGGCTAGATTTACCTCGTTTCAATACCGCGCAGTGTAGGGTCTCTGACCCGCCTTGTAAAACATTGTTCGCCCCAGCAACCAGCCTCGTGTATACTCCTCACCCTTAAAAAGTCCATTTCAAAAACAGCGTCGGTGCTTTACAAAGCAGCAGTAGTTGCAGTAAAATTCCGCACCATTTTGAAATAAGCTGGCGCTGATGCCAGCAGCAAACCGATTTAATCAAAGGTGAGAGGCACATGCCGGTAATTAAAGTACGTGAAAACGAGCCGTTCGACGTAGCTCTGCGTCGCTTCAAGCGTTCCTGCGAAAAAGCAGGTGTTCTGGCGGAAGTTCGTCGTCGTGAATTCTATGAAAAACCGACTACCGAACGTAAGCGCGCTAAAGCTTCTGCAGTGAAACGTCACGCGAAGAAACTGGCTCGCGAAAACGCACGCCGTACTCGTCTGTACTAATCTGTTGAGAGCACAGGCTCTCAACAGTCAGACCGAGTAGTAGTTGCAAGGCCGTGCTTCCGAAAGGAATGCGCGGCTTGTTTTCGTTTATACGCTGTGAATTCTTCTAAGAGAAAACGCACGTATACAAGTCATCAAAATAAACGGGGCTTATGGCTGGACGAATCCCACGCGTATTTATCAATGACCTGCTGGCTCGCACCGACATCATCGATCTCATCGATGCACGAGTGAAGCTAAAAAAACAGGGCAAAAATTATCATGCGTGCTGTCCGTTCCATAACGAGAAAACCCCCTCTTTTACCGTAAACGGTGAAAAGCAGTTTTATCACTGCTTCGGCTGCGGCGCGCACGGCAATGCCATCGACTTTTTAATGAACTACGACAAGCTCGAGTTCGTTGAAACCGTTGAAGAACTGGCGGCCATGCACAATCTTGAAGTGCCGTACGAAGCCGGAACAGGCCTTAGCCAGATAGAACGCCATCAACGGCAAAATCTCTATCAGCTAATGGAGGGGTTGAATGATTTTTATCAGCAATCCTTCGCTCAACCTATTGCCGAGCCTGCACGCCAGTACCTGGAGCAACGCGGCCTAAGTGCCGAGATTGTCCAGCGTTTTGCTATTGGCTTTGCACCGCCGGGCTGGGATAACGCATTAAAACGTTTCGGCGGAAATGTTGACAACAGAAAGCTGTTGCTCGATGCCGGAATGCTGGTCAATAACGACCAGGGTAGGACCTACGATCGTTTCCGCAATCGCGTGATGTTCCCGATTCGCGACAAACGAGGCCGGGTAATTGGGTTTGGTGGGCGTGTGCTGGGTAATGATACGCCGAAATACCTGAACTCACCGGAAACCGATATTTTCCATAAGGGCCGCCAGTTGTATGGCCTTTATGAAGCCCAGCAGCACAACGCTGAACCACCGCGACTGCTGGTTGTCGAAGGATATATGGATGTCGTCGCCCTGGCGCAATACGGGATTAACTATGCCGTTGCCTCGCTAGGTACATCGACCACGGCAGATCACATCCATATGTTATTCCGAGCGACAAACAACGTTATTTGCTGTTACGACGGCGACCGCGCAGGCCGCGATGCGGCATGGCGAGCGCTGGAAACCGCAATGCCTTACATGACTGATGGTCGTCAGCTACGCTTTATGTTCCTGCCAGACGGTGAAGACCCGGATACGCTGGTACGTAAAGAGGGTAAAGAGGCTTTTGAAGCACGGATGGAGCACGCACAACCGCTCTCCGTCTTCTTATTTAACAGCCTGTTGCCGCAGGTTGACCTGAGTACGCCTGATGGCAGTACCCAGCTCGCCGCACTGGCGCTGCCGCTGATAAGCCAGGTGCCTGGCGATGCGCACCGCATTCAGTTGCGCCAAACGCTGGGCCTGAAGCTGGGTATATTCGACGACGCCGCGCTAGACCGTTTAATGCCAAAACAGGCAGAAAGTGGGGTCGTACGGCCAACTCAACAGCTAAAACGCACGACCATGCGTATACTAATAGGGTTACTGGTACAAAACCCCGATCTCGCGCCGTTGGTTCCACCACTGGCCGGGCTTGATGCGAAAAAAATGCCAGGACTTGGCTTATTTACGGAGCTGGTGAATCGCTGTTTGTCCCAGCCCGGTCTGACCACTGGTCAACTTTTAGAGCAATATCGCGGAACGAATGAAGCTGCAACCCTTGAAAAACTGTCGATGTGGGACGATATAGCAGATAAGGAAATTGCAGAAAAAACCTTCACCGACTCGCTCAACCATATGTTTGATTCGTTGCTTGTCCTGCGACAAGAAGAGTTGATAGCTCGCGATCGCACACACGGTCTAAGCAGCGAAGAACGCCGGGAACTCTGGACGCTGAACCAGGAGCTGGCAAGAAAATGAATTTAACGGCTTAACTGCCGAATATCGATCGGGAAGACCCCGACAGCCGCACCGAGGCGCAGCGGCACGAATATAAGTACGCCCTCGCTTTAAATGTCGGCGGTTCGTTCGCCGACCGACACCAATCAAATGAATTAAGTGTGGATACCGTCTTATGGAGCAAAACCCGCAGTCACAGCTCAAGCTTCTTGTCCAACGTGGTAAAGAGCAAGGCTATCTGACCTATGCCGAGGTCAATGACCATCTGCCGGAAGATATCGTCGATTCCGATCAAATCGAAGACATCATCCAAATGATCAACGACATGGGCATTCAGGTGATGGAAGAAGCGCCGGATGCCGATGATCTGTTGCTGGCTGAAACCTCCAACAACACTGATGAAGACGCAGAAGAAGCGGCTGCACAGGTTCTGTCCAGCGTGGAATCTGAAATCGGGCGTACAACCGACCCGGTGCGCATGTACATGCGCGAAATGGGTACTGTAGAACTGCTGACCCGCGAAGGCGAAATCGACATCGCCAAGCGTATTGAAGACGGGATTAACCAGGTACAGTGCTCCGTTGCTGAATACCCGGAAGCCATTACCTATCTGCTGGAACAGTACGACCGCGTCGAAGCGGAAGAAGCTCGTCTGTCCGACTTGATCACTGGTTTTGTCGATCCAAACGCCGAAGAAGACATGGCTCCAACCGCGACACACGTCGGTTCTGAGCTGTCTCAGGAAGAGTTGGACGATGACGACGATGATGAAGACGAAGACAGCGACGACAGCAGCGACGACGACAACAGCATCGACCCAGAACTGGCGCGCGAGAAATTCGCTGAGCTGCGTACGCAGTATGAAGTGACCCGCGACACCATCAAAGCCAAAGGTCGTAGCCACGCTGCCGCTCAGGAAGAGATCCTGAAACTGTCTGAAGTCTTCAAACAGTTCCGTCTGGTGCCGAAACAGTTCGACTACCTGGTTAGCAGTATGCGTACCATGATGGATCGCGTGCGTACCCAGGAACGTCTCATCATGAAGATGTGCGTTGAACAGTGCAAAATGCCGAAGAAGAACTTCATCACGCTGTTCACCGGCAACGAAACCAGCGAAACCTGGTTCAACGCGGCTATCGCGATGAACAAGCCGTGGTCTGAAAAGCTCCACGACGTGAAAGAAGATGTTCAGCGCAGCCTGCAAAAACTGCAACAGATTGAAGAAGAAACCGGCCTGACCATCGAGCAGGTTAAAGATATCAACCGTCGTATGTCCATCGGTGAAGCGAAAGCCCGCCGTGCGAAAAAAGAGATGGTTGAAGCAAACTTACGTCTGGTTATTTCTATCGCTAAGAAATACACCAACCGTGGTCTGCAATTCCTTGACCTGATCCAAGAAGGTAACATCGGCCTGATGAAGGCGGTTGATAAGTTTGAATACCGTCGTGGTTATAAGTTCTCGACTTACGCCACCTGGTGGATCCGTCAGGCAATCACCCGCTCTATCGCAGATCAGGCGCGCACCATCCGTATTCCGGTGCATATGATTGAGACTATCAACAAGCTCAACCGTATCTCCCGCCAGATGCTGCAAGAGATGGGCCGTGAGCCGACGCCGGAAGAACTGGCTGAGCGTATGCTGATGCCGGAAGATAAAATCCGTAAGGTGCTGAAAATCGCCAAAGAGCCAATCTCTATGGAAACGCCTATCGGCGACGATGAAGATTCGCATCTGGGTGATTTCATCGAGGATACCACCCTCGAGCTGCCGCTGGACTCTGCAACCACCGAGAGCCTGCGTGCGGCAACGCACGACGTGCTGGCTGGCCTGACCGCCCGTGAAGCAAAAGTTCTGCGTATGCGTTTCGGTATCGATATGAACACCGACCACACGCTGGAAGAAGTGGGTAAACAGTTCGACGTTACCCGTGAACGTATTCGTCAGATTGAAGCGAAGGCACTGCGTAAACTGCGCCACCCAAGCCGCTCTGAAGTACTGCGTAGCTTCCTGGACGATTAATCGCCCCGGCAAACGTAAAAAAGCTCCCATCGGGAGCTTTTTTTATGCCTGCGATTTATCTCTTCAAATCAAACGCTAAATCCTACAACCCACGCGCTTTCAGCGCCTCGTCCACTTCCCGGTAGGCCTCGACCAGCTTATCGGTGGTAATGCGGCTTAGCCCACTTGGGTTGGGCAACACCCAAACTTCAGTGTCGCCAATCATAAACGTCTGCTTTCCCCACACCGCGCCACGTTGCCCCAGACCGCGTTCATAAGCCTGCTTCCCTAAGACGGCCAGAACCTTCGGTTTGTAGCGTTCAACCTTCTCAATCAGCGCCAGGCCGCCGCTACGCAGCTCCTGCACGCTAACCTCGCTGGCCTGCACCGTCGGGCGTTCAACCAGCTTGGTCACGCCACAGTGAAAATCGAGCATCTGCTCTGCGTCTTCTGGCTTCAGTTGATGGTCGGTAAACCCAGCGAGGTGCAGCACTTTCCAGAATCGATTTGCCGGATGGGCAAAGGGATAGCCCAGAGATGAAGATGACAGCCCGGGGTTAATACCGCAGAACAACACCCTCAGCCCCGTATCAATAATATCCTTAACCATAATATCCTCGGCCTATACATCGTCTGACGATTATAACGAATTGAAAATACATTGTTTATAAAAACAGCATGTGCGCGCTAATTGCTGGATTGCCGTCGCTTGTTACTTTATAATCCTCGCCTACTTGGCCCCTTAGCTCAGTGGTTAGAGCAGGCGACTCATAATCGCTTGGTCGTTGGTTCAAACCCAACAGGGGCCACCAAATTCTGGATTCAAGTCATATAATTAAGCCATCCTTTACCGGGTGGCTTTTTTACATTCACGCCCTGAGTGGCGATCAAACAGCGATCTCTTCTATGTTCAGTAAATATGCTTGTGCCCTTCTTTTACTTTCAATGTCTACCGCTGCGTTTGCAACGACTTCAAAAGAGTATGCCCTGGCCGGTGTTAATGCTGTCACGGCAGTAATGTGCTTATCCGATTTGCAGAATTATCCCCCTGAGAAAAAAGCACAAGAGTCCGGCCGAATGGACGAGCTGATGTCGACTTTTCTAAGAGATGGTCATCTCTTTATCGAGGGGGCAAAAGGCGGGAAGATCGATAAGGAAGATATGCGCAAATATGTGCCCGTCGTGTTACACAACACCGATGGCCTACAGATTTCCAATGATTTTTATCTCGGACGCGTCTTTCAGATTTTGTCGTCAGCAGCGTTTAATCAGCTTGCCGATGGAATGGATAGTTTTTCTAAAACCTTTGCGCAAGAACTCGCGGAGAAAGCATCCAGCGCCTATAACAACGCCAACTGTGTGCTGATTAAGTAACCCTGACCAGCCCCACCAAAAACATCAAGGGCTTATGTACAAACATAGGCCCTTAGTCTTATTTAGCGTGGTGATTGTTTAACCTACACTAGCGCTTTGAGTTCTTCGCGCATGTACTCTGAAAAGTACTCTGGATCTTTGATAACAACGCGTTCGCCGGAGCTCATTTTTTCCGCCCAGCCAACCATTTTTTGTGTGAATTCAGGGTTCCATCCCTCTGAAGTGCCTCGTGCAGTGATAGCTTCGGCGCTCACTGGCACACCCAATTCGTTCAAATATTTGAAGATCCCCTTCGCCGTGCTTTCGTCCATAGATTGCGGCGTTGACGCTGACGTGTTCATGCCGCCAATGAAGTCTAGTGCTTTCTCAATTACTGCTGGCATATTCTCGTCCTTAAAATTATCCATACGATCATCAAGCCTATATATGACATTAAATTGCTCTCAATATCAAAGAGATTGTCACAATTCCTCATCTAAAAGCACCTGTCATACAAAAGTCCACGGCCTTTCTGATGAAGAAATAAGGCAAACGCTAAGCAGCAAAATAGTGTCGTGACTGATTGATTATAGCTAATCCCTTCTCAGCAAAATGCCTGACACGTGACACGGTTCACACTTCTCTCATGGGCAAAAAAAACCGGCGCATCATGCGCCGGCTTTTCAAACGTAGAACGCGTTAAGCGTTAGCCGTCGGCTTCTGTTCAGGTTTAGATTGGCTGTTCTCCAGCATCCGGCGAATTGGCACAATCAGCACACACAGCACAGCGGCGCAAATCAGCAATGCGATGGAGCAGCGAGCAAACAGGTCAGGCAGCATATCTAACTGGTCGGCCTTTACGTGGCCGCCAATCAAGCCTGCCGCCAGGTTACCCAGCGCACTGGCGCAGAACCACAGCCCCATCATCTGGCCACGCATTCTCTCTGGTGCCAGCAGGGTCATGGTCGCCAGACCAATCGGGCTAAGGCACAGCTCACCCAGCGTCAGCATCAGGATGCTGCCCACCAGCCACATTGGCGAAACGCCTGCGCCACCGTTGCTCAGCACGTTTTGAGCCGCCAGCATCATCAGGCCAAAACCGGCAGCGGCAAACAAGATACCAATAACGAATTTAGTGATGCTACTCAGGCGGACGTTTTTACGCGCCAGCGCAGGCCACGCCCAGCTAAAGACAGGAGCCAACAGAATGATAAACAAGGCGTTAATCGACTGGAACCAGACTGCCGGAATCTCAAAATCACCGATCATACGCTGGGTATAGTCGTTCGCGAACAGGTTAAACGAGGTTGGTTTTTGCTCAAATGCCGACCAGAAGAATGCGGCGGAAACCAGCAGGATAAAGCAAACCAGCAGACGCGCGCGCTCTTTGCGGTTCATCCCGGCAAAAGCGAACAGATAGATAAAGTACAGCGCCACCGAGGCAGCAATCACGTACACCAGCATACTGGCTACCGCGACAGGGTTAATCACAATGATGCCCTGCGCAATCAGCACAACAACCACTGCCACACCGACGGCCAGCGCCAGCAACCATGCCCCTACACCGTTTTTCTTCACCACAGGGCTATTCCAGGTTGAATCCAGCCCTACTTCGCTGTCGTAGCGTTTCATCGCTGGTACAGCAAAGAAGCGGAAGATAATCAGCGCGACCAGCATACCAATCCCACCGATACCAAAGCCCCAGTGCCACCCGTGCGATTTAATCAGCCAGCCGGAAATCAACGGCGCGATAAACGAGCCCATGTTGATGCCCATATAAAACAGCGAAAAACCGCCGTCACGGCGCGCGTCGCCTTTTTTATACAGAGTACCGACCATGACCGAGATACAGGTTTTGAACAAACCCGAACCCAGCACGATAAACATCAGGCCGATAAAGAACAGTGTGTCACCCATAAAGGCAGACAGCGCAATCGACAAGTGCCCCAGCGCTATCAGTATCGAGCCATACCACACGGCCTTTTGCTGGCCGAGCCAGTTATCCGCCAGCCAACCGCCCGGCAGCGCCGCCAGGTACATTGTGCCAGCAAAGATGCCAACAATCGCCGAAGCATTTTCACGCGCCAGCCCCATGCCGCCGTCATAAACCGTCGCCGCCATAAACAGAATCAGTAAAGGGCGGATGCCGTAAAACGAGAATCGCTCCCACATTTCAGTGAAGAACAGCGACCCCAGCGGATAAGGGTGGCCGAAAAAGGTTCGGCTTTCGTTTTTATTAACAGAGGAATGCATAGTTTCTCCAGAAAAGCTGCGCCGAAACGCATGTAAGTTGTGTAAGCGGGCTAACCATTTTTTAATTTTGTCGATGTTTTACATCTGACGCGGTATTTTTTAACCATTTGATAACCAGATTCTGGTTGTGTCTAGCCCTTGACCCGACCTTTTTAGACGAAAATTCGACAAACATCTACTTTTAAAGATTTTGCATTGGTAAAAAAGAAAAGGTGATTGACATCATATAATTACGATGAATGATAATTTAATTTTTATAAAACAATGAGTTATCAAAACCAAAACGTGCGGAGTTAGCGCAAAACAATCGCTAATATAGGGATATAAAAAGTGTGGAAAATACGGCATTCACATAACTAATGCGAGGAAACATCGATAAATGCCGTATAGGGGGAATCGCTGGGGTTTAGTACGGTATCTTACTTTGTATGCCAGTATGCGCTTGTCCGTACCAGTTGAGAATCAAACGCCTCGGTAATAAAACCATCGCTGAGCGTTTTTACCACCTTGCCCTCACCGGTTAGCCAAATGAAATAGTCAGACTGCGGCACGGAAAGCTGTGCCAAACGCGCGGCAACGGCGGCGGCATCATAGCGGGTAAACCATTCAATATTGAAGCCATCAAACCCAGCCAGATACGCTTTATCCGCATCATCTCGCACCATCACTAATGCCGTCACCTGCGGGCGCAGAGCCTGCGCATTCAACGCCTCCAGACGGCGACGTAACGCGGGCATCCCGGTTTCATCACAAACGTAAAGCTGCCAGGCGTAATCTTCCGGCACAACCAGCGAACCACGTGGGCCGCCAATCATTAGCGTATCACCCGCTTTCGCCTCCATCGCCCAACGGCTTGCCACACCGCCGTCGTGGATGAAAAAGTCGTAGGCCAGTTCATGACGTTCAGCATTATACAGCGGCGTATAGTCACGCGACTGAGGGCGAACCCCCTCCCCCCAAACGATGCCTTCATCCGTCACCGTCGGCGGCGTGATTTTAGCGCCGTCCTGCGGGAAAAAGAGTTTGGTGTGATCGTCAAAGCCGCGCGAGCTAAAACCGTCCAGAGCATCGCCACCCAAAACCACTCGCTGGAAAACGTCGCCAATGCGCTCCACGCGCAGCACGGTCAGTTCACGAAAACGGAGTTCATTGCGCACACGCTGTGGGTACTTGTTATCTTTCATCTGCGTCTCTCACAAATAGATATATCTAAAATCATTGCAAATGATAATGATTGCTAATTGATAAGAATGCAAGATCTTTTTACGATATAGCGACACCACCGCATTGAAGCTACTCACCCAAAAAATAAAAACTTATATTTCAACATAATAAAAATATTACGATTTTCGATATTGCTAAAGATACAACATTAGATATAGATTAGATATATCTAAACAACGATAAGGACAACATCATGAGATCGTTCTCTGATCCAGAACATTGCGGTCATGGTCATCGCGGTGGGCGCGGCGGTTGTGAGCACCGTGGCGAAGGCCACGGCGGCGGTCGTCGTCAGCGTTTTTTCGGCCACGGTGAGCTGCGCCTGGTTATTCTCAACATTCTGAAGGACAACGCCAGCCACGGTTACGAGCTGATTAAAGCCATCGAAGCCTTAACCCAGGGCAACTACAGCCCAAGCCCAGGCGTTATCTATCCAACGCTGGACTTGCTGCAAGACCAGGGCTTAATCACCGTTCAGGAAGAAGACGGGGGGCGCAAGAAAATCGAAATTACCGCCGAAGGCAGCCAGACGCTGGAAGAAAACCAGGAGCACATGGCGCATATCCAGGCCAGGCTGAAAGCCCGTATGGTTGGACATGAGTTGCGGAAAAACCCGCAGATGAAGCGTGCATTAGATAACTTTAAAGCAGTGCTGGACTTAAAGGTTAACCAGGAAGCTCTCAGCGACGCGCAGCTTAAACAGATTATCGGCGTTATCGACCGCGCGGCGCTGGAGATTTCTCAGCTGGATTAATGCAGCACCGTCACCGCATCCTGAAGCAGACTGGCACGGTGTTTGACCATCGCCGAAACATTGGCGCTTTCCGCCACCAGCCCGGCGTTTTTCTGGGTGATTTCCTCCAGTGTTGTTACGGCTCGCGTTAAATCAGCCAGCCCGGTGGCCTGCTCAGCGGTTGACAGGCTAATCTGCGCAATCAGTTGGGTGACATTCTGCACCTGCGACACAATGTCATCCATCGTGCGCCCTGCCGCGTGTACTTGCTCAGAACCCGACTGCACGTTGTTGGCGCTGGCCTCAATCAACTGACGAATTTCGTTGGCAGCGGTGGCGCTGCGGCTGGCTAAATGGCGCACCTCACCGGCGACCACGGCAAAACCTCGCCCTTGCTCACCTGCGCGCGCGGCTTCTACCGCCGCATTCAGTGCCAGAATATTGGTCTGGAAAGCGATATCGTTAATCAGAGTGGTAATCGAGCCAATGCGCTGCGTGCTGTCGGCAATGTCTTCCATGGTTTGTACCACCCGATGCATCGCTTGTCCGCCCTGCGCTGCCGCGCCGCTGGCGGCGAGAGACAGTTTATCGGCCTGCGCCGCCGTTTGTGAATTATTCTGCACCGACACCGCCATTTGGTTCATGGTCGCCACCGTTTGCTGCACGTTATCGACGGTTTCCTGGGTGCGTTGGTTCAAATCTTCATTGCCGCGCGCCAGCGCGTCACTGCCGCTACTGACGCTGGAAACCTGCGTGGAGACATCGTTGATAAGCCAGCGACACATCAATCCAAGCTGGCCGACAGACCGCAGCATCAGCCCCAGTTCATCGCCACGGTCAAGATGATCAACGCTATTGCGCTCACCGGTCGCCACACGGAGCGCCTGCCGCGTCACGTTTTCTATCGGCCGGACAATCTGCCATTCAAATATCCACGTCGCTAATAGCAATGGCAGCGCCGCAACCAGCACGCTGGTAACAGAAACATTTGCGGCCAACAGCGTTGCCGCCAATAGCAGATACATCCCCAGCATCACGCCTCTGGTTCGCCAGCGCAGTGGCATCGCCGACATCCGGCCCCACCAGCGTTTGCTAATCACGCGCCCTTTATACAGCCGCTTGCTGCTTCTCTCTTCCCGCAGCGCCTGATACAGCGGTTCTACTGCCGCCACCTCTTCTGCCGTCGCCCTGGTACGAATAGACATGTAACCGATAGTTTTACCATTACGCACCTGAGGGATAGCGTTCGCGCGTACCCAGTAACAGCCGCCGCCTTTCGGGCGGTTTTTCACGATACCGGTCCACGGCTCACCCTGTTTCAGCGTGTGCCACATATCGGCGAATGCCGCTTTTGGCATATCAGAGTGGCGCACCATATTGTGCGGTTTAGCCAGCATTTCATCACGGCTATAGCCACTGATCTTCACAAAGTCGTCATTGACATGGGTGATATAGCTATCGAGATCGGTGGTGGACATGAGGGTGGTATGATCGTCCAGCAAAGACTCCTGCTGGTTTTCGTCGGACGAAGTAGACATACGGACATCCTTTTCAAGTCGGGAAGAAAATGCTTTTCAATTGTTATATCGGATGGAATTTAATTAACATTAATTGTTAAATATGCGTTAGATCGCAAAATTGATAAAAGGCCTACTTTTCACAAGGCGCCGCCGCCTGCACAACCATGATGCAATCCAGCCCTTTTCTGAAGCACCCTGCGTTGTCACCCGCCAAACCCAGTACCTCGCTGGACGATTAAATATTGTACACACGCCGGTTCCCCAGCCGTTTATCCCGATTTTCTCCGCCGATGCTGAAGTGGCGTAATCCCTGCAATACTTAAAGCAGTATCGTGTGATACGTCAGCCCAGGAGCATATTTTGAACAGATTACCTTCCAGCGCATCGGCTCTGGCCTGTAGCGCACATGCACTAAACCTCATTGAGAAGCGCACGCTTGACCATGAGGAGATGAAAGCACTTAACCAGGAGGTCAGAGAATACTTTAAAGAACATGTGAATCCGGGGTTTTTAGAGTATCGAAAATCTGTAACAGCCGGTGGGGATTACGGAGCCGTAGAGTGGCAGGCGGGAGGGTTAAATACGCTTGTAGACACCCAGGGCCAGGAATTTCTGGATTGCCTGGGCGGCTTTGGTATTTTCAACGTGGGGCACCGTAATCCAGTGGTGGTTTCCGCCGTACAGAATCAACTTAAAAAACAACCGCTTCACAGCCAGGAACTCCTCGACCCGTTACGCGCAATGTTAGCGAAAACGCTGGCAGCTCTCACGCCGGGTAAGCTGAAATACAGCTTCTTTAGCAACAGCGGTACGGAATCCGTCGAGGCGGCAATTAAGCTCGCCAAAGCGTATCAGTCACCACGTGGCAAATTTACCTTTGTTGCCACCAGCGGCGCGTTCCACGGGAAATCGCTCGGCGCATTATCGGCCACGGCGAAAGCGACGTTCCGCAAACCGTTTATGCCGCTGCTGCCAGGGTTCCGTCATGTGCCATTCGGTAATATCGACGCCATGCGAACCCTGCTGAGCGAATGCCAGAAAACCGGCGATGACGTTGCAGCCGTGATCCTTGAGCCTATTCAGGGCGAAGGGGGCGTTATTCTGCCGCCACAAGGCTATTTGCCCGCCGTACGTAAGCTGTGTGATGAGTTTGGCGCGTTGCTTATTTTTGATGAAGTTCAAACGGGTATGGGGCGCACCGGTAGAATGTTTGCCTGCGAGCATGAAAATGTGCAGCCAGATATTCTATGCCTAGCCAAAGCGCTCGGCGGCGGGGTGATGCCGATTGGCGCAACTATCGCCACCGAGGAAGTATTCTCGGTGCTGTTTGATAACCCATTCCTGCACACCACCACCTTCGGCGGTAATCCGTTAGCCTGCGCTGCCGCGCTGGCAACCATCAACGTGTTGCTAACCGAGAATCTGCCCGCGCAGGCGGCGCAGAAAGGTGACATCTTGCTGGATGGCTTCCGCAGTCTGGCGCGAGAATACCCGGATCTTGTACGGGAAACCCGTGGTAAAGGGATGTTGATGGCCATTGAGTTTGTCGATAATGAAATCGGCTACGACTTTGCCAGCGAGATGTTCCGCCAGCACGTATTGGTGGCCGGTACGCTCAACAACGCCAAAACCATTCGCATCGAACCACCGTTAACCCTAACGATGGAACAATGCGAACAAGTGCTGAAAGCGACGCGTAAAGCGCTGGCAGCCCTGCGCATTAGCCAGCAACAAGTGGCTATCGAGCAGTAAATCCACGCCCCTACAGCCATGTGGGGGGGCGTTCTTATTGCTGAATGGCGGCAAATGGTGATGCCATCTCCAGCCACTGAACCTCGCAATCACTGGTGCCACAAAACAAACGATAGCGGCCCTGTTCATCTCGCCACAGCCCCGCCGGAAAGACGACATCGCGTAAATCCACACGCTTGCTTTCGCCCATCAGAAAATCATCCCGACAGGCGATCACTTCCATCGCAGAGCTGGTTCCACGCCTGTAATCAAAACAGAAACGCGCGGCGTAGTAATGGCGATAGCCGTATTGATCAAAACAAGCCACATGCGCGAGTACGCCAACCTCACCCGACGGCAAGACATGCGCTTCGTTAACCCCGCACCAGCAGGTGTGATCGACATGCGAAATCAACGTTGCCCGCGCAATCGTCTGTTCGTTCAGTTCTTCTAACCGCGAAATGATAGTCCAACCAATAGTACCAAGCCCTCCAGGTTCTCCCTGTGGGCGGGTGAACACTAAAATGCGGTTATCCGGCAGTTGAACCAGGCGGATATCTTTCATTCCCCACGGCCCCGTTGCCAGTGGCTGCAACGCACCGATAGACGGCCCAACGAAAAACTGCGTTCGCCAGCATAACGCCGCTCCTCCGGGTGTGGCGGCAACTTCAACCCCGCCAAACAGCAGTTGCCCGTCTATCTGGCTAATAAACGGGTCTTGCAGGTCAAAACCAGGCATTTCCGTAAGTAACGTGGCGCTGTTACCGCCATCCCAGGCAAAAAAGCGCGCCTTTGAAAACTCACTTTCGCGCGCCTCTACGCGTGCGGCGATGCACCAGCGCCCCTCGTTTTGAAAAGGGGCGCTGGGGTTATAAACATCTAACCCTTCCACGCCGTGAAAAACGATCTTTCCCCGGCTAACGGGTCGGGAGTGCGCCCGGTAACGCCGATAAAGCGCTTCGACGCTATCGCGCATTATGCCAACCCCAAATGCTGCCACAGTGCCTCTAACGGCAACGTCGCCAGTGCGGTGCACTCATCCGCTGCGCCATACCACACATGCAGAGTGTCGTTGCGGACCAACGCCCCGCAGGTAAAGACGACATTGCCAAAAAAGCCTTCTTTTTCATAAGGGGCGGTCGGCTCAAGCAGCGGCACTGGCGACTTGGCGAGAATTTTTAGCGGATCGTTAAGATCCAGCAGCAGCGCCCCCAGGCAATACCGCTGATCGGCATCCACACCGTGGTAAATCTCCAGCCAACCACGCGATGTTTTAATCAGCGGCGCACCGCCTCCGGATTTTCGACAATCCCACTCATCGCCTGAGCGCCCCAGCAAATGGCGGTGATTCCCCCAGTGCAGCATATCGGGAGACTCGCAGACCCAAATTTCGGGATGACCGAAGTGGCACGGTGCGGGGCGGGTCAAGGCCATGTAACGCCCGCCAATTTTCTCCGGGAAGAAGCAAACATCGCGATTATCGGGACAAAGAATCAGCCCTTGTTTCTCGACGCTGATAAAGTCGCGCGTGGTTGCCAACGCCGTGGTAATGCCCAGAGAAGAGACTGCGGAATAGTTGATGTACCAGCAATCATCAATCTGCGTGATACGCGCATCTTCGCAGCCAAATTCTTCATAGCGGCTATCCGCAATGATGAACGGCTGGGTATCGATAGTGAAATGAACGCCGTCCGGGCTGCGCGCCAGGCGCAGATGCGACATAGACGTTAACCAGACTTGCGCAGGATCGCTTTTTAAGACGATGGTGCGAGGGTCGCTAAAATCATAGCGCGGGTCATTACGCTCGAACGTTTTTGTCGCCTGTCGCCAGCAGCCTTCATGCTCCTCCAGCAGCGGCACGACAATATGTTGAGCGGAGTCGCTCGCCATGCTTTCCGCCACACGCAACAGCAGGATTATCTCGCCGTTGTACTCCGTCACACCGGCATTAAAAACGCATTCGACTTTCCGCCCCGGCAGCGAAGGCACAACATCTTTCGGGGTAATCAGCGGGTTATTACTGTGTCTGTCCATGAACTGTCCTTTTGATCAGAATTTGATTTTTACCAAGCCATTGACTGTCCTGTCCGTACAGCACATCAGCGACAATCGCTCGCCAGGGGTTCTGCACGGGTGAACCAAAATTGATAGCGACCCAGACGCGCTCGTTTGCGGTCGCTCGCATAAACCACACGCACCACTGCGTCAGCGCCAACAGGCCGGAGTCACCTTCGCGTAGCGCGGCGGTTTTCTCTCGCAAAGCAATCAGCGTTTGATACTGTCGCCACAGTGAGCCAGCGGCCTGCATTTGCTGTTCGGCGTTGAGCTGCGGATAGTCTTCACTAACGGGCATCCAGGGCGCGACGGCAGAAAAACCGGCAAACGGCGCATTGCACCAGAGCAGCGGCGCGCGCGAGGCATCGCGGGAATGCGCAATCGCCTGGGTTAACGCCTGAAGTTCATCGGCGCCTTGTTGCAAAGCGGTTTGATAATGCGTTCTCCCCTGGATATCGAAAATCTGCGCCACAGTTTTAGGCTGGTAATTCGTCATCCCCAGCTCCTCGCCCTGGAAGATAAACGGCACGCCGCGTACGGTCAGTTGCAGCGCTAACACTGCCAGCGCACGCTCGGTATCACGTGGCCCTTCGCCAAAACGGCTGATCATGCGCGGCATGTCGTGGCTGGAAAAAAACAGCGTCGGTAGGCCAGATTGCTGACTCTGGGTGGCATTAATCTCATCGCACAGCCGCGAAATATCGAAACTCTTTTGGCTGCCTATATTGAAGTTAAACACCACATCCATCAGTTCGGTGCTTTGATAACGCGCCAGCACGGCCAGCTCGTCACTGCCAATTTCACCAACCAGAAAGGCATCTCCAGACTGGCGAACGTAGTGACACAACCGCTGTAATGTCGCCATCAGGCTCGGCTGGTTGACGTCAAATTCATGGTGCTGTTCACCGTCGACTTCCGGGTTGTCGGGGCCGATGCCGTCAGTACTCAGAAAGTTGATCACGTCAAAGCGAAAGCCATCCACGCCCTGCGCCTTCCAGAAATCAATAACCCGGTAGATTTCCTGCTCGACCTGTGGGTTCGCCCAGTTCAGGTCAACCTGTTGAGGGGCAAATTTGTGATAATAATATTCACCGGTATCTGGCTCTGCGCTCCAGGCGCTGCCGGAAAAAAACGACTGCCAGTTATTGGGCCGCTGGGTAAACAGGAAGTAGTCACGGTAGCGGCTTGCCGGATTATTCCACGCATCGCGAAACCAGGGATGCTGCGACGAAACATGGTTCACGACCAGGTCGATAATCACGCGGATCCCGCATTCGTGGCAGCGTTCAACCACCGCACGAAAGTCAGCCAGAGTGCCAAAACGCGCATCGACGGCACAGTAGTCGCTGATGTCATAGCCGTTATCAACCATCGGCGATGGGTAAAACGGCGTTATCCAAATGGCGCCAATGCCCAGCGCCTGTAAATAGTCCACCTTCGATAGCAGGCCGGGAAAATCCCCCAGCCCATCGCCGTTGCCATCGCAAAACGAGGGCAGATAAATTTGGTAGCAGGTGCTCGTCTGCCACCAGGATTGATTGCTCACTGCTACGTTCCTTATTTCAGTGATAACGACATGCCCTGAAGGAAATATCGCCGGAATAGAATGAATAGCGCGACGACCGGCAGCATCTGCACCACCGCGCCCGCCATGACAGGGCCTAAATAAACGCCATACGATTTACTGAACGTCGCCAACAGCACCGAAAACGGCATTTTGTCGATATCGCGCATCACAATCAGCGGCCAGAGGAAGTTGTCCCAGGAGCTGGAAAAAGTGAACAGCGCGACAATCGCCAAAATCGATTTGTTCAGCGGCATCATGACGTGGCGCAAAATGCCCCACAGGTTGGCGTGATCCAAGCGTGCAGCGTACAGATAGTCATTCGGCGTGCCTTTAAAACTCTGTGACACCATGAAAATTCCCCATGCGCTCATGGCGTAAGGCAGGATCATGGCGCTGTAACCGTTAATCAGCCCCAGCTCTCGCATCAGTACAAACTGCGGGATGATGAACATAAAAACAGGAAAAACCATCTGTACAATCAACAGATTGCGAAACGCGTTCTTCCCGCGAAACTCTGTTTTTGCCAGCGCATACCCCACCAGCATGGATGTCACGGTCACGCAGGCGGTGATCGTTATCGAGACAAACAGCGAGTTAAGTAAGGTACGCAGAAACGGTTTATCCGCACGGTTGCTGTTATCAAAAAGGAAGGTGTAATTTTCCAGCGTCAGCGGGCCAGAAAATAAGCTGCTGGTGTAGATTTGTGCCGTCGGTTTAAACGACGAAATCACCATCCAAATAAACGGATAGAGCCAACTGAGGGCCAGCAAAAACATTACCGCATGTATTAACAGGCCCGGTAGCGTGAGTTTTTTCATTCACACAATCTCGATATTTTTTTCAAACAGTTTGCGGAAAACCCAAATCACCAGAAAACTACATCCGGCAACAATAATCGACATCGCTGCCGCCCACGTCGGTTTCATATTCTGAAAAGCGGCTTCATACATCACCACCATCGGGCTGGTTGTGCTGTTCAGCGGACCGCCGCCGGTAATTAAATAGGGTTCGGTAAAAATACTGAATGCCACGGTAATCGCCAGTACCATAACCATCACAATTTGCGGGTTCATCATCGGTAATGTAATCGCCCAGCCTTGTTTAAAGCGCGGTGTTTTATCCAAAATAGCCGCGCTATAAATATCATGAGGAATAGCCTGCATCCCCGAATAAAGAATCAGGCCGTAATAACCGACAAATTTCCAGGTAACAATAAGGGCAATCGATAACATAGCGCAGTCAGGGTTGGTAAACCAGGGAACAGAAATACCCAGCATATCGCGCAAGAATTGATTAACCGGGCCATATTCACTAAACAACTTTGAAAATACGATGGAATAGGCCACGCCTGAGGAGATATTCGCTAACAGAAAACTCAGGGCAATAAAACTTTTGCCATATTTAATTTTCCGTAGCCCCGCAGCAAACAGTAATGAGGCGGCAAATACAATCGGTATATACCACATCAGGAAGCGACAGATATTCCACATTGATGTCCAGAACAACCTATCATTCAGAACACCAATTAGATTTTGTAGCCCCGAAAACCGGGGCGTGCCAATAAATTGCCACTGTGTCACGCTAAGCACCATCAGCCATGCCAGTGGATAAAACCAGAACAGCAATGAGTAGCCTATCCACGTGGAGGCCAATAGGCCTCCGGTGCGGGAATCATATCCAGCCATTCTTCCCCCTTATTTCGCCAGCAGGGTGTTAATTTCTTGCTGGGATTGTTCAAGCGTTTTAGCTGGGGGTTCATTGTTAAAGATGACCCGTTCAAGCATCTGCGTCATGCTGCGCTGCACCTCTGTGGTCTGCGTGGTAGCCACCGGAGGAAGCGCAACATCCACATACGAGGCGATATCCTTCTCTAACGGATTCTGCTCAAAGTACTGGGTAAACACTGGGTTGCTCATCAGATCCGCACGAGCCGGCGGCATCCCGGTTATCTCTAACCAACTGCGATCGTGCTCCGCATCGTTAAATACCCATTGTATAAACGCCCAGGACTGGGTTTTATGTTTGCTGGAGCGAAACATCACCATCCCTTTGCTATCGCCAAACGTATAGGGATGTGCCGCGCCGTTTTCTGTCAGCATCGGGCCGATTTGAATGGTTTTCAGCACATCAGGATACTGTTTACGGTAACGCGCAAGATCCCACGGGCCACGCGCGGATGCCAGCACCTGTCCGGCCGCCAGCGGGTCGTCAGCCGAAGTGAAATCGTAGCTGCTCCACTTGTTGCTAAAGACTTTCCCCATAAACGTCAGCACCGCTTGCCCATCCGGGTTATTGAACTGCGCCTTCCCCTCTGAAATATAAGGCTTTCCCTGGCTCTGCGCGGAGTACAGCGGGATGAAATCAAACCAACGTTCCCACCAGTTTTTACCGGCGGTCAGTTGCATGACATAGCCGTTATTATCCGCCGCCCGACGCTCTGCCAGTTGGTATAATTCGTCATAGCGAGAGGGTACATGGTCAAAGCCGTATTGCTTCAGTAAATCCCCCCGCCACCACCAGACGATTGGGTTAATATAAATCGGCAGTACGTTTTGCTGGCCGTTTAATTTCCAGGCAGAAATAATCGAAGCCATTTGGCGATTTTGAATTAACGCATCAAAGCCCGGCATTTTAGATAAATCTTCAATCTGCCCCACATCGACAAGCTGGCTGGCAAAACCGATAAATATATTACTGGAGATATCCGGTTCCGTCCCCGAAGCTAACGCATTCATAATAGCTTCTTCGGAACTATTGGCAGCAGGAATAGTGGTAAATTCAACGGGAGTGTGGGATGGGTCTTTATTCCATTCCGTAACCATTTTATTCCAGAATGCTTCTTCATTTTCATTCGGCGCGACCCATAATTTTATCGGTGTTTTCGCGCTATCTTGCTCATCTTTTTTATCATCTGGACCACAGCCCGATATGCATAGACTTAGTAATATCGACGCCGTTAATTTAGCAACCGCTGCAACTTTCACGATATATCTCCCTAACTCTCAATAAGTGTTATTGGCTTACCGCTACCCTGCTTTGAATGGAGCGTAAGCTAACATTCATTTTTTATGTTTAACGTTAAACCAATCACAAAACAATTTTTGTTTAACGATAAACTTAGCCGCCACTCACGAATAAATTAAAACTCAAATATATAAATACTGTGAATATGAAAGAAGAAAACAAAAAACCTGAAGAATATAAAGAGCCAAGCACGAGCAGAATTACAATAAAATCATTGGCGAAAGAAATGGGTATTTCCCACACTACGATTTCAAACGTATGGAATAACCCTGAAAAGCTTTCCGTGGAACTACGCGAGCGGATTTTACGCTATGCCGAAAAAGTCGGCTTTCAGGGGCCGGATAAGCTCGCCAGAGCCCTGCGTACCGGCAAGTCCGACACTATTGGCGTGATTTTTAACGACTCGATGAGCTATGTGTTTATCGACCCGCATGACATCAAACTGATGAGCGGGATTGCGGTTCGCTGCGAACAGCAAAATATCAACCTGGTGCTGATTCCTTTGCAGAAAGGGGCATCCAGTAAAACGCCATCGCTCACGACGCTGGTTGATGGCTACATTCTGAACGCCACTCATAATAATGCGGCGATCATCCAACAGACGCTGGCACGCCACCTGCCCGTCGTCACGCTCGATTTCCAGTTGCCGCAGTACAGCAGTGTCTCGATAGATAACGCCAGCGCGATGCGCGATATCACCACCTATCTGATTCAAAAAGGGCATCGCCGGTTTGGCATTATCGCGTTCTCGTCAAGCCCAGGGGTGTACGGAGAGCGCCATCTGGCGCAAGCCATCAGCGGCGATAACACCTTAATGCTGACGCGTGTAAACGCCTGCCGCGAGGTCTTTCGCCAGCACGAAATACCCCTTTCCGACAGTTGGTTATACGAGACTCATCACGATGAACAGCATGGCGAACAGGCCGCAGAGGCGCTGTTAACGGCTCATCCAGATATCACGGCATTGATTTGCTTATCAGACCGTTTCGCTATCGGCGCGGTGAATTATTGCCAGCGAAATAACCTCGCCATTCCGCAGCGCGTTGCCATTACCGGTTTCGACAATATGACGCCCGTCGTTAACGGACTCGGGCTGACCACCATCGCCCAGGATGCCGAACGCAAAGGCGAGATAGCCGTTGAATTACTCCTGAAAAACGGGCCCATCACCCACTATGCGCTGGAATATCAGCTCATCATGCGGGAAACGGCCTGAGTGCACATTGCTTAACAGAAGAGTGGATTATGGATGAACTGACCTGTTTTAAAGCCTATGACATTCGTGGTGAAGTTGGCCTCGACCTCACAACAGAAATCGCCTTTCGTATTGGCAGAGCTTATGCCACATGGTTGCAGCCGCGCCGTGTGGTTGTGGGAGCCGATAATCGCTTAAGCTCGGAGTCGTTGAAAGCGGCGTTGATTGAAGGGCTAATCGCCAGCGGCGCAGACGTGATAGATATCGGCCAATCCGGCACTGAAGAGATCTATTTCGCCACCCGCCATCTGCGAGCTGATGGCGGGATTCAGGTCACTGCCAGCCATAATCCCGCGCACTACAACGGCATGAAACTGGTGCGTGAAGAAGCGCGCCCCATCAGCAATGACAACGGCTTGCTGGAGATAAAAGCGCTGGCGGAACACAACCGCTTTGCGCCCGCCCTTCGTCGCGGCAGCCTGACGTCTTACAACAACCGCCCCGACTGGGTTAATTGCCTGCTGCATTTTATTGATCACCCTGTTATGCGCCCGCTGCGCATCGTCACCAATGCCGGACACGGAACCGCTGGCCCGGCGCTGGATGCACTGGATGAAGGCTTGCAGCGCCTCGGCGTGGCGGTAGAGTTTATCCGTCTGCACCATCAGCCGGACGGCCATTTTCCGGCCGGTGTACCGAACCCGATGCTGATAGATAACCGGCTGGCGACTCAACAAGCCGTGATTGCGCACCGCGCCGATTTCGGGATTGCCTGGGATGGCGATTTTGACCGCTGCTTTTTCTTTGACGAGCGCGGCGAATTTATCGAAAGTTATTATCTGGTTGGCTTATTTGCCCACTACTTTTTGCAGCGTTCTCCTGCCAGCACGATTATTCTCGACCCACGCTTAACCTGGAATACCCTGGACGTTATCACGCGCAGCGGCGGCAAGCCGATTGTCAGCAAAACGGGGCACGCTTTTATTAAAGCCCGTATGCGCCAGGAAGATGCCATTTACGGCGGCGAAATGAGCGGTCACCACTATTTCCGTGATTTCGGCTATTGCGACAGCGGCATGATACCGCTGGTACTGATGCTGCAAATTATCGCCAGCGATAGCCATTCTCTGTCGCACTTTATCACCGAGGCACAGGCGCGTTTTCCGGTGTCCGGCGAGATAAATTTGGTCGTGGATAATCCTGTCTCCGTGTTACAGAGCGTTGTCGATAGCTACCAATCTGATGCGCCGCACCGGGATGACTGCGATGGTATCAGCCTCGCCTTTCCTGACTGGCGCTTCAATTTACGCACCTCAAATACCGAACCCTTATTACGCCTGAACGTCGAAACGCGGGGCAACAGCGCCCTGCTCAGTGAAAAAACCGACGAAGTCCTCGCGCTGATTGCCGCACAGCAGCCTGCTAAGGAGAACTCATGACCGCGCTTTCTCTGGTAAATATTCATAAGAACTATGACAAGACCACTATTATTGAAAACCTGTCGCTGGAGATTAACTCCGGCGAATTTATTGTGCTGGTGGGGCCATCGGGGTGCGGAAAATCAACGCTGCTGCGCATGATTGCCGGGCTGGAAATGCCGGATAACGGCACGCTCATGATGGGCGCTCAGGATGTAACTCATCTGGCGGCGGGGAAACGCAGTTTGTCGATGGTGTTTCAGTCCTACGCGCTGTACCCGCATATGACGGTACGGGAGAATCTCGCTTTCGGCCTGCGTAACATCCGCACGCCTGCCGCCGATATTGAGCAACGCATTGCCCACGCCGCCGCCATGCTCAAACTGGATGAAATGCTCGACCGCCTGCCGCAAAACCTCTCCGGTGGGCAGCGCCAGCGCGTCGCCATTGGCCGCTCGATTGTGCAAAAACCTGAACTATTCCTGTTTGATGAGCCGCTATCAAACCTTGATGCCGCCCTACGTGTTGAAATGCGCCAGGAAATTCAGCAACTGCACAACACCCTAAAAAACACCATGATTTATGTCACCCACGATCAGGTCGAAGCCATGACGCTGGCTGACCGTATCGTGGTGTTATACAAAGGGAAAATTGAGCAAGTGGGCACGCCGCTTGAGCTGTACAACACGCCAGCCAACCTGTTTGTCGCCGAATTTATTGGCACACCCAAAATCAATATTCTGCCTGCCGTTTGGCGTCAGGGCGCGCTGCACATCAGTGATAACATCGTGTTTCCCCTTTCCCGCCAGCCCACCGGCATTCGCGAAGGCGACAAAATGTTCGTCGCCATTCGCCCGGAGCATGTGCAATATCAGCAGCCGGGCGATTTTAGCCTGAAAGGGCGAACCCGGCTGTGCGAGCTTCAGGGCGATTCTACGCTGGTCTGGCTGGATGTCGCCGGGCACTCCGTATGCCTGAAATCATTCCAGCAACTCAGTTTTGCCGCTCAAAGCCCATTGACCATAACCCTACAAGAATCTTATCTTCATCTCTTTGATTCTTTGGGTAAACGCGTGATATTCGCCGACCAGGTAGCCTAACCATCGCCCCCGTATCTGGGGGCGTTATTTGAATCTCATCACAATCATCGCATTCCCCTTTTCCCTTTTGCTCGCCGACGGCTAAATTAGTAACTCATCCGACCACATAACAATAATTTCACATACTGGACATCCTTATGAGCTATCCGTCGCTGTTCGCCCCGCTCAATCTGGGTTTTACCGAGCTTAAAAACCGTGTGCTGATGGGTTCGATGCATACTGGGCTGGAGGAGTATCCCGATGGCGCGGAGCGTCTGGCGGCGTTCTACGCCGAGAGGGCGCGCCACGGCGTGGCGCTTATCGTCAGCGGCGGTATCGCGCCAGCACCGTCCGGCGTAGGAATGGAAGGCGGCGCGGTATTAAATGACGTTAGCCAACTGCCGCACCACCGCACCATCACCGATGCGGTACATCAGGAGGGCGGCAAAATCGCACTCCAGATCCTGCACACTGGGCGCTATAGCTACCAACCGCACCTGGTGGCGCCGTCGGCAATTCAGGCGCCCATCAACCGTTTTACACCACATGCGCTGTCGCACGATGAAATTCTGACGCTGATTGATGATTTCGCCCGCTGCGCACAGCTCGCGCGTGAAGCAGGCTACGACGGTGTGGAAGTGATGGGGTCGGAAGGCTATTTGATTAACGAGTTTCTCGCCGCTCGCACCAACCAGCGCGACGACCAGTGGGGCGGTTCATACGCCAACCGGATGCGTTTCGCCGTGGAAGTGGTTCGCGCGGTACGCCAACGTGTCGGCCTCGATTTTATTATTATCTATCGCCTGTCGATGCTCGATCTTGTTGATAATGGCGGCACATTTGATGAAACCGTCCAGCTCGCACAGGCTATCGAAGCGGCGGGAGCGACGATTATCAACACCGGCATCGGCTGGCACGAGGCGCGCATTCCCACCATCGCAACGCCAGTACCGCGCGGGGCGTTTAGCTGGGTGACGCGCAAGCTAAAGGGCCATGTCACTATCCCACTCGTCACCACCAATAGGATCAATTCGCCGCAGGTGGCAGATGACATTCTGGCGCGCGGCGATGCCGATATGGTGTCGATGGCGCGCCCCTTCCTCGCCGACGCCGAGCTGCTATCGAAAGCGCAGTCCGGTCGATCGGATGAGATCAACACCTGCATTGGCTGCAACCAGGCCTGTTTGGATCAGATCTTCGTAGGCAAAGTGACCTCTTGTCTGGTCAACCCTCGTGCGTGCCATGAAACCAAAATGCCTATCACCCCAGCAGTACTGCGCAAACATTTGGCCGTGGTGGGCGCAGGCCCGGCGGGGCTGGCTTTTGCCATTAATGCTGCTGCACGCGGCCACAGCGTGACGCTGTTTGATGCGAATGCGGAGATAGGCGGTCAGTTTAATATCGCCAAACAGATCCCCGGCAAAGAGGAGTTTTACGAAACCTTGCGCTACTATCGCCGCATGATAGAGGTCACTGGCGTGGGTTTGCAGCTTAACCGGTGGGTTAACGCGGAGGATCTGCTCGCGTTTGACGAGGTGCTCCTCGCCAGCGGTATTGCCCCGCGTAAGCCGCCGATCGACGGTATCGATCATCCGAAAGTATTGACCTATCTTGATGTCCTGCGCGATAAAGCGCCGGTCGGCCAGCGGGTCGCCATTATCGGCTGCGGCGGGATCGGCTTTGATACCGCGATGTATCTTAGCCAGCCAGGCAGCGCCACCAGCCAGAATATCGCCGAGTTCTGCATTGAGTGGGGCATCGATACCAGCCTGCAACAGGCGGGCGGCCTGCGACCGGAAGGCCCGCACCTGCCGCGTAGTCCACGGCAAATCGTGATGTTACAGCGCAAAGCCAGCAAACCCGGCGAAGGGTTGGGGAAAACCACCGGCTGGATCCACCGCACCACCCTGCTGTCGCGCGGTGTGAAGATGATCCCTGCCGTCAGCTATCGCTACATTGACGATGAAGGGCTGCATGTAGAAATCAACGGCGAAGCGCAAACGCTGGCGGTCGATAACGTGATCATCTGCGCCGGACAAGATCCGAAGCGGGATCTCGCCCTGCCGCTACAGCAGGCAGGTAAAACCGTGCATTTGATTGGCGGTTGCGATGTCGCCCAGGAGTTAGATGCCCGCCGTGCGATTGCGCAAGGCACTCGCCTGGCGCTGGGGATTTAAGCAGAATCTCATTCAATCAATAAATAGCGCTGGTGAAATACCAAATCGAGCAGCGAGCTTTTTGGCATGATCCAGCGTCAGTTTCCGTTGCCCGCTTAATACCCGCGATACCATTGATTTGCTGCCAATTTCTGGCAAATCAGACAGCGTTAATCCGTGTTGGCTCATCAGAATACGAATAACGGATACCCCCGCAGGCATTGCCTCAAGTTGGGCATTAAATTCAGCAAACTCTGGCGAAGAGTGCTCCCAGGCACTGATTTTGGCGCACACCAGATCCAATAACGGGTTATCAGGATCGTTAAGCAGTAGATGATCGATAAATGTCAGCGCTTGTGCGTACTGATCTTCATTTTGAATACCAGCCAGAAAGGGAGCCGCTGCCGTCAACTTTTCGCCCGCCTCCAGGATATCGGAAATTATCATGCTTTTTTCCCCTTAGTACGGTAACCAGCGGTAAAACTATCGTATTCCTTGTGGGTGAATACGTGCCGGATGTAACACTTCTGCGCCTCAAAGAAGATCAATGCCACGACGCGTAACTCATGGTGTCCAATATCGATAACATAGTGCTTATCAAGGTATTTAAAATTATCCAGAGAGGGAAATATCGCCTTCAAAACGTCAGGTGTTCTGAAGTAGCCCTTTGAAATCACATTCCCTAAAGCCAATAATTCCGTTCTATGCTGTGGAAATTTTTCAGCCGCATCCTTCAATGTTTTCAGTGTAATCAGGTGCATTCTTCATCACGTCCGTTGACAAATTGGCAATATCATAACACGGGTTGCCAATTTGGCAACGCAGGTTCAGCGTAAGTCAGCCCGACATTACGCCAGAAATAATCCAGCACAACGGAGAATCGCGTTTAAGGATGGGGAAAGTGTGGAGTTTGCGAGTATGGTTCCAAAGCCTTGCCGGATAGGCATCCGGCGGCTTTGTTGCCCGATGGTGCGACGCACATCGGGCCTACGGTCAGTTAGCGACGACGGCCTAACTTCACCGACTTCAGCACCACAAATTTATTATTGGTGGCGATGGTTTCGCAGTTACCGAAGATCTTCTTCAGTTTGTGGAAATAATCCAGGTGACGGTTCGCGACGATATACAGCTCGCCGTTAATTTTCAGGCAGCGGCGGGCATGGTGGAACATTTCCCATGCGATGTTATCGGTTAGCGCGTGCTTCTGATGGAACGGCGGATTACACAGCACCGCATTGAAGCGGAACGGCTCAACGCCCGATAGCGCGTTGTTAATCATAAACTCGCAGCGATCCAGCGCGTCAGGCAGGTTGGTTTCCACGTTCAAACGGCTGGAAGCCACAGCCATTGGCGATTCATCAACAAACACCACGCTCGCCTGCGGGTTTTTCTCCAGCAGGGTCAGGCCAATCACCCCGTTACCGCAGCCCAGATCGACAATCTCGCCTTCCAGGTTTTCCGGCAAGTGCTGCATAAAGAAACGCGCGCCGATATCCAGCCCAGTACGGGAAAAGACGTTGGCGTGGTTATGGATAGTCCAGTCAGTCCCTTCCAGTTTCCAGCTCAGGGTCAGCGACGTGTCAGCCAGTTCTGGCTTGCTGAATGTGCAGTTAATGAGGCGCGCTTTTTTCCACGCAAGCGTCGTGGTCGTTGGGCCAAGCACCTTTTCAAACAGTTCGAGAGTTGAAGTGTGGATATCACGCGCTTTCGCGCCAGCGATAATCCGCGTTTGCGGGGTAACGACTTCACGCAGCGCGCGCAGTTGTTGCTCCAGCAACGCCATAGTTTTTGGAATCTTAATCAGCACCACGCCCGGCGCTGACGGGTATTCGGCGGTGCTATCGAGAAATTTAACGCTGGATTCCACAATATCGTTGTGACGCAGGTTTTCACGCGTCGCCAGCTCGCTTAAATACGAGTCGCCAATGCTGTAAGGCGTGTGCTCCGCCAGAGGGCAGGCCAGCGCGCCGAAAGTGTCATTCAGGATAAGCACCGGGCCGCTAATTTCGGTATCGTCCAGCTGTTGCAGCAGATATTCATCTGCCGCTTCCCACGCCAGCAGCGGGTTAACGTCGTCCGTTTCCGGGAAACGTTTTAGTGACAGCGAACGGAAACCGTTGTCTATGTGGCTCATCGGCCCTCCTGAATGGTAAAATTTCGGCGTGATCCCTGAAAAGGGTGCGTGAGTATACACTTTTTAATCCGATTTGGGGCTGCGATGACACAACTAACTTACCTCCAGGGCTACCCGGAACATCTACTGGCGCAGGTGCGTACGCTCATCTCTGAGGAGCGTCTTGGCACCGTGCTGGAGAAGCGCTATCCGGGGACGCACGATTTCGCCACCGATAAAGCGCTGTGGCAGTACACGCAAGATCTCAAAAGCCAGTTTCTGCGCAATGCGCCGCCAATCAATAAAGTGATGTACGACAACAAGATCCACGTATTGAAAAATGCGCTGGGGCTGCACACCGCCGTTTCACGTGTGCAGGGGGGCAAACTGAAAGCCAAGGCAGAAATTCGCGTTGCTACGGTTTTCCGCCACGCGCCAGAAGCCTTTCTCAAGATGATCGTGGTGCATGAGTTGGCGCACTTAAAAGAAAAAGATCACAACAAAGCGTTCTATCAACTGTGCTGCCATATGGAACCGCAGTATCACCAGCTGGAGTTTGATACTCGCCTGTGGCTGACGCAGCTTTCGCTAAAGGAAACTGCGCAGTAAGACAATCGTTTTGTCATTCTGACGTGCTACATTGAGTTCAGAATCCCTTTATGGAGCCAGAAGGCGTTTATGATACGTTTCGCTGTTATTGGCACAAACTGGATAACCCGCCAGTTTGTCGATGCCGCTCATGAGAGCGGCAAATATAAGTTAACCGCAGTTTATTCCCGCAGCCTCGAACAGGCGCAAAGCTTCGCCAATGATTATCCCGTCGAGCACCTGTTTACCTCGCTCGATGCGATGGCGCAAAGTGATGCCATTGACGCGGTGTATATCGCCAGCCCAAACTCGCTGCATTTCCCGCAAACGGCACTGTTTTTACGCCATAAAAAGCATGTTATCTGCGAGAAGCCGCTGGCGTCGAACCTGCACGAGGTAGAGCAAGCCATTGCGCTGGCCCGTGAAAATCAGGTGGTGCTGTTCGAAGCGTTCAAAACCGCCAGCCTGCCTAACTTCCAACTGCTGCAACAGTCGTTGCCAAAGATTGGCCGGATCCGCAAAGCATTCATCAACTACTGCCAGTATTCTTCCCGCTACCCGCGTTATCTCAACGGTGAAAACCCAAATACCTTTAATCCGGCCTTCTCAAATGGGTCGATTATGGATATCGGTTTTTACTGCCTGGCATCGGCGGTGGCGCTGTGGGGCGAGCCGAAACAGGTGCAGGCCTCTGCCAGCCTGCTCGACAGCGGTGTTGATGCCCACGGCGTCGTCGTGCTGGATTACGGCGATTTCAGCGTCACGCTACAGCATTCCAAAGTGAGTGATTCCACCCTGCCAAGCGAGATTCAGGGCGAGGAGGGATCGCTGGTGATTGAGAAAATCTCCGAGTGCCAAAAGCTGTGCTTTATTCCTCGTGGCAGCAAAGCACAAGATCTCAGCCAGCCGCAGCATATTAATACCATGCTGTATGAAGCAGAGGCGTTTGCGCGGTTGGTTGAAAACAATGAAGTGAATCACCCAAGCCTTGAGGTGAGCCGCATTACCGCCCAGGTGCAGACCGAAATTCGCCGCCAAACCGGCGTCGTGTTCCCGGC
This sequence comes from Kluyvera fluvialis, assembly GCF_059725275.1. Lineage (NCBI taxonomy): Bacteria > Pseudomonadati > Pseudomonadota > Gammaproteobacteria > Enterobacterales > Enterobacteriaceae > Kluyvera > Kluyvera fluvialis. The sequence continues at coordinate 657,061 of NZ_AP046142.1, read as the reverse complement.
AGATGCGCCGACTGCGTAAAACAACGTAAAAGAGATGTTACAGGCCATTGACGAAATCAGTGGCCTGTCATATTTTGTAACGAGCAAAGGGGAGTAACTTCCTTGTCGGTGGATCGTCATTACGATACGTGCAAAACCGTATCCGGTCGCCGGGCAACGAAAAAGGAATGCGGCAACGTATTCCTTTCTTGTTGTAAGTGAGACCTTGCCGGAAGGCGAGGTCTATGCGTAGAAAAGCAACGGCTATCGTCTTCTGACGTTAGCCGTTTTTTTTATGCGTAAGGAATTGAGTTATGAATACTGTCGGCACACCGTTACTGTGGGGCGGATTCGCTGTCGTGGTGGTGATTATGCTCGCTATCGACCTGCTGTTGCAGGGCCGTCGTGGCGCGCACACCATGACCATGAAGCAAGCAGCAAGCTGGTCGCTGGTTTGGGTCACCCTCTCTTTGTTGTTCAACGCCGCTTTCTGGTGGTATCTGGTTCAAACCCAGGGCCGCGCGGTGGCCGATCCTCAGGCGCTGGCTTTCCTCACCGGCTATCTGATTGAAAAATCACTGGCGGTGGATAACGTCTTCGTTTGGCTGATGCTGTTCAGCTACTTTTCCGTACCGGCGGCATTGCAGCGCCGCGTGCTGGTATATGGCGTACTGGGCGCGATTGTACTGCGTACGATTATGATCTTCGCGGGCAGTTGGCTTATCTCGCAGTTCGAGTGGTTGCTGTACGTCTTTGGCGCGTTCCTGCTGTTCACCGGTATTAAGATGGCGCTGGCGAAAGAGGACGAAGGCGGCATTGGCGATAAACCGTTAGTTCGTTGGCTGCGCAGCCATTTGCGCATGACCGATAAAATCGAGAACGAGCACTTCTTTACCCGTAAGAATGGCGTGCTGTTTGCCACGCCTTTGCTGCTGGTGCTGATTCTGGTTGAGCTAAGCGACGTGATTTTCGCGGTCGATAGCATCCCGGCTATTTTTGCGGTCACTACCGATCCGTTTATTGTCCTGACCTCTAACCTGTTCGCGATTCTCGGCCTGCGTGCGATGTACTTCCTGCTGGCTGGCGTGGCGGAGCGTTTCTCGATGCTCAAATACGGGCTGTCGGTCATTCTGGTGTTTATCGGTATCAAGATGCTGATAGTCGAGTTCTATCACATCCCGATAGCCGTCTCGCTGGGCGTCGTTTTCGGGATTTTGACGGTTACCCTGCTACTCAATGCCTGGGTTAACCATCAGCACGATAAGAAGAACACGCAGCGCTAAGCGTTCTCGCTGGGCGGTAATGCGCCGCCCAGCAATTATGTAAATTTAAAGTTAAAAAATATGACGCATGGCGTAAATTACAGCATTTTACGCTTCCTCAGTTGGCAACTTTCCTTATACTCAACCAGGCAAACACTTATTTACATCCTTACATAAACGTAACAAATAATACGTCCGCAGGATGGCACATCACATCACTGGAAGGAATATATTCATGACGAGATCTCCGTCTTCCAGCCTTTTCCGCCGCCTGGTGCAGGGAAGTCTGGTACAACAAATACTGATAGGTTTAGTGCTGGGTATCGCCCTTGCACTGGTGTCGAAACCGGCGGCGGAAGCGACCGGCCTGCTGGGCACGCTGTTTGTTGGTGCGCTGAAAGCCGTTGCTCCGGTACTGGTACTGACGCTGGTGATGGCCTCCATCGCCAACCATCAACAGGGGCAGAAAACCAATATTCGCCCTATTCTCTGGCTCTACCTGCTGGGCACGTTTTCCGCCGCGCTGACGGCGGTGCTGGTCAGTTTTCTGTTCCCATCCACACTGCAACTCTCAACCGGCGCGACGGATATCACCCCGCCAACCGGCATTGTGCAGGTGATGCATGGGCTGCTGATGAGCATTGTGGCAAACCCTATCCATGCGCTGATTAACGCCAACTATATTGGCATTCTGGTGTGGGCGGTGGGCCTCGGTTTTGCGCTGCGTCATAGCAATGAAACCACCAAAAACCTGGTCAACGATATGTCAAACGCCGTCACTTTTATTGTAAAAGTGGTTATCCGTTTTGCGCCTATCGGTATCTTCGGTCTGGTGTCTTCTACCCTTGCGACCACGGGTTTCTCCGCACTGTGGGACTACGCGCAAATCTTGCTGGCACTCCTGGGCTGTATGGTGGTAGTCGCGTTAGTGATTAACCCGTTGCTGGTATTTATGCAGATTCGCCGTAACCCGTATCCGCTGGTACTCACTTGCCTGCGCGAAAGCGGCGTCACCGCCTTCTTCACCCGCAGTTCAGCGGCGAATATTCCGGTGAATATGTCGCTGTGCGAGAAGCTCAACCTGGATAGAGATACCTATTCGGTGTCGATTCCACTGGGGGCGACGGTCAATATGGCCGGGGCGGCGATAACCATCACCGTGCTGACGTTAGCGGCGGTACACACCTTAGGCATTCAGGTCGATTTGCCTACCGCGCTGCTGTTAAGCGTGGTTGCGTCACTGTGTGCCTGCGGCGCGTCGGGTGTGGCGGGTGGCTCGCTGCTGTTAATCCCTCTGGCTTGTAATATGTTCGGCATACCGAACGAAATCGCCATGCAGGTGGTCGCCGTCGGCTTTATCATCGGCGTGTTGCAGGACTCCTGCGAGACGGCTATCAACTCGTCAACCGACGTTCTGTTCACCGCCGCCGTGTGTCAGGCGGAAGATGCTCGCCTGGCAAAAAACGCCCTGCGCAGCTAGCCCTTCAGCCCCTTCGCCATCAGGCGGAGGGGTTTTCTTCCTGCTCTTTCTTCTCGACCTTAAAAGGGTCAATGCCTTTACGCTGCATCCGCCAGAAACGGATAATGTTGAGGCCGTTCATGACCAGGAAGCTGCCTTCAATCATCGTGCCGCCAATCGAGCCTAGCCAAAAATTATGCAGAACCCAGCAGGCAGTCGAGCACCACATCACACAGCGTACCGTAAGCCCTTTGCAGCGAAACAGCGCCCAGGTACTGGCGACCGTGCCGATAATCGGCAGCAGTTCCATCGGGTGATGTAATTTACCCAGCCCGAGAATCAGCGTTAGCGCGATAAACACACACATCACCCACAGGCGGCGCGTGTAAACCGACACGATAGTACGAATAACGTTTAGCTCGGCGCTCATTCCGGCGGGAATGGCTCCCATCAAAAAGAAGTGGACGCCGATAGTGGCGCTATACAAAGAGAGCTGGAACTTAAAGCGCCGTTCGTCGCGGTTGATAAAGGTGGTGATGCCGATTAAAAATGCGAGAACACCTACGCCCTGGGCTAGCCAATACGCAGTCATGAAAGAGTCCTTGTTAAACACCATAAAAAAACGGCGCTTCAGTATTTGAAACGCCGTTTTATCGTATCAGATCACATTTTTATTACAATGTGACGCCGCTTTTAAAGATAGCCAGTTCGCGGAAATCATTGCGTTCGTTGCAGGTTGGTTTGCCGTTGGCGAAATCAACGATGGTGTCAACAAACTCCTCCAGCAACTGCGGCATCGCTTTACCGTGAATCAGCTGACCGGCATCAAAGTCGATCCAGTGCTTTTTCTTCGCCGCCAGCTCGCTGTTGGTGGCAATTTTTACCGTCGGCACAAAACCGCCGTAAGGCGTACCGCGACCGGTGCTGAACAGCACCATGTGGCAGCCCGCGCCCGCCAGCGCACTGGTCGCCACCGCATCGTTACCCGGTGCGCTAAGCAGATTCAGGCCGTGGGTTTTCAGACGTTCGCCGTAGCGCAGCACATCGACCACTTTACTGGAGCCAGCTTTCTGCGTGCAGCCCAGCGATTTATCTTCCAGCGTGGTAATCCCACCCGCTTTGTTACCCGGTGATGGGTTCTCGTAAATCGGCTGGTCATGGGCAATAAAGTACTGCTTAAAGTCATTGACCATGGTCACCAGTTTCTCGAACGTGGCTTCATCGCGGCAGTGATCCATCAACAGTTGTTCGGCGCCGAACATTTCCGGCACTTCGGTGAGCACCGTCGTCCCGCCGTTAGCAATCACATAGTCGGAGAAACGGCCCAACATCGGGTTAGCGGTGATACCGGACAAGCCATCAGAACCGCCGCATTCCAGACCAAACTTCAGCTCGCTTAATTTACCCGGCTCGCGTTTGTCGTTGCGCATCACGTTGTACAACTGGTGGAGATGTTCGACCCCTGCTTCCACTTCGTCTTCCTGGTGTTGGCAGACCATAAAGTGAACGCGTTCAGGAGAGAACTCGCCAAGCGTTTCGCGGAAGGCCTCGACCTGGTTGTTTTCACAACCGAGGCCAACCACCAACACCGCGCCCGCATTCGGGTGGCGTACCATATTTTGCAGCATGGTACGGGTGTTGATGTGGTCATCGCCAAGCTGTGAACAGCCGTAGGTGTGGCTGAAAAGATGGACGCCGTCGATACCTTCGGCGTCGTGAGTCTCTTTCAGAAAACGATTCTGCATCTGACGTGCCATCGCGTTAACGCAGCCGACGGTGGGCAAAATCCACAGTTCGTTACGCACCCCGACATCCCCGTTTGCGCGGCGATAAATCTGCACCTCGCGATCGGCTGGCTGGGCAACCTCTGCCTGGAAATCCGGTTGGTAGCGATACGTGTCCAGGTCGCTCAGATTCGTACGCGTGTTGTGAGCATGAATATGCTCGCCCGCCGCAACATCGGCCAGCGTATGGCCAATAGGCAAGCCATATTTAACGACGTTGTCGCCCTTCGCGATGTCGCATAAAGCAAACTTATGGCCTCGACTCACCGGCTGGCGCAGGGTTATCACCTGCCCGTCAACCGTCACTTCGGTGCCTTCAGCTAAATCAGCGAGCGCTACTGCGACATTATCCAGCGCATGGATCTTGATGTATTGCATACCAACCCCAGACCTTAGTTCAGTTCAATGGCGAAGTAGTCACGCGCATTGTTAAAGCAAATATTTTTCACCATTTCACCCAGCAATTGGATGTCGGCAGGGGCTTCGCCCGCCGCCACCCAGCGGCCAATCATCTGGCACAGAATACGGCGGAAGTATTCATGACGGGTGTAGGACAGGAAGCTACGGCTATCGGTCAGCATACCAACGAAACGGCTCAGCAGACCCAGTTGCGCCAGTTGCGTCATCTGACGTTCCATACCGTCTTTCTGATCATTGAACCACCAGCCGGAACCGAACTGCATTTTGCCCGGCATACCTTCGCCCTGGAAGTTACCAATCATCGTGCCCAGCACTTCGTTATCGCGCGGGTTCAGGCAGTACAGAATGGTTTTTGGCAGCAGATTCTGTTCGTTTTGTTTGCTCAGCAGCTTAGACAGTTCTTCCGCCATTGGGCGGTCGTTGATGGAGTCAAAGCCCACATCCGCGCCCAGCAGTTTGAACTGACGCTGGTTGTTATTGCGCAGCGCGCCAATGTGATACTGCTGTACCCATTCGCGACGGGCATATTCCGCGCCGAGGAACACCAGCACGGCGGTTTTGAACTGCGCGACTTCGTGCTCGCTCAGGGTTTCACCCGCCAGGCGACGCGCCAGGATGCTGTCCAGTTCGGCTTCGTTAGACTCAGCAAACATCACCACGTCCAGCGCATGGTCAGACACTTTACAACCGTGAGCAGCGAAGTGATCCAAGCGTTTGGTCAGCGCGGTTTGCAGGTCAGCGAAGCGACGGATGTCGGTATCGGAGACTTCTGCCAACTTCGCCATGTAGTCGTTAAAGGTTGCCTGTTCAATATTGAACGCTTTATCTGGACGCCAGCTTGGCAGCACTTTCACATCAAAAGAGCCGTCTTTCGCGATAGTGGCGTGGTGTTCCAGCGAGTCGATTGGGTCATCAGTCGTCCCGACCATTTTCACGTTCATCTGCTTCATGATGCCACGCGCAGAGAAGTTGTCTTGCGCCAGCAGGTCATTGCACTGGTTCCAGATTTCATCTGCAGTAGACGGAGACAGCAGTTTGCCGGTGATCCCGAACGGACGGCGCAACTCCAGGTGAGTCCAGTGGTACAGCGGGTTACCGATGGTGTGCGGTACGGTTGCAGCCCACGCGTCGAATTTCTCACGGTCAGACGCATCGCCGGTACACAGACGTTCTGCCACACCGTTGGTACGCATAGCGCGCCATTTGTAATGATCGCCTTTCAGCCAGATGTCATACAGGTTTTTAAAACGATAATCTTCAGCCACCTGCTGCGGCGGTAAATGGCAGTGGTAGTCGAAAATCGGCTGGTCTTTTGCGTAGTCGTGGTACAGGCGGCGGGCAAATTCGGTGTCTAACAGAAAATCTTCAGTCATAAACGGGGTCATTATCGTCTTCCTCTCAGCGAGTGGGTCAGATGTTTATCTGTAATGCCGTCAAAGTTATCACACCAATTTCGCTGAGCCGAAGATTTTTTCGTGAGTTAGATCAATAAACACTGACAAAAAATGACATTAAAAATGGCCAAACACCGCCGCAGGCCGCGCCATTACTGGCCTACTCTATCTACCCCTTAAACGCTATGGAAAATACCTCTTTTGTGACGGTATTCACCTTTTAAAGTTGTATGACAAGTTATCTTCCACTCCGTCGAAACACATTGAACGATGGAATGCATTAGCAGTGGTTCATACAACACCTGATTAAGCGGTACGGATACCGAATTCAACACACCAGCTAATGGTAAGTTCGGGCCGTACCGGGATTCACTCCCCCCGGTAAGCCCTTCGAGAATGACATCCTCCTCTGGTAAAGGAAGATGGCTGCGGGACTCGCAGTGATAACAACACGATGAGGTTTACATGCGTAAAATTAAAGGATTACGTTGGTACATGATTGCACTGGTGACGATGGGCACCGTGCTGGGATACCTGACACGTAATACCGTTGCAGCGGCTGCACCGACTCTGATGGCAGAGCTGCATATTTCCACACAGCAATATTCGTACATCATCGCGGCTTATTCCGCTGCTTATACCGTCATGCAGCCCGTTGCGGGCTACGTTCTGGATATTCTGGGTACCAAAATTGGTTACGCCTTCTTCGCCGTTGCCTGGGCCGTTTTCTGTGGCGCAACAGCGCTGGCGGGAAGCTGGGGCGGGCTGGCCATCGCACGTGGTGCGGTGGGTGCTGCAGAAGCCGCAATGATTCCTGCTGGCCTGAAAGCCAGCTCCGAGTGGTTCCCGGCGAAAGAACGTTCTATCGCGGTAGGCTACTTTAACGTTGGCTCCTCAATCGGTGCGATGATCGCGCCACCGCTGGTGGTATGGGCTATCGTGATGCACAGCTGGCAGATGGCGTTCATTATCTCTGGTGTGCTGAGCTTCGTATGGGCGATGGCGTGGCTGATTTTCTACAAACACCCGCGTGACCAGAAAAAACTGACTGACGAAGAACGCGACTACATCATTAATGGTCAAGAAGCGCAGCACCAGGTCGGTACGGCGAAGAAAATGTCCGTTGGTCAGATTCTGCGTAACCGCCAATTCTGGGGTATCGCCCTGCCACGCTTCCTGGCAGAGCCAGCGTGGGGGACATTCAACGCCTGGATCCCGCTGTTCATGTTCAAAGTCTATGGCTTTGACCTGAAAGAAATCGCCATGTTTGCGTGGATGCCAATGCTGTTCGCTGACGTTGGTTGCGTACTGGGGGGTTACTTGCCGCCGCTGTTCCAGCGCTGGTTTGGTGTGAACCTGATTGTTTCCCGTAAGATGGTCGTAACGCTGGGTGCGGTACTGATGATTGGCCCTGGGATGATTGGCCTGTTTACCAACCCGTATATCGCGATTGCCCTGCTGTGTATCGGTGGTTTTGCTCACCAGGCGCTGTCCGGTGCGCTGATTACCCTGTCTTCTGACGTCTTCGGTCGTAACGAAGTGGCTACAGCTAACGGGCTGACCGGCATGTCTGCCTGGCTGGCGAGCACCCTGTTTGCCCTGGTCGTCGGCGCGCTGGCTGACACCATCGGCTTCAGCCCGCTGTTTGCGGTACTGGCTGTCTTCGACCTGTTAGGTGCGCTGGTTATCTGGACGGTTCTGCAAAACAAACCGGCTGACGATGGCCAGTCTGGAGCAAACACCTCAACGCAGCAGGCGACACAAAACTAATCGGTGACAACCGTTTGTTTTTCCACAAGCCGCCTTAATACAGGCGGCTTTTTTCATGCCCGATTGTGGTGAGTAGCTTGTAAAAGTGGTATAACAAATTTAATCTGCCGTACCCTGCCTGGAGAGCATATGGAAATCACCGACACACGTCGCTTGTATCAGCAACTTGCCGCTGAGCTAAAAGAACGCATTGAGCAAGGCGTTTACCTTGTGGGCGATAAACTGCCTGCTGAGCGTTTTATTGCCGATGAAAAGAGCGTCAGCCGTACGGTGGTTCGCGAAGCCATTATCATGCTGGAAGTCGAAGGGTATGTTGAAGTCCGCAAAGGCTCAGGCATCCATGTTATTTCGAATCAAGCCAAGCACCATCAAGCGCCAGATGAAAATATGGAGTTCGCCAACTACGGCCCGTTCGAACTGCTCCAGGCACGACAGCTCATTGAAAGCAATATTGCAGAGTTTGCGGCGACCCAGGTCACCAAGCAGGACATCATGAAGCTGATGGAGATTCAGGATAAGGCGCGCAAAGAGAAATGCTTCCGTGACTCCGAGTGGGATCTCCAGTTCCACGTGCAGGTTGCTTTGGCTACGCAGAATACAGCGCTGGCGGCTATCGTCGAGAAAATGTGGACTCAGCGCGTGCATAACCCGTACTGGAAAAAACTCCACGACCATATCGACTCTCGTACCGTGGATAACTGGTGCGATGACCACGATCAAATCCTCAAGGCGTTGATTCGCAAAGATCCACACGCGGCAAAACTGGCCATGTGGCAGCATCTTGAAAACACCAAGCTGATGCTGTTCAACGAAACCAGCGATGATTTTGAGTTCAACGCCGACCGTTATCTGTTCGCAGAAAACCCCGTCGTACACCTCGATACTGTCTCTATCGGCGATAAATAAGCCACGTAGCAACAGGCAGGCCGCAACGGCTTGCCTGACTTTCAAGGTGGGTAAGCGTTTGTAAATCCCCTAGCCTCTCCCTGCTCGAAGCCGCAAAATCAATCTGCAACAAATTGCAATTTCTATGACGGCAAACTTGCCAGTTTGTTACAATTGCATGCATTTTGTCGTTTGATAGATGAGTAATAGATTATTTCGCCAAAACATGGACTGTTCAGCGTATATTTACCGCGATGCTATTAAAATAGAAACAGAGAAGACATCGCAGCGCATTCAGGCATTACCTTAATCGATGTACCAGGAATCGTGAATGGAACTACTAACCCAACTGTTAAATGCCCTGTGGAATCAGGATTTCGAGACACTCGCGAATCCCTCCATGATTGGTATGCTCTATTTTGTCTTATTTATGATCCTGTTCCTGGAGAATGGTCTACTTCCGGCCGCCTTCTTGCCAGGTGATAGCCTGCTGGTTCTGGTCGGAGTGCTGATTGCCAAAGGGGCAATGGGCTTCCCACAGACGGTTTTCGTACTGACAGTCGCGGCCAGCCTCGGCTGCTGGCTAAGCTATATCCAGGGTAAATGGCTGGGCAATACGCGTATCGTCCAGAACTGGCTATCACACCTTCCCGCCCACTACCATCAGCGCGCGCATCACCTGTTCCATAAACATGGTCTTTCCGCGTTGCTGATTGGTCGCTTTATCGCGTTTGTCCGTACTTTGCTGCCTACTATTGCGGGCCTGTCCGGTTTGAACAATGCGCGTTTCCAGTTCTTCAACTGGATGAGCGGCCTGCTGTGGGTACTTATTCTGACCACGATCGGCTATCTGCTTGGCAAAACCCCTGTCTTCCAGAAATATGAAGACGCGCTGATGTCATGCCTGATGCTGCTGCCAGTCGTGCTGCTGGTATTTGGCCTGATTGGCTCGCTGGTGGTGGTGTGGAAGAAAAAATACGGTAATCGAGGGTAATTATGGGGTCAAACCGTATCCTGTTCCGCCGGTTTGCATTAAGCCTTAGCGTCATATTGATATTGTGCATGATGCTTTGGCTGTGGACCGCGCTACAGTGCGAAGAGTCCACTTTAGCGATTCGCCCAATCCACCAGGCCAGTATTCCTGATGGCTTCTCCATCTCGCATCATCTTGATGCCAATGGCATTCGATTTAAAAGCATTACCCCACAGGATAATGCGCTACTCATTACCTTTGAATCCAGTGAACAGAGCGCGGCGGCAAAACGCGTGCTGGATAGCACCCTGCCACACGTCTACGTTATTGCGTTGCAGGATGAAAATAACGATCCGACAAGTTGGCTGTCTCTTCTTCGTGATACCTCGCATCGATTTGGCTAGCTACCTTCCAGGATTCCGAATAATTTCACTTACTTTGGTGATTTCTAAATTTACTTACTATGCTTAGTGTTGTGGGCATCGCAACAGATGCTCACTCGCTGGGAAAAGTACATTCCGATGTACTACGCACAATGGAAGGTTCACACATGAAATACCGCATCGTACTTGCGCTCACTCTCGCTTCTCTTAGCGCTAGCGCAGCAGCAACATCGTTATGTCAGGAAAAAGAGCAGAACATTCAACGTGAGATTGGCTATGCCGGAAAACATAACAATCAACACCGTATCGACGGCCTGAAAAAGGCGTTGAGCGAAGTGAAAGCACACTGTACTGACAGCAAACTGCGTGCCGATCACCAGGCAAAGATCACGCAGCAGAAAGACGAAATTCGCGAACGTGAGCAGGACTTGAGAGAAGCCCAACAGACCGGCGATGCGGACAAAGTGGCCAAACGTGAGCGTAAACTGAAAGAAGCCCAGCAAGAACTGAACGCGTTGGAATCCCGAGAGTATTGAGTGGAAACCCTTACAGGAGAGAGATAATGCCTAAAGATTCAACCTCAGAACAGCTACGCGCAGAGTTGAAAGCGCTGTCAGATACACTGGAAGAAGTGCTGAATACTTCCACCGATAAATCCAAAGAAGAGCTGGGCAAACTGCGTAGCAAAGCGGAAAGCGCGCTCAAAGAGAGCCGTGCTCGTCTGGGGGAAACCAGCGATGCACTGGCAAAACAGACGCGAGAAGCTGCGGCAAAAGCCGATGGCTACGTGCGCGAAAACCCATGGACTGGCGTCGGAATCGGTGCAGCTGTCGGTTTGGTGCTGGGCGTTCTGCTGACTCGCCGTTAAGCATGAGCGATTCTCACCACGCGCAAGGGCCGGGTAAAAACGTACTGGGCATCGGCCAGCGTATTGTCACCCTGCTGGTTCAGATGGTTGAGACACGTCTGCGCCTGGCGGTCGTGGAGTTGGAAGAGGAGAAAGCAAACCTCTTCCAACTGCTGTTAATGGCAGGGCTTACCCTGCTGTTTACCGCTTTCGGCCTGATGAGCCTGTTGGTGCTGATAATCTGGGCCGTCGATCCGCAATACCGTTTACCGGTTATGATTGCGACCACGGGCACGCTGCTACTGCTGGCGTTAATCGGCGGCGTCTGGACATTGCGCAAAGCCCGGCGTTCTACGCTACTGCGTCATACGCGCCATGAGCTAGCTAACGATCGCACCCTGCTGGAGAGCGACGAGCCATGAGTTCACGACAGGAGCGAGCGGAACGCAAAGCCGCGTTGTTGCGCCAGATTCAGCAGCAACGGCTGGATCTCAGCGCCAGCCGTCGCGACTGGCTGGACGTCACACAGGTCTACGACAACGGCTGGAGCCGCCTTGTTAGCCTGCGTTCGTGGGTGATGGTCGCCAGCAGCGCGATGGCGGTGGTATCACTGCGCCATCCTCGCTTCCTGGTACGCTGGGCCAGACGCGGTATCGGCGTCTGGAGCACCTGGCGGATGGCCAAAAATCTGCTGCGTAAAGTGAGCTAGTCTCGCGGTTACGCGCTCATCTCATTGAGTTTATCCAACGATAGCCCCGTTGTTTCAGCCACGGTAGTCAGCGCAATACCGTGGCTTATCATCGCCTGTGCGATTTTCAGCGCGGCGAGCGTCTCCCCTACTTCGCGGCCTTCCTGCTTACCTTTTTCATGCTGCAGCTCTGCCCATTCAACCAGCGTTATTTTCATCAGTTTCTCCCTGCTCGGTGGCATTTTGCTCGCCAACTGCCGAAAGAACCCCTCTGGATGGTTGGTTCTTCCGGCCTGAGCCAGATAGTTTATTAACGTATTAAACTGCGCGTCCGTGGTGTGCCCTGCTTGCAGTAGTTTGACCAAATGAGCCGTCATTGCCATCAAATCTCGCCGACGGATATTTTTCTGTAAAAACTCCAGCAGGGCGACGCGCCGATGCTCCATGATGACATCATCTGAAAGCACGGTGATGTCCACCAGCGGCAGCGCTCCTTCGTAGAGTACTCGCGCCACCTCAGGTTCGGCAAACTCATCCAGCCATTTCATTGAGAACGGATACGGACTTTGTTCCCCATGGTAGAACAGAACAGGAATAACCAACGGCAACTTATCGTGCCCAGCCTCAAGATGGCGCTGCATTGCCGCAAAGGCATAGCGCATTAAGCGAAAGGCCATATGTTTATCTGCCGAACTTTGATGTTCAATCAGCGCATAAATGTAGCCCGTGCCATTCTGTGTGCGTATCGACCACAGCACATCAGAATGGCTTGCCCGCAATGCCTCATCGATAAAACTCCCCGACTCCAGATGCAGCGTCTGAAGATCGCAAATGGCGAGCAGTCTGGCAGGTAGATGGACTGCCAGAAAATCACGGACTGTCGGTGGGTGTGACATAAACGTCTTAAAAAGCGCGTCATGCGGTGTAAAAGCGTTGTGATTCACCATGACATCCTGTCCCTCAAGTAGCCCACGGCGAGTATCGGCTGACTTCATAAAGGCATACCAGCAGCTAACTTTCGGTCTGCGAAGCTACTCGGAAAAAAGGTTGCGCTCATACATCATTGCTCAGATTCTTTGAAGATGTTCAACAGTTTTCCTTGCTAACAATTGTTATTCGCCACGGTTATATTTCTCTCCATCGAGAGCAGACACACGCTATCAGTGTGGAAATGCTCAATAAAATGGTTCAATTTCCCGCAAGGCTCTCTGGAGAGAAAGATGAAAAAATTAGAAGATGTTGGTTTCCTGGTTGCTCGTATTCTGATGCCAATTCTGTTTATCACGGCAGGCTGGGGCAAAATCACCGGGTATGCGGGCACACAACAATACATGGAAGCGATGGGCGTTCCGGGGTTCCTGCTGCCGCTGACCATCCTGCTTGAGTTTGGCGGCGGCCTGGCGATTCTGTTCGGTTTCCTGACTCGCACCACAGCGCTGTTCACCGCAGGCTTTACGCTGCTGACCGCATTCCTTTTCCACAGCAACTTTGCGGAAGGCATGAACTCACTGATGTTTATGAAAAACCTGACCATCGCTGGCGGCTACCTGCTGCTGGGTATCACTGGTCCGGGCGCATTCAGTATCGACCGTGTACTGAATAAAAAGTGGTAAGCCACCTATACTGAATGGCTGAATGAAGAAAAAAGCGAGGAGATATCTCCTCGCTTTTGCTATCAGAAGGAGAACATGATGGGACAACTTATTGACGGCATCTGGCAGGATACCTGGTATGACACCAAATCAACCGGCGGGCGTTTCCAGCGTTCAGTCTCCGCTTTTCGTCACTGGCTCACCGCCGACGGCGAAGCAGGCCCAACGGGTAACGGGGGGTTTGCCGCCGAGAAAGATCGTTATCATCTGTACGTTTCTCTCGCCTGCCCCTGGGCGCACCGCACGCTGATACTTCGCACACTGAAAGGGCTGGAGCCGTTCATCTCCGTTTCTGTCGTTCACCCATTGATGCTGGAGAACGGCTGGACGTTTGACGGCGATTTTCCGGCAGCCACCGGTGATACGCTTTATCAGCACTCGTTCTTGTATCAGTTGTATCAACACGCCGACGCGAGCTATTCCGGGCGCGTGACCGTTCCCGTGCTGTGGGACAAAAAGAATCAAACCATCGTCAGCAATGAATCGGCGGAGATAATCCGCATGTTTAACACCGCCTTTGATGCGCTCGGCGCAAAAGCGGGTGACTACTACCCGCAGGCGTTACGCGAGAAAATTGATGAGCTGAATGGTTGGATCTACGATACCGTCAACAACGGCGTCTATAAGGCCGGTTTTGCCACCAGCCAGGCTGCCTACGACGAAGCGGTAGAGAAACTTTTTAGTTCGCTGGATAGGCTGGAGAACATTCTCGATACCCAGCGTTATCTCACCGGTAACCAGCTTACCGAAGCGGATATCCGCCTGTGGACGACGCTGGTGCGTTTTGATCCGGTGTACGTCACGCACTTTAAATGCGACAAGCATCGCATCAGTGACTATCCGAATCTGTACGGCTTCCTGCGCGATATCTACCAGATGCCCGGCATCGCAGAAACCGTGAATTTCGACCATATTCGTCATCACTATTTCCGCAGCCACAAAACCATTAACCCCACCGGGATTATCTCTATTGGCCCCTGGCAGGATCTGGATGAGCCGCACGGCAGGGACGTTCGTTTCCGCTAAGCAAACGGGGCATCAACAATCGATGCCCTGATGCCTTCAGATTGCCAATTCGCGTCTATCATTATGTTGATTGTGTTAAAAGTCAGAGATTAATGGTCAACCGAGGCAAAAAAATGGATTGGTATCTCAGCGTATTACGTAACTATATTGGTTTTGGCGGTCGTGCGCGTCGCAAAGAGTATTGGATGTTTGTGCTGGTGAACGTCATTTTGACGCTGGTGCTGGGCGTGGTGGATAAAATACTCGGCTGGCAGCGTGCGGGTGGCGAAGGTGTCCTTACCACGCTTTACGGTATTCTGGTTTTCTTACCCGGATTAGCCGTTCAATTCCGCCGCCTGCACGACACCAACCGTTCGGCATGGTGGTTGTTGCTGCTGATTATTCCGCTGGTAGGCTGGCTGGTGATTTTGATTTTCAACTGCCAGGCAGGAACGCCGGGTGACAACCGCTTTGGCGCAGACCCGAAACGCAACTCACAATAAACCGCATTTGCCCGGCACGCATCGCGCCGCCGGGTAACCCCAGGCTATTTCACGGCTAACAGCTTTTGGATTTCACGCAGACACCACGACTTGGCCTCGCCCATGCTATCTCGCCGCCAGGCCATAATGATATCAATCTCACTGGTATATTCCGGGCTGACCACACGCAAACGCCCCTGTGCGATGTCGTCTTCCACCAGCGGATACGGCATGGTCGCCACGCCCAACCCCGCCAGCAAAGCCTGACGTTTTTCTTCCATTGACGTCACCGTCAGACGCGGCTGTTTATCCAGTAACTGCACCGTTAGCACCGGGCGCTCGCGGGCAGTATCGGCAATCGCAACCCCACGATATTTCACCCTCGTCACCTCGGAAAGCGGCTCGGCTTCCTGATGGATAGGATGATCCGGCGCGGCAACATACACATTCATCACCGAATACAGCTTGCGAGAGTTTATCTCGGTAGAGGAGCGAAAATGCATGTCCGGCGCAATCACGATATCCGCGCGCCCTTGCTCCAGACGCTCCCAGGCACCGGCCAGCACCTCGGTGATAATCGACAACTGCGTATTGGATTTCAACGCCAGCTTTTCAACCAGCGGGAACAGCGTCGGCGTGGGGATCAGCGCTTCTGCCACGATGGTTAAGTGAGTTTCCCAGCCGCGCGCCAGCGCTTCGGCATCAGTGGTGAGCTTATCCGCCGCTTCCAGCAGCACGCGCCCGCGCTCAAGCAGCATACGCCCGACATTGGTGAATTTTGTTCGATGACCTGAACGGTCAAATAACACCACATCCAGCTCTTCTTCCAGCTTTTGCATGGTGTAACTTAATGCCGAAGGTACGCGTCCCAGCTCATCAGCCGCCGCAGCAAAGCTACCGCGCCTATCGATGGCGTCCATTACTCGTAATGCTTCTAGCGTCAGTGCTCTTTCTTTAGCCATGGCGTGCTCATTCAGGAAATTTGAACATACTGGGCAGAATATCTGGCTAACAATGCAGCGTCCATACCTTTACCATTGATTTAGTGTAAAGGAGGGTCAAGAAGATGATTACCACAAGAACAGCGAAACAGTGCGGACAAGCGGACTTCGGTTGGCTACAGGCACGCTACACCTTCTCTTTTGGACACTACTTTGATCCGAAATTGCTGGGCTACGCCTCTTTGCGCGTACTGAATCAGGAAGTGCTTGCGCCAGGGGCCGCCTTCCAGCCACGTACCTATCCGAAGGTGGATATCCTGAACCTGATTCTGGAAGGGGAAGCCGAATACCGCGACAGTGAAGGCCACCATATTCAGGCGAAAGCCGGTGAAGCGCTGCTGATAGCCACTCAGCCAGGCGTAAGCTATAGCGAGCATAACCTCAGCAAAGAGAAGTCATTAACCCGGATCCAAATCTGGCTGGATGCCTGCCCGGAGCGTGAAAACGCCCCAGTGCAGAAAATAGCGCTGCGCGATGCCACACATCAACTGCTGGCCTCGCCAGACGGCAGCCAGCATAGCCTGCAACTGCGCCAACAGGTGTGGCTGCACCATATTGAGCTGGCGAAAGGCGAGCAGGTGAGCCTACAGCTTCATGGGCCACGTGCTTATTTGCAGTCGATTCACGGCACGGTTCATGCCCTCGCCCACGAAGCGGAAAAACAGGCCTTAACCTGTGGCGATGGCGCATTTATTCGTGACGAAAGCAATATCACCCTCGTGGCCGATACCCCGCTGCGCGCTTTACTGATAGATTTACCGGTGTAGTACACACTTCAGGGTAGCGAGAAAATGAGCAAGAGAAACAATAAAAAACAGCCGACGGTAAAAGCCGTACAGCCGGTGAGTGCGCCAAAAGAGTTCGGTGTTGAAGAGATGCTTAGCGAGCTGGAAGCGATTGTTGCAGAAGCTGAAAGCCGCCAGGCAGAAGAAACCGTAGCAGCCTAAAAAGAGCGGCCCCGACCCGACGTCGGGGCACTCGATTACGCCAGTTTACTGGCCATAATTTCAATCACTTGCTTATCGGTTTGCTGCATTGAATGACAGGCCAACGCACACAAGTTGCTGATGGACTGCTCGACATCGTGCGCCACAATCCCTTCATTGCCGGTCACCGCCGTTTCATCCAACGCCATCAGCACCGCTTTCCACGCCGACGAAACGCTGGTCGAGACTTTCATCGCACAACTGTTAGAAGCGCCATCGCAGATAATCCCGCTGACATCGCCAATCATGCTGCTGATAGCCATCGAAATGGTGCGATAGCTGCCGTCAATCAGCCAGCAGATCCCCGCCGCCGCGCCCATCGCCGCCGTTGTCGCAGCGCACAGCGCCGACAGCATCGGCAATTGATGGTGAATATAAATCGCCGTCAGGTGCGACAAAATCAGCCCGCGCGCCAGTTTCTCCTGCGAGCAGCCCAGGTGCTCGGCCACCACCACTACCGGCATGGTGGCAGTGATCCCCTGATTCCCAGAGCCTGAGTTACTCATCGCGGGCAGACAGGCGCCGCCCATCCGCGCATCCGATGCCGCCGAGGTGCGAATCATAATGTCGCTCAGCAGATCTTTTGCCAGCAGCCCGCGCTCACGCTGGCGCTGCAACGTCGCGCCAATGTGCAAACCATACTGTGCGCGCAGCCCTTCATGAGAGAGCGCACTGTTGAGCAGCGCTGCATCGAGGATAAAGCCGATTTTTTCAAACGCTACCTGTTCGGCAAATTCCACCACCTGCGCCAGCGTCACGTTCTCCAGCGATACCGCCGGTTCCTCCTCCGCGCCGGTACAGGCGCTGGCATCCAGTAGCGTAACGCCATTTTTGACGATACGGACAATCCGCGTATGGCCTCCGGCAATGGTCACCGTGGCGGATTCATCAACGCTATAGACGGTCGCACTGGCATACAGCACTTCGTCGCAGGGTTCCTGAATGGTGACTGAGACTTTACCGCTGGCCAGCAGCAGTTTTCCGGCGGCGATAGCCTCGACCGACGCACTTTTCAGCACTTCCAGCCCAGCCTGTGGGTCGCCGCCCAGCGCCCCGATGGCAGCCGCAATCGGCAGGCCGACCATCCCTGTACCCGGTACGGTGACGCCCATGCCGTTTTTCATCAGGTTAGGCGATACCTTTGCGTCAATATGGCTCACACGACCCGCCAGATGCGAGGCGGCAATGGCGCTAGCCAACGCCAGTGATACCGGCTCCGTGCAGCCCATCGCCGGTTTGACGTTCTGTTTTACCGCCTGAATCAGCGCATCCCACAGCGGGTTCATTGTTACTTCAACCATTTTTACCACCAATCAATCAGGAGAATGCCAGGAACGGAGAAACGCACAGCAGCAGGCCGGTGATGATGATAATCACCAGAGAGACACCTTTGTATTTATGCAGCGCTGGCACTTTATAGACCAGCCAGGCCGGAATCAGACAGCCCACCATCCCAAAGATAGGGCTACAGATTGAGGTGAAACTCAGCACCGGAGCATTAAGCACAATCGCGCTCCAGGCCAGCAAAATGGCGAACACCATGATGCCGCGCTGAACCCATTTCTCGTTGATTTTGTCTTCCGGTATTTTGCGACGCAGCAGGTTAATCACAATCCCCTGAGTGGCTTCGCGAAAGCCGAGATAGACACCGAAGAACGCGGTCATAACCGCAAAAATATTCAGAATAACGCTGACGACCGTGACCCAGGCCCCCGCGCTACCGTTGATAAACTGCGCCGCAATCGCCAGCGCTGAGATATTCTGCTCGTAGGCTTTTACCGCTTCATCGTGGCCCATCGCCAGGGTGAAAGAAACCGCATAGAAAAAGACGGTGACGAACAGAATACCAAAGGCGATATTCATCGCGCGCAGCGCCTTATGACGAGCCACTTCCCGCGATTTTTCCTTTGAGCGATAGGAGATAACCATAGGGCTGAGGGTCTGAATAAACAGAATCGACGTCAGCGTAAACGGCAGCGTGATAATCGCATTTTTAATCAACAGCCCCATCGGCGGCAGAGTACCGGCATGATATAAATGCCACATGCCCACCATCGAAACGCCCAACGCAGCCACCACCAGCAGCTTGGTCAGCACCATAAAGCTGGACACTTTAAACAGCAACTTTTCCCCCCGCGAGGAGATAGCCACCAGCACGCAAATCAGTACCAGGCCATAAAACGGGTTTTCGGACAGCAGCCCGTCGGTGACGCCAAAAGTATGCAGATAAGAGGCGCTGTCGTTGGTGATCGCCGTGGAGTACACGAACATCCAAATAACCAGCATGATGAAATAGAGCGCGCCTAATAATATCCCCCAGTTTTTACCGAGATAACCGCTGATGACGCTCGGGTAGTCTTTGCACTCTGGTGACTCCGCAAGAGTATTAATAAACAGGCGCTGGAACAGATACATCGCCGGATAACCGACAATAGACGACAGCAGGAACACCCACAGGCCCATTAATCCCACCTGAACGGGTAAAAACACAATCCCTGCGCCAATCGCCATCCCGATGCTCATAATCACCCAGCCAACATCGGTACTGTCGAACTTTATCGCAGCCTGCCATTCACTTTCCGACATGCCTGCTCGTGTAGCCGCCGTTGAGGTATGCACGGGTACAACTGATATTGTTTCCATGAAAAATTCTCACTCTTCGTTTGTAGGGTTTATTGTTTTAATTAAGCATGATGTTCCATACATCTTTACATCGCAGTCTTATTAACTGCCTTTTTATAGTGAGCAGATGATAGCGCTGGCTAAGGAGAAAAAAGTTGCCACTCCAGCGGCGGGAAACCTCGCCAGGAGAAAATATTGCCCCAATCAGCGCAATATTAGGCCTTTAATTTCTCCTTTTGTAAAAAAAGAGAGGATTTGCTTATTCCCGGCCCCCCCGGAAAAAACCTAACAAACTGTTTTATAAAGGATTGATGTTCTTCACCACTTTCTGCGCAGCAGCGTGGCGCGGGAGATTCTGTGAGTTAGCGCAAGCCTGTGCGTTAACGAAATGTAACCACCAAGAATGACAAAAAATGATGGTTATCACAGCATTAGCCCGCTTTAGAATATAACACTAATGATTGTGTACATTCGGTAAACAGACAGCAGAATACACTACTGATTTTACATTGATTAGCGGCTGACTGATGGCAAAAAAAACGCCCCTGGCAAACTGACCAGAGGCGTTTCACTCATCGCGAAAAAGAGGCGATTTAAACCATAACTCGCTAATTACACAGCACTTTAATAGCCAGCCCTCCGCGCGATGTTTCGCGGTATTTCTCATTCATATCTTTACCGGTTTCGTACATCGTCTCGATGATTTTATCGAGAGAAACCCGCGCCTCGCTGGTGCGTTGAATCGCCATGCGCGCGGCGTTAACCGCTTTAACGGCATTAATCGCATTACGCTCGATACACGGAATTTGTACCTGCCCGCCGACAGGGTCGCAGGTCAGCCCCAGATTGTGCTCCATAGCGATTTCCGCCGCCATACACACCTGCTGCGGGCTACCGCCCAAGAGTTCAGCAAGGCCGGCCGCCGCCATCGAGGCGGCAACGCCCACCTCCCCCTGGCAGCCCACTTCCGCGCCGGAAATTGACGCATTGCGCTTATACAGCCCGCCAATGGCTCCCGCAGCCAGTAAAAAACGGGCGACGGAGTTGCCGTTGACCGTGCGCCGAAACTTGTCGTAATAGGCCAGCACCGCCGGAACAATGCCACAGGCGCCGTTGGTTGGCGCAGTCACTACCCGCCCACCTGCGGCGTTTTCTTCACTGACCGCCAGCGCGAACATATTAATCCAGTCGATAACATTCATTGGGTCGCTAGAGGTGCTGTCGCTGGAAACAAGCTGCCGACGCAACGCGACGGCACGACGGGGCACGTTCATCGGGCCGGGCAATGCGCCTTCGGTATTCATCCCACGTTCGATACCGGTACGCATCACATGCCAGATTCGCGTTAAACCCGCGTCAATTTCGCTCCGGCTCCTGAGCGCCAATTCGTTTTGCATCATCAAGCCAGAGATAGACAGCCCACTCTCTTTGCACTGCTGCAACAGCTCGCTGGCAGAGTGGAACGGATACGGTACGGGCTGTTCAACGTCAAATTCCTGACCAAACTTCGACTCCTCGACGATAAAACCGCCGCCAATGGAGTAGTAGGTTTGGCTGAGCAAAACGGTGTCGCCGTGTCGGGCGGTGAAGCGCATACCGTTTTCGTGGCGCGCTAGCGCATGGTGGTGGAAAACCACGTCATCGGTAACGGAAAAAGGAATGACCGCAGCGCCTTGTGCAACGGACAACCGCCCGCTGCGCTGTACTGCGCGCATAAACGGCTGCATGGCGTCGATATCCACGCTTTCAGGGCGATTGCCTGCCAGCCCCATAATCACCGCGACATCGGTAGCGTGCCCTTTGCCGGTCAGCGATAACGAGCCATAAAGATCCACCGTCAGGCTGGTGACCTGCGGCAAATAGCCCCCGGCAACCAGCTCGTCGATAAACGATTTCCCGGCGTTCATCGGCCCAACGGTATGAGAGCTGGATGGCCCGACGCCAATTTTGAACATATCGAATGTGCTAATCATATCTGTGACCTCGATACGACTTGAGAGCGGGCTACCGGATGGTAGCCCGATATGACAACGTGCAGTTACAGGCTATCGCCCCGCACGGCGATGGCTTCAATCTCCAGCTTCACATCTTTCGGCAGGCGCGCCACCTGCACACAGCTACGCGTTGGATACGTCGCCTGATGCTCATCGAAAAACTGCTGGTATACCTGGTTGATGATCGCAAAATCATTAAGATCGGTGATAAAGACCGTCATCTTCACGATGCTGCCCACCTCAAGGCCTGCCGCAGTGACGATCGCTTTCACGTTCTCAAGGCTTAATCGCGCCTGGCTTGCCACATCGTCAGGGATCGTACCGCTTTGCGGATCAACCGGGATCTGCCCGGATGTAAAAACCATCTTGCCAAGATCCATCCCCTGTACGTAAGGGCCAATCGCCCCCGGCGCACGCGTGGTTTCAATTATCTTTTTCATACGTTCTCCGCCAGTCAAAGAGCCTGGGTAAAGGTGCGTGAAATAACGTCCTGTTGCTGCTCGCGCGTGAGCGCGTTAAAGCGCACAGCATAACCAGAGACGCGAATCGTTAAGTTCGGGTAGTTTTCCGGGTGTGCAATCGCGTCCAATAGCATGTCGCGGTTCATCACGTTCACGTTGAGGTGCTGCCCGCCTTCTACCGATGACGCTTCATGGTGGAAATAACCGTCCAGCAGGCCGACAAGGTTGGTTTTACGTACCGCATCCTCTTTGCCCAGCGCGGCGGGCACAATCGAGAAGGTGTAGGAGATCCCGTCTTTGGCGTAGGTGAACGGCAGCTTCGCGACCGACGTCAGCGACGCCACCGCCCCTTTGCGGTCACGGCCATGCATCGGGTTAGCGCCAGGCGCAAACGGTGTGCCCGCACGGCGGCCATCCGGGGTGTTACCAGTTTTCTGGCCGTATACCACGTTAGACGTGATGGTCAGAATCGACTGGGTTGGCACGGCGTTACGGTAGGTCGGCAGCACTTTGATTTTCTTCATAAAGCGCTCAACCAGGTCGCAGGCGATGCTGTCAACGCGCTCGTCGTTGTTGCCGTACTGCGGATACTCACCCTCAATATCAAAATCGACCGCCAGGCCGTTTTCATCTCGAATCGGCTTCACGCGAGCGTGTTTGATGGCGGATAACGAGTCTGCCGCCACCGACAGCCCAGCAATGCCGCACGCCATGGTGCGATAAACATCGCGATCATGCAGCGCCATCAGCGAGGCTTCATAGCTGTATTTATCATGCATGTAGTGGATGACATTCAGCGCACTGATGTACTGCACCGCCAGCCAATCCATAAAGTGGTCAAGGCTCTGCATGACCGTGTCGTAGTCCAGCACGTCATCCATCAGCGGTGCGGCTTTCGGCCCCACCTGGATTTTCAGCTTCTCATCCACCCCGCCATTGATGGCGTACAGCAGCGTTTTGGCAAGGTTGGCGCGCGCGCCAAAGAACTGCATCTGCTTGCCAATCACCATTGGACTAACGCAGCAGGCAATGGCGTAATCGTCGCTGTTGAAGTCGGCGCGCATCAGGTCGTCGTTTTCATACTGCAACGATGAGGTCACGATCGATACCTGCGCGGCGTACCGTTTAAAGGCTGGCGGCAGCGCTTCCGACCACAGAATGGTCAAATTCGGCTCCGGCGCTGGCCCCATGGTGTGCAGCGTGTGCAGATAGCGGAACGAGTTCTTACTGACCAACGTGCGACCATCCAGCCCCATGCCGCCAATCACTTCCGTCGCCCAGATAGGGTCGCCGGAGAACAGCGTGTCGAATTCAGGCGTACGCAGGAAGCGCACCATGCGAATCTTCATAATGAAATGGTCGATAAGCTCCTGCGCCTGTTCTTCGCTCAGCAGCCCGGCTTTCATATCGCGCTCAATATAAATATCGAGGAAGGTGGCGGTACGCCCCAGCGACATTGCGCCGCCGTTTTGCGATTTCACCGCCGCCAGATAAGCAAAATAGAGCCACTGCACCGCTTCCTGCGCATTCAGCGCGGGACGGGAAATATCACAACCATATTTCGCCGCCATTTCCTGCATTTGCAGCAGCGCACGGCGGTGCTCGGAAAGCTCCTCGCGCAGGCGGATAGTGGCTTCCAGGTTTTCGCCCCACTCCAGTTTATTTTGCAGGTCGGCAAACTGGAGTTCGCGTTCACGCACCAGATAGCGGATGCCATACAGCGCGACGCGGCGGTAGTCGCCGATGATACGCCCACGCCCATAGCCGTCTGGCAAACCGGTCAGCACGCCAGACTTACGGCAGCGCAGCATATCCGGCGAGTAGGCATCAAATACACCCTGGTTATGCGTTTTACGCAGCGCGGTAAACTGATATTCAAAATCAGCATCCATTTCACGCCCGTAGGCGTCAAACGAGCTTTTGATCATATTGATGCCGCCAAACGGATGCAGCGCGCGCTTCAGCGGTTTCTCGGTTTGCAGGCCAACGATTTTTTCCAGCTCTTTTTCAATATATCCCGCGTCATGCGCGGTAATCGTCGTCGCAATATTGGTATCGAAATCGACCGGTGCGTGGGTCGCGTTCTCAATTTGAATACCCGCCATGACTTTTTCCCACAGCGCGGTGGTGGCAGACGTGGCTTGGGCGAGGAAAGATTCGTCCCCCTCGTACGGCGTATAGTTCTGCTGAATAAATTCACGAACGTTAATTTCTTCTTTCCATTCGCTACCGTTAAAACCGCGCCATGCATCGGCAAAATGCATATCGTTAATATCGATATTTACCTTCATGAAAACTCTTCTCTCAATAATATACACGTCCTCCTTCAAGCAGCCTTAGTATTGGCTACGCTCGTTCACCCGAATCACTTACCTGAATAAGCTCATCGGGTTTTTCTCGCTCGCCGCCTTAAGGCAACTTGAATGATTTTGTGTATGAAAGTGATTAACTCAGGCGTATTCCGCTACCGTATTACTATTTCCTAAACGGATAGCGTCCAGTGCAATCATTTTTTCTTCATTGGTCGGAATAACGGCGCAAACGACGTTAGAACTTACGTCAGAAATAATACGCTCGCCGTTGGAATTAGGCTGGCTATTCATTTCGCTATTCAGCACGACGCCGAATACGCGTAAATGTTCCATCACTAATCGGCGAATCAGTACCGAATTTTCACCAATGCCGCCGGTGAAAATAATACCGTCCAACCGGTCAAGCGACGCCGCATGTCCGGCAATATGGCGGGCAATGCGGTGGACAAAGGTTTTAATCGCCAATTGCGCGCGTTCATGCCCTTCATGCCAGGCTTTTTCCAGCGTGCGGAGATCCGAAGACAGGCCGGAAATACCCAGCAGGCCAGACTCTTTATTCACGATGCGCTCAAGGTCGCTCACCGTCTGGTTAGTCTGGCTGGCAATCCACGCCATTGCGCCAAAATCAACGTCGCCGCTGCGAGTGCCCATCATCAGCCCTTCCAGCGGCGTCATCCCCATGGACGTATCAACGCTCTGTCCGTCGCGTACAGCACAGATAGATGCGCCATTACCGAGGTGAGCAATCACTAACCCAGAGTCCTGCTCCTGCAAGCCCAGTAAGTCATAGGCCTGCTGCGCAACGTAACGGTGCGATGTCCCGTGGAAGCCGTAGCGGCGCACACCGAGTTCTTCGGTGTATTTCCACGGCAGCCCGTAGAGATAAGCCTCTGGCGGTAACGTCTGGTGGAAGCTGGTATCAAACACCGCCACCTGCTTCACGCCTGGGAAAAGATGGCGAGCCGACTCAATCCCGCTGAGGTTGGCATAGTTGTGCAACGGAGCCAGCGGCGAAACCTTGCGGATGCTCTCAATGACCGCATCGGTAATCAGTACCGACTGAGTAAAAATATCGCCGCCGTGGGCAATGCGGTGGCCAATTAAGGCCACACTGTCGATTAAATTACGGTTTTCCAGCTCACTCGAAATGGCCTGTAAAGCGGCTTCATAAGTGGGTTGGGACAGCGGCGAAACATCGCCGCCGTTGACGGATAAACCCGCCTGCTCTGTATTAATACCCTCCGCAATACCTGCCAGTAAGACATCACAGGTATCAACATCCAGTACTGAGAATTTAATAGACGACGAACCACTATTAATAACCAATACAACCGGGAACTCATTCATATTACGACTCCGCTCATCCTGAGCATGGCTAGTTAAAATAACTTATAGACGATATTTAGAATGGTCAGCAGGCCGATAGCGGTAACGAAGACGTTATCCAGTTTGCCACGGTATTTCGCCAGTGATGGCGCTTTACGGATGGCATACATCGGCAGCAGACACAGCAGGGATGCGATAATCGGCGCGCCCATTGCTTCAATCAGGTCCAGAATGTTCGGGTTGGCGTAGGCCACAACCCAAGTCGAACCCATGATGAAGATCATACTGATAGTGTTCAGTTTGCCGGTAGATACTTTTGTTTTATCGCCTTTGTAGCCGAACTTCAGCACCAGGCCGTTCAAGCCTTCCAGCGTGCCCAGATAGTGGCCGAAGAAGGATTTGAAGATAGCGACCAGCGCGATAATAGATGCACCGTATTCCAGAGTCGTGGCGAAGGTGGATTTCTCGCCCGTCATTGAGGAGAAGTGGTTCGCGAGGTAAGAAAGCACCGGAATGTTTTGCGCTTTCGCTTCCGCCATGTTTTGCGGAGAGAGCGTGAACAGGCAGCTAAAGGCGAAGAACATCACCACCGCCACCATCAACATGCTGGCGCGAGAGATAATTTTGGAACATTTACGCTCGGTGAAATCACGGCCAAACTCACCTTCATACTCTTCACGCTTAGAAACCACGAAAGAGGAGACAATCGGCGAGAAGTTAAAGGAGAACACCATGATGGAAATACCCAGCCATACGGTGACCAGAATGCCGTCGTGACCGGTCAGCGCGATATCACTCAGGTTTACCTGATCGATAACCGCAGAGTTCCAGTAGGGAATCAGCGACAGGGAAATCAGCACCAGGCTTGCGATGAACGGGAACACCAGGAAGCTCATCACTTTAACCATCAGGTCTTTACCAAACCAGATGACGAAAGCCATCAACAGCAGCAGAAGCAGCGCCACCAGGCCACGGTTAAGCGCTGGCATTTGGAGCTGGTTTTCCCAAAAAGTCATAAAGGTGTTGGTAATGGTGACGCCATAAATCCACAGCAGCGGACAAATCGCAAAGAAGTACAAGAAAGTAATCACCACCCCGCCGGTTTTACCAAAATGTTCTTCGACTGTTTCGGTGATATTTCCCGACGGATTAGAGCCAGAAAGGCATAAACGCGCCAGCGCACGGTGGCAATAAAAGGCGATGGGATACGCCAGCACCAGCATCAATAAGATAGGAATCAGACCACCGTAACCGGCACGAATCGGGAAAAATAGCACCCCAGCACCAATGGCTGTACCGAATAAACCTAACGTCCATGTGGTATCCGATTTACGCCAGGATGACTCTTTACTTTGGCTAACATTAATACTTTCTGTCGTACTCATAATTTATCCTTGGATTAATGTTTTCGTCATTTTTTAATAACAGGCGGCCACTTTTATAAACACCGTCTGTATATAAATCATCAAGAAAAGGAATTAAGCGCCAACAAACCCAGTAATTTGGGAAACGCGTGAAAGGTCAATATTCCCACCGGAAATAATGCTGACCGTTTTACGGCCTTGAATATAATGGTCTAGTTTACCGCTCAATAATGCAGCAGAGGCTAACGCGCCCGCCCCTTCGGTGACCACTTTATTACGTTGAATTAATGCAATCATGCTGTCACGAATTTCGTCTTCGGTCACCAGGACAATATCATCAACCAATTCACGAACAATTTGGAAGGTCAGCGTGCCAGGGCGAGCCACATCACAGCCGTCTGCCAGCGTGGTGCAGGTACGGTGGCTGGTAATCTCATGGGCATAGAACGATGCCGCCATCCCGTGTACGTTTTCTGACTGCACGCCGATAATTTTAATCGTTGGGTTAATGGATTTAATCGCCGTCGCAATCCCGGCAATCAGGCCGCCGCCACCGATTGGCACGATAACGTTATCGACGTCGTATAAGTCTTCCAGAATCTCCAGCCCGATAGTGCCTTGCCCAGCGATAACCAGTGCGTCATCGTACGGCGGAATGAAAATGCGCCCTTCCATTTCAACAATTTCACTCACTTTGGCGATAGTGTCGTTGAAGTTATCGCCGTGCAGGATCACCTCTGCCGAGTAATCTTGCGTCGCCGCCACTTTCGATTTTGGCGCCCCTTTTGGCATCACGACTTTACCATCAATACCCAGCATGGCGCAGGAGAGCGACACGCCTTGCGCATGGTTGCCCGCCGAGCAAGCCACCACACCTTTACGTCGTTCTGCTTCGGTTAACGCACTCAGCTTGTTGAACGCGCCGCGAATTTTAAATGACCCCGTACGCTGCATGTTTTCAAATTTGAGGAAAATTTCACCTTTACAACGTTCGCTCAGATAATTTGAACGCGGCATCCCGGTTTTATAAATTTTACCGGCCAGTCTTTTTTTCGCGGTCTGAATGTCATCAAGGGTAACCGGAAGATCGTAAGTAATGTGCATCATAACCTCTTATCAGAATAACGCTCTGACGGTAGACAATATTAGGGTTCAGGGCCATTTATGGCTCTGGGGTTCTTTTTAATTTATTGACAGTGCCGTTATCAACACATGTTTAATTCATCGCAGCTTTCTCGGGCCGGGAAGAATATTTCTTCGCCAACTCGACTAATACAGAAGCCGATTTTTTAATTCGATAGTTTTTTGACCAAATAGCTGCATAGCGCGCAACAGGTAATACATCCTCAACCTGTAACGTAATAAATTGGTTAGAACCGAAGGGAGCAATCATATCTCTGGGAATAACGGTCAGGAAACCGGCATTTAATACCAGGTTGTAGATAGTGACAACGGAATCGGTTTTGACGATATTTTCAGTGCTGATGTGATGAAGCTGGAAGGTGGAGAGGAGTTCTTTGTAGTAGCCCATATCGGTTTGCGGGAAGACCCATTGCTCGTTGGAGAGCGACTCAAGCGTGACCGTTGAGCTGCACGTTCGTGACCTGGATGCCACCACCACAAATTCAGACTCGAAGAGCGGTTCTACCTGCAAATCCTGAAGCTGCATTTCATCACTTAACGTACCGATCGCAAAATCTAACCGCCCATCGCGCAGCGCGGGTAAAAACGAGGAGAGCTGGGCTTCGAACATCGTGACTTCAGCAACCGGAAATACCTCTTTAAAGGTTTTAATCATCTCAGGCAGGAAGGTGAAGCCGATAAGCGACGGGTAGCCGAAAGAAACATCCACCACGCTATTGCAGCTCAGGCTGTTCATTTCGTTAACCATATTTTTCATTTCGCGAGTAATAGACTCAGAGTAGCCGAGCAACACCTGGCCCGCGCTGGTCAGCGTGACGCCGGTGTTCTTACGCACCATCAGCTCAATGCCAAAGTTAGATTCGATATCGTTGATAATTTTACTGACCGCCGGTTGGGTAAGCCCAAGCTGTTTTGCAGCCGAGCCAAAAGAGCCACTTCTAATAACTTCCTGAAACACGACCAGATGTTGTGTTTTTGGTAGAAGAACATTATCCATTTTTCTTTTCCCCTTTATTTCCATTCGGCGAGGTGGATTCTATTAAATATGTGCAAGTAAGATGTGTGCTATCACTCACAAATTACTTTAAACCCTTCTATCCCGGCATGACAAATAAATAAAAACACGTTCAAAAACAACAAATTAACACTGATTGAATATGGTATTACACTGACTTTTATCAACAAAAATAAGGTGTATGAATTTATTTTATGGCGATAATAAATGAGATTTCAGGCTACTGAAAAATTAAACTAAGAGATTGTCATTCAATCAATTTAAGGGTATTTTTTACACTATATCGTCGTATTAATATTATTTTAATAAATAAAAAAAACTGATAAAAAAAGGCAATATCAGTCGGTTTTTCCGAGCCATGTCACACATTCTCAAACGAAAAACACATCGATATTAATATATTCAGGTCATTATCATTAACAAAACAAACGCATTCACGAAACATATAGAAAAAGTAAGCTCGCTAATTTCATCCCGTTTTTCGTCAAGTCAAACAGGAAAAATGCGGTAAAATCAGCACAAAAAACCAGTCAAAAAGGTCAATGCAGCATTTTGTGCATCATGTCGCATTTCTGAGAAATGATGGCATTTGTCACATCTCAATAGCGGCCTTTCGGGAAGTTCTGGTAACGGTTTCGGAAACTATCGCACCAACGCCCAAAAGCAAAAACCCCGCCGAGGCGGGGTTTTTTAAGAAGTGAAACTGACCGATAAGCCGGGTTCTGTCGTTGGACAGTCATTCATCTAGGCCAGCAATCGCTCACTGGCTCAAGCAGCCTACCCGGGTTCAGTACGGGCCGTACCTTATGAACCCCTATTTGGCCTTGCTCCGGGTGGAGTTTACCGTGCCACGGACTGTTACCAGCCGCGCGGTGCGCTCTTACCGCACCCTTTCACCCTTACCTGATCCCACTTGCGTGGGCCATCGGCGGTTTGCTCTCTGTTGCACTAGTCGTGGGCTGTTACACCCCCCAGGCGTTACCTGGCACCTTGCCCTATGGAGCCCGGACTTTCCTCCCCTCCGCCCGTCTCCCCCGAAGAGGACGACGACGAAGCGGCGACTGTCTGGTCAGCTTCGGCGCGCAGTATAGAGGGTTTGCGCGGCGATGTCACCTTTCCATCAGCATCCTGATTAGAATTGCGGCGGCGACATTGCGAAAGGTCTAATATGTTGGGCTGAATCTGCTCCACTCGATTGTGGATGTGGCAAGCGAACCTTCTCGGATCAATAGGCCGGCACAACCAACTAGCAATGTTTAACCCTACACTGGCGGCTTGATACAATCGAATCCTCGACAAAATATTATCGGGACAGCAAAAAGGCAGCCCAGCTTTCGTTACACCAAGATTAAAAAATAACTACAAAAGTAATCAAATAACCGCCAGGTAGATTATTCCCACCATAGCATCAAGAATGAAAATATTAATTTACCTCATCATTTAATGTACCCAGAGAAGATAAAAAACGCCACTGACTCGTTTAAATAACAAGCATAAGCGGTGCGAATATAAATAAACTCTGAAAGCTATTCGAATAGCTCTACTAGTGATTGTTTAACTACCATACCCTTGCCACAATATCATTTGTAAGATTTAATATTAAATTAGTTATTAATCTAATATTAAAGATTCATATTTATCAATGAACGCAAGGATATAATAAACGACATGAATGTTATTAAAAAAACGCTAATAGCCTCTTGTTTGGCTATGTTGGCGGGTAATGTGATGGCTACCGACGGTACGATTGAATTTACCGGCGAGATCCTACTCAACACCTGTCAATTTGCCAACGGCGATGTAGTCAATGTGGAACTCGGACATTACAGTGTTGACCAATTCAAAGGGGTTGGCGATCGCAGCCCAGCGATTCCGTTTGATATCCCATTAACGGGTTGTCCAACGACAGAATGGCAGCACGTAAATGGTAGTACCGATAATTCCTTCCAGGTTTGGCTGGAAACCCGCACCAACGGTACCACCGGGGCCAACAATGAACTGGTTAAAGTGAGCGGTGCAACCACGGAGACAACTGCAACAGGAGTAGGCATCCGTATTGACTCCGTCCAGCATAACAACACCCAGATGGCATTGAATAAACTGAACACCCCTGGCATCACATTCACGCCAGAGGTCGATGGCACTGCGACAGTGGGCCTACAGGCTTATTACGTTGCCACCAATGCACTGGTCACTCCAGGGCAGGCCAATGCCACCGTGGACGTGACTATCGATTACCGTTAATCATTCCCCCGTCTCTTTTGCTGGCTGTTGGCGGCAAAAGAGACATTTTTCTCACGGTTAAGGATAACTACAGTGAAAAATAAAATAGCCTGCGCCCTGATGCTACTGCTGAGCTTCTGGGGTAGCCAGAGCATAGCTGGGGGCATCGTTCTTGAAAAAACCCGCGTTATCTACGATGCAGACAAGAAAGAGGCTGCATTACCCGTTGCTAACCGCAGTGAGAAAATGCCCTATTTGTTACAATCATGGGTAGATACCGCAGAGGGGTCATCACGAGGCCCATTTATTATTACGCCCCCCTTATTCCGTCTTGAAGCAGGTGATGATTCATCGTTGCGAATAATCAAATCCGAAGGGGCATTGCCTGAAGATAAAGAGTCGCTGTTCTTCGTCAATGTCAGGGCCATACCGGCGCAAAAAAAATCAGAGGTAGATAAAGCCAATACACTGACATTGGTTTTTAAAACGCGAATTAAACTTTTTTATCGTCCTAAAGGCCTAAAAGGAAAAGCGTACGATGCTTATAAAACCATCGAATATAAACGAATAAATAATACATTGGATGTATATAACCCTTCCGAATATTACGTCGTATTCTCAGGGTTATCACTGGGTAAAACTGAACTGGCGGAGGAAATAAAATATATCGCCCCCGGCCAACATAAACAACTGGCTCTCCCCGCAGGGACAGGCAACACCGTGAAATGGGCCGCAATTAATGATTATGGTGGGCAAAGCAATATAGAAACCCGTACGTTGCCGTAATACCAAAGACATTATTGTTAACCCCATTAAGGAAAAATGAGCTTTCATGGAATGAAAATAAACGCAGCGAAAAAGAATCCTCCGCCGTGGGCAATAAAAACTCTGGCTTGTTGGATAAAAATCGCATTTTCCAGCGGCTGCCTGGTCACGGGCTGCGCGTGGGCGGATGATTATTACTTTGATCCTTCTCTACTGGAAACCAGCAAAAGCGGCCAGCATGCGGTGGATCTTTCTACCTTTTCCCGTAAAAACGCACAGCTTCCTGGCGAGTATATCGTTGATATTTATGTTAATAAAAAGAAATTAGATCAGCGGAGAATCCCTTTCGTTGCCAACGATAACAATCAGTTAGTCCCGCAGTTTACCATCGGGCAATTGCGAGAATTTGGCGTTAAAGTCGATAAGTATCCACCGCTCGTGGGGCTGGATTCACAAGCACTCGCTACCGATCTGGAAAAGGTTATTCCGGGCTACAGTAGCGCCCTGGATATCAACCACGGACGCTTAAATTTGAGCGTGCCACAGACAGCGCTGTATCGCGATGCAAGGGATTATATTGACCCCTCACGTTGGGATAGCGGCACTCCTGTACTATTCACTAGTTATAGTTTCACCGGCTCGCAAAGCCGTTACGACAGCGGCGACAGCAACGAACGCCAATATTTGAATATGCAGAATGGCGCCAATATTGGCCCCTGGCGATTACGTAACTATTCTACCTGGTCGCGCGATCGAAACAGTTCACACTGGGATAGCATTAATAGCTGGTTGCAGCGAGATATTAAGCCGCTGAAATCTCAACTTGTTATCGGGGAAAACGCGACTGATGGTTCCGTATTCCCCAGCTACCAGTTTACCGGCGCGCGTCTCTATTCTGATGAATCCATGCAGCCCAATAGCCTACGTGGCTTTGCCCCGACCATTCGCGGTATCGCCAACTCCAGCGCCATCATCACGGTGCGACAGAACGGCTATACCATTTATCAGAGCAATGTCCCGGCAGGGGAATTTGAAATTAACGATCTCTATCCCTCTGCATTTAGCGGTGACTTAGACGTAACAATAGAAGAAGCCGACGGCACAACACGCCATTTTACTCAACCCTTCTCAGCACTACCGATGATGCAGCGACCAGGCCATATCAAATACAGTGCTACCGCAGGGCGGTTCCGGGCAGACAACGCTCGGGACAGTAAGCAACCAGAATTTGTAGAAAGCACGATAAGCTATGGCCTGAGTAATATGCTCACACTGTACAGTGGCCTGACGGTCTCAGAAGACTACAGAGCGCTGGCGCTGGGCATCGGCAGCACGCTCGGAGCGCTGGGGGCGATTTCAATGGATATCGGCAAGGCCGATACCCAATTTGATAATGGCGATAGTGATAGCGGCTACGCCTGGCGCACTCAGTACATCAAAGACCTCGTGGAAACGGGCACCAGTCTGTCGCTTGGCTATTACCGCTACAGCAGCACAGGCTATTTTAGTTTCGCTGACGCGAACCAAAAAAATATCACCAGCAACGACCGCCTGCGTAACGAAATTCAGTTAAGCGTAAGCCAGAATATTTATGACGGCATCAGCTTCTATACTTCCGGTTCACAACAAGAATATTGGAACAGCACGCAAAAAGACAACAACCTGTCAGTGGGCCTGAATGGCAGTCTGTGGGGCATTGGCTATAACCTAAGCGGCCAGTTCACCGACTATAACGATCGTGAAAGCGATCGTTCGCTGTCGCTGAGTATCAGTATCCCACTAGATCGTTGGCTATCTCATACACAAGCAAGCTATCGGGTGACCAGCCAGAAAAATGAATCTACCCAGCAGGAAATTGGTCTCAACGGCTCAGCGCTGGAAGACCGTCGTCTAAGCTACAGCTTGAGACAACGACAGAGCGCTGATAACGACAGGACGGGCAGCAGCCTTTACGGTAGCTATCGTTCGGCTTATGGCACGCTGAATGCTGGTTACGATTACAGCGCCAATAGTCGCCAGCTCAGCTATGGGCTCTCCGGCGGCATCGTCGCCCATCGTCATGGCGTGACCTTATCGCAGCCGCTGGGTAGTGCTTTCGCGCTGGTTGATGCCAATGGCGCATCAGGCGTGCGGGTGAAAAATTACCCCGGCATCGCCACAGACCCCTTTGGTTACGCAGTTATCCCTTATCTGACGCCTTATCAGGAGAACCGCATCATGCTGGATACCACCATGATGCCCGACAACGTAGATGTGACCGAAACTGTGCAGATTGTCGTTCCCGACAAGGGCGCGGCGGTGACAGCACGTTTTAACGCGCAAACTGGCTATCGGGTATTAGTCAAACTGACGGACGGCCAGGGTAGAGCGTTGCCATTTGGCGCGATGGCCAACAATGTAAACCAACAACAGCCAGGTATTGTCGATGAAGGCGGTCTGCTTTACATCACCGGCGTGAACAGCCAGCCGCAAACCTGGACCGTAAGCTGGGGTAGTCAATTAGATCAACAATGCCAGTTTGCCTTCAGCCTGCCGGAAAGCAACAAACGCCAGGCTTCGGTACTCAGCGGATCGGCACAATGTCGTTAAGGAAAACGAAGATGAAAAACATCCGGCCTAGTGCAGGTATCGTGCTAGCCCTAGCTTTACTTGCCGCCGCGCCAGCCCATGCGGTAAATGGCGAATGTCATGCTACAGGCCAGTTTAGCGCCAACGTCGACAACGAATGGACGGAAGAGCAAAACTTCATAGGGTCAACCCAACAATTGCCCTCTCCTCTCGCCGGAAATGCCTACCAAATAGAGTGTAGCTGTAACCCAGGAACACAAGTCGCACTGTCCTATTTCGTGACCAGCGCGCTGGCGCAGGGAGGTCAATTGAGTGGGTATTATCATCTCAATGACAACCTGGACATTAAAACCGAAGTTAACGATATCCCCGATACAACAGGCCCCGTCACACCGTTAAACGTCAGGCCAACGAGAGAACTCCTTGCCTACAAAGCGGGCAATGAACATGGCAGCGTGTGCCGTGACGATCCACCAGAATTACGCGCCGCCCCAAGTACAGTTGGCTCGCATACCACCCTAACGCTGTACGTGACAAAACCGTTTCTGGGGGAATTGATTATTCCCGATACCCATGTTGCTTCTATCCAGGCGGCATGGAACACCACGGTAGGAGCACCACCGTTCAGTGTTCTCAAAGATATTGCCGAACTGCATATTCAGGGACGAATTATCATACCGAGTAACTGTAAGATTAATCAGGGCGATACCATCCAGGTTGACCTTGGTTCGATTAATGCCAGCCGGTTTACTACCAAAGACCACCCACCGGAAGGCTACAATCCAGTCCAGTTCGAGATTGCTTATGATTGTGGAGATACTTCGGCGAGCAAAAACGATTTGTCAATGCGTATAGATACTCCAGACCGTTTCAGCCAGTATGTGCTGGTAGCCCGCCGACGCCCCGACAATGTACCCGACATCGGCATCACGATGGTTAACCTAACAAACGGTAACAACATCAGCATTCCAGTCTATAACGGGCAAATCGATATTGACCCCTCAGGCAGAGGGAGCACCCTTATAGAGGCTTACCCGATTAATCTGGTCGGCGGTGCGTTAGAACCGGGTCAATTTCATGGCTCCGCCACCATTACCGTTGAGGTACATTGAAACCATTGCCAGGTAAGCGGAATAGCCGGATGACCCCTCCGGCTATTCACGCGGTGACGTACCAACCAAAATCACCTCAATTCCGCTTTTCCGTAGGCCTTCCAGGCTTTCCGCCGGAATGCCTTCATCGACGATGATCATGTCTACACGCTGCATATCGATAATCTTATGCAGGCTGGAGCGGTCAAACTTACTGGAGTCAGTAACCACAATGATTTTTTCCGCCACTTCGCACATCCGGCGATTGAGGCGAGCTTCATCTTCATTATGTGTACTGATGCCGCGATCCAGATCAATCGCATCCACGCCCAGGAACAGCATATCGAAGTGATAGTTTTGCAGTGATTGCTCGGCCTGGTCGCCATAAAACGACTGCGACTGACGGCGCAGATGGCCACCGGTCATCAGCAACTCTACCCCTTCGGCTTCCAGCAGTGCATTCGCTACGTTCATGCCGTTGGTCATCGCAATCACATCGCTGTGCTGGCGCAGCATACGGGCGATTTCATAAGTGGTAGTACCGGAATCGAGAATAATGCGATGCCCAGGCTTAATCAGTTGTGCCGCCTGCTGGGCAATATGCCGTTTAATCGCGGTATTCAGTGAGCTTTTATCTTCAACCGAAGGCTCACTCCCCGTCACATGGCCATCGCAAATTAGCGCCCCGCCGTAGGCGCGAACGGCGATCCCCTGCTTCTCCAGAAAGGCCAGATCGTTGCGGATCGTCACCGTCGATACGCCAAAATAGCTGGAAAGATCGTTAACCTGGACGCTTCCTTGCTGTCGTAAGCGTTGAATGATCAGTTCACGCCTTTCACTGGTTCCCGTGATGCGCTTCTCTGCCGACGAATCCGTGCTACTCATAGTGAATCCTTTAACTTAATCTTTCGTTTCATTTCGATTCATCTATTAACGCCTTTCTTTTAACAGAATGCAAGCACCACAGGCCGCCGGAGCGTGAACTGACAGGGTGATTAAAGCTTTCATTATGTTTCTTTTGTGAAACAGATCGGAAAACTATTATCTTTCGTTTTATTTTTACAACACCATAATGCAGTATCGAATGAAACGAAACGAAAGACAATTGTCACAGTTACCTGATCTGGAGAGGAAAGTGAAACATCTGACTGATAGGGTGGAGCAGCATAAACAAGGCCAGGCAAACGGGATTTACGCCGTTTGTTCCGCACATCCACTGGTACTGGAAGCCGCACTACGTTACGTCCACGCGCACCATACGCCACTGCTGATTGAGGCAACCTCCAATCAGGTTGATCAATTCGGCGGTTACACCGGCATGACGCCAACCGATTTTCGCCACTTTGTCTGCCAACTCGCAGACTCACTCGGTTTCCCTCAGGAGAATCTGATTTTAGGTGGCGATCATCTTGGCCCCAACCGCTGGCAGAACCTGCCGTCAGCACAGGCGATGGCGAATGCCGATGCGTTGATCAAAAGCTACGTAGCTGCGGGCTTTAAAAAGATCCACCTCGATTGCAGCATGTCCTGTAGCGACGATCCCATCCCATTAACCGATGAGATTGTTGCCGAACGCGCCGCTCGTCTGGCGAAAATAGCCGAAGCCACCTGCATTGAACATTTTGCGCAGGCTGACCTTGTTTATGTGATTGGTACTGAAGTGCCAGTGCCGGGCGGTGCTCACGAAACATTAACCGAACTGGCAGTCACCACGCCGGATGCCGCGCGCGCCACGTTAGAAGCACATCGCCATGCATTTGAAAAACAAGGTTTAAGTGATATCTGGCCACGGATTATTGCACTGGTAGTACAGCCCGGCGTGGAATTCGACCATACGCACATCATCGATTATCAGCCGCAAAAAGCCGTGGCTCTGAGCAAGATGGTTGAAGCCTATGACACGCTGGTATTTGAAGCCCACTCCACGGATTACCAAACGCCGCAGTCGCTGCGCCAGTTAGTGAAAGATCACTTTGCGATCCTCAAAGTCGGCCCAGCGCTGACCTTCGCCCTGCGCGAAGCGCTGTTCTCGCTGGCGGCGATTGAAGAAGAGTTGCTGCCAGCAAAAGCCTGCTCCGGCCTGCGCCAGGTTCTGGAAAACA
Organism: Kluyvera fluvialis; assembly: GCF_059725275.1. Classification (NCBI taxonomy): domain Bacteria; kingdom Pseudomonadati; phylum Pseudomonadota; class Gammaproteobacteria; order Enterobacterales; family Enterobacteriaceae; genus Kluyvera; species Kluyvera fluvialis. The sequence continues at coordinate 619,105 of NZ_AP046142.1, read as the reverse complement.
TCATGCTCGACCGCCCGGAATACTGGCAAAGCCATTACCACGGCGACGGCAACGCCCGCCGTCTGGCGCGCGGCTATAGCTACTCCGATCGCGTGCGCTATTACTGGCCGGACAGCCAGATTGACGACGCTTTCGAGCGGCTGGTGCGCAACCTGGCAGACGAGCCCATCCCACTGCCGCTCATTAGCCAATATCTGCCATTGCAGTACGTAAAAGTACGCGAAGGCGCTATCAGCGCGACGCCACGGCAGCTCATCATCAGCCACATTCAGGATGTCTTGCAGCAGTACCATGCCGCCTGCCAGGGCGCGACATCCCATAACGGATAACAACAAAGAGGAAAACGTTATGCCAAATATTGTTCTCAGCCGCATTGATGAACGTTTGATTCACGGCCAGGTTGGCGTGCAGTGGGTCGGCTTTGCGGGAGCCAACCTGGTGCTGGTCGCCAATGACGAAGTGGCTGAAGATTCCGTGCAGCAAAACCTGATGGAAATGGTACTGGCAGAAGGCATTGCGGTGCGCTTTTGGTCACTGCAAAAGGTTATCGACAATATTCATCGCGCCGCCGACCGGCAGAAAATTTTGCTGGTCTGCAAATCACCGGCGGATTTCCTCACGCTGGTAGCCGGTGGTGTGCCGGTGACGCGGATTAACGTGGGCAACATGCACTATGCCAATGGCAAACAACAAATTGCCAAAACGGTTTCTGTAGACGCCAGCGATATTACGGCGTTTAACGGCCTGAAAGACGCCGGAGTGGAATGCTTCGTTCAAGGCGTCCCAACAGAACCCGCTTTGGATCTCTTTAAACTACTCTGAGGGATTCACAATGGAAATTAGTCTGTTGCAGGCAGTCGCATTAGGCATTCTCGCCTTTATTGCGGGCCTGGATATGTTTAACGGGTTAACGCACATGCACCGCCCGGTAGTGCTTGGGCCGCTGGTCGGCCTGGTTCTGGGCGACCTGCATACCGGTATTTTAACCGGCGGTACGCTGGAGCTGGTATGGATGGGCCTTGCACCGCTGGCGGGCGCACAGCCGCCGAACGTCATCATCGGCACGATCGTGGGGACCACCTTTGCGATCACCACCGGCGTGAAACCTGACGTCGCGGTAGGCGTCGCCGTTCCGTTCGCCGTGGCGGTACAAATGGGAATAACGTTCTTGTTCTCAGTGATGTCCGGCGTGATGTCGCGCTGTGACCGCATGGCGGCTAACGCAGATACTCGCGGTATCGAGCGCATTAACTATCTGGCCTTACTGGCGCTAGGCACTTTCTATTTCCTTTGTGCATTCCTGCCGATTTATTTCGGTGCAGAACACGCCAAAACCGCCATTGATATGCTGCCTGAGCGCCTGATTGACGGGCTTGGCGTGGCAGGCGGCATCATGCCAGCAATCGGCTTTGCCGTGCTGCTGAAAATCATGATGAAAAACGTCTACATCCCCTACTTCATTCTCGGCTTCGTGGCGGCAGCCTGGCTCAAGCTCCCGGTGTTAGCGATCGCTGCCGCCGCGCTGGCGATGGCGCTGATTGACCTGCTACGTAAATCCCCAGAACCGGCTGCCCCTGCGGCACAGAAAGAGGAATTCGAAGATGGTATCTAATCAACAGACTCTGCCGAAAGAGTCCGAAAGTGAAGACACACTGCTGTCCGGCGTCAATGAAAACATTTATGAAGATCAAAAGATTGGCGCAGATCTTACCCGGAAAGACATCAACCGTGTCGCCTGGCGTTCCATGCTGTTACAGGCTTCCTTTAACTATGAACGTATGCAGGCTTCCGGCTGGTTGTACGGCCTGCTGCCCGCGCTGAAAAAGATTCACACCAACCCACGCGATTTGGCCCGCGCCATGAAAGGCCATATGGGTTTCTTTAACACGCACCCTTTTTTAGTGACTTTTGTTATCGGCATTATTCTGGCGATGGAGCGCTCTAAGCAGGATGTCAACAGCATTCAAAGCACCAAAATCGCCGTGGGCGCGCCGCTTGGCGGCATTGGTGATGCGATGTTCTGGCTGACGCTGCTGCCAATTTGCGGCGGTATCGGCGCAAGCCTTGCTTTACAAGGCTCTATTCTGGGCGCGGTTATCTTTATTGTGCTGTTTAACGTGGTGCATCTCGGCCTGCGTTTTGGCCTCGCGCACTATGCTTATCGTATGGGTGTGGCAGCGATTCCGCTCATTAAAGCCAATACCAAAAAAGTGGGCCACGCGGCGTCTATCGTCGGGATGACGGTCATTGGCGCCCTGGTGGCCACCTATGTTCGCCTCAACACCACGCTCGAAATCAAGGCGGGTGACGCAGTTGTCAAACTACAGACCGACGTTATCGACAAACTGATGCCAGCCTTTTTACCGCTGGTCTATACCCTGGTCATGTTCTGGCTGGTTCGCCGTGGCTGGAGCCCACTGCGTCTTATCGGCATCACCGTCGTACTGGGCGTGGTCGGTAAGTTCTGTCACTTCCTGTAAATCAAAGAGGTTCGAAATGTTAGGCATTATTTTGACGGGACACGGCGGCTTTGCCAGTGGCATGGAAAAGGCGATGAAACAGATTCTTGGCGAGCAGTCACAGTTTGTCGCCATCGATTTTCCAGAAACCTCAACCACTGCTCTGCTCACCTCGCAGCTAGAACAGGCGGTGGCGGAGTTGGACAGTGAAGAAGGCATTATTTTCCTGACTGACCTGCTCGGCGGCACACCGTTTCGCGTGGCATCGACGCTTGCCATGCAACGGCCAGGGCATGAAGTGATTACCGGAACCAATCTTCAGTTGCTGCTGGAAATGGTGCTGGATCGCGACGGGCTTAGCGGAGAAACATTCCGCATTCAGGCGCTTGAGTGCGGGCACCGTGGCCTGACAAGCCTGGTGGATGAGCTAGGACGCTGCCGCGAAGAAAGCACCGTTGAGGAAGGTATATGACACACATTCTGCGCGCCAGGCGTTTGCTCACCGAGCAAGGCTGGCTCGATGAGCATCAGTTGCGCATTGAAGAAGGGGTTATCGCAGCAATAGAGCCTATTCCCGCCGGTGTGATGCAGAGAGACGCCGAACTGCTGTGCCCTGCGTATATCGATATTCACGTCCACGGCGGCGCGGGTGTCGATGTGATGGACGACGCGCCGGATACGCTCGATAAACTGGCGATGCATAAAGCGCGTGAAGGGGTAGCCAGTTGGCTACCCACCACCGTCACCGCGCCGTTGACAGAGGTTTATGCTGCGCTGGAGCGTATTGCAAAACGCTGCCATGCCGGTGGCCCTGGCGCGCAGGTGCTGGGAAGCTATCTCGAAGGGCCATACTTCACTCCGCAGAATAAAGGCGCACACCCGCCAGAACTGTTCCGGGAGCTGGATATCGCGGAGCTGGATTCACTGATCACCGCCTCGCGCCATACTTTACGCGTGGTGGCGTTAGCACCAGAAAAACCAGGTGCGTTGTCGGCGATTCACCATTTGAAGCAGCAAGGCATTCGGGTCATGTTAGGGCACAGTGCCACCACCTGGCAGCAAACCTGCGCGGCATTTGACGCAGGGGCTGACGGCCTGGTGCACTGCTACAACGGCATGAGCGGTTTGCATCACCGCGAACCGGGTATGGTCGGCGCAGGTTTAACCGACCCGCGCGCCTGGCTGGAGCTTATCGCTGACGGGCACCATGTACATCCTGCGGCGATGAAACTGTGCTGCACCTGCGCCGAGGAAAGAGTGGTGCTCATCACCGATGCGATGCAGGCCGCCGGTATGCCTGATGGGCGTTATACGCTATGCGGTGAAGACGTCGAGATGCACAACGGTATTGTGCGCACCGCTTCCGGTAGCCTGGCGGGCAGTACGCTTGCGTTGGATACCGCCGTGCGCAATATGGTCGAGTTAACCGGTATCTCACCGGATACGGCGATTCATATGGCTTCGCTGCATCCCGCACGTCTGTTAGGGCTAGACAGCCAACTCGGTTCATTAAAACCCGGTAAGCGCGCCAACATCATTGCGCTCAATAACGGGCTGCATGTGCAGCAAATCTGGATTCAAGGCCAGGCACTCCCCCTTTAGCCTCCTTCATTGCGCATCATATTGGCCTTCGGTGATTAACCGTAAGGCCTTTCTTTTCCTTTCGATTCATAACGCACCCAGACAAAGCTCACTCTCTCAAGTCGTTATATATCAAAGAGATGAAAACAGGGATCGTTCCACCGATCACAGTTTTCGTTTTATTTCATTTTACATCATTGAAGTTTCGATTTCTTTCCTATAACGTTTAACCTATCAAACATGAGAACAAGTGAAACGAAACGAAAGATAGCGACATTTTGCCAGCGTCTGATGTGGAATTCACAAGACTAAGGACTGAGTTATGCCAGAAATCTACACTTCCGCCACCGCCAAAACCGGCACCTGGACTGAGAAAGAGATCCGCCAGCAGCCCGCCTGCTGGGTACGCTCGCTGCACAATATCGACAGCGTAAGAGAGGATCTCGACACCTTCCTTGCCCCGTTGTTACGCAAATCCGATCTGCAAATCGTACTGACCGGAGCCGGTACTTCAGCTTTCATCGGCGATATCATTGCGCCCTGGCTTGCCAGCCATACGGGGAAAAATATTCGCGCAGTGCCGACCACCGACCTGGTCACTAACCCCATGGATTATTTCAACCCAGCGCAGCCGCTGTTATTAGTCTCGTTCGCCCGTTCGGGCAACAGCCCGGAAAGCGTTGCCGCCGTTGAGCTGGCAAATCAGTTCGTGCCGGAGTGCTATCACCTCTCCATCACCTGTAACGAAGCGGGCAGCCTGTATCAAAACGCGGTCAAAAGCGATAACGCCTTTGCCCTGCTGATGCCAGCAGAAACCCACGATCGCGGCTTTGCGATGACCAGCAGTATCACCACCATGATGGCCAGCGCTCTGGCGGTATTTGTCCCTGAAGTGATCAATAGCCAGACCTTCCGCGATGTCGCGGATCGTTGCCAGGCTATCCTGGCTTCGCTGGGCGACTTTAGTCAGGGCGTATTTGGTAACGAACCGTGGAAACGGATTGTTTATCTCGGCAGCGGCGGGTTGCAGGGCGCATCGCGCGAATCCGCCTTGAAAGTTCTGGAACTGACCGCCGGTAAACTGGTGGCGTTTTATGATTCGCCAACGGGCTTCCGTCATGGCCCTAAATCTCTGGTTAATGACGAAACGCTGATCGTGGTGTATGTCTCCAGCCACCCTTACACCCGTCAATACGATCTCGATCTGCTGGCAGAGTTACGTCGCGATCGGCAGGCCATGCACATTGTGGCGATTGCGGCAGAAACGGATCCGGTTATCGAAGCAGGCCCGCACATTCTGTTGCCGCCAGCGCGCCATTTTAGCGATATAGAACAGGCCTTCTGCTTCCTGATGTATGCCCAGGTTTTTGCCCTGACGCAGTCCATCAACGTCGGCAACACCCCAGATACCCCTTCCGCCAGCGGCACAGTTAATCGCGTCGTACAAGGCGTTGTTATTCATCCCTGGTTCTCGTAAGAGGAACGGATTATGAGCATTATTTCGACTAAATATCTCCTGCGGGATGCCCAGGCCAAAGGCTATGCCGTTCCGGCGTTCAATATCCATAACGCTGAAACTATCCAGGCGATCCTTGATGTGTGCAGCGAAATGCAATCGCCAGTGATCCTCGCGGGCACGCCTGGCACGTTTAAACACATCGCGCTGGAAGAGATCTACGCGCTGTGCAGCGCGTATTCCACCAGCTACGGTATGCCGGTGGCACTGCATCTTGATCACCACGAATCGCTGGATGACATTCGCCATAAAGTCCACGCTGGCGTACGCAGTGCGATGATCGACGGTAGCCACTTCCCGTTTGAAGAGAACGTTAAGCTGGTGAAAGCGGTGGTGGATTTTTGCCATGCGCAAGATTGCAGTGTGGAAGCGGAGCTAGGACGGCTGGGCGGCGTGGAAGATGACATGAGCGTGGATGCTGAGAGCGCGTTCCTGACCGACCCGCAAGAAGCCAAACGTTTCGTCGAACTCACCGGTGTAGACAGTCTGGCTGTCGCTATCGGCACAGCGCATGGTCTTTATACTAAAACGCCAAAAATTGATTTCCAGCGCCTGGCAGAAATTCGTGAAGTGGTTGATATTCCGCTGGTACTACATGGCGCAAGTGATGTCCCTGATGAATTTGTCCGTCGAACTATCGAGCTAGGCGTTTGCAAAGTTAACGTCGCGACTGAATTAAAAATCGCTTTTGCCGACGCGGTAAAAGCCTGGTTTGCAGAAAATCCGCAAGGTAACGATCCGCGTTATTACATGCGTGTCGGTATGAATGCTATGAAAGAAGTCGTACGCAGTAAAATAAATGTATGTGGGTCATACGGAAAATTATAACACTCATTTTTTAAATGTCCGTTAGTGGATTAGATCAATACAGATATTAATAATAAATTACCGCTCACGTTATGAAGGTCATGATTAATTATTCATGGCCTTCATAATCATATCTATAGGAATAATGGAGTACTCCACATGACACAGGAAAAGTCGTTTAAGTCACGAGTATGGGAGTTTTTTCAAAGCCTGGGGAAAACATTTATGTTTCCCGTATCGCTGCTGGCTTTTATGGGGCTATTATTAGGTGTAGGCAGTTCTATCACCAGCCCTTCCACCATTAAAAGTTTTCCATTTTTAGGTGGAGAGTTAACTCAATTAACCTTTGGCTTTATTGCGATGGTGGGGGGCTTTGCCTTTACTTATTTACCAGTGATGTTTGCTATTGCCATTCCATTAGGTATGGCGAAAAGAAACAAAGCCGTCGGTGCTTATTCTGGATTTATTGGCTATATGCTGATGAATATGAGCATCAATTATTATCTCACCGTCACCCACCAACTCGCAGATGCAGCAACAATGAAACAGGTGGGGCAATCTGTTGTATTAGGCATACAAACTCTGGAGATGGGGGTTTTAGGGGGCATCATTGCCGGTGTTATTACTTATTTCCTGCATGAGCGCTTTCAGGACACAGTTTTACACGATGCTTTCGCTTTCTTTAGCGGTATCCGATTTGTACCGATTATCACCTCGTTAGCCTTGTCGGCTGTCGGCCTGATTATCCCGCTACTTTGGACTTATGTGGCGATGGGGATAGCCGGTATCGGGCATATTATTCAGAGTACTAGCGTTTTTGGGCCATTCCTCTACGGCGTGGGCGTATTATTGCTTAAACCTTTTGGGCTGCATCATATCCTGTTAGCAATGGTGCGTTTTACCCCCGCAGGCGGCACTGAGATTGTCGCAGGCCATGAGATTGCTGGCGCGCTCAACATCTTCTATGCCGAACTCAAAGCAGGCCTTCCATTTAGTCCGCATGTTACCGCATTTTTATCACAAGGCTTTATGCCAACCTTTATTTTTGGTCTTCCTGCTGTGGCCTACGCTATTTATCGTACGGCAAAACCAGAAAACCGACCTGTCATTAAAGGATTATTGCTTTCTGGGGTCTTGGTATCCGTTATCACGGGGATCTCTGAACCTATCGAATTTTTATTCCTCTTTATTGCCCCTGCGTTATATGCCTTCCATATTGTCATGTCAGGTCTGGCACTCATGGTGATGGCAATTCTCGGCGTCACTATTGGTAACACCGACGGCGGGGTACTTGATCTATTAATCTTTGGCGTTATGCAAGGCACATCGACGAAATGGTATCTCTTATTCCCTGTCGGTATTGTTTGGTTCGCCGTTTATTTCCTGGTTTTCCGTTGGTACATCATTAAGCATGATATTAAAACACCGGGTCGAGAAGATTCTTCTGATGGCGCGGCTCAGGCTGTTGCGGAAAATACCAAAGCACGGGGTAAATCCAAATATGACCATGCGGTTATTTTAAATGCACTGGGCGGAAAGGAAAATATCGACTCGCTGGATAACTGTATTACACGTCTACGTTTAGTCGTCAAAGATATGTCTAAGGTCAACCAACAAGAATTAAAGAATGCCGGAGCACTTTCGGTCGTCGTATTGGATGCTCATAGCGTGCAGGTCATTATTGGGCCGCAGGTACAAGGCGTCAAAACAGGCATTGAAGCATTAATTTAACAGGAGTTGAGCATGTTCGATTTCGATAAGATCATAGAGCGCAAAAGTGATAAGTGCCGTAAATGGGATCACCAGTTTGTCTGCTCCCGTTTCGGAGGTGTCCCTGAGGATTTTATTCCTCTGTGGATTGCCGATATGGATTTCGCCTCGCCGCCTGCGGTCATTGAAGGTTTCCAGCGTATTGTTGAGCACGGAACCTTTGGCTACACCTACTGCTTTGATGAATTTTACGATGCCGTCATAGCGTTCCAGCGCGCTCGTCACCGCGTCAATGTCGAACGCGACTGGATAACCCTCACGTATGGCACTGTCTCTACGCTGCACTATATGGTGCAAGCGTTTTGCAAGGCGGGTGACAGCGTGATGATGAATACGCCCGTTTACGATCCCTTCGCCATGGCGACACAACGCCAGGGCGTGCAGGTGTTGGCAAACCCGCTGAAAGTCGAAAATAATCGCTACCAGTTGGATTTTACCCTCATTGAAGAACAGCTAAGATGCCACAGGCCCAAGCTCTGGTTTTTCTGTTCTCCGCATAATCCATCAGGCCGAATCTGGACGCTGGCTGAAATCCGCCTGGTTTCCGATTTGTGTAAACGTTATGGCGTTATTCTGGTCGTTGATGAAGTCCATGCCGAACATCTGTTAGAAGGTGAGTTCACCAGTTGCCTGGCTTCAGGTGCTGTTGCGCAGGACAACCTGATCCTGCTCACGTCACCCAATAAGGCTTTTAATCTGGGCGGGTTGAAAACATCTTACTCGATCATCCCGGATGACAGCCTGCGCCAACGTTTTCGCCAGCAACTGGAAAAGAACTCTATCACTTCCCCTAATATATTTGGCGTATGGGGAATCATTCTGGCCTACCAGCAGGGTTTACCCTGGTTGGATGCGCTTAATGATTATTTACGCGGTAATGCTCGTTATCTTGCCGATGCCCTGCAAACTCATTTCCCGGACTGGAAAATGATGACGCCGGAGTCATCTTATTTAGCATGGGTTGATGTCAGCGCCAGCGGAAATACCGCAACAGAAGTGGTGAATCATTTTGCCCACAACGCCGGAGTCATTATTGAAGACGGCAGTCATTATGTCCAGGACGGAGAACATTTTATTCGGATTAATTTCGGCACACAACGATACTGGTTAGAACAAGCAATAGAACGGATGCAAAAATAATATTAATCACCCAAGCAGATAATGGAAATTATCTGCTTTTTTATAGGTATCTATTATGGCAACTCCAAATATTTTATTAACGCGTATTGATAACCGCCTGGTGCATGGCCTGGTTGGCGTAACCTGGACATCCACCATCGGGGCAAATCTGTTGGTTGTCGTCGATGATGAAGTGGCAAAAGATGATATCCAACAGAAACTTATGGGTATCACGGCTGAAACCTACGGCTTTGGCATCCGCTTTTTCTCCATCGAGAAAACGGTCAATGTCATCAGTAAGGCTGCGCCACACCAAAAAATATTTCTGATATGTCGCACCCCGCAAACGGTCAGAAAACTTATCGAAGGCGGCGTTGAGTTAAAAGATGTCAACGTCGGCAACATGCATTTCTCCGAAGGGAAAAAACAAATCAGCAGCAAAGTGTATGTCGATAATCAGGATCTTAGCGACCTGCAATTTATTAAACGTCACGGCGTTAATATTTTTATTCAGGATGTTCCCGGTGATTCAAAAGAATCTATCCCGGAATAAAAGCAGCGCATGAATAAAAGGACTTATTTATCTGAGGTGATAAAATGCATGAAATAACGCTAATACAAGGGATATCCCTGGCGGCATTAGTTTTCTTTTTAGGCATCGATTTTTGGCTGGAAGCGCTCTTTTTATTCCGCCCAATTATTGTATGTACACTGACTGGGGCAATTTTAGGCGATCTTCAAACTGGTTTGATTACCGGTGGTTTAACGGAACTGGCTTTTGCTGGCCTAACCCCCGCCGGTGGGGTACAGCCGCCTAACCCGATAATGGCGGGGTTGATGACCACCGTTATCGCCTGCTCTACAGGGGTGGATGCGAAAACAGCCATCGGCCTCGGCCTGCCGTTCAGCCTGCTGATGCAGTATGTCATTTTGTTCTTTTACTCTGCCTTTTCGCTGTTTATGGCGAAAGCCGACACTTGCGCTAAGGAGGCCGATACCCGAGGCTTCTCCCGCTTAAACTGGCTAACCATGCTGATTGTTGCCGCAGCCTACGCCGTTATCGCGTTCCTCTGTACCTACCTGGCACAAGGGGCAATGCAGGCGCTGGTGAAAGCCATGCCAGCCTGGCTCACGCACGGTTTTGAAGTCGCCGGTGGCATTTTGCCTGCCGTTGGCTTTGGCCTGTTACTGCGCGTGATGTTCAAAGCTCAGTACATCCCGTATCTGATAGCTGGCTTCCTCTTTGTTTGCTATATCCAGGTTAACAACCTCCTTCCGGTCGCCGTGCTGGGCGCGGGCTTCGCCGTTTATGAGTTTTTCAACGCCAAGGCCAGACAGCAGCTTCAACCGCAGCCAACCGCTAATAAAAACGATGAAGAGGATTACAGCAATGGCATCTGAAATTACGAAAAAAGACATTACACGCCTGGGTTTTCGCTCATCGCTCCTTCAGGCCAGTTTTAACTATGAAAGGATGCAGGCTGGCGGTTTTACCTGGGCTATGCTGCCGATTCTGAAGAAGATCTATAAGGATGATAAAGCGGGCCTGAGCGCGGCCATGAGGGATCATCTGGAGTTTATCAACACTCACCCGAACCTGGTCGGCTTCTTAATGGGCTTGCTGATCTCTATGGAGGAGAAAGGCGAAAATCGCAGCACCATCAAAGGCTTAAAGGTTGCGCTATTTGGGCCTATTGCCGGTATTGGTGATGCGATTTTCTGGTTCACACTGCTGCCGATCATGGCGGGGATCTGTTCATCGTTCGCCAGCCAGGGCAATGTGCTGGGGCCAATCCTGTTCTTCGCCGTCTATTTGATTATCTTCTTCCTGCGTGTGGGCTGGACGCATATTGGCTACTCTGTCGGCGTGAAAGCGATTGATAAAGTGCGAGAAAATTCGCAGATGATTGCCCGTTCAGCGACGATCCTCGGGATCACGGTAATCGGCGGTCTGATAGCCTCCTACGTTCATATCAACGTCATCACCTCGTTTGCTATCGATAGCACTCACCGCGTGGCGTTGCAGCAGGATTTCTTTGATAAAGTGTTCCCGAATATTTTGCCAATGGGTTACACCCTGCTGATGTATTACCTGCTGCGCGTGAAGAAAGCGCATCCGGTTTTACTGATTGGCGTCACGTTTGTGCTGTCGATTATCGCCTCGGCTTTAGGCATTCTGTAAACGGAGCGGGGGTGCAGCCAACGCTGTGCCCCCAGCGTAGAAAGACGCAGTCATTGATAAACGCAAAGCGGCCACATATGGATACTCTGCGTTGAAATGCCGCCACCGGACATCTGTAAAATTCAGAAAAGTGCTCACTCATTATGAGCGCTCCCTTCCTGCCATAAACTGACTTCCCCTCTATTATCCCGTCAAAATGTAAACCAATAGGTTGACAACAAGATGGCGAAAAATAAGACTAACAAGAAGTGTGATAAGAATTTCCCGGTAATGCTCTTACATGCAGCCAGAGAGGAGCTTTTTGACCTGAATGCAATTGATCGCGCTGAGTTTATTGCAGCTATTGATGAGTTTGAAGAATTCGGCCCTTCCTCATCGCAGGTAGATACCAAAAAGATTCAAGGGGAAATGTATGAGATTAAAACGCATAGCCAAAGCCACTGGTTGAGAGGATTCTACTTTCATTTCCATAAAGGGTTATGGGTTATTACTCATATCTTTGCCAAAAAAACGAACAGGACTCCGAAAGCCGATATTGAGCTGGGTTTAGCCAGATATAAAACGTTCCTTTCCACCCATGAATCAGATACCCGAGAGAATCAATATGAGCAAAAATAAAGAGTTATATCACTGGGAAGACGTTAAAGCCGATCTACTTCAGGACAACGCGACCGTCAAAGCTCTTGATATCGTGCTTCAACGAAAATCCGTTTTGTCACAACTAGTGGAAAAACGCAAAGCGATGAATTTGAGCCAGGCTGCCGTCGCTAAACAACTTGGTGTAAGCCGACAGGCAGTCAGCAAATTTGAGAAAGGTGATAGCTCCCCGACTCTGGACGTTGTCTTCAGCTACGCCAACGCGATCGGTGTCGATATGTTTGGTTCTCTCAAGAAACTGCTGGTATAGCTCTCAACGGCCCCTGTCTTCAAAAGGGGCCTGCGAGAAAACTTATTCCGCCTGCTGTTCCAGCGCGTACTTATACAGCGCGTTTTTCTTCACGCCGTGGATTTCAGCAGCCAGCGCGGCGGCTTTTTTCAGCGGGAGTTCCGCCTGTAGCAGCGCCAGCGTGCGCAGGGCATCGGCGGGCAGGTCGTTTTCCTGTGCTTTATGCCCTTCGACAATCAGCACCATCTCGCCTTTGCGGCGGTTTTCATCTTCTTTAACCCATGCCAGCAGCTCGCCAACCGGCGCGCCGTGAATGGTTTCCCAGGTTTTGGTCAGCTCACGCGCCAGCACCACATAGCGGGATTCGCCCCACACCGCGACCATATCTTCCAGGCTATCGAGCAAACGGTGGGTTGATTCATAGAAAATCAGCGTGCGCGGCTCATCTTCAATGGCTTTCATCGCATCGCGACGACCTTTTGATTTCGCAGGCAGGAAACCTTCATAGCAGAAACGATCGGACGGCAGGCCAGCAGCGCTCAGCGCCGCAATGGCAGCACATGGCCCCGGCAGCGGCACAACGCGAATTCCGGCTTCACGGCAGGTGCGCACCAGATGGTAGCCTGGGTCGTTAATCAGCGGCGTTCCGGCATCAGAAACCAGTGCGATGTTTTGCCCCTCTTTGAGCTTCGCCACCAGCGTTTCGGCTTTTTGTTGCTCATTATGGTCATGCAGCGCAAACAAACGGGCGTTAATCGCGAAGTGTTGCAGCAATAAACCGGTATGACGCGTGTCTTCAGCCGCAATTAAATCAACAGCTTGCAATACTTCGAGCGCTCGTTGGGTAATATCAGCCAAATTTCCGATAGGAGTAGGTACAATAAAGAGTTGGCCTTGAGAATTATCCGCCGATTCGTGTTGTTTCATTGTTTCGTCCGTATTGCCGATTTAATATTGAGCATTGCGTAAAAAATATCACTGGATACAGTATGGTACCCTCAACATTTTCTCGTTTGAAAGCCGCGCGTAGTCTGCCCGTTATCCTGGCAGCGCTGATTTTTGCAGGCTGTGGAACCCAGGCCCCCGATCAGAGTGCCGCCCAACTTCAGGGCATGACGCAGGCTGATTCCGGCTTTTATCTGCATCAGATGCAGCAAAGTTCGAATGATAGCAAGACCAACTGGCAATTACTCGCCATTCGTTCATTGCTAAGAGAAGGCAAGAGCCAGCAGGCGCTGGAATTGTTCAACCAACTGCCGCAGGATCTGAACGCCCTTCAGCGTCAGGAGCAGTCGCTGCTGGCGGTTGAACTCAAGCTCTCGCGAAATGATTACGCGGGCGCACAGGCGCTGCTACAGCAGTTGAAGGCCGATGATTTAGCCAGCCCGCAACAGGTGCGTTTCTGGCAAGACACGATTATCGCCGAGCACGGCCAACCGTCGTTAACGTTGCTGCGCGCCCTGATTGCTCTGGAGCCACTGCTCGCCACGCCGCAGGAAAAACAGCAAAACATCGACACCACCTGGCAGGCGCTGTCGTCGATGACCCAGGAGCAGGCCAACGCGCTGGTGATTAACGCCGATGAAAACGTGCTTCAGGGCTGGCTGGATCTGCAACGCGTCTGGTTCGATAACCGTAACGACCCTGACATGCTGAAAGCCGCGATCAAAGACTGGCAGGTTCGCTATCCGCAAAATCCTGGCGCGAAAATGCTGCCGTCGCAGTTGGCGAACGGGCAAAACATCAAGCCCGCGTCGGTCAATAAAATCGCCCTACTGCTGCCGTTAAGCGGCCAGGCTTCGGTATTTGGTCGTACCATCCAGCAAGGGTTTGAAGCGGCGAAGAATGGCACTACAGCGGTTAGCGGTAGCGCCGTGCCGGAGCAGGTAGCGCAGGCCGCGTCCACAAATACCGTGGTCAGCCCATCGCAGGTGGAAGTGACCGACCTCACCACGCCGCAGGATGCCGAACACCGCGAAGAATCGGCACAGCCTGCCGCAAGCGCGGTAGAGCCTACCCAAGATCCCGCGCCAGCCCAGACACCGGCGGCGCGACCTGTTGCCAGCGTGGCGGCGAACCCTTCCGCAGAGCTGAAAATCTACGATACCTCCTCCCAGCCGCTGAACCAGATTCTGGCTCAAACGCAGAAGGACGGCGTTAACCTGGTGGTCGGCCCGCTGTTAAAAAATAACGTCGATGAGCTGCTGAAAAGCAACACGTCGCTGAACGTACTGGCGCTCAACCAGCCGGAAACGGTCACTAACCATGCCAATATCTGCTATTTCGCGCTGTCGCCGGAAGATGAAGCCCGCGACGCCGCGCGCCATATCCACGATCAGGGAAAACAGTCGCCGTTGCTGCTGGTTCCGCGTAACAGCCTTGGCGATCGCGTAACGCAAGCTTTCGCCGACGAATGGCGTAAACTGGGCGGCGGCACAGTGCTGCAAAAGAAATTGGGTTCACTCTCTGAACTGCGTGGCGGCGTGAACGGCGGATCCGGTATTACACTGTCTGGTACACCGGTTATCGAGCCTCAGTCACAACCGCAGGGCGTGACCATTGGTAATCTGACGATTCCACCTGCGCCGAGTGATGCACAAATCAGCGGCAGCGGTCGCGTCGATGCCGCTTATATTCTGGCAACCCCAGAAGAAATCGCCTTTATTAAACCGATGATTGCAATGCGCAACGGTAGCCAGAGTGGCTCTCTGCTGTACGCCAGCTCGCGCAGCGCGCAGGGCACAGCAGGCCCAGACTTCCGTCTGGAAATGGAAGGCTTGCAGTACAGCGAAATCCCGATGCTGGCAGGCAGCAACCCGGCACTGATGCAGCAGGCGCTGCGCGCGGTGAATAATGACTACTCGCTGGCACGTCTGTATGCCATGGGCGTGGATGCCTGGGCGCTGGCTAACCACTTTGCACAAATGCGCGGCGTGCCAGGCTTTGCCCTGAACGGCAACACCGGCGATCTCAGCGCCAATCAAGACTGCGTGATTAACAGGAAGTTATCATGGCTCAAATACCAGCAGGGGCAGATAGTTCCCGCCAACTAACCACAAAACAGGTTGGTGACGTGGCGGAACAGCGCGCGCGTCGCTGGCTGGAAAGCCAGGGACTCGGCTTTATCGCCGCTAACGTGCATGAGCGTAGCGGCGAGATTGATCTTATTATGCAAGACAGGGCGGTAACGGTGTTTGTTGAAGTCCGTTACCGTTCTTCCGGGGCTTACGGCGGCGCGGCTGCCAGTGTGACCCGGAGCAAACAAAACAAACTGTTACAGACTGCCCGCTTGTGGCTCGCCCGTCACAATGGCAGTTTTGACACTGTGGATTGCCGTTTCGATGTGATAGCCTTCACCGGCAATGAAATCGAATGGTTCCAGAACGCTTTTAGCTCATAGAATGTAAAGGGATATCGTGCTCGAAAGAATCAAAGTGTGCTTCACCGAAAGCATTCAAACCCAAATCGCCGCGGCAGAAGCGCTCCCGGACGCCATCTCCCGAGCCGCGATGACCCTGGTACAGTCGCTGCTCAACGGCAACAAAATTCTCTGTTGTGGTAACGGTTCATCCGCGGCCAACGCACAGCATTTTGCGGCCTGTATGATTAACCGTTATGAAACGGAGCGCCCCGGTTTACCCGCAATTGCACTAAATACTGATAATGTGGTCTTAACGGCAATAGCGAACGATCGCCTGCATGACGAAATCTACGCCAAGCAGGTGCGCGCGCTGGGCCATGCCGGTGATGTGCTGCTGGCGATTTCCACCCGTGGCAACAGCCGCGATATCGTGAAAGCGGTCGAAGCGGCCGTGACCCGCGATATGACCATCGTCGCCCTGACCGGCTATGACGGCGGCGAGCTGGCGGGTTTGCTTGGGCAACAGGATGTCGAAATTCGCATCCCTTCACACCGCAGCGCGCGTATCCAGGAGATGCACATGCTGACGGTTAACTGTTTATGCGATTTGATTGATAACACCCTTTTCCCACACCAGGACGATTAAGGAGAACAAATGAAGGTAATTTCGACCCTCGCAGTTCTTATTTCCGCACTGCTGCTTCAGGGATGTATCGCCGCTGCTGTTGTCGGCACGGCGGCAGTCGGTACGAAAGCCGCGACAGACCCACGTACCGTGGGGACTCAAGTGGATGACGGCACGCTGGAAGTGCGCGTCAACAGCGCATTGTCGAAAGATGCACAAATTAAGAAAGAAGCGCGTATTAACGTAACCGCTTATCAGGGCAAAGTCCTGCTGGTAGGTCAAGCGCCGGATCTCAGCCTGGCCGCACGTGCGAAGCAAATCGCCATGGGCGTTGATGGCACGACCGAGGTGTACAACGAAGTGCGTCAGGGGCAGCCGATTAGCCTGGGTACGTCGTCTTCCGATACCTGGATTACCACCAAAGTGCGTTCCCAACTGCTGACAAGCGATCAGGTGAAATCCTCGAACGTGAAAGTCACCACCGAAAATGGTGAAGTATTCCTGATGGGGCTGGTCACCGACAGTGAAGGAAAAGCCGCCGCCGATATCGCCAGCCGCGTTAGCGGTGTGAAGCGTGTAACTACGGCGTTTACCTACATCAAGTAAGTACTCACTTAGCCCGGTGCATCTGGCGCCGGGCCATTTCTCTTAGTTTCCCCGACGGCAAAATGGTCACCGGCTCTGAACCGGGGTTTTTCGCCATCATCAGCATAGCGCGCGCCACATCTCGTGCCGCAATCGACTTCCAGTTGCCCGGCAACAGGCTAAACAGCGGAGCTAACAGGCGCTCGTTCAGACGAGGTTTCCCGCGCTCGCCCATCAGCATTGAAGGCCGTGCCAGCGTTAAATGCGGCCAACCTTGCGCGATTAACGCCGCTTCCATTTCACCTTTCACACGGTTATAGAAAAACGGTGACTGCGGGTTAGCGCCCATCGCACTGACCACCAGCAGTTGCTTCGCGCCAAGCCGTAGCCCGGCCTGCGCGGTTTCCAGCACCAGGTCGTAATCCACATGAGTGAATGCCGCCTTTGAGCCAGCGTCCCGCAGCGTCGTGCCCAGACAACAAAAGACCGTATCAACGGGCGTATTCACCTGCGCCAGCGCGTCGCGGAGTTCTGGACGGTGAGGGTTTTCAATACCGGCGGTATCAGCCAGCGGGTGGCGAGTGGGCGCAATCAGGGTTTCGACCTGAGTTTCTCGGCGCAGTAGGTTAAGTAAGTGCCTACCAACTAAACCAGTAGAACCGGTAATCAGCACATGGCGCATGGTTTATCTCCCTTTCGCAGGCATCGGCGATGTTGCCGGATGGCGCGTGTTTTTTTCGCCACCCGACATTATTCTCCGGCAATTAATGGCCGGAGCGATGACGTTTGTTGCGCTGCAACCCTATCAATTTATAGGCAGCCGGAATGATAAACAACGATAACAACGGCGCGGTAATCATCCCGCCAATCATCGGTGCGGCAATACGGCTCATCACCTCCGAACCGGCCCCCGTTCCCCACAGTATGGGTAACAGACCGGCAATGATCACGGCGACGGTCATTGCTTTCGGGCGAACGCGCAGCACCGCCCCGTGATACAGCGCATCGTCTAGCCGCGCCTCGCTGAATGTTTCAGGGCTTTGCAGTTGCGGGTCGGCCTCTACGGCGTGGCGCAGATACATCAGCATCACCACACCAAACTCTGCCGCCACGCCAGCAAGCGCGATAAACCCAGTACCGGTCGCCACCGACATGTGGAACCCTTGCCAGTAAAGGAACCAGATGCCGCCCACCAGCGCAAACGGCAGGCTCATCAGAATCAGCAGCGCTTCTTCTACGCGGCGGAAGGCCAGATACAGCAGAACGAAGATAATCATTACCGTCATCGGAACCATTAACTTCAGCTTTTTGTTGGCATGTTCCAGCAGTTCAAACTGCCCGGAGAACGACACGCTGGTGCCAGGTTTTAGCACCACATCGCGGCTAATCGCTGCTTGCAAGTCATGCACCACCGACACCATATCGCGGTCACGCGCGTCGATATAAATCCAGCTCGCCGGACGGGCGTTTTCGGTTTTGAGCATGGTCGGGCCGGAAACGACCTTTACCTGCGCCACATCGCCGAGGGTAATCTGCTGCCTGGTTGGCGTCAGAATCGGCAGTTGGCGGAGCGCCGTTGGGCTATCGCGAAAACTTTGCGGGTAGCGGATGTTGATAGGATAGCGCGCCACCCCTTCAACAGTTTCACCGACCATCGCGCCGCCAATCGCCGACGAGACAAACAGCTGCACGTCCCCCACGGTCATGCCGTAGCGCGCGGCTTTTTGCCGGTCGATATCGACGTCAATGTAGCGCCCGCCTTCGAGGCGCTCTGCCAACGCGGAGACAACGCCCGGCACTGTTTTAGCGACCGTTTCAATACGCTTCGCCGCATCGTCGATATCGGCTAAAGAAGTGCCGGAAACTTTAATCCCGATCGGGCTTTTGATACCGGTCGAAAGCATGTCGATACGGTTGCGAATCGGCGGAACCCACAGGTTCGCCAGCCCAGGCAGGCGCACGGTGGCATCCAGTTCATCAATGATTTTGTCCAGCGTCATCCCTGGCCGCCACTGATCCTGCGGTTTAAGCTGGATGGTGGTTTCAATCATCTCTAACGGCGCGGAGTCCGTTGCCGTTTCTGCTTTCCCCGCCTTACCGAATACCGACGCCACTTCCGGCACGGTTTTAATCAGCTTGTCGGTTTGCTGAAGCAGTAGCGCCGCCTGTCCCGGCGAAATCCCCGGCAGGGTCGATGGCATGTACAACAGGTCGCCTTCGTTGATCTTCGGTAGAAACTCGCCGCCCACTTTGCTTAACGGCCACAGCACGGTAAACATCGACAGCACCGCCACCAGCAGCGTCAGTTTCGGCCAGTGCAGCACTTTCAGCAGCAGCGGGTGATAGATCCTGATTAAGAAGCGATTTAACGGGTTATGTGATTCCGCCGGGATTTTGCCTTTGATCCAAAAGCCCATCAGGATAGGAATGACCACAATCGCCAGCGCCGCCGCGCCCGCCATCGCGTAGGTTTTGGTAAACGCCAGCGGGCCAAACAGCCGCCCTTCTTGCCCTTCGAGGGTAAAAATAGGGATAAACGACAGTGTGATGATAAGCAGGCTGATAAACAGCGCTGGCCCCACTTCCACCGCCGCGTCGGTTATCTCTTTCCAACGAGTGGCATTATCCATCTGTTCGCCGGGGTGCGCGTCATTCCAGTGCTCCAGCCGCTTGTGGGCGTTTTCAATCATCACGATAGCCGCATCGACCATCGCCCCCACCGCGATAGCAATACCGCCGAGCGACATGATGTTGGCGTTCAGTCCCTGGAAATGCATCACGATAAAGGCGATGCACAGCCCCAGCGGCAGTGAAACAATCGCCACCAGCGCCGAGCGCAGATGCCAGAGGAACAACGCACAAACCACCGCAACCACCAGAAACTCCTCCAGCAGCTTCATGCTCAGGTTGTCGATAGCCCGATCAATCAGTTGGCTGCGATCGTAAGTGGTGACCACTTCCACCCCTGGCGGCAGGCTTTTTTGCAGTGCGGCGAGCTTATCTTTTACCGCTGAGATAACCTCGCGCGCATTTTTGCCGGAACGCAACAGCACGACGCCGCCCGCCACTTCGCCTTCGCCGTTCAGCTCGGCAATGCCGCGACGCATTTCTGGGCCAATCTGCACGCGCGCCACATCTTTCAGATACACCGGTACGCCGTTATCGGTGGTTTTGAGCACAATGTGGTTAAAGTCTTCGAGGCCTTTAAGATAGCCGGTCGCCCGCACCATATATTCGGCCTCAGCCAGTTCAACGGAGGAGCCGCCCGCTTCCTGATTCGAGGTGCTGAGCGCCTGTTTTACCTCGCCAAGACTGATGCCGTATTGCGCCAGCTTCATCGGATCGACCTGGATCTGATACTGTTTCACCACGCCGCCCACCGAGGCCACTTCCGCCACGTTAGGCAGGGTTTTCAGCTCATATTTCAGGAACCAGTCTTGTAACGAACGCAGTTCGGCAAGGTCATGCTTGCCGCTTTTATCCACCAGCGCGTATTCAAAAATCCAGCCCACGCCGGTGGCGTCTGGGCCAATTTCCGAGCTGACGCCCTGCGGCAGTTTGCCTTGCACCTGGTTTAGGTATTCCAGCACCCGCGAACGCGCCCAGTAGAGGTCTGTACCGTCTTCAAAAATAACGTACACGTAGGAGTCGCCAAACTGCGAGAAACCGCGCACGGTCTTTGCGCCCGGCACAGAAAGCATGGTGGTGGTCAGCGGGTAAGTGACCTGGTTTTCCACAATCTGCGGCGCTTGCCCTGGATAGCTGGTCTTGACGATCACCTGCACGTCAGAGAGATCCGGCAGCGCATCCACCGGCGTGTTGGCTATCGTCCAGCCGCCCCAAATGCTGAGAAACAGCACCCCCATCATCACCAGGAAACGGTTGGCGACCGAACGCCGGATAATCCATTCAATCATCACTGTATCCTTAATGCCCGGTATGGCTGTCGGTGGCCTGCCGCATTTTGTCCAGCGCGCCGCTAATATTGGCTTCGGAATCAATCAGGAACAGGCCGTTAACCACAACCGTTTCACCTGCCATCAGGCCGCCGCTAATGCCCGCCTGATGCTGAGACTCATGCAGAACGTGGATTTTCTTCGGCACAAACTCGCCATCACTATCGACGGTAATCACCCGCTGCTCGTCTCCGGTGTCGATAACCGCCTGCGACGGGATCAACAACATTTCATCGCTTTGGGCGCTGAGTTTCAGGTAGGCGTTCATCCCCGGTTTCAGCAGTTCATCCGAATTATTGACCTGCAAACGCACCTGCAAGGTACGCGTTGTAGGATCTACGCTCGGCAGAATTGACCATTTGGCGATCGGGAAGGTTTTGTTCGGATAGGCCGGAATAGCCACCGTGAACTGGGTGGAGTCTTTCAGCAGATAGGCTATCGATTCAGGAACGGCGGCGCTAATCCATACGGGATCTATGCCCTGAATTTGCGCCACCACGCTGTCTTTGCCGATATTCATGCCATTTTTCAGGCTGAAGGCGGTAATCACGCCGTCAATCGGGGCGTTAAGGGTAAAGCGCGTCTGCACACGATGCGTGCTGCGCATCCGTTGGATATCCGCTTCCGGCATTCCCGCCAGCCGCAGGCGCTCTAACACGCCCTCTAACTGGGTGGCAGTGCCGCCAGAGTTCGCCAGCAGCAGGTATTCGCTCTGCGCCTCAACCCAGGAAGGAATGGTGACATCCACCAGCGGCGCGCCTTTACGTACTTTGTCGCCCACCGTCAGCGGGTAGACTTTATCGACAAAGCCTTCAGCGCGCGCCTGCACAATAACAAACTGGTATTCGTTATAGCTGACGTTCGCCGGAAGCGTTTGGCGGTATTGCAGCCGCCCTGTGCTGACTTTCTCGGTGCGCAGCCCCAGATTGTGTACCTGCGTCGGGTCGATACGCACGCCGCCAGACGATGTGTCACCGCCTTCATCGGCGTATTTCGCCACCAGATCCATATCCATAAACGGCGACTTACCCGGTTTATCAAATTTCACATCCGGCTTCATTGGGTCGTACCAATACAGCACCTTGCGCTCGGCAGGCGTGGCATCGGCTTTCGTCGCAGGGGCGTTGAAATGGCTTATCGCCGCAGTCGATAGCCCGCCAATAATCAGGCTACAGACAATCGCTGCGGTATATTTTAATTGTGCGGTTGTCATGATGATTATTGCGTCTTAATGTCCTGAAGCAGTGAAATATTGCCTTGCTGCACGAAAGAGAAATTAACGTGGCTGCCCGGCTTCAGTTGTTTAATCGCCTCGGTAGGTTCGCTGAAGGTAAAGCGCATGGTCATTGCTGGCCAACCCACAGCAGGAATCGCTTCGTGGTCGATAGTGATTTTCTTCGCCGCCATATCGATAATTTTCACGACACCAGTGCCATTAATCTCGGCCTGTGACGCTGGCATATCCATCATTTTCTCGTGACCGTCATGCTGCATCTCTGCCGCCTGAACATTCAGCGCCAGCGCCATGAAAATACCGCCAATCAGTGGGGTGACTTTACGCATTTGTATAAACTCCTGAATAAAAGTTAGGCTTTCCAACCGCCGCCAAGTGCGGTGAATAAATTGATTTCGTTAACCTGTTGGGAATACTGCAAATCGAGAATGGCTTGCCGGGTCGCAAAAAGAGAACGCTCGGCGTCCAGCACTTCGATATAACTCACTGCACCGCTGGCATATAACGCGCGAGCGCGTTGCAGGGTAATTTGCAGCGAGGCTAAATATCGTTGTTGCGCGTTTAACTGCCCTTGAATGCTGTCTCGCAGCGAAAGGGCATCCGCCACGGATTTAAACGCCGCCTGAATTTTCTGTTCGTAATTCACCACGGCCTGGCGCTGTTTTACGCTTGCCAGCGCCAGGTTGGCTTCGTTACGTCCGGCGTTAAAAATGGGCAGGTCAACCTTCGGCACAAAATTCCACATTCCGCTCGCCGCATTAAATAAGCTGGAGAGCGCAGAACTGCTGCTTGATACGCCGCTGGTCAACGTGATGGAAGGGAAAAACGCCGCGCGCGCCACGCCAATATTGGCATCCGCCGCGCGCAGTTGGTGCTCGGCCTCCATGATGTCCGGGCGCTGAAGCAAAATAGCCGAAGGCAGGTTCGCCGGGAGCGGCAGTGGGTTGACCGCCGCCGCACTGGCGTCATCGTCATTGAGCGGCGTGTTGTAAGTCCCCAGCAGTTGCTGGAGCGCGTGGTTAGCCTGCGCCAGCTCCCCCTGCCGTTGAGCGATATCAGCACGGGTGCTTTCAATCACGCCGCGCGCCTGTTCCAGCGCCAACACGTTGGTGCTGCCGGTGATCAATTGTTGTTCAACAAAAGCATAGGATTGCTGGTAGTTACGCAGCGTCTCTTTGGCGATAGCGAGTTGTGCCGCCAGACGGCGCTGGTTGAAGTAGCCCTGCGAGACGTTAGTCACCACCACGATTTGCGCCGCGCGTTGGGCGGCCTGGCTGGCGAAGAAGTTTTGCCGGTCGGCCTCGCTCATGTTTTTCAGTTTGCCGAAAAAGTCGAGCTCAAGGCTCAGGTTCAGGCCAACGTCATAGCTTTTTGTGGTGGCGTTAGTGCCTTTAAGGTCACCGCTGTAGTTCGCCCCGCTGTTGGCATCCAACTGCGGATAGCGCCCGGCATCGGTCACGTTGTACTGGGCGCGCGCGGCTTCAACATTCAGCATCGCCATGCGCAGGTCACGGTTATTGCGCAGCGCGATATCAATCAGCCGCTTTGCCTGTGGATCGGCAAAAAAGCGTTGCCAGCCCGTGTCTTGCCAGTTCCCGCCCGTAGGGACTAATGCCCCCTGAGAGAGCGAAAACTGCTGGGGAACCACGTTTTCTGGCTGTTTATAGTCGGGAGCCAGCGAGGTGCATCCTGCGAGGAGAAACGCCATCACCAGCGTAAGTTGCTTTGCTTTACACATGTCACGTCCTGTTCAGCCGAATCAAAAGGGGCTGGCTATGGGGCTAGCTTACGGGAGCGACTCTGTTGGCACGGTGACAGGATAATGACAAAGTTGTCATTTTCGCGGGCTGGCGCTGGCGATGAGTGTGATCATGGTGGCGAAAAATAGCGATATGAAATAGCCGTTTTTATTTTGGCACAAAAAAAGAGGGGTATTATTCGCCAATAATTAAGCGCCGTCACATTATTGCGTTAAAACGCCTATGTGTTCACACTTTTATTCCGCGCAGGAAAAATAAAACCGATAGCCAGAAATTGAAATATTAACTTATTCAAGCCGTTATCTTATTCAGCTACAACAGACGGTTATTTTGCGTGTGAAGTAAGCCACACAAATTAGTTATATTGCCGTAGCAGCAATAATAAAACATTGTTTCACTCCATAAGCGCTTCTATCATCACTCTCGATTTCTTTTTTCACCAATCCTTACCTCTGTTCAGGGATGGCAATATACACAAAAAAAACCGGAGTCAATGTATGCAATTCAAAACCAAAGCGCTGAGTTTGACCCTGTTATTAACGCTCTCACCACACGCATTCAGCGAAGAACTTGATGTCTGGATCCGCGCCAGTAATGACTCAAAAGTCATTTACCAACAGCTAGCCGACCAATTTAAAAAAGAGACGGGAATCTCGATAAAATACTTCAACGCCGTCACCGATTTTGACCAGCGCCTGGCGCGCGCCGCCACCGGTAATGCCCTGCCGGACGTGGTATTTAACGATGCGATTATCGTGGGTCAAATGGTGCAGTTGGGGATTGTTGACGAGATTAAACCGGCCGAGTTAAAAGGCGGTAGCGATGTCTATGAAGCGGCGTGGAAATCAACCCAACTGCCGGACGGTAAATTCTACGGTGTGCCAACGTCCGCCCATACCTACGCGCTGTTTATCCGCCAGGACTGGCTGAATAAGTTGAATTTAAAAGCGCCAACCACCTGGGATGAGCTGAAAAAAGTCGCGCAGGCTTTTACTCATGATGACCCAGACGGCAACGGCAAAAAAGACACCTACGGCTTCACCATGCCGCTGGCAACGACTCGTGGTTACGCCAGTTCTTTCTCATCATCTTATCTCTGGCAGGCGGGCGGTAATTATTTAGTCGCCACGCAACCGGGTAAATTCAAGGCGGCACTGGATAGCAAAGAGACCGCCACAGCAATGCAATTTATGCGAGGAATGGTCTGTGAAGGGCTGGCTCAGCCTGGCGCAATCAACCACACCACCGCAGACGCCAACACCTCTTTCCGTTCTGGACAGACTGGGATGTACTCTTCTGGCCCGTATCATATTGCCCTGTTTGATAAAGACCCAGGCAAACAGACCTATACCGTTGTACCACCACCCGCAGGCCCTGGCGGCGCTATTTCGATGGCGGAAGGCACAACCGCTTTCCTGATGAAAACCAGCCAACGCAAAGACGCTGCAAAAAAATTCCTCGAATTTCTCATTTCCCCGGAAGGGCAGAAAATAGGTATGGCGGTGAATAGCACCTCAATGCCGATTGTCCGCTTGCCGATTAACAAAACGCTGAACATCCAGGATTATCACGACGATCCGCGCTGGGAAGTGTTTGCTAACACCTATGCGAAAAATGGCCGTTATATGCCGCAGATCCCAAACTGGATCCCGGTGCGACAAATCACCGCCGATGGCTTTAATAAAATTTACGCTAACTGCGACGGCGATATTCCGTCCGTGCTGAAAGAGATCAACGACAAAGTGAATGAGGAGTTGAAGCGCCAAAACGCATGGGCTGAATAACCTTCCTGATGAGCCTGCGCTTGTCGCAGGCTTCCTCGCCGTCTTGCTATCGCCTTACGCTCCATTAGAATGAGCCCATCACACTGCGGCGACGGAGGGCGCGTGAAAATTCTGGTGGTAGAAGATGAGGTCAAAACGGGTGAATACCTGAGTAAGGGGCTGACAGAAGCGGGTTTTGTGGTCGATCATACCGACAACGGCCTGAACGGCTATCACCTGGCGATGACCGCCGATTACGACCTGATAGTGCTGGATATCATGCTGCCGGATGTCAACGGTTGGGATATCGTGCGGATGCTGCGCGCCGCCAATAAGGGAATGCCGATTCTGTTGCTCACCGCGCTGGGTACGATTGAGCATCGGGTAAAAGGGCTGGAACTGGGCGCAGATGATTATCTGGTAAAACCATTCGCCTTTGCCGAATTGCTGGCTCGCGTCAGAACCCTGCTCCGCCGTGGTGCGGCGGTGATTGTTGAGAGCCAATTCCAGGTTGCCGACCTCAAGCTCGACCTGGTATCACGCAAAGTGAGCCGAGGCGATACGCGTATCACGCTGACCAGCAAAGAGTTTACGCTGCTGGAGTTTTTCCTCCGTCATCAGGGGGAAGTGCTGCCGCGCTCGCTCATCGCTTCGCAGGTTTGGGATATGAATTTTGACAGCGATACCAATGCTATTGATGTCGCTATCAAGCGCCTGCGCGCCAAAATTGATAATGATTTTACGCCAAAGCTAATTCAAACCGTGCGCGGCGTCGGCTACGTGCTTGAGGTGCGTGATGAAGGTTAACCTGCGTCGCCGCCCCTTCTCGCTGGCGACCCGCCTGACCTTTTTTATCAGCCTCGCGACCATCCTCGCTTTTGCGGCGTTTACCGGCATCATGCTGCATTCGGTGGAAAAACATTTCGCCGAGCAAGACATCAATGACCTCAAGCAAGTGAGCGCCACGCTCAATACCTTGCTAACCGCCCCGGATACGCCAGAAACAGAAAAAATAGCCAATATCCACAGCGCATTAGCGGGCTATCGCAATATTAGTGTGCTGTTGCGCAGCCGCGATAACCCCGAACTGTACCGCTCACCCAACGGGCCGGATTTGTCGCCGATTCTCGCCACCGCCCATTTTGCGCAGGAGCTGAAAAGCGAGCGTATGTTTCGCTGGGAAGGGAGCGGAATGCGCCACATGGAAGGGCATTCTTCTGGCGAGATGCAGCCCACCAGCTATCGGGTTATCGCCTCAACTCTTCGTACCAACGACCAAGCCTATACGCTGCTTATTGCGCTGTCGATAGACTTTCATCTGCACTATCTTGATGAACTGAAACGTAATCTGATGATGAGCGCCGCCGTTATCAGCCTGTTGATCATCGTGATTGTGTTGATCGCCGTGCGTAAAGGCCACCAGCCGCTGCGAAACGTCAGCATGAAGATCAAAAACATCACCTCAGAAAATCTCGATGTGCGTCTGGAGCCAGCGCGCGTGCCGATCGAACTGGAGCAACTGGTGGTGTCGTTTAATCAGATGATCGGCAAGATCGAGGATGTGTTCCGCCGTCAGGCGAATTTCTCCGCCGACATCGCCCACGAGATGCGCACGCCAATCACCAACCTGGTCACTCAGACAGAAATCGCCCTCAGCAAGCCGCGCACGGTAAAAGAGCTGGAAGATGTGCTCTATTCCAGCCTTGAGGAGTACAACCGGATGGCGAAGATGGTTAGCGATATGCTGTTTTTGGCGCAGGCAGATGAAAACCTGCTGATCCCCGAAAGCATACCGCTGGATCTCCAGACGGAAACCATGAAAGTGTTTGAGTTCTTTGAGGCCTGGGCGGAAGAGCGCGAAGTCAGGCTGACATTTGTGGGTGAGCCGGCGCTTGTCGCGGGCGATCCGCTCATGATCCGCAGGGTTATCAATAATCTGCTGTCGAATGCCATTCGCTATACGCCGCGCGGGATGTCGGTTACTGTGCAGGTCACAACCCAGGGGGCGCAGGTAGTCTATTGCGTGGAAAATCCCGGTACACCGATCGCGCCAGAGCATCTGCCACGGCTGTTCGATCGTTTTTATCGCGTTGATCCTTCACGTCAGCGTAAAGGTGAAAACAGTGGCATTGGCCTGGCCATCGTGAAGTCGATCGTTCGCGCGCACCACGGCAAAATTCACGTTACATCAGATAGCGTCGCCACGCGTTTTATCATTGAGCTACCGAAGCTGGCTTTTTAATCGCGGAACCAGTGCAGCTTTTTGCCAAAACCTAACGTGTTATCGGTGAATTTGAGTTCATCAAGACGCAGTTCCCAGACTGATGCACTGAGCGTTCTGGCTACCGGAAAGCGGCGCGTGTAGAGCGCGCGCTTTTGCTCGCTCTCCTCGCCCTCCAGACGGCGAATTTCCCCTTTGAACTGCACACCGCGAATCAGCGCGACCGTTTTCGGCTGGCCGTTAACCGTACCGGCAACCGGAGCCTGTTGGCCGGTCATTTGCCCGTGCCGCGTGTTATCGTCGCTGAGTAAATAGAAGACCACTCGCTGCGGGTCGTAGACGTAGAACGCATTGGCGCACCACAGTTCTCCCTCTTTTGCCACACACCAACTGACAACGTGTTGTTTTGATAGCCAGCGGCTAATGGCAGCGAGCGTTTCCATCTGTTCTCTCCGTTATGCTATGGTGCGTGCACCCATACAGACAGGTTGGCACACGTGCGTTGGTTTTTGTATCTCGTCCGTACCGAGGACGACAAATTGTACACCGGTATCACCACCGATGTTGAACGGCGGTTTCATCAGCATCAAAGCGGTAAAGGCGCAAAAGCGCTGCGCGGCAAAGGCGAGCTGCGGCTGGCGTTTGCAGGGGAAGTGGGCGAGCACTCGCTGGCGCTGCGCCTGGAGTATCGCATTAAGCAGTTAACGAAGCGCCAGAAAGAGCGCCTCGTCACAGGTGACGGTTCATTTGAAACGCTACTGAGCAGCCTTAAAAACGATTGAAGTGGTCGGAATACTCAACCAGGCCGTGGACGCCATTTAGCGCATCATCCGCCAGACGGTGCACCATGAACGCCTCTTCTGTTCCCGGCCAACGGCAACGCAGATCATACTGCGCCGCGCGCTCAAAGCCGAAACGGCTATACAGCGCCGGATCGCCCAGCGTCACCACAGCCGCGTAACCAAACTCGTTAAGAGAGTCCAGCCCTTCATAAACCATTTTGCGTGCCAGACCCTGGCCGCGATAGGCTTCATCCACCGCGACCGGCGCAAGCCCTACCCACTGGAGTTCTTCGCCTTCAATGCTGACCGGGCTAAAGGCAACATAGCCCACCACATGGCCTTCATCGTCTGTTGCCACCAGCCCCAGAGTGATCAG
The DNA here is from genome assembly GCF_059725275.1 of Kluyvera fluvialis. Classification (NCBI taxonomy): domain Bacteria; kingdom Pseudomonadati; phylum Pseudomonadota; class Gammaproteobacteria; order Enterobacterales; family Enterobacteriaceae; genus Kluyvera; species Kluyvera fluvialis. Next base: position 590,122 of record NZ_AP046142.1, on the reverse strand, counting down.
GCCATCTTCACGCAGCTCGCGAACCAGATTGGCTTCGCCGTCGCCGCCGAAGGTACGACGCAGTAACGCGTCGATGCCTGGGGCATCTATTCCAATTTCTACTCGAATCAGCATGGCTCACCTACCGAAGTCTGTTTGGTTTCTGATGGTGATTTTAAGCCAGCCTCAACGAAATCGGCTAGCTGCATGAGCATCACGCGTAGCGCTTTTGGCATCTGCTCAAGCTCAATGGCATCCATCAGATTTTTGACATAAAGACCCAGTTCCGTGTCACCTTCAATCACCAGACGGCGCTGGAAGAAGAGAGTATCCGGGTCCTGTTTGCGCGCGGCGATCATCAGAAGATCGCTAGCATCTGCGCTGAAGCTAACGTCCGCCTGGGCGGAGTCGCTAACGATTAAGCGCTCATTCTCAACGGAAGTGAACCATTTGAGGCCAATATCACGCACCTCAATGCTCAACCAGCGCCCCTCGAGAAAATCCAGCTCGCCATCATTCAGCGCCTGGCGGAACTGCCAGCTTAAGACCTGCTGCAAAACCTGGCGTTTAAGGGCGAACGGCGTCAATTTCACCGGCACGCTCATTAAAGTAGGTGCGACATGAACCAGACGTGAACGCAATTTATCCAACACAAGCTTTACTCCCTGAATGCAATAGTTCCGCTATTTTGCCATACCAGATAAACAACATAGCGGCGTAAATCAACAATTATGTCGTGAATCAGATGGATTATTGGCGGCATCAATGCGCTTTGTCTGCCTCAAATCAAAAATGATTAGCGATAGGTTAACTAAAATCCCCATTCATTAACAATAATGCGCCCCTGCTGGGCCGCTAACTCAGGAAGAATTATGGAGTTGCTCTGCCCTGCCGGAAACCTTCCGGCGCTGAAAGCGGCTATCGAAAACGGTGCCGATGCGGTGTATATCGGGCTGAAAGATGATACCAACGCCCGCCATTTCGCCGGTCTTAACTTTACCGAGAAAAAATTGCAGGAAGCGGTAAATTTCGTGCACCAGCATCGCCGCAAACTGCACATCGCGATCAACACCTTTGCGCACCCGGATGGCTACATCCGCTGGCAGCGCGCCGTCGATATGGCGGCCCAACTGGGTGCTGATGCGCTGATCCTCGCCGATCTCGCCATGCTGGAGTATGCCGCAGAGCGCTATCCACATATTGAGCGCCATGTCTCTGTTCAGGCATCGGCCACCAACGAAGAGGCGATTAATTTCTATCATCGTAACTTCGACGTGGCGCGCGTGGTGCTGCCGCGTGTGCTATCTATTCACCAGGTAAAACAATTAGCCCGCGTGACCCCAGTACCGCTGGAAGTCTTTGCCTTCGGTAGCCTGTGTATTATGGCGGAAGGCCGCTGCTATCTGTCGTCTTATCTCACCGGTGAGTCGCCAAACACCGTCGGGGCATGTTCTCCGGCACGTTACGTGCGCTGGCAGCAAACGCCTCAGGGTCTGGAATCGCGCCTCAACGAAGTGCTGATTGACCGCTATCAGGACGGAGAAAACGCCGGTTATCCCACGCTGTGCAAAGGCCGCTATCTGGTTGATGGCGAGCGTTATCATGCGCTGGAAGAACCCACCAGCCTGAACACGTTAGAACTGCTGCCGGAACTGCTGGCCGCCAACATCGCCTCGGTGAAAATCGAAGGCCGTCAGCGTAGCCCTGCGTACGTGAGCCAGGTCGCCAAAGTGTGGCGTCAGGCCATTGACCGCTGCATGGCAGACCCGCAGAACTTTGTCCCGCAGGCTTCCTGGATGGAAACGCTTGGCTCCATGTCCGAAGGTACTCAGACCACCCTCGGTGCGTATCACCGTAAATGGCAGTAGGAACCACCATGAAATATTCATTAGGGCCAGTGCTTTACTACTGGTCAAAAGAGACGCTGGAAGATTTCTACCAGCAGGCTGCCACCAGCAGCGCGGATACTATTTACCTCGGCGAAGCGGTGTGCAGCAAGCGCCGTGCCACCAAAGTCGGCGACTGGCTGGAGATGGCAAAATCGCTGGCCGGAAGCGGCAAGCAAGTGGTGCTGTCAACGCTGGCACTGGTGCAGGCATCGTCCGAACTGGGCGAACTGAAACGCTACGTCGAAAATGGCGAGTTTTTGCTGGAGGCCAGCGACCTTGGCGTGGTTAATATGTGCGCCGAGCGTAAGCTGCCGTTCGTCGCCGGTCACGCGTTGAACTGCTATAACGCAGTCACACTACGTCTGCTACTCAAGCAAGGCATGACCCGCTGGTGTATGCCGGTTGAACTGTCGCGCGATTGGTTGGTTAACCTGCTCACCCAGTGTGAGGAATTAGGCATCCGCGATAAGTTTGAGGTGGAAGTACTGAGCTACGGTCATCTGCCGCTGGCCTATTCCGCACGCTGCTTTACCGCGCGTTCGGAAGACCGTCCGAAAGACGAATGTGAAACCTGCTGCATTAAATATCCGAACGGGCGCAGCATGTTGTCGCAGGAAAACCAGCAGGTGTTTGTGCTGAACGGTATTCAGACCATGAGCGGCTATGTTTATAACCTCGGTAACGAGCTGACGTCGATGAAAGGCTTAGTCGATATGGTGCGCCTGTCGCCGATGGGCAACGAGACATTCGCGATGCTCGACGCGTTCCGCGCCAACGAAAATGGCGACGCCCCGCTACCGCTGACCGCCAACAGCGACTGTAATGGTTACTGGAAGCGTCTGGCTGGGCTAGAGCTGCAAGCCTGATAAAAAAGCTCACTTTGTTAACAACAGTCATCAATTTTTAATGCAGTATTAAAGATGCAGCTTTTCTGGCCGGAATTATCCGGCTGGAACAAGACCTTCAATCTGATGACCATGCTGTAACAAAGTGAGCCGTTATGACTGACAAAACCGTTTCGTTTTCGGTGCTAGACCTCGCACCTATCCCGCAGGGTTCCTCTGCCCGAGAAGCCTTTTCCCATTCGCTCGACCTCGCGAAGCTCGCTGAACAGCGCGGCTACCATCGCTATTGGCTTGCAGAACATCACAACATGACCGGTATCGCCAGCGCGGCAACCTCGGTGCTGATTGGCTATCTGGCGGCGAATACCCATACGCTGCATTTAGGCTCTGGCGGTGTGATGCTCCCCAACCATTCACCGCTGGTGATTGCCGAGCAGTTCGGGACGCTCAACACGCTGTATCCAGGACGTATTGATTTGGGCTTAGGCCGCGCACCGGGAAGCGATCAGCCGACGATGCGCGCACTGCGCCGCCATATGAGCGGTGATATCGATAATTTCCCGCGCGATGTCGCTGAACTGGTCGATTGGTTTGATGCCCGTGAGCCAAACCCGCAGGTGCGTCCAGTGCCGGGTTATGGCGAAAAAATTCCGGTGTGGTTATTAGGTTCAAGTTTGTACAGCGCGCAACTGGCGGCACAGTTGGGGCTGCCGTTCGCTTTTGCCTCACACTTTGCGCCAGATATGCTGCATCAGGCGCTGCACCTGTACCGCACTAACTTCAAGCCTTCCGAGCGGCTGGAAAAACCGTATGCGATGGTGTGTATCAATATTATTGCCGCCGATAGCAATCGCGATGCGGAGTTCCTGTTTACCTCGATGCAGCAGGCTTTTACCCAACTGCGTCGCGCTGAAAGCAGCCAGCTACCGCCACCGATTGAAAACATGGCGCATTTCTGGTCACCCTCAGAAAAATACGGTGTCGATCAGGCGTTGAGAATGTCATTGGTGGGCGATAAGGCGAAAGTTCGCCACGGGCTGGAGTCGGTGTTGAGAGAAACGCAGGCCGATGAAATTATGGTTAATGGCCAGATTTTCGATCATCAGGCGCGGTTGCATTCGTTTGGGCTGGCGATGGATGTGAAGCAGGAATTATTAGGGTAGTTATTGTAGGCCTGCCGCCGATTGCCGGATGGCGACGATGCCTTATCCGGCCTACATATATTGTAACCGTAGGCCTGATAAGCGCAGCGCCATCAGGCTTTATGCCACCGATTGCCGGATGGCGGCGATGCCTTATCCGGCCTACACATATTGCAGCCGTAGGCCTGATAAGCGCAGCGCCATCAGGCTTTATGCCACCGATTGCCGGATGGCGGCGATGCCTTATCCGGCCTACACATATTGCAGCCGTAGGCCTGATAAGCGCAGCGCCATCAGGCTTTATGCCACCGATTGCCGGATGGCGGCGATGCCTTATCCGGCCTACATATATTGTAACCGTAGGCCTGATAAGCGCAGCGCCATCAGGCAAGATGTTTACTGGTAAACGGGCAACAGATTAAAGCTCGACAGCACGTGTACCAGCGCATTACCCACACCAAATACCAGTATCAGCGCAATCATCGGTTTGCCGCCCCAGACGCGGAATTTCGGGCTGCCAAAACGTTTACGGGATTTGCGCGCCAGCAGTGCCGGAACAATCGCCGCCCAAATCGTCGCCGCCAGCCCGGCATAACCGATGGCGTACAGGAAACCGTTCGGCCATAACAGCCCGCCAATAATCGGCGGCAGGAAGGTCAGCACCGCCGTTTTAAAGCGCCCCAGAGCGGAATCATCAAAACCAAACAGATCCGCCAGGTAGTCAAACAGACCGAGCGTTACGCCGAGGAATGAACTCGCCACCGCAAAGTTAGAGAACACCACCAGCAACAAATCCAGGCTACGGCTGTTCAGCACGCCGCTCAGCGCCTGCACCAGCACATCAATATTGCCGCCCTTCTGCGCAATGCCAATAAACTCTGGACGCGGAATGTTGCCCATCGTCCCCAGCAACCAGACGGTATACAGCCCCAGCGCCAGCAGCGTGCCGTAAACCAGGCATTTAACAATCGTGCGTGGGTCTTTGCCGTAGTATTTCATCAGGCTTGGAACGTTACCGTGGTAGCCAAAAGAAGCCAGGCAGAACGGCAGCGTCATCAGCAGATAAGGCGTATAGGACGCATTACTTTCGGCGACGTTAAACAACGTGACAGGCGTCACGTGGCCCATCAGGCTGCCGAAGGTCAGGAAGAAAGTGATCACTTTCGCGCCCAACACAATAGCCGTCATCCGGCTCACCGCTTTGGTACTCATCCACACCACAAAAGCCACCAGCAGCGCAAAGCCAAAGCCCGCCGCCCGCGCCGGCACATTCAGCGACATTTCGGCAAAGGTGTGATGCAAAATCGAGCCGCTTGCGGAAATGTAGGCGTAGGTCAGGATATACAGCACAAAGGCGATAGAAAGGCCGTTGATAATATTCCAGCGTTTGCCCAGCAAATCTTTAGTGATGGTGTCAAAGCTCGAACCGATACGGTAATTGAGGTTCGCTTCAAGGATCATCAGGCCGGAGTGCAACATGCAAAACCAGGTAAAGACCAACGCCGCCATTGACCAGAAAAACCAGCTACCCGCCATGACCACCGGCAGGGAAAACATTCCCGCGCCAATAATAGTGCCGCCGATAATCACCACGCCGCCCAATAGGGACGGCCGGGCCGCTGTAGTGGTTAGTGTCGCCATTTGCCGATTTCTCCAGTCAAAAATACTTTGCCATTCATAGCACGACGTCACTGTACCAGTACATGAGTACAAAAGAAATAAAAAAAGCCCCGATTTCGCAATCAGGGCTGTATATTTTACTTTACGCTAACAAGCGGCGTTTTCTTACGCATCACCACCGAAACGGCGACGGCTGGAAGAATCGTCACGGCGCGGAGCTGCGGAAGCGTCATCGCGACGTGGGCCACGACCGCCTTCACGGCGTTCACCGCTGAAACGACGACCATCACCACGGCCGCCTTCACGACGCTCACCACCGAAGCTACGGCCACCTTCACGACGCTCACCGCCGCCAAAGTTACGACCGCCTTCACGACGCTCGCCACCGCCGAAACCACGACCACCGCGATCTGGACGCGGCTGCGCGTCACCCATCAGTTGCATGTTCATCGGTTTGTTAAGGATGCGGGTACGAGTAAAGTGTTGCAGCACTTCGCCCGGCATACCTTTCGGCAGTTCGATAGTGGAGTGAGAAGCGAACAGCTTGATGTTACCAATGTAACGGCTGCTGATGTCGCCTTCGTTAGCAATCGCGCCAACGATGTGACGAACTTCAACGCCATCATCACGGCCCACTTCAATGCGGTACAGTTCCATATCGCCAACATCACGACGTTCGCGACGTGGACGGTCTTCACCACTACGCTCTGGACGATCGCCACGCGGACCACGATCGTTACGGTCACCGCGACGTTCAAAGCGCTCATCACGCTCGCGGAATTCACGACGTGGACGCATCGGCGCGTCTGGCGGAACGATCAGAGTACGTTCGCCCTGAGCCATTTTCAGCAATGCTGCGGCCAGAGTTTCAACGTCCAGCTCTTCGCCTTCAGCCGTTGGCTTGATTTGCGCCAGCAGTGCACGGTACTGATCCAGATCGCTGCTTTCCAGCTGCTGCTGTACTTTCGCGGCGAATTTTTCCAGGCGGCGTTTACCCAGCAGTTCTGCATTCGGCAGTTCTACTTCTGGAATGGTCAGTTTCATGGTGCGTTCAATGTTACGCAGCAGACGACGTTCGCGGTTCTCAACGAACAGCAGCGCGCGACCCGCACGACCCGCACGACCGGTACGACCGATACGGTGAACGTAAGACTCGGAGTCCATCGGGATGTCGTAGTTAACCACCAGGCTGATACGCTCAACGTCCAGGCCACGAGCCGCAACGTCGGTTGCAATCAGGATGTCCAGACGACCATCTTTCAGGCGTTCCAGAGTCTGCTCACGCAGCGCCTGGTTCATGTCACCGTTCAGCGCAGCGCTGTTGTAGCCATTGCGCTCCAGCGCTTCTGCCACTTCCAGAGTCGCGTTTTTGGTACGTACGAAGATAATCGCCGCATCAAAATCTTCCGCTTCCAGGAAACGTACCAGCGCTTCGTTTTTACGCATACCGTACACAGTCCAGTAGCTCTGGCTGATGTCCGGGCGAGTGGTCACGCTAGATTGGATGCGTACTTCCTGCGGCTCTTTCATAAAGCGGCGGGTAATACGGCGAATCGCTTCCGGCATGGTTGCAGAGAACAGAGCGGTCTGATGACCTTCTGGAATCTGTGCCATGATGGTTTCAACGTCTTCGATAAAGCCCATGCGCAGCATTTCGTCGGCTTCATCCAGTACCAGACCGCTCAGTTTAGAGAGATCCAGAGTGCCGCGTTTCAGGTGATCCAGCAGACGACCCGGCGTACCGACGACGATCTGTGGCCCCTGACGCAGGGCGCGTAATTGCACGTCATAACGCTGGCCGCCGTACAGGGCAACCACGTTTACACCGCGCATATGTTTAGAGAAATCCGTCATGGCTTCAGCAACCTGAACCGCCAGTTCGCGGGTCGGTGCCAGCACCAGAATCTGTGGTGCTTTCAGCTCAGGATCAAGATTGTTCAGCAGCGGCAGAGAGAACGCTGCGGTTTTACCGCTACCCGTCTGGGCCATGCCCAGAACGTCACGACCGCCCAGCAGGTGAGGAATACACTCAGCCTGGATCGGAGATGGTTTTTCGTAACCCAGATCGTTAAGGGCTTCAAGGATAGGAGCCTTCAGGCCCAGATCTGCAAAAGTGGTTTCGAATTCAGCCATGTAGTACAAGTGCCTCGATATTAATGGCGGCCAGTCTACATAACTTATCGTGAAAATTTTCGGTAATTTTCATTAAAAGTGTGAACCGGCTCAAATTAGATGTATTAACGAACAACAACGCCCTCACCCGCGAAGGTGATGGCAATCAAAAGTGATTACGGGCTGATGTGTACGTCAGCTATTGCTGGTCCGATTCTGCCAGGTCGTCTTGCTCCTGGCCCAAGAGCGCTAATTCCAACAATGCGTATCGGTGCTCAACGTAGTTGTGTACGTTGTTGGCAACCGCCAGTTTGAACAGTGCCGTAGCGCTGTCCCTGTCCCCCAGACTTAGGTAATACTTACCTAAATAGAAGTTGGTTTCACTGAGATGCTCAGCGAGCGAGGTGTTATCCGTTGCGTCCGCCTTCAGGCGTTCCATTAACGTTTTCTCGTCAATGTTGCCCAGGTAGAACTCGACAATGTTCCATCCCCATTGCTCTTTATCCGATTTGTCGAGGCGTTGCTTCAACGCGACTTTGGCCTGCTTTTCATCGAGCTTCTGCTCGGCGAGATAAAGCCACAGGCTACGGAAAGGATCATTGGGATCGTCTTGATAAAACGCTAGCAGATCATCTTGCGCTAATTTCGCACGGCCACCGTAGTAAAGCGCGATGCCGCGGTTCAAGTGCGCATAATTGTAAGTTGGATCAAGCTCAAGTACAGAATCAAACGCTTCATAGGCAGCGTCAAAATTGCCTGCCTGCGTTAAATAAATGCCTAAGTAGTTGAATACTTCCGGCATATCTGGTCGGATTGCCAGCGCTTGCGAGAAATCGTTACGCGCTAGTGCCCTCAGACCGAGACTATCATACAACACTCCGCGCTCATATAAAAGCTGTGCGCGTTCGTCATCGGTTAAAGCCCGACTGGCAAGAATTTGTTCCATGCGTGCCAGAATCACTTCCTGCTGTAACGTCGGTTGCAATGGCACCGCGAGGACTTCACTCTTACGCCAGGCAGAGTTGCTGCATCCTGCCAGCGTGAGTGCTGTCGCAACGAAACACCAGCGCAAAAAAGGCTTCATTTCCCACTCCCGAAGACAACAATTGGATGAACGTCCTGTCCCCCGCCTGCAAACAAGGCATCCTGCCAGATAAATGTGCCCTCCGCAAAAGCGGAGGGCAAAAGGCAAACCTTACTCGCCTTGTTCCGCAGCCGGAGCTTCCGGTGCGTTCGCAGGCTGAGACTGCTCGGTTGCTTCTTTAATGCTCAGACGGATACGGCCCTGACGGTCAACTTCCAGAACCTTAACCGGTACTTCCTGACCCATTTGCAGGTAGTCAGTCACTTTCTCAACACGCTTGTCAGCGATTTGAGAGATGTGTACCAGACCTTCTTTACCGCCACCGATGGCAACGAATGCGCCAAAGTCAACGATACGGGTCACTTTACCTGCATAGATACGACCCACTTCGATTTCTGCGGTGATCTCTTCGATACGACGGATAGCATGTTTCGCTTTTTCGCCGTCGGTCGCTGCGATCTTCACAGTACCGTCATCTTCGATTTCGATGGTAGTGCCGGTTTCTTCGGTCAGAGCACGGATAACAGAACCGCCCTTACCGATAACATCTTTGATCTTGTCTGGATTGATCTTGATGGTGTGGATACGCGGAGCGAACTGAGAGATATCGCCGCGCGGTGCGTTGATAGCCTGTTCCATCACGCCCAGGATGTGCAGACGCGCACCTTTAGCCTGGTTCAGAGCAACCTGCATGATCTCTTTGGTGATACCTTCAATTTTGATATCCATCTGCAGTGCAGAGATACCTTCGCGGGAACCCGCGACTTTGAAGTCCATATCGCCCAGGTGGTCTTCGTCGCCCAGGATGTCAGACAGAACAACAAAGTTGTCGCCTTCTTTCACCAGACCCATCGCGATACCCGCAACGGCCGCTTTGATTGGCACGCCTGCGTCCATCAGCGCCAGGGAAGCACCACATACGGAAGCCATAGAAGAAGAACCGTTAGATTCGGTGATTTCAGAAACCACACGAACGGTGTACGGGAATTTGTCAGCTTCCGGCATCACTGCCAGCACGCCGCGTTTCGCCAGACGACCGTGACCAATTTCACGACGTTTCGGAGAACCGACCATGCCAGTTTCACCTACGGAGTACGGAGGGAAGTTGTAGTGGAACAGGAAGTTGTCAGTACGCTCGCCCATCAGTTCATCAAGAACCTGTGCGTCACGTGCAGTACCCAGAGTCGCGGTCACCAGAGCCTGCGTTTCACCACGGGTGAACAGCGCAGAACCGTGAGTACGTGGCAGAACGCCAGTACGCACATCCAGACCACGAATCATGTCTTTTTCACGACCATCGATGCGTGGTTCGCCAGCCAGTACGCGGCTACGAACAACATTTTTCTCGATAGCATGCAGGATGTCGCCCAGTTCGTTTTCGTCCAGGGTTTCATCTTCCGCCAGCAGAGTCGCGATGGTTTCAGATTTGATAACATCAACCTGAGCATAGCGTTCCTGTTTGTCGGTGATGCGGTAAGCATCGCTCAGGCGAGATTCTGCCAGTGCCGCAACGCGTGCATTCAGCGCGTCGTTTGCCGCTTCTGGCTGCCAGTCCCAACGTGGTTTACCGGCTTCTTTCACCAGGTCGTTGATGTTCTGGATAACAATCTGCTGCTGCTCGTGGCCAAATACTACCGCGCCCAGCATGGTGTCTTCACTCAGCAGTTCAGCTTCGGATTCAACCATCAGTACAGCAGCTTCAGTACCAGCAACAACCAAGTCCAGCTTGCTTTCTTTCAGCTCGTCCTGAGTTGGGTTCAGAACATACTGGTCATTGATGTAACCCACGCGGGCCGCACCGATTGGGCCGTTGAATGGGATGCCGGACAGGGACAGCGCTGCGGAAGCACCAATCATTGCTACGATGTCTGGGTTAACCTGTGGGTTAACGGAAACAACGGTGGCAATAACCTGAACTTCGTTCACGAAGCCTTCTGGGAACAGCGGGCGAACCGGGCGGTCAATCAGACGCGCGATCAGGGTTTCGCCTTCGCTTGGACGGCCTTCACGACGGAAGAAGCTGCCTGGGATACGGCCAGCAGCGTAGGTACGCTCCTGATAGTTAACGGTCAGCGGGAAGAAGTCCTGGCCTTGTTTCGCTTTTTTCTGACCGACAACGGTAACGAATACCGCAGTGTCATCCATGCTAACCATAACAGCGGCAGTTGCCTGGCGCGCCATCATGCCGGTTTCCAGCGTTACGGTGTGTTGGCCGTACTGGAACTTACGAACGATCGGATTAAGCAAAATTCTATCCTTTCTTAATGAGTGGTGGCACACGCTGTCGTATGCCAACCGATGGAACCGATCTTCTTTGCATCCTCGCGACTAATGACAACCCTCAACCCAGATGGATAAAGACTCTCATTAGCCGCGCGAACCTCTGCAACGAAGAATATTTACAACAACAATACATTATACCCGTTATCTTTCAAAATACTGCTGTGTTGGTCATTCCAGCTCAACTTTGTCTCAATAAGAGTCAAACAAGTGGGTTAACTGAAACACAAGGCAGTGATTCTGCGGGTATTCTTTTCTATAAATCGCGGTCGTCTGGTGGAAAAAAGGGGCCATAAAGGCCCCTCTTTCTGAAACTCGCTAGAATTAGCGACGCAGACCCAGACGCTCGATCAGCGCGGTGTAGCGTGCAACATCTTTACGTTTCAGGTAGTCCAGCAGTTTACGACGCTGAGAAACCATGCGCAGCAGACCACGACGGCTGTGGTGATCTTTTTTGTGCTCTGCAAAGTGACCTTGCAGGTGGTTGATCTGTGCAGTCAGCAGTGCAACCTGAACTTCGGTAGAACCGCTGTCGTTAGCGCCACGACCGAACTCAGAAACGATTTGTGCTTTAGCTTCAACGCTTAGAGACATTTTGAACTCCAAATTTAAAAGAAAGAAAGGGTGCCGATCTCTAATTCAGCAGCCCTGAGATAACGTCCGTTAATTGTTAAACAATTAGCCAGACGTTAAGCCGCGATATTCTACCCGCAGCGCTCTGTTATCGCAAGCCACACTGCGGGGCTTACTCAGGGTATTCGACCACCAGACGGCGTGGAGCCACGCGGCCTTCGTCATCGATTTCACCCATACCGAGAAATTTCGCTTCATCCCCTTCTGTGACGCGCACCAGGCCTTCAAGCGGTGCACCAGAAGTCCTCACCGGGTTACCATTTTTAAAGTAAACCGCTGATGTTGATGGGAGATTGACGATTGGATAGTCCGAAGCGGGACTGTCCATCGGCATCAGTAACGGGTCAAGCAACTCCGCAGCCGGGATGCCCTGCTGTTCGGCCTGCTCAACCAGATCACGCAGGTGCTCAAGCGTCACCATGCGCTCAACCGGGTATTTACTCACTGCCAGGCGACGCAGGAAAATGACGTGCGCGCCACAGCCCAGCTTCTCGCCAAGATCATCGATGATGGTGCGGATATACGTGCCTTTCGAGCAGTGAATTTCCAGCTCCAGCTCGTTACCTTCATGGCGGATAAACAGCAGTTCGTAGACGGTAATCGGGCGTGCTTCACGCGGAACTTCGATTCCCTGGCGAGCATATTCGTACAGCTTTTTGCCCTGGTATTTCAGCGCCGAATACATCGACGGTACCTGCTGGGTGTCACCACGGAAGCTATCGAGCGCTGCAGCTAACTGCTCTGCGCTGAAAGTCACCGGACGCTCTTCCACAATCTGCCCATCGGCATCCGATGTATCGGTGCGCTGCCCTAAGCGCGCAATCACCCGATAACGCTTGTCGGAGTCCAGCAGATACTGGGAGAACTTGGTGGCCTCACCGAGGCAAATCGGCAACATGCCGGTTGCCAGCGGGTCCAGCGCGCCGGTATGCCCAGCGCGGTTGGCGTTATAAATACGTTTTACTTTTTGCAGCACATCATTGCTGGACGCACCCTGCGGTTTATCCAGCAACAATACGCCGTGGATATCGCGGCCGCGACGACGAGGACGACTCATTAGTCCTCCTTGCTGTCGTCCGGGTTCACACGACGCTCTTCGTCGTGTTTAACCACGTTAGTCACCAGGTTGGACATGCGCATCCCTTCGACCAGCGAGTTGTCGTAGAAGAAGGTCAGTTCCGGCACGATACGCAGACGCATCGCTTTGCCCAGCAGGCTGCGGATAAAACCAGAAGCTTCTTGTAACGCTTTGATGCCTGCTTTTACGGCAGCTTCATCTTTGTCGTTCAGGAAGGTGACAAACACTTTGGCATAGGCCAGGTCACGGGACATTTCAACACCAGATACGGTGGTCATCATGCCCAAACGTGGGTCTTTAATTTCGCGTTGCAGGATGATTGCGATCTCTTTTTGCATCTCCTGGGCCACGCGCTGCGGGCGACCAAATTCTTTCGCCATAATAAATTCTCCAGACAAAAAAGGGGCCAAAAGCCCCTTTTTAAAATTCATGCCGGATGGCGCTTCTAAGCCTGATGACGCTACGCTTATCAGGCCTATAACCCGGCTTACAATGCTATCGTAGGCCCGGTAGACAAAGAGTCACCGAGCGTTACGAAGATTAAGCGATAGTACGCTGAATTTCGATGATTTCGAATACTTCGATCATATCGCCAACGCGAACGTCGTTGTAGTTCTTTACACCGATACCACATTCCATGCCGTTACGGACTTCGTTAACGTCATCTTTGAAGCGGCGCAGGGATTCCAGCTCGCCTTCATAGATAACCACGTTGTCACGCAGAACGCGGATTGGGTTGTGACGCTTGATAATGCCTTCAGTAACCATACAACCTGCGATGGCACCAAATTTAGGCGATTTGAACACGTCACGAACTTCAGCCAGACCGATGATCTGCTGTTTCAGTTCTGGAGACAGCATACCGCTCATTGCCGCTTTCACTTCGTCAATCAGGTTATAGATGACGGAGTAGTAACGCAGATCCAGGCTTTCGGATTCAATCACTTTACGCGCAGAGGCATCCGCACGAACGTTGAAGCCAACCAGGATAGCGTTGGATGCCGCAGCCAGGGTTGCGTCGGTTTCGGTGATACCACCTACGCCGGAACCGATGATCTTCACTTTCACTTCGTCAGTAGACAGTTTCAGTAAGGAATCGGAGATAGCTTCTACAGAACCCTGAACGTCCGCTTTCAGTACGATGTTCACTTCGTGAACTTCGCCTTCAGTCATGTTGGCGAACATGTTCTCAAGTTTAGATTTCTGCTGACGAGCCAGTTTAACTTCACGGAATTTGCCCTGACGATACAGTGCAACTTCACGCGCTTTCTTCTCGTCACGGACCACGGTCACTTCATCGCCCGCAGCCGGAACGCCGGACAGCCCCAGGATTTCCACCGGAATGGATGGGCCTGCTTCCAGCACTTCCTGACCCAGTTCGTTACGCATTGCACGAACACGGCCATACTCGAAACCACACAGAACGATATCGCCCTTGTTCAAAGTACCTTCACGAACCAGTACAGTTGCAACAGGACCACGACCTTTATCCAGGAAGGATTCGATGACCGCACCGCTCGCCATGCCTTTACGGACGGCTTTCAGCTCCAGAACTTCAGCTTGCAGCAGGATAGCGTTCAGCAGGTCGTCAATACCGGTACCCGCTTTCGCAGATACAGGGATGAACTGCGCTTCACCGCCCCACTCTTCCGGCATTACGCCGTACTGAGACAGTTCGTTTTTAACGCGATCCAGGTCAGCTTCTGGTTTATCGATTTTGTTCACTGCAACAACCAGCGGAACCTGCGCCGCTTTCGCGTGCTGGATAGCTTCGATGGTCTGCGGCATCACGCCGTCGTCTGCTGCAACAACCAGAACAACGATATCCGTTGCCTGCGCACCACGAGCACGCATAGAGGTAAACGCGGCGTGCCCCGGGGTATCCAAGAAGGTGATCATACCGTTGTCGGTTTCAACGTGGTATGCACCGATGTGCTGAGTAATGCCACCCGCTTCGCCAGAAGCCACTTTCGTTGAACGAATGTAGTCAAGCAGAGAGGTTTTACCGTGGTCAACGTGACCCATGATGGTCACAACAGGTGCGCGCGGTTCAGCCGCAGCACCGGTGTCACGGTCGCTCATTACTGCTTCTTCCAGCTCGTTTTCACGACGCAGGATAACTTTGTGGCCCATCTCTTCGGCAACCAGCTGTGCGGTTTCCTGGTCGATGACCTGGTTGATGGTCGCCATTGCGCCCAGTTTCATCATCGCTTTGATGACCTGAGAGCCTTTAACGGCCATCTTGTTAGCCAGTTCGCCAACGGTGATGGTTTCGCCAATCACAACGTCACGGTTAACCGCTTGAGCTGGCTTCTGGAAGCCCTGCTGCAGGGAAGAACCTTTACGCTGTTTGCCGCCTTTACCGCCACGAATCGCAGCACGCGCTTCTTCACGGTCAGCTTTAGATTCAGCGTGTTTGCCTTTTTTCGCCGGGCGCGCTGCTTTCGCATTGCGACCACGACCACGACCACCTTCAACTTCGCGGTCGTTTTCGTCTTCTGCCTGGCGGGCATGTTGAGAAGTGGTCACGTGGTAATCGCTGGTGTCTTCTGTCGTTTCAGCGACATTCACCCCATTCTTCTCGTTTTCTTCTGCCATACGGCGAGCTTCTTCCGCTACGCGGCGCGCTTCTTCTTCAAGCTTGCGACGTGCTTCTTCTTCCGCTTTACGCTTCAGCTCGGCAGCTTCATTTTCACGGCGGGCTTTTTCGGCCTGGGCGGTTTTTGTCATATCGTCGGTCTGTTGATTGCTCACTTTGTCTTTTTCCGCAGCTTCACGTTTCGCTTTATCAGCGGCTTCACGCTTAGCTTGTTCTGCGGCCTCACGTTCAGCTTTTTGTTGCGCCTCGCGTTTAGCTGCTTCTTCAGCTTCACGACGGGCTTGCTCTTCCGCTTCACGCTGCGCCTGCTCTTCCGCGGCCAGGCGTTCAGCCTCTTGCGGATCGCGTTTCACAAAGGTGCGTGTCTTGCGGACTTCGATTTGTACCGATTTACTTTTTCCACCGGTACCAGGAATATTAAGTGTGCTGCGCGTTTTGCGCTGCAACGTCAGCTTATCTGGGGCAGAACCGTTTTCACGATTCAAATGCGCCAGTAAGGTTTGTTTCTCTTGTGCGGACACAGAGTCATCAGCAGACTTCGGGATACCAGCGTCAGCAAATTGCTGTACCAGGCGATCCACCGAGGTCTGTATCTCTGCGGCCAGCGTTTTTACGGTTACATCTGTCATGCTGTTCCTTCCTGCTACAGTTTATTACGCTTCGTCGCCGAACCAGCAAATATTACGTGCAGCCATAATCAGCTCACCCGCTTTCTCGTCGGTCAACCCTTCGATATCAGACAGGTCGTCAACGCCTTGTTCAGCGAGGTCTTCCAGCGTACAAACACCACGAGCGGCCAGTTTGAAAGCCAGTGCGCGATCCAACCCTTCCAGGTTCAGCAGATCGTCAGCCGGTTTGTTATCACCGAGGCTTTCTTCCTGGGCAAGTGCCAGAGTGGTCAGGGCGTTTTTCGCACGTTCGCGCAGCGCCTCAACGGTCGCTTCATCCAGACCATCGATTTCCAGCAGTTCTTTCATTGGCACGTAGGCCAGTTCTTCCAGTGAGGAGAACCCTTCTTCGACCAGCACAGTCGCAAACTCTTCATCAATATCGAGATATTTGGTGAAGGTATCGATAGCAGCGTGCGCTTCGGCCTGATGCTTAGCTTGCAGGTCATCAACGGTCATCACGTTGAGTTCCCAACCGCTGAGCTGAGAAGCCAGACGGACGTTCTGACCATTACGGCCAATCGCCTGAGCCAGATTACCAGCTTCAACAGCGATATCCATGGTGTGCTTGTCTTCGTCAACCACGATGGATGCGACGTCTGCCGGAGCCATTGCGTTAATCACGAACTGTGCCGGATTATCATCCCACAGGACGATATCGATACGCTCGCCGCCCAGCTCAGTCGAAACTGCCTGAACACGCGCACCGCGCATACCGACGCAAGCACCGACTGGGTCGATACGCTTGTCGTTGGTTTTCACTGCGATTTTGGCACGAGAACCCGGATCACGAGCCGCTGCTTTAATCTCAATGACTTCTTCGCCGATTTCCGGCACTTCAATGCGGAACAGTTCGATCAGCATTTCCGGCTTGGAACGGGTCACGAACAGCTGCGCACCGCGCGCTTCCGGACGTACGGAGTACAGCACGCCACGGATACGGTCGCCAGGACGGAAGTTTTCACGCGGCAGCATGTCTTCACGCTGGATAACAGCTTCGGCATTGTTGCCGAGATCCAGGGCGATATTGTCGCGGTTCACTTTCTTCACCACGCCGGTGATGATTTCACCTTCGTGTTCACGGAACTGGTCAACAACCATTGCGCGTTCGGCTTCACGTACTTTCTGCACGATAACCTGTTTTGCCGTCTGGGTGGTGATACGGTCAAAGGTGACAGATTCAATCTGGTCTTCAACGTATTCGCCCACGTTCAGACTTTCGTCTTCAAAGCGCGCTGCTTCGAGCGTAATTTCTTTGGTTGGCTGGGTTACTTCTTCAACGATAACCCAGCGGCGGAACGTGTCAAAATCGCCGCTGCGACGGTCAATTTCTACGCGCACGTCGATTTCTTGTTCGTATTTTTTCTTTGTCGCCGTTGCCAGCGCACTTTCCAACGCTTCGAAAATCTTCTCACGCGGCAGCGCTTTTTCATTGGAAACGGCTTCAACAACAGCCAAAATTTCTTTGTTCATCGGGGCCTTTCACCTCAATCCAGACTGTTAAAAGTGGGGAACCAGGTTCGCCTTCTGGATGTTACTCAGCGCGAACACTTCATCTTTGCCTTCGACTGTCACAGTGATCATCTCACCGTCTACCGCTTTGATAACGCCCTGCCATTTACGACGGTTCTGTACCGCCATGCGCAGGACAAGCGTCACCTCTTCACCCATGAAACGCGTATAGTGTTCTGCGGTGAACATAGGACGGTCGAGGCCCGGAGAGGAAACTTCCAGGTTATAAGCAACGGTAATAGGATCTTCAACGTCCATTACTGCGCTTACCTGGTGGCTCACATCAGCACAATCATCAACATTGATGCCATCTTCACTATCAATATAGATGCGCAGTGTGGATGTGCGACCGCGAATAAATTCGATGCCGACCAGTTCGTAGCCCAGGGCTTCAACTGGTGCCGTAATCATCTCTGTTAATTTTTGCTCTAATGTGGACAAACCCACCCCCAAGACATAAAAAAAGGGCGTAAAGCCCAGTTATTCTGTAGTCAGATAACAAAAAACCCCGATAAATCGGGGCTTTAGATAACTGAACCCTATAGCCGCAACTGCGGCCTGGAGAACCTTCCGAAAAGAATTTTTTTCAAATCCTGCTACGAAGGCCTAAGTCTTCACAGTATATTTGAAAAAGAACTCTAAGGGAAAGTGGTTGCGGGGGCCGGATTTGAACCGACGACCTTCGGGTTATGAGCCCGACGAGCTACCAGGCTGCTCCACCCCGCGCCTGAAACGTGGCAAATTTTACGCTTTGTGAGTAAAAAATGCAAATAATGCTGGGATTTGGTACCGAGGACGGGACGTAAAACCGGCCTGTAGTATAGAGATATTGTTCACATCTTGTCAACCTTACAATCTATGCAGATGATTTAATCAGTCTCTTCGGGTCATATATCCTGCGCAACCTCCGCCAGTAACGAGGATTTTTCACTAAAAAATATATGAACCGCTTCCGGTATCACACAAAAGATGATTAAATGAAAACTCATTTATTTTGCATAAAAATTCACTGAGAGCGGAAAGCGTTTTCTCTATCAGTCTATCAAAGCAGGGTTTTACTTTATGACGACGATTCTCAAGCATCTTCCGGTAGGTCAACGTATTGGTATCGCCTTCTCTGGCGGTCTTGACACCAGCGCGGCGTTGCTGTGGATGCGACAAAAAGGCGCAGTCCCTTATGCATATACTGCAAATCTGGGGCAGCCGGACGAAGAGGACTATGATGCGATCCCACGTCGTGCTATGGAGTATGGCGCAGAGAACGCTCGTCTGATCGACTGCCGTAAGCAACTGGTCGCTGAAGGCATTGCCGCGATTCAGTGTGGCGCATTCCATAACACCACCGGCGGGCTGACCTACTTCAACACCACGCCACTGGGCCGTGCCGTCACTGGCACCATGCTGGTTGCTGCCATGAAAGAAGATGGCGTCAACATCTGGGGCGATGGCAGTACCTATAAAGGCAACGATATCGAACGTTTTTATCGTTATGGCCTGCTGACCAACGCAGAATTGCAGATTTACAAACCGTGGCTCGATACCGACTTTATCGATGAGCTGGGTGGCCGTCATGAAATGTCTGAATTTATGATTGCCTGCGGCTTTGACTACAAAATGTCTGTCGAAAAAGCCTACTCCACCGACTCCAACATGCTCGGCGCAACACACGAAGCGAAAGACCTGGAATTCCTCAACTCCAGCGTCAAAATCGTTAACCCTATTATGGGCGTGAAGTTCTGGGATGAAAGCGTGAAAATCCCAGCAGAAGAAGTGACCGTGCGCTTTGAGCAAGGCCATCCGGTGGCGCTGAACGGCAAAACCTTCAGCGATGACGTCGAGATGATGCTGGAAGCCAACCGCATTGGTGGGCGTCACGGTCTGGGCATGAGCGACCAGATTGAAAACCGTATTATCGAAGCGAAAAGCCGTGGTATTTACGAAGCTCCGGGGATGGCGCTGCTGCACATTGCTTATGAGCGTCTGCTGACTGGTATTCACAACGAAGATACTATTGAGCAATATCACGCGCATGGCCGTCAGTTGGGCCGTTTGCTGTATCAGGGCCGTTGGTTCGACTCTCAGGCGCTGATGCTGCGTGACTCACTGCAACGTTGGGTTGCCAGCCAGATTACCGGTGAAGTCACCCTGGAACTGCGCCGTGGTAACGACTATTCGATTCTGAACACCGTGTCTGACAACCTGACTTACAAAGCAGAGCGTCTGACCATGGAGAAAGGCGATTCCGTATTCTCCCCAGATGACCGTATTGGTCAGTTGACCATGCGTAACCTGGACATCACTGATACACGTGAGAAGCTGTTTGGCTATGCCAAAACTGGCCTGCTCTCTTCCTCTGCCGCCACCGGTGTGCCGCAGGTTGAGAACCTGGAGAGTAAAGCGAAGTAATCGCCAGCACAGTATGTAAAAAGCCGCGCAAGCGGCTTTTTTATGTACAGAATTTGCAGTAGATACTCTCGTAGACCTGATAAGCGTAGCGCCATCAGGCATCTGCCGGATGGCGGCATAAATGCCTTATCCGGCCAATGACCTTACCCGATCGACACATTTTCTACAGACGAAAAAAAAGACGCTTTTCAGCGTCTTTCTTTCGGAATATTGGTACTGAGGATGGGACTCGAACCCACAAGCCCGTTAGGGCACTACCACCTCAAGGTAGCGTGTCTACCAATTCCACCACCTCAGCACAGATACTACTATTAGTGTGGGATATCGCTAGTCGGCTGCGCCGGAGTCGCTGGCTGAGTCTGCTCGGATTTCGCCGGTGCAGTCAGATTTTCCCACTCGCTTCCTTTGGTCGTCTTGTTACTGTTGATGTTGCCCAGTACCAGACTGATGATGAAGAACAGCGTCGCAAACACAGCGGTCATGCGGGTCATGAAGTTACCAGAACCACTAGAACCAAACAGTGTAGCGGAAGCGCCTGCTCCGAAGGAGGCTCCCATATCAGCGCCTTTACCTTGCTGTAGCATAACGAGAACCACAAGGCCAATCGCCACAATAAGGAAAACAACTAAAAGAGCTTCGTACATAATCAACCTGTTCCTTGCGGGGACACCGCGTACCAAGTGCTTCGACCAATAAAGTGGGATGCTTATATTTCCCACTTAAGCGGGTGTGAATACTAACCAAAGCGAATCACCTTCGCAAGGGCAATTTCCATACATTGTATCAACTGCGGAAAAAAACAGCAAAACCACGAATCGTCATTAATAAAAAGGCGGCAAGCGCCGCCTTTTTAGTCACTTAGCGTGGCGTTATACTGCTTTTACAGCATCGGCAATCCGATGGGCAAATTCGGTAACCTGTGCTTCGTCTTCGCCTTCCACCATCACGCGAATCAACGGCTCAGTACCTGATTTACGCAGCAGTACGCGCCCGGAGTTACCCAGTGCAGCCTCGACTTCCGCCATAACGGCTTTCACCGTTTCATTTGCTAGCGGATCGCCACTGCCAGCGGTGTAGCGCACATTCACCAGAATCTGCGGGAACATTTTCATGCCACTGCACAGATCATGCAGGCTCATATGGTTACGCACCATCGCCGCCACAACTTGTAAGCCCGCAACGATACCATCACCAGTGGTGGTTTTATCCAGCAGGATAACGTGCCCGGAGTTTTCCGCACCGATACGCCAGCCTTTCTCCTGCATTTTTTCCAGCACGTAGCGGTCGCCCACTTTCGCGCGAGTAAACGGAATGCCCAGCTGTTTGAGCGCAACTTCAAGCCCCATGTTGCTCATCAGCGTCCCTACCGCGCCACCGCGCAGTTGACCCTGACGCAACGCTTCACGGGCAATGATGTAAAGGATCTGGTCACCATCGACTTTATTACCTTCGTGGTCAACCATAATCACGCGGTCGCCGTCGCCATCCAGCGCGATACCAACATCGGCTTTTTCAGCCAGTACACGCGCCTGTAGCGCACGCACATCGGTAGCGCCAACTTCTTCGTTAATATTGACACCGTCCGGCTCGCAGCCAATAGCGATAACATTCGCACCCAGCTCACGCAGCACGTTCGGCGCGATGTGGTAGGTTGCGCCATTGGCACAATCAACCACAATTTTCAGCTCGTTAAGGCTCAGCTCGTTCGGGAACGTGCCTTTGCAAAACTCGATATAACGACCCGCCGCATCAACAATACGGCTCGCTTTACCCAGCTCGGCGGAGTCAACGCAGGTGATCTCTTTTTCCATTTCCGCTTCGATAGCTTCTTCAACTTCATCCGGCAGTTTGGTGCCGTCGATAGAGAAGAACTTGATGCCGTTGTCGTAAAACGGGTTATGCGATGCGGAGATAACGATACCGGCTTCAGCGCGGAAAGTGCGCGTCAGGTAAGCCACTGCTGGTGTTGGCATTGGGCCCGTAAACGAGGCCGACAGCCCTGCTGCAGCCAGACCGGCTTCCAAAGCCGACTCCAGCATATAGCCCGAAATACGGGTGTCTTTGCCGATAATGATTTTGCGCGAGCCGTGGCTTGCCAGTACTTTGCCTGCCGCCCAGCCGAGCTTCAGGACAAAATCAGGGGTAATTGGCGCATCGCCTACACGACCACGAATCCCATCGGTACCAAAATACTTGCGATTACTCATAACGTTTATTTCCCTTCGCAGACAAGGTGGCTTCAACCACGCGCATCGCTTCAACAGTTTCTTTAACATCATGGACGCGAATAATATGCGCGCCCTGCATGGCTGCAATTACCGCACACGCCAGACTGCCGCTGAGTCGTTCAGACGGTCCTACGTTCAGCAACTGACCAATCATCGATTTCCGCGACATCCCGACAAACAGCGGTAGCCCAAAATGATGAAATTCTGCCAGGCGAGCCAATAATGCATAGTTATGGGAGAGATTTTTACCGAAACCGAACCCAGGGTCGAGTAACAATTTGTCTTTTGAGATTCCTGCCCGTTCACAGCGCGCAATCTGTTCAACAAAGTAGCGATTCACTTCCGCAAAGACATCGTCATACTTTGGCGCATCCTGCATAGTTTTCGGGTTGCCCTGCATATGCATCAATGAAACCGGCAGCCCGGTTTCTGCCGCCGCTTCCAGCGCACCCGGCTCGCTCAATGATCGGATGTCGTTAATGATATGCGCACCCGCGCGAGCCGATTCTCGAATCACTTCCGGCTTGGAGGTATCAACAGAAATCCAGACTTCAAAGCGCTGGGCGATGGCTTCAACCACGGGAATAACGCGCTCCAGTTCCTCTTCAACGCTAACATCCAGCGCGCCAGGTCGCGTAGATTCGCCGCCAACATCGACAATCGTCGCCCCAGCGTTAATCATCAGGTTCGCATGTTTCACCGCCTCAACCAGCGTGTTATGTGTACCGCCATCGGAAAAAGAGTCTGGCGTAACGTTGAGTATCCCCATAACGTGCGGATGGGAGAGATCCAGGATTGAGCCCTGGGCGGTGAGTTTCATAGCGATTCCTTTTTGTTATGCGTTTTTGAATAGAAAAAACCCCGGAGCAAGCCCCAGGGTTTTAGGTGAAGCACAGTCTTCCACGAGGGAGAACTTATTTGTCGCCCAGTTGCTCTGACATGGTGCCAGAGTCCGGTGCACGTGGTTCATCAACTGGACGCGGCGCACTTGGTTTGCCAGTGCTGCCAGAGTTATTGTTGGATGAACCAGGTTCTTCCCAACCCGCTGGCGGACGCACTTCGCGGCGAGCCATCAGGTCGTCAATCTGCGGTGCATCGATGGTTTCATATTTCATGAGCGCATCTTTCATTGCATGCAGAATATCCATGTTGTCGTTCAGGAGCTGACGCGCACGGCCGTAGTTACGTTCGATAAGCGCTTTCACTTCCTGGTCGATGATACGTGCTGTTTCATCAGACATGTGTTTCGCTTTGGCGACAGAACGCCCCAGGAACACTTCACCCTCTTCCTCTGCGTAAAGCAGCGGGCCGAGTTTGTCGGAGAAGCCCCATTGGGTCACCATGTTACGCGCCAGGTTAGTCGCAACTTTAATATCGTTCGACGCACCGGTGGAAACATGTTCTGCACCGTAGATAAGTTCTTCAGCCAGACGACCACCGTACAGGGTCGAGATCTGGCTTTCCAGCTTCTGACGGCTGGCGCTAATCGCGTCGCCTTCAGGCAGGAAGAACGTCACACCCAGCGCACGACCACGTGGGATAATCGTCACTTTATGCACCGGATCGTGTTCCGGCACCAGGCGACCGATAATCGCGTGGCCAGCTTCGTGATACGCGGTAGACTCTTTCTGCGCTTCCGTCATCACCATGGAGCGACGTTCCGCACCCATCATGATTTTGTCTTTCGCTTTCTCGAACTCAACCATTGAGACAACACGTTTGTTACCACGCGCTGCAAACAGTGCCGCTTCGTTCACCAGGTTCGCCAGGTCTGCACCGGAGAAGCCAGGAGTACCACGAGCGATGATGGCTGCATCAATATCTGGAGACAGCGGTACGCGACGCATGTGCACTTTCAGAATCTGTTCACGACCACGTACGTCCGGCAGACCAACCACAACCTGACGGTCGAAACGGCCAGGACGCAGCAGCGCTGGGTCAAGTACGTCAGGACGGTTAGTCGCAGCGATAACGATGATACCTTCGTTACCTTCGAAACCATCCATCTCAACCAACATCTGGTTCAGCGTCTGTTCACGTTCATCGTGACCACCGCCCAGACCCGCGCCACGTTGGCGGCCTACGGCGTCGATTTCATCGATGAAGATGATGCACGGAGCCGCTTTCTTGGCTTGTTCGAACATATCACGCACACGAGATGCACCGACACCGACGAACATTTCCACGAAGTCAGAACCGGAAATCGTAAAGAACGGCACTTTAGCTTCGCCAGCGATAGCCTTCGCCAGCAGCGTTTTACCGGTACCCGGAGGGCCGACCATCAGGACGCCTTTCGGAATTTTACCGCCCAATTTCTGGAAACGGCTCGGTTCACGCAGGTATTCAACCAGTTCCGCCACTTCTTCTTTTGCTTCGTCGCAACCAGCAACATCAGCAAAAGTGGTTTTAATCTGGTCTTCCGTCAACATGCGCGCTTTGCTCTTACCGAACGACATGGCACCTTTGCCACCGCCGCCCTGCATTTGACGCATGAAGAAGATCCAGACACCGATCAGCAGCAGCATCGGGAACCAGGAAATGAAGATAGAAGCCAGCAGGCTTGGCTCTTCAGGCGGCTCGCCAACCACTTTGACGTTTTTCGTCAGCAGGTTGTCAAGCAGCTTCGGATCGTTAACCGGGATGTAAGTCGTGTAACGGTTACTATCTTTCTTGGTAACGTTGATCTCACGTCCGTTGATACGCGCTTCGCGAACCTGGTCGTTATTGACCTCTTGCAGGAAGGTAGAATAATCCACCTTATGGCTGTTCGATTCGCTGGGCCCAAAGCTCTGGAATACTGACATCAGCACAACGGCAATGACCAGCCAGAGTATTAGGTTTTTCGCCATGTCACTCAAGGGATTAACCTCTTATTACAACTGTGTTAAAAACAGCGTCAGGATACTCTATATCCAGCGTCTTTCAAACTTTCGTTTGAAAAAGCACCGTCTATGATTTTCGCCCGGTCGCTACAATGTACACTTCACGCGAACGTGCACGCGAAGAGTCCGGCTTACGAACTTTAACCTTCGTAAACAGGGAGCGAATTTCCCTTAGATACTCATCGAAGCCTTCGCCCTGGAACACTTTCACTACAAAATTACCGCCTGGCGCCAGCACATCACGAGCCATTTCGAGCGCCAGTTCCACCAAGTACATGGCCCGGGGAATATCAACCGCCGGTGTTCCGCTCATGTTTGGTGCCATATCGGACATGACAACTTGTACTTTACTGTCACCTACGCGTTCCAGTAATGCCTTCATGACGAGTTCATCACGAAAATCGCCCTGAAGGAAGTCCACACCAACGATTGGATCCATAGGTAAAAGATCGCAAGCAATGATGCGGCCTTTGCCACCAATCTGCGTGACCACGTACTGTGACCAGCCTCCTGGAGCGGCACCGAGGTCAACAACCGTCATCCCCGGCTTAAAAAGTTTGTCACTTTGCTGTATTTCATCAAGTTTAAACCAGGCACGGGAACGTAACCCTTTTTTCTGTGCCTCTTGAACATATTTATCGCTAAAGTGTTCCTGAAGCCAGCGGCTTGAACTGGCAGAACGCTTTTTACCTGTCATTTAACATTCCCATCGGGGCAGTTCATCGTAACCTTTTGGCGTAAATATCTACGCGCCATTTGGCGATATATGGGAGATGGCGGTAGAATGACCCGTTTTCAATCCCAAGGTAAGCAAAAATATACGATGAATCTGAGTACTAAACAAAAACAGCACCTAAAAGGTCTGGCACATCCGCTCAAGCCGGTAGTAATGCTTGGCAACAATGGTTTGACCGAAGGGGTACTGGCCGAGATTGAACAAGCGTTAGAGCACCATGAGCTTATCAAGGTGAAAGTCGCCTCGGAAGACAGGGAGACTAAAGCCTTGATCGTGGACGCTATCGTGCGTGAAACCGGTGCCTGTAACGTACAGGTCATCGGTAAAATGCTGGTGCTTTATCGCCCTGGTAAAGAACGCAAAATCTCGTTGCCACGTTAAGAATATCCTAATTTTTGACACAACATTGTGTTAAATGAGGGATTTTCTTCTCGAGGGCTAGCAACATGCCACGCTCTTATGCTTGATAAAAGGCCGCTATGCGGCCTTTTTCTTATCTTTACACTCACTCAACATTTTCAGTGTTGAACAAATATTACAGATAATCCACTTTGATGATTTCGAACTCAACTTCACCGCCTGGCGTGCGGATGGTCACGACATCATCCTGCTCTTTGCCAATCAGGCCGCGTGCGATTGGCGAGTTCACAGAAATCAGGTTCTGTTTGAAATCCGCCTCGTCATCGCCCACGATGCGATAAGTCTGTTCTTCGTCGTTATCCAGGTTCAATACTTTCACGGTCGCACCGAAAATCACACGCCCATTGTTAGGGATCTTGGTGATATCAATAACCTGCGCATTAGACAGCTTCGCCTCGATATCTTTGATACGCCCTTCACAGAAACCCTGCTGTTCACGTGCCGCGTGATACTCAGCGTTTTCTTTCAGGTCGCCGTGTTCGCGCGCTTCAGCGATCGATGCGATGATTTCAGGACGACGTACGGATTTCAGAAAATCCAGTTCTTCACGCAGTTTTTCTGCACCACGAAGGGTCATCGGAATAGCTTGCATTGTTATACCTCTTGAACATTCCTGTTGGGAGTACTTCACCCACTCCGGCCGCTAAGCCCGCCTGGGTCGCTATCAACACCAGGCCAGAAGCAAAAGAAAACCGACCCGGGTACAAAGCCCCAGGTCAGCAGTAATTTTTCATTTGATACGTATTTTACCGCGAAGTTCACTACGGGTCATCGTTTACTTTACAGGGCGTTGCGCCGTAGTATGACGGCTCGTTTCCAGGTTGTTAGCGCGAGATTATGCGATTTTCCAGATTTATCATCGGATTGACCACCAGTATAGCGTTTAGCGTTCAAGCCGCGAATGTTGATGAATATATCAATCAGCTTCCTGCTGGGGCCAACCTCGCGCTTTTGGTGCAGAAAGTGGGCGCACCTGCGCCACTGATCGATTACCACGGCCAACAGATGGCTCTGCCAGCCAGTACCCAAAAGGTACTCACTGCACTGGCGGCCTTGCTCCAACTCGGCCCGGATTTTCGCTTTACCACCACGTTGGAAAGCAAAGGCAGCGTGGATAACGGGACGCTCAAAGGCGACCTTATTGCACGATTTGGCGGCGATCCGACGCTAAAACGTCAGGATATTCGTAATATGGTGGCGGCGCTGAAAAAAGCGGGCGTGCAGAGTATCGACGGCAACGTGCTTATTGATACCTCCATTTTTGCCAGCCACGATAAAGCCCCTGGCTGGCCGTGGAACGATATGACGCAGTGCTTTAGCGCCCCTCCGGCGGCGGCCATTATTGACCGTAACTGTTTCTCTATTTCGCTCTACAGCGCCCAGAAAGCCAATGATTTGGCGTTTATCCGCATCGCGTCTTACTATCCGGTGACGATGTTTAGCCAGGTGCGCACATTAGCCAAAGGCTCACCAGAGGCACAATATTGTGAACTGGACGTCGTACCGGGTGACCTGAACCGTTATACGCTTACCGGCTGCCTACCGCAGCGCTCAGATCCGCTACCGCTGGCGTTCGCCATTCAGGACGGCGCGAGCTATGCCGGGGCGATTATCAAAGATGAGCTTAAGCAAGCGGGTATCACCTACAGCGGCACATTGCTGCGCCAAACGCTGGTCAACGAACCGGGAACGGTGATTGCCAGTAAGCAATCCGCACCATTGCACGACCTGCTCAAAATCATGCTGAAAAAATCAGACAACATGATAGCCGATACCGTATTCCGCATGATTGGTCATGCGCGCTTTGGCGTTCCGGGAACCTGGCGGGCGGGTTCCGATGCCGTACGGCAGATCCTGCGCCAGCAGGCAGGCGTGAATTTAGGCAATACGATTATCGCTGATGGTTCTGGCCTGTCGCGACATAACCTGATTGCTCCTGCCACCATGATGCAGGCATTACAGTACATCGCACAGCACGATAACGAGCTGGATTTTATCTCTATGCTGCCGCTTGCCGGTCACGATGGTTCGCTGCAATACCGCGCGGGTCTGCATCAGGCCGGGGTCGATGGCAAAGTATCGGCGAAAACCGGTTCACTACAGGGCGTCTACAACCTGGCAGGCTTTATCACCACCGCCAGCGGGCAGCGGATGGCTTTTGTGCAATATCTTTCCGGCTATGCCGTGGAGCCGGCTGACCAGCGCAATCGTCGTATTCCGCTAGTGCGCTTTGAGAGTCGGTTGTACAAAGATATTTATCAGAACAACTGAGAGTGATGTTGCCGGATGGCGCTTGCGCGTATCCGGCCTATAACACACATAACAAAACGGGCCGCAAATGCAGCCCGTTTTATATTGTTGCCCGGATAAAACGCGTTAGCGTCGCCATCCGGCTTCAGGATTAACGTTTGTAAATGAACTCGACACCTTCTTCGTCGTCTTCATCCCAGTCGTCATCCCAATCTTCGTCGTCTTCCGCTTCTGCGGCGACTTCGTCAAGCTGCTGGCGATGATAGTCATCCCACATGAACTCAACTTTTTCTGGCTGTTTCGCATCTTCAGCCTGAACAATTGGGTTCTCGATGATAAAGTTCATCACATCCCAGCACAGATCTTTCACGCCAATCTGGCTTGCCGCAGAGATCAGGTAGTACTTGCCTTCCCAACCCATTGCTTCAGCGATCGCTTTCGCTTTTTCTTCAGCGGCGGCTTTATCCATGGTGTCAATTTTGTTGAACACCAACCAACGTGGTTTACCGGCCAGTTTATCGCTGTATTTTTCCAGCTCGCCAATGATGATGCGCGCGTTTTCCGCCGGATCGGAACCGTCAATCGGGTCGATATCGATAATGTGCAGCAGTACGCGGCAACGCTCAAGGTGTTTCAGAAAGCGAATACCTAAGCCAGCGCCTTCCGATGCCCCTTCAATCAGACCTGGGATATCGGCAACCACAAAGCTCTTCTCGTTATCGACACGCACTACGCCCAGGCTTGGAACCAATGTGGTAAACGGATAGTCTGCCACTTTCGGTTTTGCCGCAGAAACGGCGCGGATAAAGGTGGATTTACCGGCGTTCGGCATCCCCAGCATCCCAACGTCCGCCAACAGCATCAGTTCAAGCTGAAGGTCACGTTTGTCGCCCGGCGTACCCATCGTTTTTTGACGCGGAGTACGGTTCACAGACGATTTAAAACGGGTGTTACCCAGACCGTGCCAACCGCCCTTCGCCACCATCAGACGCTGACCGTGTTTGGTCATGTCGCCCATGGTTTCGCCAGTACCCTGGTCGATAACTCGTGTACCAACCGGCACTTTGATAGTCACATCTTTACCGCGTTTACCGGTGCAGTCGCGGCTTGCGCCGTTCTGACCACGCTCAGCGCGGAAGGACTTCTCGAAACGGTAGTCAATCAGGGTGTTCAGGTTCTCGTCGGCTTCCATCCATACGTCACCACCATCACCACCGTCGCCGCCGTCTGGGCCGCCTCTCGGAATATATTTTTCACGGCGGAAGCTAACGCAACCATTACCGCCATCACCTGCTACGACCAGGATCGTTGCTTCATCAACAAACTTCATTTTACTCTCCGTAAATCATTCGCCTGCGCGGGGTAACGGAACAACCGCTTCACGCTTACGCCACCGCCCCCAAAGACGATGACCAATGGCGGAATACATCGCGCCCGCAACCACGACAAACGCACCGAGGTAACCTAAAAGGTTCAACATCGGTCTGGCGAAGAAATCGGGCCAGGCCATTGATAATAGATCTGAAAATAACAATGTAAACAAGGGAGTAAGCGTCACCAGCGCGCTTACCTGTGCCGCCTGCCAGCGCGCCATGGCTTCCGCCAGCGCCCCATAACCGACCAATGTGTTCAGACCACAGAAGATCAGGCAGGCTAGCTGCCAGTCGCTCAGTTGCCCAATCACTTCAGGCTTTGCTAACGGCAGCAGTGCAATCGTACATAAAGTGTACAGCAAAAAAAGGATCTGCTGTGAGGCCAGACGCCGCAATAACACCTTTTGCGCGACACCGTAACTCACCCAGACCGTTGCCGCCCCAACACCGAAGATAACGCCCCAGGTGTAGTCAGTCAGGCGGGTAAATATCTCAATCAAACTGGTGTTAAAAAACATCAGTAAGCCGCAGATAAGCATGATAGCGCCGACTACCTGCGTGCCACGCATCTTCTCTTTAAGGATGAAAACGCTGGCAATCATCATGCCGACAGGTGAAAGTTGACCAATCACCTGCGATGCCGTTGGGCTAACGTACTGAAGCGATGAACTAAACAGCACGAAGTTACCGAACAGCCCCCCAGTGGCAATCAGTAAGAGCACCAGCCAACGGGGGTTACGAAAAATCTGTACCGGAGGCAGTTTACGCTTCCACAACAGAATGACGCCAAGGCCACAGCCCGCCATTAAGAACCGATAGAACACAATGGTAGGCGGTTCCATCACTTCCAGAACCTGTTTCATGGCAATAGGTAACGCCCCCCAGCAGACCGCTGTAGTGAGCGCCAATATAATGCCGATGCCCGCCTGCTGCTTCATACCGGATGACCTACCTGGACGGTGTTTACCTGGCGTCGAATGTAAAAAGCCCCGCAACACGTTGCGGGGCTTTTATCCGTTACCGGGACGCGAATAACTTATTCAGCAACGATGCTGATAAATTTACGGTTATTCGGACCTTTAACTTCAAATTTCACTTTACCGTCTGCTTTAGCAAACAGAGTGTGGTCTTTGCCGCAACCAACGTTGGTGCCAGCGTGGAATTTAGTACCACGTTGACGAACGATGATGCTACCAGCCAGAACTGTTTCGCCGCCAAAGCGTTTTACGCCCAGACGTTTAGCTTCTGAATCGCGACCGTTACGAGTCGAGCCGCCAGCCTTTTTATGTGCCATTTAATCTGCTCCCCTTAACTTAAGCGCTGATGCCAGTAATTTTCACATCAGTGAACCACTGACGATGGCCCTGCTGCTTACGGTAGTGTTTACGACGACGAAACTTAACAATTTTAACTTTCTCGCCACGACCGTGAGCAACAACTTCAGCTTTGATAACGCCGCCATCAACGAAAGGAACGCCGATTTTGACTTCTTCACCGTTTGCGATCATCAGAACTTCAGCGAACTCAACAGTTTCGCCAGTTGCGATGTCCAGCTTTTCCAGGCGAACGGTCTGACCTTCGCTTACTCGGTGTTGTTTACCACCACTTTGGAAAACCGCGTACATATAAACTCCGCTTCCGCGCACATCTTCGTGTGATTCAGAGTGCGCTATAAATATTCACAATAGGGCGCGAATATTACGCAAAACACGAGCCTTTGACAAGTGCTAGCATCAATAGACGCAGAAAAAAAATACAACGTACACGGCAACGTTTATCTGAGCCGTTTTTTCAGTACAATCAGACTTACAACGCTAACGTATAACCTTCGTTATCCCATATGGATAAGTGGTAAACAGGACATTAAGCCCGGCTTTTGCGATGAATTTACAAAAAATCAATGAGTTAACCGCGCAGGATATGGCGGGTGTCAATGCGACGATTCTTGAGCAGCTCAACTCGGACGTCCAGTTGATCAACCAGCTTGGCTATTACATCGTCAGCGGCGGTGGGAAACGGATTCGTCCAATGATCGCCGTTTTGGCGGCCCGCGCCGTTGGCTATCAGGGAAATGCCCATGTCACCATCGCTGCGCTGATCGAATTTATTCATACCGCGACGCTGCTGCACGATGACGTGGTGGATGAGTCGGATATGCGTCGCGGCAAGGCGACGGCAAATGCGGCTTTTGGCAACGCTGCCAGCGTACTGGTGGGCGATTTCATCTACACCCGTGCATTTCAGATGATGACCAGCCTCGGCTCGCTGAAAGTGCTGGCAGTAATGTCTGAAGCGGTGAACGTGATAGCTGAAGGCGAAGTGCTTCAGTTGATGAACGTCAATGACCCGGATATCACTGAAGAAAACTACATGCGGGTAATTTACAGCAAAACCGCGCGCCTGTTTGAAGCCGCAGCCCAGTGCTCTGGCCTGCTCGCAGACTGTACGCCTGAGCAGGAAAAAGGGTTGCAGGATTATGGTCGCTATCTGGGTACGGCTTTCCAGCTAATTGACGATTTACTCGACTACAGCGCTGATGGCGAAACGCTGGGTAAAAACGTCGGTGATGACCTCAACGAAGGCAAACCAACATTGCCGCTGCTTCATGCGATGCGTAACGGTACGCCAGAGCAAACGCAACTGATTCGGAGCGCGATTGAGCAAGGCAACGGCCGCCATCTGCTGGAACCGGTGCTCGAAGCCATGGCGGCCTGCGGCTCGCTGGAGTGGACGCGTCAGCGCGCCGAGGAAGAAGCCGACAAAGCGATTGCCGCCCTGGCTCCGCTGCCGGATTCACAATGGCGTGACGCCCTCATCGGCCTCGCCCATATCGCCGTTCAGCGCGATCGTTAATCCCTTCCCGCGCGGCCCTGCGCGGGAAAGTTCTTAAAAATTCTTTTTCGCGGCTTTTTACGCCTAAAAATTGACGTTTTCCTAATTTAGAAAAACTTACATGAACCTTTTAGAATATTGATGAAAAGAGGGGTAAAGTACGTTCTTCACTCAATCTGACGATTTAAACACCGCTCTCAGGGAGGAAGTATGGAGAACTTTATCGACTGGCATCCGGCAGACATTATCGCCGGGCTGCGCAAAAAAGGCACATCAATGGCCGCAGAGTCGCGTAAAAATGGCCTTAGCTCATCCACACTAGCCAATGTCCTTTCGCGCTCCTGGCCGAAGGGAGAAATGATTATTGCCAGGGTGCTTGAAACGGAGCCATGGATTATCTGGCCGTCACGCTATCACGACCCGCTAACGCATGAATTTATTGATAGAACGCGGGCGATACGCCAGCCAAGAAAGGATAAATAACGCGATTAACCACCCTCCAGGCGAACTGGAGGGCGTTTTTAACGGCAGACGATTACTCGCCTTTGATACGCTCGATATTAGCGCCTAACGCACGCAGTTTATCTTCAATGCGCTCATAGCCGCGATCGATGTGATAGATACGGTCAACAACGGTCGTACCCTGTGCGATACAGCCAGCCAGCACGAGGCTTGCAGATGCGCGCAGGTCGGTTGCCATTACCTGAGCACCGGACAGTTTCTCAACGCCGTGGCAAATCGCGGTATTGCTTTCAATTTCCGCACGTGCGCCCATACGAATCAGTTCCGGGATATGCATGAAGCGGTTCTCAAACACCGTTTCAGTGATCACACCCGTGCCTTCCGCGACCAGGTTCAGCAGCGTGAACTGTGCTTGCATGTCGGTCGGGAACGCCGGATGCGGAGCCGTACGTACATTCACCGCTTTCGGGCGCTTGCCGTGCATATCCAGGCTAACCCAATCGCTACCGACTTCGATATCCGCACCAGCTTCGCGCAGCTTCGCCAGCACCGCATCCAGCGTATCCGGCTGGGCATTGCGGCAGACAATTTTGCCGCCAGAGATTGCGGCTGCCACCAGGAAAGTACCGGTTTCGATACGGTCTGGCAGAACGCGGTAAACACCGCCGCCCAGACGCTTCACGCCTTCGATGGTAATGCGATCGGTCCCCTGACCTGTCACTTTCGCGCCCATCGCGTTGAGGAAGTTCGCCGTGTCCACAATTTCCGGCTCGCGCGCGGCGTTTTCAATGACGGTAGTCCCTTCCGCAAGCGTTGCGGCGGTCATGATAGTCACGGTCGCGCCGACGCTGACCATGTCCATAACGATATGCGCGCCTTTCAGGCGACCATTGACGGATGCTTTCACGTAGCCTTCTTCCAGCTTGATTTCAGCACCCAGCTGCTCAAGACCGGAGATGTGCAGATCGACCGGACGCGCACCAATAGTGCAGCCGCCAGGCAGAGAAACCTGCCCCTGACCAAAACGCGCCACCAATGGGCCAAGTGCCCAGATAGAAGCACGCATGGTTTTCACCAGCTCGTAAGGTGCACAGAATACGTTTACCGGACCTGCGTCAACCCATACCGAACCGTTACGTTCAACCTTCGCACCCAACTGGCTCAGCAGCTTCATGGAAGTATCAACGTCTTTCAGCTTCGGTACGTTCTGGATTTCAACCGGGTCTTCAGCCAGCAAAGCAGCAAACAGAATCGGAAGAGCCGCGTTTTTAGCGCCGCTAATCGTCACTTCGCCCTGAAGGCGGGTTGGCCCCTGCACACGAAATTTATCCATCAAATCTAATCTCTGTTAAGTATTCACATTCGTCACTGGAGAAGTGGATTCACCTCTCCCTTGACTCAAAAACCGTTGAGTTTGCGATCGCGTGCCCATTCTTGCGGGGTATACGCTTTGATCGACAGGGCATGGATGCGGTTGTCCGCAATGTATTCCATCAGCGGGGCATAGATAGTCTGCTGCTTCTTAACCCGGCTCATGCCATCAAACATCTCACCCACGGCAATCACCTGGAAGTGGCTGCCATCGCCAGAAACGAGAACTTCCTGAAGGGAGAGTGCATTCATCAGCACGGTCTGAATTTCATTATTTTCCATAGGTTCGCATTTCAGTTGAGAGTGAAAACAGCCCCACATCTTAGAGGAAAGTGGCGCAGTCTTAAACAAGCAAAAAGCCCCATCATCGAGATTGATAGGGCTTGATTCATAGCGAGAACAATAACGCACTGAAATTTTTAAGGGATCATCTCTTCAGGGAGATTATATAAACCTTTCAGTGTGGCGAGTTTTTCACTGACGCCCTCAAGGCGTACCGTCCGGCCCTGAGAACGAATCAGGTCAGTCAAATGAATCAACAGCGCCAGCCCGGCCGTGTCAACGCGGCTCAGGCCATTGAGGTCGATAACCGAGACGCCTTGCGTGGCATCGTTTCTGGCATCCCACAGGGGAACCAGAAAGTCTTGATCCAGTTCACCGTGCAGCGCCAGGCGCTCGCCGTCGCGCGTCCAGCTTAGCTGTTCGCTCATTATTTTTTCTGATCCAAAGTGATCGGCTGCGCTGAGATGGATTTCAGCTGCGCGGTCAGGCCGTCGATACCTTTGGTACGCAGCAGGTCGCTCCACTCGTTCTGTTTGGTGGTGATCATGCTAACCCCTTCCGCAATCATGTCGTACGCCTGCCAGTTGCCGGTTTGGGTATTTTTACGCCACTGGAAATCCAGGCGTACCGGTGGGCGGCCATTCGGGTCAATAATTGTCACGCGGATAGGCACGATAGTCGCGTCGCCCAACGGTTTTTCAGGGGCAATCTGGTAAGTCTGACCGTGATACATCGCCAGCGCCTGACCGTAAGCTTGTTTCAGGTATTCGCGAAAAGCTGCGAAGTAAGCATCACGCTGCGCTGGGGTGGCATCTTTATAGTAACGGCCCAGAACCAGCGCACCGGCGTATTTTACCTGCACATACGGCAGCAGTTCCTGGTCAACCACATCACGCAGATAGTTCGGGTTAGAACGAATTTTGGGCTGTTCATTCTTCAGGCGATCGAAGGTTTTCTGTGCCGCTTCGTCCATCAGCTTGTAAGGGTTAGATTGGTCTGCCGCTGTCGCTGCCGTTAACGGGGCAATCACCAGCATGGCGACCATCAGTAAACGTTTAAACATGTCGAGTATCTCCTGAGGTTAATTCGTCGAGCCAGTTGCAGGCGTTGTCGTACCAGTATGTCCATCTGGCGCACTTTGCGCATCGCCTGAATTCTGATTGTCACCACCTTTACTGTTGTAAAGGAACTGGCCAATAAGATCTTCCAGCACCATCGCCGATTTAGTGTCCTGAATTGTGCCACCATCTTTAAGGATAGACGTTCCCAGCTCAGGATCTTCAAAACCAACGTTCAGCGCCAGATACTGCTCACCGAGCAGGCCCGAGGTACGAATAGCCAGCGAGCTGGTATCGGGGATTTGGTTGTAGCGGTCTTCGATGTCGATAGCCACGCGCGGTAGATAAGTTTTCGGATCAAGGGTGATGTCAGCCACTCGCCCAATAACAACGCCGCCAATACGCACCGGTGAACGGTTTTTCAGGCCGCCGATGTTATCAAAGGTGGCGTAAATGCGGTACGTTGGTTCAGACTTAATCGACGACACATCTGCCGCTTTCAGACACACAAACAGTGCCGCCAGCAGGGCAACCAACAAAAAAATACCGACCCAGATTTCACTCTTTTTCGTTTGCATTTACTCAATTCCCAAACATCAGTGCCGTCAGCACAAAGTCCAGCCCAAGAACCGCCAGCGATGCATGTACCACGGTACGAGTGGTCGCGCGGCTGATTCCGGCAGAAGTGGGGATCGCATCGTAACCATTAAATAACGCAATCCATGTCACCGTAATGGCGAAAACAACGCTCTTGATCAGGCAGTTCACCAGATCAAGACGCCAGTCCACCGCATTTTGCATTGCCGACCAGAAGAACCCGGCATCAATGCCTTTCCAGCTTACGCCGACCAGCGAACCGCCCCAGATGCCCACCGCGACGAACATAATCGTCAGCAGCGGCAGTGAAATAACGCCGGCCCAAAAGCGCGGAGAAATCACACGGCGCAGCGGGTCAACCGCCATCATTTCCATACTGGAAAGCTGTTCGGTGGCGCGCATCAGGCCAATTTCGGCGGTCAACGCCGACCCGGCACGACCGGCAAACAGCAGCGCGGCGACAACCGGCCCCAGCTCACGCAGCAGCGACAGCGCCACCAGCATTCCAAGACTGGTCTCCGCGCTGTAGGTCGTCAACACCAGGTAGCCCTGCAACCCCAGCACCATGCCGATAAACACGCCCGACACAATGATGATAACCATTGAAAGCACGCCAACGTTGTAGAGCTGACGCACCAGCAACGGCGCATGCTTACGAAACTCTGGCTTGCCAATAACGGCATTGAATAACATTAACCCAGCTCGCCCAAACGTCGCGATGGTCTTAATCCCGCGATGTCCAAGCGCTGCCAGTGCATTTAACAGCATGAGTAGATTAGCTCCCTGTGCCGATGAGATCGTGACGATAGTCGCCCGCAGGATAACGGAACGGCACGGGGCCGTCGGCGATACCGTCGAGGAATTGACGCACCCGAGGATCCGCGTTTTCCTGCAACGATGAGGCGCTGCCATGAGCAACGATTTTCTGGTCTGCCACAATGTAAGCGTAATCAGCGATGCTCAACACTTCCGGCACGTCATGAGAAACCACAATACAGGTGACACCCAGCGCACTGTTGAGTTCAGAAATCAACTTTACCAATACGCCCATGGTGATCGGGTCTTGGCCGACGAACGGTTCATCAAACATGATGAGATCTGGCTCCAGCGCAATCGCCCTCGCCAGCGCGGCGCGACGTGCCATACCGCCAGAAAGCTCAGATGGCATTAGCTTCGCGGCCCCGCGTAACCCGACGGCTTCCAGTTTCATCATCACCGTACTTTTCAGCAACGGCTCAGGCAAACAGGTGTGTTCGCGAATCGGATACGCCACGTTATCAAACACGTTCATATCGGTGAACAGCGCACCAGACTGAAATAGCATACTCATGCGTTTACGCACGGTATACAGGCGGGAACGCGACATTTTTGGCACGTCCTCGCCATCAAAAAGGATTTCCCCGCTGTCCGGGGGAATTTGCCCGCCGATAAGGCGCAACAGTGTGGTCTTGCCAATCCCTGACGGCCCCATAATGGCGGTGATTTTGCCACGCGGCACCGACAGCGAGATATTGTCGAAAATAACGCGATTGCCACGCGAGAACGTCACATCACGCACATCGACTAAATTCGCTATATTTTGGCTCATAGGCTTACCTTTCCAGGTCCTTAAATGGATCAAACTCCTGCTTGACCCCGCATTCTTACAGAATCCTTGCCGCCCAAGTTAACGAAATCTGGCATTTGTTTTACTTTTCCTGCGCATAAAGTCAAAATTAAGAATTCGTTACGTTCAGACGTACGGACTGGCGATTATACCTTAATAAAGGACTTTAGATGCTTTTAGCCACGGCTCTGTTGATTATTGGTTTGCTTCTGGTGGTGTATAGCGCTGACCGCCTCGTGTATTCCGCCTCTATTCTGTGTCGTGCTTTAGGTGTCCCGCCATTGATTATCGGAATTACCGTAGTCAGTATCGGGACATCATTACCTGAAATCATCGTATCTGCTGCCGCGTCACTGCATGGTCAGGTTGATCTCGCCATTGGCACCGCCGTCGGTTCCAATATCATCAACATTTTGTTGATTCTTGGGCTAACCGCCCTGTTCCACCCCTTTACCGTGCATTCTGATATCCTGCGCCACGAAATCCCGCTAATGTTGGTCGTGAGCCTAATGGCAGGATGTGTGCTGTATGATGGTGAACTGTCGTTCGTTGACGGCCTGTTTTTATTTGCGCTGGCCGCCTTGTGGCTGTTGTTTACCATTAAAATAACGCGCCTGGTCGAGCGCCAGGGGAATGACACATTCACGCAAGAGCAGCTGGCGGAATTGCCGCGCGATGGCTCGCTGCCCGTCGCCTGCCTGTGGCTAGGCGTCGCACTGATTATCATGCCCATGGCGACCCGAATGGTGATAGATAACGCCACGGTCTTCGCCCACTATTTCGCCATGAGCGAACTGACCATTGGGCTAACGGTTATCGCACTGGGCACTAGCCTGCCGGAGCTTGCGACCGCTATTGCTGGCGTTCGCAAAGGCGAAAATGATATTGCAGTCGGCAATATCATTGGCTCAAATTTCTTTAATATGGCCATCGTGCTCGGCATCCCCGCCCTCATCGCGCCAGGGGCGTTTAACCCCCTCGCGTTCAGCCGGGATTATGGCGTAATGGTTCTGGTGAGCGTAATTGTTGCCCTGCTGTGCTGGCGTCGCCGCCAAATTGGCCGTGGCGTAGGTTTACTGTTAATCGGCGGGTTTGTTGTATGGCTGGCGCTGCTCTACTGGGCAACGCCGCTCTTCATCGAATGAATCGGGATTACACTATGTCGCAAATAGATTTGCAGCCAAATTTCGACTTCCTGCAGGCCGGAAGAGAAGTTCTGGAAATTGAACGGGAAGGGCTGCAACAGCTCGATCAATACATTAATCAGGATTTTGCTGCCGCCTGTGAGAAGATTTTCTACTGTGGCGGTAAAGTCGTGGTTATGGGGATGGGAAAATCCGGGCATATTGGGCGTAAAATGGCGGCCACCTTTGCCAGTACCGGAACATCGTCCTTCTTTGTGCACCCAGGCGAAGCCGCTCACGGTGACTTAGGCATGGTGACGCCGCAGGACGTGGTGATTGCGCTGTCTAACTCCGGCGAGTCTAACGAAATTCTGGCGCTGATCCCGGTGCTCAAACGACAACAGATTCCGCTTATCTGTATAACCAGTAAGCCGGAAAGCAGCATGGGGCGCGCGGCAGATATTCACCTCTGCGTGAAAGTCCCGCGCGAGGCGTGCCCGCTGGGGCTGGCGCCAACTACCAGCACCACCGCCGCATTAGTCATGGGCGATGCGTTGGCGGTTGCACTGCTGAAAGCCCGTGGCTTTACCGCCGAAGATTTTGCCCTGTCACACCCTGGCGGCGCACTCGGTCGCAAATTGTTACTGCGTGTTAACGATATCATGCATACGGGTGATGAAATTCCGCATGTTAGCGAGGACGCTTCACTGCGCGACGCGCTGCTGGAAATTACCCGTAAGAATTTAGGGATGACGGCTATCTGCGATGACAATATGCAGATTAAAGGGATATTCACCGATGGTGACCTGCGCCGCATCTTCGATAACGGCGTTGACGTGCGCAGTCTCGGTATTGCCGATGTGATGACACCTGGTGGTATTCGTATTCGTCCAGGGATGCTGGCAGTCGATGCGCTGAACCTGATGCAATCACGTCATATCACCTGTGTGCTGGTTGCCGATGGCGACCATCTCCTGGGTGTGATACATATGCACGACTTACTGCGCGCAGGCGTAGTGTAATCAAGGATATAAAGAATGAGTAATGCTGTCGCCTCGGTCGCTACCTGTTACGGCCCGGTGAGTCCACAATTTATTGCCCGGGCGGAGAAAATCCGCCTGTTGATCCTCGATGTTGACGGGGTGCTTTCCGACGGCCTTATTTATATGGGCAATAACGGTGAAGAGCTGAAAGCCTTCAACGTGCGCGACGGCTACGGTATTCGTTGCGCCCTTACCTCAGGTATCGATGTGGCGATTATTACTGGGCGAAAAGCTAAACTGTTAGAAGACCGTTGCGCTACGCTTGGGATAACCCATCTTTATCAGGGGCAATCCGATAAACTGATAGCCTACCGCGAGCTGCTCGCCACGCTGAATCTTCAGCCGGACGAAGTGGCCTACGTCGGCGATGATCTGATTGACTGGCCGGTGATGGCTGAAATCGGCCTTAGCGTTGCGGTCGCCGACGCGCACCCGCTGCTCTTGCCGCGCGCCGATTACGTCACGCGCATTGCCGGTGGCCGTGGCGCGGTTCGTGAAGTTTGCGACCTGCTACTGCTGGCGCAAGGCAAGCTGGATGAAGCCAAAGGGCAATCGATATGAGTAAAACCAGACGTTGGGTTATCATTTTGCTAGCACTGGTGGCGCTGGTGCTGATCGGCCTTAATCTTGCCGATAAGGACGACAGCAGCCAGGCGGTTATCAATGCCAACGATCCAACCTACAAAAGCGAACATACCGATACCGTGGTGTACAGCCCCGAAGGCGCACTCAGCTACCGGTTAATCGCCGAACATGTGGAGTATTTTTCCGATCAGGCGGTGTCATGGTTTACCAATCCGGTACTGACAACCTTTGACGCCAATAAGGTGCCAACCTGGTCGATTAAAGCCGATAAAGCCAAGCTGACCAACGATCGCATGTTGTACCTCTACGGGCACGTTGAAATCAACGCGCTGACAGAAGACGCACAACTGCGTAAGATTACGACAGATAATGCCCAGGTAAACCTGACAACTCAGGACGTATCCTCGGACGATCTGGTGACGTTATACGGAACAACATTTAATTCCAGCGGCCTGAAAATGCGCGGCAATTTACGCAGCAAAACCGCCGAGCTGATTGAAAAGGTTAGAACCTCTTATGAAATTCAGAACAAACAAACTCAGCCTTAAGCTGGCTCTCGCCGGTTCCTTGCTGGCCGCCAGTCTGCCTGCAATGGCGCTTACCGGTGATACCGATCAGCCGATTCATATTGAATCCGATCAGCAGTCGCTGGATATGCAGGGTAACATCGTCACTTTCACCGGTAACGTCGTGGTCACCCAGGGCACTATCAAAATTAATGCCGATAAAGTGGTCGTGACTCGTCCGGCGAACGAAAAGGGCAAAGAAGTGATCGACGGTTATGGTAACCCGGCCACGTTCTATCAGATGCAAGACAACGGCAAACCAGTAAAAGGCCACGCGTCGAAAATGCATTATGAATTGCAGAACGATTTCGTGGTACTAACGGGCAACGCCTACCTGGAGCAGCTAGATAGCAACATCAAGGGCGACAAAATTACCTACCTGGTGAAAGAGCAGAAAATGCAGGCGTTTAGCGACAAAGGCAAACGCGTCACCACCGTACTGGTTCCGTCGCAGATTCAGGACAAATCCAAAAGTCAGGCCCCGGCCCAGAAAAAGAGTAACTAATTCGTTATGGCGACATTAACTGCAAAAAATCTGGCGAAGGCCTACAAAGGCCGCCGCGTGGTAGAAGATGTCAGTCTGACCGTCAACTCCGGTGAGATTGTGGGCCTGCTTGGGCCAAACGGCGCGGGTAAAACCACCACCTTCTACATGGTAGTGGGTATCGTGCCGCGCGACGCGGGTAATATCATCATTGATGATGAAGACATCAGCCTGCTGCCGTTACACGCGCGTGCGCGTCGTGGTATTGGCTATCTGCCGCAAGAAGCGTCTATCTTCCGTCGCCTGAGCGTTTACGACAACCTGATGGCGGTGCTCCAGATTCGTGACGATCTCAGCAACGAACAGCGTGAAGATCGCGCGAAAGAGCTGATGGAAGAGTTCCACATCGAGCACCTGCGCGACAGCCTGGGTCAGGCGCTTTCCGGCGGTGAACGCCGCCGCGTTGAAATCGCCCGCGCACTGGCGGCAAACCCGAAATTTATCCTGTTGGATGAACCGTTTGCTGGCGTTGACCCTATCTCGGTTATCGACATTAAACGTATTATCGAGCACCTGCGCGACAGTGGCCTCGGTGTGCTGATAACAGACCACAACGTTCGCGAGACATTAGCCGTGTGCGAACGCGCCTATATCGTTAGCCAGGGGCACCTGATTGCCCATGGAACCCCGCAAGAGATCCTACAAGACGAACATGTTAAACGCGTGTATCTTGGGGAAGACTTCAGACTCTGATAGGGTAATGGTTACCGACGTTAGCGGGAGATATTCGTTCTGAACATGAAGCAAGGTTTGCAATTAAGGCTCAGCCAACAGCTTGCCATGACGCCGCAGTTACAGCAGGCCATTCGCCTGTTGCAGCTGTCTACGCTGGAACTTCAGCAGGAACTCCAGCAGGCGCTGGAGAGTAATCCCCTGCTTGAGCAAACCGATCTTCACGATGAAGTAGAGACTCAGGAAACCGTCGATAACGAAACGCTGGACAGCGTTGACGCATTAGAAAAACCGGATATGCCTGAAGAGCTGCCGCTCGACGCCAGTTGGGATGAAATCTACACGGCAGGTACGCCTTCTGGAACGGGCGTCGATTACCAGGATGACGAGCTGCCGGTTTATCAGGGCGAAACGACCCAGACACTTCAGGATTACCTGATGTGGCAGGTGGAACTCACCCCGTTTACCGATACCGACCGAGCCATTGCGACTTCAATCGTTGATGCCGTGGATGACACCGGCTATCTCACCGTCACGCTTGAAGATATTCGTGAAAGCATTGGCAATGACGACATCGGTCTTGATGAAGTTGAAGCGGTGCTCAAGCGGATTCA
Source organism: Kluyvera fluvialis (assembly GCF_059725275.1). Lineage (NCBI taxonomy): Bacteria > Pseudomonadati > Pseudomonadota > Gammaproteobacteria > Enterobacterales > Enterobacteriaceae > Kluyvera > Kluyvera fluvialis. The sequence continues at coordinate 547,030 of NZ_AP046142.1, read as the reverse complement.
ACGCTTTGATCCGGTCGGTGTGGCCGCTAAAGATCTGCGAGACTGTTTGTTGATCCAGTTGTCGCAATTCTCCCCTGATACCCCGCGTATCGACGAAGCGCGGCTAATTATCAGCGATCATCTCGACTTGCTTGCCAACCATGACTTCCGCTCGCTGATGCGCGTTACGCGTCTGAAAGAAGATGTGCTCAAAGAAGCTGTCGATCTGATCCAGTCATTAGATCCCCGCCCAGGTCAGTCGATCCAAACCGGTGAACCGGAATATGTCATTCCAGACGTACTGGTACGCAAGGTCAACGATCGTTGGATGGTAGAGCTTAACGCCGACAGCATTCCGCGTTTGCAGATAAACCAACACTATGCGGGGATGTGCAACAACGCCCGTAACGATGCCGACAGCCAGTTTATTCGCAGTAATCTTCAGGACGCAAAGTGGCTGATTAAAAGCCTGGAAAGCCGCAACGATACGCTGCTACGCGTTAGCCGCTGCATCGTTGAACAGCAACAGGCTTTTTTCGATCTTGGCGAAGAATATATGAAACCGATGGTGCTGGCGGACATCGCCCAGACCGTCGAGATGCATGAGTCCACCATTTCGCGTGTTACCACGCAGAAGTATTTGCATAGCCCACGAGGCATTTTCGAGCTTAAATATTTCTTCTCCAGCCATGTGAGCACCGAGGGCGGCGGCGAAGCCTCGTCCACGGCGATTCGTGCGCTGGTTAAGAAGTTAATTGCCGCGGAAAACCCCGCGAAACCACTGAGCGACAGTAAACTGACCACCCTGCTCTCTGAACAGGGTATCATGGTGGCCCGGCGCACCGTTGCAAAGTACCGAGAGTCTTTATCCATCCCGCCGTCTAACCAGCGTAAACAACTGGTCTGACTCTACTGATAAGGAAGACACTATGCAGCTCAACATCACTGGACACAACGTCGAAATTACCGATGCGATGCGCGAATTTATCAATGCGAAATTCGTTAAGCTCGAACAGTATTTCGAGAGGATCAATCAGGTCTATATTGTGTTGAAAGTGGAGAAATTGACGCACATCTCGGATGCTACATTGCACGTTAATGGGGGCGAACTTCATGCCAGCGCGGAAGGGCAAGACATGTATGCCGCCATCGACGGTTTGATCGATAAACTGGCGCGACAGTTAACCAAACACAAAGATAAACTAAAACAACATTGATTGTCCGAGCGGTCGCCCGGAATGCCCGGCATAGCGGGCGACGCTTAGGTGAAATTATGACAAATAATGATTTGGCTCTACAACTGAGCAATGTCCTTAACCAGGAATGTACCCGCAGTGCTGTGCACTGTCAGAGTAAAAAACGTGCGCTGGAAATTATCAGCGAGTTAGCCGCTAAACAGCTCAGCCTGCCACCGCAGGTGGTGTTTGAAGCGATTCTGACGCGTGAAAAAATGGGCAGTACCGGCATCGGCAACGGCATCGCCATTCCTCACGGCAAGCTGGAAGAGGATACGCTGCGTGCGGTCGGCGTTTTTGTACAACTGGAAACCCCGATAGCCTTTGATGCCATCGACAATCAGCCTGTTGATTTACTGTTTGCTTTACTGGTTCCGGCAGACCAGACCAAAACCCACCTGCATACGCTGTCTCTGGTGGCGAAACGTCTGGCGGATAAAACCATTTGTCGCCGCCTGCGCGCTGCGCAGAGCGACGAAGAGCTGTATCAAATCATCACCGATACGGAAACCAACGATGATGCTTAATGGACATCACATCGTACTGAGGAGAAACGGTACATGGTACTGATGATCGTCAGCGGCCGCTCTGGCTCAGGCAAATCCGTCGCCCTGCGAGCGCTGGAAGACATGGGTTTTTATTGTGTCGATAACCTTCCGGTCGTGCTGTTGCCTGAATTGGCAAAAACGCTCGCCGACCGCGAAATATCGGCCGCCGTCAGCATTGACGTGCGTAACATGCCGGAGTCCCCGGAAATCTTTGAACGGGCAATGGAAAATCTCCCGGAGAACTTTTCCCCACAGTTGCTGTTCCTTGATGCCGACCGTAATACTCTGATTCGCCGCTACAGCGACACCCGCCGTTTGCACCCACTCTCCAGCAAGAATTTGTCGCTGGAAAGCGCCATTGATGAAGAGAGCAATCTGCTGGAGCCGCTGCGTTCCCGCGCTGACCTGATTGTTGACACCTCTGAAATGTCCGTCCACGAGCTGGCAGAAATGCTGCGTACCCGTCTGCTGGGTAAACGCGAGCGTGAGCTGACGATGGTGTTCGAATCTTTCGGCTTCAAACACGGGATTCCGATTGATGCCGACTACGTCTTTGACGTGCGTTTCCTTCCAAACCCGCACTGGGACCCAAAACTGCGCCCAATGACCGGCCTCGACAAGCCGGTGGCGGCGTTCCTCGACCGTCACACCGAAGTGCACAACTTTATTTACCAGACTCGCAGCTATCTTGAGCTATGGTTACCGATGCTGGAAACCAATAATCGTAGCTATTTGACGGTAGCGATTGGTTGTACCGGCGGTAAACACCGTTCGGTGTACGTTGCCGAGCAGCTGGCTGACTACTTCCGCTCACGCGGTAAGAACGTGCAGTCTCGTCATCGCACGCTGGAAAAACGTAAATCATGACCGTAAAGCAGACCGTTGAAATCACCAATAAGCTGGGTATGCACGCGCGCCCAGCGATGAAGCTGTTTGAACTGATGCAAGATTACGATGCGGAAGTGTTGTTGCGTAACGACGAAGGCACCGAAGCGGAAGCCAATAGCGTGATTGCGTTGCTGATGCTGGATTCTGCCAAAGGCCGCCAGATTGAAGTGGAAGCCACCGGCCCGCAGGAAGTGGAAGCGTTAGCGGCGGTGATTGCGCTGTTTAACGCTGGGTTTGACGAAGACTAGCCACTATGCCTGATGGCGCTGCGCTTATCAGGCCTACGATGTGCGAACTTGTAGGCCGGATAAGGCGTTTACGCCGCCATCCGGCAGTAGCTCACCGGTTAATACAGCTTATTCTCACGCATAAATTCGTCCCCGCCCAACTGGCGCATCTGGCGTAAAATCCACACCTGACGGCTGCGCACATATCCCGATGGCGCATTCGCCTTAAAACGCAGAGGATTCGGCAACACAGCGGCCAGCAGCGCGGCTTCCGCCATCGTCAGCTGACTTGCCGGTTTATGGAAATAACGTTGCGACGCGGCTTCCACGCCAAATACCCCATGGCCAAACTCTGCAATATTAAGATACACGGTCAGGATCCGTTTCTTGCTCCAGACCGTCTCAATACCCAGCGTTAATCCCGCCTCCAGCCCCTTACGCAGCCAACTACGACCATCCCACAGAAACAGATTTTTCGCAGTCTGCTGCGACAGCGTAGACGCCCCGCGAATGCGGTTCTCGTTCCGCTCGTTGTGCGCCAGCGCTTTCTCAATGGCTGAGACATCAAAACCCCAATGATCCGGGAATTTCTGATCTTCAGCGGCAATAACCGCCAACCCCATCCACGGCGAAATCGCATCCATACCGACCCAATCCGAATGCGCAACGTAGCTAAAGTTTCCCGTAAACCAAGCGCTGACCTGACGCTCAATCATCACTGCGGAGAATGGAACCGGTAAAATATTGAATACCGCAATGCCGCCACCCCAGATTAGCACCAGCAATAACAACAGCCGCACTACCAGACGTTTTAGCCACACGACTCTTTTCAAAGCCTTCTTCCTCACGCTAACCCTCTGACGCCGATTAATATTTTTGATTAAGCCGCTATGCTTCACACATTTCACTGATTCACGTAACAAACAATTTAAGATTTGCTATCTTATTGAGCGAGCAATCGTATTTCAGGTTGTGTCATAAAACAGAATCATGCCAATCATCTGACGCAGCCACCCGTTCCCTGGTGTTGGCGCAGTATTAGCGCACCCCGGTCAAGCCGGGGTCATTTTTTATGGGCATTCGCTACCCACGCTTTGAGTAACGCCACATCCTGCTGCCACTCGGTTTTCATCTCTTCAACCCATTCACCAACGTTATCCCACCAGGCAGGGAGATCCGGTGACTGAATTTGCTGTCCAAGCTGTTGCAGATGACGCAGGCCAACCGAACCCGCTGCCCCTTTAATTTTGTGCCCTTCATCCACGATGCCTTTCTGGTCACGCGCGGTCAGATTAGACTCCAGCACCGCCAGATACCCCGGCATCATCTTCTCGAACACCGCCAGGCCATCGGTAATCAGTTTTGGCCCTACCAGTTCGAGGTACTGCTCCAGCATTGGAATATCCAGCAACTGCTGCGATTTGCTTTGATCGACAGGGGTCACGGTGATCTCCTCTTCATCTTCAGCGGTATCCCAGTACTTTTTAATCATCGCCGTCAGGGCCGGAACCGACAGCGGCTTGCTCAGCACATCATTCATGCCCGCATCGAGATACTCTTTTTTATCCTTCAGAACGTTAGCGGTTAGCGCCACCAGCGGCGGCAGGTCATCAGCGTGGTATTTACGGGTCAGCTCACGCGCGATATCCAGCCCAGTCATATCCGGCAGTTGAATATCCAGCAGCACCAGGTCGTATTCGCCGGGGGTAAACATCTCCAGCGCGTCTTTCCCGGTCATCGCGACATCCACGCTGTTGCCCAGTTTTTCCAGCACCGAGCGAGCCACAATCACGTTCAGTTCGATATCTTCTACCAGCAGGACGTGTAGCGCTGGCAGCGGCATTTCATTGTCTTCAAACGCATCTTCCACTTCTTCTGCCACCGCCGGAGCATGAACCGTCAGAGTAAAGGTAGAGCCGTGACCAGCCTGGCTTGCCACTTCGATATCGCCGCCCATGCTTTTCGCCAGACGGCGCGAAACCGCAAGCCCAATTCCCGTGCCGGTGGCAGGTTTGCCGCCTTGGCTGTCTTTCACCTGATAATACATGGCGAAGATTTTGTCCTGCTCTTCCTGCGGAATACCGATACCGGAGTCTTCAACCTCAAAGTGCAGCATATCGCCCGCGTCGTAGCGTATGCGTACCACCACGCTGCCCTGCTGGGTAAATTTCACCGCATTGCTGATCAGGTTCCACAAAATCTGTCGCAGACGCGTGCCGTCGGTAATCACTTTGTGCGGCAACGGTAGCGTGGGTTCCATCACGAAGCGCAGCCCTTTTTGCTGCGCCTGTAGTCCAGACAGGTTTTCGAGGTCAGCCAGGAAGCCGGTGAAGTCAACAGGCTGGTTATCCAGTTGCACTTTACGGCGTTCCATTTTGTCCATATCGATAATATCGTTAAAGATATTACCCAGCGTCACCGCCGAAACGTGGATGGTTTTCAGGTATTTCTCTTGCTCAGCGGTCAGGTTGGTGTCGAGCAAAATACGGCTTAAGCCAACGATGCCATTCAGCGGGGTACGCAGTTCATGGCTGATGGTCGAGATAAAGGTGGTCTTATCACGGCTGGCGCGTTCGAGCGCGTCCTGATAGCGCTTACGCTCGGTAATGTCGCGACCAAAGCCCATCAAACCATGACGTTTACCGACACGGTCGTAGTACGGCACTTTACGAATTTCAAAGCAGGCTTTGCGCCCGTCTGGATAATCCAGCCACTGTTCATAGGTCAGAGAGACATTGTGGCGGAAGACTTTCTCATCGGTTTCAATCACCTTCGCGGCGGCCTCTGGGGTGTAAACCTCTTCAGGATGCAGGTGAATCAGTTGCTTTTCGCTTTTGCCGGTCAGCAATTCCATTGCGCGGTTACAGCCAGAAAACTCTTTATCTTCATTACGATAGAAAACTAAATCCGGTGAAGCATCGAGGAAAGAACGCAGGAAAGAGGACTGTTGCTCAAGGCGAATCTGCGTTTCTTCACGCTCCTGCACCTCAATTCTCAGTTGCTCAAGCGTCGCCAGACGCTCCGCCTCCGCTTTTTCGCGGTCGCTAATTTCCTGGTTTAGCTGCGAGATATTATCTTTGAGCTGCACGTTGAGCTTCAGGTCACGCTCGCGCATCTCCTCCAGTTTTTCAACCAGGCGGGAGAGTCGTTGCCGTGACTCCTCAAGCTGTTCCACCACCACCGAGAGAAAATAGACCGCCCACGGGGTTATCAGCAGGCCGAAGAAGATAGAGCGAATAACATCAATACTTTCGACCTGGCCATGCAGCACCATGGTCACCGCCATTTGCACGACAATCGCCAATACCACCAGCGCAAGCGCCAGCAACAGGGAAAAACGCACCAGACCTAACTTCATCATTAGATCGACGTAATACTGCGCCAGCATACGAATTTGCTTCATAGGGAGTTCCTTCACGACAACATTGCTCAATAATACCCAATTCTGAGCAATGCGTTGAAGGTTGTGTGAAAAATGCGTGAATCGCGTTGCCTGATGGCGCTTACGCTTATCAGGCCTACGGGATGATCACTTGTAGGCCGGATAAGGCGTTTACGCCGCCATCCGGCAATATGGCGAGGGGCGTGAGCTTAAACGGGCGCTACCCACGGCGTTCCCAGGGCTGAGCCTTGTACGCCGTGTTCATTAAGGTATTTATCCAGCTCGACCATCCCCGTCCAGCGGTTCTCACACCACAGCGGCGCTAGCAGCGTCGGGCGGCGAGCGCTGGCGGAGATACGGTGGAAAATCACCTCCGGCGGCGTATGGCGAATCATCTCTCCGGCGGTCACCGTATAATCATCCAGCTCAATGCCGTTCAAGCGCCCGGCTTCCCACGCTTTCGCCATAATACTGCCCTTCACAATATGCAGCGGGTGCAGCTTAATGCCGTCAACGCCAGTATCGACCACGCGTTTCAGTGTTTCCAGACATTCATCCTGCCCTTCCCCCGGCAGCCCGACAATTAAATGCGAGCACACTTTCAGCCCGCGTTCACGCGCCAGCCGTGTGGTGTTCTGATAGCAGGCAAAATCATGGCCACGGTTTATGCGGTGTAGCGTTTTATCGTGCGCCGTCTGTAGCCCCAGCTCCAGCCACACCTCATAGCCCTGATCTTTATATTCGCTCAGCAGATCCAGCACCGCTTCCGGCACGCAATCCGGGCGAGTACCAACGCACAGCCCGACGATATTGGCCTGGCTGACGGCCTGTTGATACATCGAACGCAGCACCTGCACTTCTGCAAAGGTACTGGTGTAGGCCTGGAAATAGGCCAGATAGCGTTTGGCGCGGTTTACCAGATGCGCCTGGTGTTCAAGTTGTTCGGCAATCGAGCGGTGCTGTTGTTCTTCATCGGCAAACGAGGCCACATTGCAGAAGGTGCAGCCGCCACGGCCAATGGTGCCATCACGATTCGGGCAGCTAAAGCCACCATGCAGCGTCAGTTTATGAACCTTTTCGCCATAGCGACGCGAAAGATCCCCACCAAACATATTGACTAATTTTTGTAACTGCATAATCTGATAGACCGGCCTCAAGAAAGGGGCCAAGCCTGCCATTTTTAGTCTCGATCGGCGATGACCTGGATCAATCGTCATGTAGACCTTTTATCTCATTGCATAAAAAATCAAAATTACTGCAATTTCATTCATCGCCAATGCGATTATTTTTGCTTATGTTCACGTGCTTATTTGCAATAATCCGCCTGCCGTTGAAAAACAGAGCGATCATATACCCCTACACTCTTTGCCAGTGTTAAATGCTGCTTTTCAAAGAAAATACAGATCATGTCTATTAAAACCGTGCTTTCAGATAGTGAGACAGATCACACTCGCTAACCCCCTTCCATTAAGTCAACACACGATAAAAACAGCATGTTTATCTTAATATTCATATAGTTAATTGTGCCGTAGCACATTTCTGTATAAATAAGATTGCCATTTGACCTATGTATGGATTCCCGATAAGTTGGGAATCCGCTGGAAGCTTTCTGGATGAGCAGTCTGCTCATCATATTTATGCAGTAATTGAGATTCCCTCTTAAGCAAGTCCTCAAACTTGTGCGACCTACGCGAAAAGGATAAAAGAGGGCGAATGCGAGGTAGGCAAAGAGTGCCATACCCCGTCGCCATGCTCTTGCTGTGCCTTGCGCGCAATCGATTAAGGGGGCGTCCCGTAGAGCCTGGGGAGGTTCACTGATATGTTGTACGATAAATCCCTTGAGAGGGATAACTGTGGTTTCGGCCTGATCGCCCACATAGAAGGCGAACCTAGCCACAAGGTAGTGCGTACCGCTATTCACGCACTGGCCCGAATGCAGCACCGTGGGGCAATCCTCGCCGATGGCAAAACCGGCGACGGTTGTGGTCTGCTGTTACAAAAACCTGACCGTTTCTTTCGCATTGTCGCCGAAGAGCGCGGCTGGCGCTTAGCCAAAAACTATGCCGTCGGGATGCTGTTCCTGAATAAAGACCCTGAGCTGGCCGCCGTCGCCCGCCGCATTGTAGAAGAAGAACTACAGCGTGAAACCCTGTCGATCGTCGGCTGGCGCGATGTGCCAACCAACGAAGGCGTGCTGGGTGAAATCGCCCTCTCCTCGCTGCCGCGCATTGAGCAAATTTTTGTTAACGCTCCTGCGGGCTGGCGTCCGCGCGATATGGAACGCCGCCTGTTTATCGCCCGTCGCCGTATCGAAAAACGCCTCCAGGACGATAAAGACTTCTATGTTTGCAGCCTGTCTAACCTGGTCAACATTTATAAAGGTCTGTGTATGCCGGCGGATTTGCCGCGCTTCTACCTGGACCTCGCGGACTTGCGTCTGGAATCAGCGATTTGTCTGTTCCACCAGCGCTTCTCCACCAACACTGTTCCGCGCTGGCCGCTGGCGCAGCCGTTCCGCTACCTGGCGCACAACGGCGAAATAAACACCATCACCGGTAACCGCCAGTGGGCGCGCGCCCGTACCTATAAATTCCAGACGCCACTGATCCCTGACCTGCACGATGCCGCGCCGTTCGTTAATGAAACCGGCTCTGACTCCAGCTCAATGGATAACATGCTGGAATTGTTACTGGCGGGCGGGATGGATATTATCCGCGCGATGCGTCTGCTAGTGCCACCAGCCTGGCAGAACAACCCAGACATGGACCCAGACCTGCGTTCATTCTTCGACTTTAACTCCATGCACATGGAGCCGTGGGATGGCCCGGCAGGGATTGTGATGTCGGACGGCCGCTACGCTGCCTGTAACCTTGACCGTAACGGCCTGCGCCCGGCGCGCTATGTCATCACCAAAGATAAGCTCATCACCTGCGCCTCGGAAGTCGGTATCTGGGATTACCAGCCTGACGAAGTGGTTGAGAAAGGCCGCGTCGGCCCAGGCGAACTGATGGTTATCGATACCCGCAGCGGGCGTATTCTGCACTCGGCTGAAACCGATAACGACCTGAAAAGCCGCCATCCGTACAAAGAGTGGATGGAGAAAAACGTTCGTCGCCTGGTGCCGTTTGAAGACCTGGCAGACGATCAAGTGGGCAGCCGCGAACTGGACGACGACACGCTCGCCAGCTACCAGAAGCAGTTTAACTACAGCGCCGAAGAGTTAGATTCGGTTATCCGCGTGCTGGGTGAAAACGGCCAGGAAGCCGTCGGCTCAATGGGTGACGACACCCCGTTCGCTGTGCTTTCCAGCCAGCCGCGCATTATTTATGACTACTTCCGCCAGCAGTTTGCGCAGGTCACCAACCCGCCAATCGACCCGCTGCGTGAAGCGCATGTGATGTCGCTTGCCACCAGCATTGGTCGTGAGATGAACGTCTTCTGTGAAGCGGAAGGCCAGGCGCACCGCCTGAGCTTTAAATCACCGATTCTGCTGTACTCTGATTTCACCCAGCTCACCACCATGCAGGAAGAGCACTATCGCGCCGACACGCTGGATATCACCTACGATGTCACCGAAACCAGCCTTGAGGCGACGGTTAATGCGCTGTGCGATAAAGCCGAGAAAATGGTGCGCGATGGTACGGTGCTGCTGGTGCTGTCTGACCGCAACATTGGCAAGAATCGCCTGCCGGTTCCTGCACCAATGGCGGTTGGTGCGGTGCAAGCCCGTCTGGTTGATAAGAGCCTGCGCTGCGATGCCAACATCATCGTCGAAACCGCAAGCGCCCGTGACCCGCACCACTTTGCGGTGCTGCTGGGCTTTGGCGCGACGGCCATTTACCCATATCTGGCGTATGAAACGCTGGGGCGTCTGGTCGATACTCACGCCATTGAGAAAGACTACCGCACGGTGATGCTGAACTACCGTAACGGCATCAACAAAGGCCTGTACAAAATCATGTCCAAAATGGGCATTTCGACTATCGCCTCATACCGCTGCTCGAAGCTGTTCGAAGCCGTCGGCCTGCATGACGATGTCGTGAACCTGTGCTTCCAGGGCGTGGTTAGCCGGATCGGTGGCGCAAGTTTTGACGACTTCCAGCAGGATCTGCTGAATCTGTCGAAACGTGCCTGGCTGGCTCGTAAACCGCTGGATCAAGGCGGCCTGCTGAAGTATGTCCACGGCGGTGAATATCACGCCTACAACCCGGACGTGGTACGCACCCTGCAACAGGCGGTGCAAAGCGGCGAATACCGTGATTATCAAGAGTACGCGAAGTTAGTTAACGAGCGCCCAGCGGCGACGCTGCGCGATCTGTTGGCTATCAACCCGAATGGCGATGTCGTTAGCCTGGATGACGTTGAACCCGCCACTGATCTGTTCAAACGCTTTGATACCGCCGCAATGTCTATCGGCGCGTTAAGCCCAGAAGCACACGAAGCTCTGGCTGAGGCGATGAACAGCATCGGCGGCAACTCTAACTCCGGTGAAGGCGGCGAAGACCCAGCACGTTACGGCACCAACAAAGTGTCGCGCATCAAGCAGGTCGCTTCCGGTCGCTTTGGCGTGACTCCAGCGTACCTGGTCAATGCCGATGTTATCCAGATTAAAGTCGCTCAGGGCGCGAAGCCTGGCGAAGGCGGTCAGTTGCCGGGTGATAAAGTCACCCCGTATATCGCCAAACTGCGTTATTCAGTCCCCGGCGTGACGCTTATCTCCCCGCCGCCGCACCACGATATTTATTCTATCGAGGATTTAGCGCAGCTGATTTTCGACTTAAAACAGGTCAACCCGAAGGCGATGATCTCCGTCAAACTGGTTTCCGAACCAGGCGTCGGCACCATCGCCACCGGTGTGGCAAAAGCCTACGCCGATTTAATCACCATTGCGGGCTATGACGGCGGTACTGGCGCAAGCCCACTGTCGTCCGTGAAATACGCCGGTTGCCCGTGGGAATTAGGGCTGGTGGAAACCCAACAGGCGCTGGTGGCAAACGGCCTGCGTCATAAGATTCGTTTGCAGGTCGATGGCGGCCTGAAAACTGGCGTCGATATCATCAAAGCGGCGATCCTGGGAGCGGAAAGTTTCGGCTTTGGTACTGGCCCAATGGTCGCGCTGGGTTGTAAATATCTGCGTATTTGCCACCTGAATAACTGTGCGACAGGCGTGGCAACTCAGGACGAGAAACTGCGTAAGAACCACTATCACGGCCTGCCGTTCAAAGTCACCAACTACTTTGACTTTATCGCCCGTGAAACCCGCGAGCTGATGGCGTCTCTGGGCGTGAAACGCCTGGTAGACTTGATTGGCCGTACCGACCTGCTGAAAGAGCTGGATGGTTACACCGCGAAGCAACAGAAACTGGAACTGTCTCGCCTGCTGGAAACCGCTGAACCGCATCCGGGTAAAGCGCTGTACTGCACCGAGAACAACCCGCCGTTCGATAACGGCGTGCTGAACGCGCAGTTGCTGCAACAGGCAAAACCGTTCGTTGACGATCGCCAGAGCAAAACTTTCTGGTTTGATATTCGCAACACCGACCGTTCTGTTGGTGCATCGCTCTCTGGCTACATCGCGCAAACGCACGGCGATCAAGGGTTGGCGTCCGATCCTATCAAAGCGCACTTCAGCGGAACCGCAGGCCAGAGCTTTGGCGTGTGGAACGCAGGCGGCGTTGAGCTGCACCTGACCGGCGATGCTAACGACTACGTTGGTAAAGGCATGGCGGGCGGCCTGATCGCCATCCGTCCTCCGGTAGGTTCAGCATTCCGCAGCCATGAGGCCAGTATTATCGGCAACACCTGCCTGTACGGCGCGACCGGTGGTCGCCTGTACGCCGCTGGCCGCGCGGGCGAGCGTTTCGGGGTGCGTAACTCCGGCGCTATCACCGTGGTAGAAGGCATTGGCGATAACGGCTGTGAATATATGACTGGCGGCATTGTCTGCATTCTGGGTAAAACGGGCGTCAACTTCGGCGCGGGTATGACGGGCGGTTTCGCCTACGTGCTCGATGAAGACGGCGATTTCCGCAAACGCGTAAACCCAGAGCTGGTTGAAGTGTTAAGCGTTGACGACCTGGCGATTCATGAAGAACATCTGCGCGGGTTAATCACCGAACATGTGCAGCTAACGGGCTCACAACGCGGCGAAGAGATCCTGGCGAACTGGCCTGCTTTCTCCGCGAAATTTGCTCTGGTTAAGCCAAAGTCCAGCGATGTCAAAGCACTGTTGGGTCACCGTAGTCGTTCCGCAGCCGAGCTGCGGGTGCAGGCGCAGTAAGGGGTCATCATGAGTCAGAATGTGTATCAATTTATCGACTTGCAGCGTGTAGATCCGGCAAAGAAAGCGCTGAAGATCCGTAAAATTGAATTTGTTGAAATTTACGAGCCGTTCTCAGAAGGCCAGGCCAAAGCACAGGCAGACCGCTGCCTGTCCTGCGGCAACCCATACTGCGAGTGGAAATGCCCGGTGCATAACTACATCCCAAACTGGCTGAAGCTCGCCAATGAGGGGCGTATTTTTGAAGCGGCTGAACTGTCGCATCAAACCAACACCCTGCCGGAAGTTTGCGGCCGCGTCTGCCCACAGGACAGGCTATGCGAAGGTTCCTGTACACTGAACGACGAGTTTGGCGCTGTCACCATCGGCAACATCGAGCGCTATATCAACGATAAAGCGTTTGAAATGGGCTGGCGTCCAGACATGACCGGCGTGAAGCAGACCGGCAAGAAAGTCGCCATTATCGGCGCTGGCCCGGCGGGCCTGGCGTGTGCCGATGTGCTGACCCGCAACGGTGTGAAAGCGGTGGTATTTGACCGCCATCCAGAAATCGGCGGCCTGCTGACCTTCGGTATTCCTGCCTTTAAGCTGGAAAAAGAGGTGATGACCCGCCGCCGTGAAATCTTCACCGGCATGGGCATTGAGTTCAAACTCAACGTCGAAGTGGGCCGCGACGTACAGCTCGACGAGTTACTGAACGATTACGATGCGGTGTTCCTCGGCGTCGGCACGTATCAGTCAATGCGCGGTGGGCTGGAAAATGAAGACGCTTCCGGCGTGTTTGATGCGCTGCCGTTCCTGATTGCCAATACCCGCCAGATTATGGGCTTTGGCGAGAATAACGACGAGCCGTACATCAACATGGAAGGCAAGCGCGTGGTGGTTCTTGGCGGTGGCGACACCGCGATGGACTGCGTACGTACCTCCGTTCGCCAGGGCGCGACGCACGTGACCTGTGCCTATCGCCGTGATGAAGAGAACATGCCAGGCTCGCGCCGCGAAGTGAAAAACGCCCGTGAAGAGGGCGTTGAGTTCCAGTTCAACGTGCAGCCGCTGGGCATTGAAGTGAATGCCAACGGCAAAGTGTGCGGCGTGAAAATGGCGCGCACCGAAATGGGCCAGCCGGATGCAAAAGGCCGCCGTCGCGCGGAGATTGTCGCCGGTTCCGAACACGTTGTTCCTGCTGATGCGGTAGTGATGGCGTTTGGTTTCCGTCCACACAGCATGGAGTGGCTGGCGAAACACAGCGTTGAGCTGGATTCGCAGGGGCGAATCATTGCACCAGAAGGTCACGAAAACGCCTTCCAGACCAGCAACCCGAAAATCTTCGCCGGTGGCGATATTGTTCGCGGTTCCGATCTGGTGGTCACGGCGATTGCCGAAGGCCGTAAAGCGGCTGACGGGATTATGAATTATCTGGAAGTGTAATGCCTTTCAGGCTCCCCATTCTCAGGGATGGGGAGCCTGCTCTCCGCCGCACTATTCTTCGAAAGCCGCTCGCAGTTATGGCTGAAAATGGATGTAATCCAGCCCAGTCGCACTGGATATCGCCTCCGGTCACTATATTCCCGGTATCATCCCAGTCAACGCCGCACTCGGCGGCGTATTCAGCTATATCCTGCTGAATCCATTTTTCAATCGCAGCCTTGCTAAATCTCCGGAGGTTAGCCATGCAGAACAATAACATCACCATTCGCCAAGCGCGTTTACAAGGGCGCGAAGGTCTATGGCAACTCACGATTGAAAACGGTCGTTTTAGCCGCATTGAGCCTCAGGAAGCAGCCGCATTGCCGCAGGGCGCGGTGCTGGATGCTGATGGCGGCCTGGCCATTCCCCCGTTCGTAGAGCCACATATCCACCTGGACACGACGCAAACGGCGGGAGAGCCGAGCTGGAACCAGTCTGGCACGTTGTTTGAGGGTATCGAGAGCTGGGCCGAACGTAAGGCGATGCTGACTCACGAAGACGTAAAAGCGCGCGCCATGCAAACCCTGAAGTGGCAGATGGCCAACGGCATCCAGTATGTTCGTACTCACGTTGACGTTTCCGATCCTACGCTCACAGCACTCAAAGCCATGCTGGAGGTGAAGCAAGAGGTCGCGCCGTGGGTAGAGCTGCAAATTGTCGCGTTTCCGCAAGAAGGTATTCTGTCTTATCCCAACGGAGAAGCGCTGTTAGAAGAAGCCGTGCGTTTGGGCGCCGACGCTATTGGCGCGATCCCCCACTTTGAATTTACGCGAGAATATGGCGTTGAGTCGCTGCATAAAATTTTCGCGCTGGCGCAGAAGTACGACCGACTTATCGACGTGCACTGCGACGAAATTGATGATGAGCAATCACGCTTTGTCGAAACCGTCGCAGCGCTCGCGCACCGCGATGGCATGGGTGAACGCGTGACCGCCAGCCATACTACCGCCATGCACTCCTATAATGGCGCGTATGCTTCCCGACTTTTCCGCCTGTTGAAAATGTCTGGCATTAACTTCGTCGCCAACCCGTTGGTGAATATTCACCTGCAAGGGCGTTTTGATACCTATCCCAAGCGTCGCGGCGTAACGCGTGTCAAAGAGATGCTGGAAGCGGAGATCAACGTCTGCTTTGGTCATGATGACGTCTTTGATCCGTGGTATCCATTGGGAACCGCCAATATGCTACAGGTGCTGCACATGGGGTTACACGTGTGTCAGTTGATGGGATACGGGCAAATCAACGATGGGCTGAACCTTATCACCACCCACAGCGCGAAAACTCTGCACCTACAGGACTACGGCCTGAGCGAAGGCAACTCCGCAAACCTGGTCATTTTGCCTGCCGAAAATGGCTTTGACGCGGTTCGTCGCCAGACGTCTGCGCGTTATTCTATTCGCCACGGGCGAGTCATTGCCGAAACCGTGCCAAGCCAAACCACGCTGCATCTGGCGCAGCCAGAAGCGGTAACGTTTAAGCGATAGGTTGCTCAATGCCGTGTCGGATGGCGCTTGCGTAGCCATCCGACACCGTCGCCTTGTTATCAGGCGTTTAATAAGTTGGCGCGCACCTTAATCACAACCTTTTTGATTTCCGCCGGAGCCTCCACGACACAGCCTGGTTTATGCGGCTCGCCCGGCATAAACACCGCAAACCGCCCCGCTTTCAACGTCACCGCCTGTTCATCCGCTATCTCGCAGCACAACTGATAGTCATCCTCGGCGTGCCACTCTTCGCATTGCCGCGCGGCCCCCGACATACCAAACACAATACGTTCTTCTCCAGCTAGCAGCAGTTGGATATCGATATAACGCTCGTGCAACTCCGCTTTCTTGCTAGCCGGACTCTGCGTCATAAACTGCATGATATTCATAAAGATATCGTCACCCTGTAAGGGATAACTGCCGGGTTCCATATCTTGCGGTTTCTCTGCAACCGCCAACGCCAGCGCTTCGCGCAACACTGCATGTAGCCCCGCCGCTGCCAGCGACCGTACTTCGCCCATCATCATAATGTGTCTCCCTGAGCCAGCAACGCGGCTCCCAGTAACCCGGCGTCATGCCGGTAATGTGCCGCACTTAAGGTCACGTGATAAGCCGATGGCGCATGTGCCAGGCATTGTTCCACCAGCGCCAGATACCCTTCTGCCAGCCCGACGCTGCCGCCAATCACCACGCGTTGACAGTCAGTCGTCGCTTTCACATCGGCTATCAGCCCAGCCAATGCGCGTGCGGAGCGCTGAATAAGCTGTTTCGCCTGCTCATTGCCCTGCCTTGCGCGGGCAAACAGTGTTTTGGCATCGCATCCGGCAAGCTCGCCCTGCGCGGCTGCCGCCATCCCACGCCCAGAAGCAATGGCTTCCACACAGCCTCGACGCCCACAGCCACACAGCGGCCCGTTGGGGTCAGCCAGTGTGTGGCCAAGATGCCCCGCAAGACCGCCAGTGCCGGTAAGCAGTTGACCGTTACTGATGATGCCGCCGCCAACGCCCGTCGATACCGTGATAAACGCCATATCGCGAATATTGCCGCCCAGCGCGTGGTATTCCGCCCACGCGGCGGCCTGGGCATCGTTGATAGCCAGGGTCGGCAGGGCGGTTATCTCGTGCAGTGCCTGCACCAGAGGGAAATGCAGCAATCCACCCAGGTTATGCGGGTTCAGTGCCAGTAGCTCGCCATCGCGGACAATCCCCGTCGAGGCAATCGCCACCCGCTGCGCATGTGGGAAAAGCGGGGATACCAGATCCTGCAACGCCGCTCGCAATGCCTCCGGCGTTTTACTGGCAGGCGTTGGTGATTCACACCGCTGATGGAGATGATGCGCATCGTCCACCAGCGCGGCAGCCAGTTTAGTGCCGCCGATATCGATGGCGAGCGTCGTCATAGCACCGCCTTTTTAAGCGCGGTGTTGTACCACTGACAAATATGCTCCAACCGTGTAATCGCCGAGCCGACTGTGACCGCCCATGCACCGTGGCACATCGCTTGTGAGGCTTGTTCTGGCGAGTTATAGCGCCCTTCGGCAATGACCCGACACCCCGCATTGTGCAACGCGCTGACCAGCGGTAGGTCGGGGTCATTCGGCACGTCATCACCGGTATATCCCGAAAGCGTAGTACCGATAATTTCGGCACCAAGGCGCTGGCAAGCCATACCATCCTCAAAAGAGGAACAGTCCGCCATCGCCAGCAAGCCATGATGATGAATACGCGCCAGCAGTGCCTCAACGGCGGCGGGGCGAATGCGGTCAGTACCATCGACAGCGATAATATCGGCCCCGGCCTGCGCCAACGCATCCACATCATCAAGGTACGGCGTTATCCGTACCGGAGAATCATCGAGGTCGCGCTTGAGAATACCAATAATCGGAATCGAGAGCAGCGCGCGAGTCGCTCGTAGATTTGCCACGCCTTCAATCCGCACCGCCACCGCGCCCGCCTGCTCTGCCGCCAGCGCCATCGCGGCGACAATCTCAGGTTTATCAAGTGGACTATCAGGAACCGGCTGGCAGGAGACAATCAATCCACCGTTCGCACGAATGCGCGCATCGAGTTGTTCAAGCAAAGACATAATAACTCCCTGAATCACACGTTAGCCCAGCGCAGACGCTGGGCTAAAGAGCTTAGTTTTTAATTAATCCACTTTTGCTGCTACCAAACGGCACTGCGCCACTGAAAGGTTTGCCATCAATCGCATCGTGGGTAAGCACCGCTTCCGGGCGAATCCAGCGCTGGACGCGCGTGGGCATATCCAGACCAATCAGCAAGATAACGACGAAGGTTAAGCCAAATGAGAGCGAACCCAGCGCCGTTCCCAGATCGAGACGTTGGGCAATCAGCGCCCCCATCACCGGGGCAACCGCACCACCCAGCGCACCGACGTTATAGGTGAAACCCAAGCCTGCAGCGCGTTGGTCAGTATCGAAATAGCCGCCGATAAGTTTCGGCAGAATGCCGGAGATCCCCTGGCCTAACATTTGTTGGAAGAAAAGCAGGAAGCCAAGCACCCACACGCTGGAGCCACCAATCGCAAAGACCGGAATAATCAGCAGCTGTGATGCCAGCAGGCTATAGACATAGGCTTTGCGCGTGCCGAGCCAGTCACCGAGGAAGCCGCCAACACAGCAGCCCACCGCCGCACCAAAGCCACTAAAGAACAGCACGTTCGCCACGGTGTGCGGATCATAGGCCAGCTCGGTTTTCAGATAGGTTGGCAACAGCGCCTGAATAGGCCAGGAGTAGAGGAATGCGAACAGCACCACCACCATCAGCATCACGCCGGTAGGCCAGCGTTTGCCGCTGCTTTGCACCATAAAGCTGATAAAAATAATGGCACTGAGCAGCCCCAGCAGAGCCACCAGCCCAGCAATGCGCGCCTCACCAGCAAAGCAGTACCACAGCGACGCCCCAGCCACGCAGGTCATCAGGATATTCATCACCCGATATTTGCCACGGTAGAGAATATCAACCATTGTGCGAACCGGCGCTTTGCCCTGATGTTTTTGTTTCCAGTCTTCTGCTTCCGGGATGTTTTTACGCAGCCAGAGAGCAAAAACGATAGGCACAATGCCGATAAAAAATAGCGCACGCCAGCCCCAGACTGGCACAACCCAGCTATACACCTGAGCCGCAATGACCGCGCCGACCGAAAAGCCGGAGATTAAAAAGCCGCTGGCCTTGTTACGTAAATGCTTTGGCCAGCTTTCAATGACATAGGTCGCGCTGGAACCGTACTCCCCCGCCATGCCCATGCCGATAACCAGGCGGGCGATAAACAAAGAGGTGTAGCCAGGAGCAAAACCGCAGGCCAGCGTACCGGCAGAAAAGAGCACGATACTGGTGACCATTGCCAGGCGGCGGCCATAGCGGTCACCCATCGCGCCCAGCACCAGGCCGCCAAACCAGCGAGAAATGAAGGCAGCGGAGATTAAACTGGCCGCCTGAACCGTGGTTAAACCAAATTCGCCTTGTACTTCGGTCAGCACCAGGGCGATTAAGACAAAGTCAAAACCATCGAGCAAATATCCCAGCCAGGCAGCGGAAAATGCCCGCCACTGCGCCCGATTGAGATGGCGATACCACGGGATATTCTGGGTCGTTGTACTCATTGTGAGTCTCCCGCAGTGGGCGATGCCCACGCGCTTTGGTATGAATAGGGTCTTTCAGGGTTGTCGGATGGTGCAACGGGTGTAGGGTAATAAACGCCGCACCATCCCGCAGAGATTAGCCGCGCTCCTGCATTAGCTGCTGGGCTAACGCTTTCAGTTCCGGCAGGAATTTCTCATCCACTGGCGCGAATGGCTTGCGGCACAGCGGCACTGCCACCACATCCATGTAATGCAGTACCGTTTTCAGGCCACGGAAGACACCGACTTTAATCAGCAAGTCGATAACTTTGTTGCATTCGCACTGGAGTTGTTGCGCTTTGGCGATATCCCCTTCTTTCAAGGCGTTAACGATCCCCATATAGCGCCACCCCATAATGTTGTAAGTACTGCCGATACCGCCATCCGCCCCAGCAAGCAGGCCAGAGGCGAAGATCTCGTCATAACCGTTATACAACACCAGATCCGGGTGCTCGCGGCGGATCTGTTCCATTTGATAAAGATCGCCGGAGGTTTGTTTTAATGCCCCTACCCCAGGTAGCGTGACCAGGGTGTTGATCTGATCCAGCGTCAGTTTTACGCCACTCAGCGCCGGAATGTTGTAGACCACCATCGGTAATCCATCAGCCGAGTCGATAATTGCGCGATAGTGATCGCAATGTTCTTCAAAACTAAACGGGTAGTAGAACGGCGTCACCGCGGAAACCGCATCAAAGCCGTAGCGTTTAGCGGCACTGGCCAGATGCTGGCTTTCTGCGGTGCTTACGCAACCGACATGGGCTATCAGCGTGATTTTGCCTTTGCCCTCTTCGGCCACGATTTCCAGCACTTTTTCACGTTCAGCGATGCTTTGTACGAAGGCTTCACCGGTGGAACCCCCGACATAAAGCCCATTCATTCCCTGTTCAATATTGAAACGTACCAAGCGGCGCAGACTCTCTGTATCGATGTTTTGTTGGTCATCGAAAGGGGTCAGGAGTGCGGGCATCACGCCACGTAAATTGCTTGCCATAAATACCTCGTAGTGATGTTTTCGAATTAACTGTATACCTTTATACCTGTTATACCAGATCGTTTTTGCAGCAGCGTAATACAGAAATCTTATTGTGCGATCGACTTCACTAAATCGATCGACTTGCGGGGATCACTTACGGGATTTTTTGGCTTTGCCGAAGGCATGCCAGGTCGCGGAAACGCTGTTGAGGTGATCTTGCAGTGCGCGATCGGCCTCATCAGGATCGCGGGCGCGGATCGCATCGACTATCGCAATATGCTGTTGATAGCTAACGTTATTGTGTTCGTGAAGCTCTTGCTCGGCGACCTTGGGTCGGGCGGCAATCAGCCAGTCCAGCAGCGCAACGTGGATAGACATAAAGATTGGGTTACCGGGGATTTCCGCCAGCACGCGGTGGAAATCAACGTCGGAGCGAATGAACTGCGCATTGTTGTCCAGCGACTGGCTGTTGATTTCCAGCGCTTTCACCAGCTTGCTGATTTGCTCATCGGTTGCGTGCTCTGCCGCGTAACGTACCAGGCTTGATTCAAAGAACAGGCGTAGCTGTTCAAAGTGAGCGATACCACCAGGGTGCGAGAGGAAATCTTTCGCCATACCGGAAAGCTCGCCAATGATGGTATCCGCCGAAGGGCGCGATACGCGGGCGCGTTCGCCGTTGTTAATTTGCACCAGGCCCTTACGCTTCAACGCCGCCAGCGCCTCACGAACCGAAGGGCGGCCAACGTTAAAGAACGCCATCAGTTCCCGTTCAGACGGCAACTGTTCACCTTCGCCAAACTCACGGCGACGGATCATCTGCTCCAGTTCTTCTTCCACCATTTCAGAGAGCTTTTTGCGCGCCAATGGGCGACGCCTCAGGCTATTACCGATGAGGGTGGGAGAATCTTCTGCTTGTGGATCAAATGCGTTCATAGAGGCCATTGTGTGATTTGTGACAGCACGTGACGGTCATTCCATCTTAACACAAGAATTTTGGCGAGATGATAGAACAGGCCCGAAAGGGCCTGTTTGATTTTATTTCACAACGCGTAGCGCCGGGCGCCCACCACGAGGTGGCGGCGGCGTGTCATCCGGGCTGTCATTGTCGTCGCTATCTGGCTTATCACCATCAATCACCGACATGACCGTTTCGCTGCCGCTGGTTTCAGCGTTATCGTCGTTGAAGCCTTCAGCACCGGCATCGTAGGCGGCTTCCGGTTCAAACATCGTACCGGCGCCGTTTTCACGGGCGTAGATAGCCAACACAGCGGCCAGAGGAACAGAAACCTGACGCGGTACGCCGCCAAAGCGCGCGTTAAAACGCACTTCGTCGTTGGTCAATTCAAGGTTGCCCACTGCGCGTGGCGCAATGTTCAGCACAATCTGACCATCGCGCGCGTATTCCATTGGCACGTTTATCCCTGGTTGCATGACATCAACCACCAGGTGCGGCGTCAGTTGGTTATCCAGCAGCCACTCATAAAACGCGCGCAGCAAATACGGGCGACGTGGAGAAAGTTGTGAAACTTCCATTCAATTAACCCCGGCCAAGGCGCATTTCGCGCTCGGCTTCCGTTAAGGATGCGAGGAAAGAGTCACGTTCGAAGACGCGAGTCATGTAGCCTTTCAGCTCTTTCGCGCCCGCACCGACCAGTTCAATGCCCATAACCGGCAGACGCCACAGCAGTGGAGCCAGATAGCAGTCAACGATGCTGAACTCATCGCTCAGGAAGAACGGCTTCTGAGTGAAGACCGGCGCAATCGCCAGCAATTCTTCACGCAGTTGTTTACGCGCCGCATCGGCCTGCGCTGCGGAACCGTTCATCACGGTGTGCATCAGCGAGTACCAGTCTTTTTCGATACGATGCATGTACAGGCGGCTTTCACCACGCGCAACCGGGTAAACCGGCATTAGCGGTGGATGAGGGAAACGCTCGTCCAGATATTCCATAATGATGCGAGATTCCCATAGGGTCAGCTCGCGATCCACCAGTGTCGGGACGCTTTGATTCGGGTTGAGGTCAATCAGATCCTGCGGTGGATTGTCCTTTTCCACGTGCTCTATCTCAAAGCTGACACCTTTTTCGGCCAGCACAATGCGGACCTGATGGCTATAGATGTCAGTAGGACCAGAAAACAGCGTCATTACCGAACGTTTGTTGGCAGCGACAGCCATGAAAACCTCCAGGTATAATCAGAATTTGTACTGCTACCAGCCACAATAGCGGCTAGCCAGATGAAAAGCCTCATCTACACGTGGGTGACATTTCCGTTCAGAAACTAAACAAAAAATGAACAATCGCGCGCAATTGGGCAGAAAATTGGAAGATAGTCTACCAGATTTTGAACGGCTTGTGGTGAGTGGATTCCTGAAATGCAGAAAAAGAGCCAGGATGCCGGTTTCTATATCGCTATGCGAATAGCTTGCTCGCCCCGTGTTCCGGCGCATTGCGCGGGGTAAGGTATCAGGCAAACGCCGGATATAAAAAAACCCGCCGAGGCGGGTTTTTTCGCAAATTGAGCTCTGCCGAAGCAGAAACCAATTAACGTTTGGAGAACTGAGGACGACGACGTGCTTTACGCAGACCGACTTTCTTACGTTCAACCTGACGAGCATCACGAGTAACGAAGCCAGCTTTACGCAGTTCGCCACGCAGGGATTCGTCGTACTCCATCAGAGCGCGGGTGATACCGTGACGGATCGCACCAGCCTGACCAGAGATACCACCACCTTTAACAGTGATGTACAGATCCAGTTTCTCAACCATGTCGACCAGTTCCAGCGGCTGACGAACTACCATGCGGGCAGTTTCACGACCGAAGTACTGTTCCAGAGAACGTTGGTTGATTACGATTTTGCCGTTGCCCGGTTTGATGAACACGCGAGCTGCGGAACTTTTGCGGCGACCAGTGCCGTAGTATTGATTTTCAGCCATTGCCTATAATCCCGATTAGATGTCAAGAACTTGCGGTTGCTGTGCCGCGTGGGTGTGCTCGTTACCTGCGTAAACTTTCAGTTTACGGAACATAGCACGGCCCAGCGGGCCTTTTGGCAACATGCCTTTAACCGCGATTTCAATCACACGCTCAGGACGGCGAGCAATCATCTCTTCAAAGGTCGCTTCTTTGATGCCACCGATGTGACCGGTGTGGTGATAGTACACTTTGTCAGTACGCTTGTTGCCGGTTACAGCAACTTTGTCAGCGTTCAGAACGATGATGTAATCACCGGTATCTACGTGCGGAGTGTATTCCGCTTTGTGCTTACCGCGCAGGCGCAGAGCCAGTTCGGAAGCCAGACGGCCCAGAGTTTTACCGGTCGCGTCAACAACATACCAGTCGCGTTTTACGGTTTCTGGTTTAGCTGTAAAAGTTTTCATTAAAAGCTTACCCAAATAAATAAGTTACACGTTGGTGAACACCCAAACGTTTAGTCAGTTGAGGTTCACACGACATTGTCCAGCAAACCTACCCCTTCGAATAGCCTATGCCGGCGCAGAGAAAGTTTCGGGAAAAAAACTCTCTTGTAACGTGGGGTCGCAAGATTATAGAGAAGTTGAGGTCAAAGATCGACCCTTAAATGTGATTCAAATTGGGTTTTTCGGGGGTTTGGGTTTGTGCGACCTGATGCCCTAACCCCCAGCCCTTCTCCCACAGGGAGAGAGTGGCATTTATGGCATATGCTGGCGTTTCAGATACTCTTCGCTTTGCATCTCCTGTAAACGCGACAGGCAGCGTTGGAATTCAAACTTCAACCGCTCACCCTGGTAAATGTCGTACAGCGCAACTTCAGCACTGACCACCAGCTTGACATGGCGCTCATAGAACTCGTCCACTAAAGCAATAAAGCGCCGCGCTTCGCTCTCCAGCATCGGCGTCATCACCGGTACGTCGAATAGCATCACGGTATGGAACAGGCGCGAGAGCGCGATGTAGTCGTGCTGACTGCGCGCATCAACGCACAGCGTATTAAAGGAGACGGCCAGCGTTTGGTTTTCCACCCCCAGCGCGGGCAACGGACGATGGTTAATTTCCAGCGTCGTTTCGTTGTAATGCGGCGTACCCGCCAGCGCCAGCCACAGTTTATCCATCTGCTGGCGCGTTTCGCTATTCAGCGGCGAGAGCCACAAATGCGCCTGTGTTAGCGTGCGCAAGCGGTAATCGATACCGGCATCGACATTCATGATGTCGCAATGCTCTTTAATGGCCTCGATAGCCGGAAGGAAGCGCGCCCGTTGCAGACCGTTGCGGTACAATTCATCAGGCGGAATGTTGGAGGTTGCCACCAGCGTAATACCCCGCGCGAACAGCGCTTTCATCAGGCCGCCCAGCAGCATGGCATCGGTGATATCAGAGACAAAAAATTCGTCGAAACAGAGCACGTCGGTTTCGGCCTTAAAACGTTCTGCGACAATTTCCAGCGGGTCGCTATGCCCCTGTAATTCACCTAGTTCTTCATGCACTCGCAGCATAAAGCGGTGGAAGTGCAAACGCTGTTTACGCGTACCCGGCAGGCTTTGATAGAACATATCCATCAGCCAGGTTTTACCGCGCCCGACGCCGCCCCACATATAGAGGCCACGAACGGCGACCGGCGTTTCGGTCGCTTTCTTACCCAGGAGCTTGCCAAAACGCGCCTTCAGGCCGCCGCTTGGGGTAGGTGCGGTCGCTTTGTGTTGCAGTTCCTGGTAGATGGTGTCGAGGCGATTGACCGCCTCACGCTGGACGTCATCAGGTTGATGACTGCCCTCTTCAAGGGCTTGAAGATAGCGCGATGTGGGGGACAGGCTTTGCATGATCTAATTGTTATTCCTTTGAAAACCGGTAAGTCTTACTTCACGATTGACCAAAAAAAGTCCGTTCTACACTACGCGATGATGCGTCAGGATTCCACTTCTACGGGATTAGCGGTTATAGTGGCACTATCGGGCGCAAGCACGGAGTTGCTGAAGCTGCCAATACCCTACGGAACAACAAAACAATGGGAGATGTTCATGACCTGGGAATACGCGCTAATTGGGTTAGTTGTCGGTATCATCATTGGTGCCGTAGCCATGCGTTTCGGCAATAGTAAATTACGCCAGCAGCAGGCGCTGCAATATGAGCTGGAGAAAAACAAAGCCGAGCTGGAAGAGTACCGTGAAGAGCTGGTCAGCCACTTTGCCCGCAGCGCAGAGCTGCTCGATAACATGGCAGACGACTATCGCCAGATTTATCAGCACATGGCGAAAAGCTCCAGCAGCCTGCTGCCGGGCATGGCGCCAGAAGCCAATCCATTCCGTAACCGCCTGGCAGAATCCGAAGCCGGTAACGACCAGGCACCAGTGCAGATGCCGCGCGACTATTCTGAAGGCGCTTCCGGCCTGCTGCGCAGCGGTGTAAAACGCGACTAATCCGCATTTCATAAATATTTTACGGGCGCAGACCATGCGCCCGTCCTCTTCTGCACACGCCGACTATATTTACTGCAATAACATCAGTCTTTCGGGAAGCATTGTCCTTGTATCCAGGGTCATGAGGGCCAGCACTAAATGAATAAACCTACTTTGCTGTTAAGTGCATTAGCGTTAAGCGTCGGATTATCTCTTGCCGCCCCGGCGCTGGCATCGCTGCCAACGCAGGTTCCGGGACAGGGTTCCTTACCTAGCCTCGCGCCAATGTTGGAGAAAGTTCTCCCCGCCGTGGTGAGCGTACAGGTTGAAGGGACCGCACCGGCTAATCCGCAGGTTCCTGAAGATCTGAAGAAATTCTTTGGCGATGAGGGCGGTAACGGCCCCAGCCAGCAGTTTGAAGGGCTAGGCTCTGGCGTCATCATCGACGCCATTAAAGGCTATGTGCTGACCAATAACCACGTGATCAGCGATGCACAGAAAATCAGCGTGCAGTTGAACGATGGCCGCGAATACGACGCTAAGCTCATCGGCAGCGATGATCAAAGTGATATCGCACTGCTGCAAATCCAGAAAGCAACGCACCTGACGCAAATCGCCATTGCCGACTCCGATAAACTGCGCGTTGGTGATTTCGCCGTGGCGGTAGGCAACCCTTTCGGCCTCGGGCAGACCGTGACTTCCGGCATTGTTTCCGCGCTGGGACGTAGTGGGCTGAACCTCGAAGGGCTGGAGAACTTTATTCAGACCGATGCCGCAATTAACCGTGGCAACTCCGGCGGCGCGCTGCTCAACCTCAATGGCGAGCTGATTGGGATCAACACGGCAATTCTCGCCCCTGGCGGCGGTAGCATCGGGATTGGTTTTGCTATCCCTGCCAATATGGCGCAAACCCTGGCACAGCAACTGATCCAGTTTGGTGAAATTAAGCGTGGTCTGTTGGGTATTCGTGGCATGGAGATGAGCGCGGATATCGCCAAAGCATTTAATCTCAACGTACAGCGCGGGGCGTTTGTTAGCGAAGTGCTGCCGGGTTCCGGCTCGGCAAAGGCGGGCATTAAGTCCGGCGATGTGATAACTAGCCTGAACGGTAAACCGCTCAACAGCTTTGCCGAGCTGCGTTCACGTATTGCAACCACCGAACCCGGCTCGAAGGTTAAGCTCGGCCTGCTGCGCGACGGCAAACCGCAGGAAGTGGAAGTCACGCTGGATAAGAGCACCTCGTCTACCGCCAGCGCTCAGTTGATTATCCCGGCGCTGGAAGGCGCAACGCTGAGCGATGGGCAAACCAAAGCGGGCGGTAAAGGCGTGGTGATTTCCAGCATTGAGAAAGGCAGCCCTGCGGCGCAAATTGGCCTGCATCAAGATGATGTGATCATCGGGATTAACCGCCAGCCAACGCCGTCTATTGCCGATCTGCGTAAAGTGCTGGAAGCCAAACCGGCGGTGATTGCGCTTAACGTCATGCGCGGTGGCGAGAGCATTTACCTGCTTCTGCGTTAAGCCGCGAAGTTCAATTCATGAGAGACGGGGATGTCTCTCATGAATCCCCCCAACAACACCATTAGTCCGCGCGCGCTATCAACGAGAACGCGGCATGTATATGTCCGCTTGACTCGTGGTATGCTTCCCGCAGTTTCCTTATCAACGATGCCTGTATCATGCTTCTAAAGCTCTTACGTTCGGTCGCACTGGGTTTACTGGTCGGCGGCATATTGATTGCTACCGTCCCCTCTTTACGCCAGTGGAATCCATTATCTACGCCGCGCTTTAATAGCACGGATGAGACTCACGCCAGCTATAATCCGGCGGTGCGCCGCGCTGCGCCTGCGGTAGTTAACGTTTACAACCGCAGCTTGAACAGTAGCAGCAACAATCAGCTTGAGATTAAAACGCTCGGTTCAGGCGTTATCATGGACGAGCGCGGCTATATCATTACCAATAAACACGTTATCAATAATGCCGACCAAATTATTGTCGCGCTGCAAGATGGCCGTGTGTTTGAAGCGCTGTTAGTCGGCTCTGATAGCCTGACCGATCTGGCGGTACTGAAGATTAGCGCCACCGGCGGCCTGCCGGTTATCCCAATTAACCCAAGCCGCGTGCCGCATATTGGCGACGTCGTTCTGGCGATTGGTAATCCATACAACCTCGGGCAGACCATTACTCAGGGGATTATCAGCGCCACCGGGCGCATCGGCCTGAACCCAAGTGGTCGCCAGAATTTCCTGCAAACTGACGCCTCGATTAACCACGGTAACTCCGGCGGCGCGCTGGTGAACTCGCTGGGCGAGCTGATGGGCATCAACACGCTATCTTTTGATAAGAGCAACGATGGCGAGACGCCTGAAGGGCTGAGCTTTGCGATTCCGTTCCAGTTGGCAACCAAAATTATGGATAAGCTAATTCGCGACGGGCGCGTTATTCGTGGCTTTATCGGTATCAGTGGACGAGAAATTGCGCCAATCCACTCGCAGAGTGGTGGTATCGACCAGCTGCAAGGCATTGTGGTTAACGAGGTTGCGCCTGACGGCCCAGCGGCGCAGGCCGGTCTTCAGACCAATGACGTGATTATTTCGGTCAATGGCAAACCCGCCATCTCGGCGCTGGAAACCATGGATCAGGTGGCGGAAATTCGTCCTGGTTCGGTTATCCCGGTGGTCGTAATGCGTGATGACAAAAAACTCACGATGCAGGTAACGATTCAGGAATATCCGGCGTCAAACTAAGCCACACAAATAGCAAAGGGGCCAATGGCCCCTTTGTGACATTAAGGCCTTAGCCTTATTTATTGATGAACTCTTCGCCGAGCTGAATATCTTTTCTCAGCGTCTCCAGCATCCCTTCTAACGCCTGTTGTTCATAGGCGCTCAGCGTGCCAATAGCGCGGCGCTCTTCAATGCCATTTTTACCCAACAGCAGCGGCTGTGAGAAGAAACGGGCGTATTCGCCGTCGCCTTCAACATACGCGCACTCAACAACGCCTTTCTCGCCCTGTAACGCGCGAACCAGCGACAGACCAAAGCGTGCAGCCGCCTGGCCCATCGACAGCGTTGCCGACCCGCCACCCGCCTTCGCTTCCACCACTTCAGTACCCGCGTTCTGGATGCGTTTGGTTAAATCATTCACTTCCTGAGAGGAGAAACTCACGCCAGGGATTTGTGATAATAAAGGCAGAATCGTGACGCCAGAGTGGCCGCCAATCACCGGTACTTCAATATCGCCACAGTTTTTGCTTTTAAGCTCAGCGACAAACGTATTGGAGCGGATAATATCCAGCGTGGTGACGCCGAACAGTTTATTTTTGTCGTACACGCCCGCTTTTTTCAGCACCTCGGCGGCAATCGCCACGGTGGTGTTAACCGGATTGGTAATAATACCAATGCAGGCTTTCGGCGCAGTTTTAGCAATTTGTTGTACCAGGTTTTTCACAATCCCGGCATTAACATTAAAGAGATCGGAGCGATCCATCCCGGGCTTACGCGCAACCCCGGCAGAAATCAGCACAACATCAGCCCCTTCCAGCGCAGGTGTGGCATCTTCACCGCAGAACCCTTTGATTTTAACATCCGTCGGGATATGGCTAAGATCTACGGCCACGCCAGGCGTGACGGGGGCAATATCATAGAGAGAGAGTTCTGAACCAGAAGGCAGTTGGGTCTTTAGTAGTAGGGCAAGTGCCTGGCCAATACCGCCGGCGGCACCAAGGACTGCGACTTTCATCCTAAACTCCTTATTATGGTTAATGACATTCAGGTAATAACCTGCTGTGGACCGCATTACCAACGCAGGAGATACCCTTTGCGACTCCATTGCGGCGACCTTAATTCACTGGGTAAATAATTACAATAGTAATGCATTACAGCATGCAGACTATCCAACAGCATTGCTGACGGTCTCCGCACAACTCCCGAAAAAAGATCTATACCCAAAATAATTTGAGTTGCTTGTAGGCGGTGACTGAGCGAAACCCCAGGGGGTGAGTGAAAACAGCCAACACCCAAGCAACTCGAAGTATGACGGGCATACACACAAAATCATTCAGGTTCGTGTCAGCAAGTGCAGCCAACACAGAAGCCGCTTGAAAGATGATGTGTATATCTACGAAACCAAATTTTCATCAACTATCGATTACAATATAGTCAGCATGTTGTATAAAACAACATCAATTCAATAACATTTCATTTACTTTTAACTTATTTAGATCCCGTGACATAGACATGTTTCTTAGGTCTAAATTTTGATAAAATCTTGCCTTTCTCTATTTGGCCCAGTCTTTTGGGATAAATTATTTTGCATAGAATAATCACCTATATGCATAATAATGTTAATTTCACCCCTATAACCAGGTGACATATGCGAAGTCCAACTAAACAAGAAGAATTAGTTAAAGCCTTTAAAGCGTTGCTGAAGGAAGAAAAATTTAGCTCTCAGGGCGAAATTGTTCAGGCCTTGCAAGAAGAAGGCTTCGATAATATCAACCAATCCAAGATTTCTCGTATGCTGACGAAGTTTGGCGCTGTGCGTACACGCAATGCCAAAATGGAGATGGTTTATTGCCTGCCCGCAGAGCTTGGCGTTCCGACAACCAGCAGCCCGCTGAAGAATCTGGTGCTGGATATTGACTATAACGATGCCGTTGTCGTTATCCATACCAGCCCAGGGGCCGCACAGTTGATAGCCCGCCTGCTGGACTCACTGGGCAAAGCGGAAGGTATCCTCGGCAGCATTGCTGGTGATGACACCATCTTCACCACCCCAGCGCGAGGGTTCACGGTTAAAGATCTCTACGAGGCTATTCAGGTTCTGTTCGAACAAGAACTGTAACCCCTCTTTTCTCCTCTGGGCTTCCAGAGGAGTCTGCCCTTCCCCATCATTCCCGCAGCTTCAACTACCGCTTCGTTAGCATTTAGTGCGATTTTTCAGCCAAATACATATATTCAGTGAATATATCCTGTCTTAAGCGCACAAAATATCAAATTCATCTATCTTTTTGATTTTACGCATTATTAGCCGAATACTTAGCCAGATTATGTGATTTTTTATACGTATTTGTTCTAAAAATGACGATTCTTGACATGTAATTACACACGAAACCATTAGTTAGGTATTAATATTTTATGTGATTAGTGTATACTTAATTTCGTGATGAGGGTCACAAAACAAAGGCCCTTCAAAAAAATTCGACGAGGTGAGTATCATGAAAATCAAAACAACTGTTGCCGCTCTGAGCATCCTGTCCGTTATCTCATTTGGTGCGTTCGCCGCAGATTCTATCAACAGCGCTCAAGCGCAAAACCGTCAGCCTATCGGCACTGTATCTGTTGGCTCCGTGGGTTCGTCCCCAATGGATATGCATGAAATGCTGAACAAGAAAGCGGAAGAACAAGGTGCGTCGTCATATCGTGTGATTGAAGCACGTACTGGTGACCACTGGCACGCAACGGCTGAACTGTACAAATAAGTCGTGTGAAGCAATACGTCGGCAGTAAAAAAAAATGAATTACCACAGCGGTCTCAGGAATTAGAAAACATATCCTCTCACCGCTGAAAAATAAGGTGAGGAGTAAAAAATATGAAAAGCGCAATGATTATCGCATCCCTTGGTCTGGCATCCGTACTCTCTTTCGGCGCAAGCGCCGCAGTACATCAAGTCACCGCCGACCAGGCGCAGAACCTGCAACCCATGGG
This sequence comes from Kluyvera fluvialis, assembly GCF_059725275.1. Lineage (NCBI taxonomy): Bacteria > Pseudomonadati > Pseudomonadota > Gammaproteobacteria > Enterobacterales > Enterobacteriaceae > Kluyvera > Kluyvera fluvialis. Next base: position 515,846 of record NZ_AP046142.1, on the reverse strand, counting down.
CACTATCTCTGTCTCTCAAATCGGCAGTGCCCCAATGGATATGAGCAGTCAGTTAGCCGCAAAAGCAGAAAAAGAAGGTGCCAGCAGCTACCGCATCATTGAAGCGCGTACCGGCGACCATTGGCACGCAACGGCTGAACTGTACAAATAAACCCTCGTCGTCTTGTCCGACGACTTGCCCTCGCCCTTACGCGAGGGCTTTTTTCATCCGCGTTGTACGTTAAAGCGCAGCATCCCTTCCAGCTCCTCTTCGGCCTCATCAAACAGCAGAATCAGCGCGCCGTAGCGCCGACGCTGTTTGTCATCAAGATGGCTGAATTCTATCTCTAGCGGCAGCGGCATCTGCGGGCTGGTAACCACATCCCACAGCGTGTCCAGGTCATGGATGCTGTCTTTTTCGAGGGCAAAGAGTCGGGCAAACTCCCGGTAAAAATCGCCCTGATCCTCTATCTCATCGAAATCAAAAGTATAGATTTTCATTGTCTGCCCCCTTCCCGCCAACAAGACTAAAGTCCCCCAATGTGTAGCGTTTTCACCTCAAGGTACTCCTCTAAACCCAGCACCGATCCTTCACGCCCCAGCCCGGACTCTTTCACGCCGCCAAACGGCCCCAGCTCGGTTGAAACGGCGCATTCGTTAATGCCAATCATCCCGCTCTCTAACGCCTGCGAGACGCGGAAAACACGGGACAAATTTTGGCTGTAGAAGTAGGCCGCCAGGCCATACGGTGTATTGTTTGCCCGTTGAATCACTTCGTCTTCATCGCGGAAACGGAAACAGGCCGCCAGTGGGCCAAATGTCTCTTCTTGCGCCAGCAGCATATTCTCCTGGCACTCACCCAGCACCGTCGGCTGCCAGAAATTCCCGCCCAGCGCGTGCGGCTGGCCTCCCGCAAGCACGGTCGCACCTTTAGCTAACGCATCTTCAACATGCTCACGTACCTTTTTCACCGCCGATGCTTCAATCAATGGCCCGACAATAACCCCTTCGTCCAGCCCATTGCCCACTTTCAACGCCTTCACGGCGGCGCTAAGTTGGCTAACAAAACTTTCATACACGCTATCGTGGATATAGAAGCGGTTAACGCTGACGCACACCTGCCCAGCGTTACGGAATTTGTTAGCCATCGCCCCTTGTACTGCGGCGTCGATATCAGCATCTTCGAAAACGATATACGGTGCGTTACCACCCAGTTCCATTGAAACTTTTTTCATGGTTTCTGCGGCATTGCGAACCAGCGTTTTCCCCACCGCCGTGGAGCCGGTGAAGGAAATTTTACGAACATCATGGCTCGCCATTATGGCATCGCTAATCTCCTGGGTATTACCCGCCACCGCATTCAACACGCCGTCAGGAATACCGGCTTTTTTCGCCAGCACCAACAACGCAAAGGCACACAGCGGCGTATTATTCGCGGGTTTAATGACCCCAGTACACCCAGCGGCGAGCGCGGGGCCGAGCTTGCGAGTGAGCATCGCCATAGGGAAGTTCCACGGCGTAATCGCCGCGACGACGCCAATCGGTTCACGGGTGGCCAAAATACGCGAGCCGGATTTTACCGGCGGAATGATTTCACCATTCGCCCGTTTTCCCTGCTCAGCAAACCATTGGATAAAGCTCGCGGCGTACTCCACCTCACCTTCGGCCTCTTTCAGCGGCTTGCCCTGCTCGACGGTCATCAGATGCGCCAGCCAGCTTTTATGTTCAATGATCAGGTGATACCAGCGGTACAGTAACTCTGAGCGTGCTTTTGCCGTTTTTGCTCGCCACAGTGGAAACGCTCGCGCAGCGGCGGCAATCGCCAGTTCAGTCTCTTTTTTCCCAGCCTTAGCCACTTTGGCTACCACCTCGCCTGTGGCGGGGTTTAACACCTCAAAAGTGGTCTCAAGGTGATGCCATTCGCCATTCACCAGATAGCCTGTCTGAAAGAGATCATTGTCTTGCCATACTTGCGTGGTCATTACACCCTCCTGTGAAGTGAGTCTTTGTAAGTATAGGCAGGTGTACTGAAGCGGGGGGAATTTGCGGCAAATGAAAACACCCGGCGCGTTATCGGCGCCGGGCGTGAAAGTTAACTACTGGTTAGCGCACCCTGGTATTTATGCAGCATCGCCACCAGCCGGCCAACCGGTTCAGTCACCTGATCGGGCGCCTCCCAGGTTTGTAATTTCTGCTGATATACCTCAAGCTCGCCCAGCAACTGCGTGAAGTAATAACGCCGTTTATCGTCACTTCTGGCGGAAATTACCCGGTCGGCAGTACGACGCAGTTGGTGGTGAAACGCCGAAAGATCGTCATTCACTGGAATAGGCGCATCGCGAAGGCGCTGATGGGCAATAATCAACGTCAGCGCCAGGCGGAATTTAGCGATATCGCCAGGGAATTTGTTGAGCAGTAAAAACAGTTGCTGGTACAACGCGGGCAGATGGTTTTCTTTGCGCCGCGCCATATTGGTGGTCATTGCGGAAACCGCAGCAAACACGAATTGGTTCAGCAGCACTCGACCGGTTCGTGCGCGGGAGTTATCGCGGATAAGCAGGATAACGATAAACGCCATAAAACAGCCGACGATTTGCCCCAGTGCACTATCGAGAAACTGGCTAAAGTGGAACGTCATCGGGTTATCCAGCACCAAAATATTAATGGTACTGGCTAACGCCCCCATCGAACCCAGCCGCCGTTTCTGTACCTCAATTCCCAGGAAGAAGCACATTACCGCCAGGCTAATACACAGCAGCAACATGCTTTGCTGAGTGGCGGGGATAATCAGCAGAAAATACAGTGCGCCCAGCGGTAACGCGGCAATCGTGCCATAGATGAAATCAATCGCCACCATTCGTGGGTTTGGTAAGCGCATCGCCAACGAAGTGACCACTGCAATCATCACCATCGCCCCGCTACCGGATGTCCAGCCTGTCCACAGCCAGAAAAGAACACCCAATGCGCAGGACAACGTTGTACGCCAGAAGTTGACCATCGCGTGATGGCGCTCGGCAGATTCCGGGCGTACCACCACTTCACTTTGCAGAATTTCTTCTTCGCGGGCGTTGATTTTGGTGTTGCCAATCACCCCACGTTTCAACAGCAGATAGCGCGTCGCCGCCCCTACCCAGCTATAAATGGTCACCGGCGTGTCATGCTCGCCAGTCCACGCCAGCACTCGGCGCATACGCTTAAGCTGGCGATGCACATCCTGCACAGTTTCAACCGGCTCAGCAAACAGTTCACGGTAAGTGTCGGTCACCAGCTCCGGTCGCGAGTTCTGCATAATAAACGTTTCGCAGGCCTGGGTAATCATGGTCAGCGACACAGTGTTCAGCGCTTTCAGGCGGCGGTTGGCTCGCGTCCAGCGTGACGACTCCATATTCAGATTAGTACGCATCCCTTCCAGCGCAGTCGCGCGGCGCACTAGCGCGTGCCAGGCACGGTCTATTTCGTCGCTATCACCATGCTGAATACCTAACTGCATTAAGCGATAGTGATCGAGCAACATCGCGTCCAGCTCGTGATCGATCTCTTTTTTAATCGAGCGCGGTGAGAACAATAGATCGGCGACGATCGCACAGACAATCCCGATCACTATCTCGCTACAGCGCTCTACGGCAAATTGCGGGGTAAGCAGCGGCTCGGCCCGTATGGTGACGATAATAATCAGCGCCGTGTAACCAGAAAGCCCCCACGCGTAGGAGTTTTCCACCCGCACCAGTGAAGATACCCACGTACAAAAACCGGCCCAGATACTGCACACCAGCAGCATTAAAAGCGGCGCGCGAATCATGATGATAATAATCACCAGTGCCGCGATACAGCCGATAAACGTGCCGACAATACGCAACATTCCGCGATAGCGAATAGCCCCCGCGTAAGGTTCGCCGCCCGCCGCAAAAGCGGGGCCAGCCGCCACGAGAGCCGCAGTCAGCACCGCCCAGCGTGGTGTTTCAAGCTGAAAGTGGAAGCCGACAAACAGCGCCAGCACCACGGCGCTGGCCAGTTTGACGGCAAAGCGGATGTGCTGGTTGGCAATGCTGAAAATGCCCATGACGATTAACCGAATTCGCGCAGGCGCAGCGCCAATTTCTGGAAGAAGGTCATTTGACTTGCGTCGCGGTCTTTCGCACCGGTAATCACCACCGTGGCGGTTGTTCCGGCAGGCCACTGGTTGCCCGTTTCTTCATCCAGACGGATACGTACCGGCACGCGCTGGGCCAAACGCACCCACTCCAGGTTGGAGTCGATGGTCGCCATGCCTTTGCTGTCAACGCTGCTGCTGGCGTTCGTGACACCCGCAGCGACGCTATCAACCGTTCCTTTAATCACATGGTTGCTGCCCAGCGGGGTAATTTCCGCACGGTAGCCAGGGCGTACACCTTCAAGCTTTGTCTCTTCGAGGTAAGCCACGACGTAGAACGAATGCTGTTTTACCAACGCAACGGCGGTGGAGCCACGAGTAATAAACTCACCGGCATAGACATTCAGGTTGGTAACCCACCCATCGGCTGGCGCGCGGATAACCGTGCGTTCAAGATCGAGGCGCGCCAGGTCACGCGTGGCTTGTGCTTTCGCCATTTGGTGCAACACGGTTTGCAGCACGTTATTAGATTGGTCAATCTCTTCGCGCGACATTGCGTTGACGCCCAGTTGATTTCGTCGGCTGGCTTCACGACGTTTTTCATCCGCCAACGCCTGGTAATAGGAGACATCGGCTTCCGCCTCAGCCAGCGCTTTTTGATAGCGCGGCTGGTCAATCACAAACAGCACCTGGTTTTTCGTGACCAGTTGGTTATCTTTCACCGCAACTTGCGTAATCAAACCTGAAACGTCAGGCGCAATTGCCACCACATCGGCACTAAAGCGGGCGTCACGCGTCCACGGCGATTCGGTGTAATAGACCCATGCACGGAAAATCGCGATGAAAGCCAGGGCAACCAGAATCACCGTAACGGCAGTACGGGAGATTTTTCTTGTTAGTGTTTTCACATCTACCTCAAACGAACAAACGTGATATCAAATAAAACAGGCAGCAGTACAGCGCCGTGTTGAACAACGCGGGATGCCAAACAAAATCATAGATCCCGGTTGGCGTCAGCATTCGACGCACCAACCAAAAAATGGCGAGCGATAACAACAGCTCAAAGAAGATCGGCGGAAATGAAAGACCGAAAATCACGATGACAGGAAACAGACTCATGTTGACCTTTGCTAGACTAGCGTGCAGGTAAGATTTGGATTTTTAGTTATGCAACTAACAGTATTTTAACGTAACTGTTATCCTGTTATCTACATAATGTGATGCAAATCACTTTTAAGCCAGAGTGAATAATGGAACGATTAAAACGGATGTCGGTATTTGCCAAAGTTGTTGAGCAAGGCTCCTTTACCGCCGCGGCACGACAGCTAAAAATGAGCGTTTCCTCCATCAGCCAGACTGTCTCTAAACTGGAAGATGAACTACAAGTTAAGCTCCTCAACCGCAGCACTCGCAGCATTGGCCTGACCGAAGCCGGTAAAATTTACTATCAGGGCTGCCGCCGCATGTTGTTTGAAGTGAAGGACGTGCACGAGCAGCTTTACGCTTTCAACAACACGCCTATCGGTACGCTGCGCGTGGGCTGTTCTTCAACTATGGCACAAAATGTTCTCGCCAGGATAACCGCCGAGATGTTGAAAGAGTATTCAGGTCTGACGGTAAATTTAGTGACCGGAATTCCCTCACCAGACCTGATTGCCGATGGGCTTGATGTCGTCATCCGCGTCGGCGCGCTCCAGGATTCCAGCCTGTTCTCCCGCCGCTTAGGCTCAATGCCCATGGTTATCTGTGCCGCCAAAAGCTATCTGCAACAGGCGGGCGTGCCGGAAAAACCGGCCGACCTGGTGAACCACTCCTGGCTGGAATACAGCGTTCGCCCGCATAATGAATTTGAGTTAATTGCGCCAGAAGGCCAGACGACACGGTTCGCACCAGAAGGGCGCTTTGTCACTAACGATCCGATGACATTAGGCCGCTGGATCTCTGCCGGAGCAGGGATCGCCTACGTGCCATTAATGTGGGTCATCGAGGAGATCAATCGGGGCGATGTGGAGATCCTGCTGCCGCGCTATCAGTCCGATCCGCGACCGGTTTACGCGCTCTACACAGAGAAAGATAAACTACCGCTGAAGGTGCAGGTCTGTATCAACTACCTGACCGACTATTTTGTTGAGGTGGCGAGCTTATATCAGGGAATGCGCGACAAAGGCGAAACGGGCAAACGAGTGAAATGATTTTGCCGGAGGGGCTACGCTTACGAACCTCGTAGGTCAGATAAGACGCAGCCACCATCCGGCAGGACGAAATTACGCAGTGCCGCCCACGGTCAAGTTATCAACCTTCAGCGTTGGCTGGCCTACGCCAACCGGCAAGCTCTGCCCTTCTTTACCGCACACGCCGACGCCGTTATCCAGCTTCAGGTCATTACCTACCATCGATACCTGCTGCATGGTTTCGATACCAGAGCCAATCAGCGTCGCGCCTTTCACCGGTTTGGTCACTTTACCGTTTTCAATCAGGTAGGCTTCCGAGGTGGAGAACACGAACTTACCGGAGGTGATATCCACCTGGCCGCCGCCAAAGTTCGGCGCATACAGGCCGTACTCCACGGATTCAATAATTTCCTGCGGCGTGGATTTACCTGCCAGCATGTAGGTATTGGTCATTCGCGGCATCGGCAGGTGCGCGTAAGATTCACGACGGCCATTACCGGTTGGCGCAACGCCCATCAGACGCGCGTTGAGTTTATCCTGCATATAGCCTTTCAGGACGCCGTTTTCGATCAGCACATTGTACTGACCCGGCGTACCTTCATCGTCGATAGCTACTGAACCACGGCGATCGGTTATGGTTCCGTCATCAACGATGGTGCACAGCTCAGATGCCACCTGTTGGCCCATTTGCCCGCTGAATACTGACGTGCCGCGACGGTTGAAATCACCTTCCAGACCGTGGCCTACCGCTTCGTGCAGCAGAACGCCAGGCCAGCCTGCGCCCAGCACCACCGGCAGCGTACCCGCCGGAGCGGCAACTGCCGACAGATTCACCAGCGCCATTCGCACGGCTTCTTTCGCCCATGCATCGGCGCGCACTTCGCCGTCGAGGTCTGCGAGGAAATAGTCATAACCAAAACGGCCACCGCCGCCGCTTGCGCCACGTTCGCGCTTGCCGTTGTCTTCAACCTGCACGCTCACCGACAGACGCACCAGTGGACGCACATCGGCAGCCAGCGTACCGTCGGTCGCCGCCACTAAAATCAGCTCATAAACGCCGGTCAGGCTGGCGCTCACTTCTTGCACGCGAGAGTCGGCAGCACGCGCTACGCTATCCACGCGGCGCAGAATGTCCAGTTTCTCTTCACGCGTCATGCTTTGCAGCGGGTCAAGCGAGGTATACAGCGCCGGATGCTCTACCGCGCCCAGCGTGTGAACTTTGCCATCACCAGCGTCACGCACGATGGTGCGCGCAGCCTGTGCGCTCTGCTGTAATGCCAGCAGGCTAATTTGGTCGGCGTAGGCGAAACCGGTTTTCTCACCGCTCACCGCACGAACCCCGACGCCCTGGTCGATATTGTAAGAACCATCTTTAATGATGCGGTCTTCGAGAACCCAGGATTCGTGATAGCTGGACTGAAAATAGAGATCGCCATAATCAAGACGGCGCTCTGTGAGTTGACCAAGAATGGCAAACAGATCCTGATGATTCAGGCCGTTCGCCGCCAGCAATTGTTCACTTACCAGATTTAAACTCATTATTTCGCTACTCGTTGATGCCCGTGCGTCTCACGCATTTCGGGCCTGAATTCCGGGTGTTTGTGTTATGAGATTGAGGCAATTCAAAGCTTGCGTCAAATCATGGCTTTTTATCGCTACGCTCCTGGCGCAGCACTTCGTTAATTTGTGGCTTGTCGATAGGGCCAGTGATGCGATAACGCAGAATGGATACTTTGCTCCACAGCGGCCCCAATACTTTGGTGGCAGCGAAAACCGCTGCGCCGATAATCGGGTTAACCGCAAAAGCGGTGGCAACGCTGACTGTCGCCGAGATTTCTGGCGCGACAATCGCTTCCATGTTCAGCTCACGGCGCACCAGGTTAACGGAGCCTTTCATGGCGATATCCGCCTCCAGGCCATCCACCAGCGTGTCGTCGGTATTCAGCACCCCGTCTTTAATCCATGAGGTGCTGCGAATCGAGTCAAAATAGAACCCTTCGCTAAAGGTGTCGCTAAAGTCAAAACGCAGCTTACGCAGCAGCGCATCGACACTCAGCAGACGCAGCAACTGCCCGGCATGGCCGGTCGATAAATCGGTAAACTGCCCTTTGCCTACGTGCGCTTTCAAAATACCGTTCAGCGATGCGATATCCGGCTGCCACGGTTTATTGCGCCAGTGTAAATCGTAGTCGATATCAACGGAAGAATCGCGAATCGGCGTCGAGGCGCCAAAGAACGTTACCGCATCGTCAATCTTGTTGCCGTGGATTTTACCCTTCAGCGAGGTGCGCTGCCCGACAGGCGCGTTAACCCACATGCCATCGGCGGTTAAGCGCCCGAAGCCCGTATCCACCAGGCCATTCGCCAGCATGAGGGTGTCGCCTTTAACCGTAAAATCACCGTCAATGCGGCCATATTTTTGCCCCCACAGCCAGCATTCAGCACAGCGCAGTTGCAGGTCAGGCCAGCCGTGGAAATCCACGGTGTTGTTGCCCGAAACGACGTTATCCGTCGGTGTTGAAGCCGCTGCCGCCAACGGGCTTACCGACGGGTTGTAGTACAGATAGCGCACCGCAGCCTGCCACGGCGCGTTGTTTTTCATCGTCAGGCTGGCGTTAATTTCCCGCCCTTGCGCTTCAACCCGCGTACCATCCGTCGTGGGTTGTGAAACGATACTCAGGTTATTCCACTGCTGCCCGCCCAGAGCCAGAGATGGCGTTCGCAGCGTAATATTCTGCGGGAAGGCGGCAGCAGAACTGACACCATCTGCCGCGCCGTGCTGGAATAGCGCCAGCCACTGCGCGCCGTCCATCGGCGGTAAATTCAACTCAATGCCCGGCGTTTGCGGCAACGGAGGGATCGTGCGGCTTTCTGACGTCCAGATAGCGCTTTCTAACCGCAGTTTGTTACCCAGCAGCCAGCGGCTGTTGAGATGGTTTTCCGCGCCGACGTTACCGGTAAGGTCAAAACGATGCAGGTTGCCGTCAACGTTAAGCTTCAGCGGCAACGGCTGCCCCGCAGTTTTATTAGCCGGAGACGGTAAGTTACTGCTCACATTTTGCAGATCACCGGTAATGCCAATTTTGTAAGTGGCGCTGCCGTGATACGGCAATTCAATGGAGACATTGCCTTTCCACGGTACGCTACCTTTCAGCGCGTCGTTGAGCTGTTTTGGCAGCACACCGGTACGCGCGGGCTGCCAATCGGCCTGAAGATTCACCCCAACCTGATACGCTTTCGCGCCTTCGGTGGTGGTGAAGTCCACGTTCAGCGGCTGGTTAAACCAGGTCGCGGTCAGCGGTGCGCTGGTCAGGTTGCCGTTATCAAAGCTGAATTTGCCTTTCAGGTTGTGCAACGTGCTATCCAGCGGCTTGATATACAGGCTGTTGTTATTCAGCGCGACGTCGCCTTTGGCGCTCACCAGCTCGCCATCCAGCGGAATATTGAGATGTAAGCAAGCACTCACATCACCATCAAGCTGAAGCTCGTCGAGCGTTGCGCCTAATGACGCGCTAAGCGGCGTCTCTTTGAAATAAGGGCCAACCGCTTTACCCGGGCCGTTAATATCGGCATCAATCAGCAGCTTCTCTTTGCTGTAGTCAGGAATCGACGCGTTAAGATTGCTGGCAGTCACACCGCCGAGCGTCGCTTTATCCGCCTTCATCCACAGGCCGTCGTTGATGAAATTTAACTCAATGTCCAGATTGCTCAACGCAGGCCAGTCCGGCTGGAAGGCAAAGGTGGCATCGCGCAGCGGTACATACACCTGGAACTGGCCTTCGTTGTGCTTATAAGGGAACAAGTGCGGATTACCGCCGTAAACCAGCGTGGCATTCTCGGCTTTTCCGGCTTTAATCGCACCACTCAGGTAGTCAACCAGCTTGCTGCCCATCAGGTTTTCCGGGAAGTAACGCCACGCCTGACCGCCGTCGTCGGTGCTGATCCCCGCCAGGATACCCAACCACGGTTGATCATCCGCAGGCTGGAGGTAGCGGAAACCGCCGCTGGCGCGAACACCCGTCGCCTGTACGTCGATATTGCGCCCATCCAGCATGAAACCTTTATCGTTGTTCTGCCAGCTCAGCGTGGCAGCGCCGTTGGCGATTTCCAGCGGCGCACGGAACACATGTTCATACGGCATCCGCGCGTCCTGCACGGCAACCTGTAGCTCACCGTTTTCGACACTCCCGCTAATGCTGCCAGACACGTTCTCTGCGCCCGGCAGTAGCTCCCACTGCTTCCAGGCCAGGTTGTCCCAGCGGGCATTAAAGCGGGTTTTGCCGGTGTCCTGTAATGGGATGTCCATCGCCAGCGCATCAATCATGCCGCTGGGTTGCGTGGTGCGCCAAATATCGGCGACCTGCGGAGATAATTTTTCCGCAATCGGCAGCAGGCCGTTCAGCCCAGCCAGCGACAGGTGGCTGGCGCGCAGACGCAGTTCATCACTACGCTGATGGTTTGCCCCGCCCACTTCTTGTGCCGGAACCCACGCCAACGCCAGCGCCCCGCGCGGCCACGGTGTATCGTCAATGGTGATGCGCGTGTCAGGAATACGAAGCTCCCAACCCTCTTTTTCTCGCGACAGGTGCGCAGTGAGGTTGTCTACCGCCAACTGGTGCGTGCGCTGGTCGCCTTCCCAGCTTGCCCCGCCCTGTTTCAGCAACACATCGCCGCTGGCAATTTCTCCGTTATCCAGCGATGCCCAGCCTTCAAGACTAAAGCGCGCGCGGGTCAGCGCGATGTTGTCTTGCATCCAGCGGTTCAGCCACGGCTTAACGTCGATGTCGTCGGCCTGCAACCACAGGCGGCCTTTATTCAACAGCCCACTTTCATCGCGCAAATCCATGCGCACTTTCATCACCCCGTGCTGGCCGGTGAGGCTGGAAAGGCTCAGTTCGCCTTCAGCGCGGTGACGGTTTTTATCGTTCACCCACGTCAGTTGCGGAATGGCCAACTCAGCGCGCTGGCCGGAAAGCGTCAGGAAGCTGAGATGACTGTCACGCAAGACGAAGTGGTCAAACTGGCGCAGAAACAGGTCGCTGATGCGATCGCCTTTCAGGCCATCGCCGCCCTTGTTTTTTTGCAAAGGGGTATTGGTGTGGATCTGGAGCTGCCAGAAGGTCAGCTCGCGGAACTGCCAGCGCATGTGCAGCAGACTTTGCCAAACGTCGAGCGCCATCGAGGCACGTTTGATGGACAGCTTACCGCCGTCGCTTAAGCCCGCTTTAATGTCACGCACATCGAGCGTCGGGCCAAAAGTTTGCCAGCTCGCCTGAATTTGGGAAGCGGATATCGGCAGCCCGGTGGCCGTCTCAATTTTTGAAAGCAGCGCCGGACGCCATTTATCCAGATGCGGCAAGGCGAGACGCAGGCCACTCACCAGCAGCGCGACAATGACAATCAGTGTAGCTACGGTGAGCAGTAAAATCCCCGGCAATCGCCTCACGCATCTCTCCTTGGGTTGCAGCAGGCTGCGTAATTACATCATAACCACATCAAACTGCTCCGGGTTATAGAGCGGTTCAATCTGTACTTTGACCTGCTTGCCGACAAAAATTTCAACTTCCGCCAACGCGTGAGACTCTTCGCCTTTCAGCGTTTCGGCGACGGATGGGGAGGCGTACACCAGGAAACGATCGGAATCATAAGCATGATGTACTCGCACAATTTCACGCATGATTTCGTAGCACACCGTTTCGACGGTTTTCACCGTGCCGCGCCCGTGGCAGGTTGGGCAATCGGTGCAGAGCACGTGTTCAACGCTCTCGCGGGTGCGTTTGCGGGTCATCTCCACCAGCCCCAGCGGTGAGAAGCCGTTAACGCTGGTTTTCACCCGGTCTTTGCTCAGCGCCTGCTCCAAAGAGTGTAGAACGCGACGACGGTGATCTTCATTATTCATATCGATAAAGTCGATGATAATGATACCGCCGAGGTTGCGCAGGCGCAGTTGACGCGCAATCGCCTGCGTCGCTTCAATATTAGTATTGAAAATGGTGTCATCGAGATTACGGTGGCCAACAAACGCCCCGGTATTAATGTCGATGGTGGTCATCGCTTCCGTTTGGTCGATTATCAGATAACCGCCAGACTTCAGCTCAACCTTGCGCTCCAGCGCGCGCTGAATTTCGTTTTCGACATCATAGAGGTCGAAAATAGGTTGGCGACCGCTGTAATGTTCCAGCTTGCGGGTCATTTCCGGGATGTATTCGGCGGTAAATTCCAGCAGCGCTTCGTAGGTTAGACGCGAATCGACGCGAATTTTATCCAGCTGTGCGTCGGCAAAATCACGCAGCACACGCTGCGCCAGCGCCAGCTCACCGTACATTTGATAGCGGGTTTGGTTGCGTTTCTTGCGCTCCATGACTTTGGTCCAGACGCGCTTCAGATAGGCCGCATCAGAGGCTAAATCCTCTTCACACACCCCTTCTGCCGCAGTGCGGATAATAAAGCCGCCCTGTTCGTCGCAGTATTCAGACACCACTTTTTTCAAGCGCTCACGTTCAGCTTCGCTTTCAATACGCTGCGAAACGCCCACGTGGGAGGCCCCTGGCATAAACACCAGGTAACGAGACGGCAAGGTGATATCAGTCGTCAGGCGAGCGCCTTTAGTACCAAGCGGATCTTTCACCACCTGTACCATCAGATCTTGCCCCTGACGCACCAGCTCAGAGATATCGCGAACGGTGAACTGTTTTTGCTCTTCACCGGCCACGCATTCGGTATGCGGCATAATATCGGACGCATGAAGGAACGCTGCCTTCTCCAGACCAATATCTACAAAAGCCGCCTGCATACCCGGCAAGACTCGACTGACACGACCTTTGTAGATATTGCCTACTATTCCGCGTCGCGCTTCACGCTCAATATGAATTTCCTGCAAAATGCCGCCATCGATGTACGCCACCCGCGTCTCCGATGGCGTCACGTTTACTAACAGTTCAGCCGTCATGTTGATCCCTTTTCTCACGTAGCGAGTTAAAGTTATTCAGCAACTCATACGTTTCCACCAGCGGTAAGCCGACTACGGCGTGATAGCTGCCATTTATCTTCCTGACGAAACAGCCACCTAGCCCTTGAATACCGTATGCACCTGCTTTATCTAAAGGTTCTCCGCTCGCAACATAGCCTGCGATGTCCTCGTCAGAGAGTGCCCGAAACGTCACTTCGGTGACGACCAGACAGTCGAGCGTATACTGGCTATCGGCCAGCGCCACGGCGGTCATGACCTGGTGGGTATTTCCTGAAAGCCGACGCAACATCGCTGCTGCATGAGCAGGGTCACGCGGTTTTTCCAGCACTTCACCGTTGAGGATAACGATCGTATCCGCCCCAAGAACGGGGAGATCCTGACGGGTCAAGGCAACACCCGCCTGCGCTTTCTCGCGCGCCAGGCGCGTCACGTATTGCTGAGCCGACTCTTGCGGGCGGCGCAGTTCTTCAATACCGGGAACCACTTGCTCAAACGTTATGCCAAGCTGAGTAAGAAGTTCCTGACGACGTGGGGAACCAGAAGCAAGATAGAGAGATACCATAACGACCTTATTGAACGGCAAATTGCTGGCGAACTTTACGCATCAGAAGAAATATCCACGGCCAGAGCACACCGTTTACTACACTACTCCAGAACACTTCAGGTCGGAAAGAGACGTTGATCACTAAAAACTCTGCCCAGAAAACAATAATATCCGTTGCGAGCGAGAGCAGCATGACCACCAGCGCCTGTTGCCAAAGCGCCAGGTTACGAAATAGCTGATATTTAAGCGCCACCAGATACGCCACAATACTCAACGACAGCGCGCGCACGCCGAGCGTTGAACCACTGATCAGATCCAGTATGGCACCCATCACGAAGCCCGTCCCCACATTCACCCGGTGCGGCAGCGCCAGCGCCCAGTAAAGCAGAATAAGCAGAACCCAATTTGGCCGGAAAACGCTCAGGTCATCCGGCCATGGCATGACCTGTAACAACAGTGCGATGAGAAACGAGAGCCAGATGACCCAGCGTCCCTGGCTGCGGTAACTTGCCACTATTGCCCTCCTGAAGGGAGCTTAGGTGGCGTAGTACCCGCAGGGGCTGGGGTGGCAATCCCCGTGGCTGGAGCTGGAACCGGCGGCCCCATGGCATCCGGCGACGGCAGTACCTGAGGCATCATCTGCATCAGACGTTCATTGGCGACACGATGCACTTCTTCTGGCGTCATCGGGTTAGTACCGTTGCGGTCAGCACCCCATAGCAGCAGAAGATAACGCAAACGCTGTAAACCCGCCGTTGGGCGCGCCTGAATCACGGTGTACGCACGCTGCGTATCCAACTTCACGGATGACACCACGCCCACCGGATAACCTTCCGGGAAGCGCCCGCCCAGACCAGAGGTCACCAGCACATCACCCACACGAATGTCGGTATTGGCCGGAAGATGCTCCAGTTGCAGGTCGTCGGTGCAGCCGTTACCGGCAGCAATCACGCGAATATCGTTACGCAGAACTTGAATCGGCAATGCATGGGTCGCGTCGCAAATCAGCAACACGCGGCTGGTCAGTTTTGCCACAGCAACAACCTGACCGACGACGCCTTTATCACTGATAACCGGCTGACCTTCATAAACGCCGTTGACGCTACCTTTGTCGATAACAACTTGATCGCTATAAGGATCGTTAACCGTTGAGATCACCTGCGTCACCATTTTCTGTTCGTCCTGGCGCAGCGGTGAACCTAACAGTTCACGTAAACGGGCGTTTTCCTGTTTGTACTGACCCAGCATCAGCAGGTCACTGTTTTTCAACAACAGTTCCTGACGTAATGCACGGTTTTCGAATTCGAGCTGATCGCGTGAAGCCAGCGTTTGCGAAACGCTATCCAGCAATTCACGGGGACCATTAGAAACAAAGTAGAAAGGACTGACGGCAGTATCCATGTATGTTCGAATTTGGCTGAACATACCCAGGCGGCTGTCGGCGATGATGACCCCCAGCGCCACCAGCACCGCCAGAATTAGGCGAATCTGTAGCGATGGGCCACGGCTAAAAATGGGCTTCATAGGCTATGCGTATTCTCGTGTCAGTGGAATCAAGGGCAGCCCGAAAGCTACCCCGGACTCAGGCTGACTACTCTTCGCTAAACAAGTCGCCGCCGTGCATGTCGATCATTTCCAGCGCCTTGCCGCCGCCGCGCGCTACGCAGGTCAGCGGATCTTCAGCAACGACAACTGGAATACCGGTTTCTTCCATTAACAGGCGGTCGAGGTTACGCAGCAGCGCGCCACCACCGGTCAGCACCATACCGCGCTCGGAGATGTCGGAAGCCAGTTCTGGCGGGCACTGTTCCAGTGCAACCATCACCGCGCTTACGATACCGGTCAGCGGTTCTTGCAGCGCTTCGAGAATTTCATTGGAGTTCAGCGTAAAGCCACGCGGAACACCTTCTGCCAGGTTACGGCCACGGACTTCGATTTCACGTACTTCGTCGCCTGGGTAAGCAGAACCGATTTCATGCTTGATACGTTCTGCGGTCGCCTCACCAATCAGGGAACCGTAGTTACGGCGTACGTAGTTAATGATAGCTTCGTCGAAACGGTCGCCACCGATACGCACGGAAGAGGAGTACACCACGCCGTTCAGAGAGATAACCGCAACTTCAGTCGTACCACCACCGATATCCACAACCATAGAGCCGGTTGCTTCAGAGACTGGCAGACCTGCACCAATTGCCGCAGCCATAGGCTCTTCAATCAGGAAGACTTCACGAGCGCCAGCGCCCTGTGCGGATTCACGGATTGCACGACGCTCTACCTGAGTAGCGCCCACCGGTACACAAACCAGTACGCGCGGGCTTGGGCGCATAAAGCTGTTGCTGTGAACCTGTTTGATGAAGTGCTGGAGCATTTTTTCGGTCACGAAGAAGTCGGCGATAACGCCGTCTTTCATCGGGCGAATAGCTGCGATGTTACCAGGTGTACGACCCAGCATCTGCTTGGCGTCATGACCGACAGCGGCAACGCTTTTCGGCGACCCAGCACGATCCTGACGAATGGCGACCACGGAAGGCTCATTCAATACGATGCCTTGTCCTTTCACATAAATCAGGGTATTCGCGGTACCCAGGTCAATGGACAGGTCATTGGAAAACATGCCACGAAATTTTTTCAACATACTAAGGGATAATCCTGAAAGCTGGGGCGGAAAACAAAATCCGCTTACTTTACCAACCACACGCAGCAGCGACAAGGCGCAAAAATCATCTGCAACGGTGAAAATTAGTGCAGTTCGTTACCTTTATTACAAATTCAACCTGACTCCTTCAGTGCAGGGAGACTTACTGCCGCTCCTTCCTGAATTTGTACCTGTCAAAGGTCGTCACATGCATGATGCGTCTTTTACCAGCGAGCAGACATGCACACTCCCGGAAAAAACCGCGCGCGTTATTCTACGTGATAAACACGTTAAACAGCAGGTCAAACCGAATATCTTTGCGAATATTTTTTCACATTTGAGTCAAGAGGCTGTGAAGCAGCAAAAAAATCGCCCTGACCGCCGAAAACTCCACATTCAGTCAATACTTGCCACTCGCCCCGGCTGCGGACGCCTGCGGCAAAAACCTGTATTGACGTTCCTTTACAGGCTTCGACCAGGCTTTGCACCAGCAACTGGTTTTGACTACGCTTTTCAATATTACGCACTAATACCGGATCAACCTTAATAAGTTCAATCTCAAGCTGCTTAATCCAGCTAGTACTTACTAAGGCTAAACCTGCCTGCGTTACCGCCACCCTAACACCTAAAGCATGTATTAAACGAACGACCGGTTGCAAACGCGTGATATGTTGACAAACATCTACCTCTGCAAGTTCAAAAATAATCCGTCGACGTTGCGATTTTTCGCACTGCATTAATGTATCACGCAGCCAGCGTTGAAAACGCGGGCGGATAAGCGACTCAACGGTGACCTGAATCGCCAGGTTTTCTTCCGGCCAAAAACTGAGGAAAGGGATCAGCCGCGAGATTTGTTGACGGTCATACTCCTCGCCATGGCCAAACTCCAACACCATAGGCATATATTCGGCGGCAATCACCTCATCCTTACCATCAAAGACGCGGCACATAAGATCTCGGTGATGTACTTTCCCTTCAAGCGTAACCGCGGGCTTTTGGTAAATACGCGGGCCGCCACGGCTCAGCATTTGCTCAATCAACGTGCGCCAGCGAACGTTCCCGCGCCCTTTTTCCGGCAATGAATCGTCATAAATGGACCAACTGTTGCTACCCTGTAACACCGCATTCCGTACTGCGGCTTCGGCATGTTCCATCACCTGCTCGGTGGACTGCCCGCTACGCCACGCGCAGATACCAATATGCATCATGTCGTCACGGTCGAGGATTTTGGTCAGCGGCAACCCATCAACCGCTTTTAATAATTGCCCGGCAATGCTGTCGGCCTCTTTTAATGTGCGGTGCGGCAACAGAACGCTGAAGTCGCTACGGCGATAGCGCGCCAGCAGTGCGCCGGGGTAGCGCATAATAAAGGTAGAAAGCAGGTTTATCAGCGTGAAGACATGCTCTTCCGCCGCCGCTCGCCCCCAGTTATCGCGCAGGAAGTCGAAATCTGGCAGGCGAATCATCATCACAATACCGTGCGCGCCGACGTTTTCCTGGTCATCGAGCAGCGTCGCCAGTTGGTTATCGAAAAACAGCCGGTTGCTGAGGCCGGTTTTGGAGTCTTGCGCCGCATAAGCGCGAATAAGCGTATCCAGGCGGCTGCGCTGTTCGCTGGCAAACTGAACATCCGACAATAGCACATCCAGCGCGCTGCTGGTGCGCGCAGGCCATTCATGAATGTTGCCTTTTGCTTTCGCCCCGCGCTCGCCGTTAAGAATGCGAATAGCGCGCATCTCCAGTAACTCTTCCCCCGCCAACTGCCGACGCAGCCAACGAACGGCGATAAAGACCACCAGCACCATAAAGGCGATCGCGATAGTCAGCGGCGCAGTGGTCATTAATGAGCGGAAATAGTTGGCCATCGGATCCAGATAGAGCAGATGGATGACCATACCCGGATGCTTCACCGAGGGCACGGCTATTTCGCGGTGCTGCTGGTGACTTCCCATCGGCAGGTAACTACTGTTACGGATATGGTGAAGCAGCGTTTTGCCGTGCAGTGTGAAATCGACGCGCACAATATCCAGCGGTGCCATCATTTCATCAAGCTGACCGTCTAGCTTATCAAATGGGGTATTAATGAGACGGTTATCAAGCACCGTCGCCACTGCCTGCACTCGTTTCGCTGTCTTATACTGTATGCCATTATAAAAACTCAACGAGGAGCCGATTAACGTCACCAGGATAGTAAGCCCGGTCAGAAGCGTGAAAAAAGCTGAAAACTTGGTCGTTAATCGCATCCCTGAGTTAACTCCATGGGTTAATTCGTTCCTTGATGGCGTATCGGGCGTCGTCGTCCGTGTCTTACCATAAGTAAGCACTAACCTATCAAACAAGGTCGGCATACTACCAAACCTGGCAGAACTGGCAATTTATTGCGCCAAATCGCCATCAAATTATGATAAGCGAGTATAGTCCTGGGTAAATTTTTTCACTATCAGTCCATGTAAGGAAGGGTTATGCAGGCACTCCTCTTAGAACAGCAGGATGGCAAAACCATCGCCGCAGTGAAGGCCGTTGACGACAGTCTGCTGCCTCAGGGCAATGTGACCGTCGATATTCAATGGTCTAGCCTGAACTATAAAGATGCATTGGCCATCACCGGTAAAGGGAAAATCATCCGTAATTTCCCGATGGTACCAGGGATTGATTTCGCTGGGACGGTTCACGCCAGCGACGATGCGCGCTTTACTCCTGGCCAGCAAGTGTTGCTGACCGGCTGGGGCGTAGGTGAAAACCATTGGGGCGGCTTGTCTGAACGTGCGCGCGTCAATGGTGACTGGCTGGTTTCGCTGCCTGCGGGCCTTGATGGGCGTAAAGCAATGATTATCGGCACTGCTGGCTTTACCGCCATGCTGTGCGTCATGGCGCTGGAAGATGCCGGTATTCGCCCTGAAGACGGTGAAATTGTGGTTACCGGCGCAAGCGGCGGCGTAGGCAGCACGGCGATTGCTCTGCTGCACAAACTGGGCTACCAGGTGGTGGCGGTATCCGGTCGCGAAAGCACCCACGACTATTTACGCGCGCTGGGCGCGAACCGCATTCTCGGCCGCGACGAGTTCGCTGAAACACGCCCACTGGAAAAACAGATTTGGGCGGGCGCGGTCGATACCGTGGGCGATAAAGTGTTAGCCAAAGTGCTGGCGCAGATGAGCTACGGCGGTTGCGTCGCGGCCTGCGGCCTGGCCGGTGGCTTCGCGCTGCCGACGACTGTGATGCCATTTATTCTGCGTAACGTGCGTTTACAGGGCGTTGACTCGGTGATGACGCCAGCCGCGCGCCGCACTCAGGCGTGGCAACGTTTGGTTACTGATTTGCCGGAGAGCTTCTTCGCGCAGAGCGCAACCGAGATAAAACTCGCTCAAGCACCTGAATTTGCAGACAAAATTATCAATAATCAAATTCAAGGCCGCACGTTGGTGAAAATCGCCTAATCACTTATTTTGCAAGGTGAACTCGCGATAATCGCACTCCTCCGTCATGATTAGAAAAAACCTGACGGAGGATGTTATGAAAGCCCGTAAATTGACTGAAGCAGACGTAACGGCAGAGTCCGTTTTTATGCTGCAACGTCGCCAAATCCTGAAGATTCTGGGTATCAGCACCGCCACGGCGGCGCTCCCCCTGCACGCCTCCAGCCTGACCGACTGGTTTAAAGGCAACGATCGCCCTGCCGCGCCCTCTGGCCCGCCGTTAACCTTTACCAAGCCCGCCGAATGGCAGAACACGCTGGTGCAAACACCGGAAAATAAAGTCACCGGCTATAACAACTTCTATGAGTTTGGCCTTGATAAGGCCGACCCTGCCGCCAATGCCGGGAGTCTACCGGTCAATCCCTGGACGTTGACCATCGGCGGCGAGGTGGCAAAACCCCTGACACTCGATTACGACGACCTGACTAAACGTTTCCCGCTGGAGCAACGAATCTACCGGATGCGCTGCGTCGAAGCCTGGTCAATGGTCGTACCATGGATTGGTTTCCCATTACATAAACTGCTCGCCGCCGTAGAACCCACCAGCAACGCCAAATATGTGGCGTTTAAAACGCTCTATTCGCCGGAAAATATGCCCGGACAGAAGGACCGATTTATCGGCGGCGGCCTTGCTTATCCTTATGTAGAAGGGCTGCGCCTCGACGAGGCGATGCATCCGCTAACATTGCTAACCGTTGGCGTGTACGGTAAAGCGCTGCCGCCACAAAATGGCGCGCCCATCCGTCTCACCGTGCCGTGGAAATACGGTTTTAAAGGCATTAAGTCGATAGTCAGTATTATGCTCACACGTGAAAAGCCAGACTCCACCTGGAACCTGGCCGCACCGGATGAATACGGTTTTTACGCTAATGTGAACCCACACGTTGACCATCCACGCTGGTCACAGGCAACCGAGCGTTTTATTGGCGCGGGCGGCATTCTTGATGTCCAGCGTCAGCCAACATTGCTGTTTAATGGCTATGCCGATGAGGTAGCATCGCTGTATCACGGGCTTAATTTACGGGAGAATTTTTAATGCGTTTGACGCTCAAACAGGTGACCTGGCTGAAGGTTTTGCTGCATCTTGCAGCCTTCTTACCGTTTGTTTGGCTATTTTGGGCTGCCTCACAAGGGCAACTCAGCGCCGACCCGGCTAAAGATATTCAACACTTTACCGGTAGGATGGCTCTGAAATTGCTATTGGCGACCTTGTTAGTCGCCCCTTTGGCGCGCTACGCTAAGCAACCGCTGTTGATCCGTACCCGCCGATTACTGGGGCTATGGTGTTTTGCGTGGGCGACCCTGCATCTTACGAGCTACAGCTTACTTGAGCTGGGCATTCAGAACCTGCCGCTATTAGGGCAGGAGATTGTATCGCGTCCTTATTTGCTGCTGGGATTTGCCTGCTGGCTCATTCTGCTGGCACTGGCGGTCACATCGACACAGACTATGCAGCGAAAACTGGGCCGACGTTGGCAACTTTTGCATAACTTCGTCTATCTGGTGGCGATTCTCGCGCCGATACATTTCTTGTGGTCAGTGAAGATTATCTCGCCGCAACCACTGCTTTATGCCGGGTGCGCAATCGTGCTGTTAGCGTTCAGATATAAGAAGTTTCGCCAATGGTGGCGCTAGTTTCGTGATATGTGCGGTTTACCGCAATTCTCTTATCGTTAGATGTTCTTTACACGATAGCGGTTGATAATCTTCCCTGATAAGACCAGTATTTAGCTGCCAAATGCTACGAAATAGTTATAATGTGCGACCTTGGTTTACCTGACAGGGATTTTAGCTCCCTGGAAAGGTGACAATCGCGCATCGAAGGTATATTTTGTTTTTTACCCGAGAATTGCAGGAGATAGCAGCACAATGACTGACAAGTTTCGCATTTTGCTTTTGAACGGCCCGAACCTGAATATGTTAGGCACCCGCGAGCCAGAGAAGTACGGCACGCTGACGCTTTCCCAGATCGTTAGCCGCTTAAATACGGAAGCCGAAGCGCTAAATGTCTCGCTTGAGCACCTGCAATCTAACGCCGAGTACGCAATCATCGACCGAATTCATCAGGCTAAAGACAATGTGGACTATATCCTGATCAATCCGGCCGCGTTTACGCACACAAGTGTTGCTATTCGCGATGCGTTGTTGGCGGTGAGCATCCCGTTTATCGAGATTCACCTCAGCAACGTACATGCGCGTGAGCCGTTCCGTCATCACTCGTACCTCTCTGATATCGCGACTGGCGTTATCTGTGGGCTAGGAGCTGACGGTTATTCATACGCTTTACAGACGGTCGTAAAACGCCTGTCACAATCACACTAAACAAAGAGTACGGAACCCACTCATGGATATTCGTAAGATTAAAAAACTGATCGAGCTGGTCGAAGAGTCTGGCATCAACGAACTGGAAATTTCTGAAGGCGAAGAGTCTGTGCGCATCAGCCGCGCAGCACCGAACACCGGCATTCCAGTGATGCAGCAGGCTTATGCAGCGCCTGTAATGCAACAGCAGGCACCTGCCGCCGCACCAGCCGCAGTTGAAGCCACGGCTACAGCTGAAATCAGTGGTCACATCGTACGTTCCCCGATGGTTGGTACTTTCTATCGCACCCCAGGCCCGGACGCGAAAGCATTCGTGGAAGTTGGTCAGAAAGTTAACGTTGGCGACACCCTGTGCATCGTTGAAGCAATGAAAATGATGAACCAGATCGAAGCCGATAAAGCAGGTACTGTGAAAGCAATCCTGGTAGAAAGCGGTCAACCGGTTGAATTTGACGAGCCTCTGGTCGTCATCGAGTAACGAGGCGAAGATGCTGGATAAAATTGTTATCGCCAACCGTGGCGAGATTGCTCTGCGTATTCTTCGTGCCTGTAAAGAACTGGGCATCAAGACTGTCGCTGTGCACTCCACTGCGGATCGCGATTTAAAACACGTATTACTGGCGGATGAGACGGTTTGTATTGGGCCGGCTCCATCCGTAAAAAGCTATCTGAACATCCCGGCGATTATCAGCGCCGCTGAGATTACCGGGGCAGTAGCTATTCACCCTGGCTATGGCTTCCTCTCTGAGAACGCCAACTTTGCCGAGCAGGTTGAACGCTCAGGCTTTATCTTCATCGGCCCGAAAGCCGACACTATCCGCCTGATGGGCGATAAAGTGTCTGCGATTACCGCGATGAAAAAAGCGGGCGTCCCAACCGTACCAGGCTCCGACGGCCCGCTGGGCGACGATATGGATGCTAACCGCGCTCATGCTAAACGCATCGGCTACCCGGTTATCATCAAAGCCTCCGGTGGCGGTGGCGGTCGCGGTATGCGCGTAGTGCGCAGCGACGCTGAACTGGCGCAGTCTATCTCCATGACGAAAGCGGAAGCAAAATCTGCATTCAACAACGACATGGTGTACATGGAGAAATACCTGGAAAATCCTCGCCACGTCGAGATTCAGGTATTGGCCGATGGTCAGGGCAACGCTATCTATCTGGCTGAACGTGACTGCTCCATGCAGCGTCGCCACCAGAAAGTCGTCGAAGAAGCACCAGCACCGGGCATTACCCCGGAACTGCGTCGCTACATCGGCGAACGCTGCGCGAAAGCGTGTGTGGATATCGGCTACCGTGGCGCGGGTACTTTCGAGTTCCTGTTCGAAAACGGCGAGTTCTATTTCATTGAAATGAACACCCGTATTCAGGTAGAGCACCCGGTTACCGAGATGATCACCGGCGTAGACCTTATCAAAGAGCAGCTGCGTATTGCTGCTGGTCAGCCGCTGTCTATCAAGCAAGAAGAAGTGCACGTTCGCGGCCATGCGGTGGAATGCCGTATCAACGCCGAAGACCCGGACACCTTCCTGCCAAGCCCAGGTAAAATCACGCGTTTCCACGCACCAGGCGGTTTTGGCGTTCGTTGGGAGTCTCATATTTACGCGGGCTACACTGTGCCACCGTACTATGACTCAATGATCGGCAAACTTATCTGCTACGGTGAAACCCGTGATATCGCGATTTCTCGCATGAAGAATGCGCTGCAAGAGCTGATCATCGACGGTATCAAAACCAACGTTGATTTGCAGATGCGTATTATGAGCGACGAGAACTTCCAGCATGGTGGGACTAACATCCACTACCTGGAGAAAAAACTCGGATTGCAGGAAAAATAATTATTGATATCGGTAATCTGCCGGTACGAATAATTAGATAACACAACGCCGGGCTCTCTTATGAAGGTCCGGCGTTTTTATTGGTATTAGCGGTAACTGGCAATTTCTTCTTCCAGCGATGTTATCGCGTCATCACCTTCTACAATTCCCAATTCAAAATTATATTCTATTGCTTCACCAGGCTTGATGAATGCCAGACGTCCTTGAGCACGTTCTTGATCGCGCCCATCAGGGAAGCTATTGCTAACTTCAAGTCCCATGACATATTCGCCGGCAGCTAAATTTTTCCATTGAATAAAATTAGGTAATTGCCGGGTGCTGAATTTCTCATAGATCCCCCAGCCTAGCTGACGGTTAATTAGCGCGACCTTACTCATTCCCTCGCTATCACCGTTGAGTGTCATGTAATAAACCTGCTCCGCAAACCCAGGCTGTGGCGCGCTAATATTCAGATGTTCGCTCAACCCGTCTTCCGCCCTTGGCGTACGTGGTATGACACTTTTGGCCGACAGGAGAATCTCTGCATCCGGCGACAACAACGGCCAACCATAATTGAAGTGATACAAAATCTGCAACGGCTGCTCGGAAAACCCATTATTGGTGACTTTATCCTTTATATGCAGAATATTCTTACCATAAACGCAGCGGATTGTTCTCTCCAACGTTAGGTTCTCACCAAACAGCCGTGTTTCGCGTACCTTGCCATTAATAATAAACTCAATACCTTGCTCAGTTCGCTCAGTTCGGTATCCCACCTCTTCAGCAGGAGTTGCAGCTAAGCGCCCATGTAGCCCAAGCATTTCACCGTTATCTTCACAGGGTGTTCCTATATAACTCAGCCCACACGTCGTGAGTAAGCCCGCATAGAAACTACGTAAAAAACCATTGCCCTGCGGCTCAAAGAACGTCGGTGAAACCATACCGTTAGGTGTAATAAATGAAAGAGATGTGTCTTTATAGCTGGCCCAGGCAATATCCAGTGCACGATCTTTCACAACGGTAAAAGCCAATCCAGCTCCAGTGCGAACATCAAACGCTTCCGTCCCTTTAGCTCTGCCGCTACACAATTCATAGTGCTTAATACCCGCCACTTGAGAGAGATCGCCAATCCACGGCCAAATATCGCTTTTCATAGCTTAGCCTCCTGCGTGGCCGTATTATTATGACCGATAAACGCCTCGATATCCTGAAGCAGGGAAGTGCCTTCCATAGGGCCACGACGCGTTACCGCCAGTGCACCGCAAGCATTGGCATATCGCAAAGCCCGACGAGCATCAAACCCGAGCTGGAGGCAGGCAATATATGCGCCACCGAAGCAATCTCCCGCTCCGGTCGGGTCGATTTCTTGTACCGAATAACTATCAACGTGAAAATGCTCTAGCGCAGAGTAGTAACTTGCCCCTTTATTACCACGCTTCACAATGACTTCTTTAACCCCATCATTAAGGAAACCGGCAATAGCACGCTCTGGCGTTGAGTGTGGTGATAACAGTAAGACTTCACTCTCACTGGGCATATAAATATCGGTTAATTCCAGAACAAAATGTAATGCATCACGCATTTCAGGGATATCAAGCATCTCTTTGCGGATATTGGGATCGAAAGAAATAACACCACCATTTTCTTTTACTATTGTCACCGCTTTTTTTACTGCATCGACCATATGAAACGAAAATAATGATGAGCCCATAATATGAAAATGCGTGCAATCATTTAGCAGGTTTTCATCTACATGCTGAGCGGATAACTTACCACAAGCTGCATTCTTAATATTAAAGATAAAATCACGGTCTCCTGATTTATGATACGTCACGAATGCACTACCGGTAGCTTCCAGCGGTAATACTGAAATACCGCGAATATCTACGCCATCGGCCTCTAGTCGATGTATATTAATATCACCAAAACCATCATTCCCTACGCAACTAATAATACCGCATGGCACTCCAAGGCGTGTCACCTGGTCGATAAAGATCGCAGGTGCACCGCTAGGATACGGCCCATTCCACACCCCAGGTTGATCAAATGGCTGACCGGTTTTGCTCGCCATAATTTCAACCAGAATTTCTCCAATCGTGAAAACCTTACTCATATTATTAATCCCTTGAAATAATTAGCTGCGTTTTCTTTTATTTCTGACATCGACATAGACCGCGACCAAAATGACTAGCCCTTTAACCACCATTTGGTAGAAATAAGGAACATTCATTAAGTTCATACCATTGTTGATAACACCAATAGTTAATGCCCCAATCATGGTTCCGACTACCGTACCGTAACCACCGTTTAGGCTTGTGCCTCCAAGCACTGCTGCCGCAATGGCATCTAGCTCATAGCTCAGCGCTGAATTGGGTTGCCCTGAATAAAGCCGTGAGGCAAGAATCATACCGCTAATACCCGCCAGTACCGCCGTAATCATAAAGACTTTAATCTTTAAGCGAACAACATTAATACCAGAATAGATTGCTGCTTCTTTATTACCACCGGTAATATAAATTTTACGTCCAAACGCCGTTTTAGTCAGAATGAAATGATTAACTAATAGTAAAACCAGCAAGATCCAGATAGGTATAGGGATATATAAAAACTCACTATTACCCAGCGCTAGGAAAGCATCATCCTTGATCATAATAGGAGTACCATCAGTCACAATATAGGCAACGCCACGAAATATCCCCATAGTCGCTACCGTGACAATAAAAGAAGGTATTCCTGCTAGTGCAGTTAACCCGCCATTAATTGCGCCTAAAACTAATGCAGCAATGATTGACAACGGAATTAAAAAGATAAACGGTATTCCCCACGATGCGCCAAGGGCTGCAAAAGTGCCAATCAGTGCGATGGTTGAACCTACTGATAAATCAATGTCACCAAGCAGTAATACATAGGTCATACCATAGGCGGTAATAGCAATAATTGAAACCTGAAGAATAATATTTGTAATATTATTAGCAGTGAAGAAACTGTCATTCATAAAGCTGAATAGGACAATCAACACCACCATGCCACTCAGAATACCGCCATATTGCTTAAAGACTTTTTTAAATCCATTCACCACGGGTACTCCCGATTTTTCCAACATCGGAATAGTCTTCTCAGTCATTTAACGAACTCCTGTCGCAGCGGTCATTACTTGTGTCTGCGTTAAATTTTCACATGAATAGATTTCTGCAATCGTTTTATTTCGCATAACAACCAGGCGATCGCTTAGCGCCATGACCTCCGGTAACTCAGAGGAAACCAGGATAATTGCAGTCCCCGCTGCCGCAAGTTGGCGTATCACGTTGTAAATTTCGAATTTCGCCCCTACATCAACACCGCGTGTAGGTTCATCCAGTAATAGAATTCGTGGTGTTTTTTCTAACCATTTCGACAACACTATTTTCTGCTGATTCCCACCACTTAACGCCCCTACTGGTTGATGAATAGAACTGATTTTGGTATTCATTCTTTCTATCGACTTGCGCGTTCGCACTTCCTCTTCACGATGGTTTATTAGCCCCATTTTTGACGCGTTATACTGAAACGCAACGTGATGGGTATTCATATTTACATCGTGCATCAGTACTAGCCCTTCTTCTTTACGATTTTCCGTCACAAAAGCAATGCCATGATCGATAGCCGCTTTCGGGCTCGAGAGCGAGACCTCTTTACCATCAATAAGAAGGGTTCCCTGATAAGAAACCAGGCCAAATAAAGCTTTCAATACATCCGATCGCCCGGCTCCCACCAGCCCAAAAAATCCAAGGACTTCTCCGGGACGGACAACAAAATTAACCTGCTGAAAGAGCGAAGGATGAGTAAGATTTTTAACCTCAAGTTTTGCCATAACACTTTCGTCAGGTTTTTCGCCAATACGTGGAGGCCAGATATTTTTCATTTCTCGCCCAACCATCTGAGCAATCAATTGTTGAATATTACTGTTCTTCTTCTCATGCGTAGCAATATATTCACCATCGCGGATAACAGAAATATCATCCGAGATCCGCATAATTTCATCCATGCGATGTGAAATATAGATTACCGCGCTACCTCGTTGCTTTAGCTTTTCGATAATGCCAAATAGGATCTCTGCTTCATTATCACTTAGCGAAGAGGTCGGTTCGTCCATTATCACTACATCTGCGGGGTAGCTTAAAGCCTTAGCTATTTCAACTAATTGTCGATGTGCCATCGACATATCGCCCACAATGTCCTGTGGTTCTAATGGGATCCCCAATTCAGTTAATAAATGCTTGCAGTCAGCGAGCATCTTTTTATCATTAATAACGCCAAAACGTATCGGTTCATTATTAGCGTAAATATTTTCCGCCACAGTCATATTATTACTCAGACTAAGCTCTTGAAAAATTATAGCAATACCAAGCTGGCGTGAGTGCTGAGGGTTATTAATCGCAACTTCCTTTCCTCGTAATATAATCCTTCCCTGAGTTGGAGGGTAAACACCGGCGAGAATCTTCATCAAAGTAGATTTCCCAGCACCATTTTCACCCAATAATGTATGCACACGCCCTTTGCGAATGGTAAGAGTAATATCCTTTAACGCTTGAACGTGACCAAATGCCTTCGCAATATGCGAAACATCAAGAATAACATCCGTCATAGTTACCTCAGTGTCACAACAAAACGCAAATAGCGCTTTGTTGTGAGGTGAAGATAATTTTTATTTCCCTGTGTACACGCCAGGCTGTACCGGAATAATTTTTTCTACCGGTTTACCATTGAGATGATCAACGGCGGCATCAACAGCTTTAGCTCCCATTTGATCTGGATACTGCCTGATCACGGCGGCAAATGTCTTTTCACTGTCTACGGCATCACGTGCTTCTTTCATCCCGTCAAAGCCGATGATTTTGATATTATCGTTACGGGCAGATTTCGCAGCAATTACCGCCGCCAGCGCCGCATCATCACCAAAGCCAAACAACCCACCGAGATTTGGATTTGCCTGCATGATGTTTTGTGCTGTAGTTAACGCCTCTGCACGCGTAATGCCTGGTTGCTCTGCGACAATTTTAATATCAGGGGTACTGCTTAATCCTTTCTTAAAGCCTTCCACTCGTGCGACAACAGATTGCAGTGCAGGATAGGAAATAATAGCAACCGTACCTTTACCTTTTAACAGTTCACCCATTAATTTACCGGCCTCAACACCACCAGCATAGTTATCTGTCGCCACATGAGTTACAACAGGAACACCCTCAGCGGCAACATCAACGGTTATTACTGGAATACCTGCTTTATCCGCTTTAATAATAGCCGCCTGAACTCCTTTAGAATCAACAGGGGATATAATAATAGCATCTACTTTTTTCGTGATGAAATCTTCCACATCAGAAAGCTGTTTGTTTAGATCCTGGTTGGCAATGGAAACACTTAGTTGAACATTATCTTTCTTAGCCTCTGCTTTCATTGCATTAGCCAGATCAATATAAAATGGATGCTGCTGTGTTAATAATGAAGCACCAATTTTATATTCTTTTGCAAATGAGCTTTGAGAGAATAGTGCCAAACTTACCAACATGGCTGAACCAAGTAATTTAATTTTTTTCATAAACAATCCTTATTGTGTTGTAGGGTACGTCGCATTAAATTTTTCCTTCACTACCGCAGACGCCAATAATACGAGTAACAACGTCTTTCATTGCTGCCTTAGCGGGTTGCATATAATGGCGAGGGTCGTTGGCCGTGGGGTTATTGTGGAAATAACCTTTTAATGCATCCGCGAAGGCTATTTTTAATTCCGTCGCAACATTCACTTTGCAAATACCAAGCTGGATACACTTTTGCACATCTTGCTCTGCTAAACCTGATGCACCATGCAAAACCAAAGGAATGTCTACTCGCTGACGGATAAGCGCTAAACGCTCAAAGTCCAGGCGAGGCTCCTGTGTATAGAGGCCGTGCGCAGTGCCGATGGCAACAGCCAGAGAATCAATCTGTGTGCGATGAACAAACTCGGCCGCCGCTTCAGGTGAGGTATAAGCAGAATCTTTGGCATCAACCACCAGGTCATCTTCCTGCCCGCCCAATCGACCCAGCTCGGCTTCAACGCTGACATCGAAGGAGTGGCAAAACGAGGTAACTTCTTTAACGCACGCAACGTTCTCTTCAAATGGCAGATGAGAGCCATCAATCATCACAGAGCGAACCCCTGCACGCACTTTGCTAAAGATATCATCACGTTTCTCATGATGATCAAGATGTAGCACCAGCGGTAATTGATACTCATGAGCCAGCGCTTTGACCAGCGAGATTAAATTTTCGACCCCACCATAGTGATAAGTACCGGGAGTTCCTGCCAACATTACCGGGGAACGGTGTTGTGCAGCGGTTTCAACCACCACCTGTAAGGTTTCAAGGTTATGGATGTTGAACGCGGGAACGGCATATCCCCCAAGCTGAGCTTTCTTCAGCATGTTTTTGCTTGAAATGATGTACATCTCTTCTCCTGGCTTTCGCGTTTGTCTTACAAAACGAAGAATGAATAACTTTACTTTCATTTTGTAAGGAAACTAGCACAGTAAAAGCCCCATAAAGCGTGATCAATCTCAAATCGTCAAAAAATAACTTTCAAAACAAAA
Organism: Kluyvera fluvialis; assembly: GCF_059725275.1. NCBI lineage: Bacteria > Pseudomonadati > Pseudomonadota > Gammaproteobacteria > Enterobacterales > Enterobacteriaceae > Kluyvera > Kluyvera fluvialis. The sequence goes on along the minus strand of NZ_AP046142.1, from coordinate 485,237 downwards.
TTAAAAATCGTTTTCACATCGAAAGAGAAAAGCATTGTCGCGATGATGACTAAATAAATATATCTATATATTTCAACAAATTAAAAAATAATGAGCTTAAGCATCAATGTAAGGCACATTTCAAAATGTAGATATTGCCGACGATAACTTTCAAAGAAAAAAACAAGGGGCTATAGTATTCGCATTGCAGGACAATAATGAGTGTTAACGTGCCAAGAAAATCATCTAATCTTCTGAAACGTAGATTAAAAATTGCTGAAATCGTCGCCACCCAAGGAGAGATAAAGGTTGATGACCTATCAGCTCAACTGGGGGTCTCTGGTGTCACCATCCGTGGTGATTTGAGTTATCTGGAACAGCAAGGATATTTAAAACGTTCATTTGGCGGTGCCATCGCCACTCCAGCCTTACCGGGAGAGATAGAGTCTGTTCAGCAGATTGCGATGTTGTCGCTGTCGCAACAAATGGAAATTGCGCGGCATTGCGTCAGGCTTATACACGATCGGGACACTCTGTTTCTCGGTCACGGTAGCGTCTGCCGCAAGTTAATCCCGCTATTAAGTGAAGTGAAAAAACTGCGGCTGATCACCAACGATCCAGAACATGCTCTTCTGGCGAATCAGTTTATCGATGGGGAAATCATTCTTGTTGGCAGTGAAATGCTACGTCCAGACACCATACTGGCGGGAAAATCATTGGAGCAAGCACTCCAGCATTACACGATTACCCACAGTATCCTGGAAGTCAGCCATCTTGACGCAGATGGTACGCTAAACATTAATACCCCCAGACTCGCTCCCGCCTGGCAACTCTGTTTTGACCATGCGCAGAACAAAACGATTATCGTCACCGCAGATGCCGCATCATCCACAGCGGCAATAGGACATCTCGATCAAGCAGACTATGTGATTGCTTACCGCAGCGTGAGTGAGCAATATCAGCAACAATTTCATGGCGCTGATTTTGTTATTCTTTATACCAGCAATGAGTGCTTTACCTGGTCTAATCGCGAAAAACTTAAGGAATGAGAGGGCGTTTGTGACATTAACTATCTGCACCATGGGCGAATTGTTGGTCGAGTTTTTGTCCCGCAGCCCACAACAAAAGTTCACTCAACCGGGTGAGTTCATCGGCCCATTTCCCAGCGGAGCGCCGGCAATTTTTGCGGCTCAAGTTGCAAAGCTAGCTCATCGGGCGATCGTTTTTGGTTGTGTCGGTAGTGATGATTTTGGTCGTTTAAACATTGAAAGACTCCGCCATGAAGGCGTCATTACCGATGGTATTCACGTCATGAACAATGCCGTGACCGGCACAGCATTTGTCAGTTATCAAAACGAACAAAAACGTGATTTCGTCTTTAATATCCCTAACAGCGCCTGCGGCTTATTTACCGCCGAGCACATTGATAAAGAGTTACTACAGCAATGCCGCCATCTTCACATTATGGGGTCATCGTTATTCTCTTTCCGAATGATTGACGCAATGCGCAAAGCTATTTCAGTCATAAAAGCTGCCGGGGGGACTATCTCTTTCGACCCAAACATACGTAAAGAGATGCTCAATATTCCCGAAATGGAGCAAGCGCTCGACTATTTGATCGAGTATACGGATATCTTCCTACCCAGCGAAAGTGAGCTACCTTTCTTCGCTCGCCACAAAAACCTATCAGAAACACAGATTGTTAGTGACCTCCTTCACAGCGGCGTCAAACATGTTGCAATAAAACGAGGTCAGCGGGGAGCAAGCTATTACCAACGGCAAAATGGCACCTTGCATAGTCTGCATGTTCCCGGTCACGCTATAGAAGTTATCGACCCAACGGGCGCCGGTAACTGTTTTGGCGCCACCTTTGTAACGCTATTGCTGTCAGGATTCTCAGCACAGAAAGCACTGCAATATGCCAATGCCAGTGGCGCTCTCGCCGTTATGCAACAAGGCCCCATGGAGGGGATTTCATCCCTCGCCGATATCGAGAATTTCTTACAACGCCAACGTTAACCAGCAATTTTCTGTCAGATTATTTTCCCTGCCTGGTGAGTTGCCGTAGAATTGCCCGTTTCTCGCATTCCCCATGAGGAGGAAACCTTCCGTGGACAAACGTTTTGTTCAGGCCCATAAAGAGGCGCGCTGGGCGCTGGGGCTAACCCTTCTCTATCTTGCTGCATGGTTAGCAAGTGCTTACATACCAGGCTCGGCGCAGGGCTTCACCGGCCTACCGCACTGGTTTGAGATGGCTTGCCTGCTGATGCCGCTGATTTTTATTTTGCTGTGCTGGTTAATGGTGCGCTTTATCTTCCGTGACATCCCGCTGGAGGATAGCGATGCAAACTGAAATTATCATCGTGCTGGTGCTGTATTTGGTCGTGGTGTTTGGCCTGTCGCTGTACGCCATGCGTAAACGCAGTACCGGCACGTTCCTCAGCGAATATTTCCTCGGCAGCCGTTCTATGGGCGGGCTGGTGCTGGCGATGACGCTGACCACCACCTATATCAGCGCAAGCTCGTTTATCGGCGGGCCTGGCGCGGCGTATAAATACGGGTTGGGTTGGGTACTTCTGGCAATGATCCAGGTGCCTACCATCTGGCTTTCGCTGGGCGTGCTGGGTAAAAAGTTCGCTATTTTGGCACGACGCTATAACGCGATAACCCTCAACGATATGCTGCAAGCGCGTTATCAGAACCGCGCCGTGGTGTGGATTGCCAGTATCAGCCTGCTGGTCGCATTTGTGGGTGCGATTGCCGTGCAGTTTATTGGCGGCGCGCGCCTGCTCGAAACCGCCGCAGGCATCAAATACGAAACCGGGCTGCTTATCTTCGGCATTACCATCGCACTGTATACCGCTTTTGGCGGGTTCCGTGCCAGTGTGCTGAACGATACGATGCAGGGAATGGTGATGCTGATTGGTACAATCGTGCTGCTGGTTGGCGTCGTTCATGCGGCGGGCGGGCTTCATAATGCCGTAGAAACCCTGGAACAGATAAACCCACAGCTGGTATCGCCTCACGGGGCTGACGATATTCTCACGCCCACCTTTATGACCTCGTTCTGGGTGCTGGTTTGTTTTGGGGTTATTGGCCTGCCGCATACCGCCGTTCGCTGCATCTCCTATAAGGACAGCAAGGCTGTTCATCGTGGGATTATTATCGGCACTATCGTCGTCGCGCTGTTGATGCTGGGGATGCACCTGGCAGGCGCGCTGGGCCGCGCTGTATTACCACATCTGACCGTGCCGGACTTGGTTATCCCAACGTTAATGGTGCAGGTATTGCCGCCGTGGGCGGCGGGTTTGTTCCTTGCCGCGCCGATGGCGGCTATTATGTCGAACGTAAACGCCCACCTGTTGCAAGCTTCAGCGACAATCATTAAAGATCTGTGGCTTAGCGCGCGTCCGGCTAAAATGGAGAATGAGCGCCATCTGAAACGCATCTCGACCTGGACCACGCTGGTGCTGGGGATTTTGATGATGCTGGCTGCATGGCGCCCGCCAGAGATGATTATCTGGCTGAACCTGCTGGCATTCGGTGGCCTGGAAGCGGTATTCCTGTGGCCGTTAGTGCTGGGGCTTTATTGGGAACGCGCCAATGCGGCCGGAGCGCTCAGCGCCATGATTGTCGGCGGCGTACTGTACGCCGTGCTGGCGACGTTTAATATTCAGTATCTGGGCTTCCATCCAATTGTGCCTTCGTTACTGCTAAGTTTGCTGGCGTTTGTGGTCGGGAACCGTTTTGGTCAACCCGTGCCACAGGCTGCCGTAATTTCTACTGATAAATAAAGAGTTTTGCCATGCCGTGGATCCAACTAAAACTGAACACTACCGGCGAAAATGCCGAAGATCTTAGCGATGCGCTGATGGAGGCCGGTTCGGTTTCTATCACCTTCCAGGATACGCATGACACGCCGGTATTTGAGCCGCTGCCGGGCGAAACTCGCCTGTGGGGCGATACCGACGTTATCGGCCTGTTCGATGCAGAAACCGACATGAAGGCGGTTGTTTCGCTGCTTGAACAGCATCCGCTGTTGGGCGCAGGCTTTGCGCACAAAATCGAACAACTGGAAGATAAAGACTGGGAACGCGAGTGGATGGACAACTTCCATCCGATGCGTTTTGGCGAGCGTCTGTGGATCTGCCCAAGCTGGCGCGATGTGCCAGACGTCAACGCGGTCAACGTGATGCTCGACCCTGGTCTGGCGTTTGGTACGGGTACTCACCCAACCACCTCTCTGTGCCTGCAATGGCTCGACGGGCTGGATTTGGCCGGTAAAACGGTTATCGACTTTGGTTGTGGCTCTGGGATCCTGGCGATCGCTGCGCTGAAGCTGGGGGCAGAAAAAGCTATCGGGATCGATATTGATCCGCAGGCGATTCAAGCCAGCCGTGATAACGCTGAGCGTAACGGTGTTTCCGAGCGCCTGGAGCTGTACCTGCCGCAGGATCAGCCAGAAGCAATGAAAGCCGACGTGGTGGTCGCTAACATCCTGGCAGGCCCATTACGCGAGCTTGCACCATTAATCAGCGTGCTGCCAGTTACAGGCGGCCTGCTGGGCCTGTCTGGTATTCTGGCAAGCCAGGCTGAGAGCGTTTGTGAAGCCTACGCCGACCTTTTCTCTCTCGATGCTGTCGTTGAGAAAGAAGAATGGTGTCGAATCACCGGGCGCAAAAAATAATCCCTCTTCAATGCGGCCTACGGGCCGCATTTTCCCCTGTAAGTCTCCCTATCTTCACCATAAATGCGAAGCAGATCGCATTTCTTGTTGCGTTTTCGTTCATAAAATCACCCTTTTCCGAGATGCAGACCATGCCGCGCAGAAGAAAGCGCGAGAAGTTTTATGATTTTCTTAATGCGCACAAATCATCCACTTTTATTTAATATGATGATTAATATAGATATTTATTTGTGATTAGCTCCCAGCACCGAGATTCATTGATCTACAACATCGGATTGCTCAAAGTTTGGCCTTTCATCTCGTGCAAAAAATGCGTAATATACGCCGCCTTGCAGTCACAGTATGGTCATTTCTTAACTCATGCGCATCGGACAACACCAGCTTAGAAATCGCCTGATCGCAGCGCCCATGGCTGGCATTACTGACAGACCATTCAGGACGTTGTGCTACGAGATGGGAGCAGGCTTAACCGTTTCTGAGATGATGTCCTCCAACCCACAGGTGTGGGAGAGTGATAAATCTCGTCTACGGATGGTGCACGTTGATGAACCAGGTATTCGAACCGTGCAAATTGCCGGTAGCGATCCTGAAGAGATGGCCGGAGCCGCCCGCATTAATGTGGAAAGCGGCGCTCAAATTATTGATATCAATATGGGCTGTCCGGCAAAAAAGGTGAATCGCAAGCTCGCAGGCTCAGCCCTACTGCAATACCCAGATCAGGTGAAGGCTATCCTGAGCGCGGTTGTAAAGGCGGTGGACGTTCCTGTCACACTTAAGATTCGCACTGGCTGGGCTCCTGAGCACCGTAACTGTGTAGAAATTGCCCAACTGGCTGAAGACTGTGGCATTCAGGCTCTGACTATTCACGGACGCACTCGCGCCTGCTTGTTTAACGGAGAAGCTGAGTACGACAGCATTCGGGCAGTTAAGCAGAACGTTTCCATTCCGATTATCGCGAATGGCGACATTACTGACCCGCTTAAAGCCAGAGCTGTACTCGACTATACGGGGGCTGATGCCCTGATGATAGGACGTGCGGCTCAGGGAAGACCCTGGATCTTTCGGGAAATCCAGCACTATCTGGACACTGGGGAGCTGCTGCCCCCGCTGCCTCTGGCAGAGGTGAAGCGCTTGCTTTGCGCGCACGTTCGGGAATTGCATGACTTTTATGGTCACGCAAAAGGGTACCGAATTGCACGTAAACACGTATCCTGGTATCTCCAGGAACACGCTCCAAATGACCAGTTTCGGCGCACATTCAACGCCATTGAAGATACCAGCGAACAGCTGGAGGCGTTGGAGGCATACTTCGAAAATTTTGCGTAATAGAAATAAAGAGCTGACAGAACTATGTTCGAACAACGCGTAAATTCTGACGTACTGACCGTTTCTACCGTTAACTCTCAGGATCAGGTAACCCAAAAACCCCTGCGTGACTCGGTTAAACAGGCACTGAAGAACTATTTTGCTCAACTGAATGGTCAGGATGTTAATGATCTGTATGAGCTGGTACTGGCTGAAGTAGAACAGCCCCTGTTGGACATGGTGATGCAATACACCCGTGGTAACCAGACCCGCGCTGCCCTGATGATGGGCATCAACCGTGGTACTCTGCGTAAGAAACTGAAAAAATATGGCATGAACTGATTCTCATCAGTTAATTGCTTAATTTTGAAGGCGCTACTCGGCATGGGGAAGCGCCTTTTTTATTGCTCTTTTTATGCCGTTGCGTAGACGATACGGTAGCCCTGCCCGCTTGCAACAACCTGTGCAAACCCTGTCCCGCCAAAGTGCATCCCCGCCACCAGCAATTTTTCCTCAGCAGCCTTTGCCAATATCATTTTGCGTGATGCTTTCGCCTGCTGTGAGTCAAAATCAAACGCAATCGCGACATCAGGATGTGCTGTCTGAATATGCGGGTAGTGAACGATATCTCCCCAGATAAGCAGTTTTTCACCTGCTGAGCCAATACAGAACCCAGTATGCCCCGGTGTATGGCCTGGGAGCGGAACGGTACGTATGCCTTCAATGACCGGTTGTTCATCCAAAATACGGACTCGCTCCCCATAGGCCGCCAACGTACACCGTATGAGCGCAAAGTTACGCTGCACACGCTCATTCGCCCGTTCAAGCGCTTCATCATCCTGCCAGAACTGCGCTTCAAGAGGATGCAGATAAAGTTGCGCGTTGGGATACACTGCCTCACCCTCATCATTCAACAACCCACCGACATGATCAGGATGCCCGTGCGTCAATAGCAGGATATCCACCTCACCTGGCTGAATGCCAAAAGCGAGCAGATTAGCTTTTAGTTGCCCGCCAACGTTATTCACCCCACCAGTACCGGTATCCACCAGAATAGTTTTGCCACGACCACGAATAACATACGCGTAAATATGAATATCCTCAGGCTCGAAGATACCAGCGCTGCGTTGTATCTCACCGGCATCGGTGGTGTCTATTCCCGATAACAACGACAGACTGGCTGACATATTGCCGTCACTGAGCGCTGTAACCTGAAAATCGCCAACCTGACGGGAGATAAAAGACCGCTGAGCCATAAATACCCCAATAAGATAATGATGAATAGAGGAATAAAATGACAGAAGCCAGAGGTGCTGAACAGAGCCGTGTTCGCTAAATGAATTATCTTCAGGCATCACTCGCCAGGGCGAGTTCCCATCAGGACGATACCGTACAGAAGCGCTGTATACCCAACGTGGTCATCACATTGTCCACCAGCAACGGGGCTTGCTGGTAGAGATCAAATAGCTGAGGTTCCATCAACCAGTTTTTAATGATCCCGCTAAATGCGCTATACAATACAATCAGTATAATTTCGATATTAGTTTCTGCGGGTAGTATTTGATTACAGATACATAGCTGTAATATTCCTCGCACAAAATCATAGTTAAATCCTATTTCTTTCCTAATTTCACTTTCAGACATCATATCGCTATTAAATTCACACTTATGATATAGAATTTGCATCAGTGAATGCTGTCGTGGGTTTTTCGCAATATATTGCAAGCCGACAACATATCTATTTCTCAAGTCAACAAGCGGATTTCCTGTCGCTATCGCAATCAATTGATGATGAATTAAATCACTAAGCGGCAATTGCTCCTGCCATATCGCATTAAATAATTCACTTTTGCTGGTGAAATGCCAATAAACCGCACCACGGGTCACCCCTGCAGCATCAGCAATATCAGTCAATGTGGTGCTTCCCACCCCACGCGACGCAAACAGCTCAATCGCGGAGTCTAGCAGTTGCTGACGAGTCTTAAGCGCGTCTTCTTTCGTCCTTCTTGCCATATTGGATATCGCTTGTCGTAAAGATGTCGGTGATTAAAAATGTACAATTCTATTCAATCTATCATTCTACATACTTTCTGCTCACCCAAAAGACCGACGGTGCTTAAAAATTAAATCATCCAAAATATAAATGTATTTCACATTTATATTCACACAATCAATTTAAATAAAAAACACCCTCAACATCAAATGCAGCAACCTTGTTTTTTTTGCTTTTCCGTGCCATTGATGAGCATCTAAAAATAAGCCCCCTTACATCCATTGATATTTGTTTGTAGGATAACAAACCGCTTTTCATTTCTCTCTTCTTACACTAGTAGAGAGCGATATCTGGCTATAAATCTACAAGGAACAACAATGACGAGTCATGCCAGAGTTACACTTTTATCCGGCTTAATCATCTCTGCGACATTATTGAATGGTTGCGATAATTCAGGAGGTCAGCAAGCACATGCCCCCACGCCTCAGGTTACTGTTCATGTGGTCAGCAATGCGCCATTGTCGATAACCACTGAACTACCGGGACGCACTTCTGCATTTCGCGTCGCAGAGGTTCGCCCACAGGTCAGCGGCATCATTCTTAAACGGAATTTTGTCGAAGGCAGTGATGTCCAGGCTGGGCAGTCACTATACCAAATCGACCCAGCGACCTACCAGGCAGCCTATAACAGCGCCAAAGGCGACCAGTCGAAAGCCGAAGCGGCTGCCGCTATCGCTCACCTAACGGTGAAACGCTATGTCCCACTGCTGGGCACAAAATACATTAGCCAACAAGACTATGACCAAGCGGTCGCAACTGCTCGCCAGGCCGATGCCGACGTTATCGCGGCCAAAGCCGCTGTCGAGAGCGCGCGCATTAATCTTGCCTATACCAAAGTGACCTCGCCAATAGGCGGACGTATTGGCAAAACCAATGTAACCGAAGGCGCGCTGGTCACTAATGGCCAGTCAAATGCAATGGCAACGGTGCAACAACTTGACCCTATCTACGTCGATGTTACCCAATCCAGTAGTGACTTTATGCGCCTGCAACAAGAGAGTTTACAGCAAGGTGGCGAGGCCAAAAGCGTACAGCTGGTAATGGAAGACGGCCAGATCTATGCGCAGAAAGGCTCACTGCAATTTTCTGATGTCACCGTTGATGAGAGTACGGGATCCATCACGCTGCGGGCGATTTTCCCCAACCCACAGCACACATTACTGCCAGGGATGTTTGTCCGCGCGCGTATTGATGAGGGCGTTAACCCTAGTGCCATGCTAGTTCCACAGCAAGGCCTCACCCGTACACCACGCGGCGACGCCACAGTGCTGCTGGTGAACGATAAAAACCAGGTCGAAACACGTCCCGTTGTTGCCGTTCAGGCTATTGGCAATCAATGGCTTATCAGTAGCGGATTAAAAGCGGGCGATAAAGTCATCGTCAGCGGTCTACAGAAAGTAGCCCCAGGCGCAACCGTCAAGGTTGAAGAAGATACCGCTGCTCCAGCCGCGCAATAAGGTACCGATCTTATGTCTACATTTTTTATCCATCGACCGGTGTTTGCCTGGGTACTGGCAATCATTATGATGATTGCGGGCGGTCTTGCGATTTTACAACTGCCTATCGCCCAGTACCCAACGATTGCGCCGCCTGCGGTCGCTATTTCCGCCGTCTATCCAGGGGCGGATGCGCAGACCGTGCAGGATACGGTAACGCAGGTTATCGAACAGAATATGAACGGTATAGACAACCTGATGTATATGTCTTCTACCAGTGATTCTGCAGGCTCGGTAACCATTACGCTGACCTTTGAATCAGGCACCGACCCAGATATCGCCCAGGTTCAAGTGCAGAATAAACTGCAACTCGCAACGCCATTACTGCCGCAGGAAGTGCAGCAACAGGGGATAAGCGTTGAGAAATCAAGCAGTAGCTTCTTGATGGTCGCTGGTTTTGTCTCCGATAACCCACAAACAACTCAGGATGATATTTCGGACTACGTGGCGTCAAACGTGAAAGACCCCATCGGCCGTCTCAACGGTGTGGGTGATGTCCAACTGTTTGGTGCTCAGTATGCTATGCGTATTTGGCTCGATAATAATCTGTTGAATAAATACAGCCTGACGCCAGTTGACGTTATCAATCAACTGAGAATACAAAACAACCAGATTGCCGCAGGTCAGTTAGGTGGCACGCCGTCGGTGCAAGGCCAGCAGCTTAACGCCTCGATCATTGCCCAAACTCGCCTGAAAGATCCCACTGAATTTGGCAGAGTGACGCTACGCGTGAACACCGATGGTTCGATCGTGCGTTTGAGCGATGTAGCTCGTATTGAGTTGGGAGGTGAAAACTACAATACGGTGGCGCGAATCAATGGCAAACCGGCTTCTGGTTTAGGTATTAAGCTTGCAACAGGTGCGAATGCCCTGGATACCGCAAACGCAATAAAAGCGAAACTGGCAGAGCTGCAACCATTTTTCCCGCAAGGGATGCAGGTGGTTTATCCCTACGACACCACCCCGTTCGTTACGCTTTCTATTAATGAAGTTGTGAAAACACTGCTTGAAGCGATCCTTCTCGTTTTCCTCGTCATGTATCTGTTCCTACAAAATATCCGCGCGACGTTAATCCCGACCATCGCAGTGCCGGTTGTGCTGCTGGGAACCTTTGCTGTACTGGCAACGTTTGGATACTCAATTAACACACTCACCATGTTTGGTATGGTGCTCGCAATAGGCCTATTGGTCGATGATGCGATTGTGGTCGTGGAAAACGTCGAGCGTGTTATGGCGGAAGAGAAGCTATCGCCTACCGAAGCAACCGAGAAGTCGATGTCGCAAATCCAGGGGGCGCTAGTAGGCATTGCGATGGTGCTATCGGCAGTATTTGTGCCAATGGCCTTCTTTGGCGGATCGACCGGGGCTATTTATCGCCAGTTCTCAATCACTATCGTTTCGGCTATAGCGCTGTCGGTACTGGTGGCATTAATTCTGACGCCCGCGCTCTGTGCTACGCTGCTAAAACCAGTTTCTGCCGAACATCATGAAAAGAAAGGTTTCTTCGGTTGGTTTAACACTCGCTTCGATGCAAGCACTGATCACTATACCAAGAGCGTCAGCGGTATTCTGCGTAACACTGGGCGCTATCTGGTTGTCTATCTGCTAATTGTCGTGGGTATGGCGGTATTGTTTTTACGCCTGCCAACGTCCTTCTTACCAGAAGAAGATCAGGGTGTGTTTATGACTATGGCCCAATTGCCCGCAGGGGCAACACAGGAGCGCACACAAAAAGTTCTCGATGCTGTGACGCAGTATTATTTAAATAACGAGAAGGCTAACGTTAAGAGTGTCTTCACCGTCAACGGTTTCAGCTTTAGTGGCCAGGGGCAAAACGCCGGGGTGGCGTTCGTCAGCCTGAAGCCCTGGGATGAGCGAAAGGGTGAGGAAAATAGCGCAGAGTCTGTTATCAAACGCGCCACAATAGCATTCAGCCAAATTAAAGACGCAATGGTATTCCCATTCAACATGCCTGCAATTATCGAGCTGGGTACTGCGACCGGTTTCGACTTCCAGCTCGTTGACCAGGGAAACCTAGGGCATACGGAATTGACACGAGCACGTAATCAGCTTTTGGGTATGGTGCGGCAACATCCCGATCAGATAGTACGTGCACGCCCAAATGGCCTGGAAGATACCGCACAATTTAAACTTGATGTCGATCAGGAGAAAGCACAGGCACTGGGTGTTTCGTTATCGGATGTAAATGAGACGATCTCTGCGGCGTTAGGCGGCAGCTACGTTAACGACTTTATCGATCATGGTCGCGTGAAGAAGGTATACGTTCAGGCTGATGCGAAGTTCCGTATGCTGCCGAGCAACGTGAACAATATGTATGTGCGTAGCACTAACGGTGAGATGGTACCATTCTCAGCCTTCACCACCTCTCGTTGGATGTATGGCTCACCACGTCTGGAGCGCTACAACGGCTTACCTTCAATGGAAATACTTGGCGAGGCAGCACCAGGAAAAAGCACCGGTGAAGCAATGGCGTTAATGGAGCAACTAGCTGGAACACTACCGGCGGGGATCGGTTTTGACTGGACAGGAATGTCTTATCAGGAACGTTTATCAGGAAACCAGGCGCCGGCACTTTACGCTATCTCACTGATTGTCGTCTTCCTGTGTCTGGCCGCCCTGTATGAGAGCTGGTCGATTCCATTCTCGGTCATGTTGGTCGTTCCGCTTGGTGTTGTCGGCGCGCTGCTGGCGGCTTCACTACGTGGGCTGAACAATGACGTGTATTTCCAGGTTGGGTTGCTGACAACGATCGGTCTATCGGCGAAAAACGCCATTTTGATCGTCGAGTTCGCGAAGGATCTGATGGATAAAGAAGGGAAAGGGATTATCGAAGCAACGCTTGAAGCATCTCGTATGCGCCTGCGACCTATTCTGATGACCTCATTAGCCTTTATTCTTGGTGTTATGCCTCTGGTTATCAGCAGTGGTGCTGGTAGTGGCGCACAGAACGCTGTAGGAACCGGTGTTATGGGTGGGATGATAACAGCAACATTGCTGGCAATCTTCTTCGTGCCAGTCTTCTTCGTGGTTGTCAGACGTCGTTTTGGTCGCCACATCGAGTAACTGAGTGTTGTTCCATGCTGAAGGTGCCTACGGGCACCTTTTTTTATACGCTAATAATAAGAAAAACAATCATTAAGACTCAATGCATTATCTTGTCTTGAGCCAATTATGCTGTGCGTAGGTTTACTTCCTTATTTTCCTCTGCATCATTTCTACATGATTCAGCAGATATCAGGAACCGTTCTCCATGATATTTACGTAACACATAAATTGAGATTATTTCCCCTATCAGGATACGGGGTCACGAGTGGTATGATGAGCCATTCCGTAATGCGGTATATTTTTCCGTAATAAGACGGATTATCTAGAGGCAACATCATGAAAAAATTCATTCTGGTGACACTGCTTGCAACATTGCTTGCAGGCTGTGCGCATGACTCCCCTTGCGTACCGGTGTATGACGACCAGGGCCGTTTAGTTCACACCAATACCTGCATGAAAGGCACGACTCAGGATAATTGGGAAACAGCAGGAGCCATTGCAGGCGGTGCCGCCGCGCTGGCTGGCCTGACGCTGGGTATCGTTGCCCTGACGAAATAAACCAACGGCCAGAGGAGTTATTTCTATGGCCTTCTTTTTATGTGCAAGTAAGTACTCCGTTTCATTCCCTTCAGCCTTTGATTGTCTTACGGATAATTAAGGATTAAGAGCAAATGGCTTATTCCGGCCAGATGCTTAACCTCTTCTTAAATTAAAATATTTCCTACCAAGTGGCTTAATTACCACCATCGTAAGATTTATGTGTAGACCAGATAAGGTGGCTACTTCGCCATCTGGATAATTTGTACGCTGGTGGAGCCTGGTGGCACTGTGTTGTAGGCCGAATAAGTCGTTTACGCCACCATCCGGCAGTTGTGCCTGATGGCGCGACACTTATCAGTGCCTACAGGGATATATTCGGGGTGGATAAGTGATTTTAAGTTTGTTCCACACACGCAAAAAAGCCCATCCTGACGGATGGGCTTTTTCACTAATTGATGTCTGGCAGTTCCCTACTCTCGCATGGGGAGACCCCACACTACCATCGGCGCTACGGCGTTTCACTTCTGAGTTCGGCATGGGGTCAGGTGGGACCACCGCGCTACAGCCGCCAGACAAATTCTTTTCTAACTGCCGAACTTTATCCACAATAAAGTGGTGCTGATACCCAGAGTCGAACTGGGGACCTCACCCTTACCAAGGGTGCGCTCTACCAACTGAGCCATATCAGCACGCTAAATTTGATGCCTGGCAGTTCCCTACTCTCGCATGGGGAGACCCCACACTACCATCGGCGCTACGGCGTTTCACTTCTGAGTTCGGCATGGGGTCAGGTGGGACCACCGCGCTACTGCCGCCAGGCAAATTCTGTTATCAGACCGTTTTTCACGTTCTGATGTTATCTGTATCAAGCTGAATTTCGATGTCTCTTTCGCCAAAACATCTTCGGCGTTGTAAGGTTAAGCCTCACGGTTCATTAGTATCGGTTAGCTCAATGTATCGCTACACTTACACACCCGACCTATCAACGTCGTAGTCTTCAACGTTCCTTCAGGACTCTCAAGGAGTCAGGGAGAACTCATCTCGGGGCAAGTTTCGTGCTTAGATGCTTTCAGCACTTATCTCTTCCGCATTTAGCTACCGGGCAATGCCATTGGCATGACAACCCGAACACCAGTGATGCGTCCACTCCGGTCCTCTCGTACTAGGAGCAGCCCCCCTCAATTCTCCAGCGCCCACGGCAGATAGGGACCGAACTGTCTCACGACGTTCTAAACCCAGCTCGCGTACCACTTTAAATGGCGAACAGCCATACCCTTGGGACCTACTTCAGCCCCAGGATGTGATGAGCCGACATCGAGGTGCCAAACACCGCCGTCGATATGAACTCTTGGGCGGTATCAGCCTGTTATCCCCGGAGTACCTTTTATCCGTTGAGCGATGGCCCTTCCATTCAGAACCACCGGATCACTAAGACCTGCTTTCGCACCTGCTCGAGCCGTCACTCTCGCAGTCAAGCTAGCTTATGCCTTTGCACTAACCTCCTGATGTCCGACCAGGATTAGCTAACCTTCGTGCTCCTCCGTTACTCTTTAGGAGGAGACCGCCCCAGTCAAACTACCCACCAGACACTGTCCGCAACCCGGATTACGGGTCTACGTTAGAACACCAGCCATTAAAGGGTGGTATTTCAAGGTTGGCTCCACGCAGACTGGCGTCCACGCTTCAAAGCCTCCCACCTATCCTACACATCAAGGACCAGTGTTCAGTGTCAAGCTATAGTAAAGGTTCACGGGGTCTTTCCGTCTTGCCGCGGGTACACTGCATCTTCACAGCGAGTTCAATTTCACTGAGTCTCGGGTGGAGACAGCCTGGCCATCATTACGCCATTCGTGCAGGTCGGAACTTACCCGACAAGGAATTTCGCTACCTTAGGACCGTTATAGTTACGGCCGCCGTTTACCGGGGCTTCGATCAAGAGCTTCGCGTTACCGCTAACCCCATCAATTAACCTTCCGGCACCGGGCAGGCGTCACACCGTATACGTCCACTTTCGTGTTTGCACAGTGCTGTGTTTTTAATAAACAGTTGCAGCCAGCTGGTATCTTCGACTGAGTTCAGCTCCACGAGCAAGTCGCTTCACCTACCATCAGCGTGCCTTCTCCCGAAGTTACGGCACCATTTTGCCTAGTTCCTTCACCCGAGTTCTCTCAAGCGCCTTGGTATTCTCTACCTGACCACCTGTGTCGGTTTGGGGTACGATTTGATGTTACCTGATGCTTAGAGGCTTTTCCTGGAAGCAGGGCATTTGTTACTTCAGCACCGTAGTGCCTCGTCATCACACCTCAGCGTTAATAAGGTTCCGGATTTACCTGGAACCTCCGCCTACATGCTTAAACCGGGACAACCGTCGCCCGGCTAACATAGCCTTCTCCGTCCCCCCTTCGCAGTAACACCAAGTACAGGAATATTAACCTGTTTCCCATCGACTACGCCTTTCGGCCTCGCCTTAGGGGTCGACTCACCCTGCCCCGATTAACGTTGGACAGGAACCCTTGGTCTTCCGGCGTGCGGGTTTTTCACCCGCATTATCGTTACTTATGTCAGCATTCGCACTTCTGATACCTCCAGCAAACCTCACAGTTCACCTTCAACGGCTTACAGAACGCTCCCCTACCCAACAACACATAGTGTCGCTGCCGCAGCTTCGGTGCACAGTTTAGCCCCGTTACATCTTCCGCGCAGGCCGACTCGACCAGTGAGCTATTACGCTTTCTTTAAATGATGGCTGCTTCTAAGCCAACATCCTGGCTGTCTGAGCCTTCCCACATCGTTTCCCACTTAACTGTGACTTTGGGACCTTAGCTGGCGGTCTGGGTTGTTTCCCTCTTCACGACGGACGTTAGCACCCGCCGTGTGTCTCCCGTGATAACATTCTTCGGTATTCGTAGTTTGCATCGGGTTGGTAAGTCGGGATGACCCCCTAGCCGAAACAGTGCTCTACCCCCGAAGATGAGTTCACGAGGCGCTACCTAAATAGCTTTCGGGGAGAACCAGCTATCTCCCGGTTTGATTGGCCTTTCACCCCCAGCCACAAGTCATCCGCTAATTTTTCAACATTAGTCGGTTCGGTCCTCCAGTTAGTGTTACCCAACCTTCAACCTGCCCATGGCTAGATCACCGGGTTTCGGGTCTATACCCTGCAACTTAACGCCCAGTTAAGACTCGGTTTCCCTTCGGCTCCCCTATTCGGTTAACCTTGCTACAGAATATAAGTCGCTGACCCATTATACAAAAGGTACGCAGTCACCCCATAAAGAGGCTCCCACTGCTTGTACGTACACGGTTTCAGGTTCTGTTTCACTCCCCTCGCCGGGGTTCTTTTCGCCTTTCCCTCACGGTACTGGTTCACTATCGGTCAGTCAGGAGTATTTAGCCTTGGAGGATGGTCCCCCCATATTCAGACAGGATACCACGTGTCCCGCCCTACTCTTCGAGTTCACAACCTGTGCATTTTGGTGTACGGGACTATCACCCTGTACCGTCGGACTTTCCAGACCGTTCCACTAACACACAAGCTGATTCAGACTCTGGGCTGCTCCCCGTTCGCTCGCCGCTACTGGGGGAATCTCGGTTGATTTCTTTTCCTCGGGGTACTTAGATGTTTCAGTTCCCCCGGTTCGCCTCGTTAACCTATGTATTCAGTTAACGATAGTGCAACGAATTGCACTGGGTTTCCCCATTCGGACATCGCCGGCTATAACGGTTCATATCACCTTACCGACGCTTTTCGCAGATTAGCACGTCCTTCATCGCCTCTGACTGCCAGGGCATCCACCGTGTACGCTTAGTCGCTTAACCTCACAACCCGAAGATGTTTCGTAAAACACCATCGTGTTGCGAAAATTTGAGAGACTCGAACACACCGCTTATCTGTTCTTATTACGGAGAACAGACACAGTGTGTCGTTTCAATTTTCAGCTTGATCCAGATTTTTAAAGAGCAAATATCTCAAACAAGACTCGTGAGTCTGTTTTGAGATATGACGGTCGGCGACTTTCACTCACACATACCAGCAAGTGGCGTCCCCTAGGGGATTCGAACCCCTGTTACCGCCGTGAAAGGGCGGTGTCCTGGGCCTCTAGACGAAGGGGACACTGAAGTCTCAATCGCAAGACGCCTTGCTATTTACTTTTCATCAGACAATCTGTGTGGACACTTCAACAAACGTTTCTTTAAGGTAAGGAGGTGATCCAACCGCAGGTTCCCCTACGGTTACCTTGTTACGACTTCACCCCAGTCATGAATCACAAAGTGGTAAGCGCCCTCCCGAAGGTTAAGCTACCTACTTCTTTTGCAACCCACTCCCATGGTGTGACGGGCGGTGTGTACAAGGCCCGGGAACGTATTCACCGTAGCATTCTGATCTACGATTACTAGCGATTCCGACTTCATGGAGTCGAGTTGCAGACTCCAATCCGGACTACGACATACTTTATGAGGTCCGCTTGCTCTCGCGAGGTCGCTTCTCTTTGTATATGCCATTGTAGCACGTGTGTAGCCCTACTCGTAAGGGCCATGATGACTTGACGTCATCCCCACCTTCCTCCAGTTTATCACTGGCAGTCTCCTTTGAGTTCCCGGCCGAACCGCTGGCAACAAAGGATAAGGGTTGCGCTCGTTGCGGGACTTAACCCAACATTTCACAACACGAGCTGACGACAGCCATGCAGCACCTGTCTCACGGTTCCCGAAGGCACTAAAGCATCTCTGCTAAATTCCGTGGATGTCAAGAGTAGGTAAGGTTCTTCGCGTTGCATCGAATTAAACCACATGCTCCACCGCTTGTGCGGGCCCCCGTCAATTCATTTGAGTTTTAACCTTGCGGCCGTACTCCCCAGGCGGTCGACTTAACGCGTTAGCTCCGGAAGCCACGCCTCAAGGGCACAACCTCCAAGTCGACATCGTTTACAGCGTGGACTACCAGGGTATCTAATCCTGTTTGCTCCCCACGCTTTCGCACCTGAGCGTCAGTCTTCGTCCAGGGGGCCGCCTTCGCCACCGGTATTCCTCCAGATCTCTACGCATTTCACCGCTACACCTGGAATTCTACCCCCCTCTACGAGACTCAAGCTTGCCAGTTTCAAATGCAGTTCCCAGGTTGAGCCCGGGGATTTCACATCTGACTTAACAAACCGCCTGCGTGCGCTTTACGCCCAGTAATTCCGATTAACGCTTGCACCCTCCGTATTACCGCGGCTGCTGGCACGGAGTTAGCCGGTGCTTCTTCTGCGAGTAACGTCAATTGCTGCGGTTATTAACCACAACACCTTCCTCCTCGCTGAAAGTACTTTACAACCCGAAGGCCTTCTTCATACACGCGGCATGGCTGCATCAGGCTTGCGCCCATTGTGCAATATTCCCCACTGCTGCCTCCCGTAGGAGTCTGGACCGTGTCTCAGTTCCAGTGTGGCTGGTCATCCTCTCAGACCAGCTAGGGATCGTCGCCTAGGTGAGCCATTACCCCACCTACTAGCTAATCCCATCTGGGCACATCCGATGGTGTGAGGCCCGAAGGTCCCCCACTTTGGTCTTGCGACGTTATGCGGTATTAGCTACCGTTTCCAGTAGTTATCCCCCTCCATCGGGCAGTTTCCCAGACATTACTCACCCGTCCGCCACTCGTCACCCGAGAGCAAGCTCTCTGTGCTACCGTTCGACTTGCATGTGTTAGGCCTGCCGCCAGCGTTCAATCTGAGCCATGATCAAACTCTTCAATTTAAGTTTGATGCTCGTGAATTAAACTTCGTAATGAATTACGTGTTCACTCAGAGACTTGGTATTCATTTTTCGTCTTGCGACGTTAAGAATCCGTATCATTGAGTGCCCACACAGATTGTCTGATAAATTGTTAAAGAGCAGTGCAACGCGGCGTTAAGCTCACCGTTGCGAGGTGGCGTATATTACGCTTTCCTCTTTCAGAGTCAACCCTGAATTTCAGGATTTTTTTCTCTTCAACCGAACCGGCTATTTAGTGTGAAGTGATTCACATCCGCCGTGTCGATGGAGGCGCATTATAGGGAGTTATCTTCTTAGCACAAGCCCTTTTTAGATCTTTTTTCCTGACTGCTGTTTTTTCAAACTTTTTGTGTTCTAACTGCACAATTTGCTTAAATTTTGAGGTGAGAAACCGCCAAATCAGGGCAATAATGACGGCCTACATTCCCAAAGATCCTTTTAAAGAGGTAACCATGGCCGCAGATTTACGCCGCTATAAAGATCTTTACCCCAATATTGGCACTCGCGTGCTGATTGACCCCACCAGTGTGGTGATCGGCGACGTTCGTATAGCCGATGATGTCAGCATCTGGCCGTTAGTCGCTATCCGTGGCGATGTGAACTATGTGCAGATAGGCAAGCGCAGCAATATTCAGGATGGCAGCGTCCTTCACGTCACACATAAATCGGCACATAACCCAGAAGGCAACCCACTGGTTATCGGTGACGATGTTACCGTCGGCCATAAAGTGATGTTGCACGGCTGCACCGTGGGTAATCGAGTTCTTGTGGGCATGGGTTCTATTCTATTAGATGGTGTCGTCGTCGAAGATGATGTGATGATTGGAGCCGGTAGCCTGGTGCCGCAGAACAAGCGGCTGGAAAGTGGCTATCTCTATTTGGGCAGCCCAGTAAAACAGATCCGCCCACTGAAAGAGTCCGAACTTGAAGGGCTGAAGTATTCAGCTAACAACTACGTGAAATGGAAAGATGATTACCTGAATCAGGATAACCAAACCCAACCTTGAGCATCTTCCTGCTGATCACGAATCAGATCGCTGGCCTCTTCTTCGAGATCCCAGCGATTATCTTGAAACAGTGCCAACCATTGCTGTGGTTGCTCACCACCAAAGCGACGTTTCATTACTTCAGCGTTGATAGCACACATCAGTTGCATCCCATTAACCAACGCCGGGAAACAAACCGCCTGCATATCTGTACGCCACTCTTCGCGATCGGGAAATTGAATAGCCTGGTTCATGCACCTAACTCACATTTCAGTGCACTAATCACCGGTTCAACCTCTGGCAAAATACCGTGCCATAGAAGAACAGCATGTGCGGCTTGCCCCACCAGCATTCCTAGCCCATCCGCATAGCGTTTCGCGCCATGTTGAATACACCACGTAAGAAATGCGGTATTGCCTTTCTGGTAAAACATGTCGTAACAGCAAACTCGTGCATTAATTAACGAGGCCGGAATAGGCAGGATTTCACCGGCTATCCCACTAGACGTGGCATTAATAATGAGGTCGAACTCATGACCCTCTAGTGCAGACATAGGTACTGCATCCACACTGCCCGTGTGGCGAAACAGTTCAGCCAGTGTCTGCGCTCGCACGTGAGTGCGGTTAGTAATGGTGACATGGCAATCCAGGGAAAGCAGTGGCAGCAATACGCCACGAGCCGCACCACCTGCGCCAATCAGCAGCACACGGAATCCAGGTTTAATTAACGCTAGCCGTTCCAGGTCACTCAACAAACCAATACCGTCAGTGTTATCACCCAGGATTCGTCCATCATCAAGCAGCTTCAGCGTATTAACCGCTCCCGCTAGTGCCGCACGTTCGGTCAGTTCATCTGCGCGGGCAAACGCATCTTCTTTAAAGGGGACGGTTACGTTAGCTCCCTTTCCCCCCTGCTTGAAGAAGGTATTGAGCGTATCAACAAAGCTATCAAGCGGCGCTAACACTCGTCCATAAGGATGAGCAATTTGCAACTGCGTAGCAAACTGTTGATGAATAAAAGGTGACTTGCTGTGTGCTATTGGGTTGCCAAAAACGGCGTAACTTTCCATCGACTACCCCTGGCGAAAACGTTCGCCCGTCAGGGCATCAAGAATTTCTGACGGATTCAGCCGCCCACCGGTTTGCGCATCGACAACAGGGAAATCATCACCAAACTGGGCAAGAACTTCAGCCGTCGTACGGCAAGGGGGCTGACCGCTGAGGTTCGCACTGGTTGAAACCAGTGGTTTGCCGTATGCCTGACACAGTTCAATGACCACTGGATGATCTGTAACGCGCACCGCCAGCGAGTGAAAACGCCCAGTCAGCCAGCCCGGAGTGGTGTTCTTTGCCGGGAAGACAAACGTAACCGGCCCTGGCCAGCGACTAAATACCGTAGCGCGCTGCTCTTCGCTGAGCATACTGTCGTCAATATAGGGTTTCAGTTGATCAAAGTTGGCGGCTATCAGGATCAAGCCTTTGTCTACCGGGCGCTGTTTTAACGCCAGCAGGCTCATAACCGCTTCTTCACTGTCGGGATCGCAGCCTACGCCAAACACAGCTTCGGTGGGATACGCGATGACTTCTTTATTATTCAGAGCAATTACCGCACGTTGTACGGCCTCTGATGGCAGGTTTTTATTCACTGATTTGTTTCGCCGGTACCGGCTTTCCACATTGTTTACTGGCACAAAAACATTTCACGCCCTGCGCCGTTTTCTTTTCGATAAGCAGCGGGTAATGGCATTCGGGGCATTCCCCCGCTACCGGTGTGAAGTTAATGACAAACTGACATTCCGGGTAGCGATCGCAGGAATGAAAGGTTTTGCCAAAACGAGAGCGACGTTGCACTAAATGCCCCTGCTGACATGCAGGACAGCAGATTGCCGTTTCGTCTGGTTTATCAATAACCTCAGTATGTTCACATTTAGGATACTGACTACACCCGATGAACATACCAAAGCGCCCCTGTCGCAGCACTAATACCTCACCGCACACAGGGCACGGCTGTCCCTCCAGAATTTTAACGATATGCCCATCTGCCTGGTTTTTTAGGGGACGAACATAATCACATTCCGGATAATGGGAACAGCCCAGAAACGGCCCGTGTTTACCGGACCGTATAACCAGTTCAGCCCCGCACTGCGGGCAGGGCTCATTTTTACGCACCGAAAATAGTGCTGATTTGACCATAACCACTCTTGCCGCCACATAAATAATTAATGCAGCATACCTTCATTCGTCTCGAAGAGTAATTCTTCCATTTGTTGATAGGCGTTTTCACAGCCCGGAAGATTGAAAAGCACCATCAGGATGACCCATTTCAACTCTTCCAGCTCAAACTCTGCGGTATCCAAAGCCATCACGCGTTCAATCACCATTTCCCGCGTTTCGAGGTTCAGCACCTGAATCTGCTCAAGGAATAACAGGAACCCCCGGCAACTGGCATCCAGTCGTTGGCTCTCTTCCTCTGTGAAAATGCGCACAGAGAGAGGGTCAGACGCAAGCTGCATCGGTTCTACGAGGCCTTCCTGATAGTCGGCGAGCTTTTCAAGCCACATCAGTGCGTTGAAAATGTCTTCACGTTCGAATCCTGCATCGGTTAAATCCCGAGTCAGTTTGTCCTGATCGACGCGCATTTCCGTTTCGTTATGGATGTAGGTCTCAAACAAATACATTAGTACGTCGAACATGGCCTGCCCTCCTTAATCGGACATAGCCGCCGGGTACAGCTGCGATCCACCCTGCTAACTCCAGTTCAAGTAGCTGAGCCACGGTTACTGGCACAGGTTGGCCGGCACGTCCAGCGACGACGTCAACAGGTGTTACCTCATCTCCTACGTTAGCCAGGAGCTCAGGAAATGGCAATGCTACTGATTCCTTATCTGCACAATAATTTGTCATTTCAGCGTTATCGGGCAATGGCCTGTTTATGTCAGAGAAATACGCCAGGATATCCTCGGGTTCGGTGACCATAATTGCGCCTTGCTTAATGAGCCAATGAGGCCCTTCCATCCCCGGATGCCCCAACGGGCCAGGAATAGCAAAAACATCCCGCCCTTGCTCCAGCGCACAACGCGCCGTAACCAAAGACCCGCTGCGTATAGCCGCTTCTACCACCAGAACGCCACGACTCAACCCGCTGATAATGCGATTTCGCCGTGGGAAATGATAAGCCACGGGTGTTGCTGCCAGAGAAAATTCTGAAACCAACGCACCGCCGTTCTCAACAATATTTTCAGCCAATGCGCGATGGCGATGCGGATAAATATGGTTCAGGCCACTGCCGAGGATAGCAATTGTCCCGCCCCCCGCTCGTAATGCGCTGCGATGAGCAATGCCATCGATTCCCAGCGCCAACCCACTGGTAATGGTGACACCCTGTGCTGCCAACGACTCACAAAAATAGCCTCCCCAACGCTCACCGTAGAGTGAATGTTGACGACTCCCTACAACGGCAAGCTGTGGCGTATTCAGTAGCTGTACATTGCCACGCACACAAAGCACTGCTGGGTAATCACTGATGGCGCGCAGCGACTCGGGATACCACGGAGAGTCAGCGAACAGAAGATGATTATCCTGAGCTGAAAGCCACTGGTTAGCGGCTCCCATCTCAGCCGGCGTTAAGGAAAAAAAACGCTCACTCTGCTTAGTACTGAAACGCAGCGTATGCAGCGCCTGGCGGTTAACTTCCGCAACCTGAGATAACTGACGCAGCACGGACAACATGCCATCGCCATGTAAATCATTCACCTTCATCAGGCGGAAGGCGATTTCTTCGGGTGACATCGTTTTCTCCCCTGCCACATACGGCATCAGCAATCCTTGCGATTGGTCACTGATGCTGTCAATTGGAGGGGGTTTTGTCTAGAATAGAGGTAATAATCTTTCCAACTCCTGAACAGAACTCTGGAGATTTATGGCAGTTTTGCAAGTGTTACACATTCCGGACGAGCGTCTTCGCAAAGTCGCTAAACCGGTTGAAGAAGTGAATGCAGAAATTCAGCGTATCGTGGATGATATGTTCGAAACGATGTACGCCGAAGAAGGTATTGGTCTGGCAGCAACGCAGGTGGATATCCATCAGCGCATTATCGTTATTGATGTCTCTGAGAATCGTGACGAACAACTGGTACTGATCAACCCTGAGCTGTTGGAAAAAGATGGTGATACTGGGATTGAAGAAGGTTGCCTGTCTATTCCTGAGCAGCGGGCGTTAGTGCCCCGTGCCGAGCGTGTGAAGATCCGCGCAATTGACCGCAACGGTAAACCGTTTGAGCTTGAAGCTGATGGCCTATTGGCTATCTGTATTCAGCATGAGATGGATCACTTAGTCGGCAAGCTGTTTATCGATTATCTTTCTCCGTTAAAACAGCAACGTATTCGTCAGAAAGTTGAAAAACTGGATCGCCTGAACGCGCGTGCCTAAGGATAAGGATTAACGTGTCAGATTCACTACGTATTATTTTTGCGGGCACCCCTGATTTTGCAGCGCGTCATCTCGACGCGCTGTTGTCGTCTGAGCATCAGGTTGTTGGCGTATTCACCCAACCCGACCGCCCGGCAGGCCGCGGTAAGAAGCTGATGCCAAGCCCAGTAAAAATGTTGGCAGAAGAAAAAGGGATACCTGTTTTCCAGCCTGCGTCTCTGCGCCCAGCAGAAAATCAACAGCTGGTTGCTGACTTACAGGCCGATGTCATGGTGGTTGTCGCTTATGGACTGATTTTGCCAAAAGCAGTACTGGCGATGCCAAGACTCGGTTGCATCAACGTCCATGGTTCTCTGCTTCCTCGCTGGCGCGGCGCGGCACCAATTCAACGCTCACTGTGGGCTGGCGACACAGAAACCGGTGTGACCATCATGCAGATGGACGTTGGCCTTGATACCGGAGATATGCTGCACAAACTCGCTTGCCCGATTACCGCCGAAGACACCAGTGCTAGCCTGTACAATAAACTTGCTGAATTAGGCCCACAAGGCTTACTGCATACGCTGCACCTTCTGGCTACCGGCACGGCTCAACCTGAAGTTCAAGATGAGACGCTGGTAAGCTATGCGGAAAAACTGAGCAAAGAAGAAGCTCGGATAGACTGGACGCTCAGCGCCACGCAGTTAGAACGCTGTATCCGCGCGTTTAACCCGTGGCCGATGAGCTACATCGTAATTGACGAGCAGCCAGTCAAAATCTGGCAGGCAACGGTTATCGATAAGCCTACGAGTGCGGAACCAGGAACTATTCTCGAAGCTACCCGCCAGGGAATTCAGGTAGCAACAGGTGACGGTATTCTGAATCTTGTGTCTTTGCAGCCTGCGGGTAAGAAAGCCATGAGCGCACAAGACTTACTGAACTCACGCCGGGAGTGGTTCGAGCCCGGAAACCGTCTTCTCTGACGGTCCATACTTTTTCAAGCCCGGAGTCTCCGGGCATTTTTATTTTTGCGGTTATGAAAAAACATCTTAATTTACGCAGTATGGCGGCTCAAGCCGTCGAGCAGGTCGTTGAAAAGGGGCAGTCGTTAAGCAATGTGCTGCCTGCTATGCAGCAGAAAGTGTCCGATAAAGATAAAGCCCTGCTGCAAGAGCTATGCTTCGGGGTGCTGCGCACCCTCTCCCAGTTGGAATGGATGATTAAACAACTGATGGAACGCCCGATGACGGGCAAGCAACGCACGGTTCACTATCTGATTATGGTTGGCTTTTACCAACTGCTGTATACCCGTATTCCACCACATGCCGCATTGGCCGAAACCGTTGAAGGCGCAGTCGTTATCAAGCGTCCGCAGCTTAAAGGCCTGATTAATGGTGTGCTGCGCCAATTCCAGCGCCGCCAGGAAGAACTGTTAACTGAGTTTACACAAAGCGAACTGCGGTTCATGCACCCATCCTGGCTAGTGAAACGCATCAAGAATGCCTATCCACAACAGTGGGAAGCCATCCTTGATGCAAATAACCAACGTCCTCCAATGTGGCTGCGCGTTAACCGTAATCACCACTCTCGTGATGCCTGGCTGGAGCTGCTTGCTGAAGCTGGCCTTACCGGCTTCCCACATTCCGATTACCCCGATGCCGTGCGTCTGGAAACGCCCGCCTCCGTTCAGGCTTTACCTGGTTTCGAGCAGGGCTGGGTGACTGTACAGGATGCATCCGCGCAAGGTTGTATGAGCTACCTACAACCACAAAATGGTGAACAAATACTCGACCTGTGCGCCGCTCCAGGCGGAAAGACCACGCACATTCTTGAAGTGGCGCCGAATGCAGACGTGATGGCCGTGGATGTGGATGACAAGCGTTTGTCACGGGTCTACGACAACCTCAAGCGCTTGGGCATGAAAGCAACTGTAAAACAGGGTGATGGTCGATATCCACAGCAGTGGTGCGGCGAGCAGCAGTTCGATCGCATTCTGTTGGATGCGCCATGCTCCGCGACTGGGGTCATTCGCCGCCATCCGGATATCAAATGGTTACGCCGCGATCGGGATATTGCCGAACTGGCGCAATTGCAGGCTGAAATTCTTGACGCAACTTGGTCACACCTCAAACCTGGTGGCACGCTGGTATATGCTACCTGTTCCATTCTGCCGGAAGAGAACCAACAGCAAATCGCAGCATTCTTGCAGCGCACTCCAGATGCTGTGCTCAGTGAAACGGGAACGCCGGAACAACCAGGTCAGCAGAATTTACCAGGTGCGGAAGAAGGCGATGGCTTCTTCTACGCTAAGCTAATCAAAAAGTGATGAGATAACGGGTCGCAACTGATGAAAATTATCATTCTGGGCGCCGGGCAAGTCGGCGGTACGCTGGCAGAAAACCTGGTCGGGGAAAATAACGACATCACAATTGTCGATACCAACGGCGAGCGCCTGCGCGGTCTACAGGATAAGTTCGACCTGCGTGTTGTTCAGGGCCACGCTTCCCATCCCCGTGTACTGCGTGAGGCGGGTGCCGATGATGCCGACATGCTGGTCGCCGTGACCAGTTCAGATGAAACCAACATGGTCGCCTGCCAGGTGGCCTACTCATTATTCAATACGCCAAACCGTATTGCGCGCATCCGCTCGCCAGATTATGTCCGCGACGCCGATAAACTTTTCCACAGCGATGCTGTGCCGATTGACCATCTGATCGCCCCCGAGCAATTAGTTATCGATAACATCTACCGCCTGATTGAGTATCCAGGTGCATTGCAGGTGGTGAACTTTGCTGAAGGAAAAGTCAGCCTGGCGGTGGTGAAAGCCTACTATGGTGGTCCGCTAGTCGGGAATGCGCTTTCGACTATGCGCGAGCATATGCCACACATTGACACCCGCGTCGCCGCCATTTTCCGCCACGACAGGCCAATTCGCCCGCAAGGTTCCACCATTGTGGAGGCTGGTGATGAAGTCTTCTTTATTGCCGCATCGCAGCATATCCGTGCGGTAATGAGTGAACTCCAGCGCCTGGAAAAACCCTATAAACGCATCATGCTGGTTGGCGGTGGGAATATCGGCGCAGGGCTAGCACGTCAGTTAGAAAAAGATTACAGCGTGAAGCTGATTGAACGTAATCAGCAACGTGCGGCAGAGCTAGCGGAGAAACTTCAAAACACCATAGTGTTCTTTGGTGATGCATCGGATCAAGAACTGCTGGCAGAAGAGCATATTGATCAGGTTGATCTGTTTATTGCCGTCACTAACGATGACGAAGCCAATATTATGTCAGCAATGCTCGCCAAGCGGATGGGCGCCAAAAAAGTTATGGTGCTGATTCAACGTCGGGCCTATGTCGATCTGGTACAGGGCAGTGTTATCGATATTGCGATCTCCCCACAACAAGCGACAATCTCGGCATTATTAAGCCATGTACGTAAAGCCGATATTGTCGGCGTGTCCTCTTTACGCCGTGGGGTTGCCGAAGCGATTGAAGCGGTTGCACACGGTGACGAAAGCACTTCACGAGTCGTTGGTCGGGTTATAGATGAAATCAAGCTGCCGCCAGGCACAATCATTGGCGCGGTTGTACGTGGAAATGACGTCATGATTGCCAATGACAATTTACGCATTGAGCAAGGCGATCACGTGATTATGTTCCTCACAGATAAAAAATATATTTCTGATGTAGAACGTCTGTTCCAACCAAGTCCTTTCTTCCTTTAATTCCCCCCAAGGCGCTCAACAGAGCGCCTTTTTCTATTAACCCTTTATTTATTAAGGGGTAATAAATACGTCCATATTTATTATCACCAATGGAAATTAGATAAACATTTGTTAAACTTATAAACGTCAGCTAGCACAAGGGAGAATAAAATGAGCATTATTAAAGAGTTTCGCGAATTCGCGATGCGGGGAAATGTTGTCGATTTGGCAGTGGGTGTCATTATTGGTGCGGCGTTTGGCAAGATTGTATCGTCGTTAGTGGCGGATATCATCATGCCACCGCTAGGGCTGTTAATTGGCGGGATTGATTTCAAACAGTTTGCAGTCACACTACGTGATGCGCAGGGAGACATCCCGGCAGTCGTCATGCACTACGGCGTTTTCATTCAGAATATTTTTGATTTTATTATCGTGGCGTTCGCTATCTTTATGGCTATTAAGCTAATGAACAAGCTGAACCGTAAACAAGAAGAACCGGCTGCTGCACCTCCAGCCCCAAGCAAAGAAGAAGTGCTGCTGTCAGAAATTCGTGACCTGCTGAAAGAACAAAACAACCGTTCTTAATCAGGCCGCTAAAAGTAGAAAGCCAGTGGTAAAAAAGCAATTTGCTTGTTTGCCACTGGCCTCCCAGTTACCTCTTTTTTCATATTTTGCCTTACGCAGATAACTTCCTTTCCCTTTCTTATTTTTCTCTACTCGCTGCTTGAACAGTGGGTCATGTAGCAGTGCCTCAATAGCATTATCGTTTATCTGGCCTTTGGTATGTTGATAGCGGCTCATCATTTTCTCCTCATGGATGGCGTATTCGGCGCGAGTGTAGATCCGAACAACGATAATTTCAACAGCCTTTAGGATGGGTATCAGCCCCCTGCTCCAGGGTTTCAAGTATGGAGCAATACACGCTACTGTGGGCAGTACCACAACATGCATCATTGAGTTTCTTCAACGAGCGCTGCATCGATTGCAGTTCTTCGATTCTGGACTCCACTTCACTTAGGCGAGCCTGAACAATACTCTTTGATTCCTGGCAGGTATGATGTTCTGGATCGACGCGGATCGACAATAATTCGCGGATCGCTTCCAGCGTAAAACCAAGCTGTCTGGCATAACGTATAAACTTCAGACGCTGAAGGTCATTTGCGGTATACAGTCTAAATCCACCTTCTGTCCGAACTTCATGATCCATCATCTGCTGCTTTTCGTAATAGCGAATAGTATCGGGCGTAACGCCTGCCAGCTTTGCCAACTCACCAATACGGTACATAATTATTCCTCATTCAAGTTGTTGAACAGTTTTTCTGCATACTCACCACGAAGAAAATCGGTACTTAACCCTGCCTGTCTGAGCTTAAGCTCTATCAATACTAACCGCTTACTCATTTCCTTATGCCGTTCATCGTCTTCCCGAATGCCTTTTAACAAGTCGAGCAATGCCACGGCCTCTTTCCGCTGTTCTAGCTCAGGAGGTAAACAGCCCGCATTTTTCAGCAAACGATAACCTGAACGTAATTCTTCTGGCACAGCCGAATCATCATCGAGAATAATCGGTTTGCCCTCACCAGCAAGATTATCAAACTCGCCGTTACGCTGAGCATCTTTAATATGGTGCTCAGCCCATTGGTCCAATAGCCACATGAGATAACTCCAGAAATGAGCAAAAAGAGTACAGCTATTGTAGAAAAATGGGGGAAGAGGGGATATAAAAAAACCCGCCGAAGCGGGTTTTTTTATTTTACTGCAAATTACTCTGCAGCTGCTTCTGCTTTCGGCTCAGCACGATCAACCAGCTCGATGTATGCCATCGGCGCGTTGTCGCCTGCACGGAAGCCACACTTCAGAATGCGAGTGTAACCACCGGCGCGGCTCGCGAAACGCGGGCCCAGCTCGTTAAACAGTTTTGCCACGATCTCGTTATCACGAGTGCGGGCGAATGCCAGACGACGATTAGCTACGCTATCAGTCTTGGCAAGAGTAATCAGCGGCTCAACTACGCGACGCAGTTCTTTCGCTTTAGGCAGGGTCGTCTTGATGATTTCATGACGAACCAGTGAACCTGCCATGTTGCGGAACATAGCCTGGCGATGGCTGCTGTTGCGGTTCAGTTGACGACCACTCTTACGATGGCGCATGACCTTATCCTTCTCAGTAAAACCTTAACCTGTGATCCGGTTACTCGTCAGCAATGCTTGCTGGCGGCCAGTTTTCCAGGCGCATGCCCAGAGACAGTCCGCGGGAAGCCAGCACGTCTTTAATCTCGGTAAGAGATTTTTTACCCAAGTTAGGCGTCTTAAGAAGCTCAACTTCGGTACGCTGTACCAGATCACCGATATAGTGGATAGCTTCTGCCTTAAGGCAGTTAGCAGAGCGGACAGTCAATTCCAGATCGTCAACAGGGCGCAGCAGGATCGGATCGAATTCTGGTTTCTCTTCTTTAACTTCCGGCTGACGTACATCACGTAAGTCAACAAAAGCTTCCAGTTGTTCAGCCAGAATGGTTGCCGCACGACGAATCGCCTCTTCAGGATCGATTGTGCCATTGGTTTCCATTTCGATGACCAGCTTGTCCAGGTCGGTACGCTGTTCTACACGCGCTGCTTCAACATTGTAGGCAATACGCTCTACAGGGCTGTAGCAGGCGTCGACCAACAGACGGCCGATCGGGCGCTCATCTTCTTCCGAATGAATTCGGGAAGAAGCCGGCACATAACCGCGACCGCGCTGAACTTTGATACGCATACTAATAGATGCATTCTCATCGGTCAGGTGGCAGATCACGTGCTGCGGCTTGACGATTTCGACATCCCCGTCATGGGTGATATCGGCTGCGGTCACAGGGCCAATGCCAGATTTATTCAAGGTAAGAATAACTTCATCTTTACCCTGAACTCTCACCGCCAGCCCTTTCAGGTTGAGCAGGATTTCAAGGATATCTTCCTGAACGCCTTCTTTGGTGCTGTACTCATGAAGTACACCATCAATCTCAACCTCGGTCACCGCGCAACCCGGCATCGATGAGAGCAGAATACGGCGCAGTGCGTTACCCAGAGTATGGCCAAAGCCACGCTCTAAAGGCTCAAGGGTCACCTTGGCGTGCGTCGAACTCACTTGCTCGATATCTACCAGGCGCGGTTTTAGAAACTCTGTCACAGAACCCTGCATTGTGTCCTCTCTTTGGTACTAAGCTTTACTTGGAGTAAAGCTCGACGATCAGGTGTTCGTTAATGTCCGCAGACAGATCAGAACGCTCAGGCTGACGCTTGAACGTGCCTTCCATCTTGCCAGCATCAACTTCCAGCCAGGTTGGCTTTTCACGCTGTTCAGCCAGCTCCAGAGCGGCTTTAACGCGAGATTGCTTTTTCGCTTTCTCACGGATGCTAACAACGTCATTCGCTTTAACCTGATAAGAAGCGATGTTAACAACACGACCGTTTACCATGATTGCTTTATGGCTAACCAGCTGACGTGCTTCTGCACGAGTAGCGCCAAAGCCCATACGGTATACTACGTTGTCCAGACGACCTTCCAGCAGAGCCAACAGGTTTTCACCAGTGTTGCCTTTCAGACGTGCTGCTTCTTTGTAATAGTTACGGAACTGACGCTCCAGCACGCCGTAGATACGACGAACTTTCTGCTTTTCACGCAACTGCACACCATAGTCAGACAGACGCGGTTTACGCGCACCGTGCTGGCCAGGAGCTTGTTCAATTTTACACTTGGTATCGATCGCGCGAACGCCAGACTTAAGGAATAAGTCGGTGCCCTCACGACGGCTCAGCTTGAGCTTAGGACCCAAATATCTTGCCATTTTCTTTCTCCAACAAACCTGGAAAACGTAGCGTTATACGCGACGTTTTTTCGGCGGACGACAACCGTTATGAGGGATCGGAGTCACATCAGTAATATTAGTGATGCGGAAACCAGCGGCGTTCAGAGCACGAATAGTAGATTCGCGGCCTGGACCCGGACCTTTAACCATAACTTCCAGATTCTTGATACCGTATTCTTTTACGGAATCAGCGCAACGCTCTGCTGCAACCTGAGCTGCGAACGGAGTGGATTTGCGAGAACCACGGAAACCGGAACCACCGGCTGTTGCCCAACCCAGCGCATTACCCTGACGATCGGTAATAGTCACGATGGTGTTGTTAAAAGAAGCATGGATATGAGCCACGCCGTCAGAGACTTGTTTTCTTACACGTTTACGTGCACGAATTGGTGCCTTTGCCATTATTCAATCACCCCGATTATTTCTTGATCGGTTTGCGCGGACCCTTACGGGTACGTGCGTTGGTCTTAGTACGCTGACCGCGCACTGGCAGACCACGACGATGACGCAAACCGCGATAGCAACCAAGATCCATAAGACGCTTGATGCTCATGCTAACTTCACGGCGCAGATCACCTTCAACGACAAATTTGGCAACTTCGTCACGCAGCGTGTCGATTTGTCCTTCAGACAGCTCACTGATCTTAACATTTTCAGCGATACCCGCTGCAGCCAGAATGGCCTTAGAACGGGTCTTACCGACGCCGTAGATCGAGGTTAACGCGATCACAGCATGTTTCTGATCAGGAATGTTAATGCCTGCTATACGGGCCACTATGCACTCCTACTATTTAATATGTACGCACCATGCTGAAAAGCCCGTTTTCAGGATACTCAAATGGAAACGCACAGACATACAAAAGATTGGCTGGCTAATCTAGCCAGCTCAACCCAACTTTGCAAGAAAAATATGCGAAAAAATCAGCCTTGGCGCTGTTTATGCTTCGGCTCGGCACTGCAAATCACACGGATGACACCATCACGCTTAACGATTTTGCAGTTACGGCATAATTTCTTGACGGAAGCACGAACTTTCATTTTTACTCTCCGTAACTTCTCGAGCGACCTTTTAGCGGCTATAGCCTTTCAGGTTCGCCTTCTTCAATGCAGACTCGTACTGACTTGACATCATCAGAGTTTGCACTTGAGCCATAAAGTCCATAATCACGACAACAACGATCAGTAACGATGTCCCACCGAAGTAGAACGGTACTTTCATTGCATCACGCATGAACTCCGGGATCAGGCAGATAAAAGTAATATACAATGCACCAACAAGAGTCAGGCGAGTCATTACTTTATCGATATACTTCGCCGTTTGCTCTCCCGGACGAATTCCTGGTACAAATGCACCGGACTTCTTCAGGTTATCTGCTGTTTCACGCGGGTTGAAAACCAACGCCGTGTAGAAGAAACAGAAGAAGATGATTGCAGACGCATAGAGTAACACATAAAGCGGTTGCCCAGGCTGCAAATACAGCGAAATTGTTGTCAGCCAGTTCCAACCGGTACCGCCCCCGAACCATGACGCGATGGTCGCCGGGAACAGAATAATACTGGAAGCGAAGATTGCCGGGATTACCCCTGCCATATTCACTTTCAGCGGTAAATGTGTGCTCTGTGCAGCATAGACACGACGACCTTGCTGACGTTTAGCGTAGTTTACCACAATGCGGCGTTGACCACGCTCAACGAATACAACAAAGAACGTCACTGCAAACACTAATACTGCAACCAACAGCAACAGGAGGAAGTGCAGGTCGCCTTGACGCGCTTGCTCGATAGTATGGGCAATGGCTGGCGGGAGTCCCGCAACGATACCAGCGAAGATAATGATTGAGATACCGTTACCGATACCGCGTTCAGTAATCTGTTCGCCGAGCCACATCAGGAACATTGTCCCTGTAACCAGACTCACAACAGCGGTGAAATAGAATGCAAAGCCTGGATTAATTACCAGGCCCTGCATACCAGGCATATTCGGTAAACCGGTAGCAATACCGATCGACTGGAATATCGCCAGCACCAGAGTGCCGTAACGGGTGTACTGGCTAATCTTACGACGGCCAGACTCCCCTTCTTTCTTGATTTCCGCCAGCGTTGGGTGAACCACCGTCAGCAGCTGGATAATAATCGATGCCGAAATATACGGCATTATACCCAGGGCAAAGATTGAAGCACGGCTGAGAGCACCACCAGAGAACATGTTGAACATTTCAATGATGGTGCCTCGCTGTTGCTCAAGCAGTTTGGCAAGTACAGCGGCATCAATACCAGGGATCGGAATAAAAGAGCCAATACGGAACACAATAAGCGCACCGATTACAAACAACAGTCTGCGTTTCAGCTCGCCTAAGCCACCTTTGGCACTTTGAAAATCTAATCCCGGTTGTTTAGCCATCTGCTACTTATTCCTCGATTTTACCGCCAGCAGCTTCGATAGCAGCACGAGCGCCTTTAGTCACGCGCAGACCACGAACAGTTACCGGAGTAGAAACTTCGCCAGCCAGGATCACTTTCGCGAACTCGATCTGGACACCGATAATGTTAGCTGCTTTCAGCGTGCTCAGGTCAACAATACCGCCTTCCACTTTCGCCAGGTCAGACAGACGGATTTCCGCTGTGATCGCTGCTTTGCGAGAAGTGAAGCCGAATTTCGGCAGACGACGGTACAGAGGCATCTGACCACCCTCGAAACCACGACGTACGCCACCGCCAGAACGAGACTTCTGACCTTTGTGACCACGACCGCCGGTTTTACCGAGGCCAGAACCGATACCACGACCCAGACGTTTACCCGCCTGTTTTGAACCTTCGGCCGGAGACAGAGTATTTAAACGCATCTCTTACTCCTCAACTTTAACCATGAAGTAAACCGCGTTGACCATACCACGTACAGCAGGAGTATCCTCGCGCTCTACGGTGTGGCCAATACGACGCAGACCCAGGCCAAGCAGCGTTGCCTTGTGTTTCGGCAGACGACCGATTGCACTGCGGGTTTGAGTAATTTTAATAGTCTTTGCCATGGTTTATTTCCCCAGAATTTCTTCAACGGATTTACCACGCTTGGCAGCGACCATTTCTGGGGATTTCATATTTTCCAGGCCATCAATAGTTGCACGAACCACGTTAATCGGGTTGGTGGAACCATATGCTTTAGCCAGAACGTTACGAACCCCAGCGACTTCCAGAACGGCGCGCATTGCACCACCGGCGATAATACCGGTACCTTCGGAAGCCGGCTGCATGAATACACGAGAACCCGTGTGAGTACCCTTAACAGGGTGCTGCAGGGTGCCAGTATTCAGCG
Organism: Kluyvera fluvialis; assembly: GCF_059725275.1. Taxonomy (NCBI): domain Bacteria; kingdom Pseudomonadati; phylum Pseudomonadota; class Gammaproteobacteria; order Enterobacterales; family Enterobacteriaceae; genus Kluyvera; species Kluyvera fluvialis. The sequence continues at coordinate 450,101 of NZ_AP046142.1, read as the reverse complement.
CGACGTTAATCATATTGCGACGGGCTTTTTCCATCGCTTTCTGGATCGCTGCTGGAACTTCACGCGCTTTACCGTAACCAAAACCAACGCGACCGTTACCATCGCCTACTACAGTCAGAGCTGTGAAGGAGAAAATACGACCACCTTTAACGGTTTTAGATACGCGGTTTACCGCGATCAGCTTTTCCTGCAGTTCGCCAGCTTGTTTTTCGATGTGAGCCATCTTACACCTCTACCTTAGAACTGAAGGCCAGCTTCACGGGCAGCATCTGCCAGTGCCTGGACACGACCATGATATTGGAACCCGGAACGGTCAAAGGACACATCTTTGATGCCTTTTTCCAGAGCGCGTTCAGCGACAGCTTTACCCACAGCTGCTGCGGCGTCTTTGTTACCGGTGTACTTCAGTTGTTCAGCGATAGCTTTTTCTACAGTAGAAGCAGCTACCAGAACTTCGGAACCGTTCGGTGCAATTACCTGTGCGTAAATATGACGCGGGGTACGATGTACCACCAGGCGAGTTGCGCCCAGCTCCTGGAGCTTGCGGCGTGCGCGGGTCGCACGACGGATACGAGCAGATTTCTTATCCATAGTGTTACCTTACTTCTTCTTAGCCTCTTTGGTACGCACGACTTCGTCGGCGTAACGAACACCCTTGCCTTTGTAAGGCTCAGGACGACGGTAGGCGCGCAGATCCGCTGCAACCTGGCCGATCACCTGCTTATCAGCGCCTTTCAGCACGATTTCAGTCTGAGTCGGACATTCAGCAGTAATACCTGCAGGCAGCTGATGGTCAACTGGGTGAGAGAAACCTAAAGACAGGTTTACTACATTCCCTTTAACCGCTGCACGATAACCTACACCAACCAGCTGCAGCTTCTTAGTGAAGCCTTCGGTAACACCGATAACCATTGAGTTCAGCAGGGCACGCGCGGTACCAGCCTGAGCCCAACCGTCTGCGTAACCATCACGCGGACCGAAGGTCAGAGCATTATCTGCATGTTTAACTTCAACAGCATCGTTGAGAGTACGAGTCAGCTCGCCGTTTTTACCTTTGATCGTAATAACCTGACCGTTGATTTTTACATCAACGCCGGCAGGAACAACGACCGGTGCTTTAGCAACACGAGACATTTTTTCCTCCGATTAGGCTACGTAGCAGATAATTTCGCCACCAAGACCAGCTTGGCGCGCTGCACGATCAGTCATAACACCTTTAGAGGTAGAAATAACTGCGATACCCATGCCGGCCATAACTTTTGGCAGCTCATCTTTTTTCTTATAGATGCGCAGACCTGGGCGGCTGACACGCTGAATGCTTTCTACAACAGCTTTACCCTGGAAGTACTTAAGAGTTACTTCCAGTTCCGGCTTGGTGTCGCCTTCAACTTTAAAATCTTCAATAAAACCTTCTTCCTTCAGCACGTTGGCAATTGCCACTTTCAGCTTGGAGGAAGGCATGGTGACCGCAGCTTTATTCGCGGCCTGACCGTTACGGATACGGGTCAGCATATCCGCGATCGGATCTTGCATGCTCATCTGTCTTTACTCCCGTGATTCAATTGGTGACAATTACCAGCTAGCCTTTTTCAGACCCGGGATTTCACCGCGCATAGCGGCTTCACGGACCTTAATACGGCTCAACCCGAACTTCCGCAGGAAAGCGTGCGGACGACCAGTTTGACGGCAGCGATTACGCTGACGAGACGGGCTGGAATCACGCGGCAGAGACTGCAGCTTCAGAACTGCGTTCCAACGATCTTCGTCGGTCGCGTTCACATCAGAGATGATAGCTTTCAGTTCAGCGCGTTTAGCGAAGAATTTATCAGCTAAAGCTACGCGCTTTACTTCGCGTGCTTTCATTGATTGCTTAGCCATTCAGTAACCCTACCTTACTTGCGGAACGGGAAGTCAAAGGCAGCCAGCAGAGCACGGCCTTCTTCGTCAGATTTCGCAGTAGTGGTAATGGTAATATCCAAACCACGCACGCGGTCGACTTTATCGTAGTCGATTTCTGGGAAGATGATCTGCTCACGGACACCCATGCTGTAGTTACCACGACCGTCGAAAGACTTAGCGGACAAGCCACGGAAGTCACGGATACGTGGAACAGCAATAGTGATCAGGCGCTCAAAGAACTCCCACATGCGTTCGCCACGCAGAGTTACTTTACAGCCGATCGGATAGCCCTGACGGATTTTGAAGCCTGCAACAGATTTGCGTGCTTTGGTGATCAGCGGTTTTTGACCGGAGATTGCTGTCAGATCGGCTGCTGCGTTATCCAGCAGTTTCTTGTCAGCGATCGCTTCACCAACACCCATGTTCAGGGTGATCTTCTCGACCCGAGGGACTTGCATGACAGAATTGTAGTTAAACTCAGACATGAGTTTAGCGACTACTTCGTCTTTGTAGTAATCATGCAGTTTCGCCATCGTACTACTCCAAATTACTTGATAGTTTCGCTATTAGACTTGAAGAAACGGACTTTTTTGCCGTCTTCGAATCTAAAGCCTACACGGTCAGCCTTGCCGGTTGCCGCGTTGAAGATAGCAAGGTTAGAGATCTGAATAGCTGCTTCTTTCTCTACAATGCCGCCTGGTTGGTTCAGGGCCGGAACCGGCTTCTGATGTTTCTTAACCAGGTTGATACCTTCAACAATGACCTTGCCGGAAGACAGGACATTCTTAACTTTACCGCGTTTACCTTTATCTTTACCGGTTAACACGATAACTTCGTCATCACGACGGATTTTCGCTGCCATGATTCGCTCCTTAGAGTACTTCTGGTGCCAGAGAGATAATTTTCATGAACTTCTCGTTACGAAGTTCACGAGTTACCGGCCCAAAAATACGCGTACCGATAGGTTGCTCACTGTTATTGTTTAAAATAACGCATGCATTACCATCGAAGCGAATGACAGAACCGTCCGGGCGACGAACACCCTTCTTGGTGCGCACCACTACCGCCTTCAGCACATCACCTTTTTTGACCTTACCACGTGGAATTGCTTCCTTGATGGTGATCTTGATGATATCGCCGACGCCTGCGTAGCGACGGTGCGAGCCACCCAGAACCTTGATACACATTACGCGACGTGCACCGGAGTTGTCGGCGACGTTCAGCATAGTCTGTTCTTGGATCATTTTAGTGCTCCGCTAATGTCAACTACTACTGAGACCCGAAAAAACAGGTCGTTAAAAAGCCCCATATCGAGGGCGCGGCATTATAACACCACTCTCAAGATAAGGGTAGAAAAAATAAACGGCCCATCGCTGAGCCGTTTATTCGTATCGAGAACGAGTACTGTATTACAGAACCGCTTTCTCTACAACGCGAACCAGCGTCCAGGATTTAGTCTTGGACAGCGGACGGCATTCGCGGATTTCCACCACGTCACCGATACCGCATTCGTTGTTCTCGTCATGTACGTGCAGTTTGGTCGTACGTTTGATGAATTTGCCGTATACCGGGTGTTTCACCATACGTTCGATAGCAACAACAATGGATTTCTCCATTTTTGCGCTAACTACGCGACCTTGCAGAGTACGGATTTTATCGGTCATTACGCACCCGCCTTCTGAGTCAGTAAAGTCTTAACGCGTGCAACATCACGACGTACCTGCTTCAGCAGGTGAGTCTGTTGCAGCTGGCCACTTGCAGCCTGCATGCGCAGGTTGAACTGCTCACGCAGCAGGTTCAGCAGCTCAGCGTTTAGCTCTTCAACGCTTTTTTCACGCAGCTCTTTTGCTTTCATTACATCACCGTCTTAGTTACAAAGGTGGTTTTGATCGGCAGTTTCGCTGCAGCGAGGCCGAATGCTTCACGGGCCAGCTCTTCCGGGACACCGTCCATTTCATACAGGACTTTACCCGGCTGAATCAAGGCAACCCAATACTCCACGTTACCTTTACCTTTACCCATACGCACTGCCAGCGGTTTCTCGGTGATCGGTTTGTCCGGGAATACACGGATCCAGATCTTACCTTGACGCTTAACTGCACGGGTCATTGCACGACGTGCTGCTTCGATCTGACGGGCAGTCAGACGACCACGGCCAACAGCTTTCAGGCCGAAGCTGCCGAAGCTAACATCCGTACCCTGCGCCAGACCGCGGTTACGGCCTTTGTGCACTTTACGGAATTTTGTACGCTTTGGTTGTAACATCAGCGACGCTCCTTATTTACGGCCTTTACGCTGCTGCTTTTTAGGTTGAGCAGCCGGTTCCGGTTGTTCAACAGCAGCCATACCACCCAGGATCTCACCTTTGAAGATCCATACCTTAACGCCGATTACACCGTAAGTGGTGTGCGCTTCAGAGGTGTTGTAGTCGATGTCAGCACGCAGAGTGTGCAGAGGTACGCGACCTTCGCGGTACCATTCGGTACGTGCGATTTCCGCGCCGCCCAGACGGCCGCTAACTTCAACTTTAATACCTTTAGCGCCCAGACGCATTGCGTTCTGTACAGCACGCTTCATAGCACGACGGAACATAACGCGACGTTCCAGCTGTGAAGTGATGCTATCAGCAACCAATTTAGCGTCCAGTTCAGGCTTACGAACTTCGGCGATATTGATCTGTGCAGGAACGCCAGCGATATCCGCTACGACCTTGCGCAGTTTTTCAACGTCTTCACCTTTCTTACCGATAACGATACCCGGACGAGCGGTGTGAATGGTCACACGGATGCTCTTAGCCGGACGCTCGATAACGATACGAGATACAGACGCTTTAGCCAGTTCCTTAGTCAGGTACTGACGTACTTTAAAATCGCTGTCCAGGTTGTCAGCGAATTCTTTGGTGTTCGCAAACCAGGTTGAGTTCCATGGTTTTACAATACCCAGGCGAATACCATTAGGATGTACTTTCTGACCCATTGCTAGTCTCCAGAGTCTCAGCGATCGGACACAACCACAGTGATGTGGCTGGTGCGCTTCAGGATGCGATCTGCACGACCTTTTGCACGCGGCATAATGCGCTTCATGCTTGGGCCTTCGTCTACGAAAATTTTCGTAACTTTCAGATCGTCGATGTCAGCGCCATCGTTGTGTTCAGCGTTAGCAATGGCAGATTCCAGAACTTTCTTGACCAGTACAGCCGCTTTCTTGTTGGTGTAGGTCAATACTTCCAGGGCCTGCGACACTTTCTTACCGCGAATCAGGTCAGCAACAAGGCGAACCTTCTGAGCAGAAGAACGAGCATGGCGATGTTGAGCTAAAGTTTCCATCTCTTCCTCCTACCTTATTTCTTCTTCGCTTTTTTATCAGCAGCGTGGCCGCGATAAGTACGAGTCGGTGCGAATTCACCCAGTTTGTGACCGACCATTTCGTCGGAAACAAATACCGGAACGTGCTGACGACCATTATGGACAGCGATGGTCAAACCGATCATGTTAGGAAAGATCGTTGAACGACGGGACCAAGTGCGCAGGGGCTTCTTGTCTCCGCTTTCCACCGCTTTCTCTACCTTCTTCAGCAAGTGCAGGTCAATAAAAGGACCTTTCTTGAGAGAACGTGGCATGGCTTATCCTCTAAAATTATTTGCTACGGCGACGTACGATGAATTTATCAGTACGCTTGTTGCTGCGGGTCTTCTTACCTTTGGTCTGAACGCCCCACGGGGATACCGGGTGCTTACCAAAGTTACGACCTTCACCACCACCATGTGGGTGATCGACTGGGTTCATCGCAGTACCGCGAACGGTAGGACGAACACCACGCCAGCGTGCAGCACCTGCTTTACCCAGAACGCGCAGCATATGCTCAGCATTGCCAACTTCGCCCAGAGTTGCACGGCAGTCTGCTTCGACTTTACGCATTTCACCAGAACGCAGACGCAGGGTGACATAAGCACCATCGCGAGCAACGATCTGAACGTAAGTACCAGCGGAACGTGCCAGCTGACCGCCTTTACCTGGTTTCATTTCTACGTTATGAACGGTAGAACCAACCGGGATATTGCGCATCGGCAGGGTGTTACCTGCTTTGATTGCAGCATCAACGCCAGACTGAATCTGGTCGCCAGCTTTCAGGCCTTTAGGGGCCAGGATGTAACGGCGTTCGCCATCTTTGTACAGAACCAGCGCGATGTTCGCGGAACGGTTCGGATCGTACTCAAGACGTTCAACAACTGCCGGGATACCGTCTTTGTTGCGCTTAAAGTCAACAATACGATAAGCCTGCTTGTGACCACCACCGATGTGACGAGTGGTGATACGGCCATTGTTGTTACGACCACCGGATTTGCTGTTTTTTTCAACCAGCGGAGCAAAAGGTTTGCCCTTGTGCAGCTCTGGGTTGACCACTTTAACGACGTGGCGACGACCCGGAGATGTCGGTTTACATTTAACAACTGCCATTGTATTACTCCTCCGACTTACTCAGCGCCGCCGACGAAGTCCAGATTCTGGCCTTCCTTCAGGGTGACGTAAGCTTTTTTCCAGTCGCTACGACGACCGATACGCTGTCCGTGACGTTTAACTTTCCCTTTAACTACCAGGGTGTTAACGACTTCGACTTCGACTTCAAACAGTTTCTGCACAGCAGCTTTGATTTCTGCTTTGGTCGCGTCTTTAGCAACTTTGAGAACGATGGTGTTGGTTTTTTCCATCGCAGTAGACGCTTTTTCAGAAACGTGCGGTGCGCGCAGCACCTTCAGCAGACGTTCTTCACGAATCATGCCAGCATCTCCTCAACTTGCTTAACAGCATCAGCAGTCATTACGACTTTGTCGAAGGCGATCAGGCTAACCGGGTCGATACCAGTTGCATCGCGTACGTCAACCTTGTGCAGGTTGCGCGCAGCCAGGAACAGGTTCTCGTCCAGCTCACCGGTGATGATCAGCACATCTTCCAGAGCCATGTCTTTCAGTTTCTGTGCCAGCAGCTTAGTTTTAGGCGCTTCAACAGAGAACTTCTCGACAACGATCAGACGATCCTGACGTACCAGTTCGGACAGAATGCTTTTCAGCGCGCCGCGGTACATCTTTTTGTTAACTTTTTGACTGTGGTCCTGTGGACGCGCAGCGAAGGTCACGCCACCTGAACGCCAGATCGGGCTCTTGATAGAACCTGAACGCGCACGGCCGGTACCTTTCTGGCGCCACGGCTTTTTGCCGGAACCAGTTACTTCAGCACGAGTCTTCTGAGCACGAGTACCCTGACGAGCACCAGCTGCGTAAGCTACAACAACCTGGTGAACCAGCGCTTCGTTGAAATCACGACCGAAGGTAGTTTCGGAAACAGTCAGCGCGCTCTGCGCGTCTTTCAATACTAATTCCATTGCTATCCCCTTACGCCTTCACAGCTGGTTTAACGATCAGGTCGCAGCCGGTTGCACCCGGAACACCACCTTTAACCAGCAGCAGGTTGCGCTCAGCGTCAACGCGTACTACGTCAAGGCTCTGAACAGTGACACGTTCGTTACCCATCTGACCTGCCATTTTCTTGCCTTTGAACACTTTGCCCGGAGTCTGGTTCTGACCGATAGAACCCGGAACGCGGTGAGACAAGGAGTTACCGTGAGTAGCGTCCTGGGTACGGAAGTTCCAGCGCTTAACGGTACCAGCGAAACCTTTACCTTTAGAGGTACCGGTTACGTCAACTTTTTTAACGTCAGCAAACAGTTCAACGCTAATGTTCTGACCAACGGTGTATTCTTCACCATCTGCCAGACGGAACTCCCACAGGCCGCGGCCAGCTTCTACGCCAGCTTTAGCAAAGTGACCAGCTTCCGGCTTAGTTACGCGGTTAGCTTTTTTAGCACCGGTGGTAACCTGAACAGCGCGATAGCCATCGTTAGCCAGATCTTTAACCTGAGTAACGCGGTTTGCTTCAACTTCGATAACGGTTACTGGGATAGATACGCCATCTTCAGTGAAGATGCGGGTCATACCCACTTTTTTACCGACTAAACCAATCATTGTATCAACCTCTCAATCGCTCGATGACCTGATTAACCCAGGCTGATCTGCACGTCTACACCGGCAGCCAGGTCCAGACGCATCAGAGCATCAACGGTTTTTTCAGTTGGCTCAACGATGTCAACCAGACGCTTGTGAGTACGGATCTCGTACTGATCACGCGCGTCTTTGTTGACGTGCGGGGAGATCAGAACGGTGAAACGCTCTTTGCGGGTCGGCAGCGGGATCGGACCACGAACCTGCGCACCAGTGCGCTTGGCAGTCTCGACGATTTCCGCGGTTGATTGATCGATCAGACGATGATCAAACGCTTTCAGGCGGATACGGATTCTTTGGTTCTGCATGAGACCAGAGCTCCAATTATTTTATAGACGAAATAGTTACTCCTCAAACCCATTACGATTGATGGGAGAGTGTAACCGTTCTTACAGAGTTCCCCAATTGGGAACATTGTCTGGTATCGCTTGCGCAGTACCGTTGGTTCATATCGAACCGCTGTCAATATTAGACAAGCCCGCGCATTATACACAAATTACCACATGAAGCAACCCGCGTTTATAAATTAATCACTCTATCTTGCGAATCTCTGCGCAAAGAGCATGCTTACAACTGTAATTTGATGCGATAGCCTGGACGGAGCTTCGCAAATGTTGCCAATCGGCTTTGCGGCCCCACGCCTCTCTAGACACACTACGCTGACACGTTTCTAATCGGTCTTTCTAATATGCTGCTCACCGCCTTCCCTTTCTTTCTCTGCTATACCCTGCTTAATCTTATGCTCAGTTGGCATGACGTGCGTAGCGGACTGTTACCTAACCGCCTTACTTGCCCATTACTCTGGATAGGTTTGTTATTTCAGCTCTGCCTGTATCCAACCCACCTCAATGACGCCGTATGGGGAGCCATTAGTGGCTACGCAGCTTTGGCATTATTATATTGGGGATATAGGGCTATTCGTCATCGGGAAGGGTTAGGCTACGGCGATGTGAAGTATTTTGCAGCATTGGGCGCATGGCACGGTTGGCAGTCACTCCCCTTACTCATCCTGATAGCGACTTCCCTTGCCTGCGCATTTATTACCAGTAAGGCAATCTTCACACGTTCTAAGGTAGAAATAAAAAACCCGCTACCATTTGGCCCATTTCTGGGAGTAGCGGGGTTCATCACGGCGGCAATGCCAGCTGTTAGTCTTCGACTTTGATCTGTGATTGCAGATAATTTTGCAGGCCAATTTTCCCAATCAGATCCAGTTCGGTCTCCAGCCAGTCGATGTGGTGCTCTTCTTCGGCAAGAATCGATATCAGCATATCGCGACTCACATAATCATGAACGCTATCCGCATAAGCAATGGCTTCACGCAAATCCTTCGCGCCTTCCAGTTCCAGCTTCAAATCAGATTGCAGTATCTCTTCGACATCTTCACCGATATGCAGTTTGCCGAGATCCTGTAAGTTTGGGATACCTTCAAGAAATAAAATACGCTCGATATAACGATCGGCATGTTTCATTTCATCGATGGACTCGTGATATTCGATATCATTGAGGCGCATCAGGCCCCAGTTTTTGAACATTCTCGCATGGAGAAAGTATTGGTTGATTGCGACAAGCTCGTTTCCCAATAATTTATTGAGATAATTTATAATCTTAACATCACCTTTCATTATATAGACCCTCCGCTTCCACTTATTGAAGCGTAGATCGGGCTACAGGGATGTCAAAAAAAGAAAATCCCGTCAGGCAATCTCTTTGAACTCGGGCATTTGCATTAATTCATCTTCCATCACTTCCCGCGCAGCACGAACACACTTACCACATTGATTTCCAATAGGAATGCATTTCCTTAATTGCTGGAAAGACTGCGGATGAAATTGGCGTACCGCCTGGCGAATTTTTTTATCGCTAACGCCATTACAAAGACAAACGTACATAACCACTCCCGTTCAATTTCTGAACAAAGTGTAAATGAGAATAATTATGATTACAACAGACTAATACAATATGCGCACGAAATAAGACAGCAAATCGTGCGAAAAATAGCAAAGGGGATATTCAGAAAAGCAAAAAGGGCACCGAAGTGCCCTTTTTAAGCTCAAAACTAATTATTAAATAATTAGCTCATTACTTTAGCAACAACGCCCGCACCAACGGTACGGCCGCCTTCACGGATTGCGAAACGCAGACCGTCATCCATCGCGATTGGGTGGATCAGGGTAACAACCATTTTGATGTTGTCGCCCGGCATTACCATCTCTACGCCTTCTGGCAGTTCGATGGTACCAGTCACGTCAGTCGTACGGAAGTAGAACTGTGGACGGTAGCCTTTGAAGAACGGAGTATGACGGCCGCCTTCGTCTTTGGACAGAATGTACACTTCAGATTCGAACTTGGTGTGCGGCTTGATAGAGCCTGGCTTAGCCAGTACCTGACCACGTTCGATTTCTTCACGTTTGATACCACGCAGCAGAACACCTACGTTCTCACCAGCACGGCCTTCGTCCAGCAGTTTGCGGAACATTTCAACGCCAGTACAGGTAGACTTAGCAGTCTCTTTGATACCAACGATTTCAACTTCTTCGCCAACTTTGATGATACCGCGCTCTACACGACCGGTAACAACGGTACCACGACCGGAGATGGAGAATACGTCTTCGATTGGCAGCAGGAACGGCTTGTCAATCGCACGCTCTGGTTCTGGGATGTAAGAATCCAGGAAGCCAGCCAGTTCGATGATTTTTGCTTCCCACTCAGCTTCGCCTTCCAGCGCTTTCAGCGCGGAACCACGAACGATAGGAGTGTCGTCGCCCGGGAAATCGTACTGAGACAGAAGTTCACGAACTTCCATTTCTACCAGTTCCAGCAGCTCTTCGTCATCAACCATGTCACATTTGTTCAGGAACACGATGATGTACGGAACGCCTACCTGACGACCCAGCAGGATGTGCTCACGAGTCTGTGGCATAGGGCCATCAGTCGCAGCAACAACCAGGATAGCGCCATCCATCTGCGCAGCACCGGTGATCATGTTTTTAACATAGTCGGCGTGCCCTGGGCAGTCTACGTGCGCGTAGTGGCGAGTCGGGGTGTCATATTCAACGTGGGAAGTGTTGATGGTGATACCACGAGCTTTTTCTTCTGGTGCGTTATCGATCTGGTCGAATGCACGAGCAGCACCGCCGTAGGTTTTAGCCAGTACGGTGGTGATTGCAGCGGTCAGGGTAGTTTTACCGTGGTCAACGTGGCCGATGGTGCCGACGTTAACGTGCGGTTTTGTACGTTCAAATTTTTCTTTAGACACGGCTATATTCCTTACTATAGTGCTCTCCCCTCTTGGAGAGAGCACGGGACTTAGGTTTTAATCCTGTGGCTTATTTACCACGGGCTTCAATAACGGCCTGAGCAACGTTGTTCGGCGCATCGTCGTACTTCAGGAACTCCATGGAGTAAGAAGCACGGCCTTTGGTCAGAGAACGCAGCTGGGTTGCATATCCGAACATTTCGGACAGCGGAACTTCAGCGTGGATCACAACGCCAGTAACGTTGGATTCCTGACCTTTGAGCATACCACGACGACGGCTCAAGTCACCGATTACGTCACCGGTGTTCTCTTCTGGAGTCTCTACTTCAACCTTCATGATAGGCTCAAGCAGAACTGGTTTCGCTTTCTTAAAGCCATCTTTGAAGGCGATAGAAGCGGCCAGTTTAAACGCCAGCTCAGAGGAGTCAACGTCATGGTAAGAACCGAAGTGCAGACGAACGCCCAGATCAACAACCGGGTAACCAGCCAGAGGACCGGATTTCAGCTGTTCCTGGATGCCTTTATCAACGGCAGGGATGTATTCGCCAGGAATTACACCACCTTTGATGTCGTTGATGAACTCGTAACCTTTAGGGTTAGAGCCCGGCTCCAGTGGGTACATGTCGATAACGACGTGACCGTACTGACCGCGACCACCAGACTGTTTCGCGTGCTTACCTTCGATATCGGTAACTTTCGCGCGAATTGCTTCGCGGTAAGCAACCTGAGGTTTACCGACGTTCGCTTCAACGTTGAATTCACGCTTCATGCGGTCAACGATGATGTCGAGGTGCAGCTCACCCATACCTGCGATAATGGTCTGGTTAGATTCTTCGTCAGTCCATACGCGGAATGACGGGTCTTCTTTAGCCAGACGGCCCAGAGCCAGACCCATTTTTTCCTGGTCAGCTTTGGTTTTCGGTTCTACTGCGATGGAGATTACCGGCTCTGGGAATTCCATACGTTCCAGAATGATTGGCGCATCTGGGTCACACAGGGTGTCACCAGTAGTTACGTCTTTCAGACCGATTGCAGCAGCGATATCGCCCGCGCGAACTTCTTTGATCTCTTCACGTTTGTTAGCGTGCATCTGAACGATACGACCGAAACGCTCACGTGCAGTTTTCACGGAGTTCAGTACGGTATCACCAGAGTTAACCACACCGGAGTACACGCGGAAGAAGGTCAGGTTACCTACGAACGGGTCGGTAGCGATTTTGAACGCCAGAGCAGCAAACGGCTCGTCATCACTTGCGTGACGCTCAGCCGGAGTGTCTTTACCGTCGTCCAGGATACCGTTGATCGCAGGAACGTCTACTGGGGATGGCAGGTAATCAATTACCGCATCCAGCATCGCCTGAACACCTTTGTTCTTGAACGCAGAACCACAGGTTACCAGGATGATTTCGTTGTTCAGAACACGCTGACGCAGAGCTTTTTTGATCTCTTCTTCAGTCAGTTCTTCACCACCCAGGTATTTCTCCATCAGCTCTTCAGATGCTTCCGCTGCGGACTCGATCAGGTTCTGGTGCCATTCTTCGGCCAGTTCCTGCATGTCAGCTGGGATATCTTCATAGGTGAAGGTTACGCCTGCATCAGCTTCGTTCCAGTTGATGGCTTTCATTTTCACCAGGTCAACAACACCGGTGAATGCTTCTTCAGCACCAATTGCCAGCTGCAGCGGAACAGGGTTCGCGCCCAGACGGGTTTTGATCTGACCAACAACTTTCAGGAAGTTCGCACCCATACGGTCCATTTTGTTAACGAACGCGATACGTGGAACTTTATATTTGTTTGCCTGACGCCATACGGTTTCAGACTGTGGCTGAACACCACCAACTGCACAGTAAACCATTACCGCACCGTCAAGAACACGCATGGAACGTTCTACTTCGATAGTGAAGTCAACGTGCCCTGGGGTGTCGATGATGTTTACACGGTGTGGTTCATACTGCTTAGCCATACCAGACCAGAATGCAGTAGTCGCTGCGGAGGTAATGGTAATACCACGCTCCTGCTCCTGCTCCATCCAGTCCATGGTAGCGGCGCCGTCGTGAACTTCACCGATTTTATGGTTTACACCGGTGTAGAACAGAATACGTTCGGTAGTAGTGGTTTTACCGGCGTCGATGTGCGCACTGATACCGATGTTACGGTAGCGCGCGATGGGTGTTGTACGAGCCATTTGATTCCTCGTTTGTCTCTTTAGGCGTTCAGTTAAGTTATCCAGAACGGGCGACTTACCTGAAGCGCCCGCCTGGTGACTAATACTCCGAAGGGATTACCAACGGTAGTGTGCGAACGCCTTGTTGGCTTCTGCCATACGGTGAACGTCTTCACGTTTCTTAACTGCAGTACCTTTGTTGTCTGCAGCATCAGTGAGTTCGTTCGCCAGACGCAGGGCCATGGATTTATCACCGCGTTTACGAGCAGCTTCAACGATCCAACGCATTGCCAGAGCATTACGACGAACCGGACGGACTTCAACTGGAACCTGGTAAGTAGAACCACCTACACGGCGGGACTTAACTTCGACAGTTGGGCGCACGTTTTCGAGCGCAACTTCGAAGGCTTCCAGTTCATTTTTACCAGAACGCTGAGCCAGGGTCTCCAGCGCGCTGTATACGATTGATTCTGCAGTAGATTTTTTACCATCAACCATCAGAATGTTAACAAATTTAGCCAGCAGTTCTGATCCGAACTTAGGATCCGGCAGGATTTTACGCTGACCAATGACGCGACGACGTGGCATGGAAATACTCCGTTGTTAATTCAGGATTGTCCAAAACTCAAAGAGTTTAGTTTGACATTAATTTAAAACGTTTGGCCTTACTTAACGGAGAACCATTAAGCCTTAGGACGCTTCACGCCGTACTTGGAGCGTGCTTGCTTACGGTCTTTAACGCCGGAGCAGTCAAGCGCACCACGAACGGTGTGGTAACGAACACCCGGAAGGTCTTTAACACGACCGCCACGGATCAGGATCACGGAGTGCTCCTGCAGGTTGTGACCTTCACCACCGATGTAGGAGGTAACTTCGAAACCGTTGGTCAGACGCACACGGCAAACTTTACGCAGTGCGGAGTTCGGTTTTTTAGGAGTGGTAGTATATACACGAGTACATACGCCACGTTTCTGCGGGCATGCTTCCAGCGCAGGCACGTTGCTCTTTGCAACTTTGCGTGCGCGTGGTTTGCGTACCAGCTGGTTAACTGTTGCCATTAAATAGCTCCTGGTTTTAGCTTTTGCTTCGTAAACACGTAATAAATCGCCTCATATAATATGAGGACGCGAAATTTTAGGGCTATGCCGAAAGGGTGTCAAGAAATATACAACAGTCTTACATTACCAGGCCATTTGAGCTGGGTGTTTTACCGTTAACCTGACGAAGTCAGTATAGCTGACCACGATGACATCGCTCGAAATTTGAGCACAAAGACCGCGCGCCTGCACATCTTCATTCAACACATGGATGGATATGGGGGCAGCACGGAGTAATTCAAGGAAGCGGCTATTCTCTAGCGCAGCCAGCACGCCATCGGCGAGCAGCAATAAATCATCACCGTCATCCATCAGGCGCAGCATGGCCGAGATATCGACATGCCAGGGTGAGGTACTGAGCGTATGCAGCATAAGAGTCTCAGAAACGTAAAATCACATCGTAATCATTAAGCCGTTGGCGCAGCGCATCAGGTTCCAGCGGTTCAACATCCATCACCATTGCGGTATCCGTAGTAAGCCCACGTTCACGCAATGACGCCGCACAAATCCAACAGTTCTCGATATCGTAGAGCGCCAGCAGTTTGAAGGTCGCGATGTAATCGCGCGCCAGGATAGCGCCCGGTTGCTGTTGGCTGAGCGGCTGAAACACCCCATCGCCAATGAAAAAGACGCCGAGGTCTTCACTTAATGCCGAGGTGGCGAGCAGCGCATCCAACCCTTCACGCCCGGCGCTACTGCCGTGCGGCGCACTCGCAAAAACAAATGCAACTCGTTTCATCAAAACTGTACCACGCGATCGCAGGTTAACGCCGCTTCCGCCAGCGCGCCTAACCCACTAAGGGAAAAGCCCGATTGCAGATTACTCGCCGCTAGCCCCAAACGGTTAGCTTCCGTCTCATCAGCCACCCCGCGACGCAGCGCTGCCGCCACACAGATATGCAGCGCAATGCCATGCACATCATGCAGCGACTGCCACGCACGCACTAAATCAAACTCATCGCTCGCCGGAGAGGTCAACTGATTGGCGTTATAGACCCCTTCGCGATAGAAAAACACACAGGCTATCTCGTGCCCTTCCGCCAACACCGCTTGCGCAAACTGCAACGCGCTGCTGGCCTGTTGTGTGCCGTACGCGGGGCCTGTCACCATCAAGGCAAAACGCATTACTTATCTTGCCCCAGGAAATCGCCGCTCTTGAACTGGCGAATGTAGAGATAAACGGTGTGCTTGGAGATATTCAGACGGTCAGCCACTTGGTTAATGGCATCTTTAATATCGAAGATTCCCTTCTCGTAAAGGTTAAGCACGATCTGGCGATTTTTAGCGTTATTAGAAACGTTACGATCGGCATTCACCTCTTCGATAGTGAACTCTAGCGTCTGGGTAACCAGATCCTCAACCGAGGAGGCAAAGTTCACCGCAGATCCCACCTCTGGGGTTTCTGGCGGGATAAAGGTGTTCATAATTTGTGAGAACGGCACATCAAGATTCATGTTGATGCACAGCAAGCCGATGACGCGGTGCTCACGGTTGCGAATAGCAATGGTGACGGACTTCATCAGTACGCCGCTTTTGGCGCGAGTAAAATAGCATTTGGAAACGCTGCTATCTGCCCCAGTCATATCATGCAGCATACGTAGCGCAAGATCGGTAATAGGAGAACCGATTTTTCGCCCGGTATGTTCGCCGTTCGCGATACGTATTGCCGAGCATTTCAAATCCTGTAATGAATGCAACACGATTTCGCAGTGGGAACCAATGAGCATCGCCAACCCGTCCACCACCGCTTCGTAGGATTTGAGGATATCGAAGTCAGTTTGATCAAAAGGACGTTGATCCAGTAAATCGAGTTCACTGGTTTCGTTGGTTAAAAGCGACCTGGACATGAAAAAAAGCACTCCTTTTCAGGAGCCTGTCGTTATGTTGTCAGGGCAGGCTCATCACTATTAGGGGCATCTAAAGTAATACAGCGCATAAGGCGCTTTCCAGCATTAATTATACCCTGCGGATAATAAAAAGCCGCCGCCCAGTGGGCGGCGGCTATGATTATCTTATTTTTTGCTGGCGTCTGCCGCTTTCGCAGCCGGTGCAGCTTCAGGCTGCGCTTCCGCTTTCGGAGCCGGTTTGATGTCTAACAGTTCAACATCAAATACCAGCGTAGAGTTAGCTGGGATACCCGGAACGCCGGTTTTACCGTAAGCCAGGTCTGGTGGGATGACCAGCTGAATTTTGCCGCCTTTCTTCACGTTTTTCAGGCCTTCAGTCCAGCCTGGGATAACGCCGTCCAGACGGAAGGACAGAGGCTCGCCACGGGTGTAAGAGTTATCGAACTCTTTACCGTCGATCAGCGTACCTTTGTAGTTAACCACCACGGTGTCGCTATCTTTCGGCGCTTCACCCGTACCGGCTTTCTCTACTTTGTACAGCAGGCCAGTTTTAGAGGTTTTCACATCTTTCTCTTTGGCGAACTTGTCACGGAAGGCTTTGCCTTTCGCTTCGTTATCCGCAGCGTCTTTTTCCATCTTCGCCTGAGCAGAAGTCTTCACGCGAGTTTCAAACGCTTGCAGAGTTTGTTCGATTTCCTGATCAGAGAGTTTGCTCTTGTCTGCAAATGCATCCTGAACACCGGCGATCAGCTGGTTTTTGTCCAGTTTGATGCCCAGTTTCTCTTGCTCTTTCAGAGAATTTTCCATGTAACGACCCAGCGATGCGCCCAGCGCATAGGCAGATTTCTGGTCGTCATTTTTGAATGCAGATTTGCTGTCAGCAGCCGGAGCAGCTTTCGCGGCGGTGTCAGCAGCAAAGGTCAGCGGCGCATTCAGTGCGACGGCCATCGTAGTTGCCAGAAGCGTTACTTTAAACAGTGATTTCATCCATCTCTCCAGGGCCGGGGCCTCTCGCCCCAATGTTAACTTAATGAGAAGCGTACTATAGAACGTTGTAGAGGAAATCTACATACGCACGCTTCCTATATCGACTCTTTTCAGACTCTTTTTGTTTAAATTAGTTTCCGCTCACGTACAGCAGTGCTGCATAGCGGAAAAAAGTTGCGTAGAATCCGCCGCGTCGGAACGCTTTTGGCGATAACAGTGGAGAGAGACATCATGCAGGAAACGACAATCGAAGCGCGTCTGGCTGAACTTGAAAGCCGACTGGCCTTCCAGGAAATCACCATTGATGACCTCAACCAAACGGTCACCGCCCATGAAATGGAAATGGCAAAACTGCGCGAACATCTGCGCCTGCTGACAGAAAAGCTAAAAGCCAGCCAACCATCCAACATTGCGTCCCAGTCTGAAGAGACGCCACCGCCTCATTATTGAGACGTAAAAAAAGCGGGTTTCCCCGCTTTTTTTGTGCTAATGACGACGTAAACGTCTTATCCGGTCTGCGTCAGGCCGGATAAGCATAGCGCCATCAGGCAATCACAGCGATTAGTGGCAACCGCAACCGCCGTTGCCTTTACCGCCGCCACCGCAGCAGCCTTCGCCGCCGTGCTCGTGACCGTGGTCATGACCGTGACCGCCACAGCAGCCTTCATGGTCGTGATCGTGGTCGTGACCGTGCGCACCGTGAACGTGGCCGTGAGCCAGTTCTTCTTCGGTCGCTTCGCGGATAGCAACAACTTCTACGTTGAATTTCAGGTTCTGGCCAGCCAGCATGTGGTTGCCATCAACAACGACGTGGTCGTCTTCAACTGCGGTAATTTCTACTGGTACTGGGCCCTGGTCGGTTTCCGCCAGGAAGCGCATACCTACCTGCAATTCGTCAACGCCCATGAACACGTCTTTAGGAACGCGTTGCACCAGGTTTTCGTCATACTGGCCGTAAGCATCGTTCGCGCCTACAGCAACATCGAATTTATCGCCAACTTCATGACCATCCAGCGCCGTTTCCAGGCCAGAGATCAGGGAACCGTGACCATGCAGGTAGTCCAGCGGAGCACTTACCGGAGACTCATCAACCAACACACCGTCTTCTGTACGTACCTGATAGGCCAGGCTAACCACCAGGTCTTTTGCTACTTTCATGATATCTCCTGAGCATGGGAATATTTAGTGGCGCAGATTGTAGCGGAATTCTGCACCCGTGTACCAATAAGCTTAAAAAAAGACTGCACGGATCGCTACTCGGGATGAAAAATCCCGATAACTTGTTCATCTTTGCGCACGTGTTCGCGAACTTCTTTATCGGCTTCCCGCATTTGGTGCCCGCACTTAACGCATTCAACAATATCAATATTATTTTCGCGCCACATCGCCATAGAGTCCTGCGCCTGACACGACGGGCATTTTGCGCCCGCGATAAAACGTTTACGTACCGCCATGCTTCACCTTCTATTCAAATTCGTCCCAACCATCCAGCTGCCGTCGCTCTTGTTGCATTTCACGCTGGAAAATCTCCTCCAGCTCGCGTCGCGCTTCCCGCACGCGCGAAATTTGTTGGGTATCACTGTGCACCGGCATCAGCTCGCGCAGCATCCGCATATCTAACCGACGAAAATGCAGTTGCGCGCGCTGCGCTTGATGAGGATGCATCCCGGTGGAAATTAGCGCCTTACGCCCCAGCTCCAGCGCACTGGAGAAGGTTTCACGGGAAAACTGTAGCACGCCTGCCTGCAACAGTTCGTGCGCCTCCACACGCCCTCGTGCTCGCGCCATAATATGCAGATGAGGAAAGTGCTGCTGGCATATTTCCACCAGCTTCATGGTGTCTTCCGGTTCATTACAGGTGATAACGATTGACTGCGCCTGCTCGGCTCCAGCGGAGCGCAACAGTTCAACCTGCGTCGCATCGCCGTAGTAAACCTTGTAGCCATATTTACGCATCAGGTTCACCGCGCTGATATCGCGCTCCAGCACCGTAATACGCAGCTTATTGGCCATCAGCAATCGGCCTATCACCTGGCCAAAACGGCCAAAGCCGACCACGATAACCTGCGGCTTATCATCCTCAACCCACGGCGCTTCATCTGTTTCTTCCGTGCCGTTAAAGCGTCGCGAGAGCCGCCAGTCCACCACTTTCATCAGCAGCGGCGTGGTCATCATTGAGAGCGTCACCGTCACCAACAGCAGCGACATCTGGTCGCCTTTAAAGACTTTCAGCGACGAGGCAGCCGAAAAAAGGACAAAAGCAAACTCACCGCCCTGGCTTAGCACCCCAGCAAACTGCATCCGCTCGGAGCTGCGTAAACCGTGTAATCGCGCCAGCAGGTACAGCACCAGTGTTTTCACCGCCACCAGCACCGCCACGCTGCCAATCACCCACAGCAGATGGCTGTAAAGCACACCGAGGTTCAGCGACATCCCGACGGAGATAAAAAACAGCCCCAGTAGCAGCCCTTTAAACGGCTCAATAGCAATTTCCAGTTCATGACGGTATTCACTTTCTGCCAGCAGAACGCCCGCAATAAACGTACCGAGCGCCATCGACAGCCCCAGCGCATCCATAAATAACGCCGAGCCAAGCACCAGCAGCAACGTGGCGGCGGTAAAGACTTCACGCACGCCGGAGCTGGCAATAAAGCGGAACACGGGGCGCAGCAAATAGCGCCCGCCAATCAACATACCGGCAAACGCCAGTACCTTTAAGCCCACGGTTTTCCAGTCAAAATGGTCATCTACCGTACCCGCGAGCAACGGCACTAATGCTAACGCGGGGATCACCGCCAAATCCTGGAACAGCAGCACCGAAAAACCAAGCTGCCCGGATTCACTGCGGCTCATGCTTTTTTCACGCATCAGCTGCAACGCCATCGCGGTGGACGACATCGCGAGGCCTATTCCGCCAATCACCGCCGCTTGCCAGGCGAAATCGGTCAACATCAGCAACCCGCCGAGAATCGCGGCGCTGAGCATCACTTGCGCCGCGCCAATGCCAAAAATGGGGCGGCGTAGTTGCCATAACTTCGCAGGGTTCAGTTCCAGACCGATGATAAACATCAGGAACACCACGCCCAGCTCGGAGAAATGAAGGATCTCGTCAACATCGCTGATAAAGCCCAGCCCCCACGGGCCGATGGCAATCCCCGCGAGCAAATAGCCTAATACCGCGCCAATCCCCAGCCGCGATGCCAATGGCACCGCAGCCACCGCCGCGAAGAGAAACAGCACCCCCGCCAGTAATAAATCAGACCCTTCCATTATCGCCCTCCCGCCATCGTTGGCGCAGCCAGCCAGTCGGCGTAGGCTTTTGCGTGGTTTGCCAGTTCATCGGGCGGCTGACGGCGCGCCCAATAGACGATAATCGGGCTGAGCCAATGCATATGGCACATCGCCGCTGTCAGTTCAAACGGGCGCAGAATATCGCTCATGGGGTAACGGTTAAGGCCGTCGTGTCGGTAAGCGCTTTCCGGTTCACCAGTGGTGATAACACTACGCCAATACTTTCCCGCAAGCTGATTTCCCCCTATCCCGCTGGCAAATCCACGGCTCAACACGCGATCCAGCCACTCTTTTAACAGCGACGGGCAGCTATAAGTGTAGAGCGGATGCTGGAACACAATCACATCGTGTTCGCGCAGCAACGCCTGCTCTCGCGGAATATCGATAAAAAAGTCAGGATAGTGCGCGTAAAGGTCGTGCACCGTGACGTTACTTAACTGCGAAGCCGGTTTAAGCAAAACCCGGTTCGCAACCGAGTCCTGTGATTCCGGATGGGCATAGAGCAGCAATACTTTCGCCGTCTGCGTCATCATTCCCCTCCCGGGCGTCAATCACATCCTCTTTCGGGCTGGTGACACGCAACCTGAATGATTTTGTGTATAGTCATTGTTTTGGGCTACCATTGCGGCCCGGTATTGCGATTCGCTTACCACATTACATTATCACAATGACAATTTAACATAGTCAGAACATACGGCGTCTTATGATTGTTTTCTCCTCGTTACAAATTCGTCGCGGCGTGAATGTCCTGCTGGATAACGCAACGGCCACCATCAACCCTGGGCAGAAAGTGGGCCTGGTGGGGAAAAACGGCTGCGGCAAATCCACGCTGCTTGCGCTCCTGAAAAACGAGATAAGTGCCGATGGCGGCAACTTTACCTACCCCAGCACCTGGCAACTGGCGTGGGTTAATCAGGAAACACCAGCCCTGCCGCGCCCTGCGCTGGACTATGTGATTGACGGTGATCGTGAATTCCGCCAGTTAGAAGCTCAGCTTGACGACGCCAACGAGCGCAACGATGGCCATGCTATCGCCACCGTGCACGGCAAACTGGACGCCATTGATGCGTGGACAATCCGCTCGCGCGCTTCCAGCCTGCTGCACGGTCTGGGCTTCAGCAATGAACAGCTTGAGCGCCCGGTGAGCGACTTTTCCGGCGGCTGGCGTATGCGCCTTAACCTGGCGCAGGCGCTGATTTGCCGCTCCGATCTGCTGCTGCTCGATGAACCGACTAACCACCTCGACCTCGATGCGGTTATCTGGCTGGAAAAATGGCTGAAAAGCTACCAGGGCACGCTGATTCTGATCTCCCATGACCGCGACTTCCTTGATCCGGTAGTGGACAAAATTATTCATATCGAACAGCAGACAATGTTCGAATACACCGGCAACTACAGCTCGTTCGAGCGCCAGCGCGCGACACGTCTGGCACAGCAACAGTCGATGTATGAAAGCCAGCAAGAGCGCGTGGCGCACCTGCAAAGCTATATCGACCGTTTCCGCGCTAAAGCCACCAAAGCGAAACAGGCGCAAAGCCGTATAAAAATGCTGGAGCGTATGGAGCTGATTGCCCCTGCGCACGTAGATAACCCGTTCCACTTTAGTTTCCGCGCACCGGAAAGCCTGCCGAATCCACTGTTGAAAATGGAAAAAGTCAGCGCGGGCTATGGCGATCGCACCATTCTGGACTCGATCAAACTGAACCTGGTGCCCGGTTCGCGCATTGGGCTGCTGGGGCGTAACGGAGCCGGTAAATCGACGCTGATTAAACTACTCGCTGGCGAGCTGGAACCGCTGCACGGCGAAATTGGTCTGGCAAAAGGCATTAAACTCGGTTACTTCGCCCAGCATCAGTTGGAGTTCCTGCGCGCCGATGAATCCCCGTTGCAGCACATGGCTCGAATGGCTCCGCAGGAGCTGGAGCAGAAACTGCGTGATTATTTAGGCGGTTTCGGTTTCCAGGGCGACAAAGTGACCGAACAGACCATGCGTTTTTCCGGCGGCGAAAAAGCGCGTCTGGTGCTCGCGCTGATCGTCTGGCAGCGCCCGAACCTGCTGCTGCTCGATGAACCGACCAACCACCTTGACCTCGATATGCGCCAGGCGCTGACCGAAGCGCTGATCGATTTCGAAGGCGCACTGGTTGTGGTTTCGCACGACCGTCACCTGATTCGCTCCACCACCGATGACCTGTACCTGGTGCACGACAAGAAAGTGGAGCCGTTCGACGGCGACCTGGAAGATTATCAGCAGTGGCTGAGCGACGTGCAAAAGCAGGAAAACCAGGGCGACGAACCGGCGAAAGAGAACGTTAACAGCGCCCAGTCACGCAAAGATCAGAAACGCCGCGAAGCCGAACTGCGCACCCTGACGCAACCGCTGCGTAAAGAGATAGCCCGTCTGGAAAAAGAGATGGAGAAACTCAACGCCCAGTTGGCACAGGCAGAAGAAAAACTGGGCGACAGCGGCCTGTACGACCCAAGCCGTAAAGCGGAAATGACCGAGTGTTTGCAGCTACAAGCCAGTGCTAAATCTGGGCTGGAAGAGGCCGAAATGGCCTGGCTGGACGCACAAGAGCAGCTTGAACAGATGATGCAAAACGACTAACCGCGAAGGGCCGGACGATGAATCTGTCAATCACCGACGACATAACCTTCCGCAAGCTGACCATCTTCATGACGTTTATGGAGAAGGGCAACATCGCCCGTACCGCTGAAGCGCTGAATATCAGCGGCGTCAGCGTGCATCGGGCGCTGCACACGCTGGAAGAGAACGTCCGCTGCCCGCTGTTTGTCCACAAAGGGCGCAATTTAATTGCCCAACCGGCGGCATGGACGCTGCTGGAGTATTGCCAGGAAGTCAGCCAACTGATGACGCGCGGGCTGGAAGAAGCGCGTAAAACCGCTGGCGTCGGTCAGGGCCGTTTGCGCGTGGGTACGCTGTACTCGCTGACGCTGGAAACCGTGCCGCACCTGATTATGGGGATGAAACTGCGCCGCCCTGATCTGGAACTGGATCTCACGATGGGTTCCAATGAGGCGCTGCTGAAGATGCTGGAAGACGGCACGCTGGACGCGATTTTGATTTCCATCTCGGAAAGCGACATCGACCGCAACAGCCTCGAAGTGCTGCCACTGTTTCACGACGATATTTATCTTGCCGCTCCGGCGAGCGCCGTTCTTGATACGTCATCACCCGCCGATCTGCGCGATTACCGCCATCAAAAGTTTGTCTCGCTGGCAGAAGGTTTTGCCACCTACGCCGGTTTTCAGGACGCGTTTCATATCGCGGGGTTTGAGCCGGAAATTGTCACTCGCGTGAATGACATTTTCTCAATGCTCAGCCTAGTGCAGGCGGGTGTCGGTTTTACCCTGATGCCGGGGCGAATGAAGAAGATGTATGAGAATTCCGTGCAGTTGTTAAAGCTGTCGCAGCCGTACCAAATGCAGCAACTTATCGCTATTGTTCTGCCCCGCAACCGCGAGCGTGACCCAAACCTGTTGGCGCTGGCGGCCGAAGGGCGCATGTACGCACGCAGCATTCATTCCGCCGTCTGATTGCCGGATGGCGATGCCAACGCATCTTATCCGGCCTACGGATGATTTGTAGGCCCGATAAGCGTAGCGCCATCGGGCAATCACACTCACATGCGAAGCCGCCGCGCCAAATGTACGGCAACATCGATACCGCTACGCTCCAGCGAAACAGACTCACCTTCCCACGCAGCCTGACGCGTCAGGCAAGTCAACACTCCGCCAGGCGGCATTTCAATCGCCAGCCGGGCTTCGCGCTCATTGGCGGCAATCACCGCCTCTTGCCAGCGCACGGTGCGCGCCATATTCATCGCTAAATCCTCAGCAATCCGTTCCGGTTGCCACAGCACGCGCCCGGTACTGCCACTGAGATACGCGCAGCGGGGGCGGGAAAGCGTCACGCGACTAAACGCCGCCGCCAGCTTTTGCGCGGGTTCCGCCAACAGCGCACAGTGCGACGGCACACTCACCGCCAGCCGATGCACTTTGCTTGCCCCTTTCTCCAGCGCCCGTTTCGCAACATTCGCCATCGCCTCATCGCTACCGGCGATAACAATCTGCGTTTCCGCATTCAGGTTAGCGATATAGGTTCCGCTATCCGTCATCAACGCTTCCACCTGCGGCAACGTCAGCCCCATGATTGCCGTCAGGCCGTAACCCTGCGGGTACGCCTGCTCCATCAAATCGCCACGCAGCGCCACCAGCGTTAATGCATCGCGAAAATCCAGCGCTCCGGCCACCACGGCTGCCGGATAAGCGCCAATCGACAACCCACTGACGATATCAGGCGACACCCCACGGCGCGCTAACTCCCGCGCCCAGGCAACGCCAGCAATCAGCAGCGAAAGCTGCACCGCGCGCGTGTGTTTTAATGATTCGGGGGAATCCAGCGCATCAGCTTCAGCGCCCAGCACATCCCGCGCCTGTGCGAACTCCGTTCCCGGAAGGAGGCGCAACATCCCTGGATGCTGCGTTCCCTGCCCCGGAAAGGTAAACAGAATTTTCATTTACGCCTCCCTACTCCACGGGTCGCGCACCAGGCGCGGCCCCTGCGATGTTTTCAACAACGCTTTGCCGTCGCGCAGCCATTCATTGAGCGCAAACGCGCCGTAGGGCGTTTCAACCTGGGTATCTGCCCGGCATAACCCGCCCGCAAGCTGTTGCTGCCACTTTGCCAGCCATTGCGTTGATAACGGCTGCGGCGCGCGAATCAGCAAATCCAAATCACTGGCGGCATGAATCACCGGAATCCCCGTCGCCAGCGCGTAACCTGTACTGCCGGTAATTCCCCACCGCCACGGCCACGTCTGTTGCGCCAACAGCACAGCCACCTGAACCGGCGGCTGAGAAACAAACGGCGAGCGCAGTAGCGCTAATGGCTCAACCAGCGATTCCGGCGTACAGACGCGAGCAACCGCGCTGGCTTTCGCCCACCCCGCCGCACGCTGGTCGCGCTTCATTCCACGCACCCCGACGGGTATGCGCCCCTTCGCGTCCACATCACGCCGCACCACCACAGGCAGGCCGGTATGCCAAACGTCATCCACCCAGGATTCTGTAATCCCTTCCAGCGCGTCTCGCGCGGTGAGCCAGATAAGGTCGTGCGGGCGTAATGTGGCGGTCATGATTTACATTCCTGAAGTCAGTGAGATAAACAGTGGCAACGACAGGATACACAGGACGGAGCTTAACAACAGCACGGCTTCCGCATCCGGCGACTGCACGCCAAAGCGGTTACCGAACACCACGCCGAAGAAACCGGCAGACAGCGCAATCATCAGAATGGCAGTAATCGCCACCGAGCCTTGCAGGCCGAAAATCAGCACAATACCCCAGGCAATCGCAGGTTGAATCAGCAGTTTGGCGATAGTCGAAGTGATCACCATCGTGTTGATTTGCAGTTTACGCGCAGAAAGGATCACCCCAGTCAGGAACAGCGCCGCCGCCGTTGCCGCCAGCCCCAGCGGTTTAATCGCCGCCAGCACCAGTTCCGGCATTTTGATACCAATCGCCGAGAGGATAACCCCCAGCAGCGACCCCATCACGATCGGTTTCTTAATCGAGCGCCACATCAGCACTGGCAGCATCGAAAGCGTAGAACCTGAATTACCGCCTTCCGCACGCGCTTTTTCACGCTCCAGAATCAACAGGCAGAACGGCGTCATCAGCACAGAACCACAGGCAATAGAAACAGCAACGGAGAGTGAGGTTGATGGGCCTTCACCCAGTACGCTGCCCAGAATAGGCAGGCCGAGCGCCGCATAGTTTGGCAGGGCGACCGTCAGCGTCAGCACGGCGGCATCCTGCGGGGATTTTTTGAATACGCCAGTTGCGAGGAAATAAATCGCGGCGTAGGTAATCCACATTGCCAGCGTCAGCACCAGAATCAGCGGCGACTGCGCCACGATACCCACCCACGGAGTTTGTACTGTGGCACTAAACAATGCGGCGGGCAGAGCAAAGTCCATAACAAAGATATTGAGCAGGGAGACGTTTTTGTTATCCACCATTTTGGCCTTACCGGCCCAAAATCCCAGCAGCATAATGACGAAAATCGGAGCAAGAGCATGAACAATTACGTAAGTCATATTTCACCTGTAATCTAAAAAAGAAAACCACTTCGCCATTCAGGCCGTCTTGATGCCGCCAGAATGACGTTGTGCTTTAGCACTGGCGCGATGATTATTATTTTTCAGATGCAGTAACCCGCGTGGGCGTAGCGGCTACGCCCACGGTCGTGCATCCGGCAGGTCTTTTTTTACTTACCAGCTAGCTCGCATACGTTCGCGTACGAGAGCAGAGCTGCGGCGGTTGTCAGCACCCAGACGGTTTTTCAGCGTTGTGTCCTGACGAGCATCGTTGATCGCCTGTTGCAGTGTGGTTGTCACCTGCGCCAGATCGTGGCTTGATGGCGCATCTGGGTTGCTGATATCCAGCAGGTTGGCAAGCAGCCCCAGCGTGGCGTAGTTACTGATGTCGTAGGCCATCGGCGGGATCGTCGCCGCCAGTTTTTCCAGCGCCTCGACGGTACGCAGCGTAATGCGCGCCGCAGATTCTTTGCCCATCGCGTGAATCAGCACCCCTTTGTCGTTGAAGGCAATCAGGCGGTTAGCCTGGTAGCCGTGCGCCAGGAATGCGCCGGACATCGCTTTACCGACGATAAGGCCGATCACCGGATGCCCCGCCAGACGCGCATTGGCATACGCCGCTGCCGCCCCCGCCAGCGCCTGATGAATACCAAAGCCCTCTTCACGGCGACCATAGGCCTGGCTTGGCACATCAATCACCGCAATGATTGGGCGCTTAACGGCTTTATGGGCATCGGCAGCCACGGTTTCACTAACCACTTTTGCCAGCGTCCAGCCTTCCAGCAGCCCCACTTCACCTTGCGCAGCGCGTGGGAAATGGTTGTTGGCATCCGGCACTACGGCGATAAAACGCACCGCTTCGCCGTTAAGTTCGCCGTCAGCCGCCTGCACGGACGGGCAAAGGCCAGCCAGACGTTGAGCATTTGGGGCGAGGGTTTTCAGCCATAATTCGCCACGGCTTATTGAATGACTCATCATTTCACCTCCCGGGCAAAAAGCGCTTTAATCTGTTCGGAATCCGCCTGTTGGCGAGTGTCAAAGTTCGTCAGACGGTTAAGGTAGTCGTCATAATTATCGGTGCGATGTTTCAGCGGGACGCCTTTCGCCAGGGCCTCGTGCATTGCCGCTTTCACCGCATTGATGCCATCACCGACTAACGCATCCACCAACCCGCTTTGATAACGCACTTCGCCACCGGTCATGCTCCAGATAAACGGACGGTCGCGAGAGTCGTACTCCTCAATGCCCGCTTCCTGTTCAATAACCTGCGGGCCGTTCAAGCCCAGACGCGCTTCACGGGTAACAATCAGGTAGCTACACAGCGCCGCCGCGATAGACATCCCGCCAAAGCAACCGACCGTACCGGCAACAATCCCGACGACCGGCGTGTAGCGACGCAGGTCAACAATCGCCGCGTGAATATCAGCAATCGCCGCCAGGCCCAGGTTCGCCTCTTGCAGACGCACGCCGCCGGTTTCCAGGCACAGCACCGCCTGTGTTGGGATGCCGTTGCGGTTATCTTCCGCCGCCAGCTCCAGCGCCGCCGCCATTTTGGCGCCGGACACTTCGCCCATACTGCCGCCCTGGAATGCGCCTTCAATCGCTACAACTACCGCCGGTTTGCCGTTGATAGTCCCTTTCGCGACCACCATGCCATCGTCGGCCTGCGGGACAATGCCCTGCGCGCCCAGCCACGGTGACATCACGCCTTCAAACGGGTCGAGCAGTTCGCGGTAGCTGCCTTCATCCAGCAGCGCGTGCGCACGTTGGCGTGCTTTTAATTCGATAAAACTGCGGTCATCACGCATAGCTCACCTCTTCAAAAACCTGTTCGATACGAATGCGTGCCACGCCGGGCGTTGCACCGAAATCGTGGATAGTCAACGTCCCGCCAGGCAGGCTGCTGACCGTTTGCAGGCGGTTGAACAGCGCTTCCCAACGGCTACGGCTGTTATCGACGGAAGTGGTGATATCAATGGTTAACGTCTGGCTCTGGTCGGCGGTGAATAACACCTCCATATCCCCGGAGCCAACAACGCCTGCCAGCGCTTTGCCGCTTAAGGTGCGGCTGGCCGGTACGGTTAACGTAATGTGTTCCATAACATCCTCTTAATGCTTTAAATACGGCGACTCGATGCGGTCGAGAAACAGCGTGGCGGCGAGTAAATCTGCCGCACCGCCCGGCGAGGCATTCAGCGCCAGCATGTGCTGGTCTAGCTGCGCCAACGCTTGCTGGCCTGCGGGGTGCGCACTGCCTCCGGCGCGCAGTACGGCGCGCGCGCCATCTTGCATGGCGTCTAACCCCTCCATGCCCGCGCGCGACAACACGCAGGTGTCGGTCAGCGAAGTCATAATCGCCATCAGTGCGTCGAGCCTTGCGTGCGTTTCGCCGCTGCCGTTCAACCGGCTGAGCCGAAGCTGCGGCAGCGCACGCTGCATAATGTGCGGAAACGCCTGCTGCGCTTCTTCCCGCGCGCCCGGTACCTGATAACGATGCGTAGCCCGAAGCCCCTTGCTGAAAACTTTCGGTGCGGCGTCATCGGGCAGTTTCGCCAGTTCAGCGGCGGTCGTCGCCACCTGCTGCGCGTTGCCCGTTCCGCCCTGCATCGCCACGGCGCTCACCAGTAATCCCAGCGCCCAAATCGCGCCACGGTGAGTGTTCACGCCGTCGGTTGCCGCCATCATCTGTTGCTCACCTTCGCGGCCCAATCGGCCAATGGTTTGTCTGAGCGCAATGTCCGCCGGACGTTGCCAGCTTTGTTGCGCCAGCGCCTGAAACGTGGGGGTTAGGCTGTGCGCCGAGCGCTCCATTAGCGCGAGCGATAAATCGTGATGCGCGCCGTTCCCCCGACTGTCCACCAGACCGGGTTTCGGGCTTAATCGTGCTTCGTCAATCAGACACTGCGTGGCGGTTCGCGCCAGCCATTCGGCACCGCCTTCAACCTGAATCTGGGGCAGAAGTTTCATTACCAGCTCCGGAATTTCGCAGGTGGGTTATAAAGACCGCCAGACCATTCCACCAGGTCGGCAACGCTACCCGCCGCCAGCAGAGAACGGGTGGCATCAGTACGGCGAATGCCCATGTCTTCCGGGTAAACCACTTTGCCGCTGCTTCGCAGCGCCGCAACGCGTTTGGCATCCACGCCCAGGCCGATATCGGTAATACCGGCAACCGCCGCCACCATCGCCCGACGTTCTTCCAGGCTTTCTGCACGGTAGAGGTAGGCAATCCCTTCTTCGGTGAGGACGTGGGTCACGTCGTCGCCATAGATCATCACCGGAGCCAGCGGCATACCAGAGGCTTTCGCCACCTCGACGGCATCCAGTTTTTCTACGAAGGTAGGCTTAACACCGGCCTGGAAGGTTTCGACCATCTGCACCACCAGTTTTTTACCGCGCTGCATCGGGTCTGGCTCGGTAATCATGTTCAGCCAGGCCGGAGTGGCGTGACGGCGGCCATGCGGGTCATGCCCCATATTTGGCGCGCCACCAAAACCAGACAGGCGACCACGCGTTACCGTGGAGGAGTTCGCCAGGCCATCAACCTGTAAGGTCGAGCCGATAAACATATCAACCGCATACTGCCCTGCCAGCTGGCAGAAGGCGCGGTTAGAACGCATCGAGCCATCAGCGCCGGTAAAGAACACATCAGGACGGGCACGGATATACTCTTCCATCCCCAGTTCGCCGCCGAAGCAGTGCACGCTTTCCACCCAACCGCTTTCAATTGCCGGGATAAGCGTTGGATGCGGGTTCAGCGTCCAGTGTTTACAGATTTTGCCGCGCAGGCCGAGTTGCTCACCGTAGGTTGGCAGCAGCAGTTCAATCGCCGCAGTGTTAAAGCCGATACCGTGGTTTAGCGACTGCACCTGATGCTCCGCGTAGATGCCTTTAATCGCCATCATCGCCATCAGGATGTGTTCTTGTTTAATCAGACGTGGGTCGCGGGTGAACAGCGGTTCAATAAAGAACGGTTTGTCAGCAACCACCACGTAATCAATCCATGAACCAGGGATATCAACACGCGGCAGGTCGCATTCGTCGTCCACCAGTTCATTAACCTGTGCGATAACAATGCCGTCATGGAATGCGGCGGCTTCCACCAGCGCTGGGGTATCTTCGGTACTCGGCCCGGTATACAGGTTGCCTTTGCGGTCAGCTTTATAACCGGCAATCAGCGCCACATTCGGGGCCAGGTCAACGTACAGGCGGGAGTAAAGTTCGATGTAGGTGTGAATCGCGCCGATTTCCAGCAAGCCATCTTCCAGCAGTTGCGAGATACGCAGGCTTTGAGTGCCGGAGAAGGAGAAATCCAGTTTGCGGGCGATACCTTTTTCAAAGATATCCAGATGCTCGCTACGCCCGACGCTTGGCATAATCATATGCAGGTCGTGCACAATCTGCGGGTTAACCTCAGCCAGCATACGAGACAGGAAATCTGCCTGCTTCTGGTTATTCCCTTCCAAAACCACGCGATCGCCTGGGGCGATCAGTTTTTCCAGCATTGCGGTCAGGTCTGCGGTCGGCAGCACCTTGCCCTGCACCGGAACAGAAGCCAGACGCCGCTGTTTTTCGCTGCGACGGGTGTTCCAGACTCGTGCTGGCGTTTGCCCAGATAACATTATTAACCTCCTGATTCAGCTAATCATTTTGATTGCTTAACACCAGAAAGAGTGTGCACCCTGGTGAGAAAGTCATCAATTAAGCGTAGGTGCTAATCATTAGCCTAAGAGTAATAATTGAAGTAACAATTTGTGATAGGGATCTGATTCAGGCGGGAGAAAAACGGCTACCGACGCCTCATTTTCTTAAACACGATGGCAAAGTGGCGGTATAGTAGGCGGCAGATTACTGGACACATCGCATATTTATGACTGAAACAACCCACCACGACTTCAACATCGACACCCAAAGCAGCGACGACTTCGTACCAATGCGCGGCGTCAGCAATTGTCATCTTCAGACGATGCTGCCACGCCTGATTCGCCGAAAGCTGCAATTTACCCCGCACTGGCAACGCCTTGAGTTGCCAGACGGTGATTTCGTTGATTTAGCGTGGAGTGAAGACCCGGCTGGCGCGCGCCATAAACCGCGTCTGGTGGTGTTTCATGGCCTGGAAGGCAGTCTGCACAGTCCTTATGCGCACGGCCTGATTAACGCCGCCAGGCAGCAGGGTTGGCTGGGCGTAGTGATGCATTTTCGCGGCTGTAGCGGTGAACCTAATCGTCTGAACCGAATTTACCATTCGGGCGAAACGGAAGACGGCACATGGTTTTTACGCTGGCTACAGCGGGAAATGGGTGACGCGCCAACCGCAGCGGTGGGCTATTCGCTCGGCGGTAACATGCTGGCCTGCCTGCTGGCAAAAGAAGGTGACGATATTCCGGTTGATGCGGCGGTGATTGTCTCCGCGCCGTTTATGCTCGAAGCCTGTAGCTACCACATGGACAAAGGCTTCTCGCGGGTTTACCAGCGCTATCTGTTAAACCTGCTGAAAGGCAACGCCGCACGTAAGCTCAAGGCTTATCCAGGCTCGCTACCGGTGGATCTGCGCCAGTTGAAAAGTATGCGTCACATCCGTGAATTTGATGATTCGATCACCTCGAAGATTCACGGCTTTGCCGATGCCATCGACTACTATCGCCAGTGCAGTGCAATGCCGACGTTGAGCAAAATCACCAAACCGACGCTGATCATTCATGCGAAAGACGATCCTTTTATGGATCACCACTCGATTCCCGCGCAAGAAGAGCTACCGGAGAACGTGGAGTACCAACTGACGGAGCACGGCGGCCACGTCGGGTTTATCGGTGGCACACTGTTCCACCCAGAGATGTGGCTGGAAAAACGCATCCCTGCGTGGCTAATGTCAAGGCTCGGAGGCAAAGTATGATTATTCCCTGGCAAGAAATTCCGGCTGAAACCCTCGACAATCTCGTGGAAAGCTTTGTCTTGCGCGAAGGCACCGATTATGGTGAATATGAACGCTCACTTGCGCAAAAGGTCGCCGATGTTAAAGAGCAATTAAAAAGCGGCGAGGCGGTGCTGGTGTGGTCTGAACTTCACGAGACGGTCAACATCATGCCCCGCAACCAATTTCGCGGTTAACGATAACGACGGGTGACAGCAGGCGCTTTCGCGTTCTGTCGCCTGTTCAGGGAGTTATTCGCATGTCTGCCAAACATCCAGTTATTGCTGTTACCGGCTCCAGCGGAGCGGGAACCACCACCACCAGCCTGGCCTTTCGTAAAATATTTGCCCAGCTCAACCTGCGTTCAGCGGAAGTTGAAGGCGACAGTTTCCATCGTTACACCCGCCCAGAAATGGATATGGCCATTCGTAAGGCTCGTGATCTGGGCCGTCATATCAGCTATTTCGGCCCGGACGCCAATGACTTCGGCCTGCTTGAACAAACCTTTCGAGAGTACGGCCTGAGCGGTAAAGGGCAGTCGCGTAAATATCTGCATACCTACGATGAAGCCGTACCGTGGGATCAAGTACCGGGGACGTTCACCCCCTGGCAGCCATTGCCGGAACCCACCGATGTCCTGTTCTATGAAGGGCTGCACGGCGGCGTAGTGACGCCACAGCATGACGTCGCACGTCATGTTGATTTGCTGGTTGGCGTAGTGCCTATCGTCAACCTGGAGTGGATTCAGAAGATGATTCGCGACACCAGCGAGCGTGGGCATTCGCGTGAGGCGGTGATGGACTCCGTAGTGCGCTCAATGGAAGACTACATCAACTACATTACTCCGCAGTTCTCGCGCACCCATATCAACTTCCAGCGAGTGCCAACGGTCGATACCTCTAACCCGTTTGCTGCGAAAAGCATTCCATCACTGGATGAGAGTTTTGTGGTCATTCACTTCCGCAACCTGGAAGGGATTGACTACCCGTGGCTGCTGGCGATGCTGCAAGGCTCGTTTATCTCGCATATGAATACGCTGGTCGTTCCCGGCGGCAAGATGGGGCTGGCGATGGAGTTGATTATGATGCCGCTGGTACAGCGGTTAGTGGAAGAGAAGAACAACGCCTGAATCATCACGATTGCCCGATAGGCAGGACGCCGCCGGGCAATCACGGATATCAGCCTTCAATCACTTCGTATGAGTGCGTGATGTTGACAGCTTTACCCAGCATCAACGCCACTGAGCAGTATTTCTCCGCCGACAGGTCAACCGCGCGTGCAACAGCCGCATCTTTCAACTCTTTACCGCTCACAATGAAGTGCAGGTTGATGTGCGTGAACAGGCGCGGTGCTTCTTCGCGGCGTACGGAAGTGAGCTTTACTTCGCAGTCAGAAACGTCATAGCGGCCTTTTTGCAGAATAGACACCACGTCAATTGCGCTACAACCACCGGCCGCCATTAGCACGATTTCCATCGGGCTTGGCGCTTTATCGCCAGAGTTGCCGTCCATCAAAATTTGGTGGCCAGAAGCCGACTCACCGAGGAAGGTCATCCCCTCAACCCATTTCACACGCGCTTGCATAATATTTAACTCCCAGGTTGCAATTTTCTTCCCAGATTACGCGCACATAACAAATCTCGCAACGGAAGGCGATCGCCGTCATGCTGAAGCGAGACACCAGGAGACACACGGCTCAAGCTATGCTAAAACAGTCAGGATGCTACGGTAATACATAAACGTACTGCATGTATGCAGAGGACATCACATTACAGGCTGCGGCAATATTCGACAGCCGACTTCCCAGGTAACGGGAAGGATACTATTGCAACCGGTGGCTGCAATGTTTTTGCCGCCGGAAAGAGCTTATAACAGAGGATAACCGCGCATGGTGCTTGGCAAACCGCAAACAGACCCGACTCTCGAATGGTTCTTGTCTCATTGCCATATTCATAAGTACCCCTCGAAGAGCACGCTGATTCACCAGGGTGAAAAAGCAGAAACGCTGTATTACATCGTCAAAGGCTCAGTGGCTGTACTCATCAAGGACGAAGAAGGGAAAGAGATGATCCTCTCTTACCTTAACCAGGGCGATTTTATCGGCGAGTTAGGCCTGTTTGAAGAAGGCCAGGAACGCAGCGCGTGGGTACGGGCAAAAACCGCTTGTGAAGTTGCTGAAATCTCTTATAAAAAATTCCGTCAGCTGATTCAGGTTAACCCAGACATCCTGATGCGTCTCTCTTCGCAAATGGCACGTCGTCTGCAAGTCACGTCTGAAAAAGTCGGCAACCTGGCATTCCTGGACGTGACAGGTCGTATCGCACAGACGCTGCTGAACCTGGCAAAACAGCCGGACGCCATGACTCACCCGGACGGTATGCAGATCAAAATCACCCGTCAGGAAATTGGTCAGATCGTGGGCTGCTCCCGTGAAACAGTGGGCCGTATTCTGAAAATGCTGGAAGATCAAAACCTGATCTCCGCACACGGCAAAACGATTGTCGTTTACGGTACTCGCTAATCCTTTAAAACGGCGTATTGTTCCAACGGTACGCCGTTTTTGTCTCTTATGTGGCGCAGGCTGATTTACCACCCGGAAGTCAACTATGCACTGCGGCAAACGCTGGTGTTATGTTTGCCGGTCGCCATTGGCCTTATCTTCGGCCATCTTCAACAAGGTCTGCTGTTTTCGCTGGTTCCCGCCTGCTGCAATATTGCCGGTCTTGATACCCCGCATAAACGTTTTTTCAAACGCCTGATTATTGGCGGCTGTCTGTTCGCCGGATGCAGTCTTGCCGTTCAGTTGTTGCTGGCGCGCGAGGTTCCGCTACCGTTGATTCTCAGCGGGCTGGCGCTGATTTTGGGCGTAACGGCGGAGATAAGCTCCCTGCACGGGCGGCTGCTGCCGGCTTCGCTGATTGCCGCTATTTTTACCCTCAGCCTGGCTGGTAATATGCCCATTTGGCAGCCGCTGCTTATCTACGCACTCGGCACGCTGTGGTATGGATTATTCAACTGGTGGTGGTTTTGGATTTGGCGCGAGCAGCCGCTGCGCGAGTCACTAAGCCTGCTCTACCGCCAGCTCGCCGACTATTGCGAAGCAAAATATAGCCTCCTGACGCAGCACACCGACCCCAACACCGCGCTGCCGCCGCTTTTAAGCCGCCAGCAAAAGGTGGTTGACCTTATTTCTCAGTGTTATCAGCAGCTACACATGCTGGCGGCAAACCAGAATAACGATTACAAACGCCTGCTGCGCGCCTTCCAGATTGGCCTTGATCTACAGGAGCACATTTCGGTGAGTCTGCATCAGCCAGAGGAGGTGCAAAAACTGGTCGAACGTAGCCACGCTGAGGCGGTGATCCGCTGGAATGCCCAGACCGTCGCCGCGCGCCTGCGGGTGCTCGCGGATGACATTCTCTATCACCGCTATCCCAGCCGTTTCAGTATGAAAAAACAGATTGGCGCGCTGGAGAAAATCACCGAACAGCACCCGGATAACCCGGTTGGGCAGTTCTGTGCCTGGCATTTCAGCCGCATTGCTCGCGTACTGCGCTTCCAAAGGCCGCTGTATCCGCGCAATCTGATGGCGGATAAAGAGCGCCGCCTGCCGCTGTTGCAGGCGTTAAAAAGCTATCTGTCGCTGAAGTCCCCCGCACTGCGCAATGCCGCCCGGTTAAGCGTGATGCTGAGCATCGCCAGCCTGATGGGCGCGGCGCTGCATTTGCCTAAACCGTACTGGATTTTAATGACGATATTATTGGTCACGCAAAACGGTTACGGTGCGACCCGTGTGCGCATTTTCCACCGTGCGGCGGGCACGCTGGCGGGTCTGGTTATCGCCGCCGTGGCCCTGCACTTCCACACGCCGCAGGGGCTGGCGCTCACCGGAATGCTGCTCATCACGCTGGGGAGTTATCTGATTATCCGCCGCAGCTATGGTTGGGCGACCGTCGGCTTCACCATCACAGCGGTATACACCCTGCAAATCCTCACGCTGAACGGTGAGCAGTTTATCGTCGCCCGTTTTCTCGACACCATTATCGGCTGCCTGATTGCCTTCGGCGGGATGCTATGGCTGTGGCCGCAGTGGCAAAGCGGCTTACTGCGCCAAAACGCCCAGGCGGCGCTGGAGGCGGATCAAGACGCCATTCGCCTGATACTCAGCGATGACCCGCAGGCGCCAAAACTGGCGTATCAACGGATGCGCGTGAACCAGGCGCACAATACGCTGTTTAACTCTTTAAACCAGGCGATGCAGGAGCCGAGCTTTAACTCGCGTTATCTGGACGATATGAAACTGTGGGTAACGCATAGCCAGTTTATCGTCGAGCATATCAACGCCATGACCACGCTGGCGCGCGAGCACAATATGCTTACGCCGGATTTAGCGCAGCAGTATCTGGAGTCGTGCGAAATTGCCCTGCAACGCTGTCAGCAGCGTCTGGAATATGATGAGGCGGGAAGTAGCGGCGAGGTGAATATTATGGAGTCGCCGGATGCGCTGTCCCACGGTGCGCTTAGCACGATGGAACAGCATCTCCAGCGTATTTTGGGGCATCTGAACACCATGCACACTATCTCGTCGGTGGCCTGGCGTCAGCGCCCTCGGCAGGGCGGCTGGTTAAAACGGCAGGCTAGCTAACGATTTTCGCCACCGCCTGCGCAAAACGTTGCAGGCCATCATCGATATCCGCGTCGTCAATCACCAGCGATGGTGCAAAGCGCATCACATCTGGCCCGGCGTTCAGCACCATCACGCCCTCTTCTGCGGCGGCATACAAAATATCGCGCGCGCGGCCTTTGTACTGCGCATTCAGCTCCGCGCCAATCAACAGCCCCATACCGCGAATATCGCTGAACACATCATACTGCGCGTTGATGTCGTGCAGATGCTGCACAAAACGTTCACGCCTGGACTTCACGCCGTCCAGCACTTCTGGGGTATTGATGATGT
The DNA here is from genome assembly GCF_059725275.1 of Kluyvera fluvialis. Classification (NCBI taxonomy): domain Bacteria; kingdom Pseudomonadati; phylum Pseudomonadota; class Gammaproteobacteria; order Enterobacterales; family Enterobacteriaceae; genus Kluyvera; species Kluyvera fluvialis. The sequence continues at coordinate 412,513 of NZ_AP046142.1, read as the reverse complement.
CGAACGCGGCTCCGGCAACAGCGCAGGCCAGCGGGTTGCCGCCATAAGTTGAGCCGTGCGAACCCACGTGGAACGCGCTGGCAATCTCTTCGGTGGTTAACACCGCGCTTATCGGAAAGCCGCCACCCAACGCTTTGGCGCTGGTCAGGATATCCGGTGTCACGCCATAGTGCATATAAGCAAACAGAGAGCCGGTACGCCCCATGCCGCTTTGTACTTCATCAAATACCAGCAGCGCCTGGTGTTTATCGCACAACGCTCGCAGCCCCTGGATAAACTCCGGCGTTGCCGCCATCACGCCGCCTTCACCCTGAATCGGCTCCACCACAACAGCGCAAGTATGGTCGTCCATCACCGCTTCAACTGCGTGCAAGTCATTGAACGGTACGTGGATGATATCGGCGGGTTTTGGGCCAAAACCGTCGGAGTATTTCGGCTGCCCGCCGACCGAAACGGTGAACAGCGAGCGCCCGTGGAAAGCGTTATGGAAGGCAATAATCTTGGTTTTATACGGGCTATGACGAGTGGATGCATAATAACGCGCCAGCTTGAAGGCGGTTTCGTTGGCTTCCGTCCCGGAGTTCATAAACACCACGCGCTCGGCAAAAGTGGCATCCACCAGCTTTTGTCCCAGACGTAGCGCCGGTTCGTTGGTGAAGACGTTACTGGTATGCCACAGCGTTTCACCCTGGCTTTTCAGCGCCTCTACCAGTGCCGGGTGACAATGACCCAGCGCCGTCACCGCGATACCGCCTGCAAAATCAACGTACTCTTTGCCCTGCTGATCCCACACGCGGCTGCCCTTACCCTTCACCGGGATAAACTCCGCCGGTGCATAAATGGGCAGAATGACCTGATCAAAGGTCGCGCGGGTGATTGCAGGTTGTTTGGTTTCCATGTCATGCCCTTCTTCAAACGATGAAGCAATGATTGTGAGAATTTATACACAAAATATGCATAAAAAATCACAGCGTGGCAACTACTATCGCTGGAGGAAGTTTGCCAGCAGCGCGTGTCCCTGCTCGCTGAGAATGCTCTCTGGATGGAACTGCACCCCTTCCAAATCCCACTGGCGGTGGCGAATCCCCATGATTTCCCCCGCTTCAGTGCGCGCGGTCACTTCAAAACAGTCGGGCAGCGTATCGGGTTGAATCAACAGTGAGTGATAGCGGGTGACGGTCAGCGGGTTATTCAGGCCGCGAAATACGCCCTGTTGCTGATGAGTAATCGGTGAGGTTTTGCCATGCATGACTTTTTCGGCACGAACGATGCGCGCACCAAACGCCTGTGCAATCGCCTGATGGCCTAAGCAGACGCCAAGCAGCGGTATTTTGCCCGCATAGTGGCGAATAACCTCCAGGGAGATACCGGCTTCATCCGGCGTACAAGGGCCGGGGGAGATAACGATTTTTTCCGGCGCTAGCTGGGCGATGTCTGCCAGCGTGATTTCGTCATTACGCTTGACCGTCACGCTCGCACCCAACTCGCAAAAATATTGGTACAGATTCCAGGTAAAAGAATCGTAGTTATCAATCAGCAGGATCATGGCGGCTCCGGTTATTTCATCTGCCGCCATTCTATACATAAAATCATTCAAGCTGCATCAAGGCGGCGGCCTCATGCCAGACGCCGCCAAAGATCATTGCTTACGGCAGCACTTTTGCGGAAAGGATAACCACAGGCTTAGAAGGAACATTTTGGTACGGCCCTACGTTGTGGGTCTGCACCTGGGAAATTTTGTCTGCCACGTCCATGCCTTTCACCACTTTGCCAAAGACGGCGTAGCCAAAATCACGCTGGCCGTGGTCGAGGAATGCGTTATCCGCCACGTTAATGAAGAACTGGCTGGTTGCACTATCTTTATCAGCAGTACGCGCCATCGCGATGGTACCACGAGTGTTGCGCAGGCCGTTGTCTGCTTCGTTTTTAATTGGTGGGTTCGGCTGCTTTTGCTGCATCTGCTCGTTAAAACCGCCGCCCTGAACCATAAAGCCAGGAATAACGCGGTGGAAAGTGGTGTTGTTGTAAAAACCACTGTTGACGTATTTAAGGAAGTTATCAACGGAGACTGGCGCTTTCTGGCTATCCAGTTGCAGCTCAATGTTGCCAGCAGAAGTGGTCAGCAACACATGCGGATCGTTTTTAGCCGCTAAAGCCGCAGGAGCCATCGCCGAGAGAGCAAAAACAGCCGCCATGGCCGCCAGAGTTGATTTGAGCATGAGAATTCCTTTAACGGTGCAGTAGAGAAGCAAGTGGCTTGATTCTAAAGAGGCTTAGCCCCTCAGGCCAGCGCTTTACCAAAGTTTACGCGGATGTAACATTTATAATGATCAGGGTAAGAATGGCCCACTCATTTCCGTGATCCAAATCACATTGACGTATGCAATGATTTATCTATTACACAATAAAACTATGAATATATCACTTCAATGACTAAAATCTGCTCGCTCAGCGCAGTGTCAACGCGCTTTACACAACTATTCACAGGCCAGTCATGACTAACAGCAACCGTATCAAGCTCACATGGATTAGCTTCTTCTCCTACGCCCTGACCGGCGCGTTGGTGATCGTCACCGGGATGGTGATGGGAAATATTGCCGATTACTTTAATCTGCCCGTTTCCAGCATGAGTAACACCTTCACCTTCCTGAACGCCGGGATTCTGATTTCCATCTTCCTGAACGCCTGGCTGATGGAAATTGTGCCGCTGAAAACGCAGTTGCGCTTTGGCTTTATCCTGATGGTGCTGGCCGTCATCGGGTTAATGACCAGCCATAGCCTGGCGCTGTTCTCTGCCGCCATGTTCGTACTGGGCCTGGTCAGCGGTATCACCATGTCGATTGGTACTTTCCTCGTAACCCATATGTATGAAGGCCGTCAGCGCGGCGCACGTCTGCTGTTCACTGACTCTTTCTTTAGTATGGCGGGGATGATTTTCCCCATGCTGGCCGCCTGGCTGCTGGCGCGTACCATTGAGTGGTACTGGGTATACGCCTGCATCGGCCTGATCTACGTGGCTATCTTTATTCTGACCTTCGGCTGCGATTTCCCTGTGCTGGGTAAAAAAGCGCAGAACAACGACCAGCCGGTAGTGAAAGAAAAATGGGGCATTGGCGTGCTGTTCCTGTCTATCGCCGCCTTGTGCTACATCCTCGGCCAGTTGGGCTTTATCTCCTGGGTTCCAGAATACGCCAAAGGTCTGGGCATGAGCCTGAATGACGCCGGTACGCTGGTAAGCGATTTCTGGATGTCTTATATGTTCGGCATGTGGGCATTCAGCTTTATCCTGCGTTTCTTCGACCTGCAACGCATTCTGACCGTACTGGCGGGTATCGCCACCGTAATGATGTATCTGTTCAACCACGGCGAACCACAGCATCTGGCATGGTTTATTCTGACACTGGGCTTCTTCTCCAGCGCCATTTATACCTCCATTATCACGCTGGGTTCTCTGCAAACCAAAGTGGCTTCGCCAAAACTGGTTAACTTCGTACTGACCTGCGGCACCATCGGCACTATGCTGACCTTCGTGGTCACCGGCCCGATTGTGGCTCACAGCGGGCCGCTGGCGGCGCTGACCACCGCCAACGCGCTGTATGCCGTGGTGTTCGTGATGTGTCTGATCCTCGGCTTTGTGAGCCGTCACCGCCAGAACGCGGCGACAGCCTCTCACTAATCCGTACCGCCCCTTTTCGTCATGAAAAGGGGCGTTTTTCTTCCCTTCTCTTCCCTGCCGTAAAATCGCTGCTTAATTACGCTTTTTGTACACAAAAGCAGCAGCGCATAAAGTTGTGTATTTTCCGCAACTTACAAAAATACTTAAAAATCATTACGCTACCCATTAAGGGGTAGACAAAGCCTAAATTGATTTGAATCAATAATCCCAAAAGCTGAATCGTTAAGGTAGGCAGTATTAGAATAGAAATCGAGGCAAAAATGAGCAAAGTCAGACTCGCAATTATCGGTAACGGCATGGTCGGCCACCGTTTTATTGAGGATCTTCTCGATAAATCCGACGCAAGCCAATTCGATATTACCGTCTTCTGTGAAGAACCCCGCATCGCCTACGACCGTGTCCACCTCTCCTCCTACTTCTCACATCACACGGCCGAAGAGCTGTCGCTGGTGCGCGAAGGCTTCTATGAGAAGCACGGCGTGAAGGTGCTGGTCGGCGAACGCGCCATCACCATCAACCGCAAAGAGAAGGTTATCCACTCCAGCGCGGGTCGCACCGTCTTTTACGACAAGCTGATCATGGCGACCGGTTCGTATCCGTGGATCCCACCGATTAAGGGTTCTGATACTCAGGATTGCTTCGTTTACCGCACGATTGAAGACCTCAACGCGATTGAATCCTGCGCGCGTCGCAGCAAGCGCGGTGCGGTGGTTGGCGGCGGCCTGCTCGGCCTCGAAGCGGCTGGCGCGCTGAAAAACCTCGGTGTCGAAACTCACGTTATCGAATTTGCACCAATGCTGATGGCAGAACAGCTCGACCAAATGGGCGGCGAACAGCTAAAACGCAAAATTGAAAGCATGGGCGTGAAAGTTCACACCAGCAAGAACACCAAAGAGATCGTACAAGAAGGCGAAAACGCGCGTAAAACCATGCGTTTTGCTGACGGCAGCCAGTTGGAAGTTGACTTTATCGTCTTCTCTACCGGTATTCGCCCGCGCGATAAACTGGCAACTCAGTGCGGTCTGGAAGTCGCTCCACGCGGCGGCATCATGATCAACGATAGCTGCCAAACCTCTGACCCGGATATCTACGCTATTGGCGAATGCGCTAGCTGGAAAAACCGCGTCTACGGTCTGGTCGCGCCTGGCTATAAAATGGCGCAGGTCGCCGTCGATCATATCATTGGCCGCGAAAACAGCTTCCAGGGCGCGGATATGAGCGCCAAGCTGAAACTGCTGGGCGTTGACGTCGGCGGTATTGGCGATGCGCATGGCCGTACGCCGGGCGCGCGCAGCTACGTTTACCTCGACGAAAGCAAAGAAGTCTACAAACGCCTGATTGTCAGCCCGGATAACAAAACACTGCTGGGTGCGGTACTGGTGGGCGACACCAGCGACTTCGGCAACCTGTTGCAACTGGCGCTGAACGCCATCGAACTGCCGGAACACCCAGACTCACTGATCCTGCCTGCACACGCGAGCGGCGGTAAACCGTCTATCGGCGTGGATAAACTGCCGGACAGCGCGCAGATTTGCTCTTGCTTCGATGTCACCAAAGGCGACCTGATTTCCGCCATCAACAAAGGCTGTCACACGGTCGCGGCGCTGAAAGCGGAAACCAAAGCCGGTACGGGCTGCGGCGGTTGTATCCCACTGGTTACCCAAGTGCTCAACGCCGAACTGGCGAAACAGGGCATCGAGGTGAACAACAACCTGTGTGAACACTTCGCGTTTACCCGCCAGGAGCTGTATCACCTGATTCGCGTGGAAGGCATCAAAACCTTCGACGAACTGCTGGCGAAATACGGCAAAGGCTACGGTTGTGAAGTCTGTAAACCAACCGTTGGCTCACTGCTGGCTTCCTGCTGGAATGAATACATCCTGAAACCGCAGCACACGCCATTGCAGGACACCAACGACAACTTCCTGGCAAACATCCAGAAAGACGGTACTTACTCGATTATCCCACGCTCTGCGGGCGGTGAAATCACCCCTGAAGGGCTGGTTGCCGTGGGCCGTATCGCGCGTGAATTTAATCTCTACACCAAGATTACCGGTTCACAGCGTATCGGTCTGTTCGGCGCACAAAAAGATGACCTGCCGGAAATCTGGCGTCAGTTGATTGAAGCGGGCTTCGAAACCGGTCACGCATATGCCAAAGCGCTGCGTATGGCGAAAACCTGCGTAGGCAGCACCTGGTGCCGTTACGGCGTCGGCGATAGCGTCGGCTTCGGCGTTGAGCTAGAAAACCGCTACAAAGGCATCCGTACGCCACACAAAATGAAGTTTGGCGTCTCTGGCTGTACCCGTGAATGTGCGGAAGCGCAGGGTAAAGACGTGGGCATCATCGCCACCGAAAAAGGCTGGAACCTGTACGTGTGTGGTAACGGCGGCATGAAACCGCGCCACGCGGATCTGCTGGCAGCGGATCTCGACCGTGAAACGCTGATCAAATACCTCGACCGCTTTATGATGTTCTACATCCGCACCGCCGATAAGCTGACGCGTACCGCGCCGTGGCTGGATAACCTGGAAGGCGGTATCGACTATCTGCGTTCCGTTATCATCGACGACAAACTGGGCCTGAACGAACAGCTGGAACAAGAAATTGCGCGTCTGCGCGAAGCGTTTGCCTGTGAATGGACTGAAACGGTCAACGACCCAGCAGCACAAGTTCGCTTCAAACACTTTATCAACAGCGAGCAGCGCGACCCGAACGTGCAAGTGGTGGCCGAGCGGGCACAGCACCGTCCGGCGACACCGTATGAACGTATTCCGGTAACTCTGGTGGAGGAAAACGCATGAGCCAGTGGGTAAATATCTGCAAGATTGACGATATCCTGCCAGCAACGGGCGTTTGCGCCCTGCTGGGCGACCAACAGGTAGCGATATTCCGTCCGTATGCCGACAACCAAGTGTTTGCCATCAGCAACATCGACCCGTTCTTTGAGTCGAGTGTGCTTTCACGTGGCCTGATTGCCGAACATCAGGGCGAGCTATGGGTGGCAAGCCCGCTCAAAAAACAGCGCTTCCGCCTGCGTGACGGCCTGTGCATGGAAGACGAAAGCCACTCTGTCGCTCACTACGAGGCTCGCGTCAAAGAGGGTCAAGTACAGTTGAAGGCCTGATTGTTTTTGGGAATAAGTAATACCAAAAACTTATGACCTTCAGAGGGTAACAGCAGCAAAAATCGTGTATTCCCTACGATAACTGCTGTTATCCTTACCCGCATTATTCACCCGCCGCATTTATTTGTTAATTCCGTGAGGTTACCCCGTGGATCACTTACCCATCTTTTGCCAACTGCGCGATCGTGACTGCTTGCTGGTCGGCGGTGGCGATGTTGCCGAACGTAAGGCGCGCTTGCTGCTGGATGCTGGCGCTCGCCTGACGGTGAATGCGCGGGAGTACGTCCCACAGTTTCACGTGTGGGCAGAGGCAGGAATGCTGACGCTGGTTGAAGGCGATTTCCAACCTGCCCTCCTCGACCCTTGCTGGCTGGCGATTGCCGCCACTGACGACGACAGGGTGAACCAGCAGGTTAGCGAGCAAGCGGAAGCGCGCCGTATTTTCTGTAACGTGGTCGATGCGCCTAAAGCCGCCAGCTTCATTATGCCGTCGATTATCGACCGTTCACCGCTGATGGTCGCGGTATCCTCCGGCGGTACGTCACCGGTGCTGGCGCGCCTGCTGCGCGAAAAACTGGAAGCCATGCTGCCACAACATTTGGGGCAAGTCGCCGCGTATGCCGGGCAACTGCGCGCACGGGTGAAAAAGCAGTTCGCCACTATGGCCGAGCGCCGCCGCTTCTGGGAAAAACTGTTTGTGAACGATCGCCTGGCCCAGTCACTGGCGAACCAGGATAACCAGGCCATTAATGAAGCAACTGAACAGCTCCTGAACACACCGCTGGATCATCGTGGTGAAGTGGTGCTGGTTGGCGCAGGGCCGGGTGATGCCGGGCTGCTGACGCTCAAAGGTTTGCAGCAAATTCAGCAGGCGGACGTCGTGGTCTACGACCGTCTGGTGTCTGACGATATTATGAATCTGGTACGCCGCGATGCCGATCGCATCTTTGTGGGTAAACGCGCGGGCTATCACTGCGTACCACAGGATGAAATTAACCAGATTCTGCTGCGAGAAGCGCAGCAAGGTAAACGCGTGGTGCGGCTGAAAGGCGGTGACCCGTTTATTTTTGGTCGCGGTGGCGAAGAACTTGAAACGCTGTGTGACGCGGGTATTCCGTTCTCTGTCGTTCCCGGCATTACCGCTGCGTCGGGTTGCTCGGCCTACTCCGGTATTCCGCTCACCCATCGCGATTACGCCCAAAGCGTGCGCCTGGTCACCGGTCATTTGAAAACCGGCGGCGAGTTAGATTGGGAAAACCTGGCGGCAGAAAAACAGACGTTGGTGTTTTACATGGGGCTGAACCAGGCTGCGACCATCCAGCAGAAGCTTATTGAACACGGTATGCAGGCTGATATGCCTGTTGCTATCGTCGAGAACGGCACGGCCATTAACCAACGCGTGGTCGATGGCCAATTAACTCAGCTTGGCGAACTGGCGCAACAAATGGCAAGCCCAGCGCTGATTATTGTTGGCCGCGTTGTGGGGCTACGCGAAAAACTGAATTGGTTCTCTAACCATTAATATCATTCCGTGCTATGTATTCCCGCATAGCACGTCTTCCCTCATACTTTTATTTTAAATACTCTCTTTATTAGCAACTCTTAATTCATTTTTTAATTAATTGAATAGTTAATATAGTTGACAGCACATTTCATTTTCAGGTTATATAGCAACAGCCTAATTCAATAATGTTTTTTACAGCATATGGAATTATGTATATTTTAGATTATAAAATTGATAGGGATTATTAAATGAAAAACATGCTTAAAGCAGCCGCAGTTCTGCTGGTGCTGTCCTCACTGACAGCTTGTACTGGTTCCGTCCAGAATAAAAACAAAAACTGCTCTTACGATTATTTATTACATCCAGCAATTTCTATTTCTAAGATTATTGGCGGGTGCGGTGATGCCGCAGCAGTAAAATAATCTTAGATTTATTTACTGAATAAATAAAAAAACCGGGAATACCCGGTTTTTTTATTTTAGAGCGAATTACGGTTTGGCGACAAAACCAATTGCTTCGTATACCGCTTTCAGTGTCTGAGAAGCACGTGCGCTGGCTTTTTCCGCACCGTCTTTCATAACCTTCTGCAGGAACGCTTCATCGTTACGATAGAGATTATAGCGCCCTTGTAACTCGGTCAGCATACCGGAAACCGCTTCCGCCACTTCCCCTTTCAGGTGGCCGTACATCTTGCCTTCAAAGTGTTTTTCCAGCTCAGGAATGCTCTGGCCAGTCACCCCAGATAGAATATCCAGCAGGTTAGAAACGCCCGCTTTCTCTTTCAGGTCGTAACGTACTACAGGCGGCTCTTCGGAGTCGGTCATAGCACGTTTGATTTTCTTAACGACCGATTTCGGGTCTTCCAGCAAGCCGATAACATTGTTACGGTTGTCATCAGACTTAGACATTTTCTTGGTTGGCTCCAGCAACGACATCACGCGCGCGCCGGATTTAGGAATGAACGGCTCAGGCACTTTAAATACTTCGCCATAAATGGCGTTAAAGCGCTGGGCGATATCGCGGCTCAATTCCAGGTGCTGTTTCTGATCTTCACCTACCGGAACCTGATTGGTCTGGTACAGCAGGATATCCGCCGCCATCAGTACCGGGTAGTCAAACAGACCCGCATTGATGTTTTCGGCATAGCGGGCAGATTTATCTTTGAACTGAGTCATACGGCTCAGCTCGCCGAAGTAGGTGTAGCAGTTCAGCGCCCAGCCCAACTGTGCATGTTCCGGCACGTGAGACTGTACGAAGATGGTGCTTTTTTCTGGATCGATACCACAGGCCAAATACAGTGCCAGCGTGTCGAGGGTTGCTTTACGCAGCGCCTGCGGGTCCTGGCGAACGGTGATGGCATGTTGGTCAACGATGCAGTAGATGCAGTGATAGTCGTCCTGCATGTTCACCCACTGACGCAGCGCACCCATATAGTTACCGATGGTCAGTTCACCTGAAGGCTGTGCGCCGCTGAATACGATGGGCTTAGTCATGTTCTGCTTCCTGATGTTCAGTGTTCAAAAGCCCGAGAGCGGGCAAGAGTTCATTAAAATGGTCAAAGACAACGTCTGGCTCACTTTGCGTAATCGCTTCGCCGTAGTTGTATCCGTAGGTCAGGCCAACGGACGGGCAACCCGCCGCTTTCGCCGCCTGGATGTCGTTGCGAGAATCGCCGACAAACAGCAAATTAGCAGGCTCAAGCGCCAGCTTCTCCGCCACTTTCAGCAGCGGTTCTGGATGCGGTTTTTTGTTTTGTACATCATCGCCGCCAATCACCAGCGAGAAGTAGTTCGCAATCCCCAGTGATTCGAGAATCGGGGCGACAAATGGCGTCGGCTTGTTAGTCACCAGTGCCAGCGGCAGGCCGCTGTCATGCAGCGCCGCCAGCGTCTGCTCAACCTGCGGGAACAGGAAGCTGCCTTCTTCGGCAAATTCAGCGTAGTAGCGGTCAAACAGGCGGCGCAGCATACGCAGTTGTTCTTCCTGCGGAATATCCTGGCTATCGACGGACGGTTTGCCCTGTGCGGTGCGCTGCGAGGCGCGCTCTTGCCTGGCCCAGTTCAATGCCCGCTCCATCAAGACATCGGCCCCGTTGCCAATCCAGGTGACAACGCGCTCTTCGCCAGCAACCGGGAGTTCGAGCGCATACAGCGCGCTATCCACCGCCGCCGTTAACCCCGGCGCGCTGTCTACCAGCGTGCCATCGAGGTCAAACGCAACGCCGCGAATGGTCTGTAATTTATCCATGACTTACCTTTGCCAGTTCACTGCGCATTTCATCAATGACTTTTTTGTAGTCTGGTTGGTCAAAAATCGCCGAGCCAGCGACGAACATATCTGCCCCTGCCGCCGCGATTTCGCTAATATTGTTCACCTTAACGCCGCCATCCACTTCCAGGCGAATATCGTAGCCGGATTCATCAATGCGGCGACGCACTTCGCGTAGCTTATCCAGCGTCTGTGGAATAAAGGACTGGCCGCCAAAGCCTGGGTTCACCGACATCAGCAAAATGACGTCCAGTTTATCCATCACGTAATCGAGATAGCTCAGCGGTGTCGCTGGGTTGAATACCAGCCCTGCTTTACAGCCGTGCTCTTTAATCAGTTGCAGGGTGCGGTCAACGTGCTCGGAGGCTTCTGGATGGAAGGTGATGATGCTGGCGCCTGCGGCGGCAAAGTCTGGGACGATGCGGTCAACCGGCTTCACCATCAGGTGCACATCAATCGGTGCGGTGATGCCGTAATTACGCAGCGCCTTGAGCACCATCGGCCCGATAGTCAGGTTTGGAACGTAATGGTTATCCATAACATCGAAATGAACCACATCCGCCCCGGCGGCCAGCGCACGGGCGGTGTCTTCCCCCAGGCGGGCAAAATCAGCCGACAAAATTGAAGGGGCAATCAGGTACTGTTTCATCCGCATCTCCTCAGAGCCTACTGGGCTAGGCTCTTTAACGTTGTTTTTTGCCAGGCGGGCGATAGAGCGCCAGCAGTTCGTCCACCTTTTTACGTGTGCCGCCGTTGCGGCTAATACTGCGTCGCACCTTTACGACATGCGTCTCCGCAGCGTTTTTATACCAGTCCAGCGTCAGCGGCGTACGGTGGTTGGAAATCAACACCGGGATTCGCCGAGCCATCAACTCTTCCGCTTTGTGCGCCAAAAATGCCTGCTGCTCAAAGCTAAAGCTATTGGTGTGATACGCCGTAAAATTTGCCGTTGCCGACAAAGGGGCATACGGCGGATCGCAATACACCACGGAACGCTCGTCTGCACGGGTCATGCAATCTTCATAAGATTCGCAGTAAAACTCGGCATTCTGCGCCTTTTCGGCAAAGTGACGCAGCTCCGCTTCCGGGAAATAAGGCTTCTTGTAACGCCCAAACGGTACGTTGAACTCACCGCGCAGGTTATAACGACATAGGCCATTGTAACCATGACGGTTGAGATACAAAAACAGCACCGCTCGACGGAACAAGTCTGTGCTGCGGTTAAACTCTTCACGCAGTTGGTAGTAGCATTCGGCGTTATTGGTTTCGGGTACAAACATCACCCTGGCCTGTTCAACGTACTCATCAGAACGCGTTTTGACTATCTTATAGAGTTCAATGAGGTCGCTGTTGATATCAGCCAGAATATAACGCGAAAAATCGGTATTCAGGAAGACCGATCCAGCACCAACGAAGGGTTCAATCAGACAATCGCCTTTCGGCAGATGATCTTTAATATCGTCGAGCAGAGGGTACTTGCCCCCTGCCCATTTTAGAAAAGCGCGATTTTTTTTCATGCGGCCTGACTAATTACACTATCTCCAGCTGTGGAGAAGCTCCGACAGCATCCTGCGCTTTCACACCCTATCCGCATAGCGCGGATAGGGTTGTGTCGATAACGATTATTTCAGGTCAGATTGAACCTGGTGCAGCGGTTTCGCCCACGGGTTTTTAGCCTGAACGTCAGCAGGCAGGGTGGCAACAGCATTTTTAGCCGCATCTTTAGAGGCGTAAATACCGCTAACCAGAACGTACCATGGCTGGCCGTTACGGGAGGTTTCATACACTACGTAGTTTTTCAGGTTCTCTTTCTTCGCCCAACCGTTCAGGTTGTCGTAGTTAGAAGAAGAGCTGAGCTGCAACGTATAGTGTGAGCCAGATGCCGATTTCAGCGCGTTGACATCACCTGCTGATTTACCGGTTGCTGTTGCGGCAGGAGCCGTGGTGCTGGTCGCTGCCGGAGCCTTCGTCGCAGCGGTCGAGGTCGTCGCCGTTGCGGTCGGGGCTGGTTTTGTCGTTTCGGTCGTCGCTGGCGTTTTCACAGGCGCAGTGGTTGCCGCTGTTTCAGTGCGTTTAGGCGCAGTCGTTACGGGCTTCGTTTCAACAGCCGGTTTGCTTTGGGTTTTCGCCGTCGCCACTGGCTGTGGTTTGGTTTCGATAACCGTATGCTTACGTTCCGGGCGAGTGGTGTTCGCGGTCGTCTGACGCGGCGTTTCCGGCGCGGTCACAGCCGGGCGAGCACCATTACGGATTGGCGCAACGGTTGCTGGTTCAGTCGGCAGCGTCGAGTTCACCACAGCGGTGTCAATCTGACCCTGCTGCTGTGTCAACGCGTTGTTCAGGTCACCCTGAACTTCTACGCGCTGCTGGCCGTCTGGCGTAGTGGTTTCCTGGCCCTGAGTTGGGGTTGAGGAAATAGGCGGCAGAGTGACATCCTGCTGCGGGTTAGTGCCCTGTGCAGGTTGAGTCGTGTTGGCCTGATCGGTAGCATCACCGGAAAGAGAAATGCTCTTTTCAGTTGAAGTGCTCTGATCGCTTGAAGACGGTGCTTTCAATGCTGAGCCGATGCCGACAATCAGCACCACCAGCACGACAACCCCCAGCCCCATCATAATGTACTGACGAGAAGCCGGTTTGCGCGGCGCAGCGTTTTTACGTTTACGCGGACGACGCTCTACCACTTCTTCTGCATCACCTTCATATTCGTCAGCAGATTCGTCATATTCATCTTCCGGTTCTACGTCTTCACGCGCTTTACGACTACGGGACGGACGACGCTCATCAGCATCGAGATCCACATCATCAAAATTGATCTGTGGCTCGTTGTCACGATCGGAAGACTGACGAGAACGACCAGTACGACGATCGCTGGGATCGGGTTTCAGCTCGTCTTCTGGCTTAAATTCATCCATTTCACACCCCACTAAAAGGCTTATGCCACGACAATTGCATATCGCCTGAAGTTAAAACACCGCGCGAACGCGGCTTGACCTTTCTTATAGTGGCGCTCGCTGAGTATCAGCAATAGCACCAAGAACCACATCGTGGGATACGCCACCGCGTACCTCACTTTTCCCGATAGCCAGCGGCAGCACAAGACGCATTTCGCCAGCCAGGACTTTTTTATCTCGCATCATGTGCGGCAGATACGCTTCTGCCGACATCTCATGTGGGCCAGCAACCGGCAGACCCGCACGTTTGAGCAGAGCAATAATGCGCTGCGTGTCTTTGGCATCAAACTGCCCAAGACGTTCAGCCGTATGCGCTGCCATCACCATACCGGCAGCCACCGCTTCACCGTGCAGCCAATTTCCGTAGCCCATCTCGGCTTCAATGGCATGACCAAACGTATGCCCAAGATTGAGTAAAGCACGTAACCCTGTTTCGCGCTCGTCGGCTGCCACAACATCGGCCTTCAGCTCACAACAGCGACGAATGCAGTACGCCATGGCTTTTTCATCGAGCGCCATCAGCGCATCAATGTTTTCTTCCAGCCAGTCAAAGAACGGCGCATCAAGGATGATGCCATATTTAATGACTTCAGCCAGGCCGGAAGATAGCTCGCGTTTTGGCAACGTTTTCAGGCAGTTCAGGTCAACCACCACGGAGGCTGGCTGCCAGAATGCGCCGATCATGTTTTTACCGAGAGGATGGTTGACCGCAGTTTTGCCACCAACCGAAGAATCCACCTGCGACAGCAAGGTGGTAGGAACCTGGATAAAGCGCACACCGCGCTGATAGCTCGCCGCCGCAAAACCGGTTAAGTCGCCAATCACACCGCCGCCTAAAGCAACGAGAGTGGTATCACGACCATGCGGTTTTTGCAGAAGCGCGGTAAAAACGGTGTCCATAACCGCCAGGCTTTTGTACTGTTCGCCGTCCGGCAGAATGACGTTATCAACCTTCACGCCAGCCTGCTCCAGCACGGAACGAACCTGGTCGAGATAGAGCGGCGCCAGCGTTTCGTTGGTGACCAGCATAACCTGGTCGCCAGACTTGAGCGGTAAGAAGGAAGCTGGATCGTTAAACAAACCAGCCGCGATGGTTATCGGGTAACTACGTTCCCCGAGAGTTACAGTAAGCCTCTCCATAACGCGACGTCCACCTTAGTTGCTTAAATTCGCTGGCGTTCTACCTTTCGGCCAGTATTAGTTGCTTTCCAGCATATGAATAATCTGGTTAGCAACAACTTTTGCGCTCTGATCGTCAGTGCGAATGGTGACGTCGGCAATCTCTTCGTACAGCGGATTACGTTCATCAGCCAGTGCTTCAAGCACTTCGCGCGGCGGTGTTTCCACCTGCAACAGCGGGCGTTTTTTGTCACGCTGAGTGCGCGCTAGCTGTTTTTCAATGGTCGTTTCCAGATAAACAACGACGCCACGAGCGGAGAGACGATTGCGCGTTTCACGTGATTTTACAGAGCCACCGCCTGTCGCCAGAACAATACCCTGCTTTTCCGTTAACTCATTGATGATTTTTTCTTCGCGGTCACGGAAACCTTCTTCGCCTTCGACATCAAAGACCCAGCCCACGTCAGCGCCTGTTCGTTTCTCAATCTCTTGATCAGAATCGTAAAATTCCATATTGAGCTGTTGAGCCAGCTGTCGCCCAATAGTGCTTTTGCCGGCACCCATGGGCCCAACCAGAAAGATATTGCGTTTCTCTGCCATTTTTTTGGTACTACTAAGACTATTCGTTAATGATAAATCCGCGCCGCAGAACTTCGCACGTCGCAGGACATGAACTGAAACCTCTTATGCAATAGAGCGAGAGTCAGACTGAAAATTATCTCAATACTCCGGCTGGTTTGGCAACAGATTAAATCAGCAGACTGCAGGAGACAGAGCGGCGTTCACTGACACTCAAATCGGTACTCCTTGTATGCTAAATCTGTCTCCACGTCAAACTTGGGGCACACCTTCCCTATCAAATTCGCCTGTTTCCTGGCTGCTATTGCGCAGAAATAATGCGCGGCGTAATAAACACGACCAGTTCACGTCGTTCATTATCTTTGCCATCGTGGCGAAAAAGATGGCCCAGCAAAGGGATATTGCCGAGAAGTGGAATGCTGTCGCTGGCATTTTTATTCTTCTGCGAAAAGATCCCCCCTAGCGCGATGGTTTCGCCGCTCAACACTTCAACCTGGGTTTCTATTTCCTGTTTGTCGATGGCCAGTACCTCGCCATCCGCCTGCTGGAGTACCTGCCCCGGCATGTTTTCGCTGATATGCAACTTCAAACGAACACGATTATTTTGCAGCACCGTCGGCGTAACCTCCATTCCAAGCACCGCCTCTTTAAACTCCACCGAGGTCGCTCCGCTCTCACCGCTTGAAACCTGATAGGGAATTTCGCTGCCCTGCTTAATACTCGCGGGTTGGAGATGTGAGGCCAATAGACGCGGGCTGGCAATAATATCCACCTTCTGCTTTTGTTCCAGCGCCGAAAGCTCCATTTCGAGCAGTCGCCCATTAATGCGGCCAATGTTAAAACCAGCGCGCGTTGTCGCTGCCGCTACCGAGAGATCGCTATTTAAGCTGGTTATCTTGCCTAATCCGGTCGCCCCTTGGGCATCGGCAAGGTTCCACTTAACTCCCAGTTCCCGCAGGCTTGTTTCATTGATAGTCACAATATGCGCCGCCAGTTCCACCTGGCCGACGGGGAGATCCATCTCTTTGGCCCAAACGGCAAATGCAGGCAGATGCTCGCTGTCATCACGCACAATCAGCCGATTGGTGCGCTTATCGACGGTTAACGCCCCACGGGCGCTAAGCAGTTTGCCTCCTGACTTTGCCACTTCGCTGGCATCAGCATAGTGCAACACAATACTGCTATTGCTGAGCGGCAAAGCCTGCTGGCGCTGCTCTTTTTCCGCCAGCGCGCGGCTTTGTTTTTCCTCACGCCAGCGCTGCGTATATACATACAGCACGTTACCGTCCTGGTTTAGCACCAACCCCGTGCTGGTGATGACCGTTTGCAGCGCTTGCCTCCACGGCAGGTTGCGCAGTTGCAAAGAGATCACACCTTCAACGCCCGGGGCGATGACTAAATTTTTCTGCTCAAGATCGGCCAGGCTTTGCAGCACCTGCGCTACCGGGACGTCGTCCACGATCAGATTGACGTTTTTGGCCTGGCTCAGTAACGGCAGAGCGAGCAGTATGAGTAGACAGTTCCTTTTTATCATCAGGCGTTCCTTCTCTTTTCCATTGCCAACGCTGCGGCTCGCAGCCAATACCGGTATCGGTTGTCAGGCTATCTGCCGCAATTTCTATCACTCGCCATCCCGCATTAAGCAGCGTGCCCGTTTCTACACGCCGCCATTGGCCTTCAGTGCCTTGCATAAGGCCAATCATGCGGGAGCCAGAATGCACAACGCCACGAAAGTGCCACTGCGAAAGCTGTGCGGCCTGGCACGGGTCAATAACTGGGGCAAACGGGTCACGCATCGCGACAAGTAGCGGCAATGCCAGCAATAGCCACGCGCGGTTAAGACTGGTCATCGCGCACCAACTGTAGGCTAAAGCGCAGCACACCGTTTTCTGCGGCCAGCGAGAACGCCGCAACCTGCATGTCGCGCTCCGCCAGCATGACAAACGTGGGAGCCACCTGCCGCCACGGCGTATCCAGCACCATATCGCCCCCTTTTGCCGAGGGGAGCCAGCTCACCAGTTTTGCCCCCGACCGCTGGAACAACGCTGGGGAAAATGACAATGGTGCAATGTCTGGCGTCGGTTCTGGCACAAAGAGCCGTAGGCGACGCCAGATGGCGGCGGTGCGGGTGTTTAACGTGCGCCATTGTTCGCGGCTGTGCGACGCATGGAGGTACTCCCGATAGCTCAACTGATAGCAACACAGGATGCCAATCAGCGCCGCAATCAGCGCCACGCTGCGAATTTTTATCGCCGTGGAGAGAGGCCACAACCGCTCAGGGAGCCGCATTCGCTACCCCCTTTTGCAGTTGATACTGAAATAGCCAGCGCCCGGCGTTATCGCGCTGAATTTTCCCTGCCTTGCCCGGCTGAAACCCCGGCAGGTTCTGTAGCCCATCATCGAGCGTAGCCAGCGCACTAAACTGTATTAGCGTTCCTGATAACCACAGTGCGCCGTCACGGAAGCTCAGCTCATCAAGCCAGGCCTGGGCGGGTAGCCGTTCCACTATCTCCAGCAAGCGCTGCGACCATTCGAGAGTGTCCTGCCTGCGCGCCAGCCGTTGCAGAACCCACGCGTTACGCTTCGCCTGAGCATTACGCTGCTGCTCTCGTTGGCTAAGCAACTGGTTAATTTGCCGTTGTGCCGACGCCTGCGTGTCGTTTATGGCTCGTTCCAACTGCCAATGGCTACGCAACGCCAGTGCGGTTATGGCAGCAATCAGGACGATGCCACAGGCCAGTAACCCCCAGCGCCACAGTTGGCGATAAAACAGCGCACGCCGCCACGGCAGAAAGTTAACCACGGTATGCATCGTTTCCACTCCCCATCGCCAATGCAATCGCCACCGCAAAACTCTCGCCACTGGCGGGCAGTGGCGGCTGTTTTTGCACCAGCGCACTCCAGGGATCGAAAGACAAAGACTCGCCCGTCTGCGCGGTACAGCACACCAACTGGTCCAGGCTAACCCCCAGGCGTTCGCTCAGTTGCGGCAACGTTGGCGCGTCATCCAGCGTAACCTGCCCCCAGCCTTCTCGGCTGGCCCACAGCCACTGCGCCTGATAGCGCCAAACCAGCAACGCTTCGCGCGTCTTTAACCACGGTAAAAAAGCCCGTAGCGCACAGGCGTCTGGGGTAATGGCGGAAATATGTAACCGCAGGCGGTGCGCCAAATGCTGGAGCCGGTCAACCTCCTGCTGCTGAGCGGCGGTCACATTCCACACGCCTTGCGGTTCCGCCAGATGATAATCAAAGCACAGCGCAGTACTGGCCATCTCCAGCTGCTGTGCCATCGCGCTGGCAATCCACTGAGCTTGTTCATTTTCGCCTAGCGACATCGCCGCGCAGGGCAGGCTTTTTTGCAACGTTCGGCTGGCAGGAAAGGCGATGCTGGCAGAGTGCTGCCAGGGCAGTTCTCGCCGCCACGGCGTCAGCACGGCAAGCAGGGCGTCATCACTCTGCGCGACTGAAATAGTTGGCGGTAAGGGCAGTTGCCACCAGCGCTTTAGCGCCCAGCCACGGCGGGTTGCCTGAAGCGCGACGATCAAGACATTGTCTTGTTGAAGATGAAGTCCCAGTTGCCAGCATCTGAAAGCCATTTCACGATTATCCTTAAGCCGCCAGAATAACGGCTATATCAATGAATCAGGCTTGCCTTTATACTACCGCGCGTTTGTTTATAAACTGCCCAAATGACACTCAATGGGAATTCTCCGGTGAAGTTCGTAAAGTATTTATTAATCCTTGCTGTCTGTTGCATTCTGCTGGGAGCAGGCTCGATTTATGGCCTCTACAAGTATATTGAGCCGCAGCTACCTGACGTCGCTACGCTCAAAGATGTGCGCCTTCAGGTGCCGATGCAGGTCTATAGCGCGGAAGGCGAGTTAATTGCGCAATACGGCGAGAAACGTCGTATTCCGATGACACTGGACCAAATTCCGCCGGTCATGGTGAAGGCATTTATTGCCACCGAGGACAGCCGTTTCTACGAGCATCACGGTATCGATCCCATTGGTATTTTCCGTGCGGCAAGCGTGGCACTGTTCTCTGGTCACGCTTCGCAGGGGGCGAGTACCATCACCCAACAGCTTGCGCGTAACTTCTTCCTTAGCCCGGAAAAGACGCTGATGCGTAAAATTAAGGAAGCGTTCCTGGCTATCCGCATTGAGCAGTTGCTGAGTAAAGACGAAATCCTTGAGCTGTATCTGAACAAGATTTACCTCGGCTACCGCGCTTACGGCGTGGGCGCTGCCGCCCAGGTCTATTTTGGCAAACCGGCAGACCAACTCACGCTGAGTGAAATCGCAGTGATTGCTGGCCTGCCAAAAGCGCCATCAACCTTTAACCCTCTGTACTCGCTGGATCGCGCCACCGCACGTCGCAATGTGGTGCTGTCACGTATGTTGAGCGAAGGCTACATCACCCAGACGCAGTTTTTTGAAGCGCGCAGTGAAGCGATTGATGCCAACTACCATGCGCCGGAGATTGCGTTCTCGGCTCCGTATTTAACGGAAATGGTGCGTCAGGATATGGTGAAACGCTACGGCGAGCAGGCCTACGAAGACGGTTACCGCATTTACACCACCATCACCCGTAAAAATCAGCAAGCCGCCCAACAGGCGCTGCGCAATAACGTGATGGATTACGACATGCGTCACGGCTACCGTGGCCCGTCGAATGTGCTGTGGAGAGTGGGCGAAGCACCGTGGGACAGCAAAAAGATTCGTGCATCGTTACGCGCCCTGCCGTCTTACGGCCCACTGCTGCCAGCCGTGATTACCGCTGCGAACGCGCAGGAAGCTACCGCACAACTGGCCAATGGCACATCAGTGCTGTTGACCATGGAAGGGGTTCGCTGGGCGCGCCCTTACCGTTCTGACACGGCGCAAGGGCCAACCCCACGCCGGGTTAACGATGTGGTACAGGCGGGGCAACAAATTTGGGTACGCCAGAACGGCGACAGTTGGTGGTTGGCGCAAGTGCCTGACGTCAACTCCGCGCTGGTGTCGGTTAACCCGCAAAACGGCGCCATTATTGCGCTGGTCGGCGGTTTCGACTTCAACCTGAGCAAGTTTAACCGCGCTACCCAAGCGCTGCGCCAGGTGGGTTCAAACATCAAACCGTTCCTGTATACCGCCGCGATGGATAAGGGCTTAACTCTCGCAAGCATCCTGAACGATGTGCCTATTTCGCGTTGGGACCCCGGTGCGGGTTCTGACTGGCAACCGAAGAACTCCCCCGCGCAGTACGCTGGCCCCATTCGCCTGCGTCAAGGGCTGGGGCAGTCTAAAAACGTGGTAATGGTTCGTGCGATGCGCGCAATGGGCGTCGATTACGCGGCGGAATACCTGCAACGTTTTGGCTTCCCGGCGGAGAATATCGTTCATACCGAGTCGCTGGCGCTGGGTTCTGCCTCGTTTACACCGCTCCAGGTTGCACGCGGCTATGCGGTAATGGCGAACGGCGGCTTCCTGGTTGATCCGTATTACATCAGCAAGATTGAAAGCGACCAGGGCGGCGTATTGTTTGAAGCGAAGCCTAAAATCGCCTGTGCTAACTGTAATATTCCGGTGATTTACGGCGACACGCCGAAGTCTAACGTGTTGGATAACAACGACGTTGAAGACGTGGCCGTTTCACAAGAGCCGCACAACGCCACCGTGCCAATGCCCGCGATTGAACCGGCGAATCAGCAGCTCGTGGCGCAGACCGGCGCGCAGGAATATGCCCCGCACGTTATCAACACGCCGCTGTCGTTCCTGATTAAAAGCGCGTTGAACAGCAATATCTTTGGTGAACCAGGCTGGCAAGGCACAGGCTGGCGCGCTGGGCGCGATTTGCAGCGTCGTGATATCGGCGGGAAAACCGGTACGACCAACAGTTCAAAAGATGCGTGGTTCTCCGGTTACGGCCCTGACGTGGTGACTTCAGTGTGGATAGGTTTTGACGATCACCGTCGCAACCTGGGACGGACAACCGCATCCGGGGCGATTAAAGATCAGATTTCCGGCTACGAAGGCGGCGCGAAAAGCGCACAGCCAGCGTGGGATGCGTTTATGAAAAGCGTGCTGGACGGTGTGCCTGAACAGCCACTGACACCGCCGCCGGGTATCGTCACGGTGAATATCGACCGTAGTACCGGACAGTTAGCCAGCGGTGGCAACAGCCGTCAGGAGTACTTCATCGAGGGCACTCAGCCGACACAACAGGCGGTGCACGAAGTCGGAACCGAGGTTATCGATAACGGGGAAACCCACGAACTGTTCTGACAGAAAATAAAAAAGGCACCGACGGTGCCTTTTTTATTGCCTGTGCCTGATGGCGTTTTGCGTATCAGACCAACCGGTTACAGCCTTCCCTGCTGCTGCAACCATTCGCGCAGCAGGAACAGCGCACTGACGTTGCGCGCTTCGGTAAAATCGGGGTCATCCAGTAGCGCCATCAAGTCCGCCAGCGGCCAGCGCACCTGCGGCAGCGGTTCCGGTTCGTCGCCTTCGAGCGATTCGGGATAGAGGTTTTCCGCCACCACGATATTCATTTTGCTGGAAAAGTAAGACGGAGCCATACTCAGCTTTTTGAGAAACACCATCTGATGCGCGCCAAAACCGACCTCTTCTTTCAGCTCGCGGTTCGCCGCTTCCATCACCGTTTCGCCGGGATCGATAAGCCCTTTTGAGAAGCCGAGTTCATAGGACTCAGTGCCCACCGCGTATTCGCGAATTAAAATAATATGATCGTCAACAATCGGCACAATCATTACCGCTTCGCGCGAGGAAGGTTTCATACGTTCATAAACACGACGTACGCCATTGCTGAACTCTAAATCGACGCTTTCGACATTAAAAAGGCGTGACTGCGCGACGGTTTCAACATGGAGAATGGTGGGTTTCTGTAATGATTTGCTCATTGGGCCGGGTCTTTGCAGTAGTGTCTCTTATTATTGTGCGATAGGTATGCGCTTCCAGCAATGTATAAAGCGTTATATTTACATTGCTGTAACTTACTGGTTCTCATCTCTCATTTATGGATAAATGTCAAGAGGTTGAATTACAATTGGGAATTAACTGATACTTAGCGCATCTTGAGTTTGATATGCTTATAGGTTGCGAAAGTCTATGGACTCCCTGGGAGAGCACTGTATTTTATGCCAATGGTGTAGGCAAAAGTAGGCAACTCAAGAGACCGCTAGAATTAGAATGATGGGAAAAGCATGGGCACACTGATGATCTCTACCGTAGCGATACTGATCTGCGCCGTGTTGGTCGGTTGGCTACTTCACAGGCGCACTAAACGGCTGAATCTGCCGTGGCTGCACCTGTTCCCGGGCGCTACCACGCGTAAGCTCAGCGACGAAGAGCGCCAGGGGGTTGAAAATTATCTTGACGATCTTAACCGCGACAGGCAGGTTCCGGCCTCCGGCGCAACCATTGCGCCTGCGGTACTGACGCTAAACGCCCAGAGCCACACCGTTTTTACGCTGGTTCGATCCATTACGCGCTACGGCATCACCACTGACGATCCCAATAAATGGCGTTACTTCCTCGATTCAGTGGAAGTGCATCTGCCGCCGTTTTGGGAACAGTACATTACCGATGAAAACAGCATTGAGCTGATTGTCACTGACGATATGCCGCTGGTCATCGCGCTGAATGGCCATACGCTCAAAGCCTATTCGCAAGAAAACAAATTGTTCGCGCTGGAGTCAACAACCTCGACTCAGGCATCGATTCGCGGCGAAGAAAGCGAGCAAATTGAGCTGCTTAATATTCGTCAGGAGACGCACGAAGAGCACGCCCTTGGCCGCCCTGATGGCTTGCGTGAAGCGGTGCTGGTTATCGCGGCATTCCTGCTGTTTTATTGCAGTCTGATCTCTCCTGCCGTTTTTACGCCCTGGGTGATTGGCGGCGCGGTGCTCTTGCTGTGCGCGGGGTTGTGGGGGCTGTTTGCGCCACCGACCAAATCGTCACTGCGCGAGATCCACTGCTTGCGCGGTACTCCGAAGCGTTGGGGGCTGTTTGGCGAGAACGACCAGGAGCAGATCAACAATATTTCGTTGGGGATTATTGACCTTATCTATCCACGCCACTGGCAGCCGTTTGTCGCCCAGGATCTGGGGCAAAAAACCGATATTGATATCTACCTCGACCGGCATGTTGTCCGTCAAGGCCGCTTCCTGTCGCTGCACGATGAAGTCAAAAATTTCCCACTGCAACACTGGCTGCGTAGCACGGTTATCGCCGGTGGCGCACTGCTGATTGTGGTAATGATGTGGGTCAGCGTGCCGCTGAACATGCCATTTAAATTTACGTTGTCGTGGCTGAAAGGCGCGCAAACTATCGAAGCTACCAACGTGCGCCAGTTAGAACAGGCGGGTGTGCGTGTCGGTGATACGCTGCATCTTCGCGGCATCGGGATGTGTAATATCCATTCGCCAGGCACCTGGACGGCACAGGAAAACTCGCCATTCCTGCCGTTTGACTGCTCACAAATCATCTGGAACAACGCCCCTCGCCTGCCGTTACCAGAGTCTGAAACCGTCAACAAAGCCACCGCGCTGGTGCAAGCGGTCAGTCGGCAATTACATCCATCGCCTGATGATGACTCGCGCGTTAGCCCCGCCTTGCGCTCCGCGATTCAAAAATCCGGGATGGTACTGCTGGATGACTTTGCCGATATCGTGCTGAAAACCAAAGATCTGTGCTCTGCCGCTGATGATTGTGTGCGGCTGAAAAATGCGTTGGTGAATTTGGGTAACACGCGCGACTGGGATGCGCTGGTAAAGCGCGCCAGCTCAGGCAAACTCGACGGCGTAAACGTGCTATTGCGCCCAGTGAGCGCCGAGTCACTGGATAACCTGGTTGATACGTCTACCGCCCCGTTTATTTTGCGTGAAACGGCTCGCGCGGCGCAGTCACTGAACAGCCCTGCGCCCGGTGGCTTCCTGATAACCAGCGATGAAGGCAGCGACCTGGTCACCCAGCCTTACCCTACCGCCAACCTGTATGATTACCCAGCGCGTGAGCAGTGGGCCGAGTTCCAGCGCCTGGCCGGAATGCTACTGCGCACGCCGTTCCACGCGGAAGGTATCGTCACCAATATTTTTACCGACGCCAACGGGACACAGCACATTAACCTGCACCGGATGCCGGACAGCAACGGGCTGTGGCATTATCTGGCTACCACTTTGCTGATGATTGCCATGATTGTGTGCGCCATTTACAACGGCGTGCAGGCGCTGCGCCGCTATCGCCGCAACCGCGAGCGTTTAGCCCAAATCCACAAATACTACGAAAGCTGCACGAACCCGGTGCTGCTCTCAACGCCGGACAACTTTAACTCCGATTTCCCGGCGAACTAAGCCCCATCACACTGCGCGACAGGTATGCTACTCTGTCGCGCATTTCTTCCGTCTGGAGACTCACCATGCATTTTGATATCGCCTGGCGCGAGGTAGATACCGTTCTTCTGGACATGGACGGTACGCTGCTCGACCTCGCTTTCGATAACTATTTTTGGCAAAAGCTGGTGCCGGAAACCTATGGCGCAAAGCACGGTATTAGCCCACAGGCGGCGCAGGAAGCCATTCGCCAGGAGTACCACGCGGTGCAACATACGCTAAACTGGTACTGTCTGGATTACTGGAGCGAACGTCTGGGGCTGGATATCTGCTCAATGACCAGCGAGCAAGGCCCGCGCGCGGTGCTGCGCGACGATACCGTACCATTTCTTGATGCCCTCAAGGCCTGCGGTAAACGGCGCATTCTGCTGACCAACGCGCATCCGCATAACCTGGCGGTGAAGCTGAAACATACCGGCCTCGACGCACACCTTGATTTATTACTTTCCACCCATACATTTGGTTATCCGAAAGAGGATCAGCGGTTATGGCGGGCAGTAGCGGAACATACGGGTCTGGAAGCCGAACGCACGTTGTTTATCGACGATAGCGAACCGATTCTGGATGCCGCCGCCCAATTCGGAATCCGTTATTGTCTCGGCGTCACCAACCCCGACTCGGGCCTTGCGGAAAAGCAGTATCTGCGTCATCCCGCGCTTAACGATTACCGTCGTTTGATCCCCTCACTTAACGTGAAGGAGTGACCATGAAAGAGAAGTCCACCGAAGGCGTCAGGCTGGATAAGTGGCTCTGGGCTGCGCGTTTTTATAAAACCCGCGCTCTGGCACGAGAGATGATTGAAGGCGGTAAAGTCCACTATAACGGGCAGCGCAGCAAGCCCAGTAAAGTGGTCGAACTGAACGCACAGCTCACGCTTCGCCAGGGAAATGATGAGCGCACCGTGGTGATTAAAGCCATCACCGAGCAGCGGCGGCCAGCAACCGAAGCCGCTGCGCTGTATGAAGAGACGGCGGACAGTATCGAAAAGCGCGAGAAAGTCGCGCTGGCGCGCAAACTTAATGCGCTGACCATGCCGCACCCGGACAGAAGGCCGGACAAAAAAGAGCGGCGCGACCTGATGAGATTTAAATACGGCGACAGTGAATAACTGCCACCCCAAGAGAGAAAATTATGACTCAACACGATCAATTACATCGTTATCTGTTTGAAAACTATGCCGTGCGTGGCGAACTGGTCACCGTATCCGAAACGCTCGAACAGATTCTGGCTAACCATAATTATCCGCAGCCGGTCAAAAAAGTGCTGTCGGAACTGCTGGTTGCCACCAGCCTGCTGACCGCAACCCTGAAGTTCGAAGGTGATATCACCGTCCAATTGCAAGGCGATGGCCCAATGACGCTGGCCGTGATTAACGGTAACAACCACCAGCAACTGCGCGGTGTTGCACGCGTGCAGGGCGACGTTCCGGCTGACGCTGACCTGAAAACACTGGTCGGTAACGGTTATCTGGTTATCACCATTTCTCCGGAGGAAGGTGAGCGTTATCAGGGTGTTGTCGGTCTGGAAGGCGATACGCTGGCGGCATGTCTGGAAGATTACTTCCAGCGTTCAGAACAGCTACCAACCCGTCTGGTTATCCGTACCGGCGAGTCCGACGGTAAACCAGCGGCTGGCGGGATGCTGTTGCAGGTAATGCCAGCGCAGGACGCACAGGCGCAAGATTTCGAACACCTGGCGGCTCTGACCGACACCATCAAAGCCGAGGAGCTGTTTACGCTACCGGCAAACGATGTGCTGTGGCGTCTGTACCACGAAGAAGAAGTCACCCTGTACGAACCACAGGGCGTTGAGTTCAAATGTACCTGTTCTCGCGAACGCTGCGCGGGTGCGCTGAAAACGCTGCCGGATGAAGAGATCAACAGCATCCTGGCGGAAGAAGGCGAAATCGACATGCATTGCGATTACTGCGGCAGCCATTACGTGTTCAACGCGATGGATATCGCGGAGATCCGTAACGACGCCTCTCCGGCTGACCAGCAGGTGCATTAATACGCAAGCCCGCTTACGCCGCCAGATGGCGGCGTTCAGCTTACGTAAACAGTAGGCCCGGTAAGCGCCATCGCGCCGCCGGGCTTTTTAGCCCCTATCAGTAATGAATGTCGAGCCTTTCACCGCCAATGGAAAGGTCGCGCCACGGCTTCACTTTCGCTTCCAGTTCCCCGGCGTTTATCGCGCGCAGCAATGTCTCTTTCGTCATCCCTTCAGGCAAACTTGTCGATGCTTTTCTGCTCCATGCTTTTTTCTCAGAATCATAAGCGAACACCGCACCCAAGCCGTCAGTAAAGGTAAATAGGATCTGCTCAGGCTGACCGTCGTCGTTTAAGTCTTGGCTCACCAGCATGCAAGATTTACCCTCCTCGCAGGCTCTCTGAATGCCACCAGATGCCAGCGCAACACGCCAGAATGCGATATCAGGTGACGTGCTGCCTGGCGCAATCAGCACACGTTTTGCAAGCACCTCCGCAGACATCTGCGAGACAGGCTCTCGCCCGCCGTTTAACGCCATCAGCAGGTTCCGCTTACGCTTCGCATCTTGCATAAACTGCGCGTCGTTCTTTAGCGACTCCAGCGCAGCACGGCCAGGGAGTCCACTGTATTCCAGCATAGACAGCGTGACGTCATCGGCTTTAATTTTGCCGCTGTGATACCGCGCCATATGGCTGTTAACGCTGATGCGCCAGCTATCCAGCAGCGGGGTATGCAACAGCACCAAAATCACCAACGCCAGCAGCGAAACCGTGAGATTCACATAGCCCTGTAGCCGCAGTGGGTTATGCTTTTTGCGCCGCACCATGCTGATGCAATAGCCCAGCGACCATACCAACAGCACCGCAACCGCCAGTACACCGTGCAGGCGATCCGGCGTCCAGCCATATTGGCTCACCCGTAGCCACAGCGCCCAGGCCGCAATCAATGCATAAACCGGCGAAACCAGCAGCGATGTTTTAATCAAGCAGCGTAATGCCCCGGTATACGGCAGCGAGTTTTTTTGCGGGTCACGCACAACCGCCATCAGCGCTAGCAGCAAAAATGCCAGCGTCGAGAGCAAACCAGCGGCGGAAACATGGCGGGAAATCGTGCTGACACCGGTAAACGGCAAGGTAGCGATAAACAACAGCGTCAGCAGTGATACCAGCGGCAGCAGACCGGTGGCAATCAACGTCAGCAGCTTTTGTATCGACACCATTAACCGCAATTGTGTGCGCGCCAAAATAACAGCCACCGCCGTAATCAGGCTTGTCGCGATACAAATAAAGCTATCCGTTTCAAAAAAGAGGTTATTAAAGAAGGTAATGCCCACTAATTTGAACAGCTCGCCCCACAACAGCAGCACCAGCCATACCAATAGATTGGCGATAAAAATGACCAGTAGCGTCAGCCCGTTTTGCCACATATAGCCGTAAAACTGCGTATAGCGATTTGTGTGCTCACGCGGGTTAAGGTGTTGCTGTATCCACGGCAGCAGTAACATCGACATCAGCAGCAAACTGCTGCCGTAATTCCAAAGTACGCTATCGACTCCCCATGCATCCATTCCGGTGGACTGCCGTTTCAGCCAAATACTCATGGCTAACACCGCAGCGCCCACAATAGCCAGCCAGCCCCATAACCGTTTTTGCTTAAATGAGACAACGCTAAACAGAAGGACGGAGGAGATGGCGACCGTGGTCGGAATGCCATAGAAAATCCAGTCACTTTGTATTGGCGAAAGCCAGCTTATCAGCAGATAACACGCCAGCCCCTGCACTAAGCCAGTAGCCACCATTCCCCAGCGAGTGGGTAGAGAGAGTTCAACGTTATCCATGTTGGTATCCACTAAAAGTCGGGTTCGCGATCATCACATTTTGCCTTAAGCTGCGGTCATCATGTGTAAAAATCAGAAAAGTGCCCAGCGTGGTGAATCGATTTATTTCCTGAAAGCCTTACGTAACTTTCTTTCATAAATGCGATTAATTTCACATTTATGCCGTTCATTAAACCATTTTGTAACCATTTAAGAACATTCGCGCCAAATATGCGGTTTTTCCTGTCATAATCCCTGTCGCTTCGTGACAGGAGTCACAATGTTTTCGTAAGTAAGACGTTTGTCGGGATACGTAAATCTATGAGCCTGGTCGCGGTCAACATCCCTGAAAACCCCATAGAATCTGTGGCAATACATATTGGCTAAGGAGCAGTGAAATGCGTAACGGTTTAACCCCGCAGGACCTCAAGGCTTATGGTATCAACGACGTACAGGATATCGTCTACAACCCCGATTACGATACATTGTATCAAGAAGAACTCGACCCTAACCTGGAAGGTTATGAGCGCGGCGTACTGACGAACTTAGGTGCAATTTCTGTCGATACCGGTATTTTTACCGGCCGTTCCCCAAAAGATAAATATATCGTCCGCGATGATACAACCCGCGATACGGTATGGTGGTCTGATAAGGGTAATGGTAAAAACGACAATAAACCCCTGTCACCTGAAATTTGGCAACATCTTAAAGGCCTGGTTTCACAACAGCTTTCCGGTAAACGCCTGTTCATCGTTGACGCCTTCTGCGGCGCGAACGCGGACACCCGTTTATCCGTCCGTTTTATTACCGAAGTGGCCTGGCAAGCGCACTTTGTGAAGAACATGTTTATCCGCCCTACGGATGAAGAACTGAAAACCTTCGAGCCTGATTTCATCGTAATGAACGGCGCGAAGTGCACCAACCCGCAGTGGAAAGAGCAAGGCCTTAACTCGGAAAACTTTGTCGCCTTTAACCTGACAGAGCGTATCCAGTTGATTGGCGGCACGTGGTACGGCGGCGAAATGAAAAAAGGGATGTTCTCTATTATGAACTACCTGCTACCGTTGCAGGGCATTGCTTCCATGCACTGTTCGGCTAACGTCGGCGAAAAAGGCGACGTTGCGGTCTTCTTCGGCCTGTCCGGTACGGGTAAAACCACCCTCTCCACTGACCCGAAACGCCGCCTGATTGGCGATGACGAGCACGGTTGGGACGACGACGGCGTGTTTAACTTTGAAGGCGGCTGCTACGCGAAAACCATTAAACTTTCCGAAGCCGCTGAACCTGAGATTTACCGCGCGATTCGCCGCGATGCACTGCTGGAAAACGTCGTGGTACTGGCTGACGGAACAATTGATTTCGACGACGGTTCCAAAACCGAAAATACGCGAGTGTCTTACCCAATTAATCACATCGACAATATCGTTAAGCCGGTGTCAAAAGCGGGTCATGCCACAAAAGTCATCTTCCTGACCGCTGATGCGTTCGGGGTTCTGCCGCCGGTGTCGCGCCTTACCGCCGACCAAACGCAGTACCACTTCCTGTCTGGCTTTACCGCTAAACTGGCTGGTACTGAGCGCGGCGTCACGGAACCGACCCCAACCTTCTCCGCTTGCTTTGGCGCGGCATTCCTGTCGCTGCACCCAACGCAATACGCAGAAGTGCTGGTTAAACGTATGCAGGCCGCAGGCGCGCAGGCGTATCTGGTCAACACCGGCTGGAACGGCACTGGCAAACGTATCTCCATTAAAGATACGCGCGCGATTATCGATGCCATTCTCAACGGTTCTCTGGATAACGCAGAAACCTTCACCCTGCCGATGTTTAATCTGCAAACCCCAACCACCTTGCCAGGCGTTGATACCCATATCCTTGACCCGCGTAACACCTACTGTTCACTGGAGCAATGGCAGGAAAAAGCCGAGAAATTGGCGAAGCTGTTTATTGAAAACTTCGAGAAGTACACCGACACGCCAGCCGGTGCTGCACTGGTGAGTGCGGGGCCAAAGCTGTAATCACCCCGTCATAAAAACGGGAGGCTTAATCGCCTCCCGTTTTTTTATGCCTCTTTCGTGGAATGCTGCACGCGAGTCACCGGTATCGGTAGCCAGGCGCGAATCAATAGCCCGCCGCGTTCACTGGTGTCCAGCTCCACTAGCCCGTTGTGGTTATCAATAATGCGCTGCACAATCGCCAGCCCCAGCCCAGTGCCGCTAATGGTGCGCGCACTATCGCCACGGACAAACGGCTGGAACAGATGCTTACGCTGTTCAGGCTTAATGCCCGGGCCGTTATCTTCAACCTGGAACCAGGCTCGATGCGCTTCACGACCACTGCTGACTTTAATCCAGCCGTTGCCGTAACGCGCCGCGTTCACCACCATATTGGCGAGCGCGCGTTTGATGGATAACGGATGCACTCGCACCGGGATCTCTTCGTCGAGCAGGTCGGTATCAATTTCACGCTCATAGCCGCTCTCTGCCGCAATCACCTCGCCGAGCACCGTGTTGAGGTCGATGCATTCCAGCGGCATCTCCTGACCGGTACGCAGGTAATCAATAAACTGCTCAATGATGGCGTTGCACTCTTCAATATCTTTATTGATAGATTCCGCAAGGTAACCATCCTGCTCGCCCATCATCTCGGTCGCCAGACGAATACGCGTGAGCGGTGTGCGCAGGTCATGGCTCACGCCTGCCATCAGTAGAGTTCGGTCATCCGAAAGCTGTTTTACGCCCGCCGCCATATGGTTAAAAGCACGCGTCACCGACCGCACTTCCGACGCCCCATATTCACGCAACGGCGGAGGAATAATGCCTTTACCAACCTGAAGCGCCGCATGTTCCAGATCGACTAAGGGTCGGTTCTGGATGCGGATAAACAGCCACGCGCCGCCTATCGCCAGCAGCATAATCGCCAGGGTGTATCGGAATAACGGGGAGAAGTCCCCCTGGTGGATTTCCGTCAGCGGCACGCGCACCCAAATATTGGGCGACAGCCACGTTTTCAACCACACCACCGGGGAGCTTTTATTGACTTCAACGCGAACTTCAGTCGGCCCACCCAACTGCTGGGCCATCTGTTGGCTTAAAAACTCGTAGTGCTGCGCCCAGCGAAGACCGGCGTCTTCGGCTGCTTCATCGGAATAGAGGGAAATCCCCAGTTCACGATAAATCTCACGACGAAACGCCGGCGGCACGACGAGCTGCGTACCGTCCTCCAGTTGCAGTTTATCGGTCATCAACATACGGACTTCGTAGGCTAAGACCTTATTAAACTGTTGCAGGCTAGGCAGAATCGCAAAGTTCAGCACCACCAGGTAGGTTGTCACCAGGCTGACGAACAGCAAGGTGACAATCAACAGCAGTGTGCGAGCAAACGAACTTCGTGGTGAGAAGCGCAATCGCCTCATGCTTTAGAGCCGTCCGGTACGAATACGTAGCCCAGCCCCCAAACGGTCTGAATATAACGCGGGTGCGCTGGATCTTCTTCCACCATGCGACGCAGGCGGGAGATCTGTACGTCGATGGAGCGTTCCATCGCGGAATATTCACGGCCACGCGCCAGGTTCATCAGCTTATCGCGTGACAGCGGTTCACGCGGGTGGCTCACCAGCGCTTTTAATACGGCAAACTCACCGCTGGTCAGCGGCATCGGCTCATCTTCACGGAACATTTCGCGAGTGCCGAGGTTCAGTTTGAATTTACCAAAGGCAATCACGGCCTCTTCCTGTGACGGCGCGCCCGGCAGTTCGTTAGCCTGGCGACGCAGTACCGCACGGATGCGGGCCAGCAGTTCACGCGGGTTAAACGGCTTAGGAATGTAGTCATCGGCACCGATTTCCAGGCCAACGATACGGTCAACTTCTTCACCCTTCGCCGTCACCATAATGATCGGCATCGGGTTGCTCTGGCTGCGTAGACGGCGGCAGATAGACAAACCATCTTCGCCTGGCAGCATTAAATCCAGCACCATCAGATGGAACGACTCGCGGGTTAACAACCTGTCCATCTGTTCGGCGTTAGCGACGCTTCGAACCTGGAAACCCTGCTCGGTCAGATAACGTTCTAGCAGCGCGCGCAGGCGCATATCGTCATCCACAACAAGAATCTTATAATTCTCTTGCATTGTTTTTACTCCCAAAGGTTCGCAACAATTAATAAGCATCTATTCTCAAAAAAGCCTGAGCAGGTCACCAGCAAAATCTGGTATAAATTCCAGGCTAAATTGTTACAAAGCATATTTAACAGCGAGTTAAGTATACAATGAATCTGAATTCACATTATTTATTCTGTCGGTCCACCTACGTAATACGTATCGTGCGCATTCAGTCCACGGCAGCCAGGTAAGACGCTAAAGATGAAAACACCTTTAATCACCCGCGAAGGGTACGAAAAGCTCAAACAAGAGATGGATTATCTCTGGCGTCAAGAGCGCCCGGAAGTCACCAAAAAAGTGACCTGGGCTGCGAGCCTTGGCGATCGCAGTGAGAATGCTGACTATCAGTATAATAAAAAGCGCTTAAGAGAGATTGATCGCCGCGTCCGTTATTTAACCAAATGCCTTGAGAACCTGAAGATAGTCGATTATTCGCCACAGCAGGAAGGCAAAGTGTTCTTTGGCGCCTGGGTTGAAATTGAAAACGACGACGGTGACACCAAGCGTTTTCGCATTGTCGGCTACGATGAAATCTTTGGCCGCAAGGATTACATCTCTATCGACTCGCCGATGGCCCGCGCGCTATTGAAAAAAGAGGTCGGTGATTTGGCGGTGGTGAACACCCCTGCGGGTGAAGCCAGTTGGTACGTCAACGAGATTGAATACGTGAAATAAGCCGGAACAATCCGAAGCCCCTGCTGATGACTGGCATTTCTGCCAGTCAATCCGTATAACTATCCCCTGATTTTTTTGACCCAACAGATGACATAAACATGATGAATGATTCGCTCTGCCGCATTATTGCGGGTGAACTTCAGGCCAGAGCCGAACAGGTGGAAGCCGCCGTTCGACTGCTTGATGATGGAAATACCGTGCCGTTTATTGCACGTTATCGTAAGGAAGTCACCGGCGGTCTGGATGACACGCAGCTGCGTAATCTGGAAACCCGACTGGGCTATTTACGTGAACTAGAAGACCGTCGCCAGACCATTCTCAAGTCCATTACCGAACAAGGGAAACTGACCGAGTCGCTGGAGAAAGCCATCAATGGCACGCTCAGCAAGACCGAGTTGGAAGATCTCTACCTGCCGTACAAACAAAAACGCCGCACTCGTGGGCAAATCGCCATCGAAGCCGGGCTGGAGCCGCTGGCAGACCTGCTGTGGAACTCGCCAGAACATACCCCGGAAACCGAAGCGGCCAAATTCATTGATGCCGATAAAGGCGTTGCAGACATCAAAGCCGCGCTTGATGGCGCACGCTACATTCTGATGGAGCGTTTCGCAGAAGACGCGGCGCTGCTGGCGAAAGTGCGTGATTATCTGTGGAAAAACGCCCACATCACTTCCACCGTTGTCGCGGGTAAGGAAGAGGAAGGCGCGAAATTCCGCGACTACTTCGACCACCACGAACCGATTTCCACCACGCCGTCACACCGCGCGCTGGCGATGTTCCGTGGCCGCAATGAAGGTATTTTGCAGCTCTCACTGAATGCCGATCCTCAGTTCGATGAGCCGCCAAAAGAGAGCTACTGCGAGCAAATTATTATCGACCACCTGGGTCTGCGCCTGAACAACGCGCCGGCAGACAGTTGGCGTCGGGCCGTGGTGAGCTGGACATGGCGCATCAAAGTGCTGATGCACCTCGAAACCGAGCTGATGGGCACTGTGCGCGAACGCGCAGAAGATGAAGCGATTAACGTCTTTGCCCGTAACCTGCACGACCTGCTGATGGCCGCACCGGCTGGCCTGCGCGCAACGATGGGCCTCGACCCTGGCCTGCGTACCGGCGTAAAAGTCGCGGTGGTCGATGGCACGGGTAAACTGGTCGCGACAGACACGATTTATCCGCACACGGGGCAAGCCGCCAAAGCCGCAGTGGTCGTCGCCGCGCTGTGTGAGAAGCACAACGTTGAGCTGGTGGCTATCGGTAACGGTACGGCATCGCGCGAAACTGAACGCTTCTTCCTTGATGTGCAAAAGCAGTTCCCGCAAGTCACGGCGCAGAAAGTTATCGTCAGCGAAGCGGGCGCATCCGTGTACTCGGCGTCTGAACTGGCGGCGCAGGAATTCCCGGATCTCGATGTCTCCCTGCGTGGTGCGGTGTCTATCGCCCGTCGTCTGCAAGACCCGCTGGCGGAACTGGTGAAAATCGACCCGAAATCCATCGGTGTCGGTCAGTATCAGCACGACGTTAGCCAGGCTCAGTTAGCACGTAAACTGGATGCCGTCGTCGAAGACTGTGTGAACGCCGTCGGCGTTGACCTCAATACTGCCTCCGTGCCGTTGTTAACCCGCGTTGCCGGTCTGACCCGCATGATGGCGCAAAACATCGTTGCCTGGCGCGATGAGAACGGCCAGTTCCAGAACCGTCAACAGTTGCTGAAAGTGAGCCGTCTGGGGCCAAAAGCATTCGAGCAGTGCGCAGGCTTCTTGCGTATTAACCACGGTGATAACCCGCTGGATGCGTCAACCGTTCACCCGGAAGCATATCCGGTGGTAGAGCGCATTCTTGCCGCAACCCAACAGGCGCTGAAAGACCTGATGGGCAACAGCAGCGAGCTAAGGAACCTGAAAGCGACTGACTTCACCGACGAGCGTTTCGGTGTGCCAACGGTAAGCGACATCATCAAAGAGCTGGAAAAACCAGGCCGCGACCCGCGTCCTGAGTTTAAAACCGCGAAGTTCGCTGATGGCGTCGAAACCATGAATGACCTGCTGCCGGGGATGATCCTCGAAGGTGCGGTGACAAACGTCACCAACTTTGGCGCGTTTGTGGATATCGGCGTGCATCAGGATGGCCTGGTACACATTTCGTCGCTGGCGGATAAGTTCGTCGAAGATCCCCACACCGTGGTGAAAGCGGGCGATATCGTCAAAGTCAAAGTGCTGGAAGTGGATCTGCCGCGTAAACGTATCGCGCTGACCATGCGTCTGGACGAGCAGCCAGGCGAAACCAACGCCCGTCGCGGCGGCGGTAACGAGCGTAGCCAGGGCAATAACCGCCCGGCGGCTAAAGCGGCGAAACCGCGCGGTCGTGATGCTCAGCCTTCCGGCAACAGCGCCATGATGGATGCGTTGGCCGCCGCAATGGGCAAAAAACGCTAACTGCACAACCCCGCAGGCCGGATAAAGCGTTTACGCCGCCATCCGGCAATCTGCACCGTTCTGCCTGATGGCGCTTCGCTTATCAAGCCTACGCGGGTTTGCACGCCACCATTTGGCATCGCACAGGTTTGTAGGCCGGATAAGGCGTTTACGCCGCCATCCGGCAATCTGCACCATTCTGCCTGATGGCGCTACGCTTATCAGGCCTACGTGGGTTTGCACACCACCATTTGGCATGGCGCTGGTTTGTAGGCCGGATAAGGCGCTTGCGCCGCCATCCGGCAATCTGCACCGTTCTGCCTGATGGCGCTTCGCTTATCAAGCCTACGCGGGTTTGCACGCCACCATTTGGCATGGCGCTGGTTTGTAGGCCGGATAAGGCGCTTGCGCCGCCATCCGGCAATCTGCACCGTTCTGCCTGATGGCGCTTCGCTTATCAAGCCTACGCGGGTTTGCACGCCACCATTTGGCATCGCACAGGTTTGTAGGCCGGATAAGGCGTTTACGCCGCCATCCGGCAATCTGCACCGTTCTGCCTGATGGCGCTGCGCTTATCAGGCCTACGCGGGTTTGCACGCCACCATTTGGCATCGCACAGGTTTGTAGGCCGGATAAAGCGTTTACGCCGCCATCCGGCAATCTGCACCGTTCTGCCTGATGGCGCTGCGCTTATCAGGCCTACGTGGGTTTGTACGCCAATATTTGGCGTGGCACAGTTGCCGCCACCCGGCAACACATCGCACCCTGCCACATAACATCCACAGATCTGATAAATTTTCACGTTACCATCCAGCAATATACGTAATTCACCACCTCTAACCGATACCAATTCTTATTTGCGTTTAATAATTCGCCGCACTTTGTTTTATTTCGTTAACCAATGAAACCTTAATTAAACATTAAGTGAGAAAATTATTGTTTAATGCATTTATAGCTACAATGAGTAGCTTGAGTCATATCAAAAAAAAGTGAAATTTTTCGGCAAAAATACGTCCAATAGCATGTTATGCATTGCTGATAAAAACAATTCTCATTATCATTGCATCAATGAGTATTTCCTCTTCATTCGTTGACGATATCCCTGCCGCTGTCATCCGTGCGCGGGGTATTCCCTCGTTCAGCTAGCGATATACAAGTAGGTTCTATGCAATTTACACCTGATACTGCGTGGAAGATTGTCGGTTTCTCCCGCGAAATTAGCCCGGCTTATCGTCAGAAACTGCTGTCACTGGGGATGCTACCGGGATCGTCATTTAATGTGGTTCGCGTTGCGCCGCTTGGCGATCCTATTCATATCGAAACCCGTCGCGTTAGCCTGGTTCTGCGTAAAAAAGATCTCGCGCTAATTGAATTAGAAGCCGTCGCAAAATAACCCCGGCCCGGTACTAAGAGTCTGAAATATGAAAAAATTAACCATCGGTCTAATAGGAAACCCGAATTCCGGCAAGACAACCTTATTTAACCAACTCACTGGCTCACGTCAGCGCGTAGGTAACTGGTCGGGGGTTACGGTTGAGCGTAAAGAGGGGGCTTTCGCCACCACAGACCATCAGGTCACGCTGGTCGATCTGCCTGGCACTTACTCTCTCACCACCATTTCCTCGCAGACCTCGCTGGATGAGCAAATCGCCTGCCACTATATTCTTAGCGGCGATGCCGACCTGCTGATTAACGTGGTCGATGCCTCCAATCTGGAACGCAACCTATACCTGACGCTGCAATTGCTTGAGCTGGGCATTCCCTGCATTGTTGCGCTGAACATGCTGGATATTGCTGAGAAGCAGCAAATCCGTATTGATATCGATGCCCTCGCCGCTCGCCTTGGCTGCCCGGTCGTGCCGCTGGTGTCCACTCGCGCGCGCGGCATTGAAGCGCTGAAAATCGCGATTGACCGCCATCAGGGTAATCAAGAGAAAGAGTTAGTGCATTATCCGCAGCCACTGCTGCGCGAAGCCGACAATCTGGCAAAAGAGATGTCCCAGGAGATTCCTGAACGTCAACGCCACTGGCTGGGTATGCAAATGCTGGAAGGCGATATCTACAGCCGCGCTTACTCCGGCGAGGCTGAACACAAACTGGATATTGCTCTGGCGAACCTGAGCGGCGAGATGGAAGATCCAGCGCTGCATATCGCTGATGCGCGTTATCAAAGCATTGCCGCGATTTGCGACGCCGTCAGCAACACGCTGACCGCTGAGCCAAGCCGCTTTACCGCCGCGCTGGACAAAATTGTCCTCAACCGCATTCTCGGTCTGCCGGTGTTCTTGTTTGTTATGTATCTGATGTTCCTGCTGGCTATCAACATCGGTGGCGCGTTGCAGCCGATTTTCGACGGTGGTTCAGTGGCTATCTTTGTTCACGGCCTGCAATGGCTCGGCTATATGCTGCATCTCCCGGACTGGCTGACCGTGTTCCTGGCGCAAGGTATCGGTGGTGGTATCAACACCGTGCTGCCATTAGTGCCGCAAATCGGCATGATGTACCTGTTCCTCTCCTTCCTTGAGGACTCCGGTTACATGGCGCGCGCCGCCTTCGTGATGGATCGTTTGATGCAATCGCTGGGTCTGCCGGGTAAATCCTTCGTGCCGCTGATTGTCGGCTTCGGCTGTAACGTGCCGTCGGTGATGGGCGCTCGAACGCTGGATGCGCCACGCGAACGTCTGATGACCATCATGATGGCTCCGTTTATGTCCTGCGGCGCGCGTCTGGCTATCTTTGCGGTCTTTGCTGCGGCCTTCTTTGGCCAGGGCGGCGCACTGGTGGTCTTCTCGCTGTATGTGCTGGGTATCGTTATCGCTATCCTGACCGGCCTGATGCTCAAACACACGATTATGCGCGGCGAAGCCTCTCCGTTCGTGATGGAGCTGCCGGTTTATCACGTGCCACACATTAAAAGCCTGCTTATCCAAACCTGGCAACGCCTGAAAGGCTTTGTACTGCGCGCAGGTAAAGTCATTGTTATCGTGAGTATTTTCCTGAGTGCGCTGAACAGCTTCTCGCTCAACGGCAAGATTGTCGATAACATCAATGACTCGGCGCTGGCCTCCGTCAGCCGTGCCATCACCCCGGTATTTAAACCAATTGGTGTGCATGAAGATAACTGGCAGGCAACCGTCGGGCTGTTTACCGGAGCGATGGCGAAAGAAGTGGTGGTCGGTACGCTGAACACCCTGTACACCGCCGAAAATATCCAGAACGAAGAGTTCAACCCGCAGGAATACCACCTCGGTGAAGAACTGCTGGAAGCTGCGGATGAAACCTGGCAGAGCCTGAAAGACACCTTCAGCCTGAGCGTACTGGCAAACCCAATTGAGGCCAGCAAAGGCGACGGCGTCATGGAAACCGGTGCGATGGGCGTGATGAGCAGCAAGTTTGGCAGCGCTGCCGCCGCATACAGCTACCTGATTTTCGTTCTGCTTTACGTGCCGTGCATCTCGGTGATGGGGGCTATCGCCCGCGAATCCAGCCGAGGCTGGATGTCATTCTCCATTCTGTGGGGTCTGGACATTGCTTACTCGCTGTCTACGCTGTACTACCAGGTGGTGAGCTTTAACCAGCATCCGCGCTACAGCCTGGTGTGTATTCTGGCGGTATTGTTGTTCAACATCGTGCTGCTGGGCCTGTTGCGCCGTGCACGTAGCCGTGTCGATGTGGCTCTGTTGGCAACGCGTAAAACACCAACAACCTGTTGCTCAAGCCCGACTGGCGATTGCCACTAGGAGTTGTTATGGCGTCATTAATCGAAGTTCGCGATATGTTGGCCCTGCAAGGGCGCATGGAGGCCACACAGCTCAGCGCCCAATTGCACACGCCGCAAGCGATGATTAACGCCATGCTCAGCCGCCTGGAAGCCATGGGTAAAGTGGTGAAGATTAACGAAGACGCCGATGGCTGCCTTTCCGGTAGCTGCAAAAGCTGCCCAGAAGGTAAAGCCTGTCTGCGAGAGTGGTGGGCATTGCGTTAAATACGATACCCCGGCGCTGTCTTTTGCGCCGGGGTAATCCACTACCGATTATTTATAGACGTCCGCGTTACCGTGAACGGTTCTTTCGTTTTTCTCACCCGCAATGATGACGTAGTACTTCCCGCCCAATTCATCCGCTTTTTTAGACAGATCGCGCTTCGCATCCATTGGCGAGGTGGTTCTGGACGTCGTGATCGACCCTATTTCCGTCAGCTTCATCTTCGCGACATCATCTTTCTGAATCTCTTTCGCCGCAAACGCACCAAAAGACAGCGAGCCAATCACCAGAGATGCAACAATACCTGTAACAAATTTCATAGCCTGTACTCTCCTTAAGGTTGTTTTTATTCGTCACGGAGGCCGCGAGGAACAATCACCTGCCGTGACAGCTTAAGTATTGCTATGAATGCCTTTTTTACCACGTCGCCCCGTAATTAATTCTTCAGCCGCGCCTTCAGCGCCACCAGCGCCTCGCAAAAAGCCTGCGGATGCGAGATGAACGGCGCGTGGGCGGCCTTATCAAATATGTGCGATTCACTTTCCGGCCACAGCGCATCCAGCATCGGCACAATCTTGCGCGGAACCAGGCCATCAAGCCGCCCGTACAGGCGCAGGAATGGCATCTTGAGCGCGCTCAACGGCTGGCGCAAATCTGCCGTTTTAAGGATCTCCAGCCCACCGTTTAGCACCTCGGATGAGGGCATCGGCAGCGATAACACCGTTTGCTTCAGCGCACGCGCATCCTGTCGCGCGCTTTCTGTCCCCAGCGTTTGCAGCGCCAGAAAGCGCTCAACCGTACGCTGAAAATCTTCGCTAAGCTGCTGCTGAAAACCGCTGAGGATTTCAGGTTTAATGCCCGGCCACTCGTCGTGAGCGCTAAAGCAAGGCGACGACGCCACGGTGACCAACGCTTGCACCCGCTGCGGATGGCTAAGCGCAACCTGGCTTGCCACCAGCCCGCCCAAACTCCAGCCCAACCAAATAGCCTGCGGCGGCGCTTTTTCTACCACGCGTTCGGCCATTTCGTTAAGCGATAACGCGCCAAAACCCACGCTGCGGCCATAGCCCGGTAAATCCACCCGATGCAATGTAAAATGCGCGCCTAATTCCGGCGTAATGCAATCCCAGACCTGAGCATTCAGCCCCCATCCGTGCAGCAGCACAAGATGACAATCGCCTTCGCCCGTAGTTTGCCACCAGATGTCGTTCATCAGCTATCGTTCTCGTTTTATGGTTTCAAGGGGGGATTATGCTAACAGTCCACGGCTTATGCTGGCTATGCAAAATGCCGCTGGCGCTGCCCGCGTGGGGCATCTGCTCGCGTTGTACTGGCTCGCTATTTAAGCGGATAAACACCTGCCCACAGTGCGGATTACCATCGTCGGATATCGGTACGCCATGCGGGCGCTGCTTGCAAAAGCCTCCACCCTGGCTGCGGCTAGTGGCGGTTAACGATTATCAACCGCCGCTCACCCAGTTGATTTATCACTTTAAGTTCAGCGGTAAAGCGGAGCTGGCCCCGGCGCTGGCGCGCCTGCTACTGTTGGCAGCTCGTCGCACGTCGGGGCTGCCGCCGCCCGAACAATTCGTCAGCGTGCCGCTGTGGCGGCGGCGTCACTGGCGGCGCGGCTATAATCAAAGTGAGTTGCTGTGCCGGGCGCTGGCAAAATGGCTGCCCTGCCGTTATTCATCGCAAGCGGTAACGCGCATCCGCCCGACAGCCGCACAGCGTCAGCTCAGCGCCAGGCTGCGTAAGCACAACCTGAAAAATGCGTTCCAACTTGAATTACCCGTCAAAGGACGCCATATGGTTATTGTGGATGATGTTGTCACGACGGGCAGCACTGTTGCCGAGATTTCCCGCCTTCTTTTGCAAAATGGCGCGGCAAGCGTTCAGGTATGGTGTCTGTGTCGCACCTTGTAGACCCCTATCTATGGGCGTATTATAACCAACTAAAGTAGTCAACTATTAGGTCAAATCTATGATCCGTATTTCCGATGCTGCACAAGCGCACTTTGCCAAACTTCTGCTTAATCAGGAAGAAGGGACACAAATCCGGGTATTTGTGATTAACCCCGGTACGCCTAACGCAGAATGCGGCGTTTCTTATTGCCCGCCGGATGCGGTGGAAGCAAGTGATACTGCCCTGAAATTTGAACAGCTTACCGCCTATGTCGATGAGTTGAGCGCTCCGTATCTGGAAGATGCGGAAATTGATTTTGTCACCGACCAGCTCGGTTCACAGCTAACGCTGAAAGCGCCGAACGCCAAAATGCGTAAAGTGGCTGACGATGCGCCGCTGATGGAACGCGTTGAGTACATGTTGCAGTCGCAGATCAACCCACAGTTGGCGGGCCACGGTGGCCGTGTGTCACTGATGGAAATCACCGACGAAGGCTACGCGATTCTGCAATTTGGCGGCGGCTGTAACGGCTGTTCGATGGTTGACGTCACCCTGAAAGAAGGTATTGAGAAGCAGTTGCTGACTGAATTCCCAGAACTGAAAGGGGTTCGTGACCTTACTGAACACCAGCGCGGCGAGCACTCTTACTACTAAGTTACGGCAAAAACCGCCACGCGGATGTCGTAAAATAAGCCGGACGGCGCATAATTGCGCCGAATCCGGTTTTTTTTCGCCTTAAATGATGTTACCGGGCAACATGACGGTCATTTCCCTGTTCTGAAACCAGCCTAAAACCCCGCAATAATTTGACTGATGTCGCATATTTAACATTTACTTTGTCAGGGATATTCTCAATCACCCAATGTTACCCGTATCATTCGCGGCATACGCCAGCGAGTTACAAAATAGCCAATTACGCTTTGACTAATTCTTACAACCTAACGTTGGCGTGAAAAAGTAAGTACCTATTCCCTCTGTAGGGACAATTGGACGTTGTCGTTGAAACAGTGACGTTACCCATAACACATTAAAGGCTGGAAAATTTATGCCATTAATCATCGTAGCTGTCGGAGTTATCCTCTTACTCCTGCTGATGATCCGTTTCAAAATGAACGGATTTATCGCTTTGGTCCTGGTGGCACTTGCCGTCGGTTTAATGCAGGGAATGCCCCTGGACAAAGTTATCGTCTCGATTAAAAACGGCGTTGGCGGCACTCTTGGCAGCCTGGCGCTAATCATGGGCTTCGGCGCAATGCTCGGTAAAATGCTTGCCGACTGCGGCGGCGCTCAGCGTATTGCCACCACCCTTATCGACAAATTCGGTCGCAAGCACATCCAATGGGCTGTGGTTCTGACCGGTTTCACCGTTGGCTTCGCGCTGTTCTATGAAGTGGGCTTCGTTCTGTTGCTGCCGCTGGTATTTACCATCGCCGCTTCTGCACGTATTCCGTTGCTGTATGTAGGTGTGCCAATGGCTGCCGCGCTGTCCGTCACTCACGGTTTCCTGCCGCCGCACCCAGGCCCAACGGCTATCGCGACCATCTTCCACGCCGATATGGGTAAAACCCTGCTGTACGGTACGCTGATGGCGATTCCTACCGTTATTCTGGCAGGCCCGGTTTACGCGCGTTGCCTGAAAGGCATTGATAAGCCAATCCCGGAAGGTCTGCATAACCCGAAAACCTTCACCGATGAAGAGATGCCATCTTTCGGCGTGAGCGTCTGGACTTCTCTGGTTCCGGTTATCCTGATGGCACTGCGTGCCGTGGCAGAAATGGTGCTGCCAA
Source organism: Kluyvera fluvialis (assembly GCF_059725275.1). Taxonomy (NCBI): domain Bacteria; kingdom Pseudomonadati; phylum Pseudomonadota; class Gammaproteobacteria; order Enterobacterales; family Enterobacteriaceae; genus Kluyvera; species Kluyvera fluvialis. Next base: position 369,170 of record NZ_AP046142.1, on the reverse strand, counting down.
AAGGCCACGCGTTACTGCCAGCCGCTGAATTCTTCGGCGACCCAGTGATGGCTACGCTGATTGCCGTCCTGATCGCTATCTTCACCTTCGGCCTGAACCGTGGCCGTAACATGGACCAAATCAACGATACGTTGACCTCCTCCATCAAAATTATCGCCATGATGCTGTTAATCATCGGCGGCGGCGGTGCTTTTAAGCAGGTGCTGGTTGATAGCGGCGTGGACAAGTACATTGCGTCTATCATGCATGAGTCCAACGTTTCTCCGCTGTTCATGGCCTGGTCTATCGCCGCAGTACTGCGTATCGCGCTGGGTTCTGCAACCGTTGCCGCTATCACCGCAGGTGGTATCGCAGCACCGCTGATTGCTACCACTGGCGTTAGCCCAGAGCTGATGGTTATCGCGGTCGGTTCCGGTTCCGTTATCTTCTCTCACGTGAACGATCCCGGTTTCTGGCTGTTCAAAGAGTATTTCAACCTGACTATCGGCGAGACAATTAAGTCCTGGTCGATGCTGGAAACCATTATCTCGGTTTGCGGTCTGGTCGGTTGTCTGTTGCTGGGCATGGTGGTTTAACCCCCACGCCAGTAGATAAAAACGCCGGGGCTTGCCCCGGCGTTTTTATTGGTGTCTTACTTCTTCTTACCCGCTGCCTTACGGCGCTTGTCCAAATCTTTAATCAGCTTGTTCACCGTATCATCGGCAAACATCGCCTCAAGCGGGGTGGAGAGTTTGCGCCGCCAGTTTGGGTACTCGGTGCTAGTGCCCGGGATATTCACCGGCGAAGACATCTGCAACCAATCTTCCGGCTGTAACCCCAGCAGCGCACTGTTGCTGTCGGCGATATAGCGCTGCATACCCCGACTGAGCGTCGCGGTCATCGACATCAACGCGGCCTTATGCCCTGCCCGTTTTGGCAACGCGCCGTATTTATGCAGGGCATCCAACAACCCCTGTTTTGCCCGCTCGCGATCCTGATACAACCCGCGCAGCACATCGGCATCAGGGTACAAGCCCAGTTCATTGCCCAGCGTCAGATCACCGCTTTCCCAATAACCCCGCAGCGTGGGTAAGTCATGCGTTGTCGCCACCGCCATCGACTGCTCTGGGTACGCTTTTGGCGAACGGAAAGTTTTCTCGCTGTCGTTCTCAAAATAGAGCACTTTGTACGAGTAGACACCGCTTTTGCGCAGCTTGCCGACAATTTCGACCGGCACTGTGCCTAAGTCCTCACCAATCACCATGCAGCGATGGCGCTTGCTTTCCAGCGCCAGAATAGACAGCAGCGCATCCACCGGATACTGCACGTAAGCGCCGTGATCGGCGGTTTCGCCGTACGGGATCCACCACAGGCGCAGCACAGACATCACATGATCGATACGCAACGCGCCGCAGTTTTTCATGTTCGCGCGGAGCAGGTCGATAAACGGTTCATAGGCGCGTGCAACGATGATATGCGGATCCATCGGCGGCAGCCCCCAGTTTTGCCCCAGTGGGCCAAGAATATCCGGCGGCGCGCCAACGGAAGCCTTCAGGCAATACAGTTCACGGTCACACCAGGTTTCTGCGCCCCCTTCAGCGACACCCACCGCCAGGTCGCGGTACAGACCAATCGGCATGGCATCACGCTGGCTGGTTTCCCAGCAATCCGCAAATTGGGTATAGGCCAACCATTGCAGCCAAAGATAGAAATCGACCTCGTCGGCGTGCTTTTTACAAAATGCATGAACTTCAGGGCTGTCGATATTCTGGTAGGCTTGCGGCCAAACCGGCCAGCCCCAGCGCAGCTTATCTTCCTTCACCTGATGGGCGTGCAGCGCGTCAAATGCCGCCTGCCAGTACAGGCTTTCGCCTTCGGTTGCCACGAAGTCGCGGAATGCCGCCATCTGTTCATCGCGGCGCTTAGCAAAGTGTTTCCAGGCCATGCGCAGCGCGGTCATTTTGAGTTCAGTTACGGCGCTGTAGTCCACCTGCTCAACGTCACGCGCCGCCTTGAGCTTTTGCTGCGTCGCCGGTTTGCGCCACCAGGTTTGCGCTTCATCGCTGAGCGTAAAGTCTTCTACCGCGTTCACGTCGATGTAAATCACGTTCATCCAACGGCGCGATGACGGGCTATACGGGCTGGCGCTTTCCGGGTTCGCCGGATACAGCGCGTGAATCGGGTTGAGGCCGATAAACGCGCCGCCACGGTGAGCAATTTCTGGCAACATCGCTTTCAGGTCGCCAAAATCGCCAATCCCCCAGTTGCGCTCGGAGCGCAGGGTATAGAGCTGAACGCAGGCTCCCCACAGTTTTTTCGCCTCTTTCAACGCCTGGGGTTCATAGCAGCGTTCAGGGGCGATAATCACCCGGCAGTGCCAGCGCAGCTCACCTTGCGTCAACGTTAGCGAGTGGTAGCCTTCCGGCAAGTGTGACGGCAGAACCAGCGTTTTACCGCCAGTGACCTGCCCCTGATGCTGTTTGCCCTCTTCGGTCGTCAGCAGCCAGTTAAATTCACCGTTGCCATCAACCGTCAGAGCCATTTTTTTACCGTATGTCCACACCTGCACATTAGGCAGCGGTGTTGCCGCCGCTGGCGCGGCGACAGAGTGCATGGCATCAAGCAAACGCCGCTTGGTATCCGCACCGATAGACTGTGGTTTGCCGTGGGCATTGATATAGTTTGGGCTAATGCCCGCCGCCAGCGCGGCGTTATCAAGACGTTTGCTGTCCATTGGCGTGTCCTTAGCGTTTAGCCTGCCAGATGCGTTGTTGATAATCGCGAATGGAGCGATCGGAGCTGAACATGCCACAGCGCGCGGTGTTCAGGATAGCGGCGCGTGTCCAGGCCTCCTGGTCACGGTACAGCACATCTACCTGCTTTTGCGCTTCAACATAGGCGGCAAAATCCGCCATCACCAGATACGGGTCGCCGCCCTGCTTGCCCATGCTGTGCAGCATCTGGTCAAAGGCGTGTTTATCGCCATCGCTGTATTTACCGCTCTCCAGTTCTTTGAGTACCGCATCCAGCAGTTTGTCGGCTTTACGCCATTTCAGCGGGTCATAACCTTTCGCTTTCAGCGCTTTAACTTGCTCGACGGTATGGCCGAAAATAAAGATGTTTTCAGTACCGACTTTCTCGGCAATCTCAACGTTCGCGCCATCCAGCGTACCGACGGTCAACGCACCGTTCAGCGCCAGTTTCATGTTGCCAGTACCGGAGGCTTCTTTACCCGCAGTGGAAATCTGCTCAGAAACGTCTGCCGCCGGGATCAGCATTTCTGCCGCCGACACGCAGTAATCCGGCAGGAACACCACTTTCAGCTTATCGCCCACCTGCGGGTCGTTGTTGATAACCGCCGCCACTTTATTGATAGCCAGAATGATATTCTTCGCCAGGTAGTAGCCCGGCGCAGCTTTCGCGCCAAACAGGAACACGCGCGGTACGCGGTCAGCCTGCGGGTTTTCGCGAATCTCTTTATACAGCGCCAGAATGTGCAGCAGGTTGAGGTGCTGGCGTTTGTACTCGTGCAAGCGTTTGATCTGAATATCAAAGATAGCGTTAGTGGTGATTTCAATCCCAGTGCGCGCTTTCACAAACTTCACCAGCCGTTCTTTATTCGCCAGTTTGATGTCGCGGTATTGCTGGCGGAATTTGGCGTCGTCGGCGTATTTTTCCAGGTTGATAAGCTGGTCGAGATCGTTAGCCCACTCTTTTTTCAGCGATTTATCCAGCAGTGCGGCAAGTGCGGGGTTGCACTGTTTGATCCAGCGGCGCGGCGTGATGCCGTTGGTGACGTTGTGGAATTTGTTCGGCCACAGTTGGTGATATTCAGGGAACAGGTCTTTCACCACCAGGTCAGAGTGCAGTGCCGCCACGCCGTTAACAGCAAAGCCACTGACCACACACATGTTTGCCATGCGCACCTGTTTGTTGTGCACCACCGCCAGTTTCGCCCATACGGCGTCATCGCCCGGCCAGGTTTTATCCACCAACGTTTTAAAGCGGTCGTTAATCTCTTTGATAATCTGCATGTGACGCGGCAGTAGCGCTTTCACCAGCTTCTCATCCCAACACTCCAGCGCTTCTGGCATCAGGGTATGGTTGGTGTAAGCGAAGGTTTTGCTGGTAATCGCCCACGCATCGTCCCAGCTCATCTGGTGCTCATCAAGCAGTACGCGCAGCAGCTCAGGAATAGCAATCGTCGGGTGAGTGTCGTTCAGTTGGATCACTTCATAATCCGCCAGCTCAACCAGCTTACGCCCCGCCAGATGATGGCGGCGTAGAATATCGGCCACCGAGCAAGCGCACTGGAAATATTGCTGCATCAGGCGCAGCTTTTTACCGGCGGTATGGTTGTCATTCGGGTACAGCACTTTGGTCAGTTTTTCGGCGTCGATGCCTTGCTGTTCCGCGCGCAGGAAATCGCCATCGTTGAATTTAGTCAGGTTAAACGGCTGGGCGTGTTTGGCCTGCCACAGGCGCAGCGGCTGCGCGACGCCATTGCGATAGCCAAGCACCGGCAGATCCCACGCTTCGCCGGTCATCGTGAACGCAGGCTGCCATTCGCCTTTTACCACTTTCCCGCCAATACCGACCTGCACATCTAACGCCGCATTGTGGCGGAACCACGGGTAACTGCCGCGCTGCCAGTCATCGGGCGCTTCCATCTGGTGTCCCTCGACAAAGGACTGGCGGAACAGGCCGTATTGGTAGTTCAGGCCATAACCTGTCGCAGACTGCCCGACGGTCGCCATCGAGTCGAGGAAACAGGCCGCCAGACGCCCTAAACCGCCGTTGCCCAGCGCTGGGTCGGTTTCTTGTTCCAGCAGGTCGCTCAGGTTGATGTCATACGCTTTCAGCGCGTCGCTAACACCGTCATACCAACCGAGGTTGAGTAAGTTATTGCCGGTCAGGCGGCCAATCAGGAACTCCATCGAAATGTAGTTCACATGGCGCTGGCCTTTCGCTGGCTTGGCTACCGGCTGCGCGGAAAGCTGTTCCGCCAGCGCGCCGCTCACAGCCTGCCACCATTGATGGGGCGTCATTTCACAAGCGGTCTGTAAACCAAATCGCTGCCACTGACGCGTCAGGGCAGCCTGGAATGAATCGAGATTGAAAGTAGGCTGTGACATAGCGAAATCGAATCCTTTTGCATAAACGTTAGCATTAGTGTGCCTGGCTGAATGCGCGACTTCCTCATCCCGTCCAGGATTAGCCGGGGAGGAGTCGCAGGGATGAGCGAAAAGTGTGATCGTCGCCACTTTAACGTTAGCCGCTGGCGGCACAATCGCTCAGTTTTCATCGCGCACACACCATCCCTGGTACTGAAATGAGTGTCGCGGATCCCGGCAAAGAGATCTCCGCGCTATGTCATAAAATGAAATGGTGTTTTGCCGAAAATAGGTAAATAAGGAAATGATTACGCCGCGAAAATAAGCAACAATTTAATACGTATTGTTTCTAAAGAAATTTATCGGGCATATAAGATGATTAAATGGCGGTTATTCGCTAAATCAACATATTTCTATTTAATCTGCCACAACAAAGCGTTACGAACACCAGAGCTGACGCGCCCTGCGAGGTTTTATACACAGATAGTATTAAATTAAGAAAACTGTGACATATAGCAAATTCGCAAACATCAAAACAGGACATAACTTGCAATACATAGCTATTTGACCGACCTTTGTATGTATTAATTACGAAGCGCAAAAAAAATCTAAATTTTCCAATCCTCACAGTGAAGTGATTAGCTATGTTGATTCCGTCTAAACTAAGTCGCCCCGTACGTCTTGAACACACGGTGGTTCGCGAGCGGCTGTTGGCGAAGCTTTCAGGCGCGAACAATTACCGTCTGGCGCTAATAACCAGCCCGGCTGGCTATGGAAAGACAACGCTTATTTCACAATGGGCGGCTGGGATGAGTGGCCTCGGATGGTATTCGCTTGATGAAGGTGATAACCAGCAAGAGCGCTTTGCCAGTTACCTTATCGCCGCGATTCAGCAGGCGACGGGCGGTCATTGCGAAGCCAGCGAAAATATGGTGCAAAAGCGCCAGTACGCTAGCCTTAGCTCGCTTTTCTCGCAGCTATTTTTTGAGCTTAGCGAATGGCAGCGCCCGCTTTATTTAGTCATCGATGACTACCATCTGATTACCAGCCCGGTGATCCACGATGCAATGCGCTTTTTCCTGCGCCACCAGCCGGAAAACCTGACGCTCGTCGTGCTGTCGCGCAACCTGCCGCAGTTGGGTATCGCCAACCTGCGAGTTCGCGACCAGTTACTCGAAGTGGGCAGCCAACAGCTTTCCTTTACGCACGCAGAAACCAAACAATTTTTCGACTGCCGCCTGGCATCGCCCATCGAGGCCACCGAAAGCAGCCGCCTGTGCGACGACGTGGCGGGCTGGGCGACGGCGCTGCAACTGATTGCGCTGTCTGCACGCCAACGCAACAACGCGACTCAGCATTCCGCGCGCCGCCTGGCCGGTATCAACGCCAGCCATCTGTCGGATTATCTGGTTGATGAAGTGCTGGATAACGTTGACTCCAACACGCGTAACTTCCTGCTCAAAAGCTCGCTGCTGCGTTCGATGAACGATTCGCTCATCGCGCGAGTGACCGGTGAAGAAAACGGCCAAATGCGCCTCGAAGAAATCGAGCGCCAGGGGCTATTTATCCAGCGCATGGACAACTCCGGCGAGTGGTTCAACTATCATCCGCTGTTTTGCAGCTTCCTGCGCCAGCGCTGCCAATGGGAGCTGGCGGCTGAACTGCCAGAAATCCACCGCGCCGCCGCTGAAAGCTGGATGGCGCAAGGTTTCCCAAGCGAAGCCATTCACCATGCGCTTGCCGCAGGTGATCCGAAAATGCTGCGCGATATCCTGCTCAACCACGCCTGGGGGCTGTTCCACCACAGCGAACTTGCGCTACTCGAAGAGTCGCTCTCCGCGCTGCCGTGGGAAAGCCTGCTGGAAAACCCGCGCCTGGTGTTATTGCAGGCCTGGCTGATGCAAAGCCAGCACCGCTACAGTGAGGTAAACACTCTGCTGGCGCGCGCCGAGCAAGAGATGACCTTCGAGATGGACACCTCGCTGCACGGTGATTTCAACGCCCTGCGCGCCCAGGTGGCAATTAACGACGGCGACCAGGATGAAGCCGAGCGTCTGTCTACGGTCGCGCTTGAAGAGCTGCCGCTGGCCAATTTTTATAGCCGTATCGTTGCGACCTCCGTACACGGTGAAGTGCTGCACTGCAAAGGGTTGCTAAGTCAGTCGATTGCGGTCATGCAACAAACCGAGCAGATGGCGCGCCGCCACGATATCTGGCACTACGCGCTGTGGAGTCTTATCCAGCAGAGCGAAATTTTATTTGCCCAGGGCTTCCTGCAAGCCGCCTGGGAGAGCCAGGAAAAAGGCTTCCAGCTGATTCGCAATCAGCATCTTGAACAGTTGCCGATGCATGAATTTCTGCTGCGTATTCGTGCTCAACTGCTCTGGGCGTGGGCGCGTCTTGATGAAGCCGAAACCACCGCGCGTACCGGTATTGAAGTGCTGAGCGGCTACCAGCCACAGCAGCAGCTACAGTGTCTGACGTTGTTGGTGCAGTGTTCGCTGGCGCGCGGTGATTTGGATAACGCGCGTAACCATTTAAATCGCCTTGAGAATTTGCTTGGCAACGGCGCTTATCACAACGATTGGGTTTCCAACGCCGATAAAGTGCGGGTGATTTACTGGCAGATGGTCGGTGATAAAAAATCGGCGGCAAACTGGTTACATCACACGCCAAAACCAGAATTTGCTAACAACCATTTCCTGCAAGGCCAGTGGCGTAATATTGCCCGCGCCCAGATTCTGCTTGGTGAGTTTGATTCAGCGGAGATGGTGCTTGAAGAACTCAACGAGAACGCCAGAGCGCTGCGTCTGATGAGCGATCTCAACCGTAACCTGCTGTTGCTCAACCAGTTGCACTGGCAAGCGGGCAATAAAAATGAAGCCCAGCGGATGTTACTGGAGGCACTTCAGCTCGCTAATCGCACCGGTTTTATCAGCCATTTTGTGATTGAAGGTGAGGCGGTGGCGCAACAGTTACGCCAGTTAATTCAGCTGAATACGTTGCCAGAGCTTGACCAGCACCGCGCGCAGCGCATTCTGCGTGAGATTAATCAGCATCATCGGCATAAATTTGCCCACTTCGATGAAAGTTTTGTTGAGCGGCTCTTAAACCACCCGGAAGTGCCGGAGCTTATCCGCACCAGCCCGTTGACTCAGCGCGAGTGGCAGGTGCTGGGGCTTATCTACTCCGGCTACAGCAACGAGCAGATTGCCGGGGAGCTGGACGTGGCGGCGACGACCATCAAAACGCATATCCGCAATCTGTATCAGAAGTTGGGCGTCGCACACCGTCAGGATGCCGTTCAGCACGCGCAAGAATTGCTGAAGATGATGGGATACGGGGTTTAGTTACCATTGCCTGATGGCGCTGCGCTTCTCAGGCCTACAAGCTCATTCCCCGTAGGCCGGATAAGGCGTTAGCCACCATCCGGCAACACCGCACATCACAACCGTAGGCCGGATAAGGCGCAGCCGCCATCCGGCGATGAAAAGGCGACGGTATATTCATGTCGTCATGGGGTATCTGAACGTGTGGCTATCGGTCAGCACAGCTCAAGCTGCACGTCATTTTCGGCAATCACCTGCATCACGCCCGGCGGTGGCAAAATATCGGTGTACACCGCATCCACCATGCTGATACTGCCCATATTCACCATCGCGTTACGGCCAAACTTCGAGTGATCCACCACCAGAATGACATGGCGAGAGTTGTCGATAATCGCGCGCTTGGTGCGAACCTCGTGGTAGTCAAACTCCAGCAGCGAGCCATCGCTATCAATGCCGCTAATCCCCAGAATGCCGTAGTCCAGGCGGAACTGAGAAATAAAGTCGAGCGTCGCTTCACCAATAATTCCGCCGTCCCGGCTGCGTAACTCGCCGCCCGCCAGAATAATGCGGAAATCCTCTTTTACCATCAGCGTGTTGGCGACGTTCAGGTTATTGGTCACAATCCGCAGGTCGCTATGGTTCAACAACGCATGAGCGACGGCTTCCGGCGTCGTACCAATATCAATAAACAGCGCAGAACCGTTCGGAATCTGGCTTGCCACTTTCAGCGCGATACGCTCTTTCTCTGCGGTTTGCGTGGCCTTGCGGTCATGCCAGGGAGTATTGACCGCGCTAGAAGGCAGCGCCGCGCCGCCGTGGTGGCGGAGGATCTTTTTTTGATCCGCAAGGTCATTTAAATCACGACGAATGGTCTGCGGGCTGACGGAGAAATGCTCTACCAGCTCCTCGGTGCTGACGTAACCCTGTAGTTTTACCAGCTCGATTATCGCGTCATGACGTTGTGTTTGTTTCATGATGAATCCCTGGAAAATTATGCTCGTTTTCTCACATTAAGCGTATCGACGAAGGCCATTGCCAAACCTATCACCAGCCCGGTGATGTGTGCGCCGTTCGCAATCGACATACCAAAAACATTAAACCACCCGGCCACCAGCCAGATAAGGGAGAACATAATCAACCCGCGCGGCAGGTAAATACCGCTTTGTGGGTCGCGCTCACCGCGCAGCCAGGCGTAACCCATCAGAGCGTAAACGACACCGGACAACCCACCAAACCACGGGCCACTAAACTGGTGCTGGATAAAACCGCTGAGCAATGCACTGATAATGGTGATAACCACTAGTTTGCCGCTGCCAATACGCTTCTCAACCGCGCCGCCGAGATACCACCACCATAGCAGGTTGAACAGGATATGGACGAATGAGAAATGCATTAGCGCGTGGGTAAAGTAGCGCCAGAACTCAAATTTCAGCGAATCATCGTACGGCCAGGCTAGCCACAGCATCACCGGCTGATCGCCTATCACGTTCATCAGGATGAACACCAGAATGCAGGCCGCCATCACGCCTATTGTCACCGGGCCTGCGCCCGCTTTTAGCGTGGCGAGGAAGGGGAATCGACGGTAGTGCAGGCCGCTGTTGGTCTGCCCGGACTGCCAGCTCGCCGCCAGATATCGCGGGTCGGCGGGGTTATCCAGGAAACGCTCCAGCTCCGCACGAACGCGGTCTTCCTGCGTTTCGTCGGAAAGCCAGACATCGCTACGCGTATGCTGCTGGATAGTCAGAATAACGCCCTGCGTCGCCATATAGTCAACAAAGGCCTGGGCCACGCGAGGGTTAGTAAAAGAGGTGATCATCAACATACAGCAGGTCGCTTCTATTCCACACAAAAGGGGACAGTATATACCCAAACCCTTACGGATAGGTTGCAGCGGCGCGCAATCTCCGCCTACAAAGAGGCGGCATCCGCAGTCGCCTCAGAAAGCGGCGTGTTCGACCTCGGCCGGGAAATGACGATGCCAGGCATCAAAGCCGCCATCGACGCTGTAAACCTGGTCGTAGCCCTGTTGCAGCAGGTACTGTGCGGCGCCTTTGCTGCTGTTGCCGTGATAGCACATCACCATCACTGGCGTTTCAAAATCGTTATCGCGCATAAACGCACCCAGCGTATCGTTGGTCAGATGAAACGCGCCCGGCGTGTGGCCCATAGCAAAGCTCTGCGGGTCGCGAATATCCACCAACACAGCGTTGTTCTGCTGTAGCTTCTGGTGCGCCTGTTCTACGTTAATACATTCAAACTGATCCATGGTCTTCTCTTATCGTTATGGCATGTGTCTTGCTGACGGCATTTTAGCGTCAAGTGTACGTCTTCACGGCACGTAAACGCCAATATGTTATGCGCATCACTCTAAAATGTTTTTTCTATGTTACCAAAAGCGCGTTTACTTGCTATTATGAGCGATATCGAACATTAATGAGCTATAACGAAAGTCCCTGAGGTAGCAATAATGGAAACCAAAGATCTGATTGTGATAGGTGGCGGCATTAACGGTGCGGGCATTGCGGCAGACGCCGCTGGGCGGGGTTTATCCGTTCTGATGCTGGAAGCCAGAGATTTGGCCTGCGCTACCTCCAGCGCAAGCTCGAAATTGATCCACGGCGGCCTGCGCTACCTTGAGCACTATGAATTCCGCCTGGTGAGCGAAGCGCTGGCTGAGCGTGAAGTGTTGCTGAAAATGGCGCCACATATTGCGATCCCGATGCGCTTTCGCCTACCGCATCGCCCGCATTTGCGCCCCGCGTGGATGATTCGCACCGGTCTGTTTATGTACGATCATCTGGGTAAACGCACCAGCCTGCCCGCCTCTAGCGGTTTGCGTTTTGGCGCGGAGTCGGTGCTGAAACCTGAAATCGTGCGCGGTTTCGAATATTCCGACTGCTGGGTAGACGATGCGCGCCTGGTGCTGGCTAACGCTCAGATGGTGGTGCAAAAAGGCGGTGAAGTTCGAACCCGAACGCGCGCTATCTCGGCAAAACGGGAAAACGGCCTGTGGATTGTTGAGGCCGAAGATATCGACAGCGGCGAGAAATTCCACTGGCAGGCGCGTGGGCTGGTAAACGCCACCGGCCCGTGGGTGAAACAGTTCTTTGACGACGGTATGCATTTGCCATCGCCGTACGGCATTCGCCTGATCAAAGGTAGCCATATTGTCGTGCCACGCGTGCACAACCAGAAACAGGCCTACATCCTGCAAAACGAAGACAAGCGTATTGTGTTTGTGATTCCGTGGATGGACGAGTTTTCGATAATCGGTACAACCGACGTGGAATATCACGGCGATCCGAAAAATGTCGAAATTGAAGAGAGCGAAATCAATTACCTGCTGAAGGTCTACAACGGCCACTTTAAAAAGCAGCTTAATCGTGAAGATATCGTCTGGACTTACTCCGGCGTGCGCCCGCTGTGTGATGATGAATCTGACTCTCCACAGGCCATCACCCGTGATTACACCCTCGATATTCACGATGAAAACGGCAAAGCCCCGCTATTGTCGGTATTTGGCGGCAAGCTCACCACCTATCGCAAACTGGCGGAACACGCGCTGGAAAAACTGGCTCCGTACTACAGCGGCGTTGGCCCGGCATGGACCAAAGGCGCGGTGTTACCCGGCGGGGAGATTGGCAATGACCGTGACGACTACGCAGCAAAACTGCGCCGCCGTTATCCGTTTATCAGCGAGTCGCTGGCGCGCCACTATGCCCGCACCTACGGGAGCAATAGCGAGTTGGTTATCGGCGAGGCGCGCGATCTTGCCGGGCTGGGCGAAGATTTCGGCCATGAGTTTTACGAAGCTGAACTGCGTTATTTGGTCAAACATGAATGGGTTCGCCGCCTGGACGATGCTATCTGGCGTCGTACCAAACAGGGGATGTGGCTGAATGCCGAGCAGCAATCACGGATTAGCGAATGGTTGGTGAATACGCTGGGAAAGTCTGAGCTGTCGCTGGCGTCATAAAATTCGCACCGCTAGCCGCAGTAAAAAAGGGGCCATTTGGCCCCTTTTGTCGTCTTTATCCGCTTACAGCCTGACCGGCTTGATATGCCAGATATTGTCGGCGTACTCCTGAATCGTGCGGTCAGAAGAGAAGTAACCCATGTTCGCGATGTTGAGTATCGCTTTGGTCGTCCACTCTTCAGGCTCACAATACAGCGCGTCTACTTTATCCTGACAGTCAACGTAGCTACGGTAGTCTGCCAGCACCTGATAGTGGTCACCAAAGTTAATCAGTGAATCGACCAGGTCGCGGTAGCGCCCAGGCTCACCAGGGCTGAATGCCCCACTGCCGATTTGCGTCAGCACCTGGTGCAACTCTTCGTCTTTGTCGTAGTAATCACGCGGTTTGTAGCCCTGACGGCGCAGCTCCTCGACCTCTTCAGCGGTGTTGCCAAAGATGAAGATGTTATCTGCCCCGACATGCTCCAGCATCTCGACGTTAGCCCCGTCCAGCGTACCAATGGTGAGCGCGCCGTTAAGCGCAAACTTCATGTTACTGGTGCCGGAAGCCTCTGTCCCCGCCAGAGAGATCTGTTCGGAGAGATCCGCCGCCGGGATAATCATCTGCGCCAGACTTACGCTGTAGTTCGGGACAAACACCACTTTCAGCTTGTCGCCAATTTGCGGATCGTTGTTGATGACATCAGCAACATCGTTGATCAGGTGAATAATGTGCTTCGCCATGTAATACGCCGAGGCCGCTTTACCGGCGAAAATATTCACTCGTGGCACCCATTCCGCTTCAGGATCCGCCTTAATGCGGTTATAGCGGGTGATCACATGGAGCACATTCATCAACTGGCGTTTGTACTCGTGAATACGTTTAATCTGCACATCAAAGAGCGCGTGAGGGTTCACCACCACGTTCAGGTTCTGGGCAATAAACGCCGCGAGGCGCTTTTTATTTTCCAGCTTGGCGTGGTGTACCGCCTGATTAACCTTTGGATAATCAATATGCTGCTCTAGCTCACCGATTTGGCTGAGATCAGAACGCCAGGTCATGCCGATATTTTCATCCAGCACGTCGGAGAGCGCCGGGTTCGCCAGCGCCAGCCAGCGGCGTGGCGTCACACCGTTGGTCACGTTGGTAAAACGCGTTGGGAAAATGCGGGCAAAATCGGCAAACAGCGACTGCACCATCAGGTTGGAGTGCAGTTCAGATACCCCGTTAACCCGATGGCTCACCACCACCGCCAGCCACGCCATGCGTACACGGCGGCCATTGGATTCATCAATCAGCGACACGCGGCTCAACAGCCCAGTATCGCCAGGATATTGGGTCTGCACCACTTTCAGGAAGTAGTCGTTAATCTCGAAGATAATTTGCAGATGGCGCGGCAGAATTTTGCCCAGCATGTCCACCGGCCAGGTTTCCAACGCTTCACTCATCAAGGTGTGGTTGGTGTAGGAGAAGACCTGACACGCCACCATAAACGCATCATCCCAACTGAATTTGTGCTCATCAATCAGCAGGCGCATCAGTTCAGGAATCGACAGCACGGGGTGCGTGTCGTTAAGGTGGATGGCGATTTTATCCGCCAGGTTGTCATACGTTTTATGTAATTGGTAATGGCGCTTGAGAATATCCTGAACCGTCGCGGAAACCAGGAAATACTCCTGGCGCAAACGCAACTCACGCCCTGAATAGGTGGAGTCGTCTGGGTACAGCACGCGGGAAACGTTTTCCGAGTGGTTTTTATCTTCTACCGCCGCAAAGTAATCCCCCTGGTTAAATTTCCCCAGGTTGATTTCGTTGCTGGCTTGCGCGTTCCACAGCCTCAGCGTATTGGTCGCGTCAGTGTTATAGCCAGGAATGATTTGATCGTACGCTTCTGCGATAATCTCTTCGGTTTCCAGCCAGCGGCTGGTTTTGCCTTCCATTTGCACACGCCCGCCGAAACGGACTTTATAGCGTTTGTTATGGCGAGGAAATTCCCACGGGTTGCCGTATTCCAGCCAGTAATCTGGCGATTCTTTCTGCTGACCATTAACAATGTTCTGTTTGAACATCCCATAGTCATAGCGAATACCGTAGCCACGCCCCGGCAAGCCAAGCGTTGCTAAAGAGTCGAGGAAGCAGGCCGCCAGTCGACCTAAACCACCGTTGCCTAAACCAGGGTCGTTTTCTTCGTCGATCAGTTCTTCAAGGTCTAACCCCATCCCATCGAGCGCATCTTTCACGTCGTCATACAACCCTAACGATAACAACGCATTGGACAGCGTACGACCAATCAGAAACTCCATTGACAGGTAGTAAACCTGCCGCGTTTCCTGGGAAAGCTGTGCGCGGTTAGAGCGCAGCCAGCGCTCTACCATGCGATCGCGAACGGCGAACAAAGTGGCGTTCAGCCATTCGTGTTTGTTGGCGACTGCCGGATCCTTCCCGATAGTGAACATCAGCTTATAGGCAATAGAGTGCTTCAGCGCTTCGACGCTCAGCGTCGGTGATGCATAGGTAAAAGGTGCATTCATAATGAGGGCCCAGTTGTTATATCAGGCGTTGGTAAAGTTCACGGTATGAGTGCGCCGCAACTTGCCAACTGAAATCCATGTTCATCGCCTGGCGCTGTACATAACGCCAAAGTGATGGACGAGACCATAATACGAAAGCACGACGGATAGCTCTGAGCAGCGACCAGGCATTGCTGTCTTCAAAGACAAAGCCGCTGGCCATGCCATCAGCTAAGTTCTCCAGAGAGCTGTCCGCAACGGTATCCGCCAAACCACCGGTACGACGCACCAGCGGCAGCGTGCCATACTTCAGACCGTAGAGTTGCGTTAAGCCGCATGGCTCAAAGCGGCTGGGCACCAGAATGACATCCGCGCCACCGATAATGCGGTGGGAGAATGCTTCGTGATAGCCAATCTGAACGCCGACCTGCCCCGGATGCTCCGCCGCCGCGGCCAGGAAACCTTCCTGTAGTACAGGATCACCCGCGCCCAGTAGCGCCAGTTGCCCCCCCTGCTCTAACAAGCCCGGCAACGCTTCCAGCACCAGATCCAACCCTTTTTGGCTGGTTAAACGGCTCACCACGGCAAACAGCGGCGCGGTATCGCTCACTTTCAACCCCATCGCCGTTTGCAGTTGGCGTTTGTTTTCGGCTTTCAGTTCTAAAGTATCGCGGTCATAGCGCGCTGGCAGCAGCATGTCCTTTTCTGGACTCCAGATGTTGGCATCAACGCCGTTCAGGATGCCCGACAGGCGCCCTTCCTGATGCCGCTGACGCAACAAGCCTTCCATGCCATACGCATACTGCGGTTCGGTAATTTCACGCGCGTAAGTCGGGCTGACCGCCGTAATGTGATCGGCGTAATAAAGCCCCGCCTTCAGGAATGAGATCTGCCCATGAAATTCCAGCCCGTGCATATTGTAGAAGGAGGCTGGAAGCTGGAGCGTTTCCATATGATGGGCGTAAAACAGCCCCTGATACGCCAGGTTATGCACGGTAAAGACCGATTTGGCTGGGTTGCCGCGCGCCGCCAGATAAGCCGGAGCTAACCCTGCGTGCCAGTCATGGGCATGTACCACATCTGGACGCCAGAATGGGTCAAGGCCACAGGCCATTTCACTGCCCACCCAGCCTAGCAGCGCAAAGCGCAGCACGTTGTCCGCATAGCTGTTGAGGTTGCCATCGTGATACGGGCTACCGGGGCGATCGTAGAGATGCGGGGCATCAATTAAATAAATACCGACACCGTTGTAGTGACCGAACAGTAGCGTAATGCGCCCAGCAAAGGTGTCGCGACGGCTAACAACCTGAGCGTCTTTTATTCCACGGCGAATATCCGGGAACGCAGGCAATAACACACGCGCATCAGTACCTTCGGCAATTTGTGCCGCCGGTAGCGCGCCAATCACATCAGCAAGACCACCCGTTTTTAATAACGGAAACATCTCAGAACAAACGTGTAAAACCCGCATTATCGCTCCTGTTGGTACCCCAGTTTGCGCAACATCTCGCGCGTTACCAGCACGATCCCCTCTTCTGAGCGGTAAAAACGGCGCGCGTCTTCTTGTGCATCCTCGCCAATCACCATACCTTCCGGGATGACACAGGCTCTGTCGATAACACAGCGGCGCAAGCGCGAGGAACGACCCACCCAGACCTCAGGTAATAAAATTGCCGAATCAATGTTACAGAATGAATTCACGCGGACGCGCGAGAACAAAACAGATTGCACGACCACCGATCCCGAGATAACACAGCCCCCCGAAACCAGCGAGTTGAGCGTCATGCCGTGGCTACCGGAGCGATCCTGAACAAACTTCGCTGGCGGTAATGATTCATTATAGGTACGAATTGGCCATCTTTTATCGTACATATCCAATTCAGGGACGACAGACGCCAGGTCAAGGTTCGCTTTCCAGTACGCTTCCAGAGTTCCAACATCGCGCCAATAAGGCTCAGCGTCAGGATCTGACTGTACGCAGGAGAGCGGGAAAGGATGCGCATACGCGAAACCATCGCGAGTCGCTTTTGGGATCAAATCTTTGCCGAAATCATGGCTGGACTTGTTATTGCCATCATCTTCACCCAGCAACTCATACAGATAATCCGCATCAAAGACGTAGATCCCCATACTGGCCAGCGATCGGCTTGGATCGTGCGGCATGGCCGGTGGGTTTTCCGGTTTTTCGACAAAATCGATAATTTTTTCATTTTCATCGACCGCCATCACGCCAAACGCACTGGCTTCTTCAATTGGCACGGGCATACAAGCCACGGTACAACGCGCACCTTTTTCGACGTGGTCGATAAGCATTCGCGAGTAGTCTTGCTTGTAGATGTGGTCACCGGCGAGGATCACCACATACTCAGCGTTGTAACGGCGAATAATATCGAGGTTCTGGGTAACCGCATCAGCGGTTCCGCTGTACCATTTTTCCCCTTTCATGCGCTGTTGGGCAGGCAAAAGATCAACGAATTCGTTCATCTCTACATTGAAGAACGACCATGCCCGTTGAATATGCTGTACTAATGTATGCGATTGATATTGCGTAATAACGCCAATGCGGCGAATCCCGGAGTTCACACAGTTGGATAATGCAAAATCGATAATGCGAAATTTGCCGCCAAAGTGAACCGCTGGCTTGGCACGTTTATTGGTTAAATCCTTCAGGCGAGAGCCTCGTCCACCGGCAAGAATGAGGGCGACGGACTTGATGGGCAACTGACGTGCCAACATCAACGGATCGTGTTTTTCTAACCCAACCATAATCAACTCCTTTTTTATGACCTTTGAAATACGCACACTCCGTGCGCGGGCCCGTGCCAGACAGTACTTACCGCCGGATTATCATCTGCGGTAAAGGGGGCAACGGCACGCCATTCCCCCTCGGGTAATGTCAGGTTCGCCACGTCTTGCGTCGCATTGAGCGTAAGAAGCCAACGCCCGGAAAGCAGAATCTGCATCCGGTGAAGGCCGTGCTG
Organism: Kluyvera fluvialis; assembly: GCF_059725275.1. Taxonomy (NCBI): domain Bacteria; kingdom Pseudomonadati; phylum Pseudomonadota; class Gammaproteobacteria; order Enterobacterales; family Enterobacteriaceae; genus Kluyvera; species Kluyvera fluvialis. The sequence continues at coordinate 351,301 of NZ_AP046142.1, read as the reverse complement.
CCACTCCTCAGCGCACAGCGGCTGCCCATCCTGATTGAGCCACTGCACGTTGCCGTCTGCATCCTGCCACCAGCGATCGTCGGTTAATGCCGGGATCTGCTGGCGTAAATGGATTAAGGCGGCGGTAAACTGCGTCAACGCAACGTCTGCACTGTCCCAGTCAAGCCAGGTCAATGCGTTGTCCTGACAATACGCATTGTTGTTCCCCTGCTGGCTGTGACCGTGTTCATCACCAGCCAGCAGCATCGGGGTCCCCTGCGAAAGCAATAGCGTAGTTAGCAGCGCCTGAGCGCTTGCCTGCCGACGCGCCATGACATCAGGGCTGGCTTCTAATCCTTCTGTACCATAATTATTAGCATGGTTATTGTTCGTTCCGTCACGATTTTCCTCACCGTTGGCGTCATTGTGTTTATTGTTAAAACTGACACAGTCACGCAGGGTGAAACCGTCGTGCGCAGTGAGCAGGTTAATCGCGGCGCTGGGGCGACGTTGCTGATGCTGAAACAGATCGCTTGAGGCGGCGAAACGCTGGGCAAAATCCCCCAGCGAGAGCGATTCTTCAAGCCAAAAGCGGCGTATGGCGTCACGGAAATGATCGTTCCACTCCATAAACGTAGGCGGAAAATTGCCCACCTGATAGCCGCCTTCGCCAATATCCCACGGCTCGGCAATCAGTTTGACCGCCGACAGCACGGGGTCTGCGTGGATGGCGCTAAACAGCGGCGCATCCTGCCGGTATCCCGGCGTGCGACCCATCACAGAGGCTAAGTCAAAACGAAAACCGTCGATATGGCATACATCGACCCAAAAGCGTAGGCACTGGCGGGCATACTCCACCACACCAGGATGGCTGAGATTCAGCGTGTTACCGCAGCCCGTCCAGTTGTGATAGTCGCCATCGTCTCTTAACCAATAATAGCTACGGTTATCGATCCCCCGCAGCGAGAAGGTCTGGCAATGCAAATCCAGCTCGGCGCTGTGGTTCAGCACGATATCCAGGATCACCTCAATGCCCGCCTGATGTAGCGCTTTGACGGCATCGCGAAACTCATCCAACGCCTGCTCTGGCGCGCAAGCATAGCGCGGCGCCAGCGCAAATATCGCCAGCGGGTTGTAGCCCCAGTAATTACTCAGCCCCATCCGTTGCAGCCGCACTTCGTTGGCAAAATGCGCCACCGGTAGCAGCTCCAGCGCGGTGATCCCCAGCCGTTTGAAGTAGTCAATCATCACCGGATGACCGAGCGCTTTGTAAGTGCCGCGAATCTCCTCCGGCAGCCCAGGATGCCGATAGGTCAGCCCTTTGACATGCGCTTCATAGATAACGGTTTTGCCCCACGCAGTGCGCGGCGGAGCGTCGTCCTGCCAGTCGTAATCCAGCGCGACAACCACGGATTTAGGCGCGATATCAGCGGTGTCCTGTGGGTCTGGCGCATCGTAACCGCCGTGAAAACGCGGGTCGTCGGGCAGGTCACCTTGCGCCTGGAAACAACAAGGATCGAGCAGCAATTTCGCAGGGTTAAAACGATGCCCTTGCTGCGGCTGCCACGGGCCGTGCACCCGATAACCGTAGCGCAAGCCCGGACGCGCCTGTGGCAAATAGCCATGCCAGATATCACCGCTACGGGCGGGTAAGTCGTAGCGCGACTCATTGCCTTGTTGATCAAATAGACAGAGTTCAACGCGCTGCGCATGAGCCGAGAAAAGCGTAAAGTTCACCCCCTCGCCGTCATAGCTAGCGCCCAGTGGCGCAGGTTTCCCAACGGCAAGTGACACCATACTCATTCCCCTTCCCGGATAAGCCAAAGCGTTGAGAGCGGCGGTAAGGTCAGGCTCAACGACTGTGGCCGGTTGTGGCTGGCAATGTCGTCGCTGTGCACCGCGCCACCGTTACCGGCATTGCTGCCGTGATAATGCGTCGAGTCTGTGTTTAACACTTCACGCCAGCGCCCTGGCTGGTTGATGCCGAGGCGATAATCATGGCGCGGAACCGGCGTAAAGTTGCTCACCACAAGGACTTCATTACCGGCGCTATCGCGGCGCACAAAAGCCAGCACCGAGCGAGCGTGATCGTCTACCACCAGCCATTCAAAGCCGTAAGGGTCGAAATCCAGCTCATGCATGGCTTTGTGGTGGCAATAGGTATGGTTAAGGTCGCGCACCAGGCGCTGTACGCCGTGATGCCAGTTATCATTGCCGTCGAGCAGATGCCAGTCGAGGCTGCCGTCAAAGTTCCATTCGCGCCCTTGGGCAAATTCATCGCCCATGAACAGCAGCTTTTTGCCCGGGAAGGCGAACATCCAGCCGTAATAGGCGCGCAGGTTGGCAAATTTCTGCCATGCGTCGCCAGGCATACGGTCAAGAATGGATTTTTTGCCATGAACCACTTCGTCATGCGACAACGGCAACACGAAGTTTTCCGTGTAGTTGTAGAGCATACCGAAGGTCATTTTGTCGTGGTGATACTGGCGGTGGATAGGGTCGAGTGACATGTAATCGAGGGTGTCGTGCATCCAGCCCAGATTCCACTTAAACCAGAAGCCCAGGCCGCCGATATCCGCTGGGCGCGAGACGCCCGCAAAGTCGGTCGATTCTTCCGCCATACTCACCGCGCCGGGCACTTGCTCGCCCAGCACACGGTTGGTGGTGCGCAGAAACTCAATGGCTTCAAGGTTTTCGCGCCCGCCAAACTCATTAGGTACCCATTCGCCCTCTTTGCGGCTGTAGTCGCGGTAAATCATCGAAGCAACGGCATCGACACGCAGCGCATCAATACCGAAATGTTCCACCCAGTACAGCGCATTACCGACGAGGAAGTTGCTCACTTCGCGGCGGCCATAGTTGTAAATCAGGGTATTCCAGTCCTGGTGATAGCCTTCGCGCGGGTCGCTGTGCTCGTACAGGTTAGTGCCATCAAACTCGGCAAGGGCGAAATCGTCCGATGGGAAGTGCCCCGGAACCCAATCAAGAATGACGTTCAGGCCTGCCGCATGGGCGGCGTTGATGAAGTAGCGGAAGTCTTCGCGCGTACCAAAGCGGCGAGTTGGCGCGTACAACCCCGTGGGTTGATAACCCCAACTGCCGTCGAACGGGTGCTCGTTAACCGGTAACAGCTCCAGATGGGTGAAGCCCATCCATTTGGCGTAGGGCACGAGTTGGTCAGCCAGCTCGCGGTAGCTCAGCCAGTGGTTGTTGTCGGTATGGCGGCGCCAGGAACCCAGATGCACCTCGTAGATAGAGATAGGCGCGTCAAACTGGTTGGCCTTTTTCCGCTCCTCGCTCTGCTTAACCTTCGGCGGCAAGCCGCAAATCAGCGACGCGGTTTCCGGGCGCATTTGCGCTTCAAAAGCATATGGGTCGGCTTTGACTCGCAGCGCACCGTTGGCATCCACCATTTCAAATTTATAAAGCTGCCCGTTGTGCGCCCCAGGGACAAACAGCTCCCAAATGCCGGTTTCTTTGCGCAGACGCATCGGGTGGCGGCGACCATCCCAGTAGTTAAATTGCCCAACGACCGAAACGCGGCGCGCATTCGGTGCCCATACGGCAAAACGCGTACCGGTTACGCCGTCCATTGTGTCCGCATGTGCACCCAGTTTTTCATACGGGCGTAAATGCGTCCCTTCAGACAGCAGCCAGGCGTCCATTTCCTGAAGCAATGGGCCAAAACGGTAGGGATCATCAATCAGATTTTGTTGGCCATGCCAAATGACAGCCAACTGGTAACGAAAGAAATTCTTACGACGCGGCAGAACACCACAAAAGAAACCGCGCGCATCCATGCACTCTAACTTGCCGATTTTGCGCCCGGTTTTAGGTTCAATCACCCAAACATCGGTAGCATCTGGCAATAACGCCCGGACTTCCAGTCCAGAATCCGTTCTGTGCATTCCCAATATGGAAAAAGGGTCTGCAAAATGGCCAGCAATCAGCGCATTAATCACGTCTCTATCAATACGATCAGACATGCTTCATCATCCTTAGTTTTGTATCGCCTCAATCCACTGTAATGGCGATAAATGTGACCTGAACGGTGCAGCACTAAACCTTGTGCTCTCTCAGCTCCATTCAACCTTCAGTCAAGGTGACAGACCTTGATTAAAGCATAGTCAACGCTTTGCCAGACTCCTGAGATAAAATTAGGCGTAGCTGCGTTTACTCCTTGTATTACGCATTACGCAAAAAAAAGGGGTGGTGATCCACCCCCCATAAATGACTAAATGTTTAAGCCAACTGACGTAGCATACGCCGTAGCGGCTCCGCAGCGCCCCACAACAACTGGTCGCCGACGGTAAACGCCGACAGATATTCCGGCCCCATGTTCAGCTTGCGTAAGCGCCCAACCGGCGTGGTCAGTGTGCCGGTGACTGCCGCAGGGGTTAATTCACGCATACTGATCTCGCGATCGTTAGGCACAACTTTCGCCCACGGGTTGTGCGCTGCCAGTAATTCCTCCACTGACTGAATGGAAATATCCTTTTTCAATTTCAGGGTGAATGCTTGGCTGTGGCAGCGCAATGCGCCGACACGCACGCAAAGGCCGTCAACAGGGATAACGGACGAAGTGGCGAGAATTTTGTTGGTTTCGGCCTGACCTTTCCACTCTTCACGGCTCTGGCCGTTATCGAGCTGTTTGTCGATCCACGGGATCAGGCTGCCTGCCAGCGGCACGCCAAAGTTATCCACCGCCAGGTCGCCGCTGCGGGTCAGCGCGGTGACTTTGCGTTCGATATCCAGAATCGCCGATGCCGGGTTCGCCAGCTCATCAGCCACGTGGTGATGCAGTTGCCCCATTTGGGTCAGCAGTTCACGCATATGGCGCGCACCGCCGCCGGAGGCCGCTTGATAAGTGGCGACAGACGCCCACTCGATCAGGTCATTGGCAAACAGGCCGCCCAGCGACATTAGCATCAGGCTTACCGTACAGTTGCCGCCGACAAAGGTTTTAATGCCATTGTTGAGACCGTCGGTAATCACCTGCTGGTTGACGGGGTCGAGGATGATAATGGCGTCATCTTTCATGCGCAGCGAAGACGCGGCGTCAATCCAGTAGCCCTGCCAGCCGCTTGCGCGCAGCTTAGGATAAATTTCATTGGTGTAGTCGCCGCCCTGGCAGGTGACGATAATATCGAGTGCTTTCAGCGCCTCAAGATCAAAGGCATCCTGGAGTGTACCACCGCTAGTACCACCGAATGTTGGTGCGGCTTGCCCGAGCTGGGAAGTAGAGAAAAAGACCGGGCGAATGGCGTCAAAGTCTCGCTCTTCCACCATGCGTTGCATGAGTACAGAGCCGACCATACCGCGCCAGCCGATAAAACCAACATTTTTCATAGCGTGTTTTCCTGCAAAAAGTGTGCTGTTTGTGCTTACCAGTTCCACTGGGCATCCCTTCACATTACAAAAAGCAGCTAAAGTCGCAAGTGAAATTAATCAATGATGACAAAGCAATCAGAAATGCAACTTATTCCCCCTGCCTTGAGAGCCGCATTTCTTCTTATCGAACGCCGCTTTTCCTGATAACCATCAAGAGCATTTCCCCAGCGCTACCGGCATTTTCCCAACAAAAAAGGCTTCCAGATGGAAGCCCTTTTTTAAACGTGATTCAGTCAAACCTAGCTCAGCAGCGAGAATGCCACCATGCCCACAATCGCACCCACGGTTCCCAGGATGGTTTCCATCATGGTCCAGGTTTTCAGCGTTTGTGCTTCGGTTGCGCCGGTAAATTTACCGAACAGCCAGAAACCGGCATCGTTCACGTGGCTGACCACGATAGACCCACCCGCGATACAGATAGACAGCGCGGCCATCTGAGCACCGTTATAGTTCAGTTGTTCAATCACCGGCATGACCAGACCCACCGCCGTCAGACAGGCGACCGTTGCAGAACCCTGAATAATACGCACGGCGGCTGCCAGGATGAAGCAAGTCAGCGCAATCGGCAGGCCCATACCGGTTAAGGCTTCGCCCAGAGCCGGGCCAACGCCAGAGTCAACCAGCACCTGCTTGAACACGCCACCAGCCCCGATAACCAGCAGGATGATGCCCGCAGGTTGCAGCGCGTGGCCGCAGATTTCCATGACTTTATCTTTCGGCATCCCCTGACGGAACGCCAGGCCATAGATAGCCACCAGACAAGCAATCAGAATCGCAGTGAACGGGTGACCGATAAACTCAAACCACTGATAAACTTCAGAACCTTCGGCAACGAAGCGCGCAGCGATAGTTTTCAGACCAACCAGCACCAGCGGCAGCAGAATCAGCGACAGGCTGAAGCCGAAAGACGGCATTTTACCCTCGCCCAGGTGCGGCTCAGTAATATCGTCAGGAATGTTCAGCTCAACGTAGCGACCAATGAAGTTGCCCCACAGCGGCCCGGCAATCAGCATCCCAGGAATCGCCGCACACAGGCCAATCAGAATCATCCAGCCAAAATCAGCGTGCATCTGCGATGCCAGCAGCATCGGCGCAGGCCCAGGCAACAGGAACGCCGCCGCCGCTGCAACACCCGCAAACAGTGGAATAACCAGCTTAACCAGGTTCGTCCCTGTATGGCGCGCCATTGAGAAAGCGACGCTAATCAGCAGTACGATAGCCACTTCGAAGAACAGCGGCAGCGCACAGATAAGCCCCGCAAGGCCAATCGCGAAGTGCGCACGGCTATGCCCGAAGGATTTGAGCATCTTGACGGCAATCTGATCAACGGCGCCCGTTTCATGCAGGATTTTGCCGAACATCGCGCCCAGCGCGACGACGATAGCCAGGAAGCCCAGCGTACCGCCCATCCCCTTTTCCATGGTCTGCGCGATCTTAATCAGCGGCATCCCAGAGAAAAGGCCAGCACCAATAGAAACCACCATCAGCGCCAGGAAGGCGTGCATACGCGCCTTCATGACTAAAAACAGCAGCAGCAATACTGAACCGACCGCTGTTAAAACCAGGGTTAGAGTTGTCACGCGTGGCTGCCTTTGTTAATGACTTCAATCGTGCTCTCAATGACGCCATCCAGCGGCTGATCGATATCAACCACCAGCACGTCACGTTCGTCAGCGTCTGGCTCTTGCAGCGTTTCGAACTGAGTCACCAGCATCTGAGTTTTGAAGAAGTGACCTTTACGCGCCTTCAGGCGGCTTTCAATCACCTCGAAATCCCCTTTCAGGTACACGAAAGAAAGATTCGGATTACCTTCACGCAGAATGTCGCGGTACGCTTTTTTCAGCGCGGAGCAAACAATCAGCGAAACTTTGTTAGTACGTTGCATCGCAAATGCCGCGTCGTTCAGCGCCTGCAACCACGGTTTACGATCGTCGTCGTTCAGCGGTTCGCCAGAGGACATTTTGACGATGTTGCAGCGCGGATGCAGGAAGTCGCCGTCCAGAAATGCCGCATTTAAGCGATGTGCAACTTCGCTAGCGACGGCAGATTTTCCGCTGCCAGATACGCCCATCAGTACATAGACATGGTGATCGTGGTTAGTCGTGCTCAAGGCGTCCTCCTGTTGGGCACTAAAATTTGTTACGGGTAACTGTTATCGGTAACATTGTCATGCTGAGTAAATGGATAAGCAATCACCAAACGTGCCACCAGGGATTTATAAATGAATTTGTGTGATCTAGTTCAAATTTGTTAGGGCTAAATAGAACCGCCCGGTGACAAAGTGAAACCTAAATCTAACATTTTTGGCGTAACTGTTTCACCACGGATGCGGGCAAGCAGGCGCTCTGCGCCAATGCGCCCCATACGTTCACGCGGCGTCAATACGCTGGCGAGACGCGGTTCCATCACCTGACCGATGTCATGACCGTGGAAACCCGCGATAGCAATATCGTCTGGAATTTTAAGCCCCAGACGCTGGCATTCAAACGCCGCGCCAACGGCCAGGTCATCGTTGGTACAGAAAATGCCGTCCAACTGCGAAAATTCGCGTCGAGCCTGGCGCATCAGTTCGATACCCGAAGTGTACGACGACGACTGCTCAACCATCACGCTGTAAGGCGTTAACCCAGCGTCCAGCATCGCTTGCTCGTAGCCTTTCTGTTTGATGATAGTACGTTCATCAAGACGCGCCCCTAAATAGGCGATATGGCGGTGACCGCGCGCGATAATCGCTGCTGTCATCTGCCGCGCCGCTTCAAAGTTATCAAAGCCTACCGCAATATCGAGACACGGAGATTGGCTATCCATCAGCTCAACCACCGGAATACCGGCGACTTCAATCATCTTTAGGGTGCGGGGGGTGTGGGTACGTTCGGTGAGGATAAGACCGTCAATATTCCAGGAGAGCATCGACTCCAGGCGTTCCTGTTCCATTTCCGGCTTATAGCCGTAGTGCGCCAGCATGGTCTGGTAGCCGTAGGCATCGGTGACGCTTTCTACGCCACGCAGCACTTCGGCAAAAACCTGGTTGGTTAACGACGGTAAAAGCACACCAATAGCGCGGCTAGTGGCGTTAGAGAGAATATCGGGAGCCCGATTGGGGATGTAACCCAAATCATCAAGAGCCGCCGCAATTTTACCGCGCAACGCGACAGAAACTTGCTCTGGGTTGCGTAAAAAACGGCTCACCGTCATTTTGGTCACGCCAACACGATCGGCAACGTCTTGCAGTACGGGTCTTTTCTTTTTCATTGTCCAGAGGGAAAAAAGTGGAATATTCCCGGAGTTTACCATGCGATAGCGCAAACTCCCCGCAAGATTCAGGAAGTTGCGCTATTTATTTAAGCCGGATCAAACTGGCGGCAGATCAAAGAGTAAAATTTCACTTTCACTGTCGGCATGTACCGAAATTGCCTGTTCATCCCATACCGCCAGGCCGTCACTGGTGGTCGCTTTCGTGCCGTTAATACTCACTTCGCCTTTAACGACCTGAATCCACACGCGGCGGTCTGCGGCAATTTGATGCACTGACTGTTCGCCTTTCGCCAGCGCCCAACGGTACAGTTCCATGTCCTGATACACTTTCAGCGAGCCGTCACGCGCATCCGGTGACAGCACCAGTTGTTTGCCCTGTGCGGCGTCGAAGCGGCGCTGCTCGTAGCGTGGCGTGATGCCGGTTTTTTCTGGAATAATCCAGATTTGGTACAGATGCAGCTTATCGGTGTTGCTTGGGTTGTACTCGGAGTGACGAATCCCCGTACCCGCGCTCATAATCTGAAACTCGCCCGCCGGAACCTGTTCTTTGTTGCCCATGCTGTCCTGGTGCTCCACGGCGCCTTCCAGAACGTAGGTCAGGATTTCCATGTCTTTATGCGGATGCGTACCGAAGCCCTGGCCTGCGTCAATCACGTCATCGTTAATGACACGCAGCGCGGAAAAGCCCATGAAATTCGGATCGTAATAATCAGCAAAAGAGAAGGTATGCCAGGAATCCAGCCAACCATGATTCGCATGACCACGTTCGTTTGCTTTGCGTAAGAAAATCATTTGTTACCCCCTCATGTTTTCGATGAAACAAGTTTGGACGCAAACCGCCCAGGATGATAGAGGGTGAAAATTGACTCCTCTGTTCAAAAAATATGAATGAGAACAGAGAAGCCAGCAGAGCTTATTAATCGAGGGTAATGGTGGCAGGAGATGGCTGCTGGAAGCCGCGTTCAAGGATCTCCAGGTTGGTCAGTACATCAGATTCACTGACGTAGTTCTCAGCGCCGTTGGCAATGGTGGCATACAGTGCGTCGTACACGCGGCCATAGTCGCCCGTCTCTAGCGCAACCTCTTCACGCACGGTGTTTCCGGCGTCATCCACATATTCCAACAGCCCTACGCTCTTGTCTTCGCCAAAACCCGCTTCGCCCGGCATGATATTGGCTTTCAGGCTGGTTTCCTGTTGGTCAATGCCGTATTTGATAAACGAACCTTTGTGGCCATGAACGATAAATTTCGGGTATTCCAGCTTCACCAGGTGGCTGCTTTTCACTATCGCTTTCAGGTCGCCGTAGAATAGCTGTGCTTCAAACGTATCGTCAGGGTTGGCTTTATTGCGCAGATGACGAATATCGTAAGACACCTGCTGCGGGCGGCCAAACAGCGCGATGATTTGATCCAGCGTATGTACGCCGAGTCCATAGAATACGCCATCCTGCGGCAGGCCGGGTTTACCGCCATCCACAGGACGATAGCTATCGAAGTGGTTTTCAATTTCGACAATCTCACCGAGCTTGCCGCTTTCAATCACTTTTTTGGTGGTCAGGAAGCAGGAGTCAAAGCGACGGTTCTGATACGGAGAAACCGTTAGCCCTTTGCTTTTCGCCAGTGCAAACAGTGTTTTTGCTTCGGCAAGCGTCGGGGTAAATGGCTTTTCGACCAGCACATGCTTGCCCGCTTCCAGCGCTTTTTTCGCGTAGTCGAAGTGGCTATCCACATGAGTACACACCACCACCAGCTTCACCTGCGGGTCATTCAGAATATCATCCAGTTGGCTGGTGAAATGGATATGGGCGTACTGTGCGTCCTGTTCGGCCGGTTTCGGGCTGCGGCGATAAATATGCGCCACGTGCCAGTCGGCTTTGCGGTGTAAAACGTAGGGGAGATGGTAACGGGTTGTGCTTTTGCCAAAGCCGATAAATGCGCAATGTAGGGTCATGGTTCAGTCCTTTTGAAATAACTGACTACACCATAAGCGCAACGCCAGACAAAAAAAAGCCAGCATAAAGCTGGCTAAAGTAATACTGGAAGCAATGTGAGCAATGTCGTGCTTTCAGGTCCTCCGCAAGGACGCCCTGAATGCAGGACAATAATAATCATTCTCATTCGCACTTGTCCAACGTTTTTTGCAAAAAAAGCGCATTGACGCACATTTGAAAATCACTGATGTTAAAAGGGACTTTTCACCCACGAAGGATAAAGAGAATGAGTGACATAGCGATCCGCCACGCCGAGCCGAAAGATTACGACGCAATTCGTCAGATTCACGCCCAGCCGGAGGTGTATCACAACACGCTACAGGTTCCTCATCCTTCCGAACAAATGTGGCAAGAGCGGCTAGCCGACCGGCCTGGCATCAAGCAACTGGTTGCCTGTATTGATGATGTCGTCGTCGGGCATCTCACCATTGATGTCGCCCAGCGTCCACGTCGCAGTCACGTGGCTGATTTTGGCATTTGCGTCGATGCCCGTTGGCATAATCGCGGCGTGGCGAATGCGCTGATTCGCACCATGACCGACATGTGCGATAACTGGCTGCGCGTCGATCGTATTGAGCTAACGGTGTTCGTCGATAACCAACCGGCGATTGCGGTTTATCAGAAGCACGGTTTTGAAATCGAAGGAACGGGTAAAAAGTACGCCTTACGTCATGGTGAGTATGTGGATGCTTATTATATGGCGCGGATAAAGTAACCGTCGATGTACGCCAGATGGCGGTAGTCCTTCCCGCTTCCGCCATAAAACTTCGGCTATCGCCCATCACACCGCCGTGATAATCCTGTTTCAGATGTTGTAAAATAGATAGACGACAAGCATCTGCGGAATATAGAAGATAGGAATAACTTCAATCATTATAGCGTTCACTTCTATGGCAAACATATCGGGTATACATTTACTTAATGAAATCAGGAAAAAAATGACCATAAGTTATTATTGGCGGAACGAATTAATCGCCCTGTGTATATTATCCTTTGTTGTTGCAGATTGGTTTATTCACCCTGCCGATGAAGATATTATTCTTATATTGAGAATAATCGCATCAATAAGCTGCCCTCTGTTCCCATTTGCAAAGAGAATCATTGAACTCATTGCACTACGCTTTACCACACAACGCTTCTGGCATACCGGTTTCTTTAGTGATGATATCGGGAAAAGTGGGTTATATGCTTTGTATTGGCTAGCATGTTTTTTCTTTGCCATTCCACTCAGTGGAATCTATCTATTTATGAATAAGAAATTGAACCCTATTAGCCAGTGATCCCTCATAGAAATTAAAACCACGTTTAAATAAAAAACCTTAATAGACTAATCTTAGTTTCAGTGATTATTTCTCAATACCCCCCACAAAAAGGAGTAAACTTAAGAAATCCCCTAAGTGGAGGAAAGACGATGAAACGATTACTGATCCTGACGGCGCTGTTGCCGTTTGCCGCACTGGCGCAACCTCTTAATACCGACAATAATCCGAACCTGCCGGGCTACGAGATCCCAAGCCAGCAGCGGATGCAGACGCAAATGCAAAATCAGCAGCAGCAACAAAAAGGGATGTTAAACCAACAACGGCAGGTGCAGACACAGCAGCAACAACTGCATCTGCAAAATCAGCTCAAAAACGACCAGCAGCGCGTTCAGCAGGCACAGCCGAAGATGCTGAACACGCCCAATCAGCAGCCGCTCCCTAACACCAACGGCGGAATGCTGAAATAGTATTAAGGCTGGAAGTCTGGGCCAATCACATCAATGGCATCGGTACAGATGCAGTTCACGCCCCAGCGCAGCAGTTGCGCCGCGCGCTGGGGACTATTGACGGTATACACCAGAATCTTCAGCCCCGCGTCGCGCAACGCCTCGACCCGCGCTTCATCCAGCAAGCGATGGTTAAGATGAATCGACACGCAACCCAGGCGCGTGGTCAGCTCGCGCCAGTCATCACGCCACTCGTCCAACAGCAGCCCGCGCGGTAGCTCTGGCGCAGCAAGTTGGGCGGCTTCCAGAGCGTCAATTTCAAACGATGAAAGCAGCGGCGGCGTCATCTCAGCCCACAGTTCGCGCGCCGCCAGTGCCACCACTTTGCCCGTTAGCGGCCCAGTACCTGTAGTCGGTTTAATTTCAATATTCGCCATCATGCCGTGCTGGCGGCAGCGCTCCGCCACCTGTGACAGCAGCGGCAACGGCTCACCTTTAAAACCACGGCTAAACCAACTGCCTGCATCAACGCGCAGTAAATCTTGCCAGTTGAGATCTCCGGCAATCCCCCAGCCGTTGCTGGTACGCTCAAGGTTATCGTCGTGCAGCAGGAAGATATGACCGTCTTTCGACAGCTTAGCGTCAAACTCAATCATGGTATGGCCGTAGTGCGCGCCGACGTCGATAGCCGCCAGCGTGTTTTCCGGCGCGAGTTTACCGCCGCCACGGTGGGCGACGATGTGCGGATAAGGCCAGTTACTCATACTCGTAGTCCTGTTTCACCTTCAAAAAGGTGCAGATGATTTTCCGGTAGGTGCAGCCACAGCGTGCTGCCTGCGCTTGGGCGATGCTGATGCGCCAGGCGCACAACCAGTTTCTGGTCGCCCCAACGCCCATGAGCCAGGTTATCCGCACCTAATATTTCCAGCGTATCCACCACCAGCGGCACGCCGCCTTCACGCTGCGAGCTTAGCGCAATATGTTCTGGGCGGATACCCAGCGTCATTTTACGCCCCGCGTAGGTGCGATGCAGCCAATTGGTAGGCAGCGACATACCGTTTGCCAGCTCAAAGTGAGTACCGGAAACACTGATGCGCCCATCCAGCAGGTTCATCGCCGGGCTGCCGATAAAACTGGCGACGAACCGGCTAGCTGGCTTCTCATACACTTCCACCGGAGTACCAATCTGCTCGGCAACGCCTTTGTTCATCACCATCACCCGCTGGGCGAGCGTCATCGCTTCAACCTGATCGTGGGTGACGTACAGCGAAGTGGTTTTTAAACGCTGGTGCAGATGCTGCAACTCCAGACGCATTTGCACCCGCAGTTTCGCGTCAAGGTTAGAGAGCGGTTCATCGAACAGGAATACCGCAGGGTCGCGGACAATCGCGCGCCCCATCGCCACGCGCTGGCGCTGGCCGCCGGAAAGCTCACGCGGGCGACGTTTTAACAGGCCGTCCAGCTCCAGAATCCGCGCGGCTTCACGCACTCGCTCGGCAATATGTTCTTTGCCCATCCCGCGAATTTTCAGCCCCCACGCCATGTTTTCTTCCACGCTCATGTGCGGGTAGAGCGCGTAGTTCTGGAATACCATTGCGATGCCGCGATCTTTCGGCTCCATTTCCGTCACGCGCTGGCGGTCAATCCAGATATCGCCGCTGGTGACTCGCTCAAGCCCAGCCACCATGCGCAGCAGCGTAGATTTACCGCAGCCCGATGGCCCCACCATCACAATAAATTCGCCGTCCGCGACATCGAGCGTCAGCGGTTGAATCACCTGGTTTTTGCCATCCCAGCTTTTCGTGACTGCCTGTAATTTCAAACCTGCCATTTTATTTCTCACTATCCACTAAACCACGCACGAACGCGCGCTGCATGGCTAAAACGATAACTACCGGCGGGATCAGGGTCAGCAGCATCGCCGCCATCACCTGGTTCCACTGCGTCGTGCCTTCTCCGGTGGCAATCATGCCTTTAATACCTGCCACAGCCGTGCCCAGGTTAACGTCGGTAATAATCAACAGCGGCCACAGATACTGGTTCCAGCCGTAGATAAAGGTGATAACGAACAGCGCCGCCAGATTGGTTTTGGACAGCGGCAGCACGATGTCGCGGAAAAAGCGCATCGGCGATGCGCCGTCAATACGCGCGGCTTCGACCAGTTCATCCGGTAAGGTCATAAAGAACTGGCGAAACAGAAAGGTCGCCGTTGCCGAAGCCATCAGCGGCAGGGTTAAACCGGCATAGCTGTCGAGCATTTTCAGGTTGGCTATCACTTCCACCGTCGGGAAGATACGCACTTCAACCGGCAGCATGAGAGTGATAAATATCATCCAGAAGAACAGATTACGCAGCGGGAAACGGAACCAGACAATCGCGAACGCCGACAGCATCGACACCGCAATTTTGCCCACCGTAATGCCCAGCGCCATGATGAAGCTGTTGAGCATCATCAGCCAGAACGGCGCACTGTTCGCGCCCACGCCGTTAACCCAAATCGCCTTCATGTTCTCCAGCAGATGAGTGCCAGGAATGAGCGTCATCGGTGTTTCAAACACCGCTTTGTTATCCAGCGTTGCCGCCGTAAACGCGACGTACAGCGGAAAAAGGATCACCATAATGCCGAGGATCAGCATGGTGTGGCTGAATATCGTCAGCCCACGACGGTTCTCAATCATTGGTAACGCACCTTACTTTCCACATAGCGGAACTGCACCACCGTCAGAATGATGACGAGGAACATCAGCACCACTGACTGCGCGGCGGAAGCGGAGAGATCCAACCCAGCAAAGCCTTCGCGGTAGATTTTATAAATTAGCGTGGTCGTCGCCTGCACCGGCCCACCGGCGGTAGCGGCATCAATCACCGGGAAGGTGTCGAAGAAGGCGTACACCAGGTTCACCACCAGCAGGAAGAAACTGACCGGCGCAATCAGCGGTAGCGCCAGTTTAAAGAAACGGCGAACTGGGCCTGCACCATCAATCGCCGCCGCCTCAACCAGCGAGCGAGGAATCGACTGCAACGCAGCAAAGAAGAACAGGAAGTTGTAGCTTATCTGCTTCCAGACCGAGGCAAACACCACCAAAAACATCGCCTGGCCGCTGTTTTGTGCGTGGTTCCAGTCATAGCCAAACTCGCCGAGGAAATGGGTAATTAACCCACGGCCAGGGTTGAACAGGAAAATCCACAATACCGCCGCGACAGCAGGCGCAACGGCGTAGGGCAGCAGCATCAGCGTTTGATATAACCGGCTGCCGCGCACCACGTAATCCACCAGAGCGGCAAAAAACAGCGATACCAGCAGGCCGCTTCCCGTGACCAACGCACTGAATTTCATCGTCGTCCAGAAAGAGTCGAGGTAGTAGCTGTCGCGGAACAGCGCGACAAAGTTGTCCAGGCCAACAAATTGGCTGGAAAGCCCGAAAGGATCGACGCTTTGCAGTGAATACCACAGCGCCTCGCCCGCAGGCCAGATGAAAAAGATAACGGTGATAATCAGCTGCGGGGCGACCAGCAAATAGGGCAGCCAGCGCGAACGGAATACCGGACGGGATGATGACATAGCGGGACTCTTTTCCAGAAAACGCCCGGTGGCGGCTACGCCTTACCCGGCCTACAAAAACGACATGGTGCATTTCGTAGGCCGGATAAGCGCAGCGCCATCCGGCATGAAAACATTAAGATTTCGTCGATTGCTCAAAGCGGCGCAGCAGTTGGTTACCGCGATCTACCGCAGAATCCAGCGCCTGTTGTGGCGTTTTCTTCCCAGTCCATACGCTTTCCAGTTCCTCATCCACGATGGTACGAATCTGCGGCATGTTGCCCAGACGCAGACCTTTGGTGAACGGCAACGGCGGCTTGTTCAGCATCTGACGGGTCGCAATATCCGCGCCGGGATTTTTGTCATAGAAGCCTTGCTCGCGAGTCAGGTTATACGCGGCGGTAGTGATAGGCAGATAGCCGGTTTTCTGATGCCATTCGGCAGCAATTTCCGGTTTCGCCAGGAAGTCGAGGAACTTCGCCACGCCGGTGTAGGTGTCTTTGTCTTTGCCCTGCATCACCCACAGGCTCGCGCCGCCGATAATGGCGTTCTGCGGTGCACCTTTCACGTCGCCATCGTAAGGCATCATGCCTACGCCGTAGTTGAATTTGGCGTAGTGGCGGATATCCGCCAGCGAACCAGAAGACGCCGTCGTAATGGCGCAATCACCGTTGTAGAACTTCTCGGTGGACTCGTCTTTACGCCCGAAGTAGCTGAAATCGCCCTTCTTGTTTAACGCTTCCAGCAGGGCGATGTGTTTCACCTGCTCCGGTTTGTTGAACTCCAGCACCGCATCCGTACCGTCAAAACCGTTGTTTTTAGTGGCGACCGGTAGGCCGTTCCAGGCGCTGAAGTTTTCAATCTGAATCCAACCCTGCCAGCCGCTGGCGTAGCCGCACTTCATACCGGCAGCTTTCAGCTTCGCGGTGTAATCCGCCAGATCCTGCCAGGTTTTCGGCGGCTGTTCGGGATCTAAACCGGCCTTCTTGAAGGCGTCTTTGTTGTAGTACAGCACTGGAGTGGAGCTGTTAAACGGCTGGGAGAGTAAATGCCCGGTTTTTGAGTCGGTGTAATAACCGGAAACCGTCGGCACGAATTGGCTTTCATCAAAGTTGATCCCGGTATCTTTAAAGACTTCATACACCGGTTTAATCGCTTTTGACGCCATCATGGTTGCCGTGCCCACTTCATACACCTGAAGCAGCGCGGGAGCATTACCGGTGCGGAACGCAGCGATACCGGCGCTCAGGCTCTGCTCGTAGTTACCTTTGTATACCGGCTGAATTTTGTAATCAGGGTTGGCTTCGTTAAAGCGTTGCGCCAGAGAGTCAACCTCTTTACCCAATTCCCCTTCCATAGAGTGCCAGAACGGAATGGTGGTGACGGCCATAGCCTGGCCTGCGAATGCCAGACTCATTGCCAATCCTAAAGCTGTATGTCGTAACGATATCATCGGTTATCTCTCTTTTTGTGCCGGGATGCGCGATATCACGCGTTTTATGTTCGCGGGGGTAACATGACATGCTCGAATGACAGAAAAATAACTTTTTGATTACAAAGAGGTGACAGCCAGGCGTCAGCAAGATGGCGAAAGGGTGATGGTCAGATGACGGCTCTCGTTGAGCTAACTCATCTCAACGGGGAAAAATGACCGTTGATGATACGTTGTGATGTCAGCCCTCCGGTTTGCCCGTGCTATTGATGGCGCAACTAACCAGGAGATTATCATGACAATTTTACGCAATCTTATCGCTATCAGCATGTTATCAGGCGCCGGTATTGCCAGCGCGCACGCTGCTGAAGGGCAAAGCAATGTGGTTTGTAGCTACCACCACACCGCCGGAGATGACGCCATCATGATGCACGGGATGCCGGGCATGGCGATGTTGCACGACTTCTTTGGCAACACCAGCGTGGATGCGTTTTCTAATTACAACGCACTGCTGGCGCACCCGCAGACCACCTGTGACAACAAATCTGACGCTTCCGCCTACTGGGTTCCGTCGCTGCGTATGGAGGACGGCGAGCTTCTGAAGCCGTCCTACCAGAAAACGTACTACCAGGCCGACGACGTTGCCGCTCATCCGGTTCAGCCTTTCCCGCCGGGACTGGAGCTGCTGGCCGGGGATCACCACGGCAGCAAGCCGCCAAAAAATATCAACTTCCTCTGTGCGGGCCAGCCGGGTTATTTCAACAAAATCGGACGGGTATGTACTCCACGCTCGCCGGGCGGCCCGGTACAGTTCAACATCGGTATGCGCTTCCCGAACTGCTGGGATGGTAAAAACTTGCGCCCAGCGGTTGGCAAGCCAAACGCCACCTACGCGGTGAATAACATTTGTCCGACGGACTTCCCGGTGAAACTGCCGACGGTTAACCTTAACGCCGTCTGGGTTCTGCCCGGCATAAAGGCGCTGGATACCAGCAAAGTTGGGCTGTCGATGGATCCTGAAATGCACCACGGCCATCACATGGAAAAATGGGGCAATCTCTACACCGCACACGGCGATTTCATGAATGGCTGGACTGTGGATGGCGCGCGCTTTATGACCGAGCACTGCCTGAACCGAGGAACCCAGTGCGGGCTGAACGTGCCGTACAGCATGAGCGCTGCCAGCGAGAGCAGCTACGTTGACAGCCGTGCTCCGACCGCGATCCACGCTCAGGACGCGCAGATGCATATTGTCGATAACTGGAATGGCGCAGGCCGCGACATGTATCCGCAAAAACTGGCGCTGCTGAAATTTACTATCCCGGCGCTGCCTTCTAACCTGCCGCCGGAAGACGCTGCCCTGTTTAAATACACGGTGCGCCTGCACGGTAAAAACACCACCGATTCGGCAGCCCGTATTCTCCACATTTATGCGGCCGACAACAGTTGGCAGGCCAGCAGCGTCAACTGGAATCATCGTCCGCCGATGACCTACACCTCGGTGGCAACGTTACGCCATGGCAATAAAGACGAAGACCTCTATTTTGACGTGGACAGTTACGTGCGCCAGCAGGCCGCCGCAGGCAATAAAGAAGTGTCATTCTATATTGGCGGCGAGCGGCAGGGACGTGAGTTTGTCTTTGATAGCGCGACGGGTAAAGTGCCGCCGTTGCTGCTGACGGAGGGGACGCGCGAAACACCGCAGCCATAAAAAAAGGGCGCTATTCGCGTAATGCTTGTGAGTTAAGGGGATTTCTGCTTTTAGTATCGTCGCCAGTTGCGCTCTTTTTTACGCCATGCCCTAAACATGCTCGGGCGCAAAGAGCGCGCAGGGGGCGGCCAGTCGCCGCCGCCCCCTGCCCCCCCGGTCTCCGGCGGCAAAATCGTCGCTTCGCGATTCCCTCAGCTTATCTCTTCCGGCTTTCGGGTCGGGCGCGAGGCAACATCCCTGTAAAGCCGCGCCCTCAGCCCACATCCCTGTGGGCTGCCCCGGCCTCCAGAGAACGCTTCGGCGATTTAGACGCCACCCACGTCAGTGCGGTCTTTGAATGAATAGCCAGAACCAGAGTTGCTGATACCGATGCACCGGTGAACGGAATGTGGCGCTTAACTGACAAGGATTAAAGCTTGCCCCCTTTTCTGATTCAGCAGACCCGGTGCGCACCGGGTCTTTTGCTGTGCTAGCCGCCCAGATAGGCGCTGCGCACCGCTTCGTTCGCCAGCAGCGCGTCACCGGTATCGGATAGCACCACGTGACCGTTCTCCAGCACATAGCCACGATCTGCGAGCTTCAACGCCTGGTTAGCGTTCTGCTCGACCAGGAAAATGGTCATGCCCTGCTCGCGCAGTTGTTCGATGGTGTCGAAGATTTGTTGGATGATAATCGGCGCCAGCCCCAAAGACGGTTCATCCAGCAGCAGCAAGCGCGGCTCGCTCATCAACGCGCGACCAATCGCCAGCATTTGCTGTTCACCGCCGGACATCGTTCCGGCACGCTGAATACGGCGCTCGTGCAGGCGTGGAAACAGGTCGTAGACCCACTTAATCCGCGCCTGGAACTGGTCGCGTTCAGCAAAGAAGCCGCCCATCGCCAGGTTCTCTTCCACCGTCATGCGCGAAAAAACACGACGCCCTTCCGGGACTATCGCCACGTCTTCACGCATAATTTTCGCGGTTTGCCAGTCGGTAATGTCTTTATCATCAAACACAATGCGCCCGCTGGTGGCACGTGGGTCGCCGCACAGCGTGCCAAGCAGTGTGGTTTTGCCCGCGCCGTTAGCGCCTATCAGGGTCACAATTTCCCCCTGGTTGATATGCAGGCTTACCTCGTGCAGCGCCTGAATTTTGCCGTAATGGGCGCTGACTTTATCAAACGATAACATCACTTTATCCATCTTATGCTTCACCTAAATAGGCACGGATAACATCCGGGTTGTTACGGATTTCTTCCGGCGTACCATTCGCCAGCGGCGTGCCCTGGTTCACCACGTAAATGCGATCGGAAATGCCCATCACCAGCTTCATATCGTGTTCAATCAGCAAAATGGTGGTGTTGTGATGATTACGCAGCTCGGCAATCAGCTCATCCAGCTCTTTGGTCTCTTTCGGGTTGAGGCCAGCGGCGGGTTCGTCGAGCATCAGGATTTCCGGCTGAGTCACCATACAACGGGCAATTTCCAGGCGGCGCTGGTCACCATAGGCCAGGTTGCTGGCCTGGCGGTTGGCGTGCTCCAGCAGGCCAATACGCTCAAGCCAAACTGCCGCTCTGTCCAGCGCTTCGCTCTGCGCACGGCGGAACGATGGCGTTTTCAGCAAGCCAGAAAAAACACCGGTTTTCAGTTGCTGATGTTGAGCAACCAGCAGGTTTTCAATCACCGTCATTTCACGGAACAGTCGCACGTGCTGGAAAGTACGCACCACGCCCATGCGCGCAATCTGCTGGCCCGGCAGGCCTTCCAGATGCTGGTCACGCAGCATAATCGTGCCGCCGGTCGGTTTATAAAAACCGGTCAGGCAGTTAAAGACCGTCGTTTTCCCTGCGCCATTCGGGCCAATCAGCGAGACGATTTCCTGCGGATGCAGCTCCAGATTAACGTTGTTGACCGCCAGCAGGCCGCCAAAACGCATCATCAGGCCGCTGACCGATAATAATGGCTGACTCATGCCTGCTCTCCTTTCGCTTTCCCGCCTTTCAGCTTCATCTGTACACGGGTCATCGGCAACAAGCCCTGCGGACGCCAGATCATCATCAGCACCATCAAGCCACCCAGCATTAACATGCTGTATTCGTTAAAGTCGCGCATCAGCTCGCGCGAAACCACCAGCAGCACCGCCGCCAGAATAACCGCAAACTGCGAGCCCATGCCGCCCAACACTACGATTGCCAGCACAAAGGCCGACTCGGCAAAGGTGAACGATTCTGGGCTGACAAAACCCTGACGCGCGGCAAACAGCGTCCCGGCAAAACCGGCAAATGCGGCGCTAATCGTAAAGGCGGTCAGTTTGATGCGCGTTGGGCTTAAACCCAGCGAGCGACAGGCGATTTCATCTTCACGCAGCGCTTCCCATGCGCGGCCTAACGGCATCCGCAGCAGACGGTTGATAACAAACAGACTCAGCACCACCAGCAGCAACGCCACCAGATAAAGGAAAATCACGCGGTCAGACGGGTCATACTTGACGCCAAAGAAGTTGCTGAAGGTGTCCCAGCCGCCTTCACGGGCGCTACGGCTAAACTCCAGGCCGAAGAACGTCGGTTTTGGAATTTGGCTGATGCCGTTCGGGCCACCGGTCACTTCAGTGTTGTTCAGCAGCAGGATACGGACGATTTCACCAAAACCTAAAGTCACAATCGCCAGATAGTCACCGCGCAGGCGTAGTACCGGGAAGCCGAGCAGGAAGCCCGCCGCCGCCGATACCAGCCCCGCCAATGGCAGGCAGGTCCAGAAGCCGAGGCCGTAATAGTGGTTCAGCAGTGCGAAGGTGTAAGCGCCGATGGCGTAAAAGCCGCCATAGCCCAGCACCAACAGGCCGGAAAGCCCGACAACCACGTTCAAGCCGAGGCCAAGAATGATGTAAATCATGGTCAACGTGGCGATATCCACCGTCCCACGCGACACCATAAACGGCCACGCCACGGCAATCACCAATAGCGCCACCAGGAACAGCTTCTGTTTAACGGTTGAGCCGTCAATCGCGGGCAGAATAAACTTCGGCCCGGAAACGCTTTTCAGCCCTTTTTGGAACAACGGGCGCAGCAACTGGAAGAAAAAGACCACCGCAGTGCCAATAAAGATCCACTGCCAGCGGATATCCGCCGCCGAGCCAACCACCAGTTTGGTGCCATCCAGTTGTAGTTGAACGCCCATAAAGACGCCCGCCAACACAAAGAACATTGCGGCAGACAGCAGCGCCATCGCAAAATGCATCGGTTTCATACTTTCTCTACCTCCGGGCGTCCCAGGATGCCGGTCGGCATCACCAGCAGCACCAGAATCAACAGCGCGAAGGACACCACGTCTTTATATTCTGTGCTCAAATACGCCGAGGAGAGTGCTTCTGCAATACCAAGAATCAGCCCGCCAATCATCGCTCCCGGAATACTGCCGATACCGCCCAGCACCGCTGCGGTGAAGGCTTTCATCCCCGCCATAAAGCCGATATACGGGTTGATAACGCCGTAGAACTGGCCGAGCAACACGCCCGCAACGGCGGCCATCGCCGCGCCAATCACGAAGGTCAGGGCAATCACACGGTCGGTGTTAATCCCCAACAGGCTCGCCATTTTCAAGTCTTCGGCGCAGGCACGGCAGGCACGTCCCATGCGCGAGTGGCGGATGAAAATCGTCAGCGCCAGCATGGCAATAAAGGTCACAACCCAGATAACCAACTGCATCGTGGTAATAGAGGCAGAGAAGTTTTCGCTGCTGCCAATAATCCACTGGCCGTTAAACAGGCTCGGCAACGCCACATCGCGCGACCCTTCGGTCAGGCTGACGTAGTTCTGCAAGAAGATAGACATCCCGATAGCGGAGATAAGCGCAATCAGGCGCTTGGAGTTACGCACGGGGCGATAAGCTACCCGCTCGATACTCCAGCCATAGGCACTGGCGATGACAATCGCGCCAATAAAACCTGCGGCGACCAGTAGCCAGCTGGTGTCGATACCCATCATCAGCAATGCGGCGATGATCATAAAGGAGACATAACTACCGATCATGTAAACCTCGCCGTGGGCGAAGTTGATCATGCCAATAATCCCGTAAACCATGGTGTAACCAATGGCGATGAGTGCATAGGTGCTTCCCAGCGTGACGCCGTTAAACATCTGCTGCACAAAATAGAGAACCTGCTCTGACATATATTAGCCTTTTGCTACCCCCCGCAGATCTACGCCTGCCGGGGGGAAATGAAGGTTACTTCACTGCGGTGGAGGAGCCGTCGGCATGCCACTGGAAGACACCAAACTCAAATCCTTTCAGATCGCCTTTCGCATCCCAGTTCAGCGGCCCAATCACGGTTTTTGCACCGTTTGCTTTTAAGTCTTTAATCAGCGCCTGAGGATCGTCACTGCCGGTGCGCTCCATTGCGGTCGCCAGAGACTGTACGGCGGCATAGGTGATCCACACATATGGGCCACTCGGATCTTTTTTCTCTGCTTTCAGTGCATTAACGATAGCGCTGTTTGCCGGATCCTGGTCATAGCGTTTTGGCATGGTCACCAGCATACCTTCCGCCGCATCGCCCGCGATGTTCGACAGTGACGCATTACCTACGCCTTCTGGCCCCATAAACTGGGTTTTCAGGCCGACAGAACGTGCCTGACGCAGCATCTGGCCCATTTCTGGGTAGTAACCGCCGTAATAAACAAAGTCGATATTCTCTTTCTGTAAACGCGCCAGCAGCGCGGAGAAATCTTTTTCACCGGCGGTGATGCCGTCAAAGAACACGATATTGGCGTTACCCGCTTTCAGACTGGCTTGTACGGAACGCGCCAGCCCTTCGCCATACTGCTGTTTGTCGTGAATAATCGCGATACGCTTCGGTTTCACCGTATTCAGAATATAGTTCGCCGCCGTCGGCCCCTGTGACGAGTCCAGGCCTGCGGTACGCATAATGTAG
Source organism: Kluyvera fluvialis (assembly GCF_059725275.1). Taxonomy (NCBI): domain Bacteria; kingdom Pseudomonadati; phylum Pseudomonadota; class Gammaproteobacteria; order Enterobacterales; family Enterobacteriaceae; genus Kluyvera; species Kluyvera fluvialis. Next base: position 327,383 of record NZ_AP046142.1, on the reverse strand, counting down.
TGATAGCCGCGCTGAGTCAGTTCTGGGTTCGTGGCCCCAGGGGAGATCATCAGAATGCCTTCATCTTCATAAATGTCGGAAGCGGGCTGTGTAGAAGAAGAACACAGGTGGCCAATCACGTATTTAATGCCGTCGTTAACGATTTTGTTGGCAACCGCGACCGCCTGTTTTGGATCGCAAGCATCGTCATACTCGACGCCCACCAGTTTGTCGCCTTTGATGCCACCTTTGGCGTTGATGTCTTTAATCGCCTGACGCGCGCCGTTGAACTCCATATCGCCCCACTGCGCGACAGGGCCGGACATCGCCCCTACAACGGCAACCTTAATATCAGCAGCCATAGCCGCTTGCGACATTGCCAGCGCCATCACCCCTGCGATTACTGTTTTTGTGTTCCTTTTCATACTTCGGGATCCCCATCTAGATGTTGTGTATCTATTTTGTAATTTTATGGTTAAAAAACATTCTGTACTTTTAATACACAACGCTATTTTTACCAGTCTCTTTAATGGCTTAGCATGGCTTTTAGGCCAAATGCAGACTAAAATCTCTATTTTTCAGTCTATTAAGAAAAGATAATATTCTGATTTTTGCTATAGATAAACAAAAAAAGTCCAGAAAATAGCATAAAATAACGGCATAAAGAGCCGAATAAAATGCTGGTTTTCAGGTTAATGTTCTGACTATTTTTCGATCCATAATGTTTCAAACTGCCTACGCGAATATCAAAAAACTAATCACCTGTTAAATCCCCTAAAAAGAGAAAGCCCCCAGCAGAATAAATTGAGTACACTGAGCGCACTTTTTGTGATTTGAGTGTCTCGTCAATGAAACTGACCATCATTCGTTTAACCACTTTTAGCGATCAAGAGCGGATCTGTTTGACCAAGATCTGGCCTGCTCACGCTCCTGCCGAGCAGGATCTCAACGAAAACCACCGTCTGTACGCCGCCCGTTTTAACGAACGTTTACTGGCTGCGGTGCGCGTAACGCTGAATGGCGATCAAGGCGTGTTAGCTTCTCTGTGCGTGCGTGAAGTCACCCGCCGTCGGGGCGTTGGGCAGTATTTGGTTGAAGAAGTGATGCGCGATAACCCGCAGGTTATCCGTTGGCATTTGAGTCAAAATGGGGTGGAAGAAACGGCAGAGATGGCGGCTTTTGCCCGCGCGTTAGGCTTTCATGAACAGGTTGATGGCTGGGTAAAGGGCTAGCTGCACGATTCCCTCTCCCCACAGGGAGAGGGTTGGCATAACAGAAACTTACTTCGCGTCGGTCGCCGTGCCGTTGGCATGCCAGTTAAAGATGCCGAACTCGAAGCCTTTCAGGTCGCCTTTTTCATCCCACGACAGCGGCCCCATTACGGTGTCTACGCTGTGTGCTTTCAGGTATTTAGCTATCTCAGCCGGATCGCTTGACTGATCCAACCCTGCTTGCAGAGATTGCAGCGCAGCGTAGGTGGTCCACACGAATGCACCGCTCGGATCTTGTTTCTTGGCTTTGATCGCATCCACAATCGGTTTGTTTGCCGGAACCTGATCGTAGTTCTTCGGTTTGGTGACCAGCAGACCTTCCACCGAATCACCCGCGATGTTAGATAGCGACACGTTCGCAACCCCTTCAGGCCCCATAAACTGCGTTTTCAGACCCGCCGCACGAGACTGACGCAGGATCTGCCCCATTTCAGGGTGATAGCCGCCGAAGTAAACAAAGTCGATATTCTCTTTCTTCAGGCGCGCAACCAGCGTGGAGAAGTCTTTTTCCCCTGCGGTAATACCGTCGAAGAACACCACATCAGCACCGCCTTTTTTCAGGCCGTCCTGCACCGCGCGCGCCAGACCTTCGCCGTATTGCTGTTTGTCATGCACGATAGCAATGCGCTTTGGCTTCACTGTGTCGAGAATGTATTTTGCCGCCGTCGGGCCCTGATCAGAGTCCAGGCCGGTGGTGCGCAGAATTAGCTTATAGCCACGTGCCGTCAGCTCTGGAGCCGTTGCTGCCGGGGTAATCATCAAAATGCCTTCATCTTCATAGATGTCAGATGCTGGCTGCGTGGAAGATGAGCACAGGTGGCCGATAACGTACTTGATACCGTCATTCACCACTTTGTTCGCCACCGCCACGGCCTGTTTCGGGTCGCACGCATCATCGTATTTCACGATGGAAAGTTTATTGCCTTTGATGCCGCCTTTCGCGTTGATATCCGCCACTGCCTGCTCAGCACCGGTAAATTCTTGATCGCCATACTGCGCAACCGGGCCAGACATCGCCCCCACAACAGCAATTTTAATATCTTCTGCTAATGCCATATTGCTGAATGCGAGTGCAATACATCCTGCCAGTAACGCTTTACCCTTCATTTTCATCCTGAGGTTCCCCATTGTTATGGTTATTGCATTTGTTGTGATGTTGTTATGTGGCACGTTATTCTGATATTTGAATCAAACAAAGTATAAGATATTATTACTTAGGCATACTGACCGGGACTTTTCAGCATACTCTGCTAAAACATACCCCATTTTTATGGATTTGAAACGTGAATTTTTGCTGGCATTTAACAGATTTATGACAGAAGAAAGCATCGTTTATGCTGCTTGTGATTGCCGGATGGCGCTACGCTTATCCGGCCTACCACGCACCGTGGGCCAGATAAGGCGCAGCCGCCATCCGGCAAAAGAGGGCTACTCGGCCAGCGCACGTCGAATAATATCTAACGCCTGCTGGAACTGTTTTTCGGGAATAGTGAGCGGATAAAGGAAGCGGATAACGTTGCCGTACACACCGCAGCTCAACAGCAACAGGCCTTCTGCCAGCGCGCGCTCCTGGACGCGTTTTGCGAACTCTGGCGACGGTTTACCGTTTCGTGGGTCGATAAACTCTACCGCCACCATAGACCCCACACCGCGCACATCAACAATCGCCGGACACTGCTCCCGCTCTTGATTAAGAACATCGATAAGATGCTGGCCCAGATGGTTCGCTCGCGTACAGAGCGCCTCCTCCTCAATGACATCCAGCACAGCGTGAGCGGCGGCGATAGCCAGCGGGTTGCCCGCATAAGTGCCGCCCAGCCCACCAGGCGCAGGGGCATCCATCACGTCGGCGCGCCCCACGACGCCAGAGAGAGGGAAGCCACCGGCGAGACTTTTCGCCATCGTGATCAGGTCCGCTTTTACACTGTGGTGCTCCATCGCAAACAGTTTTCCGGTACGGGCAAAACCGGTCTGTACCTCATCGGCAATCAGTAGAATTCCGTGCGTGTCGCACAGCGCACGCAGCCCCTGAATGAAGTCGGCTGGCGCGATGTTAAACCCGCCCTCGCCCTGCACCGGTTCCAGAATTATCGCCGCGACTTGATCAGGGGCGATATCCGCTTTGAAGATGTGCGCCAGGCTGTTAAGCGCCATTTCAGTCGTCACGCCATGCGCTGCGTTCGGGTAAAGGCCGTGATAAACCGAGCCAGGGAACGGGCCAAAGCCGATTTTATACGGCGCGACTTTACCGGTCAGCGCCATAGTCATAAAAGAGCGGCCATGAAAAGCGCCGCCGAAGGTTATCAGCCCCGGGCGTCGCGTGTAGGCGCGGGCAATTTTCACCGCATTTTCAACAGCCTCCGCGCCCGTGCTGAAGAATGCCGTTTTGGCATTTCCAGCAATGGGTGCGGCTGCATTAATACGTTCTGCTAATGATACATAGCTTTCATAAGGGACAATCTGGTACGCGGTATGGGTAAAGGCGTTAAGCTGGCTTTCTACTGCGGCAATCACCTGCGGGTGGCGGTGTCCGGTGTTTAACACCGCGATCCCGGCGGCAAAGTCGATATACTCATTGCCTTCAATGTCCCACAAGGTGGCGTTTTCTGCGCGCTGCGCATAGAAACCACACATCACGCCAACGCCGCGCGGCGTTGCCTGTAAACGCCGATGATTCAGTGATTCGTTACTCACAATAACCCCCTGCCGATAAAGAACGGAAAATAGGTAGCGCACATTTAGTTTTTGCCATCGCTCGAATTAACGCCAGCGGCAAAAGCAAAATAGGCAGAGGAAAGCGTGATAGCTGTTTGACGTTTTAATGAGGCATAAAAAAACCCCCGGATGGGCATCCAGGGGTTATCGGGGCAATGCGTCAACCGGCGTGATTAGGCTTCGATAGCCGCGCGCAGTTTCTTCATCGCATTTTTCTCAAGCTGACGTACACGTTCAGCAGAAACGCCGTAACGGTCGGCCAGTTCTTGCAGCGTGGACTTGTTGTCTTCGTCCAACCAACGGGCGCGAATGATGTCCTGGCTACGCTCATCCAGGCCTTGCATTGCGTCGGTCAGTTTGTTCGCCGCCTGCTCTTCCCAGTTGTCGTCTTCGATGCCATCAGCAAAGTTAGACGATTTATCCTGCAAGTAGAGCACCGGTGCAACAGAGTGGCTTTCAGACTCATCGTCCGAGGACATATCAAACGCCATGTCCTGCGCCGCCATACGGGATTCCATTTCGCGCACGTCTTTGCTGGAAACGCCCAGCTCGCGAGCGACCATTTCAACTTCATCCTGGTTAAACCAGCCCAGACGCTGCTTGGTTTTACGCAGGTTAAAGAACAGCTTACGCTGTGCTTTGGTGGTCGCGACTTTGACGATACGCCAGTTACGCAGCACGTATTCGTGAATTTCCGCTTTAATCCAGTGCACCGCGAAGGAGACCAGACGAACACCCACTTCTGGGTTAAAACGACGCACGGCTTTCATCAGGCCGATATTGCCTTCCTGAATCAAGTCCGCCTGCGGCAGGCCATAGCCCGAGTAATTACGAGCAATATGAACAACAAAGCGCAGGTGAGACAGGATCAGCGTTTTAGCTGCTTCCAGATCACCCTGGTAATGCAGCCGTTCAGCAAGCGCCTTTTCTTCATCAGCCGTCAACATCGGCCATGCGTTCGCAGCCCGGATATAGGATTCCAGGTTACCAACAGGGGCTAACGCTAAATTTTGCATTTCTTTGGTCATTCAAATCCTCTCAATTCACTTGATACTGGCGGTGGCCTGTTCCCGAAGGCAACAAACATGCCAGGCTCTATGAGCAACGAGAATATCATCCGCTCTTTTATCAGACAGTGAGTTTATCCACAAGTTCAATGCAACAGAGTGAATAAATTACGCACAAAATGTGACGCGCGATAGTTGCGAGGGCAGAAAGATGGGGTTCAAAACGCATCCCCTGCGAACGGAAGTCGTCGCAGGGGAAGAGTATAACAGAACTTTTTTAATCGGGAGTAAAGTGGCGTAAATGTTGTACCGTGGCAAGCCAGGCTGCCACCCAACCAATCATCGAGCACAGCAGCAACAGCAGCAGGCATTCGTCGAACGACAGGCCGCTCAGCTCAAACTGAGTCCCGAACACGCGCGCCACTTCCGTTACCGCAGAAGACAAGCGCATTACCAGTATTTCCGACAAAATCAGCGACAGGAATGCCCCGGAGAAGCCCAACAGCGCGCCGCCGTAAAGGAATGGGCGCAGGATAAAGCCGTCGGTAGCGCCAATCAGTTTTTGCACGTTAATGGTGTCGCGGCGGGCGAAAATACTCAGCCGCACGCTGTTACCAATGACGAGGAATACGGCGGCAACCATCAGCACACCAATCATCGCCGACACGCGCCCCACCAGCCCGGTAATAGAGGCCAGACGGGAGAACCAGCTATCGTCCATCCGCACTTCATTAACGCCCTGAATTTGCGCCACACGGTCACGCAGGGTGTTCAGCGCATCGGTGCTTTGGAAGTCGATTTTTGGGATAACCACGGCAACCGCAGGCAGAGGGTTTTCTTCCAGCATATCCAGTGCGCCGCCAAAGCCAGACCAGTTACGGAACTCGCCCAGCGCTTCGTCACGGGAAAGGTAATTGACTTTGTCCACGCCCTGTTCAGCCTGGAGCTGACCCACGACTTTCGCCGCCGCATCATCATCCAGCGTTTTTTCCAGATAAACGGTAATCTGCGGCGAAGGGTAGTATTGCGAAGCGGCGGTGTTCACGTTCTTGTACACCATGTAGCACACGCTTGGCAGTGTCAGGGAAATCGCGATAACCATCACCGTCAGGAAAGTGGCTAACGGTTTGCTTTTCAAGTCCTGTAACGCGCCCTGCCAAGCATAGCGCACCTGTTCATTGAACACGTTGGTTTTACGTGAGTTCGGTTTTGGCGAGGGCTTGCTACGCTTCGGTGCGTTGCGGCCATTATCGCCGGACGACGCCACCGATTTACGGAAACGGTCAAGACGGCCACCGAACTGGCGAATTTGGTTGATTGCGTCGCGCTTATTCACTTGTCAGGCCTCCATGCAAGTGACCGTCACTCAGCGTCAGCATCCGGTACGAACGACGAGAGATCAGATTAATGTCGTGCGTGGCCATCAGTACCGTCACCCCAACGCGGTTAAACTCTTCGAACAGGCGCAGAATGCCTTCCGACAACGCATCATCGAGGTTACCGGTCGGTTCATCTGCCAGCAGTACCGCAGGTTTGTTCACCACCGCACGGGCAATCCCTACGCGCTGTTGCTCACCACCGGAAAGCTGAATCGGGAAGTTTTTCGCTTTGTCGAGCAGGCCCACTTTATCCAACGCCGCCGAGACACGACGGCGAATGTCATCAAAACTCGCCCCCGCGATGATAAGCGGGATTGCCACGTTATCGAACACGGTTCTGTCCATCAGCAGATGGTGATCCTGGAAAATCATCCCGATCTGGCGGCGTAAGAACGGCACTTCACGGTTCTTCAAACGGCTAATATCGTGGCCGCCGAATAAGATTTTCCCGGCACTTGGCCGCTCAATCCCACAGATAAGTTTCAGCAGGGTACTTTTACCCGCACCAGAGTGGCCGGTCAGAAATGCCATCTCGCCTGGTTGCATGTGGAAAGTCACCCCCTGCAACGCTTGTCTCCCGCCGAGATAGGCTTTGCTGACGTGTTCAAAGCGAATCATGATTAATCCTCTCGGGCAAAAAGTGCCTCAATAAAATCGCCCGCTTTAAACGGACGTAAGTCCTCTATACGTTCGCCGACGCCGATATAACGAATCGGGATGCCGAACTGATCTGCCACGGAGAAGATAACCCCACCTTTGGCAGTACCGTCGAGTTTGGTCAGCGTGATGCCGGTCAGGCCCACCGCTTCATGGAACAGTTTGGCCTGGCTGATGGCGTTCTGTCCGGTGCTCGCATCAATGGTCAGCATCACTTCATGCGGCGCTTCAACATCGAGCTTTTTCATCACGCGAACGATTTTCTTCAGCTCTTCCATCAGGTGCGATTTATTCTGCAAGCGCCCTGCGGTATCGGCAATCAGCACGTCAACGTTACGCGCTTTCGCCGCCTGAATCGCATCGAAAATCACCGACGCGGAATCCGCGCCCGTATGCTGTGCAATCACCGGAATATTGTTGCGTTGGCCCCACACCTGCAACTGCTCAACCGCTGCCGCACGGAAGGTGTCCCCCGCCGCCAGCATCACCGTTTTGCCCTGCTGCTCGAACTGGCGCGCCAGTTTACCGATAGTGGTGGTTTTACCCACGCCGTTAACACCAACCATCAAAATAACGAAAGGCGTTTTGCCTTCAATATTAAGCGGTTCATCCACTTTTGCGAGGATTTCACCCATTTCATCTTTCAACAGCCCGTACAGTGCTTCGGCATCGCGCAGCTGTTTACGGCTGGCGGTTTCGGTCAGGCTGTTGATAATTTTACGGGTAGTTTCCACGCCGACATCAGCAATCAGCAGTTGTTCTTCCAACTCTTCAAACAGATCGTCGTCGATTTTCTTACCACGGAACAGACTGATAAATCCGGATCCGAGATTTTCTTTAGTTTTAAGCAGGCTGCGTTTCAGGCGCGCGAAGAAACCTTCTTTGGTCGGTTTTTCCTGTTCCTGTTGCGCATCGGCGGCGGGTTCTTCTTCAGCAACGTTTTCTTCAACCGCCGCTTCTTCTGGTTCTGCCGCCAGTGCCAGCGCTTCCAGCTCTGCGTCGGTTAGCTCTGCCTCTGGTTCTTCAGCAACCACTTCTTCCGGCTGTTCTTCAACAATCGGCTCAGCAACGGCTTCTTCCGGCTGTTCTTCAACAATCGGCTCAGCAACGACTTCTTCCGGCTGTTCTTCAACAACTGGCTCAGCAACGGCTTCTTCCGGCTGTTCTTCAACAATCGGCTCAGCAACGACTTCTTCCGGCTGTTCTTCAACAACCGGCTCGGCAACGGCTTCTGGCTGTGCATTTTCGCGTTCAGCAACCTGCTCGGTCACTTCAACGACGTCAGCGGCGAAAACTTCACTTTCTTCAACCGTATGCGGTGCAACAGCCGCTTCCGGCGTATCAGCAACCGCTGTGTCTTCTACAGCAGGGGTTTCAGCCGCCGTTTCCGGCGCAACAACCGGCTGCTCTACCGCCGATTGTTCTGCAATTTGTTCTTCTTTTTCAACAACCTGATCTTGTTCTTTTTGCCCGAAGCCCAGCCAGGAAAAAAAGCCACGTTTTTTTTCTTTTGCCATTTACGACCACACTCCCCGCTGTTTATTGATGGCGGCACTTCGCCATAATCGACGCGAAGGCTGAAATAATGATGAAATTAGTCGGTTAGTCTACCACTTAACTTCTCTGGCTTCACCGCTTTAACCCTGCACAGCAGATCGCTAGAATAGCAGGCTGAAAGAGTGACCAGAGCGAGCAAATGAAAAAACCAACCTCCGGCGGCAGTGGCCAAATCCGCATTATTGGCGGGCAATGGCGTGGCCGTAAACTACCTGTCCCCGACAGCCCAGGTCTTAGACCCACCACCGACCGTGTGCGTGAAACCTTATTTAACTGGCTGGCTCCGTCAATGGTCGATGCCCGTTGCCTGGACTGCTTTGCCGGGAGCGGCGCGCTGGGGCTGGAAGCACTGTCTCGCTACGCCGCCAGCGCTACGCTGCTGGAAATGGAACGCCACGTCGCTCAACAGCTACAAAAAAACCTCGCAACCCTCAAGGCGGCGAACGGCAAAGTGGTTAACACCAATACGCTCACCTTCCTGAATCAAAACGGCACGCCGCATGATATTGTGTTTGTTGACCCGCCGTTTCGTAAAGGATTGCTGGAAGAGACGTTAAACTTGCTGGAAACCCAAGGCTGGTTGGCTGACGAGGCACTTATCTACGTCGAAAGCGAAGTCGAAAACGGCCTCCCGCCGGTTCCTGCTCACTGGAGCCTATACCGGGAAAAAATTGCCGGTCAGGTTGCCTACCGTCTCTATCACCGTGAAGTGCAGGGAGAAAAGGATGTTGATTAATCTTGGACGCGCGCTAATGCTGTGCGTATGGGCGTTTCTGGTTATGAATTTGTTTCACCCATTCCCACGCCCGTTGAATATTTTCGTCAACGTTGCACTGGTATTTATGGCGCTGATGCACGGTATGCAAATGGCGCTGCTACAGGCCACGCAGCCGAAAGATGGCCCGAAAATGACGCGCGGCGAGAAGATTCGTATCTTCCTGTTCGGCGTGTTTGAGCTACTGGTGTGGCAAAAGAAAATTGCCGCTACGCTCAAGAAGAAGTGAAACACAGATGGCCTGGTTCGATACCAGGCCATTGTTTTATGGATCGGCCTTAAAATCGACGAAGCGTGACCCCTGGTAGCTCAGCGTCCCTTTATCACCTACCGTAAGTTGATGATATTGCGCGGCCTCGACGCGAAAGCTGACCTCTAGCCCACCCTGCTCCGGTTTAAAGCTGACGTCATAGCGCACACTGCTACCCGCAGGCGCAACGGTCTGCTGACGAGAACGGCGATCGTTAAGCACTTTCTCGCGTTTGTTGCTCACCACCACCCGTTTTTGCAGCAAGGGCGCCGCATCGTTATCCATTTTCTCTCGCCGTTGCTGAACAAAGCGAAACGATGCCGCAATGACGATTACCGCCACAATCGCGATGAAAAAAAGAGGAGGCTTACTCATTTTTAGCTCCCATAAGAATTTACGCAAAACATAGTAAACGATGTAGCCACGCATTGTAATCAAGCCAACATCGCCACTACACTGAAAGCTAAGACTGGCTACTCAGTACCCATTGATAGTAATAGATACAGGGACTTATTATGCTTTGGTCGTTTATCGCTGTTTGTCTTTCCGCATGGCTGTATGTCGATGCGTCTTATCGAGGCCCGGCCTGGCAACGCTGGGTATTTAAACCTATCACCCTCATTTTGCTGCTGTTTCTTGCCTGGCAAGCACCAATGTTTAACGCCATCAGCTACCTGGTGTTAGCAGGCCTGTGCGCCTCTTTGGTGGGTGATGCCTTAACGCTTCTTCCCCGCCAGCGGATGCTGTACGCCGTAGGGGCGTTTTTCTTATCACACCTGCTTTATACCATCTGGTTTGCAGGCCAACTGACGTTCACCTTCTTCTGGCCGCTGCCGGTCGCGCTGCTGGTGATTGGCATGCTACTGCTGGCGGTTATCTGGACTCAGCTGGAAGAAATGCGCCTGCCGGTGCTGGCGTTTATCGCCATGACACTGGTGATGGTATGGGTGGCGGGCGAGCTGTGGTTCTTGCGCCCAACCGACACCGCGCTGTCTGGCTTCGTTGGCGCGGCGTTACTGCTGTTCGGCAATATTATCTGGCTGGTTAGCCATTATCGCCGCCGTTTCCGCGCCGACACCGCCATTTACGCGGCCTGTTACTTTGCCGGACACTTCTTTATCGTTCGCGCGTTATATCTGTAATTTCCCGCTTGACTCTGGAGTCGGCTCCAGAGTGTATGCTGCGCTTAATGAAACAACGATCATTAATCGGAGAATACAATGCCGGCTCCAGAGACGCATGACAAAAAAGCCCCCCAGTTCTCTTCTTTCAAGCTCGCCCCTGCCCCACAAGTGCAGGAGGATTGCTGCTGCGACAACAACTGCACAACGGCAGCGCCAGCGATAGAAAGCGGGCTGGAGGCGCGCTATAGCTGGGTCGTCAACGGCATGGACTGCGCCGCCTGCGCCCGCAAAGTGGAAACCGCAGCAAGCCAGGTCGTCGGGGTAAAACAAGCCAAAGTGCTGTTCGCCACCGAAAAACTGCTGGTCGATGCCGACGAAGATGTGCGTTCACAGGTTGAAAAAGCGGTCATCGCCGCAGGCTACACGCTGCGTGATGACAACGAGGCGCAAAGCCAGGCCAGTGAATCACGGCTGCGAGAAAACCTGCCGCTTATCATCCTCATCGTAATGATGGCGATCAGTTGGGGGCTGGAGCATTTCAATCACCCGCTCGGCAATCTGGCGTTTATCGCCACGACCCTCGTCGGCCTGTTCCCAATCGCCCGTCAGGCGTTGCGCCTGATAAAAAGCGGCAGTTGGTTTGCGATTGAAACGCTGATGAGCGTAGCCGCCATTGGCGCGCTGTTTATTGGCGCAACGGCGGAAGCCGCGATGGTGCTGCTGCTGTTTTTAATCGGCGAACGGCTTGAAGGCTGGGCGGCTAACCGCGCGCGTCAGGGCGTAAGTGCGCTGATGGCGCTGAAGCCAGATACCGCAGTGCGTGTGCGCGATGGCCAGCGTGAAACCGTCGCACAAAAAGATCTCCAGCCTGGCGATGTAATTGAAGTCGCAGCCGGCGGGCGTTTACCTGCCGACGGCAAACTGATCACCCCGTTTGCCAGCTTTGATGAAAGTGCGTTAACCGGCGAATCCATTCCGGTTGAACGCAACGCGGGCGAAAGCGTCCCGGCGGGCGCCACCAGCGCGGATCGCCTCGTGCAGCTTAGCGTGATATCTAAACCGGGCGACAGCGCCATTGACCGGATCCTGCGACTGATTGAAGAAGCAGAAGAACGCCGCGCGCCAATCGAGCGCTTTATCGACCGTTTCAGCCGCATTTATACCCCAGCGATTATGGCCGTGGCGCTGCTGGTGACTCTGCTGCCGCCGCTGCTTTTTGCCGCCTCGTGGCAGGAGTGGGTTTATAAAGGGCTGACGCTGCTGCTGATTGGCTGCCCATGTGCGCTGGTTATCTCTACGCCTGCAGCAATTACCTCGGGGCTTGCGACCGCCGCACGTCACGGTGCGCTGATTAAAGGCGGTGCGGCGCTGGAACAGTTGGGCCGTATTCGCCAAATGGCGTTTGATAAAACCGGCACGCTGACACTGGGCAAGCCGCAGGTGACCGCGATTATCCCTACCGCTGACATCAGCGAAGAGTCCCTGTTAGCGCTGGCTGCCGCAGTAGAACAAGGGGCAACCCACCCGCTGGCACAGGCGGTGGTTCGCGAAGCACAGAAACGCAATCTGCCGCTGATGCAGGCTAGCGCCCAGCGCGCTCTTGTCGGTTCCGGTATTGAGGCTGAAGTGGATGGCGAGCGCATTGTTATCTGTGCAGCGGGGAAATTCCCTGCCGAGGCGCAGCAAGCTCAGATTCAACAGCTAGAAAGCGAGGGGAACACGGTGGTGCTGGTCACCCGCAACGACACCCTGCTGGGTATTTTGGCACTACGCGATACCGTGCGCCAGGAGGCGCGTCAGGCGGTTGATGGCCTACGCGAACTGGGGATCCAGGGGGTCATTCTGACCGGCGATAACCCACGTGCCGCCGCAGCGATTGCCAATGAGTTAGGCATGGCGTACCGCGCCAATCTGCTGCCTGCCGATAAAGTAAAAGAGGTGACCGCGCTTAACGCACAAGGGCCGCTGGCGATGGTCGGCGACGGCATCAACGATGCTCCAGCGATGAAAGCGGCGGCGATGGGTATTGCGATGGGCAGTGGCACAGACGTCGCACTGGAAACCGCCGATGCCGCGCTGACGCACAACCGTTTAACCGGGCTGGTGGAGATGATTCGCCTGGCGCGCGCCACCCACGCCAACGTACGGCAGAATATTGCCATCGCGCTGGGGTTAAAAGGGATTTTCCTCGTCACCACCCTGCTGGGCATGACCGGATTGTGGCTTGCGGTGCTGGCTGATACCGGAGCAACGGTGCTGGTAACGCTGAACGCGCTGCGGTTGTTGCGTGGGAAGTTTAGCGCCTGATTGCCGGATGGCGGCGTAAACGCCTTATCCGGCCTACAAACCCACGTAAATGTTGACCTACAAACCTGCGTAGGCCTGATAAGCGCAGCGCCATCAGGCGGAACGGTGCAGATTGCCGGATGGCGGCGTAACGCCTTATCCGGCCTACAAACCCACGCAAATGTTGGCGTACAAACCTGCGTAGGCCTGATAAGCGTAGCGCCATCAGGCGGAACGGTGCAGATTGCCGGATGGCGGCGTAACGCCTTATCCGGCCTACAAACCCACGCAAATGTTGGCCTACAAACCTGCGTAGGCCTGATAAGCGCAGCGCCATCAGGCGGAACGGTGCAGATTGCCGGATGGCGGCGTAACGCCTTATCCGGCCTACAAACCCACGCAAATGTTGGCCTACAAACCTGCTTAGGCCTGATAAGCGCAGCGCCATCAGGCAGAGCGGAGCAGATTGCCGGATGGCGGCGTAACGCCTTATCCGGCCTACAAACCCACGCAAATGTTGACCTACAAACCTGCGTAGGCCTGATAAGCGTAGCGCGATCAGGCACTGCGTTTGACGAGATTAATGACTCTTACGCAGCAGATACTGATACGGCAAAGACTCGGTTTGCTGGGCAATTAACTCATGCTCCATAAAACGGCAAAAACCGGGAATATCGCGCGTCGTCGCGGGATCGTCGGCAATGATCAGCAACGTTTCACCCACTGGCATCGTGCGCACCGTTTTGCGTACCATCATGACAGGTTCTGGGCAGCGCAGCCCTTGCGCGTCTAACGTATGGTCGGGGTTGGAGAACAAATCGGTCATTATCATCTCATCGTCAGAAAAAACGGCATTAGTTTACGCTGACATTATCGCAACGCAACAAGGTTAACGATTGCGCGAAAATCAACCATTGCAATGAAACGCGAAAGCAGTATCATTCCGCCCCTGCAATAGGTTTGCAGATTATTGGGTTCCCTCACCCCAACCATTAAAAAGGTACAATATGACTCCCTTTACATCCGCACAGCGCCGTCACGCGCTGGTTTGGCTATCGCTATTTCATCTGCTGGTGATCACTTCCAGCAACTATTTGGTGCAGTTGCCAGTTTCCATTTTTGGCTTCCACACCACTTGGGGCGCATTTAGCTTTCCGTTTATCTTCCTCGCAACCGACCTGACCGTGCGTATTTTTGGCGCGCCGCTGGCCAGACGCATCGTTTTCGCGGTGATGATCCCAGCACTCGCTATCTCGTACGTCATCTCGGCGCTGTTTTACATGGGCGAATGGCAAGGTTTTGGCGCGCTGACGCACTTTAACCTGTTCGTTGCCCGTATCGCCGCCGCCAGCTTTATGGCCTACGCGCTGGGGCAAATCCTCGACGTCCATGTGTTCAACCGTCTACGTCAGAGCCGCCACTGGTGGCTTGCGCCGACGGCATCGACACTGTTCGGTAATATCAGCGATACACTGGCGTTCTTTTTCATCGCCTTCTGGCGCAGTCCAGACCCATTCATGGCCGCACACTGGGTGGAAATCGCCCTGGTGGACTACAGCTTCAAAGTGCTGATTAGCATTATTTTCTTCCTGCCGATGTACGGTGTGTTGTTGAATATGCTATTGAAAAAACTGGCAGATAAATCTGATTTGTCAGCAATCCAGCCAGGTTAAACGCGCCTTTAAACGGTTGTGTTAAGATAGGCAGATGAGCCGCTCATGGCTATTTATCGAAAGGAAGATGTCAATGCGCAAATTGGTGAAATATGCTGGTATTGGCCTGCTGGTGATGGGGCTTGCAGCCTGCGACAACAGCGACAACAGCACTCCAGCACAGGGTTTAGCCGCCGCTAGCGATGCAACCGGACAGGCAATCAGCCTGTTAGACGGCAAGCTAAGCTTCACGCTGCCTGCCGGTATGACCGACCAAAGCGGCAAGCTGGGTACTCAAAGCAACAACATGCACGTCTACTCTGATGCCACCGGCCAGAAAGCGGTCATCGTTATCGTTGGCGACAGCACCAATGAAGATTTAGCCGTAATGACAAAACGCCTGGAAGACCAACAGCGCAACCGTGACCCACAACTGCAAGTGGTGACCAATAAAGCTATTGAGATCAAAGGCCACACGCTGCAACAGCTCGACAGCATTATCTCTGCCAAAGGGCAGACTGCTTATTCTTCTGTCGTGCTCGGCAAAATCGAAGACAAGCTGTTAACTCTGCAAGTCACGCTGCCAGCGGATAACCAGCAGAAAGCGCAGACCGAAGCAGAAACAATCATCAACACCCTGGTCATCAACTGATTTAGCGTGATGATGAAACGGCCTCTCGCGTGATAACGCCAGAGGCCGTTTTTTTAGCCGCAATATAAGAGCGTTTACTTTGGCAACGAAGGAGCGGTTTTTTTTGTCGGCCAGAAGATGGTTATCACCCCGGCGATAATGACGGCAACCCCCAACAGACCGCGCCACGAGAACGGTTCATGCCAGCCCGGCAGCCAAATAGCCGCCAGCCAGACTATCATGTAACTCAGGCTCAGTAAGGCGTAGGCTTTTGCCAGCGGCAGGCGCTGCAAAGCGAAGAACCAACAGGCCATAGAGGCCACATAGCCCAATAACCCCAGCAGCAGCGCCAGTGTGCCGTCACCGAAATGCAGCAGATGCAGCAACAAGGCCAATGGCTGTTCCGCCGACGGCAATGTCGTCATCGCCGCGCGCAGCGTTAGCTGGGCGGCGCTCACCAGCACCACGCTCATTAATGCCCAGACAAGCCCCATCAGACGCTGCTCCCCAGTAACATAATGCCGACGATAATCAACGCCACGCCAGCCCAATGGCGGCGGCCCACCGGCTCATGCCAGAAAGTGCGCGCCGCCAGCGTCACCCACACAAAGTTCAGGCTAAGCATTGGATAAGCAATGCCGACCGGAATCTGCTGCAACACCAATAGCCATAGCAGCATTCCCAGCCCCAGTAGCGCCAACGCCAGACCAAGCCAGATCAACAAATGGCGACCACGCCGCCCTTGCGCAGCCGGGCGCGTGGCCTGTTTTTGACACAGTTGCCCGCCGCAGCTCAGCAAGCTGGCGAGCAGCAGACAGGCCCAGGTGATCATTGCGGACGGTACTGAATAAACGCGGTGCGGCCCATCACATACACCTCATCAGGTTTAGGAAGCGGGAGATCGGCCACCCGAATGTCACGCGGCAGTAGCAGGATCAGGGAAATCGGCCCCTGCTGACGATGCGCCTCCAGCCATTGCGGGAAGTCGGCATTCGACACAAAGCGGTTTTGCGCATCGGGATAAGAGAGGCCATATTTTAGCTCCCCTTTCTGGGAGTACAACATGATGTCATCGCGTTTCAGTTCCCACGCCAGCCCAGCGGCAACCCCCACACTGTTGCTCAGCACATAGCGGCTGGGCGTCAGCGACTCGCTCACAATATCCACCAGGAACTGCGGCTGTTTGCTGTCGGTCACTCGGTCGGGGATCGCAAACCCGACCAGCAGCGCCAACCCAAGCGGGCAGCACGCCGCCAGCACCCAGCGTTGAGCATCTTGCTTGATAGACAGCCAGCCCATTAGCGCCCAGACAAAAAACGCCACCGCCGCCAACATGCATTTATACAGCTCGATTTGCATCCATACCGGATGCTTCATCGGCCCCCACGGCGACACCACCAGCACGGCAATCAGGCCGACAACACCAAATACAATGTTGATGACCCCGTTCGCACGCAGCACGCGCACACTGGTTTTCGCGGCGTCAACGGCGTAGCGCGCCATCAGCATGGCCAGCGGAGCAAAGCACGGCAGAATGTAAGTGGGCAGTTTGCCTTTCGCGATACTGAAAAACAGGAACGGCATGACAACCCAGCCCAACAGATACAGCGCGCTGCGCTTATCACCGCGATCGCGCCAGCCGAACTTCAGCGCACCGGGCAGCAGCGCCAGCCACGGCAGGCTACCGGCAATCAGGAACGGGATGTAATACCAGAACGGCGCTTTGTGTTGGGCATCGCTCTGGGCAAAACGCTGAATATGCTCAACCCAGAAGAAATAACGCCAGAAATCACCTTCACGCGCGGCAATCGCCAACCCCCACGGCAACACGGTCAGCACACACACCAGCACGGACAGCCAGCCCCAGATCAGCACTTCTCGCCAGCGTTTTTGGCTTATCACCCACGGCAGTACGCCAATGACGGGCACTGCCAGCGCGAGAAAGCCTTTGGTCATAACACCCATGCCGCAGGCAACACCCAGCAACAGATAGCCGACGAATTTACCCCGCTTCTCGGTGGCTTGCGCCGCCACCCAGAAGCTGAACATCGCCAGCGTCATCCACAGGGTAATCATTGGATCGAGCACCGCGTACGAGCCAATACCGTAAACCAGGAACGCGGTGAGGAAAATCACCCCAGAGAGCAGCGCCACTTTGCGGTCGCGCCAGATTTTCCACGCCAGCCACACCACCAGCAGCGCAGAGACAGTGATGGAGAACACCACGCCAAAGCGCACAGCAAAGTTGTTGTGACCGAAAAGCCACTGGCCGATGCTGTTAATCCAATACCCGGCAATCGGCTTTTCAAAATAGCGCAGCCCAAGAAAATGCGGCACGACCCAATCCCCGGACGCCAGCATCTCACGGCTGATTTCCGCATAACGCGTTTCGTCCGGCTGCCATAGCAGCCGGAAATTAAGGGGAACCAAATAGTAGAGAACGAACAATGCAACTAACGAAATTCCATAGCGGAGGGATTTCATACATCGGGGCTCAAAAGTTGTTGGCAACCAAGCCAGCCTTCACGGCCAGCCATCTCTCCACGCACCACCTTCCCAACCGGCAACTGACGGAAGTCATCCGGGAGAAGCTGGCTTAGTGGGCAAAACTGGATTTCCTGCTGCGCAGCCTGCGTCAGCAGATAATCAAACTGCTCGGCGTAAATACCGCCTTCGACTTCAGCATGAATGGTATACACCGGCGTACCAGTATCCTGGCGAATCTGCTCCAGCAGCCAGCGGTTGAAACCTTCCGCACTGACGACCTGACCCACCGCTTCATCCCAGGTTGGCAATGTCACGGGGATTTGCACGGTTGCCAGTTCGCCGTTGTTGAGCTGCGGGCGAAACGGCTGCGAGCCACGACAATCGCTGTTGTAGAGAAAATCGAACGACTCTTTGGCCTTCACCACCCGTTGGTCAGCGCGCCAGCCCGCCACCGCAGAGCAAGAAACCGGACGCCCCAAAATGGCCTCCAGCTCGCTCAGGCCACGGCCTATTTCGTCAATCAGCTGTTGCTCATTCCACACCCCGCTCCACTGCTGCCAGCGATGGTGATCCCAGGAGTGCAGCCCCACTTCATGCACCTGCGCGACGCTGCGGATGATCTCCGCATTCGCCGCGCCGATACGCCGACCAGGCCAGGCCGTACCGGCCAGCAGAATATCCCAGCCGTACAGCGAGGCTGCGCGCGAACGCAGCATCTTCCACAAGAACTTCGGTTTTACCAGACGCCACAGGTGACGTCCCATATTGTCCGGCCCGACACTGAAAAAGAAGCTGGCCTGCACGCGGTGCTTTTTCAGCACCGACATTAGGCGCGGAACCCCTTCGCGCGTGCCGCGAAAGGTGTCCACATCAACGCGCAAACCGACTTTTCTCATGATGCCTTGTCGTCCGTCAGTTCAACCGTGCGCAGGAAGAAGTCCAGCGTCTCTTCAACCGTTTGCTGCATTTCCACCGTTGGCTGCCAGTCAAGGCAACGTTTGGCGTTACGAATGCTTGGCTTGCGGTGTTCAACGTCCTGGTAGCCTTTACCGTAGTAATCGCTACTTTCAACGTCGCGGAAACCGGCAAACGGCGGGAAGCGGTCGCGCAGCGGGTGGCGTTCGAAGCAGTCGAGCAGCATCTCTGCCAGCTCTTTGATGCTCGCTTCGTTTTCCGGGTTACCGATGTTGATAATCTGCCCATCGCAGCGGCCATCTTTATTTTCGATGATGCGGAACAGCGCTTCGATCCCGTCGCTAATATCCGTAAAGCAGCGTTTCTGTTTGCCGCCTTCGATAAGTTTGATTGGCGACCCTTCCACCAGGTTGAGGATCAGCTGCGTAATGGCGCGAGAGCTACCGATACGCGCGGCGTTCAGGTTGTCCAGACGCGGCCCCATCCAGTTAAACGGACGGAACAGAGTGAACTTCAGCCCAGTTTTGTCGCCGTAAGCCCAGATAACGCGATCCAACAGTTGTTTGGAAACAGAGTAAATCCAGCGCTGTTTATTGATTGGCCCCACCACCAGATTCGAGGTGTCTTCATCAAAGTTGGCGTCGGTACACATACCGTACACTTCGGAGGTGGACGGGAAGATAATGCGTTTGTTGTACTTCACACAGTCGCGAATAATCTTCAGGTTTTCTTCGAAATCCAGCTCAAATACGCGCAGCGGGTTACGGGTGTATTCGATAGGCGTCGCAATGGCGACCAGCGGCAGCACCACGTCGCATTTCTTAATGTGGTACTCAATCCATTCGGAGTGAATGCTGATATCACCTTCCACAAAGTGGAAACGCGGGCAGTCGAGGAAGCGGCTAATCGCATCAGAGCCAATATCCAGACCGTAAATTTCGTAGTTATCATCTTTTAGCAGGCGTTCGGTCAGGTGGTTACCGATAAAGCCGTTCACCCCCAGAATCAATACGCGAGTGCGGCGTTTAACGGCAGCAAATGGGCGGCTGGAGAGCAACGCGCCAGGAACCAGCCCCATTGCCGGAGCCAGTTGAGCACCCTGCATATATACGCCGTTGCCGCTTTGGCCGGTGACGATTTCCAGCGCGCCTTCACCACAAGCCACCACCAATGGAGCAACAGACAGCACAGTGCCGGGTTTTGCGGCTGGCATGTCGGTGCGTACGCGAGATTTCCAGACGATAAATTTGCTCGTCCCCACAAAGCCATATGCGCCAGGCCACGGATCGCTCACCGCACGGACCAGGTTATGCAGCGCTGTTGCAGGTTTTTCCCACTCTAAACGCCCGTCTTCTGGCGTGCGACGCCCCACATAGGTCGCTTGAGAATGATCCTGTACGCGTTCGTCGGTTTGCCCACTGCGAATTTTCACCAGCGCATCATTCAGCAGCGTTTGTGCTGCGGTACACAGCTTGCGGTGCAGCGTCAGCGCCACGTCAGTGTCAGCAATGGCGACGGCTTGTTGAGCCACAATGTCACCGGCATCAGCGCGATGAGTCATGCGGTGCAGGGTTACACCCGTCTCTTTTTCACCGTTGACCAGCACCCAGTTCAGCGGTGCGCGGCCACGATATTTCGGCAGCAGCGAACCATGCAGGTTGAACGCTCCTTTCGGCGCAATACTCAGAATGTCGTCGCTCAGCAGGTTGCGATAGTAGAACGAGAAAATCACGTCTGGAGCCATGGCACGGATGCGGTCAACCCACAGCGGATGGTTCACATCTTCCGGCGCATACACGGTGATGCCCTGCTCCGCAGCCAGGCGGGCCACTGAACCAAAGAAGTTATTTTCCCCGGCGTTATCCGGGTGAGTGAAGATCGCCTCGATGTCGTATCCGGCGTCTAACAGCGCCTGAATACCAGTGCACCCCATGTCGTGATAGGCAAATACAACAGCTTTCATTAACGATTTTCCTCTTCAGAAACCAGATTATGTTGGCGAACAACACGTTGAATAAAGTAACGGGGACGGGCGCGCACATCGTTGTAGATGCGGCCGATGTACTCCCCAAGCAGGCCCATGCCAATAAACTGGGCCCCGATAAACATGAACAGAATGGCGAACAGCATGAACACCCCATCGCCCGCCCATTCCGCGCCAAGCGCCAGTCGCAGCAGCACTAACAAAATGGAGAAGGCAAAACCCAATACGGCGATAACGCTACCGACGACGCTGAGCAAACGCAGCGGCGTGGTGGTTAAGCAAGTCACCAGGTCGTACATCAGGTTAATCAGGCGCATGAAGCTGTATTTTGAGTCACCAAATTCACGTTCGGCGTGCAGCACGGGGATTTCCACCGTGCGGCGGGCAAAGGTGTTGGCTAAAATCGGGATAAACGTGCTGCGTTCGTGGCAATTGAGCATCGCATCGACGATGTGGCGACGGTAGGCGCGCAGCATACAGCCGTAATCGCCCATCGCTTTACCGGTGGTACGTTGGATCAAGCGGTTAATCATCTTCGACGCCGTTTTACGGAAGATACTGTCCTGGCGATTCTGGCGCACCGTGCCGACCACGTCGTAACCTTCGTCGGCCTTTTCGACCAAACGCGGGATCTCTTCCGGCGGGTTTTGCAAGTCAGCATCCAGGGTGATGATGAGGTCGCCCGTCACATGGCTAAACCCTGCCATAATCGCCGAGTGCTGGCCGTAGTTACGGTTCAACAGTACCGCCACAACATGGCTGTCAGGGGCTTCTGCCGCTGACACCAACATCTGCGCGGAGTCATCGCTGCTGCCGTCATCCACCAGCAGAATTTCATAGTCGCGATTCAGGAGCGCACAGGCGGCATCGGTACGGCGAATCAGCTCTGGCAGGCTATCTTGTTCGTTATAAACGGGAATAACGACGGAGACTTTTTTTACTAACGGGTACTCAAACATATCAACGCCCTACTAACTGATGGAGCGCCGTAATGACACGGGAGGTGTCGTCATCGGTCATATCCGGGAAAAGAGGTAATGAGCAAATACGCGCGCTGTTCCATTCGGTATTCGGTAATGAAAGTTCAGGGAAGCGCTCGCGGTAATATTTCTGCGTATGGGCCGCACGGAAGTGCAGCCCAGTGCCGATGCCTTTGGCTTTAAGCTGTTCCATCAGCGCATCGCGGCTAATGCCGCAGCGCGTTTCATCAACGCGGATGATAAACAGATGCCAGGCGTGCAGATGTGACCACGCTGGAATCGCCAGTGGCTCGAACGGGGTATCCGCCAGCTCACGGGTATAGCGCGCGGCAATGTCGCTGCGGCGTTGGTTAGCCTGGCCAAGTTTGCCAAGCTGCACCAGTGCCAGCGCGGCGTTAATGTCAGCAAGGTTGTATTTAAACCCAGGGCTAATCACCTCTGCCTGTGGGGCGCGGCCGTGGGTCTGGCGGTCATAGGCATCAACGCCCAGGCCGTGGAATTTAAGGCTGCGAATGCGGTTCGCCAGTTGCTCGTCATCGGTGACAATCAGCCCGCCTTCCGCACTGGTCATGTTCTTGATGGCATGAAACGAGAAAATCGCCGTGCCTTTCGCCCCAACGTGCTGCCCTTTGTAGTAAGTGCCCGCCGCATGTGCTGCATCTTCAATCATCGGGATACCGTGGCGCTCTGCGACCGCGCGAATACCGTCGATATCCGCCGGAGCGCCCGCATAATGCACTGGGATAATGGCTTTGGTGCGTGGTGTAATCGCCGCTTCAACCGCTTCTGGGGTGATCATCAGGTTATCGCGGTCTACATCAATCATCACCGGCGTTGCGCCCAGAAGCACTATCATGTTGAGGGTAGAAACCCACGTTTGGGAAGGGGTGATCACTTCATCGCCAGGGCCAATGCCCAGCGCCATCAGCGTCACGTGCATCCCACCGGTGGCTGAGCTAACGGCGATGGCGAAACGGTTATCCGTCAGGGCGCAGAATGCCTCTTCCAGCGCCTGGTTTTTCGGCCCGGTGGTAATCCAACCGGATTGCAGCACCTCTTTCAGCGCTGCGAATTCCGCCTCCCCCATAGAAGGGCGGGAAAACGGCAGAAAATCACTCATGATGGTTCCTTACCCTGTTACTCAAATGAGCACGCCTGACTCGTGAATTAACTATTCGATAGTTGTTTTGTGAAAATCAGGAATGGATATACGCGATGTTTGAACCTGCAACATTCAATTGCAGTAAAACTATCAATGTAATCTTAGGATAAGATTAAGAAAGAAAAGAGGATGGGCACAATAAATGGTTAATAAACAAAATCAATACTTTATAAAACCAATAAATATCAATTAATTGCCACGTAAAAAAGCCCAGTTTACATCCTAACTGGGCGTTGGTTCACATTATTCAACGCTGCCTAAACAAAGACTTTATTTTAAGGCGATTTTAACGTTCGTTGAATTTTAGTGTAATAAATAATAGGTACTGTGCGGCGTAAAACTCAGCGTAAATTAGCCGGAAAATCTTTCGGTAATTCACTCGCAGCACAGTCAATAACACTGTTATTATTCGATCCACAGTCGCGAACAAAAGTAATTGTCGCAAATTCATCAATAACTTCGGTTGGATACGCTGGGCCAGCATCGCGATAAGCGTTCATCAGTGGGATATGCTCATTCTGGAAGCAGACCGTTTTTTCTGGGTTGTTGATAACCCAGCGCGGGAAGAAAATAGTCCCGTGGAACAGTTTATCGCCCAGATTGACGATAAGGCTCACATCCGTACCGGTGGGTTCTGTCCACGAAATTTTGTAGATGCTTTCACCCACCCGAACAATATAAGCCTGCTGATCTTTAACCCAACGATTTGCCACAATCCCGCTGTGAATACGGTAATCCAGCGTCCGCTCATTTTTGACATAAATTTCGTAATTCCAGCCATTATCGTAGGTATAAACCAGATGTTTGCCCACAAAACCGCTCAAATCATGTTTATCAAAGTTACTCATCATTAAATCTCCTTGTGTCGATGCGGAGATCTTATTGCTTTAAAAAATAAATGAATAACGCTATGTTTTAATGAAATTCATCTACTTTTTGAATTAATAATGCATAAGACAACGCTGGAACAATGGGCATTACTGGAGAAAGTGGTGGAGCTGGGCAGCTTTGCAAAAGCCGCCGAAAACACCCACCGCAGCCAGTCATCGGTAAGTTACAACCTGTCTTTGCTGCAAGAACGGCTGGGCGTGGCGTTACTCGTCCCCGAAGGCCGTCGGGCGGTATTAACCCCTGCGGGCGAACTTCTACTGAGCCAGGTAAAACCCCTGCTCAAGGCCTTTGCGTGGGTAGAAAGCCGCGCCACAACGCTACGCGAAGGGATGCGCACCCAATTGGACTTAGTGGTTGATACTATTTTCCCGCGTGAACGGCTGTTTGCGATTTTGCGTCAGTTTCAGCAGCGCTATCCACAAACCCAAGTCAGGCTGACCGAAGTGCTGGAAAACGCGCCTCATGATGATGCCATTCACGCCGAGGCTGACGTGATGGTGCTGACACGCCGTCAGGACATTACCGGACGCGGAGAGTGGTTAATGAACATTGATTTCGTCGCCGTTGCGCATCGTGACCATCCTATCTTTCGCCTTGAAGGGCCGCTCAGCGATGAGCAACTCCGACCGTGGCCACTCATCCGCATCGCCGATAGTGACAGTGGCCGTCAGGCCGGACGCGATGCGTGGACGTTCTCAACCATCGATGCGGCAATAGAAGCGGTGATGTATCAGGTAGGTTATGGCTGGCTGCCAGAGGAGCGTATTCAAAGCGCGCTGGCGCAAGGCGTGTTAAAACCCCTGCCGCTGAGCCACGGCGTACGGCGCGCCACACCGCTGCATCTGATCGTCAAGCAGGACTTAGCGCCGCTCGACGAACAGGTAGAAACGTTGCTGCGGCTGTTTAGCGAGGAAAAGTAACCGTTTACTCCGCCAGCGCCTGCGCACAGGCCCAGGCACTCGACCATGCCCACTGGAAGTTGTAGCCGCCCAGCCAACCGGTCACGTCCATCACTTCACCAATGAAATACAGGCCGGGTGCTTTTTTCGCTTCCATAGTACGGGATGACAGTTCGTTGGTGTCTACGCCGCCGAGGGTCACTTCCGCCGTGCGATAACCTTCCGTGCCGTTCGGCTGCACGCGCCAATTAGTTAACGTATCAACTAACGTTTGCTGCTCGCGAACGTTGAGCTGTTTCAGCGTCACATCAGGAATCTGCCCTAACTGTTGCAGGCATTCGACCAGCCGTTTCGGCAGATGCATCGCCAACGTATTTTTCAGGCTCTGATTCGGGTGCTCTGCGCGCTGTGCATCGAGGAACTCGGCGAGGTCAACATCAGGCAGCAGATTAATGCTAACGAACTCCCCCGCTTGCCAATAGCTGGAAATTTGTAGCACTGCTGGGCCAGACAGGCCACGGTGGGTGAAAAGCAGACTTTCGCGAAATACCGTGCCGTCTTGCGCGGTCATCACCGACGGCACGGAAACGCCAGACAGCACTTGTAGCTGTTCGAGCATCGGTTTGTGCAACGTAAACGGGACTAATCCGGCGCGTGTCGGCAGCACGTTGAGGCCAAACTGCTCTGCAATTTTATAGCCAAAAGGCGACGCGCCCAGGCCGGGCATCGACAGGCCACCACTGGCGATCACCAGTTTATCCGCCGCTACCGTGTCGCCGTTCAGCTCAAGGGTATAGCCGCTTTCATCGCGGCTGACGCTCAGGATTTCACTTCGCAGACGCGTGGTGACATTGCCCTTTTCGCACTCCGCCACCAGCATCGCGACAATCTGCTCGGCGGAGTCATCGCAGAAAAGCTGCCCCAGGGTCTTCTCATGCCAGGCAATACCGTGCTTGCCGACCATGTCGATAAAGTCCCATTGGGTGTAACGCGCCAATGCAGATTTGCAAAAATGCGGGTTCTGGCTCAAATAAGCCGCAGGTTCGACATAAAGATTAGTGAAATTACAGCGACCACCGCCGGACATGAGGATTTTACGCCCCGGTTTTTTACCGTTATCCAGCAACAAAACTCGGCGGCCTGCCTGCCCGGCCATCGCTGCACAAAACATTCCTGCCGCCCCGGCGCCTACTACAATGGCATCAAACCTTTCCACGCACTATCCTCAACATAGGTATTGTCGGGAATTGTAAATTTTTCATGGAAGTCATACCAGTGAAAAATCCGCAAAGCCGACTTATCCGATTGATTCACCGTGATTAATTATTTTCAACCTTTAACCGAATACGGATAAATATCAAAAAAAATAGAGATTTCACTTTGCCCGCGCTGCCAATGTCCCTGATAATGCCGCGCGTTCATGTCCTCAAAATGGCGTAACGTCCTATGTTACATTTGTTTGCTGGTCTGGATTTACATACCGGGCTGTTGTTAGTTCTGGCACTTGTGTTTGTTCTATTTTACGAAGCCATTAACGGTTTCCACGATACGGCCAACGCAGTTGCTACCGTTATTTATACTCGCGCCATGCGTTCGCAGCTTGCTGTAGCAATGGCGGCAATCTTTAACTTCCTCGGCGTTCTGTTGGGCGGTCTGAGTGTAGCCTATGCGATTGTGCATATGTTGCCGACGGATCTTCTGCTCAATATGGGCTCCGCGCACGGCCTCGCCATGGTCTTTTCCATGTTGTTGGCTGCTATTATCTGGAACCTCGGCACCTGGTATTTCGGTCTGCCAGCGTCCAGTTCCCACACGCTGATTGGCGCGATTATCGGTATTGGTTTAACCAATGCGCTGATGACCGGCACGTCAGTGGTTGACGCCCTTAACATTCCGAAAGTGATTAACATTTTCGCGTCGTTAATCGTGTCGCCAATCGTGGGTCTGGTTGTTGCAGGTGGCCTGATTTTCCTGCTGCGTCGTTACTGGAGCGGTACGAAAAAACGTGCTCGTATCCACCTGACGCCTGCCGAACGTGAAAAGAAAGACGGTAAGAAAAAGCCGCCATTCTGGACGCGTATCGCCCTGATCCTCTCCGCAATTGGCGTGGCATTCTCCCACGGTGCGAACGATGGTCAGAAAGGCATTGGTCTGGTCATGCTGGTACTGATTGGTGTTGCTCCGGCAGGTTTCGTGGTCAACATGAACGCTTCCGGTTACGAAATCACTCGTACTCGTGACGCGGTCAACAACGTTGAAACCTTCTTCCAGCAACGTCCTGAGCTGCTGCAAAAAGTGGCGAACAGCGCTGAGCAATTAACGCCTGAAGCGATGGAAGCGGTTGAGTTCCACTGTCACCCGTCTAACACCATCAATGCGCTTGACCGTGCAAAAATGATGCTGACCGGCATTGAAAGCTACGACAAGCTGTCCGTTGAAGAACGTGGTCAGTTGCGCCGTATCATGCTCTGCATCTCTGATACCACCGATAAAGTGGCGAAGATGCAGGAAGTGAATGCCGACGATCAGCGCCTTCTGAAGAAGCTGAAAACCGACATGCTGAGCACCATCGAGTACGCGCCAATCTGGATTATCATGGCCGTTGCGCTGGCGTTAGGCATTGGTACGATGATCGGCTGGCGTCGTGTGGCAACAACTATCGGTGAGAAAATCGGTAAGAAAGGCATGACCTACGCACAGGGTATGGCTGCGCAGATGACCTCTGCGGTGTCCATCGGCCTGGCAAGCTATACCGGGATGCCGGTATCCACCACTCACGTCCTGTCGTCTTCCGTAGCGGGGACAATGGTTGTGGATGGCGGTGGTCTGCAAAGAAAAACCGTCACCAACATTCTGATGGCCTGGGTCTTCACTCTGCCAGCATCTATTCTGCTGTCAGGTGTGCTGTACTGGCTGGCGCTGAAGCTTATCTAAGCTCGCGCGTTAAGAACATAAAACGGGTCAGGTCACTGGCCCGTTTTTTTTTACTCAGTGCCAAATCATCAGGGCAATTAAGCTTATCAACACCAATCCACACAGTGAGCTAGTCAAAATAAACTGACGGCGCACACGTTCACAGCGGCGAATAAACTCGTCATCGTGATGGTCACGGTAGCGCTGACCGTAGATATACCAGACTAAACGCATCTGCTTGCTTGGTTGACCGTGAGAGGTGAAAAAACCACCGCCATCAACATACTGATAAAGCAAGGGATCGCAACCACGCAGTACCACCAATAACGCACGTAATGATGAAAAGTAACGCGCCATATTCACTACACAAACGACACACAGGGCCAAAAACAGCGCAATTGTGCTGATCATAACTCCTCCCCGGCGACCAGTCCTCGAAGAAAGCCCTCCAGGACATACCGCTCCCCAATATCCAACCCACGGCTCAGTAAAAGAGTGCGATACCGATCACGTTTATTTATTCGATCGGCTCATTTAATAGTGTAGGAGATCAGTTAAATTTTTTACCACAAGGTTAATCGTTATCAATACGTAAGACAGGAAAATTTGTTTAACTTATTGAGGAAACGGATGCATTGACGGCGCGCCAAGGCCACTATAATGTAGAAATATCTTCTACAATTAGGTCCTTAAGGGCAAACCCCGCGCATTCAGCACGCAGGACGCGGGCAAGGGACAGCACAAGAGCTGTCTGGTCCAATGGTCATCGACAACTTTATGGAAGGAGTAACACTATGGCTTACAAACACATTCTTATTGCCGTCGACCTTTCACCAGAAAGCAAAGTTCTGGTTGAAAAAGCAGTATCAATGGCTCGCCCCTACAATGCGAAAGTCTCACTAATTCACGTTGATGTGAATTATTCAGACCTCTACACCGGCCTTATCGACGTAAATCTGGGTGATATGCAAAAACGTATCTCCGAGGAGACTCACCACGCGCTGAGCGAGCTATCGACTGGCGCAGGCTATCCCATCACTGAAACCCTGAGCGGCAGCGGCGATCTCGGCCAGGTTCTGGTAGATGCAATTAAGAAATACGATATGGATCTGGTGGTTTGTGGTCATCACCAGGACTTCTGGAGCAAGCTGATGTCGTCTGCACGTCAGTTGATCAACACCGTTCACGTTGACATGCTGATTGTCCCACTGCGCGACGACGAAGAAGAGTAAATCCACGCCACATCGGACATCGTGAAACGCCTGCTTATGCAGGCGTTTTTTTTAGCCTTTACGTTCGGCAATCCATTCCTGCACTTCTATCACGAAGGTATCCGGCGCTTTGCGGTACATCTTGCGCGCCAAATCCAAAATCGTATGCTGGCCTAGCGCTTCTTCCATACGCTGCTGCGCCATGTCCATCACTGAGCGCACACCGCAAATGCCTTCACACGCCCACTGCGGCGGCTGCTCGTCAAAAACGGCCAATCGCTGGCGAATCTCGCGGCATTCGAAAATGCGTTTATCGCCATCAATGGCGTTGACGACATCCAGCACCGTGATGTGTTCTGCCGGTTTCGCCAACTGGAAACCGCCGCCCTTGCCTTCGATACTGCGCACCAGGCCAGCTTTCGACAAGCGAGTAAAGATTTTGGCCAAATAGTCGTAAGGCACACTTTGCAGCTCGGCGATTTCACGCACGCTCATATCGCGAGCGTCGCCCTTGCTGTCCACCATACACATCAAGCTATGGATGCCGTACTCAACCCCAGAACTGTAGAATGCCATTCTCTTATCTCAGCAAAAATGAATCTGAGTTATTGTAGCTTTTCCGCCTGAATCATACCAGAACGTTAATATCACATCGCAATATTTAAATTTTTAATATTATATAAATCAAATAAATAGATAAATCACAGACACAAAAAAGCCCCACCAACGATAAATCACATTGCATTCTTTAACTACGACCAATAAAATCCGAGTCAAGAAATCATCGTTACCAGTGAGTGAAACCAAGATGCGTAAACAGATCTTAATCGTAGGTGCTGGCTTTGCCGGTATGTGGGCGGCCCTGAGCGCGGCGCGACTGGCAGATAAAAACCAGCAGCAAGCCATTGATATTACCGTTATTGCACCGCAGCCAGAACTGCGCGTACGCCCACGTTTTTATGAAAGCGCCGTTCAGACGTTGGTTGCACCGCTGCAACCGCTGTTTGACGTCACCGGTGTGCGCTTCCTGCGTGGCAGCGTAGAACAAATCCTGACGGCCTCCCGCGAAGTGAGCTGGAAAGACGCCAACGGTGAAAACCATCTGCACCACTACGATCGTCTGATCCTCGCCAGTGGCAGCCACGTTAACCGCGATATGGTGGCCGGTGTCGCCGCTCACGCCTTCGATCTCGACCAATTAGAAAGCGCTGCCGTCCTGGAGCAACATCTGAAAGATCTGGCGCATCAGCCAGAAAGCGAAGCGCGCAATACCGTCGTAGTCTGCGGCGGTGGTTTTACCGGTATCGAAATGGCACTGGAGCTTCCAGGCCGCCTGCGTGAAATCCTTGGCTCCAATGCTAAGACCAGAGTAGTCGTAGTTGAGCGTGGTGCACAGCCAGGCGGGCGCTACAGCGAAGAATTACGCAATGTGATTATTGAAGCGTCTGCGGAATTGGGCGTTGAGTGGGTCGTCAATGCGGAAGTAGAAAGCGTCAACGCCTCTGGCGTGACCCTGAAAGACGGGCAAATTATCACCTCGCAGACCGTTATCTGGACGGTGGGTGTCCAGGCCAACGGCCTGACCGCGCAAATTGATGCCCCGCGTGACGCTCAGGGCCGTCTGCACGTCAATGCCAATCTTCAGGTTGAAGGCCATGAAGATATCTACGCCACGGGTGATGTGGCTTACGCCGCAACCGATGACAAGGGCAACCACGCGCTAATGACCTGCCAGCACGCGATTCTGCTGGGGAAATTTGCCGGTAATAACGCCGCTGCAAGCCTGCTTGGCGTAGAGCCTTCGCCGTACCGTCAGGAGATGTACGTCACCTGTCTGGATCTCGGTGAATGGGGCGCGGTGTATACCGAAGGATGGGATCAGCAGGTCAAACTGACCCGCGAAGAAGCGAAGAAACTGAAAGTGTCGATTGTCAGTGAGCTGATTTACCCACCAAAAGCGGAAAGATCCATCGCATTTGAGATGGCTGACCCATACGCACCGTTTGTCTAACCTCCAGTAAACATCATCTTCCTGACAGATAATCACTCTGTCAGGAAGCCTCCTGTGCAATGTACCTTCCCCAGCAATACCCATCATCATTTATATCTATGCGTCTTTATTAATCATTCCTCTCAATTTTAATAACGCATAAAGACGCAACAAAAAAACAAAACACGCAAATAAACGCATTAAGAGATCGATTAACAATCGTACACATCAGAAATGCGATCCTTCACGCAAAACGTCAGTAAATAAAGTAACTTACTGAATTAAAACATTATTAAAATGTATCCTGTGATTAGCATCGCAAAAATTAACGATCTTCATAGGCAATGCGTTTTTCTGCGCATAGATTATAAACACGCAAAAAACCGCATCAATATGTAAACAATGTGCTGCAGGCATTGCATGTCAAATGCCAGGGCAGCAGATGTCAGTCAATCGAGAACAGTGGGAGAACGAAAATGGATCAAGCAACAAAGTGGTTGGATCTTTCCGGTAAGGTTGTGGTCGTCACAGGTGGCAGTATGGGCCTGGGTGAAAAAATGGTTGAGAATCTCTACTCCAATGGCGCAACCGTGGTTTATGCCGATTTATCGCCCAATAAAAACTTCAGCCAGTTCGACGACATCGTCTTTATCAAATGTGATGTGACCAAAAAAACAGAAGTGGAGCAACTCACCGCCTCAGTGGTGGAGAAGTTTGGTCATATAGACGGTTTAGTCAACAATGCCGGTGTCAGCCGTCCACGCCTGTTAGTCGATGTATTTAAAGAAAAACCAGAATATGAACTGAGCGAAGATGACTTCGACTTTATGGTCAATGTTAACCAGAAGGCTGTTTTTCTGGTATCGCAGTCCATTGGGCGCCAGATGGTGGAACAAGAATCCGGCGTCATTATCAATATGACTTCCGAAGCAGGTGTTCAGGGTTCACGCGGGCAGAGCTGCTATTCCGCAACGAAAGCCGCCGTTAACGCCTTCACATTTTCATGGGCGAAAGAGCTGGGCCCCCACAATGTGCGCGTTGTGAGCGTTGAGCCAGCCATCAATGTACCAACGCCAATGAACAGCGAAGCCAATTTCCGTGCGCTGGCTTACACGCGAGGAACCGATCCAAATCATGTTCATAAAGACTATAAAGGCATTATTCCTCTTGGTCGTCCGGGGAAACTTGAAGAGATCGCCGACCTGATCTCTTTCCTGGTCTCCGATCATTCTTCTTATATCACCGGGTCCGTAATCAATATTACCGGCGGTAAATCGCATCATTAATCACTCATCAATATAAGAATGGAGCCGACCATGGGGAACAGTCGAATTGCCAATAGCCCTGCGTTAGCAAAAATTAGAAAGTTTGGTGGAGTTATGAGCGGCATGGTTATGCCGAATCTGGGAGCGTTTGTGGGATGGGGGTTAATGGCCGCCATCTTTATCCCTAATGGCTGGTTCCCTAACGAAAAATTAGGTGAAATGGTCGGCCCAATCCTGAATTACCTTTTTCCATTACTGATTGGCTACACCGCAGGGTATAACATCCACGGTCAACGTGGGGGAGTTATTGCTGCATTCGCAACAATGGGCGTTATCGTCGGGTCAAACATCACGATGATCAGTGGGGCAATGGTCATGGGGCCACTCTCCTCCTGGCTGTTGAAGAAATTTGACCAGAAAGTGCAGGACAAAATTAAGCCGGGCTTTGAAATGTTCGTCAATAATTTCAGTCTCGGTATTATTGGCCTGCTATGCGCTATTTTCGCCTATATGACCGTTGGGCCGGTTATCCGCCTGCTGATTGTCATTATCACGTCAGGGGTAAACTGGTGTACCAGCCATAACCTACTCCCGTTACTGTCAGTGTTTATGGCGCCTGCTCAGGTTCTGTTCCTGAATAATGTGGTTAACCACGGCATTCTCGCACCAATTGGTTTCGCCCAGGTTCCCGAACTGGGTAAATCAATCATGTTTCTGGTGGACACCAATAATGGCCCACTGCTCGGAACATTAATGGCGATAGCCTTGTTTGGACGTGGACGTGCGAAGAAAACAGCGCCAATGGCAATGTTTATTGCAGGTATAGCGGGGATTGGTGAAGTCTATTTTCCGTTTGTGCTGGCAAACCCATTACTGGTATTCGCCACAATGGGAGGACTTGCCGTCTCCTTATTCTTACAAGTTATTATGGAGGGCGGGCTGATAGGCGTTGCATCACCAGGCAGTTTAATCGCTATAGCCATGATGACACCGAAAAGCGCCATCGTTGCCAATCTGGTATCCATCAGCGCAGGGTTTATCGTGTCATGCTCACTAGGGTGGTTAATACTTAAAATCAGCCCCGGTTCAGAAGATGATGATGAAAGCCCAGTAACTGTAGGCGGACGTCAGGTTAAATCTGTGGCTGATTTTGTTCCAGGATTATCCAGGACAAGCGGAAAAGCGGTGCAACGTATATTGGTCGCATGTGATTCTGGGATGGGTTCCAGCGCAATGGGGGCTTCTGTTCTACGTAAACGGCTACAAGAAGAAGGGCTAGGCTATATTAAGGTTATTAACGATTCTGCAAACCGAGTGGGTAGAGACTACGATATGGTAATTACTTTATCTGGGCTTCTTGAACGCGCAAAATTAAGCTGTGAAAACACCGACACTGTGTTTATGACGGTTAAGAACTTTATTAAGTTAAGTGATTATGACGAAACCGTTGCTTTTATAAAATCGCATAATCATGAAAACCATGAAGAGGTGCCTGCATGAGTGACATCTTTATCCCCGAAAACATTATTCTTAATGCACATGCCAATGATAAATTTGAAGCAATAACCCTTACTGGCAATATTCTAAAAATGAATGGGTATGTAACAGACAAATACGTTCAGAGAATGAAACTCAGAGAAGAGATTGTTTCAACTTATTTAGGTAATGGTTTAGCAATACCACATGGTACGGATGGTTCAGATTGCGAAATCATTAAGTCAGGTATTTCGTTAGTGCAGTTTCCTGACGGTATAGACTTTGGCGATGGGAATACTGCCTATATAACCATAGGTATCGCGGGTAAAGAAGGTGAACATATGGACTTGTTAAATAAAATCGCCTTAATTTGTATTGAAGAAGAGAATGTCCAGGCATTACGGACCGCTAATTCTATAGAACATATTTTACAAGTGCTAAACATCTAAGATATACTCATTATTCTCTGAATAAAATGAGTCATTACGATGAAAGCGGCCAGACAAGATATTATTCTTCAAATACTTGAGAAAGAGAAAAAGATTGTTGCCAGTAAATTAAGTGAGCGTCTTAAGGTTTCTGAAGACACCATAAGACGCGACTTAAATGAACTTGCGAATCAGGGGTTAATTCGTCGGGTTCATAGTGGCGCAATACGCGTCGGACCTGCCATCACTGAGTTTAACATCCGGCAGGATCTGAACACCAATGAGAAAGTAAAGCTGGCGAAGAAAGCCGTACATTTAATTAAAGAAAATAGCGTCATTTTAATTGACGGAGGAACAACTAATTACGAACTCATAAAGCTAATACCCAAAGATCTAAAATGTACTGTCGTTTCTAATAATATTCCTATTCTGCATTTGTTAAGTGATTATAAGAATGTAGAGGTTATAGGATTAGGGGGCAGACTTTATAAGAACTCTTTGGTTTTAATTGGCGCTGAAACCATTCGTGAATTAAATGCTATTCGCCCGGATATTTACTTTATGGGTGTTGCGCATGTTGACAGTGAAGTCGGTGTAACCATTCCCGATTTGGATGAGTGTTATACCAAACAAAAAATGGCTGAAGTCTCTAATGAAGTTGCCATTCTTGTAACCGAAGAAAAACTTGAGACCAGGTCTAATTTCGTGGTGTCCTCACTCAAGGATATAAATCATATATTCACGAGCAAGGATGTCTAATAATATGAGGAGTTATAATGAAACGCGTATTAATTATAGGCGCTGGCCGCCTTGGTAAAGGCTTCGTTGGCGAAACGTTTGATAATGCTGGCTGGGATATAACCTTCCTGGATAAAGACCAACGAGTTATTGATGAACTGAATCGCGAAAACAAATATACCGTCCAGGTTTTCCGCACTGATGATATTATCTTGCATGAGGTCACCAACTTTAATGCATTTTTGACCGATGACAACTATTCTGTCATGGATGATTTTCTTGAGTCGTCTGTCATTATGTGTCCACTTTATCCAGAGGATTTTGAAGAATCCGCTCAGTATCTTGGCAAATGTTTTGAGCATCAATATCATATTGATCCAACTAAAAAAATGACATTAATTTGCCTGACGAATAAAAATCATATTATTAAAGATATTGAAGCCTGGTATCGTGACGCGATCCCATCTGCTGAGGCGCGCCAATGGTTTGACACCAACGTAGCGATTCGCGACTCAATTGTCAGACGCTCCACTGATGCCAAAACGCACTACGCAACCCAGATAGACAGCACCGCAGTCGCCTCTTTGATCATTCAAACACCTCTTTATAACGACATCAGCGATGTGGAATGGCTGGAGCCACGCGAACATCTGGAAATGCTTAAAGACATCAAAGTCTTTACCATTAACGGCCCTCACGCTACTACCGCCTGGTATGGTCATCTGAAAGGTTACAAAACCATACCTGATGCCTCAGCCGACTCTCAGGTTTCAAATTTGGCCAATGCAGTACACGATGTCACCATTACTGCGGTAATGACCGAATATCCACAAATCACGCGTGAAGCATTAAAAGATCTTGAGTACTTGCCTAAAGCTAAAAACGAACTCCCGGATTCGATTCATCGTGTCGCCTATGATCCTATTCGGAAATTGGCTTATCAGGATCGCTTAATGGGTGTCGTACAACTTTGTCTTAAACACGACCTCGATTACACCCCTCTCACTAAAGCGATTGCTTGCGGCCTTGCTTACTATGCCGAAGACGATCAAGCCTCTGTAAAACTGCAACAGAAAATGCAACGGATGGGATTGCTGACTACCGCTGCCGACATCATTGGTTTACCTAAAAATCACCCCGTGACGCTTAATGTTGCACAACAATATTTAGCGCTGGATGCTGAAAATTTAATTCCAACGATACAGTGTTAATTATGATGCCTGATGCTAATTGCAATGCTCGTTTCATCATAAAAAATGAGCATGGTCTTCATGCTCGTCCAGGAGCGAACCTGGTTGCGACATTAAAACCTTTTAAATGTGAAGTTAAGATCGCAAATCTTGCAAGAAGTGATAAATATGTAAATGCAAAGAGTCTGATGGCGCTCATGTCCCTGGGTGTAAAAAAAGGTCATGAAGTCAATATCGTATTCCAGGGTGAAGATGCCCAGGTTGCATTACAGAAACTTAGCGCCGCCATCGAAAATGGTTTAGGTGAATAAGTGATTATCATTGGCGCTTATTTTTCAATAAGCGCCAACATCCGATGATTTGGGAGAATCATGATGACCACCACTCACGACCGAGTTAAGTGGAAAGGCTATTCAGGAGTCCCTGCGTAAATATCAAACCGGTGCCCTTTAGTCACCACCGCGTTTGGGGTCGCGACCTCCGCCAACGGCGGTGCGTAATCCGGGCGCTTCACCACGACGCGCTTGGTTGCCAGCAGCCGTGCCGGAGCCAACAGCCCGTCGGCGTCTAAATCCGGCCCCACCAGCGACTGAAATACCCGCATCTCTTTTTTCACCAGCGCGCTTTTCTGCTTATGCGGGAACATCGGGTCAAGATACACCACCTGCGGGCGTGGCATGATGTCCGTCAGCGCCGTCAGGCTAGAAGCGTGAATCAACTGCAAACGTGGCTGCAACCAGCCGCCGATTTCTGGGTCGGCATAACCGCGCGCCAGGCCATCGTCGAGAAGCGCCGCAACCACAGGGTTACGCTCTAGCATCCGCACATGACAGCCGACCGATGCCAGCACAAACGCATCGCGCCCTAACCCCGCCGTCGCATCCACGACATCCGGCAGATAATCGCCTTTTACGCCAACCGCTTTCGCCACCGCTTCGCCGCGACCGCCGCCGAATTTACGCCGATGCGCCATCGCGCCGCCGACAAAATCCACGAAGATGCCGCCAAGCTTTGGTTCATCACGCTTACGCAATTCCAGATGTTCCGGTGTTAACACCAGCGCCATCAGATTATCGTCATCGTGCGTAAGATTCCAGCGGGCGGCAAGAACAGATAAGGCACCGTTTCCGGTGCCCGTTTCATCAATTAAACAGATTTTCACGCCAGTAATCAGCCTTTGATTCCGTAATGCGCCAGCATCGCGTCAAGCTGAGGTTCACGGCCACGGAAGCGCTTGAACAGTTCCATCGGCTCTTCAGAACCACCACGGGTGAGAATGTTATCAAGGAACGACTGACCCGTTTCACGGTTGAAAATACCTTCTTCTTTAAAGCGAGAGAAAGCATCGGCAGCCAGTACGTCGGCCCACAGATAGCTGTAGTAACCTGCCGCGTAGCCACCCGCGAAGATGTGACTGAAGGCGTGTGGGAAACGTCCCCACGACGGCCCAGGAATCACTGCGACCTGTTTCTTGATTTCAGCCAGCGTTTCGAGGATTTTCGCCCCTTGCTGCGGATCAAATTCCGCGTGCAGGCGGAAATCGAACAGGCCGAACTCTAACTGACGCAGGATAAACAGCGCCGCCTGGTAGTTTTTCGCCGCCAGCATTTTATCCAGTAGCTCTTTCGGCAGCGGTTCGCCGGTCTCAAAATGACCGGAAATAAACGCCAGCGCTTCCGGCTCCCAGCACCAGTTTTCCATAAACTGGCTCGGCAGTTCGACGGCATCCCACGGCACACCGTTAATGCCCGATACATCGGCGGTTTCGATACGGGTCAGCATATGGTGCAGACCATGACCAAACTCATGGAACAGGGTGATCACTTCATCATGGGTGAACAGCGCTGGTTTACCACTGACCGGACGGTTGAAGTTACAGGTCAAGTAAGCGACCGGTTTTTGCAGCGAGCCGTCTGCTTTACGCATCTGGCCGACA
Organism: Kluyvera fluvialis; assembly: GCF_059725275.1. Classification (NCBI taxonomy): domain Bacteria; kingdom Pseudomonadati; phylum Pseudomonadota; class Gammaproteobacteria; order Enterobacterales; family Enterobacteriaceae; genus Kluyvera; species Kluyvera fluvialis. Next base: position 289,635 of record NZ_AP046142.1, on the reverse strand, counting down.
CAAACATCCATCCACGCCCCACCGCGCTTGTGTTCACGCGCATACAAGTCGAGATAGAAACTCCCGCGCAGTTCGTTGTTCTCATCATATAGCTCAAAGAAACGCACTTCCGGGTTCCAGACATCAACATCAGTGCGCTCTTTTGCGGTAATACCGTAAATGCGTTTAACCACTTCAAACAGGCCGTTAACCGCTTTGTTCTCTGGGAAGTATGGGCGCAGTTGTTCATCGCTGATGCTGTACAGGTGCTGCTTCTGTTTCTCGCTGTAGTAGGCGATATCCCACGGTTGCAGCTCATCAACGCCAAATTCCGCTTTCGCGAACGCACGCAGTTGGGCCAGCTCTTTTTCCCCCTGCGGGCGGGCGCGTTTAGCCAGATCCGTCAGGAAGTCGAGCACCTGCTGCGGGTTTTCCGCCATTTTGGTGGCGAGAGATTTGAAGGCGTAGCTTTCGAAGCCCAGCAGTTGAGCCAGCTCGTGGCGCAGCGCCAGAATTTCGGCCATTACCGGGCTGTTGTCCCATTTTCCGGCATTCGGGCCCTGGTCAGACGCACGGGTGCCGTAGGCGCGATACATCTCTTCACGCAACGCCTGATTGTCGCAATAGGTCATGACCGGCAGATAGCTTGGGATATCCAGCGTCAGCAGATAACCGTCCAGCTCTTTGGCTTCCGCCTGAGCTTTGGCGGCGGCGATCGCGCTTTCTGGCATCCCCGCCAGCTCTGCTTCATCGCTGACTTGCTTAGTCCAGCCCATGGTGGCATCGAGCACGTTGTTGCTGTACAGGTTGCCTAACTCAGACAGACGGGTAGCGATTTCGCCATAACGCTGCTGTTTCTCTTTCGGCAGGCCGATACCTGACAGCTCGAAATCGCGCAGTGCGTTATCGACCGCTTTTTTCTGCGCGGCAGACAGCGCGGCGTAGTTATCACCGTCGCGCAGGTCACGATAGGCTTTGTACAGCCCTTCATGCTGACCCACCCAAGTGCGGAATTCCGACAGCAACGGCAGAGTTTGCTCATAAACTTCACGCAGTTCAGGGCTATTTTTTACCGAATTCAGATGGCCAATCGGCGAGAGAATACGCCCCAGCACATCGTCCACTTCCGCCAGAGGCTGGCAGAGATTTTCCCAGGAGTACGGCGCGCCCTGCGCCACCACACGTTCCACATTTTCGCGGCAGTCGTTCAAGGCTTTGGTCACAGCAGGAACAACATGCTCAGGCTTAATTTGGGAAAACGGCGGCAGTTCGAAGGGAGTCAGTAATGGATTCGTCATAATGCGCAGTCCTGGTCTAAGAAATAAATGAAGCGCTCAGCGGCGCTTTAACGATAAGATCTAGAATGGGGGATAGTGAGGGGAATTTCAATGATAGCGGGTCTCATTTCACCCGTAGCGTAGAGCGATACCGCAGCCGGTATCACCCTAACGTAATGCCCCTCACGCGATGCCTCGATTAGTGTTTTTTCTGCCCCATTTCCCATGCGGCAGGCAGGTTTAAACGCTGCCAGAATTGCTGCTCGTTGGTCACACCTGAAAGCGGATACCCCGCTGGCAGCGCACTTTTCACCATCAGCGCGCGGCGCTGAGCGGCAGACAGGTTCGGAAACGCGGTTTCCAGCAGCACTTCCGCCCCTTCAGGCACTTTCAGGCTCTGTTTTTCGCCCTTCTGCGCTGGCAGGTTGTAAGTCATGGTGAAACGGTAAAAATCGCGCATCGCCGGGTCACGATACGGGTCATCTTTGGCTGAGGTTTTGGCGCACTCCGCCAGCGAAGTGCCGCACTCTTTCTCCAGCGCCGTACGCAGTTGGTCGCGGGCTTCGTTAAATAACGCGCGATATTTAGCATCGTTCATATAGTCGGCGACGTTGCGCTGTACCACCATGCGAGAACCCATGACGTCCAGCGGGTAGTGCACGCCCAGCACAATGCGCGAATAGCCATAGCGCGCGCCACGCGTCACCAGCGCATCAAAACGCTCCGGGATCATCTGCGCCATCAATAATGCGTCAGTATAACCGGTGTTGGTATGGCCGCTAGGGAACGAGCCTCCGTGAGCAGTGTACGGCTGGTTATCTTTTACGATGAAATCGTCCGGTACCAAATGGATGGTATTGCCTGGAATCAGGAAAGGACGCGGGTTGTTAAAGTGATTTTTCGGCGCGCCAGTGCCAACTTCCGAGGCCTTAATCAACGCGGCAGCTTTGCTCAATTCACCTTTGTCGTAAGCGCTGATAAACGCTTTGCCAAGCCGTGGCCCCATCGCATCGCTCAGGAAATAGAGGTAATTGATGCCTACGGCATCCGCCAGTGCCTGATGGCGGAGGGTTTGGGTTGCATCACGGTTAATGTCGGTCACGGTGGCCAGGTTTTGCTTCACAACGTTGTCCGGCAGCGTACTGAATGCCGAAAGCAACTCGATTTCAGCCTGCTGCCTGGCTTTGCTCTGGAAGTCATAACCGCTGGCTTGCAGCCAGGCGTTGTCAGCCTGCGTTTTATTCTGTTTGGCTTGTTTGAGCCGATCGCGCGTTAACGTCTGCGCTGAACCTTTCAGCTCGCTGCGTAGTGCCGTCAGCGATTGCGCTTCCAGCGCGTCGAACGCTGGGTTAGTCGCCGCAGGAGTCACGGTGTCGGCGATCGCCGCCGCTTGATTCACCGAAATGTCCTTCGCCAGAACCGGTAGCGCCAGCACCAATGCTGATGCCAACAGTGTGATTTGCAGTTTCATTATTTTCCCTTTTATTCAAATAATTAGCTTGCCTGTTGCTGACGCTAAACATACGGCTTGACCGTTTTATGACACATTCATGTTTTGCAACATTATTGCCATAATAGAAACCTCGCCGTGGTACAGCGGTAATCCGCGCGGATCTGCGGTAAACTATCGGTCATCCTGTTTAATTCTCGGAATATCCGCATCCATGCTCAGTTATCGCCACAGCTTTCACGCAGGCAACCACGCCGACGTCCTCAAACACACCGTTCAGAGCCTGATTATTGAGTCGCTGAAAGAGAAAGAAAAACCGTTTCTCTATCTGGACACTCACGCCGGTGCAGGCCGCTATCAGCTAAGCGGTGAGCACGCCGAGCGTACCGGCGAATACCTGGAAGGCATCGCCCGTATCTGGCAGCAGGACGACCTGCCCGCCGAGCTGGAAGCGTATATCTCGGTGGTTGAGCACTTCAACCGCAGCGGCCAACTCCGCTACTACCCTGGCTCGCCATTGATTGCCCGCCAACTGCTGCGTGAGCAAGACAGCCTGCAAATGACCGAGCTGCATCCTAGCGATTTCCCGCTGCTGCGTTCCGAATTCCAAAAAGACAACCGCGCGCGCGTCGATCGTGCCGATGGCTACCAGCAGTTGAAATCCAAACTGCCGCCGGTTTCCCGCCGTGGGCTGATCCTCATTGACCCACCGTATGAAATTAAAAGCGACTATCAGGCGGTAGTGAGCGGTATCAGCGAAGGCTACAAACGTTTTGCGACCGGCACTTACGCGCTGTGGTATCCGGTAGTTCTGCGTCAACAGATCAAACGTATGATGCACGATCTAGAATCAACCGGTATCCGTAGAATCCTGCAGATTGAGTTGGCGGTACGCCCAGACAGCGACCAGCGCGGGATGACCGCCTCCGGGATGATTGTGATTAACCCGCCGTGGAAGCTGGAGGCGCAGATGAACAATGTGCTGCCGTGGCTGCACAGCAAGCTGGTTCCAGCCGGAACGGGCCATACACTGGTTAACTGGGTTGTACCTGAGTAATTACAGACATCGGTGGAACCTATCAATTTCAGGTATACAATCGCGAGTATTTTGGCGGGGAGCACGACGCTCACCCGCTCAACATTGAACGTTTGAGGAGCGGCCATGACCAAACATTACGATTACATCGCCATCGGCGGCGGCAGCGGCGGTATCGCCTCCATTAACCGTGCGGCTATGTATGGCCAGAAATGCGCGTTAATTGAAGCCAAAGACCTGGGCGGTACGTGCGTCAACGTAGGTTGCGTGCCGAAAAAAGTGATGTGGCATGCCGCGCAGATTCGCGAAGCCATCCATATGTATGGCCCAGATTACGGCTTCGACGCCACCATCAATCACTTCGACTGGGATAAACTCATCGCCAGCCGCACCGCCTACATTGACCGTATTCACACCTCGTACGATAACGTGCTGGGCAAAAATAAAGTGGACGTTATCAAAGGCTTTGCCCGTTTTGTCGATGCCAAAACAATCGAAGTGAACGGTGAGACGATCACCGCCGATCATATTCTGATCGCCACCGGTGGCCGCCCAAGCCATCCGAATATTCCAGGCGCTGAATACGGTATCGATTCTAACGGTTTCTTCGAACTGCCTGCGCTGCCAAAACGCGTTGCCGTTGTTGGTGCGGGTTACATCGCCGTTGAACTGGCGGGCGTGATTAACGGCCTGGGTGCAGAAACGCATCTGTTTGTGCGTAAACATGCGCCGCTGCGTAGCTTTGATCCGCTGATTGTTGAAACGCTGGTTGAAGTGATGAACGCCGAAGGCCCGCAGTTGCACACCCAGGCAATTCCGCAGTCTGTAGTGAAAAACGCTGACGGCAGCCTGACGCTGACGCTGGAAGATGGTCGCAGCCAAACTGTCGATTGCCTGATTTGGGCAATTGGTCGTGAACCGGCTACCGATGATTTCAACCTGGCGGCAACGGGCGTGAAAACCAACGATAAAGGCTACATCATCGTTGATAAGTTCCAGAACACTAACGTACCTGGCATCTACGCTGTCGGTGATAACACTGGGGCGGTTGAGCTGACGCCAGTGGCCGTTGCCGCAGGCCGTCGCCTGTCTGAGCGCCTGTTTAATAACAAGCCGGACGAGCATCTGGACTACAGCAATATCCCGACCGTGGTCTTTAGCCACCCGCCAATCGGCACTGTCGGTTTAACAGAACCCCAGGCGCGTGAGCAGTATGGCGACGACGCGGTGAAGGTGTATAAATCCTCCTTCACCGCGATGTACACCGCCGTAACCTCACACCGCCAGCCGTGCCGCATGAAGCTGGTTTGCGTAGGCCCGGAAGAGAAGATTGTCGGTATTCACGGCATCGGCTTCGGTATGGATGAAATGCTGCAAGGCTTCGCCGTGGCGCTGAAAATGGGCGCAACCAAGAAAGACTTCGACAACACCGTGGCGATTCACCCAACGGCGGCAGAAGAGTTTGTGACCATGCGCTAAGCGCGAGTTTATCTGCCATCAATAAAAGCCGCCCTTTCTTCTGAAAGGGCGGCTTTCTGTTTTAATGTTGACATAGACTTACCTGCCTGTGATTATTTATTGCGTCTCAAACAATGATTATTCACTTTATCTTTTCGCCCATTCCTATTTATAACCATCATTGATTACATATATAACCCGTAAGGGGCACACACCAGGTATTTTATTATTTACCACCGCACCCTGGCTCCCCTGTGCTATTTTAAAATACAGATAATTAAACAATTAACCGTTTTTAATTAAACAATCCGGTATATACAGACTCAATAGCGCTACGTATAATTTGCACTGTCATATAGTAAGGTTAGATTATGCTCAAGCATGTTCAGGATATGGCGCTTTTCGCGCTGCTGGTAAAAAATGGTTCGTTTACAAGAACCGCTACTGAACTGGGCATGACAAAATCACGCATCAGCCAGCGCATTAGCGCGCTTGAAGAGTACCTTAACCTTCGGTTGCTGAACCGCACCACGCGGAAATTTTCCCTGACGGCTGACGGCGAGCGCTACCTGGCCTATTGCCATGAAGTGGTGGATGCCAGCATTCGCGGCGACAACACCGTAAAAGCGTTGCACAGCAAGACCGGCGGTAAGCTCAAGATTGTTGCGCCCCCGGGCTTTATGACCAGCATTCTGCCAGCGGTGCATCATCAGTTTTTACAAGCTCACTCAGACATTGAGCTGCAACTGATTACCGCCGACTCGTTTTATGGCTCCGTGGGCAGCGAATTTGATATTGCCTACCGGATTGGTAAGCCCTCCGACGACAGCTGTATTGGCCGCTTTCTGGGGACGTTTAGCCGCTTTGTGGTCTGCACGCCGGAGTATCAGGCTCAGCATGAGATCAGCCGCCCACAGCAGTTGAACCACTGTGACCTGATTACCCATCGCACGTGGAAAAGTATCGCCCTGTTTCGCGGTGAGGAAAGCTATGAGCTGCTCATGCCGTTACGGCATACCAGCGACAATCTGACCTACATTCTCCAGCAGACATTGCAGGGAACTGGGGTTGCTATTTTGCCCGAGTATATTGTGAAGCCTTATCAGCAAAGCGGACAATTAATCACCTTATTAGCAGATTGGGCAGTACAAAAAATAGATCTCTGGATGATCTATCAAAGTAAGACACGGAATCCAATGGTGCTTCGCAATTATATCGACTTCGTTACCCAATACGATATTTTACGCAACGCCATATAATCATCGATGCCATTGGCATCACCTATTTTCAAGCCAGTTATATCGAAATTAAAATGACTCATCACACTATTTCTTTAGAAGAAAAAGCACTCCTTATCTTTAATCATAAAAACAAAATGGATAAATACTGGAATACCTATTCCATGGAGTTGATAACCCAAATTACGGCGACCGAACGGCAGTATCATCATCAGATAACACCCAGTGAGAAAGGCCGTTTAACGGTCAATATTTTCGGCGGCGCGAATATCAACATCATTCGCTCACAGGTGTTTGGTGAAATACAGATTAATTTTGAGGTTGAATCTCAAGAGCTTGGCCGCGTGGAGATCCCGCCCTCTTATATCGACAGCCAGGGGAAACTCGACCGCACCATTGCGGTTCAGGATAAAACACAGGTCTTTAACCACTACCTCGAACGTTTACAGATTGTCTACGATGCCATTCTGGCACTGTCACAAGAGAAGGCATAACCATGATAGTCAGGCCGGATCAAACCTGGTTCAGGAAACTGTTTTCATGGCGCGGGTCAATCATGCGAAAAATATCGCCCCAGCTATGCTTCTTTATCGCGCTTAACGTGGCGTACCTGTTTGCGCTGCCGCTTTTGCATCTGCACGGGATCATCGCCAAAGAAAGCTCGTTCTATTTTATTGGGATTTCTATTTCCATCTCGGTCTTTCTGGGCTTTCGCAATAATACCGCGTGGCTGCGCTACTGGGAGGCGCGCAAACTGTGGGGCGATTTACTGATTGTGAACCGCTCGCTGATGCGAGAAATCATCAACACCACTCATACCAGCAAGGAAGAGAGAAAAGTGGTGCTGGAGTTAATGGTGACCTACTGCACCACGCTAAAATCAAAGCTCCGCCACGGGCCGGTTCCGGTGTCCCGAGCGCTGGATTATCAGCACCTGACAACCCCCTGCAACGCGCTGTTGCAGAACATCGGGCAATGGCTGTACCAGCATCGACCGAATGAATTTATTTACCGCAACTTCAACCATTATCTCAATCAAATCAGCACGATTCAGGGCGGCTGCGAGCGCATCAGTAATACACCGATACCCTATGCTTACTCGCTGTTATTGCACCGTACAGTGGGCCTCTTTTGCGCGGTGTATCCACTGCTGTTGATTCATGATTTCGGTTTTCTAACGCTGCTATTTTCCATTTTTACGACCTACGCACTGCTGGCGCTGGATGCCATCGCCACCGAGCTGGAAGATCCGTTCGGTACGGAAGATAACGACTTGCCGTTAAACGCTATCTGCAATGCCATTGAAATAGACCTGCGAGAGATGGTGAATGACCACCTCGTGCCGCGCAAAATGCAGCCGGACTCGCACTACCGCCTGCTTTAGCCACCTTCGTTTTCAGCGGATGACGTCATAAATAGACTTCTGTATTGAAAGCCATTTTTTACTTTGCGCATCGCCCAGCGTGTTGTTGCGTTGCTGGGCGCTATCAACCGCGACCCGCTGGCGAGCCACGACCGAAGGCCCCGTGCAGAAAGCCTGAAGATACGATTTGCGCAGCGCATTTAACTTCGCCCCTTGCGAGAGTTCATGCGTCAGGGTGTTGATAAACCGGCGGCAAGGCTTGGCTTCACTCATTTGCTGACGATAACGCAGCAGCAGGTTCAGCACCGCTTCATGCCGGGAGGACATCGCCAAATCGGTCCATGCCAGTTGCCAGTTCATGCCCCCGCGTAAAAAAAGCTCCGCCACCTCGGTATCATCCTTATCAATAGCGGCACGCAGCGCATTGCTGTCCCATAAGATCCCACGGCTGGCGAGAATATCGCGCGGTGAGGCCACCGGATTGGCGTCCGGATAATCATCGCCAGTGCCGTAAAATGAATCTACCGATGCCAAAGGCTCCTGCGACGACGTCAGCATCCCAATACCGCCGAGCGAGATACCCAGCACCGTCACGCCGACCGCGCCCCACAGCACGGCGGAGATAACCCTTTCACGCGCGTTGGAGTGCAGGTGCGTTTTACGTTGCCGCCGCTCAATACTGTCGGCAATCGGCTGCGCATCAGGGCCATAGGCCTGCGCATCTTGTGCCGCCAGCATCCAAAAATGCTGAACTTCACCACCATCCGCTGCCATCAGGCTTGCGGGGTTCACCGCCGTACGCCCTTGTTCATAGGCGCGCTGCACCGGCGCGGTAATTTGCTGCGTGTAGTGCTCCAACAACAGGCACTCCATTTCGCTCAATGGGCGCTGCGCCAGCAGGGTATTACGCATCCGGCGGATATCGTCGAGAAAGGCGTGCAACGTCAGGCGCTGCTCCACCAAAAAGGTGAGTGACGTCCCGTAGTTAAATAGCGGGGCGTAGTAGCGTGAAAACGCTTTTTTATCGATGACCAACAGCACTAACTCACTGAATGTCATGCCATCGAGAATATTGTCTGACCGGCTACGTGACTGCCAGCGCGCCACCGCAGGTATGCCAAAATGGGTGCGTAAGGCGTGATGAAAAGGTATCGGCTCTGGCCAGGCTTGCGCCACCAGCCCACGTAGCGTGAGTTGGATCGTGCGAATTTGCCGTTCTGCCTGCTCTTGCAGCGGCTCGGCATCGCTGGCATAGCTGGTGTTAAACATCAGCAACGGCTGATGTTGTTTCATCTGTTCCAGCGTCACCACAAAACGTTCGGCGGCAATCAGTTGGTTTTCCGTCGCCACCAGGCCTTGCTCATAAGAGGGAAGGCCCTGCTGAAGATAACGTAGCTGGAGCATAAATTCGCTCAGTTGGCTGTCGTTGATATTCAGCCGTTGCGCCACTGCGCCCCACCCTCCCAGGTTCAGACGGGCGAAGTCGAGCTGCTCCAGGAACCAGCGGGGATCTTTGCCTTCGCTAACGCGTAATTTTAACAGTGAGAGTATTTCTACTGCGGCCTGACGAATCACGTTCAGGCAATGCTCAAATTGCTGGCCAACCTGATGCGATGACGTCGCCATCTTCCTGTTCCTTAATCAACAGCAAGGTCATTTAACCTTAGGATTAATATGTTATGTTTCTGTTATTTTTGTCGTTACACCATAGATCAATTCAGGCAAATTAACAGTCACACCTCCCTGTTTAGAATGTGAAATTATGACCGCGCTCACTACCGAACGTTTAAGTTGCACCGTGATAACCCCCGACGATTGGCCTTTCTTTTTGGCGCTACAGCAAAACCCGCAGGTGATGCGCTATGTCGCCGATAACCGAAGCGAACGCGAAATTCGGGATGCCTTTGATTCTCGCCTGTCGCCCTGGTCCCCCGGCGCGCCCCATTGGCTATGTATGGTGGTGCGCGATGCCCGGCAACAGCCGCTCGGCATCACCGGTTATATTCACCGGGACACGGACTGCGCAGAGGTCGGTTTTTTATTTGCACCACAGGCTCAAGGCTTGGGCTACGGCACTGAATCGCTGCGCGCCGTATGCGACTATGCCTTTGGTGATGGCGGCATCCGACGCCTGACAGCAACAGTCACGGTGGGTAATATCGCTTCCCGGCGCACGCTAGAAAAAGTCGGTTTCCGCCTTGAGGGCGAACTGCGCGAGAGCTATTTGCTCGCCGGGCGCTGGCACAATGACTGGCTTTTCGGCTTACTTAGCCATGAGTATGATAAATCACCGACATCTGGCCAATAGTCGAGCACCATCCATTCTTTTACACTCGTTGCACAACCTAACGAGGATAAAAGATGTCGCTTACCACTCTCACGCCCAGCCCTGATGGGCTGGCGTTTATTAAGCGTTATCAAGGGCTTTCGCTAGAGAAATACCAGGATGACGACGGGCTATGGCTCATTGGCTATGGCCACCTGATTCGCGATCACGATATGTTCGACGCGCCGTTAACGCTGGCGCAGGTTGAAGATTTGTTTCAGCAAGATGTGGATTATTACCACCGAGTGCTCTGTGCCTGTGTGCGGATGCCGTTAACTCAACATCAGTACGATGCCCTACTGTCGCTGGCGTTTAGCCTGGGGCCGGAGGGCGTACAGCAATCGCCTATCGTGAGCTGTATTAATCGTGGTGAGTTCAGCGCGGCGCTGCATACGTGGAAGGGAGAAGCAGAATTACGGAGCAGCCTGGCCGTACAGCGCCAGGCTGAGTCTGCTTTATTCGATACAGCTGTTTGGTGATATATCCTGCTGATTAAGTAGCATCGCGGCCTGAGTGCGATTTTTAACATCAAGGCGACGGTATAATGACTCCAGATGTGCTTTTACCGTTCCCGCACTGATATTTAATGTTCGGCTAATCTGTTTGTTCGATTCACCACTCGCCAGTAGCGACAATATTTCCCGCTGACGTTGACTGAGATGCTTTAATCCTTGTTTTTCCGTTTCATGGTCCATTTTCCAGTCACCCGGCAAACAAATTAACCCTCGCATTACGCTTTTAATTGTCTGTACAAAAACCTCAACGCTGGCATCGCGTGAGACAATCGCATGGACGTTCAACGCCATCATGTCACTTAACCATGCCTGTTTGTAATCATTCACCACAATTATTCCCCGAGAGTCGGGAAACTGTTGATGTTTCTCCTTTAATAGCCACTGACAAAAGCCGTGGTCCATCTCACCGTCCAGAATGAGCAGCGAATCTGGATGCCGCAGTAGTTGCCGCCACAGGTCATCGGCCTGACTAACAGCGGAAATATCAATTCCTGGAATATGTTCCTGTAAGCTAAGTTTCATTCCATGAATAAATATTGACTGCCTGTCAAACATTATTACCTGCATAACGATTTCCCCATAAAATAATAAAATCTACTCTCATGGCGTGCAGAGTAGCCCTCGCGGCAGGAAATAAGAACTTGCCGTTTGGCCTGGGGCATTTTACGTAGATATTCTGTGATCTAAACATCATAATTATAGATAATTACAACCTTATCGTAGTAATTACGCATTCACATCGTTAATCACATCTGAAATAAGAAATGGATTAAATAGTAACGGCGGGGAATAATATTAATTAAAAGAAATGTAGGACAAAGCCGTTACCATTGGAAGCACAAAACAAAATAAGTCCACATGTGGACTTATTTTGGCACTTTATGTCGATAATGCTGTTTCCAGCAGCAGCGTTACAGGAACATGCCGCCGGAGACTTCAATACGCTGAGCATTCATCCAGCGCAGATTATCACTGAGTATGGCGGCAATTGCATCACCAATGTCGTCGGGTAATCCTGTGCGACCGAGCGCCGTTTGCGAGGCCACATAGTGGTTCAACGCCTGGTCATCGCGCAGGTGTCCACCGCCAAAATCCGTTTCGATCGCTCCTGGCGCAATACTGTTGACCGAAATACCCCGCGCACCCAGCTCTTTCGCCTGATAACGGGTCAGCACTTCCATTGCCCCCTTCATAGAGGCATACGCCGCGTAGCCCGGCAGTGCGAACCGCGCCAACCCCGTAGAAACGTTCAGAATGCGCCCGCCGTCTTCCAGCAGCGGCAACAGGCTCTGAGTCAGGAAGAACGGCCCCTTAAAGTGGATGTTCATCAGCTCATCAAACAGGGTTTCCGATGTCTGCGCAAACGGGGCATAAAGGCCGACACCGGCGTTGTTCACTAAATAATCAAATGTCTCACGCCCCCACACTTGATGGAGCTGAGTTTTCACCTGCTGAGTGAACTGCGCGAAGCTCGCCACATCGCTGACGTTCAACTGCAAAGCCACGGCTTTCGCCCCTCGTTGCTCAATGTCAGCCACCACCTGTAACGCCGCTTCACGCTGGCTGTTATAGGTGAAAATAATATCCGTTCCCTGTGCGGCCAGCTTCAGCACGGCATTTTTACCTAATCCACGGCTGCCGCCAGTCACTAATGCGATACGTTGGGTCATAGAAACCTCATGTCAGATGGTGTTTGCGTTACGGACAAGCTTATTAGGTGATGTATAAACAATAAATGTAGTAAATTACGCTTCACTGTCTCATTTAAAACAACAATAGGTCATGCTGATGGATAAAATTCACGCAATGCAACTATTCATCCGCGTGGCTGAACTGGAGAGTTTTTCCAGGGCGGCAGAAACGCTGGGCCTGCCTAAAGGTAGCGTATCGCGGCAAATTCAGGCGCTGGAAAACCATCTGGGCTGCCGACTGTTGCACCGCACTACCCGCCGCGTTCTGCTCACCCAGGACGGCATGGTTTACTACGAACGCGCCAAAGATTTGTTAAGTAACCTGGATGAACTGGACGCCATGTTCCAAAATGACCCCAGTAGCATCAGCGGGCGGTTGCGCGTCGATATGCCGGTGGCTATTGCTAAAAACGTGGTGATCCCTCGATTACCGGCGTTCTTGCAGCAATATCCCGGCATTGAGCTAGAGCTCAGCAGCAGCGACCGCTTGGTAGATGTCATTCGCGAAGGTTTTGACTGCGTGGTGCGTGTCGGCACGCTAAAAGACTCCGGGCTTATCGCCAGGCCGCTAGGCAAGCTGACTATCATCAACTGCGCCAGCCCAGGCTATTTGGCCCGTTTCGGTTACCCGGAATCACTGGAAGATCTCAGTACCCATGCGCTGATACACTACGCCACCAACCTGGGTATTCGACCGCAAGGTTTTGAAGTTGCCAGGGATAATGGTAGCCAATGGGTAAAAACCGGTGGCGTGTTGACGGTGAACAGCACCGAAACCTATCACGCCGCCTGTCTGGCGGGGCTGGGGATTATCCAGGTTCCCCGCGTTGGCATGCGTGACGCACTGCGCAGCGGCAAGCTGGTTGAGCTGTTGCCGCAATACCGGGCAGAACCGATGCCGGTATCACTGATTTATCCCCATCGCCGTAATCTTTCGCGCCGGGTGCATCTGTTTATGGAATGGTTGACCGAGGTGTTGAAGGATTATGTTGATTGAGAAACGTCTACACTTAAGTGAGACACGAAAAAAGGAAAACACCCCTAATGACGTCGGTAAATGACGAGAAACAACCAGAACAGGATGCGGAAAAAAGTACGCTTTCTTCCGCACAGCAAAAGGCCAACGCAGCGCTGGACACCGTGACCAGTACAGCACAGAAGATTCAGCGCATCCCCGTTATCGCTCACCTGCTTCGCGCTGCCGAGCGCTTCAATGATCGGATGGGTAATCAGTTTGGCGCAGCAATCACCTATTTTTCATTTTTATCGATGATCCCTATCCTGATGGTGTCGTTTGCCGCCGGTGGTTTTATCCTCGCCTCGCACCCCACACTGTTGCAGGATATCTTCAGTAAGATCCTCGCTAACGTCAGCGATCCTACGCTGGCGGCAACCTTAAAAAGCACCATCAACACCGCCGTGCAGCAGCGTACCACCGTGGGTTTAGTCGGGCTGGGGATTGCGCTCTATTCAGGGATCAACTGGATGGGGAACCTGCGCGAGGCGATTCGCGCCCAGTCGCGCGACGTCTGGGAACGCACCCCGCAAGACCAGGAAGCCATTTGGCTAAAGTACCTGCGTGATTTTGTCTCGCTGATTGGCCTATTGATTGCGCTCATCGTCACCCTGTCCATTACCTCTATCTCCGGCTCGGCGCAGCAGATGATTATCTCGGCGCTGTATCTTGACCATATCGAGTGGCTGAAACCGGCGTGGCGATTGATTGGCCTGGCGATTTCTATTTTCGCCAACTATCTGTTGTTCTTCTGGATTTTCTGGCGGTTACCGCACCATCGCCCGCGTAGAAAAGCGCTCATTCGCGGCACGTTTATCGCCGCTATTGGCTTTGAGGTGATAAAAATCATCATGACCTGGACGCTGCCAACGCTGGTGAAATCCCCTTCTGGTGCAGCGTTTGGTTCGGTGCTCGGCCTGATGGCGTTCTTCTACTTCTTCGCGCGCCTGACCTTGTTCTGTGCGGCGTGGATTGCCACCGCCGAATACAAAGACGACCCAAGAATGCCGGGCAAAAGTCACACTTAAACACGGTGTTGGGCTGAGAGATAATGAAAAACTTCAGCCCAGCTCATCGTTTCAGCATATAAATCCAGCTTGTAACTTTTATTTAACCGAAAACCAGTTTTATCATCTAACTTATAAAAAGTGTGAAGCATTTCATGGATGATAAATTCCCGGTATAAAAATTATCCACTTTTTCACCATTTTCTCCCCATTTTACAATCTTGTTACAGATTGAAATGTCGCTTTTGCTATGTCTAATATGGCCTTTCGTTACCTAATTAGAAAAAACTATGACCAGCACAACACTCGACAACGAACAGGCTACCGCCCCGGTTAACTCGCGAAATAAAGTCGTCGTGGCATCGCTTATTGGCACTGCCATAGAGTTTTTCGACTTCTATATTTACGCGACCGCTGCGGTTATCGTCTTTCCACACATCTTCTTCCCGCAGGGCGACCCGACGGCCGCCACGCTGCAATCGCTGGCGACGTTCGCTATCGCCTTCGTCGCACGCCCGATAGGCTCGGCGCTTTTCGGTCACTTTGGTGACCGCGTTGGGCGTAAGGTCACGCTGGTGGCGTCGCTGCTAACGATGGGGATTTCAACCGTGGTGATTGGCCTGCTGCCAGGCTACGAATCCATTGGGATCCTCGCTCCAATGCTGCTGGCGCTGGCGCGTTTTGGCCAGGGTTTAGGTCTGGGAGGTGAATGGGGTGGCGCTGCGCTGCTGGCAACCGAGAACGCGCCGCCACGCAAGCGCGCGTTGTATGGCTCTTTCCCGCAGTTAGGCGCACCGATTGGCTTCTTCTTCGCTAACGGTACTTTCCTGCTGCTGTCGTGGCTGCTGACTGACCAACAGTTCATGACCTGGGGCTGGCGTGTGCCGTTTATCTTCTCTGCCGTGCTGGTGATTATCGGCCTGTACGTGCGCGTTTCGCTACACGAAACGCCGGTGTTTGCCAAAGTCGCCGCCGCGAAAAAACAGGTCAAAGTACCGATGGGGACGCTGCTGAGCAAACACGTCCGTGTGACGGTGCTGGGCACGTTCATTATGCTGGCGACTTATACGCTGTTCTATATTATGACGGTCTACTCAATGACCTACAGCACAGCCGCCGCGCCAAACGGGCTGGGGCTGCCGCGTAACGAAGTGCTGTGGATGTTAATGCTGGCGGTGATTGGTTTTGGGGTGATGGTTCCGGTGGCGGGCCTGTTGGCAGACCGTTTTGGTCGTCGCCCAAGCATGATAATCATCACCTGCCTGATCATCGTCTTCGCGCTGTTCTTCTTCCAGCCTCTGCTTGGCTCTGGGGATCCGGCGCTGATTATGCTGTATCTGTTGGTGGGTTTAAGCCTGATGGGGCTGACTTTTGGCCCAATGGGCGCGCTGCTGCCAGAGCTGTTCCCAACGGAAGTGCGCTATACCGGTGCCTCGTTCTCCTACAACGTGGCGTCGATTTTAGGCGCTTCTGTCGCGCCGTATATCGCCGCCTGGTTGCAGAGCAGTTATGGGTTGTTTTACGTCGGGGTTTATTTGGCGGCAATGGCGGCTCTGACGTTAATCGCACTGCTGTTGACGCACGAAACGCGCCACGAGTCGCTGTAAGTTATTCCTGGCTGGCCTACGCGCAGTGGGCCAGCATTACACCAAATCAATCATCAAGTTATCCAGCGTGGTCATCGGAACCGGACGCGATAAAAAATATCCCTGCGCCGCATGAGCCGGTGACTGCTGCACTTCACGCCACTCCTCCAGCGTTTCTACGCCTTCGACAATCACCCCTTCGCAATAGCGATTCATCAGCTGTAACAGCAAGATAAACAGCTTGCGGCCTTCTGGGGTTTTACGCAGCATGATAAACAGTTCGCGCGCCACTTTAATGTAGTCGTAACGGACTTCATTCAGCGCCGAGAAGTTTGCCATCCCCGTGCCAAAATCATCCAGCCACAGCGGGCCAAACTCACTCAGCGAGGCGACCGTAGAATCCTGCGGTAGCGGCATGTGTTCCACCAATTCAAAACGCAGCCACGGCAGCGTTTCAATCATCGTTCTCAGGATCCTATCCTGTCGCATCTCCAGCAACGTGGGGGCATCGACGTTAACCGAAGCCAGCACTTTATTCTGCTCAAAGAAGCGTTTCTTTTTTGCCAGCATTGCCACCTGTTCCTTGATGACATGAATTCGCTGACCAACGGACACAGCGGCGAAGTAACGATCCGGGGCAATACGTTGTTGCGGTTGAGAAGGATGGGCCACTATCGTTAACACCTCTATCGCCATCAGGCGGCCCTGCGTCGTGTAGATAGGCTGGTAGGTATAGACGCGCTCACACTCTTGCCAATAACGCAGCTGCTGTAGGCTTTCTAGCTCCGCATCAGGAACTCTCGCCCGCTGGCTCACCTGCTTTAACGTCATTTAAGCTTCCTGTGAATAGAGGGTCGGAGTGTCTGGTCATAAAGTTATCGGCGGCGTCAGTGAGAACTTTACGCCCAGGTGCAGCCATTTTATTTTCTCTGGATGACGACCAATGCACCGTAACACGCGCTAGCTCAAAAAAAATAATGGAACGTTGTTTTAATATAGTTGACCATTGATTAGTCACAGCGCACACTACGCTAAGTTTACCGTTTCAGGTTGATGATTATGTCTAAAAAAATTGCCGTGATTGGCGAATGTATGATTGAGCTGTCCGAAAAGGGCGCGAACGTTAACCGCGGCTTTGGCGGCGATACCTTAAACACCTCCGTCTATATCGCTCGTCAGGTTTCTCCTGCTGAACTCAGTGTCAACTACGTTACCGCACTCGGTACTGACACATTCAGCCAGCAGATGATGGACGCCTGGCAGGCAGAGAACGTCAAAACCGATCTGATTCAGCGCATGAGCGACCGTATGCCTGGCCTGTACTACATCGAAACCGATGATACCGGCGAGCGTACGTTCTACTACTGGCGCAACGAAGCCGCTGCAAAATTCTGGCTGGAGAGCGAGCAGTCTGCCGCTATCTGCGAGCAACTGGCGCACTTTGACTACCTGTATCTGAGCGGAATCAGCCTCGCTATCCTCAGCCCTGCAAGCCGTGAAAAACTGCTGGCGCTGCTGAGCCAGTGCCGTGCAAACGGCGGCAAAGTTATCTTTGATAACAACTACCGTCCGCGTCTGTGGGCCAGCAAAGAAGAGACTCAGCAGGTTTATCAGCAGATGCTGCAATGCACGGATATCGCCTTCCTGACGCTGGACGATGAAGACGCGCTGTGGGGCGAGAAACCGGTTGAAGAGGTTATTGCTCGTACCCAGGCGGCAGGCGTGAGCGAAGTGGTGGTGAAACGTGGCGCAGACTCTTGCCTGGTCGCCATTACTGGCGAGCCGCTGATTGATGTCGCGGCAGTGAAACTGCCGAAAGAAAAAGTGGTGGATACCACCGCCGCAGGTGACTCCTTCAGCGCCGGTTATCTCTCCGTCCGCTTAACCGGTGGCGATGCCGAAGCCGCCGCCAAACGCGGTCATCTAACGGCGAGCACCGTGATTCAGCACCGTGGGGCGATTATCCCGCGCGATGCGATGCCAGCGTAAGATTGCAGGCATAAAAAAACCTCTTCCTGGTGGGAGAGGTTTTTTTTCGTCTGATGAGGGCAACATTACTGCGCCTGAGGAATATCCGTCACATCCTGATGTCCATCATCACTCACCGCCGCAGATTCCGCTTCCGGCTTCGACGCCAGCATGATTTTGCTCCAGGTATCCTGCAAGTCCTTCATATTGAATTCAGGCTCACCGGTTGGCTGCTGCAAAATCAACGCCATATCCTGCGATAGCTGCTGGCGCAAATCCTGGTTCAACATATCCGCCGATAGTGAATCGAGGAAACTCTGACGCAGCTTCTGATACTGCTCTGGCGCAATATCGACCACCTGGTTTTGCAAAGAACGCACGCGCTGGCTAATCAGCACATCGGTGTTCATTCGCGCATAGATGGCAAACAGTTTTTGCAGCTCCAGTTTTTTCTGCGAAATCAGCGCCTTAAACTCATCTTCCGGCAGACCGTTATCGCGCACCGTCGCCAGTTCACGCGCGACCAGGCTAAGGTTGCTTTCCAGCTTCTCGCCCGGGGAGTCAAGGTTGATACCGCACTGCGCGCGCAGGTACAACACGCGGCAATCAAAGCCCAGGCCGATATCTTTCAAGTTGGTGCGGCTGAGTTTCTGCTGGATATGCCAGAACAGCGCTTCACGCGCCAGGTCGGCACGCCAGTAGCGCAACAACGCGGCAGATTCGCGGATAGGCTGCCACGGCGCATCCCACATAATCGACAGGCGATCCTGGCGCACTGCATCGGTCATAATGCTGACCGCTTCCGGGCGCAGAGGCGACAGTGTAGGCATCACCGCTGGCGTTTCACGCTTGCCTTTCAGCTCACCAAACGCTTTGCTTATCTGTTCAATCGTCGCCCGACTATCGACGTTACCGACAATAATCAGCGTCATCGCGTCCGGCGTATACCATTTCTGGTAGAAATCCGTCAGTTGCTTTTCATCGACCGGCAGCTTCAGCGGCTCCGCCGGATCGTGCCCCAGCATGGTGGAGCCTTTCAGGCGATAACGCCACCAACCTTCTTTTGTATCTTGTGGCCATGTCGCCACCATATCCTGCACGCTTAGCGCATAGTTAACGCTTTTCGGCGAGATATCCAATTTACCCATCGAACTTGCCAGCCAGTTCAGCGCCTCTTTTTGCAGGTCGCTGCGGTTGTTTGGCAAGCTCAGGTTAAAGCGGGTGTAGTCGTACGAGACAATCGCGGGCGGCAGCGGGTGTTTTGGGTCAATGCCCTGCTGCCACATAGAGCGCGCCTGCATGGTTGGCAGGCTGCCGCTTTGCGTGAGCGCAATGCGAGGAATGAGGTGGCTATAGCCAGTTTGTTGCGCGCTTTCATTCAGCGAACCAATATCAACCGAGAGCCGAATCTCTATACGGTCACTCGGGCGTTGCGGCGTTGCGAGTACCTGCCACTGAAAACCATTCGGCAGCGTACCTTGTTGCCAGGCCGGGTCCGGCTGGAGCGCTTCTGCCTGCACATAACTGGCCGCTGCCATCATCAGCAAACCACCAGCTAAAAGTCGAATTTTTGTGCCCTGCATGTGAACCCCTGATGAACGTTCCTGGTTATCCCTTCACCACTCAAGCGACATGCTTGCAGCGCTGAAAGTATAAAAGACAACCGCCAGACGGCGTTTGCCTAAAATAATGAAGTAAATACGCCATTTAGACCACACGATCGCAAAAACGTCACATGGCTAAGAAAATAATATTTATGACAGCGTTAGGCTATCACCGCCGATTAATGACGCCGCCTAATTATGCGCAGGAGCCCGCACTCCAGCAAGGGAGTACGGGCATAAGTGGGGATATTAAGAGGATAATTCGTGCGGTTTTTCCACAGATGGACGGTTATTGAGCATATCATCCAACTGTTTGGCATCCAATTGTTTCACGCGCTTTGCCACAACAATCGTCGCCACGCCGTTACCAATCAGGTTAGTCAGCGCGCGCGCTTCAGACATAAAGCGGTCGATACCGAGAATCAGCGCCAGGCCCGCCACCGGTAAATGCCCTACCGCAGAAAGCGTCGCCGCCAGCACGATGAACCCACTGCCGGTAACGCCCGCCGCCCCTTTAGAAGAGAGTAGCAGCACCACTAAAAGCGTAATCTGATGGAAAATATCCATGTGGCTGTTGGTCGCCTGCGCGATAAACACGGCGGCCATCGTCAGATAAATCGACGTGCCATCGAGGTTAAATGAGTAACCGGTTGGGATAACCAGCCCCACGACCGACTTACGGCAGCCGAGCTTTTCCATCTTATCGAGCATACGCGGCAGCGCCGACTCAGAGGAAGACGTACCCAGAACAATCAGCAGTTCTTCTTTGATATAGCGGATAAATTTGAAAATGCTGAACCCGGTCGCGCGGGCAATCGAGCCAAGCACCACCACCACAAACAGAATACAGGTGATGTAGAAGCACAGAATCAACTGCCCCAACTGCACCAGCGTACCCACACCGTATTTACCGATGGTGAACGCCATCGCCCCGAATGCGCCAATCGGTGCGAGGCGCATAATCATGTTGATGATGCCGAAAATAACCTGCGAGAAACTTTCAATAACGTTGAAAATCAACTGGCCTTTATTTCCCAGGCGGTGCAGCGCAAAGCCAAACATCACCGCAAACAGCAGCACCTGGAGAATGTTGCCGCTAGCGAACGCGCCAATCACACTCGACGGGATAACATCCATCAAGAAGGCGATAATCCCCTGATCTTTTGCCTGTTCGGCGTAGATAGCGACCGCTTTTGCATCCAGCGTTGCGGGATCGACGTTCATCCCCGCGCCGGGTTGAATCACGTTAACGATAATCAGCCCGATAATCAGCGCGATGGTGCTGACCACTTCAAAGTACAGCAATGCAACCGCGCCAGTGCGGCCTACCGCTTTCATACTTTCCATGCCCGCGATTCCGGTAACGACCGTACAAAAGATAACCGGCGCGATAATCATTTTAATCAGTTTGACGAAGGCATCGCCGAGCGGTTTCATTTGCGCCCCTAATTCCGGGTAATAGTGACCGAGCAATATGCCGATCACTATCGCGCTCAACACCTGGAAATAGAGGCTTTTGAAGAAAGAGGTTTTCATAGGATGTCCTTAAGCTATAGCCACAGGATAAGTAGGGATTATTTTCACCTGTTGGCACAAAATAACATCCGAGAAACATAAGCGAAATATTTGTACGTTAATTTGATACTTAATTGTTAAAACTTTGAGCTGACACGCACAATCACTCGCGATTACCCTCCGGTAGCAGTGAATTCTCCTCACTGAGATAGTCCTGTTCGAATACCTCCGCAGGGACCGCGCGCGCGAACAAAAAACCCTGCAATATGTCAACTTTCGACTCTTTCAGCCACTCATATTGTTCTTTATTTTCAACACCTTCCGCGACCATTTTCAATTCAAGGCTACGGCCAAGTTGGATGATAGCCGCCACCATGCTGGCGTCTTCCGGTAGCGAATCAATGAACATTTTGTCAATTTTCAGGATATCGACCGGCACGGATTTCATATGTTGCAGCTGGCGTAACCCAGCGTAGCCCATACCGAAATCATCCAGCGCAATGCGCACCCCAGCGTTACGTAGCGGGCGTAAAATGGCCACCGCCGCTTTCGGATCATCAATACGGCGGCTCTCGGTCACTTCAAGAATCAGCGTACCCGGCGCAATACGATAACGGTTAAGCAGCGCCAGCATGTCCGAAACCATATCGTGGTGCAGCAACTGGAGGGCGGAAATATTCACCGAAAGCGGCATCATAATCCCGCGCGCCTGCCACGCTGCTAGCTGGCGGCACGACTCTTCCAGCACCCAATGGCCCACGGTGACCATCAGGCCACAGGACTCGATACTGTCGATAAGATCATTCGGCAGCGCCCAGTTGCCGTCCGGCTGGCGTTGGCGCAGCAGCGCTTCGGCGCTACAGACTTTGCCCGTCGCGGTTTCGACCTGCGGCTGTAACCAGATGGCAAACTGTTGATTATCCAGCGCCATCAGGATATCGCTCTCTTCGGTCAGGCGTTTTTGCGCCTTGACCATTTGATCCGGGTCGAAGAACTCAATCTGGTTTTTACCCTTGCGACGTGCGGTAAACGCGGCAGAGAGCGAGCGGCGGTACAGTTGTTCTGCCGTCAGGTCATCGCTGTACATCGCGATACCGATGCTGGCGCTTGGGCGCAGTTGAATCCCCTGCAACGGCAGTAACTCACTTACGATAGTGAGCACTTGCTGACCAAGCGTAATCGCATGCCACGGCTCTTTAATGCCGTAGGCCAGAATCGCAAAGTCATAGCCGCTAATCTGCGCCAGCACCATGCGCGGCGTAATCACCTGTTTGATTTTCTCCGCCAGCGTCAGCAGCAGGATTTCACGCTGCGCTTCTTTCAGCACACCGGCGGTGTCCTGCAAGGTTTCACAGGCAATGGCCAGCAGGGCAACCGGTGTTTTACGCGCTACGCTCTGCTCCAGAAGCCCCAGCAGGAAGGCTTTATTCGGCAGTTGAGATACCGGGAAACGCGTCGATTGGCCGCTAAGTTCGTCGTACTGACGCAATAATGCCTGCTGGTTGCGGTTATAGCTGCGCACCAACGTGCCCAGTTCATCGTCATGGTGCAAACGCGGTATAGTCAACTGATGACCGATGCGATCCGCCCCCGGCAGGTCGTGAATTTCATAAGCAATGGTGCGCAGCGGCCTGACAATCAAACGGTTGATACACCATGTCAGGGCAACCGTCAGGATCAGCACCAAAAGGAAGTAAGCGGTTACTATCGTCGCCAGAGCACTCATGACGAACCTATACATCCTGTATGAGTCGGCCTGGAGCACCAGATACGCCAGCGGCTGCGGGTTTGCCGGGCGCTCTAGCGAATAGAGCGGCAGCGAAATCTGCACCGGTAATTCAAAAATACGCGTTATGCTGACCGGAATGGGGCGCTCAGGGATAAAGCTCATCCGCAACGCCTGAAATTGGTTCGGTAACACTACATCTGCCCGGCTGACGATCCCCGCAGGCTGAATACGTTCAAGAATTGTCTCAGCCTCAGGAATATCGGCCTTCAGAATGGCGGCAGACAGAGGTTGGCGCACAGAACGCGCGATGCTTTCTAATTGCGTAGCCGTGTTGTAGCGATCCTGCTGAACAAAGTGGAATAGCAAAATAAAACAAAAAATGAATAAAAACAGCATGGTAACGACAGAAACCATCGCCATTTGTTTTATTGTGAGTGAACGGCTAACGCGCAAAAGAGCTCTCCACTTGTACGAACGTATTGCTCAGGCATTGAGAATAACGAGGATGGCGATAAAGTCAAAAAACGACTCGGGCGGGGATTATAACCCGCCAGGCTAATGGGTTATATAAGATGAATACCGATATACTCATCATATCTGAGACTGGTTAACCTGAATCACCAATAAGGTGATTCAGGATTAACTCAACACTGCTTTTTATAATGCTACGTCGGACAGGATGGAAAGACTTACCAGTCAGCGTACGGCACTAACGGCTGCGGAGGCAGATCCAAATCACCCTGCCAACCCGCAGCGGAGTATCGAACGTACAGCAACGCATGGCTTGGCGTGTAATCCTTAGCCTGTTGAATATCAACCGCCGCGCCGACAAACCAGTTAGAAGTCACGCGACGTTCCACCAGTGCACGCGCCGTGTAACCAAAGCCCTGGCTGCTGCTGCCCTTGTTCACATCATCGCTGGCATCTGTTCGCCATTGCTCCGGCACCAGACCCAGCAACGGATAACGATTTTCGGTGCGGTTACGTGAATGCGACCACGAGACAGATCCCCCCAGCTCCCATGACCAGTTTTCCGTGCGCTGACGCCAGTTTACCGGCACGGCGAACGACACATATTCCTGCGGGCTATAGTAGCCGCCCTGGCCGAGGGTATAACCGCTGAGATCTTTCTGGTAGTGCCAAATCATATTGTTCAGCCCCACCGTGACGCGGCGGTTATTCTCGTTGATCACTTTGTAGTAGTAGCCGGTCATCCAGCGCACGCGCCAGTTATCCGCCACATTTTTACCGGTTAACTGGTCGCCGCCCAGAGAAGCCCATACGCCGTTGGCTTCGCCTTTATCGTAGCTCAGGCTCAGCGCGCCGCCGTTGGCACGAACGCCGCCCCAGGTGGTTCCCGAATGCCCATCGTTAGCGTTATCTTTCTGCCCGCCGAAGGCCAGCAATGAGCTAGAGACAGGACGACGGTGTGCATTCACCGTGTAACCCAGTGGGCCAATATCGCTGCTGTAGCTTAAGCCACCGACAACGTCCACCACGTTGAAGCCCATCGGTGTCGTCCCGATGTCCATATCCCAGGTGTCGTTTTTCCAGCCGACAGCAACGCTCGCGCCACGGTCGCCCTGGTTTCGCGAACCGTAGCATTTGGCTAAATCACACGTGCCCCACTGATCGGAATAGCTGCCGTCTTTTTTAGTTTCAAACGTCCCGGCGTCCATGTTGACGAAATCGGAACGGAAGAACATGCGTCCATCCGACAGCGGTGCATCCACCTGCAACATAGTGGTGTGCGCTTTCAAATCTGAATAACCGCCCGTCCCGCTGGAACCCCAGAAATCGTGTTGCAGCGTGACGTTTAAATCTTGCTGACGATACAGGTCGGCGGCGTCGCTACGCACACCGCGCTTGAGCCAATCGTCCTTCTCATCATTACGCGTCAGACGGGTGAAGGTGTCGTTATCCTGTGGGCGCGTTGGCGTAATCTCTGCCGCAACCATCGCGTCTTTATAGGTATCCAGCGCCTGTTTCGGGTTGCCGTCCAGCGCCTGATAGCGCGCGGCATCACGCATCACCATTGCGCTTTCCATTGATGGCGGCTGCGATTTTGCCTGCGGTACAATCGCCGTCAGCATTTTCTGCGCGGTGGCGGTATCGCCCAGTTGGGCATTCACCAGCGCAATGCGGCGTTGGGTGTTGATTGAGCGCTCGCCGGTCGTCGGCAGTTTGCTCAACTGCTGGCGCGCCGCCAGTTTATTACCGTCGGCGGCGTACACTTCCGCCAGCCCCAGAATGGCATCTTCATCCTGCGGATCTTTGGCCAGCACCGCATTGTACTCACTCAGCGCGGCGGCGGTGTCGCCCCGTTGCTGCGCCCAGTCGGCAAGCGTCGAGTGCAGACGCGTGGACTCCGGCTGTTGTTTCAGCAACGCGATAGCCTGCTCTTCTTGCCCGCCGTCACGCAGACGGTTGGCCTGCGCAATCAGTTGATCGCTGCGCAAACGCGCGTCCAGCTCACGAATATTATCGTTCCACTGCGCCTTCGGCAGCGCGGCTAAATGCGCCAGCGCCGCTTGATCCTGGCCGTTGCCGGAGTAATACAGGCTGTAAGCGTAGACTTGATCGGCATCGTTCGGTTTCTTACGCGCCAGGTTCAGCATCAGGCTGTCGCCTTCGCTCTGTTTTCCGGCGCTCACCAGGTCGCTCGCTAACCGATACGTTGTCCAGACATCGTCCGGCGATAACGCTAAGCGGCGGCGCTGTACTTCTGCGGCCTGCGCCCACTTGCCTTGTTTTTCAAACGCTTCAGCCTGCTGCGACAAACGGTCGTTGGTCAGGCTGCGTTCGATATCATCAATACTGCGGCGTTGGCTGGCAGAGAGGCTGTTGATAAAAGCGGTCGCTTTTTCCGGTGACTCCGCGCGATAGATATTCGCCAGGCCACGCACCGAGCCGCTATTGGTGCGGTCAAGACGCAAGGCCTGTTGATAGAAACGCTCTGCGCTGGCGTTATCTTTACGCGCCATCGCAACATCACCTAACCCCTGTACCGCATAGCTGTCAGTGCCGTCGAGTTTATGCGCTTGCTGATAGAAGTTTTCCGCCTGGGCGAGGTTATTGGCTTTCAGCGCCGCATCGCCTTTGCGCAGCAGCGGCCAGTAAAGTTGCCAGGTCTGCGATTTATTGTCTTGGGCTTCAGCGGCTATCGCTTTCGCACGGAAAGCAGGGTCAGCCAGCTGTTTTTGCTGTTCCGCCAGCATGGTACGGGCATCGTTAGCCTGTTCACCCGTGTCAATGCTTTCGAGGAAGCGCTGCAATGCCTTCACGCTGCCTGGGCTGGTCGGCTGTTTTTTAATGGCGCCCAGCCAAATGTCGGCCGCCGTTCCACGGCCACCCGACGCACGCGCCATCTGTTCCAGAATGGCATATGCGGCGTCGCGCTGGTCGTTAGACAGATAGAGGTTCGCCAACGTCGCCTGGAGGGTGACGTTGCCTGGATTTTGTTTGTTCAACTCTTGCAGATGGCGAAACGCTTCGGCCTCACGCGCCGGAATTCGGGCCACCGTTGACCAGTATTCCGCCGCCAGGTCGCCGTCCGGCGGTGCGCCGTCAAACGCTTTTTCGAAGTTCGCGACCGCTTCCGGGACGTGCCCCGTTGTTGCCTGTAGGCGCGCCTGCTGGAGCGCCTGGCGCCCCGCGCTGCCGTTTAAGCCCATCTCAACGCGTGCTGATTTATACTCGGTTGAGTCAGGCGCGACCTTCGCCAGTTTGTCCAACTGCTTTTGTGCGCCCGCCGTGTTGTTCTGACGCAGCAGATAGCGCAAGCGAGCCGCCAGCACCTGTGGGTTATTGGGATCAATCAGCTCCAGACGGTACAGCGATTGCTCGACCAAATCATCACGTTTGCTGGCCTCGCCTAAACGTACCTGGCTGAGCAAATGCTCCTCTGCCGACATATCCGCATAGCCAGGCGGTACTATCGATAGACCCAGAGAAAGAGTGATTAAACTTAGTGTGAACTTGCGCATTCCTGGCCCCAGTCAGGTAGTAATTCGCCGCGGGCGCTGAAGCGAAAACGGTGTTGATCCCAGCCCTGGCCGAAGAGCGCCAGAACATAATTATAATAAGCATCCGCGCTGGGAAAATTGTCGGTCACACGCTGGCGTTGGATCGCCTGCGCGTCACGATCTTGTAAAAATGGCAGTAACGATGCAGAGAAGCCCACCGGGCCGTTGCCGGTGACTTTGCCGCTGGCAATCGCCACTTTTTCTGGAGGAAGCCCCTGCTTGACGGTCTGTGCCGCCATCGCGTTAAAGCGTTTCAACAGGCGCGCTTTTTGCGGGTCAGCGTCGTTCATCATCCCCACCCACAAATAGACGCGAATGGCGTCGTAGCTGCCAATAATGTCGCCTTCCTGAAGCAGCCAGCCGCGCTTTTTGTCATAGCTCACCCAGTCCGGGGAGTAGCCTTTTGGCGCGGTGTCCATCAGCAGTTTCAGGTTGGTGTCCCGAAGCGTCGTCCACGGCGCGCCGAAACGGCTAAAGTATTGCGCTACCTGCGGCGGCAGGTAGCTTGGGTTGAAGCGCCAGCGAGTCTCTTCGGCAAAGCCCACGCGACCAGGCAGCAGCATCAGCCCTAAACCGGGCACTTTTACCACTTCGGCTTCGGCGATTTTCGCCAGCAGCGCTTTGCCGGTGGCGGTATAGTCGTCGTTTTTCCACAGTCGGCCCGCTT
The DNA here is from genome assembly GCF_059725275.1 of Kluyvera fluvialis. Taxonomy (NCBI): domain Bacteria; kingdom Pseudomonadati; phylum Pseudomonadota; class Gammaproteobacteria; order Enterobacterales; family Enterobacteriaceae; genus Kluyvera; species Kluyvera fluvialis. The sequence continues at coordinate 262,186 of NZ_AP046142.1, read as the reverse complement.
CCAGCAGTGTCCAGGCAATCCAGACATCGGAGTCAGACGCCGAGTTGGTGTCCAACACCGTCCATTCTGTATCGCTCTTTTTCCCCCACAGCCAGGCGGGGAGGTGTTCACTCAAGGAGCCTTCGGCCAGGTTGTTCTGCGTCCAGTTCAGCAAGGACGTAAACATTTTCTGGTCGTTCGCCGCGAGGGCAAAGAACAGCCCGTAGCTTTGCCCCTCCGAGGTGGTTATCTTGCGGGCATCGCTGGTGTCAATCACGCGCCCTTCCGCGCTGACATACTCTTTTTTGAACTGCTCCCAGGCAGGCCAGTTGCAGGCGGCCTGAACCTGGCCGCTAAGGGCGCATAGCACAACTATCCAGCGTAGCATTTTCATCACGGCTTACTCATCTTCCGGGTTCAAACGACGGCGGCTGATAATACGCAGCAGACGCCACAGTACCCACGCCAGCAGTACGATGCTGATTGCGGCAAAGATAGCCAGCAGGATTGGGTGGTTAGAGAGCGCAAACCATACGCGTTCAAACCACGGCAGGTGACCGACGTAGTAAACATCGCCCACGCGCAGGCTGTTGACGCCAGATTCGCGGATAACCGATACCGAGCCAAACATCGCGGCTCGTTTACCGCTGTCTTCCAGCGCACCGTTCAGCAGGTTGTAGCCTTTGTCGCTATCGGCCAGCAGCGCCACGACGCTACGTTGTTTGTGATACGGCGATTCAAAACTCACGATAGCCGCCATCGGCCCAGACGAGGTGATTTCCGTCTGTACGCTGGCTTTCTGATCTTCTGCATCCAGGTAAATACTTGGGCTGTCGTTGTGACGAACCGGCGTATTCACCCAGCTCTGCGTGGCATCCACCAGCATGTCGATGTGCTTATCATCTTTCAGCGATTGCGGGATAGAGCCAATCAGCAGCAGGTCGGCGTCTTTATCTTTAATCTGACTACCGTCGTCGATAATCGTCATGTTCGAGCCAGCCAGACCGGTTTGTCCACCCAACACGCCCACGGTGTTCAGCATGGTGGTGATCTGTTCTTCGGTCGGTTTTTTCGGCATCACGATAGTGGTGTCAGACAAATCCGCCATCCGTGTGAACGGGAAGCCCGCGTTGGCAAAGGTGCGTAGATCCGGCATCGGCAGGAAGTGATAATACTTCGAGAAGTCGATAGTCGAGTCGTCACCCAGCACGACGTGGTTTTGCACTGGCTGGAAGGTCACGCAGTTATCCACCGTGCCGCCTGGCATTGGGTTCATGTACTGGAAGTCAAAGCGCAGTTGGTTTATCGCGCCCAGACGCAGCGCCGGAATGCTGACATCGTTTTTACCATCGAGCAGGCCTTGCAACACCGGCAAACGCATCAACAGTTTGTTGACGTCCTGGGTGCTGTTCAGGCTAAACGACTGTAAGAACTGGTTATTAAGGCTGATGTCCATGCGCGAGCTGTCTTTGACTGCAGGCATGGTGTAGCGATATTTCAAATCCATGTCGATACCGGTGCTACGCAGCAGGTACAGATCCGGCGGCAGATTCAGCGCCAGGTTAATCGACGTCGGTTGCAGGCCCGTAGACTGGAGCTGCTGTTCATAGGTTTTCAGCTCACCGAAAGTCACTGGGCGGTCAGTACGTACCCAGTTCGGCGCATCGTATGGCGCGCGCGCCATCAACGGTTTCACTTCATTAACCGTAACGCTGTCGCCACGGAACAGAATGTTGCCAGAGGCAATCCCCTGCGCCGCTTTCAGCAGGTCTTTATCATCGCGACCAAACACAACCAGCAGTTTCATGTAGGGGTTGTTCGGATGGTTGACCATTTCAATGGTCGGCGCTTTTACCGCCGGATGGTCACGCAGGAAGTCCGGGCGACTGTCGTTGGTGGCAAAAACAATCGCGTTGCTTTCTGGCAGGGTGTTGAACAAGACCGGGAAGGTTTGGCCGCGCCAGCCGGATTTCGCACCAAACCAAGAGGCGATAATCCCCGCTGCCTGCTGCTGTGGCAGATCCGGCGATGCGGCGAATACCATCGGCAGTTTCAGCGCGCGGTTATCACGCGCATCGAAGAACGGCACAGGGAAATGCGACAGGTCATTACGCACTTTCAGCGCCTGGTAGGTTAAATCCAGCGAGCTGTTGCGGCCTACGTCCAGCCAGATGGTGGTACTGGATGGATTTTCGCACACGTCGCGGTAATGGCCCACAAACTCAAGACGAACACGGTTAAAGTCGGTGATGTACAGCGGGTCAACCGGCACTTGTGCCGTTACCTTTTTACCGAGCTGCTCTTTGGTAACCGGCAGCACATCCATCAACTCTTCGTTGAGATAGACCTTGAGCTGCGAGGTAACAGGCTGCAATGACGGCGATGGCGTGTAGGTCAGGTTCAGCATCGCTTTCGACACCACTTCGTCGCTACGCATCCCAAACTCTACCCCGCCAGACGGGTTAGAGCCGCGCAGCACCATGCTACCCGGCGGTGGCGCAATCTGGGCAAAAGAAAGTTTTACGTCGCGTGACGGCGCATCTTCCACCACGACCGGAGTGTTCACCAGCGCTGCCGTTGAAGCCACGGAATTATCCTGCACAGTCGGCGTTACCGACACCTCTGTCGTAGGTTCCGAATGCGTCGTGAGCGGCAGTAAACTACCTACGCCCACTGCCACTGCACAAATCCAGGAAAGGTTTCTTTTCATCGTGTAATCATCATTATTGTTGAGCCATAGCCGATAGCGGATGCTCGAGAGCAGCCTGTCGTTCAGGACGACGCGGTACAAACGAGGCCACCCACGCCACCAGCGAGGTGAGCGACCGGAAAATTTCTTTTGCCACTGGCGGCGAAAACTCGGCCAGATGGCGGTAACCACGGAACCCCAGCTTCAGGATATCCATCAGACTTTCCAGCGGTTTATCTTCCGGGAAGCTGTCCTGCCAAAGCGCCCACGTATCCGCACGCGCAAACGTACACTGCACAAAATCAATATGTTGACGGGTCGTCATTGGCAGCAGTTTTAGCCCCACTTCACTCCCCTGCACACGCACAACCTGGGTCGGGAAGACATATTCTTGCTGGCCACGCTTGAGCAGTAAGTTAACCTGCTGCCCTTCCAGCACCTGCGCGTCACCGTTGATCTGAATACCGACACCGCCGTCGGAGAAGTCACGCACTGTACAAGAGAACAGATGCCCATCTTCGCGGGCGATGGCGCCAGGCATGGTGATTTCAACGCGGTGCGAGCGGCGCACCTGTTTACTTTCCACCGACACCGCCACCGCGCCACCGAGAATAATCAGGTTATAGAACACCCAGACCAGGCTCACCCAAATGGTGAAGTGCTCATCTGCCGGGCCGTACATGTAGCGCCAGATACCAAACGCCACGCCCACCAGATTCAACAGCACGAGGTAAATGTACGGTCGCGAGATAACCCAATCGACGTACTCTTCTTCCACCAGGCCGCCCTTCGCCGTTACGTTGAACTTGCCTTTGTGCGGGTTAAACAGCGCCACCATCGTTGGCGGCGCAATGTACCAGGCCAGCACGGTTTCGTAGATTTCACTCCAGAAGGAGTGGCGGAACTTGCCCTGAATCTTCGAGTTGGTGAGGCTGGCGTGAATCATGTGCGGCAAGACGAAAAGCGCAATCATCAACGCCGGGGCGTAGATGATGTAGGCGTGCAGCAACAGGAAGGCCAGCGGAGCCGTCAGGAAGATTAATCGCGGCACGCCAGACAGGAAGTGGAACATCGCATTGACGTAACACAAGCGCTGCGCCAGCTTTAACCCCTTACCAAACAAGGGGTTGTCGAGACGGAATATTTGCACCATGCCGCGCGCCCAGCGAATACGCTGACCAATGTGCGCAGACAAACTTTCCGTCGCCAGCCCCGCCGCCTGCGGCAAGCGCATATACGCAGAAGTGTAGCCCAGGCGGTGCAAACGCAACGAGGTGTGCGCATCTTCGGTGACGGTCTCAACGGCGATACCACCAATGGAGTCCAGCGGCTCACGGCGGATAACCGCACAGGAGCCACAGAAGAAGGTGGCATCCCACATGTCGTTACCGTCCTGCAACAGCCCGTAGAACAGCGTCCCTTCGTTTGGTGTTTTACGAAAGCGCCCCAGGTTGCGTTCAAACGGATCCGGCGAGAAGAAGTGGTGCGGCGTCTGCATCATCGCCAGCTTTTTATCCTTCAGGAACCAGCCCATCGTCATTTGCAGGAACGAGCGCGTCGGCACGTGGTCGCAGTCGAAAATCGCCACGAACTCACCTTTCGCAAGCTTAAGCGCGTTGTTGATGTTGCCCGCTTTCGCATGTTCATGCGTTGTACGCGCGACATAATGCACGCCCACGTCTTTGGCAAACTGGCGGAACTCTTCGCGCGCCCCGTCATCCAGTATCCAGATAGCCACTTTGTCTTTCGGCCAGTCGATCCCAAGCGAAGCGTAAACGGTGTTTTTCACCACGTTCAGGTCTTCGTTGTAGGTCGGCACGAAAATATCCACCGTCGGCCATTCGTTGAGATCTTTCGGCAGCGGCACGGGCTGGCGGTTCAGCGGCCACACCACCTGGAAGTAGCCCAGCACCAGCACAATCCAGGCGTAGGTTTCCGCAAACAGCAGAATCAAGCCGCAGATAAGGCTCGCAGGGTCATTCCAGTTAAGCGTTGAGGTGTAGCGCCACCAGATGTAGCGGCAGGAAACGGTCAGCGACAGAACAATCAGCATCAGCGCCGAGAAACGGCCAGGAATACGCCGCACCAGCAGGGCCACACCCCACAGCAGCATCAGGAAGATAAACTGCGCCAGCGGCGTAAACGGCTGCGTGATACAAACCAGCGCCAGAATCAGCGCCAGCGTTACCGCCACGCCCAGAACCAACTGCCGCAGTTTAGGGCTAAGATGCGCCAGCTCTTTTTTCTCATCGAGATGGCGCGTTTTCGTGCTCACCCGTTCCGGCAATTTGCTCAGCCACTCAATGTAACGATCGCGCACCCGATCGATGACAGCCATCGGACGCCATTCGGTAGGTTTACGTTCTTCAGGTGATTTGCTGACCATCAGCCAGACCGCCTGCAATGCGTAGCGCAGTGGGTCTAACGGGCGAGGACGCTGGCAATTAATGTGGGGGAACAGCTCTTCATGACGCCCAAGCAGCGCCTGCCAGCGTGGATTCTCCAGCGGCATAAAAACCCAGGCTAATGCGACCCAAAAGCACGCCAGTGTTGCACCGAGCCAGGAAGCCCCGGCGTGGCGATAGCCTTGATAGCGCGTTTGCAAACGCGCATAAACCGGCGGGACAAAGATCCAGTGGGCCAGGCGAATCATGTTTCGCTTTCCTCCACCGCCTGACGGTCGGCATAGTGCATCAAACACCAGTTCGCGAGGGTAATCATCTCCTCGGCAGCCAGCGAGTCATGGCGGTATTCGCCAAGAGGTTGCTTATTGGCAAGGCTTTCTGCCACGGCTTCATCACGGTGAATAACCACGGGCAGCATCCGGCGCTGGGTCTGTAACCACACCAGATAAAGGTCGTCTTGCAATGGGCTGTTCATGCGCAGGCCATTGATCAGAATGTGCGAACGAGCGGGCAGCAGTTGTTGATGCAGGCGGATATGGCAGTTGCCATCAAGCTCGACAATCGTCAGCATGTTGTCGCAGAGATCCACCAGCGAAGGTGTCCAGGGGTAGAAACCGTGCGGCAGGTCAAGCAAGATCCACTGATAATGCCCTTCGCGTTTGATGGTTTGCGCAATGTCAACCACCGCCGCCAGCACATCATTCAGCGCACCAATGTTTTGCTGCTCAGCAGGCTGTAATCGACCAAACGGCAGGACATCGACTTGTGCGGTGTAACGCAAACCGGCGTCACGCCAATCTTTACCGTCGAGCAGCGCGCGCGCCCAACCGCTTTCACGAGAAATCTCATCATTAAACGACAGACGCAGCATGTTGTCAGGGCACGCATCGATAACCAACACCGACTCCCCGAGCTGCTGTAATGACCACGCTAACGCCGCCGCGACGGACGTTGTACCGACACCGCCACGAATGCCCTGTAATCCCAGAATAGCCATTATGGCTTCCTTATTTTTGTTCGGCTTTTTGTTCAGCAAACTCTGCCAGCAGCGGCCAACGCTTAAACGCGGCTGCTAATTTTTCACGCTGGGAAATATCAGTGTAATCTATATTGGGTAGGGAGAAAGCCCGACTCAATGCGAGAAAATCATTTTGAAAGGTATAACCGAGTTGCGAATCGACTGATGTTACGGGTTCTTTATCTGGCATGTTTTAGCGCCCTCAGAAATCAAAATACGAATACGCCGCATCAATCGAAGGGCAACCCTTTCCATGAAATTCGTTTATACTCACCGTACTTCAGATGGCAGATGTGTCGGTTTGCTTTCACTCATCTCAACCACATAGTTATGCAAAATAGTTAGGCAGGTTTCAAAAAAGTTACATACTTATCAACCTGGCGATAATTCGCATTATTCAGAGTATACATGCTAGATCTGATGCTATTTAATTTCAATATTAGGTTTATTATGACGTTTACACTAGTAAACTTATACACAGGGTTATCGTCGATAAGAGGGACACAATGAACCCCATATTTACTCTTGGCATCCAGTCATTGTGGGATGAAGTCAGCCATATGCCCACTGGCGGCGTGTGGTGGGTTAATACCGATCGCCATGAAGATGCCGTTAGTCTGCTGAACCAGACCCTTGCCGCACAAGAAAATGATGCGAAAGTGGCAGTGATAAGCATGGGAGAAAATCCCAATGGCATCATAGAAATAAAGGGTAATCACGGCCCGAAAAAAATTTCGCTGTTCACCATGCAAAATAATCCTGATGGTCTATACTGCATGCGCCGCGATTTGCTCTGTTCATTAGAGCCAACAAATTATTTCGTTATCCTTTTATGCTCCCACAATGCATGGGGAAATATTCCTTCCGCTAAAATTCAGAATTGGCTGAGTAAATCTCAGCAATGGGCAAAATATCATCAATGTACTTTGCTAATTCTTAATCCTGGAATCAATGCAGATGCTCAGACCTCGTTATTATTAGGTGAGTATCGATCTCTTTCTGGCCTGGCAAGTTTACGTTACCAGGGTGATAGTCAACTTCTGGATATCGCTTTTTGGTCCAATGAAAAAGGCGTAAGCGCACGTCAACAACTGCTAATTATTCAAAAAGACGATGGCTGGCATTTAGCGCAAGACGAAGTGGCGAACGTTCAACCACGCAGTGATGAAAAAGCGGTATTAAGTAATATCAATATTCTTGAAGGCGCACCGGCACTTTCTGAGCACTGGACATTATTCGATACTAACGACGCCGTCTTTAAAGCCTCGCGTTCCGCACAGGCCGCGACGGTCATATTCTCGTTGACTCAAAATAGCCAGATAGAGCAGCTTGCCCGCTATATCCATACCCTCCGCCGCCAGCGCGGTAGCGCGATTAAACTGATTGTTCGCGAAGTCACTACCTGCCTGCGTGCTACTGATGAACGCCTGCTATTAAGCTGCGGCGCGAACCTGGTTATCTCCGCTACGGCGCCGTTATCACGCTGCCTGACATTAATTGAGAGCGTGCAAACGCAGCAGTACACACGCCACGTACCGGAAGACTTAACCACGCTGTTGGCCAATACCGAGCCGCTGAAGCTGAAGGGTTATCAAACCTGGGATACCTTCTGCGAGTCGGTACAAAAGGTGGTGAACAACACGTTGCTGCCAGCCGATGGCAAGGGTGTGATGGTCGCCTTGCGGCCTGCGCCAGGCCTGCGTGTAGAACAGGCGCTAACGCTCTGCCGCCCGCACCGGATGGGCGATATCGTGACTATCGCTGACCGTCGTCTAGTGTTGTTCCTGCCTTTTTGCCGCGTGAACGACCTGGACAAAGCGCTGAACCATATTTTCCCTCTGCCGACCGGCGATATATTCTCTAACCGTATGATTTGGTTTGAAGATAAACAAATCGCTTCTGAGTTGGTGAACATGCGCGACGTGAAACCGGAGCTGTGGACGAAGCCGCTAGATATCGCCCCGAAACCGAAAAACGTGATTAACGCGACCTATGAGGGCAACGCCTGGCGTCGCTATCCCGAGCCTCACCGCCTGTCTACGGATACCGAAGGAACGCCGTCATGATGTCGATAAGCGATATTATTCAACTCGTTGTGCTGTGCGCGGTGATCTTTTTCCCGCTGGGATATATGGCGCACATGCATCAGCGACGCATTGTGAACACACTACGTTTGATCTTCCTTAAACCCCGTTATGTTAAACCAGTAGGCGTCTTACGCCGGGATCTGGCCGTCAGGGCAAAATCAAAAAATGACTAAATCGACGCAAAACGCCGCCAATCTTCCTTCCCCGCTTTGGCATTATTGGCGAGGGCTTTCCGGCTGGAATTTCTACTTCCTGGTCAAGTTTGGCTTGTTGTGGGCCGGATACCTAAACTTCCACGCCATGCTGAACCTGGTTTTTATGGCGTTCCTGCTTTTCCCGCTGCCGAACAGCCGCCTGCATCGCTGGCGTAAATGGATTGCCATCCCGATTGGTTTTGCTCTGTTCTGGCATGATACCTGGCTGCCCGGCCCGGAAAGCATCATAAGCCAAGGCTCGCAGGTTGCCGGTTTTAGCGCCAGCTATCTGTGGGATCTGGTGACTCGCTTTATCAACTGGCAGATGGTCGGTGCATTTTTTGTACTGCTAGTGGCATGGTTATTTTTAAATCAATGGATTCGCATGACTGTCTTTATGGTCATCGCCATGATCTGGGTGAATGTCAGCGCGCTGGTCGGCCCTTCCTTTACGTTATGGCCAACCGGGCAGAATTCCGCCACGACAACGGCACAAACCGCTGCACCGACGACCACCGGTACGGCGACGGCTTCGACCAGCAGCGATATTCCGCCGCAAACCGCAGCACCTACGTCTGATAATCTGAACGCCTGGTTAAGCTCCTTCTACGCCGCCGAAAGTAAGCGCACCACCACCTTCCCGGCACAGCTTCCGGCTGACGCCCAGGCGTTTGACCTGCTGGTTATTAACATCTGTTCGCTGGCAACATCGGATGTTGAAGCCGCTGGGCTGATGCAGCATCCACTGTGGTCGCATTTTGATATTCGCTTTAGCAACTTTAACTCTGCGACGTCTTACAGCGGCCCGGCAGCCATTCGTCTACTGCGCGCAAGCTGCGGTCAGCCATCGCACACCAACCTGTATCAACCGGCAGGTAACCAGTGCTATCTGTTCGACAATCTGGCAAAACTGGGCTTCACCCAGCATCTGGCGCTCGACCACGACGGCGTATTCGGTGACTTCCTGAAAGAAGTGCGTGAATACGGCGGAATGCAAAGCCCGCTGATGGATCAAAGCAACCTGGCCGTTAACCTGCGTTCCTTTGATAACTCACCGGTCTATGACGATTTAGCCGTTCTGAACCGTTGGTTGACGTCGGAAGAGAAACAAGCAGGCGGGCGTTCGGCCACCTTCTATAACATTTTGCCACTGCATGATGGCAACCACGAGCCGGGTCAAAGCAAACCGGCTGACTATAAAATTCGTGCGAAGAAACTGTTTGATGAGCTGGATAGCTTCTTTACCGAGCTGGAAAAATCCGGCCGTCGCGTGATGGTCGTGGTTGTGCCAGAACACGGCGCTGCGTTGCAGGGCGATAAAATGCAGGTATCTGGTCTGCGTGATATCCCTAGCCCATCGATTACCCACGTTCCGGCAGCCGTTAAGTTCTTCGGCATGAAAGCGCCGCATCAGGGCACGGCAATTGATATCAGCCAACCAAGCAGCTACCTGGCGGTTTCTGAACTGGTCGCCCGCGCTGTCGATGGCAAAATCTTCACCGAAGATAGCGTTGACTGGTCGGCCTTGACCAGCAACCTGCCGCAAACGGCTGCCGTCTCCGAGAACGCCAACGCCGTGGTTATCCAATACCAGGGCAAACCTTACGTTCGTCTGAACGGCGGTGACTGGGTTCCTTACCCACAATAAAACGAAAAAGGCCGCAGAGGTTAACCCCTGCGGCCTGGTTCGGGCGCATGTTACCACTACGGCGGACAGACGCCCCACAACGTGTTATTTCCGGTTATGCCACCAGCCCAAGATTGCGCTAGTCACAATACCAACCACGATAGGTGCTGCTAAATCGTGCCAAAAAATCACACTAAGAGTCTATTCCAGTAGGCGTACATTGTTGCAGCCAGTTTGGACACGGACAGCGCGGAAAAACCGGAGCGTACACATAGTACGTGAGGATTTTGAGCACTGCCCAGGGCCAAAATGGCAAATAAAATAGCCTAATGGAATAGGCTAGATCTGCGAGCGTATACATAGCCGCCTTTGTTGCAATGGCAACTGTTCGCGGCTATTCTCTTGTTGTTGAGGCAAGGAATGGCCCCCGTTTTGTTGCCGGTTTATACCAAACAACGTGCGGGGGTTTTTCTCTTTCCAGCAACCTATGCCACCGGGGATCAAGCCCCCGCATCATTGCGCCTCACTGGGTAACCCAGCTTGCCGTTGATACTACTGTAAACCGCTTATTAACTCGCCGTATCACGCATAACTGAGCGCACTTTTCAGAATTCAGCCCGAATACAAAAAGGCCGCAGAAGTTAACCCCTGCGGCCTTTGATTTTGCTCTCTTTTTGATGCGCGTTCCCACACCTTGCCGGAGCGCAGCGTAAAGGCCTTATCCGGCTTACGCGATTTTCTCCGGGTTTTCGTCCTGGTCTACCGCAAAACACGCCACTAACTGCCCGCCGTAGTCTTTCAACTGCGGCTGTAGCTGCGTGCATGGCCCAAACCGGCGACGGCAGCGGGCGTTGAACGCACAGCCTGGCGGCGGGTTCAGTGGGCTTGGCAACTCACCGGTGAGTTTAATGCGCTCACGGCGATCGTCCGGATTCAGACGAGGTGTCGCAGACAGTAGCGCCTGGGTATACGGATGGCGCGGGTTGCTAAATATTTGCTCTTTCGTCCCTTTCTCCACGCAGCGTCCAAGATACATCACCATCACTTCATCCGCGATGTGTTCCACCACCGACAGGTCATGCGAGATAAAGACGTAAGAAAGCCCCAGCTCTTGCTGTAAATCCATCATCAGGTTCAGCACCTGCGCACGCACCGACACATCGAGCGCGGAAACCGGCTCATCGGCAATCACCACGTCTGGGTCCAGCATCAGACCACGAGCAATAGCGATACGCTGGCGCTGACCGCCGGAGAACATATGCGGGTAGCGGTCGTAATGCTCCGTTTTCAAGCCCACTTTCGCCATCATCGCCAGCGCCTTTTCACGGCGCTGCTCCTTGCTGAGCGAGGTGTTAATCAGCAACGGTTCTTCCAGAATCTGCCCCACTTTCTTACGCGGGTTCAGCGAGCCATACGGATTCTGGAACACAATCTGGATTTTCTGCCGACGCAGTTTCTGCGCCTGCGGGTCATGCTTGAGCAGGTCTTGCCCCTGGTAATACAGCTCGCCGCCGGTTGGTACTTCAATCATAGTCAGCAGGCGGCCCAGCGTTGATTTACCACAGCCAGACTCCCCCACCACCGCCAGCGTTTTGCCGCGTTCCAGGGTAAACGATACGCCGTCCAGCGCTTTTACCAGGCGTTCCGGGGCAAAAATGCCCTTCTTCACCGGATAGTGTTTTTTCAGGTCAATTGCCTGCAACAGCAGCTGTTGCGAGGTGGCCTCGTGCGTACTCATCGTGTAGGCCTCCCGGCATCATCGAGTGGGTAGTGACATTTCGCCTGGCGAATACCGTCAACGGCGTTCAGTTCAGGCTCTACGCTGCGGCATGTATCCGTGGCATACGGGCAGCGTGGGTTCAGCAGGCAGCCGTTCGGACGGTCGTATTTCCCCGGCACTACGCCCGGTAACGAGGCCAGACGCGCTTTATCCTGCGCAAATTCCGGCAACGCGCGCAGCAACGCTTGGGTATATGGATGGCGCGGCGCGCGGAAAATATCGTTCGCCGCCCCTGTCTCTACCACTTGCCCGGCATACATCACGATAATTTTGTGCGCCGCTTCCGCCACCAGCGCCAGATCGTGCGTGATAAGGATCAACGCCATATTCTCTTTCTGCTGGAGATCCAGCAGCAGTTCGATGATCTGCGCCTGAATCGTCACATCCAGCGCCGTGGTGGGTTCATCGGCAATCAACAGTTTTGGCCGACAGGCGATCGCCATCGCAATCATCACGCGCTGGCTCATGCCACCGGAGAGTTGATGCGGATAAACGTCCAGACGCGAAGCCGGATCGGGAATACCGACCAGGTTCAGCAGGTCAATCGCCCGTTGACGGCGCGTGCTCTTGTTGCCGCCCTGATGCACTTTAATCGCTTCCATAATCTGGAAACCCACGGTGTAACACGGGTTGAGGCTGGTCATCGGATCCTGGAAGATCATCGCCACCTCAGCGCCGACCAAATTACGCCGCTCCTTTTCCGAGATCCGCTGGAGATCCTGACCGTTAAATTGCAGGCTTTCTGCCATCACGCGGCCTGGATAGTCAATCAGCCCCATAATCGCCAGCGAGCTGACCGATTTACCGGAGCCGGACTCACCGACAATACCGACCACTTCACCCTGATTGACGCTGTAGCTTACGCGGTCTACGGCTTTAAACGGTGTGCCTTCGTCGCCGAAATGCACCGATAATTTATCTACATTTAATAACGCCATCTCGAACCTCTTACTGCTTCAGTTTGGGATCGAGCGCATCACGCAAACCGTCACCCATCAGGTTAAATGCCAGCACCGTCAGCAGGATCGCAAGCCCAGGGAAGGTCACGACCCACCAGGCACTTTGCGCGAATTGCAGAACGTCAGAGAGCATGGTGCCCCATTCCGGCGTAGGCGGTTGCGCGCCCATCCCCAGAAAACCCAGAGCAGCCATATCGAGAATGGCGTTAGAGAAGCCGAGCGACGCCTGAACAATCAGCGGCGCAAGGCAGTTCGGGAAGATATTGACGAACATCTGGCGCATCGCCCCGGCCCCCGCCACACGGGAAGCGGTAACGTAGTCGCGGTTCACTTCCACCAGCACGGCGGCGCGCGTTAAGCGCACGTAGTGCGGCAGCGCCACGAAAGTCAGCGCCAGCGCGGCGTTGCCAATCGACGGGCCAAATATCGCCACTAGCACCAACGCCAACAGCAGGCTCGGCAGCGCCAGCATGATATCCACCACACGCATGATGATGTTATCCACCAGGCCACCAAAGTAACCGGCGACCAGCCCAAGAATAATCCCGAGGACAAGCGACAACACCACGACCAGGCAGCCCACCAGCAGCGACAGGCGCGCGCCGTACATCAGGCGCGACATCACGTCACGGCCAACGTCGTCAGTGCCCAACAGATGCGCCCAACTGCCGCCATCCTGCCAAACCGGCGGGGCAAGCAGCGAGTCACGGAACTGATCCGCCGGGTTATAGGGCGCAATCCAGTTGGCGAAAATAGCAATAAACAGCACGATGACCACATACGCCAGGCCAACCACTGCCCCTTTATTACGCTTAAAGTAGTGCCAGAATTCCTGTAATGGGGTCATCGGCACCGGTGCGGACACCGTTTTATTTTCAGTAACTTGTGACATGACGGCCCCTTACTTCTTATGACGAATGCGCGGGTTAACCACGCCATACAGCAGGTCAACCAGCAGGTTGACGAGAATAATCATCGTCGCCACCAGCAGTACGCCACCCTGAACCACCGGGTAATCACGGCGCTGCAAGGCATCAATCAGCCAGCGCCCCAAACCAGGCCAGGAGAAAATGGTTTCCGTCAGAATCGCCCCCGCCAGCAGTGTGCCGACCTGTAGGCCAATCACGGTCACGACCGGCAGCATGGCGTTACGTAACGCATGTACGATAATGACGCGCATACGGGTCAGCCCTTTGGCGCGCGCGGTACGGATGTAATCCTCGCCCAGCACTTCCAGCATGGAGGAGCGGGTCATACGCACAATCACCGCCAGCGGGATGGTTCCGAGCACGATGGCGGGCAGAATCATATGCGCCAGCGCATCGATAAAGTTGCCCTCCTCGCCCCAAATGGCGGTGTCAATCAGCATGAAACCGGTTAGCGGGTTGGAGTCATCGAGGAATACCATGTCACTGACGCGCCCGGAGACAGGCGTCAGGTTCCATTGCACCGACACCAGCATGATAAGCATCATGCCCCACCAGAAAATCGGCATCGAGTAGCCCGTCAGCGCCAGGCCTACCGCAGTATGGTCGAAAATAGAACCGCGTTTAACCGCTGCCAGCACGCCTACCGGGATCCCAACGGCGATGGCAAAAATCATCGCGCAGATCCCCAGCTCTAGCGTCGCTTTGAAGCGCGGCACAAACTCATCCCACACCGGGAGACGGCTCTTTAATGAAATCCCTAAGTCGCCGTGTAATACGCCCCAAATATAGTGGAGGTACTGTTGCCACATCGGCTTATCAAGGCCGAGTTCAGCTAACAGCTGGGCGTGACGCTCAGGGGAAATACCACGCTCGCCGGCCATAATCATCACCGGATCGCCGGGAATCATATGCACAAAGGCAAACGTGAGGAGGGTGATACCGATAAACGTTGGGATCACCAGACCCAACCGTTTGAGGATGAACTGCAACATAACCCTGATTCTCTCTAATGACGGCCCGCCTGGTCACAGGACGTCTGTATTGCTCACAACCCGCTCGAACACCGTCGCAGGTAAAGTATTACGCCGGGTAGCGCGGTGCTTATCCGGCCCACCATCGTGGGCCAGAGCAGGCACCGCGCCGCCTGGCATGGGGCGCGCAAGCACCCCATTGGGTTTTAATTATTCGACGGAGACGTTATCGAAGTGGTGTTTGCCTAATGGGTCAACCACATAGCCTTTGACTTCTTTACGCACCGGCTCGTAAACCGTGGAGTGAGCGATGATCAGCGCCGGAGCCTGGTCATGCATCACTACCTGAGCCTGTTTGTACAGTTCGATACGTTTGTTGTGATCGTCGGTCGCACGCGCCGGTTGAATCAAATCTTCAAACGGCTTGTAGCACCAGCGAGAGTAGTTAGAGCCATCTTTTGCCGCCGCACAGCTAAACAGCGTGGCGAAGAAGTTATCTGGATCCCCATTGTCACCAGTCCAGCCCATCATCACCGCCTGGTGTTCGCCCGCTTTCGCGCGCTTCAGGTATTCACCCCACTCATAGGTCACGATTTTGGCCTGGACGCCGACTTTCGCCCAGTCAGCCTGAATCATCTCAGCCATACGGCGAGCATTCGGGTTGTACGGACGCTGTACCGGCATCGCCCACAGCTCCACGGTAAAGCCTTTATCCTGGCCCGCTTCTTTCAGCAGCGCTTTGGCTTTTTCCGGGTCGTAGCTGTAGTCTTTGATGTCGTCGTTATAGCCCCACATAGTTGGTGGAATCAGGTTTTTCGCAGCAACGCCTGCCCCCTGATAAACCGCTTTGATGATCGCTTCTTTGTTAACCGCGTAGGTCAGCGCCTGACGCACTTTGACATCATCAAACGGTTTTTTCTCGGTGTTGAAGGACAGGTAGCCCACGTTCAGACCGGCCTGTTCCATCAGGTTGATGCTCTTGTCTTCTTTCATGCGCGCGATGTCTGCCGGATTCGGGTACGGCATCACCTGGCATTCATTTTTCTGCAATTTAGCGTAACGCACGGAAGCGTCAGGCGTAATGGAGAAGACCAGACGATCAATCTGCGGTTTAGTGCCCCAATAGCCAGGGAACGCTTTGTACAGAATGCGGGAGTCTTTCTGGTATTGCTGCAACTGGAACGGCCCAGTACCGATTGGGGTCAGATCCACTTTTTCCGGCGTACCGGCTTTCAGCATGTTGTCAGCATATTCTTTTGACAGAATAGAGGCGAAGTCCATCGCCAGGTCGGCGAGGAATGGAGCTTCCGGGCGAGTCAGCACGAACTGGACGGTATTATCGTCCACTTTTTTCACTTCGCTGATAAGGTCTTGCAGGCCCATGCCTTCAAAGTATTCATAGCTGCCGCCAGAGACTTTGTGGTACGGGTTTTGCGCATTTTTCTGGCGGTCGAAGGAGAAGACGATATCGTCGGCGTTCATATCACGCGTCGGTTTAAAGTCTTTGTTATCCTGCCACTTCACGCCTTTACGCAGATGGAAAGTGTAGGTTTTACCGTCTGGGCTGACATCCCACTTTTCCGCCAGACCCGGAATCACTTCCGTCGTGCCGGTTTTGAATTCAACCAGACGGTTATAAATAGGTACGGAGCTGGCATCGTATGTCGTACCAGACGTAAAGAGCTGTGGGTTAAAGCCTTCCGGCGAGCCTTCTGAACAGTAAACCAGGGTTTTAGCCTGTACGCTGGCAGCGACGGTCATGGCGACCAGGCTCAGACCCAGCTTCAGCATCCCTGACTTCTTCAAGGAAATACTCATTATTCTGCTCCATTGTGAGATGTGTTGTTTTTACCCTTTGCAGTGGGTGACATCGCCATGCCTTTATTTATTTTTTACCCGGCTTGGTCGATGTGTATGTAGAGGCGGGAATTCCATTCACTGATACGATTGAGTTGCAGCGCGGATTGTCCATGAAATGCCCCTCATGCCGTACAATCTGTCAATAGAATGTGAAAACGTCAATACAGTTATCCGGGATTTGTATTGAAGGTGAGAATAGATGGGCAAAGATTAAAAAAACTCCAGAGCCCTATTTTCAGCAGAGAAATTTATGCTATGGCCACAGAGGCAGAGTTTTGCACTTCATATTTTGCGCCAGTCAGTGATTAACATTTGGTCATAATATGAAAAATTTATTTCGATTCGCTGATTATGTGAGCGATTAATGCCGCGAACGTTAAAACGCACAGGCGAAAATGCTGAGCTTATCTATAAGCAACGTGGAAAAAGACTCGGTTATGCATATAAAAATACAATGGAATATGTCACAAAATTGTAAATGCGCAGGCCGTCATGCGGCGCGACCTGCGCAGTTAAATCAGCTTTTCACTCGCGCCTGAGCGCGCTTCTCGCTCCAGTTAAACAACGAGTTCACCATGATAGCCGTCAGGGTTCCTGCCGCCATCCCGTTACCGAAAATCATCTGTACTCCCGACGGGAAGTTTTGATACAGACCCGGCACTAAAATAGGCAGCATCCCCATCGCTAACCCCATCGCCAGCGCATAGGTTTTCCCCGGCGTGTGCAGCGACTCGCGGGAAATCATATCGATACCGATAACCCCGATAATGCTAAAAACAATCACCGCCGTACCGCACACCACTGACCCCGGCAGACAGGTTGCCAGGCGCACCAGCGGAGCGAACAGCGCTATCAGAATTAACAGCAAGCCAGCGGCCGCCGTGACGTAGCGAGACTTCACATTAGTGGTGCGCACCACGCCGATATTCTCGCCGGAGGTAATAATCAGCGAAGTACCAAAAATCCCGCCGAGCAGCGACATAATGGCGTCACCACGAATAGTACGCGGAATCGCCTCCTGAACATTCTCCTTCGAATCGACGATTTCCGCTGTAGCAATCGTTTGCCCAGTTGCTTCAGCCATAGAAATCACCGCGTAAATAAGTAACGGCAACGAGGCGGAAAGGTCGAAGATGGGCAAACCAAACGGGAACAACTGCGGCACGCTGAATAACGGCCCGTGGCTGATACCGCTAAAGTCCGTACTGCCCAGCGCCACGCCCAGGAGTGTCCCGGCTAACAGGCCGAACATCACCGCCAACTGGCGCAGAATGCCGCTAAACGCCAGCGCGAAGATAAGCGTTATCAGGATGGTTCCCAACGACAAAATAATGCTGGTGGGATGGGCAAAATCCGTGCTGCCTGGCTGGCCGATAATCAACCCGCCGTACAGGCGAATCAGGTTAATCGACACCATCAACAGCATAATGCCGATGATAAATGGCGGGAAATGGTGCAGGCAGCGGCGGAAAATTGGCAGCGCAACAAAGTAAAACAGCGACGTTAAGATAACCGCGCCAATCGCCGTCTGGATATTGGTCTGTAAGGCGATGGCGACAAAAATCGCAATCGGCGCGCCGCCCGGAACCATAATAAACGGCAGACGAGCACCGACTCCCTTGACGCCAAGGCTTTGCAGAATCGCCCCCAGCCCACACATCAAAAAGGTGGCGCTTAATACTGAAGCGGTAACGGTGTCGGTAAAATGGAGGGCTTTAGCCACAAGGAAGACGGAAGTGATGGGGGTCGCGGCGACGACCAGAACATGCTGGAACGCCAATAAGAATGTGGTTTGCCACGGTAATGCGTCGTTATCCGGCACGACAGAGCCAGGTTGCGGCATGATTGCCTCCCATAAAACATCAAAAAATAACCGCCAGCACTCAGGCTGGCGGCATGGATTATTTCAGCCAGGCAATCTCATCGGCGGCATAGCGATGCGCGCGGAAGGCGCTGTTCTGCTTGCCAGGGATAATGCCCTTGCTGAGATGTTCAGGGTATTCATTGAAGAACGGAATGATGTACTCCCACACCGTCTCACCCTGCGGCGTGACTTCAAACAGGCGGCCAAAGGCCGATTCACAGATGAAGGTGTTGCCGTTTGCCAGACGCTGTGCGCTACCCATATACGGCGAGAAGAAAGCCGGTGGGAAAATATCGCGATATTGCCAGGTAATGGCTTTGCTCTGCGGGTCAAACTCCAGCACGGTAGAGTGCGGAGAGGTCACGCCAGGGCGCAGGTTGCCGTTATCAAATACCAGAATCGAGCCGTTTTCCATTTCAACCGGAGTGTGCTGCTGCGCCACGATATCTGGCCCCGCGTGCCACACTACTTTGCCGCTGTCTTTGGCGACAGCAATCACGCCGGAGGTCGTGCGCAGGCTCATCAGTACCAGGCCATCGCGGGTCACTGACAGGCCGTTGATCATCGGCCAATGGCGACGGTCGAAGATATCATGCAGCGGGAAATCTTCTGGCTTCAGGTGTTCCCAGGCACGCCATTCCCACACCACTTCACCGTCGCGGTTCACTTCTTTCACCACGTCACTCTGGATAATGCCGTCTGGCGCATCGCGACGCGGGTCACCGCCGGTTACGCGGGCAGCAATATCAGCAGGGAGCGGCGCGGCAGCGGTGTACAGTAAGTTGCCGTTCGCCAGCCACTGCGCGTCATGGTGGTGGAAAATGTCTTCGTAGTGCCAAACGATTTCGTTATCGGGCGTGACTTCGTAGAAATCACCGCCGTGCCAGAGATCCCACGCTGGATAGAGGTTGGCAGACGTTGGATGGCTGCCGTTATATCCCAGATTGCCATTTGGCAGCAGTACCGCATCGCGCCCTGCGCGAACCGGTAATTGCCACTGATGCGCCACTTCGCCCTGTTCATCAACCAGATAAACTCGCCCTTCCGCCGTTTGCGGAGCAAAGAGCGTATAGCCGCCAAAACTTTTTTCTTTATCAATAAATGTCAGCCCGGTTGGGCGGCGTCCAAGTGTAAAAGTCGAATCCTGAGTAAAGTGTGCCACGTAGCCTCCTGAGGAAGAAATTTGCCTAAAAATACCCCATTAAAACGTTTTAATGAAGAAAAATTTCTTATAATCGACGAGCCTTGCGCGCAGTAGCTCACGCGGCGTGAAGGTGAAATGTGGTAAAAAGTCATCGCAAAACAAATATGTTACCCTGTGAATAAAGACCCCGAGGCCGAGACGCAGATGCCTGCTCAAGATAAAAAACGCGCGAAATTAATTGATGTAGCCCGCCATGCTGGCGTGTCGCCGGGGACGGTATCCAATGCGTTGCACAACACCCGTTTTGTCGAGCCGGAAACACGGCGGCGGATTGAAGAAGCGATTAAGGCACTGAACTACACGCCTAATATTCGCGCTCGCCAATTACGTACCGGCAAGACCAATACCATTGCGCTGCTTTCTTCTTTACCCCAGACCATTGCGTCTGGTGCCTCCCGGCTGGGCTTTATGATGGAGGTCGCGCTGACCTCCGCCACGATGGCGCTGGATAAACAACATGCGTTGATTCTGGTTCCTCCGGGCGCAAACCCGTTGGATGCAGTCAGTTTTGATGCCGCTATTTTGATTGAACCGGCGGCAGACGACCCGCAGCTTAAGGCGCTGGCGCAGGCCGGGATCCCGTGCGTGACCATTGGTCGCACGCCGGACAGCGATACGCCTGCCCCGTGGGTTGAGTTGCATTCGGCGGCGACGGCCCAGCGCCTGTTGGCACATTTAGCTGACTCTGGCACGCGACAATGCGCGCTGTTTGTGGGTAATACGCGACGCACATCTACGTTGGAAACGGAAGCGGCCTACCGCGAGTGGTGTCAGGGTAAGCAAGAGCCGGTGATTTACTATCTCAATGAGCATGAGGGTGAAAGCGCTGGCTATCAGGCAGCACGTCAGTTACGGCAGGAGCATCCCGATGTCGATGGTGCGCTGGTGTTGATAGATACCTTTGCCAGCGGTGCGGTGCGGGCTTTTCAGGAGATGGCGGTGGCCATCCCGCAGCAAATGCGGCTCGCCACGCGTTACGATGGTATCCGGGCGCGGGAGTCGTTGCCGCCGTTAACCGCAGTGAATATGCATCTTGATGAGGTTGCACGGCAGGCTATCACGCTGTTATTTGACGTGCTGGCAGGCAACACTGTGAGCCATAGCGAAGGGGTAATGCCGGAGTTGGTCGTGCGTGCATCAACTCGCCAGTGACGGCAATCGCCTGATGGCGCTGCTTTGTAGGCCGGATAAGGCGTTTACGCAGCCATCCGGCAATTCGCACCATTCTGCCTGATGGCGCTACGCTTACCAGGCCTACAAACGCAAAAAAGCCTGCTTGAAGCAGGCTTTTTGAATCTGGTCGGTGATAGAGGATTCGAACCTCCGACCCCTTCGTCCCGAACGAAGTGCGCTACCAGGCTGCGCCAATCACCGGATGCGACGGATCTTACTGCTGCGATTTCCGGTCGTCAATCCCTTACTTTATGAAAGCCTTTTGCCCGGTGAGAAGCCCATTATCGCGCCGTGTTGCTGGCTTCGGGAACGTGACACCAGTTGTTGCGCTGGTTAATTCCACCGTCCGGCGAGGTGTATCCGAGGCAGCCCATAATGGTGTCGTAAAGCTCGACATGACGCTTCGGTTGCTTCATAGCCGCCTGCTGTTGCAGCCAGGCGAATGACTTCGCGTGGTCTGGGTTTTGCAGATACTTATCCGACATCCACACCAGCATTGGCACGCGGAACTGCTCCGGTGGCGCCATCTTGCGCGGCGTTCCATGTAAACGTTCACGTTCGTTAATCGACTCTCCGTGATCGGCAGCGAAGAAAACAATCGCCTTTTTATCACGCAGTTTATCGAAAATGTTCACCAGGAAATGATCGACATAGGTTATCGAGTTATCGTAGGAGTTAATCAGCTCCGTCTTGCTGCATTTGTCGTCAACGTTCACGCATTCCGGCTTCCACTGCGCGAAATTACGCGGGTAGCGCTGGGTATAGTTAAAGTGCGAACCTTTGGTGTGGAAAATGATCAGGTGCTTACCGCCAGCGCTGTTACGTGCCAGCACATTGGTCATCTCATCAGCCAGCAGCATATCGTCCACGCTTTTGCCACGGTTACGCGGCTCTGCGCCAATCTGTTCGCGGTAAGCAATGTTGTTCGCCATCGTGTTGCTGTAAAACCACAGCTCGCTTTGCATCGCCAGCAGGTCGCCGGTAAAACCAAGCTGATGCAGTACCGCAAACACATTCTGCTCTTTTACCGTGCGCTGCGGGTTATCACTCGCGCCGCCTTCACGGACAAACATGCAGCGCAGCGAAAGCTTGGTCGCGGTGTCGCAGGAATACCCGCGAAACGCCACCAGGTTCTTCTCTTTTGCCAGCTTCGGCGTGGTATTGCGCTCGTAGCCAAACAGGCTCATATGATCCCAACGCGTCGTTTCGCCGATGATAAAGACCACATAAGTGTCATCGAGATCTTTCGGTGCGACATAGGTGAATTTTTTCGTCGGGTCGATAAGCTCCCGCGTATCGGAGGACTCATCGATTTGCGTCCAGCCATACAACCCCAGCGCCGACGCCCAATTGCTTGGCAGGTAGGAGTTCGCCAGCACGCCGCCGTAGCTCGGCAGGTCCACCTGAGAGAGGCGTTCAGAATCTTTCAGATGGAGTTCCATCAGGCGAATCGGCCCCCATACCAACAGCGCTGGCAAGAGCACCATCGCCACACCGCGCAAACGCTGCCCTGGCGTGAGGATCTGCTGCAACAGCGTGTCGCGCGCGCGGTTAAACCAGATGAAAATCAGCGGCACAATGCTGGTTAACACCAGCCACGAAATGAAATGCCAGCCAACGACCTCTTTCGATAAATCGACGTCGGTGGTCATCACCGAGGCCACAATGCCGTAGCCAATCACCACGCTCAGATTGGTCATGTAATAGCTGGCGCCGGCGGAAATCAGCACCACCAGCGTCGCCAGCACTTTCCACAGCCAGCGCCCCGTGATTGATAAAAGGCGAAACAGGAAGAAAGCCGTCAGTACAGTACCGACAAGCTCAATAATGATGAAAATCCCTTTCTCGACACTAAAATCTTGCAGATACCCTTCAAACCGACGAACTAACACGGAATAGTTGAGAAACCAGCCGATGTAAACCGCCAGCAGCATACTCAACGTCTGCTGGGACATCGCTTTTATACATTTCATGCGTAAAACCCTGGAAAGAGGGAAAACAAAAAAACGGGCTATAAATTTCGCAATTCATAGCCAGTTAATATATGCGTAGAGCCACAACGGCCTCATTTGCAAGCGCGGTCAGTAGACAACAAGAAAGGGGAAAAGTATTCGTTTAGGATGTGAATTGGCCAAATATTTTTGTAAATATTTGGCCAGGTTAGATTAAAAAGTAGAGGAATATTTTACGCGTGCGCGTGGTGCAGTACTTCACTTTTTGGCTGGCGAATGGTGGTAGACAGCGCCAGGGAAATAATCAACAACGCGAATATGACGCAGAAGGTAACGTAGAAGCCGCCAAACAGTGAAGCAATCAGCGAGCCACAGATACTACCGATACCGAAGCCCAGATAAATCACACCGTAGTTTTTCGCCAGGTTGTTAAGGCCAAAGAACTCACTGACCAGCGATGGGAAGACGGTGATAGTACCGCCGAAGTTAAAGGCAACACAGGCGATTGCCGCAAAGAAAGTGACTTCGTTCAATGGCGCAAACAGTAGCGCCGCCATACCCACCAGCGAAATAATCTGGCCAATCGTAATGACGCGGATACGGGAGATTTTATCAGACAAGATACCCAGCACCAGGCGACCACTCAGGTTCGCAATGGAGATAACGGTTACCGCATTCGCCGCTGTAGACAAATCCAAATGCACCATGCCCTGGGCGATATCTTTTGCCACGCCGATAACATACAGGCCGCTCATGCAAGCCGTCAGGAACATCACCGCCAGCATCCAGTACTGTGGTTTGCGCATTGATTCAGCCAGCGTAAAGTCGTTTTCAACGACACCGTTACGGCTGACAACTTCCTGATTCGGCGCGTCTTTCATCAACATCGCACCGAAGACAATCATCACCAGCACGATAGCGCCCCAGATCATAAAGGTTTTTTCGAGGCCGACAGTCTCCAGCAGGTGGCTATCGATAAACTTGAAACCCAGGCTGCCCAGGCCATAAGAACCAATCGCAAAGGCAGAAATCAGCCCTTTACGCTCCGGGAACCATTTCACGCAGTTAGAGAGCGTCAGCAGATATCCAGCGCCATCGGCCAGGCCGACAATCACACCGGCGCTCAGCCACAGCATCATCAGGCTATTTGCGTGGGCGGTGAGGAAGAAGCCAACACCCAGCAAAATACCGGAAGCGATAGTGACGTGTTTAACGCCAAAACGTTCCTGTAATTTACCGGCGACGGAAGAAGAAATGGCCAGGCCCAGGCTTAACAAGCCGAAGGAGAACGCCACCTGGCTGACCGAGGTATCCAGCTTGCTGGACAGCGCACTGTTAAACAGGCTCCATGTATAGACAGAACCTAAAGCGAATTGGGTAATAATGGTGCCGATCAGGGTCAGCCAGCGGGTATGATTTTGGGTTGCAGCGTTCATGATGAAAGTGCCTTCTTGAATTAACTGTGGCCAACGATAACGAAGTTCGCATTTTCGCTGGCCGAAAAAGGCATGAAATGCATTCAGTGCGGAATGAAATGCATCATAAACGGCATGAATGACATGATGAGAAATGCAGCACTGCATTAATTCATCATACAAATGTAACTATCAGAAGCGGGCGCTGACGCCCATCGTGTAGAAATAGTTCATGCCAACCGACATATTATCCGCCTGCGACAGTGCCGCGTAGGCAGCCAAATGTGAATTGAGTAACATGTCTGCGCCGACGGTAACATCCACCCAGTTCCCGTCCTGCGTGGTGGTTGGCATCCGGGTTAAACCCGATTGTGCCTTCCATTGGTTCTCACCAAACTGTTGGTTATAGCTCACCTGTGCCCAGGGGCGAATGCCCTGCCAGGGATGTGAATCCACCCGCCAGCCCAGCGTGCTTACGCTGGCGTGCCAGAGGGGGTCGGTCTGCGATGAAGCGGGCAACGTGTCGCCAAATTCACTCCACATAAAGCCCGGAGAGCCGTCATAACGCCATGCGGCGACCGGCCCCGTGGTCACGCCGTTGAGCAGCGGAAAATTCCAGCCGACGCTCATGGTTTTGGTCGTATCTAAAGGCGTGGCGTCTGGTATCGCGGTATTCAGCCCTGCGCCTGCCTGCACCGCTTCAATACGTTCCGCCAGGATGTCATCGTAGCGTGGTTGGTGATCGCTATCCCATGTATAGCGTTCCGCAGTATTACTTTGTGAGTCGGTCACGATATATTCTTGTTGCCAGGCACTCACGTGTGGTGAAAATAACATCCACACGAAACCCGATGCCGGCGCAGCACATCGCCAGAAGCCATTGCATTTCTTATTATTCATTAAGTGACCCCAGAAAGAGCCCGTTTCGGCAGTTATTGTTATGTTTTAAGGGTAAGATCCCTGTAATAACTATTGCCTCTTTATGACCGGCGTCAAGCGAAGTGCAGGGTTTTATTCTGATGCATCAGCCATCGACAAAAACAGGGAGAATGACATGCAGCGTTGCGGTTGGGTAAGCCAAGACCCACTTTATATCGCCTATCACGATACCGAGTGGGGCGTCGCCGAAAAAGACAATCAGAAGCTGTTTGAGATGATTTGCCTGGAAGGGCAGCAGGCCGGGCTTTCCTGGATAACGGTGCTGAAAAAGCGCGAAAACTATCGCCGCGCCTTCCATCAGTTCGACCCGGTAAACGTGGCGGCAATGACAGAAGAAGACGTGGAGCGGCTGGTGCTGGATGCCGGTATTATCCGCCACCGTGGGAAAATTCAGGCCATTATCGGCAACGCGCGAGCATTCCTGACGATGGAAGCCAACGGTGAGTCGTTTAATGAATTTGTTTGGTCGTTCGTTGAGGGGACGCCGGTCGTGACTCAGGCGGCAACACTTAGCGAAATCCCTACCTCAACACCCGCTTCAGATGCGCTGTCTAAGGCACTGAAAAAACGCGGCTTTAAGTTCGTTGGCAGCACAATTTGTTATTCCTTCATGCAAGCCTGTGGGTTGGTCAATGACCATGTGACAGACTGCTTCTGCCATCCTGGAGTTCAGCATGATAAGAAAATGGGACACTAATCAGTACGCGCCATTACTCGATTTATGGCTGGAAAGTACCACCTACGCCCACCCGTTTATTGCCGAGCAGTATTGGCATGAGAGCCTGGCAATTGTGCGCGACACTTACCTGCCCGCAGCCGAAACATGGGTTTGGGAGGAAGGTCAGCGCCTTAAAGGGTTTGTTAGCGTGATTGAGGCGCGCTTCGTTGGCGCGCTCTTTGTTGCGCCGCAGGCTATTCATCACGGCATTGGCAGCGCGCTGCTTAGCGTCGTGAAGCAGCACTTTTCCGCGCTAAGCCTGGAGGTGTACCAGAAAAACTGCCGAGCGGTGAATTTCTACCACGCGCAGGGTTTTCGTATCGAAGACAGCGCGTGGCAGGAAGAGACTCGGCATCCAACCTGGATCATGCATTGGCAGGCGGATCAAACGCTGTAAGCGTAAGCGACGGGCCGTTATATTTCTCAACCCATGCCAGCGCCGTGTTTCCGGCGCAGCCGTTCCCCAGCCGTGAGCTGGGGATATCTTTGGTGAGCACATTCACCGCGCCATTTTTGCAAATCCCCCCAGCCTTGAGGTCTAAATCCGGCCATGCGCCTTCGTGCAGGCAAATCACGCCAGGTTTAATCCCTTCGCTTATCACCGCCCCTGCCAGCACTTGCCCACGGTGATTCCACACGCGCACGATATCGCCATCGTTAATCTGCCGCGCCTGTGCATCTTGCGGATGTAGCGTTAACGGCTCGCGCCCCGCCACCGCATAACGCTCGCGCAACGCGGTGTGATTCAGTTGGCTGTGTAAACGGTGCGCCGGATGCGCCGACAACAGTTGAAGCTGCCCTTCTTGCGCGTTGCCGTGCCATTCATCTGGCTCCAGCCACATCGGGTGCGGCGGGCAGTCGGCGTACTGGAAGCGGGCAATCCGCTCAGAATAGATTTCGATTTTGCCACTTGGCGTTTGCAGCGGATTGGCCTGCGGGTCTGCGCGAAATGCACTAAAGCGCACGAAAGCGGCGTGCTGCTCGCTTTCCGGCATTTCAATCAACGTATTGGCCTGCCAGAAGTGTTCAAACGGTGGCAGCGTGACCTGCTGGCTGACTCCGCGCTGTGCCGCGATGTTGTAGAACGTTTCCAGCCATTGCAGCTCGCTTTTACCTTCGGTAAAACGCGCCCTGCCACCGGCTTCCCAGCGCTCGGACAGCTCGGCAAACACCGTAAAATCATCACGGGCTTCGCCTTGCGGCATCACCACGCGTTTCATCGGCACTAGATGCTGGTTACTGTAGTCGCCGGTCATGGTCAGGTCGTTGCGTTCAAACGAGGTGGTGGCAGGCAGGACGATATCCGCATGGCGCGCCGCTGCCGTCCAGTTGCACTCGGAAATAATCACCAGCTCCGGCTTTTGCCATGCGCGAATCAGCCGGTTGGTATCCTGATGATGGGTAAAGTTAGCGCCCCCCGCCCACCACACCAGGCGAATGTCCGGGAAGTGGCGATCCATACCGTTATGTTGGTAAGGCGCGCCGGGGTTTTCCAGCGCTTCGACAATGCGCGCCACGGGAATTTTATCGACGGCATCCACCCCCCCCGTTACCGTGCCTTGCATGGAAGCCAGCACCGCCGAACGGCGAGTGGGGTTGCCGCCGTTGGCAAAATGGTAAGAAAGCCCAAAGCCGCCGCCCGGCGTGCCGATTTGCCCCAGCATTGCCGCCAACGTCACCAACATCCAGTGCTTTTGCTCACCAAACTGCTGGCGCTGCATTCCCCAACCGGACATTAGCATAGTGGTGTTTTGCTGGAAAACGGCTGCCAGTTCGCGGATTTTTGCCGCATTCACGCCACAGATAGCCGACGCCCATTCGGCGGTTTTGGCTTCGCCGTCGGTTTTGCCTTGCAGATAATCGGCGAATATCGGGAAACCGGTGGTATAACGCGCCAAAAAGTCGGCATCGTGCCAGTTATTGACCAGCAAGGTATGCGCAATACCCAGCATCATCGCCACATCCGTGCCCATATGCGGCGCAATCCACTCGATCGCATCACCGAAGAAATCGACGGTTTCAGAGCGCATAGGATCGATACAGACCAACCGCTTACCGCTTTGGCGCAGTTGTTCAAAATAGGGCAGCCCTTGTTCATCGGATGCGTTCCAGGAAATTTTCAGCGTGTTCAGCGGATTCGCGCTCCATAGCACCACAACATCCGTATGCTCCAGTACCATCGGCCAGCTCGTTTGCTGCTGATAAACTTCATTGCCGCCCACCACGTGCGGCATAATCGCCTGCGCCGCGCCGGTAGAATAATCCCCCAGATGCCCGGTGTAGCCGCCCGCCAGGCTCATATAGCGCTGAAGCAGTGTCGCCGCTTTATGCAGCACGCCGTTGGATCGCCAGCCGTATGAGCCAGCAAAAATAGACGCTAGCCCATAGCTTTCACGAATGCGTCGATGCTGCTGGTCGATTAACGCAAGCGCATCGTCCCAGCTCACCCGCACAAACTCATCCTGCCCACGAATACCTTGCGGGCTATCTGGCGAGGCCAAAAAGCCCTTACGCACCATCGGATAACGAATGCGCGTTTTGCTGTGCACTTGATCACGCACCACGCTTTGCAGCGAATTAGTAAACGACGTTTGTAACGCGCCACGCGAAGAAAGTACGCGTTCACCGTCGGTTTCAACCCACATCGGCCCCCAATGGGCGGCGGTGAGGACAGTTTTCGTGGTCGCTGAATTTGCCAAAGCGTGCTCCTGGATAAGCTGATGCAGGTGATGTGGCGATGTTTTCTCCATCGCTCAATGTTTTTTACAAAATGACAGAATCTTCGGGGAATTTTCGCCATATTTGAGCGTCATAATCAACCGCCACACCTGCCGTGGTAAAGAATAAAAAGGATTAAGGACATAAGATGAAAAAACGCATGATTATGATTGCTGCCCTGGTAAGCGGCGCGCTGGCAGTTTCCGGCTGTACGACCAACCCGTATACCGGTGAAAGCGAAGCAAGCAAAACCGGCATTGGCGCAGGCCTCGGCACGCTCGTCGGTGCGGGTATCGGTGCGCTAGCATCATCAAAACACGACCGTGGCAAAGGCGCGTTGATTGGCGCCGCAGCCGGTGCTGCCGTCGGTGGCGGCGTCGGTTATTACATGGATGCCCAGGAAGCCAAGCTACGGCAGAAACTGCAAGGCACTGGCGTGAGCGTGACGCGTAATGGCGATAACATCGTGTTGAACATGCCCAATAATGTCACTTTCGATAGCTCATCTGCCAACCTGAAACCAGCGGGGGCCAATACGCTGGTCGGCGTGGCGATGGTGCTGAAAGAGTACGAGAAAACCGCAGTGAACGTGGTGGGCTATACCGATAGCACCGGTAGCCAACAGTTGAACATGAAACTGTCGCAGCAGCGCGCCGATTCCGTTGCCAGCTCGCTGATTACCCAGGGCGTTGCGGCCTCACGTATCCGTACCACCGGTATGGGCCCGGCGAATCCTATCGCCAGCAACAGCACTGAAGCTGGTAAAGCGCAAAACCGTCGCGTTGAAATTACCTTAAGCCCGCTGTAATCCCGCTACCGGGCGGCGTTCATGCTGCCCGGTTCCCCACCTCCCCTATTTTGTGGGCTGGCACTTTATCCCTCACTGTGGGATTGTTAAGCCTGCTAACGATCCACCCTTCATCCTGCCATTCTGGAGATATCCATGAAGCCGTCCGTTATTCTCTACAAACCCCTGCCTGATGATTTAGTGCAACGCCTCAACGAACATTTTGCCGTGACCCAGGTTGCTGACCTGCATCCGGACACCGTTCGTCAGCACGCCGACGCGTTCGCTCAGGCAGAAGGGTTATTAGGCTCCAGCGAAGCTGTTGGCAACGCCCTGCTGGAGAAAATGCCGAAACTACGCGCCACGTCGACAATTTCTGTGGGCTACGATAATTTCGACGTTGCTGCGCTTAACGCACGTCGGGTGCTGCTGATGCACACGCCAACGGTGCTGACAGAAACCGTCGCCGATACCTTAATGGCGCTGGTGCTGAGCACCGCCCGCCGCGTGGTAGAAGTGGCCAATCGCGTGAAAGCCGGTGAATGGACTCAGGGCATCGGCCCGGACTGGTTTGGCACAGACGTGCACCACAAAACGCTGGGTATCGTGGGGATGGGGCGTATCGGTATGGCGCTTGCCCAGCGCGCGCATTTTGGCTTCAACATGCCGATTTTGTATAACGCTCGCCGCGTTCATCCACAGGCGGAGGAGCGCTTTAACGCCCGTTACTGCGACTTAACTATGCTATTAGCCGAGGCTGATTTTGTCTGCCTGATCCTGCCGTTAACCGCAGAAACCCATCATCTGTTTGGCGCAGAGCAATTTGCCAAAATGAAGTCGTCAGCCATCTTTATCAATGCGGGGCGTGGCCCGGTTGTCGATGAGAATGCGCTGGTTGCCGCGCTGCAAAACGGCGAGATTCATGCTGCGGGTCTGGATGTCTTTGAGCAAGAGCCGCTACCAGTGGATTCACCGCTGCTGACGCTGCCAAACGTGGTGGCGCTGCCGCATATTGGCTCAGCCACCCACGAGACGCGCTACAACATGGCGGCCTGTGCGGTCGATAACCTGATTGATGCACTACAAGGGAAGGTCGAGAAGAACTGTGTGAACCCGCAAGTTGCGGGGTGAGCGCGCGCTGCCCGGCGAAATACCGGGCAGCAATAACACTTAGTTGGTGGCGTTAACCGCCGCAGTCCAGGCCTGACTAAACGCCTGATGCTGCGCTGCCAGTGGGCCAATCAGCGTGTTGTACTGACTTGCCTGCTGTGACGTTGGGAACTGAATACCGTTGGCGACAAAGCTTACCTGCGTACCCTGCTGCGCCACGAAATCCCCCACCTGTACAAGCTGCTGGGTGAAAATCTGGGCGGCTGGGATCAGCGGTTGCAGCGCTTCGGCTGGCGCGGTGACCACTTTGCTGTACACCTGGTCAAACACCGGTTTCAGATCATCAGCCTGTTTCAGTGCGGCATGTGCGGCATCGGCCTGCATTTTCGCATTCTGCAACTGCTGGCTCAGAACACCCAGTGAACCATTTGCCTGACGCAGCGGTTCGCGCTGAGTCATATAATCCTGCGGTACGCGAATCGCGTTAACGCTATCGACAACCGGGCGTAAACCCGCGTCCATCGCCTGGCTCACCTGCTGCGAATAGCCATAAATGACGGCATAATCGGAAACAAACGGCCCGAACTGTTTTTTCTGGTCAGCGGTCAGCGTCGGCAGGCGTTCACCGCCACGCATCACCGTATTCTGTAGGAAATCGACGAATGCTTTACGCTGATCGCCTTCCTTATCAAAACACCCACTCAGGCTAACAACCATCAATAACGCCGCAATCGGCGCAAACCAGCGAGAGCAGGACTTTCCTGTCGCCATTTTATTACTCCTTCAGCCAAAAAATGCGCAAACCGGCACACGCGTGCCTAACGCTGACAAGGATAGTCCAGAGCCGCGCCGCAAGATACCTTTTTCATACGTTCCCCGTTGCTTACGCCGCAATGTTAATGATTTGTTGAATGCATCACATTTATCGCAATGAACACCTGCGCAAAAAAAGCCAATAACCGACTGATAGCACTCTATTTTATGACAAACACCGAGCACCATCGCCGCGATGGGAACGATAATCGCACACTTCTGCACCACAGCACATTGTAGGAACGGCGGGTAAATGATTTGATTTAACGAACGATTAACGACAATACGTTCGATAATCGCCCAAACACCTCGATACCCGCGAAGAAGACAAGAGATATCAATCCGGCTTTTTCGCACCGCTAGCAGGAATTACCGCATGACAACACAGACAACAACGGATATTCAGGCTTTTATCAACCGCCATCCCTTCTCAAAGTACCAGTGGATGATTCTGGTGCTGTGTTTTGTGACTGTCGCAATGGACGGATTCGACACCGCAATTATCGGTTTTATCGCCTCAGACCTGGTTCAAGAGTGGGGAGTACAAAAATCTGACCTTGGCCCCGTGATGAGCGCTGCGCTGGTTGGCCTTGCGGTCGGTGCGCTGACCGCAGGCCCAATGGCTGACCGCATTGGCCGCAAGAAAGTGCTGGTTCTGTCAATTTTGGTGTTCGGCGGCTTTAGCCTGATTACCGCCTTCGCCACCTCGCTTACGCAATTAACCGTGCTGCGCTTTTTAACCGGCCTGGGCCTCGGCGCTGCCATGCCAAACGCCGCAACGTTGATGAGCGAGTACGCCCCAGAACGCCGCCGCGCGCTGCTGGTTAACCTGATGTTTGTCGGCTTCCCGATTGGCTCATCGCTCGGTGGGTTTATCTCGGCCTGGTTAATTCCCCATTATGGCTGGCAAAGTGTGCTGATCCTCGGCGGCGTGATGCCGCTGGCGCTGGCGGTCATGCTGATATTCCTGCTGCCGGAATCCGCGCGTTATCTGGCAGTGAAGAACAAATCACCGCAGCAGATTGCCCGTATTTTGCGCCGCATTGCGCCATTGCCGGAAAACACCCAGTTCGTGTTGCAGGAAGCAGGCCAGGTTAAAGAGCAATCCGCGCTGGGCGTGATTTTCTCGCCGCGTTATCTGGTAGGGACAATCATGCTGTGCCTGACTTACTTTATGGGGCTGCTGATTTTCTACCTGCTGACCAGTTGGCTGCCGCTGTTGATTCGCGAAACCGGCGCAACGCTGAGCCAGGCCTCGGTCATTACCGCCTTATTCCCACTAGGTGGCGGGATTGGCGTGCTGGTGCTGGGTGCGCTGATGGACAAAATGAATCCAAACAAAGTAGTTGCCGTCGGCTACCTGCTGACCGGCGTTTTCGTCTGCCTGGTCGGTTTTTCCACCCATAGTCTGGTATTGATGGGCGTGATGGTCTTCATTGCCGGGACGATTATGAACGGCGCGCAATCGTCGATGCCTGCACTGGCTGCCGGTTTTTATCCGACCCAGGGGCGCGCGACTGGCGTTGCCTGGATGCTCGGTTTAGGCCGTTTTGGCGGTATTCTTGGGGCGTTCAGCGGGGCATTTTTGATGCAGGCCGAGCTGTCGTTTAAGACCATTTTCGCGCTGCTGGCTATTCCAGCGATGTTGTCCGCAATCGCACTGATGGTGAAGTACGCAGCGAGCAAACGCCAGCCGAAAGCAGCAGACAATGTTCGTTCGCCGCTGCCGGAGTCTGCGCAAAAAGTCTAAAATCTGCCCCGACGGCCATGCTGTCGGGGCAATATAACATTTTTTTACATTACGCTAACCGACGCAATATTCTTTTATCATCAATCAGTTAACTAGTGTAATCACTCTCATTACGCTAGCATCGTTATAAGAAATGCACAGATAACGTTTGCTTTCGAGGTAAGAAGTATGCGTTAATACATCCACGGTTTGACATACAGACCACAAAGCAGTTGAGTAAAGCAGTTCCCTTCAAGGTTATCCATTGGTACCCCTCGTAGCGACATTTCCTTTACGCTTTAAATTCTGTAAAGCATGCCATATCGCCGAAAGGCTCAATTAATTTTTAAAGGTAATTTCTATGTCCGGTAAAATGACTGGTATCGTAAAATGGTTCAACGCTGATAAAGGTTTCGGCTTCATCACTCCTGACGATGGTTCTAAAGACGTGTTCGTACACTTCTCTGCTATCCAGAACGATGGCTACAAATCTCTGGATGAAGGTCAGAAAGTTTCCTTCACCATCGAAAACGGCGCTAAAGGCCCAGCAGCTGGCAACGTAACTTCTCTGTAAGTTCAAGCCGCTAAGAATTGTAAATCCCTGCCCTCGGGCGGGGATTTTTTTTATCTATAGATCAGTGAAATACCAGCCCTGCCGACTGAAAATGGATAGCTCTCGCCTCCGATAAGATATAAAAAAAACCTGCCCGAGGGCAGGTTTTCATTTAATAACGAAACCGCTTATTGCAGCAGGGAAATATCCGCCACTTGCAGGAACAGCTCGCGCAGCTTAGACAGCAGCGTCAGACGGTTGATGCGCACATCTTTGTCTTCCGCGTTCACCATCACGTTCTCGAAGAACTCATCCACCGGCTCACGCAGGGACGCCAGTTCAATCAGCGCATCCTGGTAGCGACCTTCCGCGAAGTACGGTTGCAGTTTGTCGCGCAGAACAACCAGGTTGCCCGCCAGTTTGATTTCCGCCGCTTCTTTCAGTACCGAAGCGTGAACGATGTCGTTCAGCATCTCGTCTGATTTCGCCAGAATGTTGGATACGCGCTTGTTAGCCGCAGCCAGAGCGGAGGCTTCTTCCAGTGAACGGAAGTGAGACACCGCTTTCATGCGCGCATCGAAGTCTGCCGGACGCGTTGGACGACGCGCCAACACCGCCTGAATGGTGTCAACGGTATAGCCTTCATCCTGATACCAGGCGCGGAAACGCCCCAGCATGAAGTCGATAACGTCATCAACCACTTTCGCGTTAGTCAGTTTGTCGCCGTACAGACGCGCCGCTTCTTCGGTCAGCGTTTGCAGATCGAGCGGCAGGTTCTTCTCAACGATAATACGCAGCACGCCCAGCGCAGCACGACGCAGCGCAAACGGGTCTTTGTCGCCTTTCGGATGCTGACCAATACCGAAGATACCCGCCAGGGTGTCCATCTTGTCAGCAATTGCCAGCGCGCAAGCCACTGGGTTGGACGGCAGATCATCACCGGCAAAGCGCGGCTGATACTGTTCGTTCAGTGCAACGGCGACATCTTCCGCTTCGCCATCGTGGCGCGCGTAGTGCATCCCCATTACGCCCTGGGTGTCGGTGAACTCGAAGACCATGTTGGTCATCAGGTCACACTTGGACAGCAGGCCTGCACGGGTTGCGTGGTTAACGTCAGCGCCAATTTGCTCTGCAATCCAGCCAGCCAGCGCCTGAATACGGTCGGTCTTGTCGCGCAGCGTACCCAGTTGCTGTTGGAACAGCACGGTTTGCAGACGCGGCAGGTTATCTTCCAGACGTTTTTTGCGGTCAGTATTGAAGAAGAACTCCGCATCCGCCAGACGTGGACGCACCACTTTCTCGTTACCGGAGATAATCTGGATCGGATCTTTAGATTCGATGTTTGCCACGAAGATAAAGTTCGGCAGCAGCTTGCCCGCGTTATCGTAAACCGGGAAATACTTCTGGTCGCCCTTCATGGTGTACACCAGCGCTTCTGCTGGAACCGCGAGGAATTTCTCTTCGAATTTCGCCGTCAGAACGACTGGCCATTCCACCAGCGAGGTGACTTCTTCCAGCAGGCTTTCGCTCAGGTCAGCGTTGCCGCCAATCTTACGCGCCGCTTCTTCTGCATCTGCTTTGATTTTGGCTTTACGCTCTTCGTAGTCTGCAATCACTTTGCCACGCTGGCGCAGGATTTCAGGATACTGATCGGCGTTGTCGATGGTGAATTCCGGCTCGCCCATAAAGCGATGGCCGCGAATTACGCGATCGGACTTAATGCCCAGAATCGTAGCCGGGATAACTTTATCGCCCAGCAGCAGAGTCACGGTGTGAACCGGACGCACGAAGTGCACTTCAGAAGCACCCCAGCGCATCAGTTTCGGGATTGGCAGTTTCGCCAGCGAGTTGGCAATCATGTTTGGCAGCAACGCTTCAGTGCTTTCGCCCTTCACGTGTGCGCGATACAGCAGCCATTCGCCTTTGTCGGTAGTCAGACGTTCAGCCTGATCGACGGTGATACCGCAGCCACGCGCCCAACCTTCAGCCGCTTTGCTCGGTTTGCCTTCGGCGTCAAACGCCGCAGAAACCGCCGGGCCGCGTTTTTCAACTTCGCGATCTGCTTGCGCAGCCGCCAGATTTGCCACTTTCAGCGCCAGACGGCGTGGGGCAGCAAACCATTCAACTTTACCGTGCGCGAGGCCCGCGTTATCCAGCTCTGCCGTTACGTTCGCAGCAAAAGATTCCGCCAGGTTACGCAGCGCTTTTGGTGGCAGCTCTTCAGTGCCGATTTCCACCAGAAAAGTATTCTCAGACATGGCCGCCTCTTATTTATTCTTGTTGCACATCGGGAAGCCGAGGGCTTCACGGGAAGCGTAATAAGCTTCTGCCACTGCTTTGGTCAGGGTGCGAATGCGCAGGATATAGCGCTGACGCTCGGTGACGGAGATGGCTTTACGCGCATCCAGCAGGTTAAAGCTATGGGCAGCCTTAAGAATACGCTCGTATGCAGGCAGCGGCAGCGGGTTTTCCAGCGCCAGCAACTGCTGCGCTTCTTTCTCATACTGATCAAAGCAGGAGAACAGGAAGTCAACGTCTGCGTATTCGAAGTTATAGGTGGATTGCTCCACTTCGTTCTGATGGAACACGTCGCCGTAGGTCGTTTTGCCCAGCGGGCCGTCGCTCCAGACCAGGTCATAAACGCTGTCTACGCCCTGAATGTACATGGCCAGACGTTCCAGACCGTAGGTGATTTCACCAGTAACAGGTTTACATTCCAGACCGCCAACCTGCTGGAAGTAGGTGAACTGGGTGACTTCCATACCGTTCAGCCACACTTCCCAACCCAGACCCCAGGCGCCCAGCGTTGGGTTCTCCCAGTTGTCTTCCACGAAACGAATGTCGTGAATGGTCGGATCCATACCCAGCTCTCTCAAAGACCCGAGGTACAGCTCCTGGATGTTATCCGGAGACGGTTTAATCACTACCTGGAACTGGTAGTAGTGCTGTAAACGGTTCGGGTTTTCGCCATAGCGGCCATCGGTTGGACGGCGGGACGGCTGCACGTAGGCAGTTGCCATTGGCTCCGGCCCCAACGCACGCAGGCTAGTCATTGGGTGAGAAGTGCCCGCGCCAACTTCCATGTCCAGTGGTTGAACAATGGTGCAGCCCTGACGAGCCCAGTAATCCTGTAAGGTCAGGATCAGGCCCTGGAAGGTCCTGGTATCAAACTTTTGCATATGATTTCGTGCTGGATACGTGTGGATTTAAAGGAAGGAGTCAGTATACCCGCTGGCTGCGAGATATACAGTACGAAACGGAATTGTTTAGGGAAAATTGGGGAAAACAGGCCGGATTTTAACGAATTCGGGCCTGTGTTAGCGCATGGAGAGATGCAAAAAGCCGCCATCTGGGTCAAAAGAACAGACAAAACGCTCATTTCGCACGGTATAGCCGCGAAGTTCATAGCTGCCCTGGAAGCGCTCAAAACCGGTGACATCGATTTTCTTCGCCGCCGTGTTATAACGCTGTGCGGCGTTATCCTTGCACAACTGCTCCATGCTGAGTGAAAGCGAAGGCGTCACTCTGGCACTCTGTTTTTTGTGCGTGGCGGGCGGTTCAGACGTCGAGCAACCGGCCAGCAGCATAAATGCCAATAAGGAAGTAAAAGTCTTGATGATCATTATTTATATTACCGGGCGGTTATTTTAGGCTGTACCCCTTCATACCTCCGCATTGTGCGAATCTCACGACAACTCCACAAGTACGAGGCAAAAAACTCAGAATTATCCAGTGAAATAGCCTCACTGGCGCTGAGTCTGAATATATTTATAGCGGAAAAAAAGGCTCCTGATGCAAGCAAAGATAAACTGGATTGATAACTTACGTGGCATCGCCTGCCTGATGGTGGTGATGATTCATACCACCACCTGGTTTGTTACCCATCCGCACGACATCAGCCCGCTCAGTTGGGATCTCGCCAACGTTCTGAACTCCGCTTCACGCGTCAGCGTACCGCTCTTTTTTATGATTTCAGGCTACCTGTTTTTTGGCCCACGCAGCGCACAGCCTCGGCATTTCCTGCGTATTGCGCTGTGTCTGTTGTTCTACAGCGCTATCGCCCTGCTGTTTATTGCCACGTTTACGCACATCAACATTGAAGCATCGCTGAAAAACCTGCTCCAGAAGCCCGTTTTCTACCATCTGTGGTTTTTCTTCGCCATCATCGTGATTTATCTGGTTTCACCACTCATTGAAGTGAAAGCCATTAGCGGCAAAATGTTGCTGGCATTAATGGTGGTGATTGGCATTGTGGCAAACCCGAATACGGTGGATACCAGCACAGGCGGCGTAAAATGGCTGCCGGTGAATCTTTATATCAACGGAGATACGTTCTATTACGTGCTTTACGGCCTGCTTGGCCGGGCGCTGGGCATGATAGACACCTGCCGGAAATCACTCACCTGGGGTTGTGGCCTGTTGTTTGTCGCGGCGGTGTGGATTATTTCACGCGGTACGCTGTATGAATTGCAGTGGCGCGGCAATTTTGCCGACACCTGGTATGTTTACTGCGGCCCGATGGTTTTTATGAGCGCCAGCGCGCTATTTATTGTGGTGAAGAACACGCTAAATCAACGCGTTCTTCCGGGATTATCGCTGATATCACGCCACTCATTGGGTATTTACGGTTTTCATGCATTTGTGATTTACGTGCTCCGTAGCTGGGATCTCGACCTAAAAAACTGGCCTGCGCTGGATATTATGTGGGTTTTCATCGCCACGCTGGCAAGCAGCCTGCTGTTGTCGATGGCGCTACAGCGTATCGATCGGCATCGGCTGGTGAGTTAGCGTACATTGCGCCCCGCCCCACAGCGGAGCGGGTAACGCAATGGCTCAGGACATAAGCGGCAGGAGTTGTTGGTAAATCTGGCGGAAGGTGTCACGCAGTGGTGCATAATACGCCACACGCTCTGGATCAGGCTGATGCTCTTGCTCCAGCGCCAATTGTGGCAGGAATGCGCTGTACGGCTGGTCGCGATGCACCGCCAACTGCGCCAAACGCGCCGCCCCCAATGCAGGGCCAACCTCGCCGCCGGTGCGGTAATCCAACGGTTTTCCGCAGATATCCGCCAGCATTTGACGCCAGTAAGCGCTACGCGCGCCACCGCCAATCAGCGTGATGCTTTCCGGCTCCACGCCACAGGCGTGTACTACGTCCATGCCATCCGCCAGCGCAAAACCAACGCCCTCAAGCACCGCGCGCGCCAGCTCAGCCTGCCCGTGTTGATGCGTCAGCCCAAAGAACACCCCTTTCGCTTCTGGATTATTGTGCGGCGTGCGTTCACCGGAGAGATACGGCAAAAACCACACCGGGCCAGCATTCACATCTGCGGTTTCAGCGGCAGCAATCAGTGCCGGAACGCTCTCCAGACCAGTCAGTCTCGCCGCCCAGTCGAGGCATGATGCGGCACTCAGCATCACCGACATTAAATGCCAGCGCTTCGGTAAGGCGTGACAAAAACTGTGCACCGCGCTTTCCGGCTTACTCAAAAAGCCGTCACTCACAGCAAAATAGACGCCAGACGTTCCTAGCGATAGCATCGCCTGTCCGGCATCTGCCATTCCCACGCCCACCGCGCCCGCCGCGTTATCGCCACCGCCCGCCACCACCGGTACAGCAGGCATATTCCACGCGCTGGCGACCGACGCCGACAGCGTGCCGGTCATGTCGCAACCTTCGAACAACGCAGGCATATTGTCGCGAGTCAGCCCGCAGGCGGCGAGCATCTCATCGCTCCAGTCACGTTTCGCCACATCCATCCACATCGTCCCGGCCGCATCCGACATGTCGCTGGCGAAGTCGCCGGTCATCCGCAGGCGCAGGTAATCTTTAGGCAGCAGCACTTTATCGACCTGCGCGAAAATATCCGGCTCGTGTCGCAGCACCCATAATAATTTGGGGGCGGTAAAACCCGGCATCATCAAATTACCGGTGATTTGCCGCGAGTTTTTCACTGCGGCTTCCAGTAACTGGCACTCTTCGCCGCAGCGACCATCGTTCCACAAAATGGCTGGACGCAGTACACGCTGTTGTTTATCAAGTAGCGTTGCACCGTGCATTTGCCCGGCAATCCCGAGGGCTTTCACGCCCTGTAAATTGTGCTGCAACGAGAGCGCTTTCATGGCGCTATCCGTTGCCTGCCACCACTGCTCTGGGTCTTGCTCAGACCATAACGGATGGGGGCGCGAAACGGTCAGTTTTTCCGTCTGCGAAGCGAGAACCTGGCCCTCTTCACTAAGCAGGATAACTTTGACCCCGGAGGTTCCTAAATCAATCCCGATATACATCGTCACGGCTCCTTAACTGAAAATGCCCGGTGGCGTTAACGCAGACCGGGCCTACAGATGCGTAAACCGGGCAAACCGCATGTTGCCCGGCGATGTTGCTTTACTTGTCGAACAGGTAGTGGTTTACCAGCCCTTCCAGCAGTTCCTGATGGCCGCTCTGGTGCTGCGGCGCGAGCTGATTCTGCTCGGCGTATTTCGCCAGATCCTGGAGCGACATTTGGCCTTTGAGGATCTGTTGGCCCAGTTCAGCGTTCCAACCGGCATAGCGTTTCGCCACCCGTTTATCCAGCTCACCACCTTCAATCATCCGCGCCGCCACTTTCAACGACAACGCCATAGTGTCCATTGCCCCAATATGGCCGTAGAACAGGTCATATTTGTCGGTGCTCTGACGGCGAACTTTGGCATCAAAGTTCAGGCCGCCAGTGGTGAAGCCGCCCGCTTTTAAGATTTCATACATCACCAGCGCGTTTTCTTCCACGCTGTTCGGGAACTGGTCGGTATCCCAGCCAAGCTGCGCATCGCCACGGTTGGCATCGACGGAGCCAAACAGGCCCAGCGCAATCGCGGTGGCAATTTCGTGGTGGAAAGAGTGACCCGCCAGCGTGGCGTGATTCGCTTCGATATTCAGTTTGATCTCTTTTTCCAGGCCGAACTGCTTCAGGAACCCGTACACCGTCGCCGCATCGTAATCGTATTGATGTTTGGTCGGCTCCTGCGGTTTTGGTTCGATAAGCAACGTGCCCTGGAAACCGATTTTGTGTTTATGTTCCACCACCATCTGCATAAAGCGCCCAATCTGCTCGCGCTCCTGACGCAGATCGGTGTTCAGCAGCGTTTCGTAACCTTCACGGCCGCCCCACAGCACATAGTTTTCGCCGCCCAATTTATGGGTTGCATTCATGGCGGTGAACACCTGCGCCGCAGCCCAGCTAAACACTTCTGGGTCAGGGTTAGTGGCCGCGCCCGCGCCGTAGCGAGGGTTAGTAAAGCAGTTAGCCGTGCCCCACAGCAGTTTTACTCCCGTCTGCTGCTGTTTTTCAGCCAGCACATCCACCATCTGGGCGAAATTATTCAGGTACTCTTTCAGGTTTGCACCTTCTGGCGACACATCCACATCGTGGAAACAGTAGTAAGGGACGTTCAGCTTGTGAAAAAATTCAAATGCAACGTCAGCTTTGCGTTTCGCGCGCTCAATAGCTTCGCCCGGCTGCTGCCACGGGCGGTCAAATGACCCGACGCCAAACATATCTGCGCCATTCCAGCAGAAAGTATGCCAGTAGCAGGCAGCAAAGCGCAGGTGATCTTCCATACGTTTACCCAGCACTAATTCATCTGGGTTGTAGTGGCGAAAAGCCAGCGGGTTTTCGGTTTTTGGGCCTTCGAAACGAACACGATCCAGTTGGTCGAAATAAGCTTGCATAATGAGCTCCATAATCTGACAGGCGGCGGGGGATATTTCGTCATGTCATACTGGATTCTGATTTGCAGTAGCTCAATTACGTTATTTCACACTGCTATTAAGAGAATCCACAAATGTGCGCCAGCTCGCAAAATAAATCCGCGTTATTCTCTTTTTTTGCCCGTTATTTTCTCTGAGAGGATTTTAAAATCCGATCGCGGTCATAAATTGACAATTAAACCAAATATCGTAATGGCAAGATAAAAATCTGTAATTGCCAGCCGTGCATTACATGTTAAAAATTTGCTGCGTATTAAGTCATTCTTGTTTCTTTTATCGCCAATCTCATCACCTTACTCCTACAGAAGGCACTACGATTATGAAGATAAAGAACCTTTGCCTCACGCTTTGCGCATCCCTGCTTCTGACCAGCATGGCGAGCGGTGCGAAAGAAGTTAAGATAGGCATGGCCATTGATGATCTGCGCCTTGAGCGCTGGCAGAAAGACCGCGATATCTTCGTGAAGAAAGCCGAACAGTTGGGTGCGCAGGTTTTTGTGCAATCCGCTAACGGCAATGAAGAAACGCAAATGTCACAGATTGAAAATATGATCAACCGTGGCGTCGATGTCCTTGTCATTATTCCTTATAACGGCCAGGTGCTGAGCAACGTCATTAAAGAGGCGAAACAAGAAGGCATTAAAGTGCTGGCCTATGACCGCATGATTAATAATGCGGATATCGATTTTTATATCTCCTTTGATAACGAAAAAGTCGGCGAAATGCAGGCACAAAGTCTGGTGAAGCAAGTGCCTCAAGGGAATTATTTCCTGATGGGCGGCTCGCCGGTAGATAATAACGCCAAGCTGTTCCGCGCAGGCCAAATGAAAGTATTAAAACCCTATATTGACGATGGCAAAATTAAAGTTGTCGGCGATCAATGGGTTGATGGCTGGTTGCCGGAAAACGCGCTGAAAATCATGGAAAACGCCCTTACCGCCAACAACAACAAAATTGATGCGGTTGTCGCCTCTAACGACGCCACCGCCGGCGGCGCTATTCAGGCACTGAGCGCACAGGGCTTGGCGGGTAAAGTGGCTATCTCTGGTCAGGACGCAGACCTTGCGGGCGTGAAGCGCATTATCAACGGCACGCAAACCATGACCGTCTATAAACCCATTACCCTGCTGGCGAGCAGCGCCGCAGAAATTGCCGTCGAGCTGGGTAATGGCCAG
The DNA here is from genome assembly GCF_059725275.1 of Kluyvera fluvialis. Lineage (NCBI taxonomy): Bacteria > Pseudomonadati > Pseudomonadota > Gammaproteobacteria > Enterobacterales > Enterobacteriaceae > Kluyvera > Kluyvera fluvialis. The sequence goes on along the minus strand of NZ_AP046142.1, from coordinate 219,789 downwards.
CAACCGAAGGCCGACGCCACCTTAAATAATGGGCTGAAAGATGTTCCCTCCCGCCTGCTCACCCCTATTGAAGTGAATAAAACCAATATCGACGATACCGTTGTGAAAGATGGTTTCCACAAAAAGAGCGAACTCTAAAGCACATACCCCAGCCCTGCGCTGGGGCGGCCTGGCTACCGAAAAGAACCGGTAGCCGAGCTTACGCGGAGCACAAGCACTTATGCCGTATTTACTCGAAATGAAGCACATCACCAAAACCTTCGGGGTCGTTAAGGCTGTCGATAATGTCAGCCTAAGATTAAACCCAGGCGAGGTTGTTTCCCTGTGCGGCGAAAATGGCTCAGGAAAATCGACCTTAATGAAGGTGTTATGCGGTATTTATCCGCATGGCAGCTACGACGGCGAGATTATTTTCGCTGGCGAGACGCTACAGCCCACGCATATTCGCGATACCGAACGTAAAGGCATTGCCATCATTCACCAGGAGTTGGCGCTGGTAAAACACCTGACGGTGCTGGAAAACATCTTTCTTGGCGCGGAAATTAGCCGTCATGGCGTACTTGATTACGACACTATGACGCTGCGCAGTGAAAAGCTGCTGGCGCAGGTCAACCTCGCGATTTCACCCGATACCCGCGTAGGTGATCTGGGGTTAGGCCAGCAGCAGTTAGTCGAAATTGCCAAAGCGTTGAACAAGCAGGTGCGGCTGTTGATTCTTGATGAACCTACCGCCTCGCTGACCGAGCAGGAAACCGCCGTGCTGCTCGATATCATCCGCGATCTGCAAAATCACGGTATTGCCTGCATTTATATCTCGCACAAGCTGAACGAGGTGAAGGCCATTTCCAATACCATCTGCGTGATTCGCGATGGTCAGCATATCGGTACGCGCGACGCCAGCGACATGACCGAAGACGACATCATCACCATGATGGTGGGGCGCGAGCTAACGGCGCTTTACCCCAGCGAGCCGCACACTGCCGGTGACGAAATCTTACGCGTTGAGCATCTCACCGCCTGGCATCCGGTTAATCGCCATATTAAGCGGGTCAACGATATCTCTTTTAGCCTGAAGCGCGGCGAAATTCTCGGCATTGCGGGGCTGGTCGGTGCCGGGCGCACCGAGGCCGTCCAGTGTTTATTTGGCGTCTGGCGCGGTCGCTGGGAGGGGAAAATCTTTATTGATGGCCGAGAAGCCAGCATCCACAACTGCCAGCAGGCGATCGCCCACGGGATCGCGATGGTACCGGAAGACCGTAAAAGAGACGGCATTGTGCCGGTCATGGCGGTAGGCAAAAACATGACCCTCGCTGCGCTGAATGATTTTAGCAACACTTTCGGCAGCCTGGACGACGCCAAAGAGCAGCAATGTATTTTACAGTCTATTCAGCGCCTTAAAGTGAAAACGTCATCGCCAGATCTGGCTATCGGGCGGCTAAGCGGCGGTAACCAACAGAAAGCGATTTTGGCGCGCTGCCTGCTGCTCAACCCCCGCATTCTGATCCTTGATGAGCCGACGCGCGGTATTGATATCGGCGCGAAATACGAAATCTACAAACTTATCAATCAACTGGTTCAGCAAGGCATTGCTGTCATTGTCATCTCGTCTGAATTACCGGAAGTGCTGGGTCTTAGCGACCGGGTGCTAGTCATGCACGAAGGCAAACTGAAAGCCAACCTGGTAAACCAGAACCTGACCCAAGAAAACGTAATGGAAGCCGCCTTGAGGAGTGAACGCCATGTCGAACAACAATCTATCTGAAGTTAAACAGTCTGCCCCAGCGCTACGGCTTGCGTCGCTGAATTTGCAGGTGTTTGTGATGATTGCGGCCATTATCGTGATTATGCTGTTTTTCACTTGGACGACGGAGGGCGCATATCTGAGCGCGCGCAACGTGTCTAACCTGCTGCGCCAAACGGCGATTACCGGGATCCTCGCGGTAGGCATGGTGTTCGTCATCATCTCCGCCGAGATTGACCTCTCCGTCGGCTCGATGATGGGGTTGTTGGGCGGCGCGGCGGCTATTTTTGACGTCTGGCTTGGCTGGCCGCTGCCGCTCACCATCATTGTGACGCTGGCGATGGGCCTGGTGCTTGGCGCGTGGAACGGGTGGTGGGTTGCCTACCGCAAAGTACCGTCGTTTATCGTCACCCTGGCGGGGATGCTCGCCTTTCGCGGCATTCTAATTGGCATAACCAACGGCACGACGGTGTCGCCTACCAGCGCCGCCATGTCGCAAATCGGCCAAAGCTATCTGCCGGACGGCATCGGCTTTACCTTCGGGGCATTGGGGCTGATGGCGTTTGTGGCCTGGCAGTGGCGCGGGCGAATGCGCCGCCAGTCGTTAGGGCTGGCAACACCGGCCTCAACCGGCATGGTTGGGCGCCAGGCGCTAACAGCGATCATTGTGCTGGGCGCCATCTGGTTGCTCAACGACTATCACGGTGTGCCAACCCCAGTATTATTGCTGACGTTGCTGCTGCTGGCGGGAATGTTTATGGCGACGCGCACCGCCTTTGGGCGGCGAATTTACGCGATTGGCGGCAATATTGAAGCGGCGCGGCTGTCCGGGATTAACGTTGAACGCAACAAACTGGCGGTATTCGCCATTAATGGCCTGATGGTCGCCATTGCCGGGCTGATTCTTAGCTCGCGTTTGGGCGCAGGCTCGCCATCGGCGGGGAACATTGCAGAACTGGACGCCATCGCCGCCTGTGTTATCGGCGGAACCAGCCTCGCAGGTGGCGTCGGCAGCGTTGCCGGAGCGGTGATGGGGGCATTTATTATGGCTTCACTCGACAACGGAATGAGTATGATGGACGTCCCCACGTTCTGGCAATATATCGTCAAAGGTGCCATTTTGTTACTTGCCGTCTGGATGGATTCTGCCACCAAACGGCGCGCTTAATCGCTGGCCGTGGTGTTGCGGCAAGCCCTCATGATTCACCAGGAAGCCTGAACCATGTTTGGAAAACGTCACCGCGTAACCCTGTTATTTAATGCCAACAAGGCTTTTGACCGGCAAGTGGTTGAAGGCGTCGGAGAATACCTACAGGCGTCGCAATCCGAGTGGGATATTTTCATTGAAGAAGATTTTCGCGCGCGGATCGAAAATATCAAAGAGTGGCTGGGTGATGGCGTCATTGCCGACTATGACGATCCAACCATTGAAGCCCTGCTAACCGACGTCGATGTGCCTATCGTCGGCGTCGGCGGCTCTTATCATAACCCGCAGCATTACCCGCCCGTTCACTATATCGCCACCGACAACTATGCGCTGGTGCAAAGCGCATTTTTGCATCTCAAAGAGAAAGGGGTGCATCGTTTCGCGTTTTATGGCCTGCCCGCCGCCAGTGGCAAACGCTGGGCCGAGGAGCGTGAATATGCCTTTAGCCAAATTGTCGCCAAAGAGAAATACCGTGGCGTCATTTATCAGGGGCAGGAAACTGCGCCAGAAAACTGGCAACATGCGCAAAATCGGCTGGCAGACTGGCTGCAAACGCTGCCGCCGCAAACCGGCATTATCGCGGTAACCGACGCGCGAGCGCGGCATATTCTCCAGGTGTGCGAACACTTGCATATTCCCGTGCCCGAAAAACTGTGCGTGATTGGCATTGATAACGAGGAGTTGACCCGCTACCTGTCGCGCGTCGCGCTTTCGTCCGTGGCTCAGGGCGCACGGCAGATGGGCTACCAGGCGGCAAAGCTGCTGCAACGCTTACTGGATAACGAAGTGCTGCCGCTACAGCGGGTGTTAGTACCGCCGATGCGCGTGATGGCGCGCCGCTCAACGGACTACCGCTCACTGAACGACCCTGCCGTTATCCAGGCCATGCATTACATCCGCAATAACGCCTGCAAGGGTATCAAGGTTGAACAGGTGTTGGATTCGGTTGGCATCTCGCGTTCTAACCTTGAAAAGCGCTTCAAAGAGGAAGTGGGCGAAACCATTCATGCGGTGATCCACAGTGAAAAGCTGGAGAAAGCGCGTAGCCTGCTGGTATCGACATCGCTGTCGATTAACGAAATCTCACAGATGTGTGGCTACCCGTCGCTGCAATACTTTTACTCCGTATTCAAAAAAGAGTACGACACCACGCCAAAAGAGTATCGCGAGAAGCATAGCGAGGCGTTAATACCGCTATAAAAAAAGGCCTTCCCACGGGAAGGCCTTCTTCATGTTCAGCTCAGCTTACTTACATATGTGCCGCAATCAGACGCTGGTTGTCCTGATACATGGCAAACAGATAGTCGTTATAGCTCGACCCTCTGGTCGAATAACCTTTCAGCTTATGAATCATCGCCGTAGCGGTGATTTCCTGATCCGCTTTACGCAACTGCGCGCGCGACTTACGGAACGAGGCATAGGCCGGATGGGTATTCAGGTTCGCCGCGTACGCCTGTACGGACTCTTTCACTGAGTTAAATTTGGTGTAACCCTTCACCGACCCCGTACCGTTTTTGCACCCACGGCCACACTTCATGCCGAACAGATTGTTATTGGTGCGAGCCAGTTTAGACGTACCCCAGCCGCTTTCGGCTGCGGCCATCGTGGCAACCATGCTACCTGGAATAATATCAACGCGCTCAAGCAGTGAGTTCCACGGCACTTTACGGGTATTGCCGTTCCAGCTCACTTTATAGCGTGCAGCGATCTCTTTCAGACGCGCACGTTCAGACGGCGACCAACGGCCTTCGTACTGTTTGGAGACCAACCAGTTACGATCCGCCGTAATGGCAGCATTTTGACTTGTGATATAAGGCATTACCGTCCGGAGAAACGCTTTTTTCCTTGGTGTCCCGGAAGGGTATTTTCGCAAATCAGGAAGTGAACTACTCTTTACACTATTGCGAGAATACTCTTGTTTACTGCTGGCCTTATGAAAACTTGTCTTTGTTACCGAGGCTTTATGATGCTTTGTTACCGTGTGTGTTTTTGCGAACACCCCACCTGAAAATGTGCAGATGAGTAACATTAGTATCGCTGCCCCATATCGTCGAATGGGAGTCGATATCATTAGGTCTCCTGGTCGGATATATGCATTCCAACACCTTATTATTTCAAAAAATTGAGAGCTGAATCTCAAATTATAACAAAAATAGCCCTAAAACGCACGTTCAGAAAATAGTCCGACTCCTAAATGGGCAAACGGACGCGATTCAGCATATGCCAAATGACGACGGCAAAATATCGCTCACCTCTCATTTCAGCTCATTTTTTGAGCTTCGCCACTCAGCCCTTTCACCTATCCTTTCACCAGGATGAGCACAACCATCGCGGCGGCCTCTTCAGAAGAAAAAACCACTAACCCATAAATAAGCCATTTTATTCGCTAAACCCCCTTCCGGCAGGGCATTTGCACCATCCCGTGAGTGGCGTTATCGTTATCTACCTCACAGAATGGGCAATAGAAACTCGGTTATGACATTTTCACTTTTCGGCGACAAATTCACCCGCCATTCCGGCATTACACGCCTGATGGAAGACCTCAACGACGGCTTACGCACCCCAGGCGCCATTATGCTCGGCGGTGGTAATCCGGCGCAGATCCCAGAGATGAAGGCGTACTTTAATAATCTACTGGCGGAGATGCTGGAAAGCGGCAAAGTCGCTGAAGCGCTATGCAATTACGACGGCCCGCAGGGCAAGAACGAGCTTCTTACCGCTCTCGCGGCAATGCTACGCGATGAATTAGGTTGGGAGATTGAACCGCAGAATATTGCACTGACAAACGGCAGCCAGAGCGCGTTTTTCTACTTGTTCAATCTGTTCGCCGGGCGACGCGCGGATGGCTCAACCCGCAAGGTGCTGTTTCCGCTCACGCCGGAGTACATTGGCTACGCCGATGCCGGGCTTGAAGACGACCTGTTTGTCTCAACGCGCCCGCATATTGAACTGCTGCCGGAAGGCCAGTTTAAATATCACGTAGATTTCGACAACCTGCCGATCGGGAAAGACACGGGGATGATTTGTGTCTCGCGCCCAACCAACCCAACCGGCAACGTGGTCACCGATGAAGAACTGATGCAACTTGATGCGCTGGCGCACCAGCACGGCATCCCGCTGGTTATCGACAACGCCTACGGTGTCCCCTTCCCTGGCATTATCTTTAGCGAAGTGCGCCCGCTGTGGAACCAGAACATTGTGCTGTGCATGAGTCTGTCTAAACTTGGCCTGCCGGGAAGTCGCTGCGGGATTATCATCGCCAACGAGAAAATCATCACGGCTATCAGCAACATGAATGGGATTATCAGCCTCGCGCCAGGCGGCATTGGGCCAGCTATCATGTGCGAAATGATCAAACGTCGCGATCTGCTGCGCCTGTCTGATACGGTGATTAAACCGTTCTATTACCAACGCGTACAGGACACCATCGCCACCATCCGCCGCTACTTGCCGGAAGATCGCTGCTTGATCCATAAACCGGAAGGGGCCATTTTCCTGTGGCTGTGGTTTAAAGACTTGCCTATTACCACCGAAGTGCTCTACCAGCGCCTGAAAAAACGCGGCGTACTGATGGTGCCTGGCGACTACTTCTTCCCGGGTCTGGACAAACCGTGGCCGCATACGCATCAGTGTATGCGAATGAACTATGTGCCTGATCTGGATAAAATTGAAGCCGGAGTCAAAATCCTCGCGGAAGAAATTGAACTCGCCTGGCAAGAAACCCATTAATATACGATATACCGGCCTCGAATTTCGGGGTCGCTATTTTTCCGTGATCATTGTTGTTATTTAATCAAAATTAAAAAGAAAACTGCATTTAACACATACCTAAGAATACTCTCAATTCTTCACGCTATTTCATTCCCACTACATATTCACACCTATTATTCACTGCGGCTTACTATGTTAAATTTTAAGTAACGATATGTTTCATAAGCGCATATTATTTTTTCTATCAAGCGCTCTTACTGCTTAAGTTAAATCAATTTTTTCGTCCTTTCGTATGAAAAAAAACAGCCCATGCAAGTCTTAAATTACTCCTTACACTGATCAATACGCCACTCGGCGTTTTAACTAGTGGAGTATTGTTATGGCCTCTAATAACGTTAGCCACTTAAGCATAATTGCAGTGGCGGTGCTGATTGCATTCTCTCTCTCTGCCTGTAGTGGAAGCGGCGGGGGTTCTCATACTACGGCCAAAAACGGCTCCACGGTGGGTAGCGGTTCTGGCAACGGAGATGGTAGCGGTAGTGGTGGTGACGGCAGCGGCGGTGGAAATAATGGCGGCGGTAACAACGGCGGTGGGAATAATGGTGGTGGAAATAACGGCGGCGGGAACAACGGTGGTGGGAACAACGGTGGTGGGAATAACGGCGGCGGCAACACAGGCGGCGGCACTGGCCAAAGCGCCGGGAATAATATTCTGGGCGATGCCGGTAAAACAGTCTCTGGCGTAGGCGATACGCTGAGCGGCCTCGGTAGCCAATTAACCACAACCACGGGCAATAACCCGGTCACATCAACGATTTCAACGACCGTCAGCGGCGTCGGTAACGCCGTGGATACGCTGGGGACGGGCATCACCAATGGGGTGGGTAATTCGTCTAACGCCAACGGCGTAGGGACGACATTACAAGGCACAACCAGCACAGTCACCGTACTCGGAAATACGGTTTCTGGGGTGGGTAATACGCTCTCCTCCAGCACATCGGGAACCCCAGTCGGCGGTGTCACTGGCGTGGTCGGTAACGTGGTTAATAGCACAGGCCAAATCGTTAGCGGCACAGGTACAGGGTTAACCAGCACCCTGCAAAGCCCCGGTGTCACTGCGGCAACCACTGGCGTGACCTCGGTCGTGAATAACACGCTTTCAGGCGTACAGGGCGTGACGCAAGGCGTTGGAACAACCACCGGATTAGGCGCGCCAGTGAACAACCTGCTGACTCAAGTGGGCACAACCGTCAGTGGCGCGGGCAACCATGTCGGTACGTCTGCGCCAGCGTTAGGCGGTGTCGGCCAGGTGGTTTCGAGCGTCGGTAATATTGTCACCGATACCGGTGGCCTGGTGAAACCAACCGGTACTCAAAGCGGCAGCGGCAGTACCGGGGGCGGCCTGTTAGCGAACGCTTCTCTGGGCACGACGCTTAACACCACCGTGACTTCACTGACCGGCGGTAGCCTGAACGTGAGCACCTCAACCAACGCGAATGCCAGCGCAAGTGCAAGCACAGGCTCAAGCACCAGTTCAACAACCAACAATAATCCATTGGGCGGATTAACCAATGTGCTCGGCGGGTTAACCGGTAAAAAATAAGCTATATATACATTATGGATTTCGCGTTACAGGAAAGCGGCAAGAAAAGGAGCCTCGATAAACGGGCTAAATTCAGTGACTGGGGCGAGTATAAACAGCCAACCCCCAGGCAATTTGAAGTATGACAGCTATATTTATTCATGCCTTCCGTGCCCCTGTAATAGGGGCACGTTTTTCAGCAAAATAAAAATAATCATCCTTGCACAATAAAATAAACAAGGAATGCGTCATGAAAACTACCCTGGTTTATGCGCTATCGGGGGTCGTTCTGCTTAATATGGCAAGAGCAGACACATTACCCGCATTGATCGACAGAAATAACCCGGCAAAAGCGGAACCAAACAACACGCCGCAAACCTCGGCTGCGCCCGCACCAAGTTTAAAGGTTAATGTCCCCAAAAATAAACTGACGCCGGACACGCTGATTAAAGTCGATCATATTCAATTTATTGGTGGCACAGTCTATCCATTAAAAGAGTTATTGCGCCCGTTTTTCCCCTATGCGCATAAACAAGTGCCGCTAAAAACGCTCACAGGGTTAGTGAATGATATTACGCTGCGCTACCGGGCAGACGGTTATCCGCTCTCTTACGCCTGGCTTCCCGATAACAACTTTCAAGATGGAATGATAAAAATCGTTCTGGTTGAGGGTTATGTTGCGCACAGCGACATCAAAAGTAATAACCCGCATATTGCCGAGCGTCTGAAGCGATTAGCCGCCAAAATCATGGCGGAAAAACCGCTCACGCAGGCCACTTTCGACCGCTATACCCAGCTTATGACGCGCACACCCGGCGTCACGGTCGATGCCAACGCCCAGTTGCCGCAGAATATTTATGGTGCGGCGGCGATGCAGGCGGTCAGTATGCAACCGCGCATATGGGATATTTCGTCCACTCTCGATACCCGCCGTAACCAGAATATGGCGTTTATCAACGGCTCGCTGAGCAACCTCACCAGCTATGGCGATCAGCTCGGTATCGCCACCTTAGTACCGTTAGACAGCTCGACGCGTAAAACCTATTTTGGTGCTAACTATCAGCAGTTCCTGACGGACGAAGGGCTGATGATGCAGCTTAAGGGCAGTTTTTATCGCGACGACCCGCGCGATTATTCCCGTTTGCTGACGCTGCCCAATGGGCACTATGACTCGCGGCAAAAAACCACGCAGTACAACGGCGGCGCGATGTTCAGTTACCCGCTGGTGTTAACGGGCAAGCGGCAGTTCAGCATCAATGGCGGCTTTGATTACACCGACCGGCGTAACGATACCCAGATTATTGCGGTATTGAACGATCAAACCGTTGTCGGCAGCGGCACTGCGAAAACGCATGTTCGCTATCCGGCTCTTGAGTTCGGTATGAGCGGTTTTCAGGCCTTCGACCGCGCCAGTATCAATGGCAAACTGACGGTGCGCCAGGGGATAAACACCGGAGGTCTGGCGGACGCCGCGCCACCGCAGGGTAATGACCTGTCGTTTACGCTGTGGAAAAGCAACGTTGATGCTGCGTGGATGATGACGGATAACGTGCGCCTGTCAACGTCATGGGAAGGCGACTGGTCAGATAACGACTTGCCGGAGCCTGAACGCGTCAGCTTCGGTGCTCAACGCTTTGGGCGCGGGTATCAGGACGGTGAGGCCAGCGGTGATTACGGTTATGGCGGGCAAGTCGAGCTACGTTATTTGCACCAACGCAAAGAGAGTACGTGGGTTGCAACGGTGCAGCCTTACGTGCTGGCCGACACTGCGCAAACGTGGTTTAACACACAAGGATATCCGCACCAGCGCCTGGCATCCGTGGCAACCGGGGTGATGATTGGTGACAATAAACACTACAGCCTGACGGTTGAAGCGGCGCGTCCGGTGGGTGATGTTCCCACCGATAGCCGCAACCGTGACTGGCGCTACAGCTTAACCTTAAGCTGGAACTTCAATAACCTACATTAATATCGCTGGCGCTGTCTGCCCAACGTCAACACAGGATAAAGCCTTCGTTGGGCAGGCCGCTACACACGCAGGCCCGTCTTCACGATGGTGGCATAAATCGCACTTAATCGCCTGCGGGCGAGCCTGCTGAGTAGCAACTTCCATCGCGCCAAACGGGCACGCCAGCATACAGCTTTTGCAGCCAATACACCGGCTTTGCTCCACGCGAATACACTCTTTTTCGCGAGTTATCGCGCCGGTTGGGCACACATTTTGGCACGGCGCATCCTCACATTGATGGCATGTTACCGCCGTCGAAAACGTATCGCCCTTCACCACCCGAATACGGGGCAGAAAAGACTCACGCGACACGGTAGCGCACGTCTGATGAGCAACCACACAAGCCACTTCACAGGTACGACAACCAATGCATTTTAGCGAATCAGCGATAATAAACGGGTTCATGCACAACTCCATTGAGGATCTCTTCCCAAACGACATTAGTTTGTAGGCCGGATAAGGCGTTTACGCCGCCATCCGGCGATGTCGCACCACTCTGCCTGATGGCACTTCGCTTATCAGGCCTACCGGTATCAACCACGCACTGAGAAGCCTAACTCATTGGAAATCGCCTGCGCGGTTTCACGCAACGGTTTGAGCAAATTCTCTTCCCCCACCTGTTTCAGACGTGATGTCGATAGTGAAATTGAAATGGCATAAGGTACTCGGCCATGAATATCAAACACTGGCACGGCAATACAGGAGACACCCAGCTCATTTTCTTCTCTGTCCATCGCCATGCTGGTCTCACGAATTTGCGCCAATTCCTTATACATCGCGGGCAGGTCGGTAATGGTATTGCGGGTGAGCGGCTGAATTTGCGCCTGGTGGCTTTCCCAGTAAGCATCGACATAATCCGCATGACCAAACGCCATATAAATTTTGCCCATTGCCGAGCAGTACAACGGCATATGTTGCCCAATATAGGCACGGGTGCGCAGCATACCGGTGGTAGGTTCCAGTTTATAAATCAGGATCGCGTGGTCATCCTCGCGGCTGGAGAAGTTAATCGTCTCGCCCGTCGCGATATTCAGCGCTTCCAGATGCGGCGCAGCCACATGAAGAATATTCAGTGAAGAAAGCGCCTTTTGCCCAACGGCAATAAATTTAGTGGTCAGCCGGTAACTCCCTGCCGCTGGGGCGGGCGTGACATAACCGCAGGACTGCAACCCTTGCAGCAAACGATGCACAGTACTTTTATTCAGCCCCGCCAGTTCTGACAAATGCGCCAGCGGGCAACCGTTCGGATAGTTACTGAGAATTTCAATCAACATCAAACCACGAAACAGGCTTTGGCTTCCTGCTGGTCGCTCTTTTTCTTGTGCCATTTCACTCTCTTTGCCGCTCATTCTTCTGCTCCCGGTTATCGCGTCCTGATGGTAGCGCAAAGTGTGCCTCAGTTCACGATCTCGACAGATAATTTGTAATTCATTGATTTTAGTGTGTTTTGAAAATTATGGAACAGATTGCTTTGTTAAAAAACGATCGCTATATTTGAAATCAGATTTCGCAATGTGAAATATAGCGATAAAAAAGCACTCAATCCAGAGTGACGCATTTGGGAGAGAAACAGGAATGAAAGTGACTTTTGAGCAGTTGAAGGAGGCGTTCAATCGAGTGCTTCTGGCTCGTGGAATGGCAGTGGAAACTGCCGATGCCTGTGCTGAGATGTTTGCCCGTACCACCGAATCCGGTGTTTATTCGCACGGCGTAAACCGTTTTCCACGCTTCATCCAGCAACTGGAAAACGGCGATATCATTCCAGACGCGCAACCAAAACGTATCACCACGCTGGGCGCAATTGAACAATGGGACGCCCAACGCTCTATCGGTAATCTCACCGCGAAAAAGATGATGGACAGAGCCATCGAGCTGGCCGCCAGTCACGGGATTGGCCTGGTTGCAGTGCGTAACGCTAACCACTGGATGCGCGGCGGCAGCTATGGCTGGCAGGCTGCTGAAAAAGGTTACATCGGAATTTGCTGGACCAACTCCATCGCCGTGATGCCGCCGTGGGGCGCCAAAGAGTGCCGCATCGGCACCAACCCGCTGATTGTAGCGATCCCTTCAACGCCCATCACAATGATCGACATGTCGATGTCGATGTTCTCTTACGGCATGTTGGAAGTGAACCGCCTTGCCGGTCGCGAGCTGCCGGTTGATGGCGGTTTTGACGACGAAGGCAACCTGACCAAAGAACCTGGCGTTATCGAGAAAAATCGCCGCATCCTCCCGATGGGCTACTGGAAAGGATCGGGCCTGTCCATCGTACTGGATATGATTGCCACCCTGCTTTCCGACGGCGCTTCCGTGGCGGAAGTCACCGAAGACAACAGCGACGAGTACGGTATTTCACAAATCTTCATCGCCATTGAGGTTGATAAACTGATTGATGGAGAGACTCGCGACGCCAAGCTGCAACGGATTATGGATTTCATTACCACCGCCGAGCGCGCCGATGAAAAGGTCGCGATTCGACTGCCAGGCCATGAGTTCACCCAGTTACTGGCAGAAAATCGTCGCAACGGCATCACCGTAGACGATAGCGTCTGGGCGAAAATTCAATCCCTGTAAGGAAACGGATCATGATTCTTGGTCATATCTCACAGCCTAATCCCTGCCAGCTACCGGCGGCGATTGAAAAAGCGCTCGATTTCTTACGCACCACGGATTTTCGCCAGCTTGCGCCTGGTGTCGTTGAAATCGAGGGAAAAGAGATTTTCGCCCAAATCATCGATTTAACCACCAGGGAATACCGCGAAAATAGACCTGAAGTACATCGTCGCTATCTGGATATTCAATTTCTGGCATGGGGCGAAGAAAAAATCGGCGTGGCTATCGACACCGGTAAAAATGAAATTAGCGAATCCCTTTTAGAACAACGCGACATTATTTTTTATCACGCCTGTGAGAACGAATCATTTTTCGAAATGATACCGGGTAGCTATGCCCTATTTTTTCCACAAGATGTCCATCGACCAGGCTGTAATAAAAACACAGCGACAGCAATAAGGAAAATTGTGGTCAAGGTCGCCATTACGGCATTGGCTTAATCCAGCCTATTTTTCAGGAGCGAAAAATGAAAACGAATAATACCGATTTTATTATCGGTGCGTACCCCTGTGCGCCCTCGTTTCACCAACACAGTGAAACGCTGGAAACGGAATTCTGGCGACAACTTGCGGATACGCCGCATATTCGTGGGCTGGAACAACCTTGCCTGACAGACCTTCACCCATATGGCGATGAGTGGCTACTGCGCCATACACCGGGCGAATGGCAGATTGTCGTCACCGCCATTATGGAAACCATGCGCCGCCGTGGCGGTAACAGCGGCTTTGGCCTGGCCTCCGCAGATGAAACGCAGCGCCAGGAATGCGTGGCTTACTATCACCATCTATTGAACAAAATCAACACGATAAACAGCGTCCACAGCGGCAAAATTATCGCTCTGGAACTCCAGGCCGCCCCCCAAGCGGGGAATGCCAGTGTCGAGCAAGCAACAGAAGCATTTGCCCGTTCAATAAAAGAGATTGCCGCCTGGGACTGGTCATGCGAACTGGTGCTGGAACATTGCGATGCCATGACCCGCCCCGCGCCACGGAAGGGATTTCTCCCCTTAGAAAACGTGCTGGAAACCGTGGCCGGTTATGAGATTGGCGTCTGCATCAACTGGGCACGCTCTGCCATTGAGGGGCGCAATACCGCGCTGCCATTACAACATGTATTAATGGCAAAACAGGCGGGGAAACTGCGCGGGCTGATGTTCTCCGGCACGACGGAAACCGGTGATTATGGCGAATGGCAGGATCTCCACGCGCCGTTTGCCCCTTTCTGCCCGGAAAGTCTGATGATGACGCATCACGTTAAGTCATTATTTAATGCGCTTGAGAACACAACATTACATTTCGCCGGTATTAAATTACTGGAAATAAATGCTAATGCTGATGTTCAACATCGTATTGAAATATTACGTAATGGCATTAGCACATTAACCACGGCAGCAGAATAGCGGAAAGATGAGTGGACGCAGAAGCCGCTGAAAGAATAACGAGTATATAACCAATAAACTTCAAAATGCAGATTGATATTTTGTAGACCTGATAAAGTGTAAGCCGCCATCAGGCATTGTGCACAAACGTATTCAGTGACATTGCCGGATGGCACTACGCTTATCCAACACTTGAAGCATAAAAATATAAAGCCTAAAGGACTCGCTATGAAGAGAATACTGGAGGGAATGCTGGCGATTATTATCACCGTATTATCCTGCATTGTATTTATTAATATAATTCTTCGTTATGGATTTCACACAAGCATATTATCAGTAGATGAATTATCTCGTTTCCTGTTTGTTTGGCTGACCTTTATTGGCGCGATTGTAGCCTTTATGGATAACGCCCATGTGCAGGTCACTTTCCTGGTTGAAAAACTCTCTGCTGCCAATCAACGCCGTCTGGCGCTGCTAACTCACACCTTAATTTTGCTTCTATGCCTGGCGTTGGCATGGGGTTCTGTTCAGAAAACGCTTCAGGACTGGAGCGACTTATCGCCCATCCTCGGCTTACCCGTCGGGTTGATGTATGCCGCCTGCTTACCCACCAGCCTGGTTATCGCCGCGCTCGAACTGCGCCGTTTATATCGACTGATAACCCATACCGATATCCACCCATTGCCACAGCAAGGAGAGTAACAATGGCCGTTTTAATATTTCTTTGCTGCCTGCTCGGTGGAATAGCCATTGGCTTACCCATCGCCTGGGCGTTGCTGCTCTGCGGCGCGGCGCTGATGACCTGGCTGGATATGTTCGACGTACAAATCATGGCGCAAACCCTGGTTAATGGAGCGGACAGTTTTTCTCTGCTGGCGATCCCATTCTTTGTGCTGGCGGGCGAAATCATGAATGCCGGGGGCTTGTCCAAACGGATTGTCGATCTGCCGATGAAACTGGTGGGGCATAAATCCGGCGGTCTTGGCTATGTCGGCGTCTTAGCGGCAATGATTATGGCAAGCCTTTCTGGCTCCGCCGTGGCGGATACTGCCGCCGTCGCCGCTCTGCTGGTTCCGATGATGCGTAGCGCCAACTATCCGGTAAGCCGCGCAGCCGGGCTTATCGGAGCGGGTGGGATTATCGCGCCCATTATCCCCCCTTCCATTCCCTTTATTATTTTCGGCGTCTCCAGCGGGTTGTCTATCAGCAAGCTCTTTATGGCCGGGATTGCGCCCGGCATCATGATGGGTACCGCATTGATGGCCACCTGGTGGTGGCAAGCCAGCCGCCTGAATCTGCCGCGCCAGCCTAAAGCAACGGCTCGTGAAGTCTGGCAATCACTGGTTTCTGGGATCTGGGCGTTATTTCTTCCGGTGATCATTATTGGTGGTTTCCGCTCTGGCCTGTTCACACCGACAGAGGCCGGTGCAGTAGCCGCGTTTTATGCTCTGTTTGTTGCGGTGGTTATCTATCGCGAAATCACTTTCGCCGCCTTGTATCACGTTCTGGTGAATGCCGCTAAAACCACATCGGTGGTAATGTTTTTGGTCGCCTCCGCCTCGGTTTCCGCCTGGCTTATCACCATTGCTGAGCTGCCGATGATGGTTTCAGATCTGCTACAACCGTTAGTCGATTCACCACGTTTATTATTCATCGTCATTATGCTCGCCATCATGGTGGTCGGCATGGTCATGGATTTAACCCCTACCGTTTTAATTCTGACCCCCGTTCTGATGCCGCTGGTTAAAGAAGCGGGCATTGATCCTATCTATTTCGGCGTGATGTTTATCATCAACTGCTCCATCGGGCTTATTACACCGCCGATTGGTAACGTTCTGAATGTTATTTGCGGGGTTGCGAAACTTAAATTCGATGATGCCGTGAGAGGCGTTATTCCCTACGTCACCGTTCTGTTCATGCTGTTGGTTTTATTTATTTTTGTTCCTGAGCTAATCACCGTTCCACTTAAATGGATTAATTAAAAGGAAAATCGTATGAAATTACGCTCTGTCGCCCATGCATTATTAATGACCAGTTTAGTTGCCTTCAGCGCATCATCGCTGGCGGCACAATCTTTACGCTTTGGTTATGAAACGTCACAAACGGATTCCCAACATATTGCCGCCAAAAAATTCAATGAATTATTGAAGGAAAAAACCGCTGGCGAACTGACGCTAAAATTATTTCCTGACAGCACATTAGGCAATGCGCAAGCGATGATAAGCGGGGTGCGTGGCGGGACAATTGATATGGAAATGTCCGGCTCAAATAACTTCACTGGGCTTGCTCCGGTCATTAATCTGCTGGATGTTCCTTTCCTGTTCCGCGATACCACCCACGCGCATAAAACCCTCGATGGCAAAGTCGGTGATGACTTACGCGCCGCCGTTGAACCGAAAGGCCTGAAAGTGCTCGCCTGGTGGGAAAACGGCTGGCGCGATGTCACCAACTCTCGCACACCAATTAAAACCCCGGCAGATCTGCAAGGCCTTAAAATCCGTACCAACAACAGCCCGATGAATATTGCCGCCTTTAAGATCTTCGGCGCAAACCCAATTCCCATGCCGTTCGCTGAGGTCTATACCGGCCTTGAAACGCGCACCATCGACGCGCAGGAACACCCTATTAACGTCGTATGGTCGGCAAAATTCTACGAAGTGCAGAAATACCTTTCGCTGACTCATCACGCCTATTCCCCGCTACTGGTCGTTATCAACAAAAAGAAATTTGACGCCCTTAGCCCGCAACTCCAGCAAGCGCTGCTGACCTCGGCAAAAGAGGCTGGCGACTATCAGCGTCAACTGGTGGCGCAAGATCAGCAAAAAATCATCGACGGCATGAAAGAAGCCGGTGTGGAAGTCTTAACCGATATCGACCGCAAAGCGTTTAGCGACCAGTTAGGCAGCCAGGTGCGCGACATGTTTGTGAAAGAGGTTCCACAAGGTGCTGCACTCCTGAAAGCCGTGGATGAGGTGCAATAAACCATGAGCAATTACTGGCTGGGGTTAGATTGTGGCGGTAGCTGGCTAAAAGCCGGATTATACGACGCTGCTGGCCGGGAGGCAGGCGTTCAGCGCCTGCCGTTGCGTGCGTTAAGCCCAAAACCAGGCTGGGCTGAGCGCGATATGACAGAACTGTGGCAATCCTGCCACACGGTTATCCGCGCGCTTCTTGAGCATACCGGCGTTAACGGCTCACAAATCCTCGGCATCGGTATTTCAGCGCAGGGTAAGGGGTTATTTTTACTGGATAAACACGATAACCCTCTCGGTGCAGCCATTCTCTCGTCAGACCGAAGGGCCAGCGACATCGTGCGCGGCTGGCAGCAGGATAATATTCCCGAAAAGCTCTATCCGTTAACCCGACAGACCTTATGGACTGGGCATCCCGCCGCGCTTTTACGTTGGGTCAAAGAAAACGAGCCGCTGCGATACGCCGAAATCGGCTGCGTGATGATGACTCACGACTATCTGCGCTGGTGTTTAACCGGCGTGAAGGGCTGCGAAGAGAGCAATATTTCGGAGTCCAACCTCTACAACATGTCCAGCGGGCAGTATGACCCCCGGTTAACCGAATGGCTTGGCATCAGTGAAATCAATGGCGCATTACCGCCCATTGTCGGTTCAGCAGAAATATGCGGGGAAATCACCCCTGAAGCAGCCGCCATAACCGGTCTGGCAGTGGGTACTCCCGTTGTCGGCGGCCTGTTTGATGTGGTTTCCACCGCACTCTGCGCCGGTTTACACGATGAGCACACGCTCAATGCGGTGATGGGAACCTGGGCCGTCACCAGCGGCATTGCCAACGGCATTCGCGATAACGAAGCGCACCCGTATGTGTATGGCCGCTACGTCAACGACGGGCAGTTTATCGTCCATGAAGCCAGCCCGACCTCTTCCGGCAATCTGGAGTGGTTCACCGCTCAGTGGGGCGAAATCTCATTTGATGAGATTAACCAGGCCATAGCCCGTTTACCTGAGGCCGGTAGCGACCTGTTTTTCCTGCCTTTTCTTTACGGCAGCAATGCCGGTCTGGACATGACCTGCGGCTTTTACGGTATGCAGGCGATGCACACCCGCGCACATCTGCTACAGGCCGTTTATGAAGGCGTGGTGTTTTGCCACATGACCCACCTGAACCGAATGCGTGAACGATTTACCGATGTTCACACGCTGCGCGTCACCGGCGGCCCGGCGCATTCCGAGGTCTGGATGCAAATGCTGAGCGATGTCAGCGGGCTAACCGTAGAACTGCCGCAAGTCGAGGAAACCGGCTGTTTTGGCGCCGCTCTCGCCGCACGGGTCGGCACGGGCATTTATGCCGATTTCGCTAGCGCACAGCGCAGCCTCAAGCTGGAGGTTCGCACCATCACGCCAGACGCGCACGCGCACGCCGCCTATCAACGCAAATACCAACGCTATCAATTTTTAATAGAAGCCCTACAGGGTTTCCATGCACGCATCAAGGAGCACAACGCATGAGCCAACCTTTGCTACAGCTCGCGCTCGACCATACCAATCTTCAGGCCGCCCAGCATGACGTCGCGCTGCTGCACGACCACGTCGATATTGTCGAAGCCGGAACCATCCTGTGCCTGACCGAAGGCCTGAATGCCGTTCGCGCATTGCGTCGGCAGTGCCCGGATAAAATCATCGTCGCTGACTGGAAAGTGGCCGATGCCGGAGAAACGCTGGCACAACAAGCCTTTGGCGCAGGGGCAAACTGGATGACGATTATTTGCGCCGCCCCGCTGGCGACGGTCATCAAAGGCCACGAAGTGGCGCAGACCTACAACGCGGAAATCCAGATTGAGTTGTTCGGCAACTGGACTCTCGACGACGCGCGCGCCTGGTACGCCGCAGGAATACGACAGGCGATTTACCACCGGGGGCGCGATGCCCAGGCCAGCGGGCAGCAGTGGAGCGACGCCGATCTCTCGCGGATGAAAGCGCTCTCCGATATCGGGCTGGAACTGTCGATTACCGGCGGCGTCACCCCTGCCGACCTGCCGCTGTTCAAAGAGGTTAACGCCAAAGCGTTTATTGCCGGGCGGGCGCTGGCGGGCGCGGCAAATCCGGTGCAGGTGGCGGCAGAGTTCCATGCCCAAATCCAGGCTATCTGGGGGGCAAAATAATGCGTAGCCATCCGTTAGGTATTTATGAAAAAGCGCTGGCGAAAGATCTCAGTTGGCCTGAGAGGCTAGTGCTGGCAAAAAGCTGTGGCTTCGATTTTGTCGAAATGTCGGTCGATGAAACCAATGAGCGTTTATCCCGTCTCGACTGGAGCACCGAGCAGCGCACGTCGCTGGTCGAAGCGATGCTGGAGACGGGCGTCGCCATTCCCTCCATGTGTTTATCCGCACACCGCCGCTTTCCGTTCGGCAGCCGGGATGAAGCCGTGCGGCAACGCGCCCGTGAAATCATGACCAAAGCCATTAAGCTGGCGCGTGACTTGGGCATTCGCACCATTCAACTGGCCGGTTATGACGTGTACTACGAAGAACACGATGAAGGCACACAGCAACGCTTTGCCGAGGGTCTGGCATGGGCGGTGGAGCAGGCTGCGGCAGCACAGGTGATGCTGGCGGTAGAGATCATGGACACCGCGTTTATGAACTCCATCAGCAAATGGAAAAAGTGGGACGACAGGCTGGCCTCACCGTGGTTCAGCGTTTACCCGGATGTTGGCAATCTCAGCGCCTGGGGCAACGACGTACCGGCTGAGTTAGCGCTCGGCATCGACCGTATCGCCGCCATCCACCTGAAAGACACCCATCCAGTGACCGAAACAGATGCCGGTCAGTTTCGTGATGTGCCCTTTGGCGAAGGGTGCGTGGACTTTGTCGGCATCTTCAAAACGCTACATAAACTGAACTATCGCGGCGCATTTTTGATTGAAATGTGGACCGAAAAAGCCAGCGAGCCGGTACTGGAAATTATTCAGGCGCGACGCTGGATAGAAGCACGGATGCAGGAAGGAGGATTCACATGTTAGAACCGTTAAAAGCGCAAGTGCTGGCGGCAAACCTGGCGCTTCCGGCGCATGGTTTAGTCACCTTCACCTGGGGCAACGTCAGCGCGGTAGATGAAAGCCGTAAGCTGATGGTGATTAAACCTTCCGGTGTGGAATATGAGGTGATGACCGCCGACGACATGGTGGTAGTAGACATTGCCTCTGGCACGGTGGTTGAAGGCAGTAAAAAGCCCTCTTCCGATACGCCGACCCATCTGGCGCTCTATCGTCGTTATCCTGACATTGGCGGCATTGTGCATACTCATTCTCGCCACGCCACCATCTGGTCACAGGCCGGATTAGATTTACCGGCCTGGGGCACGACGCACGCGGATTATTTTTATGGCTCGATTCCCTGCACTCGTTTAATGACCACGGAGGAGATCAACGGCGAGTACGAATACCAGACCGGCGAAGTGATTATTCAAACCTTTGAGGAGCGCCACCTGGCTCCGATGCAGGTTCCGGCAGTATTAGTGCACTCCCACGGCCCGTTTGCCTGGGGGAAAGACGCCGCCGATGCCGTGCATAATGCCGTCGTTCTTGAAGAGTGCGCTTATATGGGGCTGTTCTCCCGCCAGCTTGCGCCGCAGTTGCCGGACATGCAAAACGCGCTGCTGGATAAACATTATTTGCGTAAGCATGGGGCTAATGCCTATTACGGGCAGTGATCTGCCTGGCTAACCTGGTGACATTCGCTTGTCGGGATTGCGTGATTATCGCATCATGCAATCCTCATAATCCGCTATCGATCCAAGGAAGTCAGAATGAGTCAGGATGTCCCTTCTGTTGCCACCCTTAAGCGCATCAAAGCGTCGGTAATCTATCGCCTGCTGTTAATCGGCCTGGCTATCCCTATGCTTATCTTTAGTTTTATTTGCGGCGTAATGGGCATGTTGGGTTACGACATGGTGAAGTGGAATAACGAAACCATACACGGCATTCTCGCGCTACCTATGGCGTTATTTAGCGGCCTGATGGTCACCGTTCTCTTTACTGTTTTTATCGGTTCTATCGCCTGTCTGGGGCTGTGGATTTACAGTCGTTTCCGCCCGCTTCAGGTCAAAACGTTTGATTAAACGATGACAGCATCATGCCCGGTCAGCGTTGCGCTACCGGGCATTTTCATGAGCTTAGAACAGCCCTAGCGGTTTATCGGAGTAGCTCACCAGCAGGCATTTGGTCTGCTGATAATGCTCCAGCATCATTTTGTGAGTTTCACGGCCAATACCCGACTGTTTATATCCGCCAAATGCGGCGTGAGCCGGATAAGCATGATAGCAGTTAGTCCACACGCGCCCGGCCTGAATACCGCGTCCCATTTTATACGCCAGATTGCCGTTGCGGCTCCACACGCCCGCCCCCAGGCCATACTGCGTATCGTTAGCCAGCGCCAGCGCTTCTTCCACCGTTTTAAACGTGGTCACCGCCAATACCGGGCCAAAAATTTCCTCCTGGAATACCCGCATATTATTTTTACCAAATAGGATAGTCGGCTCAAGGTAATAGCCCTCTTTCAGCTCACCGTCCAACTGCTTGCGCCGCCCGCCGGTTAAGATATCCGCGCCCTCTTTTTTACCGATATCGATATAGTTGAGGATAGTTTCCATCTGCCCTTGCGAGACTTGCGCGCCCATCTGCGTCACCGCGTCCAGCGGGTTGCCGCTGCGAATACGCTCCACCCGCCGAATGGCACGTTCCATAAAGCGATCGTAGATAGATTCATGCACCAGCGCGCGACTTGGGCAGGTACACACTTCCCCCTGGTTAAAGGCGAACAGGGCAAACCCTTCCAGCGCTTTATCGAAGTAGGCATCTTCTTCATCCATCACATCGGCAAAGAAGATGTTCGGTGATTTACCGCCCAACTCCAGCGTCACCGGGATAATATTCTGCGTGGCGTACTGCATAATTTGCTGGCCGACTTCCGTCGAGCCGGTAAAGGCTACTTTGGCGATACGTTTAGAGGTCGCGAGATATTCACCAATTTCACCTCCCGCACCGTTCACCACGTTAATCACCCCAGGCGGCAGTAAATCACCGATGATTTCCATCAGCAGCAGCACCGACAGCGGCGTTAAACGCGCCGGTTTAAGCACGATACAGTTGCCCGCCGCCAGCGCGGGAGCCATTTTCCAGCTCGCCATCAGCAGCGGGAAGTTCCACGGAATAATTTGCGCGACCACACCCAGCGGCTCATGGAAGTGATAAGCCACCGTGTCGCTATCAACCTCACTAATACCGCCTTCCTGAGCGCGAATACAGGACGCAAAATAGCGGAAGTGGTCAATCGCCAGCGGCACATCCGCCGCGCTGGTTTCACGAATTGGTTTGCCGTTATCCCACGTTTCTGCCGTCGCCAGCAGCTCCAGATTCTGCTCCATGCGGTCGGCAATTTTGAGCAGAACGGCGGCTCTTTCCTGCACCGAGGTATGCGCCCACTTGTCTTTGGCGTGGTGCGCGGCATCTAGCGCCAGGTCAATATCACGCTTGCTTGACGATGCCACTTCACACAGCAGTTGTCCGGTGACCGGCGTGAGGTTTTTGTAGTATTCACCTTCCGTAGGCGCAACCCAATTGCCACCAATGAAGTTGTCATAACGCGCTTTTAGCTTGAGGGGATAACCATAGACACCTGGCTGAATGCCAGAAGAGGGAGGATTATTGGTCATTGTCGTCTCCTTGCAGTTACGGTCTTACAAGGTTAGACACGGTTGGCGAATAATTCGCCAACCGTTTACCGCTTTACGACAGATGTCACGAATTACATCGCGGCGCGGAAGATAGCCATGATTTCGTCGTGCGTTGCCTGGATTGGGTTAGTGAAACCACACGCATCTTTCAGCGCGTTGGTCGCCAGTACCGGGAAGTCTTCTTCTTTCACGTTCAGCTCACGCAGACCCGCAGGAATGTTCACCTGACGTGCCAGCTTACGAATCGCATCCACACAGGCTTCAGCGCCCTGTTCGTTGCTCATTGCGCTCACGTCGATACCCATCGCCTGTGCGCAATCACGCAGACGCGCGGCAGCCACTTTGCTGTTGAATACCTGAACGTGCGGCAGCAGCACAGCGTTACATACGCCATGTGGCAGGTCATAGAAACCGCCCAACTGGTGCGCCATCGCGTGAACGTAGCCCAGAGACGCGTTGTTAAACGCCATCCCCGCCAGGAACTGTGCGTAGGCCATCGCTTCACGCGCTTCACTGTTGCTACCGTTTTCTACCGCAGTCGGCAGATTTGCCATAATCATGGTGATAGCTTTCAGCGCGCAAGCGTCGGTGATTGGCGTTGCAGCGGTAGAAACATACGCTTCAATGGCGTGAGTCAGCGCATCCATACCGGTTGCCGCAGTCAGCCCTTTCGGCATACCTTCCATCAGGGAGGAGTCATTGACGGACAGAATTGGCGTTACGTGTTTATCAACGATAGCCATTTTGATGTGGCGGGTGACGTCGGTAATGATGCAGAAACGGGTCATTTCAGATGCCGTACCTGCCGTCGTGTTGATGGCAATCATCGGCAACTGCGGTTTAGTCGAGCGGTCTACGCCTTCATAGTCACGAATGTCGCCGCCGTTAGATGCCACCAGCGCAATCCCTTTCGCACAGTCGTGCGGAGAGCCACCGCCCAGAGAGATAACGCAGTCGCAATCATTAGCGCGCAACACTTCCAAACCTTCTTCAACGTTAACCGTGGTCGGGTTTGGGTTCACTCGATCAAACACCACACTCTGAATGCCATGCTCCTGAAGACGCTTTTGCACATCGCTGGCAACGCCCAGTTTGTTCAGCACAGCATCAGTCACAATCAGCGCATGGCGGAAACCATGATCCTTCATGGTGTTCATTGCGTCGTTTAACGCGCCATTACCGATAACATTTACAGACGGAATGAAAAAAGTCGATGCAGCCATGATAGTTCCTTTACTAAATATGTGGTTTATTGAGGCTATAGGAATATTACGTGAGAAAACACGATCTACATGGCATTTTTTTCTACATGAACAGGTAAAAACGCGACATTTTATTGCTTATATCGCGTCTTTCGGTGAAAAATATGTCTTTGTATTTAAAATGATAACTTTTCTAATCTAATTGTTGGTTTTTGTTTTCTGGAAATAACAATGCGTCGCGCAACAAATGGTCATTGCCACGGCGGCGGGTAAAACCAATACGGTTAAAATATTCCAGGATCTGAATCGCCAGCTTGCGGCCAACGTTTAATTTATCGCGGAAATCGGCAGCGCACGTGGAGCCTTTTTCCAGATCCAGCTCGCGGATCATGCTGGCAAACGCCACGATACGATCGTTGCGGTAGTAACGATCTTTAACAATCGCGGTGATCATCCCCTGCTGCGCCGCCAGACGCAGCACACTGCGCATGGTGTTTTCATCGGTTCCGGTTTCGTTCGCCAGGTCACGTACCCACCACGGCTCATCGCCAAACAGCGGCGCGGCTTTTTGCCAGATAGCCTGCTGTTCGTCGGTAAATCCGGCTTTATGATCCGGCAGATGCAGCCACCCGTGATGGCTGGCAATCGCGCCGCTTTCACGCATCCGCTCAATTAACGTCAGCACCAGCGCTTCATCTTCCATCGGCAGCGCAATTCGACGTAAACGCTCGCGACCTGGGCCTGGTTCGTCTCGGTGCTGCTCGTGATATTGCGCCAGCGCATCCAGCAGTTTGCGCTGCCAACGTGCCGCCAGCGGCGCATCCAGCAGGCACTCTCCGGCGAGGATAAACTGTGGCTGATCAATAAGATGCTGCACACTCTGCGAGCTAAGCTGCCGCGCCCAGCCAAATTCACGCAGATTCACCGCATCGCGCGTCAAATGCACCGCCAGCGCCTGTGCATCGCTTTTGGTCTGTGCCAGCGCGGCAATCCACGCCAGATATTCCGCTTTACGTTTGCCACGGCGTGGAGGGTTGAGCGTCACCACTCGCGCGCCCGCCAGCGTGACTTTCGCCGAGATATCGCGCAGCACCAGGCGGTCGTTATCCGCCAGCCACAGCGGGGTGTCCAGCACCAGCTCCGCGAGGTTATTTTCCAGCAGCGAGACGCGCCCGGTAATATGGCTCGCCGCGTGGTGAATATGCAGCGGCTGCCATTGGCTTAACGGCACATGGCTTTGCAGCTCGACAATCACGCGTTCAGACGGGGCGGGCGGCGCTTCTGCCAGCAGCCAATCACCACGGCTAATGTCATCTTTTTGCGCCGCACCGACGATATTCAGCGCAATACGCTGGCCGCCATGCGCCTGTTCCACCGGTTGATTCTGCGCATGTAAACCACGCACACGCATCGGGGCGTTCATGCCGGTCAGCCACAGCGTATCGCCCACACGGACATCACCCGACAGCGCCGTGCCAGTTACCACCAGCCCCGCGCCTTTCACGGTGAAGGCGCGGTCAATCGCCAGGCGAAAACGCTGATGCTCTGAGTGCTCGCGCGCAGAAAGCCCGCGCAGATGGTCGCGCAGTGGCTCAATACCGATGTTTGCGGTCGCCGCCGTTTCAAATAAAGTGGCTTGTTCAAAACCATATTCACCTAATACATCGGTCACTTCGCGACGAACGTCGGCGATACGTGCGCTATCTACGCGGTCGGTCTTGGTTAGCGCTACGGTCAGCGTCGGGTTGCCCGTCAATTGAAGAATCGCCAGGTGTTCACGCGTTTGTGCCATCACACCGTCATCACATGCCACCACCAGCAGGGCATGGTCGATACCGCCGACGCCCGCCAGCATGTTGGAGAGGAATTTTTCGTGCCCGGGAACATCAATAAAGCCCAGCACACGCCCGTCCGGCTGCGGCCAGTAGGCATAGCCCAAATCGATGGTCATGCCGCGAGATTTCTCTTCCGGCAGGCGGTCGGCGTTGATGCCGGTAATCGCCTGTAACAGGGTGGTTTTGCCGTGGTCAACATGCCCGGCGGTGGCAATAATCATTTCAGCAACATCTCCAGGAAACGAGTTTCATCTTCAAGGCAGCGTAGATCCAGCCATAAACGGCCATCATAAATACGGCCAATAACCGGAACCGGCAGGCTGCGCCAGCGGTTAGCCAGCGTTTCTAACCGGCTACCACGGCCATCCAACGGCGTGAGCGCAATCGCTGCGCTGGGCAGGCTTTCCGACGGCAGTGAACCGCTACCAATTTGTGAAGCGCAGGGCATGACGTGTACGGCAAACTCTTCACCGTAGCGCTGAGCCAATGGTTCGCGCAGACGCTGTGCCTGCTGGTTAATTTCTTCCGCACTGCGGCTTAGCAAACGCAAGGTCGGTAAATCTGCCGCCAGCCGTTCAGGGTGTAAATACAGACGCAGCGTCGCTTCCAACGCCGCCAGGGTCATTTTGTCTGCACGTAACGCGCGTTTTAGCGGGTGCTGCTGTAGCTGTGCAATCAGCGCCTTTTTACCGACGATAATCCCGGCCTGCGGGCCACCCAGCAGTTTGTCGCCAGAGAAGCTGACCAGGCTCACGCCAGCGGCGATCATCTCTTGCGGCATCGGTTCTTTCGGCAGACCGTAACGGCTGAGATCCACCAGCGAGCCGCTGCCCAAATCCGCCACGACCGGTACGCCCAGCTCGCGGCCCATTTCCGCCAGCTCGGCTTCATCTACTGATTTGGTAAAACCTTCAATGCTGTAGTTGCTGGTGTGCACTTTCATCAACAGCGCGGTGTTGTCATTTACCGCCTGGCGGTAATCTTTCGCGTGGGTACGGTTTGTCGTGCCCACTTCATGCAGCTCACAGCCGGCCTGGCGCATCACATCAGGAATGCGGAACGCGCCGCCGATTTCCACCAGCTCGCCGCGAGAAACCACCACTTCTTTACCGCTCGCCGTCGCTGCCAACATCAGCAGCACAGCGGCGGCGTTGTTATTGACGATACAGGCATCTTCCGCACCGGTTAACCGGCACAGCAGATCAGCCAGCGGGCGGTCGCGGTGACCGCGCCCCGCGCCGTCTAAGTCATATTCCAGCGTCACCGGGTCGCGCATCGCCTGGCTGACGGCATCAATCGCCGCCTGTGCCTGCTGCGCGCGCCCCAGATTGGTGTGCAACACCGTCCCCGTCAGATTTATCACCGGGCGCAGCGCGCTTTGCGCATCATGGCTCAACCGCCGAGCCGTTTCCTGCGGCCAGTTATCGCACCACGCAGGTAGCGCGTGCTGCTCGCGGATGCTCTGTCGCGCATCATCCTGCATCTGGCGGAGTTGCTCCACGACCTGCGAGTGACCGTGGTCGGCCAGCAAACGGGCAAAATCGGGAGAGCGAAGTAAACGGTCGGTAGCGGGAAGCTGGCTGTAAAGCGAACGGGTATCGGTAGTCATGAATAGGCCTGACGGTTAAATGTTACCCCTCCCGACGGGAGAGGGAGTCATAGGAAGGGATTGTACAATGACTACGGCTTAGGGTTATAGCGTCTGGTCAAGCCTTTGGCGGTTCTGTGCGGGCAAAACTTTCGCGCACAAAGAGCGTTTCCGCCAGTTTGACGAGCATTGGACGGTCAACACACCAGCCTGGCGCGATGTGGCGGAAGTTGAGATAGTCAATCGCACAGGCAATGGCGATTGTCGCCAGATTGAGGGTATCGATGTTCAGCGAGCCATCAGCCAAATAGCCTTCCAGCGCATCCAGGCTGCGGCTGATTTTCTCGCGCTGGCGCAGGACTTCCGCTTCAGATTGCTGCGCTGCCGGGCGCGCCAGTTCACGTACCGAGGCCAGCCCCGCATCCATAATGCCATCCGCCAGCGCTTCTATCTGGCGCATTTTCAGCGCGGCTATAGGGTCCTGGGGTACCATTTCCGGCGCAACGCCCAGCAGTTCGATGTATTGCGCAATAATCGGCGAGTCAAACCAGCATTCGCCGCTGTCGGTGACTAGTGCGGGCACTTTCCCCAGTGGGTTATATTGCGCCACGCCGTTATCTGGCTGGTAGGGTTGCTCGTTCACAAACTCGAAGGCAATTCCCTTTTCTAATAACAGGATCGATATTTTTCGTACAAATGGGCTGGTGTAGCTGCCGACCAATTTCATCATCATCTCCGTTGCGCCAACAAAGAGTTCAGTATGGCTCAGGCAGCGACATTCGCTCTCAGATTTTTATCAGCCTAGTGATCCAGATAGAGATAATGCATCCAGCTAGTCATGCGCAGCAGGACTTTACGCATCACCGACACGTGGGCGAAGTGGTCGGAGTAAATCGCGACCTGGGCATAAATCCCGTCCGGTAGCGCCTCCACATCCGCGTTTGGGTCCAGGTCTATCAATGCCAGCACGCCATCAGTACCGGGAGTGACGGTCAGCGACTGTAGCACCCCTTGCGCCTGGTACGAACCGCCGGGCACAACCGGTAAAATAGTCGCGAGCTTGCCGTGGAACACCTGCCCAGGTAACGCGTTAAACACCACTTCTGCGTCGTCACCCGCTTCCAGACGCAGCAGCGAATTCTGGCGGAACTGGGCGATAATTTGCCGTTTTTGCTCCGGGATAAACACCATGACAGGGCGTAGCGGCAGCGCGGCGGCGTAGGTTCCCGGGCGAATCAGCACCTGAGTGACATAGCCATCGCTCGGCGCGCGGACAACCGTCTGGTCGAGGTTGTATTTCGCCTCCGCCAGTTGCGCGCGCAGGCTAACAATCTGTGACTGCTCGCCGTTGACCATGCTATCCAACTGGCTCTGAATCTGCGACTGCTCGGCAATAGAACCCTTCACCAGCGCATCTTGCGCCAGATAGTTTTGCCGGGCGTTATCGATATCGCTTTCTGAGAACGGGTTCACCCGCGCCTGGCTGCCTTTCACATAGCGTTGATAATCTTTATACAGCCGGTCGCGCTCGGCAGAAACTCGGGTGGTATTGGCCTGCGCCTCCGACAATTGGGCTTTCAGCGTTTTGACGTTATGCGTTGCCGTAACCAGATCCGCCTGTAGGCGATCGACACGTGCCTGATAGCGCACGGGATCTATCTTAAACAACACTTCGCCTTTCTTAATCAGCAGATTATTTTTATCCGTGACTTCGCTGACGATACCAGTCACCTGCGGGGTAATCGGAATAGAAATAACCGCCTTTTGCGCGGTAAAAGTATACGGGTGGTTATAGTTCATTAATAAAATAAGCCCGCTAACCAAAAATATACCGCCCAGCGCAGCGGTCGCTAATGTCCATTGGTTAACCGGAATACGGAATATTTTAAACACCGCCCACGCGAGCGCGACGTAGGTTAATACAATCAGCAGATCCATGATTATTGCTCCGGCGGCGTCGTGTCGGCTAAGGGGCGAATTTCCGCCAGTTTTTGCTCCAGTTCCGTGACCCGGCGAGAGAGCTGAGCAAGCGTATCATCCGCTACGGGCGCGGGGTCTGAGGGTTTGATATGCGACTGCATCCCCCAGCCACGTTCAGGCTGGTAGAGGGTGGCCCAGATCCATAAAAACGGCCAGATGACGTGCAGCGTAAACAGACTCACCCACCCGGCAGTATGAATAGCATCCGCATGAGGGTGATTACGCTTTTTCGCAATCGTATAGGGAATATCATGGATCATGATGATTCCGTAAAACAGAACCAGAAACACGAAGATCAGCACGCCCAATGCAAAATAGTTTAGAAACATATCTGCCTCAGATTCACGCTAATAAGAATTTTAAATTGCAGGCAGCCGAACGAAATTCTGGCTGATATTTTGAAAATAATCGGCAATGGCCATTTTCGCCATCATACTGAGGGATATTTTTACTTCTGGGGGAACCTGCGCAACAAAGTGCCCAGCAGGGAGAGCGGTGTATGCGGGCCAGCGCAGCACCGGCCCGCTGCTATGTTCAGCTAACGATGAGGCGTATCGGCGGGGCGATACAGTTGGCGGTAGTGAGCCAAACGTTCGAGGTACATGTCGGCTTTGTCCTCGGGAATATCGGTTGGCACCAGGTCGGAATGCTGTCGTTTGCGCAAATACTCCATAAATGCCTGGCTGGAGGCCATGAAATCTATCGCTTTATCGACAATTAGCGGTACGTTTTCACCCAGTTTGTTCATCACGTACATCCTCATTGTTTAAAATCCTTCTCTAAGAATGGGGAATCTTGCGTAAACCCGTTGGGGAAAACGTGCGAATTTTCGCCATAAATTTCAAAAAAGCGACATGGCTAACTAATTTCAAAAATTAATAATAGAATTCATACCGTTACGCTTACCGTTTACTGACTCCACGATAAAGAAACGCCGCCATTTTGTATAATTAACTACCAGAAATGGGCAACAACGCGCATACTAGTGGCTATACGTCTATTTTGTTATCAGATATCAGCAACATGAAAGAAATTGAAAAGAACGAAATCAAACGCCTGAGCGACCTGCTTGATGCTATCCGCCACCAGCAGGCAGCGCTGTCGCTGGTTGAAAGCGCAGAAAAATACGCCGAGCTGGAAAGCGAAAAAACCAAGCTTGAAACCGAAATCGCTCGTCTGCGTGAAGTCCATACCCAGAAGCTGAGCAAAGAAGCGCAAAAGCTGGCGAAAATGCCATTCAGCCGCGCTATTACCAAGAAAGAACAGGCTAACATGGGGGCGCTGAAAAAGAGCGTTCGTGGTTTAGTCGTCGTTCACCCAATGACCGCCCTGGGGCGTGAAATGGGCTTGCAGGTGATGACCGGGTTCGCCAAGAGCGAATTCTAACACCCCGTTTCTCTAGCCTTCTCTCTTCATGGGGAGAAGGTTTCTTTTATCTTTTCCCCCCGCATTCGCATTAATTGGCCCTACCAATTTCACAACCAAGTCGCTATTGGTTCACAATTCCACTATCAAGCGCCACAAAGCCATTGCCATTACATAACATTTGATTAACCATCCATTGGCATTAATCCTACATCATCCTATTGGCAGGGCCAATTTTACACAAACTGTGACGCAGAGATGAGCATAGACTCACCGCCGATCGTATGTGTGGCCCCCTGGAGACCTGCATGAGCCTCTGGCAACAAAACTACGATCCGGCTGGGAATATTTGGCTGTCCAGCCTAATCGCATCGCTCCCGATCCTGTTCTTCTTCTTCGCGCTGATTAAGCTCAAGCTGAAAGGCTATGTCGCGGCAAGCTGGACGGTATTTATTGCCCTCGCCGTCGCGCTACTGTTCTACAAAATGCCGGTTGATCGCGCGCTGGCATCGGTGGTTTACGGCTTCTTCTACGGCCTGTGGCCTATCGCCTGGATTATTATCGCCGCCGTTTTCGTCTACAAAATCTCGGTAAAGACCGGGCAATTCGACATTATTCGTTCGTCGATTCTTTCCATCACCCCTGACCAACGTCTGCAAATGCTGATTGTCGGTTTCTCCTTCGGCGCATTCCTCGAAGGGGCAGCGGGGTTCGGCGCGCCGGTGGCGATTACCGCAGCCTTGTTGGTGGGCCTCGGCTTTAACCCACTTTACGCCGCCGGTCTGTGCCTGATTGTGAACACCGCGCCAGTTGCATTTGGCGCGATGGGGATTCCTATTCTGGTTGCTGGTCAGGTGACGGGGCTAGACAGCTTCCAAATTGGCCAGATGGTTGGCCGCCAGCTACCTTTCCTGACCATCATCGTGCTGTTCTGGATCATGGCGATTATGGACGGCTGGCGCGGCATTAAAGAGACCTGGCCTGCGGTTATGGTCGCGGGCGGTTCGTTTGCTATCGCGCAGTATCTCAGCTCCAACTTTATTGGCCCGGAACTGCCAGACATTATCTCGTCGCTGGTGTCTCTGGTTTGTCTGACGCTGTTCCTCAAGCGCTGGCAGCCAAAACGCATCTTCCGCTTCGCTGATATGGGCGCGTCTCAGGTCGATATGAACCTGGCACGCACCGGCTATACCGCCGGTCAGGTGGTTCGCGCCTGGTCGCCGTTCCTGTTCCTGACCGCCACCGTTACGCTGTGGAGTGTCCCGCCGTTCAAAGCGCTGTTCGCCCCTGGCGGCGCGCTGTACGAATGGGTGTTTAACATTCCGGTTCCGTATCTCGACAAGCTGGTTGCGCGGATGCCGCCGGTTGTCAGCCAGGCAACGGCCTATGCGGCGGTGTATAAGTTCGACTGGTTCTCCGCTACCGGTACGGCGATTCTCTTTGCTGCCCTGCTGTCTATCGTTTGGCTGCACATGAAGCCGAAAGATGCCATTAACACCTTTGGTACTACGCTTAAAGAGCTGGCGTTACCGATTTACTCCATCGGCATGGTACTGGCGTTTGCCTTTATCTCTAACTACTCCGGCCTGTCCTCCACGCTGGCACTGGCGCTGGCGCATACCGGCCATGCGTTTACCTTCTTCTCGCCATTCCTCGGCTGGCTGGGGGTATTCCTGACCGGTTCGGATACCTCGTCGAACGCGCTGTTCGCTGCATTACAGGCAACCGCCGCGCAGCAGATTGGGGTGTCGGATTTACTGTTAGTGGCGGCGAATACCACTGGTGGCGTAACTGGCAAGATGATTTCGCCACAGTCGATTGCCATCGCTTGTGCGGCGGTGGGCCTGGTGGGGAAAGAGTCTGACCTGTTCCGCTTTACCGTCAAACACAGCCTGATTTTCACCTGCATGGTGGGCGTAATAACCACGCTTCAGGCGTATGTCTTAACCTGGATGATTCCATGATTGTGATGCCCAGACGCCTGTCGGACGAGGTGGCTTCTCGTGTGCGGGCGCTGATTGAAGAACAACAGCTGGAAGCGGGCATGAGATTGCCCGCTGAACGCCAACTCGCGGCACAGCTTGGTGTGTCGCGTAACTCACTGCGTGAAGCGCTGGCCAAACTGGTGAGCGAAGGGCTGCTGCTGAGCCGTCGCGGCGGCGGCACGTTT
The DNA here is from genome assembly GCF_059725275.1 of Kluyvera fluvialis. Taxonomy (NCBI): domain Bacteria; kingdom Pseudomonadati; phylum Pseudomonadota; class Gammaproteobacteria; order Enterobacterales; family Enterobacteriaceae; genus Kluyvera; species Kluyvera fluvialis. The sequence continues at coordinate 186,704 of NZ_AP046142.1, read as the reverse complement.
GTCCGCTGGCAGCATGAGGCATGGTCGGAGCAGAATATTGTTCAGCCGCTGAAAACGCTGCTCGCCGACGATCCAGACTACAGCTTCGATATTCTGGAGGCGCGCCATGCCATTGAAGGCAGTACCGCCTGGTACGCCGTAATGCGCGCGACCGACGCCGACAAAGAAAAAATCCGCCTTTGCTTTGAAGCCACCCAAAGCGATGACCCGGATCTGGCCTCGCAAGCCGATGTGCGTTTCCATCTGGCGATTGCCGAAGCCTCTCACAATGTGGTGCTGCTGCAAACCATGCGCGGTTTTTTCGACCTGCTGCAATCTTCCGTCATTCAAAGCCGCGAACGGATGTATCTGGTCCCACCGGTTTTTGCGAAGCTCACCGAACAACATTTAGCCATTCTCAACGCCATTACCACTGGCGATGCCGAAGGCGCGCGTCAGGCCATGATGGCGCACCTCTGTTTTGTCCACACCACGATTAAACGTTTTGATGAAGACCTGGCTCGTCAGGCGCGGAGAACCCGTCTGCCCGACGACCACACTGAACTTCCCAGGGAGAAAAAAGCATGATTATTTCCGCCGCGAGTGACTACCGCGCCGCTGCCCAGCGCATCCTACCGCCGTTTTTGTTCCACTACATTGACGGCGGTGCGTACGCGGAGCATACCCTACGCCGCAACGTGGAAGATTTATCCGACGTGGCACTGCGCCAGCGTGTGCTGAAAAATATGTCCGATTTGAGCCTGGAAACCACGCTGTTCAAAGAGCAACTGTCGATGCCTGTCGCCCTGGCGCCGGTTGGCCTGTGTGGGATGTACGCCCGTCGCGGTGAAGTGCAGGCGGCAGCGGCTGCCGATGCGAAAGGGATCCCGTTTACGCTTTCTACCGTTTCCGTCTGCCCGATTGAAGAAGTCGCGCCGACCCTCAAGCGCCCAATGTGGTTCCAGCTATACGTACTGCGCGACAGAGGTTTTATGCGCAACGCCCTGGAGCGTGCCAAAGCCGCCGGTTGCTCAACGCTCGTTTTTACCGTCGATATGCCCACGCCAGGCGCACGTTACCGTGATGCGCACTCCGGCATGAGCGGCCCGAACGCCGCAATGCGCCGCTACTGGCAGGCGGTCACGCACCCGCAGTGGGCGTGGGACGTTGGTTTGAACGGTCGGCCACACGATTTGGGCAATATCTCCGCCTACCTCGGTAAACCAACCGGGCTGGAGGATTACATTGGCTGGCTGGCAAATAATTTCGATCCCTCTATTTCATGGAAAGACCTGGAGTGGATCCGTGAGTTTTGGGATGGCCCGATGGTGATCAAAGGGATCCTCGACCCGGAAGACGCGCGTGACGCGGTGCGCTTTGGCGCCGATGGGATCGTGGTTTCGAACCACGGTGGCAGACAGCTTGACGGCGTGCTCTCTTCCGCCCGCGCCTTACCGGCCATCGCGGACGCCGTAAAAGGCGATATCGCGATTCTGGCGGACAGCGGTATCCGTAACGGCCTTGACGTCGTGCGTATGATTGCGCTCGGCGCGGACAGCGTGCTGTTGGGCCGTGCTTACCTGTATGCGCTGGCAACCCACGGCCAGGCGGGTGTGGCAAATCTGCTAAACCTGATAGAAAAAGAGATGAAAGTGGCGATGACGCTTACAGGGGCGAAAACCATCAAGGAAATCAGCCGCGACTCTTTGGTACAGAGCGCCGATGTGACGCAGGTATTTAACGCGATTAAGCAGGGGAATGCGGCTTAGTCTGCGATGGTTTCCTCCTCTCTCTTTCAGGGAGAGAGTCGGGGTGAGGGTTTGCCCAAATTCTGCTATTCTGCCCTCCGCACTTAAGGGGGCAGTATGCTTAACATCGTTTTATTCGAACCAGAAATCCCACCAAACACCGGCAATATCATCCGTCTGTGTGCCAACACCGGCTTTCGTCTGCATATCATCGAGCCAATGGGCTTTGCCTGGGACGATAAGCGCCTGCGCCGCGCGGGGCTGGATTACCACGAGTTTACCGCCGTCACACGCTATGCCGATTACGCCGCGTTTATCGAGGCGGAACAGCCGCAGCGCCTGTTTGCTCTGACCACCAAAGGTACGCCCGCGCACAGCGCTGTAAGCTATCAAGACGGTGATTATTTGATGTTTGGCCCGGAAACCCGTGGCCTGCCTGCCAGCATTCTCGACGCTCTGCCGCCGGAGCAAAAAATTCGTATTCCGATGATGCCGGACAGCCGCAGCATGAACCTGTCAAACGCGGTGTCGGCGGTGGTGTATGAAGCGTGGCGACAACTGGGATACCCAGGCGCCGTATTGCGGTAGGCCGGATAACGACGTAAACGCCTTATCCGGCAGACGAGCGACGAATACACAACGACATCTTAAATGCCGTCGCCGTACTCAAAACCGTGGTTGATACCGTTGAAGTGCTGATCCATATCCATTGCCGGTTTATCCGACTCTGGCTTACCGACAATGCGCGCCGGGACACCGGCTGCCGTGGTATGCGGAGGCACGGGCTGCAACACCACAGAGCCTGCGCCAATTTTCGCGCCGCGCCCCACTTCGATATTGCCGAGAATTTTAGCCCCCGCGCCAATCATCACGCCTTCGCGAATTTTCGGGTGACGGTCGCCGCTGGTTTTACCCGTACCGCCCAGCGTCACGGATTGCAGAATAGACACATCATCTTCAATCACCGCCGTTTCCCCCACCACAATACCTGTGGCGTGGTCGAGCATGATCCCGCGACCGATTTTCGCCGCCGGGTGAATATCCACCTGGAACGACACTGATACCTGATTTTGCAGGAAAATCGCCAGCGCCCGACGCCCCTGCGCCCACAACCAGTGCCCGATGCGGTAAGCCTGCAACGCATGGAACCCTTTCAGGTACAAAAGCGGGGTGGAATATTTATCAACCGCCGGATCACGGGTGCGTACGGCTTGAATGTCGCAAGCAGCGGAGGCGATCATTTCAGGGTCGGCAGCATAGGCCTCTTCAACCACTTCACGAATGGCGATGGCAGGCATAATCGGCGATGCCAGTTTGTTGGCGAGCATGTAGCTTAACGCACTGCCGAGATTTTCATGCTTGAGTAGCGTTGCGTGGTAAAAACTGGCGAGCATCGGCTCACAGTCTGCCAGAGCCCTGGCTTCAGCTTTAATATTGTTCCAGACAATTTCCAGTTCTTCACACGACATTGCATACTCCAGACGTATTGGAACGATCGGCCAGTCTCTGCTAGCCGGATCGTCGGGATGACAAAGGTTTCCTGCGATTAGTTGCCGCTATGCTCATCCTTGCGAGCACGACCTAATAAAGTCAATGCTGCCTCGCGCGCGTTTTTTCCGCAATATAATACCTGATAAATTTCCTCGGTTATTGGCATTTCGACACCAACTCGATGCGCCAACTCACGAACTTCTTTGGTATTACGGTAACCTTCGACCACCTGGCCAATTTTGTCCTGCGCTTCCTGCACCTGCGCCCCTTGCCCCAGCGCCATGCCGAAACGACGGTTACGCGACTGGTTATCGGTACAGGTCAGCACCAAGTCACCTAACCCAGCCATCCCCATAAAGGTGACCGGATCGGCACCCAGCGCCACGCCCAGACGCGACATTTCGGTCAGGCCTCGGGTGATAAGCGCGGTACGCGCATTCGCCCCAAAACCAATACCGTCGGAAATGCCTGCGCCGATAGCAATCACGTTTTTCACCGCACCGCCCAGTTGGACGCCGATGAAATCCGGGTTGCTGTAAACGCGGAAGCTTTTCCCACAGTGCAGCAGTTGCTGAAGATCCTCGGCAAATACCGGGTCTGTCGCCGCCAGAGAGATAGCCGTCGGCAAGCCTGCCGCCAACTCTTTGGCAAAGGTTGGGCCGGAAATCACCGCCAGCGGGATATCATCGCCCAGCGCTTCACGCGCCACATCCTGAAGCAGGCGGCCTGTTTCAGCCTCCAGCCCTTTCGTCGCCCATACAAGGCGCGCGTCAGGACGCAACAGCGGTTTCATCTGCCGTAAAACATCGCCGAACACATGGCTAGGCACGACCACCAGAATATCGCGGCTGGCAGCCAGAGCGGTCGCTAAGTCGCTTTCCAGGTGCAGTGAGTCTGGGAACGGGACATCGGGGAGGAATGCGACATTGCAGCGGTCATGCTGAAGTGTCGCGACATGGTGAGGATCGTGGCCCCAAAGTACAACGGGGTGGCCATTTCTTGCCACGGTAATGGCAAGAGCGGTGCCGTAAGAGCCGGCACCGATCACAGTCATTGAAGCATTAAGTGCGTTCATCAGGCATCCTGATGTTGTTCTGCACCTTCGCCAGTCTGCTGTTGCAAGTAGTTCATGAACAGCGCATCAAAGTTAACCGGCGCAAGGTTCAGCTGTGGGAAAGTCCCACGGGAAACCAGGCTGGTGATGCATTCACGCGCATACGGGAACAGGATGTTCGGGCAGTATGCACCCAGGCAATGGGCCAACTGAGTCCCTTCGATACCTTCGACGGAGAAGATACCCGCTTGCTGAGTTTCACACAGGAAAGCCGTTTCTTCGCCCAGCGTCGCCGTTACGGTGACACGCAGCACCACTTCATACACGCCTTCAGCCAGTTGGTTGGAAGCGGTATCAAGATCAAGTTTAACCTCTGGCTGCCAATCTTTCTGAAAAACGTGCGGCGCATTGGGTGCTTCAAAAGAAACATCTTTGGTGTAGACGCGCTGAATCTGGAAAGCCATTTCGGCGTTGTTTTGTTCTGACATGTGTAAAAACCCTTTCGTGTTGTCCTTAAAATAAGCGTTACATCCCACGCTACCCTAAGGTTAGCGTGAAGCGTCGCAAAACCTTAGCGCAGTAGCGGATCCAGTCCACCACGCGCATCAAGCGCATACAAGTCGTCACAGCCGCCAATGTGCTGTGCATCAATAAAAATCTGCGGAACCGTAGTACGGCCACTGCGCTGAATCATCTCTTCGCGTTTTTCCGCGTTGCCGTCGATAGGCAATTCCTGGAAAGTCACGCCTTTGCTGGACAGCAGCGCTTTTGCACGGTGGCAATAAGGGCACGTCGCTTTGGTATAGATTTCAATCGTCGCCATGACAGCTCTCCTGAATGAGCAGCGAATTACTTACCGCGTACCAGAGGCAGATTTTCGCCGCTCCAGCCTGCGATACCTTCTTTCAGTACGAATACTTGTTCAAAGCCCGCTTTCATCAGCGCGTTAGCTGATTCGCTCGCTTGCATACCAGTGCCGTCGGTGACAATCACTGGCTTGTTTTTATGTTTTTCCAGCTCGCCTACGTTGTTCGCTTTGATTTCAGCGGGCAGCAGGTTCACAGAGCCGACGATATGGCCCTTGCGGAAATCGTCACGCTGACGCAGGTCAACAACCACTGCATCTTCTTTGTTAATCAGGCGCGTCGCTTCGCCACGGTTGATGACTTTAACTTTAGACATCAAGCCTTTAAAAGTAGTGAACAGTACAGCCGCCAGCAACGCGAGCCACGCGATGCTCAGGACAGGGTGACGGCTAACAAATTGCATAATCTCTTGCATGGGGGGTAACAGCTCCCGACGTAATGTTTAAAAACCAGGGAAGGAGTATACCTGCGGCGTGGCGCAAATACAGCCAGCGCGCGTGATGTAATGTATTTTCTGCGGAGTGCTACGGAAAAAAGGAGGAAAATGTGCGTTTTTCACCCCACATCCCCCCGCTTTCTTTGATCTCTCATTGTTATTTTATCGATTCAGCTGTAGTAAAATTACGCAAATTTTCTGTCTTTTGAGCATAGAGGTTGTCGCAATGTCGGTTTCTAAAAAACCTATGGTACTGGTTATCCTGGATGGCTACGGCTACCGCGAAGAGCAGCAGGATAACGCGATTTTCAGCGCTAAAACGCCTGTCATGGATGCACTGTGGGCAAAACGTCCGCATACTCTGATCCACGCTTCCGGTCTGGAAGTGGGCCTGCCAGATGGTCAAATGGGCAACTCCGAAGTGGGCCACGTTAACCTGGGTGCGGGTCGCGTCGTTTACCAGGATTTGACCCGTCTTGATGTTGAAATTAAAGATCGCGCATTCTTCAGCAATCCGGTGCTGTCCGGCGCGGTTGATAAAGCCGTTGCTGCGGGTAAAGCGGTGCACATCATGGGCCTGCTGTCTGCCGGTGGCGTTCACAGCCACGAAGACCACATCATGGCAATGGTTGAGCTGGCCGCTGAGCGTGGCGCAGAAAAAATCTATCTGCACGCCTTCCTTGATGGCCGCGATACTCCGCCACGTAGCGCTAAAGGCTCGCTGGAGAAATTCGAAGACAAATTTGCCGCACTGGGCAAAGGCCGCGTAGCGTCCATCATTGGTCGTTACTATGCGATGGATCGTGACAACCGTTGGGATCGCGTTGAGCAAGCCTACAACCTGCTGGTTGAAGCGAAAGGCGAATTCCAGGCAGATACTGCGGTTGCCGCACTGGAATCCGCTTACGCACGTGATGAAAACGACGAATTCGTGAAAGCGACCGTTATCCGCGCTGCGGGCCAGGCGGATGCCGCAATGGAAGACGGCGATGCGCTGATTTTCATGAACTTCCGTGCTGACCGTGCGCGTGAAATCACCCGTGCCTTCGTTAACGCTGACTTCGACGGTTTTGCACGTCGTAAAGAAGTGAAACTGGGCGATTTCATCATGCTGACCGAGTATGCAGCAGACATCAAAGCACCGTGCGCTTACCCACCAGCATCACTGGAAAACACCTTCGGTGAGTGGATGGCGAAGCACGACAAAACGCAGTTGCGCATCTCTGAAACTGAGAAATACGCACACGTCACCTTCTTCTTCAACGGCGGCGTAGAAGACTCGTTCAAAGGTGAAGATCGCATCCTGATCAACTCCCCGAAAGTCGCAACCTACGACCTGCAGCCAGAAATGAGCTCCGCTGAGCTGACCGAAAAACTGGTTGCCGCTATCGAAAGCGGTAAGTACGACACCATCATCTGTAACTACCCGAACGGCGATATGGTCGGTCATACCGGCGTGATGGACGCAGCAGTGAAAGCGGTTGAAGCGCTGGATCATTGCCTGGACGAAGTGACTCGTGCGGTAGAAAAAGTGGGCGGTCAACTGTTGGTGACGGCTGACCACGGCAACGCTGAGCAGATGCGTGACCCGGCTACCGGCCAGGCGCACACTGCGCACACCAGCCTGCCAGTTCCGCTTATCTACGTGGGTGACAAATCCGTGAAAGCGGTGGAAGGCGGTAAGCTCTCCGACATCGCGCCAACCATGCTGACGCTGATGGGGATGGAAATCCCTCAACAGATGACTGGTAAGCCGCTGTTCATCGTGGAATAATCCCTCCCCATGAGGGGAAAGGCGATTTATTCCATTAAATGGGCCGAAGCAATGCTCCGGTCCACGTTGTACGCCAGCGCGCTCAGCGCCGGCGTATTGCTGTGCGCCGCACCCGCCCATGCGGATGATCGCTCACAGCTCCAGTCTATTCAGGCCAATATCGCCGCCAAAGAGCGCGCGGTACGCCAACAGCAACAGCAACGCGCCACCCTTCTCGCTCAACTGAAAGCCCAGGAACAGGCTATCTCTGCCGCCGCCCGTCAACTGCGTGAAACGCAGAACTCGCTGGCGCAGCTCAATGCACAAATCGCCGAGATGAACGCGTCTATCGCCAAGCTGGAAAAACAGCGCCAGGCGCAAGAACGTAATTTAGCCGCTCAGCTTGATGCCGCGTTTCGCCAGGGCGAACACACCGGGATTCAGCTCATCCTCAGCGGTGAGGAAAGCCAGCGTGGGCAGCGTCTACAGGCCTATTTTGGTTACCTGAATCAGGCTCGCCAGGAGACTATCGCCGAGCTAAAGCAAACGCGCGAAGACATGGCGGCGCAAAAAAGCGAGCTGGAAGAGAAGCAGAGCCAACAGCAAACGCTGTTGTACGAGCAGCGCGCCCAGCAGGCCAAGCTGGAGCAGGCGCGTAACGAACGTAAGAAAACGCTCGCCGAGCTGGAGTCCTCTATTCAGCAGGGTCAGCAACAGTTGAGCGAGCTGCGGGCGAACGAATCTCGCCTGCGTAACAGCATTGCGCGTGCGGAAGCGGCGGCGAAAGCCCGCGCCGAACGCGAAGCCCGTGAGGCCGAGGCGGTACGTGACCGCCAGAAAGAGGCTTCCCGCAAAGGCACGACCTATAAACCTTCCGAAAGCGAGCGCTCTTTGATGGCGCGCACCGGTGGCTTGGGCGCTCCGCGCGGTCAAGCCTACTGGCCAGTTCGCGGTACAACCCTGCATCGCTATGGCGAACAACTGCAAGGTGAGCTACGTTGGAAGGGGATGGTTATTAGCGCATCGGAAGGAACCGAAGTGAAAGCCATCGCCGATGGTCGCGTGATCCTTGCTGACTGGCTCCAGGGCTATGGCCTGGTCGTCGTCGTCGAGCACGGTAAAGGCGATATGAGCCTGTACGGTTATAACCAGAGCGCGCTGGTCAGCGTTGGCACACAAGTGCGCGCCGGGCAGCCGATCGCTTTGGTGGGTAACAGTGGCGGTCAGGGCAGACCTTCACTCTATTTCGAAATTCGCCGCCAGGGTCAGGCGGTCAATCCACTACCGTGGTTGGGAAGATAAGTTTTGCTTCAATTTCGCCAGTTCGTTCTTCTCAGTGCACTGGCATTAGCCGCACCAAGCTATGCCGGTAAACTGTCTATCGTTATCGATGATTTTGGTTATCGCCCACACCAGGAAAATCAGGTGCTGGCGATGCCATCTGCCATTTCTGTCGCCGTTTTACCTAACGCCCCTCACGCTCGCGAAATGGCCACGAAGGCGCATAACAGCGGGCATGAAGTGCTGATTCACCTGCCAATGGCGCCACTGAGTAAACAGCCGTTGGAAAAAGACACATTGCGCCCGGAGATGAGCAGCGATGAAATCGAGCGCATTATTCGCGAAGCCGTGGATAAAGTGCCGTACGCCGTTGGTCTGAACAACCACATGGGCAGCGCGATGACCTCTAGCCTGTTTGGTATGCAGAAAGTGATGCTGGCGCTGAGCCGCTATAATCTGTATTTCCTCGACAGTATGACGATTGGCAACAGTCAGGCGATGCGCGCCGCAAATGGCACTGGGGTAAAAGTGATTAAGCGCCGGGTATTCCTTGATGATTCGCAAAACGAGGCGGCGATTCGCGTGCAGTTTAATCGTGCGATTGATCTAGCGCGCCGCAACGGTTCGGCAATAGCCATCGGCCACCCGCACCCGACGACCGTGCGTGTGCTCCAACAGATGGTCTATAACCTGCCGTCCGACATTACGCTGGTGCGCCCAAGCAGCCTGCTTAACGAGCCGCAGGTCGATACGTCAACCCCGAACCCTTCTCGGCCGCAAACGCAGACGACATCACCGCGAAATCCGTTCCACGGTGTGACGCTTTGTAAGCCGAAAAAACCGCTGGAACCGGTCTACGCCAGCCGCTTCTTCACCGTGCTGGGCGAGAGCATCAGCAACAGCACACTGGTGCAGTATATGCAGTTGCAGTGGCAGGGCTGGCAGCAACCGTAATTAGTCTTTCAGCCCCAGAGTCAAATGGGCCAGACGGCGCGGAGTGAGTGATTTATCACGCCACTTGTTAAACCGGATGGCCCACAGCATGACCTGATACCCCAGCTTCACGTTGCAAATATTGCTGACCATCCGTTTGAACATGCCGGAAACTTCGGCCTCCGCAATCATCCGCTCACGAATTTTCTGGTCCGGCTCTTTACGAATGCAGTGGCAAACGCGCAGCGCTTCGTAAATCACCTGCTGTTTAAACTCGGGATAGATCGGAATCCGCCCGGCGTAGTCGTGGTTCATCTTGTCGAGCAGGCGGGTAATTTTGATGTAGTGGCGTTGATATGCCAGGTTCTTCACGCCGGTGCGCTTCAGGCGGCTGACCGATGCGCCGTGCAGGAAATATTTGTACAGCGGCACTTCGGTATAACGCGCGCGTTTGGCGTTAAACATAAACTCAGTAGACCAGATGATGTCCTGGTGGTGCAGGCCAGGAATAAACGTCAGCCCTGCGTCTATGATGGTTTGGTGGCGGTATACGCCCATCCATACCACGTGACGCCAGCGGCGGCTCGCCAGCCCTTTACGCAGCCAATCAGGCCCGGTCATCACCTCGGTAGAACGAATACGATCGAGCGGAATAGACGCCCGCGTGGCTCCCGTTTCTGCCTGACACCAGTCGGCATTGCACTGCGCCACGTCGAGGTTATCATTCAACGCCATCGTCATCAGCGTTTCGTACATTTTGGGATAAGCAATATCATCGGCATCGACGTAAGCGATGTACTCACCCTTCGCAATCTCCATGCCGGTATTGCGCGCCGCCGAGACACCGGCATTACGCTGGTGCAGCAGATGAACATGCGGATATTTGTCCGCATAAGCCTGGGCGAGTTCTGCGGAGTTATCCGTCGAGCCATCATTAACAATGATAATCTCAATATTCTTCCAGGTTTGCGCAATCAGCGAATCCATACACGCGATAAACGGTTCGCCCGTGTTGTAAAGCGGCATGATGACGCTCAGGAGACCGGGAGTATAGGTCATATAAAATCCTGCCAAACAGTATAATTAACGGCAATATTTAACATATTCGGGCGCAAAAGGTCAGTACAAACGATGCGGCCACGCTGCGCCAGAACATGAAAAAAAATCCCCAGAGTTTAAATCTGGGGACAACATACACTCACTCTAGCATGAAGGCGATTAATCCCAGCTCAACACCACTTTGCCGGACTGACCAGAACGCATCGCATCGAAGCCTTTCTGGAAATCATCAATGCCGAAACGGTGCGTGATAATTGGCGAGAGATCGAGACCAGACTGAATCAGCGCCGCCATTTTGTACCAGGTTTCGAACATTTCACGACCGTAGATACCTTTAATAAACAGCCCCTTAAAGATAACTTTGTTCCAGTCGATAGACATATCCGATGGTGGGATCCCAAGCATCGCAATACGCCCGCCGTGGTTCATGGTATCGAGCATTGCGCGGAATGCTGGCGGTGCGCCGGACATCTCCAGGCCAACGTCGAAGCCTTCGGTCATGCCAAGCTCAGCCATCACATCATTGAGGCTCTCTTTCGAGACGTTCACCGCGCGGGTAACGCCCATTTTGCGCGCCAGCTCAAGGCGGTATTCATTCACATCAGTGATGACTACATTGCGTGCGCCAACGTGTTTTGCCACCGCCGCCGCCATAATGCCAATCGGGCCTGCGCCGGAAACCAGCACATCTTCGCCCACCAGGTCAAAAGAGAGCGCGGTATGCACCGCATTACCGAATGGGTCAAAGATAGACGCCAGATCGTCGGAGATATTGTCCGGGATTTTGAAAGCGTTAAAGGCCGGAATCACCAGATACTCGGCGAAGCAACCGGGACGGTTCACCCCCACGCCGATAGTATTACGGCACAGGTGAGTGCGGCCGCCACGGCAGTTACGACAGTGGCCACAGGTAATATGGCCTTCACCAGAGACGCGATCGCCAACCTTAAAGCCACGTACTTCCTGGCCAATACCGACCACTTCACCAACGTATTCATGCCCTACAACCATCGGTACTGGAATGGTTTTCTGTGACCATTCGTCCCAGTTGTAGATATGCACATCTGTGCCGCAGATAGCGGTTTTGCGAATTTTAATCAGCAGGTCGTTATGGCCGAGTTCCGGTTCCGGGACATCGGTCATCCAGATCCCTTCTTCCGCTTTCAGTTTCGATAACGCTTTCATCTCACACCCTTAGGCAATCACGCCCAGTTGTTTACCGATGCGGGTAAAGGCTTCCACCGCACGTTCAATTTGTGCCGTCGTATGCGCTGCCGACATTTGGGTGCGAATACGCGCCTGGCCTTTTGGTACGACCGGGAAGAAGAACCCAGTCACATAGATGCCTTCTTTTTGCAGCTCACGAGCGAAGTTTTGCGCGATGACCGCATCGCCAAGCATCACCGGGATAATCGCGTGGTCAGCGCCTGCCAGCGTAAAGCCTGCGGCGGTCATTTTTTCACGGAACAGACGGGCGTTAGCCCACAGGCGGTCACGCAGTTCTGCGCCAGACTCCACCATCTCCAGCACTTTGATAGACGCGGAAACAATCGCCGGAGCCAGCGAGTTGGAGAACAGATACGGGCGTGAGCGCTGACGCAGCCACTCCACCACCTCTTTGCGCGCTGCGGTGTAGCCGCCGGACGCGCCGCCCAGCGCTTTGCCCAATGTGCCAGTGATGATATCCACACGGCCCATAACTTCACAGTATTCATGCGAGCCACGACCATTTTCACCCACAAAGCCGACGGCGTGAGAGTCATCGACCATCACCAGCGCGTCGTATTTATCGGCCAGGTCACACACGCCTTTCAGGTTGGCGATAACGCCATCCATTGAAAACACGCCGTCAGTAGCAATCAGCACATGGCGTGCACCGGCTTCACGCGCTTCTTTCAGGCGAGCTTCCAGCTCTTGCATATCGTTATTGGCGTAGCGGAAACGCTTCGCTTTACACAGGCGCACACCGTCAATGATCGAGGCGTGGTTTAGTGCGTCGGAGATAATTGCATCTTCTGCGCCCAGCAGCGTTTCAAACAGGCCGCCGTTAGCATCGAAGCAAGAGGAGTACAGAATCGCATCTTCCATCCCGAGGAATTCCGCCAGCTTCTTCTCCAGCACTTTGTGGCTATCCTGCGTGCCGCAGATAAAACGCACTGACGCCATACCAAAACCGTGGCTGTCCATGCCCGCTTTCGCGGCGTTAATCAGCTCAGGGTGGTTGGCCAGGCCTAGGTAGTTATTGGCGCAGAAGTTAATAACGTGGCTACCATCGCCCACGGTGATGTCCGCTTGCTGAGCGGAGGTGATAATACGTTCTTCTTTAAACAACCCTTCCGCACGGGCGGTGTTCAGGTCGTTGGTTAACTGTTTGTAGAAATCACCACGCATTGCAACTCTCCAGATTCGGTAAAATTCGGCACATATTACCCAAAGCTATACGCTGATACGAGATGATGCATGTCTGAATGAATTATTTGCAGCATAAATCACGCAGCTTACCGGTCGCCGAATGGCGAAAGGCTGAAGGCTTAGCAATGTGATGATATGATAAGAGGCATTCGTGCCCGGGATAGTCCAGGGCCCATACATTTCAAAGGTTACAGTTATGATAATCGTTACCGGCGGCGCTGGCTTTATTGGCAGCAACATCGTGAAAGCGCTCAATGACAAAGGCATCACCGATATTCTGGTGGTGGATAACCTGAAAGACGGCACTAAATTTGTAAACCTGGTCGATTTGGACATCGCCGACTACATGGATAAAGAAGACTTTCTGATCCAGATTATGGCCGGTGAAGAGTTCGGTGAAATCGAAGCAGTATTCCACGAAGGCGCATGTTCCTCCACCACCGAGTGGGACGGCAAGTACATGATGGACAACAACTATCAGTACTCCAAAGAAGTTCTGCACTACTGCCTGGAACGCGAAATCCCGTTCCTGTATGCCTCTTCCGCAGCCACCTACGGCGGCCGCACTTCAGACTTCATCGAATCCCGTGAATATGAGAAACCGCTGAACGTTTACGGCTACTCTAAGTTCCTGTTCGACGAATATGTTCGTCAGATTCTGCCAGAAGCCAACTCACCGGTTGTCGGCTTCCGCTACTTCAACGTTTACGGCCCGCGTGAAGGCCACAAAGGCAGCATGGCGAGCGTGGCTTTCCACCTCAACACCCAGTTGAACAACGGTGAAACGCCAAAACTGTTCGAAGGCAGCGACGGCTTCAAGCGTGATTTCGTCTACGTGGGCGATGTGGCAGCGGTAAACCTGTGGTTCTGGGAAAACGGTAAATCCGGCATCTTCAACCTCGGCACGGGCCGCGCGGAATCTTTCCAGGCGGTGGCAGACGCTACTCTGGCGTACCACAAAAAAGGCACCATCGAGTACATTCCATTCCCGGAAAAACTGAAAGGCCGCTACCAGGCGTTTACTCAGGCTGACCTGACGAACCTGCGCGCTGCTGGCTACGATAAGCCATTCAAGACCGTTGCCGAAGGCGTAACGGAATATATGGCCTGGCTGAACCGCGACGCGTAAGAAGTAAGCATGAAAATACTGGTGATCGGCCCGTCATGGGTGGGCGACATGATGATGTCGCAAAGTCTCTATCGCACGCTCAAGGCGCGCTATCCCCAGGCGATAATTGACGTGATGGCACCTGCATGGTGCCGTCCGTTGTTATCGCGGATGCCGGAAGTTAACGACGCTATCTCAATGCCATTAGGCCACGGCGCGTTAGAAATTGGCGAGCGCCGCAAACTCGGCCATAGCCTGCGCGAACGCCGCTATGACCGTGCCTACGTGCTGCCGAACTCGTTTAAATCCGCGCTAGTGCCATTTTTTGCCGGTATTCCACTACGTACTGGCTGGCGTGGTGAGATGCGTTATGGCCTGCTCAACGACGCTCGTGTGCTGGATAAAGAAGCCTGGCCGCTGATGGTGGAGCGCTATGTCGCTCTGGCCTACGACAAAGGCGTTATGCGCTGCGCCAAAGATTTACCGCAGCCGCTGCTATGGCCTCAGCTACAGGTGAGCGACGGGGAAAAATCCCTCGCCTACAATGCGTTCTCGCTGTCGAGCGACCGTCCGATGATTGGCTTTTGCCCTGGCGCAGAATTCGGCCCGGCAAAACGTTGGCCGCACTATCACTACGCTTCTCTCGCCAAACAGTTGATTGATGAAGGCAACCAGATTGTCCTTTTCGGCTCAGCCAAAGACAACGACGCAGGCAATGAGATAATCGCCTCGCTCAGTGAAGAACAAAAAGTGTGGTGTCGTAATCTGGCGGGGGAAACCCAGCTGGAGCAAGCCGTCATTCTGATTGCTGCCTGTAAGGCTATCGTCACCAACGACTCCGGCCTGATGCATGTTGCCGCTGCGCTTAATCGCCCTCTGGTGGCGCTCTATGGCCCAAGCAGCCCAGACTTCACTCCGCCGCTGTCGAACAAAGCGCGGGTGATTCGCCTGATTACTGGCTACCACAAAGTGCGCAAAGGTGACGCCGCACAAGGTTATCACCAGAGCCTGATTGATATTACGCCTGCGCGCGTGATGGAAGAGCTTAACGATCTCCTGTCGAGCGAGGACGTCTAATACATGCGGGTTCTGATTGTTAAAACCTCCTCTATGGGCGATGTCCTGCATACGCTGCCAGCATTAACCGATGCGGCGCGCGCGATTCCAGGGATCCGTTTTGACTGGGTGGTTGAAGAAGGCTTTGCGCAAATTCCCTCCTGGCATGAAGCCGTCGAGCGCGTGATTCCGGTGGCTATTCGCCGCTGGCGCAAAGCGTGGTTTTCGGCTCCCATCAAAGCGGAACGCCAGGCCTTTCGCGATGCCATCCAGGCCGTGAACTACGATGCAATCATTGACGCTCAGGGGCTGGTAAAAAGCGCCGCGCTGGTGACTCGCCTCGCGCATGGCGTGAAGCATGGTATGGACTGGAGCACCGCGCGTGAACCGCTGGCCAGTTTGTTCTATAACCGCCGCCATCACATTGCTAAACAGCAGCACGCCGTCGAACGCACCCGCGAGCTGTTTGCCAAAAGCCTGGGCTATGCGAAGCCAGAAACGCAGGGCGATTACGCCATCGCACAGCATTTTCTCCGCACTGTGACACCGGATAATGCGCCTTACTGCGTGTTCCTGCACGCCACCACTCGCGATGATAAACATTGGCCGGAAAGTCACTGGCGCGAACTGATTGGTCTGCTGAAAGAGAGTGGATTGCAGATTAAGCTGCCCTGGGGAGCGCCGCACGAAGAGGCTCGCGCGAAACGTTTAGCGGAAGGGTTTGATTATGTAGAAGTGCTGCCACGGCTTAGCCTTGAAGAGGTCGCACATGTGCTGGCAGGAGCAAAATTTGTCGTCTCAGTGGATACCGGGCTAAGCCACCTCACCGCAGCGCTGGATCGCCCGAATATCACCCTGTATGGGCCGACTGACCCAGGGCTGATTGGCGGATATGGGAAAAATCAGGTGGCGTGTTGTTCGCCTAATAAACAACTCACTGGGCTGAGCGCCAAAACCGTCTTTGAGCAGCTAACACTCACGTAATGAGATCATCGGATTGGCTGGCGATGGGATTTCTGGCGGAAGCGATGTATCGTCGGCTTCCAATCCCATCGCCAAAAAATCACTTCTGTGCATCCAGGTTATAAATTTTAACGTTACCTTGATTAAACAGAGAAAACGAATCCAGGATATCGGCCCTGATTAACTCGGTTTCCAGCAGTGTCACGTTAACATTGGGCAAGTTCATAACATTCAACTGACAGGTGCTGGCAAAACCAACCACATTGACATGTACCCCCTGGCTCACAAGGCTATAGATATAATCTTCCGATATTGAATCAACACTTTCCTCAGCCATATTTAATGAATCAGGAGAGGTTTCACGCGGATGACGAAGATAAATCAGGTCGGTAAAAACAGAATTCAAAGCATAAATTTTGGCAATTAATTTTTCCAAATTGACATTGTCTTTATGCCTTAATATATCTTTGAATCTGGAACCAATGAATATATTCACAACCTTATCGGAAGAAGATCGTCCGTGGTCAGATATCCCTATCTCACGGTTGAACATATCCAATTTTACCAGCTCAGAACGAACATTGCGTGTCCGATCATCATTCAGGATCGTATAATGCCGCTCACTACTATCAATGATTTTCTTGATACTAAAGCGATTGGTGAAAAATAGACGCGTAAGAAAATATTTGAATTTGCGCTTCTCTTTTATTTTATGATTAACATCCAGAATAGTGTTTATGTTTAAAATACCATCATCAAAGGTTCTTATTTTTAATGGAGGGCAAACCTGACTGACAATATACTGAATGGTTAAGTCATTTGCATTTGCCAAGTATATATAACCATTTTGGCAAGCAAGATTTTTTATGTAGCGTGCGATTTTCAGAAAATTAAAAAAGCCATAATCCATATCAGCAATAAGGTATGTGTTAAAATATTCCTGTAATTCTGATTTTATGGATGGCTTAACGCCTGCTTTAGTTTGCAGGTAGATAATATGAAAATGGTCAGCCCCATATCGCTCTTTTATCATTTTTGCGATTCGAAACTGAAGGGGCGAACAGACAATGAAGATATGATTACTCACAAATCCTCGTCAATAATATCAATGAGGTGAAATAAAAAAGTATTCAGATGCGTTCTAACTCTTTAACGACTTCAGCATAAATGTAATCAGGTGATATTTCAGATATTCCTTTTTCATTTATGATTTGACACGCATTCGAATAATTCGGCCCACACAGGGTGTCTGTATTATAGCCGTCATTATAGACCGAGCTATAGAACGCTAATAATGGTTTATTATGGCTATTGGCTACATGAACAAATGATGTATCAACAGAAATAACAAAGTCACAAGCACAAAGTACAGCCGCCGCACTGCTGAAATTAGGTGCTTCAAAGTAAAAGGTATTATCTTGCAAAGTGACTTTTTCTAACTTTTCCTTTTCCATCAATAAAATAACACTGACATTCTTCATCATTGCAAACATATCCAATAATGAATTAATCTGCTGTTCACTGAAGCTACGCTGATTTGTTGATGCAAAAGGACAAAAAGCAACGTTAAGTGAGCCAGATGGCAAAGAGGCAATATATTTATCGGCTAACAAACGTGATTCATCAGAGAAGTGAAGAATATAGTTATCAGGGAACGGCGTTGTATGACCAATGTATTTATCAACAATATGTCGATAGTAGTCAGTTATGTGAATAGCCTTAGTATCTGGAATATAATTATCGCTATATTTCCCAGGAATCTTTACATCAAAACCGCTCAATTTCTTATATTTTAGAGTAGATAACACTTTCATATATTTATATGTAAAATACCATCCACAATGGCTGTAGGGATCGATAACAAGATCATATTCTTCTTTTGCCCTATATGACTCGTCCCCTGCTATGATGATATTGTTAATATCGTTATTATTTTCAAATAATGAGGTAAGTTTCTTAGCAATAAGAATATCTACAGTATGGCCTGTGTCTTTCAACACGCGAAGAAATGATGTTGCCATAATCGCATCACCCAATCCGACATTAATCAGGATAAGGCATATTGATTTTACATTGGTCTTTTCATCACTTACACCTGGAGTTGTCAGTTTAGTCGATGCTAATAAAGATTTTATTTTATAAATGACATTACTCAATCGCGTGCACCATAGTTTGTAGGTTAAGGTTAATTATCCAAGTACTTTCAGGTAGAAATAGTAGACATATGCCTTCATGCCCTCAACCATCCGCCCTTGTTTAAAATAATGCTTAGCACAATAGCGCGCATGATGTGAGTTACCAGGCTTCATCAGAGGTGATTTTTCCCATGGGGATTTTTCTTTTGCCTGTAAAAACGCTTTTGCACTTGGATAGTTAGCCCATTCATGCCATGGTTTGGTTGGGCCGATGTAATGAATAAAAACGGTCTGGTCATTAATCGGATTTACCACGTCATCTTTAAGTTCATAATTAAGGCTGAACTGAGTATTGAATTTACCGTCAATAAACAGAACTTTCCCTGCTAAGATTACGTTCAAGATATCTTGATCTAAATAAGAAAGCTTTTTAACCATCTGGCTATCAGATAATATGCCCAAAGCCTTTGCTGATACATGCTCTTGTGCCCATAAAGCTGTATTTAGTAATAAAAGCCCGGCGTTAAAATAGCCATTATTTAGTGCTTCGCAATCTAAGCTCTTGGCTCGTCGCTCCCACCAGGAGGCGTCTCTTTCAGGAACAACTGCGGCGACATGGTCGGTAAGATCAAGCGTAAAGAGTTCGCTAATATCCCCTTTACACATGATATCCGCATCCATATACAGGATTCGTTCTTCACGATTGATAAAATAATCGCCAATAATAAAGCGGAAATATGTTGCGATTGACCAGTTTTTAGTCGTCGGGAATGACTGTAATCTCTCACTGTTAATAATATGGATTTCAATACTTGTCTGGTAAGACTCCGCCAACTGTTGGAACTTTAATGTTTGTTCATCCGTGACATTATCAATAAATAAATGAAAGACAAAATTTGACTGTTTATTATTAATGAGAATTGATGTAATTGAAATACCACATCCAAAGAGAAAGTTCTGATCAAGTCCAAAACAGATGTGCAATGGATGCCCTGATTGTAACGAATCAGAATAATCAAAAACTATCGTCTTTGTAATAAAATCATCAGCCTTCAAATATTGATAATCCATATAAATAACCTTTCAGAAATTACAAAGACTTGCGAATTGTTCTTTCTTTTATCTTTTCAGCTTTATCACGCGCATGATTCAAAAGGCTTTTTTCATCATGCAATATAGTTTTTAGCGACTTATCGAAATAAACAGTTAGAAATCTAAAAATATCACGTTGTGTCAGCCCAATATCTAACGAGGAGAAATAAAGGCCGATTAAATCTTTATCTCGCCAACGCAATGGCACAGTGGCACGAATTTGAGCACGATGCAGGTCAATTACCGATATTTTTAAATCATCACTCTGCCCGCTAAAAGGTAGGTGTAGTAAAAAATGGCAAATATAGCAATCACGATGATTAACCCCACCCTGGTGCATTTTCCGCACCATCGTGGCAACACGCTCAATAATCATGCGTTTTACCTTAACTTCAGGTGGTATTGTCACCCAGTCCGCACAATAATCTTCAAGACTAACCGTTGGCGTAAGATCTTCGGTAATAATAAAGGAGGTGCGGGTTAATGGGTTTAATCCCTTCTCACCAAAACCAATTCCTTGCATGGTATCAACACCGACGTCGCGAAGACGATGGATGGCATTCCACTCTCGATCGGCCCCTAAAACCGGCATACGTAGAGAAAGCAAATTTTTGACAATCTCTTTTAACGAAGTACCGCGATGCCATTTCAGGAAATAGCTTTTGCCCGCAAGTTCAAACCGCAGCGTACGGCGAGTTTCTAGCTCTCTAAATACCTCGCCTTGTAATGCTTTGACTTCTTCAAAAGCATCTTTGTCACGCCATAGCGTGGCTAGCGGCTCTCTTAATTCAACCATCCAAACCACCTGTTATAATGTCCGTCGCTTTCTCAGGCAAACTATACAAGTCCTGAGTATCTGCATAATAGCGTGCATTCTGGGCCCATTTTTGACGTAATGAGTCCTGTTGCAAGGCATTAAGCAAACATTCATCTAACGCTTCTTGTCGATAGGGCTCTTCAATCACACTGCCGCACTGTGCATCAGCAATATAATGCGCGTAGCCACAAACTGCGGTTGTTAGTACAGGGAGTCCCGCTGTAACGGCCTCAAGTAAGACGATGCCCGCAGCCTCCTGATAAGCAGGGTGTAGTAATAAATCAGCTGCGGCCATTAACTCTGCAATATCATTACGTCCAGAGAAAAAATGCACGTTTTCTCGTACATTATATTGGCTAGCCAGCGATTCAAATCGCCGAGATTTATCCTGCCCAACAACAAACAATTTCGTTTTTTGCCGCAAATGCTCTGGTAGCGAAGCTAAGGCTTTGATAGAACGATCCACACCTTTGCGAGTAAAATCAGAACCGACCTGCAACAGCAGATATTCTTGTTCAGCTACACCATTTTTCTGTCGGTAGGCTTCTCGGCAACCACTCGGCTGATTACTGTATTTTCTATCTGGATAGATGCCAGGTGGGAGAATATGGAACCGCGCATCTTCAGTGTGGTAATGCTTTTTGAAATCCGCAATTTGCCTGTCAGTGAGCATAAGCAATTGCGTTGGTTTGCCCTGCGCAAATGTTTCGCGCTCAAACGCGGCGTAATGCCGATACCGAGACGTTAAGCGATAGAAAAAGCCTTTTTCTCTAGCAACCTTCTCGGCATAACAGACATCGGCGGCATAATAGACATCCAGGCCGGGCATTTTGTTGAATCCCACAACACGATCGACAGGATGGCTAAGCAGGTGATTTTGCACCCATGCATAGTATTCTGCATTACGCCCATGGTTAGTGCGAGATTTAACAGGAACAATGACGAGTTCAAAACTATCAGGGCATTCCCCTTCCCAATGCTGGGTATAAACTCGCACCCGGTTGCCACGTGACGCCACGGCTTGCGCAATTCGCATAAAATCACGCTGCAACCCACCAAATGGAAAGTATTTATACAAACAGAATGCGACTATCATGATTCAGCACCTGTAGCTGGCAGGTCATGATTCTGAGATAACATTTTCCCAATGGCCGTAATAACATCTTTTGCAGGAATAACTGAAAGATACATTTTATTACGATCCAACTGCTCGCGTGATGGCATGGGTTGATAATCCCCCGCCCAAAATTGAATCATATTCTCTGACCATGGTCGCCAGAATATGTGGTTGGTCGCACCAAATAAGCACACCATTGGCGTCTTTACCGCCGCCGCGATATGTCCTGGCGCGGAATCAACCCCTACGAACAGCTCCGCATGGTCAATTAACGCGGCTAATTCTGGGAATGTCATCTTACCTGCCAGCGCAGTGACCGGCGAGACTTTACATCCTTTCGCGATGGCGTCTACACAGGCTAAGTCCTCGCGACTCGGGCCGGAGGTCAGAATCACGGCTAACCCGCGTTCGTGTAGGTCATCAACCACACGAGAAAATTTATCATTGTCCCAGCATTTGAAAATCTGTCGCGCGGTCGGCTGTATCACCACATAACGCTTACCCACCCCAACGCTGTCGAGCATCTCACGAACTCGCGACCAGCAAGAGGAGTTATAACTCATCGTCGTCTGCATCACGTAGGAGTCAAGCTTCAGAGGAGAAAGCACCGAGAGGTTGCTTTCTACAACATTGTTGCCCTTTGGGGTAGCAAGATGGGTAAAACTGTTACGCCAAAAAGCATGTTGACGATGCGAGTAATCCTGCGTAATTTTCACTGGTGCATTCAACATTCGAACCAATATCGCGACCATCCATTGATCTGCCATATTGATAACAAGGTCATACTTGTTTGAACGCAATACCTTGATAAGATGGACAAAGTTGGCAATCTTATCACCTGCTTTAGCCTTCTTATTTTTTATCCCGTACAGTGCATTGATTTCACGATTCTCGGATAAAATAGGTATCGTGTCCTGGTATAGAAGCACATCGATTTTTGCATCAGGATAATGGCGCTTCAGCGTGCTAATGACAGGGGTAGTCAGCAGCATATCCCCATGAAAGCGCATCTTAATAACCAAGACTCTTTTAAATGGCTGTTCCACAAGCGACCCTTCGTTGAGCTAATCCAGTGATAAATGGACAAAAAACACGCTACCGCCCCAGATTCAACAGCTACCCGAATGCTGATCAACATAGCTTAGCTAATTATACTGCGTGGATTATATCACTAATTAACTAATCATTCGATACGCTCGAGCAACATAGAAAAACAACTAATCTATAGTTTTCATATTGTCTTGCTGCCCTTTTTTGTTAATAAATACCAGGGCCATAATGGTATAAAGCAAATATATTTCCATGAACATCTTCTCGAATAGGCAATAAACTAAAAAATATCCAATAAATGAGGTTAATAACGATATACTAAAGATGTCACGCTTGGCTCTTACTGACTTAATCATCTCTTTAATATTAACAAACACTGATACTAAAAATAGTGCCAGCCCACCAAAGCCAATATTATATAGAATGGTAAAGAAAAGGGGCTCATCTAAATTGTATTTATTTGTATTAAAGTTAAAGACTAAATTATTTCGAGGAGCTTGATGGTCCCATAGATACTCATCATAAGTAGAGTTACCATATCCGATACCGAAAATAGCATTTTTAATGCTATTCATGACTAACGGATATCGCTGTGTAATGATCTGATCACGTCCACTTGAGATATTTGTAACCTGTGTAGATTGATCTACTTTATTCTTTACTTGAGAAAATGAATTATACGCGATAGCCACGCCTATTCCAGCGACAGCCAATGACATAAAAATCACAAGCAAAAACTTTTTAATGTTTTTGGTGCACAAGAACATGACCGCCACGGTTTCAACCGCCAGCGACAGAATGCCACCTCGGCTACCAGTGTAAAGTAGGAAGATAAAAGCTAAAAATGACAGGGACAAGAGAGATATCTTTATAAGGACATTCTTGTACATTAGTCCACCTGCCAATACGAATGGGTATAGCATCACAACATAGAAGGCAAACCCATAACGTAGTTGCAGATACAGCGCTTGTGGATCGTTCTTAATATAACGTAATACAGGAACAACCAGCACAATATAAGCCAAAGTGATAATTGCGCTAATCACATATGTTTTTTTCAATTGGAGAATATGCTTATGAAAAGCGATAAAAAAGACAAGCATTATTATGGGGTAGCGCCAGTCTTTAAAAAACTGACCTACTGCACCTGCGGTATTATTTTTATATGTGAAAAAAACGATACAGATCAAGCACCATAACGAAAAGATAGCCAATGATTTTCTGTTTTTAAAGAAATTTCCTATTGCTTTAATTATATTAATTTTCTCCGAGCGGATAGTGTACAAAGAGAGTAATACCATCGCTACAGAGGCAAGATTAAGCACTGCGCGGTTATCGATAGTGAATAAACCAAAGACCATCAGCAGCAGCACCACATTAGTTAGCAGCATAATATTTAGCTTTCTAACACTTGAATCTATACCCATATAATTTGTATTCCTTCTACCAACTTCTTCACGCCAAATTATTGACATTTATATATGTTTAAATTATACTATAAGGAAGGACTAAATCATAATATTTATGTTTAACGCCTTATTCTTGATACTCCAGCAGCAAACATAGTATTTGTGTATTGCACAAGGGTTTAAAATTGAAACAGAACATCATTAAACGCATTGTGGATGCTCACGCTAGCAACGATACCGGAGCAGAACAATGTGTCAATATAACGTACGGTGCTGATGATCTGTTTCTATACGGGACTGGTGTTTCCATTACTTCTGTATTACTCAACAACCCAAGTATCAATTTTCACTTTCATATATTTTCAAACGATATTTCAACGCATAACCAAACGTTATTTTCTAATCTTTCAGAACAATACAATACAAAGATAACTTTTTATGTTTTAGATGATGACATTTTAAAGTCATTGCCTACTGCGTCGAAATCATGGAATCATTCCATTTATTTTCGGTTGATCGCCATTGATTATTTTTCAGATAAATTAGATTCGATAATTTATCTGGATTCCGATATCATTTGTAAGAAAAGCTTGCAGCCACTATTAACAGAGTCATTTGATGACACTGCACTTATTGCCGTGCATGATAACTTCGTCGATACATCAAATATTAGTGACGTCGTACCTGAATTATATTTCAACTCTGGATTTTTATATTTCAATTTAACAAAATTAAGAAATTTCGACATCACTGAAAAAGTGATTTCCATTGTAACGAAAGGTGGTTTTAAACACCCAGATCAGGATGCTCTCAACATCATCTTTCACGATCGTGTAAAACTCGTCGATCACAAATTTAATTCATTCTTCAACATCGATAGTTTGCTCAAAAATAAAAAGAGAAAGTTTGAGATAACATCTGAGACAATCCTCATTCACTATGTCGGCGTCACAAAACCGTGGCACGATTGGGCGCAGTTCTATAGCGACGTTAACTACTTCAACGTTGCTCGAGAAAACTCGCCATGGAAAAATAGCCCATTGCTTTGCCCGACAACCTATAAGCAGTTATCAAGAAAAAGTATCCATCTCAAAAATAATGGCATGCTGGTAAAGTCAGCTATTTATTATGTTAAGTATCTGATAAGCAAAATATCCACTCGCTTACGCTAATATCGGCGGTAATCCCGTTATATTTTAACAATAATGTCTCTGCCGCAGAACCTGTTTCTCCCCCAGTTCAACGAATTTCCACAATCAAAAGTGGCTAAATCGCTCAAAACAGCAAAAGTAATAGCAAAACAGTGGATAAATACATAGAATCCCCAGCACATTCATTAGTCAGCTAACGCCCATGCTTGAGTTGCTTTACACCACACTACTCTATCTTATTCAGCCTCTCATCTGGATACGGCTTTGGGTGCGCGGACGTAAGGCACCAGCTTATCGTAAGCGCTGGGGTGAACGTTACGGTTTCTATCGCCAGCCGCTGAAACCGGGTGGAATTATGCTGCATTCTGTTTCCGTTGGTGAAACGCTGGCGGCTATTCCTCTGGTCCGTGCGCTGCGCCACCGTTATCCTGATTTGCCCCTTACGGTGACAACGATGACCCCTACCGGGTCGGAGCGCGTACAGTCGGCTTTTGGCAAGGATGTGCAGCACGTCTATCTGCCTTATGACCTGCCCGATGCGGTGAACCGCTTCCTTGATAAAATTGACCCAAAATTAGTGTTAATCATGGAAACCGAGCTGTGGCCAAACTTGATTGCCGCACTGCATCGCCGTCATATTCCACTGGTTATCGCCAACGCTCGACTTTCCGAGCGCTCCGCAGCTGGTTACGCAAAATTAGGGTCGTTTGTTCGCACGTTGCTTCAGCGCATCACGCTGATTGCCGCACAGAATGAAGAAGATGGGCGACGCTTTGTCGCGCTCGGCGCCAAAAACAATCAGGTCACCATCACCGGCAGCCTTAAGTTTGATATCTCTGTTACGCCACAGTTAGCTGCCAAAGCCGTGACGCTACGCCGCCAATGGGCGCCTCATCGCCCAGTGTGGATCGCAACCAGCACCCACGAGGGCGAGGAAAGCATTGTTATCGCCGCGCACAAAGCGCTGTTACAGCATTATCCTGACCTGCTGTTGATTCTGGTTCCTCGGCATCCAGAACGTTTCCCTGATGCGATAAACCTAACGCGCCAGGCGGGTCTTAGCTACACCACACGCTCCTCAGGTGAAGTCCCACCGGCAACCACCCAAGTTGTCATTGGTGACACCATGGGGGAGCTGATGCTGCTGTATGGTATTGCTGACCTGGCCTTTGTCGGTGGTTCTTTGGTTGAACGCGGCGGGCATAACCCATTAGAAGCCGCAGCCCACGCTATTCCCGTGTTGATGGGGCCACATACCTTTAACTTTAAAGATATCTGCGCCCGTCTGGAACAGGCGAGTGGGCTTATCACCGTCACCGACGCCGCCAGCCTCGAAAAAGAGGTATCCTCTCTGTTAGGCGATGCAGATTATCGTAGCTTCTACGGTCGCCATGCCGTTGAGGTTCTGTATCAGAATCAGGGCGCGCTGCAACGCTTGTTACAACTCCTGGAGCCGTACCTGCCACCGAAAACGCATTGAGGATTATTATGCAAAAACGGGCGATTTATCCGGGCACCTTTGATCCCATCACCAATGGTCACATTGATATCGTGACCCGCGCGGCCTGCATGTTTGACCATGTGATCCTCGCCATTGCGGCCAGTCCAAGCAAAAAACCCCTGTTTGATTTACCCGAGCGAGTCGCGTTAGCGCAGCAGGCAACAGCGCACCTCGGCAACGTTGAAGTGATGGGCTTTAGCGATCTGATGGCAAATTTTGCCCGTACGCAACAGGCGAATGTGCTGATTCGTGGGCTGCGTGCCGTCGCTGATTTTGAATACGAGATGCAGTTGGCGCATATGAACCGCCACCTGATGCCGGAGCTGGAAAGCGTCTTTCTGATGCCTTCCAAAGAGTGGTCGTTTATTTCATCGTCATTGGTGAAAGAGGTGGCCCGCCACGATGGCGATGTGACTCACTTCCTGCCTGCAAATGTGCACCAGGCGCTAATGGATAAGCTGAAGTAGGCTTCCATGCCGTAGCCCGGTGATGCGGGGCTACGGTGAATCATTTTTGGCATTGCCGGCAATAAAACGTCGCTCGCTGCGCGTGTTTAGTGGCGATAATCGGCGTACCGCATACTCGGCACGGCTCCCCTTTCCGCCCGTAAACCTGTAGCTCCTGGGCAAAATATCCAGGCTTACCGTCGCTTTGCAAAAAGTCTTTCAACGTTGTGCCACCCTGCTCTATCGAGCGTTGCAGCACGGCTTTGATGCAGTTCACCAACCGCTCACCTTCTTCTCGCGATAACGACGACGCCAGCCTGTCGGGATGAATCTGTGCCGCAAATAGCGACTCACTGGCGTAGATATTCCCCACGCCCACGACCAGTTTGTTATCCATCAGCCAGGGCTTAATGGCCGTTTTCTTCTTCGCGCACTTCGCTAATAGATAATCTGCGTTAAATTCCGCGCTGAGAGGCTCAGGGCCGAGATGAGCGAGCGCACTGTGCCCTTCCAACGATGCCGTCCACAACCAGGCGCCAAAGCGACGAGGGTCGGTATAACGCAGCACTTTACCGTTACTCATCACCAGATCGACGTGGTCATGTTTTTCCGCCGGTAATTCGCCTGCCAATATACGCAGGCTGCCCGACATACCAAGGTGAATGATTATCCAGCCGTCAGGCAACTCAAGCAGCAGGTATTTGGCGCGGCGTTGCACGCTTAGCACTGGTTTATCGCTCAGGCGGTAGATTTCATCAGAGACAGGCCATCGCAGGCGACCATTGCGGATAACCGCGTATTGGATAGTGGCGCCAACAAGATGGGGCTCAATCCCCCGGCGGCTGGTTTCAACTTCGGGTAATTCAGGCATAGCGTCTCCGGCAGTAGTGCAGATGTTTTTATTATGGGGACGGCCAGAAAACAAAAAACCCCGCCGAGGCGAGGTTTTTCGTGACATCGACACTAAAATTATTTGATTTTAGCTTCTTTGTACAGAACGTGCTGACGGACAACTGGATCGAACTTTTTCAGTTCCAGTTTTTCCGGCTTAGTACGTTTGTTCTTCGTGGTGGTATAGAAGTGACCAGTACCAGCAGAAGAAACCAGCTTGATTTTCTCACGAATACCTTTAGCCATGATTTATTTCCTCTAAGTACTTAGTACTTTTCGCCACGGGCACGCAGTTCAGCAAGAACTGTATCGATGCCTTTTTTATCGATTACACGCATACCTTTAGCAGATACGCGCAGGGTGACAAAACGCTTCTCGCTCTCAACCCAGAAACGGTGAGAGTGCAGGTTCGGCAGGAAACGGCGTTTAGTCGCGTTCAGTGCGTGGGAACGGTTGTTACCGGTCACCGGACGCTTGCCAGTAACTTGGCAGACTCGGGACATGTCTATTCTCCAAAAATCAAATTAGCTCGAGCTTCGTATGGGGTATCGGCGCCTCGTCAGGCTTTACAGCCCGGTCATCGCAGTTCTAAGTGAACTCTCGATTGCCAGGCCCAAATGCCAAACCCGAGATTCTCAAAGGTGGCGTAGTATACGCTGACACGGCGATATGCTCAAGTCCCGAACAGACAAAGATCCCGGTGGATCGCGTAATAATCCGCTAAATCCAGCCTCGTTCAGCAAAAGAGACATACTCACCACGGCCAATAACCAGATGGTCAAGTACACGTACATCCATGAATTGGCAACATTTTACCACCCTTTCAGTGATAAGTCTGTCTGATTTGCTGGGTTCTGCACTTCCAGATGGATGATTATGTGCCAGGATCACCGCCGCCGCATTAATTTTGATGGCTTCTCGTACGATTTCGCGCGGATGCACCTCAACATGGCTCAATGTGCCAGAAAAAAGACGGCTGTGTTTGAGCACTTTATGTTGATTATCGAGGAAGATGACCATAAATATCTCCCGTTCTTCGTCACTCAATTGGCTCTGTAAAAACTCGCGCGTGTTTTCTGGGCTCAGCAAAGAATTTTCCGCCAGCACGCGTAGGCTAAAGTAACGACGGGCCAGTTCAGCGATACCTTTCAGTTGCGCATACTTGGCAATTCCCATGCCGTGAATTTTGGTCATCTCTTGCTCTGATGCGGAAAGCAAACCGTACAGCGAACCAAAATGCCGCAGCAGGTCTTGAGAAAAGTGCAGCACGTTTTTTTCCTGCGTCCCGGTACGTAAAAATAGCGCCAGCAGTTCACTATCTGACAGCATTTCAATGCCATAGCGCTGCATTTTTTCGCGCGGCATCATCGTTTCTCCATTCGCCATAGTCACCTCCCGCCATGAGCCTTCGCCATGCTGGCACAGCCCTCACAGCGGCGCACCGCCAATAAATTACCGTTGCGTAGCGCCTCGCAAAGTGTCGTTGTCGTAAGCGCACGACCCCGCCAGGATTGTGATAAAATGCGCAAATTCTGGTGTACTCCTAACAGGAAAGAATCATGATGAGCCTGGCTGGTAAGAAAATTGTTCTTGGCGTCAGCGGCGGTATTGCTGCGTATAAAACGCCGGAGCTAGTACGTCGCCTACGCGACCGTGGCGCAGACGTACGCGTCGCAATGACCGACGCGGCGAAAGCCTTCATCACCCCTCTGAGCCTACAGGCCGTTTCCGGCTACCCAGTCTCAGATAGCCTGCTTGATACTGCGGCTGAAGCGGCGATGGGCCACATTGAGCTAGGTAAATGGGCCGACCTTGTCATTCTGGCTCCGGCGACGGCTGACCTGATTGCTCGCGTGGCTGCCGGTATGGCAAACGACCTAGTCTCGACCATTTGTCTCGCCACCTCTGCACCGGTTGCCGTTGCGCCAGCGATGAACCAGCAAATGTATCGCGCCGCCGCGACTCAGCATAATCTTGAGGTACTGGCCTCGCGCAATATGCTTCTCTGGGGGCCGGATAGCGGCAGCCAGGCCTGTGGCGACGTCGGTCCAGGGCGTATGCTTGACCCGTTAACCATTGTGGATATGACCGTGGCACACTTTTCGCCCGTCAAAGATTTGCAACATCTGAACATCATGATTACCGCAGGCCCAACCCGCGAACCACTAGACCCCGTGCGCTATATCACCAATCACAGCTCCGGGAAAATGGGCTTTGCCATTGCGGAAGCCGCCGCGCGCCGTGGTGCAAATGTCACGCTGGTCAGCGGCCCCGTGTCACTGCAAACCCCGGCATTTGTGCAACGTATTGACGTCACCACTGCCGAAGAGATGAATGCCGCAGTGCAGGCGGGCGTCGAACAGCAGCATATTTTTATCGGCTGTGCTGCTGTCGCGGATTATCGTGCAGCCGTTATTGCTGAAGAAAAAATTAAGAAACAAGACAACCAGGACGATGAATTAACAATAAAAATGGTGAAAAATCCTGACATCGTAGCAGGGGTTGCAGCACGAAAAGAGCACCGACCTTATGTCGTAGGGTTTGCCGCCGAAACAAATAATGTGGAAGAATATGCGCGGCAAAAGCGTAGCCGCAAGAACCTTGATCTGATTTGCGCCAATGATGTATCGCAATCAAATCAAGGCTTTAATAGCGATAACAATGCATTACACCTTTTCTGGCAGGATGGCGAAAAGCGTTTGCCGCTCGCCAGTAAGTCACTCCTGGGCCAACTATTATTGGACGAGATCGTTACCCGTTATGATGAAAAAAATCGACGTTAAGATTCTGGACTCGCGTATTGGTCAGCAGTTCCCACTGCCAACCTATGCCACTGCCGGCTCTGCTGGCCTTGATCTGCGCGCTTGTCTTGATGACGCCGTAGAACTGGCGCCAGGTGAAACCACCCTACTGCCAACCGGCCTGGCAATTCATATTGCCGACCCTTCACTGGCGGCTGTCATGCTGCCACGCTCCGGCCTGGGCCATAAACACGGTATCGTGCTGGGTAACCTGGTGGGTCTTATCGACTCCGATTATCAGGGCCAACTGATGGTTTCCATCTGGAACCGTGGGCAAACTACCTTCACCATCGAGCCGGGCGAACGTGTGGCACAAATGGTATTTGTTCCTGTCGTTCAGGCCGAGTTCAATCTGGTCGAATCGTTTGAAGCCACCGATCGTGGCGAAGGTGGTTTCGGCCACTCCGGGCGTCAGTAACACGCTCTAAGGCACATCGTGTAACGCGCGATGTGCCTGTTTTTTTTACGCATCTCACGGCGTCATAATGCAAAAAGATCACTGCACGTTACGGTTGCGGTCACCGTGTGGATGCTCGCCTGACAAGTGTTTATTTTCAGGGGTATTTTAGAACATGGCAGAAAAGCAAACTGCGAAAAGGAATCGTCGCGAGGAAATACTTCAATCCCTGGCGTTGATGCTTGAATCCAGCGATGGTAGCCAACGTATTACGACGGCAAAACTGGCAGCATCCGTCGGTGTATCAGAAGCCGCGCTGTACCGGCATTTTCCCAGCAAGACGCGTATGTTCGATAGCCTCATTGAGTTTATCGAAGATAGCCTGATTACCCGTATCAACCTGATTCTCAAGGACGAAAAAGATACGACCGCGCGTTTACGTCTGATTGTGCTGCTGATTCTGGGTTTTGGCGAGCGTAATCCGGGCCTGACCCGCATCCTTACCGGCCATGCATTGATGTTTGAACAAGATCGCCTGCAGGGGCGTATTAACCAGCTTTTCGAGCGAATTGAAGCTCAGCTACGCCAGGTGCTACGCGAGCGAAAAATGCGTGAGGGAGAGGGTTACGAAACCGACGAGACACTGTTAGCAAGCCAACTGTTGGCCTTCTGTGAAGGTATGCTGTCGCGCTTTGTGCGCAGTGAATTTAAATACCGACCAACGGACGACTTTGAAGCCCGCTGGCCGCTGATTCTTGCTCAGCTGCAATAATCACTGAATAGCCCAGCCGCTGCTGGGCTATTTTTTTATACGCCGAACGCTTCGCGATACGCGCGTACTGATGCCAAATGCTCTGCCATTTCCGGTTTTTCTTCCAGATAAGTAATCAGGTCTTTCAGCGTAATGATTGAGATAACCTGGCAGCCGTAGTCGCGCTCAACCTCCTGAATAGCAGAAATTTCGCCACGCCCGCGCTCTTGACGATCTAAAGAAATCAGCACGCCAGCCAGGTGTGCACCGTTCGCCTGGATAATCTCCATGGACTCGCGGATTGCCGTCCCGGCGGTGATCACATCATCGACCAGCATCACGCGCCCGGTCAGCGCACTGCCCACCAGGTTGCCGCCTTCGCCGTGATCTTTCGCTTCTTTGCGGTTAAAGCAGTACGGATAATCTTTATCGTGATGCTCCGCCAGCGCGACTGCCGTGGTAGTCGCAATAGGAATGCCTTTGTACGCAGGGCCAAACAGCAAGTCGAAATCGATGCCGGAATCGACCAGTGCTTCGGCGTAGAAACGGCCTAACAGTGCCAGACAGCGCCCGGTATTAAACAGCCCGGCGTTGAAGAAATAGGGGCTTTTGCGCCCGGATTTCAGCGTAAACTCGCCAAACTTAAGTACCTGCTGGTTAAGCGCAAACTCAATAAACTGGCGCTGATACGGTTTCATGGATTCGCTCCTCATCTCACTTTTTTCAGACAAAAAAAAGGGCGACCACGTCGCCCTTAAAATCAATTTTCTAACGCCGCCTTCTGCGTCGTAATAATAGATTCGATGCCCCCTCGAGCTAGCGCCAGTAGGGTGAGTAACTCTTCGTGGCTGAATGGCTCGCCTTCTGCCGTCCCCTGAACTTCTATGATGCGCCCATCTTCGGTCATCACCACGTTCATATCGGTTTCTGCGGCGGAATCTTCCACGTATTCAAGGTCACACAGCGCTTCGCCATTAACAATGCCCACGGAGACCGCTGCGACCATGCCTTTCATCGGGTTGGTTTTCAGCTTGCCTGCGGCAACCAATTTACCCAGCGCATCCGCCAATGCCACACAAGCACCGGTAATAGACGCGGTACGCGTGCCGCCATCAGCCTGGATAACGTCACAGTCAAGCGTAATGGTGAACTCGCCCAGCGCTTTTAAATCCACCGCTGCGCGCAGTGCGCGAGCAATCAGACGCTGAATCTCCATCGTGCGGCCACCCTGTTTACCCTTGGCGGCTTCGCGCGCATTACGGGTATGGGTCGCACGTGGCAACATGCCGTATTCGGCGGTAATCCAGCCTTGCCCCTGGCCTTTCAGAAAGCGCGGTACGCCTTCATCGATGGATGCGGTGCATAACACTTTGGTATCACCAAATTCGACCAGCACGGAGCCTTCTGCGTGTTTTGTATAATTACGGGTCAGGGTGACGGGACGAACCTGGTTGGCACTACGACCTGCTGGACGCATGATAAAATCTCCGGCTTGAAACGAATGTGGCTGCGCATTATACGGATTAAAGGCGCTTATTCCTATCCTGATAACTCCCTGAGGGCTATAATCCCCCCATCTCTCCTTTAAAAACAGGAACGTCTATGATTCGCAGCATGACCGCCTATGCCCGCCGTGAAATTAAGGGCACTTGGGGCAGCGCCTCTTGGGAACTGCGCTCGGTTAACCAGCGTTATCTTGAAACCTATTTTCGTTTGCCAGAGCAGTTCCGCAGCCTGGAACCGGTTGTTCGCGAGCGTCTGCGTTCTCGTCTGACCCGCGGAAAAGTGGAATGTACCCTGCGCTTTGAGCCTGACGCCAGCGCGCAAGGGGAGTTGATCCTCAACGAGAATCTGGCAAAACAGCTGGTCAACGCGGCGAACTGGGTCAAAATGCAGAGCGATGAAGGGGAAATTAATCCTGTTGATATCCTGCGTTGGCCTGGCGTGATGGCAGCACAAGAACAAGACCTGGATGCCATCGCGGCGGAAATTATGGGCGCGCTGGACAGCACGCTGGATGATTTCATTATTGCGCGCGAAACCGAAGGTCAGGCACTGAAAGCGCTGATTGAACAGCGTCTGGAAGGCGTTAGCGGTGAAGTCGCGAAAGTCCGTGCTCATATGCCGGAAATCCTGCAATGGCAGCGTGACCGCCTGGTCGCCAAGCTGGAAGATGCGCAAGTGCAGTTGGAAAACAACCGCCTGGAGCAAGAGCTGGTGCTGATGGCCCAGCGCATCGACGTCTCCGAAGAGCTTGACCGCTTAGAAGCGCACGTTAAAGAAACCTATAACATCCTGAAGAAGAAAGAGGCCGTTGGCCGCCGTCTGGACTTCATGATGCAAGAATTCAACCGTGAGTCGAACACGCTGGCTTCGAAGTCTATCAACGCCGACGTAACCAACTCCGCGATTGAACTGAAAGTGCTGATCGAGCAAATGCGCGAGCAAATTCAAAATATTGAGTAAGTGACGCCCTTACAAGAAATGCCGAATACCCGCAATATTGCGGGTATTTCCATTTAAGGTAGTTTCTTTTCATCCAGAGACATAGCATTATTATTCACCCCTTCCGGAAAGGGCGATTATGGAAAAGATACGGTAACGCAGAATATCGTTGCAGGTATAAATACAGCGATAACCTTTACCCCTTTGGGTAATAAGTTTATTACCTCATTATTCTGCTGCCTATCTAATTATATCTTAAGCATTGGTGGCTAAACTGGCTGCCTCCACTTCAATATAAGTTAAACGTATGCAATCCACGACTACTCAGACGACGCCAGCCTTCAGCTGGAAAGCCCTTGGCTGGGCCGTATTGTATTTCTGTTTCTTTTCAACAGCATTACAGCTTGTCATCTATGCTTCAGGCTACAGCGGCTCTACCGGGCTGCGAGATTCCATTCTTTTTAGTTTGTTATGGCTAGTTCCAGTATTCCTGTTCCCGAAAAAAACCCGGATTATCGGTGCTGTTATCGGGGTAATGCTCTGGGCCGCGTCGCTTGCAGCAATATGTTATTACGTTATTTATGGGCAAGAATTTTCACAAAGCGTTTTATTCGTGATGTTTGAAACAAACACCAATGAAGCGGGTGAATTCTTAAGCCAGTATTTCAGCCTGAAGATTGTGTTGGTTGCGCTGGTTTATTCCGTTATTGCCATTCTGTTATGGACACGCCTGCGCCCAGTTTACATCCCAACGCCATGGCGCTGGCTGGTTGCCTTTGCCCTGCTGTACGGGCTGATTCTGCATCCTTTCGCTAGCGGCACTGTGATAAAAGGCAAACCTGCGGGCGACGTACTGGATGGTTTGTCTGCACGCCTTGCTCCTGCGGCCCCATGGCAATTTGTCACCGGTTATTATCAATATCACCGTCAGTTAGATAGCCTGACCAAACTGTTGAACGAAAACCATGCCCTGCCACCGCTCGCAAATCTGAAAGACAGCACCGGCGATGCTCCGCGTACGTTAGTGTTAGTAATCGGTGAGTCAACCCAGCGTGGCCGTATGAGCCTTTACGGTTATCCTCGCAAAACCACGCCGGAACTGGACAAGCTGCACAAAACCGACCCGAACTTCACTGTGTTCAACGATGTTGTGACCTCACGTCCGTACACGATTGAGATTCTTCAGCAGGCGCTGACGTTTGCCAATGAGCAGAACCCTGATCTGTATCTGACCAAACCGTCGCTGATGAACCTGATGAAACAGGCCGGTTATAAAACCTTCTGGATAACCAACCAGCAGACGATGACCAAGCGCAACACCATGCTGACGGTATTCTCAAGACAGACCGACAAGCAGTTCTATATGAACCAACAGCGTACCCAAAGCGCTCGCGAATATGACGCGAACGTGCTGGCACCGTTTAAAGAGGTTCTGACTGACCCGGCACCGAAGAAATTTATTATCGTTCACCTGTTAGGTACGCACATTAATTATGAGTATCGCTACCCTGAAAACTGGAACAAATTCTCGGGTAAAACCGATAATTTGCCTGCCGGTTTAAGCAAGCAAGAGCAGGAGACTTATAATAATTATGACAACGCGAACCTGTATAACGATTACATCATCGCGAGCCTGATTAAAGACTATAAGGCCACCGATCCGAACGGCTTCCTGCTGTATTTCTCTGATCACGGTGAAGAGGTGTACGACACGCCGCCACATAAAACGCAGGGGCGTAACGAAGATACGCCAACCCGCCATATGTACACCATTCCATTCCTGCTGTGGACATCGGAAAAATGGCATGAGGCTCACCCGCGTGATTTCTCTCAGGACGTTAACCGCAAATACAGCAGTTCAGAGTTGATTCACACGTGGTCTGATCTGGCGGGTTTAAGCTACGACGGCTATGACCCAACCCGCGCGCTGACCAACCCGCAGTTTACTGAAACCACGCGTTGGATTGGCAACCCGGATAAGAAAAATGCGTTAACCGATTACGATAAGCTGCCGTTTGGCGAGCTAACCGGTAATCAGTAACATGTTACCAGGCCACTTCATCACGAAGTGGCTTTTTTTCACTTGCGTACCGTAAACTGACAAGCCGCTGAGCCAACCCTATTTTGATTCAATTTTTCTAATCCTGAAAAATGATGCAAAACGCATAATCACCCATTCTTTATGCACACTTCTTTTAACTATGAATTAGTTTTTCTAATCGACTCCGCTTTGCCTTAGAAAATCTCAATCGTGATAAAGCGCACAAATCGCTAACCTCTGGTCACTCATTCTGGGAGCGAATATGTTATTGCACATCCTTTACCTCATTGGCATCACCGCAGAAGCCATGACCGGAGCCTTAGCCGCCGGGCGTCGCCGCATGGACACCTTTGGTGTGATTATCATCGCCACCGCAACGGCGCTGGGCGGGGGTTCTGTGCGCGATATGCTGCTTGGTCACTATCCATTAGGGTGGGTAAAGAACCCGGAATACATCATCATCGTGGCTATCGCGGCGGTGCTGACGACGATTGTCGCTCCAGTAATGACTCACCTGCGTCGCCTGTTCCTAATTCTTGATGCCGTAGGGCTTATTGTCTTTTCCATCATCGGTGCGCAAATTGCGCTGGATATGGGCGAAGGGCCGATTATTGCCGTTATCGCCGCCGTCATCACCGGTGTTTTCGGCGGGGTGTTGCGCGACATGTTCTGTAAGCGCATACCGCTGGTATTCCAGAAAGAGCTATATGCGGGTATTTCGTTCGCCGCCGCCGTGTTATACGTCGCACTGCAACACTATGTCAGCAACCATGACGTTGTGGTTATTTCAACGCTGCTGTTCGGCTTCACTGCTCGCATGTTGGCGCTAAGGCTAAAACTCGGCCTGCCGGTGTTTTACTACCGCCACGAAACGCACTAATCAAACCCCGTCACCCCCAATGTGCCCAGTTTACTGACCAGCGAGGCGATAGTGGGGTGATGCGTAAACGCCACAAGACTACGCGCTTTCTCCGCACCGATTCCCGGCAACACTTGCCAATGCTTTTCATCACGCGCCAGCAACTGCCGCCAGGTACTGTCGCTTAATGCTTGCAAAGCCGCAGCAGGCAAAGGCAACCCTAGCGCCTTCACCCACAGCCTAAACGGTTGACGCCGAGCTAATTCGAAACGGTGCCAAACCTGTTGTGCTCGCTCTGCGCTCATCCCCGGCGTCGCCTGTAGCTGGGCAAGCGTTAGCTCAAGCCAGGAGAAAATATGACTAAACGGCTGCGCCATTACGAGCGTGTTCCATCCGGCTTCCCCCATTCCGTCAATATTAAGAACCTGCGAGGAGCCTAGCCAATTCAGGCGAGCCAAAAACTGTTCACGGCATTCCTTGGTGCGATAAAAACAGGTCAACGAATGGTCGCCCGCTGCCGGTGGCACAGGTTTCGTTCTATCCAGAGCTCGCCAAACGACACGGTCTAATCGGGGTATTCCCTGCCCAGCTAAGCTCACCAGGACCTGGTCGCCAACGGTAATATCTAAACTTTGCCAACGCGACACAGATCCAACGCTGACTCGCCGCACCCGTTTGTCATCCAGCTTAAAAGGTTCAAGCTCTGCTACTACGGCAATTTTTCCGGTGCGCCCCACGGTAAAACGAATGTTATTTACCTCTGCTACCTGCGAAACCGGCTGATATTTCCACGCGGCGACCCAAATGCCCTGCGCAGGTAGCCAATGGGCCCCCGCCGGTTCTTTGGCAGCGCGGATAACAACTCCATCGGTAGCGAACGGGAGCGGTGAGGTGAACCAGCGATCGCGCCAGTCGCTCACATCCTGAAGATGGCTAACGGCATGAGAATACTGCGCGGTTAGTTCAAACCCTGACCTGGCAAGTTGCGCCAATTTTTCCTCCATTGCCGCAGGGCCGTCTGGCCATGCCCAGACAAACAACGACAGCGCCGGTAATGGCTGGTTTCCCCCTTTACGCATCAGCATTCCCGCTACTCTGGAACGTGCATTCATGCCGCCCATTTTTTGCTGCACATGCCCATCAGCACGGAGAAAAATCTCGCCCTGCAACACACTGTTCGCCAGTAGCCCATGCACCGTTTTAGGTATCGACGGAATGTTCAACGCCTTTTGTGTCCAGTCTTCACCGGCCAGCCCATCACCACGACTGATAACCTGGTGCAGCCGCCCCAGCCGATAAACCAGCGTCACCGCAACGCCATCCACTTTCGGTTGCACCCATAGCCCTATTTTTCTCTGCATCCACTGCTCTACCGCTCGCGCATCCGCGAGTTTACGCACCCCCGTGTGAGCAATCGGATGTTTAACTGCACCCGCCATCGGCGGCAGACTTGTGCTTTCCGCAGGTACAGCGTTAAAGCAGCGCTGCCACAGCGCCAGACGGGCAGAAAGTTGGTCATAAACGCCATCGCTGATATCACTGGCCCCTGCACGCCAATAGCTCTCGTTCCACTGGCTAACTTGCCCTTGCAGTTGTGCAATCTCTTGCTCTGCTCGCGTGGGTGACCACACCGGGCAGGTGGCCTGCACCGGCACTGCGAGAAATATCCCTATGCTTATTAGCCATGCCCTCATGATTTCCCCTCCCGCTGTGAAAAATCGTTTGTAGCGCAGCGAGATACAGGGTGCGAGAGGCGATGGAAGGTTTCACGAGCAGGCTTCAGAGAAAAAACGTTTGTTGCAGCAACGCGTGGATAATTCAGGAAAACAGTGCGCAAAATAAAATAAACTGATGCAAAAAGTGTGACAAAGGCTACGTCGCGTAGCAGCGCCGTGTATAATAGGCTCGTATGTAAGTTCTCTTTCGATAATCACATACAAAAGACACTCATGGCTCAAGGCACGCTCTATATTGTTTCCGCCCCAAGTGGCGCGGGTAAATCCAGCCTGATTCAGGCTTTATTGAAAACCCAACCGTTGTACGACTCTCAGGTATCAGTTTCTCATACCACGCGCGCGCCGCGTCCGGGTGAAGTACACGGTGAACATTATTTCTTTGTGAATCACGACGAATTCAGAACGATGATTAGCGAAGATGCGTTTCTTGAACACGCGGAAGTTTTTGGTAACTATTACGGTACTTCGCGCAAGGCAATTGAGCAGGTACTGGCGACCGGCGTCGATGTATTCCTTGATATCGACTGGCAGGGCGCTCAGCAAATCCGTAAAAGTATGCCAGGCGCGCGCAGTATCTTTATTTTACCGCCGTCTAAAATCGAGCTGGACCGCCGCCTGCGTGGTCGTGGTCAGGACAGCGAAGAGGTTATCGCAAAACGTATGGCTCAGGCAGTTGCAGAAATGAGCCATTACGCGGAATATGATTACCTTATCGTCAACGATGATTTTGATACCGCACTGGGCGATTTGAAAACGATCCTCCGGGCTGAACGTCTGCGTATGAGCCGCCAAAAGCAGCGACATGACGCTTTAATCAGCAAATTATTGGCAGACTGAACCCACTTTCAGTATCATGCCCAGTCATTTCTTCACCTGTGGAGCATTTAAAGTATGGCACGCGTAACTGTTCAGGACGCTGTAGAGAAAATTGGTAACCGTTTTGACCTGGTACTGGTCGCCGCGCGTCGCGCTCGTCAGATGCAGGTAGGCGGAAAGGATCCGCTGGTACCGGAAGAAAACGATAAAACCACCGTAATCGCGCTGCGCGAAATCGAAGAAGGTCTGATCAACAACCAGATCCTCGACGTGCGCGAACGCCAGGAACAGCAAGAGCAGGAAGCCGCTGAATTACAGGCCGTTACCGCTATTGCTGAAGGTCGTCGTTAATAAAAAGCGGGTAACCCTTGTATCTGTTTGAGAGCCTGAATCAGCTGATTCAAAACTACCTGCCGGAAGACCAAATTAAGCGTCTACGGCAGGCCTATCTCGTTGCACGTGACGCTCACGAGGGGCAAACACGTTCAAGCGGTGAACCCTATATCACGCACCCGGTTGCGGTTGCCTGCATTCTGGCCGAGATGAAACTCGACCATGAAACGCTCATGGCCGCCCTGCTGCACGACGTGATTGAAGATACCCCCGCCACCTACCAGGATATGGAGCAACTCTTTGGCAAAAGCGTTGCTGAGCTGGTAGAGGGGGTGTCGAAACTTGATAAACTCAAGTTCCGCGATAAGAAAGAAGCTCAGGCCGAAAACTTTCGCAAAATGATTATGGCGATGGTGCAAGATATCCGCGTCATCCTCATCAAGCTTGCCGACCGTACCCACAACATGCGCACGCTGGGTTCATTACGCCCAGATAAACGTCGCCGCATCGCCCGTGAAACTCTCGAAATTTACAGCCCGCTGGCGCACCGTTTAGGTATCCATCACATCAAAACCGAGCTGGAAGAGCTGGGATTTGAAGCGCTGTACCCTAACCGTTATCGCGTCATCAAAGAAGTGGTGAAAGCCGCGCGCGGTAACCGTAAAGAGATGATTCAGAAGATTCTTTCTGAAATCGAAGGGCGTTTGCAAGAAGCGGGAATTCCGTGTCGCGTCAGCGGTCGTGAAAAGCATCTGTACTCCATTTATTGCAAAATGGTGCTGAAAGAGCAGCGTTTTCACTCGATTATGGATATCTACGCTTTTCGCGTAATCGTTCATGACCTTGATACCTGCTACCGCGTTCTGGGTCAGATGCACAGCCTGTACAAACCACGTCCAGGCCGCGTTAAAGACTATATCGCCATTCCTAAGGCGAACGGCTATCAGTCCCTGCACACCTCAATGATTGGGCCGCACGGCGTCCCCGTTGAAGTCCAGATCCGTACGGAAGACATGGATCAAATGGCAGAAATGGGGGTGGCAGCACACTGGGCTTACAAAGAACACGGCGGCGAAAGCAGCACAACGGCGCAAATCCGCGCCCAGCGCTGGATGCAGAGCCTGCTGGAGCTACAGCAAAGCGCCGGTAGTTCGTTTGAATTTATCGAGAGCGTTAAATCCGATCTTTTCCCGGATGAGATTTACGTTTTCACCCCAGAAGGTCGCATTGTCGAACTTCCTGCTGGCGCTACGCCGGTGG
Source organism: Kluyvera fluvialis (assembly GCF_059725275.1). NCBI lineage: Bacteria > Pseudomonadati > Pseudomonadota > Gammaproteobacteria > Enterobacterales > Enterobacteriaceae > Kluyvera > Kluyvera fluvialis. The sequence continues at coordinate 145,517 of NZ_AP046142.1, read as the reverse complement.
ATTTCGCCTACGCGGTGCATACCGATATCGGCCATGCCTGCGTTGGTGCACGCGTTGACCGTCAGCCCTATCCACTGTCACAGCCGCTTTCCAGCGGCCAAACGATAGAAATTATTACCGCACCGGGCGCTCGCCCGAACGCCGCATGGCTTAATTTTGTCGTCAGCTCGAAAGCGCGCGCCAAAATCCGTCAGATGCTGAAAAACCTCAAGCGTGACGATTCCGTCAGCCTGGGGCGTCGTCTGCTGAACCATGCGCTCGGCGGTAGCCGTAAGCTGGCAGAAATTCCTGCGGAACATATCCAGCGCGAGCTGGAGCGTATGCGTCTGACCACGCTTGACGATCTGCTGGCTGAAATCGGCTTGGGTAACGCCATGAGCGTGGTGGTCGCTAAAAACCTCCAGCAGGGCGAAGCCATTCCATCAGCGCCGGGCGCATCCGGTCTTACCCATCTGCCGATTAAAGGCGCAGACGGCGTACTGATAACCTTTGCAAAATGCTGTCGTCCAATCCCTGGCGACCCGATTATCGCCCACGTCAGCCCGGGTAAAGGGTTGGTTATTCACCATGAATCTTGCCGCAACATACGCGGCTATCAGAAAGAACCTGAGAAATTCATGGGTGTAGAGTGGGACAAAGAGACGGCGCAAGAATTTATCACCGAAATTAAGGTTGATATGTTCAATCACCAGGGGGCTTTAGCCAACCTGACGGCGGCTATCAACACCGCGACATCCAATATTCAAAGCCTGAATACGGAAGAAAAAGATGGGCGCGTTTATAGCGCATTTATCCGCCTGACCGCGCGAGATCGCGTACATTTGGCGAATATCATGCGTAAAATCCGCGTGATGCCGGATGTTATCAAGGTCACCCGTAACCGAAACTAGTTTGAACACAAAATCATTCGCATTGCCTCAAAACGGCAAGCGAATGAATCCTCAGGAACGGACAAAAGTACGTGACTGGGGTGAGTGAGTGCGGCTAACGCCGAGGCAATTTGAAGGACGAAGTGTTTATGAACGAACAGCGTTATGCGCGTATTTGTGAGATGCTCGCCAGGCGTCAGCCTGATCTGACGGTCTGCATGGAGCAGGTCCACAAACCTCATAATGTCTCGGCGATCATCCGCACCGCCGATGCGGTGGGCGTACATGAAGTCCACGCCGTTTGGCCTGGCAGCCGTATGCGCACGATGGCTTCTGCGGCAGCGGGCAGCAACAGCTGGGTTCAGGTAAAAACACACCGCAGCATCGGTGATGCCGTCAGCCATTTAAAAGGCCAGGGTATGCAGATTCTGGCAACCAATCTGTCCGCGAAAGCCGTTGATTTCCGCGAAATCGACTACACCCGCCCAACCTGTGTACTGATGGGGCAGGAAAAAACCGGTATCACCCAGGAAGCCCTGGCGCTCGCAGACCAGGACATCATCATCCCGATGATCGGCATGGTACAGTCGCTGAATGTCTCTGTTGCCTCCGCGCTGATTCTTTATGAAGCCCAGCGTCAGCGGCAAAATGCCGGTATGTATCTTCGTGAAAACAGTACGTTACCCGAAGAAGAACAGCAACGCTTGCTGTTTGAAGGCGGCTATCCAGTGCTGGCGAAAGTCGCTAAACGCAAAGGTTTGCCGTATCCCCACGTCAACGATCAGGGCGAAATTGAAGCCGATGCTACGTGGTGGTCAACCATGCAGGCTACGGAGTAACTGCCATGCAAAGCCGTCTGCTGGATGCCGTTCCGCTCAATACACTGACCGGCGTCGGTGCCGCACAGAGCAGTCGGTTAGCGAAAATTGGCCTGCATACCGTGCAGGATTTACTCCTGCACTTACCGCTGCGCTACGAAGACAGAACCCACCTCTACCCTATTGGCGAGCTACTCCCCGGCATTTATGCCACCGTGGAGGGAGAAGTCCTGAGCTGTAATGTCACGTTCGGCGGCCGCCGAATGATGACCTGCCAGATAAGCGACGGCTCCGGCATCCTCACCATGCGCTTTTTTAACTTCAACGCGGCGATGAAAAATAGCCTCACCACTGGGCAGCGCGTGCTGGCCTACGGTGAAGCCAAACGCGGGAAGTTCGGCGCAGAGATGATTCACCCAGAATACCGTGTGCAAGGTGACCTGAGCACGCCAGATTTGCAGGAAACGCTCACGCCGGTCTACCCCACGACCGAAGGCATCAAACAGGCAACGCTACGTAAACTGACCGACCAGGCGTTGGATCTTCTCGATACCTGCGCGATTACCGAATTGCTGCCACCGGAGCTGGCGCAGGGGATGATGAGCCTGCCAGAGGCACTGCGCACGTTGCATCGCCCACCGCCAACGCTTCAGCTCGCCGATTTAGAAACCGGTAAACACCCGGCACAGCAGCGTTTGATTCTGGAAGAACTGTTGGCGCATAACCTGAGTATGCTGACGCTGCGCGCAGGCGCGCAGCGTTTTCACGCCCAGCCGCTTAGCGCGGACGATACCCTGAAAAATCAGCTTCTGGCTGCGCTGCCGTTCAAGCCAACGGGCGCTCAAGCACGAGTTACCGCAGAAATCGAACACGATATGGCTCTGGATGTGCCAATGATGCGCCTGGTTCAGGGCGATGTTGGCTCCGGTAAAACGCTGGTTGCCGCCCTCGCCGCACTGCGCGCTATCGCCCACGGCAAGCAGGTTGCGCTAATGGCGCCAACCGAACTGCTCGCCGAGCAACACGCCAACAATTTCCGTAGCTGGTTTGCACCGCTAGGCATTGAAGTGGGCTGGCTTGCCGGTAAGCAGAAAGGCAAGGCACGTCTGGCGCAGCAAGAGGCGATTGCCAGCGGCCAGGTACAGATGATTGTCGGCACACACGCCATTTTCCAGGAGCAGGTGCAATTCAACGGCCTCGCACTGGTTATCATTGATGAACAGCACCGTTTCGGCGTTCACCAGCGCCTGGCGCTGTGGGAAAAGGGCCAGCAGCAGGGCTTTCACCCGCATCAGTTGATTATGACCGCTACCCCTATTCCACGTACGCTGGCAATGACCGCTTACGCTGACCTGGACACCTCGGTCATTGACGAGTTGCCGCCAGGCAGAACGCCGGTCACTACGGTGGCGATTCCAGATACCCGCCGCCACGATATCATCGACCGCGTCCGTAACGCCTGTACGACTGAAGGCCGCCAGGCCTATTGGGTATGTACGCTGATTGAAGAGTCTGACCTGCTGGAAGCGCAGGCCGCAGAAGCCACCTGGGAAGAGCTAAAGCTGGCGTTACCGGAGCTGAATATCGGCCTGGTGCACGGGCGGATGAAACCGGCGGAGAAACAGTCAGTGATGCAGGCCTTTAAGCAGGGCGAACTACATCTCCTGATTGCCACCACGGTGATTGAAGTGGGCGTCGATGTACCGAACGCCAGCCTGATGATTATCGAAAACCCAGAGCGTCTGGGGCTGGCGCAATTACACCAGTTGCGTGGTCGTGTAGGACGTGGCGCAGTGGCCTCGCACTGTGTACTGCTGTACAAATCGCCGTTATCCAAAACCGCGCAAATGCGTTTGCAGGTACTGCGCGACAGCAACGACGGCTTCGTCATTGCCCAAAAAGATCTGGAAATCCGTGGCCCCGGCGAATTACTCGGTACGCGCCAGACCGGCACTGCCGAATTTAAAGTCGCCGACTTAATGCGCGATCAGGCGATGATCCCCGAAGTTCAGCGCCTGGCTCGCCATATTCACGACCGTTATCCACAGCAAGCAAATGCGCTTATTGAACGCTGGATGCCGGAAACCGAGCGTTATTCCAACGCGTAGCGATACCCACAGCCCGCATAGGGTTGTGCTAAACTTCGCGCAATTCTACTTCCTGGACGAGTTTGTAATGAGACGAGAACTGGCTATCGAATTTTCCCGCGTTACCGAAGCGGCTGCGCTGGCAGGCTATAAATGGCTGGGCCGAGGCGATAAAAATACCGCTGACGGCGCGGCGGTAAACGCCATGCGTATTATGCTCAATAAGGTCAACATTGATGGCACTATCGTCATTGGTGAAGGCGAAATTGACGAAGCACCCATGCTCTATATTGGCGAGTCCGTCGGCACAGGAAATGGCGATGCGGTAGATATTGCCGTAGACCCTATCGAAGGAACCCGCATGACGGCGATGGGCCAGGCTAACGCGCTGGCGGTGCTGGCGGTTGGCGACAAAGGCTGCTTCCTTAATGCGCCAGATATGTACATGGAAAAACTGATTGTCGGGCCGGGCGCGAAAGGCGTTATCGACCTCAACAAACCGCTGGAAGAAAACCTGCGCAACGTGGCTGCCGCGCTGAATAAACCGTTCAGCGAGCTGACGGTGACTATTCTGGCTAAACCGCGTCATGATGCGGTTATCGCAGAGCTGCAAAAACTAGGCGTGCGCGTGTTTGCTATTCCTGATGGCGACGTAGCCGCGTCTATCCTGACCTGTATGCCAGACAGCGAAGTTGACGTGCTGTACGGTATTGGCGGCGCACCGGAAGGCGTCGTATCCGCTGCGGTTATCCGTGCGTTGGACGGTGACATGCATGGTCGCCTGCTGGCTCGCCATCACGTCAAAGGCGACAGTGAAGAGAACCGTCGCATCGGCGAAGACGAGCTGGCGCGCTGCCACGAAATGGGCATTGAGGCCGGTAAAGTGCTGACTCTCGACGATATGGCGCGCAGCGATAACGTTATTTTCTCCGCCACCGGCATCACCAAAGGCGACCTGCTGGACGGTATCAGCCGCAAAGGCAATATCGCCACCACCGAGACTCTACTGATTCGCGGTAAATCACGCACCATTCGCCGGATTCAGTCGATTCACTACCTCGACCGTAAAGACGTAGAAATCCAACAGCACATTCTATAAATCATTTGATCAATAGAGCTTTCCAGCCCTTAGGGGCTGGAAATATTCCCTTGTCGCGGTGAAGATAAGTTAACGCGATTGAGAGGAGATACGCCATGGCAGACTGGGTTACGGGCAAAGTTGTAAAAGTGCAAAACTGGACTGATGCGCTGTTTAGCCTGACTGTCCACGCACCGGTTCAACCTTTCACCGCCGGGCAGTTTGCCAAACTGGGCCTGGATATCGACGGCGAGCGCGTCCAGCGCGCCTATTCGTATGTTAATGCCCCCAGCAATCCCGATCTCGAGTTTTATCTGGTCACTGTACCGGACGGCAAGCTTAGCCCACGGCTGGCGGCGCTAAAGCCAGGCGACGAGGTGCAAGTGGTCAGCGAAGCGGCGGGCTTTTTCGTGCTGGATGAAGTCCCGGATTGCGACACTCTATGGATGCTGGCGACCGGTACGGCGATCGGCCCATACTTGTCGATTCTCGAAGAAGGCAAAGATCTCGAACGTTTTAACAATCTGGTGCTGGTTCATGCCGCCCGCTACGCCGCCGATTTGAGCTATCTGCCACAAATGCAGGACTTGCAGGCGCGTTACGCCGGAAAACTGCGGATTCAAACGGTAGTTAGCCGGGAAACCGCGCCAGGGATGTTAACAGGGCGCGTTCCGGCACTGATTGAAAGTGGCGCGTTGGAGGCGGCGGTTGGCCTACCGATAAACGCCGAAACCAGCCATGTAATGCTATGCGGTAACCCGCAAATGGTGCGTGACACCCAACAGCTACTCAAAGAAACCCGGCAGATGACCAAGCATTTACGTCGTCGCCCAGGCCATATGACCGCCGAACACTATTGGTGATTCGCGCCGTATTTCACATCCTGCGTCTCTTTGCCATATTTGTTTTCGCCCTGGGTGCCAACAAATGCGCCCAGGTCAATCAGCATCATGACGATAATCAGCGTGGGGATAAAGCGCCCGACGCCCCACTGCCAAACGCCTGGCAGCATTGACCAATTCCCGGCCAGCAGCATCCACGCCAGCACCATCAACAGCGCCCACAGGCCGGATTTCCCCCGGTCGTGCAGCCGTTTAATCGTTACCGCCGCCGTAGGCCACAGCAGACAAACCAGCATAAACGCCGCCGTTTGCAGATCGACCAGCTCGCGCCCCGCCAGGCCGAATAGTGCCGCCATCGCCACTATCCAGATGCCAATCCAAATCCAGAAATCTCGGCGGCCAATCCGCCCTTTAATGGAAAATAACCATTGCTGTAGAGTCATGCTCGTTCCCTATTCTCGTCGTGCGGCGTAGTTTACCCTGAAGCGGGCACATTTTGACAACCGCGCCAGTTCCCGTTTTAATCGTCATCTGCAAAGAGGAGACGATAAGCATGAAAAAATGGATAACGCTGTGGCTGATTGGGCTCATGACTCTGGGCACCAGTTCGGTCGTGCTGTCGGCGGAAACGTCCACGGCGGTTGCCCCGTATCTGCTATCGGGCGCGCCAGCCTTCGATCTCTCCATCAGCCAGTTTAGGGAAAAATTCAACACCGATAACCCGACGCTGCCACTCGGCGAGTTCCGTTCAATTACCTCAAGCCGTGACCAGATGAATATTACCCGCGCGGCCAGCAAGATTAATGAAAATTTGTACGCCTCCACGGCGCTGGAACGCGGTACGCTGAAAATAAAATCCATTCAGATAACCTGGCTGCCGATTCAAGGCCCTGAACACAAAGCAGCCAGAAGCAAAGCGCAAGAATACATGAGCGCCCTAATGCGGGCAGTTATCCCCACACTCACCAGGCCACAAAGTTTGCAGAAATTGCAAAAGCTACTGACGCAAGGAAAAGGCAAACATTACTTCGCCAGCACCGAAGGCGCGGTGCGCTATGTTGTCGCAGATAATGGCGAAAAAGGGCTGACCTTCGCAGTTGAACCGATTAAGCTGACGTTATCTGAAAATCTTGAAGGGGAGAATAAATGATAAAAAGCAAAGCCTTCACGGCTTTCAATCTCTATACTGATTCACAGACCATGCTGCCCTAATGGGTGGCCATATTCCTTAATTCGCTGACAAGCGTGGAGAATCGAAATGCGACATCCTTTAGTGATGGGTAACTGGAAACTGAACGGCAGCCGCCACATGGTAAACGAGCTGATTGCTAACCTGCGCAAAGAGCTGGCAGGCGTTGCTGGCTGTGGCGTTGCTATCGCGCCACCAGAAATGTACATCGATCAGGCTAAACACGCCGCTGAGGGCAGCCACATCCACCTGGGCGCACAGAACGTTGACCTGAACCTGTCCGGCGCATTCACCGGTGAAACCTCTGCCGCGATGCTGAAAGATGTTGGCGCAACCTACATCATCATCGGCCACTCCGAGCGTCGTACTTACCACAAAGAATCTGACGAGCTGATCGCGAAGAAATTCGCAGTGCTGAAAGAACAGGGTCTGATCCCAGTTCTGTGCATCGGTGAAACCGAAGCAGAAAACGAAGCGGGCAAAACTGAAGAAGTTTGCGCACGTCAGATTGACGCCGTTCTGAAAACTCAGGGCGCTGCGGCTTTCGAAGGCGCGGTTATCGCTTACGAACCAGTATGGGCTATCGGTACTGGCAAATCTGCAACCCCAGCACAGGCTCAGGCTGTTCACAAATTCATCCGTGATCACATCGCTAAAGCTGATGCGAAAGTGGCTGAGCAAGTTATCATCCAGTACGGCGGTTCCGTTAACGCTTCCAACGCTGCTGAGCTGTTCACCCAGCCAGACATCGATGGCGCACTGGTTGGCGGTGCATCCCTGAAAGCTGACGCTTTCGCGGTTATCGTTAAAGCAGCAGAAGCCGCTAAACAGGCTTAATCGCTGTTTTAGCTGCCGGATGGCGGCTTTGCCTTATCCGGCCTACTCAAAGTTGTAGGCCTGATAAGCGTCGCGCCATCAGGCGCATGAATGCCAGATCGACGCAAACATTCATACAACTGTAGGCCTGATAAGCGCAGCGCCATCAGGCGGATGAATGCCGGATCGATGCAAACATTCATACAACTGTAGGCCTGATAAGCGCAGCGCCATCAGGCGGATGAATGCCGGATCGACGCAAACATTCATACAACTGTAGGCCTGATAAGCGCAGCGCCATCAGGCGTATGAACCTGAATGCCGGCTTTGCCTGATCCGGCCTACAGTCCATATGACCGTAGGCTGGATAACGCCCTCACAGTTTCCCTAACACCTGATACCACGCGTAATCTAACGGTAGCAGCACTAAATAGCTCACTACCGCCAGCGCCAGACACAGCAACATCCCCGCCCTTGCAGGCACTTTCCCTAACGCCATCGCCACCACTATCGGCGACGCCTGATACGGCAACAACGGCGTGGAATATCCCAAAACCTGGATCATAATCACGCTCAACAGCGGGAAGCCGGTGGCATCCGAAAAACTTTGAGCAAAGGTGGTGTAAAGCGCCGGAACGCCGTTCGCGGTCATGATGAAGTTCAGCGCGCTAGTCATGCCGGTCAGCGCGAGAAAACTGGTAAACGGAGCGTCTTTATCCAACGGCATAATATGCAGCAACGCGTTGCCAACCACTGCGCCAATACCGGTTTGCGTAACGGTGATAGCCAGGCCGAGAATACCCGCCACGTAGATACAGGTTCGAATATTCACCCCGCTGGCAAACTCCTCACCGCTGATAAACCCGACACGTGGCAGCAGCGTAATCACCGCCGCCACCAGCCCTGTCCACGCAGGCCCAATGCCGTGCCAGCTTTCACTCACCCACAGCACCAGCACTACCGCCAACAGCCACGCCAGACGCTTTTCGTCGCGACTCATTGGCGGCAGAGGCTCCAGCTCACGCGGCGGATGTGGCTTACCAGGAAACAGCCAACAAATCAGCCCGATAAGCAGCATCCCCTTAAGCCAGCCCAGCACCGGTGTATGCAACCACAAGTACGGCAGATAATTGAGGTGAATACCGTAAGCGCCTTCCGCTGCGCCGCTCATAACTAAGTTCGGCACGTTCGCCGGAAGAATGGTCGCGGAAAGCTGGAAAGTCCCAAAGCCAACCGCAAGCGCCAGCCCAAACCAGGCGCGAGTGCCCTCATCAATGCCCGCGCGTTTAGCCATTGCCGCAACAATCGGCATCAGCAGCGCAATACGCCCCATATTTGACGGCATCACAAACGCCAGCGCATAGCTCAGCAGCACAACGCTGCCGACCATCAGCGGCCAGGAGTCAGTTAAACGAGATGAAAGCGCCCGCGCCGCGCGATCGGCCAGACCGGTTTTCCGAATAGCGACCCCGAGCACAAAACCGCTAAATACCAGCCAGAAAGCCGATGACGCAAAGCCGCCGAAAATAACATCTGGCGGGGCGATTTTCGCCGTCATCGCCGCCGCGAAGAACAGCAACGCGGTGACAAATTCCGGCAACAGCGATGTCGCCCACAGCAGGATAGTGACGCCAACAATGATAGAAGGGAGGAACAGAGGGTGAGTGAACCAGAGCGACATACCTGTCTCCTGTCGTTTTTTTCAGCAAGAATACGACGACAGGTTTGACAGGTAAACGCCAGATAAGGTGGGGTTATTGCAGAATGGCGCAGCTATGATCCTGAATCTCTTCCGCTGATGCGCGGTTCTGCGTCGTCAGGTTACGTTCAGTCGCCAGCAATACCAGCGAGCCATCGCTCTGCTGCGCCAGCGCGAGTGCAAAACGCCCCATATGCTCACGCGCTTCCGGCACTTCGTCCGCCAGCATCAGGAACGGACTGCGCTGCGCCAGTTCATTTTCTGTGACCCGACGCGCCAAATATTCATGCTCCATCAGCCCGCCCGGTAGCGGAAGCCAACGGCTGCCCACCGACTCTGAATTATTATCCAACTGCGCCCGAACATCCTGGCGCAGGCAGGAAATATGGATGTGCATATGGTCTTGCGAACGCCCAGTTCGGGAATTAATTGTCAGCGAGATGGCGCTATCCGGCACTTGCGATCCGCGTTTATCGCTCATGATGGTACGCCGTTGCCACGCCTGCCAGAAAAAGTTCGGCGTCAGTGATTCAAGCAACAACGGGCTTTCCGTGCCGTTAATGCGATAGGTTGGCATCAACAAATACTGTAGCGGGCCATGACGGTCTTTAAATAACACGTATCTGTCTTTCAGGTTAACATCGGCGCAGGGTGCAGGGTTCTGATGCTGTTGCTGGTTGGGCACACACTGTTGCAGCACTAACTTACGCAGCGCATCCCGGTTGTCAGAAGACAGCCAATACCAGCCACCGAGGCCCGCCGCGATCACCAATAACAGCAGCATAACCAGCAGATATTTAAATCTTGTCATTTCACTTCTCCATATCATACCGAGGAGGAAGATTTGCTTACCTTTGATAAACAAGAATATCTCCTGGCACAACTGCATATAATACGTGTTTTTTATTCGTACAGTTTTCGTACTATGCAGTCATCTACCCTACGCGTCTCTCCGTAGAACACCTGTATTCGTTTTTTGCCGCTGCCAGGCCATCATTTATGGGGTCTAGTTCATTTGGTTGGGGGGTTTCTATAGGCAAGAAAACGCCCGACGAATTTGCCGGGCGTAGAGGGGGAGATTAACGCTTACTGATCTGGTCGAACGTACCGCCGTTAGAGAAATGCTCTTTCTGTGCTTTCGTCCAGCCACCGAATTCCTCATCGATGGTAAACAGTTTCAGTTTCGGGAACTCGCTTTCGTATTTTTTCGCCACCTGCGGATCGCGTGGGCGGTAATAGTTCTTCGCTGCGATCTCCTGGCCTTCCGGCGAGTACAGATATTTCAGGTACGCTTCCGCCACCGCTGTTGTGCCTTTTTTCTCTGCCACTTTATCGACGACAGAGACAGTTGGCTCCGCAAGAATAGACTCACCTGGCGTCACAATTTCAAATTTGTCTTTACCCAGTTCATTGGTCGCCAACAGCGCTTCGTTTTCCCAGGCGATCAGCACATCGCCAATGCCGCGCTCCACAAAGGTATTGGTTGAACCACGTGCGCCAGAGTCCAGCACTTCTACGTTCTTATACAGCGCTTTCACGAAATCCTGCGCTTTGGCTTGATCGTTATTGTTGTGGTGCAGCGCGTAACCCCAGGCCGCCAGGTAGTTCCAGCGTGCACCACCAGAGCTTTTCGGGTTCGGGGTAATAACCGACACGCCCGGTTTAATCAGGTCGTTCCAGTCGTGGATCTGTTTCGGGTTGCCTTTACGCACCAGGAACACAATGGTGGAGGTGTATGGGGCTGAGTTATCCGGCAGGCGTTTGATCCAGTTTTTATCAATGCGCCCACGCTCAGCGATAGCGTCGACGTCATAAGCCAGCGCCAGGGTAACGACATCCGCATCAATCCCGTTGATAACGGAAGTCGCCTGTTTACCGGAGCCACCGTGAGACTGACGGATAACCACGTTATCACCGGTTTCTTTTTTCCAGTGCGCGCTAAATGCTTTGTTGTACTGCTCGTACAGTTCACGCGTCGGGTCATAAGACACGTTAAGCAACTGAATATCTTTAGCCAGTACGCTGCTGGAAACCAGCAAAAGAGTTAACCCTACGCCCCACTTATTCATCGCCCGCTCTCTTATCTGTTGTGTTGTCGTGAGGCTAGCCTGCCAGAAACAGAACCGATGATTAAAGAATAAAAAAAGATTGATTATGCAGTTTTGAAATATAAAGGCGGGCGCAATGCGCGTTTGCTCGAAATCACTCAACGGGGGAACGACGGAGGGAAAAGCATCCCCAGGCCATGTAACATTGCCTGGGGAGAGATGGAATTAAACTTCTTCCATGCGGCCCAGCAGCGCTTGCAGACGATCCTGCCAGCCACTCTGTTGCTCTTTCAGCTGGTTGTTTTCACGCTCCAGCTGTTCACGGCTCTGCTGTGCAGACTGAACATCCTGCGTCAGCGTGTTGTTCTTTTCTTTCAGCTCTTCGATTTCCATCTGCAACAGCGTGATGGTATCAATCGCCTGCTGAACTTTCGCTTCCAGTTTCTCAAACACTTCTAATGACATTGTCATAACCTCTCCTGATCTTGCAAGGCGTTGATATCGTCCCGGAACCCCGGCGACGCCTTATCGTAAATAAGCGCACGGCTTGCAGTCGATTGTATGGAGCGCCGCCTTCCCTGTCCAGCGCCAGAGCCTGTAGATTGCGGTTGTCCGCAATTTTCAGCCTAGACCTGGAGTATTAGCGGTTGTTTCCCATAAATTGTTAACAACCTGGCAAATAGAATCGCATTGTTGATGTTTTTTTCGTTCCATAAACGGACATTATTTGGCGCGAAATCGCTCATTTTTTGACGTGGCACACACATTTTAATTTCGATATTTCTCGTTTACGCTCGTTAACGATAAATTAACACTATGCCTACATGGCAACATGCGCGTCATGAATGCGTATGAACACAATAATCATCAATTTGCCTTCAGGATCCGTTTATGAGCCAAACATCAACCTTAAAAGGCCAGTGCATTGCAGAGTTTCTCGGTACCGGGTTGCTGATCTTTTTCGGCGTGGGATGTGTTGCGGCACTAAAAGTCGCGGGCGCAAGCTTCGGCCAATGGGAAATCAGTATCATCTGGGGCCTGGGCGTGGCGATGGCCATCTACCTCACCGCAGGGGTTTCCGGCGCACACCTTAACCCGGCGGTCACCATCGCACTGTGGCTGTTCGCCTGTTTCGACGGGCGTAAAGTCGTCCCGTTCATCGTTGCTCAATTTGCTGGTGCATTCTGCGCTGCCGCACTGGTCTATGGGCTTTACTACAACCTCTTTATTGATTTCGAACATTCGCACAATATGGTGCGTGGTAGCGTCGAAAGCCTTGAACTGGCTGGAATTTTTTCCACTTATCCAAATCCACATATCAATTTTGTGCAGGCCTTCGCGGTAGAAATGGTCATTACCGCTATCCTGATGGGCGTTATTCTGGCGCTGACTGACGATGGCAACGGTATTCCGCGTGGGCCGCTGGCGCCACTACTGATTGGCCTGCTGATTGCGGTTATCGGCGCATCGATGGGCCCGCTGACTGGGTTTGCGATGAACCCAGCGCGTGATATCGGCCCGAAAGCCTTCGCCTGGGTTGCAGGTTGGGGCGACGTTGCCTTTACCGGCGGCAAAGATATCCCGTATTTTGTCGTACCGCTGTTTGCGCCTATCGTCGGCGCTGCGCTGGGCGCTTTCAGCTATCGCAAGCTGATTGGCCGTCATCTGCCCTGCGACACCTGCGAGGTTGAAGAGCCAAAAGCGGCCTCCAGCCAGAATCAACACAATGCTTCGCTGTAATCTGACTACGGAACGTTCATTATGACTGACAAAAAATATATCGTTGCGCTCGACCAGGGCACTACCAGTTCCCGTGCTGTCGTGATGGATCATGACGCCAATATCGTCAGCGTCTCACAGCGCGAATTTGAACAAATTTATCCGAAGCCAGGTTGGGTTGAGCATGACCCAATGGAAATCTGGGCTTCGCAAAGTTCTACGCTCGTGGAAGTGCTGGCAAAAGCCGACATCAACTCTGACGAAATCGCCGCAATTGGGATCACCAACCAGCGTGAAACCACCGTGGTATGGGAGCGCGAAACCGGCAAACCCATTTACAACGCCATTGTTTGGCAGTGCCGCCGCACGGCGGATATCTGCGAACAACTGAAGCGCGATGGCATGGAAGAGTACGTGCGCAAAACAACCGGCCTGGTGGTTGACCCGTACTTCTCAGGTACCAAAGTGAAATGGATCCTCGACCACGTCGAAGGCTCCCGCGAGCGTGCGAAACGCGGCGAACTGCTGTTTGGTACTGTTGATACCTGGCTTATCTGGAAAATGACTCAGGGACGCGTACACGTCACCGACTACACCAACGCCTCGCGCACCATGCTGTTCAACATCAACACCCTGGACTGGGACGACAAAATGTTGGATGCGCTGGATATCCCACGCGCCATGCTGCCGGATGTGCGCAAGTCTTCTGAAGTGTACGGCCAGACCAATATTGGCGGGAAAGGCGGTACGCGCATTCCTATCGCCGGGATTGCCGGTGACCAGCAAGCGGCGCTGTTCGGCCAACTGTGCGTAAAAGAAGGGATGGCGAAAAACACCTACGGCACTGGCTGCTTTATGTTGATGAACACCGGTGAAAAAGCGGTGGCCTCCAGCCACGGCCTGCTGACCACCATCGCCTGCGGCCCGCGCGGCGAGGTGAACTATGCGCTGGAAGGCGCGGTGTTTATGGCGGGCGCATCCATTCAATGGCTGCGCGACGAAATGAAGCTGATTAGCGATGCCTTAGATTCCGAATATTTCGCCACCAAAGTTAAAGACACCAACGGTGTGTACGTTGTCCCAGCCTTTACCGGCCTCGGCGCACCATACTGGGATCCGTATGCGCGCGGCGCGATTTTCGGCCTGACCCGTGGCGTGAACTCCAACCACATCATCCGCGCAACGCTGGAATCTATCGCTTACCAGACGCGCGACGTGCTGGAAGCCATGCAGGCTGACTCCGGCATTCGTCTGCACGCCCTACGCGTAGACGGCGGCGCGGTGGCCAATAACTTCCTGATGCAGTTCCAGTCCGACATTCTGGGCACTCGCGTTGAGCGCCCGGAAGTGCGTGAAGTGACGGCGCTGGGCGCGGCTTATCTGGCGGGTCTGGCCGTCGGCTTCTGGCAGAACCTTGATGAGTTGCAGGAAAAAGCGGTGATTGAACGTGAATTCCGCCCTGGCATCGAAACCACCGAGCGCAACTTCCGCTACAGCGGCTGGAAGAAAGCAGTGAAACGCGCGTTAGCGTGGGAAGATCACGAAGAGTAAGACGTCCGCAGGTAAAAAAATGCCGGAGTTTATCTCCGGCATTTTTGTCTTAACCAAATATCGGCAGCATTAAATACAGCTTAATCACCAATGCGTTAACGATGTCGATAAAGAACGCGCCAACCATCGGCACAACTAAAAATGCGGTATGTGAAGGGCCAAAACGCTCGGTAATTGCCTGCATATTGGCAATCGCCGTTGGCGTTGCGCCTAAGCCAAAACCACAATGCCCCGCCGCCAGCACCGCCGCATCGTAGTTTTTGCCCATCAAACGATAGGTGACGAAAATAGCGTACAGCCCCATCGCCACGGTTTGCACCGCCAGAATCACAATCATCGGCAGGGCGAGATCCGCCAGTTCCCACAATTTAAGGCTCATCAGCGCCATGGCCAGGAACAGCGACAAACTCACGTTCCCCAGCACCGACACCGCGCGGTCGAACACTCGGTAAAAGCCCATCAGCGCCAGGCCATTACTGAGGATAACCCCGACAAACAGCACGCAGACAAACGTTGGCAACTCCAGCGCCGTGCCCGCCAACAGTTGCGCAATCACCTTCCCTAACGTCAGGCAAATCGCAATTAAGGCAATGGATTCAATTAATACCAGCGAGGTGATAGTCCGCCCCACGTCCGGCTTTTCGAACGCGGTCGGCACTTCCTGGTCGTCCGGCGTGCCGTTCGGCGACGACGAATGCTTCACCAGATAACGCGCCACCGGGCCGCCAATCAAGCCGCCCAATACCAGGCCGAACGTCGCACAAGCCATTGCCACTTCGGTGGCGTTGGTAAAACCATAGCGTTCGATAAACAGCTTACTCCACGCCGCGCCAGTGCCGTGACCGCCCGACAGGGTAATCGACCCCGCCAGCAGGCCCATCAGCGGATCAAGCCCCAGCAGTTTCGCCATGCCGATGCCTAGCGCGTTTTGCAGCAGCAGCAACCCTACCACCACAATCAGGAATGTCCCCACCACTTTACCGCCCGCGCGCAGGCTGGCGATGTTCGCGTTAAGGCCGATGGTGGCAAAGAACGCCAACATGAGTGGGTCCTTCAGGCTCATATCAAAATCGATTTCCCAGCCCATGCTTTTTTTAAGCACCAGTAGCGCCAGCGCAACCAGCAGGCCACCCGCGACGGGTTCAGGAATGGTGTATTTTTTCAGGAAGGCGACGCTCTGGACCAGCTTTCGTCCCAGCAGCAACACCAGCGTTGCAGCAACGAGCGTCGATAAGGTATCGAGATGAAACATAATTACAGCTCCTTATTAAACGCATGATCCATTCATACGCGACAAATTTCCCATGTCGTAATGGCCTCATCATGAGGCACGGCACAAAGTTTAAGCACGAAAACTAAAAAAGTGATAGGAAAATGTATGGTTACTCATCTATTGCACAATAGCGTTAGCGCCAACCCACGCCGTTTGTCCGGTTATTTTCCGTAATAATTTGCGCATCATCAAAGCAACCGTTTGCTTTTACCAACCAGTCCGCTAAAATCGCCACTTTTCCACCACGGGATTGCCTCTGAGATGTCCGCTAATACTCTCGAACAAGCCGATGCGCAACCGGTTGCGCATAAGCAAACTAGCGAATTAATTTACCGCCTGGAAGATCGCCCGCCGCTTCCGCAAACCCTCTTTGCCGCGCTCCAGCACCTGCTGGCGATGTTTGTTGCGGTCATTACACCGGCGTTGCTCATCTGCCAGGCGCTGGGTTTGCCAGCCGAAGATACCCAGCACATTATCAGCATGTCGTTATTCGCTTCCGGTGTTGCGTCCATTATTCAGATTAAAGCCTGGGGGCCGGTCGGTTCCGGCCTGCTGTCGATTCAGGGCACGAGCTTCAACTTTGTTGCGCCGCTGATTATGGGCGGCACGGCATTAAAAACTGGCGGCGCAGACGTGCCCACCATGATGGCGGCGTTGTTCGGCACACTGATGCTGGCGAGCTGCACTGAGATGGTGTTATCTCGTGTTCTGCATCTGGCGCGCCGCGTCATCACCCCACTGGTTTCTGGCGTGGTGGTAATGATTATCGGCCTGTCGCTGATTCAGGTTGGTCTGACGTCCATCGGCGGCGGCTACGCAGCGATAAGCGACAACACCTTCGGCGCACCGAAAAACCTGCTACTTGCGGGGATCGTATTAGGGCTGATTATCCTGCTCAACCGCCAACGCAACCCGTATCTGCGCATTGCTTCGCTGGTTATCGCGATGGCGGCGGGCTACCTGATGGCATGGCTTCTCGGCATGTTGCCGGAAAACACCACCCCGACCAACAGCAGTCTGATCATGGTTCCTACCCCGCTGTACTATGGGCTGGGTATCGACTGGAACCTTCTGCTGCCGCTGATGCTGGTATTTATGATTACCTCGCTGGAAACCATCGGCGACATTACCGCGACGTCCGACGTTTCTGAACAGCCGGTTTCCGGGCCGGTATACATGAAACGCCTGAAAGGCGGCGTACTGGCAAACGGCCTCAACTCCTGCGTTTCCGCCATCTTCAACACCTTCCCGAACTCCTGCTTCGGGCAGAATAACGGCGTTATTCAGTTGACCGGCGTCGCCAGCCGCTATGTGGGTTTTGTGGTTGCGTTGATGCTTATCGTGCTGGGCCTGTTCCCGGCGGTGAGTGGTTTTGTACAGCACATTCCTGAGCCGGTGCTCGGTGGCGCAACGCTTGTGATGTTCGGCACTATCGCGGCCTCTGGCGTGCGTATTGTCTCTCGCGAGCCGCTAAACCGCCGCGCGATCCTGATTATCGCCCTGTCTCTGGCCGTGGGTCTTGGCGTTTCTCAGCAGCCACAGATCCTCCAGTTTGCCCCTGACTGGCTGAAAAACCTGCTCTCCTCCGGCATTGCCGCCGGTGGGATCACGGCAATTGTTCTGAATCTTATTTTCCCGCCAGAGAAAGAGTAACCCCTTGCGCGGCAGTGGTTCAGACCACTGCCGCCGACACCGAATAATACGATTCCTGCCTTGAGCATTGCGCATAAATCATGCATAACAGGTTTATGTGCCTTTCTCAGGATGGAAGATCATGAAATTTCTCGGAAAGCTAATTATTTGGCTACTGGTCGCACTGCTGCTGGTGATTCTGGCGCTGTATATTTTGCTGCAAACGCGCTGGGGCGCTCGCCAGATAAGCCACTGGTTAAGCGATAACACCGCATATCAGGTGAAGTTTGAGGCGATGGATCACCGCTTCTCCTCGCCCTCCCATCTTCGGCTGAATAACGTCACCTTCGGGCGTGACGGTAAACCTGCCACCCTGGTGGCAAAAACCGTTGATATTGGCCTTAGCTCGCGCCAAATCACCTCACCTCTGCACGTCGATACCATTTTGTTGCAAGACGGGACGCTGAATTTGTCCCCCGCCACCGCGCCGCTGCCTTTTGCCGCAGACCGCCTACAGCTAAGCAATATGGCGCTTAACAGCCCAGAAACCGGCTGGGAACTGAGCGCGCAGCGCGTCTCTGGCGGCGTGATGCCGTGGACGCCGGAAGCTGGCAACGTATTGGGCAAAAAAGCACATATTCAGATGAGCGCAGGCTCGCTTACGTTGAACGGTGTTCCCGCCACCAACACGCTGATTGAAGGCGATATTAACGACGGCGAAGTCACGCTAACCACCGTCGGGGCCGATATGGCGCGCGGCTCGCTGACCGGTAGCGCTCGCCGTAACCAGGACGGCAGTTGGGTCGTAGACAACCTGCGCCTTAACGATATCCGTCTACAAAGCGATAAATCGCTGCTGGATTTCCTTGCCCCACTGACCACCGTCCCCTCACTCCAGATAGGCCGCCTGGACATTACCGATGCTCACCTGCAAGGCCCTGACTGGGCGATAACCGACCTTGACCTCAACTTGCGCAACCTGACGCTGAGCGAAGGCGGCTGGCAGAGTGAAGACGGAAAACTGTCGATGAATGCCAGCGAGTTTATCTACGGTTCACTGCATCTGCTTGACCCCATTATCAACGCCGAGCTTTCACCGCAAGGCATTGCGCTACGCCAGTTTTCCTCTCGCTGGGAAGGCGGTATGGTGCGCAGCGCAGGCAACTGGTTCCGCGCCGATAACGCGCTGGTGTTAGACGACGCCGTTTTCGCCGGGCTGGAATATACGCTGCCGGAAAACTGGAAAACGCTGTGGATGACGCCATTACCGCAATGGCTGCAAAGCGTGACGCTGAAAAAACTCAGCGCCAACCGCAATCTGATTATCGATATCGACCCTGATTTCCCGTGGCAGATAACCGCGCTGGATGGCTACGGCGCAAACTTACAGCTAGTGAAAAACCGCCAATGGGGCGTCTGGAGCGGCAGCGCCACGCTTAACGCCGCCGCCGCAACCTTTAACCGCGTAGACGTGCGCCGCCCATCGCTGGCGCTGAGCGCCGATGCCTCGACCCTCAATATCAACGAGCTAAGCGCGTTTACCGAAAAAGGGATTCTGGAAGCCACCGCGACGGTTTCACAGGCGTCGCAGCGCCCCGTCAGCGTCTCACTAAACGGGCGCGGAATCCCATTAGACATCCTGTCCCAATGGGGCTGGCCAGCACTCCCCATTACCGGCGATGGCAACGTTCAGTTGAAGGCCACTGGCAACGTACAGGCCGATCCCCCTCTCAAACCGAGTGTCAATGGGGAACTTCATGCGGTGAATAGCGCAAAACAAGAAGTCACGCAGAAGATGGTTGGAGGTGTGATAAGCGCGGATTTACCCACCCCGTAACGCCGTTTAGCCACGTAATCTCCTCCCCCCAGGCTCTCATATAATGAGAGCCTGTTTTTTTATTGCCCCTTCAGAAAAACGAAACCTGTTTGCATTTCGCGGTCGTTCGTACCTATTTTCTGCAACAGGTTTTCTTAACGCATTAAGGTTGTTATAACCACATAGCTGGAAGCATATAAAACAAATTAAAAATATCCTACATAACTTAAAGGAATGACTATGTCATTAATACGCCAACGTATTCTGGAGAATATGCAAAAGTTCTCCAGAGCAATGATCGGCGCGGTATTATTCCTACCCGTCATTGGATTGATTCTTGCCATTAGCTCTGTATTAACCAATCCCACGCTTATTTCTGAAACAAATTTCCTACATCAGTTTGGTCAATTATTAGGGGATACTTTTTGGCCCTTATTCGGCAATCTAGGGCTACTCTTTTGTGTAGGCATCAGTTATGGTCTGGCAAAAGATAAAAAGACCGAAGTCGCATTAGTCTCCGTAATGTGTTTTATCATGTTTTTAGGTGCTAACCATTCATGGTTGGAATATACACATCAAATAGCCGAAAAGATTAATGGCGAATATTACGGAACCGGACAAACTCAGCAATTAGGCTTTGTCGTCGTCGATATGGGGATATTCCTTGGCATTATTCTTGGCTGCACGATTGCCTGGGTACACAATAAAGTCTCAACCATTGAATTACCCGGCGCGCTCTCGATGTACGGCGGTGCAAAACTGACATTGATTGCAATGACGCCTGTCGTAATTATCTACGCCATCGCCTTTACTCAGATCTGGCCTGTTGTCACTCACGGCATCACGGCACTCACTGGCTTTATGAAAAATGCCGGTGTCGCAGGCGTTTTTGTCTTTGGTTTCTTCGAAAAATTCCTCATCCCCACAGGGCTACACCATTTCGTATGGTCTCCGTTCCAACTGACTCAGATTGGTGGCTCCATCAGCGTTGATGGACAAGTGGTTTCTGGTACACAGGCTATTTTCCTGGCTTACATGCGCCACCCCGATCTCACCCCCGTAATGAATGATGCATTACGTTTTTCACAGCAAGGGATGACGACTATTTTTGGCCTGGCCGGTGCTGCGCTCGCCTTTTATCACACGGCCAAACCTGAAAAGAAAATGATGGCAAAAGCCATCCTGCTACCCGCGATTATCACCTCAATGCTGACCGGTATCACTGAGCCAATTGAGTTTACGTTCCTTTTTATTTCGCCATTACTCTGGGTGATTCACGCCACTTTAACGGCAGCTTCGCAAGCTATTTGTGACATATTCTCCGTTAGACCCTGGGGTGCATCTGGATTAATTGAATTTCTCGTCTATAACCTTCCGCTGCCTGTCTCTCTCACCCGTTGGCCTGGATATGTGTTAATCGGGATAGGTCAATTTGCCGTTTACTACGCTATTTTCCGTACGCTCGTGACCAAACTGAATTTGAAAACCCCTGGTCGGGAAGATGATGACGAAGTAAAACTCTACAGCAAGGAAGATTATCGCAATAAAGTTAATTCGCCGCAAAATTCCACTGATGACATTATTAATGGGCTTGGTGGAAAAGAAAATATCATCTCCGTTGATAACTGTTTCACTCGCTTACGTGTTGCTATTCGCGATATGGGAAAAGTGGATGATGCCATATTGAAAAGCACCGGAGCCAATGGCGTGGTGCGCAATAAAAACGAAGTTCAAGTTATCTATGGCGTTAAAGTTGGGCAGATCCGCTCTAAAGTTGATAGCTGGCTAGAAAATAATTAAGAGGAAAGAGATATGAAATTAACTGTATTAGGTGGCGGTGGGGTTCGCTCCGCATTCTTAGCAAAATCATTAGCCTATAATGCCCATCGTATTGGATTAGAAGAAGTTGTATTCCTTGATGATTCAGTTGACAACTTAGCCATGTTTGGCGAAATAGCTCGCTACATATTTAATACCATTCGTCCGGATATTAAATTTAATCTTACCAGTGATCCTATATCCGCGTTGCAGGGCACAAATTATGTGATAACCACATTGCGGGTAGGCGGCGATACCAGCCGTGTAAACGATGAACGAATCGCGCTTGAACACAACACGCTGGGCCAGGAAACAACAGGGGCAGGCGGTTTTGCTATGGCAATGCGCTCAATACCGGCCATTTTACATTACTGCCGTCTTATTGAAGAATATGCCGCTGAAGATGCCATCCTGTTCAACTTTACCAATCCATCAGGCCTGGTTACTGAAGCCATTATTAAGTCTGGGTTCAAGCGCCGCGTCTACGGCATTTGTGATGCCCCCTCGGAATTAATTCGAGAGCTACCAGGAATCTTGAATTGTGATGAGAGTGAGTTGAGTGTCGAATGCTATGGCCTGAACCATTTCTCGTGGTTTACTCACTTTACCGTGCGCGGCGAAGATGTCACCGACAGTTTGGTTGCCAACCCAAGTCTCTATCATAAGACCGCCATGCAATACTTCTCACCAGAGCTAGTTCAACTGTGTGATAAGCAACTGCTTAATGAATATCTCTATTATTACTACTATCGTGAAGTCGCTTTAAAAGCGATTCAAGACTCGCCGGAAACACGAGGTGAGCAGATTGCTCGTATCAATCATGATATGCGTGAAGAGTTGCGAACGATTGACGTTAAAACCAACCCAGAAATGGCCTTTGATATCTGGATGAAACACTACCTGCGTCGGGAAAATAGCTATATGCAAAATGAATCCCAGCAGGAAAAATTCAATACCAGGGAACCACTAACGCTACGCCAGTTTATTGAAGAACCGGATACCGGCGGCTATGCGGGCGTCGCGCTGGATATTCTGGAAGCGGTGAATAGCACAACAACCAAGCGCATTGTAGTCTCAATATCCAACAACAATACTCTTGATTTCCTACGTCCTGATGATGTGATAGAAATTAGCTGCGATCTCAGTAAAGACGGCCTTAAACCGGTCACCCCGAAATATGTACCTACGGCTCAGAAAAACATGATCGCCAACGTGAAAGAGTACGAGCGGCTCGCCGTCGCGGCAATTCTGCAACGTGATAAATCACTGGCTATACGAGCACTCATGGCGCACCCGCTGGTAGGTTCCTGGTCGCTGGCAACGCAACTGGTTACGGCGTATCTGGATGATCCTCGTTTCCAGGATTGGCAATAACGCTAAAGGGGGCGCTCGCCGCTCCCGAATTTTCCTGTACAAACCACATTTTCAACAGCCTTTCAAAGCCCAGTATGCAATAGCCAAAAAACGGGTTACTCCAGTAGATATCATCATCAAATTTCTGTGGGTCATGAATAATGAATGACATATCGGCCGACTGCGCAAGCGGGCTTTGATAATCACCAGTGAAACAGACAAGGTTTGTCTCTTTCCCCTCTAAAGCCTTCACCCAGTTTAACGCCGAACTGCTACGCCCCGATTTTGAAATTAACCAGATAGAATCAAATTTAGACGATGATTTCTGTTCCAGAATTTCATAATCAGGCCACAATGCCAGATTTACATTAATACCAATAACAAGAAATTTATTATAGATATATTGTGCAATCAACTGAGAGAAACCACTACCATGGATCAGTATCCGTTCATTTCGCAAACGCTGAAGGAAAGGAGAGAGGTTTTCCATTGGCTGGATGTTCATATAGTTAATATCATTCGTCACATCTAATTTCGGCATGGTTATATTAAATTTGATAAAATAGACCAACTCTAACCAACCACCAAATTTTAGTTTTTTTGCCAACCGCACTAATGAAGATGGATTACTATAGCATTGTGCCGCAACCGCCCTGATCCCACTGCGAATACATAATTCAGGATCGTTTTGAATAAAACGCAAAACGGTCATATCCGTTTTGCTCAGTTTAGCTTCACGAAAAATGCTTTCCAGATCCATTGTCGCCTCCCGCAAAAAGTGCTCATTGTACGATTATTCAAAAAATATAATTGTGGAATAAGTCACTTTATCGTGAGGAGTGAGCGTTGACATAATTTATTAATCAGATAAATATAATAATGATATTCCCAATCAATTTTAAAACGCAGGTTAATGTTTTGTCACCATTATCAGGCATGGCAGCGATATTTCCAGATAGCGCTTATCCGGCCTACAAACGGTATATTTCTATTACGCCTACGAAATAAAAACCCCTTCTGATGACACAAGAAGGGGTTTGCTATTAAAGCTATTATTTACAGCGTAATCACCAACTCATCGCCTTGCGCGGTTACAACAGCCCCCAGCTCACTCCCTGCGTGGCTGCCGCCCTGCACACCAGCAACTTGCGGGATATTGCGCAGGCACAGCGTCCAGCCGCTGGCTTTGCCGCATCCTTTCACGGTAATGGTATTGCCCTGGCGTTTCGCTTTCAGCGTATAAATAACGGAACCGTCTGCCGCTGGGACGTCGCACAGCGCTTCGCGCCCATCATCCAGATGGAACAACTGGAACGCCGTACCTTCATGCCACGCATAGTCCGGCTTCTGGTTATTATTGCCCAGCGCCCTTGCGGCAGGTAGAACTGTACGTCACCCGCAGCCGAGAACACCGGAGCAACCGCCAGCGAATCTCCCAGCATGTACTGGCGGTCAAGGTAATCACAGGCCGGATCGTCCGGGAATTCCAGCATCATGGCGCGCAGCATCGGCGTACCGTGCTCGTTAGCCAGCGCCGCCTGGCGATACAGATACGGCATCATGCGGCATTTCAGTTCGGTGAAGTAACGCACTACGTCGCAAGACTCTTCGTCATACGCCCACGGCACACGGTAAGATTTGCTGCCGTGCAAACGGCTGTGGCTGGAGAACAGGCCAAACGCACACCAGCGCTTGTAGACATCCGCTGGCGCGGTGTTTTCGAAGCCGCCAATATCGTGGCTCCAGAAACCAAAGCCAGACAGGCCAATAGACAGGCCGCCGCGCAGGCTTTCCGCCATTGATTCGTAGTTGGCGTAGCAGTCGCCGCCCCAGTGCACCGGGAATTTTTGCGCGCCCACAGAGGCAGAGCGAGCAAACAGCACCGCTTCTTCCACGCCGACAGTCTCTTTCAGCACGTTCCACACCATTTCGTTGTAGATGTAGGCGTAATGGTTATGCATTTTCTGCGGGTCAGCGTCATTAAACCAACGTACATCAGTCGGGATACGCTCGCCAAAGTCCGTTTTGAAGCAGTCCACCCCCATCGCCACCAGGCCTTTCAGCTTGTCGGCGTACCATTTGCAGGCGTCGGGATTAGTGAAGTCATAAATCGCCAACCCCGGCTGCCATTTATCCCACTGCCAAATTGCGCCATCAGGGCGTTTAAGCAGATACCCTTTCTCTTTTAGCTCCTGGAAAACCGGCGATTTTTGACCAATGTACGGGTTAATCCACACGCACACTTTCAGCCCTTTTTCTTTCAGGCGTTGGATCATACCTTGCGGGTCCGGGAAGGTGAGCGGGTCCCATTCAAAATCACACCACTGGAAGGCTTTCATCCAGAAGCAGTCGAAGTGGAACACGTGCAGCGGCAGTTGGCGTTCTGCCATGCCGTCGATAAAGCTGTTCACCGTGGCTTCGTCATAGTTGGTGGTGAACGACGTGGTCAGCCACAGGCCGAAGGACCAGGCTGGCGGCAGCGCAGGGCGGCCGGTGAATTGGGTATAGCGGTTCAGCACCTCTTTCGGGGTTGGGCCGTCGATAACGAAATATTCCAGATACTCGCCTTCAACGCTGAACTGCACTTTAGAGACTTTCTCAGAGCCAATCTCGAACGAGACATTTTGCGGGTGGTTTACCAACACGCCATAGCCACGGTTAGTCAGGTAGAACGGGATATTTTTATAAGATTGCTCGGTACTCGTGCCGCCATCGCGGTTCCACGTTTCAACATTCTGCCCGTTGCGCACCAGCGCGGTAAAGCGCTCGCCAAGGCCGTACACGGTTTCGCCCACGCCTAAGTCGAGGCGTTCGAACATGTAGTTACGGTTGGTGTGGCTGTCTTGCACATAGCCATTGTTTTTCAGTTGGCTACCGGTAATGCGAGTGCCGTTGCGCAGGAAATCCAGCGACCAGAATTCACCTTTGGTGACACGCACGCTCAGGTTGCCGCTTTTCAGCTCGGCAAACTCGGCGGTGTTCTGCATCTCAACCGGCACATCTTTTTGCACATTCAGCGGATAATGCGGGCCTTTGTCCAGCGCCCCCTGGAAGTGTTCAATACGCACGCCCACCACGCCTTCCTGAGGAGAAAACAGGCGCAGGGTAAACATCGTGGTGTCCAGTTGCCACGCTCGCTCACGGACATCGCGCGGGGCAACGTAGACCACCATCTCGTTGCCATGCTGCTCAACATCAAAAACCTGAACCGGGTTGATTAAATTAAGCCCTGGTTGGATCAGCCAGTTTCCATCACTGATTTTCATAATTCGTCCTCTTAATTCTGCTGGTTGCGTCACCCTGGCGCTGAGCAGATAGCTAATCGCCATCATCGGCGGTGTTGGACATCGTGGCAGACCAAATGAGAACCACGAGCGAGCGCAAAACGCCTCTCTCCCTCTTTCAAACCCGTTGCACCGAGTCCACGGTTACCCGCTTTGTAAACCATCCAGGCCATGAGGTGAATTGCGTTTTCTCGTTATCAAATTATGTTTCTTATTTTCTGTGATCTGGGTTGGCTGGCAGAATGTACTAACGTGTAACTTGATGATTTTTTATATTTTTTTAGCAGTAAGGCATGGGATACATAAAAAATATGAATGAAAACGTAAGTAAATATGTGGCAAGCGATTGAAAGTAGCTATAATGCGCCCCGCCTCCATGTAGCAATGTAGGCGCGGAAGATCGTCGTCTCCGGTGAGACGATTGGACTTCATTTCCAGTGGCAGCCGTCAATGGCTCCCGGCAGGTTCGACTCCTGCGGTCTCCGCCAAAATGCGTTTTTCTGCCTCCAGAATGTCATCCTGATTTATCGTTAATCTCCGTTGCAAAAAATCCCCGATAGCTAGCGTACTTAACCATGTGTTCAGGTATGTTCACGCCGTACGCGAGAGTGGACAGCGGATGAAAAAACAGCTCCCCAAAGCCTATTACGTAACCAAATACCTGGTGATTGCCGCCGTTTTCACACGGAGAGCCAGACCAGGCACGCGATCAATCACCACGCTTTCGCGCCTGACACAATGTAACCATTGGAAAAGAAAGGGGTTTATTTTTATCTGTTGAAAGGCAGACATTGAGGAGAGAAATATTTGCCCATGGGGGATGTGGTAAATGGTTGAAAGTAGCTATAATGCGCCCGCCTCCATGTAGCAGTGTAGGCGCGGAAGATCGTCGTCTCCGGTGAGGCGGCTGGACTTCAAATCCAGTTGGGGCCGCCAGCGGTCCCGGGCAGGTTCGACTCCTGTGATCTTCCGCCAAAATTTAAAACACCTTTCTAACAATCTTTATAATAATACCTAAAATATACCTATCGCATAGTATTCTTTTAGTGTTAGATTTGTATTATTTCCTATAAGTTACCACTGATGGCTATTAATTCAAGATCGGAGATAAGAACATGAGTTCAGGAGATATAGTTGCATATATCGGTGCAGCCGCTTGGCTACCTCAAATAGTTCATATTTTTTATAAATTCATTACCAAGCCAAAGCTGAGATTTTATTATAACAATACTGTTGAACTTAGTTATACCTCTTTTGGACCCATATTTAATTTAAGAATGAGTCTTCTTTCTAAGAAAAAACCATTATTAATTGAAGATCTTTCAGTTGAAATAAAACATACTGATGGTGATATTCATATTTTAAGATGGGTTGGTATTACTGAAATGCAAAGTGAGATCAGTGATAATAATGGAAATAAACAGTATATTACAAAAGATTACCCTGCGATTGCAATAAACCTTTTCCAAGATCTGCTAACAGAAAAATTTATTAAATTTCAAAAACCAAAATTTCATGAGAAAGACTTATCGTTACAAAATGAATTATTATATCATATAAATTTTCTTAAAAGTAAATCGTCATCAGATTTTTCTAAAGAAACAATGGAGTCAGAGCAATACCATAAACTAGTGGCATCAAGGAATAATTTTTTTTGGTGGAAACCAGGTGAATACACAGTGACTATCAGCGCAAAATCTTTTGATAGTTTTTCATTAGAAAACAACATTTTTAAGTTTAAGCTAAACCAGACAGACATTGATTTATTGAGGTTCAATATCCCTAATATTTCTAAGTTTATTAATTGTCAAATTACTCAGTCAGATGAATTTGAAAATATAAAATGGAACTGGCTTAATCCAAAAATATTAAAATAATGATTAAGCAAGGCACAGCACAATTTTTCTGTGCCTATTCTTTTGTTTCTTTTAGAAAGTGAGCAGCATTGATTCTTTTAATTTCCTCTCTGCCAAGGTTTTTCAACCAATTCCCCAAACTCATCCCCTCTGCCTTTGCCGCAGCCTCGAACTGCGCCTTTAACTCGGGTGTGATACGAATCTGGAAAGTTGGTGCTTTTCCGGATTTAGACTGATTTGGGTCGCGTTTAGCTGTTGACATGTACGTACCTATAAGAGCAGTATACCACCAATCAGGTACGTACCTTTTTATCTGGCGACCTGACTTATAAACGCCCTCGCCTGGTATTCGCAGTACCCGGCGAGAGCTAACCTCACCAACTATCAAGGAGTTGATTATGGCTGATTCGCATTCTACCCCAGACACCGCCGCAACAGGAACCGAGCGCACAATAATTGTGGGATATCGCCCGCAGGTTCACGACAAAACGACACCGCACATCATCCTTTCGGGGAAGTGGCTCCGCGTCGCAGGGTTTGAAACCGGGCAACAACTGACACCCAAAGTCATGGACGGGTGCATTGTTCTGGTAGCGTACAACGAGCAGGAACAGCGGTTGCTGAAGGAATTAAAACAGGCACAAGCGAAGCTGAAAGGGATTGAGGGAGCGCTGGCGATCACACACTGATTCCAGATGGCCTGGAATGGTGCTCGCAAAACCGCTTTCATATAATCAGCATCGGTGTCGATCTCTGGCGTACTAAGCGCAATACAGCGTTGAACATCGAATTAATGTGGAGGCGGAACACTTAATCCCATCCTCAGCAGGCGAATTCATTATGTTTGCCAGCGATAATGGCAAAATACGTGTTGAATGCCGCTTTGAACAAGAAACTCTATGGCTCCCTCAGGCAACCATCGTAAATCTTTATCAGATAACCCCGCAAGCCGTTACACAGCATATTAAAGCAATCGATAAAGAAGGTGAGCTTGAACAAAACGCAACCTGTAAGTCTTACTTACAGGTTCAGCAGGAAGGTCGTCGTCAGGTAAGTCGCAACAGACTACATTACAGCCTGCCTTTAATCCTCGCCGTTGGCTATCGTGTCCGCTCGCCACGAGGCACTCAGTTCCGCCAGTGGGCCACCCAGATGCTCCAGGAATATCTGATCAAAGGTTTTGTAGCTCAGAATGCCCCAAAATCCCATAAGCAAAATCATTTCGGGTGGTTACTCATTTATTCAGTACAAAGCATCAATATTGGATCAATAAGTTAAGTATCCAATACGACTCCTGTGAGTCGCCAATTTAATCGCAATATGAAAAATAGAGCGACATTGTATATCGCTCTATTTAGATGATGATTAGCTGGCTTGTTCGAGGACTTCTTTTAACAACTTAATATTCGTTAGCAATCGATCGGTTTCGTCGTTATCGAAAACATCCACTATAGTTTTAATATCGACAATCATTCCATCATCCGATAACAAACGCCCTGCGTCTCTGAACTGTTCCTTTCTTCTTTCCAGCTCAACTTCACGCGTATCTATTGTTAAAGAGAACAGTGACTGGAAAGCAGAATCAACTTTAATTCGCTCGATAATACTTTGCTTCGTTCTTGGCGTACATCCTTCATTACACAGGAGATTCATTACAACATTGGCATCCCCGTTATGTAATAGAATGGCCTGACAGGCTGGGGCAATAACGGCATTTTTGGTTAGCGCGTAAATCACCTTACAATTATCATCATCTATTAAATCATTAAACTCATCGATTAAAAACGCCTGTTTTTTCTCCGCGAGCAGATGAGATTTTGCCAATGCTGAAAGGATATCATAATAGCTATCAGCTAAACCAAAGTGATAATAGCCACGAGATGAAGTAAAGACTCGTTTAAAATCATCCTCATTAAACCCTGGGTTAGCTAACATCCCCACAATAATATCAGGCTCGAGGTAATCCAACATATCAAAGTTTTTCATCAGTTCTGCCGCTAACGGCTTAGATATATTAGGATTCGACAATATGCAGCTTCTTAATGTGTATTTGCTTTCAGAATACACCCCACTATACTTGAACAAAGAATCAATAAAGGCATCGGCTGACAACAACTTTAATATATCTTCGCTTAATGCGGAATTCATCGCTAAGAAGCATTTACTTAAACCACGAGTAAAACTAAATCTCATAACGCGATGCTGAATATCCGCACTAATATTGGGATTACGTAACAGTACATAATCGATATCGTAGTCTGCGCATTCCAGGGCAATTAACTGTACTTCTTCGCTCAATGCGGTGTTACTCATCAAGGCCCGTTTGGTTTCAGTCTGCCCAACGTCAAACAAGTACTTTTGTAACTCTGAACTCAAGGCCGAGTTGACTGCCAATGCGGTGCGGACATCAGGGCTTCCTTCGCTCGCAAGAATATACTGCACCTGATCATGCAATGTCGGATTACTGGCTAATGTCACCAGTACGGCCTCATTGGTAATATGTGTCGCAATATAATTTTGTGCCTGCTCAGGCAAATACTGTCGGGATGCCAAAGACAGCAGTTTTTGAACACTGCCTTGTTTTATCTGTGTCAGGAGGTCAACCTCGTGGTTTTTTTCCTCCGGCTTCGAGTGTGTTTCGGCGTTAGCGGTACGCCGAGTCTCTTCCAGCGCCGTAACCACCGAAAGGTCACTATCCCGCTTCAGCGTCGTAATAATCTCTTCTTCCAGCGCCATATTTTGCGCCAACGCGATACGTACCGTTTTATTCTTATCAGCAACTAAGACTTGCTGCTGTTCCTTATTCAACGATGGGTTGAGCGCCAGTGCAGCACGGAATACAGCCTGTGAGTGATGAAGATGCTCGTTGCAGATATCTACCGGGCAATTGGCATGACGTAACACGCTGCGCTGTAGCGCCGTATTTTTCTGCGCCATAAGACAGCTCAGTAGATCCGCTTTGCAGTGCGGTTTTGCTACCAACTCCAACAAAACATCATTTGCCAACTTCCCTTTCTGGATCAGGGAAATTAACAGGTTTTCCGGGGCATTATGGTGAACACAGGCCACGGCTAACATATCTTTATCTTTTTGATCCCCGGTTTCTGCTGGTGCTATGCAGGCAGACAGAATACGCGTACTACAGTTTGGGTTCTGATACACCGCTTTACGCACCGCCAGATAACTGTCTTTGGCCAGTTTTTCCAGTAAATCCTCGCTACACTCTTCATCTTGCGCCACTTTCAAACGCTCATGCGGGTTGGTGTCATCCGCCAGCGAAATCATCTGCGCCAGGCTGAGGCCATCGATACGAGAAGCGGCCTTTAGCTTCATTTTCTCAAATAACGTTTCGTACTGACTAACCTGATCACGCAGCGTCTCCCGCAGCGGTACGGTGTTTTCCAGCGCCTGCCAAACACGCGAATAATCAACGCTAACGCCATCAAGAAACGCTTTTTCTCGTGCCTCGTTAATCGCATTCTGAATATCAGCACCGGCAAAGTTACGGCAGCGCACAGCCAACTGCTGCTGCTGTTCCGCAGAAAAGGTGTTCCACACCGTTTTCAAGTGGATAGCAAGAATGGCTTTGCGCTCTGCCAGGTACGGGAAGCCCACGTAAAACACATCATCAAAACGGCCTTTACGCAGCAATTCCGGCGGCAACGCAGTGACGTTATTGGCGGTAGCAACAACAAATACGGCTTCGGTTTTCTCCTGCATCCAGGTCAGGAAATATCCCAACAGACGTGAAGTGACCTCCGAAGTATTACTACCACCAATGCCAACGAAGGCTTTTTCCAGCTCATCCACCCACAAAACACAAGGGCTGATCGTTTCGGCCATCGCCAGGGCCCGGCGCATATTGTGCTCGCTTTCCCCGACATATTTCCCTAATAGAGAGCCGATATCGAGGCGCAACAGAGGTAGCTGGAAGAGATTAGCCACCGCTTTGGCGGTCAGCGACTTACCACAACCCGGCATTCCGGCAACGAGTACCCCTTTTGGCGCTTGCAAACCGGCTTGCTCAGCCTCCGTCAGGCGATGAAGTATTGCCGCCTTACGCTCCAGCCATTTCTTTAGGTTTTCCAGCCCGCCGATATCCGCCAGGTTTTCCCTGACTTTTACCATCTCCAGCACGCCACTTTTACCAATAATCTGCTCTTTTTCCTTGAGTAACGTTGCCAGCGCGGCTTCATCCAGTGAGCCGTGCTCTTCTAGTGCGACCGACAAGGACAGGCTAACCTGCCCGGATGTCAGGCCGGTCAGCATTGTGCCAATACGGTTAAGCCGCGCCTCTGGAACGTCCAGCCCGCGCTGTTGGGAAAACTTTTCCGCCAGTTGGCGAATGGCATCACGGCGGGGCAGCGGTAATTCAACCCGAGTAATAAGCGGCTCTATCAATGACGGAATGGCGACTTGATCATCCACACAAACAACGCAGCACTCTCCCCGATGGTGACGCTGAATTCGTAACAGTAGATGCTGCAAACGGGCAGCCACTAAAGGAGATGAGTCGAGAATCGTGCGAATGTTACGGAAGACCAGAATGGTATTTTCCAGGTCATCATCTAATAAGTCGGCCAACATATTGTCAGCCTGTGGAGTGATATTGCTTGCAGCCGCCAGAGGTGCGCGAGTCTGAAAATTCACCCATCCCCAGGCCAGATTCCACTCCCGCAGGTGGCAGTGAGTCTGCTCCGCCACAGCCGCCAGCAGGGAATCCGTGCGCTCATCTTCAGCGCTATTCAGATAAAAACCAGGATGCCCGGCACGCAGCCATTTCACCAGACGCGTCGCTAATATACTGTCCATCATAAGTCCTTTTTAATTACAACCAGCTACTGAGTAAACCGCATACAGAACGCGCTGTATTAGCAATACCACGGCCTATGGCTGAAGTGGTGCTCTTAACCGTTGACCATGCGGATTTTGCTAAGGTTTTACTTGCCTGATAGACCTGGCTTCCAATAGTGCTCCCCAACATGCCGCCCACAATCCCACCAGCCAATCCCCCCACTAGCGTGCCTATCGGGCCGAACACGGTTCCGATAGATGCGCCCAGCGATGCCCCACCGCTACCGCCAGCCAGACCGGCAAGCGTAGTGATACTGGTATCAGCGACTTTATCTAACGCCTCTTCTTTGGAAATACGCCCACGAGCCAGTTCATAAAGCGTCTTCATGTTTCCGGCGATAACCGTTCCCAGCATCGCAATGCGGCCTGCTGGCGTGTTTTTCATCACGCCCCCTAAAAGACCACGCTTAGCCGCCACCATTAATGCGCCCGATGTAGACACGGTCAGCAATGTGCTGCCCACGGTAGATAGCGAATCTTCAACAAACTCCTGAACATCGTCAGCCACGCTGGCATTATCTTTCCCCGTCAGGTTGTTCCATATACGGCGAGCCAAAATACGCCCGCCCTGGAAACAAACCCCCATCCCAGCCGCTATCACCGCCGTCTGACCAATTCGTTTCCCAACCGTCAGAGCATCGGCTTGCCGCCAATCAAGCTCCTCGATGAGCTGTTCTTTTTGGGCAGCATCACGTAGGCGTTTAGCTTCCTCTTTTGACAAGGGCGCTGAATGTACGCCGTCATAATCAATAGTCTCTATCGCATTGCGCTGCATCTCCGAGGAATGGCCCTCTGGAACAAGCGAGCCCTGCCCACGGTAATCACCTTTTTCGAAAAGCTTTTCAGTGCTATTGGCATCCGCGCCATATTTCGCCTGGTAACGGCGAACAACTCTACCGCTGGCATCTTTTATCTGGATATCTACCGAGTTTTTACCAAATGCCTTTCCTGGCCTAATCACTAGCTCCGCCCGAGCGCCAGAACCTGATGCCACCGCATTGACGTTAAACGTATTCACGTGGTGTGTTTCGGCAATAAAACCATCCAGATTCAGCGCCTGACTGATTTGCCCATCATTGCGCATAATCGTGGTGCGCATCAGGACATTAGCCTTAATCAGAGCCTGATCTATCGTTCGCCCGTAGTCTCCGACGCTCAATGCACCATGACGATGCGCCGATTGCTGTAGCTCTTTCCCAAGCCAGTTATTCCGGCTTTTCCCTTGTTGCTTAAAGCCAGCAAGAGAGGCATTCAGCCGCTCTTGCTGTTGTACGGTTTCCACAATTTCTCTGGCATCTTGTACCAGCGCAGCGTCATCCGGCCACAGCTCAGCATGTTGACGGAATTGCGTTTGTAACCAATCCAGCGGTTCAGCATCACGGTGTTGACTAGCATCCTCTACAAACTGTCTGACGAGCGCAGCCGTAGCCGTTGGATCGCCCCCTTCTTCAAGCCATGCGGTGTGAATATCATCAGCCAGTTTCTCCTGGTCGAGATAGTCCTGAGCTGGCGGAGTGACACCTACTACGGAAGCGGTCGCTGTATCCTGTTCAGTCACGTTTTATTCCTTATCAGATTCTGCTAGTGGGGTGGAAAATTGAGTTAGCGCGTTCTGCAACTGAGTATTCAACGTTTGCTGAAGTGAACCAGGGGAAAGAACGCGAAGATGGGGGAGCCAATAACGCACAATCGGTAAAATCTGGCGTTCATCAGCAATACGGCAGGTCACATCCAAACTGCCATCACTATTCCGGGCTTCAAT
Organism: Kluyvera fluvialis; assembly: GCF_059725275.1. Taxonomy (NCBI): domain Bacteria; kingdom Pseudomonadati; phylum Pseudomonadota; class Gammaproteobacteria; order Enterobacterales; family Enterobacteriaceae; genus Kluyvera; species Kluyvera fluvialis. Next base: position 111,153 of record NZ_AP046142.1, on the reverse strand, counting down.
GACTTGCCCCGGCAAGACATTACGACGTAGAAAATAGGCGGCTACTGTCGCAGAAACACGCAGAAGAACGGGGAATTTATGCAGGCTAAACCAGACATCATCCTCTTCATCAATGCACTGATGAATGTGCGTCTGAGGGGTAAATGTCTCTTTACTGACCGCCAGCCATTTGATGCCACTCAGTAAAAATCCCTTGAGATTTTCCTGCTCCATTGCGGCCAGATACCAGATATTTTTCACATTGACTAAGCGGTAAGGCTCAACCTTACGGGGCTTACCTTTATAGACAAACGAGCAACAGTGCTGTCCCGCGATAGCTTGTTGCAGCAAACCAAAACTGTATAAGGTGGCATTTTCTATCTCATGCTCAGCAGCCAGTGGCTTCACCGTAAATTGTGGAATGCCATCGGATCGCAGTAGCGTCGTCCAGAACAACGCGTTCTGCCCGGCAAAGGCCGATGCCCCACCAGAAATATCCAGTAGTTGCTGGATATCTCTGGTTCTGAGTGACTGATGGTATTGTGGCGTTAACTGATAGCACCCCTCTCCCATATGCTCAACAATCGGGCTAAGGCGGCTAAGATCGCGAAAGATAGTGCGTTCAGAAACCGAAAATTTATCGGCCAACTGGCTGCGGGTTACTCGATCCTGCTGATGAAATAAGATGAGCGTTTCTGCCAGACGCTGCGCTAGTTTGTCATAAGCTCCTGCCGCTTTACTCACGTTGTTATCCTCACCATCCCTTGAAAATAACGACACTTTACGTCCTCATACTGACACGTTATGTCATTGCGTAATGGCATAAAATCGCGAAAGCGAATCTCATACATTGATGACTCAATATCGACGACTTATTGCTAAAACTTAAAATTTTTCATCGATATGGAGCAAAGATTCAGTGCGCTGTGACAGACATCAAATTGAAAGGGTAATAAACGTGAATACAACGGCGGCAGAGAGGAAATATCCACAGACAGAAGAGTAAATGGCTCATGTTCATTAGAGGGAAAAACCGCGCGGCCCCTCTTCGAAACCGCGCGATACACCAACCTTTACGCTTTCAGCGTTTCACCATGACTCGCGATAACGCCTTGATACCAGTAGAAACTCTCTTTACGGCTACGGTTTAACGTGCCGCTGCCGTCCTGTTGCAGGTCTACGTAGATAAAACCGTAGCGTTTGCCCACTTCTGCTTTCGACGCGCTGATAAGGTCGATTGGCCCCCACGAGGTGTAACCCATCAGCTCCACGCCGTCTTCAATCGCTTCCCGCGCCTGCACCAGATGGTCGTTGAGGTAGCTGATGCGGTAGTCGTCGCGAATGCGGCCATCGGCATCCGGTTTATCCTGTGCGCCAAGCCCATTTTCGACGATAAACAACGGCTTCTGATAGCGATCCCACAGCACGTTCAGCAGGGTGCGCAGGCCCAGAGGGTCAATCTGCCAGCCCCATTCGGAGCTTTCCAGATGCGGGTTTGGAACCATATCGAGAATATTACCGCGCAGTTTCTCCACCAGATCAGAGTCAGCGGTAACACAACCGGTCATGTAGTAGCTGAAAGAGATAAAATCGATAGTGTGGCGCAGGGCGTCGTGGTCTTCCTCGGTGATATCCAGGGTGATGCCTTTATCGCGGAAATAGCGCTGCATATAGCCAGGATACGCGCCACGGCACTGCACATCGCCGAAGAACTGCCAGGTACGGTTCTCCTGCAAGGTGGAGAACACATCGGCTGGCTTACAGGAGAGCGGATAGGTCAGGCCGCCAAGCAGCATATTGCCAATTTTGGCATCCGCAATAATCTCGTGACAGGCTTTCACCGCCAGCCCACTGGCAACCAGTTGATGGTGAATCGCCTGGTAGATTTCAGCCTCGGTGCAGCCCGCTTTCAGGCCCACACCGGTCAGCGGCGCATGAAGCGACATATTGATTTCATTAAAGGTCAGCCACAGTTTCACCTTGTCGCGGTAGCGGGTGAACACCGTGCGCGCATAGCGTTCGAAGAACGTAATCAGCTTACGGTTGCCCCAGCCGCCGTAGTTCTCCACCAGCCCCCACGGCATCTCGTAGTGCGAAAGCGTCACCATCGGCTGAATATTGTGGCGCGCCAGCTCATCAAACAGCGCGTCGTACCAGGCCAACCCCGCTTCGTTCGGCTCCAGCTCATCGCCCTGCGGGAAAATACGTGTCCAGGCAATGGACACGCGCAGGCAGGTGAAGCCCATTTCTGCGAACAGGGCGATGTCTTCCGGGTAGCGATGATAGAAGTCGATAGCGACATCTTTGATCCTACGTTCGCCCGGCACACGCTCTACCACATCGCCGAAAATACCGTTTGGCAGCATGTCAGACGTTGATACTCCTTTGCCGTCCTCCTGCCACGCGCCTTCAACCTGGTTGGCCGCCAGCGCGCCGCCCCATAAAAACCCGTCTGGAAACTTCTTACTCATGGCTTTCTCCGTAAATTTCAGCGTTTAACATGCAGGAAAGGTTCACCCGCATGGACGTAAGGGGACGAGTGCATCGGCTCAAGCCCGGCGTAGTCGTCGCTATTGCTAATAATGATTGGCGTACTCAGGTCGTAGCCCGCGTTAAGAATGGCGTCGCGATCGAACGCAATCAGCAGATCGCCGGGTTTCACTTTATCGCCCTCTTTCACATAGGCGGTGAAGTGCTCGCCGTTGAGTTTGACGGTGTCGATACCGACGTGAATCAACACCTCGATACCGCTATCGCTCAGCAGGCCGATGGCGTGTCGGGTGACAAACAGCGAGGCAACCTCGCCGTGGAAAGGCGCGACAACGCGCCCTTCGGCAGGGATAATCGCCGCGCCAGCGCCCATCACACCGCTAGAAAAGGTCGGGTCAGGCACTTCATCCAGCGGCAGCGTCACACCGCTCAGCGGGGCCACGATGTCATCATCACCGGCCACCGCAGCCACCGACGTTGCCGCAGGCGCAGCCTGTTTTTGCGGTGCTGCCACCGCGGGTAAACCGGCAATCAGCGTCATAACACAGCCGAAAATAAATGACACCGCCACGCCGATAACCGCGCCCCATACCGTGGCATCCATACCGCTCGATGGAATAATCTGCGCCAGCGTAAAGATGCTCGCCAGCCCAAAGGAGTACACCTGGCTCTGGCTCAGGCCAATAATCGCCCCGCCCAGCGCGCCGCCGACGCAGCCAAAAATAAACGGACGACGGTTCGGCAATGTAACACCATAGACCAGCGGTTCGGTGATACCAAAGACCCCGGCGATAGCGCCCGATCCAGCCAGCGATTTCAGGCGCACATCGCGCGTTTTAAGGAACACACCGAGCGCCGCCCCCACCTGACCAAACACCGCAGGCAGCAGAATCGCCAGCATCGGGTCGTGGCCGAGTATCGCCATATTGTTCATCATCAGTGGGATAAGCCCCCAGTGCAGGCCAAAAATCACACAGACCTGCCACACCGCGCCGAGAATACCGCCCGCCAGCCACGGCGCAAACTGATAAACCACCTGGAAACCCGCCGCCAGCAGTTCGCCCAGCCCAGTCGCCAGCGGCCCAATGGCGAGGAACGTCAACGGCACGGTCACCGCGATGCACACCAGAGGGGTAAAGAAGTTTTTCACCGCCGACGGCATGAACTTGTTGCACTGACGCTCCAGCCAGCAGCAGAACCAGGAAGCACAGATAATCGGGATAACCGACGAGGTATAATTGATAAAGACCACCGGAATGCCGAAGAAGGACTCCGTCGCGCCACTGGCGCTGGCCTGGAAGGCTTCCAGCATCATCGGGTGCACCAGCGCACCGCCAATAACCATCGTCAGGAAAGGGCTGCCGCCAAACTTTTTACCGGCGGTATAGCCGAGGACAATCGGCAAGAAGTAGAACAATGCGTCGCTGGCGGCGAATAAAATGCGCCATGTGCCGCTGCTTTCGGTCAGCCAACCGCCCACCAGGCTGAGCGCCAGAAAGCCTTTTAAAATCCCGCTTGCCGCCAGTACACCAAGAAACGGCGTGAAAATGCCGGACACCATATCGATAAATTTTGCCAGCAGCCCGCTTTTATCCGCGCTCTTTTCTGCCGTTGCCGGAGTGTCGTCGCTCAAGCCTGCGGCCTGGCACACCGCTTGCCAGACGTCATGAACGTGGTTGCCGACCACCACCTGAAACTGGCCGCCGCTCTCTACCACCATAATCACGCCTGGGTTAGCTTTTAGCCCTTCGGCATCGGCCTTGCTGTTGTCATTCAGTTTAAAACGCAGCCGAGTGGCGCAATGCACCAGGCTGTTGATGTTCTCCCGGCCACCAACGTGGCTCAGAATATCGCTGGCCAATTGTTCGTATTTCATATTCATTCCCGTTATCTGTAAAAACCTGAGCGCCGGGCGCGGCCGGTATACGGCGCGTCAGGTTTTGCCTGCCAATGCAGTGACAATCCTTATCCGGTGCAGCGGGCGAACCCGCCCCTGTTATTTCCCTAATAGCGCTTCGTACTGCGCCTGAAGCTGTGGGGCATTCCACTGGCCGTCAAACACGGTGTAGGTGATATAGCCTTTGTTCAGCCAGCCGGAATCGGTGTCATCCAGCGCAGGCGTCAACGACGCCGGGTTCATGGTCTGCTTCGCTTTGCCGTCGGCCATCAGCTCGTAGCCGATTTGTGGGGTTGGGAAGGCTTCATTGCCGATGTAGTGCACGCCTTTAATCTCTGTTTTCGCCAGCGCCGGATAGTTAATACTCAGGCCAGATCCTTTTGGCAGCAGCGGCGCACCCGCAGTGCGTTTGCCGTTCAGCGTATCGACAACACCCACGACATAATCCACGGAATCCGGCCAGTATTTATGCGTGCTCGGCCACTTATTCTTCATCTCATCTTCGGTAAAGATGTAGCCAATGCTGGCGGCGATGGATGGCACGCCGTAACGTACCGCGCGAACCGCAGCGCTGACTGTGCCGGAGTTCACCTGCGCCATGCCGGTGTTCGGGCCATCATTCACGCCAGAAATGACTAAATCCGGCGGAGTGTCTTTCAGCACGCCCCACAGGCCAAAATCCACCGCATCGGCTGGCGTCCCCGGGAAGCAATAACGTTTGTCGGCCACTTTTTTGACATCAAACAGCTTGCCGGTTTTAAAGGTAATCGCCGAGCCAACGCCGCTCTGGTTGGTCGATGGCGCAACCATCCAAACGTCATAGCCTTTGCTCGCCAGCTTCTCTTGCAGGGAGATACTGCCCGGCGACTCACAGCCGTCATCGTTGACAATCAGAATCTTCAGCGGCGCAGGAGCCGCCTGGGCGGTAAACGCAAAGGCGGAAAGCAGTGCGGCTGCGAGGGTCGTGGTTTTCATCGTTGCTCCTTGTGTGGTAGCTGGGCCTGAATTCGGCGCAAAAAAAAACCTAAGACACCGGCTACAGCTTTGCTGCAACAAGTATCTTAGGTTTTGCCTGCGTTCAGTAACAATCCCAGGATGACAACGAAAATACGCTTTACGACGACTCACGTCCAGAGGGAATGGTTATTTTCTGTGACCCGGCTCAATAAATAAAATGACCACCACCCCGCCCTGCGCATTATTTTATATTCAGCATGAGATATGAAGATGATCACAGTTATTCATTTCACGATTAAAAATGGGATGTTATTCCACAAGGTTAATGCTATCTTCGCCGCCATTGGATTGTTACTGTATTTCACAGGCAAAACCTACGACAGACCTCGCGAGCGATATTATCGCCCACGAATATGGCGTGGGTTTTTTTGTTTTCTGATAAACGGCAAAAGGCGGAATATAAAATGAAAAAATGGATAATGGCATTAATGGTGGTGGCGAGTACGGCTACCGTGCCAACCGCAATGGCGGAGAATAATGTTAAAGCAACCTCTGACGACACGGTTAATATCTATTTTGCACGTCATGGCAAAACGTTATTTAATACGTTCGATCGTGTTCAGGGCTGGGCAGATTCTCCACTGACAGAAGACGGTATTCGCGTTGCCCGTTATTTGGGTGAAGGCCTGAAAGGTATTCCATTTGATCGTTTTTATTCCAGCGATGCCGGGCGTCAGCGTGAAACTATGGCCGTTATTTTAAAACAAGCGGGCGTTAAAGATTATCAACTGAATGAACTGGTTGGCCTGCGTGAAGCCTTCTTCGGCGGGTTTGAAGGCGGCATGAACAAAGATATGGCCGATGCCGGAGCACACCAGCTCGGCCTGGCCGACGGCGCGGCGCTATTTAGCGCGATGAAAGCCGGTAAACTGCCGGTCAGCGATAACCAAAACGCGCTGGCAAAGGCGGATCCAAAAGGGCTGGCGGAAAACTACGAGCAGGTAAAAGCGCGCACTCAGGCCGCACTGAACACCATCGTTGAAAATGCCAAAGCTAATGGCGATAAAAACGTCCTGGCGATTTCTTCCGGTACGTCCATGCAAATTATGATTTCCGACCTCACTGACGATCCGGCTAAAAATAAACCCCTGGCTAACGCCGCCGTCGTGAAAATAGTCTACAAACAGGGTCACTACTCCGTACCGGAAATCGGCACACTGAAATACGTTGAAGCCGGGAAAAAAGCGCTCAACGACCAATAATTAACGATTTTCATTCATCATTTTTGGCTGTAGCTCGTTATTACCTTCGCCGGTAAGGCACGACTACAGCCCTATTCTGGGGTAACACATGAATCTGACGCGTATCGCTGCGGCGTTAATTACGCTCGGCATCTCCGTAACCGTATCGGCAGCGGAAAACAATCAGCCACAACAGCAAAATAGTGCGCTTGCCACACTGGCCGCCGATCCTTTTTTTAGTGACTCGCACATGACGCTGTCGCTAAAAAACTACTGGAAATATCTCAAGGAAGAAAACGCCAACCCGAAACACGTGCATAACGCATGGGGCCAGGGCGTCGCGCTTGAATATCAATCTGGTTATTTTGCCGACATTATTGGTGTCGATGCGGTGTATTATGGCGCAGTAAAATTAGGAGCCAGCGACTATTTTAACTCGCGTGGTGTGCTGTATAACAACGGCACTGGCAATAAAAAAAGCAATGCTGAAGGTTTTTCTAAATTCGGCCAACGCAATATCAAGCTGAAATATGACATCGCCGACACCCATCTCAACGCCCGTTGGGGCTGGCAGGTGCTGAAAAATTACGGGGTTATCTCCACCTCAACGCGTCTGTCACCGACCACTTACTCTGGTATCAGCGGCGGGGTGAACAACGGAAATCTAACCCTGCGCGGGGCATACATCGAAAACTCGATGGATCGTAACTCGCCGGATAAAAAACAGTTCCAGACCAACACCGGTCGCAAAATTAACCACCTTGCCAGCGGCGATCTGCTGTGGAAAAGCCAGCACCTGGACGTGCAGTACGGCTACGGCGAGAGCGACAACTATTTACGCCGTCATTTGCTGTTCACCAACCTCAGGCCTATTGACCGGCTGAATATTGGTACGCAGGTTTACGCCACTCATGCGCTGGATGAATACACCGCAATGCCCGCCAGCAAGCGCGATTTTGACAACAACGCCTGGCACTTCGCCCTCGATGCCACCTGGAAGACCGATCGCTGGAGCAACAAATTCGGTATCGGCTACACCGATGCTAAAAAAGCGAACGAAGTGGGCTTCTATCCGCGTCATATGAGTAAAAACTCACGCGGGACATTTATCTCGATGGCTTATGCAGGCGACGATTACCTGCGCGATGGCGAATTAGTGCTGGCGAATATGGCCGACTACAAACTGACGCCAGACTTAGCCATTGGTCTGGTTGGCAACATTGCGCAGTTTAATTACAAAGGTAACCACGTGCGCACCGGCGAAATCAACGCCTTCAGCCGCTGGACGCCGACCGATCCGATGCTCAATAACCTGACGGTGTGGGCGATGTTTGGCCCTGGCTGGTCGTACAAAATGAGCGGTAAAACCCCGGTACTGACGGATGGACGCTACACGCGCACCCATACGCTGTCATCAGAAGTGATCATCGAGTACCGCTTCCGCATGTTCTAAGCCCGTTGGCACGAGCAACAAAACCTGACTTTTTGGTGGAAGCCAAAGGTCAGGTTTTTTGTTTTTATGCAGGCTCATAAGATATCGAAAAAAAAATAGACCATGAATACCCGCAAATTTATAAAGAATATATTTTCTGATTATTTTAGCCACTCTAACAATATTAATCAGCAGCGCTTAAATACACGAATAAATTAAAGACTAATAATTACACCTATAAAGTATTGCGGTTTACTCATTTCCGATAATTTTTTATCGCAACGGCAGTTTAACCGCTATAAATAAGGTGATGCAGGTACTACTTTTAATAAAAATGCCTTAAGGCAAATTGGCGGAATTTTGCTACCTATCCTACAGTTATACTAGGGACGATTTTTTCATACGTTATTGTTTTATTAAGGAAAATAATATCCTTGTAGAGGTTAAAACTATGAACACATCTACAAAGTTCATTTTTCTCAGTCTGGCGCTCGCAATAACGCCTGCGGCGTATGCTGCGCTGGCGACAAATACATTCCAGGTACAAATTACTATTCAAAGCGCCTGTTCGGTTGCGCAGCCTTCGCCGCTGATTTTTCCCTCTTCGCTTGCCAGCGCCACCAATGTGCAAGGCACGACCACGCTGAACGTCACGTGTTCAAAAACAACGCCCTACAATATTGGCCTGGCGCCTTCGTCAGGTAATGGCGGAACCACCACCGGCTCTGGTGCTATGGCCGGAACTACCGGCAATACCGACAAAGTGCCTTATCAGTTGAACCAGGACGCGGCAGGCACTAAACCGTGGGGCAATACCGCTACCGCATCCGTAGTGGGTAACGGGGTGGCGGGCGTCGGGAACGGCCTTCCCCAAAGCGTCACGGTTCACGCCGTCGTCGCCAGCGCCAACTTCACGCCAGATAACTACAGCGATACCGTCACAATCAACGTTAACTATTGACTCAGGGATGCGATATGAACGGGAAAAAGCGTGCGCTTGCCTGCCTGTGCGGTATTGCGCTGATGAGCAGCGCAGCCGTCGCCGGTGGTTTGCAGGTCACTCCGGTGAGCCTGAATTTACAAACCAGCCAGCGCGCAGAAGGGATTTGGCTGAGCAACTCTAGCGATAGCCCCATTAACGCCCAGGTGCGCGTATTTAGCTGGAATCAAAGCGGCTACAGCGACCAACTCGCCGCTTCGCAGGGGCTGGTGATTAGCCCGCCGATGCTGACGCTGCCTCCGGGTGGCCGACAGCTCATCCGCGTGATTCGCACCGGGCCGCCCACCACCGTGGAAGATGCTTATCGCCTGTCGATTAACGAATTACCGCCCTCAAATCTCAAGAAAAATACGCTCCAGTTTGTCCTGCATTATTCCGTCCCTGTTTTTATTCAGCCTCCGGGCGCAACGGATACCTTCGCGAAATTACGCTGGCAGATTCAGCGTAGCGGCGGGCGCGCTTATCTGGAGGTCAATAATCAGGGCGACGGGCACGCTCAACTGTCCGAAGTCAGCATAATCACAGCGGCAGGCAGCCGAAAAAATATCACTCCCGGGCTTTTAGGCTATGTGCTGCCCGGCTCGACAATGCGTTGGGATTTGCCCACCAGCGCGGCTAATGGGGGCGAGGGAGGAAAGCTTGAAGTAACGGTCAATGGTAAAAAAACGCTACAAGCGTTATAGCGGCCGCAACCGTCTTTTAATTTCATTATTATTCAACGTGTTATTTATAGCGGGGAGCGCGTCTGCGGATATGAAAAACACGCCTTCGCCGCAGGATGGGATAATTTCAGATAGCCAACCATTGGTCGGAATAGACCTGTATCTTGACGTCACCTTAAACCAGACACCAGTTGGGCTGGCGCACTTCGGTTTCGACAACAATAAGCTGTATGCCAGCGCCAATAGCCTGCGCAAAATCGGCCTGCGTATCCCTCCGCAGACGCCCGATCCGGTCAGCCTGAACGATATCCCCCAATTGAAGGTCGATTACGACGCTAACGAGCAAACGCTGACGTTAATGGCTCCGCTGTCGCTGCTGGATATGGGGACAACCCAGGTTAATCAACAAGATCTCAGCAGCCCGGAGGCGACCACATCACGGGGGCTATTGCTGAATTATGACTTCTACGCCTCGCAGGAACAAAGCTCAAGCAACTTCGCCAACGCCTACTCCGAATTGCGCGCTTTCAGCGCCGTTGGCGTGCTCAGCTCAACCCAGATAGCCCGCTACGCCAGCAACAGCGAGGACTTCAGCCAGGGAAACGGTATGACCCGCCTCGACACCAGTTGGCGCTCCTCTTTCCCTGACCAGGTGCTCAGCGTGACGCTAGGCGATACGCTCACCAGCGCCCTGAACTGGTCACGCTCAACCCGTATTGCTGGCCTGCAAATGGGCACTGACTACAGCCTACAGCCCTACACCCCGACAACGCCGCTGCCGTCGTTTTTTGGTTCCGCCACGTTGCCCTCAAGCGTGGAGCTGTATATGAACGGCGTGAAGTATTACAACGGTGAAGTCCCGGCGGGCAACTTTGAAATCAATACGTTGCCGAATATTAACGGCGCGGGCAATGCACAAGTGGCCATGACCGATGCGCTGGGCAAAACCACGGTGCAGAACTTTTCGTTTTATAACGACCAAACGCTATTACGCAAAGGGCTAACCTCCTGGTCTGCCGAGGTCGGCGTGGTGCGCAATAACTACGGTTATGCGTCGTTTGATTACGCCAGCACGCCCGCATTTAGCGCCACCTGGCGGCACGGTTTTAGCAATAGCTTTACCGCCAGCGGGCACGCCGAGGCGTCTGACCGGCTGGTTAACGCCGGTTTCGGCAGCGATTGGATACCGGGAAGCAGCAGCGGGACGATTTCCACAGCGCTTGCCATGAGCACCGACGCCGGAAAAAACGGCCTGCTCTACAGCCTGGGCTATCGCTGGAGCAATAACCGCTTTAGCTTCAACACCTCGACCATTGCTACCGCCAATGATTACCACGACGTCGCCACCCGTTACGGCCAGGCTCCGCCGAGGCTAAACCACAGCAGTATTGTTGGCTACAGCACCGACAGCTTTGGCGGCTTTAGCGTCGGTTATATTCAGCTACGCTATCCGGGCGAAAAGGCGGCGCGCTATACCAATGCCAACTGGTATAAGGCATTAACAGACAGGGTGTACCTCAACGCAGGGCTAAACCAGAACATTGATGACAGCCACGATCGCAGCCTGTTTTTGATGCTCAGCGTGTCGTTTGAGAACAACATCAGCGCCAGCACCAGCGTGCAGCGCAGCAATGACCAAATGAGCTATCAGCTCAACGCCAGCAAAACGCAGCCATCCGATGGCGGCTGGGGCTGGAACCTGGCGCTCAATCAACAGGATTCACAGCAAAACGGCCAGGGCGAGCTGGGCTATCTAGGGCGTTACGGCAAAGTGTACGGCGGCTACAGCCGTTTGCCGGGTAACCAGTCGGCCTACGCTGGGGCAGACGGCGCGCTGGTGATGATGGGCGGCGGCCTGTTTGCCGCGCAATCTATCAACAACGGCTTTGCCGTGGTATCGACAGATGGCATCCCCGATGTGCCTATCGAGCTACAAAATAACCCTATCGGCACTAGCAACAGTAGCGGCCTGCTGCTGGTTACGCCGCTGAACAGCTATCAGAAAAACGAGATAAGCATCAACCCGTTAAACCTCCCGGCCAATATGCGTATTGATCCGGTCAATGCGGTGGCGATCCCCGCCGATCGTTCCGGCACGCTGGTGAACTTTACCGTCAGGCCGGTGCGCGCCGCGCTGATTGTGCTGAAAGACACGCAGGGCAAGGTGATTCCCGAAGGGGCGACCGCCACGCTGAATGGTCTTCGCGGGCAAAACGCAATAGTGGGCTTTGATGGCATGGTCTATTTCGACACGCTGAAAATGCATAACACGCTGGACGTAACCAGCCAAACAGGCCATTGCACAGCGCAGTTCGACTATCCCCGCAACGCGCGTGATATTCCGCAGATAGGCCCATTAACGTGCCAATAACAGGAGCAAGATGATGTGGTTAAGAGTGCTGATTTTACTGGCTGGGCTGTGCTTTTTCCCCATGAAAAGCTTCGCAGTAAGCTGCACGTTGAGCGCGGTTCCCAACGTCAACTTTAGCGTGGTTAACCCGTTCGCCACGGCGGATTCCACCACTTCAATAACCTTTAACTACACCTGCACCAAAACCCCACTGGTGGATCTGCTGGCAGGGTATACCATTTGCTTCAATATTGGCGCGACGGGCAGCAACACGATTAATAGCCGAAAAATGACCGGCCCCAGCGGCGCAACGCTTAATTATCAGCTCTATTATCAGGATTCCGGCGGCACAAGAATTATCTGGGGCAATGAAGGGGGTGGCAGCGGCACGTCGCCAAAAGACTACATGAACCTGTTAAATCTGACGTCGGTATCAGGCAGCCTGACGGTCTACGCGACGCTTCCCGCAGGGCAAAGCAGCGCGATTCCCGGGACATATACCGATACTTACTCCTCAGCGGTCGCCTATGTTTCCGTGAATGGATCCGTGATAGCCGCCCCCACCACCTGTAGCGCCACCTCCGCCGTCGCGTTGCCCATTGTCGTTACCGCCACCGTCAACAAGCAGTGCAACGTCAGCGCGGCTAACAATATCAATCTCGGCTCAAACGTCAGCGCCTCACAAACCAATATCACCGCCAGCAACACCTTCACGATGGCTTGCACGAACACCACCGCCTACACCATTGGCCTTTCGCCCTCCAATAACAGTACGACTGGCAGCGGCGTGATGAAAAGCACCACCGCCCCCATCACCAACACCGACCAGGTCGCGTATCAGTTGAATTCAACGGCGGGCGTTAACGGCCTTGCGTGGGGCAATGGCACAACTAATTTAGTCTCAGGCAACGGCACGGGGCTTGCGGTCAACAGAACGGTCTATGCCGTTGCCCCCAGCGCCAACTACAAGCCAGATTCTTATGCCGACACGGTGACTATCAACGTCACCTATTAAGCGGCTAGATCACCACAGGCCAGCCCACCACAGGCGCAGTTTCATGCCCCAATAACTCGTCCAGCCGGTCGTTGCGACAACCGGTTGGCCTTTATAAACCACCACCAGCGTGGGCGTAACGCTGACCTGCCAGTGGCTCGCCAAAGCGCCGCTGGCGTCGTTAGCCACTGGCATCGTGAGCTGTTTTTTCTGCATCCACTGCGCCAGACGGCGGTCATCGCCGGAGCGCAACGCGATGCTGACAACGTTGCCATCCTGCGCGGCCAGTTTCTCCACCGACGGCGTGGTGTAGCGGCACACGGCGCACCAGGTGGCCCAGACGTATACCAGCAGCGGGCGCGTTTCGCTCAGCGCGGCGAAATCAACCGTTTTGCCATCCAGCGTTTGAAGGGAAGTACCGGCGAAGTTCTCCGGCAAGGTCGGTTTGCGAACGTAGTCGATGCCCGCTATCAGCACTATCGCCAGCAGCAACAGCACGCCAAATTCTCGCAGTCGTTTGATCATCATCACCTCATAAATTCATGAGGATTATCTTACGAGCGGAATCATTTTAGTGCTGTAAAGAAGTGTCGCTCTGAGATGTCATGGTTATCAGTCAAGGGAAGTTCTACTTTTAGTCTCGCCGCTCGTTGCGCTCTTTGAATTGACAACCTGTGTTGCTGAAACCGATGAGTCCCCGCTTGAAATCGGCGAGCCGGAGAAAGGAAGACAAGGTCAGACCGCCAGGGATGGCGGGCTGAGGCGAACCGAGACAGGAAGTCGAGTTTCGCCGTGCCACAGGCTGGATTTCGCAGGCGAGCGCAGTGCGAAGCACCGATTTCCCTGCGGGGCCGAGGGGATTGTTAAGGGGGACTCGGCAGTCCCCCTTGACCCGTTCACAGGAACAGGTGCTTCATGTTCCACAAAACATCAGGTGAACGGAATGTAGCGCTTAACTAGCCAGCAAATGTCACGCTTAACGGACCAGCATTAGCCCTGAGAAGGCGTTTTCCGCAGATACTGTTTCAGCGCATCATGGCGGTAATAGGCCATAAAATCGCTGAATGGCAATGGCCTGGAGTAGTAGTAGCCCTGGAAGTAATCGATGTTATTTTCCTGCAACCACGCGGCCTGATAGTCATGCTCAACCCCTTCCGCCACCGTTTTAATCCCCATCTGTTTCGCCATATCGATAACACAGTTAATCAGCGGCGTAGAGGCATCCGGCGAAATCTGGTTAATAAACATGCGGTCAATTTTGATGCTGTCCGGGCTAAGGCTCGATATCCACGAAAGGTTCGAGAAACCCGTACCAAAATCATCCAGCGAGATAGCGATGCCGCTGTCGCGGATCACTTTGATCTTGTGCATCAGGTCATCGTTAAGCTCAATTTGTTCGTTCTCGGTAAACTCAAACGTCAGCCGTTGCCCCAGCGTTTTAAAGCGCGCGCCAAACTCACTGGCGAAGGCGCAAAAGTCACTGGAAGTCAGATGGGTGTTGCTGATATTGACGTTAAAAATAAACCCTTTCGGCAGCGCATTGTCAGGATGCTGGCAATCGGCAATCACCCGCTTGAGCAGGTTTTCAGTCATCAGGCCAATAGTCTGCGTTTTTTCCGCCACCGAGATAAAAATATCCGGCGGAATAAAACCAATTTCCGGGTGATCCCAGCGGGCAAGGATCTCTGCCCCTACCACCCGATTACTGCTGGCACAGACGATAGGCTGATAGTACGGCACGATATCGTCATCATGTACGGCATTGATAAGGTACTGATACAGCGAGCGGCGGCGGGTCAGCAGCAGCCAGGTCAACGCGGTGAGCACCAGCGGAAGGGTGATAATAATCAGCAGATAAAACCACGAGCCGAACAGCGCCCGCCAGATATCATTAACCCCCGCCGAGCGCCACACCAGCGTATACAGATCGGTTGAAAAACGCGCGTCGTATCCGGCCAACTGCTGCTGTGCTTCCGCACCGTGAACAATGCCTTTCTGCGTCAACAGATTATTGTTCACCAACAGCGCAAAGCGCGCGTCGTTGTTGCTGCTGCTACCAATAATCCCCCACAGGTAGCGTAAATCCGCCGACACCACGATGCCGCCGTGCGCAAATCGTTGGTACAACGAAAACGCCGGGACGCCCGCCGAACGGTTGGAATCATCAATTTTCACGCCGAGCGCATTGTAAGAATGGAGATTGACCTGGTCGCCCTTGTTATCCAGCAACGAGGAGCAGTAAATCTGGTCACCTTTAAGCAAGTTGACGACCAACATCCGCAGTTCACGGGTTATCACAGCATTAAGCTGGCTTTCCAGTTGGCGGCTACACTCTTTGCCCGTCCAGCTTTCCGCCAACCTTGCCGCTTTGCGCGTCTCATCCAGCAGGTTTTCAATGGACGTACGAATAGGCACGGTCTGCTGTGTGATTTGCGCATTCAACTGCTGTTTTACCGTGTAAAACGTCAGCCATACCGCCAACACGGCAGAGGCGACAAAAACCAGGCTCACAAGAACATAGTTTTTGAGATTCGTTTTACCCGCGTATTTTTTGTACATTCTTTATTGATTCCATCTCGCTGGACAACCGTACCCAGCGATTCACTTAACGGTGCGCATGAGACGCTCGAGACTGCGTCTGCTGATGCTGCATATACTCACGCTGAAAAGTGTCCTTACTTAGCGGGCGAGAAAAGAGATAACCCTGGCCGTACTTAACGCCCTGTTTAAGCATATTCGAAATCTGCTTGTAGTTCTCGACGCCTTCAATCACCACATCGGCATCGTATTCGGCAATCGCTTGCAGAATCTGCTCTGTCGCGGCTTCTTTGCCACGCGCCAGGCAGCTTCTGTCCAGCTTGATGTAGTCTGGCTCCCAGAACGCCAACCGCTCTTGCAGTGCGTCCAGCGTGCCAATCCCATCCCAGGCAATGTTGACGCCGCCGTCTTGCAGTTGCTGTAGATTCTGCCGCGCCACGTCGGTAAGCGGCACTGCGCTATGGGTAATTTCAAACACCAATTGACCCGCGCTCAGGTTCTGACGGGTGACGATACTCAGCGCATGAGAGGCAAAGTCAGCGTCGTTAAGCTGTACCGCCGAAATATTCAGCGTGTACATGTACTCTTCATGCATATCAACCGACTTTTTGGCGATAAACGACAGCGCTTTCTCCATGACATAATAGCCCATCTCCACAATGCCGCCGTTTTCTTCAAGCTGTTGGATAAACTCAGCAGGCGGAACCACATTGCGGCGATGCGTACCGCGCACCAGCACTTCGCCGCCAATGCAAACGAAGTGGGATAAATCAAAAATAGGCTGAATCACAAAATCGATACCGACATCGAATTTAGCATCTTCAACACAGCGAATAACGTAATGCGTACTCTTTTCCATACCGGTCTCGCATATCAAAACTTTCCCCCCAAAAGCGACCAGGCAGCTGAAAACTTAAGCACCCGGAGGGAATTAAATAGGCTGTTAGCCCAATATCTTCGCGTATCGATGAATGAGCCAGTCCAGGGCGCTATCAAACTTTTGGCGATGATAAATTTGTCTCAGCCCCCCCATTTAACGCCGCAAAAAACGTAGCCTAATCGTGCCTTAAAAAATCCCTTTCTGACGGATTTGCTTCATCTTCTGCGCCGGAGCACCGAGGGAACTTAACTCCAGTTCTTCCATTTGCCCGTTTTTGCTGCTCTCCACGGCAGGCGCAGCGGTGCGGCCCGACATACGCAACTGTTGTAACAACAGGTTTTGCTGGTTGAGCAAGGTCTTAAGCTGGCCAATCTCACTTCTGAGCTGCGTCAGCTCTTTGACCATCGCTTCATCTGGCTCGACCGCCACAGGCGCGGAGGCCGGAGCCGGTTGGCGTTGCAGCGCTTCCGACATCAGCGCCCGCATCTGGCGCAACTGCTGTTTGCTGAAATCTGCGCTCGGAGCCAGTTGCTCAGCCACGGGCGCTGGCGCTTCAACAACGGGCGCAGCGGCGGTCGTGCCGGGCAACAGCTCGGCATTGACCAGTTCACGGCACAATTCATCGAGCGTTAACTTCTCGCGGCCCATCGCCTCGGCAACGTGGCTACAAAGCTGCGGGTTCAGCAGTTGTAGCTGAAGCCCCGCAAGGTAGACGTTGCGATGGAAGCGACGCATTTCCATATTAGCATCGCCAGGATTCGTGCCCGCCTGGTTAAGTTCCTGATGCCATTTCTTCAGTTGCAGCATCGCGCGCAAATCTGCGCGCGAGTGTTCCGGCGACAAATGCAGGGAGAGACTAACACGGCGAATGTGCCTGTTACTCATCGTCACCCACCTCTGCCATGTGCGGAGCGGCGACTGTCTCCACGCCGGAATCTGCATGGTACAGGCAAATTTCACGGGACAGTGCGCTCTGCGGGTTTTCAATGGTCACTACGCGGTCGCCCAGCGTGGTGTAAGTCTGGCGAACAGCGGATTCAATCAGGTGCGCGCCGCCGCCCACAAGGTATACGCGGTTCGGGTTTTTCGCGAATTTCTTCGCTTCATAGGCCACCTGGTCGCCCAGTTCCTGAATTTTGATCTCCACGCGCTCAAGAATTTCGTCAATGCGCGATTCATCGTTAATCACGCTTTTCACGAATTCCATGTCATGACGGCGCTTAATCAGCTCGTTCGCCACCAGATAGCTGGAGTCGCTGTCGGCAGCCGCCAGCAGTTTGCGAGTGGCGTCAGTCACCATCGCCACGCCAATTTCGTTGTTGCCGTAGATAGCGGAAACATCGTCAAACTCACCCACGATCACGCCCATATCCAGGGTCGTACCGCCGCAGTCGATCACCAGCGATTTGGTAAATTCCGTGACGTTGGAGTTCAGCAGGTGAGACAGCGCCGCAGGCAGGCTTTCTGGCATTACCTGGACATCAACAATGCGGAACAGTTCACCTTTGTTCAGCGAAATATCACGCATCAGGTTGCGGCGCTTGGCTTCAATGCGGCTTTCGTTGCGCTGGCAGTCGTCCGGGTTGTAGAACTGGGTAATAGGCAGCGTGACGATAACTTCAACGTCGCACGGCGTCATGCCCGTCAGCAGCAGCGCGTGGTGCACTGCCAGCAGGTTCAGGTCGTCGTACTGGTAGTCGATATGCGTGGTGGATAACGCTTTATCGGAGGTCGCATCGTAGGTGTATTTGGTCGTGCCGATGGTGTAGTTGTACACCGACTGCCCACGCAGCAGCGCGGCGCTTTTCCAGTCTTTGCGGAATGAGTTCGGCGATACCACGGTCTTCAGAGTACCGTTCTCAATCCAGCTAATTTTTACGTTAGTAGAGCCATCATCAATGGCAAATTTCATACGGGTTGCAGTCATGGTTACGTTCTCAATCTAAAAGGTTTTTTTACAGCGCTGCGTCGTCCGTCAGGACACGGCGTGCGCCAAGATAATGTGATTGCCAGAATTTATCGGATAGCTGGCTGATACGAATATTCAGACCGGTGCGCGGCGCTTCGATAAATCGGCCATCGCCCAGATACACCCCAACATGGTCAGCGCCAGGGCGTTGGTTAATGTTGAAAAAGATCAGGTCGCCTTGTTTCAGGCGGCTCTGGTGAATCGATTTCAGGTTGTTGTCCTGATACATGCCGTTCGCCGTGCGAGGCAGTTTGCGCTCCAGCACGTGGTTAAAGGCATAAAACACCAGCCCGCTACAGTCGAAACCATCGCGTGGGCTAACGCCGCCCCACAGGTAGGGCTTGCCGAGCTGGCTTTCCAGTCGGTGCAGCACCGTGCGCAGCTTGGCGGTCGTTTTCGGCGAGAGGCGTTTGGCAGTCGCCATCTCCTCTTGCATGTCTTCTTGTACGTCTTTCCACAGCGTTTCAGAGCCGCCCAGATTGCCGGGCTTCCAGCGAGAGTGCATCGCCAGCATTTCGCGGTTTTTCGCCCGCTCGGCGCGTTTTTGCGCAATATCGCGGCGCTTTTGTTCCGGCGTCAACGGCACGACGACTGCCCGCTTTTTGGCTTTCGCCATCAGCCGTTCGCGGTTCAGCTTGCGCTTTTTCGCTTCGCTGTCGGTTTGTACCTCAGGCGCTTTCGCAGGCTGAGGTTTTGCGCTGACATAGCTCCCTGGCGTCAGCAGCAAAAAGAGAAAAAAAAGCTGTACCCGCCGGGCAACGGAAGCCCGGACAGGTACAGAAAAGAGAGGAAGGATGAAACGTTTCACAGCTGTAATTATCGGATTAACGGGTGTTCGACAGCTTTTCGGTCAGCGGCTTGATGACTTTCTCACCGTGCTGGCCAAAGAACTGATATAGCGTGTCGCTGGCTGAGCGCGTCAGTACCATGATTTCAATACGACGGTTCGCGGAGCTAAGCGGGTTATTCGGGTCGAGCAGCATCTGGTCTGCCATCCCACTCACCTGCAAGATCTTGTTCGGGTCCAGACCGCTGCGCGTCAGCACTTTACGCGCCTGCATCGCACGCTCACCGGACAAGTTCCAGTTGTTGTACAGATCCTGGTCGCGGAAACGGGTTGAGTCGGTGTGACCGGTGATAATTATCTTGTTGTCTATCTTGTTCAGCTCAGGCGCGAACTCGGTCAGCAGACGTTTGAAGAATGGGGTCAGAATCGCGCTACTACGCTGGAACATTTCGCGCTTCTGGTCATCAGTCACCAGAATACGCAGCCCCTGCGGCACAATTTCCATTTTCAGGTTGGCCTGCGCATCGTAGGCGGAAGTAATCTTCATGATCATCCGCGCCAGGTCTTCAATTTCGTTTTTGGAACGGGCGTTGACTGCATCGACGCCTTCCGTGTTACCCAACTGCTGCGCTAGCTCAGCACGCGTTTTTGCCTGTGCCTGAGCCTGTGCCTGCGCCTGAGCCGGTGTGGTGGTGTTCTGCTCGTCGTTTTGCCCATTACGCCCGCCCATCACCGTAATTTGACCGCCGCTGCCGTCTTTTTGGGTGATAGGGTTAATGGTGTTGCCTTCAAAAATAGACTCGCCGTGTAGCTGCGAGACTATCTCTTTACGCTCTTCTTCCGTGACCGCGCCCATAATCCACAGCACCATAAACAGCGCCATCATCGCCAACGTAAAGTCGGCGAAGGCCACCTTCCACGCGCCGCCGTGCATCGCATCATGGCTTTTGCGCGCGGAGCGTTTAATGATAGTGGTATGTTCTTTATTGCGGCCCCGCATCAGGATTCACCAATCATCTGGTTTACCCAACCATCCAGCGTGGCAAATGTCGGCTTGGTGTCCATCGGCAGCATTTTACGCCCCGCATCCACCGCCAGCAGGGTCGGTTTACCCGCAACGTGGTTCACCAGCACCGTACGTACACACTCCAGTACCGAGATCTGTTTTTTGGTGCGCTGCTCCATGGCGTTCGCTACGGGGTCCATCAGGCAGTAACAGAAGAATACGCCGAGGAATGTACCAACCAGCGCCGCCGCCACTTTCACGCCGATAACCGCGATAGAACCGTCGATGGACTGCATGGTGATGATGATCCCCAGTACCGCCGCACAAATACCAAAGCCAGGCATCGCTTCTGCGGTACGCTGCAAAGAACGGGATGGTTGCAGAAGGTTCTCTTCCATCGCCCCCAGTTCTTGCTCCAGAATCCCTTCCAGTTCGTGTTCGTTAATCTTGCCCATCGCCATCAGGCGGAAGTTATCGGAGATAAACGTCACTAACGCTTTGTCATCAAGCATTAACGGGTATTTCTGGAACAGCGGGCTGTTTTCTGGCGCTTCGATGTGCTCGTCCAGCACCTTCAGGCCGCCGTCCTGCACCAGTTCCAACAGTTCATACAGCAGCATCAGCAGTTGGCGCTGGTATTCGTTGGTGTATTCATTTTTGCGCATGATGCCACGGAACTGGCGGTACATTTCCCCCAGAACGGCACGCGGGTTGGCGAGAACCATCGCCCCAAAGCCAGCCCCCAGGATGATGATAATTTCACCCGGCTGCCAGAAAGAAGAGAGTTGGCCGCCGGACATTAAAAAGCCGCCGACCACACATCCCATGATGATGACAATACCTAAGAGTTTCTGCATAAACCTTTCACTTCTCGAAAAAAGACTGAATTTTTTGGGCGATTTTTTTATTGAGCTGACACACTCTGGCCTCGGTTAAATCGAGTACCAGCGCAATCTCTTTTAGGCTCATCTCATGCTGGTAATAAAGTGTCAGGATCAGCTGTTCACGCTCATCAAGCGCGGCTAATGCGCTGCGCAGCGTCCGGCTGACGACCACTTCGTCTTCCAGAGGACGGCTGTCCAGCGCACCTGCGTGAACGTCATTGCCTAACAGCTCATCCAGGCTCTCTATCGTTTTGGCGCAGTCCAGCAATAGATATTCCTGGTACTCTTCTGCGGTAATCGACAGATGGCGGTTGATATCTTCGAAACCAGGCGTCCGCCCGAGTTGACGCGCAATTTCGCGGATACCGTCGTTCAGTTTGTGAGTCTTCTGCCGCAGTCGGCGCGGACGCCAATCCAGCAGACGCAGTTCATCCAGTACCGCACCACGAATACGCTGTACGGCATAGGCGGCGAACTGTTCGTCCGGGTGTCCATAGCGGCGCAGCGAAGTCAGCAGCCCCATCAGGGCAATCTGCTCCATATCTTCCCGGTCGATAACGCTACTGGTCTGGTACGCGAGTTGTTTGACTATCTTGTTAACCAACGGCAGATACGCGCTGATATAGCGCGCCTCGTCTGCCGGGGTTAAGGAGTCACTCGCAATAAAGTCCATCATTTCCATTGCGGCTTATCTATCACTGGAAAACCATTTTGCTGATGATGACGTCTTCAAACGGGACGCTCATCTTCAGGCTGCTAAAGCGCGCGGCATAGGCGGCCATTAGCTTGTCGTGCAGTTCATTGACGCTCATCGCACGCACATCGTCGTAGTCGAGGTCAGAAAGCAGGCTCACCGTCGCCCCACGCACTGCGGGGATCATGTCCTGTGCGCGACGCGAGTCTTCCGGGCCGTTGGTCGCCAGGTTCAGCTCCAACAGCAAATAACGTTCTTTCTGTGTTTTGCCTTTTAACGTGATAACCACGTTTTTAATTTCCACGAACTCCACTGACTCTTTGGAAGAGCTGGAGAACATGCCAGATAAAAAGCTACTGCCGGTCGCTTCGTCCATGCGCAGTAAATGGGTTCCCACCACCGTCATGCCAGCCGCCAGCATGGCGGTGACAAGCGCGATAATGAGACCAAAAGAGAGTGTTTTTGCATTCATATGTGTGTTGTCTTAAACCGTCATTAATACCGAATCGTCAGCCTGGCGATCCTGTGAGGCCGATGCGTTGGCCGCTATCTCTGCGCCCGTCTGAATGGCGTTATGCTGTTCGGCAAATTGTTGTCCTTTGCCCTGCTGCTGCCCCCCGGATTGGGAAGACACCTGCACGTTAACCTGAACAAAGTTCTGCTCGGTTAAGCTTTGGCGAAGGTCGTTACTGGTCTGCTGTAGTGCGCGATAAACGTCGGCATGGCTGGCGTTGATTTGCACCTGCACACGCCCGTTATCGACCTGCATCGAGATATCGATTTTGCCCATATCCGGCGGGTCAAGACGGATGGTGGCGTGCTGGATTTGGTTCTTCACCTGCACCTGTAAACGCTCACCGAGCGCGGTTTGTAACTGCTCGCTCCAGCGCGATGGCTCTGGGTCCATCTTGAGTGTGCTGGTCGGTACTGACGGTGACGACGTGACCACGCCAGACGGCTGAATAGCGTCTGTCGTTTGCGTAGCCATCGGCGTTACCGGCGTCATTGCGGTCATCAGAGTCGGGGCCACCGGCTGGCTGGTTGGCAGCGAGTTCACCGCAGAATCTGCCACGTTAACCCCGATGGGATTAGCCCCGGTTGGCGCCGCCAGATTCTGTTGCAACAGCGATGGCGCAAGGCCCATCGACAGCGTCTGCGAAGCCATCAGCGGCTGGCTATTCGCCATCAGCATGTCGTCCGGCTGCTGCGCTATACCAAAGTCGTGCGGGCTTTGCGTCGGCATCTGGCTGGTCATCAGCAGCGTTTCCAGCAGTTGTTGCTGTGAGTTGTCTTTTAGCAGCGTATCGCCCAACGAGTGCAGATCAGCGTTGCTATCGTCGTCGTCATCCAGCGACAGCGGCTGTGCGCTGACGGTGATATCACGCGTTGGCTGCATTCCCTGACCGACCATCAGCGCGTCAATCACGTTAAGCAACGCATCGCTAAACCCCGTTGGGTTTTGTTCGCCCGTCTGCCCGACAATCGATTCAGCCTGCATCGGCAGGCCGGAACCGTTCAGTGAGCCTTGAGAAAGGTTAAGAATATCCATCAGCGCATCCCCTCATCATCCGTAAATAGCGCATAGGCTGACGCCCCTTCTCGGTTGCGTGCCGCAAGGCTCATCTTGGCAGCCAACATGTCGCTCTGCCCCTGGCAGTATTCGCGAGCCTGTCGGTGCGTTTCTTTCAAGGCATCCAGCGCCTGTTGCTCTGACGCCTCCAGAGATTTCCCCTGGAGGGCGGTCAGTAGCTCAGCGATTTTGGCATCCACGTTGACCACGGCTGGCCAGTTATGGTCTTCCGTCGCCTGGCGTAGAGCCTGAGTCAGCGTCTGGATGGCATGTAACGTACTCATGCCGCCTGACCCATTTTTTCCCAGCCTTCCTGGATATTGCCGAGAATCACTTCTACCTGTTCGATATTTTCCACCGACAGGTTGTGGCTCGCGTCGTACAGACGATAGACACAGTAGTCGTACAAATTCGCCAGGCTCAGCGCCAGCTCACCGCCTTTGTCAAAGTCCAGCGCGCTGGTCAGTGCATTAAGGATGTCGATGCACTTATTGATGCTCTGTGCTTTGCGCTCAAAGCGCTGCGCGGCGATATGGCTTTTCGCGCGAACAAGCTCATCCATCAGGCCGTTAAACAGCATCAGCACCAGTTGGTGCGGGTTGGCTGCTGCGGCCTGAATCGCCAGATCGGATTGTTGATACAGGCCGAAGTCTTCCTGGTCGTTACCGTACATTGAAGGAATTTCCCTTTGAATTAACTAAACATACTCATGGTGTTGTTCATCTGCGTCATCAGTGACTGGAGCTGCGTAAACTGCTTGAGATAGCGGTTAAACGAGGACTCATAACGCGCGTTCATTTTTTCGGTTTTGCTGTCGATTTCCGTCTGCTGGCGATCGAGCGTTTCCTGACGCCCTTTCAGCAGGCCGCTGCTGGAGCTGAGGTATTTATCCAGCGATTTATCCATCGACTTGATCAGACCATCGTTGCCGTTAAAGAACTGGGCTACGGTCTGCGGGTCGTTTTTGAGCTGCTCTTCCAGCACGTCGGAGTCGATGCTGAGCTTGCCGTCTTTATCTGCGGAAATACCGAACTTACTCATGTTCTGATCACCGAAAGTGCCGCGCAGCAGGTTGCTCAGCTCGCTAGTCAGTGAAGAGATACCCGCATCGCCCGCAAACGCACCACGGTCATCAGAGCTGCCGCCGGTCGCAGTCAGCCCAGAAACGGTGTCACGCAACGTGTTATAGGCATCGATAAACGCCTGCATCTGGGCTTTGGTTTCGGTGGTGTCGGTATCAACCGAGATAACCAACGGCTTGTTGGCGTCGGTAGTGCCGGTCAGTTTGATGGAAACACCGTCAACCAGGTTATCCAGAGTGTTAGAGCTGCTGGAGTAAACCTTGGTGGAGTCGCCGATGGTGAACAGCGCATCTTTACCCGTGGTAATGATCTCTTCTTTATCGAAGATGTTCTGCCCGCTGGTCATGCCGCTGGTATCCATCTGGATATCGTATTTCGCGCCGCTCTGGTCGCTGTTCATTACCAGCGACACTTTGCCGTCGATACGCATCAGCGAGGCGGTAATGCCGTTCTGACCAGTGGTTGCCGTGGTGGAGTTCGACGCGCTTGGGAAGTCAGTTTTGTTAATCGCATCGGCAAAATCGGACAAGCTGTTCAGGCCATCCATGTCCACTTCAATGCTTTCGCCATTAAGGTTGATTTTCAGCGTGCCGGTGGCGTTTTTAATCGCGTCATCGTCGAGATCTTCAAACCCTTTCTGCTGAGCCGTCGCCAACTGGGTGATGTTAAGGCTGTAAGTGCCCTTCTTAGCGCTCGCGCTGGCGGTAATTGTCGCGATACCTTCCTGGTTCATGGTCGCGGAGTTTTTCAGCACGCTGGCGCTGGTCGAGTTCAGTGCAGTAATAGAGCTACGGAATGTCGTCAGTGCGGTACGCAGTGACGTAAGCGCCTTGGTCTGCGCATCCAGGTTTTTAGTCTGTTTCGCGATCGAGGTTTGCAGCGCAATAATGTCATAGCCTGCGAGCTGGCTGGCCAGTGTAGATGGGTCAAAATCAGACATAATAGATTCTCCAGGCACGCAAGCCATGATCGGTATGCAATGGATATAGCAACTATCGTGCCAACTTTTAAGTTATTGAATATTAAGAATTTAAATAAAGGCAGGAATAGATATTTCCGCTTTTTCCGGCAGGGGAAGGGAGACGCCGGATACAAAAACACCGCCATACAGCGGTGTTTTATTTTCCTGCATAATCCGGGATGGATTAGCCCAGCAGGGACATTACCATGCCAGACATGCTGTTGGACTGCTTCAGCATGGACATGCTGGTCTGCGCCAGCAGCTGGTTACGGGACATGGTAGACGCTTCGGTCGCGTAATCCGCATCCTGAATGTTGCTCAGCGCCAGGTCGGTGTTGTCTTTCATGTTTGCCAGGTTAGCCGCGGTGTGACCCAGACGGTTGATGCTCGCACCCAGTTTAGAACGTACCGCACCCACGTCATCCAGAGTGCCTTCCAGCGCAGTCATCAGATCTTTTGCAGAATCAGCATCCTTCAGGCTGATAGAGCCGCTGGCGTTAATGAAGGAACCGGAAGCAGAGAGTTTGTCAAACGAGCCGCTGGCGTTGATCAGGCTGCCGCTTGCGCCGTTCAGCTCTTTAGACAGGTCAACTTTCATGGTTTCGTCAGTAGAAGAACCAATCTGGAAGTTCAGCTCGCCTTTGAATTTACCGTTAGCACCGAACAGTTTGTCACCTGCGTAAGAGGTGTTGTTCATGATGTTGGTCAGCTCGGAGTTCAGGTCATTCAGCTCGGAGTCAATCGCCTGGCGGTCTTTGTCGGTGTTCGTGTCGTTCGCTGCCTGAGTTGCCAGGTCTTTCATGCGGTACATGATGTTGCTGACTTCATCGAACGCACCTTCAGAGGTCTGCAGCAGTGCAGTCGCGTCGGAGATGTTACGCTGTGCAACGGACATGCCGTTGGTCTGGCCCTGAAGACGGGTCGCGATTTGCAGACCAGCCGCATCGTCAGCAGCAGAGTTGATACGCTTACCAGTGCCCAGACGTTCCATCGCAGTGGACAGCAGGTTGTTGGATTTGTTCATCGCATTGGTGGATGCCATGGAAGATGCGTTAGTAAAGATAGAGAGAGACATAAATGATTCCTTATTTTGTCCTGGTGATTCAGTTGTTGTAATAAGTAAAGACGACACGGCAGGAACAAAGATTAAATCGCCAGGTATCAAATGCCGGATTTTTTGCCAAAAAAAATCATAATTATCTGATATGAAACGATTTAAAAATCACAATTTTTTCTCTCTTTCACGCTTAACAACGCGGTTATTGCGATGTGTTAAGCCGATTTCTTAGCAGAAACGCGGTTTCTTCTTTATCTCTGGCCCGCGCTATGCCCCCTGGCAGGCAAAAATTTTTTTATTCTATTTTTCATCCCAATTATTATTCTCATTGCCTTTATTCCATAAATCCTCTTAATTTGACCGAATTACATCTCATTCATATTTCGTAGATTGCGGCCTTGAAGCAAAACCTTTTATAAAGCGACCAGAAAAAACTGAAAATTAAATCTTTTTTTTAGTTTTTATTAACTCTGTTTATAAATAATACCGTTAAGCAATTAGATCACAGTAATAACACGGCGAATTCACCACACGATCACCAAATTAACATCAGTTTTTTTTAACTAATACTCGTAACTTAATTCAAATATCATGCCCGTTTTATCAACGTCACAGTTAAAAAGGCTGTTGCACGTCACAGTTTTATCGCGTAAAAAGAGCACAGGAAAAAATTATTCCTTCCTGTTGAGGCGAGATGCAAACGAAAGTCCTTCCGTTATGACAGCAAAATAACACCTCGCCTGGAAGTCAATAACATCCATCGTACTCTCCCGCAGGCACGCGGCATTCATTAAGAATTCTAAATGGAGTTGACAATGTCATCAGACAATCTCTGAGGACGTTGAGTACCCGTTTGATTGTCGCCATATTTCTGGGGTGGTTGAATCCATAACATATAGATGAATAAACGCTACTGTTCTGTAAACAACTGGCTGGTTGACGTTGCGTCAGGTTCGATTCTCCATTTAACGACCGGCGAACGAAAACGACTCGGTGAGTATCAACTTAAGCTGCTTGATATCCTGGTGCAGGACGCCGGTAAAATCTTCACGCGTGAAGAACTGACCAATCTGGTCTGGGAACGCCGGGTCATCGGTAACAACAGCTTGCCCAACGCCATTCATGCGCTGCGTACTGCGCTGGAAGATGACGGCAAAACCCAACGCATCATTAAAACCATCCCGCGAAAAGGCTATCTGCTGGAAGCTGAGTACTGCTGCGTGGTGGAAAAAGACGAAGATGAAGTGAGCGACCCGGAAGGGGAAGCGGCTTTAGAAGACGAGTTCAATGACGCGCCGCCGCTGGACGAAACCGAAGAACAGTCGGTTATCGCTGAAAATCACCGCATAGTGCAGGTCACTCACACCACGCCACCAGCCATAGCGACACCGCCACCGCGCGGGATCACCCGTTTTTTGCTTATTTTGCTGGTCGCCGTTGCTGCTACTTTTGCTACCAGTTGGTATCTGTTTAGCGGCCAGAGCGAACGGCAGGTCGTACGTGAAATTCAGCCAGGCATCTACAGCAACATTCAGCTTTATTCGGTAGAAACGTCAGGCGACCCGGAGTATATGTCGGCCAATCTCTACAGCAAACTGAAAGACTCGCTGTACGCGATTAACCAGCAGATCAAAATGAAGTCAGTCTCCATGCACGTCTATTTTCACAGCAGTAATTCATCGCTGAACTACAGCTTTATGCTGACCAGCCAGTGCGATGAAAAACAGCTAGCGATGGCAATTGATCATTGGCGTACCGATACGGTGCAGTTGAACAACCTTATTCTTCGTGAGACTCGGAGGAAGCTCAATGAAATGGCAACCTGCAAAGAGAGTTAATCTGTTGATCGTGGTGATAATGGTGTTGGTTGCGCTCAGTGCGTTGGCATTTAAGCTCTACCCGGCATCCGCCAACGCGCCGCACGGCAATGTTGAAGGAGGATTTCAGATGGGCTTCTACGACCTGATGTCGCAGCAAAAAGAGATTTACGACGTCCGTTTGCAATCCACACGCGGGGTGATGATGACCACCATCACCAACCCCAACGACAACCGTTTTATGCTGAAGGGGAAATTCACCCCCACGCAGAAAAAACAGGGGCGGATTTACTTTAACCTCACGCCTATCTACTACAGTGCCGAGCAAAAAGGGCTGATTATTGATGGGCTTGTCGATCAGCTGATGTACTCCAACTACTGGATGGAACCTATTTCATTCAACAAACAGTCGCTGGTTGTCGGGCAAAACGGGGCGATTTTCCTCTACCCGCTGCACAACTGACTGCCAACCGGAGCCGTTCCCCGCTCCGGTTTAGCCGCTTATCCCAACAGGTTTTTCACCGTCGCCAGGCGCACATTCGCCTGCGCGCCTAACGCCTGTGACAGCGAACTGTAGCTACTGCCGCTGCGAGCCAGCGCTTCGCCCAAACCGCGCGAGGTTTCCAGCGCCTGTTTCGGGTTATACACCGTCGCCATATCATTGATACGCGACGTCACGCGATCTTGTTTCTGGCGCAGTTTGCTGCGCTGGGTGGTGATGTGCTCCAGCGTATTTTGCAGCTTCATCATCCCTTCGCGCTCACGGCGCGGGGGCAGTGAGAGCATGTCGTCACTGCTGGCGTTTTCCGCCTGCGGCGCTAACAGCGTAAAAGCATCCGCCGGGAAATTTTTGCCTTCGCCGCGCACGGTAAGCTGCTGGCTAACGCGCTCCCAACGGCTTTCATCGACACTAAACACCAGTTGTCCACTGCCCGTTTGGTTGGCGTGGATCCCTAAACGCCCCAGCCCGACATTCAGGCGAGTCAGCGTTTGGCGTGGGGTAGCTTCTTGCGGCAGCGCCACGGCAACCATTTGACGCTGGCGACCGCCCAGCGAGAACACCAGGGTTTCGCCGCCCGGCTGGCTCAGCAATTTCTCGCTGCCCGGCAGGGTGAAATTGACCGTACTTTTCTGCTCCAGCGATACGGTTAAATGGCGGTCAACCGTGCCACCGGAAAGCTGTGTCCGGCGCGCCAGGTGCTTATGCAGTGCGTTGGCCTGGGCGCTGGCATCCCCGCCGCGCGATGCCGACTGACGGAGCTGTAACAGCTTTGTTTCCGCCGTCGCCAAATAGTTATCGGCCTGCTGAACAGCAGTAAGTTGCTGATTAAGCTGCACGTTGTAGCGCATCGGGCGACGTGAAAGCAGTGCCGCTTCCGGGAAGGCGTTGCGGGTCGAAGTGACCTCGGGCGCATTAACGCGCCCGACGCTCTGGGGTGCATCAATACTGCCGCGCCCAGTGGTCGCTGGGGCGGAAGTGGTCAACGATGCTGTTTTTAAACCAACTTGCATAAGGATTACAACAAACTAAAGAGGTTAAGCTGGCTTACCATACTGTAGGCCTTGTTCGTAATCTGCATTGACGTCATATACAGTTGCAGATTAATCGTGGTGGTTGCCGAGTCTGCCGCGTTCAAATCGGTTTCAACCTGCGAGTTCGATAAACTCACATCAGTATGCGCATCATTGATAAGCGTCAGGCGGTTCTGGCGGCCACCGAGGTCGGTAAACAGCGCGCCCAGGTTATCGCTGGTCGTCTGCGTCGTACCAATCAAGTCCGTCAACTCGTCTTTATAGTCTTCGTAGTTGGCGTTTGGGTCTTGCATCTTTTCACTCAACGCTTTCAGCTTATTCAGCATTTCAAGGTCGTTGCCGGAGCCGGAGAATGCCCCCGTCACGTTGGTGTTTTCCTTGATAGCCACGCCGTTGGCGACCTGGGTTTCACGGGTATTATTGTTGCCGCCAAACACATACTGGCCGTTAGCGTCCAGCGTCACCGTTTTGTTGTTGGTCTGCGTGCCGGAAAACAGGTAGCTCCCGTTCTCGTTTTTGCTGTTCAGGGTGGCGACCAGCGAGTCCAGCATGGACTCCAGTTCTTCGCCGTAACCGGCCTGATCTTTCTGGCTCAGAGTGCTGTTGTTCGCAAGCTTAAGCTTATCGCTCACCGACAGTACCTGGTTGCTGAGCGCATTAATGTGCGACTCCTGCACCGACAGTGCGCCAGTCAGGCTGGTGATGTTGCTCTGATACTGCTTGATGGCCGACTGTTCGCGGCCCAACTGCACCAGACGGCTCGCGGCGACCGGATCATCAGACGGGACGTTAACGCGTTTTTGCGTCGAGAGTTGCTCCATCAGCTTCCCGACACGAGATCCGTTAATCCCTAATTGCGCCAGCATGGCGTTTGAGTTGTAAAGGCTACTAATACGCATACGTTAGATATCCTGATGGCGCTTAAAAAATACCCAGCAGATCGCTGAAAATCTGATTACCGGCGGCGATAACCTTCATGTTTGACTGATACGCCTGCATATAAACTTGCAGGTTAATCGCCTCTTCGTCCTGGTTTACCGCACTCAGGTTGTCGCGCTGGTTCTGAGCCTGCGAGCTAACCGATACCGCCGCTTCCATTTCCGTCTGGCTCTGCTTACTGGCGATACCGATGGTCGAGATAATCGCCGCCGCGCCTTCGCTCAGGCTCATATTGCCGAGGCCAGGGATATTGGTTTTCTGATTTTTCAGTTCAATCAGGGCGTTCAGGTTATCGCCGTTGCCCGGTTCGTTTGGATCACCAGACAGCGCGATTTCGTCTGGCGAAAGGTCGTTCACCTGAAGCATTCCCGCCGGATTCGATGGGTCAAAGTTGAACAGCGGTTTGCCCAGATTGCCGTTCAGGTCGTAGCCTTTGCCCAACTGATCGTTGAACAAGTCAGCGACGGCTTGCGCCATCCCCTGTACAGACTCGGTCATCTGCTTTAGCGTGCCTTCTTCGTAATCGTACAGCGCGCCCAACTGACCGCCCATTGACGGGTTAAGCGAGAACTCACTGGTTGAAAACTTCAGCGTCAACGTGGTGTTACCGTTGCTGTCTTTACTGGCATTCAACTGCCCGGCGATTTTCCCGCTCACCAGCGGCTGACCGTTGCTTAATGCCACCGTGTAACCGCCGCTATCGTCGGTCACTTTGACGTCGGTCATCGAGCTAAGCTGCTTTACCAGTTCATCGCGCTGGTCGCGCAGCACGCTGCTGTTGCCGCCGGTCGAGTCCATCTCAACAATTTTCTTGTTGTAGTCGGCAATCCCGCTGCTCAGGGTATTAATCTGGTCTACCATCGCCCCACGTTGCGTGGTGATGGAGTCTTTCTGGCTGGTGATGAAATCGTTCATGCTGTTAAAGCGCGTCGCCAGTGTATTCGCCTGGTTCAGCAACTGCTGACGCAGCGCCTGAGATTCAGGCTGCTGAGTCAGGGCGCTCAGCGCACCCACGAAATCGTCAAGGCCGGTCCCCAGGCTGGTTGAATCGGTTCCGATGACCTTCTCCAGGGCGCCGATATATTGGTTGCCCATACTATAGTAATTCGCCTTGCTGTTGGTCTGCCAAACCTGGTTTACCAGATACTGGCTGGAGATCCGGCGAATACTGTCCACGCGCACGCCGTTGCCTGCCGAAATGCCGGACTCCCCCATCGGGCCTATCGCACTCTGAATAATCCCCTGGCGGCTATAACCGGACGTCAGGTAGTTGGCGGTATTCATCGACGTCACGTTCATGCCCAACTGGGCCGCCTGTAGTCCACTAAAGGCGTTATTAATCATACTCATGGCTTACTCCTGCCCTACGGGTCACGGGAACGACGGGCGTTTTAAGTTCTAGCGGTTGTCCATGTAAAGCGGCCGTTTGCGCCTCATTCTTAAGCGGAGCCTGCACCTGAGGTGAAAGCTGGCTGATTATCATCTGCGCAATGCCGGTGCTGCGCTGGGAAGCCAGCTCAGACGCCATTTTGTCGTCGTAGAAATCACGCATCATCCGCTGCTGCTTGCTGTTGAACGGGTTGTCCTGGCCCAGCACATCAGACGCTTTACGCATCTGCGACAGCATCGAGCGCAGCATCAGGGCTTCAAACTGCTCGGCGGCCTGCTCAAGGTTTTGTGCTTTCACCTGCCCGGTGAAATCACCGGGCAGAATGGGAGTTTGTCGGTTAATTGCGTTGACCATTACATCACCACCAGTTCAGCATCCATCGCACCCGCTTCATGCAGCGCTTGCAGGATGGCCATCGTATCGTCCGGGGAAGCGCCCAGGCTGTTCAGGGTATTGACGATGCTACGCAGGTTCGTGCCTGCGGCGATGGTCACCATTTGTCCGTGCCCACGGTTCACGCTCACATCGCTCTGCGGCGTTACAACGGTTTGCCCCTGGCCGAATGCGTTCGGCTGGCTGACGTTAGACGACTCGCGAATAGTGACCGTCAGGTTGCCGTGGGAGACGGCTGCCGCGCGGACTATTACGCCATCGCCAATCACTACCGTACCGGTACGGGCGTTAAACACTACGCGCGGCGGTTGTTTGCCGGCATTAATCTGCACGTCTTCCAGCGCCGACATAAACGCCACGCGCGCGCCTGCGCCCATCGGTGCACGCACCGCGACGTTGGTCGCGCTTTGCGCCGTGGCTGTGCCTGCGCCGAAGGCATTGTTCAGCGCCACCGCCACGGTATTGGCGGTTTTAAAGCTTGGGCGTTTCAGGTTCAGCATGACCATTGGCTCTTGCTGGAAATCGCTGGAGATTTCACGCTCTACCGAGCCACCGTTCGGCACACGGCCCACGGTTGGGGTGTTTACCGTCACGCTGGAACCGCTGTTGCCTTCCGCTTTCATGCCGCCTACGACCACGTTGCCCTGCGCCAGCGCATACACTTCACCGTCAGCCCCGCGCAGTTGGGTCAGCAGCAGCGTACCGCCGCGCAGGCTTTTCGCATCACCGATAGACGATACGGTGACATCAATACTTTGCCCCATGGAGTAGCCCGGCGGCAGCGTTGCGCTGATGGCAACGGCCGCGACGTTCTTCACTTTCGGGTCGATTTTGGTCGGTAGCTGTACGCCGAACTGGCGCAGCATATTGGTGACCGACTGGCTGGTGAATTTCACCTGGTTTTTATCGCCCGTGCCGTCCAGACCGACGACCAGGCTGTAACCAATTAGCTGGTTACCACGTACACCCTGGATATCCACGACATCACGCAGTGGTTGCGCCACCGCGCCAACGCTCCAGAGGCACAGCAGAAACAGAACCCGTTTAAGCATCATGGCCTCCATTACATTGGGAACAGTGGGTGGTTAAAGAAGCGCACCAACCAACCTGCCGCATTCGAGTCGCTCAACGCACCGCGTCCGGCGTAGGAAATACGCGCGTTGGCAATACGCTGTGACGAAATAGAGTTGTCGCGTTCGATGTCATCCGCACGTACTAATCCGGTCACGCGCATGTACTCGTCCCCCTGGTTGAGGGTGAGCCATTTTTCACCGCGAATCGCCAGCACGCCGTTAGGCAACACTTTGTAGACCGCCACGGTGATAGCTCCGCGCAGGCTGTTTTGCTGTTGCGATGTCGCGCTACCGTTAAAGTTACGGCTGCCGTCTATCGAACCCGACAGTTTATCGATGGAATGACCAAACGCTTCCGGTACGCCAAGCGACACGTCGTTCTTCTTGCCGAAGTTGGTACGCGCCTGCTTGCTCGCCTGGGTGGATTCATCCAGTTTGACGGTCAAGATATCGCCGATACGGTACGCACGACGGTCTTGAATCAACGACCAGTTATACCCGCTGTTGTACACGCCGCCGCCGCGCACTTTCGTTTCCGGCATGGCGAAATCTTCCGGCGGCGCATACGCCGCATCGTCTTTTTGCACCAGCATGGCCGGGCTTTCACAGCCCGCCAGCGCCAGCACCAGCAAACCTACTGCTACCTGCTTTTTCATCTCTTTCACTTTATTACATCGACTGCGTGACAAACTTCAGCATGTCATCGGCAGCAGAAACCATTTTGGCGTTCATTTCATAGGCGCGCTGAACGGTGATCATATCGACCATCTCTTCAACGACCTGCACGTTGGAACCTTCGAGAGAACCCTGCTCCAGTTGACCAAACGCCTCCTCGCCCGGCACACCTTCCACCGCTTCACCGCTCGCACCGGTTTCGCGATACAGGTTGCCGCCGATGGCTTCCAGACCGGCGGGATTGACAAAGTTCACCAGCGTAATCTGGCCCAGTTCAACCGGTTCGGCTTCACCCGCCACCGTGGCAGTCACCGTGCCGTCTTTGCCAATCTGGACATCTTTAACGTTGTCCGGCAGCTCAATCTGTGGGATCAGCGGCAGACCCTGCGCATTGGTCAGCACGCCTTCCGGCGTTTTTTGCAGATTACCGGCGCGGGTATACGCGATATCGCCCGTCGCGGTTTCAACCTGGAAGAAACCCTGACCAGAGATAGCCACATCAAGGCTCTGCCCGGTGTTCTGGATGCTGCCGACGGTGAACTCTTTCTGCGTACCGACAATCTTCACGCCCGTACCGTACTGGATACCCGTCGGGGAGACGTTGTTCTGGTCAAGCTGGCCGCCCGGCGTGCGCTGATTCTGATAGAACAGATCGGCAAACATCGTGCGGTCGCGTTTAAAACTGGTGGTGTTAACGTTCGCCAGGTTGTTGGAAATGGCGGTCATTTTGGCGTCTTGCGCCGCTAAGCCAGTCTTACTGATCCATAAAGCGGGATTCATCTGTGCTCCTAAATTTTGTTATCAGCTACCGCGAATCAGGCGGTTACCAGCGGTCGCAAGATCTTCTGCGGCCTTCATCATTTTGATCTGCGCTTCAA
Organism: Kluyvera fluvialis; assembly: GCF_059725275.1. Classification (NCBI taxonomy): domain Bacteria; kingdom Pseudomonadati; phylum Pseudomonadota; class Gammaproteobacteria; order Enterobacterales; family Enterobacteriaceae; genus Kluyvera; species Kluyvera fluvialis. The sequence goes on along the minus strand of NZ_AP046142.1, from coordinate 76,025 downwards.
ACTGACGGTTAAGCGCAATGCTGGAGACCATCTCATTGATGGCCGACACGTTGGCGGCTTCCAGGTGCCCGGAGGCAACCGTCACGTCTTCATCACGGGGGTTGACCGTCGCGTTGGTCACCAGGAAACCTGCGTCGTTTTTGCTCAGCTCGCTGGCAGGAATGTTCACCAGCTTGACGCGGTCAACGTCCATCGGTGCGGCAATATCGCCGTCGTCAGGTACGATGGTGATAACCCCATCTTCGCCAATAGAGACTGACGAGAACGGCGGCAGAATGATCGGACCATTGTCGCCTTCCAGCGGCAGGCCGTTTACCGACAGCTCACCGTCGGCGTTAACATCAATCTGACCATTACGGGTATACACTTCGCGGTTGCCGCTACGCAGCGTAATCAGCCCATCACCCTTCACGGCGATATCCAGGTCGCGACCGGTTTCACGTACCGCGCCTGGAGCCATATCAACGCCGCCCTGAGTCGGCTGCGCCAGGTAACGGGAGGCATAACCCTCACCGTTAACCTGTTGCGTGAGCGCGTTGTCGAGATCGCTACGGAACCCCTGGGTATTGACGTTCGCCAGGTTGTTGGCGTGGATTTCCTGCTGTGACAGGCTCCGCGCTGCGCCACTGACGGCAGTGAAAAGTAAACGATCCATTACACCGCCTGGAACAGCGCGTTCATCATGCTGTCGTTGGTGCTGATAACTTTGGTGTTCGCCTGGTAGTTACGCTGTGCGGTCATCAGGCCAACCAGTTCAGAGGTCAGGTCAACGTTGGAAGATTCCAGCGCGCCAGAGACAATAGAACCCAGCAGGCCGGAACCTGGCGCGCCGGTCAGCGGTGCGCCGGAGCTTGCGGTCTGTGCCCAGGTCGTACCGTCCTGAGAAGACAGGCCGTTCGGGTTGGTGAAGTTTGCCAGGACCAGTTGGCCTTGCAGCAGGCGCTCGCCGTTAGAGAAAGTGGCGTATACGCTGCCGTCTTCATCAATGGCCTGGCCGGTACGTTCGCCGGAGGCATAGCCGTCGCCTTTGTTTTTGCTGACCGAGAAGTCAGAACCGTACTGGCTGGTGTTGTTGTAGGTCAGATCGATAGTGATAGGGTCTGCGCCTGGAATGGTCGCCGTTACCGGAACCGCGCCGCTTGGCTGAGTCAGAATACCCTGGCTATTAAAGGTCATATTCTGCACCTGCGCGTTACCGCTGGCGTCAGTCACCGGCTTGTCATCCATGTAGTAATGCACTTCCCAGGTGTTATCGCCGGTTTTCACGAAGTACTGGTTCATGGTGTGTTCACGACCCAGTGAATCGTAAACCTGCGTGGTGTAGGAGTTGTTATAAGTGGTGTTATCTTTCGGGTCGAACGGCGTGGTTGCCGGAACTTCCGCACGCGCATCGAGGTTGGCGGTAAAGTCGATGCTTTCGGTCGCTTTCGCCGGGATAGAACCGCTGCTGATAGTCAGATTGCTGATAGTCCCGACCTGCAATGTGCCGTTGGCATCAACCGGATAACCCTGCAAATACATGCCCAGGTTGTTCACCAGATTGCCGCCGCTGTCCGTGCCAAAGTAGCCCGCGCGGGTGTACGCCGTCGTACCGGCGCTATCACGCACCATAAAGAAGCCGTTACCGTTGATAGCTAAGTCCAGCGCAGTACCGGTAGAAGAGATGCTTCCCCCTTTGGTGATGCTCTGGGTAATCGCGGAAACGCCCACGCCCAGCGGCTGGCTTTCTGCGTACAGCGCGGAGAACTCAGCGCGGCCTGATTTAAAGCCCACAGTGCCGGAGTTGGCAATATTGTTAGAAATCGCATTCAGCTGTTCGGTAACGGCGTTCAGGCCGGAAGTGGCAATACTAAAACTCATAAAATCATTCCTGTTAAATTAACTGCCTGATTCGCTTCAGGCTTTATTCTTTGCGGCAGAGCCAAACTGGGTAATGTTGTTGTAGGCAATTTCGCCAATACCGTCGATGTTCAGAACGGTTGGGCTGCCATCGAGCGGGATACGCACGTTGTTGACCACGCCGCCAATTTCAAGCGGCACATTCTCTTCACCGGTATCCGTCACAACGCTCAGGGTGTATTTGCCTTCGCTCAGGCCCAGCTCTTTCGGGTCAATGTTGAAATCAATCTGGCCCGCTTCCTGTTTGCCCAGCTCAATTTTGTGTTCAACGCCCGCCGAATCTTTCACGATAACCGTCACCACATTGGCGGGATGCTCCAGCGTCAGGCGGCCATCCAGTGAAGTTTCACCGTCGCTTTCAATAGAGTTGGTCTGCACCATAACGTGCTGCCCCACCAGATTGCCGGTGGTCAGCGTTTGCAGGTTGTCCATCAGCACGGAGCTGTTCGCCATCAACTGCGACATGGTTTCCATCGACTGCACCTGCGTCAGCTGCGCCAGTTGGCTCACGTATTCCGTACCGTCGGTCGGGTTGAGCGGGTCCTGGTTCTGAATCTGTGCCACCAACAGCTGCATAAACATGGTGTTCATGCCAGAGGCGGTATTGTTGCTCGCCACGCCACCGGGAGTACTGCCGTTACGGCTGTCGTTGTACGACGTGTCTACGTTCATGCTTACGCTTCTCCGAGTCGCAGCAGGCTTTGCTGCATACTTTTAATACTGTTAAGAACTTCCACGTTGGTTTCGAAACCGCGTGAAGCCGACATCATGTCCGCCATCTCTTCCACCACGTTGACGTCTGGGTAGTAAACGTAACCGTCGGCGCTCGCCATCGGGTTGTTTGGCTCATAGCGCTGTACCGCATTGCCGGTTTCCACAACGTCCATGACCTGCACACGAGCACCGGTCAGCGCGCGGTCGTTCATCAGCTCGTCATTCGCATAAACGGCGGCGAACACCGGGCGGCGGGCTTTATAAGTGCCCGTTTCCGTGGCGGAGGCGGTTTCCGCGTTGGCGAGGTTACTGGCGATGGTGTTAAGACGGACGGTTTGTGCCGTCATCGCTGACCCCGAAACGCGGTAGATATCTGAAAAAGCCATATTCCGTGGTTACCTACGTCAATTACTTGCCGTCAATGGCCTGCTTCAGGCCAGTGAACTTCATGTTTAAAAATGCCAGGCTCATCTGATAGTCCTGGGTGTTTTTCGCAAACTCGGCCTGCTCAACGTTCAACGACACGGTGTTACCGTCCGAGGAGGGTTGATAAGGCACGCGATACATCTCCTCCGGCGTCGTTCGCAGAGAAAAACTCGATCGCGAACGTTGCATCTCGGAGGCAAAATCAATATCTTTAGCCTGGAAGTTGGGGGTATCTACGTTTGCCAGGTTCGCTGACAGCAACTCTGCTCGGGAAAGTCGAAGTGCTACAGCCTGTGGATGAACGCCCAATGCTTTGTCAAAAGTAATACTCACAATTCACACCCTCGTGATGCTAAACCTGCATGATCTGCGAATTTATATAGCAATATTCATGCCAGGATTTTAACTCCATGATTTATAATGTTTTTGTCCAATTCTTTAGCGCCAGGGTGAAAGGGTATTTCCGCTTCCTCTGTGGGTTTTTCCTGCTCACGCTGTGCAGTACGCCACTGCTGTCTGCGTATGCCGCAGGCCCCGCAACCGCCCGCAAACAAATCTATGTCGCCGTGCAGCTTCATGCGGCAGATATCATTCGCCAGGAAGCCAAGCGTCGCCATTGGCCTGAATATCAGGCGAAGATGAACCTGTTTGTGCCAGCAGAAGCGTCGCAATACGCGGCCTGCCACCAGGAACCGGCGGTATCGCTTTCCAGCGGCGATCGTCTGGATATCAATCGCCTGCGTTTTGATGTTCGCTGCGATGGCGCGAACGGCTGGGATGTGGCCGTCACCGTTAAACCGGATATTTATCTGCCGGTAGTGGTCGCCAGCAGCACGCTGGAACGCGGCCAGGTTATTTCCGCCGACAACCTCACGCTGAAAAAACTCAACGTCAGCAGCACGCGTGGCGATTACCTGACACAGCCGGACGATGTCATGGGAATGACGGTCAAACGCCGTATCCGCGACCGGCAGCCCATCACCTTAAATCAGCTAGAGTCACCGACGTTGGTAGAACGGGGGCAACGCGTGCTGATGGTCGCCGAGCAAAATGGCGTCGAAGCCCGCACTATGGGTGAGGCGATGAAAAAAGGCCGGAAAGGGGAAATCATCAAAGTGAAAAATGAGAGCAGTGGTCGCATCGTCAGCGCCGTCGTCGCAGATATCGGCGTGGTGAATATGGTGTATGCCAGTGGCAAGTAAAAATCTTTCGTCGTCGTTTAAGTTGCCCTCATCTCGGGTCGCTCTTTACTCACAAGGGCATAGGAAGTCGGTCTTCCGCATGGCAAGGTTCATACGCAACCACAACTAAATATGAGAACGAGGGCGAAGCGATGAAAGTAACAGCAACACAGTACAATTTGACTACCGCGATTAATAAAGCCAGCAGCGCGGAGCAAACCCGAACTGTCGCACAAGAAGGCAACACCGTAGCGCGCAGTGCAGCAATCGACCCAGTTCTGGGCGATGCGCAAACGCAACTGAGCGCCCTGCCGGAAGTCGATATGGCGCGCGTCGCCGAAATGAAAGACGCTATCAGCAGCGGCAAAATTGCCGTCAACCTAGACTCGCTCACTGATGCGATGCAGAAGTATTTCCAGAGGTAATATATGAGTAACGCCGCCCAGCGCGTTAAAACCCTGATTCAGGATATGGCTGAAGATCGTAAACACTACCATACCCTGGCGACACTCCTTGAAAAGCAGCGTCACCACATCGTTGCCCGCGATGCGGCGGCGCTGGACACGCTGAACGTGCAGGTTATGGCACTGTATCAGCAGTTGTCGCAGAGCAGCCAACAGCGCTACCAGCTTCTCAACCAGTTGGGTATCGACGCCAATTCCGAAGGCATGAAAACTCTCATCGCTCGCCTGCCGGAAGCTCACCAGCCTACTGTCTCCGCCCTGTGGCAAGCGCTTCAGCAACAGGCGTCAGACTGCCAAACCGCCAACGAATACAACGGCGCACTGCTGAGTATGCAGCAAGAAATCCTGAATAATGTGTTGAATACCAGCCAGCCAGAGAATTGGTTGTATCAGCAGGGATGATACAACCCCTGACAAAATAAGCCCGTCAGAGGCTAGAGCCATCTTATCCCGGTTGTACCGCCCACTACGCACAAGCAGGCGACGAATAAAAATGAATAATCCCAATGTGTTATCGCTTATGCATTCCGACTGTGGGGGGCGCTGCGAATGAGTATTGACTGGGAGGTGTTCGATAAGATCATCTACATCAACCTCAAAGAACGTCACGACCGTAAACAGAGTATCGAAAAAGAGCTTCATTCTCTCGGGGTTCCTGGCCAAAAAATTTACCGTCTTGACGCCAGACGCCATCTTCTCGGTGAAATCGGTCGTGCGCAATCGCACCTACAGGCGATGGAAACCGCCATTATCGAGAACTGGGGCCACGTCCTGATTCTGGAAGATGACATGGCATTCCAAAAAGATGCTGACTCGCTAGAACGCCTGAATGGCTTCCTGAAAACGCTCAAGAGCGTCAACTGGCATTGCGCGCTGTTAAGCGCCAGGTATCGCAAAGTCATCACGCTCAAAAGCACTAACCGCATTGTAAAACCGCTAGACGCATTATCCACCTGTGCGTATGCCGTGCATGCTGATTACCGCGCCATGCTTCGCGAGTGTTTTGCCGCTGCGGTGGAAAGGTTGCGCAAAGGGGGGGAAGAAGACCAACACGCTATCGATATCGCCTGGTTGCCTTTAATGCAAAATCACAGCTGGATTGGTATGTATCCCGTCGCGGGGCATCAGACGCCAGGGAGATCCGATATCAAAGGGGATGTGGTGGATTATACAGAGCATTTCTATAAAGAGTTGGCGGCGATTGCACAATGAGAATACCCAAGATAATCCATATCGTTTGGATTGGTGACGAAACCAAGACCCCGCGTCGGATGATTGATACCTGGAAGAAGCAAAACCCGTCCTGGAAGGTCGTCGTCTGGAACAACGCTGCGCTAAAGAAAACTAAATGGATCAACCAGAAACACATTAATGCAATGATCGGTGCCGGTCGGATGTGCGGCGCGGCTGATATCATGCGCTACGAGATCCTCTTTCACCACGGCGGCTTTGCGGTAGATGCTGACAGCGTGTGCACTCGCCCACTCGAAGACTGGCTTTTCGATAGCCAGGTCTGCGCCAGCATGGAAAACGAGATGGTGCGCCCAGGACTGATAGCCAACGGATATCTGGCATCAGAACCGCGATCGGCGCTGATGGCTGAACTGATAATGAAACTGACAGAAAAGCAGACCGTCACCGACGACCTGCCGTGGATTGTCACCGGCCCGCAATATCTGACCAACACCGTGAGAGCGTTGGGATACGCCAATATGACCTATTGGCCAAGCCATTACTTCATCCCCGAGCATTTCACCGGACAAAAATATGTCGGTCGCGGCCATACCTTCGCACACCAGCTATGGGGCACGACAAGAGACATCAATGATTCATTGGAAAAAATCGTTCCTTGAGTCGCATGTAACCCCTCTCTGAGAATCGGCCCTGCCACAATGCCAGGGCCAGCCTTCTTTCACGAACCTGCGTGTCGCTCAATAAAGTGTTCTGACGCTAAAAATTGTGTCACCTCACGATAAAAATCATCAGCGGCATACCCGTTCATACAAGAATAGCGTTTGTTATTTGGGCACCATGCATCAAATGTTTCGCCAGACTGGAGAGTGTACGAACTGGCGCAATGCTTGTATTTACATGAGCGATCGATAGCCAGTGCATTCCAGCCCTGGATACCGTGTCGATATGGCAAACGATACGTCCCAGGCACGACAGAATACAACGCGCAAATCGCAATATTGGTGGCGGCGGCTAACGCGACAGGGCCTGAATCACAGGCAACAAGGAGAGAGGCTTGCGTCATTAAATAGACTGTCTCGGCCATCGTGAACTTATCAATCGCATTGAAAACTCGGCTGTTTTCAATCTCCACCGCTTTCTTGTGCGAGTAGAAATTGCTATTGCTGCCAATAAGAACAACCGACCAGCCATCTGCTATGAATTTCTCGACAAGTTCCGCCCATGACGCCTGAGGCCAGGTGCGGTTAGGGACGCCAACATTGGGATGAATCAGTACAATCTTATTCGTCAGGCCGTTTTGTTGCAGGAAGTTATCAACCTTTGTTTTATCCAGATTATCCAAAGAGAGAACGATCTCTTTACGATAATTGCTGACCTCTTTATGCCCTAAAGACAGCAAAAATGAGTCAATCTGGTGTCTTTTATCAAGAATATGCTGAACATGGCTTGGCAGATGGAAATGCCCCAAAACGCGAGCCATATAAATATCTTCGCTCTGCGCAGCGCTCAGTGAGTGCTGATCCCACAGTTCATCAACCCACGGGCATAATGATAACAAGGGATGATACGCCTTCGGCACAATACAGATAAACGGGCCAGAGAGTTTGTCTCTCAAAGCATTTAATGCGCCAGCAGCAAAAAGTACGTCACCCATCGATTCGGCAAGCAGAAAAATATGTTTCGTCACCGATGAGCACGCGGCGCGCTGCTGTGCCTCATTAATAAATGAAAAGGCCATTTTGTTGGCATTATCAACATTAACATACTTTATTAATTGACTATTTTCAGGGGTATTCTCATGCTCATGGAAATATATCTTCTTGATGTTTTCCTGCTGACTGGAGAACAGATTCAGTGAGCAGAAACCATAAACATTCGCCGCAGCGATACCCGCGTAACGCAACACTTCAAGCGTGATCGTCTCAGGTAAGCAAATAATATTCGCATGGTGGCTACCGCTGCTTGCCAGCGTACCGCGATAATTCATCAAGAACACGAACTCGTAGCCTGCCTGCTGGATATCATCCAGAAGACAAGCGTCCTTTGCTGCTGGGCCTAGCGGGTGTTCTAGCCCATCATCAACAAAAAACAGTGTTTTTTGAGTATCGTTAATCTCACGGATGGTGTTGATAATACCCATATCCGCCCCCTGAATAGACAGGGCTACATTGACCTTATCCTCGTCGTGATTATCCAGAATCTCACTCAAATAATGGAAATGCGGCACAGAGAAAAACCGGTTATTCTTGTTTTTGTAAAAATCACAGCAAAAATATTGTGTACTAACAAGATTGTTTAACAAGTAATTATAAACAATATTCCAGTCATCTGATTCTGTCGTGAGTTTGTTTTTAAGTCGCGTAGCATATCGCTGCCAGTCAAGCCCCTCCGCCAATAACTTATTAAACTCCTGACGACAAATAACATCCTCAAACGAGGTTTCATAAAGAAACAGCGAAAAGGTTAGCCCCGCATGAATTCGCGACTGAAATGCTTTCAGTAGCGGGAAGTTTATCGCCGCAGAATAGCTAATGGCTGAGTGTAATCGGATTGCCGTAGCGTTAATTTTAGTGGCAAAATTAGCAATCGCATTGATCCACTCGGCGGTTATCGCCTCGGGGAAATCAAACACCATGACATTTTTATTCGTCGGTGGGTTAGGGTATTTTCTTTTGATAAAAAAAAGTGAGACATCATTCTCTTGTGTATTTTTCACATAATCTACAATCGGGTACAAAAGATAAGAGCTATCACCCTGAATATATATATTTAAAATCGTCAAAAAACACATCCTCTTTATAACAAAGAAATACTAACCCAACTGACCTTAACTTGTTATGTTCAAAGCCATCATGGCAATGGCTTTGAAAAATATCACTGTCAAAAACCTATCATCACGCCCGTTTTCTTAAGATAATTTCAATGCCACTTTCGGCAAACGGCGTTCTGGTCTGGTCCGTGCGCGGCAGATTCGGTAAATAACTGGCATTTAATAATTCAATTTTCTGAATTTCAACATCACCGGTTATTTTGCCCAGTAGTTCCAGAACATTGATAGAGACAGGCGACCAACTTTCTTTCTTGCTGATAGTAAACGTATGCTTATGATCATAATTGAACGTCGATGGCCATACGCCTTGCTCATACATATCTTCATCTGGAATCGTGAGCACCATAAAACCATTCGGCTTCAAAACCCTAAGCCAGTTATTTAGCGCGATTTCTGGGTTAACCATATGTTCGAGACAATGGGCAGAGTACACAAAATCAAACGCGTTATCGGGGACATTATGCAGGAACTGTGCATCTCCCTGTGGCATATCATAAAGTGTCACCGCTTTAATCAGCGGGAACAGCGACTGGTAAACACCAATGCTGTCATTACCGCCACCGATATCCAACCCATAGCCGACCAGCCAGCGGTTAGAGAAACGCGCATCCTGCAAACGGCGGTTAAGTGACATTGAGGTCGTGCCAGGGACTCCGGTTGTTAAGGAGAATTGTGCCGTCGGGTCGCCAGGGAAAATATAAGGGACCAGAGTATTTTGCCCCCACGCTTTTGGCCACAAAACAGCATAGCCTGTATCATGCGGCAGCAAATAAATATCATGCGTGGCACTGAAGCCATTTAATAAATCAATAAACTGTTGCTTACTGGCAAAAGCATTTTCAGCGACATCACCCATCGCCCCGGCATAAACCTGTAACTCATCAAGATATATTCGGCAATCATCAATGATTATCACACTGTTATCACATTGACCTTGTAACAAGGCTAATTCATCCAACAGTGGCAGCTTGGTATTGTTTTCCCACTTGGTGCTTTTATATTCTTCAAATCCAAAATCAGCCCCTGGATAATGGGCGTCGAGGAAAATTAAGCAACGCTGCTCTGCTAATGCAGAGGTGACTACATCAGATTTTATAAAATCGATGCTATTGGCTAGCGCCACAGAAATTTGATCATTCTGGACCGCGTCTTTATGCAACGGCGGATAGATCTCGCAGGAGAGTGCTTTAGTAAAACCGTAGGCTGCTGCCGCTTTGCACGACACACCTTTACCATAACCGGTTTCAATAAAATGTGTTACCCCATAATTGGAGACTAAAATATTCACCGGAAAGCGAACGATGTTTCCCATGCGATTAATTCCTCTTGTATTTTTATAGTCAGCAAATAACTGACCCTATTTCTGGATCGCCAATGCGGATCGCAGGAGAAAAAATACCGCCAGTAACAGCGGTATTTTCCAGAACAAAAAATAATTACAGTAATGACAACCCGCACAGCAGGCTGTAATCCGCAGCGCGGCCTGCCTCTGCGGCAAACGGGTGCTGTAGCTCCCAGCCACACAGCGCGCTAATCAGTAGCGCCACGTCGTCCTGAGTCAGCGCGCCCTGCTCGGCGCGAATAGCGCACAGCATTTTGATGTGGAAGAACTGACGCGCCAGTTTCAGCAGTGCTTCACCGTAGTTTTCGCAATTTACACCAGGGAAAATATCGCTATACAGCTTATAAATCAGCATATTGCGCAGCGTATACGGCTGTTCTTCATTAAAGAACGTCACCCCAGCCCACGTCGACTCCAGCGCGTGTAAACGCTCGGCCAGGCGAGCAGGTTGCATAATTGACAGCTCGCTCAGCTTCAGCGCCATCCCCATTTTTTCGACCATCGGCAGGTTCAGATTAAGACGCATCGCGCCCATCTCTTTTAAGGCCGCCAGGCGGTTTTCCACGATCGGCGGCAGCATGGCAAACTGCTGTTCCAGCACGCCCTGTTCAGCCAGCGCCGACAGTTGTTCGCTCATGGCCACCAGTAACGCCGGATCGGTTTCGCCGTTATCCAGGTGCTGTTGCGCTTTGCTCAGCAGTACGCCAATGGCATAAATGCTCACTTCCAGCGGCAGCGCCGGATGTACCGCCAGGTTGATGCACTGTTGGTTCAGCACTTCGCTCCACGCAGGCAGCATCTCTTTGCTCTGCGGCGCGGCCTGTTCGATATGCAAAATAAAGGCTTCAGGGTTAAACAGCATCTCTTTCGCTGCCGTTTCACAGCCGATATCCAGGCTCTCGCGCTGTTGGTTTTTCAGCTTCAGGCTGATGCGCGGCCATGTCTGTTCTGCGCTTTGGCACGCGGGGCAGGCACATGCGGTGTCTCGCGCATCAAAACGCGCAACAAATTCAGGTCGGTAATGTTCAATCAATTCCATGTCTGTTCTCTTTAGCCTGTCGCAGGCCTGCGATTAGCGATTTTTTCGGAAAAACCAGTGCGTGCAGTCGATAAGCTCGCCGTTTTTCGGGTTCGGGTAGGTTTGTAAGAAGGCGAAACTGGGGCTAAAACCCAGCCACAGCGCGTTCATACGCATCAGTGCCGTCCAGCAACGGTCGAGGCTGGCATCCTGTTCGATGGCCTGGCGATAAGCATCCAGCAGCACGTCGTAATAGTTGGCGTTCACGGCGTAAGCACACCCACAACCGGCGTTATGAATGCGAGCCACCCCTTGTAATGCCTGGGTTGGCGTAAATTTTTCGTAGCGTCCACCTAACAACAGCATCTGCCAGCCCACCTGGTCGAGGCCGTTAAGCAGCTTGTTGATGTTGTTGACGACGTTCTCTTTTTTGACAAAGCACAGCTCGGAGTCCAGCAGCAATACGTTCTGCCAGCCCTGTTGTTTCGCCTGCTCAACAACTAAAGAATGGGTGCGCAGTTCGCTGGCGAACACCGAATCATCCTCAAGTTTCGCCACCGGCCACAGTTGTCCGGCCTGCACGCCCAGCGCCAACAGCGCTTCACAGCGTGAGGCCAGCGTGGCTTCGTTTCGCGGGTCGTAGATGACGGCGATTTTTTCAAACACCGACCAGTTCACCTGCACGCTGAGCGGCGCATGGCTCAGGCGGCGGTAGTGCGCCAGCAGGTTGGCATCGCTCACAAAGTCTTCCAGCGTCAAGTCCACCGGCGTGGAGCTGTCGAGGATAAAGTCCTTGTCGTAGGTGTTGCTGCTGTGCGAAATGCACAAAATGGTCTGCTTCGGGTCAATCTGCTGGACTGGCGTGGTGTATCCCTTCAGAAACCCTTCTTCTTCCGCTTTCGTCGCATCATCGTCATAACGATGTTTTTTCAGCAGGTTACGGTGATAACCAAAAGTGCCGTTCAGCGCATGGCGCTCGCCGAATGGGTGGGTCAGATAGATTTTGTCCAGATGGCTGTACCAGATGTAAATCTGGTCGCTGCCGGAGAACAGGGCGTTGTTGACCTGCATCTCTGCCACCTGATGCGAGATTTTGTTCGGGGCGTAATAGTCATCGTCATCAAAACAGATGATGTATTCCCCGGTCGCCAGCTCATTGAGCCTATTGCGTTTTTGCCCCAGCACCAGCCGCTCCGGGCTATGGATATAGCGCACGTTCGGCTGTGCAGGGTCAACCATCATCTCGATAAGGTCAGCGTTGCTGTTTGGCGAGTCGTCGAGGATTATCAGCTCGCGTTTATCTGCCGGATAATCCTGGTACTGCCAGATGTACAGCAGGTACGGCAGAAACTCACGACGGTTATACGTCGGGCAAATGACGCTGACAAACGGGGTCGCTAATGGCTGCGCGCGCTTCTGGCGTTGCAAAAGCGCGGACATCAAAGAGGGCTGGGCTTTCTTTTTGCTGGTCGTCATAACATTTATCGTTGGCGAGCGGTGGCCTGCTGCTGGCGTAGCCAGCACTGGGCAGAGATCGAATCCGTCATTTTTTGCTCCCGGCGGTTCATTTCCATCCGGCGGTCGCTACGCTTGGCATCCAGCACCAGCTCCAGGCTTTTCTCACGTTTGGCTTCCGCCAGCAGGTTGCCCTGGATTTTTTTCGCTTCAAGGCTGGCTAAGGCCTGCTCTTGCTTCTGCCAGTCGATAACACGTTGAATATTGTGCTTATATTTAGACTGGTTGATCATCATCACCGCGCTATTAACGCGCTGCGTCGCCAGGCCAGAGGCCAGCGAGGTCAGTGCATCAATATTCTTCTCAAAGCGCTGGCAGACCTGCTTTTGCGAGGCCAGCTTCATGCTGAGGTCGTCCACGGCGCGGGTGCGCATAAGGTGAAGTTGTTCAAGTGTCGAAATGAGTTTGCTCATCGTGCATTACCCTGCTTGCGCCAGCGTGCGCAGATCGTTAATGGTGTCATCAATCAACGCCGCGTCCTGTACTTCCTGTTGTAAGAACTGGGTGATTGCCGGAGAAAGGCGCACGGCTCTATCGGCCAGCGGATCGGCTCCGGCGACATATCCACCCAATGGGATAAGCGGTTTAATACTCTGGTATTCGGCATACAACTGTTTGAGGGTACGCGCGGCAAGCTGGTGCTCACGCGCGGTCACCTGGCTCATACAACGGCTGATTGACTGGCCGATATCAATCGCCGGATAGTGCCCGGCCTCCGCCAGATGGCGAGACAGTACGATGTGACCATCCAGCACCGCACGCGCACAGTCAACGATCGGGTCTTGCTGGTCATCGCCTTCTGCCAGCACGGTGTAAATCGCCGTCATCGAGCCTTTGCTTTCGCTGTTGCCCGCACTCTCAACCAGCCGTGGGATCATGCTGAATGCCGACGGCGGATAGCCTTTGGTTGCCGGTGGTTCACCCAGCGAGAGGGCAATTTCACGTTGCGCCATCGCATAACGGGTTAATGAATCCACCAACAGCAGGACATCTTTGCCTTTGTCGCGGTAGTAGCTGGCGATGGTGTGGCACAGTTCGGTGGCCTTGATACGCATCAGCGGTGATTCATCCGCCGGAGCGGCAACAATCACCGATTTCGCCAATCCGGCAGACTGTAATGAGTTTTCGATAAACTCTTTCACTTCACGGCCACGTTCACCAATCAGCCCTACCACCACCACTTCGGCCTGGGTGTAGCGGGTGATCATCCCCAGCAGCACGCTTTTACCGACGCCACTGCCCGCCATCAGGCCGACACGTTGGCCTTTGCCGATGGTCAGCAGGCCGTTGATGGCACGCACGCCAACGTCCAGCGGCGCTTCAACCGGCTGACGTTTCAGCGGGTGAACCTGCGGTAACTGCTGCGGCAGCAGCGTGTCGCCGCCCAGCTTGCCTTTGTCGTCCAGCGGTTCACCGAGGCCGTTCACCACGCGCCCCAGCCACTGGTCGCCAATCATCACGCCTTCGCTTTTTCCGGCAGGAAAAACGCGCGCGCCAGCAATCAGCCCCGACGGCTGTTTGAAGGGCATCAGATAGGTCACTTCACGGTCGAAGCCAACCACCTGCGCTTCCATCATCTCTTGCTCAACGCTTTCGACATGGCACAGTTGGCCTACCGCCAGGCGGCAGCCCACGCACTCCAGCAAAATGCCGTTGACGCGCACCAGACGCCCGGCAACGCGCGCCAGGTCAATCTGTTCGATGGAGCGCAGCGCCTGTTCGAAATCAAGGTTGCTCATGCGCGTTTTCCGCCAGCAGGTTGTCTTTCAGTACCGCCACGCACTGGTCGAGGCGATGCTGACAGCCAACGTCCATTTCGGTGGTGTCGGTCACCACGCGGCATTCGCCCAGCTCCAGCGCAGGGTCGGCGGCAAGCCCCCATTCGCGGGCTTTTTCCGGCTCGGCTTCGCTGATGCGACGGAACTCTTCGCTGTTCAGCAATACGCGAATCTGCTCCGGCGGCTGCGGCAAGCTGGTCAGCGCTTCTTCCACCAGGGCCAGCAACTGCGTAGGATGCAGCGCCAACTCACAGCGGATCACCTGGCGAGTCACTTTCTCCACCAGTTGCATCAGCTCTTCGCGGCGGCGCTGTTCGTAGCTTTCCAGGAAACGTTGCACATCGGCTGTCACTTTCTCAAACGGCGCCGCCGCGTCGAGAAACTGCTGGCGAGCCTGCTGTTTACCTTCCTGTAGCCCTTTACGCATCCCTTCATCAAAGCCGAGGCGCGCCCCTTCCTGGTAGCCCTCTTCTTTACCTTCTTCCATCCCCTGCGCAAAGCCCTGGTTTACGCCTTCGCGGAAACCTTCTTGTAGCTGTTGCTGATACTCCGCCGGATCTGGCGCGGCAATCGCGTCATCTTCAGCCGGAGAATGGGGAGTCGCCCAGCGTTTACGTAACGGAGGAAATTTATGCAGCCGCGGTTTTACAACGCCCTGTCGGCGGGAGGTCAGCGACTCCAGCGGTATACTCCGTTTCTTAAACATACTTATTCCACCGTCTGCTCAGCGAACAGCTGCACCTGAATCTCGCCTTCGTCTACCAACTGGCGCAACGTCTGCATGATCTCTTTACGTACCTGTTCGATACGGCTCACCGGCAGCGGCCCCAAGCGCGTAGTGGTGCTTTGCAGCAGCGTCACCTGGCGCTTCGGCATGACGTCGAAAATAGCCTGACGCAGTACCGGCTCAGTGCCTTTCAGTGCAATCGCCCATTCGTCGATAGGGATTTCGTCCATAAGGCGCTGCAAGGTGACCTGCGACTGACGGCTGAGGATGAAGAATTCGTACATTTCGTCCTGCAACTCATCAACCACGCCTTCATCGCGTTCGCGAAGCTGATCCAGCAATTCCTGCTGGTTGCTCGGAATACGGTTGACGATGTTGGCGGCGTGTTTAATCCCCACCACTTTGGAACCGTGCTCAGACAGCACCGCGATACCACGGTCAATCAGTCGGTCCAGCTCGTCGATCACGTCGCGGTTGATGTCATCCAGACGCGCAATGCGGTAGATAATTTCATCCTGGCGTTCACCCGGCAGCACGCTCAGCACGCTGGCGGCGATGTCCGGCGGCAGGAACGCGAGGAACACCGCCTGTAGCTGCAAGTGTTCCTGGTCAATCAACGCCGCCAGTTGCGGGGTATCCACCCATTGCAGGCGCGCCATGCGATAGCGAATTTCATCGCCATAAATGCCGTTGATAACGCTACGCGCGATTTCGCCGCCCAGCGCTTTTTCCAGGATGCTGCGCAGATAAGAGCGCGATGCGCCGTTAATCCCACTCTGCTCTCTGTAGTCGGAGAAGAAGTTATTCATCGCCTGACGCGCCTGGTTGACTTTTACATCATGCAAACGCGCCATCGTTTCACTCAGCAGCACCACCTCTTCACGGTTGAGCTTCTGCATCACCTGCGCGGCAGCTTCATCGCCCACGCTCAGCAGCAGAATGGCCGCCTGCTCCAGGCGGGTACGGCTGTCAGAATTATTAGTCCTGCTTGCGGTTGCTTCGGTCATTGCTGTTAATCCATTGTTTCAGAACTTCCGCTACGCGCTCAGTCTCGTTCTGGGCCAGAACCTGGAGGTACTCCACTTTCGTTTCCAGACCGGAACTCTGCGGCGGCAGCATGTCATCATTAGTGTTAAAGCCGATGTTCGGCAGCGCAGACAGCGTATCTTCCTTCTCGGTCGTTTCAGCGGTCAGCAGATCTTGTTCTTCCGGCTCAGCCTCATTCACCACACGTTCACGACGGCCAAAGCGTTGAGCCAGCGGGCGTACACCAAACAGCAGCGTCAACAGTGCCAGCAGGCCAATGCCGCCATTCTGTCCCCAGTACTGCATGTCCGGGTCTTTCCACCATTGTTGCGGCAGAATGCCGTCATTCGTTGTCGGTACGCTAAAGGCCAGCACATCCAGCGTCAGCGCATCACCGCGCTGCTTATCAATACCGGCGGCGCTTTCCACCAGACGGGTAATCGACGCCAGTTGTTCTGGGGTGATTTTCTCCAGCGCCGGGGCGCTCTGGTTCAGTGCCACCGCCACGTTCAGCTTCTCCAGTTTGTAGCCCGGATGGCGGATATGGCGGATGTCACGGTCAAAGGCGTATTTACGCTGCGACTGGCTACGCGTGGTGAGCGCGCGTGGGTCGCTGGTGTTGTTGTTCGCAGCAGTGGCTGGTGCATTCGCCGCCGCAGGGGTTCCGGCGGCCTGCGCTGCCGCGCCCTGTGGGTTCTGATTTACCGGTCGGTTGCTCAGTGAGCCAGGAATACCAAACGCCATTTCATTGGTGGTATTTTCCTGGCTGAGCTGTTCATCGCTGACCAACGGATCTTTACCCAGCCGCTCCTGCGTCTCTTCAACGCGGCTTAAATCCACGGTAGGCGCAACGCTGATGCGATAGTTACCGGCGCCGACCAGAGAGGTCAGCAGCGTGGAGATGTTTTTGTTGGTGTCTTCGCGGATGCGCTGCATCGCGTCATCGCCCAGACGTTTACCCGACATGCTGCCGTCCGCCCCAGCGATGCCATCAGAGAGCAGGTTGCCCGCCTGATCGACCACGCGAACGCTGTTCGCGGTCATTCCTGGGATAGAACCGGAAACCAACTGCACGATAGACGCCACTTGCTGTTCATCAAGCTGTTTGCCGTAGCGCAGTTGCACTACCACCGATGCGCTGCTGTTCGGTTTGTTGGTCAGGACGAAAGAGCTGGACTCGCTCAGCCCCAGGTGAACGCGCGCGCTTTCAACCGGGTCTAACGCCATAATGCTTTTCGCCAGCTCACCTTCCAGGCTGCGCTTGTAGCGCACGTTCTGGATGAACTGGCTGCTGCCCAGCATCTCTTCTTTATCCATCAGCTCGTAGCCGTCTGGCGTGGCAGCGCTGATGCCTTTTGCCGCCAGCGCCATACGCGCCCGCGACAGTTTGTCTTCATTAACCAGCACCTGACCGTTGTCCGGGTTGATGCGGTAGGCGATATTTTCTGCGCCCAGCACTTCAACTACCTGGCCGACGGGGACTTGTTCCTGTGCGCCATATAGCGCAACGTAGCCTTGGTTGCGGTTCCACAACGAGGCTACGATAGCGAGTGCGAGTATGCCGCCGCCCACAATCGCCAGTATTTTGGGATTATTGACGCCGGCGGGTAACGAGAGAGCAGGGAGACGATCTTTGATTTTGTTTAACACGGTACAGACCTTACAGCGAAATATTCATCACTTCGTCCAGCGCGCTGTTGAGCTTATTGCGCACCTGCATCATGGCCGAAAAGGCCACGCTGGCTTTCTGGCTCTCAATCATTGCGCCGGCTAAATCGTCGCTCTGACCCATCTCAATGGCGGTCTGCTTTGCACCGGCGCTATGCTGCAACGCATCAACATTGTCGATAGCGTTGTTAAGCACGCGGGAGAAAGAGACTGAACCCGTTTCATTAAATGCGCTGTTTGCTGGCGCGATAGTCTGTGAAGCGTTAACCGAACCGGCAGAGGCCAACGAGGCCGTCTGCTGCATACGATTGAGCATCGCCTGTTGCGCGGTGTTCATACCTGCGGCAGTTATTTTGTCCATCAATTCTTCCTTCCTGGCCTCAGGAATAACATTCAATATCAATGCCTTCGTCGCGCATTGACGCAAGGCGGTAACGCAGTGCTCGCGGCGTAATCCCTAAAAATTCCGCCGTCTTAGATTTGTTGCCTTTATGGCGTTTTAACAGGTCGATGATGTACTGGTATTCCGCCAGGCGACCATGCAGCTTCACGTCGCGAATCGCCAGGTTGCCCGCATCTTGTTCGCGGTAGGCTGGCATCATGCCAACGGCTGGGCTTTCTGGCAGCGGCACGCGGGCCACCAAGCCAAAGTCAGCGGCTTTAATTTCGTCACCGTTTCCGAGGATCATGCCCCGCTGGATAACGTTCTCCAGCTCACGCACGTTGCCCGGCCAGTCATAGCCAAGCAGCGCGGTGCGGGCATCATCGCTCAGGCGAACATCACCTTTATGGAATGAGCGGTATTTGGCGATGAAACGCTGTACCAACGGCAAAATATCTTGCTTACGCTCACGCAGCGGCGTGATGTGAATCGGCACCACGGAAATACGGTAGAACAGATCCTGACGGAAACGTCCTTCCGCAATTTCTTGCTGCAAATCTTTATTAGTAGAAGCGATCAGTCGAATATCCAGCGGAATACGTTTATGGCTTCCCAGACGTTCAACTTCTTGTTCTTGTAATACGCGTAATAATTTCGCCTGCAATGATAAAGGCATATCGCCAATTTCATCGAGTAACAGCGTTCCGCCATTTGCCTGCTCAAATTTACCTGCCACGCTTGCTACTGCGCCGGTAAATGCGCCTTTCTCGTAACCAAATAAAACCGCTTCCAGCATACTTTCTGGAATAGCCGCACAGTTCACCCCTACATAAGGAGCATCGCTGCCACAGGCATGTTCGTGAATATATTTGGCGACACATTCCTTACCGGTTCCAGTTTCACCAGTAACCAATACTGAAACATTATATTTAGCAACGCGGCGGGCCAATGAAATCACGCCCACGCTGGCAGGGGAAACAGCTACAAAGCCATCGCCATTACGGTCTTCACGTTCAATGATAATGTTCATTTTGGAGTACCAGTAAAAAAAGGACTAAAAGGAAAATGTGTTACGTCTTTATTAGACACCCGATAAAAAGCACCTTCTACATGGAGGATTAAAGGTGTTTTTATAATGTTAATAAAAATTAAAAGCTACGATATTGTCACAGGAAGTTTCGCTTCCCTGAAAATATGTTGCCTAGTATACCCAGCGGGCAATAATTGTCTCATTTTTAATGGATATTAAAACATTAATTCATATAAATCACGCACTTAGCGAAGTTATTAATCTGCAGGCAGGCGGAAAAATAATGGATTAATAACTCTCTACCACTTGCAATAAAATGGCCGGAAAGGTCTAATCCACAGTCTGAATAAAAGGGTGTTTGAATTTTTGTTTGTCGAAGATTCTTCGATGTTGATGTAAAGCGTCACAACCTT
The DNA here is from genome assembly GCF_059725275.1 of Kluyvera fluvialis. Lineage (NCBI taxonomy): Bacteria > Pseudomonadati > Pseudomonadota > Gammaproteobacteria > Enterobacterales > Enterobacteriaceae > Kluyvera > Kluyvera fluvialis. The sequence continues at coordinate 56,418 of NZ_AP046142.1, read as the reverse complement.
TCCAAAACTCAAATACTTTCAGAAAATTTTTTTCGTGAGCGTTATCACTATTGAAACGACCACGTTATTGTTCCACTAGCCATTACTATCGAACTGGAATCATTATGTACCCTGCTTCACATCGAATCAGAATCCATCAGCAGGATAATCTTCCGGAGCTGGTGAAACTTGACGTCAGCAAACTAGGACGTCCGTGGCATAAGTTGCCAAAACTTATGAACGATAGCTTTGACATTCTTGACGCGCGCCTGAGCATCTATTTCTTAAAGAAGCTCCGTGTTAACGCCGCGTTAGAATCTATGACTTTTGCTATCGACCAGCATTATAAGAATACGCAGATATTCTCAACGCCTTATGGGAATATTGCTTTTGTTATCGACCGAATTTTATTGCTGAATATTCTTCATGACTATTATGGCCTGAGCAAAGACAGTAATCATATTGAACCTGATGAGTCGATGCCGATCACCAAAACCGAAGAACGTCTGAAAAGTAAATTAGGTCAGGAATTAACTTCCCTGGTCATTTGCAAAGAAACGTTTGGTGAAGAACTGGATATTAAAGTGGATCACTCCACCGTTATTAACCAGTGGGCGTGGTGTATTACTTTTACTCTTGAAGGGTATAGCCACGGCAGCTTTAGCGTATTACTCGATAACCGCCACGTTGACCAAATGTTGGCAGCGTTGCGTACGCCGGATGCCAATGAGCGCGCCGTTGAAAAAAGCGTGACCTTAAGCCCTGGGCAAATTGAACGCCTGTTCGATAGCCTGCCGCTGAAGCTCAATGGCCGCCTCGCTAGCCTGAATTTAACCGTCGCGCAGGTTGCCGACATTAAACCAGGGGACATTATCCCTATCGCGATTAACGAGCCTTTGCCGGTATTTATCGGTAAAGAACAGATTTTTGAAGCCGCTATCGCCGAAGATCGCAGCAAGCTTTTCTTGTGCGATATCCATGACAAGACAACCGAGAAGCAATATGAGTGATTTGCAACATGAGCTGAGCCAGTCCCTGGATCTGGACGACCTGAACCTCAGCGATATGACACAGGACGAAACCGTTGAAGGCAATATCCGCCTCGATTTACAGCCAGAGACGCGTAACGCACCGCTGACCGACGTGCGTCGTATGGCGCTGTTTAGCCGTATTCCTGTGACGCTAACGCTGGAAGTTTCCTCGGTGAATATCTCACTGGCTGAGCTGATGGCGGTGAACAGCGACTCGGTGATTGAGCTGGATAAAATGGCCGGTGAACCGCTGGATATTAAAGTGAACGGCATTGCATTCGGGAAAGCAGAAGTGGTGGTACTGAACGACAAATACGGTCTGCGCATCATCGAATTTAACGCCAAAGAACTGGGCGAGTTAACCCGATGAACCGCTCGCTCTGCCGCAGCGGCGTCACGCTGCTGCTCTTCATCGGCCTGCTGTTCGCCCAGCCTGTACTGGCGGCGAACGGCGACATCACTATCTTTAGCGCAACGGCTAACGGCGCAGGTCAGGATTACAACGTCAAAATTGAAATCCTGATTCTGATGACGCTGCTTGGCCTGTTGCCAATCATGATGCTGATGATGACCTGCTTCACCCGCTTTATCATCGTGCTGGCAATTTTACGCCAGGCATTGGGTTTGCAACAAAGTCCGCCCAATAAAATCCTGACCGGGATTGCGCTGGCGCTGACGCTGTTGGTGATGCGCCCGGTATGGACGACGATTTACGCCGATGCCGTAGAGCCATTCCAGAACGACCAAATTACTCTGAAACAAGCGCTGGTTAACGCCGAAGCGCCGCTGAAGAAGTACATGCTGGCGCAAACCAATAACAAAGCGATGTCGCAGATTATGACTATCGCCGGTATCGAAGGTGACGCCCGCGATCAGGACTTAACCATCGTGACCCCAGCCTACCTGCTGAGCGAGCTGAAAACCGCGTTCCAGATTGGCTTTATGATTTACATCCCGTTCCTGGTTATCGACCTGATTGTCGCCAGTATCCTGATGGCAATGGGGATGATGATGCTGTCGCCGCTGATTGTCTCGCTGCCGTTTAAGCTCATGCTGTTTGTGCTGTGCGATGGCTGGACGCTGATTGTCGGTACGCTCACCGCCAGCGTGCAAGGATTATAGCGATGATGAATATGGACACCGCTGGCGACATCATGGCATCCGGGATTCACCTGGTGCTGTTGATTTCCGCCGTGGCGATTATCCCCAGCCTGTTGGTCGGCCTGTGCGTCAGTATTTTCCAGGCCACCACGCAGATTAACGAACAGACGCTGAGCTTTTTGCCGCGTCTGGTGGTCACGCTTGGCGTGTTGATTTTCGCCGGAAAGTGGATGCTGACGCAGTTGGTGGATTTTACCATCCATCTCTTTCAGCAGGCGGCGGCGCTGGTCGGTTAAGCCACAATGGGAATCGATATCCAGGCGCTGTTGACGCCAATGATGGCCGTGGTGCTGCCCTTCTTCCGCATTCTCGCCTTCTTACAGTTTGTGCCGGTGCTGGATAACCGCGTCTTTTCACGACGCATCAAAATCGGTACGGCGATGGCGCTGGCTATCATCATCACGCCGATGCTGCCTAATAATGTGGTGCTCAACGAGCTGATATCTTTTCGCACGATTATGCTGATTGGCGAACAGATCCTGTGGGGATTTCTCTTCGCCACGGCGCTGCAACTGGTGTTTGTCGCGCTGCAAACCGCAGGCCATATCTTATCGATGAACATGGGTCTGGGGATGGCAATGATGAACGACCCGGTCAACGGTAGCTCGACCACGGTTATCTCACAGATTATCTACGTTTTTTGCGCCCTGCTGTTTTTCATTATGGACGGGCATTTGCTGCTGGTGACCATTCTGTTTAAGGGCTTCACCTACTGGCCGATTGGCCAGGCGATTAACCAACCGACGCTGGAGCTGATTGGTCAGGGGCTGGGCTGGATTATGGCTTCCGCCACGCTGATTGCGCTGCCGACAACGTTCGTGATGCTGATTGTGCAGGGTGGCTTTGGCCTGCTTAACCGCGTTTCCCCCACGCTGAACCTGTTTTCGCTCGGTTTTCCTATCAGCATGCTGTTTGGCCTGCTGTGTATTTCGATGCTGGTCACCAACATTCCTGACCATTACATCAATCTGACCAATGAAATTCTGGCGAAACTCGACGCCATAAGGGTGCAGTAATGTCCTCCGGCGGAGATAAAAGCGAAAAACCCACATCCGGGAAACTGCGCAAAGCGCGGGAAAAGGGGGATATCCCCCGATCAAAAGATTTAACTATGGCCGTGGGTCTGGTCGCCTCTTTTTTCACGATGGCGACCTTTTTGCCCTATTACCGCCAGTTGATTGGTGAATCCTTCGCGGCGGTAGGCGAGATGGCAAAGGATTTGGATAACCCCAACATCCTCAACCAGTTTTTGATGCTCAACCTGTGGGTGCTGCTGCGTTTTATCGCCACCCTGGTGCCGATTCCGATCGCCTGTATTGTTGCAAGCCTGGTGCCCGGTGGCTGGATTTTTACGCCCAACAAGCTGAAGCCAGACTTTAAAAAGCTCAGCCCAATCAGTGGCGTAAAGCGTATGTTTTCTGCCAGCCACTACACCGAAGTGGGCAAGATGTTGCTGAAGTGCGCCACCATCCTCGTGGTGCTGTACAACATGGTGCACGACGAAATGGACAACCTGCTGTACCTGCAACGGCTGTATCTGGGGCAGGCGATTATGCACGGGTTTGGCATTTTTCATCACGTTGTCAGCTATTTCGTTGCTGTTATCGTCATTTTCGCCCTGCTGGATGTGCCGCTGAGCAAATTTATGTTCACCAAAAAAATGCGCATGACCAAGCAAGAGGTGAAAGAAGAGCACAAAAACAACGACGGTAACCCGCAAATCAAAGGCCGTATTCGCCAGCTACAACGCCAGATGGCAATGGGACAAATCTCCCGCACCGTGCCAGAAGCAGACGTCATTATCACCAACCCGACGCACTACGCCGTGGCGTTGAAGTACGACCCGCAAAAAGCAGAAGCGCCGTATATCGTCGCCAAAGGGATCGATGACGTGGCGCTGTGGATCCGTGAAGTCGGTGCGAATCACAACGTCGAAGTGGTCGAGTTCCCGCCGCTGGCGCGTGCGGTTTACTACACCACTCGGGTGAATCAACAAATTCCGGCGCAGCTGTTTCGCGCTATCGCTCACGTGCTGACGTATGTCATGCAGTTGAAATCCTGGCGTGAAGGCCGGGCTGAGCAAAAACCCCGCCTGAACAGGCAAATAGACATTCCTAAAGAGGTATTAAAAGCGAATGGCGAACAGTAAGATGCAAAACGCACTGAGCGTACTCCGCAAGGGGCAAATCGCCGTGCCTATCCTGCTTCTCTGCGTGCTGGCAATGGTTATTCTACCGTTGTCGCCGCTGATGCTGGATATCCTGTTTACGTTCAACATCGTGCTGGCGGTGATCGTACTGCTGGTCGCGGTGAATATGCAGCGTCCACTGGACTTTGCTGTCTTCCCGACCCTGTTGCTGATAACCACCCTGATGCGTTTGACGTTGAACGTCGCCTCAACGCGTGTGGTATTGCTGAAAGGCCACGAAGGGGAAGGCGCGGCTGGTAAGGTCATCGAAGCCTTTGGTCAGGTGGTGATTGGCGGCGACTTCGTCGTCGGCTTCGTGGTGTTTATCATCCTGATGATCATCAACTTTGTGGTGGTCACCAAAGGTGCGGAGCGTATTTCCGAAGTTTCCGCGCGCTTTACGTTGGATGCATTGCCAGGCAAACAGATGGCTATCGATGCCGACCTGAACGCCGGGCTTATCAACCAGCAACAGGCGCGAACCCGTCGTCAGGAAGTGGCAAAAGAGGCTGACTTCTACGGTGCGATGGATGGTGCGTCGAAGTTTGTGCGTGGTGATGCCGTCGCCGGGATCATGGTGCTTATCATCAACGTGATAGGCGGTATCTGTATCGGTATTTTCAAATACGATCTGGATGCCAGCCACGCGTTCCGTCAGTACGTTCTGCTGACCATCGGTGATGGTCTGGTCGCACAGATCCCATCCCTGCTGCTGGCAACCGCCGCCGCTATCATCGTGACCCGCGTCAGCGAGGGCAACGACGTTAGTGATGAAATCAAAACGCAGTTGCTCTCTAAGCCAAAGGTTTTGTATACCGCTGCGTTCGTGATGTTCATCCTTGCGATTGTTCCAGGGATGCCGCACATCGCCTTCCTGAGCTTTACCGCCCTGCTGCTGTTTGCCGCCTGGCGACAAAGCAAAGCGGTACAGCCTGCGCCGCAAGAAACGGACATGGAGGCCATCAACGACGCGTTGGCGCCAGAAACCAACCCCGCGATTACCTGGGACAGCATTCCGCTGGTTGAGCCGATTGGCCTGAACCTCGGTTATAAACTGGTGACGATGGTTGATGAAGCCAAAGGTAGCCCGTTGTCGCTGCGCGTACGCGGGGTGCGACAGGTTATCTCAGAGCTTTGCGGCGTGCTGCTGCCGGAGATTCGCATTCGCGAGAACTTCCGCCTCAAGCCCGCGCAGTATGCGATACACATCAACGGTATTCGTACCGCGCTGGGGGAGGTAAATGCGGAAAAGCTGATGGCGATTCCGGGTACTGAACTGTACGGCGAAATTGACGGCGTGCTGGACACCGATCCGGCCTACGGCATGGCTATCGTGTGGATTGACCCAGAACAGAAGGCCAAAGCGCTCAATCTTGGCTATCAGGTGGTGGACTGCGCCAGCGTAGTGGCAACTCACGTCAACAAAGTGGCGCGCGAGCACCTGCCGGATTTGTTCAACTACGATGATATTACGCACCTGCACGCCCGCCTGGCGCTTCAGGCGCCGAAGCTGGCGGAAGATTTAAATGCCGCGCTCAACTTCACTCAGTTACTGCGCGTGTACCGCCAACTGCTGCTGGAGCAAGTGTCGCTAAAAGATATTGTCACGATTGCCTCCACACTGCTGGAAAGCTCGGCGGTCACTAAAGATCCGGTGCTGCTGACCTCTGACGTGCGCTATGCGCTGCGCCGCGCAATTGTGCATAACATCAACGGCGACAGGCCACAGCTTGCGGCGTACACCATTGATAACCAGCTTGAAAACATGCTGCTGGGCGCGCTGAGCCAAGCGCAACAGGCGGGTAAAGTGGCGCTCGACAGCTTCCCGGTTGACCCGAACATTCTGACGCAACTGCAAAACACCATGCCGATGATTTACGAGCAAATGAAGGCCAAGAGCCTGCCGCCGCTGCTGCTGGTGACGCCACAGCTACGCCCGGTTATCTCGCGTTATGGCCGCCTGTTTGCCAGCGGGCTGCATGTGCTTTCGTACAATGAAGTGCCGGACGATGCCGACCTGAACGTGGTGGGAACACTGGCGTAAGGGATAATGCCGGATGGCGCGATGCTTATCCGGCCTACAATAGCGCGTGGCGGGTAGGCCGGATAAGCGAAGCACCATCCGGCAACCCTTCTTCACCAGCCTAACCGCCCGATTCCGGGCGTTTTTTATTGGTCGAGATAACGCAATTTCCAGCCCGCCAGGGTGCGTGGCATTTTGGTCACATCATTACCCTGAGTGCTGAAATACGAGAACCGAAGTTTACCGGACGCGTCCGGTTCAACGCGCGCCGCCCAGATATTATTGGCGGTATACATAATAATAGCCGTGCGGCTATTCGCCGCGCCACGTACCCACATCGACACCACGGTCGCACCAACATTATCGATATCATCTTGATAGATATAAATATTCGCGGTATCGACAAACTTTTGATAATCCTCTCCCACCAACGTGCGGAAGCGGTCATCCATCGCCTGATTAGCAAAAATAGCCAGCGACTGTAGCGTGGCTTTTGGTCGTGGATCGACATCAGATTTCAAATAACGGCCATCAATAAATGCCCCGTTCGGCATCGACAAACGGCAGCCAAAATCGGCGTTGCTGTATACCTGAATCGCCCCACTTTTACGCGGAATAAACAACACTTTGCAGTATTTGCTATCGACCATATTATCAATCAGCACCATGCCGTTGAGCTTGCGTGCCTCGGCGGTAAATTCATCTTTATTCAGCCCCGCCCAAATGCGGATATCGGCAGTAATTGACCAATCTGCGCTATGGCTGAACTGCACCACGCCGCCGCTCATATTGGCGGCGCTGGTATTCCACCAGCGGCCTTCCCAGTCAAACCCCGGCTGGGCTTCAGCAATTTTGCTGATCCCCGAATAATAAGCGCGTTCAATACATTCGGCTGACGAACAGCCTTCCAGCGATTTTTCCCACGTTTCGTATTCTTTATGCACTTGCCCTGAGTCGCGGCGTACCAGCATCGCGCGATAGACGCTCGACATGGTGTCATCCAGCCAGTTCAGGTTGTCATTGCTGCAAATGGTATTTTCGAGCGGCGTGGCAGCGCGCTGACAATCCACCGCGAAGGCGCTGGCTGACGCAAATGCCATAATAATTATCAATGAATTAATAAGACGCTTAATCATTCAGGGTGCTTTTTGACCAGTAAAGTGGCCTCATTCTGGCTAAAACGAATTTTTATTGCAATAAAATCGCTTTAATTTATTCACCAATCAAATAATTAATCGGCGTTTAAGTTGTAGCGGAATATTGCCGCTTGTTCATGATGTGTGTTCATTTTTGGATTATCACGTTATGAAGATAGATAGTAGCAATTACACGCTTTCGGTACTTTCTTCGTTCTCCTCCAAAGAAAATACCGAACGTAAACCGCTTGGGATTATTCGCACCAGTGGCCAGTACAGCCCTCAGGGCGGTAGCTGGCAGCTCTCTGGTAACACCGTTTCCGCCGTCATCAGCGTACGCAGGGGTGACGTTATGCCTTATTATCAAGGCAAACCCGCATCATGGGCGTTAATTGAATATGATGTAAATCAGGAGATGGAGATCTGATATTTAACCGACTCGTCACTAAATTGGCTTTATTTTTATAACCTGCTGTAACCAACGCGGTGAGAATACTTCCGCTCACCGCATATTGATAAAATTCATATTTGCGAATTATCCTCAGGCGGATATTGGCCCAATTCCCTGCAATAACACCGCCAGCGCATGATCGACAATGCGTTCCGACGTCAGCATCGCCAACCGTTCATCGTTGCGCATCCGAGAAAAAGGAACCAGCACCAGGCTTAACAGCGTGGTGATCAACAGTTCCGGCGTCAGGTACGGGTTAATTTTGCCCTCGGCCTGCCAATGCGCCACCCTTTCCAGCATGGCTTGATAACGGTCATCACCAAAACGGATGTGCATATGCTGGCGCAACACGGGCATTTCACCAATCACTTCCTGCATCCATAACGGCGCAAACCACGCGTGTTGAGCGGCAACGTTCGCCAACGCCTTAACCATTTCGCGCAGCGCCATCACCGGATCATCCGGGTACTCGCTAAACACACCGCCAATTTTTGTGCGTAGCGGTAAAAAACGCTCCTCAATCATCACGTCGAGCAATTGCTCACGTGAATTGAAGTAGTAGTGCAGCATCGCGGGCGTGACGCCAGCCTCTTTCGCGATAGCATTCAATGAAGTACGGGCAATACCCTGCTGGGAGAACAGCCGCAGCGCAATATCCATCAGCAATTCGCGGCTGGCGGCATTGGGCTTGCTGCCGCGCGGGCGGCCTGGTTTACGCGGTATACAATGATCTTTTCGTGCTGGCATAGGAGGGGGATCTCTTGACCTAAGGGCGATCTTTCATAAATATTAATTATGCATTTAATTAATTTCAAGTGAGAATATGATGGCGTCTACGACGACAAACCCGCAGCCCGGCGCAACCTCCTTACGCCTGCTGTTCAGCGCACTGCTGTTGGTGATGCTGCTCTCCGCGCTTGACCAGACCATTGTCTCTACCGCGCTGCCGACTATCGTCGGTGAACTGGGCGGCCTCGACAAACTGTCGTGGGTCGTCACGGCCTATATTCTCACCTCCACTATCGTGGTGCCTTTGTACGGCAAGTTCGGCGATTTGTTTGGTCGTAAACGCGTTTTGCAAATCGCCATTGTGCTGTTTTTACTTGGCTCCGCGCTGTGCGGGCTGGCGCAAAACATGACGCAACTGGTGCTAATGCGCGCGCTGCAAGGGCTGGGCGGCGGCGGGCTGATGGTGATCAGCATGGCGGCAGTTGCCGATGTCATTCCTCCCGCCGAGCGTGGGCGCTATCAGGGGCTGTTCGGCGCGGTATTTGGCCTCGCGACCGTCATTGGCCCGTTGATCGGCGGTTTTATTGTGCAGCACGCTTCATGGCGATGGATTTTCTATATCAACCTGCCACTGGGGCTGTTTGCGCTGTTTGTTATTGGCGCAGTATTCCGCTCCAGCAACAAACGCAGCCAGCATGAAATTGACTGGCTGGGGGCGATATACCTGACGATGGCGCTGGTGTGCATCATTTTGTTCACCACCGAAGGCGGTACGGTGCGCGAGTGGAGCGACCCGCAGCTATGGTGCATTCTGGCGTTTGGCCTGGTGGGTATCGCCGGATTTATCTATGAGGAGCGGCGGGCTCGGGAGCCGATTATTCCGCTGTCGCTGTTCCGTAATCGCAGTTTCCTGTTGTGCAGCCTGATTGGTTTTATCATCGGGATGTCGCTGTTCGGTTCGGTGACGTTTCTGCCGTTGTATCTGCAAGTGGTGAAAAGCGCCACGCCGACGCAGGCGGGGCTTCAGTTGATTCCTCTGATGGGCGGGCTGTTGCTGACGTCGATTTTGAGCGGTCGGGCCATTAGCCGTAGCGGTAAATATCGCATCTACCCTATTGTTGGCACGCTGATGGGGTTTATCGGGATGGTGTTGCTCACTCGCATTACCCTGACGTCACCTACCTGGCAGCTATATTTGTTTACCGGCGTGTTGGGGATGGGGCTAGGGATGGTGATGCAGGTGCTGGTGCTGGCGGTGCAAAACAGCGTGGACGCGAAGCTGTACGGTGTGGCGACGTCAGGGGTTACGCTGTTCCGCTCCATTGGCGGTTCTATCGGCGTGGCGCTGTTTGGCGCGGTGTTTACGTCGGTGCTGCAATCCCGTCTGACCAGGCTGTTGCCGGTAGGAGGAACGTTGCCACGAGGGATGAATCCGGTGGCGATTCACCAGCTTCCCGAGGTGATTCGCACCGATTATCTCACCGCGTTCGGGGCCGCTATCCATGCGGCGTTTATGATGGCGGCGGCAATTATGGTGCTGGCGTTTGTGCTGTCGTGGCTGTTAAAAGAAGCGCCGCTGAAGACTCGGCACGAATAACCCCTGCCGGATGGCGCTTCGCTTATCCGGCCTACCACACAACCCCACCGCGCATCCGGCAACTGACTATCTCGCGGTCTGAAAAAGCCCGCGTAAAATTCACCATAGTAATAAAATATTCCAACAACATTTCCGCGACACCCCAGCAATACCCATAACTTCGTATTCTTCACAAAAGACTAATCGTGATACTCTTCACATGAATGGAATAATTAATTCCTTATACTGCTCGCCACTGTGAATGATGAGGTTTCTTATGACTATCGACCTGAGCAAATTGCTGACTGAACGACGCAACGCCAACAGCACCAACATCGACACCCTCTCTACCGAAGAGATGCTGACAGTAATTAACAAGGAAGATCAGCAGGTTGCCCATGCAATCACTCCGTATATTCCGCAGATTGCACAACTGGTCAACAGCGTCGCCGACGCATTCCGCCACGGCGGGCGTCTGATTTACATCGGTGCAGGGACTTCTGGCCGTTTGGGTATTCTCGACGCCAGCGAATGTCCGCCCACCTTCGGCACTCGCCCGGAGCAGGTCGTTGGCCTGATTGCTGGCGGTCACACCGCGATTCTGAAAGCGGTCGAAAACGTCGAAGATAACGCTGCGCAAGGCGCAGAAGACCTCAAAGCATTGGGCTTTAACGAGCGCGATGTGTTGGTGGGTATCGCCGCCAGCGGTCGTACTCCTTACGTCCTCGGCGCAATGGAATATGCCCACCAGCAAAACGCGCTGGTCGCTATCGTGAGCTGCAACCCGCACGGCGAAATGGCGCAGCGCGCGGATATCGCCATCACCCCAGTGGTGGGCGCGGAAGTGGTTACCGGCTCCACTCGCCTGAAAGCGGGGACGGCGCAGAAGCTGGTGCTGAACATGATAACCACCGGCGCAATGATCCGCAGCGGCAAGGTATACAGCAACCTGATGGTCGATGTCGAAGCCACTAACGCCAAACTGATTGAGCGCCAGATTTCCATCGTCATGGAAGCCACAGAATGCGACCGCACCACCGCGCAAACTGCGCTGGACGCCTGTGGACGGCACTGTAAAACCGCCATCGTCATGGTGCTGGCAAACCTCAGCGCGGAAGAAGCCCAGCAGCTACTGGCACAAAACAACGGCTTCATCCGCAAGGCATTGCAAAAATAATCCGACGAACAGGTAGAGTGGAATGGCAAAAATAAATAAAGAGATGATAGCCCGCATCCTCGCTCTGGTCGGTGGGGCAAAAAACGTGGTGCAGGCAGGCAACTGCATGACTCGCCTGCGCTTAACCTTGCGCAGTGAGGGGCCAACGGATGTCCCAGCCATTCGCCAGATTGAAGGCGTGCTGGGCGTGGTGGTCAGCGACGAGCAGTTTCAAATAATCCTCGGCCCAGGCCGGGCGCAAAGCGCTGCAGAGATAATGAACCTGCTGCTGGAAGAAGCTGCGCTGATGCCAGAAGAAGACCCGGTAAGCGACACTGCCCCGGCGTCGGAATCGTTGGCAGATATCGCCAGCGCCAAAAAGCAGGAGCTAAAAGGCAAGCAGACCGGGCGGGTGCAGAAATTTTTAGCCAAGTTCGCCACTATCTTTACGCCGCTGATCCCCGGTTTTATCGCCGTAGGTCTGTTGCTCGGTTTCGCCACGCTGGCGGAACAACTGTTCGTGCTGGAAAACGCGCATCCTAACGCCACATTGGTCGATATCATCAGCTATATGAAAGTGTTCAGTAAGGGGATGTTTACCTTCCTGAGCATTCTGATTGGCTATAACACCCAAAAGGCGTTCGGTGGATCTGGGGTCAACGGGGCGATTATCGCGTCGCTGTTTATCCTCGGCTATAACCCGCAGGCCACAGTAGGTTTTTACTCCGGCATCACCGATTTCTTCGGTCACGGTATCGACCCGCGCGGCAATATTATCGGCGTACTGATTGCGGCGATTCTGGGCGCGTGGGTGGAAAAGCAGGTGCGGAAAATCATGCCCGCCAACCTCGACATGATCCTCACCTCGGCGGTAACGCTGCTGATTATGGGCGCGATCACGTTCACCATTATCATGCCGATTGGCGGCTACCTGTTTACCGGTATGTCGTGGCTGTTCCTACACCTTAACGGCAACCCGTTCGGCTCAGCGGTGTTGGCAGGGTTGTTCTTGTTGGCGGTAATGTTTGGCGTACACCAGGGTTTTGTGCCGGTCTATTTCGCCCTGATGGAAGCTCAGGGTTTCAACTCCCTGTTCACCATTCTGTCGATGGCGGGCGCAGGCCAGGTGGGTGCGGCGCTGGCGCTCTACTACCGCGCAAAACACGGGGCGCTGCTGCGTACGCAGATTAAAGGGGCGATTATCCCTGGCCTGTTGGGCGTGGGTGAACCGCTGATTTACGGTGTAACGCTGCCGCGCATGAAGCCATTTATCACCGCCTGTCTCGGCGGCGCGTGCGGCGGCTTCTTTATCGGCCTGGTGGCCTGGCTTGGCCTGCCGGTCGGCCTGAACACCGTGTTCGGCCCGTCTGGTCTGGTGGCATTACCGCTGATGACTTCCCACAGCGGTATTTACGCAGGGATGGCCATTTACGCCGCAGGGCTGGCGGTGGCCTATATCTTCGGCTTCCTGCTGACCTGGCTTTTTGGCAGCAAAAACATCGACCTCAGCTAACCTCTCGCCCCCGGCACTCCGCTGGGGGCAAGCGCCTTGCCATGCTATGATGACTGCCTGAAAAAAATACGATAACCAGGTAGAGGAAAATGGGCACCACCAGAAAAGGGATGCTAAACGTACTCATTGCGGCAATTTTGTGGGGCAGCTCCGGGGTTTGCGCGCAGTACATCATGGAACAAAGCCAGATGCCGTCGCCGTTTCTGACCATGATTCGTCTGTTATCCGGCGGTTTTATCCTGCTGACTTTTTCTTTTCTGCACGGCGACCGTATTTTCCGCGTAATGCGCAACCGCAAAGATGCCGCCAGCCTGCTGCTGTTCTCTTTGCTCGGGGCCATGACCGTACAGCTCACCTTCCTGCTGGCGATTGAAAAATCAAACGCAGCGACGGCCACCATTCTGCAATTTCTGTCGCCGACGATTATCGTCGCCTGGTTTGCCATCGTGCGTAAGGCGCGCCCCGGCGGCCTGGTGTGCGCAGCTATCGCTACTTCATTGATTGGCACGTTTTTACTGGTAACTCACGGCGACCCAACCTCACTGTCTATCTCCGGTGCTGCGCTGTTCTGGGGGATTGCCTCGGCCTTCGCCGCCGCGTTCTATACCACCTATCCTTCCACGCTGATTGCCCGTTACGGCACACTGCCCGTCGTCGGCTGGAGTATGCTGTTGGGCGGAGCCATGCTGCTGCCGTTCTACGCGGGTCAAGGCACGCATGTGGTAATGACCGGCAACCTGTTGTTGGCTTTTTTCTATCTGGTGGTGATTGGCACGTCGGTGACCTTTAGCCTGTATCTGAAAGGCGCACAGATGATCGGGGGGCCAAAAGCCAGCATTCTCAGCTGCGCCGAGCCGCTCAGCAGTGCGTTTTTATCGCTGCTATTACTGGGCATCAGCTTCACCCTGCCTGACTGGCTGGGCACACTGCTGATTCTGTCGTCGGTGATCCTGATTTCGCTGGACTCACGCCGCCGCACAAAAACGGTATAACGCGGGAGAAGCCCGATAAATCGCCGTTTATCGGGCTAAATAACGACGTATTAATCGCACAGCGCGTGCAGCTCATCCATTGAAAGACCGGTAATCACCCGCACCCAATCAGGTTCCATACCTTGCTCCAGCATGGTGCGCGCAATGCGTAACGCTTCTTGCCGCTTACCTTCTTGTTGCCCTTCCTGGCGTAACCTTTCCGCAATCGTCATCAATTTCTCCTTGTGTTGAGGGGAACGTTCTGCCGCTGCCTGGAGAAACTCATGAAAGCGGGGAGCATCGCCAGAGCGCAGCAGGTAATTAAACAGTGCGGTTAGCTGGCTGTCATTAGCCGATCCATTAACCAGAAGCGCGGCTATGCGCTCAACGACGGCCAGCAAGTCGCGCTGGCGAATATGTTTTTGAATCAGCTCCAGCAGCGCCACACGGCGGTGCTGCATAATCTCGTCATCAGAGACGACCGTAATATCGACCAACGGAAGCTCCCCTGCATACAGTTGCCGCGCGGCCAGTGGTTCAGCAAATTCATCCAGCCAGCACAGCGAGTAGGGATAAGGGCTTTGTATACCGTGATAAAACAGCATCGGTATCACCAACGGCAGCATGTTATGCCCAGCATCCAGATGGCGTTGCATCGCCGCCAGCGCATAACGCATTAGCCGAAACGCCATATGCACATCCGGCGAGCTTTGGTGTTCAATGACTACGTAAATATAGCCGTCACCCTGCGCCGTTTTCAGTGACCACAGCACATCAGAATAGCGGGCGCGAAGATTCGGTTCGATAAAGCTACCGGATGCCAGTTCAAGCGTTTGCAGGTCACACAACGTGCGTAACGACGCGGGAAGATGGATAGATAAAAAATCTCTCGCCGTGTCAGGGTGACATAAAAACTGTTTAAAAACCGCATCATGCGGCGTGGAACTGGCGCGTATCGTCATGGTTATCCGTCACCCGAAAAGTTGAGGTAGTGACGGTATCGCACGGCGAATCCGGGAGCATCTGTCGTTTATCCGCGCTGCGATCAACGCTCGAAGATATCGTTCTGCGGCAGTAACGCCTGCATTTTTATGGGAAGCACTGCGCAAAATGCCGAGCCGGAGAATGCGTCTATAGTTAACGTAATGAATTAACAGAAGGCTATTGGTGATGAAAAATAGACACGCTACCGCTTTACTCGTTGCCTGTCTGGCGCTGCCTGTCGCGGCGTCTGCTGCACCGTTAGAAGGGCTTAAGTTTGCGCAGCAAAAACAGCAGGTGGTAAAGGATGTGAAGCAAAACTGCCCGGCAAGCAATGGGATGAGCGATACCACGTTTGCCAACCGTGTGCTGGAGTCAGCAGAGAATAAAACGGCGGTGCACAGCGCCACTCGGGCGCTGGATAAAAACGATACGGCGGCTTATCGGCAGGCGATTAGCCGCATTCAGTGCCCAAAGCCGTAGCGCTGGATCGGGCCTGGTAGCGCATCGGCTATCAGGCGTGTTGCCCCAGTCTTTTTGCCAGCCGTTCCAGCTTCATCATCAGCAGTAGCGTAATCGCCACCAGCACGATGGTAAGCGCCGCGCCGTCGGCAATATTCCCGCGATCGGTCAGGCTAAAGATAGCCACCGGCAGCGTCGTCCAGCCCGGCGGGTAAATCATCATCGTCGCGCCCAGCTCGCCCATCGACAGCGATAAACTCAGCGCCAGCGCCGACATCATCCACGGCATTAGCAGCGGTAAGGTGACGTGACGCAGGCGATACCACGGCGATGCGCCAAGGCTTGAGGCGACATTTTCGATATCGGCAGAAACCCGCGCCAGCCCGGTTGAAACGTTGCTGAAGGTGAACGCCGAAATCAACACAAAGTGCGCCGTGAGCACAATCCACAGCGTGCCGTTCATTTGCAATGGCCCCTGGCTGAACGCCACTAAAATGCCCAACCCCACGGACACCGACGGGATCGCGCTGGGCAGATAAAACACCATACTCAGCCATTTTTGCGCCTTTGCGCTGTACTGGCGCAGCGCCAGCGCCGCCCATACGCCGCACAGCAGGGCAAACAGGCTGGCACAGAAACCAATCACCAGGCTTGAAAAGAGCGCGTCCCATGCTGCTCCGCGCAGCGCATTCACAAAGTGCATCAGCGTGAAGCCGCTCGGCAAAATACCGTTCCACTGCTGGCTGAGGCTGGACATCAAAATCACCACCAGCGGCAGGAGGAAGAACAGCGTAAATAGCGTGGTGGCAACCGCGCCTGCGGCGATACGCCCTTTGCGTGACCAAATCAGCATGGTTATCTCCTTACGCCTGTGCGCGACGCCGCCAGCCGATACAGCGAGAACAGCGCCAGCGACAACACAATGTTTATTAACGCAATCATGCAGGCGACGCTGTAGTCAGATTCCAAAATCGCCTTGCTGTATACCATCATCGGCAGCGTGTTTACCCCTTTCGCCCCGATAAACAGCACAATGCCAAACTCGTTAGTGGTCAGCAGTAAACAGAGGCTGCCGCCCGCCAGCAGCGCCGGGAGCGCCGCCGGGAAAATGACTTGAGCAATCACCCGCAGGGGGTGCGCGCCAAGAATGCTGGCCGCTTCAAGCTGGCTTTTGTCGATTTGCCGCAGCGCCGCCATCAGTGGGCGCATCACCAGCGGTGTGAATACGGTAATTTCCGCCAGAATCACGCCATTAATGGAGTAGAGAAAATCCACCGGCGGCAGGTCAAAGGCGAACAGGCTCATCAGCGTGCCGTTGAGCAACCCCGCAGAGCCATAAATAAAGGTAAATGCCAGGGTAATCAGGAAGGTAGGCAGGGCGATAAAGGTATCCACCACGCGGCTAATCAAGCCACTGCCCGGAAAGGGAATAAACACCAAAATCAGCGACAGCACGCTGCCCAACAGCAGGCAGCCTGCCGTTGCCAGCAGCGCGATGTGCAACGTATTCAGCAGTGCGCCAACAAAGCGTTTTGACTCAATAACCTGCCAAAAGGTATCAAGCCCCATCTCGCCGCTCGCGTTGCGCAGCGCTTGTTCGATAATCAGCGATAGCGGCCAGAAAAACAGCGTCGCCAATACCAACAGCGGTAGCGCCAGCCATAGCAGCGGGCGCAGAGAGGGCGCGGGAGTTTCCAGCGTCAGAGAGCGCGGCATCGTTATACCTCGATTAAAACGGCGTCATCAGGCTCAAACCACAGCGCCAGTTTGTCGCCAGGCCGTGGCAGCGGGTTGAGATGGGTCAGCACGATACGCACCGACTCCCCCGCAACATCACACACCAGATGGGTTAAATCCCCCTGCCAGTGCAGCGATTGCAGCGTGGCGTTGAAGCGGTTGCTGCCTGCGGTGCGCGGCGTCAGGCTCAGGTGCTGCGGGCGAATGCACAGCAGGGCATTATGGCTATGATGGCCGCCCTGGCTGAACGCGCAGATAACCGAACCGCCGCAGCTTACATCGACAAAGCCCGGCGCTTTCGCCGTGCCCAGCGCGGTGGCTGAGAGGATATTGGCGCGCCCTAAAAACTCCGCCGCAAAACGATTTGGCGGGTGCTGATACAGCTCCCGGGTTTCGCCGTGGGCAATCATCGAGCCGTCTTTCATAATGCCGATTTTGTCGGCAAGCGTGAGCGCTTCGGTTTGATCATGCGTGACGTACAGAATGGTTAATTCCGGCATTTCGCGGTGCAGGCGGGCAATTTCCTCCACCATGTTATGGCGGATTTGCGCGTCCAGCGCGGAGAGCGGTTCGTCGAGCAACAGCACGCGTGGGCGCACCGCAATCGCGCGGGCAATCGCCACGCGCTGCTGCTGACCACCGGAAAGCTGATGCGGGTAACGGGTGGCGTAATCGCTCATACCAACCGTTTTCAGCGCTTGTGTAACCCGTTCTTTGATTAACGCTTTTGGCTGTTTTTGCGCGCGCAGGCCAAAGGCGACGTTATCTTCCACTTTCATATGCGGGAACAGCGCGTAGTTCTGCACGACCATCGCCAGCCCGCGTTTGTAAGGTGGCAGATGGGTAACGTCGGTATCGCCCATCAAAATGCGCCCGCCCGCAGGCTGTACAAAGCCAGCAACCGCGCGCAGCACCGTCGTTTTCCCGGAACCAGACGGGCCAATTAACGCCAACACTTCGCCAGGTTCAATGGTTAACGACAGCGGTTTAAGCACCACGTTGCCGTGATAGGCCACGCGCAGCGAGTCGAGGACAATCCCCGATGCGCCAAGCGCAGCCGGGGCGTGAACGGGGGTTGTTTTCATCAGCATCGCGCTTACTCGCTGTCGGTCACGTTGTGCCAGCGGGCGATATCTGCCGACAGAGAAACGGCGACGTCATCCCAGTTCGGCTGCCAGCTTTTTACCCCTTCCAGCGCGGTTTTCGCCGCCTGATAGTGGGCATCCGTCGGCGTCACGTCACTACGTACTGGCATCCCCCAGGAGAGTTCACTGACGCGGGTTTGCGCCTCTTTACTCAGCAGGAAGTTAATCAGTTTTTTGCCGTTTTCGCTTTCCGGTGCGCCCTGGACTAAGCCAATCACGTACGGGATCGCCAGCGCGCTGCGTTCGCCCTGGGCGTTCGCTGGCCAGAAGATTTTGACGTTCGGGTTGCGTTCCATTTGCGCGAGGTTCATTTGCAGGTCGCCGTTAGCCACGTACAGTTCGCCTTTATTGACCAGGGCGGTCAGCTTGCCGGTTGAGGCGGAAGGCCCGACGTTATTGGCCTGTAGCTTGCCGAGATAAGCAAAACCAGCCTCTTTGTCACCGAAACTATGAAAGGCTTGCAGCATTACCGCCGTGCCGTCAGCGGCCTGGCCTGGGGTGGAGTATTGCAGCTTGTTTTTGAATTTCGCGTCGAGCAAATCCTGCCAGCTTGCGGGGGCGGTTTTCAGCAGTTTGCCGTTATAGATAAAGCTCAGATAGTTCTTCACCAGCGGTGAATAAGCGTCGTTGGCGTCTGGAATTTGTGCGGCGGCATCGCTTGTAAAGTTCGCCAGCAGTTTCTCGGCGGCGGCACGTTGAATGAACGGTGGCGCGGTTACTAAGACATCGGCCTGCGGGTTGGTACGCTCTTTTGCCAAACGCTCGACCACTACGCCGCCACCGCCTTCCACATAGCGCACGGTTATCCCCGTTGCTTTGGTGAAGGCATCAAACTGCGTCTGATACCAACTGTTATCGCCGTCGTGTAAGCCGTCGATGGAGTAAACCGTCACCACCGATTCCGCCCATGATGGGGCGCTGGCGAGAGCGAAAACAGACAGCAGAGCAAGTCGGGAGAGTTTCATCGTATTTGCCTCATAGCGAAGGTTGCGTTTTCTGGCCTATACCAGATTTGCTTTTTACGCTAAACGGCTTTTATGACAAAACAATGACGCTGGTGAATAATTGCCGGATCGGCACAGCATGATTCAGTGCGTATCGACCTCGATCCGCAGGCTGTCGTGACGCCAGTATTCAATATCCAAATCTAACACTCGCCCATGCTGATCGTAGTTAAGACGGCGTAGCAGTAGCGCCGGACGCCCTTCCATCACCCCCAATGCCTGTGCGGCTTGCGCGGGCATCGCAGTAGGATAAAACGACAAATGCATACTGGTATAGACAAGGTTGTAATGCGATTCATAAACCTCGGTCAGGCTGCCGTTGAGATCGTATTGCAGCAGTTCCGGCACTCGTGCAGGCAGGCAGTGGTTTTCGCAGTAACACACCGCACGACCATCGGCGTAGCGCAGGCGAGTCAGCAGATAGATTTGATCAAACGGCTGCAATTGCAGCGGCTCCATCACCTCCACCGGTACGGTGGTCAGCGCGCCTTTCAGCAGCGTGGTTTTTGGCTCGCGGCCTTGTTCACGGCACAGCTTGTGGAAGTTGGTGTTTTGAGTGGGATCGAGCCACAGGCGTTCGGGCGTGACAAACCAGCCGCGACGATCGGCGCGCCAGATAAGCCCGCTGGCCTCAAGCTGCGCCAGGCTTTCACGAATGGTGATACGCGTGGTGTTGAAAATAGCGCACAGTTCCCGTTCAGACGGTAGCTTATCGCCGCTTTTCAATGCGCCGCTGTGAATACGCGCCTGAAGTTGCGCCTTGATCAACAAATATTGCGGGATATCGCCTGGGGTAGATTTCATTCTCATTCGCTTCCGTTTTTCCTGTCGCCATTATACAGATCCAGATGAATTTTTTGTTGCAGCCTCATTTTCCCTTTGACCCATTGCAGGAAAGATCGTCATGATAATTACAAATCTGGTATAGACCAAAGGTAAACAACATGACTTCGCGTAACTATCTGCTGCTGACTCCAGGCCCACTAACCACCTCACGCACCGTGAAAGAAGCGATGCTTTTCGATAGCTGTACCTGGGATGATGACTACAACCTTGGCGTGGTCGAGGAGATTCGCCGCCAGCTTACCGCGCTGGCCACTGCCGCTGGCGGCTACACCTCCGTGCTGCTGCAAGGCAGCGGCAGCTACGCCGTTGAGGCGGTGCTGGGCAGCGTCATTGGCCCACAGGACAAAGTGCTGATTATCAGCAACGGCGCTTACGGCGCGCGGATGGTCGAGATGGCGCAGATGATGAGCATCGCCCATCACGCCTACGATTGCGGCGAAGTCTCGCGCCCCGATGCCGATGAGATCGAAGCGATCCTCAAAGCCGACGCGGCGATCAGCCATATTGCCATGGTGCACAGCGAAACCACCACCGGAATGCTCAACCCGATTGACGAAGTGGGCGCGCTGGCACGTCGTTACGGTAAAACGTACATTGTCGATGCGATGAGCAGTTTTGGCGGTATCCCTATGGATATCAACGAACTGGGAATAGATTACCTGATAAGCTCCGCCAACAAATGCATTCAGGGCGTACCGGGCTTTGCCTTTGTGATTGCCCGTGAAGAAAAGCTGGCAGCCTGCGCGGGCCGCTCCCGCTCGCTGTCGCTGGATCTCTACGCTCAATGGCGTTGCATGGAAGATAGCCACGGCAAATGGCGCTTTACTTCGCCAACCCACACTGTGCTGGCGTTTGCGCAGGCGCTGAAAGAACTCGCCGAAGAAGGCGGCGTGGCGGCGCGTCATCAGCGCTACCAGCAAAACCAGCGCAAACTGGTCGCCGGTATGCGGGCGCTGGGCTTTGACACCCTGCTGGACGATACGCTGCATTCACCGATCATTACCGCATTCTACTCACCGAAAAACCCGCAGTACCGCTTCAAAGAGTTTTATAGCCTGCTGAAAGAACAAGGGTTTGTTATCTATCCGGGCAAAGTGTCGCAGAGCGATTGCTTCCGCATTGGCAACATTGGCGAGGTGTACGACGCCGACATTACCGCCCTGCTCACCGCCATCAACCATGCTATGTACTGGACAAAATAAGGAGCCACCATGAACCGTATTAACGCTGTCATCCTCGACTGGGCCGGAACAACCGTCGATTTTGGTTCCTTCGCACCGACGCAGATTTTCGTCGAAGCATTTCGCCAGGCATTTGACGTCGAAATCACCCTAGCGGAAGCGCGCGTCCCAATGGGGCTTGGCAAGTGGCAACACATTGAAGCATTAGGGAAATTACCCTCGGTGGACGCCCGCTGGCAGGCCCGATTTGGCCGGGCGATGAATAGCGCAGATATCGACGCGATTTACGCCGCGTTTATGCCTCTGCAAATTGCCAAAGTTGTCGATTTTTCCGCACCGATTGCCGGTGTTATCGACACAATCGCCGCACTTCGCGCTGATAACATCAAAATTGGTTCTTGCTCTGGCTACCCACGCGCGGTGATGGAACGGCTTGCGCCCGCCGCCGCTGACCACGGCTACGCGCCGGATAATTGGGTTGCCACCGATTTTCTTGCCGCAGGCGGGCGTCCGGGGCCGTGGATGGCGCTGCAAAACGTTATCGCGCTGGGTATCGATTCCGTCGCGCATTGCGTGAAAGTGGATGATTCCGCGCCAGGCATTGAGGAAGGCATTAACGCCGGTATGTGGAGCGTGGGGCTGGCGGTGTCTGGCAATGAATTTGGCGCGACGTGGGACGAGTACCTGGCGATGTCGGCAGAAGAAATAGCCACTCGTCGCGAACATGCCAGCCGCAAGCTGTATGCCGCCGGAGCGCATTATGTAGTGGATTCACTGGCAGACTTGCCGAAGGTGATTGCTGAGATTAATCAGCGTCTGGCGAAGGGCGAGCGCCCGTAAATCTGCCCGCTTATCCGGCCTACAGGAGGTTCCTTATAGGCCGGAGAAGGTGTTTAGCGGCTTATTTTCACTTTCGTTGCCACCAGCAACGCCGTCAGTAACATCAGCGTTCCCGACAGCATTACCGGCGAGGTCAGCCCTAAACGGTCTAACGCCAGGCCGCCTATCGCTGCGCCGCAGGTATTGGCAAGCTGAATAACAGCGACCTGAATCGACCCGGCTTTTTCAGCCTGATCGGCCAGTGAACGAGTTATCCACGTTGACCAACCCACCGGCACTAGCGCAAACGCCAGCCCCCAGATAATCGCAATACCTGACGCCACGATTTTGTCGCTCCCCCACAGCACCAGCACCAGCGCGCTTAACGCCAGCACCAACGGCGCACCGGCCAGCGCCAGTTTGACCGAGCGTTTGAGGATAACCGAAGAAAGTGACGTGCCGACAAAGCTGGCAATACCAAAGCTCAGCAGAACCAGCGTTAGGCCATCGACATCAAAACCGGCGAGGTTCATATACACTGGGCGAATGTAAGTGAAGAACGCAAATTGCCCGGCAAAGGACATAAAAATGGCCGTCATCCCCGCCATAACGCCAGGGCGTTGCAACAGGCTAAACATGTTTTGCTTCTGGTGCGCGGGTTCACCGGGCAGCGAAGGCAGCGCCTTAATCACCCACAGGATACACAGCACGCCCATCACCGCAGCGGCATTAAAGACGTTACGCCAGCCAATAATCCCGCCTAAAAAACTGCCCAACGGTGCGGCTATCACCAGGGCTATCGACACGGCACCAAAAATCACCGACAGCGCTTTCGGCACGGTGCGCGCCGGGACGAGTCGCATTGTTAACGACGCCGACATTGCCCAGAAGCCGCCCAGCGCCAGCCCCAGACAGGCGCGCCCCACCAGCAGCAGAGCAAACGAATGGGCAAACGAAACCAACAGACAGGAGAGCGTCAGCAGCACGGCAAACAAAATCACCACATAGCGGCGATCGGTGGCGCGGATAACCTGGGTAATAAACAGGCTGGAGAACATGGCAACAAATGCGGTGACTGTCACCGATTGTCCGGCAACGCCTTCTGAAATGCCCAACTCTTGTGCCATCGGTGTCAGTAGGCTGACCGGTAAAAACTCGACGGTGATCAGGCAAGCGACGCAGAATGCGACGGCAAAAACCGCCGACCAGTTAGGCCGTGCAACAGGCTCAGCGCGGGTTTTTTCTTCGATATGTTCACTCATTTAGCTACCTGCGTGATGTTTTGCGGAAAGGTCGCGCAGTGTAGCACTTTAATTGTGACGTATTTAACGTTTTGGCAACTATCTCCACCGTAAAACAGAGTACTCAGTGCAGCCAGTGGACGCCGTTTTCGTCATGAAACAGGGCGTTATAGCGATACTGGAAGGCATTCAGCTCGTTGGGATCCGGCTCCAGTTCGCGCAGGAAACTGAGCGCCAGGCGGATTTGCGCATCTGTTATCGGTGCGGCGAGGCGCGCTTTTTGCAACAGCCGATGCCAGCGTTGCATGTTCGCTTCACTGCCATCCACAATGCAGACCTGCCAGATAAGCAGGATTTGCGCCGCGTTTTGCAAATGCGCTTCGTTGGGGCGCTCCAGGTAGCGTAAATACTCTTCGCCCTGTGATTTTCCCAACTGGTCAATCATCGACTCCACCGGCTCTGGCGTAATCGCCAGCCGCTCGCTCAGGCGACGAATGGCCCGACGAGAACCCGAGGTGAGGATCCGAAATCCGACAACAAATACCACCGCCAGGGTGGCCAGAATCAACCAGATCATGCACGCTCTCATCTTTGCTAAACCCCGACATCATAATGGGAATTTACGCGCTGTCGATAACCGGAGACACTATTCTGTGCGTTAGCTCCATCACGGGGATTAATGAAATCCACAAATTGCCGTTAAGTGACTCAAACGTAGAGCATTCTTCCAGATACCTACGCTTTCGCCGGACATAAAAAAGCCCGGCATGAGCCGGGCAAAGTTACCAAACCCACCTACACCATTTTTAACTGTTGCAGTTTCTTCTCACGGCGAATTTTACGTTCTTCAAATACCGCCACGATAGCCATCAGGCAGATACAGCCGATAGCAGCGGTGTCCAGCGCGGCGAAGGTTCCCGCCCAGCCGGTGAGGCCGAAGATTGGCGTACCGTCGGCAATCATCCCCAGACCCAGCTTAGCGAAGCTGTCGCCAATCAGATAAGCAAACGTGCCTTTGATACCATCGGCTGCACCGATCGCTTTTTTCGGAACAAAACCGACTGCCGCCACGCCGATTAACAACTGCGGGCCAAACACCAGGAAGCCAAGCGCGAACAGCGAGGCCAGATAAACGTACTGGTTGCTGGCGTGTTGATAAACACCGAGCGTAGCAATAATCAGTGCCAAAGCGACACACGCCACCAGCGCACGACGGCCATTGGCGAGGTCAGAGAGCCAGCCCCATAGCAGAGTGCCCACCAGCGCGCCCACTTCAAATAGGGTAAACCCTTGAATCGCCACCTCTTTAGAGAGTTTCAGCTCCTGGAAAGCGTACACGGTAGACCACTGGTCGATACCAATGCGCACCACGTACAGGAAGATGTTGGAGAAGCACAGCAGCCAAATCACTTTGTTTTTCAGTACGTACTCAACAAAGATTTGCCATTTGGTCATCTCGTTTTCTTCGGTTTCTTTATCTTCTTCGCTGATCTCCTCGCCGAACAGCTCTTCCGCTTTACCCAGGCCGTAGGATTCCGGGGAGTCGCTGCCGAAACGCAGGCCGATAAAACCGACAATCAGGGCGATAATCGACGGGAAGATAAACATGCCAATCACGTGACCGTCGAACAGGACGTTTGCGCCAAACAGCGCCACGCCTGCCGCACCCGCACCGCCGAGGTTGTGGGAGATATTCCACATGCCGAGGTACGAGCCACGCTTACGGCGCGGCGTCCATTTGGTGATGGTGGAGTAGCTGCACGAGCCGCCGGTACTCTGGAAGAAACCGCTCAGCGCGTAGAAAGCAATCATCAGGAACAGGCTGGTTGAACCCGCGCCCATGCTGGCGCTAAAGCCGAGCATACAAATCGCGGAGAGGATCAGCATAAACGGCAGGAACTGCTTGGTATTTTTGCCGTCGGCGTAGTAGGAAACCAGCGTTTTACCCACACCGTAGGTGATGGAGAAGCCCAGGCCAATCATCCCGAGCTGCGTCATGCTCAACCCGTAGGTGGAGATCATGTCGTTCTGCGCGATGTTAAAGTTCTTGCGGATCAAGTACATGGTCAGGTAGCCAATAAAGACCACCAGATAAGACTGCATGAACGGTTTGAACCACATTTTGCGCCGTTCTTCGAGCGGCAAGTCCAGGGTCGGCTTGCGCACCTGGTTTAGAAAGGCCAGCATGGGTATCTCCTGATTTGTTATACCTGCGTGATAGCCGGTATTGTAAAAATCAGCAGCCCGCCTGGCCTGAGACAGTGTCCAGGTGAAACCGGGAAAATTTCCTAGTTTTCGCCCATTCGGCTTAGAAAGGTGAAGCGGGTCACGCTTCGCGCGGCGCCTGGGCGTTTAAAAACGGCAATAGCAGTAGCGCGGAAACCCCAGCGGCAATGGCGATCACCACAAAGAACCCCGTCCAGTGCCACACTTCCATCACCTTCGCCAGCGGCCATCCGGAAAGCGATGCCCCCAGATAAGCAAACAGCCCGACAAAGCCGGTTGCCGCGCCCGCCGCCTCTTTGTGCGAACACTCTGCCGCCGCCATGCCTATCAGCATTTGTGGGCCAAAGACGAAGAAACCGGTGGTGAAGAAGCACGCCGCCTGCATCACGTAGCTGGCGAACGGCATCAGCCACAGCGAGCCGACGGAGAGCAAAATTCCGGCGGCAAAAATCAGGTTCATCGGCCCACGGTTGCCGTTGAACAGTTTGTCGGAACCCCAGCCCGCCACCAGCGCGCCGATAAACCCGCCCAGCTCGAACATGGTGACGGCGGTGTTGGCAGTCACCAAATCCACACCGAGCGTCTCGGACATATACAGATTGCCCCAATCGTTAATGGCCGCGCGCACTACGTAGACCAGCACATAACACAGCGACAGCAGCCAGATATACGGGTTTAGCAGCACGTATTTGGTGAGGATTTCTTGGCGCGTTAGCCCCGCGCCTTCCTGCTGTTGGGCGATTTCCAGCGCGTCGTGCTGCCAGTCGCCTACCGGCGGTAATCCCACGGCCTGCGGGCGGTCGCGCAGCCGCCAGCAGAGGAAAAGCCCGACCACGATAGCCAGCAGACCAGCGATCATCATCCCCGCGCGCCAGCCGTAATGCAGCGCTGCCGCCGCCATCACTATCGGGATAAGCGCCCCGCCGACGTTGTGCGCGGTATTCCAGATAGCCCACCAGCCGCCGCGCTCATTACGCGAATACCAGGCGGTGAGCAGGCGGGCGCACACCGGCGCGCCCCAGCCCTGGAAGAAAGCGTTCAACGCCCACAGCACCGCAAACGCCCAGAGCGAATTTGAAAAGCCGAACAAAATGTTCACAAGCCCTGTGGCAATCAGGCCAAAACCCATGAAATAGCGGGCGTTGGAACGGTCGCTGACGATGCCAGAGACAAATTTCGACAGGCCGTAAGTGATGTAAAACAGCGTTGCCAGCAGGCCAATATCGTTGAGGCTCAATACGCCGCTGGCGAGGATTTCCGGTACGGCGGCGTTGAAACTTTTGCGGGTGAAATAAAACAGCGCATAGCCAAGCCAGATGGTGAGCAGGATATGCCGCCGCCAGTAGCGATAGCGGGCGTCCACCTCGTTTTTATCAGTGATAAGCGGCGCGTTGGCCGGGGCTTTTAAAAATGCAAACATCGCCGTTCCTTACGCGTAACGCAGAGGCAAAGAGACACTGACGCGCGTACCACGCATACAGGAAATCGTGAGCGAACCGCCCAGCGCCGTCACGCGCTCACGCATACCGGTGAGGCCAAACCCTTGTTGATTCGACCCAGGCGGCAGGCCGCTGCCGTCATCTTCCATCACCAGCATCAGCCGTTCATCCTGCTGCCAGCCCTGAAGGGTGACCGCGCTGGCATTGGCGTGTTTCACAATGTTGTTCAGCCCTTCCTGGCAGACGCGGAACAGGGTCACACGCTGACTTTCGCTCAGCGCAGATTCCTCTATCTGCCAGTCGAGATGGCTAATAATGCCACGGCTTTCCAGCTCCATTTCGCGCATCAGCGAGCGAATGGCTTGCTCCAGCGAAAGGTCGTCTAACTGGCGCGGACGTAAACGGCCCAACAGACGGCGCACGGAGTCATAAACGCCCAGTGACAGGTGTTCAATAAGCTGCCCGCTTTGCTTCACGCCGCCGTTATCAGCCGCCAGACGCTGCACAATTCCGGCCTGAGTACGAATGGCGGTGATGGTTTGACCGATGTCATCGTGCAACTCGCGCGCCACATCGCGGCGCACGCTCTCTTCGGTTTCTAACAAACGTTCTGCCAGGCGATGGTTGCGCGCCAGCTCGCTTTGCAGCGACTGGTTAAGCTCGCGCAGGCGTTGGATCCCCGCGCCCAGTAGCAACCCGGTGAGGCTTTGCGCTAACAATGAGAGCAGTAAATCAACGGGGTGATCGTGCCAGGTTTGGCTGGCAATCAGTGCGATGGCGTTCATCAGGGTGGCAATCAGCGCCCCCTGCCAGCCGTAATGCCAGGCGAGGGCGATAATCGGCAGCGCCAGGCAAAATGGCGTGAAGCGCGAGAGTTCATCCGGCAAGCCCAGTTGCAGCCACAGGCTCACGGAGAACAGCAGCAGATACCAAATCAGATGCCGACCGCGCCAGTTGACCGGTTGGGAAACCAGCGCCGGGCCGAGCGGCAGCCAGGTGGTGCTGGTGAGGTAATGCCAGAACACCAGGCAAACAGGCGCAAGCGTCAAGCCGCCGGTTAAGGTAAGCAGCAGCGCATTCCATCCCTCTTCGCCTTGCCCCAGCCACGGCAGTGATTGCAGCAGCGCCGCCGCCGTCAACGCCGCGCCCTGCAACAGCAGCGTGCGCCAGTCGCGCTGGTGACGATAGCGAGAAATCAGCGTCACCGGAAGCAGCGTCAGAAAACTGCCGATCATCAAAAGTGGCAGATGCGCCAGCGCTACTTCCTGCGCCAGCCAGTAAACCAGCAGCCATTCCGCGCCCAGCAGTACTGGCCAGTAACCGCGCGGGCATTGCAGCATTAGCCCCAGACGCAGGCCAAACGGGAACAGCAGCACCGCCAGATCCGGGCGCTCGACCAGATGCAGGCTAATGCTCCACAGGCAAAACCATGCGGCGGAGAAGATAAAAAAGCAGGCGAGAACGGTGATTAGCCGTGAGAAAAGGGTTTTCATTGCCAGCCGTCAAACATCCGTCGAGCCAGCTCGACGTCATTGTTGACGCCCAGTTTTTCCATCAGGTTAGCGCGGTGTACGTGCACGGTTTTTGGCGACAACCCTAACTCGGCGGCAATCTCTTTCACCGCCATGCCCTGCGCCAGCTTCTCCGCGACCTGGCGTTCGCGTTTGGTTAGCGGATCCTGACGCCCAGCCGCCAGCTTCACGGCAATATCTGGCGTTAAATAACAGCCGCCGGTCGCCACGGTATGCACCGCCGCGATCAGCTCATCAGGGCTACAGCGTTTAGAAAGGAAACCACGCGCGCCAGCGTTGAGCGCCTGCTCCACCAGCGCGGGGCTGTCGTGGACGGATAACATAATCGTCGCCATGCCTTTCGGCAGTTGGTGCAGTAGCTCCAGCCCTGAGATATCCGGCATCGAGATATCGCAGATACACACCTGCACACCACGTCCCGGTAATCCCGCCAGCGCCTCACTGCCTGAGCCGAACTCAGCCACAACCTGCAAATCAGGTTCCAGCCCCAGCAACTGGGCAAAGCCGGAGCGGACGATAGTGTGGTCGTCGATAAGGGCAACGGTGATCATGAGTTCATCCTGGCGCTAAGGTAGGCCTGATGGCGCTGCGCTTATCAGGCCTACGGGCGGGTGCTGTTGTAGGCCGGATAAGGCATTTATGCCGCCATCCGGCAAAAGCGCTTACCTTAACGATAAGCGCCCTGCTGTTCAAGCCTTGAGCGGGTTACTCAAAAAAGACGGTGATCTTGTTAAACATTGACGGGTCGGACTGGTTGCGCGCCACTTTCACGACATCTTCCAGCTTGTCGATTTGGCTCATCATCTGCTCCAGACGCTGGTCGTCGTTGACCAATAGCCAAATGCGGCTGTGGTCGCTGCCCTGAATCGGTAGGCACAGAATGCCTTCGACGTTAAAGGCTCGGCGGGCAAACAGGCCGCAAACGTGGGTCATCACGCCGGGATGGTTGCGCACGGTGAGTTCGAGAATTACGTTGTCATGAGTCTGCTGTTGCATGGCTTATTCCCCCACCATTTCTGTATTTGCCGCACCCGGCGGAACCATCGGATACACTTTTTCGTCGGCGTCGATACGCACGTGGATAAGCGCAGGGCCAGGGCGATTAATCATCGCCTGTAATGCTGCCTGTGGGTCAGTTTCACTATTTAAATCACAGGTTTCCAGACCGAAACCGGCGGCAATTTGCATGAAGTTAATCATGCCCGGATAGGTGGCGGCAAACACCCCTTGCTGGTAGAACAGGCTTTGTTGTTGATGCACCAACCCCAGCGCCTGGTTGTTCAGCAGGATAATTTTAACGTCCAGTTGGTTTTCTGCGGCTGTCGCCATCTCTTGAATGTTCATCATCAGGCTGCCGTCGCCGGAGAAGCACAGCACTTTTTTATCCGGGTTTGCCAGCGCCGCGCCGATAGCCGCAGGCAGACCGAAGCCCATCGTGCCCAGGCCGCCGGAAGTCAGCCACTGACGCGGGCGGTTCAGTGGGTAGGCTTGTGCCGTCCACATCTGATGCTGGCCCACATCGGTGGTGATGATGGCGTTATCGTCAACGCACGCGGCAACGGCGTTAATCAGCCCATAATGGCTGAGCGGGTCGCTCGCCGGCGGGATCGCGCAGGGGAATTCTTGCTGCAATTCCGCCACTTTACCGCGCCATTCATTGCGTGGCTGCGCGTCGATTTGCGGCAACAGTTGCGCCAGCACGTCATCAACATCGGCCTGAATTGCCACATGTGCCTGTTTGATTTTACCCAGCTCAGCGCGGTCGATATCAACGTGGATAATTTTCGCGTTCGGGCAAAACTCGGCGACTTTACCTGTCGCCCGGTCATCAAAACGAGCGCCTAAAACAATTAATAAATCAGACTGTTGCAGAATAAAGTTGGTACTGCGCGCACCGTGCATACCGAGCATTCCTAACGACAACGGGTGCGCTTTAGGCAGCATCCCCAGCGCCATCAGCGTCATGGTGGTTGGCAGGTTGGCTTTCTCAGCCAGTTCGCGCACGCGCTGCGGGGTGTTAATCACCCCGCCCCCCAGATAGAGCACCGGGCGCTGGGCGGCGTTGATCATCGCGGCGGCTTCACTCACGCGCTCAGCGCTAAATTCCGGTGTGGCGGCGCGGCCTCCTGGTTCAGGCAGTTCGCTGATGTCAATTTCCGCCGTTTGTACATCCTTCGGAATGTCTATCCACACCGGCCCAGGGCGGCCCGACTGCGCAATGCGGAAGGCATCGGCGATAACCTGAGGTAATTCATTGATATTGCGGACTAAGTAGTTGTGTTTAGTGATGGGGATAGAGATGCCGTAGGTGTCAACTTCCTGGAATGCGTCGGTGCCGATTAACGAGGAGGCCACCTGACCGGTGATACATACCAGTGGGATGGAATCGAGGCGCGCATCGGCAATCGCGGTGACCAGGTTGGTTGCGCCAGGGCCGCTACAGGCCATACAGACCGCTGGTTTGCCGTGGGTACGCGCCATGCCTTGTGCAATAAACCCAGCGCCCTGCTCGTGTCGCGCCAGAATATGGCGAATTTGCGTGCTTTGGCTTAAGGCGTCGTACAGCGGAAGTACCGTGCCGCCGGGGATGCCGGTCACCATAGTGATCCCCTGACGTTCCAGTAAATGAACGATTAATTGCGCGCCGGTAAAGCGTGTCGTGTTTGATGTTGTGCCCGAACTTGCCATGCTCCAGTCCTTTTATTCTGGGCCAGCTTTACGTGTCGTACTGCAAGTTGCAGATGCGTGAGCTGCAACTTGAAGCACTCGCGTATCCGAGGGGGCTAGAAACTAAAAACCCCGCTCGGTTTGCGCCGGCGGGGTTTGGAATCGTGTGTGTTCCTGACCCTACGGCGCATTGCCGACGACCACCACCACACGCACGACGACCACCGCGGCGGGTAGCGCGGTTTTTAGTAGGGTCGAAGTCAGCATGGAAGGAGTCATTCAGGGTCTGTCTCTCAATTCGTTAAGTGAATTCATACAAACACAGCTTTTTTAGGCTGACAATGGAAATATTTTCATCTGCGCAAAAATGCGTCACCGGTCACATTTGCATGTCGGCAGAAAACGCTTTTGCGGTCACGTCGGGATGAGAATTGCAGCCCAGGGCAACGGCGGCCATTTTCCTACGCCTGTTCTACGTCAGTGGCAACAATTGTTGCCGTTAGACGTGTATAAATCCTGCCTGCTAACTACATTTCATTTACATGTTTGATAGTTAAATAACCGCTTCGGTGTGGTAGATTCCTCTCGCATTTAGCGCATTACCTAGACATTTATTCTTATAAACCCATTTTTTATAAAGTTATCGGCGAGATGAAAAGGCAGAGAAACGTCAATATTTTATTGATGCTGGTGTTGCTTGTGGCTGTCGGACAGATGGCACAAACCATTTATATTCCCGCTATTGCGAAGATGGCGAGCGATCTCAACGTCCGTGAAGGGGCAGTGCAAAGCGTGATGGCGGCCTACCTGCTGACCTACGGCGTTTCGCAGCTATTTTACGGCCCATTGTCTGACCGTGTAGGCCGTCGCCCGGTGATCCTTACCGGGATGTCGATTTTTATGCTGGCCACGGTGGTGGCGATCACCACCCACAGCCTGACGGTGCTGATTATCGCCAGCGCCTTACAGGGCATGGGGACGGGCGTCGGCGGGGTGATGGCGCGAACGCTACCGCGCGACCTGTATGAAGGCAGCCAACTTCGCCACGCCAACAGTTTGTTAAATATGGGTATTCTGGTTAGCCCCCTGCTCGCTCCGCTGATTGGCGGCGTGCTGGAAACCACCTGGAACTGGCGCGCTTGCTATGGTTTCCTGCTGGTGCTGTGCGCTGGCGTCACCTTTAGCATGGCACGCTGGATGCCGGAAACACGCCCAACCGGAGCACCGAAAACGCGGCTAATCACCAACTATAAAACGCTGTTCGGTAACAGCGGTTTTACCTGCTATTTGCTGATGTTGATCGGCGGTTTAGCCGGTATTGCGGTGTTTGAGGCCTGTTCAGGCGTGTTGATGGGCGGCGTGCTGGGGCTGAGCAGTATGATGGTCAGCGTCCTGTTTATTCTGCCGATTCCGGCGGCGTTTTTTGGCGCATGGTTTGCCGGACGGCCAAATAAACGCTTCCCGACCATGATGTGGCAGGCGGTCATTTGCTGCCTGTTGGCGGGGCTGCTGATGTGGATCCCAGGCCTGTTGGGCATTATGAATATCTGGACGCTGTTAGTGCCCGCCGCGCTGTTCTTCTTCGGCGCGGGGATGCTGTTCCCGCTGGCGACCAGCGGCGCGATGGAGCCGTTCCCGTTCCTCGCAGGTACGGCTGGGGCGTTGATCGGCGGCCTGCAAAATACCGGCTCTGGCGCGCTGGCGTGGCTGTCGGCGATGATGCCGCAAACCGGGCAAAGCAGTATTGGCCTGTTGATGACGCTGATGGGGCTGCTGATTTTCCTCTGCTGGCTGCCGCTGGCCTCGCGCTTCGCTCACCACCAGCAGGTCGTCTAATCATCGTTTTGAGGCTGCGCCAGTGTGTGCAGCCAGCCAATAAACGCCTCGATTTTCGGCCACTGCCGCCCTGGCAGGGTCGTTATGTAATAGTGCTGATGGCATTTCAGTGCCATCTCACCAAAGGGAGCAACCAGCTCCCCGCTATCGAGGCGTTTTTGCACCAGCCGTTTACGCCCCATCGCAACACCAATATGGTTCATGGCGGCAATCACCGCTAAATCCGAACGATCGAAGCCAATCCCAGACGATGTCGGCAAATTAACCCCAAAATGTTGCGACCAACTGTGCCATTCATCCGTGCCGGAATCATTACTCCACGCCTGCCTGTCGTGCAGCAAAGTGCAGTGAGATAAATTGATGCGAGCCGCCGTTAAGCCAAAGCGGCGGGCATATTCAGGGC
Organism: Kluyvera fluvialis; assembly: GCF_059725275.1. NCBI lineage: Bacteria > Pseudomonadati > Pseudomonadota > Gammaproteobacteria > Enterobacterales > Enterobacteriaceae > Kluyvera > Kluyvera fluvialis. The sequence continues at coordinate 22,985 of NZ_AP046142.1, read as the reverse complement.
TGCATACGGGAAGAATCGCCTCATCCATCAGAAAATGGTGCGTCAGTTGCGCCGACGGCGCGTCGTCAAAATAGAGCGCTAAATCAATCCCCGCGCGTTGCAAATTCACATTGTCGTTGCCGGTGAGAATCGTCAGCGAGATAGACGGATAACGGCGGGTGAAATCCCCCAGTGCGGGAACCAGCCAACACTGGGCGATGGAAGGCCGCGAGTACACGGTTAGCGTGCCAGATAGCTCCTGATTTTTAATATCGAGAATTTCCTGGTTCAGGGTATCCAGCGACGATTTCAGCGCCCAGAACACGCGCTTTCCCTCATGCGTTAGCTCCACTTTGCGATGCGAGCGCACGAAAAGCTGAATCCCCAATTCGTCTTCAAGCTGGTTCATTCGATGGCTCACCGCACTTGGGCTGAGCGAGAGTTCTTCCGCTGCCAGCGCAAATGACTGGTGTCTTGCCGCGACTTCAAAGGTGTGCAGTTTTGAGAGTTGCCAGCCGTTGAGTAAACGGTTTCTGACCTCACGAGGGGTATCCATAACGGCCTCATTGACTTTAATCAGCAGCCTGAAGTGTAAAAAAACAGGCCGCAAAAACCAGCAAAAAGATGAACCAGAGTGAACCACATCGCAATTTTGCGCCATTTTTCGATTCAAATCACCTTGTTGATTCAATCTGGCTCATGTGAGCGCGTAATTATATCGTTTGTCAGCCGACGCCGTTTTTTTGTCCAATAAAGCCCATGTTAACCACAGAGCCAGGTGAGATATGCACGCTCAAATTTGGGTAGTGAGCACGCTGCTAATCAGCATCGTGTTAATCGTTCTGACCATCGTAAAGTTTAAATTCCACCCATTTCTGGCGCTGCTGTTAGCCAGCTTCTTTGTGGGCGCCATGATGGGTATGGGGCCGCTGGAAATGGTCAACGCCGTTGAGAGTGGCATCGGCGGCACGTTAGGCTTCCTCGCTGCCGTTATCGGTCTGGGGACGATTCTGGGCAAAATGATGGAAGTGTCGGGCGCGGCGGAGCGTATCGGGCTGACGCTTCAGCGCTGCCGCTGGCTTTCTGCCGACGTCATTATGGTGCTGGTCGGCCTGATTTGCGGCATCACCCTGTTTGTGGAAGTAGGTGTAGTACTACTTATCCCGCTGGCATTTTCGATTGCCAAGAAAACCCACACCTCATTGTTAAAGCTGGCGATCCCTCTGTGTACCGCACTGATGGCGGTGCATTGCGTCGTGCCGCCCCATCCGGCAGCGCTGTTCGTGGCGAATAAACTGGGGGCGGATATTGGTACGGTTATCGTCTACGGGTTGCTGGTTGGGTTAACGGCGTCGTTAATCGGCGGGCCGCTGTACCTGAAATTTATTGGCAAACGCCTGCCTTTTAAGGCCGTACCCGCAGAGTTTTCTGACCTTGAAGTTCGTGATGAAAAAACGCTGCCTTCGCTCGCCGCCACGCTGTTTACCGTGCTGCTGCCTATCGCGCTGATGCTGGTCAAAACCGTGGCCGAACTGAACATGGCGAAAGGCGGCACGCTGTATACCCTGCTGGAGTTTATCGGCAACCCGATAACCGCCATGTTTATCGCCGTTTTCGTGGCCTATTACGTGCTTGGGGTGCGCCAGCATTTGAGCATGGGCGAAATGCTCACGCACACTGAAAACGGGTTTGGCTCTATTGCGAATATTTTGCTGATTATCGGTGCAGGCAGTGCATTCAACGCCATTCTCAAGAGCAGCGGTCTGGCCGACACGCTGGCGCTGATTCTCTCCAATATGCATATGCACCCGATTCTGTTGGCCTGGCTGGTTGCACTTATTCTTCATGCGGCGGTGGGTTCTGCTACGGTCGCGATGATGGGCGCAACGGCGATTGTCGCCCCGATGCTGCCGCTTTATCCCAACGTAAGCCCGGAGATCATCGCTATTGCTATCGGTTCCGGCGCAATTGGCTGCACGATTGTTACCGATTCCCTGTTCTGGTTAGTGAAGCAGTACTGCGGCGCTACGCTGAATGAAACGTTCAAATACTATACAACGGCAACATTTATCGCATCTGTCGTTGCACTCGCGGCTACATTCTTGCTTTCCTTTATCATCTAAGCGCAAAGAGACGTACTATGGAAAACATTCAAAAACTCATCGCTCAGTATCCTTTAGTTGAGGGTCTGGTTGCTCTTAAAGAAACCACCTGGTTTAACCCTGCCACCACTTCTCTTGCGGAAGGTTTACCGTATGTTGGCCTGACGGAACAAGACGTTAGCGCAGCACACGACCGCCTGGCGCGCTTTGCGCCGTATCTGGCGAAAGCCTTCCCGGAAACGGCAGCCACCGGCGGAATTATTGAGTCCGACGTGGTGGCGATTCCGGCAATGCAAAAACGCCTGGAGCAAGAATTTAAGCAGAAAATCGACGGTGAGATCCTGCTGAAAAAAGACAGCCATCTGCCCATTTCCGGCTCTATTAAAGCCCGTGGCGGCATTTATGAAGTGCTCACCCATGCCGAAAAACTGGCGCTGAACGCCGGACTGCTCACTACCGAAGATGACTACAGCGTGCTGCTCTCGCCGGAATTTAAACAGTTTTTCAGCCAGTACAGTATCGCGGTGGGTTCTACCGGTAACCTGGGGCTGTCGATTGGTATCATGAGTGCCTGTATCGGCTTTAAAGTGACGGTGCATATGTCTGCCGACGCTCGCGCATGGAAAAAAGCCAAGCTACGCAGCCACGGCGTAACGGTGGTGGAATATGAAGAAGATTACGGCGTCGCGGTTGAGCAAGGCCGTAAAGCCGCCGAGTCCGACCCGAACTGCTTCTTTATCGATGATGAAAATTCCCGCACGTTATTCCTCGGCTATGCCGTCGCCGGGCAGCGCCTGAAGGCACAGTTTGCCGAGCAAGGCCGAGTGGTTGATGCCGAACACCCGCTGTTTGTTTATCTGCCGTGCGGCGTCGGCGGCGGTCCTGGCGGCGTGGCCTTTGGCCTGAAGCTGGCGTTCGGTGATAACGTTCACTGTTTCTTCGCCGAGCCAACCCACTCTCCGTGCATGTTGCTGGGCGTTTACACCGGCCTGCACGACGCCATTTCGGTGCAGGATCTCGGTATCGATAACCTGACGGCGGCAGATGGACTGGCGGTTGGGCGGGCATCTGGTTTTGTGGGGCGCGCAATGGAACGCCTGCTCGACGGTCTGTATACGCTGGATGACCAGACAATGTACGACATGCTGGGCTGGCTGGCGCAGGAAGAAGGCATTCGCCTGGAACCATCGGCATTAGCCGGAATGGCGGGCGCACCGCGCGTTTGCGGTTCAGAGGCGTATCAGCAAATGCATCATTTCAGCGAGGCGCAGCGCAACAACGCCACGCATCTGGTGTGGGCGACCGGCGGCGGTATGGTGCCAGAAGATGAGATGGCGCAGTACCTGGCAAAAGGACGTTAAAATTGCCGGATGGCGCTTCGCTTATCCAGCCTACGGGCGGGTTGTCGGCCTGATAAGGCGTAAGCCGCCATCAGGCGTTGCGGTGACAGTGCCGGATGGCGCTTCGCTTATCCAGCCTACGGGCGGGTTGTAGGCCTGATAAGGCGTAAGCCGCCATCAGGCGTTGCGGTGACAGTGCCGGATGGCGCTGCGCTTATCCGGCCTACGGACGGGTTGTCGGCCTGATAAGGCGCCAGCCGCCATCAGGCGTTGCGGTGACAGTGCCGGATGGCGCTACGCTTATCCGGCCTACGTCATATTCCAGAAAAAGAGCATCAGTTGGCGAATATGAGTGACGGCAAACAGTATGGCGAGAGATAGCACCGCAAGAGCGATAAGAAATTTATCGCGCACCACGCTCGGTTGGGCAAAATCGCTTTGCGTGACGTCCATCAGATTACGATTGCGGGTATATTGCCAGAGGATAAACGCCACGATAGCCAGCACGCCGATAGAGATCCAGAACAGCATTCCGGCCTGATGCCAGTTGTGTTTGAGCGCCAGCGCCATCAGCGCGCCATAGCCAAGCAAGGTACGAAACCAGGCCAGCGATGTGCGCTCTGGCTGAAGCCCAGGGTCAGCCTGACGCCGGGCTTTGCGACTATCCAGCATACAAAACCAGCGCCATCACAATCGCGGCAACAAAGGTCAACACCACGCTTATCACCAGCAAACTGCGGGTGTAAGGCAAATCCTCTTTCAGGCGCATCGCCTTTTCATTTCGCAGCCAGCGCAGATAACCGTAAATCGCCAGGCCGCCTGCAAACAGGCACAGCATCAGCGCTAACGCTTCGCGAATAACCGGTGTCGCGAAGTCTGGTGCTAACTGGTCAAGCCCTACGCCTGCCGCCAGAAAACCCAGCGAGGTGCGAATCCAGGCTAAGAATGTACGCTCGTTGGCCAGCGAGAAACGGTAGTCAGGTGCTTCCCCAAGGCGGGAAATCTTCATCTTTGCTCCTTAGTTCAAAACCCCGCTGATTCTACCTGACCACTCGCGTTCTCCCAATAATTTAGCGCGGTAGGGGTGAAAACCTCCGTTTACACTCGCATTATTTCCCGAAATCCGCCGACTAACGGCGGAAATACCGAGCGCGTTATCTATTTTTTAAATTCAGGCTTGCTCACCGATTTGTGCGGAATGACGAGAAAAGGGTTTCGCACCGCTAAGGGTAAAGACAGAAATTAGCGTAAAGCTCAGAGCAATAATCCCCAGCACCAGATAAGCGCCCTGAAAACCGATACTTTCGTACATATTACCGGCCAGAACGGACATGAACATCATGGCTAACTGTTTGAAGAAACAGAAGCACACCAGATAAATTGTGGCAGAGAAACGCACCTCAAACTGGCTAGTAATGTATTTGAAACAGCCCACAATCAGGAAAGGTATTTCAAACATATGTAACGTTTTGAGGATCACCACTTCCAGCGCAGAAGTGGCAAAAGAGGAGCCGATAATTCTCACTGACATAATAGCGCCCGCCAGTAGCAGAGCGTTTTTGCCGCCGATGCGGTTCACAATCAACGGTGCAAAGAACATGATGCAAGCGTTAAGTAATTCCCCCATCGTGGTGACGTAGCCAAATACTCGCGTGCCTTGCTCACCTGAGGCAAAAAATGAGGTAAAAAAGTTGGCAAACTGTTGGTCAAATACATCGTAAGTACAGGAAACACCGACAACATACAGCGAGAGGAACCAGAGTTTAGGCTGTTTAAATAACTCCAGCGCCAGTTTCAGGCTGAAGGCGGAATGATTGGCTCCGACGGCATCCGCTACCTTTGCAGAAGACGGGGCTTCAGCTTTAGAAAAGAACAGCAGCATAGCCAGAATGACCGCACAGCCCGATCCCAGCCAGAAAACAAATTGGTTGTTGATGGTGAACATAATTCCGGCAATGGAGGCGCACAGCGCCCAACCAACGCAGCCGAACATACGCGCGCGACCAAATTCAAAATGGCTTCGGCGGCTGGCTTTTTCAATATAGGCTTCAATGGCGGGCGCCCCGGCGTTGTAAATAAAGCCCAGATAAACACCGCCGACAATAGAGCCGAGTAAAATATTGAACTGTAACAACGGGCCAAAAACGTAAATAAAGAACGGGGCAAACATAACCAGCATCCCCGTAATCACCCATAGCAGATGTTTACGCAGGCCAAGTTTATCGGAAAGCAGGCCAAAGACGGGCTGGAAAAGCAGCGAGAAGAAAGAGATGCAGGCAAAGATAACGCCAGTATCCCCTTTACTGATATGGTTTATATCGTGTAACCAGATAGGGAAGAAGGGAAAATACGCCCCCATAATAAAAAAGTAAAAGAAGAAGAAAAAGCCGAACATCCAAAAGTTAGTGTTTTTTAAATAATACATAATCGACTTCCTTACGAAAAATAAGGGCAGGACACAGCCTGCCCGATTATTTTTAACCCCAGATGATCTGGTAGTGATATTGTCCGGCGCTCAACAGATATTCCGGCGAAACGGAAGGGCTCCACGAGTCATCCCCGCCCACGCCCATGTGGAAACCATCAAGATTAAGCCAGGTTCCCGCCTCTGGTTGCAGCAGATGGCGATGGCTGGTTTCCATCAACTGTTCCTGGCTGTAGCGGCTGATATTGAACTGGAAGTCACCACGCCACTGATGCGCACCGTAGCGTAGCTCGCGTGTTCCACAGCGCAGGCCGTTTTCACTCGGGAAGACGTAGGGGGTGTACATCTCATCAAGCGGAAGATCCCATCTGGCAAAGCAGGCCGCGCTCAGGCGATCCGGGTAGTTCTCATGCGGGCCAAGCCCTAACCAGTTCACCCGCTCGGCTATCTGCGCCAACTGGCAGCTCAGGCCAATACGCGCGGGATGTGGCGTTCCGTGGGCAATATCGACATCCACCGTTATCCGCATTTCACCGCGCCCATCGATGCGGTAGGTTTTACGGCTGATAAACAGCGTTTGCCCTTCGTACTGCCAGGCGTGTGCGGTAGTAATCAGCACCCCATCGGACAGCGCTTCAGCTTCACAAACCAGCCGTTGTGGCTCGGCGCGGTAGTGGCCAGCGGCTTTCCAGCGTTCAACCCAGGCGTTAGGATCAATACGTGTGACTTCACTGACGCCAATATCGTTATCCAGCGGCGCGCGGGTGAACCGATCGGTTAACGGGGTTAGCAACTGTGCTTTATCATGAATCCAGTATTGGGTGAGCAGGCCTGACTGACGGCTGAACTCCCAACGTTTATCGTTCACTATCGCCGTGAATGCGCTCTCGCTAACGGCGAGCTGTGGCGTTGCGCTGGCGCGAGGTGCGGGCGTCAGGCTGAGTTTCTCCTCCAGCTTCCACTGCTGCCAGGCGCTGATATGTCCGGCTTCTGACCACTCGGTGGCCTGAGGTTGCTCGACGCGTACCGTCAGCCAGAGCTGACCGGCGGTTTCCGGCATTGGGCATTCCGGCAGCGTGATTATCTGGCGACCCTGCGGGGCAATATCCAACGCCACCTCTCCGCTCGCCAGCAAGTTGCCCTCCAGGGCGATAGACCAGTGCAGAATTTCGTTATCACTGCGGCGGAACAGATATTCACTGGTGATTTCAATCCTGCGCTCGCTGCCCGGCAGCAGCGTAAACTGGAAAAACTGCTGCGCGTGTTTCGCTTCATACAGCGACGGATGGGGCGTGCGATCGGCAAATACCAGCCCATTCATGCAGAACTGGCGATCGTTCGGTGTGTCGCCAAAGTCACCGCCGTAGGCAGACCACGGATTGCCATGCTCATCATATTTTGTCAGCGATTGATCGACCCAATCCCAGACGAAACCGCCCTGCAAGCGGGGATATTGACGGAACGCTTGCCAGTATTTGGCGAAGCCGCCGAGGCTGTTGCCCATCGCATGGGCGTATTCACAAAGAATGAGCGGGCGCTGCTCGCCCGGTAAAGAAAGCCACTTCTTAATTGACCATTTGGGTACGGCCGGGAACGGCTGATCCTGGTCAACACGCGCATACATCGGGCAAATAATGTCAGTGGCCGCCGTATCCGCGCCGCCGCCTTCGTACTGCACCGGACGAGAGGGATCTTCAGATTTCAACCACTGATACAGCGTGTCGTGGTTCGCACCGTGACCGGATTCATTACCCAGTGACCAGATGATAATGCTCGGATGATTACGATCGCGTTGCACCATGCGTGTTACGCGCTGGCTCATGGCGGGCAGCCAGTCAGGGTCATCGGTCAGGCGATTCATCGGCACCATGCCGTGGGTTTCGATATTGGCCTCATCCACAACATACAAGCCATAGCGATCGCACAGGGTGTACCACAGCGGATGGTTTGGATAATGCGAGCAGCGCACGGCGTTAAAGTTATTCTGCTTCATCAGCAGAATGTCCTGCACCATCGTCTTTTCATCCATCACCTGCCCTTTTTCCGGGTGATGTTCATGGCGGTTAGTGCCGCGTATCAGCAACGGTTTGCCATTGAGTAACAGCAGGCCATTTTCAATGCTGACCTGGCGGAAACCCACGTCGCAGGCTTCGGCTTCAATCAACGTACCATCGGCGGTATGTAACTGCACGACGGCACGGTACAGATTCGGCGTTTCGGCGCTCCACAGCGCCGGATTCTCAACATGCAAACGCAGCGTGGTGCGATCAGCGTATTTGCCGCGCTCATCAATAATCTCGCTGCCTAACGGGGCAGTTGCGTCGCCGGTCAGCGTTTCGCCCTGCCACAATTGCAGGCTGACGCGTAAATCATCGCGCGGTTCGCCTGCAATTCTGACTTCGGCCTCCAGCACGGCACGGCTGAAATCGTCATTAAAACGGGTGTTGATGCGCAGATCGCGGATTTGCGTCACGGGTTTATGCAGCAGTGAAACGTCGCGGAAAATACCGCTCATGCGCCACATGTCCTGATCTTCCAGATAGCTGCCGTCGCTCCAGCGCAGTACCATTACCGCCAGCCGGTTTTCACCGCTGGTCAGAAAATCGCTGAGGTCAAACTCCGAAGGCAGGCGGCTGTCCTGGCCGTAGCCGACCCAGCGTCCATTGCACCACAGATGAAAGGCAGAATTTACGCCATCAAAAATAATGCGCGTCTGCCCCTCTTGTAGCCAGTCGTTATCCACATTAAATGTGAGCGAGTAACATCCAGTGGGATTCTCAGCCGGAACACTCGGAGGGTTAACCGGGAACGGGTAGGTGATATTCGAGTAGATTGGCGCATCATAACCGCTTAATTGCCAGTTAGACGGCACAGAGAGGGTATCAGCCTGCGCTAAATCACTCACAAGCCAGCTTTCAGGTACGGCTTCCGGCGAGGAAAACCAGGCAAACTTCCACTCACCGTTCAGCGAGCGTAATTGCGCTGAGCGGCAGTTTTTACGGGCATCATCCGCTGAGCGCCAGCTATAAAATGGCGGGTGAGCCTCCAGACGATTGAGCTGCGTTACGCCGGGATTTTCCCAGTCGCGGCGTTTCAGTACGGCGGCGAGTGAATCCGTGTTCAGGGTCATGGCTGTATCCTATTTGAATTTGTTATCCGCTCACAATTCAAATAAACATACGGGGGAGGCGATTCTCTTGTAAAGGCGAGGATGGATAATCAGTGAACCGACTCACAGAAATTCAGGCGTACGCATTTTTAGGTAGCCCTTTGACCAGGAGCCTATTCCACCAGGCTCTAAAGGCGAGAAACCTGGCGCGCCAACTGCATCAGCGACTCGGCCAGCGCCTGAGCAGTGGCCGGCTGGGTGTTCGGCGGGAGAACCGTTTTTCGCTCGACCAGCGTAACTGGTAAAAGCAGATTGCCGAGGGAGGCCTCGCCCTGAGAAAGCTGTAATAGCTTATCGACGCTGGTTTGCCCCAGCAGCGGGAAATTCTGCTTTATTGTCGTCAGCGGCGGGATAAAACAGGCGCTGTCTTCGGTGTCATCATAACCAATGACCGAGATGTCGGCCGCAACCCGCAGGCCAAATTCGGTGATAGCCCGCATCGCGCCCAGCGCCATCTGATCGTTGGCGACCAGTATCGCGCCTGGGATATTACCGTCGTTCAGCATCTGCATCGTTTGGTTGAAGCCGGACATCGCGCTCCAGTCGCCTTCCATTTCCGCCGTGGGTTGTAGCTGGTAGTGCGCCAGATATTTATGCCAACCCGCGCGTCGAAGTCTTGCAGAAACCGAAGTGTGCGGCCCCGCTAACAGGGCGATATGTTGATGCCCATGCTGAACCAGGTGTTCTACGCCCAGGCGCGCGCCATCGTCATGGGAGAAAATCACGCTGTTCACCGGCGTCTTATCACAAACATCCAGAAACAGCACCGGCACGGCGCCGCAGGCGTCGGCAACGGCAATCGCTTCTTCTTCATCAAGCGGATAGTTGATGATAAGCCCAGTCACACGCTGTGAAAGCAGGTTATGTACCGCCGCTTTACACGCCTGCACACCGCTGCGCTCAACCATCGCAATGACCACGCTGGCTCCGGACTGATCGGCGCGAGATTTAATCGCGGCAACAATTTGCGAGGGGGCATGTAGGGCAAGGTTAGCGGTCACCACGCCGATAAGCGGCGTTTGCTTACCGGCTAGCTGCTGGGCAACGCGGTTGGGAATGTAATTGAGCTCCGCCATGGCGGCCTCAACTTTTTGACGGGTCTTCTCGGAAACGTGGTTCGCCTGATTCACAACGCGGGAGACGGTCTGGTAAGAGACACCTGCATAGTCTGCGACATCGTATAGCGTTACCGGTTTCACATTTATCACCCTGATTTCTGCGTTATCTGCGCGTTATGATGCCACATCATGGACGGTTTTGCGGCATTGTTCTGTGAGGCGCATTGCGCGAAAACAGGGCTTAAAGCAAACGGATTCCAGATGACCGGCACCTTGATGATGCCGGTCTGGGGGGGGTTAGTGCAGTTCAGGCCAGTAGTCTTTATTCGCTTTGATGAGATCATCAAAACAGATGTTATCCAATCCCCCAGAACAGCACCGCCAGAAGCTGGGGAGTGATAATGCGCAGGAACATCACCAGCGGGTAGACGGTGGCATATGAGAGCGCAGCGGCGCCGCTGGTTGCGTGAAGGTTATTGGCAAACGCCAGCGCTGGCGGGTCAGTCATGGAACCGGCGAGCATCCCGCACAGGGTCAGGTAATTCATTTTGGCAAAAATACGCGCCAGAATACCGACCGTGAGCAGTGGAATACCGGTGATAAAAATACCGTAGCCAATCCAGCTTAGCCCTTCACCATGCAGCAATGTATCGACAAAATCACCACCAGATTTCAGCCCAACCACCGACAAAAACAGCACGATTCCCAGCTCACGCAGCGCCAGGTTGGCGCTGGGTGGCATAAACCAGTACAGCTTACCGATGCTGCCGATACGCCCCAGAATCAGCGCCATAATCAGCGGCCCTCCGGCCAGCCCCAGCTTTAACGCCACGGGGAAACCGGGGATAAACAGCGGGATAGATCCCAGTAAGACGCCAAGCCCAATACCAATAAACACCGGTAGCATCTGTACCTGCTGTAGCTTTTGCTGGGCGTTCCCCAGATCAGAAGCCACGGCCTCAATGGCAGCCGGACGACCAACAAGATTGAGAATATCGCCAAACTGGAGGCTGGCATTGCTGCTGGCAACCAACTCAACACCCGCGCGATTTAAGCGAGAGATAACCACGTCATAGCGCTGTTTATAGTGCAGATCGCGGATTTTCTTGCCTAATACCTTCTCGTTCGTTACCACCACCCTTTCGACTTTCAGATCCGTGCCTCGCGTTGATAGCGAGGTTTCCACCTCTTTACCAATCACCAACTGGGCGTTGTGTAAATCCGCCGCCTCGCCCACTAAATGCAACAGGTCACCGGTTTCAATAAGGGTTGTCGGAGACGGAACCATCAGCGTTTCGCCCCGTTTCAGGCGCGAACAGATGATTTTGTCGCTATTGATAACCGGTATGTCCTGAATCGCCATCCGGTTCAGGTTCGGGTTTTCAACCCGAATGTTGATAGTCTTGAGGTGCGAGTGGTTGCTCCCCGTCTGCTCATCAAACTGCTGCGCCTCCTTGTCCACATTCACGCGAAAGAACAGGCGAATCAGCCACATGGTGAGCAAAATACCGCAGATACCAAAAGGATAAGCCATCGCGTAGCTCATCCCCATTTGATCCACCACGCTGAACGGTTCTCCGAGATCGCGCAGTATCTGCTGCCCAGCCCCCAGCGCCGGGGTATTGGTCACCGCACCAGAAAAAATCCCCAGCACTACGGGAAGTGGAATCGCAAAGATTTTATGCAACAGCGTGGTGACCAGGCCACCGAGGATAACAATCAGAATGGCGAATAAATTTAGCCGCAGGCCAGATACCCGCAGCGAGGCAAAAAACCCCGGCCCAACCTGGATGCCGATGGTGTACACGAACAGAATCAGGCCAAATTCCTGAATAAAGTGCAGCATCGGGCTGCTTAGCGTAATACCGGCCTGTTCGACAAAGTGGCCCACAATAATGCCGCCAAACAGAACACCGCCAATGCCAAAGCCAATACCACGGATTTTAATATTACCAATCCACAGCCCGACAACCGCAACCAGCGCCAGTACGCTTACCGTCAATGCTATCTCACTCATCTTTTTTTCCCTGTGAATAACATTATGAACACTGCGGATTATGACCGAACCACTGACGGCTGTATGTCGCGCGCCGCACATTAATCAACGGGCACAAAAAAGCCCCGACTCGCGGGGCTTAGTGAAGAAAAATCGATTAGCTATCTAACGCTGGGCGTTCGCTAATGGCGATACGCTGCGGGGCGATGGCTTCCGGTTCGTTGCGGGTTAAATCGATATGCAACAACCCGTTAGTGAAGGTTGCACCGGAGACTTCCATATTCTCAGCCAGTGTAAAGCTGAGGCTAAAAGCCTGAGTCACCAGCCCCTGATGCAGCCATTTTGTCTCTTTTTCCTGCGGCTGAGGCGTGCCTTTCACAGTCAGGCGTGTGCCTTCAAGCTGAATGTCCAAATCTTCCTGACGGAACCCCGCTAACGCCAGCGTAATGCGGTAGTGGTTATCGTCGCTTTTTTCGATGTTATACGGTGGGAAGGTTTGGCCTTCGCTGGTGCTTTGCAGCGCGTTTGCCAGTTTGTCGAAACCGATCCATTGACGCAGCAGTGGGGATAAATCGTAGTTACGCATTGTGTTTCTCCTTCTAAGAAGCGAGTGATGTCCTGCGGACGGTTATCCGCATAGGCTCCCTGACGGCAAGCCCGTTGATTTACAGGGCCGCGAACGGCCCAGCAAAATTAATTAATTTCGATACGGCGCGGTTTATTCGCTTCTGGAATCACGCGTTCCAGTTCGATATACAACAGGCCGTTCACCAGGTTAGCACCACGCACGTGGATGTTTTCCGCTAACTGGAATTTGCGTTCAAAGTTGCGCTCGGCAATACCTTGATAGAGATAGGTACGTTCTTTTTGCTCAGCGGCATGAGCGCCTTTCACTACCAGCATGTTGTCCTGGGCGGTAATTTCCAGCTCGCTTTCGGCAAAGCCAGCCACAGCGATCGCGATGCGATAGTGGTTTTCGTCAACCAGTTCAACGTTGTACGGAGGATAGCCACCGTTGCTTTGCGTTTGATTGTTTTCTAACAGGTTGAACAGACGGTCAAAACCAATGGCAGAACGGTATAACGGAGATAAATCAAAATTACGCATAGTTACTGGCTCCTGAATATCAGCGAGAAATGTAAAACCTTCCATCATGGACAGGCTAAATAACCCCGAACACCCCGCAGGCGTGCTCTTCTTGGCTACACCTAAAAAATGAGGTGAAAAGTGTATATTTCAAGTCCCTGAATCGACTTTTTTTGCACTTTCTCTGAGAAAGCTTAAACTGGGTAAGAGCACAAAAGGTCAAAGTGCGACCATCGCCACAGAGCGGTAAGCCGGAGCTTTCTATTTTGGCTGCGCCTAGCTATAACCCAAAGGACGGGCTTTTTGGTCCCATGACGATGAAGAACTCATTATGAAAAATGTTCTGCTTAAAGCGGCACTGGTTGGGGGAATATTCTTATCGGGAGGATGTTCCAGTGTCATGTCGCACACCGGTGGCAAAGAGGGAACTTACCCAGGTACGCGCGCCAGCGCTGCCATGCTGGGTGATGATGACAACGGCTGGGCGACAAAATCATTTGTCGCCCTCGATATGCCGTTTACCGCCGTGATGGATACAGTGCTGTTGCCGTGGGATTTCTTCCGCAAGGACAGCTCCGTGCGCTCTCGCGTTGAAAAAAGCGAGCAAGAGACGCTGGCGACTAATTCCGTTATCCCGCCAGCGCCGATGCCTGCGCCTTAAATTAACGCTCGGTTTCGGTTATCCATAGCTGGCGGAAGCCAGCAACGTCTTCCATCCAGGCAATAGAATGGCCATCGGGTGAAAAGACCACCGCATCTGCCGACGGTGGATTTCCGTGATCGGTGGTCAAAAATATCACCGCCCCCGTCAACGCATCACACAGCGCAATGCGCCCTTCCAGCACAAAACCTAGCCAGTTTCCTGACGGATGCCAGTTAAACGCCGATTGAATATCCGAGGCATTATGGGTGAGTTGCCGTGGCTCGCCGCCCTGTGGCGACACCAGCCAGAGCTGCACAACCCCGTTATCGTCGCGCATCAATACGGCAATCTGAGTGCCTTGTGGGTTACAGCGCGCCCAATGGCGCGGCACGTTTACCAACCCTGGATACGCGCGCTGATGCGTAAAGGTTAACCGCCGCTGGCGCACGCCTGCGGGCGGTGCGGGGAGTGTGGTTTCCGTGCCTTGTAGCGGTGCATCGCCTGGCTGCTTCCAGCCCTGCGCGTCATGCGGTAGTTCGACCAAAAACAGCTCCGGCACTTTCTCACCGGCAAGCGAAACGGTATCGCCAATAAAGGCCAGCGCCTGCGAGCCAACCCACCCCTCTTCATAAGCTCGATTAATTTCATCGCTGCCAGGCTGTGGCTGCACTGTCGTGTGGCTCACCAGCACACACCAGTGGCTGCCGCCGTAGGCACGCGGATGCTGCCCGCGTGGAGCAACGGGGCCATATGGCACGGCAACACCCACGTTACGTTGATCCCGCGCGGGGTCATATTCATGCATCACATGGTCGTTGTAGGTAAAGCTGACAAACTGCCCGCACGGGCTGTAGACGTGAACATGGCTACCGCCACGCAGTGCGCCAGCCGTATAAGGCGCCGTGATATCCATCGCATCAAGATTATGTGCTTCGCCTTGCGCGACGACGACGCCACGGCGATGATGGAAGTCATACTGCCACTGCGCATCTGGCTTTTCCGGGCCATGAATAAAAACGTACTGGTCTTGCGTCGGATGCACCGTAACCACGCCGACATGCGCCCCTTCAGGCGCACGATAAATAACCTCAACCTCACCGGTTTGCACGTTCACACGTTCGATTGTCTCGCCGGTAAACGACGCGCCGGAAGGACGCACGTCAAACGCCAGCCACTGGCTGTCTGCCGTCCAGGTATTGGTGTTGGTCAGTTGATGATTTCGAGGGGCGAAAGTGAGCTGTTTCATAAAGGGACTCTGAGCGCTGAGATACCCGCCATCATACTGCACAAAAACGGGGGTTTCAGGCTTTATGTGTTGGATAAAAAAACCCGCAACAGGTGCGGGTTTTTGTGCGTTTGGCCTGGAAACGACGGCGCTTAGTTCAGCACAAATTTCTCGATGGCATAGGCAACGCCATCTTCGAGATTAGACTTAGTGACAAAGTTAGCGGCTTCTTTGACCTTTGGAATGGCGTTATCCATTGCCACGCCAACGCCCGCGAACTCAATCATCGCGATGTCGTTTTCCTGGTCACCAATCGCCATAATTTCTTCTTGTTTGATACCCAGCACATCGGCCAGCGATTTCACGCCCGTGCCTTTGTTGACGCGCTTGTCGAGAATCTCCAGGAAGTATGGTGAGCTTTTCAGTAAGGTGTATTTCTCTCTCACTTCGTCAGGAATACGCTCGATCGCTTTATCGAGAACTTCCGGGTCGTCGATCATCATCACTTTCAGAAACTCAATGGACGGGTCCATTTTCTCTGCTTCGCAGAACACCAGCGGGATGGTCGCAATAAAGGACTCATGCACTGTGTAATAGCTGATATCTCGGTTGGCGGTGTACAGCGTATGGCGGTCGAGCGCGTGGAAGTGGGAGCCAACTTCGCGGGAGAGTTGCTCCAGGAAGCGGTAGTCATCGTAGCTCAAGGCAGTTTGTGCAACCGTACTGCCGTCGCCCGCTTTCTGCACCAGCGCACCGTTATAGGTAATGCAGTAATCTCCAGGCTGATTCATGCCCAGCTCTTTCAGGTAGCTATGCACCCCCGCGTAAGGACGGCCAGTGGTCAAAACCACGTTAACTCCTTTTGCACGCGCGGCGGCAAGCGCGCTTTTTACCGCAGGAGAAATAGTGTGGTCCGGCAACAGCAATGTTCCGTCCATGTCGATTGCAATCAGTTTAATAGCCATGAGATCCCCAGGTTAAATGAGCCCTGACTCATGCTAACGCGATTCCGCTCAAAAAACAGCAGCGATAAAGGCTTAAAACGGGGATGCAACGCACATTGCGCGCTCCCCTTTTAGTCCGCGGTTAGCCGAACAGCTTACCGTTCTTCAGAAGATCCATGCCCGCAGACAGCAAATCGTTGTGTGCCTGTGAGTCTACTTCACCCTTTGGTGACAGCGCATCGATGATTTTCGGCAGGTATTCCGCCAGCATGGTAGAAGCAGAGCTGGCATCGGTTCCAAGTCTTTCACCCAGATCCGCAACGGCCGGTGTGCCGAGCGCCGAGACGACCTGCTCGCTGCTAATTGATTGATTACTTTGTTGGTTGCTAATCCAGGATGACACGATATCACCCAGCCCGCCGCTTTGCAGTTTCTCCAGCAACGCCTGAATACCGCCCTGTTCGTTTACCCAGCTCAAGATAGCCTGATATTTTCCCGCATCGCCGCTAAGCAGCGAGCCCACTACATCATCAAAAAGTCCCATTTTTCCACCTCGGAATGACGGTTAACAGAAGATGTAGAGAAGTATAGTTCGTGGGTGACAGGCATAAAAAAACACCTGAAAAAAATCAGGCGTTTTTAATCTGTAGACCAGATAAGCACAGCGCCATCAAGCGGCGCAGTGCAGAGTTGCCGGATGGCGGCGATGCCTTATCCGGCCTACAGATATTGCGAAACCGTAGGCCTGATAAGCGTAGCGCCATCAGGCAGATGGCCGGATAGAGGCGTAAACGCCTTATCCGGCCTACAGGGTTAGATATCGATGTTCGCCGCTTTCAGGGCGTTTTCTTCGATAAAGGCACGACGAGGTTCAACGGCGTCGCCCATCAGCGTGGTGAACAACTGGTCTGCGGCAATCGCGTCTTTCACGGTAACGCGCAGCATACGACGGCTGTTTGGATCCATGGTGGTTTCCCACAACTGCTCTGGGTTCATTTCGCCCAGACCTTTATAACGCTGAATGGAGAGGCCACGACGGGACTCTTTCACCAGCCAGTCCAGCGCTTGCTCGAAGCTCGCCACCGGTTGACGGCGTTCGCCACGTTCAATGAACGCGTCTTCTTCCATCAGGCCGCGCAGTTTCTCGCCCAGCGTGCAGATACGGCGATATTCGCCACCGACAACAAACTCTTGATCCAGCGGGTAGTCGGTATCCACACCGTGCGTACGCACACGGATAATCGGCTCGAAAATGTTCAGTTCGCTGTTTTCGCGAACATCAAACTTCCACAGGCTACCGTGCTGTTCGTTCTCGTTCAGCTCTGTCACCAGCGCATTAACCCAGCGAGTTACTTTCTGCTCATCGGACAGGTCTTCTTCCACCAGCGTCGGTTGGTAGATAAGCTCTTTCAGCAGCGCTTTCGGGAAGCGACGCTCCATGCGGCCAATCATTTTCTGCGTTGCGTTAAATTCGGCGACCAGTTTTTCTAACGGTTCGCCAGCCAGCGCTGGTGCATGAGCGTTGGTGTGCAGCGTTGCGCCATCAAGGGCGATGGAGATTTGATACTGATCCATCGCTTCATCATCTTTGATGTACTGTTCCTGCTTGCCTTTCTTCACTTTGTACAGCGGTGGCTGTGCAATGTAGACGTGGCCACGCTCAACGATTTCCGGCATTTGACGGTAGAAGAAGGTCAACAGCAGCGTACGGATGTGTGAACCATCGACGTCCGCATCGGTCATGATGATGATGCTGTGATAGCGCAGTTTGTCCGGGTTGTACTCATCGCGGCCGATACCACAGCCCAGCGCGGTAATCAGCGTTGCCACTTCCTGAGAGGAGAGCATCTTGTCGAAGCGCGCCTTCTCAACGTTAAGGATTTTACCTTTCAGCGGTAGAATCGCCTGGTTCTTACGGTTACGCCCCTGTTTTGCAGAGCCGCCCGCAGAGTCCCCTTCCACGAGGTAAAGTTCGGAGTGAGCCGGATCGCGCTCCTGGCAGTCAGCCAGTTTGCCCGGCAGGCCAGCTAAGTCCAGCGCGCCTTTACGACGGGTCATTTCGCGGGCGCGACGTGCAGCTTCACGCGCACGTGCGGCATCGATAATTTTGCCCACAACGATTTTGGCGTCAGACGGGTTTTCCAGCAGGTATTCGCTCAGCAGTTCGTTCATCTGCTGTTCTACCGCCGTTTTCACCTCGGAAGAAACCAGTTTGTCTTTGGTCTGTGAGGAGAATTTCGGGTCTGGCACTTTAACAGAGACAACAGCAATCAGGCCTTCACGCGCATCGTCACCGGTAGCGCTGACTTTCGCTTTTTTGCTGTAGCCTTCTTTGTCCATGTAGGCGTTCAGGGTACGGGTCATCGCCGCACGGAAGCCTGCAAGGTGAGTACCGCCATCACGCTGTGGAATATTGTTGGTGAAGCAGTAGATATTTTCCTGGAAGCCATCGTTCCATTGCAGCGCAACTTCAACGCCGATACCGTCTTTTTCGGTAGAGAAATAGAAGATATTCGGGTGGATTGGCGTTTTGTTTTTGTTGAGGTACTCAACAAACGCTTTGATGCCGCCTTCGTAATGGAAATGGTCTTCTTTGCCGTCACGCTTGTCGCGCAGACGAATGGAAACGCCGGAGTTCAGGAATGACAGCTCACGCAGGCGTTTTGCCAGAATATCGTATTCAAACTCAGTGACGTTGGTGAAGGTTTCATGGCTTGGCCAGAAACGTACCATCGTACCGGTTTTTTCAGTGTCGCCCGTCACCGCCAGAGGAGCCTGCGGTACGCCGTGCGCATAAATCTGACGGTGTACTTTGTTATCACGCTGGATAACCAGCTCCAGCTTCTGCGACAGGGCGTTAACTACGGAAACGCCTACGCCGTGCAGACCACCGGACACTTTATACGAGTTATCATCAAATTTACCGCCTGCGTGCAGAACGGTCATGATAACTTCCGCCGCAGAGACGCCCTCTTCCGGGTGAATACCGGTTGGGATACCACGGCCGTCATCCTGTACGGAGACGGAGTTATCGCTATGGATGGTGACAACGATGTCTTTACAGTAACCTGCGAGCGCTTCGTCGATAGCGTTATCCACAACCTCGAATACCATGTGGTGCAGACCGGTGCCGTCATCCGTGTCGCCGATATACATACCCGGGCGCTTACGCACCGCATCCAGTCCTTTCAGGACTTTGATACTGGAGGAGTCATAAGAATTCGACATCAACGTTTCTCGCTCATTTAAACTTGGGTTAATCGGTTATTTTACCCTTTTCCACGGTAAACATCTTCGAATTTTCGTCCGACATGTCTAGAACGTGTTCAGCGCTAATGGCGCTGACGAAAACCTGTGATTGCGTGGCTTTTAAACGACTGGCCAACAGGCCGCGCCGCGCGTCATCAAGTTCCGAGGCAAAATCATCTATCAGGTACAGGCAGCGTCGCCCACTTTCGCGGGTTAGAAACTCACCCTGTGCCAGGCGTAGCGCGCACATCAGCAGCTTAAGCTGCCCGCGCGACAAAGTATCTTCCACCGGCGCACCGTCGGCGCGAATGCGGAAATCTGCCTTGTGCGGGCCATGTGCGGTGTAGGTCAACATACGGTCGCGTTCGAAGTTCCGCTCTAGCACCTCGGCATAATCAGTCTCTTTTTCCCAGCCGCGCTGGAAAGAGAAGGTGAGAGAGAACTCTGGAAGAAATTGTTTGCAGGTATCCGCCATATCTTCAGCGATACCGGTGCTATATTCGGCTCGCCAGCGGCTAATTTGCTCGGCGAGCGGGATCAGTTCTTTATCCCACGGGCGTAGCTGTTCATAGCGGCTTACCTGACGTAGCGCGGCGTTGCGTTGTTTCAGCAAACGCTTGAGGTTGCTCCAGGCGGTAAAAAACCCGGCTTCATTGTGAAAGCATCCCCAATCAAGGAACGCTCTCCTGTATTTGGGGCCGCCGTTGAGTAAAGTAAAGCCTTCCGGCGTAATCAACTGCATCGGCATCAGGAGCGCCAGTTCAGCGACCTTGTGGCCGTCAGTGCCGTCAATGCGCACCTTGCTGTCACCCAGCTTATCCTTAGTCAGGCCAATTGCGGTTTCCCGCTCTTCGCCCTGCAAACGCCCGTGCAGAACAAACGACTCCTGCTCGTGACGAATAACGCGACCAATCTGCAAACTGCGAAACGCCCGGCCATGACCGAGCGTATAGATGGCTTCCAGCACGCTGGTTTTGCCGCTGCCGTTTGCGCCAACCAGGAAGTTAAAGCCGGGAGATAAGGCAAGATCCGCGCTTTCAATGTTGCGGAAATCTTTAATAAGCAGTCGGGATAGCGACATGATCAGCTCATATCCAGGGCGTTATCGTCGCAATTAGTCTGGTTACGGCCAGCGCACAGCAACCGGAGCGTACTGGTGTACGTCCAGAATACTTCGTATTTTGTACGAGCACTGCCCGGAGCCAGAATAACAAGTAAGATAGCCCGATATTTTTCTACAGACGCATTGGCATGACAACATACGCCGCACTTTGGCTCGCCGCATCTTCAATTTGTACGCTGGAAACCGAGTCGGTCAGCAGAATACGCACGGTTTCGCACTTCAGCGCGTTCAACACATCCAGCACGTAACTGACGTTAAAGCCGATTTCCATCTCGGTGCCACCGTAGGTGACATCAAGAATCTCTTCCGCTTCTTCCTGCTCTGGGTTGTTCGCAGTGATTTTCAGCTGATTTTCATGCACAAACAGACGCACACCACGGAATTTCTCGTTCGAGAGAATCGCCGCACGGGCAAACGCCTGCTTGAGAATATCGCAGCCCGCTTCGAGGTGTTTATCCGGGTTCTTCGGCAATACGCGGCGATAATCCGGGAAACGGCCATCAACCAGCTTGGAAGTGAAGATAAAATCACCCACGTGAGCGCGAATGTTGTTGCTGCCAATCTGCACGCGCAGTGGCGTATCCCCCCCGTCGAGCATACGCATCAGCTCAATCACCCCTTTACGCGGGACGATAACCGAGTGGCTCGGCAGAGATTGGCCTACCGGCATGGAACATACCGCCAGGCGGTGACCATCGGTGGCAACGGTACGCAGTTCTTCACCTTCGGTTTCAAACAACATGCCGTTTAAATAATAACGTACGTCCTGATGCGCCATCGAGAATTGGGTGGCTTCAATCAGGCGTTTCATCGTCGCCTGTGGCAACGTGAATTCCACGTCACTCTGCCAGTCGTCGAGGTTCGGGAAGTCAGCGGCAGGCAGCGTAGACAGCGAGAAGCGGCTACGACCAGAGCGCACCAGCATCCGGTCGCCTTCCAGTTGAACGGCGATTTCCGCGCCTTCCGGCAGCCCACGACAAATGTCGAAGAATTTACGTGCCGGAACGGTAGTCGCACCCGGCTCATGTGCCTGTAGCAGCGCCACGCGCGCTACCATTTCCATTTCCAAATCGGTACCGGTCAGCGACAGTGTGCCGTCTGCCACCTGCAACAACAGGTTACCCAGAATCGGCAATGTCGGACGCCCGCCTAACGGGCCACTCACCTGTTGTAACGGTTTTAATAAATGTTCACGTTCTACGGTAAATTTCATAGGATCACGACGACAATGTTCTGATTAAATTGGAAAAGTCTTCTTTGATATCGTGGCTTTCTTCACGCAGTTGCTCAATCTTACGGCAGGCGTGAAGCACGGTGGTATGGTCACGGCCACCGAATGCGTCGCCAATTTCCGGCAGACTATGGTTGGTGAGTTCTTTCGCCAACGCCATCGCCATCTGGCGCGGACGCGCTACCGAGCGAGAACGTCGCTTGGAGAGTAAGTCCGCCACTTTAATTTTGTAATACTCCGCCACCGTCTTCTGGATGTTGTCGATGGTAACCAGCTTTTCCTGCAACGCCAAAAGGTCGCGCAGCGCTTCGCGTACGAAATCGATGGTGATAGCCCGGCCAGTAAAGTTGGCATTGGCGATAACGCGGTTCAGCGCCCCTTCAAGTTCACGCACGTTAGAGCGTAGACGCTTAGCGATGAAGAACGCCACCTCGCCAGGCAGACGAATGTCATTTTCGTCCGCTTTTTTCATCAGGATAGCGACGCGAGTCTCAAGCTCTGGTGGTTCAATCGCCACCGTCAGGCCCCAGCCAAAGCGGGACTTAAGGCGATCTTCTACGCCGTTAATCTCTTTCGGATAACGATCCGAGGTGAGAATAATTTGCTGATTACCTTCCAGCAGGGCGTTAAAGGTGTGGAAGAACTCTTCCTGAGATCGCTCTTTATTAGCAAAGAATTGAATGTCATCGATAAGCAGCGCATCAACGGAGCGGTAGTAGCGTTTAAACTCTTCGATCGCATTGTTTTGCAAGGCTTTAACCATGTCCTGCACAAAGCGCTCGGAGTGCATATACACCACTTTCGCGTTCGGTTTACGGGCAATAATTCCATTACCCACCGCATGCAACAGGTGCGTTTTACCCAAACCTGTACCGCCATACAGGAACAGCGGGTTATACGCACCGCCTGGGTTATCCGCCACCTGGCGTGCCGCAGCGCGAGCCAGTTGGTTCGATTTACCTTCAACGAAGTTATCAAAGGTATGCTTAACATTGACGTTGGAACGGTAAGACGGTTCCGCAGGGGCTGGGACGTTATCCCAACCGGCGCGCGGCGCTGGTACTGCTCGTGGCGTGTGCACCTGCGTCATTTGCGCCGGGGCGCTAACGCTCGCCGTTTCTCTTAAGGTATGAGTGACCGGTTTAGTTCCCACCTCAAAACGCAGCTGCGGGGCGTCTGCGCCGCAGAAATCATTCAACAGGCCGTTGATGTTATTGAGGTATTTATCTCTCACCCAATCAAGCACAAACCGGTTTGGCGCATACAAAGCCAGCGTGTTATCGCTCAGTTCCGCCTGCAACGGGCGGATCCACATGCTGAATTCTGTGGCTGGTAACTCATCCTGCAATCGGGCAAGACATTGCTGCCAAAGCGAAAGTGACACGGCGGACTCCACTCGAAAAAAAGTCGATACA